>NZ_JAPNKB010000001.1:0-5140000 GCF_026626605.1 Myxococcus sp. MISCRS1
CTTCGTTGGGCCAATAATTCCAGCCACTTGGCCATGGCATCCCACGTGCTGAAGCACGGGGCATCAGGGCGTCCTCCCGAGGAGGCCCGCCAGCTTGAGGAGGCACATCATGGATATCCGGTTCCACGGCGTTCGCGGCAGCATCGCGGTTTCTGGCTCACGCATCGGCGGCAACACGGCCTGCGTGGAGGTGACGAGCCAGGGCCACCGGCTGATCCTCGACGCGGGCACGGGCCTGCGCGCGCTGGGCGAGTCGATGATGCGCGAGCCGATTCCGCACGACGTGACGATGTTCTTCTCGCACCTGCACTGGGACCACGTGCAGGGCTTCCCCTTCTTCACGCCGGCGTACCTGCCCACGTCGCGGCTGACGATGTACGGACCCGGCGCGAATGGCGCGCAGGCGCTCCAGTCGGAGCTTGCGGCGCAGATGCAGCCGCCGCACTTCCCGGTGCCGCTGAGCACCATGCGCTCGAAGATGGACTTCCTGTCCGCGCTGCACGCGAGGACGGTGGAGGTGGGCCCGTTCAAGGTGACGCCCATCGACGTGCCGCACCCGCAGGGGTGCCTGGCGTACCGCGTGGAGGCGGACGGGCACTCGTTCATCTACGCCACGGACGTGGAGCTGCGGCTGGAGGACCTGTCGCCGGAGGTGGCGCGGCTGTTCGAGGGCGCGGACGTGCTGTGTCTGGACGCGCAGTACACGCCCGACGAGTACGACGGGAAGAAGGGCATCCCGAAGAAGGGCTGGGGCCACTCGACGATGATGGACGCGGCGGGCGTGGCGAAGACGGTGGGCGCGCGGCGGCTGTGCCTGTTCCACCATGACCCGGCGCACTCGGACGAGGTGCTGGAGGACATGGCCGAGCAGGCGCGGACGCTGTTCCCGGTGTGCGAGCCGGCGCGCGAGGGCCAACGACTGGTGCTGGGCCGCGCGGCCTGAGAGGTGGGCCGGACGATGCCACACGGATGCTATGGTGACGCTTCGGCCTTCATCCTCCCGCCCCTGCCCACCATGCCCCCCGCCCCGGATGTCACCCAGGTCCTCCTCCCCTTCGGGGCGCTGGTGGGCCGTGAGGTGGACCTCGACGCCTTCCTCCAGACGTTGATGGACCGCATCGCCGCCACAATGCAGGCGGACCGGGGCACGCTGTGGTTGTTGGACCCCGCACGGCGCGAGCTGTTCAGCCGCGCGGCGCACCTGCCGGAGGTGTCCCAGATTCGCGTGAAGCTGGGCCAGGGGGTCGCCGGCACCGTGGCCCAGCAGGGCCAGCCCATCAACGTGCCGGACCCGCGCGGCGAGCAGCGCTTCTTCGCGGACATCGACCGGATGACGGGCTACCGCACCACCAGCCTGCTCGCGGTGCCGCTGCGCGACGTGGACGGCGCGCTGTACGGCGTGCTCCAGGTGCTCAACCGCCGGGGCGCGGACCGCTTCACGCATGAGGACACCGAGCGGCTGGACGCCATCGCGTCGCAGGTGAGCTCCGCCCTGCAGAGCACCAGCCTCTACCAGGAGCTGCAGCGCGCCAAGGACCAGCCCCAGGCGCCGGTGGGCTACTTCTTCAACCGCATCATCGGCGAGTCCCCGCAGCTGCAGAGCATCTACCGGCTGGTGCGCAAGGCCGCGCCCACCGACGCCACCGTGCTGCTGCGCGGAGAGAGCGGCAGCGGCAAGGAGCTCTTCGCGCGCGCCGTGCACGTCAACGGCCCGCGCCGCGACAAGCCGTTCATCAAGGTCGACTGCGCCGCCCTGCCCGCCACGCTCATCGAGAACGAGCTGTTCGGCCACGAGAAGGGCGCCTTCACCGGCGCGGACCACCGGATGCCCGGCAAGTTCGAGGCGGCCGACAACGGCACCGTGTTCATCGACGAGATTGGCGAGCTGCCCCTGCCCGTGCAGGGCAAGCTGCTGCGTGTCCTGCAGGACCGCGAGTTCGAGCGCGTGGGCGGCACGCAGGCCATCAAGGTCGACGTGCGCATCGTCGCCGCCACGCATCGGGACCTGGCGCGCATGGTGGCCGAGGGCCGCTTCCGCGAGGACCTCTACTACCGCATCAAGGTCGTGGAGGTGGTGCTGCCCCCGCTGCGCGAGCGCGGCGCCGAGGACATCGAGCGGCTGGCCCGGCACTTCGTCGCCACCGCCGCGCGGCGCCACCGGCTGGTGACGCCCCGCCTCAGCCCCACCGCGCTGGAGCGGCTCAAGCGCTACCGCTGGCCGGGCAACGTGCGCGAGCTGGAGAACTGCATCGAGAGCGCCGTGGTGCTGTGCGAGGGGGAGATCCTCGAGGAGCACCTGCCCCTGCCGGACATGGACCGCGTCCCCGGGAGCGCGCCCGCCGAGCCCGCGCGCGCCACGACGCCCGCCGCGTCCGAGACGGGCCTGAGGTCCCTGGCCGAGGTGGAGCGCCTGCACATCCTGCGCGTCCTGGACGCAGTGAAGGGCAACCGCACCGCCGCCGCGAAGGTGCTGGAGATCGGCCGCAACACGCTCGCCCGCAAGCTCAAGGAGTACGGCCTCGCCGACGAGGCGTGAGCGCCGCGCCCCGGTGGGCAGGCGGCCTTCCGCGTCAGTCCAGAATTACCCCTTGGAACCGACAGCACGTGCCTCCCGGTAGAACCTGGAGCATGCTGGAGCAGCCATCCATTCCGTCCGAGGGGAAGCCCATGAAGGTCATCGAGTCGCTGCTCGCCCAACTTCCGCCGGCGCTGGCCGAGAAGCTTCCGGACGTGAAGCTGCAGGACCAGGACATCCGGGTGACGCTCGCGCAGGAGGGCCTCACGCGGGACAACATCCTGCCGCCCAAGCTGAGCCTCGCGGACTTCACGCTGTCGTTCGATGGGGCCGTGGAGGCCACGGTCCGCAACTTCAACTCGCCCGGCGACGTGGACGAGAACGGCGTGGTGGGCGAGCCCGCCGCCGCCAACGCGCCCGCCTCCGAGGGCTCCCGGCCCCAGTTGCTGCTGGGAGGAAACACCGGCTGGATGCGCTACCAGGCCACGGCGCGCATCAAGTCCGCGGGGTCCACCGGCTCGCTACCGTTCGTGTCCGGACAGGGCAAGAGCGAGGTGTTCGCCACGCTCAGCGACTACCGTGCGCACCCGCTGACGCGGAACATGCGCGAGGCGGCGAAGGAGGACCTGTCGCATCCACGGCTGCTGGTGTTGTCCACGGACCTGACCAAGCTGGGCCCGGGTGACGCGGTGGCGTGGCAGGTGCGCGGGACGCTGGAGGCGGGGCTCGAGCTGAACTGGGCGGACCTGTTCACCACGAACCTGGCGAACCTGGCCTTCGTGCGCACCAGCGAGCTCATCGAGCTGAAGACGGCGCTCGACGCGAAGGTGGGCGCGCGCGTGTCGCTCACGGACGACTACCAGCTCGTCTTCTCCCGCCCCGCCGCGAGCCGCATCCAGCTGGCCGTGCGCAAGGCGAAGTCGCGCGAGGCCACGCTGGGCGCGGGGCTCAACCTCCAGGTGGAGCTGGCCGACGCGGAGGCGGTGCGCAAGCGGCTCGGCGAGGTGCTCACGGCCATCACCGGGCAGGCCGAGGCGAAGGTGGAGGAGCTGGTCGACAAGGCCCTCGACAAGGTGCTCAGCGCCGAGGAGCAGGCCCAGCTTCGCGGCATCCTGGAGCGGCTGGGGCTGGACCCGCAGCTGGTCGTCCTCGACCACCTGAAGCAGGAGTGGGCGCAGCTCAAGCAGAAGGTGTCGAGCGCGCTCGACACGTTGGTGAAGGCGCGCGTGGCGGCGTCCTTCCAGTACGAGTACCTGCGCGTGTCCGAGTCCTCCACGCTGCTGGAGGTGGAGCTGGACGAGGCCACCGCGCTGCGCTTCCACGGCTCGCTGCTGCGCGGCAGCCTGGTGGACCTGCTCGCGTGGCTGCGTGAGCCCGCGAACGCGGGGAGCTACACGCTGCGCAACTACCTGAACACGTCCTCCGCCACGCTCCAGTCGACGGTGGGCTTCACGCTCGGACTGGGGAGCTTCGAGGTGCTCAAGTCGCGCTCCACGCGCAAGCAGACCTGGGTGAACCAGGAGAACTTCCAGGGCGCGCGGCGGCAGGCGTTCCTGGGACAGCGCGCGTACGAGGACTCGTTCCTGGGGCACCGTGGCCGGTGGGTGGTGGACTTCCGCGCGGACATGGAGGCGTTCACGCTGGCGCCGACGGCGCCGGACTTCCGCCTGGGCCTGCACATGCTGCTGTGGGGCCAGAAGAAGAAGCTGTCGAAGCAGGAGCTGCGCGAGGCGGTGGACGACGCCGTCGTGTGGGGCGTGCTGGACGCGAACGACGCCGCCACGGTGCTGACGAGGCTCGACGCGCACGTGGGCAGGTCGGACGTGGAGACGCAGCTGGAGATCAAGGTGTCGGACGACATGCTGCGCGAGTTCCTGCCGCGACTGCAGGGCTTCGACGTCAAGCTCTTCTCCCGCGCGCTCGCCCGGGCCATGCCGTGGAGCGAGCAGACGGCGCGGGTGTCCCCGGAGTTCCGCAAGCTGGTCTACGCGCCCATCTGGGAGTCGTACCTCAACGAGGTCCTGGACAAGGGCAGCTTCCTGTCCGGAGACCTCTCCCCCACCCTCGCCGCGCAGATCGCCCAGTGGTTCATCGAGCGCGACGCGACGGTGAAGCAGCTCGCCTCGGACCTGCTGCTGCGCGAGAAGACGTGGAGTGGCACGGGCGGCAGGTTCACCTTCGCGGAGGTGACGCAGGCGAACAGCGGGACGTTGGGAAAGTGCCGCCGCTTCGTCGCGGGCCTGGTGCGCCTGCGCCGGTCCATCGACGAGCGGCGGAGCGGCGAGGAGCTGCGCGCGGTGCACGGTGAGCTGGAGGGGATGTGGAACACGGGGTTCCATCTGCGCGCCGCGGGGGCACTGCTCGCCGAGGTCGCGAAGGCCACTCCGCGCGGGCTCGGCGGCATCGAGCGCACGTTCACCGTGCGGATCGCGAGCAGCCAGGAGCAGCTCGTCTTCTCCACCGCGTGGGGTCCGTCGTCGTCAACGTAGGCAGGGCGCGGAGCTCACAGCGTGCGCGACAACATCAGCGCGGCGGCCACGGACATCACCCCGGCCGCCGTGAAGTGCGTCCAGGCGCGGCGAGCCAGCGTACCTCGCGTGTCCTGCGCCTCCGGACCCAGGACGACCAGGGCGGGTCCGCCGCCGCGACCGCACAGCTCGTAGGAGCCCTCGCTCGAGCCCCGTCGGAGCTCCCCCACCACGAAGCACGTCTCGCCCGCGGTCCCCACGCGCTCCCAGGACAAGGCCCAGGGCTCGTCCGTCAGCTGGCGAGCCTCGGGCACCGAGGCGCCCTCCGGCGTCACCGGCCGCTCCTCGAGCCACGCGGAGGGCGTCGGCAGACAGACCGTCCTGCAGCGGCGGGGCCGCACGGGCGCCATCAACGACGCGGGCGAGAAGCGCACTCGAGCCCGGATGCGCGCGCCGCGCAACGTCAGCGTCGGGGAATAGGCGCGCTCACGAGACAGCAGCGTCCCCTTGCGCCCATCCGAGGCGACCTCGCGCAGCTCCGCTTCGTAGAACGCGCAGCCCACGCCCCCTGGCGATGTCAGCTCCTCCTGCGCATCGAGCGTACCCTGGAAGACACCCCAGCTCATGGAGGCCCCGGCGCGCAGCTCCGCCACGGCGTCATCCAGGCTCTTCGGCGCCGAGTCGCGCAGCAGCTCCGAGCCCGAACGGACCCGGGTGCCCCGCACCGCGAGCAGGGCCGCCGCCACCAGCAGCGCGATGCCCAGCGACCTGCCGAACGACTCGGACGACCACACCACGAAGGCGACATTGCCCAGCCCGGAGACGAGCAGGAAGCCACCGAAGGCCAGCAACCCGAACCAGACGAGCGGCAGACGGGGGACTCGCGAGTCCGGCCCCCGCCGTCCCACGGTCAGCACGGCCACCACCAGTCCCGCCAGGAGCGCCGCATAGATGGGCGCCAGCACGGCGCGCCAGAATTCCATCCCGTCCCCCGGCCGCACGAACAGGGCCCGCTCCACGCCAGACCCCGGATACCGAGGGAAGGTGGTACGCCGGACAGGCTCGCGCAAGGTCGCCCGGAGTCTCACCCCGTCCCGCGCCTGACAGGTGCCGCGGGAACCGCCCTCCGTCGGACGGAGTCCGGCCGGGTCGTGCGAGGGAAGTGTTGAGTACGTGAGGATTCCACGACAGGCGCCGACAAGTCGTGAGCCCAGCCCGCTTCGGCGCGCAGGTGCTGGAGAAACAGCTCAGGAAGCAAGAGAGTGCGCTTCAGACGGCCATGGAGTTGCCGCACCCGCACGTTCGCGAGGAATCGCGGAGCTCGATAGATGCTTCGGCTGCTCTCGGACAAGCTGTCCGGGTGAGGCGTAGCGACGGCTCCTTCCGCCCCCCCGAGTCACCTCAGGCCGCTGAACCCACTACTGCTCCTGGCCCGCGGAGGCCCGGCGCAGCGGCTGCTCGCGAAGCTGTCCCTTCACCTTCAGGTCATCGAAGGTGCAAGCGAGGTTACGGCATCCCACCGCCACCTTGGCGACGCGGTTCTCCAGGCCGGGCAGCAGCTTGCGGGCGAAGCGCTGCCGTCCGAGGAACCCTTCCGCGAGCACGCCGCCCTTCACGCGGCTGAGCTTCAGGCGCACCTGGTAGGGCCCCCGGTCGGGCAGCGGCATCTCGTCCTCGACGAGCCCGTCCGTGTCCTGCGCGCTGTTGCCGACGATCTCCTGTCCGTCCTCGGCGAAGTAGCGCCACGCCAGGCGCATGCCGACCTCCGGAATCGCGAAGGCCGACACCTGGAGGTCCCGGATGCGGAAGGACAGCTCGCCGTAGTGCTGTGAGTCCGGCTCGTCCGGACGGTACTCGTCCCCGAGCGGCTTCACGTCCATCATCACCGAGGCGTCGAAGTGGTCCGCCGCGAAGTAGCGCGTCGCCACATAGGCGCGAGGCACCAGTCGCCGGCCACCGGCATCCTGCCCCCCCTGCCATGCGCGGAGCTGTCCGCCTTCGACCTTCCACAAGCCGCTGTGGAGATTGAGCTCCTCGGGGCCCTTGTCGTCGAAGGACACCTCGAAGCGCGCCTCGCCATCCGGCGTCGCCGCCTCGACCAGGGTCGCCGTGGAGAAGGCCTCCGCGTACGTGTTCGGCGGGTTCGGCTTCTCGGGCATCCGCCCGTTGACCCATCGCGCGCCGAGCCCCAGCACCGCGAGTCCACCCACCACCGACAGGCCTGCACGCACCCGTCGCCACCCGGTCCGCAGCTTGCGGGTGATCTGACTCGTCGACTTGCGACGCCCCTCGATGGGATGCGTCGGCCGGGTCGTCTGGTTGGGCGCGGACGTCGAGGCCACCAGCAGCTCCAGCGCCTCGCACAGCTCCGTGGCCTTCGCGTAGCGCGCCTCGGGGTCCGTCTCCAGCAGCCGGTCGATGATGTGGTCCACGCGCGGGTCCAGGCCCGGCACCCGCTTGGACGGCAGCTTGAAGCGCCCCAGGGGAAGCTCCCCGGTGAGCAGCTCGTAGAGGACCACGCCCAACGAGAACAGGTCCGCGCGGCCGTCCACGCTCTTCGCGTCGCGCCGCTGCTCGGGGGCCATGTAGTTGAGCGTGCCCATGGCCACCGCCGTCGCGGTGAGCTGCAGCCGGGCCTCGGACTGACGGATGCCGGCGAGACCGAAGTCCGCCACCTTCACGTTGCCGCGCCCGTCCAGCAGGATGTTCTCCGGCTTGAGGTCGCGGTGGATGATGTCCTTGTCGTGCGCGCACTCGATGGCGCGCGCCGCCTGGAGCATCAGCTTCAGGCCCTGCTGCGGCGTCAACGAGCCGGTAGAGATGGCCTCGCGCAGCGAGCGGCCCTCCACGAACTCCATCACGAAGTAGTAGTGCTCGCCGGCCACGCCCCGGTCGATGATCTGCACGATGTTCGGGTGGTTGAGGGCGGCCAGCGCCGTGGCCTCCTTCTCGAACCGCGCCACGAACTCCGGGTCCTTCGCCAGCTTCGGCGGGAGCAGCTTCACCGCCACCGTGCGACCCAGCGAAGTCTGGCGCGCGAGCCACACCTCGCCCATGCCGCCGCGGCCCAGCAGCTCCTTCAGCTCGAAGCCCGGCAGCGTCACCCGCGCCGCCGCCACGAACGTCTCCACCGAGTGGATGTCCAGGTCGGAGTCGGCGTCGCCCCGCCCCGTCGGCCGCGTCGAGCGCACCACCGTCGCGTCCACGGGCACATCCATCCCCGGCGTCGAGGAGGGCAGCGCCACGCCACTCGGGCCAACGCCGCCCGACTCGTTCGAGGACTGCGGGACGCCCTGCCGACCGTTGCCCGGACCGTCTCCTCCGCCCGAAGCGTTCTGCACGAGCACCTCGCCTGCGCGAACGCCCGGCAGGGGCACGCCGAACGGTGCACCCGGAGATGCCCCGCCATGCCCGGGAGCATCGCCCCCCGCAGCGTTCGGAGACGCGGCGACACGCGCCAGCGCATCACCCGCTGCGCCCACCCCTGGCGCCGCCACTCCGAACGGCGCGCCTGGCGACACGCCGCCACGGACGGAGGCCTCGCCTCCGGCAAGCCCCGAGGCCACCGGAGCCTCGCCGCCCACGCTCACGCCCGGCAGCGCGACGCCGCCCGGTGAGGAATCGATGGCGGTCCCCGTCACCCGCAGGCCGGGCACGTCCGTGTCCCCGAAGGACACCTCCACACCACTGTCGCGCGCCGCGTCCCCCGCCGCTTCCACGTCTCTCATGTCGGCCACACCCGAAGACGCGTCCAGGCGCGCCACCGGGCCCACTGACGCGGCGTCACCACCCGCGCTCACAGCGGCGCCCAGGCGCGCTCGCGCCTCGGAGCCCGACGTCACGCCGGCCGCGGACGTCCCACCCACCCACGAGGCACCCGCCCTCGCGATTCCACCCGGAGCCGCGCCGACCCTCGACGAGCCGGGCTCCCGCTCCTCACTCCAGTCGATTCCGCTCGACCCCGCGGACGCATCCCGCAGCGCTCCGCCATTCGCATAGCTGGGGCTGCGCGACGCGCGCTCCTCCCCCAGCCCCGGGACCACCGTGTCGCGCGTGTGCTCGTTCAACGGCTGCGCCCGGTGCGGCGCGAACGTGATGTTCGAGTTGCCCGCCCCCACCGGCTTCACACCGCCCACGTCCTGACGACGCACCTCGAAGCGGATGCCACAACGGCACGTCAGCTTCTGCCCGCTGACATAGACCCGGGTGTCATGTTGGGTCCCGCAGTTGGGACACTCCTGGGTCGTCGTCATCGGCGCGGGGAGGCGGCGGTCGTATGTTCCACGCCATGGACGCGGTAGGTGGGGACGGCCTTCTCCTTGCCCTTGACCTGCAGCGCCGGCAGCTCCTCCACGTCGAAGCCCGCGCCGGACCTGCGCACCGTCGACTCCGACGCGAGCACCTCGCCGCTCTTGGCCATGCCACACAACCGCGAGGCCGTGTTCACCGTGTCGCCGATGGCCGTGAACTCGTGCCGCTCCGCGCTGCCCATGTAGCCGACGACCGCCTGGCCCGTGTTGATGCCGATGCCCACCTCGATGGGCGCCTTGCCGGCCGCCACGCGGTTGCGGTTGATCTGATCCACCGCCTCCTGCATCTCCAGCGCCGCCCGCACCGCCCGCGCCGCGTCGTCCGGATGCGACAGCGGCGGACCCCACACCGCCATCACACAGTCGCCGATGAACTTGTCCAGGTTCCCCTCGTAGCGGAACACCACGTCCGCCATCGCCGTGAAGAAGGTGTTGAGCATCGACACCACTTCCTGCGGCGACTCGTTCTCGGAGATGGTGGTGAAGCCGCGGATGTCCGCGAACAGGCAACTCACCTCCGCCAGCCGGCTCTGCCGCAGGTCCTCCGTCTCACCGGAGATCACCGCGTCCGCCACCGCCTTGGACAGGAAGCGGCTCAGCTCCGCGCGCGTCACCGCCTCCGCGCGGATCTGCTCGCCCAACGCCGCGTTCTCCAGCGCGATGCTCGCCTGCGAGGCGATGCCGGAGAGGATGTTCAGGTCCTTCTCCGAGAAGGCGTTGATCTGCTGGCGGCTGTCCAGGAAGAGCACCGCTTGAATCTTGGAGTTCACCATCAGCGGCACCGCCATGGCCGAACGGATGCCCTGCGCCACGATGCTCTCCGCCGCGGAGAAGCGCTCGTCGATGATGGCGTCCGCCGTCAGCACCGCCTTGCCCGTCTCCACCACGCGCTTGAGCACCGTGTCGGACAGCATGACGTTGACCGGCTTGCCCGTGCGGTGGTGCACCGCCGCCGGGATGAACTCCCCGTCCCCGGCCACCTTCAGGATGACGCCGTGGTCCGCCGCGAGCAGCTGGAAGGCCACCTTGAGGATCTGCTCGAACAGGCCCGTCTGGCTGCCCTGCGTGCTCACCTGCCGGTGGAACTCGTGGGCGATGCGCAGCTTCTCGTAGTCGCGGCGCAGCGCCTCGCCGTCCGTCATCTGGTCCACCGGACGGAAGTTCTGCGGCACCTGGTCCATCTGCGCCAGGAACGCGGGCATGGACACCGACTGCGCCACCACCGTCACGCCGGGCGCCGCGGGCGCGGGGACCACCGGCTGCTCGCCGCTGTGGAAGATGAGCCGCGAGGAGCCCAGGGCAATCTCGTCCCCGTCCTTCAGCCGCAGCTCCTTCACCCGCTTGCCGTTGACGAACGTCCCGTTCGAGGACCCCAGGTCCTTGAGGACGAAGTCCTTGCCCACCTTCTCGATGGTCGCGTGCTCCTTGGAAACCTCGCGGTCCACCAGGCGCAGCGTGTTGGACGGATGACGGCCGAGCGACGTCAACGGCCCCAGGGGGAACTCCCCCAGAGTGCCGTCCGCGAAGCGCCCGGTCAGCCGGGGGCCTCGGAGCTGTTGCCCGGATTTCGGAGCGAATGGGGCGGGAACCTGGCTCACGCGCGAATCCTCACCGGCCCGGACACTACCAGAGCCGCCTGGGAAGCGGGGAACGTCTGGTGGCGCTGGCCGACCAGGGCCCCCTCCGGAGGGCTGCACGGCCGGTCAGGGTCCCGCTCCTGGGACGGCGCGTCAGCTCCGTCCACCCCCTCCCCCTGGTCCCCCATCCTCCGCCCCGCTTCTCTCCCAGGGCCCACACTGGTAAGGGGGGCCCGTGCGAATCAAACAGAAGCCCGAAGACTTCAGCGTCAAGGAATCCTACCGCTTCGATGAAGTCGCCTCCGGGCGTTTCCGCGTCTACCTGATGGACAAGCAGAAGCTGTCCACGTTCGACGCCGTGGCACGCCTGCGGGACGCGTTCGGTCTCAAGCCGGGCTCCATCAGCTATTGCGGCCTGAAGGACAAGCAGGGCCGCACCGAGCAGCTCATCGCCGTGGACGGCGCCGACGTGGACATGCAGGAGCCGGACCTCCGCCTGAAGTACCTGGGCCGGACGAACAAGGCCCTGTCCTCGGCGAACATCACGTCCAACCGCTTCTCCGTGACGGTGAGGGCCCTGGAGGAGTCGTCCCTGGGCCCCCTCAACGTGGCGGCCGCCGAGGTGAACCGCCTGGGCGTCATCAACTACTTCGACAGCCAGCGCTTCGGCTCGCTCAAGCACGGGCAGGGCTTCATCGCCAAGGACCTCATCCGGGGCGACTTCGAGGCGGCGCTCCACAACTACCTGGCCAAGCCGTCGGAGCTGGACCGCTCCGAGGACGCCAAGGTGAAGGCCTTCTGGCGCGACAACTGGGGCCACTGGGACGCGCGCGTCCCCTTCGAGGGCACCAAGAAGTACCACCGCGTCCTGCGCTCGCTGCGCGAGGAGCCCAAGAACTTCACCCGCGCCTTCCTGCAGATCGACGCGGACTACCGCGCGATGCAGCTGTTCACCTACCAGAGCTACCTCTGGAACGAGGGCGTGCGGCGCTACCTGCAACTGCTGTTGCCGCGTGAGTCGCTGTTCCCCATGCGCTACCAGGCCGGCTCGCTCCTGTTCCACAAGGACGCGGATCCGCAGACGCTGCGCGTGCTGCGCGACGCCACCTTCCCCCTGCTCGCGCCCAACAGCACCTTCACGGATCCGAAGATCGAGGACGCCGTGCGCTGGGTGCTCGGCCGCGAGAAGCTCAAGCTGTCGGACCTGGTCATCCCCGGGGCCGAGCGCATGCTCTTCTTCAAGCACGAGGAGCGCCCGGTCCTCTCCTTCCCGCACAAGCTGGTCATCGGTCGCACGCAGCCCGACGAGCTCAACCGGGGCAACATCAAGGTCAACGTCGCCTTCACCCTGCCGCCGGGCGCGTACGCCACGCTCGTCGTCAAGCGCCTGTTCCACTTCGAGTACGCCGAGGACACCGCGGAGGAGATCCGCGCCTCCCAGCGCGCGCACCTCGTCGAGCAGGAGCAGGCCGAGGGTGCCCCCTCCAGCCGCCGCGGCCCTCCCGTCCGTGAGGAGCGGGGCACCGGCCGCCGGGCCCCCGCCGCCCGTGGCGCCGCCGGCCGCCGCGCCGAGACCACCTTCGACGAGGAGCGTCCGCGCGCCTCGGACCGCCGTGCGCCCGCGCGCGGCGAGGCCCCCAGCCGGCCCGGTCGGCGCACCACCTCCGAGGTCGAGGCCCCCGCCCGTCCCGGACGCAAGAGCACGGCCGAGGTCTCCGAGACGCCCACCCGGGGCCGCTCGCTCGCCCAGCAGGCGGAGCCCAAGCCCAGGCAGGAGCCCGCCGCCCCGCTCGGCTTCCGTGAAAAACAGCGCCAGCGCAAGGCCGCCCGCGAGGTCGCCCGGGCGGAGACCGAAGCCAAGCGCTCGAAATCACGGAAGAAATAAGTCTGCAACGGCGATGAAACACCTGGACGCAATGGGGGAGCGCGCACACCGTAGACCCAGGTGTGAACGCTCTTGCCCTCGACGACGCTCCCGGGACCCTCGCCCACGCCATCGGGATGCTGATGGCTGACGACGCCGTCCCCCTCCCCTGGAAGGCCGACGTGCAGGCGGCCCGCCGTGGAGATCCGTCCGCCTTCGAGTCCCTGGTGCGCAGCGTCCAGCGCCAGGTCTACGGCCTGGCGCTCCGGCTGCTGCAGAGCGAGGCCGAGGCCGCGGAGGTGTCCCAGGAGGCGCTCCTGCGCGCGTACCAGAACCTGCACCGGTACGACGACTCGCGCCCGTTCGACCTCTGGGTGCTGGCCATCACCCGCAACCTCTGCCTGGACCTGCTCCGCCGCCGCACCAAGGTGCGCACCGAGGAGCTGGAGCCCATGAAGGAGGTGCTCCCCAGCAACGAGGCCTCCCAGGAGGAGGGCGCCATCGCCCGCGAGGAGCGCCAGTCGCTGGAGGAGGCCATGGCCACGCTCTCCGTCGATGATCGTGAAGTCCTCGCGCTCTACTACGTCCAGAAGCGCACGACGAAGGAGATCGCCCAGATCCTCGGGTGCGCCCCTGGCACCATCATGGCCCGGCTCTTCAGGGCCCGAGAGAAGCTTCGCAAGAAGATGAGCACGGAGGAGGCCCCCCGATGAGCGCGCACCCCTGCCCCGACCTCGAGGTCCTCTTCGCCGAGCTGGAGGAAGGTGAAGGCCCCGCGCTGGACCACGCCGCCGAGTGTGACGCCTGCGCGGGGGTCCTCGAAGAGCACCGGCTGATGGAGAACGACCTGTACCGGCTGGCGGATCCCCTCCCGCCGCCGACCCTGGTCGCCAGCGTCATGGCACGCGTGGCGGCGGAGCCCGTACCTCAGCGTCGCGAGGTCTGGTCCGGGCTCGCCATCCTGCTGACCTCGTTGCTCGGTGGGCTGGGCTACCTGGTGATGAACGACCAGGCGCTCGGCCGGCTGGGCACGGGCGTGGCGTCCTTCCTCGTGGAGGGGCGCTTCCTGGCCGAGGGCGTGCTGAGCGGCGCCCGTGCGTTGTGGTCGACCGAGGGCCTGGCCGTGGCCGCATTCCTCGCGTTCCTCCTCCTGACGTCGCTGGCCGGTCTCAAGCGGCTCGCGGGCAGCGCCCCCACCCCCTCCGAAGCCTGAGCGCCCCATGAAGATCTCCTCCCGATTCCTCATCCCCGCGTTGCTCCTGGGCGCCCCCCTCGCGCTCGCCGAGTCCGCCCCCGCCGCCCGCGCCGCCGAGTCCGCGCCCGCCGCGAAGAGCATCGACGTCTCCTTCCGCGGCAGCCTGCGCGACGCGCTGAAGACCATCGCCGACAAGGGCGGGCTCAACCTGGTCGTCACCGGCGACCTGGACGTCCCCGCCGAGGTCCACCTGCGCGGCATCTCCGCCGACCAGGCCCTGCGCACCGTGTCCCGCGCCTACTCGCTGCGCATGGAGCAGGACGGCTCCATCATCACCCTGCGCCCCATGACGCCCTCGGAGAAGGAGGCCGCGGCCCAGGGGCTCGCCGAGCCGGCGCCCGCGCCCCAGGCGGTCCCCGCGCCCGTGGCCCCGCCCGCGCCACCCGCTCCGGCGGCGCCCGCGGTCGCCTCCGAGGGCTCCGAGCACGAAGAGGAGTCCGCCACGGACGCGGAGACGATGCGCGAGGTGCGCGAGCAGATCCGCGAGCAGATGCACCGCACCCGCGACGAGCTCAAGCGCTCGCGCCGCTCGGGGGCCCGCAACGTGGTGGCGCGCGGTCAGTCCCTGGAGGTGAAGGAGGGACAGACGGTGGAGAGCGCCGTGGTGTACGGCGGCAACCTGGTGGTGAAGGGCAACGTGGAGAAGGACGCGGTGGCCTTCGGCGGCAACCTCATCGTCCACGGCCACGTGGAGGGTGACGCGCACGCCTTCGGCGGCAACGTGGTCCTCAAGCCCGGCGCCTCCGTGGAGGGCGACGTGTCCTCCTTCGGCGGCAACGTGGACCGCGAGGACGGCGCGAACGTGGAGGGCAGCATCAACACCTTCGGCGGGGCCAACATCGGCCGCGTCGTCGCGAAGGAGCTCAACAAGGGCCTCCAGGAGTCCAGCGACGAGGGCGAGGAGCGGCGGCGCAACCGCGACGACGACGACGGGGGTGGGCTCGCCGGGTTCATCCTCACGTTCGCGGTGCTCTTCGGGCTGGGCTTCCTGGGCCAGATGTTCTTCCCCTCGCGGATGAAGCAGCTGGGGGATGAGATCCGCGCGCGGCCGGTGCAGAGCGGCCTGACGGGCCTGCTCGGGGTGGTGGCGATGATTCCGCTCACGGTGGTGCTGGCCATCACCATCATCGGCATCCCCGCGGCGCTGGTGCTGTGGATGGCGGCGCCCCTGGCGGCGGCCCTGGGCTTCGCGGCGGTGGCGAGCGAGCTGGGCACGCGGCTGCCGGTGATGCGCGGACGCAAGACGCAGGCGGTGGTGCTCGCGCTGGGGTTGCTGGTGTTGCTGGTGGTGGGCGCCATCCCCGTCTTCGGCGCCATCGTCTCCTGCCTGGTGGTGCTCATCGCCCTGGGCGCGGTCATCCGGACCCGCTTCGGCTACCGGCCGCGCGGCATGGGCATCCCCGAGCCCATCCACACCCACGGGGAGCAGCCGCTCTGACGCACCCGCGCCGGGATTTGCCCGGCGCGTCAAGGACCACGGCCTGCACGGCCGCCCGCTCCACCCACCGGGGATCGCCACGAGGCCTGAGACGGCCCGTCGCGGTCCCCGGTGACGTTCTGCGGGAGTCTTAGAGAAGTTCCAGCGCGCCATCACCTCGACTGTCGGCTGGGCCTCATGACCGGGGTGCGTCATGCGCCGACAGGCTTTGACCACCCGCGGGCGTTACGCCATTTTGCGCGGCACCCATGCGACGTCTCCCAGATGCCTCGTTGCGCGGCAGGGCCATCACCGTGGACCTCGAGGGCGAGAGCATCCCCGCCATCGAGGGCGAGCCGGTGGCATGTTCCCTCGTCGCCGCGGGCGAGCCCATGCTCGCCCGTTCCGTGAAGTACCACCGCCCTCGCGGGCCCTACTGCTTCGCCGCCGCGTGCTCGCAGTGCCTGATGCGCGTGGACGGGCTGCCCAACGTCTACACGTGCCGCACGCCCGCGCGCGACGGCATGAAGCTGGAGCGGCAGAACGCGTACCCCTCCGCGAAGGTGGACGTGTTCGAGACCATCGACTGGTTCTTCCCCAACGGCCTGGACCACCACGAGATGTTCGCCGGCGTGCCCGTCGCGGAGACGGTGATGGCCAAGGTGGCCCGGCAGTTGGCGGGCCTGGGCCTGCTGCCCAAGGACGCAGCCCCCGCTCCCCCGCCGTCTCGCACGCTGCGCACCCGCGTCGCGGTGGTGGGCGCGGGCGCCGCCGGGCTCGCCGCCGCGAGGGAGCTGACCGGACGAGGCATCCCCTTCCTGATGTTCGAGCGCGAGGACCACGTGGGTGGCCGGCTGGCGCACGGCGCCCCGGAGGCGGACGCGCCCGCCATCGACGACGTGGCCACGCTCGCGCGGGACAGCGTCGTCACCCGCGCCACGGCGCTGGGCCTGTACGACGACGAGCAGGGCCGCTACCTCGCGGTGGGCGCCCGGGAGAACGGCGAGGCGCGGCTGCTCAAGGTCTACGCGGAGCGCTTCCTGCTCACGCCCGGTGGACACCCTCCGATGGTGCCCTTCGAGAACAATGACCTGCCCGGCGTCTACGCGGGCCGCGCGGCCAGCCTGCTGTTGCGTCGGCACGCGGTGGCGCCGGAGCGCGCGGCGCTGGTGGGCTGGGGCCAGGAGCTGCAAGGGCTGGCGCGGCTGCTCGAGGAGCACGGCGTGAAGGTCGCCGTCGTGGTGGACCTGAAGGGCGCGCCGGGCGCGGGAGCGCATCCGACGACGGTGGAGGGCTCGGAGCCCAAGGCGCACGGCCTCCGGCACGTGAGCGGGTTCAGCTTCACGCCGCGCCAGGGGGGACGGCGCAAGGTGGACTGCGACGCGGTGCTGGTGTCGGTGCCGGTGACGCCCAGCTTCGAGCTGGCGCGGCAGGGCGGCGCCAAGGTCTCGTTCGAGGCCTCGCGCGGACTGTTCCGGGTGGAGGCGAGCGCCGAGGGCCGCACCGACGCGGCGGACGTGTTCGTGGCCGGAGACGTGACGGGCGGTGGCAGCGCGAAGGAGGCGTCCGATGCGGGCCGCCGCGCGGCCCAGGCGCTGGTGGAGGGACTGTCATGAGCAAGTCGATGATCTGCTCCTGCGAGGACGTCACCGCGGACGACGTGCGGCACGCGGTGTCGCGGGGCTACTGCGACGTGGAGTCGGTGAAGCGCTACACGGGCTTCGGCACGGGCATCTGCCAGGGCAAGAGCTGCCTGTCCGCCGTGGCCGCGCTCCTGGAGCAGGAGAAGGCGCTCAAGGCCGACGCGGTGGTGCCCTTCACGCCCAGGCCTCCGCTCTACCCCACCGAGCTGCGGCTGCTCGCGAGCGCCCCGGTGGACGAGTCCCAGCCCCCCGTGGGCGGCGTGCCCCAGGAGGTGGATGCCTTCCCCAAGGGCCTGCGCCCCACCGAGCCCCTGCCCGCCAAGGCCAAGGTGGTCATCATCGGCGGCGGCATCATGGGCCTGGCGCTCGCGTACAACCTGGCGCGCGAGGGCGAGACGGACGTGGTGGTGCTGGAGCGCGGCTACCTCTGCGCGGGCGCGTCCGGCCGCAACGGCGGCGGCGTGCGCATGCAGTGGGGCACCCCGGCGCTGGTGGAGCTGGCCAAGCGCTCCATCGACCTGATGAAGGGCTTCGCCCGGGAGATGGGCATCAACGTGTGGCTGCGCCAGGGCGGCTACCTGTTCCTCGCGCGCACCGACGCGGTGGCCAGGCGGCTGGAGCGCAACGTGGCGCTGCACAACCGCTTCGACGTGCCCACCCGGCTCGTCACGCCGGACGCCGCGCGCGACATCGTCCCGGGCCTCACGATGAAGGGCTGCGTGGCCGCGTCCTTCAACCCCGAGGACGGCGTCATCTTCCCCTGGCCCTTCCTGTGGGGTTACGCGCAGGGCTGCCGCAAGAAGGGCGTGCGCGTGGAGACGTACACGGAGGTGACGGGCTTCGACGTCAGCGGCGGACAGATCCGCAAGGTGAAGACGGACCGCGGCGACATCGCCTGTGACACCGTGGTGCTCGCGTCCGGCGCGTGGAGCCCCGAGGTGGCGAAGCTCGTCGGCGTGCAGCTGCCCAACGAGCCGCACCGCCACGAGATCCTCAGCACCGAGCCCCTCAAGCCCTTCCTGGGGCCGCTCGTGTCAGTGCTCGACTCGGGCCTGTACTTCAGCCAGTCCATGCGCGGCGAAATCGTGGGCGGCATGGGTGACCCCAAGGAGCCCGCCGGGCTCAACATGGGCAGCACCCTGCGCTTCGTGTCCCGCTTCGCCCAGGCCCTCATGGAGCAGCTGCCCCACGTGGGCCACGTGAAGGTGCTGCGCCAGTGGGCCGGCTGCTACGACGTGACGCCGGACAACAACCCCATCCTCGGGCGCACCCCGGGCCTGGACAACCTGCTCCAGATGTCCGGCTTCGTCGGCCACGGCTTCATGATGGCCCCCGCCGTCGCCGAGCGGATGGCGAAGTGGATGCGCACCGGCGAGTCCGACGAGCTCTTCACCCGCTTCAACCTGCGCCGCTTCTCCGAGGGCACGCTGGAGCGCGAGGACATGATCATCGGCTAGGCGCCCGCGCTCCGCTCACCGCGCCCCCGGGCCGCGTTCCCCCTCTTCAATGAGCGAGCGGAACGCGGCCCGTGGATTTTTCCGTCGCTGTCCGGGACCACGACACCCGACGCCGGGAGCGTCCCATTACAGGACAGTTCCGGAATTAATTGTAAATCACGAATATCATGAAGACTCTCGGCGGCGACGCGAAGGGGCTTTACAACCGCCGGTGACGGAGCGGAGCACGCGCGCACCACCCGGGGCTCGGCGCGAGGAGGGCTGTCGAGTGGAAGTGTCCCGCGCGGAACGCTGGCATGGGGAGTGCCTTGGGCACGCCGCGCGCAATCCCGCGTGTGGAGGAGACCCGATGTTCGCCAAGAGCCTGCGTGCGTTGTTCGTGATGGGTGCCCTGTCGGCCTGCGGTACCGAGCAGTCCCCCGATGTCCCGGACCAGGAGGCGAACGAGCCGCTGCAGTCGCAGGAATCCAACGTCATCGTCGGCTCGGTGAACTGGGTGAGCTCCACCACGCTGACGGGCGCGCAGGCCACGGCGGCCAAGGCGGTGGGCTACCTGTCCATCCCGGCGGTGGGCAGCCGCTGCACCGCGTGGCTGGTGTCACCGGATGTCATCATCACCAACAACCACTGCGTGGGCAGCGCGTCCGAGGCCGTGGGGGCCCGGGTGTCCTTCAACTACATCGACGGCGTCGCCTCGGCCAGCCGCGTCTGGTACTCCTGCGCCACGTTCATCAGGACGTGGTCCACCGACGACATGACGGCGCTGCGCTGCTCGGCGACCAACGGCCAGCTCCCCGGCAACGTGCAGGGCTACCTGACGGTGGCCAGCGCCAACGCCGCCACCAACGCGAGCATCTACGTGGTGCACCAGAACTGCGACTACTACACGTCGTCGGGCTGCTCGCCGACGAAGAAGCTGTCGCCGGGCGTGGTGAAGAACGCGAACTACTCCACCACGGACCTGTCCTACGACGCGGACACGCTGGGCGGCTCGTCGGGCTCGCCCGTGCTGTCGACGGGCTCCAACCAGGTGGTGGGCCTGCACCACATCGGCCTGGGCGGCAACTCGCAGGGCCGCGGCACGGCCAACACCGGCGTGAAGGCCACCCGCGTGAAGGCGCGTCTGGCGGAGATCGGCCTCTAGGCCGTCACGCCGGATTGGGCTCGCGCGCCAGCAGCACGGGCGACGCGAGCCCCACGGGCAGGGCGTCGGGCGCGGCCAGGGCCTCGCGGCGGACACCGCGCAGCGCCAGCCGCCCCAGGCTCCGCTGGAGCCCTCGTGGCAGGAGGGGCAACAGCCGCATCACCCAGCGGTGTCCCCAGCCCGGGTACACCAGCGCCTCGCCCCGCTCGAAGGCCGCCAGCGCGGCGCGAGCGCAGCGCTCGAGCGACATCTGGAAGAAGGGCGCGCGCCCCGCCTCCTCGGCGCCCGAGTCCCCCACCGGTCCCGGAGCCACGCGGGTGATGACCACGCCGCGCCCCTCCACCTCCAGCCGGAGCGACTCGGTGAAGCCGTCGAGGAAGCGCTGCGTGGCGGCGAACATCGCGGAGCCGGGCAGCATGAGCTGCGCCGCGCCCGAGCCGATGTTCAGCACCCCGCCCCGCCCCCGCTCCAGCATGGGCGCGAGCAGCCGGTGCGTCAGCAGCGCGGGCACCCACACGTTCGAGCGCAGGAGCTCCTCCAGCCCTCCCCAGCGCGCCTCCGCGTAGAGCCCCCGCAGGCCCAGCGTGGCGGTGTTCACCAGCACGTCCACCCGGACGAACTGCGCCTCCAGCGAGGCCACCATCGCGTCGACCCCGCGCGGCTCGCACACGTCGCAGGCGTGGAGGAGGACGCCCAGGGTGGGATAGCGCGTGAGCAGCTCCTCACGCAGCGGCTCCAGCCGCGCCACCTCGCGGTCCACCAGGACCAGCGTGCGGACGCGCCGGGACAACAGCCGGGCAAGCTCCCGGCCGATACCCCCGGCCGCGCCGGTGATGAGGACCGTGGCCTGATCAATGGGAGGTCGCATGGGGGCCATCCTGCGCACGAATCGCGGGCCGCGCTCGCCTCCCCGCAAGCTTTGCGCGTCGCGGTAGCGAACGGGCGGGCAGGCGCTGGCACGCAACTTCCATCTGAGGACGTTCGGCCCCACCCCAAGAGAGGGCCTTTCACCTCAGCGAGGAGCCGACCATGGCAGCGCCATCCCGAATTCTCGTCCCCGTCGACCTGAGCGAGGGCTCTCGCTCCATCGTCGACTACGCCCTCCAGCTCGCCCGTCCCTTCAACGCGTCGGTGGAGGTCCTCCACGCGTGGGAGCCCCCTCAGTACGTCGCGCCGGACTTGCTCGTCGCCGCCCCCGGATGGAACCCGCTCTCGCTGGAGCAGGTCGCCCTGGACACGGCGGGCAAGGAGCTGGCCACGCTGCTCAAGCAGATGGAGCCGGCCTCCGTCCCGCTCAAGCACCGCGTGGTGGTGGGCGAGGCGGCCTCCACCATCCTGGAGCTGGTGGAGAAGGAGGGCTTCGACCTCATCATCATGGGCACCCACGGCCGCCGGGGGCTGTCGCGCATGCTGCTGGGCAGCGTGGCGCAGAAGCTGGTCTCCCGCGCGCCCTGCCCCGTGCTGACGCTGCACGTCCCGCAGGACACCCAGAAGTAGGCGTCAGGGACTCAAGGCCCGAGCGCCGCCTTCAGGGCGGCCTCGCGCCGGCGCGCCGCGAGCACCGTGGGCACCGCCAGCACCGTCATGGCCACCATGACCAGCGCCGCGCCCAGAAGCTCGCGCGCCCCCACGCCCGGTAGCCCCAGCCACAGCGACAGCCCCAGCGTGGCCACCACGCCCGCGAGCACGCTGGAGGCCCGGTTCACCGGCACGGAGAACGCGTTCTCCCGCGCGTCCAGCAGGATGAGCCCACCGAAGATGCCGGTGCCCTGGGACAACAGCCCCACCAGCATCTCCTCCAAGAGCCGCCCGCGGGCGAACATGCCGGTGAAGCCCTCGCGGATGTCCAGCGCCGGCCCCGCGCCGCCCCACACCGCCACCAGCCCGAGCACCAGCACCAGGAAGGGCGTGGCCACCATCTGCTCCTCCACGAAGTAGCGGATGGACAGGCTCTTGTCCTCGGATTTGGCCAGCCGGCTCATCGCGCGCAGGCGGATGAAGTAGCTCAGCAGGTACACGCCGACGTCCAGCGCGGCCACCCACGTCAGGGTGGCGCGCGCGTCCTTCCCCGACGCGACGAGCACGGCGGCGAAGCTCAGCACCAGCGCCACCCACGAGGGCCAGCGCACGTGCCTGCGGCTGAGCACGTCCACGATGGGCGCCAGCACCAGCACCCCGCCGCGCATCAGCAGCATCATGAAGACGATGGAGGTGCCCTCCAGCGTGTACGCCAGCGTCGTGGTGCCGATGATGGCCGCCGAGCACATCCCCGACAGGAACGTCCACGCCCCCGGCGCGGGCACCCGCAGGCCCAGCACCTGGCGGTGCGCCGCGAAGCGCCACCAGCGCTTGAGCGAGAGGAAGACGAACATCCCCACCATCGACGTCGCCGCGCTCACCGGCAGGAGCGTGAAGCCGACGATGCCCTCCTCCATGCCCGGCAGGGAGCCGCTCGACAACGCCTTCGTCAGCGCGCTGTACGGGGCATACGCCGCGAAATAGCCGAAGGCATAGGCCCAGATGGTCAGGTCATGCGAGGAGGAGTCTTGCTGTGTCGACGATGTGGCCAGGGGAAACCTCGGGGCGTGCGGGCCAGGGCCTCCCCCACCCTACTGCAAGCCGCGCGCCCCGACCTGCCTCCCGGGAGGGAAACAAACCCATGCAATGGGTGTGGGCCTGCCGCGTAGACCTCTCAACCCGGTCGTCCCCAGGAGCCGTCCATGCGCTCACGCTTCCTTTCCACTCTGGCTCTCGCGTCCATCCTGGCCCTGCCCGCCTTCGCCGGCGATGACGCGGCCAGGAAGTCGACCTCCCCGGTGAAGGTCGTCTGCGACACCACGGCCAAGGACGGCAGCCGCGTGGTGCAGGGCACGGACCTGGTCATCGAGGCGGGCGAGAAGGCCAAGGATGTGGTCGCCGTGGAGGGCGACATCATCATCCGCAAGGGCGCCACCGTCGACGACGCGGTCGCCATCCGGGGCCGCGTCATCGTGGAGGCCGGCGCCGTGGTGAAGGGCGACGCGGTGTCCATGGGCGGCGAGGTCCGCCTCCGGGGCAACGCCCGCGTCGAGGGCAGCGCCGTGGCCCTGGGCGGCAAGCTGACCACCGACAAGGACGTCCACATCGAGGGCGACCGCATCAGCCTGTCCTTCGAGATCGGCGGGAAGGACCTGCTGCGCGGCTTCATCGAGGACGCGCTCGACGAGGAGTCGGGCTGCCACATCATTGACAACGAAGTCACGGACGCCTGAGCGGCGTGTCTCGTCGAAGCCGCTACGCGGCGCTGGGAGTCCCCGGCGTCGCGGCATCCTGGGTGAGCGGCTGCAGCGTGGCGCGCAGGGCGAGGATCTGCTCGCGCACCAGCGTCTTGAGCTTCTCCACGTCATCGAGCGTCATGCCCTTGGTGGAGATGGGCGTGCCCACCGTCACCAGGCCGCGCGAGGTGGAGAAGCGCCAGGAGTGCTTGGGCAGCGCCTTGCGCGTGCCGCTCACCGCCAGCGGGAGCACGTCCGCCTGCTGCTCGATGGCCAGGCGGAAGGCGCCGTCCTTGAAGGGCAACAGCTCGTCCGTCTTCGAGCGGGTGCCCTCCGGGAAGATCATCACCGGCATGCCCTTGCTCATCCACTGCTTGCAGCGCGCCATGGCGCCCGTGGCGGACTCCTTGTCGCCGCGGTGCACGGGGATGTCCCCGGCGATGCCCATCATCCACCCCACCACCGGCACCTTGAACAGGCTCGCCTTGCCCAGCCACTTCATCTCCCACGGCAGGCGGGAGATGAGGAACGGGTCCGCGTTGGACTCGTGGTTGCTGACCACCACCGTGTTGGGGGCCACCTGGTCCGGCACCGGCCCGTGGATGCCGAAGCGCCAGTACGGCGTCAGCTTCGCGGCGGTGACGCCCACCATGCGGAAGCACCGCCCCACCGCGTAGCGCTTCTTGTCGAACGGCAACGTGAAGACGGCGATGACGAGCTGAACGAAGAAGCCGACCAGCGCGACGATGCCAATCTCGACCCAGGTCCAGATGGAGAGCAGTGCGTTCATTGAGAGCCTCGAGGGGGATCAGCGGACGGCGGAGTCCAGGTCCACGCTCACCGGGCAGTGGTCGGAGCCCGACACGTCGGGGTGGATGGCGGCGCGCTTGACGAAGGCCATGGCCGCGGGGGACGCCAGCACGTAGTCGATGCGCCAGCCGATGTTCTTCTCGCGCACGCCGAAGCGCTGGCTCCACCACGAGTAGTGGCCGGCGCCCTTGTGGAAGTGTCGGAAGCTGTCCACCCAGCCGGCGCGCAGCCAGCGGTCCAGCTCCTCGCGCTCCTCGGGACGGAAGCCGCTCGTCTCGCGGTTCTCCCGGGGCCGGGCCAGGTCGATGTCCTGGTGCGCGGTGTTGAAGTCGCCCACGACGAGCAGCCGCTCACCGTCGCGCAGCGGCTTCTCCAGCTGGTCGAACAGGCGTCGGTAGAAGGCGAGCTTGAACGGGATGCGGCTCAGGTCACGGTCCTTCCCGTTGCCGTTGGGGAAGTACACGTTGGCCACGGTGAGCTTGCCGAAGCGGGCGAGCTGCAGCCGCCCCTCCACGTCCATCTCCGGGACACCCAGCCGGGTCTCCACCATGTCCGGCTCGTCGCGGGAGAACAGCCCCACCCCGCTGTAGCCAGGGCGCTCCGCGGCCGAGAAGTGCGTCTTCCACCGGGCCGGAGCACGAACCTCATCCGGCAGTTGCTCGGGGCGCGCGCGCACCTCCTGCAATGCCACCACCTGCGCCCGGGCGCCCGACAGCCAGGGCAGGAAGCCCTTGGTATGGGCCGAGCGCAGCCCATTCACGTTCCATGAGACGACTCGCACGGGAACGCTTATGACCCGGCCGCGCCGGGTTTTCCAGCCCCTACCGGTTGATGGACCCGGTAGGGGCCGGAAGGCCCTGAGTCAACTACTCCGTGGGACTGGCGCTGTTCTGCGGCTGGCGCTGCGTCCGGAGGATGAAGTCGGACGCGTTGTCGTCGGAGTCATACCCGTTGCCCGCCGCCGCGTCCGAGCCGCCCTCCATGGTGGCCGCCGTCGAGGAGACGGTCGCCTTGCGCTCGAAGGAGCCGGCCTCCGCGGGGACCGTCGGGAAGGCGGTGCCCTCGGGGGCATTGCCCGTTCCATAGGCGAAGGCGTCCACCTTGGCCGGGTCGTTCATGTTGGTGGTCGTCAACGCCGGCCCACCCAGGCGCAGGTTGCCACCGCCGGTGCGGCTGGCGGACATGGAGAACGCCGGACCCCAGTTCGCGTCACCCGCGACGGAGCCGGCGTAGTCCGGATGCGTCACCAGGAAGAAGCCCCGGGGCTGGATGACCGACCCCGCGGGCAGCGTGAAGGACAGGTACGTGGTGCCCGTCGCGCTCTTGTACTGGAGCTTCCAGCCGGACAGGTCCACCGGGCTCGTCGTCGGGTTGAACAGCTCGACGAACTCGTCGTTCGCGCCGCCCGGGCCCGCCGGCGCCGCCTCGCTGATGACCACGTGGTTGGCGCCCGCGGGCTGCTCCGTGACGCGCAGCTGCGCGGACACCGAGTCGCCGCCCAGGCTCGCCACCACCTGGCCCTCGCCGCTGACGTTGGCCGCCGTGAAGTCGAACTTCGCGGACAGCGTGTCGGCGCGCACCACCACCTGGGCCGGCACCGCGCCCAGGCTGGCCGGCTGCACGGACAGGCTCACCACCGTGTCCACCGACGGAGGCACATCCAGCGTCACCGTGAGCGTGGCCGTCCCGCCGCCCGTCACCACGACGAGCTCGGGAGACAGCTGCTCCAGCGCCGCCGGCTGGTCCACCGCCAGCACCGTCACCGTGGCGTCGCGGGACACCGCGCCCAGCGTGGCAGTGAGGGTGGCCTTCTTCACGTCCGGGTCCAGCGCGGAGTCGGTGTTCAGGAGCACCACCGCGGAGCGCTCGCCCGCGGGGATCACCACCTGGCCCCCCACCACGGAGACGGCGGGGCTGGACGACGCCACCGTCACCACCGTGTCCACCGTCACCGGTCCGGTGAGCGTCACCGTCAGCGGCTCCGGGAACGTGGGGCCGTTGACGCCCGAGCGCACGAAGACGCCCGTGGGCGCCAGCGACGCCAGCGACACCTCACCCGCGCTCGCGGGCACGAGGTCCGCGGCGGAGCGCGGCTCGATCTTCGAGTGGTCGTTGCGCAGCTCCAGCACGCCGGTGATGGAGAAGTAGCGGTCTCCCAGCGCCGGCAGCGGGAACGAGAACAGGTAGTCGTTGATGCGCAGCGCGCCGTCCACCTCGAACTCACCGGTGGGCGCGGTGTCGCCGCCACCCGGGGCGGGCGCGGTGTGGGTCACCTGCACCTGCGACACGCGCACCAGCACACCCTCCAGCGGCGTCGCGCGCGAGCCCCCCGTGGCCACCTCGGCGGGCGTCACCACCTGCGGAGGAGGCAGCGTGCTGCCCTGGGAGACCACCTCCACGGAGGGCGAGGCGAGCTGGAGCTGACCGAAGTAGTTGGCCACCGTCGCGTCGACGTTCACACGCGAGCCGGCCATCACGGTGCTCGGCGGCGCCGTGCGGGTGAAGACGAAGGCGCCGGAGTAGTCCGGCCCCTGGTAGCCCTGGTCCAGCGGGTTGACCTGCACGAAGAAGCCCGTCGCGCCCACGCCGGTGACGGTGGCGTTGGAGACGAACACGCGCTGGCCCAGCCACGGAGACGTTCCACCGGGCCCCGGCTGCTTCACCGTGTAGATGGACAGCGAGCAGGCCGCGTCACCCGGGTTGGGCGTCGGGCAGAGGTCGCACGCGTCGCCCTTGCCGTCGCCATCCGAGTCCGCCTGGTCCGGGTTGTGGGTGTTGGGGCAGTTGTCCGAGGCGTTCGGGACGCCGTCACCGTCGGTGTCGTTCGGGTCGGGGCGGGTGCACTCGGTGGTGCCGGGCGCGAACGGGCACACGTCGCACGCGTCACCCACGCCGTCGCCGTCGACGTCGGGCTGCACGCCCTGGTCCATCGGGCGCACCGGGTTGAACACGCCGGGGCAGTTGTCCACCTCGTCGGGGATGCCGTCGCCATCGACGTCCGCGCCCGACAGGCCACCGGAGTACACGGTGGAGCCCGACACGGAGGCCGGCCAGCGCGCGTTGGTGGAGGTGCGGGACGGCTCGCACGTCGGCTCATCCGTCGGCACGCCACACGCGAACAGCGGGTAGGCGCCGGAGTTGCGCGACTGCAGCGTGGACAGCGACATGCTGATTTCGGTCTGGAGGCACACCGAGCGCTCGACGCCGCAGACATCCAGCGTGTCGCAGCCCGCCCCGCTCAGGGCGGAGATGACGGAGGTCTCGCCGTAGAGCGCCTTGCCGCCGCGCATCGTCAGCACCACGTCCGCGGGCTCCGCCCGGATGACGGCGCGGTGCGGAGAGGCCTGGTGGCCGTTGAGCCGGAAGATGGCCACGTCCGCCACCTTGCCCGGCACCAGCGCGCCGGTGTTCGTCGCCTGGAAGGCGTGCGCCGCGTTGCCCGTCACCAGCGCCCACGTGTCCGCGTCGCTGAGCGAGTCATTGAAGTAATCGGTGTCCAGGTCGTCCGCGCAGCGCAGCTCGCGCAGGATGTTCATCGAGCCGGACTGCAGCCAGTCGGTGCCCAGCGTCATGTTGACGCCCAGGTACTTGTAGAGCGGGATGGCCGCGGTATCGCCATACAGGCCGATGTTGGAGCGCGGCGACCAGACCAGGCTGGTGCTCGAGGTGGCCATCATCCGGATGTCGCTGGCGCTCAGGCCGATGCCGTGGACCAGCGCGGTGCGGGAGCTCAGGATGTTCTGGCCACCGGACTGCTGACCGGAGAGGCAGAGGAACTCGTTGCGCGCGCTCGTCTCGATGCCCTCGGCGATGTGCGGCAGGTAGGCCGAGGCGGCCGGGATGACCGACGGAGAGTCGACGCGCTCGTAATCACAGCCGCTCGCGCGCTCGCGACCATCCGAGTCACCCAGGGGGAACGTCTGATACTCCGCGCCCGAGCCCGCGCCCAGGCCTTCCTGGTTGGTGCCCGTGTCGGACGTGTTCGGCGCGTCCAGGTTGCGCAGCAGGCCCTTGGCGCCGCCGGAGCCGGCGATGGACGTGGTGCCCGCGATGACCTGGCGCAGCTCCGCCCAGCGGATGCCGTCCGCGCCCACCGTGTTGCCCGCGGGCAGACGCGTGTGCTGGTTGTTGCCCTGGCGCCAGTCGTGGCGGTGCTCGTACTTCTCATCCGTCCGGGCGAAGGGCGCCTTCTGGAAGGTGATGTGGTCGTGCGCGTTGATGAGACCCGGCGACACCACCGCCTGGGGGCACGTGACCTGCGTGGCCGAGGCCGCGCCCGCCGCCTGCGAGCAATCACAGCTCACGCACTGGATGACACCCGCGGAGTCCACGAGCACCTGGCCCCCGTGATAGACCTTGTCGGGCGCGAGCACGATGCCCGTGAACAGCTTCGCCGCGCTACCCGACGTCACCGTGCAGTTCCCCGTCGTCGGAGGAGGCAGGTTCGCCGCGGGGCACATCACGACGTTGCCACCCCCCGGACCCGCATCGGGCTCACCCGGGCCGGCGTCGGGAGTCCCCGAGCCGCCATCCGTCTCACCGGGGCCGGCGTCGGGAGTCCCCGAGCCACCGTCCGTCTCACCGGGGCCCGAGTCGGGCGTACCGGAGCCGCCATCCGTCTCGCCCGGACCTGAATCAGGGGTGCCAGAGCCGCCGTCCGTCTCGCCCGGACCCGAATCAGGAGTCCCCGAGCCGCCGTCCGTCTCGCCCGGACCTGAATCAGGGGTGCCAGAGCCGCCGTCCGTCTCGCCCGGACCCGAATCAGGAGTCCCCGAGCCGCCGTCCGTCTCACCCGGACCCGCGTCGGGCTCGACATTGCCGCCATCCGTCTCACCGGGCCCCGCGTCGGGCTCGCCCGGGCCGCCGTCCGTCTCACCGGGGCCAGCGTCGGGCTCGCCCGGGCCGCCGTCGCCTCCACCCGGACCGGCATCCGGCTTCGGCGTCGGCTGACATGAGCTCTCGCACCCATCGCCGTTGGTGGTGTTTCCGTCGTCACAGGTTTCGCCGCGCTCGACGACACCGTTGCCACAGACAGGACCGGGAGGATCATCATCGCCGCAGGCGGTGACGACCAGGAGTAGCGCCGTGAGCGGCGCCAGCAATTGGCGGAAAGACATGAAGGAGAGACTCCGAAGTAGGTGTGACCTGCGGGGGGGCCTGCAGCCTACAACCGTCGTTGCTCCTTCGAGCTGGCAAAATTCCAACATCGGCGTAGCAAATTGCCACCCAGGGGGTGAGTTTCACCCCAGGGAAATTCAAGCAATTCAAAGATTTACGCACACAGCCAAGACAACCCCGCTGTCCCGGGTCCTTCGTGAGACATCCCAGACACAGACACAGACACTGCCTGTGTTTGCGCGCAGTCTCGCTGAGACAGAAGCGTCACACCCGGTGTCACGGCGCGGAAGGCGGCGCCTCCGCCGGCCGCAGCCCGTGGTCGACGAGGAAGCCCCGCACGGCGTCGGCGATCTCCGTCCCGGCCTCCAACAATCCCGCGTGCCCGGCGTCCTCCACCAGCATCCAGTGGGCATGTGGCAGCGCGTCACGCATGCGCACCATCTCCCGCAGCGGGACGAGGGTGTCATGACGCGCGGCGATGATCTGCGTGGGCACCTTCACCTGGGGCAGCACGTCCCAGGCGTGCCCCTCCGCGAACCCACGCAGCGTGTGCCAGTAGGCCTGGGGGCTCATCGTCCGCAGCGCGCGCAGGAACTCGTCGATGTCGTCACGCGGAGCCCGAGGCCTCAGCGCCCCCACCGCGCGGGCCAGCGGATACGCCAGCCGGCTGCCCAGGAACGCGCGCACCACGGGTGTCGCCAGAGGCACCGCGGGCGTCGCCAGACGGAGGGCCTCGCGCGCCGTGCCCAGCAGCGTCCTCGCCGCCAGCCCCGCGTCCCCCGAGCCCGCCGCGCCCGGGCTCCCCGCGATGAGCGTCATCGCCGGCACCAGGTCCGGACGGCGGCGATACAGCTCCAACAGGACGCGCACGCCCATGGAGTAGGCCACCTGGTGCGGGGGGCGTCCATCGCCGAGCGCCATCACCGCCTCCGTGACGCGCTCCAGGTCCCCCACGTGCACGGAGAAGTCGTAGTCGCCTCCGCGCGACTCCTCGCTGCCCCCGTGGCCCCGGTAGTTCCAGTGCACCACCCGGTGGTCCTGCTCCAGGCTGGCGACGACGTGGCGCCAGAAGTTCTCCGAGGAGCCGATGCCATTGCTCAGGAGCACGGTGGCGCGCGGCTTGAGCGCCTCGTCCGAGGACTCCTCGAGCAGCTCCCCCAGGTGCGTATGCCAGGCCACCCGGGTTCCATCCGGAGCGACGACGAAGCGCGTGGTGCGACGGTAGGGCATGCCGCCCTCACCATGGTGCGAGGACGGCGAGCGCGCAAGCCATGCGTGCCCCAGGCCCCGTCGTCACACTCCTCCACCGCAGGCGTCCGAGGTATGAGGGCGCATGCTTCGTGAAGACGCGCAGGCGCTCGACCTCACCCCGGTGCTCGCGCACTACGCCGAGCATGGCTATGCCCGGCTGGGCAGGGTCCTGGACGAGGAGGGCCTCGTGGCCCTGCGCGAGCGGGCGGACGACCTGATGCTCGGCCGCGTGGTCTACCCCGGCATGTTCTTCCAGCCGGACGCCACCACCGGACGCTACGAGGACGCCCCCCTGGGCCTCGGCTGGCAGGGGCCCTCGCTGGACTACCGCAAGCTGGAGAAGCTGGAGAAGGACGCGCGCTTCCTCGCGTGGCTGGAGAATCCGCTGTTCGAGCGCATCGTCCGCGCGCGCATCCCCGGCGACATCGTCCTGTACCGCGCCATCCTCTTCCACAAGGGCCAGGCCGGCGGCAGCAACCTGCCCTGGCACCAGGACGGAGGTCGGCTCTGGGGACTCACCCGGGAGCCGGAGCTCCAGTTGTGGACCGCGCTGGATGACGCCCCCGAGGACGGCGGCTGCCTGGAGGTGGTGCCCGGCAGTCACCGGCGAGGACTGGTGACGGAGCTGGGCGGCGTCATCCCGCCGGACCAGGTGGCCGCCGAGGACGCGGAGCACCGCGCGGTGCCCCTCCCCGCGCTCGCGGGCGAGGTCATCCTGGTGCACAACCACCTGTGGCACCGCTCCGGCCGTGGCCGCCCCGGCCTGAGGCGCCGCGCGTTCTCCGCCTGCTACATGAGCGCGGACACCCGCTGCGTGCGCAAGAAGAAGGCGCCCCGCGTGTTCCATCCGCTGTTCCGCCACGGACGCGACTGAAGCGGCCTTCAGCCCACCAGGTGCAACGGAGGGGGACGTCCCAGCGCGCGCGCGCGGTGCCCCACCGGCAGGGAGACGCGGAAGGTGCTGCCCCGCCCCACCTCGCTCTCCACGGAGATGTCCCCGCCGAAGCCGGTGACGATGCCGTGGCAGATGGACAGGCCCAGGCCCGTCCCCTCCCCCACGGGCTTGGTGGTGAAGAACGGGTCGAAGATGCGCGCGCGCACCTCCGGCGTCATGCCCACGCCGGTGTCGCTCACCTCCACGATGACCCGGTCCCCCGAGGCGCGCAGCACCACGCGCACCTCGTGGTGCTCCGGCTTGCCCTCTGGAATCGCATGCGCGGCGTTGATGAGCAGGTTGAGGAACACCTGCCCGAAGCGCCCCTCGCTGCCCTCCACCGGAGGCACGTCGCCGAAGTCGCGGATGATCTGCGCGCGCATCTTCAGCTCTCCGCGCGCCATGGTGATGGCGGACTCGAGCACCGCCTGCAGGTTGACGGCGGTGGCCACCTCGTCGTCCCCGCGCGAGAAGGTCCTCAGGTCCCGGACGATCTGCCGCACCCGGTGCGCGCCATCCACCGCCTCGCGCAGCACCTCCTCCATCTCGGACGTGCGCCCCGGGGGCAGCTCGCGCGTCACGTTCTGCAGCTCCACGGAGAGGAACGACAGGTTGGAGAGCACGAAGGCCAGCGGGTTGTTGATTTCATGCGCCACGCCCGCCGCCAGCGTGCCCACCGCGGCCAGCCGGTCCGACACGACCAGCTGCGCCTGCATCGCCTTGCGGTCCGTGACGTCCAGCGACACGCCCCCCAGGAGCCTCCGCCCTGAGCGGTCGCGCACGATGAAGCGGTAGGTGAGCCAGTGCCGCTCCGAGCCGTCCGGCGCGGGAATCATGCCCTCCGTCGCGCTGGGCTCCCCCGACGCGAGCACCGCCTGGTCCTCGCGCCGCACGTGCTCCGCGGAGGCCGCGGGCATCAGCCGCGCGTCGTCCATCCCCTCCACGTCCGCGCCATCGGCCAGGCCGAAGAAGCGACGATAGGGTTCGTTCACCCAGACACGGCGCCCCTGCGAGTCCTTCATGTACGCCACCGCGGGGCTGTGGTTCATGAAGGCCGCGAACAGCGCCTGGGACTCCTGCAGCGCCGCGAGCGCCGCCGCGCGCTCCTCCATCAACGCATGCCTCGCCGCCGCCTCCGCCGCGTTCCCCATGGCCGCGCCCAACAGGCCCGCCATCAGCTCCAGCGTGCGCACGTCCCGGTCATCGAACGCGTTGGGCAGGTGCGAGGTCAGGTTCAGCGCCCCCACGGGCCGCGCCTCGCGCCACAACGGGACGCAGACCATGGAGCGCGCGCCCACCTGCCGCGTGGCCGCCACGTTGACGCGCACGTCGTCCTCGGTGTCGTCGGTGCGCATCACCTCGCCGCGCAAGAGGCTGGTGCCGGTGAGGCTTCCCTCCACCTTCAGCCGGAAGCCCATGTGCCGCCGCAGGCTGCCGGTGGCCACCCGGTACTCCACGTAGCCCTCCTCCAGCAGCGCCACCGCCGCCCCGTCCGCGCCGCACAACACCCGCGCGCGCTCGCACAACAGGCTCATCACCCCCGACAGGTCCAGCCCCGCCAGCGCCACGTCCGCCTGCGTCTGGATGATGGAGGCCAGCCGCTCCATCTCCCCACGCGCCGCGGCCTGGGTGCTCTGCATCTGCCGACGCCGCGCCGCCCGGCGCTCCAGCAGCAGCCGGCGCGCGCGCACCTCCACCGCGTGGAAGGGCGCCACGAGGAACTCCTCCACGCCCGCCGACAACAGCGGCGCGAGCGCCTCGTCCGTCGCCTCGTCCGCCAGCCCCAGCACCAGTGGATCCTCGGGCCTGGCGCGCCCACGCAGCGCATCCAGCCACCGGGCATCCGGCGCGAGCGACGCGGCCTCCACGATGAGCACGTCCACGTGGCCGTGCACCAGCTCCGCGTCCGCCTCCGCCGCCTCGCCCCGGATGAGCACGTCCTGCCCCTGACGTCGGAGCTCCTCCGCAACGGGATGCTGCGGGTCCGCGCTGATGCACAGGTACCTCATCCGTTCGTTTCCACCTCGGCGAAGGTCCCTGACCGGCTTTGGAATGTTACAATCTAGCAGCAGGAGCAATCCACCGCGTCCGGTCCGACAGTGAGGGGCCGCGCCACCCCAGCAACCCTCCGCGGAAAAGAGGCCGTGCGTGCCGGGCAGTCCAGGAGTCGTCGTCGCCGAGCAACCCCACTACCTGCCCTGGGTGGACTTCTATGAGCAGACGGCGCGCGCGGACACGTTGCTGGTGCTCGACAACGTGCAGTGGCTCCGGCGTGGCTGGCAGCGCAGGACGCGCGTGGCGCTGCCCGCCACCGTGCCCACACCTCCGCCCACCGTGCCCGGCTTCCAATGGCTGTCCATTCCGCTGGAGGACCCACATCGCGACACACTCATCGCCGACCTGGCGGTGGACTCGCGTCAGCGCTGGGCGCGCAAGCACCTGGACACACTGGTGACGCTGTACCGGCGGCGGCCCCATTTCGCCACCCAGGTGCTTCCGCTGCTGGAGCCCTTCTATGACGGCGTCGCGACGGAGGCGGGCCCCGGCTCGCTCCTGCGGGTGTTGCTCGCGAGCACCGCCCTCTTCCACGCGCCGCTGGGGCTGTCGCCGCGCATCCTGCTGGCCTCCACGCTGCGGAAGCAGGGCGACGAGAAGTCGGCGCGGCTGGTGGAGTACTGCCGACAGCTGAAGGCCCACACGTACTACTCGGGGCTGGGCTCGTCGCTGTACCTCCAGGTGGGGCTGTTCCGGAGCGCGGACGTGCGCGTGCTGTGGCAGCGCTTCCGCCACCCGCCCTACGAGCAGGGGCGCGACGGGAGGTTCGTGCAGGGGATGTCCATCGTCGACGTGCTGTCCAACGTCCCCGTGGACGAGGTGCGCCGGTGGTTGGAGCCCTCGCCGTGGGGCCCCTTCGCGCCGGCGCCCCCTAAGGAGCGCTGAAGGGCCTTCAGCCCGCGGAGGCCGCGGTGGTCTCCGCGGGCTTGTCGAAGCGCACGAAGTAGCTGCGCACGGCGGCGTCCAGCAGCGCCGGGTCCAGGCGAGGCTCCTGCCCCATGTAATGGGACATGTCGATGACCTGGTCCAGCAGGTCGCGCGGCTGGCAGGCCGCGAAGGGTCGCTGGGTGGGCCGGTAGTGCTGCTCGATGAGGTAGTCGACCGCGTTGGCGTTGTAGGCCACGCCGCGCTTGCGACACATCACCTCGAAGATCTGATGGAACTGCTCCTCGTCCGGGCGCTGCACCTCCAGCTTGTAGCGGACGCGGCGCAGGAAGGCGTCGTCCACGAGCGCGCTGGGGTCCAGGTTGGTGGAGAAGGCGGCGAACACATCGAAGGGCACCTGCAGCTTCTTGCCGGTGTGCAGGGTGAGCATGTCGATGTCGCTCTCCAGCGGGACGATCCACCGGTTGAGCAGGTCCTTGGGGGAGACCTTCTGCCGGCCGAAGTCGTCGATGAGGAGCATCCCGTTGCTGGCCTTCATCTGGAACGGGGCCTCGTAGTACTTCACCTCCGGCGAGTACACGAGGTCGAGCATCTCCAGCGTCAGCTCACCGCCCACGACGACGAGCGGCCGGCGGCAGCGCACCCAGCGCCTGTCGTACGAGGGGGCCCCCTCCTCCTCCACGGGCTTGTGGAGGTTGCTGTCGAAGACGCGCACCACGAAGTCGTCGATGAGGATGGCGTGGGGGATGAAGATGTCCCCGTCGAAGCAGTTCACCATGCCCTGGCAGATGGCTGTCTTGCCATTGCCCGGCGGCCCGTAGAAGAAGATGGCGCGCCCGGAGTTCATCGCCGGACCGATGCCGTCGTAGATGTAGTCGCGGATGATGAGGTCGCCGAACTTGTCCTGCATCCGCGCGCGGGTGATGCGATTGCCGCGCACCGTCTGCTTCTTCACCGCCGCCACGTACTCCTGGAAGGGCACGGGCGCCGGACCGTTGTAGCGATTGCGGTCCGTGATCTGCCGGAGCACGTCCGTCACGAAGGGCGTGAGCTGGTAGATCATCGTCGACTTGCCCACGCCGGAAGCGCCGCCGCCGCGGATGTCCACGTACTTCTGGCGGCGCAGGCCCTCGATGATGTCGTCGACGATGGAGGTGGGCAATTGCAGCCGGCTGGCCAGGTCCATGCCGCGCATCTCGCCGGCGAAGAACAGCGCCTTGAGCACCAGCTCCTCGACGAACGTGGCCGTGAGCCCCGTCTCGGACAGGTCGCGGGGCTGGGTGGGCCAGAAGCGGTCCGGAGCCCCGGGGCCGCCCGACTCGAGCGCGCGACGCGAGCCGGTGACGGCGGACCGGCGCTCCGGGCCTGAATAGGCCGGAGGAGGCACCGTCCTGCGCTCGGCGCCCCCGAAGGCACCACCACCGCCCGGGGCCGCGGCCTGGGGACGGCGCTCCGGGGCGCCCGGGGCGGCGGAGGGAGGACGGCGGGCGGCGCCCTCCTGGTTGGACACGATGACGGACGGCAGCGCGCCGGCCGGCGGGGGAGGACGGCGCTCGGCGCCCGGGCCCGGCTGGGCGGTGCGCCGCTCGGTGGGGAACTCCGGATCATCCGAGGGAGGCGACTGGGGTCGCATGGAAGCACCGGGCCTGCGCTCGCCGAGCCCGGGGGACGCGCCGGCCAACGGGCCGCGGGCGCGCGGGGGGGAGCTGAGGACCGGGCTGGGGATGTCGGACTGCGCGGGCGTCTCCGTGGGGGTGGCGCTGCGACTCGAATCGTCGCTCGACTCACCCGCCGTCGGGGGGGACGGCCTCCTGAACAGGGTCATTCGGTGCTCGCTCCAGGGTGTTCGCCAGCGAGCCTACCCGAAATGACGGGGGACAACGAGGCGCCCCGGGCGTGGGCCCCACGGGCCATGATGCGCGCGCCTCCCCATGGAGGGGGTCTGTCGCCGGCGTCCACGCCGGCCCGGGCCCGCCATTCACCCAGGAGCCACACCCTTGAAGCACATCCTGACCCTGTTCACCCTGCCCCTGCTGTTCATCGCCAGCGCCGCCGCGGCCCAGGGCGCGCCCGTCATCTCCTTCCACGCCGACTGGACGCTCACCCAGTCCCGCACGCTGGTCGCGGGCGACGCGGTCCAGGTGACGTACGACACGAACCGGCTGCCGCAGTGCCGGCTCACGCTTCCGGATGGAACGGCGGGCTGGAGCCTCACCGGCCACTACCGCGTCAACGGCGGCCCCGAGGGCAGCTTCGACGTCGCGGGCCAGCCCACCGTCGGCGCCCCGCCCGTGGTGTCGCTGCCCTCGGAGGGCACGCTGGCGCTGTGGTTCCGCGTCTCGAGCCCCGGCTGCGAGCACTACGACTCCCACTTCGGCTCCAACTTCCAGTTCGCCGTGCGCGCGGCGGGCACCGCGCCGACGCCGACGTGGGTGTTCCAGGAGGGCTGGCTCGAGTACACGGTGGGCACCGTGAAGGCGGGACAGCCCTTCCTGGTGGACTACGACATCGACCGGCTGCCCGAGTGCCGCCTGCTCTACAACGGCGCGCCCACGTGGGAGGTCTGGGTGCACTACCGCTTCGACAACGGCGTCACCGGGAGCCAGAGCATCACGCAGGTCAGCGGCTACTCGCGCTACGGCGTCCCGGTGACGCTCACCCCGCCCGCGGGGGCCCGCGCCGTGACGATGTGGTTCGAGAACTGGGACCGCGGCTACTGCCGCCGCTGGGACTCCCTGCACGGACAGAACTACCGCCTCGCGCTGCAGCCGTAATCCCCTTCCCTCCGCCCCACCGAGATGACCCACGCGGTGGGGTGGACCCGGTTGCTTTTTGCGAGGCCCGGCGGTCAACTGCGCCGCTTTCCAACCAGGGGCCGGACGGCAACCGACATGTTCAATCAGACCCACAAAGCACTGGCACAGCAGCTCAAGCCCCTGGTGAAGTCCGCGGCCCGCAACTTCATCCATCGCCTGGAGCCCTGGCTGGGGCCGCCGCCTGCCGCGGCGGCGGTGCAAGCCGCTCCCGCCCCTGCTCCCGACCTCACCAGCGCCGTCTGGACGCTGCCGGACAGGCCCCTGACGGTGTCGCTCCCGCCCATCGCGGAGCTGCTCCGCGAGAAGCACGGTGGCGAGCCGCTCACCCTGGTCGCCAAGGGCCTCTTCGGCGACGACGGAACCGTCCAGACCGGCCTGCTCCAGTCGCTCTCCGAGGAGCAGCTCCAGGCCTACGTCGCGGCGGACACCGCCCCGCTCCCTCCCATGCAGGAGCGCGCCCACTACTTCGGCGAGCAGCACGTCAGCTACTGGCTCAACGGCCTGAGCGACTACCTGTTCCTGAAGGGCCTGCTGAAGTCCGCGGGCATCGACCCGGACGGGCACTTCCGCTTCCTCGACTTCGCCTGCTCGTCGGGCCGCGTGCTGCGCCACTTCCTCGCGCACGCCCCGAAGGCGGAGGTCTACGGTTCGGACATCTACTCGAACGCCATCCGGTGGATGAACCGGTACCTGTCACCCAAGGGCTTCTTCTTCCAGACCGCCATCGTCCCGACGCTGCCCATCCCCGACGCGTCCATCGACCTCATCTTCTGTGGCTCGGTCTTCACGCACATGGATGAGTTCGAGGAGTCGTGGCTGATGGAGTTCCGCCGCGTCCTCAGGCCGGGCGGCGTCGCGTTCATCTCCCTGCACACGGAGCGCACCTGGGACGCCATGGCCCGGGACGCGGAGCACCCCATCCGGCGGCACCTCCTCGACCACCCGTATCGGAGCCTGGAGTCGGACACCCAGCCCGTGCCCTCGGCGTGGTTCGACCAGCCGATGCCCTCCGAGCGGGTGGTGCTGCGCTACATGCCCTCGCCCTTCCACAACATCCACACCTTCTACAAGTCGGACTACATCCGGACGAAGTGGGCGCGCTTCTTCGACGTCCGCGAGCTGCTCCAGAAGGTCCACGGCGCGCACCAGGACGGTGTCGTGCTCATCAAGCGCTAGACGGCGCCCGCGCGCCCGGTCGGCGCCCGCTCGTGGAGGAGCAGGGCGCCGACGCGTGGTGAGTCAGAGCGCCAGGCTCTTCTCGATGTCCGCCAGCTTGAAGCGCGCCATCGCTAGGTTCGCGTTGGCGCGGTTCAGCGCGAGGTAGAAGAACAGACCGTCACGCGTCGAGAGCGGCCGGATGATGTGGTACTGCTCGCCGAGCGTGATGAGGATGTCCTCGATCTTGTCCTTGATGCCGATGACGCTCATCGCCTTCATCTTGGCGCGCACCACCTCGGTGTTGGCCGCGGCCGCCGTCTCGATGTTGAAGGCCGCGGTGCCGCCCTGGGAACCCAGACACATGCCGCTCTTCGCATCCACCAGGCACGCAGCGAACGCGCCTTCGATCTTCAGTGTCTCTTCCAGGGTCTGCTTCACGTTCGCCATGACTTCTCTTTCGACTGGGGGGGGGGGTGGGGTGCTGCTCGACAGGGTGCACCAGCTCCTCCAGCGTGAACGTCAGCTGGCTGGAGTAGGTGCGCGGTTGGGGAACGAAGAGCGCCTGCGCATCCGGCACCGCCAGCAGCGCCTGGACGTGGCCGGCCATGTGCTCGCGCAGCAGGTCGCGCAACGTCTCGCGCGGTACCAGCCCCCACGACACCAACACCTCGCAGAAGTTGCCGCCACTCTTGCGACACTCCGCCATGACCTGCTCGACGTCGTCGCGCGTGACGAGCTGCTGGTGGATCAACACGGACGAGAAGTTCTGCACCCCGGGCCCGTTCAGGACCGCCCAGGCCACCTTCTGCCCGACGATGAAGATCCGCCCGGAGACGCTGGCGGACTTCACCACCACCTCACCTCCCTGGTGGCTCTCCAGGGCCTCATGAAGCACGGTGCGCAGCACAGGGCGTGAAACCTGGGTCACCGTTCGGGATGCTGGTTCCATGGAGTGGGTCCGGGACGCACCAGGTGTACTGATCTGCATATTCATCGCTCTGCGGGCAACTATATCCAGCCTCCCCGCAATATCGCAACCCGACTGCATTTTTCGCGGAAATCAGGCGATCTGGGTTCACCCCGCCCCAGACTCGGAGCGGATCCGACCCATCGCAGAGATCAACGAGGTTGGGAAGGAAATTTCCCGTAAGAATACATACACAGCGTGCGTCTCGGCGCCGCCCAACCCAGGAGGCATGGGCCCGGCTCACGGGAGCCGACAGCCTGCCTGCTTTCCCACCATTCCCGACGCGGCCCCCTGCGTGAATTGTCCGCTCATTGACAGTCACCTCCCGAGTGACGCCGGGGCCATGTGCAATCCATACCGACTGTCCGCGAGGCTTTCCTGTCATGAATGACATCCACGCGTTGCGGACCCATCTGGCCTTGAATGGCCGGATGCGGCTGGAGTTCCACGCCGCCCTGTCACGGTTCTTCAAGGAGCAGGGGGTCCCGCTCGACGAGAGGATCCTCGACTCCGCCACGCTGGCCACCGAGGAGGAATTGATGGCGCGCTCGCTGGCGGCGGCCTCCCCCGCCCCGAGCGCCCAGCTTCATGCCGCGCCCTACGCGATGAACGCCTACGCCGGCGCGTACCCGTCCTATTGGGGCTGGATGCCGACCTGGTACGCCTATCCCTACGCCTCCTACTACCCGACCCCGGGACGCTGATGGGCGCGCTCACCCCCGTGGAGGGTGCGGGCGGCATCCTCGAGTTCCCTGACGCGCTGACGGACACGAAGGCCCTGCTGGAGCTGGCGCGCGAGCCCGACGGCTGGCAGCCCACGGCGAACGCGTCCGTCACGGACAAGCACGCGAACATGCGCACCCTGGAGATGACGCTCCCGGCGCTCGCGCCCTACCGCGCGCTGGTGGAGGGCGCGCTGCTCGACGCGGCGAACGCGCGGTGGAGTCTGTCGTTGCGCGAGCACCTGCCCCAGGCGCACCTGGTCCGCTACGAGCCCGGGCAGATGTACCCGCCACACTTCGACCACCTGGGCACCCCGGAGCGCTTCTTCACCGTCATCGGGTACCTCAACGACGACTACCAGGGCGGCGCCACCGTGTTCCCGGACCTCGCCCTGCGCATCGAGCCGCGCGCGGGGAAGGTCGCCGTCTTCCCCTCGCACTACTGTCATTACCCGGCGGACGTCACCTCCGGCACCAAGTACGTGGCCGTCACCTTCCTGCTGGGAAGGCGCCCCGGCCCCCGCGTGTTCCGCGCGCAGCCGCCCCGGCCCTGAAGCCGACGCACGCTATGACTCCAGGACCTCCGGCCCCCGGAAGTCCCGGTCATGCCCCAGCGACGGGAGCGCCCGGCGCGCCTCCTCCACGCGCGCCAGGTCGATCTCCGCCGTCACGAAGCCCGCCGAGTCCCCGCCCGCGTCCGCCAGCACCTCGCCCCAGGGGCTCACCACCAGCGAGTGCCCGTACGTGCGCCGCCCTCCCGCGTGGAGCCCCACCTGCGCGGGCGCGAACACGAAGCAGCCGGTCTCGATGGCGCGAGCCCGCAGCAGCACGTGCCAGTGCGCGCGCCCCGTGGGCACGGTGAAGGAGGACGGCAGCGTCAACAGCGTCGCGCCCGCATGCGCCAGCGCGCGCTGCAGGTGCCCGAAGCGCATGTCGTAGCAGATGCCCATTCCCAGCCCACCCCAGGGCGTGCGGGCCACCACCGCGCGCTCGCCCGGCCTGAAGACAGAGGACTCGCGGTAGCGCTCACCGTTGGGTAACTCCGCGTCGAACATGTGAATCTTGTCATACCAGGCCACCACCCGGCCCTCCGGGTCGATGACATAGGAGCGGTTGGCGCACCGCTCGCCCTCCACCTTGACGTGGATGGAGCCAATCAAAAACCAGACACCGTGTTCCCGCGCCAGGCCCTTCGCCGACATCAGCCCGGGGTGGTGCTCCTCTGCCACCACCTTCGACAATGTATCCTCGTGGTTTGCCCCTAGGAGCGTGGAGTTCTCCGGCGTCATCACAAAGTTCGCGCCGGCCGCCAATGCCTTGCGCGCCTGCTCCTCGATGAACGAAATATTTGGCGCCATTTCATTGCGCGCATTCACCTGGATGAGGCCGACGATGAGCTTCGACATGTCTCTCCTGGCTCCTTGACCAATAACGCGGTTGTCTTTATATACCGGCTTTCGGAAAGGGGCTTCGTTCCGCTATGTCCAACGCACTCGACGTGGACGGCCTGGAGGGCGACGCTCGGGAGGGCAAAGCCAGACGCCTGGCGATTGAGAGCCCCTTCCTCCGTCGGATGCAGCGCAGACACTTCTTCCTGTTCAACGTGGGCCCGTTGCTCGGGACGCTCGCGGCGGTGGGCTGGGCCTTCGTGCGGCCCATCGGCGCGCTGGAGCTGGGGTTGTTCGGGGTGATGTGGCTCATCACCGGGCTGGGTGTGTCGGCGGGCTACCACCGCTTCTTCACGCACCGCTCCTTCAAGGCGCCCACGCCCGTTCGCGTGGCGCTCGCCATCATGGGGAGCATGGCGGCGCTGGGGCCCGTCATCTCCTGGGCGGCCATGCACCGGCGTCACCACCGGCTGGCGGACCGCCCGGGGGACATGCACTCGCCCAACCTGCACGGCGCGGACTTCGGGGGCCGGGTGCGCGGGCTGGTCCACGCGCACTTCACGTGGATGCTCCAGCACGAGTATCCGAACATCGTGCACTACGTGCCCGACCTCCTGGAGGACCGGGCCATCGTCCGCGCCTCGCGCCACTACCAGACGTGGGTGGTGCTGGGGCTCGTCGTGCCGACGGCCATCGGCGCCCTGGTGACGCGGACCTGGGAGGGCGCGCTCGCGGGCTTCCTGTGGGGTGGCGTGGTGCGGATGTTCGTGGTGGCGCAGTCCATCTCCGCGCTGAACTCCATCCTCCACACGCTGGGCTCCCGGCCCTTCCAGCTGAAGGACAACAGCCGCAACAACCCGTTGTTGGGGATGCTCATCTGGGGCGAGGGCTGGCACCACAACCACCACGCCTTCCCCCGGTCCGCCTCGTTCGCCCTCGCTTGGTACCGGGTGGATCTCTCCTACTGGTTCATCCGCCTGCTCGAGAGGCTCGGGCTGGCCACGCACGTCATCGTCCCCACGCCGGAGCAGAAGGAAGCACGCCGCGCCCGCGCGGCCATCAAGGACAGCAACGCCCACCTACAGAGGAACGAAGCGACCCATGGAAGCCAAGGCTCATGACGCGGCGTCGATTCAGTCGTGGTGCATCAACTACGTGGCGAGGATCCTCGACACACCTCCATCCCGCATCGACCCCAACGTGGAGGTGGAGCGGCTGGGCCTGGACTCGTCCACGGCCGTGGCGTTGATCATGTCCCTGGAGGAGCACCTGGGCATCGAGCTGATGCCGGAGCTGCTCTTCGAGTACCCCACCCTCGCGTCCATCTCCAAGCACCTGGCCACGAAGCTGCCCTCGGCGGCGGGAGGCGCGTGATGGGCAGCCCGGCTCGGGTGGACGAGGCGCCCACCGGCACCGCCGCGGCGCTCCGGGAGCGAGAGGGCGACAAGTACGGCGGCTCACAGGAGGGCATCCAGGCGCACTACGACCACGACGCGCGCTTCTGGGAGCTGGTCCTCGGTCCGACGATGACCTACTCCTGCGCGCTCTTCGAGGACCCGGACGAGCCGCTGGAGCGGGCGCAGATCCGGAAGATCGACTGGCACCTGGCGAGCGCCAACGTGGCCAACGCGCGCACGGTGCTCGATGTGGGGTGCGGCTGGGGCTCGGTGCTGCGGCACACCTCCGCGCGTCCCTCCGTGGAGCGCACGGTGGGCCTCACGCTCAGCCCGCTGCAGGCCGACTACCTGCGCTCGCTGAACCTGCCCCGGGTGGAGGTGCGGGTGGAGAACTGGGCCACGCACGAGCCCGCCCGGCCCTACGACTCCATCATCTCCGTGGGCGCGCTGGAGCACTTCGCCAAGCGCGAGGAGACGCCCGAGGAGAAGGTCGCCGTCTACGCGGACTTCTTCGCGCGCTGCCACAAGTGGCTCACGCCGTCCGGACGGCTGTCCCTGCAGACCATCGCCTTCGGGGACATGCGGCGCGAGGACGCCAGCGACTTCATGAACCGGGAGATCTTCCCGGACTCGGACCTACCCTTCCTGGGAGAAATCGTCGCCGCGGCCGAGGGCCTGTTCGAGATCGTCGCCTTCCGCAACGACCGGCTCCACTACGCGCGCACGTATGACCGGTGGGCCACCAACCTGCGCCGCCACCGCGCGGAGGCGGTGAAGCTCGTCGGCGAGGAGACGGTGGCGCGCACGGAGCGCTACTTCAAGCTCACCTCCATGGGCTTCCGCCTGGGCAAGCAGCACCTGCTGCGCTTCATGCTGCGGCCCATCTCGCCCCACTGGTCCGTCAACGGCACCGACCACTGGGGTCCCCGGGGCGCCTGAGCCATGTCCATCCACTCACCCTGGCTGCGCCACGCGGAGGGCTCGGCTCCGCCCTCGGCGCGCCTGCTGTGCCTGGGCCACGCGGGCGGCGGCGCCTCCAGCTTCAATGGCTGGCGCGCCGTCCTGCCCGACTGGCTGGAGCTGGTGAAGGTCCAGCTCCCGGGCCGCGAGGACCGCAGGGACACGCCGCCGTGTGAGCGGGTGGAAGAGGTCCTGCCTCCGTTGTTCGCCCAGGTGCGCGCGCTCTTGGACCTGCCCCTGGTCATCTACGGGCACAGCATGGGCGCGCTCATCGCCTTCGAGCTGGCGAGCGAGCTGCGTCGCCAGCAGGAGCCTCCGCCGCTGGCGCTCTTCATCTCCGGCCGCCGCGCGCCGCACAAGCCCCTGCGGCCCGCGCACGAGCTGCACACGCTGCCGGAGCTGGCGCTGGTGGACCGGCTCCACGCGCTGGGCGGCATCCCCCCGGGGCTGCTCGGCACCGCGAAGCGCCGCGAGTACTACCTGCCCACCATCCGCGCGGACCTCGCCCTGTCAGACGAGTACGCGTACCGGCGCGAGCCTCCGTTGCCGTTCCCGCTGCACACGTTCATCGGCGAGCACGACAACCTGGTGGTCCGCGAGGACTGGGAGGCCTGGTCCGAGCTGGCGGGCGGCACCTTCACCCGGCGGGTGCTCCCGGGCGGCCACTTCTTCGGCAAGGAGGGCCAGGCCGTGCTCATCACCTCCATCGTGGAGGGCGTCCGCGCGACGCTGTCCGCGTCCACTCCCACGCCCCTGAGGTCTGCATCATGAAGCTCATGCGCGCCGCCTTCGCGGAGGCCATCGGCGAGCCCCTGAAGCTGCGCGAGGTCCCCATCCCCGAGCCCGGCCCCGGCGAGGTGCTGGTGCGAATCGCCGCCAGCGGCGTGTGCCACACGGACGTGAGCATCCTCGACGGCGAGTGGCCGATGAAGAAGCCCCGCTTCCCGGTGGTGCTGGGTCACGAGGCCACCGGCTACGTCGCGGGCCTGGGCGAGGGCGTGCGCTCCCACAAGGAGGGAGACCGCGTCGGCGTGTTCTGGCTGAACTCCGCCTGCGGCACGTGCGAGGACTGCGCCACGGACCACGAGCCCTTGTGCGTGCGCCAGGTGGGCACCGGCTACAACGTGAACGGCACCTACGCGGACTACTGCGTGGTGTCCGAGTCCTTCGCCGTGCCGCTGCCGGACGGGCCCTCCATGGAGGAGCTGGCGCCCATCCTCTGCGCGGGCGTGACGAGCTACAAGGCGCTGAAGACGCTCGGCGCGCGGCCGGACTCGTGGGTCGTCGTCTCCGGCGTGGGCGGCGCGGGCCACCTGGCCATCCAGTACGCGACGGCGCTGGGGTTGAAGGTCGCCGCCGTGGACGTGAGCGCGGAGAAGGCGGCGCTGGCCGAGTCGCTCGGGGCGAGCTTCACCGTCAACGCGGAGAAGGAGTTCCCCGTCAACCGCATCGTCCACCGCACCGGCGGCGGCGCGCATGGCGTGGTGGTCACCACGGGCGCGGCGAAGGCGATGGAGCAAGGCGCGCGGATGCTCCGGCGGGCCGGGACGCTGATGGTGGTCGGCGTGGCGCCGGAGCCCCTGCCCCTGTCCGTGTTCGACCTGGTCATCAAGGGCCTGTCGGTGCGCGGGACGCTCATCGGCACCCGGCGGGACGTGCGCGAGGCGCTGGCGCTGGTGGCCGCCGGCAAGGTGCGGCCGCTGGTGGAGAGCAGGACGCTGGACGACGTCAACGGCGCCATCACCGCGCTGCGCCAGCGGCAGGTCCAGGGACGCCTGGTGTTGAGGATGACGTAGCACGCGGAGGAGCCCCATGGCCCACGTCGAGCAGGTCGCAGGCAAGCGGGACAAGAAGGCGGTGAGCAGCCCGTATCTGCACAAGCTGCAGCGCCGCCACTTCATCCTCTTCGACATCCTCCCCACGCTGGGCACCGTGGGCGCGCTGTGGCTCGCCTTCACCGTCCGGCCGCCCACGGCCCTGGACCTCACCCTGTTCGCGGTGATGTGGGCGCTGACGGGCTTCTCGGTCAGCATCGGCTTCCACCGGCTGTTCACCCATCGCGCCTTCAAGACGAGCACGCCCGTGCGCGTGCTGCTCACCGTCTTCGGCTGCATGGCGGCGCGCAGCTCCATGATCACCTGGACGTCGCAGCACCGGCGCCACCACGAGCTGGCGGACCATGAGGGCGACGTGCACTCGCCCAACCTGTTCGGCCAGACGTGGCGCCTGCGCCTCAAGGGCCTCTGGTACTCGCACTTCAGCTGGATGCTCAAGCACGAGTACCCCAACGTGGTGCACTACGTGCCGGACCTGCTGGCCGACAAGGCCATCATGAAGGCGGACCGGGGCTACCTGCGCTGGGCGGTGCTGGGGCTCGTCCTGCCCGGCGTCATCGCCGGCGCGCTGACGCAGAGCTGGCTGGGCGCGCTCACCGGCTTCTTGTGGGGCGGCGTGGTGCGCCAGTTCGTGGTGGCCCAGCAGGTGTCCGCGCTCAACTCGCTGACGCACATGTTCGGCACGCGGATGTTCAAGATGAAGGACAACCACAGCCACAACAACGCGCTCTTCGGCCTCATCACCTGGGGCGAGGGCTGGCACAACAACCACCACGCGTTCCCGGACTCGGCCAACTTCGGGTTCCGCTGGTACCAGCTGGACCCGGGCTATTGGATCATCCGCGTCATGGAGGCGGTGGGGCTCGTCTGGGACGTGAAGCGCCCGGACGCCGAGCGCATCGCCGGCCGCATCCAGCGACTGGAGGCGCTCGACGAGCCCGCCCCCGAGCCCACCGCTGGCGCCCGGATGCCGGGCTGAGTCCCCCGTTCCCCACGATTTGCTCGCGCGAGGCTTCCATGCAGACCCGCTACCCCTCCCTCGTCACCGCGCTGCGCACCCATGCCTCCGACCACCCCGAGGACCGCGCCTACGTCTTCCTCGGCGAGCGCGGGGAGGAGGCCGCCGTCCTGACGTACGCGGAGCTGGACCGACGCGCCACCGCGCTCGCCAGGGTGATGGCCGCGAAGGCGGGCCCCGGTGAGCGCGCGCTCCTGGCCTTCCCTCCGGGCCTGGAGTTCCTCGTCGCCTTCTTCGCCTGCCAGTACGCGGGCATCGTGGCGGTGCCCACCATCCTCCCGCGCCAGATGCGCCTGCGCGACTCCAGCATCTCCATCGTCGAGGACTGCGCGCCCAGGCTCGGCCTCACCACCGCCGCGGCCCGCGAGGCCGTGAGCGCCGCCTACGCGCAGGTGCCCGCCGCCCGGAGCATGGAGTGGCTGGGCGTGGATGCGAACGCCACCGACGACAGCGGGCCGCCGCTCGCGGTGAGGGAGCCGGACCCGAACGCCATCACACTCCTGCAGTACACGTCCGGGTCCACGTCGGCGCCCAAGGGCGTGATGGTCAGCCACGGCAACCTGTGCGCGAACGTGGAGATGATCAGCCAGGGCGGCGACCTGTGGCGCCACGCGACGCGCGTCGGGTGGATTCCGATGTACCACGACATGGGGCTCATCTTTAACGCCCTCCAGGGCGCGTACGTCGGCGCGCAGTGCGTGCTGATGTCGCCCCAGGCCTTCGTCGCGCATCCGCTGTCGTGGCCTCGCGCCATCAGCACGTACCGGGCGGAGATGGCCATCGCGCCGAACTTCGCCTACGACCTGTGCCTGGAGAAGTACGACGCGGAGCGGATGAAGGGCACGGACCTGTCGTGCTGGGAGCTGGCGCTCAACGGCGCCGAGCCCGTGCGCGCCAGCACCATCACCCGCTTCGCGGAGGTCTTCGCCGCCCACGGCCTCCCCCGCTTCGCGCCGCGCCCCACCTACGGCATGGCGGAGGCCACCCTTCAAATCTCCGTGGGCAAGCGCGGCAGTCCGCCCCGGCTGTGGAACGTGGGGCGTGAGTCACTGCAGAAGGATCGCGCGCTGGCGCCCGCGCCCGGTGAGCGCTCGCAGGACCTGGTCGGCTGCGGCAGGGCCCTCACCGGCGAGAAGCTGGCCATCGTCGCGCCCGACTCGCACCAGCGGCTTCCCCCCGGGCACGTGGGGGAGATCTGGGTGCACGGCCCCAACGTCGCGCACGGGTACTGGCAGAAAGCGGACGCCACGCGGGAGATCTTCGAGGCCCGCATCGTCGGCGAGGACGGCGCCACGTGGCTGCGCACCGGAGACCTGGGTTGCATGGACGACACCGGCGAGCTGTTCATCACCGGTCGTCTCAAGGACATCCTCATCATCCGGGGCTCCAACTTCTACCCGCAGGACCTGGAGCTGACGGCGGAGAAGAGCCACCCCGCGATCCGCCGGGGACACTCGGCCGCCTTCACGCTGGCGGGCTCGCAGGAGCAGGAGCAGCTGGTCATCGCGTGCGAGGTGCGCGAGGACCAGGTCGCCGGCCTGGACGTGGCGGACGTCGTCGGCGCGGTGCGACGCGCGGTGGTCCACGAGCATGAGCTCACCACCTACAAAGTGCTGCTCACGACCTCCGGGGCAATACCGCGCACCACCAGCGGGAAGATACGACGCAAGGCCACCCGTGAGCTCTGGCAGAAGGAGCAGCTGCCCCTCGTCGGTCAGAGCTAGCGGGAGGAGGATGGCATGGGAGCGATTCGACGACTGGAGCCCACCGACCTGCCCGCCGCGGTCCGCATCTGCAACGCGGAGATTGCGCGAGGTGGCTCCACCTGGGGACCGGTGGAGCTGACCGCCGACCAGCTGGGGGCGCGGCTCTCCGGCGGGCCCCGGCCGCTGGAGTCCTGGGTGTGGGAGGACACGCCGGGCGAGCTGGCGGGCTGGGGCGCCCTGACCAGCCACACGCAACGCGACATCTACGACACCATCGCGGAGGTGGCGCTCTTCGTCGATGAGCCCAAGCGCCGCCATGGCATCGGCCGGGAGCTGGCGCAGCACGCGCTGGCCCGGGCACGCGCGCTGGAGCTGCGGGCGCTGGTGGTGCTCGTGCAGCCCACGCCCGCGTTCCTCATCGCGTGGTGTGTGCGCCAGGGCTTCCGCAACGTGGGCTGGCTCAAGGGCGTGGTGCCCGTGGGCGCCGAGTGGCGTGACACCCTCGTCTTCCAGAGGACGCTGACATGATGAGGCCCGCCGAGGAGCGAGACGCGCCCGCGCTGGCGCGCATCTACAACCAGGCGATGAAGCCGGGCATCTACGCCGTCCCGGTGAACAAGCCCGTCACCGCCGAGGACCGCGTCGCGTGGCTCAAGCGCTTCCAGGCGCCCTTCGGCGCGTGGGTCTACGAGACACCGTCCGGTGACGTGCAGGGCTGGTGTTCGCTCATCCCCTTCGCCGTCCGGCCGTCCTACCCGGGCATCGCGGAGATCTCCGCGTACGTGGACGAGACGCATCGCGCGAGCGGCATCGGCGGCCTGCTCCTGGCGTGTCTGGTGTCCGAGGCTCGCAAGCGCGGGCTGCGCTCGTTGGTGTCGCTGGCGTTCGAGAAGAACGTGGTCAGCATCTCCGGCTGTCTGCAGGCGGGCTTCCGGCCCATGGCCCTGCTGCCGGGCGTGGCGACCTTCGGCGACCACTTCGAGAACGTGGCGTGGATCCAGAAGGACCTCCTGGAGGAGGACCCGCCCGCGCTGCGTCACCTGCTGGAGAAGGTTCCATCGAGTCGAGGAGGCGCACGGTGATTCGTTTCGAGGAGACCTTCGTGGGTGACGAGCCGCTGCCCCGGGTCTGGCGCATCACCCAGGGACAGGACGCCTCGCGCGAGCAGATGGTGGACTGGCTGCGCGAGCACAAGGGCGCGCTCAACGCCGCCCGGGACAGACATGGCGCGGTGCTGGTGCGCGGCTTCCAGGCGCTGGACTCCGCGCCGGCCTTCGCGGACGTGCTGGGCGCCATCGCCAATGACTTGATGGAGTACGTGGGCGGCACGGCGCCGCGCAAGGTCGTCCACGGCCGCGTCACCACGGCGTCCGGACTGCCGGGGACACACTCGCTCGCGCTGCATCAGGAGATGGCCTACCAGGCCAGCCGTCCCGACGCGCTGGCGCTGTTCTGCGAGGTGCCCCCCGACGAGATGGGCGAGACGCCGCTGGCCGACGCGCGGAAGGTGACCGAGCGGCTGGACGCGGGCGTGCGCGCGCGGTTCGACGCCCAGGGGGTCGGCGTGCGGCGCGCCCTGCGCAGCCCGTCCACCGGCGAGGAGAACAGCATCCCCCGTCCCTGGAACCAGGTGTTCCTCACCACGAACCGGGACGAGGTGGAGCGCATCGCGCGCGAGAAGGAATGGAAGGTGGAGTGGCGCCCGGACGAGTCCATGCTGCTGTGGCAGCAGGTGCTCCCCGCCTTCAAGGCCCACCCGCGCACCGGGGAGCGCGTCTGGGCGAACCAGGTCCACTACCACATGCCGGAGTGCATGGTGCGCTGGGCGCTGCGCGATGGCCGCTCCGCGGACGCGGCGGACCTGCGGCGACAGATGGCCGAGACGCCGGAGCTGATGGACCACTGCTTCCACCGCGACGGCACCCGCGTGTCCGCCGAGGACGCGGAGCACGTCTGGGACGTGCTCGAGCAGTCGGAGGTCCCCCTGCGTTGGGAGCGCGGTGACGTGCTGCTGCTCGACAACGTCCTGGCCATGCACGGCCGCCGCCAGTACCGGGGCCAGCGCCGCATCCTCGTTGGGATGATCAAGGACTGACGATGCCTCCCTCCTTCTCCCATCTGGTGGCCTCGCTGAACCTGTCGCAGCCGTTCCCGGGGCGGCGGGAGCTGGAGCGCAAGCGGGGGCGCCCCTACCGGGTCCGGCTGGGCGCCAACGAGTGTCTGTTCGGCGTGTCCCCCGCCGTCTCGCGGGTGCTGGCCACGCGCGGCGGCGAGCTGCCCTACTACTCGGACCCCGCGCAGTTCGAGCTGCGGACGGCGATCGCCCAGGGCCGGGGCTTGACGCACGAGCACGTGGTGGTGGCGGAGGGAATCGAAGGGCTGCTCGGCCTCTTCTCGCGGGCCTACCTGGACCCGGGCGACACCGCGGTGACCTCGCTCGGCGGCTACCCCAGCTTCGACTACTACGTGCGCGGCTGTGGCGGGCGACTGGTCCACGTGCCGTACACCCGCGCCGGATGGAACGACCTGGACGCGCTGGTCGACGCCGCGCGACGACAGCGCGCGAAGCTGCTGTATCTGGCCAATCCGGACAACCCCACGGGCACGCACCATGGCCCCGCGGAGCTGGAGCGGCTGCTGGACCAGCTCCCCGAGGAGTGCCTGCTGCTGCTCGACGAGGCCTACGTCGAGTTCGCGGACCCGGGCAGCGTGCTCCCCTTCACGCGCAGCCGCCCCAACCTGGTGCGGCTGCGCACGTTCTCCAAAGCCCATGGCCTGGCGGCCGCGCGCGTGGGCTATGCGCTCGCGTCTCCCGAGCAGGTGTCGACGCTGGACCGCATCCGTCAGCACTTCGCGGTGAGTCAGCTCTCCCAGGAGCTGGCGCTGGCGGCCTGGCGGGATGTCGACTTCCTGGGCCAGGTGATTGGCGCGACGCGCGAGGGACGGGAGCACTACGCCGAGCTGGCCCGGCGCGTGGGCGCGACAGTGCTCCCCAGCTCCGCCAACTTCGTGAGCTTCGACTTCGGCGGCACCACGCGGGCCCGAGCGGTCGCGCGCTGGCTGGACGAGAAGGACATCCTCGTGCGCCATCCCTCGGAGCCCTTCGGTCAGCTCGTGCGAATCACCGTGGGGCCGCTGGCGGCCCGCGAGCTGCTGGCGGAGGCTCTCGCCTCCGTCCCGAATCCCTGACGCGCCCGCTCACTCCGGGCGGTGGACTTCGAACACCTTGCCCGGATTGAGGATGCCATGCGGGTCCAGGGCCTGCTTGAGCACGCGCATCACGGCCAGCTCGGCCTCGCTCCGCGAGCGCCACAGGTGCCCCTTCTTGAGCAGCCCGATTCCGTGCTCCGCGGAGACCGAGCTCGTCTGCCGCTCCAGCGTCCCATAGACGATGTCGTCGACATCGCCGTGCGCGTCCGAGCCTCCCGCGCCGATGGACAGGTGCAGGTTCCCATCCGCGAGGTGTCCGAAGACATGGCAGTGGTGCGCGGCGCCGAAGCGCTCCGCGAGCCGCGCCTTCACCCGCGCGACATAGTCCTCCATCGCGTCGAGGGGCAGGCTGACGTCGTAGGAGAAGACGGGGCCGGTGCGCTTGAGCGGGTCCAGCTCCTCGCGCAGGCTCCACATCTCGCGGCGCTGCGCGGCGCTGGTGGCCACCGCCGAGTGGGCGAGGAGCCCCTGCGACTCCGCCTGGGCCAGGGCCGACAGCAGCGTCTCGCCGCCCTCCTCCGCCCGGGGCCCCATCGTCTCCACCAGCACGTAGTACTCACACCCCGCGGGGAGGATGGGCCGGCCGCGCGAGGGAGGCGTGGTCATCAAGTCGTAGAACGAGCGCCACATCACCTCGAACGAGGTGAGCTCGCCCTGGAGGCCCGCCTCCATCACCCCGAGGAAGCGGGCCAGGCGCTCGAAGCCGTCCACCGCCACCAGCGCCGTGTGGTGCCCCCGGGGCAGCGGCCGCAGCCGCAGCACCACGCGCGTCACCAGGCCCAGCGTGCCCTCCGAGCCGATGAACAGGTGCTTCAGGTCATAGCCCGCGTTGTTCTTGAGCATCTTCCCGCGCGAGTCCACCACGGTGCCGTCAGCCAGCACCGCCTCCAGGCCCAGCACCGCCTCCCGCATCATCCCGAAGCGCAGCACGCGCGTGCCGCCCGCGTTCGTGGCCACGGTGCCTCCCACGGTGGCGCTGCCGCGAGCCCCCAGGTCCACGGGCACCATCAACCCCACCTCCTCCGCCGCCTCCTGCGCCGCCTGCAACGGCACTCCGGCCTGCGCCGTCAGGCAGCGATTGAGGACATCCACCTCCTCGATGCGCCGCATCCGGTCGAACGCGAGCGCCACCTCCTCCGCCCCGCACACGGCGCCGTGCACCAGCCCCGTCAGCCCCCCCTGCGCGACCACGGGCCGACGGGCCTGATGACACAGCGCGAGCACCCGGCTCACGTCCTCGGTGTCACGGGGCAGCAACAGCACGGATGACCGGCTCCCCGGCGCCATCCGCCGGGTGGCATCCACCCCCGTCAAGACAGACTCCGGTCCGATGGACTGCCGCAACCGAGCAATCAATGACTCCATGGCTGCTCTCTCCAAAAGAAGACACTCCGCCCCGGGCGACGCATTGACCGTGACAACCCTTTACAATAGCATCCTCCAACTTTCCGGGAGGGACTCATGGCGAATGGGCGGCCTGGGGCTTCCGCGGACTCCGTCTACAAGCAATTGGAGTCCGCCTACAACGCATTCATGCTCGAACTGGGAGGGTCCTCGAACGAGGCCCAGCGGCGGGTCTTCATGGCCGCGCAGCAACCCTGGGACGGTGGCAAGGATTACGCCACGGCCCACGCGGAGCATCGCCAGCGGATCGACGACGCCTGGAAGGACGTCGACCTCACCCAGCGTTATCTGAATGCATTGAAGGATTACAAATCCGCGGTCGAGAAGGTCATGGCCAACACGGATGTCCATGCCCTGGACTCGATTGCGCTGATGGCCTGGTCGCAGACCTTTCATCACATCGCCATGTATGGCTATTGGCTGAACGACCCGGGGGTGCTGGGGAAGAGCGACACGCCCTCGGGAGGTGCTGAGCGCATCGAGCCGGATCCCAGCAGGAAGCCCACGCCGCCCCCCGCTCCCCCGAAGTAGCCCGAGCGCGCTCCGTGAGCCGCACGGTGCTGATGTTCGGAGTGGAGAGCCTCCTCGGCAGCCACCTGGTGGCGGACGCGTTGTTGTCGCCCCGGGAGCCGGGAGAGCTCGTTCATTGTGGGGTGTCGAGCCCGCCGCTCCAGGGAGCCCGCACGGGGCCCCTGGAGGCCATCCGTCACGCCGCGAGACACCTCGCGCCGACGATGTCGGAGGGCGTCCGCGAGGAGCTGCTGGCCGCGCGCCTGCGCTGGGTCGTTCCAGGGGCGTGGGAGGCGCCGGTGGACGAGCTGTGGTGTCTGTCGTCGGCGGCCCTGGAGGTGTTGCCGCGCTCGCGCATCGGCGAGCTGAACCTGGTGAGCCAACCCTCCGTGTCGACGGAGGAGCTGGAGCGTCAGCTCGCAGGGCGGTGCGGGGCACGGGACATCCCCTGGCGGCTGTTCCGCCCGGGGCTCCTGCTGGGCGTGCCCTCCGAGGAAGGCACGGGCTGGAGTGAAGGGCTGCTGCCGCTGCTCTCGGCCCTGCACACGCTGAAGCACGAGGTCGAGGAGCGTGCCCCCGGGTACTTCGACCACCACGCGCTGCGGGTGCGCGCCCCCATCGACGCGCAACCGAGCGTCCTGCCGGTCCACCACGCCGTGAAGCTGTCGCGCGGACTGGCGAGCCGTCCCGACACCCGAGGCCGCGTCCTCGACCTCGTCGCGCCCGTGCCCCTTCCCTTCGCGGAGCTCTGCGAGCACCTGGGCCTGGAGTATGGGCTGAGCCTGCTCGCCGTCGGTCCGCATGAATCCCTGGCGCCCGTGGACCGGCTGTTCCAGCTGCGGCTCCGGGACTTCGAGCGACACCTGCACGTGTCACCACCTCGGGGCTCCGAGGAGCTCTACGCCTTCGCGGGCGTGGAGCCGCGAGCGCTGACGATGGAGCCCAGGGCCTGGCGCTCGATGTTCCGCGCCGTGAGGAAGGCCCAGGACGTGGCCCACGCGGAGCGGCGGCGGCGGGTCGACACGCTCTGGTTCTCGCTGCGACGCTCGACAGTGGCCGTCGGTGGCGACTCGGAGCTGACGTGCCTCTCCGGAGGCATGGGGGAGCCCCCGGTGGTCATCCTCAATGCGCTGGGACAGGGCCTGCGCTACTGGGCGCGGCTGGTGGAGCGTCTGCTCTCCAAGGGACGCCGCGTCCTGCTCTGGGAGCCACGGGAAGCGACGCGCCCTCTGCTCCTCGAGGACCAGGTGAAGGACCTGGAGGCGGTGCTCAACGCGGAGGGTGTCTCCCGCTGCCACCTGGTGGGCTGGTGCACCGGCGCCTCGGTGGCGGTGGAGTTCAGCCTCCGGCACCCGGACGCCGTCGTCTCGTCGGTGTTCCTCAATCCGTCGTTCAAGTGCGACGGCGGCCCGAAGGAGCTGGACACCGACTACGAGGAGACGCTGGAGCCGCTGTTCCGGATGCTCGACCGGCGCCCTGCGATGGTGTCCTCGGTAATGAACTCCCTGCGGACCCGCGCGAGTGCGCACCCGCCCGACTCCACCGAGGTCCTCACCCGGATGAACCGGGACCTCGAGACGGAGGTGCTGGCGCCGTTCCGGACGGAGGCGTCGACGCTCGACTACGCCCGGCAGCTCATCGACTTCTGGGCCTATGACGTCCGGGCCCGGGCCCGGGAGGTCCGCGCGCCCGTGCTGCTGTTGGGAGGTGAGCTGGACCGGGTGGCCTCGTCCGCGGCGGCCTGTGAAGTGGCTCGGCGCTTTGCCGACGGACGCTACCTGGAGGTCCACGCCGGGACGCACTACTGCCTCTATGACCGGCCCGCGCTCGTGGCCGAGGTGATGGAGCGGTTCTTCGAGGACCCGCGCCAGGTGGATGGCCTGTCCGGAGAAGTGGAGCACGTGAGATGAGCCAGCGCGTCGGCGAGCGCATCGCCAACCTCTCGCCCGAGAAACGCGCCCTGCTGGAGCGTCGCCTGCTCAGGCCCACCGCCGCGCCGGACCGCATCCCGAGGCGACCCGGGGACTCCGGCCCACCCCCGCTGTCCTTCGCGCAGCAGCGGCTGTGGTTCCTGGAGCAGTTGGAGCCGGGCAATCCGTTCTACAACCTGCCGCTCGCCACGCGCTTCCGGGGCCTGCTCTGGCCCTCCAGGCTGGAGGAGGCGCTGAGCGAGGTGGTGCGCCGTCACGAGGTGCTCCGGACCACGTTCGTCCTCCAGGACGGGGAGCCGACCCAGCGCGTGGCGGCGCACCGCGCGCTCACGTTGCCGGTGGTCGACCTGAGCGAGCTTCCCCCCGAGCAGCGAGAAGCGGAGGCCGCGCGACGCACCGCCATCGAGGCCCACCGCCCCTTCCGCCTGACCGAGGAGCCACCGCTGCGCGCCACCCTCTTCCGACTGGCCGAGGACGACCACGTGCTGGTGCTGGGCATGCACCACATCGTCTCGGATGGCTGGTCGATGGGCGTGCTCGCGCGCGAGGTCTCCGCGCTGTATGCCGCGTTCAGCGCCGGCCAGCCATCACCGCTCCCGGAGCTTCCCATCCAGTACGCGGACTTCGCGGTGTGGCAGCGCGACTGGCTGCGCGGCGACGTGCTGCGACGGCACCTCTCCTACTGGAAGCAGCGGCTTGCGGGGATGCCCACCCTGCTGGACCTGCCCACGGACCGGCCGCGCCCTCCGGTGCAGGTGTTCCGAGGCGCCACGTACACCTTCCCGATTCAAGCCTCCACGGTGGAGGGGCTTCGCGCCGTGGGCCGCGAGCTCAACGCCACGCTCTTCATGACGCTGCTGGCGGCGGTGGATGTGCTGCTCCAGCGCTACAGCCGACAGACGGACGTGGTGGTGGGCGCGCCCATCGCCAATCGGACCCGGGTGGAGACGGAGGGGTTGATCGGCTTCTTCGTCAACACGCTGGTCCTGCGCGCGGACCTGTCGGGGGACCCGACCTTCCGTGAGCTGGTGGCCCGCGTACGGGACGTGACGCTGGAGGCCTTCGCGCATCAGGAGCTCCCCTTCGACCGCCTGGTGGAGGAGCTCCAGCCCGAGCGCAACCTGTCCCACAACCCGCTCTTCCAGGTGATGTTCATCCTGCAGAACGCGCAGGCGAACCTGGAGGCGAGCACCCGCTTCGCCGCGCCGCAGTTCAGCGCCGGGACGTCGAAGTTCGACCTCACCGTGTGCGCCATGGAGACGACGGACGGCGGGCTGCTCATGGCCCTGGAGTACAACACCAGCCTGTTCGACGCGCCCACCCTGGTGAGCCTCGCGGAGAACCTCCAGGCCCTCCTGGCGAGCGCGGCGTCCCATCCGGAGCGGAGCATCTCGCGGCTCTCGATGAGCCCGCATGGCGAGGCACACGACGTCCCGCGCGACGAAGGCGACGCGCCGGACTTCGAGCTGCTCCATCAGCTCTGTGAGCGACAGGCGAGGCTCCGCCCGGAGGCGCTCGCGCTGGAGTCCCCTGGACGCACGCTGACGTATGGCCAGCTCAATGCACGGTCGAACCAGCTGGCGCGACGCCTGCGTGCGCTGGGCGTTGGCCCGGAGGTCCCCGTGAGCGTGTGCCTGGAGCGCTCACCGGACCTGGTCGTCGTCGTGCTGGCCCTCTGGAAGGCCGGGGGTGTCTACGTCCCGCTGGACCCGGCACATCCCCAGGACCGCATGGCGTATGTGCTGGAGGACTCGGGAGCGCGGCTCCTCGTGACGGAGGAGGCGCTGTGCGAGCGGTTGCCTCCCTTCCCGGGAACACGGCTCACGGTGGACACGCTCTGGGGCGCGCTGGAGGAGGAGGACCCGAGCGACCTGCGTCCCCAGGCCACACCGGACAACCTGGCGTATGTCATCTACACCTCCGGCTCCACGGGGCGGCCCAAGGGCGTGGCGGTGGCCCACCGCACCGTGTGCAACGCGGCCGAGGCCGAGCAGCGCCTCTTCGATCTGCCGCCCTCGGCCCGCATCCTCCAGTTCTCCGCGTGGACCTTCGATGTCTCGCTGTTCGAGCTGCTGATGGCGCTGCGCTCGGGTGGGACGCTCTATCTGGCGCCGACGAAGGCGCTGCTGCCTGGAGCCCCGCTGTTGGAGCTGCTGAAGGAGCAGCGCATCCACGCTGTCACGCTGCCCCCTTCCTCGCTGGCGGCGCTGCCCTGGGCGGAGCTTCCCGAGCTGCGGATGATGGTGGTGGGCGGAGAGGCCTGTCCCCTGGAGCTGGTGACGCGCTGGGGGCGCGGACGGCGACTGTTCAACGTCTACGGTCCCACCGAGGGCTCCATCTGGAGCACCTGCGCGCTGTGCCCCGAGGACCTCCAGGTCACGCCGCCCATCGGCAGGTCACTGCCTCGGGTCCGCACGTATGTCCTGGACGCGAACCTGGAGCCCGTCCCGTTCGGCGTCCCGGGTGAGCTGTACCTGGGGGGCGCGTGTGTCTCGCGCGGCTATCACCGACGGCCGGACCTCACCGGGGAGCGCTTCCTGCCGGACCCCTTCTCCACCGAGCCCGGCGCGCGCATGTACCGCACCGGCGACGTGGTGCGCCGTCAGCGCGAGGGCGACCTGTGCTTCGTGGGACGCGCGGACGAGATGGTGAAGGTCCGCGGCTACCGGATTGAGCCCGCGGAGGTCGAAGCGGCCCTGTTGAGCCGACCCGAGGTGCAGGCCGCCGCGGTGGTGGCCGAGCGCACCGGCACCGATGGCGCGCGCCTGCTCGCATATGTCGTCCCCAAGGAGGGGCAGACGGTCGACCCGGCGAACCTGCGGGGAGCGCTCCGGCGAGCGCTGCCGGAGTACATGGTCCCCGCCGCGTTCATTCCGCTGGAGTCACTGCCCAGGACCTCGCACGGGAAGCTGGACCGCCGTGCGCTTCCAGCCGTGAGTCGGGATGCGCTCGCCCGCGCACGCGCGGAGCCGGTTGCGCCCCGCACCGCCACCGAGGCCCTGGTGGCGCGCGTGTGGGGCGAGGTCCTGGAGCTTCAGCGCGTCGGCGTGCTCGATGACTTCTTCGACCTGGGCGGCCACTCGTTGCTGGCCACCCGCATCGTGTCCCGGCTGTCCGCCGCGGCCGGGGTGGAGCTCCCGCTGCGCACCCTCTTCGAGCGGCCCACGGTGGCCGCGCTGGCGCAGGCGCTCGACACCTCGCGAGACAGCGGCGCGAAGTCCACCGAGCCGGCCCTCCTGCCGCTCGACAGGCAGGCACGACGCATCCCCATCCCCGTCGTCGGAAAGGACGCGCCCACCTCGGGGGTGTGAGCACCCACGAGCCGCGTGACGCCCACCATGGCCTCATCACCCGCGGTCCCCGAGCTTCGCGAGGCCTTCGTCTTCCCCGCCTCATACGCCCAGCGCCGCCTGTGGTTCCTCCACCAGTTTGAGTCCGCGAGCCCCGTCTACAACATCCCCTCACCCCTCCGACTGGGCTTCGCGCTGAACGTGGAGGCCCTGCGCAAGAGCCTCGACGAGCTGGTCCGCCGCCACGAATCGCTGCGGACCACCTTCACGGCCGTCGACGGCGAGCCCATGCAGGTGGTGGCGCCCTCGCGACAGGTGACGCTGGACCTCACCGACTTGCGCTCGATGCCCGCCGCGCAGCGCGAAGCGGAGGCGCAACGCCTGGCGGCGCTCGATGCCCTGCGCCCGTTCTCCCTCGCCGAGGGTCCGCTGCTGCGCGTCTCGCTGGTGACGCTGGCGGAGGCAGACCACGTGCTGCTCGTGACGATGCACCACATCGTCTCGGACGGCTGGTCCATGGGCGTCTTCCTGCGGGAGCTGGGGGCGCTCTACAACGCGTTCAGCGCGGGCTGGCCCTCGCCCCTGCCGGAGCCGCGGCTCCAGTATGCGGACTACTCCCATTGGCAGCGGGAGCTGCTCCGCGGCGACGTCTACACCCGGCACCTCGAGTATTGGAGGACGCAGCTCGCGGGGGCGCCGCCTCGGCTGGAGCTTCCGACGGACAGGGTGCGTCCGTTGATGCAGGCCCACCGCGGCGCGGGGCACCTGGTGACGCTGGACGCGGACCTCCATGACGGGCTCCGGGCCCTGGGCCAGCGCGCCGGGGCCACGCCGTTCATGGTGATGCTCGCGGCCTTCGATGTCCTCCTGTACCGCGCCACCGGACAGGAGGACCTGGTCGTCGGCACGCCCATCGCCAATCGGGGACGACCCGAGCTGGAGGGGTTGATCGGCTTCTTCGTCAACACGCTGGTGCTGCGGACCCAGCTCTCGGGCGCGCTCGGCTTCCAGGACGTCCTGGCGCGCGTCCGCGAGGTGACGCTGGGCGCCTACGCCCACCAGGACATTCCCTTCGAGAAGCTGGTCGAGGAGCTGCAACCCGAGCGCAACCTGGGCAGCAACCCGCTGTTCCAGGTGATGTTCTCGTTCCAGAGCGCGGAGCGTCCCCAGGGCAGCGCATCTCCCGGTGGACCGGAAGCACCTCGGGTACCGACCACGACCTCCAAGTTCGACCTGACGCTGTCGGTGGCGGAGGCGCCGCGCGGGGGGGCGTTCGCGCTGTTCGAGTACGACACGGAGCTGTTCGAGCCGGAGACGGTGACGCGGATGGGCTCGCACTTCCTCGCCCTGCTCCACGCCATCGTCCTTGCGCCGGCGCAACCCATCTCGAGGCTTCCCCTCCTGGGCGACGAGGAGCGGCGGCGGCTGTTGGTGGAGTGGAACGACACCACCGTGTCCCGGGAGGAGCCGGGGTTCCTCCACCGCGTCATCGTGGCGCAGGCCGCGCGGACACCGGAGGCGGTGGCGATCATGGCCGGGCTGGAGCGGGTGACGTACCGGGAGCTCGTGTCCCGCGCGAACCAGCTCGCGCGCTTCCTCGGGCGTCACGGCGTGGGGCCGGAGGTCCGGGTGGGCGTGTGCATGGAGCGTTCGCCGGAGCTGCTCGTCGCGCTGCTGGGCATCCTGCAGGCAGGTGGCGCGTATGTGCCGCTGGACCCGGAGTATCCCTCGGAACGACTGGCCTTCATGCTGGAGGACTCCGCGCCCGCGGTGCTCATCACCCAGGCGAGCCTCGCGTCGACGCTGCCCGGGACGCGTGCCCGCGTGCTCCGCCTGGACACGGAGTGGGCGGAGGTGGCTCGCGAACAGGACGGCGACCCTGCGCTGCCCGTGCACCCCGCGCAGCTCGCGTATGTCATCTACACCTCCGGCTCCACCGGGCGCCCCAAGGGCGCGATGAACTCCCATGCGGGCATCGCCAACCGCCTGGCCTGGATGCGCCAGACGTACCGGTTGGATGGGCGCGACAGGATGCTCCACAAGACGCCGACCAGCTTCGACGTGTCGATCACCGAGCTGTTCTGGCCTCTGATGACGGGCGCCACCGTGGTCATCGCGAAGCCCGGAGGACACCGCGACCCGGGTTACCTCATCGACCTGATGGCCGCTGAACGGGTGACCGCCGCGCACTTCGTCCCGTCGATGCTGCGCGTCCTGCTGGAGCACCGGGGTGTCGAGCGCTGCGAAACCCTGCGGCAGGTCATCATCAGCGGAGAGGCCGTCACGCCCGACCTGGAGGCGCGCTTCCACGCACGCTTCCGGGCGGAGCTGCACAACCTCTACGGCCCCACCGAAGCAGCGGTGGAGGTGTCCGCGTGGACGTGCCCCCCGAATGGCAGTGGTGGTCGGGTGCCCATCGGCAAGCCCATCCACAACACCCGGTTGTTCATCCTGGACGCGACGCTGGGGCCCGTTCCTGTCGGTCTGCCGGGGGAGCTGTTCATCGGCGGCATCGGCGTGGGACGCGGCTACCTCGGGCGCCCCGAGCTGACCGCGGAGCGCTTCATCCCGGACCCGTTCAGCACCGAGCCCGGACAGCGGCTGTATCGCACCGGTGACCGCGCGCGCTTCCGGGCGGATGGGAACATCGACTTCTTCGGGCGACTGGATGACCAGGAGAAGATTCGAGGGTTCCGCATCGAGCTGGGCGAGGTGGAGGCGGCGCTGCGCTCGCATCCTCGCGTGCGCCACGCGGTGGTGATGGCTCGCGAGGTGACGCCGGGCGACAAGCGGCTGGTGGCCTATGTGGTGAGCGGCCCCGGGGAGGACCAGCCCGGCGCGCTGCGACGCCACCTGTCGCGCACCTTGCCCGAGCACATGGTGCCCACCGCCTTCGTGGCGCTGGAGGCCTTGCCGCTGCTGCCCAACGGCAAGCTGGACCGACGCGCGCTGCCGCTCCCTGGAGAGCTCGATACGGCGACGAGGACGGCCTATGTGGCGCCGCGTGGCGCGGTGGAGGAGAAGCTGGCGCACGTGTTCGCCGAGCTGCTCGGCCGCGCGCGCGTCGGGGTCCACGACAACTTCTTCGAGCTGGGGGGACACTCCCTCCTGGCGACGCGCGTGGTGTCGCGCATCCATGACGCCTACGGGGTGGAGGTGCCGCTGCGCCGGCTCTTCGAGACGCCCACCGTGGAGGCGCTCGCGAAGGTGGTGGCGGAACAGGGGGCGACGCCGGTGGCCTCGGCCATTCCCAAGCTGGAGCGGGACACGGAGCTGGCGGACGTCGCCCACCTCTCGGACGCGGAGGTGTCGGCGATGTTGGAGGAGCTGGCCGCGCGCGGGGAGCTGGCGAAATGAGCGCTCCCGCCCTCGCCCAGCTCTCGCCGGATGAGCGCAGAGCCCTGTTGGCGCGGACCCTGCGGGACAAGGGCACGCGCCCCGAGCCTCCGCTCTCCTATGCGCAGGCGCGGCTGTGGTTCCTGGACCGTTTCCAGCCTGGAAACCCGACGTACAACCTTCCGGCGGTGACCCGGCTGACGGGGCCCATCGACCTGGCGGTGCTGCAACGCTGTCTCGATGCGCTCGTGCAGCGCCATGAATCCCTGCGCACCCTCTTCGCCCTGGTGCGCGGCGAGCCGGTGCAGCGGGTCCTGCCTTCGCTGGAGCTGAAGCTGTCCGCGGTGCGCCCTTCTGGCGAGGACGAGGCCACGCGCGCGGTGGAGGCGCAGCGACTGGCCATGGAGGAGTGTCGGCGACCGTTCGATCTGGAGCGCGGGCCGCTGCTCCGGATGACGCTCTACTCGTCGAGCGACACCGAGCACCTGCTCGTGCTGGTGCTGCATCACATCATCGCGGATGGCTGGTCGATGCGGGTGTTGTTCGACGAGCTGGCGCGGCTGTATGAGGCCTTCTCGGCGGGACGTCCCTCGCCGCTCCCGGCGCTGCCGCTCCAGTACGTGGACTTCGCGGCGTGGCAGCGGAAGACGCTGCGCGGAGAGGTGCTGGAGGGGCACCTGGCGTACTGGCGGAAGCAGCTCGCGTCGGTGCCAGGTCTGCTGGCGCTGCCGACCCATGGACCGCGTCCCCGGGTGGTGGGTCAGCGGGGTGGCCATCACGTCTTCTCGCTCGAGCCCGCGCTGATGGAGCGGTTGGGGGTGTTGGGTCGGAGGGAGGGGGCGACGAGCTTCATGTTGCTGCTGTCCGCCTTCGCCACCCTCCTCCATCGGCTCAGTGGTGAGACGGACGTGTGCATCGGCACGCCCATCGCGAACCGGATGCGTCCGGAGCTGGAGGGACTGGTCGGCTTCTTCGCCAACACGCTGGTGCTGCGCGCCGACCTCTCGGGGACGCCGAGCTTCCGGCAGCTCCTGGGGCGGGTCCGGGAGATGACGCTGGGGGCGTTCGCGCATCAGGACCTGCCCTTCGAGAAGCTCGTCGAGGAGCTCCGCCCCGAGCGCAACCTGGGTCACAACCCGTTGTTCCAGGTGATGTTCGTCCTGCAGAACACGGGGCCTCGTGATGCGAGCCGGGCACCGGCATCCGACACGCCGCCGTTGTATTCGAGCGGCACGGCCAAGTTCGACCTGACCCTCTGCGTGACGGAGGCGGAGGCCGGGGCTCACGCGTTCTTCGAGTACAACCTGGACCTGTTCGAGGGCGAGATGATCGCCCGCCTCGCGAGTTGCTTCCACGCGCTGCTGTGGGGCATCGCGGAGGAACCGGACCGGACGACGGCGTCGTTGCCGCTGCTGGACGCCGAGGCGCGGCGACGAGTCGAGGCAGCGCAGCCGTTGCCGGAGGTGCCGGTCCGGTCGAGCGTCGAACGTGTTCACGAGCAGGTGTCCGCGAGAGCGATGAGCCACCCGGAGGCCGTCGCGGTCCAGACCGGTGAGGACGCGCTGAGCTACGGCGAGCTGGTCCACCGCGCGGACCTGGTGGCCCGAGCGCTGCGGACACAGGGAGTCTCGCCGGGAATGTTGGTGGGGCTCTTCGTGGAGCCATCGCCGGAGCTGGTGGTGGCCCATCTCGGTGTGCTGTGCGCAGGAGGAGCGTTCATCCCGCTCGACACGAGCGAGCCCGCGTCTCGACTGGCCGCCACCGTGGAGGCGCTGCGCCCGTCGCACATCCTCTGCCAGCAACATCAGGCCGCACGGCTGCAGGGGCTCCCTGGACAGCACATCCTCCTGGAGCATTGCCTGAGCGCTGATGCGCCCCCCACCGGTGACATGGCACCTCTCGCGGCTGGGACGCGCTCCGCTGGATTCGCACCAGCGAAAGAAGACGATCCCATCCCTACGATTCGCGACGGGTTCGCTCGCGCCCTGCCACGTCCAGGCCCCGCGGCCCCACCGCTGGGTGCTGGCTCTCTTGAAGCGACAACGCTCGATGGGCTTGCCTGCGTCCTGCCTCGTCCAGGTCCCGAGGGCCGGCCGCTGGGCGTGGTGATGAGCCACGCGGCCCTCGCGGCGGCATGTCGACTGCCTGACCTGAGGCTGAGCCCCGACGATTGCCTCTCCTTCCCCGAAGGGACGTGGGACGAAGCCGCGCCCTTCTTCCTGTTGGGCGCGCTCGCCGCCGGTGCCCGGCTCGCGCCTCTGTCAGGCGGGCGAAGCCTGACTCCGCGCAAGCTGGCCATGCATCTGCGCGAGCACTCGGTCTCCGTCATCGCGTTGACCACGCCCATGCTCGTGAAGCTGGGCCGTGAGTTCCCCTGGTCCCTCCGCTCCCTTCGACTCGTGTTGTGGACCGGCGGCCCCGACGAGGAGGCCCTGCTGACGAGCTCGCTTCCTCCCGACGTCCTCAGTCGCGTCCTCCACGTGTACGGCTGGACAGAAGTCGGCGGAATCGCCGCGCTCCGTCCCGTGGCAGCGCCCTCTCCTTCCGAGCGCCCCGTCACCCGAATCGGTACACCCGTGGCGGGCATCACCCTGCACCTGCTCGACGAAGCCCTGTCTCCCGTTCCCTCGGGCTTCGTCGGGGACCTGTACGTCTCGGGTGAGCATCTCGCCTCCGGATATCTCTCCTCACCCGAGCGCACCTTCCCCCGCGACAACCTGGTGCGAACGGGAGACCTCGTGCGTCGCTTGCCCGACGGAGGGCTCGAGTGGGTGGGTCGACGTGATGGGCGACACCTGCATCGCGGAACACGCCTCGAACTGGGCGAAGTCGAACAGGCCCTGCGTGCGCATCCCCAGGTGACGGAAGCCACGGTCGTCATCCGGCCGGGCTCGCAGTTGGTGGCCGCCGTGGTCGCCCCGTCCTCCGAACGCGAAGCCCTCCGACAACACCTCGAGGACCGACTCCCCGACTCCGCCCTGCCCGACTCCTTCCTCTTCCTGGACGCACTGCCACGTGCCCCCACAGAGGAGCACGCACGCCGAGCCCTGCTGATCGAGCTCGAACGTCGAGACACCGCCGGTGCCTCGGCGGCGCCCTACGCGGCACCGCGAGCCCCCGTGGAGGAAACTCTCGCCCGCATCTGGGCCCAGGCCTTCAGCCTGGAGCGCGTGGGCATCCACGACGACTTCTTCCGCCTGGGTGGGCACTCCCTGCTCGCGACCCAGGTGGTCGCACGCGCGTGCGATGCGTTCGGCGTGGACCTGCCCCTGCGTCAGCTCTTCGAGGCGCCCACCATCGCGCAGCTCGCGCGAACCATCGAGCGACTCGGCCACGACTCCGGCCGTCCTCCCCCCATCCGCCCCGCGCCCAGGGACCGCCCGCTCCCGCTCTCCTTCGCGCAGCAGCGCCTCTGGTTCCTCGACCAGTTCGAACCCAACAGCGCCTTCTACAACATCCCCACCTCCTTCCGGATTCGGGCCCCCCTCGACGTGGCCGCGCTCCAGGGGAGCCTGAACGCCCTCGTGCTCCGGCACGAGTCGCTCCGCACCACGTTCACCGTGATGGACCAACAACCGGTCCAGGTCATCGCGCCCCCAGGCAGTGTCGCCCTGCCAGTCGTCGACCTGCGCGCCTGGCCCGAGGCCACGCGAGAACACGAGGCCCAACGACTCGCCGCCCTCGAAGCGCAGCATCCCTTCGACCTCTCACGCGGCCCGCTGCTGCGCGCCCGGCTCCTGCACCTCGCGGACAACGACTACGTCCTGCTCCTCACCGTGCACCACATCGTGGCCGATGCCTGGTCGGCCGACGTGCTCTTCCGTGAGCTGAGCGTCCTCTACGAAGCGGGCCGGACGGGCACACCCGCATCGCTGCCTCCGCTGGAGCTCCAGTACGCGGACTTCGCGGCCTGGCAGCGACAGTGGCTGACGGGCTCCGTGCTCGAACGTCAGCTCGCCTATTGGAAGGAGCACCTGCGCGGCGCGCCGCCCGTGGTGTCGCTGCCCACGGACAGGGCGCGTCCTCCGGTCCAGGTCTTCCGAGGCGGCCTCCATCCCTTCACCCTGCCCTCCACGGCCCTGCTGCGCTTCTGCCAGGCCGAGGGCTGCACGTTGTTCATGGGGCTGCTCGCGGCGTTCAACCTGCTGCTCCACCGCTACTCGGGGCAGGACGACCTGGTGGTCGGCTCCCCCATCGCGAACCGGGTGCGTCCCGAGCTGGAGGGGATGATCGGCTTCTTCGCCAACACGCTCCCCATGCGAACCCGCGTCACCGGCGAGGAGAGCTTCCGGCAACTGCTCGCACGCGTCCGCGAGGTGTCGCTCGGCGCCTACGCGCACCAGCACCTGCCCTTCGAGAAGCTGGTCGAGGAGCTGAACCCCGGACGCAACCTCGCGTACAACCCGCTGTTCCAGGTGATGCTCGCCCTGCAGAACACGGGGCGACCCTTGTCCGCGGAGGGCGCGAGACTGGCCTCCGGTGCCCCCGCGATGGGCACGGGCACCGCCAAGTTCGACCTCATCCTGTTCGTCGCGGAGACCTCGGAGTCCCTCCAGGCGAGCCTCGAGTACAACTCGGACCTGTTCGACCCGGAGACCATCGCCGGGATGGCGTCCCACCTGCGCAACCTCCTCGCCTCCGCGCTCGCCACACCGGACCTCCCCGTCGCGCGGCTCTCCATGCTGGACCCGGCGGAACAGGCCGCGCTGGCGCGCTGGAATCCGCCCCGTACGCCCGCGCCGGACCTGTGCGTGCACGAGCTGTTCGCGCGGCAGGCCGAGCGCACCCCGGACCTGCGAGCCGTCCTCCTCGGCCCCCGCGCCCTGACCTACCGCGAGCTCGATGAACGCTCGGAGGCCCTGGCCACACGCCTGCGTGGACTCGGCGCCGGGCCTGGGGTCGTCGTCGGAATCTGCCTGGAGCGCTCGCTGGAGATGGTGGTGGCGGTGCTCGCCGTCCTGCGCTCCGGGGCCGCGTACCTGCCCCTGGACCCCGGGTTCCCGAAGGAGCGACTCGCCTTCATGCTCACCGACGCGAAGGTGCCCGTGGTGCTCACCCACCGGGGCACACGCGAGCGGCTCCCCGTCGACCTCGCCCGGCTCATCGACTGCGACGAAGAGGACACCGCCCCGCTCCGCCCCATCGCGCCACGGGCACCACCGTCACCGGACTCGCTGGCGTACGTCATCTTCACCTCCGGCTCCACGGGCACCCCCAAGGGCGTGGCGATGCCGCACCGTCCGCTGGTCAATCTGCTCCACTGGCAGATGGCCCGCTCCCAGCTCCCCCTTGGCGCGAGGACATTGCAGTTCGCGTCCTTGAGCTTCGACGTGTCCTTCCAGGAGCTGTTCTCCACGTGGTGCGCGGGCGGCACGCTGGTCCTCGTCACGGAGGAGCAGCGCAGGGACCCGGAGGTGCTGTGGCGCCTGCTCGCGACCGAGGACATCCACCGCGTCTTCCTCCCCTACGTCGCGCTCCAGCAGCTCGCGGACCGGGCCCGGGAGCTGGGTGGCACCCCCGCCAGCCTGCGCGAGGTCATCACCGCGGGCGAGCAGCTCCAGATCACTCCGTCCATCGCCCACCTGTTCTCGCGCCTCCAGGCCACGCTGCACAACCAATACGGTCCATCGGAGACCCACGTGGTGAGCGAGCTGACGCTGGAAGGGCCTCCCGCGTCGTGGCCCGCGCTCCCCGCCATCGGACGCCCCATCCCCAACGCCACGCTCCACGTGCTGGACCGCTGGGGACAACAGGTCCCCGTGGGAGTCCCAGGTGAGCTGCACCTCGGCGGGATGATGCTCGCGCGCGGATACCTGGGCCGCCCCGTCGCGACGGCGGAGAAGTTCATCCCCGGCCCGCCCGATCCATCCCGGCCCGGCGAGCGCCTGTACCGCACAGGCGACCGAGCACGCTATCTGCGCGACGGCACCGTCCAGTTCCTGGGGCGCGTGGACGAGCAGGTGAAGATTCGCGGCCATCGGGTCGAGCCCGGCGAGGTCGAGGCACGGCTGCGGCAACACCCGGCGGTGAAGGAGGCCGCGGTGACGACCCGGCCCGATGGAGAAGGACGCCCCAGGCTGGTGGCCTTCTTCCAGACGGTGGACGCCCGCGACCTCGCCGCAAGCGAGCTGCGCGCCTGGCTCGGAGCCTCGCTGCCCGAGCACATGGTGCCGTCTGCGTTCGTGCGGATGGACGCCCTGCCTCTCACGCCCACCGGCAAACTCAACCGGCGCGCCCTGCCCGACTCCGACGAGGTCCTGCCCGCGAGCGCGGACCGCTTCGTCGCGCCGAGGACGCCCGTGGAGGAGGCCCTGGCGAAGCTCTGGACGGAGCTGCTGCGAGTCGCGCGCGTGGGCGTCCACGACGACTTCTTCGAGCTGGGAGGCCACTCGCTGCTCGCGACCCGACTGGTGTCCCGCATCCGCGGTGAGCTGGGGACGGAGCTGCCCCTGCGACGCGTGTTCGAGGCGCCCACCGTCGAGCGGCTCGCGGTGGTCATCGTCCAGACCCGTGCGGATGCAGCGAGTGAGGACGAGGTGGCCCTGCTGCTCGCGGAGCTGGAGGCGCTCCCCGCCGAGGAGGCCCAACGACAGTGGGCGGCGCTCCAGGAGGAAGGCCCATGAGCCACGCCCGGAACGAGGAGACGCCGATGGACGCCATCGACGTGCGTCGGATGCTGCCCCGCCTGCTGGAGCATCCCTCGCGCGAGGTCATCACCTTCGAGAAGGGCAAGGTCGTCCGCCGAAGCCACGCGCAGGTGCACGAGGACGTCGTGACGACGAGGGCCGCGCTGGAGCGCTGGGGCATCCGCCCAGGCATGCGCGTGGGCCTCCGGGCACCGAACTGCTACGAGTGGCTGGTCCACGACCTGGCGCTGCTCGAGCTTCGCGCCGTCACCGTCGCGTTCCCCGACGACTTCGCCGCGAGACCTCCCGACGAGCTGCTCGAGCGCTACCAGCTCTCCTTGCTCCTGGTCCCTGGAAGGCAACGGGAGGGACACACGAACGCCGCCCTCGCCGCGCTCGATGGCCCCAACGACGGCGTGCGCGCCATCGAGCGAGGCACCGAGCCACCCCCGGAGGGCTTCGACCAGCCCTGGCTCGTCTTCTCGTCGGGCTCCTCGGGGTGGCTGAAGGGGCTCGTCCTCAACCGCCGGGGGGTCGAGGAGAGCCTGGACGCCTTCGTCCGCGCGGCGAGGACCCGCTCCGATGACTCGATGCTGTTGTTCCTGCCCATCTCCAACTTCCAGCAGCGGCTGATGTACTACGCGGCGTTCTGGTACGGGTTCGACCTCATCGTCACGGAGCCCGTCCACCTGTTCCGCGCGATGAAGGAGCTGCGGCCCACCGCGCTGGTGGCCCCGCCCACGCTCTACGAAGCGATCGAGACCCGCTTCGGCAACCTGCCCCGCTCGAAGCAGCTGCTGGCCCGGGTCCTCGGAGGAATCGCCCGGCGTCTGCCCTCCCGGTCCGCGCGCGACGCCCTGGCCCGGAGGATCTTCCGCGAGGTCCACGAGACGCTCGGTGGACGCATGCGCTTCATGGTGACGGGGATGGCCCCCACCAAGCGCTCCACGCTGGAGCTGCTCGAGCTGATGCGCCTGCCCGTCTTCGAGACCTACGGCGTCACCGAGTGCGGCTCGGTCTCCCTCAACACCGCCGAGGCCCACCGGCTGGGGAGCGTGGGCCGGCTGCTCCCGGGTCCCAAGGTGGAGCTGGCGCCGGATGGGGAGATCATCGTCCACCGCGAGCACATGTACGCGACCGGCTACTTCGAGTGCGCGGACGGAGAGAACGAGAAGACCTTCATCGGCGGCAACCGCGTGGCCACGGGTGACGTGGGGCGCTTCGACGCGGAGGGCTACCTGTACCTGGTGGGCCGCAAGAAGGAGATCATCATCACCTCGGGCGGGGAGAAGGTGCATCCGGAGCTGGTGGAGGCGGAGATCGACCGCTGCCCGGAGGTGGCCAAGTCCGTGGTGTTCGGCGGCGGCACCCTGACGTGCCTGGTCGCGGTGGTGCTCCCCAAGAACCCCGACGACGTGGAGGCGAAGCGCCGCATCGAGCGCCACGTGGAGGAAGTGGGAGGACAGCGGCAGTCGCTGCGCGTGGGGCGCGTGGTGTTCGCGCAGGAGGCCTTCACGCGGGAGAACGGGCTTCTGCGCCCGAATCTGAAGTTGGACCGCAAGCGCATCGGCGACGTCTTCCAGACCCAGCTCGACCGCGCCGCGAGCTGAGCACCCCGCAGGACTTCGAGGAGCACCATGACGGGCGACCCGACGTTCGAGGAGAAGGTCATCGCGATGATTGCCCAGGCCGTGCCGCGCCGGTTCCGCAAGGCGGCGATCACACCGGAGCTGAGCCTGCGCAAGGACCTGGGCATCGACTCGCTCGGCGTGGCGAGCCTGCTGTTCCGGCTGGAGGAGACCTTCGGCGTGGCCCTGGACGAGCTCGCCTCGGATGTGGACCTGGGCCGGCTCCACACCGTGCGGGATGCCATCGACATGAGCCGGCGCCTGGTCGAACAGGCCCGCGCGGCCGGCCCTCGGGCGGAGTCGGCATGACGCAAGGCCCTCCACCGCGCATCATCGACGCGCACTGCCACATCGCCTCGGAGCGGTTCATCCCCCGCTCCTTCATCGACGGCGTCGTGGCCAACGGCGTCGCGGCCCTCACCGCGCAGGGCGTGCGCGCCACGCCCCAGAAGCTGGCGAACGCCTACCTCCAGAAGCTCCAGGACCCGCTCTGCGACCAGTTGGTGGCGGAGATGGAGGCCGCGGGCATCGAGTGCGCGGTGCTGCTCGCGGCCGACTACAGCTACGCGCTCACGGACTGTCCGCTCACCGTCGAGGAGACCCTCCTGGCGCACGCCGAGGTGCTGAAGCGCCACCCCGGGAAGCTCGTGGTGTTCGGCGGCGTGGACCCCCGGTGGGGGAAGGACGGAGTGGACCTGTTCGAGCGCTCGCTGGTGGAGTGGGGCTTCAGCGGATTCAAGGTGTATCCCCCGTGCGGGATGAGCCCCAGCGCGCCGGAGCTGTTCCCCTACTACGAGCTGTGCGCGCACCACCGCGTGCCGGTGGTGGTGCACATCGGGCCCACGTCACCGGTGCTGGCGTTCGACACGTCGACGCCGCTGATGCTGGACCTGGCGGCGCGCTCGTTCCCCACCGTCAACTTCATCCTCGCGCACGGCTCGGTGAGCTACCCCGACGAGTGCGCCATGCTGTGCGCGTACCGGCCCAACGTGTACCTGGATGTCAGCGGCTATCAGAGCCTGTTGAGGACGTCGTCAGACGAGGCCCTGCGGCGCGTGGTGGCTCGCGGCATCAACCACAAGGTCCTCTTCGGCACGGACTGGCCCGTGTTCCGCATGCAGGGGGACCAGCGTGCCTTCGTGGACGTCCTCACCGCCGCGGATGGCCCGCTGTCACTCATCACCGAGCTGGAGGCCCGCCTGGTCCTCCACGACAACATGGCGCGTCTGCTCGCCGGAGCTGCTGGGAACGCCTCGAACCAGGCTCGTGTCGCAAGCCGTTGACGCTGTCTCCACCCCGGAGAATGGACCATGACCACTGCCCCCGTCGTCGAAAACCTCTCATTGGCGAGCCGAGGTCCGACGCGCCCGCTGATCCTCAGCGACCGCCAGGGCTTCGACCGCCGCTGGTTCGCGCCGAACCTGAAGGCTGTCTACGTCCCCACGCACCCGGAGCAGGTGCTCGCCATCGTCAACGAGGCGCTGTCGACCCATGGGCGCAACGTGAAGATCACCTCCGGCCGCCATTGCTACGAGAACTTCGTCTACAACGACGAGACGGCCGCGGTCATCGACATGTCCGCGTTGAACCAGGTCGGCTTCGACAACGCGAGGCAGGCGTACTTCGTCGACGCGGGCTGTGAGAACTGGACCGTCTACCGCACGCTGCTCAACACGTTCGGGAAGACGCTGCCCGCGGGCTCCTGCTACTCGGTGGGCGCGGGCGGGCACATCACCGGCGGAGGCTACGGGCTGCTGTCCCGGCTGCACGGACTGACGGTGGACCACCTGAGCGCGGTGGACATCGTCACCTGGGACGCGGCCGCGGGCCGGGGGAAGCTGAGCCATGTCTCCGCGTCCAGCGCGGACCCGGACGAGAAGGACCTGTTCTGGGCCCTGCGCGGCGCGGGCGGCGGCAACTTCGGGGTCATCGCGCGGTACTACTTCCAGCAGCTCCCGGACGCACCGGACCACGCCACGCTGTGGACGCTGGCGTGGGACTGGTCCAGCCTGGACCTGACGGCCTTCACGAACCTGCTCGCGGAGTACGCGGACCTGGTGACGACGCTGCCCGACAGCAACTTCACGTTGCTCAAGTTGAACCACGTCGCGGCGAGCCAGGTGGGCATGGTGTTGCAGGTGACGTCCCCGGCCGGGACGAAGCATGACCAGCACCGCAGGCACGCGGAGGACAGCGTGGCGCGCATCCAGAAGCGCTTCGCGAAGGTCGCCCGGTCCAGACCGCTGGTGAGGCCGCTGGGAGGCCACCCGGGGATGATGACGCACCTGCTGGCCAGCGATGAGGCCCAGCACATCACCTATCTGGAGGCGCTCCAGACGCTGAACGGCTCCGGGCCCAACCAGTTCGGCAAGTACAAGTCCGCGTACATGAAGAAGGCGTTCCCGGCCGAGCAGGTGACGGCCATCTACGAGTGGCTCCACCGCTACCCCGCCGGGATTCCCCAGGCGGACATGGCGCAGAGCCTGCTGCAGGTGGACAGCTACGGCGGGGCCATCAACCGCTACCCGGCGGACTCGACGCCGGTGCCCCAGCGCAGCTCACTGATGAAGCTCCAGTACCAGACGTACTGGAACAACGCCTCCAAGCCCGGCGAGGGCCTGATGTCGCCCTTCCGGGAGCAGGCCGAGGCCCACGTGAGCTGGATCAACGGCTTCTACAAGGACGTGTACGCGGCGTACGGCGGGACACCCAATCCCACGCGGGACTCCACGGGCACGGTGGACGGCTGCTACTACAACTACCCGGATGAGGTGCTGGGCACCCATGCCCGGGGCAACGTGGACCAGGCCCTGTGGCTGTACTTCCTCCAGAACTTCCGTCAGGCACCGCGCAACCTGGTCAAGGTGAAGCGCCGCTGGGACCCGACCAACTACTTCCATCACGCCCAGTCGATTCCCGTGAGCTAGTGATAGGCTTTCGAGCGACCCTCCTTCACCGGAAGACACCCTGCGAGTCCATCGCGCGCTGACCTGGGAACGGGGCGGCCGGGAGACCGCCTTGCCAGGGGCCCGCCTCGGAGCTACAGCACGCGTTGATGACTGCCCAAAGGCCCCTGGTTCTGACGATCACCGTAGGAGATGACGCCAGGGTCGAAGCGCGGGACCAGGACGACACCTTTGCGGAACACCGCCCGGATGGCTCCGACCTCCTTCGGCAGATTGACGGGAGCTTGAAGGCCATCGAGCTGCGCCGAGCGAGCGACGGCACGCATCAGGATGTCGGCCGGGCGTTGTTCGACTTCCTGTTCGGCCCTCCCGTGCTCAAGTTGCTCCATGGGCTCTCGGAGAGGGCTGCGGCCACGCAGGGCGGAAGGCTCCAGCTCCGGCTCGTGATGTCGCAAGACTGGCAGCCGCTCCCCTGGGAGCTGCTCTTCGACGCATCCCAGGATGAGTTCCTCGCCACCTCCCCGAACAAGACGCTCTACCGGGTCGTCCCCAGTCCGCTGCCACCCAATCTGCCGATGCCGTCGCTGGACATGGCCGTCGTCGCGTCGACCCCGAGAGACGTCGAGTCCCTCGACACGGAGGCGGAGCAGCAGCGCGTCCGAGAGGCACTCGCCTCTGGCAGAGGCGCGCCCCCCAGGCTGTCCATCCACACCGGCATCACCCGAGGGCGCATGAATGAGGTGCTCGCCCGCGAACTGCCGGGCGTGCTCCACTTCATGGGACACGGGAGATACGACAAGCTCGGGCGTGAGGGCTCCCTCGCGCTCTCGACCGACAGCGGAGATGTGGACTGGGTGCCCGAGCGCGAGCTTGGGGAAATCGTGAAGGGCTACGGTCGGCTCGGGTTGGTGGTCCTGACCGCATGCGAGTCCGCCCAGACAGACGAGCGCAGAGCGTTCTCCGGAGTCGGTCAGCGCCTGGTCGAGGCACGCATCCCGGCCGTCATCGCGATGCAGTACAAGCTCCTGGATACCAGCGCGCCCATCTTCTCCCAGAGCCTCTACAAGTCCCTGGCCCAGGGCGAGGACATCGCGGTGGCCACGCAGGCCGCGCGCAAGCAACTCTTCGTCCAGCAGCGTACGCGGTTTCGCGAAGCCTTCACCCCGGTGCTCTACCTGCGCGGGGCACCCCTGCGGCTGCGTCCTCCGCTGAGCCTCACCGCGGGTCCACAGGACGTCCCCGTCCTCACCGAGGACATGGAGACCTTCGTCGCGCCTCGCGTCTACTCGCTGATGGAGCAGGTGCTGGACAAGGAGCACCGGCTGCTGATCGCTGGACCTCCCGGCAGCGGGAAGACGCTGTTCGCGCGGATGCTGATGTACCACTACCGGACCCGCGCGGAGCCGTATGAGGTCCGCAGGGTGGAGACGCCAGGGCAGGTTCTCGAAGGGCTCCAGGAGCGAACCCCCGTCCTTTTCTATCTTGAGGACCCTTGGGGCATCGACGAAGTGAAGCCACAGGTGAGCTGGCGCTCCCAGCTCCCGAAGCTGTTCCGTCAGGTCACCGCGAAGGGATGCATCCACAGACTGTTGGTCACGACGCGCCAGGCGAACCTCGGTGATTCCTACGGCCAGGGTGTTCCTTCCGAGCTGGTGGAGGGATGCAGGGCACTGACCTACGACGACTACGACCCGCAGACACGCAAGGACATCCTGCGGCTCAAGGCCAGGAGCTTGACGCCCTGGCAGCAGGACTACGTGACGGCGCACGAGAAATGGATCGTGGAGCGGCTGGAGGTCCCCCTCTCCATCGACCGCTTCATCTCCGGGCTACGGTCCGCGAAGACCGAGGAGCAGATCAACCTCAGCCAGCTTCTGCACAAAGCGCAGGTCGAGGAGCTGGGCGCGACACTTCAAGGCGAGCTTCGGGAACTCGAGTGGGCGACGCGCCCCGCCCTCCTGCTGTGGGCCCTCGTGGGATCAGAGACGCTCTTCAAGGCAAGCGAGGCCCTGGCGCTGGCGAAGCAGGTCCAGAATGGTGCCGACAGTCCGCCTCCGATGCAGAAGCTCATTGGCTGGATGGAGACCGCCGGATGGCTCGAGGTGGAGGACAAAGCGGAGGGCCGCTACCGGGCGCACCCCACGACGGTCAGCGGGCTCGAGAGACTGCTCAGCTCGGAGCCAGATGAGGCGGACCACCTCCTGTCGCGATTGCTGGACCAGCTGTGCGCGGCCGGGGACGCGGCTGGGGCGCTGAAGCTCTACGAGAAACTCCCTGCGTCGCGTCGCGGGATTCTATCGAGCGACGTGAAGACCGCCCTCCAGCGACATGTGCTCGCGCGGCTCCTGGGCGCGGGAGACCGTCGAGAATTCTCTGAGTACATCCGAGCCGCGATGGAGTGGCTGGAGGGAGGGCCGATCCACGCGTTGATTCTGGCGTTGACCCAGAGGACCCAATCCCCGCACGCGTGGGGACTGGGGCATTGGGAACCTCCCCAGTGGGATGAACGACAGCGTGTCGCAGTGCTTGAGTCGCCGGACGCCAGGCGGGTGCTCGACCTCTACATCCGCCACGTATTGCCGATGGGGGATTTCGATCTCAATGAGGAGCTCATCCAATGGTCCGTCGAACTCACGGGGCCCCTGACCGAGTCGTACCTGGATGCCTTGAGACGTGGGCTCAGGCTCGCGACCTGGGCTTCGACGGATCTGGTCCACGGCGCGCTCGCTGGGACTGCGCCACCGTACGACGAGGTGCTCACAGTCATCCTTGGAGCACTTGATCGGCATGCAGCCGAGGAGTGGGTCGACGCCGAGGAACTCCGGAGGGCCAGACAGGGCGTCCTAGGAGACGCTCATGCCGAGCATGTGCAGGAGAGCGGCTGGGAGCACTTCTCGGTGGCCGCGACCGCGCTCGAAAGGTACGTGAAGCTCCGACGACAGCGAATGGGCTACCAGTGGATCCTCGAACACCCTCGCAGCAGGGATCTGATGATGGCCTGGGGCGACGCGCTTCGAAACGACCCCGCTCCAATCCCGGACAACGAACTCTCGGACTTCTATTCGGCGACTCACAAGTCCGCCCCTCTGACCACATGGTGGGTTCTCAGGGAGCTCAAGGCCACCGCTTTTGTCCCGAAGGTGGTCGCGAGTCTCGAGACCACCGCGCCCAGGCTGCTTGGAGACGGCATCAGTGCGCTGAGGGTCATTGCCTCCCCTGAGGAGGTAGAGCCCCACCTCCGAACGGCGGCGGGAGGATGGACCGAGGAGCGGCGTGCCGCCGTCCTGCTCGCCGTCCACATGCTCGCCGCCCGCGGGACCGACAAATCCCGGGAGAGCCATTGGCGGATTTTCGAGGACTCGCTGGGGACAGATCTCGAGCGGGTCATCACGGCCTGCGCGCGCGCCCTGGCGGACGACGAATCGAAAGAGAAGTTCGCCACGCTGCCCCCCGAGGACCTCGCCCGCCTCCGACGCTGGGCGGAGCGGCTGGACGAGAACCTGGGGCGCGCCAGTGTCCTCGCACTCGCCGCGACGGGTGCCCCAGTCCTGGAAGAAGCCAGGAAGGCGCTCGTGCATCACGAAGTGGACGTCCGTGTGGCGGGCGTCAGGGCGCTTCGGTTCGACGCCTCACCCGAGGCGCGGTTGCTGCTTCGCAACGCGCTCTCGGATGTCGACTCGCAGGTCCGAGCGTCCGCGGTGAGAGTCCTCGCCCCGTCCGCGACATCGGACGAGCGAGCGAGAATCATTCCGCGCAGCAAGGACGAGAGCAACACGGTGCGCTTCGCGTGCGCCAAGGCCATCGGTGAAGGACGCTGGGACGAGGGCCGAGACGCGCTGTTCGAGCTGCTGAGTGACAGCCACGACTCGAACATGGACACGAGGTTCGAACACGCAGAGCACCATATCGCGCGCGAGGCGGCGCGGCTGCTCGTCGCGTGGAGCCCTCATCCTCCAGCAGAGCTCACCCGGCTCTTGAGCTTCGTGGAGGGAGGCCTCACCTCGAATCGAGACGTGAACGTACACAGCCTCCTGCTGGACTTCCTCGAGAGGCTCGACGACGGACGGGTAGCATTGAGCTTCGCGAGGGCGCTCGAACAGCTGAGCATGGCGGGCCAGCGGGATGATGCCCACGACCTTCGCTGGGTGGTGGCGACGGCACTCGTGTCCCATCTCCGCATCAAGCCCACGTCCTCGGCACAGGTGCCGCTCAATCCCATCGTGCGCCAGGCCAGGCACTTCAAGCCTCTCCATGCGGGCATCGCGTTCATCCTTCTTGGAATGCTCGGGCAGCGCGCCCATGCGGAGCTTGCCGCACTGCTGAAGGACGAGGAGCACCTCCTGGAGAAGGCCTTGCTCAGCCTGCTCGGCGCTGCTGGCGTCGATGCCGCGCCCTCTCCGGAGGCCGAGCGCCTGCTCGCGACGGCGGCACAGGCGAAGCAGGTCGTCACCTGGGCGCGTGAAAAAGCCCCGCCACCCGCCTCCACCTGGGCCGAACGATGGAAGAAACACCCCCACATCCATGCATGGCTTGCCGAGCACAAGAACAAGGAGGATGACTGGTCCACCCTTCTCACGCGCGCGATCAACGTCTGCCTGGGAGAGGCCTTCCAGAAGAGCTTCGCGTCAAACGCTCCGTGAGCCTGCTCCGCTTTGCTGGGATGTTGTTACGCAGGGACAGCACGCGCTCTCTCACGCATTCTTGGGGTGCCCCAGTTGCATTAGGCTGACGCGACATGTTGCCAGACGACAACCGCATCATCGACGTGCGCTTCGACGAGCAGGGCCTGCTGCTGCGCCAGACGGACGGCCGCGTCCTGGCCCTCCCCATCGCGGATACATCCCCCCTCCACAAGGCCACGCCCGAACAACGCCGTGAGTGGGTCCTAACCGAGGACGGCCGCGGCATGAACTGGCCAGCCCTCTGGCCGCTCGCCCCCGATGGTATGGTCAGCGTCTGGGCAATCGAACAGGATGCCCTCTACGAACATGCCCTCGCGCGGCTGCAACAGGTCCACCGGGATTTGTCCGCATTGCCGCCCGACGAGCGGGAGCTGGTCGCATTGTGGCGCATGGAGGCCGGCATCAACAACGGCGGCTTCATGCAGTTCTTCTGCAACTGGGGCGAGGAGACCTGTCACCTCGCCATCGAGGCGCTGGGCAGGGTGGGCGCCCAGGGCACGCGGCAATGCCTGAATGACATGCTGAACGTCGCCGCCCACTACGGTGAGACCGAGGAGATGGTGTCCCTCTCCGATCTGCCGGGCATGCTGCCCCCGGACGAGAGGGACCGGCCGTACGCGCTGGACCAGGCGTTCTGGAAGTATCCCGAGTCGCTCGCCAAGGCGGTCGTGCGTCACTACGCGCCGCGAGTGGCGAGCCACACCGGGTGACGCGCGGGTGCCACGGCTACCGGACGCTGCTGAGCTCGGCGACGCGTGCCTGGATCCACGGAAGGAAGCTGGAGACCTGCGTGTAGACCCCAGGAAGCCCCGCCCTCGCGCAGCCCACGCCGAAGCTCGTGATGCCGTGGAGCACATACTTCGTCCCGGACTCCACGACCAGCGGCCCTCCGCTGTCCCCCTGGCACGCGTCCTTGCCCCCCTGCGAGTATCCGGCGCCCAGCATCGTGGGGCCGTCGATCTCGATACCTTGCGAGCGATAGCTCTGCGCCAGGGCTCTGCCTCCAACGATGGGAACACCGACCTGCATCAGGATGCTGGAGGTGTCATAGCCACCCTCTCGCGTCAGGCCCCAGCCCGCGATGGACGCCATCGTGCCCTCCGCGAGCTCCGCGCCCACGGTCGGCAGGCACACGGCCTGGACCCTCAGCGCGTCGTTGAGGGACACGACCGCGGAGAGGTTGGGACGCTGGGGCACGGCGGGCTCGCCACACGTGCCCCTGATACGGATGGGGCGCTCCAGCTTGAGGACGGCGAGGTCGTTCTTCGTCGTGTCCGGGTCGTACCGCGGATGAGAGACGGCGTTCGCCACGCGGACCGTCACCTGCGCGGAGGTGGGCCGGTAGAAGTCATGGGCCCCCGCGACCACCGTCACGCCCGAGTATCCATCCTCGACACAGTGCGCGGCGGTGAGGACGATGTCCGTCTCCTGCTGGCTGCCCACCCGAATCAGGCTACCACCGCAGAAATGGCTCCCGCCCTGTTGCAGGCTGACGATCCAAGGCCACGAGCCAGGACGCGCCTCGACGCCTCCAACGATCTCCTGGGTCCCCTGCGCCACCGCCGCCTCGGGCACCTCCAGCTCCGAACCACCACACCCCAACAGCCCGACCGCGACCACCACACTGCTCACGAAACGCAATGCATCCTCCAGTTCCAGGTGAGCGTGGAGGATTGCAATGCGTGAACCAGGGGCCGCCCAGAGTGAGCCCCTCGCGCGAGCCCCGCCACGGGGCATCGCTGACACGTCAAGACCTGTCGATTCGGGCAAATGACTCGTCAACCGTCAGCTACTACTCAGTAGGGAGGGACTGACCTCAAGCCAAGAAGCCAGAAATATCGTATGATAGAGGACGAAACCGATTCCTTCACTACAGCCGATCCGCACTGTCGGAATGAGGGAGCACAGCTTGCCAACGAAGCCAAGTGAGCAGCCGGTTGGCGCCTATGCCGCAACAAACGCCGACGCCGCCTCTCCCGGTTCAGTCGCCCCGCTTGTGATAGGACTGAAGCCGCCCCAGCCAGAGCCTACCCAGCCCAAACTCTTGAACGGGCGACTTCGCATGCTTCTGACAGGAGTGGCCTGGGCACTCGCTGTCATCCTGGCCCCTTCAGTTGCAAGTAGATACAATCTCTCTCAGTCACCCCATCTCGCGGGAATCTCAACAGCTGGCGCAATCATCCTATGGTCCTTCTTCGGAGGCGATCCAGCCAAATCGGCACATGCCTTCATGCGCGGGACGCTCCTAAAGAACACTTGGTTCGCCACCCACCTCGCCTTGGCAATAGCAGTTCTCAGCTGGGAGACATCAGTCTTAATAAGGACGAACCCATCAACGCTCATCTACAGAGCACTTCTGGAACAGGTAAAGGAAATCAAGGACGACGAATTTTTCGACATCTGCCTACACACACTCCCGCCTCTCGAGAAAACAGTCGGCTTCAACGGAGGCTTCCTGAACGCCTACACCTCCGCTTGCAATATAAACTGGCGCGGTCTGCTAGAGGGCCCACGTCCCAAATTCCTCTTCGGAGAGCCCGGCTCCGGCAAGAAGTTCGTATTTAAATGGCTACAACAGCATCTCAAGCAGAGCAAAACCGCAAGCGTACTGATCGACCTCAACGACTGCCCACCTTTCACACCAGAAAATGCCACTCGACACATCAGTGAGTGTATTCGACATCATCTTCGAGGATTGGTCCCAGTTGGAACCCTCAACCCTGATGGGGCAGTCGATGACTTCCTTGCAAGAGACGACTGGTGGCTATTCGTCGATGCCATGGATGACAGAGGTGACGCTTCGCTGGTAATTCCTCTATTAAAAGAGATGCCGCAGCTCGCACGTCAGCGGGCGAGCAAATTCTTAGCAAACGGTCGAGGCGAGAACCTCGCGTATATCACCCACCAGAGCAACACCGACGATACCGTTCAGTCGTTCGTTGGACTCGATCGAGTCTTCTTGTCAGGCTTATCGCTCCAGGGAACGCGCGACGCGTTGTGGCACTTCGAGAAAGGAGGCGTTTTCTCATTCAATTTCGTCCGATCGATGAAGAACTGCCCTGACCCCAACAAGGCTCTCGCAGAAGAGTTTCTCTCGAGATACCCCTTCATCAACAGGTGGCAGGCTAAGCCTCTGAGCCTGGACACTCTCGCCCCCTGCTCAAATGAAACACAAGTCGCCATCTCCGACTGGATGTTCCGGATGCAATTCAACGATTACTGCCAACACTCCCTGTGCGACGATGCCGAAGATAGGCTAGGCCTCGAAGAGGCCCTCCTCCACGTCAGGCTCGCACTCAAGCATCGTTCATCCTCCACATTGAGAGCCACAGAACTAACGGCGCTTTTGCCTGTCCCCAGAGAAGGCCAATCACGCCCCGGAAAACACAAAGTCATCCGAGCATTGCTGGAGACTGGCATACTCACGGTCGTCGGAACCGACGAGTTCGAGATACGGCAACACAGACTGTAACGCTCGCAGCCCGATTCTGGGTCGTCATCGGTGCTGGACGTCGCTGAGCTTGCGAATCCGCGCGTGGAGCCACGTGAGGTAGTGGGAGACACACGTGTAGACCCCGGGCAGTCCCGGTCGTCCGCAGCCCAGGCTGAAGCTCGTGAGGCCATGCAGCACATTGGCACCGTCCTCCTCGACCAGGACCACGGGCCCCACTGTCTGACACGAGTCCCTGTCCCCTTCCGGGTACCCGGTGCCAAACATCAGCACGGGGGCGATGAGAATCCGCTCCTGGGCGTAGGCTGAGACCAGCGCCTCATCACCGACGATAGGGACCCGCACCTGCATCAGGATGCTGGACGTGTCGTAGTCATCCTCTCGCCTCAGCCCGCGATGACGCGAGCGCGCCGACGGAGACCTGCTGCCCGGGTGAAGGCAGGCAGAGGGGTTGCGCCACCGGCCGTCCTCCGAGAGGAGGACGCAAGTCCCCCGAGGTGCGGTGCGGAATGGAGGTCCGCCCACAGGACATCGAGGACCTGCTCCCGAACTCGACAGATGTCTCGAGCTTGAGGACGGAGACGTCGTACTCCGACGTCTCCGGGTCGTACTCCGCCCAAGGTTCAGACCATGACGAAGTCGTCGTCGTCGTCCGAGTCTTTCTTGCTGTTGTCCACGGGAGGCTGTGGCTTCGGGAGCTCCCCGCTCTTGACCAGGGGCTTGGGCGAGTCGAAGTAGTCCTCCACGATGACGAACTCGTCCATGAACTGCCGGTTGAGGTTGTCCAGGACCTGCTGATGCTCCGCGCGGAACCCGACGGCGGCGTCACGCGGGTGGCGCGCCGTGGGAGGCAGGGCGCCATCGTTCGCGACGAGGTGCCGGGCGATCTGGATGATCCACGGACCGCAGCTGTGCTGGCCGTCCTTGTAGCTCCCCATGACATCGTCCTGGTAACGGATGCCGGAGCGCTCGACCAGCAGGTCCGGGAACGCGCGCCGCAACGTGCCCAGGTTGGGCACACCTTGCGGCCCCAGCGGGTCGACGAAGAGCACACGCGCCTGGCCCCGGACGCCTCGCGCCGGGGGCGCCACCTTGATGTAGATGAGCCCCCAGTGGTTGCCATTGATGTTGTAGGGCTGGACGAGGACGCGGGGCGGGCCATCCGCGACCATGCCCTGGAGCGCCTCGTCATACGTGTCCGGCGCGATGCGATTGAGCACGTAGAGGTTGATGCCACGCAGCACGACCACGTTCGGCACGCCGCGCAGGTAGTGGCGCAGGAGCGTGTCGATCTGCTGGTCCGTGTAGTAGTGCGACCCCTCGATCTTGTCGTGGTTCTCGAAGGCACTGGAGGACGAGTCCTTCGTCGAGGGCGAGGACCCGCCCGTCGTCGTGGAGGCGGTCTGCTGCGTCGTCCCCGTCGACGGGGACGAGGACACGGGCTGCAGGCGCTTGAGGCGATCCCGCTCCTCCTTCTCCTTCTTCGCCGTCTCCTCGTCCTTCTTCAGGATCTCCATCAGGTCCGGCGGCGCGCGCAGGTCGACCCGCAGGACCTTCCCCTGGTTGCCGGCGTTCAGGAGCGGCTCGGACCAGTCCTGACCCGAGCCCTTCCGGGCGAAGAACGAGGACGACTGGAGCCCCCCTGGCATGCGGCCACCGAAGAGCTCGGGACGCGGCAGCGGGCTCCCATGCCCCATGCCCATCAACAACCGGCTCGCGGGCAGCTCGGACATCACCCCACGGCCCGACCTGGGCTTGGGAGGATTCTTGAGGGTCTTGCATCCCCCATCACAGCGGGGATTGACGCAATGCTTGCCCGAGAAGGACCAGAGCGGCTCCCAGTAGTTGCGCAGCATGTCGCCCACCGCGACCGGCCCCTCCACCAGGTAGTTGAACTCCGAGAGGAAGCCTGGATACAGGTTGTCGGACCCGACCACGTACGCCTGGTCGTCGGCGATCATGATCTTGGAGTGGTTGCCCGGCGCCGACGGGACCTTGGGGAAGACCGCGCCACTGGCCTTCTGCACGGACTCCACCGCGTTGCCGATGATGCCCTTGACCGGCGGCACCTCGGAGAGCGCCTTCTGCTTCAAGGTCGCCGTGTAGCCCTCGGGCGTCAGCTGCGGCCAGAAGTACGACTCCCCCTCCCGCGTCTTATCCCGGGGCACGTCCGTGTAATAGAACGGCGCGATGTGCAGGCGGTCCAGGGCGCGAAGCCGCCGCTCGGCATCCGGCCGCAGCGCGTCCTCCAGCGTCCTCGCCATGTAGTACTGGAACAGCTCGAACGTGCGGCACGCGCCCGAGCCGAACGAGTACTGGTCTCCTTCCGCGCCCGCGCCCGCGTCCAGGGGCGACACCACCACCTGCACCACCAGGTGCGGGTTGACGAGCAGCGACTCCATGATCCAATGACAGACGACGTGCGAGGACCACTTCTTCTTCCACGCGCTCACCAGGTCCATCTGCGACAGGCGCAGCACGTCCGTGCAGCCCATGATGAGGTTCTCCTTCATGAGCTCGGACGCCTTCTCGTAGTCTTCCTTCATGTCCGAGCCGGACCAGTGCTTGCCGATGGACAGCACGCGCGTCGCGCGCTTGTACTCCCCCATGCCCGCGTAGCCGATGGTCCGGTCCTCCTCGAAGACGGGCTGCTCCAGGTCCCTGAGCGTCTGCAGGTCGTCCTCGCGGATGACATCCGGCAGGAGGTCCTCTTCGGTGTCCTCCTCCCAGACGGTGGGCAGGGGCTCGTTGCCGATCCGGCGGCGGGCGCGAGGACTGTCCACCGGCAGACCGCCGATGTGGATCCTGGAGAAGAGCTCGTAGCGCTGCGCGCGCAGGTCCTGGGCCTCCTTCAGGTCCAGCGGGTCCAGGGGCTTTCGCACCTCCGCCTTGTCGTCGTCCCCGTTCACCCACGTCAGGGTGTCCGGGTCCAGGCGCTCCTTGGTCACCACGTCCGTCCTGCAGGACCACATCCGGTTCAGGAACCGCTGCGCGCCCAGGGCCCCCGCGCCGTGCATGACGACGGACACGTCGTGCACGGGGGGATAGCTGGTGAACAGGTCCATGTTCAGGTTGTGCCCGCCGACCAGCGCCTCGGCGCCATCCGAGGCGACGATCTTCGAGTGGTTCCACGTCATCTTCGTGAAGTCGTCGTCGGAGTCCGGCGCCAGCCACGACGGCAGCGACGCGCTGACGAAGGCGGAGAAGCCCGACAGCAGGCCCTCCTGCAGGCGGTAGAACTTCGCCATCCAGATCTCCGGCACCGCGCCCCAGTCCTTCTTGCGAGAGCGCACCAGCCGGATCAGCGCGCCCTGGAAGTCGATGAGGTTGGGCGACGTGCCGTCCTTGAGGAGCATGGGCGTCTGCCCGAAGAGGAAGCGGATCTGGATGGGCTTGCCCTTGTTGGCGGACATAGCCGTGTCCAGTGCCCCCAGGATGATCTTCGCCCAGGCGGGGTCCGGGCTGTTGAGGGACGCCACGTCGCAGCGGAAGCGCGTCTTCTGGAGGACCTCCACCAGGGCGCGCTCGAAGTCGTTGGTGCGGCGCCGGGCCTCCTGCATGATCTCCGGGCCGAACGGCAGCCCCCAGATGCGGGGCGTGTCCAGCAGCCGCACGTAGCAGTCGTGGCTCACGTGCGTGAAGTACTTGTCGGGCACCACGGACAGCACGTCATCGATCTTGCTCATCGTCGTCGAGCTCCACGCCTGGAGGGGTTTGCGATGTCTCGGTGGCCGCGCGGGCTCACAGGAAGGTCCAGTCGATCCACCCGTCCCCGGCCTGTTCGATGGTGCAGGGATAGGTCAGGTTGTAGGGAGGCGTGCCCACCACGTCCTCGAGGTAGTAGCGGTCCCAGGTGCGCATGCCGTGGATGGAGGAGACGCGCCGCACGGACTGGCGCAAGGGCAGCCGGGACGTGCGGACCTCACCGAGCGCCATGGTGTCGAAGTGGGAGTGCGCCGTGTGGATGCGCCTGCGCAGTGACTTGACGCCCTCGCGCACGCGGCTTCGCGTCTGGAATTCGGTGTCCCACTGGGTCAGGTACCCACGGGCCATCTTGTAGACGAGCCGGGGGACCGCGCCGACGTCGTCGCTGACCTTGGAGGCGTCATAGAGCCCGTCCGTGGTGTAGATGCCCGCGACGGTGCCGTGGCGTCCCCGGATGGCGTAGAGCTTGTACCCCTCCGGCTGGGGCAGTTCCTGACGGACGAGGGGGTCGGCGAGCTGGCGGTTGTTCGCGAGCGTCGCCCAGGTGCTCCCCAGTCCCCGTCCATCCTCGATGTCCTGGTGTGCCTGCTGCTTGGTCATCCGGGCGTTGGGCCGGGGAATCACCGCGCTGAAGCCCGTGTCCAGGTGGTCCCACGCATAGACGCCGACGTAGTTGGCGACCTGGGGGGCCAGCTGGGTCTGGATGCTGTACCACTCACCCATGCCCGGGACGGGGTCGATGGCGAAGATGTTGATGGGGATGTTCTTTCGAGCCTCTCCGCCATAGGCGTAGAGGAACCAGGCGGCCATGATGGCCTCGACGCCGCCACGGCTGTGCCCGATGAAGTTGTATTGCTCCGCGCCGCTGGCCGCCGCGAGGCTCGCGCCGTGGAGCGCGAGCGCGGCGTCGGCCCACCCCAGGCCCTGGTTCGCCATGCCGCGTTGATCGCCCTCGGAGTAGCCCGACACGTATTTGCGCAGGTCTCCGGGAGTCAGCTCCAGGTTGCTGAGCAGGGGGTCGCAACGGTCCATCTGGTCGTACCAGTCGTTCTCACCCACTCCTCGCACGGAGCCGCTGCGCTTCGTGTTGCGCAGCCCGCCGGAGATCTCCTTGTGGATGCGCACCGGGATGTAGCCCGTCTGCGGGTCGAAGATGTTCTTGTCGCTCTTGAGCTGGCGCTCGGTCTTGGACAGGAAGCGGACCAGCGAGGTCTTGTAGTCCCAGTACCGGGTCTCCTCGCCTTCGTCGCGCGCGCAGCCGGTTCCACAGAAACACACGGTGAAGACGTCCTTCGGCATGCCAGTTCCGTCCGGGTCGAGGAGGGGGTGCGCCCCCTATTGCCAGCGGCGTGCCGAGGCGGCTCCACACGGTGCGCCCCGGTCCCTCCGCCAGGGACGCGGTCCACGAGGACGCGGCTGCGTCGCGGTGGTACGCGAGCCCGGCGCCAGAGGGGTAGACAGGCACCCGTGGCGTGTCCGGAGTGACGTCGGACCGGCAGTGCGTCCTGGCGGGACTCAGGCGGAGGTGCGGCGCCGCTCGCTCGAGGGCTCCAGGCGGGCGGCGGCCTCGAGCCCCCACACCGTCTTCACCTTCACGTTGGTCACCTTGCCCGAGCGCTCCAGCACGCCCTGCCCCACCAGGAACAGCGCGCCGTGGAGCTCCTTGCGGCAGCGCTCGTAGACGTCCGGAGGCACCACGAGGTTGGCGATGCCCGTCTCGTCCTCCAGCGAGAGGAAGCACATGCCGCGTGCGGTGGGAGGCCGCTGGCGGCAGATCATCATCCCGCCCACCGTCACTGTGCGCCCGGAGGCCACCGTCTTCAGGCCCTCCGCCGTCACCGCGCCCTGGCGCTTGAGCAGCGGGCGCACGAGCTCCAGCGGGTGTTTCTCCAGGGAGAGGCCCACGGTGTCGTAGTCCGCGCAGACGCGCGCGTACACGTCCATCGAGGGCAGCTCCACCTTCGTGCCGTCCATCGACATGCCGAAGAACAGGTCGTCCGAGTCCAGCGGCCCCAGCGCCTGGAGGTCCCAGAGGGCCTGTCGTCGTGAGCCGCTCAGCGACGCAAGCGCGCCGGCGAGGGCCAGGCGAGTCAGCTCGTGCCGGGGGATGCGGGCCCGCCGCGCCAGGTCTCCGACGTCGGTGTAGCCGTGCTCGCCGCGCCCCGTCTCCACGCGGCGGCCCGCGGCTTCGCCCAGGCCGCGCACCATCCGCAGCCCGAGCCGCAGCGCCCTGCCCTCGTCCTCCAGCGTGCAGTCCCACCGGGACACGCGCACGTCGACGGGGCGCACCTCCACGCCGTGGCGTTGCACGTCCGCGACCAGGGTGTGCGGGGCGTAGAAGCCCATGGGTTGGGAGTTCAGGAGCGCGGTGGTGAAGGCCGCCGGGTAGTGGCACTTGAGCCAGCTGGACGCGTAGGAGATCAACGCGAAGCTGGCGGAGTGGCTCTCGGGGAAGCCGTAGTGCGCGAAGCCGCGGAAGTTGTCGAACCACTCCTCGGCCTGGGCGCGGGCGTAGCCGCGTGACAGGCAGCCCTCCACGAAGCGGCCCCGGTACTGGAGGAGCATCGACTCGGCGCGCTTGTGGCTCAGCACGCGACGAAGGCCGTCCGCCTCCTCGGCGGAGAAGCCGGCGGCCACCATGGCGAGCTTCATCGCCTGCTCCTGGAAGAGCGGCACGCCGAGCGTCTTGCCGAGGATCTCCTTCACGGCCTCGCTCGGATACACGACGGTCTCCTCGCCGTTCCTCCGGCGCAGGAACGGGTGGACCATCTTCCCGACGATGGGGCCGGGGCGGATGAGGGCGATCTCCACGACCAGGTCGTAGAAGGTCCGCGGCTTGAGCCGGGGCAGCATGTTCATCTGGGCGCGGCTCTCGATTTGGAACACGCCCACGGTGTCCGCCTCGCACAGCATGTCGTAGACCCTGGGGTCCTCGGCGGGGATGGTGGCCAATGACAGCTCACGGCCGTGGTGCTCGCGAATCAGGGTGAAACACTTCGAGAGCGCGGTGAGCATGCCCAGGGCGAGCAGGTCCACCTTGAGCAGGCCGATGGAGTTGATGTCGTCCTTCTCCCACTGGATGACGGTGCGGCCGGGCATGGCCGCGTTCTCCACGGGGACCAGCTGGGTCAGGGGCTCGCGGGTCATCACGAAGCCACCGACGTGGATGGAGAGGTGTCGGGGGAAGCCTTCCAGCTCGGAGGCGAGGGACAGGGTGCGCTGGACGCGGCGGTCGAACGCGGACAGGCCGGCCTCGAGAAGGACCTCTGGCGTCACCTCGAAGCCGTGGGCGGCGGAGACCTTGGAGAGCCGGTCGACCTGGTCCAGGGACAGGCCCATGGCCTTGCCGGCCTCGCGCAGGGCGAGCCGTCCCCGGTAGCAGATGACCTCGCACACCATGCCGGCGCGGTGCCGGCCGTGCTTCTCGTAGACGTACTGGAGGACCTCCTCGCGCCGCTCGTGCTCGAAGTCCACGTCGATGTCCGGGGGCTCCCTGCGGGCCATGCTGAGGAAGCGCTCGAACAGCAGGCCCATGCGCACCGGGTCGATGGCGGTGATCTGCAGCGCGTAGCAGACCGCCGAGTTCGCCGCGCTGCCTCGGCCCTGGCAGAGGATTCCGCGTCGCCGCGCGAAGCCGACGATGTCCCAGAGCGCCAGGAAGTAACCCGCGAAGTCCAGCGCGGCGATGAGGCGCAGCTCGTGTTCGATCTGCTTGACCACCTCGGGGGGCACACCCGCTGGGTAGCGGACGGTGAGCCCTTCGTAGGTCAGGGCGCGCAGGTGCTCGTCCGCGGTGCGGCCCGGGGGCAGGTCCTCCTCGGGGAAGCGGTAGCGCAGGTCGTCCAGGGAGGCGCGGCAGCGCGAGGCCAGCTCCACGGTGCGCTCCAGCGCGTCCGGCCGGTCCGCGAACAGGCGCGCCATCTCCTGGGGGCCCTTCAGCGTGCGCTCCGCGTTGGGCATCAGGCGCGTGCCCACGCGGTCCACGGTGGTGCCGTACCGCACGGCGGTCAGGACGTCCTGGAGCGGCTGACGGCGTCGGTGGTGCGTGTGCACGTCGTTGTGCACGACGAGGGGGGTCCTCAGCTCTCGGGCCAGTGCGACGGCTTGCGCTTCGCGCGCGGAGTCTCCGGCGGACAGAGTGCGGCACAGGCCGACGTGGAAGCGCTCCGGGAAGGCCTCCGCGAGGGGGGCGATGCGCTCCAGGGGGGCGGGTTCGGGGAGGAGCGCGAGGAGGCCCCTGGAGCGCTCCGCCAGGGCGCGCCAGGGCAGCCCGGCTTCACCCTTGGGGTGGGTCATGCGGCTCTGGGAGACCAGGGAGCAGAGGTTGGAGTAGCCCCCGGCGTCCGCGGCGTAGACGACCACGCGAGGCCCGTCCTCGAGCGTCAGCTCCGCGCCCAGGATGAGGCGCAGGCCGTGCTCCTTCGCGGCCAGGTGGGCCTTCACGGCCCCGTAGAGACCATCCGCGTCCGTCAGCGCCAGGGCGCGCTGACCAAGCCGGGCGGCCGTGACGATGAGCTCCTCCGGGTGCGAGGCCCCGCGCAGGAACGAGAAGTTGGAGCGACAGACGAGCTCGGCGTAGTCCACGCCCGATCAAGACACTGACCGGCCGTTCAGGCGCTAGGTCGGATCTTCGTTCGACGTGCGAGGGACTTGGTGGGTTCGGTTCCGCTGTTTCCACGTGCTTCCAGAGGGACCCGCGAGGACCGAGCCTCCTTGACCTGCGGCTTCGTCACTTGATTGAACGGGCGTGACCATGAGCTCGCGCGCCTGTGCGGCACTCCTGCTGTTCCTCACGGCGTGCGCCACGTCGGCACCGGGTCCGAGGGAACTCGGACCTCGGACCTCGGGCCACGCGGCTCGCCAACCTCCAGCGGGCGGCGGAGCTGCCGTGGAGGGATGATGGACGATGCGTCGTCCGCGAGGCCTCCCAACCGTGGCCCGTACTCGCGGAGCGCTGCTTCCACGCGCTCGACCATGACCGGGTCCGGTTCAACGACCCGACACGGAGATGCACGGTCGCGTCGGCGGGCGCGGCGGCCCTGGGTATCGGCCTGTGTGTCCTGGCCGCGCCCGAGATTGTCGTGGGCGCGGTGATTGTCTTGGGTGTCGTGGTGGTGGGGGTCGTCATCGAGGAAGCGCTGGAGGCGTATGAGCTGCGGGGGAGCAGCTCGGAGAATGACGAGGCCTCGCTCCAGACGAAGCCGGCCCTGCGGGAACCTTCCGCGAATCGAAAGCGCGAGCCAGCGGGTCAGGACGCATTCCCACCAGTGCCAACCGAGCCTGCGGAGCAAGAGCGTCGTCCGGAGTGCCGGCCCATCCCTGTGCCACACGCAGGGAATGATGCTCCGCACAACGCGTGCGCCGACACGTTTCCTCCAAACCGTTACCCTGGGATGGACGTCATCGTGAACGGAGTGCGCTTCGATGCGCTACAAGTCGGCGCGAGCGTGCTGTGGGAGATCAAGACCCATCAGTTCGACACGTACAATGCATTCGTCCAGCGGCAGGAGATTGAGCGAGAATATGCGCAACTCGGAAGAGAGCGCGCTGCCGCTGCGGCCTGTGGATACAAACTCGTCGTGGGAGTGAGTACCCAGGCGCACAGAGTCGCGCTGTTGCGACGAGATCAGTCTCTCACCATCGTTGTCACAGGCTGCAGGCGATGACTCAGCAAAAAACTCTCATTATCACTGTCTATGCACCCGCGCTCGCAGGTAACGACGGCCGCCCACTGTCTGTCATCCATGGAATGGAGAAGGCGCTCTCCGGCCTTCGACTGGAGTGGCGACTCTCCACCGGAGGGCGCCCCGTCGCATTGCCTCAACGAGATGAGTGGCTCTCAAAGAATACAGTAGATGGAGGCTTCCCTCTCATGTGTAACGGGGACATGGGCTTTCCCGTGACAGTCTCTGGTTCGGAAAGGGATGGACTCTTCAGCCCAGGCGGCCATGCACAGTTTCAAGTGCATGCGGAGCTGCCCTTGGAAAAACCCGTGATCGCGGCGGCGACGGCGATCTTCGAGGGCATGGCAGAAGGAGCCCGCGCATTCTGGGGACGTGCGACGCCCGACGACGCCGCAACTGACATCGCCCATCAGACAGCCCCCACACTGCAAGGGCCGCCGTCTCCACTCAGGGGACTGCCCGCCTTGAAGCTCTTCGAGGACATCCGCTCGCCCGAGATCCCCTACTACCTCGGGTGGCTGAATTACTGGTCGGAGGCCGCCGCCAAGGCCATTGGATTCCCAGACCCTGCACGAGACGCAGACCTGCTCTCCCGGTCGCGGCGCACGGCATCGGGTGGGTGGGTCGTGCAACTCACGGACGCTCCACTCGATCTCGACAACCCCGCCCACCTGGATGCCCTCAAGCGAACTTATGAGCGTTTCCCGCAGATCGGCGGCCGCTCGGACTTGAGATAGATTGTCCCACCAGGAGGTGGCCATGACCTGGGTACTTCAAGCAGCGGTGGTGCTGTCGGTCCTGATGGGTCTCCTGGGAGCAGTCTGGGCAATCGTCTTCGGCTACCGCTACGCGCGAAAGTGTCGACAGGCCGCCGCTGAAGCAGCCCTCGGCATCTACGGCCAACGCGAGCTCGAACTCACCGGCTTTCGCGGCTGGCTGGCGGATTGGGTCGATGGCACCTCCAGCGAGACCTGTGCCTCCAGTTCGGACGCGTCTCCCAGCATGTGCCAAGACACCTCCGACTCGGCCCACGCGTCCTCGGACTGAAACCACAGGCATCACCCGGGGTGACGGAGCCCCCGTCCGAAACACACCCCGGGTGACAGACCCGCTTCACGCGAAAGGGCCCGGGTCGCCTCTGGTAGCGTCGTGAATACATGCTGCCGCAGCTCGTGACGCCTCTCCTCGACCCGGCTGAGCCGGACCTGTCCATCGCCTTCGAGCGCAACCTCGTCGACGAACGGCTCCGCGTGGCCCGACGCCTGGGCGCGCTGCGCTTCTTCGGTGTGCTCGCCTGGCTCTGCTTGAGCCTGAGCCTCTCGTGGCCCGCGTCCCCAGTGGCGCTGGGCGTCTACCTGGTGCTCGCGGGTGTGCTCTGGGCGGCGGCGGTCTTCACTCGCGGGTACCGCTATGCGGGCCTGGCCGTGGCGCTGGTGGACGCGCCCATGGTCTTCATCCAGCAATACGTCACCCTCCTGGCTGATGTGCCCGCGGATCTCGTCGGCCCCATGTCCTGCGGGGTGTTCTGCGTGCTCCTCGCGCTGTCGGTGCTGTCGCTGGACGTGGGCACCGTGGCGCTCTGCGCGGTGATGAGCATGGGCTTCTCGGTCTTCCTCATGAGTCAGGGCACCGCCGAGGACTGGAGCCTCGCCCCCGTGCTCGTCGTCATCCTCGGCGTCACGGCCCTGACGCTCGCCTATGCCACGCACCGCATCCAACACCTGCTGCATGGCATCTCCCGCGAGCAGGCTCGCCGCGAGCGCCTGGGTCGCTACTTCTCCCCCGAGGTGGCCCGCCACATCGCCGATCGAGGCACCGGCCTCGCCACGGGCCAGCATCGCGAGGTGACGCTGCTGTTCTCCGACATCCGCGGCTTCACCTCCATGTCCGAGCGGATGGACAGCCCCCAGGTGGTCGCGCTGCTCAACGAGTACCTGTCGCGCATGGTGGAGGTGGTGTTCCGCCATGGCGGGACGCTCGACAAGTTCATCGGCGACGGCATCCTCGCTTACTTCGGCGCCCCCCTGGACCACCCGGACCATGCGCGCGCGGCCGTGTCGTGTGGACTGGAGATGCTCGACGTGCTGGCGGCGCTCAACACGGAGCGCGTGGCGCGGGGCGAGGAGCCACTGCAGATCGGAATTGGCATCCACACCGGCCGCGTCGTCGTGGGAGACGTCGGCAGCCCTCAGCGGCGCGAGTACACGGTGATCGGTGACGCGGTGAATCTGGCCAGCCGCATCGAAGGGCTCACCAAGCAGGTGGGGACGCCGCTGCTCGTGTCCTCATCCACGCGCGCCACCGCGGGAGAGACCTTCACCTGGTCTCCTGCCCCTCCGGTGGCGGTCAAGGGCAAGAGCGAACCCGTCGCAACCTTCGTCCCCTCCACGGCCATCGCGCCACCGACAACGCCCGAAGGAAGGCCGGTCATCACCCCGCACGCCTGATTACGGCTTCGCCTTCACGGCATCGGCCAGTCGCCGCGACTTCGCGTAGAGCTCCGCCGCGATCACCGCATCCCCCAGCGCGGCATGGCATTCAGCCAGGCTGTCCCAGGCATTGGCTGACTCCGGATGAAGCACGGTGTTGAGGGTGAACACCTTCAGCGCCGCGCGGTCGCCGAGGTTCTCTCGGACGGAATAGCCGGCGCTGTTGATCGCGCGCTCCAACTCCTCCGTGGCGACGCCGCTGCCGTCGCGCAACCAGGTCTTCAATGCCGTGTCGTCCGCGCCATCATCAGCGAGGGCATGGGTGATCAACCGCTCGGACAGCGTCTCTCGAGGAAACAGCCGTGGCGCCACCTGCGCCATGGTGCTGTCCACCAGCGTGCGTGACCAGACATTGCGCACGCTGCCGTTGGTGAAATAAACGAACGTCCAGGTGTCACCCGCCAGCGAGTCCTTGAACAACAGGCGAGCCCGAACGCGAGTGCCACCGTCGTGGCTCATCTGCCGATAGTCGCCGCTCTGCCCGAACTCCCAGCCACTGATGAATCCACTGTCGCGACCCGTGCTGAGCTTCCGCGGCTGAAACAGCGTCTGGAGCGTCGCCCGACGCACCAGATTGCCGGCGGCCAGCGCCTGCAGGAAGCGATCGAGATCTCCCACGGTGGTGTGCAGGCTGGCATGCCCCAGCGCATAGGCGGGCCAGGCGATATCATCCTCCCGCCGCAGCGCGCCGTCCTTGCCGATGTACCCCCTGGCCAGGCGCGCGGAGGGCACGCCAGCAGGTCCCAGCCAGGTGTTGCGCAGCCCCAGTGGCTTCAGGATGCGCTGGCGCACGATGGCCGCATAGGGCTGACGATAGTGCGCTTCCAGCAACGCGGTCAGCACCAGGAAGTTCGTCTGCGTGTAGCGGTTGCTGCTGCCGGTGGCGAACTGCATCGGCGTGTCCGCCAGCCCCGCGAACGCCGCCTCCAACGTGGGCGCAAGCCCCGCGTGTCCCTTCGACACCAGGGTCCCCTCGCGGTTCTCGAAGTACTCCGGCACACCGGAGCTGTGGTTCAGGAAGTGGCGCACGCTGATCGCCTTCCACGCATCGGGAAGCTCGGGCAGATAGCGGCTGGCGGGTGCATCCAGCTCGACACCGCCCTGCTCGACCAACTGCATCACCAACACACTGGCCAGCAGCTTGGCCAACGAATAGGCGTTGAACACGGTGTCGGTCGACACAGGCGCGTGGCGCTCGACATCCTTTTCACCGGTCGCGGCCTGATAGACGAGCTGACCGTTGTGGCGGATGAGCACGGCCTGACCCGCGATACCGTAGCGCTCGCGGTTGCGCTTCAGTTGCGCGTCGAGGCGAGTGGTCAGCTCTGGATTCGCCGCCGGAGCAGCCAACGGCCCCACGGCAAGCACGCAGCAGAGCACGGCGACAAGCTGGCGAGACATCCCGGTGTTCCTTCCAGAGGTGGAAACACACCTTAAGGAGCCCCCTGGCGCTGGGTCAATCCACGGTGAGCGAGCCGGTGCACCCGCCCCGAGCGCCACGCGACGCACCTGCTCCGCGCGTCGCATGGCCACCGCTACGCGGTACTTCGACTCAGTGGATGTTGAGACACCCGTCGCTCAAGTCGACGCCACCGAGCACCTCCACGGGCTCGACGGGGATGATCTCCAGGGAGTCGAAGGACTGGTCCTCGCGGCAGACGCCCCGCGCCAGGTTGAAGCCGGGCTTCAGCGCCTCCAGGTTGGTGACGAGCCCCCTGTTGCGCAGCCACGCCAGGACGTCCTCCGTCACCTCCGGCACGTAGAGCACCGCGTGGTGGATGGAGAGTCCCTGGAGGGCCTCGTCGTCATCCAGGTCCATGACGCCATCACCGTCCACATCGTCGTAGACAGCGAAGTACCCCGTGCCCAGCAGCCCGGGATTCAAGTGGTTGAGGGCCGCCGTCGGAGGTGCGTCCTCCAGCGTCAAGGTGAACGCCCCAGGAACGCTCCCGGTCAGCAGGCGGTTGCCCTGGGAGACGATGACGTCCCCCGATCCCATCCAGTTGTCCCAGGCGATGGTCACCTTGCTGCGACCCGAAACCATCGCGGGCTCCAACGACGTCACCTGCCCGCTCAAGGTGTAGCCCTCGGACTCCTCCGTCGAAGGTCCCGGCTTCTTCTCGGCGTCATCTCCACAAGCGGTGAGCATGGACGCAGCAAGGCCCGTCGCGACAATTGCGATGTAACGGTTCATGGATTGCTTTCGTGATGGCGCAGTGGCGTTCGCGCCGCGCGGCCACTCGCCAGGAGACACTCGACGACATCCGAGCACTGCGCGGCTGAGCGCCTCTCTAAAGAAGCGCTGGCACCACCGCAAGCACGTAGAAGCCCACACGCCGACCGTAGAGGTTGCGCCTCAGGCGACGGGGCCATCCGCGAGCAAGAAGAGAGCGCCCGCGACCACCGCGACGACCTTCTCGAGACCAGGGACGAGCACGGGCGCGAGCCGAGGCGTGGTGGTGCCATCACGCCCCGATTCATGCGATGACGCTTTCAACGAGGAGGGGCCTGGTTGCCTGTGCGCCGCACCAGTCCGCGGACTCCATGCACTGAGTCGTCTTTGACTCGGCATACACCAACGCCCATCGAGGCCTCCTGTCCATACCACTGCGGGGTGAGGGACAGATTTACAGCCCGGACTTATGTATGGATGAAGGACATGCTGGCGCACCCCACGGGGTGGCCTGACCAGGAGGAGTGGATGTTCAATCCGACGGACTTCAACACTCGAGAGCTCGTGGTCCGGGACAACGCAATCATCGCGCTCGGCAGCCAGCGCTCCGTTCCGAAAGCCCTCGAGGCGAGCCGCACGTCGATGCTCGAGTTCGTCCAGGCCGACGCCATGGCGCTGTGCCTCATGCGCCTTGCGCCCACGCTCGACTTCCGCTGGCACGTCCCCGGCCACCGCATCCCCATCCTCGAGGAGTATGCCGGCCTGGTCGACCATGACTTCCTCCGGGACCCCATCCTCGCCAAGCCCGGCGTGCCCATCTGCGATACGCAACTCCTCTCACGCCGGGACTACGAGCGCACCCTCGTCTATCAACGCAGCCGGGAGCTGGAGCAGCCCCTGGAGCACATCATGGCCGTCCTCGTGCCCATCCGCCCGGGCCTCGTCGGCGCCCTCGCGTTCTACCGGCACCAGCGCTCGCCCTTCCCCGACCAGAGCGTCACCGCCCTCGCCAGCGTCACCCGGCACTTCGCCAACACCCTCGGCAACTGCCAGGACTTCCAGGACATGACCGCCGGCGCGCAGCTGCTCCAGGAGCTCTACCAGCGCGACGACTCCGCCTTCATCATCCTGGAGCCGCCCAGGCGCGAGGTGTTCCGCTCCCAGCACGCCACCCATCTGCTGGAGCGCTGGTTCACGCCGTCGGAGCTCCACGCCTCCGGGCTCCCGTTTGCCTTCAAGGAGCAGCTGGACACCCTCATCCGGATGACCCCGGACGAGCGGCTCGGCAAGAACCTCTGGGTCGTCAATCATCCCGACGGCTACCGCACGTGCCGGTTCATCGAGCTGCCCGCCAATGACGCTCCTCGCCAGTGGGCCCTCCTCTTGACCGAGCTCCCCCACTCCATCCCCCTTCCCCTGCACATGCAACGCGAGCTCACCACCCGCGAGCTCGACATCGCGAAGGGCGTGCTCCGCAACTGGTCCAACGGGCAGATCGCCGACGACCTCAAGATCTCCGACCAGACGGTGAAGACCCACGTGCGCAACCTCTTCGGCAAGCTGGGCGTCGACGACCGCGCCGACTTCCTCTACCAGCTCGCCCTCCTCAGCAAGCCGGTGTGACGCGCCCCACCGCGAGTCGGAGGTGCCTCCGACTCGCGGGCGCGGAGCGCTACCTCGCGAGCTCACCGCCCTGACGGAAGATGCGCGGGTAGACGCACCGCGCGACCCGGGCAGAGAAGAGGATCGCCTCCTGGTCCTCCGGCTCCGTCAGCCCCGCGAAGAGCCGCTCCATCTCCGCCACGTGGTCCCCGTCCAGCGCGCCGTGGCTGCGCAGGAACGTCACCGACTTGCGGATGTTGGGGATGGTGGACAGCTCCCGCAGCCGCTCGGCCCACAGGCCCGCCCGCGTCTGTGACAGGTACTCCAGCACGTACGCGGTCCCCAGCGCCGCCGTCGCCACGCCCGCGCGGGAGGTGAAGAAGTTCCACCCGGTATAGGCCTTCACCGCGGGGCTGCGCGCCGCCGACTCCACGACCTCCTCCGAGCACCCCAGGTTCTTCAGGTCCGACAGCAGCCACCGGTCGTGCCCCCGCTCCTCCTCGCCCTTCTGGATGAGCAGCGTCGCCAGCTCCGGGAGCCGGCCCTGCTGCCTCAGCCGCACGCCCGCCTCCGCGAGGATGGGCGTGCTCCAGCGGGCGTAGTGGTACGTCTGGATGAGGAAGTGGATGTAGCCCTCCTTGTCGAGGGTGCCCTCGAGGAGGCTTCGAGCGTCGGGCTGCGCGTCCACCGCCGCCACCAGTCCTCGCGCCTCCGCGTCCAGCGCCGCCAACCAATTCGCTCCCACGTGATTCTCCGTCTGGGTGTGCACGTACGTCTCCTGTCCGGTGCCCCTGGGGCTCCCGGTCGCTGCGTGTTGAAGGTGAAGGGAAAGGAACCGCGACCGCCTAGGCGGCCAGGCTCACGCCGTGCTCCAGCGCGTGGAAGCGCGCCAGGGAGTCCGTCGGAATCTCATCGAGCGCCATGACGAGCGGCAGCGTGAACCACTGGAAATACGTGTCGTAGAGGGGCTCGGCGATGAAGCGCGCGCCCATCGTCCTGGCGAAGAGCGCGGGCGCCCGGGGCAGCCGCAGCCCGTCCCATTGCCCCTGCGCCGCCCTCGCCCGCTCCTCGGGCGTGTAGAAGGGGCTGCGGGGCCGTGCCGGGGCGCGACACGTGTCGGGGATGGAGACGCGCCAGTGAGGGCTCAGCCAACCGCGTCGGGCCGCCACCCGCCACGCGAGGCGCGCGTCCTCGGCCGAGTCCGTCTCCAGGTTCGCGGACGCAATCCAGTGCGTCACGCCGCGCCGCCGGCTCTCCGCGTACATGCCCGCCTGCAGCCACGTGACGGCCTCCGAGCGCCGCCACTGGGGCAACACACAGAAGCGCGAGGGCTCCGCGACCAGCCTCCCCGGCTGGAGCAGCCCCGAGAGGTCCACCCGCTGCTCCATCTCGAGCCCCACCTTCCCGCCCAGGTTCGCCGCCACCTCCGCGTTGGGCAGCGCCACGCGCATCGTCGCCACCGGCTCGTCACCGGCATGGACGAGCACGTGCACCGTGGTGTCGAGCGTGTCGACGCACGTCACCTCCCGCCGGGACACCGCGGACTGCTCGGACAACAAGCCCAGCTCTCCGCCGAAGACCGCCCAGCGGATGCGCGCCACGGCATCGAGTTCCTTCTGGGTGGCGGCGACACACCAACGCCAGCGCCCGTGTCTGCACGTCATGGGTACCCCTCCTGGTCACGAAGAGGGTCGGTGTCTCACCGCCCTCTCACGTCCTTTCGTGACGGGAGACCCGAGTTCGACGGCGGAGGAGCGCTGGCGCACGTGGGTGCGCGATATCACCCGGGCGGATTCATCCCCGCCCAGTCGTTCTTCATCCCCCCCGCAGGGGTTGCCACCATCCACGTCGAGTCATCAGCCCGCGCCGCACCCGATGCGGGGAGACATCTTTCGATTTCTCTCCCCGAGAGCCCCCACTTAAGGTGCTTCCTCCATGAGCCCATCCCGCCCGTCCCCCGCGCCCAGGTCCAACAACAAGGTGGTCCTCTTCGCCGGCGCCGCAGTGATGGTCATGGCGGGCGCCCTGGGAGCCGGGGTCATGCTGGGCGGGTCAGGTGGCTCGGCCGGAGACAGTGAGGAGATCGACGTCGGCGCGCTCCAGGAGATGGCCGGCATCCAGGCGCAGCTGGGCTCCCTGAAGCTCTGCAAGGTCCAGTACGGCGTTCGAGGACGGCGGATGAAGTCGGGCTCGCACGAGTCCGTCTGGGTCAGCGCTTGCGAGCAGGACCGGTTCACAGGGGCCCGCATCGACGTCCCCACCGAGCGGCAGGTGCAGCACGTCACCTTCGACCTGGAGCGGACCTCGGTCTCCGAGCCGTGGAAGATCCTGGTCGACAAGAACCGGGTTCCCTTCCCCGACCTCCAGCGCGCGCTCGAGCAGCTCGCCCCGCTCCTCCGAGAGAAGACGCCGGAGGCGCTGACGCGCGCCATCGAAGAGCGCGCGGCAGCGGACCGTCGGCGAGAGGAGAGCGAGGCCGCGGAGCGCGCCCGCCGGGAAGCCGCGAAGGACTCCTATCCGCGGCAGTGACGGGCGCGGGCCCCCGCGGTCGTCACCTCAGGGCGTGGTCACCACCGGGCAGGGCCACCAGGACGGCGGCGAGGCCCGGTCATCCCAGGTGCCATCCCAGTAGTCCTTCAGCATGTACACCTCCGTGTTCGCCACGGAGCAGAAGCGCTCGGGGTGGGGATTCACGTACAGCACCTGGTCATTGCGCGAGATGGAGTGGATGAACGTGCCGCACCGCTGGGTGCTCCCCACGGGCGGAGGCCCCACGGTGGAGGCGCGCACCGTGTCCAGGAGGACTCGAGCGTTGGGCTCCTCGCAGGCGAGCTGCTGGAAGGCCTGGTTCGCCTCCAGATCCATGTCCAGGTCCACCCTGCGCGTCTTCACGGTGCACTCCGTCCCTTCTTCCGTGTAGTGCAGCGTCACCACGGAGTACCCCTGGGGAATCTCCGGGCAGTCCGGGAAGTCGAAGCGGTAGAGCGGGTGGAGCGCGCCCTCGCGGTACAGGATGAAGGACTGCTCCGTCGAGTCCGCGCTGAAGCCCGACTGGAACCCGACGACGATGTCAGGGCTGGAAGTGGCCTCGTTCGACACCCGGTCCAGGGTGCCGTTGCCGTTGCCGTCCACGTAGGCCATCACGTAGGCCATGCCCAGCTTGGAGCCCTCCTCTCCAATCAGTGCCGCGGGATCCGGCAGGCGATTGAGGGACATGCTGAAGGTGTTGGGGAAGTGGCCGTTGACCCTGACGTCCGCGTCGGGGTGGTGGTACGACGTCTTCGGGGCCAATCGCTGGCACCGGGCGAGGCCCTCCGGGTACGTCCGCTGGACCATGCAGTCCACGACGACCTTGGGCCAGACATCCCAGAGGAGCGACGCGCGAATGCGGTCGGAGTTCCCCAGGTCGAAGGTGGAAGAGGCGCGCAGCGTGCCCTCCAGCGTCAGCAGGGCTTCGTCCTCCGCCTCGTCTCCCATGACACCACCGCATCCCGTCAATGCCAGTGCAAGCAGGCTCCACTTCCAGAAACCGCGCTCCCGCATCGTCGTCATATGGCCTTCCTCTCGGACCCGGGCGCAATCCCAGGTCACGTGACAGGCATCAGCCGGCGAACCCGCGCGCCCTCTTCTCGAAGCGCTCGCGCCATCCAGTCGATGCGAGCAAGGAGACGCGTGGACGGACTCACGTGGGACATGCCACCCACGCTCACAGCCCCCAGGTGCAACCCAGCATCAACTGTGGCGCGAGTTGCGTCCTGAGCTTCTCGTCCTCGCGCATCAGCGCGACATGGCCGCCCAGCCGGGCGAAGAGGCCCGTGCGCGCGCTCACCGGGACCTCCGCGGAGAGCGCGGCGAAGGTGGCCGCGCCCGCGCCCGTGCGTGTCCGTCGCGTGGGGAGGCCCAGCTCGCGGCGGCGCTCCGCATCCGGGCTCGTCGCGCGCTGAGCCAGGCCCAGCACACCGAGGCCCGCGTGGGCTCCCATCCAGACTCGCCCCACCGAGCCCGCGAGGCCCAGGCCACTCCACAGCCCCAGCTCCACCTGCTCGAATCTCTGCGCGTTCGTTGCGCCCCGGGTGCCCCCCAGGCTGAGTCCTCCGAGGAAGGACAACCCAAGCCCACCGGAGCTCTCCCTCGCGAGCAGCACTCCCACCTGAGGCCCCCACCCTCCCAGCTGCGTCGACGAGCGGCCCGCGCCCACCGCCGCCTGGAGCCGCCAGTTGCTGGACTCCAGGAGCGCGCCCTTGCGCTGGTGCAGGGCCAGCGTGCGGACCTCCAGCGACGCGGGCTCCAGGCGCTGCTTGTCGCCCCAGGGCAGGTACACCTTGCCGTAGAGCACCTGGGGGCCTCGCCGCACCTGGACCCGATAGCGACCCGCTGGCAGCGCGACGCGCACCGGCTCTTCACCTCGGGGCTCCACCTCCGCCATGACCTGCAACGTGCGCTCGTCCACGAGCACGACGCTGTCTCCCACCCGTGGTGGCAGCTCGAGCTGCGCGTGGGCCCGCGAGAGCGTGGTGAGGAACAGGTCCCCTTCTCCCGCGAGCTGGCTGGACAGCTCCGGGTGCTGCACCGCCGCCGTGGAGGCGTGCGAGCCCGCCAGGGTGCGGTGGTAGACGTGGCCATAGGCCTCCGTGAGCGAGACGCGGCCATCGGCGTCCACGTCCGCCGCGCCCCTCAGGCCTGAAATCAGGTGGTGCGTGAAGAACGAACCCCGGAGGCTGTCCGACTCCTGCGCCACCTCGTGAGCCCCCGCGGATGCGATGAACACGCGCCCCTGCGGTCCCACCTGGCGGAGGAAGGAGATGTCGAACGCGGGCGCGGACTTGAGGCCCTTGGAGCGGCCTCGCACGAGCGCGCCGCTGTGACAGGCGTCCAGCACCGCGACGGTGACGGTGGCGGGGACCTCCGACAGCAGGCGTTGCAGCTCCGCGAGCGGGAGCGCCTCGCCGCCCAGGCGCAGGGCCGACTCGTCACCGTGGCCCGAGTAGAAGAAGAACAGCAGCGTGCGCTCTCCGGCGCGCCGCGCCTCCTCGATGCGGCCTCGCATCCGCGCGAGCCCGAGCTTGAGATTGGAGACGGACTCCCCCCGCAGCAGGAGACGACGGTCCTCGGGGACTCCGCCGAGCTGGCCGAAGACGGCGTCCATGCGCTCGGCGTCCTGCTGGGCCCAGCGCAAAGGCTCGTCCGTGTCCCGGCCCAGGTTGTGGCCCACGCTGATGGAGAACCGGCTCTCCGCGCTCGCGACGGAGGTAACGACCAGGGCGAGCAGGACACCGAAGCGCAGCACCGTCCTCATGGCAGCTCCTTGGGGAGGACGTGGACGGTGTGGCGGGTGCCAGGGAGCGGCGAGGGTGACGGGGGGAAGGCCGTCTCCCTCGCCGCGTGCTCCAGCCAGCGCTGGACGGTCTGGGGCGATGGAGCACTCGGGGCATCGGAGGCGAGCACCACCACCAGCGCCTCCTGTTCGGGGGCGGCATCCAGCTCCAGGCTCCCGGGCAGCACCCATCGGCCTGGCCCCATGGACAACGCGCCGCCGGTGGCCTCGAAGCCCTGGAGCGGTGTGACGCGGCCGCGCTCGCTCAGCGCCAGGACATAGAGCGCGCCGCCGTTGACGTCCTCCACCTCCACCCGGACCCGGTCTCCGGGGCGCAACACCACACCGGGCCCCTGCTCGAAGACCGCGTCACCTCGCTTGACGAGCACTCGCGCGGTGAGCCCGCCGCGCACGCGAACCTTCTCCACCTCCTCGAGGGTGACGAGCCGGGGCAGCACCGCCGCGAGCACGACGCCGAGCACCAGCACGGGATGGCTCCAATGCCAGAGCCCGCGCCAGCGGCCCGGACGCGGGGTCTCCAGTCGGGCCCGCACCGGGCCGAAGGGGCGCACGAGGGCGAAGGCGGCCTTCTCGGCCTGGCGCTCCCGCAGGTGCGCCGCGAGTTCGGGCGAGACGCGCGCCGCCTCTTCCACGCGCCGGGCCTCTTCCCGGGAGAGCTCGTCACACAGGTAGCGCTCCAGCAGGAGGTCCGGCACGCCCGGGAAGCGAGGGATGGAGGTGGGGTTCATGCGGGGGCCGTTCCCTTTCGAGGCTCGGTGCGGGGGGCGACCTCCAGGAGTCGCCGCGCGGTGTCGAAGAAGGTCTGCAGCTTGCGCTGCACCGTCTTGCGGGAGACGTCGAGCAGCGTGGCGATCTGCTCCTGCTCCAGCTCGTCGATGAAGCGATGGGCGACGATGCGCTGGACGTCCTCCGGACAGTGCGCGAGGACCCGCCTGACCAGGTCCGCGTCCACCAGCAGCCGCTCCAGCGCTGCCTCCGGCGATGCGCGGGCCTCCGGAAGTGGCGCCAGTCGAGACAGCGCATGGGTGGCCTCGGTGCGCTGGCGGCGCAGCACGGAGAAGCATTGTCGGTCCGCCACGGTGAGCAGCCACGACAAGGCGGAGCCCGCGGCGCGCAGCTGCTTCAGGTTGGAGTGGACGCGCAGGAAGACCTCCTGCGTCGAATCCCAGGCCAGCGCCTCATCGCCGAGCAGTCGCAGACACCGCCGATGCACGGCTTCGCCATAGCGACGGTAGTAGCCCTCGGTCTGCTCGACCTCGTTCGCCGGCTCGCGCACGCACGGACCTCACCCTGGGCCGATTGCCGCCCCCGTCGTCAGTCTCGCCCGGCACGGGCGCCAGCGGGGGCACGTCCCGCCAGGCGAGACGCATGACCCTCATTCCGTGGGACATTTCCCGGGACATTCATTCCCAGCTTGACGGGGAGACGGTCGACACGCTTCGGCGAACGGGACGCGCGACTGGGGGGGGCGCTCTCCGCCCCCCCTCTCACAAGGACTCACGTCACGTGCATCACAGAGGGTCAGGCCCCCCAATGCATGGCGTGCACGTGTAGCGGATACCCGAGGAGCAGTCTGGGTATGGGATGGAGCTGGTGGGACAGAAGCCCGCCCGACACGGGAGCTGACAGGTGTACCAGTACGTCGGGGCAAGATCTCCTTGCGAGACGAGGTCCTCGATGGGGGCCTCGGGGGTGAGAGGTTCCGGGGCCTCCGGACCACCGCAAGCGGTGACCCACAGCAGCGCGCACGACAGCAACACGATCTTCTTCATGCATCCTCCGTGACGAGGGACTGCGCTGGGACTGCGGGAGTGAGCCCAGCACATCCTTCACGGAACCCCAAGCCGGTGGGCAACGCACGGCCTGGGTACCGACGGAGGGAAGGCGACGCCTCTTCCCATGAGGAACGGCATCCTGCCTCCCTGGCATCTCCGTCCCCTGGTTGATTCGAGGGATCGCGCAGCAGCGCAGGGGGCAGGAGATCGTTTTCAGAGGTCGGCTCCGCCCTTCCCCCCTGTCGGGCAGCCTCCACGTCCATTGGTCTGGGCGCTGGCGCGCCTTGAAACACAGGCATCGGTCCGCCCGGCGCGATTGCCCCGCCTGTCATGTCGTAGCGGGGCAAGCAGTCGCCTCCCGCCAGACTCCGTGCGGGACAGTCCGACTTCGCGAAAGATGGATTTCTTCCGGGCAGGCGTCGGAGGAGCTGGTTATCAGGCGTGCCCCATCGGTCGGGAGCCCGCATGGCCGGCTCCCCTCCTTCCAGGAGGCACACATGAAGATCGGCATCATCGGAGCGGGCCACATCGGCGCCACGCTGGCGCGCAAGTGGGTGAAGCTGGGCCACCAGGTCTCCCTGGCGAACTCGCGGGGACCGGACTCGATTCGGGAGCTCGCGGCGGAGATCGGCGCGACGGCCGTCACGGCGGCCCAGGCGGCGAAGAGCGGCGAGGTCGTGGTCGTCACCATCCCCCAGCGCGCGGTGATGGACCTGCCCAAGGACCTCTTCCAGGGCGTGCCCGCCGACGTGGTCATCATCGATACCGGCAACTACTACCCGACCCGGGACGGCGCCATCCCCGAGCTCGAGCAAGGCAAGACGGAGAGCGTCTGGGTCAGCGAGCGGCTCGGCAGGCCGGTGGTCAAGGCCTTCAACAACATCTACTCCCAGTCCCTCGCGGACAAGAGCCAACCTCCGGGCACGCCCGGCCGCGTCGCGCTCCCCGTCGCCGGCGCCCCCGAGGCCAAGGCGAAGGTCCTGCGCCTCATCGACGAGCTCGGCTTCGACCCGGTCGACGCCGGAGACCTCGAGGGCTCCTGGCGCCAGCAGCCGGGCACGCCCTGCTACACCCAGGACCTCGACGCCCCGAAGCTGAAGGCCGCCCTCGCCGCCTCCGACCGCGGCCGCATCCCCGAGTACCGGAAGGCCGCGGATGACGCGGCGAAGCCCTTCTTCCTCGCGGCGGCCCAGCGAAAGCCCTGACGCGCGTCGGGAAGAAAGCACCGCCGCCCGCAGCCAGCTTTCTGCGGGCTGTGCGTATCCATGGTGGACCGAGGCACTCGCGGCAACCGGCACACGGTCCGCGAGCGCCTGGCGGCTGCCGTGTCTTTCCATCCCGAACCTTCGTCGCTCGAGCAGCCCGATGCGTCGCGCCCGCCCTGGGCGTCACCCGTGAGCAGACACACCATGCAGATGCGGAACTGGCTCGTCTCGACCGTGCTGGGCCTTGGCCTCGTGGGAGGCGCTGGATGTGGCCCCCAGGAGGATGGACGGACGCCTGGCGTCCCCGCGGAGCCCACCCAGCCGGAGCCCCCTCGGGAAGAGGTGGGTGGAAGCGTCTCCGCCATGGCGGCGACGGGCATCTCCTGGGCGGACTTCTCCGCGACGCAGGTGAAGTATGTCTTCTCCTGCGCCACCAGCGTCTACGCGCACTCATGTGCGTTCTGCGCCGCCGACGGCTTGTATGCCGCGGAGTACGCCACCAGCGGCTGCACGTCCCCCGGGGACATCACGCACACGTGCTTCACGTGTGACAAGGCGCTCTTCCCGATGACCGAGCGCGTCGAGCTGCCGGACGGAGATCTCATCGACGTGACCATCGACCACGGCGTCGCGGCCTCGAACGTCGTCGAGTTCCGCCTCCAGTCCGCGTCGAACATCAGTCGCTGGAAGCAGGTGACCCTCCTCAGCAGCAGCCAGCCGTGGAAGGTCTGGAACGAGTCCGGCAACAGCTGGTGCAACTGGCCGTCGCCTTCGACCGCGGGCTGCGACACCAACTCGGAGTGGTCGAGCATCGTGCTGGATCCGTCGACCCGCTTCCTCTTCAGCAAGTCGAAGGGCCTCTTCGGAACCCATACCGACGTGTATGAGCTCTCGAACCTCTCGGCGCGGCTCACCGGCGGGGATCGCGTGACGTTCCGCTGGGTCCAGGACTGAGCGGCGCCACCGCGCTCACTTCGACAGTCGCAGCACCGCTTGCACCGCGCGCTCGGTTCCGTCCACGCCCTCGATCGAGGACGCGAGCGCGCGGGCCCGGGTCGTGACGGCGGGCTCCAGGAGCCGGGAGAGCGCGCTCGCGACGGAGGAGGCCTCCAGCGCCGAGGGGAGCACCACGCGCCCCACGCCGAGCCGCTCCACGCGGCGCGCATTCGCGAGCTGATCCCCACCGAAGGGAATCACCACCATGGGGCGACCCGCGGCGAGCGACTCCTGGACGGTGTTGTTCCCGCCGTGTGTCACCACCAAGTCCACGCGCCGCAGCAGGGGCACCTGGGGCACCTGACGGAACACGAGCGTGCGCGGGCCCGCGCGTCGCTCCAGCCGCCCGAAGCTGGCGCCCGCGCTGACGACGGTGTGGACGTCGTGTCGCGCCAGTCCGTCGAGGATGGCGTCGAACACGCGGGGCTGGCCGTTGAACACCGTCCCCAGCGACACGTACACGTGGCGACGTCCGGGCTGGAGGGAGCGCAGCGCGGGGTCGTCCCGGTCCGCGTCCCGCGCACGGGGAAGACAGGGGCCGGTCATCTCCACGGGCCCCGTGAGCGGCTTCAGCCCGGGCTCCAGCTCCGGAAGGGTGGCCAGCAGGTTGAGGTCGTCGGAGATGGGCGCGGAGAGCAAACCGCCAGGGCGCAGGCCCACGCCCAACGCTCGCGCATCCCTGGCGACCCGGGCATCGAACCACGCGCCGAGCGCCTGGGTGGCCTGCTCCGCGCGCGCCCAGGTCTCGTCGCGAGGCGCGTCGTCCGGCAGGCCGCTGCCGAAGGGAGACGCACCCTCCACGGGGAAAGGCAGCGCGGAGTGGTAGAACGCCGCGTAGGGCCGCCTCGTCAGCCGGGCCGCGAGCAGCGCCGCGGGCATGAGGTAGTCGCCGAGCACCACGTCGATGCCGGACGCCTCGATTTCCCGGGCGAGGTGGCGGGCCTGCGACTTCATCCCGGCGGTGAACAGACGCAGCGCCAGGGCCAGCTCGTCGACGCCCCGAGCGTGCGGAATACGGGCGCCGTACCAGAGCATGGCGGGTGCGGGCTGGAGCCGGATGAGCCGCAGACCGTCGCGCTGGATGGCCTGGGGCAGCGTCGTCGCCACGCGCAGGGGCTCCGGCCAGAGGTTCGAGAAAGGGAGCGGCGGCGCGGCGAGCGCCATCGCGACGTCGTGCCCCAGCTCACGCAGCCGCACGCCCATGGCGCGCAGGGCGTTGGTGTGGCCCGCCGTGGGGTGGGCCGCCATGAGGATCTTCGACATGGAGGACGCTTATCACCGAGCTGTCCCACCGTGGAAACCCCCATGTCGCCTCGTGGGAAACCACCAGGCCTCCTCGCCCTTCCATGCCTCCAATCGATGTCTTTGTTTTGTTCGGAACCTTGCGGGACCCTGACGGATGTCAATGAATAACAACTCTTGATATGCCTTTGCCAATCCCTGTCATCCACCCCACGTTCCTCCCCAGGGACGGACACGCGTGCACTGGCACGGCCGCTCTCACCGCAGTCCCACCCCCAGAGGTAGACCATGTCACGACGTCTTTGCAGACATGCTGCTCCCTTGTCGTTGCTGCTCACCGTGAGCCTCGCCCTGGCCGGATGCCAGAAGGAGAGCCCCCAGGACTCCGGGCAGAGCCCCACCGAGGCGCCGGGCTCGAACGAGCTGCGCCCCGGAGACCTGTCCCAGGTGCGAGCACTGGCCGCGAGGCACGGTGGTGTCGTCGCGCTGGACCTGTCCGACGAGGCCCAGTACCGCTTCCTCCGAGCCCGGGTGGCGGCCGCGGGAAAGACCCCAGAGAAGTATCCCCAGTTCTTCGCCATGCTCCAGTCGGTGCGCGAGCGTCACGCCGCGCGCAGGCAGGGCGTGAGCGCCCAGGTCTCCGCGGAGGCCCCCAGGGACCACTTGATCGGCAAGGTCATCGTCGGGCCGGACGGGAGGACTTTCGAGGCGACGGCGTTCTCCACCGTGCAGGGAGGCGCGGACTACAGCTTCCTGGACGTGGTGGTCTGGGACGAGACCCAGCAGAACCAGGTGTCTGACTATGGGTGGGGCGAGGTCTATGCCGATGGGCGCAAGCTGTGGGCCCGCGCCACGGGAGTGCTCCCGCTGACCCGGGATCCGCTGCTCTACGTCGACTCGGCCAGCCTGGTCTCCTTCGGTGGCCAGGAGTACGTCCTCTACAAGTCGGCCACCGTCTCCCCGTCGCCGGGCTGCGACATCGTCCACCCCAGGGACCTGGCACCCGCCGCGAGGCCGGACAACATCGTCACCATCTGCCTGCAGCGCAACAACGGCGATTGTGACTACCCGCTGGTCAACTTCCAGCAGGTGCAGATTCCGCTGAAGGGGACGATGACCTTCCCCTTCCCGGTGACGAGCATCAACAACACGCCGGGCACGTACGCCAAGCTCGTCGAGGAGAGCGGTGGTCCTCGGGAGATGGCCTTCGGTACCTTCTTCAACTGGCTGACCATCAACCCCTCGGACCTACGGCAGGTGCAGTGGGACATCCCCCAGAACCAGGGCGTCTTCACCGGGGTCTTCTTCCAGCCCTACGAGGACGTGGACCTGTTCATGAGCATCGACGTGACCATGAACCGCCTGGGGAGGCCCACGCAGGTCACCAAGCAGTTCTCCTCGTCGCCCACCTTCACGCCGAGCATGGTGTGCATGCCGAAGATCCAGATCTCCTACAGCTGTCTGGCGGCGGGCACCCAGGTGAAGCTCGCGGGAGGAAAGAGCGCCCCCATCGAGCGCATCGCCCAGGGAGCCCGCGTGGTGACGGACGGCTCGGGCCAGGCGCTGCGTGTGGCGGACACGACGGTGGGCACCGAGAGCATCGAGATGGTCCGCCTCCGCGACGACGTGGGCCATGACCTGCTCTTGACGGGCACCCACCCGGTGATGACGCCGGACCGCGGGGTGGTGTGGGCGGAGGAGCTGAAGGTCGGCAACCGCGTCCTCACCGACTCGGGCATCTCCACCCTGGTGAAGGCGGACCGCGAGATGTTCGCGGGTGCCGTGCACAACCTGAAGCTCGACCGGAGCTCGCTCCAGGAGAAGCGCGAGGCCAAGGGCAGCACGCTGTACGCCAACGGCTTCCTGGTCGGCGACGTCACCATGCAGCGCGCCTACGAGTTCAAGGACCGGGCGGCGCTGACGGCCGAGCTGCTCGCGCGGCTCCCCGCGCGGTGGCAGGTGGACTACCAGAGCAGCCTGAAGGCGGGGACGCTCCCCGCGGGCCGATGAGGACGTGAGGGCGGTCGCGCTCGGGCCGCCCTCCCCCACCTTGCATTCCAGTCATCGCGAGCGGGGCCGCGGGCTACACTCGCCGCGGCACCCGACTCGTGGAGGCTGGACCCTCTTGATGCACCTGCGCAACGTCACGGACGAAGACCTCCCCCTCTTCTTCGAGCACCAACGCGACCCGGTCGCGCTGCACATGGCCGCCTTCCCGTCCCGGGAGCGCGAGGCCTTCATGACGCACTGGCGCACGAAGGTCCTCCGCCCCGAGAACGTCACCCGCACCATCGTCGTCGACGGACAGGTCGCCGGGTACATCAGCAGCTGGGAGCAGAACGGCGAGCGGCTCATCGCCTATTGGATTGGCAGGGAGCACTGGGGTCGGGGCATCGCGACCCGCGCGCTCTCGGAGTTCCTGACGGTGGAGCCGACACGTCCGCTGCACGCGTGCGTCGCCGTCCACAACGTCGGCTCCGTCCGCGTCCTCGAGAAGTGTGGCTTCCGCGCGGAGCCCCAGGACCACCCGCAGGTCGTGGACGGCGTCGCCGAGCTCTTCATGACCCTGAGCCCGTAGCCACGACGTTTCCAGACAGCCCTTCGTCCGAGGTCCTCGTTCGACCTCGGACACGCGCGCGCCACACCCCGCGAGGCTGTCCGCGCAGCAACGCTCGACTCCTGAGAATCCCTGTCACGCCCGTGCGCGGTGCCTACCGTCGTCGTCCGCTCGGCTCTCGCCCCATTCCTGGCGCGAGTCGCTCCGGAGGGCGGCATCGGCCCATGTCGCCCCGTCATCTCCCGACGAGGAGGACCCATGTCGTCGCACGGCCTCAACCGCTTCGCCCTTCCCTTCCTGTTCATCCTCGCGTCCGCCCTGCTGTTCCCGTCGCCAGGCCAGGGCGCGGAAACGCGCTACGCCTCCCGCAAGCCCGCCCCCTGTGGCGTCAACCGCGAGCTGTACCTGGGCACCTACAAGGGGCGCGTGTTCAAGGAATGGCAGACACCCCTCACCGACGCGCAGCTCAAGGACCCGCTGGTCCGCATGGCCAATGACGCCCTGCTCAAGAACAACTACACGCTCACCGTGCGCTTCCACCGCGATGAGCGGGGCGCCTACTGGGCGGACACCCACGTGCAGTTCGACAGCCTGACCCCGGATACCGCGGGCCCCAGCCACCGGGACACCAGCGACTACGTGCTCGACCTGGAGCGCTCCCCCGCCAAGGTGGAGTTCATCGTCACCCGCCGCCCCGCCAAGTCCTACCCCGTCCGCCCCCAGGAGCCACCCCGCACCGTCGGAATCGAGAAGACCACCTCCCACTCCAAACCCCTCCAGCACACGCTCGTCTTCAAGGAGACACTCGCCCTGGAGGCCCTGGACTGCGACAGCACGGGCGTCCCCCAGCGACTGCTCTTCACCCGGACCGTCGGCGGCTATCAGCCCATCGTCGAGACGCGGGAGCTGTTCCGGGTGAAATAGCCTGGAAATGTCCGGCGTTGAGGGGACGCGGCGCCTTTGGCCCTCTCAGTCCTGAAGGACGCTTTCGTCCCGGCCGACCCCCGTTTGACAGGGAGGGGAATCGACTGACAAAGAGACCTTCATGGACCTGTTCCCCTCCGCATGGCAGCTCTGGGTCGCCGCCGCCCTCGTCTTCGGGGTGCTGGAGCTGAAGCTGACCGGCTTCGGGCTCGTGTGGTTCTCGGCCGGGGCGCTCGTCGCCTCGCTCGCCGCGGGCCTGGGGCTGACCTTCATCGTCCAGCTCGGGCTCTTCAGCGCCGTGGCCATCGGGTTGATCACCGCCTCGCGCACCCTGTTCAAGAACGTTTTCATGCGGGATGCCTCGCACTTGAAGACGGGCATCGAGGCCATGGTCGGTCAGGAGGCCGTGGTGACGGAGGCCATCGACGCGCCCCACGGGGGCACGGTGCGCATCAACGGCGAGCTGTGGATGGCCCGCTCGCTGACGGGCGCCATCCTCGCGGGCGAGCTGGTCACCGTGGAGCAGGTCGAAGGACTCAAGCTTTGGGTGCGCCGCCCCTCGGCGACGCTGTCATCGGTTCCCCCCGGGGAACAGAACCAGGAGAAGCGCTGATGGACGCAGGGACGGTCGTACTTCTACTCGCCGTGGTGGGCGCGCTGGGCTTCCTGCTCTACACCTGCGTGCGCATCGTTCCCCAGGCCAAGGTCATGGTGGTGGAGCGTCTGGGCAAGTTCCACGACGTGGCCACCAGCGGGCTGAACATCCTCATCCCGTTCATCGACAGCCCCCGCCCCATCGAGATGCGCACGGGCAACCGCTACATGCGCAGCACCATGGTGGACCTGCGCGAGCAGGTCATGGGCTTCGAGACGGTGCAGGTCATCACCCACGACAACGTCAACATGGAGGTCGGCTCGGTCATCTACTACCAGATCGTCGACCCCGCGAAGGCGCTGTACCAGGTGGAGAACCTGGCGCTGGCGATCGAGCAGCTCACGATGACGAACCTGCGCAACGTCATGGGCGGCCTGACGCTGGACCAGACGCTGACCAGCCGCGAGACGGTGAACACGCGCCTGCGCATGGTGCTGGACGAGGCCACGGAGAAGTGGGGCGTGAAGGTGACGCGCGTGGAGCTGCGTGAGATCGAGCCGCCCCAGGCCATCAAGTCCGCTATGGCCAAGCAGATGACCGCCGAGCGCGAGCGCCGCGCCGAGGTGACCAAGGCCGAGGGCGACAAGGCCGCCGCCATCCTCCAGGCCGAGGGCGAGAAGATCTCCCGAATCCTGCGCGCCGAGGCCGAGCGCGACGCGGAGATCGCCCGCGCCGAGGGCCACAAGCGCGCCACCATGCTGGAGGCCGAGGGCAAGGCGGAGGCCACGCGCCTCACCTTCGAGGCCATCCACAACGGCCGCGCCACCCCCGAGGTGCTCGCGCTGCGCTACATGGAGACCCTCCAGGAGATGAGCAAGGGGGACAACAAGATGTTCATCCCCTACGAGGCCACCGCCACGCTCGGCGCCGTCTCCGCGCTCAAGGAGGTCTTCTTCAAGGACGAGGAGGCCGCCAAGGCGAAGGTCCCCGCGCAGCGGCAGGTGCCCACCGCCGCGGCCCTCAGCGCGCAGGCGATTGCCCGGGGCAACGTGCTCTCCGAGTCCGCCACGCTCGCCGGCGTCCCCGCCGTGCCGCCTCGGCGCCCTCGCCCGCCCACCGAGCAGGACGAGTAGCCGCCGTCGCTGTCTGGAAGGCTTCACGCCCGCCGTCGGACCTGGACGGCGGGCAGGTCGGGGTTGCAATCCGCCCCGGCGCGCGTCATAGATTGAAGGCACGCATCCACCGGAGGGCCTGACAACCCCTCCCTACGCGAGGTCGATTCCCCCTTGAGGCAGAACCGCTGAGTCCCAGGTCGTTCGAGTCGTCATCGCGCTGAGCCGCCTCGTGCGTGCTCGCGCCCTGGATTCAGGAGTTCGCCTCATATGTCATCCCTCCGCGCGCATCGCGTGTCGTACGCCTATTCCGACGCTGTCACCGTCCTCTCCGAAGTCGACTTCCACCTGCCCGCGGGCTGGACGGGCCTGGTGGGCGCCAATGGCGCGGGCAAGTCCACGCTCCTCCGCCTGCTGGCCGGAGAGCTGACGCCCACCGAGGGGCATCTCCAGTTCGAGCCGCCCTCCCCCACCCTGCGGCTGTGCCGTCAGGAGGTCGAGGCGCTCACGCCCGACATCACCGAGTTCGCCGAGTCGTGGGACTCGCTCGCGCGGCGGCTGCATGGACAGCTGGGCCTGGACGTCTCCGCGCTGGAGCGCTGGTCCACGCTGTCACCGGGAGAGCGCAAGCGCTGGCAGGTGGGCGCGGCGCTCGCGGCCGAGCCGCACGTGCTGCTGCTCGACGAGCCCACCAACCACCTGGACGCCGAGGCCCGGGCCTGGCTCGTCTCCGCGCTCAAGCGCTTCAAGGGCGTGGGCGTGGTGGTGTCACATGACCGGCCGCTGCTCGAGTCACTCACCACGAACACCTTGCGCGTGCACGGCGGCGACGCGCGGCTGTGGCCCGGGGCCTACCTGGCGGCGAAGCAGCACTGGGAGGCCGAGCGTGAAGCCGAGCTGGGCGCCTATCAGCAGGCCAAAGCGGAGCAGAAGCGCACGGCCCGGATGCTGGACCAGGCCCGGCGCGAGCAGGCCTCCGCGGACGCGGCGCGCAGCACCCGCAAGCGGCTCAAGGACAAGAACGACAACGACGCGCGCTCCATGGGCGCGTCCGTCGTCGCGGGCTGGGCGGAGAACCATGCGGGCCGCCGCGTGGGCGTCCTCCGCCGGGAGTTGGAGCGGGTCAGCGACGCGGTGGGCGAGTTCCACGCGGACAAGACGATGGGCCGCTCCGTCTTCGTCGACTACGTGCGCTCGCCCAACCCGTGGCTCATCACGCTGGATGCGCCGGAGCTGCGCGCGGGGGACGTGCCGCTGCTGGGTCCGGTGAAGCTGTCGGTGGGACGCGAGGCGCGCGTGCGAATCGAGGGTCCCAATGGCGCGGGCAAGAGCACCCTGGTGCGCGCTCTGCTGGAGAACACCCGCGTGCCGCGCGAGCGCATCCTGTACCTGCCGCAGGACGTGGGCGCCGAGGAGGCCCGGGCCACCCTGGACGCGGTGCGCGCGCTGCCTCCCGAGGAGAAGGGCCGCGTGCTGTCCCTCGTCGCCGCGCTCGGCGTGGACCCGGAGCGACTGCTCGGCTCGGAGCAGCCGTCCCCGGGTGAGGTGCGCAAGCTGCTCATCGCGCGGGGCCTGGGTCAGCACGCCTGGGCGCTGGTGCTCGACGAGCCCACCAACCACCTGGACCTGCCCTCCATCGAGCGACTGGAGGCGGCCCTGCGCGAGTACCCCGGCGCGCTGCTGCTGGTGAGCCACGACTCCACCTTCGCGCGCGCCTGCACCAGCGAGTGCTGGCGCGTGGAGCACGGACAGGTGGAGGTGACGAGCGGGTGAGCCTCAGGGCGGCGAGAGGATGCCGACCCACGTCTCGTTGGATTTCGCGCGGCTCCCGGGCCCCCCCGTGGTCCGGGAGCCGTCGATGCCGAACGCGAACACCACCGAGTCCCCCACGCCTTGTCTGGCGATGAGGACGTGCACGGCCTCTTCTCGCTGAAGCTGGAACAGCCCCTGCCGCTGGCCGCTCGCATCCACCGTGAGCAGGAAGCCCTTGCTCTTGCGCTGCTCGGGGTCCGTGGAGTCCTGCGCGAAGCCCGTGTCGCCCGCGAAGCAGTAACGCGCCGGGCCGCAGGCGACGAAGGACACGGGCACGTCGTCACGCTCGATGTCGAGGGCGCGCACGAGGTCGTCCTCCGAGGCGCCGTCGATGCGCCCGGAGGCGAAGTACAGGTCCGGGGAGAGGGTCCTGCCGCCCACCAGCGCCCGCTCCCTGGCGCCGAGCGCGAAGGTGCCTGACCGCACCACCAGGCCGACGATCTCCTGGGGCTCGGGCGCGGACACGGCGCGCGCGGAGACGAACGCGCCCGTGGGCGAGAAGGAGGACAGGAGGAAGGCGCGTCCCGTCGCGCCCGTGGGCTCGCGCCCGAAGGACGCCACGTAGGCGCGCCGCTGGAGGTCCATCAGCGGCGTGGCGACGTGGACCTGGTGCTGCTCGTCCACGTCCAGGCCCCAGCCGACCCAGGGGGCGCCCACGGCCTCCATCTGCTCCCAGGTGGAGAAGTCCCTCAAGGCCACCGAGGGCGCCACGGGACTGAGCCACAGCGTCTCCAGGCGCGCGTCGAGCCGCCCCACGCGGATGCCGTCGAGCGCCAGGAGGAAGACGACCTCCTCCCCATCCGCCCGCGCCAGCATGACGGCGGCGTTGCGCTCGGAGTCCGGGAGCTGTGCCCGCCCCAGGGCGCCGTTCGGCAGGGCGATGAAGTCCATGCGCTCCTCCGAGGGAATCGCGTGGGTGAAGCGCCGCTGCGCGACAAGGGTCCCATCCGGTCGGATGCGACGCACCTGGAGGGCGAGCGGGTCCTCCTCGCGCTCCCAGCCGAAGACGGTGAGTTCGCCACTGCGATGGACCACATGGTGGTGGACGAAGTCCGGCAGCGCCAGCTCGCCCCGCCACCCTCCCTCCGCGTCCACCTGCGACAGGCGCTTGACGGGCGGGAAGAAGAAGGTGTCCTCGCCCCGGTCCTCGTACTCGCCGCGGCGGAGCCAGGTGGTGCCATCCGCCCCCACGGCCAGCTCGCCCACGCTGCTCTGGAAACCGCAGTCGACGCGCCGCGCCCGGAGGTGCTCATCGAGGAAGTCCGCGGGGGCGAAGGCCGCCTGGGAGTCCCGGACGCAAGGCTCGCGGGAGTCCGAGCAGGCGCCGAGCAGCGGCAGCAGCGCGAAGAAGGTGAGACGCAAGCGCACGCGATGATTCCGGGACATGACGACACTCCTCCTGGAGGACCAGGAGCCTCGAGAGGGAAGCAGGCCACCCGCCGGCCCGGGTGACGAGGGCACGGACTCTAGCTCAGGGGACGGAGTGCCCGCGCGCCCAGGTCACGAGCGCCGCGAGCCCTTCGTCCACGGACACGCGGGGGCGAAAGCCCGTCTCGCGCTCCAGGGCCGCGGGGTCCGCCCAGGTCGAGTCCATCTCCCCGGCCTGCGCGGGCAGGAGCCGCAGCACGGCCCGGGTCTCCAGGAGCCGCTCCAGCACGGCGACGAAGTCCCGCACGGAGACGGGCTCCCCGCGTCCCACGTTGAGCAGTCGATACGGAGGGCTCCCCACGGGAGGACGGTCCAGGACGCGCAGCACCGCCTCCGCCACGTCCTCCACGAAGGTGAAGTCGCGCAGCATGCGTCCCTCGCCGTACAGGTCGATGGGGCGCCCTGCTCCCAAGGCGCGCAGGAAGCGCAGCGGCGCCATGTCCGGGCGTCCCCAGGGTCCGTACACGGTGAAGAAGCGCAGGCCCGTGGTGGGCAGGCCGTGGAGGTGGCTGTACGTGTGGGCCAGCAGCTCTCCGGCGCGCTTGGTCGCGGAGTAGACATTGAGGGGATGGTCGGCGGAGGCGCTCTCGTGGAAGGGCGGCGGCGTGTCCGCGCCGTACACGGAGCTGGAGGACGCGTAGACCAGGTGCGAGACGCCCGCGGCGCGGCCCTGCTCCAGGAGCTGGAGCCAGCCCACGATGTTCGCGTCCACGTAGGACGAAGCGGAGGCTCCGGCCTCTCGCACGCCGACCCGCGCGGCCAGATGGACGATTCGCTCGGGGTGCTCCCGTTGGAAGATTCCCGCGAGCGCGGGAGCGTCGGTGATGTCCGCCTCGTGACAGGTGAAGTGCTCCGCGCCGGGAAGCGAGCGGAGTCGGGCCAGTCGGGCGCGCTTGAGGGCGACGTCTCCGGACGGGTCCAGGTTGTCCACGCCGATGACGGTGTCACCTCGGGCGAGCAGCTTCGCGCTGACGTGGTGACCGATGAAGCCCGCTGCGCCCGTGACGAGGACCCGCATGAAGCGTGAGGGTTTCATGCCCTCGGGTCGGAAGCCATGCTGGTGATGTGGCGATGAGGGGGCCTGGCGGGCACTGTCACACGACTTCCCGTGGCCCCCGCTTGGACGTAGGGTGGGAGGCATGGTGTCCGTGAACCAGCTCCGTCCCTTCGCCTCGGCCTCGCTGGAGGCCTTCCGCGCCGCGTCCGGTCCGGTGGCGCTCATCCAGCAGCCCGTGGATCCCGTCTTCCGGAACGTCGCCCAGCAGCTGACGGGCGCTCGCACGGTGGGCATGGCGCACCGCTCGCGCATGACGGAGCGGCTGCTCGCGATGCTCCGCGACTTCGACAACCTGGAGGTGCACTTCCTGAACCCCAAGGTGGATGGGGAGGAGCTCACCGTGGGGCGCTCGGACTGCGACCTGGTGGTGCCAGACCCGTCCGTGTCGCAGCACCACGCGACGCTGCGCTGGAACGCGACCACGGGTGGCTTCCAGGTGCGGGACGCGCAGTCGATGAACGGCACGTGGATCAACGGCGCGCCGCTGGGCTTCCGCGCGCAGGTGACGCTCAACGACGGGGACACGCTGGCGTTCGGCGACGCGCAGTTCCTCTACCTGCGCGCGGAGACGGTGCACGAGCACCTTCGGCTGGCGAGCCCCCAGCCGAAGCCCTGAGGGGGCTCAGGGCACTTCCTTGACGGCGTCGATGACGGCCTTGCGCAGGTAGGAGCTGTAGTCCGTCTGCGACTGGTACATGCTGATGGACGAGACGGTGCGGGAGTCCTTGCGCCACAGCAGGTCGCCGTTCGGCGACACGAGGCCCGCCTCCAGGAAGACCTCGGCGCGGCCCATGGCGCGGATGGAGGACACGTCCACCCAGTTGAGCACGACGATGACGGCGGCCTCGGCCTTGTTCTCGCGGATGAGGGCGACGACCTCGCCGGTGGAGGGGGATGGTGCGTCGGAGATGCGCGAGCCGACCACCTCGAAGCCGCGCTCACGCAGCACCGCTTGCGTCTGGCCGATGAGGACGGAGCGCGGGTTGCCCTCCCCCAGCATGTCCTCGCGATAGGTCGCCACGGGCAGCGAGTCCACGCGCGTGCCGATCACGACGACCACCTTGCGGATGGCCCCCGGAGGCCGGACCTGCGGCGCGGAACACGCGGTGGCGAGCAGCGACAGCAGGAGGAGTGAGAGGGCGCGCATGGTCACCATGCATAGCTCAGTCGAACAACCCCTGCAGGTAGAAGCGGCCGTCGCGCATGTCCTGGAACACCCAGGCGGGCCCCAGTCCCTCGAAGTGCACCCGGTAGTAATCGCGCTGGAAGGGCGTCTCGGCCCACCACTCGCCGCCCAATCGCTCGGGGCCCGTCACCGCTGTCACCCGGTGACGCCGTCCGCCGACTCGCGCGGCGAGCAACCGACCCGTGTCTCCCAGCTCCGCGTCCAGCCACGCGGGCTCCGCCAACAAACGTGACGGCCGCTCCCGCAGCCCACCGTCCCTCCGCTCCACCGGCGTCAGCGCCTCCCCCCACCCCTTGCGAGCCTCGGGGGGGCGGAACGCCCGTGTCCCCTGCGCGCCCTCCGGCCGATGCACCGACTCCAACCCCGCCGAGCACAGCGACTCCTCTCCCAACGTCGTCGCCAGCCGCGACAACACCACCTCCAGCGCCGCGTCCCCCTCCGGCGCGTCCCCCAACGAGAGCTGCTGCCCCCGGTCCTCGGAGAACTCGTCCACCCGCGCGGACACCTCCGCCACCGGGTTCTCCAACCGCAGCTCCTCCAGCCGGTGCCGCGCCAGGTCCAACAACAACTTCGCCGCCGCCGTGGGCCTCGCCAGCGACAACGTCACCCGCTGCTGCCCCGTGGGGTCCAGCTTCAACGTGAAGGTGATGCGCACCGCCGCCCGCCCCCGCCCCACCAGCCGCGCCCCCAACCGGTCCAGCAACGTCTTCAGCGCGAAGCCCAACGGCTCGAACGACTCCGCCGGCCACTCCAACACCCGCCGCTCCTCCAGCACCTCGTCCAGCACCTCCGCCACGAAGGGCGTCTCATCCCTCCCGCCGCACCACGCATGCGCCCGAGCCCCCATCACCCCACCCCGCGCCGCCACCGCCCCCGGCGGCAGCTGGGCCACCTCTCCCAACGTGCGCAGCCCCAACGCGGAGAACGGCGCGGACTCCCGCCCCTCCAGCGCCGCCAACGGCAACGGCGCCAGCGCCTGGGCCGACGCCCCCGGCGCCACCACCTCCACCCGCCGCGCTCCGAAGCGCGCCAGCGCTCGCGAGGTGAACGCCTCTGAGGCCACCACCACGTGCGCCCGGTACCCCAACCCCTCGCACAACGCCAACGCCCGAGAGCACAGCCCCGCTTCACCTCCCGACAGGTGCGCGGCCCCCGCGTCGAGCCACAGTCCATCTGGGGCGGAGAGCTGGAAGCCCGGCCCCAGGCTCAGCAGCGCCTCCCCCAGCGCCACCAGTGCCCGCTTCTCCTCCTCCAACCGGTAGGGGAAGTGCCGCAGCCCCGGCTCCAGCGCCGTCGCCGCGGTGAGCGTCACCCCGGGCCGCACGCCCGCCTTCAGCGCGGACGTGGACGCCGCCACCACCCGTCGCTGGCCGCGAGCCTCCTCCACCAGCACGAAGGGCCGGCCCGCCAGCTCCGGACACTCGATGACCTTGCGCTGCACCGGGAAGCGCGTGAAATGCAGATAGGCCCTGCGCATGGCTCCCTCAGTTGTGCGCCGCCGAGGCCACGTCCGACGCCACCCGCAACGAGGGCATCACCCCATCCCGCCCGGACCGCTGCCCCTGGTGCCCCAGCCCGTTGCGCGCCACCCACGGCGTCTCCCGCAGGAAGTCCGGCGTCGCGTCCGCGTCCACCGGCCCCACGTCCAGCACCCGCCCCCCCTCCTCGAGCCCCAGCTCCGGGTACAGCGCGCTCCACGGCAGCACCGCCCGCGTCCCCGTGCCGCCGCGCCTGCTGCGCACCACCTCCACCGCCCAGCCCTCCGCCCCCTGGGACTCCGTGCGCAGCCGCGTCACCCCATCCGCCGGAGCCTCCGGCGAGGTGAGCAGCAGCAGCAGCCCGCCGCCACGCTCCGCCGCGTCCGCCAGCTTCCGCGCCTCGGCCAGCCCCACCCGCGGCGGCCTCCCCGTCGCGCCCACCCCTCGCGTCAGGTCGAGCACCACGCACGCGAAGGCCCCACTCCGGGCCAGCTGAACCGCTGCCCACACCCGCTGCTCGGGCGCCTTGGGCCGCACGAGCAGCAGCCGCTCCAGGTCCACGCCCTGCGCCGCCGCCGCCGGGGCATACAGCTCGCGCGGTCCATCCACCCACGCGCACAGCCGCGCCTCCCTATGCGCGGACGCCACCGCGCTCAGCGCCAGGCTCGTCCTGCCGGAGGCCGCCTCACCACACAGCTCCACCGCCTGCCCCAGCGGGAAGCCGCCCGAGGGCAGCAGCGCGTCCACCGCCTCCATCCCCGTGCGCAGCACCGCCAGGTAGCTGCGCGGCGCCGCCTGCAACTGGCGGATGCGCTCGCGAAGCTGCTCGACCACCGCGCCGCCACTGCGCTGCTCCGCCACCGCGCTCATCTCGCCTCCTCGCCAGGACCCGACACACACCGAACGCACGCCTGCACGACGGTTCAGTATGCTCAAGGGTCTGACGTGCGCCCGCATAGGACGCACGGCGACGGGCCCGGCGATACGACGTGGTGGCTTGGATCCACCGGGGCGACGCCAGGGTTTTCGAGCCCCTGGGCGTCACCCCTCCGGCGGACCTAACCGGCGCAGATGACCTTCACCTCGACCTTCTGATCATCCGCGCGGCGCAGGCAGCTGCCGCCGAAGTAGATCCGCGCGGGGCGGTCCTCCCCGGACGGCTCGTAGCTCAGGTCCCCTGCCGCCACCGAGCAGCGCTCCACCGTGCCCCCGGCGCGGGTGATCTCCACCTGCGCCAGGCGCGGATCCGGCAGGTTCACCACGTCCAGGCTCTGCGCCACCGCCGCCAGCTCCGCGATGTGCAGCAGCGTGTCGCGGTAGCTCTCCCGACAGATGGAGTCCAGGTTGTCGAGCGCCGAGTCAAACTTCTCCGACATCGCCCGGTGCCGGTAGCCCGGCCCGTAGGACGTGGGGCAGTCCGCGTTGCGCACATACGTGCCCTGCGGCGTCGCGTCGGTGATCAGCTCCGCCCGCTTGTCGCTCAGCGCCACCGGACCCACCGTGGCCCACAGCACCTCCCGACGTCCGCCCTTGGAGTCGCGCAGGCTCTTGAAGGCCTCCGCGTACTCGTCCACCGACGTCAGCAGCGCCGCGCCCTCGTGGCACTTGTCCTCCGCGGTGTTGTCCGTGACGGTGACTGGCGGCGGCCGCGCGGTGGAGCTGCAGTCCTCCTCGTCCGTCACCACCACGACGAGCAGCCGCGCGCCGTCCCGCAGGAAGCCTCCGTTCCCTCCCTCGGCGATGGAGGTGGTGGTCAGGGGCTCGGAGACCGCCAGCCGGGCGGCCTCGAAGGGGGACTCCTGCCCGCTGCCACTCGTCCCCTGCTTCACCAGCAAGCGGAAGCGCTCCAGCAGGTCCGGATCCGAGCTCTCGACGAAGCGGTCCTCCGACGCGCTCCCGTCCTTCGTCGGCACCTGCTGCAGGAGGCCGGATTCCCTCGGATACTCCGAGTAGAACTCCCGGCCCTGGGTGAAGACGCGGCGGTACACGGAGGTGGTGATCACCCCCACGCGGAAGTCCTGGGTGACGCCGCCGCCCTCCCGCAGGCCCTGGATGAAGGCGGGCAACTCGGTGGCGATTCCGGCCTGCTCCTCGGCCATGGAGCCGGAGTTGTCGATGACGAAGAGGATGTCCGTCTTCTGCGGGGCCACCACCGGGGATTCGCTCTGACACTTGCCCGGCAGGGTGGATCCGGCCTCGTCGACGGGCGACGTGCAGGACGCCACCCAGAGGGCCGGCAACAGGAGCAGGGGGGCTCGGGTTCTGGATTTCATGGCGTCCTCCTGAGGGGGGAAGGCGGCGCACCCAGGCGGTGCGTCGCAGCGAGGCTGGGGGGGCGAGCATGCCCCACCCCCGGCCCGGACGCGAGACAAGGACGCAGCGTCTGGCATCCGACTTGAGCGTGGAAAATCGCACACGGCGTTTGCCACGGGCGTTTTGGTTGTTACGTTGGTTCATCTGCCGCAGAAAACCGACAGATGTTCACCGGTCCGGTCGCAGGGAGGGCCGGGCTTGAAGAAGGAAGAGGCCGAACTTCATGTCCGATGAGAAGAAGAAGGGCACCGCCGCGAGCGCAATGCCCACCGCGATGGCCCCTCCAGGGCTCATCAACAAGGAAGACATTCCCCAGGTGCTGCCGATCCTGCCCCTGCGGAACAGCGTCTTCTTTCCCGGCGGCGTGCTCCCGCTGGCCGTCGGCCGTCAGAAGACCATTGCCCTGATCAAGGACGCGGTGCGCGACGACCAGGTCATCGGTGTCGTCACGCAGCGCCGCGCCGAGGAAGAGGATCCGGGCGCCGCCGACCTCTACACCATGGGGACGGTGGCCCGTATCGTGAAGCTTCTGAAGATGGGCGAGGACAACTACTCGCTCGTCGTCCAGGGACTCGCCCGCTTCCGCGTCGTGGAGCTGGTGCAGGAGGCCCCGTACCTCAAGGCCCGCGTCGACGCGGTGGAGGACAAGACCTCCGCGGAGAACGTCGAGGTGGAGGCCCTGGGCATCAACCTCAAGAAGCTGGCGCGCGAGGTCATCGAGCTGATGCCCGAGCTGCCGGCCGCCGCCACGGAGCTGGTGGAGAGCATCACCCACCCCGGTCACCTGGCCGACCTGATCGCCGCCAACGTGGACGTGCCGATCGAGGAGAAGCAGGCCGTCCTGGAGACGGTGGACCTCAAGGCGCGGATGAAGCTCGTGCTCGAGCTGCTCAACCGCAAGCGTGAGATCCTCAAGCTCTCCAACAAGATCGACTCCGCCGTGAAGGGCGAGATGTCGAAGACCCAGCGCGAGTACTACCTGCGCCAGCAGCTCAAGGCGATCAAGGAAGAGCTCGGCGAGATGGGCGAGGAGGAGGAGGAGCTCGACGAGCTCCAGGAGCGCCTGAAGAAGGCCGCCCTGCCTCCCGAGGTGGAGAAGGTCGCGAACAAGGAGCTCAACCGCCTGAAGACGATTCCGGCGGCGTCGAGCGAGTACACCGTCGCGCGCACCTACCTGGATTGGATCGCCGACCTGCCGTGGTCGAAGCTGTCTGAGGACAACCTCGACATCGAGAACGCGCGCCAGCAACTCGACAAGGATCACTTCGGCATCAAGAAGGTGAAGAAGCGCATCCTGGAGTACCTGGCCGTCCGCAAGCTGAAGAACGACATGCGCGGGCCCATCCTGTGCCTCGTCGGTCCTCCGGGCGTCGGCAAGACGTCGCTGGGTCAGAGCGTGGCCAAGGCCACGGGCCGCAAGTTCGTGCGCCTGTCGCTGGGCGGCGTGCGTGACGAGGCGGAGATCCGCGGCCACCGGCGCACCTACGTCGGCGCGCTGCCCGGCCGCTTCATCCAGAGCATGAAGAAGGCCGGCACGAAGAACCCGGTCATGATGCTCGACGAGATCGACAAGCTCGGCGCCGACTTCCGTGGCGACCCGAGCGCGGCGCTCCTCGAGGTGCTGGACCCGGAGCAGAACAACACGTTCAGCGACCACTACCTCGACGTGCCGTTCGACCTGTCGAAGGTGATGTTCGTCGCCACGGCGAACCAGTTGGATCCCATCCCCGGGCCGCTCCGCGACCGCATGGAGATCATCGAGCTGTCGGGCTACACCTTCGAGGAGAAGCAGAGCATCGCGCGCATCCACCTGGTGCCCAAGCAGCTCAAGGAGCACGGGCTCAACCCGGACCACATCGAGATCACCGATGAGGCGCTGCTCACGCTGACCACCTCGTACACCCGCGAGGCGGGCGTGCGTAACCTGGAGCGGCGCATCGCGGACATCTGCCGCGCGGTGGCGGTGGAGGTCGCGGGTGGGAAGCTGGAGAAGCAGACCATCAACGCCGAGCGCGTGAAGGAGATCCTCGGGCCCGAGATGTTCTACTCGGAGGTCGCGGAGCGCACGGAGGTTCCGGGCGTGGCCACGGGTCTGGCCTGGACGGCGGCCGGCGGCGATCTGCTCTTCATCGAGGCGACGAAGATGGCGGGCAAGGGCGGCATGACGCTCACCGGCCAGCTCGGCGACGTGATGAAGGAGAGCGCGACGGCGGCGCTGAGCTACCTGCGCAGCAAGTCCGAGCAGCTGGGCATCAGCTCCAACTTCCTGGAGAAGACGGACATCCACCTGCACTTCCCGGCGGGCTCCATCCCCAAGGATGGTCCTTCCGCGGGCGTCACCATCCTGACGGCGCTCACCAGCCTGCTCACGGGCATCCGGGTGCGGCACGACACGGCGATGACGGGCGAGGCCACGCTGCGTGGCCTGGTGCTGCCGGTTGGCGGCATCAAGGAGAAGGTGCTGGCGGCCCACCGCGCGGGCATCAAGCGGGTCATCCTGCCCGAGCGTTGCCGCAAGGACCTGGTGGACGTGCCGGACCAGGCGAAGAACGAGCTGGAGTTCATCTTCGTCAGCCAGATGGACGAGGTCCTGAAGGCCGCGCTGGAGACGTCGCCGTTCAAGTCGTCGGCGGGGACTCCGGGTGGCGAGCCGGGCAAGGAGGCCTCGCTGCCTCCTGCGTCCACCGAGCCCGGGTCGCCCGAGGTCCGCGCGTAAAGCGCGGGCTTCAGCGACTCGAAGCCTGACGCGGGCAGGTTCCTCACCGAGGGACCTGCCCGTTGTCTTTGCGGGGCTCCCCTGCCCCGCTTCAGTGCCGCGTCCGGGGGACTTCCTCCTCGTCGGGGCCCCCAAGGCGCTGGGACAAGAGGCCAAGCAGCTCCTTCGTGGAGAGCCGCCCGGCGCCGTCCTTGCCCTCGAGCACGTCCGCGACGAGCGCGCGCTTGTGCTCGTGGAGCGACAGCATCTGCTCCTCGATGGTGCCTCGCGCCACCAGCCGGTAGACGGTGACGGGGCGCTCCTGGCCGATGCGATGCGCGCGGTCCGACGCCTGATCCTCCACGGCGGGGTTCCACCACGGGTCCAGGTGGATGACGGTGTTGGCGGCGGTGAGGTTGAGGCCGAAGCCGCCGGCCTTGAGCGAGATGAGGAACAGGGGCGCGCTGCCCTCCTGGAAGGAGCGCACGGCCTGCTCTCGGGCCTTGGGTGTGGAGGAGCCGTCCAGGTAGTCGTAGCGGATGCCCCGCGCGTCCAGCACCTCGCGCACCAGGGCCAGGTGCGAGGTGAACTGGCTGAAGACGAGCGCGCGGTGGCCCTCGGCGCGAAGCTCCTCGACCAGCTCCATGAAGCGCTCCAGCTTGGAGGACTCCACGCGGGACTCGGCGTCATAGAGGCGCGGGTGCGAGGCCAACAGGCGCAGCCGGGTGAGCGCGGCGAGCACCTCGAAGCGGCGCTCCAGCTCACGTGACTGCCGCTCGCGCATCACCTCCGGCGCGGACTCCAGCGCGGAGAGGGCCGCCAGCCGCGCGTCCTCGTACATGGTCCACTCCTGGGTGGAGAGGACGACGGGCACGCGGATGTCCGTGCGCGGCGGCAGCTGCGCCTCCACCTGGGCCTTGGTGCGGCGCAGGAGGAAAGGTTGCAGCACCCTGGCCAGGGCGGGCGCCGCGGTGGGGTCCACCCTGCGCTCGATGGGAATCGCGAAGCGGGTGCGGAAGGCGTCGTGGCTGCCGAGCAGCCCGGGGAAGACGAGCGAGAAGACGCTCCACAGCTCGCCCAGGTGGTTCTCCAAGGGTGTGCCGGAGAGGGCGAACTTGAAGTCCGCCTGCAGCGCGCGCGCGGCGCGGAAGCGGTGGGTGCCCGCGTTCTTCAGGGCCTGGGCCTCGTCGAAGACCAACGTGGCGAAGCGCAGCTCGGACAGCCGGCCGATGTCGCGCGTCAGGAGGCCATAGCTCAGCACGAGCACGTCGCGGGGACCCAGCCGTTCGAGCAGCCCGCCCCGGTCCGCGGCCTCGGAGAACAGCCGCATCTTCAGCGACGGCGCGAAGCGCTTCGCCTCGTCCATCCAGTTGAAGGCCACGGAGGTGGGCGCGAGCACCAGCGCGGGCCCCAGCTTCGAGCGCTCCAGCAACACGGCCAGCGCCTGCACCGTCTTGCCCAGCCCCATGTCGTCCGCGAGCACCGCGCCCGCGCCCCACGAGGCCAGCCGGGTGAGCCAGCGGAAGCCCTCGACCTGGTAGTCACGCAGGTCCGTCTTCAGCGTGGCGGGGACCTTCGGCTTCAGCTCCCGTGCGGCGAAGATGCGCTCGACGAGCCCCTTCCACGTCGCGTCCGCGTCCAGGGTCGCGCCCGCGCTGCCCAGGGCGGACAGCGACTCCGCCGCGGCCGGGCCCACCTCCAAGCCGTGGCGCGAAAGGTGGGCGTGGTCCGCCAGTCGCTCCAGGTGCTGGCGCAGCGCCTCCTCGACCTCCACGTAGGTCTGGTCCTTCACCTGGACGAAGCGCTCCTTGCGACGCGCGGCGTCCAACAGCCGCGCCATCTCCACGCGCTCGCCCTGCACCGCCAGCCCTCCGAGCACGCCGAACCAGTCGCGCTTGCGCTCCACCGTGATTCGCAGCGCGCTCGCCCCGCGAGAGCCCACGAGGCGAAGTGGAGAGCCACCCCACTCCAGCTCCGGCGGCGATTCCAGCGACTGACACGCGGACAAGAGACCGAGCGCGCCCTGGACGTTGGGGAACGAGAAGCTGAACGGCAGCGCCTGCGCCTCCGCGGTGGCCAGGGGCAGGCTCGCCTGGAGCGCGTGGACCACGGCGAGCTCCTTCACGAAGTCGCGCACCGTGTGCACGGGCTCCAGACCCCGACGCAGGTACACGTCCCGAGGACCCTCACCGGGGATGAAGCTGATGCTGTCCGGGAGCGCCCGCACGCGCAGCTCCACGCGCACCGCGCTGCCGGGCTCCAGCTCGAAGCGCAGCACCGGGAGCTGGAGCGAGGGCAGCTTCTCGCCCATGACACCGCGAGGCATGGCCACGGGCAGGCGCACCGAGAGCTTCGCCAGCTTCTCCAACAACGCGCCGTGGCTCTCGGGTGGGAAGACGTTGCCGTGGCGCTGGAGGACGGACACGAGCGCGCGGACCTCCGGGCCCGCGTCCAGCACGGTGAGCCTGCGCGAGCCCTCGTCCCAGAGGAAGAGGGCCTCCTCCGGCTTCGCGCGGCGCACGCGGTCCACCATGGACGCGGGCAGGCTCGCGCCGTCCACGCCCGCGGAGACGACGACAGCGCCGCCCCGCTCAGAGGCGACGATGCCCACCTTGGCGCGATCCACCTGGACCAGCAGGTCCTGCGTCCCCTCCTGATAGAGCCGGGGATGGTCCACCAGCTCCAGCAGCAGCGCGCGCGAGGCGGGTGCGTCGCCATCCGGCAGCAGCGACGCGAGGCGCGCGTCGAGCGAGGAGAGCTGCGAGCCATGCTCCTGGAGCAGCTTGCGGCGACTCACCTTGGCTCCGGTGGAGCGCTGGCCCTTCTTGTTGCGCCGGTGCACGTACGGGTGGACTTCCACGCCGTAGCCCTCGATGACGTCGACGCGCCAGGAGACCTCCACCGCCGCGCCGCTGCCCGTGCCCTCATCGAGCGCGCGCTCCAGCGCCCTCAACGTGCGGTCCCACCCCGGTCGCACCAGCTCGTCGAGCGTCTCGCCGAAGCGCTCCGTCCACGGCTGGTTCAGCCACAACAGCACCGTGTCGATGGCGGCGACCAGGTGGACACACGGCGGCGCGCCACAGGTGCAGTCGCCCTGCACCACGGAGGGCGTGAAGGTCAGCCGGGCCTCGGGGAGGATGAAGCCCATCTGCGCGCCGTAGGGCAGCTCCGAGCAGCGCGTCTCGCGGAAGCGGAAGCCAGGGAGCTCGGCGTCGTGCTGGAGCGACTCCAGCTGCAGCGCGTGCAAGGGCCGCGTGGCCACGGTGGCGGGCGCGCGGGAGCGCAGGTCCAGCAACAGGCCATGGACACGGTGGGTGCGCGGGTCCTCGGGCGGCGCCAGTCGCGCGGCGAGCGTGGCGCGGGTCTCCTCCGCCTGCTTGCGCTCCTCCTCGACGAAGCGCCACGCGAGCCGGGGCAGGAGGTCCTTCATCTTCGGCGACGGCAGGGACTCCTGCGTCCAGCGCGTACGGCCCTCCTCGCTGAGCATCTCCACCAGCCTGCGGCGGGCCATCGCGGGGCGGGACTGAGGCAGCAGCGCGGGGTCCACGAAGGGCGACAGCACCGTGAGGCTCAGGCGGGACAGGTGCTCGACGCCGTGCTCGCGCAGCCAGGCGCGCAGGGCTCCTTCCGTGGCGAAGAGTGGGACAGCGGAGGAATCGGGCTGCGGGCGCTCCACGGACATGGCTCCCCGCTTCTTCGCGATGCGCGACGGAAACGCAAGCGCGACGACAGGGCGTCCGGGCAGGCGGGCTCCCCGGGCCGGCTTCCGCTTCCCCGTCATTCCGGGCCACACTGCGGAACGACGCCCGCTCGACAGGCGTCGAACCTGACATGCCGACATCCGCCGCTGGAGTGTGGGGACTGGGAGTCTTGCTGCTCACGGGCACCGCCTGCGTGCGCGCCTCGAGCGAGGTGTCTCCTGATGCCTCGACACACCTGTCCCAGGCGGCGCGGCCGGGCTCGCTCCCCGTCGACCCGAGCGCCGTCCGTGGGTCCGTGGAAGGCACACGGGGCTCCCTTCCCCACAGGCCGATGCGCGCGGCGGAGACGGTCGTCGAGCCGCCTGTCGTGGCCAGGTGGCCCGCGCCGGGAGCCACGCTGACGCACGTCCCCGCGAACGTGCCCGAGGGCTTCGCGCGACGTCGGGTGTACCTGGACGCGGGACACGGCGCCGAGGGGAACACGGGCAACCGCTCCGTCACGTGCGAGGACGAGGAGGTCTTCACGTTGCGCGTGGCGCAGGACCTGGCGCGGCGGTTGGTGGCCACGGGGCACTTCGAGGTGCGCATCAGCCGTGAGCCGGGACAGCGGGTGCCGTATACGAGTCGGCTCGCCGATGCGGAGCGCTGGGGCGCGCACGTGTTCGTGAGCCTGCACTCGGACTCGCGAGGCACGTCGCAGCCGTGGGCGCCCGCGGAGGGACAGTCGTGCAACCGCCAGGACACGACGCCCGGCTTCAGCGTGCTCTGGTCCGAGGATGCGCCCGCCCCCCTCCAGGGTCGCCGCGCGGAGCTGGCGCGAGCGCTGGCGCGGAACCTGTCGCGCGGCGGGTTCCTCCACTACGACGGCGTGGACTACGTGGGCCTCTACGCCACCGACACCGCGCAGCCCGGCGTCTTCGTGTCCCGCGAGCCGTCACACCGGCAGATCTTCGTCCTGCGCAAGCCGACGATGCCCTCGGTCATCGTGGAGACGCACCACGCGCTCGACTTCGAGGAGGCCGCGCGCTGGCGCGAGGAGCGCACGCTGGAGGTCTTCGCCACCGCGATGACCCAGGGACTCGTGGAGGCCTTCGCGCCGCCTCCGCCCCCGCGCGTTTCGACGCAGCAGCCCTGAACCGCACAGCGAACGCTCGACGCGATTCGCGCTTGCCTTTCATTTAACCAGTTGGTTATTTTAACAAAAGGTTAATCAAGCCATGCCGAGCGACCCACTCAGCGCCACCTTTGCCGCACTCGCCGACCCGACCCGGCGCGCGATCCTCGCGCGGCTCTCGAAGGGGGAGACCTCCGTCACGGAGCTCGCCCAACCCTTCGACATGAGCCTCCCCGCCGTGACGAAGCACCTCAAGGTGCTCGAGCGCGCGGGGCTGATCACGCGGAGCCGCGAAGCCCAGTGGCGCCCATGCCGGCTGGCGCCGGAGCCGCTGAAGGACGCGACCGACTGGCTCGAGGACTATCGCGAGTTCTGGGAGGCCAGCCTCGACCGGCTCGAGGACTATCTCGCCGACGTCCAGGGGCAGAAGCGCCCGGCGCGCGGCCGCAAGATTCCAACCCCGAAGAAGAAGGACCGAGGAGCCCCCCCATGAACGCAGCGCTCGACCTCAACGAACTCGCGAAGCGTCAGCTGGAACTGTCGCGGCTCATCAGCGCCCCACGCGCGCTGGTCTTCCAGGCGTTCACCGACGCGGAGATGATCTCCCACTGGTGGGGGCCGAACGGCTTCCGCACGACCACGGTGAGCAAGGACGTGCGGCCGGGGGGCGCGTGGAAGTTCACCATGCACGGGCCCGATGGCACCGACTACGCGAACCACATCGTCTACACGAAGGTCGTCCCCAACGAGCGGCTCGAGTGGGATCACGGCACGAAGGAAGGCGAGGTGCTGTTCAAGGCCGTCGTCACCTTCCAGGACGAGGCGGGAAAGACGCGCGTCACGATGCAGCACACGCTGCCCACCGTCGAAGCGCGCGAGCAGGCGGCGAAGTACGCCATCGAAGGTGGCCAGCAGACGCTCGCGCGGCTCGACCAGCACCTCGCGACGCGGCAGTAGGCACTCGTCGCGCGAGTGCCCACGTCGGGGCGAGGCGCCGGGGAATCCTCAGGCGCCCTCGTTCCGTTCGTCGTCCTGCCGCAGGAAGGGCTCGGAGACGTGCTTCACGATTCGCGCGGCCAGGGCCTGGACGTGCGGAGCGTGCAGCAGGGTGTAGTGGGTGCCCGGGACGTCCTCGACCTCGAGTTGCTCCGGGTCCACGTAGCGAGACCATCCGTGGGTCGGCTCCACGGAGCGCTCCCGCTTCGCGTCCTTCGCGCGCAGCAGCAACACGGGGCCTCCGTAGGCACCTGGACGGAACGTGGACAGGACCCGCAGGTTCGCGCGGGTCACGTCGCGCCAGGCCCGGAGGTCCGAGTCCTGGACCTCGGGGGGAAGCCACCCGGACTCCCGTGCATACGCGATGACCCGAGCGAGCTGCTCATCTTCGGAGAGCCCCGCGAGAGACTCGGGCCGGAGCGTCGACTCGACTCCCGCGGTCCGCGCGAGGTCCATCGCCATCCCCGCGAGGAGCAGCGCGTCGTCGGGTCCTTGCGTGAGCAGCTCGTCCGTGGACGCGAAGCTGTCGAGGAGGATGAGCTGTTCGACGCGCTGTCCCTGACGCTCCAGCTCGCGAGCCATCTCGAAGGCCACGACGCCGCCCATGGACCAGCCCCCGAGCACATACGGGCCTTCGGGTCGTACGGCGCGCAGCGCGGCCACGTAACGCCGCACGAGCGCGTCCATGTGTTCGAGTGGAGGCTCCGCGCCGTCGAGCCCTGGCGACTGGAAGGCGTAGACCGGTCGGTCCGCTCCCATCCACCGTGAGAGCAGCCGATAGGGTCCCACCGCTCCGCCAACCGCGTGAACGAAGAACACCGGCGTGCCCGTGCCCTCGGCCTGCAACGTCACGCAGTCTCGGGCCGGGCTGTCACCACGGGACACTTCGAGCCACGACGCGAGCTGTTCGACCGAAGGGGCCTCGAAGAGGGCACGCAGTGGGAGGTCGATGCCGGTGAGTGCACGCACTCGCGCCACCACCTGCGTCGCCAGCAGCGAGTGCCCTCCGAGTTCGAAGAAGTCGTCCTTCCTCCCGACTCGCTTCGCTCCCAGCACCTCGCTGAACACCTCCGCCAGCTTCGCTTCCAGTCCCTCTCGCGGTGCTTCGTAGACGTCTTCCGGTGACGTCACCGCCTCCGGCTCCGGCAGCGCCCTGCGGTCCACCTTCCCGTTCGCCGTCAGCGGCAGCGCCTCCAGCACCACCACCACCGTCGGCACCAGGTACTCCGGCAGCCTCCTCCTCATCCCCTCCTTCACCGCCGCCCCCTCCACCTCTCCCACCACGTACCCCACCAGCCTCTTGTCCCCTCTCTCCTCCCTCACCACCGCCACTGCTTCCTTCACTCCTGCCTGCTGCTTCAGCCCCTCCTCCACCTCCCCCAACTCAATCCGGTACCCCCTCACCTTCACCTGCCCGTCACGCCGCCCCAGGAACTCCAGCGCTCCGTCGTCCCTCCAGCGGACCACGTCCCCTGTCCGGTACAGCCGCTCCCCGTCCCCAAACGGACTCGGCACGAAGCGCTCCGCCGTCAGCTCCGGCTTCCCCACGTACCCCCGCGCCAGCCCCTCGCCTCCCGCGTACAGCTCTCCCGGCACTCCCACCGCCACAGGACGCAGTCCCTCGTCCAGCACGTACACTTCCGTGCCTTCCACCGGACGCCCAATCGGCGCTCCTCTCTCTCCAACGTCCGACTCCTTCTGCATCCTCCACGTCGTCGTGAACGTCGTGTTCTCCGTCGGGCCGTACCCGTTGATGAGCGTGCCTCCCGCGCGCAGCCGCTCCTTCACCCGCTGCACCGGCAGCACGTCTCCTCCCGCCAGCACCTGCTTCACTCCCGCCAGTGCCTCCGGCTGGTACGCCTGCATCTGCTCGAAGAGCGCCGCTGTCAGCCACAGCGACGTCACCTGGTGCGCCTTCAGCGTGGCAGCCACTTCCTCCAGCGCCAGTTCCTTCGCCGGGTACACCACCAGCTTCGCTCCGTTCAGCAGCGCACCCCATACCTCCAGCGTCGATGCGTCGAAGCCCACGGGCGCCAACTGCAGCCACACCTCCTCCGCGCTGAAGCTCGCGTACGTGGCTCCCTTCACCAGTCTCGCCACTGCCTTCTGCGGCACCCCCACGCCCTTCGGCGTCCCCGTGCTTCCCGACGTGTACATGACGTACGCCAGACTGCTTCCATCTCCTCGGAGCGGCGGGTTGCTCTTTGGCTGACGTCCAATCAACGCCGCGTCCGCGTCGAGGCTCACCACCACGTCCGTGCTCTCCGCCACCTCCTCCACCAACTCCTCGCGGCCCACCACCACCGCCACCCCCGCCTCCCTCTTCATCCACCTCATTCGCTCCGCCGGGTTGCTCCCCTCCAGCGGCACGTACGCTCCTCCCGCCTTCACCACCCCCAGCACCGCCACCACCCACTCCAACGAGCGCTCCACTCTCAGCCCCACCCGCACTTCGGGGCCCACTCCCACGCTCCTCAAGTGGTGCGCCAGCTGGTTCGCTCTCTCGTTGAGCTGCCCGTACGTCAGTGACTCCCCGGCACTGTCGACCACCGCGACCGCGTCAGGTCCAGCGGCCACCGTCGCTTCGAACAGCGCAGCCAGGGTCTGCTCATGCAACGACCGCGGGCTCTGTCCGTGCTGGCGTCGCGCCTCCTGCTGTTCATTCTCACCAGGCTCTGCGCCAAGCCTCTCCGCGCGCGATGAGCCTCGGCCGCTCCACGCCACCACCCGCCGCCGCTCCTCCTCCGTCTCCAGCGGCAACTCCCTCACACGCTTCCCCCACCCCTCCACGCCTCCTTCCAGCACTCGCCTCACGTGCCTCATCAACCGCTCCGCTGTCCCTTCCTCGAACAGGTCGCTGTTGTAGTTCAGCACCACGGCCACACCGTCCGGGCCATCTCCCACGAGCAACGAGAAGTCGAACTTCGACGTCTTCGTGTCCGTCTCCAAGCCTCTCAGCACCAGCCCCTTCCCCAGCTTCACCTCCACCCCGGGCGTGTTCTGCAACGTCAGGCTCACCTGGAACAGCGGACTGCGGCTCAAATCCCGTTCCGGCAGCAGCTCCTCCACCAGCTTCTCGAACGGCACGTCCTGGTGCGCGTACGCACCCAACGTCACCTCCTTCGCCCTCCCCACCAGCTCCCCGAACGTCTCCCCCTCCTCCACTCGCCCCCTCAGCACCAGCGTGTTCGCGAAGTATCCGATCAGCCCTTCCGTCTCCGCGTGCGTTCGCCCTGCAATCGGGAAACCCACCACCACTTCCCGCTGCCCCGCGTGCCTCGACAGCACCACCTGGTACGCGCTCAGCAGCACCATGAAGGGTGTCACCCCTTCACGACGACTCACCTCCTCCACCTTCCTCCACAGCTCTTTCGGCCACTGCGTCTGGACGAAGCCACCCCGGAAGCTCTGCGCCGCCGGCCTCGGCCTGTCCGTCACCAGCTCCAACGCCCTCGGCGCCCCTTCCAACTGCTTGCGCCAGTACTCCACCTGCTGCTCCAGCACTTCCCCCTGCAACCACCCTCGCTGCCACTCCGCGTAGTCCCCGTATTGCACCGGCAGCTCGCCCAGCGGCGACGGCTTCCCCTCCGCATACGCCCCATAGAGCGCCGCCACTTCCCTCACCAACAGCCCCGTCGACCAGCCGTCCGACACGATGTGGTGCATCACCACCACCAACACGTGCTCCTCCTCGGAGAGCCTCACCAACGTCGCCCGCAGCAGCGGCCCTCGCGACAGATTGAACGGCCGCGCGACCTCCTCGCCGACGAGACGCAGCAACGTCGACTCTCGCTCCGTCTCCTCGTGCAGCTCGACTCGACGGAACTGGAACCGCGATGGTGGGGAGATCACCTGCACGGGCACACCGCCCTCATCAGGGAAGCTGGTGCGCAGGTTCTCGTGACGACGAATCACCTCGGAGAACGCTCGCTCCAGCGCCTCCACATCGAGAGCCCCCTCCAACCGGAGCGCCGACGGGACGTTGTACGTGACACTCCCAGGTTCGAGCTTGTCGAGGAACCACAGGCGCTGCTGCGCGAAGGACAACGGCAGTGCCCCCGGCCGCGCGGAGGGCCGCAACGCCGGTACCGAGACGGCTCGCGCGACCTGCTCCACCTTGCGCGCAAGTCCCTCCAGCGTGGGCGCCTCGAATAGCGCCCTCAGCGGCACCTCCACGCCCAGCGAGCCACGCAGCCGCGCCACCACCTGCGTCGCGATGAGCGAATGCCCACCCAGCGCGAAGAAGTCATCGTGACGACTCACGCGCTCGACTCGCAGGACCTCCTTCCAGATGGAGGCCAGCGACTCCTCCATCGGCGTCGCGGGCGGCACATGCACCGTGTCTGAAGCCAGAGCCCCCGCCTCCGGTTCGGGCAACGCCCGGCGATCCAGCTTGCCATTCGGCGTCAGCGGCAACGCCTCCAGCACCATGAAACCCGAGGGCACCATGTGCGCCGGCAAGCGCTCCTGGAGGAAGCCTCGCAACATCCCCAGGTCCACGACTCCCGAGGCGCTCGCGATGACATACGCGACCAGCCGCTTGTCACCAGCCGCGTCCTCGCGAGCCACCACCACCGCGTCACCCACCGAGGGATGCTCGCGCAGGACCGCCGCCACCTCTCCAGGCTCCACGCGGAAGCCTCGCACCTTCACCTGGAAGTCCGCGCGGCCCAGGAACTCCACCCTGCCATCCTCGAGCCACCGCACCCTGTCCCCCGTGCGGTACATCCGAGCTCCCGACACTGGGCTGAACGGGTCCGGACCGAAACGCTCCGCCGTCAGGTCAGGGCGCCCCAGATACCCACGCGCCACCTGCTCGCCGCCGATGAACAGCTCGCCGGGCACTCCGGTCGGCACCGGACGCAGCTCGGCATCCAGCACGTACACGCGCGCCTTCGCCAACGGCCGCCCCAGCGGCACGGCCGCCGCCCGGACCACCGCATCCACCGGTCCCGCGAGCACACCCACGGTCGTCTCCGTGGGGCCGTAGTGGTTGAACACCTCCAGCGTCGGAGCCAGGGCACGCACCTGCTCCACCAGCGCCCACGTCGAGGATTCACCACCCAGGACCAGTCGCTTGCGAGGCAGCACTCGCGCCGGCTCCGGCGCCGTCAACCAGGCGGAGAGGTGCGCGGGCACCATCTTCACGCAGTCCACCGGGTGACGCTGGAAGTACTCCGCCACGCCCATGGGATTGCCCAGGCGCTCAGACGAGAGGACATGCAGCACGCCTCCCGTGCACAGCGCCGGGAACAGCACCGTGTTGCCCAGGTCCGCGCCGAAGGTGGACACCAACGCGAAGCTCGCGCACTCACGCAGCCCGAGCCGCTCGGTCGCGGCCTGGACGTAGTTGACCAGCGCCCCGTGTGACACGGCCACGCCCTTGGGACGCCCCGTGCTGCCCGAGGTGAACAACACGTATGCGGTGTTCTCCGGCGCGACCAGCACGGCCGGCGCGGCTGCTGAATGCTCCGCTAGCAGCGCGGCGTCCCAGTCCATCAACACCCGACGCGCGGCGCAGGTCTCGAACGAAGCAGCGTGACGAGACTCCGTCACCACGACGGGCGCGGCGACCTCCTCCACGAGCACGCGCAGACGCGTCGCGGGCTGTGCTGGCTCCAGCGGCACGTAGGCGCCTCCGGCCTTCAGGACACCCAGCAGCGCCACCACCAACTCCACGCTCCGCTCCAGGCACAGCGCCACCGGGACATCCGGCCCGACGCCGAGCTCCCGCAGATGCATCGCGAGCTGATTGGCTCGTGCGTCGAGCTGCGCGTACGACAGCAGCACGTCCTCGTAGCGCACGGCGGGCGCCATGGGGGTTCGGGCCGCCTGTTGCTCGATGAGCACATGCAACGGCGCCGCGTTCGAGAAGTCCGCAGGGGTCGTGGACCACGAGCCCAGGACCTGTTGCCGCTCGGCTGGCGTCATCAGCGGCAGCGCGGAGAGGCGCTGGCCAGGGTTCGCGGTGATCGCCTCCAGCAGCACCTGAAGGTGCGCCACCATGCGCGCCGCCGTGGACTCGGAGAACAGGTCGGAGTTGAACAGCAGTGTCCCCGTGATTCCCTCCGAGGTCTCGCTCAGGTTCAGGGACAGCTCGAAGCGCGCGGCCTCCGTGCCCTCCGTCTCCAACGGCACGAGGGACAACGCGGGGAGCTCGAGCGCCTCCACCGGAGCGTTCTGCAGGACGAACAGGACCTGGAACAGCGCGGTGCGGCTCAAGTCGCGGGCGGGACGCAGCGCCTCCACCAGCTTCTCGAAGGGGAGGTCCTGGTGCTCGTAGGCCCCGAGCGTGGTCTCACGAACCTGGGCCAGCAGTTGGAGGAACGTCTCCGCGGGCTGCACCCGCGCGCGCAGGACCAACGTGTTGACGAAGAAGCCGATGAGGCCCTCCGTCTCCGCATACCGGCGGCCCGCGATGGGCGAGCCCACGCTGATGTCGTCCTGCCCCGAGTAGCGGGACAGCAACACCTGGAACGCCGAGAGCAACACCATGAAGGGGGTGGTTCCCGTCTCGCGGGCCAGCGCGCCCACCGCGTCTCGCAGCGCGCCCGGGAGCCGTACGGGGACGGTGGAGCCTCGCTGCGATTGGACCGCGGGGCGAGGCCCCTTGATGGGCAACTCCAGATGCGGGGGCGATCCGGCGAGCCGCTCCCTCCACCAGTCGAGCTGCGTCTCCAGTCGCGTTCCGCTCAGCCACTCGCGTTGCCAGAGCGCGTAGTCCGCGTACTGCACAGGGAGCGCGGGCAGCGGTGCCTGTTGTCCCTCGGAGAAGGCCACGTAGAGCGCGCCGAGTTCTCGCACCAGCACGCCCAGGGACCAGCCGTCCGAGACGATGTGGTGCATCACCAGCGACAGCACATGTTGCTCGGGAGCGAGTCGGAGCAGCGTGGCGCGCAGGAGCCTGGGCTGTCCGAGGTCGAACGGGCGCAGCGACTCCTCGACGGCACGGCGCCGCACCGCGCTCCGGCGGTCTACTTCGGACAACGCGCTCAGGTCCTCGAAGGGGAGCTGGAAGTCGTCGGGGGCGTGGATGACCTGGACTGGCTCCCCCTCGTGCAGGGCGAAGCTGGTGCGCAGGGATTCGTGACGCGCCACCAGTGCGGAGAACGCGCGCTCGAGCGCGTCGATTCGCAGCGCCCCATTCACCTGGAGGTGGATCGGTACGTTGTAGGCGGCGCTGCCAGGAGAGAGCTGTTCGAAGAACCACAGGCGCTGCTGCGCGAACGACAGCGGCGGTGGGCCAGAGCGAGGCCGAGGGACCAGCGGGAAGACGTCGGGCGTCGTGCTGTCCCCACGCGAGGAATCGAGACGTCTCGCGAGCGCTTCGAGGGTCGGTGCTTCGAAGAGAGTCCGCAGCGGGAGGTCGATGCCAGTGAGTGCGCGCACTCGCGCCACCACCTGCGTCGCCAGCAGCGAGTGTCCTCCGAGTTCGAAGAAGTCGTCCTTCCTCCCGACTCGCTTCGCTCCCAGCACTTCGCTGAACACCTCCGCCAGCTTCGCTTCCAACCCCTCTCGCGGCGCTTCGTAGGCGTCTTCCGGTGACGTCACCGCCTCCGGCGCCGGCAGCGCCCTGCGGTCCACCTTCCCGTTCGCCGTAAGCGGCAGCGCCTCCAGCACCACCACCACCGTCGGCACCAGGTACTCCGGCAGCCTCCTCCTCATCCCCTCCTTCACCGCCGCCCCCTCCACCTCTCCCACCACGTACCCCACCAGCCTCTTGTCCCCTCTCTCCTCCCTCACCACCGCCACTGCTTCCTTCACTCCTGCCTGCTGCTTCAGCCCCTCCTCCACCTCCCCCAACTCAATCCGGTACCCCCTCACCTTCACCTGCCCGTCTCGCCTCCCCAAAAACTCCAGCGCTCCGTCGTCCCTCCAGCGGACCACGTCTCCTGTCCGGTACAGCCTCTCGCCCTCTCCAAACGGGCTCGGCACGAAGCGCTCCGCCGTCAGCTCCGGCCTCCCCACGTACCCTCGCGCCAGCCCCTCGCCTCCGGCGTACAGCTCTCCCGGCACTCCCACCGCCACAGGACGCAGTCCCTCGTCCAGCACGTACACTTCCGTGCCTTCCACCGGGCGACCAATCGGCGCTCCTCTCTCTCCGACGTCCGACTCCTTCTGCATCCTCCACGTCGTCGTGAACGTCGTGTTCTCCGTCGGGCCGTACCCGTTGATGAGCGTGCCTCCCGCGCGCAGCCGCTCCTTCACCCGCTGCACCGGCAGCACGTCTCCTCCCGCCAGCACCTGCTTCACTCCCGCCAGTGCCTCCGGCTGGTACGCCTGCATCTGCTCGAAGAGCGCCGCCGTCAGCCACAGCGACGTCACTTCGTGCGCCTTCAGCGTCGCCGCCACTTCCTCCAGCGCAAGCTCCTTCGCCGGGTACACCACCAGCTTCGCTCCGTTCAGCAGCGCGCCCCATACCTCCAGCGTCGACGCGTCGAAGCCCACCGGCGCCAACTGCAACCACACCTCCTCCGCGCTGAAGCTCGCGTACGTGGCTCCCTTCACCAGTCTCGCCACTGCCTTCTGCGGCACCCCCACGCCCTTCGGCGTCCCCGTGCTTCCCGACGTGTACATGACGTACGCCAGACTGCTTCCATCTCCTCGGAGCGGCGGGTTGCTCTTTGGCTGACGTCCAATCAACGCCGCGTCCGCGTCGAGGCTCACCACCACGTCCGTACTCTCCGCCACCTCCTCCACCAACTCCTCGCGGCCCACCACCACCGCCACCCCCGCCTCCCTCTTCATCCACCTCATTCGCTCCGCCGGGTTGCTCCCCTCCAGCGGCACGTACGCTCCTCCCGCCTTCACCACCCCCAGCACCGCCACCACCCACTCCAACGAGCGCTCCACTCTCAGCCCCACCCGCACTTCGGGGCCCACTCCCACTCCCCTCAAGTGGTGCGCCAGCTGGTTCGCTCTCTCGTTGAGCTGCCCGTACGTCAGTGACTCCCCGGCACTGTCGACCACCGCGACCGCGTCAGGTCCAGCGGCCACCGTCGCTTCGAACAGCGCAGCCAGGGTCTGTTCACCTGTTGAAGGAGGACTTCCTCCTCGGTCGTTCCACGCCGCCATCGATTGGACATCAGACAGCGCAGCGCTCGTCACCGAGTGCGGAAGCTGGCCGTGCTCGCGGGACTTCGTCCCGGACACATGCTTACGCCCGCTCCACTCCACCACCACTCGCTGCCGCTCTGCCGCTGTCTCCAGCGACAGCTCCCGCACCTTCTTCCCCCACCCCTCCACGCCTCCTTCCAGCACTCGCCTCACGTGCCTCACCAACCGCTCCGCTGTCCCTTCCTCGAACAGGTCGCTGTTGTAGTTCAGCGCCACCACCACCCCGTCCGCGTCCTCGCCCACGGACAGCGAGAGGTCGAACTTCGACGTCTTCGTGTCCGTCTCCAGCCCCTTCAGCACCAGCCCCTTCCCCAGCTTCACCTCCACCCCGGGCGTGTTCTGCAACGTCAGGCTCACCTGGAACAGCGGACTGCGGCTCATGTCCCTCTGCGGTAGCAGCTCCTCCACCAGCTTCTCAAAAGGCACGTCCTGGTGCGCGTACGCCCCCAACGTCACCTCCTTCGCCCTCCCCACCAACTCTCCGAACGTCTCCCCCTCCTCCACTCGCCCCCTCAGCACCAGCGTGTTCGCGAAGTACCCGATCAGCCCTTCGGTCTCCGCGTGCGTGCGTCCTGCAATCGGGAAACCCACCACCACTTCCCGCTGCCCCGCGTGCCTCGCCAGCACCACCTGGTATGCGCTCAGCAACACCATGAAGGGTGTCACCCCTTCACGACGACTCACCTCCTCCACCTTCCTCCACAGTCCCTTCTCCCACCGCCGCTCCAACACCGCCCCACGGAAGCTCTGCGCCGCGGGCCTCGGCTTGTCCGTCACCAACTCCAGAGCCTTTGGCGCTCCCTCCAACTGCTTGCGCCAGTATTCCACCTGCTGCTCCAGCACTTCCCCCCGCAGCCACCCTCGCTGCCACTCCGCGTAGTCTCCGTACTGCACCGGCAGCTCGCCCAACGGCGACGGCTTCCCCTCCGCATACGCCCCATAGAGCGCCGCCACCTCCCTCACCAACAGCCCCGTCGACCAGCCGTCCGACACGATGTGGTGCAGCACCACCACCAACACGTGCTCCTCTTCAGACAGCCTCACCAACGTCGCCCGCAGCAGCGGCCCGCGCGACAGGTCGAACGGGAGCAACACCGCCTGCTCCACATGACGACGCGCCGCTGCCTCACGCGCGGACTCCGGGAGTCCATCCAACTGGACCACGCGCAGAGGCACCTCGACTTCGGCCGAGACCCTCTGCACGGCCACGCCGTTCTCACTCCGGAACGTGGTGCGCAGGGCTTCATGACGGCGGACAAGCTCCTGGAACGTCCTCGCCAAGGCCTCGGTGTCCAGCGGACCGCTCATCCGCACGGCACCCGGCATGTTGTACGAAGCGCTGCCGGGCTCCAGCTGGTCCAGGAACCACAGTCGCTGCTGCGCGAAGGAGAGCCGCGCCGGCTGCCCCTTGTCCTCGCGAGGCTTCAACGGCGGCACCGCCAACGACGCCCCCGCTCGAATCAACCGGTCCACGCGCACCGCGAGCGACGCCACGGTGGGCGAGACGAACAGCTCCCGCAGCGGGACCTCCAGGTTGAACGCGCTCCGAATCCGCGAGATGGCTCGCGTCGCCAGCAGCGAGTGTCCGCCCAGCTCGAAGAAGTGGCTGTGAATCCCCACCCTGTCGAGCCCCAGCACCTCCGCGAAGATCCCCGCCAGCAACTGCTCCGTCGCGGTCCCCGGCGCGACGAAGTCGCCTCCCGCCGCCGCCCCCAGCTCCACCGCAGGCAGGGCCCTGCGATTCACCTTGCCACTCGGCGTCAGTGGCAATGACTCCAACACCGTCAGCGCGGAGGGAACCATGTACTCAGGCAGCCGGCCCACCAGATGCGCACGGAGCTCCGTGGGGTCGGGCCGCTCGGGATGCTCACGCGAGAGCACCACGTACGCCACCAGCTTCGCGCCCGCGGAGCCCTCGTCACGCACCACCGCCACCGCATCCCCCACCGAGGGATGCGCGCGCAGCACGGACTCGATTTCCCCCAGCTCGATGCGGAAGCCACGCAGCTTCACCTGGAAGTCGAGGCGGCCGAGGAACGCGAGCTCACCGTCGGGGAGCCAGCGCGCCTTGTCTCCCGTGCGGTACATGCGCGCGCCTGGGACGGTGCTGAAGGGATTGGGAACGAACCGCTCCGCTGTCAGCGCTGGACGTTCCAGATAGCCACGCCCCACACCCTCGCCTGCCAGGAACAGCTCCCCGGGCACACCCACGGCGACAGGTTGGAGGTTCGCGTCCAGGACGTACGCCCGGACATTCGCCAGCGGGGCTCCAAGCGAAGGCCGCGCTGCTCCACGCACGGCACGCACCGTGGAGTCCACCGTGCACTCGGTGGGCCCATAGACGTTGAACGCGGTGATGCGCGGGTGGAGGGAGAGCTGCTCCCAGAGCGCCTCATCCACCGCTTCGCCGCCCACGAGGACTCGCAGCTCGCGACGAGACGCCAGCCCCTCACCGAGAAGCAGGCGCAGGTGGGACGGCGCACAGTCGAGCACGTCGACGCCGTGTCGCTCGACCCACGCCACCAACAAGGCCGCATCCTGGCGAGCAGCCTGAGGCACCACGCACAAGGTGTGTCCATCCGAGATTTGAACGAGCTGCTGGACGGACGCGTCGAAGGCCAGCGGCGCGCTGACACTGAAGCGCAGCGGACCGTTCAAACCCACGAGGGCCGTGGACGCGAGCGCCGCGCGCAGGTTCATCACCGACGCGTGCTGAATCATCACGCCCTTCGGTTGGCCCGTGCTCCCCGACGTGTAGATGACGTAGGCCAGGTGCTCCGGAAGCGAGACACGCGGCGGCGCGCTTTCCGACTCCGAGGCGAGCGCCTCCACCATGTCCGGCTCATCCAGAGGGATGACCTCGACGCCCTGTGCCTCCACTCGCTCGGACAGCGCACGCTGCGTGAGGACGAACGCGGCGCGCGCGTCCTGGAGCACGAAGGCCAGTCGCTCGCGAGGATGCGCCGGGTCCAGGGGGACGTACGCACCGCCCGACTTGAGGACACCCAGCACGGCGACGACCATGTCGACGCCGCGCTCCAGGCAGAGGGCCACGCGGGACTCGGGCCCGACGCCGCGAGCGCGCAGCCACCGGGCGAGCCTGTTCGCCCGATGGTCGAGCTGGCTGAACGTGAGCGACGTCTCGTCATCCAGGACCGCCAACGCCTCGGGCGTGCGCGCGACCTGCGCCTCGAAGCGCTCGTGCAGCGTCTGACCGGGTGACGAGAGCCCGCTCCGCCCGCTCCACTCCTCCAGCAGCCGCCGCCGCTCGTCCGCGCCCATCAGGTCGAGCGTCGACAAGGGCTGTTCGACCTTGCCGCGCAGCTCGGACAACAGGTGGCGCACCTGCTCGAGCATCCGCCGCACCGCGAGCGCGTCGAAGCGCGCGGCGTCATGGTTCAGCTTGAGCACCCACTCGTTCCCCGGCATGACCACCAGGGAGATGGGGTGGTGGTCCGCCTCCACCGCCATGGGGTTGCGCACCACGAGGTCCTCCGACGGCGTGGAGAGCCCTGCCTCCATCGGATAGTTCTCATAGGTGAACAGCGTCTCGAACAACGGCTCGCCCGAGGGCACCTCGCTCCAGCGACGCACGTCGACCAGCGGCGTCGACTCGTACTGACGGGCCTCCTGCATCCATCCCTGGAGCTCCCGCAGCCACGTGCCCACCCTCGCCTCGGAGGGCATGCGCACGCGCACGGGGATGGAGTTGATGAACAAGCCCACCATGCTCTCGAAGTCCGTCAGCTCCGCGGGACGTCCGGCGACGGTGGCGCCGAAGACCACGTCATCCCGACCGCTGTAGCGCCCCAGCACCACGGCCCACGCGCCCTGGACCAGGGTGCTCTGGGTGATGCCCTGCTGCCTCGCGAAGGCCACGAGGGCCGCGGTCTCCTCCGCTCCGAGCCGCAGCTCCTGTCCGCCTCGACCCGACAGGCCCCGCGCCGCCGCCGCGACGTCCACGCGCGTGGGCTCCGAGTACCCCACGAGCGCCTTGATCCAGAACTCCTTCGCGGCGCGCGGGTCCTGTCGCTCCAGCCAGGCGATGAAGTCTCGATACGGCCGGACCTCTCGTCGCGGCGGCGTCACACCGCGTCGAAGCGCCTCGTACCGGGTGAACACATCTTGCGTCACCAACTGCGTGGACCAGCCATCCAGCAAGAGGTGCGAGAAGCTGAACACCACGCGCCAGACCCGCTCGTCCGTCCGCAGCAGCCCCAGCCGGAACAGCGGCGCGACGGAGAGCTCCACGCCGCGGCGACGGTCCTCCTCCAGGAACGCCGACACCCGCGCCTCCACCTCGTCCCGAGGCACCGCGCGCCAGTCCTCGACCTGGACCGGGGGCTCCACGTCACGCATCACCGCTTGCAGCGGCGCGTCCAGCCCGTCCCAGTAGAACGCCGTCCGGAGGATGGAGAAGCGACGTGCCGCCTGTCGCCACGCCTCCGTCAGCGCCTTCACGTCGAGCGCGCCCTCCAGCTCGAACGCCATCTGGTTGAAGTAGGGCTGGGACGCTTCGTCCTGGAGGATGTGGAACAGGATGCCCTGCTGCAACGGAGACAGCGGATACAGGTCCTCCACGTCGCGCAGGCGCAGGCCCTTCGAGGCCATCCGGTCCGCGAGCCCCTCCAGCGCGCCCTGGCCCAGCTTCGCCAGCGGAAAGTCCGACGGTGACAGTCCGCGCGGGTCCTCCGACGTCGCATGCGCGATGAGCTCACGCAGCGCCGAGATCAACCCGCGAGCCAGCGTCTCCACCGTCCCGGTCCGATGAATCCCCGGGCCGTGGGTGAACATCAGCCGCATCCTGCCGCCGCTGACGATGCAGTCCACGTCGAGCAGGTGCTCGCGCATGCCCTCGGGCGCACGCGTGGGCCCCACCGAGCCTTCGGACATCCGCAGCGGCGCCGTGGCCGGCAGCACGTTGTCGAACTGTCCCAGGTAGTTGAACCCCACCTCCGGCGCGGGCAGCGCACGCAGGCGCTCACGCAGCGCCGGGTCCGGTGACAGGTAGCGCAGCACGCCGAAGCCCACGCCCTTGGACGGGATGCGCCGCATCGCCTCCTTCGCGGCGCGCACCCACGCTCCGGGCCCCTCCCCCGTCGCCTCCACCAACACCGGGAACATGCTGGTGAACCACCCCACCGTGCGCGAGAGGTCCACCTCGCCGAAGACGTTCTCGCGCCCGTGGCCCTCCATGTCCACCCGCACGCACGACGCCCCCGTCCACCGACGCAGCACGTGGGCGAGCGCCGCCAGCAACAGCTCGTCCGGCTTCGCGCGCAACGCCTTCGCCACGTCCTGGAGGAGCAACTGCGTCTCCGCGGGCTCCAGCGCCACCTCCACCACCTTCGACGCGCCCTCCGTGTTCGCGGGGCCGCCCTCCACCTCACGCGGCAACGCGCCCACCCGCTCCCATGGCAGCCCGAGCCAGAAGGTCGCCTCCGCCTGTGCGGCGGGGGTCCGCGCGTGCTCCACCAGACGTGACGCCCAGGACTGATAGGACACCGTCTTCGCGGGGAGCTTCACGGGCTCGTCCGCGCGGAGCCGCTGGTAGCTCGACAGCAGGTCCTCCACCAACACGCGCCAGGAGACGGCATCCACCGCGAGGTGATGGATGACGATCAACAATTCCTGCGGCACGTCCGGTCCCGACTCGAACAGCACCGCTCGCGCGACCTCTCCCGTGGAGAGCGTCAGGCTCGCCTGGACCCGCGCGGCGTGGGCCACCAACTCGGCCTCGCGCGCCTGGGACTTGCTGAGGTCCACCGTCTCCAGGGGCAGGACGCCGTCCAGGCCCAACAGCTCCTGCTGCCAGCGTCCCTCCGCGTCCTTCGTGAAGCGCAGCCGCAGGGCATCGTGGTGCTCGCGCACGAGCTGGAGGGCGCGGCCCAGGTGCTCCGGCACCATCCGCTCGCGCAGCGTGAGGCGCAAGGCCTGATTGAAGTGGTGCACTCCCGACCGCTCGTGCTCGAAGAACCCGTGCTGGATGGGCGTCAGCGCCACCGGCCCCGTCACGGGTCCCTGGGCGATGACCTCCCGGGGCGCCTCGGAGACCACCGCCGCGAGCCGCGCCACGGTCGGATTCTCGAAGAGCTGCTTCGCGCGCAGGTGCAACCCCGCCTGCGCGGCGCGGGAGATGACCTGGATGCCGAGGATGGAGTCTCCCCCCAGCTCGAAGAAGTCATCGTGCACGCTCACCCGGGGGCGTCCGAGCACCTGGGCCCAGATGGCGGCGAGCGTCTCCTCCTTCGCGTCGCGCGGCGCGACCTCGTCGGTGCGCTCCACCACCGATATCTCGGGCGCCGGCAGGTTGCGGCGATCCACCTTGCCGCTGCTCGTCCTGGGGAGTTCATCCATCGCGACGAAGGCCGCGGGCACCATGTACTCGGGCAACTGCTCCAGCAGGAACTCGCGCAGCACGGCGGGCTCGCGTCCCCGCTCGCCGGAGGACACCACGTACGCCACCAGCCTCGGCGCCGACCCCGCGTCCTCGCGCAGGAGGACCAGGGCGTCGCGAACCTCGGGGTGTCGGCAGAGCGTGGCTTCGATCTCCCCCAGCTCGATGCGGAAGCCACGCAGCTTCACCTGGAAGTCGATGCGCCCGAGGAACCGGAGCTCGCCATTCGGGAGCCAGTGCACCTTGTCTCCCGTGCGGTACATGCGGTCGCCCGGGACGGTGCTGAAGGGATTCGGGAGGAAGCGCTCCGCGGTCAGCGCGGGGCGGCCCAGATAGCCACGCCCCACGCCCTCGCCCGCGATGAACAGCTCGCCGGCGACACCCACGGGGGCGAGCTGGAGGTTCGCGTCCAGGACATACGCCCGCACGTTCGCCAGCGGTGGGCCGAGCGAGGGTCCCGACGTGCCGCGCACGAAGCGCACCGTCGCCTCCACCGTGCACTCGGTGGGCCCGTAGACGTTGACGGCGGTGATGTGCGGGTGCGCGGCGATGCGAGCCCAGAGCGTCTCGTCCGTCGCCTCGCCTCCGAAGAGGATGCGCAGCGGGCGATGCGCGCCCAGCCCCTCATCGAGCAGCACGCGCAGATGGGACGGCGTGCCGTCGAACACGTCGACGCGGTGTCGCTCCACCCACTCCACCAGGAGGGCCGCGTCCTGGCGGACGGTCTGCGACACCACGCACAAGGCATGGCCATCCGAGATGTGGACGAGCTGCTGGACGGACATGTCGAACGCCAGCGGCGAGTTGAGGCTGAAGCGCAGCGGGCCGCTCAGTCCGGCGAAGACCTTGGACGCGAGCGCCGCGCGCAGGTTCATCACCGACGCGTGCTGAATCATCACGCCCTTCGGCTGGCCCGTGCTGCCCGACGTGTAGATGATGTAGGCCAGGTGCGCCGGGAGCGAGACCCGCGGCGGCGCGGTGTCCGGCTCCGCGGCGAGCGCCTCCACCATGCCCGGGTCATCCAGGCAGATGACCTCGGTGCCCTGGCTCCGCGGTCGCTCGGCCAGCGAGCGCTGCGAGAGGACGAACGTGGCGCCCGCGTCCTGGACCACGAAGCCCAGTCGCTCCGGTGGATGGGCCGGGTCCAGGGGGACGTACGCACCGCCCGACTTGAGGACGCCGAAGAGGGCCACCACCATGTCGACGCCGCGCTCCAGGCAGAGCGCGACGCGGGACTCGGGCCCGACGCCGCGAGCACGCAGCCAATGGGCGAGCCTGTTGGCCCGACGGTCCAGCTGCCTGAACGAGAGTGACGTCTCGTCGTCGAGGACGGCCAGGGCCTCGGGCGTGCGCGCGGCCTGATCCTCCAAGCGCTCGTGCAGCGCGCCTTCCCACGGAAGCTCCCGGTCCGTGTCGTTCCAGCGCACCAGGAGCAGCTCCCGCTCCGCGGCGGACACCAGGGACAGCTCGCCCAGGCGACTCTCCGGCCGCGTCGCGAGGGTCTCCATCACGAGGACCATGCGGTCCAGCTGCGCCTGCGCGAACTCCCGCGTGAAGCGGCTCCGGTCGTAGCGGAAGTGCAGCGGGAGCCGCGCCTCCGGGGACGACGTCAGCGTGAGGCCGAAGTGGTCCTCCTCCTTCGACTGGACGCGGTGGACCTCCAGCGCTCGCGAGGCCGACGTGAGCGCGGAGTCCAGGGGGTAGTTCTCGAAGACGACCAGCGTGTCGAACAGCGCCGTCCCCGCGGGGACTTCGCTCCAGCGCTGCACCTTCACCAGGGGCGCGTGCTCGTGCTGGCGCGCGTCCACCTGCTGCTCCTGGATGCGGCGGAGCCAGGTGGCCCACGTGAGGTCCCCCGACCAGCGCACGCGCACCGGCTGGGTGTTGATGAACAGGCCGACCATCTCCTCCACGCCCGCCAGGTCCGGAGGACGACCGGAGACGGTGGTGCCGAACACGACGTCCTCAGAGCCCGACAGGCGCCCGAGCACCAGGGCCCATGCGGCCTGCACCACGGTGCTCAGGGTGACGCCGTGGCGACGCGTGAAGGCGTTGAGCGCGGCCGTGGTCTGCTCGGACAGGTGGCGGATGAGCGTGGCCCGGCCCTCGCCTTCGCCAACGCCCGCGCCCGTCGGAGTGGGCTCGTGGAACCCCGCCAGCTCCCGGCGCCAGAAGTCCTCCGAGGTCTTCAGGTCATGCTCGGCCAGCCACCCCAGGTAGTCACCGAAGGGACGCGGAGGCGCGAGCCTCGGAGCGCGGCCCGCGACCGTCCCCTCGTACAGCGTGAAGAAGTCCTTCACCACCAACGGCACGGACCAGCCATCCAGCACCAGGTGCGAGTGGCTGAAGACGAAGCGATACACCCGGTCCGCGGCGCGCAGGAGCGTCAGGCGGATCAGCGGCGCCTGCGACAAATCGAAGCCCTCCTGCCGGTCCTTTGCCAGGAAGGTCTCCAGCCGCGCCTCGAAGCCCTCCGGGGACAGGTCCCGCCAGTCCTCCTCGCGCAGGGGCAGGTCCACCTCGCGCAGCACGACCTGGACCGGCTCGTCCACGTCGTCCCAGACGAGCGCGGTGCGCAGCACGGGATGCGCCGCCACCACGCCACGCCACGCGGCGGCGAAGGCCTCCACGTCCAGCGCGCCTCGCAGCTCACAGACGAGCTGGTTGAAGTAGAGGCCCTTGCCGGGCTCGGAGATGGCGTGGAAGAGCATGCCGCCCTGGAGGGGCGACAGCGGGTACAGGTCCTCGATGTTGTCGCTCATCGCGTCTTCTTTCCGAACCGGGCCGCCAGCTTGTCGAGTTGCGACTGCTTCACCTTCGCGAGAGGGAAGTCGGACGGAGAATGCCCGCCCGCGTCCGGAGCGCTCGAGGCCTGGATCAAGGCCAGCAGCCGCGCCACGAAGTCCTCCGCCACTCGCACCACCGTCTCACGACGGTGCACCGCCTCACTGAAGGTCCACGTCACCTCCAGCCGGCCCTCTCGCACCACGCTCGTCACATCCAACAGGTACGGCCGACGCGAGCTCGCCGCGCGCTGCCGCAAGCCCTCGCTCTCCGGCGCGAGCGTGAAGGGCCCCTCCGCTCCGACGAGGCCGTCCACCTGTCCCAGGTGATTGAAGCCGACCTCCGCCCGGGGCAACTCCGCCAGCGCGGCGTCCCGCGCCACGTAGCGAAGGAGGCCCCAGCCCATGCCCTGCGTCGGCACCGCGCGCAGCGACTCCTTCACGCCGCGCAGCGCCTCACCGGGCCCGCGTGCCTCACGCACATCCAGCAGCGCCGGGAAGACGCGCGTGAACCAGCCCACCGTGCGCGACACGTCCACGCCCGGGAGCACCTCCTCGCGACCATGGCCCTCCACGTCGACCAGCGCGATGCCCCGCTCCGTCCACGCGGACAGCGCCTGCGCCAGGGCCGTCAGCAACGGGTCCTGGGGCTGCGTGTGCCAGGCCTTCGGCACGTCGTGCAGCAGCGCCTTCGTCCGCTCCGCATCCAGCGCCACTTGCACCGTGCGCGCCGTGGACTCGGTGTTGCCGCCCTCCTGGAAGTCCCGCGGCAGCCGCGCCACCTCGGACCATGGACGCTCGCGCCACCACGTGCGCTCGGCGCCCAGCTTCTCCGAGCCCGCCAGCGTCTCCAGTCCCCGCGCCCAGGCCTGGTACGAGGTCGTCTTCGGCGGCAGCCGCACCGGCGCACCCTCGGCGAGTCGCGCATACGCGGTGGACAGGTCCTCCACCAGGATGCGCCACGACACCGCGTCCACCGCGAGGTGGTGGACCGCCAGCACCAGTCGCACGGGCTCGCCATCCCCGGGCTCCAGCAGCGCGGCCCGAATCATGGCGCCGTCCAACGACAGCGACTGCTGCAGCGCCATCGCCCGCTGCTCCAGCGTGCTTGCCAGGGCCTCGCGCGGCACGTCGGACAGGTCCACGCGCTCCAGCGGGATGGGCGCCCCGGGAGCCTCGGACGTCTGATGCCAGCCGTCCGCCGTCCTGGCGTAGCGCAGGCGGAGCGAGTCGTGGTGCTCCACCACGTGCGCCAGGGCGCGCTCCAGCAGCGCCGCGTCCAACGGCGTGCGGGACTGGAACATCAGCGACATGTTCCAGTGGTCGGGGTCCTCCAGCTCCAGCTCGAAGAACCAGCGCTGGATGGGCGTGAGGGATACGGGGCCCACCACGGGCCCCTGCTCGGCCTGCACCGTGAGCCGCGTCCCCGCCACCGCGGCGAGCCTGGCCACCGTGGGGTTCTGGAAGAGCTGCTTCGGTGACAGCTCCAGCCCGGCGGCGCGCGCCCGCGTGACGATCTGCAAGCCGAGGATGGAGTCGCCTCCCAGCTCGAAGAAGTCATCGTGGATGCCGACGCGGTCCACGTTGAGCACCTCCTTCCACAGCGCCGCGAGCCGCTCCTCCACCTCGGTGCGCGGCCCCGTGCTCGACGCGCTCGTCGACTTCGTCACCTGGGACTCGGGCACGGGCAGCGCGCGCGTGTCCACCTTGCCGTGCCGCGTACGAGGCAGCGACGCGAGCGTCACGTACGTCGACGGCACCATGTAGGGCGGCAGCCGCGAGAGCAGCCAGGACTTCAGCGCGCCCGAGGACACGGCCTCCCCCGGCTCGACGGCCGAGGCCACCACGTAGGCCACCAGTCGCTTGGGCCCACCGTCCGCTCGCGCGACCACCGAGGCCTCGCGGACCTCCGGATTCGCGAGCAGCGCCGCTTCGACCTCACCGGGCTCGATGCGGAAGCCACGCACCTTCACCTGCGAGTCCGCGCGCCCCAGGAACTCCAGCGTCCCGTCCCGACGCCAGCGCGCCACGTCGCCGGTGCGGTACATGCGCGCTCCGGGACGCGCGTCGAACGGGTCCACGCCGAAGCGCTCGGCGGTGAGCTCGGGCTGACCGAGGTAGCCTCGCGCGACACCGCCGCCGCCGACGTACACCTCGCCCGGTGCACCGGGCAGCGCGAGCCCTCGCCGCGAGTCGAGCAGGTACACCCTCGCGCCCGGCACCGCGCGGCCGATGGGCACACTGCCCTGCTCGTCCTTCTGGACACGGTGCACCGTGCTCCAGATGGTCGCCTCGGTGGGACCATACTCATTGAACAGCGGAACCGTGGGCAGGGCCTCATGGTGCGCCTGCGCCAGCTCCACCGCGCACGCCTCGCCGCCCACGCTCACCGCGCGCAGGCCCGACAGTCCACCCGCGGGCGCCGCCGCGAGCACCTGCGCATAGAGCGCCGGCACGGAGATGAGGTGCGTGACGCGCGCCCTCGCCACCAGCTCCGCCAGCCTCCTGGGGTCCTCGCGCTCCTCCACGTCGGGATAGCGCAGCGTTCCGCCCTCGAAGAGCGACCAGAACAGGCCCGCCAGGGAGGCATCGAAGGTGAACGGCGCCAGGGACAACACGACGCCCGGAGCCCCGTAGACCGCCTGTCGGGCCCGCGTGGCGGACACCAGCTGGCGATGCTCGATGACCACGCCGCGCGGACGTCCCGTCGAACCCGACGTGTAGACGACGCACGCCGCGTGATGCGGCTCGGGCATCGGCGGCAGCGCTCCGACAGTCGTCGGCAGCGACTCCACCGTCACCACCGACAGGCCCTCACGCTCGGGCACCCGTGCACGCCAGGCGCCCGACGTCACCACCACGGAGGCCTTCGTGTCCTCGAGGATGCGCGCGAGCCGCTCCGCCGGGTGCTCCAGGTCCAGCACCACCACCGCCGCTCCGGCGCGCAGCACGCCGAGCATCGCGGCCACGACGTCCGTGGGCTGGGCCAACGCGAGCGCCACCACCGCGCCCTGCCCCGCCCCCAGCGCGCTCACCGCCGAGGCCAGTCGCGAGGAGAGCGACTCCACCTCCCGGTACGTGAGGCGGCGCGAGTCGTCCTCCACCGCCACGGCGTCCGGCACACTCGCGGCCCGCGCCGCGAAGCGCGACGACACCGTCTCCGCCGCCGTGGGCTCCGGCAGGGGCGTCGGTCCCCACTCCACGAGGAGCTGATGACGCTCCGCCTCGGACAGGAGGCTGAGCTGGGAGACCCGCTGTTCGGGACGCGCGGCCAGCTGCTCCAGCAGTCCCACCAGATGACCGGAGAGGCGGCGGATGGTCTCGGCGTCGAAGAGGTCGGTGTTGTACTCGATGCCTCCGGAGAGGCCGTCCTTGGACTCCACCAGCTCCAGCGTGAGGTCCAGCTTGGTGAAGCCGGTGTGGACCACCTGGCTCCCCAGACGCAGGCCCGCCATGGACAGCTCGATGGGCGGCGTGTTGTGCAGCACCAGCATCGTCTGGAAGATGGGCGTGTGGCTCAGGTCGCGCGCCACGTGCAGCGCGTCCACCAGCTTCTCGAACGGCACCTCCTGGTGCCCGAAGCCACCGAGCGCCGCGCGGCGCACCCGCCCGATGACCTCCGTCAGCGTGGGGTCCCCCGACAGGTCGGCGCGCAGGGCGATGGAGTTGATGAAGCAGCCGATGAGCGGCTCCACCTCCGGCCGGTTGCGGCCCGCCACCGGCGTGCCCACCGCGAAGTCGTCCTGCCCCGAGTACGCATGGAGCAGCGTCTGCCACGCGGCCATCAACACCATGAACGGCGTGGCGCCCTCACGTCGGCCCATGGACGTCAGGGACTCGGTGAGCGCGCGCGGGATGCGGATGGCGTGACGCGCCCCCGGGTACGTCTGCACGGGAGGACGGGGACGGTCCGTCGGCAGTCGCAGCACGGGCACGTCCGCGAGGACGTCACGCCACCAGGCCTGCTCGGCCGCGAGCTCGGGGCCCCGCATCCATTCGAGCTGCCAGGCCGCGTAGTCCGCGTACTGCACCGGCAGCGTGGGCAACGTGGCCTGCCGGCCCTCGATGTTCGCCGCGTACAGCGTGGCCAGCTCGTGGAACAACACGCCCGAGGACCAGCCGTCCGAGACGATGTGGTGCATCACGATGAGCAGCACGTGCTCCTGCTCGTGGACGCGCAGCAGCGACGTGCGGAACAGCGGTCCCTGCTCCAGGTCGAACGGCTTGCGCGCCTCGGCCCTGGCCCAGGCCTCCACCGACACATCCTCCTCGAGGGTGGAGAGCGGGAGTGGCAGCGGGCCCGGCGCGGTGATGTGCTGCACCGCGCCCGAGTCGGACATGGAGAAGGTGGTCCGGAGCGCCTCGTGGCGCCGCACGACCTCCTCCAGGGCCCGCTGGAGCGCGGCCGCGTCGACCGGGCCGCTCAGCGACAGCATCACCGAGTTGTTGTACGCGACGTTCCCCGGCTCCAGCCGGTCCAGGTACCAGAGGCGCTGCTGCGCGAACGAGAGCGCCAACGGCTGCTCGCGCGAGATGCGCGGGATGGGCGGAGGGCCCTCGCGCTTCGTCGGTGCCGAGGACTGCGGGGCGACGCGGGGTGGCTTCGGTCGACGTGAAGGCCCCCGGACGGGTGCCAACAATTCCACCGTTCCATCCAGGCGACGGCGCGCCCTGCGTCCCAGGGAGAAGCCCGTGACGGCGCCGGAGAGCGCGCGCAGCGCGGAGGTCGCGGGTGCATTCCAGAGCCCCCGAGGCGCGCGCTCCCCCGTGACGGCCAGCTCACCCACGACGCCCACCGGCACCGGGCGGCCCTGCGCATCGACCACCTCCCAGCCGGAGTCCTCCATCGCGCCCGCGCGAATCCAGGCGCCCACGCCGAGCAGCGGGTCACGCCGGGACACCTGGGCGGAGAGCACGTGCGCCAGCGCGGCGGTGACGTCCTCCTTCGCCTCCTCGACCAGGACATGACGGACCGGGCTCAGGGCCTCGGAGGCGTCCGGCAGCTCCGCCAGCGCTCGCGCCAGCGACGCCGTCACATGCAGGTGCGTCGCCTGCGTCTGCCGCACCAGCGACAGCAGCGACGCCGCGGCCCCAGGCCCCTCCTGGATGGCCATGCCCGGAATCGCGGCGGAGGGCCTCGGTGAATACCGACGCCGCAGCGTGTTCAGGTGCACGAGTCCTTCGAGCGTCGCCTCCACCTCGACGCCGAAGTCCACGAGGCACGCGAGCTCGTCCACGTCGAGCTTCCGCACCCGCTCCACCACCGGCCCGCACGTGTCCGGCGTACCGAACAGGCCGCCCTCCTCCACGTAGCGCGTGAGCCCGTGCTCCAGCAGGGCATCCACGTCCGCGTTCGTCAGCGTGCGCAGGTCCCCCTTCAAACCGAGGCTGGACGCGAAGGCCTGGAGGATGTCCACCGAGCTGCGGAAGTAATCGAGCAACGGCTTGCGCACGCGCCGACGGACCTCGGCCTCGTCCGTCCCCAGGTACGCATGCATCATGAGGCTCACATGGCCCCGGCCCGGGTGGCCGTGCTGCCGCCACGCCTCGCGGTAGAGCGCGACCTTCGAGGCCAGGTCCTCCAGGTTCTGCCCCATCAGGTTCGTGAGGACGTAGGCCCCCAGCTCGCCCGCCATGCGGAACGTGTCCGGGCTCCCCGCCGCCGTGAGCCAGAAGGGCAGCGCCTTCTGCACCGGCCGCGGGCGCAGGAACACCTCCACCTCGTCCCCCGCGCCGTTGCGTCGGAGCACCGAGCCGCCACGCCACAGCGTGCGCACCTCCTCGATGCCCTTGAACATGACCTCCTTGCGCTTCGCGTAGCGGTCCGGCGCGAAGACGAAGTCGTTCGCGTGCCAGCCCGAGGCGAAGGACACACCCACGCGGCCGTTGGACAGGTTGTCCAGGACGGACCACTCCTCGGCGACGAGGACGGGGTCATGCAGCGGCAACACCACGCTGCCCGCGCGGATGCCCAGCCGCTCCGTCACCGTGGCCACGCCCGCGCCCACCACCGCGGGTCTCGGGTACAGGCCGCCGAAGGAGTGGAAGTGCCGCTCCGGCGTCCACATCGCGGAGAAGCCGTGCGTGTCCGCGTACTTCGCGCCCTCCAGCAGCAGCCGGTACTTGCGCCCCCCCAGCGAGTCCTCGTCGTTCGCGAAGAAGGACAGGCTGAAGTCCGGACCGGGCCGCTCTCCCGCGGAGCGCGCCGAGGAGAACACCAGGCGCGCCCGCTCCGATGGCAGCACCACGCGCAGGCCCCGCGTCAGCGCCCACAACAACTCCAGGCCCGTCCCCGGTGAGCCCGTCTCCTCCGCGGCCAGCCATGTCCCCTCCCCGGCCACGCCGTCCCCATCGAGACGTCGGAACAGCGCGTCCACCGTCCGCACCGTGTGCACGGCGCGCAGCCGCTCACCCGAGGGCGCGACGAGCGTCTCCAGGCAGACCATCGTCTCCGGCGGCATCCGCGACGGCAGCACCGGGAAGAGCTTGAAGGCTCGCGGCATGTCGAGCTGCGAGGACAGCCGGACCCGGATGACGCGGTCCGGGTCCAACGGGACGCTCGTCTGCAACCGCTCGTGCGTCAGCAACACCGGCGGCAGGCTCCCCTCGGGCGCCAGCGCGGACAGCTCCTTGAGCTGCGGCGCGCCGAGGAGCACGTACGCGCCTCCCGCCTCCATCACCGCCCAGAGCGCCACCACGCGCTCCACCGACGGCTCCAGGCAGAGGGCCACCAGCACCTCGGGCTTCACGCCCTTCGCACGCAGCTCCGACGCCAGTCGCTTCGCCTCCGAGCGCAGCTCCCGCCACGTGACGTCCGCGCCACCTTCCACCGACAGGGCCACGCGGTCGAGCGCCTCCGAGGACCGGGCATCCAAGAGCGCCGCGAGCGTGCGCGGCTCCTCCCGCGCGGGCACGAGGGGCTTCGGGGCCACGTGCTCCAGCGGGAGCGAGGAGAGCCGCTGCTCGGGGTCCTCCACCGCCGCCGTCAGCAGCGACGTCCAGTGCGCGACGAGCCGCGCCATCGTCTCCGGCGCGAAGCGCTCCGACGCGTAGTCGAGCGTGCCGGTGAAGCCGCCCGCGTCCTCGCCCATCGACACCGACAGCGGCGACAGCACGTTGCCGAACTGCGCCGGCCCGTCCTCCACCTCGACGATGCGCATTCGCAGCCCGGGCAGCTCCAGGTTCGCATCGAAGCGGGGATGCAGGATGAAGAGCGTGTCGAAGACGCGCTCGCGTCCCGGGTTTCGCGTGGGCTCCACCTCGCGGATGAGGTGCTCGTAGGGCACGTCCGGCTGGGAGTACGCCTCCACCACCACGTCCCGCACCCGGCCGATGAGCTCACGGAACGTCGGGTCTCCCGACAGGTCCGTGCGCAGCGGCACCGCGTGCGCCACGTAGCCGATGAGCGGCTCGAGCTCCGGGCGACTCCGGTTGCCGATGGGTGTCCCCACCACGATGTCGTCACGCCCCGCCCAACGGGCCAGCAACACCTTCCACGAGGCGAGCAGCACCATGAACGAGGTGACGCCCTCACGCTTCGCCAGCGCATGCACCGCGCCCGTCAGCGCCTCGGGGAAGCCGACGTTCCTGCGCCGACCACTCAGCGCGGGCCCGTCGGTGGGAGGCAGGTCCACGGGCAGCTCCAGCGGCCCGGGCAGCTCCACCAGTCGCTCCCGCCACGCCTGCGTCTGCTCCGCGAACGCGCCCGACAGCAGCGCCTTCTGCTGCCAGGCCGCGTAGTCGATGTACTGGATGGACAGCGCGGGCAGCGGCGCGGGCTCACCCCGCTGGAACGCGCCGTAGAAGGCCCCCAGCTCGCCGCCAATCACCACCAGGGACCACGTGTCACACACCACGTGGTGGACCGAGACGACCAGGACGTACTCGCGCTCCTCCAGCTCGAGCAACAGGGCGCGCACCACCGGCCCCTGGGCCAGGTCGAACGGCCGGGCCATCTCCTCGTACACCCGCTCACGCCACTGCGTCTCGCGCGCCTCCGGGGAGAGCGCCTTCAACGAGTCCACGACGAGGGGGACGCGAGGCTCGGCGGAGACGCGCTGCACGGTGCGACCACCGATGATGGGATACGTCGTGCGCAGGGCCTCGTGCCGCTGCGCGATGGCCTCCAGGGAGCGCTTCAACAGCGCCACGTCGAGCACACCGGACAGTCGCAACGTCGCCGACATGTTCAGCGCGGGGTTGCCGGGGAGCGCCTGCTCCAGCGCGCAGACGCGCTCCTGCACCACCGACAGCGGCAGCTCGCCATCGCGAGGAATGGGGACGAGCGGAGGGAGCACGCCCGCCTTCCCCGCCGCGCTCTGCGTCCCCATCCGCGCCTGGATGCGCGCGGCCACGCCCGCGACGGTGGGCGCCTCGAACAAGTCACTCAGCGGGAGCTGGACCGGGAACGCCTCGCGCAGCCGCGTGAGCATCTGCGCCGCCATCAGCGAGTTGCCACCCAGCTCCAGGAAGTCGTCGTGGATGCCGAAGTCGGCGCGGCCCAGCCGCTCGCGCCAGATGGCGAGCACGCCTCGCTCCACCTCGGTGCGCGGCGCGGCCTTGTCGCCTGGCACCGCGACGTCCTCCCGAGGGGGCTCGACACGGACGGGCTCGGCGACGGGAACGGGCGCGACGGGCTGCGTGGCGACAGCGGCCACGGGCAGCCTGGGCGCCTCCAGGGCGAAGCGCTGCCGCTGGAAGGGGTACGTCGGCAGGGACACGCGGCGTCGCCGCTCGTGCGCGTAGAACTGCTTCCAGTCCAGCGCCAGCCCGGACTCCCACAGCGCGCCCACGGCCGCCATGAGCACGCCGTGCTCGGACACCTTCATGTTCAAGCGCGGCAACGAAGACACCACGCGTCCCGAGGGGCCCGTGAGCGCCAGTCTCGCCAGCGCGGTGAGCGCCTGGTCCGGTCCCACTTCGAGGAACACGGCCACGCCGTCCTGCTTCAGCGTCTCCATGCCATCGGCGAAGCGCACCGGCGCGCGCATCTGGCGGGCCCAGTAGGCAGGGTCCGTCGCCTCCTCCGGACGAATCCACGTGCCGGTCACGCTGGACACGTACGGCACCCGAGGCGCCGAGAGCCGCAGGCCCGACACGACCTTCTTCAGCTCGTCCATCAGCGGCTCGACGGCCACGGAGTGGAACGCGTGGCCCGCGGGCAGCCGCATCACGGCGATGCCGCGCACGAGCAACTCCTGCTCCAGGGCCTCCACCTCCGACGTCGGGCCCGAGACGACGCAGCGCTCCGCCGCGTTCACGGCCGCCAGGGACAGCGTCCCCGTGATGAGCGGACGGATGACCTCCTCCGCGCACCCCACCGCCGTCATGCTGCCCGGAGGCATGCGGGCCATCAGCCTCCCGCGCGTCACCACCAGCGTCAGCGCGTCCTCCAGCGGCAGGACACCCGCGAGGCACGCCGCCGTGTACTCACCGAAGCTGTGTCCCAACAGCGCGTGCGCCTGGACGCCCCACGACTCCCAGAGCTTCGCCAGCGCGTACTCCACGCAGAACAACGCGGGCAGCGACAGGCGGGGGTCCTTCAAGGCCTCTCGCGCGGCGGCCTCCTCGCCCGCGCCCGGCAGCAGGACGCCCCGCAGCTCCTTCTCCAGCGCGGGTCCCAGCTGCGTCAGGCACGCCTCCACCGTCTCGCGGAAGCGCGGCTCCGCGCCGTACAGCTCCCGCCCCATGCCGAGCGACTGCGCGCCCTGCCCCGGCAACAGGAAGGCCACGCGACGCTCGCGGGCCGCGGCCACGTCCTCCAGGACCCGCGGGGTGTTCTTGCCGCGCAGCTTCTTGATGAGCTCCGCGCGGTCCGTCGCCGTCACCGAGAGCCGGTGCTCGAAGGCGCCGCGCCCCCGGTTGCGCGTGAAGGCCACGTCCGCGAGGGACACGTCCGGCGACGCGGTCTCCAACCAGTCCGCCAGCTCGCGCAGGGACGCGGAGAGCGCCTGCTCGCTCCGGGCGGACAGGGTGACGACCTGTGAGGGCCGGGTGCTCGCGGCCGAGGGCTCGCGTCGAGGCGCCTCCTCCAGCACCGCGTGCGCGTTGGTGCCGCCGATGCCGAACGAGCTCACGCCCGCGCGCCGAGGCACCTCGCCCCGGGGCCAGGGCTTGCGCTCGGCGACGACGGTGAACGGGCTGTTCGCGAAGTCGATGGAGGGGTTGGGCGTCGTGAAGTGGAGCGTGGGCGGCAGCTCCTCCTCCGACAACACGAGGGCCGTCTTGATGAGGCCCACGAGCCCGGCCGCCGTGTCCAGGTGACCGACGTTCGTCTTCACCGAGCCCAGGCCACAGTAGCCCTTTCGGTCCGTGTCGCGACGGAACGCGCGGGTGAGCGCCGCCACCTCGATGGGGTCACCCAGCGCCGTGCCGGTGCCGTGCGCCTCGACGTAGCCGATGTCGTCCGCGGTGAGCCCCGCGTAGGCGAGCGCCTCGCCAATCGCATCCGCCTGGCCCTCGACGCTGGGCGCCGTGTAGCCGACCTTCAGGCCACCGTCGTTGTTCAGCGCGGAGCCTCGGATGACGGCATAGACGTGGTCCCCATCCCGGAGCGCGTCTTCCAGCGGCTTGAGCACCACCGCCGCCGCGCCATTGCCCGGAACCGTGCCGGCGGCCTTCGCGTCGAACGCGCGGCAGTGCCCGTCCGGGGAGAGGATCATCCCCTCCTGGAAGAGGTAGCCCGTGCGCTGCGGAAGCGAGACCCGCACCGCGCCCGCGAGCGCGATGTCGGACTGGCGCAGGAGCAGGCTCTGGCAGGCCATGTGGACGGCCACGAGGCCCGTGGAGCACGCCGTGTAGACCGCGAGGCTCTCGCCGCGCAGCCGCAGCTTGAACGAGGCCTTGGTGGCCAGGTTCTCGCCCGAGGTGCCCATCACCTCGTAGAGCGAGGCCGGGTCCAGCTGCCCCTGCCCCAACATGCCCATCGTGTGCAGCGACGGCCCCGCGCCCGCGTACAGGGAGATCTTCCCGGTGTAGCGCGCGGGGTCATAGGCCGCGTCCTCCAGGGCCGCGTGGGCGCACTCGAGGAACACGCGCTGCTGGGGATCCATCCACAGCGCCTCGCGAGGAGGCACATCGAAGAAGCCCGCGTCGAACGCGTCCGCGTCCTCCAGCACGCTGGCCATCGGCACGAAGTCCGGGTGACGCCGCAGGGACTCCGGCACCAACGGCGAGACCTCCAGCTCCTCGGGTTTCAGCAGGGAGATGGACTCCACGCCGTCGAGGAGGTTGCGCCAGAAGTCCCGCACGTTCGCGGCGCCGGGGAAGCGGCCCGCCATGCCGATGATCGCGATGTCGTTGCCGCTACCGCCCGTCTGGTCCTGGTCAGCCATGATCTCGGTTGTTCCTTCCGCCGCGACGCTGGAGGGCCTGACGACGGGCCTCCGCGCGCTCCTGGTGCTTCACGGCCTGCGTCCCGGGCTCCGACTCGGAGGACAGCCTCCGAGCCAAGTCCTGGACCGTGGGGTGTTCGAAGAAGTGGGTGATGGGGACATCACGACCGAGCGCCTCGCGCAGGCGGGCGCACGCGCGCACCGCCGACAGCGAGCTGCCGCCCAGGTCGTCGAAGAAGTGCGCGTGGATGCTGACCGCCGGGAAGCCGAGCGTCTCCGCCCAGGCCTTGGCCAGCGTCTCCTCCAGCGGCGTGCGCGGCGCGCCCTCCTGCGGCGTCGCGCGCGTCGGCGGTGGCAGGGCCCGCGTGTCCACCTTGCCGCTGGACAACACGGGCAGCGCCTCCAGGACGACGAAGTCCGCGGGGACCAGGTACTCCGGCAGGCGCGCCCGCAAGCTCGCGCGCACTTCGCCCGGCGGCGGCATCCCCGCCTCCGGAGGAACCACGTACGCCACCAGTCGAGGCTCACCACCCGACGGCGGGCTCCACACGCGCACGTGTGACTGGCGCATGCCAGCGAGCTCACGCAGGGCGCACTCCACTTCGCCCGGCTCGATGCGGAACCCACGCAGCTTCACCTGCGCGTCCACGCGGCCGAGCAGCTCCAGGTGACCGGAGGCGCGCCAGCGCGCCACGTCTCCCGTGCGATACAGCCGCGCCCCCGGCTCGTCGGCATAGGGGTCCGGAACGAAGCGCTCGGCCGTCAGCTCCGGGCGCCCCAGGTAGCCGCGGGCCACCAGGGGACCGCCCACGTACAGCTCGCCCGCGACGCCCGAGGGGACGGGCCGCAGGGCTTCGTCGAGGACATAGGCGTCGACATGAGGCAGCGGCCGACCGATGTCCGGCGCCCCCTCCCCGGCCCGACACGTGGCGCAGGTGGAGCACACCGTGGCCTCGGTGGGGCCGTACGCATTGACCATCTCCCGACCCGGCGCGAAGCGCGTCACCAGGTCCTCGGGACAGGGTTCTCCCGCGGAGATGAGCATCCGCAAATCGGGCAACGGAGTATCGGGCAACAGCGCGCAGGCCGACGGGGGCAGCGTCGCGTGGGTGATGCGTTGCTCACGGAGGATTCGGTGCAGGGCCTCTCCCGCGAGCACCTCACCAGATGGGGGCAGGTGCAGCGTCGAGCCCGTCGTGAGCGCCTGGAGGTACTCCGACACGGAGGCGTCGAAGACCGGCGAGGCGAACTGGAGCACCCGCGCGCCAGGCCCCAGGTTGAAGCGCTGGCCCATCGCCTCCGCGAGGTGCAGGGCCCCGCGATGCGGCACCAGCACCCCCTTGGGACGCCCCGTGCTCCCGGAGGTGTAGATGAGGTACGCCGCGCCCTCCAGCGTCGGCACGGAGGGGGTCCGCTCGGCGGAGGGTTCGGCCTGCGCGTCACGAGCGCCGTACTCCTCCCAACGCAGCGACATCACCCCCGCGGGGACCTCGAGCCTCCGCGCGAGTCGGTCCTGCGAGAGCAACCAACGTGCCCCCGAGTCCTGCAACAACCAGGAGATGCGCTCGGGAGGATGCGAGGGCTCGCACGGCATCACCACGCCGCCCGCCTTGAGCACCGCGAGGAACGCGATGACCGCCTCGGGTCCACCGCGCTCGAACAACGTCGCGACGCGCCCCTCCGGCCCGACACCCTGATGACGCAACCTGCTCGCGATCCGGTCCGCCCATTCGTTGACCTCGCGGTACGTCCAGTTCGTGGCGCCCGCGACCAGCGCCACGGCGTCGGGCGTCTTCACCGCCCAGGACTCGAAGGCCTCGTGCAGCCCTCGCGGCTCGGGGGGCCGGGGCGCCGCGGGCCTCCGCCCCAGCGCGAGCGTGGCGCGTCGCTCCTCCTCATCGAGCAACGGCAGGTCCAGCACCGGCGTCTCAGGCGCTCGCGACACCGCGTCCAACAGCCCGCGAAGGTGCCGGGCCATGCGCTCCGCGAGCTCGGTGTCGAAGAGGTCCGAGCAGTACTCCAGGCTGGCCTCGAAGCCGCCAGACGACTCGGCCATCGACAGCGTGAGGTCGAAGGCCGAGGCCTGGTTGCGCAGCGGCACCGACTCCAGCTCCAGCTCGCCGAGCCTCACGCGGGCCCCCGCGCCGCCGAGCGCGAACGGCGCGAGCGCCTCGCGCCCCGGACGTCCCGAGTGCAGCACGAACATCGTCTGGAAGACGGGTGGACGGGACGCATCACGTCTCGGCTGGAGCCGCTCGACGAGGCGCGCGAAGGGCAGCTCCTGGTGCTCCAGTGCCTCCAGCACCGTGCCTCGCACCTCCGCGAGCAAGCCGGAGAAGGACACCCCGCGTGCCACCCGCGCGCGCAGGGGCACCGGGTTGACGAAGTACCCCGCCTGTCGCGCCAGGTCCGCGCGCGACCTGCCCGCCGTGGGCGTGCCCACCACCAGGTCCTCCTGTCCCGTGTAGCGACGCAGGAACGCGAGGTAGCCCGCGAGCAGCACCATGAATGGCGTGGCGCCTTTCGCCTGTCCCAATGACACGAGCCGCGACGCCGTCTCCGCCTCCACACGGAAGGACACCGTCCCGCCACGGAACGACTGGAGCCGGGGCCGGGGACGCGAGGTGGGCAGCTCCAACACGGGCAGCTCGCCGCTCAGCCGCTCACGCCACCAGGACTGGAGCGCCTCGCCCCGGGCCCCCGTGTATCGGGCCTCCTCCGCCCGGAGGATGGGCCCCACCGCGGGAGCAGGCGCGGGGAGCAGAGGGGGCACCCCGCGTCTCCCCGCCGTGTAGAGCACGCCCAGCTCCTCGGCCAACACCTCCAGCGACCAGAAGTCGGTGACCAGGTGGTGGAGGACCATCAACAACACCGGCCCCCCTTCCACGTCCGTGAAGACACGCAGCCGCAGCAGCGGCCCACGCTCCAGGTCGAACGGCCGATGTGACTCCGACACCAGTCGCTCGTGGAGCACCTGCTCCGTCCAGCCTCGCGCGGACTCCTGCTCCAACACCGGCGCCGTCGCGGCGCGCCACACGGGCTCGCCCTTCTCCTCGGGGAACGCGCACGCGAGCACCGGGTGACGGGCGACGAGCGCGTTGAACGAACGCTCCAGGACGGCCAGGTCCACCCGCGGCGAGAGCCGCACGGCCCTCGTGATGTGGTACGCGGTGGCACCGGGCGCGAGTCGCTGGAGGAACCACAGCGCTCGCTGCCCGTCCGAGACGTGGGGCGTCGAGTCCTCGGCACCCGCGGTCGCGGACGACGCCTCCGCCGTGCCCCGCATGCGCTCCACCCACGCGGACACCTCGCGCAGGCTGGGCCCCTGCAGCAACAACGTGGGCGGCAGCGACACCTTCCACGCCTGCTGCACGGCGTGCATCACATCCAGCCCGCGCAACGAGTCGAGGCCGTAGCGTGTGAGCGGCTCGTCGGCATCCAGCCCACCCGGCGCGACACCGAGGCTGCGCGACAGCTCCTCCCGGAGCCACGCGAGCACGTCTCCATCCTGCGTCGTCGACACGGGCTCGCGCGGACCGGCGTCCGGCGCGTGCGCATCCACCCTCCCCTCCCGCCAGGCGTGCACCACCTCCAGCCCGTCCTCCAGGAACGTCTGCCGGGTGACGCGCCGCTGCACCTTGCCGCTCGAGGTCTTCGGCAGGCTGCCCGCGGCGATGAGCACCACCGCGAGCGCCGCCACGCCATGCTCCTCCGCCACCGAGGCCTGGATGCGCGCCACCGCCTCCTCGACGGCCCCGGCCTCCACCGCCTTGCCGGAGACCTCCTGGACGACGACGAGCCGCTCCTCGCCCTTCACGTCCACCGAGAACGCGACGCCACAGCCCGGGCGCAGGCCCGGGTGGCTGCGCTCCACCGTCAGCTCCACGTCCTGCGGGTAGAGGTTGCGGCCGCGCAGGATGAGCACGTCCTTCAGGCGCCCCGTGACGAAGACCTCGCCACCGTCGACGACGCCCAGGTCTCCGGTGCGCAGGAAGGGTCCTTCACCCGTGCCCGCGATGCGCGCGTGGAAGGTCCGCTCCGTCTCCTCGGGGCGCTGCCAGTAGCCCTCCGCCACGCTCGGCCCCTGCAACCACAGCTCGCCCACCTGCCCCGGGGCCTTCTGCTCCCCCGTCACCGGGTCCACCACGCGCAGCACCTGCGTGCCCAGCACCTCGCCGCTGCCCACCAGCGTCACACCCTCGGCGCCCGGCTCCGGACGGCGCGCCTCGCCGCGCTCCAGCGCCTCGCGCGAGAAGTCTCGCACCACCAGGTCCACGGGACGGGCCGCGACGCGCTTGCGCCCCGTGACGATGAGCGTCCCCTCCGCCAGGCCATAGCAGGCATAGAGCGCCTCACGCCGGAAGCCCGAGGGCGCGAAGGCCTGGACGAAGCGCTCCATCGTCTCCGCGCGCACCGGCTCCGCGCCGCAGAACGCCACCTCCCAACGGCTCAGGTCCAGGGCGGCCCGCTCCTCGGGTGTGCTCTTGCGCACGCAGAGGTCGAACGCGAAGTTGGGCCCGCCGCTCACCGTCCCTCCATGGCGGGAGAGGGTCTCCAGCCAGCGCATGGGGCGCTGGAGGAAGAACATCGGCGACATCAGCGACACATGCATGTCCCGGTACAGCGGCTGGAGGATGCCGCCGATGAGCCCCATGTCGTGATACGGCGGCAGCCACGAGACGACTCGCGGGTACGGGCTCGCGTCGAAGCCGTGCGCGATGAGCTCGCTGTTGTGCATCAACTGGCGATGCGCCAGCACCACGCCCTTCGGCGTGCCCGTGGAGCCGGACGTGTACTGGAGGAAGGCCACCGTCGCGTCGCTCAGCGCCGGCGCGCGCCAGCCGTCCGCCTCCGACAGCGGCACCGCGTCCGTCGACAACCAGCGCAGCGCGCGCAGGTCGTCCAGGCCCTCGGTGAGCGGCCCCACCAGCTCCGAGATGCCGGAGGTGGTGAGCGCCAGCTTCGCGCCGCAATCCGCCACCAGCGCCTGCAAGCGCGGCAGCGTGCGGCCCAGCCGCATCACGTCCGGCGGATACGCGGGCACCGCCACCACGCCCGCATACAGGCACGCGAGGAACCCCACCACGTACTCACGCCCCGGCGGATACATGAGGAGAGCGCGCTCTCCCGGAGCCAGCTCCCGTTGGAGCCGGGCCGCCACGGCCCGCACCTGCGCATCCAGCTGCGCGTAGGTGACGGTGTGCTCCCCCTCCTCATCGACGAATGTGTAGATGGGGTCCGTGGGCTGATCGAACGCTCGCATGCGACAGACATCCACGAGCGTGGCGGAACCTGGACGGACGAACGCGGAGGCGGGGGCAGCGCGAGTCGGCAGATACATGTCGATGTCCCGAGGGGGGATTTTTTCAGCAGGACACCAGCCGTTTCAGCTCGGCACACACGCGTCCCAGCGACCCGGGGGCGTTGTCTTGGCTGCACCGACTGGCGTCCCCTGGATGCGCCTATCTTTTAATGGATTCGGGGCATCCAGAAAAGGCGTGTCATCACGAATGACCCAGCACATCGGCGCTCGCAGGCTGCATATTCACGGCCCGCGTCACCGACGAGAGGAGCACTTCATGAAGTTCACACAGCTGGGCCGCACCGGCCTGCGTGTCTCCCGCCTCTGCCTGGGCTGCATGAGCTACGGCACGCCTTCCTGGCGACCCTGGGTCCTGAACGAGGAAGCCTCCCAGCCCTTCTTCCGCCGCGCGGTGGAGCTGGGCATCAACTTCTTCGACACCGCGGACATGTACTCGCTGGGAGTCAGTGAGGAAGTGACGGGTCGTGCGCTGCGACGGTATGCGCGCATGGAGGAGGTGGTGCTCGCCACCAAGGTGTACTTCCCCATGGGGGACGGGCCCAACATGCGGGGCCTGTCTCGCAAGCACATCGTCCAGGCGTGCGAGGCGAGCCTCAAGCGCCTGGGGGTGGAGACCATCGACCTGTATCAAATCCACCGGATGGACCCGCACACGCCGCTGGAGGAGACGCTGGCGGCGTTGGATCAGCTCGTGAACCAGGGCAAGGTGCGCTACCTGGGCGCGTCGTCCACGTTCGCGTGGCAGTTCGCCCGCGCGCTGGGCGTGGCGGACCTGCACGGCTGGTCGCGCTTCGTGTCCATGCAGGACCACTACAACCTGGTCTACCGCGAGGAGGAGCGGGAGATGCTGCCCCTGTGCGAGGCGGAGGGCATCGGCGTCATCCCGTGGTCTCCCCTGGCGCGCGGGCTGCTCGCGGGCTCCCGCAAGTCGCTCACGGACCGCAGCTCCACGACGCGCGCGAAGACGGATGCGTACGCGCCCGTGCTGTATGACCAGCCGGGTGACTGGGAGGTGGCGGAGGCCAACCGGAAGGTGGCCGAGGCGCGCAACGTGCCGCCCGCGCAGGTGGCCCTGGCGTGGCTCTTGTCACGGCCGGTGGTGACGGCGCCCATCATCGGCGCCACGAAGCCGGAGCACCTGGAGGACGCCGTGCGCGCCGTGGACCTCAAGCTCACGGCGGAGGAGCTTCAGCAGCTCGAGGCGCCCTACCAGCCCCACGCGCTGCGCGGCATGTGAGCCGCGCGAGGGCACCTCAGAGGTCCATCTGAGGTGCGGACCTGGGCGCCTCCATCGGGGTCATGGGGCCGTCCAGGAACGCGGCGCGCGGTCCGGCGCCGCCATAGGCCATCGCCTCGATGCGGTTGACGCCGGGAGAGGCCGGGTCCCTCGGGTAGCACTCCGCCTCCGTCTCCTGGAGCTTCAGCTCCGGGCGGTGCTCGCCCATCCGCTCGATGCGCGGGGGCACGTAGCTGACGGCGTCCTCGAAGGCGTAGCGCGTGAGCAGGCGCAGGGTCGCCACCGGCCCGCAGCGCACCTCCGGACGGCGCACCATGTTGCCGCCGATGGTGAGCTCTCCCGGGTGCGCGCCACCCACGTTGGACACGCGGACGGCCTGGGGAACCATGGTGACGGCCCACGTCTCCTGGCAGCTCACCACCACGTCCGGCACGGGACGGCTGACGAGCTTCAGCGGCGCGTACTCGCCCGCGGCCATCGCGGTGCGGATCAGCGGCCTCCACGGGGGGATGGTGCCCTCCGGCATCAGCTTCGTCCGGCACTCCATGGACGTGCCCGCGTCGTCCGCGACGAACACCACCTGCACGTTGCTGAGGTAGCGCGCGCCGGACGCCTCGGCCCGCTCCAGGAAGCGCAGCACCAGCGCGCTGCCATCCTGCGCGAGGCCGAAGGGCATGGAGATGGCCCAGGGCGAGTCACCGGACTCGAGCGCCAGCTCCGGTGGGACGACGGTGACGGGGGGGCCGCGGCGCGGCACCACCGACGAGGTCCGCGCGCACGCGGCGCACAACAGCAACAACAGGGTCAGGGCTGAACGACGCATGGCGTCCCCTCCGAGAAGCGCACCTGGGTCCGGTCGAGGCTATCACCGCGCTCACGCGCCCCTCTCCAGTGCCGTCCTGAGCGCAATCATCCAGGGGCCCCGTCGATATGGAGGGCGGCCTCGCGCGTTGTCGATGCCGCCCGCGTGCGTCCGCTCAGGAGCCCAGGGCCTCCGGGCTCTTCAGCCACTGCGCCGCGGCGCGCACGTCCGCCTCGAAGTGGATGCGGGCCTCCGCGCGCTCGCGAGGGTCCTGCCGACGCAGCACGTCCCACGGCGCGAAGGTGGCCAGCGCGCCGGGAGCCCATTCGGAGGGCACCAGCCGCCCCCGCCCCACGTCCAGCCGGAAGCCCGGCCCCAGCAGCACCTGCCCCGCGGCGCCGCCCAACGCGAGCAGCAGCCGGGGACGCACCCGCGCCGCCTCCGAGGCCAGCTCCTCCCGCAGGGCCCGGGTCTCCGGCCAGCTGAGCGCGCCCGAGCGACGCCCCGGCCAGCGGGCCCGGGACACCCGCAGGTCCGAGCTCCGCAGCCCCGCGCGCGCGAGGACCAGCTCCAGCAGCCTGCCCGAGGGCCCCACGAAGCACGCCGCGTCTCCCTCCTCCCGGGTGCCGGGCACGTCCCCCAGCAGCAACACCCGCGGCCGCGCGTGGACCGGGTCCGGCGACGCGGCGCGGGCCGGGGAGGGCCCAGGCTCCGGGAACACGAGCCCCGCGCCGAAGGACAGCCTCGCCCGGTCCCAATGCGCGCTGGCGTCCGGCGTGAAGAGGCTCCAGTGGAGCGAGGGGAAGCGCCCCACGAGGAAGGGCGCGGCCAGCCGGACGACGAGGTGCTCCGGCCGGTACCACGCGACATGGCGCGCCTCTCCATCCGAGGCGGCGCGATGGAACCGGACGCGAATCACCAGCTCCCGCAGGTCCCGCCGCACCGCGCGCTCCATGCGCCGCAGCCGCTGGACGTCCCGGTCCGCGTCCTTCTCCAGGAGGCGCCGCTCACCGTGCGTCAGCCGCCACAGCACGCGGTACAGCAGCGCGAAGCGCTCCGGATCCCGGTGACACACCACCTTCTCCGCCAGGGACAGGAAGTCCGCGGGCAGCGCCGGGACGGCCCGGGCGCCACCACCGGACAGGAGCGGGTCCACCCACTGCGTCCACGCCCCCTGCCCCTGTTCGAACTCCACCCGGTCCGGAGGCATGCCGCGCACCAACAACCCACGCGCCACCTCCCGGAACGACGACAGCTCCGGCGCCACGCTCACTCGCACCTGGACCTCCTGGTCGCTCGACCACCCGAGCGACGCAGGCTACCTTCCAGGTCTGACACCGCCAGCCCACCCAGGGCGTCGTCGCGCGCTACTCCTCCTTGGCGAGCGCGTCCACCTGCTCCTGGAGCCCGTCCAGGTCCTCGAAGAAGGACTCCACGGGCTGGGCCCGGGCCACCCGGAAGACGGGCGGCAGCAGCGTGCGGGAGAAGTCCAGCGACGTGCTGAAGGGCTCGTTGCCCAGCAAATCGTTCGCCCGCGACACGGCGCCGAAGGCCAGCGTCACCACGACGAGCACCCGCACCAGCCGCGCCGGCTCCCACCGCGCCACGTAGCGCAGGTGCCAGAAGAGCCCCCAGCCCATGAGGAGCAGGAACGTCGCGTGGTACACCCAAGAGAGGCTCGCGCCCAGGCCCAGGCTGAAGCCCAGCGCGGCCACCAGCAGCGGCAGCGCGACGGCGCCCAGCAGCACCAGCGCGCCGATGGTCGCGTGCGCGCGGTAGTGGAAGTGGCGACGGGAGATGCGGCTGGCCACCGCCCAGCCTCCGGCCCACAGGAGCGTGAGCGTCAGGGGCATCACCAGGGCCACCGTGAGCTCGCCCCAGTCCGTGCGCGCGTAGTTGCCCAGGTAGGACGCCAGCGCGCTGAACAGCAGCAGGGACAGCATCGCCACGGGGAAGGCGCGCGGGTGCTCGAACACGCGCTCGCGGGGCTCGCCGGACACGGTGCTCACCACCGTGGGCGGCACCGCGTGGTTGCGGGCCCGGAAGCGCAGCACCGTGTCCCCCACCGCCACGCGGGTGTCGGGCGCCAGCTCCAGCTCCGCCAGCTGCGTCCAGGGCTGCACGCGCCAGGTGCCGTTGTCGCTGCCGACGTCGCGCAGCACGAGCGCGCCGTCCTCGCGGCGGTCGATGCGCAGGTGCTCGGCGGAGACCTTCGGGTCATCCAGGATGACGTCGTTCGAGTACGCGCGGCCCACCGTGGCCGGGAAGCGATCCAGCCGGTGACGCGTGTGGACGGAGTCACCCTCCAACACCTCCAGGAAGATCACTTCGTCCACGACAGCCCCTCCAGGTAGCGGCGCGCCAGCTTGCGCGCGTTGTCCGCCGTGAAGCCGCCCAGCGTGAGGCTGGTGTCCACCCCGCTGGTGCTGGCGTTGAGCGCGGCGGCGCGCAGCACCAGGTCATAGAGCCCCGGGAAGCGCTTGTACGCGCGCAGGCACATGGCCGCGCGCACGGGCAGCCCGCCCACGTCCACGAACTCGGAGGTGCACCGGAAGTTGGTGACGTCCTCGCGCGAGGCCTCCACCGTGTCCGGGTCCTGCGAGAACAGCGCGGTGTAGAGCGCGGAGAAGCGCAGCGCGCCCAGCTCCTGGCTGGAGGCCTGCTGATGCAGGAAGGCCACCACGCCGGTGCGGTGCCGCGAGGACAGGTAGATGTCCTCCTCGGACGAGCACTGGTAGTTCGTCACGGTGTACGGCACCTCCGGGTCATGCGGCGTGTCGCCCCAGCACTTGAGGAAGGGGATCCAGCGGCCCGGGACGTGGTAGCTGCCCAGGGTCTGCTTCGGCAGCGAGGCCGCGAGCATCTGCTCGGTGAGCCGCTGCTGGTTCTCGATGAGCTGCGCGCGCACCGTCTCCAGCAGCGCGGGCGTCGCGTCCGGCGCCATCTTCAGCGCCCGGCCGAGCAGCGTCCTCGCGCGGTGCACCGGCACCAGGAAGCCCAGCTGGTTGCCCATGGTGGCCACGTTGACGCCCACCACGGTGCCCTGCCCCGTCAGCGTCGGGCCGCCGCTCATGCCCGGGTTGATGGCGCCGCTGAAGTGCAGGCGCTCGTAGAGCGAGTCCTGGATGAAGCCGTTGTACGTGCCCTCGACGATGGTGGTGCCCAGGTCATGGGGGTTGCCCATGGCGAACAGGCGCGCGCCCTGGGGCGGCTCGCGGTCCTCCAGGACGAAGTAGTCCTTCACCGGTTCATCCATGCGGATGACGGCCAGGTCGTGCACCACGTCCACGTCCACCAGGCGCGCGGGCACGGGCTCCCCGCCGGTGCGCAGCACGAGCTGCGCGGTGTAGTCCTCCGGGTGGAGCACCACGTCGGAGACCACGTGGTAGTTGGTGATGGCGTACCCGTCGGCCGAGACGAAGAAGGCGGAGCCGATGGAGGAGCGCGTGCCCGAGCGGCGCTCGATGATGCGCACCTGGGCGACGCGGTTCTGGATGCGCTGGAAGAGCTCGTGGGTGGCCGGGGGCAACACGGCCGGAGGCGGCTCGGGCGCGGGAGCGGGCACGACGTCGGGTTGGCTTCGGACGGCGGAGGGCGCGCCCGGTTCGGATGGGGCGACGGCCGGCGCCTGCCCCAGCACGGCGACGAGGAGGAAGACGAACATGGATGCGGCGCACGCTATCCCAGCGCCGCGCGCGCGGGGGTACCGAGTGGCGGGGCATGAGGCCTCCGGTGCGCTCGTCGACCCACCTGCCCTGTTGGCGACGCGCCGGGCAGCGGGTAGGGTCCGCCCCGCCCGAGGTGCCTCGTGGGGGTCCACGAGGTTTAGCAAGGGAATCCGGTGTGAATCCGGAGCTGCCCCGCAGCGGTCAGTGGGAACGAACGCCGTCGAACGCACTGGTCCTCGGCAGACGAGGGCTGGGAAGGGACGGCGCCTAGGACGCCAGCACGCGCCGCGATGAGGGGCGGGTGGTGGGAGGCCCACGGAGCCCGAAAACCTGCCTCGAGCCCATCTGGGACGCGGACAGCGCCCCGGGTGGCGCTTCGCCCCCGGCCTTCGCGGGAAGGTCAGGCCATCCCTCGCGGCCCACCGCCGCCCTCGGAGGTCTTCATGTCCGGGGAGGCCCGTGGGCCAGGAGTCCGTCCATGAGTCACATGCAGCCGTCCCTCCCCTCCTCCGCCACCGAGACGCGGATGGTGGACATGGTGTTCCCCGATCAGACCAACCACTACGGCACCCTCTTCGGAGGTCAGGCCCTGAGGTGGATGGACATGTCCGCGTTCATCACCGCCAGCCGCTACACGCGCCGCACCGTGGTCACCGCGTCCAGCGAGCGCGTGGACTTCCACATGCCCGTGCAGCAGGGGCAGCTCGTGGAGCTGGTCAGCCGCGTGACGGCGACGGGCCGCACCTCCGTCACCGTGGACGTGGAGATGTTCGCCGAGGACCTGCTCACGGGCGCGCGGGAGCTGTGCACGCGCGGGCGCTTCGTGCTCGTGGCGCTGGATGAGCACCGCAAGCCCACCGCCGTGCCCCCGCTCTTGCCCGAGCCGGGTGCGCAGTGACGTGAAGCCCTGAAACGCAATGCGCGCCGGGGCCGGCTCCTCGGGCTCCGGCGCGCACTCCAGCAGATGGCATCACGCGGGGACCCGCCCGCCTCCGAGGCGGCCCGCTCGCGGCGCCGCCCAGGGCGCCACCGGGGATTCATTCGTGCGCGAGCCGCGCGGTCGTCACGACTCGGAGGCCATCCGCCCCGCGCGCCCCCGGCGCCACGCCGCGTATGACGCCACCAGCGCACCGGCCAGCGCCCCCGCGAGCGCGCCCAACAAGCGCCGGGGAACCACGCCAGGCGTCGTCGTCGGCTCCAGGCGGAACGTCTCCAGCGAGGCTCGGACGCTCGGCGCCAGCACCTCCCAGCGCACCGCGGGCGCGCTGACGACGACCACCGCGTGCCGCCCCTCGGACGCGAGCCCCGCCACCAGCACCGTGCGCGTCTGCCCCGCGTCCCGCAGCGTCCCCAGCACCTCCACGCGCGGCGCATCGCCTCCAATCCGGTCCACGCGCTCCGGCGACAGCACCACCCCCAGCTCCCGCTGGAAGTGCTGCATCACCGCCGACGCGAAGTCGTCACGCTCGGACGGGCTCGCGGAGAAGCCGCGCTCCACCACCGACACCAACATCGTCGCGGCCTCCGGGCCCTCGCCATCCGCGAGCGCCGCGGACAAGGCCCTCGGCGTCTCCGCGTCCAACGTCACCGCCCCCGCCACCGAGCCCGTGTACGGCTCCCACCGCACCATGTGGAAGCCCTCGGGCGGACGCAGCACGTAGCCGTCGCGCCGCAGCTCGGTCCCGAGCGCGCCCGACAGCAACAACCACCCGCCTGCCACCCACGAGAGGCTCACACCGCGCAGCATAGGCCCCCCGAGCCCCGGACGCGGCCACTCACGCGCCAGGCCGCATGAACCCATGGATACCCAGAAGACACGGCTTCACGGGCATGAGGCCCACCGGCCCGGCTCACCGCGAAGTCAGGCCCGCGCGCCTTCGTTGTGACATCCCCGTCGGGCACGGGTAACCTCGCGCCGAGATGAATCCTGCAGCCCGGGTGGAGATGGAGGCTCGCGCCGACCGAGCGCTGCGCCGTGGAGAGCTGGTCGAGGCGCTCGACCTCTATGAGGCGCTCCTCCTGGCCTTCCCGGACGACGGCGCGCTCGCCGACAAGCTCGCCAACCTCCGCGAGTCCCTCCAGCCCCTGGAGCTCCAGAAGCTGGAGGCCTCCCGACCGCCCGAGGAGCCTGAGCTCCCGCTCGGCCCCTCCTCACCCGCCCAGGAGGGTGAGCGCCTGTTCGCCCTCGGGGACTACGTGGGAGCGGCCGCCGCCTACCGCCGCGCCGTCCAGGAGCGCCCCGACAACGAGCTCTTCAAGGAGCGGTTGATCGAGGTCTACCGGATGGCGAAGGAGATGCCCCTACAATCTCCGACAGACAAGGCGCTGCCCAAGGCGCCCCAGCCCCGTCTGCAGGCCCTGCTGGACCGCGTCGCCTCTCGTCGCCGCCTCAAGCGGGACTGATGGAAGCTCGCGTTTCCACTCGGAAATCCGATCCGTGAGGTGATTCGCGCGTTGCACCCCGGCGCGGGGGCCTCCTATCATCAGGTCCGACGTCGCTGTCATGGTGGGCACTCCTGCCTCTGACACCCGCGTCCGACCCCTATGGCCCGTTCACTGAGACTCGGAGTCCTCACCGGTGGCGGAGACTGCCCCGGGCTCAACGCGCTCATCCGCGGCCTCGTCAAGCGGGGCACGCACGAGTTCGGCCACGAGTTCGTCGGCATCGAGAACGGCTACATGGGCCTGGTGGAGCCCGACCTCACGCGTCCCCTCACCGAGGAGGACACGCGCGGCATCCTCCCCAAGGGCGGCACCATCCTGGGCACGTCCAACCGCGCCAACCCGTTCATCTACGCCTTCAGGGAGGGTGAACGTTGGGTGGAGCGCGATGTGTCCGACGCCGTGCTGCGCCGCTGCGAGGCGCTGAAGCTCGACGGAGTCATCGCGGTGGGCGGCGACGGCACGCTGTCCATCGGCCACCGGCTCAGTGAGAAGGGCCTCAAGGTGGTGGGCTGTCCGAAGACCATCGACAACGACCTGAGCGGGACGGACCAGACGTTCGGCTTCGACACCGCGCGGCTCATCGTGACGGAGGCGTTGGATCGGCTGCACTCCACGGCGGAGGCGCACGACCGGGTGATGCTGGTGGAGATCATGGGCCGGCACGCGGGCTTCCTCACGCTCGAGAGCGGGCTTGCTGGCGGAGCGGACGTCATCCTCATCCCGGAGATTCCCTACCGGGTGGAGTCCATCGTGGAGAAGCTGCGCCGCAGGGCCACGCGCCGCCGCAGCTTCTCCATCATCGCCATCTCCGAGGGCGCCTTCCCCGTGGGCGGCACGCTGGCCGTGCTGGACAAGGCCGAGGACGTGCCCGGACGCGGCGTGGTGCGGCTGGGCGGCTCCGGCAAGGTGTGCGCGGACCTGCTGGCGCAGCACGTGGAAGCGGAGATCCGCGTCAACGTGCTGGGCCACCTGCAGCGTGGCGGGAGCCCGAGCGCGGCGGACCGCGTGCTCGCCACGCGCTATGGTTGCAAGGTGCTGGACCTGGTGCGCGATGGACAGTGGGACCACATGGTGGCCCTGCGCGCCGGAGAGATTGTCGCGGTACCGCTGAGCGAGTCGCGCAAGGAGCGCCGGGTGGACCCTTCCGGCGAGCTGGTGCGCTTCGCGAAGAGCATGGGCATCAGCTTCGGGGACTGAGGGAGGGGGAAGGCACTTTCGCCGCACACGTCATGACGCTCGTCGGCCGCCATATCGGTCGCTATCGCATCCTCGAGCAGCTCGGCTCGGGGGGCATGAGCGTCGTGTACAAGGGGCTCGACACCGCCCTGGACCGTGAAGTGGCCGTGAAGGTGCTGCACCCCCACCTGGCGGGCAAGGACGAGTCGCGGCGGAGGCTCGCGCGCGAGGCCCGCGCGGTGGCCAAGCTGCACCACCCCAACATCCTCGAGGTGTTCGACTTCTCCGCCGCGGACGCGCAGGACGCGTTCATCGTCACCGAGTACATCCGCGGCCAGACGCTCAAGACGGTGCTCGACGAGGGGCCCATGGATCCGCCGGAGCTGGCGGCCATGGTCATCCACGAGCTGGCCGCGGCGCTCGCGCATGCGCATGAGGCGGGCGTCATCCATCGCGACCTGAAGCCCGAGAACGTCATGGTGCGCGAGGACGGCATCCTCAAGCTCATGGACTTCGGCATCGCGCGGCTGCTCGACATCGAGGAGCGGATGACGGTGACGGGCACGCTCGTGGGCTCGCCCGCGCACATGTCCCCCGAGATCATCGAGGGCCTGGAGGCCGGCCCCGAGGCGGACGTCTTCAGCGTGGGCATCATGTTCTACGCGGCCATGACGGGCCGGCTGCCCTTCTCCGCGCCCAACACCACGGCCACGCTCAAGCGCATCCTCGACGGCGACTACGAGGACCCGCGCCGCCGCGTCCCGTGTCTGTCGGATGAGCTGGCGGACATCTGCGCGCGCTGTCTCCAGAGGGACCCGAACCAGCGCTACCCTGACGCCGGCAAGCTGCGCGACGCGCTCGCGGACTACCTGGCGGGCCTGGGCTTCGCCCGCGTGGGCGAGGAGCTGGTGTCGTTCTTCGCCGACCCGCCGTCGTACCGGAAGCTCGCGCGCCAGCGCATCGTCGCGTCGCTGCTGGAGCGCGGTGAGCGACTGCTCGCGGAGAAGCGCACGCCGCGCGCGCTCGGCTGCCTCAACCAGGTGCTGGCGCTGGACGCGCAGAACGCGCGGGCGCTGGGGCTGCTCAAGGGCATCCAGCGGGCGCAGCGCGCGCGGAAGTGGCGACGGCGCGGCATCCGGCTCGCGGTGGGGCTCGCGTCCCTCACGGCCGTGAGCCTCGGCGGCTACAAGCTGTACCACGCGCCCGCCGACGCCGCGTTCCATCCGCCCGAGGCGAGCACGCCCTCCACGCCCCCGTCCATGACGTCCGGAGGCCGCGAGCCGAGCGGCCCCGAGGCGACGGCGCCCTCCTCCACCGACCCGACCGGGGCTGGGCCCGCCGCGCCCACGGGCACCGGCGTGGCCCCCGGCGCGCTGCCGCGAGCCCCCGAGGGTCCAGGCACACGCACGCCGTCGCCCCGGAGCGAGGGCTCGCGCGGCATGGCGTCGAAGAACTCGCCCACCGAGGCGCCGGGCCCCCGCGCCGACGCGCTGTCCCTGGTCCCGGGCGGGCCCTCCCCGCGCACGGGCGGTCCGCGCGCGGTGGGCAGCACACCTCGCGCCGCGGACGATGCGCGCGCGGCGGGAGGCCCTGGTGAGGAGCGCGTCGCCGGACGGCAGCCGGGGTCGAAGAAGGTCTTCGCCACCATCCTCGTGCGGCCCTTCGGGGTCATCCGCGTGGGCGACGGCGCGCCGAGCGCCCAGGCCCTGTCGAAGCACGACGTGGAGCTGTCCCCGGGGCGCCACACCGTCACCATCTCCTGCGACTACTGCCTGGACGTGAAGGAGGACATCGAGGTCCAGTCCGACGGCGAGAACCGCTTCCACCTGGGGGCCCAGCCCAAGCCGTCACCGCTCTCGCTCGAGTACACGCCCGCCGAGGCCACCGTGCGCGTGGGCGACCAGGTGCGCACCGCGCGCGACAGCGTCCAGCACCCGTTCGAGATTCGCGCGCCGCGCGGCCCCGCGGGCTTCCTCCACACCGTCGCGGTGGAGATCTCCCACCCCGGCTACAAGACGGAGCGCCGCGTGGTGCAGCTGCGCCCGGGAGAGCCGACGCTCGTGGCCGGGAGCCTGTCCCCCGAATGAACCGTGGGCTCGCGCTCATCTCGCTCTGGCTCGTGCTGTGGACGCCAGCCGCCTCGCTCGCGCAGGAGGACACCGGGGACCCGGAGGTGACGGCCCTGCGCGCCAGCTTCGAGTACGGCAAGTACGCCGAGGTCCTGGACCGCGCCGGCGCGCGCATCGACCGGGGCGGGCTGGGCGAGGACGAGCTGGTGGAGCTGCACAAGCTGGCGGGCCTGGCCGCGTTCAACCTGGGCCGCACCGAGGAGGCCTCGCGCCACCTGCGCGCCCTGCTCCGGTTGGACCCCGACTTCAGCCTGGACCCGTTCGTCGTCCCGCCCCCCGCGGTGGCCTTCCTGGAGGGCATCAAGGACGACATGACCAACGAGCTGGAGTTCCTGCGTCAGGAGCGCCGGCTGCGCCAGGAGCGCGAGAAGGCGGAGACCGAGCGCCGCGAGCGCGAGCGCGTGGAGGCGGAGGTGCTGCGCCGCCGCGCCGAGGAGCTGGCCAGCCAGGTCAACGTGCGCACCGTGGAGAAGCGCAACTTCCTGGTCAACTTCGTCCCCTTCGGCGCGGGCCAGTTCCAGCAGGGCCGCAACAGCCTGGGCATCGTCTTCGCCGCCACCGAGGGTGTGCTCGCGGTGACGAGCGTCATCTCCTACTTCGCCTACGAGTCGCTCTTCGAGGAGCGCACGCTCGAGCTGGACAACGTGCTCGATGACGACGGCAAGGCCTCCATCACCATCCGCTTCATCCCCACCAGCCGCGAGCGCCAGCGAGACACCTGGCAGTTGCTCAAGCTGGCCTCGGCCGCGGGCTTCTACACCATCTACGCCCTGGGCGTGGTGGACGCGCTGTACCACCATGAGGACCAGGTGGTGCGCACCACCGTGGAGACGCGCGAGCCTCCGGCGCGAACCACGCCGCGCACCGAGGTCCTGACTCCCCGCGCCACCCCGCCGCGCACCACCGCGCGCGTGGGCGTGTACCCCACCTCCGGCGGCGGCGGCGTCGCCCTGTCCCTCACCTTCTGAGCCCCTCAACCTCCAGGTATGTGAAGCCCTATGGCCAGCCTCACCGTCCGCAGTCCTGATGGCAAGGTCCGCGAGATCGCCCTGCACAAGCGCATCACCAGCATCGGCCGCAGCGCGGACAACGACATCGCGCTCGACGACCCCGGTGTCCCCGACAGCGCCCTGCACGTCACCTTCGACGGCACGCGCTACGAGGTGGGCACCCTGGGCGCCACCGTGCAGGTCAACGGCAAGAAGCGCGACACCCACGCGCTCGCCACCGGCGACGTGCTGCGCGTGGGCAACACGGAGCTGAAGTTCTCCCGCGAGGACGCCCCGCGCGCGCCCCCGCCCTCCACGCTCGCCCCGGCGCAGCGCGAGGCGCCGGCGACCAGGGACACGTCGGACTCACACACCACGGAGCTGCCCGGGGTACCCGGCCGCGAGCTGGCCATGCTGCGCCGGCTCACCGCCTTCAGCGAGCGGCTGCTGGCGCTCTACGACGTGGAGCGCATCCTCGAGAGCCTGATGGACGAGGCCATCGAGGTGACGCGCGCCGACAAGGGCTTCCTCATCCTGATGGAGAGCGGAGACCCGCGCGTGAAGGTGGCGCGCAACGTGGCGCGCGAGAACATCGAGGACGCGGTGGAGAAGCTGTCCGACTCCATCATCGCCAAGGTGGTCAAGGAGCAGCGGCCCCTCATCGTCGCGGACGCGGTGGACGCCCCCGAGTTCAAGGCCAGCGAGTCCGTGGTCAACCTGCGCGTGCACTCGGTCATGTGCGTTCCGCTGATGCACAAGGGCGACCTGTTCGGCGTCATCTACGTGGGCAACGACCGGCTGGTGAACCGGTTCGAGCCCAAGAGCGCGGACATGCTCACCATCTTCGCGGCGCAGGCGTCGCTCGTCCTGCAGAACGCGATGCTGGTCAACGACCTCAAGCTGGACAACACGGAGCTGCGCCGCAAGCTGGAGGACCAGCGCTACGGCGACATCGTGGGCGCCTGTCAGGGCATGCGCGACGTCTACAAGCGCATCGACAAGATCGCGCCCACGGACATCTCCGTGCTCATCACCGGCGAGACGGGCACGGGCAAGGAGCTCATCGCCCGGGAGATCCACCGCCGCTCGCCGCGCCTGAAGGGCCCGTTCATCACCATCAACTGCGGCGCCATCCCGGAGAACCTCCTGGAGAGCGAGCTGTTCGGCCACGTGAAGGGCGCCTTCACCGGCGCGGTGGCCACCAAGGCGGGCAAGTTCCAGGCGGCCATCGGCGGCACGCTCTTCCTGGACGAGATTGGCGAGATGCCGCTGCAGCTCCAGGTGAAGCTCTTGCGCGCGCTCCAGGAGAAGATCGTCTACAAGGTCGGCGACAACCGGGGCGAGCCGGTGGACATCCGCGTCGTCGCCGCGACCAATAAAATCCTCGAGGACGAGGTGAAGCGGAACACCTTCCGCGAGGACCTCTACTACCGCCTCAACGTCGTCACGCTGAAGCTGCCCCCGCTGCGCGAGCGCGGCGAGGACGTGGTGGTGCTGGGCCGGTTCTTCCTCCAGAAGTACTCGCGTGAGTTCAGCTCCCGGGCCAAGGGCTTCACCCCGTCCGCCGCGGTGGCCATGAAGAAGTACGGCTGGCCGGGCAACATCCGGGAGCTGGAGAACCGCATCAAGAAGGCCGTCGTGCTGTCCGACAAGCCGCTGCTGGGCCCGGACGACCTGGACCTCAAGCCGGAGAACCTGGACCCCATCATGCCGCTGCTCCAGGCCAAGGAAGAGTTCCAGAAGCGTTACATCAACGAAGTGCTGGCGCGAAACAACGGCAACCGGACCAAGACGGCCAAGGACCTGGGCGTGGACCCTCGCACCATCTTCCGGCACCTGGAGAAGCTGGAGGCGGAGAAGACCGGCCGGCCGCTGCCCCCCGAGGAGGGCGAGGAGCTGCTCTGACGGCGGCGCCCGACACACCGCGGATGGATTCGACGACGGCGCGAGCCCCCAGGGACAGGCCACCCGGCCAGGGACGGGCGATGTGTGTCCTGGCCTCGGCCCTGGGCCTGCTGCTCGTCGGCTGTCTGTTGCCCCAGGACGACACCCTGCTCGACGACGTGCCCCGGTTCATGAACCGCTCGCCGCGCATCATCGAGTCGCTGGTGCTGCCCGAGGAGCGCATCATCCGGGACTTCGGCGCCACGCGGTGCGAGCTGACGTTCGAGGTCGCCGTGGAGGACCCGGACGTCGATGACCGCATCAAGGTGCACTGGTTCATCGACTACAACCCGCAGGACCCGCGCGGGCCCTACCGGGAGATCGCCCTCACCAACAACGGCGAGGCGCGCCGGCCGGACCGGGGCACGCTGCGCATCAACCTGGCCTCCGCGAACTCGGAGCTGAGCGCGCCGGGCCAGCACCTGGTGGAGGCCCTGGTGAGCGACGCGGAGCTGACGGACCGGCAGCCCGAGTCGCGCGTGGTGAACCTGCCCGACGGCGGCACCATCATCGACCCGGGCTTCGTCATCAGCTACACCTGGGTGGTGAACACGGTGCAGGGAGACTGCCGATGACCCGCGCTCCCGCCCGGCTCCTGGCCGCGCTGGTGCTGCTGTCCGGCAACACCCGCTGCGCCCTGTTGGACGAGCCCCCGGCGGACTCGCTCCTCGTCTGCACCTCCGACGCGGACTGCTCCGCCAACGAGACCTGCTTCGTCGACGGCTGCGGAGACCCGGGCCAGGACATCGTGGTGGAGGTGACGCCCAACCCGGCGCTGGGCCTGTACGCCCAGGACTTCCCGGTGGGGCGCCTGCGCGCCGAGCAGAACCTGCAGCTCTTCGGCGAGGCGTCCGTGCGGGGCCTGGTGACGCGCGCCACGGTGACGCGCGCCACGGTGACGCCGCCCACGCCGTCGAGCAGCGCCACCCGCCCCTATTCGGATCCGCTCTTCGTGCGCGCCGTCGGCACCAGCGCCCTCATCCCGGGCGTGGCCCGCTACCACCAGGCGTTGCTCGTGCCCGACAACGGGCAGTGGACGCTCCCCGTCGCCAGCGGCCAGTACGCGGTGACGCTGCTGGCCGAGGACCCGGACGTGCCGCCCGTGACGAACACCGGCACCGTGTCCCCGGGCGAGACGCTCGCGATGCAGTGGCTGCTGCCCGCCTCCAACGCCGTCGTGCGGGTGCAGGGCCAGGTGGCGCTCCATGATGGCGCCCCCGTCCCCGCGGGGCTCGCGGTGGAGGCCCTGGACGCCCAGCTGCGTCCGCTGTCCCAGCGCATCCCGGTGACGGCCTCCACCGGGGCCTTCTCGCTGGCGCTGGCCCCGGAGGCCGCCAGCGCCAGCACCGTGCTCCTCCGGGTGACGGCGCTGCACGACGACGCGCTCATCCCCCAGCAGACCTTCCCCGTGGACCTCACGGCTCCGGTGGAGCTGGAGCTGGGAGACTTCGGCGCGCCGGTGCGCGTGACGGGCCGCGTGGTGGCGCTGGATGGCCGCCCCGTCGCCTCCGCCACCGTGTCGCTCCAGGGGCGCGTGAGCGGAGGCGGCACCTTCGCGAGCCCCCTGGCCACCACGGACCCGGAGGGCCGCTTCGAGCTGCGCTCACTGCCCAGCCCCGCCGAGGCGCCCCTGGAGCTGGTGGTGGTGCCGCCGCCCGGCGCCGCCTCCGGGCTCACCATCACCAACGCGGTGGTGCCGCGCACGGACACGGTGCTGCCGGACGTGGTCTGCGCCGAGCGACGCCTGGTGCGCGGCCTGCTGCGGCTGCCGGATGACACGACGCCCGCGGCCGGCGTGCGCCTGGTGGTGGAGCCCGTGGACACCGTCTCGGGGCGACGGCTGCCACCCGACCTGGCCACGGAGACGATCACGGACGGCAACGGCGAATACACGCTGCGGTTGGACCCCGCGCTGTACCGGCTGGACGCCGTGCCCGGGGAGAACCTGCCGCGCATCGCCCGCTTCGTCTCGGTGGTGCCCGGCAGCGACGGCGTCGAGCAGGCGGTGTCCACCTTCTCCCTCCAGCGCGGGCGCACGCTGCGCGGACGCGCGCTGTCCTTCGCTCGCGAGCCGGGCGTGCCCCCGGGCCTGGCCTTCGCGTCCATCCGCTTCTACCGGGTGGTGAACGTGGAGGGCCGTCCCACCTCGGTGCTGCTGGCCCAGTCCGTGACGGACACGCTGGGCCGCTACACGGCGCTGCTGCCCATCCGCTGAAGGCCGCTCAGGGCGCCGAGGACTTCGCCGCGGGGCTCGCGCTCGCCGCCTTGAAGGCCGCGTGGAACGAGTCCACCGTGCCGCCCACCTCGTCCGCGTACTGCACCGCGTGCGTGGTGTAGAGGTCCAGCACCGCCTCCAGCCGGCGGTACACGGTGCGCAGCGGGGCGCGCTCGCGCGTCTGCAGGTCACACTGGGACTCGCGCTCACGCAGCCGCGTCAGCCACTCGGTGCGAAAGCGCATCCATTCCTGGTCCACGTCGCGAGCGGGCGACACGCGCACCAGCTTCTCGCGGCCCAGCTCCAGCTCGTCCCACAGCGCGCGGGCGCCGGCCAGACACTCCGGGAAGCCGAGCGCCACGGAGGCGGGCGGCAGCTTCTCCGGCGTCATGGCCGCCACCGAGCGGCTCACGTTCACGATGATCCACACCGAGAACAGCGAGGTGAGCGCGATGTAGAGCCCATACGCGGCACCACGGTAGCGGCGGAAGCGAGGGTCTTTGCGGGGGTCGGGAGCGGACACGGGGTCCAGGTCTTACGACCGTGGACCCCGCGTGGCAACGCTTCCGTGGTCTCCCCACCCGGCTGAGCGGGCGGGGGTGCGGCCGGGACTACTGACCGGCGGGGCTCGCCACCTGCTGGGCGGGCGCCGCGGCGGGGGCCACCGGGGCGGGCCCCGCGGCCTCCGTGTTGCCGCTCATGGCGCGCTTCACCATGGCGATGCGGCTGCGGAACTGCTGCTGGTACTGGCTGTTGAGGTAGCTGCCCGCGGCGTCACGCGCCGTCTCCAGCGCCTTCTCCATCTGCCCGACCTCCTGGTACGACTGGGCCAGCAGCAGCATGGCGTAGTCGCGCGTCTTGGAGGTGCGGTCGCCCTCGACGAAGCGCGCCAGCAGCGGCACGGCCTTGTCGTGCTTGCGCAGCTGGTTGTAGGCGGTGCCCAGGAAGAAGGACGCGTCCAGCGCCTGCTCGTTCGGGGGATTCATGGCCAGGAAGCGCTCCATCTCCGCGACGACCTGGTCCATCTCGTTCTTGCGGAAGGCGATCTTCCCGCGCTCGAAGGCGACGTCGCCCGTCTCACGACGCAGGGACGAGGCCCGGTCGTTGAGCGCCTGACGCTCCAGCGAGCTGAGCCGGGAGGTGTCCAGCTTCATCAGCGCGTCGATGCCCTTGAGCCGCTCGTCGCCGGGCAGCGAGGTCATCATCTTGTAGACCTCCGCGGCGCCCCGCTGGGCCGTCTGGTGCGCGGACGTGTCCGCGCGCTGCTTCTCCAGCTGGCCCGTCAGGTCCGCCACCATCTTCTCCAGCCGCTCGCGCTCGTTCGTGGCACTGGAGGAGCGGGCGCTGGTGATCATCACCGCCGCGCCCACCGCGATGACGGCGAACAGCACATACGCCGCCGCGGAAGAAATCCACTGACGCTTCTGGAAGTCCTCGTGACGCTTGCCTACCGCCTTGACCTCCGCGTGGAGGTTCTTCAGCAGGTTGTCACTCTTGATGACGAGGTTGCGGGCCTCGACGACTTCGCGGCGGAGGTCCGCCAGTTCCTTATCAATCTCGGTCTTCGCCTGCTCTGGCATGGACATCTTCCTGGGCCCGGTAACGATCTCGGCCGACTCACGCATCGTAAGGAGTTCTCCCGGTCATACGGCGACAATTTCCGCAGCGGAACACCGCAATCGTTCCACCGCATTTCCGGAAGCGTTCAACCTGCTCGGCGCATGCCTGCTCGGGCTACAGGCCGCCCGTCAACGAGCGGGATGGCTCGGGCGGAAAAGTGTACGTCACGCCCAGGGACATCCAGCTGCCTCCGAGGCTGAACGAGGCGATGCGCTTGTCCTGGTCGTTCAGCGCCGGGCCCACGGGCCCGCGAAGGAACATGAATCGGTACTCGGCGGAAAGGCCCCAGCGGGGGGACAGCCGCCAGGTGGCCCCCAGCGAGCCCGCCCAGGCCTGGGTGGTCTTGTCCTCCAGCTTCTCTCCGGACAGCTTGGAGCTGGCGATGGCCGGCCCCGTGGCGAGCCCCGCGAAGGGCACCAGGCCATACGGGCCGATCTCCGGGAGCACCGTCTGGAAGCGCACGCCCACCAACGCGCCGTAGCCCAGCGTCTCCAGGCTGCGCTCGACGGGCGCGGCGCCCTCCAGGCCGGGGCTGTTGAGGTACAGCTTGGAGCCGGTGAAGAAGAGGTCGATGCCCAGCTCCACCAGGTCGGAGATGGAGTAGGCGAAGGTCGCCACGCCGAGCGGACCACCGTCCGTCTCGCGCGCCCGAGGCAGGCCCCTGTTCGCCTCGACGTCGTACCAGGTCTTGTAGAGCGTCTCGTTGGAGGTGACGCGCCAGCCCCCCTGCACGGTGATGCGCCCCACTCCCGCCAGCGACGTGGGGATGGGCTCCTCCTCGTCCTGGGCGACGGCGGGAGTGGCGAAGAGCAGGACGAGGGGCGGCAGGAGGCGACGGAGCATCGGACTCGGAGGCGAAGGTCAGGTGCGCTTGGAGCAGCGCACGGCGATTTCCAGGAAGGTCGTCCGCTGACGACACAGCGACGCGACCACGCAGCGGACGACACACAAGGCCCCGAACTCGCGGAGCACCACGCCCAGGTTGGACACCACGTCTCGCAGGGTGATGACACCGCGCATGTGGCCGCTCCCGTGTGCGTTGCCGTGAGGGGTGCTCGTCCTGGACGTCCGTGCCGGGGAACGCCCGGTGCTACAGGCGTGTGGCCCACCGTAGCAGTGACCTCCCACGGGTCAACTTTCCGGCCAGGTCAACGGGCGCGGCGCTCCAGCTCCAGCAGCGGCATCTCCAGCACCACCACCGTGCCGTGGCTGCACGGGGGATGGAAGTCGGCCCGGTCCAGCTCGCCCAGCAGCGCGCGCAGCTGCGCGTCCGTGAGCGGCACGGTGTTCGCCTTGCGCGCGGCGTGACAGGCCAGCACCCGCACCGCCTCCGCCAGCGTGACGGCGTCCAGCGTGGCGCCCCGAGGCGGCAGCGCGCGCGCCAGGGCCTCCAGCAGCGAGCGCGCATCGGCGCCCTCGAGTCCCGGCGGCACCGTCTTGAGCGCCACGGTGGTGCCACCGAAGGGCTCCACGTCGACGCCCAGCCGGCAGAGCGCCTCGCGGCCCTCGACGAGCGCCTTGGCCACCGCGACGGGGAACTCCAGCGTGGTGCCGAACAGCGACGGCGCCGGAGGGCCCTTCTCGTCCTCGAGCGCGCGCAGGTATGTCGTCAGCCGGGCCCGCTCCAGCGCCGCGTGCGGGTCCAGGACCACCAGCGTGCCGCCCGGTCCCTCGCAGATGTGGAAGCGGCCGCCCAGCATGCCCATGGGCCTGAGCGCGGCGAAGTAGCCCGGCGGCGGGGCCTCGTTGAGCTGGGGCTGGGCCTCGCCGAACGCGGGCGGGCGCATGCCGGTGTGGGCGAAGGGCAGCGGCGCGGGAATCCCGGCCATGGGGCCGGGGGCGCCGGACAGGGGCGCGGGGCCCGGACCGGGCGAGGCGGCGTCCAGCGTGGTGGGCAGCGGGCCGCCCCACGACGCCTCCTGCGCGCGGGTGAGGAAGCGCTCCACGGCGTGCGCGTAGTGCGCGGCGTCTCGCGGCGTGTTGCCCAGGGCGGCCTGGGCGTCGGCGCCGGTGCCCAGCCAGGGGGCCGCGCGCAGCATGCGGTTGAGCGCGGCGCTGATGGCCTCGTACACGCCGCGCGCATCGGAGAAGCGGACCTCCAGCTTCTGCGGGTGGACGTTGACGTCCACGGCGACGGGGTCCACGTCGATGTTCAGCACCACCACCGGCTGGCGTCCGGCGGCGAGGAAGTCCTGGTACGCGCGCTGGATGGTGCCGATGAGGCCGCGGTCCCTCACGAAGCGGCGGTTGACGAAGGTGTAGAGGCCGCGCGCGTTGGGGAAGGTGAACTCGGGCGAGGCCGCGTACCCGGTGACGCTGACGCCCAGCCGCCGCTCCTCGACGGGGAACAGGTGCGGGTGACAGGCGGGCCCCAGGGCCGCGGCGATGCGCTCGCGCGGGTCCTCGGGACAGGCCGCGCTGGAGAACAGCTCGTTGCCCTCGTGGGTGGCGAAGAAGCCCACGTCCGGGTTGGCCAGGGCCAGCCGGACGACGGCCTCCTCGGCGTGCTTGAGCTCGGTGTCGCCCCGGCGCAGGAACTTGCGGCGCGCGGGCACGTTGAAGAACAGGTCCTCCACGGTGATGATCGTGCCGGTGCGCGGCGGGGCGTCCTCCACCACCACGTCCACCCCACCCTCCAGCGTCACCCGCGTGCCCACGTCCGCGCCGACCTCCGCGGTGTGCAGGCTGAAGCGGGACACGGAGGCGATGGCGGGCACCGCCTCACCGCGGAACCCCATGGAGTCGATGTGGAACAGGTCGTCCAGCTCGCGCAGCTTGCTGGTGGCGTGGCGGTCCAGACAGAGCGTGGCGTCCTGGCGGCCCATGCCGTGTCCATCGTCGGACACGATGATGCGGTCCACGCCCCCACCCGACAGGTCCACGCGCACGGTGCTCGCCCCGGCATCGAGCGAGTTCTCCACCAGCTCCTTCACGACGGACGCGGGCCGCTCCACCACCTCGCCGGCGGCGATCTTGTTGATGAGGACGTCACTGAGACGGGCGATGCGTGCCATGGCAATCGTCCACCCTCCGCCACCCGGACGACGTTGTCCAGCAAGACAGAGCCGTGCAGGCTGACATTCGAGAGCGGCTGGGCTAACAGGAGACCTCGCGTATGGACGAGTCACGACCAGGCAAGGGACGGCTGCGTGTCGCGGTGACGGGAGCCAGCGGCGAGTACGGGAAGCTGTTGCTGCCCCGGCTCGAGCGCGATCCGGAGGTGGAGAGCATCGTCGTGCTGGACGTGAACCGTCCCGAGGGCGCCAAGGTGGAGTTCCACCGGGTGGACCTCACGCGGCACGACGCCGAGAGCGAGCTCACCGACGCGCTGACCGAGCGCCCCGTGGACGCGCTCTACCACCTGGCGTTCCTGTTCGGCCCCATCCGCAACGGCTCGCTGGCGCACGAGCTGGAGGTCATCGGCACGATGAACGTGCTGACCGCGGCGGGCCGCGCGCGCATCCCCCGGCTGGTGGTGCCGTCGATGACGGCCGTCTATGGAGCGCGGGGGAACAACCCGGCGCTCCTGCGCGAGGACTCGCCGCTGCAGGGCTGTCCGCACAGCCGCTTCGTCACCGACAAGGTGGAGGTGGAGGGACAGGTCCGCGCGTTCCGTGAGCGGCACCCCGAGATGAAGGTGCTCGTGCTGCGCTTCGCGCCGGTGCTGGGGGCCGCGTTCGAGAGCCCCGTCACGCGGCTGCTGACGCGCACCTCCGTGGTTCCCACCCTGCTGGGGTTCGACCCGCTGTGGCAGGGGCTGCACGAGGAGGACGCGGGGCGGGCGCTGCACCTGGCGCTGCGGGCGGAGGCGTCCGGGGAGTTCAACATCGTTGGCCAAGGCGTACTCCCGCTGTCCGGCCTCATCCGACAGGCGGGTGCCCGGCCGCTCCCCCTGCCCGGCCCATTGTTCCGTGGCGCACTCCACGCGCTGGATGTGGTTGGAGCGGACACGTTGCCCGTAGCCCTTCTCGACTACATCCATTACTCGTGGGTGGCCGACGGCGAGCGCGCGGAGACTGCCCTCGGCTTCATCCCCTTCCACCACGTCAGGGACGCCGCGGCGGCGCTCAAGAGGAGCTAGAGATGGCCAAGGGTGTCCTCGGGAACGATCCTTTCCAGCGCGGAGCCGCCTCCCGCGAGGGTGAGCGCACGAAACCCGGCACCCCTCCGCGGGACCGCCCGCCCTCCGAGCGCGAGGGCACGGCGACGCAGAAGGCCCACTCGAAGAACGGGGCCGATGCGAAGAAGCAGCCCGCTCGTGGAAAGCCCGCATCCGGGAAGGCGAAGTCCCGTGGTCCCGAGGCCCGGGGCTCGGAGCAGAACGGGCGCGTCCAGCCGAAGGACGCGAAGAAGTCCGCGCCTTCTTCCGCGCGCGACGCCGACAGCCGGAACGGCACGGCCGCGCGGAGTGCGGCTCGGAACAACAAGGGCGCGAAAGGTGAGTCGAATGGAGAGCAGCGCCCCGCCAACACGAGGCCTGCCTCGACGTCGCGAAACAACAAGGCCGCGCGCGGCGCCCCGGCCGGGGGGAAGCCGCCGTCCACCTCCACGCAGGGCTCGCCTTCACGAGGCTCCGCTGGCGAAAGGGATGGCCTGAAGCGGCCCCTCACCACCACAGCACGTGGCACGCCCTCTGAAACCAACAAGGGCGACTCCGATACGAGCGAGCGCGCGCTCCACGCGGGCGCCACAACGGGTGCGAGCAGGCCCCGTGGAGAAGCCACCACCGCTGCGGGCGACTCCCGTGGAACATCGACGCCTCCGCTCGACCCATCTCACGCGGCCAGCGCTCAGGCTCCGGTCGCCGCCAGCCACTCCTCGCGTGGTACCGGCACGTCCGCCAGCAGCCCGCCCGCCGCGACGGAGAACGAGGTGGAGCCGCTGCGCGAGCCCGCGGCGCCGGTGACGCCGCGAGCAGCCCCACCGTCTCGGCCCCCCGCGGTGCTCGAGGAGCGCGCCGCGGAGCGGACGCCCCAGCAGCGCAACGTGGACCACGCGCTCGCGGAGGCCCTGGCCGCCGAGGTGGCCGAGGTCACCGCGAAGCACGCCGTGGACGAAGCCATGGACCGACGCGCCGGCCGCGAGGAGGCCACGGACCGGCTGCTCGCCACGGAGATGGCCACCGGACTGGCGGAGGCCGCCGTGGAGGAGGTCCTCGACCACAGCCCCGTCACTCGCAAGCCGGAGCACGAGCGCGAGCTCGCCGCCACCGTCGCCGCGCAGGTCGCCGAGAGCGCCGCCGAGCTCGCCGTCGCCGAGGTGATGGTCCACCGCTCCGCCGAGCCGCCCTTCACCGACTCCTTCGAGGAGCGCGCCACGGTGGGCTTCCTCGACGAGCTGGCCGAGGACGAAGAGGTCTCCACGCTGGAGCTGCGCGAGGACCTGGCCATGGCCGGCGCCGTGCTGGAGCTCGAGGACCTCGACGAGACCCCCGAGGAGGTCGAGGACGGCTGGGAGCGGACCATCTCCAGGCCCGTGGTGGACAGCACCTTCCAGGCGCCCGAGGTGGAAATGCCAGACACGACGCGCGACGAGTTCCCCCCGGGTCGCCGAGGCCCGCTGTCCCTGGTGCCCCCCTCGCGAGACGACGCCTTTCACGGCGCCTCCTCCGAGCCCGCGCACGACGCCGGGTCCCCCCGTCCCCTCGCCCAGCGCGCCAGCGGCATGTTCGCCCTGGCCCGGGAGATCGCCGGACAGGCGCTGGCCAGCGAGGGACTGGGACGCGCGTGGGGCGCGATGAACGGCATGCTGGACGCGGTGCGCGCGGGCCTGGGAACGGGCGGCGGCGCGCACCTGGACGAGTACGGCAAGGACCCGTCCCTCGTCGAACGGCTGGAGCCGGTGCTCGAGTTCCTCTACGGCCAGTACTGGCGGGTCTCCGCGCAGGGGACGGACCACATCCCCGGCGGCGCCGTCATCCTGGTGGCGAACCACTCGGGTGCCCTGCCCTACGACGGCCTCGTGATGTCGCTCACGCTCGGTCGTGAGCGGCCGGACCTGCGCGAGTCACGCTGGCTCGTGGAGGACCAGGTCTTCCACGCGCCCATGCTGGGCACGCTCTTCAACCGCCTGGGCGCGGTGCGCGCGTGCCCGGAGAACGCGCTGCGGCTGCTCGACGAGCAGCGCCCCCTCGTCGTCTTCCCCGAGGGCTACCAGGGCCTCAGCAAGCCCTTCGGTGAGCGCTATCGCCTCAAGCGCTTCGGGCGCGGCGGCTTCGTGAAGCTCGCGCTGCGCACGGGCGCGCCCATCGTCCCGGTGGCCATCGTCGGCGCGGAGGAGACATCGCCGATGCTCGGCCGCATCCCCGCGAGCTTCCTCGGCCTGCCCTACCTGCCGCTGATGCCGGGTCCCCTGCCCCTGCCCGCCAAGTGGAGCATCCGCTTCGGCGAGCCCATCGCCATGGACGGGCTGCCCCCCGAGGCCGCGGACGACCTGGGCGAGGTGGGACGACTCACCGAGCGCACCCGCGAGGCCATCCAGGGCATGCTCCACTCCCTGCTGCGCGAGCGGCGCTCCGTCTTCGCGGGCTGAAGCGGGGGACCCCACCGGTTCGCGCGAAGCCTCCGCGCGGAGCCCTCAGCCGACGACGCGGTTGCGGCCCGTCGTCTTCGCCTCGAAGAGCTTCTCGTCCGCCGCGCGCACCAGGTCTCCGGGCTCGCGGTGGCGAGGCTCCAGCACCGCCACGCCCAGGGAGATGGTGACGGGGATGGCCTGACGGTCGAACTCGAAGCGCTGCTTCTCCACCAGCCGGCGCACCTTCTCCGCGAGCTGACGCGCGCCCGTCAGCGCGACTTCGGGCAACAGGACGGCGAACTCCTCACCGCCGTAGCGGGCGAAGACGTCCTCGCGGCGGATGCGCGTGCGCACCGTGGACGCCAGCTGCTTGAGCACCGAGTCCCCCGCGAGGTGGCCGAACTTGTCGTTCACCTTCTTGAAGTGGTCGATGTCGATCAACACCAGCGACAGCCCGCGCTCGTACCGGCGGCTGCGGGACAGCTCCCGGTCCAGCTGCTCGTCGAAATAGCGCCGGTTGTAGATCTGCGTCAGGCCGTCCATCGTGGTCAGCCGGTAGATCTCATCGTGGTACGCCGCCTCGATGTTGCCGCCGGCGATGTACTTGAAGATGGTGCGGCCGATCTTCACCAGGTCGCCGTTGCGCAGCTCGCGAACCCCCTCCACCAGCTCGTCGTTGATGAACGTGCCGTTGGTGGAGCCCGCGTCGCGGATCCGCACGCCCTCCCGGGTATTGGAGATGGCCGCGTGGTTGCGACTCACCGACTCCTGGTCGATCTGGATGTCCGACTTCGACGAGCGACCAATCAGGGTCTCCTCGCGCGTCAAATCGTGCTTCCGACCCAGGTCCAATCCGTAGATCACGACCAGCGCCGCGTCGAGGTTGACCGGCCGGTCGGAAATCTTGGAGATGACCGTGACGACCGTCTCGTTCTGCACCACTCCTCCAGCGAACGACCCTCGGGACGCTACCACCCTGCAAAACAAGAAAGCGAGTCAGAGCACGCGACTCCGGGTAGGGAATCCGCGCCTGACCTAGGGAATATCCACGCCTCGCAGGGCCGAGACCGCGGGCCGGAGCAGGCGACCTTCGGGGTCCTCCAGTGACGCGATGAGTGACACCCCCAGGCCGGAGCAGCTCGCCGGCAGCCGGAGCTCCACCTCGCCCGAGGTGGGAGATGAGGCCGTGTCACTCACGAGGACCTCCTCGCACCCCTTGGCGCCGCCCCTTACCACGATGCGCACGCGGCCGTCCGCCTCCGCGCTGGTCCCCAGGCGGAAACCGGTGACCCGCACCCGCACGGCGCTCCCCCGGGTGAGCCGCTGTCCCTCCAGCTCCGGATAGAGCCAGGCCACCTCGGGACGTCCCACGTCCAGGGACGACGCGGCCTGGGTCAGGTCCCCCACATGGTCGAGCCCGGGCCCATCGGCCGCGGCCAGTCGCGAGGGCCCCAGCTCATCCCGCGAGTCCCGCCCCGTCACCTGCAACACCTCCGTGCGCAAGAGCGAGCGCGAGCCCTGGTGGTCCCCGAAGAAGGTCCGGTCCTCGATGCCCATGGGCGCCCGGGGAACCCGGACCCCGTCCTCCAGGTCATCGGGAGAGACGAGCACCGTCCACCTGCGCCCGAGGCGGTTGGTGAAGACGACGCGGATCAACGTCGCGGGCCCGTCCACCTCGCCGCGCAGCTCACGCGGCCCCAGCCCCCGGGCCTCCGCCGCGCCATCGAAGTTGTAGCGGACGTCCTCGGGGATGGGCAGGAAGCCCGACCAGGTCTGCACCGGGTGCTCCCCCGACGGGTCGAACAGCGGCCCCGCCAGGTCCGCCACCACCAGGCTCGTCGCCACGCCGGCCGAGGCATCATCCCGCGCCGCCCGGGACGAGGCGCCCATGAGCAGGCGGTAGGGCTGCCCCTCCAGCCCGTGGTGCGCGGGGGCCATGCGCACGAACATCACGCCGGGCTGTCCCAGCCGCGAGTCCGCGTCCGTGTTCGGATCCGCCGGCGCGACATTGGCGGCGGCGCCCAGGCCCAGCGGCACGAGCCCTCGACCCGGCGCGGCCACGGTGCTCAGCACATAGGCCCGGTCCAGATACGCACCCCGGTAGCGAGGCAGCGCCGGGACGCGCACGGCGAACGGGAACGCCAGCCGCACGCCCTCGAAGTCGAGCGACACCCCCTCCGGATATGTCACCGCGTCCGGTCGGGGCCCGCCCTCGACGAGGCCCGGCGTGGGGACCAGGCGGAAGGACGCGTCGCGCACCACCGACGAGTGGAAGTCGGGCGACAGCACCAGCAGCCGACCCAGCATCAGCAGCGGATCCATGCCCAGGTCGAACGCGTTGAGGGGCAGCTCCGCCACCGGCAGGCCTCCCGTCACGGCCCACGCCGAGCGCGTGCCGCACGTGCCCATCGCGATGGACAGCTCCGGCTCCAACACGCCCGACAGCGACAAGTCACACACCCCCGCCACGCCCGGCGCGGACACCCGCGGCGCGACCCCTCCTTCCACCCACAACGCCGTGCCCGACGGCAGCGACAGCCTGCGCGTGCCGCCCGCATCCACCTCCACCTCGCGCTCGAACCCCAGCAACGTCTCCGTCGAGACCTCGGAGAAGAGTCCCGGCACCGACAGGCCCGTCAATCCCAGCCGCAGCCGCGACCGCGTCGTCAACGGAGGCGGCGTGACGACGCGCGGCTCGACGAAGTCGACCTGGAGTCCACCCGAGAGGTCCAACGGATTGCGCCGCAGCGCGAGTCGCAGGTCGCGCCCCTCCTCGACCTCATGGCGGGCCAGGGTGAGGTAGCCGAAGTCCGGGTGGAAGGCCGTCACGCCCACCGTCCCCGACGCGGGCACCCAGGTGGCGCCGTCCAGCCCCGTCAGCGCCGTGTCGAGCACCTCGCCCTTCTCATTGGAGATGGCGATGGTGGTGAGCGGCAGGGAGCGTCCCGTCAGCTCATCCACCACCAGCACGCGGAGCCCGCCGTCGGGGACCTCGGGGCTCAGCACGGTGACATTCGCGGAGCAGACCGCCGAGCCGACGCGGACGGTGACGGCCTCGCGATCCACACCGGGTTCGCCCAGCACGAGCGCGACCCGGGGCCCGGAGCCGCCCCCCTTCACCCTCGGCGCGCGCGCCTCCCACGCGATTCCGTCAAGGGGGACCACGGGCCTGCCCGCGGCGTCACGCACCCACACGTTGAAGACGACGGAGGTGCCTGGGCGCCCGATGACGACGTCCGGCGTCACCTGACACGAGGCCGCGAGCACGGGCGCTGGCGGCGCCACGCAGGCGCCATCGCGACAGACCTCGTCCACCTCGCAGTCCGCGTCCGCCGCGCACAGCGCCGCCATGCACCGGTTCATGTCGCACTCGCACCCCATTGGAGCGTCGCACATGGGCAGCGCGTACTCCTGACGCCGGGCCGAGCCACAGTCCGCGCGCGTGCGACACGCGGGCTCACAGCGGGACTGCGCGGTGTTGCAGAAGAAGAGCGCGGGGTCCGGGCAGTCCTGGTCCACCGCGCACGCCGTCGGCTTGGGCTTGGGCTCCGCGGGGATGCCAGGGGTCGAGTCGAACGCGTCACCACAGCCCGCCAGCATCCCCAGCACACACACGAGGGCCGACAGCAGGTAGGGACGAAGCGAGCGACTCATGCGATGCGGCTCCCGGGGGGCGGAACACCCTCGACCTTACAGGGACGACGACCGACGCGCGACGTCGTGGAGGCTCGACCTGCCTCCACTGGACTTCGTCGGACCCGGCCGCCCGCTCGCCCTTCCACCACGCAATGGAAGGTTGGCTTTCAGGGTCTCACGAATCATCATCGCGCGCGATGGCCCGCGGCGAGCCGAAGTCACTTGAAAGCCTTCTCCCCCGAGTCCTGGGTCGCCTCGCCGGTGAGTCCGGGCGCGGACATCCCCTGGCGCCGGTGTGGGCCTCGGTGGTGGGTGCGCACATTGCCCGCCATGCGACCCCTCGTGCCCTCGAGGGTGGCACCCTGCTCGTGTCGGTGACGAGCCCCGAGTGGGCGCGCACGCTGGAGCCCGAGGCCGCGTCGCTCTGCGCCCGCTTGAACGAGCGGCTGGGCGCGGACACGGTGAAGGCGCTCGCCTTCCGTTGGGAGGGGCGATGATCGCCGCGCTCGCCCTCTCCCTGTTGCTCACCGCCGCGCCCGCGCCACGTGGCCCGGCCGCGCCGCCCGCACAACAACAGGCGCCCCCGCCCAAGCCGAAGGTGCCGCTGACGCCCACCGAGGCCATGGAGCAGCAAGCCGCGCAGCACGTGGTGCGCGAGTTCGAGCGCGTGGGCCGCCGCGCCCCCGCCGAGGACGCCTCGCTCGTCGAAGCGGCCCGACGGCTGGCGCGCGAGGCGCTCAGCGGGGCCTTCACCGGCGCGCCGGACCTCTTCACGCTCACCGAGGCCATCAGCGACGCGGGCGCCGCGGACCCCGCGCCCCGGGCGCTCGTCATCCGAGCGTGGGCCCACCAGCACGCGCTCGAGTCCCTGCGCGCCCGGCCGGACCTGAACACGGAGCGGGCCACCCACTTCGGCGTGGGCGTCGCGTTCGTCGACAAGCGCGCCGCGCTGGTGACGCTGCTGTCGGACCGCAAGGCGGAGCTGCGCCCCTTCCCGCGCGTCATGCCCGGTGAGCGCGCGGTCCAGACGCTCTGCGGACGGCTGGGCCCCTCGCTGAGCCAGCCGGAGATCTACGTCACCCGTCCCGATGGCGAGGTCATCATCGTCCCGCTCACGCGGCGAGGCACCCAGGGCTCCGACTTCTGCTCGCGCCTGGACTTCCTCACCCCCGGCACCTACACGGTGGAGGTGGTGGCGCGAGGCGAAGCGGGACCGGAGGTCACCTCGCTGTTCCTCACGCAGATTGGCGAGGTGCGCCGACGCGGCCTGCGCGAGAGCAACGTGGAGCCCACCACCGTGGAGACCGCGCGCGTGGCGCTCCATGAGCGCATCAACGCCCTGCGCCGCGCGCATGGCCTGGTGGAGCTGACGCCGGACCCGCTGCTCGAGCGCGTGGCCCAGGCGTACAGCCAGCGCATGTCCGCCGAGGGCTTCTTCGCGCACGTGGCCCCGGATGGCAGCACCCTCACCCGTCGACTCCCGCCAGGGACCCGCTACGTGCGGGCGGGTGAGAACCTGGGTCAGGCCGCCGGGCCGCTTGCGGCGCACTTCGGCATCGAGCACAGCCCCGGCCACCGCCGCAACCTGCTGGACCCGGGCTTCCGGTTCATGGGCGTGGGCGTCACCTTCCAGAAGGTCGGCGGACGCAACGAGGCCATCGTCACCGAGGTCTTCACCGCCGCGTCCCCCGCGTCCGCGGACCCGGAGAATCCCAGGCAGGACGCCTACGACGCGCTGGCCCGCCACCGCACGGCGAAGAAGCTGCCGCCCATGGCGCGCAGCGAGGTGCTGGAGTCGCTCGCGCAGGCGCACGCCCGGCACGCGCTGGAGATGGACCAACCGGCCGCGCAGCCGGGCGAGGCCCCGCTGCACGAGCGCGTGTTCCAGGTGCTGCCCGACGCGGGCACGGCGTCGGTGGACTTCTTCGTGGTGTCGGACCCGGCCTCGCTCCCCGAGTCCCGCAGCGTCGCCGAGGCCACCAACAACCGGGTGGGCGTCGGGGTGGTGCGCGGGGATTCGAAGCGCTTCGGCGCGAAGCAATACTGGGTCGCCGTCATCTACGCCGCCGTGCAGTGACGACGGGCGGAACCTCCGTGTGGGGCGCCCCTCTCCATAACGGGGCATCCCCTCACACGGTGAAGCGACTCCGGTGCGGCATCAGACGGGGCGACGCTGGGTGGCGTACGCCTCGAGCCCCATCTGCGGGGGCGCGACGTGCTGGTACATCGGGCACTTCATGCAGGTGAAGGACTGCCACCCACGACGCACCGCCTCATCCAGGCAGTTGTCGTACTGATGGCAATTCAGATTGCGATGCGTCTCGACGCCGGCACGCTTCGGCCCGGCCTCGGGATTGATGGTTTGCGGCAGATCGGCTGGACACGGCTTCATGGAGCCCTCCCTCTGTGCTGTTTCCCCCCCGAGCGCTGTGAACGAGCAGTGTTACCGGACGACAGGTCCCGCCAGGCTTCGACGGACCGGGGTAGCGCGCAACGGCCGCGCAACGTAGTGATGCACCCCGGGTGACGCAATGGGTCCACTCGGCGGACCCAAGAGCACGTAATCGCCTGAACGCTTTCAGCGAATGCTGCGGATGAAGAACAGTTCGGACCGGCCCGATGGCGCGCGGATTTAGGACTTGTCGGGCCGGCTGTCAAACCACCCCCCTGGTGTGAGAGGGGAATGCCTGACGGATGCATCTCGTTGGCTGGTCGCAAAGCCGCGTCGTGAAAGGAAGAACCACATGAGCTGGATGGGGATGGTCGCGGGGTGTGCACTGGGGGTTTCCCTCGGACAATCCCCGACAACCCTGGAGGCCGTACGGCTTCACCAGGCGGACGCGACCTCCCTGGCCGAGCGGGAGTGGACCGAGTGCGCGGCGAAGCGCTGCGCGGATGCGGGACGGCTGGGCCTCCTGGCGGGCACGCTGGCCCTCTCCGAGGGACGCGCGGCCGAGGCCCGGGACATGCTGGCGGCCAACCCCGCCCCCGCCCTGCTGGAGCCCTACCGCGCCTTCTACCTGGGCCAGGCCCGCTTCTACGCCGGGGACGCACCGGACGCCGCGCTCGACTTCGCGCGCGTGCTGGAGTTCCCGGGGGCGCCGCTGGACTTGGTGACCCGCGCGCGGGCCCGGCTGGGGGAAGCCCTGCTCAAGGCGGGCAAGGCGAAGCAGGCGGTGGGGGTGCTCGAGTCGGCGGTGAAGGCCACGCCCACGCCGGAGCTGCTGTTCCAGCGGGCGCAGGCGCGGGGCGAGTCGGGCAACCGCGCGGGTCAGCAGGCGGACCTGCTGGAGGTCGCGCTGCGCTTTCCCACACACCCGTATGCCGATGACGCGTTGAAGGCGCTCTCCGAGCGTCGCCCCGCGGTGCGCCTGGGTTTCGCCGAGCGCACGCGACGGGCCGAGGGCTTCCTGTCGGGTGGCGCGTCACAGCGCGCGCTGGCGGAGCTGGACGCGCTCGCGGGTGAGAAGCTCAGCAAGGAACAGTCGGCGAAGGTGTCGCTCCTGAGGGCCAAGGGCCTGTTCGCGCAGAAGCGGGACGAGGAGGCGCACAAGGCGCTGGCGCTGGCGCGCAAGGGCTCTGCGGAAACGGCCGCGGAGGCGGAGCTGGTCGTCGCGCGGCGGGCCCTGCGGGCGGATGACAACGACAGGGCCCGGGAGCTGATGGCGGGCCTGGCCAAGAAGTACGCGGCGCAGTCAGCGGGTGAGGAAGGCGCCTTCTTCGCGGGCTGGTTGGATCTACAGGCGGGCCGTTTCGAGGAGGCCGCGAAGTCCTTCACCTCGCACGCGGACCGCTACACGCGCTCGCGCCGTCGGGACGAGGGCATGTGGTTCCGCGCGCTCGCGTATCTGCGGCTCGCGGACTACGCCAAGGCGCGCGAGGCGCTGGACGCGCTGGTGACGGCCTATCCCCGAGGAAGCCTCGCGCCCCAGGCCCGCTACTGGATGACGCGCAGCCAGGAACTGGGCGGCGCCACGGCGGACGTGGTGGGGCCGGAGTACGAGCGGCTCATCGCCTCGTCTCCGGCGTCGTTCTACGCGCTGCTCGCCTCGGAGCGGCTCCAGGAGTTGGGACGGCCGGCTCCGGCGCGCTTCCCCAAGCCGCCCCTGGCGCTGGAGCTGCCACGGCCTCCCGAGCTGGCGCTCGCGGTGGAGCTGACGCGCGCGGGGCTCTTCCGGGACGCGGCGGACGAGGTGGAGACCCACGTGGCGAGGCTGCGCTCGGCGGACCAGGCGCTGCCGTTCGCGCACGCGCTCTTGAGCCTGGGCGAGTTCGGCCACGCGCACACCGTGGCGGCGCGACACCTGTGGGGCCGGGCCTTCGGCTCGCGCGAGCCGGACGCGCTGGCGGCGTTCTACCCCCGCGCGTTCTCCAACGCCGTGGAGCAGGCGGCGACCACGCACAAGGTCGACCCGTTCCTCGTCTGGGCCATCATGCGCCGCGAGAGCGCGTTCAAGCCCGAGGTGATGAGCGCGGCGGACGCGCGCGGGCTGATGCAGATCATTCCGAAGACGGCGACGGAGATCGCGCAGAAGCTCGCCGAGCCGGCTCCCGCGCCGGCGGACCTCTTCTCGCCCGAACGCAACATCCGCTACGGGGCCTGGTATCTGTCACGGCTGATGGAGCGCTTCGCGCATCCGGTGCTCGCGGCCGCCGCCTACAACGCGGGCCCCACCGCCGCGGCGAAGTGGGCCCAGGAGCGCGGTGACCTGCCGTTGGACCTCTTCGTGGAGTCCATCCCGTTCCGCGAGACGCGCGGCTACGTGAAGCAGGTGGTGGCGGACCTGTTCCTCTACCACGGCTTCTACGGCGCCCAGGGAACCCAGCAGCCCCGGCTGTCGCTCGTGGTGCCCGCCCCCTCGAAGGAGGGCGTCACCTTCTAGAAGTCGAGCGGCGGCGGGCCCGTCGCTTTGGGCCCGTCCCCTACCCTCGCGCGGCCATGCGGCGGAGGATCTCCGCCTCCATGTTGTGGACGACCTCCGACAGCGGGAGGCTGCTGGAGTCCACGCGGACGGCGTCGTCCGCGGCCTTCAGCGGGGCCACCGCGCGCGCGGAGTCGTCCTTGTCGCGCTTGGTCTGGTCCGCGAGCACGTCGCCCAGGCTGCTCTCCACGCCCTTCTGGAACAGCTCCTCGAAGCGACGACGCGCGCGCACCTCGGGGCTGGCCTCCAGGAAGAACTTGGCGTCCGCGTCCGGGAACACCACCGTGCCGATGTCGCGCCCCTCCAGGATGGAGCCCTTGCTCGACTCGAGCGCGAGCCGCCGCTGCAGTTGAAGCAGCCCCGCGCGCACCACCGGGCGGCCCGACACCTGCGAGGCGGCCATGGAGATCTCCGGCGAGCGGATCTCCCCCGACACATCCTCGTCGCCGAGGAACACGCGGTTCTCCTCACCCACCACCTGGAAGTGGATGTGCACGCGGCCGAGCAGCTCGCCCAGGCGGGCATCGTCGTCGTAGGCGATGCGCTCACGCCGCGCGAGCAGCGCCACGCAGCGATAGATGGCGCCCGTGTCCACCAGGCTGAACCCGAGCCGGCGCGCCAGCAGCTTGGACACCGTGGACTTGCCCGCGCCCGCGGGACCATCGATGGCGACGATGAAGCAGCGAGCGCCCGTCACGCGAGCACCTCCTTCAGCGCGCGCACACAGCGCTCGTTCTCCGACGCGGTGCCCACCGAGATGCGCAGGCAGGTCGGGAAGCCGCCGCCCGCGAACGGCCGGACGATGACCCCCTTGCGCAACAGCAGCTCATACAGCTCCGTGGATGAGCGGCGGAAGTCGGCGAACACGAAGTTGGCGTGGCTCTTCGTGAGCGTGATTCCCAGCCTGGGCAGCTCCGCCTCGAAGTAGCGCAACCCTTCCCGGTTGTTCTCGCGCGTGCGCTTCACGTGCTCGGTGTCCTCGAGCGCCGCGAGCCCCGCCGCCTGCGCCACCACCGTGAGGTTGAAGGGCATGCGCGTGCGCTGCACGTACGTCGCCAGCTTCGCGTCCATCACCCCGTAGCCCAGCCGGATGCCGGCGAGCCCGTGGATCTTGCTGAACGTGCGCAGCGCGACCAGGTTCGGGTGGCGCCGGAACAGCTCCACCCCGCTGACGTACTCGGGCCAGTCGACGAACTCGAAGTAGGCCTCGTCGTAGGCCACCAGCACCTCGGACGGCACCGCCGCCAGGAACTTCTCCAGCGCCTCGCGGCCGAACGCCGTGCCCGTAGGGTTGTCCGGGTTGGCCAGGAAGATGAGCCGCGTGCGCGGCGTCACCGCGCGCGCCATGGCCTCCAAGTCGTACTGGTAGCCCTCGCGCATCGGCACCTCCACGAAGGGCCGCCCGTGGGCCTGCGCGGAGATGCGGTACGCGGCGAACGAGTTCTTGCACAGGAGGATCTCATCCTCCGGCGTGGTGAAGGTGCGGATGAGCAGCTCGATGAGCTCGTTGGAGCCGCTGCCCAGCACCACTTCCTGAGGCTGCACGCCCAGGGACGCGGCCAGCCGGCGCACCAGGTGGAACGACGTGGCATCCGGATACAGGTGCACCTGGGCGGACGCGTGCCGCATCGCCTCGAGCGCCCGCGGGGAGGGCCCCAGCGGGTTCTCGTTGGAGGCCAGCTTGATGACGCCGGAGAGCCCGAACTCGCGCTCGGTCTCCTCGATGGGCTTGCCCGGGACGTACGGCTTGAGCGTCTCGACGTAGGAAGGAACGAGAGGTCGCATGGGAGACGGGGCCCTGGAAGTGGTGGCTCGAATGAGCGGTGGCTGGCTCAGCGCCCGGAGAACACACCGAGCGCGCGGAACTTCGCGTAGCGGTCCTTGACCAGGCCGTCGGGCGTCAGCTCGGCCAGCTGGGTCAGGTGCTTGCGCAGCGTCTTGCCCAAGGCCTCCGCCATCTTCGCCGGATCGCGGTGGGCGCCACCCGCGGGCTCCTGCACGACCTCGTCGACGATCTTCATCTGGAGCAGGTCGCTCGCCGTCAGCTTCATCGCGTCCGCCGCCTTGTCCGCCTTGCTGGCGTCGCGGAAGAGGATGGAGGCGCAGCCCTCCGGCGAGATGACCGAGTAGACGCTGTTCTGGAGCATCAGCACGCGGTTGCCCACGCCGACCGCCAGCGCACCACCCGAGCCGCCCTCACCCACCACCGTGGAGATGATGGGCACGCGCAGTCGGCTCATCACCTCCAGGTTGACGGCGATGGCCTCGGCCTGTCCGCGCTCCTCCGCGCCGATGCCCGGGTACGCGCCCGGCGTGTCCACGAAGGTGAGGATGGGCTTCTCGAAGCGCTCCGCCAGCTCCATCAGCCGGCGCGCCTTGCGGTAGCCCTCCGGGCGCGGCATGCCGAAGTTGCGCGCCATGTTCTCCTTGGTGTTGCGGCCCTTCTGGTGCCCCATCACCATCACCGGCTTGCCGTCGAAGCGCGCGAAACCGCCGACGATGGACGGGTCCTCGCCGAAGTGCCGGTCTCCGCACAGCTCCACGAAGTCCGTGAAGAGGAAGCGGACGTAATCCAGGAAGTAGGGCCGCGCGGGGTGGCGGGACATCTGCACCACCTGCCACCGCGTCAGGTCGCTGAAGATCTCCGTCTGGAGCTTCTTCGCCTTCTTCTCGAGCTTCGAAATCTCCGAGGTGAAGTCCGCGGATCCACCCGTGGACAACGCCTTGAGCTCATCGATCTTCTTCTCCAGTTCGATGAGCGGGCGCTCGAAGTCGAGCGCGTAACTGATGCCGGTTGCCATGGCGCGGAACTAGCACCAGGGTATGGCACCTTTCAACGCGCAAGCACTTACGCACCGCACCGTGTCACGGTGCCGGACACCCCACGCCCCTCCGGACGCCATGCTTCATGCCCTGCCGCTGCTCGTCCTCGCGCTGAGCGCCGCCCCCGTCCCGGCCCCCGCAAGGGCCCTCAACACCGAGGGCTTCCGCCTGTACCAGGCCGGCCGCTATCCAGAGGCCCTGGAGAAGTTCCAGGCCGCCGTCCGAGCGGCCCCGGACTACGCCCTGCCCCGCTACAACACCGCCGCCACCCTGGGCGTGCTCCGCAAGCAGGGCCAGGTCTGCGAGTACGGTGCCCACCGGGACGTCATCGTCGAGCACCTCACCCAGGCCGTGAAGCGGGACGCCCGCCGGCTGACGCGCGCCCGCCAGGACGCGGACTTCGACGGCATCCGGGACACCCTCGGCTGGCAGCGCCTGCAGGGCCGCGTCCCGGAGAAGGAGGCCGACGTCCCCTTCCTCCTGCGCAACGTGAGCTGGTACGGCCCGGGCGTGGGTGTCCACGGCACCACCCGGGGCCTGCGCTTCCGCACCCAGGGCCGCGTGACGCTCTGGAATCGCGACGTGGACGCGGAGGGAAAGCCCCACCGCTCGGAGCTCTCCGGCACGTACTCCGTGAAGGGGCGCCAGGTGGAGTTGCGGCTGCGCGGCGAGGCGCCCGTGACGGGCACGCTGACCGAGACCGGTGCGCTGACGTTCCCCCAGTGGGGAACCTTCACCGACGCGCCGTCCGAGTGTGACGCCTGAGGCGGCCAGAGCCGCCCCAGTGGGACCTCAGGCGGCCTTGATCTTCGCGGCCGGCGGCGACAGCGCGTACCACGCCGTGCGGAACGCCTTCAGCTCGCGCAGGCCGGCCGGGTGACGACCGAGCGCCGGGGCCATGGTGACGGGCAGGCCCAGCTTCTTCTCGATGGCCTTCGCCGCGTTGAGCTCCAGCTTGCGGCGGTTCTCGCACTTCTCACACGTGGACTTGGGGCCCACGCGGTTGACGAGGATGCGCTCCACCGGGAGCTTCTTCTCCTTCAGGTACTCCACCACGCGCTCGGTGCGCGCCGCGGCCAGGTCCTCGCCGCGCGTCACCACCACGAAGCGCGCCTCCGACGGGGACGCCAGGGCCTCCTCGAAGCGCTTGGCGTGCTTGATCATCCCGGCGATGTCGTCCGCCAGCTCGCCCAGGCCCTTGGCGCGGTGCTTGTTGAGCACGGTGTGCAGCGCGCCCAGCCACGTCTTGGCCGTCTCCGCCAGCTCCACCACCCGCACCGAGTTCACCACCGGCGACGAGTCCACCACGATGCGCTTGAACCGCTCCTGCACCAGCGCGTCCGTCAGCACGCTCATCGCCGCCAGCTCGTCGATGCCCGGGGGCGCGCACTCCAGGAGATTTCGCAGGTACAGCAGATCCGCCGGGACCTCGCTGCCCGCCTTGGGCGCGCCCTCGAAGGCCTTCTCCGCCTTCTCCTTGAGCCGCTTGCGCAGGGCGTTGAACCAGCCCGCCATGTCCAGCTCGCGCGCGTACAGGCCCTTGGTGCCCTTCACCTGCGTCTCGGTGTCCGTCAGCCGGCTCTGCAGCACGTCCGACAGCGAGTGCGCGGGGTCCGTGGAGATGAGGAGCACCGGCCCCTCCTTCTCCGTCAGCGTCACGGCAGCCGCGGCCGCGCAGGAGCTCTTGCCCACGCCGCCCTGGCCCACGAAGAAGATGAGCCGCGTGGGAGGCAGCGGCGGCGCGGCGATGGGCGGCATGGACGGCGCGCGCACCAGGGCCGGAGGGCCCTCCGCGGCGGCGAACTCCAGCGCCTTCGTCTCCTTGCCACCCGCCCACGCCTTGGCGAACAGACCCACGCCGTCCAGCCCGCGCGGCGCCACCTCGCGGCGACCCAGCAGGTGGACCGGCACCGTCTTGTCCATCGCCTGGAACTTGCGCACGTGCGGCGCCTGCAGTCCCCGGCGGCCCTGACACGCGGGGCAACCCTCGCGGTCCTCCACCTGGTTGACGACGATCTCCGTCACCGGCAGCCCGCGCTCGCGCAGCTGCGTGAAGAGCATGCGCGTCTGCGCCTCGGGGACCGGCTCCGCCAGCGCCGTCAGGTGGAAGGCCGTGCGCGCGGGATCCTTCAAGAGCGCCAGCAGCTTCTCCGCCTTCTGTCCCAGCGCCTCCAGGTAACCCGGCTCCGCGGCCGCGGCCTCCTGCGCCTTCTTGCCCTTGCCCGTCGTCGCGGCTGGCTTCTCACCGGCGCGCACCAGGCCCAGGAACTTGCGCAGCCCCACCGGCAGATCGAACAGCCGCAGGGTGTGCGACGTGGGCGAGGCGTCCACGATGATCCGGTCGAAATCCTTGTCGTCGATCAGCGCCACGACATGGAAGAGCGCCACCAGCTCCTCCAGCCCGGGGATGGCCTGCTGGTACAGCGAGCCCAGCTCCTCCTCGGTGAAGTGCGTGCCCTTGACCGCGGCCTTCTTCAGCGCGGGCAGGTACTCCGCGAGGAAGGGCTTGAGCAGCGCGGCGGGCTCCAGCTCCAGGCCCCAGATGCCGCCCTCGCCCTTGCCGGCGACGAGCTTCGTCGGCTTCGCGCCGAGCTTCTTCTTGAGCAGATCCGACAGGGAGCGCACGGGGTCCAGCGAGACGAGCAACACCCGTTCCTTCGGGGCCTCCTCCGACAATCGCAACGCGTACGCCGCCGCGAGCGTGGTCTTGCCGACCCCGCCCTTGCCGCCGAAGAAGTGAAGAACTCGCGCGTCGCTCATTGCGTTGTGGCCTTCCTTGTGCCCCCCCGGCGGCACCCTGATGCACACTCCTGATTTGCCGAGTTGAAGGCTTCGGAGTCGCCCGGAGCGTCGACCTGTACGGCCGGGCCCTCCCTGTGGGTGGGAGGCGACCGCAGAATCCCTTGTCCAGAGGTCAAAAGTCAAGAATTGACGCGGGGTTTCGCGGAGGGTCGGCCCCTGCCGACCCCTCCTGCCGAGGCCCCCGTCGCACCGTCTCCGAGCCGCTCCAACAGCGCGGAATCCGGAGCGGATTTCCTACCCGTCAGGTCAGCGCGCCAGCAGGTTGCTGGCGCTCAGCGGACCATCGCTCCCCTGCCCGCCCAACGGCCCTCCAGGACCGGACTGCTGGGTGCGAGCCTCCGCCGCGTAGCGGTTGAGCTTGTTGTAGAGCGTCTTCTCGCTCACCCCGAGCACCTCCGCCGTGCGCGCCTTGTTGTTGCCATTGCGCTGGAGGCTGCCGAGGATGTACTCACGCTCCACCGCGTCCAGGCTCAACCCGAATGGCAACCGGAAGGTATGCCGCTCCGGGCCCTTGCCAGCCATGTCCGGCGGCAGGTGCTCGCGGGTGATGAGCTCCCCGTCGCACAGGATCACCGCGCGCTCCACCGCGTTGCGCAGCTCGCGGATGTTGCCCGGCCACTCGTAGTTCTTCAGGACCTCCATGGCCTCCGGGTGCACGCCGGACACGCGCTTGGCCGAGTCCCCCCGGAACTTGTCCACGAAGTGCTGGACCAGGATGGGCACGTCCTCGCGCCGCTCGCGCAGGGGCGGCAGGTGGATCTGGAACACGTTGAGGCGGAAGTAGAGGTCCTCGCGGAAGCGCTGGTTCTTGATCTCCTGCTTCAGGTCGCGGTTCGTGGCGCACAAGACGCGCACGTCCACCTCGATCTCCACCTTGCCACCCAGCCGGCGCAGGCGCCCCTCCTCCAGGACGCGCAAGAGCTTCGCCTGCAGGTCGATGGGGATCTCACCCAGCTCGTCCAGGAACAGCGTGCCGCCGTGGGCCAGCTCGAACACGCCCGGGCGGCGCTGATCCGCGCCGGTGAAGGCGCCGCGCTCGTGGCCGAAGATCTCCGACTCGATCAGCGTGGCGGGGATCGACGCGCAGTTGATGGCGATGAAGGGCTTGTCGCGGCGCAGGGACAGGTTGTGGACGGCGCGCGCCACCACCTCCTTGCCCGTGCCGGACTCACCGCTGATGGACACGCTGGCCTTGGACGGGGCCACCTTCTCCACCAGCTCGATGACCTTGCGCATGCCCGCCGACTGGGCGATGAGATCCGAGGAGCCCAGCTGCTTGAGCCGCCGGCGCAGCGTCTGCACCTCGCGCAGGGTCTCCTTCTTCTCCAGCGCCCGGTCGATGCAGACCTTCAGGCGGGCGGTGTCGAGCGGCTTGACGATGAAGTCATACGCGCCCTCGCGGATGGCCTCCACCGCCGCGTCGATGGTGCCGCGCCCCGTGAGGAACACCACCGGGCAGTCCGGCAGCTCCTCCTTGAGGTTGCGCAGCAACCACAGTCCATCCGTCTCGGGCATCGCCAGGTCCGACAGGACGACGTCCGGGCGGAACTCGCCGGCCTTGCGCAGGGCATCGTGCCCGTCGAAGGCCGTCTCGACCTTGTGCCCCCAGGTGCCGAGCATTTCTGCCAGCGCCTCGCACGTGTCGCGTTCGTCGTCCACGGCCAGGATTCGTGCGCTACCCAAGATGAAGACCTCCGGTACTGCGTCGTGACGCGGATTGGGGATGACTCTGAATGAGAAGCCCGCTGCTCGGTACAGCCCTCAAGCGCGAGGAAAGATGAGACGGCAGGAGCCGCCGCGGACATGGAGGTCCACACCCAGCTGCGAACAGCGCAGCCCCAGCGCGGCCACGGCGTCCGCCAGCTCCGGCGCGCCATCCCCTCCCGTGTCCTCGACCTCCAGCACCGCCACCGGGCCGTCCGCGCGCACCGTCACGCGCACCGAACCCCCACCTTCCGCCCGCCGGACTCCCCGCAGCAGCGCCTGGATGACGAAGAAACCGAGCTCCGAGGTGTCCGAGAGGCGCACCCGCACCCCTGCCTCCACGGCCACCTGCATCGTGGCGCGACGCTTGCGGCCCTCGTGCGCCACCACGCTCATCGCCCGCGTCGTCGCGTCCGACAGGTCCACCTCGCCCGCCGCGCCGCCCTTGGACACGATGAAGTCGGAGAACTGCCGCAGGATGCCGTCCACGCGCTGGATCTGCTCGCGCAGCGCCTTGAGGTTCTTCTCCTGCGACGGGGGCACCTGCCCCGTCTCCGCCTTCAGCTTCTCCGACAGCACCTCCAGATGGATGGCCATCGCGTTGAGCGGGTTGCGGACGTCGTGCAGCAGGCTGTCCATCAGCGTCTGCACGGCGCCGTAGCGGGCAGCGCCCACCACCGGATCCGTCGACTCCTGGACACGCACCATGCTGCTGGACACAGCCGTCGAGCTAACCAACGGAAACTCCTCGGGTTTTTCGTCTCCCTCCCCCGCCGCCACCCAACCGCGGGCAAGAGTTAGGGACCGTGTTCCACAACGTCAACCCTGGGTCGGTAATTCTTGCCGGAACCGGCAAATTCCCGTGTAGCGACGCCTACTTGCGCAGGCTCCCGAGTGTTCTCCGGGCGACGTTTCCCGTGGCGCTTCCGTCCGCGTGAGTCGGGGGCTTCCCGCTCAGGTCGACGACGCGGGCGGGCGCGAGGCCTCGCCCAGACCCACCAGCTCCAGGTTGAGCCGGGTGGCGACCTCGAAGATGCGGGGGTCCCGGTAGAACTCCCCGAAGACGATGCGCACCAGCCCCGCGTTGGCGATCAGCTTGAAGCACGGCCAGCAGGGACTGGCGGTGGTGTAGATGGTCGCCCCGTCGATGCCCACGCCGTTGGTGGCCGCCTGGATGATGGCGTTGGCCTCCGCGTGCACCGTGGCCACGCAGTGTCCGTTCTCCATCATGTGCCCCACGTCGTCGCAGTGGGGCAGCCCGCGGATGGAACCGTTGTAACCGGTGGACAGGATGGTGCGGCCCCGGACGATGACGGCGCCCACGTGCTTGCGATCACACGTGGCCCGGGTGGCCACCTGCTTCGCGATGTCCATGAAGTACTGATCCCACGAAACCCGTCCGGACATGCGCTCGCCTCCTGGTGACGCGAAAAAGAGCGGGACGGATGTAGCGCGGACGGGGCGCCTGTCGACAAAAAGGCGGGTCAGCGACCCGCGGCGTGAGCGACGCCTCCCTCACCAGGCAGGCTGCGCTCGAGCAGCCGGCCAAAGCCCTGGGCCTTGAGGAACTGGCGCACCTTGGTGCTCGGCGCGGCGAACGTCTCTCCGGGCATGGGCACATCGAAGCTGAAGCTCTCCTGCTGCACCTCGAAGCCCACCTGCGCGGTGCGGTAGCCCTCCACGATGGCGAGCAGCCGGCCCGTCTCCAGGCTGAAGATGCCACCGCCCGACGCCCCGTAGCCGATGGGCGCGTCGGTCTTCACCAGCTTCGGCCGCCGCGACTCCCGGTCCCACTCCACCTGGGACAACATGCCGCCGGACAGCGACAGCGCGCGGCCGAACGGAGACGCCGCCACGACGACGTCCTCGCCGAGCTCCAGCTCGGCCTCCTCCGCCAGCTCCACCGCGGGCAGCCCCAGCCCCGGCACGCGAAGCAGCGCCAGGTCCATCTCCGGCACCTTGCCGCGCGCCACCACCTGCCCCACGTGCGTCTCCACGTCCCCGCGCCGGTCCACCAGCACGCGCAGCTCCGGGGCCTTCAGGTCCTCCATCACCACCGCGTGCGCGTTGGTCACCACCCACGCCACCACGCCGTCCTCGCCCCGCTCCGAGCCCACCACCACGCCGGACGCCGTGCGACGCACGCTGTCCCCCTCGGCGATCTGCAGCCGCACGTTGTGCGGGAGGATGCGGCGCACCATCTCCTTGCGCGTCGGCCGCGCGGGCTCGGGCATCGCCACCACGCGCACGAACTCGGCAGGGGCCTTGGGCGCGGGGGCGCTCGCGTGGGGCGACGAGGCGCCGGCACACGACGCGAGGGCGAGCAGGGCGACGGGGGCGCCCAGGAGGAAGCGGGTCATCGACTCTCCGGGAGGAAGGAAGCGCGTAGGACTGCGAACTCGCTCGACGCCCCCATCTTCCCGAGCCCGCTTACCAATGGAAAGCAGGCGCCCGAGCAGGCCCCGTCAGCCCGCTCGCCCGCTTCTCATGCGTAGCGCTTCTTCATCAGGAACAGGATGGCGTCCTTCGCGCAGTGCTCGCAGTAGCCGTAGCGCTCCGCCATCGTCTTGAGCGTGCTCTGCACCTGCGTCTGCTCGCGCGACGTCAGCTGCGCCCGGTCCTCGGAGAGGTACTTGAGGACGTTCTCCTTGTTCTTGCGCAGGACGCGCTTGCGCTCCTCGAAGTAGTGATCTCTCAGGCGCTTGAACATGTCCGGGAACACGCGCGCGTAGTCCATCACCACGTCCGGGTTGTCCAGCCGGTGGGCGCCGATGGAGGCGATGAGCCCGCGACGGAAGTCCGCCACCTCCTCGCCCCGGGGCATGACGATGGCCTCCACCTCCTGCATGCGCTGCTCGTCCGGCTTCTCCATCTCGCCCGTGACGCGGTTGCGCATCTTCTCGCCGCGCACCCAGTGGCTCACGCTCTGGATGTAGCGCTCCACCAGCTCCCGGTATTGGCCCTCGGACACCAGGCCCATGGACTCGCGCACCTCGGTGTCCACGCGGTCCAGGTACTCGGCCTCCGCCACGCGCACGAAGGCCTCGTGGTCGTGGTAGCCGTCCACCACCTCCTGGAGCAGGAACTCGTAGACGCTCTTGTCCTTGCAGATGGCCTCCAGCTCCTCCAGCACCGCGAGCGCGTTGAGGCACTTGTAGTCGGGGTTCTGCGCGGCGTTGAACAGCGCCGTCTTGATCTCCCGCGCGCTCGCGCCCATGCGCCCCTCGTAGTTGGGGTACGCGTCCGACTCGGTGAAGAGCTCCTCGCGCAGCTTGCGCAGCTCCTTGGTGTTGGCCAGGCTGAGCCGGTCCGGCGGCGCGCCCTCCTCGTACAGGTGCAGCTTCTCCACCGGCGTGACGTGGTCGATGAGCTCCTTCACGTCGCCGGGGTAGCGGTCCGGGATCGGCTTCTTGAGCCGCGTGAGCACCGCCCACATCGCGGCCACCGCCGTCGCGTGCGGCGCCACGTGCTTGCCCACCGTCGTCGCGGACACCTGCGCGTCGTAGATCTGCTGCTCGGTACGGTAGCGGCGCAGGTACGGCACGCGCACCAGCTCGATGCGGCCCTTGAACGACGCGAAGTCCGGCAGCTCCTTGAACGCGCCCAGGTGCTTCTCGTTCGAGGACGCGATGAGCACCTCGTCCAACTGGAGGACGAACGGCTCGAGCGGCACCTCGCTCGTCTCGCTGAAGCCCAGGAGGTACTTGAAGGCCTCCAGCGGCCGCTTGAGCAGGTCCGCGTACTCGATGAGCCCGCGGTTGGCGTGCACCAGCGGGCCGTGCGGCTCGAAGAGCACCGTGCTGTGCAGGGGCGCGGGCACGTTGAGCTGGGTGCGGTCCGCGGTGAGCTGCTGCACCACCGCGTCCACGCTCATCTGCGGCTCCACCGTCACCGTGGCCACCTGGTAGCGCCGCGACACGTAGAAGCGCTCCACCTGGACGTGGCGCATCACCTTCAGCCAGTCGCCGTTGTACGAGTTGAGCAGCGCCGTGTAGATGCGCCGGCACTTGGAGCACAGCTCGCCGTCGCGCACGTAGTCGGAGAGGATGAAGTCCCCCGTCTCCCCGTCCCCGTTGCCCAGCCCCTTCTTCTTGAGCGCCGTCTCCAGCACCTTGCGCCGGTCCACCGCGGGCATGGCGAAGAGCGGATGGTCCCTGAGCTCGCAGGGCATGCGCAGGTCGATGGACTCCGCGTCCAGGTGCGCGAAGGTCGTCAGCTCCCCGTCCCCGGTGCTCGCCCGCTCCCCGAAGCCGATGGAGCCCTTGATGAGCTTCTCCGAGGGGAACACCCAGGCGATGCGGTACAGCGCCCCCTGCGGCAGCCGCGAGTACGTCTCCATCCCGGACTTGAGCGCGTTGACCAGCGAGGACTTGGCGCTGCCGTTGGGGCCGTGCAGGAAGATGAGCTTGTTGATGCGGCCGGCGCGCACGAAGTTGCCGAGCACCCGGTAGATGGCGTTCTGCACCTCCTCCTGCCCCGCCACCCGCCCGTCGCGCTCGTTGTGCTGCGCATCGAACACCTTGAAGCGCCGGATGCTCCCCGTCGGGTGCGGCACCGTCTCCGTCCCGAAGTGGTCCATCACGTCCCGCAGGTACTGCGCCGCGTTGCGCGCCTGGGCCTTGGGGTCGTTCAGGAAGAGCGACAGGTACTCCTCGAAGGACAGGATCGAACGGTTCTTGACGAAGTCGGCGTTCACCTGCGAGCCCACTTCCTGCAGATACCCCTTCGCGTCCACGTGGCTCTCCTCGTCGTCGTCCAGGTCCGTTGATCTAGCCACGCCACCGGCGGGCCGCAGGCCGTCCCCTGCGCTCCTCGACCTTTCCCGCCCACCCTCCGGAATGTCCAGGGCCCTTTGGCGCCGTGTCGTCCACCCCACGTGCTCGGGCCGTCGGCTGTCCTCCAGGGGGGAGAGTAGCCCAGGTGCACTTTTCGCCCGACATGGTGCGGGGTTGCAGGGCTTTGTCGCAGGTGGGTGTCAGCTTACTCGCGTGGTGGGCCGGGGTGCGCTACGGTCCAGCCTTTCTCTTCGGTGGCCACCCGGAGCCCAGACACGATGCACAAGGAGCCCATCATCGGCATCGACCTCGGCACGACCAACTCGTGCGCGGCGATTGTCGAGGACAGCGGGAACGTCAAGCTCATCCCCTACAAGGGCGGTGAGTACACCATCCCCTCCATCTTCGCGATTGATGACAAGGGGAACGAGCTCATCGGCTACGAGGCCAAGCGCCAGTGGCAGCTCAACCCGCGCAACACCGTCTACGGCGCCAAGCGTCTGGTGGGCCGTCCTTTCGGCAGCGACGTCGTCGAGACGATGAAGAAGGTCGTGGCGTACAACATGCGCCCCGGCAAGAAGAACGACGTCACGCTGGACGTCGGCAAGCGTGAGTTCACGCTCCAGGAAGTGAGCGCGAAGATCCTCGGCAAGATTCGCGAGGTCGCGTCCAACTACCTGAAGATGCCCATCAAGCGGGCGGTGGTGACGGTGCCCGCCTACTTCAACGACCGGCAGCGCCAGTCGGTGAAGGACGCGGGCAAGCTCATCGACCTGGAGGTCGTGCGCATCATCAACGAGCCCACCGCGGCGGCGCTCGCGTACGGCGTGGGCAAGGGCCTCAAGGAGAAGGTCGTCATCTACGACCTGGGCGGCGGCACCTTCGACGTCTCCATCATCGAGATCCGCGAGCGCGTCTTCGAGGTGAAGTCCACCGGCGGCGACGTGTTCCTGGGCGGCATCGACTTCGACAACGCCATCATCCACCACGTCCTCAAGGACTTCGCGGCCAAGACGGGCATCGACCTGGCCACGGACCCGGTGGCCATGCAGCGCATCAAGGACCTGGCCGAGCGCACCAAGATCGACTTGTCCGCGCGCGACGAGGTGCCCTTCAACATCCCCTTCATCACGATGACGTCCCAGGGCCAGCCCCTGAACATCGAGATGAAGTTCACGCGCAAGATGCTGGAGCAGCTCACCAACCACCTCGTCGACCGCACCCTGCAGATGGTGGCGCGCGTGCTGGTGGACTCGGGCCTGTCCACCAAGGACGTGGACCAGGTGATGCTGGTCGGCGGCCAGACGCGCATGCCCATCGTCCAGGACCGCCTGACGAAGTTCTTCGGCAAGGCGCCCAGCAAGGCCGTGCACCCGGACGAGGCGGTCGCCATCGGCGCGGCGCTCTACGCACACTCGCTCCAGGACGACACCAACCTGCGCATCCAGCTCTTGGACGTGATTCCCATGGCCATCGGCCTGGAGAAGGCCGGCGGCGCGTTCCACGTCGTCTTCCCGCGCAACGCGCCCATCCCCAACGCCAAGCAGCTGCTCGCCACCACCAGCATGGACAACCAGACCGAGCTGGCCATGCGCATCTTCCAGGGCGACCACGAGATGGTGGCGCGCAACGACATGCTCGGTGAGTTCACCTTCTCCGGCATCCAGCAGGCCCGCGCCGGCGGAGTGCAGGTGGAGATCACCTTCGACGTGAACATCGAAGGCATCCTCACCATGCGCGCCCGGGATCCGGCCACCGGCCGGGAGATGAACACCACGGTGCGCGTCACCCAGAGCAGCTGAAGCGCCGCGCGCCGTCCCCGCTCATCGGGACGGCTGCGCCACCAGCCCCGCCGCCTCGTGCGAGCCCTCCCCGGGCTCCTCGTGGCCCCCCGAAGAGGGCATGTACGGCGTCGAGTCCTCCGACACCGGCGTGCGTGCCCCCTCCGCCCGGAGCAGCTCGTACACCAGCAGCTCCACCGAGGCCCCTGGAGGCACCTGGGGTCCCAGCGCCGCGTAGTCGAAGGGCTCCTGCGCGCGCTCCTTGGTCCGCTCGCTGAGCAGCACCTGCCCGCGCCGCGCCAGGGTGGACAGCCGGGCCGCGGTGTTCACCACGTCCCCCAGCACCGTGTAGTCGAGCCGCCCGGACGCCTTCGCGCCGATGCTGCCGGACACCACGTCCCCGGAGTCCAGCCCCATGCAGACCCCATGGGCATACGGGGCGCCCTCGCCTCCCCTCGTGGCCAGCACCTCGAGCTGCTGTCGGATGGACAGACACGCCTCCAGCGCATGGTCCACGTGGCCGGGGCCGCGGAAGACGGCCATCACCGCGTCGCCCACGAACTTGTCCACCGTGCCGCCGCGCGAGAGCACCTCCGGGACGATGGCCTCGAAGATGGCGTTGAGCCGCCGCAGCGACTCCGGGGGCGCCTCGTCCTTGAGCACCGGGGTGAAGCCGTGCACGTCGACGAAGACGACGGTGCCCTCCACCCACTCGCCCGCCATGGCCTCCGTGCCTTGCATCATCGGCGGCAGCCGCTCCAGCACGCCGCCCGGGACGAACATGCGCAAGAGGCCGTTCTCCTCGGTGTAGCGCACCGTGCGCCGCAGCTCGCGCACGTGCTTGAGCGTCTTGACGAGCGTGGCCTCCAGGTCCGGGAAGTCGATGGGCTTGGTGATGAAGTCGAACGCGCCGCGGTTCATCGCCGTGCGCAGGTTGCTCATGTCCCCGTACGCCGAGACGATGACCACGCGCGTGAGCGTCGTCACCTCGCCGATGCGCGACAGGAACGTGAGCCCGTCCATCCTCGGCATGTTGATGTCGCAGAGGACCACCTCGGTGTCCGGGTGCTGGCGCAGCTCCTCCAGCGCCTCCTCGCCATCCGCCGCGAACAGGAACTGGTAGACGTTGCGGCGGACCTGCTTGCGGAACACCTGCTCCATCAGCACCGCGACATCCGGCTCGTCGTCCACCACCAGCACCTTGGCCGGACGCGCGGGCCGCCCCGCCTCCACCCTCGCGCTGAAGGCCGAGGACAGCTCGTGCGCGGACTGGAAGCGCTTCGAGGGGTCCACGTCCAGCGCCCGCGCGAAGAACGCGTCCACCTCCGTGCCCAGCTCGGGCGCCAGCGACGACGGCGCCACCGGCGGCGGCGGCACGTTGCCCAGGCGGAACTGGCGCAGCGACTCCAACGGGAACGGGTGCTGTCCGGTGAGCGCCCGGTACGCCACCACCGACAGCGCCCACAGGTCGCAGCGGTGGTCCAACCTCGGCGACAGCCCCCGGAGCTGCTCGGGGCTCATGTAGCGCGGCGTCCCCGCCATCTCCTCCTCGGGGTGCGGATGCGCCGTGCCACCCTGGGTCAACAGGGCAAGCCCGAAGTCCAGCACCTTCACGACCTCTCCGGACGCGCTCCGGGAAAGGAAGATGTTCGCGGGCTTCAGGTCTCTGTGGATGACACCGGCGGCGTGGGCGGCCGTGAGGGCGCGGGAGGTCTGGGTGAGCAGCCGCTCCACCATGGCGAGCGACAGGCGGCCGCGCCGGTTGAGCAGGGCCTCCAGGTCCTCGCCCTCGAGCAGCTCCATGACGATGTAGGGGGTGTCTCCCTCCAGATGGCAGTCGTGGATCTGGATGACGTGCGGGCTCTGGAAGCGGGCGATGGCCTGGGCTTCCCACTCGAACTGGCGCAAGGCGTGCGGGGTGGGCGCGCAGTGGGTGGCCATGAGCTTGAGGGCCACGCGGCGTTGGAGCTTGGGATCCGTCGCCACCCACACCGTGCCCATCCCACCGCCCGCGAGCACCCGCTCGAGGACGTATCGCCCGCCGATGATGCGCGGCTCAGACATGTCGTGTTGGTTCATGGTTGGTCGCACCGGGCGTCGCGATGATGGCACATCGGGTCCACACGCCGGAACACCATCCCGCCCCCTCCCTCCCCTGGCGGACGTGCCACCTCGTGCGAGTCGCGGACGTCGCACGTGTTACCGTGCTGGCCCCGTTCCCCGACCTGTTCCGCAGCTCCCTACCCGTGGAGGAGTCATGCCTGATGTGACTCGAAGCGCCGTGTCTCCCCTTCCTTCCCCCTCGGCGGAGGATGTGCCGCCGCCCGCGCCGCCCCATCTGCCGGATGGGACGACGTACCCTGGTGTCGCCGTCCCGCCGGGTCTCAGACCCGGGATGCCGCGCAACGCGATGACATCCAACCGGGAGCGCTTCACGCGCGAGCCGCTGCACGTGCTCGCCGGCAAGCTTCCCCCGGACCTGCACGGCCACGTCTTCGTCGCCGGCCCCAGCGTGTCCGAGGGCTCACCGGCGCTGGCCTCCGACGGGCTCGTGCTGCGGCTCGACTTCGACGGGGCCCACGCGACGTTCAGCTCCTCCATCATGGAGACGCCGTCGTACGTGGCGCGCGAGCCGGTCAACGCGGGCAAGACGTCGCGCGGGCCGCTCACGCGCTACCTCAACGAATTCCGGGAGACGACGCTGTCGGACGTGTCCATCGCCCTGGGCGCGCAGGAGGCCCCCAACACGGCGCCCTTCCTGGTGCAGGGCGAGAACATGATGCTGGTGACGACGGACGCGGGCCGTCCGTGGGCCATCCATCCGATGACGCTGGAGGCGTACACGCCGCTGGGCTACCTGCGCGAGTGGAAGCCGGCCATCGGCACGCCGTGGACGTTCCCGCTGCTGCAGAGCACCGCGCACCCCGCCTTCGCGTTCGAGCACCCGGTGGCCATCTCCGAGGCGCCGGGCGCCGGGCAGAAGCCGCGCCTGTTCCTGACGAATCACGCGCCCAAGTGGCCGCTCGGGGAGGGCTGGACGCACCTGGTGAGCTGGGACACGTGGGAGAACCGGCTGCACCACTGGTCGCTCATCGACGCGGCCACGGGCAAGCCGGTGGTGACGCAGTCGCTGCATCAGATCGCCGTCACGCGCGACTACGTCGTCCTGCTGGACAGCAACTTCCCGGTCAACTTCTGGAGCATCGCGGTGCAGTCCGCGCTGCCGGGCATGACGCGGCTGCAGCGGCTGGTGAGCCGGTTGACCTCCGAGCCCTCCTATCCCCAGGCGGTGTTCTGGGTCGTGAAGCGCTCGGACCTGCGTCCCTCGCCCGGCACGCTGTTGCCCGATGACCCGCCGAGGATCCCCGCGTACCGCTTCCAGTCCGGCGGTGGCGGTCTGCACTTCGCGGCGCGCTACGAGAACCCGGACGACGTCATCACGATTGTCGTGGGGCACTCTCCCACCGAGGACCTCTCCCACACCATCCAGGAGGGAGATTTGCTCATCAACGGCAACCGGGCCCAGGCGTACCAGCAGGGCATGCCCACGGCGGTGCCGGTGACGCGCAGCTCGCTGGGCGTGCACCACATCGACATGCGCCGGCGGACCATCGAGTCGAAGCTGCACTCGCACGATGACTACACGTGGGGGCTCACCGTCTTCTCGAACACGGGCCTCATCAACGGCGAGCTCGAGACCAATCTGAAGCTGTACCTCGACGAGGTCCCCCGCGAGCCGCCTCCTGGCGGTGAGCCCCCCGGCGGCATCAACTGGGGCATTCCGGAGGACGAGCTGGCCATCTACTTCAACTCGGATGGCTTCACGGCGGACATGGTCCCCGAGTTCATCTACCAGATGTACAAGCCCATCGTCGGAGACCGGGAGGGCATGCCCATCCGCGAGGGCCGGGCCGCGAGCTTCTTCAAGTTCTTCGTCAACTCCGGCCGCTTCGAGGGCTACGTGCTGCCCACCGGCTGGTTCGGCTTCGCGCCGCAGTTCGTGCCGAGCATCAAGCTGCCGATGGTCCCGTACTGGAAGGGCTACGTCGTGGCGCTGGTGGTGTCGGACCCCACGCCGAACCTGCCGCCGGACTCGACGGGGGACGAGGTGTGGATCTTCGACTCGGAGGACATCGCCAAGGGACCCATCTGCCGGCTGGGCAGCAAGAACTTCGACATCGGGATGACGCTGCACACGACGTATCTGCCGCCGGGCCTGGGGGACATCCTCGATGGCCACGTGCCGAACGACCCGCCCTACTGCGTGGACGTTCGCGAGGACTACGACGTGAGCGCGATGCAGAAGGCCTACGAGAACTGGCTGCCGGGCCTGTTCCCCCGCGTGCCGCGCGCGCTCTTCGCTCCGTGGCGGATGGGCGTGCGCTGGGTGCTCAACTTCCCGAAGCTGCGCGAGGTGTTCGAGAACGACGTGTACCCGCGCTTCACGATGAGAGCGCCTCGGAAGAAGTAGCGGCATGACGGCGGTGGTGCCTCGGAGGATGAATGGGTTCTCCGAGGCATGGGCTCGCGCGACTCAGTCACCCGCCATGACCGCGCGGGTCGCCTCCTCGAAGCAGGCATCCGGCACGGAGGCTAGGACCTCGTCCTTCCCTCCTTGAATCCAGGTCCACCTCGCGCCCAGCTTCGTCACCAGTCCGAGCTTCCCGCCGCGAAGCCTCGCGATGAAGTGCCTCGCGGTCCCCTTGCCGCCGTCAGCGCGCCACAGGACAGCCTCGAGGTCCGGAGGCGCGCTCCCCGCGAGCAGCGGTGCGATGGCTGCGTGGCACTCCAGTCGGAGGATGCGCGCATCCAGCTCCGTGAGGAGCCCTTGCACGCTCAGCCCCGCGCGGCCGGGCTCCTCGTCGAGGTACTTCACGACACGGGCCACCGCGGCGGTGAGGTGCACGAAGGTGTCCTTGCCGCGACACAGCGCCGCCGCAGCACCTGCCGTCCGCCGGACCACCGCGAGCGCCTCCGACTCGTCAGCCTCGGAGCGCGAGTCCGCGATGAGCGCGTGATAGGCGCGGCCCGCCTTGCTCGTCAGCTTCTTGTCGTGCCCCAGCGAGAGTGACTCCTGGGGCGTGAGGCGCAGGGGCTTCGACAGGAAGTCCCGCACGCGCTCGACGATGCGGTGCGCGACGGCCTCCTCGAAGCGGTCCGCGAGGAACGGCGACACGAGCGAGGAGAACCACAACCCCAGCTCCACCTGCCCCGCCGCCGGGCACACGGGACGCGGGCCGCCCAGCGCCCAACGAATCGCGGGCCGGTCCTCGGGCTTCGCCGCGAGTATCGCGGCCTTGAGGATGACGTGACAGCGCTCAAGTCCCGTGACCTCAGCCATGTCCATTCACCTCCGCGCGGCATGAGCAATGTCACACCTCGCCCCGGCGCTCATGCAGCCCACGCTCGCCATGCACGACAGAGCGTGACACCTCCGGCGTTCTGGCGCGCGCCGTTCTTCGTCGCGAGCCCGCGCCCGAGGCCCCCCTTCACGCCCCCGCCATCACCGTGTCGACGATCTTCGCCGAGCACAGCACCGCGGGCAGGCCCGCGCCGGGATGGGTCCCCGCGCCCACCAGATACAACCGGTCCACGTCCTCGCTCTTCGCCTGCGCCCTCAAGAACGTCGTCTGCAACAGCGTGGGCGCGAAGCTGAACGCCGCGCCCCGGAACGAGCGCAAATCATCCCGGAAGTCCTCGGGCGTGAACACCCTCGACGTCATCAACTCCGACTCCAGCCCGGGCAATACCGTGCGCGACAGTCGCTCCGCCAGCATGCGACGGAACGTCTCCGCCCTCGCCTTCCAGTTCGAGCCCTCGCTCAGATGCGGCACCGGCGCGAGGACATAGAACGCGTCATGTCCCGGCGGCGCCAGGCCCGAGTCCGTCGCGGTGGGACGGTGCAGGTACAGCAGCGGGTCCTGCGACGGCTGACCCGAGCCCGACAGGCCCGAGAACATGCCTCGGAAATCCCGACCGAACAGCAGCGTGTGGTGCGCGACCTCGGGGTACTGGCGCCGTGTGCCGAAGTACCAGAGGAACACGCTCATCGAGTATCGCGCCTGCTGGATGCGGTCATCCGTCCAGTGGCTGCGCACGTGACGCGGCAGCAGGTACCGGTACGTCCACGCCGCGTCCGCGTTGGACACCACCGCCTCCGCGGGGAGCCACTCCCCGGAGCCCAAACGGACCCCCGTGGCCTTGCGCCCCTCCACGGTGATCTCCGACACCTCGCTGTCGTAGCGGACCTGACCGCCCAGCGACTCCAGCAGCGACACGAGGCCCCGCACCAGCGCGCCCGTCCCTCCCACGGGAAAGAACCCGCCCCAGCGCCGCTCGACGAACTGGATGGACGTGTACACGGCGCTCGCGGCTGAGAACGGACTGCCGCCGATGAGCAGCGGATGGAAGCTCAGCGCCTGCCGGAGCCGCTCGTCCTTCACGTGACGCGACACCAGGCCATACATCGTCCGGAAGGCCTCGTCGCGAACCAGCGCCGCGGTGAAGGGCGCAAGACTCAGCACGTGCGGCACGGGCGCGCTCATCAAGGGGCCGATTCCCGCCTCGTACATCCGCTCCACCCGGGCGGACAGCGCCAGGTAGCCCGCCTCGTCCCCGGGGGAGACGCGGCGCACGGCCTCGAGCATCCGCTCCCGGTCCGTGTGGTAGTCGAACGTGAAGCCATCCGGGAAACGCATCCGGTAGAGCGGCGTCACCGGCCGCAGCTCGACGTGCTCCGAGAGCTTCCGCCCCGCCAGGGCCCAGAGCTCCTCGAGCAGGTGCGGACAGGTGATGACCGTGGGTCCCGCGTCGAACGTGAAGCCGTCCTGCTGGAAGGCATGGGCACGTCCCCCCGGGACGGCGCGACGCTCCAGGACGGTGACTCGCCAGCCTCGCGCGGCCAGACGCACCGCCGCCGCGAGCCCTCCGAAACCACTGCCGATGACGAGGACGCGCCTGCCGTCCCGCCGTGTGTCCTGTTCCACCCTGGCCGTCGCTCTCATCACCGTGGAGGTTGCATGGCACACCCGGCCCCAGACCACCACTCCGGTGAGCAGGCAGCCGCCCCGTGAAGCGGGCCCGGTTCGGTTGCGAGTCGCGGGCGGGCACAGCTAGCCTGCCGGCCCCAAGGGGGGTGCCGCGCCCCTGCGCGCACGGGTCGAGCAATGATTGATGTCCCTGGCTACCGAAGCGACAGAGCGCTCTGCAGCTCCGGCTCCTTCCAACTCGTTCGCGCCACCCGCGCCAACGATGGAGCCACCGTCAACCTCAAGCTCGCGGAGCCCTCGCGCACCGGAGCCCTCACGCAGCGGCTCCGTCACGAATTCGAGCTGACCCATCCCCTGCGCCTCGACGGCGTCCTCCACCCGCTGGCCCTGGAGGAGTCCCGTCCCGGCATGTCCGTGCTCGTGCTCGAGGGCTTCGGCGAGACGACGCTCGCCCAGCGCCTGGCCGTGGGCCGGATGGAGGTCCTCGCCGGCTGCCGGCTCGCCGTCTCGCTCGCGCGCGCCGTGGGCCAGCTCCACGCCGCCGGCATCCTGCACCGGGACCTGCAGCCCGCGTCCGTGCTCGTGGGAGCGGACGGCGTGTCCGTGAAGCTGACCGGGCTCACCCTCGCCACGCGGCGCGCCCGCGCGGAGGTGGCCCCCGTCGCTCCGGACCGGCTCGAGGGCACGCTCGAATACCTGTCCCCCGAGGCCACCGGCCGCACGCATCGCAGCGTCGACTCCCGCAGCGACTTCTATTCGCTGGGCGTCATGCTGTTCGAGCTGTTCACCGGCCGCCGTCCCTTCGCGGACACCGATGCGCTGGGGCTCGTCCACGCGCACGTCGCGCTGCCGCCGCCGCCCCCCCAGTCGCTGGTGCCCGAGCTGCCGCGCACGCTGTCGGCGCTCATCCTCAAGCTGCTCGCCAAGTCCCCCGAGGACCGCTACCAGAGCGCCTACGGGCTGGTGGCCGACCTGCAGCGCTGCCTCGATGGCCTGGAGACGGGCAATGGCGTGCCCGACTTCGAGCTGGGCACCAAGGACGTCCCCGAGCGCTTCGCCGTCCCCGAGCGGCTCTATGGTCGGGCCCCCCAGCAGGCCGCGCTGCGCGACGCCTTCGAGCGGGCCGCCACCGGTCGCTCCGGCTTCGTGCTCGTCACCGGCGCGGCCGGCATGGGCAAGTCCGCGCTCACCGGCACGCTCAAGCGTCCCGTGTCGGAGAAGCACGGCCTGTTCGTGCGCGGCAAGTACGACCAGCTCCTGCGCGACACGCCCTACTCCGGCATCTTCGAGGCGTTCCGCGAGGTCGCCCGAAGCCTGCTCGGCGAAGAGCGCCTGGACCTGTGGCGGCAGCGCCTGCTGGAGGCGCTGGGCGGGATGGGCCAGCTCGTCGTGGACGCGGTGCCGCGCCTGGGGCTGGTGCTGGGAGAGCAGCCGCCCGTGGCCGAGCTGGACCCGGCGGAGTCGGAGCTGCGCTTCCAGTTGGTGCTGCGCAAGCTGGTGGGCGTCCTCGCCACGCCCGAGCATCCGCTCGTCATCGTGCTGGATGACCTGCAGTGGGCGGACAGCGCGAGCCTCCAGCTCCTGCGCCAGCTCCTGACGGACCGGGAGCTGGGCAACCTGCTCGTGGTCGCCGCGTGCCGCACCGAAGTCCTCGACGCCGAGCACCCCGTCGAGGGGCTCACCCAGGCCCTGCGCGAGGCGGGCACCCCCGTGCAGCGCATCGACCTGGAGCCCCTGTCCCTCGAGCAGCTGTCACGCCTGGTCGCGGATGTCTTCCCCGCGGCGGCGGGACAGCCCGACACGCAGCTCGACGCGGTGGTCCTGTCGCTGACGGAGGGCAACCCCTTCTTCGCGGTGCAGTTGCTGCGCGCCTTCTATGAACGCGGGCTCGTGCGCTTCGACGCGGAGGGTGGAGGCTTCCGCTGGGACGGCGGCGCCCTGCGAGGTCAGGACTTCAGCGACGGCGTGGTGGCGCTGCTCACCGCGCGAATCCGGGAGCTGAGCCCGGGCGCCCAGGCGCTGCTGCCCGTGGCCGCCGCGCTCGGTCATGCCTTCACCCTGCGCAACCTCTCCACGGTGCTGGAGCAGACGCCCGAGCAGACGGCGGAGGTGCTGGACGAGGTGCTCCACGCGGCCCTGGTCGCGCCCGTGGGCGAGCGGCTCACGGACACCGAGCCCTCCGACAGCTTCCAGTTCGCGCATGACCGCGTCCAGCAGGCCGCGTTGGAGCTGACGCCCCCGGAGAAACGCCCGGAGGTCCATGCGCGCATCGGCCGCTTGCTGCTGCGGCACACGCCGCCCGAGCTGATGGACGAGCAGCTCGCGGACATCGTCAGCCACTTCCACCTGGCCCTTCCCGTGCTGAAGGACGCGCAGGAGCGGCACCGGGTGGCGGCCCTGGACCTGCGCGCGGGTCGCGGCGCCAAGTCACGCGGCGCGTGGTCCGCGGCGCTGCGCCTGTTGACGACAGGCCGTCAGTTGCTCGGGGACGACGGCTGGAGCGCCAACCGCGCCCTCGCGTTCGACCTGCACGTCGAGGCCGCCGAGGCCGCGTATCTCGCGGCGGACTTCGAGCAGATGGAGCGGCTGGCCACCGCGGCCCTGGACCACGCCCAGGACCGGCTGGAGCAGGTGCGCGTGCACCTGGTGCGCATCCAGTGCCACTCCCACCGCGGCGAGCACGAGCGCGCCGTGGACCTGGGCCTGGAGGTGCTCGGAATGCTGGGCCAGCACCTACCCGCGCGCCCCATCCAGGCGCACGTGCTGGCGGGCGTCGCGAAGACGAAGGTGCTGCTGGGCCTGCGCAAGCCGGAGGACCTGGAGTCGCTCCCCGAGCTGAGGGACCCGCTGCTCGTCGCGACGCTGCGGGTGATGATGAAGCTGGCCACGGCCGCGTTCATGGCCCGCCCCCTGCTCTTCCCGCTCGTGGTGCTGCGCAACCTCCAGCTCACCATCCGCCACGGCGCCACGGGCACGGCCGCCTTCGGCTACGTGGGCTACGGGTTGATGCTCAGCGTCCACCTGGGCAACCCCGAGGAGGGCTATCGCTACGGGCGGCTCGCGCTGAAGACGTTGGACCGCTTCGGCGCGGAGAGCCTGCGCTCGATGGTGCACTTCGTCTTCAACCTCTTCATCCGCCACTGGAAGGAGCCGCTGGGCACGTGCCTGGACGACTTCTTCGCCGGCGCGAGCAAGGGCCAGGAGACGGGCGACATCGAGTACTTCGCCTACAACGCGAGCGCCGGCTGCGCCGTGTCCCTCATCGGCCGGGACGGGCTCCTGGAGCACGGCCCCCGCGTCGACCGCTTCCGCGACGCGCTCGCGAGCCACCGGCACACGAACGTGCCGTTCCTCCAGTACACGCGGCACACCCTCGACGTGCTCACCGGCGCGTTCACCGGCGACGTGGAGGCCCGGGAGCGGGACATCGTCGCGCCGTACCACCAGGCCGGCTACTCCAACGGCATCGCCACCTGCGAGGTCATGCGCACCATGCGCCGCTGGCTGTGGCGCGACGCGAAGGGCGCCCTGGAGAGCGCGGCCGCGGTGGATGCCCGCGCGGAGCTCATCACCGGGCAGATCTACCTGCCCTGGTACAAGTTCTTCCAGGGCCTGGCCCTGCTCGAGCTGCACACGTCGCGAGGGCCGCTGGAGCGCCTGCGCGCGTCCCGCACCATCGACGCGCTCCGCAAGCAGATGCGCGGCTGGGCCCGCATCGCCCCCATGAACTACGCCGCGCGCGCGGAGCTGCTCGACGCGGAGCGGGCCCGGGTGGACGGCAAGCCCGCCGAGGCCGCGGATGGCTATGACCGGGCCATCCGGCTCGCGAGGGAGCACGGCCTGTCGCTCGACGAGGCGGTCGGCTGCGAGCTGGCGGCGAGGTTCCACCTGGACCAGCGCCGCGAGCGCGTGGCCCATGGCTACCTGGCCGACTCCCGCGCCGCCTATGTGCGCTGGGGCGCGCGCGCGGTGGCCTCGCGACTGGAGCGCGAGTACCCGCACCTGCTCCCCACCACTCCCGAGCCCGTGCGGGCCGAGGAGTCCGCGGGCACGCCGCTGGCCTCGCTGGACCTGGAGTCGGTGCTCAAGACGGCGCGCGCGCTGTCCGGCGAAATCGTCCTGGACAAGCTCCTGCGCAAGCTGATGACGCTGCTCATCGAGAACGCGGGCGCGCGGCGCGGCTTCCTCATCCTCATGCGGCCCGAGGGGCTCTACATCGAGGCCGAGGGCTCGGTGGACGGCGCGAGGGTGCTGCTGGACCAGGGCGTGCCGGTGGAGTCCTCCACCGCGCTGCCGGCCTCCATCGTCCACTACGTGGTGCGCACCGGCGAGACGGTCATCCTGGACGACGCGGCGACGGAGGAGCCCTTCTCCGAGGACCCGTACGTGCGCACCGCGCATCCCAAGTCCGTGCTGTGCAGCCCGCTGCTCAAGCAGGGCTCGCTCACGGGCGTGCTCTACCTGGAGAACGACGCCACGCGCGGGGCCTTCACGCCCGAGCGACTGGAGGTCCTGCGCCTGTTGTCCTTCCAGGCCGCCATCTCCCTGGAGAACGCGGGGCTGTACGCGAGCCTGGAGGAGTACAGCCACACGCTGGAGCGCCGCGTGGACGAGCGCACCGCGGAGCTGCAGAGCAAGAACGTGGAGCTGGCCGAGACGCTCACCCGCATCCAGGAGATGCAGCGCCAGCTGGTCGCCCAGGAGAAGCTCGCGTCGCTGGGCGCCCTCACGGCGGGCATCGCGCACGAGCTGCAGAACCCGCTCAACTTCGTGAACAACTTCTCGGAGCTCTCCACGCGGCTGGCCGCGGAGCTGGACACCACGCTGCGCGCCCAGACGGGGAAGCTGGAGTCCACCACCGCCGAGGACATCCTCGAGACGCTGGAGGACCTGAAGCAGAACGCCCGCCGCATCCAGACCCACGGGCGGCGTGCCTCGGACATCATCAAGACGATGCTGCGGCACTCGCGCCGCTCCGAGGGCTCGCGCACCCGCGTGGACCTGAACATGCTGATTCGCGACAGCGTCAACCTGGCCGTCCAGGGCCTGCGCGTGCGCGAGGGCGCGACCCTGGTGGAGACGGACACGGAGCTGGACCCGCGCGTGGGCACCGTCGAGGTGGTGGCCGGGGACATCAGCCGGCTCATCATCAACATCCTCGACAACGCCTTCTACGCGACGCTGGCCAAGCGCCGCGGCGAGGGCGAGGCCTTCACGCCCCGCATCCTGGTCTCCACCCGGCGGCTCGCCGCGCGCGTGGAGCTGCGGGTGCGCGACAACGGGCCGGGCATCCCCCTGGAGATTCGCGAGAAGCTCTTCGACCCGTTCTTCACCACCAAGCCCGCGGGCTCCGGCACGGGCCTGGGCCTGTCCCTGGTCCACGACATCGTCCAGGAGCACCAGGGCGAGATTCGCGTGGAGAGCGTCATGGGTGAGTACTCCGAGTTCGTCATCTCCCTGCCGTCGCTGTTGCCCACGACGGCCGCCGCGTAACGGGCGCCGGACATGACTCGGCCCCTGCCTCCCGTGAGGGAAGGAGGGGCCGAGGAGAACGGCACGGAGCAAAAGGGCCGCTAGGCCGTCTTCTTCTCCTTCTCCATCACGAGCTGCGGCGGCTCATGGCGGGTGATGACCGTCTCGGTGATCTTGCACTCCTTGACGCCCTCGCGGAACGGCACGTCGTACATGATCTCCAGCATGGCGTCCTCGAGGATGGCGCGCAGGCCGCGCGCTCCGGAGTGACGGCGCATCGCCTCGCGGGCGATGGCGCGCAGCGCCTCCTTCGTGAAGGTGAGCTTCACCTTCTCCATCTCGAAGAGCTTCTGGTACTGCTTCACCAGCGCGTTCTTCGGCTGGGCGAGGATGGTGACCAGGTCCTCTTCCTTGAGGTCGTTCAGCGTGGCGATCATCGGCAGACGACCGATGAACTCGGGAATCATCCCGAACTTCATCAGGTCCTCGGGCTCCGTCAGCGCGAGCAGCTCGCCCACGCTGCGCTCCTCGCGGTGGGTGATCTTCGCGCCGAAGCCCAGGCCCTTCTCGCCCACGCGGCGCTTGATGACGCCGTCGATGCCGTGGAACGCGCCGCCGCAGATGAACAGGATGTTCGTCGTGTCGACCTGGACGTACTCCTGCTGGTTGTACTTCTTGCCACCCCGCGGGGTGACGTTGGCGCGCGTGCCCTCGATGATCTTCAACAGCGCCTGCTGCACGCCCTCGCCGCCGACGTCGCGGGTGGCGCTGGGCATGTCACCCTTGCGGGCGATCTTGTCGATCTCGTCGATGTAGACGATGCCGCGCGCCGCCTTCTCCACGTCGTAGTCGGCGTTGTGGAGCAGGTTCTGGATGATGTTCTCGACGTCCTCACCCACGTAGCCGGCCTCGGTGAGGCTGGTGGCATCCGCGATGGTGAACGGCACGTTGAGGAAGCGCGCCAGCGACTGGGCGAGCAGCGTCTTGCCCGAGCCCGTGGGGCCGATGAGCAGGATGTTGCTCTTGCTCAGCTCCACCTCCTCGCCCGACGGACTCTTCACGCCGGGGCGCGGTCGGGACGTGGGCTTCTTCTGGTAGATGCGCTTGTAGTGGTTGTAGACCGCGACCGACAGGACCTTCTTCGCCTGGTCCTGACCGATGACGTAGTCGTCGAGGAACGCCTTGATCTCCGAAGGCGTCGGCAAGCTGACCTGGGGCTTGCCCTCCTCTCGCTCGTTCTCGTCCGCGATGATGTCGTTACACAGCTTGATGCACTCATCGCAGATGTAGACCGTCGGTCCCGCGATGAGCTTGCGGACCTCGCGCTGCGATTTTCCGCAGAACGAGCAGGACAGGTTGACGTGGTGCTCCTTCTTCACTGCCGCCTCCGAGTTCGCCGACCCCAGACTTGCCGGAGCCACTTCGCCGTCCACCGCTCCCCTACCCACACGGCCTGCCCACGTCTCGAACAGCCGTCAGGCCCACCTACACCGGGGCCCTGAACCACTATAGGGCCCTGTCACCTGGGCAGGAAGCCCAACGGTGCGGGCCCGTTACGGACCGTACAGCGGCCGCAACGGGTGAGCGTTCAGTAACAGCGGCTCAGGCGTCCGTCACGCCCGAGGCGAGCTCCTCCACGTCGTCCGCCAGGGCGGCTGCCCGCTCGGCGACAGCGTTCGGAATCTTGCGGCACCCCGCCAGCTCGCTGGCGAGCTTCCGGGCCATGGACGCCAGCTTGCGCACCTGGAGGCTCTCGGGGGGAGGCTCGGGCGGCGGCCGGGGGAAGCGCTCCGTGAACTCCTTCTTGAGCTCCGTCGGGTTCTTCTCCGGGCTCCAGATGCTGTCACGTAGGGATTTGTATTCAGTGGGAGACAACTGGCCACGCTCCTCGGCGTCGGCCAGCACTTCGATGACCTCGAAGGCGGGCGCCTTCTCCGGGAACTCCTGGGCCCGCAGCTCCTCCTCGGGCTCGTGCTTGGCCAGGAAGCTGAAGGAGCGGGTGAGCTTCAGGGCGGTCTGCTTCTTGATGTGCAGTTCCTTGAGGCAGTAGGCCTCGAAGGTGGGATAGCCCCACTCCTCGAACTTCGCCTCGTCCCGGACGGTGACGAGCAGCTTGCCCAGCTCGGCCCAGGTGGACTTGAAGCGTTTGGCGGCGACCAGCACGGTGTGACGGAAGGTCCCCGGCGGCACGCTCAGCGCCTTCTTCGCGATTTCGGTCTCGGCAACGGATGCGGCGGACATGGCCCCGGTATGGGGCATGCCCGGGAGGTGGGCAAGAAAGTGGCCCTAGCCCCGCTTGCCGATGTTGAAGGACAGGCCGACGGTCGCCCGCTCCCCCTCGTAGGCCCGGAACGGCCACTTCTGCAGCTCCGTCAGCAGGCACTCGTAGAGCGGGCCCTTCTTGAACTGGGGGTTGTCCACCCAGAGCTTGTTGACCTTGCCGTCGTTGCCGATGACGAACTCGAGCGGAATCTTCGCCGCGAGCCCCGGACTGCGCTCGGCCTCTTCCTTGAAGCACTTGAAGAGCGTGGACTTGTTGCCGGCCACGACGCGGTTGATGGCGGACTGGTCGAACTGCTGCGCCACCTCCATGCCGTCCGGGTCCGTGCCCACGCTGCCCGCGGGGCGCGGCGGCCGGCGGTCATCGGTCCGGGACGCGGAGGCCACGGCGGTGGGCTTGCTGGTGGAAGCGCCCGTGGGCTTGGTGCCCGCGGGAGTACCGGGCTTCACGGCGCCCTGCGTCGGGTAGTCGAAGAGCTCCTCGTCGTCCTGCCGGGCCTGGGCCACGCGGATGACGGGGGCCTCCATCTCGATGCCCTCGAACTCGTCCTCGCCGAACCAGCCGTGCACCGCGGCGTTGCGCGCCACGTAGATGCCGACGGTGCCGAGCACCAGCGCCAGGCCCGCGGCCACGCCGCCGAGCACCAGCACGCGCTTGTGGTTCTTCTCCCGCTCCACCAGGACGGCCGCGTCCACGCGGGCGCGCGCCTCCGAGAGCGCCACGTGGACCTTGAAGGGCTCCACCTCGCGCATCGGATGGAAGTCCCGCTCGCCGGCCAGGGCCAGCGGGGACTCGGGGGTCAGCTCTCCTGTCTTGAGCTTCTCCACGATGACCGAGCCGCTGACAGGTCCGAGGACCAGGTCACCATGTCGGAAGAGCCACTGCCCATCCACGTCCGCCGCGAGTTCTTGTCCAGCCGCCATTTCGCGCGCGATTATCCCGTGTAACCCCGCGACCTCGCAACGCCGTGCTCACTTCGACCTCCAAGCGGATTCCCGTCGCACTGTGGATCTGGTACCGCGGCGGAAACTTCCGCGGCTTCCAGCGTCAGACGGAGGGCCCCACCGTCCAGGAGGCGCTCGAGACGGCGCTGCGGGCGGTGGGCGTCCCGGCCTCGGTGATGCCCTCGGGGCGGACGGACCGGGGCGTCCATGCCCGCATGCAGGTGGTGAGCGTCCGGCTGGAGGCCGGGGATTCGCCCGAGTCGCTGGCCAAAAGGCTCCCGGAGCACCTGCCGCCGGGGCTCGGGCTGTGCCTGGTCCGCCGGCCCCAGGGATTCCATGCCCAGTGGAGCGCCAGCGGCAAGGTGTACCGGTACCGGCTGCGGCTGGGGGGGGCCCAGACGGAGGACTGGGCACCCTACTCGCTCGACGTTCCGGGCGAGCCAGGGTTGTTGGGACGAGGCGGCGCCGTGACGCCCGAGCGGGTGGAGGCGCTGCTCGCCAGGGCCCAGGGGACGCGGGACTTCATCGCCTTCCATGAGAAGTCCAGTCCCCAGAAGCCGCGCACGCTGGAGTCCGCCACCCTGCACGAGCGGGGCGGAGGGCTGTACGAGGTGCGGCTGGTCGGGGACGGCTTTGCTCGCTACCAGGTGCGCTATCTGGTGGGGGGCGCGCTCAAGGTGGCGGCGGGGCTGTTGCCGGAGGAGGCATGGCACGCGGCCCTGGAGACGGGGGCGGCCATGGAGGGCTTCAAGGCGCCCGCGCACGGCCTGATGCTCTGGGAGGTCCACTACCCTCCGAAGGTGGATCCCTTCACGGCCCCAGAGCGTCTCCACCCTCCGGGGTTGCCGCCGGAGTCACCCTTTTCGGAGTGACACGGGGCTGGATCCACGAGCAGCCGTCAATCGACGAGCCGCTCCTCGTACTTCGCCAGCAGATCCGAGATGGCTTCCCGGAGGTACTCGCTCTGGCGGATGCGCGTGGAGCGCGACAGCTCCTTCAGGGCGTCGAGCTTCTCGCGGTTCAGCCGGAAGACCACCGAGGTGAGGCGGGGATTCAGTTCCAAGTGCGCAACCTCCTACAGATGCGCACACCATCTCACAGCCCTTTCTGATCGCAAGATTTTCACTCGGATCCGCTGACCGGGAAGATCCACTGCACCCCGGTGAAGCCCTCGGCGTCGGCGCGCAGTCCGGATCCGAACCCGAGCGTGAGCCCGAGTCCCCCGTACACCGCGATCCGCTCCGAGAAGGTGTGTCGCAAACCGAAAGCTACGCGAGGCCCCACCCACGGCCCAGAAAACGGCCGCACGACAGCGCCGAGATCCACGAAGGACTGCCACGCCTCCATTCCGAAGACGCTCCGGAAGCCCCCCACCACGGAGAGATCCGGCCCGCGGAGGCTCCCTCGGATCAACACGAAGACCTCGTCCCCCCCGTGCCCCACCGAGAGGCTGGCCCCCAGATCCAGCTGGGCATCCAGCCCCTTCACCACGTCCGCGTCCGACTCGCCGATCAGCTCCGTGTAGGACAACCCCGGTCCGAGGATCAGAGAGAAGGAGCGCCGGTCCCGGTACGGCGAGTCCACGTACTCGGCGGCGTGGGACGTTTCAGGGGTGAGCCCCCCGAGCACCAAGCCCGCGGCGCCCATCAGCCAGGAGGACCGCTCGCGCCGCGAAGACTGCTCGACCGTCATGATCTGCTCCGGAGTCCCAGCGGCCTTGCGCGCCGGGCGGAGAAGGGAGTCCGGGATCAGCTCACCACGGGCAGCGCGAAGCTCGGCGTCGCGGGCTTCGTCACGCCGGCGGCCTCGTTCATCCGGCCCGAGCGGAACGGCTCCAGATCCAACGCCACGAACTTGAACCCCAGCGCCAGGAACGCGGTGTTGATCCTCTGGCGCACGTCGGCCGCGAGGAAGCGCTCGTACTCCTCGGCCGCCACCTCCAGCCGCGCCACCTCGCCGTGGTAGCGCACGCGGAACTGCCGGAAGCCCAGCTTGCGCAGCTCCGACTCGGCCGAGGCGATCTGCAACAGCCGCTCGCGCGTCACCGATGTCCCATACGGGATTCGCGACGCCAGGCACGCCATCTGCGGCTTGTCCCACGTGGGCAGCCCCAGCGCCTGGCTCCACGCGCGGATCTCCTCCTTCGTCAGGCCCGCCGCGGCGAGCGGAGACTCGACGGCGTGCTCCCGCGCCGCCTTGTGCCCCGGACGGTGATCCTTGAAGTCGTCCGCATTGAAGCCATCCAGCACCACCGCCAGCCCCAGCTCCTGGCGCCGCGCCTCGCAGAGGTCGTACAGCTCCGTCTTGCAGAAGTAGCACCGGTTGGTGGGGTTGGCCGCGTACGAGGGGTTCGCCAGCTCGTTGCTGCTCACCACCACGTGCCGGGCGCCCAGCTTCGACGCCAGCGCCCTCGCCTCCTCCGCCTCCTCGGGCGCCACGGACGCCGACAGCGCCGTCAGCGCCAGGGCCCTCTCGCCCAGCTCCTCCACGGCGATCTTCAGGACGAAGGTGGAGTCGACGCCGCCCGAGAACGCCACCAGCGCGCTGCCGTGGGTGCGCAGCGCGGCCCGCATGGCCTCCAGCTTGGGGCGCGACGACTCACACAGGGCTTGGATTCGCTCGGGGCTCAGCATGCTGGACTCCTAAAACGGAAGGGCCCCGGATTGCACGCGCATCGCGCGGCAACCTGGAGCCCTTGTCATGGACACTGACGGGGCCGGGTGCCGGCCCCCTTGCTCAGCGAGCCTTGCTCTTCGCCGCCGGCTTCTTCGCGGGGCTGGCGGGCTTGGCCACCCGGGCCGCGCGCGTGGCGGGACGGGACTTGGCGCCCTTGTCCGCCTTCGCGGGCTTGGCCTTCGTCGCGACGGCCGGCTTCGGCTCCTCCGCGCGACGCGCCTTCACGCCGCCGTTCTTCTCCGGCTTCTCGGCCTTCTCGCCCTTGGCCGGCAGCGGGTTGGCCTTCATCTTCTTGCCGGTGATGATCTTCAGCTCCTCGGTGGACATGTAGCCAAGGTCCAGGAGCGACTGGAAGATCTTCGCGGCGCCGTCCTCCACCGACTCGACGTCCGAGTGGATGGTGACCTCCGGCGACGTGGGCGGCTCGTACGGCTCCGTGATCCCGATGAAGTTGGGGATCTCCCCGTTGAGCGCCTTCTTGTAGCGGCCCGTGCTGTCACGCTCGATCAGCTTCTCGGTGGGGCAGTCGACGTAGACCTCCACGTAGCGGCCGATGGCGCGGCGGTTCTCCTCGCGCTTCGCCTTGTACGGGCTCACGCAGGGCACCAGCGCCGCGACGCCGTTGCGCGTCAGCACGTTCGCCACGAAGCCGAGCCGGCCCGCGATGACATTGCGCTCGTCCTTCGAGTCGCCCAGCCCCGCCCACAGCTCATCGGCGAGCTCACCCTCGTCGAGAATCTCCACGTGACGGCCCACCTGACGGAGCCGCGCCGCGATGTACGCGGCAGTGGTGGTCTTCCCCGTACCGGACATGCCGGTCAGCCAAAGGGTGAATCCAGTGTTGGAGGCCATAAGGATTTTCAACTCCCTGCGTCCGGAGCGCTTCTTGCACGCCGCGTTGGGACGCCGCAGATCCAGAAGATGCGCGTGGTTATAGACGAAAACCCACGCACTTGACAATTCACGCGCACCTTTCCGCAGGTAGGGGTAACGGGCAGCCAAGTGCCTGCACCTCCTCGGCTTTTTCGTTCTTGCAATGCGGGATTCAAACCTGTCGCGTTCGAAATTCTCCCCCGCTCCACTCGTACTCACACACGCAGGTGACACAGCCTCGGTGTACGGATGCGATGAGGTAGGAAACTCCCGGCAGCAGCGGATGCCCTGTCGGGGCCGCCCAGGCCCGATCTTCCGGGGAAAAGGTGGGAGGGCTGTCGACATGTGAGTGGAAGACGGCGATGATCCGCTCGCCACTCGACTCCGCTTCGAGGCACACCTTCAACCACTCGTGGGGCTCGAAGGCGTACGCCACGGAGGGCCTGGGAGACACGTTTCGCAGGGGCAGGACGCGAGCGGCGCTGGACGACGCCAGGATCACGCCACAGCCCTCCAGGGGATAGGACGCCTCCAGGTGACGGAGCAACTGCGTGCGCACCGGCTCCGGCCAGCGCGGATCCACCCAGGGGTTCACGGCTCGGCGCGAGCGGCGCAGCGCGAGCAGCGACGCAGCGCCATCTCCTCCAGGCCCCCCGGAGGCACCAGCCAACGCCCTCCCAGCGGGGGGGCCAGGCCCAGGCGGAGGTTCTGGAAGATCATCGCGCCCAGGGCTCCGAGCGCCACGCCCAGCGCGCCATCCGGCGGCGAGCCCAGGTGCCGCACCGTCTCGCCGAAGCACCACACACAGCCTTCGCTTCCTCGGAACACGACGCCGGCCCTCGCGCCGTCGCCGCAGAGGGCCACCCAGGGGGCCTCGCCGCTCCAGGCCGTGGGCAGCTCGGCCAGGAGGCCTCCCCGACGCTCGGGGTTCGCGGCGTCCGGGTTCAGCGCGGGGACCTCGCGGGCCAGGGTCTCCGGGACGGGCTGTCCCACGTCCCCGGCCGACACCAGGAAGCCGGGAGCCCACGGGCCCAGGGTCAGCGAGCCCACGCCCGCGACCGGGGTTCCTCCTCCCGCCAGGTACGCCGTCGCCGTCATCCCCGAGGCGCCCGTGGCATCCACGCGCGCGGGGCCCGTCAGGAGCGCTTCCTGACCTCGACCGCCGACATCGCGCAGGAGGATCTGCCGCGAGTAGCGCTGGATCTGATCTTCACGCAGAGCCATGCGCCCTCACCCTCCCGCCATCGCGGGGATGAGCGTGAGCCGGTCCGCGTCCTTCACGGGCGTGTCCAGCTCGCGAAGCGCGCGGATGTCGTCCTCGTTGAGGAAGACGTTGACGTAGCGCCGCACGGCGCCGCGCTCGTCGAGCAGCTTCGCGCCGATACCGGGGTAGCTCGCATCCAGGTTCGCGAGCACCTCGCGCACGGTGGTGCCCGGGACCACCACGTCCGCCTGGTTGCGCGTCAGCGTGCGCATCGTCGAGGGAATCCGAATCGTCGCCATGAACCACTCACCTTCCCTGCTTGCGCAGCACCAGCCGATGCGTCCCGTCGTCGCGAGCCTCGAGTGACACCACCTCGTGCCCCTCTTCCCGCGCGCTGCGGGGGACGTTCTTCAGCGGCTCGGCGCCTCGGAGGAGGACCTCCAGCAGCGCGCCCGGCTCGAGGGACTCCAGCCGCAGCTTCGTGCGCACGTAGGTCATCGGACAGACCTCGCGCGTGATGTCCAGCGTCGCCGTCGTGTCACCCATGCGAGTGCCCCGACTCCGTGAGGGCACGAGCGCCAGCGCCTTCCCGCGGCGTCGACGCGTCACCGGCTGCACGAGGGTGCAGGGAACGTCGCCTCGAGCAGCCGTTCACTCGGGGCCAGGAACGAAACACCGTCGCTCCACCGCGACGCGTGTCCTGGTCCGACCACCTCCCAGCCAGCCGCGAACGAGTCCTCTCCCGCGCACCTTTCGCGTACGCCAGGCTCGGACACGCCTTCACCCTCGCCTCGAATCCAACCACGCGCCCCATCGCCCCCGCCCCGCACCGACTCATCGCGCGCATGCCGAGGCCTCGTCCGGGAAGCTCGGAACGGCGGTGACCTGACAGCCCGGGCACTCCTCCGCGCGAGTCACCCGCGTCACGCGCCCCAGCATCGTCCGCCCGTCCAGCACATGCAGCGCCGTCTCACCCGGTACCCGCCGCGCCGCGCCCGCCAGCTGCTCCAGCACGAGCAGCGCCTGCACCGAGCCCACCAGCCCCGCCAGCGAGCCGAGCACCCCCGCCTGCGCACACGTGGGCACCGAGTCCGGCGGAGGCGGAGCCTCGTAGAGACAGCGCAGGCACGGGCCTCCCGGCTCCACGCGCATCGCCTGCCCCTGCATCCGCAGCACGCCGCCGTACACGAGCGGCACGCCGGTCAGCACCGCCACGTCCGAGAGGAAGAACTTCGTCGCCACGCCATCGGTCGCGTCGATGACCGCGTCGTGCGAGCGGAACAGGCCCTCCGCGTTGTCCGCGTCCACGCGCTCGGGCAGCACCTCCGTGCTCAGCCCGGGAAACGCCCGGGAGAGCCCCGCCGCGGCGGACTCCGCCTTGTTGCGGCCCACGTCCTCGGCGCGGTGCCACAGCTGTCGGGGCAGGTTCGTCACGTCCACGCGGTCCGGATCCGCCAGCGTCAGGTGGCCGACACCGGCCTGGGCGAGCGCCAGGGAGACGGGACAGCCGAGCCCGCCTGCTCCCACGACGAGCACCCTCGCGCGCTCAATCCGGGACGCGTGGGGAATGCGGGGATGGTGGTGTTCTTCTGGGCCGTGCATCGAATGCTGCTCCGCGAAGGCGGATGCGAATAACGTGCGGACCCCTGCGTCGCATCAGGCGACCGTTGGGCGCAGGCGCCCCTACCAGCTGCCACACATATGAAAAACCTGACCGGCGTGCTCGTCTTTTCCACCACCCTGTTACTCATGCTCGGGTGCCACAAGAACACCGGCGAGACCGCCGGCCCCGCGGATGCGGCGACCCAGCCCTCCGCCGAGGCCACGGCCCCCGCCGAGGCGACGAAGCTCGTCGACAGCGGCTCCACCCTCGAGGCCCCCGTCGCGGGCGCCGAGAAGACCGGGACGGACTCCGGCACGCTCGTCGCCGGGTCCCCCGACGCCTCCACCCCGGCCGAGGGGACGAACCTCAAGGACGCGGGGGCTCCCGAGTCCCGCCGCGCCGCGCTCGAGGCGTGCGTGGACCGCTGGCTGAAGAAGCAGAACCTGGACCCGTACGGCAACAAGGAGGGCACGATGTACGCGGGCGGCACGCCCCTCTTCGACGAGCGCACCGGCGAGTCCACGGACCGGCTGGAGTTCATCTTCCGGAGCAGGCCCGAGGCCCGCAAGGTCTGCATGCAGCCATCCTCCCGATGACGGAGGCGCGCGGGGACACCCGTCCGCCTTCTCGCTCGCCGAGAAGGTGAACGGACCACCCCAGGGATTCCCGCACACCCGGCGGCTCTCGTAAGCTGCCGGCCCAATGGATTCGAATCTCGCCCTGGGCGAGGAGACCCCGGCCAATGACCTGCGCGCGCGCGTGCGCGAGGTCCTCTCGCGCCGCAAGCTGACGGACAGCGTCTCCACGGAGCAGGCCACCGCGTCCTGGGAGCAGGACCGGTTCGTCGCCCGGGCCCGCGCCCTCTTCTACGCCCGCATGATGTTCCTCACGCTGGGACTGCTCATCCTGGCGGTGCCCACGTGGAGCGGCTACTTCGGCCTCACCGGCGCGCTCTCCTTCCTGGGCTACTTCACGATGCTGCTCTACAGCGTCGCGAACCTGCTGGTCATCGACCACCCCAAGGCCGGCCGCTGGGTGACGTACACCACGCTGTGCCTGGACCTGGTCATCCTCGTGGTGCTCATCGCCAAGCCCCAGGTGGGCGGCGGTCTGCAGAGCCCGCTGCTCGCCACCCAGCTGCTCTTCACCACGCTGTTCTCCATCCTCTACCCCAAGCCGCTCGCCATCCTCCCGCCGCTGCTCGCGCTGCCGATCACGACGCGGCTGGACCTGCTGCTCAACCGCAACGTGACGGCGGTGGAGCTGCTCACGCTGCTCTGGTACCTGGCGCTCAACTTCATCATCGTCTACGTGCTCGTATACCTGAACGAGCGCGAGGCCGCGGCCCACCGCGAAGTCGTCGCGCTCCAGGGGGACCTCAAGGAGCTGGCCGTCGTCGAGGAGCGCAACCGCCTGGCGCGGGAGATCCACGACGGCCTGGGCGCGTCGCTCTCCTCGATGATCATCCAGGCGGAGTACATCCTGAACCTCGCGCGCGAGGACGGGCTGCGCGAGGAGATCCGCGAGCTGAAGGCCACCGCGGAGGAGTCCATCGACGAGCTGCGGCGCAACCTGCGGATGATGCGCGAGGACTTCGAGCTGTCGCAGGGCCTGGAGGACTACGCCAAGACGTTCCAGGAGCGCACGGGCCTGCCCATCCGCTTCGAGCGCACGGGCGCGCAGCGCAAGCTGTCCCCCGACGTGCAGCTGGCCCTCTTCCGCATCCTGCAGGAGTGCCTCTCCAACGCGGTGAAGCACGCCGAGCCGAAGCTCGTGCAGGTGAAGCTCGACTACGGCGAGGACCGCGTGCACCTCATCGTCCAGGATGACGGCAAGGGCTTCGACCCGAAGCACACGCCGCGGGGCCACTACGGCCTGCTCAACATGCGCGAGCGCGCCATGAAGCTCGGTGGTCAGCTCATCGTCGATTCGTCACCCGGCTCGGGCGCCCAGGTGGCCTTCTCCCTTCCCTGCCCCCCGACATGACCGGAGCCCCCGTGGACGCCCCGCAGCCTCCCTCCACTCCCGCGCAGCCGCCCATCCGCGTGTTCGTCGTCGAGGACCAGACCAAGATCCTCAAGAACCAGCTGCGCCTTTTCGAGGGCCACCCGGAGATCGACATCGTCGGCACCGCGCTGTCCGGCGAGGCCGCGCTGGAGGACGTGCCCCGGCTGATGCCGGACGTGCTGCTGCTCGACCTCGGCCTGCCGCGCATGAGCGGCATCGACGTCACGCGGGAGATCAAGGCCGTCTACCCGAAGATGGAGATCCTCATCTTCACCATCTTCGACGAGGAGGACAAAGTGCTGGAGGCCGTGAAGGCGGGCGCCTCCGGCTACATGCTCAAGGGCTCTCCGGTCGACAAGATCATCGAGGCCATCAAGGAGGTCCGCGCGGGAGGCACCGTCATCCAGCCCAACCTGGCCCGCAGGCTCCTGCGGCACTTCCGCGTGGAGCCGGACGCCACGCCCGTCCCCTCCGAGCCGCTGGCCGCCGCCCCCGCCGCCCCGCGTCCGGAGGCCCCCGCGCCCACGCCCGCCGAGAGCGCCTCCGCCGAGGAGCCGCTGCTCAAGCCCCTGTCGGACCGCGAGCGCGAGATCCTCCAGCTCATCGCCAAGGGCGTCTCCAACAGCGAGGCCGCCCGGCTCCTCAACCTCAGCAAGGCCACCATCCGCACGCACCTGGAGCACATCTACCGGAAGCTCGAGGTGACCAACCGCGTCGAGGCCGTCACCGAGGGCATCCGCAAGGGCCTCATCTCCGTCTGAGCCGTCGCGAATCCACCGTGGCCCGGAGTGGCGCGAAGCGCGCCGCGCCGGGCCTTCGTGCGTCAGGGCCTCGTCGAACCCGCGGCCTCGATGACCAGGTCCGCGTAGCGGTTCACCGGGTCATCGGGCGAGGTGCCGTCGCGGAAGTAGAAGGTGTGGTCATCCCACGCGTCGGGTCGGGCGTCGTTGGCGAACATCCACAGCGCGCCGCCGCCCACGCCCACGCCGCGCATGCACTCCAGCCAGCCGCGATACAGCGCGCGACGCTGGGACAAATCCAGATCCCCCGCGTTGCGCAGGCCCAGTTCCCCCACCAGCAGCGGCTTGCCCAGGCCGTGCGCGATGGCCGCGTGCTCGCGAATCCACCGGGCCCCCGCCTCCGCCGTGCCCGCGCCATCCAGCCCCCACGACTCCGGATAGAAGTGCACCGACGCGAAGTCGATGTACGGCGACGCCGTGTTGCGCGTGAAGCTGGAGCCCGGCGTGCGCAGCATCGTCGTCCCCACGCGGGACCAGTAGGCGCCGTCGTACCCTTCCGACGAGGGCTCGAAGCCCTCCTCGCCCGTGCCCACCAGGTGCCCCGGGGCTCGCGACTTCACCTCGCGCGCCATCTCGTCGACCCACGCGCGCAGCTTCTCGCCGCGCGCATCCAGCCCCCGCCCCCGAGGCTCGTTGAGCAGCTCCCACGCCAGCACCGCCGGATGGTCGCCGTAGCGGATGCCGTCCTCGGTGTTCACCCGCTCCAACGTCCGCGCCAGGTGCTCCTTGTAGAGCGCCCGGACGACGGGCTCGGTGAAGAAGCGCGGGTCCCCCTGCACCGGGTTCGGCAGCCCCGCCCAGCTCACGTACTGGCGCGTGCCGCCATAGGCATCCCAGTAGTTGCCCAGCGTGAGCACCAGCCGGACCCCATGCACCCGGGCCCGGGCGAGCACGCGGTCCAGCCCTCGCAGGGCGACCTCGTCGTACTGGAGCGGCGCGACCTGGATGGTGCTGTCCCCCACCTTCTCCGGCGCCTCGTTGTGCCCGTTGGTCCGGAGCGCCACGACGCCCATCGCGGCGGCCTTGGCGAACACCTCCTCGACGATGGGTGAGTCGGACAGGCCCCGGCGCACATCGCGCGCGGCCTCCTCCTGGAGGAAGTAGGCGTTGAGCACCATGCTCGTCGCGGGCAGCCGCCCCAGCCGCTGCGGTGGAGCGCTCCCACAGTCGGCCGCCGCGGCCTCGAGCATCACGGGCTCTCCCTCGCCACACGCGCACAGCAGGAAGAGGGGCGTGAGACACAGGAGCCAGCGCCGTGAAGACATGGAGCCCATGGTAACGGATGGGCTAGGTTGATGCCCGACATGGAGCTCCGACTCGAAGGCGTGTCCAAGACGTACCCCAACGGTACGCGTGCGTTGAACGACGTCACCCTCACCATCCCGCGCGGGATGTTCGGGCTGCTGGGGCCCAACGGCGCTGGAAAGTCGACGCTCATGCGCTCCATCGCCACGCTGCAGGACGTGGACGGTGGGACGATGACCTTCGACGGCATCGACGTGCGACGTGACAAGGACCGGCTGCGCGACGTGCTCGGCTTCCTGCCGCAGGACTTCGGCGTATACCCGAAGGTGACGGCCTGGGACATGCTGGACCACCTGGCGCAGCTCAAGGGCCTGGCCCAGCGGCGCGCGCGCCACGACGCGGTGAAGGCGCTGCTCACCAAGGTGAACCTGTGGGAGCACCGCGACCGCAGGCTCGGCGGCTTCTCCGGCGGCATGAAGCAGCGCTTCGGCATCGCCCAGGCGCTGCTCGGAGACCCCAAGCTGCTCATCGTCGACGAGCCCACCGCGGGCCTGGACCCCGCCGAGCGCTTCCGCTTCCACAACCTGCTGGCGGAGATCAGCTCGGACGTGGTGGTGCTGCTGTCCACGCACATCGTGTCGGACGTGGCGGACCTCTGTCAGGACATGGCCGTGCTGGCGCAGGGCCGCGTGGTGGCGAGCGGCCACCCGCTGAAGCTGGTGGACCAGCTGCGAGGCCGGGTGTGGAAGCGCTTCGTCACGAGCCAGGAGGAGCTCGACGCGCTGTCGAAGCAGCTGGAGGTCATCGCCGTGCGGCGCGTGGCGGGACAGCGACTGGTGCACGTACACGCCCCGAGCGCGCCCGAGGGCTTCGAGGCGGCGAGCCCCGACCTGGAGGACGTCTACTTCCACGCGCTGTCCGGCGCGTCGAAGGCGGCGTGACATGTTCAGCGCACTCGTGACCTTCGAGCTGCGTCGCCGGGTCAAGATGATCTCGACCTGGGTGTACGCGGCGGTGCTCGCCGGCGCCGGCCTGTTGTTGATGCTGGCGACCGGCGGCGTCTTCAAGAACATCAGCGCCAGCTCCGGCGCCGAGCGCGTGCTGGCCAACAGCCCGTACACGCTCTTCAACTTCATCACCGTGCTGGGCCTGTTCGCCCTCCTCATGGTGGCGGCCGTCTTCGGCCAGGCCGCATACCAGGACTTCGGCCACGGCACGTGGATGCTCATCTTCACGAAGAACGTGAAGAAGGTGCCGTACCTGCTGGGCCGCTTCCTCGGCGCGTTCGTCTTCAGCGCGGTGCTGATGTTGTCCATCATCCCGGGCCTGCTGGTGGGCGCCGGCGTCGTGTGGCTCATCGACAAGACCCAGCTGGCGCCCCACCAGTCCCTCGCCTACCTGTGGCCGTACGTGGTGGGCGTGTGGCCCACGCTGTTCTTCGCGGGCACGGTGTTCTTCTCACTGGCCGCGCTCACGCGCCGCATGGCCCCCGTGTACGTGGGCGTCGTCGTGCTGGTGCTGGGCTACCTGGCGCTCAGCTCCGCCATGTCGGACGTGGCCAACCGGCCGCTGGGCTCCATCCTGGACCCGTTCGGGTTCATCACCGTCGACAACGTGACGCGCTACTGGACCCCCGCCGAGCGCAACCGCGACCTGATTCCGTTCAGCGGGGTGCTGCTCGTCAACCGGCTGTTGTGGTCCACCGTGGGCGCGCTGCTGTTGGGCCTCACGGTGCTGCGCTTCCGGCCCGAGGTGGAGGAGCACCGCGGTGGCCGCGCGACGAAGGCGGAGGAGGCGCCCCAGGCGCCCGTGGGCATCCCCACCACTCGGGCCGCGCCGACCTTTGGCAGCTGGGCGCGCACGGCCGCGGCGTCCGCGTGGCTGGCCTTCCGGGACGTGCTGCGCTCGCCGGTGTACTGGTCCTTCGTGGTGGCGGGGCTCATCTTCGTCACGCTGGGCGCGCTGGTGTCCAAGCAGCTCTACGGCACCTCGACGTGGCCCGTGACGTGGCAGGCGCTGGAGGTGGCGACGGGCACCTTCAAGCCCTTCGTGCTCATCACCCTCACCTTCTACGCCGGTGAGCTGGTGTGGAAGGAGCGCGACGCGGGCCTGGGCGACATCGTGGACGCGACGCGGGCCCCGACGTGGGTGGGCTATGCGTCCAAGCTCGGCGCGCTGCTGCTCGTGGTGCTCTCGCTCAAGGTGGTGGTCGCGCTCGCGGTGCTCATCACGCAGGTGAGCCGGAGCTTCTTCCAGATTGAATGGGGCCTGTACTTCACGGACATCGTCCTGGTGGACTTCACGCACGAGGTGCTCCTGTGCGTGCTGGCCTTCTTCGCGCAGGTGCTCATCCACCAGAAGTACCTGGCGTACCTGGTCATGGTCATCCACTTCGCCTCGCAGGCCGCGCTGGGCCTGTTCGGCGTGGAGGACCGGCTGGTGCGCTACGGCTCGGACACGGGCGTGCTGTACTCGGACATGAACGGCTACGGCCACTTCGTGTCCAACCTCGTGTGGTTCCGCCTGTACTGGTACGCGCTCGCGGTGCTGCTCGTCGCGGTGGGCTACCTGCTCATCGTGCGGGGACGCACCACGCGGTGGAAGGAGCGGCTGCGCGAGGCGCGGGCCCGACAGAGCTGGGCGTGGACGGCCGGCGCCAGCGTGGCGCTGCTGGCGTTCCTGGGGCTGGGCGGCTTCATCACGTACCAGACCCGCGTGGTCAACCCGTTCGTCACCGAGAAGGACATGGAGCGCGCGCGGGCCCGCTATGAGAAGGAGTACAAGTCCTTCCTCGCCCTGCCCCACCCGCGCGTGACGGACGTGGACGTGACGTTCCACATCCATCCGGAGGAGCAGCGGCTGGAGGCGCTCGGCACCTACCGGCTGCGCAACAAGACGCAGGAGCCCATCGCCAAGGTGCTGCTCGACATGCCCACCGACGTGCGCGTGCGCAAGCTGAGCCTCGCGGGCGCCGAGCGCACGGAGCCCACGGACCGGGAGCTGGGCCTGTTCGTCCTGGAGCTGCCCACGCCGCTGGCCCCGGGCGCGGAGGCCGAGCTGGTCTTCGACCTGGAGTTCCACGCGAAGCGCCTGAAGCACGGGGCAGCGCGCACGGACATCGTGAGCAACGGCACCTTCTTCAACAGCGGCAACCTGCCGACGCTCGGCTACCAGGAGGACTCGGAGCTGTCCGAGGACAAGGACCGCAAGGAGTACGGGCTCGCGCCCAAGGAGCGGCTGCCGGACCGGGATGACCCGAAGGCGCTGGCGAACAACTACATCACGCCCGACGCGGACTTCGTCTCCTTCCAGGCCACGGTGAGCACGTCGCCGGACCAGATCGCCATCGCCCCGGGCTACCTGGAGAAGGAGTGGACCGTGGGGGACCGGCGCTTCTTCCGCTACAAGATGGACCAGCCCATCCTGAAGTTCTACTCGGTGCTGTCCGCGCGCTACGAGGTGATGCGCGACACGTGGAAGGGCGTGGCGCTGGAGATCTACCACCACCCCACGCACACGTACGTGCTGGACCGGATGATGCGCGGCATGAAGGACGCGCTGGCGTACTGCTCGGAGAACTTCGGGCCGTACCAGCACCGCCAGGCGCGCATCCTGGAGTTCCCCCGCTACGGGAGCTTCGCGCAGTCGTTCCCCAACACGATTCCGTACTCGGAGGCGGTGGGCTTCATCGCCCGCGTGCGCGACGGAAGCCCGGACGACGTCGACTACCCGTACTACATCACCGCGCATGAGATCGCCCATCAGTGGTGGGCGCACCAGGTGGTGGGCGGGCGCGCGCAGGGCGCCACGATGACGTCGGAGACGATGTCGCAGTACGCCGCGCTGATGGTGATGAAGCACCGCTTCGGCGCGTCGAAGATGAAGCGCTTCCTCAAGTTCGAGCTGGACAGCTACCTGATGGGCCGCGCGATGGAGCGCAAGAAGGAGGTGCCCCTGTCGCGGGTGGAGAACCAGCCGTACATCCACTACCAGAAGGGCAGCCTCGCCATGTACGCGCTGCAGGACTTCATCGGCGAGGAGCGCGTCAACCGCGCGTTGAAGCGCTACGTGGAGAAGGTCCGCTTCCAGGGGCCTCCGTACACGGGCTCCGCGGAGCTCATCGGCTTCCTGCGCGAGGAGACGCCGCCGGAGTACCAGTACCTGCTCGAGGACCTCTTCGAGACCATCACCCTGTACGACAACCGGGCGGTGTCCGCGACGATGCGGCAGAACGCGCAGGGCGCCTGGGACGTCACGCTCAAGGTCATCGCGAAGAAGTACCGCAGCGACGACAAGGGCGAGCAGACGGAGCTGAAGTTCTCCGACTGGATGGACGTGGGCGCGCTCGACGAGGACGGCAACGCGGTGTTCCTGGAGAAGCGCGAGGTGAGCCAGGGTGAATCCGAGCTGAGCTTCACGGTGCCGGTGAAGCCCGTGGAGGTCGGTATCGATCCGCTCAACAAGCTCATCGACCGCACGTCACAGGACAACGTGACGGAGCCCACGGAGGGCGCAGCCGTGGCGCTGGGCACACCCCAGCCTTGAGCCCGGAGTGCCCCGGGGGCTTCACCAGCGAAGACGCAGGTCGAAGCCCTCGGTGCCCTCGTAGCGCTCCACCTCCACGGTGGCCGTGGAGGCGCCCGCCTGCTTCAGCGCGACCTCACACGTGCCCGCGGCGGCCTCGGCGGGGAAGACGTAGCCGCGGAACTTCGCGCGCCAGACCTGCGGACCCAGGTTCTCCACCGTGATGTCCACCGGCTCCATCACCGAGCTGAAGCTGAGCGCCACGCGCTTCATCGCCCGCTCGGGTCCCGCCACCTTCAGCGCCATGCCCACCACCCGGCCCACCAGCGTGTCGAAGTACTTGCGGACCAGGTCTCGCCCCAGCTCCCGCTGAGCGGCCTTCGGCGCGAGCCCCGCGTACGTCGTGCGCAGCGCCACGGCCTGACACGCGGCGAAAACGGACGCGGGATAGGTGGCGCGGGGCTTCTCCACGTCGTAGCCCGCCGCGAGGAGCTCGGCGCGCTGGGCCGAGTCGGGGTTCATGCAGCGAATCAGCGACTCGAACAACGTGGACTGGACTTTGACTTCGGTCGGCATTCGGGCCGTCACCCTAGGGGCAATCGCATCATCCGGTCATGACGCGTTGGTTCAAGCACTAGGAGTCAACGCGCTCCTGGACCTCGAAATGCCCCGCCTTGACGACATGCTGTTTCACCACGAGCTTCGCGGTGCGCAGGGTGCCCCGGACCTCGAGCGCGTAGTCGTTGTTCCTCGCCTCGACGAGGGAGGCGTCCAGGTCGCCGCCGATGATGACGGGCCCCTCGGTGTGGAAGGCCTCGCACTGGAAGGAGCCCCCGACGAACAGCGAGGCTCCGACAGGGTTGGCGGCCTTGCCCTTCACCGTCAGGTTGCCCGTCACCAGCAGCGACTTCACGGTGAGCGGACCGTTGAGCTCCAGGTCTCCGTGGTGGGCATGGGAGTCCTTGGAGAGCTTCTTCACCGACTTGTTCTTGGGCGCCTCGGCGCTGACGGCCTGGATGAGGCCGATGGCGGCGAAGACCAGGTCGGGGTTCATGGAGGAGCGGGACTCGATGCCCTCGTAGAGCTCGGCCAACGAGACGGCGTGGGCCTCCACGAAGACGGCGTCCATGATGCCGCGGAGCATCTCCCAGGACGCTGCGCTGACACCCGCGGGCGGCTCGCTGGAGAGGTACTTCATCACCTTCTCCTCGGAGAGACCCTTGAGCTTCTTGGGGGGCGGCGGACGCTGGTCCTTGGTGGGCAGCAGCAGTTGCACCAGCATGGCCGGGACACCGCGGCTGTGACGCGAGCTCCGGGCGATGCGCAGCGCGCTGCTGCCGAACGGTGAAGGGGTCCGCGGGTCCACGCCCTGGTCGATGATGAAGCGCACGACGCGGTCCGCGCCGAACTCCGCCGCGCGGTGCAGCGGCATCTCGTTGCCATGGGCCACGCGAATGTCCGCGCCGTGGGCCATGAGCAGTTGGATGAGCGCCACGTTGTTCTGCGTGACGGCGGTCAGGAGCGGCGTGTGGTGGTTCTGGTCCGCGAAGTCCAGGCTCAGCCCCGAGGCGAGCACCTGACGGATCTCCTCGAGCGTGACCTCGTTCTCCGCCTGCTCCTTCGCCAGTCGCTGCTCGTAGTCAGCCGGGTCCCAGGGCCGGATGTGGTCTTCGATGAAGTTGTGGCTTCGGACCTTCCTGATGAGGTTCAGGAACTCGTACTGTTGCTGCGTCATGGCGTGCGCACCCGGTGGATCGTCCGGGTCAGCCTTCTCGCGCCTCGCGGGTGAAAGCAACCCCTGTCCGCCCGGCGTCCCACCGGCCCATGACTCCCGGCTTGTTGACACCCCGGCGGCCGGGGCGATGCCAACAAGGCCCTCCCCCGCTCGCCGCCATTGAACGGGCGCGTTTTTGCGCCTATGGGACGGGGACGGCCGCCCTGTCATCGGCCACATCCCCCGCGAGGACACAGCATGTCGCAGGTGCCTCTTCACATCGCCGCCGAGTTTCCGGCCCGCACTCTCGAGGAGTGGCGCCGGCTGGTGGACAAGGACCTGAAGGGCAAGCCCTTCACGGTGCTCCAGTCGCCGCTGGAAGGTGGACTGGCGCTCCAGCCCCTCTACGCGCAGGCGGACACGGCCGCGCCACAGCCGCCGGGCGTCGCCCCCTACGTCCGGGGCACCCAGCCCCTGGGCCACACCGAGGGCGGCTGGCTGCTGTGCCAGGAGTACTCCGAGCCGGACGTCACCCTCGCCGCCGAGGCCCTCCGCACGGACCTGGAGCGAGGCACCCAGGGTGTCTGGCTCTGCCTGGGCGAGGCCCATGGCATCCCGGTGAAGGACGAGGCCACGCTGGCCCGACTGCTGGCCCACGTGCCGCTGGACCGGACTCCCGTGCACCTGGAGCCGGACTCGGCGCCGCTCGCCACGGCGTCCCTGCTGCTGGCCGTGGCCGACAAGGCGGGCGTCAAGCCGAGCGGCTCGCTGGGCATCGACCCCTTGGGCATCCTCGCTCGCACCGGCGCGCTGCCGGAGGGCGTGGCGGCGGTGCTCGCGGAGGCCGCGCCGCTCGTCACGTCGCGGGCCCAGAGCGCGCCGGAGCTGCGGGTGCTGCTGGTGTCGACGCGGGCCTACGCGGACGCGGGGGCCACGTCGGTGCACGAGCTGGCGTGGGCCATGGCCACGGGTGTGGAGTACCTGCGCGGAATGGAGCGCGCGGGCGTGGCGGTGGACGTGGCGGCGCGCTCGGTGCAGTTCGCGCTGTCCGTCGGCGGCCAGTTCTTCCCGGAGATCGCCAAGCTGCGCGCCGCGCGGCTGTTGTGGGCCAAGGTCGTGGCCGCTTCGGGTGGCTCGCCCGAGGCGCAGGCGATGCGGCTGCACGCGCGCACCGCCCTCGGCACGAAGACGCAGAGAGACCCGTGGGTGAACATCCTGCGCGCCACGGCCGAGTCCTTCGCCGCCGTGGTCGCGGGCGCGGACAGTGTCAGCACCTCCCCGTTCGACGAGCCGCTCGGCACGGCGGACGAGGGCGCGCGCAGGCTCGCGCGCAACACGCAGCTCATCCTGCGCGACGAGTCGAGCCTCAACCGCGTCGCGGACCCCGCGGGCGGCAGCTACTACCTGGAGCAGCTCACCTCGGAGCTGGCGCGCGCGGCGTGGACGGAGCTGCAGCGCATCGAATCGCTCGGCGGCCTGGAGAAGGCGCTGGCCCAGGGCGACATCGCGAAGGTGCTCGCGGAGACGCGGGCCGCGCGTGAGAAGGCCGTGCGCAGCCGCAAGCAGCCCATCGTGGGCGTGAGCGAGTTCCCTTTCCTGGGCGAGGCGCCCGTGCGCCGCGAGGCCCGGACGCGGAGCACCGTCGCGAGCAGCGAGGGACTGAAGCCCACGCGCATCGCGGAGCCCTTCGAGTCCTTGCGTGACGCGAGCGACCGGTACGTCGCGGCCCACGGACAGCGGCCCACCGCGTTCCTGGCGAGCCTGGGCACGGTGGCCGAGCACACGGCGCGCTCCACGTGGGTGGTCAACGCGCTGGCGGCCGGCGGCATCGAGTCGAAGGAGAAGCACGGCTTCGCGGACCCGGCGGCGGTGGTGACGGCCTTCGCCGAGTCGGGCGCGACGCTCGCGGTCATCTCCGGTCCGGACGCGATGTATCCCGAGTGGGTGCCCGCGCTGACGGCGGCGCTGAAGGCGAAGGGCGCGCGCACGGTGGCGGTGGCGGGACGCCCTGGTGAGCACGAAGCCGCCTTCCGCGCGGCCGGCGTGGACCTGTTCATCTTCGCGGGAGCGGACCTGTTCGCGCTCCTGAACTCGCTGCACGCGCAGCTCGGAGTGGCCTGATGAGTCCCCACGTCCCGAACTTCTCCGGCATCGCCTTCGATGCGCCGGAGACCCAGCCGACCGCCGCCGCGCTCGAGGCGCAGCGCGAGAAGGCCCGCGCCACGCTGAAGGACGCCGAGCACTGGGACACGCCCGAGGGCATCCCCGTCAAGGCGGTGTACACGCCCGAGGACCTGGCGGACGTCGAGCACCTGGGCTCGCTGCCGGGCCTGCCGCCCTTCGTGCGCGGCCCCTACTCCACCATGTACGTGCAGCAGCCGTGGACGGTGCGCCAGTACGCGGGCTTCTCCACGGCCGAGGCGTCCAACGCCTTCTACCGCCGCAACCTCGCGGCCGGTCAGAAGGGTTTGTCCATCGCCTTCGACCTGGCCACGCACCGGGGCTACGACAGCGACCATCCGCGCGTCGCCGGTGACGTGGGCATGGCGGGCGTGGCCATCGACTCCATCAAGGACATGCGCATCCTGTTCGACCGCATCCCGCTCGACCAGATGAGCGTGTCGATGACGATGAACGGCGCGGTGCTGCCCATCCTGGCGCTCTATGTGGTGGCGGCCGAGGAGCAGGGCGTCAAGCCGGAGCAGCTCAGCGGGACCATCCAGAACGACATCCTCAAGGAGTTCATGGTCCGCAACACGTACATCTACCCGCCGGGCCCGTCGATGCGCATCATCGGCGACATCTTCCGCTTCACCGCGGAGAAGATGCCGCGATTCAACAGCATCAGCATCAGCGGCTACCACATGCAGGAGGCCGGAGCGACGCAGGACCTGGAGCTCGGCTACACCCTGGCGGACGGTGTGGAGTACGTGCGCGCGGGGCTCGCGGCGGGACTGGGCGTGGACGCGTTCGCGCCGCGCCTGTCGTTCTTCTGGGCCATCGGCATGAACTTCTTCATGGAGGTGGCGAAGATGCGCGCGGCCCGGATGATCTGGGCCCGGCTCATCAAGGGCTTCAGCCCCAAGAGCGACAAGAGCCTGGCGCTGCGCACCCACTCGCAGACCTCCGGCTGGAGCCTCACCGCGCAGGACGTGTTCAACAACGTGGTGCGCACGTGCGTGGAGGCCATGGCCGCGACGCAGGGCCACACGCAGAGCCTGCACACCAACTCGCTCGACGAGGCCATCGCCCTCCCCACGGACTTCAGCGCGCGCATCGCCCGCAACACGCAGCTGTATCTCCAGCTGGAGAGCGGCACCACGCGCGTCATCGACCCGTGGGGCGGCAGCTACTACGTGGAGCGGCTCACGCACGAGCTGGCGCAGAAGGCGTGGGGACACATCCAGGAGGTCGAGGCGCTGGGCGGCATGACGAAGGCCATCGAGGCGGGGCTGCCCAAGCTGCGCATCGAGGAGGCCGCGGCCCGCACGCAGGCGCGCATCGACTCCGGCCGTCAGGCCATCATCGGCGTGAACAAGTACCCGCCCGAGCGTCCCGACAACATCGAGATCCTCAAGGTGGACAACTCCGCGGTGCGCGAGGCGCAGATCGCCCGGCTCAAGGAACTGCGCGCGGAGCGCAACGCGGACGACGTTCGCCGCAAGCTGGAGGCGCTCACCGAGGCGGGCCGGCGCAACGAGGGGAATCTCCTGGCGCTCGCCATCGACGCGGCGCGCGCGAAGGCGACGGTGGGAGAGATCAGCGACGCGCTCGAGAAGGTCTTCGGGCGCTACGAAGCCACGGTGAGGAGTGTGTCCGGCGTGTACTCGAGCGAAGCGGGCAAGGACGCCCAGGGCATCACCGAGGCCCGCGCCGCGGCGGACGCGTTCCTCGCGCGCTTCGGCCGCCGGCCTCGCATCCTCATCGCCAAGATGGGCCAGGACGGGCATGACCGAGGACAGAAGGTCATCGCCACCGCGTTCGCGGACCTGGGCTTCGACGTGGACATCGGCCCGCTGTTCCAGACGCCCGAGGAGTCCGCGCGCCAGGCCGTGGAGAACGACGTGCACGTGGTGGGCGCCAGCTCGCTGGCGGCGGGACACCTGACGCTGGTGCCGCAGCTCAAGCGCGCGCTGAGCGAGCTGGGCCGCGAGGACATCATGGTCGTCGTGGGCGGCGTCATCCCCGCGCAGGACTACGACGAGCTGCGCGCCGCGGGCGCCGCCGCCATCTTCGGCCCCGGCACGGTCATCTCGAAGGCGGCCCTGGAGCTGCTGGAGAAGCTGACGGCGGCGCAGGAGGAGGCGTGAAGCAGCTGACGGTGGACGCCTACGTGGACGGCGTCCGCTCGGCGGATCGCTCCGTGCTCGCGCGCGCCATCACCCTGGTGGAGAGCGGACATCCGCGCCACCAGGCGCTCGCGCAGGAGGTCCTCACCCGGCTGCTCCCCTTCACGGGCGGCAGCCGGCGCATCGGTATCAGCGGTGTTCCCGGCGTGGGCAAGAGCACCTTCATCGACGCGCTGGGGATGCACCTGGTGGGCGCGGGACGGCGCGTGGCGGTGCTCGCCATCGACCCGTCGAGCACCATCTCCGGCGGCAGCATCCTGGGCGACAAGACGCGCATGGCCCGGCTGTCGCGCGAGGCGGCCGCGTACATCCGCCCCAGTCCGTCCAGCGGCACGCTGGGCGGGGTCGCGCGCAAGACGCGGGAGACGCTGCTGTTGTGCGAGGCGGCGGGCTTCGACGTGGTGCTGGTGGAGACGGTGGGCGTGGGCCAGTCGGAGACGGTGGTCGCCGACATGGTGGACTTCTACCTGGTGCTGATGCTCGCGGGCGCGGGCGACGAGCTGCAGGGCATCAAGCGCGGCATCCTCGAGGTGGCGGACATGCTCGCCATCAACAAGGCGGACGGCGACAACCTGCCGAGGGCCGAGCGGGCCCGCGCCGAGCTGCGCGCCGCGCTCCACCTGATGCGTCCGGGCAACGAGCCCGTGGTCACCACGTGCAGCGCGCTGGAGGGCCAGGGCATCGGCAAGCTGTGGGAAGCGCTGGAGGCGCAGGTGGGCAAGCGCGTGGCCTCCGGGACACTGGAGCAGCGACGGCGCGCGCAGCAGGTGGGCTGGATGTGGTCCATGGTGCAGGACGGTCTGCGAGCGGCCCTGCATGCGAACCCCACGGTGGCCGCCCTGGTGCCGGTGCTGGAGGCGGAGGTCCGCGAGGGACGCGCCACGCCGACGTCCGCCGCACTGCGGGTGCTGGAATCCTTCCTCCCGACATCGAGGGCTTGACAGTCCGCGTCGAGCCCCGGCGGGCCCCGCTTCAATCGCTTGCCCGACATCCACCGCGCTCCTACTGTACGCGCCGTGCGAAACGTCCAGTTGACCCCGGTCCCCGGGCCCTACAAGCCGCGATTCCACGTGCGAATCGTGACGGCCGCCTCCCTGTTCGACGGGCACGACGCGGCCATCAACGTCATGCGCCGCCTGATGCAGGCCTCGGGCGCCGAAATCATCCACCTGGGACACAACCGCTCGGTCGCGGAGATCGTCGACTGCGCCATCCAGGAGGACGCGCAGGGCATCGCGATCACCTCGTACCAGGGCGGTCACGTCGAGTTCTTCAAGTACATGATCGACCTGCTGAAGCAGCGCGGGGCGAACATCAAGGTCTTCGGCGGTGGCGGTGGCACCATCCTGCCAACGGAGATCGAGGAGCTCCACGCGTACGGTGTCACGCGCATCTACTCCCCGGATGACGGGCGGGCCATGGGCCTGCAGGGGATGATCGACCACCTCATCCAGGAGTGTGACTTCGAGAAGCGCCCGGCGGACTTCGCGCCGACGGCGGCGGCGATGCCGGTGCGCGAGCCGATGAAGATCGCCTCGCTCATCACCATCGCGGAGAACTTCGCGTCGGTGGGAGACCAGCTCCGCGACGCGATGACGAAGCTCAGCTCGAAGCAGCCGCGCGTGCCCGTGCTGGGCATCACCGGCACTGGCGGCGCGGGCAAGTCCAGCCTCGTCGACGAGCTGGTGCGGCGCTTCCTGGCGGACTTCCCGGACAAGACGCTGGCGGTGCTGTCGGTGGACCCGTCGAAGCGCAAGTCGGGCGGCGCGCTGCTCGGCGACCGCATCCGGATGAACGCCATCGACAACCCGCGCGTGTACATGCGCTCCATGGCGACGCGGCAGAGCAACCTCGCGCTGTCCAAGCACGTGGGCGACTCCATCGAGGTGTGCAAGGCCGCGGGCTTCGACCTCATCGTGGTGGAGACCTCCGGCATCGGTCAGTCCGACACCGAAATCACCGAGCACTCGGACGTGTCGCTCTACGTGATGACGGCCGAGTACGGCGCGGCGACGCAGCTCGAGAAGATCGACATGCTCGACTTCGCGGACGTCATCGCCATCAACAAGTTCGACAAGCGCGGCTCGCTGGACGCGCTGCGCGACGTGCGCAAGCAGTGGAAGCGCAACCACAACGCCTTCACCACGGCGGATGACGCGGTGCCCGTGCACGGCACCATCGCGTCGCAGTTCAACGACCCGGGGATGAACCAGCTCTACCGCGCCATCATGGACGCGGTGGTGAAGAAGACGGGCGCCCCGCTCCAGTCGCACCTGGCCCAGACGCCGGGCATGAGCGAGAAGAAGTGGATCATCCCGCCCGAGCGCACCCGCTACCTCGCGGAGATCGTCGAGACGTGTGAGGCGTACGATGCCTTCGCCCGCGCGCAGGCGGCCATCGCCCGGCGGATGTACCAGCTCCACGGCACCATCGAGGCGCTGCGGCAGAACGTCGGCAAGAAGCGGCTGGAGATCGTCGAGCCGAAGGACGCGTCCGACGTGGTGCACGTCACCGAGCGCGTCGAGGGCGAGCCCGCGTACCTGAGCGAGCTGGTGGAGCTGTACAAGGACCTGGAGTCGCGGCTGGACCCGGATTGCCGCCGGCTCCTGAGCGAGTGGCCCGCGACGAAGCGGCGCTACGCGGCGTCCAAGTACCAGTACCAGGTGCGCGACAAGGTCATCGAGCTGGACCTGTTCACCGAGTCGCTGTCACACCTGCGCATCCCGAAGATCGCCCTGCCCCGCTACGAGGACTGGGGTGACATCCTGATGTGGCTCCTGCGCGAGAACGCGCCCGGTGCGTTCCCGTTCACCGCAGGCGTCTTCCCGCTCAAGCGCGAGGGCGAGGACCCGGCGCGCATGTTCGCCGGCGAGGGCGGCCCGGAGCGCACCAACAAGCGCTTCCACTACGTTTCGCGCGGACTGCCGGCCAAGCGCCTGTCCACGGCGTTCGACTCGGTGACCCTGTACGGCGAGGACCCGGACCACCGGCCGGACATCTACGGCAAGGTCGGCAACTCGGGCGTGTCCATCGCCAACGTCGACGACGCGAAGAAGCTCTACTCGGGCTTCGACCTGGCGGACCCGACGACGTCGGTGTCGATGACCATCAACGGCCCCGCGCCGATGCTGCTCGGGTTCTTCCTGAACGCGGCGGTGGACCAGCAGTGCGAGAAGTGGATCCGCGCCAACAACAAGGTGGAGGAGGTCGAGCAGAAGATCGACGCGCTCTACCAGAAGCGTGGCGTGCCGCGTCCGCGCTACCAGGGTGAGCTGCCGCAGGGAAATGACGGGCTGGGGCTCTTGCTGCTCGGCGTGTCTGGCGACGAGGTGCTGCCGCGCGAGGTGTACGAGAAGATCCGCGCGTCCACGCTCCAGCAGGTGCGTGGCACGGTGCAGGCGGACATCCTGAAGGAGGACCAGGCGCAGAACACCTGCATCTTCTCCACGGAGTTCGCGCTGCGGCTGATGGGCGACATCCAGCAGTACTTCACCGACAAGAAGGTGCGGAACTTCTACTCGGTGTCCATCTCCGGCTACCACATCGCGGAGGCCGGGGCGAACCCCATCTCCCAGCTGGCCTTCACGCTGGCCAATGGCTTCACCTTCGTCGAGTACTACCTGTCGCGCGGGATGGACATCGACGACTTCGCGCCCAACCTCTCGTTCTTCTTCTCGAACGGGATGGACCCCGAGTACACGGTGCTCGGCCGCGTGGCGCGTCGCATCTGGGCCAAGGCCATCCGCGACAAGTACGGCGGCAATGATCGCTCGCAGAAGCTGAAGTACCACATCCAGACGTCGGGCCGTTCCCTGCACGCGCAGGAGATCGCCTTCAACGACATCCGCACCACGCTGCAGGCGCTGCTGGCGTTGAACGACAACTGCAACTCGCTGCACACCAACGCCTACGACGAGGCCATCACCACGCCCACCGAGGAGAGCGTGCGGCGCGCGCTGGCCATCCAGCTCATCATCAACAAGGAGTTCGGCCTGTCGAAGAACGAGAACCCCAACCAGGGCTCGTTCATCGTCGAGGAGCTGACGGACCTGGTGGAGGCCGCGGTGCTCACCGAGTTCCGCGCCATCTCCGAGCGCGGCGGCGTGCTGGGCGCGATGGAGCGCATGTACCAGCGCTCGAAGATTCAAGAGGAGTCGCTGTACTACGAGACGCTGAAGCACGACGGCTCGCTGCCCATCATCGGGGTGAACACATTCCTGGACCCGAAGGGCTCGCCCACCGTGACGCCGCCGGAGGTGATTCGCGCGACGAAGGAGGAGAAGGACTACTCCATCACCTCGCGCGACGCGTTCTGGAAGCGCAACGCGGACGTGGCTCCGGCCGCGCTGGAGGCCGTGAAGCGCGCGGCGCTCGACAACGGCAACATCTTCGCCGCGCTGATGGACGCCTGTAAGGTCTGCACGCTGGGGCAGATCTCCCGCGCCCTGTACGAGGTCGGCGGGCAGTACCGGCGGAACATGTAGTCTGTCAGCGCGCTGAGCGCCCCACGTCTCCTCGAGGAACTTCTCGAGGAGACGTGACATGGGATGGATGACGGACGCACTTCAGGCGCTGACACAAGGCAAGGACATCACCGTACGCCCCAGGGGTGGCTCGATGCGCGGAGTCATCGAGGACAACCAGCCCGTGACGCTGGCTCCGGTGAATCCGTTGGAGGTGCGCGCGGGAGATGTCGTCTTCGTGCGCTGGAAGGGCGGCGCGCTGCTCCACCTGGTCAAGGACGCCACGCCCGAGCGCGTCTTGATTGGCAACGCGCTGGGGAGGATCAACGGGTGGGCACGGCGCTCCGATGTGCTCGGACGGGTGGCACGGATTCATCCGCGGACCTCCGGGCCTTGAGGCTCGGAGCCGCGTGACTCAAGGTCGTCGCGGTGTCGCCCCACCCTTCCGTGCGCTCGTGGGGCGCTTTTCGACGGACTGCCAGGCCGCACGGGCCAGGACGGGTATCGCGGTGCGCGGGTCGGTCTTCGTCCTGCCAGCGAGCCACTCCCGGAGCATCTCCTGCGCCGGTCCCCGGAGGATGGCGAGGAAGAGCTCGAAGGGCATCTCGTCGAACGTGCCGTCGCGGACGTGGCCCTGCCACCAGTCCTTGAGCTGACGGAAGAAGCCCTTGTTCTGTTCGCGGATGCGCGTCTCCGCCGCGGTGACGGCGGCCCCACTTCGAGCCTCCACCAGGAAGCGGGCGGCGTCGGGACGCGACAGGGACCAGTCCAGGTGGTGGCGCACCAGCGCCTCGATGCCCTCGCGCGCGCCGGGATGCTGCTCCAGTTCCTTCAAGAGGCCCGTCTGGTACTCGCCGAGCACCTCCAAGTAGAGGGCGGCCGCGATGGCCTCCTTGCTCTCGAACAGGTGGTAGATGCTCCCCGTGCTGGCCCCGGAGCGCTCTCGGATGGCCGCCATCGTCGTGCCCTCCACGCCTCGCTCCAGGAAGCACTCGAGCGCCGCCTTGAGGACCTCTTCTCTCCGGTGACCCGGGTTGCGCATGGCCGCACCCTACATTAGAACATCATTCTAGAACGATGTTCTAGTCAGCCCGGGAGGGCACCGTGGACTCACTCATGGAGATTGGGCAGCAGCTCCTCGCCAGGCAGGGCTTCAGCAACCTGATGGGGACCCGGCTGACGCGGTTGACGAAGGGCGAGGTGGAGCTCGAACTGCCCATGCGCCCGGAGCTGCGCCAGCAGTATGGCTTCGCGCACGGCGGCGTCCTGAGCTACCTGGCCGACAACGCGCTCACGTTCGCCGGTGGCACCGCGATGCTCGACGTGCCCATCATCACGTCGGAGTTCAAGATCAACTACGTGCGGCCGGCGCTCGGCCATCAGCTCGTCGCCAGGGCTCGCGCGGTGCACACGGGACGACGACAGTCGGTGTGCCAGTGCGAGATCTTCGCGGTCGACGACCAGGGGGAGACGCTGGTCGCCGTGGCGCAGGGCACCATCGTCGTGATGGGGAGCAGCAAGGAGTCATGAGCGCCCTGGCACCTGCTGACCTCGGCACCACCCTGCCCCGGGATATCGGGGAGCAGTGGACGCGAACGCGCCAGCTGTTCTCGCGGGCCTTCGCCAGCTCGCTCCACTTCTCCATCGCCACCGTCGACGAGGATGGAGCACCCCATGTCACGCCCATCGGCTCCGTGCTGTTGGGTGAACCTGGCCGTGGGGTGTTCTTCGAGGTCTTCACCCGACGGCTCTCGAGGAATCTCGCACGCGATGCGCGGCTGAGCATCCTCGCCGTGGACAGCGGCAGGGGGTTCTGGCTCCGCTCGCTGTTCAGGGGACACTTCGCGCGGGTGCCCGCCGTGCGACTCGTCGGCCGCGTCCTCGGGTCGCCCCGTCGCGCCACGAACGAGGAGCAGCAGCGCTTCGCGAGACGGGTGAGCGCGGTCCGCTGGATGAAGGGGCATGACCTGCTGTGGGGCCGACTCGAGTTCGTCCGCGACTTCGCGGTCGAACGAATCGAGCCCGTTCACCTCGGCGGGATGACGGCCCACCTCGAGTAGGCAGGTCCGGCCCGAACCCGACAACCGCCGAGCCCTGCGCGCGGACTCAAGCGTGAGTCCGTGCCGCACCCAGGCTCAGCGTCGAGGCTCGAAGGCGATAGCGCCACGAGCGCTCGCACCGTTGCACGAGGAGGCGCCTCCAGCGCGATGACGCGGGAGGCGACTTTCCACGCGGCACCCGTCACCCCTCAGGAAGGAGTCACGGATGCCACGGAGCCACTACCTCACAGCCACTTTGGCGCTTCGCGACGCGCGGGAGGCGCGTCAGCGGGCTTCGACGGCCCCGCGGAGGCCGCGGGCCTGGGCGAGGAGCCACCCGGTCCACGCGGCGCCTGCGCATTGCCACGGTTCGGACCCGAGCCACCCGGACGCGCCGAGCGATTGCCGCCCTCGGACCGACCCTGGCCACCGCCGCCACCGCGGCCACCCCGACGACGACGCGAGGCACCACCGGGCGCGTTGCCACCCCGGCCACCACCGCCGCCCTGCCCGCCTCGCGCCTGCGCGCCAGGATTCGGACCGCGCGACACCGGCGCCTCCACCGTGGCCGAGGCCCCGGGACGCGGCGGCGCCATGCCCGAGCGGTACGGATGGTCCTCCACCACCGGCACGCTGCGCCGGATGGTCCGCTCGATGTCGCGCAGGTACGCGCGCTCCTCACCGTCGCAGAAGGACACCGCGGTGCCCGTCGCACCCGCCCGGCCCGTGCGGCCGATGCGGTGCACGTACTGCTCCGGCACGTTCGGCAGGTCGTAGTTGACGACGAAGCTCAGCCCGTCGATGTCGATGCCGCGCGCCGCGATGTCCGTGGCCACCAACACGCGCAGCGTCCCGGAGCGGAACTCGTCCAGCGCGCGCTCACGCGCGTTCTGGCTCTTGTTGCCGTGAATCGCCGCGGCCGTCACACCCGAGCCCTCGAGCTGCTTGGCCACGCGGTTCGCGCCGTGCTTGGTGCGCGTGAAGACCAGCGCCCGCGAGATCTTTCCGTCCTTCAGCAGGTGCGTCAGCAGGCCGCGCTTCTGCTCGCGCTCCACGAAGTACACCTGCTGCGCCACCGTCTCCGCGGTGCTGGAGACAGGCGTCACCTCCACGCGCACCGGGTCCGTCAGCAGGTTGCGCGACAGGTCCACGATCTCAGGCGGCATCGTCGCGCTGAAGAACAGCGTCTGACGCTTCGCCGGCAGCGCCTTGATGACCTTGCGCACGTCGTGGATGAACCCCATGTCCAGCATGCGGTCCGCCTCGTCGAGCACGAACACCTCGAGCGAGCGCAGGGACACGTAGCCCTGGTCCATCAAATCCAACAGACGGCCCGGCGTCGCCACCAGCACGTCCAGGCCCCGCTGGAGCGACTGCACCTGCGCCGCCTGCCCCACGCCGCCGAAGATGACCGCGTGCTTGAGCGGCAGGTTCTTGCCGTACGTCATGAAGCTCTCGCCCACCTGACCGGCGAGCTCGCGCGTCGGGGTGAGCACCAGGCAACGAATCGGTCGGTGCCCGCCCGCGGGCGCCTTCGCGGACAGCCGCTGGAGGATGGGCAGCGCGAACGCCGCCGTCTTCCCCGTGCCCGTCTGCGCCACGCCGAGGACGTCCTTGCCCAGCAACGCGTGGGGAATCGCCTTCGCCTGGATGGGCGTGGGGGTGGTGTAGCCCTCCGCCTTGACCGCGCGCAGGAGGGTGTCGTGAAGCTGCAGTTCGTCGAAAGTCATGTCTTCCTGGGAAACAGTGAGCTCACCGCCTTGCGGTGGTGAGCAAGCCCGCGCAGCGCGCTCTTCCGACCCATGCCGGAGGCGCCTGGCGGTGCGCGGCCGGACCTCACTGGGTCCGGACCACTCGGGGAACGTCAGGGAACAGGGAGGCTGACCCACCCATTCCGACGTCTTGGCGCGAGACCCTGCCCGCTCCCCGGGCCAAAGTCCCGCGGAATCAACGGCGGGGTGTACGTTTTGCGCCACTCCCCTCGGGGGCGCCAGGACGCCCGCCTGGTCTCCTGTCTGACGAGAAGGCTCGCGGCTTGTACCCACGTACAAGCAAGAGAAATCGCTCGCGCTCGAAAACAACGAGACCCCGGGCCGATACGAGCCCCGGGGCCTCCTGCATCATGCGTGAGTCACGGCCAAGGACGGCTGGAGCGCGTCCGGCAGAGGCTCGTACTCACCCAGGCGCATGCTCGCCTGGGCCCTGCCTTGAGTCCGACCACGCAGGCTCGTCACGTAGCCGAAGAGGCTGGCCATGGGGACGCGCGCAGAGACGACTCGCGCGTTGCCCCGCTCCTCCATCCCCAACACCCTGCCCCGCCGCGCGGCGAGGTCACCCAGCACGTCGCCCAGGTACGCCTCGGGCGTCGTCACCTCCACCGCCATCACGGGCTCGAGCACCCGCACGCCAGCGGCCCTCACCGCCTCCTGCAGCGCCAGGGAGCCGGCCGTGGAGAACGCCTGGGGCGTGGAGTCGCGCACGTGCGTGTCTCCATCCACCAGCCGGACCTCCACGTCCACGAGCGCCACGCCGTCGCGCACGCCCTTCTCCATGGCCCCCGCCACGCCCTTCTGGATGGCCGGCACCAGCTCCCTCGGGATGGAGCCGCCCTTGGTGTCGTCCACGAACACGAGCCCCGCGCCGCGCGCCGCCGGAGCCACGTCCAGCACCACGTACGCATACTGACCGGGCCCGCCCGATTGACGGACGTGGCGGTACTCCTGGCGCACCGCGCGCTGGAGCGTGTCGCGGTAGGCCACCTTGGGCTGTCCCACGCGCGCCTCCACGCCGTACTCCGTCCTCAAGCGGTCCACGACGACCTCCAGGTGAAGCTCACCCATTCCGGACAGCAGCACCTGGCCACTCTCCGGGTCCACGCCCACGCGCAGCGACGGATCCTCCGCCGCCAGACGATGCAGGCCCTCCTCCAGCTTCGGCAGTTCCGCCGGTGACTTCGCCTCCACGGCCAGGTGAACCACGGGCTCCGGGAAGCCGAGCGACTCGAGCACCACGGGGGCCTCCAGGTCGCTCAGCGTGTCTCCGGTGCGCACGCCCTTCAGGCCGAGCGCCGCGGCGATGTCTCCCGCATGGACCTCCTCCACCTCCTCCCGGCGATTGGCATGCATGAACATCAGCCGGCCCACCCGTTCCCGCTTGCCGGTGGCGGAGTTGAGCAGGACGGTGCCCGCGCGCAGCGTGCCCGAGTACACGCGCAGGAAGACGATGTTCCCCACGTTCTTGTCACTCATCATCTTGAACGCCAGCGCGGCCGGAGGACTGTCGTCCGCGGGCTCACGCGTGGTCCGCTGCTCCGTGCCGTACACGGAGCCCTCCACCGCCGGCAGGTCCGACGGCGCGGGCAGGTAGTCGACGACGGCGTCCAGCAGCATCTGCACTCCCTTCTTCTTGAACGCCGCACCGGCGAGCACCGGCACCAGCACGCGCGACAGCGTCCCCGCGCGCAACGCACGCACGAGCTCCGCCTCGCCAATCTCCTCCAGCCGTCCGTCCACGAACTTCTCCATCACCGCGTCGTCCAGGTCCGCCGCGGCCTCGATGAGCCGCAGCCGCCAGCGCTCCACCTCCGCGCGCGCCTCCTCGGGAATGGGGAGGCCGTCGCGGTACTCACCGCCGTCGCCGTCGAAGAGGACCGTCTTCATCCGGACCAGGTCCACCAGCCCCTGGAACTCAGCGCCCGCGCCCATGAGCGGCCACTGCACCGCCACCGGGCGAGCGCCCAGCCGCTCCCGGATGGACTCCAGGCTCATGACGAAGTCCGCGCCCACCTTGTCCATCTTGTTGATGAACGCGATGCGCGGGACGCCGTAGCGGTCCGCCTGACGCCACACGGCCTCGGACTGGGGCTCCACGCCCTGGCTCGCGTCGAACACGGCCACCGCGCCGTCCAGCACGCGCAGGGAGCGCTCCACCTCGATGGTGAAGTCCACGTGTCCCGGCGTGTCCAGGATGTTGATGCGGTGGGGCAAACCCGCCGAGGGCCCCGTGCGAGGAGACCAGAACGCGGTGGTGGCCGCGGAGGTGATGGTGATGCCGCGCTGCTTCTCCTGCGGCAGCCAGTCCATCTCCGTGGAGCCGTCGTGCACCTCGCCCGTGGAGTGGATGCGACCGGTGAAGAACAGGACGCGCTCGGTGAGCGTCGTCTTGCCCGCGTCGATGTGCGCCATGATGCCGATGTTGCGATACCGCTCGATGCGAGTGCTGCGAGGCATGAAGGACTCCCGTTCCCGTCGGGCAGCGAGGCCCGCGGGGGGTGATGAAGTGAGGAGCCGGTTGGTGAGGGACGACGGACGAGGCGCCGTCGAGGTGCCCGTCCACGCGCGACGCGCCGGAGGGGCGTGAGAGCCCGCTCAGGGACGCATGGAACGAAGGCACACGACGGCCCTCATCGAGCCAGGGCGGAACCGGACTTCACGACACACGGGAACCAGCAAACCCGCGCGCCGGAAGGACTCCGGCCCGCCTGCTCAAATGTCGAGCAGAACCTCGTGACGGGGGGCAAGGCACACGTCCGCCGCCGGCGCGGGGACGCGCATCAGCAGGGCTGTGAAGGAGACGGGCCTCATGATGGGATTGAGATAAAGCAGACGACTGTGATTGTCAATTCGCCCCAGGGCACGCGCGTCCAGGCGGGCACGCGCAACGTCCCAGGGCGCAAGGCATCGCGAGCCTGCGCCGTCAGGTGCTGAGGGCCCGCACGCGCGCGGCGAGGTTCTGCGTGAACAGCCGGAAGATGCGCAGCGCGGCGCCCTCGTGCGTGTCCAGGTAGTGCTGGAAGCCCGCCCGGGTGATGCGCAGCGCGCGCACCGACGTGCGCGCCTTCACCCGCGCCGATACGGGCGCGTCCTGGACCAGGGAGATCTCCCCCAGGTAGGCCCCCGGCCCCAGCGTGTTGAGCCGGCGCGCGTCGTCCTCCGTGCCGGTGTAGACGTCCACGGTGCCCTCCAGCAGCACGAAGAGGCCCACGCCCGCCGCGCCCTTCTCCAGCATGACGGCGCCCGCCGGGATGAGGACCTGACGCGCCACGCGGTAGAGGTCCTTCATGTCCTCCAGCGACAGCTCGCCGAAGATGGGGATGGCCTTGAGGTAGTTGTACCCATTGGCCTCCGGCGACGAGCTCTGCGCGGGGAGCCGGGCGATGACGGCCTCTGCCTCCGCGTCCATGCCCATGCGGCGCAGCAGCCGCGCCTTCTCCGCGGCCAGCGCCGGGTCTCCACGCGCCGTCTCCGAGGCGCGCAGCGTGTCCGCGAGCAGCGCCAGCGCCCGACGCGTGAAGCCCTCCGCGTCCAGCAGCATGCACATGCGCAGCACCGACTCGATGTGGCGCGCGTCCCCCGCGGGCACGCACCCCAGCGCCTCCACCTCCGCGTGGGGCTGGCCCAGCTCGCGATACAGGAGCGCGCCCTCGTGCGGACGCCCCAGGCGGACCAGGCAGTGCGCCACCTGCTCGCGCGAGCCGAGCCCCCGGTACACCTCCAGGGCCCGCTCCAGCGCGCCACCCCGCTCGAAGGCCGCGGCCGCGCGCTCCGGCTCACCCGCGCGCAGGAAGGCCTCCGCCGCGTCCACGTACTGTCCGCCCTGGACGTAGAGCGCCGCCATCCGCGACTCCTCGCCACAGCCCTGCAACAGCCGCGCGGCGCCCGCGAAGTCACGCGCCCACGACAGGACCTCCGACAGTTGCTGGCGCTCTCGCGCGGGGGCCAGCGCCGCGTCCCGCAGCAGCCGCTCGCGCTGGGCCGCGCTCAGCTCTTCATAGAGCCGGGCGGCCGTCGCGGCGGACTCCAGCCCCATCAGGGCCTGCAGCGCCTGGAGCGTTCCCTCCGCCCCGGCCCTCTCCCCATTCCCCTCGACCACTTCCGACTCGGAACCCGACATTGCGTCCCCCTCGCCGGAGGATGAAACCCCCAAGTCGGGACTCCTCCTCGGACGACCCGACTCCCCGGCAGACGTGGGGCGGCTATATCACCCCTTGTTTCACCGAGGAGCCTCCGGGGCGCCCGTCAAGTGGACGCGAGGACGAGGCGCGGCCTTCAGCGGACCGAGACGAGCTCCGTGTCGAAGATGAGCACCGCGTAGGGGGGAATCCTCGGCGGGTTGCCCTCCGCGCCGTAGGCCAGGTCATACGGGAGGATGAGGCGGCGCTTGCCCCCCACGCGCATGCCCACGATGCCCTGATCCCACCCCTTGATGACGTACCCCGCCCCCAGGTCGAAGGCCAGCGCGGGCCCGCCCTCGGAGGTCGTGAAGCGCGTGCCGTCCGGAAACCAGCCCGTGTAGTGCACCTGGACGCGCCTGCCCGCGACGGCCTCGGGGCCCGTGCCCACCTCCTGGTCCAGGAGGAAGAGGCCGCTGTCCAGGCGCGTCATCGCCGCCAGGTCCACGTTCAGGCTCGCCGCGTACGTCACCTTCGTCGGATCACCATCGTCCGGGTTGCCCACCGGCGTGGGCTCCTTGGGGTCATCTCCACACCCCACCAGCGGGAGCACCAGGGCACAGAGCAGCACGAAGCGACGAAGCATTGGAGGTCCTCGGAAAGGAGCGCGGGCCGCGAGGCCCGCGATGAACAGTCCCAAGCCTGCCCCGATGCGTCCGTTCGCGAAAGCGGAAGTGCGACCGCCTGCCTGCCGCCAGGGGCGTCTGGAGCCACTGGAGAGACCGCTGGCGAAATGCACGGGCACGGGCCGAGGGCTTCCGCTATTCAGGAGCGCGATGCCCCGCTGGCTCAGCCTCCTCCTGTTCTTCGTCCCCGTGCTCGCGCTGATGGCGGGCGCCCATGTCTACCTCTACCGCCGGCTGGTGAGGGACCTCATCCCGCGCCAGGCGCCGCGGCGCGCCGCACAGGTGCTCTTCTCGCTCGGCTTCCTCGGCGCGGTGGGCTTCCGCTTCCTGGGGAGCCTGTTCCCCTCGGACCTGACGCGCGCGGTGGGCATCGGCCTGCTCGCGTGGATGGGGCTGGTGATGTACCTGCTCTTCTTCACGCTGGGGGCGGAGCTGCTCGAGCGTGGCAGGCGCAGGCTCGCGCGCCGTGCCGCACCGCCCACCGAGCAGCCCGCCTCGGGTCCGCCCTCTCCCGAGCGCCGCGCCATCATCACCGGTGGCCTGGCCTTGGGCGCGGGCCTGGCGGGCGTGGCGACGACCTCGTTCGGCGCCTGGCGGGCCTTCCATCCGCCCGACGTACGCGACACCCCGGTGCGCCTGCCCCGGCTGCCTCGGGCGCTGGACGGCTTCACCCTGGTGCAGCTCACCGACATCCACGTGGGGGACGTGCTCCAGCGCCACTTCGTGGACGAGCTGGTGGCGCGCACCAACGCGCTGAAGCCGGACGTCATCGCCATCACCGGGGACCTGGTCGACGGCACCGTGGCGGACCTGGGGGCCTACGTGGCCGGCTTCGGCGCCCTGCGCGCGCGACATGGGGTGTACTTCGTCACCGGAAACCATGACTACTATTCGGGCGCATCGTCATGGGTCGCCTACCTGGAGCGTCTGGGCATCAACGTGTTGCGCAATCGCGCCGTGTCCATCGGCGACGCGAGCGCATCGTTCATGCTCGCGGGCGTGGACGACTGGAGCGCGGACCGGATGGGTCTGCCCGGATACGACCTGGACGCGGCGCTGCGCGAGGTGAGCCCGGACCAGGCCTCGGTGCTGCTGGCGCACCAGCCCTCCAACTTCGACGAAGTCGCCCGGCGAGGCGTGGGGCTCCAGGTCTCCGGCCACACCCACGGTGGCCAGATGTTCCCGGGCAACGTGGTGGGAGACCTCATCTGGCGGGAGCGCAACGCGGGGCTCAGCCGCACGGGCGACTCGCAGATCTACGTCAGCCGCGGCTGCGGCTTCGTGGGCCCGCCGATGCGCGTGGGGGCCCCGCCCGAGATCGCCCGCCTGGTGCTGATGCCCGGATAGGCCCTGGCGGGCTGGCGCGCCGCCTCGTCGGGCATCCCTGCATCGGGTGCCCGACACAGGCTCTCCGAGGGGCCTGGGGGACTCCGGAAACACATTTCAGGGTGGGCCGTCCATGAGCCGGGTGATGGGGAGTCCCTCGGACGAAGAGCTCATGGAACGGTTCTGCGCTGGTGCACAAGACGCCTTCGAGGCCCTCTTCGCCCGTCACTCGGGGCGGGTGCAGGGCTTCCTGACGCGGATGGTGCGCGACGGCTCGCTCGCCGAGGACCTCTTGCAGACCACCTTCCTGTCCGTCGTCCGGGCCCGCGGCCGCTATGAGCGCGGCACCCGCTTCTCCCCCTGGTTGATGACCATCGCCGCCAACGCCGCGCGCGATGCACTGCGCCACCGTCAGCACGTGGACGCCTACTCCTCCGGAGAGGGCACAGGCGCTCCTACATCCGCGCCCCCACCCTCCGGGGACCCGTCGCTGCGCCGGCACCTGCTGGACGCGTTACAACAGCTTCCTCCCGACCACCGCGAGGCGGTGGTGCTGAGCAAGGTGGAGGGCTGGTCGTTCGAGGAGATTGCCGCGCTCCGGGGCATCAGCGCCGGCGCCGCGCGGCTGCGGGCGCATCGGGGATACGAGAAGCTCCGGGAGCTGCTCGGAGGGCTGGGAGAGGCGCGATGAAGACGCCCATGGACATCGACGCCCTGCTCCAGGAGGAGCCCCGCCCGCCGGACACCGCGGCGCTGGAGCGCGCCCTCGCGAGCGCCCGGAGCGAGCTGGCGCTGCGCAAGCCCGTGCGGAGCTGGCGCACCCTGGCCACGTGGATGATGGCGTCCTCGGGAGGCATCGCGCTGCTGGCCGCCGGGGTGATGCTGGCGGTGGGCGCGGTCAGCGCGGCGGCCCTGTGGACGCGCGCGCCGCTGTTGCTCCTGTTGCTCGTGACGAGCGGCGTGTGTGCCTGGGGCGCGCTGTCTCCGCGCGGACGGGATTTGCGTCGGGCCGCCGTGGGACTGGCCATGGCCTGCGCGGCGACGCTCGTGCTCGCGCGTGGCTCTCCGACGACGCCTCCATCCCTGCCCGGCTGGGTGTGCACCGCGAGCCACCTGGCCGTGGGCATCATCCCCCTGGTGATGGCCGTGGTGGTGCTGCGCGGGGCCGCGTTCCAGCCGCTGCGCGCCCTGTGCGCTGGGCTGTCCGTCGGCACGACGGGCGCCTTCGTCGGTGAGCTGGCCTGCGAGCAGGACTGGCGCCACGTCGCGGGCTACCACCTGTTCGCCTGGGGGCTCATCTGTGTGGTGGCCCTCGTCGTTTCACGCACCCTCAAGCCCCGCTCCTACGCCCCATGAACGACCCCTCCCTCATCGTGAGCACGAACGTGGACGGCGCGCCGGTGAGGATTGGCGAGCGCGTGAAGGTCGTCGCCCACTCGTCCGACGGCACCATCAGCGCCGGCTTCCTGGGCCACACCGGCGTCGTCGTGGCGCTCGTATACGACGACCCCGTGGCCCAGTACCCCGCGGACCCGCTCATCCAGGTGCGCGTCGACGGCCTGGGCGAGGACCTGTTCTTCATGGACGAGCTCGTCCCGGAGTGGGCCTCCGCGCCCCTGCCGCGCCCGCCTCGCGAGAAGAAGGCCGAGCGGCCCCGCCCCACCGTGTGGCGCGTGCAGTGAGCGCCCGACACGGCGCACCGGAGCAGGGCATGATTCCGGGGTGGTGACACCGCCCGACGCTCCGCTCCGCCCGCTGGGTCGCAAGGCCTACGGCTCGATTCCCCACCTGCCCGGCTCGCGCACGGGTCCCGCCGACCACCACCTGAGCACCGCGCTGGCCCGCGTCTGCACCGAGCGCCTTCGCGACGAGAAGGACCGCGTCATCGTCCTGGAGAAGCTGGACGGCTCGTGTGTCGCCGCCGCGAGGCTCGGGGATGAAGTCGTCGCGCTCGGTCGCGAGGGGCGCCTCGCCGCGAGCTCCCCCAACGAGGCCCGTAGGATGTGGGCGGACTGGGTCTCCCTCCATGCCGAGCGCTTCAGGGCCGTGCTCCAACCCGGCGAGTGGATGGTCGGCGAGTGGCTCGCGCTCGCCCATGGCACCCGCTACGCGCTGCCGCACGAGCCGTTCGTCGTGTTCGACCTGATGCACCAGGGACAGCGCCTGCCGTGGGAGCAGCTCACCGCCCGAGTCGGTGCGGGCGGCTTCGTCACGCCAGGGCTCATCCACGAGGGCGGCCCGCTCGACATCGAGTCCGCCCTGGGCCGCCTCGCGTCGGGAGGCTTCCATGGGGCGGAGGACCCCGTGGAGGGCGCGGTGTGGCGCCTGGAGCGACAGGTCGGCAAGGGTGTCAGGGTGGAGCTGCTGACCAAGTATGTCCGTCGCGACAAGGTGGACGGGAGCCTCCTGCCCGAGAACACCGGGCGACCCGCCCACTGGAACTGGCGCCCGTCGGCGCCCTCTGCGCGGGAAGTGCTTCCATGAGCCGGGCCCTCTTCGTCACCGGGAACCGCTACAAGGCCGACGAGGTCGGCCGACTGCTGGCGGGACTCGACGTCTCGCCCAGGAAGCTCGCGCTGCCCGGCCTCTCCGACGCGGAGCTCCAGGGCCCGGGCCCGTTGGACCTCGCGAGCATCGCGAAGCGCAAGGTGCTGGCGGCCTCCGCCGTGCTGGGCGCGCCATGCTTCGTGGAGACCACCGCCCTGGAGCTGGATGACGGCACCTGCTTCACCGGCGCGCGCTTCAAGAAGGAGCTGCTCGAGCGGGGCATGCAGGACTTCCTCTCCGAGCACGGTGGCCGTCGTGGGCGCACGCGCGTGGCCGTGGCCTTCAGCGAGGACGGGCATCCGGACCACGTCCGCATCTTCGAGGACGCCATCGAGGGCATGCTGCTCACCGAGCCGCGTGGCAGCGGCGGCTTCGGCTGGGACAACGCGTGGCTGCCGGATGGCTACCAGCGCACGCTCGCGGAGATGGAGCGCAACAAGTTCTTCCTCAACATGCGCCACCGGCCCTACCTGGAGCTGGCCGACCTGCTGCGCCCCGCGTCCCCGGGCGGCGCCTACGAGGCCCACCTCACCGTCTCCGCCCGCTCGGAGGAGGACCTGCGGCGCTTCCGCGCGTTCTGCGACGCGGCTTCCGTGAAGTGCATCTTCATCGAGCTGGGCCGAGGCGCCGAGCCGTTCCAACCCATGACGGCCTCGTACCACCACGGCACGCTCCGCCATGCGCTGGAGGAGGTCAGGGACATGGCGCGCGCTCTCGCCAGCGACGGCTTCGACGTGACGCGAATGAAGCTGGAGGCCCTGGGCAAGAACCGCGACATGCCGGAGGACGACGCCGCGGCGCTCGCCCAGCCGTCCAACTACTTCGAGTTCCACGTGAAGGTCCTGCTCCCCGCGCACGGCGCGGACCTGGAGGCCCTGCAGGCCCGCTGCGCGAGCCATGGTGCCCACCTGTCCCGCAACGCGCGCAAGGTGCGCGAGGACGGCGCCTCCGAGCGCTTCGTCACGCTCCGCGTCCACGGCCTGGGCAAGGTGAAGGCGGATGCGCGCTTCGACGCGCTCTTGGAGGACCTCTCGGGGCTGGGTCTGCCGCTGACGCAGCGGCTGCGCGAGTACACCGTCTACGACTCCAACCACGCGCTGGACCGGGGCTGGCTGGAGACCTCGACATGAGCCCCCTGCCCTTCCCGCTCCGCGCCAGCGCCGCCGCGCTCCGTCGGCTCGCGCGCACGTCCCAGGCCCCTCACCTCATCCTGCGGGGCGGGCTGATGATGCGACTGTGGAGCGGCCCCGTCCCGCGCCCGGTGGAGGACCTGGACTTCCTCGCGGCCTTCCCCTTCCACGAGGGCGACACGGTGGACCGGTTCGTGGACGTGCTGGGCGTGGACGTCGGAGATGGCTTCGTCTTCGGCGCCCTGCGCTCGGAGGTCATCTGGGCGGAGACACCATTCCCCGGCGTGCGCATCCACGTGGAGACGTGGCTGCCCGGCGAAGAGTCCCCTCAGCTGCTGCGCATCGACACCGGCTTCGGCGACCCGATGAATCCGCCGCCCGCCTGGTTGGACTACGCGACGGACGACGGCACCACCGCGCGCGTGCTCGCGTGTCGTCCCGAGACGTTGCTCGCGTGGAAGCTCCACGGCCTCTTCGAGCGAGGCAAGGGACGCTTCCGCCCCAAGGACCTGTTCGACGTGTACCTGCTCACGCGTCACGCGCCGCTGGAGTCCGCGCTGTTGCCCGCGGCGCTGCGGCTCGCGTTCGACTCGCGCGGAGACTCGCTGGACGTGATGGAGCGGCTGGTGTCCGGCGAGCTGGGCCAGAGTCCGTGGAGCCTGGAGAAGTGGGCGCGCTATCGGGCCAGTCAGGCCGAGGGACGCCCCGAGCGACTCTCGGAGGTGGTGACGGCGGTCTCCGTCGCCATCCGTCCGGTGTGGGCCGCGGCGCGAGCGCTTCCATCCTCGCGCCCGTGATCCGCTCGGTCGTCAATACGACGCCGTGAGTCCCCAGTGGATGCTGGAGTACGTGTCCTCGGCCACGCCTCCGTTGTCCCAGCCGATGCGCGCGCCCGGGCCACTGAAGGTATCCTTGTAATGCGACAGCTTGAAGCGCAGCTGGTAGCCGAACGGGCCCCACAGCTCGCCGGCGACGCCCAGCTCCGCCTCCCAGCCGAACGTCGACACTGACGTACCGTAGTCACTCACCTCCAGGTCCAGCGCGCCGCCCTCGTCATCGAACCCCTGGCCGGGCTTCGGGCTGATGAAGAGCTGCCCCGCGGCCTCCAGCCGCACCTGACGAAGCAGCGGCACGGAGACCTCCAGGCCCACCGCCGGGTACAAGCGATGCGTGCTGGACAGCGGACTGTCCGCGTCCTCCTCCACGTCGAACGCGCGCGTGAGCAGGCCCGCCTTCACCCCGGCGTAGCCCAGCAGCTGGCGCGACGAGCCGAAGCCGAAGAAGTAGCGGTACATCGCCTGCGCGGTGAGCACCGAGTCGGTGGCCACCACCTCACGCGTGGCGGACTGGCCCACGTCGTTGAACAGCGTCACGTTGGTGGAGGCATACCCGCGCCGGTAGCCCAGCACCGCGCCCAGGCCGCGCAACGCGGAGGGACGGCGCGCGAAGGGCAACAGCTCCAGCTCCGCGGAGATGCCCAGGTACGGCACGGAGGACTCGTAGTCGGCGCGATCTCCGACCTGCTCCTCCTCGGGCTTGCGGTCGAACTCGCCGCAGGACTTCACGCCCGGACGCGTGCAGTACTTCCGCCACGTCGTCGTGCCGCCCAGCGTGAGCCGGGCCAGCGGCGGACGCGGCGGCTCCTCGCCCACGGTGCCACCCGAGCCCGTGTCCAGCTCCACCTCGAGGAACGGGTCCGTCGTCGTGTGCGACTCGGGCTCCTCGTCCATCGGCGGAGGTCCGTCCTTCGGCTGGGGGCCGATGGCCACCATGTCGGGCGCCTTCGGAGCGGGCTTCGGGCGCTCGGGCTCCAGCGGCTTCGGGCTCTCCACGGGACGCTCGGCCACGGGCTCCAGCGGCTTCGGCGTCTCCATCGGCTTCTCGGACGGAGGCGTCGGCGTCCGGGGCGCCTCGGCGACGGGCGTCGGAGGCGTCACGGGCTCGACGGGAGCGAGCGGCTCGGACGGGGTGACGGGCTCCTCGAACGGACGCGTCGCGCCACTCAGCGCCTCGACCACCGCGGCCACCGCCAGCTTCACGTCCGCGGGCGCGAGCCTGCCCCGCGTCAGCTTCACGTCCTGCTCCCCCAGCACGGTGCCGCTCGCGTCCAGCACGCGCACCGTCAGGCTCGAGCCGCTCACGGTGCCAGTGACGGCCGCGTCCAGCTTCATCCTCGGCGCCACCCGGGCCAGGGGCGCGTCGGTGAACAGGGTGTTGCCCTTCAGGCCTTCCTTCTTGCCGAGGGTGGCGTACTGCTTCAGCGACGCCACCTTCACCGGCTTCGCGCGGCGCAGGGCCGACTCGAGCTGTGCCCGGACCTTCCCGCCGCGATCTCCCTCCACCGTCAACACGACGAGCTGCTTGGGGGCCTCCCTGGGCGTGGCCGTCTTCCTGGACTTCGCCTCCCGCGCCTTGGCCGGCTTCGCCTTCGCCTTGGGCGCCACCACCTGGGCGGGCACCACGCGCTTCTTCTTGACGACCTGCGCCAGCGCTCCCGGGGAGGCCAGCGTCACCGCCGTGAAGAGCACCAGGCCCCAGCGGACCATCGCGTGTTGGGAGTTCATCATTCGGGACTGGAAGGTTCACCCAGCCCGCACGCGATGTCCAGGCTTGCCCGGCGGTCCGCTCTCAGGCGTTGAGGTGCGCCGGGGCTCCCACCACCGAGGGAGCGGACACGGGCCGCCCCTCCGACTCAGGCTCGCTCCCCTCCTCGTCGGTGGACTCCCGCGCCGACCCGGTGGACTCCGCCACGTAGGCCGCGCGGCCGATGCCCAGGAAGTCGCGACGGTAGATGCGCACCATCGCCATGAAGATGGACGCGATGAGCGGCCCCACCAGGAGCCCCATCATCCCGAACACGGCCAGACCGCCGAACATGGACAGGAAGACGAGCAGCGGGTGCAGTGCCATGCGCGAGCCGCACAGCCGGGGGCGGATGACGTTGTCGATGGTCCCCACCAGGAAGGTGCCCCACGCGAGCAGGAAGACGCCCTCGCTCACCTTGCCCATGGCGATGAACACCACGCCGATGGGGCCCCACACCAGCGCCGTGCCGCCCACGGGCACCAGCGCCACCAGCACCATGGCCGCGCCCCACACCCCCGCGTGCGGCACCCCGGCGATGAGCAACCCCACGAAGCCCACCGCGCCCTGGATGAGCGCCGTGACGGTGTTGCCGTAGACGATGGCGTACGCGACGTCGGTGAACTCGCGCGAGAAGGCCTCGAAGTAGCGGCGGTCCAACGGAATCAGCCGCGTCACCTCCGCGACGAGCCGGCGACCGTCGAGGAAGAAGTAGTACATGGCCACCGTCATCAGGAACATGTTGATGACCAGCTCCGTGCCCGCACCCACCAGGTCCTTGAGCAGGGCCGCGCCGCCCGTCACCGCCGCCATCAGCGAGCGCTCCGTCTGCGCGCTCTCCAGGTCGAACCGGATGTAGCGGCTCAGGCCGCGGGGCAGGCTGGAGGCGAACTGGTGACGCAGGTCCACCCGCTCGAGCAGGTCCTGCGCCTGGCCGACGAACTGGAACACCTCACGCGCCACCATCCACCCGACGAGGGCCAGCGGCGCGAGGATGAGGAGGAATACCGTGAGGGTGGACAACCCGGCGCACAAGGGCTTGCGGCCCCGCAGCTTCTGACACAGGTAGTCCTGCACCGGCATGAACAGGACGACCAGGAAGCCGCCCAGCAACACCGGCATCAGGAACGGCAACAGAATCCTGGAGAAGAGAATCAACGCCAGCGCAAACAGCGCCGCGAACACGTAGTTCGACCACCGCCGCGAATCAGCCACCGCCCCACCCCACCCCGCCCGACGAGCCCACTGCCCGCTTCCAACCTAGGAATCGCGCTTCCCGCCGGGAAGTCCGACATCCCCCACATGAGGACACCACCCATGACTACTGGACGTTTGACGCTGACGGGCCTCGCGGTACTGGCCACTGCCCTGGGACTCGGCGCCCCGGGCTGCGGAGACTCCGCCGCGCCGTGCACTGACTGTCCGGCGATGGAGGGCCGCTATCGCATGGCCTTCGGCGACGCGGGGGTGCCCGCCGAATGCCTCAACCTGGGTGTGGAGCTGCCGCGCAACAGGCCCCTGGACGTCACCCGCTCGGCAGACCGACTCATCGGGAACCTGGAAGGCGTGGGACTGTTGGGGACCATCTCCGCCGAGGGCTCCTTCTCCATGGCCGGCACGGGCCCGGGACAGGACGGCGGGAGGATGGACACGCTGAGCCTCGCCGGTCGCTACACGTCCCCCGAGGGGGACGGCGGCACGGCGCGACTCGACGGGACGTTCACGGGGAACTTCTCGCGCCCGGGCGTGGAGCCGCCCCAGCGGTGCAGCTTCGTCACCCCGTTCTCGGCGACCCGGGAATAGCGCCACGGGCCGCCAACGGGGCGGACCTGCCTACTTCTTCTTCTCGGCGGCGGCCTTGGCCTCCGCCTTGTTCTTCTTGGCCCGCTTCTTCCAGGCCTGCTTGATCTTCATCTGCACGCGGCGGTGCTTGCTCTTGCTGCGGGCCATCGTTGACTCCTGTGCTCCATGACGGAGACGTGAAAAGAGGCGCTTAACTATCAGAACCTGAAGGGCTCCCGGAAGAGGAACCCTCCGGAGGGGGTCCGGAGGCCGTTTCGGGGCCTGGGGCCGCCCCCTCGGCCACCTCGGGAGCGGGGCGCGTCGGGTAGGGAATGCCCTCCGCCCCCCGGACCTGGGTGGGTCTGGCGGCGGACACCGTCACCTCCCCCTCCCGGTCCTCGTCGGTGGGCTTCTCCCGGGAGGCGGGGGCGCTGCTCTGCTGGGGGCGCTTCTTGACCGAGGCGAAGATGGGCTTGAACGCGTCCAGGAAGCGGCGGACCTCGTCCAGGGGGAGCGCCGGGCAGTGGTTGCCGTTGGCGCCCGTCATGGAGGTGGCCATGCACATGGCGTTGAGGATGGCCTCCTCGGTGGCCTCCATCACCGCCTCGTAGAGGGGGTCCAGGCGCTGATCCAGCAGCAGCTTCAGCTTGTAGACCATCTTCTGCGTGCGGCGCGGGATGATGTTCGCGGTGGAGAAGCCCACCACGATTTCGCCCGAGCCGTGCGCCGCGTAGCTGCCCACCCGGCCGATGCCCAGGCCCACGCGCTTGCACAGGCGGTTGATCTGATGGCTGAGCAGCGGCGCGTCGGTGGCGACCACCGCGATGATGGAGCCGTAGGTGGTGCCGCGCTTGGGGGCGCCCTTGAACTTCTCCGCCAGCACCTCGCCCATGGGCAGGCCGCCCACGCGCAGGTTGTGCATCTTCCCGAAGTTGGACATCACCAGCACGCCCAGCGTGTAGCCGCCCAGCACCTCCGGCAGCTTGCGGGACGACGTGCCGATGCCGCCCTTGAAGTCGCACGTCACCATGCCGGTGCCGCCGCCCACGTTGCCCTCGGCCACCGGGCCGGACGCCGCGTTGCGGATGGCCTCGAAGACGTGCTCCTCGCGCACGTGCCGGCCGGAGATGTCGTTGAGCCACGAGTCGTCGCACTCTCCGACGACGGGGATGATGACGTCGTGCTCGTCGCCGATGCCCGGGTAGCGCTCCACCAGGTGGCGGGCCACGCCGTCCGACACCGCGCCCACCGCCATGGTGTTGGTGAGCAGGATGGGCGTCTCGATGAGGCCCCACTCCATGAGCTGCGTCATGCCGGAGACCTCGCCCGCGCCGTTGAGCACGAAGCCGCCTCCCGTCATCCGCTCCATGAAGATGTTGCCCTTGTTGGGCATGATGGCCGTCACGCCCGTGCGCACCGGGCCGTGCCCCGGCCTCAGCGGGCCGTCGCCCTGGATGAGCGTGCAGTGGCCGACGAGCACGCCCTCCACGTCGGTGATGGCGTTGTATTTGCCGGGCTTGAACCGGCCCAACGGAAGTCCCAGCTCGCGGGCGCGAACCCGCGGTCCCATGTACTCGGGGATGTGCACCATGCCGGCCACACTAGCGGACCATCACCCACCGTCAACCACTCCGACCGCGTAATATCTTCAGGCGCTCGAAAGGCCCTCCTCGGAGGGCCCCGAGAGGCCGAGCATCACGCCTTGGCTTCGATGCGCGGCACGCCGTCCGTCGACGCGGGCGCGGTGCTGGCATCATTCACGGGAGTGTTCGAGCCATTCGGCGCAGCGCTGCTCCCGGGCGCGACCGGAGCCGAGGTGGCGACAGGCGCGGCGTGCTCGTCGAGCGCGGGGCCCTTGTGCAGCCCTGGCTGCACGACGGGATGCGGGTGCTCGCTGGCGGCGCGGCGCGACGCGCGCTCCTTGTAGCGGCGGATGGCGGGGGCCATGATCTCACCGATGAGCGCGCGGTAGTCCATGCCCGCGCCTTGCGCGATGAGCACCAGGTCGCTCCACCCGGGCGTGAGGCCGGGCAGCGGGTTGCACTCGATGAAGTAGATGCGCCCCTTGTCGTCCATGCGGAAGTCGATGCGCGCGACGTCGCGGCATCCCAGCGCCATGAACGAGCTGCGCGCGGCCGTGCGCAGCTTCTCCAGCAGCGCGGGCTCCAGCTTGGCCGGCGCGTCGTAGCGGATGCGGTCCGTCCAATCCAGCTTGTGCTGGAAGCTGTACACGGGGTTCTTCTCCCCCTTGTCCAGGAAGACGATTTCCATGGGCGGCAGCACGCGCGGGCGCCGCTCGCCGAGCAGGCCCACCGTGAACTCACGCCCACCGATGTACTCCTCGATGAGCGCCGGCTGCTGGTACTTGCTGGCGATCTCGCGCACCACCTCGCGCAGCTCCGCCTCGCTGTGGCAGACGCTCTTGGTGACGACGCCCTTGGAGCTGCCCTCCGCCACCGGCTTCACGATGAGCGGGAAGGTGGTGAACTCCTTGTTGAGCCGCTCCTTGCCCGTGGCCATCAGCTGGAAGTTGGGCGTGAGGATGCCCGCCTGACGGACGATCTTCTTCGCCAGCGCCTTGTCCAAGGCGATGGAGAGCGTCGCCGGATCGCTGCCCGTGTACGGGATGTCCAGGAGCTCCAGCATGGCCGGCACCTGGCTCTCGCGGTTGCGGCCCTTGAAGCCCTCGGCGATGTTGAAGACGATGTCCAGCGGCGTGCTCGACAGCACCGTGGGCAGCTCCGCGGTGGCCTCCAGGTCGATGACCTCGTGACCCCAGGACGCAATCGCCTCGCGGATGGCCTGCAGCGTGTTGGGCGAGTCGTACTCCGCCTCGCTGTCCTCCACCGCCTCGCCGTGGGCGCTCGGCTTGACGCGCTTGACGTTGTACGTGAAGCCGACGCGCAAGGGCCCCGTCTTGCGCGCGGGCTTGCCCTGGCGCCGGGAGGAGTCCTTGATCTTGTAGCGCTTGGCCGCGCTCTGGATGATGGAGTTGATGACCCCGTCCAGGTGCAGACCGTCCAGCTCCGCGGAGGCGTAGATGCCCGCGCCCGGCTCCAGGCTGGGCAGCGCGTTGATCTCCAGGAAGTACGGCACGCCCGCGTCGCTCAGGCGGAAGTCGATGCGGCCCAGATCCCTGCAGTCGAGCGCCTGGTAGATCTTCTGCGCCATCTTCCGCACGTCCTCGGCGGTGCGCGCCGGGATGCGCGCGGGCGCGAGCACCGAGACGGCGCTCTCCTTCTTCGTCTTCAGCTCGTAGTCGTAGATGGCGTAGCGCCGGCCCGCCGTCACCGCCGGGTCCACCACGTACTCCACGGGCGTGAGCACGCCGTCGTAGTCGTTGTCCACCGCGGCCAGGAACGGCACCGTCAGGTCGCGCCCCGGGATGTACTCCTCCACCAGCACGCCGGCGGGGTACTTCTCCAGCGCGGCGGACACCTTGGCGCGCACCTCGTCCAGCGTCTCCGCGATGGAGTCCTGGGTGATGCCCTTGGAGGAGCCCTCGAAGTTGGGCTTCACGATGACGGGGAAGCGCAGGTTCTCCGCGGTCAGCTCGCTGAGCTTCTCCACGTACTGCCAGCCCGGGGTGCGGATGCCCTGCTTGGACAACACGAGCTTGGTGAGCTGCTTGTCCAGCGTCACCGCCAGCGCGTACGCGTCCGAGCCCGTGTACGGGAAGCCCAGCTCGTCGAAGAGCGCGGGATAGAACGCCTCGCGGAAGCGGCCGCGGCGGCCCTCGGCGGTGTTGAAGATGAGGTCGGGGCTGTACGCCTCCAGCCGCGCCACGGTGCGCGAGGCGGGGCCGCTGACCTCGAAGCGCTCCAGCCGGTGGCCCAGCCGCTCGATGGCCGCCGCCAGCGCGTTGACCGTCTCCTGGGTGTCGAACTCCGCTTCTTCTTCCGAATCAGACAACCTGAGATTGTGGGTCAGCGCGATGCGCACGGTAGCCCCCTTCTCTTCTTGAGCGAGCGACCGCGGCGCACCTTCGCCGCGGACATGAGTCTGCCCGGCGCGCGCTGATGCGCCACCGGGTCGCGGGCTGCAACGGTTGCGCCCGCCACAACCTTCCCGTCCACCACCTGCGTCTGCGCCCAGGTGTCGCCGAGCCGCCAGCCGAGCGGATCCCTCACCACGCGCCACGCCTCGATGCCGCCGATGACGACCAGCCCCGCCACCGCGGCCACCGGCCCCAGCGGCTCCGGCATCATCCCCAACAAGACGATGAGCGACAGCGGCGCGTTGCGCAGCGTGCTGTCGCGGTGTCGCGCCGCCGAGCGCGTGGGCAGGTGCATCACCTTCACGCCGAAGATGCGCTTGCCCACGCTCTGGCCCTGGATCATCCCGTCCGCGAGCAGGAGGAACAGCAGCGCGACGACGGAGCCCGCGCGGCCGCACACGACATACAGGCCCCACGCCACCGCCACGTCCACCGCGCGCGCGCCAAGGCGCAGCCACAAGGACGCCTTCGGGTACGGCGAGCCCGGCTCACTGTCCTCGACGACGAGCCTCAACGCGCGGCCACCGCCACGGCTGGCCGCCATCAGGATGCGCTCTGGGGGCGCGCTCACTCCTCGGGCTCCAACGTGAGACCCTCCTCGGGTGGCTCCGGCTCGTCCAACCCCGCCAGCCGCGCCAGCCGCTCATGCGCGCTCAAGGGATGGAACGGAGGATGGGAACCCTCGCCCGGCGTCCACGCATTCCCCGCCGACGTCGGCCCCGACTCGGACAGGCGCAAGAGCTTCGCCCGCGCGGCGTCCTCGTCCGGCGCCGCCGCCACGCCTTCCCGGGTGAAGAAGATGAACGCCATGGCCGGCCGCTTGGAGGACTCGCGCATCGCGAACTGCACGCCGTCCAGGTTCCAGCCCTTCGCCGTCCACTCGTTCAGGGTGCGCTCCAGCGCCCCCTCGTCCACCGTGGACAGCTCGACCACTTTGTACTGCAACGAAGCCCCGGTACGAATCACGGGGGCGCGCCGGGTGCCGGAGCGCTTCGGCTTCGCCGGACCGCGCCGACGTTGGGGCGGGGGCTTCTCCGACTTGCGTCTGGGACGCTTCTTCTTGGTGGGCATCGTGCGCCGGCTATTTGGACGCAACGCCCGCGGCGGATCAAGCGCAACCCGCGCGCGGGCCCTGGTGGTGTTGGCTACAGGAGCTTCGCGGCTTCCAGCGCGTGGTAGGTGATGATGAGGTCGGCGCCCGCGCGCTTGATGCCGGTGAGCGTCTCCAGCATCACCCGTTCGTAGTCAATCCAACCATTCTGGCCGGCGGCCTTGAGCATGGCGTACTCGCCGGAGACGTTGTAGGCGGCCAGCGGCAGGTCGAAGCGCTCGCGCACGGCGCGGATGACGTCCAGGTAGGCCAGGGCGGGCTTCACCATCAGCATGTCGGCGCCCTCCTCCACGTCCAGCGCGGCCTCCTTGAGCGCCTCGCGCACGTTGCCCGGGTCCATCTGGTAGCCGCGGCGGTCTCCAGACTTGGGCGTGCTCTGGGCGGCCTCGCGGAAGGGGCCGTAGTAGCCGGAGGCGTACTTCACCGCGTAGGACATGATGGGGACGTCGATGAGGCGCACCTCGTCCAGCGCCTTGCGGATGGCGCCCACGCGGCCGTCCATCATGTCCGAGGGGGCGATGATGTCCGCGCCCGCCTGGGCGCAGGTGACGGCCATCTGCGCGAGCAGCGGCAGTGTGGCGTCGTTGACCACGTGGCCGTCCTCCAGCACCCCGCAGTGGCCGTGGTCCGTGTACTCGCACAGGCACACGTCCGCGATGACCTGGAGGTCGGGCTCGGCCGCCTTGATTTCACGAATGGCGCGCTGGACGATTCCGTCGCGCGCGTAGCCCTGGGTGCCCTGCCCGTCCTTGTGGTCGGGGATGCCGAAGAGGATGACCGAGGGGACGCCCAGGGACTTCGCCAGGCGGGCCTCGGCCACGGCGTGCTCGAGCGAGAGGTTGAAGATGCCCGGCATGGAGGCGATGGGACGGCGCACGTCCCGGCCCTCCACGACGAAGAGGGGGTAGATGAAGTTCCCCGGGGCGAGGCGCGTCTCGCGCACCATCTCGCGCAGGACGGGCGAACGACGGAGGCGGCGGGGGCGGTGGACGGGATGGGCCATGGTGCTCGCCGGTATAAACCGGCGCGCCCACGCCTTCATCGTTTCCGTCCGGGCGCCCGCCCGCTCACCCTGCGACGAGCCTCCAGCTGTGCTGATGACGCCGGCCTTCCCGGGCGTGGCGCTGGGCGCGGGCCTCCGCGAGGTCCGCCTCGTGCAGCGCCCGGGCGTAGCGCACGCGCGCCGCCTCCCCGCCGGACGCCAGCTCCTGCTCGGCGGCCGCCAGCTCCCGACGGGCCTCTTCACGCTGCTGCTCGACGCGTTCCGCGTACGTCATCCACTTCCTCCTGCCTTGGGGTGTGCCGGCGGGGATTGCACGGGACGGACCAGCGGAGGGCCACATCGCAAGGGGGCGAAACGACGAGGTGTCGCGGCGCGGCAGCGACCTCGGGCGTGCGAAACCGATTTCCCAGGGCCGCGAAAACGAGGTCGCGGGGATTCGAAGCGGGTGCACGGCCGCACGCCCCTCCCCCGGAGGACCGACACAGGCAATCGCCGCACGGCTGGCTCGTCTACAGTTTCGACCGTGACATCCCAGACGCCCGCCATCGAAGTAACGAACCTGCGCAAGACGTACCAGCGCGCCTTCCGCAGGACGGGGAACATCGCCCTGCGGGGCATGGACCTGTCGGTTCCCCAAGGAAGTGCCTTCGGCCTCATCGGCCCCAACGGCGCGGGGAAGACGACGTTCATCAAGAGCCTGCTCGGCATCGTCCAGCCCACCGAGGGCACCGTGCGCGTCCTGGGCGGCACGCCCGAGGATGCCCGCATCCGCGCGCGCATCGGCTACCTGCCCGAGCGCCTGCACCTGCCCGGCTCGTGGACGCCCACCGCGTTCCTCGCGACGGTGCGCCAGCTCAAGGGCCTGAAGCCGGACGCGCCGGGCCACCTGAAGCTGCTCGAGCGCGTGGGCCTCTCGGACGCCGTGGGCCGGAAGATTGGTGGGTACTCCAAGGGCATGCGTCAGCGCTTGGGGCTGGCGGCGGCGCTCGTGGGGGAGCCGGAGCTGCTCATCCTGGACGAGCCCACGGACGGCATCGACCCGATGGGGCGCATGGAGGTGCGGCGCATCCTCCAGGAGGAGGTCCGGCGCGGCACGACGCTCTTCCTGAACTCGCACCTCTTGGCGGAGACGGAGCGCGTGTGCGATCGCGTGGCCATCCTCGCGGACGGCCGCGTGGTGCGCGAGGGGCGGCTGGAGGAGCTGGTGCGCGGCGGCTCGCGGTGGGTGGTGCGCTTCGCGCCGGGCACGAGCGCCGAGGCGCTGGCCGTCGCGGGCTTCACCCAGGCGCGGGCGGACGGCGTGTACCACGTGGAGGCCGAGGACCCGGCGGCGCTCAACGGCGCGCTGGACCGGGCGCGGGCCACCGGGGCGTTGCTGGTCGAGCTGCGGCGGGACGGGATGGATCTGGAGTCGGTGCTGCTGGGGACGATGGGCGCCGGCGCGGGGCGGGCGGAGGTGGCGGCATGAGGCCGGTGGTGGGAATCGCGGGTTACGTGCTGCGCGAGGCGGTGTCGCGCAAGTTCATCCTCGCCTTCATGGTGGGCATCACCCTGGTGCTGGCGGTGGTGGCGCTGAGCCTGAGGCTGGAGGTCATCGACGGGGCGCTGGCGGCGTCGCGGCTGTTCGGTCAGGACATCCGCGCGAACATCCAGTCCGTCGACGTGGCGTTGCGGCCGGTGTACCAGGCGGCGGCGTTCATCGTGTTCTACGGCGGCATCCTGTTCGGCATCGTCGCGTGCTCGGACTTCGCGCCCAGCCTGATGTCGCCGGGGCGCATCGAGCACCTGCTCGCGCTGCCCATCCAGCGCTGGCACCTGCTCGCGGGGACGTTCCTGGGGGTGATGACGCTGGCGCTGGGCGGGACGCTGTATGGCACCACGGGGCTGGTGCTCATCTTCGGGGTGAAGGCGGGGTACTGGACGGTGGGGCCGCTCGTCGCGGGGTTGATGGCGTGCGTGGGCTTCGCGGCGGTGTACGCGGTGATGTTGACCACGGCGACGCTGGTGCGCAGCGCGGCCTTGTGCGCGGCGGCGGGCTTCGCCTTCATGGTGGGCGGCATCATCGCGGGCAACCGGCAGCAGATCGCCCGGTTCTTCGAGGAGGGGCTGAGCCGCGACGCGTTCCTGGGGGTGACGCTGCTGCTCCCCCGGCTGTCCGCGCTGGCGGAGGCCGCCGGGGACCTGGCCGCGTCGCTGCCCCTGGAGGTGCGCTCGCTGGGGACGCTGCTGCTGGGCGTCTTCGTCTTCGGGATGGCGGCGCTGGTGGTGGGATTCTGGCGGTTCGAGGGAAAGGACTACTGAGATGGAGAGGCGCCAGAAGCGAGGGGCGTGGTTGGCGATGGCGGCGCTGCTGTTCGTGGCCGCGGCGGTGTTGATGTTCCTGGGTCAGGGCGACAAGACCGAGACCGAGGAGCCCAAGGTGGAGTTCCCCCGACGGATGCGCGCGCCGGAGCGTGAGCGCGCGGAGCGGCGCAGGACGCAGCCGACGCCCGTCGCGCCGGACGCGGGCGAGCAGGCCGCGGTGCCCGCGAAGCCGAGGGATCCACTGCTCGCGGCGCTGCCCCGGGGTCCGGGCAAGACGGCGGTGGTCATCGAGGCCAACGCGCTGAGGCACTCGCCCATCGGCGCGCTGCTGCTGGACTGCATGATGCGCGACGGCGGCAAGCAGCTGGAGCAGTTCCGCCAGAAGAGCGGCGTGGATCCGCTCCAGGACCTGGACCGGCTGGTCATCACCGACGAGGGGATGATGCTGTCGGGCAACTTCAGCAACGCGCGCTACCAGGAGCTGTTGGGCGACCGCGTGTCCGCGGACTACGGCCAGGGCGCGCGCGTGTACGAGCCGGGCGAGTCCACCGACACGCTGAAGGACGGCACCACCGTCACGCGACGGGGTGGGCCCTCCATCGGGACGTGGAACAACCAGCTGCTCGTCATGGGCAGGTCCCCCGACGAGGTGAAGGCCGCCATCGACCGCGTCGAGGGGCGCGGGCCGGACGAGCCGCCCGCCATCTCCGAGAACAGCACGTACGGAGAGATGTACGGTGTGCTGTCCGTGGAGCACATCGCCCGGCTGCTGCCGAAGGAGCAGGCGGCGCTAGCGCAGCGGCTGCGTGACGTGGCCCAGAACGTGGAGCTGCACCTGGACGCCAGCTCGGACGTGGCGCTGGTGGCGGAGATCCAGGGCGCCAACGCGGACGACGTGACGGACCTGGGCAAGTCCCTGGGCGCCGCGCTGTCACTGGCGCGCATCAAGGCCCAGGCGGGCGAGGACAAGGACCTGGCCCAGCTGCTCGACTTCGCCAAGGTGAAGCCGGATGGCAACTCCTTCACCCTGGAGATGGCCGTCCCCCTGGCCGTCATCCAGGAGCGGCTGGCCTTCTGCAAGGAGGAGCGCCGCGCCGCCGAGGCCGCTGTCCCCACCGGGAGCGAGGCCAAGGTGGGGGTCGAGCAGGCCCCAGCGCCCTGATCCACGGCCGGACGCCCGGTGGGCGCATGCTCTCCGAGCGTCCGGAGGACCGAGCGCCATGGCCAAGTCGCGGGGATCTCTGCGACACTCTCGCGCCGTAAGGCCTGTCTCACCCCCCTCGAGACAGTCCCCCGACGAGAGAACCGATTGATGATTTCACGTGTGTCGAGGGTCGCCCCGTTGCTGTTCGGCTCGGGGCTCTGCGCCCTTGTCTACCAGACGGTGTGGCTGCGGGAGTTCCGTCTCATCTTCGGCGCCAGCACCGCGGCGTCGGCGGCCGTGCTGGCCATCTTCATGGCGGGGCTGGGACTGGGCGGTGTGCTCCTCGGCGCGCGCGCGGACCGGAACCCACGCCCGCTGAACTACTACGCCAACCTGGAGCTGCTCATCGCGGCCAGCGCGGGCTTGAGCCCGTTCCTGGTGGAGCTGGCGCGCGCGGCCTACATCGGCGTCGGCGGCACGCCCAGCCTGGGGCTCTTCGGCGGCAGCGTGGCGCGGCTGGTGCTCTCCACGCTCGTGCTCGCCGTGCCGACGGTGCTGATGGGCGGCACGCTGCCGGCCGCCGCGCGCGCGGTGCAGTCGGATGAGGACCCCGCGCGTCGACACCTCGCCATCCTCTACGGCGTCAACACGCTGGGCGCCGTCACCGGCGCGACGCTGTCCACCTTCTTCATGCTGGAGGTGTACGGCAACCGCACCACGCTGTGGATCGCCTGCCTCCTCAACGCGGCCGTCGCCATCTGCGCGCGCAGCGTGAGCCGCTCCATGGAGCCGGAGGCCGCGACGGCGAAGCCCCAGGCCGCGTCCGAGCCCTCCGCCGGCGCGCAGGAGCCCGCGGCTCCGCTCGCGACGCCGTCCGCCCAGGCCACGCCCACCTCCCGCTTCGCCCTGGTGGCGGCGTTGCTCGTGGGCTTCGCGTTCCTGCTGATGGAGCTCGTGTGGTACCGGATGCTGGGCCCCATCCTGGGTGGCAGCACCTTCACCTTCGGCCTCATCCTCGCCATGGCCCTGCTGGGCATCGGCCTGGGTGGCGCGGCCTACTCGTTCTTCTTCCGCCACCGGCCGGCCACGTTGTCGGGCTTCGCCCTGACGTGCGCCGCGGAGGCCGCGTTCATCGCCCTGCCCTTCGCGCTCGGAGACCGGCTCGCCGTCTTCGCCGCGCTGCTGCGCCCGCTGGGCGGAGTCGGCTTCGGCGGGATGATGCTGGCCTGGGCCCTGGTGGCCTCGGTGGTCATCCTGCCCGCGGCGTTCATCTCCGGCGTCCAGTTCCCGCTGCTGCTCGCGCTCGTGGGCAAGGGCAGCAAGGACGTGGGCAAGCAGGTGGGCCAGATCTACGCCTGGAACACGGTGGGCTCCATCGTGGGCTCGCTGGCGGGTGGCTTCGGGGTGATTCCGCTGATGACGGCGCCCGTCACCTGGCAGCTCGTCGCGGGGCTGCTCGCCGTGCTGGGGCTCGCGTCGGCCGCGCTGTCGATGAAGGTGGAGCAGCGGGTGTCCGCGCTGTTCGTGCCGGCTTCCGTCGGAGCGCTCGCGCTGGTGCTGCTGTCGGCCCAGGGCCCCTCAGCGGTGTGGCGACACGGCGGCGTGGGCGCCGGACGCGACATGCTCAACCAGTCGAGCATCAACCACATCGAGGCCTGGGAGCGGAACCGCGCCCGCGGCATGGTCTGGGAGAAGGACGGCGTGGAGAGCAGCGTCGCGCTCAACTCGAGCGTCGGCCTGTCCTTCATCGTCAACGGAAAGACGGACGGCAACACCATCGGCGACGCGCCGACCCAGGTGATGAGCGGCCTGCTCGGCGCGCTGCTCCACGAGGACCCCAAGAACTCGCTCGTCATCGGCCTGGGCACCGGCAGCACGGCGGGCTGGCTGGGCGCCATTCCCGGCATGGAGCGGGTGGACGTGGTGGAGATCGAATCCGCCATCCTGGAGGTCGCCCGGCAGTGCTCCGCCGTCAACCAGAACGTGATGGACAACCCGAAGGTCCACACCTTCGTCGCCGACGCGCGCGAGGTGCTGCTGACCACGCGGCAGCGCTACGACATCATCTTCTCCGAGCCCTCCAACCCGTACCGCGCGGGCATCGCCAGCCTCTTCACGCGCGACTTCTACCAGGCCGTGAAGCAGCGGATGGCGGATGGCGGCATCTTCGTGCAGTGGCTGCAGGCTTACGAGGTCGACGCGCTCACCGTGCAGAGCGCCTTCGCCACGCTCGCCTCGGAGTTCGAGTCCGTGGAGACGTGGCAGGTCCACACCGGAGACCTGTTGCTCGTAGCGACGCACAAGCCCCTGGTCCATGACGTGGACAAGCTGCGGGCGCGCATCGCCGAGGTGCCCTACCGCGACGCGCTGCGCACCACCTGGCGCACGGACGAGGTGGAGGGCGTGCTCGCGCGCTTCGTGGCGGGCCCCGACTTCACCGCGAAGGTGGCGGAGCAGAGCCAGGAGTTCATCAACACGGATGACGTGTCGTTCATGGAGTTCGCCTTCGCCCGCAGCCTGGGACGCGACACCGGCTTCTCCATCCAGACGCTGCGGGAAGTCGCGAACGCGCTCGGCATGGGCCGCCCCGCCATCCGGGGGCAGGTGGACTGGAACCGGGTGACGCTCAACCGCGCGTGGAGCGCGATTCCGCTCTCGAACGAGGAGCGGCTCGGCGCCCCCGTGCAGGCAGTGGCCCCGACCATCGACGCCTACTACCGCAAGCAGTGGCCCGCCATCCGCGCACGCTGGCAGAAGGAGCCCTGGGAGCCTCGTGGCCCCCGAGAGCAGCTCGCGCTCACCCACGCTCTCGCGAACCAGGGCGATGACGCGGCCCTCAAGTACCTGGAGCCACTGCGCGCGACGCTGCCGGTGGAGGCGGACCTGCTGGAGGGGCTGCTGCGACTGCGCCAGCGCAAGATTCCGGAGGCCGCCGCGCTGTTCGAGCGAGGCTTCATCGCCCACCGGACGAATCCCTGGCCCGACCGCGACGTGGTCTCCGCCATCCTTCCCCAACTGCACATCATCGCCCGCGCGGACAAGGCGCTCGGCCGCAGGCTGGTGGACGTCCTCGCCCAGCCGTTCGCCTCCCACGCGCTGACGATGGCGCGCGAGGAGACGCGCATCGAGCTGGCCCACGTGGTGGACTGGCTGGGCCTGTGCGTCTCCGTCCTGGAGCCGGTGGAGCCCAACACCGTCTGGGACAGCAAGCAGTTGGATGACCGCCGGCGCTGCTACGAACACCACAGGCATGCCCTGGCGGAGCGGGCCAGCACCGAGTTGGAGCGCCTGCTCGCCAACGCTCCCTCCGTGTTCATGGCGGAGACGGTCGAATCGCTCCCGACCGCGCGCCCGACCGCCCCCGCCATGGCCACCGAGACGGCGCCGTAGCACGGACGCACCGAGGGCGGCCCACACCGGGCCGCCCTCACACCACCATGGCGCGCACCTCGTCCGTGAAGGCATGCTCGTCCTCGGTGTGCACCACCAACGGTGGCAGGACGGTCAGCTCCGCGGGTCCCCCCTTCACTGCGTGCAGCAGCACCAGCTTCGCGGGCCGGTCCGCGCGCGGATGGACCCACCGCACCACGCGCGGCTCCAGCCCGAAGACGCGCAGCACCGTCACCAGCTCCGCGAAGCGTGACGCCGGGTACACCATGCACAGCCCTCCCCGGGGTTCGAGCAGGTGCGCAGCGGCCCTCGACACGTCCGACAGCTCGCACGCGAGCTCATGCCTCGCCAGCGCCTTCTCCGTGGACAGGCTGGTGTGCCCCGTCGCCCGCGCGCGGTAGGGCGGATTGCACAGCACCTGCGCGAAGCCGCCCGCCGGGAACTGCTCGTCCACGCGCCGCAAATCCCCCAACACCAGCGACACCTCGCGCTCGCAGTGGTTGAGCAGCACGTTGCGTCGCGCCAGGGAGAACAGGCCCGGCTGCAGCTCGAGCCCGAGGAGGTCCTTGCCGCGCCACCGACAGGCGAGCACCAGCGGGATGATGCCGCAGCCCGTGCCCAGGTCCATCAGCCGCCGGCGCCCCGCGCCGCCCACCGACACCGCGAAGTGCACCAGCAACAGCGGGTCCAACGTGAAGCGATAGCCCAGCCGGCGCTGGAGCACCCGCACCGCTCCGCCACAGATGGCATCCAACGTCTCGCCGGGCCCCGCCTGGAGCTCCGGCGCCGAGCGCCCCGACTCGTCCGGCGCGCTGTGCGTCAGCCCCCTCACGCGGGCGGACTACGCTTCCGTGTCGAGGAACAGCAGGCCCGCCGGAGGCAACGGCTCCACCCGGAGTGTCCTCGGCGGCAGCGTGGCCTGCGCCTCCATCACCGCGCGCACCTCCCAGATGGGCGGCGGATTGAGCGCGAAGCCGACCTGGAACGTGCCCGACTCCACCCCCTTCACCAGCGTCTCCAGCCCCTGCACCGGGAACACCTGGGGATGTCCCGCCGCCTCGGGCTCGCGGATGCCCAGCACCGTCCTCAGCACCAGCGCGTTGAGCAGCGCCAGGTCCAGGCTGCGCAGCGTCGGGTTGCGCGGCGCGCCCTTCAGGTGCGCCAGGTCCAACCCCTGTCGGAAGCGCAGGATGCGCCCCCTGCCGCCCGGCAACACCAGCAGCACCGCGTGGTGCCCGGTGATGAGCGTCGCCAGCCGCTCCCGCGCGGCGACGAGCCCTCGAGGTGTGTCGAGCGGCTCGTCCAGTTCGTACACCCGCGCGTACGCGGTGACGAGGGTGAGGAAGGTCTCCTCCTTGAACGTCTCCACGCCCTTGAGCGCGCGGTGGATGGGGAGCACCTCCAGCCCCGGGTCCGACAGGGGCACCACCGCGGCCAGCGTGGGCCCGCCTTCCGCCAGCGCGCTGAGCGGGCGCATGGGGGCCTCGTCCAGCACGGCCTGGATGCGCTTGGAGACGGGCGAAGGTTCGATGCGGCGCAGCGACAGCGGGTGGCCGTCGTAGTCCCCCTCCCACACCAGGGTGGAGCGCTCGCTCGCCTCGGCCAGCAGGCCCCGGAAGACACCATGGTCGTCCGCGGTCAGCGTGACGGCGGGCTCGGCCTCCCACGCACGGGGCCGGTACGGGTCATCCTCCAGCGGGGTGCCCGCGTCCGGCCGCAGCGAGCACAGCAGGTAGCGGACCGGTGGGCCGCCCAGCTTGCCCGCCGGGCTGTGGACCTCCACCACGTAGAGCGCGGGCCGGGCGTCGCGCAGCAACGTGCCCGACTCCCGCTGGCGTCGCAGCTCCGCCGAGGGGTTGGCGGCCTCCAGCAGGGGCCGGACGTGGGAAGGCTGGGGCACCGCGTTGCTGCGCGGCACGTAGCCGCTGGGCTCGAGGGTCCGAGCCAGCGGGGTCAGCAGGGCCGTGAAGGGATGGACGCGCGCCATGTCGCGAGGAAAGGTGGTGTCTGCCTCCCCTCGGTGCCACGACGCATGCTCGCCCGCCCCCCGGGCCGTCTACCACCAGACGTTGCGGTAGGGCCGGTCCTTGGCGGACTTCAGCGCGGAGCGGTCCACGCTCTCCTCCCACAGCAGGCTCACCGTGGTGATGGCGCCCGCGGAGCCGAGGAAGGACAGCACGTACGGCGTCGACTGGTCGAAGCCGCCCAGCACCAGGCCGGAGATGAGCAGCACCGCCGCGCCCACGCCCGCGCCGAACAGGTCCGCGCGCAGAATCTGCGAGGGCGTCGGGTTGTAGCGCATGGTGGCCAGCGCCAGCGCGCCCGCGCCGATGCCCGGCGCGAGCAGCAGCGTGTCCCGCCACGTCTTCGAGGAGATGTCCGTTCCGGAGAAGTGGATGACGGCCAGCAGCAGCGCCGCGTAGGCCGCGCCCCACCCCGCGCCGGAGGAGATCAACAGGCCGTCGTTCAGCGGGAGCTGCCCGCCGCCGAGCCCCGCCGTCAGCCACGCGCCCAGCTCCGCGCCCAGGAACGCGGACCAGGTGAGCACCCCCGCGTCCTGGGTGAAGAGGTCCATGAAGCCGGCCATGAAGGCGCCGCCCACGCCCGAGTTGATGATGGTGAAGGACGCCATGGGCTTGTCCACCCAGTTGTTGAATTGCCACCAGGAGGACGCGCCGAAGCCCAGGCCCGCGCCAATCAACGTGCCGGCCAGCATCGCCTCGCGCGAGCTCTGGTCGAAGTCGAAGTCATTGGCGAACGCCTGCGTGAAGAAGCCACCCAGCGCGCCCAGCGCGGTGTGATGCGCGATGAAGCGGAAGCTGCCCGGCCCCGACAGGAAGGGCCCCAGGCGCTGACGCCCATCCAGGATGGCGCCGCTGTCCACATACGGCGGCGGCGTGGCCGAGGCCGACGGCGTCAGCGACGCGGGCGTGCCGTCCTGCGTCAGCGGTGACTGGCGCAGGTCCGGCGCGTCCGCGCGCGGCACGTCTGACGTTTGTGGAGGGTTGTCCACGCGAGGCATCGTCGCCGGGTCCGGAGGAGTGGCCGGCACGGTGTTCGACGGCGGCGGCTCGGCCATCCGAGGGTCGGCGTACGGGTCCACGGGCGGCAGCGGCGACGGCTCCGGCGGAGTCGAGGGCGCGGGATCCTGCGGAGGATACGCGGGCTGCGCCGGAGCCGGCTCCGACGGGTACGACGAGCCCACCTGGGCGCGCGCGCCTTCGGGCGTCGCGAGCAGCAGCGTGAAGACGGAGCAGAGACAGAGCCAGTTTCGCAGAGGTGACACGCAAGGACTCCTTGGGTCCAAACGACACAAGACCACAACCCAGGCCCGGGTGGTGTTTTTTGCGCGCACCTGGGCGGGTGGAAGTGTGTCTCGGTGGCTCGAAGCGTCACGGGCACGGCATTCGTGCACGGCTGCTTCAATTCCCTCGCGACCCGGAGCGACCTCGGGCATCCGTGCGCATCATGCCCAACGGGTTCTCGTGGTCCGAGCTCGATGTCGACTCCGCTCGTGTGGTCGTCATCAAGGATGTCCCCCTGCCCTCCTCACGTCGGGACTTCGTCCTGTACTGGTGCATGGTCAACCATCGCGCCGAGGAGAACCACGCGCTCGATGCGGCCATCGCGCTGGGCAACCACCTGGGGTTGCCCGTCGTCGTGTATCAAGCGCTGCGTCCGGACTACCCCCATGCATCGGACCGGCTCCACGCGTGGGCGCTGGAGGGCATGGCGGACCTCGCGTCGGCCTTCGCGTCGCGCGGCCTGCCCTACTGGCTGGAGCTGCCGCGCACGACGAAGCAGCATCGCCCCCGACTGGCGGAGCTGGGACGGCGCGCGGCGGCGGTGGTGTCCGACCTCTTCCCCACGTACATCATCCCCGGCCACTTGCGAGGCGCGGCCAAGGCCCTGGATGTGCCGCTGTTCGCGGTGGACGCCTCGTGCGTGGTGCCCATGCAGCGCATCCCCACGGTGCAGGCCGGCGCGTACACGCTGCGCCCCAAGCTCCAGAAGCTGTGGCCCGAGTACCTTGGACGGACGTTGCGCGCGCGTCCGGTGAAGGCCGCGGCCGCGGGGCGCGCCCTGGAGCCGGACTTCGAGCTGGCCGACGCGAAGCAGGCCCGGCAGGAGCTGTCCGCCTTCCACATCGACCACAAGGTGGCGGCGCTCGAGGAGCGCGGTGGACGCAAGGCGGCGCTCAAGACGCTGGAGGCCTTCCTCCACGGCAAGCTCGACGGCTACGACACCGAGCGCAATGACCCCGGCCGCGCGCACCAGTCCGGCCTGTCCCCCTTCTTCCACTGGGGCAACCTCTTCGCGGGCGAGGCGGCCCGGGCGGCCATCCGCGCGCGCGGCACGGACCACCCCGCGGTGAGGAGCTTCCTCGAGGAGCTGCTGGTGCGGCGCGAGCTGGGCTTCAACTTCTGCTTCCACACGCCCGAGGACAAGCAGCTCTCCGTGGAGTCCCTGCCGGGCTGGGCGCGCGAGACGCTGTCCACCCACCAGAAGGACCCGCGCGAGCACCTGTACTCCCTGGAGCAGTTGGAGCACGCGCGCACGGCGGACGGCCTGTGGAACGCGGCGCAGCGCGAGCTCCTGGAGCGCGGCCGCATCCACAACTACCTGCGCATGCTGTGGGGCAAGAAGATCCTCGAGTGGAGCGCCACGCCCGACGAGGGCCTGAAGCGCATCGCCCACCTCAATGACAAGTACGCGGTGGACGGCAGGGACCCCGCGAGCGTGGCCAACTTCATGTGGGTCCTGGGGCTGCACGACAGGCCGTTCCAGGAGCGCAAGGTGCTGGGCAAGGTGCGGCCGATGAGCTCGCCGCGCACGGCGGAGAAGTTCAACCTGGCGCCTTACATGACGCGCTGGGGCCGGCCGGGAGATCCGCCGGTGAAGCTCAAGCGCTCACGCCGCGTCCAGGAGTGATGCGCCGGGCCGTTGACATTCGTGCGCTCAAGGGTGACTCGGCGGTTCCCTTCTCGGCCCGGCGTCGATAAACGAATGGCCAGGACACTGAAATCAGGAGCCGTGCCATGGGCATGCTGAAGTTCGATATCCCCCACTCCCTGCCGAAGGACCAGGTGAAGCAGCGCGTCGAGGAGCTCCTCCGGTACTGGGGTGGCAAGTACGGAGTGAAGGCCGACTGGCAGGGCGAGGGCGCCAAGATTGTCGGCAAGGTGATGGGCATCCAGCTGGACGCCTCGTTCGTCATCACCGACAAGGCCGTCGAGGGCGAGGGCACGGACCCGGGCATGCTCCTGCGCGGGCAGGCCAAGTCCTACCTCCAGAAGAAGTTCGGCGCCGTGCTGGACCCCAGCAAGTCGCTGGACCAGGTGAAGTCCTCGCTGGACTGAGGGCCCTCGGCCTCCGCGCGACACTCAGTGCGGAGGCTGCTCCTCCAGCGCGGCGAGCGCATAGCGCGCCGCGCGGGAGATGGCCTCGGCCGAGTCCAGCATCTCCGGGTAGTGCCCCGCCAGCGTGCGCTGGGGGAAGCGCAGCTGCGCAATCGCGTTGCGGTAGCTGCGACGGGCCGCCTCGGAGTCGTGGCTGCGCTCCTGCACCTGTGCCAGCAGGTAGTGGCCGATGGCGAGCGTGGGCTCCAGGAAGAGCGCCTTGCCCAGCTCCGAGCGCGCCTCCCGCAGCTCCCCGGCCTGCAGCGCGGCCACGCCGCCGAACACGCGCGCCTCCACGCACAGCGGCTCGCGCTGGATGGCCTGGGCGAACGCCTCCCGCGCCTCGGTGATGCGGCCGGTGAGCGAGTAGAGATTGCCCAGCGTGAGCAGCGCGTCGAGATCACTCGGCTCGTCCACCAGCAGGCGCTGCACGCCCTGGATGGCGGCGGGGAAATCCCCCTGCGTCATCTTCCGCACCGCCATGGCCAGCCGCTCCGCGGGAGGCAGCAGCTTGGGCCACGCGGTGGCGGCGGGAAGCTCACCGGTGACGGTGCGCGCGGGCGCGGACACCGCCGGCAGCTCCACGGTGGGACGCGTGCGGACCGCGTCCGCGGCGCTCACCGCCGGCAGCTCCACGGTGACGCGGGGACGGCCCAGGTCGTTGGTCTTCGTCGTCGCGGGCGGCTGCGTGCCGGAGGCCTGCGTCGTGGACGCGGCGGGCAGCGGGCGCACGGCCGGGAAGGCACCGGAGAGCGCGCCGGGACCTCGGGTGGACGCGGTGTCCGGGGTGCTCGCGCGAGGACGGGCGCCCTGGGCCAGCTCGACCGCGGGGCGGGCGTAGACGGCCGGGGAGAAGGGCTCGGGCTCCGGCGCGCGGGCCGGCGGCTCGGTGGAGACGGGGTACGGGTGGATGCGCAGCGGCGGCGGACGGTAGCCCTTGTCGCTGGGCGGGCGCCGGTACACGAAGGCGCCGTCGACCTCGATCATCTCGAAGCGGTCATAGACCTTGAAGAGGCTCTCCGAGTACCCGAGGAACAAGAGCCCCCCGGGCCGGAGCGCGCTCAGGAAGCGGTCCATCAGCCCGCGGATGGTGGGCAGGTCGAAGTAGATGATGACGTTGCGGCAGAGGATGAGGTCCAGCGAGTTCAGCGCGACCTTGTCGAAGACGGGGACCGCCAGGTTCTGTCCATCGAAGCGGATGTACTCACGCAGCGCGGGCAGCGCCTCGTGGCCATCCTCGACGGGGCGGAAGAAGCGGGCCAGCCGCTCCGGATGGATGCTGATGCTCCGGCGCGTGGAGAACCTCCCCTGCCGGGCGGCCTCCACCGCGGCCAGGTTCAGGTCGGTGGCCCACAGGTCCACCTCCGCGGACAGCGCCCCCAGCTCCGCCAGCACCATGGCCATGCTGTAGGGCTCCTCGCCCGTCGCACAGCCCGCGGACCAGATGGACACCTTGCGCATCTCCCGCCGCGCGCGGGCGAGCAGGTCCGGCAGCACGCTCTTCTCCAGCGCGCGGAACTGCTTGGCGTCGCGGAAGAACTCCGTGTGCCCCACCGTCACCAGGGGCAACAGCGAGCGCAGCTCCTCCTCGCCCCCCACGCCCGTCAGCCTCTGGAGGTAGCGCTCCGGCTCCTCGATGCCGAGCACGGGCATCCGGGTGGACAGGGCCAGCCGCAGGCTGTGGAACCCATCCGGGGTGATCTTCAGCCCCGCGCGCTCCAGGAGGAGCGCGGCCAGTTGCTGAAGCACTTTGTTGCTCACGTTCAGCACGCTTCCACCCACTGCACCAACGTGGGGCCGATGCGCTCCAGCGGCAGCACCTCCTGCGCCGCCCCGAGCAACACCGCCTCGCGAGGCATGCCCCACACCGCGGACGTGCTCTCATCCTGGGCGATGGTCCGCCCTCCCCGCTCCCGGATCTCCTTCATCCCCCGAGCCCCATCCCGCCCCATTCCCGTCAGGATGACTCCGACACAGCGCGAGCCGAAGGACTCCCCGGCCGAAGTGAGCAGCATGTCACACGAGGGCCGGAATCCACGGAGCGCGGGCCCCGAGTCCAGCTCCAACCTGCCCTCCGGTCGCACCAACAGGTGACTGCCCGACGGGGCGATGTACACCGTCCCGGGAACCATCACCATGCCGTGCTCCGCCTCCGTCACTCCCAGCGCCGTCTCCATCGTCAGCCAGTGCGCGAGGCCCTCCGTGAAGCCCTCGCTGATGTGCTGGCAGTAGGCGATGGGCGCGGGAAAGTCTCGTGGAATCTTCCGCAGTACCTGTGCGACCGCCTTGGGGCCCCCCAGGGAGGCGGCTATGGCCACCAGGGGATAGGGCGGCGCGGGCAGGTCCTCCTTGGGCAGCTTCGCCGAGGGGCGCGTCTGGGTCTGCCGCACGGCCTTCACCTGGGCCAGCATCACCAGCTTGCGCGACACGTGGGCCCAGAACTCCGGGCCGGGAATCGCCGGGCGCTCCATCACGTCCAGCGCGCCCAGGGCCATGGCCTGGAAGGCCTCCTGGCCGGTGAGGGCCCCGGGGTGGAGCGCCAGCACGGGCACGGGCCGCCCTGCCATCACCTGCTCGATGGCCTCCAGCGCCTCCAGGCCGGTGAGGTCCACCAGCGCCACGTCCGGGAAGTGGCGCTGCACGGCGACGAGCGCGCCGGGGAAGTCGACCTCGGCGGGCCCCACCGGGACGAGCGACTCGCCGTCGAACAGGCCCCGGGCCGCGAGCGCGCGCAGCCCCTTGCCCACCATGAGCACCCTGAACGCCATCGCCGCCGCGACCGGTCCGCCCAAACGCCGCTCCTCAGGTCAGCCGATCGATGGCCTGGGCGAGCACTTCCACGCCCAGCTCTCCCTTGACGAGGTACGCGTCCGCGCCCGCATCCAGGCCGCGCCGCTTGTCCTCGGGCGAGGCGAGCGACGACAGGATGATGACGGGGATGCGTGCCACGGCGGGGGTCGACTTCAGCCTGCGCGCGAGCGAGAAGCCGTCCATCTTCGGCATCTGCACGTCGGTGAGGATGAGGTCGTAGGTGTTGTTCTGCACCTTGCCGTACGCCTCCTCGCCGTCCTGCGCCTCCTCCACCATGTGCCCCAGCGCCTTGACGAGCGCGCCCTCGGTGGCGCGGGCAATGGGCGAGTCGTCCACCAGCAAGACCCGCAGACGCTTGGCGGCCGGAGCCTGGGTGACGGGCCGCGCCATGCGGCGCACCTCCGTCATGATGTCTGGGACGTGCAGCAGCACGGCGATGCGACCGTCCTCCAGCGCGGCGGTGCCCGCGATGAAGGGCGCGCCCTTGAGGAACTCCCCGCCGCACGGCTTCACCGCCACCTCGCGCTCGTCCACGAAGCCGTCGACGACCAGCGCCGCGTGGTCCTCGCCGTGGCGCACGACGACGGCCGGCGGCTTGTCGAAGCGGTTGCCGCCGTTGAGGCCGAGCAGCGGCCCCAGCGCGACGAGCGCCGTGGGCTTGCCCCGGTGGCGCACCGCGAGGGTGCCGAAGATTTCCAGCCGGTCCTCCGGCTTGACGCGCATCACGGCCTCGACGTCCGCGGCGGGCATGCCGTAGACGTCGTCGCCCAGGCGCACCAGCAGCACCTTCATCAACGCGAGCGACTGGGGCAGCCGCAGGGTGATGGTGGTGCCACGGCCGATGCGGCTGTTGACGCCGACGGAGCCGCCGAGCGTCTCCACCTTGCGCTTCACCACGTCCATGCCCACGCCGCGGCCGGACAGCTCGCTGACCTGCTCGCGGGTGGAGAAACCCGGACGGAAGATGAGCTCGATGGCCTCGCGCTCCGACAGCGAGGCGGCCTGCACCGCGGTGATGAGGCGCTTGTTGATGGCCACCTGGCGCAGGCGCTCCGGGTCGATGCCGCGCCCGTCGTCCTCCACCTCGATGTGCAGCATGTCGCCGTCCACGCGCACGCGGATGCGGATGCGGCCCGTCTGCGGCTTGCCCAGCGCCTGGCGCGTGTCCGGGGACTCCAGGCCGTGGTCCACCGAGTTGCGCAAGAGGTGCACCAGCGCGTCGCGCACGTCGCCCAGCATGGACCGGTCCACGCCGATGTCGGCGTTCTCGATGAGCAGGTCCACTTCCTTCGTCTGCGTGCGCGCCATGTCTCGCACCGCGCGCGGGAAGGCGTCGAACACCGTGGACAGCGGCACCAGCCGGGCCTCGGCCACGTGGTCCGCCATCTTCGACAGGTTGCCGTGCAGCGTGTTGATGCCGTCGTCGTTGCGCCGCACGAAGCGGAACGCATCGTCGCGCAGCATGTGCAGGTCGCTCTCGACGCGGTCCAGCTGCGCGCGCACCTCCAGCGGGATGTCCAGCGCCTCCGCCAGGCGCAGGAACCGGTCGCCCATGCGGCTGAAGCGCTCGAACAGCTCCTCCGTCTCGGAGCTGCGCAGCCGCCCCCGGGCGCTCTCCACCAGCAGGTCGCCGGCGAGCAGGCCCAGCGAGTCCAGCACCTCCACGTTGACGCGGATGGTGCGGTCGGCGATGGCCGACTTGGCGGCGCTCGGGGCCTCCTCCTCCGCGCGGCCCGACGCGGGCGCGGGAGCATGCGCCACGGGCGCCGCGGCGACGGGCGCCTCCACCACCGGAGCCCGGACCACGGGCGCCTGCACCGGCGCGGCCACCACGGGGGCGGGCGCGGGCGGCGGGGGCTTCGCGCCGGGGATGGCGGGCGCGGCCTGACCGGAGACCTCCGCCAGCGCGCGGACCATGTCCTCGCTGGCGGGCGTGCCGGTGTTGGCACCGGACAGGTCCTCGATGAGGTCCGACAGGACGTCGCAGGCACGGAGCATGACGTCCGTGGCGATCTCCGTGGCCGTGCGTCCCTCGCGCTCGGCGCGCAGGACGTCCTCCGCCGCGTGGGCGAGCTGACCGATGGCGGCGAGGCCCAGCATGCGGGCCTCTCCCTTCATCGTGTGCAGCTCGCGCGCGACGTCGTCCGCGGCCTGGTCCGCGGTTTCCTTCTCCAGGTCCAACACGCCCAGCTGAATCTTCTGGAGGCGGTCGGCCGTGACCTCCTGGAACTTCTTCAGGAGGGATTTCTTGAGAGCCTCGGTGTCCATGGGCGGTGAGTGCTGCGCACCCTCCCCTTCCCGGAAGAGCTAGTCGGCCTTGAAGCGCTTGATGAGCTCCGCGAGACGAGCGGCCAGCTGCGTGAGCTCCGCGGCCGCGCCCGTCGCCTGCTTCGACGCCTGCGTCGTCTGACGCGTCACGTCCTCGATCTCCGCCATGGACGCCACCACCTGCTCGGTGGCCGTGCGCTGCTGCTGCGTGGCGAGGTTGATGACGCGAGCGGCGTCGCTCGTCTCCTGCACGCCGGCGAGGATGCCCTCGACGGCCTGCGCGGCGACGGCGCCCAGCTTCTCACCCGACTCGGTGGCGGACTTGGACGCCTCGGCGGCGCCCGCGGCCGCGGCGGTGGCCTCACGGATCTCCGTGATGAGGTTCTTGATCTCCTTGGTGGAGTCCAGGACGTTCTCCGCCAGGCGGCGCATCTCCGCCGCGACGATGGAGAAGCCCTTGCCCGCCTCACCGGCGCGGCTGCCCTCGAGCGCCGCGTTCAGCGCGAGCAGGTCCGAGCGGTCGGCGATCTCGTCGATGACCTCCACCACGGTGCCGATGCGCTCCACGCGCTTGGACAGCTTGGCGATGGAGTCCGCCACCGCGACGCCGTCGCTGCGGATCTGCTGCATCGCCTGGATGAACTCACCGATGGCGCCCCGGCCCGCGCGCGCCGCGCCCAGCGTCTCCTCGGCCACGCGCGCCACGCTGCCCGCGTTCTCGGCGATCTGCGCGGAGGCGTGCTTGAGCTCCTCCATGGTCGCCGTCGTCTCGTGGATGGCGGCGGCCTGCTCCGTGGAGGACGTCTCGTGCTGCGTGGACGCCGCGAGCACCTGGTTGGCGGACGAGGACAGCCTCAGCGCCGCCTCGTTGATCTCCCGCACGAACGTGCGCAGCGTCTCGATGACCTTGCCGAAGCCCTCGAGCAGCGGTCCCAGCTGGGGGTCCTCGGTGGTGGTGTTCCACCGGGACAAATCGCCCTCGCGCACCAGGCTGATGAGCGCGTCCAGTGCCTGGTCGATCTCCTGCGCCGCCACGTGCTTGCGGTGCTCGGAGCTGGCGAAGTTGTCCAGCACCTGGTTGAGCAGGTGGGCCAGCTCCTCGCCGCCCTCGCCCACCAGCTCCTTGGGGACGCGGGCCTGGAGGTTGCCGGCGAGCACCGTCAACAGCGTGTCGGTGAAGGCCTTGTGGGGGATGGGGGCCGCGGGCGCGGCGGCACCGGCCGCCTTGGAGGCAGGGGCCTTCCGGGCGGAACGGGCCTTGGACGTGGGCTTCTCGTTGGGGGTGTCCAGGGACATTGCGGTCAGTGCCTTCCTTGAGTTCCTCGGGTCCTGGCGGTCTCCACCAGGTCAATCAGCAACACGGTGCGGGCTTCTTCCAGGCACACACCGACGGCATAAGCGGCCGCGCCCGCCGTGGGGGGCATGCGGCGAAGTTGAGTCACGGGGATGGGGCGCACGCCCCGGACGGCGTCCACCTTCAGGTGGCCCTCGCCCTCCGGCGTGTCGAACACCAGCGCGCGGTTGCCCCGGTGCAACAGGCCCAGCTCCGGCAGGGTGATGTCCTCCGGCAACGAGCGATCGATCCGCAGCACCTGCGACGCGTCCGTGCCGAACACGCCCCCGCCGATCTCGAAGAAGAGGATGTCCACCTCCTCCACCTTCTCCTCCAGGTCGAGCGACTCGTCGTTCATCGGGCCACCGCGCGCTGCCTGGCCGTCTGCAAGAGCTTGGAGAAGTTGAGCAGGTTGATGCTGTCCTGCGGCGTGGCGCCCGGCACCACGCCCATCAGGTGCTCGGCCGCCGCGTCACCGCCCAGCGGCGGTGGGAGGATGTCCGCCACGGGGATGCGGCGCAGGCCCAGCACCGTGTCGGCGACGACCCCGGCGACGATGCTCCCGGTGATGCCGATGAACAGGCGCGTGCGGGGACCGATGCGCGCCTCGCCCTTGGAGAGGAAGCGCAGGAGGTCCACCACGGGCAGCACCTCGCCGCGGTGGCCCGTGACGCCCATGATGAAGGAGGGCGTCCTCGGCAGGGGGGTGAGCAGGCCGGCGCGGAACACCTCGAGGACGTTCTCGCTGGGCACGCCGAGCCGCAGGTCTCCCACCCGGAAGCAGAAGAACTCCTGCTCCGGTCGGGCTTGGACGGCCACGGCGCGGTCCGGAGCCATCCGGAGTGCTCGCTGGAGGGGAGTCGAGGTCGTGGTCAAGGCGTCCGAGTATCCGGAGGGGACGAAAACCGGTCAAGTGTCGGCATCAAGCTGGCCGGCTGCTCGCCGTTTCGATGGTCCGCGCTGAACCAAAGGTGTAGGGTTCCACCCCGAATCCTTTGAGGAGGACGATGTCGCGCGTACTGGTCATTGATGACAGCCCGATGCTGGTGGAGCTCACCGTCCGGGCCCTCACCGCCGCCGGCTATCAGGTGAGCGGGGCCCAGGACCTGACGAGCCTCAACCAGAAGCTCTCCGAGGGGCCGTTCGCGCTCATCCTCATGGACGTGAACATGCCGGAGATGTTCGGCGACGACGTCGTCGAGTACCTCCGGAGCCAGAAGAAGGTCACCTCCAAGCTGGTGCTCTACTCCGACATCTCGGAGGCGGAGCTGGCCGGCAAGACGAAGGCCTCCGGCGCGGACGGCTACATCCTCAAGAGCGGCGGCCTGGAGGCCGTCATCAGCGGCGTGATGAACCTCATCGGCGCCCCCGCCCTGGGTGTCCCCGCCGCCGTCCCCGCTCCCGCCGCGCCCGCCCCCACGGAGGCCCCCCAGGCGGCCCCCGCCGCGCCCGCGCCCATCGCCTCCACGGGCCTCAAGGCCGCGCCCAGCACGGGCGGCCGCAAGCCGCGCATCCTCATCGTCGACGACAGTGAGATGACCGCGCGGATCATCGAGGCGGACCTGGTCGCCAAGGGCTTCGAGGTCCACGTCGCGGACACCGCGGACAAGGCCACGAAGATCATCCTCAAGAAGCAGACGCGTCCGGACCTGGTGCTGCTGGACGTGCGCATGCCCAACGTGAACGGCGAGCAGTTCTGCCGCTTCATCAAGAGCAACAGCCTCTTCAAGGGCATCAAGGTGCTCTTGTGCTCCGGCGAGAATGTCGAGGAGCTCCAGCGCATCTGCCGCGAGGCTGGCGCCGACGGCTACATCCCCAAGGACGCCGTGATGGGCAACCTGGTGGCCAAGGAGCTGATGCCCCCCGGCGGCGAGTAGCCCTCCGCCCACGTCGTCCCGTCCTGGATGAAGGGCTCTCCTCACCGGGCCCCATCCTCCCGAGTCGAGCGCCCTACCCGCGCCCCGCGGCGTTCTCGCGCTCCTCGAGTCCCCGCGCGAAGTTGCCGATGATGATGCCGGGCCGCGCCGCCTTCAGTCGCTGCAGCAGCGTGCGCACGCCCACCGGCTCTCCGCCCGCGCCCACGTCGCGCGCGGCCTCCAGGTACTGGAGCGGGTCGATGGCCAGCGAGCGCGTCTGCACCTGGTCCACGCGGTACTTCTTCACCAGCCGCTCGAGCGCCTTCACCTCGCCCTCGCGGTCCGTGACGCCGGGGAACAGGAGCAGGTTGAGCGCCAGGTACGCGCCGCGCTCGCGCGCGAGGGCGATGGACGCCTCCACGTCCTCCCAGCCGTACTTCACCGGCTTGTAGTACGCCTCGTAGAGGCCCTTGGTCGCCGCGTTGAGCGACACGCGCACGGCGTCCAGGCCCGCGTCGAGCAGCGCCTCCAGGCCCTGGGTGAGGCTGGCGTTGGTGTTGATGTTGATGGAGCCCTTCTGCGTGCGCGCGCGCATGTAGCGGATGGACTCCGCGATGAACTTCCAGCGCGTGAGCGGCTCGCCCTCGCAGCCCTGGCCGAAGCTCACCATGGTGCGGCCCTGCGCGTTCTCCAGATGGAACAGGCCGATGGCGCCCATCTCCTCCGCGGTGGGCCCGTCATCCATGCGCTCGTGCGACGCGGGAGGACCGTCCGCCGGCTGGTCGGAGATGCAGCCCACGCAGCGCGCGTTGCACATCACCGACGCGGGGATGGCCGCCTCGTCGCGGACATAGAACGTGTTCTGCGACGTGAAGCACCGGTACAACAGCGCGCACGTCTTGAGCTGCTTGAGCACGCGGTTGTCCGGGAAGCGCTTCAGGTGCGCGTCCACGAGCGCCTTCATGTCCGGCGTGGAGTAGCGCTCCGGATCCCAATGCGAGCGGCGGTCCGTGTGGATGGCCCACGCCACCGGCCCATCCTTCCCCCACGCCGCCGCCGTGTACGCCCACTGCGGCAGCACCGGCCCGTCTCCCTTCACCTCTCCCGGAAGGAACGTGCGCGTGTAGCCCGGGGGCAGCAGCGCGCCCACCGCGTTGGGGACGAACGACTTGCCGCCCACGTTCATCTGCCGCACCAGCTCCAGCTCCCCCGTGTCGGGGTGCAGGCCGACGGGCAGCCTGCCCGGCAGGTGCACCAGCCTGCCTGCGGACGGCAGCGGGATGGGCTTGTCCTGGGGAGGAACGAGCTCTTCTCCGCTGCGCAGCGTGGCCAGCAGGTAGGGATGCTCCATCACCCGGCCCTTGGGGTCGGCGAACAGCAGCTTCGGCGCGGACGTCATGGGGACGCTAACTACCACCGGCCCCCCTCCTGTTTCGATGGCGAACCGTCATCGGACGCACTGCATTCAACGCCGCGCGTCATCCCTCCGAGGTAACAAAGGCTCACCGGTGACATGTGCACCGCTTGGGCGGACGCCTTGATTCCCTCTAGGGGCCCCGTTAGGGTCCGCGCGCTTTTTCAGTCCCCCTCTCGGAGGCAAGTCGTGATCGTCGGAGTTCCCAAGGAGATCAAAACCCGTGAGTACCGCGTCGGCATGGTGCCTGCGGGCGTGCGCGCGCTCACGAGCGCGGGCCACACGGTGTTGGTCGAGACGAACGCCGGCGTCGGCTCTGGCATCCCCGACTCGGAGTACCAGCGCGTGGGCGCGACGCTCGTCGCCAGCGCGGACGAGGTCTGGAAGCGCGCGGAGATGATCGTCAAGGTGAAGGAGCCCATCGCGCCGGAGTACGAGCGCATCCAGCCCGGGCAGATCATCTACACGTACTTCCATCTGGCCGGCGTGGACCCGGAGCTGACGAAGACGCTCGTGAAGAAGAAGGCGGCGGCCGTCGCCTACGAGACGCTGCAGCTGGATGACGGCAGCCTGCCCCTGCTCAAGCCCATGTCCGAGGTGGCCGGGAAGATGGCCATCCAGGTGGGCGCCGCGTGCCTGGAGAAGGCGCACGGTGGCAAGGGCATCCTGCTGGGCGGCGTGCCCGGCGTGCGCCGCGGCCGCGTCACCGTCATCGGTGGCGGCGTCGTCGGCCTGTGCGCCGCGAAGGTCGCCGTGGGCATGGGCGCCGAGGTCACCATCCTCGACGTCAACCTGGAGCGCCTGACCTACCTGGACGACGTGTTCCTCGGCCGCGTCAGCGTGCTCGCCTCCGACACGGAGAGCATCGCCGCCTCCGTGCGCGAGGCCGACCTGGTCGTGGGCGCGGTGCTCATCCCCGGCGGCAAGGCCCCCAAGCTCGTCTCCGAGTCGCTCATCTCCGAGATGACCCCGGGCTCCGTCGTCGTCGACGTCGCGGTGGACCAGGGCGGCTGCATCGAGACCTGCAAGCCCACCACGCACGACAACCCGACGTTCGAGGTGCACGGCGTCGTCCACTACTGCGTCGCCAACATGCCCGGCGCCGTCCCCCAGACGTCCACGTACGCCCTCACCAACACCACCCGTCCCTACTCGCGGAAGATCGCCGACATGGGCCTGGTGGAGGCCGTGAAGTCGGACCGCGCCCTGGCCCGTGCGATGAACACCTACAACGGCCACGTCACCTACGAGGCCGTCGCCAAGGACCTGGGGTACGAGTACCTCTCCATCTCCGAGGCGCTCGCGCGCAAGTAGCCCGCCCAGCAGCCTGACAGGCAGGGCACTTCCCGAGGGGGAGGCGTGGATGGCGACATCCCGTCTCCCCTTCGTTAATGAAAATGGGGAATAAAGTTCCCCGTCGGGAGTCTGGCGTACCCGAAGCGACCGGACGGGCGGGTGTGACTGGGAAGCCGTTGTTGCCAGTTCTGTTCCCGTGCATACATTGATGGGCAGGCGACAACTCATTCCCCAATTGTTTCGGGCCTCTGGAAGGCGGGACATGTTGGATTTCAGACAACCCAACCGGACGAAGCAGGAATTCGAGGAACTGGCGCTGGCCCACCTGGACCCGCTCTATTCGGCGGCCCTGCGCCTGACGAAGAACGAGCGCGATGCCGAGGACCTGGTGCAGGACACCTGCATGAGGGCCTACCGCTTCTTCGACAAGTTCGAGCGGGGCACCAACATCAAGGCCTGGCTCTTCAAGATCCTCACCAACACGTTCATCAACCGCTACCGGCGCAAGGTGAAGGAGCGCACGGTGGTGGAGGGCGTCGAGCGCGAGGCGGTGCACGAGCGCTTCGTGAGCCGGGACGCGACGGACTTCGCGGCCAACCCGGAGCAGTACTTCTTCGACCGGCTCCTGTCGGACGACGTGCTGCGCGCCATCGACTCCTTGCCCATCGACTTCAGGCTGGTGGTCATCCTCGCGGACCTGCAGGAGTTCTCCTACAAGGAGATCGCCGAGATCCTCGAGTGCCCTGTCGGCACCGTGATGAGCCGCCTGTTCCGAGGCCGCAAGCTCCTGCAGAAGACGCTGCGCGAGTACGCGGTGGGCCAGGGTGTCTTCCGCCACGAGGGAGAGGGCGCGGAGACCCCGGCGAACCTCGAAGAGTATCGTCAAAGGAAGAAGACGGGGTAGAAACAGGTTCCTACCGCGCGCCCATGACCTGCCAGGAACTCGAACGGCTTCTGTATCCGTACCTCGACGGCGAATTCCAGCCGGAGGAGCGGGTCGACCTCGAATCCCACCTCTCCGCGTGCGCTGGATGTCAGCGCCGCGTGGAGGAAGAGCGGAACATGCAGCTCGCCCTGCGGCGGGCCGCCAGACACTCCGTGCAGCGGATGCAGGCCCCGGCCTCGCTCCGCGCAGGCATCGCCCAGGGGCTCCACCAGGAGCACCGCCGCGCGCAATATGGGGTCTGGCTGCGCGCGGGCGCCGTCGCCCTGGTGGTGGTGACGGTGACGAGCGGCTGGTCCGCGTATCAGGCGGGCAAGCGCGAGCGGCTGGCGAAGGAAGAGCTGGTCCTGCGCTTCAAGCGTCCGCTGCCGTACGAAGTCACCGCGTCCAACTCCGAGCAGCTGGAGACGTGGTTCAAGGGCACGGTGGACCCTCGCGTCGCGCTGCCACAGCTGCCTCGCGCCAAGCCGCTGGGCGGCCGCATCTCCATCCTCAACGGCCGCGAAGTGGCGTACATCAGCTACGAGACGCTCCCCGACGAGGGTGGCCCCAGCCGGCGGCTCGGCGTGTTCGTGGTGCCGGACGAGTCGAGCCCCCGTCCCCAGGCGCTGCCCGCGGTGGAGGTCGACTCCGCGCAGGGCTTCAACATCGTGACCTGGCGGGATCACGAGGTCGTCTACGAGATGGTCACCGACATGGACGAGCGTGACATCCTGCGCATGCTCGAGGAGCGCGAGCACGGCGCCGCGTTGGCCAGCACGCCCCGGGCGATGGAGTCCGCGGACGGGAATTACTCGTACCAGACACTCCCGATGCCCGCGCGCTCGCGCCCCGCCGTCTCCGTCGAGCCCGCGTCGTTTCCCTGAAGCGTGCTGTGGCGCCTGCCCGACTGCCCTGCGGGCGGAGTTTCGTACGGCCCGAACATTTGACGGTCCCTGACATGGCCGATAGCCTCGACGGCGCTTCTTTCCTCGCGCGCCACCGTCACCCGTGGCGCCCGCGCGCGCCGCACCCAGGTCGGGCCGTTCCTACATGTCCAAGAAAATCCTGATCGTCGAAAAGAGCGACACCGCCCTCGCAGCCACCCTGAGGCCCGTCCTGGAGGGACGGGGCTTCACCGTGGAGGACACCGCGGACGGCAAGGGCAGCGTGGAGCAGATTCGCCGCGACAGGCCCGACCTCGTCGTGCTGGCGGTGGAGCTGTCCGCCGGACAGAACGGCTACCTCATCTGCGGCAAGCTGAAGAAGGACGACGACCTCAAGAACGTCCCCATCGTCATCGTCGGCAACCCGGATGGCTTCGCGCAGCACCGCAAGCTGAAGGCGCACGCGGACGAGTACGTGCCCATGCCGGTGGACGCCAACCTGCTCACCGAGCGCGTGGGCGCCATCATCGGCTTCCCCGAAGTGGCCGTCTCCGAGGATGTGGTCGACGAGAGCCTCACGCTGGACGCGCTCGGCGACGAGCCGATGACGGCGGACTTCGGTGAGGAGATCTCCGTCGACACCGGCGAGGACGAGGAGCCCGCGGTCGCCGGCGAGGAGCTGGACCTGGACGCGGCGTTCAGCGACATGTCGTCGCCGGAGCCCGAGCCCGCCGCCATCGTCGAGGAGCCCGTGGAGGCCCCGCCCGACGCCGTCGTCGAGGGCGTGGAGGAGGACTTCTCCGGCCTGGACGCGCTCGGCTCGGACGCGGACGACGCGCTGGACTCGCTGGACGACTCGGAGAAGACGGTGGTGGGCTTCATGCCCGTCGCCACCGCGCCGGTGGCGCCCGCCCCGCTGAAGGTCATCGAGCCGCCCAAGGCCACCACCCCGCCCCCCGCGCGCACGCCGACGCCGCCCGCGCGCACGCCCGCGGTGGCCACCAGCGCGCCCGTGGCCGCGGCGCCTGTCACCTCCGCCGCGGACGCCGCCGAGCTGCGCAGCCTGCGCGCGAAGGTGGCCGAGCTGCAGGCCGCGCTGGAGGACTCGCGCGGCACGGCCTCCCAGGCCGAGGACCGGGTGCGTGAGCTGGAGGCCGAGCTGGAGGGCAAGGCCACCGAGCTGGAGACGGCCCGCGCCGCCACCGGCAAGAACGACAAGGACACCTTCGCGCTGCGCGACGCCGTCAACAAGCGCGACAAGGAGATCCTCCGCCTCAAGACGGAGCTGAACCAGAAGGACCAGGAGATCGTCGAGCTCAAGGACCAGCACCTGGAGCTCGAGCAGGCGTCCAGCACGACCGAGTCGGAGATGGCCCGGCGCGACGCGCAGATCAAGACGCTCACCACCCGCGTGGACACGCTGACGGCGGAGCGCAAGCGCGTGGACCAGCAGCTCGCCACCTCCAAGGAGGAGGCGCGTGGCGCCGCCGCCCAGGTGACGACGCTCCAGGAGGAGCTGGATCAGCAGGCCGCGCAGACGGCGGGCCTCAACGCGGAGCTGGAGGAGCTGCGCAACCGCACCGGTCAGCTCGAGGTCGACGTGCAGACGGCGCGCGAGGAGGCCGACACCCTGCGCGGCCAGGTGGAGAGCGCCCAGCGCGAGGCCGAGGAGCTGCGCTCCCAGCTGGAGCAGACGCAGACGGAGCTGTCCGAGCAGGGCACCCGCGCGGCCGAGGAGGCCGACGAGCTGCGCCGCCGCATCGCCGAGCTGGAGGCCACCGCCGTGCGCAACGAGGAGCGGGTCACCAAGCTCTACGCGCGCATCAAGAACGACGAGAAGCTGCGCGAGAAGACGAAGAAGGCGCTCGCCATCGCCCAGCAGCTGCTCGAGGAGAACGCCTCCTCCGTGGCCGACGACGCCGACGAAGCGGCGGCCTGAGGCAGCCTCCACGCCGCTCCCGCCACTGGCTCGACGCGAGGCGCTGGAGCGGCGGTGGAACCCGGGGTCGAAGCCCTCTTTGAAAGAGGGCTCCCCCACCCCGCCCCGCCTACTTGTCGTCGGTCTTCTTGGGGGCGGTCTTCTTCTCCAGCAGCTTCTTGGCGAACGTCTGCACCGCGGCCGGCACGTTCTTGTCGCGGCTCAGGTCCTTGAGCTCGCCGTCGCGCAGGGCGTTGAGGAACTTCATCGTGACGGTGAGCGGCACCTTGGGGTTCTTCACCAGGGCCAGCTTCACCTTCATGTTCTTGGTCCACTCGCGGTTGTTGTAGATGACGCGCAGCACGTCATCCATCATCGCGCGGTTGGAGGCGCACGCGAGCACCTCGCCGTCCGTGATTCGCGGGCTGCGGATGACGGCCACGGCGACCAGCTTGTTCGTCTCGCGGATGAGCGCGCCGCGGGCCTCCTTGTTGCCCAGCGTGGCCAGCTTGATCTTCTCCGCGATGGACATCTTCATCAGCCGCTGGGCCAGCGTCAGGCGCTTGCCCTCCTCCATGGGCGCGGCGTTCTCGTCCGCCACCTCGCCGCCCATCTCCTGGAGCACCTCCTGCGCGGTGGGGCCCGGGTCCGGCGGGGCCTCGGCGGCCTCGGGGCCGAACAGACGCACGCGCGCGGCCTTCATCTGCGGCACGTCCGTCAACTGCAGGCCGCTGCGCACCGCGAAGTCACAGACGCTGTCGATGAGGGACACCGGCGCCTGGGCGTTGGCGCACAGGCCGCGCAGGATGTCCTCGTAGCGCAACAGGCGCAGCTGGTTCTGCCCGATGATCTCCGCCAGCTTCGGTCCACACTCGCGCGCCACCTGGGCCACGGCCTCGTCGGGCGTGTTCGAGTTGAGGACGAGCATCTCCGCGTAGGCGTCCTTGTCCTTGAGCAGCCCGAGGAAGTAGCCCAGCACCTGGGGCTGCACCTCCTCGTCGCGCAGCGCGGAGCCGAGGATCTTCTCGGGCAGGCCCGCGGACGTCTTCGCCGCCGTCTCGCGCACGCCCGCGTCCGGGTCGTACGTCAGCATGTACAGCGCGCCCAGCATGTCGGACGGGCTGAGCGGCACGAGCGACTTGGCGGCCATCATCCGCAGCGGCACCGGCGCGGCCGGGTCCACGTGCTTGCGCAGGTTGGGCGGGAGGAACTCCGCGTTGAAGGGGCAGCCCGGGGGAGGCGCCGGGACGTTGCTGGGGGCGGCGGTGGTCATGTCGCGTGGTTCCTTCCGTAGATGATGCGCAGGCCCTCGAGCGTGAGGAACTCGTCCACTTCGTGGATGGCCTTGGATTCACTGGCCACCAGCGGCGCGAGCCCTCCGGTGGCGACGACCCTCACGGGGTGGCCCAGGTCGGCCTGCATGCGCGCGCAGATGCCGTCCACCATCCCGACGTAGCCGTACACGAGCCCCGACTGCATCGAGTGCACCGTGTTGCGGCCGATGACATGCGGCGGCCGCGCGAACTCCACGCGCGGCAGCTTGGAGGCGTTCTGGAACAAGGCCTCCATGGAGATGTTGATGCCCGGGCAGATGCAGCCGCCCAGGTACTCGCCCCGCGCGGACACCGCGTCGAACGTGGTGGCAGTGCCGAAGTCCACGACGATGAGCGCCGAGCGGTGCTTCTCGTACGCGGACACCGCGTTGACGATGCGGTCCGCGCCCACCTCGCGAGGGTTGTCGTAGAGGATGGGCATGCCCGTCTTCACGCCAGGCCCCACGAACATGGGCCGCATGCGGAAGTAGCGCTCGCTCATCTTCTCCAGGCTGAACTGGAGCGGCGGCACCACGCTGGACACCGCCACCGCGCCCACCTTCGCCGCGTCGATGCCGCTGTGCGAGAAGAGCTGGCGCACCAGGATGCCGTACTCATCCGAGGTGCGCCGGGTGCTCGTCTCCACGCGCCAGTGGTCGAGCAGCCGTCGGCCCTCGAACACCCCGAGGGCGGTGTTGGTGTTGCCAACGTCGATGGCCAGGAGCATCACCCCGCGCACTCTACTCCGAAGGCGCCGCTCAGCGGGGCGTCTGGCGCGAGCGCGGCGACTGCCTGGGGCGCAGCTGCTCCACGTCTCCGGCCAGCACGCGCTCCAACTGTCCGCCCTCCGTGCGCACCAGCAGCGCGCCGGACGGGTCGATGTCCTCGGCCAGGCCCCGCAGCTCGCTGCGGTCCGTGCGCACCAGCACGTCCTGCCCCAGGGTGGACGACAGCTCCTTCCACCGGGCGCGCACCGCGTCGAAGCCCGTCTCCAGGTACAGGTCCAGCCACTCCTCCATGCGCGTCCACAGGGAGGCGGCGAACCGGGCGCGGTGCACCTTCTCGCCCCGGGCCAGCGACAGCGAGGTGGCCACCCCGCGCAGCTCCTCGGGGAAGTGCTCGTCCTGGCAGTTGAGGTTGACCCCCACTCCGACGATGACGAAGTGCACCCGCTCCGGCTCGGCCGACAGCTCCGTGAGGATGCCCGCCACCTTGCGCCCGTCGATGTGCACGTCGTTGGGCCACTTGATGGCGGCGTCCACCCCGCACTCGCGCAGCGTCTCCGCCAGCGCGACGGCGGCCACCAGCGTCAGCTCCGGCGCGCGCTGGGGCGGCAGCTCCGGGCGGAGGATGGCGGAGAAGTACAGGTTCAGCCCCGGCGGCGACACCCAGGCGCGGCCCCGGCGGCCCTTGCCGGAGGTCTGCTGCTCGGCCACCACCACCTCGCCGTGCTCGGCGCCGTCCTGCGCCAGCCGGAACGCCACCTCGTTGGTGGAGCCCAGCACCGCGTGATGGTGGATGGTCCGGCCCAGGTCATGGGTCTCCAGCAGCGGCGCGACCTCCAGCGCGGTGAGGCGGTCCGGGACCTCCACCAGCCGGTAGCCCCGGGCGGGGATGGCCTCGATGCGATAGCCCTTGGTGCGCAGGGCCTCCACCCGCTTCCAGACCGCCGTGCGGGACAGCCCCAGCTTGCCCGACAGGGCCTCCCCGGAGGTGTAGTCCTCACCACTCTCGGAGAGGAACCCGAGGATGAGTTCCTCCTGCGTCTGCTCGGTTGATTCCAGGGCCACGGCGACACCTCACGAGAGCGCAAGGGTACGGAGCGGAGGCCGGGCTTTCAACTCGCCGGGCCGGGGCCCTCGGCGGCCCCTCCTCGCCCTCCGTCCCGGCCTTCAGCCGGCCGGTGGGGTGCTCGCCCCGGGGGCACGACTCCCACCCACCTCGTAGGCGGTGAGCTCCAGGTGCGTCTGGGGGATGCGCTGCTGGCTCGCCGTCTCCAGGAAGATCTCCATGCGCACCATGCCGACGCCCGGCGCGAACGTCATCGCGTTGACGAGCGTGGCCTGGGCATCCACCCGGTTGCGCCCCTCCACCTGCACGCAGGACGGGAAGGTGCCCGCGGGGGTGTCACACGCGCTGCCCGCCTGGACGATGCGATAGCGCTCGGTGGACGACACCGACACCACGTTCGTCCACGCGTGCCCGGTCTCCAGGGGGCCCCGCAGCAGGTAGCGCTTGGGGTCCCTCAGCCCGTAGGCATCCACGGCGAGTTGGCCGCCCTGGTTGTCGTGGAAGAAGCCCTCCTCCTGCTTGAGGATCTCCACCGTGACGAGCTTGTCGGCGCGGCCGTTCTGCCGGTACGTCCAGCTGTTGCCCACCGCGAGCGGGTAGTAGTCCGCCACGCTCCCGGCCACGGCCGACGTCTGCGACTCCGACTCCACGCGCTTGGAGCAGCCGCTCCCCAGCATCATCGTGGCCAGCAGGGCGGCGGCGCCCACTCCGAACGAACGGTTCATCTCGATGTCAGTCCGCGTGGTCCCGGCCACGCGCCTCCGCGGTGATGTGCTTGCGTGAAGCGTAGAGCGTCTCCAGGGCCTGCTGCGCCGCGGCCTGCACGGCGGGCGCGTCATGCCCCTGGGCCACCGTATACAGGTACGCCTCCGCCTCCGGGCCACCAATCTCGCCCACCGCGAAGACGAGCTCCTGCACGAAGCCGTTGTCCTTGCCGCGCGCCAGGTCGATGAGCGCCGGCACGGCCACGCGCGCCTTCATCTCCACCAGCGCGCCAATCGTCTTGCGCAGCACGTCCCCGTCCGAGGACTCCTTGAGCCGCTCGATGAGCAGCGGCGCCGCGGCGGGGTGCTGGCGCTCGGCCAGCGTGCGCAGCGCGAACTCACGCAGCCGCGCATCGTCCGCGCGCAGCTCCTGCACCAGCACGTCGTCCGTGCGCTCCAGCGCGTTGAGCTGCATCACCGCGGAGTCCGTCACCTGCTTGAGCACGGCGTCCAGCGCGGCGCGCATGGCGGCCTGCCGGCCCGCGGGCGAGTCCTCCATCACCGGCGCCTCGCCCAGTCCCACCACCTCGTAGTGCTGGGGCAGCTCCCCTCCGAAGCGCTCCAGCACGAGGTTGGCGCCCACCTCGGCGAAGCTGCGCGGATCCCCATCCTTCAGGACCTCGCGCGTGAAGGGCACGTCCAACGTCAGGCGCCAGGGCCGGACGTCCTTCGTCACCTCGTCGCCCTTCAGCTCGAAGCGGCCGGAGGACTTCAGGGACTGGGTGAACAACGTCGCCACGCCCTCGGGCGCCAGGCCCAGGAGGGCGTTGTCCTTCACCGTCGCTCCGGAGACATCCACCGGAGAGACGGGGTAGCGCGGCGCCTGCGAGCGGCAGGCGCCGAGGAGGACGGCGCAGAAGGCGAGAATCAGGGCCGGCTTCATCGCCCCCTCAGGGTAACACCCGAAGCGGGCCCGCGCCGGCCATTCCCACCCTCCGCGCCAGACGGTGTCAGCCCTCTCCCCCTTCGGACGGGCTCTTCGCGGGACGGTGCGCATCCTCTCGCACCTCGTGCGACTCCGCTTCCGGACCGGACACGGACGGGACGACCGCCTCCGGCTGGACCTGCGCCTCGCGGACCGGCGCCTCGGGCTCGGTGATGCCCTCCGTCCGGGTGCTGGCCTCCAGCGCCTCGGCCAGGGAACCCGCCACGGGGACGGCCTCCGGGCTCGGCGCGGTGGCCTCGCTCACGTTGACCTCGGGCGCGGCCGCCAGGTCCTGGTGCTTCGCGATGCCCGCCTCACCGTCGGGAGAGGGGGTGCCCTCCGCCTGGGGCTGGGGCGCGGCGATGCTCGCCTCACCCTCGGGAGCGGGAGCGCCCTCCGCCTGCGCCTGGGGCGCGCTCGCGGCCTCGCCCGTGGGAGCGGCGCCGCTCGCGGCCTCCGCCGGAGTGCCACCCGCCGGAGTGGCGCCAGCCTCGGCGCCCCGGTTCCCACGACCCCGACGTCCACGACGGCGACGGCGGCGGCGCTTGCGGTCTCCCTGGCCGGGCTCGCCGTTCGCTTCGGCGCCCTCTGGACGGGCCCCCACGAAGGCGCTCGCGGCCTCCAGGTCGTCGTCATCACCCTCGTCGTCGTCCTCGCCCTCCTCGTCCTCGGAGCCCGTGTTCTGGGGCGCGGGCGCGGACACGGCGGGAGCGGCCTCGACCGCGACGTCGCCCTGGGCGCGAGCCTCACCGCCCTCGGAGGAGACCTCCACCTCGTCGGACGAAGGCGAAGCGGACGCGCGCTTCTCGCCACGCTCGCGGCGACGCTTCTCGCGCGGGCGCTCCGACGACGCGGCGACCTCGGGGGACTCGTCCTCGCGGGACTGCTTCTCGCGCTGACGCTCCTCGCGGCGCTTCTGGGCCTCCTCGGCGTCCAGCTTGGCGGCCTCGAAGAAGCGCTCGTCGATCTCGTACAGCTCCACCCGGGTGACGGTGACGGCCGTCTCGGCCTCCAGGAACTTCTCACCCAGCGCGTCGCCGCACCACAGCATCACCAGCGAGCCGCTGGCCTGCGCCTCGGTGCGCGCGTCGCCGCGCACGTCGCCCGCGCTCACCAGCAGGCCCACCTGCGCCGAGTAGTGGCTCAGGTCGCGCCGCAGCTCCTGCACGCACTTGCGGTCGATGCCGGGCGTGCCCTTGAGCATCCGCACCGCGTAGCGCAGCTCCACGCTGCCCTCGCGCTTGCGCGCGGTGAGCAGGGGGCCTTCCTTGGAGCGCTTGGCCACCTTCAGCTCGCGGAAGCCCAGCCCGTGCATCATCTTCACGACGGACTTCTCGAACGTGCCCACGTCCGCGTCGCCCAGGCGCTTGCGCAGCCCTCGCGCCACCGCGCGGCGCGCGTCCTTGAGCGACGTGCGCAGCGTGGTGAGCAGCGCCGCGTCCACCACCGGCTCGCCCGCGACCGCCGCGGCCGAGGAGCGCGCCAGCACCGGCCGGCCCGCCTCCAGCGGAATCCCCAGCGCCTGCGCGAACGCGGCCTGCAGCTCCAGCGACGGCGCCTCGCTCGGCGAGCCCGCGCGCTCCAGCGTCACCTCGCCGGAGTCCTTGTTGAACGCGTACTGCGGCCGGCGACCCGCGTCGATGCGACGCTGGTTGTCCTCCAGGAGCGCCGTGAGCACCGCCTCCACCGTGAGGTCCTCGGCGCACAGCTCCTTGCTCCGGGCGCGCTCGATGATGGCCTCCGTGCGCAGCCCACCGTCGGCGTCGCTGAGGATCTCGAACACCACCTCCGGCAGCGGCGGGAAGCGCTTGCGCTTTCCACCCCGCTCCTCGTCCTCGTCCCGGCGGCGCTTGCGCTCACTGCCCCGGCCCGCCGCTCGCACGTTGTCCGTGCGCGGCTCCGGGTGGCGCTCCGCCGGCCTGAGCGGCGGCAGGTCCTCTTCCGGATTCGGCTCGATTACGCCTGTCTGCGCCAGCGCCTCCACGTCCTCGGGAATCGACCAGTCCACCAGGGCGAAGGTGTCCTTCGCCGTCACAATCACCTTGCGATCCCTCGTGCGACGCGCCATGGCGGCCAGGCGCGAGAGCATCGTCACCTCGGGCGTCTTGCCGACGTGGGAGAGCAGGCTTTGTTGGATGGACTTCTCGGTGATTTCAAGGAAGTGGAGGGGACGTCCTTCGCTCTCCAGGATGCGGAGCGCGGCCTCGTAAAATGTCATCGAGTATTCCCCAAGAATTCCGAACGGTTACAAAAATGTAGGTCCGTATGGGCGGCGGATGCTAGCCATCGCTAAACTGGCTTGTCAACGAACGGAAGATGACCCGCATACGCATCGGACAGCGCTGGAAACGCGAACCCTCGGCCTCCCCGCTGGATTCCATCGCACTGGAACTGGACGGCGTGGACCTGCTGTCCGGAGCGGTGGAGGAGTCCTTAGCAGAAGTGGTGCCCGCTTTGGTGCGCGCAGTGGCCTCTCTTCGCACGGGGGGCCGGCCCATGGCCCAGGTCTCCCTGGCGGAGGCCCACCTGGAGCTGGTCCTGAGACGGGTGGGCGCCGAGGTGGAGCTGCTCGTGGTGAGCCTGGCCCGCCCCGCCCGGCTGATGCGGCCCCCCGTCAGGGTGGACGCCGAGGAGCTGACCGAGGCCGTGAAGGCCACCGGCGCGCGCTTCCTCGCGGACGTCACCCAGGTGGCGCCCAAGGGTGTCTCCGCCCCCCTCGCCCAGGCGCTGGCGGAGCCGCTCAAGCAGCTCGCGAGGCCTTCCCGTCCCCCGGATGAGGAGCCCGCCCGCCCCTCGGTGAAGCGCGTGGAGCCGCCCCAGACGCCCGGCTTCGGCTTCGAGCTCCGGGACGCCGGCGCCCGGGGGCATCGCTCCGGAGGCAAGCGGAGCCCGTCCGGGACGCTGGCCCCCCTGCTGGGCCCAGGCGAGGTGTGGCTCGCCCTGCCCGGCAAGCCGGAGGCGTGGAAGGTCCAGGCGCCGCCGTTCCTCACGGTGCTGGAGCTGTCGCGCCAGGCGGTGGAGCTGGCTCGGGCGGTGGAGCTCAAGGAGCCCCGGTTCCAGTTGGAGCCCGCGGGCACCCGCTCCCCGCTGCTGCTCGACCTGGAGGCCGGCAAGGCCCGGGTGGGCCGCGCGGGCGTGCCCTTCCCGCTCACCGGCATGCAGCTCGCGGCCAGCCTCTTCCACCTGGGCGAGGCGCTCGCGGCCACCTTCGCGGAGGAGGACCGGACGCAGGTGGGCAACCCCTACCTGGTGGAGCTGGCGGAGCGCTGCCGGGAGGGCCTCTCCCATCTGCGCGGCCCCGTGGAGCCCCCCGAGCAGTCCGGCGCGGCGAGGGAGAAGCGCACCCGGACGACGGAGAGCGCCTCCAAGCCGCTCAAGGTCCCCGGCCGGCTGCGACGGCTGCGCTTCGAGCGGCTGTGGGAGCAGCGCGGGCTCGAGGACGCGGAGGAGTCGCGGCTGCTGCTCGGACGTCACGGGCCGGTGTGCTGCTCGCCTCAAGCGGCGGTGGCCTTCTCGCGCAAGGACGGGTCTCGGCTGTGGCGCCGCGCCGCGGCGCTGGGCGTGGCGGCCTCGGCGGACGGCCACGCGGTGGCGGCGGACCTCTCCCGCGTGTACGGCTTCACGGGCCGGGGCGCGGGGGCGCGCTGGCTGCATGACCACGACGGCATCCCCCTGGGGCCGCTGCTCCTGCGCAAGGACGGGCTCTTGCTCACGCTGTCCGAGGACCGCACCGTGGTGGCCTTCGCGGAGGCCACCGGGCGCGAGGTGTGGCGGCTGGCCCCTCCGCGCACGCAGCGAAGCTGGCTGACGACGCAGGGCCACCGCGCCCTCGTCACCACGGACTCCGGCTATGTCTACGGGCTCGACCTGGAGGATGGACAGGTGCGCTACCGGATGCGCGCGCCCCTGCCCTTCCACGGCGCTCCGGTGCCGTGGGGTCGTCGGTTCCTCGCGCTGCTCGGTCGGGGTTCGCACTGGGCGCTGCTGCTCGCGGACGCGCACACGGGCGAGGCGGCGTGGACGCACGAGCCGGACCTCACCCACCCGTCGGCGCCGCTGCCGGTGGGCTCGCGCGTCTTCATCGCCGGGGAGCGCGAGCGCGAAGGCATGCTCTTGTGCCTGGACGCCAAGGGCCAGCGCGTGTGGGAGCGGCCACTGAACCTGGGGCCGGGGCCGTACGCGCTCTCGCCCCTGCCTCGCGCGGTGGTGGTGACCAGCGCGTCGGGGGCCGCGGCGCGCGTGGCCTCGTCGGGCACCGTGGACTGGCGCGTGGGCGCCGCGGGGGAGCCGCTCATCGGCGCGCTGCCGGCACGCACCGCGCGCGGGGTGACGCTGGTCCCGGGTGAGCGGGTGCGCGCGGTGGACCCTCGAGGAGGCCAGGTGCTGGCCGAGGTGCGCGCGGGGGCGGGGCTCGTCGCGCTCCAGGCCGACGTGCGCCTCAACCTCTACTTCCTGGACGACACCGGCGCGCTGTCCGCGTACCGGCTGGGCTCCCACTTCACCGTGGTGGAGTGAGGGCGAACCCCCGCTTCGCCCTCCCCCACCCGACACACCGCTAGTTCGCGGCGGCCTTCTTCGCCGGGTCGATCTCCTCCTCGGGACGCTCCTCCTGCGTGGCGCCCTCCCACGTCTCACCCGCGCCCAGCTTCCACTCCGAGGGCACGTCCAGCTTCCACACGTACGTGGCCGTGGCGTCCCCGCCCGAGGGCGAGCGCGACGAGACGGTGATGGTCATGTCCAGCTTCGCCACCTCGTTGGGCATCAGGTCCAGGTCGTAGTGGCCCAACACCAGCTGCGGCGGGAACTCCGCGATGAAGCGCTCCGGGTGGTCGATCTTCATCGACGGATCCCCACCGCGCATCTCGCCCAGGAGCTTCCCCTTCGCGTCGGTGAGCTTCCACACCGTGTCGAACGTGGCGCTGGTCAGCATCTTGAGGACCTTGCCCTCGTCCTTGAGCTGCCGCTGCGCGCCCCACAGCGCGAGCTGCAGCCGGATCTGCGGCTTGCCCATCACCATGATGGTGTCCGAGGACACCACGTCCAGGCGCATGCCCTTGTCCGTCGCCGTCCACACCGGGCGGTAGCGACCCTCGCGCAGGCTGTCGAACACCTTGCGCGTGTAGTCGTAGAACGCCTTGCGGTCCCCGGCGCGCTCGTCCTTCTCCGCCCGCTTCTCCAGCTCCTGGAGATAGCCGTCGAAGTTCTTGTTCCCGTTGAACGCCTTGAGGTGGTCATCCACCTGCTCGAAGTACGTCTTGAAGAACGGCTTGAGCTCCTCGCGATACGCGTTCTCGTCCGGATTGACCCGGAGCCAGGCCACGCGCTCCAGATAGTCGGCGCGGATGCGCTGGACGTCTGCCTCGCGCTGCGCCTCCTTGGTGCGGGCACTGGCGCTGCGGTAGCTCATGATGGCGCCCAGCAGCACACCAGCGACGAGGACAATGACTCCGAAATAGCGCTTCAAGCGGCAGTCTCCTGTGCGGTGGAGCAGGCAGTGATATGAAAATTCCCCAACGTGATCCAGGCCACCGGCACCCACCTGTTCACCTCCCTGCTCCCTCTGGAGGAAGGCGAGCTGCTGCGCAACCCCCAGGTGGCGTGGGAGGCGTACGGAGAACCGTGCGACGGCAAAGCGGTGGTGCTGCTGCACGACCTGTCGCATTCGCACCGGGCGGTGGGGCCGGCGGAGGACTCCGCGTATCAGCCGTCGGGTTGGGCGCGTGAGCTGGTGGGGCCGGGGCTGCCGTTGGACCCGGACATCATGCCGGTCATCGTCCCGGGGCTTTTGGGCAGTCCGTTCGGCAGCACCTCGAACGCGTCGATGGACCGGGAGACGGGCGAGCGACTGGGTCTGAGCCTGCCTCCCCTCACGGTGCTCGACATGGCGCGCGGGGTGTCCGCGCTGCTGCGAGCCCGGGGGCTGAACCACGTGCGCGCGCTGGTGGGCGTGGGCCTTGGAGCCCAGGTGGCGCTGCGGCTGGCGGCGCTGTTCCCGGAGCTGTCGGACTCGGTGGTGGCCATCGGCTCGGCGCGCGCGCTGCCGGAGGGCGTGCGCGAGAAGCTGGGCCTGGCGTGGCAGCTGTTGCGCGCGGACCCGGACTTCCGCGAGGGCCTCTATGCGCCGGACGCGCAGCCTCGCAAGACGATGCGGCGGCTGAGGCTGGACTTCCAGAAGCTGCTCTACGGCCGCGAGTACCTGTCGCAGCGCTTCGCCGACGCCGAGGCGGCGAGGCTCGCGCTGGACGCGGAGGCGGACGCCTTCTCCGAGTCGTTCGACGCGTCGTCATGGGCGACGCTGTGCTCGGCCTACTCGGGCTGTGACGTGGCGGACTGCTTCGCGCAGATCCGGGCGCGGGTGCTGCTGGTGGCGGGGAGCTCGGACGTGCTCGCGCCGGTGAACCGGGTGCGGGACACCTACCACCTGCTGTCCGCCGCGGGCGTGAGCGCCCGGCTGGTGGAGCTGCCCGGCCCGGGGGACCATGGCGCGCTCCTGACGGAGACCGAGCGGCTGCGCGCGCCACTCGGAGACTTCCTGCGGCGCGTGGGCTGAGGCGCTGGGGCTACTCGCGCGGCTGCGGAGCGGAGAGCTTCCCGCGCAGCGCGCCCACCAGCATGCTGATGGCGATCTCGTTGTTGCCGCCGTGCGGGATGATGATGTCCGCGAAGTGCTTGGACGGCTCGACGAAGCCCATGTGCATGGGGCGCACGTGGCGCAGGTACTGGCTGACGACGTGGTCGAAGTCGCGGCCGCGGTCCTTGATGTCGCGGGTGAGGCGACGAAGGATGCGCAGGTCGTCATCCGCGTCGACGTAGATCTTCACGTCCATCAGCTCGCGCACTTCCTTCATGTGCAGGACGAGGATGCCCTCGATGAGGATGATGTCCCCCGGGTCCACGCCCATGGTGCGGGGCTGACGCGACGAGGTGACGAAGTCGTAGACGGGCTTCTGGATGGGCCGTCCGGCCTTCAGCTCCCGGAGGTGGCTCACCAGCAACTCGGTGTCGAACGCGTCGGGATGGTCGAAGTTCACCTCCCGGCGGTCCGCGATGGGGAGGTCCTTCAGGTCCCGGTAGTACGAGTCCTGATCGATGAAGGCCACGCGGCAGTCGGCAAGCGCCTCACGAACCTTTCGGGCGACGGTGGTCTTGCCGGACGCGGTGCCACCCGCGATGCCGATAACGAGGGGTGACGACGTCATTGCGGCGCGACCTACCCTACCGGACGCACAGGCGCAAGGGTTCGGTCCAACCCGGAAGCATCCCCCAGGCGGATCATCCGGTGATTCAGCCCCTCCGCCAGCACCTCCGGGGGCACCGACTCCACCGGCACGGGCCTGGAGCCCAGCTCCCGGAGCAGCACGGCCAGCCCTCGTGACACGCCCGACACCTCGAATCCCGGGGCCTTGCGTCGCACGGCGAAGCTCCAGGGGGTCCCCCCCGGCCGCCGAGCCACCTGCGCCAGCGCCTCCAGCCCGGACAGCTCCAGCGCCCCACATGCCCACGCACGGGCGGTGAGGTGGCGCCGGACGGCGCGCGCGGCGAAGACGAGCTCGGACAGGTCCACGGGGAAGCTGCCGGGCCGGACGTCCTCCGCGAGCCCCACCTGGCGGGGGCCCGGAGCCGGGGCGGCCTTGAGGAAGGTGGTGGGCGCGAGCATCTCCAGGCTCAGCGCGGCGGAGGCGCCCTCGTCGGGCTGCTCCCGGAGCCGACGCATCGCCCAGGAGGAGAAGACCTGCGGCAGCGAGCGCCCTCCCCCGCCGAAGAGGTTGCGGTACTCGCGCGAGCGGGTGAAGTCGAGCAGCGCCTCGCGCGTGCCAGCCAGGAGCAGGCGCGTCAGCGGCCAGTCCTTGTCCAGCGCCTCGGCGACCACCGCGAGGCGGAAGTCCTGGTCGGCGGCGGTGCCCTCCGGGTCCTCGCTCGCGTCCGGGGCCGACACGCCGTGGCCCGCGTCGAACAGCTCCCACGGACGGCTGTCGCCCGAGAGCACCGGAGGCGCGCTCACATCCGGCGCGCGAAGGGTCAACGGCTCGCGAGGGCCCTGGGGGATGAGCGTGCGCAGCCGCCGCAGGGAGAGCCGGGCCACCTCGGGGGGATGACCGTCACCCTCGAAGGTGACGGCGCGCAGGGACGGACAACGCGGTAGCAAGGACTCCAACAGATTGAACAGCTCCTCGCGCACCGGCTGCGTGTGGTCGTCCACGTAGAACCGGCGCGAGCCCCGACGCGTCACCACGCCGCCCGCGATGTGGATCTCCACGACCTGCTCCAGCGGGAAGCCGTCCAGGCCCGTTTCGAGCGGCAGGCCGGCGGAGAGCTGGTGGCTGAAAAGGTGCCCCAGGTCCAGGAGCAGCGGCAGGCCCGTGCGCTGGTGCAGCTTCGCGAGGAAGTCGAGCGCGTGCAGCTCGCCGCGACGCGCCAGCACGGCGGGGTTCTCCAGCACGAGCGGCATGGAGAGGTGTGACTGGACATGGAGCGCGTGCGCGGCGCAGTCGGCGAGCCCGGCCTCGTTGAACGGGGGCGTGATGTAGAGATAGCCGGGGAACGGCTGGCCCTGCACGTGCCACCATCCCACGTCATTGCCCACCCACGGGCTGCCCACGGCGCGCGCGTGCGCGTCCAGGGCCTTCAGCGTGGCGGCGGGCTCCAGCTCCGGGCCCCACAGGTTGAGGTGCACGGGGTGGAAGAGCACGGGCACGTCGGCGCGGCGGCGCCACATCTCCGGGAACAGCGAGGCCTGGGCGCGCGCCTCCTCCAGGTCCAAGGGGGCGCTGTACTCGACGAAGTCGAAGAGTCCCGGCGACGCGTCCAACAGCCGGTACGGCTGCGGCACATCCGCGGTGCTCAGGTTGCTGCTCAGCCCCAGACCCCGCCAGGGCAACGTCCATGCGTCCGAAACGGCCTGCGTCATGCGGGCAACCTAGTCCACCGTCCACGTCTTGTGCTCGGAGATGCGGGCGGCCGGGCAGGCCCGCAGGAGGCCCCGCACATTCGTCGTGTCATTCGCAGAACAACATTCACATGACACCAAGAATGCAAGCCATTACCCAAGATCCCATATCGAGCGGCCCCTCGATGAATCCCCTGATGACAATCCAGAACTGAGCTCACAGGAGCTTCGAACATGGCACGTGCCAAGGAAACAGACTTCCTTGAAGCCAACCTGGCTCCCCTGCTTGAACGCATCCACCCGGAGCCGCATCGCCTCGGAGACGAACCGCTCCCCCAGTTCAGCGAGTCCGTTCACGACGTGCTCCACGCCAGGGGGGCCATCGCAGGGTCGCCCTTCGCGGACCACGTCGCTCGGCTGAGAAAACACCTGTACGGAGGGCCGTCCACGCAGGAGCTGCCTCCGTGGAGCTACGAGCCACAGCTGGCCCGACAGGTCATCCGCGAAGACCCACGGGTCCATGGAGAACAATTCGAGGACAGGACTCGTGAGTGCAGTGAAATCATCGAAAACGGCTGCGCCCTCCTCGACCACATCACGCAGGCCCGCCTGCAGGGCACTCCGGAGGGACCTCCGTCGAGGGATGAGCTGGCCTGGATGGTGACCGTCTCAGGCGAGGATGGCCTCGTCCGGGAGATCCTCCAGCGCGCGAGAGCAGGCGCCAACCGGGGCCGGAGCACCAAATCACCGGAGGTCTCGGGCTGCACGCACCCGCTATGGCAGCAGACGCTCAGCGACCATGGCCTGAGGGGCACGGCGAGCTATCCCACGATCTCCGGAGCGCTGCTCGCCGGGCTCAGCTCGGGTGAGTTCGGGGATTGGCGGCAGGACTACCTGGCCACCCTCATCTTCGCGTTCTACCTGGAATACAACGTGGATGCGTCGGACACTCGCCACAACCACTTCGTCAGAGACCTGCTGTTCCTCTGGGACGTCCCGGACCTTCCATCCGAACTCCTCGCGAGGAGGACCCACCAGTTGGCGGACCTGGCGTTCATCGACGGGAAGAGAAAGAGCGAAGCCGCGCTCCGCTCCGTTCCCACGAGCGGCATGAAGGCCTGGATCTTCGGGGACCGCGACCTCTGGCGTGACTTCAAGGCCTGTGACTCGGCCATGTTCGGCCACTACCTGTCATCTGTCCCAGGAACCATCGGTCGCGATGAACTGATGCTGACGGGGCTGGTCCAGGACTGGGTCGACCTAGGCCCGGACCTTCGAAACGATGAATGCGCACAGAGCGTGCTGACCCTCACGCGCGGCTCGGTCTCCACCACCTCGCTCGTGGAATGTTACGAGCGCACCCTCTGGCAATTGAACGCCGCGCTCACTCGCGATGGGGGGCTGAAGCCCGAGCGCTTCCCGCTCATGGTCGTCATGATGGACGTCGGCGTCTGGCATGTCACCAACCACAGGCATGATATCTGGCGCTACTTCGCGCTCGCCCACGGCACAGGCGCCCTGTTGCAGGACCGGGACCTCTACAAAGCCTGTCAGCTCGCCGACTGCTACTCCCCGCGGTTCGAGCCAACGCTCCCGTCGGACCCGGCACGGGTGAACGTCCCCCGACGCCCCTTCCGCTACGATGTGACCGTCGCCGGAAGACGCCACTCTGGCTCCCTGGAGTTGCATGTCACGCTCGTGGACGCCGTCGAGAATGGCTTGATGCCCACGGAGTCCGTGGAGCACTTCCTCGTCATCCCGAGACTGCTCGTCCAGCGGGCCATCAGCCCAGGGGAGTTCCTCGCGCACATGGACCAGCATGCCTGTGAGCAACACGCCCTCATCGTGCGCGCTGGGTATCGCTGTCACTTCAGCAGGCAGTTCACCACGGCACGCATCCTCCTCGTGATGGAGCAGTGGTGGTCCGGCATCATCTTCGCGGTCGGCCTCGGCAGCCTGATCGAAGCCCAGCCCGGAAGGATGGCTCAAGACCGGCTGCATCACGACGGATGACACACGCCGGCACGGGGCCGAACACCACCCTGCCCGCGTCGACATTCACTCAGAGAGAACCTATACTCACTCCCCCAAAAAAGGAGTGACACCTCATGGGAGTCTCCTCGTGCTGGCGTGGAATCATCTCCGTGGTCTCCGTCTCGGTACTCCTGGGTTGTGAAGCCGCACCCGTCAACGAGCCCACCCCGGTGGTCGTGAGCACTCCGGCGCCGCTCGTCGCGCAGGAGGCCCCGGTCGTCGCTCGGGCGGGGGTGCTCGTCTTCAAAGACAGACAGGCACTCCAGGCGACGCTCGACCAATTGATACACCTGGATACCCGGGGGCTCCGGACCTGGAACCGACGCCTGGGGTTCACTTCGTTGCGAGAGGTGTTCGAGGATGTCGTGGAGCAGGAGGCGCTGATTGATGACCGCTACGAGCGGCTCCTCCAGGGTGGCCCTGAAGCAGCGCGCCTCGTGCCCCGGGAGCCCATCCACTCCGATGCCTATCTGCAAGCGGTGCGACAAGGCCACCTGAAGGTCATCCGCGAGGAGGCCGGTGAGTACTTCGACTACAACCTCCAGCAGAGATACCTCGCGCCCGTGCTCGACCCCGACGGGCGGGTGGCCATCGGCGGCGTGCTCATGCAGTACCTGCCCGAGGGCGTGAAGCAGGTGTCATACAAGAGCCTCGACGACCTCGAGGGGGCCAAGGCCGCCCTCGCCCGGACGTCCGTCACCGCCCCCACCGCGCCTGACACCGGGCTCGCCGTCATCCCCACCAAGGCCGCATGCCGCTCCTACTCGGCCGTCGGCAACGCCTGGACCTATGACGGCCGGCGGCGGTTCAGGGCTTGGGTCGAGCTGAAGTCGTATACCCAGTGGAACCACACCGAGCTCTACGTCTCGAACTTCCTCACCATCCAGGCGATGTACAGGAACTGGCTCGGGAACTGGAACTACGCGAACTACACGGCGGACCTGAACTGGGGATGGTTCTGGTCGTACTACCTCAACGGCTACCTCCAGCATTCCCTGCCGTATCCGTCATCGGACTGGGATTCGCCGTGGGTCTACACGCTCACCGTCAACAACTACGCGTACACCATCGCGCCGCACATCGACGGTTATTACTCGGTCCCCGAGCCGAACATCATCGAGCCCGTGACGCTCGATGTCGTTGACGGAACCATCACCATCTACGGCAGCAAGCCCAACGTGCTCGCGATGGGGACGGACTTCTACTGCGACGTCAACTAGCCACGTCAGCGCTCCGGGCAAGCCACTCGGTCCACCCGAGTGGCGCGCCCCCGGGATTCTCGCGCGCGTACGCGTGGAAGCGCTCGATGAAGGTCCGCCGCTCCGTGATGAAGGGCGCCTTGCGGCTGGAGGGGTCCGCCGGCTCGCGCAGGTCGTAGGCCCCGAGCCGCGCCTGTCGGTCCAGCACGGTGTCGAGCGGGAGCCGGTGTGCGTTGCGCAGCAGGTCCAGCAAGCACATGAACGTGGCGGTCCGCCCCTTGCCGCCCCGGCAGTGCAGATGCAGATGCGCATCGTCTGGGAGCCCGCGCACCCAGTCGAGGAAGCGCTGCACCGTGGCGTCCTGGGGACGGGTGTGGTCCGTGACGGGGAGCCGGACGTACTGCCCCTCTGGCAACCCGAAGGCCCGCGCCTCGTCCGACACCGAGCGCCGCTCCCAATCGGTGAAGGCCACGGGCGCCTTGCCCTTCACGGCCTCCACGTTGCCCACGCGCACGCGAGGCGACAGGCCCAGCAGCCGCAGACGACCGGCCTCGAGCGCCAGGACCTCCTCGTCCGACAGCCCCACCGCGCCCCAGTTGGACTCCGCGTACCAGCTCACCGCCGCGCCGTTCAGGAAGCCGTGCGACTCCTGACGCAGATCCACGACGTAGAGAGCCTCGGGACGCACGCCGTCGAGCTGTCGCAGCACGTCCCGGAAGCCCTCGCTGGACGGCTGCGCGCTTCCCGAGCAGCGCAGCTCGGCGAGCCCCGTCACATCGAGTCCCGCCATCTCCCCCAGACGCGTCGTCGTCCGGAAGCGCCGCGCCCGGGCACCGTCATCGTCGAGCACGAGCGTGGCGCACGTCGCATCGGGTGCCAGCGGGGGGATGAGCATGGACGCTAGAGATAATCACCAATCAGGCCGGCGATCTTGTCCAGGTCACTCATCGTCGGCTTGCCGGGCGAAGGAGTGGCCGCGGCGGCGCTGCTCGCGGCGGGGAGCCCCGACGACGAGCTGCTCGCATCAGGAGGCGGCATGAAGGTCTCGACGAGAAACTTCCAGACCTCCTCCTCACGGAAGGCATCCAGGTTCTGGTTGTCGTCCCACACGGCGACAGCGCTCCCCGTCGCGTCCGCGTTCTCCGTCCTGCTCCACCGAGGGATGACCGATCCGGGGCAGGCCTTGGTCACGAAGGTGCGCGCCTTGGAGAGCTCGATCTTCAACTGCCTCGGGAGGAACGGGCCCGGACTGGTGAAGCTATTGACGCAGGTATTCCAGAAGCCTCTCACGTCGATCTTCCCCGTGGGCGCGCTGGCCAGGACGATGTTCCAGAGGATGTCCCCGTCGATCGGGGCGACGGCCCTCAGGTCCCGCACGGTCGCGTCCGCGTGCGACCCCTGGATGGCCTCGAACAAGGTATGGAAGCTCGTCGTCCGCTTGTCGTAATACAGACGCCAGAGGACCGAATACCCCACGGAGATGACCACGCCGATCGGGACCGCAGCCAGGCCCTGATACCGCTGGGCGAACTGCGTCCACGCACTGATGCGTCCCTGGGTGTGTCCCGAGGTGCCCGCGTACAGCGGCGCCAGCAGGAGCCGGGATGACACCACGTTCGGGCAGAACTCATGGCGCGTCCAGCCCGCCGCATGGGGAAAGTCTCTGCCTGGATCATGGGGCGTCGGCTCCGCATGGGCCTCCATCGTCGCGCCCCACGCGCCGAACCCCGCCAGCGATGGCAGCCCCGCGAGACGGTCCTGCGCGAACTCGAAGCGCTGATGGCGGCCATTGCTCCCCCGCCAGGGGAACATCCGCGCCAGGTCGCTGAGCACGACCTGACACCTCACGACGGGAGGCAACAACTGCCAGCGATTGAACTCCTTGCCCCCGTCCAGGGCGCGGAAGGCTGCGAGTGCCTGCGCGGAGGCGAGCGCCTGCGTGGCGGGGGACTCCGACAGACAATGATGGATGGCGCCCAGGACACGGGGTTGTGCCGTGCCCGCGTCGGTGTCCTCACCTGGCTTCCCTCGCAGATAGTACGGCAGGTACTCCCACATCTTGTAGTCCAACTGGAGGGGGCCTTGAGCCTGGGTCATCGCGCGAACCACCGCGGCGAGCATCGCCCGTTGCTGGTTCGCCAACCCCGGGCTGCCCAGGAGGTACAACATCGAGATCTTCTCGATGTTGCGTGACGGCCAGGACGTCACCTCGCCGATGAGCGCACGGGCCGCTTCCGTCACGTTCCGGTAGAACTGGATGCGATCCCTGCGGCCCCCGACCTTCAGCGTCTGGAAGAAGGGCAAGGCGGCCACGGCATCCAGGTCCTTCTTCTTGAGCCCGTAGCCCTGCCACATCCGGACGAACTGCTCATCCACCGTGGGGCGATGCGCATCCCGGTGCCCCAGGTTTCCCGACAGCGGGCTCAGCCATATCTGGAGCTGCTTCAGATAGTGCTTCTGGACGTTCGCCGCGCGGAAGGCCCCGGCATGAAGGCTGAAGTCCATGCCCCAGACCTGCCCGGCCCGTTCGAGGAGCGCGCGACACACCGGGTCACCCGCCGCCACCTGGAGGAGCATCTGACCGAACTTCTCGGGATCCGGCTGGAGCTCGTACCAGGGCACGATGACGCGGACCCCGCGAGCCAACTGCGCGTACTTCGCGGTGGCCCTCGCGACCACGATGCCCCCGGCAGGCGTCGTGATGACACTGTTCGCCTCGGCACTGGACCGCAGGAAGAGAATCAAGGTGTCCTGACCTCGCGAGAGAGATGCGCTCCGTTCGCAAGGCGCATGCCACTCCGTGCTCCCGGGGCGGACGATGTCCCTCCCGTTGAACGGCCCCCTCCTGGCGTCCTGGTGTGACGCCCTCGCGTCCCACGGGAACGCCAGCGCGAGTCATCTGGTGAGCCCGCGGAACCTTTCCCACGGACCTGCTGTCGGAGCACCGGCGAATCCAGGAACAGGGAGGCTGTGAATGAGGCGGAACCTCGTGGCCGTCACGGGTGTCGTGTGTGCGCTCGCGATGAGCGGAATGATGTTCTCGTGCCGGTCAGCGGACGTGGACACGAAAGGCCAGGCGCCTGGTGACGCGCACGCGGGACAGATGGCCTCCAAGGCCCCATCGCCCCAGGGGGACACAGCCCTGGTGCCCGCGGCCACGACCACGGGCCCTGAATCGGCGCCCCCCGTCGCCTCCGCTCGCGTCGACGCCGCCCCCGCACCGAGCGCGGTGGCCCCACCCTCCGGGAACCCCGAGCGCCTGCGCTCGGCGATGGGCAACATGTTCGGCGCGTCCGGCTCGGCCCATGGCCACGGCAAGAGCGGACTGGGCCTCCGGGGGAGCGGCTTCGGGGGCGGCGGTGTCGAGGTACTGGGTGGCAAACGCAACGAGCTCGCGGGTGTCGGCACCCTGTGGCGCGGCAGCGGACGCCTCGCGGGCTCCTCCCGGGCTCCCGACTCGGACACCGCCTCCAACAGGGAGGGCTACCGCGACCACGGCGTGAATCCCTTCGTCTCCACGGCGCAGGACCGCCTCTCCACCTTCGCGGCGGATGTCGACACGGCCTCGTACACGCTGGCGCGGCGCAAGCTCAAGGAAGGTGCCCTGCCGCCGCGTGAAGCCGTGCGCGTGGAGGAGATGCTCAACTACTTCCGCTACACGTACCCCGCGCCCGCACCGGACGAGGGCCCCTTCGCCGTGCACCTCGACGCCGCGCCCTCCCCCTTCACGCCCGGACGACACCTGCTGCGCGTCGGCGTGCAGGGCAAGCGTCTGAGCGTCTCCGAGCGCAAGCCCGCCCACCTCACCTTCCTCGTGGACATCTCCGGGTCGATGCAGTCGCCGGACCGCCTGCCGCTCGCGAAACGCGCCCTGCGGATGCTCGTGGACCAGCTCCGCGACGGCGACACCGTGGCGCTCGTCACCTACGCGAGCGCGGTGCGCCGCGTCCTGCCGCCCACGGGCATGGAGCACAAGGCCCGGATCCACGCCGCCATCGAGGACCTGACCGCGGGCGGGAGCACTGCGATGGGCTCCGGCATCCAGTTGGCCTACCAGGAGGCGATGAAGACGCTGGATGGCGAGTCGGTGTCACGCGTCGTCATCCTGTCCGACGGCGACGCGAACGTGGGCAGCACCTCCCATGAGGAGATCCTGAAGACCATCCGGGGACACGTGAAGGAAGGCATCACCGTCACCACGGTGGGCTTCGGGATGGGCAACTACCAGGACACGATGATGGAGCAGCTCGCGGACCAGGGGAACGGCAACCACCATTACGTGGACTCGCTGATGGCCGCGCGGCGCATCTTCGTGGAGCAGCTCGGAGGCACGCTGGAGGTCATCGCGAAGGACGTGAAGCTCCAGGTGGAGTTCGACCCGAAGCAGGTGTCCCGCTATCGCCTCGTCGGCTACGAGAACCGCGACATCGCGGACGCGGACTTCCGCAATGACCGCGTGGACGCGGGAGAGCTGGGCTCGGGCCACTCCGTCACCGCCTTGTACGAACTGGAGCTCATGCCCGGCGCGGGCGAGGGGCTCGCCACGGTGCGCGTGCGCGCCAAGCACCCTCGTGGCGAGAGTGCCTCCGAGCGCGTCTTCCCCTTCGCCGCCAGCGCGCTCTCACCCACGTTCAAGCAGGCCCCTTCGGACCTGCGCTTCGCGACCGCGGTGATGGGCGCGGCGGAGCTCTTGCGGCGCAGCCCTCACGCGGAGAAGTGGAGCCTGGACCAGGTGCGGGAGATCGCGCGCTCCGCGACACCGGCGGGCAACGAGGAGCGTGAGGAGTTCCTCGCGCTGCTGAGCGAGGCGCATCACCTGCTGCGCGACGTGGCCGCTCGTTGAGTCAGGAACAGAGTGTTCCAGTGGCCCCGCGCGTCCACGCGGAGCACATGGGGTACCATCGCTCCTTCCCCTTCACCCCTGGAGCCCTCCATGCACTCCGCGACGCAGGCCGAGATCGACGAGTCCCATGCGCAATTCCGAGGCGCCTGGCGGAAGATGGCCCTGGGCGGCAGAGCGGGCGAGGTGGTGGAGCGCCCCGAGGTCTTCATCGCGTCGAGCCATGTCTCCTGGGCGATGATGAACGCGGCCTTCCTGCGCGCGCCCGCCACGACGGAGCAGGCCCTCTCCGCCGCCGTCGCGTCCGCGGCGCGCTACTTTTCCACGGGCCGCCACCCGTGGACGTTCGTCATCTCCGACGACTGGCTCGCGCCCCAGGTGCGCGAGCGCGCCGGGTCCATCCTCGCCTGGTACAAGCTGCGCCCGCTCACCACCGTCACCGGCATGGTGTGCGAGCGGCTCGCGGAGCCCGTGCGCGCCCTGCCCCCGCTCGACGTGCGCCCCGTGCAGGACACCTGGGGACGCCAGGCCGTGGCCGACATCAACTCGCTCGCCTACGACGTGAGCCGCGAGTCGGGACGCGAGGCCCTGGACGCGGAGTCCCTCTACAACGAGCATTCCCGGGGCTTCGTCGCCTGCCGCGAGGACGCACCCGCGAGCAGCACCGTGGTGCTGCGGGTGGACGGCCTCGCGTACATCGCGCTCGTCGCCACGTCCCCCAGTCACCGGCGAATCGGCGCGGCGGAGCTCGTCATGCGGCACGCGCTGCGCGAGGCTCGCGACGCGTGGGGCATCGAGCGCTCCGTGCTCCACGCCACCGACGCCGGCGCGCCCGTGTATCAACGCATGGGCTATCGCCCCGTGACGCGCTTCCGCTTGTACGAGGCCCCCGCGCCCGGGAGCACCTGAGACAGGCGTGACTCGAGTCCCATCGCGACACGGAGGGCGCTCTCGCCCCTCCCTCGCGAACGAGGGCTCTGCACGAAATCCCACCCTCCCCGCGCCGGCGCCCGATCGCCCGGCGTCATCGATGCCAGGTGCACCTCGCGCGACTCGGAAGCATGGAGGGCGCCAAGGACCCATGGGCTCGCGACACCATCATTCTCGCGGTACCAATCCAGCAATGCGCGACAGCCCTGCGAAGAATCGCGACACCACGAGAACACGGGCACCTTTTTCTGCCGGGCTTGAAAGCGCACCGCCGCCTGGGGATGAGAGAGCGAGAGGCGGCGACGGAAGCGGTGACCCAGGCTCGTGAAACCGCGTGGCTGTGGCAGACTTGGTCTCCAGGGGGATCGCCGGAGACAAGAGGCGCCGCAGCACACGGGAGTCCGCGAATGGCGACGTGGAATGACCTCATCCTGGCCACACCTCGACAGGTGAACGGCAAGCATCAGGAAGAGGGGCCGGTGGCGCTGCAGGAGGCGCTGCTGGGAACGGAGGGAGAGCAGTTGGTCCTGCTGGGCCATCTGCATCGGGAGCCGCACCTGCTGCGCGAGGGCGCCTTCCACGCGGGGCGCGCGCACCTGGAGGCTTCCACCCGGCCCACGTGTACGCGCGACGAGCGGCTGGAGCAGATCCGCGCCGCCGGTCACCGCTTCACGGAGGCGCTGGGTGCCGAGCGCGACACGGCCCGCGTCTCGCTCATCTCCCTGCACCTGGGCCTGTGCCGCCTGCTGCTGGGCAGCCCGAAGGACGCGCGCGAGTGGCTGGGGATGGCCAACCAGTCCGCAGTGGAGACGCTCAAGGATATCCTCACCGAGGCGACGGGCGAGCAGGGCTTCACGCGCAACCGTCTGCTCGGGGGGATGCTCAACTTCGTGATGTTCTTCACCAGCTCCGCCACGCTCGGCGCGGGCTATCTGGTGTGGGACCGGGTCATGAGCAAGCGCTCGGACAAGGTGCTGCGGCGCGCGCTCGCGAGAATGGAGCCGCTCGCGGGCTACATCGACGCCCTGCGGGAGATGCGCCTGCGCCTGGGTGAGCCCGCCTCCAGCGTGCCGCGCTACGTGGTGACGCACACCGTGGACGACAGCCAGTGCCTGTCTCGCATCACCATCCGCACGCTGGTGGGTGAAGGCGAAGCCGTGGACTTCAACGGCCGGGAGACCCGCCGAGTCTCGCGGACCGGCTCCGAGCGAACCACCCCGCTGATCCGCTGACGGCATCCGCCGCCTCCCATCCTCGGAAGGAGGCGGCGAGGTGAGTGTCGCCCCGGCGCGGCGGAATCGAAGCCAACGCCTGCCACCTCACCGGTGGGTGCCTGGGCTCACGGCGCGGGCGTGGAGACGACGCACAGCTTCACCGAGCCGGAGCGGACGCCGCCGCGGCTGTCGCGCGCCGTCATGGTGACGCTGCAGTTGTTGCACGCGCCCGAGGGGACGGCCGTCGGCGTGAAGTTCGAGGACTGCCCGGTCGGCGTGCTGAACGTGCCGGGGCAGGTCGCGGTCCACTGGTAGGTCACCGCGTCGCGCTCCTGGTCGAACACGTTCGCGATGACGGCCGTGCTCTGTCCGAGCACCACCCGGCCCTCGCTCGCGTGGACGTAGAGCACCAGCGGCGGTCGGTTGAAGGTGACGCTGACCGTGGCGCTCCCACCCGGCACCGTCGCCGCGACGACCTCCACCGTGAGGCGCGCCGTGCTGACGCCATTGCGCTGGTCGCGCACCGTCAGCGTGAGCGTCACCGTCTGTGGCGACATCGGCGCCGTCCAGGTGGGGTTCGCCACCGTCGTGCTGCTCAACTGCCCCGCCGTGGCGCTCCACGAGTACGACAGCAGGTCATTCGGCACCGGGTCATGCGCCGTGGCGCCCAGCGTGAGCTGCTCGCCGGCCACCGCCGTGTTCGACGACACCGACACCGAGTCGATGATGGGCACGTCGTTGTCCTCGTAGTGGCCGAACGTCATGTCATGCAGCGTGACGGCCACCAGCGCCGTCTCCCCGCCGACGATGGTGACACCCGTCGCCTGCCCCTGGTACTCGAGCCCGTTGTTCGCCGCGTAGGCCGACACCGTGAGCGTCCTGCCGGTCCCCGCGGGAATCCCGTCGATGGTGCCGCCCCAGGCCGAGCCTGTCTTCACCAGGTCCTGCTGGATGTCCGCGAAGTCCGGGCCGGAGACGACCACCTGGATGCGGACGACGCTCGCCTCCGTCGCCGCCGCTTCCTGCTCGCCAATCACCAACTGCACGGCACCCGACTGCGTACCGGAGCCACAGCCCGCCACCATCGCCAGCAGGAAGCCGACGACGCAGACACTCTTCGACATGCGCATGGATGTTCCCCTTCTCGCACGCAGACGCAGATCGCCTGACCGTGCGCGAGGCGTCAGCCTGCATCAAATGACAGACACACCGATAGAGGATTCAGACGCAATCACAGCCGGGGCCAGGACGACACCCGCGCGCAAATCATGCGCCGGTTTCGGACCGCCTCCCCCACCCCACGTCCCAGGGAGGGCTGGGTCATTCCGGATGCCTCGGCACCTCCCCCGCGTCACGAGACGATGTTTCACGGACCCGACAACTCCCAGGGAAAGAAGGAGTGAACAGACATACAGGGAGTTCACGAGAACCCACCCTCGTGATAGAGACGCGCGCCGAACCAATCACCAGGGAGTCTCTTCATGACCTCGGCTGTCCGAAAGCTCTGCGCCCTCGCGCTGTTCCTCGCGTCCTCGTCGTCCTTCGCCATCGAGCACTGGGCGGATGGCCGCGCGTCGCTCCACTCCTGTCTGTACGCCAGCTCCTACGAGGCGGAGATCCGGATGTCGTACCGGAACCTCTCGCTGCCGTGGGGCACGTCGGTGGAGCTCATCCACGGCTGGGGCGGGCTGGACAACTGGGTCGCGTTCGACTGGGACAACACGCAGACGGTCGCCGCGCCCGCCTCCGCGCCGTGGACCTGGACGGTGACGGTGCGCAGCTTCATCTCCCACCGCACGTCCCCCAAGTGGTACGACAGCTTCAACTTCGTCTGGAAGGTCACCCTGCCCGGCGGCAGCGTGTTCTACGAGAAGGGCAACGGCTCCACCTACGGCTTCTACTCGGCCAACCTGGGTGACATCGCCGAGCGGCCCTGCACCAACAACTCGAGCTTCTCCGGCCCTCCGTTCGCGCTGACCATCACCTCCATCGAGCGGTGGTAGTCCCGCGACGTCTCCTCCGGGCGGGGCTGCTCCTCGGGGCCGCCCTGCCCTGCTGTAGGGCTACTGGTCCGAGCCACCGTGCCGGCGCTCGCGATGGGGGGACACGCGCTCGGCCCTGCCCCTCGCCGCCGAGTCCATGCTCCTTCACCCACGACACCGCCGATGCGGAGCGGAGGGAGCTGGCTTCGGCCCCACCACGTTCTACGGAAAGCCACCCACCGCGAATGACAGACATCCGGCGGTGGGCTCCGGTGAGACCCGCTGAAACCCGAGTCGAGCCGGAACGTCGGCCGACACCCGGTTTTCACTTGTATTGCAAGGACACGCACACAACAATCGTGACCCTTCCTGGAGGTCCAAACATGCTTGCGCAGACGTTTCGTGCGTTCGTGGTGCTCTCCGCGCTGATGCTCGCGCCCGCCGCGCGTGCCGCCCCGGTGTACATCTGCTCGATGGACACCTCCATCTGGGAGACGCTCCAGTTGTGCATCGATGCCTGCTACGCGGAGGAGTGGGTCTCGGACCCCTCGCATCCGAGCGGTGGGTACGTCCGCCAGGTGCGCTGGGGATGCAGCGAGCAGCAGCCCAATCCTCCAGGGAGCGGCCCATGGTCAGGCCCCTGGCACGAGGGCCAGTGCACCTATGACGAGACGTGCCCGGGCGCCAACAGTTGTCTGTGCGGCAACACCGGTGGTGAGGAGTCCGACTGAGCCTCGACTTCCGTGAGGGAGCGGCGCCATCACGACGGCGCCCTCCCGCCTGACGTTGCTCCCAGATGCGGCCGTCCCCCGTCCCCAGCCTCCTGGCGCTCGCAACGGCGTATGGCGCCGCGCTCATCGTCACGCGGCTGGATGTCTTCAGCATCGACGTCGCGGGGCACCTCGCCAGCGGCATGGCGGTGCGTCGGGGGGCCTTCCACCCGGTCAACGACAGCGCCTTCCTCGGGTACGTCCAGAACCTGTTCTACCCGCCGCTCGAGGACCTGCTCCTCGGCGCGCTGTTGTGGCTGCTGCCGCTCGAACGCGTCGATGTCTTCAAGCTGTTCCTGTCGCTGCTCGTCGCGGGCTGCTTCGCGGGCGTGGGCCTGCTGGCGTGGCGCTTCGAGCACCCCTGGGTGCGCTGGCTCTTCGTCCTCGCGTCCATCACCCTGTTCTACGCGCACAAGGCGGAGGGCTGGGTGCTGCTCGCGCTGCTCGCCGTCGTCGCTCCGGCCTGCGAGCCCTCACCCGCGACGCCTATCGGCGAGGCGCGCGGACGCGCCACACGCTCGCCACCGCGCATGAGCGTTGACGGCGCAATCCCAATCACGAGCACGAGGTCGCCCCAGACCCACGCCATTCATTGCCCTCTGAGATAGGCTGCTCCCGCATCCTTCAGCCGAATCGCTCGCGGAGGTATCCATGGAGACGAAGCGCATGGTGGCGGTGGCAGTCGGAGTTGGGACCTTTCTGATGGCCTGTGGCGGCCCGCTCGAGGACACGACCACGTCGGAGGAGGCACTGGGCGAGCAGAGCTCGGGGCTCACGGCCTCGCTCTCCTGCTCGCAGGGCTTGAGTCGGGTGTCCTGCGATGCGGTCGTCACCGAGGGCATCGCGCCGTTCACCTATACGTGGACCCAGCGGATCTACCTCGAGGCGACGGGCAGGTACTACACGTCCGGCCCCACTTCGGGAGGTGCGAGCCGCAGTTTCACGTGTTTGAACCCTGACGAAACCGGGACCTACTTCTCCTCCATCCGCATCAGCGCCACCGTCTCCGACGCCACCGGCGCCGTGGTGCGCACCACCTCCGGCGACTTCTCCTGCGGCTGAGCCGGAGCGTCACACCTCCCCCGACACCGGGAGTCCGGGGTATTTCAGGTTTTCCGGAGAAGGACGTCAGACCCCCTCGCCATAGTGCAGGGAGGAGGGAGACGGTGACGGCTCAAACGTTGTTGGTGTTCGTTCCGGTGGTGTTGATGCTCGCGGCGGCGGTGGCCATCCGTCGCCCGCGACGGCGCTCGCGGCGACTGAAGGTTCGCGAAGCCCACTGACAGGCTGAGCCGGGGCGCAGGCAGCCGCCCCGGCTCGAACCGGACGAGCCCCTCCCCCGAGGTCGCTCGTCCTTCCGTCAATCAAGTGGCGCTGACTTCCCCCGAAGCCAGACGACCGCATTCCTTGGGGTTATCGGCCCTGCCCGCACCGGGTTGCGTCCGACCCGAATAAAAAATGGAAAGGTGACTGTACGCCCAGGTCCGGGCGTGTCGGAGGTAGACTCCACGCCCTCCCCAACCCGAGTGCCGCGTGGCTGAACGTCCCACCGTCCTGGTCGTCGATGATGATCCGCACCTGCGGGACATCGTCCGTTTCGCGCTGGAGCAAGGCGGCTTCCGCGTGGAGGAAGCCTCGGAGGGGCGAGCGGCGCTGGCCCACGTCCAGCGCTCGCCCCCCGCGCTCATCGTCCTGGACATCATGATGCCGGAGATGGACGGGCTCACGGTGTGCCGCGAGGTGCGGCGCACGCACGAACTGCCCATCGTCTTCCTCTCCTCGCGGGACGACGAGGTGGACCGCATCCTCGGCCTGGAGCTGGGCGGCGACGACTACCTCACCAAGCCCTTCAGCCCGCGTGAGCTGGTGGCGCGCGTGAAGGCGGTGCTGCGTCGCGCGCGGCCCGCGCCCGAGAACCCGGCCTCCGCGGCGTCGAAGCCGTTGATGCGCGGCCCCTTGAAGCTGGACGAGGAGCGCTTCCGAGCCTGGTGGGGCGAGCGGGAGGTGGTGCTCACCGTGACGGAGTTCCACCTGCTCGCGGCGCTGTTGCGTGTGCCGGGCAAGGTCTTCACCCGGGACGAGGTCATGACGCGCGTCTACGACGACGGCGTGGTGAGTGATCGCACCATCGACAGCCACGTGCGTCGGGTGCGGCAGAAGTTCGCCGGCGTCGGCGGCGAAGTCATCGAGACGGTGCATGGCCTCGGCTATCGGCTCGCCATCCCGTAGCCGCCGCCCCCAGCCCCGGCTGTGGATGGTCTTCGCGGCCGTGGGGCTCGCCGGCTTCGTGCTCACGCTGGGTGGGCTCGCCTTCGTGCGCGTCTATGACAACCAGCTCATCCGCCAAACGGAGATGGAGCTGCTCACGCAGGGCGCGGTGGTGGTGGAGCTCTATCGCGCCACGCTGGCCGAGCGCGTCGGCGAAGGCGACTACGGACGGACTCGCACCGCGAAGTGGCCCTTCCCCATCCCCGATGACAAGCGGCTGCGGCCCATCCTCCCCTCGCTCAAGGCCTCGGACGAGCCGCTCCCCGCGGACGAGGAGCCGCCGCGCGCGCTCGTGCCCGGCGAGCCGTGGGCCCTGGAGACGGGCCTGAAGCTCAACCCGCTCCTGGAGAACGTGCGCGCCGCCACGCTCGCGGGCATCCGGGTGGTCGACACCAGCGGCGTGGTGGTGGCCAGCAGCAGCCCGGCCGTGCTGGGCACGACGCTGGCCGACCGACCCGAGGTGCAACAGGCCCTGCGAGGAGAGCCCGCGAGCGTGCTGCGCCGTCGTCACTCCGAGGCCGAGGACACGCCCCTGGCCTCGCTCAGTCGAGACACCGGCATCCGCGTCTCGGTGGCGCTGCCCATCCTTCAAGGCGAGCGCGTCTGGGGCGTGGTGGTGCTGGCGCGCACGCCGATGACCTTCGCCAAGGCCACGTACGCGGACCGCTGGAACCTGACGGCCACGGGCCTGGTGCTGCTCGGCGCGCTCGGGTTGATGTCGCTGGCCGCGGCCGCGTTGCTGGGCCGCCCGGTGCGAGCGCTGGTGAAGCAGACGCGCGCCATCGCCGCCAGCGCGCCGGAGGGCTACGAGCCCCTGGCCCGCCCCGTCGTCGCGGAGCTCGCCGAGCTGTCCGAGTCGCTCGCCGGCATGGCCACCGCGCTGAGAGACCGCAACCAGTACATCCGCTCCTTCGCGGCCAACGTGTCGCACGAGTTCAAGACCCCGCTGGCCTCCATCCAGGGCGCGGTGGAGCTGTTGCGCGACAGCGCGGACGCGATGACGCCCGAGCAGCGCACGCGCTTCCTCTCCAACATCGACGCCGACGCTCGCCGCCTCACGAGGCTGGTGCAGCGCCTGCTGGAGCTGGCCCGCGCCGACTCCATCACCGCCACGCCGGCGCAGGTGGAGCTGGCCCCGCTGCTGAAGGCCGTCACCGCGAGAGCCCACGCCGAAGGGCTGGAGCGCGTGGACGTGGGCCCCGTTCCCGCCGGCCTCACCGTGGCCCTGCCCTCCGAGGTGATGGAGGACGTGCTCTGGCAGCTCGTCACCAACGCTCGCCAGCACGGTGGCGAGGACGTGCGCGTGTCGCTCGCCGTGGAGACGCAGGCGGACGGCGTCGTGCGCGTCGTGGTGCGGGACGACGGGCGAGGCATCTCCGAGTCGAACCGCGCCCGCATCTTCGACGCCTTCTTCACCACGGCGCGCGAGCGCGGAGGCACGGGCCTGGGTCTCACCATCTCCCAGTCCATGCTGCGCGCGTTCGGCTCCACCCTGGAACTCCTGCCCGCGAGCCCGGAGACGAAGGGCTCCGCCTTCGCCGTCGCCGTGCATCAGCGGAAGTAGCTGTTGGAGATGTCCACCGAGTAGCCCAGCTCGAGCGTGGGCGAGGACGCGGCCACCAGGTATTGACGGAAGTGCAGCACCTTGCCCGGCAACGTCGCGCCCTGGCTCGCGGCCTCGGCCGCCTCGAACTGCTCCAGGCTGCCGCCCTCCCGCCGGTAGTTGAACACCGCGGGGAAGTGCGCGCGGGCCCGCAGCTCCGCCACCGGCCACGAGACGCGCGGCAGCGCCAGCTTCAACCGACCGGACAGGTGGAACACGCCCAGCTCCCGCGTCATCACCACCTCGAGCGCACCCGACGTCTCGCCCAGTCGCGCGGGCGCCACCTTCAGTCGCAGCACCCCATCCGTCACCGCCTCCACCGGCACCGGGATGGCGTTGAGCGTGACGCGCTCCAATGCGTGGCCCTCCGGAATGCTCAGCTCCAGCGCCTGCTCGCGGTCCAGGCTCAACGTGTAGCCGACGCGGAGCGTGGCCCGGCCCTCCAGCGTGGACACCCACGTCGCGGTGGCCTCGGAGATGCGCGGCTCCAGCGGAGGGCGCACCTGCGGCTTCGTCGCCTGGGCCACCTGGGACGCCGCCTTCCAGCCGACGCGCAGCGCGCCCTGCACGGGATAGAGCGCGTAGCCCTCACCCGAGGACGGCAGTGACTCCAGCAGCGTGAACACGGACGTGTCCGCCTCCAGCGCCAGCGGCACCGGCGAGACGTGCGGGCCGAAGCGGAGCTGCGCGCGACGCTCCGGCCCCGTGCCCGACGAGCGCACGGTGAGGCTCACGTCGAAGCTCTGACGCCCCGCCTTGCGCGTGAGCAGGCACAGGAAGCCATCCACCACGCCCACCGTGGCGCCCTCCAGCGTGGGCAGGGCCGTGGGGTACGTGTCCGCGTCGAGTTGCAGCAAGCGCACCTGCGTCCAGCGTCCATCCGCGAGCACCTCCACCTCGAAGCTCGCCTCCACTTGCAGCGCGTCCGCGGACAACCGTCCGCTCAGCTCGGTCTTCACCAGCGCCTCGGTGGGGGGCGCGGGAGGTGGTGTCTGTCGCTGCGAATACAGCGGGATGAGCTGCTCCAGCGGCACGGTGGCGGTGCCGGCGGGAGCCGGAGTGGACTCGGGCGCGCCCAGGGCCTCGGGAGCGAGCAGCAGGATTCCGACGACGAGGGAAAAGGTCCGCATGATGGGCTCAGCTCGCTTCCGGGGTGACAGGGGTGGACACGGGGGCCGCGCTCGGGGCCGCGCCGGGCTGGGACAGGTCCGACAGGAACGCGCGCACGCTCGCGCGGGTGGAGAGCACCATCAGCCCGAGCAGGCCGGCGAGGATCTCCAGCGTGTAGATGAGGCCCGTGTAGCCCTCCAGGATGACGGCGCCGGTGGGCACCAGCAGCGCCGCGGCCCACAGCCCCGCGAGCACCGACGTGCGCTCCTTCGGGAACAGCCACCGGGCATACGCCACCACCGCCGCGCCCAGGCCCAGCGCGCTCACCGCATAGGCCACGTAGAAGTTCATGAAGGCCGCCAGGTACGCGAGCAGCACGAAGAAGAAGCCGTACACGGCGGCGAGCAGATACGACTCATGCAGCGCGAGCTGCCGCTTGTGCCTCAAGCCCAGCGCCGCGAGCAGCGCCACCAGCACCAGGAACGGCACCCACGCGCGCCCCGCCATGCGCGACACCATCGAGTCGAACGTCTTCTCCGACGGGAGGATGACGCCCAGGTTGACGCCGGACTCGAGCGACTGGAACGCCCAGTCCAGCGTGACGGTGTCGCTGCCCGCCTGCACGGACGACGCGGACAGCACGCCCGCCGGATAGTCGTAGTTGTCCCCGCCCTCGACGGCCAGGTGCACGCGCACGTCGCGCGCGGAGAGCGCCGGATCCAACTTGTAGATGAACGAGTCGAGCCCTCGCGCGCGGTAGCGGATGACGAAGCGGGCCGTGGCCCCCTTGGCGATGCGGCCCGTCCAGACGAGCCGGTTGCCGGACTCGCCCAGGTCCAGGCTGGCTTCCTTGCCGTCCACCAGGAACTGGAGCTCCGACAGGAGCACCTGAGACTTGTCCATCTCCATGGGGAAGATGAACGCCACGTCGATGTCGTGGCCCTCGCGGTTGACCACCGCGTACTCCGCGCCCAGGTTGAAGTCGAAGCCGGAGAAATAGCGCAGGCCGCGCTTGCGGTAGTTCATCTTCGCCAGCACCTCCACGTGCTGACGGTCGAACGCCAACGGCTTGAGCTCCGTGAAGATGGTGCCGCTGTGCACGTAGCGCAGCGACGGCGCGGGCTGCACCACGGGCGCGCCCCACCGGTCCTCCACCCCGGCCGCCAGCTCCGAGTTCGCGAAGTCCGTCCGCCCCGCCACCTGACCGGCAATCACCGCGGTGGCGAAGACGACGATGAAGAGACTGCCGAAGACGTGGTGCGCGACGAGCCACCGGAACGCCCCGCGGATGGGGCCATCGGACGTCCTCGGAGCACGAGGCGGGAAGGCAGGAGGATTCATGCGCCCAGACTCGTCCCGCGCGGTGCAACGCGGATGGCGCACCCGTGCGCTTCCCGAGGAATGTTCGTGCGGATTTCGTGCAAGCCCTCGTCACAGGCCCCGGAGGTGAGTGCGCGTCGACCCGCACGCGTCGAACGCGGCTGAGCACACCTCGCGACGGAGTCCTCTCGGACCACACCGGCCGCCCCGACTGTGACTTTCCGCGCCCGTCGCGCGCACCGCGCCCGTCGCTGTCACAAAGTTGTCAGCCGCCCCAGGAAGGGGCTCAAATCCAGGAAATGGAGAGAGTCGAGGAGATCTACCAGGGCTTCGTGGTCGATCATCAGCTCGAGCGCGCGGGCCTCTTCGAGGTGCTCCGCGAGCGTTACGTGGCGGTGGACACGGTGCTGTACCCGGGGTGCTTCGTGCACATCACCCCGTCGTTCTTCTTCCAGCACGTGGTCTACGTGGACCGCAACGATCTGGCGCAGGGCTTCTTCGCGAACAAGGACGGCGTGCTGCGGAAGATCAGCTCGCGGCAGCAGTACGCGCAGAAGGCCTACGTGCGCTTCGTCGCGCAGGACTTCACGCAGCCCATCCCCATCCTGGACGAGAGCTTCGACCTGGTGCTCTCGCTCTACGCCGGAGGCATCGCCCGCGCGTGCGGGAAGTACCTGAAGGTGGGCGGCCTGCTGGTGACGAACGACCACCACGGCGACGCGGCCGACGCCGCGGCCGAGGAGAACCTGGCGCTCGTCGCGGTGGTGAAGGAGCTGCGCGCCAAGTTCACCTTCAGCGACCAGGAACTCGACACGTACCTGGTCCCCCGGCAGGCCACGCGGGGGCCTCGCGCGTCACGCTCCGAGGGCCGCCCCGAGTGGACGCGCCACGCGGACTACTACGTGTTCCGCAAGACACACCCGGGCCCCTCGACCCAGGAGCCCGGGCGATTCTCCGCCCCCCACTGAGCGCGCGGACGTGCGCTACCGCGGCTCCAGTCGGAACTGCTGGCAGTCGTTGTTGGACCAGGTCCACTGCTGCAGCACGGTGCCGTTGGTGCTCGAGCCACAGTTCGTCACGTCGAGCACCTTGCCGCTGTGCCGCGCCTCGATGCGGACGTAGCCGCCGGACGTCGCCACCGCGCGGAACTGCTGGTTGGCGCCGCCGCCATAACCCCACTGCTGGATTCCCGCGCCGTCCGCGGTGCTCACGTCCCGCACGTCCAGCGCCTTGCCGCTGTGCAGGGAGACGAAGCGCGAGTAGCCGCTGTCGGTGGGCTCCACCCCCCAGATCTGGCTCGCGCCGGTATGGCAATCCCACTGGTGGATGGTGGCGCCGTCCGCCGTGCTGGGCCCGTCGATGTCCAGGCACCGCCCGGTGCTCTTGTTGACGATGCGGTAGCGCTGCGTCGGGCTGCCTTGCGCCGCGTTGTAGATGGCGAGCAGCAGCGACGTGTCGTTGCGCGTGTCCTGGCTCAGCTCCCAGATCATCACCCCGCCGCCCTGCTGCAACGCCAGCCGCGTCTTCGCCTGGATGGTGGCGATGCCGTTGTAGAAGACGTCGCCCACGTTGTCCTTGTACGGCGCCTGCGCGTCGCGAGCGACCAGGTCCGCGTAGCCGACATACGACGACGGCGAGCGCCCGTAGAACGGCACGCCCAGCACCGCCTTGGACGCGGGCAGCCCCCGCCCCTTCCAGTAGTTCAGCGACTGCACCGCGTAGTCGTACGTCGAATGCGGCTGGCCGCCGTCGTACGCCATGATGTTGAGGAAGTCGAAGTCGGTGAACGTCGACGCGGGGACGCCGTCACCGTAGTAGCCGTTGGCCACCACCGCCGCGGTGAGCAGCTTGCCGCGAGCGCGCATCGCCACGCCGAGCTCACGGATGAGCGCCGCGAAGTTCTGCGCGGACGCGCCCGGGTCCGGGTACTCCCAGTCGATGTCCACCCCGTCCAGACCCGCCGTGGTGACGTAGCTCACCAGCGTGTTGACGAACGTGGTCCGCGTGCCCGCGCTCGCCGCGAGCTGCTCGAAGGCGCTGTCGTCGCCGTTGTTCCACCCGCCCACCGCGATGAGCACCTTCACGCCACGCGCGTGCGCCGCGGTGACGAGCGAGCGCAGCCGCGCATCCGTCGCCCCAGGGCCCGTCAGCCCACCCCACGCCGTGGGCACCACGAACGCGTAGTTGATGTGCGTGAGCCGCTCGTAGGGAATCGCGTTGACGTCCCCCGCCCACGTCGGGAAGTAGCCGACCACGCGCGTCGCGAGCGCCGCGTCCTCCCGTCGCTCCAGCGATGCGTCCCTCGGCGCCGCCTCGTCCGGCGGCCCCGAACACGCCATCAGCACCACCGCCAACACCGCTTCGAGGACCAAGGCCCTGGATGTGAATCCCGTGCGCGACATGCGGACTCCCTCGTGAGCCCCCGCCCCGACGCGGGACGGATGGGTCGCGCACCTGTAGCGCCGCCGCAAACCCGCAACAACGGTTTTTCCAGAAACCAAAGAAAGACTATCCAGTCCTGCCGGACGTTTGGCGAGGGCCTGGAGCCTCTTGCGGGGACGTCCGTATTTTCGGCGGGGACTGCACGGCGGGCGTCAGCGGGCGTCGGTGGGGAGCGGCTTCACATGGAGCTGCTTGGACGCGAGGAACTCCGCGTTGAAGACCTTGGATGCGTAGCGGCTGCCGTGATCACACAGGAAGGTGACGATGCGCAGGCCCTTCCCCGCGTGGTGCCGCGCGATTTCATACGCGGCGCGCACGTTGAGCGCCGCGGAGGTGCCCACCACCAGCGCGTCCTCGCGGGCCAGGTGGTAGAGCATGTCGAGCATCTCGCCGTCGCCCAGCCGCATCGCCTCGTCCACGCGAGCGGCCTGGAAGTTGGCGGTGAGTCGCATGATGCCGATGCCCTCGGTGATGGAGGAACCCGACGACTCCAGCTTCCCCTCGCGCACGTAGCAGTAGAGCCCCGAGCCCGCCGGGTCCACGAGCACCACGCGCACGGCGGGGTTCTTCTCCTTGAGGAAGCGACTGACGCCGGACATCGTCCCGCCGCTGCCCACGGAGACGACGAGCACGTCCACGTGCCCCTCGCACTGCTCCCAGATTTCGGGCCCGGTCGTCTCGTAGTGGAAGTCGCCGTTGGCCGTGTTCTCGAACTGGTTGGCCCAGAACCAGCCATGCGCCTCCGACAGCGCGCGGGCCTGGTGGAAGAAGTGGGCCGGGTTGGCGAAGGGCACGGGCGGCACCTTGCGGACCTCCACGCCCATGGCCTCCAGGTACTCGTACTTCTCGCGCGCCTGGTTGTCCGGCATCGTCACCACGACGCGGTAGCCACGCTCGCGGCCGAGCAGCCCCAGGCCGATGCCCGTGTTGCCCGCGGTGCCCTCGACGATGGTGCCGCCGGGCTTCAAGAGCCCCTGCTCCTCCGCGCGGCGGATCATCCCCTTGGCGGCGCGGTCCTTGATGCTGCCGCCCGGGTTCATGAACTCCGCCTTGCCCAGGATGTCGCAGCCGGTGACGCGGCTGAGCGAGCCGATGCGAAGCAGCGGGGTGTTGCCGACCGAGTCCCACAGCGAGCCGATGCGAGGCGCCATGCCCCCTCCCCTAATGGAGTCCGGGGAGGGAGGCAACCGGCCAGGTCCGCTTGCGGCTACTCGTTGCGCATCGCCTCGACGGGGTCCAGCTTCGCGGCGCGGGCGGCCGGGTAGATTCCGAACAACAGGCCCACCCCGCAGCTCATCGACAGCGCCAGGGCCACGGCCCACGGCGGCACGGACATGGGGAAGCCCACCATCCAGTCGCCCAGGAACACCAGGCCGAAGCCCAGGCCCACCCCCATGGCGCCGCCCAAGAGCGCCAGCAGCACCGCCTCCGTGGCGAACTGCCCCAGGATGCGCCGCCGCTTCGCGCCCAGCGCCTTGCGCACGCCAATCTCCCGCGTGCGCTCCATCACCGACACCAACATGATGTTCAGGATGCCGATGCCGCCCACCACCAGCGACAGCAGGCACACGCCCACGCCGGCGATGGTGATGACCTGCGAGAGCTGGTTGAACGACGCCGTCACCGACTCGTTGGTGTGCAGCTCGAAGTCGTTGGCCTCGTCGGGCGCCAGGTTGTGCCGGCGGCGCATCAGCGTGGCCACCTCGTCCTGCGCCTTGCGGAACAGGCCGGGGTCCTTCGCCTGGATGTCGATGTCCAGCGAGCGCTCCTTGCCATAGAGCTGCTGGAACACGCGCAGCGGGATCATGGCCTGGTTGTCCAGGCTCACCATGCCCAGGAAGCTGCCGCGCCGCTGGAGCACGCCAATCACCCGGAACGGCCGGCCCTTCAGGCGGACCTCGAAGCCCACCGGGTCGATGCCGGGGAACAGCTCGTCCGCCACGTCCACGCCCAGGATGATGACGTTGCGGCCGTCCAGCCCCTCCACCTCGTTGAAGAAGCGGCCGGACTGCACGGACACCCCGCTCACCGCCGGGTACGTCGTGGACGCGCCCATGATGAGCACCGCGGGACGCGTCTCCTTGCTCACCGTGGACACCTTCTGCCCGCCCTGGTCGTCCGAGGGCGCCACCAGCCCCACCGACGGACAGAACTGCTCCAGGGCGCGCACGTCCTCCAGGGTCATGTCCGGACGCTTGGCGAACTTGGCCCAGTTGAAGCGGCCGAAGCCGCCCGCGGGCCACTTGGTGAGCTGGAAGGTGTGCGCGCCCAGGCGGCCCAGGTCGCGGTTCACCTTGGTGCGCAGGCCCTCGATGAGCCCCATCATGGTGATGACCGTGGCCACGCCGATGACGATGCCCAGCAGCGTGAGCAGCGAGCGCAGCGGGTTGCCCAGGAACGTGCCCAGCGCCAGCCGGAGGTTGTCGAAGAAGGCTCGCATCGGCTCACTCGTACCGGAGGGCTTCCACCGGGTCCAGGTTCGCCGCGCGCGCCGCCGGCCAGATGCCGAACAAGAGGCCCACCAGCGCCGCGAAGAACACCCCGCCCAGGATGGTGCCCGTCTGCACGTCCGCCGCCAGGGGCGTTATCAGCGACACCACCTTGGCCGTCCCCAGCCCCACTGTCGTCCCCAGCAGGCCGCCCACCGCGGACACGCTGGCGGCTTCCATCAGGAACTGCACCACGATGGTGCGCTTGCGCGCCCCCAGCGCGCGCCGCACGCCGATCTCCCGCGTCCGCTCGCGCACCGACACCAGCATGATGTTCATGATGCCGATGCCGCCCACCAGCAGCGTGATGAGGCCCACGCCCACCGCGACGCCATACAGCGCGCCCGTGAGCTGCGCGTACGTCTGCGCCATGGCCTCCGGCTTGTTGATGTTGAAGTCGTCCGGCTCACCCGGCGTCGTGCCGCGGATGCGCCGGAGGATGCCGATGAGCTGGTCCTCGGCCGCGCGCACCTGGCCCGCGTCCGCCACCGCCATGGCGATCTCGAACGGGCGCCCCTTGCCGAAGCTGCTGTAGAAGGTCTTGAAGGGGATGATGACGAGCAGGTCCATGCTCTGGTTCACCACCTTGCCCTTGCGGCTGAGCGTGCCCACCACCTGGAAGGAGCGGTTGTCCACGCGGATGGTGCGCCCCACCGGGCTGATGCCGGGGAAGAGCCGGTCCGCCACGTCCGCGCCCAGCACCGCCACCGGCCGCGTCACCTCTTCGTCCGCCTCCGTGAGGAAGCGCCCGCTGGTGATGTCGAACCCGGAGATGCTCAGGTACTCGTGGTTGACGCCCTGGATGCGCACCGTGGACATCTGCTCGCTGGCGTACGACACGTCCGCCAGCCGCGACACCGACGGCGACATCGCGCTGATGAAGGGCGCCATGGAGCGCAGCCGCTGCACCTGGTCGAGCGTGAAGTTCTTGCGCCCGCGGTACTTCCACCAGTCGCCCTTGATGATCATCGGGTACTTGCTCACGTAGAGCGTGTTCGCCCCGAAGCTCGCGAGCTGCCGGTGGAAGGACGTGTTGAGCCCCTGGATGATGCCGACGATGGCCAGCAGCGTGGCCACGCCGATGCCGATGCCCATCGTCGTCAGCACGGTGCGCAGGCGGTTGGCGCGCAGCGAGAACAGGGCGATGCGCGCGCCCTCCAGGATGTCCACCCGAAAACCCGCCCAGTGCTTCATGCGCCCCCCGCAGCCATCGCCGCGGCGTTGCCCAGCGCCACCTCGCGCCCCGGCCCGTCGGCGACGATCTCACCGTCGCTCAGGCGGATGGCCCTCGGACACCGGGCCGCCAGCTTCGGCTCGTGCGTGACGAGCACCAGCGTGTGGCCGGCCTGGTGCAACTGCTCGAACAGCCGGACGATCTCCTCGCCCGTGGCCGAGTCCAGGTTGCCCGTGGGCTCGTCCGCCAGCAGCATGGACGGCTCGGACACCAGCGCGCGGGCAATCGCCACGCGCTGACGCTGACCGCCCGACAGCTCGTTGGGCCGGTGGTGCATGCGGTGCGTGAGCTGCACCTTGTCCAGCGCCGCCTTCGCCCGCTCCCGCCGCTCCTTGGCGGGCATGCCGCGGTACACCAGCGGCAGCTCCACGTTGGCCAGCGCCGTCTCCTTCGGCAGCAGCTGGAACGTCTGGAAGATGAAGCCGATCTCCACGTTGCGGATGACGGCCAGCTCGTCGTCGCTCATGCGCGACACGTCCTTGCCGTTGAGCATGTAGCGGCCGCTGGAGGGCGTATCCAGGCAGCCCAGCACGTTCATCATCGTGCTCTTGCCGGAGCCGGACTGACCGATGATGGCCACCCATTCGCCCCGGCCCACGCCGAAGGTGACGCCTCGCAGCGCCCGCACCTCCTCGCCACCGACGTGGAAGACGCGGGTGATGTTGTCCACCTGGATGAGCCGGCCATCGCCGGCGCCGCTGCCGTGGCTCACGACTTCCGCCCGCCCTTCATTCCGCCCGGACCGCCGCCCTGCTCGGGCTCCTGCACGTTGTCCCCGTGGTTGAGCTCCTTCGACAGCGTGCGGTAGGGGCCCTCCACCACGCGGTCTCCATCGTTCAGCCCGGAGAGGATCTCCAGCTCCGTGTCGGACGCGATGCCCGTCTGCACCCGCCGCACCTGCGCCTTGTTCGCCGCGTCCACCACGAACACCACCTTGGCCAGCGACTCGGTGCGCCGCGCCTTGAGCGCGCCGCCCTCGATGGGCTCCTTGTAATCGGGCAGCGTGCGCTCCGCACGCACCGTGACCGCCTGGATGGGCACCAGGACGACGTCGTTGCGCGTCTCCGCGGAGATACGGGCCTCCGCGCTCATGCCCGGCAGCACGCCCGGCGGGCGCATGTCCAGCGCCACCGTGACGGGGAAGCTGGTCACCTCGGCCTCCGTGCCCTCGTTCTTGATGAGCGCCTTCTGGGCGATCTCCACCACGGAGCCCGCGAAGGTCTGCCCCTCCAGCGCGTCCAGCGTCACGTCCGCGGGCTGGCCCGGCTTGAGGTGCACCACCTCGTGCTCACCCACCTCGAACTTCACCTCCATGGCGGACAGCGCCGCGATGGTCATCACCACGTCCTCGGCCAGCTCCGAGCCACGCACGCGCTCACCCACCTCGCGCGACAGCTCGATGACGTTGCCGTCGATGGGCGAGAACATCGTCGTGCGCGACAGGTCCGTCTGCGCCTGCTCCACGACGGCGACGTTGCGCGCGAGCAGCTGCCTGGCGGACGCGAGCCGGGCCTCCGCCGTGTTCTTGCTCGCCTTGGCGACGTCCAGCTCCGCCCCGGACGCCAGGCCCTTGGTCACCAGGCCCTCCACGCGTCCGAGCTCCTGCGTGGTGCGGCTGACCTCCACCTCCGCCACCTGGGCGTCGGCGCGCGCCGCGTTCTGCGAGGCCATCGCCTGCTTCAGCGCCGCCTCGTAGACGCGCCGGTCGATGCGGGCCAGCACCTGGCCCTTCTTCACCGCGTCGCCATCCTTGACCAGCAGCTCCACCAGGTCTCCAGAGAGGCTGGAGGAGATCTTCACCGTCGTGGCCGCCTGCACCTTGCCCGCGCCGGTGATGGTGCGGGTGATGGTGCCCTTGCGAGCCTTGGCGATCTGCACCTCCTGGGACGGCGGGGGACGCTCCTTCAGGCCTCCCGCCGTGATGGCCGCGGCACCGAGGAACAGCGCACCGGCGATCACACCCTTCCACCACTTCATTTCGTCTCTCCCGGGCTCATCAGGGCGCCCATGGCCCGCATCAAGGTGAAGCGGGCGATTTCGACATCGATTCTGTTTTCCAACAAGCTCAGCTCCGCCTGCGTGAGGCTGAGCTGCGCGTCACGGACCTCCAGCGTGGAGCCCGCACCGGCCTTGAAGCGCTCCTCGGCCAGGTTGAGTCCCTGGACGGCGGCCTCGCGGTTCTCCGCGGCCAGCCGGGCGGCGACGATCTGCGCCTCCAGCGACTGGTGCGCGGTGCGCACCTCGGCCTCGATCTCCCGCGCGGACTGCGCCAGCTGCAGCTGGGCCTTGCGGATGTTGGCCTCGGCCCGCTTGGTCTGCGCGGGGGTGATGAAGCCGTTGAAGATGTTCCAGTCCAGGTTGAGGCGGGCGATGACGTTGTTCTGCAGCCGCGGCTCGGTGAAGACCTGGCCGGCGTCCGGGCCCTGGCGGGTGTAGAGGCCCTGGGCCGACAGCTTCGGGATGTAGTCCGCGCGGGCGATGGCGCGCTCCAGCTCCGCCGCGCTCACCCGCGCCTCGAGCGCCTTGAGCAGCGGGCGCTGCTCGCGGGCCACGCTGATGGCCTGCTCGATGGTGGGCGCGGGGCCGGGCTCCGACTGGAGCACGCCCGGGTCCACCGCCTCCACGGGCTGGGTGCCCGGACGCGTCAGCCACACCGCGAGCTGGCCCTGGTCCGTGACGAGCTGGCTGAGCGACTGGACGAAGGAGATGCGATCATTGCCCAGGTTCACCAGGGCGGAGATCTCCTCCACCTTGCCCACGCGGCCGGCCAGGAACAGGGAGCGGGCGCGCTCGAGCTGCTCCTCGCTGCGCTTGACGGTGGCGTCCAGCACCTGGCGGGTGGCCTGGGTGCGGAAGAGCGTGAAGAAGCGGCGGATGGCCTCCAGCTCCGCGGTGTCCGCCTCCTCCTTGGCCTGGCTCGCCTGCGCGTCGCGCAGCACCCCGGCCTGCTCCAGCTGCTTCCAGAGCGCGCGGTCATAGACGCTCTGGCTCAGGACGGCGCCCAGGTCGTAGTCGCCCGTGCTGGTCGGCTTGGACTCGACGGAGATCTGCACGAACTCGCCGGGGTTGTTCACATCCGGCACCAGGTCGAACTGCTGCCGGCGGCCCAGCCAACGCTTGCCCACGAAGCCATTGATGGAGAGCTGGGGCAGGAGCGCGGAGCGGCGGATGTTCACGTCCTGCTGGCTGACCTCCAGGTCCTGGAGCGCCGTGAGGGCGGTGGTGCTCTGGCGGCCCTCCTCGCGGGCCTGCTGCAGGGTGATGGGCGTGGGCGCGGGGGACGCGGACAGGAGCGTCGCGACGATGAGGGCGTTCATTGGCCACCTCCCGCCGAGCCGGGCAAGCCCACCATCATGACGCCCGCGAACATCGCGTAGAGCGCCAGGGACAGCAGCAGCGCGCGGGTGCGCGGCATGCCGGTGGCGGCGGAGAAGCCCAGGCCGAGCAGCGCGGTGCTCCAGAGGTTGAAGAAGTCCACGGTGGAGGCGACGCGCGCCATCTTCGGGCTCAGCTCCCCCAGGAACGCGCCCAGGTGGGACGGGACCAGTTGGAGCACGCGCGAGACGGAGACGGTGTGCTGCGCCGCGAGGCAGCCGGTGAGGATGAGGTGGTACAGCGCGATGGGCAGCAGCGCGATGGCCGCCACCGACATCAGCTTCTCGAAGTGGACGGGCCGGTCGAACAGCCACGACACGACCCAGAGCATGGCGGCCAGCAGCAGCGCCATGAACGGCATCACGAAGACGCCCTTGGCGATGCCGCCCACCAGCGCCTTGCGGGAGGCGGTCTGGATCTTGTCGCTCAGGTCCGCCTCGGAGATGGTCGCCATCTCCCCGGAGGACTGGAGCTCACGGATGACATCCGGGGTCGCGTCCCAGCGCAGGGAAAACAGCGTCCCGGAGGCGGACACGCAGAGGGCGAGGATGAGGAGGGGCCAGACCCAACGGCGGGCTTCGACGGCGGCGGGCGTCCCCTCGACAGGGTCGATGAAGACGCGCACGGGTTGGACGAGTGAGGTCATAAGGTGGGTGGTCTCGGAGGGAAGTACGGCAGTCCCCCTCAGGCAATTGCTCGGCCAGTCGAAATTCCGCGGTGAACGGGCAGCCAGCCGGCCGAATTCCATCCGCATGGAAGGTCGGGCGGCTTTCTACTTCAAGGATTCCGCAGACCTGTAGCAACCTGTTGCGGAAATTTTGCCGTCGGGATCGAGAGGGTGTATTCCGCTCGGCTGCACGCCTGCCGGAGCTCGAATGGTCGAAAGCACGGATCTCGCCCAGGTCCTCCAAGAAGCCAACGACATTGCCCGGAGCGTGGCCCAGAAGCTTACCTCGGCCCACGTGCTCCTGGCGCTGTTCACGGTGGAGAACCGGGCGCAGCTGCTCCTCAAGGAGCGGGGCGTGGACGAGGATGCCCTCCTCCAGCTGCTCACCGCCGCCCCCGCCGAGCACGACGGCCTGGTCCGCGAGCTGCGGGAGAAGGCCCGTGAAATCGCGGTCAGCTGCGGTTCCCAGGAGGCGGACTGCCTCCATCTGCTCATCGCGGTGACGCGGGTGCGCTGCGGGGCCCAGGAGCTGCTGATGCACGCGGGCCTGGATCTGGCGACGCTGCGCACCACGGCGGTCTCCTACTTCGTGAGCGGGCGGATGCCGCGCAAGCTGCAGCCAGGGCGCACGCACGTCACCACCTCGCGGCCGGTGCAGAGCCGACCGCTCGGGGCGCCGCCGTCTCCCCTGCCCTTCTCCGCGGTGGCGGTGAGCCTGCCGCGCCCGATGCCGGCCGCGCCGCCGAAGCCTCCTCCCCCCGCCCCCCCGCGCGCGACGACGCCCGCGCTGTCGCCTCGCGACCTCATCGACGTGGACGAGGAGCCGCAGGAGAAGGCCGCGCCCCCCGCTGCCGCTCCGCCGCCTCCGGCTCCCGCTCCGACCGCGCGCGTCACGCCCACCGTGACGCCCCCGGCGCCGACGTCGGCGCCCGTGGCGCGTCCCACGCCGCCCCCCGCGCCCGCTCCGGCGGCGCGTCCCGCCCAGGCGGCCGTGGCGGTGGCGAAGGGCCCCTCGATGGCGCTGGACCCCAAGGCGTTCCCGCTGCTCACGTCGCTGGGCCGCAACCTGAGCCAGGCGGCCCGTGAGGGGAAGCTGGACCCGGTGGTGGGCCGCGCGCGCGAAATCGAGGAGGTCATCGACGTCCTCGGCAAGCGCCGCACGAACAACCCCTGCCTCCTGGGTGAGGCGGGCGTGGGCAAGACGGCGGTGGTGGAGGGCGTGGCGCAGCGGCTGCTGGGGCTGCGTGGCGGGCTGGCGGAGAAGGTGGTGGTGGAGCTGGACATGGCCTCGCTGGTGGCGGGCACCCAGCTTCGCGGCTCGTTCTCCGAGAAGCTCAACGCGTTGAAGGAGGAGGTCCGCCGCGCCGAGGGGCGCGTGATGGTCTTCATCGACGAAATCCACACGCTGGTGGGCGCGGGCTCCACGGGCGACGGGCCGCAGGACGCGGCCAACGAGCTGAAGACGGCGATGGCGCGGGGTGAGTTCCCCTGCATCGGCGCGACGACGCACGACGAGTACCGCAAGTTCATCAGCGCGGACCCGGCGCTCGAGCGGCGCTTCACGGCGGTGGTGGTGCATGAGCCGTCGGTGCCGGAGACGGTGGAGATCCTCCGCGGCATCATCGGCCGGTACGAGGAGCACCACGCGCTGCGCTATCGGCCGGAGGCGCTGGAGGCCGCGGCGTCGCTGGCGAGCCGCTACGTGACGGACCGGTTCATGCCGGACAAGGCCATCTCGGTGGTGGACCTGGCGGGGAGCCGGTGCCACCGCGAGGGGCGTGACGTGGTGGAGCCGTCGGACGTGGCGCGGGTGGTGGCGAAGCTCGCGGGCGTTCCGGAGGAGCGGCTGCTCATGAACGACTCGGCGCGGCTGCTCCGGTTGGAGCAGGACCTGGGCGAGCGGGTCATCGGACACGAGGAGGCGATCGCGCGCATCGCGCGGGTCATCCGTCGCAACTACGCGGGCTTCGCGTCGCGGCGCCCCATGGGCAGCTTCCTGTTCCTGGGCCCCACGGGCGTGGGCAAGACGGAGATGGCGCGCGGGCTGGCGGAGGTGCTCTTCGGCAACCGCGACGCGCTGGTGCGGCTGGACATGAGCGAGATGTCGGAGGCGCACGGGGTGTCGCGCCTCATCGGCTCGCCGGCGGGTTACGTGGGCCATGGCGAGGGTGGCCAGCTGACGGAGCCGGTGCGTCGGCGTCCCTCGTCCGTGGTGGTGCTGGACGAGATTGAAAAGGCGCACCGCGAGGTGCAGCTGCTGCTGCTCCAGGTCCTGGAGGAGGGGCGGCTGACGGATGGCAAGGGTCGGCACATCGACTTCTCGAATACCGTCATCGTGCTGACGACCAACCTGGGCGCGGAGGCGTTCTCGCGCACGGGTCGTCCGCTGGGCTTCGGGCAGGAGAGCTCGGGCGCGGCGAGCGCGCTGGAGCACGCGGCGTCGGCGGCGCGTCGGGCGCTTCCGCCGGAGTTGTGGAACCGCATCGACGAGCGGCTCCCCTTCCGTCCGCTGGAGGAGGAGGAGGTCGCGCGCATCGCGACGCTGCTGCTGGAGGAGAGCAGCAAGCGGCTGTCGACCGAGCGCGGCATCGAGTACGTGGCGGGCGACGACGTGGTGGGGCACCTGCTGAAGTCGGGCGGCTTCGACCCGCAGCTCGGCGCGCGTCCCATGCGGCAGATGGTGCAGCGGCTGGTGGAAGGACCGCTGGCCGAGCGCATCCTGTCCGGTGAGTTCGGCGCGGGAGACCGCGTGCGCGTCGCGCTCCACGCCGGACAGCTCGCGTTCCAGCGGGAGCGATGAGTCAGCGCGCCTCGCGGAAGCGAAGTGCCCCGAGGAAGGAATCCTTCCGGGGCCGCGCGACCGCGAAGCGCCCCGCGTCCGCCAGCGACGGGGGGATAGAGCCTCATCAGGAGAGCTCTCCAACGACCCTCGAGACCGTCATCGGCGCCGCGCAGGCCGAGGTCTCATCGAAGAGACCCGGCGAGAAGCGAGCTACCAGCACCACGAAGCGGTCCGCATTCGCCAGCGCCGCACAGGCCGAGGTCTCATCGAATAGACCCGGCGCGAAGCGAGCTACCAGCACCACGAAGCGGGCAGCCCCCTCAGGCGTCGAGCCCACGGAGGCAGCGCAGGAACTCCCCGTCGCGAACCGCGTCAAAACGCCCGCTACGCCTCCTGTCGCCACCAGCGCAAAGCGCGTGAAGCCCCCGCGACGAAGCACCTCCGCGAGCCACACCACCAACATCCGCCCGGCACCCGGCAGCGTCACCAGCGCACCGACTCCACGAGCCACACGCTCAGCGAAGCGTCTCCCCGTCGTCATCGTCGGAACAGGTCGCCTCGGCGGAGCCCTCGGTCTCGCGCTGAGCGCGACGGGCTGGCCCGTGACGCTCCACCCACGCGGTGACGAAGGTCGTCGGCGGATCGCAGCACTCGGCCTGAAGCCATCGACACCCGAGGACTTGCGGCGCGCGCGGCTCATCCTCCTCTGCGTCCCGGATGCGGAGGTCCCCCGCGTCGCGAAAGAGCTCGCCAGCACCCTGCCCCGCTCCGTCGCCCTCGTGCACACGGCCGGAGCGCTGTCACTCCAAGCCCTCGGCGAGCCACGAGGCCGCGCCCTCGGCTCGTTCCATCCGCTCTGCGCCGTGTCGTCCGCGCACGACTCGCTCGCCGGCCACACCGCGTCCATCAGCACGCGCTCCAGCCCCCTGCGCGAAGTGCTTCGCCACATGGCCGAGGACGTGAAGCTCGAAGCCATCGAGGTCCCCGAGGCTCACCGCCCCGCCTACCACGCGGGCGCGGTGATGAGCGCGGGGCTCGTCGTGGCGCTCGCCGACGCGGCCGTCGCGGCGCTCGGCACCGCGGGAATCGCGCCCGACGCAGCACTCCGCGCCCTGCTGCCCCTGATGCGCTCCGCGCTGCGAGGCATGGACGCACGCGGCCTCGCCGGGAGCCTCACCGGTCCCATCGTCCGGGGCGATGCGGGCGTGGTCGGCGCGCACCTGGATGCGCTCCCGGACGACCTCGCCCCCATCTACCGACTGCTGTCGCGGCGCGCGCTGAAGCTCGTCTCGGAGAGACTCAGCCCTGAATCGCGCGCCGCGCTGGAGAAGCGGCTCAGGTGATGATGAGCGAGCCCTGAAGGCCCTTGCGCACCGAACCCAGGGCGCGCTCGGAGGCGGCCTCGGCCTCGGTGAGGCGGCGCAGGCACAGCTCGCCCTTGCCCTCACCCACGCCGCGCTTCAGGTCCGACAGCAGCGTGAGCGAGGCCTGGAGCATCTCCTTGCCCTGCGGCGTGTCGTTGACCGGCTTGCCCGCGGCCGTCGCCACCGTCTCGCCGAACGTCTTGATGCTCGTCGCGAGCTTCTGCGCGTCGAAGCTGGCCAGCAGCGGCTTGATGCGCGTGGGGTCGATGCGGATGAGGCGCAGCGCGCCCACCCGAGCGAAGCCCGGGTGCAAGAGGCCGATGTCGCTCATCTCGAACGCGCCCAGCAGGCCCTCGTCCGGCGCGCTGTGCGCGTGCGGCACCACGTCCACGAACAGCGGCAGCGGGTCCGCGCCGTTGCGGAACAGCTCCAGCTCCTCGTCATCCAGCGGCGGGAACGTGGTCGGCGCGCCGATGAAGAGCAGCGGCAGGACGATGTCGTGCCAGAAGTCCTCGGGCGCCGAGCCCGTGCCGTTCACCGTGGCGAACAGGTGCACCATCAGCTCCGCCAGACGCGGGGCGCGCTCGGCCTGCTCGATGAGCGACTTGCTGGGATCCAATCGCTGCAGGGACTGGACGATCTGCCCCTCGAACTGCTGGCGAGCCTCGGCCGGCAGGTCCTGCGCGCGGCCCAGGGCGGCGCGCACGTCACGGGCGAGCACGTCCGGCTTGGTCTCCAGCGCCGTCTTCGCCTTCGCCGGGTCCACCACGACGAACTGCAGGAAGCCCGGGTCGAACAGCCGCTGGTAGTCCACGGGCGTCAGCTTGGGGGCCTGCCCCCCCAGCGCCTGGGCCGGGTTGGTGCCGAAGCGGGCCTGGCCCAGCGAACGCGGATGTCCCCCGCCAGGTCGTCCAGCCGGCTCAGCTTGCTCTGCCCCAGCGCGTCCATCGCCGCGCCGAACGGCGACAGCATGATGATGGCCTCGGGGAAGCCCAGCGTGGCGCCCTCGGGCGAGTCCCGGTTGGGGAACCAGAACGCCTGATGCTCCATGATGAGGCGCATGGCGAAGGCGCCGGCCAGGCCCAGCGCCAGCGTCTGGTGCTCGGGCTGGTTCACCTGGAACGGGCCACCGAGGACCTTCGCGACCGCCTTCTCCACATCAGCCCAGGGCGCCTTGAGCAGATCGATCGGCTTGCCCTCGGCCTTCTCGAGGGCCGCGGCGACCTGGAGCTGCGCCTGGTGGACATGCTGGGGAACAGGATGCGCCTGGGTATCCGGTTGGGACATGGAGGAATCCGAAATCGTAAGGGAAGCGGAGGGCCTCCCCTTACCGTGAAAAACGCGTTCGTGGCTACGAATTGTGGCCAGTAGGATGGCTCCCATGCCTGCTACCCGCCGGCCCCTCCGCTGGCACGCCTGGGTCGTCTGTCTCCTGCTGACATGCTGGGGGTGCGCTTCCGTCACACCCCGTTTTCCCCAAGACATCCAGACGTCCTTCGCGCGCGACTCGATGCGGAAGCTGACGACGGAGTCACTGGAGCTCTATTACCCGGAGCACCTGCGCGCCTCCGCGTTGCGCATGGCGGCGAGGCTGGAGGGCTGCGTGGAGCGGCTGCGCGGCCACACCGTGCGGCAGAAGCCAAGGGACAAGGTCCTCGTCTACCTGACGAGCGCGAACTTCAACAACGCGTACGTCGTCCCGGACTACGCCAGCGTCCCCCAGCAGATGGTGATGCCGGCGCACATGACGCTGGAGCTGTTCCACCTCTTCGGGCTGGGCGAGGTGGACGTGGGCGACGTGGCCTGCCACGAGGCCGTGCACTACGTGCAGCTCCAGCAGGCGGACGGGCTCTGGGGCTTCCTCAACACCTTCACGGGGGGCCTGTTCCAACCCAACACCTTCACGGAGTCCTGGTTCCTGGAGGGCCTGGCCACGTACTACGAGGGCCGCTTCGGCAAGGACACGGGGCGTCCGCACAGCCCGGTGTGGCGTGGCTGGTTCGAATCGGTGGTGCAGGCGCGTGACGGCCGGATGGACCCGGGGTTCCTGTCACCGGAGAACCGCGCGTTGGATCCGTTCGGCGGCAACTACCTGACGGGCATGCACTTCGTGGAGTACCTGGCCTCGCAGTACGGCGAGGAGAAGCTCTGGAAGCTGGTGGATGACCAGGGCAGCACCATCATCCCGCCCCTCGCGGTGACGCTGCGCTTCAAGCGGGTATACGGCCGGGACATCGGCTCGCTGTTCGCCGAGTTCACCAAGAACCTGCGTGAGCAGCTCATCGTCCGCGAGCGCCCTCCGACGCAGACGGTGTGGCAGCGCGACGCGGGCTACTTCTCGCGGCTCGCCTCGCATCCGGACTCGGGGACGACAGCGCTGGTGAGCGTGGGGCGCACGGAGTATTCGCGGCTGACGGTGCGCGAGAAGGACGGGCGCGTGCGCTTCGAGCGGCCCTTGGTGGAGTTGCTGCCCTTCCGCCGCTGGGTGCTGGGGACGTCCACGCTGGTCAGCGGCATGTCGTTCAGCGCGGATGGCGCGTGGCTGTACCTGGTCATGGCGGACCTGAACGCGGTGGGCGCGTACGAGGCGAAGCTGTGGCGCGTGGACGCGCGCTCGGGCGACGTGGTGCGCGTCTGGGATGGCCTGAAGGGCATGGGCGGGAGCATCACCCCGGACGGCAAGGCGTATGTCTTTGTCCACGTCGAGGGGGACACCGCCAACCTGCGGCGGCTGGAGTTGGACACGGGGAAGCAGGAGCCGCTCACGAGCTTCGAGGCGAGCGCCCCGGTGGGGCCGCCCTCCGTGTCTCCGGATGGGAAGCGCATCGTGTTCCCGCTCGGCGGGAGCCAGGGCTGGGACCTGGTGATGCGCGAGGAGGATGGCCGACTGCGCTGGCTGACGCGAGATGGGCAGTTCAACTACTCGCCGCGCTGGCTGGACGCGGAGCGCATCGTGTTCCTGCGGGAGTACGAGACGCGCCTCCAGGCGCACGTGATGAACGTCGACACGCGAGCGTTCGAGCGAATCACCGACGCGCCCTTCCTGGTGCTGGACGTGAATCCCGTGGGCACGAAGGAGGTGACGTTCCTGAACAGGGATGGCACCGCGTTCACCATCGACCACGCGCCCATGGTGGACATCCCCGAGCGACAGGCCACGGTGGCTCCCGTCATTGCCCCCGCGGGGACGACGTCCTCGCACGCCGAGGCGACCTCGGAGGACTCGCCGATGAGCCCCCCTCCGCTCACCGCCGCCCCCACCGGAACGTCGCCGTCGGAGCAGGGCGCCGCGTCATCGATGCCGGGGCAAGATGTCACACCGGCACCGGCTCCTTCCCCACCGGATGCAGCGCCGCCAACGGGCGAGGGCGCGTCGACCCCGGAGACGGGAAACGTGACGTCCGAGGCAACGAGCCCGCCCGGTCCGGCGAACACGCCCGTCGCCAACGAACAGGCACCCGCGGGGAGCGAGCCACCACCGAGCGACTTCACGCCAACGCCCTTCCCCGCCGCGCCCGATGCCCCTCTCGCGGAGACCGTTCCCACCGCGCCGCCGCCCATCGCGGTGCCGCCGTCGACCGTGCCCGTCGCGGACCTGGGAGACCTGGACGCGCCCGTGGTCGCGCCGCCTCCGGACCCCGGCAAGGCCGTCACGGTCCTCGGCGATGAGCCCTACTCGACGCTCGAGGGCTTCCTCATCCCCGAGTTCCGTCTGCCCTACGTGTGGCTCGCGACCGAGAGCGAGGACTCGGACGACCTCATCTTCAGCGGCGGCCTCGCGCTCGCGGGACAGGACCAGCTCGGCTTCCACGCCTACGCGCTGTCCTTCGCCTACAGCACCCAGGACAAGGAGCCGAACGTCGCGCTCGCGTACGGCAACGCGCAGCTCGCGCCCTGGTATCTCCAGGCCTCCGTGTCGCGCCTGCGCGAGAACGAGCGCACGGACCTGCAGGCCCTGGCCTACGCGTCGCGCACATTCTGGACGACGCCCGTGACGATTGGCGTGCTCGCCCTGCGGCGCGAGTACGACGCCGTGGGCCGCTTCCCCGGCCTCGTCACCCGGCTGATCGGTCCGGAGGTCTCCACGTCCTACTTCGCGGGCGATGCGACGTCCTACGGCGGCCTCCAGCGCGGACTGGGCATCAACCTGAGCGCCGCCATCTATCCGGGGGCCTTCGCCCTGGACTCGACGGTGGGTGATCTGCGCGTGGGCCTGGACGCGTTCCTCGCGGGCTTCTTCATCGGGAGGGATCACCTCCAGCTCTCCGCGGTGGGCCGCTATCTGCCCGGCGCGCCCGAGGGCCTGCTGGAGGTCGGCGGTCTCACCGCGGGGCAGACCTGGTACAGCAGCCGCCGCTCCACGGAGACGCGCCCCCTCCCCCTCCAGCTCCAGCCCGGAATCGCCTTCAGCGAGTACGTGCGCGGCTACGAGGACATCACCCTCCGCGCGAAGAACGCGATGGTCGGCACGGCGACGTATCGCTACCGCATGCCCATCGACTACGGCTGGGCCTCCACGCTGTGGCTGTTCCCGTCGCTGTTCGTGAGCAACCTCCAGCTCGAGGTCTTCGGGACGCTGGCGCGCACGGACAACCGGGACAACCACGGGGCCTTCGGCACCGCGCTGTCGCTGCAGTCCACCATCGGCCAGTCGGTGCCGTTCTCCATCTTCTACCAGTTCGCCCGTCGCTACGACGATGGGCTGGGAGACCTGCACCTCGTGGGGTTCGGCCTCTAATCGCGGAAGTGTGACTCCGCCACGGACGCGCCCCAGCAGCACGCGTCCTCGCCCTCCGCATCCGCGGGGAGCGACGTGTGCAGCGGGGCGCCCGGCTTCACGTCCGCGAAGTAGAAGAGGTTCCGAGGCACCAGGACGAGGGCGCGGTCTCCCTGACGCGTGCGCAGGGTGAGCTGGCCGAGCGTCGGCGCGGACAGGTCCGCGGCACCGTCCGGGAAGAACGTCTCCTGCCTCGGAGGCTCGAACGCGCCGCCCACGTTGCAGCCACCGTCCTCCGTGAAGACATCCACCTCACGCAGCCGGCAGCCCTGCCCCGCCTCGAAGCGGAACACCGCCTGCAGCCGGGTGAAGTAGCAGTCGGGAGTCCCGCAGTCCGCGCTGTGGACATCCGCCATCACCGACAGGCGCACGTCGCCTCCCGCGAGCGACTCCACCATGCCGCCGCGCGTGAAGCGCTCGAACAGCGAGGCCTTCGCGCAACCGGAGGACGACGACGGCTTCACATCCACGGCACGCGACGCGCAGTTCGTCAGACACAGCAGAAGCACGAGGGAGCACAGGGCACGCGTCAGCGACATGCCCACGGTCATATCAAGCACGGGCCCTGATTCCTGGCGAACCGCCACGACCTACCGCGCGCGGCCCAGCCCGTACAGCCCCGCCGCGCGGGCATGGGCCAGCACTCCCGAGGGCACCAGGTCCGAGGGCTCCTTGCCTCGGGCCAGCAGCTCGCGAATCTCCGTGGAGGACACCTCCGCCAAGGGAGGCCCCACGGTGTTGGGCGCCGGATAGCCCGCGCGGTACAGCACCAGCACGCGCGACATCGCCTCGATACGGTGGAAGTCCTTCCAGTGCGGCAGGTCCCTCAGGATGTCGCTGCCGATGATGATGGACCAGCGCACGTCCGGATGACGCGCCACCAGCAGCTCGAGCGTGTCCACCGTGCGCCCCGTCAACCCCGGCTCGCTCTCGATGCGCGTCGTCCTCAGCCAGCCCGAGGTCTCCCGACACATCGCCTCGCACATCGCGATGCGGTGGTCGAAGTCCTCCATCTGCTTGCCGAACGGGTGCTGCCAGGACGGCATCAGCCACACCTGGTCCACGCCCTGCGTCGCGTGCACATACGAGGCGGCCATCAGGTGCCCCACGTGCGGCGGGTTGAACGAGCCTCCAAGCAGCGCGACCTGCACGTCAGGGCCTCACGTCACTTCAAGGTCAGCTTCGGGGACTTCTTGTCCAGCGTCAGCACGCGGGGCTCCAGCACCACGTGGCCATCCAGCCGGTACGCGGAGAAGCGCAGCTCCCGGTCCACCCGGTCCAACAGCGCGCACGTCTGCTCCGCCGCGCCCACCAGCCTCCCCGGCGTCAGGAAGTAGCGCGGGCCAATCTGCACCACCTTGGGCTCCGGGTCCTTCCCATGGATGAACACCAGCGCGTTGAGCAGGTCCTCGCGCGTCAGGTCGTTCTTGTCGTGCACCACGCAGCACAGCGTGTCGCCCAGCAGGTCCATCGCCTTGTTGTTGATGGCGGGGTCCCGATACTGGAGCGAGTCCCGCTCCGGCACGCGCACGAAGCGCTCCATCACCAGCCGCCGGTCCTCCTCGGAGGCCACATCCGCGGGGGCCTCGCCCCGGGACGGCGTGCGGGGCAGCGCGTCCTGGCTGCCCAGCCACTGGCTCACGTCCGCCAGGAAGTCCGCGTCCGAGTACTCCCGGCCGCCGCGCGACTTCTGCCGGCGCCAGAGCAGCCACTCGTCCAGGTCCGTGTAGCGCGCGCCCGTGAACAGGAACCGCCGCGCCCCCAGGGAGCGCAGCAGCTCGTAGGCCGCATCGAAGGCTTGAAGGTCGCCGTGGCTGTCGGAGAAGACACCAATCACGTGGAAGGTCCCACGCTCAAGCGTACAGCAGGTAGGGCTCCCTGTGCCCGGCGAAGCGCTCGGATTGGGCCTGGAACCCCTCCATCAGCCGGTCCAGGCTCCACCCCTCCAGGATGCCCCGGCGCACCTGGTCCGTCCCGCACAGCAGGTCGAACGCCGGCACGTCCTCCACGAACTCGTACGCGTCCGCCCGCCAGTCGAACCTCCCCGGGCCGATGTCGTGCAACGCCTGGAAGATGGCGATGCCCGTGCGCAGCGGCTGGAACGTCCGCCGGTCCGTCACGTGGATGAAGGCCCCGTTGCAGGACTCACCCCGGTACTTGTCGAACGTCGGCGTGAAGCCCACCGCGCGGAAGGCCACCCCCGGCAGCTGCTCCTTCGCCAGCCGCGCCAGCAGCGCGTCCGTGTCCACCCAGGGCGCGCCGAACTGCTCGAACGGGCGGCACGTCCCACGTCCTTCGGAGACGTTGGTGCCCTCGCCCAGGCACATGCCCGGGTACACCAGCGCCGTGTCCGGCGTGGGCATGTTGGGCGACGGGGAGATGAACGGCAGGCCCGTCTCGGACCAGAACTGCTCGCGGCGCCAGCCCTCGCACGGCACCACCGTCAGGTCGCAGCCGAAGCCCTCCTGAGCGTTGAACAGCCGCGCCAGCTCCCCCGCCGTCATGCCGTGACGGTTGGGCAGCGCATACAGGCCCACGAAGGAGCGGAAGCCCTCCCCCACCAGGTTGCCCTCCATCGCCACGCCGTTGAGCGGGTTGGGCCTGTCCAACACGTAGAAGGGCACGCCCGCCTTCGCCGCCACCTTCATCGCCAGGGCCATGGTGTAGACGTAGGTGTAGTAGCGGCTGCCCACGTCCTGGATGTCGAACACGAGCGCGTCCAGCCCCTTGAGCCACTCGGTGCGCGGGGACAGCGACTCGAAGGTGGAGCCATAGAGGCTGTGCACGGGCACGCCCGTGCGCCGGTCCTTCGCCTCGTCCACGGCGACCATGTACTGCGCCTCTCCGCGCACGCCGTGCTCGGGGCCGAACAGCGCCGCCAGCGTCACGCCCGGCGCCTGGGACAACAGGTCCGCCAGGTGCCGGAAGCGCGAGTCCACGCTGGTGGGATTGACGATGGCGCCCACGCGCTTGCCCTTCAGCGCGCAGAAGCCCTGCTCCACCCAGACATCCAGTCCCGTCTTCACCTTCGTCACGGTGATTCCTTCCTCGCGCGAGCCCAGGCGGGCCCGGGCCTAATCCTTGAAGCTCTTGAGCGCGTGCTCGGCATACGCCCGGGAGTCACACTTCCCCATGCCCAGAAAGCCGCCCGAGCCGTCATCCGGACCGCCATCCTCGGAGAGGTCCTCCAGCGCCGACACCGCGCTCGTCAGCTTGAGCGAGCGCACCGTGTCCACCGCGGCCACGCGCACGTTGCAAGTCGGATGCGACAGCAACTCGATGATGCGCTTCTCCGCGTCGCGGTTGCCCACCTTCGCCGAGCGCCCGTAGTCCTCCAGCGAGCGACGGGTGTTCTCCATCGCCTCGTCCAGCCGCCCCTGCAGGTAGAGCCGCTGGCCCGGGTCCTGCTCCTCGGCGATGACCTTGCGCGCCTCCTTCACCAGCGGGTCGCGCTCCGCCTTGGGCGCCTTCTCCACCGCGGAGATGGCCCGCATCGCGGGGCCGCCACCGAGCGCCACCAGGCCCACGCCCGCCACCGCGACCGCCAGCAACACGCAGCCGGCCACCACCAGCGCCTTGCGCTGGGAAGACAGCGCCCTCAACGCCCCCGAGACGCCACCCACCTCCTCGAAGCGGGAGGTGGCATGACGCCCGAGTCCCACCGCCTGCTGCCCCAACACCACCGCGTGCTGCCCCAGCACCGCCGCGCCCGCCGCGGCCTTCTGGCCCAGCGCCGCCGCCTTCACGCCCAGCTGCGCCAGCTCTCCGCCGGGCGCCTCCAGCGCGGACTCCGGCACCCGCGACAGGGCCAGGTTGCCGTAGGGCGGATTCGATTCGCTGCCCGGCGCCTCGGCGATGGCGCCCGCCGACGGCGCCTCCACCCGGTACGGGGCACGCGGCACCTGGAAGACGCGGATCTTCCCGGGGATGCCCTTGAGCTCGAAGGCACCCACCTCGCGCGCGGGCACCTCGGCCCGGTTCATCGCGAGGTAGACGGCCTCCGTGAAGTACACCTCGCCCGCCTCGGCCAGCCCCTCCACGCGCGCGGCGATGTTCACCGGCTCGCCGAAGATGTCGTTGCCATCCAGGCGCACCTCGCCCACGTTGATGGCGAAGCGCACGTGGAGCTGGTCCGCCTCCGGGGACACCCGGTTGTGGTGCCACAGCCGGTCCTGGATGGCGACGCCGCTGAGCACGGCCTGGGTGGGCGACTCGAAGGTGACCAGCAGCGCGTCACCGATGGACTTGATGATGCGGCCACCGAACGCCTTGAAGAGCGGCGACAGCAGGGCACCGTGGATGCGCAGCAGCCGCTGGTTCTCCTCCAGCGTCTGCCGACTGGTCCGCTCGGTGAAGCCCTTGATGTCGGTGAAGACGATGGCGAGGTTGGCGGTCTTCAAAGCGCGCGCAGTCTATGCGCCACGCTCTGGGGTGCAATCGCAACGACGCATCGCGACGTCGACCGTCAGCGACGCGACGGCTTGAGTGCTCGCATGCGCCGCTTCTCCTGCGGCTCCATGGACTTGCGCACCTTCGCCGCGAGCTGGGGCCGCTCCGTGCGGTCATAGAAGTCGGCCAGTCGCCGGAGCACCAACGGGCTGTCCGGCTGGAAGCTCCTCGCCGCCAAGAGCTCCGTCTCCGCGTCCAGCAGCCGCTCCTGCTTCTCCAGCACGTCCGCCAGCTGCAGGCGCACCTGTACCCACTCGGGCTTCGCGCGCGCCAGGTAGCGGTAGTGGAGCTCCGCCTTGAGCAGGTCGCCCAGCGACACCCACAGGCCCCCGAGCCGGAAGCGGGCCTCCTCGTAGGAGCCCCGGTGCTGCACCGCCGTCTCGTAGGCGCGGGCCGCCTGCATGGGGTTGCCGCGCTCCTCCCAGAGGAGCCCCCGCAGGTACCAGGCGCGGGGGTTGGTGGGGGCCTCGCGGGTGGCGACCTCCAGGTGGGCCTCGGCCTGCTCCATGGAGCCTCCCAGCTTCAGGAGCAGCCGGGCCGCCTCCATCCGTGGCAGCTCCCACCGGGGCTGGCTAAGAACCAGGGCCTCCACGGCCTGGAGCGCGGCGGCGTCGTCCCCACCCGCCTCCAGGGCGAGCGCGTCCGACAGTGTGCCGGGCGAAGGGGCGGCGGCCGGGGTTCGCGCTCCCGTCAGGGCGGAGGGCTGTGCGGCGTCAGAGGCGCCCGCCAGGCACGCCACCAGGATGACCCAGTGCATGCGCGGCAGATAGCAGAGCCGAGCCGGGCGCCTCAACAGATCCTCTTGACGGCCGGACGGCCACGCATGAAACCCATGACCGTGCAGATATCCCAAAAGACGCTGGAAGACCTCGGATTCGCGGATGTGCTCCGAGCGCTGACGCAGCGGTGTCGGACGGAGCCAGGCCGGGAGCGCGTGCTCGCCCGCCCGTTCCTCGACACGGCCGAGCAGGTCTCGGAGGCGCTGGCCCTGGTGGGTGAGGCGCGAACCCTCTCCCAGGAGCAGTTCTCCCTCCCGCTCGGCGGCGTGGTGGACCTGCGAATCCACGTGGGCCACGCCGCCAAGGGCGGCACCCTGGAGCCCCGGCAGCTCATCGACGGCGCCCAGCTCCTGTTCGCCTTCGTGCGCACCCGTGAGGCCCTGGACGAGCGCAAGGAGCGCGTGCCCCGGCTGATGGACATCGCCCGGCGGCTGCCCCTGCTGGAGTCGCTGGCCCGGCGCATCGACCAGTGTTTCGAACCGGACGGTGAGATTTCGGACCGGGCGAGCCCGGAGCTTCGCGAGGCCCGCGACAGGGCGCGCGGCCTGCACCGTCGCATCAAGTCGCGCCTGGACGAGATGCTCCACGACCAGGGCTTCGTCGCCAAGCTGCGGGAGAACTACTACACCCTGCGCAATGGCCGTTACGTGGTGCCGGTGGTGTCGAACTACCGCGCGGAGGTGGACGGCATCGTCCACAACGCGAGCCAGACGGGCCAGACGCTCTTCATGGAGCCGCAGGCCATGGTGGGGCTGGGCAACGACCTGGCCATCGCGCAGTCGGTGGTGTTGGAGGAGGAGCGGCGGGTGCTCCAGGAGCTGAGCCAGCTGCTCGGCCGGGAGGCGGACCGCATCCTGGAGGGACTGGAGGCGGTGGCGGAGCTGGACGAGGTGGAGGCGGTGGCCATCCTCTCCTCGGACCTGGACGCGACGACGCCGGAGTTCGCGGGCGTCACGGAGCTCCAGTTGCGGATGCTGCGCCACCCTCGCCTGGTGCTGCGAGGCACCGAGGTGGTGGCCAACGACGTGACGCTCAACGGCGGGGCGAAGGCGCTCATCGTGTCCGGCCCCAACGCGGGCGGCAAGACGGTGACGCTGACGGGCGTGGGGCTGTGCGCGCTGATGCTGCGCGCGGGCCTGCCGATTCCGGTGGGCGAAGGCTCGCGGATGCCGCTGTACCGCTCGGTGCACTCGACGGTGGGCGACTCGCAGGACCTGGCGCAGGGCCTGTCGACGTTCAGCGCGCACGTGGTGATGCTGCGCGACATCATCGCCGAGGTCGGCGAGGGCTCGCTGGTGATGATCGACGAGATCGCCGCGGACACGGACCCGCGCGAGGGCGCGGCCATCGCCATCGCGGTGCTCGAGGACCTGCTGGCCAAGAACGCCGTGGCCCTGGTGACGACGCACCTGGAGGAGCTCAAGGCGCTGGCGCACATGGACCCGCGCTTCCTGAACGCGCGGGTGGGCTTCGACTCGAAGCGCATGGCGCCGACGTACCGGCTCCAGATTGGCGCCGCGGGACAGTCCTCGGCCATCGAGGTCGCGGCGCGGGTGGGCCTGCCCCAGAGGGTGTGCGAGCGCGCCCGTGAGCTGACGATGAACGCGGGCGGTCCCCTGTCGCAGGCCCTGGCGGCGGCCGAGGAGGAGCGGCGCAAGCTCTCCGAGGAGCTGGAGAAGGCGCGGGTGGCGGCGAAGGAGGCCGAGGCGCTGCGCGTGGAGCTGGAGAAGCAGAAGCAGACCTTCGAGCGCGAGCGCCGCGCGAAGATGATGCAGTTCAACGAGGACGTCCACGCGGCGAGCGAGCTGGCGGCGACGGAGGTCCAGAAGCTGCTCACGAAGCTGCGCGCCGAGCAGAACGAGAAGGCGCTGTCGGAGGCGCGGCAGCAGTTGCTGCAGCGGGCCGAGGACGCGCAGAAGCGGGCCCTGGCCGCGAGGGCGGAGCTGTTCCAGGTGGAGGCTCCGGCGCCGGTGAACCTCAAGGTCGGCGCGTGGGTGCACCACTCGGGGCTCGCTCGGGACGTGGAGATCCTCGAGCTGGCGGATGGGCACGCGGTGGTGTCCGCGGGCGGCGCGATGAAGATGCGGGTGCCCACCTCGGAGCTGTCGGGCTCTCGCACGCGCAAGCCGCAGCAGGCGAAGTTCCCGGAGCGGCAGAAGCAGGATGCGGCGCTGAAGCGCGCGTCCACGGCGGCGGGCGCGCCGGTGGACGCGATGAACTTCCGCTGCGACGTGCGCGGCATGCGCGCGGACGAGGCCCTGGCGGAGGTGGAGTCCTTCCTGGACCAGGGCATGCGCAGCGGAGAAGAGGCCGCGCTCATCGTCCACGGACATGGCACGGGCGCGCTGAAGCAGGCGCTGCGGGACTATCTGGCGAACTCGCCCTACATCCGGATGTATCGCCCGGGAGAGAGCCACGAGGGCGGCGACGGCGTCACGGTGGTCGCGCTGCGCTCCTGAGTCAGGCCCCGTGGAGCCCGAGCGTCCCCGGCGCTCGCGGTCCCACGGAGGGCCATGTCATGCACTGGGTCGTTCAGGACAACCTGTTCAACGAGCGCGGCTTCCACGAGCTCCTGCGGGTCCTGGAGCGCGGCGGCATTCCGCACACCCTGGTGAAGGTCATTCCGTTCGACGGGGGGGTGGAGCCCACTGTCGACGTGAACGGGCCGGTCATGGTGATGGGCTCGTTGAGCCTGGCCCGGTACGCGCGGCGGCGAGGGTGGACACCGGGGGCGTTCATCAACGAGCGGTTCGACTTTCGCGTCTGGCGCGAGCACCTGGGGGAGTTCCTCCTGAACGGTGACGCGCGCGTCTGCCGGTTCGCCGAGGTGCCTCGTCAGGAGGGCGCGTTCTTCATCCGCCCGTGCCTCGACGACAAGGCGTTCTCGGGGATGGTGACGCGGTGGGAGGACTTCGAGCCCTGGCGCGAGCAGGTGTTGCGCGTGGGCGACACGCCGCAGCTCACCGCGGAGACCTGGGTCGCCGTCAGCGAGCCTCGACACATCCAGAGCGAGTACCGGATGGTGGTCGTGGATGGCCGCGTCGTCACCGGGACGCGCTACAAGCTGGGTGACCGGGTCTTCTCCTCGTCGGAGGTGGAGCCGGACGTATGGACCTTCGCGCAGCGGATGGCGGCGCGGTGGGGGCCGGACAGGGCCTATGCCCTGGACATCTTCGTCCACGAGCACCGGCCCCACGTCGGGGAGATCAACACGCTCAACGCCGCGGGCTTCTATGCCTACGACGTGGGGAAGATGGTCGACGCCATCGAGTCGATGCCGTTCTGAGACGATGGAGACAGCAAGGCGCCGGCCTCTCGCGATCGGCCGGCGCGCCCTCAGTGATGTCGCCCCAGGCTCTCGTGGCTCGTCACCCACTCCTCCGAGCCCAACGCGGAGGCCACCGCGCAGGCCAGCGACAGCTCCCCCGCGAGCACCACGCCAGCGACAATCTCCGCGAGCCGACGCACCTTGCCTCGCCCGAAGCAGTCCATCAGCTCCAGACACTCGCGCTGCGTGGGCAGCCCCGTGCCGCCTCCGTGTGTTGCCAGCACCAGCGACGGGAGCGTGATGGAGGCATGCAGGTCGCCCTCCGGCGTCTCGTCCATGTACAGGTCGCCCGCGGCCGACTCCGCCAGCGTCGCCACGTCCTGGCCGGTGGCGATGAACAACGCCGCGAGCGCGTTGGCGGACTGACACCCGTTGTTGTGCGCCCCCGCGAGGCTGGAGCCCTCCGCGCTGACCCGCTGCAACAGGATGACCTGCTGCACGGAGGTCCGCATCTTCTCCAGCAACAGCGCCTTGGGTACCACCACCTCCGCCGTCACGCGCTTGCCCCGCGTCTGGAGGATGTTCAGCCGTGACGACTTCTTGTCGGTGGAGACGTTCCCATCCAGGAAGCTCGCTCGGATGTGCGGATACTGCTCGCGAATCCAGAGCAGCGCCGCGAACGTGGCCTTGCCCACCATGTTCTGGCCCGCCGCGTCCCCCGTCGCGAAGTTGAACCGCACGAAGACGAACCGGTGGAGCTGATACATCTCCAGGCGCAGCAACTTCGCCACATGGCTCGTCGCCTCGGCCTGCTCCGCGATGGCGGACTCGTTCGCTCGCAGCCACCGCGAGAAATCACGCCCCGCCCTCGCATCGTCGAACACGAAGACCGGCGCGCGCTGCATGGCATCCTCCAGCACCGTACAGCGGGCTCCGCCACACGCGTTGAGCAGCTTGATGCCCCGGTTGTAGCTCGCCACCATCGCGCCCTCCGTCGTGGCCAGCGGAATCAGGTACGGACCGTGGGCGTACTCTCCCTGGATGATGAGCGGTCCCGCGAGACCCAGCGGGACCTGCGCCACCCCGGTGAAGTGCTCACACGCGTTCCTCGCATGCGCGGGCTCGAACGAGGGGCTCGACACATGGCTCAGCCGCGTCCCAGCCCACTGCTCCGCGTGGGCCCGCCGCGCGCGGACGACCCCCTCGGCGAAGTCGTCATCCGGGGCGCGCGGAATCCGCCCATCCGCCTCCGGATGCGGCTCGTCGATGACCTGGGTCACGTCCGCGCGGATGACGCCATGAACCCCACACTCAAGCTCCAGCTCGACGCGGTGCTCCCCCATCGCGAGCGGCGGAATCCCGACCCGGAGCCACACACGCCGTTGTCGCTCGAAGAGGAACGGACACCGGGACGACAGGTCCACACCGGGCCACACGGCCCCCTCCTCGGGGACCAGGACGATGTCCTCCAGCGGAACCTCGCGCCCGTTCACCCGCACCGCCCCCACCCGGATGAGCTGGAGGTCCGCGACCTGGTTCGTCAGCGAGACCTCCACGGCTCCACGTCGATTCCTGAGACACGGCCCCAACACCATCGGGGCCGACCCATCCAAGCCGGTGCCTTCGTTGCTCATGTCCCCTCCCACCGGGAACATGATTCACGTGCTCACCTCCGACCACGGCCCCAGGTCCCTAGCGTGAGACAGCGAGCGAGGAGATGCGATCATTCCACGGCCCGCCCGCCACCGAGTCGACTCTGTCGATGCTGGAGGACGTGCTGAAACACCGTCCAGACATGAACGCATGCTCACACAGCGTCGCCTGATACGAGCCGAGCACCGTCACGGAGCTGGTGACGTCGTTGAAGCCGAAGTCCCCCAGGTTGCCGACGCTCGACGTGAGCCGCATCACGTTGCCCTCGTGGCCCCCGTGCTCGTGCAGGTACACGCCGTCCCCCGCCGAGTACCCCTGCACCGCATACGTGTAATCACCCGACGACGTCTTGTAACCACGGCCGTAGTCCGAGTACGCCCAGTTGCTCAGGCCTCCCGGTGAGCGCTTCACCACCACGGACCAGAGCTGGAACGGGAAGCGGGCACTCAGCCGGCCATGGAGCTGGGTGGCCCGATCTCCCGCGCCGCCAGAGAGGCTCCCGAGCTGCCCGTTCACGTAGCTGGCGAGATACGCGGGCCCCACCACGCTCGTCACCGTGCGCGTCGTGAAGGCCAGGTGGGTGTACTCATCCATGGAGTCGGACTGGAGGAACGCGCCCTCGTAGTGCATCCAGCCGCCCCACTCCCGCTTCAGCGCCAGGATGTGCCAGTACCGCCCCGGCGCCGCGTTCTGGAGGAACGCCCGCGTCCCGCGCCACCGGGCCTCGGCGTCACCGCCCACCGTGTGCGCGGTGTTCCGGAAGATGATGCCGAAGTCCGGAGGGAGCGCCGCGCTGCTCGGCAGGAGCCGAACGTTGAGCGCGAGGATGGCGTCAATCAGGCCCGCGCCGGGGAAGTCCATCATCAGGATTCCCGCGCGCTGCGCGTACCCGCCCACCAGGTGGTCGATGGCGAAGTCGTTCACCCCGCGATAGCCGATGCCCAGGACATTGATGCCGCCCGCGACGTGGAGCGGATGCGCCATGGCGGAGGCGCCGCTCAGGAAGTTCACGAACAGCTTCGACGGCGCGCCACCCTGCGTCCGGTCCAGGTGCGCCCGGACCTTGTTCCACTTGTCGTCGATGTCCGCGAGCTGCGACACGGTCCAGTCATCCTGGAGCTCCAGCGCCCCCCAGGGGATGCCGTAAGCGCCCCCCGCGAAGTCGTCCAACACGACGATGCGCCCGCGCACCTCGCCCAGCGTGGGCACATGCGAGCCTCGCCAGAGATACGGGCTGTAGGCCGGCTGGTCGCGATACCACTCGAAGGTCTGGTTGAAGCTCCGGGTGATGTCCTCCTCGGTGTGCTCGCGCTTCACGCGCATCACCACCGTCTCGGTGGGGTTGTCGTTCAGGAACTGGATGGTGGTGCGCAGGACGTCATCGAAGTTGACGTGCAGGTACACCACGCCGTGATGGATGGTGAACCGGTCGCCGATGTGTCGGCACCGGATGTCCAACGCGCGCACGCCCGCATCCAACTGCTTGCGCAGGTCCAACGACTGCGTCTGCGTCAGGCTCCCGCCATACGACTGATACGCCATGGTGTCGTGCGTGCCGGGGATGGACAACGACGCGAGGCTCGTCGAGTTCGACACCCAGCTCATCCACGAAGGATGGGTCGTCTCGATGCTGCCGGAGTCGTTGTAGTAGCGCCCTCGCGCGAGCGCGGAGGGGGCCGCCGCCACCAGCCCCACCGCCAGGGACACGAGGATGTGACGCAGACGCAGGACTGACATGAAGCCCTCGACAAGGATGAGCGATAAGCCGCAAAAGCAGCATAACACTCAAAACACCATCCGGGCGGGAAGGCAGGCGCCCGGCACTCCGGGAGGAGCTTGTCGAGGGAACGGGCGGGTCCACACCGTACGGGCATGCTCCAGCTCGACCACTTCGGTTTCGTGACGACGGACCTGGACGCGAGCGTGCGCTTCTACGAGGCGTGCCTGAAGCCGCTTGGCCTGGGCGTCCTGGAGCGCGGCGAGGGCTTCGTCATCTTCGGCACGGACGCGAAGTCGCCGTTCCTCTGGGTGGGCACGTTGCGGCCATCGACCTGGACGGCCGAGCACGCGCCGGCGCGCAGCCCGCTCCACCTCGCGTTCTCCACGAAGGAGCGCGAGGTGGTGGACGCCTTCCACCAGCGGGGCCTCGCCGCGGGAGGACGGGACAACGGCGCCCCCGGTGTCCGCGAGGGCGGCTTCTCCTACTACGCCGCGTTCCTGTTGGACCCGGACGGCAACAACATCGAGGCCTGTGTCCGGCTGACGTGAGGCCCTGGCCTCAGCCGGGGGACTGTCCCGACAACACGCGCTCCAGCGCCGCCGCCTGCTCCCGCTGGTCCGCGTCCGCGCTCCGGCTCGCGGGCTTCAGGTGAGCCTTCGCCCGCTCCGGGTCCGTCTTGGCCAGCGCCATGGCCATGCAGAGGTTCGCCCTGGGGTGGTCGGGCTGCGCCGCGAGCACCGGCGCCAGGACCTCCGCCGCGCGCGCGTCCTCGGTGCGCTCCAGCAGGGCCATCGCCAGCTCACACGCGGCCTCGGGGTCCGAGGGCGCCTTCGCGTGGACCAGCTCCAGGAGCTGCACGGAGCGCTCCCGCTCGCCCGTCACATCCAGGGCCCGCGACAACGCATGCATCACCTTCACGTCTCCGGGGGCCTCGCGAAGCGCGGCCTCCAACAGGCGCGCCGCCTCCCGCCCATCCCCCGCCTCCAGCCGAGCCACTCCGTCTCGATACAGGTCCGCGCCCACGTGCTCTCCTTCTCACAATGCGATGCGTCAATCCCACCCGCGCAACTTCCACCCTACAAATTGCGACAACCCGAGAGAAGCTTTCCCCCGGGTCCCTTCATGCTCGTTCGCAACGCTCCCGTCGCCCCCCGCCGCCAGACGCCCTCCGCCTCGGAGGCTCCGGCCTCGGAGAAGGCCCAGAACACGGCCCTGGTCCGTCCGAACACCGAGGACACCTTCACGAAGGGCACGGCCGCCACGGCGCGCGTGGGCAAGGCGCCCGCCGGAGACCACGGCAAGCTGATGACGGAGTACCTCACGGGTGCTCGTCCCCCTCCGGCCGACTTCGAGAAGGTCATGGGCTACAAGCCCTTCGCCATCCAGACGAAGCACGGTCAGCGCATGCAGGACCCGCACGGCTCCGCGTCCGCGCCCGGCAAGATTGGACCGGACAAGGAGTTCGACCCCGCGGCGAAGACGCACGACTACGGGTACGACCTGCTGCGCTACTTCGACCGCAAGGGCACGCCCCTGAGCGGCGATGCGCGCAAGGCCGCCGACGCGCTCTTCCGCAAGGACCTGTTCGACTACGCCAATGACCAGAAGGGCTTCGGCGACCGGCTGAAGTACCGCACGTGGGCGCAGATCTACGCCACCGCGGTGGAGCTCAACTCCCGCGTGCAGGGCTACGGCCCTCCGTGAGCCGCGCCCCGCGGCGCTACTGCATCCCGTAGCGCCGCAGCTTGTCGTAGAGCGTTCGCAGGCCGATGCCCAGTCGCTGGGCCGCGCGCTTGCGGTTGCCGCCCTCGTCCGCGATGGCCTGCTCGATGGCCATCCGCTCCAGCTCCTCCAACGTCGTGTCTGGCAGCCGCGCTCCCACCGCTGGCGTCGGCGTGGACGTCGGAGCGCTGGTCGGGTCCAGCCACAGGTGACGCGACTCCACCACCGCGCCGTCCGCGAGGATGGCCGCGCGCTCCAGTGCGTTGCGCAGCTCCCGCACGTTGCCCGGCCAGGCGAACGACTCCAGCCGCTCCGACGCCTCCGGTGACAGCTTCAACCCCGGACGTCCCAGCTCCTCGCCGATGCGCCGCAGCAGCAGCTCCGCCAACGGCCGCAGGTCCTCGCGTCGCTCGCGCAGCGAGGGCAGCCGGATGGGGAACACCGCCAGCCGGTGGTAGAGGTCCTCGCGGAACTCGCCGTGCGCCATCATCGTCTTGAGGTCACGGTTGGTCGCCGCCACCCAGCGCACGTCCGCCTCCAGCGTCCGCGTCCCACCCACGCGCTCGAAGCGCCGCTCCTGCAAGACACGCAAGAGCTTCGCCTGCAGCTCCGCCTTCAGCTCGCCCACCTCGTCCAGGAAGAAGGTGCCCCCCTGGGCCAGCTCAATGCGCCCGCGCCGCTGCGCCACCGCGCCCGTGAACGCGCCCTTCTCGTGGCCGAACAGCTCGCTCTCCAACAGCGTCTCGGTCAACGCCGCGCAGTTGACCGCGATGAACGGCCCCTCGGAGCGCTCGCTCCACTGATGCAGCGCGCGCGCCGCCACCTCCTTGCCCGTGCCGCTCTCCCCCACCAGCAGCACCGTGGCCTGCGTGGGCGCCACCTTGCGCAGCGCCTCCACCACCGGGCCCATCGTCGGCGCGCCCCAGCTGAGCACCACCTCGCTCGTGGACTGGCGCGCCTCCGTCTTCAGGTTGAGCAGCGCGCGCCGCTCCAGCGCCCGCGCCACCGTCAGCCGCAGCTCCGCGGGACTGCCCACGGGCTTGAGCAGGTACTCGAACGCGCCGGCCTTCATCGCCGACACCGCGCTCTCCACCGAGCCCACCGCCGTGAGCACGATGACCTCCACGTCCGGCTGCTCCTCGCGCACCTTGCGCAACAGCGTCAGCCCGTCCATGCCCGGCATGCGCAGGTCCGTGACGAGCAGATCCACGCCCTGCTTCGACAACAGCCGCGCGGCCTCCTCGCCGTCGGCCGCCGTCGTCACCGCGTGGCCCTCCACCTCGAGCGCCTCCGCGATGAACGAGCGCACGCCCTCTTCGTCATCCGCCACCAGGATGCGCGCCATCTCAGGTCCCCCTCGCCGGCACGGTGAGGCGGAACTCCGCGCCTCCCTCCGCGTGCGTCCTCGCGCTCACCGAGCCCCCATGCAGCTCGACGATGCGGCGGGTGATGGCCAGCCCCAACCCCACGCCCCGCAGGCGCCCGGTGACGAAGGGCTCGAAGATGCGCTCCTCGTCGCCCTTGGGGATGCCCGGACCATGGTCCCTCACCGTGAAGACGAGCGCCGGCCCCTCCTGCGCCACGCCCACCTCCACGCGCTGCCCCGCGGGGCTCACCTGCACCGCGTTGCGCAGCACGTTCTCCAGCGCCTGCTGGAAGCGGCCCGCGTCCAGCTCCACCTTCTCGTGGCCCGGCAGATACCGCGCCTCCACGCTCGACTCACCCGTGGCCTCCACCGCCGCGCGCAGCACCTCGTTGGGGTCAGTGCCCGAGCGGCGCAGCTCGCCGCTGCGCACGAAGTTCAGCAGGTCGTTCATCAACTGCTCCAGCCGCACCGCCTCGCCGACGATGCGGTCCGCCTTGGGACGCAGCACCTCGTCGCGCTCCACGCGCTCGGCCAGCAGCTGCGCATGCCCCTTGAGCGACGCCAGCGGGTTTCTCAGCTCGTGCGCCAGCACCGCGGACATGGTGCCCAGCGCCGCCAGCCGACGCCCTCGCTCCAGCTCCGCCGCCAGCGCCTCACGCTGCGCCAGCGAGCGCGAGAACGCGAACGCGAGCCCCAGGATGCCCATGCACGACACCGCGGCCACGAACAGCAGTCGCTGTGAGCGCTCCTTCAACTCCAGCGCGGTGACGGGCTCGAAGTCGTAGCCGATGCGCAGGTTGCGGCGAGGCTCCTGCGAGACAGGAGGCTCCACCATCGGCGGCGTCCCGCTCACGGCGGGCGGGCCGTCCGGCGGCCTCGGCTTGCGCAGCCGGTGGATGAAGCGGCCCCGCCCCTCCTCGACGCGCAGCTGCGTGCCGTCTTCGATCTTCCCCAACGAGCCGACACCCGCCGAGGCGAGCACCTGCCCGTCCTCGACGATGGCGACGTAGCGAAGCCCGCCCTCCTGGTGGGTGTTCAGGAAGGCCTCCAGCGCCTGCTGGCTCGGCACGCCCGTGCCCTCCCGGAAGGCCTCCACGCCGGCGAGCATCAGCACGTTCGCCATGCCGCGCACCACCAGCGAGGACGACTCCAGCGCCGAGCGACGGATGAACACGACGGCGGACAGCAGCACCGCGCACATCAGCCCGGCCGCCACCCAGGGCATCCAGGGACCCCGCGGTCTCCAACGGGCCGGGCCACTCATCGACGCGGCCCTCGCTCCGGGTGTCTTCCACTCCATGCGGCTCCTCCACTCGCTGCGAACTCTGCATCCAGGATGCGGAATCCGCACTCCCTTCCGTCACGACGTGGCGCCGCGTGGGCTCCTCCTTGCTTGAACGCTGCCGAGCCCATCTGTCTCTCCCCGAGGGTTGGGGGTGGCACCCGAGCCGGGTCACCACCTCTCTTCGAGACTCTGGTGTGCAAGCACGAGGCCCATGGCCCCATCCCCCGATGACGAGCCGCGTCGAGCGCATGCGGAATCCGCACCCCACCGGCGACTCCCGCAGTCCCTGGAGACATTTTTCATGTGATTCCGCAGGGTTGAAATGTGGCAAGGTGCATGCAATCGACCCTGCCTGGGAACGCCGGAGCGCCAGGAGCGCACCGGCCTGCAACGGGACATGGCGGCGATGACGATGCTCCGGAAAGCGTGGTTGAAGAGGCGGCCCCAGCGGCTGACGGCGCTGACCCTGGGGATGCTCGGCGTGGTGGTGGTGCCCGGTACGGGTCTGGCGGGCGCGACGAAGGGCGCCGCGCTGTTGCCGGGTGATGCGCCCACGAAGGTCGCCCTCCTGGGCCTCGCCCAGGCGGGCGTGGTGCCCGCGCCGGCGGAGACCGCGGCGCCTCCGAAGGAGCCGAGCGCTCCGAGCGAGGCGGTGCCCACGGACCTGGGCATCACCCGGCAGGCCCAGCCGGAGGTGCCCAGCGTCTCGCTGGAGGAGGCCATCGCGCGGGCGCTGAAGACGAACCCGGCGGTGGCGCAGTCCGAGGGCAACGTCACCAACGCGGCGGCGGCCGAGCGCAGCGCCGTGGGCGCGTACATCCCCACGCTGTCGGCGAGCGCGAGCGGCTCGCTCTCCAGCACCCAGCGCGTCGAGCCGGTGACGGGCGCGGTCATCAACGGCTCGGCCGACAACTACAGCGCGGGCCTGTCCACCGGGTGGAACGTCTTCACCGGCGGCCAGCGCAGCGCCACGCGCGAGCAGACCAAGGCCCAGTCGGGCGCGGCCTCCGCGCAGTTGAGGGCGCAGCGCGCCAGCGCGGTGCTCGAGGTGCAGCGCGCGTACTACGAGGTCCTCCGCGGCACGGGCCTGGAGAACGTGGCGCGCTCGCGCATCGAACGGGCCCGGCAGAACGAGGAGGCCGCGCAGCGCCGGTTGGCGGTGGGCTCGGCGACGCGCTCGGACCTGCTGCGCGCGCAGCTGGACCACACCACGGCGCGCGATGCCCTGCGCACGGCGGAGACGCAGCGCGCCTCCGCGGCCCTGGCGCTCGGACGGCTCATCGGCGCGGAGGGCGCGGTGGAGGCCAAGGGCACGGAGAACCTGGACCCGAAGCCGCTCGCCGTCTCCGATGAGACGCTGGTGTCGGACCTGGAGGCGCAGGCCCCCGCGGTGCTCGCGGCGGCCTCCACGCTGAGCGCCTCCGCGGCGGGCGTGGACGTGGCCAAGGCCACCTACCTGCCAACGGTGCGCTTGTCCGCCGGCTACGATTGGTTCAACCAGGACCCGAGCTTCAATGGCGGCAGGACGAGCTGGAACGTCCGGCTGGGACTCTCCTACCCCATCTTCGACGGCTTCCTGCGCGAGGAGCGCGTGCAGCGGGCGAAGACGGCGGAGGTGGTGTCGCAGGTGCAGCTCGCGGACACGCGGCGCGCGGTGCGCACCGGTGCCCACCAGGCGCTCAACCAGCTGCGCCTGTCCGCCGACCGCATCGGCCTCTCCGAGCAGTCGGTGGAGGTGGCGCGCGAGGACCTGAAGGTGCAGGAAGAGCGCTACCGTCTGGGGGCCACCACCATCCTGGAGCTGCTGACGTCCCAGGAGAACCTGGTCCAGGCGGAGATCAACCTCGTGTCCTCGCGCTTCGACTATCGCATCGCGCACGCGGAGCTGGAGGCGCTCGCCGGGAGGCAGCTGTGACGACACCCATGAACGACACGACGGGAGCACCGGCCGACAAGGCGCGCAACATCGCGGACGTGGTCATCCGGGTGGAGGGCCTTCGCAAGGACTACACCATGGGCTCAGAGGTGGTGCGCGCGCTGCGCGGCGTGGACCTCACCATCCGCCGCAACGAATACGTGGCCGTCATGGGCCCGTCCGGCTCGGGCAAGTCCACCTTCATGAACCTCATCGGCTGCCTGGACGTGCCCAGCGAGGGCCAGTACTGGCTCAACGGCCAGCCGGTGGCGGGCATGACGGAGAACGCGCTGGCGCGCATCCGCAATCGCGAGCTGGGCTTCGTGTTCCAGAGCTTCAACCTGCTGCCGCGCGCGTCCGCGCTCGACAACGTGGCGCTGCCCCTGGTGTACGCGCGCGTGCCCAAGAAGCTCCGCCTGGAGCGCGCCGCGGCCATGCTGAACAAGGTGGGCCTGGGCAGCCGCAAGGACCACCGCCCCAACGAGCTGTCCGGCGGCCAGCGCCAGCGCGTGGCGATCGCGCGCGCCCTGGTGACGCAGCCGGCGCTGCTGCTCGCGGACGAGCCCACGGGCGCGCTCGACAGTCGCACGGGCGAGGAGATCATGGCCCTCTTCGGGGAGCTGCACTCGCAGGGACAGACGCTGATGCTCGTCACGCACGAGTCGGATATCGCGGCGCACGCGCAGCGGGTGCTGTTCCTGAAGGACGGCGTCATCGAGCGGGACGAGCTGAAGAAGCACTGAGCAGGTCCGTCTCCTGGATGGAGAAGGCCACGAAGATTTGGAGGTCGTCGTGAGCAAGGCGAAGAAGGTGGTCATCACGGGTGTCGCGGCGGTGCTGATTGGCGCGGGCGTGTACGCCACCCAGCAGGGAAGCCAGCCGAAGACGCCCGAGCGCTCGGCGGCGGTGGCCGTCGTGGAGCGCCGGGACATGGAGGTCGTCGCGGAGTCCGCGGGCCTGGTGGAGCCCCTGCGCGTGGTGGAGGTGAAGTCCAAGGCCTCCGGCGAGGTGCTCCGCGTGCTCTTCGACACCGGCGACAAGGTGGAGAAGGACGCCCTGCTGGCGGAGATCGACCCGCGCGACGTGCAGAACGCGCTCGCGCAGGCCCAGGCGGACGTGGAGTCCGCGCGGGTGCGGCTGAACACGACTGACGCCCAGCGCCAGCGCATGGAGTCCTTGCGGCAGTCCGGCTACGTGACGCAGCAGGAGTACGAGTCCGCCATCGACGCGTTCGCCACGGCGCGGGCGGCCAAGGTGCGCGCGGAGACGAACCTCCAGTTGGCCAAGGAGCGCAGCCGCGACGTCACCATCCGCGCACCCAGCTCCGGCACGCTGCTGGAGCGGCAGATCCAACCCGGGCAGATCATCGCCTCGGCCATCTCCAACGTGTCCGGCGGCAACACGCTGTTCAAGATGGCGGACCTGTCGGTGATGCAGGTGCGCGCCAAGGTGGACGAGACGGACGTGGGCCAGCTCAAGGCGGGCCTCAAGGCGCGCGTGACGATGGAGGCCTACCCGGGCCGGACGTTCATCGGCGAGGTCGTGAAGATCGAACCGCAGGCGCTGGTGGAGCAGAACGTCACCCTCTTCCCGGTGCTCGTGCGCATGGACAACCCGGAGGGCCTGCTCCGGCCGGGCATGAACGCGGAGGTGGCGATTGAAATCTCCCGCCGGCGTGACGCCATCACCGTCCCCAACTCCGCCGTGGTGGGCCTGCGGGACGCGCGCGCCGCGGCGCTCGCGGTGGGACTGACCGAGGAGTCCGTGCGCTCGCTGATGCGGCCGACGGGCGGCAGCGGCAACGCGGGGGCGCCGGGCGGTGACGCGGCGGCGCGTCCCGAGGGCGCGGCGGACAAGGGCGCGGTGGCGCCGGGTGGAGCGACGCCGGTGAACGTGAGCGCACAGGCGGCGGAGCCGGGCGCGGAGGGCGGCGGCCGTCGCAACCGGGGCGGTGGGCGCGAGGGTCGTCAGGGCACCGGGGACACGCGGCCGGGCATCGTCTTCGTGAAGGGGCCGAACGGACCGGAGCCTCGCCGGGTGACGCTGGGGCTGAGCGACTGGGAGAGCTCCGAGGTGCTGAGCGGCCTGACGGAGGGCGACCAGGTGATGCTGGTGTCGGTGGCGCAGCTCCAGCAGCAACAGCAGCAGCGCTCGGAGCGCATGCGTCAGTCGGCCGGCATGATTCCGGGTGCGGGCGGCGGCATGCGCGGCGGACGGTAGTCGGCGGCAGGAGGAGGACAGGTCATGGGAGAAATCATCCGGGTCGCGTTCGACGCGGTCCTCGCCAACAAGCTGCGCTCCCTGCTGACGATGTTGGGCATCGTCATCGGCATCGCGGCGGTCATCACCATGGTGGCGCTGGGCGAGGGAGCCCAGCGCTCGGTGGAGCAGCGGCTCAAGACGCTGGGGACCAACGTCCTCACCGTGCGCCCCGGCCAGTCCTTCTCCGGCGGTCTCGGCCGAGGTCAGGCCACCATGACCATCGACGACGCGGAGGCGCTGCGCGCCAACCCCAAGCACCTCCAGAACGTGGCCCCGGAGATCGAATCGCGCTTCCAGGTGGAGTACGGCGCGGGCAACGCGAACCTGTCCGTCGTCGGTACGTGGCCGGCGTACTTCAACATCAACGAGTCGAACATCGTCTCGGGGCGGCTCTTCACCGAGGCGGAGGACAAGGGCCGGCGCCGCGTGGTGGTGCTGGGCGCGCTGGCGGCCGGGCAGCTGGGGGTGCGGGACTCCTCGGCGCTGGTGGGCGAGACGATTCGCATCCGCGGCATCCCCTTCGAGGTCATCGGCGTGCTCGCAGAGAAGGGCTCGCAGGGCTTCTCCAACCCGGACGAGAGCCTCTACATCCCGCTGGCCACCGCGCAGTTCCGGGTGATGGGCAGCAACCGCATCCGCTCGATTGCCGTGCAGGCCTCGGGTGAGGGCGCCATGGATGACGCGATGGCGGAGATCGACCTCAAGCTGCGCCGCGAGCACCGGCTGCGCCCCGAGGAGCAGGCGGACTTCAACATCCGGGACCAGGCGTCGCTGCTGGCGACGGTGCAGGAGACGACGCAGACCTTCTCGCTGCTCCTGGCGGGCATCGCCGCCATCTCCCTGCTGGTGGGCGGCATCGGCATCATGAACATCATGCTCGTCTCGGTGACGGAGCGGACGCGCGAGATCGGCCTGCGCAAGGCGCTGGGTGCCACCGGCACGGACATCCTGCTCCAGTTCCTGGTGGAGTCGCTGGTGCTCTGCCTCGCGGGCGGCACGCTGGGACTGGCGCTGGGCGTGGGCGGCGCCGCGCTGCTGCAGAAGCTCATGGGATGGACGATGGTGGTGGCGCCCGAGGCCATCATCCTGGCCATCGCCTTCTCCGCCACCGTCGGCGTGTTCTTCGGCATCTGGCCCGCGCGCCGCGCCGCGAGCCTCGCGCCCATCGAGTCGCTGCGCTACGAGTGACGTCGCGTCGGGCCCGGGAGCACACCTCCCGGGCCTCGCGCGTTCAGCGTCCGGGGCGCGCGCCGGGGTCCAGTTCGTAGGCGGCGACGTCGCGGTAGTAGCGCTCCACCTCCTGCTGCGCCGCGGGTCGCGTGAAGACCTCCGGGCACGGATGCGCGATGGCGTCGAGGATGACCTCCACGGCCTCCTCCACCCGCTGCGCGCCGGGCAGCATGCGCGAGTCCGGCCCTCCTCCCAGCGCGTTCGTCCCGAACTCCGTGGCCACCACGCCCGGCATCACCACCGTGACGTGGATGCCGGGATGGGTCTTGTGCAGGTCCTGACGCAGACAGGCGCTCAGCGCGTTCAGCGCGTGCTTGGCCGCACTGTACGCGGAGCGATGGGGCACGACGGGCAGGCGCCCCAGCGTGCTGGAGACGTTGAGGATCTGCCCGGCGTTGCGCGCCTGGAAGTGCGGCAGGACGGCCTGCATCCCGTAGAGCGCGCTGTTGACGTTGGCGCGCCACATCTCCTCCAGGTCCTCGTCCGTGAGGTCCGCCACGGAGCGGGTGATGCCGCGCCCCGCGTTGTTCACCCAGACGTCGATGTGACCGAAGCGCTGGAGCGCCGCGTCGCGCAGCGCCTCCACCTGCGCGCGGGACGTCACGTCGGTGACGACCGCCAGCGAGTCCCGGCCGGAGCGGGTCGCCACCGTCTCCAGCGCGTCCTTGCGACGGGCCGCCAGCACCAGCTTCGCCCCACGCGCGCCCGCCACCCGCGCCAGCTCCGCGCCGATTCCCCCACTCGCCCCCGTGATGACGATGACCTTGTCCATGTGTGTCCCCTCCCGAAGCTCGCCTGCTGTCACGGCGGGGGAATCTACCCGCCCGGAGCGCACCTGGCCGGTTCTCGGCGCCCCTGACTCACGCGCAGTGTTCAATCCCCGGGACACGGCCGGGCCCGAGGCCGCGTGCTACCCTGCCCGTCCGTTCTCAGCCCGGGCACATCCCCATGCCGTTCCGGTTCTCCTCCTTCTCGATGCTCATCGGCCTCGGCGCGGTGCTGGGCCACCTGTATCTCTACCGGCGACTGGTGCGTGAGCTGGTGCGAGGCCGCGTCGGCCGGCTCGTGGCCATGGTCGTCCTGGGCCTGCTCACGCTGTTCCTGGGTCTGCGACGCACGCTCCTGGACGCCGTCCCCGAGCAGCACGAGCAAACCGTCACGGTGGCCACGTACACGTGGATGGGCGTGGCGCTCTGCCTCGTGCTGGCCCTGGGAGCCATGGACCTCGCCCGCGCGTTCCTCGTGTTGGGTCGCCGCCTCCAGCAGCGCCGGGCCACGCCGCTCGCGTCCCCGAACGAGGAGCCCATCGACCCGGAGCGGAGGAAGTTCCTCGGACGCGCGCTGGCGGGAGGCGCGGCCATCGCGGGAGGTGGCCTCGCGTCCTACGGCCACTGGCGAGCCTTCGCGCCGCCGATGGTGACCGAGGTCGCCATCCGGATTCCCAAGCTGCCGCGCGCGCTCGACGGGCTCAGCATCGTGCAGCTCACGGACATCCACGTGGGCCCGTTCATCCAGCGCCGGTTCATGGACGAGCTGGTGCGGCAGGCCAACGCGCTGAAGCCGGACCTGTTCGCCATCACCGGCGACCTGGTGGACGGAGACGTGCCCACGCTGGGTCCCTCCGTCGCGGCGCTGCGGGACTTGCGCTCGCGGTACGGCAGCTACTTCGTCACCGGCAATCACGACTACTACTCGGGTGACGTGGAGTGGACCACGTTTCTCCAGTCGCTCGACATCCAGTCGCTGCGCAACCGCCACGTGCGCATCGGTGACGCGGGCGCATCCTTGGACCTGGTCGGCGTGGATGACTGGAGCAGCTGGAAGCGACGCAACCAGAAGGGCTACGACCTGGATCTCGCGCTCCAAGGGAGGGACCCGGAGCGCGCGGCGGTGTTGCTCGCGCACCAGCCCGCGAACTTCAAGGTGGCCGCGGAGCGCGGGATGGACCTCCAGATTTCAGGCCACACGCACGGCGGGCAGCTCGTGCCCATGACGCTGCTCATCAACTTCGCCTGGGAGCACGTGGCGGGCCTGTACCGCCATCAGGACTCGCACATCTACGTGAGCCGGGGCTGCGGCTTCTGGGGACCGCCCATGCGCGTGGGCAGTCCTCCGGAGCTGGTGAAGCTCGTGCTCACCACGTGAGTCATCCCCGAGGAGGGATGCGGGGCGTATAGCGACGGTGGCTGTCGACGCGGCCACAGCCCGGACACGTCACCTCGACCCGGAGCTCTCCGCCCTTGCGCTCGGTGGCGGCGGCGACGGTGTGCACGCTGAACGTCGCGCGTGCGCCGCACCCGGTACACGGGCTCCAGGTCTGCTCGAAGGCGGTGTTGCGCACCACCACGCCCTCCTCGCACGAGCCGCACCACCAGACGTGATAGTCCACGGCGCCGCTCTGCTCGTGGCGTCGTTGCTCCGCGTCGAGGTGATGGTCATCCAGCTCCTCGTCGAGCAGCTCGCGCGCCTTCCCACAGCGAGCACATGCCCCGAGCGACGGAACCGGAAGCGCGCGCCGGTTCGTCATCAGGTGCCAACCCAAGGCCGCCGCCCCGAGCGAGAACACGATGACCACCCACGTCATCGGCTCGGCTCCAGCTCCACCTGATGCAGGGCCTTGCCCGTGAGGTCGTGGATGGCCACGGTCATCACGCCCGATGAGCCCTGGATGCGGACGCTGCCGAAGTACTGCTGTCCCTCCCACGGCGCCGCGTTCATCACCGTGGCCGGCTTCTGCCACTCCACCTCGGGGCCGAAGGTCTCGTCGAGCGGGCTCGGGCCGAACGTCCCCGCGTTGAGCGGCCCCGCGACGAACTCCCAGAACGGGTCGAAGTCCCGGAAGCGCGCCCGGTCCGGATGGAAGTGGTGCATCGCCGGGTAGTGCACGTCCGCGGTGAGGAACACCACGTTGCGCACCCGTCGCTCCTTCAGGAACGAGAGCAGCTCCGCCAGCTCCAGCTCGCGCCCCATCGGCGCGCCCGGACCGTTGGCCCAGGCCTCCATGAGCGGACCGGCCGGCGTCTTCTCCGCGGGCACCACGAGCCCCAGCGGCATGCTGGTCGCAATCACCTTCCACGTCGCGCGCGAGGACGCCAGGGCCTGCTTCAAGCCATCGAGCTGCGCGCGTCCCAGGAAGGCCGTCTCCGGGCCCTGCTTCGTCTGACGGTTGAGCGTGTTCGGCCCTCGGAACGCCCGCACGTCCGGGATGAAGACATCCAGCAGCGGCCCCTGGGAGAGCTGACGGTGGATGCGCCCCTCCGCGCGAGCGGCGCCGCCCACGGGTGAGTACTCGAAGAACGCCTGACGCGCCCGTGCACCGAGCACGCCGTCATCCGAGACCCGCGTGTAGCGCGGGTCCTCCGCCATGGAGCGGCCCGGATACCAGTTGTTGCGCACCTCATGGTCGTCCCACTGGTACGCGATGGGCACCTCGCGAGCGAAGGCCCGCAGGGACTCGTCGAGGAAGTTGTAGGCGAAGTTCCCGCGCAGCTCCTCGAGCGTCTCGGCGACCTTGGACTTCGCGGGCGTGACGACGTTGCGCCACACGCGCCCGTCCGGGAGCGTCACCTCGGGCAACAGCGGGTTGTCCGCGTAGATGACATCGCCGACGTGCAGGAAGAAGTCCGGCTTCAGCGCGCGCAGGGCCGCGAAGCCGCGATACCCACCCCACTCCCGGTTGATGCCCCACCCCTGCCCGCAGACATCCGCGCTCCAGGCGAAGGAGATGTCCCGGGCGGTGTCCGAGGCCGACAGGAATCTCCCCGTCCACGCCTCCCCCGTGGCACCGCCCTCCTCCGCGAGCACCCGCACGAAGAGCTCCCGCCCCGGAGGCAGCCCCGTGAGGTCCACCACGCCGGTGAAGTCCGTCTCGGCCGTGAGCCGTCCCCCCTCGACCCGGTGGACGCCCCGGGCGAAGCGCGAGTCCTCGCTCCACTCCACCACGAGCCGGGACGCCCGCTCCGCCTTGCCCCAGACGCTGACGGCCCCGGTGCGCACGTCGCCCAGCTGCGCGCCCAGGGGCAGCGACGGTCCGGAGCGCGGCGCGACGAGGGGGCGCGTCGAGGCACAGCCCGCGGCGGTGACGGCGAGCCCCTGGAGGACGGTACGTCGGGTGAGGACGGTCATGGCGCGGAAGCTCCGACAGGGGGAAACACGGGGCCGCACCCTAGCAGCGCCCCCACACCCCGGGGGCCCGGGGGTGCCCCCTCGTCGGACGGACCGGCCCCAAGAGGGGGGTGGCCGGAAGGCAGGGAGGCAGGCGCGCGCTGCTCCTGGGTGGCGGGGGCGTGACTTCGGGTATGCTCGCCCCCGATTCCGGATCCGCGTGAGGGCGGGTTCCACGCTGAGCGAACAGCAGGATGGACTGGGCCGGGGTCGACTCCCCAGGCCCGCTCGAGAGGTTCACACACATGAAGCGACTGGCACGAGTCGGTCTGATGGTCGGAGTTCTCGCACTGGGTGGCACCGTGGCCTGTAGCGAGGAGAACGACGTCGCCAAGCAGAACCGCGTCAAGGGCACCAACCACCTGGCGAAGAAGGAGTACAAGGAGGCCACCGAGGCCTACGCCCTGTCGCTCCAGGCGGACCCCAAGCAGGAGAAGGTCTGGGAGAAGAAGGCCTTCGCCCACCTCGAGCTCGGACAGATGGACAAGGCCAGCGAGGCCGTCCTGAAGATCCTCGAGATGAAGACCACCCCCGCGGACAAGGCCGAGACCTACCGCACCCTGGCCAGCATGCACATGAAGGGCGGCACGCTGGAGGACGCGGAGAAGTACTTCAACGAGGCGCTCAAGATCGAGCCCAAGGACGAGGCGTCCCTCGGGTGGATCGCGGAGATCTACGCGCAGAAGGGCGGCGCGCGCTCCATGTCGGCCCCCATCGTCAAGGCGGACCTGGAGAAGTCGCTGAGCATCTATGACCAGGTCATCGCCATCAACCCGAACTCCGCCAACACGTACCTCAACAAGCGCGTCGTGATGGGCCGCCTCATGGAGTACGAGCGGCAGCAGAAGGACATGGCGCTGTCCGAGGCCGCCGAGAACGCCAAGGACAAGACCATCGTCGACGAGGCCAACGCCCGCGCCGCCGAGCACCAGAAGAAGATGGACGAGTACCAGGGTCAGTTCGCGGAGATGACCAAGAAGTTCAGCGAGGCGCAGAAGGCCGCCAAGGCCCAGGCCGCGGCCGGCACGCCGTAGTCGCTCCCCTGCCTTGCCCGAAGGGCCTGGAACCGCGCGTCGGCTCCAGGCCCTTCTTCATTTGTCGATAAGCCCCGGAAGCGTCCGCCAGGCATCAGCGAGCGAATCCGTCGTGCGACGCCCGCCCGCCGCGCATTACGCTCCCGCCCTTCATTTCTCACAGGGAGGCTCGTGTATGGACGTGCGCGCGGCGGTGGCGCTCGAGGCAGGCAAGCCGTTGGTCATCGAGACGGTGCACCTGGAGGGACCCAAGGCGGGCGAGGTGCTCGTGGAGCTGAAGGCCACCGGCATCTGCCACACGGACCAGTTCACGCTCTCCGGAGCGGACCCGGAGGGGCTCTTCCCCGCCATCCTCGGCCACGAGGGCGCGGGCGTGGTGGTGGACGTGGGCCCGGGCGTGACGTCGGTGCGCAAGGGCGACCACGTCATCCCGCTCTACACGCCCGAGTGCCGGCAGTGTAAGTCGTGCCTGTCGCGCAAGACGAACCTGTGTACGGCCATCCGCGCCACGCAGGGCAAGGGCCTGATGCCGGACGGCACCAGCCGCTTCCGCCTGGGCAAGCAGGCCGTGCACCACTACATGGGCACGTCCACCTTCGCGCAGTACACGGTGCTGCCGGAGATCGCCGTCGCGAAGATTCGCGAGGACGCTCCGTTCGACAAGGTCTGCTACATCGGCTGCGGCGTGACGACGGGCATCGGCGCCGTCGTGTACACGGCCAAGGTGGAGGCCGGCGCGCGCGTCGTCGTCTTCGGCCTGGGCGGCATCGGCCTCAACGTGGTGCAGGCGGCCCGCATGGTGGGCGCGGACCAAATCGTCGGCGTGGACATCAACCCGGCGCGCAAGGCCATGGCGGAGAAGTTCGGCCTCACCCACTTCGTCAACCCGAAGGAGGTCGAAGGCGACCTGGTGCCGTACCTGGTCAACCTGACCAACGGCGGCGCGGACTACAGCTTCGAGTGCATCGGCAACGTGAACACGATGCGCCAGGCGCTCGAGTGCTGCCACCGCGGCTGGGGCGAGAGCATCGTCATCGGCGTGGCGGGCGCGGGGCAGGAGATCAAGACGCGGCCGTTCCAGCTCGTCACCGGGCGCGTGTGGAAGGGCAGCGCCTTCGGCGGCGCGCGCGGCCGCACGGACGTGCCGCAGATCGTCGACTGGTACATGAACGGGAAGATCAACGTCGACGACCTCATCACCCACACGCTGAAGCTGGAGGACATCAACCAGGGCTTCGACCTGATGCACAAGGGCGAGTCCATCCGCAGCGTGGTGAAGTACTCATGACCGCGGCGCCCACGCTCCTCAGCCAGCACCGCTGCTTCGACGGCACGCAGGGCTTCTACAAGCACGTGTCCGAGGCGTGCGGGGGCGAGATGCGCTTCGGCGTCTTCGTCCCGCCGCAGGCGCGGGAGCGCAAGGTGCCGGTGCTCTACTACCTCGCGGGCCTCACGTGCACGGAGGAGACCTTCCTGACGAAGGGCGGCGCGCAGCGTGTGGCGGCACAGCTGGGGGTGATGCTGGTGGCGCCGGACACCAGCCCTCGGGGCGCGGGGTATCCGGGCGAGGACGCGTCCTGGGACTTCGGCGTGGGGGCGGGCTTCTACCTGGACGCCACCCAGGCGCCGTGGTCCGCGCGCTACCGCATGGGCACGTACGTCACGAAGGAGCTGCCCGCGCTCATCGCCGGACACTTCCCGGCCCGCGAGGACCGGGAGGGCATCTTCGGCCACTCCATGGGAGGCCATGGCGCGCTCGTGTCGGCGCTGCGGCAGCCCGGGCGCTACCGCTCCGTGTCCGCGTTCGCCCCCATCGTCGCGCCCATGCGCGTGCCGTGGGGACAGAAGGCCTTCAAGGGCTACCTGGGCGAGGACACCCAGGCGTGGCGCGCGTATGACGCCACGGAGCTGATCCGCGCCGCGAAGCAGCACCTGCCCACGCTGCTGGTGGACCAGGGCACGGGCGACAAGTTCCTCCAGGAGCAGCTCAAGCCGGAGCTGCTGCGCGAGGCCTGCGCCGCCACGGGACAGCCGCTCACCCTGCGCATCCACGAGGGGTACGACCACGGCTACTACTTCGTCTCCACGTTCATGGAGGACCACCTGCGGCACCACGCCGCGGCGCTGAACGCGTAGGCCCCCCTTTCGCGAGCTCCGTGGGGGCCCGGGTGACACATCCCGGCCCCCGCGGTGTTCCAGTGCCCGGACCTGTCGGACACGGGAGCGGGACGATGCGACTGGGAGCACGGGAGCAAGGCGCGGGGCTCGCGCTGCTGGCGGCGGCGTGGTTGTCGGGCTGTGGCTTCGGGCACCACCTGGAGGGCAGCGGGCATTCGATTGAGGAGTCGCGGACGACGCCCGTGTTCGACCGGCTGGAGGTGGAGGACGGCATCCCCGCGCACGTCCAGGTGGACCCGACGCGGCCCCACTCGGTCCTCATCATCGGCGATGACAACCTCGTCGCCCGCATGCGGACGGACCACGACGGGGACCGGTTGCGGGTGCACTTCGGCGGGCACGGTTCGGTGGGCTGGGACTCGCCCAATCCGCTGCGCGTCGAGGTGGTGGTGCCGAGCCTGGAGGCGCTGGAGCGCTCGGGTGGCGGGCGCACGGACGTGACGGGCGGCGTCGACGCGAATCACTTCAGCGTGTCCGCCAGCGGAGGCGGCGCGATCCTGGTGCGTGAGCTGCGCGCGCAGTCGGTGGCGCTCTCCCTGAGCGGAGGCGCGTATGCGCTCCTGGAGGGCGAGGCGCGCCAGATGAGGCTGGACCTGTCGGGTGGGAGCGAGGTGTATGCGGGAAAGCTCGCGTCGCGGGAGGCGGCGCTGGAGTCCAGCGGCGGCGGCATGGCCTCGCTGCGAGTGTCCGACACCTTGCGAGTGAGCGCCTCGGGCGGCAGCCACGTGCGCGTCTTCGGCCGCCCCGAGATGCTGGAGGAGGACCTGTCCGGTGGCTCCTCGCTGACCTTCGAATAGTCGTGCCGGGCAGGCGCTCGCGTCGGCTTTGACGGCCCTTTCCCCCAGGCATAGGGTGGGAGCGCCGCAGGAGGGCCCCGCGATGACGAGCGCAGATGCATCCACGACCTCCGCCAGCGCCGGGCGGCTCAATCGCCCCCGACGGCTCACCGTCGAAGCGCTCGGCTGCGGACTGCTCGTGGTGGCCCTGGAGGGCGCGCACCACGGCGCCGAGCACCTGGGCGTGAGCGCCACCGACAACCGCCTCTTCATGTCCCTGGCGGCCGGCGTCGTGCTCGCGTGCCTCACCTGGGTGCTCCAGCCGCTGTCCGGCGCGCACTTCAACCCCGCCCTCACCTTCGCGGACGCGCTGGAGGACGGCACTCCGTGGCGGGACGTGCCGCGCTACGTGCTGGCCCAGCTGGGCGGAGGGCTCGCGGGACGGCTGGTGGCACACCTCATGTGCGGTGAGCCGCTGCTCATCGCCACGCGGACGCCCTCGGCCAGCTCGGCGCAGTTCCTCACGGAGCTGGTGGCGACGTTCGGCCTGCTCATCGTGGTGCGCGGCTGCGTGCGCACCCGGCCCTCCGCCACCCACTTCGTCGTGGCCGGGTATGCAGCGGCCACGGTGTGGTTCACCGACTCGCGCTCGCTGGCGAACCCGGCGCTCATCCTCGCCCGGGCGGTGAGCACCCGTGCCAGCGCCCTGCACGCGATGGATGTCGAGTCCTTCGTGGCCGCGCAGCTGCTCGGCGCGACGCTCGCGGTGTTCTTGTTCCGATGGCTGATGACGCCGACGGCGAAGCCCACGCACCGCCCCTGGTGCGTCATCTTCGAGTGCTCCCACCGCGGCGTGGCCGAGCAGGCCGCCGCCGTGTTCAACGGCCTGTGCGCACCGGACCGGGCGCATGCCACGCTGGACACGGGGACAGGCGCCGTGGACGCCCTGGGGCCGCCGCCGATGGTCATCCGGCTCGTGATGGAAGGCGAGGCGCCTCCCTCCGGAGAGGGCGCCGCCGTCTGGCGAGTGCCCTCGAGCGGAGAGGGCACGCCGGACGCGGAGCAGCGACTGCGAGCCTCGCTGCGTGAGCCCATCCACCGGCTGCTCCGGGAGCGGGGATGGTCCCGACTGCACGCCGTCGGCGACCCCGCGCACGAGGCGCCGGTGCGCCCTACCTGAGCAACTGCTCGCGCGCTGACGCGCGGCCGGGAGGCAGACTGCTTCCGGGTAGCGCGCAGCGGGGGCGATGGGCAACACCTGCGCCCGCGAGTGACCCGGACGAGGAAACGCCCGCGCCAGCGCGCGACCCGGACGAAGCAACACCCGCGCCCGCGAGCGACTCAGCAGGGGCGACACCTGCTCGCGCCGGGGCGGCGCGAGAAACCAGCCCCCGCTCGTGCGGGACTAGCGACGCTTGCCGCGACCGCCGCCGAACAGCACCAGCAGGATGCCTCCCGCGAGCGCGGCGCCCCCGCCCGCCAGGTACAGCGTGGTCTGCTCCGTGTACTTGCCGGTGAAGGCCTGGGTGGCTCGCTCGGTGAGCGACTCCCGCGCATTGAGCCCCGTCCACAGCAACACGCCGCCCGCGACGGCGAGCATCACTCCCACGAGCCGGATGATTCCCACGAGTTCTCCTCGAGCTGTCCAGGCAGCGTTATAGCGCCCGGTGACTCGCCGAGGGGAACTCAGATGCCCCCCCTCCCCCCTGGGCCCAGGAACCTCACGCCACGGCGCCACGAATCAGCCACCGGGATTCAAGAACAACTCCATGGCGATATCGCCAGGCCCTGCGCTTCGATTCGACGTCAGCGGCGCCCGCCGGCAAGGCGTGCTCGCCCAATGGACGCACGCGGGACTGCTGCCAGGGTGAGCAGCTCACGGGGGACTGCTCCTGCTCGTTCGGCATCTGGGCCTCCACGGCCTTCGCCCCGTAACCCCCATGCGGGTGTCCTCCCTTTCGAGGGAGGGCACCTGTCCGTCCCTGAATAGGGGCTCGCCTCGCTGGCGGATAGGGGAATCCCTTCCGCTCATCCCATCCTCCGTCGGTTGTCGCCACGGAGGAGAGGGACATGCAAGCGAGACATGTGTGTGTGCTGATGGGTCTGGTGTTCGCCGGCTGCGGGGGCCCCACCCGACTGGAGCTTCGAGGCGCGGGCGTCGCGCCCCCTGCCCGCTCCACGGCGGGCTTCCGGGGAGCCACGGCGCACAAGGAGCACACGGAGCAGGTCTGCCCGGGACTCCCCGCGCGCCTCGCCGTGGTCATCCCCCCCGGCTCGGGCGCCACGCTCAACGGCCCCTTCCCCGAGTGGTTCGCCGACGTCGAAGGCACGCTCTACTTCGCCACCAACCTGTTCGACGGAAGCGCCGCCCTCTGGCGCAGCAACGGCACGGCCGTGGGGACGACCCGGGTGAAGTCCTTCCCCGCAGCGTCGGTGGGAATCCCCGCGCTGCGCAACCTGATACCCGTGGGCCCTCGGGTGTTCTTCCTGCTCGACCAGCCCGCGACGGGACGCGAGCTGTGGGTCAGCGATGGCACCGAGGCGGGCACGCACCTGGTCAGGGATTTGACTCCAGGCCCTGAAGGCACGCACCTCAGCTTCGTCGCGGCCCAGAACGGGAAGCTCACCTTCATGCGCCAATGGAGCCCCACGCCCGGGGCACCGGAGCTGGAGCTGTGGCACACGGATGGAACGCCCGAGGGCACGCTGCGCTTCGCGCGCTTCGGTCCGGAGTCGACGCTCGGGAACATGTCGCTGCGCGTGGGCCCCTACCAGCTCTTCTTCTTGTCCTCGGCGGCGCAGGGCACTTCACTGTGGCGCACGGACGGTACCGCCGCCGGCACGGCCCTCGTCAAGAAGGTCGATGCCCAGCAAGTGCCCATCACCGGCACGGGACAGGCCGGTGACGTGGGGCTGTTCCTGTTCGTGGACGGAGCGAACACGGAGGTGTGGAGGACGGATGGCACCGCGACGGGGACCCGGCGGGTGGATGCCTTCGGCAAGGGTGTCACCCTGCTCGGCGCCTTGAAAGGCAATGCCTACCTGGCCTCGGTCGACGCCACGAGCATGCGGATGCGCATCCAGCGACTGTCGTTGAGTGGCGGCGAGAAGGGCGCGGTCGTCACCCTCCCCAATCCCTATGCGGGCGAGGAGGCGGCTTATCCCTATCTGCAACAATATACGGTCTCGGGAGAGCGGCTCTTCTTCTCCGTGGCCATCGCGAGCCCCGGGCCCGCACCGCGCGCCGCGACACTCTGGACCTCCGACGGCACCACCGCGGGCACCTCCGCCCTGTCGGAAGCGCTCAGCCTGAGTGACGAGTACACCTCGCCCCTGTTCCCGGTGGGCAAGGGCGCCGCCGTCTTCGCCGCCTCGGCGCCGGGCGAAGGGCTCGAGCCCTGGTTCACCCAAGGCACCGTCGCCTCCAGCCTTCCCCTGGCGGACATCGCGACACGCGGCGAGAACTCACTCCCGGAGGGCTTCACCCGCGTCGACGACCGCATCTATTTCCGCGCCATCGATGACACCGGCTCCTTCCAGGTGTGGTTCATCCCGCTTCAAGACTGCGACGACACCTGACGCAGACCTCAGGCCCGCATGAACAGGCACTGCGGGCACCCCGGATGCCCGCAGGCGCCACCGGCCACCTCCAGACGCAAGACATGCGAGGAATTTCATCGACAAACGCCCAATTGACATTAAACAAATGTCAAACACCCCCACCCGACACATCCATGAGGAGCGCGCGACGAGCATGCACACCTTCGAATCCCCATCGAAAAGCAGCGTTCCTGCAAGGCGTCATCCGTCTCAGTCAGGGCTCGCGGACCTGTGGCAGGCCCAGGTCCACCTCCAGCCCGGAGCCATCGCCATCCACTGGGGCGTCAAGCGCGTCACCTATGACGCGCTGGACCGCCGGGCCAACCAGCTCGCGAACGCGCTGCGCCACCGAGGCGTGGGCGAGGAGACGCCTGTCGCCGTGGCCATGCGGCGAGGCATCGAAGCCATCGTGGCCCATGTGGCCCTCGCCAAGCTGGGCGCCTCTCACGTCCCGCTGGACCTCCAGCACCCTCGCGAGAGAATCACATACATCCTGGAAAACTCCGGAACGAAGGTCCTCCTCACCGAGACCCTGACGGAAGAGACGCATTGCGCCCGGGCTGGATTGAGCTGCCTTTGCCTGGAACGTGACGCGGACAGCGTGGCGCGCGAGCCCGAGACCTTCACCGGTCCGCGCGACACCCCGGAGCGACGGACGTACATCATGTACACGTCCGGGACGACGGGGCGCCCCAAGGGCATCGAGGTCCTCGCGAAGGGCATCCGCCGACTGGTCATCGACAATCCCATCCTCGGCATCCATCCCGGGGAGCGCGTCGCGCAGCTCACGAGCCACGCGTTCGACATCTCCCTCTATGAAGTCTGGGGCGCGCTGCTCAACGGGGCCGCGCTCGTGGTGATCTCCAAGGCAACGCTCCTGGATGCCCAGGCCTTCCGCCAGGCCCTGCGCGACATGCGCGTCGACGTGATGACCATCGCCACCGCCCTCTTCAACCTGGTGGCCCAGGCCTGTCCGGATGCCTTCGGCCGGCTTCGGCTGGTGGTCGTGGGGGGAGAGCGCGCCAATCCCCGCCTCTTCCGCGCGGTGCTGGAGAGCCACCCTCCCGAGCGGCTCGTCAACGGCTACGGCCCCACGGAGGTGTCCATCTACGCGACAGCCCACGAGGCGCGCCTCCAGGATGCCTTGAGCGGCTCCATCCCCATCGGGAGGCCCATCGCGCGCACCGAGGTGTTCCTGCTCGACGAGGACCTGCGCCCCGTCGCACCGGGACAGATGGGAGAGCTGTGCCTGGCGGGGGAGGGCCTCGCGCGCGGCTATCTCCACCAGCCGGAGCTCACCGCGGAGCGCTTCCCCACGGTGCCCGGATTGAAGGACGGCGAGGCGCTGCGCATCTACCGCACCGGCGACCTGGCGCGGTGGCGCGAGAACGGGACGCTGGAGTACCTGGGCCGGGCCGACCATCAGGTGAAGATTCGCGGTCATCGCATCGAGCTGGACGAGGTCTCCAAGACGCTCCTGCGGAGCGGGCTCGTCTGGGACGCCGTGGTGACACTCCAGGAGAGACCCGATGGCGAGAAGTCGCTGGCGGCTTTCGTCGTACCCAAGGACACCGGCCCGGGCCTCGAGGACGCCCTCCGCGACTTCCTGCGCGACAGGGTGTCGGAGCCCATGGTGCCGTCTCGCTTCGTCCTGCTGGAGCGGCTCCCCGTCACCACCAATGGAAAGGTCGACCGCGCGGCGCTGCCCCGCCCCGTGCCGCCAGGAGCCGGAGCGGTGCCCGCACAGAGCACGCCCCCGCCGGAGGACCCCGTCGTCGCGGGCGTGAGCGACATCTGGACCGAGCTGCTCGGCGTGGAGACCGCGTCCGCTGGCGATGACTTCGTGCGCCTGGGCGGCAACTCCCTGATGACGGGACGCCTGACGCTGCGGCTGCGGGAGAAGTTCGGTGTGGGACTCTCCGCACACGCCCTCCATGAGGCACGGACGCTGGGGGACTTCATCGAAGCGGTGCGGCAGGCCCTGGCGGGTGTCCAGGACGAGGGCCGCGCCATCGCGGGCCCCGACGCCTGGCGCGAGGACGCGCGGCTGCCCGAGGACATCGCCCCCGCTCCAGGCAGGCCGGTGGTGAAGGGACGCGCGTTGGAGGACATGCGCTGCATCTTCCTCACGGGCGCCACGGGCTTCCTCGGCGCCTTCATGCTCCGCGACCTGATGCGGACGACGAAGGCGCAGGTGGCCTGCCTGGTTCGCGCGAGGGACGCGGAGACAGCGCTCGCTCGCGTCCGCCGGGCCCTGGAGAAGTACGACCTGTGGGAGGACTCCTTCGCGCCTCGCATCGAGCCGGTGCTCGGGGACCTCGGCGCCCCCCGCATGGGCCTGGGCGCCGGGCAACGACAGTCCATCGTCGAGCGGGCGGAGGCCATCCTCCACGTCGGCGCGCACGTGAACTACGTGCAGCCCTACGAGGCGCACAAGGCCGTCAACGTCGATGGCACCACGGAGGTGCTGCGGCTGGCCGCGCTGGGGCCCACGCCCGTGCACTACGTGTCCACCATCGCCGTGTTCGGTCCCACCGGTTACTTCAACGGCACCCAGGTCCTGCGCGAGGACGAGGACCTGGACAAGCACCTCGACTGCCTGCGCTACGACCTGGGGTACGCGGCCAGCAAGTGGGTGGCCGAGAAGCGCGTGTGGGAGGCCATCGAGCGCGGGCTGGCGGTGAACATCTACCGCTCGGGCTTCATCATGGGACACACCCGCACGGGCGTCGGGAACCCGGACGACTTCGTCGCGCGCTTCGTGCGCGGCTGCATCCAGATTGGCAGCGGTCCCATCCTCCCGCGCCAACGCAAGGAGATGGTGCCCGTGGACTTCGTCAGCGGCGCGCTGCTCGGCATCGCCTCGCGCGAGGGCGCCATCGGCAAGGCCTATCACCTGGTGCCTCCCTCTCCTCGCGACTCCATCGACATGGACGCGCTCTACGCACTGCTCGCCGCCTGCGGGCAGCCGCTCAGCCGCGTCCCCTACGAGGAATGGGTGGACCGCCTCATGAAGGACCCTCGCGCGGCCCAGAACCCGCTCTGCGCCCTGGTGCCCATGCTCCACGAGCAGGTCTACGGCGGCGGCTCGACGCGCTGGGAGGTCTACGAGGGCATGCCCGTCTACGACGCCCGCAACACCCGCGAGGCCCTCGCGGGACTCGGGCTCGGGTTCCATCGCCTGGACCGCGAGCTGATGTCCCTCTACCTGGACGACTGGCGCAAGAAGGGCCTGCTTTCCACGCGTTGAGGCGCGCCACGGCTCCCCGTGAAGCCGCGGGGAGCCGCCGTTTCGACCTCCGGGCAGACCTCCGCAAGCACCACACCCGACGCGCCCGGATTGCGCAAAACACTCGCGGGTGATTTCGCCGTGAGGGATTGATTCGCCAAGACAACCAGAGCCGAGGTGCTCGCGCGTATTGTGACCGCGGCATTTCCATCAGGAGGTCTTCGTGAAGCGGTCTCGTTTCTCCGCGGTACTCGGCTCGGCATGCGTGGTCTGGTTGGTCGGTTGTGGCGGAGCCCCCGGACAGGAGCAGGAACTGGATGATGGGCAGGCGAACATCGACCCGGGGACGGAGAGCTCCCCCACCGATGGCGGCCCCACGCCCGACGCGGGCCCCACCCCCGACGCGGGCCCACCGTCCGACGCGGTGCTGGTGACCGACACCACGCGCTTCTACACGTCGGTGGGTATCGCCGAGCAGGTCAATGACCTGTCCGCCAACCCGCCCGAAATCCTCGTGCAGCAGGGCTCCACCTTCCAGCTCATCCTCGGCTCCGCGGTGCCGGGCGGCTGGCGCTTCAATGGTGTGCCCTCCGGCCCGTTCTACCTGCGCACCGGCGCCACCCACGTCATCACCGACGCGCGCCACATCGACCTCGGCCGCAACCGCCTGGGGCGGATGGACGCCGAGTACTCGAACAGCTACCTCACCACGCTGCAGATCAACCTGCTCAACCTGGCGCCGTGGCAGAACACCTGGAGCAGCCAGCAGCCCGGCTCCAGCCTCCAGCTCACCTCCGGTGAGGTGGACCTGTTCGGCTACGTGAACGTCTTCGACCAGATTCCCGATGGCCAGACGACGCTGCTCACCAACCAGGCCGACCTCGGCCTGAGCAGCGGCTACAACCTGCCCACCTTCGACGCCTCCAAGGGCGACCGGATGTATGTCAATCAGCTCAGCCAGTTCAGCGCCGGCACGGCGCCGGACGGGACGGCGCTGGGCTACGCCGCGGTGGAGCGCTCCGTGCAGATGGGCGCGTTCGACTACGTGCCGGACGGCATCACCCCGCTGCCCGTGACGGGCTACCTGCAGCCCACGCCGATGCGCGAGTTCCCCATCGAGTGGCGACTGCCCGCGTACACCCAGTTCGCCACGGACGTGCACCCGCAGGCCACCGGCTCCACGCCCCTCTTCGAGGTCCTCCCCAACGCGCACAACACCGGCGGGCGCTGGGTGGGCTACTCCGGAGAGCTGCTCAACCTGTTCCTCCCCCGGAACGCGTCGTTCAACTTCACCAGCCGCCTGAAGTTCGGCAATCCCTTCCCGTCCAGCTGGGGCCTCGTCGGCATCCACAGCTATCCGTTCCGCGTCCTGTCCCCGGTGCCGGATGACTCGGGCGTCTCCATGTACCTGTCGGGTCGCCTCTACTCGTACGACGTGTTCGACAACCTCATCGCCGGCCCCGTGCAGCCGCAGGTGTCCCCGCCCCGCTCGCTGACCATCGACGGCGTCCCCGCGAACGTGCAGCGCGAGGTGGGCACCAACAGCCCCGTCCTCGCCTGGACGCCGCCCACGCTCGGCACGCCCCACGCCTACCGCGTGACGCTCTACCGCTACGACGCCCAGCTGCGCTTCCTGATGCCCGCCGGCAGCATCTACGCCCCGGGCTCCACCACCCAGGTCCGCCTGCCCCCGGGCACGCTGCAGCCCGACAGCATCTACTACCTGCGCGTGGCCTCCATCGTGTCGCCCGGGTTCGACCTGAGCGAGCCCTTCACGTCGCTCGAGAAGCTGCCCTTCCACAGCGCCGAGGCCATCAGCTCCTTCTTCACCACGCCGTGATGCACCCCCGGGCCTGGGGCACGCACCGCCCGGGCCTGGGTCCAGCCCTCCCTGGCGGTTCGTCATGCGGCCGCCAGGGGCCGGGGTTAAGTCAGGCCACGCGGCGGGCGCCCACCGCAGGACACCCGGGCGCGTGTGAAAGCAGACCCGGGCCGCCGTCCATGCTAGGCACCGCCCGGCCGCAGGGCTCGGGCCGGGTGACAGCTGGCGGCGGCTGGGGTGTTTACCTTCCCAGCATCGCCGTCCGCGTCACTCCGCCGTGAAGGGGGGAACCGTCGTGCACCGCAACCTCTGGCTCAGGACCGTCGTCACCGCCGCGCTGGCGCTCATCCCCTCGCTGGCCGCCGCGGAGCCGTCGCCCCAGGAGCCATCCGCCTTCTTCCTCTCCCGGAGCGAGAACCGCAACCAGGTCCACTACGCCGTGCGGCTCGACGAGGCCTGCCATCCGGTGGGGAGCAAGCCCGTGCGCGTGTACTGGCGCATGCTGGAGCGCGGCGAGTCGGAGGTGGAGGACCTGCTCGGCGTCGAGCAGCCCGCGTACGGCCTGGAGGACACGCAGCAGGTGGAGCTCACGCCCGACGGGGGCCGCGTCCGCATCCGCCTGCGGGCCTTCGCTGATCGCCCCATCGACCTCACCACCACCCAGGTCCAGGGCGGCGGCTGCGCCGTGCAGGCCTGGACGAGGTTCGGCGCCGGCCCCGCCCAACTGCTCCACATCTTCGTGAAGACGTCCTGGCCCTTCTCCGTCGACTTCGTCCGCCTGGATGGCCTCGGCGCCGACGGCCGGACGCAGACCGAGCTCCTCCGGAACTGAGCCTCCGGGGCTGCAGGGCGCCGCCAAACCCTAGAAAAGACGTCGATATCGCCGGGAAATCCCCAGTTTTCCGGCGTCATCAAAAAAGACACGGCGACGGGACAACCTGTGACGCGTCGTTGCCGATAATGCCCGCATGACCAGTGTCGTCGGCCCCCGTCGCTCGCCCCTCCCCGCCCGCCCGACTGAAACTGAGACCACCCGTGAGACGTCCGCCCCCCGGACGGCCTCGGTGGCTCGCACCGAGTTCGAGCCCTCGCGCTCCGGACTCGCGGGCCTGTCGCCCTCCCTGCTGACGAAGCTCGGCGCCGTCTTCGTGCCGGTGAAGCCCACCGTGTCGAACGCGGCCGTCGAGGGCCTGAAGGCCGCCGCCGGCGCCCAGGCCGCCCCGCTGGTCCACACCACCAGCCCCAACGCGGCCATCAAGGACAACGCCACCGTCACCAGCACCCTGGACGTCGCGGACGACGCCAAGGTGGAGTCGCTCAAGCTGGACCTGGACATCGCCCACACCTACCGCGGCGACCTGACGGTGAAGCTGACGGCCCCCTCCGGCAAGAGCGCGGTGGTGTCCAGCCGCCAGGGTGGCTCCGCCGATGACCTCAAGGGCAGCTTCGACCTGACCGCCTTCGCCGGCGAGTCCACGAAGGGCACCTGGACGCTGGAGGTGCAGGACCAGGCCAAGGGCGACACGGGCACGCTGAAGCAGTGGGGCCTGAACATCGTCCCGGAGACGAAGGCGCCCGAGCCGGATCCCGAGCCGTCGGATGACCCGTTCGACGGGCTGCGTGACGACGCGCTCCTGCGCGCCGTGCGCGAGTCGTCCTCCGACAAGAAGGTCGTCAGCTACAACGAGGCGCGCCGGCTCATCTTCACCAGCCTGGACGTGAACGCCGCGGGCAACGTGGAGTGCGTCTACACGGGCCTGGAGACCAAGGGCGGCAAGATTCCGAACAACGCGGTGATGAACGTGGAGCACACGTGGCCCCAGTCCAAGGGCGCCACGGGCGCGGCCAAGAGCGACCTGCACCACCTGTTCCCCACCGACAGCAAGGCCAACTCGCGCCGCAGCAGCTTCCCGTTCGGCGAGGTGGTCAACGTCAAGTGGAGCCACAACGGCGCCAAGCTGGGCACCGACAGCAAGGGCAACACCGTCTTCGAGCCGCCGGACTCCCACAAGGGCAACGTGGCGCGCGCGATGTTCTACTTCTCCTCCACGTACAACAAGCCCATCCCCAACGACGAGGAAGCGGCCCTCAAGGCGTGGAACAAGCTGGACGCCGTGGACGCCGCGGAGATCGAGCGCAACCGCCGCGTGGCCAACATCCAGGGCAACACCAACGCCTTCGTCGACAACGCCAACCTGGCGGACCGCATCAAGGACTTCTAGGCGCCCGCTTCACGCGCCGCTGAGCCACGGGGTTGGACGGTGCCCACCGTCCAGCCCCGTCTGTCTTTGGCGCCGGCGAGCACGACATGGCCGCCCCTGGGCGCGGAAGGCGGTCCTGACAATCCTGTCGCGAATCGAGTCCCCCATCGCCCGGGCACACGGGCGGTGTCGACGGGGATGACGCGAGGCATGGGTGTTGCTTGGAGACAAACGCCACCCAGCAACAGGAGCGCCCCCCTGAAACGCATTGCCCTCGCCATGCTGCTCCTCCTCGCGCCCGCGGCGAACGCGCAGGGGGAGCACGATTCCGCCCCGAAGAACGCGCTCTGGCTGTCCCCGGTGACGCACCTGTCGCTGCTCCTGGTGGGCCCCATGACGGAGCGGCTCCACCTGGCCCTCCCCGTCGGCTTCGGGCGGAGCTTCTCGGAGAGCACCACGGGCGTGCTCGAGGTCACCCCCATGATGACGGCCAACCGGTGTGACTTCGAGCCCTCGCGCTGCTCCAAGCTGCGGCAGCTGAAGGTGACGCTGGGCGTGGCCTGGAAGCCCTCGCCGCGGCCCCGAGGCCAGGGCTTCTTCCTTCAGCCGCGGCTGTCGGGCACCTGGAGCAGGGAGACGCTGCGCTACCGCCCCAACGGCAGGAACTACTCGCTGCAGTACGAGGACGAGCAGGGCTTCCAGGTGACGCTCGGCCTGGACGTGGGCTACCGGGCGGTGACGCGCGGCCAGGCCTTCTTCTTCGAGCCTCTCGTCGGCCTGGGCGTGGGCTACAGCTTCAACCAGCGCCGCGACACCGTCGACATCGGCGCGCAGTATGCCTTCATCCGCAACAGCGACGACGTGGTGGCGCGCGGAGACCGGGCCATCCTCGACGTGGACATGGACCTGGTCCGCATCGGCTTCCTGTTCTGAGTCCAGTGTCGCGGTACTCGCGGACGGCTTCGCTCTCGGGGCCCGAGAAGCGACGCCTCACGTCCCGAGACAGTCACCGCGGCGCCTTGCACACCCAGTCCGACTCATCAAGGCTTTCGAGGTATCAACGACTGAAACATACGTCATCAGGCGGATACCCCCTCGCCATGTGCGCCACTTGGGTATACCGGTTGATTCATGAGTCGCTCGTCAGCTCGCGTTGGAACTTTGCTGGGTCAGAGGTATCAGCTGCGTCAGCGAATCGGCGTGGGGGCCATGGGCATCGTCTACGAGGCGGCGCCGGTGGACGCGGAGGACGTGGTGGCCATCAAGGTGCTCCAGCAGCACCTGATGGACGATGACGCGGTGCTGGCGCGCTTCAAGCGGGAGGCGCACGCCACCGCGCGGCTGAGCCACCCTCACCTGGTCCAGGTGAAGGACTTCCAGTGCAACGAGGACGAGCCGCCCTTCATGGTGATGGAGCTGCTCCGGGGCCAGACGCTGCGGCTGCTGCTCAAGGAGCAGGGCCCGCTGCCCGTGGCCAGGGCCGCGACGCTGGCGCTCCAGACGCTGTCCGCGCTCGACACCGCGCACAAGGCCGGCGTCATCCACCGGGACATCAAGCCGGACAACCTCTTCATCGTCACCGGCGACCAGGTGAAGGTGCTGGACTTCGGCGTGGCCCGGCTGCTCCACGAGGATGACGCCCGCTCGGTGGGCGCCGAGGCCGGAGCGTGGGTGGGCACGCCCTCCTTCATGCCCCCCGAGCAGGTCCGCTGCCTGCCGGTGGACGCGCGCGGGGACGTCTATGCCCTGGGCGCCTGCTTGTTCCAGATGGTGACGGGCCGGCAGCCCATCGACGTGGCCGACACCGTGGCCCTCTTCTCCGCCATCATCGAGCGGGTGCCGCCCCTGGCGTCGGAGCTGCGCCCGGACGTGCCCGAGGACTTCGCCCGGCTCATCGCCCGCGCCTTGAACAAGGACCCCGCGGAGCGCTTCGCGACGGCCGAGGAGATGGCGGACGCGCTGCGGCCCTGGACCCAGGTGGAGAAGGCGGCCCCCACCCTGCGGCTGGTGGAGCGTCCGTCCGAGCCCGCCGTCGAGGACACGGGCCTCGACGACGATGACGAGGTGACGCAGCTCGAGCCGGCGCCCCTGGAGGCGAAGGTCGACGCCGCGCCCGTGCGCTCACAGGTCAGCGCCGAGCCGAAGCCGGCTCCCGCCCCCAAGCCGGTCCGGAGACGCTCCCCCTGGAGGGACAACCTCCTGGTGGTCGGCGCGACGCTGGTGGGAATCGTGGTGGGCGTGGCGCTCGGGCTGTAGCCCGGAACCACCGCTGCCCGCTGGAGGCCTCCCGGCCCCCAGCGAGCAGCCCCCTCCCCCATCTCTCAGTGGACGACGAACGTCGAGGGCAACAGCACCTTCGCGCCGCGGCCCTGGAAGAAGCTGTCGTTCAGGTGCAGTTGGACGACGACATGCTTGCGCTTCTCCAGCTCCGCGCGCCGGGTCGTGAACAGGAGCGAGCCTGAGCGCGCGTTGATGAGGCCCGACCCGCCCGACGTCTGGAACGCGCCCACGTCATCGAAGTGAACCCGGACGTCCGCCGCGTCCGCCTCCGCCGGGAGGTAGAAGTACCCCAGCAGATAGGCGTGGTCCGTCCGCGCCAGGTCCATGGCCCGCGCCGCGGGCGAGAGCTGGAACGGCACCAGCCGGCCCTGCACCATCACCTCCACGCGCCCCACGCCCAGCATCAGCTTCTCGTAGTCCTCGGCGTCCTGCCCCAGCAGCCGCAGCTCGAAGCGGTCTCCCTGGGGGACATCGATGGGCACCGTCTCGCCGCCGTCACACGCGGTCAAGGACAGCGCCAGGAACACTCCGGACAGGATCTTCCAATTCGGATTCGTCGACATGTCATCCCCCTCTCAGTACTGCGGCTCCACGGCCCGCTCCTGCCCCTTCAGCGGCTCCAGCTTCCAGGCCTTCTTGCCCAACGGAACCGCCAGGCGCGCGCCGGAGCGGTTGTGCTTCTCCAACTGCCCCAGCACCTTCTGGAGCACCATCGGGTGCGGCGCCACCCACGCCTCCAACCCGGCGAGCTGCGGCGCGGGCGTGCCGAAGTAGCGCTCGTTGCACGTGGCCGTGAGCAGCTCACGCGCGAAGCGGGCCTTGAGCGACTCCAGCTCCGAGCGGATGGCCCCGCCCTGCGCGATGGCCGGGTTGGCCCACAGCACGCCCAGCGCGCCCTCCATCGTGGTCACCTTGCCCAGCTGCCCCAGGGAGATGGGGCCCTTCGACAGACACTCCGCCAGCGCGTCCTCGGAGGAGCCGAAGAAGCCGTGGTCCCGCGTCACGTGGGCTCTCGGGGGCTGCCCTCCGCCACCTTCCACGTTGAAGGCACACGTCGCGCCATCGGCGAACTGCGTCGCCGGACCGGTGGAGACGGTCGTCAGCGCCCCGGTGACCAGGTTCACCGAGTAGAATGTATTGGCCAGGTTGTTGTTCAGGTTGGTCGACCCATAGAAGAACAGCTCCCCCACCTGGGTGAAGACGGCCGCCACCATGGCGTTGCCCACCGAGGGCAGGCCGTTGATGAGCGCGGGCAGCAGGAAGTCGGTGAACGTGCCCAGCTCCGGGTTGACGACCGTCACCCGCTGCGTGGCCGAATTGAAGCCATACAGCAGCCCGTTGATGGGGTTCACGGCGAAGTCCGCCACCCGGAACGTCGCGGGCGTCCCCACGACGACGTCGGACAGCGTCACGCCCGTGCTGGTGTTGATCCGGACCAGGTGGTTGGTGGTGATTTCGAAGCCCAGGTAGGTGCCGTCCTCGAGGATGGCGCCCGCCGCCCAGCCCGCCGAGTTCGCGGCGCCCGACACCAACGGCGCGACGACGGTCGCCGAGCCGTTCGCGTCCACGCGGATGAGCGAGGGCTGCGTGAGGCCGTCGGAGGAGAGGGCGTACATGAAGCCGTCGACATGGTTGAAGGCGAGCCCGTTGTAGGGCAGCGACGTCTCGCCCTGGAGCGCCAGCGTGGCCGTCGCGGGGTCGAACACATAGAGCCGCGAGGGCCCCACGGGCAGCCCTCCCGACGAAGACGAGGCCGTGGAGATGTAGACGGTGTCGTCACAGGCCAGGATGCGCTCTTGTCCGCACAGGACGTTGACCCCGTCCTGCGCCGAGCCGCTGTCCCAGCTGATGCCGAACACGTTGGTGAAGGTCACCTCCTCGTTGGGGGTCGACGGGTTCGTGTCGAGCGCCCCCAGCGCCAGGCAGGCCTCGTAGTTCTGCAGCGTGTACGAGCACTGGTAGGTGACGTTTCCACCCACCGGGACCGTCAACGGTGGCGCCGGAGTGAGCGTGCACTGCGTCAGGAGTGGATCCACCGCCGTGAGCAGGATGGACTCCAGCGTGGGGTGGATGTTCGTGGCGCTGAACGTGAAGTTCAGCGTCGCGGGATAGGTGAGGATCGACACCTGCTTCTGGCCATTCACGAGCTTCTCCGCTCGGAAGTCGTGTGCCGCGACTGCCGGGGCCCATAACGCACCACCCAGCAGGACTGCGAACCATCTGCGATTCATTCGGATGCCTCCACGCCCCTTGGGGGACTCGTGACAAGGGGTGCCGCTCGCCCTGCACGGAAGGTGCCCGGAAATTCCTTGTTAGAAAGACATTCTTGATTTTCAAATTAAACTCGTCCTAGGGTCATGAATGTCTATTCATCAGCGGGCGGAGGACCTTGGACATTCCCGAATGATGGAGCACCGAGAGCACGGGGATGACATGTGACGAAAGGCTGTCTCATCCCCGGGGGCAGTCGACGTGCGGGGATGCGTGGCGCGTGCCCTGGCGGAATCGGAAAGTTTTGACCCGGCTGAGCGGAAACAATTGCAGCCGCGAGCGCTCAGTGGGGAGCACTCGGCGCGCGGGGCTCCAGCGGGGCCTGGCCCCGGGCTTCCAGGCCCGAGCGCAGGTACCAGGGGACGCTGATGACGACGACGCGCCGGGCCCCGGACAACAGCAGCGTGCTGCGCAGCAGCTTTGAGCGGGGCCGGACGACGGACGGGGCGGGCGCGCGACGGCGCACAGGCACCAGACCCGAGGGGCGAGGCGCTCCCCACCCCGCCCCCTGTCGGGCAGGCGGGTGCTGCACGGCGGACATCCCGTCCGGCCATGTGTCGACTCCGGACGCTTGGCCCTCCGGTCCGGTTCACGCGGTGCACCCCGAGGAACCACCTCCGTGAAACCCCACGAGTCACGTTGGAGGGCAGCACGCATGGCCAAGAAGCACCGCTGGACGCTGGCAGTCATCGCCAGCCTGGGAGTGTCCGGGACGGCATGGGCACAGGAGCGCGAGTCGGGCGCGGTGGAGATGGACGTTCGCGCGGCGCACGGGATGTCCGGGCCCCAGGTGGCGATAGGCGTCAACCTGGGCCTGGGCGCGGGCCACGTGTACAAGGACGGCACGTCGCGCACCGGCTCGCGCGAGGACCTGAAGATCACCGACGCGGCGAACGCCTCGCTGCCGCTGCTGGCGGAGGTGGGCTATCGGCTCAACCCGCGCTTCTACGTGGGCGTCTGGGGTTCGTGGGAGAAGGTCTTCACCAAGACGAACGACATCTCCTGCCCGGAGGACTTCGACTGCAACAACTACCAATGGCGCTTCGGACCGGAGGTCCGCTACCACATCAACCCGGCGTCGGGCTTCGACCCGTGGGTGGGCCTGTCGGTGGGCCTGGAGTTCCTCAAGAGCCACGTGAAGGGTGACACGCAGGTGCCGCTGCCCACGGGTGGCTTCGCGCCGGCGCGCATCGACACGCGGGTGGAGGACCGGGGCCCCACCTACGCGCGCATCAGCGTGGGCGGCGACGTGCGCGTCTCCAACTTCCTGGCGCTGGGGCCCATGCTCACCGCGTCCGTGGGCAGCTACACCGTGCGCACCGGCGAGCAGACGGTGACGGTGACGGGCCTGCCCGCGCAGACCAGCGCCGTCAGCGCCGTGGACGACGGCTTCCACGCGCTCTTCACCCTCGGCGTGCGCGGCATCTTCCGCGCCTTCTAGCGCGCGGCATCCGCCGCCCCCCCCCCCGGAAACCCGGCGGGCCGCCCCCTCCAGCGGCCCCGCCAGGCTCCGGAGCCGCTCACCCGCTGACGTTGAAGAAGGCGGGCAGCGGCGTGGTGCCATCCGCCTTGAAGGCCCGGATGACGGCGCGGAAGCGGACCGTCTGGTTCGCGTTGACGGTGGTGTCCGCCGCGGTGGGGTTGAAGAGCGTGCTGTTCGTCTCCCAGATGCCCGCCGTGTTCAGGACCTTCAGCGTCGGGTTGCAGCTGGCGTCGTAGTCCATGCGTCCGCCGCCGATGCGGTACCAGCGCTTCTGGCCTCCGGCCGCCGTCTGCTCCCGGTACAGGTCCACGTGCGCGCGGCCGTTGGCGCCGCCGTTCGCCGGGCAGTTCTGGATGCCGGGGTACATCGAATGGGCCGCGGACCAGGCGTGGGTGATGTCCACGTCCGCGATGAAGCCCGGGCACAGCCCCGACGTGTGGTAGCCCGTGCCGCCGCTGGTCACGTTGCCGTAGTACCAGGGCGCGGACGACGCGTCGGCGGGCTCCGACAGGCAGTCGAACACGGAGCGCACCGCGGCGGCGACGACGGGCCCGCGCGTCTGCACGCCGTCATGGTTCGCGGTGATCCACCCGAAGTACTGCTCCAGCTGGATGCCATTGGAGAACGCGCTGGCCGCGTTGACGAAGTTCTCGGGGCCGTCCCCGTCGAAGCAGTCGCCCCACTTGTAGGTGATGCGGGAGCCGTCATCGAAGGCGGAGTCGGGGAAGGCCATGCGGATGACCTCGGCCACGCCCCGGTGCATGGACTGCTCCTCGAGGTCCCCGTTCTGTCCGCCCACGCGCACGGCGATGGAGGACGCGCAGCTGGCGCCATGCGTGTGGAACGACACCGCGTACGGCATGCGCGTGCCCCCGGCCCCCGTGTGCAGCGACAAGGCAGGCCAGCTGTGCTGGAGGTTGGCGGAGGTGATGTGGAAGCGGTCGAGCTCGTGATGGGTGCGCTGCGCGTTGTTGAAGCCCGCGCCCCACAGCGTCTCCCACGTCCGCGCGCCCGTGGCGGCGTCCATCGCCTGCAGCTGGGCCAGGGTGCCGTTCTCCATCAGGTGCGGCCAGGTGTAGAGGACCTTCGGCGCCGACTGGGGCTTGTAGAGCTCCACCAGCGAGTTGGCCGAGCCGCCCGTGACGACGGCCACCGACGGCGTCGTCAGCGCGGGCAGCGCCCAGTTCGCGCCCGCTGCGCCCGCGAAGTTGCTGCGCACCGTGGGCAGCGTGAGCGTGTGGTTCGTCTCGTCGTCCGTGCCGTTGCCATCCAGGTCCAGGTCGATGCTGCCGTTGACGTCGAAGTCCGCGTCGACGTCCACCCGGTTGCGGAAGCCCGTCTGCGTCATGAGGATGTTGGGGCTCCCCGAGGGCCCCACGACGGTGCAGACGCCGCGCAGCGTGGCGCCCCGGTAGATGAGCAGCTGCGTGCGTGGGGGAATCGGGTCGAGGATGCCGTCCCCGTTCAGGTCCTGGTTGGGCACCAGGCAGTTCTCGTGACGCGCCGAGGCAACGCCCCCGGTGGCCGGAATGGCGCTGTCACTGACGACCTGGATGTGGCTCGCGGCATAGACGACGGCGGCGCGTGACGCGTCCAGTGCCTCGGAGTTGTTGATGGGCTCGGAAACTTCGGGCCCCGCGCAACCCGCGAGGAAGACCAGGGGCCACCAACGGAGTCGGGTCAGCTGCATGAGGTGCGTTCCTTTCGGAGGGCGGTTCGCACTCACCAACGACGCCTCGGCCGAATGTTCCCGGCTCACGGTATATTGCGTCATTTTCCCGCACCGGATGCCCCGTGGCATTTGAACCCGGGTCGCAAAAGCCCCTCCCGAAAAGCCCTCCCAAACCTTTCCTACATGTCAGGGGATGCAGACCTATTTACAGGCATGCATCGCGCGGTCGAGCATTGGGGCCCTCATGGCTGCCCACCGCCCTACCCCGACATCTTTCGACAGCCTTGCCTCACACGCTGGTTCCGTGAGGCTTCACAACCCATCGCGCCGAGCCGCGCTGCTGGCCCTGATGGGCTGCGCGTTGCTCGTGGCGCTCCTGCACTCACCGACGGCGAATGCCGCGGAGGCAGGCGCTCCCGTCCAGTTGAAGGAAGGCTGGCGCTATCGCTGGGGAGACTCTCCTCCCGGAACGGATGGCATTCCGTTGTGGGCCCAGACGGCCAACGTCGCCGAGGACTGGCGCCCGGTGGAAGCGAACAAGCCGCCCCCGGGACGCGGGACGAACACGTTCCTGTGGCTGAGCATCCCGTTGCCGGAGGGCCCGTGGGCCGAGCCCGCGGTGATGCTGGGCGAGGTGACCAACGCCGTGGAGGCGTACGCCAACGGTCAGCGCATCTACGTGAGCGGCAAGCTGAACACGTCCGGCGCGGAGCTGTCCGACAACATGGCCTGGCACCTGGTGCCGGTGCCTCGCTCGGCGCTGGGGGGACACCTGCTGCTGCGCGTGCAGTCGAGCAACCCGAACATCGGCGTGGCGCAGGGCGCGCAGGTGGGCTCGCGCCACCAGCTGCTCGCGTTGGTGACGCGTGACGGCCAGGCGCCGTTCGTCATGGGCATGCTGCTGTTGTCGGTGGCGCTGGGCTCGGGCGGTGCGTTCCTGATGCACTGGCGGCGGCGGATGCTCGCGGGCCTGGCGGTCTTCTCCGCCAGCGGCGGCTTCGTGCTGCTGGGCCTGAGCGGCATGCCCAACGCGCTGTGGGACGCGCCCATCACCGCGACTCGCTTCACGGTGCTGGGCATCTTCCTGCTGGTGTCCGGCCTCATCGAGTTCGTGTCGGACGCCATCCTGGACAACCAGCGGCGGTGGTTCCGGCTGGGCGCCATGGGCTACACCGCGCTGTGCGTGGTGGCGGCGTTCACCGTCTTCATCGACCTGGGGACGGCGCAGCGCATCCTGGTGCCCTTCCTGCCCTTCTCCTTCACCATCCTGCTGGTGTGCTTCATCGTGGCGGCGACGGAGGCGTGGCGTGGCAACCCCGACGCGCGCATCTTCATGGGAGGCCTGGCGGGCCTGGTGTTGTTCCTGGCGCTCACGGTGCTGCCGGTCATCGGCGTGTTGAGCGTGTCGTTCGGCAATGTGTCGCACTGGGGCTATCTGGCGCTGACGCTGTCGCTGTTGGGCATCGTCGCGCGGCGCTCCATCGAGGTGGTGCGCTCGCTGGAGGCGCACACCCGTCAGCTGGAGGAGCGGCAGGCGGAGGTCCGAAACCTCGCCGAGCGCATGGGCACCGGCGCCGGGGAGCTGGCCACGGTGGTGCAGCAGCTGCGCTCCACGAGCGATCAGCAGACCGAGGGTGTCAGCCGTCAGGCCGCGGCGCTGCAGGAGGCGGAGCAGACGGTGAAGGAGATCCGCCGCTCGTCGCAGATGACGGCGGAGAAGGCCAGCTCGCTGGCGGCCTCCGCGGAGGGCGCCGAGCAGGTGGGCCGCGAGGGCAGCGCCGCGCTGGAGCGCACGCTGGGAGACCTGGCCGCCATCCGCAACGAGGTGTCGGAGATGGCGCGGCGCATCCTGGCGCTCGACGAGCGCACGCGCGAGGTGTCCGGCATCGTCGACTCGGTGAAGGACCTGGCGGACCAGTCCAACATGCTGGCCATCAACGCGGCCATCGAGGCGGCGCGCAGCGGGGAGAGTGGCCGGGGCTTCGGCGTGGTGGCGCGCGAGATGCGCGGCCTCGCCGACCAGTCCATCCGCGCCACGCACCGCATCCGCGAGGTGCTCAACGGCGTGAGCGCGAGCATGCGCGAGGCGGCCCAGTTCAGCGAGAAGGGCGACGAGCGCGTGCGGCAGAGCCTGGACGCGGTGCGCACCTCCAGCGCGCAGTTCCAGGAGCTGGCGGTGCTGATTGGCGACTCCAGCGCCAGCATGCGGCAGATCACCGCCGCGGTGAGCGCGCAGGACGCGGGCACCCAGCAGATGGCCCTGGCCATCCAGGAGCTGTCCGGCCAGATGCAGCGCACGCTGAAGACGGTGCAGGAGACCCAGGAGGCCACGCGCTCCGTGCAGTCGCTGGCGGAGAGCATGTCGGGCCTGGCCACCCAGTCGCTCCGGACGGAGAGCGGCACACACGCCGCTCCGCACCGCTGAACGAGGTTCCTCTCACGCTGCGAGCCCATATGCCCACCCGTGCCACGCTGTCGGTCGTCTTGCTGCTCATCGGCGCCCTCGCCTGCGCTTGCGCGACGACGCAGGCGGCGGACGCCGACCAGCCTCCCCGGCCCAAGACGACGGTGCAGGTGGAGAGCCGCAAGACGGTGGACGTGAACCTCTACGCCCTCAACGGGGCGCGGCGGGTGCGGCTGGGCACGGTGCCGGGGATGTCCAGCCGCAGCTTCGTGCTGCCCCCGGACATGGTGGGCGTCACGGACCGCGTGCGCTTCGGCGTGGAGATCATCGGCACGTTCGGCGGCAAGAACATCGGCAGCGAGCGCCGCTTCGAGAGCGAGCAGGAGATCTCCGTCCAGCCGGGCGAGGAAGTCACCCTCACCCTCTACTGAGCGGACGGGCCCACCTCCCCATCCAGGGGGAGGTGGTGGCCGGCTAGCGTGGCGTGGGCGCCGGGCGGAACGACGCCAGGTCCTCCGCGGCCCCCCCGCGTGGGCTGGGTGAGCGCCTGGACCCCGTCGAAGGGCAGCGCGGGCGCGGGCTCCAGCTGGCGCGGCGGGCCTTCCGGCGCGGCCAGGGCGGGCTCGGTGACGTCGAGGGTGAAGAAGCCCCCGTTGTTGTCCTCGTTGCCCTCGGCGACGGTGGCCTGCGGAAGCGATGGATGCAGGCCGTCTGGGTTCCGATGGCGGGGACGGTGGCCATGGGGCAACCCCCGCGTCAAGACAGACATCCGTCGCCCGGCCGTTCCAAAGCCAGACATCGGCAATCGGTGGACAAGGCTGGAACACGGACGCCCCCGGCCGGTATGACTGGGCCACGGGCGGCACGCGCACCACGTTCACCGTGGGACGCGCCATCACCCAGGCCACCGGCTGACACACGACGAAGTCCCATCGGCACGCGGGAGAATCCTCGACGTCGCACGGACGAGATGGACGGGCACAATCAGGCGGCTACAGTCCGCCCATGACTGTCCAGGCGATGAGCGTACTGCTGGAGGTGGACGACGGCGTCGCCACCCTCACGATGAACGATGCGGCCCGCCGCAACGCGATGACCCCCGAACTGGGAATCGCACTGCGCGAGCGCGTCGAGGAGCTGCGCGGACGTAGCGACGTGCGCGCCGTGCTCCTCACCGGCGCGGGCGGGACGTTCTCCGCCGGCGGAGACCTCCAGATGCTGGACCGCCTGCGCCAGGTCCCCTTCGAGGAGGCCCGCCTCTTCATGCTCGAGTTCTACTCGCGCTACCTCTGCCTGCTCGACCTGCCCGTGCCGACCATCGCCGCCGTCGAGGGCGCCGCCATCGGCGCGGGCCTCTGCGTGGCCCTCGCGTGCGACCTCGTCATCACCTCCGAGGACGCGAAGCTCGCGCTCAACTTCGTCCAGCTCGGCCTGCACCCCGGCATGGGCGCCACCTTCCTCGTCCCACTGCGCGCCGGCCCCCAGCGCGCCGCCGAGCTGCTGCTCACCGGCCGCCGCTTCGATGGCCGCGAGGCCGCCCGGCTCGGCCTCGCCCTCGAGGCCACTCCCGCGGACCAGACGCGGACCCGCGCCTCCACGCTCGCCCGCACCATCGCGGCCAACGCACCGCTCGCGACCCGAGGGCTCAAGCAACGGCTCGGCCTGGACCGCGCGGCCCTGCGCCGTGCGTTGGAGGAGGAGGCCCGGCTCCAGGCGGAGAGCTACGGCAGCGCGGACCTGGGCGAGGGGCTCGCGGCCGCCGCGGCCCGCCGTCCTCCCGTCTTCCACGGGCGCTAGCCACAAGGAGCATGAGCACATGGCCCCCCTTCGATTGGAACGACACCTCCACGGCGTCCACGTCGTGCTGCACTGCGAGGACGACGCGGAGGAGCAGGCCGAGTGGGTGCTCGGTGTGCTCACCCGCCTCCCCCCAGGTGGGCTGCTCCCCGGCCGCACGCTGCGCTTCGGCTGGTCCAGCCTGCGACTCGACCCACGGGGCACCTCGCTCGTGGTGACCGAGCCCGACTTCGCCGGCAACCCGATGACGGACTGGCGAGACGACATCACCGTGACGCTGCGGGTCCAGGGCCGCATGCTCGAGACCACCCAGGCGGTGGGCTGCGATCCCCTCTTCCCTCGCTATGGCGACCGGGTCGACGCCCTGCCCGGCTGGGAGACCAGCTCGCGGCTCGCCGTCGCGCGCATCCGCGCCCCCGAGGCCACCGACTCCGGCTGGCTCATCATCCCTCCTGGCGCCGCCACCGGGCAGGAGCCCGAGTCCCTCCCCCTCTACGCCCTGCTCCATCGCCGCCCCGCCCTGCTGTCCGCGCTCGCGCTGCCCGTGGGCTGGGTCGCCGAGTTCGAGGACGACGCGCTCCTCGGCTACGGCCGGCCGAACTGAGAAGCCGTCACCGCCGTCAGGTCCGCTCGGGACGAAGCGTCGAGCGCCGCAACTCAAATTCAAGAGAATGACATCGTGACCAAGCTCAATCAGATCATCGCCGTCGAGAAGGGCGTCAAGAACCGCTCCCAGCAGGAGCTGACCCAGGCGCACCACGACCTGCAGAAGCCGCAGCTGCTCAACGGCATCTCCCGCACCTATCAGCCCCGGGACGAAGAGGGTGAGCGCTTCCCCCCCGAGTCCACGCGCGTGCAGGTGCGCACCGACGACGTGCTGAAGAAGACGAAGGAGATCCTCACCCGCCTCTTCGACGTCACCGCCACCAAGGACCTCACCAACTGTCGCGCCAAGGCCGACGTGAGCGTGGACGGCCGCGTCCTGCTCAAGGGCGTGCCCGCGACGTACCTGCTCTTCCTCGAGAAGCAGCTGGTGGACCTGCACACCTTCGTGAAGAAGCTGCCCACGCTGGACCCGTCGGAGTCCTGGATCCCAGACCCGGCGCAGGGCCTGTGGGCCACCGAGCCCGTGCAGACGGCGAAGACGAAGAAGGTCCCCCGCAACCACGTGAAGGCCGAGGCCACCGAGAAGCACCCCGCCCAGGTGGAGGTCTATTACGAGGACATCGTCGTCGGTTACTGGAAGACGGTGAAGTACTCGGGCGCCCTGCCGGCCGTCCGGGTCAATGAGCTGTTGGAGCGCGTGGAGAAGCTCCAGCAAGCGGTCAAGTTCGCGCGCGAGGAGGCCAACGCCGTCGCGGCGGAGGAGATGAAGGCCGGGGATGTTCTCCTCGGCTACCTCTTCAGCTAGGCTCGCGCACGCAGTCCTACGGAGTACAAACTCAAGCTCAGCAGCAAGTTGACGCCGAGCGTTCCCGGGTCGTCTTCCAGTGCAGGTTCGAACCCTGCCCCCGCCAACCCTGTGGCGGGGTAGCCCAAATGGTAGAGGCGAGCGACATAGACCGGGCCCGCGAAGCACCCCAGTTTCAGACTCTCACTCCAGACTCAACATTCGCTGTCGTGGGTCCGATCAACCGTCTTCGCCCTTCTCCTCGAGATGCTGGTTCAATTCCAGCCCGCCGCTTGTTCCCCCCTCGCGCGGCGGTCGTTCAATCGCAGGACACGAGGCCTCACCCTGAGGCGAAGACTTAAACGTGCGGACTCCAATATGGCAGCACCCCGGGCCCGGTCAGGAGGACACCCTGATCGGGCCCACTTCTTTTGGGAATCTTCCATTCCAGCTGTCACGCATCCGTCGCTGAGCGTGCACGGCGCGGCGCGCCAGGGCGCGTGGGGTTGCCCCTGACTCGCGGGCCGACTTCAATGCGGAGTCGATGCTGTTCGGAAGCAAGACGCCCCCCTCCCGTTCCCAGCTCGTCACCGACGCGGACCTCGCGCGCTCCAAGGGTCGGCTGAACAAGGCCATCTCCGGCTATCGCAAGGCGCTGGAGCTGGAGCCCAAGGACGCGGTGGTGCTGGGCAAGCTCGCGCCGCTGCTGGCGAAGACGAAGCAGTCGGAGGCCGCGCTGGAGAGCTTCCGCGCGGCGGCCCAGGCGCACCTGGACAAGGGCTTCGCCGACAAGGCGCTCGCGGTGTACGCGCAGGCGACGGAGCTGTTCCCTCGCGAGCTGGACCTGTGGCGCGAGGTGGCGCGGCTGCACGTGGAGAAGGGACATCGCGCGGAGGCGGTGAAGTCGCTGCTGCGCGGACGGCTCCAGTTCTCCCGGGCCTCGGAGCAAGGCAGCGCCATCGCGCTCCTGCGCGAGACGCTGGCGCTGGATGCGTCGCTGTTCGAGGTGAAGCTGGACCTGGCGCTCCAGCTCGCGCGCCAGAAGCAGCGGGACCAGGCGCTGGAGATGCTCTCGCCGCTCGAGGCCGAGGCGAAGGGCCCGCGCCAGGTGCGCAAGCTGCGATGGACGCAGGCCCAGGTGAGCCCGAGCGTGGGCGCCTACTTCGCGTGGCTGCGCGCGGTGCTGCGCGGCGGCTGAGGCGGGTCAGGAGCGCGGGAGCTCGGCCTGGATGCTCCGCCACGCGAGCCTCGGGAGCCGGGAGCGAATCCACGCCGGGTCCAGCGCCGCGCCCGCCAGGTAGCGCCGACACGCCTCGTGACTGGGGCCGAGCAACACGACGTCCAGCTGCAGCGGCGTCCACACGGGCACCCCGTCCTCGGCGATGAAGCGCGCCGTGTGCTGGATGATGGGCCCGAGCAGCTCCATCTTGCGAGCCAGCAGCACCTCCGCGGCGCCCGCGCTCAGCTCCATCGCCATGGCCTGGTACATGAAACGCCCCTCGTCCGGATGGGCCAGGACCCACTCCAGGTGCCCATCTACCAGCGCGAGCACCGCCTCCTCCGCCGTGGACGTGGCCAGCACGCGCTCCGTCTGATGCGAGAAGAGCCGCTCGAAGGTGCGCAGGAGCAGCGCCAGCGTCAGGTCCGGCAGCCCGTCGAACAGGTGGTAGACGCTGGAGGGGCTCGCCCCCGCGGCCTTGCGAATCTCCTCGATGCCCGTGCCGAGGACACCCCGCTCCGTGAAGCACTGCAACGCCGCGTCCAGCAGCTCGTCGCGTCGCTTCACCCCATCCCGTCGTGCTGGCCCCATGCGCCCCTACCCTATGTCCGGCCCTCCCCCGGGTCATCTGGAGCAACCCTCCAACTCCTCCGTCCCCGGCCGGGGAAGCGCGGGCACCGGGGCGAACGCTCGCCGAGGTCGTGAGCCCGGACGCGGTACAAAGGGCCCGTGCGCCTCCAGCCCCACCCCTTCACCCTACGGCAACTCCAGTACGCCGTCGCCGTCGCGGACAGCCTGAGCTTCCGCAAGGCCGCCGCGCTCTGCCACGTCTCCCAGCCCTCGCTGAGCGCGCAGCTCGCGCAGCTCGAGGAGGCGCTCGGGGTCCGCCTCTTCGAGCGGGACAAGAAGCGCGTGCTGCCCACCGCCGCGGGCCAGCGCCTGGTGGAGCGCGCCCGCCGGCTGCTCCTGGAGGCGGACGACCTCCAGGAGGAGGCCCGGCGCGTGGGCAACCCGCTCGACGGCACGCTGCGCATCGGCATCATCCCCACCGTCTCGCCCTACCTGCTCCCCTCGCTCACGCCCGCGCTGCGCCGCCGCTTCGCGCGCCTGACGGTGGCGTGGGTGGAGGACAAGACGGAGGTCCTGACGCGCGAGCTGGAGGCGGGCACGCTGGACGCGGCGCTGCTCGCGCTGGAGGCGGACGTCGGCGACGTGGAGCGGGACATCATCGCCCGGGACGCGTTCTTCCTCGTCACGCCCAAGGGCCATCCGCTCGGCGCGAGGGACACGCCGGTGCCCCCCTCGGAGCTGCGCGACGCGAAGGTGCTCCTCCTGGACGAGGGCCACTGCCTGCGCGCCCAGGCCCTCTCGTTCTGCACCCGCGCCAGGACCCACGAGCAGGAGTTCCGCGCCACCAGCCTGTCGACGCTCGCGCAGATGGTGGCGGGCGGCGCGGGGGTCACCCTGCTGCCCGCGCTGGCCCTGCCGACGGAGAGCCGACGCGCGGACCTGGACATCCGCCCCATCGCCGCCCCCACGCCCCATCGCACGCTCGCGCTCGTCTGGCGGCGCAGCACCCCGCTCGCGAGCGCGCTTCGCCAGCTGTCCGCCGTGCTCCGCGAGCACTACCCCGACACACCACCCGCCCGTCCCCGAGGCCCGGCGCGAGGCCGCTGAAGCCGCGTTGGCGTCAGAAGCTCCCCGCCATCCACGCGCCACCCAGGACGATGGAGAGCGTGGAGGCCACGCGGGGCACATGGGTGGCCACCTTCGCGGACACCCGCTTCGCGCGCGAGAAGGCGGCGATTCCCGCGGTGAGCGCGGACATGGCCAGGGTGCTTCCCACCGAGAAGCCTCCCAGGAAGAGGGCCTGCTCCACCCCCGTCCCCGCCACCGCGACGGGCAGGAGCAGCAGCAGCGCCGACGCGCCCGTCAGGCCGTGGACCAGCCCCACCGCGGCGATGCCCCGCGACTGCCGCGCCTCATCGCCCGTCCCCACGCGCCGCTTGAGCCCCCACACGCCCATGCCCAGAAGCGCCAGCCCCGCGATGCGCTCCGCCCACCGGTCGACGGACTCCAGATGCACCGCGGACAGGACGACCATCAGCAGCCCCGCCGCGACCAGGGTGCCGAGCCCATGGCCGAGCCCCCACAGCAACCCCACCCGCCAGGCCCCCTGGCGCCGTCCGACGGACAGCGGCGCGAGGCTCAGCAGATGGTCCGGTCCCGCCAGCGCGTGCAGCGCACCTGAACCAACACCCGCCAGCGCGATGAGAGGCATCGTCAAGGCTCCTTCCACCTTGCATGGAAAGATGCCCATCGCGCATGCCCCGTTCCAAGACATCGTTTGGATGAAGGTGATAGCCGGGGGCTATCACCCGCCAGCACGGCCGCCTACCCGCCCAGCACGGGACGCGGGGCCAGCGCCGGGGAAGAAACCTCGCGCCACCAGGGCGTCACCGTCTCGACGCGCGTGGGCTCGCTCGCGGCCCCCAACCGGGGCGTGAACAAGCGCACCTGCTGCTCCGAGGCCAGCCGGACGAGCGTCTCCGCGGGCTCGTCCCACGCGTGCAGCGCCAGGTTGAAGGTGCCCCAGTGCACCGGCATCAGCCGTCCACCGCCCAGCATGTCGTGGACCTTGAGCGCGTTCTCCGGCCCCAGGTGGATGCCACCCCAGCTCGGATGGAACGCGCCGACCTCCAGCATCACCAGGTCGAACGGGCCATGCAGCCGGCCCACCTCGCGGAACTCCTCCGTCAGCCCCGTGTCGCCGCTGAAGAAGAGCCGATGACGCTCCCCCTCCAACACCCACGAAGCCCACAGCGTCCGGTTCCGGTCCGCCAGCCCCCGTCCCGAGAAGTGCTGCGAGGGCGTGGCCGTGAAGGTCACCGGCCCCACCGGGTGCTTCTCCCACCAGTCCAGCTCGGTGATGAGCTCCGGCGCCACGCCGTAGGCCTCCAGGTGCATCCCCACGCCCAGCGCGGTGATGAACGGGACGCGCCGCTTCGCCAGCGCGGTGATGGTGGCGCGGCACAGGTGGTCGTAGTGGTCATGCGACACCAGCACCGCATCCAGCGCGGGGAGTGTCTCCAGTGACACCGGCACCGGGTGGAAGCGGCGAGGGCCCGCGAAGGACATGGGCGAGGCGCGCTCGCCGAAGACGGGGTCCGTGAGGATGCGCGCGCCGTCCAGCTCCAGCAACATCGTGCTGTGCCCCAGCCACGTCACCCGCAGGCCGGAGTCGGGCCGCCGGGTCCACGCCTCGAGCGGGCTCTCCAGCGGGAGGACGCCGGGCGGCGTGCGCTGGGTGCCGCCGAAGAAGTACTCACCCAGCAGCGGGAGCGGATTGCCCTGGAGGCCGGGCCCCACGGGGGCGGTGTTGCGAAACCGGCCATCCTCGTACCGCCGCGAGGCGCGCATCTTCTCGAGCCTCGGGCCCGAAGGCCCACAATCCCGTCTGGAAGAACCCATGCGGCCTCTTCTAACGGGCGCCCCTGACTCTGGCCACCTCGCCAGCAGCCCGGACATCCACGCCAACGCTCGCCTCCCCGCCCGCCGGGTGGCTCAGGGCGGAGGGGTGTGAGACGCCTCCTCCCGGGCCACGCGTGAGTGGCGCCGCCCGTAGCCGAAGTAGATGACCAGGCCCAGGCCCAGCCAGAGCACCAGCCGCAGCCACGTCTCCAGTCCCAACCCCAGCATCAGCGCGCCGCAGGTGAGGATGCCCAGGATGGGGACCGCGGGGACGAACGGCGTGCGGAACGGCCGGGGCAGGTCCGGCTGCGTGTAGCGCAGCACCAGGATGCCGGCGCAGACCACCATGAACGCGAACAGCGTGCCGATGGACACCAGGTGCCCCAACAGGCCGATGGGGAACAGCCCCGCGACCACCATGGCCACCACGCCGGTGATGAGCGTGGAGACGTAGGGCGTGCGGAAGCGCGGATGGATGCGGCCGAAGAAGTCCGGCAGCAGGCCGTCGCGCGCCATGGCGTAGAAGACGCGGGGCTGGCCCATCAACATCACCAGCACCACCGACGCGAGGCCCGCGATGGCGCCCAGGCCGACGATGGGGCGAAGCCACGCCAGCGCGGGGCCGCCCTTGGAGATGGCCACGTAGACGGGCTCGGCGACATCCAGCTCGTGGTACGGCGCCAGGCCCGTCATCACCCCCGCCATCAGGACGTAGAGCACGGTGCACACCACCAGCGAGCCGAGGATGCCCCTCGGCAAATCCCTCTTCGGGTTCTTCGTCTCCTGCGCGGCGGTGGAGACCGCGTCGAAGCCGATGTACGCGAAGAAGATGACGCCCGCGCCCGCCAGCACCCCGCTCCAGCCGAACTGACCGAACTCCCCCTGGTTGGGCGGGATGAAGGGCGTCCAGTGCTCGCGCTCGACGTGGAAGGCGCCGAAGACGATGACCAGCAGGACGATGGCCACCTTCACGAAGACGATGATGTTGTTGACGCGCGCGGACTCGTGGATGCCCACGACGAGCAGCGCGGTGAGCACCCCCACCAGCACCACCGCCGGCAGGTTGATGAGCGCCCCGGTGGCGTGCGGCACGAGCGAGCCGGGCGTCGTCCCGAAGGGCGCGTTGGCCAGGGCCGCGGGCAGCTCCCAGCCCACGTAGTCGCGAAGGAAGGCGGTGAAGTAACCGGACCACCCCACCGCCACCGCCGACGACGCGAAGAGGTACTCCAGCATCAAGTCCCAGCCGATGATCCACGCCACCAGCTCGCCCAGCGTCGCGTAGCCGTACGTGTACGCGCTGCCCGCGACGGGAATCATCGAGGCGAACTCCGCGTAGCACAGCCCGGCGAGCAGACAGCCGAAGCCCGCCAGCACGAAGGACAGGACGATGGCAGGGCCCGAGTGCTGCGCCGCCGCCGTCCCCGTCACCACGAAGATGCCGGCGCCGATGATGGCGCCGATGCCCAGCAACGTGAGCTGGAACCCATTGAGGGTGCGGTGCAGCTGCTGTCCCTCGCCGTCTTCACCCTGGAGCCTCGCCAGGCTCTTCTTCGACCAGATTCCCACGGCCGGCAGTCAACGCCGACTCACGAGCCTTCGGGAAGCGCGGAGGTCGGAGGGCGCCGCGCAACTGTCACCCGGCGAGCGAATCGCCTACCAGCGACGGTCCTCGCGGCGCTCACGGCGGTCCTCGCGACGCTCCGCCTTGTCCTCGCGCACCTCCTGGTAGCCCTCGCGAATCTCTCGCTCACCCAGGCGGATGAGCTCCTGGATGAGGTCGCGCTTGCGGTGCAGGGCCCCGCCGCTCCGACGCCCCTCCAGCTCCGCCAGGTCCTTCGCGATGGCCTGCCGCGAGCGCAGGGTGGCCAGCTCCGCCTTCACGTCCCGCTTGTCGTCGCGGGCATCGCGCCGGTCATCCCGGAGGTCGCGGCGCCCATCGGAGCGGCGGCCCCAGGCCGCATCGTCCCGGACCTCCCAGGCCTCCGCGCGGGCCTCGCGCTGACTGCGCTTCGCCTCCGAGCTCGCCGACGCCAGCTCGACGCGGCTCTCCTGCAGCTCCATGCGCATCAGCTGACGGAGGCGGAGCTCCACGGCGCGCATCTCACGTTCGTCGTTGCGGCTCCAGGCCCGGTCGAAGCGGCCGAGCACCGACTTCAGCTCCGCCACATCCAGGCGGTCATCCTTGAGCTCGCGCCGGTTCTCGTGCTGCTCGTGGTGGTTCTGGCCGCGCTCGGACGGATTCGCACGGAACTGCGCCTGGGCGCTGCCGGCGAAGAGGAGTCCAGCGAGCAGGGCGGAAGAGAAGGCGTTCATGGGGAGGGGTCCTCGGGAGCACGAAGCTCGCTTGCGTGTTCTGGGCTTTCCGACGCCCCTGGCCCCGATTTATTCGAGGCCACCCCGCTCCCCCTTGGCGCCGAGGTGGGATTCACGCCGACTACTGGGAGCCGACGGTGCAGTCCCCCGTCACGGTGGGGGCCGGAGCGCCGTTCACCGTGTTGCCGGTGAAGACGTTGTCCGACGCCAGCACCAGCTCCACCGCGCCGCTCCCCCGGTTGCAGACCACCACGCCCCCCATCCCCGCCTGGTTGTAGAGGAAGCGGTTGCGGCGGAGCGTGACGGCGCGCGTGCCCAGGTCCTCCAGGTAGATGGCCGCGCCAGGCCCTCGCGTCACGGTGTTGCGCTCGAAGAGGTTGTCCTCGAGGAGGTCGTTGTTCGGCTGGAAGTAGTGCAACGCGCCGCCGCCTCCCAGGTCATAGGTGCCCTGCGGATTGGGCCAGGTCAGGAACGGGCGCACGACGAGGGTGCTCCACTGGCTGCCCCGGAAGGCCACCAGGGTATTGCCGCGGAACGTGTTGCCGCGGACCACGGAGTTCTGACCGTGGGTGACGCACATCGCGCCGCCGCCCGCCATGGACGACGTGCCCGGCTGCGCGAAGCGGTCGATGTCGAACGTGCGGTTGTTCTCGAACACGGTGTTCTCCACGCGCGAGCCGTTGGTGAACATGAGGTCCAGCGCGCCGCACATGGCCGCGGACTCGTTGTCCCGGAACAGGGAGTTCAGGATGGTCACCGGCCCCGGGTAGTAGGCCCACAGCGCGGCGCGCGTCCAATCCCGCTCGCCGTTGTAGTCGTTCTTGCGCACCCGCTCGAAGACCATGTGCTCGAACACGGGGTGCCCGTTGCCCACGGAGCCGGGGCCGTAGAAGTTCATGCCCCACCAGCCATACGGGTTGGTGGAGGTGAAGGTGACCTTCTTCTGCGCGGTGCCGCGCACCTGGATGCCGCCGTAGACGCGCAGCTCCACGCGCCCCTTGTGGTAGTTCATCACGTCGTCGATGGAGCTGTTCACGTCGGCCTGGGTCACCTCGGGGCGGCCCTTGAAGTCGATGACGACGCCCGGCTGGACCGTGAGGACCTGGCCCTTCGGAATCTTGACGACGCCCTGCGCATCGCCGATGACCTGATAGGGCGAGCCCGCCTCCGTCAGCGTCCCGGAGAGCGTCCCCGTGATGACGGTGCCCGCCTTCGGGCCCTTGGCCACGCCACGCGCGTGAGGGCGCGGTGGCGAGGAGGCCTCGGAGCGAGCGGGCACGGACAATGTCAGGCATACGAGCACCCAATGAGCCATCGACAGCGGTCGCGACGGAGTCTTCATGAGGTGCGGGCAGGTAACACGGGCGGGAAGCCCCCACCATCGCATGTCGGTCCGATGCGAGCCCGCTGCGCTCGCCGTCCATCCTGCACACCGGTACGCCGCGCGCTCATTCCCGCGAGCACTTCCCCGCCCCGCGGTCGGGATTCCCGAGCCGACGCGGCGAGTCGGTGGGAGGTCCGGGTGGACGGGAGGGGCCCTCTTCGCGCGCGCGAACAGCTTCGCTAGACTCCCGGCCACGATGGAGCTCGTGCTGTCGTTTCTCGCGGGCGCCTTGCGTCCGTGTGGGCCAGACGAGTCACACGCCCTGGCCCGGCGATTGGGGGAAGCCATGGTCCGCTGCCGAGAGGCGTGGCCGGAGATTGCATTGTCCGGCGACGTCTTCGCGAGGCACCTCGGCGAGCGCATCCCTCCCCGCCTCACACTGGCCGAAGGGCTGGACGCGTTGAGGGTCGAGGACCTCTACCTCGCTCGCGCCTGTCTGGAGGGAGAGCGTCCCGCGCTCGAGTCCCTCCAGCGCGCCATCCTCCAGCCCGTCACCCGCGCCATCCGCCGCGTGGACCGCGCCGAGGCGTTCGCGGACGAGGTGCTCCAGCTCACGCGGATGCGGCTGCTCGTGGGCAGCACGCGGCAGGGGCCTCGACTGGCCGAGTACGAGGGGCGAGGCGCGCTGCGCCGCTGGGTGGAGGCCATCGCCGTGGGCATGGCCCTGTCCCTCAAGCGCGCGCCTGTCCGCGCCACCTCCCTGGACGATGCGCTCCTCGTCTCCGACCTGCATGGCGCGGACCCCGAGCTCGCGCTCATCCAGCAGCGCTACCGGCCCGCCTTCCGCGCCGCGTTCGCGGAGGCCCTCGCCTTGTTGTCGCCTCGCGACAGGAACCTGCTGCGGCTGAGCCTGGTGCAGGGCCTGGGCGTGGAGTCGCTCGGGACGCTGCATCAGGTGCACGCCTCCACCGTCTCGCGGTGGCTGGCGCGGGCGCGGCAGGCGCTGCTCGCAGGCACTCGCGAAGGGCTCTGCCGGCGGCTGACGCTGGACACGGCGCAGCTCGACAGCCTCCTGCGGGTGATGGACGCGAGCCTCGCGGTGAGCCTGTCCTCGCTGCTCGCCGAAGGATGAGCGACATGCCTCCAGCTTCCGACACCGCGTGCCTGGATGACCCCCAGCTCCTCGACCTCGCGGACGGAGTGGCGTCGCGGGAGCTGCGGGCCCGGGCGGACACCCACCTGGACCGCTGCCCCGATTGCCAGGCACGGCTCGCGGGCTTCCTGCGCGCGCGTGCGCCGTCGACGCCGGACACACCAACGGATGCGCCACGGACGCCCACCACGCTGCTCGAGGCACCGCCGTCGTCACGACGGATGCCCTTGTCCGCGCTGGAGAGGGGCACGCTCCTGGGACGCTACGTGGTGCTGGAGCGAATCGGGGCCGGGGGCATGGGTGTCGTCTACGCGGCCTATGACCCGAGCATCGACCGACGCGTCGGGCTCAAGCTGGTCGCGGCCACGGACCAGGTGCTGAGCGAGGCCCGCGCCGCCGCGCGCACCCAGCATCCCTCCGTCGTCGCCGTGCACGACGTGGGTCGGGTCGACGACCGGGTCTTCATCGCGATGGAGCTGGTCGAGGGCGGCACGCTGCGCCAGCACCTGGCCAGCGCGCGTCCGGACTGGCGAGGGGTGACCCGCCTCTATCTGCAGGCGGGTCACGGGCTCGCCGCCGCGCACGCCGCCGGTGTCATCCACCGCGACTTCAAGCCCGACAACGTCCTGGTGGACCGGGCCGGCCGCGCGAAGGTGACGGACTTCGGGCTCGCGCGCCTCGCCGCGCCCATGGAGTCACTGCCCGCTCGCGCATCGACGGACATCGAACCGGCGCCGCACATCGCCTCCACGGCCGCGGCCGGCACTCCGGGCTACATCGCGCCGGAGGTGCTGGCGGGAGGACGGGTGGATGCGCGCTCGGACCAGTTCAGCTTCTGCGTCGCGCTGTTCGAGGGGCTGTCCGGTGTGAAGCCCGGTGCTCCGGAGGCACGCGAGGCCCTCGCACGCGCCTCGGTCCCCCGCGCGCTGCTCGCCGTGGTGCAACGCGGGCTCTGCCCTGCTCCCACCGAGCGCTACCCGTCGATGGACGCGCTCCTCGTGGCGCTGGAGCGCGCGGCCTTCCCCAGGACGTCGCGCTGGCTGGGAGCCGCGGGGGCGTTGGTGGGCCTGGCCGCGGTCCTCACCGCCATCCTCGTCACGCGAGGGCCCCGGCCGTGCACGGACAGCGCGTCGCGGCTCGTCGGTATCTGGGACGCGTCTCGAAAGGCGGCCCTGCGCGAAGCCTTCCTCGCCACGAAGGCTCCCGAGGCGGAGAGCGCGCACGCGGCCTTGAGTCAGTCCCTGGACGCGCAGGCCGGAGCGTGGGCCGAGACCCATCGCGACGCCTGCGAGGACACGCACGTCCGCCAGGAACAGTCCGAGGCGGCGATGGACCTGCGCATGAACTGCCTGGAGCGCGCCAGGCGTGAGCTGCGCGCCCTGGTGGACGTCCTGCGCACCGCCAACGCGAACGAGGTCTCCGGTGCGCCCCAGATGGCGCGGGGGCTGCGTGACGTCTCGAGCTGCGACGACGCGGAGGCGCTCGCGCGGCCGGTGCCGCCTCCCTCAAAGGGCCCCGACGTGGAGAAGGTGCGCGCGGCCTATGAGACGCTCGCGGACGCGAAGGCGCGCGACATCGCGGGGCGCTGGAGCGAGGTCCAGGCGCTCGCCGCCACGGTGGAGGCCGCGGCGCGCGCGGTGGGCTACAAGCCGCTGCTCGGCGAGGCGCTGCTCGCCCAGGGCCGCGTGAAGCTCCAGGAGCGGGACGAGAAGGAGGCAGCGCGGCTCCTGCGCCAGGCGGTGCTGGCCTCACAGGCGGGCCGCGACGACGACCGGGTCATCGAGGAGATGACGCTCCTGGTCCAGGTCGAGGGAGAGCTGGCCGAGCGCCCCGAGCACGCCGACCTGTGGCGCGACCTGGCGCAAGCCCAGCTGGAGCGCATCGGCGGCGACGAGCAGCTCGAGTCGAACCTCACCTTCGCCCACGGGCTGGTGCTCACCCGACAGGGCCGCCACGCGGAGGCCATCGTCCAGCTGGAGCGGTGCATCGCCATCCGCGAGCGGACGCAGGGCAAGGACGCGTATGTCCTCCTCGATGCCTTGCTCGCGCTCGGGACCGCGCAACGCGGCGTGGGACGCCTCGAGGAGGCCCTGGCCACGCAACAGCGCACCCGGACGCTGCTGGTGCGGCACGTGGGCGCCGAGCATCCCTTCGTCGCGATGACGCTCAACAACCTCGCGGGCACGCTCATCAAGCTGCGCCGCTACGACGAGGGACTCGCGACGTACGACGAGAGCATCCGCCTCTTCGAGCGCATCCACGGCCCGGGACAGCCGGCCAGCTACCTCATGAGCCTGCATGGGAACATCGGCGCGGTGGAGGCCTCGCGGGGACGCTACGAGCCGGCGCGTGAGGCATTGGAGCGCGCCTGGGCGCTCGCCCGCGAGCATCGACCTCCGGGCCACCCGGACCGGGCCTTCGTCGCGGGGAACCTCGCGGTGGTCCTCGCGGGGCTCGGGAAGGTGGATGACGCACTCGCGCGCGTGGAGACCATGCGCGCGGAGCTGGACGCCGCCCAAGCCGAGGGACGGCGCAGCCAACGCCACGCCGACCTCCAGACGCGCATGGCGGAGATCTTCCTGAAGGTGCGTCGCTTCGAGCAGGCCGCCACCCAGGCCCGCGCGGCCGCCGCGCTCCTGGGCGAGCTGGGCGTGCACGACGAGCGCGCCACGCCGCTGTGCCGGCTGGCGATGGCCCTGCTGGGTTCGGGCCGACTCGTGGACGCGGAGCGCGTGGCCCGGGAGGCGGTGACGCTGCGAGAGCGCACCGGGTCCTCCCTGCCCGAGGACCTGGCGGAGGCGCACTCCATCCTGGGACAGGTGCTGCTGGCGAAGGGAGACGCGGAGCAGGCCCGCGGCCTCCTCGACCAGGCCCTGGAAGACTGGGAGAAGGATGGGGCCAGCGCCTTCACGCTCGCCGAGACACGCTTCGCCCTCGCCCGGGCGCTGCGGCAAGCAGGCGTGGAACCGGAGCGGGCCCGGGCCCTGGCGCTCTCGGCCCGCGACGCCGTGGCGCCCACCTCCGAGCCCCGGAGCCCGCGGCTGGAAGAGGTGGAGGCGTTCCTCGCGGGAGCCCCCCCTCCGCGCGCCGCGTCGGGTCGCGTAGACTTCGCGCCACGATGAACCGCGACGAAGCGAACCAGGCCCTCGAGCTCATCCGCCGGGTCGTCTCCCAGGCACGGGATGATTCGGCCCTCCAGAACTGGGGCGTCATCTGGATGCTCCATGGCTTCACCAACGCCGCGGGCTTCGCCGGCACGCAGTGGCTGTGGACCGGGGGCCACCGCACGCCCCAGGCCTACGTGGTGCTCTGGGCGCTGGTGCTCGGCTTCAACATCGTCACCATCTTCCTGCTCAAGCGCGGGCAGACGGCGGGCGCGCGCTCGTTCATCGAGCGGCAGATCTGGGCCATCTGGAGCACCTTCGTGGGCGGCATGGTGCTGGTGGCGCTCTGCAACTGGCTGCTCGGTCTGGACCGGCTGTTCATGCCCGCCATGTCCTGCGTGTTGTTCGCCACGGCCTTCTCGATGATGGGCGCGCTGATGGGCCGCGTCTGGTTCGCGGTGGCCGCCTTCTTCGCGGCCATGGCGCTGGTGATGACCCGCCTGCCGGACCACGCCTACGGCCTGCTGGCGGGACTGTGGCTCGTGGTGCAGTGCGGAGGCGGGCTCGCGCTGCACCGGGCCCGACTGCGCAGGCTCGCGTCGCAGCGCCCCGAGGCGCGGCTGGTATGAAGCCGGAGTCGCTCGCCGCGCTGGTGGCCCTCGCGACCGAGCCCTGGGGGCTGGACGAGCAGGAGCTCCATGCACGCCTCTGGCTCGCGGGAGTGGAGGATCCAGGCTCCGCGCTGCGAGCCCTCTCGGGCGCCGGGCTGGTGCGACAGGAGCGACGCCGCTGGACACCGACGCCCTCCGGGCACGAGGCGCTCAGACATGCCGAGGGCCTGCTCGCGGCGAGTCAGGACCCGAGCCCCAGCTCTCCCGACATGGAGGAGTGTCCGTCGGTGCCCTGGCTCACGCAGGTGCAGACGCACTGGGTGGAGGCCGTGTCGCTCAACTACGCCGTGGACCCGGAGCGGCTCGCGCGCATCCTGCCGGCGCCCCTGGTGCCCGAGCTGCACCGAGGCACGGCGTGGGTGCAGGTGCTGATGTCCTCGCTGCGCGACATGCGCCCCCAGGGGGTGTCTCCGCTGCTCGGCGTGTGCTTCTACCAGGTGAGCTACCGGGCCGCGGTGCGCTACCGCAACGCGCGGGGCGAGTGGCGGCGCGGCGGCTACTTCGTGCGCAGCGAGACGAATGATCCGGTGATGCGCCGGGTGGGCAACACGCTGGACGAGTTCCGCTTCCACGAGTTCGGCGAGGCCCAGATGGTGATGGCCCGCGAGGGCGAGCTGCTCACCCTGGCGGTGGACCCGGAGGCGCGCTTCGCCGGGGGGCGACTGGTGGCGGTGTTCGACACGCGCCCCAGGACCGAGCCTCCCGTCGGCAGCGTGTGGACGGGATTGGAGGACCTGCACGAGCCCCTGGTCGAGTGCTACGACGCGCTCGGTGTCTCCGGCGACTTCGTCTACGTGCTCACCATCGACCGTGCCCCGTGGAACGCGCGCTTCTGCACGCCCGTGGAGCTGTACTGTGAGTACTTCGAGGACGGTCCGCTCGCCCCGGGCGCGCGGCTGGACTCGGTGCTCCATCTCACCGAGTGCGCGTACCGCTGGCGGCCCCTGCGCCGGGAGCGTCACGCGCCATGACGGACAGCGCTGGAACGATGGCGGGGCCCGAGGTGTCCAAGCCGCGATGAGCCCTTCCCTCTTCCGAATCGTCAGCCTCCTGGGCATCCTCCTCGCGCTGGGCGCGCAGGCCAAGGACCGCGTCGCCACGGCGCGCCAGGGCCGCATGAAGGACGTCACCGCCCTCTTCGCCGCGGCGAAGACCCCGTGGCCCACCGAGCAGCTCTACGTGCGGGCCTTCAAGCACGAGCGCGAGCTGGAGGTCTGGGCGGGTCCGAAGGACGGGCCCCTGGTGAAGGTGCGGACCTATCCCTTCTGCGCCGCGTCCGGTGAGCTCGGCCCCAAGCGGAGGCTGGGAGACCTGCAGGTCCCCGAGGGCTTCTACACCATCGACCTCTTCAACCCGATGAGCAGCTACCACCTGTCCATGCGGGTCAGCTATCCGAACGCGGCGGACAAGCACCACAAGACGCCCGGTGTCTCGCTCGGCGGCGACATCTACGTGCACGGGGACTGCGTGAGCATCGGGTGCATCGCCATCGAGGACGGCCCCATCGAGGAGCTGTACCTGATGGCCCTCGACACGCGCGCGCACACGAAGAGGGACCCGATCATCCACATCTTCCCGCGCAGGCTCGACGCGGCGGGGATGACGGCGCTGGAGGCCCAGGCGGGGACGGACGCGAAGCTCCTCGCCCTCTGGCGGAGCCTCGCGCCCGCGTATACCGGGTTCGAGGAGAGCCGGCGGGTGCCGCGCACGAGCATCGACACGAAGACGGGCGAGTACCGCGTGGCGCCCGCCCCGAAGCCGCGCGCCGCGGGCCGCTGACGCCTACGGGTACAAGAAGCCCGCGGCCTGGGCATCCAAGCGGCTCAGCACCAGATCGCCCGCGATGCGTCCGCACCCGGGATAGTGCATCACCGAGGCCGGGTCAGGGTCCGTCAGCGGGCATGTGTTGGCCTGCCCCGGACACGTGGCGCTCGGCTCGTGCAGGAAGCCCAGCACGTGTCCCAACTCGTGCCGCAGCAGGCCCGCCAGCGTGTACGGCGCGATGGAGCCGAAGGCCGTGGTGTCGATGAGGACGTTGCGCGCCGAGCGAGCCGCGTTCGGGAAGAACGCCCGCGCGTAGTAGGCCGCGCCGTTGACGGGACGGACATCGAAGATGACCCCTGCCTGCGAGGCCGTGCACGCGCCGTCGAAGCTGGACGCGTGGAGAAAGTCCACGTTGGCCGCCGCCTCCCACGCGGCCGCCGCCTGGTTCAACGCGTTCACCACCACCGCGTGCCTCGCACCGAACGCCGTGCTGACGCAGTAGCGCAGGTCGCGCGCCTCGGAGGGCGTCCACTTGACGATGACACCCTCGGGACAGCCCACCACGAGGCCCGGCCCCTCCGAAGGCTCCAGGTACGCCCGGAGCGCCGACGCGCCATCGAAGGCCAGGTCACCCTCGACGACGTACACCTCCGAGTCGGGCTCCCGGTACGCCTCGAGCCGCTGACTGGAGACCGTCGCTGTCTCCTCCGGCTCGGCTCCGGCGCACGACGTGACGAGGACCGCACCGCCTAGCAGCAGCACTCCCGTGAAGCAGATGGCACGCATGGACTCCCCCCTTCGAGGGAGACACTAGCCCATCCGGGGACGCGGGCGCGGCCCGCGCTACTTGCCGCGCACCAGCACGATGTCCACGCGGCGGTTCAGCTCACGGCCGCGAGGAATCAGGTTGGGCGCCTTGGGACGGGTGTCCCCCAGGCCCGCGGTCTCGATGCGCGTGGGATTCAGCCCCTCGCGCACCAGCGCGTCCGCCAGGGCCTTCGCACGCGCCTCGGAGAGCGCCTGCCGGGCCGTCGCGGGCGCCTCGCGGTTGTCCGTGTGCCCCTCCAGCCGCAGCTTCAGCGACTCGTCCCGCACCAGCATGTCCACCAGCAGCGCGATGTCACCCGTGGACCCCTTGCGCGGCGCGGCCTGCTTCTCCGCGAAGCGCGGCGGCTTGGGCAGCTCCACCCGCTCGTTCTTCACGCTGGCCTGCGCCGTCTTCTTCGCCGGCGCCTTCGTCAGCGTGAAGGACACCGTGGCCTCGCGCTCGCGGGTCACCTTCACCTGACGCGTCTGGGCCAGGAAGCCCTTGGAGAGCACGTCCACGGTGTACTCGCCCGGAGGCAGCATCACCGGCACGGGCTTCTTCGCGCTCTTCTCGAGGATGACCTGCTGCGGCGCGCCCTTGCCCCGGACATACGCCGTGGCCTCCACCGGCTTCTTGCCCGACAGCACCTTCAACAGCAGCTTGCCCGGCGCCACCGGCCCCAGCTCCGGCGTCGCCACGGGGGGCGGCGCCATCGCCAGCGGCTGGGTCGTGGGCGGCGGCGTCACCGGCGGAGGCGGCAGGGGCAGCGTCACCGGCGCCCGGGCCACCACGGCGGGCGTGCCCGCGTCCTCGACCAGCGAGGCGTCCGCGAGCTGCGCGGTCATCTCCGCCGACACGTCATGGTTGAGCTTCAGCTTGAGGCGGGGGTCCGGCGCGGTGGGGTTGATGCCGGGGAGCACCCGCACCTTCATGCGCAGCCCCTTCTGCGCCTGGAACGTGACGGACGCCGTCATCTTCCAGAGGAAGCCGCTCTCCTCGCTGAAGAGGTTCCACGTGTCGTTGTTGGTGTAGGTGACGCGCGACACCAGCGTGTACGAGCCCTCGTCCACCTTGAGCGCCGCGAGCCGGTGGACACCGGGGCCGCTGAGGACGTCCAGCCCGGGGACCGCCAGCGGCTGGCCATTGAGGATGAAGTCCACCTCGAGGAGCTTGTAGGCCCGCGCGCCGCCGGCGCCGGGCAGGCCCTCGTAGGTGATGACGATTTCGGGCGGAGGCGTCTTGACCAGCGCCTGGAGCTGACGGTCCAGGTCTTCGCGGGCGCGCTGCTCGACGGAGGAGGGCTCGGCCGCGCGCGCCGTGGCGCTCGCGAGAGCCAGGATGCCGAGCCACAGTGCTTGGACGGAAGAGGAAGCCACGGGGGTCCACAGCATCGCACAACCTGGGCCCTCCGCGAGTTGTCAGCCGGGCAAGCTGACCACCAGACGACCGTCAGGCCCCCTCCCCTCCCAGACCGCGCTATCCTCACTCCATGTCCAAGGCCAGGCGCTACCGCTGCACCGCGTGCGAGCACATCTATGACCCCGCTCTGGGCGACCCCGACACCGGCATCCCCCCGGGGACGGCCTTCGAAGACCTCCCGGACGACTGGATGTGCCCGGATTGCATGTCTCCGAAGTCCTCCTTCGAACCCCTGGACGACTGAGCCACGGGGGGCTACTCCTCGGCGCCGGAGACTCCTCGAAAAGGCCGTGAGATGACCGACTTTCAGTTCCAGGAAATGCTTCCGCTGGGCAAGGACGAGACGCCCTACCGCCTGCTCACGAAGGACTACGTCACGCCCATCGAGGCCGCCGGGCGTTCCTTCATCCAGGTGGCGCCGGAGGCCATCTCCCTGTTGACGCGCGAGGCGATGCGCGACATCGCCCACCTGCTGCGTCCCGGGCACCTGGGCCAGCTCTCGAACATCCTGAAGGACCCCGAGGCGTCCTCGAATGATCGCTTCGTGGCGCTGGAGCTCCTGAAGAACGCGAACATCGCCGCTGGTGGCGTGCTGCCGTCCTGCCAGGACACGGGCACCGCCATCGTCATGGGCAAGAAGGGCCAGCACGTCCTCACGGACGGGCGCGACGAGGAGGCCATCTCCCGGGGCGTGTTCGACACGTACCGCACGTCCAACCTGCGCTACTCGCAGATGGCGCCGCTGGACATGTACAAGGAGGTCAACACCGGCAACAACCTGCCCGCGCAGATCGAGCTCTACGCGACGGCGGGTGACGCCTACAAGTTCCTGTTCATGGCCAAGGGTGGCGGCTCGGCGAACAAGAGCTACCTGTACCAGGAGACCAAGGCGGTCCTGAACCCGCAGAGCCTGCTGGCGTTCCTGGACGCGAAGATCCGCTCGCTGGGCACGGCGGCGTGTCCGCCGTACCACCTGGCCATCGTGGTGGGCGGCACGTCCGCGGAGTTCGCGCTGAAGACGGCGAAGTACGCCTCCGCGCGGTACCTGGACACGCTGCCCACGGAGGGCAACGCGCTGGGCCGGGGCTTCCGCGACGTGGAGCTGGAGCAGAAGGTGCTGGAGCTGACGCAGCGCATGGGCATCGGCGCGCAGTTCGGCGGCAAGTACTTCTGCCACGACGTGCGGGTCATCCGTCTGCCACGTCACGGGGCGTCGTGCCCGGTGGCCATCGCGGTGTCGTGCTCGGCAGACCGGCAGATCCTCGGGAAGATCACCCGGGACGGCGTCTACCTGGAGCAGCTGGAGGCGGACCCGGCGAAGTACCTGCCGGAGACGACGGAGTCGGACCTGGGCGGCGAGGTGGTGAAGCTGGACCTTAACCGGCCGATGAGCGAGCTGCGCGCGGAGCTGTCGCGCTACCCCATCAAGACGCGCCTGTCGTTGTCGGGGCCGATGGTGGTGGCACGCGACATCGCGCACGCGAAGCTCAAGGAGCGGTTGGACCGCGGCGAGGGCATGCCGCAGTACCTGAAGGACCGGATGGTGTACTACGCGGGTCCGGCGAAGACGCCGGAGGGCTATGCGTCCGGCTCGTTCGGTCCGACGACGGCGGGTCGCATGGACGCGTACGTGGACCAGTTCCAGGCGGAGGGTGGCAGCTTCGTGATGCTGGCGAAGGGCAACCGCTCGCAGGCCGTCACGGAGGCGTGCAAGAAGCACGGCGGCTTCTACCTGGGCTCCATCGGCGGCCCCGCGGCGCGACTGGCCAAGGACTGCATCACCAAGGTGGAGGTCCTCGAGTACGAGGAGCTGGGCATGGAGGCCGTGTGGAAGATCGAGGTCGTCGACTTCCCGGCGTTCATCGTGGTGGATGACAAGGGCAACGACTTCTTCGCCAACATCAACAAGCCCACGGCGAAGAAGGGCTGACGGACGCGATGTACCGACGGAGGGCTCGCGCCGCGAGCCTCCGTCACCGCTCGACGACGCCCACGGCCGCCATGGCCTGGAGGACACGCGCGATGTCCTCCGCCCGCCCTGCCCAGCGATACTCCTCCAGCAGGGCGCTGTAGACGGCATGGGCCTCTTGCGTCGAGCCGCCCTGCGCACACGCCTCCGCGAGCAGCTCCCGAGATGAGGCGGCCCTCGGCTCCAGCGTCAGCACCTGCTTCAGCAGCGCCACGGCCTTGAGATGGAAGCCGTCGCGCAGGTACTCCCGCGCGATTCGGGAGAACATCTCCGCGGCCTCCCGCGCATCTCCCGCCCGCTGAAGCAATTCAGCGGCACGCTGGAGTCGGACGATGTTGCGCGGCTCTTCCTCCACGAGCGCCAACTGCTGCTCAATCGCATCGCGAAGCCCCATGTCGTGCCTCCGCTGAGTCCTTCCGGGACGATCCTAGCGGATGAAGCCGTCGGGGAGAGGCGAACCTCAGACGTCCGGAAGCGAGGGTGACACCGGCGCGGCCTTCTTCTTGGGGATGAGGTTGCGCCGGGGGCCCTTGAGGGCCACGCCCAGCAGCATGCTCGCGGGCAGCAACATGCCCAGGCCTTGCGTGAGGTTCTCCGGGGGACGCACCACGGCGCCCAACACCAGCGCGGAGAACAACAGACCACAGACGAGCCGAAGCAGGATGGGGCTCACGGAGCGAGACCTCGGGGACAGGAGTCCCCCAGCCTAAACATCCGCGAGCCCCTGTCCACCCGGCCCCCATGGCCCTCCGGGGAGGGGCCAGGGAAGCCAGACGTCCATGCCCCACCGTCCAGGTCGGACCATGGGGCATGGGAGCGCACTACCAGATCTTCACGCGCTTCTCGGGAGCGAGGTACGCGGCGTCGCCTTCCTTCACGCCGAACGCCTCGTAGAACTCCGTCATGTTCCGCAGCACGCCGTTGACACGGTACTGCGGCGGCGAGTGCGGATCCGTCAACAGCATCTGGCGCATCGCATCGTCGCGGTACAGCCCGCGCCAGATCTGCCCCCAGCCGAGGAAGAAGCGCTGCGGGCCCGTGAAGCCGGCGATGGAGGGCGCCTCCTTGCCCTGCAGCGACAGCGTGTAGGCCTTGTACGCCACCGCCAGGCCGCTCAGGTCGCCGATGTTCTCGCCCAGCGTCAACTCGCCGTTGACCTTCATGGCCTCCAGCGGGCTGAAGCCCGAGTACTGCTCCACCAGCACCGCCGTGCGCTGCTTGAAACCCGCCTGGTCCTGCTCCGTCCACCAGTTGCGCAGGTTGCCGTCACCGTCGGAGCGGCTGCCCTGGTCGTCGAAGCCGTGGCTGAACTCGTGGCCGATGACCGCGCCGATGGCGCCGTAGTTCGTCGCGTCGTCCGCGTCCGGGTTGAAGAACGGCGGCTGGAGGATGGCGGCCGGGAAGACGATCTCGTTCATCGTGGAGCTGTAGTAGGCATTCACCGTCTGCGGCGTCATGCCCCACTCCTGACGGTCGATGGGCTTGCCCAGCTTGCTCACCATGTACGCGTGGTCGAACACCTCGCTGCGGCGCACGTTGGCCACCAGCTCCCCGGGGACGATCTTCAGGCGCGAGTAGTCACGCCACTTGTCCGGGTAGCCGATCTTCACGTTGAACTTGGACAGCTTCGCCTGGGCCTGCGCCTTCGTCTCGGCGCTCATCCAGTCCAGCCCGTCGATGCCCTGACGGAACGCCTCGCGCAGGTTCGCCACCAGCTCCTGCATCCGCTGCTTGGAGGCCGGCGAGAAGTGCCGCTCCACGTAGAGCTGGCCCACGGCCTCGCCCAGCGAGCCCTCCACCGCCGTCACCGCGCGCTTCCAACGCGGACGGTTCTCCTGCAGGCCCTGCAGCGTCTTGCCGTAGAACTCGAAGGACGCCTGCTCGAAGGCGGACGACAGCATCGGCGCGCGGCCGGACAGCACCTTGTACGTCAGGTACTGCTTGAGCACGGGCAGCGGCGTGGCCTCCACCGTCTGCGCCAGCGCCTGGAGGAAGTCGGGCTGACGGACGATGACACCGGGCGTCTTCTGCGCGCCGGTGGCCTTCAGGAAGCGCGCCCACGAGAAGCCGGGCGTCAGCGCGTCCAGCTCCTGGACCGTCTTCAGGTTGTAGGTGGCCTCGCGGTCCCGGTTCTTCACCCGGTCCCAGCTCTTCTCGGCCAGCTTCGCCTCGAGCGCGAAGATGTCCTCGGCCGCCTTCTTCGCGTCCTTCTCACCCGCCAGCGTGAGCAGCTTCTCGATGTACGTCAGGTACGCGGCGCGGATGTCGACGAAGCGCTGCTCCGTCTTCGTGTAGTAGTCGCGGTCCGGCAGCCCCAGGCCGCTCTGGCTGACCTGCGCGATGTAGCGCGTGGCCTGCTTCTGGTCCTGGCCCACGTACATGACGAACGGCGTCTGCAGGCCGTTGCGCTGCATCTCCGCGAACAGCTCCGGCAGGCCCGCCTTGCTCTTGAGCGCCTTGACGCGCGAGAGCTCCGAAGCCACGGGCTTGAGGCCCAGCTTCTCGATGCGCGCGGTGTCCATGAAGCTGTTGTAGAGGTCGCCCACCTTCTGCGGCGTGGAGCCCGCGGGGCGCTTCTTCGCGGCGGCGGCCTCCTCGATGATGGCGCGCATCGCCAGCTCGGACTTGTCCGCCAGCTCGATGAACGTGCCGTAGCGAGCGCGGTCCGCGGGGATGGGCGTGGTCTTCAGCCAGGTGCCGTTGACGAACTGGTAGAAGTCGTCCTGCGGCCGGACGGCGCGATCCAGGTTCTTCAGCTCCACGCCCAGCCGGCGCACGGCCTCCTCGGAGACCTCCTCGACGACGGGCGCCGCGGCGGGAGCCTCGGCCACGGCGGCGGGTGCCGCGGGAGCGGCGGCGGGGGCCTCGGCCACGGGAGGCGCTTCGGCGGCGGGCGCGGCCTCGACGGCCGGAGGCGTCTCGGCGGTGGGCGCGGGCTGGGGCGCGCTGGCGCAGCCAGTCAGGAGAAGGGTGCCGAGGGCGCTGCTGGCCCAGGCTCGGTGGGCAATGAACTTCTTGGGGCTCATGAGGCTCCGGGAGAATTGGGGGACGCCGGAATCTGCCGGACCCGAAGGGCCGGCGTCCATCCAGGCAGACGGGAAAAACACACGGGCGGCCACCCTATTCCTCGGGTCGTGCCATCCGGGCCATTCCCCTCTTTCCTGGCTCTCACGCAGGTCTCCGTCAGAGCAGACCCGCGAGCCCCTCGCGGGTCGCTCCGAGCGTGAGAGCCCGCGCGCTGACCGTGCTCCCGTGAGGCGACGCGTCAGGGCCCGCCGACTTGAGCCCGTCCGACGCATCCACGGCGTCCAGAGCGCCCCTCCACGACGGCGCCTGGCCCTGTGGCGGTCCTCCTCGAGGACAAGCGCCAAGCACCGACGACCCCGGGCACTTCACGACGAACCCGTCAGTCGGGTTCGCCGCCTGGTCCGCCACGGCGCACCTGGTCTCGACGCCCTCCGAGCCGTTCCGGAGAGCTCGCCCCTCGGTCCACCACGGCGACCAGGGGGCGCTGCCCACCGCCCCCACGACGACGAGCCCTCCATCAGGGCTCGCCTCGGGGTCGATGCGTCAGCGCTGACCCATCACGGGCGCCGGAACGGGCGCAGCGGGAGTCGTGGGGGCCGGCGTCGCGGGCGGGGCCGGCGTCACCGCGACGTCCTGCGACATGGCATCCAGGTCGTGGAACCCCTTCGAGGCCACGTCCCCGCCGCGGAACACGGCCCAGCCCTGGAGGTTGCGCTGATAGGTCCGCGTCATCTGCCACAGCTGGAGGCCGCTGTTCGCGACGTAGAGATACAGCGCGCGCTTCGGGTTCCACGGGTTGGGCAGCGCCATCGCGATGCCGTCATCCGGGCGGCCATAGGTCTTCCCCTGCCAGCGGAAGAAGCGCCGCCCCAGTTCCACCGGGAGCTTCTTCTCGGACGCCAGCCGCGCGAGCAGCGCGTTGTCCTCCGCGCCACCGAAGAGGACCAGGTCCCGGTCCGCGAGCTGCGCGTCCGTCACCTCGGCGTCCGGCGCGATGGGGACCAGCCGCTCGGTGAACACATCCGCGAGCACCTCGCGGTAGCCCAGCGCCAGCGTGCGCATGGACTCCGTCTGGCGCGCGGTGCCGTGCACCAGCAGCAGTCGCTCCCACGCGTCCGTCTGGTTGCCCAGCACCTGGAAGCGCTCACGCACCACGGGCACATCGTTGCCCGCGTTGAACACCACGCGCACCGGCGCCTCGGCCGTCTTCAGGACGAAGGTCTCGTTCGCGGCGGCCTTCACCTCGATGCGCTCCAGCGTGGAGCCCTTCGCGGTGCGCACCTCCACCAGCGTGACGAAGTGCCAGGGCTTGGGGCCCGGCTGCTCCACCTTCAGCGTCACCTCGTAGCCGTCCTTCACCTGCGCCGCGCTCGCCTTGAAGCGAGGCTGCGGCAGGCCCGTGCGCTCCAGCCACTGACCGACGAAGGCGCCCACGTCCTTGCCCGAGGCCTCCTGCGCCAGGCGCTTGAAGTCCGCGGTGGTGATGTCCTTGTTCGCGTACTTCGCGTGCACGGCGTTCATCACCTTGCTGAAGCCCTCGTTGCCCACGAGCAGGCGGAGCTGGTGCAGCGCAAAGGTGCCCTTGACCCGAGGCACCAGGTACGTGCCGTAGCGGCCGTACTCCGTCTTCGCGGTGGCCGGCGCGACGTCCGCCTCGCGCGAGGTGGTGAAGAGGAAGCGGTCATTGAGGTCCGCGAGCACGTCCCGCTGCGCCTCGAACGCCTTGTCCTGCTTGCCCTCCTGCCCGGAGACGTCCTTGAGCAGCTTCCAGTACGCGGCGGTGCCGCTGACCAGCCAGTTCTCGCCATCCGTCGCGGGGAAGAGCGTGTTGGACCACAGGAGCTTTTCGTCGAAGCCGACGGCGTCCTTCACGCGGGAGAAGTCACGCTTGAGGGCCTGCGGCTCCTCGGGCGCCTTCCACGTCTTCTGCGCCTGCTTGAGCTTCGCGGAGACGTAGAGCGGGCTGAACGTCGTGTACCCCAGGGACAGGTGCGGCGTCGCGCCGGGCAGGTCCGGCATGAAGCGGCTGCCGATCATCTTCTCGCGCAGCGTCGTCTTCCCGTAGTGGGCCAGGAACATCATCTTCTCGGCCATCTCGGACGTGGTGATCTTCCCGTCGCACGCGTGGGGCCGGTTGATGGGGCTGGAGGCCAACATGCGGATGGCCGAGTCCAGGTCGAAGCCCTTCTTGCCGTGCTGCTGGTAGTACTCCCAGAAGGCGATGTCGCGGTTCCACGTGTTGAAGGCCAGGTCCGCGGGGGCGTTGTCCGGGTTGGAGACGGACTCCTTGCGGACCTCCAGGTCGCGGTTGTTGTTGTTCGCCCAGATGAAGTCCTTGAGGTTGCCCGGCGTGTCGGCGGCGTTGCCCTTGCTGCCGGTGCGCCATAGGCGCGTCTTCTTCGTGCCGAGCAACAGGCACGCGCCCTCGTCCGTCTTCGTGTCCGCGAGCGTCCAGTCGTTGGTGTACAGGCCGTTGTTCTGGTCCTTCATGATGCGCGCGACATCGTCGATAGAGGACGCGTACTGCGCGGCCTTGCGGATGCGGTTGCTCTGCGGCGTGCCGTTCGGGTCGAACGGCGTCTGGCCCACCGTCGTCTCGCCGATGACGATGCCGGCTGCGTTGATGAACCAGTCCGCGCCGCTGTGGATGCCGCCGGGGAAGGTCTGCATCACGAAGCGGTGGCCACGCGTGGGCTGCACGTCCAGCACCACGTCCCAGTGGACGCCGGTGTAGCCGTTCCACATGAAGATCTGCCCCATGATGGCGCGGCCATCCTTGGTGGCGGACCTGGTGGCGACGAAGGACGAGCAGTGGTCACCCTTCCCTCCGCGCTCGGCATCGTCATCGGCCTTGAGGAAGGTGCGACCGGACAGTGAGGTGGAGGTGGCGCGGTTGGCCTCCTCGAGCTGGCCCGCGTCCACGGCGGTGTTGAGCGTGACGATGTCGATGAGGTCCAGCGGGCGGTCCTTGAACTTCGCCCCGGCCTTGTTCGCGCCGTCCGCGATGCCCTTCATCTCCTCCAGGTACTCGGGGTCGAACTTGCGCAGGAAGAGCGAGTCCGCGAGCAGCCGCTGGTGGCTCCAGCCCTTCGCCGGGTCGGCCTTGTCCTTCTGGACGCCGAGCTTCTCCATGTAGCGGACGATCTCCTGCGGCACGAGCTCACCGAACTGGTGGCCGCGCTCGTACGGGTCGCCCTCGATGTGGACGTAGATCCACCCGCCGTCGTCGTAGCGGAACCCCTTGCCCGCCCATCTCACGGACTCCAGCGGCACGTACGCGTTGATGTCCTCCACGGGCTCGACGCGCACGTCGTCGTACCAGACGGAGCCGGTGGCTTTGCCGTTGCGGCCCAGGTGGAGCTGCACGCGGTCCGTGGCCTGGGTGGCGAAGAAGACGACGGAGGCGCGGCCCCCCGCGTCCGCGCTGGTGGCGGGCGTGCAGTTGGTGAAGGGGAAGCTCTTCATCGAGACGCACGCGCCGTGGGGCGTGGGATAACGCGCGAGCGGGTCCGCCTGGACGCCCTGGGTGCGAACCCACGCGCTCAGCCGGTAGAGCTGGCCGACCTGGAGCTTCAGCTCGCCGGACTCGACGGTGGTCTCTCCGCCGCCCTGCGGGCTCTCGATGAGCAGGCCGCGCGAGCCCTCCGCCTTGCTCGCGCCGCTCGAGGACACCTTGCCCGAGCCCCGGGCCGTCCAGAACGCGGGCACGGCCGAGGCGCCGCCCGCGGTCTCGAAGCCTCCGTTGGGGACGGTCGTGGAGTTGACGGGCGCGGCGGCCACGGCGGGGGCGGCCGTGAGCAGGCTCGTGGAGAGCACGAGCGCGCCGAGGAGCTTCGTCGTCGGACAGGAGTCGGTCATGGCGTTCCCATCCCGAGCCTGCGGGGGCTTGAAGCTCGGGGAGTCGGGGCGCATGACACTGCCGTGCGCCCCGAGCGTCAACCCTTCCCGTCCGCGGCCTCACATTGACGCGAGGCGCCTTCCCGCCCGCCGGATGTGCGCTGCCCTGCTCGCTTCAGCGCAGCAGGCGGCCCGACACGCCGAGCACGCTGCGCGCGGCCCGGCGCACGGCGTCCACGCGCCGGGAGTCCACCCAGGGCGGCTCCACGGGCGCGTCCCAGTTGAAGTCGCGCAGCCGGGGCAGGAAGCCCTGCTTCACGCAGCCCTCCAGGCTGAACACGTGCAGGTCGTGCGTCCACCGCACCGCCAGTCGCAGGTCTCTCGACAGCTCGGTCCAATCCAGCGGAGCTGACGCGAGCAGCCCCGGCAGCTCCACGCCGCCGCCCGTGCTGCCCACGGCGATGGAGGTGGAGCCGGGCGCGTAGCTCCACAGCAGCGCGGGGCCCTGGGGGCGCACGAAGCTGGTGTAGAGCATCAGCACCTCGCGGTCCGTGGGCACGTCGAGCATGCCCGCCACGCGGCGCAGGACGGAGGAGCGCGCCTGGCGCTCGTCGACGATGAAGGGGAACTGGTACGTGTCCACCTTGTGGCCATCCGCGCGGATGCGCTCGACGAGCGCGCGGTAGCCGGCCTTGGCGTCGCGCGAGCGGCCTCCGCGCAGGATGAGGCGCGACAGCATTCCCGGGAGGCTTCTCAGGGGCGCGCGGGCCCAGCGGCGCAGCTCCTCGATGTCGGGCTCGATGTCCAGGCCCACGCTCGCCCACTTGAGGTCGTGCTGGGCGGACCAGGTGCGGAAGGCCTCGTAGCGCGCGCGGGCCTGCACGAGGTTGCCGGCGTGGAACCAGTAGCCCTGCTCTGGGGGGAGCAGGAGCCACGCGGTGACGGGGATGCCCTCGCGGTTGAGTCGGCGGACCACCTGGGCGCGCTCGCCGGTCAGGTCCACGAGCCCCAGGCTCACGCCCGCGCGCATCTCGCGCAGGTCCTCGAGGACGCCTTCAGTGTCGAACAGTTCGCCGAGCGGACCCGGTGCCAACTCACAGAAGAACGTCAGGAAGTGGGGTTTCATGGCAGCCTCGCGCCTCCTCACACGCGTACCCCATTAGGGGTGCACAAATCGGCGGAGAGCAACCATGGAATTCCATCGCGGCCGGATGTTCGACCACGTGCACCTGCGCACCCGTGACCTGGAGGCAAGTCGGCGGTTCTATCAGGCCATCCTGGGAGTGCTGGGCATCCCCATCGGCGCGCACGGGCCGGGGCACTTCTTCGCGGACGAGCTGTTCGTGTCGCCGGTGGACCCGGGCTCGACGAAGACCTCCAGCGTGCACCTGGCCTTCCAGGCGAAGGACCGCGAGACGGTGCACCGCATCTACGAGGCGGCGCTGGCGGCGGGCGGGAAGGACAACGGCGCGCCGGGTGAGCGGCCGTACCACCCGGGGTACTACGCGGCGTTCATGCTGGACCCGGATGGGAACAACATCGAGGCCGTGTTCCACGGTCCCTCGAAGCGCTCGGCCGATTCGGTGGTCGTCACGGCGTAGGCAGGGAACGCGCGCGACCCGCTCCGGGAGACACCGAAGCGGGTCGAGGCGCGAGGAGTCAGTAGGACCAGGGGAAGCGCTTGAAGTCGCGCTTGCGCTTCTGGACGAAGGCGTCGCGGCCTTCCTGGGCTTCGTCGGTGCCGTAGGCCAGGCGGGTGGCCTCGCCGGCGAAGAGCTGCTGGCCGACCATTCCGTCATCGGGCAGGTTGAAGGCGTACTTGAGCATCTTGATGGCGGTGGGGCTCTTGGTGTTGATCTCCGCGGACCACTCGAGGGCGAAGTCCTCGAGCTTCTCGTGGGGGACCACGGCGTTGACCATGCCCATCTGGAAGGCCTCCTGGGCGGAGTAGTTGGCGCCGACGAAGAAGATCTCCCGGGCGCGCTTCTGGCCGATCTGTCGGGCGAGCAGCGCGGAGCCGTAGCCGCCGTCGAAGCTGGCGACGTCCGCGTCGGTCTGCTTGAAGACGGCGTGTTCCTGGCTGGCGATGGTCATGTCGCAGACGACATGGAGGCTGTGCCCGCCGCCGACGGCCCAGCCGGGGACGACGGCGATGACGGCCTTGGGGAGGAAGCGGATCTGCCGCTGGACCTCGAGGATGTGGAGGCGGCCGAGGCGGGCGGGGTCGGACTCGCCCTCTTCGCCTTCGTACTTGTAGCCGTCCTTGCCGCGGATGCGCTGGTCACCGCCGGAGCAGAAGGCCCAGCCGCCGTCCTTGGGGGACGGGCCGTTGCCGGTGATGAGGACGCAGCCGACGTCGGTCATGAAGCGGGTGGCCTCGAGGGCGCGGGACAGCTCGTCGACGGTGCGGGGGCGGAAGGCGTTGCGCACCTCGGGGCGGTTGAACGCGATGCGGACGGTGCCCTGGTCCACCGCGCGGTGGAAGGTGATGTCCTTGAACTTGGGGCCCTCGACGGGCTTCCAGCGGGCCGGATTGAAGATGGCCGAGACCATGGGTGCTCACTCGGGAGAAAGGGTGGAACCGGCGCGGACCCTACGCCGGCCCGCCGGGAGCGTCCATCGTGGAGCGCGCCCGTCTCACGCGTCACGAGACTGCGGGGTCGTCATGGTCGAGCTGACGTCCACCGAGCGATTCCAGGACGGCGAGCACTTCGGTCAAGAGCGTCAGGTCGAACCCGGTCGTCAGAGAGATTCCGTAGGACTTGAGGAAGAGTGAGACGCCATGTCCGGGCCCCAGAAGCATGGGGGCCTCGAGTGAGTGGCTCACGGGGAACTCATAGGCGCGCTCACTGGGCCGTCGCTCGGGAACAATGCCCGTGACCTCCTCGAACCGCGCTTCGACCTGCTCAGGGGTCGGCGGCGTCCCGGTGAAATAGAAGCGCCATCTCACCCGGCGAGGCGCCGGGGAATTGACGAGCGCCCTCCGGCCTCCGAACTCCTCCAGGATGCGAAAGAGGAGCGCATCGTCGGGCGACTCGGAATCCCACTCGGGCTCCAACGCGCCCTCATGACGGAGAAGCGAGAACCCACTCAGTCCCCCGTTGGGCTTCCCCATGCCAACCCAGAAACCCGGCGGAGTCTCGATGAGGTCGACGGGCGTTCCCAACCGCGCCGCCACCAGGTCCCGAAGCGTCTCGAACGAGGGAGCAGGGCCCTCGAAGGCGACATGATAGATGCAGTATCCCATCTTCCGCGAGCCTCCAGCCACCAACGAAGCCATCATGAAGCGCCCCGGGGCGCTCGCACAGCGGCACGAAGCCCTCTCGTCCCCGGGAAATCGAACGAGCGACTCACGGCAGCCTGGTTCGAAACCTGACGACGCCCTCTCTGCTGCACACCTGCAGGGACAGATGCCGCTGCCAGTTTCCTCCCAGAGACCCGGGACCGGAGGGCTAGTCCCAATCGCATACCCAGTGATCAGCCCTCCACACTCGGTGTTTTTCACATCGCCTTCGAATTCGACCTATTTATCCTCCGCGCACCCCAGAGACGACTCCAGGCGCCTCCCACCCGGATTGTCGTTGGACAAAGCCTGTCTTTGGGCCCTCAACCCACAAACACAGGAGTGCCAGGTATGTCTTCATACAAGGTGCAGAACCAATGGGGCGGCTCGTCGGCTCCTTGGAATCCGGGTGGCACGTGGACGATTGGTGGTCGGGAGAAGCAGAACGTCGTCGCCATGAAGGTCTCCTCCAGTGATGGAGGAAAGACGCTGACGGGCTCCATGACCTACAGCGGAGAGGGCCCCATCGGCTTCCGCGCCACCCTCACCAGTCCGAACAACTACGCCGTCGAGAACCAGTGGGGCGGGCCGACCGCCCCGTGGAATCCAGGCGGCACCTTCGTCCTCGGCTCGCGCCAGGGGCAGAACGTCATCAACCTGGACCTGACCTCGCCCAACGGCGGCCAATCCCTCACGGGGACCATGACCTACAACGGCGAAGGGCCCATCGGCTTCCGCGGCGACCAGGGCTGACCGCCAGCTATCGCAGGAGCCCTCGCAGCGCGGATGGCGGGACCTCGTTGAACTTGCGGAACGTCCGCGAGAAATGGGCCTGGTCGGCGAAGCCCGTGCAGAACGCCACATCCGTCAAGGTGAGCTCCGGCTCACCGAGCAGCGCATGCGCGGCCTCGACCCGCGTGCGCTGCAGGGTGGCGGAGAACGTCGTCCCCTCGGACTGCAGGGCTCGCTGAAGTCCTCGGCGGGAGAGGATGAGTCGCTGCGCGCACTCCTCCAAGGTCCATGGATGCAGCAGGTCCACGCTCATCAGCTTCTGGAGCCGGTCCCGAACCGACCGCGACTCCTCGCCTGGAGCTGGACTCTCGCGAACAGGAACGTCCCGCGGTGACTTCCAGGCGAAGGTCGCCACATCGGTCTTCGCCGGTAGCACCTTGGGGCCCCGCCCTCCATGGATGACAACGGAGCGGCCTTCCGTCGATGCGAGCGACACCGTGAGCCCCGTGAAGCCCGCGGACTCCAAGACGGCGATCAGCACGCCCCAGATGAACAGGTCATTGACCGCGCGAATCCTGCCCCCATCGATGGCCACGTGCTGAAGGGTCATCCGCGTGAGGCTCGCGTCACGCTCGACGAACCGGGTGCGGTGACGCGAGTGCAGGAACCGCTCGAGCGTCTGCCACCGCTCCATGGTGTGCCAGGGAGTCGCCCCGGCCCCGAGCGCACGCAGGACCGGATGTGCGGACAGGGTCCGAAGCGTGAGTCCCAGTTCCAGCACCGGGCGCCAGCCATGCGCGTCCAGGACGGCCTGGAGGATGGCGACCTTGTCGCGCCCACCGGTGGCGATCTCCGGGTAGGAACGGGCCACCGTGGCCTCGAGCACCCGGCGCAAGGCCGGGCTCGTCATGACGCCTTGGTCCTCCATGGTCCGCGAGCCCTCGTCAGCGGGTGGCCTTCTCCGTCCCGCCGGATTCTTGCGCACAACGGCCCCCGTTGCGCCAATCACCGAGCGCCGCCAGGAAGCTCGCATTGAAGTCCGCCCCGGAGAACGGGTTCTGGCTCGTCACCAGGTTGCAATCGCGCACGGCCCGCGAGCGGCCGGGGAAAGCCGTCTCATGGAGGTAGCCCGCGTCATCGAGCTGGTCGCCGATGCCACGAACCTCCGCGCGCGCCCCCATGACGAAGGTCTCGATGTACCACTCCTCGAATCCCGACACAGAGGTGACGCGTCGCCCCGCGAAGGGGCTCGCATCCGGAGGCAGTCGCGAGAGCAGCGCCGGGGCGTGGCAGACGAGTCCCACGGGCCGACCCGAGGCGCCGAAGTCGATCAACAGCCCGTGCAGCTCCGCATCGTGGAGCAGGTCCACCATGACGCCCTGCCCTCCTGGCACGAGGAGCGCCTGGAATTCCTTCGCACGGCCCCGGACGTCGGAGAGGGAGACCGGCGCCTCCAGCCGAGTCACCATCGCCTTGGCCGCCTCGAGCGCCTCGGGGTGCTCCTTCCAGTACTTCGGATCCATCCCCTCCGGGTCGAACGAAGGAACACGGCCACCGGGAGTCGCGAGCACGACCTGATATCCCGCGTCGACGAGCACCTTGTAGGGTTCGTAGAACTCGTTCAGGAAGACGCCCGTCTGACGAACACTCCCATCCGCGAGCTTCTGCTCGGAGGCCGCCGAGAGGACCATGAGCACGGCGCCCGGAGCACGGACCTCCGCCGGAGCAAGGGGCTCCGAGGGAAAGACCACGGCCCGGGTCGGAGATGCAGCACAACCCCAGCACCCCACGAGACTCGTCAGCGCGACGAGCACGAGCCGCCCCGCGCGAGACAAACGAAACACATCCATGCAAGCCCTCCTGGTGACAGCGTCATCACCAGGATAGGGAGGCCAGGTCACCCTGGCTTGAACGAACGCGCCAATCAGCTGTGAGCTCCATCCGGCGGGGACTTTGCCTCGGAAGAGGTGATCTATTGGTCACGGGAGCAAGTTTCGAGGAGGTCTGACGCGCCTCCAGCGGCAGACGAGCCCGGTGGGTCTCGAATACCTCTCGCCCTCGTGCGCGAATGCGGCCCGGCGAGACGCAACTGCGTTGCGACCGGACGCGCCAGGTCGGCTCACCCGCCCCCGAACCAGGACCTCACCGGGCGAGCTCCTCGATGGGCCGAGCTGGCGCACCCATTGCTATGCGCTCCGCGCCATGAGACCCACCTACCAGTACGGCGCCGCGGACGTCCACTTCGGACAGAGCATCCAACTCGGAACGTCGAGCCCCATCGACCTGAGCGGGAGCAGCTCCTACTCCATCGGCTTCTGGTTGAACCCCCGAGTGCCCGCTTATGACGGGGTGTTGCTGCGGTCCGGCACCTCCTATTCCATCGGACTGCATGGGCTGCTCCCCACCCTGCAGCTCCCTGGGATGAACACGCCACAGTGCGCGGAGATCGAACTGCTGCCAGGCCAATGGCAGTACCTCCTGCTGGTCTTCGAGTCGCAGGGAACCACCCAGGGCAGCTACACCTTGTGGGCGAATGGCACGCCGGTCATCGAGGGCTTCATCTCCGGCCCCACCACGACCAACGCCCCGTTCAGCCTGGGGAGCACGGTGGACGCGCAGTTCATCAACGTCGCGTTCTGGTCCACGGCGCTGCCCGAGGGCGAGCGCCTCCCCACGTGGGACATCCCCTCGCCGAGCACCCACCTCGCCGCGTGTTACAGCTTCGTCGACGGCTCGAGCAACGACGTCTCCGGCAATCATCACAACGCGGCCACCTTCCAGGGCGGCGCCCAGGTGTTGATGGTCGCCCCGGCGCTGCGACTGATCAACACGGGTGTCCAGCCCTCGCCCCGCGACGCGCTCACGGTGGTGGCGGACGGAGCCCCCTTCAGCGTGCAGGGCTGGTTCAACCTCGACGCGCCCTCCGACTTCCAGGAGTCGTCCCGAACCCTGTTCTCATGCAGGGACCGGGACAGCGGCTACGGCTGCTCCCTGGGCGTGCAGTGGAATGGTGGAGGCTTCAACCTCGAGTTCAAGCTGGATACGGCGGGAGGCTCCAGCGGCTGGGGGAACAGCATCCATTTGCCCCCGGGCACCTGGCATCACCTGGCGGCCACGTACAGCAACTCCACGGTCCTCATCTACCTCGACGGCTCGCATGACCTGACCATCCCGTGCACCCTGCCGGTGTTGGCGAACCCGGTGTGGCTGTTCGGCGCGACGTACAGCCCGGACACCGCCGGGTCCACCCTCAGCGACCTCCAGGGATACCTCCAGGCGGCCGCGCTCTGGTCCCGCGCCATCTCCGCCAACGAGGTCCAGCAGTACATGTCGCAATCGCCCGCGGACGCGGAGGGCTGCGTCGCGTACTACGCCTGGAGCAGCATCATGCTCACCAACCAGGTGACAGGGAATCCGCCGGTGCTCCTCAACACGGCCTTCCCCGCCACGGTGAGCACCCCTCCGTCGGAGTCCACGCCTCCTCCCGGGACCGCCTCGACCCAGCTGGCGGTGGAGCCTTCGTCCGCGCGGCTCGAACCTGCTGTGCGCTGGTCCCGCGACGAGGTGCCCTACCCCGCGAACAGCTCGCTCTCGCCCGACCAGATCGAAGCCATCATCGCCGCCTACGAGCCGGTGCTCGCCTCGGTTCCCGGGGCGCTGAAGGATCGCCTGCGCTCGCTGTTCCGGAACAATCTCTATCTTGGACTGTCGAAGGGCAACGGCCCCGGAGGCATGCCGGTGGGCGCCATCGCCGGCAAGGTGGAGGGCGCCGCGTATGTCTTCTACCACCACACCGCCAAGGGCCCCGTCGAGTGCGGACGGATGGAATTGGCCGTCGACACGGAGTGCATCGGCTGGGTCGTCTCCGTCGCCGCGACGTCCCTCTGCCTGTTCCTGACCGTCGTGGGCCTGGGCTTCTCCGCGAGCCGAGCCGTCTCCTCCTTGAGCAAGGTCGTCGGCGAGAGCACGCCCCTGCTCAAGGCCATCGGCGAGGCGGCCAAGGGCGCGACCAGTGGCAGCACCGTCATCAAGGTCATCAAGGCACTCTACGTCGCGGGGACACTCGGCAAGGTTTTGGGTGACATGCTGATGGGGAACTGGGTCTCCATCGCCCTCAACTGCGCGTCGCTCATCCTCATGGTCGTGGGCCTCTTCACGTCCGGGGGCGCCTACCTGGCCGTCGTGCTGGCACAACTGCTCATCAACATCGCCGTCCTCATCGCCGTCATCGCGCGGAAGCCGAGCAACTGCTGCTGACCTTGCACCTTGCATCCCGAGAAGATTCGGGGCAGGGATTGGCACACATGAGCGCTTCTGACGTGTCTGGCGGCGGGCGTTCACGCTCATCCATTCACGCCCCGATACGGGCTCCGGAGCTTCATCCCGGAGCCCGTCATGTGTCATCGGATGGGTCGAACCGGTGCGCCTCGTCGCCTCAGGGGCTCACGACCCGACCCAGGAAGAGCACGCTCCTCGTCGCCACCTCCTCGATGACGAACACGAACGGGCGGTCCACGTGGACTTCGGGAGGAAGCGACACGGGCCCGATCTCGACGGCGGTCGCGGCGGCGGCCTCGGTGCCCGCCTCGTCCACGGCGACGAAGGCCTGATGTTGCGCGCCACTGAGCAGCAGTCGCTCCTCACCCGTGATGCCAGACAGGTCCGCGCGCTCGGAGAAGGCATCCTCCATTCCCAGGGAGCGCAGCGCATCCACCAGGGCGGCCGACTGCCTCACCTCGAAGCGAGGAAAGCGCAGCAGCATGTGCCGCTCGCTCAGGTTCGCTCGCACGGTGTCCAGGAACGCGGCGGACAGGCGCTGCTCCACCTCCTGGAAGCGACCCGCGTCGGGGACGATGACGAGCATGCGAAAGGCGCGGCCCACATAGGGAAGCGCGATGGCGTCATAGCCCTCTCCACGCGAGAAGGGGAACGACCACGAGGTGTGCATCATCGGGACCTGCGTCGTGCCACCCGTCAGGCCATGGAAGGTCTTCGGGCTCGTGGCCTGGGCAGGGAACGGCGTACGCCAGGCCCCCTTGAAGTGGAGGGCATTGGCCAGGACCAGTCGCGTGTCGGCGCGCACCTCTCCCTGGGGAATCAGGTCCTGGATGCGGTCAGCCGTCACGCCGGAGACCCAGTCGTTGATGGCGCGGCGTACGCCGTCCGGGTCCGCGGCGAAGTCCACCGTGCGCAAGCCCGCGCCGTGGTGCTCGGCGAGCACGTCCAGGTAGGCGGGCTCGAAGCGATAGCCCTGCTGTCCCCAGAGGGCATTCACCGCGCGGAACGTCGGCGCCGGCCCCTTGTCGCCATGCGCCTGCCCCACCTGCTCCTGGAGCGCCAGGTCCAGCCGATTGAGCGCCGGGTGCAGCTGCTCCGCGGGCAGCGTGAAGCCCAGCGTCCGCGCCATCTGCGCCTGGGTTTCGCCGCGTGCTCCGGCGTACACCAGGCTGAAGGCCCGGGTGATGCTGAGGGGAGACACGGCGGCGTTCTCTCCAGGCTCGGCGAGCCGACGGTAGAGCGCCACGCCGAAGTCGGTGTTGCCGGCGACCAGCGCGGCGAAGTCCGTGTCGGAGACGGAGGGAGACCTCACCCGCTCCTTCTCCGAGGCGACGAGCGCCCCCGGTGGAGGCGGCTCCCGCTCGGCCGGGGATTGTTCGTCGGAATGGCAGCCCGCCAGTCCCCACACCACCGCGAACATGCACGCTTTCAGCGACGTCGATGAAGCCATGAACCAGACCTTTCGGGAGCAAGAAGGTTCGCCTCCGAAAGCAAGGGCCATGCACATGCCACGGGCCTGGAACTTCAGATGTTTGGCCTTGTCCCCTTCCCGCCTGCCCTCGGATTTCCGAGGACCCGCCCCGCCTTTTCACCAGCGCCCCGTCACGGGCCCGGGGCTCGACATCCCCGTGACACGGGGACGCTGGGCGGCGGGCCCGGAAGGTGCCAGCGTACGGGGCGCATCCCTTCCGCGAGGACCTCCGCGTCATGCCCGCCGACGTCGCCCTGCTCAAGGAAGTCCCCCTCTTCGCCGCCCTCGACGACGAGGAGCGCGAGCTGCTCGCCGCCCAGCTCGAGGAGGTCCGCCTCTCCGCCGGAGAGAAGGTCTTCTCCCGCGGAGACCCCGGCGGCGCCATCTACATCGTCAGCGCCGGTGAGGTGCAGATATCGGTCGAGGACACCACCGGCCAGGTCATCGTCTTCGAGACCGCCCGCCGCGGTGACTTCTTCGGCGAGCTGTCCCTGCTCGACGGAGACCCGCGCAGCGCCGACGCCCGCGCCATCCAGGACACCCACGCCCTCAAGGTCGACCGGGCTGACCTCCAACTGCTCTTCCAACGCCACCCCTCCAGCGCCATGGACGTGCTCACCGCCATCGGCCGGCGCCTGCGAGAGGCGGACAAGATGCTCCACAGCCGCCCCACCCTCAGCCCCAACGAGACCGTGGAAGAGCGGCTCACCACCATCCAGCGGCTCGCGGACGGCCTCTCCGCCTTCAGCGGCACCTTCACCTTCATGCTCCTGCACGCCGCCTGGTTCGCGGTGTGGATCTCCATCAACCTGGACTTCATCCCCGGGTTCCACGCGTTCGACCCGTTCCCCTTCGGCCTGCTCACCATGGTGGTCAGCCTGGAGGCCATCTTCCTGTCCTGCTTCGTCCTCATCAGCCAGAGCCGCCAGGCCGCCAAGGACCGCATCCGCTCGGACGTCGAGTACGAGGCCAACATCCGCGCCGGCCTGGAAGTGACACACCTGCACACCAAGCTGGACCACCTGTACGCGCAGACCATGGCCCGCCTGGACGCCGTGGAGCGCGGCCGCGCCACGCCCGCCCCCGTCCCCCCGCGCTCCTTCAACGGCTGAGGCGGCTCGGAGAAGGCCAGACTGAAGCTCAAGTCGAGACGACGCCAGCCCCTGCTGGCCTGCCCACCACCACTTCCGCCACTCGGATGCCTGTGTCACCCAGGCCGCGAAGCACTTCGACGAAGCGCTCGCTCGCGAGAGTCACGGCGGGGTTCCAGCGAAACCGGAAGACATCCGCTACCGGCATCGAATCGGCATCGAGCCATTCCTCATCAATCGATGGGGCCGACCGTGGCTGGGTACCACACACCGGGCACGACTCGCCCAGCGGCAGCGGACGACACTCGGGGACGTAGTCGCCGCCCACCTGAAGCTCGAACTCGAGCAGCGGCGGCACGTCGCGAGGAGTCTTCGTCGCCGTCGGCACGGGCTTGATGCCGCGTAGGTTCGCCGAGAGGAGCCGCTCCACGCCAGTGGGTTGGGCGTACAGATTCCACGGAGCATCCATCGACAGGGGCGCCGGACGGCCGCGGACTCGCCCCTCCAACGGCCCCATTCCCATCCCGGGGCGTACGACAGCGCCGGGTGGGAGGAGCGGCAGGACTCGGTCCCTCAGCGGCGCATACTCTTCCCAAGGCACGAACCGGGCCTTTCGGTACGCCCTCTCCTCGGGAAGTCCGGACAAATCGACGCTCGGGTAGTTGAGCGCGATGGTCATCGGCCCGGCGTGGCACCGGGGACACTCCGTTCCGGGAAGCCCCCAACGACGCTTCGCGTCCAGCGACCATCGCCACTGGGTGGCCGCCGCATCATCGATAGGGTCGAGTCGGAAGAAGCGCATCTCTAGTCCTTCGACAATTGCATGTTCGCAGTGAGCTGCTGCCAGTACGACATGGGCATTCCAACCAGACGATACTTCTGGATCATCAGCCCCGCGAAGTCGAATAGCCTCCTGCGGACTTCTTCCGGCGTGGTGTCGCTCTTCTTCGCCACCTCTCCCTCCACGCGCTCGATGAATTGGCGCCAGTCCGCGTTCCATGGGGCGCCATATGCGCCGCCGTGGATTTCCTTGTGCCGCTTCACGTCGACAGCAAGGGTCCACTCGTGGATGTTGATGCGGCGGCTCGCGAAGTAGGACTCGAACGCCCGCGGAAAGATGTGGTGCTTCTCCTTCGTCGCCTGTTCCCACTCCTGGCGAGCCTTGCGGAGGGCCTTCTGGCTCGGAAGCTCCTCGGGGCGCTCCTTCCGGAAGACGAGCACCGGCTCGCGGCCGGGCAGCACCTGAGGCGCGCCCCAGTATCTCTGGGGCGCGTTACCTACACCCGCCATCGGAGCGGTTGGCGCGCCCGTACGGAACGCCACTGCAGCGGATGCAACGTCCTCGCAACGGTAGAGTCCACACACGCCACCGTCACACGCGGTGGTGACACACCCCTCATCCCCGTCGTCTTCCGCGGCCGTCCGGCAGTCCGCCGCGGAGTCATCCTCGAGCGACAGCCCCTCGACCTCCGCGCGGACGGCAGGTGCCGACGCGCAGCTGACCAGCAGGAAAAACAGCACGGCCCACCACCTACGCACTGTCATGGACTGCTCCCGGACAATGGTGTTCCCGCAGCATGAGCCCACGCTGCGAAGCGGGGAAAGCTGCCACACGAGCGCCATGACGCACAGGACACCGGGCGTGGTGTCCGGTGCGGCCAATGCGAGCCGGGGCGCAGAAGGACTCGGTCGACGCGCGCAACGGAGAAGGTGCCGTTGGGGAAAACGCGAATCCAAGCCCCGGATGTCAGATGCCTCAGGTAGGGTGGCGCTCACACACCCCATGAAACCCGCCGAGAAAGCCGCCCTCCTCCTCGAGCGCCTGCGCGAGCAGCACCCCGACGCACGCTACGAGCTTGACTGGTCCACCCCCTTCGAGCTGCTCGTCGCCACCATCCTCGCGGCCCAGTGCACCGACGAGCGCGTCAACCGCGTCACCGCCACCGTCTTCCCCAAGTACCCCGGCCCCCAGGCCTTCGCCGACGCGGACACCACCCAACTGGAGGAGGACCTCAAGCCCACCGGCTTCTACAAACAGAAGACCAAATCCGTGCAGGCCATGAGCCGGACCCTCCTGGAGCAGTTCGGCGGCGAGGTACCCCGCACCGTGGAAGAGTTGGTGAAGCTCCCCGGCGTGGCCCGGAAGACGGCCAACGTGGTGCTCAACACCGCGTTCGACATCCCCTCCGGCATCATCGTCGACACCCACGTCGCCCGCGTCAGCCAGCGCCTGGGCCTGACGAAGCACGACAAGCCCGAGGCGATTGAGCAGGACCTGATGAAGCTCGTCCCCCAGGACACCTGGACCTTCTTCGGCCCCGCCACCGTCCTGCACGGCCGCTACACCTGCACGGCCAAGAATCCCAGATGTGAAACGTGCATCGTGAAGGACATCTGCCCACGCATCGGCGTATAGGCCCACCCGGCTTGCCGGGTCAGCGCCGTATCCGCCGCAAGCACGGAATACAGACAATGAAACGGGGGTTCGAGCGTATCTACGCAAGACATGACCCCTGCTCCTTCGTCGGCCACCCCCACCGACGCCCGCCCGGTAGACTCAGGCGAGCGCCTGGCGTTGCTCGACACGCTGCGAGGCTTCGCGCTCTGCGGCGTGTTCATCTCCAACACCTTCATGTGGTTCAGCGGTCGGGCGTTCCTCCCCAAGGAGCAGCTCGAGGCGCAGTTCACCCAAGGCTCGCTCATCGACCGCATCATCATGCCGGCCTTCGGCATCCTGGTGGGCGGCCGGTTCATCACCATCTTCTCGTTCCTGTTCGGCCTGGGCTTCGCGGTGCAGATGGGGCGTGCGGACGCCCGGGGCTCGGACATCACCCGGCTCTACATCCGCCGGCTCGTGGTGATGCTGGCGCTGGGGCTCAGCCACCTGTACCTCATCTGGTACGGAGACATCCTGAGCAACTACGCGTTGCTCGGCTTCTGGCTGTTGTTGTTCCGGAAGCGGGACGACCGCACGATTCTGGGATGGGCGATAGCGCTGCTGGTGGTGGGCCCGCTGCTCACCACCTTCGTCCTCAAGCTCCCGCAGCTGCTCGCCGCCACCCCCGAGGCCGCCGCCGCGCTGGCGAAGGCGCAGAGCGAACGTTCGGCGGCGCTGAAGGTCGCCCTGTTCCCCAGCTTCACGGACGGCAGCTGGTGGGATGTCGTCAAGGCGGGCGCGACGTTCCACCGCGTGGAGTTCCTGCACATCATGGTCCTCCACTCGGTGGGGCTCCTGGGCCGCTTCCTCCTGGGCTTCTACGTGGGCCGCCGGCGCCTCTTCCATGACGCCGCCCAGCACCTGCCACTCTTCCGCCGGCTGCTCTACGGAGCGCTGGCGATGGGTGTGGTGGGCGGAGGCGTGGGCGCCGTGGTGCAGCAGCTGGTCATCCGGAAGATCCTGGACCCGGACGCGCTGCCCGCGTGGCTGCCGTTCGCGCTGACCCCCATCCGGACGATGGGGGAGATTGGCTTCGCGGCGACGTACGTGCTGGCCATCACCCTGCTCTTCCAGCGCTCGACCTTCCAGCGCATCTTGTCGGTGCTGGCGCCCGTGGGTCGCATGGCCCTGACGAACTACCTGAGCCAGTCCGTCATCAGCGTGCTCGTGTTCTACGGCTACGGCCTGGGGCTGTTCGGGAAGCTGGCACCCAGCCTGTGCATCCTCTACTGCCTGGGCGTCTTCGCCGTGCAGATCGTCTTCAGCCACCTGTGGCTGTCGCGCTTCCGCTTCGGGCCCATGGAGTGGGTGTGGCGCTCGCTGACGTACGGCAAGGCCCAGCCGATGCGCAAGGCCACCGGGTCCGCCGACGCGGCGATGGCGACCTGAGCCGCGCGCCGTGATTCAGCGCCGGGGCACGGGTGGGAAGCCGTGCTCCCGCGCCCTCCAGGCCACGAGCAGCGTGGGCACCAGGAGGAGCATCAGCATCCACGGGAACGAGCGCGTCCCCAGCGTGTCGAGCAGCACGCCGCCCACAAGCCCTCCTCCCGCGATGGCGATGTTCCACACCGTGACGACCATGGACTGCGCGACGTCGGAGGCCTCCCCTGCCGTCTTCGCCGAGGCCGTCTGGAAGAGCGTGGCCACGCCGCCATAGGCCAGCCCCCAGACGGCGACGCCCGCGTGGACCACGGCGGGAAGCCCGCTCGACACCGTGAGCACCACCGCCACCCCGATGAAGAGCGCCGTGCTCAGGAGCACCAGCTCCCGCAGCCACCGGTCGATGAGCACACCCACGCCCCAGATGGAGGCGAGCGCCGCCACGCCGAAGGCGAGCAGCACCACGTCGATGTCCCCCGCCATCCCCACCGCCCCCAGGAACGGGGCGATGTACGTGTAGAGCACGTTGTGCGCGAGCACGAAGGCCAGCGTGACGAACAGCACGGGGCGGATGCCGGGCATCAGGAACACGCGGGTGAGCGACAGTCGCTGGTCCTCGGGCTGCCCGGGGAAGTCCGGCACGCGCGCGAGCACCCAGCCCACGAGCACCAGCGTCAGGCCGCTCATGATGCCGAAGGTGACGCGCCAGCCGACGGCCGCGCCCAGGAACGTGCCCGCCGGAATCCCCAGGGACAGCGCGAGCGGGATGCCCACCATCGCGATGGCCATTGCCCGGCCCTTCTGTCGCTCGGACACCATGCGCGCCGCGTAGCTGGCGACGAGCGCCCAGAGCAGCCCCGCGAACACCCCCGCCAGGAAGCGCGCCGCCAGCGTCACCGCGAAGCTGGACGACACGGCGGTGACGGTGTTGACGACCGCGAAGCCCAGGATGGCGCCGATGAGCAGCGGCCTGCGCCGCCACCCTTGCGTCGCCGCCGTGAGGGGTATCGCCGTCAGCAGCGTGCCGAGCGCGTACAGGGTGACGAGCTGTCCGGCCAGGGACTCGGAGACGCCCAGGTCCACGCTCATCCGGGGCAAGAGTCCCGCGGGGAGCGCCTCGGTGAGCACGGTGATGAAGGCCGCCATCGCCAGCGCGAGGAGCCCTCCGAGAGGGAGCGCGGGTTCGGTCCGCGGGGTGGCATCGACAGGGAGCGAGGAGGTGGTCATGGCAGGTGGGGATGAGGTCGATACACGGAGGCCCTCGTGCCGAAGAGGCGAGGTGGGCCCGTGGGCGTCGACCGTGAGGTGTTGGCGGGCAAGGTAATTTCGGGCGGGCTCGCGGACCATCACGCTAGAGTTCGGAACAAATCGGACATGGATGTCCGGAATCGGAGCGCGGTGGATGGACAGTCTCGGCTCACTGCAGGCCTTCGTTCAGGCGGCGGAGGCGCGCAGCTTCACCGTGGCGGGACGACAGCTCGGGGTGTCGTCGTCGGCCATCGGCAAGGCGGTGTCGCGGCTGGAGGAGCGGCTCTCGGTCAGGCTCTTCCACCGCTCGACACGCACCATCACCCTGACGCCGGAGGGCTCGCTCTTCCTGGAGCGCTGCCGGCGCATCTTCTGTGAAATCGAGGCCGCGGAGCTGGAGCTCGCGCGCACGCAGGAGGCTCCGCGCGGCAAGCTGCGCATCAGCATGCCCCTGGTGGGCATGTTGATGATGCCGACCCTGAGCGCGTTCATGCGCGCGTATCCGGACATCGAGCTGGACCTGGACTTCTCGGACCGGCTCGTCGACGTCATCGACGAGGGCTTCGACGGCGTGGTGCGCGGCGGAAGCATCAGCGACTCGCGGCTGATGGCGCGGGTGCTGGGGACGTTCCGGCTGGTCCTCGTCGCCTCGCCGGACTATCTCGCGCGCCGGGGCACACCCCGCAGGCCCGAGGACCTGAAGCAGCACGCGTGTCTGCACCACCGCTTCGCCACCACCGGCAAGCTGGAGCGCTGGCCGTTCCGCAAGGGGCGCAAGAAGGAGGTGGACCTGCCCACCACGGTGGTTGCGAGCACCATCGAGCCGCTCATCCACCTGGCCGAGCAGGGCCTGGGCATCACCTGCCTGCCGGACTTCGCCCTGCGCCGGCAGTTCGCGCAGGGCGCCCTGGTGAAGGTGCTCGACAGCCACCTCCACCATCAGGGCACGTTCCGGGTGCTGTGGCCCTCCAGCCGCTACCTGTCCCCCAAGCTGCGGGTGTTCGTGGACTTCATGGCGGCGCACCTGTTCGAGACCTGAGACTTCCGGGCCCGCCCGCCCGCCCGCCGGGCCGCCATCCATTCCACACAGGATGCACGCAGACCCATCCCCACCGGACACAGGGTGTGGCAGAGTCTGGGGGACCATGTGGGATTGGGTCCGCCAGTTGGGCGAGTGGGCGCGCGAGGGTGCGCCCTTCGCCGTGGCCACCGTAACAATGTGTCAGGGAAGCACCCCCGCCGAGCCCGGCGCGAAGCTGCTGGTGCGCGGGGACGGCGTGTTCCACGGCACCGTGGGCGGCGGACACCTGGAGCAGCTGGTGCTCGCCGACGCGCGCGGGTGCCTGGAGCGCGGCGAGTCCCGCACGTACCGCTACCCGCTGGGCGCGAAGCTCGGCCAGTGTTGTGGAGGCGTGGTGGACGTCTTCGTGGAGCCCGTCAACCACGGGCCTCGGCTGTACCTGTTCGGCGCTGGCCACGTGGGCCAGGCGGTGTGTCGCATCCTGGAGGGCACCCCCTTCCGGGTGCACCTGGTGGACGAGCGCCCCGAGTGGCTCCAGGGCGAGCGCATCCCCGCGTCCGTGACGCGCCACGACGAGCCGTGGGAGGACTTCTTCGCCCGCGCCACGTGGGACGCCCGGCGCACCTATGTCGCGGTGATGACGCACCGACATGACCTGGACCAGGACATCGTCGCCGCCGCGCTGGAGAAGCCCGCGCGCTACCTGGGCCTCATCGGCAGCAAGACCAAGTGGGCGCGGTTCCGGCAGCGCCTGGAGGCGCGCGGCGTGCCCGCGAGCCTCTTGAGCCGGGTGCAGTGCCCCATGGGGTTGGAGCTGGGCGGCAAGTCGCCCCAGGAGGTCGCGGTGAGCATCGCCGCGGGCCTGCTCCAGCTCCACCACCAGCCTTTCGTCGAAACCCGCCCCGAGCCGTCCGCCTCGGAGCCGCCCCGCCTGCGCGGGGTTTCGTCTGGAGAATGAGCACCATGTTCGAGTTCCGGCTCAACGGGAGCGTCGTCCGCGTCGACGACGTGTCCCCCAACACCACGCTGCTCGACTTCCTGCGCGCCCGGGGCGCCACGGGGACGAAGCAGGGCTGCGCCGAGGGTGACTGCGGTGCGTGCACGGTGGCCATGGTGGACCGCGACGCGCAGGGCCACCGCAACCTGCGCGCGTTCAACGCCTGCATCACCCTGGTCCCCATGGTGGCCGGCCGTGAAATCGTCACGGTGGAGGGCGTGGGCTCGAGGGAGAAGCCCCACCCCGTGCAGCAGGCCATGGTGAAGCACTACGGCTCGCAATGTGGCTTCTGCACGCCGGGCTTCGTCGTGTCGATGGCGGAGGCGTACTCGCGTCCGGCCGTCTGTAGCCCGGTGGCGGTGGCGGACCAGCTGTGTGGGAACATCTGCCGCTGTACCGGTTACCGCCCCATCCGCGACGCGATGATGGAGGCGCTCGCCGCGCGCGACGCCGCGGTGGGGTTGACCGCGATTCCCGGCACGCCGCTCGGCGGTCCCGCGGCGGCCCTGTCGTCCGTGAGCTACGAGGCGAAGGGACAGAAGTTCCTGCGGCCCACCTCGTGGGAGGAGCTGCTCGCGCTGAAGGCCGCGCACCCGGAGGCGATGCTCGTCGCGGGCGCCACCGAGCTGGGCGTGGACATCACCAAGAAGTCCAAGCGCTACCCCTTCCTCATCTCCACCGAGGCGGTGGAGGGGCTGCGCGACGTCCGTCAGGAAGCGGATGGATGGCACGTGGGCGGAGCGGCGACGCTCGTCGACCTGGAGGACGCGCTCGGCACGGCGCTGCCCGAGGTGACGAAGATGCTCAACGTCTTCGCGTCGCGGCAGATCCGCCAGCGGGCCACGCTCTCCGGGAATCTGGTGACGGCGTCGCCCATCGGCGACCTGGCGCCCGTGCTGCTCGCGCTGGATGCGCGGCTGGTGCTGGCGTCGGTGCGCGGCAAGCGGACGGTGGCGCTGTCGGAGTTCTTCCTCGCGTACCGCAAGACGGCGCTCCAGGCGGACGAGGTGGTGCGCGCCATCGTCATCCCCCACGGCCCTTCGGCGGACAGCGGGCTGACGCGGCGTTCGGATTCCTTCAAGGTGTCCAAGCGGCGCGAGCTGGACATCAGCATCGTCGCGTCGGGCTTCTGCGTGGACGTGGACTCGGGCGGCGTGGTGCGGTCGGCGCGGCTGGGCTACGGCGGCGTCGCGGCGACTCCGATTCGCGCGCGTCGCACCGAGGAGCTGCTGGTCGGCAAGCCGTGGACGCGGGAGACCGTGGACCAGGTGCTGCCGGTGCTCGGCGCGGAGCTGTCCCCCATCAGCGACTTGCGCGGGAGCGCGGAGTACCGACGCGGGCTCATCGTGAGCCTGTTCGAGAAGTTCTTCACGGGTGAGCGCAGTCCCTCGCTGGACGCGGCGCCGGGCTTTGTCGGGGGTGACGGCGAGGTGCCCACGGACGCCACGCGCGTCCTGCGCCACGAGAGCGCGCTGGGCCATGTCACGGGCGCGGCGAAGTACGTGGACGACGTGGCGCAGTCGAGGCCGATGCTGGAGGTGTGGCCGGTGTGCTCGCCGCATGCGCACGCGCGAATCCTGCGCCGGGACGCGACGGCCGCACGGGCCCTGCCCGGCGTGGTGACGGTGCTGCTCGCCGAGGACATCCCGGGGATGAACGACACCGGGCCCATCCGCCACGACGAGCCGTTGCTCGCCAGGGACGAGGTGCTGTTCCACGGGCAGATTGTCGCGCTCGTGGTGGGCGAGTCGGTGGACGCATGCCGCGAGGCCGCGCGTCAGGTGGTGGTCGAGTACGAGCCCCTGCCCGCGGTCCTCACGGTGGAGGACGCCATCGCCCAGGGCAGCTACCACACGGAGCCGCACATCATCCGCCGGGGTGACGTGGACGCGGCGCTCGCGGCGAGCCCTCGCAGGCTGTCCGGCACCGTGTCGATTGGCGGCCAGGAGCACTTCTACCTGGAGACGCACGCGGCCTACGCCGAGAAGGGCGACGATGGGGACATCACGGTGGTGTCCTCCACGCAGCACCCGTCCGAGGTGCAGGCGGTGATTTCGCACGTGCTGCACCTGCCGCGCAGCCGCGTGGTGGTGCAGTCGCCGCGCATGGGCGGCGGCTTCGGTGGCAAGGAGACGCAAGGCAACGCGCCCGCGGCGCTGGTGGCGCTGGCGTCGTGGCACACGGGCCGACCGGTGCGATGGATGTTGGACCGGGACGTGGACATGGTGGTGACGGGCAAGCGGCACCCGTTCCATGCCACGTACGAGGTGGGCTTCGACGAGCAGGGCAAGCTGCTGGCGCTGAAGGCCGTGCTGGTATCGAACGGCGGCTGGTCGCTGGACCTGTCCGAGTCGATTACGGACCGCGCCCTCTTCCACCTGGACAACGCCTATTACATCCCGGCCACGAGCTACACGGGGCGGGTGGCGAAGACACACCTGGTCTCCAACACGGCGTTCCGGGGCTTCGGCGGTCCGCAGGGCATGCTGGTGGGCGAGGAGGTCCTCGCGAGGGTGGCGCGCGCGGTGGGTCTGTCCGCGGAGGACGTGCGCGAGCGCAACTTCTACCGGGGCACGGGTGAGACGAACACCACGCACTACGGACAGGAGCTGGAGGACGAGCGGCTGCCGGGGCTGTGGCGTGAGCTGAAGGAGTCCTCGGAGCTGTCGCGTCGGCGCGCGGAGGTGGACGCGTTCAACGCCAGCTCACCGAGCATCAAGCGGGGGCTCGCGATGACGCCGATGAAGTTCGGCATCTCGTTCACCGCGACGTTCCTGAATCAAGCGGGCGCGCTGGTGCACGTGTACCGGGATGGCTCGGTGATGGTGTCGCACGGCGGCACGGAGATGGGCCAGGGCCTGCACACGAAGATTCAGGGCGTGGCCATGCGTGAGCTGGGCCTGCCCGCGGACGCCATCCGACTGGCGAAGACGGTGACGGACAAGGTGCCCAACACGTCCGCGACGGCGGCGTCGAGCGGCTCGGACTTGAACGGCGCGGCGGTGCGCGAGGCGTGCGTGAGCCTCCGCGAGCGGCTGGCGCCGGTGGCGGCGAAGCTCCTGTCGGAGAAGCACGGGCGCGGGGTGGCGCCGGAGTCGCTGGTGTTCGAGGGCGGCCGCGTGGGCGTGAAGGGCGCGCCCGAGGTGTCGGCGGCGTTCGCGGCCGTGGTGGACGCGGCGTATCTGGCGCGCGTGGGCCTGTCGGTGACGGGGTACTACCGGACGCCGGGCATCGGCTACGACAAGGCGAAGGGCAAGGGGAAGCCGTTCCTCTACTTCGCGTATGGCGCGGCGGTGACGGAGGTGGAGGTGGACGGCCTCACGGGCATGAAGCGCGTGCTCCGGGTGGACGTGCTGGAGGACGTGGGCGACTCGCTCAACCCGGGCGTGGACCGGGGACAGATTGAGGGCGGCTTCGTGCAGGGCCTGGGGTGGCTCACGGGCGAGGACCTGCGGTGGGACGCGAAGGGCCGGCTGCTCACGCACTCGGCCAGCACGTACCCGGTGCCGGCGTTCAGCGACGCGCCCGTGGACTTCCGGGTGAAGCTGTTGGAGCGGGCGACGCAGCACAACACCATCCACGGCAGCAAGGCCGTGGGCGAGCCGCCGCTGATGCTCGCGCTGTCGGTGCGCGAGGCGCTGCGCGACGCCGTGGGCGCGTTCGGGCAGCCAGGGGGAGACGTGGAGCTCGCCGCCCCCGCGACGCACGAGGCCCTGTTCCTGGCCATCCAGAAACGACTGTCTCGAGGCAAGGCGGAGGACGGACGCGCCGCCGCATGATGGGCAGCTGAAGACAATGTCCAACCTGGAGCGGCCACAGCAGAGCGTCGAGCGAACGAGGGCTCAGCTCCGGGTCGGCGGCACGTCCGCCGGAGCCGTGCGCACCGACTCCTGAATGACCCGCGCGAGCGCCTCCAGGTCCACCGGCGCCGAGGGCGGCTGCTGCGCGAGCGCATCCTTCAGACACTCCGTCATCACCTGCCCGAACTCCGGCCGAGCGAAGAGCCCTGGACGGCTGTCCGCGGCGGACTGGAGTGCCTGCTCGACGACGGCGCGCACCCGGGCCTCGTCCGCCTCGTTGAGCCCTGGCCGCTGCACCAGCGCGTTCGCGACGATGCGCTCCAGGTCCTCGGGCCCCACGCCGTTCATCAGCGACACGTTCAGCACCGGCACGGGCTCCGTCCCCGGGTTCACCCACGCGGTGGACACGTAGTGTGCGTGGAGCCGCCGCACCACCTGGTCGTGCTCGACCAGCTTCACGATGGACGACACCTGCGACTCGTCCATCCCCAGCGCCTGCGCCAGGGCGGCACGACGTGCGTCATCCGGGGCCGCGTCCAGGGCCACCACCGTGCCCCACAGGTCGATGGCCCCGCGCACCAGCAGCCGGTCCGCGAGTGACTTCGCTCGCGCGCTGCCCACCCACTGGAGCAGCAGCGCCTGGTCCTGCCAGTCCACCAGTCGCTGGAGGCTGTGATTGGTCGAGAAGAACAGCCGCGCCGTGGGCACATAGGCCAGGCCATGCGTCGACTCGATGCCCTCCTCCGCGAGCCGGGCCACGTCGTCCCGGGTGAGCCCGGCGATCTCCTCCAGGTCCGCCACGCCTGCGGGGTTTCGCACCGCGATGCCGAACAGCGATGCGGCCTTGGCCACGACGAACTCGAGCACCTGGTCCCCGAGCGCCGCCACCGTGGCTCCCAAGAGCACCGCCCGGTCGAACCACTGCACCAGCGGCGCCTCGGAGCCCGCCTTGGGCGTCAGGAACATGGCCGCCACCACCGTCGCGCACAGCGAGAGCAGCATGGAGCGGGTCGCCCACGAGTACATCCGCGCGTTGAAGTCCTGGCTCGCCAGCCGCACGACGATGCGCCCGAAGTGGATGGCGAACGACACCGTCGCGGCGGACGCGGCGGCCACGGCCACCAGCGGCACCATCGTGTACCCATCCGCTGTCGGCTTCGGGAGCGGGAAACAGATGAGGTAGGTGAGCCCCAGCGTCAGCGTGGTGACCAGCCCATAGATTTGAGCGTGGAGTCCCACCTTGCCCAGCGCGGCCCGGAAGAGCAGCCGCTCGTAGCTCCACGACTTCTGGACGCTCAAGAGGATGCGCTGGTCCGTCGGACTGTAGTTGCCAGGAGGATGCGCCAATTCGAACCGGGTCCGCGTCAGCCGCGAGCGCGCCGAGAGCAACGACGTATAGGTCAAACCGAACGGCAACAGGATGAGGAACACCGGCAGCCGCCACCCACCCGGGACGTCCGGAGCCGTGGCCGCGGCGTGCTGGCCCGCCACGGCGACGATGGCGAGCGCGAGGACGACCAGCGCCACGTCCACGACACCCGCCACGTGCTGCGTCCAGCCGCGACGGACCACCCCAGGCTTCTTCGGGGCGGCGCGCTTCGGCGCACGTCGCTCCGCGCGCCACCGCGACCACCAGCCGCGCAGCCCTCCCGGAGCAGGAGGGGACGTCGGCTCCGCGCGCGCCTCGAGCAGCTCGTTGTCTTTCATTGCATGTCCCCCGTTCACCCTGGCGGCGCATCCCGCCAGGGCGAAGCCAGAGCATGGCGCAGGGGCCACCCCTCGCTCAAATCGACGTCCCTCTCGGCGTCGCCGAGGCGGACAGAAGCGTCCACCTCCAGCCAGACGCGGAGCAGACTACGCGAGGCAGAGCCACCGGCTGTTGGTGTACCGACAATAGGTCTCGAAGGACCACTCGTCAGCGGCGTCCATCACCTTGAAGTAATAGGAGACCTCTCGCCTTCCACTCCTTGCACAGTGAAAGAACCACCGCGCGAGGGTCACGGACCACTCATCCGCGGGTCACCTGTCCGACGTCAGGAAATGGCCTGACAATCTCAGCCAGCCACCCGCTCCAGCCCCGGACGCGCGGCGTCAACACCCTCGGGCACCGCGGCGGACTCGGGAAAGCTCGCGCTCGCCCATCGGGCCAGCTCCGCCACGCACGCCTCGATGGCGCCCCCCGTCGTGAAGATGTGATTGGTGCCCCGCAGTCGGACGCGCGACAGGTTCGGATGCGGCAGGTCCGCCAGCGCCGAGCGGTGGATGCGGTCGAAGAACACGTCGCGCAGCTTGCCCTCCGCCGTCATCACCAACACCGGCTGCCCGCGCCGCACCACGCGCTGCCACGCTCGCACCAACGGCACGTTCGCCACCGCCGGCAACGAATCCCAGTCCATCAACAGGTCCAACAACTTCTGACGCGGGAACGGCACGTACTTGAACAGCCGCGCGTACTCGTTCTCGCGCGTGAGCATCCGCATCCATCCCCAGTACGAGAACAGCTTCGACGTCACCCGCTTGAGCCGCCCCGGAGCCGCCTCCGTCACGTCCCCCTCCCCCACCGCGCTCGCCTCCTGTTCGGACAGGTAGAACTCCGGCTCGAACATGAACAGCCCCGGCACGCCCTCGGGCTCCTGGTCCGCCAGGTAGAGCGCCGTCGTCGCCGCCCCACACAGCCCCCCCATCAACAGGCCGCGCAAGCCGAACCGACGCTGCAATTCCTCTCGCACCGCGCTCGCCACCTCCACGAAGCCGCCCTGACACACGTGCTGGTACAGCTCCGCCGTCGTCTCCGGCAGCTCCCCCGCCGAGTCCCCCAACCCCGGCAGGTCGACGCGGAAGCACGCGAAGCCCTTCGACGCGAGCCGGTCCGCCGCGAGCACCGACAGCCCGCCATGCCCCGAGCGCGGCACATGCCCCGGATTCAGGAACAGCACCCCCACCGAGCGCCGAGTCCCCGGAGCGGGCGGATGGTACGTCCCCCAGAGCCGATGCCCCTTCACGTCCAACTGCACCAGCTCCCTCATGACCGCACCTCCGCGCGCGCCCCGCCGCCCGCGATGAAGCCCATGCCATCCGCGTACAGCTCCGCCAGCTCCGGCAGCAGCCGGTTGCTGGTGGTCCAGAAGAACGGCCGCGGCGCACGCACCGAGCCGCTCCGCCCCGGCGCGAGGAACCGCTCCGCCGGCCTGCCATCCAGGTGCACCACCCGCCAGGGCCGCGCCTCGTGCGCCTCCGGCAATGCCAGCTCATACCCCTCCGCGCTGCGCCACAGCGCCCGCGACCAGGGCAAGCCCTCCACCTCCACCACCTGCCCCGCCTCCATCCGCGCCACGTAGTCCTCACGCGAGCGCGCCTGTCCCCCCGTCCCCTCCAGGTTGTCCGCCGCCACCTTGCGCCGCAGCACCTCCATCAGGTGCGCCCGCCCCGACTCCGGCGGCTCCCACATCAACAACCCATTCACCGCGTCCGTCCGGAACACCCGCGCCGCAAGCAGCGCCCCCAGCCGCAAGCCATGCACGAACACCGGCACCCCGGGGCTCGCCGCGCGCAGGTGCTCCAGGCCCGTGCGCACGTCCTCCTCCCAGCGCGGGAAGGTCATCTCATCGAAGCGGCCCGTGCTCTCCCCCGAGCCCCGGTAGTCCAATCGCAGCACCTCCACGCCCCGCTCCGCCAGGTAGCGGGCCCACCTCACCCACACCACGTAGCCATGCGCGCGCTCCAATCCCAACGGCCCCGCGAGCAACACCGCCGCGCGACGCTCCGCCCGGGCCCGATGGTGGACGTAATAGAGCGAGTCCTCCCCCTGGGTCAGGAACCCAGGTGACTCAGTCAAAGCCGGCATGTGAGTGGAGAGTCCCCCGCTGCGATATCCCCGGATGCTAGGAACGCGCCGCCAAGCGAGTCAAACGGTCCTTGTCCGCCCGCCCGCTCCAGCATTCCCAGACATGTCGCGCGCAGTCCCGGCGGACCCGTTGACACGCCGTAACACGTGCAAATCAGGAAGAAGAGGAGTCCTGTTGCTCGCGGCGGAAGCGCTCGGGGCTCTGGCCCCACCAGCGCTTGAAGGCGCGGTGGAAGGCGGCGGGCTCGGCGTAGCCCAGCAGGAAGGAGACCTCCGCGATGGACATGCGACGTCGCAGGTAGATGCCGGACAGCTCACGTCGCAGGGTGTCGACGATGCCCGCGTACGAGTGGCCCTCCTCGGCCAGACGACGCTGGAGGGTGCGGGGAGGCACGCGCAGCGCCCGGGCCACGGCCTGGAAGGACGCGTCCCCACCCGAGAGGGCCTGCCGCACCTGCTCGCGCACGCGATCCGCCGTGGTGCTCAGCGCCGGGAGCTTCTCCAGGGCGCGCTGGGCCAGCCGCTCGAACATGGCGTGCAGCAGCGTGTCCGCGTGGACGAAGGGGCGGCTGGCGTCCTCGTGGGAGAACTCGATGTCGCTGAAGGGCGCGTCGAACTCCAGCGGCGCCTGGAACAGGGCCTGGTGCTCGGACACGTCCTGGGGCGCCGGGTGGGCGAAGCGCACGCGCAGCGGGTGCACGTCCTCGCCGGTGAAGGCGCGCACGCCGGTGACGAACTGGCTCAGCGCGGCCTCCACCAGGTGCCGGTGCGCGGGCCGCCACGCGCCCACGGGCGTGAAGCGCATGCGCACGCCGCGCGCGGTGTCCTCCATCCGGAAGCGCTCGCCGTCGCCCCACACGCGCTGGTAGCGGACGCCGCGCTCCATCGAGTCGCGCAGCGTGGCGCTGGTGAGCACCACGAAGGTGGCCGGGTCGTCCAGGTCCACCATGTCCACGCGGGCGAGGTGCAGCCCCAGGTTGGCGTCGCCGGACAGGGACTCCATCTCTTCCAACAGGTCGTCGAGGACCGCGTAGGGGACGCGCAGCTCCGGGTCGTCCAGGTCCTCCAGGCTCAGGCCCACCGCGCGCCGCAGCAGCGTCTCCACGGGCAGCCCCATCCGACTCGCGATGCGCAGGGCCTGGCGCGCCAGTCGGGCGGAGAGTGACGGCACGCCACTGGAGGACGGCTTCGGCACACGGCGGACGGTAGTCGCCGGCTGGCGCGCGCGGCAAGCCGTTCTGGCGCGGGCTGTCACTGCGGCCGGGCGCTCGGGACGGCACCCTTGGCGCATGAACGACACCGTCACCGCTCGCGCATGCGTGCCCCGGCTGCACCTCTTCGAGTTCATCGACCAGGACTGGTTCCCCCACGCCCTGAGGGACCTGGCGACCGACTACCTGCACACCGTCAGCTCGCGCCTGGGCCTCTTCGACGGCGCCACGGAGGTGCTCGCGCGAGGCTTGAAGGCCTCTGGGAGCGACGCGCTCTTGGATCTGGGCTCGGGGGGACGCGGACCGCTGCCCCGGCTCAAGCGCCTGCTGGCGGAGAAGCACGGCGTGGAAGCGCGCGTGCTCCTGTCGGACAAGTATCCCAACGCGGAGGCCGCCGAGCGGGCGCGCGGCGAGGGCGTCACCTACCTGGAGCGCTCGGTGGACGCGCTCCAGGTGCCCTCGGACCTGCGCGGCATGCGGACGCTGTTCAACGCGCTCCACCACTTCCGTCCCGAAGAAGCCCGGCAGGTGCTGGCGGATGCACAGGCACGAGGTGTCCCCATCGCGGCGTTCGAGACGGTGCGCCGCACGCCGGTCGGGGTGCTGTCCATGCTGCTGGTGCCGGTGCTGGTGCTGCTCTTCACCCCGCTGGTGCGGCCCATGACGCCGCTGCGCCTGCTGCTCACGTACGGGGTGCCGGTGGCGCCGCTGCTCATCTTCTGGGACGGGCTGGTGTCCGCGCTGCGGGTGCACCATCCACGTGAGCTCGCCGCGATGACCGAGTCCCTCGCGAAGGAGGGCTACACCTGGGAGGTCGGCGAGGTGAAGGCGCCGGGCAAGGCGGCCATCTCCTACGTGCTGGGGATGCCCACGAAGTGAGTTCAGCGGATCTGCAGCAGGATCGCCAGGACGATGATGCCATTGAGGCCCAGGCCCACGGAGAAGTAGCCACCGCTGGCCATGGAGACGCCCGCGGCCATGTTGATGTGGCCGATGTCCTCCCAGGCGACCTTGGCCCCGGCCTCGCCGCCGACGTTCAGTGCGCTGCCCCCGGCCACCGAGCGGGCCCCCATCATCAACCGCGCGTAGGGGATGAGCCAGGGCGACACGTAGTGCTGGTAACCACCGAAGCCGTTGAGCTCGAACAGGTCGGGAGGGCCCAGCACGGTGTTGAACCCGAAGCCCAGGCGCCGGTGGTGGAAGGCCATGGGCTGCAGGTTGAAGGACAGCTCCGTCGCGGCGCCCGCCTCGGTCGTCACGCGCAGGGCGAAGACCACCTCCGTGGCCGGCTTGTTCAGCGCGAGGGCCTCGTGTCGGAAGTCCGACGCGAGCTGGAGGTCCCTGGGGCCGCCACGGGCCTCGTGCACCTCCGCCAGCGCGATGGCGGCGGACTCCTGGCCCGTGTCGTAGACCTTGCGCAGGGGGCGCTCGGCGCCGTTGTAGTCACCGGCCTCCTTGCGCAGCTCGCCCTCCGTCATGCATGCGGACAGGTCGCCTTCCTCACACGCCTTGGCGAAGGCCTCGGTGGCGCGATAGCGGTCGCCCTCGCGCAGGAGCTTCCGCCCCCACTCCGCGCAGGGCAGCAACGCCCCCGGCTCGCACGAGGGAGGCGCCGCAGGGGTCGTCGGTGTCGTCGCGCACGCCGTCGCCCCGAAGAGACACATCACCAGCAGTCGCCACCGCGTCATTGTCTGGAACATAACGAATATTCCGATGGCGCGGTATGGCCTCCGAGCGCGTGGGGGGCTGTCGATTTCCTGCAACGGTGTCTCGCGGCCTGTCTCCTCTCGACAAGAGGGGGCGCTGCCGCCCCCGTGACTCCTCGGGAGGACGACATGAAGGCGACGGCGAAGTACCTGGTGCTTCTCTCCATGCTGGTGGTGGGTTGTGGGAGTGACTCGAAGGGGGACGATGGGAAGGAGGACGGCGGCAACACGTCCTTCCCGGAGACCGTCGAGTGTGGGGACACGCGCTGCAAGCGCGCCACGGAGTACTGCGGCACCATCGTCACAGCGACGACGAGCCACGTGTGTCTGAAGAAGGAGGCAAGCTGCCACAGCTGCGAGTGCGTGAACCTGGACGCGGACCTCATCTCGCAGACGGGGCGCCGGGACTGCGCCGACAGGCCCGACGTCAACGTGTACTTCACCTGCGCGTATTACGACGACGTGGACTTCATCAAGACCTCGTGCACGGTGCGCTCGCGCTGAGCACCTTCGACGGCCCTGGCCCCGGACGGTAGGCTTCGCGGCCATGAGCGCTGGGAGCCGCGAGCACGCCGACGAACAGGATGAGTGGTCCCACGGCCTCCGGCCCTATGTGCCGCTGTGCACGCTCAAGCCGGTGGCGGAGGGGCTCTGGTGCGTGGACGGGCCCGTCATCGAGATGAAGGTGGGGCCCATCACCCTGCCCTTCCCCACGCGCATGGTCATCATCCGCCTGCGCTCGGGGGGACTGTGGCTGTGGTCCCCCATCGCGCCCACGCCCGAGCTGTTCGCGGAGGTCGACGCGCTCGGCCCCGTCGAGCACCTGGTCTCACCCAACCGGCTGCACTACGTCTCCATCGCCGCGTGGAAGGCGCGCTACCCCGCCGCGACGGCCTGGGCGTCTCCGGGAGTGCGTGAGCGCGCGCGCTCGCAGAAGCTCGAGGCGCCGTTCGACGCGGACCTCGCCGACGGCGCGCCGGGGGTCTGGGCGGGGGACCTGGACCAGCTCATCTTCCGAGGCAGCCGCTTCATCGAAGAGGTCGTGTTCTTCCATCGGGACTCGTCGACATTGCTGGTCGCGGACATGGTCATCGCGCTGGAGCACGAGCGCGTCCAGCCGCGCTTCCGCTGGATGCTCACGCTCGGCGGGGCGATGTGGCCGGGACAGACGCCCAGGGAGGTCCGGCTCACGGCCTGGGGACGCAAGGCCGCCGCGCGCGCCTGCTACCAGCGGATGCTCGCGTGGAGGCCCCAGCGCGTCGTCGTGGGCCATGGGCGCAGCTACCTCGACGATGCCCTGCCCCGGTTGGAGCGCGCCTTCGCCTGGGTGCGTTGAGCCGTCGCCCGGACGCCGCACACCTGCCCCGCGGTACGAGGCGACCGAAGATATCGGACAAGCGCCGTCTCCTCAGGGGTCGACCCGCCGTCGCCGTGGGACAACGACGGTCCGGATCGAGCCCAGGCCGTGGGGGGACACATGAGAACGATGCTCGTGGCGCTGTTCGTCGGAGTCTGCTGTGGGGCCGGAGCCGCCATGGCGGCCGAGGACGCGCCTCCACGGGTCGAGGTCGAGCAGATGGAGCGGCTCGCGGCCGCGTGCTGCGATGACTGCGACGGGACCTTCGGCACCTGCTGGGACGCCTGCGAGGGCGAGGCCGATTGCCAGGCGGTGTGCACGTCGCGCCTGCGCTCGTGTCGCCGCACCTGCTGCTGAGGACCTGTCCCCGGTCCCCTGCCCCGAGTCCCGGGAAGGAAGGTGGTGCCCTCCTGCCCGCATGCTCTCCGTCCCGGCGAGGAAGACAACCCCGCGTTTCGGGGGGGCTTGCCCCTGGCCAGTCGGAGGATCCGCACCGAACTTGAGGGGCACTCAGGAGGATTGGTGGATACCGTCGCTCGCCAGCTCGACTCGCTGCCCCGCGCCCCGCGCGCATCCCGGGAGGCCGTATGAAGGTGCCCGAGGTCCTGGAGCACCTGCCCGGCGTGGGCCCCCTGCTCGGCCGGATGGCCACCCCGATTGATGAGCCGCATCCGCGGAGGGACTCGACGCTCGTCCTGCCGACGCTCGATGCCCTCAAGCTGCCCGCCACGGAGCGCCAGCTCGGCGACGGGCGCGCCATCATCGTCCGTCACCCCGAGCCCCGCCCCGCCACGGGCCCGGGGCTCACGGTGATGACGTACAACATCCTGCTCGGGGGCCAGCGCCGCGCCGCGCTGCTGGCGTACTTCGACGAACTGGAGGCCGAGGGCCGCATGCCCGACGTCATCGGCCTGCAGGAGGCCAACGTCCCCATCTCCGTGCTGCTGGCGGCGCGCTACGGCTTCCACCTGGCGTACCACGGCAGCGACGGGCTCCACGGCACTCGGCTGGTCAACGGCAAGGCGTTCCTGACCCGGCATCCGCTCGCGGACGCGGCCCACTTCACCTACGTCATCTCCGACGCCGAGCGCGCCGCCGCCATCCAGCGTCGCGGCGGGGACCCGTGCGAGATTCCCGAGGACCGGGGCGCGCTCATGGTCCGGCTGGAGGTCGCGGGGCTGCCCGTCGTTCTCTACAACGTGCACCACACGCTGGGGGACTCCGGCATCAACGCGCACAACATGCGCCAGCTGAACCTGCTGGTGCGTCACCGGGAGGCCCCCCACGCGGTGGCGCTGGGTGACTTCAACGCCAACACCGCCATCAAGACGGGCGGCTCCTGGCTGATGGCGCACCTGAGGACGTACGACGACACGGACACGGTGGAGGAGTACGCCGTGCGCTACGGCGAGCCGAACACGAGCGTGGGCGACAAGGGCGTGGGCAACATCTCGGACCCGCGCCTGCGGCACGAGCTGCACATGTTGGAGCAGGGGCTGCCGGAGACGATTGCCCACGCGGCCGTGACGCGGGTGCGCCTGCCCGGCGGAGCGATGATGACGCCGAAGCAGGCCTGCGCGGAACTGCGCTCGGGCAAGGTGCAGCGCGGCAGCGAGCACTGGCTGCGATTGCAGGACATCGCGGACAGCGCGACGCTCACGTCCCTGCCGGACGAGTCCGGCGTGGTGCCGGCCACGGGCAAGCGCTTCGACAACTTCTACGCGAGCCCGGAGCTGGAGCCTGTCCTCTTCGAGGTGGACCGGAGCACGGAGTCCTCGGACCACCAGCCCGTCGTGGCGCACTACACGCCACGCCCGGCGAAGGGCCAGAACGGGAAGCCGGCATCCACGAAGGCGACGTGAGGGTTTCGGGACGGCGGATTCGAACCTCGGGGTTCGAGTCCGCCCTCACCGTCACTCATCATCAAGGACACCGCGGCCCGAAAATTCAGGAAGTCCCCAACGAAAATAACAACCCAGGCCCCCATCCCGTCTCCTGCTCGCGGAATTCACGCTGGGAGAGGTCAAAGCAATGGGTCGGATTGGCAGGAAGCTGCTGGGGTGCCTCACAACACTCGCGATGGGCTGTCAGGGTGAAGTCCTGGAAGAAGGGGCGGAGCTCAGCCTCGCCTCCCTCCAGCGGGAGCTCGCCTCCCCCAGGGAGGAGTCATGTCTGGACATCCAGCAGGCCCGGCCCTCGGCTCCGGATGGGGAGTACACGCTGTATGTGCTGGGGGACCCGGCCTGGCCATGGCGCGTCTACTGCCACGGGATGACAGGAGTACCCAAGGAGTACCTGCCCCTCCAGGAGCGCACCCTCTTCTCCAACTTCTCCCAATACACCGCGGGCGTCGCCTCACCGGGCACCACCGTGCGCAGCCGGTACTCCAGGCTCCGCATCAATCCCTACACCCTAGAGGTGGACACCTCCGACACGACCTTCGCGACCAGCACCGGTGAGCTTGCTCACGCCGGCCTGCCCGTCACCTCCATGCCCTTCGCCACGGCGATGTCCTGCGATTGGGCTGACTCCGGCCGGGCCAACATCGACCTGCGAGGCACGCCGTTCCGGGTCGCCCCGGAGGCGTTCGCCGTCACCGGCTGGGGACAGGTCGGCTCCCAGGTCTACAGCTTCGCCGACCAGGTCGTCTCGCTGAAGGGCGGCGGTTACTGCGGCTCGAACGCCCCGCTCAACGCCGACGGGCTCACCGGCGGGAAGCTGCCCCTGTTCTACACCCTGGCCGACAGCCCCTGGACGCCCGTCGCCCGCGTCTATCCCGTGGACGGCTCGGAGGCCACCGCGAAGCCGCTGCAGCCCGGCTACTACCTCACCCAGGACCTGAACCTGGGCCCCCAGGGCCTCGGCGCCGTCCATGTCCCACGAGGCTGGAGCGTCGTGCTCCATGCCGGCCCGGGCTTCACCGGCACCAGGCACTTCCTCGGCGGCGACGCCGAAATCGTCGGCAACCCATGGTACCGCCAGGCCCGCGGCATCGAGGTGAAGGCCGAGGTCACGCTCCACGCCGGCCACGGCTATCAAGGCGCCCGTCAGACGCTTCGCGCCGGCCGCTACGATCTGTCGCAGCTCACCATCGGCAACGACGCCCTGCGCTCAATCGAGGTGCCGGAGGGCTTCCAGGTCACCCTCTACTGGCATGGCGGCTTCCAGGGCGGTCGGCTCATCCTCACAGAGAACACCGACCTCGCGGGCCACGAGTTCGACGCGCAGACCTCCAGCATCATCGTCGAGTCCACCACCGCCCGGCACAACAACATCGTCCACGGCCGCTGGCTCTCCTCGGGAGGACAGGACAAGGGCAGCACTCGCAACCGCGCCTTCACCGTCGACTACACGGGCCGCCCCGATGTCGTGAGCTTCGAGCTGGAGGCCGGCGTCGACCCCTACCTCTACCTCCTGGATGCCAACGGGCAGGTGCTCCTGGAGGGCGGGGAGACGCTGGGAGACGGCCGCGCGCGCCTCGCGTACTTCCTGAGCCCGGGCACGTACAAGCTGGTGGCCGCCACCGCCCAGGCGGGGCGGACGGCGGACTTCACGGTCCGCTCGGACAAGGCGCGCCTGAGCTATCCCCAGAAGCTCTGGGTGAGGACGGTGAACACCTTCACGTGGGCCTACGACGACAGCGGCACGGGCTCCCATGACGATGTCTCCGTCTGGCGTCCCGACCTCAGCCAGCACCCCGGCTACTACTCGCTGGGCGACATCGCCATGCCCGGCCATGGACAGGCACCGCGGATGACGTTCGCGGTCTCCGGCGAGGGAGACCTGCTCGCCAGGCCGCTCTATTACAACCGGATCTGGGAGGACGGCGGCACGGGAGGCAACCACGATGCCGCCTTCTGGCAACCCGTGCCTCCCCCTGGCTACACCTGTCTGGGTTCCGTCGTGGAGCTGGGCTACAACGCGCCTCCCACGGACCGCATCCGCTGCGTCAAGGATGAGTACGTGCTGCCCGCGGGCGCCAGCTGGGTCTGGAACGACAAGGGCTCCGGCAAGGCGAGTGGAGACATCGCGCTGTGGCAGGCGGACCCCAGGGACCACCGCACGCTGGCGACGTCCACCTTCGTCGGCCAGGGGAACTACGACGGTCCGGATGGCTCGCGGTTCTGGGCCCTCAACAACAGCGCGCTCGCCAACCCGGAGCTGCAGGGCGGCTTCGTCGACGACCTCACGGTGCTCCGCTACGCCCCGCGCATCCGGCTCCACCCGAACGAGACGTACTTCCCCGCCGGGATGAATGACTTCGTGCCGAACATGGTGGACGACGGCACGCGGCTGAGGACCCGTGACGCGCTCGCCTGCCCCGAGTGCACGAACCTGCCGTTCCTCCAGGGCAAGCGCCCGGACCAGCACAGCGTCCCCGTCTACGCGCAGATCATCCCGCGCACCCAGGCGGGCCTGCCTACCAACACCACGGACGTCGTCTATTGGCTGTTCTATCCCTACAACCGTGGCAAGCCCATCTGCACACAGTGGCATCACCTCCTTCGTACCTGCATGCAATACACGACCTTCGACAACCACGTGGGGGATTGGGAGCACCTCACCCTGCGGTTCGTCGACGGCCGACCGACCCAGCTGGCCATGAGCCAGCGCGCGGGACGTCCGCCCACCCACTTCGCCAGCAAGGACCTGGCGCTGGTGGACCTCCACCCCGAGGTCTACGCGGCCCAGGGCTCCCATGGCCTGTATCCAGCCCCTGGCCGATACACCTACGCCCAGGCCAACTTCAGCGAGTACTACCACGATGACACGGGGCCAGGCCTCGCCTGGGACGGCTGGAGCAACGCCGTCATCTTCCCCTGGCAGCCGGCGGGGACGTACACCACGCCCGGGCTGGAGCGGTTCAACCTCACCGTGGACTGGGGCAATGACAAGGCCGGCTGCGGCAACCCGAACCTGATCTACGTGAGCGACTGCATCCTCAACCCGGGCCCCAAGGCCCCCATGGCCCGACCGTTCACCCAGCCGGGCAACCTGTCGATGCAATAGTCGCCGGAAATAACACGCGCTCCACCCCGCCGTCCTTTCGTCGAAGGAGACATCACTCCTTGGATGAAAGGACGGTCTTGCAAGAATGCCTCGGCGTCTTGGATGGAAGCAGTGGAGCGCCCTCGTCGTGCTCTGTATCGGTTGTCAGCCGGTGTCACCCGACGAGGTGACCCCGGAGGAGCCAGGGCCCGGAGAGCTGGACGCGCTGCAAGTGGTGGAGCAGCCGCTGGGGCCCGTGAGGGAGAAGTCCTGTCAGGAGATTCGCGCGGCCCGTCCCACCGCGGGAGATGGCGAGTACGCCCTGCACTTCATGGGAGACCCCGCGCGGCCGTGGATGGCCTGGTGCCATGACATGGCGGGGACGCCGCGTGAGTACCTCACGCCGCGTGAGAAGGGACAGCTCGCCAACTTCGCCCAGTACACCGCGGGAGGCGCGACCCCTGGCACCACGGTTCGCACCGTCTACTCGAGGCTGCGCATCAATCCGCACACCCTGCACGTGGACACGACGGACACGACCTTCGCGACCTCCACCGGACAGGTCTTCCATGGTGGCCAGCCCGTCACCTCCATGCCGTTCGCCAACGCGATGTCCTGCGATTGGGCGGACTCGGGCCGGGCCAACATCGACCTCCGGGGCACCGCGTTCAAGGTGGCCACCGAGGCCTTCGCGGTGAAGGGCTACGCCCAGCACGGCGCGAGCGTCTACTCCTGGGGAGACCAGGTCGTCGCGCTGCGGGGTGGTGGCTACTGCGGCTGGATCGGCCCCGCGGACTCCAACGGGTTCGACGGCGGAAGCCTCCCCCTGTTCTACGCTGGCGCCGCGACGGCATGGACGCCCACGGTCGGCGTCTACCCCGCGAGCACGTCCACCGCCCTGCCCCAGACGCTCCAGCCCGGGTTCTACGACGCCGCCGAGCTGTCGGTGGGCGAGGACGCCATCCACTCGGTGCGCGTGCCGCGAGGCTGGGTGCTCACGCTCTATCCGGACCGGGCCTTCAAGGGCACACCGGCCACCCTCACGTCGGACACGGACCTGACGGGCCAGGCGATCGACTTGAAGGCGTCGAGCCTCAAGGTGGAGGCGCCGGTCATCCTCTACACGGGCAATGGCTTCCAGGGGGCGCAGCAGACGCTGCTCGCGGGCCGCTACGACCTGAGCCAGTTGACCCTCGGCAACGACACGCTGCGCTCCATCCGCGTGCCCGAGGGCTACCGCGTCACCCTCTTCTGGCACGGCGGCTTCCAGGGCGAACAGCTCGTGCTCACCCAGGACACGGACCTCGCCGGACAGCCGTTCCAGGCGCAGACGTCCAGCATCATCGTCGAGTCCACCACCGAGCGGAATGACCACAACACCCTGCACGGACGCTGGACGCCGTCCGGCGGCCAGTTCCCGAGCAGCCTCGACAACCGCCAGTTCATCGTCGACTACACCGGAGCGCCGGACGTCGTGACGTTCGAGCTGGAGGCCAACGTCGGCCCCTATCTCTACCTGCTGGACACCAGCAACCGGGTGCTCGCGGAGGTCAACAACCGGGACGGGGGCCCTGTCGCGCGCATCTCGTATTACCTCAACCCCGGCACGTACAAGCTGGTCGCCGCGACGACGCTGGTGGGACGCCCGGGGGAGTTCACGCTCCGCTCCGACAAGGCGCGCCTGCGAGCCCCGCTCCGGCTCTGGGTCCAGGCGACCAGTGGGTTCGATTGGATCTACGACGACTTCGGGACCCACGCGGACAACGACGTCTCCGTCTGGCGTCCCAACCTCAGCCAGCTGCCCGGCTACTACTCCCTGGGCGATGTCGCCATGCCGGACCACAACCCGGCGCCGAGGATGACCTTCGTGGTCAAGGGCGAGGGGGACGTGCTGGCGCGTCCGGTCGACTACACGTTCGTCTGGAATGACCGTGGCACGGGCGGCAGCCACGACGTCGGCTTCTGGCACCCCGTGGCGCCCCCGGGCTACACGTGTCTGGGTTCAGTGGCCCAGCTGGGTTACGACAAGCCTTCCACCGACCTCATCCGCTGCGTCCGCTCGGAGTATGTCCTTCCGGGCACCTCGAGCTGGATCTGGAACGACCAGGGCTCGGGGGGACACAATGACGGCTCCGTCTTCCAGACGGGCGGCGTGGACCATCGCGCGCTGACAGTCCCCGTCATGGTGGGCCAGGGAGGCTACGGCGGCGCGGACGCCTCGCGCTTCTGGGCGCTCAACAAGAGCATGCTCGCCAATCCGGAGCTGCAAGGCGGGCTGGTCGACGAGCTGGCCGCGTTCCAGTACGCGCCGCGCATCTACCTCCACCCGGGGGAGTACTACATGCCCTCCTCGGTGGAGTTCTTCCTCGCGAACGTGCACGACACCGGGACCCACCTGAAGACGAACCAGTCGCTCGGGTGCCCGTCGTGTACGGACCCCGCGTTCCTCGACGGTCAGCGGCCGGACCAGACGCACGTGCCCGTCTACATCCAGAAGGTCCGCCGCACGTCGCTGGAGATGCCCACGAACGTCACCGACCTCATCTACTGGACGTTCTACCCGTACAACGCGGGCAAGGAGGTCTGCATCGGCTACGACACCGGAGGCGGCTGTCTGGGCGTGGGCAAGTCCACCTTCGGCAACCACGTGGGGGACTGGGAGCACCTCACCGTGCGGTTCATCGACGGGCGGCCCGCGTATGTCTACATGAGCCAGCACTCGCACGGCGGGCTCTTCGAGTTCGGGCACAAGGACATGGCGCTGTCGGGCTTCCGTCCCACGGCCTACGCGGCGCAGGGCTCCCACGCGCTCTACGCAACCCCGGGCAAGCACACGTACGAGTACCTCCCCAACAACGGCACGCTGGATGACATGACGGGCCATGGCGTGAGCTGGAACGCGTGGGACCGGCCGGTCATCTTCCACTGGCAGCCGATGGGGACTTTCACCGGCTCGCTGGCGTGGCTCAACATCACGTCGGACTGGGGCAATGACAAGGCGGGCTGCGACAACATCGTCTCGGAGCGCTCCGGCGAGTGCATCCTCAACGGAGGCCCCACCGCTCCGCTGAAGAAGGGCTTCGCGCACCCGAGCGCCATGACAATGGAGTAGCCAGCGCGCCGGCTCACCCGAAGAGCTTCGACCAGAAGGACTTCTTCTCCTTCGGCCGAGGCTCTTCGGCCGTGGGCCGGCGCCCCGCGTCGAAGTCGATGCGAGCCACCTGGAGGAGCCCCACCAGGCCGAGGCCGCCGTCCTCGTGCGCGAGGTTGAAGTCCCGCTGGCCGAACGCCACGGCATAACCGTGGGGCTCGTGCTCCCAGAGGGTCATCTCTCCCAGGCGCACGGCGGCGTTGCCGTGCAGACCGGAGCCCGGATACCGCGAGGGCACGCGGGTCTCGAACTGCTGCCCCGTGAGCGTCTGGAAGACGGCGGGGACCCACACGGCATCCATGGAGCTGCGCGGCCGCTCGAACTGGATGGAGGCGAGCTCGTTGTAGGGGATGTCCAGCACGGTGCCGGCCTGGAAGCATGGCAGGTGCGGTCCCGTCAGGTCATCTGAGTCGATCATATCGGTGAAGCGGACGCGGGCGCCGTTGGTGCGTGTCAGCGTTCCAGGGACCTTGGGTGCGGCGCCCGCGATGTCCTTCAGGACGCGGGCCGCGTCGGAGAAGTCGCCCTTCGCGTGGGAGACGGCGGCCTGGAGGTAGGCGCGGGAGAACGGCTGCGGCGCCTGCAGCGCGCCTCGCTCGTTGGCCAGGGCGGGGTCCTTCCTGCGCAGGGAGTGCAGGCGCTCCAGGTTGGCGCAGTGGCCCAGGAACGTCGCTCCATCGGAGATGCCAGGGTCCAGCTTCACCAGGGCGTCGAGGGCGCGCAGGGCTCCGTCGAAGTCCTCCAGGCGCACTCGCACGTTGAACGCCATCAGCCACCGGTCCGCGGATGGCGCGGAGGACAGCTCCGCGTCGATCAACTGGAGTGCCGCCTGGAAGTCACCCTTCGCGAGGTGTTGCTCGATCTGCGCCATGGCTCATGTCCCCCGTTCGCCGCGCGGCGACCATAGCGTGCGCGTCGAGGGCGTGGGAATGCGGGAGCCGGACTCAGACGCTCATCGAGCGCATGCCGTCCGAGGGCCTCATCATCGGCATGTCCGAGACGGGCATGGACTGCGTGCCGCTCGCGGGCTGCGTGCGGCCCATCAGCTTCTCCATCTCCTGGTTCGGCGGAGCGTCCTCGAAGGTGGACATCTCGTGGGTCATCGCCTGCTGCTTGCCGTACGGCGGCGTCTGCCCGGCGCGCTCGGCCGCGTCGTTCGCCTTCTTCTTGGCCTCCTCGGCGCGGCGCGTGGCCTCGGTCGTCTTGGCGGAGGCGGCCTGGAGCTGCTTCTTCGCGTCGGTCAGCGTCGCCTCGGCGGCCTTCTCCGCGGCCTGGGCTTCCTTCAGGGCCTGCCTCGACAGCTCCTGCTGCTCGGGCGTCTGTCCCGGCGCCTTCGCCTTCTTCTCCGCCTCCTCACGCGCGCGGGAGGCCTCCGCTTCGGCCTTCTGGGCAGCCTCGGCCTGGCGACGGGCCTGCTTCTCCGCCTCCTTCGCCGCGTTCGCCGCGCGAACCTCCGCCTCCGCCCGCTTGCGTGCTTCGTCCGCGCGCTGTGCGTCATCCGTCTTCGGGCCCTGCTGCTGCCGCACCGACGAGCGATTCTCCACCTTGCTCAGCATGTTCACGGGTCACTTCCTTCCGAGCGCAATGAGGGACAGACACCCCTTCTTCGCCAGAAGCGCCCACATGGTTACAGCGGGGATTTCCCGCGGATTTTCGGGCCACGTCCGGCCCCTCGCCCACCCGGCTCCCTGGGACGAGCGGCTCCCGCCTCGGGCTCGCGCGGTATAGGGTGCCCGGGTGCTGCTCAACGATGGCTATGTGTACCGCGAGAAGCTCGGGCGTCAGCCCGGCCGCAGCGCGCTCGCCCACCTCACGAACAAGTACCGGCACTCGACGGAGGAGGAGTGGCGCCGGCGCTTCGAGCGCGGCGAGGTGCGCCTCGATGACCGCGTCGCGGATGGCTCGGAGCCGCTGAAGGCGGGGCAGTGGCTGTGCTGGCACCGCCCGCCCTGGGAGGAGCCGGACGCGCCACAGTCGTTCGACGTGGTGCACGAGGACGCGGAGCTGGTCATCGTGGTGAAGCCGAGCGGACTGCCGACGCTGCCCTCGGGCGGGTTCCTCAAGAACACCCTGCTCTCCCGCGTCCAGGAGCGCTGGCCCGAGGCGGTCCCCATGCACCGGCTGGGACGCGCGACGTCGGGCCTGGTGCTCTTCACCCGGACGCGCGACGCCGCGGTGCGCCTGTCGAGCGACTGGCGCGAGGGCCGCGTGAACAAGCGCTATCGCGCGCTCGCGCAAGGCCTCGCCGTCGAGGAGACCTACGACATCCGCGCGCCCATCGGGCTGGTGCCGCACCCCAGACTGGGAGAGGTGCACGGCGCCTGTGCGACGGGGAAGCCCTCACACAGCACGGCAAGGGTGCTGGAGCGACGCGCGGAGGACACGCTCTTCGAGGTCGACATCCACACGGGGCGCTCGGAGCAGATCCGCATCCACCTGGCCTTCATCGGCCACCCGCTCGTGGGAGACCCGCTCTTCGTCGCGGGAGGACTTCCGCACGCGGAGCACCCGGGCCTGCCCGGAGACGGCGGATACCTGCTGCACGCCGAGTCCCTCGCCTTCACGCATCCGGGCTCGGGCGAGCGACTCCAGTTCCAGGCGACGTTGCCGCCCGCGCTGCGGCTCGGCGGGTGACGCGCGGCTGTCCGGGGGCGTGCTTCCACCCGGACAGCCGTGACAGCGGACCGCTAGTCGATGGACTTGACCTTGTCGTCCTGGTCGAACGTCACGCGCACCTTGGCGAGCGACGACTTCCAGTAGGTCCAGGTGGTGGAGTTGAAGGACGCCGTCTCGTGCGGAGGCGGCGGGCCCCAGGCCATGCGCACGGCGGCGCGCGACATCCCAATCACCACCTCCGACGCGGAGACCTTCTTGCGGTCCTCCGGCGACAGCTCGGCGAGCTTGCCGGCCTGGTCCTCGGCGGCGAACGAGGCCTGGAACAGCGCCCACGTGTCCGCGCCGGAGCGCGAGTCGTTCTCGAACACGAACTCCTTGCCCGTCTCCACGACCTTGAACTTCACCTTCGAGCTGCCCTTGTCCAGCACCTCCACCTTCGTGTTGAACGGGAGGATGGGGCCCTTGAGGTAGTTCACCCACGACACCGTGTCGTCCTGGAAGTGGAAGTTCGCCGTCGCGTGGAAGAACTTCGGCGCCGGCGCGGGAGCCGGCTCGGCGGCCGGCGCGGGCTCGGGCTCACCGCCGTACGAGACGACCTTGCCGTCCGCGTCGAAGATGACCTCGAAGGTGGAGAACTTCGAGCTCCAGTAGGTCCACTTCGTGCTCTCGAGCGACAGCGTCCGGTGCGGCGGCGGCGGGCCCACCGTCAGCAGCACCGCGTCCCGCGACATGCCCTTGGCGAGCGTGCCCGCCTTGACCTGCTTCTGCTCCTCGGGCGTGAGCGCCGCGATGCGCGCCGCGGGGTCCTTGGCGGAGAAGAAGCCGGGGAACAGCGCCAGCGCCGTCTTGCCCAGGCTCTTGTGCGAGACGAACCGGAACTCGGCGCCGGAGTCGACCACGCGGCAGCGGACCTCGTCGTCATCCCGCTCGAGGACCTGCACCTTCGTGCCCACCGGAAGCGACAGCCCCTTGCCCCGGTAGTTCACCGCGGAGAGCTGGTTCTTGTTGAGCAGGAGGTTGGCCTGGGCGAACACCACCTCGGCGTGAGCGGTCAGGGTGGTCAGCAGTCCCAGCGCGAGCAGGGTGCCGAGCGCGTTCTTTCGATTCATACGGTGGGTGTGCCTCGTCGTGAATGAGGGGCGTGCTTCTAGGCGCCCTTCAGGGGGTTTTCCAGTACCCCCGGGCCGCTTCCGACGAGACCCGGCCCACCGCATTCACAGACGTGGGCTCAACTCTCCTTCTTGGAATCTGAATCGAGCTTCGGGAGCCCGACGCTCCGGGAGAGGTGCTTGAAGGCGGTGAGCCACATCTCCACCTCGCGCCGGGACAGCGCCGCGCGGGTGAGCGAGTGCATCATCTCCGCGAGCAGCGCGTCCGGGGCCTGCGTGTTGAGGAAGCCCACCTTCAGGAGGACCTGTCGCATCCAGGCCTGGAGGGCCTGCACCAGCCGCAGCGGGGCACCTTCCACGGCGCCGGGCGTGGTCTGCTCCACCTGCTCTCGCGCGCAGAGGTAGAGCAGGACGGCGGCCGCCTGGGCCAGGTTCATGGAGGGCTGCTCGGGCCGGGTGGGGATGACCAGGGCCTGCTGGCAGTGGCTCAGGTCCTCGTCGGACATGCCGCGCTTCTCGCCGCCGAGCACCAGGGCCACCTTGCCCCGCTGCGCGTGCAGCGACAGCAGCGCCACGGCGTCCTCAGGGGAGAGGGTCGACATGCCGCGCAGGTTCTGGCGCGAGGTGGTGCCCATGGCGAAGACCACGTCCTCGAGGGCCTCGGGGAGCGTGGGGTAGATGCGCGCGGACTCGAGGATGTGGCCGGCGTGCACGGCCATGCGGCGCGCGCCGTCCATCTCCTGGAGCTGGGGGTCGGAGAGCACCAGTTCCGCCACACCGAAGTTCGCGGCCAGGCGCGCCACGGCGCCGAGGTTGTCCGGGCCCTGGGTCTGGTGCAGCACGACGCGCAGGTGGGAGGTGAGAGCCATGCGGCCACCTTACCCGCCACGTGTGGACCCGTCGCGGACATCCGCACGGGCGCGTTCCCAGGTCTATTTCTTCCAGCCTGGTCCCACGGACATCTCGTAGTCGAGACGAACGGCTTGCCCGGACTCGACGCTGAAGTCCGTGCAGCGCTCGAAGCTCGTGCAGATGACGTAGTCCCCCGAGGCCAGCTCGGCCTCGTAGAACCCGTCGCCGTCCGACTTCACCGAGGTCACCAGCTCACGGTCCGGCTGCGTGCGAATGCTCAACTCCATCGACCGCGGCTCGGGGTCGCAGGAAGAGGAGCACACGTCGTCGACATACTCGGTGAGCCCGTAGACACCCTGGGAGATGGTCCGGGCCGATTCGGGGTCGAACTCGCCACAGGCCACACCGCAGGCGACGACCGCGGTGAGTGCAGCCTTCTGGAGAAGAGAGGACGATGTCATGAGCGAGACCCTAGCGCAGGTGCCTTTACGCTGTCCGAGGAAGACCGGGCCAGCCACAGCGCGCTCGCGACGAACGCGGAGATGGCTGTCCAGTAATAGAAGCGGTACTCGGCGCTCACGCTGACGGGGAGATACGCCAACGCATAGCAGGCGCCCGAGGCGGCCACGCAGAACATCAACCCACCATCCAACGCGCGACGACGCCAGCCCACGACCGCCAGCGCCAGCGTCAACGCCAGCCACGGTGCGCCACTGGCCGCGACCCACGGGAACTCCTCGCGCATCGCCGACAGGGCCCGATGGACCGCGGTGTGGGTTCGCAGCGTCAAGCCCAGGTCGTTGGGATCGATGACGCGGTGGAAGCTCCCGATGTCCCGATAGTAGCTGTCGGAGGAGTCTCCCAGGCCGAGGCTCGCGGAGTACGTCGACAAGCGATGCCGCAGATACGCGCCTGGATGCGTGCGCACGACCCGGAGCCACTCGCGTGTCAGGGCATCCCTTGCTTCGAGCACCTGCGTCGTGGAGATGGAGCCACGCGCCGGTTCTCCCCATAGAAGCGGAGTGATGGACCGGGGGTCATACAGTCCGCCCAGCTGCTCCGGAGTCCATTGCCACCGCTCCACGAGCGGCGAGCCATCCATCGCCGAGGGCTCGCGCACGTAGACGCCCACCACGTCGAACACCAGCAGCGCGCCGGCGATCCACGACTTCTGCGCGCCCATGGCTCGCTCGACGAAGCCCGGGGCGCACGCCAGGATTCCGAGCAGGATGCCACCGGCGATGAACGGGCGAGCCCGCTCCTTCATCAGCGCGGGGACGCGCGCCACCACCATGGGCACCAGCAACACACTGGCGACGATGGCGTTGTGCCGCGTCAGGGTCGCGAAGACCAGGCAGGCGAAGGCCCAACCCGGACGCCCTCGGGTGAGCAGCACCACCGTCCCCAGCAGCATTACCGCGTTGAACACGTCCTTCCAGAGCGTCACCCCGACGGCCCAGGTGCTCGGCAGCAGGCAGTACACGACGAGCAGCGCGAGCGCCCCCAGCCCGCGTCTTCCGGAGACACGCCCGAGCAGGAGGACAGGGCCCAGCGACAGCACCAGGAGCTGGAGGGCCAGCACCGGCCAGGTCGACCCCGTCAGCGCGAAGGACTTCCCCAACACGAACGAGAAGAAGGGAGAGTGCCAATCCGAGTAGCGACCCGCACGCCCCTGCGCCAGCATGTCGAGCGAGTCGCTGGAGAGCAGCCCGGGCTGGAAGGCCACGAAGAGCAATACGCCCCAGACGCTCATCAGCGCCAGCCGCGCGCGCCAGCTCCCGAGCACCGCGAGCAGGCGGCTGCCGGCCGACATCGAGGCGGAGGGCGTCTGCTCGACCTCGGGCGCCGAACCCTTCGGAGCGGGCGTCGACGGTTCCACCTCCGGCAGGGGCCGGACTTCCATCCCCATGGGGGCCTGTCCTCCGCGTGGTTGAATCCATCCGAAGCCTGTCAGGCCAGGCCCATGGAGCCAAAGGGCTCATCACCTCGGGAGCGTCGCCCAAACGACATTCGCCGGGCCGATATCCATACGCCAAGCCCGCGCCCGAGCGACCGTACGCCTCCCACGAACTCCAAAGACTACACTGCCCGGCTCCTTTCCCAGGAGGCTTTATGAGCAAGCATTGGAGTGGAGTGACGGCCACTGTCGTGGCCACCCTGGTCCTGCTGGCGTGCGGTGGAGTGGCACCGGAGTCAGACGCGTCGACGGCCGACGGACCTGGCTCTACGAAGGCGGACTTCTACTACCAGTGCGGCGACGGGAGCTGTGATGGGAACGAACCCACCACCTGTCCCGCGGACTGCGCAGGACTGTGCGGAGACGGCTACTGCGCACCCTACGAGAATACGTCGACGTGTCCGAGCGACTGCTGGTCTGGTCCTATCTGTGGCAACGGCGTCTGCGAGTCGGGAGAGCACCCCGGCAACTGCTCGTTCGATTGCTGGCTGTCACCGACCTCCTGCGGAGATGGCATCTGCGACGCGGGCGAGAACAGCAACATGTGTCCCCAAGATTGTGGCTCGTGTCCCATGTCCTCATCGCCGACGCGCGAGGTCCCTCCGGATGGGGCGTTCTACTACCAGTGCGGCGACGGGAGCTGCGACGGGAATGAACGCGTCACCTGCCCCGCGGACTGCTGTGCGTAGCAGGGACGGATGAACTCCTGAGCGTTCCGGTCGAAACGGAGGAGCACGAAGATCGCGAACAGCGCTCGGAGCCCTTCGTGGGCCTGAATCGGCACCTTGCGAGGAGGCGCCTCCTCGCCGAGCATCCGTTCGTGTCTTCGCGCTCCTCCAGGTCATCGCACCGCGCGCAGTTCGTGGACAAGTCCACGGTGAGCGCCAACGTCCCGACTCGTCACGTCCTGACGGACATGTTCGTCCGGACACGAACCCACGAGGTCGCGGTCATCCTCGGCGCGGCGCTCTGCACGGCGTTGTTCGCGCAGGTCGCCATCTCGGTGCCGGGTTCACCGGTGCCCGTCACGGGACAGACGCTCGCCGTCGTTCTCACCGCCGCCGCGCTCGGGCCTCGACGCGGGCTGCTGGGACAGCTCGCCTATCTGCTGCTGGGGGCGGTGGGCCTGCCCTTCTTCGCCAAGGCGTCGAGCGGCTGGGGTGCCCTGCTCGGACCAACGGGCGGCTATCTGGTGGGCTTCATCCCCACGGCCTTCCTCGTGGGACTCGCGGCCCAGCGTGGTTACGACCGGCGACTGTGGACGGCGGTGCCCCTGTTCCTCGCGGGACAGCTGCTCGTCCTGGTCATCGGGATGTGCTGGCTGAGCGTGGCGAAGTCGCTCGACCTCGCGACGGCCTTCCAGAAGGGCTTCGTGCCCTTCCTCCCCGGCGGGCTGCTCAAGGCGCTCATCGCCGGGGTGCTCACGCACTTCGCCTGGCGGTTCGCCCGCGCTCGCGAAGTCTGACATCCGTCACACCACGACGAAGTCCACGTTCTTGAAGCCCCGGGTACGCGCGCAGACCTCGTAGCCCTCGTGCGCGCCTTCGTCGTTGGTGTTCGCCTCGATGGTCTGGAACGTCTCCTCATCCACCTCGGTGACGATGCCCGAGTGGGACCAGTCCCCCGGCGTGCGCCTTCGCAAGAACAGACTCCCGGGCCGGATTCGCGCGCGGTCCGGCGGAGCGCTCAGGCTTGACACGAAGCGCTCGCGCGCCCTGCCCTGCGCCGCCAGCAGGTCACTGGAGAACGTGCGCTCCAACGGCATCGGCGTCCCCAGCGTCCTCGCGGCCTGGTTCAGACAGAAGGTCGCGAACCCCGCGGACCAGCAGAAGGACGCACCCTCGTTCCCATCCAGGTACAGCCGCACCCACGGCCCCCGGTTGCGTCCGCCCACCTCGCGCGGCAGTTGCCGCAGGTGCTGCGCCGCGTACGCCACCGTCAGCGCCCCCAACGTGCGCCCCGCCGGCGGAATCGTGGCCAGCGCCGCGCGCAGCGGCCCCGTCAGCCGCTCGAACGTCGCCGCATCCGCGACGCCCGAGACGGGCAGCCCCACCTTCGCCTGGAAGCGCTTGAGCGCGGCCTCCGTCGCCGGACCGAAGTCCCCGTCGATGGCGACCGCGAACCCGCTCAACGTCAGCCATTCCTGGATGCGCCGCACACCGGAGGACTCCTCACCCCGGCGCAACACCTTGCCCAACTCGACTTCGCTCATGGGACACCCGCGCGCCAGCTCGTGGCCGCGGGGCACATCCTGTCACCCCGCGAAGCCATGACGCCACCGAGCCTCCCGCAACGTCAGCGAGCAGGCGTTTCGGCGGGCAGCTCGTGGTCTTCCAGCGAACGTTCCCGCGCGTCCGGAGTCTCTTCCACCTCACCCGCCTCGCCGGCGCCGCCCATGCCTTCCTTGAAGCCCTGCGAGGCCTCCTCGGCGGCCGTCTTCATGTCCTTCGCCGCCTCGCGCGTGCCCTCGCGCACGTCCTTCGCGGCCTTGCCCACCTCACGCCCCACCTGCCGCGAGTTCTCGCGCACCTCCCCGTCCTCGCACCCCGCGAAGGCCACCAGGGACGTCCCCAAGCCCAGCAGCGTGAGCCACTTCCATCGTGTCCGTGCCATCTCGCCTCCCGTGCTCGTCGCGTTCGTTTCTTCCGCCGACCAAGCTAGGCACCCCCACCCCTGACAGCGGGCACTCAGCCGAGCCCCCTCCCCCTCGTCCCAGGGGCAATCCATCACCATGACGCAGTGCGCCCGCGCGCAAGCACATCCATCCCCGACACGGCTTCTTCCTGGAACTCGACAGAACAGCGGCCCTAGGCTCCCGCCATGGACCTCATCGTCGAGAACGGACTCGTGTTCGATGGTCTGGGCAACCCACCCCGCAAGCTCCACGTGGGCATCCAGGCAGGCAAGGTGGCGCGCCTCTCCGAGGGCCCCATCGAGCGCGGCCCGGGCACCCGGGTCATCGACGCCGCGGGGCACTGGGTGACGCCGGGCTTCATCGACTTCCACACCCACTACGACGCCGAAGTCGAGCTGGCCCCGTCGCTCTCCGAGTCCGTGCGCCACGGCGTCACCACCGTCGTCGTGGGCAGCTGCTCGCTGAGCCTCGCGGTGGGCAAGCCCGAGGACCTGGCGGACATGTTCTGCCGCGTCGAGGCCATCCCCTACGACACCGTCCGCTCGCTGCTCGAGGAGCGCAAGTCCTGGGACACGCTGGGCGGCTACATGGAGCACCTGGACCAGCTCCCGCTGGGTCCCCATGTCGCGTCCTTCCTGGGACACTCCGCGCTGCGCGCCCACGCCATGGGACTGCACCGCAGCCTGGACTCCACGGTGCGCCCCAGCGAGGACGAGCTGCGCCGCATGGAGTCGCTCGTGCGCGACGGCTTGGACCTGGGCTACCTGGGCCTGTCCATCATGACGCTCAAGTGGGACAAGATGGGCGGCTCGCGAGACATCCGCAGCCGCCCCCTGCCCTCCACCTACGCGCGTTGGAGCGAGTACCGTCGGCTCACGAAGCTCTTGCGCGAGCGCGGCCGCGTCTTCCAGGGCGTGCCCAACATCAGCACCAAGGTGAACGTGGTGCTGTTCCTGCTGGAGAGCATGGGCCTGTGGCGCAAGACGCTGAAGACCACGGTCATCTCGATGATGGACCCGCGCGCCAGCCGAGGCATCCACCGCCTCATCGGCGTGCTCTCGCGCGCGGCCAACACGCTCTTGGGCGCCAACTTCCGCTGGCAGGCCCTGCCCGAGATCTTCGACCTGTGGGCGGACGGCATCGACCTGGTCGTCTTCGAGGAGTTCGGCGCGGGCGCCGCGGCGCTGCACCTGCAGGACGCCACTTCCCGCGCGGGCCTGCTCAAGGACCCCGTCTACCGCGCGCAATTCCGAAGCCAGTGGACCAACCGCTTCCTGCCGCGCGCCTTCCACCGCGACTTCAATCAATCGCAGATCCTCGAGTGCCCGGACAAAAGCGTGGTGGGCAAGTCCTTCGCGCAGGTGGCGAAGGAGCAGGACCGCGACGCGGTGGACGTGTTCCTGGACCTCATCGCCACGCACGGGGACGCGCTGCGCTGGTACACGGTGATGGCGAACGACCGGTTGCAGGAGCTGGAGTACATCTGCAAGCACCCGGACATCCTCATCGGCTTCTCGGACGCGGGCGCGCACCTGCGCAACATGGCGCACTACAACTTCCCGCTGCGCCTGCTCCGACTGGTGCGCGAGGCCGACAAGCGCGGCGAGCCGTTCATGACGGTGGAGCGCGCGGTGCACCGGCTCACGGGTGAGATTGGCGAGTGGCTGGGCATGGACGCGGGTGTGCTCGCCGAGGGCAAGCGCGCGGACCTGGTCATCGTCAATCCCGAGGGCCTGGACGCGAAGCTCGACGCCATCGCGGAGGCGCCCATGGAGAACTTCGGCGGCTTCGTGCGCCTGGTGCGCCGCAACGACGCCGCCGTGAAGAGCGTGCTCATCTCCGGCCGCGAGGCGGTGAGTGACGGCGCGGTGTCCCCGGCGCTCGGCCGCGAGCGGGGCTTCGGCGGCGTGCTGCGCGCCAACGCCTGACGGCGGAAAATGCCGCGGGAATATCCGCGCGAAGGTCCGTTCCAGCCAGCGACACCGGGATTGAACCCCCGGCGAAGCACTCGACTGGAAAGGCACTGAATCATGACGCGTGGAACGAACCTGCTGTGGACCCTGCCGCTCACCCTGCTCGCCGTGGCCTGCGGCGAGGGCATGGAGGTGGCGCAGACGCCGGAGAACACCCCGGCGATGGAGGAACTGGGCGAGGCGAAGCAGGGCCTCGTCGTCACCGGACGCTGGGGCTGGGGCACGCCGGGCAACAGCGGCCCGGACCTGGACCTGGGTCCCTCCAACACCCAGACGTGCTTCCTCACGGGCGTGCGCGGAAACCTCAAGGGCCAGTCCGCCCACCCCTACAACCCCATCTCCAGCGTCGGCGTGTACGAGGAGGGCGGCCGCTGGAAGCTCAAGACGCGCGACGGCATCGGCACGGGCGTGGTGGGCGAGGCGACCTGTATCGCCAACACCGCCAACCGCGTGTCCATGAGCTGGTCGGAGTGCACGTCCTTCAGCTGTGCCTTCCCCTACGTGCCGGTGAACACGAATCGCCGCTGCTTCATCACCAGCATCTGGTCGCGCGCCGGCATGACGTTCCACTACCAGGGTGACTCCAAGCCGGGTCTGCTCGTCAGCAAGCAGACCATCTTCCCGCCCAACGGCGGCGCGTCCTACGACGCGTGGGTGCTCAAGGGCTGGTCGTCCGACGACGCGAGCGAGCCGGCCAACATGGGCGGCACCGCGCACTGCGTGGACTTCCCCGGCGGCGGCGTGGCGGATGGCTCGTGGGAGGGCAACGCCACCGTGCAGATGTGCAACGGCGCCTCCACCGTGGGCCTGCTGCGCGGCGTCTTCGGTGACTTCACCGGCGGCTACGCGGACGGCGTGACGCTCACCAAGAACGACGCCACCGGCTGGACGGACCTCAAGGTCACCAACGGCAAGACGGGCTACGTCAGCTGCGTCTGGTGAGCGGCGACCAACGCCACCACCTCCTCCGCGCAACCCCACGAAAGCGTGACGCCCGCGCCTCCGTGTCCGTAGTCATGCACCACCCAGCGCCCCGCGATCACCTCCGCCTCCAGCCTCACGGTGGGTCGTCCGGGGCGCAGCCCCACCTTGTGCTCCACCACGTCGAACACCGCGCCCGGCGGCAACAGCGGCGCGTTGCGAGCCAGGATGCCGCCCGCCGCGGCCGGGTCCGGAGTGAGTGAGCCGTTCCCCTCCTCCACCGTGCCGCCGAGGATGCAGTCGGCCGAGCGAGGAATCACGTAGGCGATGCCGCCCTCGTGCTCGTCGTCGAAGAGGAAGCGGTCCGTGGGCGGCGGCGACACGCGCAGCACCTCGCCCCGCACCGGATAGAGCGTCGAGTCCCCCACCACCTCGCGCGCTCCCAGCCCCGTGCAGTTGACCACCAGCGACGCGCGCGCCCAGGCCTCGTCGAGCGAGCGCACCTCGCGCTGGACAATCCTTCCGCCCAGCGCGCGCAGCCGTGACATCAGGAACGGCAGGTAGCGCGGCATCTCGATGACCGGCGCGGTGAAGTGATAACCCTCCAACAATCCTGGCGGCAGCTCCTCCGGCCTCGCGCGGCGGAAGTCGGGCACGCTGTCGCGCCACCACGGGTCCTCCACGTGGCGACGGAACAGCTCGACGCCGGAGACTTGCAGGATGCCCGCCTCGGGGTGCTCGTGCGCGAGCGAGGCCAGCACGGTGTATGTCCTCCTGGCCCAGGCGTTGACGCGCTCCTGCGGCCAGGCGCGGTAGGGATACCAGACGGCCGCCGCGACATCCGACGTCGTGTGCGGTGACACCTCCCGCGCCCACACCTCGACGGTGTGCCCCGCCTCCAGCAAGCGGATGCCGCAGGTCAGACCTGACACACCACCACCCAGGACGACGATGAACATGGGACCGCAGCCTACCGCGCGCGGCACGTCAGGGTTGACCCGCAGCGTCATCCGCGAGGCGGTGTGCGATTCGCGCCTCTATTTTCCACGGTTTGTCGACATCCGCGTCTTTGGCTTAAGACACACGAACGCAGTGCTGGCTTCGCGCCCCGGGACGCGAAGTGACGGGGAGGGTCCAGCGGATGGCCGCCGAGCTGGATGCACCAGGGAAGTCCACTCGAGGGCGACGCGCCCCTCGCCTGCGTGCGTGGCACCTCATCCCGCTGCTCGTGTTCCCGGCCATCCTCATCGCCCGCTCGGGGCCGCTGGCCCACCGCCGCCAGGAATTGCTCTGGCTGACCGACGCACGCACCCGGCCGCTGGAAGCGCGCCTCTCCGTCCCCGCCGCGGATGTGCACCGTCCCTACTCGCGTCCCCGCGAGGAGCGCGCCTCGGTCGCCGTGCCACTGCGAGAGCTGGCGCGGCTGGAGGAGCAGGCAGACCGCGCCGGCATCGCCGCGTCCTATCTGGTGCATGGCGACCCGCAGCAGGGGCTCGCGCACCTGCAGCACGCACAGCCGTCCCTGAACCGGGACAATGACCAGGCCGTGGCGCTGCTCCTGCTCGGGCGGCATGACGACGCGCTGGAGCGACTCGACACGCTGCTGGAGGCATCCGGGCGCCATCCCCAGGCCCTGTGGAACCGGGCGCTCGTCCTGCGGGAGATGGGGCTGCACCTGGTGTCGGCCTCGGTCTTCGACGAGGTGGCCGCGCTGGGCGAGGCGGGCTGGAGCAAGGAGGCCCGCGAGCAGGCGGCCGCGCTGCGGCGCTCCGTGACGCAGCGGATGGAGTCCTGGAAGCGCACCCACGCGGCCATGACGCGGCTGAGCACGGACGCACGCGCGCCCGTGCCGCTGGAGGAGGCTCGCCAGCATCCCGGCATCGCGCGCGGGCTGTTCTATGACGCCGTCCGCACCGCCCCTTCCTCCGCGCGGGTGACGGCGCTGCTGCCCCTGGCCGAGCTGCTCGACGGCATCCACGGCGGCACGGCGCTGGCCGAGTACACGCGCGCCACCGCCGCGCGGGACTTCACCCGTCGCGCGCCGCTGGCCGCCGAGTACACCAGGCTCCTCGAGACGCGTGCTGCCGCCTCCGCGGACCTCCTCACGCGGCTGCGAGCCTCGGGGGAGGCCGATCTGCTGCTCGGCGCGAAGCTGCGTTCCCCCGACGCGCCGAGCCCTCCCGACGAATGGGAGTCGCTGGCCCGGAAGTGGAATGACCCCTGGGTGGAGCTGCTCGTCCAGGACGCGCTCGCGATGCAGGAGGGACTCGCGGGTGAGGCGTGGCAGGCGGACCAGCGGCTCAAGGCCGCGCTCACGCTGTGCCGGGAGAAGCGGCTGCGCCCGCGCTGCGCGGACCTCTTGCGCAAGGTGAGCCACCGGGCCACGTCCGCCAATCGCCTGCTGGAGGCCGACGAGACGGCGCGCGCGAGCTGGCGCGAGGCGCAGTCCATGGGCGAGTGGGAGCTGGAGTCCGCCGCGCTGCGCGCGCTCTCGCAGGCCGCGCGCTTCCAGTTCCGCGTGGCCGCCGCTCGCGCCTACCTCGCCGAGTACCTGGCCCGGGCGCCCGACACCTGTGACGTAAAGAACTACGTCCACCGCAACGTGGCGGCCCTGGAGCTGATGCGGCTGCGGCCCCAGGAGGCGCGCCGAGCCCTGGTGCGCGCTCAGGAGTGTGGACCCACCGTCGGGCTCGTCGGCGCGTGGACGCTCACGGACCTGATGCGGCTGGACCGCAAGCCCCAGGACGAACAGCAGATTCGCGCGGAGCTGGCCCGGGCCCTCGCGGCCCGCGAGACACCCGGGCGAAGGATGCTGGCCCGGCTCGTGGAGGCGCGCTTCGAGCTGCTCCTGAACCGGAGCGTCGGCAACCAGAAGCTCGCCGCCGTCATCCGCGACGCGGAGCCGTACCTCTCCACCGATGCGGACGCGCGCGACGCGGCGGCGGTGGCCTACCAGACGATGGCCGTCACCGCGGGTGAGGCCGGTGCCTTCAATGAGGTGCCGGACGTGGTGGCCAGGCAGCTCGGCGTGACACGGCCCCAGCAGTGCGCGCTCATCGCCGCGATGGAGGCCGAACGCACGGTGGCGGTGGCGCTGGGGCCCCGGGGTCAGGTGCTGGGACACCTGGATGCCTCGCGCAAGGAGCCGCTGGGCGAGGACCTTTCGGGGCTCGTGCCGGAGTCGCTCCTGGCCCTGCTGAGGCCCTGTCCCCAGGTGGACGTGCTCGCCGCGCCGCCGCTCGACAGCCGCGCCGGGTTGCTGCCGCCCGAGATGGCGTGGAGCTACCGCGTGGCGACGCGGACCGCCACCGCGCCCGACAGGAAGCCCGCGGCTCCGCTGCACGTGGTGGTGGCCAACGTGGAGACCCCCGCGGGGCTGGGGCTCGCGCGCCTGTCCTCGTGGGAGTCGACGCCCGCGCCCGTCGGTCAGTCGATGGAGCTGTCGGGCGCGCAGGCCACGCCCTCGCGCGTGCTGGAGGCCATGGCGCGCGCCACCGACATCGAGTTCCACGCTCACGGCGTGGTGGACCGCAGCCTGTCCGAGGCACCGGTCATCGCGCTGGCCCCCGAGTACGACGGGCGCTACGCGCTCACCTCGGAGGCGCTGCGGCAGGTGAAGCTGGAGGGCTCGCCGGTGGTGCTGCTGGGCGCGTGCAGCGCGGCGCGACTGCCCCCCTTGCTGCATCAGACGTCGTCGCTGCCCCAGGCCTTCGTGGGCGCCGGAGCGCGCGCGGTGTTCGCGGCGACGGTGGACATCCCGGACTCCGCGGGGCGCTTCTTCCAGGGAGTGCGAGAGCGCATCCACGGCGGCGCCACGCCGGCGGTGGCCTTGCGCGCGGAGCGGCTGCGCTGGCTGCGCGAGGTCAAGGGCGCGCCCTGGGTGAGCCAGGTCTTGCTGTACGAGTAGCGCCACCCACGGCCTTCGGGGAGGCCGCGGGTGCTGGTGAAGCAGAGCCGTGCCCGGGAGCACGCGCGAGGGGGAGGTGGACATGCACCACGCGGAACCGCTGGCCATCTACAGCCTGCACTTCGACCGAGGTGACGCGGACAGTGGCACGATTCCACTCTGGAATCCCGTCACGGACACCCGCTTGGGCGAGCTGCCGGAGTGGATTCGCGACCATCGCGCCGAGCCCGTCGCGTACGTGCGAGGCGCGCGCCCCTCCGTCCGGGTGTCCCTGCTCGCCAACCACTTCGTCCCCTCCTCCTTCGAGCTGAGCGCCTTCGGCCCCGCCCTCTCCACGCCGGGCAGTCCGGGCACGCGCATCCGCTGGCTCGGTCCCCATCCGGTGAGCCTGGAGCGCACGGCGGGCTGGAGCACGCTCGCGGAGCCGGTGCCCTTCAACCGGCCGCTGCCCAACCACATCGGGACCCACGCGCTGGAGCTCCAATGGGTGGCGGAGTGGACGGACGCGGACGGCAGCCCGCGCACCCTCTTCCTCGGGGACAGCCAGCACGAGCTCTTCACCACGGGCGCGCCGATGCGCCACGGAGAGACAGGGGCGCCCGTCTCGGGGGCCTACGCGCCGCTGGTGCGCTGGTCCTCGCGCTGGTGCGCGGGGCTGGAGTCGCGCAAGGACATCTGCGACGCCGTGCTCCGGGGGCTCCCGGAGACGGGGCTGCGCTACGGCGTGCCGGCGTGGACGGTGCGGCACATGCTGGCGGTCGGCGGCGGCATGTGCGGCGGCTGGTATCAGCTGCTCCAGCAACTGGCCAACATCCAGGGCGTCAGGCTGGAGGGGCGCACGCTGCACCTGAGGCCTCGCGAGGACGCGCGCACGGACGAGGTGCGCTGGGAGGCGATGGTGGCGGTGGCGCCGGGCATCAACCAACCCGAGCCCAGCCGGCTGACGCGGTTGCACGGCCGCTTCCAGGACTGCGCGCACTACCCCTTCGCGCCGGACGAGCCGGTGGAGCTGCTGGGCCGCGTGGAGTCCCGCTATGCCTTCATGGCGGGCTGGGATGACGGCCACTGCCTGAACTTCCTGGAGGACTCCGGCCGGCTCTACCTCTACGACGCCTGCTTCCGCAGCGAGCCGGTGGAGCTGGACATGCCGCTGCCTCCCGCGGACGGCAGGCCCGTCCGACTGGGGAAGGACTCCTCGCTGCGTCGTCGCTACCTGCACCCCACCCTGCCGTTCCTCATGGGAACGCTGCGAGCCCAGGGGCGACTCTGGGAGGTGGACCTGGAGCGCAACGCGTTCGGCATCACCGTCGGGACGGAGCAGGTCCCAGAGATAGACATCATGTGGACACGCTAGGAGTTGTCATGCCGACGATACGCGAGCAGCTCAGGCGGATGGTGACGGAGCGCGACGTCCCGCCGCGAGGCTTCGCCTGGGCAGAGCTGATGGAGGCCTTGGAGGAGTTGGAGGACGCCGCGAAGCCCCTCGCGGCGGCGCCCCTGGAGGGCGAGGACGTGAGCGCGCTGGTGGAGTTGCTGAACCAGAAGGGCCGACTGCCCATGCGGGGACAGACACCGGCGACGCACTCGATGCCACCGGAGGAGCTGCTCCAGCTCAAGGCGCTGAAGATCCTCGAGCAGGCGGGACGCATCGACCGTGCCCAGGACGTGCTGGAGCGGCTCGACCGCGAGCCCGGCTCCCCCGCCCTGAAGGCGATGGCGCGACGGCTGCTCAACCGGGGCGGCGGAGAGGAGCCGGCGTAGGCTCACGGGACTCCGGCCGGGGAGTCCACGACACGTCGGGCCCGGGCACGGCGAAGGACTCGTGGACCGTGGCGGCACCGCCCTCCGGGGAGTGATGGGTGAACCACCAGCCCACGGGAAGGAGCAGCAGCTCACCGGGCAGGAGCTCCACCTCCAGACGCGGCACCCCTTCCGGCACCGACCTGGCGCCCCACACGCGGTGCAACGCATACGCGGGGAGCAACTCCAGACATGCGCGACCCTGGACCTGACACAGCAAGGTGTTGCGGCGCACGGGCGTCAACGCGCGCGCGGCGCCCGGCGCGTCCCGCCACTCGACCGAGGGGGACTCCGGGGCCACCAGTCCCACGGATGAGCGCGTCACCACGGGGAGGTTCTGGAAGTAGTAGCGCTCGAAGAAGTCCTCGGGCGACAGGTGCTCGTGTCGATCGATGCGCGCGTGTCCCTCCGATTGTCGATGGAGGTCTCCATAGAGGTCGAGCAGTCCCTCCAGCTTGCGCTGCATGGCCACGGCCCGCGCGGCGCCCTGGAAACATGGGTCCTCCGCCTCCGCGTGCACCGCGGCGCGCGCGAGCTCCGGGTCGACTCCGGCGCGCGAGAGCACGGCCACCAGGTCCTCGACCTCGGAGCCTCGCAGCAGGTTCTCCACCACCCAGCGTCGCCACTCCGGCGCGAGCACGTCCGGCTTGTCTGCCTCCGTCATCGGGGAGCCCTCTCCGGCCTGGGGCCGATCCAGTAGTCGCGCCACTCCACGTTGCGCTGGGGTCTGTCGAAGCTGACGAACGTCACCGACATGCTCACGTCCAGCGCCTCCACCGCGTGCCACCAGCCCACCGGAATCAGCAGCGTGTCTCCCGGCCCCACCACACACGAATGCAGTGTGGCGCGCGCGAAGCCGGGGTAGCGCGTCAGGTCCGGGGCGCGGATGTCCACCGCGCTGTAGAGCCCCCGGTCGTTGTAGAGGCGGGGCGTCTCGCAGGGCGGCAGGAGCCAGAAGCGCTTGCGCCCCAGCACCTGGCAGAACAGGACGTTGAGGTGGTCGTGGTGGAGGTTGGACACCGTGCCCGCGGGACCGAACCACAGGTGCACGCTGTCCGGCGCGCTCAGGTCCGGATGGATGTAGCCCGCGGGAGGACGCAGGTCCTGGAGCAACGGCCGGAACGCGGGGCGCAGGAGCAGGCTGTTGCGCGCCACCAGGTAGACGTCGTCGGAGCCTCGCGTCCCGCGCACGTGCGTCACCAGCTCTCGCAGGAGCCACGTGCGGCGCAGGCGCTCGGCGTGGAAGTCCGGGTCCGCCTCCGCGTCCCGGCCCGCCATCACCTCGACCGGCTCGTCACCGAAGCGCTCCTCCAACCACTCCGGCGTCCACCGCGTCCGTGCGGGCCAGTCGTCCAGGAGCCCCTCGATGACGACGGGCTGGTTGCGCGCGTAGTAGCGCTCGAAGAAGTCCTCGGCCGGAAGCCCGTGACACCGCTCCACCGCCGCGGGCGTGGGCCCCGGGTGGCGCTGGGCGTGCAGCGCGGCGCGCGCCGTCAACAAGGCCTCCAGCTCGTCGCGCAGGGGCGCGGAGCGCTGCCCGTGACGCACCGCGGGGTGCTCGGCGATGGTGCGCACGGCCTCGTGGGCCCGGGGCTCGGACAGCCCCAGCGTGAGCAGCACCTCGACGAGCCGGGCGGGCCCCACCCCCGCGGTCAAGTTTTCCGCGAGCCAGGAACGCAGGGACGCCGGCAGGGTCTCGCTGTCGTCACGAGTCATGTTTCGCGCGGTGCGATATACCACCCACGAAGGCAACCACGTTGCACTGGGGATGGCATGACGACGTCCAAGGAACCTGCTCCAAGAATCGTTCCGAATCCTCCGCCCAACCCGGCCACGCGGCAGGCGCCGCGCATCGTCCCCAACCCGGGAGGGCATTCCGCTCCCTCCGTGGAGAGGACGACGCCCACCGAGCCGCCGACCACGCCGCCGCTGAAGAAGTGACGACGCCCGCGGGCCTCATCCGAGCCTCCACCACGTGTTGCCTCCCGGGACGTCGAACTCCTGGAAGGTGACGGACACGCTGACGTCGAGCGCGTGCACCCAGTGCCACCAGCCCGCGGGAATCAGGAGCATGTCACCGGGCTCCACCACGACCTCGAGCACGTCGGCCTCGCGATACAGGGGGAAGCGCGTGAGGTCGGGGTGCTCGGCGTCGACCTGGCTCCACACCTCCAGGTGGCTGTAGACGTGGTGGGTGTGGAACGAGGGGATGAGGCGGAAGCGCTTGCGTCCATGCACCTGTCCGAACAGGACGGTGCCCAGGTCGTGATGCAGCTGCGTCAGCGTGCCGGCGGGGCCCACCCAGAGCTTCACCGCGCCCGGCCGGTCGGAGGCGCGCAGGAGGCCTGACGGGTAGCGCACGTCGTCGAGCAGGCCGCGCAGCTCCTCGCGCTCCAGCGCGAAGTTGCGCGCCGTGAGGTAGAGGTCGTTCGACGGCCCGCCCTCCTCCAGGCGACGGAGGAACTCCTCGAAGCGCATCACCGCGCGGCACGCGTCCGGGTCCAGGTCGTGGTCCACGCGCGCCTCCCGGCCGGCCATGACCTCCACGTCCACGTGGCCGTAGCGCCGGGCCAGGGACGATGGGCGCCAGTGCTCCATCAGGGGCCAGTCGCGCATGAAGCCCTGGAGGTGCACGGGCTCGTGGGCCAGGTAGTGGCGCTCCATCAGCGCCGGGATGGAGAGGTCCGTGTGACGCGCCAGGTGGCGGTGTCGACCGGATTGACGATGGAGCGCGACGCGGGTGTCGAGGAGCGAGAGGACGTCTTCGTGTCGGGTGAGGTGGCCACGTCCCATCGACACGGCGGGATGCTGCTGGACGGCCTCGACGTGAGCGTGCGCCTCGGACAGCGGCACTCCCGCGGACACCAGCGTGTCCACCAGTCGCGTCGGGGCCACGCCTCGCACGACGTTCTCGGCGAGCCACGCTCGCCACTCCGGATCCAGGCTGGATGAAGCGACGTCCACCATGCCCCCATCGCTGTCGCGTGCGCGGGCCACTCTACCGAATCCGCGTCTGCGTGCGTGGCGCGTGGCGCCCCGTCGCTCGCACCGTCCTGGAGCGGCCGGGAGGCACGGTGGGACAGCACGACGCGCGCACTCCCTAGATTGAGGGCCGAGAGGACACGCGATGACACCAGCCCACTGCCGGTTCCGTTTCGTCCGCACGCTCGCTGGCCTGGGTGGCCTGACAGCGTGGCTGCTCACCCTCGCGCCCACGAGCGTGCTGGCACAGGACGACGATGATGACGAGGAGGCGGTGGCGCCCCAGGTCGCCTGCTACACGGCCGCGAGCCAGGGCGGGCTGACGGACGACTTCGCGGCCACCCAGCTGTGTCGCGGCGCGCGCTCCTCCGCGCCGGCGAAGTGCTTCCTGCGCGTGCAGGAACAGGGCTCGCTGACGCAGGCGCAGGCGCTCCAGCTCTGCCAGTTCGCCACCGATGAGGACGACCCGGCCGCGTGCTATCTCCAGGCGCGAGGCAAGAGCTTCGGCGACGACGCGCGCCTGCTCCAGCTCTGCCAACCTCCGGTGACGGAGTTCCTGCGCTACTGCCCCGTGCCCGTGCAGTAGGCCGCCGCGCTGCGGTCCGTGTACCGTGTCGCACCTGACAGGTCGGGTGGACTCGCCGACAATTCCGGCGGGCCCTGGGCTCCGTGACACTCGCGTCCATCCCCTGGCGCGAGGCGCCCTTCCCGGAGCTGGCTCATGTTCCTTTCCATTCGACACGTCGCGAGGCTCGCGCTCGTTGTGGGGCTGGGGGTGTTGGCGCCTCGCACCGCGCTGGCCGACGAAGGGCCACTGGTGACGTGCGTGGGGGTGGAGCAGTCGACCTATTCGCCAGGCCTGTTGTTGTTGACGCCGCGCGACGTCCTCTTCGAGGGGCGCATCGACTACACGAGCTGCCCCGTGTCGGATGGCGTCGTCACCTCGGCCGTCTACGTGGAGAGCGTCGTGCTGAAGAACGCCACATGCACGGCCGCGCCGAGCCTGAGCACCGCCACGGTGGCCTGGTCCAACCAGGAGGTGTCGACCCTGTCCATTCTGGGGGTCGAGGCCAACGTGGTGGGCAACCTCCAGGTGTACACGTCCGTCGGCACCGTCACCTCGGGGCGGTATTCGGGCAAACTCGTCAACCTCGTCGTCGCCATCCCCATCCTCGACCAGCTCGCGGCCTGTTTGTCTCCCCAGGGGCTGACGACACTCAATGGCCTGTCCACGCTGACGGTCCTCGGCCTGTAGAGGCGGCTGGCCGTGTCGCGCGTCACCAGCAGCCCCGATACGGGCTAGGGTGGCGTCATGACGGTGCAGCCGCCCTCCGAGGATGAGCTTCCCACGGCCCGTGAGCTGGAGCAGGACGAGGCCAGCACCACGCCCACGTCTCGCCTGCTGCTTCCCCTCGGCAACGAGCCGCTCGCCATGCTCGCGCGCCGAGGCTTCCAGGCCACCGTCGCGCCGCTCGACCTGCCCTTCCCCGCCGACCTGGACCCGAGCCGCGCGGAGCGGCTGGTGGAGCGCCTGGGCCACTACGCGTTCCGACTCTTCCTGCGCGGCGCCATCCTCCGTCGCGGCAGCTTCACGCCCCAGGAGGCCACCCGCTACCTCGAGGAGGACCGCGCCACCGCCTTCGCCGAGGACCTGGTGTCCATGGACCTCGCCACGCGCGAGGAGGCCGGCCGCTACCGCCTCACCCACCCCGCCCTGAGCTTTGGCGGCACGCTGGAGTGGTACGTCGCGCACGAGCTGCGCGAGCGATTGCGCTTCGACGTGGCCGCGGGCGTGAAGTTCCACGCGCCCGACGTCGGCGGAGACCTGGACGTCGTGGCGACCGCGGAGGGCCACCTCGTCTACCTGGAGATGAAGTCCTCGCCGCCCAAGCACCTGGCACCGGACGAGGTCGGCGCGTTCTTCCGCCGCGTCCGCGCCCTGCGCCCCCACGTCAGCGTCTTCGTCATGGACACCGCGCTGCGGCTCTCCGACAAGGTGCTGCCGCTGCTGCAAGCGGAGCTGAGCGTCCAGCCGCCTCCCCCACCCCGGCGCATCGTCCGCGAGGTGTGGGCGCTCACGCCGCACCTGTACGTCGTCAACGCGCGACAGGACTTGATGGGGAACATCGGGCTGGCGCTGGCGGAGGGCTTCCGCGCGCTCGCGCCGCCCGCTCCGTGAGCCCGCCTCTCCGGGGCGAGCTCACGAAGCCGACTTCAGACGGACTCAGTGCCGGGGGGCACGGGCCTCGCGGCCCCGGGCACGCGCGGCCTTGGAGAGCGCATCCGCGCCCTGCTCGTCCCCGCGCATCCACTCCTTCATCGCCGGGACGACCTGCTTGCTCCACGTCTTGCCGACGCGGACCTTGAGGAAGTCGTTCACCAGCGCGTCCACCATCGCGGAGAGCTGCTCGGTGAGGAACAGCCGCTCGCTGAGCTGGTCATCCTCCTCCTCGCTCATCAGCGCGGGCAGCTTCGCGGCGCGGATGTCGAGGAACTCCGAGTCGATGGTGGCCTCGTACTCCTTCTCGCCATGGGTGAAGCGGATGCGCGCCTGGGCCACCAGCAGGCCCTTGTCCAGCGCGTGCTTCACCTGCTCCGAGTACGGCGCCAGCGTGCCCTTCGCGCTCAGCTCCGTGACGTCGCCCGCCACGCCGCGCAGGATGATGCGACCCATGAAGAGCACGTTGACGCCCGTGCCCTCCAGCTCCACCAGCGCGTCACCCGACTCCGAGCGCCAGAGCATCCACGTCAAGAGCTCGCGGCCCAGGTACGCGCGGCCTCGCAGGAGCTGCTCGCGCGCCTGCCCCTTCTCCACCTCGGCGACGTCCTTCGTCTCCTCCGTGGAGGCGCCGTCGACCCCAATGTCTCCTCGCGCGAAGGCGGCATCCGCCCGCGCCTGCTCACGCCTCGCCATGCACCACCTCCGCCCCGGCACCCGCCGGCAGGTCCATCCCGATGAGCTCCGCGGTGGGCCCCAGGGCCCCCTCGTCGATGCCCGACGCCTGCGCGATGGCCGCCGGCGTCAGCGCGACGAGCTTCAGCCCGAGCGCATTCTCCAGCGCGATGAGGATCTCCTCCACCACCTTGCGCGACGCGGCCCAGATCTGCAGCTGCTGGGTGTTCTGGTTCCAGCTCACGTCCAGCACGTTGGTGCGGGGCGTGGTGCGCGTGCGCAGCATCTGCTTGATCTGCGCCTTGGCCTGCGTCTTCTCCGCGCGCGACGCGGGGCGGTCGTTCTCCGCCTCGAACTGGGTGGTCCACTTCGCCAGCTCCGCCTTCATCGCGGCGGCGGGGACCTTCAGCGAGTCGATGCGGAACGAGAACAGCGCGTACTCGCCATAGAAGACGCGCCCGACGGAGAAGTCGACGGCGTCCGCGTTCTCCAGCTCCACGAAGCCCGCGGCCCGGTCATCCTCGGAGCGGCGGTCGATGGGCTCGAACGCGTTCGCCTTGAGGCCCCGCGGGAGCGAACGCTTGATGTCGGAAGGCGCTTCCTTCGACGGTTCGACCCGGAAGCGCGAGAAGGTGACTGCACCACGTAGGACTGGCATGGGGCGCGGCAGGATGGGGGGCGCGGGCGACCTCGTCAAGGCACTCCTGGTGCTCTCCTCGGACGGACCCTCTCCGGGATTCTCATGCTTTCTAGAATTTTCTGATGAAGCCCGCGTCTGCGGGCTGTCACCCCTGTCCGGGCGTGACAGCCCCAACGCGTGGACGGCGCCTGGCGGTCCACGCCACCCCACAGGACACACATGCCACAGCAATCCCGCCCCGCCCCAAGGTGGATGGCCCTGGGCTGTCTATTGTCTCTCGCCGCCACGAGCGCACACGCGGACCCCGCCTCGCTCGCGCTGCTGCCACCGCGAGTCGAGAGCACCACCCAGTCCGCCGAGCAGGTCCCGTCGCGAGGCACGTCGGTGCTCGGCGTGACGGCGAGCGACCCACAGGGCTCGCCGCTCACCTTCACGTGGACCTCCACGGAGGGGGCCCTGGCGCCGCCCGTCCACGGCGCCACCACGAGCGAGGTCACCTGGACCGCGCCGGACTGCCTTCCTCCGAGCAGCGCGCCGGTGAAGGTGGCCATCACCAACGGCCACGGCCTCACGTCCGAGGTGGCCTTCACCTTCAACGTCGGCGGTGACCTGTACCTCGACTACCAGAAGCCCTTCGCCGCCTCGCAGTTCAGTCACCTGAACGGCGTCACCCTCTCCGAGAACGGCTCGCTGCGACTCGCGCTGCCTCACGGGCCGATGAACGCGGAGCGCATCATCTTCGAGGAGCCGGTGTTCCTGTCGCTCCAGATGGTGCGCAAGAGCGCCGTCGCCAGCCACACGCTCGGGTGGATGTATCACGACGAGCTCGTGGCGCGCGGCTACGTCGGAGCCAATGACACGCTGCTCGACACGAACGGCAATGGCATCGCCGACCTGCACGAGGACCTCTACAACGTCGCGCCGCACAGCGGTCCCCAGGCGCGGCCCTACATCGGCGTGAATCCCCGGTGCCCGCGCAGTTTCGTCTCGGGGGGCTTCACGTACAGCGAGCCGGACCTCGCGATGAGGTCCACCTGTCTTTCGACCTTCCGGCGTCAGCCGCTGGCGGATCCCCGTCCGGGACAGGGGAACACCGCCTACACCACGGACGTCGTGGGTCAGTGGACCGTCGACACCCACCCGAACGGCTACTCGGACCGGGGGCGCTTCGCGCGCATCCCCAACCTGCTCGAGCCCGCGCTGCCGGACAACGACTTCAAGGGGCTGGGCCGGCTCGCCGTCCTCCTCACGGACGACGACGAGGACGCGACCACCTACAATCAGATGGGGCCCGTCCAGGACGGCCGGCTGGCCTTGCCGGATGGCATCCCCGACTACGACGTCTCCGCGTACACGGCCCAGGGCCTGCCGAATCCCCAGAACCCCGACCCCGGCATCACGCCGCGCGACCGGAAGGTGACCCTGGGCACCATCGACAGTCACCGGGAGATCGTCTTCTTCCTCGTCACCTACTACGAGAGCAAGCACGCGCCCGCCGACACGGGCATCACGTTCCCCTGCTTGAAGAAGTCGCCGGATGGCAGGTGCGCCCTGTTCCTCCAGTCCCCCGTCTCCGTGTTCTTCTCCAAGGCCGCCTGGAACCTGGACATGGACACGCGAGGCACCAGCCCCGCGGCCGAGTTCAACCAGGGCTGCACCTATCGCGACACCTGCGACCGCGTGCACCCCACGACGCCCACCGCGTGCGCCCTGCCGGGCAACGGGCGGCCGATGTGTGGCTGGCTGGATGACCTGGGCATGCACACGCTGCGCAGGCCCGAGTACGGCGCCATGATGCTCCCCTCGGAGCGGCTGGTCGTCCCCGCCGCGTCGAACGGCGCCATGCCGCACCTGGCCCTGGCCTCGACACCCGCGTACCCGCGGCGCTGGTTGATGGGCTGGGAGGACCTCAATGGCGGCGGCGACCGGGACTTCGCCAACGTCGTGTTCCAGTTGCAGGCCGAGCCCTCGGGGCTCGCGCGCACTGCCTCGCTCGGGGCCCTGCCCCAGGACCTGGACCCGCGCTGCTTCGTCTCGCGCGTGAGGGTGGGGAAGTCGGACGCGTTCGGCCCCTACTGCGCCTCCACGAGCGAGGTCTACGCCTCCTACGCCATCTCCCCCGACTGCAGGGTGTGCTCGGCGGGCACCTGCATGCCCAACCCGACGCCCACCTGGCTGCATGCGCCCCTGGCCGCGGGCGTGTCGGAGACGGTGATGGATGTCTCGACCTTCCAGGGCCAGAGCCTGTGCTGGCAGGCGTCGCTCGGCACGCGTGACTTCATGTGCCAGCCGGAGGTCCTCAACGTCGACATCGGATACGAGCTGACGCGCACGCCATGACGGGAGCGTGAAGCAGGGGCCGGGAGTCGTGACGCCTCGCGGGTCCGGCTCCCACCCCCTCTCCCAGGCACCGCATCGCGTCCGCGACGAACGCAGACGCGTACCATTGCGACGCGCGATGGCGCATCGACGGGGTCGTCCTCCCGAGCCCCCGCGTGCACCGGGACAACCGGGCACGGTGGCTGCAATCGCCGTCGGGATGGACAACCCCACACGCCCCAACATCCTGCTGCTGACGGTGGACCAGCTCATGTTCCCGCGCTTCGCCTATGGCGCGGGGGGAGGATTCCTTCCCGGCATCAAGGACCTCCTGGGGTTCATCGACGAGGGGGGCGAGGACAATCCCTATCGGAAGTTCTTCCCGGGCTTCGCGGCGCTGCGGCGCAACGCGTCCATCTTCCGCAACCACACCATCGCCGCCTCGGCCTGCATCCCCAGTCGCGCCGCCATCTACACGGGCCAGTACGGCACGCGCACGGGCGTCACCCAGACGGACGGCCTCTTCAAGAGCGGCGACGCGGCGGCCTTTCCGTGGCTCGTGCCGGAGGGGATTCCCACCATCGGCCACTGGTTCCAGATGGCCGGCTATCACACGCACTACTTCGGCAAGTGTCACTTCGCCAATCCGCCCGAGCACTCGCTGAAGCGGCTCGGCTTCGACGACTGGGAGCTGTCCTATCCGGAGCCCCACGGGTCCTCGGTCAACAACCTGGGCACCTTCCGGGACGTGGGCTTCGCGGACCTCGCGTGCACCTTCCTGCGCAGGATGGGCCTGGGGCAGCCCTACAACCGCGCGCTGGCCGAGCAGGCCTATGCGGCGCCCCGCGCCGACGGACCGTCGACGACGCCGCAGCCGTGGTTCGCCGTCGCGTCGTTCACCAACCCGCACGACATCGCGACGTATCCCATCCTCCCCAGGCAGATGGACCCGGACGCGCGTCCCGTGGGCCCCCTGCTCGTGCCCGGTCAGCACAGCCAGTCGGCGACGCCCGTCGCGGGCAGTTGGACGCTCCCGCTCAACCCGATGGGCTTCCCGCAGGAGAACTCGCACCTGCCGCCCAACGTGCATGACTCGCTGGCCAACAAGCCCACCTGTCAGCGCGACTACGCGTACAAGATGGGGCTCGCGCTCGCGGCGAAGACGGGGCTCGCGATGCACCAGGCGAAGGAGTCCATCGACCCCGTCGCCGTCACGCTCAACTCGGGCATCCCCTTCCAGCTCACCGCCGCCCCGGACGAGTCCACGCTGCGCTTCAACCAGTACTACACCTGGCTCATCCACCTGGTGGACGGACACATCGAGCGCGTGCTGCGCACGCTCGATGAATGTGGCCTCGCGAAGAACACCATCGTCGTCTTCCTCTCGGACCACGGTGAGTACGCCGGCTCCCACGGCTACATGATGGAGAAGTGGCACACCGCCTATCAGGAGGCGCTGCACGTGCCGCTCGTGGTGCGGATGCCGCTGGAGAAGGAACGTCCCCAGACGCGTCAGCACGAGGCGCTCACCAGCCACGTGGACGTGCTGCCCACGCTGCTGGGGCTCGCGGGCCTGTCATCGGGAGAGGTCGACGCCATCCGCACGGACCTGCGCCTGCATCACCCCGTGCCGCCGTTCGTCGGCGCAGACCTGAGCCCGCTGGTGCAGGGCACCGCGGACACGGTGAAGGAGCAGGACGGGACGGCCCGTCAGGGCGTGCTCTTCATCACGGACGACGAAATCACCGAGCCCCTGCCGCGCACCGGCGACCCGCACCAGATTCACGACGAGGCCATCTACTCGGTGTTCGTGCGCTCGGTGGAGGCGCTTCGCGAAGGCACCACGCGCGCGGGGCATCTGCCGTGGCTCGCGCCGGGGCCGGTGTGCCAGCCCAACCACGTGCGCTGCGTGCGCACGCCGCGCTGGAAGCTGTCGCGGACGTTCGACCCGTCGGGCGAGCACGCGGACCAGTGGGAGCTGTATGACTTGCAGAATGACGCGCTGGAGCTGGAGAACCTGCTCGTCTTCGACGGCCCGTTCCCTACCCTCGTCCCCAAGCTGCCCCCCGGGCTCTCACCCGGGGAGGTCGAGTCCGCCGCGCGCGAGACGCACGCGCTGCTCCTGAAGTACGAGGCGGAGAAGCTGTCGCCCTGGCCCGCCTCGTAGTCACTCGGACGCGGCGGCGGCGCCCACCGGCTCGAGCTCGGAGTAGACGCCGTCCTCGAGCCGGTGGCGGGTGCCCCCCTTCGTCGACTGCTCGGCGCCGGACGCGTCCGCCCGACAGGTCACCGGGCCGGGTCGGATACCGGACGGCCGGGGTGCCGCAGCGACCCGCGGGGCCCGTCGCGCCACATGACACCCCAGGTCGTGGGCGTTAGCGTGGCGCCCGTGATGAGCCGCGCCCTCTCCTTCTGTCTCGTCCTGGCCGCCGCCGCCCTGCCCGTCGGCTGCCGTCACACCCGACATCCCGCGACGCCCACCGTGAGCTCGGTGGCGAGCTCGCTCTTCGCCACGCTGGAGGACGAGGGTGCGCTGGCGAGCGCCTTCGTGCTGGACGCGACGACGGGCGAGCCGCTGTATGCCCACCGCGAGCACGTGCGGCTGCTGCCCGCGTCGACGATGAAGGTCGTCTCCACCGCGTCCGTCCTCTCCGCCCTGGGCGCGGACTATCGCTTCCAGACGCCGGTGACGCTGGAGGGCACGCTGACCGATGGGCTGTTCCTCGGAGACCTCGTGGTGGACTCGTCGGGAGACCCGTCCCTGGGCTCGTGGCGCTTCCCCGAGACAGCGCTCGCCTGTGAGCAGGTGGCCGACGCGCTCCAGGCGAAGGGCGTGCGGCAGTGGAAGGGACAGGTGCGCGTGCGCGGCATCGACGACGACGTTCCCTTCGGCCCCGGCTGGGCCTGGGATGATGTCGCGTACGCCTACAGCGCGGCGCCCACGCCCTTCGTCTTCCGCGAGAACGTGGTGGACCTCGCGCTCTCCCGTCCCGAGGGCGCGGACTGCGCGCAGCCGCCCCACGTCCAACTCACGCCCGCCTTCGCCACGCTCTCCACCGTCGTGCGCGTGGACCCGAACGCGGAGCGCGCCAACCTCTCCTGCACCCGTCAGCGCGGCGCTCCGGGCGTTCGCTGCGTGTGGCGCTCGCCCGTCAACCAGTGTCCGCGCACGGCCAACGTGAGGCTCTCCGTGGACGAGCCCCAGGAGCTCTTCGCCGCGTGTGTCGAGGAGGCCCTGCTCAAGCGAGGCGTGCCGCGCCTGCCCTTCACGCTGGAGGCCCCCGCCCCCTTGCGTCCGCCCGTGCCCGAGCCGCTCGTCACGCTGGCCAGCCCGCCCCTGTCCGAGCTGGTGAAGGTCACCAACAAGGAATCGCTCAACCTCTACGCGGAGCGGCTGGGCCTGCGCTTCGCCCGTGAGCGCGGCGGCGTGGAGGGCTACGCGAACCTGCGCACCGCGCTCGCCGAGGAGCTCACCCGCCGAGGCATCCCCGCCCGCGACCTGCGCCCCGTCGATGGCAGCGGCCTGTCGCGCTACAACCTGGCCACCGCGCGGGGTTTGGCGCGCGTGCTCTTCACCAGCCTGCGCGAGCCGTACGGCGCGGCGCTGGTGGACAGCCTGCCCGTGGCGGGCGTGGACGGCACGCTCGCCAACCGCCCGGTGACGCCCGTCACCGCAGGCCGCATCCGCGCGAAGACGGGCACCCTGTCCGGACAGAAGTGCTTCGCGGGCGTGGTGGAGCGCCCCGGGGACGCCGAGCACCCGCGCGTCGTCTTCGCGCTGATGCTGGGCAACATGGACGAGGCCACCGCGCTACCCGCCAACGAGGCGTTCGACCGCTTCGCCGCGGCCCTCGTGGAGCTGCCGCTGCGCGCGCCGTAGAAGGCGGGAACGGCCGGTATTCCCGGCGCGCTTGACGCGCCGCGCGCCTGGAGGCAATCCGAGGCAACACCCGGCCCCTCGCGGCATTCCCCTGGCGGGAACCCCCCCCTGGAGGTGGGAGGACATGGCAGGCTGCGGCCCGCCAAATCCCCCTTCCGAGGTGTGAACATGAAGCTGAGAACCGCGATGGCCGCGGCGGCGCTGATGCTGCCCTTGGCGTCCCTGGCCGCGGCCAAGGGCCCCTCCAAGCCGCCCGCCACGGAGAAGAAGGACGTCGTCGACACCTACCACGGCACGGAGGTCAAGGACCCGTACCAGTGGCTGGAGGCCAGCGACGACGCGAAGGTGAAGCAGTGGAACGACGCGCAGAACGCCCACACGCGCGCCATCCTCGACAAGCTGCCCGGCCGTGAGCCGCTGCGCCAGCGCATCTCCGAGCTGCTCGGGTGGAAGTCCCCGGGCTACGGCGCGCTGACCGAGGCGGGCGGCACGCTCTTCGTCATCAAGTTCCAGCCGCCGCGCCAGCAGCCGTACCTGGCGGTGCTCGGCTCCGTGGATGACCCGTCGAAGGAGCGCGTGCTCCTGGACCCGATGGTGCTGGACCCCAAGGGGCACACCACCATCGACTTCTTCGAGCCCACGCTGGACGGCAAGAAGCTGGCGGTGTCGCTGTCGAAGAACGGCACGGAGAGCGGCGACGTCTCCGTCTATGACGTGGCCACCGGCAAGCCGCTGCCCAACGAGGTGGTGCCGCGCGTGAACGGCGGCACGGCCGGCGGCGGGCTCGCGTGGAACGCGGACGGGACGGGCTTCTTCTACACGCGCTATCCGCGCGGCGAGGAGCGTCCGGCCGCGGACCGCGACTTCTTCCAGCAGGTCTACTTCCACAAGCTGGGCACGCCCACCGAGCAGGACACGTACGCGCTGGGCAAGGACTTCCCGCGCATCGCCATGACGGAGCTGGAGACGTCTCCGGACGGCAAGCACATCGCGGCCATGGTCGCCAACGGCGACGGCGGCGAGTACATGCTCTACCTGCACGGCCCCGACGGGAAGTGGGCGCAGGTGACGAAGTTCGCGGACAAGGTCATCCGCAGCCGCTTCGGCCACGACGGCGCCATCTACCTGCTCAGCCGCCAGGACGCGCCGCGCGGCAAGGTGCTGCGCCTGCCCCTGGCCACGCCGACGCTGGACAAGGCCACGGTGCTGGTGCCCGAGGGCGAGGCCAGCATCCAGGGCTTCTTCCCCGCGAAGACGCGCCTGTACATCAACGAGCAGCTGGGTGGCCCGTCGCAGGTCCGCATGGTGGACCTGAAGGGCAAGGACCTGGGCCTGGTGCCCACGCCGCCCGTGTCCTCCACCGGCGGCCTGGTGAGCGCCGGTGGTGACGACGTGTACTTCAGCAACGTCAGCTTCGTGCAGCCGCAGGCCTGGTACCGCTTCTCCGCCAAGGACGGCCAGGTGACGAAGACGGCGCTGGCGCGCACGGCGCCGCTGGACATGAGCGACGTGGAGGTGGTGCGCACCGAGGCCACGTCCAAGGACGGCACCAAGGTTCCGCTCTCCATCCTGAAGAAGAAGGGCACCAAGCTGGACGGGAAGAACCCGACGCTGCTCACCGGCTACGGCGGCTTCAACATCTCCATCTCCCCGGGCTTCAACGCGCTGGCGGGCCTGTGGCTGGAGCAGGGCGGCGTCTACGCGGTGGCCAACCTGCGCGGCGGCTCGGAGTTCGGCGAGAAGTGGCACGCCGAGGGCTCGCTGACGAAGAAGCAGAACGTGTTCGACGACTTCTACGCCTGCGCGAAGCTGCTGGTGGACCAGAAGTACACCCAGCCCAGGAAGCTGGCCATCCAGGGCGGCAGCAACGGCGGCCTGCTCATGGGCGCCGTCGTCACGCAGCACCCGGAGGCGTACGGCGCCGTGGTGGCCCGCGTGGGCCTCTACGACATGCTGCGCTCGGAGCGCACGTCCAACGGCCAGTTCAACGTCACGGAGTACGGCTCGGTGAAGGACCCCGAGCAGTTCAAGGCGCTCTTGGCCTACTCGCCCGTGCACAACGTGAAGGACGGCGCGAAGTACCCGTCCGTGCTCTTCACCTCCGGCGCCAATGACCCGCGCGTGGACCCGTTCCACTCGCGCAAGATGGTGGCGCGGATGCAGGCGGCCACGTCGACGAAGAACCCCATCCTGCTGCGCGCCGACGCGGAGACGGGCCACGGCGCCGGCACGCCGCTCAACGCGCGCATCGAGGAGGAGGTGGACGCGTACTCGTTCATCTTCAGCCAGCTGGGCGTGAAGTACCTGCCGCCCGCGAAGAAGGTGGCCGCGCCGAAGCCGCAGTAGTCACAGCGTCGTCGTGCACAGGGCCCGCCGCGGGTCCGGGACTGTTCTTCCGGACACGTGCGCGGGCCTCGTCATGTCCGGGGTGCACTGTCGCCTGGAGTGGCCACGGGCACGCGTGCCACCATGCGCGGCATGTCCCCCACCCCGCTCGACGCCCTCACCACGCCCGCCGCCCTCGTGGACCTGGACCGCGTGGAAGCCAACCTGCGCCGCGTGGCGGACTACACGCGCCAGCACAAGCTCCACTGGCGGCCGCACACGAAGACCCACAAGACGGCGGAGCTCACGCGGCTGCAGCTCGCCTCGGGGGCCGTGGGCGCCACGGTGGCCACCGTGCGCGAGGCCGAGGTCATGGCCACCGTCGCGGACGACGTGCTGCTCGCCTACCCACCCGTGGGCCCGGCGCGACTGTCGCGGCTGATGGCCCTGCCCTCGCGCACGCGCCTCACCGTGGCGCTCGACTCCGCCGAGGCGCTCGACGGGCTCGGCCGCGCGGCGCGAGAGGCCGGGCGCACCGTGGGCGTGCTGGTGGAGCTGGATCTGGGCATGCGGCGGGTGGGCGTGCAGACGCCGGCGGACGCGGTGACGCTGGCGCGCGCGGTGGCGGAGACGAAGTCCGTGGCGTATCGCGGCGTCATCTTCTATCCGGGCCAGGTGCGCGCACCGGTGGAGCAGCAGGACGCGGCGCTCGCGGACCAGCGCGCGCGACTGGGCGCCTTCCTGGACGCGCTCTCGGCCGAGGGGCTCGAGCCCGAGGTGGTGAGCGGCGGCTCGACGCCCATGCTGTGGCGCTCGCACGAGGTGCCGGGCCTGACGGAGATACGCCCCGGAATCAACGTGCTCAATGACCGCAACACGGCCTCGCTGGGCGCATGCGCCTGGAGCGACTGCGCCTTCTCCGTGCTCGCCACCGTGGTGAGCACCGCCGTGCCCGGACAGGTGGTGCTCGACGCGGGCTCCAAGGCCCTGGCCAAGGAGGAGGGCCTCGCGCCCTCGGGAGGCTATGGCGCGCTGCTGGACAGGCCGGAGCTGGTGGTGCGCAGCGTCTCCGAGGAGCACGGCCTGCTCGACGTCTCGTCCACGTCCTGGCGGCCGCGCGTGGGCGAGCGCGTGCGCGTGGTGCCCAACCACGTCTGCGCCGCCGTCAACCTGCACGAGCGGCTGCACGTCCTCCGCAAGGACACCGTGATGGAGACCTGGGAGGTCGCGGCACGCGGCTGGTGAATCAGCCCGGCACGCGCACGACGTCCAGCCGCTCCAGCTCCCGCGTCAGCAGCGTCTCCAACTCGCGGATGTTCCGGTAGACGATGCAGCGGTACGACGCGACGTCGAAGCGCAGCTCGCGCACGTCGCGCACCAGCAGCAGCGTGGGCCGCCCCTTGCCCCACGCGTAGCCGACCTCCAGGTACACGTTGGGGTTGGCCAGCGACAGGTCCGCGATGACGACCTTCGCCGTGTCGATGCGCTCCTTGATGCGCTGGATGATGGGCCCGTCGAACACGTCCTGGTCCACGCGCTCGCACAGCATGCCCGCGGCCTTCACCGGCCCCTGGATGCCGTAGTGGAACGTGTCCTCCAGCTCCGGCGTGAAGGGCATCGCCACGAAGGCGTGGGGCTTCGCGCTGGACACCGTGCCCGCGCTCGCCATGGGGGGCGCCTGCACGAAGCCGCGCTCGCGACGCACGCGGAAGCCCCCGCCGGGCAGCGGCTCCACGCCAGGCGTGCCCCCCAGCCCGCGCTCCAGCGCCCTGCGCAGTCGCAGCGCGCGCCGCTCGTCCACCTCCACCACCGTGAAGCGCTCCAGCTCCTTGGGCCCCGAGCCCCGCTGGAACGCCTCGATGAGCCCTCCCACGAAGGCGAGCACCGCCTCGTCCTCGTCCAGCCCGTAGTTGGGCCCGTGCACCGTGCTCGCCACGTGCTTGAGCCCGGGCCTGGACTCCATGGCCTTGAGCGCGCGCAGCGCGAACTGGCGGATCTCGTGGTAGCCGAACTCGCCCAGCCGCACCGTGCCCACGAAGAGCGCCAACGGTGAGCCCAGCGCGCCGTGCGTCTCCACGAAGCGGTGCTCCCCGGGCAGCACCGACACCTGCGTCGGTGGCACCCCCACCACCTCCAGCAGACGCACCGCCTTCCCGGCCGCGCCGTACAGCTTCTGTGCAAACTTGAACAAGACGACGTCGGCGGTCGCCTCGGTGACGTCCCCCACTTCCAGCACCACGTCGAGAGCCGCGCTCATCCCTCGGACTGTAGGGCTCCGGACGGGTTGGCCCAAGGTCCGACCCAACGGTCCATTCGCGAACGGGGCCCCCAAGACCCCCTTGGCTCTAAGACTCTGGGTATGTCCAATCTGAAGAACTCCATTCGCATTGTGATATGGAGCCCTGCACACCCCGGAACACCCGGGGAACCCCACATCCCCTGGGGGGGCCTTCCCGACCTCGAAGCTTCCGGCTCGGGAAAAGTGAAGGAGAGACAGATGGCGAGCATCGGTATCGTCGGCGCCGGCACTGCCGGTCTGCACCTGGGTCTGAAGCTTCTCTCGCAGGGCATCCCGGTCAGCATCTACGCGGAGCAGGAGCCGGACGCGCTGCGCTCGGGTCGCCTGATGAACACGGTGACGCACCACGCGCCCACGCGGACGCGCGAGCGGGAGCTGTGGGTGGACTTCTGGGGCGCGCCGGAGCTGGCGATGAACCGCTGCGCCATCCACGTCCACGGGCCGGAGCTCATCAGCCTGAGGGGACGGGTGGGCGAGCCCAGCCTGTGCGTGGACTACCGGCTGTACCAGCCGCGCCTGGCCGAGGCCTTCGTGGAGCGCGGGGGCCACCTGGAGGTCCGCCCGGTGGACGCCAAGGAGCTGGAGGTGCTGTCGCGCCGTCACACGCTGATGGTGGTGGCCACCGGCCGCAACGGCCTCAACGCGCTGTTCCCGCGCGTGCCGGAGCTGTCCCCGCACACGAAGCCGCCACGGGTGTTGTTCGCGGCCATCCTCAAGGGCCTGCGCATGCCGGAGCCGCTCGGCATGCACGTCAACCTGGTGCCCGGCCAGGGCGAGGTCTTCGAGTCGCAGATGATCACCCGCCAGGGCCGCGTGCCCAGCACGCTCATCGAGGCGATTCCCGGCACGGAGCTGGCGGCGCTGATCTCCCGCAAGCGGGACGACGACCCGGCCGCGTTCGACGCGGGCCTGCTGGACATCTTCCGCCGCTTCGCGCCCGCGACGTACGAGCGCATCGACCCGACGGAGTTCGGCGTGCGCGGTCCGCTGGACTTCCTGCAGGGCGGCTTCGCGCCGACGGTGCGCCGCGCGTGGGCCGAGCTGGGCGAGGGGCGCTATGCGATGGCGGTGGGCGACACGCACGTGACGAACGACCCCATCGCGGGCCAGGGCGCGAACGCGGCGTCCGCGTCCGCCTTCACGCTGGCGGTGGCCATCCACGACACGCTGTTGTCGGAGCGCCCCTTCGACGAGACGTTCTGCCGCGACACCGAGGCCCGGATGTGGGCCGCCGTGGCGCCGGCCACCACGTGGACCAACGCGCTGCTCGAGCCGCCTCCTGCGCACGTCATCGACCTGCTGGTGGCGGGCAGCCGCGACAGCCGGGTGGCGGACGCCATCGTCAGCGCGTTCATGATTCCCGAGCGCATCCTGGGCGCGTGCGCCTCTCCCGAGGCCACCGCGGAGTTCGTGATGAACGCGAGCCGCCCGAGCGCGGAGGTGCTGGCGGCCACGGGCGTGCTGGGCTGGGACACCGGCACGCGCATCCGGCCGCTCGCGGGCTGACCGGCGCCCTGAAAGCGTCGTGGCGCGGGCGCGAGCCTTCGCTATCCTCCCGGACCATGCGATTCGCCATCGTCGGTTCGGGAGGAGTGGGCGGCTACTACGGCGCGCGGTTGGTTCGCGCGGGTCATGAGGTGGGCTTCCTCGCCAGGGGTGCGCACCTGGCCGCCCTGCGGAAGAAGGGCCTCACCATCCTCAGCCCGGAGGGGGACTTCACCGTCCCCGTGCGCGCCGAGGAGGACGCCGCCCTGCTGGGCCCCGTGGACGTCGTCATCCTGGGCGTGAAGAACTACGACGTCGCCAGCGTGCTTCCCCAGGTGAAGACGCTGCTGGCCGCCTCCAGGGAGCCCGCGCTGGGCGGGACCACCGCGGTGGTCGTCACGCTGCAGAACGGCGTGGACAGTCCGTCCGAGGTCGCCGCGGCCGTGGGCGAGGCGGCGGTCATCGGCGGCACCACGTACATCTCCACCGCCATCAGCGAGCCGGGCGTCATCAAGCAGACGGGCACGCAGCACCGCATCGTGCTGGGCGAGGCCTTCGGTGACACCTCGCGCGTCTCGCGGCGGGTGCAGGTCGTGCGGGACGTGCTCGCGCAGGCGGGGCTCAACGCGGAGGCGGTGGCGGACGTCCGCGCTCCGCTGTGGGAGAAGCTCGCCTTCCTGGCCCCCATGGCGGGCTTCTGCACCGCCGCGAGGACCCCGGTGGGGCCGCTGCGGGAAGGCCCCTTCTTCCGGGAGACGTTCCGGGAGGCCGCGGCCGAGGTGCTCCGGGTCGCCGCCGCCGAGGGCGTCACCACCACCACGCGGGCGGACGACGTGATGAACTACATGGACGGCGTCCCCGCGGAGGTGCGCCCCTCGATGATGGTGGACTTCGACGCGGGCAAGCCGCTGGAGGTCGAGTACCTCCAGGGCACTGTGGCGCGGCGCGGCCACGCGCTCGGCGTCCCCACGCCCGTGATGAGCACGCTGTACTCCGTGCTGCTGCCGCACGCGAAGGGCGCGCGCCAGAAGTGACGTCCCGGCAGGCCTCCGGGCGAGCAGGCGCGCGGTCCGGTCCGGATGCAATGATTCGCCCTTTCGCGCATAGAGGAGAGCGATGAGCGAGCCGACCCCCCGTCTTCCGCCCGGTGCCCCGTCGTCCGCCCCCCTGGGGCGCGTGGCGCTCCACGCCGTCGCCGCGGGGCTCACGCCCCTCATCCCGGTGCCGTTCCTGGATGACTACGCGCTCTACCAGGTGCGCGAGCAGCTGGTGCGCTCGCTCCTGGAGGAGCGCGGCCTGCGCGCCTCGACCCAGGCGGTGGAGGCGCTGGCGGGCTCCAGCCTGGGGAGGACCTTGGGCGGACGGCTGGCCAGCTACCTCAAGGGGTTGATGCTGCTGCCGGTGAAGAAGGTGTTCCGCAAGGTCTTCTTCGTGTTGTGGGTGAAGGACTGCGTGGACGTGGCCTCGGTGTCCCTGCACCACGGCTACCTGCTGCACCACGCGCTGGAGCGAGGCGACCTGGACGCGCTGAGCCTGCAGGGCGACAAGCCCGCGGCGGTGCACGCGGCCATCGTCGCGGCCTGCGCGGAGGTGGACGCCCGGCCCATCAACCAGGCCCTGCGCCGGCTCTTCGCGAGCAGCCGCGTGCTGATGGCCGAGGCCACGCGCGTGTTCCGGAACCCGGGCAACGTCGGTCCCCGCACGCCGGAGCCCGGCGAGGGCACCGAGGTGAAGTCGCTGTCGGAGCGCCTGCTCGCCCTCCTCTGGGAGGAGCGCGGCTACTTCACGACGCTGGAGACGCACTACGCGCGCCACCTGACGACGCCCGCCCCACCCCCGGAGATGAAGGCCGCCTCAGGGGCTTGAGGTCGTCGCGCGGGCCGCGCCCTCGCGGATGCGCTGCGAGAAGTCGGCCTGCCCCGCGGCCTCCAGGGCACGCGCGTTGATGAGGTGCCGGGCGCGCACGTCGGCCAGGGGCGCGTCGCGGTCGATGAGGTCCAGCTCGTACGCGAGCTCGTCGGAGAAGGCCGGCAGGAGCGTGCGGTGGTCGTACGGCACCTTCAGCGCGCTCACCTTCTCGAAGTGACGCACCAGGTTGGTGGTGCAGTTGTTGTAGACGGAGTTGTAGAACTCCGGGTGCTCGTGCAGCGCGTTCATCCGCGCCACCATGTCCAGGAAGAAGTCGGAGATGCGCTCCTTCGACGCGTTCACCGGGTAGAGATACACGTCGTCGCGGCGGTGGTTTGCGCGCAGCTGGACCAAGTCCCGTTCGTCACCCACCACGTAGACCAGCTCGAACTGGCGGAACAGCCCGCCCACGGCGGAGAACGTCTCGCCCTTCTCGCGGCGCACCTCCACGGAGAAGACGACGTAGCGCCCGTCCGAGAAGCCGAAGCTCACCATGGTGTGCGCGGCGCCGTAGAAGCCGGAGAACGGCTCGACGATGAACCAGGCCCCCGTCAGCTCCTTCGCGTCGTAGGTGGCCGTGTACCAGGAGGCATCCCAGTCCGTCGTGCTGCGGTAGCGGAAGTCGCGCACGTCGTGAATCGTCACGCGCGAGCCTTCCACATCGGCCCGGGCCATCCGCGCCAGGTCCGGCGCCCATTCCCGCTGGTTGGACGGCGCGTGGGAGAAGGCCCAGAAGTGCAGGCCCGCGCCCGCCGCCACCACCACGCCCACCGCGCCCAGCTTCGAGCCCTTCTTCCAGACGAAGACGGCCAGCCCCGCCACCAGCAGCGCGCCCAGGGCCCGCACCCAGTGCGGCCCCTCCGGCCCCGCTCCCGTCAGCGCGAGCGCGAGCGCGGCCCAGCCGGTGCCGCCCAGGACGACGAGCCCGGTGATGACATTGGAAGCCCCCGAGGAGAATCGCATGTCCCCAGTATTCCTTGCCCCGCCGTCCACCGCCACCCCGCCCGTCGGGCCCGCCCGGTTCTCCGGAGAAGCCGCCTGCCCCCGGGTATCACTTCGCGCGGCGATGACATATGAGAGCCGGGAGGGCTCGGTTATCAGAGCCCTCCGGGTCTCCTGGAGCCGTCGTGTCATTGCTCGCCCTGCTCTTCAAGAAGTCGAAGCTGCCCATCATCCTCGCCGCGTTGCTGGGCATCCTCACGGGCGCCTGTAGCGCGGCGCTCGTCGCGGCGATGAATCAGGCCCTGACGTCCCGGACGGTGGCGGACGCGATGCCGCTGATGCCCGTCTTCGTGGGGCTGGCGGTGGCCGTGCTGGTGCTGCGAATCATCTCCCAGCTCCAGCTGGCTTCCATGCAGCAGGAGGCGCTGCTGGACCTGCGGCTGTCGCTGTGTCGACGCATCCTCGAGGCGCCCCTGCGCAAGCTGGAGGAGGCCGGGCCGCACAAGCTGCTCGCCGCGCTGACCGAGGACATCAGCGTCATCAACAGCACCATCGCCGTCATCCCCGGCGTCATCATCTGTCTGGCGACGCTGGTCGGCTGTCTCGTGTATCTGGCGTGGCTGTCCGGTCCCCTCCTGGGGCTCATCCTGGGCGTCATCGCGGTGGTGATGGCGAGCGTGGCGCTGCCCAACCGCTATGCCTACGCGCAGTTCTTCAAGCGGCGTGAAACCCATGACGCGATGTACAGCGGCTTTCGCACGCTCATCGACGGCTCGAAGGAGCTGCAGCTCCACCACGCGCGCAGCGAGGACTTCTTCAACCGGGACTTGAAGCCGACGGCGGAGGAGGTCTCACGCATCTCCCTGACGACGAGCAAGCTCTTCATCATCACCGGCAGCTGGGGCGGCTTCATGGTGATGGCCGTCATCGGCTTCATCCTCTTCGGCGTGCCGCGCTTCCAGGACGTGGAGATGTCCACGCTGGCGGCGTACGCGCTGGTGGTGCTGTACCTGCAGCAGCCGCTCGACGGGCTGATGAACCAGTGGCCCAACCTGTCGCGCAGCCACGTGGCGATGAAGAAGCTGGAGAAGCTGGGCCTGTCGCTGGAGGACCCCGAGCCCTCCGCGTCCGACGACGGCATGCCGCGCGACTTCCAGCGCATCGAGCTGGTCGGCCTCGGCCACACCTACCGACGGGAGCTGGACGGCGCCAGCTTCACGCTGGGCCCCATCGACGCGACGCTGCGGCGCGGGGAGCTGGTGTTCCTGGTGGGTGGCAACGGCAGCGGCAAGACGACGCTGGCCAAGCTGTTCACGGGCCTCTACGCCCCCGAGCAGGGCGAGCTGCGCGTGGACGGCGTCCCCGTCACCGCCGCCACCCGGCGCGCCTACCGTCAGCTGTTCTCCGCCGTCTTCTTCGACTTCCACCTCTTCGAGCGGATGCTCGGCCTGGACCACCCTGGCATGGAGGACAAGGCCCGCCAGTACCTCACCCGCCTGCAGCTCGAGAAGAAGGTCCGGGTGGAGGACGGCAAGCTGTCCACCGTGGCGCTGTCCCAGGGGCAGCGCAAGCGCCTGGCCCTGCTCACCTCGTTCCTGGAGGACCGCCCCATCTACGTCTTCGACGAGTGGGCCGCGGACCAGGACCCGGTGTTCCGCGAGCTCTTCTACCGCGAGATGCTCCCGGCGCTCAGGGACCAGGGCAAGCTCGTCTTCGTCATCAGCCATGACGACCGCTACTTCCACCTGGCGGACCGGGTGCTCAAGCTCGAGGCCGGGCAGCTGGTGCCCTCCTCCACGCCCCTGGTGGCGGCCGTGCCCGCATGAAGACAGGGTGATACAGACTCCGACACATCACTCGGATACCTGAGTGTCACGCTTTCAGTGGCAATCCGTGATAATGGTTTTTGTAACGGAGTGACCGCCTGACACGTGCACCGGACTGAGCGCGGTTCGCTCAGGTCCCCTGAATCGAGGTTCTGCGAGTGGTGCTCACGAACGTGGAGCATGCGGAGCTGTATGTGGGCGACGCGGTCCTCTCCGCCTACTACTTCTGCCATGCGCTGGGCTTCCGGATGGTGGCGAGCGGCGGGCCGGAGTCGGGGCTCGCGGGACAGCGCTCCTTCGTGTTGGAGCAAGGCGCAGCCCGGCTCGTCGTCACCTCGGCGCTGGGTGCCGAAGGTGAGGTCGCGGAGTATGTCCGTGCACACGGTGACAGCGTGCGGGACATCGCGCTGGGCACGCCCGACGTCGTCGCCGCGTTCGACCAGGCGGTGCGCCGGGGCGCGCGTCCGGTGGCACGGCCCGCGGTCTTCGAGGCGGCAGGCCAGCGCGTGGTGAAGGCCACGCTCGCCGGGCCCGGAGGCTGGGTGCACTCACTCATCCAGCGGGACACGCCCGGGGGCGCGTTCCTTCCGGGCGTCTACCTGCCCGTGGACACGGGGCCGTCCGGAGGCGCGTCACTGTTTCGCGACGTGGACCACCTCGCCTTCGCGCTGCGGGCGGGCACGCTGCTGGACACGGTGGCCTTCTACGTGGACGTGCTCGGCTTCGAAGAGACCCACCAGGAGGACGTGCGCACCGAGTACAGCGGCATGAGCTCGCGCGTGGTGCAGGCGGCGGGCGGACGCATCTGCTTCCCGCTGCAGGAGCCCGTCTCCGGCACGCGTCGGGGACAGCTGGAGGACTTCGTGGACGCCCACGGTGGCGCGGGGGTGCAGCACCTGGCCTTCCTGGCGGACGACATCGTCCGCGCGGTGGACTCGCTGGGGCAGCGCGGCGTGGGCCTGCTCGACGCGCCTCGGGGCTACTACGAGGCGCTGGAGGCGCGGCTCGGCTCGCTGGGGCCGTTCCCCCGTGAGCAACTCCAGTCGCGCAACATCCTGATGGACCGCGATGCGTGGGGGGTGCTGCTCCAGGTCTTCACCCGCTCGCAGCACGCGCGGCGCACGCTGTTCTTCGAGGTCATCCAGCGCCACCAGGCGCGCGGCTTCGGCGGCGCCAACATCCAGGCGCTCTACGCCGCCAAGGAGCAGGACGCCACGCGCGCCGTGGGTTGAGCCGCGCGCGGCCGCTGCTTCGAGGCGCTTCAGCCGCGCCGCTCCGGGCGCATGGGCATGCCGCCCTTGGGCAACAGGGCGATGCCCGGGTAGATGTCCACGCGCCGGCCGGGGATGGCGTGGAAGCGGTAGCGCTGGGAGACCATGGCCAGCACCAGCGCGCCGAACATCAGCGCCAGGTTGTTGCCGATGCAGATGTGCTGGCCCGCGCCGAACGGCAGGTAGGCGAACTTGTGCCGCGCGGCCTTCTGCTCCGGCGTGAAGCGCTCCGGGTCGAACACGTCCGGACGCGGCCAGAACTCCGGATGCCGGTGGAAGACGTAGGGCACGGCGAGCACGGACGCGCCCGGCTCCACGGTGTACCCCCCCAGCGTGTCCGCGTCCTTCGCCGTGCGAAGCAGCCGCCACGCGGGGGGATACAGGCGGAGGGTCTCCTCGAACACCTGCGTCGCGTAGCGCAGCCGGGGCAGGTCCTCGAGCGTCGGGGCGCGGCCACCGAGCACCGCGGCGCACTCCGACGCGAGCCGCGCCTCGATGTCCGGGTGCCGCGACAGGAGGTGCCAGGCCCAGGAGAGCGCCACACCCGGCCCCTCGTGGCCGGAGAACAGGTTCATGAACTCGTCACGCAGCTCCTTGTCCGTCATCGACTCGCCGGTGTCGCGGTCCTTCGCCGCCACCAGCATCGCCATGATGTCGTCCTGGGGGCCGCCGGCCTTGCGCTGGGCGATGACCTCCTTCGCCTTGACGTTGAGCATCCGGAGGGTGCCGAAGAAGTCCGCCCACTTCTTCTTGTAGATGGGCAGCCGCTCCAGCCGCAGCAGCCGCGACATGAACGTCCCCCGGTCGTTCATGATCCACATCATCCGCCCGACGGCCGCCGCCGCCGCCGCGTCCGGCTCCTCCGAGTACAGCGCGCGCGTGGTCATCCGCAGCGACAGGCTCCCCATCTCCGCGGCCATGTCGAACGGCCGCGCGGTGGCGTCCGCCTCCCACGCGGTGAGCGTCCGCTGGACCAGGTCCACCATGCCCGCCAGCAGGCCCGCCAGGCGGTCCCGGTGGAACGAGGGCTGGACGAGCCGGCGCTGGCGCCGCCAGTAGTTCCCCTCGCTTACAAACAGCCCGTTGCCCAGGAAGGGGTCCTCGGACAGCTCCTGCTTCGAGTAGTTGGGCGCGTTCTCGGTGAGGAAGTACCGGATCTGATCCGGATGACTCACCATGTAGGTCGCCGAGGCGCCCGTGTCGAAGCGGACCACGTCGCCATACTTGCGGAACCCCTGGGTGAAGTAACCCAGCGGGTCGTGCTCCTGACGCAGGACATTGAGCCAGACGGGAAGACCCCGGGGGCCGGGGGCGGACGAAGGTGCTTGAGGCGATGCCATGAGGTCTCGCGAGCGAAGTTCTCCAGTTTATCAGAAGAGCCTGACCCCCTGACAAACCAAGGAGTTAGAGCGGTTCGTGGCTGACTAGACATTCCAGATAAAACAAGGGATGAAGGCAGAGGGCATGCTTCACCTTCGACCTAATTTTCCTCACTCACGGCTCCGGACGACGGTGCCGTGCCGGCGTGCGGTAGCGGGCCACTCGCGGCAGAGCCAGGGGCGGATCGGGACAGCGTCCCCCCTGAGGCGCCGCGGCGTTTCGTGTCGTCGCTGTTAGACGCCAGACCCCCACCAGCCACCAGGACGTGAAGCGGTACCGGGACGGCCACGCCCGGGCCCGCGGTACCACCATCGCGAGTCGTCCGCCGGGGAGCACGCATGAAACAGCACCATGAGACGTCCGCGGGGGACTTCCACCACCTCGTGGACCTGCTGTGCCATCGGGCGGGCACCCAGGGCGACGCGCTGCTGTATCGCTTTCTCGAAACGGGAGACGTGGACGGCCCGGTGGAGGAGTGGAGCTACGCCCGGCTGGACGCGCGAGCGCGGGCGCTGGGCGCGCTGCTGCGGGCCTCGGGCTCACCGGGAGACCGTGCGCTCCTGCTGTATCCGCCGGGGATGGAGTTCGTGGCGGGCTTCATGGGCTGCCTGTACGCGGGCGTCGTCGCGGTGCCGTGCTATCCGCCAGACCCGACGCGGCTGGAGCGCACCCTGCCCCGCCTGCGGGCCATCGCGCAGGACTGTGGCGCGCGCTACGTGCTCACCACGAGCTTCATCCTGGAGATGTCGGAGCTGTTCAAGCCGCAGGCGCCGGAGCTCGCCGCGCTGCAGTGGCTGGCCAGCGACGCGGTGCCGGAGTCGATGGCGGCGGACTGGCGGCGGCCGGAGCTGACGGGCGGCACGACGGCGTTCCTCCAGTACACCTCCGGCTCGACGGGCAACCCCAAGGGGGTGATGGTCAGCCACGCCAACATCCTGCACAACGAGGCGCTCATCACCCGGGGCTTCGGGCTGGAGGCGTCGCGCTCGTCGGGGATGGGGTGGCTGCCCATGTTCCACGACATGGGGCTCATCGGGAAGGTGCTCCAGCCGCTGTACCTGGGCTTCCCGTGCACGCTGATGTCGCCCATCTCGTTCCTCCAGCGTCCGCTGCGCTGGCTGGAGGCCATCTCCCACTTCCAGGCGACGTGCAGCGGCGGGCCCAACTTCGCGTACGACCTGTGCGTCCGGAAGGCCACCGACGAGGACCGCGCGAAGCTGAAGCTGGGCAGCTGGGAGCTGGCGTTCAACGGCGCGGAGCCGGTGCGGCGAGAGACGCTGGAGCGCTTCGCGGAAGCCTTCGCGCCTTGTGGTTTCAAGCGCACGGCATTCTACCCCTGCTACGGTCTGGCGGAGGCCACGCTCATCGTCACCGGCGGCACGCAGGGCGAGGCGTTCGTCCACGGCGACTTCTCCGCGGACGCACTGGAGCAGGGTCGCGCGGCGGCGCCCGGGACGGGTGACACGCGGGCGCGGACGCTGGTGGGCTCGGGCGTGAGCGCGGTGGACCAGGAGGTGCTCATCGTCCAGCCGGAGACGCGCGAGCGGCTCGGCGCGAACCAGGTGGGCGAGGTCTGGGTGCGCGGGCCCAGCGTGGCGACGGGCTACTGGGAGCGTCCCGAGGAGACCGCGCACGCGTTCGACGCGCGGCTCGCGTCGGGCGAGGGGCCGTTCCTGCGCACCGGTGACCTGGCCTTCCTCTCGGAGGCGGGGCAGCTGTTCGTCACCGGCCGGCTGAAGGACCTGCTCATCATCCGCGGCCGCAACCTGTATCCCCAGGACCTGGAGCTGGAGACCGAGCGCGCGCATCGCGCCATCCGCGCGGGCTGCTGCGCCGCATTCAGCGTGGAGGTGGAGGGCGAGGAGCGGCTGGTGGTCGCGGCCGAGGTCGACGTGCGCGACGGCTTCGACGCGGGCGTCGTCGTGGCCGCCGTGCGCAAGGCGCTGGCGGAGCAGCATGCCGTCCACGCGCACGCCGTCGTCCTGCTCCAGGCGCGCAGCATCCCGAAGACGTCGAGCGGGAAGATCCAGCGCCGCGCCACGAAGGCGGCCTGGCTCGCGGGTGAGCTCGAAATCGTCGAGGCCTCGGTCGCCGCCGCGGAGCCCTCGCCGAGCGTCCCCGAGTCCACCATCCCGCTCAAGGAGCAGCTGGCCACGGCGGAGGACGGCCAGCGGCTCGCGCTGGTGGAGGACTTCCTGCGCCGGGCCGTGGCGCGCGCGCTGCGGCTGGATGCCTCGACGCTCCCGGGCGACACGGAGCTCGCGGGCCTGGGGCTCGACTCGTTGATGGTGCTGGAGGTGCACGGCCAGCTGGAGTCGGAGCTGGGCGTGGCGCTGCCCGCTGCATTCCTCTGGGTGAGCCCCACGCTGGAGGCCGCGGCCCTGCGGCTCCTGGAGGCGTGGCGTGGCGTCCGGCCCGAGCACTCGCTGGTGGCGCCGCCGCTGAGCGCGGGACCTCGCGAGGGCGAGCATCCCCTCTCCTCCGGTCAGCTCCGCCTGTGGTTCCTGGACCGCCTGGTCCCCGACAGCGCGCTGTACAACCTCCACTTCCAGCTCCGGCTCACCGGTGCGCTGGACACCGGGGCCCTGGCGCGGAGCCTGGATGGGCTCGTCGAGCGTCACCCCGTGCTGGGCGCGGCGTTCCCGGAGGTCGACGGACAGCCCCGGCTGCTGGTGCGCGCCAGCGTGAAGCTGTCGTTCCCCGTCGTGGACCTGCGCTCCATCGCGTCCGAGGCGCGTGACGCGGAGCTGCGCCGTCTGTCGCTGGAGCAGGCGCGTGAGCCCTTCCGGCTGGCCGAGGGCCCCGCGGTGCGCGCGTCCCTGGTGACGCTGGGCGAACATGAGCATGTGCTGCTGATGACGCAGCACCACATCGCCACCGACGGCTGGTCCATCGGCGTGCTCGCGCATGAGCTGGCGGCGCTGTACCGCGCGCAGGTGACGGGCGCGGCCACCGAGCTGCCCACCGTGAAGCTCCAGTACACGGACTTCGCCCGGTGGCAGCAGGGCCTGGGGCCGCTGCTCGACGCGCAGCGCGCATACTGGGGCAAGCAGCTTGCGGGGCTGCCGAGGCTGGAGCTGCCCACCGACTTTCCGCGTCCGCGCGAGCCCGGGTTCCAGGGCGCGCTGCATCACCTCACGCTGGAGCGCTCGCTCGTCGAATCCCTGCGCGCGCTGGGGCGTCGCGAGGGCTGCACGCTCTTCGTCACGCTGACGGCCGCGTGGACGGCGCTGCTGCACCGCTACAGCGGACAGGCCGACTTCGCCGTGGGCACCGTGGTGGCGAACCGCGAGCGTCCGGAGCTGCGCGACGTGGTGGGCTTCTTCGCGCACACGCTGGTGCTGCGCGCGAACCTCTCCGGCACGCCGAGCTTCCGCGAGCTGCTCTCCCGCACGCGGCAGACGTTCCACGAGGCGCTGGCGCACGCGGACCTCCCCTTCGAGGAAGTCGTGGGCGCGGCCCGTGCGCCGAGGGGCGGCGCGGACAATCCGCTGTTCCAGACGGCCCTGCTGCTGGAGGCGCTGCCCCCGACGAACCTGTCGGTGCCCGGCATGCAGTGGCGTCCGGTGCTGCCGGTGCCGGATGGCGCGGTGGAGGGCACGTCGAAGTTCGACCTCCAGCTCTCGCTCGCGGAGGGCGCGGACGGCCTCACCGGCGCGCTCGAGTACCGCACCGACCTGTTCACCCCCGCCACCGTGGCGCGGCTGGCCCGACAGCTGGAGACGCTGCTGCGCGCGGTCGTCGACACCGTGGAGACGCGGGTGGACGACCTGCCGCTGCTCGGCGCGGACGAGTCGCGACGGCTGCTGGTGGACTGGAACGACTTCACGCCCGCGAGCACCGAGGACACCTCCATCCACGCGCAGTTCCGGGCGCAGGTGGCCAGGACTCCCGACGCGGTGGCGGTGGCAGGTGACGACGCGACGCTGACGTACGCGGAGCTGGACGCGCGCTCCAACTCGCTGGCGTGGCACCTGCGCGCCCAGGGCGTCGGCACCGAGACGCGCGTGGGGCTGTGCGTGGAGCGCTCGGCCGCCATGGTGGTGGCGATGCTGGGGGTGCTCAAGGCCGGCGGCGCATACGTGCCGTTGGACCCCGAGTATCCCCGCGAGCGACTGGCGTACATGCTGGAGGACTCGGGCGCGCCGGTGTTGCTCACGCAGACGCACCTGCGCGGCGCCATCCCCACGGGCAGCGCGCGCGTCGTCGCGTTGGAGGACCTGTCCCTGACGGAGGGCACGCAGCGGGACACGCCTCCGCCGTCGACCACGGGCGCGGGGCACCTGGCGTACGTCATCTACACGTCCGGCTCCACGGGCCGCCCCAAGGGCGTCATGGTGCCGCACGGAGGGGTGGCCAACTTCTTCTCGGCCATGGACACGCGCATCGGCCATCCGCCCTCGGGCACGTGGCTGGCCGTGACGAGCATCTCCTTCGACATCTCCGTGTTGGAGCTGCTGTGGACGCTCACGCGCGGCTTCAAGGTGGTGGTCCAGGGCGAGGGCGCGTCCATCAAGGCGCCGGCCCGGGCCTCGGCCGCGCGCGCCACGCCGATGCAGATGAGCCTCTTCTACTTCGCGGACGACGCGGAGGCCTCGGCCGGCGACCGTTACAAGCTGCTGCTGGAGGGCGCGAAGTTCGCGGACCGTCACGGCTTCGCGGCGGTGTGGACGCCGGAGCGTCACTTCCATGCCTTCGGTGGGCTGTATCCCAGCCCGTCCGTGGCGGGCGCGGCCATCGCCGCGGTGACGGAGCGCGTGGCCATCCGCGCGGGCAGCGTGGTGCTGCCGCTGCACCACCCGGTGCGCGTCGCGGAGGAGTGGGCGCTGGTGGACAACCTGTCGCGAGGCCGCGTGGGCATCTCCGTCGCCTCCGGCTGGCACGCGAACGACTTCGTCTTCGCGCCCGAGCGCTACGAGCAGCGCCGCGAGCTGATGCTGGAGGGACTGGACACGGTGCGCCGCCTGTGGCGCGGCGACTCGCTGCGCTTCCCGGGGGGCGCGGGCGCGCAGGTCGACGTCACCCTGCGGCCGCGGCCGGTGCAGCAGGAGCTGCCGGTGTGGCTCACGGCGGCGGGCAACCCCGACACGTTCGTCACCGCGGGGCGCCTGGGCTGCAACGTCCTCACCCACCTGCTGGGGCAGACGTGGGAGGACCTGGAGAAGAAGCTGGCCCTCTACCGTGAGGCCTGGCGCGCGGCGGGACACGCGGGCGACGGACACGTCACGTTGATGCTGCACACGTTCATCGGTGAGGACGTCGCGACGGTGCGCTCGGTGGTGGAGAAGCCCTTCCGGAACTACCTGCGCAGCTCCGCGGACCTGATGCGCGGACTGGGCCGCACGCTGGGCGTGGACCTGGACACCGCCACCGAGGCGGACCTGGACCGGCTGGCCGCGCAGGCCTTCGAGCGCTACTTCGAGACGAGCGGACTGTTCGGCACGCCGCGCTCCGTGCGCGAGCGGATGGAGCAGCTGCGCGCCCTGGGCGTGGACGAGGTGGGCTGCCTCATCGACTTCGGCATCCCCGCGGACACCGTGCTGGCCAGCCTGCCGCTGCTGCACGAGGTGAAGTGCCAGGCGGACCGTGACGGCGCGCGCCAGCGCACCGCGCGCTCCATCCCGCTCAACCTGCGTGAGCACGCGGTGACGCATCTGCAGTGCACGCCCTCGCTGGCGCGCGCCCTGCTCGCGGACTCCGAGTCCACCGAGGCCCTGCGTGGCCTGAAGCGGTGGATGGTGGGCGGCGAGGCCCTCCCCTCCTCCCTGGCGACGTCGCTGCGACAGGTGCTCCCCGAGGACGCGCGGCTGCTCAACATGTACGGCCCCACGGAGACGACCATCTGGTCCTCCACGCACGACGTGCGCGGCGAGTCGGGGCCGGTGGTGTCCATCGGCACGCCGTTCCTCCGGACCCGCTTCTATCTGCTCGACGCGCGGCTGCGGCCCGTGCCCGTGGGCGTGCCGGGCGAGCTCTACATCGGCGGCGCGGGCGTGGTGCGCGGCTACCTGTCGCGTCCGGAGCTGACGGCCGAGCGCTTCGTGCCGGACCTGTTCTCCTCCGAGCCGGGCGCCCGGCTGTACCGCACCGGAGACAGGGCCCGCTGGCGCGACGACGGCACGGTGGAGTTCCTGGGCCGCGTGGACCACCAGCTCAAGGTGCGCGGCTTCCGCATCGAGGCAGGTGAAATCGAGGCGGTGCTCAGCGCACGCCCCGAGGTGCGCGAGGCGGTCGTCGTGGCCCGCGAGGACTCACCGGGCGACGTGCGGCTGGTGGCCTACGTGGTGGCGCGCGACGGGCAGACGGTGGACGCGACGGCGCTGCGCGACGCGGTGGCGCAGAAGCTGCCCGAGCACATGGTGCCCTCCGTGGTGGTGGACCTGCCGGCGCTGCCGCTCACGCCCAACGGCAAGGTGGACCGCAAGGCCCTGCCCGCCCCCAGCGCGACGCGGAGCTCACGCGCGGCCTTCGTGGCGCCGCAGGGTCAGCTCGAGCAGCAGATCGCCGACATCTGGAAGCAGGTGCTCAAGGTCGAGCAGGTCGGCGTGAACGACAACTTCTTCGACCTGGGTGGGCACTCACTGCTCATGGTCCAGGTCCACGCGCGGCTCAGGGCGGTGCTCGGTGGGGAGCTGCCGCTGCTGAAGCTGCTGGAATACCCCACCGTCAGCGCGCTCGCGCGTCACCTGCGCCAGGGCGCCACCACGCCGCAGGCCAATCCGGTGGAGACGGCGCAGGACCGCGCGAAACGCCAGCTCGAGAGCCTGAAGCGACAGCAGCAACGGGCAAGGAAACAGGGATAGGTCCGTCATGGGTCGTCGTCACAAGGTGTACGAGGGTGACTCGGGGCTGGCGGTGGCCATCGTCGGCATGGCCGTGCGTGTGCCCGGCGCCGCGGACGTGGACGCGTTCTGGCGGATGCTGCGCGACGGAGTGGAGGGCATCACCCTCTTCTCCGACGACGCGCTGAAGTCCCTCGGGGTCGACCCGTCGTTCCTGGCCAACCCGAACTTCGTGCGCGCCGGGGCCGTGCTGGAGCGCCCGGGCCGCTTCGATGCGGGCCTCTTCGGCTACGCCCCTCGGGAAGCGGAGCTGCTGGACCCGCAGCACCGCGTCTTCCTCGAGTGCGTGTGGACGGCGATGGAGCACGCCGGCTACTCCACGGGACGGCTCCCGGGCACCTCCACGGGCGTCTTCGCGGGCTCGAGCCTCAGCAGCTACCTGCTCTTCAACCTGCTGTCGCGCGAGGAGTTCCAACGGGCCGAAGACACCTTCCCGGCCATGGTGGCCAACGACAAGGACTTCCTCGCCACGCGCGTCGCCTACCACCTGGACCTGCGCGGCCCGGCGCTGACGGTGCAGACGGGCTGCTCCACGTCGTTGGTGGCCACGCACCTGGCCTGCCAGTCGCTGCTCGGCTACCAGTGCGACATGGCCGTGGCCGGCGGCGTCTCCGTGCACATGCCGCAGCGCACGGGCTACCACTATCAGGAAGGCGGCATCACCTCTCCGGACGGGCACTGCCGCGCGTTCGACGAGCGGGGCCAGGGCACCCTGTTCGGCAGCGGCGCGGGCGTGGTGGTCCTCAAGCGCCTGGCGGACGCGCTGGCGGACGGCGACACCATCCACGCCGTCATCCGTGGCTCGGCCATCAACAACGACGGAGCCCTCAAGGTCGGCTTCACCGCGCCGGGCTTGAGCGGACAGGCGGAGGTCATCGCCCGGGCGCAGAGCCTCGCGGAGACGCCGGCGGACTCCATCACCTACGTGGAGGCGCACGGCACGGCCACGCCGCTGGGCGACCCCATCGAGGTGCAGGCGCTCGACATGGTGTTCCGCCGGAGCACCGACAAGCGCGGCTTCTGCGGGCTCGGCTCGGTGAAGACGAACGTCGGACACCTGGACGCGGCGGCCGGCGTGACGGGCCTGGTGAAGACGGTGCTCGCGCTGGAGCACGCGGAGCTGCCCGCGAGCCTCCACTACGAGAAGCCCAATCCGCGCATCGACTTCGCGAACAGCCCCTTCTACGTCAACACGAAGCTCACGCCCTGGCCCGAGGGGCCGACGCCGCGCCGCGCCGGCGTGAGCTCGTTCGGCATCGGCGGCACCAACGCGCACCTCATCGTGGAGGAGCCGCCGTTCACCCAGCCGGGCGACGCTTCTCGCGCCTGGCAGTCGCTCGTGCTCTCCGCGCGGACGCTGACGGCGCTGGAGGCCCAGACCTCGGCGCTGCTCGCCCACCTGAAGGCGCATCCCGAGCAGCAGCTCGCGGACGTGGCGTGGACGCTGCAGACCGGCCGCAAGGCCCTGGACCTGCGCCGGGTCATCGTGTGCAAGGATCGGGAGGACGCGGTGCGGGTCCTGGAGACGCGGGATCCGCAGCGGTTCTTCACGCACTCGCCCGGCACGACGTCGGCATCGCTGGTCTTCATGTTCCCCGGGGGCGGCGCGCAGTACCCGGACATGGGCCGTGGCCTCTACGACGCCGAGCCCGCGTTCCGCGAGGCGGTGGACCACTGCTGCAAGCTCTTGCGGCCCAAGCTGGGCTTCGACCTGAAGCCCGTGATGTACCCGGACGCGGCCTCGGCGCAGAGCGCGGGCCAGCGCCTCAAGCGCACCTCCCTGGCGCTGCCGGCGCTGTTCACCATCGAGTACGCGACGGTGAAGCTGTGGGAGTCCTGGGGCGTGAAGCCGGAAGCGGTCATCGGCCACAGCCTGGGTGAGTACATGGCGGCGCACCTGGCGGGAATCTTCTCGCTGGAGGACGCGCTCGCGCTGGTGGTGATGCGCGGCAAGCTCTTCGAGGAGCTGCCCGGTGGCGGCATGCTCAGCGTGCCGTTGCCCGAGTCGGAGGTCCGTCCGCTGCTCGGGGAGACGCTGTCCCTGGCGGCGGTGAATGGCCCCGCGCAGTGCGTGGTCGCGGGCACGGTGGAGGCCGTGGAGGCCCTGGCCGCGGAGCTGACCCGCCGCGAGGTGGAGTTCCGTCACATCCCCATCGACGTCGCCGCGCACTCGTACGTGGTGAACCCGATCCTCGACCGCTTCAGCGACTTCATCCGCACCATCAAGCTCAACCCACCGACGAACGTGCTGTTCCTGTCGAACCTCACCGGCACGTGGATCGACCTGGATGACGCGCTGGACCCGTCGTACTGGGTGAAGCATCTGCGGCAGACGGTGCGCTTCGGCGACGGAATCCGCGAGCTGGCCAAGGACCCCGCGCACGTCTACCTGGAGGTCGGTCCGGGCCGGACGCTCAGCACGCTCGCGCGGCTCCAGGTCAACGGCCCCTCCGCGCCGGCGGTGCTCTCGTCCCTGCGCCACCCGCAGGATCCGGTGGCGGACGAGGAGCACCTCACCGCGACGCTCGGGCGACTCTGGGCCGCGGGCGTCGAGGTGAACTGGACGGCCGTGCGCGGCAAGGCGCGGCGGCTGCGCGTCCCGCTGCCGACGTACCCCTTCGAGGGACAGGACTACTGGCTCGCGCCCCAGGCCCCTTCCGCGCGTCGGCGGTCCGCGGCGAACAAGAGCGCGGATGTCTCCAACTGGTTCTATCTGCCGTCCTGGAAGCGCGCCCCGCTGGCGCCGCCGCGCGCCGGGGCCGTCACGCCGAAGGACTGGGTCGTGTTCCTGGACTCCACCGGCGTGGGCTCGGCCCTGGCGATGGCGATGGAGGAGCAGGGACATCGCGTCGCGCGGGTGACTCCGGGCGCGAGGCTCGAGGAGCTGGGCGAGAACCACTTCAGCCTGGACCCGGCGGATGCCGACGAGCCGGGCTTCCTGCTGCTCGCGCTGAAGTCGAAGGACTTCAAGGTGGAGAACATCGTCCACCTGTGGAGCCTGGATTCTCGCGAGGGCGAGCAGGACGCCTTCGGCAACGAGCGCTTCGAGCAGGCCCAGGCGCGAGGGTTCCATCCGCTCCTCCGCCTGACGCGGGCGCTCATGGAGGCGGAGCTCCCCGGCCCCGTGGAGCTGACGGTCGTCGGTCGTCAGGCGCTCGACGTGGAGAGCTCGGATGAAGTCGCCCCCGAGCGCGCCACGCTTCCGGCCCTGTGCAAGGTCATCCCGCAGGAGCACGACTTCCTCTCCTGCCGCTACGTGGACCTGGGCCGTGGCCCGGTGGCGCTCGACACACGGGCGCTGCTGCAGGAGGTGACGAGCACGGCCACGGAGGCTCGCGAGCCCGTCGTCGCCTGGCGCGGGACGACTCGGCTGGTGCAGACGCATGAGCCGGTGCGGCTGGAGGCGGACACCCAGCCCGCGCGGCCCTTCCGTCACCGGGGCGTCTACGTCATCACCGGCGGCCTGGGCGGCGTGGGCCTGATGATCGCCCGCTACCTGGCGCGCCAGCATCAGGCGCGGCTCGTGCTCGTGAGCCGGTGGGGTCTGGAGATGGACCGCGGCGGCCACAAGCGCCACGCGGTGAGGGAGCTGGAGGCGGCGGGCGCCGAGGTGCTGCTGGCTCGCGCGGACGTGGCGGATGACATGCTGCTCAGCGTCGCCATCACCCAGGGGGCGATGCAGTTCGGCGAGGTGCACGGCGTCATCCACGCCGCGGGCCTCGCGGGCGAAGGCGCCGTGGCGCTGCTCTCCGGATTGGATGCCGCCGCGTGCGAGCCCCACTTCCGCGCGAAGGTGCAGGGCACGTACGCGCTGGAGCTGGCGCTGGCGGGCCGTGAGCTCGACTTCGTGATGCTGGTGTCGTCCAACGCCTCGGTGCTCGGGGGCCTGGGGCTCGCGGCGTACGGCGCGGCGAATGCCTTCCTCGACGCGTTCGCGACCTCGCGCTCGAAGCAGGGGCTGACGCGCTGGGTGAGCACGAACTGGGATGGGTGGCCCTCGGTGGACGAGGAGTCCCGTGAGACGAAGACGAGCCTGGACGCATTCGCCATGACGGAGGACGAGGCCGTGGAGGCCTTCCGCCGCGTCGCGGAGTCCTCTCTGGGCGGGCAGGTGGTGGTCTCCACCGGAGACCTGGAGGCGCGCGTGGCGCGCTGGTTGAAGCGCGAGGGTGTGCAGAAGAACCAGGACACCTCGGGCGGCGCGACGCACGAGCGGCCGCAGCTGGGCACCGAGTACGTGGCGCCCACCGGCGACCTGGAGCTGGCGCTGACGAAGGTGTGGCAGGAGCAGCTCGGGCTGTCGCGGCTGGGCATCCATGACAACTTCTTCGACCTGGGCGGCAACTCGCTCCTGTGGCTCAAGATCGTCGGACGGCTGAAGCGGGAGCTGGGGCGCGAGGTCCCCCTCACCTCCGTCTTCGAGGCGCCCACGGTGGCCGCGCTGGCGAAGAAGCTGGGAGCGCTCGGCGCCCCTTCGGACCCGCCCGGGTTCGAGTCGAGTCAGAACCGTGGAGCCGCGCGACGCGAGCGGCGCAGCCGCCGTGAGTGAAGGAGCGGACGCCGTGGACGTGAAGCAGCCGTCAGACATCGACGACGCGGACCTCGCCATCATCGGCATGTCCGGGCGCTTCCCTGGCGCGCGGAGCACGGCCGAGCTGTGGGCGAACCTGCGCGGCGGCGTGGAGTCCATCCGCTTCTTCACGCCCGAGGAGAGCCTCGCCGCAGGCGTCGCTCCGGAGCAGGTGGCGGACCCGGACTTCGTGCGCGCCGCGGCGGTCATGCCCGAACCCGAGTCCTTCGACGCCGCGTTCTTCGACATGCCGCCGCGTGAGGCGGAGCTGACGGACCCGCAGCACCGCGTCTTCCTGGAGGTCTGCTGGGAGGCGCTGGAGCACGCGGGCTACTCGCCGCGCGACTTCCCGGGCGCCATCTCCGTGTACGGCGGCGCCACGCTCAACACGTACCTGCTGATGAACCTGGCGCGCAACCCGCGCGTGCTGGAGTCGGTGGAGCCGGTGCAGGTGAACATCGGCAACGGCACGGACTTCCTGGCCACCCGCGTCTCGTACAAGCTGAACCTCCGCGGCGCGAGCCACGCGGTGCAGAGCGCGTGCTCGACGTCGCTGGTGGCGGTGCACCTGGCCTGCCAGAGCCTGCTCAACGGCGAGTGCGACATGGCGCTCGCGGGCGGCGCCTCCGTCAACGTGAGCTTCCTCCATGGCTATCGGCACGTGGAGGGCGGCATGGCGTCTCCGGATGGACGCTGCCGGCCCTTCGACGCGAAGGCGCGAGGCACGCTGTTCGGCAGCGGCGCGGGCGTGGTGGTGCTCAAGAAGCTGAAGGCCGCGGTGCGCGATGGCGACACCGTGCACGCGGTCATCAAGGGCTCGGCCATCAACAACGACGGCTCGCTCAAGGCGGGCTACACCGCGCCGGGCGTCGAGGGTCAGGCCCAGGTGGTGGCCGAGGCGCTGGCGGCCTCGGGGCTGGAGGCCGACGACATCGGCTACGTGGAGGCGCACGGCACCGCGACGCCGCTGGGTGACCCCATCGAGGTGGAGGCGCTCACCCGCGCCTTCCGCGCGTCCACGCAGCGACGGCGCTACTGCGCGCTCGGCTCGGTGAAGGGCAACCTGGGCCACCTGGACGCGGCGGCCGGCGTGACGGGCCTCATCAAGGCGGCGATGGCGGTGAAGCACGGCGAGCTGCCGCCCAGCCTCCACTATGAGCGGCCCAACCCGGCCATCGACTTCGACAACAGCCCATTCTACGTCAACGCGACGCTCAAGCCATGGCCCGCCACCGCCATGCCTCGCCGCGCCGGGGTGAGCTCGTTCGGCGTGGGCGGCACCAACGCGCACGTCGTCCTGGAGCAGCCGCCGCGTCCGCTCGACAGCGCGACTCCGCGCCGTGCGTGGCAGTTGCTCCCGGTGTCGGCCCGCACGCCCTCCGCGCTGGAGACCAGCGCGCAGCGGTTGGCGGAGGCGCTGAAGAATCTCCCCGACGCGAAGCTCGCGGACGTGGCGTGGACGCTCCAGGCGGGTCGTCAGCGCTTCTCGCACCGCCGCTTCATCCTCGCGCGCGATGCGGGCGACGCGGTGGAGGCGTTGACCCGGACTCCCACCGAGCCGTCAGCCCCCGAAGCCCAGGACAGCGTGGACCGGCCGGTGGCGTTCCTGTTCCCCGGCCAGGGCTCGCAGCACGTGGGCATGGGCCGCGCGCTGTACGACGCGGAGCCCGTGTTCCGGGCCGAGGTGGACCGGTGCGCGGCGCTGCTGGTTCCGCACCTGGGCGGCAAGGACCTGCGCGACGTGCTGTATCCGAAGGCCGGCACACCGGAGGAGAACGAGCGCACGCTGGCGAGGACGGAGCTCACCCAGCCCGCGCTCTTCGTCCTCGAGTACGCCACCGCGCGGCTGTGGATGACCTGGGGCGTGAAGCCCGCCGCGATGCTCGGCCACAGCATCGGTGAGTACGTGGCCGCGTGCCTCGCGGGTGTCTTCTCGTTGGAGCACGCGCTCCAGCTGGTGGCGGCGCGTGGACGGCTGATGCAGTCGCTCCCGTCCGGGGCGATGCTGGCCGTGCCGCTGAGCGAGGACGAGGTGCGTCCCTACCTGGGCACCGAGCTGAGCCTCGCCGCGGTGAACTCGCCCATGCAGTGTGTCGTCTCCGGGCCGCATGAGGCGGTGGAGCGCGTGCGCCGCCTGCTCGAGGAGGCCGGCGTGCGCAGCCACGTGCTCGCCACGTCGCATGCGTTCCACTCGTCGATGATGGACCCCATCCTCGACGCCTTCACCGCTCGCGCGGCGGCCATGCCGCTGCGGCCGCCCACCCTGCCCTTCGTCTCCAACGTCACCGGGACGTGGATCACCACCGAGCAGGCGACGAGCCCGCGTTACTGGGCACAGCACCTGCGCGGCGCGGTGCGCTTCGCCGATGGGCTCCACGCCCTGCTGTCGGACCCGAAGCGCGTGTTGCTCGAATGCGGCCCGGGACAGGTGCTCAGCAGGCTCGCGCGGAGACATCCGGACACCGTCGCGTCGCGCCCGGTGCTCGCGTCCATGCCGACGTCGCAGGACACCGTCGCGCCGGGCGCACCACCGATCGCGTATTCGACGCTGGGCGGCCTCTGGCTCGCGGGCGTCACCATCGACTGGAAGGGCTTCCACGGCGAGGAGCGACGCCAGCGGCTCCCCCTCCCCACCTACCCGTTCGAGCGTCAGCGCTTCTGGGTGGAGCCGGAGACGAGGAGCACGCCGTCCTCCGAAGCGAGGAGCACGCCCGCCGCCACGGAGACCGCGCTCGTCCAGGAGCCGATGGAGCGCTGGTTCCATGTGCCGTCCTGGAAGCGCGCCCCGCTGTCGTCCTCGCTCGTCGCGCGAGGGGCCACGCCTCGCATCTGGCTGGTGTTCGAGGACGAGGCCTCTCCCACCGACGCGCTCCTGGCTGCCGCCCCTGGTGAGGAGCGACGAGTCCTCCGCGTGCGCCCGGGTACGGCCTTCAGTCGCACGGGGGACTCCGAGTTCACCATCGCGCCCGGCTCCCTGTCGGACTTCCGCGCGCTGCTCGGCGCGCTGCGTGACGCGGGCCTGCTGCCCGACGCCGTGCTGCACCTGTGGAGCCTCACGCCCGGGCTGCCCACATCCTTCGCGCAGGCGCAGGCGAGCGGGTACCACTCGCTCGTCGCCCTCGCGCGTGCCCTCGTCGAGCACGCCCCCGAGAAGCCCTGCTCCATCTGGGTGGTGACCAACCACGTCCACGAGGTGACGGGCGACGAAGCCCTCTCGCCGGACAAGGCCACGGTGCTGGGCCCCTGCCAGGTCGTCTCGCAGGAGCAGCCGTTCCTGCGCTTGCGCCACATCGACGTGGTGACGGACGCGGACTTCAAGCTGCCCCCCGCGAGCCTCCAGTCCCTGCGCGCGGAGCTGCGCTCGACGGCCCTGGACACGGTGGTCGCGTTGCGAGGTCCGCACCGCTGGGCCCGCACGCTGGAGCCGCTGCCGCTGCCCGACGCGACGGGCGCGAAGGTCCTCTCGCGCCCGGGTGGCGTGTACCTGCTGGTGAATGGCCTCAGCGGCGTGGGCGCGATGAACGCCCGCGCCCTCGCGGGCATCTCGCCCGGCGCGAAGCTGGTCTGCCTGGAGCCCGCGGACCTGCCGTCACGCGAGCACTGGGACACGCACCTGTCCCAGCACGGCGAGGCGCATCCCTCGTCGCAGCGCATCCGTCGGGCTCGTCAGCTGGAGAGCCTGGGCGCCGAGGTCACCGTCATCTCCGGCGACGTGACGAGGCAGGAGTCCCTGCGCGAAGCGGTGGAGACCGTGCTGGCGCGCTTCGGTGCCGTGCACGGCGTGGTGTACGGGGCCTGGCTGCCGCGCGAGCTGGTGGCGCGGCTCGTCTCCGAGACGGGGCCCGAGGAGAGCGCGTGGCACTTCGATGCGCGCGTGCGGGGACTGGCGCTGCTCGACCAGGTGCTCGGCGAGCGTCCCCTGGACTTCCGCGTGGTGGCGTCCTCCATCTCCTCCGTGCTGGGCGGCATGGCCACCGTCGCGCACACCGCGGCGAGCGCGTGGCAGGACACGTTCGCCCAGGCGACGACTCGCGCGGGGCGGCGCTGGGTGAGCCTGGATTGGGACGTGGTGCGCGTGGAGGACTACGGCGCGCATCCGGGTGCACGCGGAGAGGCCCTGGACCGGCTGGCCATCGCTCCCGAGCAGGGCGCCGAGGCCCTCGCGCGCGTGCTCTCGCAGTCCGAGGGCAGCTGGTGGGTGGTGTCCACGCACGACCCGGTGGCGCGACAGGCCCGCCCCCGCGCCGTCGAGGCGGTGGACTCCGCCACCCCGGCCGCGCGGCCTCAGCATCCCCGGCCATCGAACCTGCGCAGCGCCTATGTCGCGCCCACGACGGAGCTGGAGCGCACGCTCACGGAGCTCTGGCAGCAGACGCTCGGTGTCGCGCCCATCGGCATCCAGGACAACTTCTTCGAGCTGGGCGGTGACTCCCTCATCGCCGTGCAGCTCAGTGATCGGCTCAAGCGGCGCCTGGACATCAGCGTGCCCGCCTCCAGCCTCTACGAAGGCGTCACGGTGAAGGCCCTGGCCGCCCTGCTCCAGCCTCCCGAGGCGGGCACGGTGCAGTCGGAGACGGACGAGCGCGAGTCCACGGTGCAGCGCCGCAAGCAGAACCTCCAGCGGCAGCGCTCCCGGCGGCGCTCCGACAACGAGGAAGTGGAGGACGAGGGCTGAGTCGGCCCGCAGTCGACCCTGCCCGCGCACCATGCGAGTCATCCTCACCAACTTCGGGTCTCTCGGTGACGTCCAGCCCTTCGTGGCCCTGGCCGTCGAGCTCAAGCGCCACGGCCATCAGCCGGTGCTCGCCGCCGCGCCTTCGTACGAGCCCCTGGCGCGACACCACGGCCTGGAATTCACGCCCGTGGGCCCGGACCTGCGGGATGCACAGAGCGGCATCACCCAGGCGATGATGGGCAACCCCGCGGTCGCCCACTCCGCCGGAGGCATGCTCCAGCTCTTCCAGCCGCTCGCCGAGGCCGTGCCCCTCATGCTGGAGGACCTGCGCGCGGCATGCCGCAACGCGGACGTCCTCGTCAGCGGACGCGTGCAGCCCGCCGCCCGCATGGTGCACGACCTCACGCACCTGCCCTTCGTGACGGTGCTCGTGGAGCACAGCGGCAGCGGCGGCGGGAGCCCGGCGTTCCAGGCCGCGGTGCGCGGACTGGTGAACCCGCTGCGCGAGTCCTTGCGACTGCCTCCGCTCGACAATCCGCTGGTGGATGGACTGTCACCGCAGCTGGTCCTCACCGCGCTGAGCCGGCACGTGCGCCCGCCCGCCTCGGACGCGCCGGCGCACCACCACACCGTCGGCTACTGCCTGCTCGACGAGCCGGACTTCACGCCGGACCCGAAGCTGGCCGCGTTCCTGGCGGAGGGCGAGCCGCCGGTGTGCATCACCTTCGGCAGCATGACGCACGCGGACCCGGCGGCGCTGACGGACACGCTGGTGGCCGCCGCCGAGCGCGCGGGACGACGGGCCCTCATCCAGCACGGCTGGAGCGGCCTGGGCCAGCGCGCCCTGCCTCCGACGGCGCACGCGCTGGGACAGGTGCCGCACTCGTGGCTGTTCTCGCGGGTGTCGTGCGTGGTGCACCACGGCGGCGCGGGGACCACGGGCGCGGCGTTCCGCGCGGGCATCCCCCAGGTCGTCGTGCCGCACACCTATGACCAGTTCACCTGGGGCGAGGTCGTCCAGGAGCGCGGCTGCGGTGGACCGGCGATTCCCATCGGCGAGCTGAGCGTGGAGCGACTCGCGGCGGCGCTGCGCGCGACGCACGAGGACACGGGCCTGCGCGCCTCGGCGGCGCGGCTGGGCGAGCAGCTCCGCGAAGAGCATGGAACGACGAAGGCGCGTCACCACATCGAGGACCTGGTCCGTCGGGTGGGGCTCGCCTCGGCCCCGGTGAGCGGGGACGAGGGCGATGAGGACGCGGAAGACGAGGGGCGGCGTCAGCGGCGCAGGAGCGCGCTGAAGCAGCAGCGGGCGAGGAAGGTCGACACTTGAGCGGGACTCGGGAGAGAGACATGGCCACGGATTCGTCCAACGCGGACACCACCGGACTGGAGATCGCCGTCATCGGCATGGCGGGGCGGTTCCCGGGGGCGCGCGACCTGGAGGCCTTCTGGCAGAACCTGCGCGACGGCGTGGAGTCCATCCGGTTCCTGGAGGATGCGGACCTGGAGCCCAGCGCGCTCGACACCGCCGCCGTGCGCTCGGACCCGAACTACGTGAAGGCCGCGGCCGTCCTCGAGGACGCGGACCTGTTCGACGCGGGCTACTTCGGCGTCACCCCCAAGGAAGCGGAGGTGATGGACCCGCAGCAGCGCGTGTTCCTGGAGTGCGCCGTGGAGGCCCTGGAGCACGCGGGCTACGACACCGAGCGCTTCAAGGGCCGCATCGGCGTGTACGCCGGCGCGCGCACGGACACCTACGTCTTCAACCTCTTCTCGAACCCCGCCGCGCTGGGCGGGTTGGACCCGTTCGAGATCGGCCTGGGCAACGACCTGGCCTTCCTCACCACGCGAGTCGCGCACCGGCTCAACCTGCGCGGCCCCGCGTACTCGGTGCACACCGCGTGCTCCACCGCGCTCGTCGCCCTGCACCTGGCCGGACAGGCGCTGCTCGCCGACGAGTGCCGGATGGCCGTCGCGGGCGGCGTGGCCATCAACGTCCCGCAGAACGTGGGCTACCTGTATCAGTACGGCGGCATCGTCTCGCCGGACGGCCACTGCCGCGCGTTCGACGCGAAGGCGGCGGGCACCATCTTCGGCAGCGGCATCGGCCTCGTCGTCCTCAAGCGGCTGGAGGACGCGCTCGCCGACGGCGACACCATCCACGCCGTCATCAAGGGCTCCGCCATCAACAACGACGGCGCCGTGAAGGCCAGCTTCACCGCGCCCAGCGTGCAGGGCCAGGCCACCGTCATCAAGGACGCGCTCGCCGCCGCCGAGGTGTCCGCCGACAGCATCCACTACGTGGAGGCGCACGGCACCGGCACCGCGCTAGGCGACCCCATCGAGATCCGCGCGCTGACGAAGGCCTTCGGCAACAAGACGAAGGGGCGCCGCACCATCCCCATCGGCTCGGTGAAGACGAACGTGGGACACCTGGACGCGGCGGCCGGCAGCGCGAGCCTGCTCAAGGCCATCCTGGCGATGAAGCACCAGCAGCTCCCGCCCAGCCTCCACTTCGAGTCACCCAACCCGCAGATCGACTTCGACAGCGGCCCCTTCTACGTGAACACCACGCTCCAGCCGTGGCCCCGTGGGCGCACGCCCCGGCGCGCGGGCGTGAGCTCGTTCGGCATCGGCGGCACCAACGCACACGTCATCCTCGAGGAGGCACCCGCCACGCCCGCGTCGTCCGTGAGCCGGCCCTGGGAGCTGCTCGTGCTGTCGGCGCGCAGCCACACGGCGCTCGATACGGCGACGGCGCGGCTCGCGCAGCACCTGGAGTCGCAGCCCGGGTTGTCGCTGGCGGACGTGGCCCACACGCTCCAGGTGGGTCGCAAGGCGCACTCGCATCGCCGGGTCCTCGTCGCCCGTGACGTCCAGGACGCCGTGCGCGTGCTGCGCATGGCCGAGCCCCAGCGCGTCCTCACGGCGACGCACGAGACGAGCCAGCGGCCCGTGTCGTTCCTCTTCTCCGATGCCGGCGCGGACACGCCGCTGGAGTCGCTCTACCGCTCGGAGCCGGTGTTCCGCGCGGAGGTGGACGCGTGCGCGAAGCTGCTGCGCTCGCCGTTGGACCTGGACCTGAGCGCCGCGATGTATCCCGAGGACGGCAGCCGTCCCTCGCTCCCCGCCCCGCTGGGCACGATGGCGCGCTTCGTCGAGCAGTACGCGCTGGCGCGGCTGTGGATGGCCTGGGGCCTGGTGCCCGAGTCCATGCTCGGAGAGGGCATCGGCGCCTGGGTCGCGGCGGCGCTCTCGGGCTCGCTCCCGCTGGAGAAGGCCCTGACGATGGCGCTGCTCGGGGACCCGAGCAGTCAGCGTGCGGGCCTGACGGGCTCGGGGCTGAAGGCACCCGAGACGCCGCTGCTCTCCTCCGCGACAGGCGCCTTCGTCACGGACGCCGAGGCCGTGCGCCCGGAGACCTGGCTGGACGCGGCGAGCAACACGTCCCGCCTGGACGATGCGCTGCGCGAGCTGGTGAAGGAGCCCACCCGCGTCGTCCTCACGATGGGGACCCCGGGGGCGCTGGTCGAGCGCGCCCGTGCGTTGGCCGGCACCACGGGCACGCGCGCGATCAGGACCAGCCTCGCGGACTCGCTGCCCGCGCTGGCCTCGGTGCTGAACACCCTGGGCCAGCTCTGGTTGGACGGCGTGGAGGTGGACTGGGACGACGTGAACGAGGACCGTGGCCTTCGCCGCGTGCCGCTGCCCACCTACCCCTTCGAGCGACAGCGCTACTGGGTGGCCCCCGCCGCGCGCGCCGAGTCCACGCAGGCCGTGTCGTCCCAGACGCCGCAAGGAAAGCTCGCGGACGTCGCGGACTGGTTCCATGTCCCCGCGTGGCACCGCACGGCGCCCATCGCCCTGGACCGCAAGGCCCTGCAGGAGCGCCGGTGCTGGGTGCTCTTCGTGGACGGCCTGGGCGTCGGCGAGGCGCTGGCCCGTCGACTGGAGGAGGCCGGGCAGGACGTGGTGCGCGTGCGCCAGGGCGGCGCCTTCATGCGCGACGCGGCGAAGCGCTACGCGCTGGATGCCCGGCTGCGCGGGGACTACGCGACGCTGTGGAAGGACCTGGCCGACCAGGACCTGAGCCCCTCGGTGGTGGTGCACCTGTGGAGCCTGGGCTCCTCGGGCGACGAGCCGTCCAGCCCCGAGCTGTTCCGCAAGGTCCAGGACACGGGCTACTACAGCCTGTTGCACCTGGGGCAGGCGCTCGCGAAGGGCGACACGTCGCGCCCGGTGCGCGTTGAAGTCGTGACGGACCGCGTGCAGGACGTCGCGGGCGAGGGCACGGCGCTCCCCGAGAAGGCCACGCTGCTGGGGCCCTGCAAGGTGATTCCGCAGGAGCAGGAGCACGTCTCCACGCGCTGCCTCGACGTCGTCGCCCCCTCGCCCGGAAGCCCGGCGGTGGAGAAGCTCGCGGAGCGACTGCTCGCCGAGCTGAGCCAGCGCTCGCGTGACGCCGTGGTCGCATGGCGCGGCAGCCTCCGCTACGCGCAGACGCACTCGCCGCTGCGCCTGGAGCCCGCCGGCGAGGCTCCCACGCCGCTGCGTGAGCAGGGCGTGTACCTCATCACGGGCGGCCTCGGCGGGGTCGGCCTGATGCTGGCCGAGCACCTGGCGCGCACGCTCCACGCGCGCATCGCGCTCTTGGGTCGCACGGCGCTGCCCGCGCCCTCCGAGTGGGATTCCTACCTGGCCACGCATCCCGAGGACGATGCCGTGGCGCGCCGCATCCTCCGCGTGCGGGAGCTGGAGCAGGCGGGCGCCCAGGTGATGGTGGTGCACGCGGACGTCGCGGACGCGGCGCGGTTGGAGGCGGCCGTCGCCAAGGTGGAGGCCCGCTTCGGCGCGTTGAACGGCGTGCTCCACTGCGCGGGTGTCACGCAGGGCCCGTCGCTCTACAACCCGCTGACGGACATCGGCCGGAGCGAGTCCGAGACGCAGTTCGGCCCCAAGGTCCATGGCACCTATGCCCTGGAGCAGGTGCTGAGCCGGCGCTCGGCGGACTTCGTGCTGCTCTTCTCGTCCAACGCCGCGGTGCTCGGCGGCCTGGGCTACCTGACGTACGCGTCCTCGAACCTGTTCATGGATGCCTTCGCGCAGGCGCGCGCGGGCCGCACGGGGACGCGCTGGGTGAGCGCGTCGTGGGACCCGTGGCCCGAGGAGACGAAGCACACGAACGTGCGCACCAGCATGGACCAGTACGCCATGACGCCCGCGGAGGGCGCGGAGGCCGTACGCCGACTGGTGACGCTCGGCGTGGATGGTCAGGTGGTGGTCGCCACCGGTGACCTGGCGCAGCGCTGGCGGCTGTGGATTCAGCGGGAGACGTCGCAGCCCACCGCGGGAGCCCGCGCGGCCGGCAAGCCGCGTCGCTCGAAGACGCCCTTCGTCGCGCCCGGCTCCGAGCTGGAGAAGCAGCTCGCGGCGCTCTGGCAGGAGGTCCTCGGCGTCGACTCCGTGGGCCTCAACGACAACTTCTTCGACCTGGGTGGCCACTCGCTCCTGGCCACGCGCGTGGCGGGACGGCTGCGCACCCAGTTCGACCTGGACATTCCCCTGGCGAAGCTCTTCGAGGCCGCCACGGTGGCCTCGCTGGCGAAGCTGGTGGCGGACCATCAGGCGGCGCTGGAAGAGGCCGCCAGTCAGGCCGCGCTCGATGAGCTGGCCAACCTCAGTGACGAAGAAATCGAAGCCGAGCTCGCGCGTCGCTCGCGATAGCCGGCCCTGAACCTTTCATGGACCGGAGAGCCCTGCTCGTCCGGTCCCCTCGAACTTCCCTCCGCCCTGGGCCATCCCCAGCCACCGGAGGACCCGGAGTCCAGCAATGAGCGGTAGTTCCAAGAACCTCGACAAGCTCACTCCCAAGCAGCGCGCGCTGTACGAGTTGCTCCTCAAGGAGAAGAAGGGCCAGCTGCAGGCCTCGTCGGCCCAGGCACTCGAGCGGACCATTCCGCGTCGCGCCAGCACCGAGCCGGCGCCCGCGTCCTTCCCGCAGCAGCGGCTGTGGGTGGTGGATCAGCTCGAGGGCGGCCAGGCGTTCGCCTACAACGTCCACATCACCGTGCAGTTCACCGGCACATTGGACATCCCGCTGCTGGAGCGGTGCGTGAACCAGGTGGTGCGCCGGCACGAGTCGCTGCGCACGGTGTTCGCCGCGCGCGACGACGGGCTCCCCGTGCAGGTCGTCCTGCCGGAGCTGACGCTGAGCATCCCCGTGGAGGACATCTCCGCGCTGGCCAAGGAGGAGCAGGACGCGGAGGTGGAGCGCCGTACCAGCGAGGAGTCCCAGCGCCTGTTCGACCTGGCGAAGGGTCCGCTGCTGCGCGGCAAGGTACTGCGCCTGGGGCCCGACAACCACGTGGCGCTCGTCACCATGCACCACCTGGTGACGGACCGCTGGTCGCTGGGCGTCTTCGTGCGCGAGCTGATGGCGTTCTACGCCGCGGAGGTCACGGGACAATCGCCCGCGATTCCCGAGCTCGCCATCCAGTACTCGGACTTCGCGGAGTGGCAGCGCGAGCGGATGCAGGGCGAGCGGCTGCGCGTCGAGCTCGACTTCTGGAAGCAGCACCTGAAGACGCTGCCCGCGCCGCTGGAGCTGCCCACCGACAGGCCGCGTCCCGTGCGCCAGACGTACCGGGGCTCGCGTCAGTTCGTCACGCTCCCGGTGGCGCTCACACGCGCGCTGAAGGAAGTGAGCCAGCAGGAGGGCGCCACCCTCTTCATGACGTTGCTGGCGACGTTCCAGACGCTGATGCACCGTCACTCGCGGCAGACGGACATCACCGTCGGCTCTCCCATCGCCGGCCGCAACGTGCCGGAGCTGGAGTCGTTGATCGGCTTCTTCGTCAACACGCTGGTGCTGCGCAACGACCTGGGCGGCAACCCCACCTTCCGCGAGCTGCTGCGCCGCGCGAAGGACGTGTGCATGGCGGCGTACGCGCACCAGGAGCTGCCGTTCGAGAAGCTCGTCGAGGAGCTGCAGCCTCCGCGCGACCTGAGCCGTCACCCGCTGTTCCAGGTGATGTTCAGCTTCCAGAACACCCCGCGCCAGGACCTGTCCATGCCGGGACTCCAGTCCACGTATCTGCTCGTGGACCCGGGCTCGGCCAAGTTCGACCTGCTGCTGGAGCTGCGCGAGGACCGGCCGGACGAGATCTTCGGTTGGCTCGAGTACAACACCGACCTCTTCGACGTGACGACGGTCCAGCGGCTGCGTGGGCACTTCTACACGCTGCTCGGCGCGGTGGCCGCCAACCCGGACACCCGTCTGTCCGAGCTGCCGTTGCTCACCCAGGATGAGCACGTCCAGTTGCTCTCCGACTTCCAGGGCGAGCACGTCCGCTACCCCGAGGACGCCACCCTCCACTCCCTCTTCGAGGCCCAGGCCCTCCGCACGCCTCACGCCGAAGCCCTCCGCTTCGAGGGCGCGTCTCTCTCCTACGCTCAGCTCGACGCCCGCTCCAACCAGCTCGCCCACCACCTGCGCTCCCTCGGCGCCCGCCCGGGCCTCCTCGTCGCCGTCTGCCTCGAGCGCTCCCTCGACCTCGTCGTCTCACTCCTCGCCGTCCTCAAGTCCGGCGCCGCCTACGTCCCCCTCGACCCCGCCTACCCGCGCGAGCGTCTCGCCGGCATGCTCGAGGACGCCCAGGCCCCCGTCCTCCTCACCCACTCACGCCTGACCTCCGTCCTGCCTCAGCACGCCTCCCAGGTGCTCTGCCTCGACACCCAGTGGGACGCCGTCTCCCGTCAGTCCTCCGCCTCCCCCGCCCCTCTCGCGGGCCCGGACTCCCTCGCCTACGTCATCTTCACCTCGGGCTCCACCGGCCGCCCCAAGGGCGCCATGAACGCCCACTCCGGTGTCGTCAACCGCCTCCTCTGGATGCAGCAGCAGTACTCCCTCACCGCCCTCGACACCGTCCTCCAGAAGACTCCCTTCAGCTTCGACGTCTCCGTCTGGGAGTTCTTCTGGCCCCTTCTCACCGGCGCTCGCCTCGTCCTCGCCAGGCCCGGCGGACACCAGGACCCCGCCTACCTCGTCCGCCTCCTCTCCGACGAGCGCGTCTCCACCGTCCACTTCGTCCCCTCCATGCTCCGCGCCTTCCTCGAGGAGCCGGGGCTCGACTCCCTCAATCACCTGCGCCGCGTCCTCTGCTCCGGTGAGGCACTCCCCGCGGACCTCGTCCACCGCGCCCACTCGCGCCTTCACCCCTCCTCCGAGCTCCACAACCTCTACGGCCCCACCGAGGCCGCCGTCGACGTCTCCTTCTTCCACTGCGCTCGCGGCTCCTCCCTCTCCTCCATCCCCATCGGCAGGCCCGTCGCCAACACCCGCCTCTACGTCCTCGACTCCCAGGGGCAACCCGCCCCCGTCGGTGTCCCGGGCGAGCTCTTCATCGGCGGTGTCCAGGTCGGCCTCGGCTACTGGCGCTCCCCTCACCTCACCGCAGAGCGCTTCATCCCCGATGCCTTCAGCGATTCTCCCGGCGCGCGCCTCTACCGCACCGGTGACCTCGCTCGCTGGCTCCCCGACGGCACCCTCGAGTACCTCGGCCGCTCCGACTTCCAGGTCAAGCTGCGTGGCTTCCGCATCGAGCTCGGTGAAGTCGAGAACGCGCTGCGTTCGGTTCCGTCCGTCTCCGATGCGGTCGTCACCGTGCGCGACGAGGCGCGTCTCGTCGCCTATCTCGTCTCCACGTCACAGGACGCCTCGGCCCTCCGGGATGCGCTCTCCCAGCGCCTGCCCGAGTACATGGTGCCGTCCGCGTTCGTCTTCCTCGACGCGCTCCCGCTGAGCCCCAGCGGCAAGGTGGACCGCAAGGCGCTCCCCGCGCCTGACTTCGTCCCTGTCGCGCGGGAGTTCGTCGCGCCTCGCACGCCGACGGAGCAGTTGCTTGCGTCCCTGTTCGCCTCGGTCCTCCGGGTCGAGCAGGTCGGTGCCACCGACCACTTCTTCGAGCTGGGTGGACACTCGCTGTTGGGAACGCGGTTGGTTGCGCAGCTGCGCTCCGCCACGGGCGTCACGTTGCCGTTGCGGGACCTCTTCGAGGCGCCGACAGTAGAGCTGCTCGCGAAGCGGCTCGGAGCGCTGTCGCAGGGGGAATCCGACGGCGCGGCGAAGCTGGCGCCTGTCTCTCGGGCGGGTGCGATTCCGCTGTCGTTCGCGCAGCAACGCCTGTGGTTCCTGGATCAGCTCCAGCCCGGCACTGCGTCGTACAACCTGCCCGCGGCGCTGCGACTGGAGGGCTCGCTGGATGTCGCGGCCCTGAGGCAGGCGCTGCGCGCGCTCGTTCAGCGCCATGAGGTGCTGCGCACGCACTTCGTCGTTCGTGATTCACAGCCCCTCCAGGTCATCCGGCCCGAAGCCGAGGTCGAGCTGCCCGTGGTGGAGCTCGCTGGGTTGGATGGACAGCCGCGCGAGGAGGAAGCGCGTCGACTGATGCGCGAAGAGGCGCTCCGTCCGTTCGACCTGGCTCGTGGACCGCTGGTCCGAGCCTCTCTGTTGCGGCTGGATGCGCGACAGCATCTGCTGCTCGTCACCGTCCACCACATCATCTCGGATGGATGGTCCACGGAGATCATGGTCCGTGAGCTGGGGGCCTTCTACCGCCAGTTCTCCGGTGGAGAAGCCGCGCAGCTCGCGTCGCTCCCCATCCAGTACGCGGACTTCTCCGTCTGGCAGCGGCAGTGGCTCGACGGTGAGAGGCTCCGGGGCGAGTTGGATTGGTGGAGGGAACAGCTGACGGGTGCGCCGTCGGCGTTGGAGCTGCCCACGGACAGGCCGCGTCCGGCCGCGCAGACCGAGCGCGGCGCGGTGCTTCCGATCGAACTCTCCGGGAGTCTGAGCAACGCGGTGAAGGCGCTCGCGCAGCGCGAGGGGGCCACACCGTTCATGGTCCTGCTCGCGGCCTGGCAGCTCGTGCTCTCGCGATACTCGGGCCAGGACGACGTCTCCGTGGGCTCGCCCATCGCGAACCGCAACCGCGCGGAGACCGAGGGCCTGGTCGGATTCTTCGTCAACACGCTCGTCCTGCGCTCGCGCATCGACACGCAGCGCACGTTCCGTGAGCTGCTGGGACAGGTGCGTCTGAGCACCCTCGCCGCCTACGAGCACCAGGACGTCCCGTTCGAGAAGCTCGTCGAGGAACTGCAGCCCCAGCGTGACCTGAGCCGCTCGCCCCTGTTCCAGGTCACCCTCACCCTGCAGAACACGCCGAGCGCCACGCTGACGCTCCCCGGCATCACGCTCACGCAGCTTCCGCCGGAGCTGGAGACGTCGAAATTCGACATCAGCTTGCTGCTCGAGGAGGGCTCGGGCGGATTCGCGGGTGTCTTCAACTACAACACCGACCTGTTCGACGCAGCGACCATCGAGGGCCTGTCGCGCCACTTCTCCGTGCTGCTCACCGAGGCAGTCTCCACGCCCGACATGCAGCTCGCGCGGCTTCCGTTGCTCACGTCCGCCGAGAAGCAGCAGGTGCTCTCGACGTGGAACGAGACGGCCCGGGCGTATCCGCGCAGCGCGAGCGTGCATGCGCTGTTCGAACAGCAGGTGGTCCGTTCACCGGAGGCCGTCGCCGTTGTCTCCGGGGATGAGGCTGTCACCTACTCGCAGCTCGACGCGCGCTCCAACCAGCTCGCCCACCACCTGCGCGCCCTGGGTGTCCTCCCCGGCTCTCGCGTCGCGGTTCGCCTCGACCGCTCCACGGACCTCATCGTCTCCCTGCTGGCCATCCTCAAGGCCGGCGCGTCCTACGTCCCCCTCGACAAGGCCTGGCCCTCCGAGCGCCTCTCCTTCGTCCTCCGTGAGTCCGCCGCCGGCGTCCTCATCTCCCACTCCGACGTCGCGGACGACTTGCCTGCCTTTGGCGCCGTCCTCCTCCTCGTCGATGAGGAGGCCTCTCGCATCTCACGTCGGCCCACGACTGCGCTTGTTTCCGAAGTGACGGGCGATGACCTCGCCTACGTCATGTTCACCTCGGGCTCCACCGGCGAGCCCAAGGGTGTCTGTGTTCCCCACCGCGGCGTCACTCGCCTCGTCTCTTCTTCCTTCATCCACTTCGGCGCTTCGGAAGTCTGGCTCCACGCCGCTCCTGTCGCCTTCGACGCCTCCACCCTCGAAATCTGGGGTGCGCTCCTTCATGGCTCGAAGCTTGTCCTCGCGCCTCCCCACTCCCTCTCCCTGGAGGAGTTGGGGGCCGTCCTCTCCCGCGAGAAGGTCTCCTCTCTCTGGCTGACCGCTGCTCTCTTCGAGCAGATGGTTGCCCACCAGCCCGTCGCGCTCTCTGGCGTGCGCCAGTTGCTCGCCGGCGGTGACGTGCTGCCGCCTCACCGCGTCCGTGAGCACCTCGCCCGCCTCCCCGAAGGCCACGTCCTCGTCAACGGCTACGGCCCCACCGAGAACACCACCTTCTCCGCCACTCACTCCCTCCGCCACGGTGACGCTGTCTCCCGCTCCGTCCCCATCGGCTCGCCTCTCTCCAACTCCTCCGCCTTCGTCCTCGACTCCGCCTTCCAGCCGCTGCCTCCTGGCGTCCCGGGCGAGCTCTTCGTCGGTGGCGACGGCCTGGCTTGGGGCTACCTCAACCGCGCGGACCTCACCGCCGAGCGCTTCGTCCCTCACCCCTTCAGCAGCGCCCCCGGTGCTCGCCTCTACCGCACTGGCGACAAGGCTCGCTGGCTCTCTGACGGCACCCTCGAGTTCCTCGGCCGCAACGACTTCCAGGTGAAGATTCGTGGCTTCCGCATCGAGCTCGGCGAAGTCGAGGCCGCTCTGCGCCTCTTCTCCGGCATCCAGGACGCCGTCGTCCTCGCTCGTGAGGACGTCCCCGGTGACAAGCGCCTCGTCGCCTACTTCATCGCCGCAGAAGCGCAGTCCGTCGACACCACCTCGCTCAAGGCCTTCCTCCAGCAGCGACTGCCCGAGTACATGGTGCCCTCGGCTTTCGTTTCGCTGTCGGCCTTCCCCCTCTCCGCCAACGGCAAGCTCGACAGGAAGTCTCTGCCTGCTCCTGACTTCGCCTCGGCCTCTTCCGCCGACGAATTCGTCGAGCCTTCCACTCCCGCACAGGCCCGTCTCGCCTCCATCTTCGCCGACGTCCTCGGCCTGGAGCGCGTCAGCCTCCACGGCGACTTCTTCGAGCTCGGTGGCCACTCCCTCCTCGCCACCCAGGTCGTCTCTCGCATCCGCTCCGCCTTCAGCGTCGAACTGCCCCTCGGTGAGCTCTTCGCCGCGCCCACCGTCGCGCTCCTCGCTCAGCGCCTCGACCAGAACGGCTCCGCTTCCCTCCAGCCTCCTCTCGTCCCTGTCGACCGCTCCCAGCCGCTGCCTCTCTCCTTCGCTCAGCAGCGCCTCTGGTTCCTCGACCAGCTCCAGCCCGGCTCCTCCACCTACAACATCCCCTGGGTCCTCAAGCTCTCTGGCGCACTCGATGTGAACGCGCTGCGCCTCTCCCTCAACTCGCTCATCCAGCGACATGAGGCTTTGCGTACTCGCTTCGCCGTTCACGAGGGTCAGCCCGTCCAGCTCATCGACCGGGACTTCTCTCTGGAACTGCCGGTCACCGACCTCTCCTCGCGCTCGGAACAGGAGCGAGAGGCCGAGGCCCAGCGGTTGGCCTCGCAGGAGGCACTGCGTCCGTTCGACCTCGCGCAGGGGCCCGTGGTCAGGGCGTCACTCGTCCGCCTGACCGCATCGCAGCATCTGCTGCTCGTCACCGTTCACCACATCGCGTCCGACGGCTGGTCCATTGCCGTCATCCTGCGCGAACTCGCAGCCCTCTACCGTCAGTTCTCCGGGGGAGAGGCCGCGCAGCTCGCCCCCCTGCCCATCCAGTACGCCGACTTCTCCGTCTGGCAGCGCCAGTGGCTCCACGGCGACGTCCTCGCCTCTGAGCTCGGCTGGTGGCGTCAGCAGCTCTCGGGCGCCGCTTCCGCGCTCGAGCTGCCCACTGACAAGCCTCGCCCCGCCGTTCAGTCCTACCGCGGCGCCGTGCTCCCCATCGAGCTCTCTCGGGAACTCACTCAGGCCGTCAAGGCCCTGGCCCAGCGCGAGGGCGCCACGCCCTTCATGGTCCTGCTGGCTTCCTTCCAGCTCCTGCTCTCCAAGTACTCTGGACAGGACGACATCTCGGTCGGCTCCCCCGTCGCCAACCGCAACCGCTCCGAGACCGAAGGCCTCATCGGCTTCTTCGTCAACACGCTCGTCTTCCGCGCCCGGATCGATGGCAGGCAGTCCTTCCGCGAACTGCTGGGACAGGTGCGCCTGAACACCCTCGCGGCTTATGAGCATCAGGATGTCCCCTTCGAGAAGCTCGTCGAGGAACTCCAGCCCCAGCGTGACCTGAGCCGCTCCCCGCTCTTCCAGGTCACCCTCACGCTGCAGAACGCACCCGAGGCCGCCCTCGCGCTCTCGGGCCTGGTGCTCGAGCCGGTCCCCGCTGAAATCAACACATCGAAGTATGACTTCAGCCTGTTGTTCGATGAAGGCGACCGGTTCTCGGGCGTCCTCAACTACAACACCGACCTGTTCGAAGCGGCCACCATGCAGGGCCTGCTTCGCCACTTCACCGTGCTGCTCGAGACGGCCGTCTCTCGGCCCGAGCAGTCTCTGAGCACGCTCTCGGCACTGAGTGCTCACGAGAAGCAGCAGGTGCTCTCGACGTGGAACGAGACGGCCCGGGCGTATCCGCGCAGCGCGAGCGTGCATGCGCTGTTCGAGCAGCAGGTGGTCCGTTCGCCGGAGGCCGTCGCCGTTGTCTCCGGGGATGAGGCTGTCACCTACTCGCAGCTCGACACGCGCTCCAATCAGCTCGCCCACCACCTGCGCGCCCTCGGTGTCCTCCCTGGCTCTCGCGTCGCGGTCCGCCTCGACCGCTCCGCTGACCTCATCGTCTCCCTGCTGGCCATCCTCAAGGCCGGCGCGGCCTACGTCCCCCTCGACAAGGCCTGGCCTTCCGAGCGCCTCTCCTTCGTCCTTCGTGAGTCCGGCGCCGGCGTCCTCATCTCCCACTCCGACGTCGCAGACGACTTGCCTGCCTTCGGCGCCGTCCTCCTCCTCGTCGATGAGGAGGCCTCTCGCATCTCACGTCGCCCCACGACTGCGCTGCCCTCTGACGTCTCCGGCGATGACCTCGCCTACGTCATGTTCACCTCAGGCTCCACCGGCGAGCCCAAGGGTGTCTGCGTTCCTCACCGCGGCGTCACTCGCCTCGTCTCTTCTTCCTTCATCCACTTCGGTGCCTCCGAAGTCTGGCTCCACGCCGCTCCCGTCGCCTTCGACGCCTCCACCCTCGAAATCTGGGGGGCCCTGCTCCACGGCTCGAAGCTCGTCCTCGCGCCTCCTCACTCCCTCTCCCTGGAGGAGTTGGGGGCCGTCCTCTCCCGCGAGAAGGTCTCCTCTCTCTGGCTGACCGCGGCTCTCTTCGAGCAGATGGTTGCCCACCAGCCCGTCGCCCTCTCTGGCGTGCGCCAGTTGCTCGCCGGCGGCGACGTGCTGCCTCCTCACCGCGTCCGTGAGCACCTCGCCCGCCTCCCCGAAGGCCACGTCCTCGTCAACGGCTACGGCCCCACCGAGAACACCACCTTCTCCGCCACCCACGCCCTTCGCCACGGTGACGCTGTCTCCCGCTCCGTCCCCATCGGCTCGCCTCTCTCCAACTCCTCCGCCTTCGTCCTCGACTCCTCCTTCCAGCCGCTTCCTCCGGGCGTTCCCGGAGAGCTCTTCGTCGGCGGCGACGGCCTGGCTTGGGGTTACCTCAACCGCGCCGACCTCACCGCCGAGCGCTTCGTCCCTCACCCCTTCAGCAGCTCGCCCGGTGCTCGCCTCTACCGCACTGGCGACAAGGCTCGCTGGCTCTCTGACGGCACCCTCGAGTTCCTCGGCCGCAACGACTTCCAGGTGAAGATTCGTGGCTTCCGCATCGAGCTCGGCGAAGTCGAGGCCGCTCTGCGTCTCTTCTCCGGCATCCAGGACGCCGTCGTCCTCGCTCGTGAGGATGTCCCTGGCGACAAGCGCCTCGTCGCCTACTTCACCTCTGGCGACTCTTCCGTCGATACCACCGCGCTCAAGGGCTTCCTCCAGCAGCGGCTGCCCGAGTACATGGTGCCCTCGGCTTTCGTCTCGCTGTCGGCCTTCCCCCTCTCCGCCAACGGCAAGCTCGACAGGAAGTCTCTGCCTGCTCCTGACTTCGCCTCGGCCTCTTCCGCCGACGAATTCGTCGAGCCTTCCACTCCCGCACAGGCTCGTCTCGCTTCCATCTTCGCCGACGTCCTCGGCCTGGAGCGCGTCAGCCTCCACGGCGACTTCTTCGAGCTCGGTGGCCACTCCCTCCTCGCCACCCAGGTCGTCTCTCGCATCCGCTCCGCCTTCAGCGTCGAACTGCCTCTCGGTGAGCTCTTCGCCGCGCCCACCGTCGCGCTCCTCGCTCAGCGCCTCGACCAGCACGGCTCCGCTTCCCGCCAGCCTCCTCTCCTCCCTGTCGACCGCTCCCAGCCGCTGCCTCTCTCCTTCGCTCAGCAGCGCCTCTGGTTCCTCGACCAGCTCCAGCCCGGCTCCTCCACCTACAACATCCCCTGGGTCCTCAAGCTCTCCGGCGCACTCGACTCCTCCGCTCTCCTCAAGTCCCTCCAGGCTCTGACTCAACGCCACGAGGTCCTTCGCACTCGCTTCTCCACGCACGAAGGACAGCCCGTCCAAATCATCCAGGACGATCTCCGGCTCGAACTGCCTTTGGTGGATCTGCGAGGCATCGCGCCTGCACAGCAGGAGGCCACCACCGAGCGACTCACGCGGGAAGAGGCCTCGCGACCGTTCGACCTGGCCCGAGGGCCACTGGTCCGTGCCTCACTCATCCGCACGGATGACGAGCAGCATCTGCTGCTCGTCACCGTCCACCACATCATCTCGGACGGTTGGTCCATCGCGGTCATGGTCCGCGAGCTGGGTGCGTATTACCGCGAGTACTCGGGCGGAGAGGCCGCGCAGCTCGCCCCCCTGCCCATCCAGTACGCCGACTTCTCCGTCTGGCAGCGCCAGTGGCTCCACGGCGACGTCCTCGCCTCCGAGCTCGACTGGTGGCGTCAGCAGCTCTCGGGCGCCGCTTCCGCGCTCGAGCTGCCCACTGACAAGCCTCGCCCCGCCGTTCAGTCCTACCGCGGCGCCGTGCTCCCCATCGAGCTCTCTCGGGAACTCACTCAGGCCGTCAAGGCCCTGGCCCAGCGCGAGGGCGCCACGCCCTTCATGGTCCTGCTGGCTTCCTTCCAGCTCCTGCTCTCCAAGTACTCTGGACAGGACGACATCTCGGTCGGCTCCCCCGTCGCCAACCGCAACCGCTCCGAGACCGAAGGTCTCATCGGTTTCTTCGTCAATACACTGGTCCTGCGTGCGCGAATCGAAGGACAGCGTTCGTTCCGCGAGCTGTTGGGACAGGTGCGCCTGAGCACGCTCTCCGCCTACGAGCACCAGGACGTTCCCTTCGAGAAGCTCGTCGAGGAACTCCAGCCTCAGCGCGACCTCAGCCGTTCCCCTTTGTTCCAGGTCTCGTTGACCCTGCAGAACGCGCCGGAGTCATCTCTGGCGCTCTCGGGACTCGACATCACGGCGCTGCCAGCCGAGATCAACACGTCGAAGTTCGACTTCAGCCTCTTGTTCACGGAGGCCGAGCAGCTCTCGGGCATCATCAACTACAACACCGATCTGTTCGAAGCGGCCACCATGAAGGGCCTGCTCCGTCACTTCACCGTGTTGCTCGAGGCCGCGGTCACTCGCCCCGATCTGACGCTGGATGACCTGCCCATCATCTCCACGGAGGAGAAGGTACAGGTCCTCACGAGCTGGAGTGGCACTGCCGTCGAGTATCCGCGCAACGCGAGCGTGCATGCGCTGTTCGAACAGCAGGTGCTCCGTTCGCCGGAGGCCGTCGCCGTTGTCTCCGGGGATGAGGCTGTCACCTACTCGCAGCTCGACGCGCGCTCCAACCAGCTCGCCCACCACCTGCGCGCCCTGGGTGTCCTCCCCGGCTCTCGCGTCGCGGTTCGCCTCGACCGCTCCACGGACCTCATCGTCTCCCTGCTGGCCATCCTCAAGGTCGGCGCGGCCTACGTCCCCCTCGACAAGGCATGGCCCTCCGAGCGCCTCTCCTTCGTCCTCCGTGAGTCCGCCGCCGGCGTCCTCATCTCCCACTCCGACGTCGCGGATGACTTGCCGGCCTTCGGCGCCGTCCTCCTCCTCGTCGATGAGGAGGCCTCTCGCATCTCACGTCGCCCCACGACTGCGCTTGCTTCCGAAGTGACAGGCGATGACCTCGCCTACGTCATGTTCACCTCGGGCTCCACCGGCGAGCCCAAGGGTGTCTGCGTCCCTCACCGCGGCGTCACTCGCCTCGTCTCTTCTTCCTTCATCCACTTCGGCGCTTCGGAAGTCTGGCTCCACGCCGCTCCTGTCGCCTTCGACGCCTCCACCCTCGAAATCTGGGGTGCGCTCCTTCATGGCTCGAAGCTTGTCCTCGCGCCTCCCCACTCCCTCTCCCTGGAGGAGTTGGGTGCCGTCCTCTCCCGCGAGAAGGTCTCCTCTCTCTGGCTGACGGCGGCCCTCTTCGAGCAGATGGTTGCCCACCAGCCTTCTGCTTTGGCGGGTGTCCGCCAGTTGCTCGCTGGTGGTGACGTGCTGCCGCCTCACCGCGTCCGTGAGCACCTCGCTCGCCTCCCCGAAGGCCACGTCCTCGTCAACGGCTACGGCCCTACCGAGAACACCACCTTCTCCGCCACTCACTCCCTCCGCCACGGTGACGAAGTCTCCCGCTCCGTCCCCATCGGCTCGCCTCTCTCCAACTCCTCCGCCTTCGTCCTCGACTCCGCCTTCCAGCCGCTTCCTCCGGGCGTCCCGGGCGAGCTCTTCGTCGGTGGTGACGGCCTGGCTTGGGGCTACCTCAACCGCGCCGACCTCACCGCCGAGCGCTTCGTCCCCCATCCCTTCAGCAGCGCCCCCGGTGCTCGCCTCTACCGCACCGGCGACAAGGCTCGCTGGCTCTCCGACGGCACCCTCGAGTTCCTCGGCCGCAACGACTTCCAGGTGAAGATTCGTGGCTTCCGCATCGAGCTGGGTGAAGTCGAGGCCGCTCTGCGCCTCTTCTCCGGCATCCAGGAGGCCGTCGTCCTCGCTCGTGAGGATGTCCCCGGCGACAAGCGCCTCGTCGCCTACTTCACCTCAGGCGACTCTTCCGTCGATACCACCGCGCTCAAGGGTTTCCTCCAGCAACGACTGCCCGAGTACATGGTGCCCTCGGCTTTCGTTTCGCTGTCGGCCTTCCCTCTCTCTGCCAACGGCAAGCTCGACCGCAAGGCACTCCCTGCTCCTGACTTCGCCTCGGCCTCTTCCGCCGACGAATTCGTCGAGCCTTCCACTCCCGCACAGGCTCGTCTCGCTTCCATCTTCGCCGACGTCCTCGGCCTGGAGCGCGTCAGCCTCCACGGCGACTTCTTCGAGCTCGGTGGCCACTCCCTCCTCGCCACCCAGGTCGTCTCTCGCATCCGCTCCGCCTTCAGCGTCGAGCTGCCTCTTGGTGAGCTCTTCGCCGCCCCCACCGTCGCGCTCCTCACTCAGCGTCTGGAGCAGCACGGTTCCGCTTCCCGTCAGCCTCCTCTCGTCCCTGTCGACCGCTCCCAGCCGCTGCCTCTCTCCTTCGCTCAGCAGCGCCTCTGGTTCCTCGACCAGCTCCAGCCCGGCTCCTCCACCTACAACATCCCCTGGGCCCTCAAGCTCTCCGGCTCACTCGATGTCAGCGCGCTGCATCAGTCGCTCAACGCGCTCCTCGCGCGCCACGAGGTGCTCCGCACTCACTTCGCGGTCCACGACGGTCAGCCCGTTCAGGTCATCCGTCCTGATGTTCAGCTCGATCTTCCTGTCGTCGACCTGCGTCGCTTGGATCCGGCCGCTCGCGAGACCGAAGCACAAGCGATGATGCGACAGGAGGCCCAGCACTCCTTCAACCTCGCTCAGGGCCCTCTTGTTCACGCGACCTTGGTGAGGATGAGCGATGAGGAGTACCTCCTCCTCGTCACCGCCCATCACATCATCTCCGACGGTTGGTCCATCTCCGTCATCGCCCGAGAGATCGCGGCCTTCTACCGTCAGTTCTCCAGTGGAGAGGCCGCGCAGCTCGCTCCCCTGCCCATCCAGTACGCCGACTTCTCCGTCTGGCAGCGCCAGTGGCTCCACGGCGACGTCCTCGCCTCGGAGATCGACTGGTGGCGCAAGCAACTCGCCGGCGCTTCCACTTCTCTCGAGCTACCCACGGACAGGCCCCGGCCCGCCATCCAGACGTACGGTGGCGCCGTCGTGCCTGTGGCACTCTCCAAGCACCTCAGCACCCAGGTGAAGGAACTGGCCCAGCGCGAGGGCGCCACGCCCTTCATGGTCTTGCTGGCTTCCTTCCAGCTCCTGCTCTCTCGCTACTCGGGACAGGACGACGTCTCGGTCGGCTCGCCCGTCGCCAACCGAAACCGCTCCGAGACGGAGGGCCTCATCGGCTTCTTCGTCAACACCCTCGTCTTCCGTTCACGCCTGGATGGCAGGCAGTCCTTCCGTGAGCTGCTGGGACAGGTGCGCCTGAACACCCTCGCGGCCTACGAGCACCAGGATGTCCCCTTCGAGAAGCTCGTCGAGGAACTCCAGCCTCAGCGTGACCTCAGCCGTTCGCCCCTGTTCCAGGTCACGCTCACGCTCCAGAACGCACCCGAGGGGGCTCTGACGCTTCCCGGGCTCAGCCTCGACGCCCTCCCGCCCAGCATCGAGACGTCCAAGTACGACTTCAGCCTTCTCCTCGACGAAGGAAGCGAAGGCTTCTCGGGCATCATCAACTACAACACCGATCTGTTCGAAGCGGCCTCGATGGAGCGCCTCGCTCGTCACTACGCGGTGCTCCTCGATGGGCTTCTCACCAGCCCCGACAGACAGCTCGGCCTCGTGTCGATGCTCACACCGGCAGAGAAGCAACTGCTCCCCGCATGGAACGGTGCGCAGTCCGCCTACTCGCGCGATGCCAGCATCCACTCGCTCTTCGAACAGCAGGTGGTCCGTTCACCGGAGGCCGTCGCCGTTGTCTCCGGGGATGAGGCTGTCACCTACTCGCAGCTCGACGCGCGCTCCAACCAGCTCGCCCACCACCTGCGCGCCCTCGGTGTCCTCCCTGGCTCTCGCGTCGCGGTCCGCCTCGACCGCTCCGCTGACCTCATCGTCTCCCTGCTGGCCATCCTCAAGGCCGGCGCGGCCTACGTCCCCCTCGACAAGGCCTGGCCCTCCGAGCGCCTCTCCTTCGTCCTCCGTGAGTCCGCTGCCGGCGTCCTCATCTCCCACTCCGACGTCGCGGACGACTTGCCGGCCTTCGGCGCCGTCCTCCTCCTCGTCGATGAGGAGGCCTCTCGCATCTCACGTCGCCCCACGACTGCGCTTGCTTCCGAAGTGACAGGCGATGACCTCGCCTACGTCATGTTCACCTCGGGCTCCACCGGCGAGCCCAAGGGTGTCTGCGTCCCTCACCGCGGCGTCACTCGCCTCGTCTCTTCTTCCTTCATCCACTTCGGTGCCTCCGAAGTCTGGCTCCACGCCGCTCCCGTCGCCTTCGACGCCTCCACCCTCGAAATCTGGGGTGCGCTCCTTCACGGCTCCAAGCTCGTCCTCGCGCCTCCCCACTCCCTCTCCCTGGAGGAGTTGGGGGCCGTCCTCTCCCGCGAGAAGGTCTCCTCTCTCTGGCTGACCGCGGCTCTCTTCGAGCAGATGGTTGCCCACCAGCCCGTCGCCCTCTCTGGCGTGCGCCAGTTGCTCGCCGGCGGCGACGTGCTGCCTCCTCACCGCGTCCGTGAGCACCTCGCCCGCCTCCCCGAAGGCCACGTCCTCGTCAACGGCTACGGCCCCACCGAGAACACCACCTTCTCCGCCACCCACGCCCTTCGCCACGGTGACGCTGTCTCCCGCTCCGTCCCCATCGGCTCGCCTCTCTCCAACTCCTCCGCCTTCGTCCTCGACTCCTCCTTCCAGCCGCTTCCTCCGGGCGTTCCCGGAGAGCTCTTCGTCGGCGGCGACGGCCTGGCTTGGGGTTACCTCAACCGCGCCGACCTCACCGCCGAGCGCTTCGTCCCTCACCCCTTCAGCAGCTCGCCCGGTGCTCGCCTCTACCGCACTGGCGACAAGGCTCGCTGGCTCTCCGACGGCACCCTCGAGTTCCTCGGCCGCAACGACTTCCAGGTGAAGATTCGTGGCTTCCGCATCGAACTGGGTGAAGCCGAGGCCGCTCTGCGTCTCTTCTCCGGCATCCAGGAGGCCGTCGTCCTCGCTCGTGAGGACGTCCCCGGTGACAAGCGCCTCGTCGCCTACTTCACCTCTGGCGCCTCTTCCGTCGACACCACCTCGCTCAAGGCCTTCCTCCAGCAGCGGCTGCCCGAGTACATGGTGCCCTCGGCTTTCGTCTCGCTGTCGGCCTTCCCCCTCTCCGCCAACGGCAAGCTCGACAGGAAGTCTCTGCCTGCTCCTGACTTCGCCTCGGCCTCTTCCGCCGACGAATTCGTCGAGCCTTCCACTCCCGCACAGGCCCGTCTCGCTTCCATCTTCGCCGACGTCCTCGGCCTGGAGCGCGTCAGCCTCCACGGCGACTTCTTCGAGCTCGGTGGCCACTCCCTCCTCGCCACCCAGGTCGTCTCTCGCATCCGCTCCGTCTTCAGCGTCGAACTGCCCCTCGGTGAGCTCTTCGCCGCGCCCACCGTCGCGCTCCTCGCTCAGCGCCTCGAGCAGCACGGCTCCGCTTCCCGTCAGCCGCCTCTCGTCCCCGTCGACCGCTCCCAGCCGCTGCCTCTCTCCTTCGCTCAGCAGCGTCTCTGGTTCCTCGACCAGCTCCAGCCCGGCTCCTCCACCTACAACATCCCCTGGGCCCTCAAGCTCTCCGGCTCACTCGATGTCAGCGCGCTGCGCCAGTCGCTCAACGCACTCCTCGCTCGCCACGAGGTGCTCCGTACTCACTTCGCGGTCCACGACGGTCAGCCCGTTCAGCTCATTCGTCCTGACGTTCGACTCGATCTGCCTGTCATCGACCTGCGAGGACTGGAGCCCGCGGCTCGCGAAACCGAAGCCGAACGACTGACGCGCGCGGAGGCGCTGTACTCGTTCGACATGTCCCGCGGTCCGCTCGTGCACGCGTCACTGGTGCGACTGAGCGACGAGGACTACCTGCTCCTCGTCACCGCCCACCACATCATCTCGGATGGTTGGTCCATCGCGGTCATCACGCGGGAAATCGCCGCCTTCTACCGCCAGTTCTCCGGTGGAGAAGCCGCGCAGCTCGCGCCCCTGCCCATCCAGTACGCTGACTTCTCCGTCTGGCAGCGCCAGTGGCTCCATGGCGACGTCCTCGCCTCGGAGATCGACTGGTGGCGCAAGCAGCTCGCGGACGCTTCTCCGGCGCTGGAGCTACCCACGGACAGGCCTCGTCCCGCCATCCAGACTTACGGCGGCGCCGTCGTGCCTGTGGCGCTCTCCAAGCACCTCAGCACCCAGGTGAAGGAGCTGGCCCAGCGCGAAGGTGCCACGCCCTTCATGGTCCTGCTGGCCTCCTTCCAGCTCCTGCTCTCTCGCTACTCAGGACAGGACGACATCTCCGTGGGTTCGCCCATCGCGAACCGCAACCGCTCCGAGACGGAGGGCCTCATCGGCTTCTTCGTCAACACCCTCGTCCTGCGCTCACGCATCGACGCGCGGCGTTCATTCCGCGAGCTGCTGGGACAGGTGCGCCTGAACACCCTCGCGGCCTACGAGCACCAGGACATCCCGTTCGAGAAGCTCGTCGAGGAATTGCAGCCGCAGCGCGACCTCAGCCGTTCGCCCCTGTTCCAGGTCACGCTCACGCTTCAGAACGCTCCGGAAGAGGCACTGACGCTCCCTGGAGTCACGCTGGGTGGCGTGCCTCCGAGCATCGAGACGTCCAAGTACGACTTCAGCCTCCTCCTCGAAGAGGGCAAGGACGGCTTCTCCGGCATCATCAACTACAACACCGACCTGTTCGACGCGACCTCGATGGAGCGCCTCGCACAGCACTTCTCGGTGCTCTTGATCGAGGTCGTCTCTTCACCGGAGACGCAGCTCCGCCAGATTCCGCTGCTCACGTCCGCCGAGAAGCAGGCCGTGCTCTCGACGTGGAACAACACCGTCACGGATTACCCGCGCAACGCGAGCGTGCATTCGCTGTTCGAGCAGCAGGTGGCCCGTTCACCCGACGCAGTCGCTGTTGTCTCGGGGAATGAGGCTGTCACCTACTCGCAGCTCGACACGCGCTCCAACCAGCTTGCCCACCACCTGCGCGCACTGGGTGTCCTCCCCGGCTCTCGCGTCGCTGTTCGCCTCGACCGCTCCGCGGACCTCATCGTCTCCCTGCTGGCCATCCTCAAGGCCGGCGCGTCCTACGTCCCTCTCGACAAGGCCTGGCCCTCCGAGCGCCTCTCCTTCGTCCTCCGCGAGTCCGGCGCAGGCGTCCTCGTCTCCCACTCCGACGTCGCAGACGACTTGCCGGCCTTCGGCGCCGTCCTCCTCCTCGTCGATGAAGAGGCCTCTCGCATCTCACGTCGCCCCACGACTGCGCTGCCCTCTGACGTCTCTGGCGACGACCTCGCCTACGTCATGTTCACCTCAGGCTCCACCGGCGAGCCCAAGGGTGTCTGCGTTCCCCACCGTGGCGTCACTCGCCTCGTCTCTTCTTCCTTCATCCACTTCGGTGCCTCCGAAGTCTGGCTCCACGCCGCTCCTGTCGCCTTCGACGCCTCCACCCTCGAAATCTGGGGGGCCCTGCTTCACGGCTCGAAGCTCGTCCTCGCGCCCCCCCACTCCCTCTCCCTGGAGGAGTTGGGTGCTGTCCTCTCCCGCGAGAAGGTCTCCTCTCTCTGGCTGACCGCGGCTCTCTTTGAGCAGATGGTTGCCCACCAGCCTTCTGCTTTGGCGGGCGTGCGCCAGTTGCTCGCCGGTGGTGACGTGCTGCCTCCTCACCGCGTCCGTGAGCACCTCGCCCGCCTCCCCGAAGGCCACGTCCTCGTCAACGGCTACGGCCCCACCGAGAACACCACCTTCTCCGCCACTCACGCCCTCCGCCACGGTGACGAAGTCTCCCGCTCCGTCCCCATCGGCTCGCCTCTCTCCAACTCCTCTGCCTTCGTTCTCGACTCCGCCTTCCAGCCGCTTCCTCCGGGCGTTCCCGGAGAGCTCTTCGTCGGTGGTGACGGCCTGGCTTGGGGCTACCTCAACCGCGCGGACCTCACCGCCGAGCGCTTCGTCCCTCACCCCTTCAGCAGCGCCCCCGGTGCTCGCCTCTACCGCACTGGCGACAAGGCTCGCTGGCTCTCCGACGGCACCCTCGAGTTCCTCGGCCGCAACGACTTCCAGGTGAAGATTCGTGGCTTCCGCATCGAGCTCGGCGAAGTCGAGGCCGCTCTGCGTCTCTTCTCCGGCATCCAGGAGGCCGTCGTCCTCGCTCGTGAGGACGTCCCTGGTGACAAGCGCCTCGTCGCCTACTTCACCGCCGCAGAAGAGCAGTCCGTCGATACCACCGCGCTCAAGGGTTTCCTCCAGCAACGACTGCCCGAGTACATGGTGCCCTCGGCTTTCGTCTCGCTGTCGGCCTTCCCCCTCTCCGCCAACGGCAAGCTCGACCGCAAGTCGCTCCCTGCTCCCGACTTCGCCTTGGCGGCTTCCGCTGACGAATTCGTCGAGCCTTCCACTCCCGCCCAGGCTCGCCTCGCCTCCATCTTCGCCGACGTCCTCGGCCTGGAGCGCGTCAGCCTCCACGGCGACTTCTTCGAGCTGGGTGGCCACTCTCTCCTCGCCACCCAGGTCGTCTCTCGCATCCGCTCCGCCCTCAGCGTCGAGCTGCCTCTCGGTGAGCTCTTCGCCGCCCCCACCGTCGCCCTCCTCGCTCAGCGCCTCGAGCAGCACGGCTCCGCTTCCCGCCAGCCTCCTCTCGTCCCTGTCGACCGCTCCCAGCCGCTGCCTCTCTCCTTCGCTCAGCAGCGCCTCTGGTTCCTCGACCAGCTCCAGCCCGGCTCCTCCACCTACAACATCCCCTGGGCCCTCAAGCTCTCCGGTTCACTCGACGTCAGCGCGCTGCATCAGTCGCTCAACGCGCTCCTCGCGCGCCACGAGGTGCTCCGCACTCACTTCGCGGTCCACGACGGCCAGCCCGTCCAGGTCATCCAGCCGGACTTCGTGCTGGAGATGCCGGTCATCGACCTGTCCGCCCTGCCCGCACAGGAGCGTGAGGCCGAGGCCCAGCGGTTGGCCTCCCAGGAGGCCGTGCGTCCGTTCGACCTGGCTCGGGGCCCCGTGGTCCGTGCCTCACTCGTCCGTCTGGATGCGCGGGAGCACAGGCTGCTCGTCACGATCCACCACATCGCGTCCGACGGCTGGTCCATCTCCGTCATGGTCCGCGAGCTGGCGGCCTTCTATCGCCAGTTCTCCGGCAACGAGCCCACGCAGCTCGCGCCGCTTCCCATCCAGTACGCCGACTTCTCCGTCTGGCAACGCCAGTGGCTGCACGGTGACGTGCTCGAGAAGGAGCTCGGCTGGTGGCGCAATCAGCTCGCGGGGGCTCCCGCCGCCATCGAGCTGCCCACCGACAGGCCTCGTCCCGCCGTCCAGACCTACAACGGCGCGGTCCTTCCGTTCACGCTCTCGACGGAGCTGACGCAGGCGGTGAAGGCGCTCGCGCAGCGGGAGAACGCGACGCCGTTCATGGTGCTGCTCGCTGGCTGGCAGGTCCTCCTGTCGCGCTACTCACGGCAGGACGACATCTCGGTGGGCTCGCCCATCGCCAACCGCAACCGCGCCGAGACGGAGGGCCTCATCGGCTTCTTCGTCAACACGCTGGTCCACCGCGCGCGCATCAACCCCGAGCACTCCTTCCGGGAGCTGCTCACCCACACGCGTGCGTCCACGCTCGCCGCGTTCGAGCACCAGGACATCCCCTTCGAGAAGCTCGTCGAGGAACTCCAGCCGCAGCGCGACCTCAGCCGCTCGCCGCTGTTCCAGGTGTCCTTCGTCTACCAGAACACTCCCGACGAGGACCTCGACCTCCCTGGCCTCGAGCTCGACGTCCTCACCTCCGAACTGCACTCCGCCAAGTTCGACCTCTTCCTCGGTATGAGCGAGGTTGGAGGCAAGCTGCAGGGCGCGCTGGACTACAACTCAGACCTGTTCGACGCCTCCACCGTGGAGCGCATGGCTCGCCACTTCACGAGCCTGCTCACCGAGGCGACCACACACGTCGACCAGCCGCTGCACAGCCTGAAGCTCCTCTCGGCCACCGAGACGCAGACCCTGCTCTCCGACTTCCAGGGCGAGCATGTCCGCTACCCCGAGGACGCCACCCTCCACTCCCTCTTCGAGGCCCAGGCCCTCCGCACGCCTCACGCCGAAGCCCTCCGCTTCGAGGGCGCGTCCCTCTCCTACGCTCAGCTCGACGCCCGCTCCAACCAGCTCGCCCACCACCTGCGCTCTCTCGGCGCCCGCCCGGGCCTGCTCGTCGCCGTCTGCCTCGAGCGCTCCCTCGACCTCGTCGTCTCACTCCTCGCCGTCCTCAAGTCCGGCGCCGCCTACGTCCCCCTCGACCCCGCCTACCCCCGCGAGCGTCTCGCCGGCATGCTCGAGGACGCCCAGGCTCCCGTCCTCCTCACCCACTCACACCTGACCTCCGTCCTGCCTCAGCACGCCTCCCAGGTGCTCTGCCTCGACACCCAGTGGGACGCCGTCTCCCTTCAGTCCTCCGCCTCTCCCTCCCCTCTCGCGGGCCCGGACTCCCTCGCCTACGTCATCTTCACCTCGGGCTCCACCGGCCGCCCCAAGGGCGCCATGAACGCCCACTCCGGTGTCGTCAACCGCCTCCTCTGGATGCAGCAGCAGTACTCCCTCACCGCCCTCGACACCGTCCTCCAGAAGACTCCCTTCAGCTTCGACGTCTCCGTCTGGGAGTTCTTCTGGCCCCTTCTCACCGGCGCTCGCCTCGTCCTCGCCAGGCCCGGCGGACACCAGGACCCCGCCTACCTCGTCCGCCTCCTCTCCGACGAGCGCGTCTCCACCGTCCACTTCGTCCCCTCCATGCTCCGCGCCTTCCTCGAGGAGCCGGGGCTCGACTCCCTCAATCACCTGCGCCGCGTCCTCTGCTCCGGTGAGGCACTCCCCGCGGACCTCGTCCACCGCGCCCACTCGCGCCTTCACCCCTCCTCCGAGCTCCACAACCTCTACGGCCCCACCGAGGCCGCCGTCGACGTCTCCTTCTTCCACTGCGCTCGCGGCTCCTCCCTCTCCTCCATCCCCATCGGCAGGCCCGTCGCCAACACCCGCCTCTACGTCCTCGACTCCCAGGGGCAACCCGCCCCCGTCGGTGTCCCGGGCGAGCTCTTCATCGGCGGTGTCCAGGTCGGCCTCGGCTACTGGCGCTCTCCTCACCTCACCGCAGAGCGCTTCATCCCCGACGCCTTCAGCGACTCTCCCGGCGCGCGCCTCTACCGCACCGGTGACCTCGCTCGCTGGCTCCCCGATGGCACCCTCGAGTACCTCGGCCGCTCCGACTTCCAGGTCAAGCTGCGTGGCTTCCGCATCGAGCTCGGTGAAGTCGAGAACGCGCTGCTCGCGCACCCGTCCGTGCGCGATGCCATCGTCACCGTGCGCGAAGACGTCGCGGGTGACGCACGCCTCGTCGCCTACGTCACGGGCGACGCGGAGTCGCTGACCCAGGCGCAGCTCCGCGCACACCTCGAACCTCGGCTGCCCGAGTACATGGTGCCCTCGGTCTTCATGCACCTGGCGGCCATGCCGCTGACGCCGAGTGGCAAGGCCGACCGCAGGGCACTCCCCGCGCCGGAGCGTCTCGCCACGGCCCGCGAATACACCGCGCCCCGCACGCCGACGGAGCAGCTCCTCGCATCCCTCTTCGCCTCCGTGCTCCACGTCGAGCGCGTCGGCGTCACCGACAGCTTCTTCGAGTTGGGCGGACACTCGCTCCTCGCCACGCAGCTCGTGTCGCGGGTGCGTCAGTCATTCGGCGTCGAGCTGCCGGTGCGGGCGCTCTTCGAGGCCTCCACGGTGGCCCAGCTCGCGACGCGCATCGAGTCCGCGCGTCAGGAGCGTCACGGCCTCCAGCTCCCGCCCTTGGCGCCCGTGCCGCGCACGGGGGAGCTGCCGCTCTCGTTCGCGCAGCAGCGCCTGTGGTTCCTCGACAAGCTCCAGCCGGACAGCCCGTTCTACAACATCCCCAGCGCGCTCCAGCTCGACGGGGCGCTGGACACCGAGGCCCTCACGCGCGCGCTCCGGGAGCTCGTGCGTCGCCACGAGTCGCTGCGCACCAGCTTCCATACTCGCGAGGACGGTGAGCCCGTCCAGCGCATCCATCCGGACGCCACGCTGTCGGTCTCCGTGGTGGACCTGGGCCAGCTGCCCGAGCAGGCACGCGAGGCCGAGGCCCAGAAGCTCGCGACGCTCGAAATCCAGAAGCCCTTCGACCTGACGCGCGCGCCGCTGGTGCGGGCCACGCTGCTGCGGCTCTCCGAGCAGCGTCACGTGCTGCTCGTCACCGTGCACCACATCGTCTCGGACGGTTGGTCCAGCGGCATCTTCGGCCGCGAGGTCGGCGAGCTGTACGCCGCGTTCTCGCGCGGCCTGCCGTCGCCGCTCGCCCCGCTGTCGCTCCAGTACGCCGACTACGCCGCCTGGCAGCGAAGCTGGCTGCGTGATGACGTCCTCGCCCAGCAGGTCGCCTGGTGGCGCGAGCACCTCTCGGGGGCGCCGCATGCCCTGGAGCTGCCCACGGACCGTCCTCGTCCGGCCGTGCAGTCGGCCCACGGCGCCAACCTGCCGGTGAGGCTCGGCGCGGAGCTCACCACCGCACTTCGCACCCTGTGCCAGCGCGAGGGCGTCACGCCCTTCATGGTGTTGTTGTCCGCCTTCAATGTCCTGCTCGCCCGCTACTCGGGTCAGGACGACATCGTCGTGGGCTCGCCCATCGCCAACCGGCAGCGGGCCGAGCTCGAGGGCATCATCGGCTTCTTCGTCAACACGCTCGCGCTCCGGACCCGGACGCGGATGGACATGACGTTCCGCAAGCTGCTCGCCCAGGTGCGAGAGTCCACGCTCGCCGCCTACGAGCACCAGGACGTCCCCTTCGAGAAGCTCATCGAGGAGCTCCAGCCGCAGCGCGACCTCAGCCGCTCGCCGCTCTTCCAGGCCATGCTCGGTCTGCAGACGGCCCGCGCCGAGGGCGTCCCGGCCGGAGCCCCTCGCAGCCTCGAGGTCGACAGCGGAACAGCCAAGTTCGACCTCTCGCTGCTGCTGGTCGACACCGGCGACGACATCCACGGTCTGCTCGAGTTCAACACGGACCTGTTCGACCGGAGCACGGCCCAGCGCATGGGTGAGCACCTCACCCGACTGCTCGCCTCGGCGGTCTCCGACGCGAGCCAGTCGCTCGCCCGACTGCCGCTGCTGAGCACCCACGAGCGTCAGCAGCTCCTCACGGAGTGGAACGACACGGCGCACGCGCCGCACGTGCCCGTGGCCATCCACCACCCCGTGGAGGTCCAGGCCGCGCGGACGCCCGAGGCCATCGCGGTCTCGGACGGCACGACGGCGCTCACCTACGCCCAGCTCGACGCGCGGGCCAACCAGCTCGCGCACGTGCTGCGTCAGCATGGTGTCTTCGCGGGCGCCACGGTCGGCATCTGCCTGGAGAAGTCGCTCGACATGGCGGTGGCGGTCCTCGCCACGCTGAAGGCCGGAGCGGCCTACCTGCCGCTCGACCCGAACTACCCTGCGGAGCGCCTCGCCTTCATGCTGGAGGACTCGGGTACGCGCGTCGTCCTGTCGCACTCCAGCCTCCGGGATTCGCTCCCGGTCGCCGGCTCCGTGCGGAACCTCCTCCTCGATATCGAGGCCGAGGTCATCACCACGAAGCCCACGCACGCGCTCACGGTGACGCTGTCGCCCGATGCGCCCGCGTACGTCATCTACACGTCCGGCTCCACAGGCCGGCCCAAGGGTGTCGCGCTGCCGCATCGAGCGCTGAGCAACCTGTTCACGTGGCAGCTCCGCCAGTCGCGCAAGCCCCAGGCCACGACGCTCCAGTTCGCGTCGCTCAGCTTCGACGTGTCCTGCCAGGAGCTGTTCTCCACGTGGTGGGCGGGTGGAACGCTCGTGCTGCCCACGGGCGGGCTGCGCCAGGACGTGCCCGCGCTGCTCGACTTCATCCAGGCGCAGGGCGTGGAGCGACTGTTCCTCCCGTTCGTCGCGCTCCAGGCCATCGCCGACGCCGTCGCGCACGGCGCCACGCTGCCCGTGTCCCTGCGCGAGGTCGTCACGGCCGGTGAGCAGCTCCAGGTCACTCCCTCGCTCGTGGCCCTCTTCGAGCGGCTGCCCGGGTGCGTGCTCGAGAACCAGTACGGCCCGTCCGAGACGCACGTCGTCTCCGCGCACCGACTCCAGGGTGCGCCCGCGTCCTGGCCGCGCCTGCCGTCCATCGGCGCGCCGCTGCCGCACACGCAGTTGTTCGTGCTGGATGCGATGGGACAGCCGACGCCCATCGGCGTGCCGGGCGAGCTCCACATCGGCGGCGAGCACCTGGCGCTCGGCTACCCGGGCCGTCCAGAGCTGACGGCCGAGAAGTTCGTCCCGCATCCGTTCAGCAAGGCTCCGGGCGCGCGGCTCTACCGCACCGGTGACTCCGCGCGCTGGAAGGCGGACGGCACCGTCGAGTTCCTGGGACGCCTGGACGGTCAGGTGAAGCTGCGAGGCTTCCGCGTCGAGTTGGGCGAGGTCGAGGCCTCGCTGCGTGCGCTCCCGGGAATCCGGGACGCGGCGGCCGTGGTGCGCGAGGACGTGCCCGGCGACAAGCGCTTGGTGGGCTACGTCGTTCCCACGGGGGAGTCCGGCGCCGCGCTGACTCCGGGCGCGCTGCGCTCGGCGCTGCTCGGACAGTTGCCCGAGTACATGGTGCCGTCCGTCTTCCTCACGCTGGACGCGCTCCCGCTGACGCCGAGCGGGAAGATCGCCCGGCGGCTGCTGCCGGCGCCCGACGCGGAGAGCCTGCGCGGAGATGCGACGTTCATCGCGCCCCGCACGCCCGCGGAAGAGAAGCTCGCGGAGCTGTTCGCCGCCGTGCTCAAGCTGCCGCGCGTGGGTGCCACCGACAGCTTCTTCGCGCTGGGTGGACACTCGCTGCTCGCCACGCAGGTCGTCTCGCGCATCCGGGCCGCGTTCAACGTGGAGCTCCCGCTGCGCGAGCTGTTCGAGGCGCCCACCGTCGCGGGCCTCGCCGAGCGCCTGGAGCAGTACGCCGCCGAGACGAAGGTGCCGCCCCTCGTCCCGGCGGACCGGAGCCGGCCGCTGCCGCTGTCCTTCGCACAGCAGCGCCTGTGGTTCCTCGACAAGCTCCAGCCGGACAGCCCGACGTTCAACATGCCCATCGCGCTGCGGCTCGAGGGCGTGGTGGACGTCGAGGCCCTGCGACAGGCCATCACCGAGCTCGTGCGCCGTCACGAGGTGCTGCGCACCACGTTCCAGGAGGGCCCTGTCCAGGTCATCCACGCACCCGCGCCCGTGCCGATGCCCGTCGAGGACCTGTCCTCGCTGACGGGTGAGGCTCGCGAGGCGGAGGTCCAGCGGCGCGTGCTCGCCGAGGCGAAGCGCCCGTTCGACCTGGGCCGAGGCCCCGTGCTGCGCGCGTCGCTGCTGCGGCTGGAGGCCACGCAGCACGTGCTGATGCTGACGCTGCATCACATCGCCACGGACGGCTGGTCCATGGGGCTGCTGGTGCGCGAATCCACCGAGCTCTACGCGTCGTTCGTGACGGGCCAGCCCGCGCGGCTGCCCGAGCTGCCCATCCAGTACGCCGACTACGCGGCGTGGCAGCGTGATTGGCTGCAGGGTGACGCGCTCGAGGCCCAGCTCTCGTGGTGGCGGACGCACCTGTCCGGCGCGGCGCCGCAGCTGGACCTGCCCACCGACTTCCCCCGTCCCGTGGTGCAAGGATTCCAGGGCGCGATGGTGGGCCGAGTCCTGCCGCGCTCGCTGGTGGATTCACTCCAGGCGCTGTGCCGTGAAGAGGGCTCCACGCTGTTCATGGCGTTGCTCGCGGGCTTCCAGGTCGTGCTGTCGCGCTACTCGGGCCAGGAGGACTTCGTCCTCGGCACGGACATCGCGAACCGCAACCGCGCGGAGACCGAGGGCCTCATCGGCTTCTTCATCAATCAGCTCGCCCTGCGCGCGCGGCTGGGTGGAGACCCGTCGTTCCGCGAGCTGCTCTCACGCGTGAAGACGGACACGCTGGGCGCGTACGCGCACCAGGACCTGCCCTTCGAGGAGCTGGTCAAGGACCTCAACCCCGGTCGAGGCCTGGGCTTCGCTCCGCTCTTCCAGGTCAAGCTGGTGCTCCAGAACCAGCCGGACACGGAGCTGGAGGTCCCTGGCCTCACCTTCCGTCCGTTGGGCAGCGGCACGGGCACCGCGCGACTCGACCTCACGCTGTCCATCACCGAGTCCGCGCACGGCCTCTCCTGCTCGGCCGAGTACCGCACGGACCTGTTCACCGCGGAGACCATCGACGGCCTGATTCGCCACCTCGGCAATGTGCTCGAGGCCGCGACGACCAAGCCCTCGGCCCGAATCTCCACGCTCCCCCTCATGCGACAGGAGGAGCAGCAGCGCGTGCTGGTGGAGTGGAACGACTCCGCTCGCGACTTCCCGCGCGAGGCCACCGCGCATTCGCTCTTCGAGGCCCAGGCTCGGCGTACGCCGGAGGCCGAGGCGCTTCGCTTCGAGGGCGAGTCCCTCACCTTCGCGCAGCTCGACTCGCGCGCCAATCAGCTCGCCCACCACCTGCGCTCGCTCGGCGTCAGGCCCGAGGTCCCCGTCGCGCTCTGCCTGGAGCGCTCGCTCGACCTCGTCGTCTCCATGCTCGCCATCCTCAAGGCTGGCGGCGCCTGGGTGCCTCTCGATCCGTCCTACCCCGTCGAGCGACTGTCCTTCATCCTCCGAGACTGCTCCGCGCCCGTCCTCCTCACCACCGAATCCCTGGCCGACGAGCTTCCCGTGTCGACGCAGCAGCTCGTCCTGCTCGACTCGGACTCCCGCTTCATCTCGCGGCAGCCGACGTCGGCACCTGACTCCGGCGCGGTGGCCGACAACCTCGCCTACGTCATCTACACCTCCGGCTCCACCGGCACCCCCAAGGGCACCCTCCTTCAGCACCGCGGCTTCTCCAACACCGCGCTCGCCGCGGGCCGCCGCCACGGCTTCTCTCCCGCCTCTCGCGTCCTCCAGTTCGCTTCCTTCAACTTCGACGCCTCCGTCGCCGAAATCTTCGGCGCCCTCCTCGCCGGCTCCACCCTCGTCCTCGCTCCTCGCGAGCGCCTCATGCCCGGCGCTCCCCTTCGCGACCTGCTCCGCGACGAGTCCATCTCCGCCGTCACCCTCACCCCCTCCGTCCTCGCCCAGCTCCACCCCGAGGACTTCCCCTCTCTCTCCACCCTCATCTCCGCTGGCGAGGCCTGCCCTCCCGAGCTCGTCTCCCGCTGGGGCTCCCGCGTCCGCCTCCTCAACGCCTACGGCCCCACCGAAGTCACCGTCTGCGCCTCCATCTCCCAGCCCCTTCTCCCAGGCCAGACGCCCTCCATCGGCACCCCCTGGGACAACGTCTGCCTCTTCATCCTCGACGCCTCCCTGCGGCCTCTCCCCGTCGGCGTCCCAGGCCAGCTCTGCATCGACTCCGTCGGCCTCGCTCGTGGCTACCTCCACCGCCCCGACCTCACCGCTGAGCGCTTCGTCCCCAACCCCTTCTCCCTCGCCCCCGGCGCCCGCCTCTACCTCACCGGTGACAAGGCCCGCTGGCTCCCCGACGGCACCCTCGAGTTCCTCGGCCGCCTCGACTCCCAGGTGAAGCTGCGCGGCTTCCGCATCGAGCTGGGCGAAGTCGAAGCCGCCCTCCTCCTCCACCCCTCCGTCTCCCAGGCTGTCGCCTCCATCCGCACCGAGCTCTCCGGCGACAAGCGCCTCGTCGCCTACGTCGTCGGTGAGGACGTCGACGTCTCCGTCCTTCGCGACTTCCTCAAGCTGCGCCTGCCCGAGCACATGGTGCCTTCCGCCATTGCACAGCTCGACGCACTCCCCCTCACCCCCAACGGCAAGGTCGACCGCGACGCACTGCCCTCGCCCGACGCGTCCATCGCCGCCCCCGTGCGCGAGTACGTCGCGCCGCGCACGCCCACGGAGATTCGTCTCGCCGCGCTCTGGGCGGAGCTGCTCCACGTCGAGCGCGTCGGCCTCACCGACGACTTCTTCGAGCTCGGTGGCCACTCCCTCCTCGCCACGCAATCGCTGTCTCGACTCCAGGCCACGTTCGGCACCGAGGTGCCGCTGCGTGAGCTGTTCGAGGCGCCCACGGTGGAGAAGCTCGCGGCGCGTGTGGAGGTGCTCGTCCAGGCCGGAGCAACCACTCCTCGCGCACCGGAGCTGACGCCTGTCGCGCGCACGGGCAACCTGCCGCTGTCCTTCGCCCAGCGTCGGCTGTGGTTCCTGGATCAGCTCGAGCCGGGCACCGCTCTCTACAACCTGCCCGCGGCCATCCGGCTGGAAGGCGCGGTCGAGGTCTCCGCGCTGGAGCAGGCCTTCGCCGCGCTCGTGCGACGCCACGAGGCGCTGCGCACCACGTTCCCCGCGAACGCGGATGGCAGTCCGCATCAGGCCATCGCGGAGGAAGCGACGCTGAACGTCGCCCTGGTGGACCTGTCCACGCTCCCCTCCGCGCAGCGTGAGGACGAAGCCCGGCGACTCGCGCTCACCGAGGCACGCAAGCCGTTCGACCTCGCCCGGGGTCCGCTGCTGCGCGTGACGCTCCTCCGTCTGGACGAGCGCCTGCATGTGCTGCTGCTGACGATGCACCACATCGTCTCCGACGGCTGGTCCACGGGTGTGCTCGTGCGCGAGGCCGCGGAGCTGTACAGCGCGGCTCGCGAGGGGCGCACGGCGTCCCTGCCGACGCTGCGCGTGCAGTACGCCGACCATGCGGCGTGGCAGCACCAGTGGCTCGGCGCCGGTGAGCTGGAGCGTCAGCTCACGTACTGGAAGACCCAGCTCGCGGGAGCCAACCACGTGCTGGCGCTCCCCACGGACCGTCCCGTGCCGCCGATGCAGACGCAGGCCGGCGCCACGCATCCCGTGCGGCTGTCCCCGGAGGTCTCCTCCGCCGTGGCGGCCCTGGGGCAGCAGCTCGGCGCCACGCCCTTCATGGTGGTCCTCGCCGCGTTCCAGGCGTTCCTGTACCGCGTCACGGGCCAGGATGACGTGCTCGTGGGTTCGCCGGTGGCGGGTCGCAATCGCCCGGAGACAGAGGGCCTCATCGGCGTGTTCATCAATACGCTCGTGCTGCGTGGCCAGATGTCCGGAGCCATGTCGTTCCGCGCGCTCGTCGAGCAGGCCCGTGAGGCCGCGCTCGGCGCCCTCACGCATCAGGACGTCCCGTTCGAGCACCTGGTGGAGGAGCTGCAGCCCGCGCGCAGCCTGAGCCACTCGCCGCTCTTCCAGGTGATGTTCGCGCTGCAGAACACCCCCGTGCCGTCGCTGACGCTGCCGGAGCTGTCGCTCACGCCGGCGGACGTGGACCCGGGCATCGCGAAGTACTCCCTGTCCCTGGTCCTCCAGGAGACGCCCGCGGGCCTCATGGGCGGCTTCGAGTACAACACGGACCTGTTCGACGCCCGGACGCTCGAGGCGATGACGGGTCAGTTCACCCGCCTGCTGGAGGCCGCGGTCTCCACGCCGGACGTCTCGCTCGCCGCGCTGCCGCTGCTCTCCGCCGAGGAGCGACACCAGCTCCTGGTGCAGTGGAACGACACGCGCTCCGACTTCCCGCGCGACAGCTCCGTCTTCACGTGGTTCCAGGCGCGCGCGGCGCGGTCGCCCGAGGCCGTGGCGCTCGAGTGGACCGGCGGGACGCTCACGTATCGGGAGCTGGAGCGGCGTGCCCTCGCGCTCGCGGAGCTGCTGCGTCAGCGGAACGTGGGCCCCGAGGTGCGCGTGGGTCTGTTCGCGCGCCGCTCGCCGGAGCTGGTCATCGGCGTACTGGGCGTGCTCGCGGCCGGAGGCGTGTGGGTCCCGCTGGATCCCTCCTCTCCGTCCGAGCGCCTCGGCATGATGCTGGAGGACACCACCCCCGCGGTGGTGCTGACCCAGCGCGCGCTGCGTACGGCGCTGCCGTCGACGCGCACGGTCCTCGTCCTCGAGGACCTGGTGGGCGCCGACGCGGTGGCGAGCAGCACGTTCACCGCGCCGGGCCTCACCTCCGAGAACGCGGCCTACGTCCTGTTCACGTCCGGCTCGACGGGTCGCCCCAAGGGCGTGGTGGTCCCGCACCGCGCGCTCGCGCGTCACACGGCCTGGTTCACGAAGAGCCTGGGACTGGGCCCGGCGGACCGCATGCTCCAGAAGACGGCGCCCGGCTTCGACGCCGTGGTGCCGGAGCTGCTCTCCACGCTGGCCAGCGGCGCCACGCTGGTGCTGCCGCCGTCCTCGGCGGACCTGGACATGGACGCGCTCCTGTCCGTGCTCGCGAACCAGCGGGTGACGGTGCTCCAACTCGTCCCGTCTCAGCTCCGCCTCCTGGTGGAGTCCGAGCGACTCGAGCGGGCCTCGGGTCTGCGAGTGCTCGTGTCGGGTGGTGAGGCGCTGTCCGCCGAGCTGGCGCGACGGGTGCGCACGCAGTGGCCCGGGACTCGGTTGGCCAACTGCTACGGCCCCACCGAGACGACCGTCGACGCCACGTCGTGGACGGTGAGCGGGGACATCCAGGGTGCCACCGCGCCCATCGGTGGTCCCATCGCGGACACGCAGGTGTACGTGCTCGATGCGCATGGCCAGCCCGTGCCCGTGGGAGTCACGGGTGAGCTGTTCATCGGAGGCGAGGGCGTGGCCCGGGGCTACATCGGCCAGGCCGCGATGACCGCCGAGCGCTTCGTGCCCGACGCGTTCTCTTCCGTCCCTGGAGCGCGGCTGTACGCCACGGGCGATCAGGTCCGCTGGCGTCGAGACGGCGTGCTGGAGTTCCTCGGCCGCGCGGACGACCAGGTGAAGGTGCGCGGCTTCCGCATCGAGCTGGCGGAGATCGAGTCCGCCCTGCTCGCGCATCCCGAAGTGCGCGAGGCCGTGGTGCTCGTGCGCGAGGACCGTCCCGGCGACAGGCGCATCGTGGGCTACGTCGTGGCGCCCGCCTCGCTCGACACCGCCGCGCTGCGGACGTTCGTCGCACAGCGGCTGCCCGAGTACATGGTCCCATCCTCTCTGCGGGTCCTCGAGGCGCTGCCGCTCACGAGCAACGGCAAGGTGGACCGCAAGGCCCTGCCTGTTCCCGAGCAGACCGGGTCCTTCACGGACGACGCACAGGTCGCGCCAGGAACCCCCACCGAGGAGCTGCTCGCGGGCCTCTTCGCCCAGGTGCTGGGTGTGTCACGTGTCAGCACCACCGCGAGCTTCTTCGAGCTCGGTGGTCACTCGCTGCTCGCCACGCAGCTCGTCTCGCGCGTGCGCTCCGCCTTCCAGGTCGACCTGCCCCTGCGGGACCTCTTCGAGTCGCCGACGGTCCAGGCGCTCGCCCAGCGCATCGACACAGCGCTGAGCACGGGCGCGCGGCTCCAGCGTCCGCCGCTCACCGCGCTGCCTCGCGAGGGAGCTGCGCCGAGGGCGTTCGTCCAGTCCTTCGCCCAGCAGCGGCTGTGGTTCCTCGACCAGTTGGACCCGGGGAGCCCCGCGTACAACATGCCCATCGCGCTGCGGCTCGAGGGTGTCGTGGACACGCGGGCCCTGGAGCGGGCGTTCACGGAGATGGTGCGGCGTCACGAGTCGCTGCGCACCACGTTCCGAGCGGGTCCCGAGCAGGTCGTCCATGCACCGTCGCCGGTGACGGTGCCCGTGGTGGAGGTGTCCTCGCTCGACGAGGGCCAGGTCCAGCGTTGGGTCGATGAGGAGGCGCGTCGTCCATTCGACCTCGCGCGCGGTCCGCTCCTGCGCGCGAAGCTGCTGCGCCTGGGTGAGCAGCGCCACATCCTGCTCCTGACGATGCATCACATCGTCTCGGATGGCTGGTCCATGGGCGTGCTCGTGCGTGAGACGGCGGTGCTCTACGCCGCGTTCCGCGCGGGCCAGCCTTCTCCGCTGCCCGAGCTGTCCATCCAGTACGCCGACTACGCGGCCTGGCAGCGCGCGTGGCTGCAGGGCGAGGCGCTCGAGGCGCAGGTCTCGTGGTGGAAGGAGCACCTCTCCGGGGCACCTCCGTTGCTGGAGCTGCCCACGGACTTCCCGCGCCCGGCGCGTCAGGGCTTCGGTGGCGCCCTGGTGTCGCGCGTGCTGCCGCGCTCGCTCGTCGAGTCGCTCCAGGCGCTGTGCCGTCGTGAGGGCTCCACGCTCTTCATGGCGCTGATGGCGGGCCTCCAGGCCGTCCTGTCCCGCTACTCGGGCCAGGAGGACTTCGTCGTGGGAACGGGTATCGCGAACCGTCACCAGGCCGAGACCGAGGACCTCATCGGATTCTTCATCAACCAGCTCCCGCTGCGCGCGCGGCTGGGTGGCAATCCGTCCTTCCGCGAGCTGCTTGCACGCGTGAGGAAGGACACGCTGGGCGCCTACGCGCACCAGGACCTGCCGTTCGAGGAAGTGGTCAAGGCCGTCAACCCGGAGCGCAACCCCGCGCACGCGCCGCTCTTCCAGGTGGCGCTGGTGCTCCAGAACCAGCCGGACTCGGAGCTGAAGCTCCCCGACCTCACCTTCCACCTGCAGCCCGCCAACACGGGCACCTCGCGGCTGGACCTCACGCTCTCCGCAGCGGAGACGGCACAGGGTCTGTCCTTCGGCGTCGAGTACCGCACGGACCTGTTCACCGCGGAGACCGTGGATGCGCTGATTCGCCACCTGGGGGTCCTGCTCGAGAAGGCCGTGGAGCGACCCGAGGCGCCTGTCGCCTCGCTGTCCCTGCTCACCGAGGCGGAGCAGCAGCGCGTACTGGTGGAGTGGAACGACTCCGCTCGCGACTTCCCGCGCGAGGCCACGGCGCATTCGCTCTTCGAGGCCCAGGCTCGGCGTACGCCGGAGGCCGAGGCGCTTCGCTTCGAGGGCGAGTCCCTCACCTTCGCGCAGCTCGACTCGCGCGCCAATCAGCTCGCCCACCACCTGCGCTCGCTCGGCGTCAGGCCCGAGGTCCCTGTCGCGCTCTGCCTGGAGCGTTCGCTCGACCTCGTCGTCTCCATGCTCGCCATCCTCAAGGCTGGCGGCGCCTGGGTGCCTCTCGATCCGACGTATCCCGCCGAGCGACTGTCCTTCATCCTCCGAGACAGCTCCGCGCCTGTCCTCCTCACCACCGAGGCGCTCGCGAAGCAGCTTCCTGTCTCGACGCAGCGGCGTGTGTTGATCGACTCGGAGGCCGCGAAGATTGCGACCCAGTCGACGTCGGCACCTGACTCCGGCGCGGTGGCCGACAACCTCGCCTACGTCATCTACACCTCCGGCTCCACCGGCACCCCCAAGGGCACCCTCCTTCAGCACCGCGGCTTCTCCAACACCGCGCTCGCCGCGGGCCGCCGCCACGGCTTCTCTCCCGCCTCTCGCGTCCTCCAGTTCGCTTCCTTCAACTTCGACGCCTCCGTCGCCGAAATCTTCGGCGCCCTCCTCGCCGGCTCCACCCTCGTCCTCGCTCCTCGCGAGCGCCTCATGCCCGGCGCTCCCCTTCGCGACCTGCTCCGCGACGAGTCCATCTCCGCCGTCACCCTCACCCCCTCCGTCCTCGCCCAGCTCCACCCCGAGGACTTCCCCTCTCTCTCCACCCTCATCTCCGCTGGCGAGGCCTGCCCTCCCGAGCTCGTCTCCCGCTGGGGCTCCCGCGTCCGCCTCCTCAACGCCTACGGCCCCACCGAAGTCACCGTCTGCGCCTCCATCTCCGAGCCTCTGCTCCCCGGCCAGACGCCCTCCATCGGCACCCCCTGGGACAACGTCCGCCTCTTCATCCTCGACGCCTCCCTGCGTCCTCTCCCCATCGGCGTCCCCGGCCAGCTCTGCATCGACTCCGTCGGCCTCGCTCGTGGCTACCTCCACCGCGCGGACCTCACCGCTGAGCGCTTCGTCCCCAACCCCTTCTCCCTCGTCCCCGGCGCCCGCCTCTACCTCACCGGTGACAAGGCCCGCTGGCTCCCCGACGGCACCCTCGACTTCCTCGGCCGCCTCGACTCCCAGGTGAAGCTGCGCGGCATCCGCATCGAGCTGGGCGAAGTCGAAGCCGCCCTCCTCCTCCACCCCTCCGTCTCCCAGGCTGTCGCCTCCATCCGCACCGAAGCCTCCGGCGACAAGCGCCTCGTCGCCTACGTCGTCGGTGAGGACGTCGACGTCTCCGTCCTTCGCGACTTCCTCAAGCTGCGCCTGCCCGAGCACATGGTGCCTTCCGCCATTGCACAGCTCGACGCACTCCCCCTCACCCCCAACGGCAAGGTCGACCGCGACGCGCTCCCGGCGCTCGACACACAGACCTCTGCTCGGGACTACGTCGCGCCGCGCACGCCCACGGAGATTCGTCTCGCCGCGCTCTGGGCGGAGCTGCTCCACGTCGAGCGCGTCGGCCTCACCGACGACTTCTTCGAGCTCGGTGGCCACTCCCTCCTCGCCACGCAGCTCGTCTCCCGCATCCGCGCGAGCTTCGGCGTGGAACTCGCGCTGAGAGACCTGTTCTCCGTGCCGACCATCGAAGCGCTCGCCCAGCGCGTCGACGAGGCCATCCTCGCGGGCAAGAGCGTCCAGCTCCCGCCGCTGGTCCCGGTGTCGCGTGAGAACGGACCGCTGCCGCTGTCGTTCGCGCAGCAGCGGCTCTGGTTCCTCGACCGCTTCCAGCCGGACAGCGCCTTCTACAACATCCCCTCCGCGCTCCGGCTCGACACGATGGTGGACCTCGACGCGCTCATCCGCGCGCTCCAGGAGCTGGTCCACCGTCACGAGGCGCTGCGCACCAGCTTCCACACCCGCGAGGACGGTGAGCCCTACCAGCACGTCCATCCGCGCGTGGAGCTCTCCGTCCCCGTCGTGGACCTGAGCCGCATGCCGGAGTCCGCGCGCGAGGCCGAGGCCCTGAAGCTGGCCACCGCCGAGGCGCAGAAGCCGTTCGACCTGACGCGCGTCCCGCTGCTGCGCACCACGCTGCTGAAGCTGGCCCCCGAGCAGCACGTGCTGCTCGTCACGGTGCACCACATCGTCTCGGACGGTTGGTCCAGCGGCATCCTCTCGCGCGAGGTCGGCGCGCTGTACTCCGCCTTCAACCAGGGTCTGCCTTCACCGCTGGCGCCCCTGCCGCTCCAGTACGCGGACTACGCGGCCTGGCAGCGCGGCTGGCTGCGTGACGAGACGCTCGCCGCCCAGGTGGGCTGGTGGAGCCAGAACCTCTCGGGCGTGCCCCATGCCCTGGAGCTGCCCACGGACCGGCCTCGACCTCCCGTGCAGACCTCGCACGGCGCCAGCTTCCCCGTGAAGCTCGGGGCCGAGCTGTCCGCCGCGCTCCACGCCCTGTGCAAGCAGGAGGGCATCACGCCGTTCATGGCGCTGCTCACCGGCCTGCACGTCCTGCTCGCCCGTTACTCGGGACAGGACGACATCGTCGTCGGCTCGCCCATCGCGAACCGCCGCCAGGCGGAGCTGGAGAACATCGTCGGCTTCTTCGTCAACACGCTGGCCCTGCGCGCGCGGCTCACGTCCGGCATCACCTTCCGCGCCTTGCTGGCGCAGGTGAAGGAGACCACGCTCGGCGCCTACGCCCACCAGGACGTGCCCTTCGAGAAGCTGGTGGAGGAGCTGAAGCTGGAGCGCGACCTGAGCCGCTCGCCGCTGTTCCAGGTCATGCTCGCCCTCCAGAACACGCCTCGCGGCGAGCGTGTCACCCAGGCGCGCGGCGCCGATGCGCTCCGCTCGGTGGACGTCGACAGCGGGACGGCGAAGTACGACCTGTCGCTGCTGCTGGGTGACTCGGGCCAGGAGATCGAGGGCCTCGTCGAGTTCAACACCGACCTGTTCGACGCGAGCACCGCGCGGCGCATGGGCGCGCACTGGGTGCGGCTGCTCCAGTCCGCCGTCGAGAACCCGGACCAGTCGCCGTGGAGCCTGTCGCTCTTGAGCCGCGAGGAGGAGCGCCAGCTCCTCGTCGAGTGGAACGACACGTCGCGCGAGGCCCACACCGCCACGACGATGCACGGCCCGGTGGAGGCCCAGGTCGCGCGCACGCCGGACGCCATCGCCATCACGGATGGAGAGCGCTCGCTGACGTACGCGGCGATGGACCAGCGCGCCAACCAGCTCGCGCATCACCTGGTCCAGCACGGCGTGACGCCTGGGAGCGCCGTGGGAATCTGCGTGGACAAGAGCCTGGACATGGCCATCGCCGTGCTCGCGACGCTCAAGGTCGGCGCGTACTACGTGGCGCTGGACCCCACGTACCCCGCGGACCGGCTCGCGTTCATGCTCGAGGACACGCGCGCTCCGGTGGTCCTCACGCAGTCGCACCTGGGCGGGAGCCTGCCGTCCAAGAGCCTGGCCCGCCGCATCGCGCTCGATACCGAAGCGGTGCTCATCGCGCGGCAGCCGACGGATGCCCTCGCGCGTGACGTATCGCCCGAGGCGAACGCGTACGTCATCTACACGTCCGGAAGCACGGGCATCCCCAAGGGCATCGTCATGCCCCACCGGGCGCTCAGCTACATGCTGGCGTGGCAGATCCGCCAGTCGCCGCGTCCGCGGGCCACCACGCTCCAGTTCGCGTCGCTCAACTTCGACGTGTCCATCCAGGAGCTGTTCGCGTCCTGGTGGGTCGGCGCCCGGGTGGTGCTGCCCACGGACACGCTGCGACGGGACATCCCCGCGCTGCTCGACTTCATGGACCGCCAGGGCGTGGAGCGGCTGTTCCTGCCGTTCGTCGCCCTGCAGGCCATGGCCGACTCCGTGGCCCACGGCGCCACGCTGCCGCGCGCGCTGTGCGAGGTCATCACGGCCGGCGAGCAGCTCCAGGTGAACGCCACCCTCGCCGCGATGTTCGAGAAGCTGCCGGGCTGCACGCTCGAGAACCAGTACGGCCCGTCGGAGGCGCACGTCGTCTCCGCGTACCGGATGCGCGGCCCGCCGACCTCGTGGCCCCGGCTGCCTCCCGTCGGCAGCCCGCTGGGTCACACGCAGCTCTACATCCTCGACCCGCTCGGCCAGCCCGCGCCCATCGGCGTCGCCGGTGAGGTCTTCGTTGGCGGCAGCCACCTGGCCCACGGCTACCTGGCCCGGCCGGACATCACCGCCGCCGCCTTCGTGCCGAACCCGTTCAGCGGCATCCCCGGCGACCGGCTCTACCGCACCGGTGACTCCGCGCGGTGGACGGCGGACGGCAACCTGGAGTTCCTCGGCCGCATCGACTTCCAGGTGAAGGTGCGCGGCTTCCGCGTGGAGCTGGGCGAGGTCGAGTCCGTCCTGCGCACCGCTCCGGGTGTTCGCGACGCGGCCGCCGCCGTGCGCGAGGACGTGCCGGGCGACAAGCGACTCGTGGCCTACGTCGTCCCCGTCCCCGCGGACGAGGCCCCTGCCTCCGCGACGACGGCGGAGACGCTCCGGACGTTCCTGCTCAAGCGCCTGCCCGAGTACATGGTGCCCTCCGCGTTCGTCACGCTGGAGGCCCTGCCGCTGACGCCCAGCGGGAAGCTGGCCCGCAAGCTCCTGCCCGCGCCGGACGCGGAGAGCCTGCGCACGGACGCGTCCTTCGTCGCCCCGCGCACGCCGGTGGAGGAGAAGCTGGCGCAGCTGTTCGCGACGGTGCTGAAGCTGGCGCGTGTCAGCGTCATGGAGAACTTCTTCGAGCTGGGTGGCCACTCCCTGCTGGCCACGCAGGTCACCTCGCGCATCCGCTCCACCTTCGCGGTGGAGTTGCCCGTGCGCGAGCTGTTCGAGGCGCCCACCGTGGCCGCGCTGGCCCAGCGCGTGGACACCGCCCTGCGCACCGGCGCGACGACGGCCGCTCCGCCCATCCAGCGCGTGGCCCGCGACGGCAAGCTGCCCCTGTCCTTCTCGCAGCAGCGCGTGTGGTTCCTGGATCAGCTGGAGCCGGGCAGCCCCGCGTTCAACATCCCCGCCGCGCTGGTACTCTCCGGAGCGCTCGACGTGGAGGTGCTGCGCCGGACACTCGAGGCCGTCGTGCACCGTCACGAGGCCCTGCGCACCACGTTCCGCGCGGAGTCGGACGGCCCCGTGCAGGTCATCCACGCGCCCGCGCCGTTCGTGCTGCCGCTGACCGACCTGCGCGCCCTGGCGCCCGAGCAGCGTGAGGCCGAGGCCCGCCGCCGCGCGGGCGAGCATGCGCTCCAGTCGTTCGACCTGAGCACCGGGCCGCTGCTTCGCGCCGAGCTGTTGGTGCTCGCGGAGCGTGAGCACCTGCTGCTGCTCAATCTGCATCACATCGTGTCGGACGGCTGGTCCATCAGCGTCATCGTGCGCGAGATGTCCACGCTGTATGGCGACCTCCAGGCCGGCCGGACGCCGAGCCTCCCCGAGCTCCCGCTCCAGTACGCGGACTTCGCCGCGTGGCAGCGCGGGTGGCTGGAGGGCGCGGAGCTGGACCGCCAGCTCGCGTGGTGGCAGCGGCAGTTGGACGGCGCGCCGCAGGACCTGGAGCTGCCCACCGACAGGCCGCGCACGCACCTGTCGCGGCCTCGGGGTGGCGTGGTGTCCCTGGCCATTGCGCCCGCGAAGGCGGAGGCCATCGAGGCCTTCTGCCACCGCGAGGGCCTGACGCCGTTCATGTTCTTCCTGGGTGCGTTCCAGCTCCTGCTGTCGCGCTACTCGGGCCAGGACGACATCTCCGTCGGCTCGCCCGTGGCGGGACGCAACCGCGCGGAGCTGGAGGGCCTGGTCGGCTTCTTCCTCAACACGCTCGTCCTGCGCACGAAGCTGGACGGTGACCCGACGGTGCGCGAGCTGCTGGCCCGCGTGCGCGAGACGGCGCTCGGGGCCTATGCGCACCAGCACCTGCCCTTCGAGCAGCTCCAGCCGCTGCGCGACCTGCAGCAGTCACCGCTGTTCCGGGTGATGTTCATCCTCCAGAACACCCCGGACGCGGACGTGTCCCTGCCCGGCCTGGAGCTGCGTCCCGGTCCCGACGAGGGCCATGTCGCCAAGTTCGACATGACGCTCTCGATGGGCCGAAACAGCGCGGGCTTCACGGGTGAGCTCGACTACCAGGTGGACCTGTACGACGCGTCGACCATCGAGCGGATGACGCGGCACTTCCTCGCGCTCGTGGACGTGCTGCTCGCCTCGCCGGAGCGCCGCCTGTCCACGGTGACGCTGCTCTCCGACGAGGAGCGCTCGCGTCAGCTCGTGGCCTGGAACGACACGCGCGCGGACTTCCCGGACACGTGCGTGCACAGCCTCTTCGAGGCCCAGGTCCGCCGCGCCCCCGACGCGCTCGCGGCCAGCTTCGAGGGCTCGCGGCTCACGTACGCCCAGCTCGACGCGCGCGCCAACCAGCTCGCCCACGCGCTGCGCCGCCGCGGCGTCGGCCCCGAGGTGCGGGTCGCCCTGAGCGTGGAGCGTTCGCTGGACGTCGTCGTCGGCCTGCTCGGAATCCTCAAGGCCGGTGGCGCGTGGGTGCCGGTGGATCCGCTGCTCCCGCGTGAGCGACTGGCCTTCCTGCTGGAGGACAGCGACGCGGCGATGCTGCTCACCCAGGCGCCCCTGCTGGAGCGCTACCCCGAGGCCCACCGTGCCCGCGCGCTGTGCCTGGACACGGAGCTGGAGGCGCTATCGCGCGAGAGCACCGAGGCGCCCGTCTCCGGTGTGCACTCGGGCAACCTGGCCTACGTGCTCTACACGTCCGGAAGCACGGGCCAGCCCAAGGGCACGGCGGTGGAGCACCGCTCCGTGGCCAACCTCGTCACCCACGAGGCCCGGGCCTACGGCATCGGCCCCGGCGAGCGCGTGCTCCAGTTCGCGAACCTCTCCTTCGACCTGTCCGTCGAGGAGATCTTCACCACGCTGACCTCCGGCGCCGCCCTGGTGCTCGCGCCGCTGGAGAAGGTGATGCCGGGCGCGCCCCTGCACACGCTGCTGCGTGACGAGGCGCTCACGGTCATCAGCCTCACGCCCGCGGCCCTGGCGGCCACGCCCGCGGAGGGGCTGCCCTCGCTCAAGACGGTCATCTCCGGCGGCGAGGCGCTGCCCTCGGACGTCGTCGCGCGCTGGGCGCCGGGTCGACGGTTCCTCAACACGTATGGTCCGACGGAGGCCACGGTGGTGGCCACGCTCGCGGAGGTCGTGGCGGAGGAAGGCCGCGTGCCCTCCATCGGACGTCCGCTGGCCAACGTGCGCGTCCACGTGCTGGATGCGCGCGGAGAGCCGGTACCCGTGGGCGTCAAGGGTGAGCTGTACCTGGGAGGCGTCGGCGTGGCCCGGGGCTACGTGGGCCGTGCGTCGCTCACCGCCGAGCGGTTCATCCCGGATTCGTTCTCCGGAGTGCCGGGCGAGAGGCTGTACCGCACGGGCGACGTGGTGCGCTGGCGCGAGGATGGTTCGCTGGAGTTCGTGGGCCGCGTGGACGCGCAGGTGAAGGTGCGCGGCTTCCGCATCGAGCTGGGTGAGGTCGAGGCCGCGCTGGCCCGGCACCCCGCCGTGCGCGAGGCCGTGGTCATCGCTCGCGAGGACGGCCCCGGTGGCAAGCGACTGGTCGGCTACGCGGTGGCGCGCGAGGGCGTGCCCACCGACGGCGCGACGCTGCGTGCGGCGCTGAAGGACGTGCTGCCCGAGTACATGGTGCCCGCCGCAGTGCTGGTGTTGGACGCGCTGCCGCTGACGGCGAACGGCAAGGTGGACCGCAAGGCCCTGCCCGCGCCCGACATGAGCACGGTCAGCGGACGCCCGGACTTCGTCGGTCCCCGCACGCCCACCGAGGCGCGGCTGGGTGCCATCTGGTGCGCGGTGCTCGAGGTGGAGCGCGTGGGCATCCACGACAACTTCTTCGAGCTGGGTGGCCACTCGCTGATGGCGACGCAGGCCATCAGCCGCATGCGCGCGGTGTTCGGCGTTGAGCTGCCCCTGAGGGACCTGTTCGACACGCCGACGCTGGAGGCGCTGGCCCAGCGCGTGGACCTGGCGGTGCAGCAGGGTCAGGGCCTGGAGATTCCGGCCCTCGTCCCGGTGCCGCGCACGGGCCACCAGCCGGTGTCCTTCGCGCAGCAGCGCCTGTGGTTCCTGGACCAGCTGGAGCCGAACAGCGCCTTCTACAACATCCCCGCCACCGTGCGGCTGGAGGGCGCGCTGGACGTCGACGCGATGGGCCGGGCCATCAACGAGCTCTTGCGTCGCCACGAGTCGCTGCGCACATCCATCCAGAACAACGGCGGCCAGCCCATCCAGGTCGTCCATCCGCATGAGCCGACGCGCCTGGATGTGTTGGACCTGAGCGCGCTGGAGCCCACGGCCCGCGAGGCCGAGGCGCGCCGCGCGGCCATCGAGGAGACGCAGAAGCCGTTCAACCTGGCGGACCGCTCGCTGTTGCGCGTGCGCCTGTTGAAGCTGGGCGCCGAGGACCACGTGCTGCTGATGTCCATGCACCACATCGTCTCGGACGGCTGGTCCATGGGCCTGCTCGTCAACGAGCTGGCTTCCGCGTACGCGTCCTTCTCCAAGGGCCTGCCGCTCACGCTGCCGGAGCTGCCGCTGCAGTACGTGGACTACTCCGCGTGGCAGCGCGGCTGGCTCAAGGGCGACGTGCTCGACAAGCAGGTCGCTTGGTGGAGCAAGCACCTGGCGGGCGCGCCTCCCGCGCTGGAGCTGCCGTCGGACTTCCCCCGGCCTCCGGTGAGCACCTTCCGCGGCGACATGGTGGGCTTCACCATGCCTCGCGAGCTGCAGGACGCGGTGCAGACCCTGGCCCGACGTGAAGGCGCCACGACGTTCATGGTGCTGCTCGCCGCGTTCCAGACGATGCTCGCGCGCTACTCCGGCCAGGACGACATCAGCATCGGCTCGCCCATCGCCGGCCGCCGTCACTCGGACCTGGAGAAGCTCATCGGCTTCTTCGCGAACACGCTCGTGCTGCGCACGCAGCTGTCGGAGCACCTCACCTTCCGCGAGCTGCTCGGCCGGGTGCGCGAGACGACGCTGGACGCGTACGCGCACCAGGACGTGCCCTTCGAGAAGCTGGTGGAGGAGCTCCAGCCCGAGCGCAGCCTGAACCGCACGCCGCTGTTCCAGGTGCTGTTCGTGCTGCAGAACGTCTACAAGGAGAACTACGACACCGGTGACCTGCGCATGTCGCCGATGGAGGCCACCAGCGGCACGTCCAAGTTCGACCTGACGCTCTCCGTGTTCGAGTCGTCGCACGGCCTCACCGGCTACCTGGAGTACAGCTCCGACCTCTTCACGCGGCAGACGGCCGAGCGAATGGTGGGCGCGCTCCAGCGCCTGCTCGAGGGGGCCGTCACCCAGCCGGACCAGACGCTGGGTCGACTGCCGCTGCTCTCCGAGGCGGAGCGCCGGCAGGTGGTGGAGGACTTCAACGCCGCCGTGGATCCGACGTACGTGCCGGGGCTGATGCACCAGTGGGTGGAGGCCCAGGTCGCCCGCACGCCGGAGCGCGTGGCGGTGACGGACGGCACGCAGTCGCTCACCTATGCCCAGCTCGATGCGCGCGCCAACCAGCTCGCACACCACCTGCGGGCGCTCGGCGTGAGCGTCAACAGCACGGTGGGCCTGTGCCTGGAGCGCGCGAGCCTGGACATGCCCGTCGCGGTGCTGGCCACGCTCAAGGCGGGCGCGGCCTTCCTGCCGTTGGACCCCAGCTACCCCGCGGACCGGCTGGCGCTGATGCTCGAGGACACCAGCGCGCCCGTCGTCCTGGCGCACTCAGCCCTGGTCTCCGCGCTGCCGCCGGGGCTGACGGCGCGCATCGTCCGCATCGAGGAGGAGACGGCCGTCCAGTCGCGCCCGACACACCGGCCCGACGTGGACATGTCGCCGGAGACGAACTGCTACTTCGTCTACACCTCCGGCAGCACCGGCCGCCCCAAGGGCATCGTCATGTCCCACCGCGCGGTAGGCAACATGCTGTGGTGGCTGATGAAGCGCGCGGTGAAGCCGGACGCCACCACGCTCCAGTTCGCCTCGCTCAACTTCGACGTGTCGTTCCAGGAGCTCTTCGGCACCTGGTGCCTGGGTGGCAAGGTGCTGCTCATCAACGGCTCGCTGCGACAGGACCCGCCCGCCATGCTGCGCTACATGCGCGAGCACCGCGTGGAGCGGCTGTTCCTGCCCTTCGTCGCCCTCCAGGCGATGTGCGACGCGGCCCTCACGGAGAAGGAGCTGCCCCCGCTGGGTGAGATCGTCACCGCCGGCGAGCAGCTCCAGGTGACGCCCGCGCTGCTCGCGTTCTTCGACCGGCTGCCCGAGTGCACGCTGGAGAACCAGTACGGCCCCTCGGAGGCCCACGTCGTCACGGCGTGGCGCGCGCCGAAGGACCGCAAGCAGTGGCCCGCGCTGCCGCCGGTGGGCTCGCCGCTCACCAACATGCAGATCTACGTGTTGGACCCGCACGGCGCGCCCTGCCCCATCGGCGTCGCGGGCGAGGTCTACGTGGGCGGCGCCAACGTGGCGCACGGCTACCACGGCCGCCCGGACCTGACGGCGGACCGCTTCCTGCCGCACTTCATGGGCGGCAAGTCCGGCGCCCGGCTGTACCGCACGGGCGACAAGGCCCGGTGGCTCGCGGACGGCAACCTGGAGTTCCTGGGCCGCCTGGACAGCCAGGTGAAGCTGCGCGGCTTCCGCATCGAGCTGGGTGAGGTGGAGGTGGCCCTGCGCGCCCTGCCCCACGTGCGCGACGCGGTGGCCATCGTCCGCGAGGACGTGCCGGGAGACCGGCGCCTCGTGGGCTACGTGGTGCTGCCGCCCGACGCGCCGTGGAGCACCGAGGAGGCGCGGCAGGTGCTGCGCGAGAAGGTGCCCGAGTACATGGTGCCCTCCATCTTCATGCGGCTGGAGTCCCTGCCGCTGATGCCCACCGGCAAGGTGGCCCGCGGAGGACTGCCGCAACCGGACGAGGAGAGCCTGCGCGGCACCACGCCGTTCGCCGCGCCCCGCACGCCGCTGGAGGAGCTGCTCGCCAACGCGTTCGCGGAGGTGCTGCGCACGTCCCGCGTGAGCGTCACCGACAACTTCTTCTCGTTGGGTGGACACTCGCTGCTCGCGACCCAGGTCGTCTCCCGCGTGCGAGTGGCCCTGGGCGTGGAGCTGCCGCTGCGCGCCCTCTTCGAGGCTCCCACGGTGGAGTCGCTGGCGCTGCTGCTGCAACGGGCGCAGGCCCAGGAGGCGCGTCCCAAGGCGCGTGCCGCCACGCCCGCCTGGTCTCCGCTCGTCACGCTGCGCGCGGGCGCCGACCACCGCCGCGTGCTGCACGTCATCCACGACCTCGATGGCCGCGTGGAGCGCTACACCGAGCTGGCCCGTCACGCCCCCGAGGGCTGGAGCGTCATCGGCATCCAGGCCCGCGGCCTGGAGGAAGGCCGCGCGCCGCTCGAGTCCGTGGAGGCCATGGCCACGCTCTACGTGGAGGCGCTGCGCGGCGCGACGCCCCAGGGCCCCTACCGCCTGGCGGGCCCGGGCCTGGGTGGCCTCATCGCCTGGGAGATGGCGCAGCAGCTCCAGCGCGAGGGCCACGCCGTGGAGCTGCTCCTCGTCGAGCCGCTGCCCGCAGAGCCGGATGCGTCCACGGCCGCGACCACCGCGGGAGCCCAGGCCGCGCTCTTCGCCCGGGCCCTGGCCACGCAGGCGGGCATCGACGCGCCGGTGTTCCCCGCCGCGCTCACGTCCGGCAAGGACGCCGAGCCGCTGCTCACCCTCATGCACGAGCAGGGCGCGAAGACGGGCCTGTTGCCCGAGGACCTGTCGCTCGGGGAGCTGCGCACGCGCTTCAAGGTCTTCGCCAGCCACCTGCGCGCCGCGCGCCGCTACCTGCCCGAGCCCTACGAGGGCCCGGTGCACCTCCTGCGCGCCGCGGACGCCCCCGAGCGTGACGAGGATGAGCTCGATGGCGGCTGGGGCGAGCTGGCCGAGGGTGGCCTGACGATGTTGGAAACATCCGGTGACGCCGTCGCGCTGCTGCACGCGCCGGCCGTCACCGAGTGGGTGAAGCGGTGGGTGGACCTGGGAGGTTCCGGGGAATGATGGCCGCGTTTCACACCGGGGCCGGGCGGCCCTCGCGCACCAGCACCCACGGTGCCGCGATGAACAGCCTGTCGGAGCAGTGCGACCAGGAGAGGGGAAAGTGGGCGTCAGCCTACTTTTGGCGGTCTTGACCCATTTTCCTGGGATGTGAACAAGATACAGCCACTTTCAGGGGTGACTCACATGGCGGACGAGCGCGAAGACACGACGATCTACAAGGTCGTCGTCAACCACGAGGAGCAGTACTCCATCTGGCCGGCGGACCGGGAGAACGCGCTGGGCTGGAAGGACGCGGGCAAGCAGGGCCTGAAGGCCGAGTGCCTCGCGTACATCAAGGAAGTGTGGACGGACATGCGTCCGCTCAGCCTGCGCAAGAAGATGGAAGAGCAGGCCCTGAAGAACTGAGGCACCCCGGGTCGTGCCCGACGGACCCCGGCGACCTGGCTGGGGTCCGTGGCGGGCGGTGTCGACTCAGAGGTCCGGAGGCGGACGAACCCCCAGGTGGCACGCGCGCAACGCGAGCTGGGTGCGGTTCTCCGCCCCGAGCTTCCGGTAGAGCTGCGTGACGTGCGACTTCACGGTGCGCTCGGCGATTTGCAGGTGCGCGGCGATCTTCAGGTTGTCCGCGCCGCCGGAGACATACTGCAGCACCTCGCGCTCGCGCTGCGTGAGCGCCATGAGCACGCTCGCGGTGGGCGTCGTCACCGGTGGATGCTCGAAGTCGTTGCGCAGCAGCTGGACCGGGAACAGCCGCTCCCCGCGCACCAGGGAGTTGATGGCCGAGGAGACCGCGGAGGTGCCCAACCCCTTGCGGAAGAGATACCCCGAGGCGCCTTCGTCGAAGCACTGGGAGATGATCTCCGGCACGCTCACGGCCGACAGGAGGAGCATGCGCACCTCCAGACGCCGCTTGCGCGCCTCGCGCAGCAGGTTGATGCCCTCCGTCACGGAGCATCCCAGGGATGCCTCGCCGTCTCCTTCCACATCCAGCACCGCCACCTGCGGCGGATCGGTCCCGAGGCTGTCGAGGAACAAGCGCGCATCCCTCGTCACCGAGGTCACGCTCACGCCCTCACCACGAAGACCGTCGGCGATGTTCTCCCACATCACGAACGGCCCTTCGAGAATGGATACACGAATCGCAGCTTGATTAGTTGCCATGCGAAGGCCCCCCAGCCGCCATGGCGAAACAACTTGTACTAGCGTGTTGACTGCTTCCGACCTCGGGACTGCTCGGTCAGCGGGATGAGGCTTCCAGGTCGAGCTTGCGCGTCCGCTGAACCACTCCGGGGTCGGTCCGATGATGCACGACCTGACTCCGTGACTGCTTTTCACTCCTCACAACTGGCGACGTCCTTCCGGGCTCCACCTCCGCTGGAGCCAGCTCCAGGTCCAACGTCACCAATACCCTAACACCGGGGAAGCGCAGAGGCGAAGCCGACCCTGGACAGAGTGTCAAGTGTGCGCGAATCCGATGGGATTCGGCCACCGCGTCCGTTGGTTCGTCATCGCTGTCGTTGGAATGACAAGCCCTTCCGTCCAACAGCCGATATCCGCCGGGCCCTGGCACGCGGTCGGCTGTCCACCATGCGACAGCGGGTGATGTCCGGAATCGTCGCAGGGCCGGCCCCAGGTGACGACGGGAGATGGGCCCTCGGCGTGTATGCTGGGTAGCGGACATGAGGACCGCACCCAGCCCGCATCTCGCCGTGGCCACGCCGGAGCGCGTGGCGCTCTCCCTGCCCGTGGCCGGAATCGGCTACCGGTGCCTGGCGTGGTTGGTGGACGCCAGCCTGCTCTTCTTCTTCTGGGTGGTGGCGTACTTCGTCTTCACGCTGCTGGTGTCGGACGTGCTGGGGGTGTTCCAGGGGCTGTCGAGCCTGGGGCAGACGCTGCTGGTGGTGGGCGTGTTCGCCACCCAGTGGCTGTACTGGACGCTGGGCGAGGTCTTCTTCCACGGGCAGACGCCGGGCAAGCGCGCGCTGGGCATCCGCGTGGTGCGCCTGGACGGCTCGCCGGTGGGCCTCTACGAGAGCGCCGTGCGCAACCTGTGCCGCGCGGTGGACTTCCTGCCCGGCGTCTACGCGGTGGGCTGCATCAGCCTCCTGCTCACGCCCAGGCATCAGCGGCTGGGAGACGTGCTGGCCGGCACGGTGCTGGTGCGCGAGGAGCGCATCGACCTGGACAAGTACACGCAGCCGGCGTCCCAGGCGACGAGCGGCGCCGCGCCTTCGACGACGCGGGCGCTGAAGCCCGACGAGGTGGAGCTGGTGCTGGCGTTCCTCACGCGCGCGCCGGGCCTGGCGCCCGACGTGCGGCTCCGGATGGGCGCGCGGATGGTGGAGAAGCTGGGCGGGCTGACGGACGCGGAGCGCGACGGGGTGCTCGCGTCCTCCACGTCCATCGAGGCCCACCTGCGCGGCCTCGTGCGGACGGAGCGCTGAGGATGGCCCAGGCGCTGACGGCGTTCGTCGCCCAGAAGCGGGAGGGCTGGAAGTCGCTGGAGGGGCTGCTCGAGCGCCAGCGCGCGGGCACGCTGACGCTGGACGAGCTGCGCACGCTGGACACGCTGTACCGCCGCGCGGCCTCGGACCTGGCGCTCGCGCAGACGTTCTACCCGGACACCGACGCGCACCGCTTCCTCAACCAGCTCTGCGCGCGCGCGTATGCGGCCATCTACCAGCCTCCGCGCGAGCGCTGGGCCGCGGTGCGAGGCTTCTTCCGCCGCGACTTCCCGCGCACGCTGCGCCGCGAGCTGGGCTTCGTGGGCGCGAGCGCCGCGCTGTTCTGCCTGGGACTGCTGCTGGGCGCGCTGGTGGTGCTGTGGGAGCCACGCGGCGCGGAGCTGCTGGTGCCCTCGGGCGTGCGTCAGTACGTGGCCCAGGGGCGCATGTGGACGGACGACATCCTGTCGGTGGCGCCGCCCAACTCCGTGTCCTCCGGCATCGCCACCAACAACCTCACCGTCACCATCCTCACCTTCGCGATGGGCATCTTCGCGGGGCTGGGGACGATGTTCATCCTGGTGAACAACGGCGTGCAGATTGGCGCCATCTCCGCGCTGTGCATCCGCGAGGGCATGACGGTGGGCTTCCTGGACTTCATCGCCGCGCACGGGCCGGTGGAGCTGTCCATCATCGTCATCGCCGGAGGCGCGGGGCTGATGGTGGGCCAGGCGCTGGTGGACCCCGGGGAGCTGCCCCGGAGCCAGGCGTTGGCCCTGCGCGGACGCGAGGCGGTGAAGCTGGTGCTGGGGTGCGCGCCCTTCCTGGCCTGCATCGGCGTGGTGGAGGGCTACGTGTCCCCGGGCGACCTGTTCCCCACGTGGGCCAAGGCCGCGCTGGGCCTGTCCCTGGGGGGCCTGTTCTGGGCCTACCTGCTGCGGGCCGGCAGGACCGACGCCGACACCACGGACGCGCCCGAGGTGAGCGCCTCCTGACGCTTGCGCTGCTGGTGGCGGAGGATGCGCTCGTAGGCCACGTTCAGCTCGCGCATCTTCTCCGCGGAGCCGCCCCGGTCCGGGTGACGCTCCATGGCCAGCGCGTGGTAGCGCGCGCGCACCTTGTCCGCCGAGTCCAGCGGCGACACGCCGAGCAGCTGGTAGGGGTCCTGGTCCTCGATGGCGGACAGCCAGCGCTCCAGCCGGTCCTTCACCTCGATGAACTGCTCGTCCCGGGCTCCGGTGTCCTTCACGGGGTGGGTGCGCACCTTGGCATCCGCCCGGAACACCTCGGAGTAGGTACTGGAGACCCAGCGGTGGCAGCCGGAACACCGGAAGTAGCGAATCCGGTTCCCCATCTGAAGGGTCATCCGGATGCCGCAGTGGGTACACTCCACCTCGACGTTCTCCAGTGTCCGCCAGCTCGAAGCCACCGCGTTCATCGGCCCTTGCTCCCGTCAGCAACAGTCCTGTAGCACCGCCAAGCTCCCACGTCGGGAGATCGCGTCAAGAAAATCTCCACCGCGCCCCGCCGGACCCCCGGCCTTTCGGATAGAACCCACAGCATGAGCCCCCTGCTCGTCGCCGGACTGCTGCTCGCCGCCGCCCCGGCCCGGCCCCCGGCCGCCCAGGCCCGTCCCGCCACCGAATCGACCCGGCCCGCCCCGGAGCCGTCCGCCCCCGCCCCCCAGGCCGTGCCCGGCGACGACGCCGCCTTCCTGCGCGCCCTGCTGTGGGCCGCCCGTCCCGCGCCGGAGGAGATTCGCGCCATCGCCGTGGAGGACCTGGCCCTGCTGGGGGACCCTCGCGCCCTGGACTCGCTGGCCATCCACCTGTGGGACCCCAACCCCCGCACCCAGCAGGCCGTGCTGCGCGCGGTGGCGCTGTTCCAGCATCCCCGGGCCGAGGAGATCCTCGGCAACGTGGTGCGCCACCCCCGCATGCCGGACGCGCTGAAGATCCAGGCCCTCAACGGGCTCATCTTCCAGCGCACCGCCTCCGCCCGGCGCACCCTGCAGGACGCCACCACCGACGCTCGCCTCTCCTCCGCCGTGCAGAACGCGGCCCGCGCCGTGGCCGCCCAGTGGGAGGCCCCCTCCACCGCCGCGCCCTGACCCCGCCCGGCGGGCAGGCGGGCTCCCGGGGCCGATTCCTGGAGAAGTCGCGGTCCTGCGCTAGACTCCCGGCGCATGAAGATCACTCCGCTCGACATCCGGCAGAAGCGGTTCGACACGGCGCTGCGCGGCTTCTCCCGCCGCGAGGTCGAGGCCTACCTCGAGCTGATCGCCGGCGAGTTCGAGGAGGTGGTGAAGGAGAACATCGCGCTCAAGGAGGAGCTCAAGCGCACGCAGCTCAAGCTCGAGCAGCATCAGGAGCGTGAGCGCACCCTCCAGGAGACGATGGTCACCGCGCAGCGCATCAGCGAGGACCTCCAGTCCGCCGCCAAGAAGGAGGCGGAGATCATCATCGCGGACGCCGAGCACCAGGCGGAGAAGATCGTCCACGGCGCGCACCAGCGGCTGGTGCAGGTGGTGGAGGACATCAACGAGCTGAAGCGTCAGCGCACCCAGTTCGAGTCGCAGGTGCGCTCGGTGCTGGACGCGCACCAGAAGCTGCTGGAGACCTTCAAGGCCCCCGCCTTCGCGGACCGCGACTACGCCCGCGTCGAGGACAACGTGGCCTACCTGTCCCAGAAGAAGGCCACCGTCAGCGAGTAGCGCCGTGGCCCCGCCCTGGCTGAAGTCCCTGCCGGACGGCGTGGAGCTGGCGCTGCTCATCCAGCCCCGCGCCTCGCGCACCCGCGTCGTCGGCGAGCATGACGGGCTGTTGAAAATCCAGCTCGCCGCTCCGCCCGTGGATGGAGAGGCCAACGCCGCCCTGCTCGAGTTCCTGGGCAAGCAGCTGGGTGTCCCTCGGAGGCAGGTGACGCTCGTGGCCGGTGACGCATCGCGCCGCAAACGCGTGCACGTGGTCGGCATTGATGCGGCGCGGACCGAGGCTGTTATGTCTGGGGCCTAGCGAGGCCCCCGCATGCGCCACCTGCTCGTCCTGCTGCTGTTGCTTTGGGCCATGCCTCGGGCGTGGGCCCAGGGCCTGGTCGAAGGCTCCGTCTCCCATCCCCACGGCGCGGGCGACGCGCTCGTGGACAACGTGGTGCTCGTCCCCCATGCCCGGCCTCCCCAGGTCGTCGGCGAGGTGACGACGAAGCGCTTCCGCATCCTCCACACGGCCGCGGCCACCGGGGCGGCCCGGGAGCTGGCGGGGCAGATTGAAGCGGTGCGTGACGGCTTCGGCGGCATCCTCGGGCGGGACTGGCCGGGGGTGACGGAGGTGCGGCTGGGCGTGGGGCGCGACGAGTTCGACGCGCTGGCGCTCCCCGGCGGCAAGCCCCCGGGCTGGGCGGTGGCGCTCGCCTACCCCGCCCATCAAATCATCCTGCTGGACGCGCTGAGCCTGAACGCGCCGGACGGGCAGCAGACGCTGCGGCACGAGCTGGCGCACGTGGCGCTGGGACAGCTCGCGCGCGACTGGCCGCGCTGGTTCCAGGAGGGCGTCGCGCAGAACGTCACCGGAGAGCGCTTCTCGCTCACGCACTACTCCGCCCTCTTCCGCGCGGTGACGCAGGAGCGCGTCTTCCACTTCGAGGACCTGTCCGACGACTGGCCGGACCTGCCCGCCGACGTGGAGATTGCGTATGCCCAGAGCGCCGCCTTCGTCGCGCACCTGGGCACCCGCTACGGCGCCCACGCCATGGGGCAGCTCGTGGACGGGGTGCGCGCGGGGGAGCCCTTCGAGACGGCCTTCGGCAAGGCCTTCCACACCTCGCTGGACGTGGAGGAGGCCGGCTGGCGCGACGGGCTCGCGGCCCGCTACGGCTGGCTGCCGCTCACCACCAGCTCCGCGCTCCTGTGGCTGACGGCCTCCGTGCTGTGCGTGGCCGCGTACGCGCGCCGCCGCCGGCAGAAGAACCTGCGCCTGGCCGAGATGGCCGCCCAGGAGGCCGCGGACGAGGCCGCCCTGCGGCTGATGCTCGTCGCCCAGCAGCAGGCGGCCGAGGCCAATGCCACGCCCCTGCCCGCCCCCGAGGACGGCGCGCCCCCCGGCGAGGTGTACTGGACGGGTGCCCCACCGGCTCCGGAGCCCGAGCACGCCGACAGCGCGCCCCACGCGGAGTCGCCCTCGGGCGAGTTCGGGATGGGACCGGAGGGTGAGGCTCCGGACACGGACGGCGAGGACCCGCGCGCCCGCACGCTCAAGCCCACCCTGCATTGAAGCGCCCGGGGCATCTGGACCTTCGGACACCTCTACAAGCCGAACCCGGAAGTTTTTACCGTCCCAGGCACCTCCACGCCACACCCCACCCGGCCAAGTGGCTGGAATTGCTGGAGGGCGCGGGTCTCAGGCGCTGGCAACCGCCTTGCTATAGCTCCCGATGCGATGCGGAAGGCACCGGACATGAGCGAGCGGGGACGCAAGGCAGCGGGGTTGGCGAGGTTCTTCCGCCAGCAGCCGGACCGAATCGCTGCGCTGTGGCGGCGGATGCGGATGACGGCACACGACTCGGATGGCTCGCAGGCGCCGCTGAGCCAGCTGGACGGACTGGTGGAGCCCTTCGTCCGGGAGCTGGGCGTGATGCTGGAGGGGGACGACACGAGCCCCTGGAGCCGCACGAAGGCGGTGCTGCGGCTGTCGCCGGAGCGTGGCGCGCGCGCCCTGCACGAGGAGTTCTCGGCGCTGCGGCGCTGTCTGGTGGATGCCGCGGAGGTGCTGGGCGGCGGGGATGGGGAGAAGGAGCGCATCAACCGCGCCGTGGACGAGGCGGTGGACTCGGCGGTGGCGCTGCTCCAGCGGCTCAGGGATTCGAGGGTGGAGGGGCCCAGGGTGCCCTTCGGGGGATTGGTGGTGGAGTACTTCGAGCGGCCGTCGCGCGTCAGGCACGTGCCGCCCGGCTCGAGGGATGGACGCACCGCGATGCATTGAGTGAGGGGTGGTCGGGTTTGCCGACCCGTTCGGCTTGACGCTCCAGACTGGGAGGGTCCGAGGCCGGCGGGAGGGAGCGTGCCAGGGGTGGGGACCCCGTGGCGCGCCTTATGGGGACGCGTGCTCCCGCTGGGGAGTGGTGAGCGCGCATCGCGAGCCGCTGGCAAGACGCGTGGATGGGGGTCCGCGCGACTCGCCGGTCGGACGGGTCGGCATTGTTGTCGTGGGGGCTGTTTCGTGGGGGCAGTGAGATAGCGCGTGGGACCGCGGGGGGAGCGTCTACGGGGGTGGGCGCTCCTCCCGCGTTGCTTTTCAGTGGGCGTCCGCCCAGCTCTTCCCCGCGCCGACGTCCACCTTCAGCGGCACCTTGAGCGAGGCGACGCCCGCCATGCCGCGCGCCACCAGCGCCTTCACCTGCTCCACCTCGGCGTCCGGCGCCTCCAGCAGGAGCTCGTCGTGCACCTGCAGGAGCAGCACGGTGGAGAGCTTCTGGGCGCGCAGCTCCTCGTCCACCACCAGCATGGCCTTCTTGATGAGGTCCGCGGCGGTGCCCTGGATGGGCATGTTGATGGCGGCCCGCTCGGCGGCCTGCGCCACGCCCCGGTTCTTGGAGTTCAGGTCCGCCATGTAGCGGCGCCGGCCGTACAGCGTCTCCACGTAGCCCGTCTTGCGGGCCGTGTTGACGGTCTCCTCCAGGTAGCGGCGGATGCCCGCGTAGCGGATGAAGTAGCGCTCGATGATGTCGCGCGCCGTCTCCTGGGGGATGCCCAGGCGCGTGGACAGGCCGTGCGGTGACAGGCCGTAGGCGATGCCGAAGTTCACCATCTTCGCCACGCGGCGCTGCTCGCGGTCCACCTGGTCCGGCGCCACGCCGAAGACCTCGGCGGCGGTGCGGCTGTGCACGTCCTCGTCGTTGCGGAACGCCTCCACCAGCACGGCGTCGTCGGCGATGTGCGCCAACAGCCGCAGCTCCACCTGGCTGTAGTCCGCGCTCACCAGTTGGTGGCCCGGGGCCGCCACGAAGGCGCGGCGGATCTCCCGCCCCAGCTCCGTGCGCACGGGGATGTTCTGGAGGTTGGGGTCGGTGGAGGACAGGCGGCCCGTGGCGGTGGCGGCCTGGTGGTACGTGGTGTGGATGCGGCCGTCCGCGGCCACCAGCGTGGGCAGCGTGTCCAGGTAGGTGCTCTTGAGCTTGGACAGGCTGCGGTACTCGATGATGGCGTTGGGCAGCGGGTGCTCCTCGGCCAGCTTCTCCAGCACCTCCTGGTCCGCGGATGGCCCCGTCTTGCCGCGCTTGATGATGGGCAGCTTCAGGTCGGTGAAGAGCACCTGCACCAGCTGCGGATTGGAGCCGATGTTGAACTCGCGTCCGGCGTGCTTGTAGACCTCCTTCACCTGCGACTCGACGGCCGCGTCCACCTTCACGGAGATGCGCGCGAGCTCCTGGGTGTCCAGGCTCACGCCCCGCCGCTCCATGCGCGCGAGGATGGGCAGCAGCGGCAGCTCCAGCTTCTGGGCCAGCTCCGACAGCTTCGCCTCGTCCAGCTCCTTCCACAGCTCGGGGGCGAGCCTGCGCGCGGCCTCGGCGCGCACCGCGAAGCCCAGCGCCAGCTCCTCCGGTGAGTGGTCCGCCAGCGCGCGGTCCTTCTTGCCGCGCCGCCCTTCGGCCGCGGGGGGCAGCGCGGGCAGCTCGGTGACGAGCCGCTCGCGCGCCAGGTCCGCCAGCGCGTGCTCGCGCCGCGAGGGGTTGAGCAGGTAGCTCAAGAGCTCCACGTCGTCGTGCGCGCCCGTGAGGTCGATGCCCTCGTTGGCGAGCACCAGGGTGAGCGCCTTGAGGTCATGGCCGCCCTTCTTCACCGCGGCGTCCTCGAGCACGGCCTTGAAGGCGGCGGCGAAGGCGTCCGGGCGCACCTGGGTGGCGCCCAGGACATCGTGGCGCAGCGGCACGTAGCGGGTGCTCGCGTCCGGCAGGGCCACGCCCAGGCCCACCAGCTTCGCGGCGAAGGGCAGGCCCTCGTAGGCCGGCACCAGGCTCACCGAGCCCGCCGCGCGCACGGCCTGGGCCAGCGCCTGGAGCTCCTCGTCCGTGGTGACGAGCGTGGTGGTGGTGGGCAAGGGCGCGGGCTTCTCCTTCACGGGCTCGGAGGCGCCCGGCGCTCCGCCCTGCCCCGCCTGCGGCAGCTCCTTGAGCAGCGCGTAGAACTCCAGCTCGGTGAACAGCTCCCGGGCGCGCGTGGCGTCCAGTTCCTTGCGGGTCAGCTCCGCCACGCGGACCTCCAACGGCAGGTCCGTCTTGAAGCTGACCAGCTGCCGGGCGCGCAGCAGGCTCTCGCGGTGCGAGGCGAGGTTCTCGCGAATCTTCGGCTTCTTCACCTCGTCCAGCCGCGACAGCAGCGTGTCCACGTCGCCGAACTGCTGGATGAGCTCCGTGGCCGTCTTCGGGCCGATGCCCGGCACCTTGGCCACGTTGTCCACCGCGTCGCCGATGAGCGCCAGGTAGTCGCGCATCTGCCTCGGTTCGATGCCCAGCCGCTCCTTCACGTCCTCGGGCCGGGTGTGCACGTCCTTCATCGGGTCGAACAGGCGCACGTCCTCGTCGACAATCTGGATGAAGTCCTTGTCCCCGGTGACGACCTGGACGCAGAAGCCCTCCGCCTTGGCCTTCTGCGCGAGCGTGCCGATGACGTCGTCCGCCTCCCAGCCCGGCATCTCCAGGATGGGCAGGTTGAGCGCCTCCACCACGCGGCGGATGAGCGCGAACTGGGGCACCAGGTCCTCGGGAGGCCCCTCGCGGTTCGCCTTGTACGTGGGGTCGATCTTCTGGCGCTCCACGCGGCTCTCCTTGTCGAAGGCGAGCGCGACGTGGGTGGGCTTCAAGTCCCTCAGGGACTTGAGCACCATGCGCGTGAAGCCGAGCACGGCGTTGGTGGGCACGCCCTTGCTCGTCGTGAGCGGCGGAATCGCGTGGTAGGCGCGGAAGATGAAGCCGGACGCGTCGATGAGGACCAGGGTGGGCGCGGAGCGCGAGGGGCTGGTGTCGGCCATGCCCCCGTGCCTAGCGCGCCCGTCCCTCCCTGTCCATGTCGCGCGCTAGTTGCACTTCCACTCGCGCTTCTTCGCCTCGACCATCTCCTCCACGCCATCGCCCTTGACGGCCAGGTCCAGCACCGCCGCCAGGTCCGGACAGCCGCCGGCGCCACGGAAGGTGTTGAGCGCCAGCGTCGAGCAGAAGCCCGCCGCCTTGTTGAGGTCCGCGTTGCCCGCATAGAAGCTGAAGCCCAGCTTCCACACCCGGCACGCGCGGCGGTTGTCCTCGCGGTCCGCCCAGTGCCGGCCGCGCTGATAGGCCTTGTCCGCCATGTCCTGGAGGATGCTGCGCCGGTAGAACGACGGCTTGGACTCGGCCAGGTCGAGCATCAGCGACTTGTCCACCTCCAGCGCCTCGCGCAGCGGCTCCGACGCCTTCTCCGGGTCATCCGCGGCCAGGTAGCTCTGGCCACCCTTGAAGAGCTGATCCACCGTGGACATGGTCTTCATCATCTCGTCCGCGGCCCCGTGCAGCGCCGAGGACTCGTAGTTGGCGCGCAGCTTCTGCAGCGTGGCCAGCGCCTCGCTGCCGCGGCCGGACCAGTAGTCCATCATCGCCGCCTGCATCAGCTTGTTGGGGTAGCGCTGCTTCACCGCCTCCAGCACCACCATCTTCGGGTCCGTGGGCAGGTTCTCCTGGTTGAGCACCTCGGCCACCGGGCACGTCCACGGGACGGAGTTCGGATCCAGCTTCTGGCGCGAGATGAGGAACTTCACGAACAGGGGGTCCTTCGGCCGCCACTCGTTGCGGCGCAGGCGCCCGTCCAGCTTCAGCGTGTAGCCCAGGGGCGGCTGCAGGTCCTCGCGCGGCTGGTTCTGGCACCACACCGCCATGTACGTCTGGCAGCGCGGCACCGCGGCGCTCCACTGCGAGTTGTTCAGGTAGCGCTTGCAGTCATCCAGCGCGCGCTTCGTCACCTGCTCGGCCGCCTCGCTCGCCTTCGAGCGCGCGCGGCGGAAGTACTCGCTCTCACGCGGAATCTTGCGGAACGACGCCAGGGCCTCCTCGGGCTTGAGGCGCTGCACCAGCTTCTCGCCCGTGGAGAAGTTCTCGTACGCCTCCTTCTCCAGCTTGATGCGGCGGATGAGGGTGTTGGCGTCCGTGTTGATGGGGTCCAGGTCCAGCACCTGCGAGCAGATCTGCTCGGCCTTGGCCCAGTTGGGCGCGCCCAGCTCGCTGGACGCGAAGGAACGACACTCGCTGAGCAGGTCGGCGATCTGCTGAGCGGGGTCCACCTGCACGCCCGGGCCCATGGGACCGTCCGTCTGCGCGGGCGTGGAGGGCAGCATCACCTTCACCACGCCGGCCACGAGCAGCACCGCCACCAGGCCGCCGCCGGCCACCATCAGCTTCTTGCGCCGCGCGGCCTCCGGGTCTCCACCGCCGTTGCCGGCGTCTCGCCGCCGGGAGGGCGGAGGCGCGCCCGCGCCACGCCGCGAGGGCACCGCGGCGTCCTCCTGAGGCGCCTCGAAGGTCAGCTCGATGACGCCGAACTGGAGCTGGTCCCCGGGCTGGAGCTCCACCGGCTCCGGGCCCAGCGGGTCTCCGTTGAGCAGCGTGCCGTTGGCGCTGCCCAGGTCGCGCACCAGGACGCCCCGGCCCGTGGCCTCGAGCTCCGCGTGCTTCCGGCTGACGGAGTCGTCCTCCAGGATGATGGCCGCCGGAGGCAGCCGCCCCACCAGCACCTTGCCCTTGAGCGGGTACGTCTTGCCGGCCCACGGCCCCACGGTGCCCCGCAGCAGCGGACCGCTCGCGCCCCCCCCTCCCGCGGGCTTCGGACGCTTCGCCAGCGCCCCACCCTGAGGAGGAGCCCCGGCGGGCTTCGACTTCACGCTGGGCAGGGCCCGCGTCGCGCGCGCCCCACCGCCCTCGCCGCCGACGGGCATGGGCGGCTCGGAGCCGGCGGACTTCGCGGCGCGCCGCGCACCGGACGCGCGGGAGGGCGCGGCCTTGAGCGTCAGCGTGTAGTCGCCGAGCACCACCTCGGTCTGGGGCGTGAGCGCGGTGGGCTCCGCGATGGCCTCGCCATTCACGAAGGTGCCGTTGGCGCTCCCCAGGTCCTCGATGAAGACGGTGCCCGCCTCCGTGAAGACGCGCGCGTGCGTGCGCGACACGCCGCCCTCGGTGAGCAGGATGTCACAGCCCTGCTGGCGGCCCAGCTTCAGCTCGCCGACGACTTCGTGCTCGTTCTCCGTGCCGTCGGGCAGACGGACGACCAGTGTGGCCATGGCGCGTCAGTCCTCGCGGAAGATGCTCATGTTGACGGGGATGCCCTTGCGCTGAAGCTCGTCGTAGAACTTCGGCACGAAGCCCGACGCCACGAAGCGGCCACGCACCTTGTGGTCCTCCGTGAAGCCGTCCTGCTTGTAATAGAAGATGTCCTGGAGCGTGACGATGTCGACCTCCATGCCGGACACCTCCGTGACGTAGCAGATCTTCCGCGTTCCGTCGGAGAAGCGCGTCTGCTGGACGATCATGTGCACGGCGCTGGAGATCTGTTCGCGGATGGCCTTCACCGGCAGGTCCATGCCGGACATGAGCACCATCGTCTCCAGCCGGGCGATGGCGTCGCGCGGCGTGTTGGCGTGCAGCGTGGTGAGCGAGCCGTCGTGGCCCGTGTTCATCGCCTGGAGCATGTCCAGCGTCTCGCCCGAGCGGCACTCGCCCACGACGATGCGGTCCGGACGCATGCGCAGGCAGTTCTTCACCAGGTCGCGGATGGTGATGGCGCCCTTGCCTTCCAGGTTGGGCGGCCGGCTCTCCAGCTGCACCCAGTGGTCCTGGGGCAGCTGCAGCTCCGCGGCGTCCTCCACCGTGACGATGCGCTCGTCGTCGGGGATGAAGGCGCTGATGATGTTGAGCGTCGTCGTCTTGCCGGAGCCGGTGCCGCCGGAGATGACGATGTTGCGCCGGGCCTTGACGCACATCTCCAGGAACTCGGCCATCTGCGCCGTCAGCGTCTTGTACTTGATGAGGTCCTGGATCTTCAGCGAGTCCTTCTTGAACTTGCGGATGGTGATGCAGGGCCCCTTCAGCGCCAGCGGCGGGATGATGGCGTTGACGCGGCTGCCGTCCTTGAGGCGCGCGTCCACCAGCGGGCTGGACTCGTCGATGCGCCGGCCGATGGGCGCGACGATTCGCTCGATGACGCCGAGCACCGCCTGGTTCGAGGAGAACGTCTTCTCCGACAGCGTCAGCTTGCCCTTGCGCTCGATGTAGATCTGGTTGGCGTGGTTCACCATGATCTCGCTGATCTCATCCGACGCGAGGAACGCCTCCAGGGGCCCCAGGCCCAGCGCCTCGTTGATGACGTCGGTGAGCAGCTCCTCCCGGTCCACGTCCTCCGGGAGCTCACCATCGGCCTCCATCTGGTCGATGATGTCGCGGATGGCCTTCTCGGTGCGACGCCACAGCTCGTCGTCACCCAGTCGGTCCATGTCCATGCGACGCAGGTCGAGGTACTCGATGAGCCGGTCGTGGATCTCCTTCTGGAGCCGCGTGTAGCGCTCCACCCGGGGGTCCACCTTCTTCTTGTTCTTCGCCAGCGCGGACGCCATGGACGCGGGCATGCGGCCCGCGGCGGGCTGGGGGGGCGGCGGAGGCGGCGGCTCCTCCTCGTAGGGCTCCTCGTCCTCGTACTGCTCCTCCTCGGGGTAGCCCTCCTCCTCACCCTGGTCGTCGTAGGCCTCTTCCTCCTGGCCCGCGCGCGTCATCGCCGGACCCGCGTCCTCCAGCGGCTCCACGTTGATGATGTAGTCGCCGATGTAGATCTGGTCCGTCGGCTTGAGCACCTGCGGCGCGGCGATCTTCTTGCCGTTCACGAAGGTGCCGTTCGTGGACTTCATGTCCACGATGATGCACTTGCCATCCTTGGCGACGATGCGGGAGTGGTACTTCGAGACATTGCCCTTCGCGAGCATGATGTCATTGCCGGGCAGCCGACCGATGGTGATCTCCGGCTTGTGGTACTCACGCTGCTCGGTCCCGCCGCCCTTTTCCGCGAGGGTGATCAAAAACATGGGGCTGATGCTACCAAGCGCCCCTTCCACCTCAAAGCGTCGGTCGCAGCCGAATGCCCGCCCGCAAAGCCGACGGGCCGGCTCCCGCCCCCGGAAGGGAAGGAAACCGGCCCGTGACGGGGCCCCAGTTGGGCCCCGGTGCCCCTGGGCGCCGACGGAGCGGCGCCCGCGGCGTCAGTCGAAGATGTTGAAGTTCACCTCGGACCGGGCCTGCTTGTAGCGGCTCTTCACGTCCTCGATGATGGTGCGGACCTTGTCGGAGTCCGGGTTGACGATGCGCGGCGTGACGAAGATGACCAGCTCGCGCTTGGTCGAGTCGAAGCCGCGGCTCTTGAAGAGCTCGCCGACGATGGGGATGTGACCCAGGCCGGGAATCTTCGACACGGACTTCTGCTCGTCGTGGCTGAACACGCCGGACAGGACGATGGTCTCGCCGTGGCGCACGGTGACGTTCGTCTTCACCTTGCGGGTGCGGAAGCCCGGAATCGTGGACGAGCCACCGAAGGACACCGCGACGGACGTGTCGATTTCGGAGGCCTCGGCCTCGATCTCCGTCTGGATGTTGCCGTTGCGGTCCGCCGTGGGGCGCAGGTTCAGGATGACGCCGTACTTCTTGTACTCGACGGAGAACTGGTTGTTGGTGATGAGCGGAATCGGGACCTCGCCGCCCGCCAGGAACTCCGCCTTCTCACCGCTGGCGCACACCAGCTTGGGCTGCGCGAGCAGACGGCCGTAACCGTCGTTGCCCTGGAAGCCGATGGAGAAGTCCGCGCCCGCCGTCAGGCCCAGGTTGGAACCACCCTGACCGAAGGTGCCCGGGAACAGCTCCTGCGTCACCGTGGCCGCCGCGGACGCCGTGCCCGTGATGTCCAGGGGGTAGCGGATGCCGTAGCGGTCGCGGCTGTTGCGGCGGATCTCGACGAACTGGACCTCCGAGAGGATCATCCGCTTGATGCCGACCACGAGCAGGTTCTCCACCTTCTCGCCGATGGCCTTGGTGATGAGCTCCGCCTTCTGGAGGTCCTGCTGGCTCTCCACCGAGCCCTCCAGGAAGATGGTCGCGCCGACCACGTTGGCCTGCACGTTCTTCAGGCCGCCCTTCTGGAACGCCGCGTTGAGGTTCTGCGCCACCAGCTTCTTGGCGTTGGGGGCGATCTTCACGAACGACTTCACGTTCGGATACAGGCTCACCACCTGCTCGATGCGGTCCGCGTCCTGCGTGGTGTAGGCCTGACCGTCCAGGTAGATGCGGTCGCCCACCATGCGGACGGAGACGCCTTCGATCTCACCCAAGAGGCGCTTGATCTCCGCGATGACGTCGTTGGGGTCCTGCTTGCGCACGTTGATGAGGTAGCTGGTGCGCTGACCGGTGGACTTCCAGATGAGGAGGGTCGTCTTGCCTTCGGCCTGGCCGGTGACGAGCAGCTGGCCGGAGCCGAGCGTCTTCACGTCGGCGATGGACGGATCGCCGAGGGCCACCTTGCTGAGGCCCGGGATGTTGAGAACCTTCTGGGCGCCCACCCCGAGGCTGAACGTGGTGCCTTCCTGGGCCAGGGCGGAGCCACCGGCAACCAGGGCAACGAGCGCGCCCAGGGCGGCGGCATGCGTGAAGCGTGTGAACATCGTGCGTGTCCCCTCTTCCAAAGTCTCTGCGCCTACAGTCTCTGCGCTAACCCAAGCTTTGTTGCTGCCACCACACCGCCCAGAAGGTCCCGAGCGCGATGGCCACCCCGTAGGGGATGTGTCGCTGCGTGGAGGGAGCTGTCTCCGCGCGTGCCAGGCGAAGACGGACCGCCCAGCGTCGCAGCGCCGCCGCCACCGTGTCCCAGGCCGCCCCCTGCCACAGGAGCGAGACCACCGCCTGGGCCGCGCCCACCAGGGAGATGAACGCGGCGGCCGCCATCGACGCTGGGAACCCCAGCACGGCGCCCACCCCGGCCATCAACTTCACGTCGCCCCACCCCATCCGCCCCCGGACCGCCGCGGGCACCAGCAGCAGTGCCAGGCCCACGCCCGACACCAGCCCGCTGACGAGCCCCTGGTCCAGCCCCCCCACCCCCTCGGTGGCGAGGCGCACTCCCAGCCCCACCGCCATCAGCGGGTAGGTGACCACGTCGAGGATCTCCCGGCGCATGACGTCCGTCACCACCGAGATCACCAGGGCCACTCCAAGGGCCGTCCACAGCGCGAGTTGTCCAGGCGTCATCCGTCGCCTGTCCCATTCGCGTCCAGGCGTCCGGTATCAAACCAGGGACGCCTGGAGCCCGTCAATTGGCGAACAGCGAGAGACCCCCTGGAACGAGGGCCATCTCATTGTCTCAGCGGACGACGAGCCGGATTTTCTCGCTGCAGATGAAGTACTCGTCCCCGTCTTCGATCTTGCGGCGCTTGATCCGCTGCTTGTTGAACCAGGTCCCGTTGGACGAGCCCAGGTCCTCGATGATCCAGTCATGCCCTTCCTGGGCGATGACGGCGTGCTCGCGCGAGACCTTGCCGGAGTTGATGACGAAGTCGCAGTGCTTGCCGCGGCCGATGACGTAGCGCTCCTTGATGATGCGCTCCTCGCCGCCGTCCTCGGTGACCAGGTACAGCGCGGAGCCCTCCTCCTCGGCGAGCTCGTCGGCGGGCTCCTCCTCGGGCTCGGCCTGCTCCTCGTCCTCGAGGGGCGGCTCGTCCTGGTCGGGCAGCGGCTCCTCCTCCTCGACCATCTCGTCGTTGGGAGGGGGCGGCTCGTTCTTGCCCTTGATGAGGCGCTCGAGCTCCGCGGCGGTCTCCAGCACGCGCTCGGCCACCTCGCGGCGGACGGGGTCGTTGTCCAGGCCGTTGGAAGAGGAGCGCTCCTCGGGAGGCGGCGGCGCGCCACGGCCTCCCGCCCGGACGGGCGCGGGTGGCTCGGCCTTGGGAGCCGGCGCGGGCGCCAGCACCGGAGGCGCGGAGGGACGGGCGGCGGGGGCCGCCGCGACGGGGGACGGACGCGAGGGCGCGGCCACGGCGGCGGGCGCGACGTGCGCCTCCCCCCGGGACTTCGCCTCGATGAACCCGTTGAGGCGCGCGAACATGAAGAGCGCCTGGTTGATCAGGGCGTCGCGGTCCGAGCCCATCTGCTGGGCCATGTCTTCGTACGTCTCCCACAGGTGGTCGGCGATACCGACCTTGCGGGCGGGGCGTGAGTTCTGATCGATCATCGGTCTTGACTCGGACGGTACAGGATGACCCGGACTCTAACAGACACCTCTGGCCACGCCCAATTACTCGAACGCGGACAGGCCGAACGCGTTGACGGCGTTGTCGATAATCACGCTCAGGTTCAGCTGTAGAATTCCATCCGCGGAGGGGTAGGCGATGTAGGCCAGGGAGGCCCCGCCACTCTGGGCGGCCACCACGGGCCCCGGCAGCGTGTAGAACGCCAGGCCCGCGCCCGAGGACGAGGACGTGTCCACGCCGGAGATGTGGTTGCGCACGCCGGAGCCCACCGACACCACGAACCGGTCACCCCGACTCAGCGCGCTGGTCGCGGTCGCACGAAGCGTGAGGGGCGGCGGCGTGGGCGGGAAGAGCGGCACCGTGATGTCGCCAGGCGCGCCACAGGCGATGGCGGAGTCGGGCACCGTCGTCGTCTGGGTGAAGTCCGCCGGGTGGAAGTAGTAGCTCGTCGGAATCTGGTAGCCCGGACCCGAGTCCTCCACGTCGCGGGACAGGAACTCGCCCAGGTCGTTCACCAGCACGAAGCGCTGGTCACCGCCGACGCGCACCGTGAAGAGCGGCAGCTCCGCGCAGTCCTCGGGGATGGGCGTCGTCGTCTCGAGCACCACCTTGCCGGCCTCGCTCGCGGGCCGGATGCTCGTCACCTTGAGGTCCGTCGTGCAGCGGATGTCCTGGTTCGCCAGGACGATGGTGTCGTCGAGCCGCACCTGCCGGGAGACCTCGGTGGCCTGGGGGACCACGAAGCTCGTGGGCGTGGTCAGGTCACGCGGCAGGTCCACCATGCTCGGAAACGCGCCCTGGTAGATGAAGCGGAACACCCCGCCCACCACCGAGCCCTCGAGCAGCGTGCGCCGGGTGACGCTCGGCCCCGCAGGATTCGACGGATCACATAGGTGCTCCACCGCCTGGCTCACGTCGACGAGCGTGGAGGCGCCGCCCACCGTGATGACCTGCTCCTGCTCGTTGCGCGCCTCGACCACCACGTTGGCGCGGCGCAGGTCCAGGTCGAACTGACGCCGGTCGCTCGCGGAGAACGTGGTGATGCTGCCGTTGGACGACGGCATCAACCCCAGCAGGGGCACCGTCGCGGACGCGTCCGTGGTGATGGTGCCCTCCGGGCCCACCAGCCGCAGCCGCAGGGTCGCCGTCGGGACGAGCGCCAGCCCCGTGGGCAGACCGTCCGGCGGGCGGATGGGCAGCATCTTCGCGCCGCTCAGGTCCGTGGCCGTCAGGCCCGTCAGCGTGTCCACGGCGAGCACCCCCGTGCACTCCGTGGCGCCACCACAGGACAGCTCGTCCTTGATGCCGAAGACGAACTGCCCCGCCTCCATCACCTGGGCCTCGTTCTGCGGCGTCTCCGTGTTGTCGGGGATGGACACGCGCGGGTGCGTCACCAGGTGGCGCACCGGGAAGTTGTCGAAGCCGCCGGACAGGTCCCGCACCGCCGCGGAGGGCGTGGTGCAGTCGACGCTCGTCTCCGGGTTCGTGTCCTGCACCAGCAGCGTGCGGCCCGTCAGGCCGGTGGCCTGGCGCGTGGCCACGACGAGCTGGTCGTTCGGGAGCACCGCCATCGCCTGCACGGACTCCCCCGGCTGCAGGCAGAACAGCGTCACCGCCGCGGGGACGGCCTCCCCTGCCCCGAGCGCGTCGGGACCGGGCACCCACTGACGCTCGATGCGCGAGCCGCCGGTGTCGGCCTCGAAGGGCGCGTCCGGGTCCTGGATGCCGTAGTAGAGCACGCCGGGTCCGGGCGTCTGGCCCTCCGGCACGGGCGCGGGAGAGCGCGCCGCGAACGCGGTGATGAGGCTGCGGCCCTCCAGCCGGAGCACCTGCACCAGCCGGTCCGGGCCCGCGGCCACCACGGAGATCTGCGAGGCGCCGGCGCTGCGCGCGTAGACATACGGGCCCGCATGGTCGGAGCCGTCGGCCTTGTAGCCCACGTCCCGCGTGAGCGAGTCCGGCCGGTCCAGCACCGGGATGGCCAGCGTCTGCAGCGGGTTGGGTGCGGGGATGAACTGCTTGGGGTCCTTCGACAGGTCCAGGACCTGGAGCTCGTCGCGGTCCGAGGACGTGACGAAGACCAGGTCGCCGACCATGGTCAGGTCATAGGTGCCGGACAGGCCGGCGAAGCCCGTGGTGGCCTGGGTATCCGAGCAGCCGGCGCCCAGCCCGGCGCACGCGAGGAGGACGGTGAGGGTGCCGCGCTTCACGGGGAGGACTCCTGACACACGCTGGTGCCCTGACGCGTGTCACGGAGCTGCTGCACGCCGAGCAGGGCGACCCGCCGCGCATCCTGCGGCCGGTCGAGGTTGGGGATGTCGATGACGGCGACGCGTCCGTCGCCGAAGGTGGTCGTGAACAGGCGCGCCGAGTTGCCCCGCACGTCCGCCGTCAACCCGTAGGGCTGGCTGGGCTGGGCCGGGTCCTGGTCTCCCACGAGCACCTGGGCCACCAGCTGGCCCACCTCCTCGTCGTAGATGGAGACCGCCTCGTCGCCGCTGCCCGTCACCGCCACCAGGTTGCCGCGACCGGCGGCCCGGGGGATGACCTCCAGCTCGCTGGCGCCCTCGGGCAGCGACTGCGCGGACACCACGCGCAGCGTCGGCAGGTCCGCGCGCGCGTTCTCGATGTCGATGATGAGCAGCGTGTCCGGACCTCGCGCCAGCAGGTAGACGCGCTCGCGGTCCAGGTCCACCTGCGTCGGGTCGTCGCGCCGGGGACGGGACACCACCGCCACGCCGCGCGCCTCGCGGATGGAGTAGATGCTCCGCACGTCGGACTCCAGCACGCGGTCCGTCGCGGTGCGGTCCACCAGGCGCAGCACGTACGCCGCCGACAGCGTGCCCAGTTGCTGCGTCGCGGAGCTGCGGCCGGACGCGTACAGGTACCGGCTGCCGATGGCCACCGAGTGCGCCGCGCCCGGCAACAGCCCGTTGACGCCCAGCGGGACGAAGCTCGACGTGGTCAGCGTCTCGCGCGTGGGCGCCGCGGCGGGCAGGTTCACCAGGTACCCCTGGAGGTCGGACTGCTGGACGTCCGTTGACTGCGGGCCGACGAGCTCCGTGTGCGTCACCCACACCCGGCCGTCCGGGTTGAAGCGGTCCACCGTGACGCCCAGCGGCGCCGGCGCGCCCGGGACGCCATCCTTGTTCGCGCCCGGGACCCCCACCAGCGACAGCGCGTTGACGCGGCAGTCGCGGTTGGACGTGGACTGGGCGCACGTCAGGCCCAGCCCGTCATCCGCCACGTCGATGACCTGGAGGTAGCTGCCCTCGGCGCGCGTCGGGACGAACAGGCGGGGTGAGCGCCCAGGCGGGGTCCACAGCGTCATCTCGCCGGCGAAGCTGTCGATGCGCACGTAGCTGCGGTTGGCGTCGACCTTCAGGTCGGTCAAGAGCGCGGGGAAGCTTGCGAGCTCCTCCGCGTCGGCGAAGTCCTTGCCGAAGGGCCGCAGGCCCAGGGCGTCCAGGTCCAGCGCCGTCACCGCGCCGGATTCGTAGCACTTGTCGAAGTTGGCTCCCGCCACGTACAGGAAGCCGTTCGTGGACGAGGTGACCTCGGGGCGCCAGAAGGCGACACCGCTCGGATAGACGAGGCGAGAGGACGGCGGAGGCTTCTGCGTGGTGTCGACACAAGACGACAGCAGCAGCAGCGCGGAGGTGACGAGGTAGGGGCGCATCAGAGGGGGCGGGAGTGTAGGAAGGGGCCTCCCCCCGGGCAACCGGAAAGGGGCCGCGTCATTCCCGGGCGCACGGCAGCCGACGAACCGGCGCCCCCGGGGACGTGCTCCATCCCCCGGGGGGCAGGCGGCCTCGTGAGGGCCTCAGGCCGCGACTTCGGCCTGGATCTTCGAGAAGTCGGCCACCTGGTTGAACAGGGCGCCAATCTCCGTGAGCAGCCGGATGCGGTTCTCCCGCAGCTCCTTGTCCTCGGCCATCACCATCACCTTGTCGAAGAAGGTGTCCACCACGGGCTTCAACCCGGTGATTTCCTTGAGGGCGCCGGAGAAATCATCCCCCTGCAGCAGGCCCGTCACGGACGTGCGCGCCTGGGAGAAGGCCGCGTGGAGCTGCTTCTCGGCGTCGTCCACCAGCTTCTGGGCCTGCGTCTGCCCCCCCGCCACGTCGCGGCCCTGCTTCTCCACGATGTTGACCACGCGCTTGAAGGCCGCGGCCAGGGGCTGGAAGTCGGCCCGCCCGACGATGAGGCTCAGCGCCTCCAGGCGCTTCTGCGCGGCGACCAGGTCATCGAAACCCGCCGCGAGCACCGCCTCCACCACGTCCGTGCGGTGCTGCTCGCCCCACAGCGCCTTGAGGCGGCCGCGGAAGAACTCCAGCACCTGCTCGCGCGGCGCGGGCTCGCCCGCCTTGCGCTTGACGTTGGCCAGCCGGGGCGCGAGCAGCCGCAGCGACTCGTCCACCGCCGCCGACAGGCTGAAGCGGTAGCCCCGCCCCAGCACCAGCCGGATGATGGCCAGACACGCGCGGCGCAGACCGAACGGGTCCGCCGCGCCGCTGGGCACCTTGCCGATGGCGAAGATGCCGCACAGCGAGTCGAGCCGGTCCGCGATGCCGATGAGCGCGCCCGCGTCCTGCGTGGGCAGCGCGTCCTCGGCGCCTCGCGGCAGGTAGTGCTCGAAGATGGCCAGGGCCACCGCGTCCGGCTCGCCGCTGGCGCGCGCGTACTCGCGGCCCATGACGCCCTGGAGCTCCGGGAACTCGCCCACCATGCCCGTGACGAGGTCCGCCTTGGCCAGCGTGGCCGCGCGCTCGATGGTGGCGCTCTCCCCTGCCCGCTTCGTCTGCCCGGCCAGCCACACCGCCAGCGAGCGGAAGCGCTCCACCTTCTCCAGATACGTGCCCAGTTGCCCCTGCCACACCACGCGGCCCAGCTTCTCCACGCGGTCGGCGAGCGGCGTCTTGCGGTCCTCGTCGAAGAAGAAGCGGCCATCCGCCAGACGCGCGCGCAGCACGCGCTGGTAGCCGCGCAGGCTCAGCTGCTCGTCGCGCACCGGCGTGTTCGACACGGCGATGAACTTGGGCAACAGCTTCCCCGCCCCGTCCACCAGCGAGAAGTAGCGCTGGTGGCTCTTCATCTCCTGCACCAGCACCTCCGGTGGCAGGTCCAGGTGGCGCTCCTCGAACGTGCCCACCACGGGGCTGGGCAGCTCCACCAGGTTCGTCACCTGGTCCACCAGGCCCTCGTCCTCGAGCAGCGCGCCGCCGGCCGCCTTCGCCGCCGCCGTCACCTTCTCCACGAGCATGGCGCGGCGCCTGGCGATGTCCGCCACCACGTTCGCCTTCGCCAGCGCGGCCTCGTAGTCCGCGGGCGCCTTCAGCTCGACGGCGCCGGGCGACAGGAAGCGGTGGCCGTACGTCACGCGGCCGCTCTTCACGTCGCCGAACACCACGGGCACCACGTCGCCGCCCAAGAGCGCCACCAGCCACTGCACGGGCCGGGCGAAGGAGGACTCCACGTCACCCCAGCGCATGGACTTGCGGAAGTTGATGGAGTGCACCGCCGCGTGCAGCGCGTCCGGGACGATGTCCGCCGCCGCGCGGCCCTTCTCCTCCACGCGCGCGGACACGTACTCGCCCTTGGCCGTCTGCGCGCGGCCCAGCTGGTCCACCGAGAGCTTCAGCCCCTCGGCGAACTTCTCCGCCGCCTTGGTGGGCTTGCCCTGCGCGTCGAACGCGGCCTTGGCGCTGGGCCCCAGCACCTCCTTCACCACGTCCTTGCCCGCGTCCGCCACGTCGCGCACCCAGACCGCCAGGCGCCGGGGCGTGCCGTAGACCTTCACCTCACCGTGCTCCAGGCGCGCGTCCGCCAGGCGCTCCGTCACCACCCGGCGCAGGTCCTCCAGCGCGGGGGCGATGAACGAGGCGGGAATCTCCTCCGCGCCCACTTCCAGGAGCAGATCACGCGCCACGGGTCACCTCCGCCTTCTCCTTCTTCTCCACCGGCTTGTTGAGCTGCACCGTCTTCCAGTAGTCGCTGGCCGCCTTGCCCTCGAGGATGGCGGGCTGCTCCCCCACCGTCCACGGCGTCTTGAGCAGCGGATAGCCCAGCCGCTCGCGCATCTGGAGATACCCCTCCGCGCACAGCCGCGCGTTGTCGCGCACGCGCTTGATGAAGGCCGCGCGCTCCGTGACGGAGATGGCGCCGCGCGCGTCCAGCAGGTTGAACGTGTGCGAGCACTTCAGCGCGAAGTCGTACGCGGGCAGCGGCAACTGCCGCTCGATGAGCCGCTTGCACTCCTTCTCGTACGCATCGAACAGCGAGAAGAGCATGGCCGCGTCCGACTCCTGCAGCGCGTACCGGCTCATCTCCACCTCGTTCGGGTGGAACACCTCGCGGTACTTCACGCCCTTGACCCACTCGATGTCGAAGACGTTCTCCACGTTCTGCAGGTACATGCAGATGCGCTCGAGCCCGTACGTGAGCTCCGCGGAGACGGGCTTGCAGTCGAAGCCGCCGCACTGCTGGAAGTAGGTGAACTGCGTCACCTCCATCCCGTCACACCACACCTCCCAGCCCAGGCCCCACGCGCCGAGCGTGGGCGACTCCCAGTCGTCCTCGACGAAGCGGATGTCGTGCTCGAGCGGGTCGATGCGGATCTTCCGCAGCGACTCCAGATACAGCTCCTGCACGTTCTTGGGCGCGGGCTTGAGGATGACCTGGAACTGGTGGTGCTGGAACAGCCGGTTCGGGTTCTCACCGAAGCGGCCATCCGCGGGGCGACGCGAGGGCTGCACGTACGCCACATTCCAGGGCTCCGGCCCCAGCGCGCGGAGGAACGTCGTCGGGGCCATGGTGCCGGCGCCGACCTCGAGGTCGTACGGCTGCGTGGAGAGGCAGCCCTGGTCGGCCCAGTGCTTCTGGAGCGTGAAGATGAGGTCCTGGAAATACATAGCGATGGGTGTCCTTCTCGCAGTGCGTCGAAGGAAAAGAGCCCGCGGACCCTATTGAGGGGGTCCGAGGGCGTCAAGGACGGCGCTCACTCCTTGTACAGAGGGAGGTCCGCCAGTCGAATCTGCAGCTTGGTCACCTCGCCGGGCTTCACCGGCGCGGACAGGCGCCGGCTCACCCCGTCGGGGCTCGTGGGGTCGACCAGCCGCAGCGTGTAGGTCCCCACCGGCAGCGGGAACTTCAACAGCGGCGTGGTGCCCAGCTGGGTGGCGCCGTCGAACACCGCCGCCCGGGGAACCGTGTAGAGGGAGATCCACCCCAGCCCCGCCTTCGCCGCGCCCTGGGGCGTGCTGGTGTCCATCACCTCCGCCAGCGCGTCCGGGTCCTTCGTCACCGTGGTGACGGGCTCGTCCTCCGGCTTCTCCTTGCCCGCGTACACCCGCGGCTTGCGGGTGACGGGCTTGGAGGCCTCGGCGGTCCGGGCCGGGTCCTCCTTCGGCGTCTCCTTCCCCTTGCGCGCCGTGGAGGTGGACGCGGGGCGCACGTCGGGCACGGCCGGGGACGGCTCGGGCGGAGTCGCCACCTGGGCGGTGGGCTCCGGCGCGGAGGGCGCCTCCGCCTGGGCGCCCGGACGCGGGTCCGGCGCGGGCGTGGTGCCGGGGAAGCCCGGCGGCGGTCCCGGCTTCTGCTGGGGCGGCCACGCGGCGTTGAGCGTGGGGTCCGCGGGCGGCTGCGGATCCAGCTCCGCCTTCACCCAGGCCTTCGCGGACTCGAAGGCGGGGACGAACTGGGCGCGGACCATGGGCTGCGTCGAGGCCCAGCCCACGGCCCCCAGCAGCACGAGCAGGAACAGCCGCCCCATCCAGCGGGACTTCGGCTTCGCGGCCGGCGTCTGCACCGGCGTGTCCGAGCGCGACACGCCCCGGCCACGGCCCGAGGAGCCGGCGCCCGGGCGCGGAGGACGGGTGCGGAACTGCTGCGTCGACAGGTCGCTCGGCTCATCGAGCGAGTCCACGTCCTCCAGCGGCTCCTCGCGCGCGGCGGGACGCGGGCGCGGCGTGCGGGACGTGCCGCCCGCCTCCAGCAGCGCGCGCGGGGCACGCGGCGTCGTCGAGGCCGCCTCGGCCCCCGTGCGCCGCTGCGGCACCGGCTTGGGTCCGCTGCCCGCGCGGGTGGGGACCTCCGGGTCCGTGGGCGTGGCCGGACGCCGCTGGGGCACCGGCTTGGGCGCGCTGCTCCCATCCGTGCGCCGCTGCGGCGTCGGCTTGGGCGCGCTGCTCCCATCCGCGCGCGCCACCGTGCGGGCCGCCGTCGGGGTCGGCAGCTGCGCGGTGGCGCCCATCTCGCCGACGTCGTCCTGTTGCAGCTCGCCGGCCGCCTCGCTCACCCGGGCGTCCTCGGCGCGGCTGGCCAGCTCCAGGAGCGTGCGCGTCTTCTGACGCTTCTCCTCGAACAGCTCGCCCATCACCGCGGTGACGCCGTCCTCGTCGAACAGCTCCGGGCCGAGCGCCGCCTCGATGGCGCGCGCCATCTCACGGCCGCTGGTGAAGCGCTGCGCCGCGTCCCGGGCCAGCGAGCGCATCACCACCGCGTCCAGCGCCTCCGGGATGTCCGGGTTGGCGGCGCGGGGCGACGTGACGTCCGCCTCCACGATCTGCAACATCACCGCGGCCTCGTGCGGACCGTTGAACAGCCGCTGGCCGGTGAGCATCTCGTGGAGCATCACGCCCACGGAGAACAGGTCGCTGCGGCCGTCCATCGCGTGGCCACGCACCTGCTCCGGGGACATGTACCCGCTGGTCCCCTTCACCGTGCCCACCTGCGTGCGCCCCAGCCGCCCCCTCGCCTTCGCGATGCCGAAGTCGATCACCTTGACGACGCCGTCGTAGGTGAGCATCACGTTCTTCGGCGACACGTCCCGGTGCACCACCGCCACCGAGCGCCCCGACGGGTCCGTGAAGTGGTGCGCGTAGTGCAGCCCCAGGCACGTGTCGCGGATCACCCGACCGATGAACCCCAGCGGCAGCCCGTACTGGCGCCGCGAGGCGGCCTTGATGACCTGCTCCAGGTTCTGCCCGGGCAGGAACTCCATCGCCAGGAACAGCTCGCCGCCGTCCTCGCCCAGGTCGAAGACCTGTCCGATGTTCGCGTGCGAGAACGCCGCGGTGATCCGCGCCTCATCCAGGAACATCTGGACGAATTGCTCGTCCTTCTTGATGTCCGGGAGGATCTGTTTGACGGCGACGAACTTGCGAAATCCGCCCGGCCCCGAGGTGAAGGCGAGGAACAGCTCCGCCATTCCTCCCATCGAGAGGCGGGTGAGGATCTCGTATTTTCCAATGCGCCGCCCCCGGTCGGGATCTTCGCTGGCGCCATCCTGCCTGGCCATGAAGCCGGACATGTTAGCCGCGCGCTGCGTCCACGTCGATGACAGTCGCGCGAAAAGGACCCACCTCCTGGGTGAGCCGAGCCACCCGCCGTGCCCTCTTCCCCACGCCCGGAAGGAGTCCTCTACAGTGCGCTGTTCTCATCACGCCGGGGCGAAAGCCGAGCCCCTCGCCGAAAGGACGCCCATGTCTCGCCACGCAGCGCAGCCCCGACTCCTCGTGGGAATGCTCGCCTCCCTGGTGCTGCTCGCCTGTGCTCCCGCTCACGCGGACGAACAGGCCGCGGCCCCCAAGGACACGAAAACCCAGTCCTCCCCGAAGAAGGACGGCGCGAAGCAGGAAACACCCGTGAAGGAGGACACGGAGCAGGCCGCGGAGGACGCGGCGCCGAGCAAGGGCGGCCAGTGCACCGGCAAGGCGACCTTCTGCGGCGTGTACTCGAGCGTCTTCTGCAACAGCCAGCCCGGCTGTTCCTACTCGTACTCCACCAACCGGTGCATGGGGCTGGCCATGGAGTGCACGAAGGCCACGAACGCGGCCTTCTGCGAGAAGATCAAGGGCTGCTCCTGGAAGTGAGCCGCCTTTTCAAGCGCTGAGGGCGCGCACCCGGGCCGCGAGGTTCTGCGTGAAGAGGCGGTAGATGCGCAGCGCCGCGGCCTCGTGGGTGTCCAGGTAGTGCTCGAAGGCCGTGCGGCTGATGCGCAGCGCGCGCACGGCCGTGCGCGCCCGCACGTGCGCGGACACCGGCGCGTCCTGCACCAGGGAGATCTCCCCGAGGTACTCCCCCGGCCCCAGCGAGTTGAGCAGCCGCGCGTCCGACTCCGGGCCGCTGAAGACGTCCACCGTCCCCTCCATCAGGACGAGCAGCGCCACGCCCGGCTCTCCCTTCTCCAGCACCACGGAGTCCTGCGCGAGCACCACCTGCCGGGCCTGCCGGTAGAGGTCCTTCATGTCCTCCAGCGACAGCTCGCTGAAGATGGGGATGGCCTTGAGGAAGCGATAGCCGTTGGCCACGGGCGTGGTGGAGGGCGTGTTGCGACGGCCGAGCACCGCCTCCGCCTCCGCGTTCATGCCCATGCGACGCAACAGGCGCGCGCGCTCGGTGACCATCGCCGGCTCGGCCCGCGCCACGTCGGAGCTGGTCAGCGCGTCCACCAGCACCGCGAGCGCGCGGTGCGTGAAGCCCTCGACGTCCAGCAGCCGGCACATGCGCAGCACGGCCTCGATGTAGCGCGGGTCCTCGGGCGTCACGCCGCCCAGGGTCTCCACCTCCGCGTGGGGCTGACCGAGCTCACGGTAGAGGTCCGCCGCGTCGAAGGGACGCTTGAGGCGCACCAGGCACTGCGCCATGGACTCACGCGCGCCCAGGCCGCGGTACACCTCCAGCGCGCGCTCCAGGGCCCCCGCGCGCTCGAAGGCCGACGCGGCGCGCTCGGACTCACCCGCGCGCAGCCAGGCCTCCGCCGCCTCCAGGTACTGGCCGCTCTGGACGTAGAGGTCGGCGGCCACGGCGTCGTCACCGCTGCCATCCATCAGCCGCGCGGCGCCCAGGAAGTCCCGGGCGCGTCGCAGCACCTCCACCAACCCGCGTCGCTCCTTCACCGGCCCCTGCGCGGCCTGCTTGCGCAGCCGCTCGCGCTGGGAGGCCCCCAGCTCCTCGTAGAGCTGCGCTGCCTGCTCCGTGTCCTCCAGCTCCACCAAAGACCGCACGGCGCGCAACGCCCCTTCTGCATCCGTCCCCATGCGTGCTCCCCCCACGCGAAGCCCCACTGTGGCTCCTGGCATGTCTCATCCTCCGGCCCGGTTGGCCGCCAGAAAAGGCCCGGTTCGACGCGTTGTATCGCGACGCCACCGACTGACACGACGCCCCCATACCTCGTACAGGCCTTAAACGTGAGATAGAAAGCATCCAGCCGGACAACATCCCATGCCCCGCGCGCGGCCCATCACCGTCTCGACCTGGACGCCCGCCGGAGCCCCCGGGGTCCAGGTCCTCCGAGTAGAGGATGACACCCGGCTGTGGACAGGCCACGCCACCGCCCACGGACTCACCGTGACGTACGCGGGTGCCTTCGAGCCCCTCTCCACCGAGGCCCAGGTCCGCGCCGCGCTCCAGGGAGACCGCCGCGTGCGGTTCCTCACGCCCGGCGAGCAGACCGCCCTCTGACGACGCTCAGCGGCGGGACCGCGTGCTCGGGCGACGTCGAGGCCTCGGTGTGCCTCGACGCGCCTGGCTCCGACTTCCCCGACGCGCTGGCGCCTTGCCGCTCCCGGGTCCGTCGACACTCGACAGCACCAGATGCTTCAGCAGCGCGTACACCGGCCCCGGGTCGAACTTCGGATCCAACAGCGCCTGGAGCGCCAGTCCGTCGAAGCACGACTTGATGATGACGGCGTAGTGGTGGTCCAGGGGCTCGGGGCGCGAGGCCTCCCCGCCCCGATAGCGCGCCACCGTGCGGGCCACCTCCAGGTCACCCTCCGCCTGGAGCTCGGAGACCGCCGAGGTGAGCTCCGCGTTGCGCAGCCCCAACGCGAACAGCTCGTAGCGCAGCCGGAACTGCTCGGGTGACGCGCGCAGGTGGCGCTCGCCCCACGCGAAGCTGGTGTCCGCCAGGTCCTCCAGCGGCGTCTCGTCCCGCAGCTTCTTGAGCTCCGCCACGTACTGCGCGCTGTGCGCGCGCGTGACGGCGAGCAGCAACGCGTCCTTGCTGCCGAAGTAGTAGTGCACCAGCCCCTGGTTCACCCCGGCCACGCGCGCCACCTCCTTCACCGTCGTCGCGTCGTAGCCCCGCTCCGCCAGCACGCGCGAGCTGGCGGCGATGAGCCGCTCCCGGGCATCCGGCTCTCCCGTGAGCGCCGGCTCCGGCGGAGGGGACGAAGGCTTCTTCGGGCTGCGTGGACGGGCCATCTGTCTCCCATAGGACGCCACACACCTACCCGCAAGCACCCCGAGGCCGGCCGCCCGGTCGCCTTGACATCACCCGGGCGCAGTCTTAGTTAGTCGTGTAACTAAATTAGTCGAACGACTAAAAACACGGGAGCGCGAGATGAAGGTCCAGTCCAAGGGAGTCCTGACGGGAGTGCTGGCGGCGGCGGTGTTGATGGGCGCACCGGCGTGGGCGGACGACGCGGGCGAGCTGATTCCCTCGCGGGAGCGGGAGCGCCGGGGCTCGGTGCTGCTGGAGCTGCAGCCGCCCGCGCTGGACGCGTCGATGTACGGCGTGCGACTGGACATCTCGCCCCGGTTCGAGGGGCCGTTCTCCTTCGGACTGATGGCGCGCGCGGGCCAGTGGGGCAACGCGGTGGGCGTGCGCACGCGCTTCGAGGGGGCGGAGCTGGGCGAGGTGAAGCTCAACTACGCGGTGGGCGCGGACGCGCGCTACACGGTGACGACGTTCGCGAACGGCACGCTGCGGCCCTTCGTCGGGCTGACGGCGGGCTTCGAGGAGTTCGTGGCGCGCACGGGCAAGGGCCCTTCGCAGAGCGCGAGCACGGCGGCGTTCGTGGAGCCCGCGGTGGGACTCATGTGGCGGCCGGGCGCGGGGCGGCTGGGCCTGACGGCGCGCGGAGGCCCGGGCTTCACCTTCACGGACGTGCGCACGCTGCGCATCTCGAATGGTGAGCTGAAGCTGCGGCAGGTCTACCCGACAGCGTCGCTCGGCCTGCTCGTCGTCCTCTGAGCATCCGGCGGCGCACCGTGTCGGGCGCGCGACAGGCAAGGCCCACCCCGTCGTGCCCACCCCCTGAGTCCCTTCTTCATCGTGGTGAGCTTCCCCCCGGACGGCCCCGAATCCCGGGCGCCGTCCTTCACGTCGTCGCTTCCGACGCGTCGCTGGAGTCCGTCTCATGAGGACGTCGTTGCTGGCCCTCACGCTCGTCCTGGGCGCCCCGCTCGGGCTCGCCTGCGGGCGCTCCCCTCCCCCGCCCGCGCCTGCCACCGCCGTGCGCATCGCCACCGTGGGCCGCGCCGGGACGACGGCGGATGCGCGCTTCTCCGCGGAGATCCAGCCCGCCACGCGCGTGGACCTGGCCTTCAAGGTCGGCGGCTACGTGGAGTCCATCGCGAAGGTGAAGGACGTGGACGGACGCCCCCGCCTCATCCAGGAGGGCGACGCCGTGCGCGAGGGCATGGAGCTGGCCGCGCTGCGCAAGACGGACTACTCGCAGAAACTCACCGAGGCCCGCGCGGCGCTCTCCCAGGCCCGCGCCGCCGAGGAGCAGGCGCGCATCAACTTCGAGCGCACGACGAAGCTCGTCGCCGCGGAGGTGTCCACGCCCGCGCAGCTCGACGCCGCCCGCACGCAGAAGGACAGCGCCGTCGGCGCCTCGGCCGTCGCCCAGGCCCGCGTGGAGGAAGCGCGCACGGCGCTCGAGGACACCCAGCTGCGCTCGCCGCTCTCCGGCGTGGTGCTCAAGCGCACCGTGGAGGTGGGCGTCCTGGCCGCGCCGGGCACCGTCGCCTTCTCGGTGGCGGAGACGCGCAGCGTCCGCGTGGTGTTCGGCGTCCCGGACACGCTCCTGCCCAGCGTCCGGCTCGGCGCGCCCCAGGCCGTCATCACCCAGGCCTTCCCCGGACAGCGCTTCGAGGGGCGCATCTCCCGCATCGCGCCCTCCGCGGACCCCAAGAGCCGCGTGTTCGCGGTGGAGGTCTCCATCCCCAACGAGGACCAGCGACTCAAGCCCGGCATGGTGGCCGCGCTGTCGCTGCGAGACGGCGGCTCCGCCCGACTCCAGCCGGAGCTGCTCGTGCCGCTGTCCTCCATCGTCCGCGCGCCCGGCAAGCCGGACGGGTTCGCCGTCTTCGTGTTCCAGCAGCAGGACGGCAAGTCGCTCGTGCGTGCCCGCGAGGTGGAGCTGGGCGAGTACCTGGGCAACGTCATCCCGGTGCGCAAGGGATTGGAGGCCGGTGAGCGCATCGTCGTCACCGGCGCCAGCCTCCTGTCCGACGGCGAGGCGGTGGAGGTGATTCCGTGACGCCCGAGCAGGCGGAGCAGGCGGAGCGGGAGCGCGACGAAGCGCTGGTGCGCCACAAACACAACACCGCGCGCTACTTCACCGAGAAGCGGCAGGTGGCCTGGGTGTTCCTGGCCTTCACGCTGGTGTGGGGCGTCTACGGCTACTTCAAGATGCCCAAGGCGAAGGACCCGGTCATCGCAGTGCGCGTCGCGGTGGCCACGTGCCTGTGGCCCGGCGCGGAGGCGGAGAAGATTGAACAGCTGGTCACCCGCCGCATCGAGCAGAAGATCTCCGAGAACGCCAGCGTCGAGAAGATCGAGTCCATCAGTCGCACCAGCCTGTCCGTCGTCTACGTCACGCTGAAGGAGGACGTCGCGGACCGCGCCAAGGAGTTCGACGACATCCAGGGGCGGCTCGACACGATTCGCGACCTGCCGAGCGGCGCGGGGCCGGTGCAGTTCCTCAAGGACTTCGGCGACACCGCGACGCTGATGCTCACGGTGGCCAGCCCTCCGGCGAACGACGTGGAGTTGGAGCTGCGCTCGCGCGCCGTCGCCCGCGCCATCGAGGACGTGCGCGCGTCCGCGTCGTCCTCCGCTCCACGGGCCACGCTGGTGGTGAGCTTCCCGCCCTCCATCAACGCGACGTCCATGCAGCGCCTGGGAGACCAGGCCCTGCGCTTCTTCGACGCCCTGCCCGAGACGGATGACGCGCGCTTCATCCAGAGCCCCGGCTTCATCGGCGTGGACATGGCCACGTCCCTGGACGACGACACGCTGCTGCGACACCTGCGCGCCTTCGCCCAGGACCACCTGAGCCTGTCGGAGCTCCACCCCGACGTGTGGCGCCCCATCATCGTCCGCGACCCGAAGGACGTCCGGGCCCGACTGACGGCGAACGCGGGAGACCGCTACAGCCACCGGCAGCTCGACGACTTCACCGACACGATTCAGCGACACCTCCAGCGGCTGCCCGTCGTCTCCAAGGTCACCCGCGCGGGCGTGCTGCCGGAGAAGATCTTCCTGGAGTACTCGCAGGAGCGCCTCGCCTCCTACGGCGTCCAGGCCTCGGGGCTCGCGAACCTCATCTCCGCGCGCAACATCACCGCGCCCGGCGGCATCCTGGAGATGGGCGGCAAGAGCATCACCATCGACCCGTCGGGCGAGCTGTCCAGCGAGCGTGAGCTGGGAGACATCGTCGCCACCACGAGCACCAACGGCACGCCGGTGTACCTGCGCGACATGGTGGACGTGCGCCGCGACTACCAGAGCCCGCCGCGCTTCCTGAACTACCTGGACGCGCGCAACGCCCAGGGCGAGTTCGTCCGCAACCGCGCCATCACCCTCGCCGTCAACATGCGCCCGGGCGAGCAGATCGACACCTTCGGCCACGCCGTGAGCGAGGAGCTGGCGCACGTCCAACGCCTGCTGCCCGAAGACCTGGTCATCCGCCGCACCTCGGACCAGCCGCTCCAGGTGAAGGAGAACGTGGACCTGTTCATGTCCTCGCTCTACGAGGCCATCATCCTGGTGGTGCTCGTCGCGCTCATCGGCTTCTGGGAGTGGAGGACGGCGCTGCTGTTGGCCCTGTCCATCCCCATCACCCTGGCGATGACCTTCGGGCTGATGCACCTGTTCGGCGTGGACCTGCAGCAGATCTCCATCGCGTCGCTCATCATCGCGCTGGGCCTGCTGGTGGATGACCCCGTCGTGGCCAGCGACGCCATCAAGCGCTCGATGTCCATGGGGTGGAAGCCGCGCATCGCCGCGTGGCTCGGTCCCACGAAGCTGGCCACCGCCATCCTCTTCGCCACCCTCACCAACATCGCCGCCTACCTGCCCTTCCTCTCGCTGCCTGGAGACACGGGCAGGTTCATCCGCACCCTGCCCATCGTCCTCACGCTGTCCCTGGTCGCCTCGCGCGTGGTCTCCATGACGTTCATCCCGCTGCTGGGCTCCGCCATCCTCCGCGCGCCCGAGACTGAGACTCCCGCATCGGAACAGAAGACCTCGCGCTTCGCCCGGAGATACCAGCAGGTCGTCGGCTGGGCCATCGACCACCGGCTGCTCGTCGTCGGCGTGGCGCTGCTCGTCCTCATCGCGGGCGCGCTCGTGGGCACCCGCGTCCGCTCCGCCTTCTTCCCCAAGGACCTGTCCTATCTGTCCTACGTGGACGTCTGGCTGCCCGAGGACGCCACCCTCACCGCGACGCGCGACACCGCGAGGGACGCCACCCGCATCCTCCAGGAGGTGGCCGAGGAGTACGGCAAGGCCCACCCGAGCGACGGCAAGCCGCGCCAGGTGCTCGAGTCGGTGACGGAGTTCATCGGCGGCGGAGGTCCCCGCTTCTGGTTCTCCGTCGCACCGGAGCTCCAGCAGCTCAACTACGCGCAGCTGGTCATCCAGGTCCGCGACAAGGAGGACACCCGCATGCTGGTGCCCTTGTTCCAGGACGCGCTGTCACGCCGCATCGCCGGGGCGCGCGTCGACGTGCGCGAGCTGGAGACGGGCAAGCCCGTGGGCATCCCCGTGTCCATCCGGGTCTCCGGCGAGGACATCTCCGTGCTGCGCGACATCGCCGAGCAGGCCAAGGCCATCTTCCGCTCCGTCCCCGGCACCGCGCGCACGCGCGACGACTGGGGCAGCGACACGTTCTCCGTGAAGCTGGAGGTGGACCCGGACCGGGCCAACCTCGCGGGCGTCACCAACCTGGACGTGGCCACGTCCTCCGCCTCGGCGATGAACGGCATGACGGTGGGTCAGCTGCGCGAGGGCATCCATCAAATCGACATCGTCGCCCGGCTCCGCGCCGAGGAGCGCGCCCAGCTGGGTGACATCGAGAACCTGTACATCAGCTCGCGCAGCGGGCCCCAGAAGGTGCCCCTGCGGCAGGTCTCCCGCGTCGCCTACTCGCTCCAGACGGAGAAGATCCGCCGCCGCAACCAGTTCCGCACCATCACCATCTCCACGTTCCCGCAACAGGGCGTGCTCGCGTCGGAGGTCCTGAAGGAGGCCCGTCCAAAGCTCGATGAGCTCCAGCAGCACCTGCCCATCGGCTACACGTTGGAGATCGGCGGCGAGGCGGAGGAGCAGAAGAAGAGCTTCGCGAGCATGGTCGTCGTGCTCGGCATGCTCATCGTCGCCATCTACGTGGCGCTGGTCATCCAGTTCAAGAACGCCGTCAAGCCGCTGGTCGTGTTCGCCGCCCTGCCCTTCGGCGCGGCGGCGGCGCTGGTGTCGCTGGTCCTCATGGGCGCGCCCTTCAGCTTCATGGCCTTCCTGGGCATCATCAGCCTGATGGGCGTCATCGTCAGCCACATCATCGTGCTCTTCGACTACATCGAGGAGGCCCACGAGCGCGGAGAGTCCCTGCGCGAGTCCCTGCTCGACGCCGGGGTCCACCGCCTGCGGCCCGTGCTGGTGACGGTGGGAGCCACCGTGCTGGGGCTCATCCCCCTGGCGCTGCACGGCGGCCCGCTGTGGCAGCCGCTCTGCTACGCGCAGATCGGCGGACTCACCGTGGCCACGGTGCTCACCCTGCTGCTCGTCCCCGTCCTCTACACGCTCTTCGTGAGGGACCTGCGCTGGATTCATTGGGAGGAGCGCTGAAGCAGGCGGCGGAGCGGTCGCCGCCGCGACATTGGTCAACGACAGGACGTGACTCCAGTTTCGTGGATGGAGGTTTCGTCGCGCCCTCTGGAAAGGGTGCTCGACTGGCTGGTCCCGCTCGTGTGCACGTTCACCGTCCTGGTGACGGCCACCGTGCTGGCGGGCTGGGCGATGGCCAGCGAGCGGCTCACCCGTGTGGTCTTCCTCCCGGGAGCCGGGGTGATGATGCCCCTCACCGCCGTGGGGCAGTTCTCCATCGGCTGCGCGCTGTGGCTGCTGAGGAGGAAGTCGGCGGAGCGCCTGGCAAGGGGACTGGGGCTGGCACTGGCGCTGCTCGCCATGGTGCTGGGCGGACTGGTGCTGCTCGAGTACCTGACGCGGCGGGATTTCGGGATCGCCCCCCTCTTCTTCGCGGACACCCTCACCCGGCTGTCGCCGCACATGCCGGGCCGGCCGTCTCCCCTGACAGCGGCGAGCCTGGTGCTGCTCGGGTCCGCGCTGCTGCTGCTGCACGTCAGGACCCGCTCGGGGTGGCATCCGGCCCGTCCGCTCGCCCTGCTCGTCGCGCTCGTCTCCGCCCAGGCCCTCATCGGCTATGCGTATCTGGAGGAGGCTCCGCTGACCGCGTTCATCGGGCAGCGGGCCTTCGGGCCCTACACGCCCATGGCGCTGCACTCGGCGCTGTTGTTCCTGCTGCTCTCGGTGGGAATCCTCTCCGTGCATCCCCGATATGGACTGATGGGGGTGCTGCTGCGGGACGATGCCGGCGGCCTCATGGCGCGCAGGCTGTTGCCCGCCGTCATCACCCTGCCGCTGCTCGTGTGGGGGCTGCGGCTGGTCAGCGAGGAGCTCGGCTTTCGCAGCGGCCCGTTCGGCACGTCGGTCTTCGCGCTCGTCACGGTGCTCGCCTTCGTGCTCCTGCTGGCTCGCAACGCGAACGCCCTCTCCCGACTGGATGCGCGCCAGCGCGAAGTGGCGCAGTCGCTGCGCATCTCCGAGGCCCGCTTCGCCGGCATCGTCAACAACGCCGCGGACGCCATCATCGCCGTCGACGAGCAGCGGAACATCACCCTGTTCAACACCGGCGCCGAGCGCATCTTCGGCTACGCCGCGGGCGAGGTGCTGGGCAGGTCGATGGACCTGTTGCTGAGCGGCCCCCTGGACCTCCCGGCGCGGGAGGCCGCCGGAACAGGCCCGGGCGACGAGGAGGGAAGACCCCTGTCCGGCCGTCGCAGGAGTGGGGAGGTGTTTCCCGCGGAGGCCACGCTCGCCGACGTGCGGGTGGATGATGTCGCGTTCAGGGCCGTCATCCTGCGCGACCTGAGCGCGCGGGTGCGAGCGGAGGAGGCCCGGCGCAACCGGGAGGAGCTGTTCCGCACCGCCTTCGACCATGCCCCCATCGGCATGTCCCTGGTTGGCCTGGACGGACACTTCCTGAACGTGAACGAGGCGCTGAGCCAGATGCTCGGGTACACGCGCGAGGAGCTGTGCGCGATGACATTCCAGGACCTCACCCACCCGGAGGACCTGGAGGGGGACCTGCTCCAGGTGGGGCGGCTGCTGGATGGGGAGCTGGGCACGTATCAGCTCGAGAAACGCTACCGTCACAAGCTGGGCCACTTGGTGTACGTCCTGCTCACCGCGTCCCTCGTCCACGATTCGAAGGGCAGACCGCTGCACTTCATCTCCCAGGTGCAGGACATCTCCGAGCGCAAGCAGCAGGAGCGGGAGCAGCGCCTGCTGGCGGAGGCCGGGCCCAGGCTCGCCAGCTCGCTGGACCCGGGGACGACGGTCACCACGGTGTCGCGGCTGCTCGTCCCAGCGCTCGCGGACTTCTGCGTCGTGACGATGATCGACGAGCACGGGAAGGTCCAACGCCGCGAGTGCCTCGCCTCCACGCACGAGAGGACGCTGTTGATGGAGGAGCTGTTCGGCGCGTATCCGCAGGCCCACCTGCGGCGGGGACATGCGTTGGCGGAGGTCTTCACCAGCGGCCAGTCGCTGCTGCTGGAAGAGGTCCCCGCGTCGCTCCTGGAGAGCACCGCGGAGGATGCCCGGCACCTGGACCTGCTTCGACGGCTCGCGCCCCGCTCCATCATCGTGGTGCCGCTGAGCGCGCGCGGGCACACGGTGGGCGTCGTCGCGCTGGGCACCTCCGAGTCCGGGCGGAGCTACGGGCGTCGGGACCTGGCGCTCGTCGAGGAGCTGGCGCGGCGCGCGGCGCTGGCCATCGACAACGCGAGCCTGCATGCGCGCTCCGAGCAGGCCACGCACCTTCGCGACGAGGTGCTGCGCATCGTCGCCCATGACCTGCGCGCGCCCCTGAATGTCATCTCGCTGAGCGCGGGGACGATGATGAAGCGCTCGCCGGCGGAGCGCGCCGCGGACTCGCGTCCACTGACCTCCATCCAGAAGGCGGTCACCCGGGCGACCGCGCTCATCGCGGACCTGCTGGATGTCGCGCGGATGCAGGGCGGCAGCCTCACCGTGGACCGTCGGCCGGAGTCGACGATGGCGCTGCTCACGGAGGCATTGGAGCTGCACCGGGCGCTGGCCGAGGCCCAGTCCGTCCATCTCCAGTTGGACGTCAGCCGCGACACGCCGGACCTCTTCGTGGACCGGGACCGGGTGCTGCAGCTCTTCTCCAACCTGATTGGCAACGCGCTGAAGTTCACCCCGATGGGCGGCTGCATCGTCCTGCGCGCGCGCCCGTGGGGGGAGATGGTGCGCTGCTCGGTGAGCGACACGGGCTCGGGGATTCCCCCCGAGGACCAGCACCACCTGTTCGAGCCCTTCTGGCAGGCCCGGAGCCGCGCCAAGGAAGGCGCGGGCCTTGGGCTCACCATCGTCAAGGGCATCACCGAGGCCCATGGCGGCCGGGTCTGGGTGGACAGCCAGCCCGGACTCGGCACCACCTTCTACTGCTCACTGCCCGCCATCCACTCGGCGGACAGCTCCCTCACCTGGCACGTCTGAGGCCGCGCTCAGTGCGTCGCGGGCGTGGACCCGTTGTGGCCCGGCGCGTGGCGTGGGCCGCGCGTCCGGGGCTCGGGGACCTCCGGTGCCGGGGTGCTCGCGGCGCGCTCCAGCGCGTCCTCCGTGAAGACACTCAACCCGAGCTCCGGCCGGTAGCCGTGGACCTCCTTCACGTCCAGCTTCCGCATGAACTCCACGATGCCCGGGCTCACCTCCTGCCCCGGCACCAGGATGGGGAAGCCCGGCGGATACGGCACCACGAAGCGCGTGGACACCAGCCGCCGCCCCGAGTCCAGCGCCTGCGCGGCCTCCGGCAACGTCACGAACTCCGCGTTCTCCTCGCGGTACGCCAGGAAGAAGGCGCTGCGCAAGTCGCCCTCCCCCACTCCGCCCGACGGCTGGAACGCCGGATGGAACCCGCTGAAGTCCGGCAGCGGCGGCAGCTCCTCGGTGATGGCGCGCACCTTCGCGTCGAACAGCCTGCGCTCCGCGCCCGTCGCCTGCGCCAGCGTCGCCTCCAGTCGCTCCGCCTCGTGCCGGAGCCCGTCCAGGAGGAACGACAGCGAGCCCCACGTCACGCCAATCGTCGCGTTCATCAGCACCGTGTTGATGGACGTGTGGTTCACCTGGATGCCCAGCCGCTCCATCAACACCTTGCTCCGGAACTCGAACCCGTTGCGCCCGGTGAGCGCGGTGAAGAGCGTCAGGCGCGTCGGGTCCAGCACGAACTCGTCCTGCGCCCACGCCCGCGTCATCTCGTCCACGCCCGCCGAGCCCGGCCCCACGTAGCGGTTCAACCCCGAGCCGCGGAACACCTCCGGCACCATCTGCTCCGCGTCCAGCAGCCGCATGTAGCGATGCAGCAGCGGGTCCTCGCGCAGCCGCTCGCGCATCCGCATCGCCAGCTGGTAGGCCTCCTTCACCATCGCGAAGCCCTCCAGGTCCATCTGTCGGCGCGCCAGGTCCAGCGACGCCACGAGCTGGTGGTTCGGCGACGTGGTGATGTGCGTGAAGTACGCCTCCGTCAGCGGCGCGGCCGCGCGGCGCTCGAAGTCCTCGTCCCAGACGTGCAGCATCGAGGCCTGACGGAACGCCGACAGCGACTTGTGCGTGGACTGTGTCGCGTACACGCGCACGCGCACCTTGTCCGGGTCCGGCAGCAGTCGCTCCTCCAGCGCGCGGGCCCCCGCCACCGCGTCGCCGTCTCCGCGCCGTGCACGCCACGCCCGGTACTCCTCGCGGTACGCGCGGCTGCGCAGCCGCTCCGCCAGCTTCTGCGCGGCCCGCATCGCCGTGCGCTGACGCGCCAGCGGCATGAACGTGGCGTAGGCGAACCACGCCTCATCCCACAGGAACGCCAGGTCCGGCTTGATGGCCAGCAGTTCCTCCATCACCCGCTCCGGGTGGTAGACGAGCCCGTCGAAGGTGCAGTTGGTCAACACCACCAGCTTCACCCGGTCCAACCGCCCCGCGGACTTCAGCTCCAGGAGCTTCGCCTTCAGCGTGCTCAGCGCCACGCCGCCGTACATCGCGAACTCCCGCACCGGATACGCATCCAGGTACACCGTGTGCGCGCCCGCCAGCACCAGCCCGTAGTGGTGCGACTTGTGGCAGTTGCGGTCGATGAGCACCACGTCACCGGGCTGGAGCAGCGTCTGGTGGACGATCTTGTTCGCCGTCGACGTGCCGTTGGTGACGAAGAACGTCTGCTGCGCGCCGAACGTCTTGGCCGCCTTCTCCTGCGCCTGCTTGATGGAGCCCGTCGGCTCCAACAGGGAGTCCAGTCCACCCGCGGTGGAGGAGGACTCCGCCATGAACAGGTTGGGCCCGTAGAACTCCCCCATGTCCCGCAGCCAGCGCGAGTTGTACACCGAGTGGCCTCGGGCAATCGGCAGCGCGTGGAAGTTGCCGATGGGCCGCGAGGCGTAGTGCTTGAGCGCGTCGAAGAACGGCGTCCGGTAGCGCTCGCGCACGCCGTCCACCACCGTGACGTTCAGCTCGTGCGCGGACTCGTACCGGTAGAAGACGCGGTCGAACAGGCGCTCGGTGTGCATCTCCCGCCCCACCAGGGACTCGTCGGTGATGAGGTAGACGTTGAGGTGTGGACGCAGCCGCCGCACCCAACGCGCCACCACGAGCCCCGCCTCGTCGCCGTTGCGCTCCGCCTCCGCGAGGATGGGCTCCAGCGTGGAGCGAAGCTGCTTCACGGGCGAGCGCGAGCGCAGCGGCAGGTCCTGCCGCACCACGCACACCTGCACGTCGTCGTTGACGAGCACCGCCACCAGCGCGTCCTCCACCGAGCGCACCTGGAGCAGCTCGTAGAGGAACTGGTGCTCCCCGCGCTGCGCCTCGAGCATCCCGCGGTGGACCCGCTCGAAGTCCGCCGCCGCCATGTCATCCACCACCAGCGTGGTGAAGTAGTGCGAGCCCTCCGGCGCCGCCGCGCGCGTCCCATCCAGGTCCGTGAGCAGACAGGCGCGGTCGCGATGCAGGCTCAACAGGCCCACCAGCCGACGCACCTCCTCGGCCAGCTCCTCCACGTCGTGCCGACGCGCCATCTCCGCCAGCCTCTGCAGCCGGGCCTCGCCCGGGAACACGAAGAGCCGCTCGATGGGGTGCACCTCCGCGAAGAGCGAGAGCACCTGCTCCATGTGCTCGGGCGACACCTGCCCCTCGGCGTGCCGCGCCTCCAGCCGCGTCACCTCCTCCCGCAGCCGGTTCCACACGTCCAGTCGGACCTGCTCGGGATTGAAGACCGCGGACAACAGGTGTGCCTGGACACCGGACTCCAGCGAGCTCAGGGGCTCCGCCATGGCGGCACGCCCTCCTTTCGTCGACGGGCACGGGCGGAGCGCCGTGCGACTCGACGTCGGACAAGGTAGGCGCCACGTCATCGACGCGAAGCCCGGACGGCGGGGAGGGTTCCTGGGCCCACGCATGGACGCGAGGGCCTCTTCGCTCGTGCGCTCCCGGCGTTGCCGCGCGGCCGGGCGGCCCCCACTCCTCAACCACCGAAGCCGACGCGCCAGCAGCCTGCGCTCGCGGGCGCCCACGTCGCTGGGAGGAGATGACATGAAGCTCGCAAGTCGCGGTCGCAGAAGCTGGTTGCTCTCCACATGTCTGCTGGCCCTCACGGGCCCCGGTGTCGCGCTCGGCGCGGCGCCCAGGTCCAAGCCCGCCGCGTCCCAGACGACCGCCCGCCCCTCCCCGGGAGACGAGGCGATGCCGTCCGAGACGGACATCCAGCAGGCCCTCCAGAAGGCCCACACGCAGTTCAAGGGGAACAAGGAAGGCAAGAACGCGGACTACATCCCGTACCTGGCCACGGTGAACCCCAACCTCTTCGGCCTCGCGCTCGTCACCGTCGACGGGAAGATCTACACCGCCGGCGACGCCGCCTCGCCCTTCCCCATCGAGTCGCTCTCCAAGCCCTTCACGCTGGCGCGGCTGATGGAGGAGGTGGGCGCCAAGAAGGTCGAGGACAAGATTGGCGTGGACGCCACCGGGCAGCCGTTCAACTCCATCGTCGCCATCGAGATGAACGAGGACCACCGCGCCGGCAATCCGCTGGTCAACGCGGGCGCCATCACCTCCGTGAGCCTGATTCCCGCGAAGACGCCCGACGAGCGCTGGAGGAAGATCAGCGGCAACTTCAACGCCTTCGCGGGCGAGCCGCTCTCCGTGAACGAGGAGGTCTACAAGTCGGAGACGGCCACCAACACGCGCAACCAGTCCATCTCCGCGCTGCTGGAGTCCTATGACGTCCTCGGCTCTCCGCGCGAGCAGGCGCTCGACCTCTACACGCGGCAGTGCTCGGTCAACGTCACGGCCCGGCAGCTGGCCACCATGGGCGCCACGCTCGCCAACGGCGGCATCAACCCCGTCACGGGTGAGCGGGTCATCAGCCCGGACACCGCGCGGCGCACCCTGGCGCTGATGGCCACCAATGGTCTGTATGAGAACACCGGCGAGTGGCTCTATCAGGCCGGCGTCCCCGCGAAGAGCGGCGTGGGCGGTGGCATCGTCGCCGTGGTGCCGGGCCGCTACGCCATCGCGGCCTTCTCCCCGCCGCTCGACAAGGCGGGCAACAGCGTGCGAGCCCAGCGCGCCATCACCCATGTCGTGAACTCGCTGGGTGACAACCTGTACGCCGCCACGCCTGGCGGCGCGGGCACGATGGGGACCGGTGGCGCGGGCCGCGACGGCGCGGAGCAGAAGACGCCTCCGTCGCCATAGACCCTCGCCGCCGTGGTTCGCGGGCGCCTCTTCCCATCACGAGGGAGGGGCGCCCTCTCACGTTGCGTGTTCGATGAGCCCCGTCCACGAGGACGAGGCCGCTGTCCGTCAGCCATCGTCGCGCCGCGCCCGCCGTCCGCTCGCGGATAGCGCACGACGCCCCCGACTGGCGCCCTCCAGCCGCATGCCCACCGTGCCGCTCGGCCCCTGGCGAGTCGCCTCGCTTTGGGACCGCGCTCATTCGAGGGAACAGGGCATGCGCTGGATACGAGTGGCGGCGGTGGTGGCGGGCGTGAGCGGACTGCTCGCCCCGACGGAGAGTCACGCGCAGGACGAGAAGAAGGACGACGACAAGCCCACCATCACCGGAGGCTATGATGAGAAGAACGGCTTCCACGTCCAGTCCGAGGACGGGAACTACCTGCTCGGCATCGGGCTGCAGGCTGGCTACAAGCTCGAGCCCGTCTTCCTGGATGGCAAGGCCGAGTCCCGCACGGCCTTCTCGTTCCTGCGCCCCATCATGCGCGGCAACGTCTTCCGCCCCTGGATTCGCTTCTGGACGTCGCTGGAGCTGGCGGACCCGCCGCTGTACCTGCTCGACTCGCTGGTGGAGATCCAACCCTGGGACGAGCTGGGCGTGCGCGCGGGCCAGCAGTACACCCCGCTGAGCCGTCACGAGTCCTGGGGCCCGCAGCAGATCCTCTTCCCCGAGTTCTCCACCATCGCCAACTACTACTGGACCGGTCGCGACAAGGGCGTGACGTTCTTCGGGACCATGGACCGGCTGGAGTACTACGTCGGCGTCTACGGCGGCTCTCCGCTGCGCAGCGTCCGCTCCGAGTCCGACAAGTATCAGCTCAACGCGCGCGCCACCTTCTCCCCCATGGGCAAGCCCGGCTACGGCGAACTGCCGTACATCATGTCCGGCGACAAGGAGCCGCCTCCGCTCAACGTGTCCTTCACGCTGCAGGGGGCCGCCGGCGACGTCTCCCAGGTGAAGGAGAACTTCAACCCGGAGTCCGGCGTCTTCGAAATCCTGCGCGAGGGTGAGCGCCGCTTCGTCACCGGCGGCGTGGACCTGTTCATCCAGGCGCGGCGCTTCAGCCTCTTCGGCGAGGCGTACATCAGCCGCGTCGACCCGATGAACAACGCGCGCAACTTCTCCAGCTTCGGCGCGTGGGTGCAGGCGGACTACGTCGTCTACAAGAAGACCGTGGATGTGGGCGTGCGCCTGAGCTACCTCAACCCGAGCTTCGACCTGGACGACGACCTGCTCTACATCGGCGAGGCCCAGCTCGCCTGGTTCGTCAACGCGCCGCACCTGGCGTTCAAGCTGCGCTACCAGATTGCCCACCAGGAAGCCGCCAACGGCGCGGAGGACGCCTCCGTCGTCATTCCGAAGGACCCCGGCACCTCGCAGCTCATCACCCTGCAGCTCAACCTGGCGTTCTAGCGCCCCCGTCTTGCGGGCATCCAGGCGGCGCATACCGTGCGCCTGTCGATGGCCAGGAGACGCCGCCGCCAGGCGCCCCATCGACGTCGGGGCCCGCAGCTGTAGCGCCCCACGCAACAGGCGGGCTGGATTTGTAACCCTCCAGGCTACGCCCCTGTCTCGAGGGCGGGAGTGACCCCAGGGTGAGGGTGGAACGGCACACCCGCTGCATTGTCGTGGAGTGCCACACGGTCGGGCGCAACCCACCACGACCGTGCGCTCCGTGCAGCAGGGGGGCCGGGGGGCGGAGAGGGGGGACGCGGGGCCCGGCCGGGAGACAGACCGAGCCGGGCCTCCGCGGGGGCTTTCACGGAGCAACCTGACGGATGGGACAGGATGGACGACCGGAACTTCGCGTCACGTGGCCATGGTATCTTGAAGCTCATGTCTGCTTCCGACCGGGCCCGCACACCACCTCCGATTCCCGACGTGAAGAGTGATCCGGTCTGGAAGGTCGAGGCACGGGACTCCGGCGACGAGGCGCTCCACGTCACGCTCCCCTACGAGCAGGGCCGCCGCGCGTATGACGCCTCCACCGTGCGCCGCTTCCGGCTGACGGTGGTGGAAGGCCCCCAGTCCGGCAGCACGTGGGAGTCCACGGCGGACACGTGCTCGGTGGGCTCGCATCCGCTCAACGACTTCGCGGTGGATGACTCCACCGTGTCGCGCTTCCACTGCGAGATTCGCATCGGGCCCAAGGGGCCGCAGGTGCGCGACCTGGACAGCCTCAACGGCGTCATCCTGGACGGCGTCCTGGTGATGGAGGGCGTGCTGCGCAGCGGCTCGCTGCTGCGGCTGGGCCGGGTGGTGCTGCGCTTCGACTTCAGCGCCGAGAACAACCGGCTGCCGGTGTCGGAGAGCACGCGCTTCGGGACGCTGGTGGGCGCGTCGGTGGCCATGCGCGTGTGCTTCGCGATGATGGAGCGCGCCGCGTCGCGCGACGTCACCGTGCTGCTGGAGGGCGAGACGGGCACGGGCAAGAGCCAGGCGGCCCAGGCCATCCACGAGGCGGGCCGGCGCAAGGACGGCCCCTTCCTGGTGGTGGACTGCGGCGCCATCCCCGCGCACCTCCTGGAGAGCGAGCTGTTCGGGCACGAGAAGGGCGCCTTCACCGGCGCGCTCCAGCGCCGGGCGGGCGTCTTCGAGGAGGCCATCGGCGGCACCGTCTTCCTCGACGAGATCGGCGAATTGCCCGCGGAGCTGCAGCCCAAGCTGCTGCGCGTGCTGGAGAACCGGGAGATCCGCCGCGTCGGCAGCAACACGTACCAGCCGGTGGACGTGCGACTGATGGCGGCCACGCACCGAGACCTGCGCGCGGAGGTGAACGCGGGGCGCTTCCGCTCCGACCTCTTCTTCCGCCTCGCGGTGCTGAGGATCGCCCTGCCCCCCCTGCGTCAGCGGCCCGAGGACCTGCCGCTGCTGGTGGAGGGCATCCTGGGCACGCTGGGCGCGGACAAGGAGCGCACCGCGTCCCTGCGCACGCCGGACTTCCTGGCCCGGCTGCGCTACGCGGCGTGGCCCGGCAACGTGCGCGAGCTGCGCAACTACCTGGAGCGCTGCCTCGTCTTCGAGGAGGCGGTGGAGCTGACCGAGGACGAGTCGCGCTCGGGCAACCCCATGGAGGTGGACCCCACCCTGCCCTACGCCGACCAGCGCCGCCGCGCCGTCGACGACTTCGAGCGCCGCTACCTTCGCGCGCTCCTGGAGAAGCACCAGGGCAAGGTGGCCCAGGCCGCCGTCACCGCGGGCATGGACCGGGTGCACCTCTACCGGCTGCTGCGCCGGCACGGCATCAAGCCGTGAGCCTCACCGCCGTCCGGTGACGCGGGACCAGAGGGCCCCGCCACCGGGCAACGGCGCCGCGAGGAAGCCGGACTCCAGCCCTCTCAGCGCCGACTCGGTGGCCACCAGCCCTCCGTCCGTCGCGTCCGCCACCCAGCCCGGCAGGTGCAACAGGCTCGCGCCCACGCGGCCCTCCGCGCCCGGCAGCTGGTCCACGTGGACGGTGATGGCCAGGCGGACCGGGGACGCGGTCTCGCGAGCGTCCTGGTCTCGCGCCCCCTCCTGTTCCAGGAGGGACAGCGCCGCCGCCAGCACGCGCTCGCGCACGGCGCGCTCGGAGGCCGCGTCATCGGGCAGCGGCGCCAGCGCCATCAAACAGCCGCTCCCCTCCAGCCGCACCTCCAGCCCCACCTCGCGGGCAACCAGGCCCGCGCGCTCCAGCAGGGAGTCCATGCGCTCCAGGCTCGTCGAGTCGGGCGCGTGGGACATGCGGGCCTCCGCGTAGAGCGCCACCGCGTGGCCCGGGTTCGCGCGAGGCCCCACGCCCCCCACCGCTCGACGCAGCTCCTCCAGGAACAGGGCCACATCCGGGTAGCGCTCCTCGCGAGTCTTGGCCAGGCAGCGCGACACCACGTCATCCAGCCCCGAGGGCACGGGCGCGCGCTCGGTGGGCCTGGGGGGTGGCGCGTGCAGGTGCTGCTCCTCCACCTCGTGCCGCGTGGCGCCCTGGAACGGCGGCTGCCCGGTGACGAGCTGGAACAGGAGCACGCCCAGCGCATACAGGTCCGTGCGCGCGTCGGGCACCTCACCGCGGATCTGCTCGGGCGCCATGGACAGCGGCGTGCCCAGGGCGACGCCCGTGTGCGTGAGCGACGAGGCCCCGGGAACCCCTGGCGTCAGCGCCTTCGCCACGCCGAAGTCCACCAGCTTCACCCACGGGGCCTCGCCCCCGCCGGACAGGCGCATCACGTTCTGCGCCTTGAGGTCCCGGTGCACCACGCCCGCCGCGTGCGCGACGCCCAGCGCGGCGCCCACCTGCTCCAGCACCTCCAGCGCCTCACGTGAGGACAGGGGCCCTCGCGCGGACAGCTCCGCGGCCAGGTCGCGGCCCTCCAGCCACTCCATGGCGATGAAGGGCCGGCCCTCCGGGAGCTCGCCATGGTCGAGCACCTGGACGATGTGCGGATGACTCAGCCGCTGGAGCGTCGCCGCCTCCCGTCGGAAGCGGCGCAGCGCGGTGTCCGTGGACAAGGCCGACGACTGCAGGACCTTGAGCGCGGCGAGCGTCCCGCTCGTCGCATCCCGCGCCCGATAGAGGGTGGAGACCGGCCCCCGGTAATGGACACGCTCCACGACCCAGCGCCCCACCAGCGCGCCGGGCCGCAGCTCCTCACCGTAGAGGGCCTCCACGCCTCCGCTCGTCATCGACTAGCGCTCCTTGCTCGTGCGAATCGTCCGCGAGCACAGCTTGAGCGCGCGCTCGCCCTTCACCGGGCCGCAGGCGTCATGCAGGAACGTCGTCACCGGCTCCCTCCACAGACCGCCGAACGGATCCCTGCACCGCTCGTAGTCGCCATCCCCCGGCACCTCCGGGCCATCGTCGATCTCGCACCGGCCCTCGCCCTTCGTGGCGCTCCCCCAGCAGGGGCCCGCCACCGTGGACGCGCAGTTGGCGCCGGTGCCGGGCAGCGCGCAGACGCGGTACGAGGAGTACGCCGCGCCGTTGCTCCACTGCGGGTCGTAACAGGAGTACATCCGCTTGTAGATGGCACCATCCACCACCGCGTCATCTCCCACCACGCGATAGCGCGTGATGTCGCCCTGGCGGACCTCCTCCACGTACACCTGCGTGGCCAGCGCCTTCGAGTCGAAGATGTTGCCGTAGAAGGCGCCCTCGCGAACGCCGAAGACCTCGGCCTCCGCCAGCGGATACGCCGCCAGCTCGGAGGAGTCCGCGGCCACGCTCGCGACGCCGCTGTCGTTGCTGTCATACGGCGCCGTCATCACGCTGAAGTATCCCTCCGCCGGGCAGGTGAAGCCGACCACCGGCCCCGTGCCGGAGCAGCTGGACTCCGACTCGCCGAGCGCCGTGTCGCTGGCGGAGCCACAGCCCACCACGCCCGAGCAGACCCGCAGCGCCATGCGCCCGCCGGTCGAGGCCCCCAGCGTCGGCCCCGGGCAGGAGACGGCGCCGCCCGCCCCGACCCAGACCTGCGAGCCGGGCAGACAGGAGCCGATACCGTCCGGCGTCCACCCGCAGTCGCGCTGCGCGCCCGTCTCGCCCTCATGGCAGCCCTCGAAGCTCGGCAGCTTCGTCGCCGTGGTCGGGTCGTACTCCGCCGGCCGCGACACCGGCTCCAGGTAGAAGATGCTCGGGTTGCCGGAGACCTCGCCGCGGATGGACAGCTCCACGCGGCGGCCGAACGCGTTGTTGCGCGCCAGCAGGCACGCGGAGACGCGGTTGAGGCAATCGGGCGTCGGGGCCGACGTCAGCCACGACGTACACAGGCCCGCCTTGCCCTGCCACAGGTTGGCGCCCGGCGTCGGCCCGCGAGGGTTGTAGTACCAGAGCACCTGGTTGGGCCCCAGCGCGCAGCTCACCAGGTAGCTCATGAACGTCTGGGCATCCGGATCATGCAGCTGCTTGCGGATGTACGCGTCCCCTCCCGATGCGCTGAACAGGTCCTGCAGCTTCTGCGTCGCCAACATCCGGTTGGCCAGCGCGTTGGTGGAGAGGGCGTTGAGGACCAGCGCATCCGTGGACAGCGAGTTCGCGATGCGAATCTCCGCCCGGCTCTCCCCGACGTCGGACGTCGGGGCGTCGGCGACGGGCACGCTGCTCCCTCCCCCACAGCCGGCCAGGGCCAACAACAGCAAGGACACGACACCCGACGGGGCGCGACGGACAGTGACACCCATGGACGCTCCTCCAGTGAAAAACATGAAATTGGAGAAATACCCCCCCACTGAAGCACGCTCCAGGCCAGCCGCGCCGCCCGTCACCTTGCCGGCGGGAAACCACCCTGGGAGGTCGTCCGCTGTAGCGTGGGAGGTCACTCCCCGGCGGGTTTGTGACGTCCCGCGCTACACCCGCCCCACCGTGTCGCGCAGGGCCTCCCAGCGGGTCCGCCAGAGCGGAGCGGAGGCGATGGCGCTCTCGGCGCGGGTCAGCCACGTGCGGGCTTCGTCCGGGAGGTTGGAGCGGAAGGCGGAGTGGGCGGCCTGGAGCAGCAGCTCCGCCTTCTCGTCGGGAGAGGCCAGCTCGCGGGCCTCGTCCTCCAGCGCCGTCCATGCGGGCGACTCATGCACTCCGCCTCCGCGCTCGGCCTCGCGCACCTGGAGCTCCACCAGCTTGCGCATGACGGCGGTGGGCGGCAGCGAGGCGGGCGGGCAATGGAACTCAATCCAGCGCAGCTGGCGGGACGCCTCCTCCCAATCGCCGAGCGCCACGCCGATGCGCGCGAGCAGCAGCGCGTCCACGGGCACCGGATGTTCGAGGAAGAAGCGCACGCCGAGCTCATGGGCCCGGCGCGCCAACGGGAGCGCCTCCTGCAGGCGCCCCTGCATGTAGAGCACCTCGGCGAGGTTGAAGGTGGACCAGCGCTCCACCTGCGCGTGTCCCAGCTCGCGTCCCAGGCCCATCGCGCGCCGCAGGTCCTCCTCCATCCTCGCCACATCGCCCTGCCCCAGCCACAGGAGCACGCGGTTGATGAGCGTGGCGGCCAGGTGCAGCGCGTCGCCCGCGGCCTCGCAGCGGGCCAGGGCCTCCTCGAAGCGCGACGCGGCCTCCTCCGTGCGCTCGAGGAACGTCAGCGACGAGCCCAGCATGGTGAGGGCCACCACCAGGGTCTCGTGCTCCCTGGCGCGCTCGGCGCCCTCGATGACGGAGTCGAGGATGCGGGCCGCATTGCCCCACTCCCCCTGGCGCACGTGCAACCGTCCTCGGGCCAGGGTGCAGCGCAGGGACAGGCGCGGGTCGTCGAGCTGCTCGATGCGCTCCAGCGCCTCGCGAGCACAGAGCGTCGAGCCCTCCACGTCCTCCATCCAGTCGCGCGCGGTGGCCTCCTCCAGGAGCAGGTCCACGCACAGGGCCTTGTCGCCGCGGACCTCCGCCAGGGCGCGCGCGGCGGCCAGGTCACCGAGCCCTTCGTGGAAGCGCTGGAGGCGATGGCGCACGCGTCCTCGTCCCGCGAGGGCCCGTGCCCGCTGCTCGGAGTCGCGGTCCGGCAGCAGCGCGAGCGCGCGGGTGTAGAGCTGCTCGGCCTCCACGGAGCGGTGCGCGCGGCGTGACTCCTCGGCCAACACGAGGAACGCGGTGGCGGCCTCGTCGTGCGCGCCGCAGGCCGCGGCGTGGAGGGCGCGACGATGACGTTCGACGGGTGAATCCCCGGTGGTCGCCAGTCGCGCGGCGGCATGCAGCGCACGCCGAGTCACCGGAGGCAGGAGCGCTTCGATGGACTCGCGCAGCAAGGGGTGACGGAACGCGAAGCGGCCCAGGCCCACGGGCCTGAGGAGCCCCGCGCGCGCCAGACGCTGCAGGCCCGCGCCCGCGTCCAGGGAGGTGGCCATGCCCACGCCCTCCTCCGCGGGCCCGAGGTGTCGCAAGGCCGCGTCCACGCGCTCGACCTCCAGCTCCGTGCCGAGCACCGCGCACAGTCGCGCGAGCCCGCCGTACGCATCCGGCAGTCCATCCAGCGCGCGACTGGCGAGCCGCTGGAAGAGCGGCGTCACGGACACGTCGAGCAGCGCGTCCGGGGCGATGTACCAACCGCCCCCGGGCGAGGCCCTCAGCGCGCCCGCGGTCCGCAGGGCCACGGCCAGCTCGACGAGCGACAGCGGCACGCCCTGGGCCAGCTGCTCCAATCGCGCGAGCACCGGCTCCGGGATGTGCTCGGCGGGACGCAGCAGGTGCAGCATCAGCGCGCGACTGGCCTCGGGAGGCAACGGCGGCAGGACATGTCGAGCGGCGCTCGCGCTGCGCTCGCCCAGGTGGGGCCGCAGGCCGAGCAGCGCCGGTCGAGCGACGACGCAGACCCAGAGCGGCGCGGACGCGCCCGTGAGCGTGGCGACCTCCAGCGCGTCGAGCGTCGTCGGGTCCGCCAGGTGCGCATCATCCAGCAGCAGCACCCGGGGCAGCTCGCGAGCACGGTGACGAAGCGCTTCGGCGAGCCAGCGCGCCGCCGCGTGACGTGCGTCCGCGAGCGGGACGCCGCTGGTCCTGGGAGACTCGGGCAGCGGCGAGGGCCCGTCGACGAGAGCGGCGCGCAGGGTCTCGAGCAGCGCCTCCGGCGAGCGGACGTCCGGAGCCGTGGCGCGCAAGCGGATGACCTGGGCCTGGCCGCTCGACTCCAACCGCGCGGCGAGCGCTTCGATGACGCGCGACTTGCCGAGCCCCACGTCCGCGGTGACGACCGAGAAGCCCGGGACGCTCTCCGAGAGGCTGCGGAACGCCTCCTTCGCCAGGGACTCCAGCAGGTCCTCGCGGCCGAAGAGCGGAGGCGGTTCGGAGGAGGCGCTGGACGCCGCGCTGTCGAGCAGTCTCAGCCGCCCCACGTCCGAGGTGGAGTCCAGGAGGCTCGCGGTGTCGCGGCCCACGGCCTCGGTGGCGCTGGAGTCCAGGCGCGCTGCCGCGGCCTCCGTGACGCGCGTCTCACCGGGCACCCATGTCTGCGGCCACCAGTCCGCGGGCGAGTCCAGCGCGGCCCCCGCCAATCGCAACGTGGACGCACCGACGCGCACGTGCAGCTCCGCCAGATGGAGCACGGCCGAGGCCTCCGACTCCTCGAGCAGCTTCCTCGCGGCGAGCGCGCCCGCGCGCACGTTCGCCTCGGCGGTGAGCGACTCCGCGAAGGCGATGACGTAGCCACCGGGCCTCACGCGCGCGATGAGCCCTCCGCGCGGTTCGATGGCGGCCTTCACCGCGTCCAACGCCAGCGGTGTGTGGAGCCCGAGCAGTGCCACCTGCCGAGGGCCCGCGCCCGACGAGAGCGGCTGCTGCGGGGACACGGCCTCGCCCGGCGCGACGGGGCCGAGCGCGGTGGTGGCGCGACATGCGGCGTCGAAGGCCGCGAGCACGTCGGGGGCCCTGGCGAAGCGCTCCAGCGGCGACTTGGCCAGACAGGAGCGGAGGACATCGTCGAGCGCGGCGGGGACCTCCGCGCGCTCGGAGACCTTCGGCGGGCGCAGGCTGACGTGTCCGTGGCGGATCTGCTCCGGGCTGCCGACGAAGGGCGGCGCGCCCGTGAGCAGCTCGAAGAGGACGATGCCCAGCGAGTAGATGTCGGCGGGCGTGCTGGCCAGACGCGCGTCCAGACACTGCTCCGGAGCCATGTACAACGGCGTGCCCAGCCGCTGCCCCGCGGGCGTCACTCCGGGCGGGAGCGCGTCCGCGTCGTCCGGGTCCTCGAGGTCGTGGAAGCGCGCGAGCCCCAGGTCGAGGAGGCTCAGCGCGCCACCCTCGCGCAGGAAGATGTTCTCCGGCTTGAGGTCGCGGTGCGCCACGCCTGCCGCGTGCATGTGCTCCAGCGCCGAGCACAAGCCACGGAGCAGCTCCCGCACGCGCGGCAGCGACGCGGCGCCTGTGCCCGGCAGCGCCGCCATCCACGCCGCGAGCGTCTGCCCGTGCAGGTGCTCCATCACCAGGAACGGTCGTCCGCGCGCGACGCCGTGCTCCAGCAGCTCCGGGACGATGGGAGCCCCCACGCGCCGCAGCGCCGCGGCCTCGCGCGCGAAGCGCTCGTGATGCGGCCCATGCCCGACCTTGAGCGCCACCTCGCGACCGTCCGAGTCGCGATACGCGGTGAACACCTGCGAGAAGCCACCACGCCCCAGCGGCGCGGCGCCGCGCACGCCCGGCACGTCCGTGAGCGTCAGTGTCCCGGCGAGCGAGCCGCCTGGAACACTCGCGCCGTGCACGGGACAAGCCGCGCCCGGAGCAAGGCGACGGTGACAGTTCAGGCAGCGCATCGGTGAGGAGACGCTACCAGAGCGACTGCGACAGGACGATGGCGACGCCCACCAGCCCCTCGCCCGCGATGCAGCCCGCCGCGAGCGTCACCACCCGCCCTTCGGCTGTCGTGGATTTCACGTAGCTCACGACTCCGGAGATGACGCCGCCCAGGAAGAAACCGAGCGCGTACGACGCGGGCAGCAGACAAGCCAACCCCATGCCCAGGGGCGAAGGTATCCACCGGCCCCACCGTGCGGGGAGCAGTCGCTCGGCGAGCACGAGGAGCGCCGCCAGGAGCGAGGCCCACCCGACCGCGGCGCGGGTCATCGGCGGCAGGCTGTCGAGGCCCGAGGCGAGGATGCGCGCGACACCCGCCGTGCTGAAGACACCGGGTGCGGGGAAGCGCTCGCCGCCCAGCGCCTCCGCGTTCGGCACGAGCAGGAAGAACAGCGGAACCACCGCGAGCGCGCCGATGCCCGAGCCGATCAACTGCGCGAGGAACAAGCGACGGGGGTGGGCCCCCAGCAGGTGTCCCGTCTTCAAGTCGGTGAGCAGGTCCGCGGACGACGACGCCGTGTTCACGGTGATGCCCGCCGTGGCGAGGTTGGCCTGCACCTGGTTCGGCAGCAGCACCCCGTACGTCACCTGCGTCACCTGCCCCAGGGCGCCCACCGGCGTCGAGTCCGTCTCGCCGGTGACGCGACAGGAGATGAGGCACAGCGCGAAGGACATCGCCACGGCGAGCGCTCCGTGCGCCACGGGAACCCCGAAGCCGACGTACGCCACGGCGACGGACGCGGGCGTCAGCACGACGAGCCCCGTGAGCAACCAGCTTCGCGGAACCTGCAGCGCATCCACCGGATGCGGCCTTCCGGGCGTTCGGGAGAGGACACCGCGGAGGGCACGACCCACGACACGGCCCTGGAGCAGGAAGTGCAGCAGCGAGCCGACGACGAGCGCGGCGGTGCCGGGCCACAGGCTCCACTCGAGGTAGCTCCCCTCCTTCGCGTCGACCACGCCCGAGGCGAACACGCGGGGCGCGACGACGCCGTGGATGAGCACCGCGCCCAGCAGCATCGACGTCGTGATGCGCGGCCCCAGCAGCACGCCGGCGCCGATGGGCAGCAGGCTCAGCTCCAGTCCGAAGCCCAGGCGCTCCAGGGTGAGTCCACGCCAGGTCCCCGGCAAGGGCACGGAGACAGGCAGCTTCCCCCACGCATCGCGTGCCAGCGTGACGAGTCCGGAGAAGAGCCCGCCACCGCCGAGCAGTCGCAACCGGGAGGACGCCTCCGAATCCGTGCCATGCATGGCGCGGATGGTGGTCGCCGCGGCGGTGCCTGAAGCGAAGGGCAGCTGCTCATGGTCCACGAGCTGTCGCTTGAAGGGCACGGCGAACAGGACACCGAGCGCGGACAGGAAGAAGGTCCACGCGAGCAGCATCGGCCCTGAGGGATGGTGTCCGGTGACGACGAGCCACGCGCCCTGCACGGACACGAGCGCGCCACCGGTGGCATAGCCCGCGGCCGAGGCGACCGCCTGCGCGTTACACGTCTCCAGCGGAGACAGCGGCGCGCCCGCGACGCCGGGCACCAGGCGCCGGAACAATCCATGGGCGCCCTGCGCGAGCAGCACGGCGGTGATGGCGACACCGAAGACGATGCCCGTCTTGAGGCCGACGTAGAGGTTGGTGGCACAGGTGACCAGACCGATGGCCGCGCCCAACAGCACAGAGCGCAGCGTGAGCTGCGGCAGTCGGTCTCCCTGGTACACATGCTCCAGCCAGTACGAATCCGTCGCCTCGGGCGAGTCCCCTGGGATGCTCAGCAGGGTCAATGACGCGGCGGACGGCGAGAGCGGAGGCGCCGTTGCCTCGGGCGATGCTTGAGGGGGGGACAAGGCCATGGGCCTCTCCATCTTTCCACCCCGCCCTCTTCCGCACGAGCCCCTCCCGTCGCTTCCAGGTGGACACGCGGTGACCGGGAGGCTTCAGCGACGCTGCACGGCCAACATGAGCAGGTAGCGGTCCGGCGTTCCGGGAAGGTAACGCTCCAGGTGGAGAGCGCCTGGACGGAAGCCCAGCTCGTCGAGGAAGCGGAACACGCGGTGCGCGGCCACGTCGTCGCGCAGGCCGCACTCCAAGGTGGCGAAGAGCGTGGGCGGGACCTCCTGACGCCGCGCCCCCGCGGGAGTCCGCCTGCTCGCCTTGATGCGGAACCCGACCTCCCCCGACAGCGTCCCATCCTGGGAGTCGAGCGTCCTCACATAGCCACCGGTGAGCACCGGCACGCCCCGTTGCTGGAGGGCCCGCTTCCTGGAGGCCACCTCGGCGCGGAACGGGAGCGGCGCCTCGTCCGCGCTCGCGGGAAACCAGACAAGGACGGAAGGCTCGTTCCAGTGCTCCAGATGCAGCGGGGGGCGCTCGGGTGTCAAACCGCGCAGGTACTGGTTCGCGACCTGGAGCGAGAGCAGCCTCGCGGCCATCTCCTGGCGCCATGAGGACAGCATCGCCTCTCTCGCGCGGACGTCCTTGCGGAGGAAGTCGCGGATGGCGCGCAGGGGGATGCCCGCGGCGCGAAGGCTCCCGAGGAAGCGCGCCTCCGCGACCTGCTTGGGCGAATACGCGCGATAGCCATTCTCCTGTCGCCCGGCGGGGACGAGCAGGCCCTTGCGCTCGTAGAAGCGCAGGGCGCTCGCGGAGATGCCACAGCGTTCGGAGAACTGGGAAATCGACAGCATGCGACGACATTCTCCTGGAGCTTCAACCAGGTTCAAGGTGCAGGGTATGGCCGCATGAACATCTCCATCGTCTCCCTGGGTGGGCTGTGCCTGGTCGGCCTCAAGGTCGTGGGGCGCCGCAGCGAGCTGAGCCACCGCGTCCCCCTGGCGTGGCTCGAGCTCGTCGCGCGCCTGGGCTCCATTCCCAACGCCGTGAATCCGGACGTGCTCTACGGCGTGTTCCCGGAGAGCGACCACCTGAAGGAGAGCGTCGACGGTGTCTACACGTACAGCGTCTGCGTCCAGGTCCGTCACCTCGGCTCCGTTCCCGAAGGGATGGACGGTCGGGAGCTCCCTCCGCGCGAGTACGCCTTGGCGACGGCGCTGGGCGAGGCATCCGCCATCGACGCGGCGTACATGGGGCTCGCGCAGTGGGAGACGGCGCAAGAGCGGAAGACGGATGTGGGAGCGGACTGTCTGGAGCGCTACGAGCGTCGCCGACAGTGGGTGACGCCCCCCTACGAGCGCTTCGACTACGACATCCTGCGGCCCTTGCTCGCCAGCAAGTCGCCCAGGAATGGGTGAGCGTCGAGCCTGGACACGCTGGCTTGCCTCGTGCGGAAGCGCTTTCCTAGCCTGTCCGCATGAGCTCGACATTCAGACCTTCATCCTCCCTGTTGCTGTTGAGCCTGGTGCCGGCCTGCGGTGCGCCGGGCGAGTCGGAGGTGACGGAGCGCTTACCCGTCGGACAACGGGAGCTGCTCGGAGCGAGTGAGCTTGTGCCGGCCCCCTGGACCTCCACGTACGGAGGCATCGAGGGCTTCGGGGACGTGGCGGTGCAGTCGAGCGGACAGGTGGCGTTCGTGGCCACGTCGTCGTGGGACATCCTCGTGGCGCGGTTCGACCCGAGCGGTCAGCCCCTCTGGGCGAGGCGCTTCGGTGACGAGAACTACCAGCAGGCCACGGGCCTCGCGGTGGATGGCGCGGGCAACATCGTCATCACGGGGGATTACTGGGGCTCGCTCGACTTCGGTGGAGGTCCCCTGCCCTGCCGTGGTGAGCCGGGCGTCCCGAGCGCGTTCCTGGCGAAGTTCGACGCGCAGGGCACGCACGTCTGGAGCCGCTGCTTCGGGGACGGCGGACAGCAGCAGACGGGCTCGCTCGTCACGGCGAGCAACGGCGACGTGCTGGTGAGCGGATACTTCGAGCGCTTCATCGACTACGGCACCGGACCGATACCCGGGACGGGTGCGCTGAATCAGTTCGTCGCGAGGCTCGCCGGAGACACCGGTGCCCTCGTCTGGCACAGCCAATACGAAGCGGGCACGGCCACCGCGCTCACGTCGTTGGCGCTGGATGCCCAGGACAACCTCTACCTCAGCAGCGGCTTCCTGGACGTGCTGTCGGTCGCCGGCATGCCCTGGCTCACGACGCCGGGCTTCAACGTCTACGTGATGAAGCTGGACGCGCATGGCCTGCCCCTCTGGGCGAAGGGCTACGGCGAGCTGCGGAGCCAGACGCTCTGGCGGCTGGCCGCGGACCCTCAGGGCCAGGTCGTCGCGACGGGCGCATTCATCGGCACGGTGAACCATGGCGGCGGACCGCTCTTCAGCGCGGACGGTGACGTGTTCGTCTCCGCGTTCGACGGTGATGGCAACAACCGCTGGAGCCGGAGCTTCGGCGGGGCCGGGTTCGACTGGGCCTACGACGTGGACGTCGACCCCCTGGGCAGCCCCGTGGTGACGGGCACGTTCACCAGCCGCATCGACTTCGGTGACGGGCCCCTGACGAGCGCGGGAGGCGATGATGTCTACGTGGTGAAGCTCGGTCGTGACGGCGAGACGTGGTGGAGCCGAGGCTTCGGCGATCTGCGCAACCAGTCCGCGATGCGCGTCGCCACGGCGGGCCGACGGGATGTCGTCCTGTGGGGACGGCTGCTCGGCACGTTGGACTTCGGCTCGGGTCCGGTGACGGGGATGTCGCCCACGGACTCGTTCCTGACGCGCGTCTCGCCGGAGTAGACGCGAACCGCTCAGCGAGCGTCAGGTCGGGAGGGCCACACCGAGGAGAGCTCCTCCGCGCGTGGCAGGCCCTCCACCGCGCCGGGCTTCTCGACGACCCGCGCCCCCACGGCGCACGCGAAGGTCGCCAGCACCACCAGCTCCTCGCGCGTGGCGGACTCCAGCGCACGGGTGCCGCCGTACCAGCGCACCAGCCCGTGCAGGAGCCCCGCGACGAAGCCATCCCCCGCGCCCGTGGTGTCGACCACCCGGGTTCGAGGCGCCGGCACGTGGACGTCCTCGCCCTTCCAGCGAAACAGCGCGCCCCGCTCGCCGAGCGTCACCACCGGCAGCCTCACGCCCATGCCGGACAGTCGCGTGAGCGCCTCCTGGGGGGACTCCGTGCCGGTGACGAAGCCGATCTCCTCCTCGGACAGCTTCACCACGGTGCACAGCGGCAGCATCCGCGCGAGCAGCGTCTTGAGCTGCGTGGGGTCCTCCCACGCGTGCAGCCGCAGGTTCGGATCACAGCTGACGATGCGGTCCGCCTCGCGCGCCAGGCCGAGCATCCGCACCGTCGCCAGTTGGGCATCCTCACGCTGCAGGGAGTTGGAGCCGCAGTGCACCGCGCGGGCGCGCAGCAGGAAGTCCGCGTCCACGTCGGTCTGCCCCAGGAGGAACTCCGCGGAGCGGGTGCGGAAGAAGGTGAAGCTGCGCTCCCCTTTCGCATCCAGGGAGATGAACACCAGGCCGGTGCGCGCCTCCGTCGTCTGTCGCAGGTGGCTCACGTCCACGCCCTCGCGGGACAGGCTGTCCTTGAGGAAGTGGCCGAACTCGTCCGAGCCCACCACGCCGAGCATCGCCGGCTTCAGCCCCAGCCTCGCCAGCCCCACGGAGACGTTGGCGGGAGAGCCACCGGGACACGGGTGCCACGCGGGCACGTCGCGCACGAGCTTGCCCTGCTCGGAGGGAAGGAAGTCCACCAGCGTCTCACCGAAGCACACCACGTCCAGCGGCGACTCCTGCCCCTCGCTCATGTGACCTCTCTCGTGTGACGGCTTCGGACCCGCGTCAGTCCAGCCCCACCTGGGCCATGAAGTCCACGCTCTTGAGGCGTCGTCCCAGGTGGTGGGCGATGAAGACGTTGAGCAGTCCGCGCGCGCGGGCACGAAGGTCCGCGGGAAGCGGCGTGCGGGCCCCTTCCTGGAGCGCTCGCAGCCCGGACAGCAGCGCGGACGGGACGAGCACCGCCTCCCGAGCACGGGCGCTGCACGGCTCGCACACCGCGCCCCCGTGCGCCTGGTCGAACCGGGGCCGCTCACCGGGCGCTCCGCCACACAGCGAGCACGCATCGAAGCGTGGCATCAGGCCCGCGTGGGCCAGCGCCGCCAGCTCGAAGGCCAGGAGCGACGTGGGCCCCGCCTCCTTCGCATCCAGGCGGCCCAGGTAGCCCTCCAGCAGGATGAAGAGCTCCGGGTGCGGTTCGTGGTCGCGCGTCAGCTCGCGGCACAGCTCCACCGCGTACAGGGCCCGGGCGATGAGCGACAGGTCCTCGCGCGCGGCGTAGTACCCGGCGACGATGTCCGTGGAGTCCAGCCGCACCGTGGAGCCGCGCGTCTCGACGATGTGCACGCGCAGCCGCATGAACGGCTCCAGCGCGCCCGCGAAGCGCCGCTTGCTCTTGCGCGCCCCCGCGGCGAAGGCCGTCAGCTTCCCATGCTCGCGCGTCAGCAGCGTGACGAGCCGGTCCGACTCGCCGTAGTCCACGGTGGACAGCACGAGCGCATCGTCGTCGTAGCGCTCCATGGCGTCATTCAACGCGCGAGCGGAGAAGGAAGCTTCCCGCTCAGCACGAGGAACACGTAGAGGCCCAGCGCCAGGGCCACCAGGAGGACGGACAGCCCCACGTAGGCCCGCTTGCGGCGCTCCTGCTCCAGCTGCGCGGGCGACGGCGCCGGCACCGAGCGGTCCACCTCCTCGTACCGGAGGATGGCCTCCTCGGGGGACAGGCCAATCACCTGGGCGTAGGCCTTGATGTAGTTCACCACGAAGATGCGCGAGGGCAGCCGCTCCACCTGCCCTGCCTCGAGCGCGGCGATGAGCGTCGGGGGAATCTTGGTCTCTCGCGCGACATCCTCGCGAGACATGCCTCGAAGCTCCCGCTGCTGGCTGAGGTACTTGCCGAAGTCGACGTGGTCCACGGTGCGCCCAGATAGCAGAAGACTAGAGCTTTTCGAGCAGCCTTCGGCAGTCGTCCTTCAGCTCCTGTTCTCCCGCCTTCGCCTTGGCCTCGCAAGTGGAGAAGGCCTGCCGGGCCCCTTCCGCCTGCCCCTGCTTCGCCAGACACACGCCCTCGCGCATGTGGGCATCGGCCGCGTCCGGGCAGTTCTCGCGGTAGCGGGAGAAGTTACGGCACGACTCGTCCAGCTTGCCCGTCTCGTCGAAGATGATGCCCAGGTTGCGGTAGCCCATGCAGAAGCCGGGGTTGGTCGTCACCGCCGCCTTGAGGCTCCCCACGGCCCGCTGCGTGTCGCCCTTCTTGTAGAAGGCCCAGCCCATGTTGCCCTGCGCGATGTACGGCGTCACGTAGAGCATGTCGTTGAGGACCTGCTCGTACAGCTTGATGGCCTCGTCGTAGCGCCCCTGGTCCAGGTGCACGTTGGCCAGGTTCGTGCGGGCCTCGGAGAAGGTGGGACGCACCTTCAACGCGCGCTCGTAGTGGCCAATGGCCTCGGCCGGGCGCGCGAAGACGAGGTGCAGCAGGATGCCGATGGCGTTGTTCGCCTCCGGATAGTCGGGATCACTCTCCAGCGACACCTGCAGCTCGCGCAGCGCGTCCTGGACGTGGCCTTGCTGCTGGGCCTGGAGCGCCAGGTCGTAGTGGATCTCCGCCTTGCGGCGCTCCTTCTCCGTGGGGACATGGGCACAGCCGGCGAGCGCGAGCACGAGCGCGAGTGGGCGGAACGCGGAGGCGAAGCGGAGCATGGGGCGGTTCTCGACGACGGGGGTGAGCAAGACTCAGAAGGCCGCGAGGAAGCGGCCCAGGGTGGTGGTGACGTTCTTCTTCTCTTCGGCGCGAGCCTTCACCGCGGGCACCAGCGTGGGGTCCTTGAAGAAGACCGGCAGCGTCTTGAGCCACTCGTCCTGCTGCTCCGGGGGCTGACCGCGCCAGTTGGCGTCATCCATCATGAAGCCGAGCGACTCGACGAAGGCGAGCGCGTCCGACTCGTCCTCGCGGTACTCGTCCGCCGTCGTGTTGCGGCGGCCGGACAGGTACACCGCGCAATCCTCGGCCTCCGCCAGGTAGAGGTACACGAAGACGGCCGCGCCCTGCCCTCCGCGCAGCCCCACGACGAACGCCTGCGCCGGCCCGGCCTGCTTGCCGGGGATGGCCACGTGCGGCGTGTTGAGCGAGGTGTGCAGCGCGAGGATCTGCTCGCGCGTCGCGGGAAGGCCGCGGTAGCGCTCATCCAGGTTGAACACGTCGTGTCTCCGAGAGTCTCGCCCCTCAGCGCGTGGTGAGGGTGAACTCCTGCGTGAGGTCCTTCGACTCCGCCGCCGACGTCTGGAAGCGGATGAGCGGGTTGTCGATCATCACGTTGCCACCGCCCTCGTTGCCCTCGCCAATGATGACCCGGAACAGGTGCTTGGGCGAATCGCTGCGCTTGGAACCGGTGGAAATCTTCCGGGCCATCAGCATCACCTGGTTCGCCCCGGGCTTGAGGTGCTGGGTGATGTCCGCGACCACCTGGTCCTCGTTGCCGCGCAGCTTCCGCAGCCACCGGGAGTTCACGTACACGTCGATGTCGTACTCCGTCATCCCGGGCACCGTCTGCTCCGTCACCAGCCAGTAGCGCTGGGTGATGCGCGTCGGCTGGGTGGCCGTGGCCACCGCCGGCTGGGCCGAGGCCATCCCCGCCGTGGGTACCGCCTGCGCCGCCGGAGCCGCCGTGGCGGCGCCACCCGCGGGCACGGCCTGCGCGACGCTCGGCGTGGGGACCGCGGCCTGGGCGGGAGCCGCCGGAGCGGGCGTCGTCACCGTCGAGACGCGGTAGCCCGCCGCCTCGATGTGGACGTTGCCGGACTCGTCGATGCGGACGGTGGCCTTCTCGAACTTCTGGTTGGTGACGCCGTCGATCAACACGCCGTTGAGATAGACGGAACCCGCCAGGGTGCTCAGCGGGGCCAGCGCCACCAGGGTGGCGACGAGCGCCGCGCGCGAAAAGGGACGATGCATGGGTTCACTCCTCGGAATCTTCAACAGTCCCGGGCACTTGCAACGCTTAGCGCACCCTGGGGACCGGGACAAGGCGCACATGCCTCCGCTTGGAGCGGCCATGGCGCGGCGAGATTCACACGGGGTGTATCAAGGCGTGGGGACGGCGTCCGCCTCGCGCTGGGCGAGCGCCCAGTCTCCGCCCAGGCCATGGCCCTCGCGGAAGCGGCGGAAGTCGCGCCGGACGGCCCGGGGGTAGCGCCGGAAGCGGTCCAGTTCGCCCTGCTTGATGGCATTGCGGATGCGGGTGGGGCCGGCGTTGTAGGCCATCAGCGCCAGCTCCAGGTCGCCGCCGAAGCGGTCCTGCAGCGAGCGCAGGTAGCGGATGCCCAGCCGCACGCACAGCGCCGTGTCGGCCGTCACCTCTTCCCGGGAGAGGCGAAGGCCCTCCTTCTCCGCCAGGAAGTGGAGCGTGCTGGGCTTGATCTGCATCAGCCCCCGCGCGCCCTTCTCGGACACCGCCTCCTCGGCGAAGTCCGACTCCACGTCGATGAGGGCCAGCACCAGGAGCGGATCATACCCCGCCGTCCGGGCCTCCTCGGCGATGGCGTTGCCGAGCTGCCGGCGCAGGGTGAGGCCCAGGCCCGGAGCGCGCCGCGCGAGCACGAGGTCGATGAGGGACGCCTCCGGAGAGGGGCTCTCGGCGACCACGCGCTCGGACAGGACAGGCTGGACCGAGCGCTCCTCCAGCAGCGGCACCAGCCGCGCGGACACGACGAGCGCCACCCCCGCCAGCAGGGGGAGTCGGGAACAGCCTGAGCTCAGAGCGTGGAGAGATTCGAAGAAACGCGTCGCGAACGACCTCCCGCCCGTGGGGGCGGGAGAAGTCACTTGCGTTGCTCCAGGGCCTGGATGCGCTCGGCCACGCGCTCCAACCGGGAGCCGAACGCCTGGAGCTCCTCGCGACGGGGCAGCTTCATCCTGGTGAGGGCCGTGCGAACCCGGTCCTCCACGTTGTGCTCCAGATCCCTACGGTGGCCGGCCAGGCGGTCCGAGAAGGCCTGGGCCTGGCGCTTCACCTCGTCCTGGCTCCAGCCGGCCACGGACGCCACCTTCTGCACCGCGCGGGAGGCCTCCTCTTCGGCCGTGCTGACCGCGAGGAGCGCCTGACTCCAGATGCGCTCAAAAGTTTCCGCGACAGGGTTCTTCTCTCGGGGGGCCTCGGGCTTGTTGTCCAATGGGTCTCTCCGGGAGGGGGTGTACCAGACCCGTGGGCCTGGAACAGTCGAACGGACCTGCCACGTAATCACACCCCCGGGGTGAAGGAAACGAGAACGAGCCCCCTCCCCTGCCTCATGTCCACTCGTGGAGTGGGAAGGGGGCACCATGCGTCAACCACGCATCGCTGTTCAGGCGCGGGGAGAGGAGTCCGTGCCCTTCGAGGCACCCGAGCGTCGGATGGGCTTCAAGAGCGAGTCCACCTTGCGCGACAGCTTGGACAGCTCCTTGTTGAGCTCCTGCAGCTGGGACTGGCTGGCCACGCCCACCGCGCCCACCACCTTGGTCTGCAGCCCGTCCAGGCGCTTCTTCAGCTCGGCGCCGGCCGCGTCCACCTTCTTGCCCAGCTCCTTCACGCGCGGGTCCGTCAGCAGCTCACCGGCCTGGAACTTGGTCCACAGGGCCTGGGCCTCCTTCGTGGCCTCCTGGCGGCGGGCGTCCAGCGCCTTCACCACCTTGCCCGCCTCACCCTCCAGCTCCTCGATGCGCTTCTGCGCCTGCGCGAGCTGGGCCTTGAGAAAGACCTCCACGTTGGAGAAACCGCTCTTCGCCGCCTCGGCGCTCGCGTCCACCGCGGGGGTCGTCTCCTCGTGCTTCGTCTCCGCCTGCTTCGTCGTGGCCATGTGTCGTCCTCCCCTTTTCACCCGGCATCGCCGGGCAGTAACCCAGTGAGTCAAAAACTCTCCGCGCAAAACATAACGCGGCGCGCCATGACCGTCAAGGACGACGTCCCGGAAAGCCCGACTAACTGGGTCTGAAAATGAAACCGCCGCCCCGGCACGAAGACCGGAGCGGCGGGAGGACTGCACCCAGGCTCGCCCGAGGGGCGGCCTGGCGAGCGCTAGGCGGCGCCCGTCGTCTGGGTGCCTTCCGGACGGGGAGCCGGAGCGGACAGGGGCCCACCATCGCCGTGGGCACCGGCCAGCGCGGCCTCCATCTCGTTGACCTCGTCGGTCGGGCTCTCCACCTCGATGTCGAGGTGCTTGTAGTTCGGCAGACCCGTACCGGCGGGGATGAGCCGACCCATGATGACGTTCTCCTTGAGGCCGCGCAGGTAGTCCACCTTGCCGTTGATGGCGGCCTCGGTGAGCACCTTGGTGGTCTCCTGGAAGGAGGACGCCGAGATGAACGACTCGGTGGAGAGCGAGGCCTTGGTGATGCCGAGCAGCAGCGGCTCACCCACGGCCGGGCGCTTGCCCTCGGCCATGATCTTCTCGTTCTCCTCCTCGAACACCCACTTCTCCACCTGCTCGTCGACCAGGAAGTTGGTGTCGCCCACATCCGTGACGCGCACCCGGCGCAGCATCTGCCGGACGATGGTCTCGATGTGCTTGTCGTTAATCTTCACGCCCTGGAGGCGGTAGACCTCCTGCACTTCGTCCACTAGGTAGCGCGCGAGCTCCTTCTCGCCCAGGACCTTGAGGATGTCGTGCGGGTTGGCCGCGCCGTCCATCATCGCCTCGCCGGCCTTCACGCGGTCGCCGGAGTGGACGCTGATGTTCTTGCCCTTGGAGATCAAATACTCCTTGGCCAGGTCCGTGCGCTGCTCGCCGTTCACCTCGGGGGTGATGATGAGCTTGCGCTTGCCCTTGGTGTCCTTGCCGAACGACACCACGCCGTCGATCTCCGCGATGGCCGCGGCATCCTTCGGCTTGCGCGCCTCGAACAGCTCGGCCACGCGGGGCAGACCGCCCGTGATGTCCTTCGTCTTGGTCGTCTCGCGCGGCACCTTGGCGATGACCTCGCCCGGGTGGATCTCATCGCCGTCGTTGACGGTGATGATGGAGCCCTGCGGCAGGAAGTAGCTCGCCGGGTTGCGGGACGAGGGCAGGTCCTTCGTGTTGCCCTGGGCGTCGCGGATGGAGACGCGCGGACGCGCCTCCGGGTCCTTCGACTCGATGACCGTCTTGCGCGACAGACCCGTCACTTCGTCCAGGGTCTCGGACATCGTCACGCCCTCGATGATGTCCTCGTAGCGCACGGTACCGCCCACCTCGGTGAGCAGCGGGATGGCGAACGGATCCCACTCCGCCAGCAGCGTGCTCGCCTCGATGCGCTGGCCTTCCTTCACCAGGATGCGGGCGCCGTAGATGACCTGGTAGCGCTCGCGCTCGCGGCCGGAGTCGTCGACGACGACCAGCTCGCCGTTGCGGTTCATCGCCACGAGCGTGCCGTCCGTCTTCTGCACCGTGATGAGGCCCGCGAACTTCACGCTACCGGCGTACCGGTTCTCCAGGCTGGACTGCTCCGCGCGCCGCGTCGCCGCGCCACCGATGTGGAACGTGCGCATCGTCAGCTGCGTACCCGGCTCACCGATGGACTGCGCCGCGATGACACCCACGGCCTCGCCCACGGACACCTTGCGGCCACGCGCCAGGTCACGGCCGTAGCACTCCACGCAGATGCCGCGCTTGGCCTGGCACGTGAGCACCGAGCGGATCTTCACCTTGTCCAGGCCGCTGTTCTCGATGCGGCGGACGCGGTCCTCGTCGATCTCCTCGTTGGCGCGCACCAGCACCTCGCCCGTGACGGGGTCGAGGATGTCGTCCAGGGCCACGCGGCCCAGGATGCGCTCGCCGAGCGGCTCGATGATCTCACCACCCTCGACCAGGGCCCCGATGAACAGACCGTCCATGGTGCCGCAGTCGTACTCGTTGATGATGGCGTCCTGCGCCACGTCAACGAGACGGCGGGTGAGGTAACCGGAGTTGGCCGTCTTGAGCGCCGTGTCCGCCAGACCCTTGCGGGCGCCGTGCGTGGAGATGAAGTACTGGAGCACCGAGAGACCCTCGCGGAAGTTCGCGGTGATGGGCGTCTCGATGATTTCGCCGGACGGCTTCGCCATCAGTCCGCGCATACCGGCGAGCTGACGGATCTGCTGGGCGCTACCACGCGCGCCCGAGTCGGCCATGATGTAGATGGGGTTGAACGACGGCTGCTTGCGCGACTCCCGCTTGCCGTCCTTCTCCCGCGAGGCCTCCTCCTGGGAGATCTGCTGCATCATCTCCTGGGCGACCTTCTCCGTCACCTCGGCCCAGATATCGATGACCTTGTTGTAGCGCTCGCCGTCGGTGATGAGACCCTCGAGGTACTGGTTCTCGATCTCCGACACCTCCTTGCCCGCGTAGTCCAGGAACTCCTGCTTCTTCGCGGGGATGATCATGTCCTTCAGCGCGATGGAGATACCGGCGCGCGTGGCGTTGAAGTAGCCGAGGCTGCGGATGCGGTCCGCGAGCAGCACCGTCTCCTTCTCACCCGTCAGGCGGTAGCAGAGGTCGATGAGGCCGCCGAGCGACTTCTTGTCGAGCACCTTGTTGATGGCGTCGAAGCCCACGCGGCGGGGAACCACCTCCCACAGCAGGACACGGCCGACGGTGGTCTCCTTGCGCTTGCCGTCGATGCGGCAGACCACCTTCGCCTGCAGGTGCACCTCGCCGTGGTCGTACGCGGCGCGGACCTCGTCGGGCGAGCTGAACACGCGGCCCTCGCCGTTGGCGAACTCGCGGGCTCGGGTCATGTAGTAGATGCCGAGCACCATGTCCTGCGTCGGGACGATGATGGGCTTGCCGTTCGCGGGGCTGAGGATGTTGTTCGTCGACATCATCAGCACGCGGGCCTCCATCTGAGCCTCGATGGAGAGCGGCACGTGCACGGCCATCTGGTCACCGTCGAAGTCGGCGTTGAACGCCGCGCAGACGAGCGGGTGCAGCTGGATGGCCTTGCCCTCGATGAGCACGGGCTCGAAGGCCTGCATGCCCAGGCGGTGCAGCGTGGGCGCGCGGTTGAGGAGCACCGGGTGCTCGCGGATGACGTCCTCGAGGATGTCCCAGACCTCGGGACGCTCCTTCTCCACCATCTTCTTGGCCGACTTGATGGTGGTGACGTAGCCCTTCTCTTCGAGCTTGTTGTAGATGAACGGCTTGAACAGCTCGAGCGCCATGATCTTCGGCAGGCCGCACTGGTGCAGGCGCAGCTCGGGACCGACGACGATGACGGAGCGGCCCGAGTAGTCCACGCGCTTGCCGAGCAGGTTCTGGCGGAACCGGCCCTGCTTGCCCTTGAGCATGTCGGACAGCGACTTGAGCGGGCGCTTGTTGGGGCCCGTGATCGTCTTGCCGCGGCGGCCGTTGTCGAACAGCGCGTCGACGGCCTCCTGCAGCATCCGCTTCTCGTTGCGGATGATGATGTCCGGAGCGTTGAGCTCCTGCAGGCGCTTGAGACGGTTGTTGCGGTTGATGACGCGGCGGTACAGGTCGTTCAGGTCGGAGGTCGCGAAGCGGCCACCGTCGAGGGGAACGAGCGGGCGCAGGTCCGGCGGGATGACCGGAATCACGTCCAGCATCATCCACTCGGGCTTGTTGCCGGAGACGCGGAACGCCTCGGCCACCTTCAGGCGCTTGGCGTACTTCTTCCGCTTCGCCTCGCTGGTGGTCTCGCGCATGTCCTTGCGCAGCGCCTCGGACAGCTTCTCCACGTCCAGGCCCTTGAGCATCTCGCGGACGGCCTCGCCGCCCATGCCCGTGGTGAAGGAGTCCTCACCGTGCTCCTGGTAGAGCCGGTGCATCTTCTCCTCGCTGATGAGCTCACCGGCCTGCAGCGGCGTCGACTTGGGGTCGAGGACGATGTAGCTCTCGCAGTAGAGGACCTTCTCCAGCTCCTTGAGCGTGATGTCGAGCAGGTTGCCGATGCGGCTGGGCAGCGACTTGAGGAACCAGATGTGGGCCACCGGCGTGGCCAGGGTGATGTGACCCAGGCGCTCGCGGCGGACCTTCGACTGGATGACCTCCACGCCACACTTCTCACACACCACGCCACGGTGCTTCATGCGCTTGTACTTGCCGCAGTTGCACTCGTAGTCCTTCACCGGCCCGAAGATGCGGGCGCAGAACAGGCCGTCACGCTCCGGCTTGAACGTGCGGTAGTTGATGGTCTCGGGCTTCTTCACCTCACCGTGCGACCACTGGCGGATCTTGTCGGGCGACGCCAGCGCGATGCGAATGGCGTTGAACGACAACGGGTCCTTCGGCTTCTCGAAGAAGTTGAAAATGTCCTTCACGTTGCCTCCGAAATCTCGTGAGGCGTCCCCCGTGGGGAACGCCAGCTGATTCGGGCCCCCGCCCCGGACCCGGCCGCGCCCACCCCCTCACGGGGTGGCGGGCGGCCGGTCAGGCGGGCGCGCCGGCTCTAACTCAGGCCTCGGTCCCGGTCTTGCGCTCCTCGCCGTCACCGCCGCCGAGGAAGTCGCCGCCGAAGCTGCGCTGCCGCTCCGGGGGGGCGCTCTCGAGCAGCTCGACGTCCAGCGCGAGCGACTGGAGCTCCTTGAGGAGCACGTTGAACGACTCGGGCAGGCCGCTCTCCAGGACGTTGTCGCCCTTGACGATGGCCTCGTACATGCGCGTGCGGCCCACCACGTCGTCCGACTTGACGGTGAGGAACTCCTGCAGCGTGTACGCCGCGCCGTAGGCCTCCATCGCCCAGACTTCCATCTCGCCCAGACGCTGACCGCCGAACTGCGCCTTGCCGCCCAGCGGCTGCTGGGTGACCAGGGAGTAGGGCCCGATGGAACGCGCGTGGATCTTCTCGTCCACCAGGTGGTGCAGCTTGAGCATGTACATCACGCCCACGGTGACGTTCTGGTCGAACGGCTCACCCGTGCGGCCGTCGAAGAGCACCATCTGGCCCGTGCGGGGCAGCTTGCCCTCGTCGAGCAGCTGGTGGATCTCCAGCTCCTGGGCGCCGTCGAACACCGGCGTCGCCACGTGGATGCCGCGCTTGGAGCGACGGCACAGCTGGCGGATCTCCTCCTCGTCCAGCTTGTCGAGGAACGCCGCGAACGGGGTCTCCGCGCCGTAGATGACCTTGAGGCGCTCCTTGATGGCCTCCGCGCCCCAGTTGTCCTCCACGTAGCGCTGCAGCGCCTCGCCGGTGCCCTTGGCGGCCCAGCCCAGGTGCGTCTCGAGGATCTGCCCGATGTTCATGCGGCTGGGAACGCCGAGCGGGTTGAGGACGATGTCCACCGGACGGCCGTCCTCCAGGTACGGCATGTCCTCCTCGGGGAGGATGCGGGACACGACGCCCTTGTTTCCGTGGCGGCCGGCCATCTTGTCGCCCACGGCCAGCTTGCGCTTGATGGCGACGTACACCTTCACCATCTTGATGACGCCCGGAGGCAGCTCGTCGCCCTTCTTGATGCGGGCGATCTTCTCGCCGAAGGCCAGCTTCACGGCCTCCTTCGTCTCCTCCAGGTTGCGCAGGATGTCGCGCACGCGGGAGTCGAGCGGGTCACCGACGGAGATCTCACCCCAGTACTTGTAGGGCACCGTGGCCAGCAGCGCGTCGTCGAGGATGTCCCCCTTCTTCAGGAGGATCTTCCCCTTGTCGTCCACGAGCTTGCCCTGGACCTCCTTGCCGCGGACCAGCGCGCGGATGCGGCCGATGGCGCTGTCCTGGAGGACCTTGATCTCGTCGTTCTGGTCCTTGAGGAGCTTCGCCTCCTCCATGGACTCGATCTGCTTGGCGCGCTCGTCCTTCTCCACGCCCTTGCGGCTGAACACCTTGGCGTTGATGACGGTGCCCACCACGCCCGGGGGCACGCGCAGGGAGCTGTCGCGCACGTCGCCGGCCTTCTCGCCGAAGATGGCTCGCAGGAGCTTCTCTTCGGGAGACAGCTGGGTCTCGCCCTTCGGGGTGATCTTGCCCACCAGCACGTCGCCCGGCTTCACCTCGGCGCCGATGCGGATGATGCCGGACTCGTCGAGGTCCTTGAGGGCCTCCTCACCCACGTTCGGGATGTCGCGGGTGATCTCCTCCTTGCCCAGCTTGGTGTCGCGCGCGATGCACTCGAACTCCTCGATGTGGATCGACGTGAAGACGTCGTCCTTGAGGATGCGCTCGCTGATGAGGATGGAGTCCTCGAAGTTGTAGCCCTGCCACGGCATGAACGCGACGACCACGTTCTGCCCCAGCGCCAGCTCGCCCGTCTCGGTGGCCGGGCCGTCGGCGATGACGTCACCCTTCCGGACCTTGTCGCCCTTGCTGATGATGGGCTTCTGGTTGAGGCAGGTGTTCTGGTTGGAGCGCTGGTACTTGAGCAGGTTGTAGATGTCGACCTCGCTCGACACGTCGCTCAGCGAGGCCGGCACGTCCGCCTTCACCACGATGCGGCCGGCGTCCACGCTCTCCACCGTGCCGTCACGGCGCGCGACACACGTCACGCCCGAGTCGCGCGCGACGATGGCCTCGATGCCCGTGCCCACCAGCGGAGCGCTGGTGCGCAGCAGCGGAACCGCCTGGCGCTGCATGTTCGAGCCCATGAGGGCGCGGTTGGCGTCGTCGTTCTCCAGGAACGGGATGAGCGACGCGGCCACCGACACCAGCTGGTTCGGCGACACGTCCATCAGGTCCACGTCCTCGGCGCGCGCCTGGACGAACTCACCGCCGCGGCGGCTGGACACGAGCGCGTTGACGAACTTGCCCTTCTTGTCCGTCTCCGCGTTCGCCTGCGCGATGGTGTGCTTCTCCTCCTCGAGCGCCGAGTAGAAGGCCACGTCCGTCGTCACCACGCCGGCGTCGACCTTGCGGTACGGCGTCTCCACGAAGCCGAACTCGTTGACGCGCGCGTAGGTTGACAAGGACGCGATGAGGCCGATGTTCGGACCTTCCGGCGTCTCGATGGGGCAGATGCGGCCGTAGTGCGTCGGGTGGACGTCGCGGACCTCGAAGCCCGCGCGCTCACGCGTGAGGCCGCCGGGCCCGAGCGCGGACAGACGACGCTTGTGCGTGACCTCGGACAGGGGGTTCGTCTGGTCCATGAACTGCGACAGCTGGCTGGACCCGAAGAACTCCTTGATGACCGCGGTGACGGGCTTGGCGTTGATGAGGTCGTGCGGCATGAGCGTCTCGATCTCCTGGAGGCTCATGCGCTCCTTGATCGCCCGCTCCATGCGAACCAGACCGATGCGGTACTGGTTCTCGAGCAGCTCGCCCACCGCGCGCACGCGCCGGTTGCCAAGGTGGTCGATGTCGTCGATGGTGCCCTTGCCGTTCTTCAGATCGATCAGGTAGCGGATCACCTCGAGGATGTCCCGCTTGGTGAGGATCTGCCCGTCGAGCGGCTCCTCGAGGCCGAACTTGAAGTTCAGCTTGAGGCGCCCCACCTTGGACAGGTCGTAGCGCTCGGGGTTGAAGAACAGGTTCGTGAACAGGTTGATGGCCGTCTCGGGCGTCGGCGGATCGCCAGGACGCAGACGACGGTAGATCTCCATGATGGACTGCTCGGGCGTCTCGAGCTTGTCCAACATGAGCGTCTCACGCAGGTAGGGACCCACGTTGAGGTTGTCGATGAAGAGGACCTTGAACTCCTTGATGTTGCGCTTGAGGAGCTCGTCCACCTTCTCCTGCGAGACTTCCTCGTTGCACTCGAGGATGACCTCGCCGGTGTTCTCGTCCACCACGTCGTACGCGGACACCTTCGTGAAGAGCTCGTCCGCGTCGATGGGGAGCGTCTTCATCTTCGCCGCCTCGAGCTTCTTGATGGCGACGCGGGTGAACTTGCGGTTCTTCTTGACGATCAGCTCACCCGTCTTCGTCTTGATGTCGCGGGTGGCGCGCTGGCCCGGGAGCAGCTCCAGCTCGACGCTCTTCTCGAAGTCCGTCGCGCTCTGGAGGTAGATGGTCTCCGTGGCGTAGTAGTAGTTGAGGATCTCCTCGGTGGAACCCTTGAACTCCAGCGGGTTCTTCTTCGCGGTGTCGCTGACGGCGCCCAGGGCGCGGATGAGCACCGTGGCGGGCAGCTTGCGACGCCGGTCGATGCGCACGTACAGCAGGTCCTTGTGGTCGAACTCGAAGTCGATCCACGAACCGCGGTAGGGGATGATGCGGGCGTTGTAGAGCAGCTTGCCCGACGAGTGGCTCTTGCCCTTGTCGTGGTCGAAGAACGCGCCCGGGCTGCGGTGCAGCTGGCTGACGACCACGCGCTCCGTGCCGTTGATGATGAAGGTGCCGTTCTGGGTCATCAGCGGGATTTCCCCGAAGTAGACCTCCTGCTCCTTCACGTCGCGGATGGACTGCGCGCCGGTCTCCTCATCCTTGTCCCACACCACCAGGCGAACGACGACCTTGATGGGGGCGGAATAGGTCATGCCACGCTGGTGGCACTCATCGACGTCGTACTTCGGCTTCTCCAGGTGGTAGCTGACGAACTCCAGCGACGACGTCTCGTTGAAATCCCGAATCGGGAAAACCGAGTTGAAGACACCCTGAAGGCCGATGTCCTCACGCTTCTCCGGGGCGATATCGGCCTGGAGGAACTTCTCGTAGGACTGCTTCTGGATGTTGATAAGATTGGGAATGTCGATGATCTTCGCGATCTTCGCGAAGGTCTTCCGCACGCGGAAATTGTTCTGGATCTGCGTCGGCATTCTGGCTCCGGGGACGGCTGCTCGGGCGGGGCAAACTTCAGTAACGCGCGGCGGCGCCGGGAAATTTGCAACGGTCAAATGGGCAAAGCCGGCAGCCCCCCTACTGGGAGCGCCGGCCTGCTCATCCGGTCAGGAGGCTGCTTGGAAATTCCCGGAAACCAAGCAGCCCCTGTACGACTTACTTGATGTCGACGGTGGCGCCAGCGGCAACGAGCTGGTCCTTGATCTTCTTGGCGTCGTCCTTGTTGACGCCCTCCTTGACCGTCTTGGGCGCGCCCTCGACCAGGTCCTTGGCCTCCTTCAGGCCCAGGCCGGTGATCGCGCGGATCTCCTTGATGACGTTGATCTTGTTGGCGCCGGCGTTCGACAGCACCACCGTGAACTCCGTCTTCTCCTCGACCGGGGCGGCGGCCACGGCGGCGGGGCCGGCGGCAACGGCAACGGCGGCGGCGGAGACGCCCCACTTCTCCTCGAGGGCCTTCACCAGGTTGGCGGCCTCGATGATGGTCAGGCCGGAGAGCTGCTCAACGATTGCATTCAGGTCAGCCATGGAACTCGTCCTTCTGGGTTTGACTAACGGCCTGCGTCCCCGTGGGAGCTGTGGCCGTCAAGGTTGGTGTAGAAAAACTTCTCGGATGAATCAGGAAAACTAACCCTGCGCCTTGTCCGCGTGGGCCTGAACGACCCGCGCGAGCTGGGAACCCGGGGCGGCAATCGTCCGAACCAGCTTGCCAGCCGGCTGGTTGAGCATGCCGAGCAGCTGCGCCCGGAGCTCGTTGAGACCCGGCAGCTTCGCCAGCTGCTTGACGCCGTTGACGTCGACCTTGCGGCCGTCGACCACGGCGGTGCGGATCTTGATCTTGTCCTCGAGGTCCTTCGTGAACTCGGTCAGGATCTTCGCCGGGGCCACCACGTCGCCGTAGCTCAGGCACAGAGCCACCGGACCCGTGAAGTCATCAGCGATGACAGCCACGTCCGTGCCCTGCGCGGCACGGCGCGCCAGCGTGTTCTTGATGACCTTGTACTCGACGCCGCCCTCGCGGAACTTCTTGCGCAGCTTCGTCACCGTCTCCACATCCACCTTGGAGAACTCCGCGACGATGGCCGACTTGGTCCGCGAGAACTTCTCGTGGAGCTCCTTGATCATCTCCTCCTTCTCGCTCTTCAGCACTTTGACTCACCTCCTTCTTGGCCCGTCTTCCGACGGGCGTGATGCCTGGGCCAAAGTGGCAGAGCGAGAGGAGCCTCCGAGAGACACCACACCGCACCTCCAGTCTCGGCAGGGCTGGCCTTGCGGCCGTTTGAACCCGACAGAGGAAGCCACGCCCCGACCGGTTGTCCGGTTCCCAACGGGGCACTTCTCCTCTGACCGGGTCCCTGCTGTCATGAACCAGGTCGAAGCGCACGCCTCATGACGTGGCGCTCCAATTGCAAAAGCCGGGGGCCTATACCCCCGGCTTCGGCAAAGATCCAGAACTTTCGAACCTGAGACGTCAGGCAGGCGGCAGCTCTGACTCCCCCACTGCGGGGAAGTGAGCACCGCCCGCCTGCTGGCCGCCTAGCGGTGGCGGGCCAGAATCTCCTGGGTATCGATCTTGATGCCCGGGCCCATCGTGGTGGAGATGGCGATGCCCTTCAGGTACACGCCCTTGGCGGTGGCCGGCTTGAGCTTCATCACCAGGTCCAGCAGCGCGTTGAAGTTGCCCTCGAGCTTGTCCACCGAGAAGGAGGACTTGCCCATCTTCGCGTGGACGATGCCGGCCTTCTCCGCGCGGAAGTCGACCTTACCGCCCTTGGCGTCGCGGATGGCCTTGGCCACGTCCATGGTCACCGTGCCGACCTTCGGGTTCGGCATGAGGCCACGAGGACCGAGCACCTTACCGAGGCGACCCACGATACCCATCATGTCCGGGGTGGCGATGACGGTGTCGAAGTCGAGGAAGCCCTCCTCGATGCGCTTCTGGAGGTCCTCCGCGCCGACGATGTCCGCGCCCGCGTTGCCAGCCTCGGTGGCGCGCTCGCCCTTGGCGAACACGGCCACGCGCACGGTGGCGCCCGTACCGTTCGGGAGGACCACGGCGCCACGGACCATCTGGTCCGCGTGCTTCGGGTCCACACCCAGGTTGATGGCCACGTCGACCGTCTGGTCGTACTTCGACGCGCGCGCATCCACCGTCTTCTTCAGCAGCGCGAAACCCTCGGCCACCGTGTAACGCTTCTCGCGGTCCACCAGCGCGGCGGCCGCCCGGAACTTCTTCCCATTAGCCATGACAGAAATCCTCGTCCGTGAGTGGGGCGGCGGCCTAGCCGACGACGTCGATGCCCATGGAGCGCGCGGTGCCAGCAATGGTGTTCATGCAGGCCTCGAGCGACGCGGCGGTGGTGTCCTGAATCTTCTTCTTGGCGATCTCCTCGAGCTGCGCGCGGGTGATCTGCCCCACCTTCTCCTTGCCAGGCTTCTTCGCTCCCGAGCCCTTCTTCTTCTCGGTGTGCAGGCCCGCCGCCTTCTTGATGAGGACGGCCGCCGGAGGCGTCTTGAGGATGAACGTGAAGGAGCGGTCCTGATAGACGGTGATGATCACCGGGATGATCAGCCCCTCCTTGGCCTCCGCCTGCGTCTTCGCGTTGAACTGCTTGCAGAACTCCATGATGTTCACGCCCTGCTGACCGAGCGCGGGGCCGATCGGCGGGGCGGGGTTCGCCTTGCCGGCGGGAATCTGCAGCTTGACCTGACCTGTGACCTTCTTCATCGGCTGACAACTGCCTTTCGAGGGGGTGGTCCAGACGGGCCTCCAGACGGGGAGGCTCTCCCACCCATGGGACCGCGTCCTGACGGACGCGGAAGTACCGCGAGGCGCGCTCTATCCGAGTCGCCCGCGAAAAACTAGCCGGTGGTCTTCTCCACCTGCATGAAGTCCAGCTCCACGGGGGTGGCGCGACCGAAGATGCTCACGAGCACCTTCACGCGACCCTTCTCCGCGTTGACCTCTTCCACCGTGCCGTTGAAGTTGGCGAACGGGCCGTCCACCACACGCACCGTGTCGCCGTCGTCGAACTGCACCTTGGGCTTGGGCTTGAGCGTGCCCTCGGAGATCTGCGACGTGAGGTTCGCGACCTCCTTCTCCGAGATGGGCCGCGGCTGCTCGTTCTGCCCCGTCCCCGGGAAGCCGGTGATCTTCGGCGTGTTCTTCACCAGGTGGAGCGTCCGGTCGTTCAGCTCCATCTGCACGAAGATGTAGCCAGGGAAGAACTTGCGGCGAGAGGTCTTCTTCTCGCCCTTCACCATCTCCACGACCTGCTCCATGGGGATGAGGATCTCACCGAACTGGTCCTGGAGCCCCTCGAGGCGGATCTTCTCCTCCAGGCTCTTCTTCGCCTGGTTCTCGAAGTTCGAGTAGGTGTGGACCACGAACCATTTCATCGCCATTACAGCTTCCCCCACAGGGACGGCAGCCACTCCACCATCAAGTTGTATGCGACGGTGTCGATGCAGAAGAGCAGCACCGCGGCCACGAGCGAGGCGACGACCACGGCCACGGTCGACGTCCGGGTCTCCGGCCAGGTAGGCCAGGACACCTTCATCAGCTCGGACGCGACCTCCATGGAGAGGGTGTGCGTCTTGGGGTGGAAGTAGCCGGCCAGTGCGAGGCCCACGGCCGCCAGGTAGCCCACGAGCGTGGACACCTTCCAGTCCAACCCCTCGACGAGCACCGCATCGGGCCATCCGAAGCTGGCCCACAGCGCTCCGAACAAGCGCTCCAGGAACAGCGCCAGGATGATGCCGGCGAGGAGGTAGAAGATGACCACGAGCCGCTTCGGATCCATCGCCGAGCGGTTAGCCTGCTGGCTGGCCTCTGATGCCGTCGCCATGGTGCCTCACGAGGTACTGCGAAAGCGAAATTTCACGAACTGCGGAAACACAGGAACCCCCGGTACCTCCAGGTACCGGGGGCCCCGCTCCCACTGAGACTTGGCAGGCCAGGAGGGATTCGAACCCCCAACACGCGGATTTGGAGACCGCTGCTCTACCGTTGGAGCTACTGGCCTAGAATCTCTCAGGAACTACCGACCTAGACCTTACCTTCCTTGTGGTCCGTATGCTTGCGGCATCGCGAGCAGAACTTGCTCAGCTCGAGCTTGTCCTGGCTCTTCCGCTTGTTCTTCGTGGTCGTATAGTTCCGCTCCTTGCACACCGTGCACTCGAGCGAAATGATGGAACGATTGCCCTTCGGCATGGCCTACCTCTTCAGACACGGAAGGGGAAGGTTACCATCAGGCACCTTCCCCTCGGAATCCGGTGTTTGGGGCCAGGGAGCTTGAAAGCTCCCCGGGCGGGTTACTCGATGACTTCCGCCACGACGCCAGCGCCCACCGTGCGGCCACCCTCGCGAACGGCGAAGCGCAGCTCCTTCTCCATCGCGACAGGGGTGATCAGCTCCACCTCGATCGCGATGTTGTCGCCCGGCATCACCATCTCCACGTTCTCCGGCAGCTTCACCGTTCCCGTCACGTCCGTCGTGCGGAAGTAGAACTGGGGACGGTAGCCCTTGAAGAACGGGGTGTGGCGACCACCCTCTTCCTTCGACAGCACGTAGATCTGCGCCTTGAACTTGGTGTGCGGCGTGATGCTGCCAGGCTTGGCAATCACCTGCCCACGCTCCATGTCCTCACGCTTCAGGCCGCGGACCAGCGCGCCGATGTTGTCGCCCGCCATGCCCTCGTCCAGCAGCTTGCGGAACATCTCCACGCCCGTGACCACGGTCTTCTGCGTCGGGCGCAGGCCGACGACCTCGACCTCCTCGCCGACCTTGATCTTGCCACGCTCCACGCGGCCCGTCGCCACCGTTCCACGGCCGGCGATGGAGAACACGTCCTCCACCGGCATCAGGAAGGGCTTGTCCGTCGCGCGCTGCGGCGTCGGGATGTAGCTGTCCACCGCCGCCATCAGCTTCAGGATGGCCGGCTCGCCGATGTCGCTCGTGTCACCCTCGAGCGCCTTCACCGCGGAGCCCGGGATGATGGGGATGGTGTCGCCGGGGAACTCGTACTTCTTCAGGAGGTCACGCACCTCCATCTCCACCAGCTCGCGCAGCTCCGGGTCGTCCAGCAGGTCCACCTTGTTCAGGAAGACCACGATGTACGGAACACCGACCTGGCGCGCCAGCAGGATGTGCTCACGCGTCTGGGGCATCGGGCCGTCCGCCGCCGACACCACCAGAATCGCGCCGTCCATCTGCGCCGCGCCCGTGATCATGTTCTTCACGTAGTCGGCGTGGCCCGGACAGTCGACGTGCGCGTAGTGACGGTTCGCCGTCTGGTACTCCACGTGCGCCGTCGAAATCGTGATGCCGCGCTCGCGCTCTTCCGGCGCCTTGTCGATCTGGTCGTACGCCAGGAACGTGGCGCCGCCCGTCTTCGCCAGCACCTTCGTGATGGCCGCCGTCAGCGACGTCTTGCCGTGGTCCACGTGTCCGATCGTGCCGATGTTCACGTGGGGCTTGTTACGCTCGAACTTCTCCTTGGCCATGACACTCCTCTAAAAAATGGAGCCCTGAACCAGGATTGAACTGGTGACCTCATCCTTACCAAGGATGCGCTCTGCCAACTGAGCTATCAGGGCTTGGCGATGCTATGAACTACAACGTTTGGAGCGGGAAATGGGATTCGAACCCACGACATTCAGCTTGGAAGGCTGACGCTCTACCAACTGAGCTATTCCCGCAATGCCGAGTGGAGGGAGATGGATTCGAACCATCGAAGGCGTAGAGCCGGCAGATTTACAGTCTGCTCCCTTTGGCCGCTTGGGTATCCCTCCAGAATTTTGAACCACCGACTTCAACTGCCCCCCGCACTGCTCGTCCCGGGCCCTCATCCGCGGCCCCGTCCTGCTTGGCCGGCGGCGGGACTTGAACCCGCGACCTACTGATTACAAATCAGTTGCTCTACCGACTGAGCTACACCGGCACTCATCGGCTCCTGCCCTACCCTACCTGCACCGAAGCCGTCAACCACCCGACTCCGATGTGCGAGGCGCGCCCTTTTAGAAGTCCCCATCACCCAAGTCAAGGAGATTGATCCCGGGTTCAGACCGACTAACGGGAGGAGCTGCTCCCCCGCTGGCGGGCGACCTCGTATAGCAGAATGCCGGCCGAAACGGACGCATTGAGTGAACCGACCTGACCCGCCATGGGAATCCGCAGGCGGTGGTCGCAGTGCTTGAGCACACCCTCCCTCACCCCTCCCCCCTCGGCGCCCACGACGAGGGCCAGGGGGCCGTCCAGCCGGGCGCTCCACATGGGCTCGGTCGCGTCCACGTCGGCCGCGGCCACCCAGAGCCCTGCCTCCTTCAGTTGCTCCAGGGCGCGCGAGATGTTCACCACCCGGGCGATGAGGCAGTGCTCCACCGCTCCGGCGGACGCCTTGGCCACCGTCCCCGTCACCTGGACGGCCCGGTCCTTGGCGATGACCACCCCATGGGCCCCGAGCGCATGGGCCGACCGGATGATGGCCCCCAGGTTGTGCGGATCCTGGATGCCGTCGAGCACGACCACGAGCGCGGGCCGCTTGCTGGCCTGGGCCGCGTCGAGGAGGTCCTCGAGTTCCGCGTACTTGAAGCCCCGGAGCTCCAGCACCACGCCCTGGTGCACGCCGCCGTCGGCCATCACGGCCAGCCGCTCGCGCGACACCTTCTCGACGCGGACGCCCGCGTCCCGGGCGCGGCTGAGCAGCTCCCCCGCGGCCTTGGCCGCGAGCTGTCCCTCCACGATGAACAACCGCTCGACCTCATCCGGCCGGGCCCGCAGGGCCTCGAGGACCGGATTCACCCCATAGACGTGCCGCGCGGAGGAATCTCCCCCCTCGCGCTCGCCTCGACCACCTCGGGAGGAACGCTCACGCATGGGGACTAGAGGACCTCGACAGGGACGGAGAGGGTCTTCTGCTGACGCGCGCAGATCTTCTCCGTGCAGATGAAGAAGACGAGCTTGGCGTCCACCGAGCCCTTGCCCGCGGCGACCGCGGTGAAGGGGACCTCGAAGCGGGGGTCGGCGAACTCCTGACCCGCGGCCTTCTTGGAGACCGAGTCCTCGCGGCCCAGCTTCTCCTTGGCCACGGTGAGCTGGGTGCCCTTCACGTCCAGCTTCAGCGGGGCCTCCTCGGAGACATGCGCGCCGGACTTCGTCTTCACCGAGACCACGAACACGCCCTTCTCTCCCGCCTTCACCTGGGAGGAGGAGCCGTCGGTGGACACGTCATAGAGGCTGGCGGGGTCCACCTCGTTCGCGGACGCCGGGGCCGCCCAGACGCAGGCCACCAGCAGGGCGGCGACGGAGGTGACGCTTCGGATGTGCGACATGGCTGGGTCTCCTGGATGCGGGGGTTGCGTATCACGCCTCGACGTGAGGTGCCGGGATTCTGTTCACGCGCCCTCCGAGCCGCTCCGCGGCGCACGGCTCGCGCGCTTCTTGCGCGGTGATGGGACGAGGGCACTCGCGAGCGGGCTCGGTGGGAGCAGGTCCGGCATCGACACAGGCTCCGCGCCCGCGACCAGCTCCTCGGCCCGGATGATGATGGGGGTGGCCAGGTCCATGCCCGTCACCGCCTCCATCTCCGGCAGCGCGGGAGAGCTGTTCACCTCGAAGACCTTGGACTGGCCCTGGACGTCCAGGAGGTCCACGGCCGCGACCTCCAGGCCCACCAGCCGGGTGGCCTTCTCCGCCGTGGCCCGCTGCCCCGGGGACAGGTCCATCTCCTCCAGACGCGCGCCCTTGATGAGCGTGTGGGCGAGCCGGCCCGGGCGAGGACGCCTGCGGACGGCCGCGATCGCCCTGCCGCCCACCACCAGCACGCGCACATCCTGGCTGGTGCTCTTCACGTACTCCTGCATCACCAGGTTGTGCCCCAGGCCCAGCACCGCCTCGAGCGCGGCCTCCAGGGACTGGAGGCTCTCGCACACCATCACCCCGTGCTTCTCCTGCCCCTGCAGCAGCTTCACCAGGACGGGGACACCGCCCACCAGGCCCACCATCTCCTTGAGCTGGGCGGCGTCGCGCGCCATCACCGTGGCGGGGATGTCGATGCCGTGCGCGGACAACAGCTGCAGCGAGCGCATCTTGCTGCGCGACTGCGCGATGGCCTGCGCGTGGTTCACCAGCGGCACGCCGTGGAGCGCGAACTGGTTCACCACCGCCAGGCCATAGGTGTTGATGGACTGGGCGATGCGCGGCAGCACCACGTCGGTGGGCGCCAGCTTCTTGCGGTCGTAATAGAGGGTGGCGCTTCCCCCTCCATCCAGGTGCATCTGCACCCGGAGAGGGTTGAGAACGCGGAGCTGATGCCCCCTCGCGCGCCCCGCCTCGACAAGACGTCGGGTGGACGGAATGGAAGCGGAGCGCGAGAGAAGGGTGACTTTCATGGGCAGGGGCGGCAACCGGGCCGGAGGCGGACGGGACCTATAATCCCCACCACCCCCGGGGTAAAGCCGCCCCCGGCCGCCTGCTCAGCGCTGACGGATGGCGCGGATCTCGATCTTGATGGGATCTTCCGGGCGCGAGTTCTTGATGCGGTCGCACGTGGCGCCGTTGAAGAGCACACCTTCGTCCGTGAGGCTCCACGTCCCATCACCCGCCTGGAGCCGCTCTTCCTCGACGTACACGACGATGAGCTGGGGGTTGGACGGCAGCTGCGGGCCCTTCAGGGGGATCAGGCACGGCTCGGGGTTGATGACTTCCTTGCTGATGCGCTCGAGCGCCGCCGCGAGCTCCTCTTGGTTGCCCGCCTGGTAGAAGGTCCGGCTGCACAGGCCTGTCGCCGCGATGCAGGTGTCATTGGCGCCGCACGCCGTCGGGTCATCCGCGCAGGAGCGGGCGAAGCCACCCGCCGCGGCCATGGCCTGCAGCACCGCGGTGCCCTCGCCCGTCGCGGTCTCCGCGCCGAAGCCGATGACGATGGTCGTCACGCCTGCGGCCTTCAACTCCTGAACCGCCGTCACGGAGGCGTTCGTGTCCAGGCAGCCGCGCCGCTCGAAGGCGGTGCCCGCCGTGGAGCAACCGGTGGCGGAGATGGTGCACTTGCACTGGGCCGGGTTCTCCGCACCGGAGTACTCATTGGCCTCATTGCAGTTGGGCAGACCATCCGTCAGCAGGATGACGAAGTTCTTGCGGTCCGGGTCCTTCAACGCCTCCAGGCTTCCGACGAACCGGAGGCTGCCACTGGTGGGCGTGCCGCCGATGGGCTGCCCCGTGCCGAAGTTGGGGATGCCCTGGAGGATGGCGTTGATGGAGTTGGCGTGCTCGAGCAGCGAGCCGTCGTCCTCGACTGCGGGAAGGTCCTTGCGCACGGACGTCGCCGAGGCCTTGGTGCACGCCTCGACGCCCGAGTTGCCCGTGGCCTCCGGGTAGGTCGTCAGGCCGAAGCGCACGAACGGACCGCTGGTCGCGAGGAACTGGGGGACGGCGGCCTGGAGATCCGTCCAGCGCGTGGGGCACGTGTCCGTGGGGCACGCCAGCGACTGGCCGCACACCACCAGGTTGCCCTGGTTGTTGCGCACCATGCAGGTGGGCTCGCTCGGATTCACCGGCAGCGTCATGGAGCCGGAGACGTCCACCAACAGCATGATGTTGGGCTTGCTCGACAGGGCCGAGATGGTCTCCTCGACCGTCGTCTGCGCGATGGCGAGCGGCTCCACCGGCTCGAAGTCGTAGGACTGACAGCCCGTGACGACGCCTGCGAGGGCGCCCAGAGCAAGGGCGCTCAGGCTCAGGAGGTTCAACTTGGCGCGCATAGGTGATGAATTCCTTCTGCTTCTATGGGGGGACGCGGAGCTCCGCGCGGCCGGGCTCTTCAGGGGGACGGCTTGGGCGCAAGAGTAACGCGTGACTCCCCCTGGAGGCTACAGCCTCAAGAGGAGGGGTCCGAGGGTTCGGATGAGACTGCGAGGTTACAGCAGGAGCCGACGCGCCTCGTCGACAGGCGCACACCCGGAGCGGAGCAGACGACATTGTCGCCTGCCTGGCGCGCCTCGGGGTGGAGTGGCTAGAGCGACAGCGTGCGGGCGCCCTGCGTGAGGCGCCAGAGGGAGGCGAGCCCCATCACCTCGTCCAGGGCGCCACTCAGTGCCTCCGGCGGGTAGCCACACAGGCGCACCGTGGTGTCGCAGGCGATCAACCTCGCCCCCAGCGCCCTCGCCTCCTCCAGCATCTTCGCGGGGGCCAGCACGCCCAGCCTCTCACCTCGCGCGTGCTCCTCCCGCTCGCGCTCGCCGTCGGGGTGACCGAAGGTTCCGTCCACCCAGGCACGGAGGGCATCGAAGGCGAGGACGAAGTAGACCTCGTCCCCCATGGCCACCGCGGTGATGCCCATGGAGGCGGCCTGGAACGCCGGCTCATACGTGGCGTGCTGCAGAAAGAAGAAGACCCGTCCAGCCATCGACGAAGCACCTTACCGGGGTTCGAGTCCGGGCGGGCAAAAGGCGTATAACCCTGGACCTCCCCCCTCCCCTCGCCGAGGCGCCCCATGTCGACCCCGACCTCGCCGCCCCCCTCCACCTTCGCTCCTCGCGCCACGCGGGGACGACGATGGCGCGCCCTCGTGCTCGGCGCCGGACTGCTGGCCACCTCCGCTGGCTCCGCGCTGGCCTACTCCCGGGGCGCTGGCGAGCCTCCTCCCACGGCCACTCCTCCTCGCGACCTGCGCGCGCAGGTGGAGTCCCTGCTCGATGCCTCCCAGGGCACACCGCGCGACGAGCAACTCCGACGGCTCGGGCCTCAGGCCGTGCCTGTCCTCAGCTCGCTGGTGATGGATGGCTCCGCGCCCTCGACGCGACGGGCCCGGGCCGTGGCCTCGCTGGCATTGGTGGACCCGACGCAGAGCGCGCACTCCATCCAGGAGGTGCTGGAGGACGCACGCGCTCCCGCGGACGTTCGCGCGAGCGCCGCGGGAGCCCTGGCGCGCTGCCTGGGAATCGACGCCATTCCTTCGCTCTCCGCCCGCCTCACGGACCAGCAGGAGCCCGTGCGGGAGGCCGTCGCCCTGGCGCTCGGACGGCTCGGCGGACAGCAGGTCCGACAGGCACTCGAGGAGCGACTCCCCTTGGAGGAGCGTCCCCTCGTGCGAGAGGCGCTCCAGCGCGGCCTCAGCCTCGCGGAGCCGTGACTCGGCGCTCGCCTCGGCCCGAGCCTTCCGTTAGATGGGGTCCATGCGTCCCACGGTCCTCCTGTTCGATATCGACGGCACCCTCATCACCACTGGCGGCGCGGGCCGCCGCGCCATGGACCGTGCCTTCGAGCAGCTCCACGGCCGCCGCGATGCGTGCGACTCGTTCCCCATGTCCGGCATGACCGACCGGGGCATCGTCCGGAAGGCCCTGCGCGTCATCGGCGTCGAGGACACCGAAGCGGCCATCGACGCGGGCATCGCCGCCTACCTCACGCACCTGGCGGACGAGGTGCGGAAGGTCGATGCGCAGCGCTACCTCGTCTACCCCGGCATGCGAGAGGCCGTGCAGGCGGCGCGTGGCCTCGAGGGCTTCGCGGTGGGACTGGGGACCGGCAACGTGCGCGAGGGCGCTCGCGTGAAGCTGGAGCGCGTCGGCATCCATGACCAGTTCGCCTTCGGTGGCTTCGGCTGCGACCACGAGGACCGCGTGGAGCTCATCCGCCGGGGCGCGGAGGCGGGCGCGGCGCTGCTCGGGGTGCCTCGCGACGAGTGCCGGGTGGTCATCATCGGCGACACCCCCAAGGACGTCGACGCGGCCCTGGGCATCGGCGCCGAGTGCATCGGCGTGGGGACCGGGACCTTCACCGCCGAGGCCCTGTTGAAGGCCGGCGCTCACGCGGCCTTCGCCGACTTCTCGCACCGCGACGCCCTTCCGACCCTGCTCGGCCGAAGCTGAGGCCCCCGCCCGCGCTCGGAGCCGAGCCCGGGCTGTGGTATCTCCCGCCGCCCTTCCGAGGAGCCCGCCGCATGTCATCCACGCTCGAGTCCTATGAGCTCATCCGCTTCGCCGAGGCCTTCGAGGCACGGCTCGCCACCGCGGGGGAGATGCTCGCTGGCCGCCCCGGCCTCGATGCCGAGAAGAGCTGGCTGGCCACCGCCCTGGAGCTGGTGCGCACCACCCGCGCTCCCGCCGCTGGGGTCGTCGACCGGGTGAAGGACCTGCCCGAGCTCGATGAGGCCCGCGAGGAGTTCGCCTTCCACCAGCAAGGCCTGTGGGTCGATGCGCTGGAGAAGCTGCACGCGGGCATCACCTTCACCGCGAGCAGCCGCGCCCCCGTCATCGAGGCGCTCTTCCCCCACCTCAAGTTCGCGCAGCTCCGCCGCGCCCCCCGGGACACCATCTTCGAGTACGCGACCTCCTACGACCGTCGCACCCGCAGCGCCTACGTCACGCGCATCTTCGCTCGCGACGACTTCGCGCTCGTCCGGCCCGTGATGGAGCAGGTGGCCACGGCGCACGCCGCCTGGCGCTCCAGTCATGAGCCCGCGCCGCTGTCCCCGGAACAGGAGGCGGTGCTGCGCGAGGAACTGGTCAACCTCGGCCGCAAGCTGGAAGTGGCGCTGCGCCAGGCGCGTCTTCTCTCCGAGGCCGCGCTCGTTCCCGTGCCCAGCGTCCATGAGGCCGCGGCGCTCGGACTCAAGCCCAAGCGCCGCGCGGGACGCGGTCTCGCTCCGTCCGACGAGGGACTCGGCGCGCTCGACCTCGAGCCCTCGGACTCCATGGAGCCCACCGAGGCTGAGCTCGCCGAGGTCGCCGCGCTCGACTCTCCTCTCGAGGAGGGTGACGCGCCGCCCGCAGCTCCGCTCGAGACATCCGGGGTGGAGCAGCCGGCTCTCGATGAGCCCACCGAGGCGATGGAGGGAGACTCCGCGGACCTCGCCACCTCGTACGATGCGGACTCCGCCACTGTTGACAACGACGTGGCAGATACAACCGAGAATACCGATGGGGGCTCCGAGGAACACGTGAACGGGCGCGCCACGGCCGCCGTCATGACGGCCCCTATCGCGACAGGCGCGCATGCAACGGCGGAGGAGCCCCGCGTGAAGGCGGGTCGCGGACCCCGACGTCCTTCGGGTACGGCCGAAACCGGCGCGGCCACCACCCGCGCTGCGTCGACGCCGGGTGTCCATCTGGGTGTGGCCGACGCGGGGGCAGATGCGCCTCCCGTCGCTTCGACACAGGACGCTCGGCATGGTGCGACCACCCACTCGGGCTCCACTGAGGACACGGCCTCTGTTTCGATGGGTTCCGAGGAAGCGGCTTCAAGCCCGAGCGATGGAGCGGCTTCTTCCGAAGGGCCTCGCGGCTCGACGGGACGTGGACGGAGGCGTGAGGGCGGAACGAACCTGACGGCGAATGACAGCGCGGGTTCGGGCGACACAGGCACCTCGGCTCCACGCGGCCGGCGAGGCACAGGCGCATCCCCGGGCGCCCCATCCGGTTCCGGAGAGGACACGGGTGGCACTCCTCGTGGCCGGAAGCGTGAGTCGAGCGACGACACCGAGGCCTCCCAGGAGCACCGCACTCGCGGTGCCCGAGACTCCGAGGCGGCTCGGGCGCAGGCCCCTTCCGTGCGGAAGAAGCGAAACGCGACGTCACCTTCCGGCGGGGCGGGCAGCGAGACACCGTGAGCGAGCCTCCGCGCGCGTTGAGCGGAGACCGGACATGACGGATGCCGACCGCCCCTTCCAGCGGGCTTCTCCACATTGGCGAGGCCCGTTCACCCATGCGAGCCCAAGGCGTGCGCGAGAGCACACCGGCCAGGATGGATGCCGCCCTTCCGTACTGCGAGCCGCACGCGCCATCGTGCGGCGCCCCGTGAGCGAGCCCCGGCTCGCGCCTGAATGGATGCCGCCCTTCCCCACTGCGTGCCGCACGCGCCATTGTGCGACGCCCCGTGAGCGAGCCCCGGCTCGCCCCTGAGAGGACACCCGCCATGGCGGATGCCACCCTTCCCATCGACCCGCTCCTCCCGGAGATCGTCTCCACGCTGCGCGGCGCTCGCTCGCTCGTGCTCGAAGCACCTCCCGGCGCGGGCAAGACGACCCGAGTCCCCCGCGCCCTGCTCGAAGCCGGTCTCGGCGCGGGCAAGGAGATCGTCGTCCTCCAGCCGCGCCGACTGCCCACCCGGCTCGCCGCCCAGCGTGTCTCCGAGGAGCTCGGCGAGCGCGTGGGAGAAACTGTCGGCTACCAGGTCCGCTTCGAGGATGTCCGCAGCGCGAAGACGCGCATGTCCTTCGTCACCGAGGGCGTCCTCGGCCGACGCCTCCTCTCCGACCCCACCCTCCGCGACGTCGGCATCGTCGTGCTCGATGAGTTCCACGAGCGCCACCTGTCCGCCGACATCTCCCTCGCGATGCTCCGTCGACTCCAGGAGACGCGTCGCCCGGACCTCAAGCTCGTCGTCATGTCCGCGACCCTGGAGGCCGAACCCGTCCGGGCGTACCTCGGAGGTTGTCCCTCTCTTCGCTCCCAGGGACGCCGCTTCGACGTGAGCGTCGAATACCTCCCGACTCCCGATGACCGGCACCTGGACCAGCAGGTCCTCTCCGGCATCAAGCGCCTGTTCACCCAGGGCGTCGACGGCGATGTGCTCGTCTTCCTCCCCGGCGCCGGAGAGATCCGCCGCACCCGCGACGCCTGCGCCGAGTTCGCCGAACGCCACGACACCGACGTCCTCCCCCTCCACGGCGACCTGTCCCCCGCGGAGCAGGACCGCGCCGTGCGCAGGAGCTCGCGCCGGAAGATCATCCTCTCCACCAACGTGGCCGAGACCTCCGTCACCATCGACGGCGTCGCCGTGGTCATCGACACGGGCCTCGCGCGCGTGGCCAGCCACTCGCCCTGGTCAGGACTCCCCACGCTCAAGCTGTCCAAGGTCAGCCGCGCCTCCGCCGTCCAGCGCGCAGGCCGCGCCGGCCGCACCCGCGCCGGGCACTGCCTTCGCCTCTACACCCAGCACGACTTCGACGGTCGCCCGGAACAGGACGCGCCCGAGATCCGCCGCATGGACCTGGCGGAGACCATCCTGTCCCTTCGCGCCTCCGGCGTGACCGACCTGACCGCCTTCCCCTTCTTCGAGCCACCTCCCACCGCCTCGCTCGACGCGGCGGAGACGCTGCTGCGTCGCCTCGGCGCGGTGGATGCCAAGGGGGCCGTCACCGACGTGGGCCAGCGCCTCCTGCGCTTCCCTGTCCACCCGCGCCAGGCTCGCATCATCGTCGAAGGCGAGCGACGCGGTGTCGGCGCCGACGCGGCCACCCTCGCGGCCCTCATGGGCGAGCGCGACATCCGCCGCGAGGCTCGCGCCAACCTCGGGGGTGGCCAGCGCGCCGCCGCCGTCGTCAGTGGCCCCTCGGATCTGCTCGAGCTCCTCGAACGCTTCCGCGAAGCCGAGCGCTCCAACTTCTCCTCCGGACGCCTCCACTCCCTCTCGCTCGAACAGGGCGCGGTGCAGTCCGTGGACCGCGTGCAGAAGCAGCTCCGCCGCGCCGTGCGAAGCCAGGGCGAGCGCCCGCACCGACCCGAGGACGTGGAACAGGCCCTCATGCTCAGCGTCCTCGCGGGCTACCCGGACCGCGTCGCGCGACGTCGTCGACCCCGCGCGCCCGAGCTGCTGCTCTTCGGCGGCGGCACCGCGTCCCTCTCCGAGCTGAGCGTCGTCCAGGACGCGGACCTGATGGTCGCCGCGGACGCGGAGGAGCGCCCCGGCCGCGGCGCCGTGGTGCGACTGGCCAGCGCCGTGGAGCCCGAGTGGCTGCTGGACCTCTACCCGGAGACGCTCGAGGAGGTGGACACCCTCCAGTGGAACGCCGAGGCGCGCCGCGTGGAGCGCCTCACCCGCCTGTCCTACGGCAACCTCGTCCTCGAGGAGACCCGAACGCCCGCGCCCGCCTCCGAGGCCACCGCGCGCGTCCTCGTCGAAGCCGCGCTCGCCGCCGGCCCCGGCCGCTTCGCCGAGCCCGAGGCGCTGGAGCAATGGCGCACCCGCGTGGCCCTGCTCGCCCAGGCCTTCCCCGAGGCGAAGTTCCCCACCGTCGACGACACCTTCCTGCGCGATGCGCTCGCGTCCCTGTGCTCGGACGCGCGCAGCTTCAAGGACCTGGAGGGCGTCTCGCTGCTCGACGCGCTCTACGCGCGCCTCACCTCGGAACAGCAGCGACTGCTCGCCACACACGCTCCCGAGCGCGTCACCCTCCCGGGCGGCCGGGGCGTCAAGGTGAACTACGAGCCGGGCAAGCCGCCCTGGGTGGAGTCACGGCTCCAGGACTTCTTCGGGATGGCGCAGGGGCCCAGCGTGTGCGCGGGCCGCGTGCCGCTGGTGCTGCACCTGCTCGCGCCCAACATGCGCGCCGTGCAGGTGACGACCGACCTGGCGGGTTTCTGGGAGCGACACTACCCGGCGCTGCGCAAGGAGCTGGGGCGCAAGTACCCGCGCCACTCCTGGCCGGAGGACCCCAGGCACGCACAGCCTCCCGCGCCCCGTCCTCCGCGCCGCTGAAACCACGGCCACCTAGAAGCGCTTGCGCATCTCCAGGTGGTCGATGCCGCCCTCGAGGAACACGGTGCCCACCTCGGTGTAGCCGTGCTTCTTGTAGAACTCGAGCGCGTAGAGCTGCGCGTGCAGCATGATGCCCTTGACCCCGCGGCGGACCGCTTCCGCCTCCAGGGTCGTCAAAAGCAGCGAGCCCACGCGGGCCTTGCGATGCGCCTGCAGCACCGCCATGCGCCCCACCTGCCCCCAGGGGCCCTGCTCGCCCTCGGGCGCTTGAGGCAACATCACCAGCCGCCCCGTGCCGATGGCGTGGCCTCCCTGGTGGGCGATGATGTGGTACGCGTTCGCGTCCTCGGCATCGCGCTCGATGCCCTCGGGGACGTGCTGCTCCTCGATGAACACCACCTCGCGGATGGCGAGCGCCTGCATGAGCTCCGCCTCGTCCCGGATCTGGGCGACGGTGACGGGCGCGGAAATGTCCGTGGAACTGGCCATGTCGAGGGCAAGGTACACAAAAGGCAGCGAGGTCAACAGGCGGAAAAGCACCCGGACATGTCAAGGTCCCAACCGTCCATGAGCCCCCGCCCCGTCGCCAGCCGCCTGCCGCTGGCGGGCTTCTACTTCCTCTACTTCGCCGCGGTGGGCATCGTCCTCCCGTTCCTGCCCGCCTGGTTCAAGTCGCTGTCGCTGTCCGCGACGCAGGTGGGGCTGCTCCTGTGCCTCAGCCCCTTGGCCTCCCTGCTCGTTCCGCCGATGTGGGGCCACCTCGCCGACCGCACCGGCCGTGCGTCCCGGGTCCTCACCGTGCTGGCGCTCGGCGCGGCGCTCGCCTTCGCGCTCGTGGGCCGCGCGCGGACCTTCGACACGCTCGTGCCGGCCATGGCGCTGTACGCGTGCTTCGTCTGCGCCTTCACGCCCCTCATGGACAGCCTCACCCTGCACCATGTCGCGCGCACCGGGGACAGCTTCGCGCACGTGCGGCTTTTCGGCTCCGTGGGGTTCATCACCTCGACGGTGCTCTTCGGCTGGCTCGTCACGGGCGTGAACGAGTGGGTGGTCCTGGTCCCGCTCGCGCTGCTGTCCGCGCTCGTGCCCTGGAGCTTCACCCTGCGGGACACCGCCGCGCCCAGCCGGGGCCTGAGCCCGCTGGCGGGCCTGGCGCTCCTGAGACACCCGGACCTGCGCTGGCTGCTCGCCGCCACCAGCCTGCATTGGATGGCGTGCGCGCCCTTCCACGGGACCTTCTCCATCCACGTCATGTCGCTGGGCCTGTCGCCCGCGGTGGTCGGCACGGTGGCGGGCATCGGCGTCATCGCGGAGGTGGCGGTGATGGCGTTCTACTCGCGCGTGGCCAAGGACACCGCGCCGCGCGTCGTGCTGGCCGTGGCCTTCGTCGCGAGCGCGGTGCGCTGGGGCGGCATGGCCCTGGTGTCGTCCCCCGAGGGCATGGTGCTGATAGCGCCCTTGCACGGGATGACCTTCGGTGCGTTCTACGTGGCCAGCGTGGCGTTCCTGTCGCGACGCGTGCCCCCGGAGCTGCGCGCGTCCGGGCAGGCGCTGTTCGCGGCGTTCACCTTCGGACTCGGCGGACTGGTGGGCTACCTGTCGTCGGGAGTGGGCTACGACTGGCTCGGCGGCCACCGGCTCTTCGCGGTGGCAGGCGTGGTGGAGCTGGTCGCCGCGGGCCTGGTCCTGCGGGCGTCCGCCGTGCCCGCCCCACTCTCCACGACGAGCCCGGGATGATAGGCTGCCGGGTGATGCGTACCGCCCGACTGCTCGTCCTCGCCCTGGGGCTGCTGGCCAGCCCCGCACTCGCCCAGCCCGAGTTCTTCTTCGGCACCGGAGAGGCTCCCGTCTTCCGCGAGGAGGCCATCGACAAACGCTTCCTGCGCACGCGCCTGTTCCAGGCCCTGGACCAGGGCACCGCCGACGCCAACTGCGCGCAGGTGGTGGGCGCGTACCTGACGCTGCTCGGCGAGGTGGGCACGCAGTTCCACAAGCGCGACGAGAACTTCATGCTGGATCCGGCGCTCGTGCAGGCGCTGAACACCCAGCTGGTGACGGACCGCTTCCCGGGCAACAGCTACTTCGTCACCATGGTGCGACGGGTGCTCATCGACAAGCAGCTGCGCCCCGACTGGTTGAAGACGGCCGAGTCGCTCGTCCCCTACTACCCGGCCATCGACATGGCACGGCTGCGCTTCCTCGCCGACGGCACGAAGCCGGTGGACAGCTTCCTGCTCACGCTGCCGGTGCTGCGAGAGCGGTACAAGGAGGAGGTCCAGCGGGTGAACTCGGTGGCCGTCTCCACCGCCGAGGCCCTGTTCCGCGACAACTACCTGGACCACGAGCTGGCGTTCAGCGGCCTGGAGCTGGTGGACGTGAAGCTGGAGAAGCCCAAGAAGAAGAAGCTCAAGAAGGGCGAGGAGCCGGAGCCGGAGCGCATGGTGGCCCGCCTCATCTGGACGGAGCCCGAGCCCGCGCCGACGGCGACCTACGAGTTCCAGTTCGGCAAGCCGCGCAAGCGCGAGCGCGTGGAGGTCGTCGCCATCCTCCAGGACAAGCAGTACGTGGACCTCAACAAGCTGCTCAAGGGCAACACCGTCCTCGTGAGGGGTCGCTTCTGGGAGTACAAGAAGGGCCTGTCGTCCATCGAGCTGCGCGACGCGCTCCTCTTCCAGGAGCGGGACTGGGCGCGCATCGGCGGGCTCGTGGAGCCCATGGCGCTGGCCTCCTGTCCCCTGGCTGTCAACGACCTGACCGGCATCGCACCGGTGCAGCCCGGAGCGTTCGGCTCGAAGCCGCGCTGAAGGCCCATCCCACGCCAGAGCCTGGACCTCCATCGGCTGGGACGGTGACGCCACCGTCCCATGGGGAGCCTTTTGGCATGACCGCTGCTTCGTGTCGCCCCCGCACTCCAGCGAGGGATGACATGAAGGTCGACACCGACGCCTCCACCGACAGCGGTACCTCCACCCGACGGCCCGCCGACGGCGAGCGCTTCCAGCGAGCCCTCCAGGAGTCCGCTTCCCGCCGCCCCTCGGCCCCCCCGCCCCGGCCCGCGCCCGGCGAGCCCAGGGCCTCTCCAGGCGTAAAGGCGCGCCCGCCGAGCCTCCCGCTCGGAGCCCGGAGCCTCGCCACCGTCCGGACCACCACCACCGTGCTCTCGACCTCCCGCGGGGTGCTGGCCAGTCCCGAGCGGCTGGGCATGGTCCGACAGGCGATGCACGTCGAGTCCCACCGGCTGGGTGCGGTGCGGAGTGAAGCGCAGGTCCTGAATCAGGAGCGGACCGAGCAGCGCCTCACGGAGCTCGTCGTCCGGGAGGTCTCCCGTCAGGCGGCGCAGCTCCCCACGACGCCCGGGTCGAGCACTCCCAGGACCGAGCCCGTCCCCGTGGACAACCCACGGCTGGTCCCTACCCAGGAGGGCCCGCTTCCGGAGGCGCGGCAGTTGGCCCCGGCGTCGACGGGAGCAAGCCCACCCGAGCCACCGAGCCGCGTGGAGTCGACCCTGGAGGTCATCGAGCGCATCGAGGTCCTGGTGAAGTCACAGCGCCCCGCGCTGAGCCTCAGCGTCCGAGGCAGCCTGCACGCCACGGTGGAGGTGGAGCGGACGGGTCCCCGTGAAGTCTCGCTGCGCATCCAGGGCCACCAGGGGCCCGTCCCCGACACGGAGCTCACCCGACTGCGCGAGGCCCTGGAGGCACGCGGGCTCCGGCTGCGTTCGCTGAGCGCGGGCTGAATGAGGCGCCCCGCAATGGCGAAGGCCCTCGCGCCGGAAACAAGCGGGAGGGCCTTCTCGAGACTCACGGGCGCGACAGGCGCCAGCGGACTACTTGCCGGGCGCGTCACTCAGGAGGGAGCGCTTGTCCTCCTTGTCCTTGTACTCCTCGGCCTCGGGGAGGGACGTCTTCTTCTCCGCGATGTTGGGCCACTTGGACGAGAAGTCCGCGTTCAGCGCCTTGTAGTCCTTCCACTTCGCGGGGAGCTCGGTCTCCGGGAAGATGGCCTTGGTGGGGCACACGGGCTCGCACGCGCCACAGTCGATGCACTCGTCCGGGTGGATGACCAGGAAGTTCGCACCCTCGTAGAAACAGTTGACCGGGCAGACCTCGACACAGTCTGTGTACTTGCACTTGATGCAAGGGTCCGCGACGACGTAGGCCATGAAAGCTCTCCTCTAGAAATCTTCAGCGCGTCCGTGGGCGCGCAGACTAATGGTTCGTTACAGGGATGGCACCCTGAATTTGTGCCATCGGTCCGACGCGCGGCGGTGTCAGCCGAGCAACCCCTGGGCCCGCAGCTGCTCGGCCACCAGGATGGACCCACGCGCCGCTCCCATCTTCGTATTGTGGGAGACGAGCACGTACTTGAAGCCGTTCTCCAGGACACCATCCTCGCGCACGCGTCCGACGGTGGTGGCCATGCCTCCATGGGTCTCCCGGTCCAACCGGGGCTGAGGACGGAACGGGTCGTCCAGCACCTCGATCCACCGGGGGGGCGAGGACGGCAGGTCACGGGCCACCTCGGCGCCGCGCCACTCGCGCATCGCCTGGGTGACTTCAGCCACCGTGGCCTTGGTGCCCAGCGAGACGAAGACGGACTCGGTGTGGCCCTCCATCACGGCCACGCGGGTGCAGGTGCAGGAGACCCGGAGGTCGTGGGGCGTGAGGGCGGAGCCGTCCTGGCCCAACGCGCCGAGGATCTTCTTCGTCTCCACCTCGACCTTGTGCTCCTCCTTGGGGATGTAGGGGATGACGTTGTCGAGGATGTCCATGCCGATGACGCCCGGCGAGCGGCCGGCGCCGGACATGGCCTGCAGGCTGGTCATCAGCACGGCCTTCACACCGAAGCGCTCGACGAGCGGCGCGAGCGTCACGGCCAGGCCCGTCGTCGTGCAGTTGGGGCTGGGGACTATGAAGCCCTTCCAGCCGCGGCGGCGCTGCTGCTCGCGCACGAGCGGCGCGTGCGAGGCGTTGACGGGCGGGATGAGCAGCGGGACGTCGTCCTCGTAGCGGAAGGCGCTCGCGGCGGAGAAGACGGGGATGTCCCGGGCCAGCCGGGGCTCCAGCTCACGCGCGACGTCCGCCTCCACGGCGGAGAAGACCAGGTCGTAGTCCTGGGCCTGGAGCGCGTCGCCGCTGACCACCTGCATGCGGGCGATTTCAGGCGAGAGCGGCTCGGAGACGAACCACGCCGTCATGCCGTTGGCCGTGCGCAGGGCGTCCCCGTAGGATTTGCCCGCCGAGCGAGGCGACGCGGCCAGGCCGGTCAGCTCGATGAAGGGGTGGTTCCTGAGGGCGGCGATGAACTGCTGCCCCGCGAGTCCGGTGGCGCCGATGAGGGCGGCACGAAGCTTGGCCATGGGAACGGTTCTCCAAGGGAGGAAGTCCGCCGCTCCATACACCCTTTGACGACGCACCGCATCCAGGAGAAACCTAACGATGCAGGCCCGCCACCTGGGCCCGGACGTGACGCTCGGTGGGATAGCCCCCGCGAATCCAGGCGGGGAGGCCTCCGTCGAGGCAGACGGCCTTGCGCCCGTGCATGCGCAGCAGGCGACAGACGCGGCGCACATCCGAGCCGTCCGGCGCGCCGCCACAGAGGACGATGAGCTCGTCGTCGGGCAGCATCCGGTGGTCCCGGGCCACCTCCGTGGGCAACATCCTCAGGGCACCGGGGATGTGCAAGTCGTGGTGCTCCCAGTCGAAGGGGGCCCGGCAGTCGATGACGAGCAGCTCGTCATCTCCCAGCCGCAGGTACAGCTCGGTACACAGGATGGTGGGCTCCACCAACACCTCCGCGGGGGCTCTCCGGTCTCAACCCGGGGCCCCCGGGGCCTCTTCCGTCCCGCCTGGTCGCCTGCCCCTCCCCCACGTCCCGAACGGCCTACAGGCCGAGCTGCTTGGCGATGATTTCGTTCATCACCTCGCTGGCGCCGCCGCCGATGGGCCCCAGGCGGGCGTCGCGCCAGTGACGCTGGATGTCGTACTCCATCATGTAGCCGGCGCCGCCGTGGAGCTGCAGGCACTCGTCCGCGACGCGGCACGCCGTCTCGGTGGCCACCTTCTTGGCCATGGAGGTCTGGGCGACGGCCCACTCCCCCGCCGCGTGCAGCCGGAGCGCGTGGTAGGTGAGCTGGCGCGCGCACTCGCGGGCGGTGAACAGGTCCGCCAGCTTGTGCCGCACCACCTGCATCTGGCTGAGCGACTGGCCGAAGGCGCGGCGCGACTTCACGTGCTCGACGACGCGCTCCAGCATGTCCTCCATGGCGCCCACCGCGCCCAGCGCGAGCGACAGGCGCTCCCACTGGAAGTTGCCCATGATCTGCGAGAAGCCCTGGTCCTCCACCCCCAGCAGGTTCTCCGCGGGGATCCGGCAGTCCTCGAAGAACAGCTCGGCGGTGTCCGAGGCGCGCCAGCCCAGCTTCTTGAGCTTGCGGCTCACCGTGAAGCCCGGCGTGTCCTTCTCCACCACCAGCATGGACAGGCCCTTGTGGCCCCTGGAGGGGTCCGTCTTCACGGCCAGGACGATGAAGTCCGCGCGCACGCCGTTGGTGATGTACGTCTTGGAGCCGTTGACGACGTAGTGCGCCCCGTCACGGCGCGCGGTGGTGCGCAGCCCCGCGACGTCCGAGCCGGCGTCCGGCTCCGTGATTCCGAGCGCGCCGATCTTCTCGCCGCGAATCGCGGGGGCGAGCCACCGGCGCTTCTGCGCGTCCGTGCCGAACAGGTGCAGCGGTCCGGTGGAGATGGTGAACTGGGCGCCCAGGCCCGCGGACACCCCACCCGAGCCGCAGCGGCCCAGCTCCTCCAGGAGCACCGCCTCGTAGAGCACGCCGGCGTCCGTGCCGCCGTACGCCTCCGGGTACTTCAGGCCCAGGAAGCCCAGCTCGCCGAAGCGCGCGAAGAGCTCCCGGGGGAACTCCTCCGCCTCCTCCCAGCGCGCCACGTGGGGGAGGATCTCCTTCTCCACCACCGCCCTCACCGTACGGCGAAAGGCCTCGTGCTCCTCCTGGTACACCCCATGCCCATGCAGCATCACGCGACTCCTCGGTCGTCTCGAGCACGCGACGTCCACCCGAGGCGGACATCACCGTTTCCGCGCGAATCGTACCGTCACGTCAGGACCCGGGGGCCGGTTCCGTTGATTCCTTGACCGGGTGGTGGCTGGCTGCGTATAAACCCGGCCCCAAGTCGTCGGCGCCATAGCCAAGTGGTAAGGCAAAGGTCTGCAAAACCTTCATTCCCCGGTTCGAATCCGGGTGGCGCCTCATAGACAAGGCCCGATGCGGAGAGTCGCTCCGCATCGGGCCTTTTCATTTCCGGGCGTCAGGTGCGCCCTCCCCCGCGGAGCAGGCCGTCGGCCGGGTCAGCAGCCCATCTCGACGGCGCCGATGTCGGGGGCGCCGCCGCAGAACGGCAGGCCCACGTCGACGCCCCGGTCCACGGCCTGGGGACCGGGACCGAAGGCCTCGCCCAGGTCGGCGGAGCCGCTGGAGGACGACGCGTCCCCGGTGGTGGCGAGGAACTGCTCGGTCCCCACCATGGCGCCCTGGCTCTTGAACTGGCCGCTGGCCGCGAAGAGGTTGTTGCCCAGCTTCAGGCCCGGCGCCTGACCGCCCAGGTCCACGGCGACGGAGCCATCCAGGATGTTGTTCTGCACCACCGCGGACTGGGTGGGGCCGCCGGTGCCGTGGCCGATGATGAGGCCGGTCGTCGTGCCGGTGACGGTGTTGTTCACCACCACGGTGCCCTGGGAGTTCTCCAGGCGGATGCCGGTGCCCTCGCCGCCGTTGGCGTTGGAGATGCCGTGCACGCGGTTGCGGCGCACGACGATGCCGGAGGGCACGGGGCCCTCGTGGTTGCCACCCACGGAGATGCCCTTGGCGCCGTCGTAGATTTCATTGTCCTCCACCAGCACGTTGCTCGCGGAGTAGTGGATGACGACGACGTCCCCCTTCGCGGTGCTCGAGGGGCGGAACTGGTGCATGCGGTTGTTGCGGATGACCACGCCGTAGCAGGTCTTGATGTCCACCGCGTTCTCACGGTTGGCGTAGAAGTGGTTGTTCTCCACGACGAGGCCATCCGCGGGCGGCAGCGAGCTGAAGCCCTCCGGCCCCAGGCACTGCACGGAGTCGCCCGAGTTCGAGTGGATGTCGTTGTTGCGCACGGTGATGTCCTTGGACGTGGGCTGCACGACGACGCCGTGCGAGTCCTGGTTGCCCGTCGTCTTCAGGAAGTCGTGGATGTGGTTGTTCTCGATGATGGCGCCCGTGGCCTTGTTGAAGGTCGTCACGGCCGCGCCGCCGCCGCCGTGGTGCAGGTGGGAGTTCACCAGCATGGAGCCGGTGACGTCGCCCTCGAAGGTGACACCGAAGATGGGCTGGCGCTGCACGTCCAGCTCGAACCCGTCGATGACCCAGTGCGGCTGACGCACCTGCACCATGCCGCCGCTGCCGGGGCCCGGGACGATGCGCGGGCTGCCCTCGCCCTGCAGCGTGATCTTCGCGCCCTCGGTGCCCGCCTTCGCGTTGGCGCCGATGATGACGCGCTCGGCGTAGGTGCCGGCCTGCACGCGGATGACCTCACCGGGGCCCGCGAGGCTCACGGCCCTGGTGATGGTCTTCAGCGGCTGCGCGGCGCTGCCGTCCCCGTTGTCGTCGCCCGAGGGGCTCACCACCCACTCGCGGGTGAAGGACTGCGCGGACGCGGAGGCGGGCGCGAGCCCGTTCGCCTGGATGCCCGGCTGCGGCGAGGGCGTGGCGATGACGGCGTGGTCCGCATGGTCCGGCAACGCCTCCACGGGAGTCCCCGCCACGGGCTGCACGCCGATGGCCGGCAGGCTGCCCGTCGTGGGCTGCGACGCGGGCGCGCGCGTCGTGGAGACGCCAGGGATGTTCGGCGTGGGAACGAAGGCATCCAGGCCCGCTGCGTGAGCGGTCGTACCGAGCATGAGCAGGCTGGTGGCCACGGCGGCCACGGGAGTCTTCAGCTTCAGGAAGTTGCCTTTGGAAATTCGCATGAGCAGGACCAACGCGAGACGCGCCGCGTTCTATTCGCCACAGGACAAGTGGACCCGGACGGGCTCACGGGCGTCCGGTCCGTGACACGCCCCGGACTGACGGGTACGGTGTCGCCCCCCGTGCGCACCGCCGTCCCGCTCCTGCTCTCCGCCCTGCTGCTCGCCACCTGCGCGAGCCCCAAGCCGCCGTCCCGAACCACCACCCCGGTGGACGGGCGAGCGGACGAGCGCCAGGAGGTGCCCGTCGACGCGGGCACGCAGCCGCCCGTGGACGCAGGGGTCGCGGACGCGGGCGAGGAGCCCCCTGCTCCCGCGCCGCTCCCGGACGCGCTGTCGCAGGGCATCCCCGGTCCGGGAGAGCTCAAGCGCCTGGACTTCCGAGGCGGAGAGCCCCGGCTGCCCATCCGCCTCATGGAGGGCCGGCGCGAGGCGACGTTCTCGCCCCGAGGGCGGATGCGGATGCGCTTCGGCGGGCCGGAGGACAAGGTGCTGGACGCGGCGGCGGGCACGCGGTGGACGGTGCGCGTGACGCAGGCGGAGGCCGCGGTGCTGTCCGCGCGGGTGCAGCTGAGCGAGCACCGCTTCGCGGACAAGGAGGGTCTGGCCGCGGCGCAGGAGGAGTGGAAGGCGCGAGGCCTCGCGGTGCGCACGCACGTGCTGGGCGCGGTGTACGGCATCGCGGGCAAGGTCATCGACAACCGGCGCACGCTGCTGCTCGTCGACGAGACGCTCACGCCCGAGGAGGCGGCGGCGCGACAGGCGGAGCTGTTGCGCACGTTCGGCGTGCGCACGACGCTGTTCGAGGAGGCGAAGACGCCGGGGCGCGGCATCCTCGAGGTGCGCGACGAGTCCGGCGCGGTGGTGGGGCTGGCGCAGGACCGGCTGGACACGGAGACGCCGGACGGCGCGGGCTTCGACGTGCGCCAGGTGGAGTTCGGCGTGGGCTACGACTTCCACGGCTTCGAGGACCGCACGTTCCGGGGCTCGCTCCAGTTCGCCGTGGACCGCGCGGGCCTGCTCGCGGTGGTCAACGTGGTGCCCCTGGAGGACCTGCTCAAGGGCCTGGTGCCGGCGGAGATCTTCGCGCGCGCCCACTCGGAGGCGCTCAAGGCCCAGGCCGTCACCGCGCGCGGCGAGGTGCTCGCGAAGGTGGGCATCAAGCACCTGGCGGACCCGTACCTGCTCTGCTCGGAGCAGCACTGCGCGGTGTACCGGGGACGCACGGGAGAGGCGGCCAGCACCACCGCCGCGGTGGAGGCCACCCGGGGCGAGGCGCTCTTCAGCGCGGAGGGCCGGCTGGTGGACTCCGTCTACAGCGCGGTGTGCGGCGGCCACACGGAGGACAACGACATCGTCTGGGGCGGCCCTCCGGACCCGAGTCTCCGGGGACGTCCGGACATCCTCGTGCCGGTGGCCTCGGGCCCCTCCCCTTCCCGCCTGGCCGCGTGGCTGGCCACGTCGGAGGTCGGGGCCGCCTGCCGGCTCTCCAGCTTCGCGCAGCCGAGCAAGTTCCGCTGGGAGAAGCGCTTCACGGCGGCCCAGGTGGACGCGCTGGTGGCCCGGCTGGGCGTGGGCCGCGTGCAGGCGATGGAGCTGACCGAGCGGGGCGTGTCCGGCCGGGCGCGGGTGCTGACGCTGTCCGGGGACAAGGGGGCCACGCAGGTGCGTGGAGAGCTGAACATCCGCAGGCTCTTCGGGATGCTCAACAGCAGCATGGCCCTGGTGGACGCCGAGCGGGACGCCGAGGGCCGGCCCACCCACTGGCTTTTCCGTGGCGGCGGCTGGGGCCACGGAGTAGGGATGTGTCAGACTGGCGCCATCGGCCGAGCCGAGGCCGGACATCGCTACCAGGACATCCTCCGCCACTACTTCAATGGTGCTGAAGTCGCCCCCATCTACTGAGCTCGAAAAAGGGGCGCGCGCGGGGAACCGTGCACGTTTCGCGAATGTCCCTCCCAGTCCACCTGTTCTGCCGCGAACGGGACGGGACTAGGCAGCGGGCCCGGAGGTTTATCATCGCGCCGTGAGCACGGGTTCTTCTCCCACAGACTGGCGCCGCAAGCGGCGGCGAGGCTCTCCGTGGCGCTTGGTCGCCGCGGTGGTGCTCGCCCTGCTGGTGCACGGCGGCTACCTGGCCGTCGTCCTGTTCACCGGGACACTCCCGGTGACGCCCCGTGAGCGCAAGGCCGTCACCCGCCCTCCCACCTCCGTGGCCGTCCGGCCGATGACGGAATCCCAGTGGGCGAAGAACCGGGGCCAGGCGAACACCAAGACGCAGCCCAACCTGTCCAGCCGGCCGCGCGTCGAGGAGAAGAAGCCCGAGGAGAAGAAGCCGGAGACGCGCCCCCAGGGACAGGTGGTGGACCTGGCGCCGGGCAACGAGCAGGAGGCCCCGGACGCCAAGTACCTGGCCGAGCACAACAACCGCGTCGACAAGGAGACGCGGGCCCGCGAGCAGACGCCCTTCTACCGCAACGCCATGCCCCAGCGCACCGCGCCCCAGAAGCAGGACGGCGCGGACGTGGAGCCCACGGCGCCGCGCATCGCCGGCAACAACGGCATGGGCAACGATGATCGGCCCCTGGCCGAGGGCGGACAGAAGTTCGCGTTCGAGATCCCCGACATCCACAAGAAGAACGAGGTGAAGGTGAAGTCGGACCCCACCTCGCCGGGTGGCGTCGCGGTGAACAACCAGACCGAGAGCGACGAGCTGACGGGCAACTCGAAGCGGCTGCGCATCCAGCCCGGCACGGGCGGAGAGGAAGAAGGCTCCGCGGGGCGCGTGGGCTCGCCGGGAATCGCCGCGCTGATGCCCTCGCGCGCGGCCATGGACAAGGTGCTGGGCGCCGCGCCCAATGACCACCTGAAGGACGTGGAGGAGGGCGACGGCACCCTGCTCAACTCGCGCGAGTGGAAGTACGCCAGCTTCTTCAACCGCGTGAAGCAGAGCGTGGGCATGCACTGGAACCCGAACGAGTCGCTGCGCCGCAGGGACCCGACGGGCCGCACGTACTCCGGTCGCGACAGGCACACGCTGTTGGAGATCACCCTCGACGAGAAGGGCCGCATCACCGACATCCAGGTGGAGAAGAGCAGCGGCCTGGACTTCCTGGACATGGAGGCGGTGTCCTCGTTCCAGCGCGCGCAGCCCTTCCCCAACCCGCCGCCAGGCCTGTTGGGTGACGACTCCCGGGTGCGCTTCTCCTTCGGGTTCTTCCTGGAGATGGGCGGCGGGCCCCGCATGCGGTTGTTCCGCCAACCCAACTGACGTCGCGCGGAACACGCGGCAGGTCCTCGCGCCCGAGCGCGGTTCTGGTTACGGTGCCGCGCCGTGGACACGACCCTCGCCGACCGGAGCGCCGCGCTCCAGCAACGCAGCCAGCGCATCCGCGGGGTGCTGCTCGCCATCCTCGCGGCCAACTGGGTGGTGGCGGGCGCGAAGCTCGTCTTCGGCCTGCTGAGCCAGTCCGCCGCGGTGACGGCCGACGGCCTGCACTCCTTCATCGACGGCGGCTCCAACGTGCTGGGGCTGGTCGCCATGGGCGTGGCCTCTCGGCCCGCGGACGCGGACCATCCCTACGGACACGGCAAGTTCGAGGCGCTCGCGTCGCTGGGCATCGGCGCGATGATTGGCATCGGCATGTTGGAGCTGGGGCGCATGGCGCTCGACTCGCTCCTGCATGACGTGCACGCGCAGGTGACGCCCGCCATGGCGGTGGTGATGGGGCTGACGCTCGTGGTCAACATCACGGTGACGCGCGTGGAGAGCCACTACGGGCGCAAGTACCAGAGCAGCCTGTTGATGGCGGACGCGAGCCACACGATGTCCGACGTCTACGTCTCGCTGGCGGTGCTCGCGTCGCTGGGGCTGGTGGCGCTGGGCTACCCGAAGGCGGACGGCATCATCGCGCTGGGCGTCATGGTCTTCGTCGCGTGGGTGGCCTACGGCATCGTCCGGCAGGCGGTGGGCATCCTCTCCGACACGGCGCGGTTGGACCCCGCGCAGGTGGCGCAGCACACCATGGGCGTGGCGGGCGTGCGCAGCTGCCGCGACGTGCGCAGCCGGGGCATGGAGGAGAGCGTCTACGTCGACCTGAAGATCGAGGTCGACCCGAACCTCACCACCGCCCAGGCCCACGAGGTGGCGGACCGCGTGGAGCGCACGCTGCACACCGCGTATCCCCAGGTGGTGGACGTGGTGGTGCACGTGGAGCCCGAGCACGACGGCGCCTCGGCACACGCGCGGGCCCCGGCCACCGAGTCCCACTGAAGCCAGTCCCCGCAACGACAAGGGCCGCCTCCCGCTGAGGGAGACGGCCCTTCGGTGTCACGCTCGAGCCCCGAGGGCCCGCGTCAGGCGACGGCGGGCTTGGGCTCCGGCGTCATGTAGTCCTCGATGGGCGGGCACGAGCACACGAGCTTGCGGTCCCCGAGCACGTTGTTGAGGCGGCCCACGGACGGCCAGAACTTGTTCTCGCGCACCCACGCCGCCGGGAACACGGCGAGCTCGCGCGAGTACGGACGGTTCCACTCCGGCCCGGTGATGACGCGAGCGGTGTGGGGCGCGTTCTTCAGGACGTTGTTGTCCTTGGGCATGCGCCCCTCCTCCACGTCGCGAATCTCCTGGCGGATGGCGATCATCGCGTCGCAGAAGCGGTCCAGCTCCGCGCGGGACTCGCTCTCCGTCGGTTCGATCATCAGCGTGCCGGCCACGGGGAAGGACACCGTCGGCGCGTGGAAGCCGTAGTCCATCAACCGCTTGGCCACGTCCTCCACCTCGACGCCGGAGGTCTTCTTCAGCGGGCGCAGGTCGACGATGCACTCGTGCGCCACCCTGCCCCGCTTGCCGCGGTACAGCACCGGGAAGTGCGGCTGGAGCCGCTCGGCGATGTAGTTGGCGTTGAGGATGGCCAGCTTCGTGGCGCGGGTGAGGCCCTCGCCGCCCATCATCGAGATGTAGACCCAGGAGATGAGCAGGATGCTCGCGCTGCCCCACGGGGCCGCGGAGATGGCGCCGATGCCGTCCGAGCCGCCCGTCTGGATGACCGGGTGCCCCGGCAGGTGCTTGACCAGGTGGCTGGCCACGCAGATGGGCCCCATGCCCGGGCCGCCGCCGCCGTGCGGGATGCAGAACGTCTTGTGCAGGTTGATGTGGCAGACGTCCGCACCGACGAGGCCCGGCGCGGTGAGCCCCACCTGCGCGTTGAGGTTGGCGCCGTCCATGTAAACCTGGCCGCCGCGCTCGTGGATGATGGAGCAGATCTCCTTGATCTCCTCCTCGAACACGCCGTGCGTGGACGGGTACGTCACCATCAGCGCCGCCAGCTTGTCCTTGTGCTCCTCGGCGCGGGCGCGCAGGTCCGCCACGTCGATGTTGCCGTTCTCATCGCACTTCGTGACGACGACCTTGTAGCCGGCCATCACGGCGGAGGCTGGGTTGGTGCCGTGCGCGGAGGACGGGATGAGGCACACGTCGCGGTGCCCCTGGCCCCGGCCCTGGTGGTACGCGCGGATGACCAGGAGGCCCGCGTACTCGCCCTGGCTGCCGGCGTTGGGCTGCAGCGAGCAGCCCGCGAAGCCGGTGATGGCGGAGAGCATCTGCTCCAGCTGCTCGAAGATGACCTTGTAGCCGGCCGCCTGCGAGGTGGGCGCGAACGGGTGCAGCCGGCCGAACTGCGGCCACGTCACCGGAATCATCTCCGCGGTGGCGTTGAGCTTCATGGTGCAGCTGCCCAGCGGAATCATCGAGTGCGTCAAGGACAGGTCCTTGGCCTCGAGCCGCCGGATGTAGCGCAGCATCTCCGTCTCGGAGTGGTAGCTGTTGAAGACGCTGTGCGTGAGGAACTCGCTCCGGCGGCGCAGCTCCGGGGAGATGGAGCTCTCCACGTTGGCGCCCACGTCGTCCAGCGACGGCACCTGGGAGGCCTTGCCCGCGCCGGTGGCGAAGGCGGTGAGGATGGCCTCCACGTCGGACGCGCGCGTCGTCTCGTCCAGGGCCACGCCCAGGGTCTTCTCGTCGATGCGGCGGAAGTTCATCCGCGCGGACTCCGCCGCCGCCAGCACCGCGCGCACCTGCGGCGCCGTCAGCTCCACGCACAGCGTGTCGAAGTACTGCTCGTGCCGCGTCTTCAGGCCCAGCTTCGCCAGGCCCCGCGCCAGCACCACCGTCAGCCCGTGTACGCGCTCGGCGATGGCCTTGAGCCCCTTGGGCCCGTGGTAGACGGCGTACATGCTGGCGATGACGGCCAGCAGCACCTGCGCGGTGCAGATGTTGCTCGTCGCCTTCTCGCGGCGGATGTGCTGCTCGCGCGTCTGCAGCGCCATGCGCAGCGCGCGCCGGCCCTGCGCGTCCTCGGACACGCCGATGAGCCGGCCCGGCATCACGCGGGTGTACGCGTTCTTCGTCGCGAAGTAGCCCGCGTGCGGACCGCCGTACCCCATGGGCACGCCGAAGCGCTGCGCGCTGCCCACCGCCACGTCCGCGCCGAACTCGCCCGGGGGCGTCAACAGCGTGAGGCTGAGCAGGTCCGCGGCGACGATGAGCAGGCCGCCCGCGGCGTGAACCTTCTCGCCGAACGCGCGGTAGTCCACCACCGCGCCGTCCGTGGCCGGGTACTGCACCAGCGCGCCCACGTACTTCTTCGCCGTCAGGTCCACCGTGCGGTGGTCGCCGACGACGATTTCGACGCCCAGCGGCTCGGCGCGGGTGCGCACCACGTCCACCGTCTGCGGGTGGCACGCCTCGGAGATGAAGAAGGCGACGCCCGCGTCCTCCCCCTTGACGTGCAGGGCCAGCGACATGGCCTCGGCGGCGGCGGTGCCCTCGTCGAGCAGCGACGCGTTGGCGACCTCCAGCCCCGTCAGGTCCATCACCACCGTCTGGAAGTTGAGCAGCGCCTCCAGCCGACCCTGGGCGATCTCCGCCTGGTAGGGCGTGTACTGCGTGTACCAGCCCGGGTTCTGGAAGATGTTGCGCAGGATGACGTTGGGCGTGTGCGTGTCGTGGTAGCCCATGCCGATGTAGGACCGGAACACCTGGTTCTTCGCGGCGATGGTCTCCAGCTGCGCGAGCAGCTCGTGCTCTCCGCGCGCCTGCCCCAGCCGCAGCGGCTCCTTGGAGCGGATGGCCGGGGGCACGGTCTGGTCGATGAAGGCATCGAGCGAGTCCACGCCCAGCGCGGACAGCATCTGCTTCAGCTCCTGCTCATCCGGACCGATGTGCCGGCCGGCGAACGACTCCTGGTACTTCCAGTTCAGGGACATGGCGGTGGTGACTCGCTGGCGACTCGAAGACATCCGAGTCGGAAAATTCGAGGACCGTCACTAACAACGGCCGCTCGGCGTTTCCCTCTCAGGCGTTCTTGAGCAGCTCGGCGTAGGCGGCGGCGTCCAGCAGCTCGCCCAGCTGGCTGCTGTCCGAGAGCTCGAGCTCGATGATCCACCCCTCACCGTAGGGGTCCTCATTGAGCGTCTCGGGGCTCGCGGTGAGCTCCTCGTTCACCTTGGTGATGGTGCCGGACAGGGGGCTGAACAGCTCGGAGACGGCCTTCACGGACTCGACGGTGCCGAAGGGCTTGCCCTTCTCCAGCTTGGCGCCTGACTTGGGCAGCTCCACGTAGACGACGTCACCCAGGGTGCTCTGGGCGTGGTGGGTGATGCCCACCACCACCTTGTTGCCCTCGATACGGGCCCACTCGTGCTCTGCGGTGTACTTCAGGTCGCCGGGAATGTTCGCGTCGGACATGGGGTGCTCCTGCCAGGGGGCGGGAAGGGTTCAGGACTTCTTGAGGAAGGGCGTCTTGACGACGACGGCGGGCACGGCGCGGCCGCGGATCTCCACGTCGAACGTGGAGCCTTCGGCGGACAGCTCCGTGGGGACGTAGCCGATGCCGATGGGCTTCTTCACCGTGGGGCCCATGGTGCCGCTGGTGGTCTCGCCCACCAGGGTGCCGTCCTTCTTGATGGGGTAGCCGTGGCGGGGGATGCCGGCGCCGGTCAGCTCGAAGCCCACCAGCTTGCGCTTCACGCCCGCGGCCTTCTGGGCCACCAGCGCGTCCTTGCCGATGAAGCCGCCCGCCTTGTCCAGCTTGACGATCCACCCCAGGCCCGCCTCCAGCGCGGTGTGGGCATCGTCGATGTCGTTGCCGTAGAGGGCGTACTTCATCTCCGTGCGCAGGCTGTCGCGCGCGCCCAGGCCGCAGGGCTTGACGCCGTCCTGCTGGCCTTCCGTGAGCAGCGCGCTCCACAGGGCCGCCGCGTCACCCGGAGCGCAGTACAGCTCGAAGCCGTCCTCGCCCGTGTAGCCGGTGCGGGAGATGATGGCGGGCTTGCCGGCGACCTCGCCCTCGGCGAAGCGGTAGGTGCCCACCTTGGACACGTCCGTCTTCGTCAGCCGCTGCACCAGGCCCACCGCCTTGGGGCCCTGCACGGCGATCTGCGCGTACTCGTCGCCCCGGTCCACGGGGGTGACGCCGCGCGCGTGCTCCTTCATCCACGCGAAGTCCTTCTCGCGGTTGCTGGCGTTGACGCAGATGAGGATGCGCTCGGGGCTGAAGCGGTAGGCGACGACGTCGTCGACGAAGCCTCCCTGCTCGTTGAGCAGGCCCGCATAGACCGCCTGGCCGTCCGCGATGCGGGCGAGGTCATTGGAGATGAGGCCGTTGACCGTCTCCAGCGCGCCCGGGCCTTTGAACTCCACCTCGCCCATGTGCGACACGTCGAAGAGGCCGACGGCGTTGCGCACCGCCTCATGCTCGGCGATGACAGAGGAATACTGCACGGGCATGTCCCAGCCCGCGAAGTCGACCATCCGAGCGCCCAGCGCGCGGTGGGCCTCGTTGAGCGGCGTACGCCGGGTCATCGGCTTCTCCTGAAGGGGGGATGAAAACGGCGCGGACTATAGCCGCGCACCTTCGCCGATCAAGGCCGACGCGGAACGTCTACACTGGGTCCGACATGAAGATTCGTAATCGGTTGAATCCGTCCAACCCTTGCTTCTCCTTCGAGTTCTTCCCCCCGAAGACGGACGAGGGGGTGGCCAACCTGCTCCGGACGCTGGAGGACCTGGCGCCCCTGGAGCCGGGGTTCGTGTCCGTCACGTACGGCGCCGGCGGCAGCACCCGCGACAGGACGCTGGAGCTGGTCAGCCGCATCAAGCAGCAGACGGGCATCGAGGCGATGGCCCACCTGACGTGCGTGGGGCACACCCGGGAGGAGCTGCGGGACGTGCTCCAGCGCCTGGCCGACGCGAAGCTGGACAACGTGCTGGTGCTGCGCGGGGACCCGCCCCAGGGCCAGACGACCTTCCAGCCCACCGAGGGCGGCTTCTCCTATGCGTCGGAGCTGGTGCGATTCATCCGAGAAGAGGATTTCAACTTCTGCCTGGGGGGCGCGTGCTATCCGGAGGGCCACGTGGAGACGGCCTCCCGTGACGACGACCTGCGTCATCTGAAGGCGAAGGTCGACGCGGGGCTGGACTTCGTCGTGACGCAGCTGTTCTTCGACAACGCGTTCTACTTCGACTTCGTGGAGCGGGCCCGCCGCGCGGGCATCAACATCCCCATCGTCCCCGGCATCATGCCCATCACCAACTACGAGCAGGTGCAGCGCTTCACGCGCATGTGCGGAGCCACGGTGCCCATGCGCCTGGGGCTCCAGTTGGAGCGGGTGAAGGACCAGCCGGAGGCGCTGGTGCAGCTGGGCGTGGCGCACGCGACGGTGCAGTGCATGGAGCTGCTGTCGCGCGGCGTGCCCGGCATCCACTTCTATACGCTCAACAAGTCCCCGGCGACGCGGATGATCGTGAGCGCCCTTCGAGCCCATCTATGAGCGGTCCTGGTCTCCATCTTCCCCCCGATGATCCCCGCTACAAGGTCGTGGAGATCATCCGGGCCCCGGCCTTCTTCCTGCTGTGCACCGGGGTGCTGAACGTCTTCTTCAACCTGGCGGGCTTCGTGCTGGCCGCGATGCACGTGACGTCGCCGCTGGTGCCAGCGGGCGCACCCGCGACGACGCTGGAGCTGAGCTGGTCACTGGCGCTGATGCTGGTGGTGGGCATCCTGTGCGGCGTGCTCTCCGCGTGGGGCGCGATGAGCGCGATGAACCTCAAGGGCTACGGGCTGGCCACGGTGGGCGGAATCACGGCGCTCTACATCCTGTCGCCCGCGTGTGTCGTCGGCGTGCCGGTGGCCATCTGGATGCTCTTCACGCTGCGCCGCGAGGGCGTGCGTGAGGCGTTCCGGAGCTGACGGACGGCGCGCGCAAGGGGCACGGAGGAGCCGACAGTCATCCGGCACCCGTGGTCCGGGTGATGGGGACCGGGTGGGGCAGCACTCATTCGGAGCCCCGATGACCGGCCCATCCAGCGTGTCGGCCCGGGGTGCTGGACCGGATGCACCGTCCAGCCCAGTCCTCACGGAGCCGTCATGTCGCCGCGTCACCTGCTGTCCATCCTTCCCGCGCTGCTCGCCGCCGTCCTGCTGCACGCCGCCCCCGCCTCCGCCCAGGTCCAGCTCACGGACATCACCTGCAAGGGGACCGTGAAGCAGACGTGGACGCCGGGGTTGAAGGTGCTGCCCGCGGACGTGCGCTACACGAACGACACGGACTTCACCGAGTGCACGTCGGCGTCCACCGGCATCACCTCCGGGAGGATCCGCGTCGACGAGACGTTCAACAACAGCTGCCTGGCCAATATCGAGCGGGTCGAGGCGGTCATCGAGTGGAGCGACGGGAGCAGGTCCACCGTCTCGCTGCTGGGCATCGGCGTGAACGTCGTGGGCAACCTGCAGATCTTCACCTCGCTCGGCCGGGTGACGTCGGGTCAGTTCGAGGGCGGCCTGGTGTCCCTCACCAACGCGTTCGCCGCCCGGGACTTCCTGCCGTGCCTGACCCCCATGGGCCTGAGGGCACTGCAGGGCAGGACGGCCCTCATCATCAACACGCCGTCACTGCCGCTGCCGCTGCCCCAGCCTTGACGCGGCGGACCGCGCGAGCTTCCGCGCGGCCGATTCCCGACAGGCGCATGGGACCGAAAGGCGGACTGGTGACGCTCCCGGAGGGGCACCACTCATCCGGCGTCCCCGCACCGCCACTGGCGAGCGAGGCACGGACGGCTCACCCCGAGCCGTCCGTTTCCACGGAGCCGACCCATGCCCTCGAAACTCCTCCCCGTCCTCCTGGCCCCGCTCGTCCTCTTCACCCCACCCGCCCGGGCGCAGGTGGGCATGACGGACCTGACGTGCACCGGCGCCGCCTATCAGGCGTGGGACCCGGGCCTGCGGCTGTCGAACCGGGACGTCACCTACTCGAACGAGACGACCTACGAGCGCTGCTCCTCGAGCGATCCGCTCGTCACCTCGGGCAGGCTGGTGGCGCTGGCCCGGCACACCACCAGCTGCGCGTCCAACCTGGGCCCCCTCCAGGCCACCGTGACGTGGGACGACGGCTCCATGTCCACCTTCTCCGTCCAGGGCGCGGGCATCCACAACATCGACGGGACGCGCGCCTACGTGTCCATCGGCATGGTGACGGAGGGCCGCTTCCAGGGCGACGCGGTGGTGATGACCCACGCGCTCTCCACCATGGACCTGGCGCCGTGCCTGTACTCGGGCCTCCACTCGCTGTCGGGCCCGACGACGCTGCGGCTCACCCGGCTGTTCTGAGCCGGGCCGTCACGACGGACAGGCGACACCGCTCGCAGCCTGCGTCCCGGGCAGGCTGACCGTGAAGACGCTGCCCTCCCCCTCGCGGCTCTCCACCCGGAGCGTGCCGCCGTGCTGCCGGAGGGTGGAGGACACCACCGTCAGGCCCAGGCCGGTGCCGTGCTCCTTGGTGGTGAAGAGCGGCTCGAAGATGCGCTCCAGCACGCTCGCCGGAATCCCATCCCCATTGTCGGCCACGCGGATGTGGAAGGCGCGCCCGGTGGCCATCTCCGCGGAGACCTCCACCCTGCCCTCGCGCCCTTGCGGCATGGCCTCCACCGCGTTCTGCACCAGGTTGATGAGCACCTTGCGCAAGAGCTCGCGGTCCACCCAGGGCGGCTCCAGGCCCACGGACACGTGGTTGACCACGTGCACGGCCTCGCGCGCGGGCACCAGGTCGATGACCTCCTCCACCAGCCCATGCAGCGAGCACGGCTGGAGCACCAGCGGCCTGTCACGCACCAGCTCCAGCATCTCCGACGTGAGGCTGGCGCAGACGGACAGCTCCCGCTCGATGATGCCCAGGAAGCGCTGGATCCGCTCGTCTTCCTGCGCGCCACTCACGCTGCGCAGCCGCCGCACCACCGCCGCGTTCGCCGTGCGCGCCGCGGCCAGGGGGTTTCGCAGCTCGTGGCTCACCGTCGCGGTGAGCTGCCCCACCGTCGCGAGCTTCTCCATCCGGGCCACCCGCTCCCGCGAGTCGCGCAGCTCCCGGCCACTGTTCTCCACCAGGCGCACGCGCTCCTGCCGCTCGCGCTCACACGCCCGCTCCAGCAACACCTGCCGCTCCGCGACGCGCGTCATCTCGCGCACCGCGCCCTGACACGCGAGCACCAGCACCGCATCCACCAGCCCCACCCAGAACGTCAGCTCCAGCGCGCCCCACGTCGGCCCGCCCGCGAACGCGGCCCCAGGCTCCGGCCAGCCGATGCTGCGCGCCACGTGCACCACCACCGCCGTCACCCCCGCCGTCACCAGCACGCGGGTGTCCCGGTAGAAGCTCAGGAGCGCCAGCGAGCCGAAGACATGGAAGTACGTCTCCAGCCTCCCACCCGACAGGTGCACGAGCAGCACGGACCACAGCACCTGCGACACCGCCATCACCTGCCGCGTCACCACCGCGCCCGGCCGCAGGAACGCCAGCGTCACCGGGATGATGGACAGGGGCCCGCCCAACAACACCGCCCCCCAGAAGGGCTGGGGCGACAGGTGCGGCTCCGGCCCCCAGGAGGGCATGGACGTCACCCACGCGAGGCCGAGCGCGAAGAGCCACTGGCCCACCATCAGCCCCAGGCACAGCCGGTCCGCGCGGGCCCGCACCGCGGCCAGGTACTCCGCCACCACCGCTCGCACACGCGCCGCCATCGCCCCATCGGACGACAGCGAGGCCAGCCGCCCGGACTCCGTCGTCGGCACGGTGGGACTCGAGCGGGACTCCCGCTTGCCCGCATGAGCCGACGTCGCCCGGCCCACGAGCGATTCCACTTCAAGATTGGTCGCCATCCTCAGGCTCACCCCGGCCGTACTGGCCCCTCAGGATCCGCGCCATCTTAACGCGACGCACCTATCCAGCAATACAGTTATTTCCACTTAGACCGGTTGTGGTACCGACGACATCTTCGTCGCGCTCCAGGACCAGCCGACACCCTGGCTGCAATGACAGGCATTGTACCCAGGTACAATTCCAAAGCCAGACGTCCACACATCCACACAATCCCGTTTTGAATCGAGTTGCAGGAAATCACCCGGGTCATATCATCCGCGCGTGGTGCTGGCGTAAGGACCCGGCTCGAAGCCTGTCGGAGTCAGAAGGGCGATTCCAACCCGGGCCCGAGGTCCCGCCGACGGCTGGCGTTGGTTCAGGGCTCCGCTCCGCCCCCGGGGGGGTGGGCGGAGTGGAGCCCGTGGTTTCACTGCGCCGAGGGGCTCGCGTGGTGCGCCAGCAGCTTGCGCAGCAGCGGCGCCACCAGCTCGGTGCCCCGCATGGCCGAGCGCCAGCGCGAAGGAATCGCCCCCACGCCCCCGAGCACGCCCGCGATTCCGCCGGCCACCGCGGCCGTGGTGTCGGTGTCGTGGCCCAGGCGGATGGCACCGCGGACCACGCCTTCAAAGTCACCGCCCGTGGCCACGCAGTCGCGCGCCGAGCGCAGGCAGTCCACCACGTAGCCGGTGCCGTGGCCCGGCATGTCCTCGGCGCCGAGCGGGAGGATGGCGCCGTCCAGCTCCTCGCGGGCCTCGCTGCCCGGTGGGTACAGCGCGCGCATGCCCGACACGGCCTCGGCCCAGGGACGCGCGGCGCCCTCCAGCGCACGGCGGGCCCAAAGACAGTACAGGGCGCAACACACGCGAGCGCGCACGTGGCCATGTGTCACCAGGGACTGGTGCATCGCGTCCGAGGCGAGCTGGGCGTCACTGCCCCGGTGCCACAGGGCCAGCGGCAGCACGCGCATCAAGGAGCCGTTGCCGTTGTCCTGGACGCCCGAGGGGCCGGCGCTCGTGGCGGGGGCGCCGGCGCGAAACATCGCCAGGGCCCGGTCCGTCTGGATGCCCACGTCGAAGACCTGCCCGTCCACGGCCAGGTAGCCCCACTCGCGCCAGTTCACCAGCCGCCGGCCCAGGTCGTCCAGGTCCAGGTGGCCCTTGAAGAGCAACGAGTCCAGCAGGCACAGCGCATGGGCGCCGTCGTCCGACCACGTCCCCGCCAGCACGCCCGGGTGCGCGCGGTGGAAGCCCGCGGGCGGCTCCAGCTCGATGTCGCGCGCCGGGGGAATCGCCTCCGGAGCGTGGAACTCATAGGGCACCCCCAGGGCATCTCCCACGAGCAACCCCCAGAGCCCGCCCTCCAGCCGCTCCTCACGCGATGGCACGCTCGTCCTCCCTCGAACCGACAGGAGGCGACGCTCCCGCCGAGCCCTCCCGGCGTCAAGCCCCGCCAGCGGCCTGGCTGGACGCATGCGGCCGGACGGGCGGAGGCCTCCGCGCCCGAGCGCGACATCGGGGCGATGTGCCCTGGCGACGCGCTCCGCACCTTCGTTCCCTGAAGAGTCGTTCGCACCGGAGCCCGGAGCTCCATGCCGTCCGAGAGCGACTCCCCGCACCGGGGCGACTGGTGCCGAACGAAGCGGAGGAGAAATCACATGTTCAACCTCATCGACATGGTGCGTGAGCGTTTCACGGGCAACGTGATGCAGAAGATGGGGTCCTCGCTGGGTGAGGACCCGATGTCGCTGGGCCGGGCCCTGCCGGGCGCCATCGCCGCGATTGGCGGGAGCGTGGCGGAGCGGGGCTCCACCGAGGGCGGCGCGCAGCGGCTCTTGTCCCAGCTCAACGAAGGCGGCTTCACGGGGCCCAACGCGGGCAACGAGGACATCTTCGCGCCGGACATGGCCGAGCGCGGACAGGGCATGCTCAGCGGGCTGTTCGGCGACAAGCTGGGCGCCGTCTCCAGCGCGCTGGGCCGCACGGGCGGCTTCAGCAACAGCAGGTCCGCCACGGGGATGATGGCCATGGTGGCGCCCATGGTGATGGGGGTCATCGGCAAGCACGTGCGCGACAACCGCATGGGCGCCTCCGGCCTGTCGCAGCTGTTGGGCGGCCAGCGATCCCTGCTCGCGGCGGCGATGCCCGCGGGCCTGGGCAGCATCCTGGGCATGGGCGGCGCGGGGCCCCGCGTCGTCGAGGAGGTCCAGGAGGCGCGCTCCATCCCCACGGTGGAGACGGTGCGCCGGCAGCAGCCCATCGAGCGGATGCCCGTGCACCATGACGAGCCCAAGAAGCGCAACCTGGGCTGGGTCATCCCGGTGGCGCTGCTCGCGCTCCTGGCCGGGTGGTTCCTCACCCGCTCGCGGCGCGACGAGCCCCGCCGGCAGCAGGCCAGCGTCACCCAGCCGGCGCCGCGCCAGCAGACGGACACCGGCGTGGGCGGCGCGGGCACCGCGGGCATGAGCACGCCCACCATCGCCCGGGACGCGCAGACGATGCGCCAGGCCATCGAGGGGGGCGCGAAGAGCTTCGTGCTCGCCGGCGTGGGCTTCGAGGAGGGCTCCGCGCGCCTGACGCCGCAGAGCGACGCGAGCGTGGGGCAGCTGGCCTCCGTGCTGCGCGAGAAGCCCAACGCGCGCGTGCGCATCGAGGGGCACACCGACTCCACCGGCGACGCGAACGTGAACCGGCAGCTGGCCCAGCAGCGCGCGGAGGCGGTGCGCTCGGCGCTCGTCGCGGACGGCATCTCCGCCAACCGCTTGGACGTGGCCGCCGTGGGCTCCGGGCAGCCGGTGGCGTCCAACGACACGGCGCAGGGGCGCGACATGAACCGCCGCATCGAGGTCCAGGTCCTGAGCCGCTGAAGCGCCCTCCCCTCCCTGGGCATCCAGGCCCCTCGCGCGAGCCCTCGCGCGGGGGGCTTGTCGCATCGCGGCGTCCGCCCTGGATGCCTTTTCCATGCGACACGCCCCGTCAGGCCCCGTTTCCTCCAGGCGTGGTCCTCGAGGAACGACCAGAAAACGCCAGAACGCCCCCGGCCCGCAGCGCGGGCTGTGCATTGGCCGTCACCTCGCGCCAAGGCCGTCCCCACGTGTCGCGCCCTCGCGCTCCGTCTGGAGGCGCCCTCAACTGTCCCCACAAGGACAGCGCACACCGACTCGCGTCGCAGCCAGGCGGGCTTTCCAGGCTACGCGGTTTGCCTCACTTTCAAGGGGAGGCAGCCCGGGCGCGAAGTGGCGCGGGTCGCGAGTTCCATGACGGGGGGAGTCCATGACTGTGATTGCGTTCCGGAGCCGGGAGAGGGAGGTCCTGGACCCTGGCTGTGAGCTGGAGCGCCGGCTGGGGCTGGCCGCGAGCGAGGACCGCGCGCGCGGCATGTTCTTCCTGGGCGTGCTGGACGTGGTGCGGCGCGAGGCGGGTGAGACGCAGGCGGCGCGATGTCTGGCGGCGTCCGGGGAGCGGCGCTTCGTGCCGTTCTTCCTCTACCCCGTCAGCGCGTTCCTGCGGATGTCCTTCGCGGCGGCGGAGATCCTGGCGCCAAGGTTGGGAGGCTTCGAGACGGCGATGCGCATCATCGGCGCGCAGGCCACCCATGACTTCCTGGACTCGGTGGTGGGGCGCAGCTTCCTGATGCTGGCGGCGGGAGATCCGCGTCGGCTCGTGAACAACCTGCCGTCGGGCTACCGCACGGCCGTCACGTACGGCGAGCGCCATGTCACGTGGAAGGGCCACCAGGAGGGCTGCATCAACGTGTTCAGGGACTTCATGCCGCACACCTACCACGAGGGGGTGTTGCTGGCGGTGTTGCAGGCGGTGGGCACGCGGGTGGCGCGGGTGCGTGGACGACCGCTGAGCCTCCTGGATTGCGAGTACGTCGTGTCCTGGGCGTAGGAAGCGACGCAATCTCATCCGGGACATGGACGTGAGCACGCAATCGGAAGAGGCGGCGCAGGCGGGCTCCGAGCCCGGCAGGGTGGTGGATCCGCTCACGCAGCTCGCGCGGAGGCTGGCCTCGGCCACCGCCCAGGACAAGACGCGGGGCATGTTCTTCCTGGGCACGCTGGACGTGGTGCGCGCCATCGCCGGCGAGGCGACGCGGGAGCGCTGCGCGCGGGCCTCGAAGGAGCGCAGGTTCGTCCCGTTCTTCCTCTACCCCGTCAATGACTTCCTGCGGCTGACGTACTGCGCGGCGGGGTTGCTCGCGCCCCGGCTGGGGGGCTTCGACGCGGCGATGAAGACCCTGGGCGAGAAGGCCACGAAGGACTTCCTGGAGTCCGCGGTGGGCCGCACGCTCTTGAGCGTGGCCAATGGCTCACCGCGGAGGCTGGTGGACAACATGCCGTGGGGTTACGCGGCGTCCGTCAGCTACGGGAAGCGGACCGTGTCATGGAGCAGCGAGCGCGAGGGGTGCCTGCACGTGCGTGGGGACTTCATGCCGCCGCCGTATCACCACGGCGTGCTGAGGGCGGCGCTCGAGGCCCTCGGCGCGCGACACGTGCGCATCGAGGGCCGCGAGCTGGAGCTGCTCGACTGTGATTACTCGTTGTCCTGGGAGTGAGGCGCCACGCGCACGGCGGCGGTCACTCGTTCTGGCTGATGTACTGGATGATGGCCGCGTAGAACGAGCGCTCGCTGAAGAGGTCCGGCCCGAAGCCCACGACATCCAGGTGGTCCTGGTCGATGACGCTGGACAGGGACGTCATCTGCGCGGGGCCCGGCGCGTTCAGGTCCGTGACGGGGCCGAGGGACGCATCCACGGTGACGGCGCCCAGGCCCAGCAGGTTCTCGGTGTAGCGCAGGCGCGGGCCCATCTGCTGCGAGTTGATGCCGACGACGCCGTCGTCATCGCGCTCGTCGCGGATGCCGTCGCCCTGCCCCGCGGCGCCGTCATTGTCGCAGTCATCCACGCAGTACTCATCCCCGTCGATGTCATAGACGGTCTTCTGGACGAGCAGGAAGACGGGGCTGACGTCCAACCCCGCCTGCGCGGTCATCAACGACGCGTAGTGGGACGCGTAGCGCGGGTCCATGGGGTGGTTCTGGTTGAACGCCTTCGCGCCGGTGGTGACGCCGTCATTGGCGTCGTAGTCGTCGTAGACGAGCTGCTTGAGGGCCGCGAAGCCGTCATTGCCCGCCTCGTAGATGATGTTCCCGTAGACCGCCGCCAGGATGTTGGCCAGCTCCGTCACGGTGGGGTTCAGGTCCAGCACGAACTTCGCCACGGGCGAGCCCCGATGCGGCGAGGAGACGCTCACCAGGACATCCACCACGGGCCGTCCCCGCCGCTCGGCGAGCACCCGCGCCGCCTTGCGCGCGTCGATTCCGCCCTGCGAGTGACCGATGAGGTTCACCCGCGCCGCGCCCGTCGTCGCCAGCACGCCCTCGATGTCGGACGCCAGGTCCAGCCCGCGGACATCCGAGTTGTGGAAGGCCAGGACCTGCGCGGCGAAGGCCTTCTGTCCGGGATTCAGGAAGGGATTGCAGGCCAGCTCCAGCAGCTCGTCACAGGCGTCTCCCACGAAGCTGCCCAGCTCGTCCCCGAAGTAGTCGAGCACCAGCAGCTTGTCGAACCCGGCAAGGCCATGCGCGAAGACCACCGGATGTTGCGTGCGCTGTGCGCGCTGGGCCCACGCCGTCTGCGGCCCCGCGATGAACCAGACACAGGCCAGCAGTCCCACGCTTCGAATGACATTCATGTCGCGACTCCATGCCCGCGGCACTCGCCGGGCGCAACGCCATGCGGGCATCCCCCTTTCCCGCACGGCTCGTGTCCGGCCCGCTGAAACCAGGCAGGGGCCCGCCGACGGTCAAGGTGCGGCGCGAGACGACGGGCCAGGGTGGCCCGGGCGGAGGACTCGCCGGTGAGCGTCTGTCTTTCTTACGAGGGAGCCGCCGACGGCGCGGGCATGGGCGCCAGCGACGTCCTGAAACACACACACCCGCCATGATGCCTCACGGAGGCGTTCACTCCGTGAGTCTGTCAATGGGAGAAAAGGACAACCACCGTCGGTTCAAGCCGAGGAAGGGCCCCCGCCACGCACCGCGGCCTCGAGCGTGTTGCGGATGAGCATGGCGATGGTCATGGGCCCCACGCCGCCGGGCACGGGGGTGATGAACGACGCGCGCTCGGCGGCGGCCTGGAACTCCACGTCCCCCACCAGCTTGCCGTCCTCCTCCTTGCGGTTCATCCCCACGTCGATGACGACGGCGCCGGGCTTGATCCACGCGCCCTTCACCAGCTCCCGCACGCCCGCGGCCACCACGAGGATGTCCGCGCGGGACACCTCGGAAGGCAGGTCACTCTTGCTGTGGCACAGGGTGACGGTGGCGTTGCGCTGCAGGAGCATCAGCGCCATGGGCTTGCCCACGATGTTGCTGCGCCCCACCACCACCGCGCGCTTGCCGGAGGGCTCGCAGCCGATCTCCTCCAACAGGCGCATCACCCCCAGCGGCGTGCACGCGCGCGTCGCGGGACGGCCCAGCACCAGGTTGCCCGCGTTGAGGGGATGGAAGCCGTCCACGTCCTTCTCCGGCCGCACCGCGGAGATGATGACATCCGGGTCGATGTGCCGGGGCAGGGGCAGCTGCACCAGGACGCCGTGCACGGCGGGGTCCTCGTTGAGGCGACGCACCAGCGCGAGCAATTCGTCCTGGGAGACGGTGGAGTCGCGGTGGTGCTCCCAGGAGCGGAAGCCCACCTCCTCGGCCGCCTTCTTCTTGCCGGTGACGTACGTCTTGGACGCGGGGTCCTCCCCTACCCGCACCACCGCGAGCCCGGGGACCAGGCCCTGCTCCGCCTTGAGGCGGTCCACCTCCGCCTTCACCTCCGCCCGGACGCGCGCCGCCACTGCCTTGCCATCGATCAACTGGGCCATAGGTCACCCCACTCTATGAGAGACTCCCCGGCGAGCAGGGAGGTAAACGGCGGCCATGGGCTCAGGAAAAGTGCTGGGGGCGATGATAGGTCTCATGGTCGGGCTGCTCATCGGCAGTCCCTGGGCCATCATCCTGCTCGGTGTCGTCGGCGGCGTCGTCGGCCACCGCTTCGACGAGATGAACGCCCTGCCCGCCGAGTCCCCCGACGCGCTCGCGGACTTCCCACCCCTGGCCCACCCGGGCTTCAGCGCCCCCAACGCGCCACTCGACGCGCGCTCCGTGCAGGAGGAGGCCGACGCCCACCTCACCCGCAGCCTGTGCGCGCTCTTCGTCGAGGTGGCCCGCGCCGACGGGGAGGTGCGGCGCGAGGAGGTGAAGGAGATCCGCCGCTACTTCGAGGAGGTCCTCAAGTACGGCCCGGACTCTCTCGACTTCGTGCGCGGCCGCCTCAAGGACTTCATCGCCGTGCCGCCCGACCTGGAGGACGCCGCGGCCGCCTGCCAGGAGGCCCTGCCGTCACTCGAGCGGCGGCGCCTGCTGGACGCGCTGTACGAGCTGTCGCTGGTGGACGGGGCGCTGCAGCGCTCCGAGCGCGAGGTGCTCGCCCGCGTGGGCGACGCGCTGGGCCTGTCCGCCGACGAGCAGCGCGCCATCGCCGCGCTGCACCTGGGGGACGCCTCGGCCCACTACGAGGCGCTCGGGCTGTCCTCCGGCGCCACGGACTCCGAGGTGAAGAGCGCCTTCCGCCGGCTCGCGGCCGAGCTGCACCCGGACAAGCATGCCCACCTGAAGGGCGAGGACGCCGACGAGGTGGCCCGCCGCTTCCAGGAGGTCCGCGACGCCTACGAGGAAATCCGACGCCTGCGCGGCCTGTAGCCCTGGGTTACAACCCGCGCGAGCGACTCGAAGAGAAAGCCCCCCATGAGCCAGCACCGCAAGCCGCCCCCGCCCAAGAAGAAGGAAGAGGCCTTCCACAACAACCCCTTCAAGAGCGCCATCAAGGGCATCCAGGAGCAGGAGAAGAAGGAGAAGGAGGCCCAGGCCCGCGCGGCGGAGGAGGCTCGCAAGCAGAAGGCGCCCCCGCCCGCCGCCCCCGCGCGCAAGAGCCAGGCCGCGCACGAGAGCCCCGAGGACGAGGCGTCCCTCTTCTTCTCCGCCATGGACGGCGTGGCGCAGATCACCCACCGCGGCGAGCCCCCCAAGTCCAACCCCCGCCTGCCGGAGCTGGTGGACGAGAACGCGGAGGCGCTCGCGGAGCTGAGCGAGCTGGTCGCCGGCGGCCCGGGCGAGTTCGACATCGCCGAGGTGGGCGAGCACATCGAGGGCCTGGGGCCCGGCGTCGACCGCAACCTGCTGCGCTCGCTCCGGCGCGGGGACTTCTCCATCCAGGGGCAGCTGGACTTGCACGGCATGACGCAGCTGGAGGCCCGCGCCGCGCTGGAGCGTTTCCTGTCCGACAGCCGCCGCGCCCGCCGCCGCTGCGTGCTGGTGGTCCACGGCCGCGGTTTGCACTCCAAGCAACAGCTGCCGGTGTTGAAGGAGCTGCTCAAGGCGTGGCTCGCGCAGAAGCGCATCAACGCGGCGGTGCTGGCGTTCTGCACCGCACGTCCGCAAGACGGTGGGACGGGGGCGCTGTACCTGCTGCTGCGCAGGTGACGGCCGTATCCTTTACGCGCGCCCGGCACTGTGCATACATGCCGCCATGGCACGCGAACTGATCGACCTGCACATCCACGTGGGCGGCTCGGTGGCCCCCCACATCCTCTGGTCCATCGCCCATCAGCAAGGCTTCAAGCTCCCCGTCAAGACGTACTTCGACTTCGTGGAGCTCATCACCTCCCGTCCGGGCAAGGTGGGCAGCCTGGATGACTACCTGAAGATCCTCCACACCTGGACGGAGAAGATCCAGTCGTCGCCGAGCGCGATCGAACGCTCCGTCTACGAGATCATCGGCAAGGAGTACCGCGGCAGCCGGGTGACGCAGATCGAGCTGCGCTTCAACCCGATGAAGCGCAACCTGCACTCGGAGCTGGACCTGGACCACATCATCCACGCCGCGCTGCGCGGCATGGACCGGGCGGTGCTCGAGTACGGCGTGAAGGTGGGCTTCATCTTCTGCCTGGCGCGCGAGTTCGACCACCGGCTCAACAGCATCCTCGTGGACAAGGCCATCAAGTACCGCACGCGCGGCGTGTACGGCATCGACCTGGCCGGCACGGAGACGAACGCGATGGAGCTCAAGCCGGAGGTGGTGGCCCAGTACGAGGACCTCTTCGGCCGGGCGCGCAAGGCGGGCCTGAAGTGCACGGTGCACACGGGTGAGACGAAGGGCACGGGCGCCGAGGGCGTCATGTCCGTGGTGGACAAGCTCAAGCCGCACCGCATCGGCCATGGCATCCGCGCGGCCTATGACGAGAACGCGATGAAGGTGCTGCGCGAGCAGGACATCGTCCTGGAGCTGTGCCCCACCTCCAACCTGCACACCAAGGCGGTGGAGGGCATCGAGGAGCTGCGCCACATCGTCCGGACGTTCTGGGACCGCAAGGTGAAGTTCACCATCAACACCGACGGCCCCTACCTGCTCGAGACGGACATGCGCCGGGAGATCGAGCTCATCGAGAGCCACGGCATCCTCACGCCGGAGCAGGTGGACCAGACGCTGGCGTGGGCGCGCCAGGCGTCGTTCATCCCGGGCTGAGCAGCGAGCATGTACGGACTGACTCGCTCGCTGCTCTTCAAGCTGGACGCCGAACGCGCGCACCGGCTGGGGCTCTGGGGCCTGCGCCAGCTGGGGCACTCGCGCGACCTGTGCGAGTCCCTGCGGGAGCGGGCGCTGGAGGGCGTGCCGGCCTCGCTCGCGGTGGAGGTCGCCGGGCTGCGCTTCGCCCACCCGGTGGCCCTGGCCGCGGGCCTGGACAAGGACGCGGAGGCGGTGGACGGCCTGTTCGCCTGCGGCTTCTCCGCCGTGGAGGTGGGCACCGTCACCCCCCGCCCCCAGCCCGGCAACCCGACGCCCCGCCTGTTCCGCCTGCCGGAGCACCAGGCCGTCATCAACCGCATGGGCTTCAACAACCACGGCGCCGCCGTGGCCGCCCAGCACCTGCGCGCGCGCACCTGGCACCCCGGCCCCGTGGGCGTGAACCTGGGCAAGAACAAGGACACGCCGCTGGAGCGCGCGGTGGAGGACTACGTCGCGTGCGTGGACGCGCTCGGGCCCCTGGGAGACTACGTGGTGGTCAACGCGTCGTCCCCCAACACGCCGGGCCTGCGCAAGCTGCAGGAGCCGGAGGTGCTGTCGGCGCTCCTGGGCACGGTGCGGGCGCGGCTGGACACCGTGGCGCCGGGCAAGCCGCTGTTCCTCAAGATCGCCCCGGACCTGACGCCCGAGGCGGTGGACGAGGTGGTGGACGTGGCGCTGGCCCAGAAGCTCGCCGGCCTCATCGCCACCAACACCACGGTGGCCCGGCCCTTCGAGCACCCGCTCGCGAAGGAGGCCGGCGGCCTGTCCGGCGCGCCCGTGCGTGAGGCCTCCAACGCCGTCATCGCGCGCGCGTACCAGCGCTCGGGCGGGAAGCTGCCCATCATCGGCGTGGGCGGCGTCTTCACCGCGGCGGACGTGTTCCAGAAGCTGCGCGCGGGCGCGTCCCTGGTGCAGGTCTACACGGGCTTCATCTACGAGGGGCCGGGCATGGTGCGGGGGCTTCTGCCCACGCTGGCCCAGATGCTCGAGAGGGATGGGTACCAGAGCGTCGCCCAGTTGGTGGGCGCGGATCACCGCGGAGACCCGGGCACCGTCCAGGGCGACGACGACGCGCCCTGAAACACGAAGGGCCCCTCGCTCCGCCATGGGAGGACGAGGGGCCCCGCGTAAAAAAGTGAGCGCTCGCCGGCGCCTTGGAGTTTCACCGGCGAGCGCCCCGGGCCGTCTGACTTGGAGACGGGCCTCGAAAGCTATTCCTGGACGGTCAGCGAGCCTCCGACAGTGCTCACTTCCACCGTGTGGGTGCCCGCGCCATAGGTCTTCTTCTTCGACCCGAGGCTGACAGAGCTCCCGTTGAAACTGCCCCCCACGGAACTGAATTCCACCCGCGCGTCCGCTCGCTCCGGCAGCTTCAGCCGGACGTTGCCCGACACCGTGCTGACCTCCGTGTCCTCGAGCTTCCGGGGAGCCAGTACCACCTCCCCTTCAACGCTGCTCACCGACAAACGTCGCTCCGAGCCGTTCACTTCCACACGGCCGTTGACGGTGGAGTGCTTCTGCGGGCCCGTCACCCCCTTCACCACCACCCCCGCGTTCACCACCGACACTTCCAGCTCCGACGCCTTCGGCACCTTCACCACGAAGCGCATCGCCCCCGCCGTGCCCTTGCACGACTGCCACCGCTCCTCGCAGGGGCCGCAGCACGCCCTCGCCCGCACCTCGTCACCCTCCTGGGTGACCTCGACATCCATCCGAGGACCAGAATCTCCGGGATTTTCCGGAACAGCCTCGATTACCACACTATTCCCGTCTACCGCATCTACGCGAACGGCGCCATTAACATTGGACAGGTGAACCTGAGGGGTTCCGTCCGTGTCGAACTTCCAGGTCTGGGTCGCCGGCGCGGCGGCGAGGATGGCCAGGAGGGGCAGCAACATGGCGGGTGCTCCGAGGTAGGGTAGGTCCACCCCACCCTACGGAGGAGCCGGCCCCCCATTGCCGGCGAACGACGCGAAGTATCCACGGCGGTCTGACATTCCCTGGCTAGTGGCCGTGTACCACCCGTTGATACAGCGCGTCATGGAGGCGGATCAGCCGCTCCAGGGACAGCTCGCGGGCGACGAAGTCCCGGGCGGAGCGGCCCATGCGACGGGCCTTCTCGGGGTCCGAGAGGAGCTGGCTGATGGCCTGGGCGAGCTGGGCGGGGCGCTCGGGCGGGACGACGAGCCCGCGCTCGCCATCGCGCACCAGGTCGGTGTTGCCGCCCACGCGTGTCACGACCATGGGCAGGCCCGCGGCCATGCCCTCCATGACGGCGTTGGACATGCCCTCGGCGCTGGAGCACAGCACGCCCACGGTGGCGCGAGACAGGATGGCGGCCACGTCCGTGCGGTGACGCAGGAAGTGGACGGTGTCGGAGACGCCCAGCTCCGCGGCCAGCTTCTCCAGGCCCTTCCTGCGGGGGCCGTCGCCCACGAGGAAGGCATGCAGCGGCGTGCCGCCGTGGTGGAGCATGGCCAGGGCGAGCAGCAGGTCCTCCTGGCGCTTCACCGGGTGGTTCATGTTGGCCACGTGCACGAGCACCGGCGCGTCACCGGTGTCCGGCAGCGGCGCCTTGAGGCCCTCGCGCATGCGCGCATCGAAGCGGGCCAGGTCCAGGCCGTTGTGGATGACGGACACGCGGGAGGCGGACAGGCCCTCCTCCTCCACCAGCATGCGCCGGATGGCCTCCGCGTTGGCCACCACGTGGTCCGCCATGGCCGTCAGCCGCGAGTGCACGGCGCGCCGGGCGGTGCCCTGCCAGTGGGACAAGTCCAACCGGCCGACGATGACCTTCACGCCGGCGAGCTTCGCGGCGGGCACGGCGATGAGCGTGGAGTAGAAGTCGTGCACGTGGACCAGGTCCACGCGGTTGGACTTCAGCCACCGGGCCATGCGCATCACCTGGTACGCGGTGTTCGGCTGCGCGACGGAGCCCTTGAGCGGGAAGCTCTCCGCGGTGTGGCCCAGCTTCCACACCGCGCCCATCAGCGGCCCCGCGTCCTCGAGCACGGCGACCTGGAGCTGGTAGCTGGGGGGCAGGCCCCGGAGCAGCTCCAGCACCTGCACCTCCGTCCCGCCGATGTGGAACGAGCGGGTGAACTGCACCAGGCGCATGGGCCTGGCCCCCATCATCACCTCTTCACGCCGCATGTCCCGACCCCTCCCACGCCCCCACCGGTGCGGCGGACGAGCGCCCCTCTGGCACACCCAGCGACTCCTTGGCCTCCTCCGCCCGGGCGATGCGGTGCGCGGCGGCCGCCAGGCCGAAGAGCACGTAGCAGTGCGCGGACAGGATGTAGCCGGAGAACAAGTCACACACGAGATAGCCGGCCACCGAGGCCGACAGCGCTCGCGCCATCCACCCCATCGTGCGGCTGGCCGACGCGGCGAAGGCCCCGCCCGACGCGCCTCCCGCGAACACCAGGAAGAAGGCCAGGCCCACCCAGCCCAGCTCTCCGATGACGTCCAGGAAGATGTTGTGCGCCACGTACGCGCGCGTCGCCTCCGGAGGCGCGTACTCCGCCCACGCGTAGCGGAAGCTGCCCGCGCCCACGCCCAACAGCGGCTTGTCCAGGCTCATGCGGCTGGCCACCTGCCACGCGTAGACGCGGCCCATGGCGGACGCGTCCTCGTGGAAGGCCGCCACCGTCTCGTTGCGCGCCCAGAAGCTCTCCGGCGCGAACACCACCAGGCCCACCACGAAGAGCGAGCCCACGACGATGGCCTGGATGCGGCGCTTCTCACGGAAGGCCCACAGGCCCATCGCCACGGTCAGGCCGATGAAGCCACCGCGCGAGTGCGACAGGACGATGGCCACCACCGCCAGCACCGCCGCCACCAGACAGGCAATCCGCCACACCCAGGCGCTGCCCTTGCGGGCCACGAAGGCCACCGCCAGCGGCACCACCAGCACCAGGTTCATGGCCATGTGGTTCGGGTCCGCGTACACGCCCACCCAGCGCGCGCGGAAGCCCTCCACCAGGTCCTCCCCCACCATGTACCAGTTGATGACGCCGATGGACGTCACCACGGAGGCCAGCACCATGGCGCCGCACACGACGACCAGCCGCTTGCCGCTGGTGATGACGTTGACGAGCGTCAGGTAGATGGCCGTCAGCTTCAAGAGCTCGATGCCCGTGTAGCGCGCGACCTCCGCGTTCACCGCCCACGACACGGACAGGACCGCCAGCGAGGAGAAGCCGATGAGCGCCCACCCTCGCGCTCCGTCCAGGTAGAGCGGCTCGCCGCGCCCCAACCTGCGAATCAACATCAAACCCGCCGCCACCACCGACGTCATCAGCGCCAGCCGCAGCGGCGCCATGGCCGGAATCCATTCGCCCGGCACCGCGTACATCACCGCGGCGAAAGCGGTCAGCGAATAGAAGGCCCACACGTCACGGCGCTGCCCCTGCTCTCCCGGCACCATGTCCCTCCTCCTCTGGCAGTCACGCGCGTACACCTCCGCGTGGGGCTGCCTGAAAGCAGAGGGCGTGCCAGGAGTCGGGCTCGCAACCGCCTGGATCTCCACGGGCCCGGAGGGCCTCCGGCGCCCGGAGACCCTCCCAGGCTGAAAAAGCTACGGGACCGGGCCGCTCTCCATCGGGAGCACTTCGGAGGCCACGGGGCTCCACGTCGTGTCCTCGAGCCACGCCGCGCCCAGCTCCTCCAGCAGCTTCGCGAGCGTCACGCCCACCATGCGGCGCAGCTCCTCGCGGGCCGTCTGGGGCACCGCGCCCTCCAGCCCCGCCAGCGCGCGTTCAGCCGCGGACGCATGCAGCCGGGGCGCCTGCGGGGTGCCCTCGAAGAGACGGGCGCCCAGCTCCGCCCCACGGCCCAGGGGCACGGGGCGCGCTTCCGCCCGGCCGTCCAGGATGGCCATGGCCACCACGGCGGCGAACAGGCGCGGGACGCCCAGCGACTCGAGCGGCGCGCCGAAGCGGGCCACGGCCTGGCGCGCCGCCTCGGGCGTCCCGCCCAGCACCCCGCGCAGCACGTCCACCTGCGCCTCCGCGCGCGTGAGCACCGCCTCGCTGGCGGAAATCTCCCGCAGGGAGCGGAAGGGCACGGGCTCCGCGCCCTCCACCTTCAGCGCGCGACGGGGGCGCTTGCGGCGCAGGGCCTCCAGCGCGGCGGCCTCCTCCGGCAGCACCAGCAGCACGCCGTCCACCACGGCGCCGGGAGACTTCGCCAGCCGGTCCGCGCGGTACTTGAGCTGGAGCGTCAGCGTGAAGCCCGTCTGGAAGACGCGCCTGAGGGGCACGTCGCGCAGCACCTCCGTCGCCTGCGAGGGGTCCGCGCCCGTCAGGTACTCCAGGCCGAGCGACAGGGAGTCGCGCGTCATCTCCCCCACGCGGCGCACGGCGTCCAGGTCGCCCGGGTCCTCCAGCTCCGCGACCAGCGCCGCGTTGGCGACGCCGGCGAGCTCGTCCTCGGCGTTCTGCCGCTCCAGCGTCGTCAGGCCCCGGAAGGACGCATCGAGGTAGTCCACGTGGCCCTGCGAAGCGGCCAGCGCGCTGGTGACGAGGGGCTTCTTCGGCGCGGCCAGGTCCACGCGACTGAAGAGCGCCACCGCGTCCTCCAGCGACGGGAAGCCCATGTCCACCAGGCGCCCCCTGCGGAACTGGAAGGCCGTCTCCTCCAGCTCACCAGGAATCTCCCAGCGCACGGCCTCCAGCAGGCGCACGGCCTCGAAGGGGTTCTCCGCGATGAGGTCGTTGACGAGCGCGCGCACGGCGGACATCTCCACGCCCTCGGCGGTGATCTCCACCAGGTAGCGCCCCTCGGGCGTCTCCAGCGTCACGCCCTGCGGGTTGACGTCCGGGTTCTCCTCCCGGTCATGCAGCACGACGAACTCGCGCAGCACCAGCTCCAGCACCTCCAGGTCCAGCGCGTGCAGCTTGCGCAGGTACTCGGCGGTGTCGTCGAAGCCGCCGCGCGCGGCGCGCAGCCACGTGAGCGCGGCGTGCGGGTCCACCTTGTCGCGCTTCCACGCGCCCAGGTCCACGAAGGCGCGGAACTGCGCGGGGGACGCGAGCTGTACCAGCTCCGTCGCGTCCGCCAGGCCCACCTCCTGGATGGTGAGGTAGAGGCTCTCCGGAGGCAGCGCGCGCACCACCGCGCCCGCATCCGCGCCCTCCAGCAGCGCTTCCATCCGCCGCCGGGGCGACAGCCCCATCAACCGCTGCTGCAGCTCGCGCAAGGCGAGCTGCGAATCCCTGCCATTTCCCTTGCCGTTCTCGGACACGGCGGCGTGCCTACCACAGGGCCCCTCCCACCGGGAGGGGAACCCCGCCCAAGCGGCCACTACCCGATGGAGTCAGTCCGGGTCCTGGGCGGCTTCCGCGCGCACCCTCGAGGCGCGGCCGAAGGTGTCCAGCAGCGCGCCCCAGACCTCGTCCACGCCCCGCCGCTCCGTGGAGGAGAAGGGCAGCACCGCCTCCAGCGGCAGGTCCATCAGCTTCGCCAGCTCCTGGAGCCGGGGGCGCGTCTTCGCCTTGGTGAGGCGGTCGATCTTGGTGGCGACCACCATCACCTTGCGCTTGTGGGCCTGGAGGTAGTCGAGCGTGGCCAGGTCGTCCGGCGTGGGACCCACCTCCGCGTCGATGATGCTCACCACGACCTCCAGGCGGTGCCGCTTCTCCAGGTAGGTGGTGATCATCTTCTCCCACTGGGCCTTGTCCGTCTTGCTGGCGCGGGCGAAGCCGTAGCCGGGCAGATCGCACAGGCGCACCTGGTAGCGGGCGGTGCCGCGCTCCAGGTCCACGTCGAAGAAGTTGAGCGTGCGCGTGCGTCCGGGGGTGTTCGACACGCGCACCAGCTTCTTGCGGTGGGTGAGCGTGTTGATCATGGAGGACTTGCCCACGTTGGAGCGGCCCACGAAGGCCACCTCCGCGGTGTGCCCCTGCGGATAGCCCTTGGGCTCCACGGCGGTGATGACGAAGCGGGCGTCGAGAATCTTGATCACGTTGCGGCTATTTCTTCGCGGTGGCGGGAGGAGGCGTCGCCGGGGTCGCCTCGGTCCGGGCGGCCCTGCGGGCGCGCTCGGCGGACCAATGGTCGATGGCCTTCAGCGACTCCTTGAAATCGAACGGCCGCAGGGAGGGCGAGGAGGCGTCATGGCAGGAGCGGCACTGCTTCTCGGATGGGTCCACCAGCCCCACCAGCCGCGCCAGCTCCGGGTCCTTCATCACGTACTCCGGCGAGTAGTACTGCCCCCCACCGTGACATGTCTCACAGCTCACACTCGCCTGCGTCTGGGCCACCTGATCCGGCGAGTGGCATGACAGGCAGCGGCCGTCCTTCTGCTGCTGCTCGGACAGGGAGCTCACGGCCCGGGCGTGCTTGGACTGCATCCACGCCTCGTAGGCCTCCGGGTGGCAGCCCTTGCAGCTGTCAGCGCCGACGAAATCAGCCGCCCCCGCCACGCCGCAGAGGGCCAGCAGGAGGACGGGCAGGAGCCGGATGCCAGGAGCGCGCATGACCTCGCGAAGTAACACTCCCCCCCGGACGGGGCAAGGCGTCTCGTGGTTGAATGCCAGCGGGAATCGTCCGTTGAAAAGAGAGGGCAGCGCTTGAGCCCCGCCCGCCCTTTCCATTAGGGAGGATGTCGTGATGAGGACCTTGATTGCGCTCGCCGTGGTGGCCGTCTCCCTTCCCGCTGTCGCCAAGCCCTGGCAGGGCGTGGAGCCCGGCGTCACGAAGAAGGACGAGGTGGTCAAGAAGTTCGGTGAGCCCTCGCGCACCGTGAGCCAGGACGGCAAGGAGACCATCGCCTACCTGGGCAAGGAGGCCATCAAGGGCACCAGCCAGGCACAGTTCAAGGTGGATGCCGGCGGGGTCATCGAGCGCATCGACGTGTTCCCCGGGCCCATCATCGACAAGGAGACCATCGAGACGAGCTACGGCCCCGCGTGCCCCTCGGGTCCGGTGCCCTCGGCGCCCTGCTACCAGCGCAAGCTGACGGACGACTTCCGCACCTACTTCCTCTACCCCAAGCTGGGGCTGGCCATCTTCTTCAACGAGGACGGCAAGACGGTGCAGTCGCTCACGTTCACCACGCAGAAGGCCGCGAAGTAGGTCCGCGCCCGTGCACGTCTTCGGGCTGACGGGCGGCATCTCCTCCGGCAAGAGCACCGTCACCCGGATGCTGCGGGAGCTGGGCGCGGAGGTGCTCGACGCGGACGTGCTCGCCCGCGAGGTGGTGGAGCCGGGCACCCCGGGGCTGGCCGCCATCGCCGAGCGCTTCCCCGGCGTGGTGGGCCCGGACGGCCGGCTGGACCGGGCGAAGCTGGGCGCGCGCGTCTTCGGGAACGACGAGGAGCGCGCCGCCCTCAACGCCATCACCCACCCCCGGGTGCGGGAGGCCTTCCTCGAGAAGGTCCAGGCCCTGGAGGCCCGGGGCGTCACCCGGGTGGTCTACGACGTCCCGCTGCTCGTGGAGTCCGGGATGCACGCCTGGATGGAGGGCACGGCGGTGGTGTGGGTGCCCCGGGACGTGCAGAAGGCGCGGCTGATGGCGCGCGACGGGCTGGACGCGGCGGCGGCGGAGGCGCGGCTGGCCTCCCAGCTCCCCCTGGACGACAAGCGGGCGGTGGCCACGTGGGTCATCGACAACAGCGGGGATCTGACGTCCACCCGGGAGCAGGTGGAGTCGGTCTGGCGCGCCATGCTCGCGCGCGGCTGACGGGCGAGTATGCTGCGCGCGCAATGAGCGAGACGCGCAAGAAGGCCGGCGGCGGGACGTACTTCATCACCGGCTACCCCGGGTTCATCGGCAAGCGGCTGGTGGAGCACATCGCCCGGGAGGACCCCAAGGGCCACGTGTACGCGCTGGTCCAGCCCAAGGCGCTGAAGGAGGCCCAGAAGCACGCCTCCAAGCTGAAGGGCGCCACCGTGGAGCTGCTCACCGGCGACGTGGTGGACATGCACCTGGGCCTGTCGGGCGAGGAGTACCAGCGCCTGTGCGAGCGGGTGACGGACATCTTCCACCTGGCCGCCGTCGCGCAGCTGGGCGTGCCCAAGGACACCGCATGGCGCGTCAACGTGGACGGCACGCGCAACATGCTGGAGCTGGCGCGCGACTGCGAGCACCTGGCGCGCTTCAACCACTTCTCCACCTGCTACGTGTCCGGAGACCGGCTGGGCGTCATCGCCGAGGACGAGCTGGACCGGGGCCAGGGCTTCAGGAACCCGTACGAGGAGACCAAGTTCCAGGCCGAGCGGCTGGTGACGCGCGCGGGGGCGACGCTGCCCGTGACGGTGTACCGGCCCTCCAGCGTGGTGGGCGACTCGCGCACGGGGGAGATCGACAAGTTCGAGGGGCCCTACTACCTGGGCATCCTGCTGGTGACGTCGCCGCTCGTCGTGCCGCTGCCCCTGCCGGGCAACGGCGTGGCGCCGCTGAACGTGGTGCCGGTGGACTTCGTGGTGGAGGCGGTGTGGCGGCTGTCGAAGGACCCTCGCGCGGCGGGGCGCACCTTCCACCTGGTGGACCCGAATCCCATGAGCGCGCGGCGCGTGTACGAGCTCATCGCGGAGAAGGCGAACAAGAAGCTGCCGCGCTTCAACCTGTCCGCGCGCGCCGCCGACGTGATGCTGCGGCTGCCGGTGCTGGAGAAGCTGGCGCGTCCGCAGCGCGCGGCCATCAGCTACGTGAACCACCTGGCCATCTACAACTGCCACAACACGCTGGAGCTGCTCGATGGCTCGGGGGTGCGCTGCCCTCCCCTGTCGTCGTATCTGGACCAGCTGGTGGCGTACGTGCGGGAGCAGTACCGCAAGCGCCGCGAGGGCTCCGAGGTGGAGGACCCGCTGGACCAGGGCACCGCGACGGGGTGAGTTCGTGGGCTGGGCGTGGGGCCGGCCGTGCTAGACAAGACGGCCTCATGGCACGCACGTTCCAGGTAGGCGACACCTTCACGCATGTCCGCGAGTGCGACCTGTACCGGCCGATCTACTACGCGGGCGCATCCGGGGACTTCAATCCCATCCACATCGACCCGGAGGTCGGCAAGGTGGCCGGCCTGGGGGGCGTCATCCTCCAGGGGTTGTGCACCCTGGGCTGGGCGGTGGAGGCCGTGGCGGTCTTCGTGGGAGACCCGGGCCGCATCCGCAGGGTGAAGGTGCGCTTCTCGCGCCCCGTGCGCCCCGAGGACACCGTGACGTTCGAGGGCAAGGTGACGTCCATCGAGGGCGACCGGATGGTCACCGAAGTCACCGCCACCAATCAGCGCGGCGAGGCCGTCCTCAAGGGCGCCGTCGTCGAAGCCTCCCTGGGATAGACCACCATGGCCATCGACAAGCGCTTCATCGGCCGGGAATACGGCCCGTACACGTACACGATTGGCGCGGAGAAGCTGCGCGAGTTCGCGCTGGCGCTCGGCGGCGCGCACCCGGCCGCGGGCACGCCGGGCGAGGCTCCCGCGCACGTCAGTCCCCTCCTCCACGACGAGCAGGCCGCGAAGGCGGGGCCGTATGGGGATTTGATTGCGTTCCCCAGCTTCGCCGTCGTCTTCGCCATCCGGCCCTTCGGCTCGGCGGTGGCGGACCCGGAGCTGGGCGTGAATCTGCTGATGCTGGTGCATGGCGAGCAGGAGCTGGAGTTCCTGGACGTCATGCGTCCGGGCGATGTGATGACCACCACGGGCCGCATCGCGAACATCTATGAGAAGGCGGGCATGGAGTTCGTCGTCGTCACCAGCGAGTCGCGCAACCAGCGCGGCGACGTGGTGGTGAAGGGCACCTGGACCGCCGTCATCCGCGGTTCGTAGTCCCCCGCTCGCGCCATGAGGATCGCCTTCTGCGGTACCCATCGCGCGGGCAAGTCGACGCTCCTCGAGGAGCTGGCGGAGCTGCTGCCCTCTTCCTACGTGACGGTGGATGAGCCGTACCACCAGCTGGAGGAAGAGGGGCACGAGTTCGCGCAGCCCCCGTCCCTGGAGGACTTCGAGGCGCAGCTGGTTCGCTCCCTCGAGAACCTGGCGGAGGAGGACGGGCGCGACGTGTTGTTCGACCGGTGCCCCGTGGACTTCCTCGGCTACCTGCGGGCCCACGAGGACGGTGACGCGTTCGACCTGGACGCGTGGCTGCCGCGGGTGCGCGAGGCCCTGCGCAAGCTCGACCTGGTGGTGTTCGTCGGCATCGAGTCGCCGGATCGGATCGCGCTCTCCGCCTCGGAGGACGCGGAGCTGCGGCAAGCCGTGGATGAGACGTTGAAGGAGCTGCTCCTCGACGACCCGCATGGGCTCGGCGTGGCGGTGCTCGAAGTCGAGGGGAGTCCGAGGACACGCGCGAAGCAGATCCTCGAGCACCTCTCACGGTAACGAGGCGCCCGCCGCGGACCATGGGCTGACGGCTCAGACTCGGAGGAGGCGCTCCAGGGACTCACGCTCGTCCTGCAGGGAGCCCCGCTCCGGCTTCGACAAGGTCAGGGAGTCCAGCTCTCGCAGCAGGGACTTCGCCCTCGGCGCGTCGTCCAGCACCACGGCCAACTCAGCGCGCGCCAGGCATGCGCGTGCCCGCTCCACCCCCGTCCCGCCGTCGGGCTTCTTCAGCGCGACATCGAGGACCTTGGCCGCGGAGGCATCGTCGTTCTTGAAGTCGCGCAAGCGGCGCGCGGTCTTCAGCGCCTTGGCCAGGGCGGACTGGGGCTCCTGCCCGTCATCCCCGTGGCCCGAGGGCTCGTCACGACGGATGAAGATGACCGAGTTCCCAGAGGGGTCGACGATGGTGAAGCGCGACTGCCCCGTCCGCATCCGGGTGATTCGGGGGACGCCACGCAGCGGCAGCTTTCCGTACTGCTCGCGCAAGGCGCTCGCGAAGTGCTCGTGCAGACGTTCGACCTCGTCCACGATGATGAGACAGGTGCTGAAGGCCGTCGCCGGGTCCAGGCCCTTCAGGCCGAAGAAGTGGAGATGAGCGCCCCCTCGTCGGGCCGCCGCGTAGGGATTCGGCGTGCGCTGCTGGTACGTCACGTCGAAGCCCAGCAAGCCGTAGAACGCGAGCGTCGACTCCAGTTCCACACAGGGCAACGCCGGGATGCTGGCATCCGCGTGCATGGCAGGTACTCCTCTTCAACGGCGGTCCTGGAAAGCCGCACGACAAGACAGGAACCTGTCATCCAGACAGCCAGCTGTCAATCAGGCCAGGCAGAATGAAGGTGCGGCAGCCGAATCGGGACTCAGGCGGCGGCGATGACGCCTTCGTCGAGGAGCTGCGCGAGGATGCGGGCGGTATCCAGCCGCGTCATCCCCGACAGTGAGAACAGGTCCTCGAACGTCACGGCGCCGTCGATCTGCGCGAGCACGAAGCCCGCGCGGTGGTCCAGGCTGAGCCAGATGATGTCGTCGGCCTGGAGCCGGACGCGAGGCACCCGCCCCAGGTCTCCGAGCTTCGACTCCAGCATCGCCATCAGCATCCGCTCGCTGCGCGCCCGCAGCGCCTCGACGCGAGGGTCTCCGGGCGCCAGCTCCTGCGCCTTGAACAGCAGATCCACCGCGCCCGAGTGGTCATCCAGCTCCAGCAGGTCCGCCGCCCCGCGCAGCAGCCGCTCCAGCTCGCTCTCCGTGGCGGGGACGCCGTACTCGTCCGTCTCGCCTTCGGGGATGCCGTACTCCTGCGTCGTGGACTCGTCGCGCGCGAGCAACTCCAGCACGTCGCTCCCCGGAGTGGGCTCGTCGACGTCGGGAATCAGCACGCTGGGAGAGCGCTCCTCGTCCTCCTCGTCCAGCGGCCCGCCCTCCCCTTCCGCCCACGCCCCCCAGTCACCCTCCAGCGACGCCAACGGCGTGCCGCGCGTCCCCGCATCCAACGGCCCCGGCGAGAACGGTGAGCTCTTCCCTGGCGAGGCCTCCAGCGAGGCGAGGCAATCCCGCGCGCGGACGTTCTGCGGGTCCAGCTCCAGCGCCCGCTCGAAGAGCTTCTGCGCGCCCTGGGCATCGCCGCTCAGGCGCAGCCACAGTCCGGCCTCGACGAGCTGGTTGGCGCGCTGGCTGCCCATCTATCGCCCCACACCGCCACGCGCGGAGCCCTTGAGCTGCGCCAGACACCCGGCGAGCAGCTCACACGCCCGGCCCAGCGCGGCCACGTCCTCGTTGGCGCGGACCTGGCGCGCGTGCTCCAGCACCTGCTCGGCCCGAGGCACCGCGTCCGGCGTCAGCCCACCACCGCCCGGCAACAGCCTCGCCCGCGTCAGCGCGTCCATGACGTCGCGCGCGAGCGTGTCCAGCTCCACGCGCTTGACCTTCAGCTCCTCGGAGATGCGCGCGGCCATGAGGTAGCCGCGCTGCTCGTCCATGATGCGCTTGAGCTCCTCCTCGGTGAGGCCGCTGGACGCGGTGACGGTGATGGACTGGCGCAGCCCCGTCTCCCTGTCGCGCGCGGAGACGGACACGATGCCCTCCGCGTTGATGTCGAACGTCACCTCGATCTCCACCTGCCCGCGGAGCGCCTCACGCAGGCCGGTGAGGACGAACTCGCCCAACAGCTCGTTCTGGTGCGCCAGCTCGTGCTCGCCCTGGAGCACCATGATCTTCACCAGCCGCTGGAAGTCCTTCGACGTCGCGAAGACCTCCGTGGCGGACGTGGGCACCGTGGTGTTCTTCGGGATGATGCGCCGCACGAAGCCCCCGGCGATGGCCACGCCCAGGCTCTGGGGCGTGACGTCCAGGAGCAGCAGCTCGCTCTCCTGCGCCACCAGCGCGTGCGCCTGCACCGCCGCGCCCAGGGCCACGACCTCCTCGGGGTGCACGCCCTTGCACGGCTCGCGGCGGAAGTAGCCGCGCACCGCCTCCACCACCTTCGGCATGCGCGACATGCCGCCGACCAGGATGACCTCCTTCAGCTCCGACGCGCGCACCCCCGCCTCGCCCAGCACCTCCGTGGTGATGCCCACCACGCGCTCGGCCAGGTCCGCCGTCAGGTCCTCCAGCTTCTCTCGCGACAGCGCCGCCTGCAGGTGCAGCGCCGCGCCTCCACCCGGGGGCGTGCTGATGAACGGCAGGTTGATCTGCGCCTCGCGCACGCTGGACAGCTCGACCTTCGCCTTCTCCGCCGCGTCCTTGAGCCGCTGCAACGCCATGCGGTCCTTGCGCAGGTCGATGCCGTGCTCCTTCGCGAAGCCGAAGACGAGCCACTCGATGATGCGGTTGTCCCAGTCCTCGCCGCCCAGGTACGTGTCGCCGCCCGTCCCCACCACGTCGAAGACGCCCTGGTTGATCTCCAGCACCGACACGTCGAACGTGCCGCCGCCCAGGTCCAACACCGCCACGCGGCCGTTCACCGTGCGGCTGAAGCCGTACGCCAGCGCCGCCGCCGTGGGCTCGTTGATGATGCGCAGCACGTCCAGCCCGGCGATGCGGCCCGCGTCCTTCGTCGCCTGGCGCTGGGCGTCGTTGAAGTACGCCGGCACCGTGACCACGGCCTTCGTCACCGGCCTGCCGAAGTGCGCCTCCGCGTCCGCCTTCAGCTCCTGGAGGATCATCGCGCTGATCTCCGGGACGGACAGGTCCTTGCCCCCCATCCGGATGCGCAAATCGTCGTGCTGTCCGACGACCACCTCGTAGGGCAGCGAGCGCAGCGCGTCCTGCACCTCGTGCGAGGAGAACTTCCGGCCGATGAGCCGCTTGGCGGCGTACACCGTCTCCTGCGGGTTGGTGATGGCCTGGCGCTTGGCGATGCCGCCCACCAGGCGCTTGCCGTTCTTCGACACCGCCACCACCGACGGCGTCAGCGCCATGCCGGTGCGGTTCTTGATGACGATGGGCTGCCCGTCCTGGACGGTCGCGACGATGCTGTTCGTCGTGCCCAGGTCGATGCCAATGAGAGGTTCGGACTCAGCCATGGGTGAGCGTGCTCATCCTACTAGAACGTCCAGCGCAGCTTCTTGAGCGCCGCCTTGGCCTCGGCGTTGTCGGGGTCCAGCTTCGCCGCGTCCTCGAAGACCCGCTTGGCCTGCTTCTTGGCCCCTGACTCCATCAGCACCCGTCCCAACAACACCTGGTGCTCCACACGCCCCGGCAGGAGGTCCACGGCGCGCTGCGCCAGGACGCGCACCTCTCCGACATCCTGGCCCTGCTGAAGCCCCAGCTTCGCCGAGCGGAAGGCCGCCTCGGCGCTCTGGTTGTCCAGCGAGAAGGCGAGCCGGTACGCCGCGAGCGCCCCGACGTCGTCCCCGTGCTGCTCCAGCTCCCGCCCCCGCGTCACCTCGACGGAGGCCCGCTGCTCGTCGTGACGGCGGCGCGCCTCCACCAGCAGCGTCGCCACCTCGCGGTTCTTCGGGTCCATCGTCTGGACCTGGTGGAAGTCCTGGTACGCGCGCTCCCAGTCCCCTCGGGCCACGGCCGCCTTGCCCCGGGCCACCAGCTCCGTCAGGCGCACGTTCTTGGCCATGTACGGGTGACGGGCGAGCCGGGCCTGTCGCTCGGCGCGCCGGGCCTCCGACTCCGCGTCGTTCACCGGTGGCGGTGCGGGCGCGCGCGGCGGCGGCGGCGCGGGCCGGGCCATGCGCAGGGGCGAGGGCGCGGGCGGAGGCGTGAGGCCAATGGGCGTCAGCTCCGTGGCCGGATACGAGGCCGCGGCTGGAGCCGGCGAGGAGGCCACGGGCGGCGGTGTCGAGGGAGCCGAGGCGGCGGCGGAGGCCTGTGCGAGCGCCGGGTTCGCCTTGAGGTACGCGTCGCGCTTGTCCTGCTGGCTGAGGACGTTGTGGGCGTCGGTGAGCTTGCGGAAGATGCGCTCCATCCGCGCGCGGAAGCTGCCCAGGTTCTTGCCGAAGTAGCGGTCCGGGTGGAAGCGGCGCGACGCGTTGTAATACGCCTGCTTCACCTCGGTGGCGGGAGCGCCCGGACGCAGGCCGAGGACGGCGAAGTAGTCCAGGCCGTCCAGCGCGCGCTCCAGGTCGATGATCTCCTTCTTGCGCTCCGGCTCGAGGTCCACCTCCTCGGCCATCGCCGCGTCCACGGCGGGCGCCGGCTGGTTTCGCTGCACCACGCGCGCCGGGACGATGGCGCCCTTGGCGCGCAGCGCCAGCAGCACGGCGATGGTGCGCGCCTCACCCAGGGTGGAACGTGACAGCACCTGGTCGATGCGCTCCACCCTGCCGACGAGCGACAACACGCCCGCCTCCTCCGGCGAGAGCTGGAGGCGAGCGAGGTCCAGGTTGGGCACGGTGGCGATGTGGTCCGTCCGGGCCCCCAGGCCGACAATCGTGTTTGACGCGCTCACAGGACGGTCCGCTGAAGGGTTGCCGAATGGAACAGCCTAGGTTTGGGGGACGCGGGGCGTCAAACACCCAGTGTCCCCCAACCCGCGGCTCCGGCCGAGGGGAGGCCGCCCTCAGAGGGCGGTCAGCACCCGCTCGATGATGGCCAGGCTCTGGTCCAGCTCCTCCCGGCTGATGGTGAACGGAGGGGCGAAGCGCACGGTCCGCTCCCCCGCGGCGTTGCCGAGCACCCCCGCCTCGCGCAGCTTGCCGAGCACCTGGGGCGCGTCGCGGTCCATCTCCAGGCCCACCAGCAGGCCCTGGCCCCGGACCTCCACCACGCGGCCCGCGGGCAGCCGGGACTGGATGCCCCGCAGCTTCTCCAGGAAGTACGCCCCCTTGGAGTTCACCTCGTCGAGGAAGCCCGGCTGGCGGATGACCTTCAGCACCGCGTTGGCGGCGGCGGCGGCCACCAGGTTGCCACCGAAGGTGGACCCGTGGCTGCCGGGCACCATGCTCGCGCCCACGTCGTCGCGGCACAGCATGGCGCCGATGGGCAGGCCGTTGCCCAGCGCCTTGGCCATGCTGATGGCGTCCGGGAGGATGCCGTCGCGCATGAAGCCGAACGGGATGCCCGTGCGCCCCATGCCCGTCTGGATTTCATCCACCAGCAACAGCAGGCCCTTCTCGTCGCACAGCGCCCGCAGGCCCTTGAGGAAGCCCGCGGGAGCCTGACGCACCCCGCCCTCGCCCTGGACGGGCTCCACCAGGATGGCGGCCGTGGTGGGCTTCACCGCGGCGCGCACCGCGTCCAGGTCCCCGTAGGGCACGTGGTGGAAGCCCGCGGGCAGCGGCTCGAAGCCCGCGTGGTACTTCGGCTGTCCGGTGGCCGTGACGGTGGCCAGGGTGCGGCCGTGGAAGCTGCGCTCGAAGGTGATGACCTCGAAGCGCTCCGGCGTGCCCCGGTCCTTCATCACCTTGCGGGCCAGCTTCAGCAGGGCCTCGTTCGCCTCCGCGCCCGAGTTGCAGAAGAACGCGCGCGACAGGCCGCTCCACTCGCACAGCTGCGCCGCCAGGTCGATCTGCGGCTGCGAGTAGAACGCGTTGGAGACGTGCCACAGGGTGTCCAGCTGCGCGTGCGCCGCCGCCACCACGTCCGGGTGACAGTGCCCGAGCGCGCACGTGGCCACGCCCCCGATGAGGTCCAGGTACTCCCGCCCATCCGCGTCCCACACGCGCGTACCCTGCCCACGTGCCAGGACGATGGGCTGCTGCTTGTAGTTCTGCAGCAGGTGGTGGCGGGCCTTCTGGATGAGGGTGTCGTTGGAGCTGGGGGCGGCCGAGGGCACGGGTTGCGGCAAGGGAGTCAACCTTCCTTGTGGTGAGGGCACTGCGGTGTGCGCGCCATATAGCGCGCTAGAGGATGTAGCGCGACAGGTCCTCGTCCTGGACGATGGCGCCCAGCCGCTCGCGCACATAATTGCCGTCCACCTGGAAGTCCCGGGGGCCCAGCTCGCTGGCGGAGAAGGAGACCTCGTCGAGCAGCCGCTCGAGCACGGTGTGCAGGCGGCGAGCGCCGATGTTCTGCGTGCGCTCGTTCGCCTGCTGGGCGATGCGCGCCAGCTCCGTCACCGCGTCGTCCGTGAAGGACAGGCGCACGCCCTCGGTGGAGAGCAGCGCGGTGTACTGGCGCAAGAGGGAGTTCTTCGGCTCGCGCAGGATTCGGATGAGGTCGTCGCCGGAGAGCGGCTCCAGCTCCACGCGGATGGGGAAGCGGCCCTGCAGCTCCGGGATGAGGTCGCTGGGCTTGGAGACGTGGAAGGCGCCCGCGGCGATGAAGAGCATGTGGTCCGTCTTCACCATGCCGTACTTGGTGTTGACGGTGGAGCCCTCGACGATGGGGAGGATGTCGCGCTGCACGCCCTCGCGCGAGACGTCCGGGCCTCCCCCGCCCTTGCCGCCGCCGTCGCGGCTGGCGATCTTGTCGATCTCGTCGATGAACACGATGCCGCTCGACTCGGCGCGCACCACCGCCTCGCGCTGGACGCGGTCCGGGTCCACCAGCTTCTGGGCCTCCTCCTGACGCAGGAACTGGAGCGCCTCCGGCACGCGCACCCGACGCCTGCGCGTCTTGCTCATGCCGGGCATGTTCTTGAAGAGGTCCTGCAGGTTGACGCCGATCTCCTCCATGCCCTGGCCGGAGAAGCCGCGCATGAAGGTGGGCGCGCTGTCGCTCGTCTCCACCTCCACGAACTGGTCATCCAGCGTGCCCGCGCGCAGCTGGGCGCGCAGCTTCTCGCGCTCGTGGTCGCCCAGGCGCTGGGGCGCGGGCTGCGCAGGCGGCGGCGCGAAGCCGAACGGCGGCGGCGAGGACGGCGTGCGCGGCGCGCCGTTGTTCTGGAGCAGCTCCATCAGCCGGTCCTCGGCGAGCTCCTCCGCGCGGGGGCGGACCTTCTCCGTCTCCTCCTCGCGCACCAGGCCGATGGCGGCCTCGACGAGGTCGCGGATCATCGACTCCACGTCGCGGCCCACGTAGCCCACCTCCGTGAACTTGGAGGCCTCCACCTTGACGAACGGCGCCTGCGCCAGCTTCGCGAGCCGGCGGGCGATCTCCGTCTTCCCCACGCCGGTGGGGCCGATCATGATGATGTTCTTCGGGTGGATCTCGTCGCGCAGGTCGTCGGAGACCTGCTGGCGGCGCCAGCGGTTGCGCAGGGCGATGGCCACCGCGCGCTTGGCGGCGTTCTGCCCGACGATGTAGCGGTCCAGCTCGCCCACCACCTCGCGAGGCGTGAAGGCGGACGTCTTGCGCGATTCGGCCACGGGGAGGCTCCTAGAGCTCTTCGATGGAGATGTTGGAGTTGGTGTAGATGTCGATTTCGCCCGCGATGGAGAGCGACTGCTGCGCCACCTCGCGAGCGGTCAGCTGCGTGTGGGCCATCAGCGCCCGGGCGGCGGCGAACGCGTAGGGGCCTCCGCTGCCCACCGCGGCGATGCCGTGGTCCGGCTCGATGACGTCCCCGGCGCCGGACAGGATGAACGTCTTGTCCTTGTCCGCGACGACGAGCAGCGCCTCCAGCCGGCGCAGGAAGCGGTCCGTGCGCCAGTCCTTGCCCAGCTCGACGCAGGCGCGCGCCATGTTCTTCTGGTGCTCCTTGAGCTTGCCCTCGAAGCGCTCGAACAGGGTGAAGGCATCGGCGGTGCTGCCCGCGAACCCGGCGAGGACCTGCCCCTCGCCCAGCTTGCGGACCTTCTTCGCCGTGTTCTTCATCACCGTCTTTTCGAGCGAGACCTGACCGTCGCTGGCGATGGCGACCTTTCCGTCGCGTCGCACACAGAGGATGGTGGTGCCGTGGAACATGGAGCGGGTTTAACAAGCCGCGCCCCGCGTTTCCAAGGAACACCGCCCGCCTGTCCGCTCCCGCACCGTTTCTCAGGCGCGGGGGTGGGCGGCGTCGTAGACCTGCTGGAGCTGCTCCCAGCTGACGTGGGTATACCGCTGCGTGGTGGACAGGCTCGCGTGGCCCAGCAGCTCCTGGATGCTGCGGATGTCCGCGCCCCCACCGAGCAGGTGCGTGGCGAACGAGTGACGCAACGCGTGCGGACTCACCTTGCGCGCCAGCGCGCACTTGAGCACGTGCTGGTCCAGGTGTCGGCGGATGCTCCGAGGCGTCAGCCGGCCGCCGCGGAAGTTGAGGAAGATGGCCTCCGGCGCCTGCCCCGGCCTGGGCTCCGCGAGCAGCTCACCCCGGCGCGCCAGGTACGCCTCCAGCGAGCGGATGGCCTGCGCGTTGACGGGCACCAGGCGCTCCTTGCTGCCCTTGCCCATGACCCGGACGATGCGGCCGCTCCGGTCCACGGCGAGCAGGTCCAGGTCACACAGCTCGCTGATGCGCAGCCCGCCGCCGTAGAGCATCTCCAGGATGGCCTTGTCGCGCAGGCCGAGCACGGACTTCAAGTCGTGCACGTCGAGCAGCGCGAAGACCTCCTCCACCGGCAGCACCTTGGGGAGCGCCTTGGGCAGTTTCGGGCTCTTCACCAGCTTGGCGGGGCTGGCGGGCAAGAGCTTCTGGCGCACCAGGTACTTGTAGAAGGACTTGATGGAGGCCAGGCGCCGCGCGCGGCTGGCGGGCGCGTGGTCCACGCTCAGGGTGCCCAGGTAGCCGCGAATCGCCGCGTGCGTGCCGGCGAGCAGGGACGACTTCATCCGCTCGACCAGGTAGCGCTCGTAGTCCACCAGGTCGACCAGGTAGTTGCGCACCGTGTGCGGGGACGAGCCCTTCTCGTCCTCCAGGTGGACCCGGAACTTCTCCAAGAGCGGCGACAGGTTCGTCATGGCGAGGTCGAGCGTAGGGGGCCCGGAGAGCCTCGCAAGATTCCGGGCCCCACGAAACCCCTACTTCGTCGGCACGGCCGGGGCGGTGGGCACGACGACCGGCGCGACGGGAGGCGTGGGCAGCAGCGCCACGCACGTGGCGTCCGACAGCCAGGCCTTCTGGCACATCCAGGTGAGGATGGGGTTGCGCACCTGCCAGAGCAGGATGAACAGCACCAGCGCCGCGAGCCCCAGGCGGGACCACCAGGACAGCCCCTCCTGCTCGCCATCCTCGTCCTGCTGGGCGAGCAGCGCCGGGCGGACCATGTCTCGGTGGTCCACCCGCGCGCCCTTGGGCAGCCGGGGCCGGCGCGTCACCAGCGTGGACAGCCCGCGCGTGAGCATCAGCCGATCATTGAGCGCCCAGCCGGAGCCCTCCAGCAGCAGCGCCAGGTTGCGCCGACGCAGCTTCAGCCAGCCGAGCAGCCCCGCCGGCGCCATCACCGCGATGGCGATGAGCGACGCGGCCGTGATGACGTCCCCCAGCGTCAGGGACTTCACCTGCGAGACGATGAACGCGAACGAGGAGCCGAGCGCCGCGGCCGCGATGCTGCCGGCCGCGATGACCCCCGCGAGCCCGCCAGGCGCCGCCGCGGGAGCGGGAGCGGGCGCCGCCGTGGCCGGAGCCGGGGGCGCGGTGGGGGATGGGGCCGCGGCCACCGTCTTCGCGTAGCCCTCCTCCAGCGTCGCGTCGAAGGTCTTCTCGCCCGCGGTGGCCATGCCCTCCACCTTGCTGGTGATGAAGCCGGCCATGCGCGTGAAGGGCATGGTCATCGACTCCCACAGCGACACGGGCTGACGGATGACGTGCGTGACCGTGGCGTCGTGCTCCTGGTTGTCCACGTCGTAGAAGACGCCGCGCTTGCCCACGACGAGGTCGGTGCTGCGGCCGCGCGTGACGGGCACCGCCACCTCGTAGCCGGGCGTGCCGTCCTTGGGCGCGACCATCACGTAGAGGATGCACGTGGTGCCCTGGCTCGTCAGCGCGGCGTGCTCGGCGCGGTTCTTGGCGAGCACCGACAGCGTGTACTTGCGCCCGCCGAGGATGAGCGTCCCGCGCTCCATCAGCGCCGGGGCCTTGGGCAGGTACAGGTTGGGCATGCTGATGAAGTTGTTGGCGAACACCAGCAGCCATCGCTGGTAGAGCACCAGTCGCTCCAGCTCGATGATGGACGCGAGCGTGGGCGCCAGCGCGAGGTCCGCCTGGCTCGCGGCGTCGAGCGCATCCACGTCCGCGAGCGACACCGTCTCCAGCGAGCCGGCCAGCTTGTGCAGGGGGCTCGCGTCGCGCGTCGCGAACCACGCGAGCACCGCGTCCGCCTTCGCCACCAGCTCGCGCCACGCCGTGTCCGTCAGGCGCTCCGGGTCCCCCGTCAGCGGCGCCGCGACGTCGCGACGGAACGCCTGGAGCTGCTCGTACGCGGGGCCGCGCAAGAGGCGCGACCACTCGAGCACACCCGCCGCGTCGGGAGGAGCAATCGGCAGGTCGCCCGCGGCCTTGCCCAGCGCGGCCGTGTCACCGAGCACGCCCTCCACCCGCTCCGCGCGCAGCCGCAGGGCCGCCGCCGCCTCGGGCTGCGCGGCGACGAGCCGGCACTGCAGGAAGTACGCGTCCAGGAGCGGCGCCACCTCGCGGATGCGCTTCGCGCGCGCCTCGCTCTCCTCGCCCCAGACGAAGACGTCGCCGCGCTTGCCCAGGTGCGTGAGCAGCGCCTGACGCTCGTCGCGGAAGCGCTGGAGCATGGGCTTGTCGACGCCCGCCTCCCCCGCGCGGTTCTTCACCTCGGGGAAGGACGCCATGATGTCGCGGGCGAGCGGACGCAGGGACTCCGGCAGCCGATCCGGGGCGATGATGCCGTCGCCGTTCTGCCCCGCCTTGCGCAGCGCCTCGTCGCTGGCGCGGACCTGGGCCAGGGAGATTCGGCCCGTGTCCGCCGCGCCCACGGTGCGCAGGATCATCTCCGCCGCGCTCCGCAGCGGGGCCCCCTCCGAGGACAGCGCGTTGAGCTCCAGCACGTCGCTGCTCGCGTCCGCGCCGCGCCGGTCCTTCAGGTGTCGCGCGGCCCAGTCCACCGCGCTGCGGACCTCCGCCACGCGGACTCGGCCATTGCCATCCGTGTCGAGGAACTTGAGGAAGGCCGGGTCACAGCTCAAGCCCTCCAAAGGGCACGCCGTGGCAATCCACTGCGTCTCGGGGATGCGCGAGGCCTCCACGAGCACGTCGAAGGTGGGGATGTCGACCTGGAGCGAGCCGCCATAGCGGCGATACGTGAGCGGAGTCGAAGTCATGCGCGCCGCGGACCTAAGCACACCCGAGGACCCTCGGGCGACACCGAGCGAGGGGCTCCTGGGTTGTCATCCCGGACCCGGTGTCTGCGGGCCAGGACGACGGCGCGGGCCAAGCCATCGGAACGACGTGCCTCCCGCTGGCGAGGCCCCTGCACCCGTCGGCGGCACACCGCTTCACCTCCGCGAGGGAGCCGATGCACACCGCCGCCACCACCGAGTACGACGACCGTTTCCACCTGAGCCGCAAGCGCTACTTCCAGCTGCTCGCGCTCTCCAGTCTCTGGTTCACGGTGAACAACACCCCACTGCTGCCCGTGGGGTTCTTCTTCGCGCTGCGCTTCGTGGGCGCCAACTACGAGACGACCTTCTTCCACTCGCTGCGCACCGGCCACAAGGTGGTGCTCGCATGCCTGGGCGTGGCGCTCTTCTCCGTGCTCGCCTTCGGCCCGCACGCGGGCTTCAGCATCGGGGACGGAGGCGTGAGCTTCCAGCTCACGCTCCGGTGAGTCCCGAGGTCCTCCGGGTCAGGGCAGCGCGCTCACGCTGTAGACGCCCGCCTTGGGCCCCTGCGCGATGATATAGACGGCGCGCGAGTCCTCCTTGCCGCCGAAGTACACGGGCACCTGGACGCCCTGGTCCAGCGGCTTTCGCGCCTGCGTCTTCGCGTCGTACACGGCGATGTCGTACGTGTCCGAGTCCATGCGGGCGTACGTGGCCAGCACGCGCTTGCCATCCGTGGACAGCTTGTAGCTGAAGATGCCCTGGAGCCACGTCTGCGGCTCGGCCTTCTGGGGCAGCTCCAGCGCCTTGAAGTCACACGCGCGGCCGTTGCGGATGCAGTTCGAGCGGAACACCACCTGGCCGTTGCCCGGCATGAAGCCGTAGCCGAACACGCCCCGGTGCACCTTCTCCGCCTTCTCCGCGCCCAGCGGATAGAGCATCAGGTCCACCGAGTACTCGGGCTTGAGGAAGCGCGAGAGGAACGCAACGTAGCGCGCGTCCGAGCCCCACACGAAGTTGGGCACCCGGTCCCCCACCCGCTTGGGCGCGCCGTCCGGCAGCGACGCCACCGCCATCAACCCCGCGCGCGCCGTCACGTCGTACTTGTCCAGGAAGCCCACCGCCTGCGAGTCCGGCGAGAAGGCGAAGGTCTCCACGCGCTCGCCCACCTTGCGGCCCGGGCCGCCCGCCGCGGGGCCCACGTACAAGTCTCCCGGCACGTCCGGCTTGCCGTTCTCCGAGCGCGCCAGCCACTTGCCGTCCGGAGAGAAGCCGAACGACTGCGACGCGACGGCCAGCCGCTTCGGCTTCTCCGCGGGCAGCTCCGCCAGGTAGAGGTCATAGAGCCCGCGCACGGACTCGCTGCGCACCTGGAAGGCCACGCGCTGGCCATCCGGCGACACCGAGTAGTCGCCCACCTGGTCCGCCAGCTTGCGCGGCGCGGCCTCCGGCTTGTCCACGGTGACGACCGCCAGTCCGCCCGCCGCGGACAGCCGCCGCTTGAACAGGAGCGCCTTGCCGTCGGCGGTGAACTGCGCCGTGCTCACCTCGGCCGCCACGTCGACGAAGGGCCCCGCGGGCAGCGGCCCCAGCTTCAGCTTGCCGCCGTCGACGAACGCCACCTTCGTTCCATCCGGCGAGGGCAGCATGTAGCTGACCGCCGTGCCGAGCACCGCCGGCTCCGCCTTCGCGTCGTCGAGCGTCGCCACGTTGAGCGTGCCCGACTGCGAGGCCGGGTTGTAGCCGGTGAGGTACAGCGCGTAGCGCGAGTCGGCCGAGAACAAGAGCCCGCCCGGCACGTTCGTCACGCTGTCGCCCAGCTTGCGAGGCTCCCCTCCCTCCACCGGCACCACGCGCAGCTCGCCCAGCAGCATCTGCGGCGGCACGCCGTCCAGCCGGGGCTTCTGCCCGTTCATCAGGTACGTGGCGAAGCGCCCATCCGACGTGAGCCGCAGGTCCGCCGCGCGGCCCGCGTCCAGCAGCAGCCCCTGCCCCGCGCCCGTCGGAGCCCGCCCGGTGGGGCTCGGCGCGGCCGGCGCGCTCGGCGCCGCCGCCGAGGGCGTCGCGGCCGACGGGCTCCCCGCCGGCTTCGCGTCCTCGCTCTTCTTGCATCCGCCGCCAGCCACCACGAGCGAGGCGACCAGCCCCGCGCCCAGAAGTCGTCCCAGCCTCGGCCGAATCATGCGCTCCTCTGCTCCTCGTGCTCCGGGGCGCCCGATGCCGGGACACCCGCGTGTGGCAGCCACGCCGCCAGGTCCGTCCTCGCGCGGGCCGAATACGCCACCCGCTTCTCCGCCTTCTTCATCCGCCCCGTCAGCGGCGGGAAGAGGCCGAAGATGATGTTGGAGGGCTGATGCGGGTAGTCCGGCGGGTGCGCTTCGCCCGTCACATGCCGGAACAGCGCGCCCAGCGCCGTCGTCGCCGGGGGCGGAACCCACGGCTTGCCGCTCAGCCGCGCATGCAGCGCCAGCGCCACCAGATAGCCGCACGCCGCGCTCTCCACGTACCCCTCCACGCCCGACACCTGCCCCGCGAAGAACACCCGGGGCTCGCTCTTGAGCGACAGGTCGCTCGACAACAGGCGCGGCGAGTCGATGAACGTGTTGCGGTGGATCTGCCCCATCCGCAGGAAGTCCGCGTTCTGCAGGCCCGGGATGCAGGTGGTGAAGATGCGCTTCTGCTCACCCCACGTCAGGCGCGTCTGGAAGCCCACCATGTTCCACGCCGTGCCCGCGCGGTCCTCCATGCGCAGCTGCACCACGGCATGGGGCTCCTTGCCCGTGCGCGGGTCCCTCAGCCCCACCGGCTTCATCGGCCCGTAGGCCAGCGTGTCGTCGCCGCGTTCCGCCATCACCTCGATGGGCAGACAGCCTTCGAAGTATTTCGGTTCCTCGAAACTGTGCGGAACCACCTTCTGGCCCGCCTTCAGCTCCGCGATGAACCGGTAGTACTCCTCGCGGTTCATCGGCAGGTTCAGGTAGTCGTCCCCGCCGCCCTTGCCATAGCGGCTCTGCCGGAAGGCCACCGTCAGGTCGATGGAGTCCGCCGACAGGATGGGGGCGATGGAGTCGTAGAAATAGAGCTTCTGCCCCACGTGCCGCTCCAGCTCGCGCGTCAGGGCGTCGGACGTCAGCGGCCCGGTGGCCACCACCACGGGGCCCTCCTCGGGCAGCGTCTCCACCTCGCCCGCCACCAGCTCCACGCCGCCGGAGTTCCTCAGCGCCTGGGTGATGGCCTGGGAGAACCCCTCGCGCTCCACCGCCAGCGCGTCGCCCGCGGGCACCCGGTGCGCATCCGCGCTCGACAGCACCACCGAGCCCAAATCCCGCAGCTCCGCGTGCAGCAGGCCGATGGCGCTCTCCGGGTTGTCCGAGCGCAGCGAGTTGCTGCACACCAGCTCCGCGAGCGAATCCGACTTGTGCGCTGGCGAGCGCTTGTGGGGCTTCATCTCGCGCAGCACCACCGGCACGCCCCTGCGGGCGAGCTGGTACGCGCACTCCGTGCCCGCGAGACCGCCGCCAATCACCGTCACCCGCTGCTTCACGTCCGACATCCGCGTCCTCCCGGGAGCGCCCACGCGCGCGTGCCCGTCAGCCAACAGTTAGCAGGACTGGCACGCCCTGTCCCGACCGTGAATCCACGAGCGTCAACCCGTCGTCGGGGACAGGCCGCCGTGTCCGCCCGCCCGCCCCCCGAGCCACCTTTGCCCCCCGTTGGAAGGCGCGGTTTCCGCACCTGGGTTGCACCCCTACGTTTCTCGCGTTCGTCGCTCGGGGCCGCGTGCTTCCGAGCGAGCGCAAGACGCACTCGAAGCAGCATCCACGAAGACGAGGCCCATCATGAGCCGAGCCCAAGACTTGCTGAGGGTACGCGAGATACTCCAGCGCCGCAGGCGGGAAATCCTCACCACGAGCGACGGCGCGCACCGCGAGCTGACGGCGCTCAAGGAGCAGGAGCGCGACCCCGAATACGAGGAGCAGGCCCAGTCGGAGCTGGCGGACTACACCCTGTCCAGCCTGATGGAGGCCCAGCGGCGTGAAATCATGCTCATCGACGCCGCGCTGCGGCGCATGGACATGGGCGTCTTCGGCGAGTGCGTGGACTGCGGCCAGGAGATCTCCAAGGAGCGCCTGGAGGCCCTGCCCTTCGCCATCCGCTGCGAGGAGGACGCCACCGCGCACGAGCAGGAGATGCGCGGCGGCCACTACGCCACGCCGTCCCTCTAGGCGACGCGGGACACGGACACGGGCCGGGCGCTCCCTGACTCACGCCAGGGGGCGCCTTCAGTCTCCGTCCTTCGTGAGGACGACGAAGCGGTAGTTCTCCAGCTCGTTCTGTCCCGCCGTGTAGAGCACGCTCAGGAGCATGTCGTACGGCACCTTGCGGTCCGCGATGACGGACAGCTCCTGGCTGAAGGGCGCCTGCGGATTGCGCTCCGCGATGTACTTGAGCTTCTCCACTTCCTTCTTCAGCCGCGCGTCGAGCGGGAGCACCAGCCGGCCCTGGAGGGCCTCGGCCGGGAGCTGACCGTTCACCAGCCGCAGCACCTCGCGCTCGCCCACGAGGATGCTCTTGGGGGTGATCGTGACGGCCACCGTGTCCCGGGGCGTCGCGCGCGTGGTGGACACGGGGGGACGCACGTCCTCGGACGCCGTCACCGCCGCGGAGGACGAGGCGAAGGACTTGAGCAGGAACACCAGGAGGATGGTCATCATGTCCATCATCGCGGTGATGTTCAGCTCCTTGATCTCCCCCGCCGCCTCGCGCTCCTTGCGCTTCTTGCGCGCCAGGGCCCGGCGGTAGCGCAGCCGCGCGAGGGCCTCCTCGTCGACGACCTCCGGCACGTGCGGCAGCGTCTCGGCCATGGCTCAGGTCCCCGCCAGCGTGACGTCGGGGAACAGCAGGCGGCGCTGCGCGCCCTGCTCCTCGCGGATGGCGTCCATCGTCTGGATGAGCGCGTCGTAGGGGATGTCCGCGTCCGCGCCGACGATGACCTTGGTCTCCTTGGGGAACTCCGACTTGATCTTCACCATCCACGCGTTGAGCGCGGCGTAGTCGAAGTCACCGTCGGCGCGGGTGGGCACCGTGGGCGCCCCGGCCTCGCCGAGGATGGCGTTCTCGCTGCTGACGAAGTGACCCTTGCGCGAGATGAGCACCGACAAGGTCAGCTTCGGCTCGTCGCTCGCCGACTCCTGCGTCATGCCCGCCGACGGAGGGCCGTACGCCGGCGCGCTCACGTTCAGGATGCCGAACGAGGCCAGGCCGGTGATCGACAGCAGCATGAAGATGATGAGGTTCATGAGGATGTCGAGGTACGGGACGACGTTCAGCTCGCCCGACTCCTCTTCCTCGCGGACCTTCAGCTTGCGGCGGGAGTAGTAGAACGCCATGGACGCGCGCTCCGCCCGCGCTACGACGCGCGAGCCTCGAGCTCCGTCGCCGCCGGGTCCACGCCGCCGCGCCGCGACAGCAGGTTCTCCAGCTTCAGCGCGTGCAGCTCCAGGCTCTCCACCATGCCCTTGGCGTACGACGTCAGGAACAGGTGGAACACGATGCACAGCACCGCGATGGAGAGCGCGAAGGCCGTGTTGTTCATCGCCTTGGAGATGCCCTCCGACAGGAGCACCTGCTTCTGCTCCGCCGGCACATTGCCCAGCGCCTGGAAGGTCCCGATGAGGCCGAAGATGGTGCCCACCAGGCCCACCAGCGTGGCGATGTTCGCCAGGGACCACAGCCAGGGGATGCGCTTCGTCACGTGCGGGCTGTACTCGACGATGGCCTCCTCCACGCCCTTGGCCACCTCGATCTCACCCCGGTTGGCGTTCACCAGCCCCGCGCGGATGACCTTCGCCAGCGGCGCGTTGGGCGCCATGGCGCAGACCTTCACCGCCCGGTCCAGGTTGCCGCTGCGCACCAGCTTGGAGATCTGCTCCATGAAGGGCGCGGGGTTCAGGTTGTAGCGGAACACCAGCGTGACGATGCGCTCGGTGGCCACCGCCAGCGCGCACGCCAGCCAGAACAGGTTCACGAACATGAACGGACCGCCATCCTTGAAGAACTTGATGACGGAGTCCGTGACACCCAGCTTGCCGGCGTCCGCGGCCGCGAGGCTCGCGTTGACCAGCCACTCGCTGACCACCGAGGAAATCATTGGCCGGGTTGTAGGGCGGGCCCGCCGAAGCTGTCAAGCCACGGACGGGCCAGCCCCCTGTAAACACTTGGGTTTTCAGGCAGCCGAGCTGGTCCCCGGGTCCGTGGGGACGCCCGGCTGCTCCGCGACCTCCCGCCGGTAGTCGCACTCCTTGTTGGGGCAGGAGATGTACGCCCCGTCCCGCTTGGAGAACTTCTGCAGCAGGTACGGCGAGGCGCACTGGGGGCAGGACTCGGCGAGCGGCCGGTCCCAGGCGGCGAAGCGGCAGTCGGGGTAGCGGTTGCAGCCGAAGAAGATCTTCCCCCGGCCGCTGCGGCGCTCCGTCAGGTAGCCCTGCTTGCACTCCGGGCAGTTGACGCCGATGGAGATGGGCTTGGAGGTCTTGCAGTCCGGGTAGCCCGAGCACGCCATGAAGCGCCCGAAGCGGCCGCGCTTGATGACCATGGGCTTGCCGCACTTCTCGCACAGCTCGTCCGTCGTCTCCTCCTCGACGATGACGATCTTCCCCTCGGCGTCCCGCTTGAAGTCCTTGGTGTTCTTGCAGTCGGGGTAGTTCGAACAGGCGAGGAAGTGCCCCATCTTTCCGAACTTGATGACGAAGTGGTTGCCGCACTTCTCACAGGCGATGTCGGTCTTGATCTCCTCGCGCTTGACGTCGCGCATCTCCGCCTTCGCCTTCTCGAGCGTGTCCTTGAAGGGCCCGTAGAAGTCGCGCAGCACCGCCACCCACTTTGCGCCGCCCTCGGAGATCTGATCGAGCTTCTCCTCCATCGTCGCCGTGAAGGTGACGTCCAGCTCGTGGGGGAAGTGCTTGACGAGCATCTCGTTCGTCATCTGCCCCAGGTCCGTGGGCCGGAAGCGGCTCTCCAGCTTCTCCACGTACTTCTTGTCCTGGATGGTGGAGAGGATGGCCGCGTACGTGGACGGCCGGCCGATGCCCTTCTCCTCCAGCTCCTTCACCAGCGTGGCCTCGCTGAAGCGCGGGGGCGGCTGGGTGAAGTGCTGCTCGTGCACGAGCTTCTGCAGCCCCAGCTTGTCGCCGTCGTTGAGCACCGGCAGGTCGCCCACCGCGTCGGCGCCGTCCGCGCTCTCGTCACCGGCGGCCTTGGCCTTCTCCTTCTCCGCCTCCTCCTCCGGCGTCAGGCCCGCGCCGTACACCGCGAGGTAGCCGGGGAACTTCAGCGTGCTGCCGGAGGCGCGGAACGTGGCCCGGCCCGCGGCGATGTCCGCGCTCGTCTGGTCGTACACGGCGGGCTTCATCTGGCACGCCACGAACCGGTTCCAGATGAGCTCGTAGAGCCGGAACATGTCCTGCTCGTCCATCGCGTCGAAGAACGGGCGCACCCGCTCCGGCGGGTACTCCAGCGACGTGGGGCGGATGGCCTCGTGGGCGTCCTGCGCGCTCTTGCGCGACTTGTAGACCACCGGCTCCTCGGGCAGGTACTCCGCGCCGTACTTCGTGCCGATCATCTCCCGCACCTGCTTCACGGCGTCGTCCGACAGACGCGTGGAGTCCGTGCGCATGTACGTGATGAGCGCCGTCTGGCCCTCCTCGCCGAGGGGCACGCCCTCGTAGAGCTTCTGGGCCAGCGTCATCGTCTTCTTCGCGGTGAAGGACAGCCGGTTGGCCGCCTCCTGCTGGAGCTTGGACGTGATGAAGGGCGCGGGCGCGTTGCGGCGGCGCTCGCGGCGGTCCACCTTGGCCACGTTGAAGGCGGCGCCCTGCAGCTCGGCGACGAGCGCCTCCGTGTTGACGCGGTCCTTCAGCTCCACCTTCTTGCCGTCCACCTTGGACAGCTTGGCCTTGAACGGCGGCGGGCCGGACGGGCCCTCCAGGAGCGCGTCCAGCGTCCAGTACTCCTCGGGGACGAAGGCCTTGATCTCCGCCTCGCGCTCCACGATGAGCCGCACCGCCACCGACTGCACGCGGCCGGCGGACAGGCCCCGGCGGATCTTCTGCCAGAGCAGCGGGGAGATCTGATAGCCCACCAGACGGTCCAGGATGCGGCGCGTCTGCTGCGAGTCGTAGTTGTCCTGGTTCAGCTCGCGCGGCTGGGCGATGGCTTCCTGGATGGCCTTCTTGGTGATTTCGTTGAAGGTCACCCGCATCGCGTCCGGGTGCGCCAGCTCTTCCTTGATGTGCCACGCAATGGCCTCGCCCTCGCGGTCGGGGTCCGTGGCCAGGAAGACCTTGTCGGCGGACTTCGCCATCTTCTTCAGCTCGTTGAGCACCTTCTCCTTGCCCTTGATGACCTCGTACTCGGGCTGGAAGTCGTGCTCGACGTCGACGCCGATCTTGCTCTTGGGCAGGTCCTTCACGTGCCCCACGGAGGCCTTCACCGTGTAGCCGGAGCCCAGGTACTTCTTGATGGTCTTCGCCTTCGCGGGCGACTCCACGACGACCAGGTAGTGCGGCCCCTTGCCGCGAGGCGTGGCCTCCTCCTCCGCATCCGCCTCCACGGAGGGCAGCGCGTCGTCGTCACCCTTCTTCGTCGCGCGCCGACGGGCGGCCGTCTTCTTCGCCGCGGCCTTCTTGGCCGCAGGCTTCTTCTTGGCGGCGGTGCGACCGGCCGCCTTGCCGGCTGCCTTGCGGGGCGCCTTCTCCTCGGTCGCCTCGGTCTCTTCCGCCTTCTTCTTCGTCCGCGTGGCCATGACTCTCCTACCTAGAGCTTCTCGTACAACCTGCCCGGGTGCTGGAGGACCAGCCCCGTCATCTCCAGCTCCACCAGCGCGCTCACCAGCGCGGCCGGCGTGAGGGTGCTCCCGGCCAGCACCTCGTCGAACGTCCGGGGAATCCGGTCCAACACCGCATAGGCCCCGCGTGCTTCCGCGGAGAGCCGGGCCCAGCAATCCTCCCTGCCCGGCGCCACCATCCACCCAGGGTCAACACCCACCGCCCGCCAGACGTCCTTCACGTCCAGGCACGCGCTCGCGTGGCCCTCTCGCAACAGCGCGTTGCAGCCCGCCGCCCCCTCCTGCCGCACGTCCCCGGGCATCGCGAGGACGGGCCGTCCCTGCGCCCGCCCCGCCCGGGCCGTGTACAGACTCCCCGACTCCGCCCCCGCCCTCACCACCAGGACCGCATCCGATGCGCCGGAGATGAGGCGGTTGCGCCGGGGGAACGTCGTGGTGCTCGCCCGGACCCCAGGCGGCAGCTCGCTGAAGAACACCCCACCCCGCTCCAGGAAGTGGGGCAGCAGGCGGGCCTGCGCCGGGTCCAACGCGTCCAGCGCCGACCCCAGGAACGCCCAGGTCTCCCCTCCCGCATCCAGCGCGCCCCAGTGACACGCCCGGTCCACGCCCGCCGCCGCTCCGGAGACCACCCCCACCCCGCCCTCGGCCACCTGACGGGCCAGCGAGCGGGCGAACGGCAGGAAGCCCTGGTCCGGACGCCGGCTGCCCACCATCGCCACCCGCCGGCGCGGGGGGCCCGGCTGGCCCCGGAAGAACAGCAGCGGCGGCGCGTCCTCCACGTCCCGCAGCCGCTCCGGGTAGGCCCGCTCGTCGGCGAACGCCACCCGCGTGCCGCTCGTCCGACACAGCTCCAGGAGTCGCTCCGCCACGGCCGGCAGCCCCGCCACCGCCGCCAGCCTCTGGCGGACCTGTGGGGAAACCGGCGCGTCGGACACCCAGTCCCGTACAGGAGTCGAGGCCAGGGGCGCCAGGCGACCGTCGGCGAACGCGCGCAGGGCGACCAGCGTCCTCGGCCCCAGGCCGGGAACGGCCCAGAGCGCCAGGCACGCCTGCTGCTCCGCCGTGAGGCTGTCCGTCTCAGCGTCCGCCATACCAACCCCCACTCGAGACCCACCTATATAGAAGATGGGTCCCCTGGGAGGGGCGCGACACATAAACACCGGGCCGCCACCGGTCAAGCACTCAACCCCTCCGGCGTGGAGGGGGATGCACTTTTCCTGCCGGACTCAGCGGCTGGCGCTGGTCGCCGGCGCGGCGCCGCTCGGACGCATGAGCGCGCGATCTCCCGTGGAGACCTCTTCCAGGGAGTTCATCATGAGGCAGTTGTTCGTGCGCTCCTTCACCTCGGTCACCATGCACGTGCCGATGCGCTCCCAGGGCAGCGCCTTGTCCGCCTCCGACTGGGCCGGCACGACCTTCTTGCCCAGCACCGCGCGCGCCGGATCCCCCTGGCGCAGGATGACGAAGGTGTTGCCCAGCTGCACGCCGTCCGCGCTGCCCTTGTCCAGGACGATGGTGTTGTGCTCGCCCAGGAGCGTCAGGTACGGCACCAGCGAGGTGATGACCGTGGCGTTGAGGTCCTTGGAGTTCGTGTTCGGACGCGGGGCCACGCGCTCGGTGAGCTTCTCGCCGTAGGGGCCCACCAGGAAGCCGCGCTCGATGCCGTCCCAGGTGTCGACGATCTGCGCCGTCACCAGGCCCTTGTCCACGCGCACCACGCGCAGCGTGCCCGCGAAGTCCGTCAGGTAGCCCAGCTTGGCGCCCGTGCGCGGGTGGTGCACCGCCTGCGTGGTGTGGAACACGACGTAGCGGTCGCCCACCTTCGCGTCCGCCTTGCGCTTGAAGCGCACGTAGACGTTGTCCGGGAAGGACAGCATGTGCGCGCCGTTGGGCGAGCCCTCGATGCGGCCCGCCTCGTCCAGCTCACGCGGCGTCACGAAGCCCTGCGTCGTCACGGGGCGCGACGAGGACACGTCGTAGCCGATCTTCCCCGTCACGGTGACGGTGTTGTCGGCGAGCTCCGTGGGCGCGACCACGTCCCCGGGGTCCTGCTCGGTCTCCACGCGCTGGGGGACCTCCTCGCCGGAGCCGAAGAAGCGCACCTGGTTGCCCGGGTAGATCCAATGCGGGTTGGCGATCTCCGGGTTGTAGGACCAGACCTTCGGCCAGTACCAGGGGCTGTCCAGGTAGCGCTGGGACAGGTCCCACAGCGTGTCGCCCTCCTGCACCGTGTGGACGGTGCCCGGCGCGCTCTCGCGGCCCCTGGGCGCGCCCGGGGGCAGCTGCACGGTGGTGCCGCCGGAAGGAGGCTCGGGGGCCTCGTCCATGACGTCGGCGCCTTCAGTCTCTCCGCCAGCCTCCGTGTCGTCCTGCTCGCCACCCTCCTGCTGCGCGAGCGCGCTCCAGGCGGGGGCGACGGCGAGGCTCAACATCAGCGAGGTGAGGATCCGGGAGCGCATCGCACGACTTCCTTTCGATGAAGACTTCACTGCGAGAGCGCGGCGAGCCGCTGCTCCGCCTGCGTGGCGGCGGCCGTCCCCGGGAACTGGGTGACGACGCGCGTGTAGAGAGCCCGGGCATCCGCGGCCTGGTTGAGCCGCACCCGACACTCGGCGAGCCGGAGCATGCCGTCCAACACGGCGTCCCCGGCGGGATAGGTGGCGATCAGCCGCTCGAACGTGCTGGCGGCGTCCTTGAAGTCGTTGAGCCCCATCTGCCCCAGCCCGCTGAAGTACAGCGCGTTGTCCGCGCGCGGGTGGCGGGGGTTCTCCTCGGAGAAGCGGCGCAGGCGCTGCACGCCCCCCTCCACGTTGCCGGTGCGCAGCATGGACACGTACTTCTCGTAGTCCGCGTCGAGCACGTCCGGGTCCGGCTGGTCCGCGGGGTCCTCGCCCCGCGTGCTCACCATGGTGGCGCCGCCCGAGGAGGAGATGGAGGCCACGGGCGCGGAGTCCTCGCCCACCGGGCTGATGAACATCTCCATCTGCTCGGAGTCCGGCTCCACCACCGCCACCTGCGTGTTCAGCCTGGGCGCGGGCTCGAAGCGCGGCTTGAGCTTCACCACGGACAGCTCCGGCGTGGACATCAGCGCCCCACCCGACTCCACCGCCGTGACGGGCACCGTCGCGGAGGAAGCGGGCCGGGCGGCGCTGGGAGCCGTGCGCGCGCGGTCCACCGCGGCGTGGGCCTCCAGGCGCTCCAACCGCTCCACCAGCCGGGACTGCGACTCACGCAGCGCGCGCACCTCGGCCGTCAGCGCCCCGACGTCCGCCTGGGAGGCGGCGTTGTTGGCACAGGCGCACAGCGCGCACAGCGGCGCGGCGACGAGCAGGCGGAAGATGACGGAGCGCGCGAGCACGGGCCTCGATGGACGCAAGGGAATTCCCCCGCGAGGATAGGAAGGCACGTCCAAGAGCGTCAAGAAAACGGCCGGAAGCCGCCCCTAGAACCGGTTCACCACCAGGTTCAGGTGCCGTCCGGTGCGCCCCGCGTCACGGCGGTGGGAGAAGAACCGCGAGGGCTCGCACGCGGTACAGGCCTGTAGCACGTCCACGTGCTCCGGCCGCAGCCCCGCGCCCACCAGCGACCTCCGCACCGCCCGGCTCAGGTCCAGCCGGACGCGGCCAGAGCGTTCCACCTCCACGACGTCCGCGCCGAAGCGCTGCGTGAAGCGCTGCCCCAGCTCCCGCGACACCTCGTAGCAGCAGCGCTGGATGGAAGGCCCCACCGCCGCGAGCAGCCGCTCCGGCCGGGCCCCCCGCGCCACCAGCGCCTCCACGGCGCGCGCGCTGATGAGCAGGTCCGTCCCCTTCCACCCCGAGTGGATCGCCGCCACGCGCCGCCCGTCCGGGTCCACCAACACCACCGGCACACAGTCCGCCGTCCCCACCGCCACCCAGGTGCCAGGGACTTGCGTCCACAGCGCGTCCGCCTCGCCCTCCACCGGCCGCAGGGCTTCATCCACCTGCTCGACGCGCGCCTCCAGCACCACGTCGCCATGCACTTGTGACACGCGGGACAGCGCGCCCAGCGGAGCCCCCGCCGCGCCCGCGAGCCGGCGCAGGTTCTCCTCCACCTTCTCGCGCGCGTCTCCGGTGGAGAAGCCCAGGTTCAGCGAGGAGAACGGGCCTTCGGACACTCCCCCCGCGCGCGTCGCGAAGCCGTGAGGGACTGGCAGGAGTCGGGACGTCAGCAACTCAATCGACATGGGGAAGCCTCTTCTAACCTCCCCTCCCCGCGCGACGCACGCGGACGTCGGCTCGCGCCAGCCGGATGCGCCAACGGAATGATAAATTTCCCATGGAAGTACGTTTGACAGTCCGCGTCAGCCCATTGACAATTCCGCGGACTCTTCGTGAAACGAGTGTCGTCTTTTCGAACGAAGTGACGCGAACGCGCCATGCCCCTGGGTCCCGACACCGTAGGCCGGAAGCTCCTCTGGAGCATCGCTCTGCCGGGCCTGGTGGTGGCGCTGCTGGGGGTCGGTCACTTCTGGCGCGAGGCCCGGGTGGCGGTGCAGGACGCCACGCAGGTGGAGTCGCTCGCGCTCGCGGAGTTCGTCGCCTCCACCTTCATGCTGCCGCAGCCTCCTGGCGCCCCGGCGCACGGGGCGGTGACGGAGGTGCTGCACTCGGACACGCGGCTGTTCCGCTCGGTCGAGGACGTGCGCGTGCTGACGGCGGACGGCATCATCCGCTGGTCTCGCAACCCGTCCGAGGTGGGCACCAGGCACCGCGAGGCCGCCAGGCTCACCCGCCCCGGGCCGGAGACGGCGCGCTCGGCGGACGGCGTCACGGAGGTGGTGCGCCCCCTGGGCGGACCGGAGTGCGGCGGCTGTCACACGCGCGGCGAGGTCCCTGGTGAGAGCGTGCTGCAGATGCGGATGTTGGAGCCCGCGCTGCACCAGCAGCTCACGCACGTGTTCGGCGGCGCGCTGGCGTCCATGGCGCTGTTCGCCATCCTGCTCGCGCTGGTCATCGCGCTCTCGCTGCACTTCAACCTCACGCGGCCGCTGCGTCGGCTGAGCGCGGCGATGGGGCGCGCGGAGGCCGGAGACCTGCTGGTGCGCGCGGACGTGCGCGGCACGGATGAAATCGCCCGGCTGGGCGCCGCCTTCAACCAGATGCTCGCGCGGCTCACCGCCATGAAGGCGGAGGAGATCGACACCCACCGAGATCTGGAGCTGGTGAAGGAGAAGCTCGCGCTCAAGGACGAGCTCGAGGACCGCCTGCGGGAGCTGTCGCTGCTGTTCGACATCACCCGCTCGCTCAACGACACGCTGGAGCTGGACGAGCTGCTCGACGGCGTCACCCGGCTGGTGGTGGAGCGGCTGCAGATCCCCGAGTTCTCCATCATGCTCCTCAACCCGGAGGGCGCGCTGGAGGTGCGGCAGGCGTGGCCGGAGCACCGTGGCTCCGAGGGCCTCACCTTCGCCCTGGGCGAGGGCGCGTGTGGACGCGCGGCGCAGACGCACAAGGCGGTGTACCTGCCGGACGTGGCGGACCCGACGAGCATCTTCGCGCGCCGCGGGCTGTCGGCGGACGCGCTGAACACGGGCGCGCTGCTGGCGGTGCCCATGGTGCACGCGGGCACGCTCCTGGGCGTGGTGAACTTCCAGCGGCCGCACATCGCCAGCTTCTCCGCAGGCGAAATCGAGCTGCTCACCGCCGTGGCGGACATCGCCGCGGCCGCGGTGAAGAACGCGCGGCTGCACGCGGAGACGGTGAAGCTCACCATGACGGACCCGCTGACAGGGGTCCCCAACCGGCGCCACCTGTTCCAGCGCATGGAGCTGGAGCTGGCGCGGGCGCAGCGCTTCGGCACGCCGCTGGCGCTGCTCATGGTGGACGTGGACCACTTCAAGCGCCTCAATGACCTGGCGGGCCACCGCGTGGGTGACGAGACGCTCCGCCGCGTCTGCGACATCCTGCGCACGCGCGTGCGCAAGGTGGACACGCTGGCGCGCTACGGCGGCGAGGAGTTCGTCCTGCTGCTGCCACAGACCACCAAGCAGGACGCCATGGACGTGGCGGAGAAGCTGCGGCGCGCGGTGGCGGAGCACCTGGTGCTCTCGCAGCCGGGGCTGCCCGGAGGACACGTCACCGTCTCCGTCGGCGTGGCCCACTTCCCCAGCGACGCCTCCACGCAGGAGGGCCTGGTCGACAGCGCGGACGCGGCCCTCTATTGCAGCAAGCGCACGGGCCGCAACCGCAGCACGGCGTTCGAGGTGGGGATGGAGATCCACCCCGGCCGTGAGCGCGGCCCCCACGCGCCTCCCGCGGAGGCCGCCGCGTCGACGCCTCCCGGTGGCGTGGCCAAGGCCTGAAACCGGGGTACCCCACCGCTTCAGCGCGATACGAGCGTGCGCACCGTGGGCAGCATCAGGTCCGCCCACTCCTCGTACCCCTCCTCCGAGGGATGGAACCCGTCCTGCGAGAAGAAGTGCGCCGAGCGCGGGAACATCTCACGGCTGGCCGAGTGCAGGTCCACCAGGTGCAGCCCCTCCGCGCGCGCCACCTCGGCGATGGCGGCGTTGAAGGGCTCGATGCGGCCCTCGTAGAGGGTGCTCGGCACCATCCGCGCAATCGGCGCCAGCGCCATGTCCGCGATGTTCACCAGCACGAGCGGCGCACCGGTCTGCTTGAGCCTGCGAGCGATCCGCTCCAGGTCCTCGCGGAAGTCCTCCAGCGCGGTGCCGCGCCAGAGGTCGTTGGTGCCCACGCCCAGGGTCACCAGCGTCGGCTGCGCGGCCACCGCCGCCTTGACCTGGCCGGTGAAGACATCCCGGATGCGCGCGCCGCTGACGCCCAGGTTCGTCAAGCCGAGTGACAGGCCATCACGGCGCAACCGCGAGGCGAGGCGCTCCGGATAGCCCCCTCCCCGCGTCGCGCCCACGCCCACCGCCGTGCTGTCTCCGAGCGAGACGTAGTTGACGCTCATGTGCGCCATCCCCCCGCTACGGCACGCGCAGCGCGCGCAGCAGGCGGCCACCACCCGGCCCCGTCACGCGCAGCAGCAGCGTGCTGCCCGCAGGCGCGGCGCGAATCACCTTGGCCAGGTCATCCGCCCGGGCCACCGGCTTGCGATTGACCTCCACCACCAGCATGCCCGCCTCGAGCTGCGCGCGGTCCGCGGGAGAGCCAGGCACCACGTCGGTGATGAGCGCGCCCTGGCGGTCCGTGAAGCCCGCCTGCTGCGCCGTGCGCGCATCCAGGTTCTGCAGGCTGACGCCCACGCGGCGGGAGCTCTCCTGCGACTCGTCCCCCTCCTGCTTGCGAGCGGCCACGCCCTCCAGGTCCGGCCGCGTGCCGAGCGTCACCTTCACGTCCTGCTTCTTGCCCTCGCGGAACACCGTCAGCGTGGACGTGCTGCCCGGCCGCTTGAGCGCCACCGTGCGCGTGAGCTGGCCGCTGGACGTCACCTGCTGCCCGTCGATGGCGGTGACGACGTCGTCGGACTTCAGCCCCGCCTTCGCCGCGGGAGAGCCCGGGTTCACCTGCGTGAGGATGGCGCCCTCGGTGACGGGCAGCTTGAGCGCGCCCGCCAGGTCGCGCGTCAAATCCTGGATGCCGACGCCCAGCCACGCGCGCGTGACAGAGCCGTCCTTCTCCAGCTGCGGCACCAGCGCCTTCACCAGGTTGCTGGGCACCGCGAAGCCGATGCCGGTGCCACCGCCGACGATGGCCGTGTTGATGCCGACGACCTCGCCCTTCATGTTGAACAGCGGACCACCGGAGTTGCCCGGGTTGATGGCGGCATCCGTCTGGAGGAACTCGTCGTACTGGCTCGCGCCGATGTCGCGGGCGCGCGCCGAGACGATGCCCAGGCTGACGCTGGAGGCCAGGCCGAACGGGTTGCCGATGGCGACCACCCAGTCCCCCACGCGCAGCGCGTCCGAGTCGCCCAGCTTCACCGTGGGCAGCCCCTCCACCTTGTCCTTGAGCTTCACCAGCGCGACGTCCGTCAGCGGATCCCTGCCCACCACGGTGCCGGCGAACGAGCGCCCGTCATCCAGGCGCACGGTGATGGAGACGGCGCCCTCCACCACGTGGTTGTTCGTGAGGACGATGCCCGTCGGCTCGATGATGAACCCCGAGCCCGCGCCCTGGCGCAGCGGCTCCCGCCCGCCCCTCCCGCCGCCGAAGAAGCGGTCGAAGAGCGGGTTGTCATCCATGCCACCGCCCATGCCCCGGGGACCGCCGCCCCCGCGCGCCTGCACGTCCACGTTGACGACGGCGGACTTCACCGACTCCACCAGCGGGGCCAGCGACGGCAGCGCCTGCGCCTCCCGCGTCGCGGGCTGGAGGTTGCCCGGCGCGGTCTGCGCCGGAGCCTGGGCCCAGGAGACCGACGGGACGGCGAGCAGGAGCGCGCCGACCAGGGCCCTGCGGAACATGACGGGAGAACGGTTCATATGCACCCCAAGCTAAAGCCGAAATGCGGTCCCGCAAGCGAAACGGCCTGTGGGCGGTCATCCAGCGGAACGTGGTGTCAGCCGGGCTGGTAGAGGCGGTAGTCCAGCTCCGGGAAGACGTTGTCGCGCGCCTCCAGCCCGGTGAGCCAGGGCTCGTCCAGGGTACCCGCGCGCAGCTCGTCGTGCAGGCGGAGGAAGTGGCGCACGTGCTCCTGGGTGCGGCGCTTGGCGTAGTCCACCATGGTGCCCGTCTTCATGATGAAGGCCCAGTCGGAGCTCTGGGCGAGCAGCAGCTCGCGAGCGGCCTGGTTGAGCGCGCGGCGCTGCGAATCGGTGGCCTCCGGGAAGTCCCGGGCCAGCTCCACCATCTTCCGAGCGCAGTGGTTCAGGTGGCGGTAGACCCAGTCGTTGCTGTCGTCCAGCCACATGTGCGCGTAGCCGCCCGCGCCCCACGAGGACATCGGCGGCGTGGCCACCTGGTTCTCGGGGTGGTCTCGCAGGTCGTCCGCCGGCGTCACCAGGTCGAAGGTGGACCGGGCGCGCGCGGCCTGACGGATGAAGGACTCGAGGAACCACGGCCCCTCGAACCACCAGTGGCCGAAGAGCTCCGCGTCGTACGGGGCCACCACCACGGGCTTGCGGCCCCCGAGCCGCGAGGCGAGGTACTCGAGCTGCCGCTGCCGGTTGAAGAGGAAGTTGCCGGCGTGGACCTCGGCGCGTGCGCGGGCTCGCGCGGGGTCATAGGGCTGCTTGTCGTTCGTCTTGCCGGTGATGCGGTAGTACTTGAAGCCCGTGTTCTTCCGGTCCCCCGTGGGTTGGATGTACGGGCGGATGTAGTCCAGCTCCAGGTCCCAGCCGATGTCCCGGTAGAACTCGCGGTACTCGGGGTCGCCGGGGTAGCCGTACTCGGAGCTCCAGACCTGCTGACTGCTCTCGGGGTCTCTCGCGTACGCGGCGACGCCGGCCTCGGTGAAGATGGGCGCGTAGGGCCCGTGGAGCGGGCGCGGCGTGGCGTCCGTGAGGCCGTGCGTGTCGACGAAGAAGTACCGGATGCGCTCGGCGGCGAGCACGCGCTCCAGGCCCGGGAAGTAGCCGCACTCGGCCAGCCAGATGCCCGCGGGGTCCTTCCCGAAGTTCTGCCGGTAGTGGTTGGCGGCGACCGACACCTGCGCGCGCACGGCCTCGGGCACCTGCTGCATCAGCGGCAGGAAGCCGTGGGTCGCGTTGCACGTGAGGATGTCCAGGTGGCCCGCGTCCTGGAGTCGGCGGAACGCGGAGACGAGGTCTCCCCGGTAGCGGTCATGGAAGGCGCGGCGCAGCGACTCGAAGTGGTCGCGATGGAAGCGCGCCAGGGGACCGAAGGTGGCGTCGGTCCTCGTGCGATGGACCTCGCGCTCGCCCAGCTCACACAGCTGCTCGAGCTTCCTCGCGTAGCGCTTCATCAACAGCTCGTCGCGCAGCATGGTGACGAGCGTGGGCGACAGCGTCATCGCCAGGCGGAACGGGACTCCATCCTCCGCCAGGGAATCGAACGCGAGCAGCAGCGGGAGGTAGGTCTCGGAGATGGCCTCGTAGAGCCAGTCCTCCTCGAGGAAGTCCTCGTGCTCGGGATGACGGACGAACGGCAGGTGCGCGTGGAGGACGAGAGAAAGGGAGCCCAGGCTCATGGTCGGTCGGGAGGTCCGTGGAGGTTCACGAGCGGCCGCCGCCCGAGGGCGGCTTCCGATGCGAGGGCTCGTTCGAGACAGCGGGTGGAGGACTCCTGACCTCCAGGACGCGCTCGGAGGCGGCGCGGTCCCTGGCGTCCGACGACCCGGAAGGCGCGTCGAAGAAGCCCGACACGGGGATGACCGACGCGGGCTCGTCGTGTCGCGGCGGCGCGGGCTCGCGAGTCTCTCGTGGGCGTGCCTCGAAGTAGCCGGACTCCGGCGAGGTGGGCGTCCCTGCGCCGGGGAGCTCTCGGGTACCCCGTGGCGCCTCGCTGTTCGCCGGTGTGGCCGCACCAGACACCCCAGGGCCCTGGTGAAGGTCCGGGCCCTCGCGCGAGGACGTGTCCCCATAGCGCAGGTCCGAGGCCTCGAAGGCTCGCGGGCTGGGCTCGACGTGGCGGGACGCCGCCACATCGCCATGACGGGGCCCCGCAACGACCACGGGCGACGCGAGGGGCATGAAGTCCGAGCTGGTCAGCGCGCGTGGAGGTGACACGAGGTACTGCCAGCCCGCGGCGTCGCTGTAGGCCCAATCCGATGCACCCGAGGCTCTCGGAGGTGACTCCAGATAGCGCCAGCCGGACGCTCCGGGGACGTGCGCGGAGGCATCGAAGTACCGCATGTCCGACGCGCCCGGAGCGCGCGGGGGCGATTCAAAGTATCTCCGGTCGGACGGCGACGGTGGCGCGGTGCCACCCGCGACGTCGATGTAGCGCATGTCCGATGCGCCAGGAGCTCGACCGACCTCCAGATACGCATACGTGGGGCGAGGACCTTCGACGGGTGGACGGGCGCCTTCGAGCCTGCCCACCGAGGGCGACTGATATCGCTGGTCCGAAGCCCCCGGAGCCCGCGGCGGCCCCACTTCGAGATACACGAGCGTGCGCGGCGCGGGAGGCGCGAGGGGCGGCTGCTCCGCGTAGCGCATGTCCGAGGCCCCGGCCATCCGAGCCTGGGCTTCGAGGTAGCGCTGCGAGGCGACGTAACGCTGATCCGAGGCTCCCGGCGCGCGTCCGATGCCGGCGAGGTGCGGGCCCGAGGATTCACCTGGAAGCACACCCTCGACGTCGAAGCGCTCGCGGTGGACGACGGGGATGTCCTTCATCCCCGCGCTTCCTGGCAGCTCCACGCGATGCCACGTGACGTACTCGCGCTCCTCCACCGGAGGCACCTGGCGCCTGGGAACGGGAGGCGCCTCGGGCTCCACGGGGACCGGGCGACGCATGAACCGCACGGAGGTGTCGGTCGACACGCCCGCCGGAGGAAGTGCAACCCGGTTGCTGGAACCACCGATTCTACGCGAACGACCATCGCGCCCGAGGAAGTGTGCCTCGATGCGGTACAGACGTCCGGAGGGCAGCCCGTGGATGTAGTAACCGCGCGTCTCGAGCACGCAGTCGAGCTCGCGCACGAGCGCGTCTCCGTCGAAGACCCGCAGCACGGCGCGAGGGGAATCGAGGTCACGCATCGCGCGCGTCCGCGTCGCGGCGCTGAAGTCCCAGAGCGCGAAGAGCGTGTTCGGGTCTCTCGCGAGCAGCAACACCGTGTCGTCCTGGTACTCGGAGGGCAGCGCATCCCGCGCGGAAGTGTGTCCCTCGCCTCGCTCCGCGGACACGGGCGGGTGCTCGACCTTCTCCTGGAGGTGATGACGTCGGGCCTCGCTCTCGCCAGCGACACGGGCGACGAAGAAGCCTTCGATGACCGGCTCCGCGCGATGCTGCTCGACGGGAGCAGGTGCGGGCGGCGTCGCCTGGGATGACTCGGGGGCGCCCATCGGCGCCGAAGGCGTGGGTGCCGAGCCCTCGGCCTCCGCCCTCGCGGGTTCACGAGGCGCTCGAGGCTTGGGCGGAAAGTTCACCACCTGCGCGGGCCGCGCCGAGGGAGGACTGCCGGGCTTCTCGGAGGCGCGCTTCGCGGCCACGCGCTTGGGTGCGGACACCCTCCCCTGCTCCGAGGGCTCCTCCGCCCGGGAACGACCTGGCTTCGGCTTCGACTCGGCGGGCGCCTTCGCCACCGTCACCGGGGACGCCCGAGTCGCCCGCTTCGAGGCCAGCGCGTCCTTCGTGGCGCCACCGAGAGACGTCGGGGCCTTGGCCTTGGCGGACACGGCCGGGGCCTTCGACGCGGCGGTCTTCATCAGGGGCGCCGCCTTCGTGGGGGGCCGGGCCCTGGCGGTCTTGGACGCCGGCGCTGGAGCCTTGGCCGCGGCGGCCTTCACCGGCGGAGCGGGTCGGGTCGCGATTTTCGCCGGGACCGGAGTTTTTTCAGCCGGGGCCTTCTTCGCGGCGGCCTTCTTCCCGGGAATCCTGATGCCCGCCAGCCGGGCGAGCTTCGCCAGCGCGGGCACGAAGGCGGCCAGGGCGGCGATCAACTCTTCCTTCTTGAGCTTGCTGTATCCGCTCCCCAGGTGCTTCCGAGCCAGCTCTCGCAGGGAGCCGACGGTGACGCTCTTGAGGTCGTCCATAGGCACCGTTCGCCTTTAGGTCGCTGGCACTGGAGGGTCAACGTGCCAGCATTGCTTGTGTTCGTCGCCCGACCCCCTCAGCTTCTCATCAACCGATGACACCCACGATGCGGCTGGGTATTCTGCCCCCGCTTTGAGCGACCTGCCCAGACTGCTCCTGTGCAGCTTCGACGTCATCCCCGGCCCATCCGGCTCGTCACGCCGTTTGACCGAGTACCTCAAGGCGTTGCCCGACCGCTTCTCTGTGGTGGTGCTATCGGCGAAGACGCCTGACCACTCCCATATCGAGAAGTACCAGGGCGCTCGGCTGCTGCGCGTGCCGGTAGGCTCGGGGGACCTCGCCTCGCGAATCCAGGCCTTCGAGCGGGCCGTCCGGCGCCAGCTCGAGAGCGAGGACTATGCGCTCGCCCACTTCACGGACCCCTTCGGGGGCTACGCGTTGTGCGAGCTCAAGGGGGACTACGGCTACCGCCTCATCTACGAGGCGCAGACCTTCCCGTCCCAGGAGCTGCGCTACACGCACCCGCAGACGGAGGGCGACCGGCGCTTCCTGTCGAAGGTCCGCAGGCAGGAGCTGTTCTGCCTGATGAACGCGGACCGCATCATCACCGGCTCCGAGACGACGCGCTCGTACATCCAGTCCCTCGGCGCGAGCGAGGACCTCATCCGTGTCGTGCGCGCCCCCGTGGACCTGGGGCCCTTCTCGCCCGACGTGCTGGGCGCTCCGGATGGGGAGCCGCTGCGGCTGATGTACCTGGGCAGTCACGTGGGCTGGCAGGGGCTGCCCACGCTGCTGCGCGCGGTGGCGCTGGCGGCGAAGCAGGTGGAGGTGCGGCTGACGCTCGTGGGCGCGCAGCACCCGGACTGGCAGCCGCACCTGGACGAGCTGGTGAAGGAGCTCGGCCTGAAGGACCAGGTGGAGTTCCAGCCGCCGGTGCACCACGACGACGTGGCGAAGGTGCTGGCGCTGGCGGACGTGGGAGTGCTGGCGCTCGACGATGTGGAGCGCAACCGGCTGCAGGGCGGACCGCTGGCGAAGGTGTCCGAGTACTGCGCCGCGGGCCGGCCCATCATCGCCGCCGACCTGCCGGTGTGCCGCGAGCTCATCCCGGCGGACGCGGCGGTGTTCTTCCCCGTCGGCGACAGCCAGGCGATGGCGGCCCGCATCGTCGAGCTGGCGCGCGACGTTCCTCGGCGAATCGAGCTGGGGCAGCGGGCGCGGGAGCACGCCGAGTCGGCGCTCGACGCGGGGGTCATCCGCGGGCAGCTGCTGGATATCTACGACTCGCTGTTGGACAAGCGCTCGGTCCCCGTGTCGGGCCGGAGCGAGGATGACCTGCCCGCGGCGACGATGGTGACGGGCACGCCGACCAGCCGGCTCGCGTCGCTGCTGCCGCCCGACAGCGGGCGCATCAAGATTCCGCAGCCGGCGAAGCGAGACCCCGTCGAGGAGAAGCCCGCCGAGCCCCCGTCCGAGGTGGCCGCCGAGGAGCCCCCCGTGGTGATGGGGATGGTGCTCGAGGACGGGTTCGATACGCGGCTCATCAAGACGGAGCCGGACGCGCGACCCATCGAGCCTCCCGTCGTCATGGGGCTGCCGCTGCGTGAGCGCGCCGCACAGACGTCGACTCCGGGCGCAGCTTCGTCGACCTCGGCCCCGACGACTTCCGAGCCCACGCCGGTGACGGCGCAGGGCATCCCTCCGGATCCGACACCGGTCACGCCCCGTCGCACGACGGAGCCCGAGGAGCCGGAGCAGGACGCGCCTGAAGCCTCACCTCGTCGCGAGGATGCACGCGAGGAGGACGCGGCGGAGGAGCGGCTGTCGAAGGTCCCGCCGCATGGGACGCCCCGGCTTGGCGATGAGCCACCGGCGCCGACGCCCGTGGAGTCACAATCGGCGAGGTTCCCGGGCGAGTCGCGCGAGGAACCGGGCGGGAAGGAGGCCCGTGATGAGCGCGCCGAGGAGCCTCCGTCGCCGACGCCCGTGGTTCGCGCGCCGGCTCCGCTTCCGATGGATGAGCCGCCGTCCCCCACGCCCATCATCCGCATGCCGGCCTCGTTGAAGGATGACCGGGGCGCGATGGCGCGGGACGGGGGGCCGTATTCCAACGGCCGCCATTCGACGCGGGAGGAGCCGCCCTCGCCGACGCCGGTGGTCCGGGCGCCGGCGCCGCTGCCGTTCGACGAGCCGCCCTCGCCCACCCCCATCGTCAAGGCGCCCGCGCCGCTGCCGTTCGACGAGCCGCCCTCGCCCACGCCCATTGTTCGCAGCCCTCTCGCCTCGCGAGCGGAGGACGACGCACCAGCACCGACTCCGATCATCCCCGCGCGCTCGGTGCTCGCGAGTCGGAGCACGTCCGCACGGGTCGAGACACCGTCGCGTCGGATGGCGCCGCTCACTCCGCAGACGAAGGGCTCACCCGACGGAGACCGCGGATCGACGCGAGTCGACTCAGAGCGTCCGTCGGTTCGTGGTGCGCCCGTACCGGATCCGGAGCGTCCCGCGGGGCGCGCGGGCGCGACAACTGACTCCGAGCCCCCCTCGGTTCGCGGCACGCCACTCCTCGACGCGGAGCGCCCCAACGGGCGCGCGGGGGTGGATTCCGAACGTCCCTCCGTCCGAGGCACTCTCGCGCCCGAACCCGAGCGTCCCTCTGCGCGGGGTATGCCCGCGCCTGAACCCGAGCGTCCCTCCGGGCGTACACCCTCCGTCACGGATGAGCGTCCCTCCGCGCGGGGCACGCCGGCTCCTGAACCCGAGCGTCCCTCCGGGCGTACACCCTCCATCACGGATGAGCGTCCCTCCGCGCGAGGCACGCCGGCTCCTGAACCCGAGCGTCCCAACGGACGCACGGGTGTGGACTCGGAGCGCCCCTCCGTCCGAGGCACCCCCGTCCCCGACCCGGAACGGCCCTCCGGGCGCACTCCGACGGTCCCCGAGCCCGAACGGGCCTCCGTGCGCGTCCCGAATCCCGACTCGGAGCGGCCCTCGGTCCGAAGCGCCCTGCCGGAGCTGACCGCTCGCGGTCACTCCACGGACCCGGATCGCAACACCCCGCGCCCCTCCGGCATCGTCGAACCGGAACGTCCTCGCACGGGTGAGACGGATCGGCTCCCGCCGCTCGTCCGTCCTAGCCCGCCGCCCGACCTCTCGCGCAGCGGATCACGCGGCAGCGCGCTCGACCCGGATCGCCCTCCGCCCATCCTCACCCCGGGAGCCGGCACCCCTTCCGTCGGAAAGTCCTCCCTGCTGGGCGACCTGCCGCCGCCCGACACCGACCGAGGACCTCCCGTCCTCAGCCCCTCCAGCGACGCCGACCGGCCCCCCTCCCTCCCCCCTCGCGCCACCAGCGCCCCGCCGCCCGTTCCCCGGCAGCGGCCGCCGCGCCTCTTGTCCATCGACGGGCCCCCTCGACTGGAGCCCGTCGACACCTCCGCGTCCCGCCCCGGCCTGCCCGCCATCAGGTCCCCCGAAGCCGAGGACGAACCGGAGGAGATCTCCGAGGACGAGGCCCACGCCATCGAGGATGGCGAGGAGGCGGGCCCCACTCCGCCCCACTCGCGCCCACGTCTGGACGATGAACCGGACGAAATCAGCAGCGACGAGGTCGAGGACGCCGAGGTCTCCGCCAGCAGCGCCGCCCAGCTCGTCGACGACGAGGACGACCTCCAGGAAGCCGACGCGGACCCCATCCCCGACGAGGACGAGGGCCCCCCGCCCGAGCCGCTCTCCTCGACGCTGAACCCCTGGTTCGCCCAGCTCGCCCACGGCTACTGTCCACCGGAAGGCACTCAGTTCGCGCGCCACACGCCCCCCACCACCTTCCCGGGGCGGGACGACGACGCGGATCCATCCCGAACGCCCTCCGCCCCCCGTGCACCAGGCGTCGTTCGCGGCAAGAGCTCGTGAAGCAGCCAACCGAGCACCCTCCGGAAAGTTTCCAAGCGTCGCTCCCGCCCAGTAGGATGTCGCGGTTTTCACTGCACTTTTTACGGGTGAAAGGGCTTCATGGAGCGCCGCGTCCTCATCGTTGAAAGCCAGAACGACTTCGCCCTCAGCATGGCGACCGTGCTCAAGAGCGCGGGTTACCAGACCGCCATGGCGGCGACCGCGACGGATGCGCAGCGCGAGCTGGAGAAGCGCCGACCGGATCTCGTCGTCCTTCGGGCCGAGCTTCCGGATCAATCCGGTTTCACGCTGTGCGGGCAGATCAAGAAGGGCAAGTGGGGCCAGAACCTCAAGGTCCTGCTCCTCTCCTCCGACACGGGCGTCGAGGGCCTCACGCAGCACCGGCAGACGCCGGGCGCCGCGGACGGCTACCTCGTCATCCCCTTCGAGATGGGGGAGCTGGCCACGATGAGCACGGGCATCATGCCGCCGGGCCAGGACGAGTCGGACGCCTCGCTCGACGCCGCGCTCGCCGGTAACGCGCCGCGCGAGGCGCCGCCCCCCATGCCAGGCATCCGAACCAACGCCGGCGGTCCGCCCAAGCTCCCCAAGCGCGAGCGCCGCAGCGCGATGACCGAGGAGGACCGTGCCTTCCTGGACCGCGCCTTCCAGTCCATCGCCGACCGCAAGGCGGAGCTGCTCGCCGAGTCGCGTCAGCTCAAGCGCCCGCCCCCGCGCCGCGAGCTGATGGGCACGCCGGAGGGGAAGATCCAGATCCTCCGCGACGAGCTCAAGACGCGCGAGGCCCAGCTGGCCCGCCTCTCCGAGATCTGGAGCGTGCGCGAGCGCGAGCTGCTCTCCGGCGAGGACCGCCTCCACGAGAAGGACGTGGAGCTGCAGGGCCTCAAGATGCAGGTGGACGATCTGCTGCGGCGCTTCAACGAGGCCCAGCAGGCGATGCTCCAGAAGGAGCGCGAGCACGGCGCCACCGTCGACGACCTGCTGCTGCAGAAGTTCTCCTCGGAGAAGGACCTCATCGAGGTCGTCGCCTCCAAGGAGAAGGACATCAACCTGCTGCGCAAGGAGGTCCACAACCGCGACGACGACCTCGCGCGGCGGGGCGCCGAGCTGGAGCACCTGCGCGGCGAATACGAGAAGCTCGACAAGCACCTCAACGTCGTCACGTTGGAGTTCGAGGTCAAGGAGCAGAAGCTCCAGGACAGCGTGCGCGCGCACGAGGCCGAAGAGGCCCGGCTGGGCAAGCGCGGTGACGACTTCGAGGCGGAGCTGGGCCGCACCATCAGCGAGCGCGACCAGCGCTACGCCGAGCTGGACGGCGAGATTCAGGCCCTCCAGGAGCGGCTGCAGCAGACCGAGCAGGAGCGCGACTCCACCGTGCGCGGCCTGGAGACGCGCGCCGCCTCCGCCGAGGAGCACGGCGCCCGCGCCGACGCGGAGATCACCCGGCTGAACGCGGAGCGCGACGCGCTCGAGGCGAGGCTCAGCCAGCAGGTGGCGGATCTCGAGACGGACCTCGCGCGCACCACCGGCGAGCGGGATCAGCTCCGGCTGGACAAGGACGCCCAGGAGGCGGAGCTCAGCCAGCGCATCGAGGACCGCGACGCCAAGATCTCGGCGTTGGACCGCGAGCTGTCGGAGACCATCGCCCGCAACGAGCGCACCGAGGCGGACCTCAACTCCAGCATCCAGCAGCAGTTGGAGCGCATCGGCGAGCTGGAGGGCGAGGTCGAGGCCGTCAAGGCCCACCTGGCCGACCGCGAGGCCGAGCTCACCGGTGAGCTGCAGGCGCTCACCGAGGCGAAGAACGCGCTGGAGGAGGACCTCACCGGCCGCCTGGAGGCGCTGCGCGTCGCCAAGGACGCGCTGGAGGAGGACCTCACCCGCCAGCTCGAAGAGGTCCGCGCCGCCAAGGCGGAGCAGGAGGCCGACCTCACAGGTCAAATCCAGGCCCTCACCTCGCAGCTCGAGGCGGCCCAGAACCAGGGCGAGCAGCTCCAGGCCCGCGTCGCGTCCCTCGAGGACACCGTCGCCCAGCGCGAGTCCACCATCGAGGGACTCCAGGGTGATGTCGCCACGCGCGACCAGCGCATCTCCGAGCTGACCGGAGACCTGGAGGCCACCAGCCAGACGCTGGCGCAGACGCAGGGCACGCTCGCGCAGACCGAGCAGCAGCTCGCGGACACGCAGGGCACCCTCGCCTCCACCGAGCAGTCGCTGTCCGAGACGCGCGGCGAGCTGGAGGCCACCAGCCAGTCGCTGTCCGAGACGCAGACGCGCCTGGCCCAGACGGAGGAGGCGCTGTCCTCCACGCGCGGGGAGCTGGACGCCACCAGCCAGACGCTCGCGCAGACGCAGGACACCCTCTCCCGCACCGAGCAGCAGCTCGCGGACACGCAGAACACGCTCGCCACCACGGAGCAGTCGCTCTCCGAGACGCGCGGCGAGCTGGACGCCACCAGCCAGACGCTGGCGCAGACCCAAGGGACGCTCGCTCAGACCGAGCAGCAGCTCACGCAGACCGAACAGCAGCTCGCGCAGACCCAGGGGACGCTCGCCAACACGGAGCAGTCGCTCTCCGAGACGCGCGGGGAGCTGGATGCGACGAGCCAGACGCTGGCGCAGACCCAGGACACGCTGGCGCGCACCGAGCAGCAGCTGGCGCAGACACAAGGCACGCTCTCCCAGACCGAGGGCAGCCTGGCCGAGACGCGCGGCGAGCTGGAGGCCACCAGCCAGACGCTCACCCAGACGCAGAACACGCTGGAGGAGACGCGCGACGAGCTGGGCACCACCACCGCGCAGCGGGATCAGCTCAAGCTGGAGCTGGACGAGACGCGCGCCGTGCTCCAGGAGACGCAGGCCTCGCTGTCCCGGACCACGGGCGAGAGGAACCAGCGCATCGCCGAGCTCCAGGCCCTGGGCGAGGCCAAGGACGCGCTGGAGCAGCTGCTCACCGGCCAGATTGGCCAGCTGCGCGGCGAACTGTCTGAGACGCTGGGCAACTACGAGGCCGAGCGCGCCGCGCACGAGAAGCTCGCCGCCGAGACGAGCGCCACCATCGAGGCGCTCACCGGCGAGCGTGACGGGCTGCGCTCGGAGCTGGAGGCCACCAGCCAGACGCTGGAACAGGTGCAGGGCCAGCTCGCCGCCACCCGCGACGCCCTGTCGCGCGAGCAGCAGGCGCACACCACCAGCCGTCAGCAGGCGGCCAGCACCCAGTCCGCGCTGGAGGGCGAGCTCAACGAGGCGCGCAACCAGGCGGAGGAGCTGGGCGAGCAGCTCACCATCACCAAGCACGAGCTGGGCGCCCGCGTCGCGGACGTCACCCAGCTCACCGCGCAGCTCGCCCAGGTGGAGGACACCCGCGCGAACCTCAAGGAGCGCCTGGACACCCTCACCGAGGAGTCCCAGCGCCGCGAGGAGCTGCTCCAGAACGACCTGGCCACCAAGGGCAAGGAGCTCTCGGACACGCTGCGCAAGCTCACCCAGGTGACGCAGGAGAAGATGCGTCAGGCCGAGGTGCTCAACCGCGAGGTCGCCACCCGCACCGAGCAGGTCAAGGCCCTGGAGACCAAGCTCCAGACGCAGGCCACCGACGCCAAGCGCCACGCGGACGGGCTCGGCCAGCAGATGGCCGGCCTGAACAACCAGCTGGAGCTGGCGAAGAAGGCGCTCGGCGAGCGCGAGGAGCAGCTGCGCGCGGCGGGCACCAGCCACCAGAAGCTGACCCAGGAGCGCGACGGCCTGGCAGGACAGCTCCAGCAGGCGCAGGCGGCCCAGGCTCAAGCGGCCCAGGCCTGGCAGCAGGAGCGCGCCGAGGCGAAGCGCGCGTCCGACGAGCTGGCGGCGAAGCTGGCCAAGGCCGAGCAGCGCATCGCCCAGCTCACCCAGGAGGCCCAGGCGAAGGCGGCCGACGCGGACGCCAAGGCCAAGGACCTGCAGGCCCAGCTCGCCACCCGCACCAAGAAGGTGCAGGACCTGGAGCTGGCGGTGGAGAACGCGCAGGGCGCCAAGGCCCGCGCGGAGAAGGACCTGGCCGCCAAGGTGGCCGCCGCCGAGGGCAAGGCCAACGAGGCCGCCGCCCGCCTCGCCACCGCCCAGAAGGAGCGCAAGGACCTGGAGGCCCGCCAGCTGCGCGAAATCGAGGAGCTCAACACCAAGCAGAAGGCGGAGCTCGAGCGGCGCGAGGCCATCAAGACGCAGGAGGTCACCCGCCTGCAGCAGTCCGTCCAGGAGAAGAGCAAGGCGCTCAAGGTCGCCGAGCTGGAGCTGGCTCGCTACAAGAGCAAGGCCCCCGCCGCCACGCCCGCCCCCGTCGCCGCCAAGGCCGCCAAGGCCCCGGCGCCCGTCGAGGACGACGACCTGGCCACCCGGCCTCAGCTCAACCAGGTCATCCCCGCGGCCGCGGCCCCCGCTCCCGCCAAGGCCGCCAAGGCCGCCGCGAAGCCCGCCGCCGCGAAGAAGGCCGCTCCCGCCCCCGCCCCGCTGGGTGGCGACGAGTCGGAGCCCACGGACCGCACCATGGTCATCCAGCTGCCCACCCAGGCCGCCAAGGAGGATGACGACTGGACGGCCCTGGTGGACGAGCTGGACAAGTAGCGGGCCTGGGGCCGCCTCACGTGGGGCGGCCCCGCCGGCTTCCCGTCACCCTGGCTGTCTGGAGTCCCGGCATCCGCCGGAAGGCCGGCGGTCCGCCGACCCGGAGGGCTTCGGGAGCGACTCGCCTGGAGCCGCGACATCCGTGCCCTACCTGGGTGAAAAACTCAGAGGACGGCGCGCGCGTCGCGCACCAGCTCCTTGAAGTGCAGTGAGGCGAGGACGTCGCGGAGGGAGGCCTCACGGCCCACGCTGTGCGCCTGCGCCTGCGCCTCGCGCCAGCGGGCCATCAGCGTCCGCAGCGTGATGTACGCCAGCAGCAGCGGGAAGCCTCCCGGCAACAGGAGCACCGCCACCGCCATCACCATCCTCATCCACGCCCACACCATGACCACGGACCTCGCTGCTTTCCCTTCGTGAGTTGCGCCACTGAGATGCACGGTGCGTGCCCACGGTGCGCAAATAATTTCCCTCCCTTTTCCGCAGGGTTGGGGACCAGCGGGGCAAGAGAGCCGCGACGTGGGGGTGAGGATCCTGGCATTTTTGCCGCAGTCGCCTGAAAGGCCCTCGGTTAAGTTCCGCCGCGTGAGCACCCCAGAGACGGCCAAGGTCCGCGGATTCGACAGCGTCGCGGACGCAGAGAAGCAGCTCGAGCAGGTGGGATACCTGCCTTCACCGGAGATCGCCACCGCGGCCTTCCTGGCGGACCGGATGGACAAGCCCATCCTGGTGGAGGGCCCCGCGGGCGTGGGCAAGACGGAGCTGGCGCGCGCCATGGCCGCCGCGCTGGGCCGCGAGCTCATCCGGCTCCAGTGCTACGAGGGCCTGGACGAGGCCAAGGCGCTCTACGAGTGGGAGTACGCCAAGCAGCTGCTCTACACCCAGCTGCTCAAGGACAAGATTGGGGAGATGGTGGAGGGCACCCAGTCGCTGGCGGAGGCCGCGGACCGGCTGGCGTCCGGCGACGCGGTGTTCTTCTCCGAGCGCTTCCTGTTGCCCCGCCCCATCCTGCGCGCGCAGCTCTCCGAGCGCCCCGCCCTGCTGCTGGTGGACGAGATCGACAAGGCGGACCCGGAGTTCGAGGCCTTCCTGCTGGAGGTCCTCTCCGACAACGCCGTCACGATTCCGGAGCTGGGCACGTTCCGGGCGAAGCACATCCCGCGCGTGCTGCTCACGTCCAACGCCGCGCGCGAGCTGTCGGACGCGCTCAAGCGCCGCTGCCTGCACCTGCACATCGACTTCCCGGACCGCGAGCGCGAGCTGCGCATCGTCCGCTCCCGGCTGCCCCAGGTGCCGCAGGTGCTCGCCGAGCAGGTGGTGGAGGCCGTCGCCGCCATCCGCGCGCTGGACTTGAAGAAGGCTCCCTCCATCAGCGAGACGCTGGACTGGGCGCAGAGCCTGGTGCTGCTCAACGCGGACCAGCTCACCTCGGACGTGGTGGCCTCCACGCTCAACCTCGTCCTCAAGTACGAAGGCGACATCGAGAAGGCGCGCGCCAACCTGCCGCAGATCGCCCAGGCGTGAGGTGCGTCGGGACACCCGGCTCCGCGTGAGCCGGGGCATCCGTCCACCGGTGTATGCTCGGGCGGCCCGCTCTCCTCGAGGCCCTGGCCGCTCGTGCTCCTGAAGGAACGCTTCCAGATCAACCGCCCGCTCGAGCAGCAGGAGCTGACGCTCGTGCGCGCGTGCGTGGACGGCCCCGGCCTGCTCGACGCGCGCGAGGAAGCCGTGCTGCGCACCGCCCTGTCGCTCGCGAAGCTCTACAAGGTCCAGCACGGCGGCCTCGACGTGGGCGTGGGCGCGCAGCTCACCCCTTTCCGTGAGGAGGTGGAGCGGCGGCTCGGCCCGGTGCTGAACGGCGCGAGGCCTCCCACGAGGGACAGGCTGGTGCCGCACGTGAGGGACTTGCGCGAGCACGCGGCCCGCGCGCGCGATGGAGTCCTCGCGCGACTGCGGGGACGTGTACCGCCCGAGGCGCTGGACCGGGAGCTGCGGCACAAGGAGCTCGTCATGGTGACGGGCGGCGGAGGCGGCACCGCCTTCGTGTACCTGGGCGTGATGAGCCTGCTGGCCGAGCACGCGCTGGAGCCCCGGCTGCTCGCGGGCGCGTCGATGGGCGCGGTGCTCGCACTGATGCGCTCGCGCATGGCGCGCTTCGACCCCACGGAGATGATCAACATCGTCCGGGGCCTGTCCTTCCGGAAGCTCTTCCGCTTCATCTCCACGGAGAGCCGCTACGGCCTGCCCGCCGCGCTGCGGCTGTTCCTGCGCGCGGGCCTGGGCCGCTTCTTCGGCGCGGGCCCCGAGGGCAGCGGCATGCGGCTCAAGGACCTCCCCGTCCCCACGCTCATCGCCGTGGGCGGCATCCGTCGGGGCATGCTCCCCAGGCCGCTCGAGTATTACGAGCGCCTGCTCGGCACCAGCCCCCTGGGGCTGCTCGACCCCGTGGGGGTCGCGCGCCGCATCCAGGCCGCCATGGGCGCCATGGCCGAGCTCTTCACGCGCCCCGAAATCACGATGCGCCTGCACCTGGGCGCCGACGACGCGAGCGGCGAGTTCGACGCGCTCGACGCCGCGGGCTTCTCCTCCGCCCTGCCCGGCGTCATCCACTACGACGTGCTGCGCGAGGACCCGCGCATGCACTCGCTGCTCGACGGGCTGATGGCGCACCACGGCATCGCGCGCTTCATCGACGGCGGCCTCGTCGACAACCTCCCCGCCAAGGCCGCCTGGAAGGCCGTGGCCAAGGGGCGCATCGGCACGCGCAACACCTTCATCCTCGCGCTGGACGGCTTCGCGCCGCGACTCGCCACGCCCTTCTGGCTGCCGCTGCAGCGGCTCGCGGCGATGACGGTGGCGCCCAACCTGCCCTACGCGCATCACATCAAGCGCTTCCCTCGCACGCTCTCACCGCTCGACGTCGTGCCCTCCGTGGAGCTCGCCTCCAAGGCCCTCCACTTCGGCCGCAAGGCCATGGCGGACGACCTGCCGTGGCTCCGACGCATGCTGACCCCCTTGCCCGCCGTGCTCTGAATTCCGGGGAACGGCTTTCACGCTTTGACCTCATAGCGTGTGGTGGCTAGAAGGGCGGGGCAGTTCCACTTTTCAGGGCGAAGGAACCCCCGCATGAGCTCCACCTCGACCAGCGTATTGCGTGCCGACCAGATCTGGCTCGACGGCAAATTGGTGAAATGGGACGAGGGCCATGTCCATGTGATGACGCACGCCCTCCACTATGGGCTGGGCGCGTTCGAGGGCATCCGCGCGTACCGCACGCATGATGGCCGCCTGGCGGTGTTCCGCCTGCGTGAGCACATCCGCCGGCTGCTCGACTCGGCGCACATCATCATGCTGAAGATTCCGTACTCCGAGGACGAGCTGGTCGAGGCGTGCCTGGACGTGCTGCGCAAGCAGAAGGACCTGTTCGCCAACGGCGCGTACCTGAGGCCGGTGGCCTTCATGGGCGACGGCGCCATGGGCCTGGGCGCCGTCAACCCCACCCGCGTCGCCGTGACGGCGTGGGATTGGGGCGCGTACCTGGGCGACAAGGGCATCCGCGAGGGCATCCGCGCCAAGGTGAGCTCCTTCACCCGCATGCACGTCAACGTGAACATGGTGCGCGGCAAGATCTCGGGCCAGTACGTCAACTCCATCCTCGCCAAGCGCGAGGCGGTGCTCGGCGGCTATGACGAGGCCATCCTCCTGGACATCAGCGGCTTCGTGGCCGAGGCGTCCGGCGAGAACATCTTCATGGTGAACAAGAAGGGCGTCATCAAGACGCCGCCCCTGTCCTCGCCCATCCTCGACGGCATCACCCGCGACACCGTGCTGAAGATCTTGCGCGACAGCGGCCGCGAAGTGGACGAGGTCACCTTCACCCGCGACGCGCTCTACATCTGCAACGAGATCTTCTTCACGGGCACCGCCGCGGAAATCACCCCGGTGCGCGAGGTGGACGACCGCATGGTCGGCACCGGCAAGCCCGGCCCCATCGGCACCTTCGTGCAGGAGACGTACTTCCGCACCGTCCGGGGCCAGGAGCCGCGCTACGCCGAGTGGCTCACCTACGTCTGACGCTCCACCCGTCCGGCTCCCGGCGCCCCTGACGGCCCGGGAGCCCGACGTCCCTTCCTCCACCCGAGGGCCCCGACGCCCCGGTGACGGAAGACCCTCCCCCCCATCGTCGCCTGCCCTCCACCCACCGGATTGGGCTAGAAAGGGCCCCCGATGGCACCCGCCGGCCCCGCATACGACGACAATCCATTCAAGCTAGAGAACCCGTCCATCCTGGACATCGCCCCGGCCGAGCCGAAGACGGTGGAGGAGACGGGGCTCAAGATGGGCCTGCTCGCGGACATCGCGCTCAAGTTCCTCTACTACTCCGGTACGGGCACCGGCATGGGCATCGCCGACGAGATGCGGCTGCCGTGGCCGGGCGTCATCGAGCACGTGGTGGATTTCCTCGCCACGGAGAAGCTGGTGGACCTGCGGGGTGGCAAGGGCTTCGGCCGCGCCTCGGTGGAGTTCATCCTCACGGAGAAGGGCCGCGAGTACGCGCGCGACGCGCTCACCCGCACCACCTACGTGGGCCCCGCCCCCGTCCCCATCGAGCAGTACAACGCGCTCATCACCAGCCAGACCGAGGAGACGCCCGTCGTCAGCCAGGAGGAGCTGGTGATGGCGCTCAGCCACCTCACCGTGCCCGCGGAGCTGATGGACAAGCTGGGCCCGGCGGTGAACTCCGGCCGCTCGCTCTTCCTCTACGGCCCGCCCGGCAACGGCAAGACGAGCCTGGCCGAGGCCGTCTCCCACATGTTCGGCGGCGAGGTGTACGTCCCGCACTGCCTGGAGATCGGCAATCAGATCATCCAGGTGCATGACCACCTCATCCACACCCCCGTCCCGCTGGAGCTGGGCCGCGACACCTCCGGCCGCCGGCAGACCTTCGAGATGGACAACCGGTGGATGCTCTGCCGCAGACCCGCCGTCGTCGTCGGCGGCGAGCTCACGCTGGAGACGCTCGACCTCATCTACTCGGAGAGCACCCGCTTCTACGAGGCCCCGTTCCAGGTGAAGGCCAACGGCGGCATGCTCCTCATCGACGACTTCGGCCGCCAGAAGGTCCACCCCACGGACCTGCTCAACCGGTGGATCGTCCCCCTCGAGAAGCGCGTCGACTTCCTTACCCTGCATACCGGGAAGAAGTTCGAAATCCCGTTTGATCAGCTTCTCGTGTTTTCAACGAATCTTGATCCGAAGGAGCTGGTGGACGAGGCCTTCCTGCGGCGCATCAAGTACAAGATTGAGGTCACGAATCCGGACGAGGAGTCCTACCGGGAGATCTTCCGCCGGGTGTGCGAGGCGGCGGGAATCCCCTATGTGGACCAGGCCGTCACGTACCTCATCGAGCACTACTACAAGCCGCGGACCATGCAGCTGCGCGCCTGTCACCCCCGGGACCTGGTGGGACTCATCAAGGACGCGGCGCGCTACCGGCAGATCCCGCCCGCCCTCTCCAAGGACCTGCTCGACCAGGCGTGCGAGGTCTTCCTCGTCAATCTCTAACGGAATTCGTTGTTACAACCGTGCGGAATTTCTAGAATCCGCATGCCGTTGTATCGCTCGGCCGCACGCTATGGCCACTCTTGGGTGGCTCGGCGCAAGAAGGAGCCGCAGTCCGTGAAGGAACGCTACCAGGACATCGACGAGAAGAACGAGGCGCTGCGCGATTACCTCGAGATCTTCAAGGACAAGCAGCAGGCGCGTGACTTCCTCGAGCAGTTCGAGATGTCGTGGATCTACCACGACGCCGCGTTGGAAGGCGTGGTCTACACCCACCAGGAGCTGAAGGCCGCGCTGTATCCGCAACGCGCGAGCGCCGAGGCCTCGATGATTCCGGTGGTGCTCGAGATCCGCAACCACAAGGCCGTCTGCGACTTCATCCGCGAGGAAGCCGCGGGCGCCAAGAAGCAGGCGCAGATCACCCTCACCACCATCAAGCGGATGCACGACCTCTTCCTCGGGAACACCCCCGAGGCGCTGGCCGAGCGCGCGCGCATGGAGCGACGGGAGCGCACCGAGAAGGAGCTCGCCAAGGAGCGTGAGCGCTCGGGGCTGCGCAAGGACATGCCGCTGCACCGCACGTACTTCCACGACATCCACCAGCCCGCGAAGATCCAGCCCGCGCTGGAGAAGCTGGTGGACTACACGGCCAGCGCGGAGTTCCGCGAGTTCCACCCCATCAAGCAGGCCGCCACGGTGCAGCACATGTTCCTGCAGATCTTCCCCTTCACCGAGCACAGCGGGAAGGTGGGGCGCATGTGCAGCAACCTCATCCTGTTGCGCAACAACTACATGCCCGCGGTCATCCACTCCATCGATCGGCAGCGCTATTACGAGTGCTTCCGCGGCCCGGCGGCGCAGTTCCGCACGGTGCTGATGGACGCGATGGAGAACTCGCTCGACAACGGCGTGAAGTACTTCCGGGACCTGGGCCGCAAGTACAAGGCCATCAACAACTAGGTCCCCTCCCGCCAGGAAGACCAGGCCCCCTCCGGCCGGCAAGGCCCGCCGCCGGAAGGGCGGGCCTCCGCACCCGGGGCAGGAAGGCGTCCGGGCACCCGGTCTTCCGCCCCCGCGTGAACGTCGGCCGGGGCATCTGCAACTTTGGTGTGCGGCAGACACCCCGCACCCGCCGGCCCCTCGAAACCGGGAGCCGGAGGAAGTAAAGAAGACCACTCCATGCCCGTGACACAGTCCTTCAACAGCCGCCGTGCCCAGGGAGCCTCGGGGGGCGAGCTGACGGAGCCTCCGCCACCGCGACTGGCCCTGCTGTCGGCGCGGGACAAGCTGGAGCGGCTGCTCGAGGTGGCCAAGGGCCATCGCAAGGCGCTCATCCTCACCCACGACAACCCGGATCCGGACTCGCTGGCCGCCGCGGTGGCGCTCGCCCAACTGCTCGAGCGCCGGGCGAACCTGGAGGCCCAGGTGGGCTACGGGGGCATCATCGGCCGGGCGGAGAACATCGCCTTCGTGAAGGTGCTGCGGCTGCCCGTCTCGCACGTGTCGCAGCTGGACTTCGACGAGTACGACCTCTTCGGGCTGGTGGACACGCAGCCCAAGGTGGGCAACCACTCGCTGCCCGCGCGCATGGAGGCGCACCTGGTGGTGGACCACCATCCGCTGCGTGAGGAGAGCCTGGCCTCGCCGTTCGCGGACGTGGGCGGCGACTTCGGCGCCACGTCCACCATGCTGGTGGAGTACCTGCGCGCCGCGCGCGTGGAGCCCTCGGTGGAGGTGGCCACCGCGCTGTTCTACGGCATCAAGGCGGACACGCGCGACCTGGGCCGCGAGACGACTCAGACGGACATCGACAGCTACCTGTGGCTGTTCCCGCGCATGGACAAGTCGATGCTCGCGCAGATCGAGCACCCGGAGCTGCCGGCGCGCTACTTCCAGCTGTACCACACGGCCTTCGAGCGGGCGAAGGTGTACGGCACCGCCATCGTCACCGACCTGGAGGAGGTCTACTCCCCGGACATGGTGGCCGAGGTCGCCGAGCGGCTGATGTTCCTCGAGGGCACCAAGTGGTCGCTGGCCTTCGGCACGTACCGCAACCAGCTCTACTTCAGCCTGCGCGTGAAGGACCGGCGGATGAACGCGGGCCGGCTCATCCGGGAGATCTTCGAGGACTACGGCGGCTCGTCCGGCGGCCACGGCAGCATGGCGGGCGCGCGGCTGCCGTTGTCGGGCAAGGCGGCGCAGCGCAAGGCGCTCAAGCGCGAGCTGGTGAACCGCTTCCTCGATGCCTTCGGCGTCGCCGACGAGCGGCCCGTGTCGCTGCTGTCCGCGCAGGACTCGTGATCTACTGGGACCACAACGCCGCCGCGCCCGTGCGCGCGGAGGTGGCCTCGCTGCTCGCGCGCGCCTTCTCGCAAGGGGGCCACGGCAACGCCTCCAGCGTGCACGCGGCCGGCCGCGAGGCCCGCGCCAGGCTGGATGCCGCCCGGGCCCGGGTGGCGCGGGTGCTGGGCTGCGAGCCGAAGGAAGTCTGCTTCACCGCCTCCGGCAGCGAGGCGGACGCGCTCGCGCTGGTGGGCGCCTTCCACGCGCGTCCCGTGGCGGAGCGACGCCGCGTGGTGACGTCCTCGGTGGAGCACCCCGCCCTGCTCGGCGCGGTGGCGCGGCTGGAGCAAGAGGGCGCGCAGGTGGTGCGGGTGGCGCCGGGCGCGGACGGGCGGGTGCGTGAGGAGGACCTGCTCGCGGCGCTGACGCCGGACACCGCGCTGTGCTCGCTGATGTGGGCCAACAACGAGACGGGCGTGGTGCAGCCCGCGGCGGAGCTCTCGCGCGCGTGTCGCAAGCAGGGCGTGCTCTTCCACACGGACGCGGTGCAGGCGGCGGGCAAGGTGCCGCTGTCGTTGCGCGAGGTGGACGCGGACCTCCTGTCCCTGTCCGCGCACAAGTTCGGCGGCCCCTCGGGGGTCGGCGTGCTGGTGGTGCGCAAGGGCGTGGACGTGCGGGCCCTCACGCCGGGACACCAGGAGGGGGGCCGGCGCGGAGGGACGCAGAACATCCCGCATGCGGAAGCCCTCGCGCTCGCGCTGGAGCTGGCCGCGAGCGAGCAGCCCCAGGTGGCCTCGCGCGTCGGCGCGCTGAGAGACGCCTTCGAGCAGGCGGTGCTCGCGCAGGTGCCGGGCGTGGTGGTCAATGGCGCGGGCGCGCCGCGCGTGCCCAACACCAGCAACCTGCGCTTCGAGGGGGTCGAGGGCGAGGCGCTGCTCATCGCGTTGGACCTCGAGGGCATCTGCGTGTCGATGGGCGCCGCGTGTGCCTCCGGAACGCTGACGCCCTCGCATGTGCTCCGGGCCATGGGCCTGTCGGCGGCCGAGGCCCAAGGCAGCCTGCGCTTCAGCCTGGGCTCCGAGACACGCGAGGAGGACGTGCGACAGGTCGTCGACGCCCTGCGTCGTCACGTCCCCACCGTCAGGGCGCTCTCGGGCTGAAGCCGGCGTGGCCCGGCGTGCTTGCAGGGTGCAAGGCGCGATTGACGCGGCCGCCCATCACGCGCGCGAGCATCCGGCGTTGAATGCCCCATCCCCCCTGGGGTGCATGGACCTTGAACATGCCCGCTCCGGTGGAAACCATTCTTTCCGCTGCCGATGCACGGGGGGAACACATGGGGATGGGCTCAGGGGGGAAGCAGTGGCTGACGCATCGACTCGCGGTGCTCGCGGGTGCGCTCGCGCTCGCGTGCGCGCCGGGCTCGGGACAGGAGGGCGCCTCGCCGACGGAGGACGTCACGCGGGCCGCGAGCGCGCCGACGCCGCTGTGGGACGAGGACGCGATGCCGCTCGAGGCCGCGAGTGCTTTTAGAGATCGCTGCCCGGGGCCGGAGGCGGCGCTCGGCGCCACGCTCCACGTCGCGAACCTGGGACCTCGGGATGCCGAGGCGCCGCTCGGCTCTCGCGCCAATCCCTTCACCACCATCATGGCGGCGGTGAGGGAGGCACAGCCAGGGAACATCATCCAGGTCCACGCGGGCATCTATCCGGAGCAGGTCGCCATCACGCCGCTGAAGGCGCGCGCCGGCACGGCCTCCGCGCCCATCGTGCTGCGAGGTGAGCGCGCCGCGCGCCCCATCATCGTCCCCTCCGCCACCGACGTGGGCAGCCTGGTGATGCTGAGCCAGCCCTATTGGGTGGTCGAGTTCGTCGAGGTCGACGTGCGCGAGCGGCCCTCGTTCGCGGCGTTGTTCGAGAACGACACCACCTGCACGCAGCTCACCGATTCGGTGCTCCACGGCGGGCGCGCGGGAGGTGGCGTGGTCGTCAGCGACGCCTCACGGCTGCTCATCTCCGGCAACAAGGTGCATGACTTCTCGCGATGGGGTCAGGACTCCCACGCCGTCGTGGTGAAGGGGGCGTCGCGCGAGGTCTTCATCGTGGGGAACGATCTGCATGACGCCTCGGGAGACGCCGTGCAGTGCCAGCCCAACGAGGGCCGCCCCTCCGCGCTCTTCATCGAGGGGAACCAGATGCACGACTGCGGGGAGAACGGCATCGACGTGAAGGCGTGTGACGACCTGGCCATCCAGGGCAACGTGTTCTTCCGCTTCCCGAACCTGGAGCGCTTCCCCTGGCAGGCGACGACGTCGGCGGCGGAGGCGGTGCTGGTGCACGAGGACGCCACGAACATCCGCATCATCGGCAACGCCATCTTCCTGGCGGGGAGGGGCATCTCCATCGGCGGCCTCTCCCCCGTGGACAATCCCGTCGACGTGCTGGTGAAGGGCAACGTGGTGACGGACATCTTCAACTTCGCGAACCGGGCCAATGGCCAGGGCATCCGCATCGTGCGGGCGCACCGGGTGCGGGTGCTCGACAACATCATCGAGCGGACGGAGGACTCGGGGCTGCGGCTCGCCGCGGACGAGCCGCTCGTCGTCACGGACCTGCAGGTCTACGGCAACACGCTGCGCGACATGACGAGCTTCGTGAAGCTGGGACGCGACACCGCCCGCCCCGGACTGCGGATGGACCGCAATCGCTACGAGGGGACGGACGGCAAGTTCAGCGCCTTCGGACTCCTCTCCATCGGCACCTTCACCACCTGGCAGAACCGGCTGGCCCCCTTCAACCTGGAACAGGGCTCCTCGCTCATCACCGCCGAGCCCGACGATGGGCAATCACCGCCCATGGTCGGCGAGGAGTGACACGTCGCCCGCGGCGCGGTGAGCGGCGCCTGGGCGCTACCACGGTTGATCGGGCAGCGACTTCTCGCGCACCTCTTCGTCCGGCTGGCCGTAGCCCGGCATCCCGTCCTCGCGAGGCTCCTCGGGCCGGGCGGGCAGCCGCTCGGGCTGCTCCTCACGCGTCTTGCGCTCGGGGGCGGACTCTTCGGGCTTCGGCGGCGGGGGCTTCTGGGTGGCCATGGCGGTCCTCGCGAGGGGGCGCCGCGCGCACCTTGGCGCGGCATGCGAGGAGGTTCGTCATCCCCGCGCCCTCGTGGGACTGCCAGCGCCGAGGCGACAGCGGGGCGCGTGGCCGCTCCCCTACTCCGTGCCCGAGGAAGGCGGGGGCACCACCACCGCGGGCATGATGTCGCTGGCGCCGAACAGCCCGCGCACCACCGCGGCGATGGCCAGCGGCGTCCCCACGCGCTCGTCGTAATGCGGCGCGAGCGCCTGGGCGAAGGACTCCGCCGTGGTGAACCGGTCCTCGGGGCGCTCGGAGAAGGCGCGCCGCACGACGTCCTCGAGCGCCTCGGGAACCTCCGGACGCAGCTCGCGCAGCGGCCGGTACGCGCGGGAGCGGATGGCCTGGAAGACCTCGTCCGGCGTGGCGCCCGTGAAGGGGCGCTCCAGGGTGAGCAGCTCGTAGAGCACCACCGTCGCCGCCCACAGGTCCGCCTCCGGGCTCACCTCGCCCAGCAGCGACTCCGGGGAGAGGTAGTACGGCTTGCCCAGCACCTCCCCCTCCTGGAGCTTGCCGTCCACGAGCACGCGCGAGACGCCGAAGTCCCCCAGCTTGATCTCCCCCACGCGGGAGATGAACAGGTTCGACGGGGACACGTCGCAGTGGACGATGCCCAGCGGCTCGCCCTGCGCGCCGGTGGCGGAGTGCGCGTACGCCAGCGCCTCCAGCAGCACCTTGCCCAGGTACACCGCGAAGTCGAGCGGCAGGGGGATGCCTCGCACCTTGCAGCGGCGGAGGATCTGCCCCAGGTCCCGCCCGTCCACCAGCTCCATGACGATGAAGTAGATGCCCTCCAGCTCACCGGCATCCAACACCGTCACGATGTTCGGGTGGTGCAGCTGCTTGGACAGCTGCGCCTCGCGCGAGAACAACGTCACCGAGTCCGGGTCCGCCGTCAGCGCCGGCAAGAGCCGCTTGAGCGCGACGGTCCACCCCTCGCGCGGGCCCGACAGCACCCGCGCGCGGTACACCTCCGCCATGCCGCCCTTGCCGAGCACGGAGAGGATTTCATAGGGGCCGAAGACCCGCTGGGCTTTCGGAGGCGAAGGCGTCTGGCTCACGGGCTCGAGCTTCCGGCTCCCGCCGACTCGCGGCCCGGCGCGCGCTTGCGATTCTTCACCGTCTTCTGCACCTGCTCGATGTCCGCGGCGAGCGCCCGCACCAGCACCGCCTCCCAGGGCTTCGGACTCTCCGGCGCCCAGTTCAGCTCCAGCGCCCGGCGCAGCAGCGGCACCACGCGCCCCTTGAAGCCCTGCTGCTCCGCCGCGTACGCCTGCCACGCGTAGACATCCGGCCGCGACGGAGGCACCGGGCGGATCCGCTCCAGGTACTCCACCGCCCGGACGGCGTTGCCCGAGCCCAGGTTGCTGGCGGCCATGCCCACCAGCGCGTCGATGTCCTTGTTGTCCTCGGCCAGCGCCGCCTCGAAGCGCGCCCGGGCCATGTCCCACTTGCCGTTCGCCAGCAGGTTCTGCCCCAGCTCCACCGGCCGGGTCCCCAGGGGCTGGGGCCGCGCCGCCGCGGCCTCCTTCGCCGGCGCCAGGGACGCCTCCACCTCATCGGGGGGCGCCGCGGGCACCTCCTCCTCGCGCTCCACCGGCTCCGCCCCCCGGACTCCGCGCAGCGTCAGCACCGAGTCCTTCAACCCGGGCGAGTGACACTTGGGCGGCAGCCGGAAGTGCGCGCTGAGCACCAGCGAGTTGGGGTTGTAGACGGCCAGCGCCGTGAAGGGCCTCACCCCCACGCAGTCCGGCGGGGGGCCCTCCAGGCAGAGCTGCACCGTGGCCACCAGGACGTTGCCCTGGAACTCTCCGGACAGGACTTCCGTGCCAGGGGCGAACTTGCAGCCACCTCCGGACCCGGCGGACAAGCCCACCAGGCGCTCGCCTTCCATGTGCAGGTCCACCTGCCCGTAGGTATCCCCCTGGTAGGGGCCTGCGAGCTTCGGTCCCGCCCAGGCGAGGCCGGAGGCGACGGAAAGAGCCGTCACGAGTCCCTTGTTTAGAAGCGAGGGCGGCATGTGCGGGGTGTGGGGGACTGCCATCATAGGGGGCCTGCGCCCGCCTTGTAAACGCGCGAGGATGCCTTGACCTCGCGGCTTCCCATCCTTATCATTTCAAAAGGTGGTCGCGAGTTTTCGCTGTAATTTCGGGACCTTGGTGGCACTGTAGCTTTGTTTCAAGGGCTGTCCCCTGCGGGGCGCGTGATGCCCAGCAGAAATTCGAACCGATACGTCCATTCCGGGGTCCGTTTCGGTCGCCATGTGCAAGCCCTCCCTCCTCACGGGGGATGAGGGAAGCCTGCGGCGGCATGATTTCGGTTCCCACCTGGCTTTTGAGGGTTCAATGGACGCTGGGCACACGGCCATGCGGCGGGGGACTTTTTCTGCGGAGCGGCGGCGGTGAGCGAGACGGTGGTGGAAGAGGCGGCGGCGGCGAGGAAGCAGACGCTGCGGGATGAGTTGACGGCGCGCCGCAAGGCGATGACGCCCGATCTCATCGATACGCGGGGTCTCAAGGTCCAATCTCGATTCCTGGCGACGAAGTATTACGAGAAGGCGCGGTACGTGGCGCTCTACGCCCCCATCAAGGGCGAGGTCCCCACGCAGGACATCCTCAAGGCGGCGCTGCAGGACGGGAAGATCGTCTGCTACCCGCTCTCCCATGTGCACGGGCGGATCCTCTCCTTCCGGGCCATCAAGTCCGAGCTGGAGCTGGAGCCCGGGCGACTGGGCGTGAGGGAGCCGACGAACGCGTCGGATCTCATCGCGGTGGAGCAGATCGACCTGTTCGTGGTGCCAGGACTGGGCTTCACGGAGGACGGCAAGCGGCTGGGGCGCGGAGGCGGCTACTACGACGCCACCCTGCGCGCGGCGAGTCCCCGGAGCCGGCGCGTGGGACTGGCCTTCAAGGAGCAGCTCGTGTCGGTGCTGCCCACGACGGGTGACGACGTGGACATGGACCTCGTGGTGACCGAGTCCGAGGTCCACCGCGGCCTGCATCGCGAGCCAGAGTTCCTGGATACGTGAAGGTCCTCTTCATGGGAGACGTGGTGGGTCGTCCGGGGCTTCAAGCCGTCCGCGCCCTCCTGCCACGCCTGAAGGCCACCCATGGCATCGAAGTGACCATCGCCAACGCGGAGAACAGCGACCAGGGTGCCGGCATCTCTCCGGAGACGGCCGACACCCTGCTGTCCGCGGGCGTGGACCTGCTCACGAGCGGCAACCACTTCTGGTCCAAGAAATCCATCATCCCCTGGGTGACGGCGCGGCCGGACAAGCTGCTCCGGCCCGCCAACTATCCCAAGGACACCCCGGGCAAGGGCCATGGCCTGGTGACGCTCCCGGACGGGCGCGCGCTGGGTGTCATCAACCTGGAGGGTCGCGTCTTCATGCGTCCCCACGACAACCCCTTCGAGGTGGTGCTGGGGTTGGTGGAGGAGCTGAAGGCGCGCACGCCGTGCGTCCTCGTGGACATGCACTGCGAGGCCTCCAGCGAGAAGAACGCCATGGGGGCGCACCTGGACGGGCGGGTGTCCGTCGTGGTGGGCACGCACACGCACGTGCAGACGGCGGACGAGCGAATCCTCCCCGGCGGCACGGCCTTCATCACCGACGTGGGCATGTGTGGCCCGCTCGACTCCGTCATCGGGATGAAGAAGGAGCAGTCGCTGGCGCGGTTCCTGGGGCAGAAGCACGCGCCCTATGAAGTGGCCGAGCGGCTCGTCTACCTGCAGGGCGTGGTGGTGGACATCGACGACGCCACCGGCCGCGGCCGGAGCATCGAGCGCGTGCGCGTCCACCTGCCGGGTACCTGAACTTCCGGAAGCGGAAGGCTCGCGTGCAGGGCGGGGGTTTCGGTTATGGTCCGCCGGCCATGAATCAGGACGCACTGCGCAAGGCGACCCCCGAGGAGCAGTTCGAAGAAGTCACCCGCGGCACGGTGGACCTCCACTCGCCCGAGGACCTGAAGAAGAAGCTCCAGTATTCGTATGACTCGGGCAAGCCGCTGGTCATCAAGGCGGGGTTCGACCCGAGCCGGCCGGACCTGCACCTGGGCCACTCGCTGCTGCTCACGCGCATGCGGCGCTTCCAGGACTTCGGCCACTCGGTGGTGTTCCTCATCGGCGACTTCACGGCGCTGATTGGAGACCCCACGGGGCGCAACGCCACGCGCCCGGCGCTCACCCGCGACGAGGTGAAGGCGAACGCGGAGACGTACAAGCAGCAGGTCTTCAAGGTGCTGGACGCGGACAAGACGACGGTCCGCTTCAACTCCGAGTGGCTCGACAAGCTCGGCACCGAGGGGATGATCCGCCTGGCGTCGCGCTACTCGCTGCAGCGCATGCTGGAGCGCGACGACTTCAAGAAGCGCCACCGGGACAACGTCTCCATCGCCATCCACGAGCTGCTCTACCCGCTGCTGCAGGGCTACGACTCCGTGGCGCTGAAGTCGGACGTGGAGCTGGGCGCGACGGACCAGCTCTTCAACCTGCTGGTGGGCCGGCAGCTCATGCGCGAGGAGAGCATGGCCCCGCAGGTCATCATGACGGGCCCCATCCTCGAGGGCCTGGGCGCCCGCCTCATCGACGGGAAGATCGTCGGCGACAAGATGTCCAAGAGCCTGGACAACTACGTGGGCGTCAGCGAGCCGGCGGACACCATGTTCGGCAAGCTGATGAGCATCACCGACGACCTGATGTGGCGCTACTACGAGCTGCTCTCGTCGAAGACGCTCAAGGAGGTCACCGAGCTGAAGGCCAAGGTGGCCAGCGGCGAGGTGCACCCCAAGGCCGCGAAGGTGGCCTTCGCCCGGGAGATGACGGCGCGCTTCCACGACGAGGAGGCGGGCCGCAAGGCGGAGGAGGACTTCGAGAAGCGCTTCGCGAAGAAAGAGCTGTCCGCGGACGCGCTGCCCCAGGTGGACGTGTCGCTGGGCGGCGCGCCGACGCTGCCGCTGACGAAGGTGCTGGCCGAGGCGAAGCTGGTGGCGTCCTCGACCGAGGGCCGGAAGATGCTGGCCCAGGGCGGCGTGCGGGTGAACGGCGAGAAGGCCACGGACCCGAAGGCGGAGCTGTCCGCCGGCGAGTACACGCTCCAGGTGGGCAAGCTGAAGGCGGCGCGCGTCAAGCTGGCGTGAATTCCCTCCGGGGGTGGTGCGTCCCTGGTGGCCGAGGAGTGGCCCGTCCCGTCCCTCGTGTCGAGGGGCGGGGTGGGATTGGGATACAGTCCCGCGCACCATGCGTCTTTCCGCCGCCCTGAGCCTCGGTCTGCTGCTGAGCGCCCTCCCCGCCCTCGCGGGCCCGGGCGCGTTCGTCTCCGAGTCCTCCGTCGACGCGGTGGAGCAGCCCGAGTCCTCCCGCGTCGTCTTCACCGTCGAGGCTGGGAAGACGTATCCGTTGCTCAAGAAGGGCGGCCCTGCCCGGGCGTGGTGCAAGCTGCGGGGCCCCTCCGCCGAGGGCTGGGTGCTGTGCGAGGGCGCCGAGGAGTCCGCGGCCCCTTCAGCCCCGAGCGCGGCCACGCTGGCGGCGGCGGACCGGGCGGAGGCCTCCGAGCGCGCACGCAGTCGTGAGAAGCAGTTGGCGGAGCGAGAGGAGGAGAGTCGCGCGCCTGTCGTCGTCACCGCGCCGAGCGCCGAGGCTCCCCGGTATGCCGCCGAGACGAAGCCCGCCGTGTCGTGGAAGCCGGCCTCGGGCTGCGCCACGACGTGCTCGCGAGAGCCGCTGTTCGCCAGGCCCCCTCCCCTGTCGGCGATGGACCGGGAGGTGTTGGATTTGTGCCCCGCGCGGCCGGACGTGAGCGTGAGCGCGGCGGACGTGCGGCGCTTCGTCGCCCGGCACTACGACGACTCGCGGCTCCAGACGGCGCTGTCCGCTGCGGGGCGCCCTGGAAACCGGCAGGCGAACATCGACTGGCTGACGAGCCTGTGGGTGAGCACGGGGCCGCGCAACGCCTTCACGCACGTGTTCTGTGGGGACGACTGGCAGCGCGGTCCCATTGGCGGGCTGCACTTCCTGCCGCGCTACGCCCAGCTCGAGGCGGAGGGACGCATCTGCTACGGCGGCCCGGTGCGCGGAGGTTCCGCGAAGACGAAGGAGCAGTACCTCATCCGCTTCCAGGGCGTGGCCCCGTGGTCTTGTGGCGAGAAGCGCGTGGGCGGGTTCACCGACTCGCAGGACGCGGTGGGCCTGATGTCGATCGGGACGCGGGCCTTCGCGCGCTGCTGCGCTCGGGATGGGGCGAAGAAGGAAGGTGGCGTGTACGCAGCGAAGGACCTGGGCAACACGCGCTGGCAGATCTGGTGCGGCACGCGCAACGGCACCTACGGCATCGCGACGCTGCACCCCACGGACAACGCCGCCACCTGCGGCGAGTAGCCGCTTGGCAGCACCGAAGGCTTCGCCACACGCCCCCCACCGACAACGCCGCCGCCTGCGGCGAGGAGCCGCTCCGTTCGCGGACCACCTCGAGAGGCACACGATGTGCCTCATGGCGCCACTCCGCCATCCCACGGACCACGCCGCCTCCCGCGGTGAGTAGCCGCTCAGCTCGCGGACTGCCTCGACAGGCACGCGACTCATGGGGCCACTTCAGCAGTCGCACGCCCCCTGGTCACCACGGCCCCCCTCAGGGACGCGGAAGCTCGCGCCTGGACGGACCAGGCGGCCACCGCCGCGAGGTCGATGACGTCCCCGACAGTGCCCTCAGGGCGCGACGTACTCGCGTGGCCGGTAGCCCAGCCGGGTGACCTCGAGCTGCCCGTGCGCGAGCGGGTCCTGGAACACGCAGACCAGGTCGGTCCTGTCCTCGCAGGCCGAGGGCACCATCCACTTGGTGATGCGCTGGATGAGCTCGTCGGTCATCGTCCTGTCCGCGAAGCGCTCGTAGCGGACATGGATGAAGCGCGACAGCGCCAGAGGAGCCATCCACGACGTCGTCGCCACGGTGATGGGGAAGATGTCCACGCCGAAGCTGTCCACCTGGAGCCACGGCGTCGCGTTGTGTGGGAAGGGGCGCGTCGGGAGCACGCCGCTGTTCACGTACACATCGACGTCCTCGCGCGCGGGCCACCCTTCCAGCTTCGATGTGTCCCCTCGCCCCGACTCATCGAGTCCTGACTCGAGCGTCGTGAAGAAGCCCACGCGAAGCCGGTTCGGGTACTCCGCCGACGGGTAGTCGTAGGGGTAATCCAGCGGGTCCGTGGCGTCGATCGCCGCCTGCGCGGTGAAGACGCCGGGGGTCGCGAAGAGCACCTGCGCGATGGGGGCGTAGGCGGCCAGCTTCGCGCGGAGGACCTCCACTCCCGGCGCCTCTCCCGAGCAGTACCGGGGCCAGGCGCGCCGCAGGGAGTCGACCGTCTCGCCCAGGCTCAGGTTCACGAAGCGGACGCCATGTCGCTCGATGACGCCCCGCAGCCCCGTGGCCGCGCGCTGAGCCCTGCCCCTCAGTCGCTCCAGGGCGCCCGGCTCACCCGTGGGCTCGCAGAACTCCGAGCGCGACAGTTCATACAGGCCCGGATGGTCCATCACGACGATGGGCTGCCGGGGATTGGCCTCCACCAACAGGGAGAACACCGTGCTGCCGTGTCCCACGCTCTGTCGACCCTGCTCGGGATAGTGGGCCCGCAGCGGCTCCGCCAGCGCGCGCAACGCCTCGGCCGGGATGAAGTCCTCGGTGGCGAACGTGGTCAGTGCCTCGTGGAACCTGGGGGGAACCAGCCACCCCGGGTCCGCCGCAACGACGTCACCGCCCTCCAGCGCCCGGTAGTACCCGAGGAGTCGATTGCGATAGCGTAGCGCCCTCGCGGGCAACGTCGGGAAGTCGTCGACGATGAGCAATGCTTCGCCCGTGCTGTCCTTCATGGCGAAGTCGCGCGTCGGCGCGAACGGCACCGTCACGCGGGGACAGCCGCGGGTGTCCTCCCCCTGGTAGCACGTATCCGAGAGGATCTCCGTCCTCAGGGCCTCCAGTCGCGCGGCGCGCTCGGGTGACAGCCGGTACTCGGGCGCGGGCCTCTCCGCACCACCGTCGGAGCACGCCAAACCGAGACACAGCAGCAGCCACCCACCCGACCGACACAGACCGCGCGACAAGGACATGACGACACTCGCTCCCAGGGGACCCGGGCCCGCCCGGCCCGGGCCCTGGAGCGAGCCTACTTCGCGGCCCCCACCGTGATCACCGCTCCCGACGAGTACGCGGTGAACTCCGGCGCGTACATGGACTGCACGGTGGCGGGCCCCACGCGGAACGTCCCCGCCATGTTGGCGCGCAGCCGGTATTTGAAGGTGTATTCACCCGCGGGCAGCCACTCGAAGAAGAAGTTCGAGCCGGAGTCCCGCGTCTCCTCGTACCAGACGATGCCCAGGTCCCACCGGTGCCGCGACTGCGCGTTCTCCGGCTCCAGGCCCGCCGCGCGCGGATCCCTCAGGTGGACGTACTCCGCCGCGTGCCTGGTGCGCAGCGACAGCTGCACCTCCACCTCGTCACCCGGGGCAATCATCGCCCCTTCCTTCAGCGGCTGGAGCACCACCTGCTTGCCCTCGCGCTCGCGACGGAAGTAGCGCCGCGACACCTGGAAGAAGTCACCCCGGTCCTCGTCCGGCAGCTTCTCCGTGGAGAAGTGCCACGTGGCCGACGCGAAGGCGAAGCCCTGGGTCGTCTTCTCCACCACCACGCTGCTCATGGTCTCCGGCTGGAGCTCCGGCCCGGGCACCACGACCTGGTTCTTCTTCCCCGTGTACGCGTCCGGCGCGAACTCCATCCGCACCACGCGCGGGCCCACCGTCACCTTCGCGTCCTCGCGGATGCCCAGCGCACCCTCGGCCTCCAGGTACTTCACCAGCGCGTAGAGCGCCTCGGCCGTGGCCCGCGTGGACTTCCAGTGGTTGAGCTTCTTGTCGAGCAGCAGCCACTGCACCAGTCCCTCGCGTCGGGAGTCCTTGGGCCGCAGCTCCGTCAGCGTGCGCAGCGCGAAGGCGTGCGTCTCCGTGGTGTCGTTGTACCAGAGCCAGCTGCGGTCCTCGGGGGCCCAGTACGTGCCCAGCTCCTCGCTCGTCTTCGCCGAGTCCATCACGCTGTCCCAGACCTTCAGCGCGTCCGGGTTGCGCCCGGCGCGCTTGAGCGTCAGGGCCAGGTAGCCCTTCAGGTACGGCGAGTGCTTCTTCCAGTGCGTGAAGCTGAAGGCGAGCATCGCCTTGCGCTCGTCCTCGGTCAGCGCGTCGCCCGTGTAGCTCGCGTTCGGATAGTTGGACGCCACGTAGTTGAGGAAGGTGAGGAACTCCCAGCCCACCCCCTTCTTCATCAGCTTCTCGGAGTACTCCTCGCGGTAATGCCGGGCCACGTACTCCCAGGCACGGCTCGTCATGTCCGCCGGGACCTCCACGCCGTACTCCATGGCGCGCGACAGGCCGTGCAGGATGTAGAGCGTCATGTACGGCGACGGCGGGCCACCCGGCCACCAGGGGAAGCCGCCGCTGGACGTCTGCGCCTTGCGCAGCTTCGCCATCGCCGAGTCCCGCTCCGCCCGAGCCACCTTCGGGTCCAGCACCTTCACCAGGCCCGCGTTGCCCTCGCGGCCGCCCTTGGCCAGCTCGAGCCAGGGCGTCTCCTCCAGGGCCATCTTCCGGTTGGGGTCCACCGCGTCCCAGGTCTCGAACTGGGTCTCCCGCTGGCTCATCTCCTTCGCCATCTTCGCGACGGCCGGGTACTTGTCGTAGAGGCTGCCCAGGATGCCGGAGGACACGAAGCGGTTGAGCGTCTGCTCCGAGCACTCGTAGGGGTAGTCCACCAGGTAAGGCAGCGCCTGGAGCGCGGAGTAGAAGAGCTGCGTGTCCACCGTGACGACGAGCTGCTCGTTCACCCGCGTGGAATCTCCACCCTTCTTCAAGTCGTCGAAGCGCATCGTCTTCGAGCCCGGGCCCTTGAGCGTCACGAAGCGCGACTGCGCCAGGTGCACGCGGCCGGGAAGCACGGGCAAGGGCCGCAGCTCTCCGTCGCTCAAATCCCCGGAGCGGGCCTCCACGCGGAAGGCCACCTGGCCCACGCGCGTCGGCGTGGTGAGCGGGAAGCGCAGGCTGGTCCCCCGCCCCGCCGCCACCGTGAAGGCCTGCGACGCGTTCTTCACGCCGAACTCCGACAGCAGGCTCTTGCGAGTATCCGGGTCGACGATGTCCAGCGTGAGCGTGCCCTGCTTCTGCTGCTCGGAGGCGTTGTTCACCACCACCTCCAGCACCGCGCGGTCTCCCTCGCGCAGGAAGCGCGGCACGTACGGCCGCACCATGAGTTCCTTGATGCTGCGCGTGGTGCGCTGGGCCGAGCCCCCCTTCAAGTCCCTCGTGAGGCCGTGGACCCAGACATTCCAGGCCGTCACCGAGTCGGGCACCGTGAACTCCAACGACGCGGACCCGTCGTTGCCCGTGATGAGGTGCGGCACCCAGAACGCCGTCTCCGCGAAGTTGGAGCGCAGCCCGCTGGACGGCGCCTCGGCCTGACCGCCGCCCGGGTTGGGCTTCTCGGCCTTCGCCTTCTGCTCCATCGGCGGCGCCGGAGGCGGCGGAGGAGGAGGAGCCCCCGGAGCATCCTGCTCGCGCATCACCCTCGACTCGTTCCGGACCATCTCCGGAGCCGCCGCGGACGGACTGGCGACACCCCCGAAGCTCATGCGCGAGGACCGGTGCCGACGCCCGGGTCCTCCCACGCCGTAGCCGTCATCGAACCGCAGCCGGTCCGACGAAGGCTGCGTCCACGAGGAGAACTCGCCGTAACCCTGTGACACCAGCCACTGGGCATGCGACATGGACAGCGAGGTCCCCAGCTCCACCGCCGTCGCGCGGTTGGGATAGAGGCTGGAGGCGCTCGGCGGCGAGTGCGGCGCGAACAGGTCCAGCGACTGGTCGTACATATACGCGAGCAGCTCCGCGGCGCCCGCCTCCACCTTCGCGCCCTTCGGGCCCTTCACCGTCACGCGCCAGGTCTCCTTCGCGCCGGGGCGGATCTTGTCGCGGAACGTGGAGAACTCCAGCTGCAGCTCCTTGTTGTCCCACGGGACGAAGACGTGCTCGGTGAAGCGCACGAACTGCCAGTCACGCACGGCCACGAGCACCGCGGTGAAGCCGCCGCGCATCGCCTCCGTCACCGGAATCTCCACCACCGACGCGCCCTCGCCCGCCACCAGCGCCTTGCGCAGGATGCGCGTGTCTCCCTGGTACAGGTCCAACACCAGCGGCTGTCCCTCGAAGCCGGACGTGGCCAGCAGCCGCGCCTTCTCGCCCACGCGCACCGAGGACCGCTCCACCACCAGCGCCGCGGCGAGCTCGGCCGGCGACTTCGTTCCGGCCACCAGCAGCTCGCGCGCCACGGTGAAGGTCTGCCCGAAGGCGTCCTTCGTCTCGTAGTGCAGCCGATAGGCGCCCGCCTCGAGCGCGGGCAGCGTCACCTTGGCCACGCCGTCCTGACCGTGCTGGACACTGCCCTTGGCGCGCTCCGCGCCATCCGCCCAACGGGCCAGCACCGATTCGGGCTTGTAGTCCTGCGCCCAGCGCGGCTGGAGCGCGTCCCCCGGCGTGGGCGAAGGCGCGGCGGCGGGGTCTTCCTTCAGGTTCGGCGGCGTGGGAATCGGCTCGTCCGCCGGCAGCAGCGGCTGCGCGGGCTGCTTGAGCGCCACCAGGCGCCAGCGTCCCTCACCGGGCTGCGGCGCGCCGTCCAGCGTGGAGCGGACCAGCCGCACCTCCGACCTCGCGCCCTGGGACAGGAAGCCCGTGTCCGTCTCCACGCGGCCCTCCACCGCGACGAAGCCCAGGCGGAACGCCCGCTCCGCCGAGCGCGTCTCGCCGCCCTCGTCGGTGGCATCCGCCTCCACGCGGTAGCGCCACGTCAGCCCGGGCGTGCTCGCGGAGCGCTCGTCCGCCTCCGGCGTGAACGTGATGTCGAAGCCGCCGTCCTCCTTCACCGACGACGAGCCCGCGGCGACCAGCTGCCGCTGCTGCGAGATGAAGCGCGTGTCGTACCACCACCACCAGGGCAGCACCGGCTCGCGGTACGCGCGCCAGCGCACCGTGCCGGACGCCACGGGCAGCCCGAAGTAGTAGCGCGCTTCGCCCTTGAAGGTCGCCGGCCGGTTGAGCCGCATCGGCGAGTCCGGGTCCTTCAGCGTCACCTCGAAGGTCGGCCGCTTGTACTCCTCCACGCGCACCGCCGCGCTGCCACCCGACTCGACCTGGACCTGCCACGCGCCCAGCAGCCGGCCCGTGGGAATGGTGAACTCGCCCGCCGCCGAGCCGAAGTCGTTCGTGCGGACCTCCTTCGACGCGACCTCCTGGTAGTTCGGGTCCATCAGCCGCACCTTCACCGAGGTGTGCGGCATCGTCTCGTAGCGCGACTGGCTCGTCTGTCCGCTGTACGCCACCACCTTCCACTGCAGCTTCTGCAGCGGCCGGTAGACGCTGCGGTCCGTGAAGACGAGCGACGACACGACCTGCTGCGGCTCCGAGAAGGGATAGAAGTTCACCCCGTTGAGCAGCATCAGCGCGGACTTACCCTCGCCCAGCACCACGATGTAGCTCTGGTAGTTCTGGCCCTTGGGCGCGTCGAACGACACCTCGCCCTGGGCATTGCTCTTCGCCCGGGCCACGGTGCGCGGGCCCTGGCGGTAGTCCATCTGGACCAGACGCACGGCCACGTCCGGCGCGGCGACGCCCGTGTCGCCCTTCACGATGCGCGCGTCCACGCCCCGGCCGCGGATGTTGCGGGTGATGGCCACCCACGGCGTCACCGACAGGAACGACGCCTGGATGCGGTTGCCCTTCTCACGAAAGTCCTCCCGCGCGGACGCGACGATGACGTACGTGCCCACGTCCTTCAGCGGCGGCGTGACGAAGGTGCGGTGCGGCTGGAAGTCGGGCGTGGCGGGCAGCTGCGTGGTCCACGTGGCCACGGGCTTCGTGCTCCGGACGAGGCGCAGGAGCGCGTCCCCGTACGGCAGCAGGTTGTAGTCGTCGATCTTCTTCAGCCGCGCCTCGACATCCAGCGGGTACGCCCGGAAGTGGAGCGCCGGCACGTTGCGGTGCGTGACCTCCACCGAGCGACGGTTCGCGCCGTCCGACTGCATGGAGACGACACGGAAGTCCGGCGCCTCCAGCGACTCCACCAGCGTCCGGCACCGCGAGGCGCCCAGCGACTTGGGGAACGCCGCCATGCCCGCCTTGCCGAGCGCGTGCGCCCGCACCGCGTGGCCCGCCGCGTTCTCCTGCTCCGCCAGGAGCCCCTGCCCCATGGACCACCAGGGCACGTCCTTGAACCCCGCCAGGTGCGCGGTCAGGTGCTCGCGGATGCGCGCGCGGTCCTCCGCGTCGGTGATGTGCTGATGCAGGACCTCGTAGCGACGCAGCCGCGCCTCCAGCGCCGCCTCGCGCCGTCCGCCCGCGCGGTGCCAGGACTCCAGATCCCCCAGCACCGCGGCCACCTTCACCAGCGGGTGGATGTTCGGGTCCGTCAGGTCCACCACCGGCGTGCCCTCCAGCAGCGAGCGCAGGTCCAGCTTGAAGACCTCGTTGGCCTGCTCGGGCAACCAGTGCGTGCTGTCGGCGAGCAGCTCCACGCGCAGGTACGTGACGGCGTCGCGCAGCGTGGGCCGGATGCCTTCCGGGTACGTGTTCAGCTGCAGGTACTCGGACAGCGCCTTCACCGGCTCCTGGCCCAGCGCCTGCCGCTGCTTCCAGAGGTCCTCGTACGCGCGCTGCGCCTCGGTGATGAGCTGCGAGTACGTCCACGCCTTCAGGTCCACCGGCCCCGAGGACGCCACCTGCTCGCGCTGCCGGACCTCCCAGCTGTAGACGCGCGCGTACGTGACGAGCGAGTTGGCGTAGTAGAGGTTCAGCGCGGCGCGAGACAGCTGCCCCTTGGGCCAGGGCTCCTCGCGCAGGAAGCGCACCGCCGTCTCGTACCCGTGCAGCGCCCTGCGCAGGCGCACCGTGCGGAGCAGCGCGCGCGTCCACTCGGCCTCGTCCTGACCTTCACGCGCCTTGATGAGCCGGGCCTCCGCGCCCTTCGCGGCGGCCTCGTACTGCTGATTCGACTCCAGCGCGTCGATGTCCTTCCACGAGGGAGGCGCCTTCGCCGCCGCGGCGCCGAGCGCGGGCGGGGCGAAGAGCAGCAGGGACACGAACAACAGCGCGACAGTGGATGCCCAGGTGCGGAGGGTGTGGTGCATGGTCGGCACTCTAGACACAGGTGGCCGCCCCACCGTTCCACAATGCGGATCAACTCGCGGGGGGCGTCCCCTCCGACGGCGCCTTGCGGCGCAGCCCCACCAGGTAGACCTCCATGCTGGCGCCGCGCGTCGCCTCGGGGCGCACCACCTTCACCTCCTCGAAGAGGGCGCGCACCTGGTCGCGGAAGTCCTCGAAGTCGCCCCCCATGAACACCTTCGCCACGAAGGACGAGCCGGGCCGGCCCCGCTTCTGGGCCAGCTCCAGCGCCTTGCCCGCCAGCCGCAGGCTGCGCGCCTCATCCGTGGCCTTGATGCCGCTCGTCTTGGGCGCCATGTCGGAGATGACCGCGTCGAAGAGGCCGTCATGCAGCGCGGTGAGCTTCGCGTCGAAGTCGTCCGCGAGCACGTCCAGCACCGCCGTGCGCACGTGCCGCTGGGTGAAGGGACGGATGGCGACGATGTCCACGCCAATCACCTGCCCCGTGCCTCCCACCGCGTCCGCGAGGATCTGGAGGAACCCTCCAGGCGCGGCCCCCAGGTCCAGCACCACATGGCCCTTCTTCACCATGGGGAAGCGTTTGATGAGCTCGTCGACCTTGAAGGCGGACCTCGCTCGGAGGCCCTCCTGCTTGGCTTTCTGGAAATAGTGGTCTTTAGGACGGTAGGGCTTGCCCATGTCAGGGGGGCTCCCTACCATCCGCTACTGTCTTCGGGAAGCCGGGGCAGGCGTGGGTGTCGAGGCCCGCGCAATGGCGATTCCGGAGGACGAGGCGATGGGCACCCGGAGCTTGACGCTGGCGCTGTGCTTCACCCTGCTCTCCTCGGGCGGGGCGGTCTACTGCTACACCCGGGCGGATGCGCTCCAGGTGCAGGGGCAGTGGCTGATGGAGCGCGGCACCGCCCAGGCCCAGGAGTACGCCCAGCGGCTGGACGACAAGGCCGCCGCCGCCCAGCTCAAGACGTTCTCCGAGCGCCGCGGGGTGATGGAGAAGGCGCACCTGTGGGAGCGCGGGATGATGCTGGCCGTGCTGGCCGCCGCCCTGTCCCTGGTGGGTGCCTACGTGCTGTTCCTCCTCAAGCGCCTGGATGACCAGCTCCTGGATGCCCTCGGGGAGCTGCGCCCCTCCGCGCCGACCTCGCCCGCTCCCTCGGAGCGCACGCCGGCGCTCGTGTCCAGCCTCCAACGGTAGGCCTCCCGGCCGTCACGCCACGCTGGCAGAATGTCCCCCTGCTCTTTCGCGGAGGTGGTCATGGCCGGCTGTGCGCACTGTGGACACACGCTCGACATCATCGCCAACCAGGTCGGCCGCAGCGACACGTGTCCGAAGTGTGACGAGGACGTGCGCTCGTGCCGCAACTGCCGGCACTACGACGCGAGCTTCGCCAAGGAGTGCAAGGAGCCCTTCGCGGAGGTGCCCTCCGACAAGGACGGCGCCAACTTCTGCGAGCTGTTCCAGATTGGCGAGGGCGGCCTGCACGCGAAGGCGAGCCGCGACGCGCTCATGAGCGCCGCCGAGGCCCTGTTCCGCAAGCGATGAAACGCCCCACGGCGGGCCCGTGATAGACGCTCGGGCATGAACCGAAAGCTCATCGGACTGCTCGCGCTGCTCGTGCTCCCCGGCTGCGTCACCGTCGCCGCCACCACCGCCGCCGTGCCCAAGGAGCGGGCCACGGAGTGCGTGAAGATCTGCACCGACCTGGACATGGAGTTGGGCGCGTTGGTCATCATCCGCAACTCCGCGGGGTGCGTGTGCTCCCCCAAGGGCAAGCCGGCGACCCCCGAGGACATGGGCGCGGCGGCGGCGGGAGCGGTGCTCGACGACGAGCAGCAGAGCGGCACCTACGCCTCGCAGCAGGGCGGCGTCCGCTGAAGGAGCACGCCCGGGCGGACCGGACACCACCGTCCGCCCGAGCCGTGCTCACGGCCTCCTAGAAGCCGTAGAGCTTGGAGATGATCTCCTTCATCACCTCGGAGGTGCCGCCGCCGATGGTGATGAGGCGCACGTCGCGCCACATGCGGGCGACGGGCGTCTCCTCCACGTAGCCCATGCCGCCGTAGAACTGCTGGGCGTCGTAGGCCACACGCTGGGCCAGGTCGCCCGCGAACAGCTTCGCCATGGAGATCTCCTTCACCGGGTTCTCCTTCCGGTCGAAGAGGTCCACCGCGTGGTACGTCAGCCGCCTGGCCGCCTCGATGGCCGTCAGGTGCTCCACGAACTTGTGGCGCCACACCTGGAACTTCATCAGCGGCCGGCCGAACGCCTCGCGCTCGTTGCCGTACTGGATGGCGTCCTCCATCATCCGCTCCATGCCGGCCACCGCGGTGATGGCGCCCACCAGGCGCTCGCCCTGGAAGTTCGTCATGATGTGGTAGAAGCCCTCGTTCTCCTCCCCCAGCACGTAGCGCGCGGGGATGCGGCAGTCCTCGAAGTACAGGACGGCCGTGTCCGAGGACAGGTTGCCCACCTTGTCGAGCTTCTTGGAGACGCCGAAGCCCTTCACGTCCGTGGGGAACGTCACCAAAGAAATGCCGCCGTAGCCGGCCTCACCCGTGCGCACCGCCAGCGTGATGAAGTCCGCGCGCGTGCCGTTGGTGATCCACATCTTCGAGCCGTTGATGACGTAGTCGTCGCCGTCCCTGCGCGCCGTCGTCTTGAGGCTCGCCACGTCCGAGCCGCAGCCCGGCTCGCTCACGCCCAGCGCGGCGATCTTCTCGCCCTTGAGCGCCGGCTCCAGGAACTCCTTCTTCTGCTCGTCGGTGCCGATCTCGTTGATGATGGGCGTGGCCATCTGGCTCTGCACCAGGAGCGCCATGTTCACGCCCGCGTTCTTGCTGTAGCTGAGCTCCTCGCAGAACGCCGTGACGTACCAGTAGTCCAGTCCACTGCCGCCGAAGCGTGGATCATGGTTGATGCCGAGGAAGCCCAGCTCCGCGCACTTCTTGAACAGCTCGCGCGGGAAGATGCCGGCCCGGTCCCACTCCAGCCCGTACGGCGCCATCTCCTTGTCGACGAAGGCTCGCACCGTCCTGCGAAACGCCTCGTGCTCCTCGGTGAACGGGTTCGGCATGCACGCTCCTCCCTGGAGAAATCCGGGGGGTACCTCGGGGGATTGATTCGCGAATCAATACGCAGCCCCGTCCGGTGGGCAACACCCGTGACGCAACCGGCAAGGTGACGCAGTGAGCCAACCCGCTCGCCCTCCGGGGCAGGTCCCGCAGAAAGTCCTGCTTGCCCGGTAAGCGGGCGTTAGGTAGGCGCGGCAGGAGATAGTCCGCATCACGGAGTATCCCCTTGACAGACAGTTCAGTCTCTGTAGTTTCTGGGGCGCAGACTTTCCATGGCATCAAGCCGGAGCAGCGACCTGGAGGAGTCCAGGTCACGCGAGCCGGCAGGAGCAGGACGATCGTGATTCGACGCATGTGGATGGCCGCGGTGCTGGCGGCGGTGATTTCGACGGGCTGCGGCAAGGGTGGAGCCCAGCCGACCCTGCCCCAGCAGACGGGCCCGGCGGCGATGGGCGTGAAGGCGATTGCGCCCGCCACGGAGCTGGAGGCCAGCGTGACGCGCGTCACCGGTCAGGTCCGCTCCAAGCAGGAGGCGACGCTCAGCCCGCAGGCCAGCGGCACCATCGCGAAGATGCTGGTGAAGGTGGGCGACAAGGTGAAGAAGGGCCAGGCGCTGGCGGTGCTGGACACCTCCAACATCCTCATCGGCGTGGAGCAGGCGCGCGCGGTGAAGGCGGCGGCGGAGGCCGGGCTGCAGCTGGCGACGAACAACCTGGAGCGCACCCGCAAGGTGGCCGAGGGTGGCGGCATCGCGGCGGCCGGCCTGGACCAGGCGGAGATCGGCCAGAAGCAGGCGGCGGCCCAGGCGGCCCAGGCCACGGCGGCGCTGCGCATGGCAGAGGAGAACCTGCGCGACATGACCATCGTCGCCCCGTTCGATGGTGTCATCACGGCCCGGCTCAAGAACCTGGGTGACTCGGTGGCCATGACGCCGCCCACCGCGGTGTTCACCCTGGTGGACACCACGGGCCTGGAGGTCCGCGCGCTCGTGCCCGAGTCCGTCGTGGACAAGGTCAAGCCCGGCGTGAAGACGCACGGCACGGTGAGCCCCAGCGGCATGCGCTTCGAGGTGCAGGTGGCCACGGTGGGCGCGGTGGTGGACGCCACCAACCGCACCGTGGAGGTGCTGGCGGACGTGGTGGGTGAGACGACCAACCCCCTGCGCCCCGGCGCGCTGGTGGACCTGGACTTCTCCAACGTCGCGGAGCAGGCGGACGACAAGGGCCTGTTCCTGCCGACGCAGGCCGTCTCCGCGCGAGGCCAGGACGGCTTCGTGTGGGTGGTGCAGGACGGCACCGTGCGCAAGCGCGACGTGCGCGTGGAGCGCGTGCTCCCCGGCTACGTGCGCGTCCTCCAGGGACTCAGCGCGGACGAGCGCGTGCTCGCCGACTCCTCCCTGGACGTGAAGGAGGGCACGGCCGTCCGCGTGGTGCAGTGACGCCCTGCCCTTCCCCTTCGAGACTTATAGGGAGCTGCTGAATGAGCCCACTCAAGACATTCATTTCACGACCCATCTTCACCGCCATGTTGATGATGGCGGTGGTCGTGTTCGGCATCAACGCGTACCCGCGCATCGGCGTGGACCAGTTCCCGGACGTCGACTTCCCCGTCGTCACGGTGACGACGGTGCTGCCCGGCGCGGACCCGGAGACCATCGAGAAGAACGTCAGTGATCCGCTGGAAGAGGCGCTCAACACGCTCAACGGCGTGGAGCAGCTTCGCTCCATCAACATGGAGAGCGTGTCGCAGATCGTCGTGCGCTTCACGCTGGACACGGCGGTCGACGTGGCGGCGCAGGACGTGCGTGATCGCGTCCAGGCGACGCTGAGCAAGCTGCCGAACGAAATCGAGACGCCCGTCGTCGAGAAGTTCGACATCGGCGCGGCGCCCATCGTCACCCTGTCGCTGTCCGGCGCGCTGCCCATCCAGGAGCTGACGCGGACGGCCGAGGACATCGTCAAGCCGGCGCTGCAGCGTCAGCCGGGCGTGGGCAGCATCGACGTGACGGGTGGCCGGGAGCGTGAAATCCAGCTCGTGGTGGACCCGGACCGCCTGCGCGGCTTCGGCATGGCCATCAGCGACGTGAGCCAGGCGGTCAAGGCGCAGAGCCTGGACATGCCGGGTGGTCGCACCATGGACTCGGGCCGCGAGCGCGTGCTGCGCCTGACGTCCGAGGCCAAGAGCGTGGACGACATCCGCAACATCATCCTCACCAACACCAACGGCGCGCCGGTGCGCGTGCGTGACGTGGCGGACGTGGTGGACGGCCCGGAGGAGGCGCGCGGCGCGGCGAAGAACGGCGACCGGAGCGCGGTGGCGCTCATCGTGCGCAAGCAGTCCGGCTCCAACACGGTGCAGGTGGCCGAGCTCATCAAGGAGTCGCTGGCGGACATCAACAAGCAGCTGCCCGAGGGCATCCTCATCGAGACGGTGTCGGACAACTCGCGGTTCATCCGCTCGTCCATCGCGTCGGTGCAGTTCGACCTGGTGCTCGGCGGTGTGCTCGCCGTGCTCATCGTGCTGGTGTTCCTGCGCAACCTGAACTCGACCATCGTCGCCGCGATTGCCCTGCCGGTGTCCATCGTCGGCACGTTCGCCGTGATGGCCGCGCTGGGCTTCACGTTCAACATGATCACCATGCTGGCGCTGACGCTCTCCATCGGTCTGCTCATCGACGACGCCATCGTGGTCATCGAGAACATCGTGCGTCACATGGAGGAGGGTAAGTCCCCCATGCAGGCGGCCATGGACGGCGCCGGGCAGATCGCCGTCGCGGTGCTCGCGGTGACGCTGGCCATCGTGGCGGTGTTCATCCCCGTGGCCTTCATGGACGGCATGATGGGCAAGTTCTTCTACCAGTTCGGCGTCACGGTGGCGGTGGCCACGCTCATCTCCTACGCCGTGTCCATGACGCTCACGCCGATGATGTCGTCGCGCCTGCTTCGTCACCACGGCCAGCCGACGGGCATCTCCGCGAAGGTGGAGAAGGTGCTGGTGGGCATGGAGACCGGCTACCGCAACCTGCTGGCCGGCATCCTGCGTCGCCGGGCGCTGACGCTGGTCATCGCGGTGGGCGTGCTCTTCGCCACCTTCGCGATGGCGCGCTTCCTGAAGTTCACGTTCATCCCCGAGCAGGACAACGGCAACATCAAGATGACGGTGGAGCTGCCCATCGGCTCGACGCTGCAGGAGACGCAGGCGGAGCTGGACCGGCTCGACGCCGTCATCCGGCCGTTGCCGGGCATCGCCTCCACCTTCGCCACCGCCGGTGGCGGCGTTCAGGAGGAGGTGCACAAGGGTGAGCTGCTCATCAACCTGGTGAACGTGAAGCTGCGCGGCTACACGCAGGGCGAGCTCAAGACGTACCTGCGCCAGAACATCAAGGCGCCTCCTGGCGTCCACCTCGCGGTGCAGGACATCTCGCCGGTGGCCGGTGGCGGCTCGCGCACGCAGGCGGTGCAGTTCAACCTGCGCGGCGACAACTGGCAGCAGCTCATCGAGACCGCCGACAAGGTGAAGGCGGCCATGGCCAAGAACCCGGGCCTGGTGGACGTCGACTCCACGTACCGCTCGGGCAAGCCGCAGTACGACGTGGAGGTGGACCGCGAGCGCGCCGCCGCCCTCGGCGTGCCGGCCGCGTCCCTGGGCGCCACGCTGCGTGCCTTCCTCGGCCGCGACAAGTTCATGGACTACCGCGAGGGGGGCGAGACGTACGAGGTGAAGCTGAGCCTGCCGCCCTCCACGCTGGCGTCCGCGGACTCGCTGGGCAAGCTCACGGTGCGCTCGCCGAGCGGCCAGCTGGTGGAGCTGCGCAACCTGGCGAAGATCACCCCGGCCGACGGTCCGGTGCAGATCGACCGCGAGGCGCAGAAGCGGCAGATCACCCTGCTGGCCAACCTGGCCAGCGGCTACCAGCTCTCCGAGGCCATCGCGTTCATGAACACGACGGCGCAGGAGCTGGCGCCCGCGGGCGTCATCCACGACTTCGAGGGCAACGCGAAGGAGCTCGGCAAGGCGGTGACGGCGTTCGTCTCCGCGCTGCTGCTCGGCATCATCCTCGTGTACATGATTCTCGCGGCCCAGTTCGAGAGCCTGGTCCACCCGTTCACCATCATGCTGTCCCTGCCCTTCGCCTTCATCGGCGCCATCGGCGCGCTGCTCATCACCGGGCAGGCCATGTCCATGTTCGCCCTCATCGGCGTCATCATGCTCATGGGTCTGGTGGTGAAGAACGGCATCCTCCTGGTGGACTTCACGCTGCAGCTTCGTGAGGAGGGCAAGTCGGCCACGGAGGCGCTGCTCGGCGCCGCCCCGGTGCGTCTGCGTCCCATCCTCATGACCACCATCGCGATGATCGCCGGCATGGTGCCGGTGGCCATCGCCCGCGGCGACGGCGCCGAGACGCGCGCGCCCATGGCCATCACCATCATCGGCGGTCTCATCACCTCCACGGTGCTGACGCTGGCCGTGGTGCCGGTGGTGTACTCGCTGCTGGATCAGCTCACGGAGAAGTTCAAGCGCAAGAAGGGCCCGGGCTCCGCTCCGGACCACGGCACGCCGCACGCCGTGGACCCGCACAGCGGCAAGCCCGCGGTGGCCGCCGCCGCGCGAGTGGAGACGGCCTGATGCGAGTGCCGGCCAACAGACCGGCCCTCCGCGTGCAGCCGACGGGCGCGGGCGAGGAGGAGCTGGAGTCCACCGAGGATTCGGGCGCGGCCTACGAGGCGCCCCCCGAGGAGGACACCTCCACGCCCGCGTCGCGGCGGCTGCACGACCTCATCATCCAGCTCGGGCGCTACCGCTCGTTGAGGGATCCGCTGCACGGAATCTGCGAGAGCAACCAGCTCACCCCCACGCAGATCCACGTGCTGATGTGGCTGGGCAACGACGGCCCCACGCACGTGGGCGTCCTGGCCCAGCGGGTCGGAATCACGAAGAAGACCATCACCGGCGTGGTGGACCGGCTGGAGGACATGAAGATGGTGGAGCGCACGAGGGACGCCGAGGACCGGCGCGCCGTCGTCGCGCAGCTCACCCCGGAGGGCGTCAAGCTCTTCACCCTCATCAGCCGCAGCGTGGACCAGGGGCTGCGGCGGATGCTGGACCTGCTTCCCCCCGATGACCAGGAGGCCCTCTTCGGCCTCCTGGAGCGGGTGCTGAAGCGGCTCGGGACCACGCCCGAGCAGGCCATCTAGGATGGACGAGCGCGCGTCGGTGGCGACCTCCGCCCGACGCGCGCTCCGTCTCCTGGCGTGCATCCCCTGTCTCCTCTTCACCCCGCAGGTTCGAGCCGAGCCCTCGCCGCTCGCGCGTGAGCTGGCGTCCAGGTGCCGTGCGTGGGCCTCGGATGCACGGGCTCCGTGGGCGCTCGCGCATGGCATGGCGCTGGACGGGCGTGCGTTCCGCGCGGCGGATGGACGGCTCGCCGCCGAGGTCGTGGTGGCGGACTTCCTGCGCCAGGCGCCCGCGCGAGAGCAGACCGCGGCGAGCCGGGCGGACGTCTACTTCGAGTCGTTCACGTCCGACGGCACACCGGTGGAGCCGCACCCCGCGCTCCAGGTGAAGACGCTGCTCGCCTCCGGGTTGCCCTTGTCACAGCGCTTCAAGACGGACTGGGGCGAGGTGACGCTGCGGGAGTTGGTGGAGGACGTGAAGCGCGACTTCCGCATGGCGCAGGTGGAGTCCGGTGAGAGCGCGTGGATGTTGGAGGCGCTCTCGCTGAGCTCGCGGCCCGGGGATTCGTTCCGTGACTCGACGGGGCAGCGGGTGCGCGTGGATGAGGTGATGACCCGTGCGCTCACGGCGCTGGAGACGGCGAACGCGGAGCTGGCCGAGGGGATGAAGGCGAAGCGGCCCGAGGTGCCCAAGCGGGGCCAGGGCATCTACGCGCATCCGTGTGGCGGGCTGCACTACTTCCAGGCCGTGGCCGGCTGGGCGCGGCATGCCTCGGTGCGCACGGCATGGAGACAACGGCTCGCGGCCCAGGTGAACGTGCTGCTGTATCGGCTGGATTCGGAGACGCGGCAGTACGAGACCGCGTGGGCCTCGGCGCCCGCGGAGCGCGAGCGCGTCCTCGCGCAGATGCTGAAGTTCCAGGGGCATCTGCTGGAAACCCTCGGGCGATTGAGGGAGGACACGGGCTGGCGCCCTACCCCCGCACAGCAGCAGACGGTGGAGCGGGCACGCCGGTACCTGGAGAACACGGTGCGCCGGATGGACCAGACGGGCCTGCTCGCCGCCCCCGCGGCGGTGGCCGGGCGCGACCCGCAGCTCGCGCTCGACCTGGTGGGCGATACCTGTCACGCCGCTCGAGGAGAGTCCTTCTGGAGCCCCCGAGAGCTCACACGCCCAGCCGCGCCATCTCCTCCTCGGTGAAGCCCGCCTCCGAGAGCACCTCGCGCGAGTGCTGTCCCAACCCGGGCGGCTCGCGCAGCGGCGTGGGCCCCATGCGCAGCGGCGTCAGCAGGTGCGTCACCTTGCCCAGCCTGGAGTCCTCCGCCTCGACGAAGAGCCCCCGGGCACGCAGCTGCGCGTCCTTCAGCACGTCGTCCCCTTCGGCCACCGGCTCCACGCACAGGTCCGAGCCGGCGAACCGCTCCGCCCAGTGCGCCAGCGGCTTCGAGGCGAACAGCTTCGTCAGCTCCGCCTTCACCCGCGCGCCCGCCTCCCCTGGCGCGTACGCGTCCTCCATCAGGTCCGGCCGCTCCAGCCGCTCGCACACGCCCGAGAAGAACTTGGGCTCCAGCGCGCCCACCGCCAGCCACCGGTCGTCCGCCGTGCGGTACAGGCCGTAGCACGCATACCCGCCGTTGAGCGCCTCGCGCCCGCGCTCCAGGGGCGCGCCCTGCTCACCCATGAAGAGCCGCGCCGCCAGGTGCATGTGCAGGAACGCCGTGGCCCCGTCCGTCATCGACACGTCCACGAACCGGCCCAGCCCCGTGCGCTCGCGCTCGTACAGCGCGGCCAGGATGCCCACCAGCGCGAAGAGGCTGCCGCCACCGATGTCGCCCATCTGCACGCCCGGGAACGCCGGCGCACCGCCCGCCTCGCCGCCGTAACCCAGAAGCCCCGCCCGGGCGATGTAGTTCAGGTCATGCCCCGCCTTGAGCCGGTCCGGCCCCGTCTGGCCGTACCCGGAGATGGAGCAGAAGACGAGCCGGGGGTTCTCCGCGCGCAGCACCGCCTCCCCCACGCCCAGCTTGTCCATGCCCCCCGGACGGAAGCTCTCCACCAGCACGTCGTGCGTGCGCGCGAGCTTCTTGAGCGCCTCACGCCCCTCGGGCGTCTTGAGGTTCAACGTCAACGAGCGCTTGTTCCGGTTGAGCCCGTAGAACAGCGCCCCCACGTCGTCACGCGACGGCGGCATCGCCCGGACGTAGTCACCGCCCTCCGGCTCCTCCACCTTCACCACCGTGGCACCCAGGTCCGCCAGCACCAGCGTGGCGTAGGGACCGGGCAACAGGCGCGACAGGTCCAACACGCGCAAACCCTTCAGCGGCAACGTCGACATGGGAGTCTCTCCAGGAGGTGCTCGGGGGCCCGAAACGACACGCGGCGCGCTCCCGAGGACGGGGGCGCGCCGCACATGACTCACTCAAACGGCCATCAGCCCAGGATCTTCGCCAGCTTCATCGCGAGACCCATGTCCATGGGCTTGAACTTCAGCTTGCCCTGCATGGCCGCCATCTGGGGGTTGAGCGTCTTGTTCTTGATCTTCACGAAGTCGTCGTTGCTCACGAGGATGGTCATCTTCGACGCACCTTCGTGGCCGGCGGAGACCCAGCCCTCGGACTTGGTCAGGTCCAGCGTCCACTTCCCGCCACCCTCACCGGAGACGTCGAAGTGGATGATGGCGTTGACCTCCTTCGCCAGCTCCGGCTTCGCCGTGAGCTTCTGCGGAATCTCGGTCTCGATGATTTCCTTCGCGGTCGTCATGGGGCGCTCCTTGGCCTGGTCGTTGATTGGAGAATCAAGACGGGGGGACCGTAATGTCGCCCCCCTGGCAGGTCAAGGCATCAGATGCGCCGTGTTCATCACGCGCTGGTCGTGTTCGCGGCCGACGAGGGCAGTGAGCGGCGCACCATGTTGAGCAGATCATTGAGCTCGAACGGCTTGGCCAGGTGCCCCACCGCGCCGATGTCCTGGGCCTTGCTGCCCACGTTGCGGTCCGCGCTGAGGACGATGATGGGGATTTCCGCGTGCGTCGTGGGCCGCTGGCGCATGCGCTGGGCGAACTCCCACCCGTCCATCACCGGCATCATCAAGTCCAGCAGGATGAGGTGGGGGGGCTCCGGCTCGAGGCGCTCCAGGGCCTCCTTGCCGTTGCGCGCGCGGCGGATGACGAAGCCCTCGGCCTCGAGGATTTCGGAGAGGGCTTCGAGGATGTCCGGATCATCGTCCACGACGAGGACGACGGGGGCACCATCAGGCTGTGTGTTAGGCGGAGTCAGGGCAGTCTCCCTCGGTGCGACGCTGGGGATTCTTCCACCATCCTCCCACCCGGCGGCGCAACAAAAACGCGCTCCCCGCACGCGACGGGGGTGCACGTTGCAAAACCGACAGTCACGCCCCACCCTTTCCGTGACCTGCTGGACGGGAGGTGGAAAACGTGAGGAGCCCAGGGGAGATGGGAGCTGGCAGCACGGCGGAAGCGCCTGGCCTCGTCCTCGTCCCCACGCAGGGGCCCCCGCGCCTGCTGGGCGGCCTGCTGCTCGAGCATCTGGGCCTCCAGGCGCTGCCCGGGGACGTGAGCTCCCTGGACGCCCTGCTGGGCGCCGCCGGCTTCCAGCGCCGCATGGGGGACGCGCGCCTCTGGGAGAAGGACGACGACCACGTCCTGCTCGCGGGCGAGGAGTCCCTGGGCGACGGGGGGCGCCTGTTCTGGACCTTCCCCGTGGCGTGGGACGAGGCCGACAACCGCCGGCGGGTGCGCTACCTGGGCATGGCGTCCCACGACCTGCGCGGCTCGCTGGCCAACATCCGCTCCTATGCCGCGCTGCTGCTCAACGGCCGCTCGCCGCTGGAGCCCAAGGTGCAGCGCGGGCTGGAGACCATCCTGCGCAACGCGGACCGCTCGCTGTCCTTCTCGCAGGACTTCTTCGACTCCAGCCGCGCCGACCTGGGCTCGCTCGCCTGCGAGCCGGAGCGCCAGCCCCTGTTGCCCCTGCTGGACGCGGCGGTGGAGCGGCAGCGCGCGGCGGCCACCGCCGCCAACGTGGCGCTCGTGCTGGACCTGGACCCGAGCGAGGCCCAGCCCGAGGTGAGCGTGGACGGCGCCCGCATCCAGCACGCCCTGGAGGCCTTCATCCTCTACCAGCTCTCCCGCGCCCAGCCCGGCGAGGTCATCCACCTGCGCATCCATCCCGGCGCGCCCCGGGTGCGGGTGGAGGTGCGCCGCGAGGGGGTGCCCCTGTCGGACGAGGACGCCTCGGCGGTGTTCCGGCGCGAGGAGCGGGCCTTCCGGGAGAAGAAGCTGGAGGATCCGCTGCGCATCTACCTGGCCCGCCAGGAGGTGGAGGCGCACGGGGGGAGCGTGGGGGTGGAGACGGATCCGTCCGGCAGCTCCCTCTTCATCACCCTGACGGCGGTGCCGGGGGCCACGCTCGCAGAGGCAGCGGCCCTCCAGGCATGACACGTCCGCTCTTGCTGGCGGTCCAAGGCGCCCCCCGGTATGCTCCGCCCGTTTTCACGAAGGAGCCGTGATGCTGGGGCTGAAGCCGATGGAACTTCTTCTCATCCTGTTTGTGCTGCTGCTCCTCTTCGGGGCCACGCGGCTGCCGCAGCTCGGCTCGTCCCTGGGCAGCGCGATTCGCAACTTCAAGCGCGGCTTCGGCGGCGAGGAGGACGCGGGGACGCCCGGCGCCGACAAGAAGGGCGGCAACCTGGCCAGCGGCGGCAACGTGGACAAGGACGTGAAGTCCTCGTCCCCCAGCAGCCACGCCTGAGCCCCGCTTCCTGAAGCACCCTTGAAGCGCGACGCCCGCTCCACCCCTCCTCAAGGGGCCGAGCGGGCGTTGACGTTTCCACCGGCCAGCCGGGCCCCCGGTCGACCGCACCGGGGGCGAGCGGCCTTGAGCGCTACTCGACGACGGCCACGTTGTCGTACATGGCGTCGATCTGCGCCTTGTACTTCTGGCTGCACACCTTGCGCTTCACCTTGAGGGTGGGCGTCAGCTCGCCGGACTCCTGGGTGAAGTCGGCGGACATGATGGTGAAGCGCTTGATGGTGGCGTACGGCGGCGAGTCCGCGTTCACCTTGTCCAGCACCGCCTTCACGGCCGCGTGGACCTCGGGGCGCTTGGCGTTCTCCGCGTAGCTGCCCACCGGGGCGCCCTTCTCCTCCAGCAGCTTCTTCGCCGTGTCCTCGCCCACGGTGATGAGCGCCACCAGGTACGGGCGCTTGTCGCCGTACACCATGGCCTGGCTGAGGATGGGGAAGGTCTTGAGCGTGTTCTCGATGTTCTGCGGCGCCACGTTCTTGCCGCCCGCGGTGACGATGATGTCCTTCTTGCGGTCGGTGATGCGCAGGTAGCCGTCCGAGTCCAGCTCACCGATGTCCCCGGTGTGGAACCAGCCGTCCGCCTCCAGGACCTCGGCCGTGGCCGTGTCGTTCTTGTAGTAGCCCTTCATGATGCAGGGGCCACGGGCGAGCACCTCGCCGTCGGAGGCGATCTTCACCTCGGTGCCCGGCATGGCGGGGCCCACGGTGCCGATCTTGATCTTGTTCGGGCGGTTCGCGTTGGTGGGCGCGGCCGTCTCCGTCAGGCCGTAGCCCTCCACCACCTTGAAGCCGAGCAGGTCGAAGAAGTAGCCGATCTTCCGCGACAGCGGCGCGCCGCCGGAGACGAACAGGCGCATGTTGCCGCCCAGCTTCTCGTCCAGCGTGCCGCGCACCTTGGTGAACACCAGCTTCTTGGCCAGGGTGAACGCCAGGCCGTCGTAGTCGCGGCCCTGCTGCTTCGCCTCGACGTACTCGTCGAACAGCTTGAAGGCCCAGCGCGCCATCCGGCCCTTGAGGCCCGGGGCCGACGTGCCGTTGGACACCACCGTGTTGTAGACCTTCTCGAACACGCGCGGCACCGACGGCAGCACCGTGGGGCGCGTCTCCACGATGTTCGCCATCAGCTTGTCCACCGACTCCGCGATGATGAGCCGGAAGCCCATGGACAACCACGCCGCCTTCACCACCTGCGCGAACACGTGCGCCAGCGGCAGGAACAGCATGACCGCGTCGCTGGGCTCCATCATCCCGATGGCCTGCACCGCGTGCGCCTGGTACGTCCAGTTGCCGTGCGTGAGGATGGCGCCCTTCGGGTCACCCGTGGTGCCCGAGGTGTAGATGAGACAGTTGGTGTCCTCGGACTTCACCGAGGCCACCCGCTCCTCGAAGGACGCCGGGTTGGCCTGGTGCGCCTCGCGGCCCTGGGCCATCACGTCCGCCAGCGCGACCTCCTGGCCGCCCGCCACGGCGCCCTCGAAGACGATGACCTTCTGGACGGTGGGGCACTCGGCCAGCTTCTGCCGCACGCGCGTCAGGCGGCCCGCCTGCTTGGCATCCTTCTCGTCATTGTCCACGAAGACGAAGGACGTCTCCGAGTGCTTGATGACGTAGCGGAACTCGTCCGGGAGGTTGGACGAATAGATGGGGACGGTGATGGCCTGCGCCGCCGTGATCGCCAGGTCCGCGACGATCCACATGAGGCTGGTGTTGGCGAACAGCGCCACCCGGTCCCCGGGCTTCACGCCCTGCGCCACCAGGCCCGCGGACAACGCCTTCACGTCGTCCAGCACCTGCCCGAAACTCACGTCCTGCCAGCGGCCGTCCTTCTTGTGCGTCACACCCGCCTTGGAGGCGTTCTGCGCGCGCTGGATCAGCAACTGGACCAGGTTTCCCTCCTGCGCTCCGGCCGCCGAAGCCGAAGGTCCTACCTGATTCTCTGCTCTCACTTGAGCTCCTCCTCGATGTCGGCTTCGACCTTCTTCGCCCACTCCTGGATGCGCCGTCCCTCCGAGGGGTCGTACGCGACGCTGCCCTGCTTCACCTTCTGGATGGCGTTGCGCGCCTCCTTCGCCTTGTCGTCCCTGAGGAGCGTCTCGGCCAGGAAGTAGTATGCGCGCAACATCTCCGGATGCTGCTGGATGGCCTTCTCGTAATACTCGGCCGACTTCTTGAGGTCCCGCTTGGGCCAGGGCAGCTCGTAGTAGTAGCGCCCCTTGGCCAGCAGCGGCGCGGCGCCGTAGAAGCCGGAGTCCAGCTTGATGGCCGCGTCGAGCCGCTCGTTGAACTTGCCTTCAAGGCCCTCGCCCAGCGCCTTCATCACCCCCACTGCTTGAGAGTAGGCGCCAATCCCCGCCGCCGCGAAGTAGTGGCCTTCCACGCGGTTGGGGGCCAGCTTGACGGCCTTCTCCGCCACGTCCCACGTCTGCCGGCCGAGCACCTTCTTGAGCTTCTCGCTCGCGGCCCCGTCCGCCTGCCACTGGAGCTGTCGCGCCTGGCGCCACACCAGCTCGAAGTCGTCCGGCGTCACCGACAGCGCCGCCTTGAGCTCGGCCTCCAGCGCCTTGCCACCCTCCGCCTCGCCACGTCGCTCATGCAGGGCATCCAGCCGAGCGAGCAATTCCGGCTCCGCCGCCCGTGCCGAAACCGCCACGAACGAGCACAAGGCGAATAAAATCAAGCGCATGGCGGGTGGGCTTAGCACGCACGCTCGGTTGCACGCAAACGACCAGGACCGACTTTTCCACCAAACAGAAGGGGCGGGTCCAGCCAGGGTAGAAGACCCCGCCAGTCCCGCCCCATTCGAGCGCCTCCCCAGGTGGGGAAGCGAGGTGGCTCAGGCCACGTCCTGCAGGGCCTGCTCCTCGTTCTCGTTGAACGCCGAGAGGTAGCGCTCGAGGAACGTCTTCGTCTTGAGCTCCACCTGGCGCACGCGCTCGCGCGACACGCCCCAGCGCTGCCCCAGCTCCTCCAGCGTCAGCGGCTTGTCCTGCGTCAGCCGCTCCGTGAGGATGTCCCAGCCCAGGTCGCCGATGCGCTTGCGCACCTTGGTGAGCGCGTCCTGGATTTCGGTGTCCTGCTCGTTCGACAGGAACACGTCCTGGGGCGACGGCCCGTTGTCCTCCAGCCGGTCCAGGAAGGTCGTCTCGCCTTCCTCGTCGATGGAGGCGTCGAGCGAGAAGTCCACCATGCTGCCCCGCTCGGCCTCGCCGCCGCGCACCTGGCTGCGGTTGTCCTTCAGATAGCGGGTGATGTAGGCGCGAATCCACCACACCGCGTACGTCGCGAAGCGCACGTTCTTCTTCGGATCGAAATGCTCGATTGCCTTCATCAGGCCGACGTTGCCTTCCTGGACGAGGTCATCCAGGCGAGCGCCGCGATTGGCGAACTTCTTCGCGACGGCGACAACGAAAGCCAGGTTGGAGGTGGCGAGCGTCTGCCTCGCCGACTCGTCGCCCTTGCGAGCGCGCCGAGCCAGCTCGTACTCCTGCTCGCGAGTCAGTTGCTGGTGTCCCCCCAGCTGACGCAGGTATTGCGACAGGCCCTCCGCCGCAAACTTCGTCGAGTTGGCCATGATTTCCCGTCCTCCGTTCGATGCCGGACGCGCCGTCCCCGCCGACTCGCGTCCACCTGTCTCTAGGACGCCCAACGAGCGAAAGGGTTTCTCATTCCATCGCCGAAAGTCGTTTCGACTGTCGAACTTCGCCCTCACGCGGACGCAAGGCTTGCGCTTCCGCTGACTTGCAAGGTCGAGAAGCACCGACTCCCACGGCGATGGCCGCGACGCGGCCACTCACTCATCAACGTTTGAGCGCGGGGAAGATTTTCTCGGGATTGAGCAGCCCTGATGGGTCGAAGAAGGCCTTGAGCCGCCGCTGCAATTCCAGCAGCGCTGGCTGCTGTTCGAGCGCGAGAAATTCCCGCTTCGCGAGGCCCACACCATGCTCGCCTGTGATCGTCCCGCCCAGCTCCACCGTCATCAACAACATGCGGCGCAGCGCCTCATCCACCAGCGGGCGTTGATGCGGGCCTTCATAGAGGATGTTGGCGTGGAGGTTCCCATCGCCCGCATGGCCATACGTGGCCACGGTGAGGCCCAGCTGGGCGCCCATCGCCTTCAAGCGCTCGATGACCTCGGGGATTCTCGAACGTGGGACGACGATGTCCTCGGAGACCTTGCGCGGCTTGAGCGCGCGGAGCGCGGGGGAGATGACCCGACGCACGGCCCACAGTTTCTCGCGTTGGGAATCATCCTGCGCGACGAGTGTTTGGCTGGCTCCCTGCTGTGCGCAGATGTCGCCGAGGCGTGACAGCTCCTCCAACAAACCCTCTGCGCCGTGGCCATCGACCTCGGCGATGAGGGCCGCGCCCGCGCCGGGTGGGAACTGGAAGCCGCGTCCGTCCACCGCGCGCAGGGCCACGTCGTCGATGAGCTCCAGGCATCGGGGCAACAGGCCCGCCGCGAGCACGGCCGACACCGCGCGGGCCGCGTCCAGCACCGACGGAAAGACGACCAGGGCGGTCAGCACTTTTCGTGGGAGCGGAATGAGCTGGAGGGTGATTTCGGTGGCCACGCCCAGCGTGCCCTCGGAGCCGACGAAGAGGCCCACCAGGTCGTAGCCGGCCACGCCCTTGATGGTGCGCCGCCCCACCTTGACGACCTCGCCGTCCGGGAGCACCCACTCCAGGCCGATGACGTAGTCGCGCGTGACGCCGTACTTCAGCGCGCGCGGGCCGCCCGCGTTCTCCGCGACGTTGCCGCCCAGCGTGCACGACTCCCAGGAGTTGGGGTCCGGTGGATAGAAGAGCCCCACGGCCTCCACGGCCTTCATCAGGTCGCCCGTCACCACGCCGGGCTCCACCACCGCGGTGAGGTCCTCCACGGAGATGGAGCGGATGCGGTTCATGCGCTCCAGGCTCACCGCCACGCCGCCGCACAGGGGCAGCGAGCCACCACTCTTGCCCGTGCGCGCGCCACACGGCGTGTAGGGGACTCCGTGCGCCACGCAGGCCTTGAAGATGGCGGAGACCTGCGCGGTGTCCTCGGGGAACACGACGACATCCGGAGGGAAGATGCCGCTGTCGGACTCGTCCCGCGCGTAGGCGGCGAGCGTGGCCTCGTCGCGCTTCAGCTGCCCGGCGGCGAGCACCCGCGAGAGCGCCTCGCACACGCGCTCCACCCGCTCGGGCTCCACGCGGTCCGGCCGCGCGGACACGTCACTCATCGCCGCGCCCCGAGCCGCGCCCACAGCTCGCGTCGCAGCGCACCGTCGCTGCGCAGCTCGCCTTCATAGGCCTCCGCGTGGGTGATGGCGTCGCGCTGCTGGGGACCGCGCATGCGCAGGCACGCCTGCTCCGCCTCGATGATGCACGCGGTGGCGGGGCTGCCCAGCTCACGGGCCAGGGAGCCCGCGACCTCGCGCGCCAGGTCCTCCTGGAGGATGAGCCGGTGCGCGAAGCAGTCCACCAGCGCGGACAGGCCGCCGAAGCCCGCCACGTGCTTGCCCGGGACGTACGCCACATGCGCGACGCCCGTCACCGGCAACAGGTGGTGCGGACACATGGAATGGAAGCGCAGGCCCGTCACCACCACCAGCTCACGCGACGAGCCGCGCGGCGCGGAGAACGTCTTGCCCAGCACCTCACCGGGCGTCTGGGCATAGCCGTCCAGGAACTCGCGGCTCCAGGCGTCGGCCACGCGCTTGGGGGTGTCCACCAGGTTCTCGTCATCCATCGGCAGGCCGGCGGCCCGGAGGAAGGCCTCCACCGCGCTCGCCATGGCGACGGGGTCTGGCACGCTGGCGAAGGACCTGGAGGCAGGGACTCCGCGGGGACGGACTTTGGACGAGCTCACGGGGCAAGGACTCCTGCGGGGGTGCGGGCGCTCAACGGCCGGGCACCCTATCCGATGCGGCGATGAGGATCTCCCCACCTCGCACGAGCACGTCGTAGATGCGAACCTTCGCGTCCGGGCGCCAGGGGCACAGCCCCGTGCGGACATCGAATGGCCAGGCGTGCAGGGGACAGTGCAGCAGCGTCCCCTCCAGATCTCCCTCATGGAGCGAGCCGCCACGGTGGGGACAGGTGTCCTCCAGCGCGTGCACCTGCCCGTCGACCCGCACCAGGGCCACCCGGGTGTCTCCCACCTGGACCACGGCGCGACCGCGTGCGTCCAACGCGGTGAGCCGCGCCACCGGAATGAAGCGTCCGTCCGGTTGTCCTTCCTCCATCCAGGTCTCTCCCATGCCCTGTCCCACCAGGGCCTTCCCGCGTGAATGCGGTGACACGAGTATGCGTCCCACCACCGTGCTAGCCTGCCTTGACTCTCCCGGGGGCCGTCAGTAGAGCACCCGGGCCTCCCCCCTTCCCGCCGATGACCCAGCGCGCCCATACCTTCGCCCGCGGCACCGCGACGCTGTTGGTCGTGCTGTGGGCGTTGCAGCCGCTGGGGACCCTGCTCCACGCCCGGGACGCGCACGCGCACCGCTTCTGTCCCGAGCACCAGACCTTCGAGGAGACGGCCAAGGGCACGGGTGCCATCCAGGCCCGGCTCGCCCCGGAGAAGCTGGCGCAGCTGACCGCCGTTCCTCCCTCGGGCACGGACTCCAACCGGCCGACCCACGAGACGTGCCCCATCCTCACGTCGAGCTCGCGCGACGAGGGGTGGTTCGTCGCGCCCTCCTCGTGGGTCCTCGCGCGGCTCGTGGTGAGCCGTCCCGCCACCGCGCCGCCCCACGTCACCCCTCCCCTCTCCGTCCTCGACACCGCGCCCAAGTCCTCGCCGCCCGCGCACGCCTGAGTCGCGTCCGCAGTGAGCTTGCAGGTCCTGTGCTGTGGGGCGCCACGCGCACGCGTGCGTCCCGTCCGAGGAGCATCACCGGTGTCATCCGTTCCACGTCGTCCGCACGGCGCGCTTTTCGCCGTGTCCCTCTCCGTCCTGTTGTCCACGGCCACGGCCGCGGCGCAGGAGCTTTCCCCACCCTCTCCCGATGCGGGCGTCCCCGCGTCGGACGCGCCCACCGCCGAGCCCGACGCCGGCCCTTCCTCCGACCTGCCCGCCGGCCTGACGCCGGAGGAGATGGCTCAAATCGAGAAGGCCTTCGGCGGCGACACGCAGCAGGGCGTGCCCGCCAGCACCTCCGCCGCGCCGGATGCCACACCCGGCGGGGGCTTTCCGCTGTCCATCCCTGGCGCGAGCAGCGGCACCAACTTCCTGGACATGAGCTTCATCCTGGATGTGGCCGCGGCGGCCTTCACGTCCAAGGAGCCGCTGCAGGGCGGCGCGCATGACCCCACGCGCAACGGCTTCAACCTGCAGCAGTTGGAGCTGTCCATCGGCTCGGTGGTGGACCCGTACTTCCGCTTCGACGCGAACATCGTCTACAGCCAGTTCGGCGTCGAAATCGAGGAGGCCTACGGCACCACGCTGGCGCTCCCCGCGAGCCTCCAGGTGCGCGCGGGTCAGTTCCTCACCCGCTTCGGCCGGCTCAACGCCACGCACCCGCACGCGTGGGACTTCGTGGACCAGCCCTTCGCGATGAGCCGCGTCTTCGGCGGCGAGGGCAACCGGGGCCTGGGCGTGGAGCTGTCGTGGCTCACGCCACTGCCCTGGTTCGTCGAGGTGACGGGCAGCCTCACCGACGCCACCGGCGAGGCCACCGCGCGCAGCTTCCTGGCGTCCTCGGGCGACCGCGTGTTGTCGCCGTTGGACCTGCAGGCCACGGGCGTCGTGAAGCAGTTCTTCCCGCTGTCGGACGACCTGTCCTTCATGTGGGGTCTGTCCGGCGCCACGGGCCCCAACCCCACCGGCTACCGCAACCGCACGGACATCTTCGGCACCGACCTGTACCTGCGCTACCGCCCGATCACGGAGGCGAGCAACACGCTGGTGTCGCTGCAGGTGGAGGCGCTCTACCGACGCAGGCAGGTGCCCGGCGACGTGCTGACGGACTTCAACTCCTACGCCCAGCTCGCGTGGCGCTTCTCACAGCGGTGGGCCACCGCCGCGCGCTACGAGCTGGGGACCGCGGCCAAGGGTGAGGACGGCCAGGTGGCCGTGGACCCGTTGGACCCGGAGTGGACGAAGCGTCGCGACCGCGTCTCGGTGAACCTCACCTTCTGGCCCACCGAGTTCTCCCGCCTCCGCTTCCAGGCCGCGCGTGACAACGCACGGTGGCGCGACGAGGCGGACTACTCGGCGTTCCTCGCCCTCGAACTGGTCACGGGTGCCCATGGCGCCCATGCGTTCTGAACCTCTTTCACGGGAGCCCTTCCCCATGCGTTCTCTTCGATTCGTCGCGGCCCTGTGCGCCGCCCTCTGTGTGCTCGCCGCCGCCCCCGCGCTCGCGGCCGTCAATGTCGTCACCACCCTGCCGGACCTCGCCGCGCTGACCAAGGCGGTGGGCGGAGACCTGGTCAAGGTGCAGTCCATGGCGCTCGGGACGCAGGACCCGCACCGCGTCGACGCCAAGCCCAGCCTCGCGCTCGCGCTGCGCAACGCGGACCTGCTCGTCTGCGTGGGACTGGACCTGGAGGTGGGCTGGCTGCCGAACCTCCAGACCGGCTCGCGCAACCCGCGCATCCAGCAGGGCAACCCGGGCTTCCTCAACGCCTCGCAGTTCGTGCGGCTGCTCGAGGTGCCCCCCACCAAGGTGGACCGCAGCGAGGGCGACGTGCACCCCGGCGGCAACCCCCACTACCTCTACGACCCGAGGCAGGGCGCGGCCGTGGCGCGCGGAATCGCCGAGCGGCTGGCCCAGCTCGACTCCAAGAACGCGGCCACCTACCGCGCCAACGCGGCGAAGCTGACGGCGGACCTGGATGCGGCGCGCGTGGAGTGGGAGAAGCGGCTGGCGGGCCTGAAGGGCGCGCCCGTGGTCGCCTTCCACCGGACGACGGCGTACCTAGCGGACTGGCTCGGCTTCGACGCCATCGCGTTCCTGGAGCCCAAGCCGGGCATCCCGCCCAACCCGTCGCACGTGGCCGGCGTGCTGGTGCTCGCGCGTCAGCGCAAGGCGCGCATGGTGCTCATCGAGAGCTACTACAACGACCGCGAGGCGAAGATGCTCGCCGGCATGATTCCGGCGCCGCTCGTCGTCCTCCACGGCGGCACGGACTTCCGCGCGGGCGAGACGTACCTCCAGCACATCAACGAGATGGTGGGCAACCTGGAGAAGGGCCTCAACGCCGGGAAGGGGGGCTGACGCCATGAAGCTTGGACGACTGCTTCCCCTGTTGTTGCTGTCCGGCTGCGCGCTGGACGCGGGCGAGGGCTTCGCCGTGCTCGAGCCCACCGTCCACGCGACGTATGTCCCGGCGGTCTCGCGCGACGCGGGCAATGGCTTCCAGCGCCTCGCGTCGGACTACCAGCTGCGACTGGACTCGGCCGCGCTGGGCGTCTCGCATGTCGAGCTGGTGGGTGGCTCGGGCGGTGGTGGGCCGACGACGTTCGACCCCGCCAATCCGCCTCCGGGTTATTCGCTGTGCCACAACGGCCACTGTCACAGCGACAGCGGCGCGCTCGTGGACTACGAGGACATCGAGGCGGAGCTGGGCGGCGGCGCGTCCTCGTCCGTGGTGGCCGCGCTGCACGTGGATGGCACGCTGGACCTGCTGACGTCGGCGGCGACGCCGGTGGAGTGCGAGCCGGACTGCGAGCTGCCTCGCACCGCGCTGTCCCGCGGCGTCTGGGAGGTGACGGCCGTCACGCTGACGGGCGTCGTGCGCGACTCGCGCGCCAGCCCCAGACTCCAGGAGGTGCCCTTCCGGCTCACGCTCGAGTCCACGGGCGGCGAGGAGGCCGAGCCGCTGTTCACCGTGACGGGGGACGTGGACGTCCCGTCGGACCGGGAGCACAAGCCGCGCGTGAAGCTGGACCTGTCGCTCGCGGTGCCGCCGAGCATCTTCGACACGGTGGACTGGGCCCAGGTGACGCCCGGCGCGGACGGCGTGCTGGACCTGGGCACGGCCGCGAACGAGGCGACCCGCAAGGCGCTGCTCGCGGAGCTGGCGGAGCTGACACCCCAGGCGGAGGTCCGACGTGAAGACCGATGAGCCCGTGCCCTCCGAGGGCACCGCGCACGCCGTGTCGCCGACCTTCACCGTGGGCGAGCCGCTGCTCACCTGCACGGAGCTGGTCATCGGCTACAACGACAAGGCCATGCTGCCGCCCATCAACATGGTCATCCGCCGCGGCCAGTTCATCGCCGTCGTCGGTCGCAACGGCTCCGGCAAGAGCACCTGGTTCAAGACGCTGCTGGGCATGCTCGAGCCGGTGTCGGGCACCATCTCCCGGAGCCATCCGACGATGCGCAGCGCGTACGTGCCGCAGACGTCCAGCATCGACTCCATCCTCCCACTGCGGGCGCGGGAGCTGACGGCTTGGGGCCGGCTGCGCGGGTGGAGCTTCTTGTGGCCCTTCGCGCGCAAGTCGGAGCGCGACGCGGTGGAGGTGGCGCTGGAGACGGCGGGCGCGAAGGCCATCGCCAACAAGCCCTACCGCGAGCTGTCCGAGGGACAGAAGCAGCGCACGCTGCTGGCCCGCCTCATCGCCACCGAGGCGGACCTGGTGCTGCTGGACGAGCCCACCGCCGCGATGGACGCCGTCGCCGAGCGCGAGACGATGCAGCGGCTGTGCTCGCTCGCGCGTGAGCGGGGCCTGGGCGTGGTGGTGGTGTGCCACGACCTGGAGGTCGCCGCCGAGCACGCGGACGTGCTGCTCTTCGTGGACCGGGAGACCTCCGCCTTCGTCGTGGGCGACGCGCGCACCGTGTTCTGCCACCCCGCCTTCCGTCGTCAGTACGGCGACGAGTACTGCCACCGCGCTCCCGAGGGACCCCACCGTGGACCCGATGCTCGCTGAACCCTCCCAGTGGCAGCAGTTCGTCGAGGGGTTCGAGCTGTTCAGAGACCCGCTCCTGTGCGCGCTCCTGGCCGGGGGCGTGCTGGGCTTCCTGAGCGTCTACGTCGTGCTCCGGCGCATGGTGTTCGTCAGCGCCGCGGTGGCCCAGTCCGCCGGCCTGGGCGTGGCGCTCGCGTTCTATGCGGGCATCCACCTGGGCTTCGAGGTGGAGCCCGTCATCGGCGCCACCGCGCTCGCCCTGCTCGCGACGATGCTGCTCATGATGGACCCCACGCGGCTGCGCCTGACGCGTGAGAGCCTGCTGGGCATGGCCTATGCCCTGTCCGGCGGCGCGGCCATCCTCGTGGGAGACCGCATCGCCCAGGAGTCTCACGACATCCAGGGCATCCTCTTCGGCACCGCCGTGCTGGTGACCCCCGAGCAACTGCGCACCGTGGCCGTCGCGGGCATCGCGGTGATGACGCTCCACCTGTGGTGGTATCGAGGCATCACCTTCGCGAGCTTCGACCGCATCGGCGCGCTGGTGCAGGGGCTGCCGGTGCGCCTGCTCGACGGCGTGCTGATGGTGTCCATCGGCGTCATGGTGGGCGTGTGCGCGCGGGCCCTGGGCGCCCTGCCCGTGTTCGCGTTCTCCACGCTGTCCGCCATCGCCGCGCTGATGTTGGACCTGCGGCTGCCGTGGACCTTCGTCGTGGCGACGCTCGCGGGCATCGTCTCCGGCGTGGGTGGCTACATGTTCGCCTACTTCTTCGACTTCCCGGTGGGCGGCTCGCAGACGGTGGTCGCCGCGCTCCTGGTCGGCGTGGCCATGGGTGCACGCGCACTCATCCAGCTCGTTCTGCGCAGAGCCAGTTGAAACCCGTGCGTGCCGGGTGAGGGGTATCCCCCGGCGCGCAGATATGCACCCGCGCGAAGGCCGTTCCCCGTTCATCCCAGCGATGAATGACGCGAGGTTGCACATGGAGCCGCGAAGCGGGTGGTGGTGTCTCGTCTGGCTGCTGTTCGTGGGGTGCGCCCATGCCCCCCGCTCCGGGGAGCCTGACACGCCGAAGTTCGAGCACGTCTTCCAGAAACCCCTGGAGGAGGCGCTGGCCGTCACGCGGGAGCTGCTCGCCAACCGCGGCATGACCTTCGAACAGACGGAGGACCCGCACCAGCTGCTCACCACCTGGGAGGTCCGTGACTCCATGCGGACGGCGAACAACACCTATACCCGCTATCTGGTGACGGGCATCGCCGTGGGTCCGCGCCAGTCCGTGGTCCGCGTATTCAAGTCGACCTTCCAGTCGTCCGGGAACGACGCCAGTCGCGGCGACCACTGGTGGAAGATTCTCTGGGAGCGCGCGGAGATGGACATTCAGAGCCCTGCCCAGTTCCAGACCGGCCTCCAGCGTGCCATGCCGCGCAGAGGCGGCCCCATCGAGCTGCGCAACGCGCTCAAGGGGACCCGAGACCTGGACCTGGAGAAGGAGCTGACGCTGCGGCTGGAGTCCGGCCCGTCGCTGGAGGTGGTGAGCGGGAACGTGAAGGAGGACCCGCGTCCACCGGCTCCCGTGCGCGACTCGGACTTCTATCTCACGCGCTGGAAGGAGGACGGCGTGAAGGAGGGCCCCTGCGCAGAGACGATGCGAGGGCTGCATGAGCTCCTGGCTCCGGGGCTCACACTGCTGGTGGGCGAGCAGCTGGGCTCACGCGAGGCGCCCGCAGTCGTGGGCGAGCTGGTGTGTCAGGTGGCCGAGCTGGGGCTGCCCGTCGCGCTGGGCGTGTCCATCCCTCGCAAGGAGCAGGAGCGGCTGGACCGCTACCTCGCGAGCCCCGGTGCGCCGGCGGACCAGGACGCGCTGCTCGAGGGGCGCTTCTGGCATCGGCCCTATCAGGACGGCCGCAGCAGCCGGGCCATCCTGGACCTCATCGACCGCGTGCGCGCGATGCGGTTCGCGGGGCTCGCGGTGTCGCTGGTGGCGTATGACACGGACCTGAAGGGCGGCAGCGAGCGGGACCAGGCGCAGGCGGACCTCTGGAATCGTCGCAGGCAGGCGCTCAAGGACGAGGTGCAGGTGGTCCTCGCGGGCAACACGCACACGCGCACCGTCGCGGGCACGCCGTGGGACAAGGCCTTCACGCCCATGGCCCACCTGCTGAAGGCCTCGCGGCTCGTCGTGCTGGAGATGAGCTACGCGCAGGGCACGCGGTGGGGGTGTGACCTGGACCGCGCCGGGAAGATCCAGTGCGGCTTCGTCGGCGCGACGCCCAGCGGACGCGTGGCGGCGCGGCCGGGCCTGTCGCCCCACATCACCCTGTTCGAGGCACCCACGCCCGAGGGCACACATGGACTGCTCTACGTGGGCGAGCTGTCGCCGTCGCTCCCGGCCATCTCGCCCCACAAGGAAGCACCGCCGCCCACGAACATCCGGCCGCCTCGGCCGATGCGCGACGACAAGCCGCCCATGTTCTAGGCGTCAGCGGACCGCGGTGGAGATAGCCTTGAACTCGGGCGTGCCCGCGCGCCCGAGCACGTCGAACAAGGCAGTCTCCACCGTCGCCACCACGGCGCCCGCGTCGCGGCACAGCTCCAGCCCCACCCGGCGGTCCTCCGTCGAGCGCGACAGCAGCGCGTCCGCCAGCAGCACGGGCAGCAGCCCCTTCTGCGCCAGGTCCCTCGCCGTCTGGAAGACGCAGATGTGCGTCTCCATTCCCGCGATGAGCACCTGCTTGCGCTCACCCAGCTGCGCGAGCACGTCCGGCACCGCGGCGCTGAACTCGAGCTTCTCCACGGCCTTGTAGCTCTTCAGGAACATCTTCAGGAGCGAGTGCGTGGGCCCCAGCCCCTGCGGGTATTGCTCCGTGACGATGATGGGCAGCCCCAGCGCGCGGGCCCCCTGGATGGCCGCGTTGGTGCGCGCGAGCATCCGGTCCAGTGCGTCGCGCTCCATGGCCGCGCACAGGCGCTCCTGGACATCGACGATGAGCAGCGCGGTCTGGTCCTGCGTGAGACGGAAGGTGGCCATGCCCCCTCCTCGCGCGAATGGCGCGGGGCCGTCAAGCGCGAGGCACGGTGGACGCCCGACGCCTCACGCTTCGGCGCGGGCCGCTTCGGGCGGACAACACTCGCGGCACAGCGTCCGGTTGCGACCATGCGCCACGGCCAACAGCACGCCGCCGCCCACGGTGAGTCCCACCTCCCACGCCTCGTCCGCGCCCTCGGGCACCAGGAAGGCCCCGGCGCCGAGCAACCCGAGCCCTCCCACCGCGAGCACCGGCACCCACGCGCGGCGATGCAGCCGCCACCCCGGGAGGAAGGCCGCGAGCGCTCCGAGCAACGCCAACGCCAGCAGCCCGCGGTGAGCCCCCTCCCCGCCCAGCCACCCCACCAGCGCCGCGGGCAACAGCCCGAGCACCGCGGGGAGCACCAGGCAATGCACGACACACAACGCGGAGAGCAGCTGTCCCACGCCATCCCAGCGCGAGGGCGCGACGGCGCTCCGTTCAAGAGAGCTCAACAGGACACCTTCTCCAGGGAACGGAAGTCGGGAGGAACCGGGGGCGGCGCCTCCGCCGTGTGGACCAGTCGCAGGATGCGCCCGCGGCCGGAGATGTACGTGCGCGCGCGCCGCAGCTCCGGCAGGTGCTCGTCCGCGTCACGCCACCGCTCCAGGAAGCGCTCGAAGTCCTGCACCGCGAGCACCCGCTCCCCCATCGCCACGTGCGTCTCCGCCAGGAGCAGCCGGTAGTGGCCACACGCGGGGCGCTCCTCCACCAGCGCGCGCGCCAGCTCCAGCGCCTTCTGCTCGCGCTCGCCGCGCAGCCGCGCCCGGGCCAGCGTCTCCCGCGCGGGGCGGGAGAAGGCCGAGGGCCCCGCGGTCCGCAGCCGCCGCTCCATGCGCCACGCGCGCACCAGCGTGGCCTCGGCGCGGCCACCATCACCCCGGCGTGACTCCAGCGCGCCGCGCAGCTCCTGCTCGGCCACCTCCACGACGCGGGCGACATCGCGCGGACACAGCTGCCGTCCCTCGGCGCGGCGCAGCTCGGACAGGGGCGCGTGCAGCAGCGCGAGCGCATCACACGCGCGCTCCACCTCCGAGAGTCGGCCGGCATCCATCGCGTTGATGCCGCGCGTGTACAGGCGCAGGCCATCGCGCAGGCCCCGCTCGGCCGCGGAGAGCTCGCCCGAAAGCTCCAGGGGCACGTCCGCCGCCGCGCGGCAGAAGCCGAAGCGCAGGTGCGTGGACACCAGCGTGGACGCCGCGAACAGGAGCGCCTGGGGCTCGGCGCCCGCGGACTCCACGCGCTGACGCAGCCGCCGCGCCCACGTCTGCGCGTCACTGTACTGCCCCGCCTCCGCGCAGCCCTGGCTGAGCAGTCGCATGGCCAGCTCCGCGCACGGCGCGAAGGACGCGGGCAGCGACTCCGCCGCCAGGTACGCGTCATCCGTCTCCACGACGGCCTCCAGCACCCGATAGGCCGCGTCCGTCTCCCCCAGCCGGCTCAGCAACCGCCCCGACGCCAGCAGCGCGGGGCTCGCTCCAGGCGCGAGCCGGGGCAGTCGCAGCGCGCTCTCGTGCGCCGCTTCGGGGCGGGAGCTCGGCAGCGTCGCGCACACCCAGGCGAAGTGGACGCCCACGTGGTCCGGACTCGTGCGCATCAAGTCCCGCAACATCGCCTGCGCGTAGGGCTGGCCCTGTCCAGGGCGGCCGTCCGGCTCGTAGCCGTCCACGAGGAAGCCCGCGAGCAGCAGCTTCGCCTCGACGTCCTCGGGATAGCGGTCGATGAGGCTCTCCATCTCGCGGATGAAGGCATGGCGACCGTTGGCGGGCCCCTTGTCCGACAGCAGGCTGGCCGCGACGATGTAGCGCTGCTCCAGGTCCGGCAGGCCCTCGCTCAGCGCGAGCGCGCGGGCCATGGCCTCGGCGCGAGCGGCCGCGAAGCGCGCTCCCGGCCCGCGCGTCAGGGCCAGGCCCCACCACGCCATGGCCAGCTCCGGGTCGTGCCGCGCCGCCTCCGCGAAGGCGCGGCGGGCCTCCGAGCCCCAGCCCAGGTGCAGGAGGCTCAAGCCCTGGTCGAACCAGGCCTGCGCCAGCGGCACACGCGTGCTCACCTTCAGGTGCGAGGCGCCCAGTCCCTCGCGCAGCCGGGGACGCGGAAGCGCCTCGTCCGCGACGTCCTCCCAGGCGGCCTGGACGTAGACGGATGGCTCATCGTTGCGCAGCAGTCGCGACAGCATGATGTCCTCCCAGTGCCCCGGCATCCGAGGCGCCACAGGCTTCGAATTCACAACCCAGTGAGCGAATGCGCGCGCCGAGCCGCCACCACGCGGCGGCCAGCGCTTCCGGCGGAACCGGAGACGCCTTGCGCCGCGACGCGACGCACGCACGCCTCCAGTCCAGTCCCACTTCCCGCAGCACCCAGTCCTCGTGCCCGGCCAACCACTCGGCGAGCTCCACCAGACACTGGTGGACCTCCCGCCGCTCTCCGACGGTGGCCGGAGCCCGCGAGGGGCCCAGCTCACTCGCCTGGAAGGCCGGACGCGCCGGCGCGTGCTCGAGCCAGCGAGGGGCGAAGCCGTCCCGTGGGACGAAGACGGCCTGACCGCACTCGCACAGCGCACCGAAGCCCCAGAGCGACAGCCTTCCGCCGTGCGCCAGCGCGACGGAGTAGGCGCTCTGCCCCTCCACGCCCTCGGGCCGCTCGTGACGCGTGAGCCCTCGACGCAAGAGGAGGTTCCCCTCCGGGCAGCGCACATCCTGTCCGAGACACCACATGGTGACGTCGAACAGGCGGTCCGCGTCCCGGAGGACGTCGCGAGGAAGCAGCTGAAGGGCCTCGGTTCCAGACATGGGGTCTCCGGGGCTCAGCTCGCGGACTTCTTCGCGGGGGCGCCGGAGCGGATGGCCGTGTCACCGAACAGGGCCTTGGAGTCCACCGCCGCGCCGCCCTTCTTCGACAGCACCGCGTTGATGGCCCGCACCAGCTTTCCGCGCACCTTGCGGGGCAACGGCTTGTCCTCGAGCGCAGCCTGGAGCTGCTGCGAGCTCACACCCCGGCCGCTCTTCGGCTTGGCGAGCGACAGCTCCGTGTAGCTCTTGCCCTGCGTCTCCTTGTCCCGCCGCTTCGAGGTCCGCTTGCGCGCGAGCGCGCGGCCATCACTCCCCTGCGCCTCCAGCTGACGGGACAGGCGCAGCAACGCGTCGGAGGCAATCTGCTTCTCGGTCAGGAACTGCTGAAAGGTACCCATGGTCTTCTCTCCAGGAGGGGCCGGCCGGAAGGCCGACCCCGGATTCGGTTGAGGCAGGACACGAGGCCCCTCGCGAGGCCCCGGACACGCGGCCGGCTAGTGCTCGTGGCCCTCGTGCGACGCCTCCTCGATGACGAGGTTCACGGACGCGGCGGTGGTGGGGCCGAAGGTGAAGGTGAACGTGCCGACGGACAGCGGGACGACGTGGCGACCCTTGATGTCGGTGCAGGACTCGGAGCTCTTGGCGCTCTCCTCGATCTCCACCGCCGCGCCGCTGGCGTCGGTGATGACCACCGGCACGTCCGCGCTCAGGTAGAGGACGTAGTCGGTGGCCTCCGCCGCGGCGAACGACACCGAGCCCCGACGGCCGCCCGCGCCATCCACCAGCGAGATGTCGTAGCGGCGGTGGTCGTTCGACACGGAGGGCGGCGTGCCCGTCAGCGTGGCGTTGACGGCCGTGGACGGGCCCTCGGCCAGGTGCTCGCACCCCTCGACATCGACGTCCTCTTCGTGCGGCTCGTCGTCACCGCAGGCGGTGGTCAGGAGCGCGGTGGACATCAGGAGGGCGGCCAGAAGCTTCTTGTTCATGTGTGTAGCTCCACGTGGATGGACTGCGGATACCCAGCCACCAACGCCGCCACGGACCCCACCCGCGAGGGCAGAGCCAAGACAGACATGGGCGACAGGGTGGGAATCGCGCGAACCGTGCGCGACACGGGGGGCGAGAGCGTGCACGCAGGGGAAACGAGTCATCCGGCGGCGCGTCGCGCGACGTCTGACGCGGGGCTCCGAATTCCGGAGCCGGACGTCAGGTGTCGACCACGGACCGCGGCCTTCTCACGGCATGGCTGTGCCGGGAGCGAGGGACGCGCACCCTGGGTGCTGACTCAGGCGCGAGGCGGAGAGGCCTTGGGGGCCAGGTGCAGACGGGCCACGGGCTCCGCGTGGAAGCGGAACACGGCCAGCGCCGGCGAGGAACGGGTGGGCACCCGGGTGATGACCGGGGTGACCTCTGTCGGAGGAGGACCCTCGCGACGGATCAACGTGTGGACGCAGTGGGCCTCGGAGCCGTGGCCCGCAGGAGCGTCGTCACGAGAAGTCAGCCGGACGTCGTCGAAGGACTCCTCGGCGACGGGGGCGGTGTGCGAGCCCCCCTCCTCCACGTGGACCACCTCACCGTGCTCCAGACACGTGGCGTGCTGGACCATGGCGAAGTGGAGCACCGTCCCCATGTACGCCAGCGCACACACAGCCGCGAGCGGCAGCGCCAGGAGGCGCGACCGGACGAGACGCGAGGGCAGCGAGTGGAGGGAGCGGCTCACGGTGATAGGGATTCCAGCGTTGAACGCAACGCGGTTGTAAGCCAGACGGAGCGCGCGTGCAAGTCACACGAGCGAGTCCGTGGCGCGCGCGGGCCCCGCTGCTTGTTGGCGCGCGCGCCGTGAGGGGCCGTGCAGGCGGCGCGCCGATGGACCGGTGAGCCTGTCCGCGCATAGGTTCGCCGCCCCGGGCAGGCCCCGGCATCTCGAGAAGGACAGAAACACCCGTGCAAGAGCTCATCGACGTGCTGCGACATCAGGCGCGCCACTTCGCGCCCGAACTCGCGCAGCTCGCGTACAAGCGCGGACTGGCCGTCACCCAGTCGGACGGCACCACGCGCCCCATCCCCATCACCGCGACGCCCGTCATCCTCGACGCCGCGGAGATCCGCCGCCGCGCGGAGCTGTCCGCGCACCTGGCCTCCGCCACGGTGAAGATGGCGCGCGCGTGGCTCGCCGCGCCCGACGCCGAGCTCCTGCTGGCCTCGCTCTCCCCGCTCGAGCGCGCGCTCGCGGAGCGCACCTGGCCCCAGGCGGTGCGGCTGGCCACCACGCGCGTGGACTACTTCGTCTCCGGCGGAAAGCCGTGGGCGCTGGAGGTCAACGCGACCATTCCAGCCATGCAGGGCTACTCGGACATCGCGGCCCGCACGTTCATCGAGGTGGTGGCGCGCCACTTCCGCTATCCGGAGAAGGCGCTGTCCTCGCTGCTCACGCTCAACGGCAGCAACGCGCTGGCGCTCTATCGCTCGCTGTTGGACGGGTACGCCGCCGAGCGCCCTGGCCGGTTCCCGGACACGGTGGCGCTGCTGTGCCGCCGCAACGACGCGCAGATTTCAGAGCTGCGGTGGCTGTGCGAGCGCTTCCGGGAGTTCGGCGCCGACGCGGACATCGTGCACCCGGATGAGGTGTCCGGTGATGCGACGTTCGAGGCGCGCGGCAAGAAGTACGACCTGGTCTACCGCCACCTCTTCGTGCGGCGGCTGGAGCAGCAGCCCTCGCCGTGGGTCGAGGACTTCCTCGCCACGGTGCCCGGCAAGAAGGCCGTGTTCCTCAACCCGCCCGCGTCGCAGGTCGAGGTGAAGTCCACCTTCGCGCGCCTGTCGCAGGCGCTGGCGGAGCCCGAGCTCGCCGAGGCCGCGGGGCTCACCCCCACGGAGCTGGAGGCCATCCGCGCCTCCGTTCCCTGGACGCGGCTGTTCCGCGCGGGCCCGACGACGGGGCCGGATGGGACGAAGCTGGACGACGTGGTGGCGGAGGTGGCGCGCAACCCCGCCCGCTTCGTGCTCAAGCGGGCGTGGGACTACGGCGGCAAGGCCGTGTTCCTCGGCCGCTCGGCGGGCACGGTGCCGTACACCGAGCGCGTGACGGCGGCGTATGGCGAGCCCCTGGGCTGGCCGGAGCTGTGCGCACGCGCGGCGAGCGACCCGACGGGCGGCGGCTTCGTGGTGCAGGAGATCGTCGACTCTCCCCCCGAGGACCACCTGCTGGTGGAGCCGCATGGGACGGTGCTGCCCACGTCGTTCTTCGTGGACTACTCGGCCTACGCGTCCGTGGGGCTGGCGAAGCAGCCCGCCTGGGGCGGCGTGTGCCGGGGCTCCATGGCGGAAATCGTGAATATCGTGGGCGGCGGCGGCGTGCTGCCCCTCATCACCACCGAGGTCGCCTCGAAGCTTTTGCTCGCGTGGAAGGCGATTTAAGGAAGGGCCTCAGCCAGGGTCCGCGCACGCCCGGGTCGAAGACGCTATAAGCAGTGGCGCCGCCGGGGCGGGTCCCCGGCGCGAAAGGATACGATTCAAATGGCCTGGGAAACTTCCGGATGGCAGACGGCCGAGAGCGACTCGGTCAACTCCGTCCTGGTGCAGGAGTCGAAGCGCGCGTTCATGACGCGCGTGCATGGTTGGATGTTCGCGGGGCTGCTGCTCACGGGCGTGATGGCCATGGTGACGCTGAGCAACGAGGCGCTCCTGCGCACGGTGCTCGAGTGGCGGTTCGGGTTCATGATCGCGCAGTTGGGCGCGGTGTTCGCGCTGTCGTTCCTGGCGCCCCGCCTGTCGGGCCCGGCGGCCGCGGCCCTGTTCCTGGGCTACTCCGCGCTCACGGGGATGACGTTCTCCATCCTCTTCCTCGTCTACACGGCGGGCAGCATCGCGCAGGCGTTCTTCCTGACGGCGGGCGTCTATGGCGCCATGGCGCTGTACGGCACGGTGACCAAGAAGGACCTGAGCGCCTGGGGCACGTTCCTCTTCATGGGCCTCATCGGCGTGGTGCTGGCCGGCCTGGTCAACCTCTTCATGCGCAGTGACATGATGTCGTTCGTCATCGCGTGCGCGTCGGTCCTCGTGTTCGCGGGTCTGACGGCGTACGACACGCAGAAGCTGCGGGAGATGCACGCCAACACCGGCTACAGCAGCGCGGCCACGGTGAGCATCGTCGGCGCGCTGACCTTGTACCTGGACTTCATCAACCTGTTCCTCGCCATCCTCCGGTTGCTCGGCCGCCGTCGGTAGTCAGGCAGGCGACAACCCTCCGTTCGCGACGAGCGGCGGCACGGCCCATGTGGGCACGTGTCGCCGCTTTTTTATTGGGGCGTGTTTGACCCGATTGCCGGCCCTCCCTGCTCCATCCGTGGGCACAGGAGGAAACCCCATGCAGAGGTCTCTCGCATCATCCCTCGTCGCGCTGTCCCTGTTGTCCTCGAGCCTGGCGTCCGCGCACGGCTCCATGGAGGTGCCGCTCAGCCGCGTCTACAGCTGCTTCAAGGAAGGACCGGAGACGCCCAAGTCCGCGGCGTGCAAGGCCGCCATCCAGAGTGGCGGCACCCAGGCGCTCTATGACTGGAACGGTGTCCGGCAAGGCAACGCCAACGGCCGCCACCGCGAGCTCATCGCGGACGGCAAGCTGTGCAGCGCGGCCAACGAGAGCCACCGGGGCCTGGACCTGGCGCGCACGGACTGGCCCGCGACGCTCATCTCGCCGGACGCGAACAGCCGCTTCGACTTCGTCTTCCACGCGACGGCGGTGCACGCGACCGCGTACTTCCACCTCTACGTCACGAAGGAGGGCTACAACCCCGCGCTGCCGCTGAAGTGGTCGGACCTGGAGGCCTCGCCCTTCTGCACGCTGACGGCGCCGTCCGCCCCGCAGAACAACCGCTATCGATTCACCTGTCCGTTCCCCCAGGGGCGCACCGGCCAGCACGTCATCTACGCCATCTGGCAGCGCTCCGACAGCCCGGAGGCCTTCTACGCGTGCACCGACGTGAAGTTCAGCAACACGCCCCCGCCCCCCACCACGTGGAAGGAGCTGGGCGCGGTGCAGGCGCGCGAGGACCTGGCCGCGCAGAGCAAGGTGACGCTGCGCCTGTTCGACAGCGGCGGTCGTGACGCGGAGACGCACCCGCTGACGCTCTCCGCCGCGACGCCCGCGGCCACGTGGATCTACCAGCTGGCCCAGCAGGTGAACGCCACCTCCAGCCGGGTGCAGGTGGGTGAGCTCCAGACGAACGGCACCGTGCGGCCGGCCAACAGCGCCACCGCGAACCGCGTCTACTCGCGCGAGGCGAGCGACTCGTTCCAGCTCGACATCGAGAAGCCCACGGGCGGCGGCGGGGACCCGGCGCAGTATAAGTATCCCAATGGCATCGACAGCTACGTGGCGGGGACGCTGGTCGAGGGGACCAACGGCAGCATCTACCGGTGCAAGCCCTTCCCCTACTCCGGCTGGTGCAAGGGCTCCGCGCCGTACTACGCGCCCGGCACGGGCAGCCACTGGAGCGACGCGTGGGAGTTCGTGCGCTGAAGGAGCGCTCGAGGTCGGTCCCGACGCGATGACGCAGTGGATGGGCGGGGGGGTGCCGGGGGCCAGGTGCCTTGCGTCAGCTCCCCGCTTTCTCCTTGCGGGAGAACGGCATCAGCAGCCGCTCCACGGGGCGGCCGTTCATCAGGTGCTCCTCGACGATCTCGCGCACGTCCTCCACCTTCACGCCCGCGTACCAGGAGCCCTCCGGGTAGATGACGACGGACACGCCGAAGGCGCAGGTGTCCAGGCACCCCGCGGCGTTGGCGCGCATGCGGCCCTTCACCCCGCGCTTGTCGAGCTCCTCCTTGAACGCGGCGCGCACCTCCTCCGCGCCCTTGGTGGCGCAACACCCCTTGGGGTGTCCGTCCGGTCGACGGTTGGTGCAGACGAAAACGTGGCGCTGGAAGGGAGGAGGCATGCTGGCCTCCTAACGCGCCGGATGTCCGAAATCGACCCCCTCCTGGCCACCCGGCGACGGGACTGTCGAGCGGCGGGCGCGCGGATCATCGTCCCCACTTGTGGCATCGCGGATCCCATGCACAGACTTTCAGCAAACGTCCCCCAGTGATCACGCCCGTTTGCATCGGAGTGACGATACATGTCTCGCACGCTGTTATCCGTCAAGGTAGAGCCTGGCTTGCGGTGCCGGCGCCAAGGGTCTAGATCCGCCCTTGCACGCCCTCCGAGCTACAGGTTGCTACGTCCTCTGCCCGCACGGACGGCAGCGGGATAGAGCCCATTTAGTTGTGTGTGCGACAAGGCGCAGCACTACCAATGGGGTCTGAGCTGTTCCTTGATCAGCCGAGGCGAAGCGCGTATTGATCCCGGCCGCCCGGTCCTCGGCCGGGCAATCTCCACAACGGAAGTCCGGGGCCAGCTGCCCCCCACGCACCGCTCGCGAGCCTGATCCAGTGCCGCTCACGCCTGTCCGCGTGACGTCCCTGGAACCTCCGGAATCTCGCGCGTTTAGCGTTGCGCAAAATTTTGCATTCCAACTCAGAGTGAACCCGGAGGGTGGCGACATGGAGAAGGAACTGAGTTCGAAGGCCCTGATCAACGGCAAGGAGCGCCGTGCGGCACGCAGCAAGCCGAAGGGGGTTTCGACGGGGCTGGGCCTGGAGCGCTACTTCACGACGCCGGGCGTGGACCCCGCGGACGAGCTGGCGTGGGAGTACCGCAGCGCGAGCATCACCGGTGAGGACGGCAAGGCCGTCTTCGAGCAGAAGAACATCGAGGTCCCCCGCTCCTGGTCGATGCTGGCCACCAACGTCGTCGCCTCGAAGTATTTCCGCGGCACGCCGGGCACGCCCGAGCGCGAGACGAGCGTGCGCAAGCTGGTGGCGCGCGTGGTGGACACCCTCACCCGCTGGGGCGTGGAGGGCGGCTACTTCGCCACGGACGTGGACAAGGAGACCTTCCACGCCGAGCTGACGCACCTGCTCCTGCGCCAGAAGGCCTCGTTCAACTCCCCCGTCTGGTTCAACGTCGGCGTGGAGGCGCAGCCCCAGTGCTCGGCGTGCTTCATCAACAGCGTGGATGACTCCATGGAGTCCATCCTCACGCTGGCCCGTACGGAGGGCATGCTCTTCAAGTACGGCAGCGGCACCGGCAGCAACCTCTCCACCATCCGGGGCAGCAAGGAGCTGCTCGCGGGCGGAGGCACCGCGTCCGGCCCGGTGTCGTTCATGCGCGGCTTCGACGCCTTCGCCGGCGTCATCAAGAGCGGCGGCAAGACGCGCCGCGCGGCGAAGATGGTCATCCTCAACGCGGACCACCCGGACGTGCTCGAGTTCATCCGCTGCAAGTCCGCCGAGGAGAAGAAGGCCTGGGCCCTCATCGAGGCCGGGTATGACCCGTCCTTCAACGGTGAGGCCTATGCCTCGGTGTTCTTCCAGAACTCCAACAACTCCGTGCGCGTCACCGACGACTTCATGAAGGCCGTCGTCTCGGATGGCCCCTGGCAGACGCGCGCCGTGCGCGACGGCTCTCCCCTGGACACCTACCGGGCGCGCGACGTGTTCCGCGAGATCGCCGAGGCCGCGCACCTGTGCGGTGACCCGGGCATGCAGTTCGACACCACCGTCAACGGCTGGCACACGTGCTCGACCACCGCGCGCATCAACGCGTCGAATCCGTGCTCCGAGTACATGTTCCTGGACGATTCGGCGTGCAACCTGGCGTCGCTGAACCTGATGCACTTCCGCGACATCGCGGGTGACTTCGACGTGGCCGCCTTCAAGCACGCCGTCGACGTCATGCTCATGGCGCAGGAGATCATCGTCGGCTTCTCGCGCTACCCCACCGAGCGCATCGCCAAGAACAGCCACGACTACCGGCCGTTGGGGCTGGGCTTCGCGAACCTGGGCGCGCTGCTGATGGCGTCGGGCCTGCCGTATGACTCGGATGCGGGCCGCAACTACGCGGCCGCCATCACCTCGCTGATGTGCGGCGAGGCCTACGCGATGAGCGCGCGACTGGCCGAGAAGCAGGGCCCCTTCGCCGGCTACGCGAAGAACGCCGAGCCCATGCTCGGTGTCATCCGCAAGCACCGCAAGGCCGCCTACAGCGTCCCCCAGGCGGGCGTCACGGCCGACCTGCACGCCGCGCAGAAGGCCGCGTGGGACTCGGCGCTCGCCCTCGGTGAGGTCCATGGATTCCGCAACAGCCAGGTCACCGTGCTCGCCCCCACCGGCACCATCGGCTTCATGATGGACTGCGACACCACCGGCATCGAGCCCGACATCGCGCTCATCAAGTACAAGAAGCTGGTCGGCGGCGGGATGCTGAAGATCGTCAACCAGACGGTGCCGCAGGCGCTCGAGAAGCTGGGCTACCCCCAGACGCAGGCCCAGGACATCGTCGCCGCCCTGGACAAGGCCGACACCATCGAGGGCGCTCCCCACCTCAAGCCCGAGCACCTTTCCGTCTTCGACTGCGCCTTCAAGCCCGCCAACGGCTCTCGCAGCATCCACTGGATGGGCCACATCCAGATGATGGAGGCCTGCCAGCCCTTCCTCTCCGGCGCCATCTCCAAGACCGTCAACATGCCCTCGGACTCCACCGTGGAGGACATCGAGAAGGCGTACATGGAGTCGTGGAAGCGCGGCCTGAAGGCCGTCGCCGTCTACCGCGATGGTTGCAAGCGCACCCAGCCGCTCAACACGTCGAAGGCCGGCGTGAAGGACACGCGCAAGGCCGAGGCGGCCCCCGTGGTGGAGCCGGCCGTGAAGCCGGAGCCTCGCGCGGTGCGCCGTCGCCTGCCGGACGAGCGCCGCTCCATCACCCACAAGTTCTCGATTGGCGGCCACGAGGGCTACCTCACGGTCGGCATGTACGAGGATGGCTCGCCGGGCGAGCTGTTCATCGTCATGGCGAAGGAGGGCTCGGTGGTCAGCGGGTTGATGGACAGCTTCGCCACCAGCATCTCCCTGGCGCTCCAGTACGGCGTCCCGCTGAAGGTCATGGTGGACAAGCTGAGCCACACCCGCTTCGAGCCGAGCGGCTTCACGGGCAACCCCGCCATCCCCATCGCCAAGTCCATCACCGACTACATCTTCCGGTGGCTCGAGCTGAAGTTCCTGCCGAGCGAGGACCTGGTGGAGGACGCGGTCCTGTCTCCCGCGGAGGGCGCGTCCAAGCAGCCCGCCCTGCCCGCCCAGGCGGCCTCGTTGTCGCTCCCGTCGACGAACACGCGCACGACGTGGCTCAACCAGGCGGATGCCCCGCCCTGCCACACCTGCGGCGCCATCATGGTCCGCAGTGGCGCTTGCTATAAGTGCGGCAACTGCGGCGCGACCAGCGGCTGCAGCTGAACCTCACGCGATGAGCTGAAGCACTCGAGGGCTCCGGAGCGCTGCTTCCGGGGCCCTCGCTGTTCTCGCGCTCGCGGCGGCGGCCACGCGGGTGGCGCGGTACGCCCGCCGTGCTCACTTGGGGCGCGAGGTCCGTGGATGCGGGACCTCGCGCGGGAGCGGACGATGCGTGGCTCAGTCCGCCCGGGTCGCGGGCAGCCGGTCGTAGACCTCCGAGGCCTTCGCGGACACTCGCGTCAGCTCGTCGAGCGTCGTGGTGGCCACCTGCGCGCCTCCCGAATCCGCGACGACGAACGCCACGGGACGCCCACGGGCGCGGATGGGGACGACGAGCAGGTGTGACGTGGGCCCACCGAGCGCGGCGAAGATGGCCTCGTCCTGGACGCAGGACGGAGCATCGAAGCTGCTGGGCCCCAGCTGGCCGAGCGCGGACACGAGCAGCGACGGGGCCTCCAGGTCCACCTTGAGCGAGGCCACCGCGGGGCTGTCACTCCCCGGCCCCCATGCATGGCCGACGCGCACGAGCCCGAAGCTCTCCCCGAGCAGGAAGGCTCGCTGGAATCGACCCGCGCAGTAGGCGATCAACACCTTGCCGAGCACGCCTTGTGAGCCGACGTCATCGAGCGCCGTGAGGACCTGGTCCGCGGAGACCCTGGGGCCGTCGGGGCTCGCGTCTGGAGTGGACTCGTCCGCGGCGGCCAGCAGCGTCGTCAGTGCCTCCGAGGGAGCACGGGCCTGGGGCTGCCAGGGCTGCTGGATGAAGTCCCAGGCGGAGGCGAGGGGAAGCTCCGTGGTGGCGCCCGCTGGCGCCGCCGGACGAGCGTTGCCCTCGAGGTCCACCGCGCGGTCCTCCCACGTGTTCTCCGCGGAGAGACCGATGGTTCCGTTGCCTTCGGCCCCCTGCCACCCGACGAACTCCCACGTGGACGCGAGCTGCATCGGCGCATCGTCCGCCGCTGGAAGTTCGTCCAACTCGATGGCCGCGCGGCGCAGCGGGACGGGCCTGGGGGGCGGCGCCGAGGGCGTGGGCTCCGCGTCGGGCACCTGGGGCTCGCGCAGGGCAATCACCTCGGCGCCCGAGTGGGGACTGGGTGACGGTGGAGCCACGGGAGCCGAAGCCACGGTCGCGGAGCCGGAGGACTCACCGTGGGATGCGAGCATCGTGCCCGCGGCCTCGAGGGTCAGGGTCTCCCCCACGTCGCCCTCGACGGGCACGGAGGACGACGCACCCGAGTCAATCGCGGAGGCTGGCGTGTCCTGGGCAACCGGGCTCGCGTCACCGAGCGTTGCCTTCATGAGCTTCCAGTGTTCGACCGACGGCGCTTCCGTGCTGTCGGATGCGGCGGCGCCCGAGTGCTCGGCCTCGGGGACCTCCGGTGACGACGGGACCTCGGAGTAAGGCTTCACCTCGGTTTCGTCGAGGTAGGCCACCGCGGAGGACGACTGGACCTCGGGAGCGCTCGACGTCTCCGCGTTGCGCGTCTCTGTCGCGTCGTTCGATAGCGCGGCGGTCTGGAGCGCTCGTGCAGCCGACCCGGTGGTCGATGTGAGAGGCACCTCAGGCGCTGCGCTGTCATCGGACTGCGCGGAGATGGAAGGGGCATCAACGCTCGGCTCGAGCGTGGAGACCTCGCTGGAAGACCGCGCGACGGTTTGGGACGACTCGTCGACAGCTCGGCGCTCTTCCGGCGTGGTCCTCGCCTCTCGCGCGGCAGGCTCCACATCCACGGAAGCCCCCGTGACCTTCGACTCCGGCTGCGCGACATCACCCCAGTCATCAAGCGGGCTCGCGTCCTGGCCGGTGATGCGGCCGTCCGCCCCGGAGACACCCTCCGCCAAGGGACGCGCGGAAGGCGCACGGTCGGAAGCCGCGGCGCTCGAATCGACCTCGACCGTCTGGAGCGAACTGCCCTGTGCTGTCTGCGATTCGACCGCGAACGGCGCGGAGGCAATCACCGAGGCGAGGGCCACGTCCGAAACCGTCTCGACATCAGCTGGTGCGGCCCCGTCCAGCGTCGGCACATCGGAGCCCGTGGTGGACGGCGCCACCACCGCGCCCTCCCCGACTTCTTCAGGAGTGGAGAGCCGAACCGCCTCGGCATCCTCGGACGACGATGCGGCTGCGTCCTTGTCCGCGGGAGCGACGTGTTCCTCCAGTTGGGCAGGGACCGGCACATCGGTCGTCGCAGCCGCGCCCTCTCCTTCGAGCGGGTGGGCCGCGCGCGACGTGGCACCGGCCTCATGCGATGAGGCGGGCTCGACCCCATCGACCTGCGCGTTATCACGTGCCTCGATGCGTTCGTCCGCCACACCGGGTTGCGCGAGGTGCGTCTGCGCTCCGCTCAACGGCTCGGGGTGCTTGGCGACGGTCTCGTGCGAGGCGACTTCGCCGCTCGGCGCAGGCTCAGTTCGAGCACCCGCGTCACCCTCACTCCACGGTGACCCGGAGACGTCGGACGTCGTGGCCTGCGGCGACTTCTCCGCGGCACGTTCCCCAGGAGGGAGCTCCTCCTCGGACACGTCCCCCCGTGTCGGGTCGCTCGCGGCTTCGACGTTCAGCGCTGGAGCCGAGCCCGCTGCCGTCGGAGGACTCGCTGCTGCGGCCGCATCGTCCAGCCCCTGCGTGTTCGACGACGCGAGCCCCGCCACTTGCGCAGGTCCATCGTCGAGAGCACCGAGCGCCGCTGGAGAGACGTCACGTGCGTCTGTCTCGCGAACCGACGAGACCTCGGAGGCATCCGCGGCCTTCGCCGGCCCATCGTCGAGAGCGCTGTGCCCCGCTTGAGGGACCCCAGGTGCTCCACCCTCACGAACCGCGGAGACCTCGGAGCCATCCGAGGCTTGCGCCTGACTGCCTTCGCGAGCGCTGAGCACCTCGCTGGAGACTTCGAGCGCGCCTCCATCGAGGACCGCTCCGGCCACGGAGGCATCCGGGCCCGAAGCGGACTGGCTGTCCTCCGTGGAGAGAATCTCCGGACCCGACTCAGACTCCACGCGCGCATCGAGCGCGCTCGGAGGAGCCTGCGAGACATCGCCGACCGAAGGCGTTGCGGGTCCGATGCTCGACGGAACGGAGCTGGCGGCGGCGTGCGGTGGCGCTCCTCTTGGCGCCATCCCCGGAGGTTGTGGCGCGGCGATTCCCTTCATGCCCGGAGGCGGCTGCTGCCCCATCGACGGACGCGGCGCTGCACCGCCCACGTCGGGAGTCATGCCGCCCATGGGCTGGGGCGGACGCACCGTTCCTGGAGGCGGTGGCGCTCCGGGTCCTCCGGACATCGAGGGAGGTCGTCCCCCTTGCATTCCGGGAGGCATCGCACCGTGCGGTGGTCCGGGGACCGTGGGGAAGCCCGTTCCCGAGGGAGGGCGCGCACCCGACATGCCTGGAGGCACGGGGCCTTGTGGGGCCCCCATGCTCGGCATGCCCGGGTTCGAAGGACGCGTCCCCACGACCCCCGGAGGCACCGGCCCCTGCGGTCCCGGACCGCCCGCTCCCAGCGGAGGACGAGGTCCCATCCCAGGAGGCACGGGCCCGGGCACCGTGGGAACTCCCGTACGCGACGGAGGCCGTGCCCCCGTCATCCCAGGAGGCACGGGCCCCGACGGAGGCCGAGCGTTCATCATCCCAGGAGGTGCGGAGCCAGGCCCCCCCATCGACCCCGGAGCAGGCGCGGCCCCAGGCATCGGCGGCGCCCCTGGTCCCGGAGGCGGCCCGCCCACGCCCTGCGCGGGTCTCGCCACCATTCCAGGCGGCAGCCCCTGACCTCCCGCTCCGGGTCCGCCCGGAACAGGAGGCCCTCCCTGAACGGAAGGCATGCCGCTGCTCGACGGAGGCCGGGCCCCCATCGTTCCAGGGGGCCCACCAGGTCCACCAGCGACAGGTCCACCTCCAGGCGCCCTGGGCGGGACAGCCCCCTGCACCGAGGGCACTCCACTGCTCGAGGGAGGACGCGCGCTTGGCATCCCAGGCGGCCCCACGGGGCCCGGTCCACCCGGCATCCCAGGAGGCACAGGGCCAGGAACCACGGCCATGCCCGCGCTCGACGGAGGTCTCGCTCCGCTCATCCCTGGAGGAACAGGTCCCTGCGCACCGGACACGACGGGAATCCCCACCCCCGACGGCCGGGCACTCGCGAGCCCCGGCGGGACAGCCCCTGGGCCCCCCGGCGCGCCGGTGTTCGGAGGAGGCCTTGCGCCTGGCGCGGCGGCCGGTCCCCATCCCGGTGACGCAGGCGGCTTCGCGCCTTGAGGCGCCGCGGACGGAGCCACCACCGGAGCGCCCAGGCCCGGCTGCGGCCGCGCTCCCGGTCCCGCCACGGGCCCCAAAGGCACCGCCCCCTGCGTCGCCACGGCCGGCTCGGCAATGCCACCCGCGGCAGCGGACGGCCGCGCCGCAGCCCCCATCCCCGAAGGAATCCCACCCTGCGGTCCCGAGGCAGCGGCCTCCACGACTCCACCGGGAGCAGACGGCGGTCGCGCGGCCATCGCCGGAGACACCGGCGCCTGCGGCTCCACGGGTGCGCCTCCGGCTCCAGGTCCACGAACCGGAGGCAGCCCCGCGCCACCAGGCCCCGCCGCCCGGGCCAACCCCGGAGGTTGGACCGGAGACCACTGCCCCGCGGACTGTCGCGACACCATGCCCGGCGGTTGAGCGGATTGTCCCCCCTGTCCCTCGGGGTTGCCGGCGAGCACCGGGCTCCTCGGGGCGGGAGTCTCCACCACCTCCTCCATCACCCCTTCGAGCACCTCCTCGGTGTCCACCACATCGAGCTCCTCGGTGGGCTCGATTTCCTCCGCCGCCTCGAACTCCTCCTCGGGTTCGATCTCCTCCGCCTCCTCAATCGGCGCGGGAGGAATCGCCGGAGGCAGCCGAGGCGGCTCCGCCGGCGCGAGCCGAGGCGGAGGCCCCGACGGCCGAGCCCCTCGCGCCGCGTCCACGGACGCCAACTGGGGCGGCCCCGGAGGCCGGGCCGACGCCGCGGGCCCCAGCACCGGTGGCCCGGACTTCGTCACCACCGCCGCGGGCGCCTCCGACGCATCCCCCAGCAGCCCCCCCGTTGGCGCCAGCACCGGGCTCGCTCCCGTCCACGGCGTCTCTTCCGTCGTCGCGTCGTCAGAGTCGTCACTCAGGAACTGCCCGGGCGCCAATCCACCGAACATCCCCTCCGTCCCCGGAGCGGCCCGCACGGGCGCGGGCGGGGGCGGAGACTCGGGCTGCTCCACCACCCCGCCCCGCGTCTGCACGGGCGGGGCCGCGGGACGAGGCGGCGGCGCCGGAGCCAACCGCCGGGCCGTCGCCATGCTCAACGAGCGCGACTCGCGCCGGATGCCATAGCGCTGGGCCTGGTAGTGGAACAGCCGCAGCTCGGGCGTGATGTGCGGGAGGATTCGCAGGCCCGTGATGAACCCCAGCGCGTCCGTGTGCTGGATTTCGAAGGGGCTCGCCATGGCCACCCTCAGCCGGCGCCCCTCCTGTCCCAGCGGGAAGGCCAGGTGCTTCTCCGCGAGCGCCGCCGGAAGCAACGTGAGCGTCGCGTCCGTGACGGCCTCGAAGTCGGCCTCCTGCGCCACCGGGTAGCGGGTCTGCTCCCCCAGCACCATCGCCAGGGTGTCGATGTCCAGCATCTCCAGCTCGACGAGGATGGAGCCCAGCCGCCCACCGTAGATGAGCTGTGCCTTCAGGGCTTCGTCGAGCTGCGCCTGCGAGAGGAGGCCCTTGCGGACCAGGATTGCTCCGAGCTTTTCGGCCATGCCCCCCGGAGTCTAGACGGCTTCGCCCCACACCGGACCGGCCCCCGTGCGCCCTCGCGTCATTTCGCCCAGGTCCGCGGGTACCTCGCACACAACCCGGCGGCAACAATCGCGCTCCGTGTGAAATCAGACGGGCGCCCAACCTGCCTGCCCTCCCCCCGAGACAGTGTCAGTTCCGCGTCCAGGACCCTTGCTCCCGGCAAACGCCGCCAGGCCCACATCCCATCGCCTTGTTGCAACCGGGTACTCAACTGCGAGTCGGGGTCCTACGTGACTGCCGCTATAACGGTGCGTGCAGCCCACGCTGCGAAGTCCCATCCCCTGCAGGAGAACCGATGAAACGATTCCAGCTCGCAGGTCTCGTCGCCGCGCTGTCGCTCAGCGCGCCGGCGGCGCTGGCCTCGGCGCCCGTGTGTGAGGCGACCGTGTCGCCCGCCTCCCAGCGCGCCACGAAGGTCGGCGAAGACGTGCACCGGCGTTTCGAGTCGGCCCATCCCTACGCCACCCCGGAGCTGCGCACACGAAGCGGTCCGCTCCACACCGACGTCATCACCCACCCGGGCGCCGCGTACATCGCCGCGCACTTCGAGCGGCTGGAACTCGCGGAAGGCGACTTCGTCGTGGTGCGCGCCCCGGACGGCTCGCGCTCCAAGCGCTACGACAACCGCCACCCGGGCGCGCGCGACGGCTTCTGGGCCCTGCACATCCCCGGCGACACGGCCATCATCGAGCTGCACAGCGCCGACCACCCCGGCCGCCAGGGCATCCTGAACCAGTACGGCTACAGCATCGACCGGTTCGCGCGCGGCTACACCAACCAGGAGATGGGCTTCACCTCCGAGCTGAACAAGGCCGTCTGTGGCGCGGACGACTCGCGCTGGGCGCCCTGTTACGCCGCCAGCGACCCCACCCTCTATGGCCGCGCCCGCCCCGTGGCGCGCCTGCTCATCGGCGGCTCCAGCGCGTGCACCGGTTGGCTCGTGGGCAGCCAGGGTCACGTCATGACGAACCAGCACTGCATCGCCACCGCGAGCGACGCGCAGAACACCGACTTCGAGTTCATGGCGGAGGGCGCCAGCTGCGCCACGAGCTGCGGCAGCTGGTTCGGCTGCCCCGGCCACGTCATCTCCGGCGGCACCCTGGTCCAGGCGGACGCGCCCCGTGACTACGCGCTGGTACGGCTGGCGGTGAATCCCACCAACAGCTTCGGCTACCTCCAGCTTCGCGGCTCGGGCGCGGTGGTGAACGAGCGCATCTACGTCCCGCAGCACCCCGCCGGGTACGGGAAGAAGATCGCCGTCGCCTCCACGGATTCGTCCGACGCGTCCGGCTTCGCGGAGATCTACAGCCTCAACGAGCCGGCCTGCCAGTCCGGCGGCCCCAACGACGTGGGCTACTTCGCGGACACGCAGGGCGGCTCCTCGGGCTCGCCCGTGATTGGCCACGGCGACCACCTGGTGGTGTCACTGCACCACTGCGCCAACTGCCCCAACCGCGGCGTGCCCATCCAGGCCGTCATCAGCCATCTGGGCGCGAACCTGCCCACGTGCGCCCTGCCCGCCGCCGGCTGCCCCAACTCCAACGGCGACGGCACGCCGCCCCCGGAGGAGCCGCCTCCGCCGGCCAACTCCTTCGTGTACACGGCCTCCAACACCAGCGACGCCCAGCAGAACACGACCAACAAGCGCATCGCCCTCACCGCCGGCCAGACGCTCACCGTGGCCACCTGCGGCCTGACGGGCGCGAAGACGTCCGGGGACACCTTCCTGCGCCTGCACAACCCGTCCGGCACCTCCGTGGCCGCCAACGACGACGCCTGCGGCGGACGGGGCTCCAGCATCACCCACACCGCCACCGCCACCGGCGAGTACGAGGTGCGCGCGGGCTGCTACGCGAGCGGGAGCTGCGGCGGCACCGTGGTGTGGGAGGTCTCCGGCGGAGGCAATCCCCCCACGCCCCCCACCTCCGGCACCTTCCAGTACAACGGGACGAACACCGACAGCGCCCAGCGCAACACCACCAACCGGGACGTCGTCGTCACCGCGGGCAAGACGCTCCTGGTCGCCACCTGCGGCCTGCCGAACACGTCCTTCAGCGGGGACACCTTCCTGCGCCTCTACGGCAACGGGGCGCAGGTCGCGGCGAACGATGACGCGTGCGGGGGCCGGGGCTCCAGCGTGAGCTACACCGCCACCGCCAACGGCACGGTCCAGATTCGCGCGGGCTGCTACACCAGCGGGACGTGCAGCGGCACGGTGGTCTGGAACCTCCAGTAGCGCGGGTTGGGCTCCACGGTGCGTCGGGCCCTCGGAATTCCACGGCCCGGCGCGGGCGGGGGCCTCGGATTTCCGAGGCCCGCTCGCCCTCCCGACGTCAGTAGGCGTTCTTCGAGAGGAAGCCGCCGAGCGCGGTGCGCACGAGGATCTTCAGGTCCATCAGGAGCGACCAGTTCTCGATGTAGTACAGGTCGTACTCGATGCGCTTCTCGATGCACGTCTGGCCGCGCAGGCCGTTGATCTGCGCCCAGCCGGTGATGCCCGCCTTCACCTTGTGCCGCAGGTGGTAGCGCGGAATCTGGCGCTTGAACTCCTCGATGAAGACGGGGCGCTCGGGGCGAGGGCCCACGAGGCTCATGTCCCCCGTCAGCACGTTGAAGAACTGCGGCAGCTCATCCAGCGAGTACTTGCGCAGGAACGTGCCGATGACGGTGCGGCGCGGGTCGTCCTTGCGCGCCATCATCGCCCCGGAGTGCTCGGCGTCCACGCGCATGGTGCGGAACTTGAGGATGGAGAAGGTGCGCCCGTCCATCCCCATGCGCTCCTGGCGATAGAGCACCGGCCCGCGGCTGGTCAGCCGCACGGCGATCGCGGTGGCCAGGATGAGCGGCGAGGTGGCGAGGATGGCCAGGAGCGAGAAGAGGATGTCGAACGCCCGCTTGGCCACCCGGCTCCAGCCCTCCATCGGGTCGCCCTGCAGCCGGATGATGGGCAGGCCGCCGAACTCCTCCAGGCCGCCATACAGGGTGATGTACTGGTAGAGGTCCGGGACGACGCGGACGTCCACGGTGCGCAGCGCCAGCTGCTCCATGAGCTGCTTGACGTGGGCCTGCTCCTGCAGCGGCAGCGCGAGGATGACCTGGTCCACCGGGTGCGCGTCCAGCACGCGCTCCACGTCGCCCACGTGGCCAATCACGCGCACGCCGTTGACGTACTGGCCCACCTTCTCCGGCCGCAGCGACAGAAGGCCCGTCACCCGGAAGCCCAGCTCCTTGTGGACCTCCACCGTCTCCACCACGCGCTGCCCCAGCTCCCCCGCGCCGATGACGAGGATGGACTTCAGGTTGTGGCCCCGCCGGCGCACCTCGCTGAGCACGTAGCGGAACGCCAGCCGGCTGCACGTGACCAGCACGAAGGCGTAGACGACGAAGATGACCAGCGTCAGGCGCGAGTAGCGCTCGCGCACGAAGTAGGTCACCGCCACCAGGATGAGCGTCGCGGTGATGGTGGACTTGAAGACCTCGAACACCTCACCGGTGTTCGTCCGGGAGCGGATGGCCGCGTACAGCCGCGACTGCTTGAAGGTCACCGGGAAGATGACCAGCAGCATCAGCAGGAAGACGAACGAGTCCTCCCAGGGAGGGATGCCCTCCGTGACGGGGACGATGCCCGAGAACCGCGTGGCGTACGCCAAGGCGAACGCCAGCGCGAGCATCACCATGTCCGCGACAACCTTGATGGACGTGTAGAAGCGCTGGAGACGACTGAACACGCCTGGACTCCTGTAACCTGGTCAACGGGGCGCCACCCCACTGCAAGACTCGCACCCTGGTCCGACGAGCACGCGCCCTGCCCGACTCCCTCTGACGAGACGGCCTCCTAACACGGAAAAACGCGTGAAACCAATGGGTTACCTCCACCCCGGCTGGACAATGGTGGGCAGAGGACACAGCCCGTCGATGAAAGACGGAGGTGGGGATGACAGCCGCGTCACACCGCCGTGGCGCGGGTTGTGGATTTCGTCGACAGGCTGAGGAGCGACTCCACTTCGCGGAGCATCGCCTGCTGGAAGGAGGCGCGGCTGAAGCGCTCGGCCTGCGAGCGGGCCTCTCGGGGACTGAAGCTCGCTTCCCAGGAATCGAAGCGGCGGACGGCCTCCGACAACGACGCGGGTGTCTGTTCTGAAAAGAACAGTCCGGTGCGGCTGTTCACCGTCTCCAACGCGCCGCCCTTGGCGAAGGCGATGACGGGGCGGCCGGTGGCCTGGGCCTCCAGCGGGGTGATGCCGAAGTCCTCCTCGGGCGTGAAGATGAGGGCGCGGGCGTCCCGGTACAAGGACGGCAGGGCGTCATCGGAGACGTTGCCCAGGAAGCGGATGTTCGGCGGCGGAGCGCCGGAGGTGAGCCGCGCGGCCTCCTGGCCGGTGCCGACCACCCAGAGGGGAACGCCCAGCTCGCGGAAGGCCTCGAGCGCGATGTCCAGCCGCTTGTAGGGCGCGAAGGCGCCGAGCCACAGGAAGTATCCGCCGCGTCCCCCGCCCTCCAGCGGCGACCGGGTGAAGCGCTCCAGGTCCACCGGGGGATGCACGACGGTGGCCTCGCGCCCCCAGAAGCGCTGGAGCTTGCCGGCGACGTGGTGGCTGTTGGCCACGAAGCGGTCCACGCGCGCCGCCGAGGCGCGGTCCCAGCGCCGCAGCCAGGGCCGCACCGCGTGCGCCGCCGCGCGCACGGGCAGCCGGGCGCGGCCGGGGCCGAAGTAGTCGTCGAACAAATCCCACATGTACCGCATGGGCGCGTGCACGTAGCTCAGGTGCGGCACCCCCGCGGGCGCGCGCAGGCCCTTGGCCACGCAGTGGCTGGAGGACAGCACCAGGTCGTAGTGCCCCTGGAGGCGCAGCGACTCGATGGCCCGGGGCATCAGGGGCAGCAGGTGCCGGTAGCGGCCGTGGACGCCGGGGATGTGCTGGAGGAACGAGGTGAAGATGCGCCGGGACTCGATGGCGGGGGACTGGGTGCCCGGCTGGTGGATGAGGGTGTAGATGTCCGCGTCGGGCAGTGCTTCGCAGAGCGCGTCGAGCACGCGCTCTCCCCCGCGGTGGGTGACCAACCAATCGTGGACCAGGGCGACCTTCACGAGGGCGGCTTCTAGCACCCCCCATGCCGTGCACGGCCAGCAACATGAAGCAGGTGGCTGCCTGCCCCCACGAGGGCCGCGCGTGTGGTACGCGGGAAGCGTGGCTCAAGTCCTCCTCGACCTGCGCATGGTGCGCGGCCGGCTGCATGGAATCGCTCGCTACGCGCTGGAGCTGGCGCGACGTGTGCCGCTCCTCGCGCCGGACCTGCGCTTCTCCGCGCTGGTGCCACCCGAGGGGCTCCCCTCGGACCTGGGGGTGCTCGCGCCCCGGATCCCGCTGCACCGCTCGCTCGCGGGCTTCCTCTCGCCGGTGGAGCAGGCCGCGCTGGCGGCGGAGCTGACGAAGCTGTCACCGGACGTCTTCCACGCCACGTCGTTCTCGCTGCCGCTGTTCTGGCGCGGTCCGCTGGTCGCCACGCTGCATGATGCCAACCACGTCGCGCTCGCCCGCGAGTACACGCCGGCGCAGGCGCTCTACTACCGGCTGGTGGTGGGTCCTCGCGCGAGGCGGGCCTCGGCGCTGGTGACGGTGTCCGAGTTCTCCCGGGAGGAGCTGGCGCGGCACCTGGGGCTGTCGCCCTATCGGCTGCAGGTGATCCACAACGGCGTGGACCCGAGCTTCCAGCCGCCGTCCCCGGTGGAGGCCCGCGCGTTCCGCGAGCGGCACGAGCTGCCCGCGCGCTACGTGGCCGCGGTGGGCAACGCGAAGCGGTTCAAGAACCTGGAGCTGCTGCGCCACTTCGCCGCGGACCTGCCGGTGCCCATCGTCCTGCTGGCCGGCAAGGGCGCGGTGGCGCACGAGCTGGGGCTGCACGAGAACGTCCTGGACCTCGAGGAGCTGCCCGAGTCTCAGATGCCGCTGTTCTATGGCGCCGCGGCGGCGCTGCTGTTGCCCTCGAAGTACGAGGGCTTCGGGCTGCCCGCGCTCGAGGCGATGGCGACCGGGTGCCCGGTGCTCGCGGCGGACGCGACGGCGCTGCCCGAGGTGGTGGGGGGCGCCGCGTTGAGGCTGCCTCCGGATGACCCGCACGCCTGGCGCGAGGCGACGCTGCGAGTCCTGCGCGACGATGCGCTGCGCGCGGAGTTGATGGAGCTGGGACGCGAGCGCGCCGCGCGCTTCACCTGGGACGAGTGTGCTCGGCGCACCGTCGCCGTGTACCGGCGTGTCCTCGAGAACCGCGCGCCCTCCGCCACCTGAGGAGTCGACCGACGTCACGCCTGCACGTCGCATCCCGCGGGCGGCGACACCTGTTCCTCACGCGGCCTCGAAGCAATTCATGGCGCGAGCCATGGAAAAGCCCTGACACGCGACGACGCGCCAGGCCGAGGCAGGGCGGCGACACGCAACGCCGCTCGGACCTCACTCGCGCGCGGCGGGCGCCGGCGCGGCGGGCCGACGTGGCGCCGCGCCGCGAAGCACCCCGCTCCCCTCGCACAGCCCCAGTCCCCACACGAGCGCGAACGACAGGTGCACGCTGGAGTGGAACGGCAGGTAGTGCACGAGCGCGAGGATGTGGAAGCCCACGAACGAGAGCAGCGCGCCGGTGGCCGCGATCGACCCCGCGCGGTGTCGACGGATGAGCGCCCAGCCCAACAGGCCGTGCACCGTGAGCATCAACACCAGCCCCACCAGCCCCGTCTCGGCCCACACCGTGAGCCAGAGGTTGTGCGAGTCCGTGGCCAGCAGGTCCGTGATGCCCGACTCGTCCTGCCGCGCGAGCACCGCCGCCTTGTGGTTGCCGAAGCCCACGCCCACCCAGGGGTGGTCCTGGACGAGGCTCCAACCCACCGTCATCGCCAGCTCGCGCTCGCCGCCGTAGATGTTGTCCGCCGCCTTCCCCAGGCGCGCGCGCCACGCGGGAGACGCAAGCACGACGACAATCAATCCGGCGATGAGACCCAGCCCCACCCTGCGCGCCAGGCCGCTCACGAGCAGCAGCAGCGCCACCACGCTCACCATCAACGCCGCGCCGAGCGCCGCGCGCGCGAACGCGTTGTAGATGGACACCAACATGCCCAGCACCACCACGCCCGCCATCAGCCGACGGCGCGCGACCTCGGAGCCTCCGAGGATGGCCAGCGCGGGCCCCAGCGCGGCGATGGCGCCGTGCGCGAAGCGCAACCGGTGGAAGAAGATACCGCCCGCCGCGTAGCGCGGTGAGGCCTCCGTGCCGAAGTTCTCGTGCAGCCGGGCCAGGTTCAGCTTCAGGAACGCGGGGGGCTCCCAGGGCCAGCGCACGCGGTTCTGGAAGACGCCCAGGCCCGCCGCGAACAACCACCCGCCCAACACCGTCCCGGCAAGCGCCAACCAGGGCACCCCCACCGAGCCCACGCACGCCACCGCCGCGCCCGCCACCGCGTCGAGCACCTGCCCGTAGCGGGAGCTCCGCGGCCACGCCGCCGCCGCGCCCGTCATGAGCGCGAGCGCGGGCGACACCACCTGCCACGCGCACAAGGCCACGCTCGCCAGGACATACGCGCGCACGTCCCTGGCGAGCACGAGCCTCCGCTTCGCCAACAGCACCAGCGAGAGCAGCACCGCGGCGGACGCGGCCACCTGCAGCACGACCTCCGCCAGCACGAGTCCCACGGCCCAGGCGAGCAGCACTCCGGCCACGACGCGACGAAGAAGAATCTCCAGCCGGGGCTGGGAGGGTTGGTCCATGAGGGGGTTCACGCTATCTCACGGCGAGCCAACGACGGGGCACGTGAAGAAACCCCTCCCGACGGAGCCAGAGCGCGGCGGCCACCAGCACGAGGATGACGGGGGGTGTCCACGCCGCCACCGGGGGTGACAGGCGCTCCGTCAGCACCAACGTGCGGCACACCATCATCAGGCCCCACATGCCCACCGCCACGAGCAGGCCCTCGACGATGGCGGCGGTGAGGTGGCCCTTGCGGCTGTTTCGCAGCGCCAGCCCCACCCCCAGCAGCGCGGCCGGCAGCGCCGCCAGCGGATAGGCGAAGCGGTTGTGCAGCGCGAGCTCGAACTGCTTGGTGGCGAGCCCCACCTCGCGCCGCGCGACGATCTGCTCGCGCAGCTCCCGCACGCGCATCTGCTCCGGACGGCCCGGGCGGATGCGGAAGGCCGAGGCGGCGATGCCCAGCTCGTACTCCGCGCTCTCCAGGCTCTTCACCGCCGTGTCCTGCTCCCCGCTGAACGTGCGCTCCACCACGCCCGTCAGTCGCCAGCGGTTGCCGTCCAGCCACTCCATGCGCGCCGCGTCCAGTCGGCTTCGCAGCTCGAACTCGCGCGACAGGGTGAAGATGGACACATCCTGGAAGCCCTCCTGCGCGCTGCCCGCGCGGAGGAAGAAGATGCGGTCCCCTCGGCGGAACCACTGCTTCGGCGTGTAGTAGAAGCGCCAGTCCCCCCAGCGGTTGAAGCGCTGGGTGGTGATTTCGTCCACGCGGCGCCCGGCGTGCGTCGCCACGACCTCGTCGAAGACCACCAGGCCCGAGCAGGCCAACAGGCCGAACGCCAGCACCGGCATGTACAGCGCGGAGGGGCCGAAGGTCAGCGCGCGGATGGCCGTCACCTCCCCCTGCTTGCGCAGCGCGGACACCGTGGTGCCCGCGGCCAACAGCAGCGCGGCCGGCCCCAGCTGCTGGACGGCCATCAGCGCCTTGTAGCCGTAGAGCTTCGCCGCGTCCGTCACCCAGCCCGGGCCCGTGTACGTCTTCGCCCGGTCCACGAAGTCCACCACCACGAACACGAGCACCAGGCCGCCGAGGATTCCCAGCGCGAAGCGCACGTACGTCCGCAGCACATAGCCGAAGAGCGTCAGTCTCACCGGACCGTCCCCGAGCGGCTCACCCGATACAGGGCCACCGCCCCCACCACCATGAACACGACGTTGGCCAGCTGTCCCGCGAGCGCCGCCGGCAGCTTGCCCTGCTGTCCCAGCTGCTCGAAGGCCCGGCTGAGCAGGTAGTACAGGACGTAGCCACCCAGCGTCAGCAGGTAGCCCCACGCGCGGCCCGCCTGTCGCCGACCGATGGCCAGCGGCGTGCCCAGCAGCGCGAACGCGATGGGCGCCAGCGCGCCCCCCAATCGGCTGTGCAGCGCCATCCGGAAGCCTCGCGCGTCGCCGCCCTGCGCCTCCGCCTCGCTCGCCGCCTGCATCAACTCCACCGGCGTCAGCTCCTCCTTCGCGGAGGTGAAGCGGCCCCGCTTGCCCATGGACGCACCCACGCCCACGCTGATCTCCGCGCCATCGAAGTGGATGACGCTGTAGTCCTCGCTCGCGCGCCCGGAGCGGTGCACCTCGCCGTCCTCCAGCGCGAAGCGCAGCACCTCGCCGCTGTTGGACGTGCCCACCTGTCCGCGATGCGCCAGCACGAGCAGGGGCGAGCTCGCCTCGCGGTCATCGTGCAGCAGCACGTTCGTCCACTTGCCGTCCGCGGACACCTTCTCCGCGTACAGCGTCAGGTCACTCAGGTCCTCGTAGAAGGTCCCCGACTTCACGTCGCCCACGACGTTCTTGCGGATGACCTCGCTCACCAGCTCCTTCACGCCGGTGAGCCCCCACGGCTGCGCGGTGGAGGTGATGAGCAGCATGAGCGCGCTGAGCGCCACCGCGATGCCCATGGGCGCCGCGAGCAGCCGCGAGGGCCCCACGCCCAACGCCTGGAGCGCCGTCAGCTCGCGGTCCTCGCCCAGCCGCCCCAGCCCCAGCAGGATGGCCAGCAGGAAGGCGATGGGCAGCGCCATCATCAGGAAGTGCGGCGTCAGGTACGCCACCAGCCGGCCCAGGTCCGTCAGCGTCACGGACGAACCCAAGAGCACGTCCGTGCCCCGCAGGAACTGCATCACGAAGAGCAGCAGGAACATGAAGGCCACCCAGACACCGAGCGGCACCAGCAGCTCCTTGAGCAGATAACGCGAGATGCGCGTCACGGCGTCGCCTTCAGCCCCTTCGCGCCGATATCACGACGGAAGTGCATGCCCTCGAAGCGGACCGCCTCCACCGCCGCGTAGGCGCGCTCCCGCGCCCGCGCCAGGTCCTCGCCCCGGGCGCACACCGTCAGCACGCGTCCGCCACTGGTCACCAGCGCCCCACCCCGCTCCTCCGCGCCCGCGATGAACACCAACGCGTCCGCCGGCACCGCGTCCACCCCGTCGATGCGCTGCCCCTTGCGCGGGGACTCGGGATAACCCTCCGCCGCCACCACCACGCCCACCGAAGCGCCGGACGCGGCCACCAGCGGCCTCGACTCCAGCTGCCCCCGCGCGCACGCATCCACCAGCGGCAGCAGGTCCTCCCCCAGCTGCATCATCAACACCTGCGTCTCCGGGTCTCCGAAGCGCGCGTTGAACTCCAGCACCTTGGGGCCGCTCCGCGTGAGCATCAGCCCCGCGTACAGCACGCCCCGGAACGCAAGCCCGCGCCGACGCAGCACCGCCAGCGTGGGCGCGATGACGCTCTCGCCCACCTCCGCCAGCTGCCGCGCGTCCAGGAAGGGCGCCGGGCTGTAGGCCCCCATGCCGCCCGTGTTCGGACCGGTGTCGCCATCCCCCACGCGCTTGTGGTCCTGTGACAGGGGCAGCATCACGTAGCGCTCGCCGTCGCAGAGCGCCATGGCGGAGACCTCCTCGCCCTCGAGCAGCTCCTCCAGCACCATGCGCTGACCCGACGAGCCCAGGGCCGCCACGGCCCGCACCGCCTCGCGCGCGGCCTCCACGTCATGCGCGACGATGACGCCCTTGCCCGCGGCCAGCCCGTCCGCCTTGACGACGATGCGGCCCTGCGCCACCGCGTAGGCCTCCGCCTCCGCCGCGTCCGTGAAGGTCCGGAAGGCCGCCGTGGGCACGCCCGCCTCGGCCATGATCTCCTTGGCGAAGGCCTTGGAGCCCTCGATGAGCGCGGCGCCCGCCACCGGTCCGAAGCAGGCGATGCCCGCCTTCGCCAGCGCGTCCGCCACCCCCGCCACCAGCGGCGCCTCCGGCCCCACCACCACCAGGTCCACCGACTCGCGCTTCGCCAGCGCCACCACCTCGTCCGGCGAGTCCGCCTTCACCGGCACGTTCGTGGCCAGCTTCGCGGTGCCCGGGTTGCCCGGGGCACACCACAGCCGCGTCAGGCGCGGGCTCTGCGACAGCTTCCACGCCAGCGCGTGCTCACGGCCTCCGGAACCCAGCAACAGGACCTTCACATCCACCTCATCTGTCCAACAGGTAGAGCATCCGTTTGGCGGGGAGGTACTCGGGGTCCAACCCCACCACGCTCACGAGTTCCTTGCGCGCCTCGGCTCGCCGCTGCGTGGACTCCAGCTCCGCCAGCCGCACCCTCGCGGACCAGAGCGTGGGAGACAACCCCAGCGCATCCCGCAGCGCGCGCTTGGCGGGCTCCACCTGACGGCCCTCCGCCAGCGCCCAGCCATGCGCCAGGTGCGCCACCGGGTGCTGCCGCCCCGCCGACACCGCGCGCGCCGACAGCGCCCGCGCCTCCGTGGTGTTGCCCTTGCGCGAGGCGATGAGCGAGCGGTACGCCAGCGCGTCCGCGTTGTTCGCGTCCGACTCCAGCACGTCGCGCAGGTGCCGGTCCGCCGCGTCCAGATCCCCCTGGTGGAAGCGCAGGACGCCCTCGTAGAGGGAGGGGCCGGGGTCATCGGGGTTCTGCGCGAGCGCGAGGATGGTGCCCTCCACGCCCCTCACCGTCTCCGCGGGCCGCAGCCAGAAGCGCGTGCTCACGGGCCGGGGCTCCAGCCGCAGCGGGTCCGCCGCCAGGGCCTGCTTCAGCACCCGGAACGCCTCCGTGCTCCGCTTCGCCGCGGCCTCGGCCACGCCCGCCAGCAACTGCGCGTCCAGCCGCCGCGCATCCAGGCTCGTCGCCGTCTGGAAGCGCTCCAGGGCCTCCAGGGGCTTCTTCTCCACGAGCAGCAGGCGGCCCTCCAGCACCGCCTCCAGCGCGCGGTCCTCGAGCCGACCCTTGATGCCGTCCAGGTGCTTGCGCGCCCTCGCCGCGTCGCGCTGCTCCAGCGCCACCAGGAAGACCTGCAGGTGCGCCTCGGGCAGCTCCTTCGCCAGGCCCAGCGCCTCTTCCGCGGCCTTCACGCCCGCTTCGCTGTTGCCCGCGGCGCGCTCGGCGGCGGCCAGGTGCACGAGCACCTGCGCCACGTCGCGGTGGTCATGTCGCTCGCGCGTCTTCAACAGCGCCCGCAGCTCTCGCACGCCCGCGGCGGCATTGCCCTCCGCCTGATAGCGCAGCACCGCGAGCGGCAGCAGCGCCCGCAGCTCCCCGGGGTCCGCCTTCACGCGCGCCTCGTACAGCTTGCGCGCCTCCTGCGGCTCACCGACCTCCTGGTAGATGCGTGACGTGGCCGCCAGGCTGTCCCAGTCCCGGGGGTCCGCCGTCAGGCGCTTGCGCAGCGTCTCCAGCGCGAGCTTGTACTCACCCGCGGACTCGTGCGCGAGCGCCCGGTAGTACTGGATGCGCTTGAGGTCCGGAGCGAGCTTCTGCGCCATGCCGAACTGCTGGTCCGCCAGCCCCCCGGACGACGACAGGTAGACGCGGCCCATCACCAGATGCGCCTCCGCCTTCTGCGCATCCGTCGCCTTCGCGTGCGCCAGCGACTCCTCCGCCAGCACCCGGGCCCGCTCACGCGGCGCGCTCTGCCGCGAGCGCGTCAGCAACAGGTTCGCCTCCGCCAGGAGCAGTTGGGGCACGCGCCCAGCGCGCGACTGGGCGGCCTCGACCAGCTCGCTCGCCTCCTTGAAGGCCCCGTCATCCAACCCCGCGCCGCGCCCCAGCGCGAGCGACTGGACATAGCCCGCGATGGCCTCGTCGCTGCGAGGGTCCAGCAACAACGCCTGCTGGAAGGACTCCTCGGCCTCCGTGTACGCGGAGCGCTCCTCGCGGGCCAGCTGCCGCCGGCCGTCCTCGAGTCGCTGCGCGCTCGTGCCCTCCAGCTCCAGGTACTTCAGCTTCCAGCGCGGGAGCACCGTCTGGATGACCTCGGGGATGGGCGCCACGACGGGCGTCGCGGCCGCCTGCCGCGCCTCTTCCTGATGCTGCAGGTAGAAGTAGCCGCCCACCCCCGCGCCACCGAGCACGAGCACCAGCCCGCCCACCAATCCCCAGCGCCCCCCACCGCCCGACGAGCCCTGCTTCTGCGCGGAGCCCGAGCGCACGTTGGACGGCGGACGCGCCGCGGCGCGCTTGCCACTGCGCGGCTCCGCGCCCAGCTCCGGCGCGGGCGGGCCCCGCATCGAGCTCACGTCGTCCCGCATGCTCTGCCCCAGCGAGGCGTCCACCCCACCTTCCTCGGGCGCGGTGAGCGGGGGCAGGAAGTCCATGCTTCCCGGAGCGGCGACGGGCGCGGCCGACTTGGGCGCACTGCCCGCGGACTCGCGCTGACGGCACGCATCACAGATGCCGAGCGCCTGGTCGAACGGGTCGACGAGCGGCTTGTTGCAGGTGCGGCACCCCATCGTCGCCGGCTTCGGCGCGGCGGCAGCGGCGGGCGGAGGCGCGGCGGGACGCGGCGGCGCCACGGAGACAGGCACCGCGCCGGGCTCCGAGGAGATGCGAGCCACGGGCGCGGGCGGCGAGGTGGGCGCGGGCCCCAGGAAGTCGAGCAGCGGATCCGCTCCCGCCGAGGGCGCCGGCGCGGGCCCGCCCAGGTCGGCGAACGGGTCCACCGGCGGCGCGCTGCTCGGCGAGGGCTCCGGCATCGCACCGAAGTCTCCGAACAGGTCGGCCTCCGGCGCCGCGGCCTTCGCGGGCCGGGCCGGAGCGGCGGGCGCCTGCGCGGGCGTCGGCGCCGGGGCGCCGAAGTCACCGAACAGGTCATCCGCGGGAGGCGGCGCGGAGGAAGCGGGCGCCGCGGGACGTGACGGGGCCGCTGGCGCGTCCTGTGAAGGCGCGGCCGAGGGATCCCGCCGGACGAGCTGCAGGTTGCGGCAGCGGGGACATTGCGCGCGGACGCCCTTTGCCGTGATCAGTCGATCATCGATGGCATAGGCGGCGGCGCATTTCTGGCAGACGATGCGCATGAGTCAGTGCCGGAAGTGTCGCACTCCGGTCACCACCATGGCCATCCCATGTTCGTCCGCGGCGGCGATGACCTCCGCATCCCGAACAGAGCCGCCCGGCTGGATGACGCAGGTCGCACCCGCCCGGGCCGCCTCGTCCAGGCCGTCCCGGAAGGGGAAGAAGGCGTCCGAGGCCACGGCGCTCCCCTGGAGGGCCGCTCCGCCGCGCTGCATCGCGATTCGGACCGAGTCCACCCGGTTCGTCTGTCCGCCGCCCTGCGCCAACAGCTGGCTGCCCGAGGCGAAGACGATGGCGTTGCTCTTGACGTGCTTGCACACCTTCCAGGCGAAGCGCAGGGCGCGCTCCTCGTCCGGTGTGGGGGCCCGCTTGGACACCACCTTCCACCCCAGCTCCGGCTCCACCGCGTCCCGGTCCATCAGCAGCAGGCCTCCGGACACGCTCCGGCCGTCCAGTTGGGCCCTTGGCCGCGCGGTCGGAGACGCGAGCGCCGCGCCCGCCTCCAAGAGCCGCAGGTTCTTCTTGGCCGCCAGCACCTGCAGCGCCGCCTGCGAGTACGAGGGGGCGATGACCGCCTCCAGGAACGTCTCCGCCATCGCCTGCGCGGTGGCCTCGTCCACCTCGCGGTTGAACGCCACGATGCCGCCGAACGCGGAGGTCTCATCCACCGCCCGCGCCGTGCGGTACGCCTTCACCAGCGCGTCATCCACCGCCACGCCGCACGGCGTGTTGTGCTTGATGATGACCGCGGCGGGCCGCTCGGCGAACTCGAGCGCCAGGCCCAGCGCCGCGTCCAGGTCCAGGATGTTGTTGTACGAGAGCTCCTTGCCCTGGAGCACCTTGGCGAAGCCCACCGTCGGCTCCGAGGGCGCCGAGTGCTCGCGGTAGAAAGCACCGCGCTGGTGCGGGTTCTCCCCGTAGCGAAGGTCCTGCGCCTTCTTGAACGACAGCGACAGCTCTCCGGGGAAGGGCTCGCTTGCCTGCGCGGACAGCCACGCGGAGATGGACGCGTCGTAGGCCGCCGTGTGCGCGAACGCCTTGCGCATCAGCTTGCGCCGCGTCGCCTCGCCCACCGCCTTGTGCTGCTCCAGCTCCGCGAGCACCGACGGATAGTCGTCCGGGTCCACCACCACGGCCACGTGGCGGAAGTTCTTCGCGGAGGCGCGCACCATCGCCGGCCCGCCGATATCAATCTGCTCGATGACGTCCGCCTCCGCCGCGCCCGACGCCACCGTCTGACGGAACGGATACAGGTTCACCGCGACCAGGGAGATGGGCTCGATGCCGTGCGCCTTCATCTCCTCGCGGTCCGCCTCCAGCTCCAGGCGGCCGAGGATGCCGCCGTGGATGCGCGGGTGGAGCGTCTTCACGCGGCCGCCGAGAATCTCGGGACTCTGCGTGTGCTCGGACACCTGGGAGGCGGGGATGCCGGCGCCCTTGAGCGCCTCCAAGGTTCCCCCCGTCGACAGCAACCGGAACCCCAGGTGAACCAGCCCCTGGGCGAAGGGAACCAGACCGCGCTTATCGGAAACGCTGAGGAGTGCCAGCACGTGTGCGCCTCGGTGTGCGGGAAGCGGCGGTACTAGCAACCACCCCCTGGGGTGTCAACGCAACACGTCGGCGCGACGTTGGCGGCACCAGGCCGCCGGTCGATTCAGGGCTTGCGGGCCGAGACAGGAGGCTCGGCCTCGGTGGCCTCGCGCAGCTTCATCAGCCCGCGCGTCTCCACCTGGCGGATGCGCTCACGGGTGAGGTTCATGATCTCCCCCACCTCCTCGAGCGTGATGCCGCCCTTCTCCGCCACGTCCAGGGCGCAGGTGTGCTCCAGCTCCCAGATCTCCTTGTCCGGGAAGTTGAGCTTGATGGACCCCGTCTCCGGGTTCACGTCCAGATACAGGTTGTGCTTGCAGGAGACGAACATGCACGGACGCGGTCCGTTCACGCAGTCCGCGCGCGTGCGCGGCCGGGTGTCGTCCATCTGCTTGAGCAGGTCCGCCTCTTCCGGGTCCACCTGCCCGGTGAGCCGACGGCGGCGCAAATCACGCGCCATCTCCTTGCGCGACATCGTCTTGGACCGTCGGCGCTCCTGCGCCAGGTCCTCTTGCGCCTGGTCTCCGCCCTCCTCCACTTGCTTCACTTCCGACATGTCCCCTCCACGTGAGGCCAGTCTAACCGGGTCCACCGGTTGCAGGGCCGGCATCTTATTGCGAACTCATCGTTTCGTCTTCGCGTGCGGTCACCGCGCTGCCCAGCCGGGCCACGTCCCGGACCAGATCCTGCGCTCTTTGCCGCAGCGTTGCCAACTCCGCCTCGAGCGAACGTCGATGCTCCCCCCCGAAGGCGCGCTCTCCCAACTCCTCCTGGAGCCCATCCAATAGACCGCCGAGGTCGCGTTCCACCTGGTCGATGTGGTTGCGGTGGAAGACGAAGGACTTCTTGATGTCCTCCAGGGTGTGCCCCTCCGCCATCATCTTCTTGATGACATTGATCCGGCGCACCGCTTCCACGGGGTAGAGCCCCAGGCTCCCCTGGTGCTTCCCCTTCCGCCCCACCCGGCGACTCCTCGGTAGCAACCCCGCCTGGACGTACTTGCGGAAGGTCGCCTCCGACAGCCTCACGCCCCTCGGACGAAAGATTTCAAGGATGGCGCTCGCGGGCAGACCGCCCGCGTTCTCGCGCTCGATCCGAGCAATCTCGTCGGGAGCCAACAGGTCCATCGGTTCCATTGAATATAAGCCACTCAGTAGAGGACACTGAGTGCCAGAAACGACCATTCGGTGTCAAGGCAGACCGCTACAGGGCTGTTGTGCTGTCGGCCTGTTCACGCTTTCGAGAAAGACGGCGAGTGCGCCCGCGCCCGAGCGGACGGCGCTTCGAACGGAGTGCTCGCGGACCCGGAGGACCCCTCGGTTTTCCACGAGGCGACGCGCGACGCGGGGTGACGGGAGACCCGGCGTGCGACTCGGACGCGGAGTGATGCGGACGAAGCGGGGCTCCGTCACGCGTGGCGCGAGGGCGGAACGGGGATGCAGTCGGGCCGGGTCAGCTCACGGCGCGCGGCGCAGACGACGCGATGCTTCGGGGGGCGACGTCGCCGCGGAGGTTCAACGACCGCGCGGCGGTCGGAACTCTCGCGTCACCGTGCCGCCCGCGGAGAGGGTGATGACGAAGAGCTTCTCGCCCGCGGGATGATGGAAGAGCAGCTTGTAGGTGCCCGGCGCGAGCTTGAAGGTCGCTCGGCCGGAGACTTCGCCCAGCTTCCGTCCGTCGAGGAAGACCGTGGCATACGGCGTGGCCCGGACGAGCAGCGTGCCCGTGCTCGCGGGGACCTGCGACGAGGGCTCGGGGACGGAGTCTCCTCCCTTCGAGGGAGGCGGTCCCGCCGCGAGCACCTCCTCGCGCTTCATCCCCTCGACCTCGGCCTCTGAATCGGCGGACGAGGGCTCCACCACCGGGCTCGCGGCGTCACCGGTCTCCACGTCGGCCTTCGGCGCGGTGGGAGCCTGCCCCGTGCCACCCCGCGCGCTGAACTCGCTCGGCGCGGGAACGGCCTCGGGCGGAGTCTTCACCGCGGAGGTGGAAGGGGTCTGCGTGCCCGTCGGCACCGGGTTCCATCGGTCCTGGGTCACCACGATGGCGGACACGAGCAGCGACAGGCCCAGGCTGCCGACGAGCAGCCACGTCCTCGGTCGCCGCGACTTCGAGGTCGAAGCGCTGCCCGGCGAGGAATCGGTGACGGTGGGGACCTCACTGCCCGACAGGGACTGTGGCCCCCCTGCCCGCGCATCGGGCACCGCGACGTGGTTCCCGTCCGTCGAGGTCCGCGCACGGCCCTGGCTCGCGTCTCGTTGCGCCCAGGCTCCCGAGTCTCCCTCACCGACGGGCTCCGGAGCACCCTCCGGCCGGGGCGAGGATGTCGCCGCCCCCCCGGACACGTCGGAGACCGCGTCGTCATGCTCCGCGAGTGAGTCCCGTCGCGAGACAGCGGCCACGTCGCCCGGACGGCTCGGCGTCCGAGCGGGCACCGCCGACACGCCGGAGGTCTCCTTCTCGAGCGGCAACGCAACCGAGGGGGTCCCCTCCGGGCGGCTCGGGCGCACCGAGGCCAGCGGCGCGGCCACGGGAGGAAGCGAAGACGGCGTGGGCCTGCGAGGCACCGGCGACGACGCCACCGCCGGCAGCGGCATCATCGGCGTGGCCATGGGCGGCAACGGGACGAGCGGCGCCTCCATCACGGCCTCGTCGCGCCGGGGCAGCACGAAGGTGGACGCGTCGAAGTCCTCGTCGGGCGAGGACGGCGCCCCACCCGTCCGCCCCGGCCTCATCACCGCGGTGGGCTCCCTGCGCGACGGAGCCAGCGGCGCGACGTCCTCGTCGTCACCCTCGGGCCCCTGCTCGCCCGGCAGCACCTGCGTGCGCTCCTGCACCGCGGGCAGCGCCATGGTGGGCGTCGTGGGGAACAGCCGCCGCAGGAAGCCCGCCAGGTCCGTGTCATCCACGGAGCGGGCGTGCCGCAACACGCACTGCGCCAGGGCGCGCTCCAGCTCTCCCGCCGTCTGGAACCGCGCGGCCGGCTCCCTCTCCAGCGCGCGCATCACCACCGCGTCCAGCTCCTCGGGCACCTCCGGGTTGAGCCGCGCCGGGGGCGGGATGACGCTGTGCTGCACCGCCCGCAGCACCGCCAGCTCTGAGTCCCCGTCGAACAGCCGCCCGCCCGTCAGCATCTCCCACAGCACCACGCCCAGCGCGAACAGGTCCGTTCGCGAGTCCACGTCCTCGCCCCGCGACTGCTCCGGGGACATGTACGCGAACTTGCCCTTGAGCATCCCCGGCTGCGTGAGCTTCTTGCCCGCCTTGGCGATGCCGAAGTCCGTCAGCTTCACCGCGCCGTCGTACGAGAGCAGCACGTTGTGCGGCGTCACGTCGCGGTGCACCAGGTCCAGCGGGTGCCCGTTCACCTTCAGCCGGTGCGCGTAGTGCAGCCCCCGGGCGACCTCCGCGCCGATGTGCGCCACCAGCACCGGCGGCATCGGCTCCATCAGCTCCTTGCACTTGCGCCGCAGCTCCCACAGCGAGCAGCCGCGCACGTACTCCATCGCCAGGTAGTACGTGTCCTCGTGCTTGTCGAAGTCGAAGATCTGCACCACGTTCGCGTGGTTGAGCCGCGAGGCCAGCCGGGCCTCCGCGATGAACATCCCCACGAACTCCGGGTCGCTCGCCAGGAACGCGCGCACCCGCTTGATGACCACTTCCTTCTCGAAGCCCTCCGCGCCCCGGGCGGTGCAGAGGTAGATCTCCGCCATCCCGCCCTCCGCGAGCTTGCGGCGGACGACATACTTGCCGATCTGCGTACCGGCGAGGAGCGTCAAGGGAGCTTCCGGAGCATGTGCGCTATTCGAACTTCACGCTCACGACGTTCAGGTCGATGGGCTTCACTTCGATACGTCGACTGAGCGTCTTCTTGAGGTCGGGATTGAAGAATTTGCAGTCATAGCTGCCAACGCGCAGCTCTACCGCCTCGAAGGGCGTCTCGCCCAGCTTCTTCCCTCCACACGTCACCTCGGCCCACGGCCTGACGGCGAAGCGCACCTTCGCCATCCGCGTCTCCGCGCGGACCTCCTGCCGGGGCGGACGAGGCGGCGTCACCACCGGGGCCACCCTCGCCTCAGGCTGCAGCGTGAAGCGCTCCACCTGCTCCGGCCCCGAGCCCACCGTCACGGTGCGCTCCAGCGGGTGGTGCTTCGCGGCCTCCACCCGGACGGCCAGCGCCACGCCCGGCGCGGACTCCACCACCAGCGGCGCCGCACCCTGCTGGCGCCCATCCACGTACACGAGCGCCTGCGCGGGCTGCGCCTCCAGCCGCAGGCGGACCTTCTGGGCGACCTGCGCGGGAGGCGCCTCCACGGGCGCCTGCTCCGGCTCGGCCACGGGCTTCTTCTCCGCCGGCGCCACCGACACCAGCTTCAGCACGCCCAGCGGCAAAGGCCCCGAGGCCTGCACCTCCAGCTCCGTCCTCAGCTCCTGGTAGCCCTCCAGGGACACCACGAGCGCGTAGCGCCCCTCGGGCATCCCCGGCAGCGTCAGCGGCGTGCGCTCGGGCAACTCGCGCCCGTCGAACACCACCCGCGCGCCCGCGGGCTCGGTCTCCAGCCGCGCCTGCACCGGCGCCGACTCGCCCGGCTTCATCCACGCCCACAGCAGCACCAGCACCACCAGCCCCAACCCCACCGCGGGGATCCACCAGCCCAGCCGTGACGTGGTCGCCTGCGACACCTCGCCCGTGCGCGCCGCGCCCTTCTTGCGCCCCGGCCGCGACATGCCCAGCGACAAGGTGGGCGCGTCCTCCTCCTGCTCCTCATCCTCCTCACGCGGCACTGGCAGCGCCAGGCGGGAGGGCCTCGAGGGTGACGCCACCTCCGGCAGCGCCAGGCGGGAGGGCCGCGACGGCGTCGACGCCAGCTCCGGCATCGCCAGCGTGGGCGCGTCCTCCTCCACGTGGTGGCCGTGGTGCACGACGACGGGCACGGCCCGCGTCGGCGGCCTGCCCTCGGGCTTGGGCTCGGTGGCCGCCTTCACGTCCGTCAGCGTGGCCCGGGACGCCGCGCGCCCGTCCATCGTCGGCGCGTCCTCCTCCACCCGCGGCGCCGCCGGCACCGCGCCCAGCCCCGAGCGCGACGCCCGCTCCGGCGCGGACGACGACTCCAACGCCCGGCGCTGGCCCGTCAGCCGGCCCGCCGGTGACTCCAGCTCGATGCGCCCCGTGTTCCGCGTCTGCCCGCGAGGCCTGAGCGCCGCCGTCTCTCCCTCGGGCGCCACCGCCGAGCGCGACAACGACGGCCGCAGCCCGCTCCTGCGCGGGCCCTGCTCCTGGCGCCCGGAGCCCGACGCGGGGTCGGAGTCCTCCATCGGCACCTCGCCCGAGCGCGCCTCCGACGCCAGCCGCTCCGCGTAGATGTCCTTCATGTACACGGCGACGTGCGCCGTGGACGAGGGCAGCCGGTTCGCGCTCAGCCAGTCCTCGAGCGCCAGTTGCAGGTGGACCGCCTCCTGGTAGCGGTCCACCGGGTCCTTCGCGAGCGCCTTGAGGACGATGGCGTCCAGGTCCTGCGGCACCCGGGGGTTCACCTGCGAGGGCGGCAGCACCTTGCACTCGGCCACCGCCGCCAGCGTCTGGATGTCGCTGGGGCGCTTGAACAGGCGCGTGCAGGTGAGCAGCTCGTACAGCACCACGCCCAAGGCGAAGATGTCCGCCCGGCAGTCCACGCGCTGACCCGCGGCCTGCTCCGGCGACATGTACGAATACTTCCCCTTCAGCACGCCCGAGCGCGTGACGGTGGCCTGGTCCGCCGCCTTGGCGATACCGAAGTCCACCACCTTCACCCCACCCTCGAACGTCACCAGGATGTTCTGCGGGGACACGTCGCGGTGGACGATGCCCAGGGGCCGCCCCGTCGACGGGTCCGTGCGCTTGTGCGCGTAGTCCAGGCCCGAGCACGCCTCGATGAGGATGCGGCACACCAGCGGCACCGGCACCGGCTGCCCCATCGCCTCCGACTGCTTCCAGATGCGCCGCAGGTCGTCGCCGTGGATGTACTCCATGGCGATGAAGAACGAGTCGTCCTGCGCGCCCAGGTCGAAGATCTGCACCACGTTCGCGTGGTTCAGCCTCGCGGCGATGCGTGCCTCGTCCAGGAACATCTTGACGAAGTCGTCGTTCTCCGCGAGGTGCGGGAGGATCCGCTTCACCACCACCAGCTTCTCGAAGCCCTCCGGGCCCTGCTGGCGCGCGAGATAAAGCTGCGCCATCCCGCCCATGGCGAGTCGCTTCAGGAGCTGGTACCTGCCATACGTTTCAATGGTCACGGCGACCTGACCGGCACTCCCACAGGGATACCCACGGCCCGTGGCCTACCGGAATCCGGGCGCGGCGAAGTCCCGAGCGTAAGCCCACACGACAGGGGGGTCAAACCCTTGTAGGCATGGCGGAACCGGTTAATCGCGGCCCGCGCGCTACCGCCGGGCCACCCGGACCTCGCGCGTCTCGCGCATCAGCGCCTCCAGCTCGTCCAGGTGCCGCTTGAGCACCGGCATCAGCACCGGCGCCCGGTCCACCCGGTCGAACAGGTCCAGGACCCGGTCCACCTTGCGCTCGATTTCCTGGGCTCGCGCCGGAGAGATGCGGCGCAGGAGCAGGTCGGCGCCGGCCTCCATCAGGGCGCGGGCGACGGCATCCCGGGAAGCGAGCGGCTCCTCCTTGCGGCGGCCCTCGCCCTGGATGACCCGCAGGCCCGGCGAGCGCGCCGCGCTGGGGCGGGCCGGGCTCGTCGTCTTGGTTCCTTCGGAGTCTGGGGACATCACCGGGTGCCTCCTCGGCGGGAGCGGGTACGACCTCAGGGTACACACCGTGAGGAGCGCTCCAATTTTCTGGTCATCCGCACAGGCGGAAGCAGACCTGTAGCACCCGGGACCGACATGAACGTCGAGGGCCGGATGACCGGCCCTTCGACTGGCTCACACCTCCTGTCTGGAAGCCCCCGCCCGCGCCCGCCTGCTCACCCGGCGTCGCACGAGCGGCGGTAGCTGATGGACACCTTGGCGCCCGGCGCCGGCACGTTGGTGAAGACCACGCTGTTGGTGGGCGCGTCGTAGCGCCAGCCCGTCGTCACCGGGGCGCCGTTGACCGTCACCGTCACGCTGCCCGGCTCCGGCGAGTCGCTCAGCGGGAAGCGGTCCTGGGCGGAGAAGGCCTTGTTGGCCACCGCGGACAGGAGCGGGCCGTAGTTGGCCGCGCAGACGTTCATCACCTCGCCGCCGGTGCGCGCGGTGGCCTCCGCGTAGCGCGTGCCCGTGCCGCCCGCGGTGCCGCACGCCGTCGCCGTGGGGGCGATGGCGTAGAACGTCGCGCGCTGGGGCTGGTTCTGCCCCTTGAGCTGCTGGGCCCACGCCACGTAGGTGTCCACCGCGTCCGGCGAGTGATCATCCTCGTCGCCCACGAACACCACCACCAGGGCGGCCGCGTCGCGCAGGAAGCCCAGGTTGCCGTCGCGCGGCAGGGACGTGCGCGGATCATCCGCGTTGTTCACCAGGGGCGGCGACAGCGCCCGCCGCATCGCCTCGAAGCCCTGCTCCACCTGGGCGCACTGCCCCACCTGCACGTTCTGCTGCAGCAGCGTCGTCAGGTTCGGCGTGTTCTGGGTGAGGATGCGCGGCCGGGCGTTGTCCGCCGGGAAGAAGCGGCCGGCCTCGCCCCCCTGGGCGCCGCCCGGGCACGCGTTGGAGACGCTGGTGATGCCCGTCGTCGTGACGGCCACGTGCAGGTCCACCTGCTTGGCCAGCGCCGCGTCCACGAAGGACGGAATCGCCGACACGAGCCGCGGGTGCTCCTCCACCATGGACGCGGTGTTGTCCACGACGAAGAGCACGTCCACCTTGCTCACGTCCTGCTGGGTGAAGTGGTCCGTCTTGTCCGTGCGCTTGGAGGACTCGCCGATGAGCGGCACCAGCAGCGGCGCGGCCAGGTCGTCGGAGCTCACGAACAGGGGCGACAGGTTCATGCCGTACACCTGCGCGGTGTAGTCCAGGTCCACCGTGAAGGCCTCGCCCGGCTGCAGCGTGAAGGGCAGCGGCGTGGGCACGCCGCTCACGGAGAACTCGCCGTCCGTGGTGCCCGGGCCAATCCACACGTTGGACACCGACACGGGCATGGTGCACGCGTTGAGGTAGTTCACCTCGCGCGGCTCGGGCGGACAGTCGCGCCGCGCCACGCCCCAGTCCACGTACCAGGGCGACGGGATGAGGCACGTCGCCTGCGCGTTGGCGATGAGCGGCACCAGCACCACCGGGTTGGCCGGCTCCATCTGCTCCACCTGCAGCGTGCCCGCGAAGGTGCCGCCGGTGACGGGCATCTGCACCGCCACCTGGAAGCTGAACCAGTCGCCCGGGTAGATGATGACGCCGAACAGGTCCCCACCCGGCATGCGGAACACGCCGCCGTCGCTGTCGCGCAGCTGGATGTTCTTCACCGGGCACAGGTCACGCCCCTTGTTCTCCAGCTTCACGCCCAGCACCGCGCCCCGCCCCGGCGGCACCGTGCCGAAGTCCAGCGCCATGGGAGTGATCGCCAGCTCGCAGGGCGCGTGCGCCAGGGCCGTGCCGCGGAAGTCCATCTGCACCGTGGCCGCGGAGTACGCGTTCGTCGTCATCACCAGCACGCCCGACGCGGAGCCCGTGCGCGTGGGCTCGTAGAAGACGGGGATGTTGATCTCCTGCCCCGGCTGCAGCGTGTGCGGCATGGCCAAGGGCGTGTGGTTGAACTGCGCTGGTCCCGAGGGGTCCGGCTGCCAGGTGAGCGACTCCAGCGTGAGCGCGCCCGCGTTGGACGAGCCGCAGTTCTTCACGTTGACCATGACGCGCGTCTTGGAGCCCAACGGCTGCATGCCGAAGTCGTGCGTCACCGGCGACACGCACAGCTCCGCCGCGCCGCCGAAGCCCTTGAGCTTCACGTCCGTCGTCGGGTGGCGCTTGCTCACCACGTGGTAGCGCGCCATGTCCTCCGCGGGCCCCATGTGGCCGGGGCTGTAGCGCACCTGGAACCCGCGCACCTCGCCGGGCTGGAGCACCAGCGGGAAGCCCGTGTTCGCCTGCGAATAGGACAGGTCCAGCCCGTCCAGCGTGAGCTGGTTCACCGTCATGGGCTCGGTGCTGATGTTGCGGATGCGCGACTCGCGGAAGGCCTCGCGGTCCACCGGCACCGCGGCGAAGTCGAGGACCGGGGGCTCGGCCACCACCGCCTGCTCCAGCGACTCGGCCGCCACCAGCACCGGCACGTCCGCGCAGCCCCGGCACGGCGTGAGCGCCAGCGCCACCTGCTTGCGGCCCACCTTCACCGGGTTGAACTGGATGGGCAGCTCCACCTTGGCGCCCGGCTCCACCACCACGGACTTCGCCACGAACTCGTCCTTGTCCGCGCCGACCAGCCGGGGCGTCACCTCCACCGCCAGCTCCGTGGGGTTCTCCAGCGACAGCGCCAGCGTCTTGCTGGAGTCCGCCTCGATGCGCCCGAAGTCCAGCGAGCGCGGCGACACCCGCGCCCACGCGTCCACGCCCGAGCCCGTCAGCGGGATGCGCAAGAGCGGCTCGATGCGCGTGTCCGAGCGCACCACCAGCATCGCCGGCTGCCCACCCTCCTTCGTCGGCGCGAAGCGCACCTTCAGCGACGCCGCGCTCCCAGGCACCAGGCTGTGGGGCACGTCGCTGGTGAACTCCGCCCGGTAGGCGCCTTCCGGCCCCTCCACCCAGACCTCGTTCACGTCCACCGGCGCACGTCCCACGTTGCGCAGGGAGATCTCCGTCTCGCGCGCGTCGTAGAGCGCCACCTTCTGGAAATCCATCCCGCCCGGGGTCGCCGTCAACCGCCCGTCCGCGAGCGTCGAGCGCTCGCGATCCGCGCACCCCGCAACCAGCCCCAACACCGCGAGGGCCCAAATGCCCCAGCGCCCCGTCATGGCTTCCACCCCTTCCCCGCGCCCATCGCCCTGTGCCGCTTGCTTGCCGCCAGTGAGGCAGCCGAGCGGACCCGATGGCGAAACTAGGCACCCACCCAGGGGCGGGCAACCACCCACGAGGGCCAATCCCGGTGTCAGGGGGGCCTACGACGTCCGGTTTCCCTCAAATCTTCGGGATGCGCAGCGTCTTGGAGATCATCGCGCTGCCGCTGGCCGCGTACAGCAGCACCAACGGGTGCAGCACCAGCGGCCCCACCTCCCAGGTGCCGCCCAACAGCGCATCGCCGATGCGGCCCATGTAGGTGGCCACCGCCAGCACCATCACCAGGGCCAGGCTGGTGGGGATGGGCGTGCCCTCGAAGTACTTCACCTTCCCCGTCGGGTCGGCCAGCTCCGCCGACGTGACGTTGAAGCGCGCCAGCCGGCTGATGCCGCACGCCACGAAGTACAGCAGCACCGCCACGTCCAGCGCCCCGCGCATCCCCACCGCGAACGCCAGCGCCGCCGGCGCCATCCCGAAGGAGATGACGTCCGCCAGCGAGTCCAGGTCCGCGCCCAGCGGCGACTTCTTGAAGCGCCACCGGGCGATGCGTCCATCCAGGAAGTCCATCACCAGCGCCAGGGGCATCAGCGCGAAGGCCACCCACATCCAATGCACCTGCCCCGTCGCCAGGTACTGCATCGCGGCGAGGATGGTCCCCGCTCCCGCGAAGCCGTTGCCCAGCGTCACGAAGTCGGCGAGCACGAAGGTGCGGATCATCGAGAAGTGGCGGCGCGGGCGGCGGGCTCGCGGCTGCTCGGTCGTCATATGCGCGCTCTCCTAGCACAGTGAACCCTCACTGCCGGTCCCTCGCTGTCGTGTTTCATGCCGCGGTGCGTCTGAGTTCAGGCTCTCAGGAATCGTCGAGTTCGAGAAAACTTTTGACGGCTGAATCAGCCCCTTCCTACGCTCGACGACTGCCATGCATCCAAACCCAACCGTGTCCTCCCCGCGAGGGGCGTCCTGGAAGTCCGGGCGCTCTCGCTGGCACCTCACCCTTTTCGCCGGCGTGAGCCTGGCGCTCGCCACCGCCTGTGGTGAGGATGATGACGGCAAGCCCACCCCGCCAGCGCCGGAGGAGCCCGCGAAGTACGAGGCCACCATCCGCCGCACCGCGCATGGCATCCCCCACATCATCGCGGATGACCTGGGCAGCCTGTCCTATGGCCAGGGCTTCGCCTTCGCCAAGGACCACGTCTGCATCCTGTCGGATCAGATCCTCAAGGTCCGCGGCGAGCGCGCCCGCTACCTGGGCGCGGGCCCGGGCAACACGTACGCGGGCAGCGACTTCGGCTACCGGGTGCTGGCGCTGGACAAGAAGGCGGAGGCCGCCTTCCCCAAGCTGCCCACGGACGTGCAGGAGATGTTCAACGGCTACGTGGCGGGCTTCAACCGCTACGTGAAGGAGACGCCGCCGGACAAGCTCCCCGCGCCCTGCACGAACGCGCCCTGGGTCAAGCCCATCAGCGCGGTGGACCTGCTGGCCTATGACATCAGCGTCGGCCTCGCTGGCAGCAGCTACCAGCTCATCCTCGCCATCGCCGCGGCCACGCCCCCCATCCCGGGCGCCGGCAGCGAGGGCCGCCCCGCCCCCGGCAGCTTCAAGGTGGAGCGCCCCGAGTGGAGCAGCGTGGGCAGCAACGGCTGGGCCATCGGCGCGGACCGCTCGGCGTCCGGCCACGGCATGGTGGTGGCCAACCCCCACTTCCCCTGGGAGGGTGAGCTCAAGCTGTGGGAGAGCCAGCTGACCGTCCCCGGCCAGCTCAACGTCTACGGCGTGGGCCTGCTCGGCGTGCCCGCGGTGCTCATCGGCTTCAACGAGCACGTGGCCTGGACGCACACGTTCTCCTCCGGCCAGCGCATGACGCTCTACGGGCTGCAGCTCGTCCCCGGCAACCCCACCCGCTACAAGTACGGCACCGAGGAGCGGGACATGGTGGCCCAGGACATCACCATCCTGGTGAAGCTGCCCGAAGGCTCGCTCACGCACATCACGCAGCGCTTCTACAGCAGCCACTACGGCCCCGTCATCGTCATCCCCGGCACCGCGCCGTGGACCGCGCAGTCGGTGCTCACCTACCGCGACGCCAACCTGGACAACACCCAGCTGGTCAGCCAGTTCGTGGGGATGAACCGGGCCAAGAGCCTGGAGGAGTTCCAGAACGTCTACGCCACCGTCCAGGGCATCCCCTGGGTCAACACCATGGCCGCCGACCGCGCGGGCAACGTCTGGTACACCGACGCGACGCCCACCCCCAACCTGTCGCCCGTCGCCATCGGCACCTGGCGCGCGGCCTCCGCCGGCGCGGCCCCGACGACGGCCGCCATCTGGAACAGCATGGGCCTGGTGCTGCTCGACGGCAGCAACCCGGAGAACGAGTGGCGTGACGCCGAGGGCGCGCGCGGCCCCGGCCTGGTCCCCTTCAGCGGCGTGCCCAAGCTCGCCCGCCGCGACTTCGTCTTCAACGCCAACGACAGCTACTGGCTGGCGAACCCGAACCAGCCGCTCACGGGCTTCTCCCCCATGCACGGCCTGGAGAACGTGGGCCAGACGCCGCGCACGCGCATCAACGCCAAGCTCCTGATGGAGGAGAACGGCGCGTCGGGCGCGGACAACAAGTTCACCGTGGCGGAGCTGGAGAACGCCATCCTCAGCAACCGGGGCATGGTCTCCGAGCTGCTCAAGGACCAGGTGGTGGCGCGCTGCACGGGCGTGACGACGGTGCAGTACAACACCACGCAGATCGACATCCGCGCGGGCTGCGCGGCGCTCACGGCCTGGGACGGCCTGTTCAACGCGGACAGCCGCGGCGCGGCGCTGTTCCGCGAGTTCTCCGGTCACCACACCATGGGCACGCTGTCCAACGGTGGCACCCTGTTCGCGGTGCCCTTCAACGCCGCGGAGCCCCTGGCCACGCCGCACACGCTGGCGGCCGCTCCCGCGACGGGCTCGGACCCGGTGCTGCTCGCCCTGGCCGCGGCCGTCTACCGGCTGCAGGTCGCCGGCATCCCCGTGGACGCGCCGCTGGGTGAGTCGCAGTACTCCACCCGCGTGGACGGCAAGAAGATCCCCATCCACGGCGGCGGCAGCTACGACGGCACGGCGAACATCGTGTCGTGGGGCACGCTCAAGTCCACCACGCCGGACTCCGACTACAGCGCGGTGCGCGGCAGCACGGTCATCAACTCCCGGACCAACCTCACCGACCAGGGCTACGTCATCAACAACGGCAGCAGCTTCATCATGGCCATGGGCTTCACCGACACGGGCGTCGAGGGCCGCGCGGTGCTGACCTACAGCGAGTCCAGCGACAAGAGCTCGCCGTACTACGCCGACCAGACGGAGCTGTTCTCCAACAAGCAGTGGCGCAACATCGTCTTCACCGAGGAGGCCATCAACGCCGCCAAGGTCGAGGAGACGAAGATCTCCGGCAACTAGCCCCAAGCCGTCCGGGCGCTCGCTCCTCGCGTGAGGCAGCGCCCCCTTGAAGCACCCGAGGCCCCTGCCCTTCCACGGCGGGGGCCTTCTTTTTTCAGGTGCGTGGGGGACACCGCCCCGCACCTTCCCGGGCCGGCCCTCGGAAGCCCGCAGTCCACCACGCGACAGCGGCGGGGGCGCGGGCAACCTCGGGACGACACTCGGCGAGACGCGGGGACGAGCCCCGTGTCCAGCGGGTGATGCCCGCCCTCGTGGGCGGCTGGCGTCACGGCGGGGCGAACCCAGGATGCGCGGGCAGACCGCCCGGCACCGCCAGCAGCACGCGGTGAAACGGCCCCGGGGGCACCGGTACTGCGAAGGAGCGGAAGTGCACCATGACGACGACACCCGTCTTCAAGACAGCCATCATCGACAGGGTCTTCTTCTTGCGGTGGGAGTCCCCTCCCGACCCACAGGACATCCAGCGCGTGTTCCAGCAGATGCGCGACGCCCACGCGAGGCCCGAGCCACCCCTGGTGCTGGTGGCGAGCCTGTCCTCCAGGTCCGCGGTCCCCAACAGCGAGCAGCGCTCGAACCTGTCCGCGTTCCAGTCGGATGCGCGGCCGCTGTTCACGGAGATCCACGCCATCGTCGAGGGCAATGACCTGCAGTACAACCTCCAGCGCGTCATCATCGCCGGCATCAACATCGTCACGCGCACCTACGACAAGACGCTCCAGCGCGTGCACCAGCGCGCCGAACAGGTGGCGCCGCTGCTCTCCGACACCCTGGGCGTGGACGGGCCCCGGGTCATCGAGGAGGCCAAAAGGCGCGGCGTGGTGTGAGCCACCTGCACGCGCGTCGGCCCGCACTCACGCGGGCTGGCGCGCGGGCTCCTCGCTCCGGGGCCTCGCGCGGGCCTTGACGTAGCGGTGGTCGAAGAGGTCCACGTAGAGGTACTCCGGCCACGACACCATGGTGTGGGCGCCGAGCATCACCCCCCGCATCAGCTCGCTCACCATCATCCCCGCCGCGGTGGTGGCCCCCACGACACAGGTGGGCGCGGGCCCCTTGCCCGCGAAGCACGCCTCCATGGCGGCCTGATGCAGGTAGTCGCCCAGATGCGGGATGATGGCCGGCAGGTCCACGCGGCCATCCGGAAGGATGTACAGCTCCTCGTACAGCGGGGCATCCGGTTGGAAGACATGCAACGCCGCCCCGAACCCCAGCATCAACCCCGTCATCGCCGGGACGCCGCGCTCGCGGCACGCCTTGTGGAGGGCCTGCTTGGCGCGCGCGCCCGCGATGTCGATGACCTCCACCACGTAGTCCACCGGCGGCAGCACCTGGGTGCCCGCCAGCACGTCGGTGACGTTGTCCTCGGTGATGCCCTCGTGGACCAGCCGCAGGCGCAGGTCCGGGTGGATGTCCAGGCACATGCGCCCCACCACGTCCACCTTGGACGCGCCGAGCGTGCTCTCGAAGCACCCCACCTGCCGGTTCATGTTGTGGACCTCGTAGGTGTCGAAGTCGGCGAGCGTCAGGCACCCCACGCCCAGCCGCGCCAGGTCCACCGCGCACTGGCCTCCGGCCCCTCCCACCCCGGCGACGAGGACGTGCGTGCGGGCCAGACGCGCCATCACCTCGGCGCTCACCACTCCCAGATTGCGCTCGAAACGGGGCTCCACCATGACGCCTCCCCTTTCTTTCCCGGGAGCGTCGAGGTGTGCGTGCGACGTGTCGCCCTCGCGTCATCCCAGGGCCCGTCGATGTGGTCCTCGTCCCCCGCTCCCGGGAGGGGCTGGCGGCCCGGGATGTTCACCAGTCCGCCTCCCCCGGGGACGGTGTCCGGCGCACGGCACTCGGCACGTCCGACAGCCTCAGCCATCCGCCCCGCGCCACACCCGTGATGTGCCTGCTTCAGTCGTGAAGCGGGGTCTTTCCCACCGCACCCGCCAGGGCATGTCAGACGGTTGCTTCACAGTGGACACCAGGCGTGAAGTCCAGGGATAGGAGACACTCCGCGAGTTTCGTGTGTTCAAACTCTGGCGTGGATTCTGCTCAGCGGGTGACACGGCACGGAGGAGCCAGGACACCGACGCGCGGCCTCCTCCGAACCCCTCTTCTTCGATTCGAGGTCCCTATGCGTTTGAGGTTCAGCCTTCTTGTCTGTCTGACATTCTTGTCATTGGGTTGTGGGAATTCCGAGCCGCCCGCCACGCCGGAGGCGCTGCGGGACAGCGCGACGGAGGCGCTCGCGACGAACGGCTCCGAGCTGTTGGGTGTGGCGGGCCCCGCCACCGCGCGGCACGCGACGCGCGAGGTGCTCTTCGGAGACCTGGCGCACTACCGCTTCGAGCTCCAGGTGGGGCCCGGTGAGCATGACGTGGTGACGGTGCACCGCGTGGTGCGGGAGAACGCGCCCTGGTGGCCCGCACGGACGCAGCGGGCGGTGTTCATGCTGCACGGCGACGCGTGGGGTTTCGACGCCGCGTTCCTGTCGAGCGTGGGCTCCGCGCACGTGCCGCGCGAGCAGTCCATCGCCGCGTACCTGGCGGAGGAGGGCGTGGACGTGTGGGGCATGGACATGCGGTGGGTGGGCGTGCCCGCCGGTCAGCAGGACTTCTCCTTCATGGCCGGGTGGAACCTGGGCACGCATGCGAAGGACCTGGGCGCCAGCATCCTCCTGGCCAAGGCGCTGCGGCTGACGAATGGAAGCCTGGGCTCGCTGCACCTGCTCGCCTGGAGCCGCGGCGCCATGGTCGCGTATGCCTATCTGAACGACGAGGCGCGGCTGCCCAGGGGGCTGCGCCAGGTGGATGGGTTCATCCCCGTGGACATGGTGATGCGGCATGCCCCGCAGAACGCGGAGCAGCGGGCCTGGGCGTGCGGGCGTCACGCGGCGATGAAGGCCCGGCGGGACTCGGGCATCTACGAGGGTGGGCTGCTCGGCGCGGCGCCGGGAATCACGCTGCAGGCCATCGGCCAGCTCGCGGCCCTGGCGCCGTCGGCGCCGTCCCCGCTCTTGCCGGATGATGTCTTCGGCCCCGGCACGGGTCGGCCCACCAACCGCCGGGCGGCCATCGTCTCCGCCGCGGCCACGGGCGCGCTGCTCAAGCCGCTGGAGCCGCTCGCCCCGGGCTACCACCTGCTGGCGGGCAAGGCGGACGAGACGGGACTGCCGGGCAGCCTGACGTACACGTCCGAGGCCTACCTCTACGAGTACGCCCAGCGCGCGGCGCCCTACCAGAGCCTCAACGAGGTGGTGGAGTCGGATGCGTGGACGTGCGGGCTGGAGGTGCCCTACGACGACCGGCTGAGCCAGGTGAAGCTGCCCGTGCTGTACGTGGGCGCGGGCGGCGGCGTGGGTGAGTACGGGGTGTTCTCCACGTCGCTCCTGGGGAGCAACGACGTGGTGTCCCTCATCGTGAGGGACCACCCGGTGGCCGAGCGCGCGCTCGACTTCGGTCACGCGGACCTGTTCCTCGCGGCCAGCGCCCGTCAGCGGGTGTGGCGTCCCATCCTCCAGTGGGTGCGCGCCCACTGACGCCCGGACGTCAGTCCTGCTTCCACAGGCCGTGGCGCCGGGCCCGGCGGCCCAGCGTCACCGGGTCCATGCCCAGCGCCATGGCCGCGCGTCGGAGCACCCCGCCGTGGCGCTCGAGCGCCTCGCGGATGAGCTCACGCTCCACCCGCTCCAGTCGCGCGCGCAAGGAGCCGTCTCCCGCCAGTTCGTTCCGGGGCGGGGACGCGGACGCCAGGCTCGGCGGCAACAGCCGGCGCGACACCACCTCCCCCGGCCGCGACAGCAGCACGGCGCGCTCCAGCACGTTGCGCAGCTCGCGCACGTTGCCCGGCCACGGGTAGGCCCGCAGCATGTCCTCCACCTCCTGGGACATGCCGCTGGCCGAGCGGCGCAGGGTGCGGTTGAACAGGCCCAGGAAGTAGCGCGCCAGCTCCGGGATGTCCTCGGGCCGCTCGCGCAAGGGCGGGATGTCGATGGTGAAGCTGTTGAGCCGGTAGAACAGGTCCGCGCGGAAGCGCCCCGCGCGCACCTCCTCGCCCAGGTCCTTGTTGCTCGCGGCCAGCACCCGCACGTCCACGTGGCGCACCTGGGTGCCGCCCACCGGACGCACGTCGCCCGTCTCCAACACACGCAGGAGCTTCGCCTGCAGGTTGGGGGTGGTGTTCTCGATCTCATCCAGGAAGATGGTGCCGCCGTTGGCCAGGACGAACAGGCCCGGGTGGTCCGCCACCGCGCCGGTGAAGGCGCCCTTCACGTGGCCGAACAGCTCGCTCTCCAGCAGCGTCTCCGTGAGCGCGCCGCAGTCCTGGATGACCAGCGGGGCCTCGCCGCGCCCGCTGAGGCGGTGGACGATGCGCGAGAGCACCTCCTTGCCCGTGCCCGTCTCGCCCTGCAGCAGGACCGCCACGCGGTGCGGAGCGACCAGCCGCACCATCTCCATCACCCGCTGCATGGCGGCGCTGCGCAGGCCCACCTCCTCCTCACCCCGTGCCCCCGACACCGAGGGCAGGGCCTGCGACAGCGCGCGCTCACGCAGGAGGTTGCGCTCGAGCTCCAGCGCCATGCGCCACTGTTCGGTGCGCACGCCCCGCTCGCGGCCTGCCTGGAGCACGGCTTGGAGCACGGCCTCGGGAGGGGGAGACTCACCGAGCGCGCGGAAGACGAGCCCCGCGTTGAACAGGGCCACCAGTCGCTCGGGCGCGGCGGGCGCGCAGTAGATGATGCGCGAGGTCAGGTCGGAGGGTGGCCCCGCGGAGGACAGGTCCACGTCCTCGGCCGGCGTGCCCAGCCCCGCGACCAACGACAGCGCGCGCTCCTCGTCACGGCCGCAGACCAGCAGCGCCGCCGCGTCGCCACGGGCCAGGAGCGCCTGGGCCTCCTCGGCGCTCGACGCGAAGTGTGGCACCGCCTGGCCCTCGAGCGCTGCCCGCACGTCCTGGGCCTCCTCGTCGCTGGCGAACGCCACCACCACGTGGAGCCGCGCGGTGGCCAGATAGCGCGCCAGCTTCACCCCGTCCGAGTCCTCGAAGGCGTGGAAGAAGACGCCGAGCGCCGTCACCGGGCCGCCCGTCTCGTGCCGCCAGCGCACGTCGCCCCGGGCGCGGATGTGCTCGCCCGAGTCCGGCAGGGAGAAGGACAGCTCCACGGACTCGCCCTCGCACGGGCCTTCCTGCGGGCCGCGCGGCGTGGCGATGAGGCCGATGCCGGTCTCGCTGATGTTGACGGCCCAGCACCCAGGGAGCGCGGGCTGCGTCACCACCTTCACGTACAACGGCTTGCGTTCGCTTCGAGGGGCGTAGGCGGACACAGGCCGCGTCATGACGCCCGCAGTCTACTTCACGGATGAAGCCTTGCTGGGAAATTGCGGCGGCAGGGGAAAGACAATGTCGCCGTCCGGTCGTCGAGGGGCGGTGCGGGCGAGCCCGGTGGCGGGGTGAGGGTGGAAGCCGACTCAGGGCCGCTCGGGGTGGAGCAGCAGGCCCATGAGGAGGTCGTCGACCCAGACGCCCTCCTCGGTGCGGAGGAAGTCACGGCGCGTGCCCTCGAGGACGAAACCGAACGAGCGATACAGGGCCTGGGCGCGAGGGTTGTCGCCCCGGACCTGGAGCTCCACGCGGTGGATTCTGTCGCCGTTCACGTCGCGATGGGCGCGCAGCCACGCGAGCAGGTGATGCATCAGCGCGCGACCCACGCCCAGGCCCTGGGCGTCGGGGTGGACGCCGATGCCGAGCACGCCGCCGTGGCGCAGCATCCGGTAGCTCGGCCTCAGGAAGGAGGCCTCGCCCAGGAGCGCGCCTCCGGGTGCGGTGGCGACGAGTGGGAACGCGGTGCCGTCCTGACGGTGGAGCCCCCCGGCCTCACGTCGGGCGGTGAAGGCGGCCGCGTCCGCGGGCAGCTCGTCCGGCAGCTTCACCAGCCCCTCGCGAGCCTGGACGACGGCGCGCTCCAGTTCGAACAACGCGGGTCCATCCTCGGGCGTCGCCTCCCGGATGAGACAGGGACGACCCTCCTTCAGCGACAGCGACACGGGCGAAAAGCGCATCGGTGCATCCTTCATCGAGCAAGACTCCAGGGGGAGAGAAGACAGGGGGTCGCCTCACTCGGCAAGAGCACCCTCTCGAAAAGAGGCATGGCCATGGGATGACGAGATGACCGAGGGCACTTCTTCAAGCGCGACGACCGGAGAGACAGTCGACATGGGCTGGAGAGATAGCGCAGGCCCCCTTCAGCAGGAGCAGCCGCCGGGGGAGCATCGACCTGGAATGGCGAGGCAACAGGGCCGCCCCTCGTTCCGCACGCTCCACCCATGGAACGCCCCTCCTTCGACGAGAGCGCCGCTGATGACGAGCCTGTCGACACGGGCTGGCGAGACGGCAGGAAGGCCCCTCCCTCAGTGAGCACGCTCCCGGTAACGGACCTGTCGACATGGGAGGTCGCGACGGGGTGCGGAGACCGGACCTGACTCGCTCGCGGGTTCGGGGCATGATGCGCGCACGCAGATGAGGGGGAGTCCCATCTTGACGATGACCACCACCGCGAGCCCTCGCGGCGAGGAACACGAGCTCGCGCTGCTGCTCGGCGGACGCTGTCGGCGCTGCGCCGAGCGGATTCCGGGAGGCACCGCGCTGCGCGGCCGCCCCTGCCCTCGCTGTGCCGAGGCCACGCTGCCCAGCCCCGAGGACCGGGAGGTGCTCCACCAGCTCGCCACCCAGCGCGCCACGGTGCGCCTGAGCGTCGCGGTGGTGGGCGTCGCCGCAGCGGCCCTGGTGGCCAGCTGGGTGCCGCTGCTCACGTCGTGCCTCCTGGTCGCCGCGCTCGTGTGGCTTCGCGTGACGCTGGTGACCCCCGCGCTCCAGCTCCTCTCGCTCCAGCGCAAGCTCGTCGCACGCTGGACGCTGCGGCTGGCCGCGGGCTGCTTCGTGGCGCTGTCCGTCCTCCTGCTGGAGCTCCTGACGCTGGTGCCCGGCCTGGGCGCGCTGGCGAAGGTGGCGCTGAGCGCGGGACAGGTCGCCGTGGCGGGGCTCTTCGCGCGTCGCTACCTGGCGTGGCAGACCGGACGCGAAGCCCGGGGCGTGCCCGTCGCCTGGTGGGAGCTGGGGCTGCTCGTAGCGTGGATGCTCCTGCTACTCGCCTTCACCACGGCGTCGGTGCTGCTGGTGCTCTACGTGCTCCAGTCCCTGGGGTTCGTGAAGGAGTTCCTCGTCATGCCGGTGGGAGGCTGAGCGATGCTCACGTACGCCCTCGTCTCGCAGGCCATCGGCCTGAGCGGTGCTTCGGGGACTCGCGCGGGAGGCAGCCTGCTGCTGCTCGCGCTGGCCGCGCATGCGCAGTACCTCACGCTGCCTCCTGAGCTGACGTGGCTCGCCACGCCGCAGGCGCTCGGCGCCATGGTGGCCCTGCTCGCGTTCGAGATGTACACGCAGCGCGACAGCGACCTGCGCATGGTGCTCGGCCTCGCGCAGTTCGCGTTGAGCGCGGGCAGCGGCGCCACGGTGGCGCTCGCCTCCGTGGGCGTGGGCACCGAGAATCTCCCGCCCTGGGCCGTGGGCGCGGTGGGCGCCTTCGTCGCCGTGTCCACGCTGTCGCTGCGCCAGTGGCTGCACACGCGCGTGGACCAACTGGAGACGGAGGTCCTGCGCCCCCGGAAGTGGCTCCTGCGCATCGAGGACTGCTTCGGACTGGGACTCGCGGCGGTCGCCATCCTCTGGGCCCCGCTCGCCCTGGTGCTCGTCCTGCTGTTCACCCTGGCCTGCGCCGTGGCCGGCTGGTTCGCCTACCGGCTGGAGGCACGTGGCCGGCGCCCCTGCCCCGCCGGCTGTGGCGCGCGCATCCGACAGGAGGCCTCGCGCTGTCCGAAGTGTCACGCGGATGTGCCCGTCGCTCGGACGCTGGACCTGCGGCTCGCGGGCCGGATGCGGGACGCGCTCCAGAACGCGCTGGGCGCCGGGACTTCCGGTGTTTCCCACGCGGACCCGAGCGTCCGGCGCGGCGGCGGCAAGCTCCCCTCCCGACTGGGGTGATGCGCGGCCCGCGCCGTTCCTGGCATGCTGCGCCCCTCCGCCATGTCCTCGAGCCCGGACACGTCCTCGACCGGCCCGGTGCTCCGGGTCGCCCAGCAGGTTCCTCGCACCGAGGCGGAGGGCCCTGGCCGCCGCTTCGCGCTCTGGGTCCAGGGCTGTCCGCTGCGCTGCCCCGGCTGCTGCAATCCGGAGATGTTCGCGATGGAGCGCGGCACCGTCGTCACGGTGGAAGCCATGGCGGCCCGGGTGCTCGCGACGCCCGGCATCGAGGGCCTCACGATCCTGGGCGGTGAGCCCTTCTCCCAAGCAGACGCCGTGGCGGAGCTGTGTGAGCGCGTCCGCGCCGGCGGGCTCAGCACCCTCGTCTTCACCGGCTACACGCTGGCCGAGCTGAAGGCGCAGGGCCGCCCCGGAGTCGAGCGCCTGCTCGCCTCGCTGGACCTGCTGGTGGATGGGCGCTACGAGAAGGACCAGCCGGAGACGCGCCGGCGGTGGATCGGCTCTCGCAACCAGGTCATGCACTTCCTCACCCCGCGCTACGTCCCGGAGGACCCGACGTTCACCGCGCCGAACACGGCCGAGGTCCATCTCATCGAGGGGCGCATCATCGTCAACGGCTGGCCCGACCTCGCGGACCGACTGCGCCCATGACGCGCGTCTCGCCCTCCGAGCACCGGCTGCTCACGCTCGCGCGCGCCATCCTGGGCCAGGGCCCCTACGTGGCCGTGGAGGACTTGTTCCGGGGCAGTCACGTCTGCCCTCCCCAGCTCGGCCCCGCGGCGCTCTCCGCGCTGAGGGATTTGCTGTCCAAGGGCGCCGTGCTCGCCCTCGCGCGAATGGGCGGGGGTCGCAAGCGCCGTCACCTGCCCTCCACCTCCGGAACGACGCGGCTCTGGGAGCGACACCCGCCCCGCCCGCTCCACTTCTCCGCGCTCTGCTTCCACACCCTGCGCTGGCTGGTGGAGCAGCCGCTCACCGTCCCCGACCACCGCCCCCTGGACGTCGACGCGCCCCCGACACTCGCGGATGAGTTGCTCCTGTACCTGTGCTGCCGGATGCTCGCGGGGACCTCCTGCGCGCCGGCGCTGGGCAAGGAGCCACAGTTCCGCCGCTCCGCCCTGTGCCGGCTCGGGTTCCCCGACGTGTTCGCCTCCGTGTCCGATTCGCTCTCGGCCGACGACTTCGCGCCGCTGCTCGCCGAGGGTGGCTGGCTCCTGGAGGCCGTCCAGGACGAGCTGGCCCTGCGCTGGCGGAAGATGGAGGAGTCCAAGAGCCGGCGAATCGAACCCCGGGAGCTCGTCGAGCTGGGGGCCTCGCAGACGCGGGTGCTGGACGCCTTCTTCGATGCGCTGGACCGCGCGCGCCGAAGAGACCTCGCGAGCTTCCTGCTGGACGCGCTGCGCCCCCTCGTGGACCAGCCCGCGGCCCGCTGGGTGGCCCACCTGTCGCCGCGCGCGCCGCTGGGCGCGAAGGTCGAGGCACGCCGTGGCGCTGGCGCGGGATTGCGTGCCCTGGCCCGACTGGCGCGGTGGGACCAGGAGCACCGCGCGGTGCGCTTCTTCGACGATGACCACGATGACGCCCAGCTGCTGCTCTCCGAGTGGTCCTCTTTCGGCGACGCGGGCTTCCGGCTCGCGGCGGACCGGGAGCGAGAGCTGGGCTCGGACCTGATGGTTTCCTCCGAGGTCCCCGAGGACGGGGCCTCTTCGACTTTCACCGGGAGCGCCCCATGAGCCGCGCCTATCGCATCTCCGTCTCCGAGTCCCTCAACCGCATCGTCCACGCCGACGACGGCGTGTGCTCCAAGCTGGAGCTGTTGCCGCTGCTGTCGCGCGAGGAGACGGCGGGCCTGCTCGCCGCGGACCTCGCCGCGCGAGGCTTCGTCCAGGAAGGCGACGTGGCGGTGCGCACGGAGGCGGACGGCGTGCGCGTGGCCGTGGACGTCACCACCGGCGAGGTCAGCGTCACGCTCGCGGCCCAGCAGGAGGTGGAGCTGACGGCCGTGGGCGAGGTCCTCACCAATGCCCCCTCCGGCACCGAGGCCACGCAGAAGCTCGCCCGGGAGAAGGCACGCGCGAAGCTGGAGGACCGCGCCCAGGACGCCACGGAGGCGCTGCGCGAGGAGGTCACTCGCAAGCTGGAGGGCCGCCTGCGCGACCTCAAGGCGGAGCTGGACGCCATCTCCAACAAGGTGACGGCGGAGGCGCTCAAGGTGCGCGCCTCCCAGCTCGGCACGGTGGAGGAGATCCACGAGGACGCGGCGACGGGCTCGCTCACCATCAAGGTCCGCGTATGAGCCAGCGCATCCCCGAGGACTCGCTCCCCACGGAGCTGACGCCGTTCCAGGCGGTCGAGGCCGCGTACCCCGCGGAGCTGGAGCGCACGCGCGAGGCGCTCCTGCGCGGCCTTCCCGTCATGGTGGAGGCGGACAAGGAGCTGACGCCCTACTTCTACAAGTGCCTGCGAGACAGGCTGAAGAAGGACGGCAAGCAGTTCCTCTATCTGGACGGGCGCGCCGCCGCGGAGCCGCCTCCGGGCATGCCCGCGCCCAGCATGATGGCCACGCTCATCAGCCAGTTGCGGGACGCGGTGCGCGGCGCGGTGCGAGAGCGCATCGTCGTGCTGCCGCACCTCGACCTGCTCACCACCAGCAGCGGAGGGCTCACCTCCGAGGCACGCGAGGTGATTCCGCTGCTCTACGAGAACCCGGAGATGGTCTGGGTCGGCTTCAAGGACCCGTCCTTCCCGCTGCCTCGGGTCATCGAGAACCTGTTCCCGCACAAGGAGACCCTCCTCGGCGTGAGCCGCGAGCGGCTGCGCCACCTGGTCACCCAGCGCGAGTGCCGCAAGTTCGGCCGGGGCCTCCAGCCCTACGTGCTCTACAAGCACGTGTCCGGAGTGAACGCCGTCCGCCTGCGTCGGCTGCTCGGCGCCATCACCGGCGAGGACTATCCGAGCGACGCGCGGCCCGCGTACGCGCAGCTCCGCTCGGCCACGCTGAGCGGCTCGCTGAACGTGCCGGACCTGGACCTGCGGGCGGACATCGGCGGCTACACGCAGGTGAAGGACCGCCTCCAGCGCGAAATCCTCGACGTGCTCGCGCACAAGGACACGCTGTCGGACCCGGAGGCGGTGAAGCGTGTCGAGGGGCTGCTCCCGCGCGGGATGATCTTCTGGGGCCCGCCGGGCACGGGCAAGACGCTCTTCGCCAAGGCCATGGCGTCCTCGCTGGGCGCGGCGGTGCTCGTGGTGAGCGGCCCGGAGCTCAAGAGCCGCTGGGTGGGCGAGAGCGAGGAGAACCTCCGGCAGATCTTCGTCCGGGCCCGGCAGGCGGCGCCGAGCATCATCATCTTCGACGAGCTGGACTCGTTCGCCTCCGCGCGTGGGACCTATACGGGCTCCGGCGTGGAGCACTCGATGGTGAACCAGCTGCTCACGGAGATGGACGGCTTTCGCAAGGAGGAGCTCGTCTTCGTGGTGGGCACCACCAACTTCGTGGAGTCGCTGGACCCCGCGCTCCTGCGGCCGGGGCGCTTCGAGTTCCAGCTGTGCATCCCCTACCCCAACAACACGGACCGCCGGGCCATCCTGTCCATCTACAACGAGAAGCTGGCCCTGGGCATGACCGAGCGCGCGCTGGACTACGCGGTGAAGCGCACCGGAGACCGCGTCGAGGGCACGGGCACGCGCTTCTCCGGTGACCACATCCAGGCGCTGTGCCGCGCGCTCGCGCGACGCCGGCTGCGTGAAGGGGCCCAGCTGCCCACCGAGCCCGTGGACGTCGAGCGCGCCCTCACCGACTACCTGGACCGGCCCGCGCTCACGCCCACCGAGGAGCGCGTCGTCGCCACGCACGAGGCCGGCCACGCGGTGTGCGCGCTGTTCTGCCCCAGCGCTCCCGCCATCGACCGCATCAGCATCCGCGGTGACCTGGCGGGCACGCTCGGCTTCGTGCAGTACGCGGACCCCGCGCATCGCCACGTCGTCACCCGGGGGCAGCTGCTCGACAGCATCTGCATGCTCTTCGGCGGACGCGAGGCGGAGGCGCTGCTGCTCGAGGACCTGTCCATCGGCAGCGCGCATGATCTGGAGCGCGCAACGGAGATCGCCCGCGAGCTGGTGGAGGAATTGGGCATGGGCGGCGACGGCCTGCCCGTGCGCCGCTTCGACGCGCCGGGCAGGAACGCGGACCGACACGCGCTCTCCGATGCGACGCGCGGCACGCTGGAGGCGGCCACCCTGGAGGTGCTCGAGGTGCAGCGGGCCCGGGCGCGCGACATCCTGCGCCGCGAGAAGCCCCGCCTCGTCGCGCTGCGGGATTTGCTCCTGGAGCGCAAGGTGTTGGACCGCGAGGCATTCGTCCACCTGGCGCCCGAGGCGGCGCCCAAGAAGGAGCCGGCCCATGGCTAGTCTCATCCTCCGCCTGCTCGTCAATCCCCAGACGGGCCGCAAGGACGTCGTCATCCAGTACGAGAGCGACTCCGACGCGCTGCCCATGGAGCACGAGGACGAGCACCGCCGCCTCGTGGACCAGCTCATCGCCGGGGGCGCGTTGAAGGCGTCGGAGCTGGGCCAGGTCATCGTCCAGCGCGACACGCCGTCCGGCCAGGCCGCGAACCCCGAGTCCACGTCCGACGGCAACGCCGAGAAGGTGAGCCAGAAGGCCTGATGTCCACGCTCGTCTTTCCCACCCGGGAAGCGCTCCACCTCGCGCTGACCTCCCGGCTCGTCCCTCCCGAAGTCCAGGCCGCGCCGGCCCATCACCACACCCGCGCCGAGGGCCCGCTCTTCGTCACGCCCCACGCGCCGCTGCCGAAGGCCGCGCTCGCGGAGCTGGCCGCGTTCGGCGTCCGCGTCGACGCGAAGGCCCCTCGCGGTGAGGCCATGGTGCGCTGCTGGGCGGAGCTGCTGCCCACCCACCGCGTCCCGCTGGAGGGCGTGCTCCCCGGCACGGTGATGTTCCTGCCCACCGACGCGGACGGGCTGCTCGCGCTCGCGGGTGAGCTGCTGCGCCTGGGATGCGACCGACAGGAGCTCTGCTTCGCGAAGGGCGAGGCGGGCTCGCGGGCGCTGCTGCGCGCGGTGGCGCCTCCGTACTTCACGCTCACGGGCGCCCTCGACCGCGCGGGCGGGCTGCGCGCCTTCGTCCCCGCCGTCCCGGGTCAGACGTCCGTCTGGGTGGAGCTGGGGCATGTGCATCCGCTGGCGCGAACGCTCCAGCCCGCCGCCGGCAACGTGCTGCTCATCCCGGGCGAGGGCGCGTGGCTGACGGCCGCGGATGGCCCCTGGCTGGACCTGTACCAGCTCACGGACTTGCGGCTCCCGGAGCCCGCGCGGGCCTGGGAGCCCCTGCCCGCGCCCGGCCGGCTGTCCGTCCCGCTGCGCCTCACCCGCGCCGCGCGCACCGAGGCCGCGAGCCTCTGGGTGCTGCGAGAGAACGCCGTGGCCCAGGTGGAGTCACTCGTCCACACGCTGCCCGAGCCCGTGCTCGCGCAGCTCCGCTTCGCGGTGACGGGTCCACCGGACGCGCCCTGCATCATCCTGCGCGCGCGCGCCGGCCGGGAGCGACCTCCGGAGCTGGGCCTGTCCGCGCTGGCCTATGCGCCGCTGCCGCAGGTCGCGGAGCTGTACCTGCCGTGCGACGGACTGCTGGAGCCGCCCGTGCGCAAGGAGCGGCTGCGCGCGCTGCTCGTCCCCACGCCGGAGACGGTGACGTGGCTGCACCCCACGGGGGACGGAGGCTTCCGCGCCGAGCGCATCTGCGAGAAGGCCTTCCAGCCGCTCGAGACCTGGGTGGACTACGTGGTGGACGCGAGCGCCGTCGCGCTGGAGCCCTGGATGAAGGGCGCGACGTTCGACTTCGACGCCATCGAGCTCGCCGACGGGGAGTGGATTCCCGGCACCTCGCGCGCCCCGTCCGCGGAGAAGAAGCCCAAGGACGCGCAGCCCTCGCGGACGGAGCGCCGCGCCCATGACACCGCCGGGCCCGAGCCCGTCGCGGAGCCCTCGCGCAAGGCCTCGAAGAAGGCGGCCACGAAGGCCCCGAGCGCGCCGCTCGTCCCCCTCGCGCCCGAGCGACAGGGCGCGGCGGCCGAGGCGCTCGCCCGCGCGGAGAAGGACTTCCTCGCGCTGGACGTCCCGGCCGATGCCCCCGAGCGACAGGCGCTGTGGGTGCGCATGGCGGAGCTGCAGGTGCAGCTCGGACGCGCTCGCGAGGCGACCCTGTGCTGGACCCGCGCGCTGTGGAGCGCGACGGGCGATGAGGCCACCGAGCTGGCCGAGCGCTGGGCCCGCGCCGAGACTCGCAATGGCCAGCCCCCCGAGCAGCTGTTGACCCGGGACACGCCGTCGGAGGACGACGTCCGCGGCCTCGCGAGCGCGCTCGTGCACGCGGCGCGCGCATCGGGCGGGGCGACCTTCAGCGACGTCCCGACGGTCCAGCGCTGGCTGGACAAGCACGACACCGCGCTCGACGTGCGCACGCTGTGGCTGTCCCGCGCGGCGCTGGACAAGCTCGCGGGGGGAGATCCGCTGAGCCTCGCGAAGGCGGGAGACCGGGTGCAGGAGATGCTCCAGCGCGGCCTCTCCCTGTCGCGCGACGTGCCGCTCTTCCTGCGCGGAGGCACGGACGCGGCGCTGCTGCCCCGGCTGGCGACGCACCTGACGACGCTCCTGGACCGCTTCGAGCGCACCACGCGCCGACGCTCGTCGGTGGAAGCCCCCACCGCGCTCACCCAGGCCTATGTCCGCCTCGTCTTCGCCTGCGGCCTCGCACGGGTGGGCCAGCCGGAGCACGCGCGCACGCTGGTGGAGGCGGCCACGGCGGCGCTCTCCAAGTCGGACCCCATCCACGGCTTCCTCGTCCGGGCGTACGGCGCGCGCGTGACGCAGGCCATGGAGGGCGAGCCCCTGGAGACGCCGCTCCCCGCGGACATCGCCGCGGAGCTCAACGCGCTGGTCACCTTCCAGCGGTACAAGGTGGACCGGCTGCGCCAGGGCTCCGGACTGCTGGAGCCCAGCGAGCGACTGGACCCGGCGCGCGCCTTCGGACGCGGGACGCGCGACCTGCGTGGTGAGGAGTTCGCCGCGCTGCGAGACATCCGCGACCCGGAGGTCGTCGACCACGAGGTGCGCCAGCTCGTCCAGCGCGCCACCGGGGCGAAGCTGAACGCGGCCGAACGACAGCGGCTCATCGGCGGGCTGCTGGAGACGCTGCCCCGGCTCCCGATGGCGCGCGCGCTGCCGTTGATGGACTCGCTCGTGTCCGCGGTGGACACGCTGCCGGGCGAGGTGCAGGCGCGGCTGCTCGGAGACGCGCTCGCGCTGGCGGCGCTCTTCGGCCGGGTGGACCGCGCCACCACCTTCGCGGGACGCCTGCGCACCGTGCTGGCGGGCCTGCCGCCCGACTCCCACGCGTGGAGCGCGGGCATCCTGGAGGCGAGCCTGCGCGGTCTGCGTCGGGTGGGCCTGACGCGCGAGGCGGGCGACCTGGTGGAGGCGACGCGCGGCCTGCTGACGCAGCCCAAGACGCCGGTGGCCGCGCGACTCGGCGTCGCGTCCGGCATGGCCTTCGTCGGCCGCATGCAGGAGGCGCTGCCCGTGTTCGACGCCGCGTTCGAGGCGCTCGATGCGCTGAAGGGCACGCTCCCGGAGCGGCTGGCGCTGATGCGCAGCCTCGCGGGAGCGCTGTCCCATGCGCCCGCGGACCTGGCGCTGTCGGGCCTGGCGCGCCTGTCCGAGGTGCTGCCCCTGGTGACGGACAGCTACAACACCAACAGCCACTTCTGCCTCTCGGTGGTGGAGCTGGCGGACATGCTGGTGCTGGGACACGTGGAAGTGGCGCGCGGCTCGGGTGAGCGCGCGCGTGGTTGGTTGGATGAGGATGAGTTCCTGGTGCGACGACGCATCCATCAGGAGTTGGAGGAGCGTCTATGAGCAGTGTTCCCCGGCGTGAGGAGCCCGCCGCCGACCCCATCTCCGCGCTGACGTTCGATGCGCTGTCGCGCGAGGCCCAGGGGCTGAGAGACCGACTCAACCGCTTCCGTCAGGCGCTGGGGCGGCACTTCGTGGGCAAGCAGACCCTGGTGGACTTGATGACGGTGGCGGCGGTGGCCCAGGAGCCGCTGCTGCTCGTGGGCCCTCCGGGCACGGCCAAGTCGGACCTGGTGCTCAAGTTCCGCGAGGCGCTGCGCATCCCCTCCGAGGACTACTTCGAGTACCTGCTGACGCGCTTCACCGAGCCGTCGGAGGTGCTGGGCCCCATCGACATCAACCTGCTGCGACAGGGGCGCTACATCCGGCGCGAGGGCGGCAAGCTGCCCACCGCCCGGCTCGTCTTCCTGGACGAGGTCTTCAAGGCGAGCTCCGCCATCCTCAACGCGCTGCTCACGGTCATCAACGAGCGCAAGTTCTACCAGGACGGCGCGCCGCAGCCGGTGCGCCTCAAGGTGCTCTTCGCCGCCACCAACGAGCTGCCCGAGCACGCGGAGCTGGGCGCGCTCAAGGACCGCTTCTGCCTCAAGGCCGCGTGCCGGCCAGTGCAGGACCGCTACTTCCTGGAGCTGCTCGACTCGGGCCTGGAATCGCAGACGAACCGGGAGCTGAACCAGAAGCCCTGGGCGGAGGGGCACGCCACGCTGGAGGACGTGCTCAAGGCGCACCGCTACCTGACGCTGATGATGGGCCGCAAGGAGGCCGGGCCGGATGGACGCGAGCTGAGAGACCGCGACCTGTTCTTCCGCGACGAGCTCTTGCGTGAGTTCCGCCGCGTGGTGCAGACGCTGACGCGCGAGGACGGCGTGTTCATCAGCGACCGCAAGCTCGTGAAGCTCTACCGGCTCCTGCGCACGCGCGCGTGGATCTTCCACGGCGGCGCGGTGGAGCGGCAGGACCTCCAGCTCCTCTCCTACCTGGGAGAGACGCGAGAGGAGATCGACCTGCTCGAGGAGAAGGTGCCCCGGCTGCTCGGCCTGACGTGAGCACGGCGGGAGCGGAAGGCGCCCTGCCCTCCGCTCCCGTCCCTTCGGCTACGGCGTGCAGCTCACGTTCGAGGGCATGGCCCAGAGCTGGTGGTAGCCCGTGTCATCCCTCGCGCCGAAGTAGATGCGGTTGCCCACCCGGGCGAACGCGGTCGCCAGATGCGTGCGCGACGGGCTCGTGGTGATTTCGGACGAGGTCTCGTCGGTGCCGTAGGACACCCACGGCACCGCGAAGGAGCCCTCGCCGCCCGCGGTGAACACCACCCCGCCATTGTCCGCGGCGATGAGCGGAGACCAGTACTCGTCGGAGGTGCTCAGCGCCGCGGGAACCCGCCGCGTCGTCGCGGCCGTCCCCTGCGTCACCCACAGCCACACCCTGCGCGGCGCCGGACCCGACGTCCCGATGGCGACGGAGAAGTAGAGCGTGTCCCCCGAACGCACGACGCCCTGGACGTAGGTCCCCGCATCCGGGTCATTCCCCCATGGGTTCTCCAACTGGGTGACGTTCGCCTTCCCGCCCCCCGCCAGCGACACGCTGGAGAGCGTCATGATGGGCAGGTAGGCGCTGTCCACCAGGTACACCGAGCCGCCCAGCGAGCCGAGCATCAGCATGCGCTTGCCGAAGGTCTCCAGCCGCACCGTTCCCGCGGCCGTCCCGTCCGTCTTCCAGACCTCCGTGTTGCCGCCATCCAGCAGGGTGAACAGCCCCACGGCGCCATCCTGCGTGGTGCCCACGTCCATCACGGGGACCTGTCCGGCATCCAGCTTCTTGACGAAGACCGTTCCGCCCGCGGTGCCATCCGTGCGCCACAGCGACGTGCCGTCCGTCGCATTGGACATGAAGAAGAAGTGCGCGCTCGTGGTCCGCACGTATCTCTCAGACAGCGTGCTCAGCACGCCCAGGTTCACCTCCATCCGCGTGCCGGGCTCCGTGCCATCCGTGCGCCACAGCTCCACCTGCGTCCGGGGCGGCGTGAGCACCTGCCGGGTGCGGAAGAACGACGCGCTGTTGCCCCACACGGAGACCTGCGACATCGCCGTGCCCTCCGGCCCGGGTGTCACGTCCTTCAGCAGCCGCGTGCCAACCTCCGTCCCGTCCGACACCCACGGCTCGCGGCCCGACTCCGGCGTGTAGACGGTGAACAGCAGCTTGTCGCCGAGCGGCGCCCGGGTGGACAACGCGCGCTCGGGCCACATCGCGGAGAAGGCGCGGACCTGCACGGTGCTGCCCTCGGTGCCCTGCGTGCGCCACAGCACGGAGGCGCCGTCGGGGTAGTTCACGGTGAAGTACGTCGTGCCCTGCACGCCCAGGAAGCCGAAGGGCGACAGCCCCGCGAACGGCGGAGGCTCGGGCGTCCCTGGGGGAATGACGACCTTCACCCGCTGCGCGCCACCGGTCGGGCATGACGGTGCCAGCAGCGGCGCTTCCGCCGTGCTCACGGGACTCTCCGCCCTCGCCTCCGGTCCTCCGCAGCCCAGGGCCCCCAGCAACATCACCGCCCAGCCAGACTTCGCGCGCATGTGGCCTCCTCTCCCGCGAGGGAGCAAGGAAGCGAGGGTGGGAACCGACCCTGGGCTGGACAACTGCCCCGAAGTCGCAGGGGCCTGTCCGCGTCGAGACAGGGACCGCTCCTCCGGTCCCCTGCCGAAACCACGGCGCCTGGGCGCCGCGCACCGACACGCCCCTGCATCCGCCCCCAGCGGGAAGTGATACATGGTGGACGCATGGGAGTCCCCGAGCCGCGAGCCCCCCAGGACCTGGAACGCTGGTTGTGCGCGGGGCTCTGCCTCTCACGGCAGGAGGGGCTCGACGCGGAGGCGCTCGCCGCGAGCATCCCCGGGCTGAGGGCCATGCTCGAGGAGGCCCCCACGCTCCCGCCGCCCGCGCTCATCGCCGACCTGGGGCGGCTCGTCTCGGGGCAACCTCCCGCACCCTCCCTCCCCATCCCGGACACCCTGCCCCGCCTGCGCGACGCCGTGCGGGCCTACGACGACCACGTCCTCGCGCGCCTGGCCGCCGAGCCCACCCTGGAGGCCGTGTCCGCCGCGCTGGCCCGCGTGCCCCAGGCCCTGCGGCCCAAGGGCCTGGCCTTCCTCGTCGGCCGCGTGCTCACGCGCATGGGCTTCACCTCGGGCACGCCCGTCAGCCCCGCGCTGGCGCGGCGCATCCTCGAGAAGCCACCGGGTGAACTGTTGCAATCGGGATACGGCGCCCTGCGCGAGCGGGACTCCGCGCTCGAGTCGCTCGCCCGGGGCTACGAGGCGCTGGCCACCGGGGCGCGTCGCGCCAGCGCCCTGCTCGGCGACGCCGAGGTCTTCACGCTGGAGAACCTGGAGCACCTGAAGGGCAAGGCACAGCGCCTGGCGTTGGAGCAGGCCGTGGAGGCCGCCGAGTCCCTGTCGCGCACGCTGCCGCCGCGTCTGCGCGCGCGCGCCGTCTCGCAGGGCCCCGCGCCCACCGCGCTGGAGGACGAGGCCGCGTTCCCGCAAGGAGGCTTCTCGTCGGTCTCCAACGTGGGCAGCCTGGAGAACCTGGTCACCTCCGAGCTCGTCTACATGGAGGACGAGCCCACGCTCGACTTGTTCGACGTGCGCTACGTCGAGGGCGAGCTGCTCTACTACACGCGCGACGAGAGCCTCGCGGTGCGCCGCCGTCGGGTGCTCGTGTTCCTGCTGCCCGTGAGCCTCGCGGACGCGCGCGTGAAGGACAGCGGCGTGAGCTGGCAGCGCGCCGTGCTGGCCCTGGGGCTGGTGCTCTGCCTGGTGCGGCGGCTCTCCGTGTGGCTCGGAGACCAGGACCTGCGCTTCCAGGTCGCCTTCCCCTGGGAGGGACAGGGCCCCCACCCGCTCGAGGCCGAGCGCGGCTTGTGCGAGCTGCTCCTGCGCGAGTGGCGCGCCCGCGGCACGGTTGAGATTCTCACGCCGCGAGACAATGAGCAGGTGTTGGAGCAGGTGCGCGTCGACGCGAAGCGGGCACGCGTGGACGTGCTGTGGCTCGACGCGGTCCGTCAGTCGCCGCTCGACACGCGCGGGTTGCCCACGCACGTGAGCGTGCACCGGGTGGACCTGAGCGGACCGAGCCCCCGGGTGCAGACGTCTCGACCGGGTGTCCCCGCGCAGGGAATTCCGGAAGACGGGCGGGAAGGGCGCGCGCCCGAGACGCCCTGGGAAGCCTGGATGGGCGCGACGCTTGAGCTTGCGCGAGGGCTTCTCTAGCTTCCGGTCGGACGCGCCACGCTCGGCGCAGGAGAGGACGGCCATGCCGCGGTACGAGTTCAAGGAAGGCAGCTCCAGCAAGTTCTGGGAGATCAAGCTCGAGGGCGACTCCTTCACCACGCGTTGGGGCCGCATCGGCACCGACGGCCAGGAGAAGACGCAGTCGTTCGACTCCGACGAGAAGGCCCAGAAGGAGTACGACAAGCTCGTCCGTGAGAAGGAGAAGAAGGGCTACGAGCTGGTGGGCGACGGCGAGGGCGGCGACGACGACGACGAGGGCGAGGCCGTCGAGGGCAAGTCGAACCCGGAGCTCGAGGCCGCCATCCAGAAGGACCCGGACAACGTCGACGCGTACCTCGTCTATGGCGACTGGCTCCAGGCTCAGGGCGACCCGCGCGGCGAGCTCATCGCGCTGCAGCACGCGCTCTCCAAGGCGTCCGGCGCCGAGGCCACCGCGCTCAAGAAGCAGGTGTCCGCGCACATCAAGAAGCACAAGGCACTGCTGCTCGGCGCCATGGCGAAGGGTTGGAGCGACGAGGAGATCACCCTCGAGTGGCACCTGGGCTTCATCCGCTCGGCGCGCCTGGGCCGCAAGGAGTACGACTCCGAGTTCGACGTGGGCGAGGGCGTCAAGACGCTGCTGACGCACCCGTCGGGGCGCTTCCTGCGCTCGCTCGCGGTGGGCATCGTCGACGCCTCGGATGGCGAGAACAGCTACGAGCCCGTCCTGGAGGCCCTGCAGGAGGCGCCCCCCAAGGGGCTCGAGCACCTGTTCCTGGGCGACTTCGAGTACCCGGACGAGACCGAGATCTCCTGGTCCTACGTGAACGACGTCTCGGCGCTCTACAAGCTGGTGCCGAACCTGCGCTCGCTGCGGCTGCGCGGCGCGGGCGCGGACCTGGGCGACATCGACCTGCCGGAGCTGCGCGAGTTCACCATCGAGACGGGCGGCCTGCCGCTGGGCGCGGTGAAGTCCATCGCCAGCGCGAAGTGGCCCAAGCTGGAGAAGCTGGAGGTGTGGTTCGGCCAGGACAGCTACGGCGCCGAGGGCGGCGTGGCGGACATCCAGCCCATCCTCGACGGCAAGGGCCTGTCGAACCTCAAGGTGCTGGGCCTGCGCAACTCGGAGTTCACCAATGACCTGGTCAAGGTGCTGCCGACCGCGAAGGTGCTCCCCCAGCTTGAGAAGCTGGACCTGTCCATGGGCTGTCTGACGGACGAGGGCGCGAAGACGCTCGCGGAGAACGCGGCGGCCTTCAAGCACCTCAAGCACCTGGACCTGACGGAGAACACGCTCACCGACGCGGGGGCGAAGCTGGTGGCGAAGCTCGCCGGCACCGTGGCCGCGGGCAACCAGCGCGATTACGACCCCGAGTACCACTACGCCGCGGTGGGCGAGTAGTCCTCCCATGTCCGCGTTGCCCGGCTTCATCGTCATCGGCAACGCGGAGAACCGGCGCGTCTCGCTGTTCCAGGACGCGCTGGACCGTCAGGGCCTGCCGCCCGCGAAGGTGGTGCCCTGGCGGGAGCTGCTGGAGTCCCCTGCCCGCCTCGCCGAGCTCCCCGACACGGACGCGTTCGTCCGCATCGACGCCGCGGGCGAGAGCTGGGAGGTGGAGAAGGGCCTGTTGAAGCGGGGCTACGAGGACGCGCTCGCGCACGGGGGACAGGTGCTCACCCCCGATGAGGTCGACGCGCTCGTCGAGGACCACGGGCGCATCCTCGCCCCCCGGCAGGGACACCTCGGCTTCCTGCGCGTCCTCTCGGAATTGGAGGCCGTGTTCCGCGAGCGCCCGTCGTGGCGGGTGCTCCAGTCGCCCGCGAGCATCCGGGACTTGTTCGACAAGCGCGTCACCTCGCGCCACTACGCCGCGCTGGGCGTGCCCGTGCCGGAGCCCCTGGACGGGGTGACGGACGTGGCATCGCTGCGCGAGCGCATGGACGAGGAGGGCTGGCGCGAGGTGTTCGTGAAGGTGTCCTGCGGCTCGTCCGCGTCGTGCCTGGGCATCTTCCGGCGACTTCGCGGCCACGAGTCGCTGGTGACCACCGTCGAGCAGTCGCCGAGGGGCTGGTTCAACACGCTCAAGGTGCGCCGCATCCGCGAGCCGGAGCCGCTGGAGCAGGTGCTCGGCTTCCTCTTGCGCGAGGGCTCGCAGGTGGAGCGCTCGATTCCGAAGGCGCGGCTGGGCGGAGACCTCTTCGACTGTCGGGTGCTGGCGGTGCGCGGCGAGCCCGCGTTCATCGTGGTGCGCCAGAGCCGGCTGCCCATCACCAACCTGCACCTGGGCGGCTGGCGCGGAGAGCTGGAGGAGTTGGAGGCGGCGGTACCCCGGAACGAATGGGACGCGGCGATGGAGAGCTGCCGCCAGGTGGCGGGCGCCCATGACTGCCTGCACGTCGGCATCGACCTCATGTTCGAGGAGTACTTCACCGGGCACCGCGTGCTGGAGGCGAATGCCTTCGGTGACCTGCTGCCCGGCCTGAAGCGCGATGGCCTCACCGTGTACGAGTGGGAGATTCGCGAGGCCCTGCGGGCCGCTGGCTTCGACGTGCCCGCCTGACACCTCCGTCGCAAAGACAGGCACGGACGCGAAAGAGCGGTTTATCCGCCTCACCGGGCCTAGAGTGCGAACCTTTCTCGAGGAAGGTTCCGCCATGAATTGGAAAGCGTCACTCGGTGCGTTGCTCTTCACGTTGACGGCCTGCTCGGAGTCTCCGGACCCGACGCCCACGCCGCCCCGGCCGATGAAGGCCGTGTTGTTCCCGTACATCCCGGACACGGTGGGGGACGGCTTCGCGAGCCTCGCGGCGCGGCTCGAAGCGGACTTCGAGCGGGAGCACTCGGACATCGACCTGGACATCGTGTTCGATGCCAACCTGGATGTGTATGACCTGGATGATGGCGGCACGCTGAACCAGCTGCTCGGCTCGGGCCCCTCGGCGGCGCAGGTGGTGGAGGTGGACACGCTCATCCTGGGCTCACTGGTGTCGAAGGGCTGGATTCAGCCGGTGACGCCGGCGGCGGGCACGGTGCATCCGGCGGCCGAGGAGGCGGTGCGCATCTCCGGCACCAGCTACGGCATGCCCACGTACCTGTGCACCTACGTGGTGTACTCGCACAGCACGAACATCCGCTCCGCCACGAATGGCGCGACGCTGGTGGACATCCTGCGAGAGGTCTCTCCTGGCAAGCGGCCGCTGGCGGCGAACTTCGACGGGAGCTGGACGCTGCCCTCCTCGTACATCGACGCGTGGGGAGACACGCACCCGGCGGACGCCCTGCCCGGCGCGCTGTCGTTGCCGCTGGATGCGACGACGCTGACCCCGTTCGAGACCGTGGTGGACAGCTGCGCGATGGAGCCCGGCGTCAACCCGTGCCTGGATGGGACGTACGCGGACAACACGGCGGCGGAGGAGGCGTTCGCCACGGAGCAGGCCAACGGGTTCATGGGCTACACCGAGCGCCTGGTGCCCATCCTGAAGGCCCGGCCGGGGATGGCGTTGCCGGACGTCGTCTCGGTGCCGCTGGGTGGCGGCTCGGCGCCCACCGTGTTCGTGGACGCGCTGGTGGTCAACGCGGGCTGCACGGGCACGTGCGCGGAGGACGCGAAGGCGCTCACCTCGTTCCTGGGGAGTCCCGAGGTGCGCGGCCTCATCGCCTTCAGCGGCGAGGGACCGCAGGGCACCCTGCCCCGCTACCTGCTCCAGGCCAACCGCGCCTTCTACCAGCAGGAGCCCGCGCGCTCGGACCCGATGTACCGCAAGTTCGAGCCGCTCATCCACGGCGCGCGGCCCTTCCCCAGCCAGGGCTTCCCGGAGAACCGCAAGGCGATGCAAGCCGCCCTGTTGGAGGCGTTGAAGTAGTAGGGTCCGCCTCGCCATGCGGCGGCTCGGAAACCCAGCGCGTAGACGGTCCGTGGTGACACGGCCCTCTGCATCTCCGGGGTACCCCCGGGGACTCTTCATGAGGAACACACTCCCACGCGAGGCCGGTATCGCGGCGAGCCGCGAGTCTGGCCACGCCGGACGGGACAGGTGGGCCCGAGCCGCCGCATGGCACCCGGAGGCCCGGACGTGAGCACGCGCCACCCCGTGGCGGCGGCGCTCGCGTCCGCGTTCCTCGCGGGCCCCTGGACTCGAGCGGGACTGAGGGAACGAGGCGCCCATGTCGTGAGCGGCCGCCCGCGCTGGCTCGTGCCCGTCGTCCGCGGCATCCTGAGGTACTTTCCTCGCCCGCCCCACGCCCGCATCGAGCTGCTCACCGAGCTGCTCGCCACCCGCCCAGCGCTCATCCGCGCCTGCGGCAACAGCGCCGAGCCCATCCGCATCCACCATTGGCTGGACGCGGAGCCTCAGATGGGCCGGCGGCCCTGGCCCGTTCCCGAGCTGACGACGCAGGCAGCCCTCGCGGAGTGGCTCGGGGTGACGGATGCGCAGCTCGGCTGGCTCGTGGATGGCTCGGGCTTCGAGCGCACGTCGCGTCCCGGCCAGTGGCGACGCTATCGCTACTTCTGGATTCCCAAGCGCACGGGAGGCAAGCGGCTCCTGGAGCAGCCAGGGCTGGACCTCGCGCGACTTCAGCGCAAGGTGCTGCACGACATCCTGGACGTCATCCCTCCCCACGCGGCTGCTCGCGGATTCGTCCGGGGTCTTGGGGTGAAGGACTTCGCGGAGCCGCACGTGGGCCGGGCCGTGGTGGTGCGCGTGGACCTGGAGGACTTCTTCCACGCGGTGCGGCCCGCGCAGGTGTGGGGCGTGTTCCGGACCGCCGGCTATCCCGATGGCGTCGTCAACGCGCTCGCCGGGCTCTGCACCAATCGGACGCCGGGCGCCGTCGTTGAACAGGCACGCCGGGCCGAGAGCGCACAGGAGCTTGACGCCTGCTGGCGACTGTCGCGCAGGCTCTCCGCGAGACACCTCCCGCAAGGAGCGCCCACGTCACCAGCGCTCGCGAACCTCGCGGCGTATCGACTCGATGTCCGCCTGTCCGCGCTCGCGGCGACGCTGGGCGCCCGGTACACGCGCTACGCGGATGACCTGGCCTTCTCCGGTGACGAAGCCCTGGCGCGACGCGTGCGCAGGCTGCTCGCGTGCGTGACGCGCATCATCCGCGAGGAGGGCTTCACCGTGCGCCAGGGGAAGACGCGCGTGATGCACCAGGGCCAGCAGCAGCGGCTCGCGGGCGTCGTGGTGAACGCGCACCCCACCGTCCCTCGCGAGGACTACGAGCGCCTGAAGGCCGTGCTGCACCTGTGCCGCACACGCGGCCCCGAGAGCCAGAACACCGAGCAGCATCCCGACTTCCGCGCGCACCTGCTCGGGAGGATTGCCTGGGTGGAGCATCTGCACCCGGCGCGAGGAGCCCGCTTGAGGGCCACCTTCGAGCGCATCACCTGGGCGTCGGAATGAAAAGAGGCCGCCGACAACGCGCCGGCGGCCTCTTCGGGCTTCACGTCGTCCCAGGCTCAGGACGTCGCGTGTGAGTCATCCACGGGAGCCGAGGACTCCGTCTTGCGTCGGGTGAACAGGCGCTGCACCACGACGAAGAACAGCGGCACGAAGAAGATTCCGAGCAACGTGCCCACCAGCATGCCGCCGAGCACGCCCGTGCCGATGGCCCGCTGAGCACCGGCGCCCGCGCCCGAGGCGATGGCCAGCGGCACCACGCCGAAGCCGAACGCCAGCGACGTCATCAGGATGGGCCGCAGACGCGCACGCACCGCGAGCAGCGTGGCCTCCACCAGCTCCATGCCCTTCTCGACGTTCTCCTTCGCGAACTCCACGATGAGGATGGCGTTCTTGCTCGACAACCCCACCGTGGTCAGCATGGCCACCTGGAAGTAGACGTCGCGGTCCATGCCTCGCATGAAGCTGCCCAGCACCGTGCCGAGGATGCCCAGCGGCGCCACCAGCAGCACCGCCGTCGGGATGGTCCAGCTCTCGTACATGGCCGCCAGACACAGGAACACCAGGAGCAGCGACAGCGTGTACAAGAGCGGCGTCTGCGAGCCCGCCTGCCGCTCCTGATACGACTGGCCCGTCCACTCCAGGCTGAAGCCCGGCGGCAGCTGCGCCACCATCTGCTCCACCGCGGCCATGGCATCGCCGGAGCTCACTCCGGGCGCCGCCTCACCGGTCAACTCCATGGCCGACACGCCGTTGAAGCGCTCGAGCCGGGGAGAACCCGAGCCCCACCGCACGCTCGCGAACGCGGGGAACGGAACCATCTCCCCCTTCGTGTTGCGCACGGACCACCGGCTGAAGTCCTCCGGCACCATGCGGAACGGAGCGTCCGCCTGGATGAACACCCGCTTCACGCGGCCCCGGTCGATGAAGTCGTCGATGTATTGACCGCCCCACGCCGCCGTCAGCGTGTTGTTGATGTCCGCCGTGGAGAGCCCCAGCGCGGTCGCCTTCGCCACGTCCACGTCCACGCGGAACTGCGGCGTGTCCTCCTGGCCGTTGGGCCGCACGTAGGCAATCAGCGGGTTCTGCATCGCCGCGCCCATGAACTGGTTGCGCGCGGCCGTCAGCGCCTCGTGCCCCTGTCCGATGTTGTCCTTGAGGAAGAACGTGAAGCCGGCCGAGTTGCCCAGCTCCGCCACCGCGGGCGGCGGGAAGGCGAACGCGAGCGCGTCTTCAATCTGCCCCAGGGCCCCCGCGGCGCGCCCCGCCACCGCGTTGACGCCCAGCTCCGCCGACTTGCGCTCCTTCCAGTCCCGCAGGTTGATGAACGCGATGCCGGCGTTCTGACCGCTGCCGGCGAAGCTGAAGCCCTGCACGCTGAAGAGCGCCTTGACGGAGTCCTTCTCGTTCTCCAGGAAGTGGTCCTCCAGCTGCTCGATGACCTTCATCGTGCGCTCCTGCGTGGCGCCCACCGGCGTCTGCACCAGGGCGAACAGGAAGCCCTGGTCCTCGGACGGGAGGAACGAGGTGGGCAGCTTGAGGAACAGCACCACCATCAGCGCGACCATGGCCACGAAGGCGACCATGAAGCTCCACGCCCGGCCCAGGATGCCCTTCACCACCGACTGGTAGCGGGCGTTGCTCCAGTCGAACGCGCGGTTGAACGCGCCGAAGAAGCCCTTGCTCGCCGCGTGGTGGCCCTTGGGAATGGGCTTGAGCAGCGTGGCGCACAAGGCCGGCGTGAGCACCAGCGCCACCAGCACCGACAGCGCCATGGACGTCACGATGGTCACCGAGAACTGCCGGTAGATGACGCCCGTGGAGCCCGCCAGGAACGCCATGGGGATGAACACCGCGGAGAGCACCACGCCGATGCCCACCAGCGCGCTGGTGATCTGCGACATCGACTTGCGCGTGGCCTCCTTGGGGGACAGCCCCTCCTCGCTCATCACGCGCTCGACGTTCTCCACCACGACGATGGCGTCATCCACGAGCAGGCCGATGGCGAGCACCATCGCGAACATGGTGAGCATGTTCGCCGAGTACCCCAGCGCGGTGAGCACGCCGATGGTGCCCAACAGCACCACCGGCACCGCGATGGTGGGGATGAGCGTGGCGCGGAAGTTCTGCAGGAACAGGTACATCACCAGGAACACCAGGAGGATGGCCTCCAGCAGCGTGGAGACCACGCCCTGGATGGCGACCCGGACGAACGGCGTGGTGTCGAACGGCACCACCGCCTTGAGTCCCTTGGGCAGCGTCGGCTCCATCTCCTTGAGGGCCGCCGCCACGCCCTGCGCGGTGTCCAGGGCGTTGGCGCCCGTGGCCAGCGACACGGCGATGCCCGTGGCGGGCTTGCCGTTGTAGCGGCTGATGACGCTGTAGTCCTCGGAGCCCAGCTCCACGCGGGCCACGTCGCCCAGCCGCAGCACCGAGCCGTCCGCGTTGCCTCGCAGGACGATGTTCCGGAACTGCTCCGGCGTCTGGAGGCGGTCCTGCGCCGTCACCGTGGCGTTGAGCTGCTGGCCCTTCACCGCGGGCGTGCCGCCCAGCTGGCCCACCACCACCTGCTGGTTCTGCCCGCGGATGGCGCCGATGACGTCCGTGGGCGTCAGCGCGTAGGTGTCCAGCTTGTTGGGGTCCAGCCAGATGCGCATGGCGTACTTCGTGCCGAACACCTGCGTGCTGCCCACGCCCGGGACGCGGGAGATGGGGTCCACCATGTTGGTGGCGACGAAGTCCTGGATGTCGTCACCGCCCATGCTGCCGTCCTCGGACACGAAGCCGATGACCTGCAGGAAGCCCGAGGCCGCCTTGGTGACGGCGATGCCCTGCTGCTGCACGGCCTGCGGGAGTAGCGGCGTGGCCAGCTGCAGCTTGTTCTGCACCTGCACCTGCGCGATGTCCGGGTCGGTGCCGTTGGCGAACGTGAGGGTGATGGTCGCCGCGCCGTTCGACTCGCTGGTCGACGACATGTAGAGCAGGTTGTCGAGCCCCTTCATCGTCTGCTCGATGACCTGCGTGACGGAGTCCTCGATGGCCTTCGCCGAGGCGCCCGGGTACACGGCGCCCACCGTCACGGTCGGCGGAGCGATGATGGGGTACTGCGCGATGGGCAGCCGGGTGATGGAGAGCGCGCCAGCCATCATGATGATGATGGCGAGGACCCACGCGAAGATGGGTCGATCAATGAAGAATCTTGCCATGGCCGCGTTCCGTCACTGGTTGGGAGCCGGCGGGACGAGGGGCGCGGCTTCGCCCCCCTTCGTCTCTGTCGGCGGGGCTTCCGTCGCCTGGACGGGCATGCCCGGCTGGATCTTCTGGAGGCCGGAGATGATGACGCGGTCGCCCTCGGACAGGCCGCTGTCCACGAGCCAGCGGTCTCCCACGGTGCGGCTCACCGCGACGGTGCGCGGCTCCACCTTGCCGTCCTTGCCCACCACGAGCGCGGAGGCGTTGCCCTTCGCGTCGCGCGCGATGCCCTGCTGCGGGACCAGCAGGCCCTCCTGACGCAGGCCGTTGCCCACGAGCGCGCGCACGTACATGCCGGGCAGGAGCATCTGGTCGGGATTGGGGACGGTGATGCGCAGCGCGAAGGTGCCGGTGCCCGGGTCCACCGTCACGTCGGAGAACGTGAGCGAGCCGGGGTGGGCATAGCGGCTGCCGTCCTCCAACAGGAGCGTGACGGGCGTGCTGTCGGTGGGCTTGAGCGTGCCGGCGCTGAGCTCCTTGCGCAGGCGGAGCAGCTCGCTGCTCGACTGGGTCAGGTCGACGTAGAGCGGGTCCAGCTGCTGCACGACGGCGAGCGCCTGCGGCTGGTTGGCGGTGACGAGCGCGCCCTGGGTGACGGACGACTTGCCGATGCGACCGGCGATGGGCGAGGTGATGCGCGCGTGTCCGAGCGTCACGCCGGCGCGCTGGACGGCGGCCTGCGCGGCCTTGACGTCCGCCTCCGCCTGGGCGAGCGCGGCGACGGCCTTCTCGTTGTCGGCGGGGGTGACGGCCTCGAGCTTGAACAGCTCGGCGGAGCGCTTGGTGGAGAGGGCGACCGAGGTCAGCGTCGCCTGGGCGCGCTCCAGCGCGGCCTTGGCGCTGGCGTAGTCGGCGCGGTAGGTGGCGTCATCGAGCTCATAGAGGGCCTGGCCCTCCTTCACCTGGCCGCCCTCGGTGAAGAGCCGCCGCTGGACCAGGCCGTTGACCTGGGGGCGGACCTCCGCGACGAGGAACGCCTGGGTGCGCCCGGGCAGCTCGCGCGTGAGCAGCACGGACTCCGACTTGAGGGTGACGACGGTGACGGGGGCGGCCTGGGGAGCCTGCTGCTGCTGTTGCTGCTGCTCGGCGGGCTTCTCACAGGCGACGAGCAGCACGGCGCCAGACAGCATTCCAACGAACGCCGGCGTGAGCCGACGTGAACGAGACCACATGAAGTCCTCGGGGGTGGGGGACTGAAACGGGCGGCCGAAATCCTTCCGGCGCGGCCTCTCCTCTACCGAATACGCGCGCTCATGCCACCAAATCCGCATGCGCCCGGAGTGAATCCTCCGGAGCGACGTCAGCAATTCGCGGCGGACGAAATCCCGCTGGAATCCTGACAGGAGTTGTGTGCACGCGAGATTTCCGGTTGTGCGGCGTGCACGCGTTTTCGAGCACGACGAACGGTCGTTCTCGGGCGCGACACGCGCACGTCACGGAGGTGAGGACGGGCGCCACCCCACGAGGGCGCCCGTCCTCAGGAGCCGGAGCTCAGGGCACCGACGCGCGCTGCTGCGCGAGGAGCCAGTCCCAGAAGGCGTAGTTGTTGTAGGTCTGGGTCCAGCAGTCATGCGCGCTGCCGGGAATCACGGTGAGCCGGGCCTGGAGGTTGCCCGTCGACACGTAACCCGGCTGGGACGTCCACACGTTGCTCGCGGCGCCGGCGAACAGGTACGTCAGCGTCGCGGACGGCTGCGGCACCGTCACCATCTGTCCCTGGTTGAAGTTCTTCGTCACGCCCATCAGCCACGAGCGCTCGGCCAGCAGCGAGTTGCCATCCGCGAACGAGTGCACGGCCCACACCGGCACGTTCTTCAGCTGGGTGATGGTGGGGCCCGGGCCGCCGATGTTGGTCGCCATGGGCGCGAGCGCCGCCAGGCGGTGGCCGTACGTATACGCGTACTGCCAGGCGCCATAGCCGCCGTAGCTCAGGCCCGTGACGTAGATGCGGGACAGGTCCACGCGGTAGTTCGCCACGATGAAGTCGACGAAGGCGTTGACCTCGGCGGGGACCCAGTTCGTCGCCGCCTGCGGCGTGAAGATCATCACCTGCTTCTGACCGAAGTACGTCTTGGCCGTGGGCTCGTGGCGGATCTTCTTCAGCGCCCCGTTGGCCGTGCCCTTCTCGAACAGGGCCGCCTCGTTCTGCGCGGTGCCGAACTCACCCCGGCCGTTGAGGTGGATGATGACCGGGTAGCGCGTCTCCGGAGACGTCAGGTAGCCGGGCGGCAGGTACTCGACGTAGCCATACAGCGTGCCCGTGCTCGCGGGCATGCGCGTCACGAGCTGGTCCTCGGTGGTGACGGTGAGCCGCGAGCCCTGCGCCTCCAGGGACTCGTGCTCCCCCAGCTCCCCTCCGCAAGCAACAACCCCCATCACGAAACACAGCAACATCCAACGTAGCAGCATGGTGTGCTCTCCAGGGTGAACGACGGTAGGCACCTGGAGTCTGCACAAAAGCTGGAATCCCGGAAACAGCCACAGCCCTGCTGATACAATCGGGATTCAAATGCGACACGAGGGCCGTCGACGCACCTGGCCCCCGCTGCCCTCACATCAACCGCCCCAATAGCCCCGGGCAATGCAGGTGCAGCGCACAAACAGACGCGCCATGTCTTGCTTTGCGGCCGCGACGCCCAGGCTTCAGCGACTCGCGACAGGCTCACGCCGCCACAGCGGCTCGGCCGGCACGCGCTCCAGGATTCCGGAGCCGAAGACCCGGTCCAGCTCCAGGTAGTCCATGTGCACATAGCCGATGTGACAGCCACAGGTCGCCTTCGAGCACGGTCGGGGACGCAGCGCCTGGTCGAAGTCCGGCGCGTAGATGTTGCCAATCGCCTCGTCGATGAAGTGACACCGCCGCGCCGTGCCCTCCCCGTCCACGGAGATGACCGACTCCCCTCCCCTGCACGCCTTCCCCAGGCTCGGGTGACGCACGTTGTTCACCGGGAACAGGGGGTCCAACCGCGTGAAGCGCGCCACGTCCTCGGGCGTGTAGGGCTCCTCCTGCCCGTCCTTCACCGCGTTGATCCACAGGTACGTCTCGGCCGGCAGCTCGCGGCGCAGCGTCTCCGCCTCCTCCACGAAGCGCAGGAAGCCCACCACGCCCACGCTGTGCCGGACGCCCAGCGACACCAACGTCTCACACTGCTTCAGGAAGCGCGGCCGCTTCGTCCACTCCGGGTGGTACGTCGCCCAGAGGCCCAGCTTCTCCGCGCGGCAGTCCTTCACCCAGTCCAGCCGACACGACAGGTTCGTCTGCGCCGCCACCCGCTCCACGTGCGGCAGATGCGTCAGCCGCGCCAGCGCCTGCTGATACCAGGGCCAGATGAGCGCCTCACCCCACGGCGTGAAGAACACCGACACCGTGTCCTTCGTGCGCGCCTCCACCCACGCGATGAACCGCTCCAGGTCCGCGCGGTCCTTCGCCAGCTCCTCGTCCGTGTGCTTCCACTTCCCGAACGGGCAGTACTCGCAGCCGTAGTTGCAGCTCGACAACGGCCCCCGATAGAGCACCGTGAGCTTCATCGCCAGGCGTACTCCGACGACAGCGCGCGCACCCCGTCCGAATGCAGCCACGGACCAATCAAGTCCGAGCGCTCCACCCCCGCCGCCGTCAGCCGCAGCCCCGTGGCGTCCCTGCGCCCCAGGCCGTGCGCCTCCAGCTCCAACAGCTCCGGGAAGTCCTCCAGCACCTCCGCGCCGAACCGCGCCCGGTACGCCGCCAGGTCCACTCCTTCCGCGAGCAGCGACAACAACATGAACCTGCGCCGCCGCTCCCCCTCGTCCAACCGGAAGCCGTACCCCACCTCTCCAAAGGACTCCGCCGTCCGAGCGCTGTACGACGCGATGATGTTGCGCACCTCGCGCGAGCCCACCGCGTACTCGGACGAGTAATGCACCGCCCCCGTGTACGAGCGCGCCCCGCAGCCCAGCCCCACCATCCCGTCCTCCTGGCAGCGGTACACCGGGCCCCCCGCGTCCGGCGCGTGCTTCGCGCGGAACATGCGCATCGACACCTGCGTGTACCCCTGCGACAGGAGGAAGTCCCGGCCCGTGCGGTACAGCGACAGCCGCAGGTCATCCCATGCGCGCGCCTTCTTCCCCAGGAAGGTCAAGGGGCGCACGTACAGGGGATACAGGTAGATCTCCTCGGGCGAGAAGCGCAGCGTCTCCCGCAGCGAGTACAGGAAGCTCTCCGGCGTCTGCCCCTCCATCCCATAGATGAGGTCCAGGTTCAGCGTCGGGAAGCCCGTCGAGCGGATGAGGTCCAGCGCCGACTCCACCTGCGCCGTCTTCTGCGGACGCTTCACCGCGGCCACCTCCGCCTCGATGAAGCTCTGCACGCCCATGCTCACCCGGTCCGTGCCCCGCGACCGCAGCGTCCGCAGCTTCTCCGCGTCCACCGTCTCCGGCGACACCTCCACCGACACCGGGATGTTCCGAGGGTCCGCCCCCAGCACCTTCTCCGCCAGGTCGAACACCTTGTTCAATCCCGTCACGTCCAGCAGCGTCGGCGTGCCTCCGCCCAGCGCCAGCCTGGCGAAGCTCGCCCGGCCCAGCGCGTCCTTCACCCGCTGCGTCTCGCGCTCCAGCGCGCCCAGATACCCGTCCACCACGTCCTGCCTGGGGCCCGCCGCGGTGAACAGGTTGCAGAACCCGCAGCGCATCTCGCAGAACGGGACGTGGAAGTAGAGGAACAGCGCGTCGCGCCGCTCCTCGGCCCACACCGACTCCAACGAGAGGGGCGGCGTGAAGGGCCGGTAGGCCGTCTTGTGCGGGTACCCATACAGGTACGCCACGTACGGCGACTCTCCCAACATCTGCTCCAGGCGCGTCATGGTGCGGGCTCTCACGGCAGGGTGAACTCCGCGTAGGGGACCGTCCAGACGACGGGGTGACCCACGCGGTGACCGTTATAACCGTCCTCGCCGTACGCCGTGCCGTGGTCCGAGCAGACGATGCAGAAAGCCGGCCCCCGCCGCCGCAGCGCGGCGAACAGGGGAGGGAGCTGACTGTCCACGTATTCCAGGGCTGCCGCGTGGGTCTCCCGCGAGTCCTCGCTGGCGCCCGGCAGGTAATGACGGTTGGGCTGGTGGAGCGCGGAGATGTTGATGAACAGGAAGATTCGCTGTTGCCTCGGGAGGGCGTCCAGGCGACGGACCGCCAGGGCCACCTGGTGCTCGGTCGAGCGGGGCTCGCGCACCCCCAGCTCCGGCGCCCAGTGGCTCTCCGCGAACAGGCCCGGCAACACGTTGCCCAGCGGGTTCAGCTTGTTGAAGAAGCCCACGCCGCCGATGCACACCGTGTGGTAGCCGCGCCCCGCGAGCCCCGTCACCAGGTCCGGCGCATCCAGTACGCACGTCCCCTGCCCCGTCGTCTCACTGCCCTCGAAGCGCATCGCGAACAAGCGCGGGTGGCGGCCCGGACGCGCGGGGGTGGGAAGAAAGCCCGCGAAGAAGGCGTGGTGCGCGGCGTAGGTGAAGCTCGCCGGCGAGTGCCGCTCCTCCCACTGTCCTCCAGGCAGGAGCGCGGCCAGGTTCGGGATGCGCCCCGAGGCGGCCAGCTCGGTGGCCACGTCGTGGCGCAAGGTGTCCAGCGTGAGGAAGAGCAGGTCGTGCGAGCCGACCACCTGGTTCATGTCCATGACGAGAGCACCCGCTCGAGGTCCCGCACGGCCGTGGAGACGCGCTCCACGGTGAAGTCGGGCGGAGGCAGCGACGCGGGCCACTCGCGCCCGTGCGACACCCAGCACGTGGTGATGCCCAGCCGCCCCGCGCCGACGATGTCGCGCACCGGGTCATCGCCCACGTGGAGCACCTCCGAGGGCGCGCGGTTCACGTGCTTCAGCGCCGCCTGGAAGATGGCCGGGTCGGGCTTCTCCACGCCCACCTCGCTGGAGAAGAAGCCCTGCGGCACGCAGTGGTAGAGCCCGGCGTGGAGCAGCTTCATGCGCTGCGTGTCCGCCGCGCCGTTGGACACCACCACCACGGGCTGACGGCCCGCCCGCGCGGCGAGCCACGCCACCAGCTCCGGGTCCGACGTCACCTGCCGCGCCAGCCCCACGTGGAACTCCGCGCGCAGCGCCTTCTCGGAGAGCCCCACCGGGAAGCGCTCGAGCAGGTCCTGGAAGAACGCCTGCCGGTCGCGCCCACCCCGCTCGTCGAGCCCGCGCAAGGTGGCCAGGTCCTCGGCGCGACGGTGCGCGGGGAAGACGTCCGGGAAGCGGGCCATGAAGCTCTCGAAGTAGCGCGTGAAGGCGCCCCCTCGGTCGACCAACGTGTCGTCGACGTCGAAGAAGAGCGCCTTCGGACGCACCGGGCCGTACTTCCCGAAGGCCCGGGGCTTGTCCATCCAGCGTCTGTCCGCGTACTGCCCACCCTTCTTTCGCATCGCACCCTCCCGTGCCTCACCGCGCGGGTGAAGTCCAGCGGCTCAGCTGGCGGCCGGCGATGAGCGGTCGTACGCCCGCAGCGCCTCGACGACCTCCTCGCGTGAGTCCGTGAGGAGCAGGTGCCGCGCGTACTCGTGGCCCTGCGCGAGCTGCGCCAGCAGCGGGTACACCGGGCGGGTGCGCGTCCAGAACTCCCGGCCCAGGAAGATCATCGGGCTGATGACGCCCACGCTGTTGTAGTGATTCTGGCAGGCGTCCTGGAAGACCTCCTGGATGGTGCCGGCACTGCCGGGCGCGTACACGATGCCGCCCTTGGCGATGGTGAGCAGGCCGTCCTCGCGCACGCTGTTGGCGAAGTACTTGGCGATGTGCGTGGCGAAGGGGTTGGGCGGCTCGTGGCCATAGTGCCACGTGGGGATGCCCAGGCTCGAGCAGGCGAAGACGTCCTTGGGTCCGAGGGGGAACGCGCCGCGCACCTCGAAGGCCCGCGCCAGCCACTCGCGGTCCGTATAGCTGGGGGCCCTGGCGAGGATCTCGAGCCCCGCGTCGAGCTCCGCCTCCGTGCGCGTGGCGAACCAGGCGCCCACGTGTGTGGCCTCCATCGCGCCGGGGCCGCCGCCGCTCACCAGGAAGAAGCCCGCGCGCGTCAGCTCGCGCGACAGCGTGGCCACCTCGCGATAGTCGGGCATGCCGCGCTTCATGGAGTGCCCGCCCATGATGGCCACCACCTTGCGCGGCGGCCCCGCCTTGAAGAGCAGGCCCTCCATCGCGTCCGTCACCGCGTGGTCATGCAGCCGCTGCGCGAGCGTCTCCAGCAGCGTCGGCGGCGTGCCCCGGCCGTGGGATTCCCAGTGGCGATAGATGCGCGCGTCGAGCGTGTCCTCGTACGTCTCCGGGCGCGCCGGGTCGAAGCCCGCGTACAGCTCCTCCGGCGTGTAGAGCGTGCCCCGGTACGGCTGATAGGGCACCCCGGAGATGGGCGGGAAGACGAGCGCGCCGTGGGCGAGCGCCGCCTGGAGCGCGTCCTTCTCCAGCTCGCAGCCCAGGAACACGGTGCCCGCCAGCGGCAGCGTGCCCAGCTCGCGCGTGTAGCGCCTCAGGTCCAACCCCTGGATGACGACGTTGGCGAGGCTGTGTCCCTCGCGAAGATGCCGCTCGAAGGCCTCGGGAGTCTCTAGCTCGATCACCCCGGAAGGATTCCACGCCTCGCGGCCGTCTTGAAGGCTAGAAGAGGACCACCATGGTGCCCTTGGGCATCTGCTCGTACAGCCTGGTGATGTCCCCCGGGTGGAACACGACGCAGCCCCAGGACAGCCGCCCGCCGCTCTCCTCCAGGGACCACTCGCCCGACCAGCCGTGGAACCCGATGCCGCTGCCCAGCCGGGTGCTCGCGTCCGTCGCCTCGCGCGCCGTCCACGCGCGCGCAATCCCCTGGCGCGCCTTCTCCGTGAGCCACCCGCGCCTCACGCCCCGGCTCGCGTCCCACGGGTTCGGGTAGTTCACCCGCAGCCAGTGGCCGCCGTAATAGGCCGCGTACGGCCCGGTGATGTTCCCGCGCACCGTCTGCACGATGAAGTACATGCCCACGGGCGTGCGGTTGTCGCCTCGCTCCTGCTTGGGTCCCTCGCCCTGGCCGAAGCCCACCTCCACCCTCGCCCGCTCGACGCCCCGCTCGTACAACCGGAGTTCGTTCCGAGCGTGCGAGATGAGCACCAGCACCGGCTCCTCCAACGGCTGCGGCAGGCGGGCCCGCTCCCGGGTGAAGCGCCGGGCCTCCGCCGGGGACAGCTCGCGGTCCGTGTGCAGCACCACCGAGGCCCGCGGCCCCACGCGCCCGAGCACCTGTCCACGGGACACCCCGGCTCCGCGCTCAAGCGACACCGACGCCAGTCCCGAGTACACGGCGCGCACGCGCTGGAGCTCGTGGTTCTCGTGATACAGATGTTCCAGGGTGACACTTTCGCCCGTGGCCTCCACCACGCGGCCTCGCGCCAGGGAGCGCGCCTCGGCGCCGGGCTTCGCGCCGCCCAGGTCCGCCCACGCCTCGAACCCGTCCGTGGGAGCGTGGGCCGGACGCAGCCAGGCCTCGAAGACATCCGGCGCCTCGGCGAGCGCGCGTGGGGTGACCAGGGCGAACAGGAGGCAGGACAGGAGCCCGCCATGACGGAGCACGAATCGAGGCACGTGTCCTGGACACTCGGGCCGCGCCGACGGTTCCGTCAACCCCCTCGTCAGCGCCGGGCCTCCAGCGCGCGCAGGGCCGCCTGGGCCTGGAGCAGCTCCGGGTGGGCATTGGCCGCGGCGGCGTCCTGCGCGGCCAGCCGCAACTGTCGCGCGGCCTCCTCGCGCTCTCCCAGCCGCAGGTGGGCACGCCCCAGGGCGCAGCGCAGGAGCGACTTCAGCTTCCGGTCTCCCAGCATCCCCGCGAGCTGGAGTCCCCGGACGGCGTCCTCCTTCGCCAGCTCCGGCGCGTCCGCCTGGCTGTGCAAGAGCGCGAGGCCATGGTGCGTGTACGCCATGCCGCCCCGGTCCCCCGTGCGCGCCTTCGAGTCCAGCGCGAGCTGGAAGTAGTGCACCGCGCGCTCACGGTCCCCCGAGCGCGCGTAGGCATCCCCCAGGTTGAACAGCGCCGTGGAGTGCTCCCACGTGTCCCCCGCGCGCTCGGTCCAGCGCAGCACCGCCGCGTACTCCGCCGTGGCCTGCTCCGCGCGCCCCTGCCGCATCAGCAGCATCCCCATGGCGCGGTGCAGGGACGCCTCCGCGCTCGCCCGGCCCACGCCGTCCTGCCCCGACACCTGGAGCAGCCGCGCGCGCGCGCTCCCCAGCCGCGCCTCCGCCTCGGTGAAGCGGCCCAGCCAGCACAGCGCGAGCGAGGACAGCGCGTCCAACGAAGCGGCGGCGACGAGCGCCTCCTCGGACGACTCCTCCACGACGCCCACCTCGCCCAGCGCCACCACCTCCTCGTGGCGCTCCAGCGACAACACCACCGAGACCAGCTTGCTCAAGCACTGGAGCCGCCCGGCCGTCCCCCCGCGTCCCCCCACCTCGTCGAGGGACAGGGCGATGCGCCACGCGGACTCCGCCTCCCCCCGCTCCCCCGCCAGCCGGTGCGCATCCCCCATCCGCTCCCACAACACCCGCCCCCACTGACACGCGGACTCCAATGACAGCCGCGAGGACACCTCCAGCGCGAAGCGGTACACCTCCAGCGCGGCCGCGGGCTCCATCGCGGCCAGGTTCCACCCGGCGACCTCCAACAGGTGCGGCAGCGCGCGCTCCGGCCGCTTCGCCCCCAGCCAGTGACGGGCCACCTCCGCGCACGCGCGCCGACGCGTCTCCTCGGAGAGCGCCTCGTAGGCCTCCGCCACGCGCGCGTGCAAGGCCACCCGCTCCGCTTCCGTCCACGTCGCCTCGAGCCCCGGCGCCCGCGTCGCGCTCGCGTAGCGGCCTCCCGAGACGGGCGTGAGCCACCCGCCCGACTCCAACCCCGCGAGCGACGCGAAGCCCCCCACGAGCGCGCCCAGCACCGCCCGGGGGAAACACGGCCCCAGCAACGCGCCCACCCGCAGCGCCTCGCGCCGCGCGTCCGACAGCGCCTGGAACCGGGCCGACACCACCTGCTCCGCCGTCGCGGGCAACGGCTCCAGCGGCGACTCCTCGTGGAGCGCGAGCGCCTGCAACAACCTGCGCGGATGGCCCGCGCCCACGCGCAAGAGCGCCTCCCGCGGCAGGCCCGCGGGCAGGCGCGCGGAGACCAGCGTGGCGGCCTCGCTCGCGCTCAACGCTCCCACCTCCAGCACCTCGGCCGGTGGCGGCACGGACGCCCCCGTGCGCTCCAGCACGAGCACGAGCACCGGCGCATGCGCCAGCCGCGTCACCAGCACCTCGAGCATCGCCCGGCTGAGGCCATCCGCGTGCTGCCAGTCCTCCAGGACGAGGACGCGCGGCGTCCGGTGTGGCAGCAGCGCATGGCAGAGCGCGTCGAGCAGGGCGATGCTCTCCGCGGAGAGGCTCGCGGGCACGCCTCGCCACCGCCGCCCCTCCAGCCACCCCGCCACCCGCTCCGCCTCGGCGCTCGACATGCGCCCCACGCCCGCCACCGGCCGCAGCGAGCGCGTGGCGTCCAGCAGGTCCAACAGCGGCCCCGCCGGAGTCCCTGGATGGGCCAGGCCGCTGCCCTCCCAGATGTCGAAGCGGTGCGCGGACAGCGACTCCACCAGCGCGTCCTTCAGCCTCGACTTGCCGATGCCCTCTTCTCCCACCAGCCAGATGGCCCGCCCCAGCCCCCGGCGCGCCTCCTCGGCGCACCACTTCAGCCGCTCCAGGTGCGCCAGCCGCCCCACGAGCGGCGGCTGACACGAGGCGAGCCCCCAGCGGCGCACCCCGCCCGCCAGGGGCGCGAGCAGCAGCGCGCGCGGGCACGTGGAGAGACCCGGGGAAAGTCGTGTCCCACAGGCCAGGCACACGCCCGACGACGCGGTCATGAGCACCTCCAGAGCCCGAACCTCTAACGCCACGGCCCCTTCACGCGCCTCGCGCCCGGGGGCTGTGCGTCTGTATTGAATCCGCCTGTGGGCCTGCCCTCCAGGCCACCGCACGCACGCACGCCCCCGCTGGATGTATGCCCTTTCCCTCACGGCATGGATGGGCTCGCCACCAATGCCAGACATTTCCAGCGCCATCGCCCAGACCCACACGTCGAGTATGCGCGCCGCGTTTCCTGCCCAGCAGGCAGGCTCGACGAGAACTGTTGAATACGAAATAAAATGAGGCGATGGTTGTCCTCCGCTGCAACGCGGCGAACCCCCGCCGTGACCTTGGAGAAGCCCCGCAACTGAAATCACTCGTCCGCCCGTCGTGAGACGTCGCCGGACACACTCCCCGTCTGTCTGTTTTTGAATCCCCCCAGAGGTTCCCACATGAAGCAGTCTCTTCTGCTGGCCGGCGCGTTGCTCGGCCTTGGCGCCACCGCGTGCGGTCCCCAGGACTACAATGAGCTGGGAGAGGCCCCCTCCGGCGCGGAGGCCACCGCGTTCGCGACGTCCGCCGCCGCGCTGACCGCCTCCAACTGCACGCAGCTCACGGCCACCTCCGTCATCGCCAAGGGCCACGACGGCAATGTGCCGGCCAACACGATGGATGACCGGCTCGACACGCGCTGGAGCATGCTCGGCAAGGGCGCGTGGATCGACTACGACCTGGGCGCCATCAAGTCGATCTCCGGCGTCACGGTGGCATGGCACGAGGGCAACACGCGCTCCAACACCTTCACCGTGTCGGTGTCGCCGGATGGCTATACGTACACGCAGGTCTACAGCGGCACGAGCGCGCTGCAGACCGCGGCGCAGACGTACTCCTTCGGCACCACGTCGGCGCGCCGGGTGCGCATCACCGTCATGGGCAACACCGTGAACGACTGGGCGTCCATCGCGGAGGCCCGCGCCTGCGGCAGCACCGTGACGTCCCCGCCTCCGCCCACCGGCAGCAGCGTGGTGTGGGTGGGTGACTTCGAGACGGGAGACCGCACCCAGTGGACGCGCGCGCAGATGGTGAGCTCGGACCGGCTGGCGCTGGTGTCCTCACCCAAGCGCCAGGGCGGCTACGCGCTGAAGGCCACGGTGAAGAAGGGCGATGACCCCATCAACTCCAGCGGCAACCGCAACGAGCTGGTGCGCATGACGAAGGAGCCGTCCGGCTCCGAGTACTACTACCGCTGGAGCACGATGTTCGACTCCACGTTCCCCAACGTGAACACGTGGCAGCTGTTCACGCAGTGGCACCAGGAGAGCGACACGGTGGGCGGCTCGCCGCCGGTGGAGTTCTACGTCTACGGCAACGAGGTCCGGCTGAACATCGGCGGCAACCCGGGCACCATCGTCTGGCGGGCGCCGCTGGTGCGCGCCAGGTGGATGGACTTCATCTTCCACGTGCGCTGGTCGGCGGACGCGAAGGTGGGCTTCGTGGAGCTGTACGTGGACGGCAAGCTGGTGCTGCCCAAGCGCTACATCGCCACGCAGTACCCGGGACAGGTCAACTACCTGAAGATCGGCCTGTACCGGAACGACACCATCACCCCCACCGGCATCGTCTACCACGATGGATGGGTGATGGCGCGCAAGCTCGAGGACGTGCTGAGCCCCACGGCCATCGTCAAGGCGCCGTAGCCCGGCGACGGCTGTACGGCACTCCACACGGTTTCAACCTCCGGGCCCGGGTCGCGTCCCCACGCGGCCCGGGCCCGGAGTAGTTTCGGGGCATGCCCAACACCCTGCGGGTCGTCCATGTCCACGTCCACGTGAAGCCCGAGCACGTGGACGCCTTCCGGGAAGCCACCCTGGCCAACGCGCGCGAGAGCGTGAAGGAGCCGGGGGTCGCGCGCTTCGATGTCATCCAGGACAGCGAGGACGCCACGCGGTTCGTGCTCGTGGAGGTGTACCGGAGCGCCGAGGCACCGGCCGCGCACAAGGACACGGCGCACTACCTGCGCTGGCGCGACACGGTGGCGCCGATGATGGCGGAGCCGCGCACCAGCCGGAAGTACGTGAACCTGTTCCCCGAGGACGCCGGGTGGTGACGGCGGGCCCCGCGGTCTTCGAGTTCGCCACCGCCACGCGGATTGTCTTCGGACCGGGCAGGTTGTCGGAGGCCCCCGCGTTGGTGCGCGGCCTGGGCGCGGAGCGCGTGTTGCTCGTGACAGGGAAGAACCCCGGGCGTGCGCACGGGCTCCAGACGGCGCTGGAGGCGCAGGGGTTGGTGGTGAGCACGTTCTCGGTGGAGGGCGAGCCCACGGTGGACGTGGTGCGACGTGGGCTGTCGGTGCTCGCGGCGGCGAGATGTGAGGCGGTGGTGGCGCTGGGAGGTGGCAGCGCGCTCGACGCGGGCAAGGCACTCGCCGCGCTGGCGACGCAGCGGGGCGACCCGCTGGACTACCTGGAGGTCATCGGCCGCGGACAGCCGCTCACCGGGGTGGCCCTCCCCTTCCTGGCGATTCCGACCACGGCGGGCACGGGGTCGGAGGTGACACGCAACGCGGTGCTGGGGTCGAAGGAGGCGCAGGTGAAGGCGAGCCTGCGCGGACCGCAGCTGCTGCCGCGGGTGGCGTTGGTGGACCCGGACCTGCTCATCGGCGCGCCGCCGTCGGTGCTCGCGTCCAGTGGCATGGATGCGTTGTCGCAGCTCATCGAGCCGTTCCTCTCCGCGCGCGCCAATCCGCTCACGGACGCATTGGCGCGTGAGGGGTTGCGTCGGTCCGCGCGCTCGCTGCGCCGGGCTGTGTTGTCGACGGAGCCGGATGCCGAGGCCCGCGAGGACCTGGCGCTGGCCAGCCTCTTCGGTGGACTGTGTCTGGCCAACTCGGGGCTGGGTGCGGTGCATGGCTTCGCGGCGCCGCTCGGAGGCATGTTCGATGCGCCGCATGGCGCGGTCTGCGCGGCGCTGCTCTCCGCGGTGCTCGAGACCAATCTGCGCGCGCTGCGGGAGCGTGCTCCCGAGCACCCGGCGCTGCCGCGTTACCGGGAGCTGGCGACGCTGCTCACGGGCCGCGAGGGAGCGAGCGCCGAGGATGCCATCGAATGGGTGGAGTCCTTGCGAGGAGCGCTGAGCATCCCTGGCCTGGCTCGTCATGGGCTGACCGTGGAGCGGGTGCCGGAGCTGGTGACGAAGGCGCGCGCCGCGAGCAGCATGAAGGCCAACCCGCTTCCACTCACTGACGCGGAGCTCACGCACATCGCCACCCGTGCGCTGTAGCCCCCGGCATTCACGAGGAACCCTATGGAAGACATCGACCTCGACACGCCTGATGGAACGATGGACGCGAAGCTGTTCCAGCCCGAAGGACGCGGCCCTTGGCCCGCCGTGCTGCTGCTCACGGACGCGATGGGCATCCGCCCCGCCTTCGAGCACGCGGCCCAGCGGCTCGCGGACGCCGGCTTTGTCGTGCTGCTGCCCAATGTCTTCTATCGCGAGGGGCGCGCCGCGACCTTGGACTTGAACGGCTCCTTCGCGGATGAGGCCTTCCGCAAGCGCATCTACGCGCTCATCGCCACGCTGACGCCGGAGCGCGTGCGCACGGACGGCGCGGCGGAGCTGGACTTCCTCGCGCGGCTTCCTCAGGTGCGTGGCCCCAAGGTCGGCGTCGCCGGCTACTGCATGAGCGGCGGCATCGCCGTGCGGCTGGCCGCGGACTTCCCTGACGTCATCGCCGCCGCCGTGTCCAATCATGGCGGTCGACTCGCGACGGACTCGCCGGACAGTCCTCACCTGCGCCTGGGCGACGTGAAGGGCGAGCTCGTCTTCGGCCACGCGGACCAGGACGCCTCCATGCCGGCTGATGCCATCCAGCGACTGGAAGCAGCGCTGAAGGCGGCCGGCGTGCGACACCAGTCCCGACTCCACGTGGGAGCCCGCCACGGCTACGCGGTGGAGGACTCGGCCGCCTATCAGCCCGAGGCCGCCGAGGAACACTGGCGCGAGCTGCTCGACGTCATGGGACGCACGCTGGCGAAGTGAGGCCCACCCGAGGCCCTCTTGCCAGCAAATCGCGGGAGCGTTATTCGTACGCCCATGGTTCGCGTCGTGATTGCTCGTCGATTTAGCCGCCCCCCGGCCCCCTTCGGGTGTCGGGAGGCCGTGCTGCTCTGAGCGCGCACGCACCTCTCGTTGGCGAAACGCCGTCTGGCGCGACGCCCACCCGGAGCCGCCGGGGGGGCATCCGAGGCCGGTGACGCCTGGCGGACTCCTCGCTCGGCGTGCCGGAGACCGCTGCGTTTCCCGTTCGCTTCCGAGAGGTCTTCCCCATGTCGTCCCTTCCCATCGCCGTCCTCAGCGCCGAGGAGCTTCGGCGCGCCCTGTCCGTTCGCGATTTGACCGACCCCGCCTCGGGTCCTCACGCCCTCCAGCTCCTCGTCGCCTCCGCGCTCGACGCCCTGCGCACCGCCTGGCGCTGCGAGGTCCTGACGCATCGACAAAGCCCCGTCGTCTCCATCGCCGACAACTACGACCGCCTCCACTACCCACCCGGAGGCGTCGCCCGCGACGCGCGCTACACCCGATACGTCTGTGACACCGCCCTTTTGCGCTCGCAGACCTCCGCCATGATTCCCGGCGTCCTGCGCCGCCTCGCCTCCTCCCCACCCGAGGACGTACTGGTCGCCTGTCCCGGCCTCGTCTATCGACGCGACTGCATCGACCGGCTCCACACCGGCGAGCCCCATCAGATGGACCTGTGGCGCATCCGCCGTGGCCCGCCCCTCACCCCCCAGGACCTGCGCCAGATGATCGCCACCGTGGTCCAGGCACTCCTCCCCGGACGCGAGCTGAAGCTCACCGACGCCGTGCACCCGTACACGACGGACGGCCTGCAGATCGACGTCCGGGACGGCGACGACTGGGTGGAGATCGGCGAGTGCGGCCTCGCGCTCCCCGCCCTGCTCGCCGAGAGCGGCCTGGAGGCGGGCCCCGTCACCGGACTCGCCATGGGCCTGGGACTCGACCGCATCCTCATGCTGCGCAAGGGCCTGGACGACATCCGGCTCCTGCGCTCCACCGACCCACGCATCGCCACGCAGCTGTTGGACCTGACGCCCTATCAGCCCGTGTCCTCGATGCCCGCCGTGCGCCGCGACATGTCCCTGGTCATCGACGAGCACCGCACGGCGGAGGAGCTGGGCGACGCCGTCCGCGCCGCGCTGGGCGCACGGGCGGAGCTGGTGGAGAGCGTCGAGGTGGTGAGCCAGACGCCCTACGCCGAGCTCCACCCCAACGCGGTGAAGCGCCTGGCCCTCCGCCCGGACCAGAAGAACGTCCTCCTACGCGTGGTGCTGCGCTCCCTGGAGCGAACCCTCACGCATGACGAGTGCAACGAGCTGCGCGACGACATCTACGCCACGCTGCACCAGGGGACCACGTGGGAGTGGGCCGCGCGCCCACGTCCCAGAGCGCCTCAGACCTTGTAGAGCAGGTCCATGTACTTCTTGAGCAAGTCGCTCACGAGGCCACGGAAGGGGACGGCGGCGGCCATGCCGTAGACGGGCGCCATCGTCCCCTTCTGGCCGGGGTTCGCCTTCACGTGGTCCACGGCGGCGCGCAGGTCCGACAGGAAGCGCTCCGCCACGCCCGGCTGCGCGTGCCGCAACGTCACGCACAGGTGCACCGCCGCGGGCTTGTGCAACCCGTTGAGGCTCCACCCCTGCTCACCCAACCGCTCCATCACCTTGAAGATGTCCACCGTCTCGGAGCCGAACGCGATGACGAACAGCGGGTCCCCCAGCACGTGCAGCTCGGGGATGGCGCGGATGCCTTGCTTGATCGTATCCGCCGTCTCGAGGATGCGGCGTGTGGCCTCCAGGTAGCCCTGCTCCCCCATGCTGACCAGCGACGCCCACGCCACCGCGATGAGCGCGCCGGGACGACTGCCGGAGAACGTGGGCGAGAAGTAGATGCCGCCGGGCCACTCCGTGGCCGTGAAGTACTGATGCGAGCGCAGCTCGGTGCCCCGGTACAACACCACCGACGAGCCCTTCGCCGCGTAACCGAACTTGTGCGTGTCCGCGGACATCGACGTCACGCCCGGCAGCCGGAAGTCGAACGGCGGCACCTCGCGCCCCAGCTTCCTCGCGAAGGGCAACACGAAGCCGCCCAGGCACGCGTCGGTGTGGAAGCCGATGCGCTTCTTGCGCGCCAGCTCGGACAGCTCGGCGATCGGGTCGATGACACCGTGGGGAAAACCCGGCGCCGAGCCGATGAGCACGATGGTGTTGCGCGTGATGGCCTTCTTCGTCGCGGCCACGTCCGCGCGGTAGTCGGCCCCCACCGGCACGCGCACCATCTTCACGCCGAAGTAGTGCGCCGCCTTGTCGAAGGCCGGGTGCGCGCTGGAGGGCGCCACCATCTCCGGCTTCGTGATTCCCTTCGTCTCCCGCGCCCAGTCCCGGTACGTCTTGATGGCGAGCATGATGCTCTCGGTGCCACCCGAGGACATCGAGCCACAGACGTGCTCGGAGGCCGGGCGCCCCGCGTTCGCCGCGTCCGCGCCCAACATCGTCGCGGCCATGGCGATGACCTCGGCCTCGAACTTGGTGGCGCTCGGCCACAGGTCCGCGTGCAGCGGATTGCTCTGCGAGTGCAGCGCGTAGACGCGGTTGAGGAAGTCGATGTGCTCCGAGTCGCCGCTGTACACGGCGCCGGACACCTTGCCGTCCCGCCAGCGCGCCTCCTCCTGCGACTCCAGCGCCTGCAGCTCGCGCAGCACCTCCTCGCGCGAGCGCCCCGTCACCGGCAGCCGGTCGAACGCGGGCATCTTGCCCCGGTACGGCTTGAGCCCTCCCTCCAGCTCCGACAGCAGCGTGTCCGTCTCCTTCGAGAGCAGGTCGCGCACCAGCGGCACGGCCTTGAGATAGCGCTCGGCCGCCGACAGCAGGCGGGGCGGGACGTGGTTCAGCAGGTTCAGCGACTTGGGGTCGGGCAATGCCATGCGCGGCTCCTGGGCCTTCAGGCGCTTCGCGCGCGGTTGAGCCGCGCGAAGATGGCCTTGTTGCTCTTGTAGAGGTTGACGAATTCGCGGAACAGCTCGTCGTACAGCGCGCGGTTCGCGGGGTCCGGCTCGAAGGTCCGCGCCACGGGGACGAGCGCGGGCAGCTGCTCCACCGTCAGCTCCCCCAGCGCCACGGCCGCCTGGAACGCGGCGCCGCGCGCGTTGGCCAGCACCGGCTCGTCCACCTGTTGGATGGAGCGGCCCAGCACGTCCGCGTGAATCTGGCACCAGAGCGCCGAGCGCGCCCCTCCGCCGATGATGCGCAGCGACTCCAGCTTGCGCCCGACGAACTGCTCCACGTAGGTGAACAGCCAGCGCGAGTTGAAGGCCACGCCCTCCATCACCGCGCGCACCAGGTGCGCCCGCGTCGTCTTCAGCGACTGGTTGAAGAACCCGCCGCGCAGCGACTTGTCGTCCACCGGGCTGCGCTCGCCGTTGAGCCAGGGCAGGAAGATGAGCCTGTCACTTCCGGCGGGCACCTGGCTCGCCTCGCGCTCCATCAACCGGTACACCTCCGCGGAGTCCTCCTCCTGTCCCTCGGGCCGGCCCGCCTGGCCATACAGGATGTTGTCCTTGAGGAAGGTGAGGCAGATGCCCGCGGACTCCTGCTCGTTGGCGAGCAGGTAGCGCCCCGGCAGCGCCGACGGCACGGACGCCATCTGGTGGAACAGGTCCGACTTCTTGTACGGCACGTGGCAGCACAGCCACGACGACGTGCCCACGCACAGGTGCGCCTCGAAGTCGCGCACCGCGCCCGAGCCCACCGCCGCGGCGAGGATGTCCGGCGCCCCCGTCACCACCCGCACGTCCTCGCTCAGCCCCAGCTCGCTCGCGGCCCGGGGGCTCAGCGGCCCCAGCACGCTCGCGGCGGGCACCAGGTCCGGCAGCTTCTCGCGGTGCAGGCCCGACATGCGCAACAGCCCCGCGTCGTAGTCCACGCGGCCCAGCGTCCGATTGTCCGTCACCCAGTGCAGGGTGATGGAGTCGTACGACGCCGCGAAGCGTCCGCTCAGCTTCAGGTTGAGCCAGTCCTTGGGCTCCAGGAACTTGTACGTCGCGCGGTAGACCTCCGGGTGCTCCGCCTGGAGGTAGAGGATGTGGCCCACCGGGTCCTTCCCGGACAGGCTCGGCACGCCGCCCGTCAGGCGGATCCACTGGAACAGCCGCGTGACGCCATAGCCCTCGATGGGCACCAGGCCTCCCGCCACGCGCTTCACATGAGGCGCCCCGCGCGAGTCCATCCAGATGAGCGCCGGACGCAGCGGCGTCCCCTGCTCGTCCACCGCCACCGTGCCGGACCACTGCGAGCTGCAGTTGACGCCGATGATGTCGCGCGCGGACACCGTCCCCGCGCCGAGCAGCCTGCGCGTGCCCCGCACGATGGCGCTCCACCACGCCTCCGGGTCCTGCTCCGCGCCGCCGTCCGGCAACAAATCCAGCGCCAGCGGCTCCACCTCGCCCCCGAGGATGCGCCCGCGCAGCGTGACGACCGCCAGCTTCACGGCGGAGGTGCCCAGGTCGATGGCCAGGATGGACTTGTCACCTGCGTGGGACACTCGGCCCTCCGAGCCGGAATGGGGAGCCGCCCGAGCACGACGGCGGGCCGGACTCTAGGAAGCGCGTCGTGCCCCTTGCCATCCACAAGTCGGGGCAAGGGCGCTTTTCTGAACGACGGGCCCCGCCCCGGGCCTTGGTGCTAGCGTGCACGCCTCCCCTGGGGGTGGCATGCGCCGGTTCGTCGTCAGCGCGAGGGAGCTGTGGCAGCGGCACCCGGTGGCGCTGGGTGTCGCGGTGACGTTCTCGCTCAGCCTGCTGTTGCGCTGGCTGTATCTCCAGTCCGCGCCGGACCGCGCCTGGCCCTTCTCCATCTTCTTCTACGGCGACTCGCGCTTCTTCCACACGTACGCGCTCGAGCACGCCCGGGGACTGGAGAGCTCCGCCACCCTGCCCTACCACCCGCCCCTGTTCCCGTGGCTCCTGGGCCTGCTGTACCGCGTGCTGGGCGAGCCCCAGGGCAACGCCTATCCGTACAAGCTGTGCCTCGCCGCGCTCAGCGCCTCCACCGTGGCGCTGTCGTGGACGTGGTGGCGGGGCCTGCTGGGCACCGCGTGGAGCTTCGTGGCCGCGGGCCTGTTCGCCGCGAGCTTCGGCTGGCTGGTGCTGTCCACCACGTACAGCAACGAGGTCCTGTACGCCTTCTTCCTCACCGCCACGCTCGCGCTCGTGCTGCGCCACCGCGCGGGGCCCACGCCCGTCGGCGCCGTGCTGCTGGGACTCGCGATGGGACTGGGCTCGCTCACCCGCGCCGAGCACCTGTACCTGTGGCCCTTCCTGCTCGCGTGGGCCTGGCTGTACCGGGGCTCCACGCCGCTGACGTCGCTGGCCACCCGCTGGGGCGCCGCGGTGCTCGTGTCCGCGCTGGTGCTCGCACCGTGGGCCCTGCGCAACGCGCGCGTGCTCCAGGAACTCAACGCGAGCACGCCCGCGCTGGAGCCCCTGCCCGTCATGGCGCCCGTCACCGTGTACGGCCCCATCAACTTCGCCATGGCGAACCACGCCGGCGCCACCGGCGGCTTCACCCCGGACTCCGTCAACCAGCTGGGCCAGGACGGCCACCTGGACGTGGCCAACACCGCCCAGCGACACCTGCTCCTGCACGGCTACGCGGTGGGCCTGGCGTGGATGCGCGAGCACCCCGCCGACGCCGCGCGGCTGTGGAGCGCCAAGCTGGGACGGTGGCTGGATGGACTGAGCCTGGGCCTGGGCGCGTCCAACCTGCCCTCGGGCCTGAGCGGCTCGCGCGCGCCCGTGGACCTCTTCGTCCCCGAGGGCGGCGCGCTCAAGTGGCCGCTCGTCGCGCTCCTCGTCGCGGGCGTCCTGTTGTCCGTGACGCCCCGCTGGCGCGCCTTCAGCCTGCTGTCGCTCGTCGTCCTGCACCGGGCGCTCATCACCGCCGCCTTCTTCGGCTACACGCGCGGCCTGCTCACCATCTTCCCCGCCCTGCTCCCGCTGCTGCTGCTGCCCCTCGTCGCGCTCACCGCGCGAAGGCCCGCGCTCGCCCTGCGCGTGCCCGCGGTCGCGGGCGTCCTGCTGCTCCTGTTGTGGGTGGAGGCCGGGGCGCTCGCGCTCGGCGCGCCCCGCGGCTTCATGGCCAGCGGCAGCACGGACCGCACCAGCGGCAAGCTCATCCAGGACGACTGGGTGCGCATCTGGCCGAAGTGAGCCAGAACAACCTGTCAATAAAATTTGGATGAGGGTGGCACAAATACGCGCCCAGCGCCATAGCGGTATTCACTTAGGGTGCGTCGAAGTGTTCGCCAGTCAACACTCCTACCCCGCGTTTTCCCTAGAGCACATGTCTGGAACGAATCTCTGGGAATAAGCCATATTCAATTTTCTGCGGGGCATCAGTAAGGCGTCTGCGGGCTCCGCACCGGAGCCTTCGGGGTCCGCCCCTCGGGACCCCCATAGAGGAGAACCGCATGCGCCACACCCAGGTGTCAGCAGCATGTCTTGCCTTGCTCCTGTCAGGGACGAGCTGGGCGGTCCAGCCCCCCCAGGCGGGACCGAGCGCCGTCGCCGACAAGGCCTTCTTCAAGCCGGAGTTCTACCTTCCCATCCAGAACATGCCGCTGCAGCAGGCCCAGCAGACGCTGGACAAGGCGGCGGTGGGAGGCTGGGACGACTTCTTCAAGCGCAACGGGAGGGACTTCCGCGTCCACATCGACCCTCGCACCGGCACGCCGTCGGGCATCGAGGGCGCCTACCCCATCATCCCCGGCAAGGGCGTGCGCAACCGCGTCACGCTCGACAGCGTGCGCGAGGCCATCGGCCGCTCCGTGGCGGAGGTGGACGAGTCCGTCGTGGGTGACCTGGTGTTCAAGTACATCGCGGACAACCAGGCCGCCTTCAACCTCGACGTGATGCAGATGAGCGCGCCGCGCGTCACGAAGATCAACGACAACCTCTGGCAGGTGCACATCGGCCAGGTGGTCAACGGCATCCCCGTGCGCCACGCGCGCATCGCGGCGACCATCAGCCACGGCAACCTCATCCTCGTCGGCACCGAGGCGTGGGCCACGGTGGGCATCGAGACCCGCCCGGCGCTCTCCGCCGGTGACGCGCTGGTGGCCGGCAACGGCTTCGTGGGCCTGAACACCAGCCCCCAGGGCCTGTGGCAGCAGCCCACGCTGGAGATCGCCCCCGTCGCGCCGGAAGGTGAGTCCTTCGCCGGCGCCGTGGGCACCGGCTACAAGCACCAGCTGGTCTACGCCTACGGGTTCCAGGACCCGGACAGCCACCAGCGCTGGAAGGTCACGGTGGACGCGAACTCGGGCGAGACGCTCGCCATCGAGGACGACAACCACTACTTCGACGCGCAGATCAACGGCGGCATCTACCCGTCCACGAACATCGGCACGTGCACGGACAACACCGTGTGCGGCACCATCAAGCCCAACTCTCCCATGCCCTGGGCGAACACGGGCCTGGCCTCACCGAACAACTTCACCGACGGCGCCGGCATCTTCAACTACAGCTCCGGCACCGTCACCACGTCGCTCGCCGGTCGCTACGTCCGCGTGTCCGACAGCTGCGGCGCCATCAACGTCAGCTCCACCACGGGCAACATCGCCCTGGGCGGCGTGAACAACGACCACGACTGCACCGTGCCCACCGGCACGTCCGCGGGCAACACCGCCGCGTCGCGCTCCAGCTTCTACGAGCTCAACAAGCTGGCGGAGCAGGCCCGCGGCTACCTGCCCAACAACACGTGGCTGCAGCAGCAGCTGCTCGCCAACGTGAACATCAACAGCACGTGCAACGCCTTCTGGAACGGCACGTCGGTCAACTTCTACCGCAGCGGCGGCGGCTGCCGGAACACGGGTGAGATTGGCGCCGTGTTCGACCACGAGTGGGGCCACGGCCTGGATGACTTCGACGCCAACGGCTCGCTGTCCAGCTCCAGCGAGGGCTACGCGGACATCGCGGCCATCTACCGCCTGCAGACCTCCTGCGTCGGCTACGGCTTCTTCCACACGACCAACCTGGGCTGCGGCCAGACGCCGGACGGCTCGGGCTACAACCAGCAGGAGTCGCAGGTCTCCGGCTACAAGTGGTGCGACACGCGCTGCTCCGGCGTGCGCGACTCCGACTGGGGCGCGGCGCTCTACGCCACCCCGTCCGCCCCGACGCTGGTGCCGGCGCCCCCGGCCACCCCGCAGAACTTCGTGTGCCCCATGTGCTCCTCCGGCACGGGCCCCTGCAGCAAGCAGGTGCACTGCGCCGCGTCGCCCGCGCGTCAGGCCGCCTGGGACCTGGTCGCTCGTGACCTGACGGCCGCGCCGTTCAACTACGACTCCAACACGGCGTTCATCGTCGGCAACAAGCTGTTCTACCAGGGCTCCGGCAACATCGGCGCCTGGCACGCCTGCAACTGCTCGGGCGGCACGTCCGACGGCTGCGGCTCCACCAACGGCTACATGCAGTGGCTGGCGGCGGACGACGACAACGGCAACCTGAACGACGGCACGCCGCACATGACGGCCATCCACGCCGCGTTCAACCGTCACAACATCGCCTGTAACACCATCACCCCGGTGAACTCCGGTTGTTCGTCCGGTCCCACCGCGGCGCCCACGCACACCGCGACGCCGGGTGACGGCCAGGTGGCCCTCAACTGGACGGCCTCCGCGGGCGCCACGGAGTACTGGGTGATGAAGACCGAGGGCATGGGCTGCGACTTCGGCAAGGCGAAGGTCGCCACCGTCTCCGGCACCAGCTACACGGACACCGAGGTCGCCAACGGCCGCGAGTACTGCTACTCCATCGTCCCCGCGTCCTCCAACGCCTGCTACGGCGCGGCGAGCACCTGCTCGTGCACCACGCCGGTCTGCGCGGCGCCGGGCGTCGCCACCCTGTCCACGCCGTCCAACGGCGCCACCGGCGCGGAGCTGGCCACGGTGCTGGACTGGAACGACGTGACGGGCGCGTCCACGTACGAGGTGCAGGTCTCCACCAGCCCCACGTTCGCCACGGTGGTGGCGTCCGCCAACTCGCTGGTGGGCAGCACCTGGACGGTGACGCCGTCGCTCAACGTGAACACGACCTACTACTGGCGCGTGCGCGCGAACAACTCGTGCGGCGGCGTGGGCACCTGGTCCACGGCGTCCAGCTTCACCACGCGCGGCTGCGTGGCGCTCTCCGCGCCCACGCTCGCGTCCCCGGCGGATGGCGCCACGGGCGTGGCCTCGGCCACGGCGCTGGACTGGACCGACGTGCCGAGCGCGGCGACGTACGAGGTGCAGGTGGCCACGGACGCGGGCTTCGCCAACATCGTCCGCTCCGCCAACGCGCTGACCACCAGCAACTGGACGGTGTCCCCCAACCTGAGCAGCGCCACGACGTACTACTGGCGGGCCCGGGCGGCGGACGTCTGCGGCACCAGCGCCTTCAGCGCCGTGCGCAGCTTCACCACGTCCACCGTCTGCACGCCGACGCTCGCCACGTTCGACACCACCCGCCAGGCCCCCACGTGCGGCACGGTGTGCGGCTGCGACACCGGCCCCACGCTGGTCAACGGCCGCGGCTCGATGTCCGGCGGTATCGAGCCGAACCAGCCGAACACCATCAATGACTCGTGCGCGGACGGCACCTCCGGCTCCTACCACGGCGACGAGAGCATCGACCGGGTCGTCATCAAGACGGTCGACCAGGGTCCGTTCGCCGCGGGCAAGCAGGTGACGGTGGAGGTCACGGTGTGGTGCTACAGCACCGGCTCCTCCGACTTCTTCGACCTGTACTACACGACCAACGCCGCGTCCCCGACGTGGACGGCCCTGGTCACCGGCGTGGTCTGCCCGGCGGGAGGCGTGCAGAAGTTCACGCACACGTTCAACCTGGCCAACACGGCGGGCACGCACGCCATCCGCCCGCAGTTCCGGTTCACCGGCACGGCGAGCGCCTGCGCCAGCGGCAGCTACAACGATCGCGACGACATGGTCTTCTCCGTCGGCGCGGCCGTGGCCTCCGCGGACTCGGGCAAGTCCACCACGTCCCAGGGCCGCGCGGCTCCCGCCGGCCGCTGACCGACGCCTCCCGTCCCCTCCGGTGCAAGCGGGCCGGAGGGACGCGGGTGAGTGACAGCAGGGATGGATGACGAGGGCTTCCGGGCGGTCCGCCGGAGGCCCTCTGTCTTTCAGTGGCGCTCGCCGGGGCCCTGCTCCGACGGAGGCTCGCCGCCTTCCAGCGGGCCCGCGAGCAACAGCCCCTCCTCCACCGCGCCCTTGCCCACCTGGCGGCGCGCGCGCTCGCGGTGGTGGGCGCGCCTGAAGCGCAGCTGCCGCTCGCGGAGGACCTCCTGGAGCAGCACCTGCGCGGCGGCGGCCAGCGGCACGGCGATGACCGCGCCGAGCAGCCCCGCCAGGGCGCCACCACACAGCACCACCAGCGAGATGAGCAGCGGGTTCATCCGGATGGCGCGCCGCTGCACCATGGGGCCCAGCACGTTGGACTCAATCTGGTTGTAGACGACGAAGATGATCAGCGCGATGACCGCCGAGCGGAACCCCACGGTGGCCAGCGTGGTGAGGCTCACCAGCACACCGCTGACGATGCTGCCGATGTAGGGGATGACGCCCAGCACCATCACCGCCAGCCCCAACGGCAGGAAGTACGGCACGCCCTGGGCGAGCGCGACGATGGCCGCCACCACGCCGCCGATGGTCATCACGAACAGGGTGCCGGCGATGTAGTTGCTCACCGCCTCGCGCATGCGGCCCACCAGTTGGCGCACGTGGTGCTGCCGCCGCGGCGCCACCCACTGGAGGATGCTCTCGTACAGTTCGCCGCCGAACAGCAGGCCGAACACGGTGAGCGCCACCACCGTGATTCCACCGGCGAGCAGTCCCAGGGAGGAGGACAGCACGCCCACCGCGCGACCCGCCAGGTCCAGCGGCTCGAAGCGCAGCAGCTCCTCCGGCTTCAGCTCGAAGCCGTAGCGCGTCCCCAGCTCCTGGAGCCACTTCGACTGGGAGAGCTTCTCCAACAGCCCCGGCGCGGACTGGACCAGGCCCTCCAACTGCTGCACCAGCGCGGGCACCAGCGTCCCCACCAGCACGCCCATCAACCCCAGCAGGAGCAGCGCCACCGCCGCCACGCCCAGGCCGCGGCGCACGCCCCAGCGCTCCAGCCTGCGCACCAGCGGGTCCAGCGCGAGCGACAGCAGGAGCACGACGGCCAGCAGCGTCAGGAGCGGATAGAGCCTGCGCAGCACCAGCCAGCAGACCGCGAGCAACAGCACCTGAAGCCCCACGGCCCACACCGTGCGGGCGGGCACGTAGACGGGGAGCTGGCGTCCTGAGTCCTTCATGCGCGACAAGGTAGGAAGTGGCGCGCCGCCAGTCAGTCCCCCACCCACACGAGCGCGGGACGCTCGCGCGCACGAGCGCCCGGGCCCAGGGGCGTCGACGCTCGGTATCTCGTGGAGCAGGCGGACGGCCGAGCCCCCGTGCGCGCGCTGACTCCACGGGGCGGTTGGCGGCGCGCCGGAACGAACCTGTGCCGTGAGGGTGCTGGCGCCCCACCCTTCAGTCCGACAGCGACGGGACACAACCGGACTGCGCCATGTCCGATAATCTTCAAGCAGACCTGGAATCACGCCCGGAAGGAGGCGACGCGATGTGGGTCGAAGCCATCGTCATGCCCCGAGAGAAGCCCGCGGAGGTTCGAGCCGCTCCACGCGGCGCGGCCAGGCGTGCGTCCGCGGCCGCGCCCCTGGAGAGCCGCGCGGCCATCCACCAGCGTGCGGGGGAGGAGAGCCGCCAGTTCCGCGACCAGGTGCTCGGCTTCCTGCGGGCGCACCAGTTGATGAGCGCGGTGCGCTGGGTGAGCGAGCCCGGGGTGTTTCCGTTGGTGACGCTGCACTGCACACGCGGCGTGCTGGAGCGGCTGCGCCGCGAGCCGGGCTTCGAGGCGGGCCAGGCCATGTCGTTGGAGCTGACGACCTGAGGCCCTGTCGCGCCCCGGGAGCATCCCTACGTTTCCCTTGAGACATCACAGTCGGGCCACGGGTTCCGGGGCGCTCCGGCGCTCCTCCGCAGGCTCGCAGGGGGGAACATCATGAGCGAGCTCAGCATCAAGCGCTTCTCCACGCCCGACGAGCGTCGGCCGTTCGCCGACCACGGGCACGCGGAGATTCTCCGCTTCGACGACGACACGACGGTGGGAAGGGTCGTCTTCGAGCCGGGTTGGAAGTGGTCCCAGGACGTCAAGCCGCTGGCGGGAACCGACTCCTGCCAGGTGGCGCACGCCTGCTACATCGTCAGCGGGCGCATGGTGATCCGGATGGATGACGGCACCGAGCTCGAAGCGGGCCCGGGAGACGTGGCCATCATCCCGCCGGGCCATGATGGCTGGGTGATTGGCGACGAGCCCTGCATCGCGGTGGACTTCGAGGGCATGGGCCACTACGCGGAGCGCGGCGCGTCCCAGGGCCGCGCGCGCGTGCAGTCCTCCACCCAGCAGCCGCCGGGCGTTCACTGACTCGGGGAGCGGGGCGGGCCCTCGGCTACAGCCGGGGGTCCACCGGTTCACTCTCCAGCGCGAGCACGCCGAAGACACACTCGTGCACGCGCCGCAGCGGCTCCCGGCGCACGAAGCGCTCCAGCGCCTCCAGGCCCAGTGACAGCTCCCGCATGGCCAGCGAGCGCTTGGTGGACACGCCCCGCTGGCGCAGGCGCGACAGGTGCTCGGGCGCGGTGTACTCGGGGCCGTAGATGATGCGCAGGTAGTCGGGCCCGCGGCACTTGATGGCCGGCTGGAGGTAGCCCTTCTTGCCACGCGCCACATAAGCCCGGGGCTTCACCACCATGCCCTCGCCGCCGTTCGCCGTCAGCGACTCCCACCACCGCGTCGCCGCCGCCACCTCCTCCGCGTCCGCCAGCGACACCACGCGATAGGGCGTGGCCACCAGCCACCCGGCATCCGCGCGGCACACCCTGGCCAGCGACTCCATGTGCCACACGTGGTCCTTGTCCGTGTGCACGGCGCCCTCCGTCGCCAGCAGGTGGAACGGCGCGAGCCGCACGTCCTCCAGCGAAGCCACCGGCCAGCAGTAGCGCCGATAGGCCGCGACATAGCGCCCCACGCCGTCCGCCTTGCGCTCGAAGCGGCTCACCAGCGCCGACATGTCCAGCCCCCGCGCCGCCGCCTGGGCCACCGCCTCCCGGGCCGCGCCCACCGAGGCCAACGCCGCCGCGCCCACCGCCGCGTACTGTTCGCGCACCAGCTCCCGCGCCTTCAGCGACCACGGCATCAGCTCGCAGTCCAGGCAGGCCCAGTCCGTCTGGTGCTCCCCCCAGAACCCGGAGGCGTCGAAGGCCGCGCCCAGCCGCGCCAGGAACGCCGCCTCCAGCGCCTCGTCCTGGAAGAACCGCCGCCCGGTCCGCGTGTAGCACGCGCCCCGCTCGTCCCCATCGAGTCCGAAGCGCCGCCGGCCCACGTCCGCGTCGCGGCACAGCACGACGACGGCGCGCGAGCCCATGTGCTTCTCCTCGCACACCACCTCCAGCACGCCCTCGCGCTGGTAGTAGGCGAACGCCTCCTCCGGGTGCTCCAGGAGCCCGGGGCGCGCGCTCGTCTCCGACGGCGACATGGTGGGCGGCAGGTAGATGAGCCACTTGGGGTGCACCGCGAAGCGGCTCATCACCTCCAGCGCGGCCGCGGCGTTCTCCTCGCGGAGGGTGATGTTGCGCATCAGCCCCGTGGTCACGATGCGCTTGCCCAGCACGTCCGCCACGTCGAGCACGTCGTCGTCCTGCTGCTGCGCCGTCAGCGCGGCGGGAGCGCCTCCGATGCCCGGCGGCCTGCGCGCCTCGCAGTACACGCGCGCCGCCTGCACGGAGCACAGCTCCCGCTCCGGATAGCGCAGCGCCGTCAGCTTCCCGCCGTAGACACAGCCGGTGTCCACGCAGAGCGTGTTGTTGAGCCACTCGGCCTCCGGCACGGGCGTGTGGCCGTAGACCACCATCGCCTTGCCCCGGTACTCGGAGGCCCAGTCGTGGCGGACGGGCAGCCCGTACTCGTCCGTCTCGCCCGTCGTCTCGCCGTAGAGCGCGAAGTCGCGCACCTTGCCCGAGCCGCGCCCCTGCATGGACTCCTTGAGCCCCGCGTGCGCGACCACGAGCCTTCCACCGTCCAGCACGTAGTGGGACACCAGCCCGTCGATGAACTTCACCACCTGGGCGCGGAACTCCGGAGGCTCGCGCTCGAGCTGCTCCATCGACTCCGCGAGGCCGTGGGACAGCTTGACGTCACCGCCCCGCAGCTTCCGCATCAGCTTGATTTCGTGGTTGCCCGGCACGCACAGCGCCGTGCCCGCCTCCACCATCCCCATCACCAGCCGCAGCACCCCGACGACTCCCGGCCCCCGGTCCACCAGGTCGCCCAGGAACACCACCTTGCGGCCCTCGGGCGGGCGCACGTCGAAACCGGGGTCCCCCACCGGTTGGGGCGTGACGACGTAGCCCAGCTTCGTCAGCAGCAGCACCAGCTCGTCCAGACACCCGTGGATGTCGCCGATGATGTCGAAGGGCCCCGTCTCCTGCTTGCGGTTGTTCCACAGCGGCTGACGCTCGATGACCAGGTCCTCGAGCTGCTCGGGCTTGAGGATGTGGACGTGGCGGAAGCCCTCGCGCTCCAGGCCGCGCAGGGACTGGCGCAGCTGCTGGAGCTGGTGGCGCACCACCCGGAGCCCGAACTGGCGGTTGGGCCGCAGCGCGTTGCGCGCGTGGCAGGTGGCCTCGGGCACGTCCAGGACGATGACCACCGGCAGCACGTGGTACTCGCGCGCCAGGGCCACCAGCGGCTTGCGCGCCTCGGGCTGGGTGTTGGTCGCGTCGATGACCGTCAGCCGGCCGCGCGCCAGCCGCTTCGCCGCGATGAAGCGCAGCACGTCGAACGCGTCGCGCGTCGCGTCCTGGTCGTTCTCGTCGTCGGACACGAAGCCGCGGCAGGTGTCGGACGAGAGGACCTCCGTCGGGAGGAAGTGCTTGCGCGCGAAGGTGGACTTGCCGGCGCCAGAGGGGCCGACGAGCAGGACCAGGGACAGCTCGGGAAGGGAGATTTTCATCGTGTGAACACCGCCATCTGGGTCGGCGCGCCGACCTCCGCATCCAGCGTCCCGACGGGCACGAAGCGCACGCCGTAGCCGAAGCGCTCCGCCTGCCGCCGCGCCCAGGACTCGAACTGCGCCCGCGTCCACTCGAAGCGGTGGTCCTTGTGCCGGAACGCGCCCGGGGCCAGGCCCTCGAAGCGCACGTTGTATTCCGCGTTGGGCGTCGTCAGCACCACGACGCCCGGACGCGCCCACTCGAACAGCACCCGCTCGAACGCGGCCAGCCGGGACGGCTCCAGGTGCTCGATGACCTCCACCACCGTCGCGGCGTCATGGCCCGAGAGCCGCGCGTCCCGGTACAGCAGCGAGCCTTGCAGCAGCTGGATGCGCTGACGTTGGAGGTCGGGGAGCCGCTCCAGCTTCAGCCGCTCGGCGGCGACCTCCAGCGCCCGCGTGGACACGTCCATGCCGGTGATGCGCGTGAAGCGACGCTCCTGGAGCAAGGCCCGCAGGAGCTTGCCCTCGCCGCAGCCCACGTCCACCACCGACGCCGCGCCCTGCTCGACGAGCGCCGTCAGCACGGCCTCCCGCCGCTGCTCGTCCAGGCTGACCCGCCGCTCCAGCGTGGCCTCGGCCTCGTCGCGGGCCGTCTCGACCGCGTCCGTCACACCGGTGTCCTCGCCCTCCAGCAGACGCGACATCGCCTCGCGCGCGAGGCTGCGCTGGTGGCGCAGGTAGCGCCGCGTGATGACCTCCCGCTCCGGATGCGACGCGAGCCAGCCCTCGCCGTGGCGCAGGAGCTTGTCGATCTCATCCTCCGTCACCCAGTAGTGCTTGTCGTCGTCCAGCACCGGCACCAGCACGTACAGGTGGCTGAGCAGGTCCGACAGCGGCTTGTCCCCCTGGAGCGTCACCGTGAAGTAGCGGCTGGGCCCCCACTCCGGCACCGTCTCGTCGAGCACATGGCGGGTGGCTGTCACGGTGTAGCCGAGCGGCTCGAAGAGGCGCCGCAGGAAGGGCTCGCCTCCACGACACGGCAGCACGGACAGCCGCGCGGTGAGCGGCAGCGCCCGGGACGCCAGCTCGGGCCGCTCGCGGCTGCGGCCGGAGAGGGCCGCGCCGAAGACGCGCGAGAGCGCCACGCTCAGGAACGACGAGGCCACGTAGGGGCGGTCATTGACGTACTGCTCCAGCGCGCCGCCGTCGCCGGAGGGGCCCTTGCGCTCGCGCACCAGCGCCACCGGGTCCACCTCCAACAGGAGCGCGGCCGTGCAGCGCTGCTCGGTCGCCTCCGGGTAGAAGACGTGCGCCGTGCCGAACGACACGTCGAACGACTGGGGCTTGTGCGGGCTCTTGTGCAGCAGGTAGCCCAGGTCCGTCGCGGGAGAGTGGGTCGTCGAGAGTGTCAGGAGCATTCAGTGCCAGACCCGGGCCGAGGCCACGAGGGTGTCGAGGTCGATGCGAAACGCGCGAGTGCCTTCGCCGCCATACAACCAGGGCCCACGCCCGCGCATCCACGTGGGCTGCCAGCGCTCGCCGTCCGGGTCCACGAAGACGAAGGTCCCCGCGGAGGCCAACGTCTTCTCGCGGCGACCGTGCAGCACGTACAGCTCGAACTGGGAGCGCGCCGAATACGAGCCGCCGAACAACACGTGCGTAGAGCCCACCGCCATCGCGCTCGCTCCCGCGACGGGTGTCTTCCAGGTCACCGGCTTCGCGCCGTCGCGCAGCCGCACCAGCGGGAAGTCCGTGTAGAAGTACAGCCAGGTCTCGTCGTCCGACGCGACGTTGAGCGCATAGCAGTCGATGATGATGTCCGTCCCGGCGGCGCGCGGGTCGAACTCACTCAAGCGCCGCCCCATCGCATCGAATTGCACCAGCCCGCTGCGGCCGATGGGCTCGCTGTCGATGTCACCCTGACCCCAACCCCGGTTGCCGAGCACACCTTCGTCGAAGTAGCTCACCCACAGCCGACCATCGCCCGTGGCCTGGATGTCCTGGATGCCATCACCGAGCGTCAGTTCGCGCCGGGCCACGCCTTGTCGCGAGTAGACGATGGCGTTGCGCGCGTGGGCGTCCTTGTCCACGTAGGCGCACCGGGCCCCCGCCAGCAGCAGGTCTCCATCGGGCAGGGGTTGGACGAAGTGGAAGTTGAGGCGCTCGGGTGGAAGGAGGATGGACTCGGGCTCGGCGTCTGGGGAGGGATAGCGCAGGACCTCGTAGGACTGCGGAGCGTCCGCGTGGGACTTGGCGAACGAGGCACCTCCTGGAGTGAAGGACATCCGGTCGTCGCGCTTGCCGTCCAGTGCCACGAGCCACAGGTCGAGGTCGGGCCCAACTCCCTGCGCCACCACCTCCCGGCCCGCCAGGGCCTCCGAGAAATCGACGAAACACGGCACCTCGAGATGGGTCAACTCGCGTTCTGACATGGCTTTTTCCTGGTCTGGGAACCGAGCTCGGGGGGGGCCGGTTTCGAGGCCGCAGACGCCAGGTCCGGAGGGGACCTGACGCTCCCCGCGGGCGCACACCTCCCCCCATGACAGGCACTCGCGCTACAGTGGAAACACCCCCCGCGCGCTTCGTTCCCAGTTTCGGAGCACTTCATGTTTCCGCATCGCGCCCTCGCGCCGCTGCTCGTTCTCCTCGCATTGGCTGCTTGCTCGTCCGACCCCAAGCCGGGTCCGGACACCGACCCCACCGACCAGACCGATGCGGGGCACACCACCGATGGTGGCCCGCGCCCGGACGCGGGCTTCGAGCCTGATGGAGGTCCCCTTCCCGACTCCGGCACGGACATCGACGCGGGCCCCATCCCCGACTCCGGCACGGACATCGACGCGGGCACGCTCCCCGACTCCGGCACGCTCCCCGACGCCGGCACGCTCCCCGACGCTGGCCCCGAGCCGCTCGTCGTCACCACCACGTCGCTGCCGCAGGCCGCCCGGGGCAAGCCGTACTTCCACTCGCTCGCCGCGTCCGGCGGCATCGGGTCGGTGACCTGGAGCATCACCCTCGGCGCGCTGCCGGACGGACTCCAGCTCGCATCCTCGAGCGGCGACCTCTCCGGGACGCCCACCATCGCGGGCAGCTTCGACCTCGTCGTCACCGCGACGGACGGCGAGCAGCGCACCGCCTCGCGCTCGCTGACGTTGACCGTCACCGCGCCAACGCCCGCCATCCTCAAGCTGGGCCAGTACAACCTCACCTACTTCGGCTCCGACACCCAGGGCCCTCCCGACGCGCAGCAGGTGGAGAAAGCGCGCGACGTGATGCTCGAGGTGGACGCCAACCTGTGGGCCCTGGTCGAGATGGTCGACGCCAATGACTTCCAGGCCCTCAAGAGCCAGCTGCCACGCTTCCGGGGCTTCCTCGCCAACGACCCCGCCTACGTGACGGGCAGCACCTCGCCGTACGGCGCCTCCTCGCAGAAGCCAGGAATCCTCTACGACAGCTCCCTCACCTTCCAGCACGCGGAGCTGCTGCGCCTGGGAGACCTGAACGACTTCGCCAACCGCCCGCCCCTGCGCGTGGACTTCCTCACCGAAATCCAGGGCACCCGGACGCCGCTCACCGTCATCGTCGTGCACATGCGCGCGGAGAGCGCCGACCCCACCGGACCTCGCGCCGCGCGGGAGCGCGCGAGCGCCGCGCTCAAGACGTACCTGGACCAGAACCTCGCCGGCCAGCACGTGTTCGTGGTGGGCGACTGGAACGACGACGTGGACGAGTCCATCACCCTGGACCCGGACACCCAGCAGCCCCTGCCCACGCCGTACCAGAACTTCGTCTCCGACGCGGAGCACTACACCTTCATCACCCGCGAGCTGTCGCTCGACGGCGAGGCCACCTCCATCGGCTTCGAGAACGTCGTCGACCACACCCTGGCCAGCGGCCCGCTCGCCGCCCGCCATGTCCCCGGCTCCACCGAGGTCATCCACGCCGACGAGTGGGTGCCCGACTACCTGGAGACGCTCAGCGACCACCGCCCCGTCGTCAGCAGCTACGCGCTCAGCTCGGTGACCCAGCCCTTCATCCGCATCGAGGAGCCCGTGGGAGGCCAGAATCCGCACCCGCCCGGCAGCCCGCTCGAGGTGCTCTGGCACGCCTGGGGTGTCGACCACGTGCACCTGGACGTCTCCATGGACGGCGGCGCGACCTGGGCCCGCGCGGAGCTCTTCCTCTCCGCGGCCGTGGGGAGGACCACCTGGACGCTCCCCTCCACCGCGACGAGCAACCTCCGCGTGCGCCTGGTGGACACGTCCGACGCGAGCCTGTTCGACGTGAACGACGCGCCCATCGTCGTGGCCGAGCCCTCGGGCCGCGTCATCATCAACGAGGTGCTCGCCAACGAGCCGCTCATCAACAACACCAACAACGTCGCCTACGAGTTCGTGGAGCTGGTCAACGTCGGCGGCGGCCCGGTGGACCTCTCCGGCTGGAGCGTCTCCGACTCGGCGCTCTCCCGGCACGTGTTCCCCGCGGGCACGACGCTGGCGGCGGGCAAGGCGCTGGTCGTGTTCGGCGGCGCCGCGGGCATCCCCCCGGGGCGGACGAACGCCGTGGTGGCCAGCACCGGAGCCCTGGGCCTGTCCAACAGCAGCGACACCGTCTCCGTGCGCCGGCAGGACGCCACCCTCGTGGACCAGTACGCGTACTCCTCCACCGTGGACAACCTCTCCGACAACCGCTCGCCGGACGCGGACCCGAACGTCACCACGTTCAAGCCGCACAACGTCGTGTCCCCCACGGGCCTCACCTCGTCGCCGGGTCTGCGCGCGGACGGCACCGCGTTCTGACGCGGTGCGAGGGCGCCCGGAATGACGCGGGCGCCCTCATCCCCGCGCTACACGACCACCGCGCGGAGGAGTAGGAAGCGGTGCATGCGCACCCTGCTCTCCTCTTCCGTGCTGCTGTCGCTGCTGCTGACTCCCACGCTCGGCGCCGCCCAGGCCGAGCGCCCCAGGCCTCGAGCCAGGGACCTGGGCATCACCTTCGGGGGGCAATCAGGCCCCCTCAACGCCATCACCGACGTGCCGGGCGTGGAGGTGGGCCACACCACGCTCATCTCCGGCCAGGGCCGCATCGAAGCGGGCAAGGGCCCCGTGCGCACCGGCGTCACCGCCGTGCTGCCCCGAGGCAAGGCCAACGTGGGCGAGCCCGTCTTCGCCTCCACCTACGCCCTCAACGGCAACGGCGAGATGACCGGCACGCACTGGATTCAGGAGTCCGGTGAGCTCAACGGCCCGGTGATGATCACCAACACCAACGACATCAGCGCCGTGCGCGAGGCCGTCATCACCTGGGCGGTGAAGAAGGACCTCGCGTGGGACCTGGGCCTGCCCGTCGTCGCGGAGACGTGGGACGGCATGCTGCACGACGTATATGGCTTCCACGTCAAGCCCGAGCACGCGCACCAGGCGCTCGAGACGGCGCGCACCGGCCCCGTCCCGGAGGGCTCCGTGGGCGGCGGCACGGGCATGGTGTGCCACAACTTCAAGGGCGGCATCGGCACCGCGTCGCGCAAGCTGCCCGAGTCCGCTGGCGGCTACACGCTTGGGGTGCTGGTGCAATGCAACTACGGCTCGCGCCGCCTCTTCTCCGTCGAGGGCGTGCCCGTGGGTGAGGAACTCCCGGACCAGCGGCCGTGCTTCCTCGGCTCCCAGAAACCCAGCAGCCCCATGATGCAGGCGGTGCCGTCCTGCGACGCGAAGGGCGCCCCGTCCAAGGTACCCAACCCCTTCGAGGGCGCGGGCTCCATCATCGTCATCGTCGCCACGGACGCGCCGCTCCTGCCCCACCAGCTCAACCGGCTCGCCCGCCGCGTGCCGCTGGGCATCGCCAAGATGGGCGGCCTGGGTGAGAACTACTCGGGCGACATCTTCCTCGCCTTCTCCACCCAGCACCTGAAGCCGCCGACCCAGGCACACGTCGCCAACGTGGCGGTGCTCGGAAATGATCGCCTCAACCCCCTCTTCGCGGCCACCGTCCAGGCCACGCAGGAGGCCATCCTCAACTCCATGCTGGCCTCCGACACCATGACCGGGGCGGACAACATCCGCGTCTTCGGCCTGCCGCACGACGGCCTGGTCAAGGCGATGAAGAAGTACGGACGGCTCAAGCCCGCCGCGCCCGCGCCGGCGACCCGCAAGACGGCGAAGCCCTGACCGGACTCGGGCGGCGGCTCGCATGGGCTCCAGGCGGCCACTCGGAGACCCACCCGCCGTCGCCCGGGCCACAGTCATTCTTTGTCATGCAAGTATCGAGTGACGACATTGTCACGTCCGTGATTAAGGAACGGGAATGCGCTTCTCGTTCTTCGCGACTTCCACCACCCTGAAGAAGCTCTATGCCCCCGAGATGTCCAAGGTCCTCCTGGCCGGAGGATTCAATGGATACTGGAACTTCGGGGACATCCTCATGCTGCAGGGCGCCGTGCGCTGGCACCTGGGGCGCAAGGAGTCGGCGGTCGTCTCCATCCACGAGCTGGGGCGGGTGCAGGACGCGCAGTACCTGCGTCAGCTCCCCGTGGTGCTCGGGACGGAGGACTTCGTCTTCTTCTCCTCGGACAGCGGGGACACCGCGTCCACCAAGGCCCGGGAGCTGGGCCTGGAGCCCGTGTCGCCCACGCGCCTGAGGGGCGCGGCCCGGCTGCACGTCTATGGCGGCGGCTACTTCAATGGCCGCTGGGGCGACGGGATGCTGTCGCTCGTGGAGTCGCTGCTGCACGCCTGGCTGCCGGGGCACTACGTGCTGTCGGGGCTGCAGGTCGGTCCGGAGTTCGCGAGCCGGCTGGCCGCGCACGCGCACCAATGGCAACCGCTGCTGCTCGGGTGTCGGGACCCCGAGTCCGTCCAGGCGTTGGTGGAGCATGGCGCCCCGGCGCTCCTGTCCGGGGATGACGCGCTCGAGGAACTGGACCGCGCGGCCCAGGAGGCCTCGCGTCAGGAGCCCCGGACGAAGGCGCCCGGTCGCTTCGCGCTGCACATGAACCTGTCCACCTACGCGTATACGGACCCCGGCGTGGACCCGGACTCGCTGCCGCCTCCCGCCGCGACGATGAACGAGCAACTCCAGGCGCTGCGCGCGCACTTCGGCGAGGCCGCGGCGCCGGTGGTGCTCAATGCGTATATCGACGAGCGCCCCGTGGTGGAGGACAGCCTCGCGGCCATGCGCAAGACGGCCTTCACGGAGCACTTCCCGCAGGCGGACGTGGTGGACCTGGTGGGGCTGCTCTTCCAGGGGCGCCTGTCCCAGGCGGTGGAGCGCATCCGCGAGTGCGAGGCGCTCGTCGCGTCCTCGTACCACGTGACGCTGCTGGGCAAGGTGTCCGGCGTGCCCAGCCACCTGTTCGCCTTCAACGAATACTACCGGCAGAAGAAGGCGGGGCTGGCCGAGTCGGAGGCGTCGCTGAAGGACTTCCTCGACGGCGGCCTGCCATCGTCGGTGGAGCGCGGCGGCGCATACATCGAGGAGCAGCGGAGGCTCCGGCGCGAGTGGCTGTCACGGCTGGAGGCGAGCCTCGCGCAGCCGGTGGCCAACGTGAACTGGGTGTCGCGCGCGGCGACGTGGCTGGAGGAGGTCCGCGCCGAGCTGCGGCAGGAGAAGCAGCTGCGCACCGAGGAGACCCACGCGACGCGCTCCGCGCTCGAGGAGCTCCAGGCGCGCCACCACGCCCTGCTCGCGCGCTGCGAGGCGGGTGAGGCGCGGGTGAGGGAGCTGGAGCAGCAGCTCGCCCACCGGGACGCGGAGGGCACGGCGCTCAGGGGAGAGCTGCACGGCGTGCGCGAGCTGCTCGCGTCGAAGGAGTTCGAGCTCGAGTGCTCCACGAGGCGCGAGGAGGAGCTGCGCGCCAGCTACGAGGCCCTGCTCACCACCGAGCCGCCCCTGCGCCACCGACTGGTGGATGACCTGAATGACCGGCTCATCAAGTCCGCCGGAGGCCAGCGCGCGCACCGGGCCATCAAGCACCTGGTGCGCGTCACCGTGGGGCGCGGCAAGTAGCCCGCGCTCCCCTACTTCGCGAGGGCCTTCTGGCGGGCCACCCACGCGTCCACCTTGCGCTCGAGCACGTCGAGCGGCAGCGAGCCGCTCAGCAGCACCACGTCGTGGAACTCGCGCACGTCGAAGCGCTCACCCAGCGAGGCCTCGGCGCGGGTGCGCAGCTCGCGAATCTTGAGCTGCCCCACTTTGTACGCCAGCGCCTGTCCCGGCCAGGCGATGTAGCGGTCCACCTCGTTGGTGATGTCCAACGCCTGGCGGGGCGCGTTCTCCATGAAGTAGTCGAGCGCCTGCTGACGCGTCCACTGCTTCGCGTGCATGCCCGTGTCCACCACCAGCCGCACCGCGCGCCACATGTCGTACGAGAGCTGGCCGAACTTGTCGTACGGGTTCTCGTACAGGCCCATCTCGTCGCCGAGCGTCTCGCAGTACAACGCCCAGCCCTCGCCGTACGCCACGTAGTAGCCGAAGCGGCGGAAGTCCGGCAGCGCCGTCTGCTCGGTGGCCAGGGACGTCTGCAGGTGATGCCCGGGCACGGCCTCGTGCAGCGTGAGGGGCACCATCTCCCAGTGCGGCCGCGTCTCCGGACGGTACAGGTTCACCAGGTACGTGCCAGGGCGCGAGCCGTCCGAGGAGCCCGCGTAATAGAAGCCCGTCGTCACGTCCGGCGCCATGGCCTCCGGCGTCGGCTCCACCGCGTACGGCTGCCGGGGCAGCGTCTTGAACAGCCGCACCAGCAGCGGGTCGATCTGCTTGGCCAGGCTCCGGTAGCGCATCAACAGCTCTTCACCGGTGCGCGAGTAGAAGCGCGGGTCCGTGCGCAGGAACTGGAAGAACTCCGGCAGCGTGCCCTTGAAGCCCGTGCGCTTCATGATGGCGTCCATCTCCGCCCGGATGCGCTTCACCTCCGACAACCCGAGCGCGTGGATCTCCTCGGGCGTCAGCGACGTGGTGGTGAACCGGCGCGCGAAGAAGCCGTACGCGGCCTCGCCGTCGGGGAACTGCCAGATGCCCACCGCCTCGGGCGCTCCGGGCAGGTACTCCTCGACCAGGAAGCGGTGGAAGGCACGCAGCGCGGGCACCACGCCCTCGCGCACCGCCTTCTGCCCCGCCGCCGCCAGACGCTGCTGGTCCTGGGCGGACAGCTTCGCGGGGAAGCGCAGGAAGGGCGTGTAGAAGCCGCTCTTCGTCGGGTCCTCCACCAGTTGCCGCTCGATCTGCGGCGGCACGCGCTGGAGGATGACGCGCGGGTGCACCTTCTTCTGGCGCACCCCCTCGCGCATCAGCGCCGTCACCTGCTCCACGTAGGTCCGAAAGCCCTCCAGCCGGGCCACCCAGTCCTCGTAGTCCTTCACCGTGTCGAAGCGCAGCGTGTCCGCGAGCTGGTAGGCCGTCTGCACGCCCGGAGGCTGGCGGATGCCCTCGGGGATGCCGCCCACCTGGTTGACGGGCAGCAGGTGCCAGCCGAAGCGGAACTCCTCCAGCCACGTCTCGTGCTCCTTGCGGAACAGGTCCAGGTTGAGCTGGTCCTCCTCGGACAGCTTCGCGCGGTCCACCTTCTTCAGCTGCTCGAGCACCTGGCGCGAGTGCGTGTTGTCCGCCTGGAGCGCGGTGAGGCTCAGGTCATCCCAGCGCGTGTTCCAGCGCCGGTCTCCGGCGACGGACGCGTACGTCGGGCTGCGCTCCAGCTGGTATTGCCAGTCGCGCTCGAGGATGGTGCGCAGCGTGGTGGCCGCGTCCTGCTTCTTGGCTTCGGCATCCATGGACAGCATCAGGAAGAACCCCAGGGTGAGTCCGAGCAACCGCTTCACGAGAACAGCTCCAGCAGGTCTTCACGGGTGATGGCCGCCGCGCCGCCGGCCTCGCTCAGCGCGGCCTCCATCAGCGCGCGCTTCTTGTCCTGCAGCCCGAGGATGCGCTCCTCGACGGTGCCCTGCGACACCAGCCGGTAGACGTTCACGGGCCGCTCCTGGCCGATGCGATGCGCGCGGTCCGCCGCCTGCGCCTCCGCGGCCGGGTTCCACCACGGGTCCACCAGGAACACGTGGTCGGCCGCCGTCAGGTTCAAGCCCGTGCCGCCCGCCTTCAGCGACATGAGCAGCACCGGCGGGCCATCGTCCGCCTGGAAGCGCGCCGTCACCTCGCCCCGGTTCGCCGTGCTGCCGTCCAGCCGGTCGAAGCCGATGCCCGCGCGCTTGAGCGCCGGCTCGATGAGGTCCAGCAGCGACGTCCACTGCGAGAACACCAGCGCCTTGTGGCCCTCCGACACCGCCGTGTCGAGCGCCTCCACGAGCGTGTCCACCTTCGACGACGAGGTGGCCTTCTGCCCGGGCACCAGCGCCGGGTGGCACGCGGCCTGACGCAGGCGCAGGAGCGCCTCCAGCGCCTTGAGCACGCTGCCGCCCTCGTTGAGCAGGGCCACCACCTCCGCGCGCGTGGCCGCCATCACCGCGTCGTAGATGGAGCGCTCGCGCTCATCCAGCGACACGTGCATCACCGACTCGATGCGCGGCGGCAGCTCCGGCGCCACGTCGCGCTTGAGGCGGCGCAGCACGAAGGGACGGATGCGGCGGCGCAGCTCGCTCGCGGCGCCCGCGTTGCCCTCGGAGATGGGGCGCGCGAGCTTCTCCTCGAACTGCCGCCGTCCGCCGAGCAGGCCCGGGTTGGTGAAGTGCATCAGGCTCCACAGCTCGTCCAGGCGGTTCTCCAGCGGCGTGCCGCTGAGCGCCAGCCGGAAGCCGGACTTGATGCCGAAGGCGGCGCGCGCCACCTGGCTCTCCGGGTTCTTGATGGCCTGCGCCTCGTCCAGCACCACCATGGCCCAGTCCTGCGCGCCCAGCACCGCCGCGTCCAGGCGCAGGATGGAATACGTGGTGAGCGTCACGTCCGCCGCCGCGTCCAGCGCGCGGCCGGGGCCGTGGTAGACGCAGACCTTCAGCGAGGGACGGAAGCGCTTGAGCTCCGCCGCCCAGTTGGGCAGCACGCTGGTGGGGCACACCACGAGCGAGCCCTTTCCCAGGACGCAGATGGTCTGGAGCGTCTTTCCCAGGCCCATGTCGTCCGCGAGGATGCCGCCCAGGCCCGCGCTCTTGAGGAAGCCCAGCCAGCTCACGCCCGTCTGCTGGTAGTGGCGCAGCGACGCGTTGAGCTCCTCCGGCAACACCGGCGGCGGCAGCTTCTCGAAGCCCTCGACGAGCGGCGCCAGCTTGTCCAGGCCCGGCGGAGGCGGCTGCTCCAGCGTCTCGCACAGCTGCGACAGCTGCGGCAGCGCGTGGTTGGACACGCGGCCATCCGACTGACGCGCGGCCAGGAGGTCCGCCACGCGCTGGCCGTTCTTCTCCAGCCACGCGCGAGGCAAGGGCGCCCAGCCCCCGCCCACCAGCGGCACCAGGCCCAGCCCCTCCTGCCACGCGCGCACCACCGCGGCCGCGTCCACCGAGCGCGTCTCGCCGCCCTTGCCCCCCTCCACCTGGAAGTCGAGCGTGAAGCGCACCTCCGGCACGCCGAGCGCGTTGGTGGCACCCTCCACGGACAACGAGGGCTTGAGCCGCACGTCCGGGCTCACCACCGACGCGCCGTCACCGGCGAGGTCCCCGCCCCACCGCCGCAGCTTGTCCGCCCAGCGCACCATCTCCGGCGCCTGCACCGTCACCCGGCGGCCCGGCACCAGGTTCAGCTCCTCGCGCAGCTCGTGCACCAGGCGCTGCTCCACGGCCTCGTCGCGCAGCGGCACCGCGCCGCGCAGGTACACCATGCGGCCGTTGTCGATGCGCACCGCCGGCGGCGCGCCGTAGACCAGCGTCGGCAGCACCGACAGCCCGGACTCCAGCTGGTGCAGCTCCAGCAGGATGCGCGGCTTGAGCTCGCGGTCGATGGACGGCACCCGCTTCGTGCGCACGTCCACGGGCATGCGACGCCCCAGCTCCGGCAGCACCTTGGAGGTCAGCTCGCCGAGCTGCTCCGCGCCGTAGGTGCGGACGATGGGCAGGTTGTTGAGCCACGGGCCCGTCATGCCCGTCTCGCCCAGCCGCGCCAGCGCGTCCCCCACCAGCGCGACGCCGGGGCTCACCACCTCCGTCACGCGGGAGTCCCTCGCCACCGTCACCACCAGCTGCCCGCCACGCTCCTCCACCAGCGCCCGGGGCACGACGACCTCGTCGGGGATGGCCACGGGGCGGCCATCGAGCAGCACGTTGCGCGCCTGCACCAGGACCTTGAGCAGCGCCTCCAGCGTCTCGGGGGCCAGGGCGCCGCGCGTGCGGCGCTGCTCGAGGATGCGGTCGGCCAGCAGGTCGGCCTGCTCCACCTGGAGCTGCGCGGCCTGCGCCGGCTTCGCCATGTACGAGGCGAGGCTGCCGTCGAGCGCCTCCTCGCGTCCGTCCGCGTGGGCCAGCGTGCGCTTGAGCTGGAGGCCGTCGCCCGTGCGCGCGAAGTGGTACACCACGCGCGACCAGCGGGTGGCCGCCGTCTCCATGGGCGCGTCCGTCTTCTCCGCCTGCTGGAGCGACAGGGCCGCGGCCACCACGTGCTCGCACGGGTCCACGCGGCTGGGGCAGTCACACTCCCAGGCCTCGTCGGCCGGATAGAGCGTCACCGTGAAGGGAACCGGGCGCCCCGACGAGCGCACCCTCAGCTCCAGCTCGCTCTCCGTCTTCGACTGGAGGACCACCGCCCCGGCGCGGGAGAGGTTCACTCCGTTGGACCAGATACCGGGGCGGGCTTCCTTCCGGACGGCTTCGAGCAGTTGGACGGTGGCGGACATAGGGGATGGGAACTCCCTACGCCCCCGGGGTGCGCCGCGCAACGGCGATGCGCACCCCGGCCCCCCGGCTCAGCCGCAGGTCAGCGTCCAGCGGCAGCTACCCGACAAGCACTCCTTCCCGTACAGGCAGGTGGCCCCTCGGGCCTTCTTCGGCTGGCACTTGCCGCTGTTGAGACCCCAACCACAGTACTGCGTCGACGCGCAGTCGGCCTCCTCGTCGCAGATGCAGGTGCCGGAGCTGTTGCAGCCGGACGCGGTGCACGCGTCGCTGATGCACTCCTCCTTGAAGCGGCAGGACTCGCCCACGGCCTTGGAGTCCGGCGCGTAGCGCACGCCGCACAAGAGCGGGTACTGCGTCTCGCGGGTGGCCTTGTCCACGTAGGTGGCCACGCCGCTGGTGTCGATGTCCGCCGCCGCGTCCGCCATGCCCGTGCGCGGGTTCACGGCGCGCTCCCACGTCTTCAGGAACGTCTCCGCCGAGCCCGACAGGCCCGCGGTGTTCGCGCCCACGCGGCCCAAATCCTTGAGCAGGTCCGGCAGGTAGCCCACGTGCGCGAGGCCGTACTCGTCGAAGCCCGTGCCCAGGCGCGTGGGGCCGGCGACGTTCTGCTGCCGCAGGTGCGCGTCCGCCTCCGCCTGGAACGTGGCCGAGCATGCGCCGTTGTTGCCGAAGCGCGGACGGGTCTGCTGGATGAAGCCGTTCAGGTCCGCGCCGAAGGCCATGGGCACCTTGAGGCCCTGGCGGCCGAACTCGACCGCCTGCGCCAAGGAGCGCGTGGAGCCGTGGCAGTTGTTGGCCACGCCCGAGCGCGAGTACGTGCGCGTCTCGTCATGCGCCGTGCGCAGGCCGAAGATGCCGCCCGTCTGGCGCAGGTAGCGCACCACCCACGCGGGCGTGGTCTTCTCGTCGTCCGCCAGCTTCGGGTTCATCACCTCGCGGAAGTGGCCGTGGGAGATGACCAGCGGGTAGTACGTGTTCGCCTGCGCCAGGGCGAAGGCGTCCTGCAGGCCCTTCTCCGACAGGTGCGCCACGTCGATGAGCATCCCGCGGCTCATCATCGCCTGCACCAGCGCCTTGCCGTCCGCGGTGAGGCCCTTGGTGTTGCGGCAGTTGCCCGCCGCGTCGCGGTACACGTCGAAGCCGAGCGTCATCGTGTCCGTCGTCACGCCGCAGTCGGTGTCCACGTGGCACGTCTCCAGGAACTGCGCGGCCTGGAAGATGGCGTTGTGCAGCGCCGCGCCGCCGAAGCGGTTGTCCAGCTGGTGCACCGGCTGGAGCGAGCGCACACCCAACGAATAGAAGCGGTCCAGCTCCGTGCGCCAGTCCTTGGTGCCGAACAGCTTGCTCGTCTCGATGGAGAGCACCATGGCGAGCTTGCCGGAGGCGATGATGTTGCGCGCGTGCGAGGGCGTCAGGGCGATCTCCACCCAGTCGTTGCGCGCGTCGAAGTCACGCGCCATCTGGAGCTGGAGCTCCACGTCCACCATCTCGTCGCACGGCCGCGAGATGTTCTGGTACGGCAACACCTTGCAGAGGAACTCGTTGCTGACCAGCGACACCATCACCAGCGACATGCCGCCCTGGTGCGCCTGCCGCAGCCACCCCTCCCACGACTGCTGATGGGCGATGGTGTCCCAGCGCGGCCACTGGGTGTTGACGGACATGCGGCCCAGGTGGATGCCGGTGTCGCCCTCGGTGCCCTCAATCTTGCCGATGAACTCCGAGCCCACCGCGCCGCCCAGGCCGAAGAGCGCCGCGAGCAGCGGGTTGCCGCCCAGGTTGATGCCTCCCGAGTTCGGGCACAGGTTGAGCAGGTTGCTCAAGTCCATGCGCACGCGGGCGTGGTCGCTCTCCGGAAGGCCGCCGTCACAGCTCGTCAGCGAGCCGGTGTGGCTGCCGTGGAACCAGCCACCGCCGAAGGCCTCCTCCGCGAACATGTGGTGGTGCAGCTCCGCGAAGCCCGGGGCCGTCAGCGGCTGGGATTCGGACTCGGTCGCGGGCGCTTCGGACGGCGCCTCCTCCTGCACGGGACCGCAGGCGAGCCCCAGACACAGGCTCAAGGGAAGAAGGGCCAGGACACCCTGGCGTCGATGACGCGGGGACATGAACATAAGCGGGGGATTCCTTCTCGGGATGCGGGCGGATGGCTCCGCGGCCGCGGTGGTGAGGATACTCCTCGCTCAACGCGCATTTCGAGCCGCGTCCGTGCTGCTTGAAACATTCGGTGACAGTTGTCGCCGCCTTGCGTCATCGGCTTCGCGTGGTGGTGCGGTGGCGACCCGGCGCGGCGCGCGCGAGCAGCGGCGAGAGGGGTAGCGGTATCCTCTCGCGCCGCACCTGGGCCGCGTCCCGTCGGCCGGTGCGCCACGAGGACTCATGCACCTGGACGACTACACGCGATACGACGCGCTGGGGCTGGCGGAGCTGGTGCGTCAGAAGGAAGTCAGCCCCGACGAGCTGCTGCGCGCGGCGCTGGAGGCCATCGCCCGCGTCAATCCGAAGCTGAACGCGGTCATCGACGTCCGGGAAGCCGACGCGCGCGAGGCCTTGAAGCGGGGGGTGGCCGATGGGCCCTTCCGTGGGGTGCCCTTCCTCATCAAGGACCTGGTGGTGCACGCCGCGGGAATCCCCACGGAGCTGGGCAGCCGGCTGGCGCGTGGCCTGGTGCTCCCGCATGACACGGTGTTGATGGAGCGCTATCGCCGCTCGGGCATGGTGCTGATGGGGCGGACGAACACGCCGGAGTTCGGCAACAACGCGACCACGGAGCCGGTGACGTACGGCCCCACGCGCAACCCGTGGGACCTGTCGCGCAGCCCGGGTGGCTCGAGCGGCGGCTCGGCGGCGGCGGTGGCGTCGGGCATCGTCCCGGTGGCGCACGGCAACGATGGCGGCGGCTCGCTGCGCATCCCGGCCTCGCTGTGCGGTGTGTTCGGCTTGAAGCCCACGCGCGGGCGCGTCTCGGTGGGTCCGGACGGGGGCGACGCGGTCAACGGCCTGGGCATCGAGCATGTCATTACCCGCTCGGTGCGCGACAGCGCGGCGATGCTGGATGCCACGCAGGGCGCGGCGCCGGGTGACCCGTACTACGCGCCGCCGCCGGAGCGGCCGTTCCTGGAGGAGGTGCGTCGGGAGCCGGGGAAGCTGCGCATCGCGATTTCACGCAAGGCGGCGTCGGGCGTGCCGGTGCACCCGGACAACGTGGCGGCGGTGGAGGACGCGGCGAAGCTGTGCGCGTCGCTGGGGCACGACATCGTGGAGGCCGCGCCCGTCTACGACGACGCGGTCCTGGTGGAGGCCATGGTGTCGGTGTGGTGCGCGAGCAACGCGGCGCTCGCGGAGATGCTCGGCGGGGCGCTGGGGCGCACGCTGGGGCCGGACACACTGGAGGCCACGACGTGGGCCGCCGTGGAGCACGGACGGCGTCTGCGCGCGCTGGACCTGCAGGCGGCGTTCGCGGTCTTCAACCAGGTGAGCCGCGTGGTGGGCGCGTTCTTCGTGGACCACGACGCGCTGCTGACGCCCACCGTGGCCGTGCCGCCCTACCCGCTCGGCGTGCTGGACTCGAACAAGCCCATGGGCGCGGGCGAGTGGTACCGGCACGTCTTCACGCTGATTCCCTTCACGCCGCTCTTCAACGTGACGGGACAGCCGGCCATGTCCGTGCCCCTGCACTGGAACGCGCAGGGTCTGCCCATCGGCGTGCAGTTCGTCGGCCGCTTCGCGGAGGAGGCCACCCTGTTCCGGCTCGCGGGCCAGCTGGAGCACGCCCGCCCCTGGTCCGTGCGCAGGCCGCCCGTGCACGCGGCGCAGGCGCCGGAGAACCTCTCCGCCTGACCCAAAGCCGGAGTGGGCGCGCTCCACCCCCTGGTAGCGACCGGCCCCCGATAAAAACCGTCGGGTCATCCAGCTCCCGGCCCTGTCCATCCAGCGGGGCTCCCAAGGACCAGGTGCCTGGCTGCACGGCGTCGGGGAGCCGGAAGTATCGGGTCAGCCTGACGGACATCCTAGCGACCTCACTCGCCTCGAGACGGAAACTGTCGAAGCCCAGGCTCCAGGCGCGGCAGGTATCGGCCGAGTCCATCCATCACCAGGGCCTCGATTCGGACCACGGTCCGGTCGGGCCCGATGACGAGCGTCTCGACGCGCTGGAACTGGGAGGTCTCACGCCGCCGCTCCTTGATTTCAGACCAGGGGATGAGCAGCGGCGGATGGAACGGTGTGAAGCTGGGCATCATCGCGAGATAGAGCCCCGCTTCACTCGCGCCCACCGTCAGGCAGCGGTTGTAGTGCGTCCAGCCCATCCGCCCGGTCGACATCTTCATGAACAGGTCCGGCCGGGGCGCGCTCGTCCGGTAGCGCTTCGCGAGCCCGGACCAGCCGCCCTTGACCGACGCGAAGAACGAGATGCCCACGAGGCCCAGCACGAACAACGGAGGAAACAGCCAGCCCGGTAAGGCCCCCGTCGCCAGCAGGAGCATGTCTCGTGACTCCAGCATCTGAATCCCTCCTCACTCGCCCCGGCGCGGAGCACGCGCCCAGAGCACATCCCAGGTCAGCTCCAACCCCGCGGAGCCGGGGGTCTCGATGACGACCTGCACCTCGGTGGCCGCCACCTGTGCCCCCTCCGCCCTGGCCCGATTGAAGAGCTGCTGGAGCAGCTTCGGCCCATCGACATACGTCGCGAAGAGGAACCCCGAGGCGCCCACCGGCGTCAGCGGCTCCGCCTCCGGAGAGTCCACCCCCAACCCCCACGCGGCCAGCAGCTCGTCGTACAGCTCATCCAGGTCATACAGCGGCGCATGAATCCCCAGCGCGCCACAGCCACACTCCCACCCGAAGCTCCCCGCCAGCGCGCCCTCCTCGAGCAGCCGCCCCTTCGCCGGCGCGGCGCACAGCCCGCACGACACCGGGGGCACCTCCCCCACCAGCTCCCGCTGCTCATCGAAGACGAGTCTGAACGCGTCCATCGCGGCCGTCCTCCAGGTAGGGAGTGAGCGACTCCATCGCGGACGAGGGAACCGTCAGCCGAAGGTGCGTCGGGCCGAGGAGGAGCGTGTCGGTCCACCAGAACAGGAACTGCTTGCGCTCCCACGCACGAATCTCCGACCAGGGGATGCGCAGCGGGGAATGGGAGAGCCGCAGCGGCAGGATGGGACACAGGTAGAGCCCTCGCGCGTCGCCTCCCATCCGGAGACAATTGTTATACGAGGTCCACCCCAACCGGGCCGAGCGCAACCACCGCATCGACTCGGGCCGGTCCTCGGTGTCCGTCGCGAAGTCCCGCGCCAGCCCACGCCAGCCACTCATCCACGACAAGCCCCACATCACGAACGCGAACCACAGCGCCGCGAGCGGCAGGATGAGCACGAGAGCAGGACCTGACAGGGACAGGGACGCCATGACACCTCCCTAGGCGGGCGCTACCAACCGCGAAAGCGCTTCTCTCAATCGCTCGGGAATCGCCGTGGACTTGCGCGTCTGTCGGTCCACGAACACATGGACGAAGTGGCCGTGGGCCGCGGCCTCCGCCTCGCCCTCCTTGAAGATGCCAATCCCATACGTCACCGAGCGCGTGCCCAGCTTGTCCACCCGCAGCCCCGCCCGGAGGCGGTCCGGATACGCAAGCGGCGCGCGGTACTGGCACTTCGACTCCACCACCAACCCGATGATGGGGCTCGCGTGGATGTCCAGCCCCCCCTCGTGGATGAGGTAGTGGTTCGCCACGGTGTCGAAGTAGCTGTAGTACGTGACGTTGTTGATGTGACCGTAGACGTCATTGTCCATCCACCGCGTGGTGATGGGCAGGAAGTAGGTGTAGCGCTCGGCGGTCTCGACGTCACTCACGGCACAATCCCTCTCATCACGGCGACCAGTACCCCAGGGCCTGCTGGAAGAGCCCTTCCAGCACCGGCCGCGTCATCTCTCGGGGCGCGTTCTGGAGCAGGCGCTGCTGGGGCAGCGCCCCCGACGCGAGCGCCGATACGTCCTCCTGCGTGTACCCCACCCCTCGAAGCCCGTTCGGCATCCCCACCGCGCGCATGATGCGGATGAGCTTGTCCGCCAGCACCTCGCCCGCGTCCCCAGGCCCCGCGCCCCGCGCGTCCGCGCCCAGCCACGTGGCCGCCTCCAGATGACGCTCCGGGCTCTCGGCCGCCGTGTAGCGGAACACCGCCGGCGCGTTGAGGATGACCGCCATGCCGTGTGGCACCAGCGGCTCCTCCTGGGGATAACCCGAGGGACGGAAGTCCCGCACCCGCCCCGCCACCGCGTACGCCATGCCGTGCGGCGCATGCACGCCCGCGTTGCCGAACGCGATGCCCGCCAGCGTCGCCGCCCACATCAACTGCTCTCGAGCCTCGTGGTCCGTCGCGTCCGCCACACCCCGCTCCAGATACAGCCCCATCAACCGCAGCGCCTCACGACAGCCCAGATCACTCCAGGGATTCGCCCCCTGACTCATCGGCCGCAGCGTCGGACGCGCGGGCGCGGGCCGGCGCACATAGGCCCGGGCCGTATAGCTCTCCAGCGCGTGGGACAGGACATCCAGTCCACTGGCCGCCACGACCTCGCCCGGCAGCGTGGCGGTGCAGTCCGGGTCCACCAGCGCCTCGGTGGGCCGCAGCGCGTTCGACGCGATGCCCGTCTTCGCGCCCAGCGAGCGCAAATCGAAGATGGTGATGCCCGTCACCTCGCTGCCCGTGCCGGACGTGGTGGGACACGCGATGTGGGGCTTGAGCGGCCCGGGCACCGGCCGGCCCTCGCCCACCGGCGCATTCACGTACGTCAGGAAGTCGGACGGCCAGGTGGCGAAGAGGTTCGCCGCCTTGCACGTGTCGATGACGGAGCCACCGCCCAGCGAGACATAGCCATCCGGACGCAGGTCCGCGGCGAAGCGGATTGCCTCCAGGAAGGACTGGTCCGTGGGCTCGATGCTCACGTCCTTGAAGACGCCAAACTCCAGCCCCGCCGCGCGCAGCGACTCCACCACGGTGCCGAAGATGGGCAGCCTGGCCACCCCCGCGTCGGTGAAGAGCGCCACGCGCCGCATCCCGAGCGCCCTCGCCCTGTCCCCCACCTCCGACAGGCAGCCCCGTCCGAAGGTGACGCGCGAGGACTCCATGGTGAAGGCGGAGTCACATCCCTCCCCCACCTCCTGGTAGTGGCAGCACCCGAAGCCCATGACGTCCTCCCGCGAGGGTCCAGGCCGCAATCTACCGTGGCTCGACGCCCCAGGGGCGCGCCGTCGTCAGCAGTCGTAGTCGGGAGGTGTCCCCCCGTCCTCGATGACCACCGGCGCGGGGCCGCCCCGCTTCGCCAGCGCCTCTCCGCAGTCGAGCGATGCCTCCCCCGACAGCGTGCGGTAGAGCACACATGACGCGCGCTCGACGAAGAACGCCTGACGTGGCCAGTCCGGCCCGCGCGCCACCAGGATGGCCACCGTGTAGTGCCCGCCGTCCGGCAGCCGCACCACGCCCACCTCGTTGAGCACGTTGTAGCGCGCGTCGTCCGAGCAGCACCCCGGAGGCAGCCACCCCGCCTTGTGCCGCAAGCTCGCGCGGGCCTTCGCCGGCAGGCGCGTGCCCAGCCACCCACCGCAGCCCTCGCGAGGCGTCAGCTCCATCCACTTCAACAGGCGCGACGTCGGCCGGGGCTTCAGCAGCTCGCCCGCCGCCAGGCGATGGAGGAAGGCCACCGCGTCCGCCGCGCAGAGGTAGTTGTCGTTCCCCATCACCTTCGGGGAGTTGGTGGCCCAGCGCGGCTTGCCGTAGTTCCACTTCGTCAGCGCGGTGTTCTTCACCTCGAGCGAGCGCAGATAGTCGTTGATGGCGTCCGGCCCACCCACCAGGTCGATGACCGCGCCCGAGGCCTCGTTGTCCGAGGTGCGGAAGACCTTCTCCGCCAGCGGGGCCACCTTCTTCTCCTCGGCCTTCTTCAGCGCCGCGGCCACCCAGAACACCTTGGCCGAGCTCGCGGAGATGTGCGGCACCGTGTCCGAGAACCCGGCGTACTCCCCCGTCCTCGAGTCCCGCACCGCCAACGCGATGTCCGAGCCCGGCGACAGGCTCGCCGCCTCCGCCGCCAGCGAGTCCACGACGGACTGGAGCGAAGCACGCGCGGGGCCCGCATCCGTCGCCTGAGCGGTCCCCACCGCGAGCAGCCCCAGCACCAACGCTCCCACCCGAAACATCAGCGCTCCACCTGGGGCTGCGGCGTGGTGAGCGGAATCCCCGCGGCCGCCACGTACGCGCCGTAGTCATAGGGAGGCAGGCGCTGGGCGCCGTCGTAGTCGAAGTCCACCACGCCGGTGAGCGTCACGCCCTTGTCCACCGCGGCCGAGGAGGCCAGCAGGTGGAAGTCCTTCGCCGACGCGTCCCTGAAGCTCGCCGCCGACAGCTGCGTGGACACCAGGTTCGCCCTCGCGAGCGGGTCCAGGCACGCCGTGTTGTTGCCATTGCCCGCGTGCGTCGTCGGCGCGCCCGCGACGATGTTGTTGGAGCAGGTGACGTTGAAGCGCGTCCCCGTCCGGGCTCCGAGGATGATGTTGTTCATCACCAGCGAGCCGCCCAGGCCCTGGAACATGATGCGCTCGGGGCCCGCGCTGGAGCCATCCCCCCAGATGGAGCCGCTGCCAGCGCCGATGAGCTCCGAGCACCCGCCCCCCACGACGAGGACTGCCCATCCCACGGCCGCAGTGAAGATGCTCGAGCGAGTCGTCATGGACCTGCTCAATACAACTTTTCACGGTTTGTCGGGAGTCTCCTGAAAGAGCCAGCCGAGGAAATGGGCGAATTGGCTGGAGCCGTAGGCGGCGAGCGCGCATTCGGCGACGAGCTCACGCGAGCCCTCGACGACGAGGTCATGTCGCGTCTGAGCGAGCGCGCGGTCCACCTCGGTGAGCGGACTCACCTGCGTCCGCAGCAGCTCGATGAGCGCGGCGGCCCGGGACATGGCCTCACGGAAGGCCCTGGAGAGGACGCCAGAGGTCCGAGCCTGGGCCGCCGCGGTGTCCTCCTCCGCCTCCAGCGCGGCGCGGCGCTCGTCGAACCGGGCCTCGAGCGCAGCCAGGCGCTGCTTGAAGCGCAGCAGCGCCTCGTCGCGCGCGCGGGCTGAGAGCGATTGTTGAAGCTCCGCGTCGTCCTCCCAGCGTCGACGTTCGACCTCCAGGTCCTTGCGAGCGTTGAGCTCCTCGCGATCCACCTGCGCCCGCCGTCCCTCGATGCGCTCCAGCTCGGAGCTGTCCACGTCGAGGTTGCGTCGACGCACGTCCTCCATCCACGCGTGCAGGGCGTCCTGCTCCGTGAGCAATGGGGAGCGCGCGGCCTGGGACTCGCGCAGGACGGCGGGACGGGACTGGGTCAGCCGACGCAGCTGCTCCTCCAACCGGACTCGCGCCGTGGCCGCCTCGGTCCGCTGGCGTTCCCACGCGAGGCGCTCGCGCGCCAGTGCGTCGCGCAGGTACAGCGCTCGACTTCGCACCGCCCCCACGCTCCCGACGAACCCCGCGCCCAGCAGCCACCACGGCGAGAACACCACGGCGGGCACCAGGCCCAGCGCCGCGGTGACCAGCAGCCCGCCGACCATGCCGCGCTCCAGCGAGCCCTCGCGGGAGAACTCCCGCACCACGGGCTTGTCGAGGGGAAGGAACCGCGACAGCTCGCGCAGCCAGGCCATCGTCGGCGACGCCTCGCCCGCCCTGGGCGGCGACACGTCCAGCGACACCTCGGGCACCGCGTCGGCGGGCATCGCCAGCAGTCGCGACAACATGGGGGCCACGTACTCGCGCACCCGCGCGTGGGGCGAGGTCCGCAGCGCCTGGAGCAGCGGGGAGCGCTCCGGCTCGACGAAGTCCCTGCGGCGCAACAGCAGACAGTCATCCCCGCCCTGGAAGCGCTCCCAGAGCGACGGCTCGTGCGCGAGCGCCACGAGCGACAGCCACACCACCCAGCCCGAGAAGTGGTCCAGCCGCAGGTCGAAGAACGCCGCGTCGCGGCCGGGGTGCTGGTAGTTCGGGTGACCCGTCTCGTGGCCCGTGCGCCCGACCAGCGCGGGTACACACATGCCGTCGTAATCGATGAGCCGCAGCCCCCGCTCCGTGACGAGCACATTGCCGTGCTGCAAATCGCCATGCGCGATGCCGGCGTCACGCAGGGCCGACAGCAGCCCCAGCCACTGCGCGGCGAGCCTGAACAACGTCAGCGGCTCATGCAGGTGTCGGCCGACGTAGCGCTCCAGGGACTCGCCCTGCACCCACTCCATCATGACGATGGGCAGCCAACGGCCACGGACGTGGATGCCACGAGGCTGGAACCAGACTCCCACGGACGATGGCAGCCAGCGCTGCTCCAGATGCCGCCGGATCTCGAGGTAGCGCGACTCCTGGTCCCGGGGATACGGGCGCGTGAAGCAGCGCACGGCGTAGACCTGGTCGCCGCAGGTCACCTTGTACGTGGTGGCGAAGTTGCCCGCGCGAGGCCGGGGCAGCCCCGCCATCGCCCCCGTCCCCTGCTCGACGACGCCCGCCTTCAGCCGAGCGTCGGAGAAGGCCTGTCCCGGATGCTGGAGGGCGGCTTGATAGTCGCTGTCGGAAGGCAGGGCCATGACGTCACGCCCCCACCGACAGGCGCATCAGCGTGGTGTCGTCATTGCGGATGCTCCGCGCCGCGCGCAGGCCCGCCACGAACGACTCGAATGAAGCCCGGGCGGGCAACGCCAGCCAGGGCCGCGCTCCCCGCTCATGCTCCCCCAGGAACCAGTGGGCCAGCGCATCCGTCATCAGGAGCAGCATGTCACCCGCGCGCACCTCGCCCGTCGCCCCGCGCGCCTGCTCGACGACGCGCGCGTTCTGCGCGCCGTGCGTGGACACCAGGAAGGGACGCGAGCCGAACGACGACGCGAGCTCCAGGGGGAAGCTCCGCACCAGCTGCTCGTCGCGCACCTGGAACAGGCAGGAGTCCCCCACGGCCAGCGCGGACCATGTGCCCACGACGCCGTCCCCTCGCGCCGGCGTCCCCGCGAGGCTCACGCCCAGCAGCGTGGCGAAGGCCCCCTCGCGGAGCTTCTCCTCGGCGTACCAGGGCAGCTTGCGCCCCTCGACCTCCACGAGCCAGCGACGCTGCAGTCCTGGCAACGCCTGGAGCAGGTCCGGGGGCGCCCGCAGCGGGCCCTGGGCGAACTCACGCGCGAGCAGCCGCGCCCACAGACCGGAGAAGAGGCTCTCCGTCGCCCCGTCCGCGACGGCCACGTGCAGCGTGTCCTCTTCGATGACACAGGCGTGCTCGGGCGCCGCGGCGTCCTCGTTCTCCGAGGGCGCGTTGCCGTCCTTCTGGACGCCCATCACCTCGAGCCCGATTCGCATGCTCAACGCAGGTTGCTCGGCCGCGTCCCGATGTTCAGGAACTTGATGAGCGAGAGGATGTCCGCGTTGAAGACGAAGCCGCGCGCGCCCTCTCGCACCGCGTGGCCCTCGTCCCTGGCCGCGGCGAGCATGCCCTGGGTAAGCGGGCTGGAGAGCGCGAAGAGCCTGCGCGCGTGCGCGTCCGGCAGGTTCGTCTCCGAGTCGGGGAACTGGATGGGCACGGCCGGGTTCGAGGACAGGTGCACGTTGAGCAGCAGCACCGCGCCGTCCGCGCCCTGCACCGAGCGGAGCGCCGCCGCGGCCTCCGTCGGGTCTCCATCCGTGGGCTCGCCGTCGGAGATGTTCACCACGATGGGCGGGAAGCTCTCCGGGTGCTCGCGCCTCCAGGCCGTCACCAGCTCGCGGGCCCGGAGGAGCACCTCGCACATGGGCGTGGGACCGTGCGCGTGCGGCTCGACCCAGATGGGGAAGCGGACCTTCTCGCGCACCAGGCCCCCCATCCCGTCCTCGCGCTCGCGCGTGCGCTCCTCCAGCCTCGCGGGCGCATGCCCCACCTCGCTGATGGGCACCAGCCCCCGCCCCGCGAGCGCGCCGGAGAAGGACGGGGCGACCTTCTCGCCATACCCGAGCACACCCAGGTGGAAGTAGTCCCGGATGCCCTCCTCGCGGGCGCACCGCACCACCAGGTTCTGCAGCAGGCGGTTGGTGACGTCCGCCACACCCTCGGCCTTCTTGCGCGTGCCGCCCTGCCCCCCGAAGGGGTCGTCCATCGACCCCGACTGGTCGATGAGCAGCAGGATGCAAGCGGGCTGGGTGCGGCTGATCTCCGACGAGTAGGCCATGGGTCCTCGCACTGCGCGGTCCGAGCTGCGCGCGCGAGCCTACAGTGCCCCCCTGCCGACGGGGACGACGATTCGACGCCCTCCGCCGCGCCCCGGGACAGCCGGCGCGGCGGAGGACGGACGGCCTAGTTCGTGGTGCCCTTGGCCAGCTCACCCACGAAGCCCGCGGCGATGCGCGAGAACTTCAGGGCGTGGTTGGCGTTGTTGCCCGACTGGGCAATCGTGTCGTTGACCGTGTGGATGTAGGGGTTGCCCGAGCTGACCGTCGACTCGTGCGGGATGGAGGCGGCGAAGCCCTGGGCCGTCCACGACGCGTGGTCCGAGCACGCGTAGCCACACGTGGTGTCGCGCTGGACGATGCCACCGCCGTAGGTGGTGATGATGTTGCGCAGGAACGTGTTCTGCGCCGAGTTGGTGTAGTCCGTGACCACGCCCACGTCGTGCGTGTTGGTGGACCGCTTGTAGTTGGTCATGTCCAGCTGGAGCACGCCCACCACGTTGATGCCGTTGTTCTTGTGCCAGGCGGCGATCTCCTTCGAGCCGCGCAGGCCGACCTCTTCGGCCGCGTAGCCGATGAACTTCACCGTGCGCAGCGGACGGTAGTTGCAGGACACCGCGGCGCGGATGACCTCCGTGAAGGACGCGATGCCGGAGGCGTTGTCATCCGCGCCAGGCGCCGTGGAGCCCGAGGAGATGGAGTCCAGGTGGCCGCCCACCACCACCACCTCGCTGGCCAGCGTGGAGCCAGGGATGGTGAGGACCACGGAGGGCTGCGCCCACGCCGCGTGGGTGAACAGCGACGCGGTGATGTCGCTGCGCGACGCGGCGATGTTCGCCCAGAGGGTGCGCAGCGCGTTCGCCGCGTTCACGCCCGTCGTGTGCGTGTAGTAGCGCGTGGTGTACCCCGACAGCGTGGTGATGGTGGAGCGCACGCCGGGCTCGGTCAGCCGGCCGATCATGCAGTTGACGGCGGTGGCGTTGTCGATGGTGTACGTCACCAGCTCCTGCGTGGCCGCCAGCGGCTCGGGCACCAGCGACTTCTCCGCCTCGTCCCGGGTCTCGAACGTGACGAAGCCCGCACACCGGTTGAACTTCTCGTGCATGACGTGGGCGATGCGCTCCAGCTGCGACTCGCGCACCGCAATCACCGACACCTCCTTCTTCGTCAGCGACGGAGGCGGCATCTTCCAGCCTTCCTTCGCGAACGCCTCTGCCACGGGCTCCATGGCGTCGGCGCCCAACGAAATCCACAGCTCCCGGTCCTCGGCCCCCGCGAACGACGCGGTAGGGCTCAGCAACATCAGGGCAAACGGAATCAACCGCTTCATGGGCAGCGCTCCTTGCTGGGTGGGTGGTGCGTCGCGGATCACCGCGGCCAGCCGCATCGCACGGCCTCCGCGTGTGGACTCCACATGGCGCGCGCACTGCTGCCGCGCGCGCCCTCGGGAGACGGAACCGCACTTTCCGCTTAATCCGCGATTGCGGACAACCTACCCCACCCCGGAGACGCAGGGTGAACTATTCACCACTCAACAAACACGCCCCGTATGGGAGCCGCGCCTCCACGGGCCCACCTGCACGGCCGTGGAGTGCGGGCCAGTCACTCGCTGGGGAGCACGGCCACCACATTCGTGCCCGGCCGGGCGCCGTTGTGGGAGGACGGCTCGTGCTCGGTGAGGCAGGCCTCGGTGCGGACCATGGGCAGGCCGTAGGGCTGCTCGCGCAGGAAGGCCATCAGCCGCTCGCGCACCAGGCACCGCAGGTCGAACGCCTTGCCGGAGTCCGCCGCGCTCACCAGGGCGCGCAGCTTCATGGTGCGCTCGGACATGTCCGTCACCTGCAGCCCGCCCACCTTGCCGTCCCACAGCCCGTTGGACTCCTGCTCCAGGATGCGCCGCAGCTCGGCGCGGACCGCGGGCACGTCCGTGCGGAAGTCCACGTAGAACTCCGCGGTGCCCATGATGTCCGGAGACACCTTGCTCCAGTTCTGGAAGGGCTTCTCCAGGAAGTGGCCCATGGGAATCACCAGCCGGCGCAAATCCCACACCTTCACCACCACGTACGTGAGGGTGATCTCCTCCACCCACCCCCACTCGTTCTCCACGATGACGGTGTCGCCGATGCGGATGGGCTGGGTGATGGACAGCTGGATGCCGGCCAGCAGCGTGGAGATGGACTTCTGCGCCGCCAGGCCGATGAACAGGCCGGCGATGCCCGCCGAGGCGAGCAGCGACACGCCCACGTTCCGCACCGCCTCGAACTGCAGCAGCATCAGCGACGCGCCGATGAGCACCACGGCGACCTCGACGACCCGCCGCAGCACCGCCAGCTGCGTGCGCAGGCCGCGGGCCCGGCCCACGTTGCCGCCCTTCTCCTCGCGCACCACCGTCTGCTCGACGAAGCCCGCGGCGAGCTTCACGAAGCGCAAGAGGAACCACGCCACCGCCACCAGGCCCACCGAGCGCGTCACCAGCTCCACGCCGTGCTTCGCCACCGGCGGCAGCTTCAGCGCCCACAGCCCCGAGGCCACCAACACCGCGAACAGCACGTAGCGCGTGGGGCCTCGCGCGGACGTCGCCAGCTGGTCATCCCAGCCCGACTTCGTCATGGCGGTGGCCCGGTCCACCAACCTGAGCACCAGCCACTCGAGGGCCCGCCCCAACAGCCACGCCCCCACGAACAGCACCGCCAGCCCCGCCCACTGCCACAGCTCCAGGCCCCACGCGCTGCCCTCGGGCACCGGGACGGGCAACGGAGGCGGCGGGGCGCTCGCCACGGGTGCTTCGGGAGTCGCGGCGGAGAGCCAGGGCAAGGGGATGGAACGCACCATGTCTGGGACCTTTCGAGTCGGGGCGCACGGCGAGCCCCGGTCCCGCGCCTCCCTCTCGCGTGGACTCCGTGCTCCCGGGCTTAATGTTTGAGGTCAAACCTACTAACGGTACGAGCGGGGATGGTCCAGGACCTTTTTGGAGGGAGGTTCCCCTGGACCCGGCGCGGCTTTCCGGGATGACCGGGTTGAGGGAGACTCGGGCCCACGCTGTCCACGCGGAACCACGGCCCGGGCCGTGTGCTTCCTGAGCGCAGGAGATGGTGATGAGCATCTGGAATGTCGCGGGCCATTGGGCCCGGAGCGTCGTTCAGCAGCCGCCCGCCCCCTCCACGGCCAACGAGGCGCGGCCCAAGGATGGCGCGGGCGCGGCGTCGGGCTCGGCGCAGGCGAAGGACTCCTTCACGCCGTCTCCGTCACCGGGCCCCAGCCCCACGCGGCCGGACTTGTCTGGGGGAGCGAACGAGGGGCCGAGCGGCTACTCGAAGCCGGTGCACGCGGACGAGCTGCCGGACATCCAGAACGGCACGGGGGTGCTGACGCTGAACCTGGCCAACGGCGCGGGCTCCGAGTACCGCACGGCGAAGAACCGCGAGGAGCAGGCGGAGCTCATCCGCGAGACGGGCGCGACCATCGCCGGGTTCCAGGAGGTGGACATCGGCGTGGACCGCAGCGGGAACGCGAACACGGCGTTGGACATCGCGCGGCACCTGAACCCGGCGTTCGAGGCGTTCAAGTCGGGCACGGTGCCCACGGTGGGGCTGCACGAGGACGCGCCGGCCACGGCGATCCGCAAGGGCGCGGATGGGACGACGCTGTACCAGACGCCCGAGGGGACGCTGGTGACGGGCGAGTCGTTCTCCGGGGACGACAGGAGCATCAAGGGCGACACGGGCGCGGACGCGACGTACGGCAACGCCATCTACGTGGGGGCGCCGGACAAGGTGGTGGACGCGTACACGGTGACGCTGCCGGCGGCGGAGTCCGGAGGGCCCGCGGTGTCGACGAAGGAGGACCTGGCGGCGCTGGGAGACGGCAAGCTGACGGAGTCCGAGCGCAAGGCGCTGGGGGAGCGCAACGAGGCGCTCAGGAAGAACAGTCCCTCCGAGCCGCGCACGGCGCTGGTGACGCGCGTGGTGGGGCCGGATGGCCAGGAGAAGAGCATCATCAACGTGCACCTGGCCGCGGGGAAGGAAGGCGCGGGGCTGCGTGAGAAGCAGCTCCAGTTCCTCGCGGAGGTGGCGCGCGCGGAGGCCAAGGGGCCGCCGGCGCGCGAGCTGGTGGTGATGGGAGACTTCAACGACTCGACCGAGAACGTGGGCAAGGCGCTCGAGGGCGCGGGGCTGCACCGCGTGGTCGGCGGCAAGAAGGCCAACGGCGACAACTTCGACCAGGTCTGGGTGTCGGGCGGGCTGGACACGCACAACGCCGCGCAGGTGAAGACGGACGGCGTGAGCGACCACGCGCACGCCGGTTACGCCATCATCCGCTGACGTGGGGTCACTCGATGACCTTGACGTACTGTGCACCGCCGGCCTTCAGGTAGTCGGCGATGCGCTGGACGATGACCTCGCGCTCCGCGTCGGTGACCTTCTTGCCGTCGTCCCAGCGCCGGATGGACTTCTTGACGATGAAGCCGAAGCCGGCGCTGAACTCGAACAGCAGGGCCCTGTCGTTCTGCTGGTAGAAGCCCATCTCGCCGCGGCCGAGCGCCGTGACGCGGTACTCCTCCGAGTCACTCACGCGCACGCGGAGCCCCCGGGAGGGCTCCTCCTTCTTGATGCGCTCGATGAAGTCGCGCTCGTCCTGGTCCATCCGGGCATCTTGGCCACGCTCGCGCCGCGCCTCAATCCTCCTGGGGCGCGCGCTGGCGCAGCACCAGCAACCGCAGCTCGGTCATGTCCTCGATGGCGTACTTCACGCCCTCGCGCCCCAGGCCGGAGCCCTTCACGCCGCCGTAGGGCATGGTGTCCACGCGGAAGCTCGGCACGTCCCCCACCACCACGCCGCCCACCTCCAGCTCGTCCCAGGCGTGCATCGCCCGTGAGAGGTCGTTGGTGAAGAGCCCTGCCTGGAGCCCGTACCGCCCCGCGTTGACCTCGGCCATCGCCTCCGTGAAGGACGTGAAGGGCTGCAAGAGCACCACCGGACCGAACGCCTCCTCCGCGCTCAGCGGCGCGTCCTCGGGCACCCCCTCCAGCACCGTGGCCTCCAGCAGCGCCCCCTTGCGTCCACCGCCCGTCAGCACCCGGGCACCCCGCTCCACCGCGTCCTGGATCCACCCCTCGAGCCGCTTCGCCGCCGGCTCGTCGATCATCGGCCCCAGCGTCGTCGCCTCGTCCCGAGGGTTCCCCGAGCGCAGCGCCCGCGCCCGCGCGACGATGAGCGCCTTGAATGCGTCGTAGTGCGACGCATGCACCAGCACCCGCTGCACCGAGATGCAGCTCTGCCCCGACTGGAAGAACGCCCCGAGCGCCACGCGGTCCGCCACCGCCTCCAGCGGCGCGCCCGGCTCGCGGTCCACCACGCACGCCGCGTTGCCGCCCAGCTCCAGCACCACCTTCTTGCGCCCCGCGCGCGCCTTGAGCTCCCAGCCCACCTTCTCCGAGCCCGTGAACGACAGGAGCTTCAGCCGCTCGTCCTCGATGAGCGGACCGATGTCCTTCAGCGTCGGCGTGACGACGGAGAACGCGCCCTCGGGCAGGTCCGTCTCCGCGAGCACCTCCGCCAGAATCATCGCGCTCACGGGCGTGCGGTCCGACGGCTTCAGGATGAACGGGCAGCCCGCGGCAATCGCGGGGGCGACCTTGTGCGCCACCAGGTTGAGCGGGAAGTTGAATGGCGTGATGAGAGACACGGGCCCCACCGGCACCCGACGCGTGAAGCCCCGATAACCCTCGGCCCGCGCGGACACCTCCAGGTTCAGCACCTCGCCGCCCCCGCGCACCGCCTCCTCGGCGGCGGCCTTGAAGGTCTCGATGAGCCGCGTCACCTCGCCGCGCGCGTCGCGCAGGGGCTTGCCCGCCTCGATGCAGAGGACCCGGGCCAGCTCCTCCGCGCGCGCCTGGAAGCGACGCACGCAGTGCTCCAGCACCGCCTGTCGGGCATGCGCGGGCAGCCGCCGCATCGGCCCCGCCGCGCGCACCGCGGCGGCGATGGCCTCCTCCACCGCGGCCGCGTCCGAGAGCGCGACGCGCGTCACCACCTCGCCCGAGTACTTGTCCACCACGGGCAGGTCCGTGTTCGGCCAGCGCGGCCGGTTGGCCACGTAGTACGGGTAGCGTTCAGCCAACATGGAGCACCTCGCCTTCCTTCTCCCCGACGCCGAGCGCGCGGGTGTTGTCCGAGTAGTCGATGGGCAGGTCGATGACATGCACGCCGCCCGACTCCAGGCAGCGTGACAGGGTGGAGCCGAACTCCGACGCGCTCGTGGGTCGATGCCCCCTGGCGCCGTACGCCTCCGCGTAGCGGACGAAGTCGGGGTTGCCCAACGCCATACCGAAATCCGGCAGGCCCATCTCCCCCTGCTTCCAGCGAATCATCCCGTAGCCGTCGTCACGCACGACGACCACCGTCAGGTCCAGCCCCAGCCGCACCGCCGTCTCCAGCTCCTGCGAGTTCATCATGAACCCACCGTCACCGCAGACCGCCACCACCTTGCGGCGCGGATGCACCAGCTTCGCCGCAATCGCGGAGGGCAGCCCCGCCCCCATCGTCGCGAGCGCGTTGTCCAACAGGAGCGTGTTGGGCCGCCGCGTGCGGTAGTACCGGGCGAACCACAGCTTGTACATGCCATTGTCCAGGCACACGATGCCGTCATCCGGCAGCGCGCGGCGCACCTCCGCCACCAGCCGCGCGGGGTAGATGGGGAAGCGGTCATCCGCCGCGCCTCGCGCCAGCTGCGCCTCCAGCCCCGCCCGGGCCTTCTCGAACGGCGCGAAGTCCCAGCTCGCCCCACGCTGTCCCAGACCCTCCGCGATGCGCCACACGGCGTTGGCGATGTCCCCCGTCACCTCCAGCTTCGGGAAGTAGACCGGGTCCACCTCCGCCGAGGAGAAGTTCAGGTGGACAACGGCGCGGCTGCTGTCGCGCATCACGAACGGCGGCTTCTCGATGACGTCGTGTCCCACGTTGATGATGCAGTCGGACATCTCGATGGCGCGGTGGACGAAGTCTCCGTCCGACAGCGCGGCGGTGCCCATCCACAGCGGGTGGGACTCATCGACGACGCCCTTGCCCATCTGCGTGCTCGAGAAGGGAATCCCCACCCGGTCCACCAGGACGCGCAGCATCTCCGAGGTGAGCTTCCGGTTCGCGCCCGCGCCCACCATCAGCAGCGGCCGGCGCGCGGAGGCAATCGTCTCCACCGCCCGCGCGATGGAGCCCTCGTCCGCCACGGGCCTGCGCCACGCGCTGGGCGCGAGCAACGGCGCCTCGGTGGCCTCGCGCGCGACGTCCTCGGGCAATTCCAGATGGGTGGCGCCGGGGCGCTCCTCCTCCGCGCGGCGGAAGGCCTCGCGCACGGCGGACGGGACGTGCTCCGCGGAGACGAGCGTGCGCGTCAGCTTGGTGAGCGGGCGCATCATCCCCACCACGTCGACAATCTGGAAGTGGCCCTGCTTGCTCGCCTTGATGGGCTTCTGCCCGGTGAGCATCACCATGGGCATGGCGCCCAGTTGCGCGTACGCGGCGGGCGTGACGAGGTTGGTGGCGCCCGGCCCCAGCGTCGCCAGGGTGACGCCCGCCTTGCCGGTCAGCCGCCCCCACGTCGCCGCCATGAAGCCGGCCGCCTGCTCGTGGCGGGTCAGCACCAGCTTCAGGCTGGAGCCGCGCATCGACTCCAAGAGGTCCAGATTCTCCTCGCCGGGCAGCCCGAAGACGTAGCGCACGCCCTCGGCCTCCAGCGCTTTGACGAACAGGTCCGATGCCTTCATCTCGCGGTCCTTCCTTCTGGTGACACCGAAGTTCTACGGACCGGGCTCGATTCGTACATTCGTTTGTTCGCATCGCTTCGATAGGCACCATCTATGATGGACCCATGGAGCTCCGACACCTGCGCTACTTCACCGCCGTGGCGGACACGCTGCACTTCGGCCGGGCCGCGCGGCGGGTACACGTCTCGCAGCCCACGCTGTCCCAGCAGATCCGCCAGCTGGAGGAGGAGCTACAGACGCCCCTCTTCGAGCGCTCCCGCGCGGGCGTGCGCCTGACGCAGGCCGGAGAGCTGTTCCGCAGCTACGCGTCGCGCGCGTTGGAGGACGTGGACGCGGGACGGATGGCGGTGGGCGCGCTGCGAGGCCTGGCCACGGGCGCGCTGCGCGTGGGCTATCCCCCCAGCATGCGAGGCCTGGTTGTCCCCGCGCTCGCCGCCGTCCTGCGCCGGCACCCCGGCCTCGCGCTCAGCGCGGAGGAGCTGGTGGTGCGCAGGATGGAGCGGCGCTTGACGGACGGAAAGCTGGACGTGGGGCTGGGCTACGCACCGGCGCGCGCGCCGGACCTGGACACGGAGCCGGTGTTCGACAGCCGGCTCGCGCTCGTCGTCGCGCGAGGCCACGGGCTGGCGGGCGCGGAGACGGTGGGCGTGAAGCAGCTCACGGACGAGCCCTTCGCCCTGCTCTCCCCGGGCCTGCGGGTGCGCTCGCGCGTGGACGCGTACTTCGCCACGCTGCGGCTGTCCCCACGCATCGCGCTCGAGTCCAACGCCGTGGGCACGGTGCTCGCCATCGTCCGCGCGGGGCTCGCCGTCACGGTGTTGCCCGAGCCGCGCCTGGCCGACGTGGAGCGACTGGTCGTCAAGCGACTGTCCCCGGCGCCCCGCTCCGAGCTGGCCGCCCTCCTCTGGCGCAAGGGTGCGCCCCGAGCCCCCGCCGCCGAGCTGTTCGCCGCCGAGGTCCGCGCCCGCGCCAGGGAGTCTGGAAGCTGACCCACTTCATGCCCGAGCCGCACTCACAACCAGATGGTTGACTGTCCCGCCTCCATCGCTATTCTCAACGAAATGGTTGAACGTCACGCGGGAGGTCCGCGTCGACGACGTTGTCCCCTCTTGGAGGAACCGATGCGCATCTCGATGAATAGCGTGTTCGTCGACGACCAGGCCAAGGCCCAGAAGTTCTACACGGAGAAGCTGGGCTTCGTGACGAAGGTGGACGTGCCCGCGGGCGGAGCGCGCTGGCTGACGGTGGTGTCGCCGGACGACCCGAACGGCACGGAGCTGCTGCTGGAGCCCAACGGGCACCCGGCGGCGACGGCGTACCAGAAGGCCATCTTCGCGGATGGCATCCCCGCCACGGCCTTCACGTCGACGAACATCCACGAGGAATATGAGCGACTGAAGGCACGCGGCGTGGTGTTCACCAAGGCGCCCACCCAGTTCGGGCCCGCCATCATCGCCACGTTCGAGGACACCTGCGGCAATCTCATCCAGATGCTCCAGGTCGTGGGACAGCCCTGACGTCCCCGCGCGGGACCTGTCAGGATCAGCGCGTCCCTCCGTCCCCGCGCCCCATGCCCCCTGAATCCTCCCCGGTCCTGAGTGCGTCCCAGCTTCAACAGTTCATCGAGCAGGGCTTCGTCCGGCTCGATGACGCCTTCCCGAAGGAGGTCGCCGCCGAGGCGCGCGCCCTCCTCTGGAAGGACACCGGCTGTTCACCCGACGACCCTTCGAGCTGGACCCGCCCCGTGGTCCGGCTCGGCGAGTACACGCAGGACGTCTTCCGCGCGGCCGCGAACACCCCGAGGCTGAAGTCCGCGTACGACCAGCTCGTCGGCTTCGAGCGATGGTGGCCGAGGATGAGCCTGGGCTCCTTCCCGGTCCGCTTCCCCAGCACCGAAAACCCCGGTGACGACGGCTGGCACGTCGACGTCAGCTTCCCTCCACCGGGCGGCACCGACTCCTTCTTCGAGTGGCGCAGCAACGTCTCCACCCAGGGGCGCGCGCTCCTGATGCTCTTCTTGTTCTCCGACGTCGGAGAGAGCGACGCTCCCACGCGACTCCGTGTCGGCTCGCATCACGACGTCGCGCGGATGCTGGCCCCCATGGGCGATGCGGGCCTTTCGTTCATGGAGCTGGCGCAGCGGATGGAGCAGACGGCGTCACGACCGGAGGCGCTGGCCACGGGCGACGCGGGGACCGTCTACCTCTGCCATCCGTTCATCGCCCACGCCGCGCAGCCGCACCGGGGCACCCGCCCCCGCTTCATGGCGCAGCCTCCCCTCTTCCCTCGCAAGCCCTTCGACCTGGAGAAGGACGACTGCCCCCTGGTGGTCGCCATCCGACAGGCGCTCGCGACGACGAAGGCCTGAGCGCACGCTCGAACAAGGAGCGTGGAGAGGCCCCCCGCGGACCTTCTCCACGCTCCCCTCGAATTCCCGACCAGGAGCGGTCAGCCGTCCCCGGGTCCGCGCAGGGGGTGTGGGGAAGCAAGCGCGGTATCGGGGCACATCACCCTCTCGACACGCCCCGGCGCGAAGTGGCGCATTCGCGCCTCACTTTTCCCCAAGAATCCGGGCGCGCCAGCGCTCAAGACGGCGTCGCGTCGCGCATCACCGAGCGGATGCTCAGGTCCAGCTGACTCTGGAGCACCCGCAGCAAACTGGTGAGCCCCTCGGAGTTCTCGCCCAGCCGGGCCGCGAGCCGCTCGCGCACGTCCTGCCGCAGCCGCTCGCGGAACTGCGCCAGCCACCGCTTCACCGTGGAGCGGTCCACCTGGTACGCGCGGGCAATCTGCGCCGTGCCCATGCCCTCCACCAGGTGCAGCCGCAGCAGCGTCCGCCCCCGAGGCTCCAGCGCGCCGAGCGCCTCCTGGAACGCCACCGTGAAGTCCTCGCGGTAGCGCTCCTGGATGAAGCGCCGGTCCATGTCCACGTCTTGAACGCTCGTCTCCGCGAGCTTGGAGTCATCCAGGTCGAGCGAAATCTTCCGCTCCCGCATCAGGTTGAGCGCGGTGCGCAGGGCGGCCACGCGGAGCCACGCCAGCAACGAGCCCTGCCCCTCGTAGTCGGCGATGCGCGGCGCGCGCTCTCCGCTGGGAAGGAAAAGCTTCACGCGCAGCAACTGGAGCGCCTCATCCGCCACCGTGACTTCCAGCCCCCGGTGCAGCAGCGCCTTGCGGAGCGACGGGATGAAGCGCGACTCGAACTCGGTCAGGGCGCTGGCGTCCTGCCGCGCGCAGGCGCGCGCGAAGGCCAGGTCCTCTTCATGCTCGGAGCCACTCATCGTCTTGACCGCCCACGTCGGTTATCTTCGCCACGGTCATGGAATGCATCGAGACACGACGACTCTTCGCCTTCGCACTGGGTGAGCTGGACGTCGAAGCGACGCATGAGGTGGAGCAGCATCTTGATTCCTGCGCCTCCTGTCGAGCACTCCTGGCGGAGGCCGCGCGTTCGCGGGACGAGGAGGCAAGCCCTCCGTCCTCCACGCCCGCGACGCCCACCTCCGCGCGCTCGTGGATCGAGCGCGGGGCGCTGCTCGGGCGCTACGTGGTGCTCGAGCGCATCGGCTCCGGGGGCATGGGCGTCGTCCACGCGGCGTATGACCCGGAGCTGGACCGGCGCGTCGCGCTCAAGCTGATCCGCATCGACTCCAGCAGCTCCGCCCACCTCGAGCGCGCCCAGGCGCGGCTGTTGCGCGAGGCCCAGGCCACCGCCCGCGTCATCCACCCGAACGTCATCACCATCCACGACGTGGGCCGCTTCGGTGAGCACGTCTTCCTGGCCATGGAGCTGGTGGACGGCACCACGCTGCGCGCGCACATCCGCGCGAGCAAGGGCCCCAAGGACTGGCGCGAGACGCTGGGCCTGTTCATCCAGGCCGGGCGCGGGCTCGCGGCGGCGCACGCGCAGGGGCTGGTGCACCGGGACTTCAAGCCCGACAACGCGCTCGTCGGCAAGGACGGGCGCGTGCGCATCACCGACTTCGGGCTGGCGCGCATCGTCGAGGGCGTCGAGGACACGCCCACGCCCACCCCGAGCGGCCCGCCCGCCCCGCTGCGCAGCGAGTGGCACACCCGCTCGGACATGGTGCTGGGAACGCCGGCCTACATGGCGCCCGAGCAGAAGCGCGGCGAGCCCTCCGACGCGCGCAGCGACCAGTACAGCTTCTGCGTCGCGCTGCACGAGGCCCTCTATGGCAAGCGCCCCTTCACCCCGGCCGAGCCCGCGAGCCCCGGCACGCAGCTGCCTGTCCGCGTGCCGCCCGGACCTCGGCCACCACCGGGCTCGGATGTCCCGGTGTGGCTGCATCAGGTGTTGCTGCGAGGACTCGCCGCCTCGCCGGAGGCGCGCCACGAATCCATGGACGCGCTTTTGCGCGGGCTCAGCCATGCCCCCGGGACCCGGTGGCGCCGCGCCGCGCTCGCCACGGCCGCAGGGCTGGTGTTGCTCGTGGGAGGCGCCGTCCTGCACCGCACCACGTCCGCGTCGCCCTGCGCCAGCAACGAGCAGGCCCTCGTCGGCGTCTGGGATGAGGCCCGCGGGGCCGCCGTGCGCGCGCGCTTCACCCAGAGCCCCCTGCCCTACGCCGCGGGCGCGTGGAGCGAAGTGGAGCGCACGTTGAACGGCCAGGCACGGGCCTGGCTCACCGCGAGCCACGAGGCGTGTGTCGCCACGCGCGTGAAGGGACAGCAGACGGAGCGGCTGCTCGAGCGACAGGTCATCTGCCTGGACCAGCGGCTCAAGGACCTGGGCGCCGTGGTGGACACGCTCGCCGCCGCGGACGCGCAGGTCATCCAGAACGCGACGCGCGTGGTGCACTCGCTGGAGAGCGTGTCCGTCTGCGCCAACCTGGCCGCGCTGGCCGCGCCCGAGCCGCCGCCCGCGGACGAGGCCAGCCAGAAGCGCATGGAGGCCCTGCGCACCCGACGGGCCCAGGTGCGCGCGAAGCTCAACGCGGGCCAGGTCGCGCCCGCGCTCCTGCTGGCGAACGAGGTGGCGGCCGAGGCCCACGCCATCGGCTACGGGCCGCTCGAGGCGGAGGTGCTGGACCTGCTCGCCGAGACGCAGGGGAAGAACCTCGCGTACCGCGACGCCATCAAGACCCTGCACCAGGCCATCCAGGTGGCCACCGCCAGTCGCCATGACCGACAGGCCGCCGAGTCGTGGGCGGGGATGATCCGCCTGCTCAGCCTGGTGGGGCCGGAGGTGGACCCGGACGGCGCCGTGCCCGGACACGCGGAGGCGGCGCTGCGCAGGCTGGGCGGCGACGCGCGCATCGAGGCGATGTACTTCCGCAACCTCGCCAGCCTCCACCGCAGGCGCGGGCGACGCGAGGAGGCGCTGGCCGCGAGCCAGCGCGCGGTGGAGCTGGCGCGCAAGCTCTACACCTCGAACGAGCCGGAGCTCGGCACGGCGCTGTTGACCATGGGCCACGCGCTCCACGAGTTCGACCGCCACGCGGAGGGGCTTCGCTTCCTCACCGAGGCGGAGGCCATCTACCGGGAGAAGTACGGCCCCGAGCATCCGTACCTCGCCACCGTGCTCAGCAACCTCGCCGTCTTCAACGTGCGGCTCGGCGACATCGAGGCCGCGCTCCGATACGGACGGGAGGCGCTGGCCATCAACCAGCGCGTCTACGGCGAGGAGAGCGAGGCGGTGGCCAGCGCGTACCACAACCTGGCGGGGTTCCTGATGGAGCAGGGGCGCCCGGAGGAGAGCCTCCAGCACTACATCAAGGCGGCGCGCATCCACGAGAAGGTGCAGGGCCCCGACGCCAGCGACGTGGGCGCGTCCCTCTCACGCATGGGCCTGGTGCTGGCCTCGCTGGGGCGGCACGAGGAGGCGCTGAAGCACCACCAGCGCGCGGTGACCATCCGCGAGAAGCGCTACGGTCCCCAGGATGCCCGGGTGGGGATGGAGCTGATGAACGTCGCCGATGACCACCTGGGCCTGGGGGAGTCGCGCAAGGCCATCCCCCTGCTGGAGCGGGCCCTCGGCCTGCTCGAACAGCCCTCCGCCGAGCGCTACGCCGATGAGCTGGCCAGCGCCCGCTACTCGATGGCCCGAGCGCTCGAGGCCGAGCCCGGCCAGCGCCAGCGCGCCCTCACGCTGGCGAACGCCGCGCAGCGCTACAACCAGTCCCACCTGCCCGCCCGTACCCAGCAGTTCAAGGACGTCGAGCGCTGGCTCGTGCGACACACCGCGCCTCGTCTATCCTCCCAGCACCATGGCAAGCCCCTATGAGGTGACGGCGGTGCGCGGTCCGTCGGAGCTCCCGCGAATCCTGGAGCTGCAGCGCAGGAACCTGAAGCAGGTGCTCGAGGATGACGAGATGCGCTCGCAAGGCTTCGTCACCGTGGAGCACGACGTGACGGCCCTGGAGCAGATGCACGCGCTGGCGCCCAGCATCGTCGCGCACCACGGCGACGAGCTGGTGGCGTACGCGCTGACGATGCCCCGCGAGTGCCGGGCGCTGATGCCCCTGCTCGTCCCGATGTTCGACCTGCTCGACACGCTGGAGTACCGGGGGCGCGCGCTGCGAGAGCAGCGCTTCTACGTCATGGGGCAGGTCTGCGTGGACAAGGCCCACCGGGGCAAGGGGCTCTTCGACCAGCTCTACGCGAAGCACCGGGAGCTCTACCGCGGCCGCTTCGACCTGCTCGTCACCGAGGTGTCCGCGCGCAACACGCGCTCCCTACGCGCCCACGAGCGCGTGGGCTTCAGGACGCTGCACACCTATCGCGACGCCACGGACGAGTGGGCCGTGGTGGCGTGGGACTGGAGCGCGGCGCCCTGACGCCGGCTACCACCACGCGGAGCAGCGCCCCGTGCTCGTGTTGCACAGCCGCAGCAGGAAGCGCTGGACGCCCGAGTACTCGCCGCTCCAGGCCGCGTTGAAGACGTAGCCGTCCGCGTAGAACTGGAGCCGGGTGCCGCTGGCGTGGCTGCTGGTGGACCACGTGCCCCGATAGACGCCACCGCCCATCGCCGTCCACGTCTTGCAGACGTTCGCCCGGCGGTTCCCGGGCGCGGTCAGCGTGGTGCAGGCCCGCGCCAGCTCCGGGGCGGCGTCGGGAGGCGCCTCGGGGACGGGTTGTGAACCGGCGACACCCGCCGCGGCGAGGATGCCTGCGAGGACCTGGAACATGGTGTGACGCTCCTGCCCGGGGCCCGTGCGGCCCACAGCGGGCTGTCGAGGGAGCGGCCAAGCTGCCTCCGGTCATGCATCGCGGCAACGAGCCCCGAAGGGACGGCCACGCGCCGACGCGTGACACCTGACTGCGGGACAGCTGCGCATGCGGGCGCGCGGGGACCGCCTCCGTCGCCCGGGAGGAGCGGACCGCCGCCGTATGTCATTGCCCCGCGTGTCATCCCGGCCCGGCGCACGCTTCGCGCCAACGCGCTCCGCCCGGTTTCTTCGAAAGCGCGGGGCCCGCGGCGTCGATTCCTCCCTGGCGGAAATCACGGGGTCCGGCCGCTTGCGCAGTCCCTCGGTGATCCGGGTCGTCATCACACCATGGGAAACCACGAGGTCTCTCCTACCCTCTACCACCCAGGGTCTGGAGGCGGCGCACGGGGCGTCACCATTCCGGACGGCACGCTCGCGCGCTCGTGGCCCAGGGCCCTCGACGCGGAATCGACCCGTGGGCGGGCGCCGGCCACCTCCCCACCGGCCATGCGAGCGCGCCATCCGCCCCACCCCTCTCGGCCCGGTGCGGGCGCGGCGTAGCATGAGCGAGTGAATGCGCGGGTGCCCTGTCTCGTCCTCGGAGGCAACGCCCCATCGGAGCCAATTGTCTCGTATATGATGCTTTGGTAGAGGACCGCCGCAGGCAGCACCCGCCTTTCTTCCCCGCCATCATGGTTTTTTCCGTCCACCACTGGGCCGCGTGGGCTCCTGGGCTTTTCGGGCAAGACGCCTGGAGGTCCTGGCTCTCCAAGCCCCATCCACTCCCGTCCGAGGGGACGCCTCCCCTGACGGAGATGCCGCCGATGATGCGCCGTCGGGTGGACAGGCTGGGCCGCATCGCGCTCCAGGCGGCGTACACGTGCCAGGCGGACGCCCCCGCGTGTCCCCTGGTGTTCGCGTCCCGCCATGGGGACATGGGCCGCTCGGTGGACCTGCTGGAGCAGCTCGCGAAGTCCACCCCGCTGTCGCCCACGTCCTTCAGCCTGTCGGTGCACAACGCCATCGGCGGGCTGTACTCCATCGCCCGGGGGGATTTGACGGCACAGAGCGCGGTGGCCGCGGGCGCGGAGACGGTGGAGGCCGCCTTCGTGGAGGCGTGCGGGCTGCTCGGCGAGGGCGCTCCGGAGGTCGTCGTCATCGTCTACGACGAGCCCCGCCCCGCGCCCTTCCAGCACTTCCCGGAGCAGACGTCCCTGGCGCACGCCTGGGCCTGCAGCGTGAGGCCCGCGGGCGACGGCCCGCGCTTCCGGCTGTCCTGCGGCGCCGCGGAGGGTGTCCATCCCGCGCCGACGCCGGAGGGGCTCCCGGAGGAGCTGTCCGTGCTGCGCTTCCTCGTCCTGGGCGACGCGCGCTTGGAGCGGGTCCTGGGCTCGCGCCTGTGGCGGTGGGAACGCGATGTCTGAGCGCCTCAACTATTACTGGCGCGTGTTCGCCACGGGCTTCTGCTTCGCCACCTTCGGGCTGGGCGGGCTGGCCCTGCGCATCTTCTTCTTCCCGCTGCTGTCGCTGCTGGTGCGCGACCGACCCCGGCGCACGCGGCTGGCCCGGCTGGCGGTGCACCACTCGTTCCGCCTCTTCATCGAGCTGATGCGCGTGGTGGGCGTGCTCGCCTACCGCATCGAGGGCGTGGAGAAGCTCGCGCGCCCCGGCCTGCTCATCCTCGCCAACCACCCCACGCTCATCGACGTGGTGTTCCTCATCTCGCTGGTGCCCAACGCGGACTGCGTGGTGAAGGCGAGCCTGGCCAGCAACCCCTTCACCCGGGGGCCCGTGGAGGCCACCGGCTACCTGTGCAACGACTCCGGCCCGGAGCTGGTCAAGGCGTGCATCGCGTCCGTGAAGGCGGGCAACAACCTCATCATCTTTCCCGAGGGCACCCGCACGCCGGTGACGGGGCCCATGAAGCTGCAGCGCGGCGCGGCCAACATCGCGGTGCGCGGGCCCTGTGACATCACCCCCGTCACCATCCGCTGCCAGCCGCTGAGCCTCACCAAGGGCCTGCCCTGGTGGCGCGTGCCCCCCTCGAAGATGAACTTCACCATCGTGGTCCAGGACGACATCCAGGTCGCGTCCATGGTCGACGAAGCGCACGGAGAGGCGCTCGCGGCCCGCCATCTCACCGAGAGATTGCACGACTACTTCTCCACGGAGACACAACGTCATGCAGGTGCTTGAGCAGGAGATAAAGAAGCTGGTCATCGAGACCTTGAATCTCGAGGACGTCAAACCCGAGGACATCGACCCGGGTGCGCCGCTGTTCGTCGAGGGCCTGGGGCTGGACTCCATCGATGCCCTGGAGCTCGGCCTGGCGCTGCAGAAGACCTATGGCGTCGCCCTGGCGAGCGACTCCCAGGAGAACCGTCGTCACTTCGCCAGCGTGCGCGCCCTCGCGACCTTCGTGAGCGCCCACCGCAAGTCCTGAGCATCCACCATTCATTCGAGGGGGCCCTTATGCACCACATGACCAAGAACCAGCTCTTCGAGAACCTGCGCACGCTCCTGCAGGACACCTTCGACATCGACCCGGCGCGAATCACCCCCGAGGCCCGCCTCCGGGACGACCTGGACATCGACAGCATCGACGCGGTGGACCTGCTGGTGAAGCTCAAGCCCGTGACGGGCAAGCGCATCTCGCCGGAGGTCTTCAAGTCGGTCCGCACCATCCAGGACGTCGTCGACGCGCTGCACAGCCTGCTCGACGAATCCGTGGCGGCGTGAAGCACCTGCGTCCAGCGCTGCTCGGCGTGCTGAGCCTCGCGTACCCGCTCTTGATGTACAGCGGGCTGGGCCGGTTCGAGCCTCGCTGGATGGCGATACCCCTGGTGCTCATGGCCGTCCTGCGCGCCGTGGCCACGAAGGAGCGCGTGTGGCTCGTCACCGCCGCGCTCGCGCTCGTGCTCGCGGGCACCAGCATGCTGGGCAACCACGCCCTGCCGCTGAAGCTCTATCCGGTGCTCGTGAACTCGATGCTGCTCGCCGTCTTCGCCACCAGCCTGGTGTATCCGCCCACCGTCATCGAGCGGCTGGCGCGGCTGCGCGAGCCCCAGCTCCCGGCCTCGGGCGTGGCCTACACGCGGCGGGTGACGCAGGTGTGGTGCGGCTTCTTCGTCGTCAACGGCGGCATCGCGCTCGCCACGGCCCTGTGGGCGAGCGACGCCACGTGGGCGCTGTACAATGGGCTCATCTCCTACGGCTTGATGGGGCTGCTCTTCGCCGGCGAGTGGCTGGTGCGCCGACGCGTGAGGGCGGGCCACGTCCATGGCTGAGAGCGTCGCCCTCGAAGAGCTCCTCACCCACGGCCGCCCCTCCGACTTCCCGGTGGCGCTGCGGGACGGGCACGTGCTGGGGTTCGCGGCCTTCCAGGCCCGGGCCGCCGGCTGGCGCGCGGCCTTCGAGCGGCGCGAGGGTCGGCGCCTGGCGCTGTACTTCGAGGACACGTACGAGTTCGCCGCCGCGCTCCTGGGCGCCTGGCACGCGGGGAAGTGTGTCTACCTGCCGTCCGACCTCCAGCCCGCCACGCTGGAGCGGCTCGCGCGCGAGGTGGAGGGCTTCGCCGGACAGGTCCCCGCCTCGCTCTCCCCGCTCGTGCCCGAGGAGGCCCGGCGCTCCGACTGGAGGCCGCTGTCCTCGGGGGCGCGCTCGCTGGTGGTCTACACCTCCGGCTCCAGCGGCGAGCCCGCGGCCATCGACAAGCACCTGGGCCAGCTCACGCGCGAGGTCCACACGCTGGGCCGCCTCTTCGACGCGCGCGTCGGCGACGCCCGCGTGCTCGCCACCGTCTCGCATCAGCACATCTACGGGCTCTTGTTCCGGGTGCTCTGGCCGCTGACGGCGGGCCGGCCCTTCCTCGCGCGGAGCCTGCCGTATCCGGAGGAGCTGCTCGCGGAGCTGACGAAGGGCCCCTCCGTGCTCGTGGCCAGCCCCGCCCACCTCAAGCGGCTGCCCGGGACGCTGGCGTGGGAGGGCGCTCGCGGGAACCTTCGCGCGGTGTACTCGTCCGGAGGGCCGCTTCCCACCGAGGCGCTGCACGCGTGCCGGACGCTCCTGGGTCAGGCGCCGGTGGAGGTCTACGGCAGCTCGGAGACGGGCGGCATCGCGTGGCGACAGCGCTCGCGCGAGGACGACGCGGGCTGGACGCTGATGCCGGGCCTGGAGGTCCGCCTGGAGGACGACGCGCTCGCGGTCCGCTCCCCGCACCTGCCTGAGGACGGCTGGTTCCAGACCGAGGACCGGGCGCGGCTCCTGCCGGAGGGCTTCGAGCTGCTGGGGCGCAAGGACCGCCTGCTCAAGCTCGAGGAGAAGCGCGTGTCGCTGAGCGCCATGGAGCGAACGCTCGTGGCGGGCGGGCTCCTCACCGAGGCGCGCGTGGTGCCGCTGCAAGAGGGCCTGCGGGTGACGCTCGCGGTGGTGGCGGTGCCCACGGCCGCTGGCGGGAGGCTCCTCACGGGACAGGGCAAGCGCTCGCTGAACCAGGCCCTGCGGGAACAGCTGACCCACGGCTTCGAGCCTGCTGTCCTTCCGCGTCGATTCCGGTATCTGGAGGCGATGCCAGTCAACAGCCAGGGCAAATCCACCGAGGCGGCACTCACCGCCCTCTTCGACTCCCGCAGGCCGCCCCTGCGCGTGCTCGAGCAGGGTCCGGAGAAGGCCGTGCTGAGCCTGGAGACGCCGGCGAGCCTGCCCCAGTTCAAGGGCCACTTCCCCCAGAAGGCCATCCTGCCCGGCGTGGCGCAGATTGAATGGGCCATCCAGTTCGCCCGCGAGCTGTTCACGCTGCCGCCCCACTTCCTGCGCATGGAGGTGGTGAAGTTCCAGCAGCTCATCGTCCCCGAGACGCAGGTGACGCTGGAGCTGACGTGGAGCGCGACCAAGGGCAGCCTCCACTTCAAGTACACCTCCGAGGCCGGCACCCACGGGAGCGGCCGCATCCTGTTCACCGAGGTCCACGGATGAAGGTCTGCGCGGTGATTCCCGTCTACAACCACGGCGAGGCCGTGGGCGCGGTGGTGCACGCCGTGCGCTCGCATGGACTGCCGTGCGTGCTGGTGGACGACGGCAGCGAGCCGGGCTGCGCGCGGGTGCTGGACTCGCTCGCGGAAGCGGACGCGTCCGGTGTCTCCGTGGTGCGCCTGCCCCAGAACGAGGGCAAGGGCGGCGCGATGATGGCGGGCCTCAAGGCGGCCCAGGCCGCGGGCTACAGCCACGCGCTGCAGATCGACGCCGACGGTCAGCACGACACCGGCGACATCCCGCGCTTCCTGGAGCTGGCGAAGGGCGCGCCCGACAAGCTCGTCTGCGGCACGCCCGTGTACGACGAGTCGGTGCCCAAGGGCCGGCTGTACGGCCGCTACGCCACGCACATCTGGGTGTGGATCAACACGCTGTCCCTGGCCATCCGCGACTCGATGTGCGGCTTCCGCGTCTATCCGCTGGCGCCCACCGTGGCGCTCATCGACCAGGTGCGCATCGGCAAGCGGATGGACTTCGACGTGGAGGTGCTGGTGCGGCTGTACTGGCGGGGGATGGGCATCCTCAACCAGCCCACCCGCGTGCGCTACCCCACCGACGGCATCTCCCACTTCGACGTGCTCTGGGACAACGTGCGCATCTCCGGCATGCACGCGAAGCTGTTCTTCGGGATGCTGGCGCGGCTGCCGCTGCTCCTCTGGAGGAAGGTCTCCTCATGAGGGCGCGGCACTGGGCGGAGATGGGAGAGAGCACGTTCGTGCTCGGCATCTGGCTCCTGTACTGGGTCCACCGGCTCCTGGGCCGCTGGCCGTTCCGCCTGTGCCTGTACCCCGTCGTGTTCGTCCACTGGCTGTCGCGCCCCGTGGTCCGCGACGCGTCGCTGCAGTACCTCACGCGCGTCCAGGCGGCCACGGGCGCCATCGGCCACACGCCGGGCCGGAAGGACAGCCTCAAGCACCTGGTGACCTTCGCGGAGACGATGCTCGACAAGCTGCTCGCCGTCAGCGGCCGCTACCGCTTCGAGCAGGTCCGCACCGAGGGGCGCGAGCAGTTCTACGAGGTCGTGAAGCAGGGCAAGGGCGGCATCATCGTCACCGCGCACATGGGCTGCCTGGAGCTGTGCCGGGCCATGGCGGAGAAGCGCGGCGAGGTGAAGCTCCACATCCTGGTGCACACCCGCCACGCCGAGCAGTTCAACCGGCTGCTCAAGCGGCTCAACCCCGACAGCATGTTCCAGCTGGTGGAAGTCACGGACATGGGGCCCGGCACCGCCGTGGCGCTGGAGAAGTACGTGGCGGCGGGCGAGTTCGTGGTGATTGCCGGGGACCGCGTGCCGGTGAACGCCAGCCAGACGGTGGACGTGGAGTTCCTGGGGCACCCGGCCGCCTTCCCCGTGGGGCCGTACGTGCTGGCCTCGCTGTTCAAGTGCCCGCTGTACCTGCTGGGCTGCATCCACGAGAACGGCGGATACACCATCCACTTCGAGTGCCTGGCGGAGAAGGTCGAGCTGCCCAGAGGCAGGCGCGTGCCCGCGCTGACGGAGCACGCCAGGCGTTATGCCGGACAGGTGACGGCGCTCTTGAAGCGCTCACCGTTCGATTGGTTCAACTTCTTTCCCTTCTGGGATCAGGCGAATGTCTCCGCCAGGAATCAAGAGTGAGCGCGCGGTCCGGTTCGATGGGAGCCGGCTCGCCATCGAGGACGTGTCCGCGCTGTCGCGCCGCGAGCGCGAAGCCGAGCTGAGCACCGCCGCGGAGTTCCGGGGACGCATCACCCGGGGCGCGGAGTTCCTGGACCGGCTCTTGGCCGAGGACGGGCACATCTACGGGGTGACGACGGGGTACGGAGACTCGTGCACCGTCACCATCCCCCCGGAGCTGGTGGCCGAGCTGCCGCACCACCTCTACGCCTACCATGGCATCGGCGCGGGCCGCTTCCTCACCCCCGAGGAGACGCGCGCGGTGCTCGCGGCCCGGCTGGCGTCGCTGTCGCAGGGCGTGTCCGGCGTGGGCCTGGGGCTGCTCCACCAACTGGAGCAGTTCCTGCGCCTGGACATCCTGCCGCTGATTCCGGCCGAGGGCTCGGTGGGCGCCAGCGGTGACCTGACGCCCCTGTCCTATGTGGCCGCCGCGCTGTGCGGTGAGCGCGAAGTCCTCCACCGGGGCGAGCGCCGTCCCGCGGCCGAGGTGCTGGCGAAGCATGGGCTTTCGCCCCTGAGGCTGCGCCCCAAGGAGGGGCTGGCCATCATGAACGGTACGGCGGTGATGACCGCCCTGGCCTGCCTCGCGTGGGAGCGCGCGGAGTACCTGAGCCGGCTGGCCACGCGGCTGACGGCCTTCAACGTGGTGGCGAGCGCCGGCAACGCGCACCACTTCGACGAGGCCCTGTTCGCCGTCAAGCCGCACGTGGGCCAGCAGCGCGTGGCCGCGAGGCTGCGGCAGGACCTGGCCACCGAGCGCCCCAGCCGCAACGAGCAGCGCCTGCAAGACCGCTACTCGCTGCGCTGCGCGCCCCACGTCATCGGCGTGCTCGAGGACGCCCTGCCCTTCTTCCGCGCGCAGATTGAGAACGAGCTCAACAGCGCCAACGACAACCCGCTCATCGACCCGGACAGCGAGCGGGTGCTGCACGGCGGGCACTTCTACGGCGGCCACATCGCCTTCACCATGGACGGGCTGAAGAACGCGGTGGCCAACGTGGCGGACCTCTTGGACCGTCAGCTCGCGCTGCTGGTGGACACCCGCTACAACCACGGCCTGCCGTCCAACCTCTCCGGGGCGACGGGCCCGCGCGCGGCCATCAACCACGGCCTCAAGGCGGTGCAGCTCAGCGTGTCCGCGTGGACGGCGGAGGCGCTCAAGCAGACGATGCCCGCGTCCGTCTTCTCCCGCTCCACCGAGTGCCACAACCAGGACAAGGTGAGCATGGGCACCATCGCCGCGCGCGACTGCCTGCGCGTCCTGGAGCTGTCCGAGCAGGTGGTGGCCGCCATGCTCATCGCGGCGCGTCAGGGAATCGCGCTGCGGCAACGCGTTGCTCAAGGTTTGAATCTCACGGCGTCTCTGGCGTCGATGCAGGCCGAGCTGGAGCAGCGAATCCCGTTGGTGGTGGAGGACCGCGCGTTGGACCGTGAGCTGCAAGCGCTGCTGGGGGCCATCCGCGCCCGTGAGTGGAGGCTCTATGAAGCCTGACCTCAGCCACGAAATCGAGCTGACGCCGCCCTTCCATGACATCGACCTGATGGAGGTCGTCTGGCATGGCCACTACGTGAAGTACCTGGAGCTGGCGCGGTGCGCGCTCCTGGCGAAGTTCGACTACGACTACCCGCAGATGCTGGCGTCCGGCTACGCGTGGCCCGTGGTGGACATGCGGCTGAAGTACGTGCGCTCGGCGACGTACGGGAAGGCGCTCAGGATTCGCGCCGAAATCACCGAGTGGGAGAACCGGCTGCGCATCGACTACGTGCTGCGCGACGCGGCCACGGGCCAGAAGGTGAACCAGGCCCACACCATCCAGGTCGCCGTGTCCATCGCCACCAAGGAGATGCTGTACGTCTGTCCGCCGGTGCTCTGGCAGCGGCTGGGGGTGAAGCCCGAATGAAGCGCGTGCTCCTGCTCGTGGCGCTGCTCTGGGGAGCGGCGGCGAGCGCCCGTGACGTCGTGTCCCAGGTCCGCGAGCGGCTCGTGGATGTGCCGCTGCTGCGCGGCGACTTCGAGCAGAAGAAGACGGTCTCCGGCTTCAAGAAGCCGCTGGTGTCGCGCGGGGTCTTCCTCCTGTCGCGCGAACAGGGCGTGCTGTGGGACACGAAGGCGCCCTTCGCCTCCACCCTCACGCTGACGCGCAAGTCGCTGAGCGCCGAGCAGGGCACGGGCGCGGCGGCGTACCACCTGGACGCGAGCAAGGAGCCGGGGCTCGCCGCGGTGAACGAGGTGATGTTCGCGCTGCTGTCCGGCGACGTGAAGGCGCTCTCCAAGCGCTTCAAGGTCGAGGGGGAGCTGGTGGGCGCGGCGGGCTGGAAGCTGACGCTCACGCCCACGGACACGGGCCTGCAGCGCGTGTTCCGGAGCATCCACCTGGAGGGCGACCAGTACGTGCGGCGAGTGCAACTGGAGGAGGCCCGAGGCGACTCGAGCGTCATCCTCTTCGACAAGCTGAGCCAGACGCCTCCTCCCAGCGACGCGGAAGCCGGACGCCTTGCGAAATAAGTGGGCCATCCTGTGGCTGCTCGTGGTGCTCGTCGTGGGCGCGCACCAGGTCCGGTTCTGGCGCTCGGCGCGCCTGGACACGGATGTGCTGGCGCTGCTGCCCGAGGACGAGCAGGCCCCCGAGGTCGGCGCCGCCACGCGCAAGCTCGCCGACCAGGCCGGCCGTGAGCTGGTGATGCTGGTGGGCGCGGCGGACTGGGACTCGGCCCAGCGCGCGGCGGACGTGGTCAAGGCGGAGCTGTCGCGCGAGGATTCGCCGCTGAAGGCCTCCGCGCTGGATGCGTCCTCGCTGGAGACGGCGCTGGAGCTCTACCGCCCCTATCGCGACAGGCTGCTCACCGCCTCGCAGCGCGAGTGGCTGGCGAAGGCGAGCCCGGAGGAGCTGGGCGGCACCGCGCTGATGAAGCTGTACCAGCCCGCGGGCCCCAAGCTGACGGACTGGGAGGCGGACCCGCTGGGCCTGTGGCCCGACTGGTGGGCGGCGCGCGCATCGGAGAGCACCGCGCGTCCGCGGGATGGACGCCTGTGGTTGTCGGGCGAGGGGCGTGAGTGGGTGCTGCTCGCGTGGCACAGCCAGGTGTCCGCCTTCGCGCTGGGCGACGAGGGGAACATCACCTCCGCGGTGGCGCGAGCGCGCGCGACCATGGAGGCCCAGGTGCCCGGCAGCCGGATGGTGTCCGCGGGCGTGCCGCTGTACGCGGAGGCCGCCGCGTCCCAGGCCAGCTCGGAGATGTCCACCATCGGCATCGGCTCGCTCGCGGCGGTGCTGTTGCTCGTCTGGCTCACGTTCCGCTCGGTGCGGCCCATCGTCCTGGTCGGCGTGTCGCTGGCGCTCGGGTGCGCCGTGGCGCTGAGCGTCACGGCCCTGGTCTTCGAGCGGGTGCACCTGCTCACCCTGGTGTTCGGCTCCAGCCTGGTGGGCGTGGCGGAGGACTACGGCTTCCACTACTTCGCCGCGCGCCAGGGCAGGCCGCCCTCGGAGCGCTGGCCGCTGATGCGCGGCCTCCTGCCTGGCATGGTGCTGGCGCTCGCCACCAGCGTGGTGGCGTACCTGGCGCTGGGCGTGGCGCCCTTCCCCGGCCTGCGGCAGATGGCGCTCTTCTCCGCCACGGGCCTGGTCGCCGCGTTCCTCACCGTCGCGTGCTGGTTCCCCCTGCTGGACACGGGTGAGCTGCCGGTGACGTCCTTCGCCACCCGCTTCGGCGCGTCGCTGTCGCGCTGGCCGCGCTTCACGCACACGCCCGCGTGGTGGGTGGGCACGGCGGTGCTCGGCCTGTTCGTCGTCGGCGGCCTGTGGCGGCTGGGCACGCGCGACGACGTGCGCCAGCTCCAGAACGCGCCCGCGCACCTCATCTCCGACCAGCGCGAATTGGGGCGCCTGCTCGGCCTGCCCAGCCCCGCCCAGTTCTTCCTGGTGGGCGGTGACGACGCGGAGCAGGTACTGGAGCGGGAGGCCGCGCTCAAGGCGAAGCTGGACCCGCTCGTCATGCAGAAGGTGCTCTCGGGCTACCGCGCGGTGTCGGACTGGCTGCCCAGCATGGCGCGGCAGCGCGCGGACGCGGAGCTGAGCGCGCGCGCGGAGGCGCAGGCGGTGGCCGCGGTGGCCGAGGCCACGGGCGAGGCCCCCACGCGCGCCCGCTTCGCCGACGACGTGTTCACCCCCGAGCGGCTGTTGGCCAGCCCCGCCTCGGCGGCCATCCGCCAGCAGTGGCTGGGCCAGCTGGGCGACGGCCACTTCAGCATCGTCATGCTGCGCGGGCTCAATGACCCGTCCGTGCTGCCGCGCGTGGCCGATGCCGCACAGGGGCTGGAGGGCGTGCGCTGGGTGGACAAGACGCGGGAGATCTCCAGCCTGCTGGAGCGCTACCGCCGGCTCATGGGCGGGCTCATCGTGCTGGGCTACGTCGCGGTGCTGCTGCTGCTCGTCGCGCGCTTCGGCCGACAGGCCTGGCGGGCGTGGGTGCCCACCGCGCTGGGGACACTGGTGACGCTGGCCTGCTTCGGCTGGGTCGGCGAGCCGCTCCAGCTCTTCACGGTGCTCGGCTTCATGCTCCTTTTGGGCATGGGCGTGGACTACGGCATCTTCATGCTGGAGCACCCCGGGGACAACTCCGCCTGGCTCGCGGTGGCGCTGGCGGGCGTGAGCACCCTGCTCTCCTTCGGACTCCTGGGACTCTCCGCCACGCCGGCGCTGCGCTCCTTCGGACTCACCATGTTGTTGGGCGAAGTCACCATCTGGGTGTTCACGCCCTGTTGCAGACTGCCATCAGGCAAGGACGTGTCGTGAAGATCGAAAAAACGGAAGTCGTCATCATCGGGGCGGGTCCGTCGGGTTCAGTGGCGGCGGGCATCCTGCGCAAACAAGGCCGTCAGGTGTTGATCCTGGAGCGCGAGGAATTCCCCCGCTTCTCCATCGGAGAGAGCCTGTTGCCGCAGAGCATGCAGTACATCGAGGAAGCGGGGATGCTCCGCGACGTCGTGGAGGCGGGCTTCCAGTACAAGAACGGCGCGTCCTTCGTACGCGGCGACAAGTACACCGACTTCGACTTCCGCGAGAAGTCCTCCCAGGGCTGGGGCACCACGTACCAGGTGCAGCGCGCACACTTCGACCACGTGCTGGCGCTCGCCGCCGAGCGCATGGGCGCCACGCTGCGCTTCCGCCACACCGTGGAGTCCGTGGACGTCTCCGGCCCCACGCCGGAGCTGACGGCGCGCGGCCCCGACGGTGAGCCCTACCGCGTCCAGGCCCGCTTCCTGCTCGACGCCAGCGGCTTCGGCCGCGTGCTGCCCCGCCTCCTGTCGCTGGAGACGCCGTCCAACTTCCCGGTGCGCGGCGCGCTCTTCACGCACGTGGAGGACCGCGTCGCGCCGGGCACGTTCGACCGCAGCAAGATCCGCATCACCGTGCACCCCCAGCACGTGCACGTCTGGTACTGGACCATCCCCTTCTCCAACGGGCGCTGCTCGCTGGGCGTGGTGGCCAGGCGCGAGTACCTGGAGCAGTTCAAGGGCACGGAGACCGAGCGGCTCAAGGCCATCGTCGCCGAGGACCCTTCGCTGTCCGGCCTCCTGAAGGACGCCGTCTGGGACACGCCCGCGCGCGCCATCACCGGCTACGCGGCCAACGTGAAGTCGCTGTGGGGCAACGGCTTCGCGCTGCTCGGCAACGCGGGCGAGTTCCTGGACCCCGTCTTCTCCTCGGGCGTCACCATCGCCGTGAAGTCCGCGAGCCTGGCGGCGAAGTGCATCGCCCGGGAGTTCGCGGGTGAGAAGGTCGACTGGGAGGCCGACTACGCGGTGCCCCTCAAGGGCGGCGTGGACACGTTCCGCACCTTCGTCGAGTCCTGGTACCAGGGCGGCTTCCAGGACGTCATCTTCCACCCCAACGCCTCGCCCGAGGTGCGCAAGATGATCTCCGCCATCCTCGCCGGCTACGCGTGGGACAAGGAGAACCCCTTCGTGGCCGACAGCAAGCGCCGGCTCGGCGTGCTCGAGAAGCTGTGCGCGGCCTGAGCGCAACCCTCGCCCTGGTGGGGCTCGCCTCCTGCGTCACCCCGGCCCCGCGCCGGGGCGCGCCGGAGGTGGCCTTGCCCGCGCTCGCCCTGCCGCCGGCCTCGCTCGGCGCCAGCGTCAGCCTGACGCAGCGGCTGAGCTTCGCCCACGAGTTGGACCCGGGCGGCCCGCGCTCGCTGGAGGCCCTGCTGGAGGTCGACCCGGCGGCGCTGCGCCTGGCCGGCTTCGCGCTGGGCCAGCGGGTCTTCACCATGGAGTGGGACGGTGAGCGGCTGGAGGAGCAGCGGGACGCGCGGGTGCCCGAGCAGTTCCAGGCTCGGACGGTGCTGCGCGACATCCAGTGGGTCTACTGGCCCGCCCCCGCGGTGCGGGATGCGCTCCCGCCAGGATGGACGCTCGAGGACGGCCCGGGCCAGCGGGTCCTGCGGTATGGAGACAAGGAGTGGATGTCGGTGCGCTATGGTGGAGAGCCCCGCTGGAAGGGCCGCGCGGAGCTGGTCAACGCGGCGGAACACTACCGGCTGACCATCGACTCCCAACCCACGGAGGAGTGAGCCCGTGACGCCGCCCGTCTTCCTCAACCACCTCGGCGTGGTGTGCGCCCTGGGCCATGGCACCACCGAGGTGGCCCAGGCCCTCTTCGGCACCCAGCCGACGGGCGTGGCCCCCAGCCCCGACTTCGCCTCCCGCGTGCTGCACGTGGGGCAGGTCACCTCGCCGCTCGTGGCCACGGACGCGCTGCCGGTGCACCTGCGGAGCCGCAACAACGCGCTCCTGCTCACCGCGCTCGCCCAGGTGCGTCCCGCCGTGGACGAGGCCCTGCTGCGCTACGGGCCCCAGCGCGTGGCCGTGGTCCTGGGCACCAGCACCTCCGGCATCGGCGAGAGCGAGGCCGCCATCAAGGTCCGCGAGGCCACGGGCGAGCTGCCCGCGCACTTCGACGTGCGACAACAGGAATTGGGCTCGCCCGCGCTGGCGCTCAACCACGTGCTCGGGGTGAAGGGGCCCTCGTTCGTCATCTCCACCGCGTGCTCGTCCAGCGCCAAGTCCCTGGCCACCGCGGCCCGGCTCCTGCGCTCGGGAATCGCCGACGCGGTCATCACCGGCGGCGCGGACGCGCTGTGCGCCTTCACCGTGGCGGGCTTCGCCTCGCTCGACTCGGTGAGCGAGGCCCGGTGCAACCCGATGAGCGTCCACCGCCGGGGCATCAACATCGGGGAAGGCGCGGCGCTGTTCCTGATGACGCGCGAGCCGGGGCCCGTGCGGCTCGCGGGCTGGGGCGAGTCCTCCGACGCTCACCACCTCTCCGCGCCCGAGCCCGGGGGACGGGGCGCCCTGGTCGCCATGCGGACGGCGATGGAGCGCGCGGGCGTGACGGCGGCCGACGTGGGCTACGTCAACCTCCACGGCACGGCGACGCCGCAGAACGACGCCATGGAGAGCCGCGCGGTGGCCTCGCTCCTGGGGCAGGCCGTGCCGTGCAGTTCCACCAAGCCGCTCACCGGGCACACGCTGGGGGCCGCGGGCGCGCTGGAGGCGGCCCTGTGCTGGCTGACGCTCACCGACGCCCACGGGCGGCTTCCGCCCCACTGGTGGGACGGCGAGGCGGACCCGGAGCTGCCCGCGCTGGCGCTGGTGAAGCCGGGAACGGCGCTGGGGCGCCCGCCGCGCTATGTCCTGAGCAACTCCTTCGCCTTCGGCGGCAGCAACGCCGCGCTTCTGTTGGGGACGGCCTGATGCGCACGCCCATTGCCTTCGACATCTCGGAGATTGTCCCCCACGCCGACCGCATGCGGCTGATAGACAGGGCGGTGGAAGGCGACGAGGAGGGCCTGGTGGCCGAGGTGACGCTGCGCGAGGACTGCCTCTTCCAGGAAGGGGGCGAGGTGGGCGGCTGGGTGGGCATCGAGTTCATGGCCCAGGCCATCGCCGCCTACGCCGGCTGGCGGCAGCGGCTGCAGGGACAGCCCCAGCGGATGGGCTTCCTCCTGGGCACGCGCAAGTACGAGTGCAGCCGCCCGTCGTTCAAGGTGGGCGAGCACCTTCGCATCGAGGTCCGCCGACAATTCTGGACGGACGAGGGCATGAGCCAGTTCGACTGCACCCTGGGCGTGGGCGGGGAGACGGTGGCCACCGCGGCGCTGACGGTGTTCCAGCCGCCGGCCTCGGTGGACCTGACGAAGGTGGGCAAGGATGAGTGAGAAGACGGTACTGGTGACGGGCTCCAGCCGGGGCATCGGCCGCGCCATTGCCCTGCGGCTGGCGCGCGACGGCTTCGACGTCGTGGTGCACTGCCGCGCCAAGGCGGAGGAGGCGGAGGCGGTGGCCGCGGGCGTGCGCGAGCTGGGCCGCGCGTCGCGGGTGCTGCGCTTCGACGTGGCCGACCGCGCCGACACGGAGAAGGTGCTGCTCGCGGACATCGAGGCCCACGGCTGCTACTACGGCGTGGTGTGCAACGCGGGCATCGCCCGGGACAACGCCTTCCCCGCCATGCCCGCGGAGGACTGGGACGCGGTCATCCACACCAACCTGGACGCGTTCTACAACGTGCTCAACCCGCTGAGCATGCCGCTGGTGCGCAGGCGCAAGCCCGGGCGCATCGTCACGCTGTCCTCGGTGTCCGGCCTCATGGGCAACCGGGGCCAGGTGAACTACAGCGCGGCGAAGGCGGGCATCATCGGCGCCACGAAGGCGCTGGCGGTGGAGCTGGCCAGCCGTGGAATCACGGTGAATTGCGTGGCGCCGGGCCTCATCGACACGGAGATGGTGGAGCCGCACGTCGTCGAGGAGGCGCTGAAGATGATTCCGGCGAAGCGGCTGGGCAGGCCCGAGGAGGTCGCCGCCGCGGTGAGCTTCCTGATGAGCGAGGACGCCGCGTACGTCACGCGGCAGGTCATCTCCGTGAATGGAGGGCTGCTGGGATGAAGCGGGTCGTCGTCACGGGCGTGGGCGCGCTGAGCCCCCTGGGCCATGACTGGCCGCAGGTGGAGGCCCGGCTCAGGTCGCTGCGCAATGCCGTGCAGGTCATCGAGGACTGGAAGCAGTACGAGGGGCTCAACACCCAGGTGGGCGCGCCCACCGCGCCGTTCGAGCTGCCGCCGCAGACCTACTCGCGCAAGACGATGCGCGGCATGGGCCGGGTGGCGCTGCTGGCCACGCGCGCCAGTGAGCTGGCGCTCGTCGACGCGGGGCTCCTGGGCGACGCGCTGCTCTCCAGCGGGAGGATGGGCGTGTCGTACGGCTCGTCCACCGGCTCGCCGCCGAGCATCGGCGACTTCGGCCGGATGCTGATGAACAAGAGCACCGAGGGCATCACCGCCACGTCCTACGTGCGCTCCATGTCCCATACGGCCGCCGTCAACATCGGCGTCTTCTTCGGGCTCACCGGGCGCATCATCACCACGTCGAGCGCGTGCACGTCCGGCAGCCAGGGCATCGGCTACGCGTACGAGGCCATCAAGATGGGCCGGCAGGTGGCCATGCTCGCCGGAGGCGCCGAGGAGCTGGACGCCACCGGCGCCGCCGTGTTCGACACCCTGTTCGCCACCAGCACGAAGAGCAACGGCACCCCGGAGCTGACGCCCCGCCCCTTCCACGCCCAGCGCGACGGCCTGGTGCTCGGCGAGGGCGCGTGCACGCTGGTGCTGGAGGAGCTGGAGCACGCCCGGGCCCGGGGCGCGCGCATCTACGCGGAGCTCATCGGCTACGGGACCAACAGCGACGGGCGCCACATCACCCAGCCGCACTCGGAGACCATGGCCCTGGCGATGCGACTGGCCCTGGAGGACGCGGGCGTGGAGCCGGGCGCGGTGGCCTACGTCAACGCGCACGGCACCGCCACCGACACGGGCGACGTGGCGGAGAGCGTGGCCACGAACCAGGTCTTCGGCGAGCGGATGCCCATCTCGTCCCTCAAGAGCTACATGGGACACACGCTGGGCGCCTGCGGCGCGCTGGAGGCGTGGATGACGGTGGAGATGATGCGCTCGGAGTGGTTCGCCCCCACGCTCCATCTGGATGAAGCGTCGGTGGACCCCCGCTGCGCCCCGCTGGACTACGTGACGGGAAATGGCCGAAGGATCCAGGCCGACGTCGTCATGTCGAACAACTTCGCCTTCGGTGGCATCAACACCTCGTTGATCTTCCGCCGGTGGCAGTGACGGAGAACTCCATGAAGAAGGCAATGCTGCTGTCGCTGCTCGCGCTCACCGTCTCCACCCCGGCCCTGGCGCGCGACACCGTGGTCATGATTCCGCTCAAGGAAGTCCTGGCCATGCCCCAGGCCCAGGAGAAGCTGGACGGCACGGTGCGCTTCTACCTGGCCGGCGCCAAGACGCCCGACATCGTCAAGGAGATGGGCGAGGACGTCTCCAACAAGAAGACCAACGGCCTCAACAAGTCCGACGAGGAGGGCTGCAAGTGGGCCACCCTCTCCGCGCTCATCGCCCTGCAGGAGGGCGCCAAGAAGCGCGGCGCCAACGCCGTGGTCGGCATCGTCAGCTACTACAAGAAGAACGAGCTGCAGCACGCGACCGAGATCGAGTGCCACGCCGGCACCTTCGCCATCGGCGTCGCCCTCAAGGGCACGTACGCGAAGGTCGCGGGCAAGAAGTAGCGCCTTTCCACGGGGGTCCTCGACCACCCCGGTGGCTTGGTTTGAGCCCCGTCCAAGTCGTAATTCGCGAGGAGCGGGAGGCCTGGACTAGGCTCCCGCGTCGTGACGCCCTACACGATGTTGCATCTGGCATTGGCCGGCGCCTTCCTGGTGCTCGCGCTGGTGCACCTGGCGACGTGGGGCGCGGTGCGCTCCCAGCGGGTGCAGCTGTGGCTGGCCACGAGCTTCCTGGGCTTCGCGGCGCTGAGCTTCTCCACCGGCGTGACGAGCCACGAGGCGGGGCGGCTGTTCATCGACACGCGGCCCTGGTTGCTGTTGGGCGCGCTGATGGCCATCCCCCTGCCCTACACGCTGCTGCGGGTGCTGTGGGCGCTGTTGGACCTGCCGCTGACGCCCTGGCGCAAGGTGTTGGTGGCGCTGGCGGTGGCCTTCGGCGCGCTGCGCATCGTGGACGTGCTGGGCTCGGTGCTTTCGAGCGCGAGCGTGCGGATGACGCCGGCGGAGCTGGGCCAGGCGACCTCCAGCCTGGGGTTGCCCATGTTCTGGTTGCTCGCCTTCACGGTGGGCGGGACGTGGGCGGTGGAGGCGCTGCGGGCGCTCAAGCGGCGCGGGGCCATGGCGGTGGCGGTGCTGTTCGCCGCGCTGTGCGCGCTCGGCATCCTGGGGCGGGAGCTGGCGGTGGACCTGGGGTGGACGCAGGGGCCGTCCTTGACGACGCTGGTGGGGATTCCTTTCCTGATGCTGGCGACGACGGCGCTGGCCATCCTCACCGCGCGCTCGCTGCGGGGCGCGGACCTGGGCACGGGCATCCACCGCTACCGGCGCCTGTCGCGGTTGGGGCGTGGCGGGATGGGCGAGGTGTGGCTCGCGGTGCGCACGGGACGGGCGGGGTTCCACCGGCTGGTGGTGCTCAAGCGGATGGTCGACGAGGGGGGCGAGGACCTCGCGGTGCGGCTGCAGCGATTCATCGGCGAGGCGCGTACGGCGGCCAGGCTGCATCACCCGAACATCGTCTCCGTGCATGACCTGGGACAGGTCGACGGCGCGTGGTTCATCGTCATGGAGTACCTGAGCGGCGTGAATGCGCTGAAGCTCGCGCGGCAGGTGCGGCGCGGGAGCGTGGTGCCGCTCGAGGTGGTGGTGGAGATCTGCGTGCAGGCGCTGCGGGGGCTCGCGTACGCGCACGAGCGCGGCGTCATCCACCGGGACATCAGCGCGGACAACCTGGTGGTGACGTTCGACGGCGTGGTGAAGGTGGTGGACTTCGGCATCGCGCACGGGCTGGGCGCGCCGCAGGAGTCGTCCGTGTCCACCGCGTCCGTGCCCGCGCTGAGCCACCTCACCCAGGAGGGGGATGTCATCGGCAAGGTCGCGTACATGCCGCCCGAGCGGAGGGCGGGGGCCCCGGCGACGGTGTCCGGGGATGTGTATGCGCTCGGCTGCGTGCTGCATGAGCTGCTGTGGGGTGAGCTGCCGGGCATCGGCATGAGCCTCCAGCAGCGCGCGCTGTGGGATGGGCCCGAGGCGGCCGAGGTGAACCGGAAGCTGCGGGCCATCGTCGACCGGGCGCTGCACCCCATGCCCGCGCGGCGCTTCGAGGATGCGCGGCAGATGGAGCTGGCGCTGGAGGCCCTGAGGCCCGCGCTGCCTGCGGTGAATCTGGCGCGGTGGCTGCGCGAGGACTTCGTGGAGAAGTACGCGCATGAGTGCGCGCTCGCGGACTTGAGCGACCCCACGCCCGAGCAGGTGGAGGCGCTCCAGTCGCGCGCGCCCGGGGTGGCTCCGGTGGAGCTCGTCCCCACCCAGCTGGTGGCGCCAGTGGAGGCCGCGCCCACGGAGCTGCAGGCCACGCGCAAGCTGCGCGCCCCGAGCTGATGAAGCCGAGCGGCTCGTGCCAGCATGGCGTCAACAGAAGCCATGCCGCGAGCGGCACGCCGAGCCTCGAGGTCCTCATCGCTCCGACATGGCACAGACCAGGGCCGCCCCTGGTGAGCTGCGGCGTGCGCGCTCCGAGCCGGAGCGCCCCTCGCGGCGTGGGGACGGAGGACCTCGTCGGTTGCGAGTGCCGCGCGTCTCCTCGGGGCGCTATGGGCCGGGGCGCTCCTGTACCGGGTAGATCCACCCTTCTCCCGAGCGCACCACGGAGGCGGGAGCACCACTGAACCCCGAGGCCCAGGCCGACGCGGCCGACAGCGCCGCGAGGAGCGAATCGAGCGCGTCGCCATCCGCGTCGGAGACCAGGGTGAGCTGGTCGCGGGTGGAGATGACCAGCCCGGTGGATGCACGAACGCATCGGAGGAGGTCGCGGCGGCGCTCGGCGAAGTCGCGGCCCTTGTATGTCCTGGGCAATCCCAACCAGCGGACGACCTCGGCGGGGAGCACCTCCACCACCGCCGGCCCGGGGTGCATGCTCCACGGAGGAACGGCCCCGCGCCAGCCCGCGAGCGCACGCAGGCCCCAGTACGTCTGTCTGAACATGCGCAGGTTCGTGGGCGCGAACGGCGCCGAGCACGTCAGGTCCGTGACGCGCTTCTTCTCCGGCCCCACCGCGTCCCTGAACGCTTCAGCCGAGGCATGCGCCTTCGCCACCGCGGCCCCCAACCGCGAGGGGCCCGTCACGGGGAGCCCCAGGCGCCGGAGCTGGCTCGCCTCCAGGCTGAAGCAGAAGTCGAGCCCGGCCACGTCGGCGCCGTGGGACGACAACCAGGGCCCCAGCCCCTCCGCCACCACGAGCGCGCCTCCGGAGGAGAACGGGCGCACGAGCGACACGAGCCTCGCCCGCCCCGCCTCGAACTCCACGGTGGCGGCCCAGACCTTCCGGTGGGCGTGGACCGCGCCACTCCAGTCCACTCCCACCGCGCGCCCCTGCCGCGGGAGCCACATGCGGCGCGACGTCACGACCCGAAGCTCCCGCGCACGCTCACCCCAAGGGCCTCAGAAGTAGAGCCACCGCGCGCCCGTGGGCGAGCTCGAATACGCCGAGCACAGCAACGCGTCCGCGAAGCCACTGCCACTACAGCACGCCATCTGCGTCCCAATCTGACTGCGCAGGCAGGACTGGTTCGCATACTGGCTGCACGCGGGCAGCCCCGAGCAGGCGGACTGGGAGCACGCCGTGAACACCCCATCACACGTGACGCCCTGCCCGTCCGTGCCCGAGCACGTCGTCCCCGAACACGACACGGACGTGGACCCGGGACACGACACGGAACAGACGGCGAGCTGGGAATGCGTCGCGCCCTCCTCCGAAGGCGCCGCGGAGCCGGGCTCCAGCTCCGCTCCACCACATCCGATGAACGAAAGCGCGACGAACAACGCCAACATGACTCCCGACGGCTTCATGTGCGTACCCCCGGCTTGGACGGACAGCCGCGCGACTCTAACGCGCGAGGTCCGGGAGTTCGATGTGCCCCGCCCCACTCACCCTCACGATGAAGTGTCATCGGAAACGGGTGACCGCATCGTCAGCCCACGAAGCACCAGCTCGAGCATCTCCGAGAGCGCCGCACGCTGACGGGCGCCCTCCGCTGACGTGAGGAGCATTCCGGTGATGCCGTGGAGCCCGGCCAACAGCCCCATCGCGACGCTCCGGGGCTCGCGGACGACGAAGGCCCCCCGCGCCTTCCCCTCGACGATGATGGACTCCAGCAGCGCGAGCTCCCGCGCCCGGTCCTCCCGGAGGAAGGGCTCGGCGACGGGGATGAACTCCAGCATCGCGGTTTCAGGGAGCGAGAGCGTCCGCGTGACGCGCGTGAGCTGCGCCTCGCGCACCTCGATGAACGTGCGCAGCTTCGCTTCCGGAGTCGCCGCCCTGCGCACCGCAGCCTCCAGGTGGACGAGCGCCTCGCCCCGGTTGCGGTCGATGACGGCGCCGAGCAGCGCCTCCTTGCTCTCGAAGTGGAGGTAGACGGTCCCCTTGCCGATGCCCGCGCGCTTCGCGATGTCCTCGATGGAGGTCTTCTTGAAGCCGAGCCGGGAGAAGCTGTCCGTGGCGGCGTCGAGAATCGCGGTGCGGTGCTCGGAGCTCATGCCCCGAGGGTAGACCGGAGGGCCGGTCCCCCCAAGCGACACGAAGCGCCCCGTGCCACGCGCACACGGGGACGGCCGGCCGCCTGGAGACAGGAGGCGAGCGAGGGCTTCAGCGCTGGCTGTAGCGGTCGCAGGTGGCCAGGTACTCGTCGCTCGACATGTCGAGCGCGGCCACGCGGTACTGCTTGCCCTTGGGCTTCTTCAGCGTGGTCTTGATGACCACGAACTTCCCGATGGGGATGCCCATGTACGACTGGTCGAGGTAGGTGTTCTCCTCGATGTGCTCCCAGGCGATGTGCACGCCATCCGCGAAGTGGATGCCGTCGTGGCCGATGGTGAGCCCGGGCTGGTCCATCTTGCCCAGCACCATCGGCTTGATGCAGTTGACCAGCATCACCAGACAGCCGAACAGGATGAGCCCGGCGATGGCGAGCACGGCGGCGCCCTTGTCACGCGCGGCGAACGCGAGGTAGCCGAAGAACGCCGTGGCCACCACCCAGATGACGGTGCCGATGACGAGCTTCGTGCGCGAGTAGTAGAAATGCTGGGGCTGGTTCGACTTCGCCTTCGACTGAGCGGATCGGTAGAGTTCCATGATGTGCTGCCTGACGGTGGGGTGAGGACGAAAAGCTCAGCCGGCGAGCCGGTCTGAGAGGTAGGAGAACAGGACGGGCGCGTTGACGAGCTTCTCCTCGTCGATCTTGTGCAGCCGACCGTTCGCGAGGATGTGCAGCTCCCGAGTGGAGACGCCCTGCTCGAAGTCGTCCTGCAGCCGCAGCGACTCGATGTCCTCCCACTCGATGAGCTTCTTCTTGAAGACCAGCCCCTCGGCGCGGATCCACAGCGGACCGAAGCGCACCTCTTCGCCGCGAGCCACCTGGCGACGGATGGCCGGCAGCAGCATGGAGACGACCTGCTGGGTGACCACGGCCTCCAACTCGTCCGAGTCACTCCACAGGTGCAGCCGCAGCCGGTACTTGCTGTCGCGGTGCGCGAGGATGAGGCACTCGTTGTTGTGCTCGCGCACGATGCTCGTCATGTCGCGCCACAGGACGGACTTCTTGCCCACGTGGATGCCGCGGGCGTCGAGCACCAGCGAGTTCGGCGAGAGCAGCCACGCGAACAGGTCGCCCGCGCGCCAGAGAATCAGATAGAGCCCACACGGGATGCCGAGCAGCGCGAAGGCGAACCCCGTCTGACTGCGCACCATCCCCTTCACCATGTCCGCGGGCAGCAGATGGATGCCCGAGGGCGTGAGCATCATCGCGAGCGCGAAGTAGATGAGGACGAGTCCCCCCGCCAGCCAGGACAGGGTGTGCGTGGGGAAGACCAATGAGTGCGAGTACTTCAGGGGACGACTCCCAGCGGGCCGACCGGGGCACGAGCCTCAGCGAACGTTCGGTCACCTATAAAGGAGTGCGGGCGATTTTTCGACCCCGAAACACTCTCCGCGACACCGCCTCATTTGGGAGTCAGGCTTTCCAAGCCAGCCCTGTTGGACGCGCAGGGAAATGCAGCCCGGCTCCGCCTGCCGTCTCACACGGTGAGACTCACCCTCCGCGAATGCGCGGGTAGCTCCAGGGAGTGTGTCCAGGACATGCCGTGGACATGTCGTCGACACGCCAGGTCTTCGAGGCCGCCCTCCACGGGGCCGTCGGGGTGCGTGGCACATGTCCTGCTCTCGACAGGCTCGGCGTGAGCGACACGCCGGTCCCCACTCCTGGAGAGAGCAATGGCTTCCTATCAATGGAACGACGGCCACATCCTGACGTTGTCCCAAGGCGACACCGCGAGCTGCGCGGGCGGACTCAACAAGGATCTGCTCCATGCGCTCTTCTTCTACAACAGCGCGCAGAACGAGACCGGCGCCACGCTGACCGTCGTGTGGAAGAACAGCGAGGCGCCCGTGACGGTGCGAGTGCCCGGCACCAACGCGAAGCAGGGGCTGGCGTCGCTGTTCTTCGTGTCGGGTGACGACACCAACAACGTCTCGGTGGGCATGAGCAACAACCAGCCTGGAGCCCAGGTGCAGTGCTTCATCGGGAGCGTCAAGATGCCCACCAACACCACGGGCCTCAACAACACGCTGCTGGAGGCGGATGGGAAGCTGCATCCCCTCAAGACGTTCACGCGGTACCACACCGCGCCCCAGCCCTCCTGGTACCAGGGACAGCTGCAGAGCAACGTCAATCAGTTCATGTCCGTCCAGTTCACCTCCAAGAAGGCGACCGTCAACCTCGTGAACAGCCAGGTGGAGCCCACGAGCGCGTTCTATTACGCGACCTCCCGGCTCAAGGACCTGGTGCAGATCAACCGCGCCGAGTCCCAGACACTGCAGTGGAACCTCCAGGGCAACGGGGAGCAGGTGGTGTGGATCAACGCGACCAGCCTCCAGAACTCACAGACTGCGTCCATCGCCTTGCAGAGCCTCGCCTCGCTCTACAAGCTGGTCCAGGACTAGCGCCTCCGCGGGTGGGAAGCCGGCTACAATGCCAGCTCGTGTCCCGGCCCCCTCTCGTCTCCCCTCCATCGCCCCAGCTCCTCGCGGATGTCTCGACGGCCGCGGAGCCCCCGCGCCGGGGCGGTGAGCCCATGCACCACCCGGCGGCGGTATTGACGCTCGTCGCCCATCCCCAGCTCGCCCGGGTGGGCGAGCGGCGGGTGCTCGAGGACCTCCTCGCGGGGCAGGAGTGGGTCCTCTCGCGCAACGCTCCGGACTTCACGCCCGCGTCCAGCGCCTTCGGTGCGCCGCTGGGGGACCCGTTCCTGAGCCGCAAGCCCTTCCTCCGGTTCAATCGCACGCAGACAGGGATTCGCGTCAGCGTGGGGCCCGAGACCCGGTGCACATCGGACGGCGTGCCACTGCGGGACTCGCGCGAGTGGGACCTGGAGGCGGTGCGCTCGGGGGTGCCCCTGGAGCTGGCGGGGCGACTCGTCCTGCTGCTGCATCTGTGCGAACCCGGACCATCCACCGCGCTCGCATCGCCGGGCATGGTGGGAGAGAGTGTGGGATTGCGCCGGGTGCGCAAGGACATCCAGCGCGTGGCGGACCTGGACCTGTGTGTCCTCATCCGGGGTGAGACGGGGACCGGAAAGGAATTGGTCGCCCAGGCGCTCCACCAGCAGGGCCCGCGCGCGAGGAAGCCCTTCCTGAGCATCAACCTGGGCGCCATCCCCAGGGAGCTCGCGGCGGCGGAGCTGTTCGGCGCCGCCAAGGGGGCCTTCACCGGGGCGAACCAGGCACGTGATGGTTTCTTCCGCGCCGCCCAGGGCGGCACCCTCTTCCTGGATGAAATCGGCGAGGCCTCCGCCGAGCTCCAGGTCATGCTCCTGCGAGTCCTGGAGACGGGTGAGCTGTTCCCCGTCGGCGCCAGCACGCCGGTTCGCACGGACGTGAGGCTGGTCGCCGCCACGGACGCGGACCTCGAGACCCACATCCGCGACGGCCGCTTCAAGGCGCCGCTGCTCCACCGGCTCGCGGGCTATGAAATCCAGCTGCCGCCCCTGCGCGAGCGCCGCGAGGACATCGCCCCGTTGTTCCTCCACTTCGCCCGGGAGGCGTTGGAGTCCATCGGGGAGTCGCATCGACTGACGCCGGGAGACCCCTACCAGGAGCCCTGGTTGCCACCGGCGCTCGCGGTCCGGCTGCTGCGCCATTCCTGGCCCGGGAACATCCGCCAGCTGCGCAACGTCGCGCGACAGCTCGTGGTCGGCAGCCGGGGACAATCCCAGCTGGAGCTGGGCCCGCGGCTCGCACAGGAGCTGGAGTCTCCCCTGCCCCTCGCGCGGCCTCCGGCTCCCGCGTCGCCTGACGCCGAGCCCCTCACCCGCCGCAAGTCCACGGAGGTGACGGAGCCGGAGCTGCTCGAGGCCCTGCGCGCGCACGAGTGGGACGTCAAGCGCGCCGCGGACCACCTGGGAATCCCCCGCTCGTCCATCTACAACCTCATCGAGCGCAGCCCGGTCATCCGGCTCGCCGGGGACTTGAGCGTGGAGGAGCTCACCCGCTGCTTCCACGAGTGCCAGGGTGACCTCGACACCATGGTCCGCCGCCTGGAAGTCTCCCGGCGCGCGCTCAGCCGTCGCATCAAGGAGCTGGGGCTCGGCTGACCCGATGACGGGGCCCCTGGATTGCAATCACATCGTGCCTCTCACGAAGTGGAGGCATGGATGAGCAATCCCCTTCCCAAGAAGCAACCACTGGCACCCGCCCCGGGCCTCGAAACCCTCGAGGCCGAGCCGGATCTCTGGAGCCTCGACGGCACGGGCTATCAGCCCGGCCAGGTCATTCCCATCCCAGGGCATGCCTCGGTCGAACTCGAGGCGTCGCCTCAGTTCATCAAACCGCAGCTCTATCTGGATGGCTCCCCCGTCGGGGACGGGGCCATCATCATGGGCCTGGCCCCCGGCATGCACCCGGTCGAATGCACATACACGGGCGAGGGCGACGTCGCTGGAGACCTCACGGGGACCCTCAACGTCGGCACCGGCACCGATGACGACGCACACAAGTAAGCAGGGCGAAAGCGAGGCCAGGATGAGCACCCCAGCTCCTCAGCGCCCCCTGGAGAGACACGCCGATTACCGCATCGAACTCAGGGACGATGGCTGGTATCTCAACAACGTGAAGTCGCCCCGCCAAGGCATGAGCATCCCAGCGGGCCGCGAAAACACCCTCCTGTTCACAATCACGGCCGGGACCCGCTCCATCCTCGAGGACGTACCTGTCCAGCTCCACATCGGACTCAGCGGCGCGGCAGCCGCCCTCCACACCCCCGTCCGCCTGAACACCCTGCTTCCCGACGTCCTGCCCTCCGGGAGCTACCTGCTCACGGTCTACTCCTCGGAGAAGAAGCTGCTGGGTGACATGACGGGGACGTTGAACGTCGGAAAGGGTGGAGATGAGCCCCCATCCTCGGTGTCGCCACGAGCAGCGGGCGTGGACGACTCCAGCCAGGGTCGCTGAACCCGAGCCGCACGAATGGGCGGGGCCCGTGGATTGCACATCCCGGGCACTTCTCACATCACGGAGGTGTGCATGGGGATTCCACCCAAACAGAGACAAGACCCGGCGCGCGGTGGACTCGACGTCATCAAGGCCACGCGGCAGTACTGGCTCCACAACGAGAAACCGGTCAAGGACGGTAGAATCAACGTCACGGCGGGCAGCACCCATGTGCTCCTGTTCATGACCGCACACGACCTCGGAGATGCTCGAATCCAGCTCCGGACGCAAGGCTTCGACTCGCGTCCGCCTGTCGACCTCTTCGTCCCGAAGAACGTCCCCATTCCAGACTTCCTGCCCGCGGGGCAATACACGATCACCTGCCAGTTCCTAGACGTCCTGGCTGGCGAAATCACCGGGACGTTGAACGTCGGCATGGGGACCGAGGAGCCCCGCGGAAACTCCCACGTCAACGCGTGAGCGTGGCGCCCCGCGGCTCCCGTCCGTTCGACCAACGGGGGGCAAGATTCGGGTTGCGGGAGAGCGCCAGGTTCAACGCCTCCCGCGCCTGAAGCCGCGCCCTTCGGGAGTCCTCACCCTCTCCTGGCGTGAGCTCCGCCCTCGCCAGGAGCAGGCCCGCGCGGTGGGCCTGTGCGTTGGGCCATCCGGGCCTCGCCTCCAGCGCCTCGTCCACGCGGAGGAGACCTCGCTCCAGCAGGGCCTTCGCGTCCGCGCCCCGCCCGGCGCTCCACGCCGCCCAATCCAGACAGAGCCGCACGAAGGCCAGCCGGAAGTCATGGCGCTCGGGAGCAAGCTTCAGGGCCTCATCGAACGCTCGCGCCGAGGCCTCGAAGTCCTCATCCTTCCCCTGCCCCTTCGATGCACGCCAGCGGGCGAGGACCGCGAGCCGCTCCCCCTGCCCGCTCCAGGCCTCCGCCAGCCGGGGGTTGTGCTTCAGGGCCTTCTGGAGCGCGTCCTCCGCGCGCCTCAACGCAGGGCCCGGGTCTCTACCTCGTACCAGGTCCTCCGCGGCCCCCTGCACCTCGCTGGTGCCCAGATTGGACCAGGGCTGGGCATGCTCCGGCGCCAGCACCACGGCCTGCTGGTAGGCCTCCAGCGCCGCGCGGAGGCTCACGCCCGGGTCCTTCCCCGCCTCGCGCAGGTGCAGGGTCCGCACGGCGTGCACCTCGCCCAGGTTGTTGAGCGCGGGGAGCCACTTGGGCGCCACCTCGAGCGCCTTCTCATAGCTCGCCTGGGCCTGGGCCAGCAGCGGCTCCGAGGCCTCGCCGCGCTCCCACGCATCCTCCGCCAGCCGTCGGAGCACCCGTCCCACGCCGTTGTGGAGGTGGGGCAGTCGCGGATTGATGCCCAATCCCTGGCGGTACAGCTCCAGCGCGGCGTTCAGCTCCGGCTCCGGGTCTCCGCCCGAGTTCCGTCGGCGCGCCGCCAGGAGGATATGGACCTCGCCTCCATAGAAGAACGCCACCACGTGTCTGGGATTGATGCGTCGGCCCTCGGCCAGGGCATCGCGCGCCCGGGACAGGTCCTCCTCCTGCTCCGCGCCGTGCGAACCCTCGGCCCGGGTGATGTATGCGATGGCCAGATTGATGTACGGCTCGGGCAGTCGAGGGTCGAGCGCGATGGCCTCGCGATAGGCCTCCATGGCCCTCCCACGGGCTGCCCGCGAGGACAGCCCCGCCTGCTCCTCGTACTCCGCCCATTCCTTGTGGAGCAGCCCTCGCTGGTTGTGGAACCCGTGGTCTCGCTGCCCGGGAGCGATTCCCTCCAGCATCGCCAGGGCCTCGCGGAAGCGCTCGCGCGGGTCGCCTCCGTGCTCCCGGCGGGACTGTCCCCACTGGAGCAGGACGTTGACCAGCTCGAGCCGCGCCTCGGGCCGCTGGGGTGCGAGCGCCAGCGCGGCCCGCAGGCGCTCGGAGGACTTCTGGAGCAGCGCCTCCAGGTCCACGCCATGGCGGCCCCGGTCCTCGGCCCAGCGACGATGGAAGCGCGCCTCCAGGACGAGCGACTCATAGTCCTCGGGTGAGGCGGCCAGCGCCCGCGCGACGGAGGCGAGCCCCCGCTCGTAGGCGGGCCCCACATCGCCCTTGTCGTAGAGCTCCATCAACAGCACCGCGTACTCGAGCCCAGCCAGGGCCCGATGCGACGCGGGCAGACTCTCGGCGATGGCGATGGCCCGGGAGTAGGCGCCGCGAGCGGCCTCGAAGTCGCGCAGCGCCTCCTCACGCGCACCGGAGGTGCCCTTGCGAGTCGCGCGAGCCACCAGGATGTCCCCGCGCAGCATCGGCGCCTCGTGGAGCCAGGGCTGCTGGGTGCCCAGCGTGTCCAGCAGACCGAGGGCCTCGTCCAGGCGCCCTTCGTAGAAGGCCAGCAGGGCCGTGCCGTACTCGGGAGCGAGCCCCTCCGCGCCCTGGCTCTGGCGCAGGTACGCGAGCGCCGGGTCTCGATAGTCGCGCTCCAGATCACTCAGGCGAGCCTGTCGTTGCTCGGGAGAGCGCAGGCGCTCGGCCTCGAGCAGGTGCTCCCGGTAGAGCTGCCCCATCACCAGGGCCAGGGACTGGGCCACGCGGGGCTCACGGAAGTCCGCGCTCCAGGCGGACTCCAGGGAGCGGCGGGCCTGGGCGAGGTCGCCCAGCGCGAGGGCGCCTCGTCCCAGCGCGTAGTGTCCGGGGCCCTGGGCGCTCGGCCCACCCGTGTCGATTTCGGCGGCGAGCACCTCCATCCGCTCGCGCAACCTGCGCTGGTCCTCGCGCGTATCGTGCAGCGGGGCGAGCGCGGAGTAGCGCGCCAGGGCCTCGATGCGCTCCACCTGCTCGGTGAAGCGGCGGGCCAGGCGCTCACGCACCGAGGCCTCATGGCGAGCCAATGCCACCTGCCCGAGGGCGCTCGCGACGACCAGGAGCATCGCGGCGGCCACTGCCACGCGGCGCCAGTGTTTGCGCAATCGCTTGCGGAGCTGGTAGCTGGCGCCCCGGTGCGCGCGCACGGGCTCGCCCGAGAGGTAGCGCTCCAAATCCTCCGCGAGCGCGCGCGCCGAGTCGTAGCGAGCGGAGCGGTCCTTCTCCAGACACTTGAGGGTGATGGCCTCCAGGTCCTCGGGGATGGCCTTGTCCAGCATCCGGGGTGGCCGAGGCTCCGCGGTGCGCAATTGCTCCAGCACCTCCAGGGCCGTGTGCCCCTCGAATGGAGCATGCCCGGTGAGGAGGAAGTAGAGGCTGGCGCCCAGACTGTAGACATCCGCGCGGCGGTCCAGCGAGGCGTGCTCGCCGCGGGCCTGCTCGGGGGCCATGTAGTGGGGCGTGCCCAGCAGCGTCCCATCCAGGGTGGTGCTCGCGGACCAGTCACGGGCGAGGCCGAAGTCCATGACATAGGGCTTCAGCGTGCCGTCATCGGCGCGCTCCACCATGATGTTGGAGGGCTTCAGGTCGCGATGGATGAGGCCCACGCGATGCGCCTCGTGCACGCCGAGCGCGGCATCCCGGAGCACCATCACCCGCTGCTCCAGGCGCAGCGACGGAGCGAGCGTGCCGAGGGGTTGCCCGTCGATGAACCGCATGGCGATGAAGACCTTGTTCTGGACCTCACCGACCTCATAGACCTCGCAGACGCGCTCGTGACTCACGCGGGCCTGGGCGCGGGCCTCCGCGATGAAGCGGCGCGTGAGCCACGACGACTCGTCGCGGACGAACTTGAGCGCCACCTGACGTCGCAGGCGCGGGTCCCACGCGAGGAACACGCGCCCCATGCCGCCCTGCCCCAGGAGCCGGACGGGCTGGTAGCGGTCCCACCCGGGCACGGGGAAGTCCTCGGGCGCTATCGCGCTCCGTGCCTCGACGGGAGGCGACACCGTGACCGTGTCGTCGGGAGAAGGGCCCGCCGCGGGGTTCGGAGCCGGGTGACTGGACAGGTCCTGACGCAGCGCCGCCAGCGTCTGCGCGGAGAGCCGCCCACGCTCCAGCAGGAGCTGGAGGGGGCTCTTCCCCATCCGGAGCGCCTCCTCGCGAATCGCAGTCACCTCGTCCCGGGTGAGCAGGCCTTCAGCCAGCGCCACCCCGAGCAACGGCTCATCACCATCCTGGACAGCCATGGGACCCCGCGGTCAGGAACAGGCAACAACCCTCCACGGGTGCCTAGCATGCCCTGAGCGGGACAGGTCTGGGAGGGGGCCCCGCACGTCCCCGCGCTACAGCGCAGGTCCGGGGAGCCCCAGGCCCGCATGGGCCGCCTTGGAGCGCCCCAGGTCGAGCCCAGGTGTCGAGCTCCGAGACATCCTCGAACATCCACTCGCCCGCAGACACAGGGAGCGTCCCTCTTCGAACACCCTCCTTGAAGCCGACTTCAGCTCGTTTGGGACGTGTTTCATGAATCACCCCACACAAGGAGCACCACCACGCTGCGTTCGACCTCCCACCACAGGTTGACTCTGGGACTGCTGGCCCTGTGCTTGTCGTGGCATCCCCCGTCGCTCACGCGGAAGACCTCCTGCCGGGCAACCCCATCACGGGGCCACTGCTCTTCAACCTGAGATGCGCCCAATGTCATAGCACCGCCCCGGGGACCAACCCGCTGGCCGCATGGGCCTCCAGGGCCTTCGCTACTTCTTCAGCTCGTTCATGCCGAACAGGGACACGCGGCCATCCGGGATGAGCGACACCTTGTACACGTAGGTGTCGGTGCCGAAGTCCACCAGGTACGTGTAGACGCGGTCATCGCCCACCACCTCTCGCTGGGCGAGCCGCAACTTCCCCGTGGGCCCCAGCTTCTTCAGGCGCTCCGTGAAATGCGGCAGCGCCTCCGAGGCGAGCCACGGCGGCGCGTAGGCGAAGCGGGCCTTGTCCACCGTCCCCGCCCTCACCTCCTCGAGGAACGCCGTCAGCTGGGCGGTGACCTGCGGCTCGGTGTCCTCGACGGCGGCGAGCTTCGGCGGACCGAGCGCCGGGTTGACGATGGCGGCGATGCCCTCGGTGAACCGCCCGGGGCTGGCCTGCGCCGTGTTCGCCAGCACGATGATGGACAGCGAGTTCCCCTCGTAGTGAGAGTAGTTGGCGCGGAAGCCCTGCCACGCGCCACCGTGCTGGTGCAGCGGCTTGCCATTGCGCTCCAGCAGCTGCCAGCCGAATCCATAGGGATGCGTGGCGCCGCTGTTGAGCCGCACGGGTGAGAGGATCTCGCGCCAGCTCTCCTCGCTCAAGAGCGCGCGCTTCCGCACGGCGGTGTCCCACGCCAGCAGGTCCTTCACGGAGAAGTAGAGCGCTCCGTCTCCCGTCGTGTTGAGTGACGGGGACACCCAGGTCTGGTGCTTGGGCGTGCCCTTCACCAACTGATAACCGGACGAGCGGTTGGGGATGATGTCGGCCTCGCTGATGCCGCGCGCCGTCTTCATGCCCGCGGGCTTGAAGACCTTCGCGTCCAGGACATCGACATACGTCGTGCCCGTGATGCGATTCACCAGCAGGCCCAGCAGGACATAGCCGGAGTTGCTGTAGCTGAAGCGCAGGCCCGCCGGGAACTCCAGGGGCAGCGTGTAGATGAACCGCGCGAACTCCTCGTCCGTGTAGTCCTTGCGCTCGTCGAGCTTCCCCTCCAGGTCCTGGATGCCGGACGTGTGCGTCAACAGGTGGCGCACGGTGATGGGCGCCCAGGACGCGGGGGCGTCCGGGAAGTGCTTCGTGATGGAGTCGGACAGCGACACCCTGCCCGCCTCCACCTGCGCCATCACCGCCATGGCGGTGAACATCTTCCCCACCGAGCCCGACTGGAAGAGCGTGTCCGTCCCCACGGGGACGCGGTGCTCCAGGTCGGCGGAGCCGTACCCCTTCGCGAGCACGACGCGCCCATTGTGCACCACGCCCACCGCGAGCCCCACCACGCCCTGGCGCTTCTGCTCCGCCTGGACGAACGCGTCGATGCGCCCGCGCAACGAGCCCTGCGCCAGCGCGGGCCCCGCCGCGAGGAGGACACCAAGGATGACGCCGAAGATCCGCCTCTGCCCCGAACGACCTTGCATGAAAGCTCCTGCGCGAGAACACCCCTGTGGCCCTACGCAATGACTGCAACAGGATTGCGCTTCTTGGCAGGTCTCCGCCTGCCCCCTGCCCCTGCAGGGAGGATAGCCCCGCTCCACGCAAGCCCTCCGAATGAATTCGCGCGCCCCCGCGCCCTGGGGGCCTCACGCTCATGTCAGCGAAACTGTCTACCGGAGGACCACGCCCGCGACGCCGCGGCCCAAGACGTTCGCCAATGCCGCCCCCGCCCTGCACAGCGGCATCGCGCGGCGCCGGGCCATCGACTTCCCCAGCCTGGACGCCATCGTGTGGATGAGCCCCTCGAACCAGGACGTGCTCGTCTACCGCCTGTGAGGCGACGCTCAGAACCGGCCGCCCAACCCCAACGTCATCCCGCCCTGGGTCACCGAGACCAGGGGTTGCAGGTGGACGTCCGAGGGGGCCGGCGGCGCGCTGTTGGCGGCATGGGACAGCTCATGGCCCACGAAGGACCCCAGGACCGAGCCCACCAGGGCGACCGAAGGGACGATGATGAAGTCGCCCTTCTCCACCAGGAGCAGAGACACCACGGCGCCTGTCCCCGCGCCGGCCCCGGCCCCCAGGAGCGTTCCGCTCCACGTCCCCTTTCCATCCAGGATGCGTGATCCCCACATGATGCCGATGGGCGCGCCCACGGCGGCGCCCACGAGGAAGCCCGCAGCTGCATTGTCGATGCACGCACCGATTCCCGAGCGGGATTGACACGACGCATTGCCCACGAAGAAGCCGGGGAGCCCCATCGATAAGGATGTCACGGACATGGCGCCAATCTCCACCGCGATGCGGGCACTCGTGCGAAGCGCCGCTGCGTCGGATGACGGGGCCGCCTCCCGAGGCGGAATGCTCGTGGCTCCATCCGGAAGGGGCGCTTCAGCGGCCCCGGGGCCCTCGCCGGACGCGAGCGCGAGGCGCGGGGAGAGGAACAGCAGTGAAAACAGCAAGGACGATGTCGACAAGAGTCGTGCCGTGATGACGAACATGCGCATGCGCCACTGCAAGCCAGGAGCCCTTCCGAGCCCCGAGGAGTTTCCAGCGGATGCGCGGCGCGCTCACGCGACGTGGTGCCTGGCATGTGCAGCCCGGTGCACACTCCCGGCCCGGGTGCGAAGCCCGTTGTGCGGCGACAGGCCGAGGCGGCCGATGAGGAGCGAGGAACCCTCGGCGCCTCATCTCGAAGGGGGCCACGCGTGGCGGCCCCACCAGCACCGAGGCTCCGCGGTTACGGCAGACAGTCCGCGCAGGAGCCGGACAACCGGGTGTTGGCGATGAAGGCGTCATAGTCCGCCTGGGTGGTGAGGACCGCGGAGCCGAAGTCCGCGTAGACGGCCCAGAGCGAGGGCGTGGCCGCCGCGCCCTCGAAGGTTCCGCGATAGTAGTCCACCCCATTGTTCGTCTGGATGAAGCTCCACCCGTGGTTGCGATTCCAGGGGCGGCAGCTGGCGTGGGTCACCATGTAGCTCTTCGTGGGATTGCCCCCGCGCCCCTTCCACAGGTAGCACGCATTCGCGGGCGCCTGGGAGGGAGGCGTCTGCGCTTCAGCGCCAGACATCAAGAGGCAGCTTCCCAGTGCGAGGAAGGACAAGGAGCGGCGAGGCATCATCGGTCATCTCCGGTAGAGCCCGGGTCGTCGGGCGGGAGTCCGCACTGCAAACCTCACACCCGGAGATGAAGAAGCACGGGCCCGGTGACCCCGTTCGCGGCCTGGGTCCACGCCGCGTGGTTTGACATGTCAAGGGAAGGATTTGACGTGTCAGGAGCGGGGTCGTGACGCCAGGCCGAGGATGCTGGATGTCTGCCCTAGCGCCCGAGAATTGACGGTATTCCTGGTATCACGACAGGCAATGCGCTATGAGTCGCCGGGTCGTCTCCGAGCCGCTCCTGGTCAGGGTCACTGAAGGCCCCGTCACGAGCATGTCTGAATCGAGCCCCTGAGAACGCGAAGCGCTGTCGACACCTGTCGTTGACATGTGTCCATGGCACTCGAGTGCCTGGCGGCTGGTGGCCGGAGGACGTTGGCCATTCATGTATTGCGCGACGAGACGTCGGTCGCAAGAAGAGCTGTCGTTCAATCCACGAGGGGGATGGTCCATTCCGGGCATCATCTTGCTCCTCGGGGGGAGTCCATCGATGCGAAGTGGTCCTGGGATGACGTGGTCATGGGGGCTCGGCGTGACGCTGGCCCTGTCGCTGGCGGCGTGCGGTGCGGAACCCGTGGTGGAGGAGCAGGTCCGTGCTCCGGAGCCCGGGATGTCGCAATCCGGGGAGGCGGCGTTGACGTGGGACCCGTATGCGGACGCGGTGGCGTCGGGCACCAACGCGGCGGTGCTCAACGCGAGCGCGGCGCTGGGCGCTCCGGACGGGAGGGCGGCGACCCTGCTGGGCCTGCTCAACGCGGCGCTGGTGCTGGACCTGGGCCAGGGTGAAGAAGGGACCGGGGACCTGCGCGTCTACTACCAGGGCCTGTCGCTGGCGCTGGTGGCCCAGGTGGACTTCCTGAAGGCGGATGGGACCTTCATCGGCTCCAGCCCGCTGCACCTGGTCGAGCTGGGCCTGGGGACCCATATCGCGGTGGCGAGGTACCCTGGGAACGTGCCCTATCGCTACGTGCGCCTGAAGGGGGCGCTCGCCGTGTATCTGGTGGACGCGGTGGAGACGTCGCTGCGGGTCATCTGTGGGGACGGCGTGCTGGACGGGTACGAAGTCTGTGACGACGGCAATCAGCGCTCCGGAGACGGCTGCAGCAGTGTCTGCGAGGTCGAGCCGGGCTACACCTGCACGGGACAGCCGAGCGTCTGCGACAACAACCGCGCCCCCACCGTCGAGCCCGTCCAGGCGACCACCCCCGAGGACACCGCGGTGGACATCACCCTCCCCGCGACGGATCCGGATGGCGACGCGCTGACCTACACGTTCACCCTGCCCGACCATGGCACGCTCACGGGCACGGGAGCCGTGGTGACGTACACCCCGAACGCGAACTTCAACGGGACGGATGCGTTCCAGGTCACGGTCTCGGACGGGAAGAAACAGGCGAGGGCCACCGTCACCGTCACGGTGACGCCGGTCAACGACGCGCCCGTGGCGACCTCCGCGGCGGTGACGGTGAACCACAACACGTCGACGCCCGTCACCGTGGTGGCCACGGACGTGGACGGGGATGTGCTGGGCTTCACGGTGACGACGCCGCCCGCCCACGGGACCTTGTCCGGGACGGGGGCCCAGCTGCTCTACACGCCGAACGCGGACTACCAGGGGACGGACGCGTTCACCTTCACGGCCAACGACGGCGTGCTGACGTCGAACACGGCCACCGTCAGCATCACCGTCCGGGGGCCGCCGGTCTGCGGTGACGGCTTCGTCGACTCGGGCGAGGTGTGCGACGACGGCAACCGGGCCGCGGGCGATGGCTGTCGAGCGGACTGTCAGGGCCTGGAGGTGTGCGGCGACGGCCTGGTCGACAGCGCGGCGGGAGAGCAGTGCGATGATGGCGGGACGACGCCGGGAGATGGCTGCGACGCCGAGTGCCAGCTGGACGCCTTCTCGAACATTCCTCCCACGCTCATCAGCGGGACGCTGAACTGCACCACGGCCAATTCGAACACGGGCCGCAAGGCCGCGGTGGACGCCCTGGGGCGCTTCTACGTCGTCATGCTCTGCGGTGGCTCGGTCCATGTCAGCGTGAGCGCGGACCGGGGCTTCACCTGGGTAGGGCCGACGCCGCTGGGCATCACCGACGCGGCGGAGGTCGCCATCGAGGGCGGCCCCACGGGGACCGCGTATGTGGCGGCCACGAGCGCGGGCTCGCTGCTGTTCACCCGGACCGTGGACGCGGGGACGAGCTGGGAGGCGCCGCGAAGCCTCGGCAACGCGGGCAACCCCACCGTCAGCCTGGATTCGACCGGCGACGCGGTCTACGTCGCCGTCTCACGAGGCGGCGCGGGGGTGCGCGTCCTGCGCAACTTCGCGCGCGGCACGGGCGACTTCAGCGTGACGGACGTGGACCAGAACAATGCCTTCTTCGACGTACTCGTGGACAAGATCAGCGGCGATGTCTTCTCGGTGAGCGATGACCCGACGTTCCGCATCCGTCGGAGCAGCGATCAGGGGACGAGCTTCGGTCCGCAGAGCTCGCCGCCGGGGCAGGCGTTCTTCTCGGACTGGACGGGCTCCAACGGGTTCATCTACGTCACGGGCTCCTTCGGGGACGACAACGTGGATGTCATCCCGGTGTCCGCGCCGGGGACGAGCATCCAGGTGACGGGCCTGCCCACGGATGTCTCTCCGGCTCCTGTCCGGTCGATTGACGCGGACGCACTCGGCAACGGCTACATCGTCACGCAGCGGGGGACGGGCAACATCCAGTTGGACCGGATGCTCGTGGGGGCGACGTTGATTCAGCCCACGGACGCCAGGACCATCGGGCCGGGCAACGTGCCCGCGGTCGCCGCGCTCCCGTCGAACGGCGGCGCCTTGGTGGCGTACACGAACGGCACCAGCGTCTACGCCTCGGTGGTGGTGTACTGAACGTCCGGTCGCGCGCCTCCTGCTCATTGTGGGAGGCGCGCGGTTGCCGTTCCTGTTGAAGGTTGTCTTCAGGCCGCAGCGCACGGTGAAGGCGCCCCCAGAGACTGTCGTCACGAATCGCACGTGCCGGGCAACACCGGGTCTCCATGCGGGCCCGTGCCGCCCCGGCGCAATGTGGCTTCGCGGCATGGTCCTCTTCCGAGATGCGTCCTGGGTCATCCAGTCCGAGTCCACGCAGGAGCTGCGCCCCACGGCTCCTCCGGTCAGTCACCGTGGCGATGAAGCACGGTATCGCGGCCCTCTCGTGACGCCGCGCCCCGGGCCCAACGTGTCCGTGCGCGTGAACGCGGAGCCCGGTTCACCGGAGGCGTTGGAGCACTTCCTCGAGCGCCTGGTCGGCGGGGACCAGGATGTCGGGGGTGATGCCAACGCCCTCCCAGTCCTTTCCCGTGTCGGGGTCCAGGGTCCGCCCGACGGGGAGGACCACGGCCAGCGAGTCCCCGAGCGGTTGTGGGCAGGCGAAGTGATTGGCCCCTGCCGTGGTCTCGCCCACCAGGGTCGCGCGCTCCGTGCGCTGGAGGGCCAGCGCCAGGTGCTCGGCCGCGGACGCGGTCCGGCTGGAGACGAGGTAGAAGACCCGCGCGCCGAAGAGGCGTGACTCCGTCGTGTGGGGGTGCACGCGGTGCTCCCGCCGATGGATTCCCTCGGGCCCATGGCCCTCGCGCATCAGGACGTCCCCGGGCGGCCCGCATTCGAGCTCGAGGTTGCGCCGTGGGGTGTCCAAGTACGCCAGGAGGGCCTCCTGCTCGAAGAGATAGGACAGCAGGACGTTCATCTCGCGAGGGCCTCCGCCGCGATGGGTCCGCGCATCGAGGATGAGCGCCTTGGCCGTCGCATGCTCTCTTATGAACCGGCCCACCGCGGCGACCGACCTCTCGTCGCCGGGGAAGGCATTGATATGGACGCACAACACCACGGTCAGCAGCTACTCAGGCAGGGGGCCACCGCTAACAGTCTTCTGCGTGCACTTGCCAGAACAGCCATTTCCAGAGCAACTGAAGGGCGTACATGAGCCATTCATATGCGCCTGACACCCATAGCCACTGCACGACGGTCCGCTGCACTCAAGGATGCACTCCACCTTTCCCGGCTCCGGCAGCGGATCATTGAGAGAGGAGTTCACCCACACGACATCCACAGTCGAGACCGTCTTGTCCTTCGACACCCGCACGGTCCTCGTCTCCCCTACCTGGTAGACGGACACATCAGGTCGCGCGAGATACTCCCGAAGTTTCGGGTCCGTCTCATCCGTCACGATTCCGGTACACGTCCCCGAGACTTCGTTCGGCTCCTCAGCTGTCACGAGCCCACTCGATAGCGCTACCGCCAGGAACAGCCACCTCATGCTTGACCGCATGTATTCTCCCTGAGAAAGCGCACACAAACTCGCGCTTAACTAGAATATAGCGCAAATGCATCGATACTGCTACCAAACAACATATGCCATCATGATGCAAATAACCCTCAGTGGTTTTGACTCTTGAGCAGCTACCACCCCGAGGCTCCTACCCTGCCACCTCCTGGAACTCCGCGCTGACGTCGTGGGCGTTGAGTTCCTTCACGCTGGTGGACCAGCTCTCGCAGACGACGCGGTGTACCCGCGCGCCGGCCCCGGTGAAGGTGAGCGCCGCGCCCGCCGCTGGGGCAGCGGCGAAGGTGACAAGCCCCGAGGCGGAGAGCGCGTAGCCCGTCCCAGCGACGAGCGTAACGGACCGGGGTAATGGATCGCAGGCGGGTCACCCAAGGTGTTCGTAGCGGGGGCGGCCAAGCGGACCGCAATCAGGAGCAGTCGGGGCGGCGGTCCGTTCCACCCTGAAGACCGTTGGAAGAAACGCAGTTGGCGGGGGCGAGAGCGCCTACCGGGCCAGTCATCCCGTGCATCTTCGCGAGTCCAAGAGCACCGCCCCGCGGTGCGGCCAGGGACGCGCGCGGATGAGCTACCGGAGAGTCGACATGGACAGGTTGCGAGAGTGGGTGCGGTTGCACCGCATGGGGGCGGGTGCGCGCGAAGTGGCCTGGTTGTTGGGAATGGGTCCGAATACGGAGAGGGAGTACCGAGCGGCCCTCGTGAGGGCCGGCGCACTGGAAGGCCCCGTGGACGAGGTGCCCGAGTTGGAAGTGCTCAAGGCCCTGGTGCAGGAGTACCTGCCGTCCAAGGTGTCACCGCAGCAGACGTCCTCGCTGGTGCCCTGGCAGGAGCGGGTAGAGGCGCTGCTGAGCCAAGGACTGGGGCCGCGAGCCATTCACGACAGGCTCCGGCTGGAGGTGGAGGACTTCACGGCGAGCGCCTCGCCGGTGAAGCGGATGGTGCGCCAGTTGCGCAAGGCGCGTGGCGTACGGGCCGAGGACGTGGCCATCCCCCAGGCGGACTCCACGTCCTACCCGGGCGTCAACGTCTCGGCCCTCCCCTTTGGCCGCTTTTCAGGGGACCTTCATTGGCCGGTTTTGGGTGACCACTGAGGCCCAGGCGATGGCCGCGAGCGAATACAGCTTCCTGCCCAGCACCTGCGAGGGAACGACTGTCTGCGACACGCCACACCTACGGCAGCGGTAGCGTCGCACGCGCAACTCCACGAGGACGGGCGACGCGCCAACCTCCAGTGGCCCACGTACCTGGCGGCTCCGGCTTCCATGCCCATGAAGCCCCAGCGGCTCTCCCACAGGGCGGCTCGCCGCGACGCACGCGGCGCAGCTCGCCGGACGTACCGCAGAGACGGATGGCATCTGCGCAACCCAGGACTTGACGCCGACGCGCGTCCGTACGACTCCTTGGGGGCCTCGCTTCTCTCTCACACGTTGAGCGGGGCGCTCGACCTGTGAGCGTGTTGCCGCACGCTCCAGGTCACCTTTCTCTCACGCGAGCTGGCGAACACCGCCGCGCCCCGTCCTCTCAGGGCCCCGTGGATTACCTCACGCAGCGTGGCGCGCCAGAATCCGGCTCTCTGCTGGACTCCGCACGGACTGCAACATCCCTTCCCGGCAACCAACGCGCTCGTCGCGACCGCGCTCTCCATCAACCACTTCGCTCAGCAACACCGAGGACGAGCTGCCTGAGTTGGTTGGCCCGTATCGAAGCGTGGCGGGGATGAGGATTGACCCCACGAGGGTGGGAAGCGCGAGGGTCTTCCGCACCTGGGGATGGTCAACCGGTCTCATCGTCTCCGAGGCCATCAAGACCGCCCTGGCATTCGCACGCGTCACGGGCGCCGCCTTCGAGGACGTTTAGGCACACCCGCTCGCAGTGATGCCCACGGGCGTTGAGCACAGCACTGCCTGCTCCTCGATGTCCTCCTTCGAAACACAGCGGCCCTCATCGCAATCACTGCCGGGAGTGGCAAGACTTGCCGCCGTCCTCTCGGCAACCCTTGCCGTTCCCCACGGCCGTCCTCTCTGAGTGGCCATTGGCATTCGGGTTGCTCTACCCGGGCTCACTCCGTGCCGCGGAGCCGCATGGTGCGGTGTCCCGGCTCGGAGCCCCCTCGGCCATGCTCGGCGGACGGTCGCTCCGCTCGCGCATGGCTGTCATTGAAAGGACCGGGTCTCTCCGTGCGCAACCTCCTCCTCGCCCTCCCGCTCGCCACCCTCACCGCCGCCTGTGGCGGTGAGCCCCTCGCACCCGAGACGCCCTCGGTCGCCGATGAGGCCACCGGCCAGGCCGCGCAACAGGTCACCCTCGACGGCACCTATACGTGGCGCGTCAATGAGATCTCCTTCACCTCCTCGGCCATCGGCTCGGCCACCAACCGCACCTGCTTCCTCAGCGCTCTCGGCGGCAGCCTCCAGGAGAACCCCTCCAACGACGGAGTCCGGAGCTTCGCCGGAGTCAACATCTTCGAGGACCGGTGGCTCATCGTCGTGAGGCAGAACGCGGACGCGGCCCTCTCCACCACCGTCAGGTGTGTCAATACCGCCGCCAACCGCACCGCCGAGGTCTCCTGGTCCAACGGCGAGGCCGCCAAGGTCCTGGGCGCCATGACGGCCGACCGCCGCTGCTTCCTCACCCGGGTTGAGGCCTCCGGCGCCTTCAACTCCACCTCCGAATACGTCCGCGTCTGGAACGACGGCCTCAACTGGTACCTCGGGGGTGACCTCGCCGACGCGGGTGGCGCCCGCGCCATCTGCGTCGACATCCCCGAGAGCGTCGGCAATGGGTGGCAGTTGATCTCCGGCTCCGGCGGCCAGAGCACGGACCTCGCCTACAACCCCGGCGGCGTCGCCTGCTTCCTCTCCGGCATCGGCGGCCGTTTCAACCAGGACAGCTACTCGGACGGCGTGAGCGTCGACTACAACTCCGGCACCCGCACCTGGGAGATGGCCCTCTCCCCCTTCAAGCGTGGCTGGGCCCACTGCGTCAAGTAATCCCTCTCACCCCAAGGCCTGGGTCCGTCTACAGCGGGCCAAGGCCCCTCTCCCAGACATCCCTCACCGCGCTCAAGTCATCGAAGCCGCACCCCGTCGCCCCCGCGATGACCGTCTCCACCAACTGAAACCCATACCCGCAACCGCTCACGCCACGTCGCTGACCGGACGGACACTTTCTCAAGCTTCACGTGGCCCGAAAACCCAGGAAATGCCAGGAGTTCACAGATCACAATGGCTGTTCCAAACGATGTAGCAGCAGGAGAAGGTCTGGGTCGCGACTTCCTTTTAACCTAGCACGCAACTCAACAAGCGCGTCATTTGCACCAAGGACCCCAGCCAATCGCTCTTCACGCGCCAAGAATAGTCGTGCCATCAGCGCAAACTTCCCCTCCCCCTGTCTCTCAAACAAATCAATCGCAACCCGATATAACTCCCGACCCTCACCAAGACTACCACGCCGAAATGCCACCAAACCAGCCGTTGCAACAAGCACAGCAGAGATTCTAGCGTCACCAGTCGGCCCTGCAGCTCGGCCCAGGAAATACTCGGCTTTCTTAATCTGTCCTCGACTAGCCAGGGTGAACGCAATATTATTAAGAAGCAATTTGTCGCGCGGATTTGCAACCAGTGAGACTTCCAGCATGCGTTCCGCTTCGACATAGTCTTCAAGCAATATCGAGGCAACATAAGAACCAAAGGCTGCGGGCTCTCTTGAAAACGGCTCATCCCTAAGCCATTTCCAAGCATCGTCGAGAGCCCTCCCATGCTTACCCAAACTCAGATTTCTCTTCGCACTAGCCTCAAAGGCTCGCGGAGTAGCAAAAGCGCTCTCCTCAAGCAGCAAAACATGTCCCCGCCTTTCTGCCCACTCGGCCTGAGCGACCGCATTGTCGGAGGGACGCATAAGCGACAATCGAAACAGCTTCTTTGCAGCCTTAGTATTACCTGCCTCGAGTTCCAATGTACCGAGTGCGCTCGCAAGCTCAGTAACCTCAGACTCAGACCAACTCTTCCGCCCGATCGACTTCATGGCGAAACGGGCATGCGTGGACGTATGCCCCGTTAGCGAGGTTGTTGCGATTTCTGCCGCCAGGATCCATGGGTCCAGTTCCAGATTGGCTCTAGATCCAAGCCACTTTGCCGCACGCTCCGCCTCGCCTACATGTACAAAGAAACGAGCGGCTCCACGAGCAATGAATCTACTAGAGGGAGCAAGTGCCGTTGCGGCATCTAGTGGGCGTCTAGCCTTGTCATTCAGGCCCAGAGAACTGTATGCGTGCGCCAAATCCAACCAAGCAATCGGATCTCGGGGCCCTCGGCGAGTTGCCATTCTAAGATTCTTGACCTTCTCTGCAAAAAAACTTCTCTCCACATTCAGCAAAACCTCTCTCGATTTTCCTTCCCCCTCATGCAAGGCAAGCAGATCTTCTGCCATACAACGCAGCGGACTCTCTGACTGTGCCTGCAACACAAATCTAGCCGCCTCCACCCCAGCAGCCATCTTATCATAAACAAGCGCACTGCCAATCAACTCCGCCGCAGCGGTAATTGTCTTTTCATGCTCCCAAACTACTTTCTTTTCATTCAAATACTCTTCATCCAAAGGCGGCCTAACCTGAGTTCCCTCACCAGCCAACTCCCTCTGATCAAGCGTTTCATCAAAGTCACGCCAGCGCGGAAGGATTCGTCGATTTTTCTCGTGAACAGGAAGAGTCATCGCAGCCCCATGGTTTCCGCCCGGTGAGCAAGATAATTGAGACGCGATATATATATCTCAAGCGAGTACTGAGCCTTTCCGCCGCGCAGTCTTGGAACGCCTCTCTCGCGAGGGTCTGGCTCACACTGCTCCCTGACGAATCGAGCAATCTCTGCTGCGTGAGCGTAGCCTGTTGCAGCTACGCCGGCTTCGAAGTCGACGAGAACCTCCTCGAAGGCATGCCTCAAAAAAGGAACAACATCCTTATAAAGACCACTCCACCTGCCAGGGCGGTGGGAAACATTAAGCTTAACAATAATGGCCGCCGTAATATTTGTCAGCCCAAAAAGAAAGGCGGTGAGATTCCCAAGATGGTATAGGTCACATCCAAGTCTGCGGGGCTCCCACTCCGCTGGAGAGTGGCCATAGTGACACTCTATCGGCTGGTATCCAGGATCCCCAGCAAAAGGGAGCTTGTCGTGGGGCATGGGCACGCCCGCACGCACAACGCGGCCCAGATCGGCAATCCTTGCCTCTTTTCGCCCAAACGTCAGCACATTGGATGGCTTCAGATCTTGATGCGCAATTTTTACTTTGTGCAACTGGCTCAATCCAACAGCTACATGATGCAAGGTATTTAGCCTCCATGCCATTTCGATCGTACCTACAGACAACAGGTGCTTTCGAATATCGCCGTCAGCCAAAGCAAAAATAATATAATCGACAGGTATTATTGCCGCAGGACTTGGGTCGCGATAGGAGCCGTAGTCTATGGCAGTTACGATCTTATCCATGCGCATTGACTTACACACATCGAGCACATCGCGCTCAAAGTTGTAAGCCGTTGTTAGCGCCTGCAGTGCGCGAGCAACGTCGGGCACAGTGAGTGCGCGCGAGTAATCCAGTGCCTTAAGGAAGCCTTTTCGCCCATCAGTATTATCAACCAAGTACCCTACAGAAAAACTCCCGCCCGTTGCCCCTAGAGGCAAGGGAAGCAAAGTCTTGACAGTCCACCCACCCTTGAGCTGGACCCCTGTAAGATTACGCGCCAGCACTGTCATCTCCATCCCCCAAACACCTGATTCGAGACGCTATCGAAGGTAGCTCATCTTTCACTCCCATTCTAGGAGTGAGCGCCCTCCGCTTCCGGCCCCCCTCGATGCGATGGAAGGGTGTACGATGTCGGAGAGCGAGAAGAACCAGAGGCGACGACGGCGTAGCTTCAACCCGGAATTCAAAGCCGGGGCGGTGAAGCTCGTGCTGGAGGAGGGCAAGTCCGTCGTGGAAGTGGCGAAGGACTTGGACCTGACCGAGACCGCCTTCCGCAGGTGGTTAGAACAGGCTAAGACGGACAAGGGCCTCGGCAAGCCGGACGCTCTCACAAGCGAGGAGCACGCGGAACTCTCCGAGCCGCGCAAACGAGTGCGCCAGCTCAAGCGGGAGCGAGATCTCCAAAAGGACGGCCGCCTTCTTCGTGAAGGAGATGGAGTGAAGTTCCGCTTCAGCCCCGAGGAGAAGGCCTCGCTGCTAGTCGCCTTCATGTGCCGCCAGCTCGGTGTTTCGCGCACTGGCGACTACACCTAATCAAAGAGGCCCGAGTCACAGAGAGAGAAGGGCGACCGCCACCTCACCGCGGAGGTGATGGTAGTGCATCGTGCAAGCCGTGGGACGTACGACACCACGCGTCTATACGGAGTTGTGCGTGCGAGGCCACCGCGTCCCCCAGAAACGCGTCGCGCGGAGCATGTGGCAGGAGGGCTTGACGGCACGCCAAAGGCGCCCCTTCGTGCGGACCACCGACAGCGAGCACGCCCATCCGGTCGATCCCAACGTCGTGGCGCGTGACTTCCGGCCTCCATCGCCAACCCTCAGTGGTCACCCAAAACCGGCCAATGAAGGTCCCCTGAAAAGCGGCCAAAGGGGAGGGCCGAGACGTTGACGCCCGGGTAGGACGTGGAGTCCGCCTGGGGGATGGGCAACGTCTTGAGCGACGAGAAGCAGCAGCAGGTCATCGCCCTGGGTCGGTTGGGCTGGAGTCTGAGACGAATCGAGGAGGCGACGGGGGTCCGCCGTGAGACGGCCAGCGGCTACCTGAAGGCGGCGGGAGTGGGAGTGCGTCCGCCGCGCCGGTGGGGCAAGACAAAACCGGCCAATGAGGGGACCACCGAGGTGCGTCCCGCGGGCGAGGAGCCCTCCTCGGGAGCAAAACCGGCCAATGAGGGGACCCCCGACGCCGCTCCACGCAGTCGCGCGGCTGTAAGCGACCGACGGCCGGCGTCCTGAGCCGAGGTGGCTTCGCCGGTTCACTGGGGCATGAGACGCCCCAATCCGGATGAGTGGAAGCAGTTGGTGGAGGAGTTCGAGGCGAGCGGACTGACGCAGAAGGAGTTCGCGGTCCGGCACCAGGTCTCGCTCGGAGGCTTCCAGTACTGGCGGTACAAGAAGTCGCGGGCCACGCCGGTCCGGCGGTCCGAGACGGCAGGCCGTCCGCGAGCCGCGTTTCTTCCCGTGGAGGTGGTCGCATCCCCCGCGCCGCGAGTCCGAGAAGGACTGCTGCTCGAGGTGGCGCTGCCGCGCGGGCTCCTCCTGCGCTTCCCGGAGGGCACGCAGGCCGAGTACCTCGCGCACCTGGTGGCGGTGCTCGGCTGATGCTGCTGTTGCCCCGGGCGGTGCGAATCCTGCTGGCACGTGAGCCCGCCGACATGAGGAACAGCATCGATGGGCTGGCGGCGATTGTGCGTGCCGAGTGGAAAGAGAACCTCTACGCCGGCCACCTCTTCGTCTTCGTCTCGCGGCGAGGGGACAAGGTGAAGATTCTCTCCTGGGACGCGGGCGGCTTCGTCCTCACCTACAAGCGCTTGGAGCAGGGCCGCTTCCGCCTGCCTGCCTTCGTCGGGGACGCGTTGGGAGTGCAGTTGGACGCCACCCAGTTGTCCATGCTGCTGGACGGAATCGACGTCACGCACGTCCGCAGAGCAGGCAAGTGGGCGCCGCCCCCCGGTGCCGAGGCAATGCCCGCCACGGGTGGGCTGGTTCTCCCAGACAGATGGCAGCGCTCTCCCAGACGCACCAGTGCGAGTGGCGTGAGCGAGCCGAAGGGCTCGAGCGGGAGAACCTCACCCTCAAGCAGCGCATGGGCAGCATCGAATCCCAGCTCGCGCTCCTCCAGCGCACCGTCTTCGGCAAGAAGAGCGAGAAGCTCCCCCGTGTCGAGGACGAGCTGCGCAAGGCCCCGGGCGCGCCCCTCAGGTCGCGGGAAGCGACGCTGAAGGAGAGGCGCCTCAAGCGCGAGGCGCGCGCGACACTGCCCGAGAGGGTGATTCACCACCGTGTTCCCGACGAGGCCCGGCGGTGTCCGTCCTGCGGCGGCACGGAGCTCAAGCCGCTGGGCCCCGGCAAGCGCACCGAGCTCCTCGAGTATGTGCCCGCGCACGTGGAGCGGCAGGTCCACCTGCGAGAGACACTCGCCTGCCCGTGCGGTGCGGGCATTGTCACCGCGCCCGCGCCGAAGGCCATTGAGCAGGGCCGGTACGGCCCGGGCTTGCTGGCGCACGTGGTGACGGCGAAGTGCTGCGACTCGATTCCGCTGTATCGCCAGGCCAAGGCCCTCGCACGAGCGGGCATGCCCATCGCGCGCACCACGCTGTGCGACATCTTCCACGAGGTGGGCCGAGCCACGGCGCCGCTCGGCGAGCGCCTCTTGGCCCTGGTGGCAGAGGCCCGTCTGGTGCACGCCGACGAGACGCCCCAACGCGTGCTGGACGAGGGCAAGGCGCGCCGGGCATACGTCTGGACATTCCGCACCGACGAGCTCATCGCCTACGTCCACAGCGCCAGTCGCTCCGGCGTGACGCCCATGGACGTCCTCGGAGGAACCCAGGGCTACCTGCTGGTGGATGGCTATACGGGCTACAACCGCGTGACGTTGCCGGAGGGGCGGGTCCGCGTGGGCTGCTGGGCTCACGTGCGCCGCAAATTCTTCGACGCCCTGCCCACCGCCCCCGAGTCCAGGACGGCGCTCGACTTCATCCTCGCGCTGTACCACGTCGAGCACTCGGCCCGAGAGGCGGGGACGCTCGGCACGCAGGCGCACCTCCACGCTCGCCGCACGACCAGCGCGCGTGTCCTCGAGCAACTGGCCACGTGGGTGGATGAACAGCTTCCACTCCACCCGCCGAAGAGTCCTCTGGGCATGGCCCTTCGCTACACGAAGGGACAATGGGACGCCCTGACGCGATTTGTGGAGTGCCCCAGCCTGCCTCTCGACAACAACGCCGCGGAGCGAGCGCTACGCGCCATGGCCCTGGGCAGGAAGAACTATCTCTTCGTCGGCAATGACGAGGCAGGTCGCAACCTGGCGGGGCTGAGTTCCCTGGTCGCCACGTGCGAGGCCAACGGCGTCAACCCCGAGGCGTACCTCGCCGACGTGCTGATGCGCCTGGGCAGCCACCCCGCGTCACGCCTGGACGAGTTGCTGCCGCACCGCTGGCAACCGGCCTCTGCCTCCTCGCCAGACTCCTCCTGAAGTCACGCAGGCCTCGGCGTCGAAGAACTCGGTGCGCGGCTATCACGCGGCGCGAACGGAAGGGTGCACCCTTCGAACGCCGCCCGTCGGTCGGTTACGCGCGGCTGTCAGACACCTGAGGGCGAGCATCGTCGCCCCGTACGTGGACCTGGTGCAGCAGCGACTGGAGGTGGGCCGCAACGCACGCGCCGTCTACGAGGAGCTCGTCGACACGCAGGGCTACACGGGCAGCTACATCAGCGTGCGTCGCTTCGTGCGCACGCTGAGGGACAGCCAGGGCCCGGAGGCCAAGGCCGTCATCCACACGGCGCCCGGAGAGGAAGCGCAGGTGGACTACGGGGAGGGGCCCATGGTGCGCCACCCGGAGACGGGGAAGTACCGGCGCACGCGCATGTTCGTCCTGACGCTGGGCTACAGCCGCAAGTCGGTGAGGCTGTTGTGCTGGAAGTCTTCCAGCCGGACGTGGGCGCAGTTGCACGAGGAGGCGTTCCGCCGGCTGGGAGGTGTGGCGCGCACGGTGGTGCTGGACAACCTGCGAGAGGGCGTGCTGGCGGCGGACGTGTACGAGCCGGCTCTCAATCCCCTCTTCCGCGACGTGCTGGCCCACTACGGCGCCACGGCCCTGCCAGCCCGGGTCCGCCCCCCGGACAGGAAGGGCAAGGTGGAGTCGGCGGTGGGGCACGCGCAGCGCACGCCGCTCAAAGGCCTGCGCTTCGAGTCCCTGCAGGACGCACAGGCCTACCTCGACGCGTGGGAGGCGCGGTGGGCGGACACCCGCATCCACGGCACCACCAAGCGCCAGGTGGCGGCCATGTTCAGCGAGGAGTGCCCGAAGCTGCTGCCCCTGCCGGTGGAGCCCTTCCGGTACTACGCCTTCGGCGAGCGCGTGGTGCACCTGGACGGGCACGTCGAGGTGGAGGGCGCGTACTACTCGGTGCCCCCGGGCCACATCGGCCGCAAGCTGCACGTGCAGTGGGACAGTCTCCACGTGCGTCCGGTGAGCGTCAAGGTAGTTGTCGCGTGAGAGGTTTCAGCCGGCGTCCCTCACTTCCTGCAGAGGCAGGATGAGGTTGGGCGCGGGGTTGAGGCGCACGGGGCCTACCGGTGACCAGTCGCGCGTGCCGCGACTCCAGCGCTCGGGGTGACGGGCTTGCGCACGTTGGTATACCCCGTGGCGTCGAGCCAGCAGTGCCGTCTCGCGGCCGAAGTGCCTGTCGTCGGGTGTGACGAATCGGATGGCCGAATGTCGGTGCTCGGTGTTGTACCAGTCCACGAAGCGCGTCACCCAGTCGTGCGCGTTCTCGACGGAGGCGAAGGGCCTCAGGGGAAAGCTGGGGCGGTACTTCAGCGTACGGAAGAGGGCCTCGGAGAAGGCGTTGTCGTCCGAGACGCGGGGCCGGCTGAAGGACGGCGTGACGCCCAGCCACTGGAGGGTGGCCAGTAGCGTGGCGCCCTTCATCGGACCGCCGTTGTCCGAGTGCAGCACCAGGCCCTCGAGGCGCGCCTGCTCCAGGCCCAGGCCGAGAAGCTCGCTCCGCTCGACTTCCTCTCCGCGCTCGTCAACGACGAGCTGACACGTCGAAGCGACAGCTTCATCCAACGCCGCCTGAAGCAGGGCGCCTTCCGCGACGCGGGCAAGACGCTCGACGGCTTCGACTTCGACTTCAACAAGAAGATGAATCGCCGCCTCGTCTTCGAGCTGGCCACCGGCGGCTTCGTGGAGCGGCGCGAGGACGCGCTCTTCCTCGGCCCTCCGGGCACCGGCAAGAGTCACATCGCCCAGGCCATCGGCCGCGCCGTCATCCAATCCCAGGGCCACCGCGTCCTCTACCGCGAAGCCCACCACCTGCTCGAGGAGCTGGCCGAGTCCAGCCTCGAGGGCACCCGACGACAGAAGCTCGATGCGCTCACCAGCGCCCCGCTGCTCGTCATCGATGACCTCGGCATGCGCAAGCTGCCCGCCAACCGCCGCAGAGGACCTGCTCGAGCTCATCATGCGCCGCTACGAGAAGGCTTCCACCCTCATCACCTCCAACAGGCCCGTGGAGGATTGGGGGAAGCTCCTGGGCGACAACGCCGCCGTGGCCGCCATGCTCGACCGGCTTCTGCACCATGCCCACGTCGTCCAATTCGGCCCTCGAAGCTGGCGCACCAAGGGGGCCATGGAGTTGCGGTCCGCCGAGTCCGCAGGGTAGGAGTCCCCCTGTCTCGGCCCTCTCTCTTTGGCCGGTTTTGACGGGACCCTCTTTGGCCGGTTTTCACCTGACCATTGAGGCCAACTACACTTGGGCAGGCGACATCACCTACGTGTGGACCGCCGAGGGATGGCTTTACTTGGCAATGGTGCTGGACCTCTTCAGTCGCCGCGTCGTGGGCTGGAGCATGACAGAGCGTATTGACTGGCACCTGGACTTCTCGGCTCTCGACATGGTGTTCGCGGCGCACAAGGCCCATGCGCTGTACCACTCCGATAGGGGACGCCAGTGATGATTACCGAGCGCGTCTGGCGCAGAGTGGCGTCACCTGCTCGATGAGCCGCAAGGGCAATTGCTGGGACAACGCCGTGGAGGAGACTGAGGAGAATTTCTTCAGCAGCCCGAAGATCGAACTGGTCCATACACGTAGCTTCCGGACGCGCGGAGGCGAAGCTCGCGCTGTTCGAGTACATGGCGGTGCTCAACAACCGCAGGCGCCGTCACTCCTCACTCGGTTATGTCAATCCCGCCGAGTACGAGCACGGCTGAGGTGAAGAGGTAGGCAGCGTAGCCGACCTGCCCGCCGAAGCGGGTGACGCTCACGCCACGCTCGACAGGATGATGCGGCACGCACGCTGGAGCCCTGGCAGCCAACATGAAGCCGTGAAGGCTCTCGACAGCCCCGCGAGGGGCACATTGGGGGCACATGAACAGGACGCCATCGGCTGAAAATGAAAAAGCCCCCAAGTCCTAGGGACTTGGAGGCTCTTTCGGGTTGCCCAGGGCGGGATTCGAACCCGCACACCTTTCGGCGCCACCCCCTCAAGATGGTGTGTCTACCAGTTCCACCACCTGGGCGTTGCTGCGCGGACCATCTACAGGACCGCTTCGGATCACGCAACGAGATTCTAACCGCTGCGTGCTCCGATTTGTTTCAACCGGCCCCTCAGGGAGCCGGGGTCGGCGCGGGGGCCTGCTGGCCCTCGGCCGGAGCCGCCTCACCGCGCGGCTGCTCCACCGTCCCAGGGGCCGCCTGCTGACCCGCCGGAGACGACGTCTCACCCGCCGCAGGAGCCGGCGCCGCGGGAGCCGCCGGAGCGGGCGCCGCGATGGAACCGCCCGCCGCCACCGAGGACTTCAGGCCGACGAAGGACAGGCCCAGCGACGTGAAGAAGAACATCGCCGCGCACACGCCGGTGAGCTTGCTCAGGAAGGTCACCGCGCCACGACCACCAAAGGCACTCGTGGCCGCGCCGCCGCCGAGGGCCGAGCCCATGCCAGCGTCCTTACCCGGCTGCAGCAGGATGACGAAGATCATGAACACGCACACGAGGACGTGCACGATCGTGACGAAGGTCAGCATGTGGAGTTTTCCGAACGTTCCGTGAAAAGAGGGCGCACCTTATTGCAGAAAACAGTGCGCCGATAGCACCAAATCGCGCGCACTACCCTACCGGGCCGCCTGGATGATGGCCGCGAAATCGCCGACCTTCAGGCTCGCCCCCCCCACCAGCGCCCCGTCCACGTCCGGCTGCCCCAGCAATTCCGCGGCGTTATCCGGCTTCACACTGCCGCCGTACTGGATGCGCACCTGGGCGGCCGTCTGTTCGCCGTACAGCCGGCCCACCAGCGCCCGGATGGCCGCGTGGACCTCCTGCGCCTGCGCCGACGTCGCGTTGCGCCCCGTCCCAATCGCCCACACCGGCTCGTACGCCAGCACGAAGCCCGCCACGTCCTTCGCCTCGAAGCCCTCCAGCCCTCCCCGGACCTGGCGCTCCACCACCTCCAACGTCCGGTTCGCCTCGCGCTCCGCCAGCGTCTCGCCCACGCAGAGGATGGGCGTCATCTTCGCGGCCAGCACCGCCTTGGCCTTCTTGTTCACCGTCTCGTCCGTCTCGCCGAACAGCTGCCGGCGCTCCGAGTGCCCCACGATGACGTAGGCACACCCGAGCTCCGCCAGCATCGGCGCGGACACCTCGCCGGTGAACGCCCCCGACGACTCCCAGTGGCAGTTCTGCGCCGCCAGCTGCAACGGCGCGCCCTCCAGCGCGACGTGCACCGCCTGCAGCGCCAGGTACGTCGGCGCCACCACCACCTCCACCACATCCCCCACGGAGGTCACCGCCCCCCGCAGCTCACGGACCAGCGCCAGGGCCTCCGGCACCGTCTTGTTCATCTTCCAGTTGCCGGCGACGATCTTCCGACGTCGAGACGAGACGGCCATGTGTCACTCCCCCAGCGCTGTGGATGTGGTGGTGCTGCTGCTTGGGCGCGACGGAGACTACCGCGTCTCCAGCGCCTTGATGCCCGGAAGCTCGCGGCCTTCCAGGAACTCCAACGAGGCCCCGCCGCCCGTGGACACGTGGCTGAGCTGCTCCGCCAGCCCCATCTGCTCCACGGCCGCCGCGCTGTCCCCGCCGCCAATCACGGTGATGGCCTGCTTGTTGTTCGCCATGGCCGTGCCCACCGAGCGCGTGCCCTCGGCGAACTTCGCCACCTCGAACAAGCCCATGGGCCCGTTCCACACCACCGTGCGCGCGTCGCGGATGTGCTGCGTGAACAGCGAGCGCGTCTTCGGACCGATGTCCAGGCCCATCATGTCCTTGGGCACCGCGTTGTCCGGCGTCTCCTGCGCGGAGCTCTTCTCCGTCGGCTCGGTGCCGACGATGTGGTCCACCGGGAGGACGATGGGCGTCTTCAGCCGGTGCGCCGCCTCGAGCAGGCGCGTGGCCAAGGACAGCTTGTCCTCCTCGACGCGGGACTTGCCCACCTCCACGCCCTGCGCCTTCAGGAACGTGTACGCCATCGCCCCGCCCACCAGGAGCGCGTCCACCTTGGGCAGCAGGTTCTCGATGACCTTGATCTTGTCGCTCACCTTCGAGCCACCCAGGATGGCCACGAAGGGCTTCTCCGGCGTCTTCAGCACGCGGCCCAGGTACTCGATCTCCTTCTTCATCAGGAGGCCCGCCGCCTTCTCCTTCACGAAGGGCACCATGCCCGCCGTGGAGGCATGGGCGCGGTGCGCGGTGCCGAAGGCGTCGTTGACGTAGACGTCCGCCAGCGCGGCCAGCTCGCGCGCGAAGGCCTCGTCGTTGGCCTCCTCCTCCTTGTGGAAGCGCAGGTTCTCCAGCACCACCACCTGCCCCTCCTTCAGCTCCTTCACCTGCTTCTTCACGCCGTCGCCCACGCAGTCATCCGTGAGGATGACCTCGTGCTTGCCGCCGAGCAGGTCGGCCAGCCGCACGGCGACCGGCTCGAGCGACAGCTTGGGGTCCGGTCCCTTCGGACGTCCCAGGTGGGAGGCCAGGATGACCTTGCCGCCCAATTCCAGCGCGCGGCGGATGGTGGGCAGCGCCTCACGGATGCGGGTGTCGTCCGTCACCTTCCGGCCGTCGAGCGGGACGTTGAAGTCCACGCGGATGAAGGTGCGCTTGCCCGTGAGTTGCAGCTCGTCGATGTAGCGGATCATCTTGGCTCTCCCTGGACCGGAAACGGACTACACGCCCTTCGACACGAGGAACTTCGCCGTGTCGACCATGCGGTTGGAGAAGCCCCACTCGTTGTCGTACCAGGCCATGACCTTCAGCATGTTGTCGCCCATCACGAAGCAGTTGGTGGAGTCGAAGATGGCCGAGTGCGGGTTGCCGTTGTAGTCCACCGACACCGTCTGCGCGTCGCTGAACTCCAGGATGCCCTTGAGCGGGCCGGCGGCGGCCGCGCGGTAGGCCTCCACCACGGCCTCCTGGGTGATCTTCTTCTCGGTGTTCACCGTCAGGTCCACCAGGGACACGTTCGGCGTGGGGACGCGGACGGCCAGGCCGTGCATCTTGCCCTTGAGCTGCGGAATCACCTCGCCGATGGCCTTCGCGGCGCCGGTGCTGGTGGGAATCATGGAGAGCGCGGCGGCGCGGGCGCGGCGCATGTCCTCGTGCGTGAGGTCCAGGATGCGCTGGTCGTTGGTGTAGCTGTGCACCGTCGTCATCAGGCCCTTCTCGATGCCGAAGTTGTCCACCAGCACCTTGGCGATGGGCGCCAGGCAGTTGGTGGTGCACGAGGCGTTGGAGATGATGTGGTGCTTGGACGCGTCGTACTCGCCGTGGTTGATGCCGTAGGCGATGGTCAGGTCCGGGCCCTTGGCCGGCGCGGAGATGAGGACCTTCTTGGCGCCCGCCTTCAGGTGCTTCTCGGCGCCCTCGCGGCCGGTGAAGCGGCCGGTGCACTCGAGCACCACGTCCACGTTCAGGCTCTTCCAGGGCAGCGCCGTGGGGTCCTTCTCCGCGGTGACGATGATCTCCTTGCCGTCCACCACGATGCCCTTGTCCGTCGCCTTCACCTCACCCGGCCAGGTGCGGTGCACGGAGTCGTACTTGAACAGGTGCGCCAGGGCGGCGGGCTTGTCCAGGTCGTTGATGGCGACGATCTCCAGGTCTTCCTTGCGGCTGAGCGCGGCGCGGAGGATGCAGCGACCGATGCGTCCAAACCCGTTGATGGCGATGCGAGTGGCCATGTGCGTGTCTCCTTAGAAGAGGTGGGCGCGAAAGGCGCGCCCACGAACGGTTTTCACGTCAGAAAACGAGGGCCGCCGACCGTAGGCACGCGGCCCCGCTGAGTCAACGCTTCAGGTCGCTCGTGCGACGGCGCGCGCGTCGAAGCTGAACAATCACCCCGACCAACAGCCACAGCCCCGCGCCCGTTCCCCCGCCGGCCCCGCAGCCGCAGCCCGAGTCGCCCAGCGGATGGTAGAACTGCGGCAGCACGTCCAGGACGATGGGCTCGGGGGGCTCGGGAGGCTCGGGCTCCTCGGGAGGATGCGGGTTCACCCCGCGCGGCGCCACGCACCCGCTCAACAGGCCGGGCCCCGTCTCGCCGGAATCCCCGACGGGCGGCGAGCCCGGCGCGGGGAAGCCCGCGCGCACCAGGAACGCGGACAACAGCCGCGCCCGCGCCGCCCGGTCCACCACCGCCTCGAAGGGGACCCCCAACAGCAGCACCTGCCCCGCGGGCATGGAGAACACCCCCGCCCCCAGCTCCGTCCCCGCGTACCGCACCACCGCCGAGCCGCCCGAGGCCGGGATGAGCAAATCGGTGGACCCCACCGGATAGGCGCCCCGGGTGCCGTCGTCCAGGGTCACGCCCGTCCAATCCGCCAGGAAGTCTCCCGGCACTCCCTCCACGCTCCGAGGCGGCGCGCCGGTCCCCACCGAAGCCCGGAGGATGTCCGTGAGGAAGGCCTTGTCGTCCGCGTCCCCCACCGACAGGGCGGACGCCACCTGGCTGCCCGACAGCAGCAGATGTCCACCGCCCATCACATACGCGCGCAGCGTATCCTGTTCGGCGCGCGTCAGTCCGGCGCCGGCAGCGCCACCCCGCCCGGTGAACCAGTCCACCACCCGGTAGCCCGCTCCGACGGACACCAGCCCCGCCGCCACCGCCCCGCTCGTCGCGCTGTCGAAGGCCACGCCCGACTGGCTCATCGCGTCCCCGTGGCGGCGCACGTACGTGCCGTCGTTCATCGTCTCCAGGAGCACCCGCAGCGGGGCCTCCAGGTCATACGCGTCCAGCGCCTCGCCGCACGCCAGCGCGGAGTCCAGCCGCTCGAAGGCGTTGACCACCAGCGCCGGGGGCGCGTCCCCCGAGCGCACGCCGACGATGGCGGACGGGAAGCCCTCGCCGCCCGCGCTCACCGCCGCGACGCGGAAGTAGCGCGAGACGCCCGCCGCCAGCGGCACGCTCAGGCTCGTCCCTGACACCTCGGTGCCGTCGTCCCAGGCCTGGCCGTCCTCGCTCTGGTAGACGCGGTACGCGGTGGGCGCATCGCGCCCCTCCTCGTCCGGGCTGGCCTGGGGCGCGGCCCAGCGCACCTCCACCGTGCCGGCCGAGACGTTGCGCGCCACCACCGCGTCGGGGGCCTCGGGCGGCAGCGTCACCGCCACGCCGTCCCGCGCGGCGTAGTACTTGATGAGGCCCTGGAGGATGGCGCGCGCGGCGACGCGGCGGAACGCCGGCTCCTTCAGCCGGTTCGAGTCCGCCACCGCGTCGTGGTACGCGATCTCCAGCAGCACCGACGGCATCTCCGGGTTGTGCATGGGGTTGACCTCGCCCAGGTTCGCCGAGCGCAGGTTGCGCACGCGCCACGTCGGGTCGACCTCGCGCTTGAGGTCCGTGCCCAGTTCGTCCAACAGCGCCCGCCCCAGCACGTCGCTGCCGGGCACGCCGGTGAAGTTGAGCGTGCCGTCCACCGGGTTCGGCCCGTAGACATAGGCCTCGGTGCCCACCACGTTGCCGGTGGTGGAGGCGTTGGTGTGCCAGGCCACGTACACCGCGTCCTCCCCCTCCTCGTGCAGCCACGCGGCGAAGCGCGCGCGGGCCGTCACGTCCGCGTTGCGCTCGTTGGCGATGGCGTTGGCTCCGGTGGGCGCGTACACCGTCGCGGGCGCGCCGCTGAACTGCACGTGGTAGCGCGCGGCCTCCTCGTAGCGGGGACGCGACAGCGCGGCCATCTGCGCGTCGCCGATGACGCCCGAGCCTCCGCCGAAGCGCACCGCGTCCACCGACACCGTGGCGCCCTCCTCCGCGTCGTTCATCAGCACCACCGCAGCGCGCTCCGGCCCCGCGTTCGCCTTGAAGAAGAAGCGGCCCAGGAGCACCCACGTCCCGCCGTGGCGGCGCTGGTTGACGCGGAAGTGGCTCTCGCCGCCCGCGTGGCGCACGACGTAGTGCGCGTTCTCGGTGCGCGTGGGCGCCGCGCCATAGGAGACGTACACGTGGTAGTTGCCGTCCGCGGGCACCACGGGAGCCCACGTGGCCGTGGCCGTGGACGTCTGCGTGGTGAGCAGCTCCCGCGTGGTGCCCTGCGTGAAGGGCTCCACGCCGTTGCCCATGGGGAAGGCAGGCGTCGCCCAACCCTTCTGCTCCGTCGCGCGGAACAGCCCCGTGTCCCCCGCCTCCGAGTAGCCCGCGGCGCCATCGTCCACGATGACCATGCGCGAGTTCAGGTCCGCCTCGCGCACCGGCACCACCGTGGCGCCCGCGCCCATCAACATGGGCAACAGGTACTGGTTCACCACCTCGGCGGAGATGAGGTCCTCCACCACCGCCCACGTGTTGGGCCGCTGCGTGGCCCAGCGCGACAGCGTGGGCGCCCGGTAGAAGCCGTGGCCGGGGCTCAGGTAGATGACCTTCCCGGACAGCGCGCCCGCCCGCGTCCGCGTCTGGGGCACCCCCGCGAGCGAGGCCTTCGTCGAGCCGTCCCGCTGCTCGCGCCGCACCACGGGGGCGTCGGAGGCGCTCAGCTTCCTCGCCTCGTGCGCGCGGCGGGTCGGCGCCGGCAGGTACACCGCGTCCGGGGGCTCCAGGCCACAGGCGCCCACTTCGCCCTCGTGGGTGTGCACGGGGGCCTGGGCGGCGGCGAGGGTGGAGGTCAACAGGAGGGCCAGCAGCACGCCACCTGGACGCGCCCGGAAGAAGTCGGTGCTCATGGCCGCCGACCTTACCCATTCACATCTCCACGGCAATCGGACCCGTGAGTGCTAGCCTGCCCGTCCCTTCAGGTTCCGATGACCGTACCTGCCCGGCCACCTCCTACCTTCCCTCCCCGTCGCGGCTCGGGGTTCCTCGCCTCGTTCGGCCATGCCTGGGCGGGCCTCATCCACACCGTCGTGTACCAGCGCAACATGCGCCTGCACCTCATCTCCGCCGTGCTGGTGGGGCTGGTGGGCAGCGGCATCCCCCTGGGGCTCGCCGAGAAGGTCACGCTCATCTTCTGCGTGCTGCTCATCTTCTTCGCGGAAATCCTGAACAGCGCGCTGGAGCACCTGGTGGACCTGGCCGTCCAGCAGTTCGACGAGAAGGCCCGGCTCACCAAGGACGCGGCCGCCGCGGGCGTGCTGGTGCTCGCGCTGGGCACGGTGGTCATCTTCGCCGCCATCCTCGTGCACAACTGGGAGACGGTGCGCACAAGCACCGACGCCATCGTCCGCCAGGTGGCGCTCGGCCTGCCCTTGACGGCGTGCGTGGTGGTGCTGGTGCTGCCCCAGCGAAGGCCCGTCGGCGTGGACGTGGGCGCCTTCGTGGCGGGCGGCGTGCTGCTCGCGTTCCTGGCCCAGTACACGGCCAGCACCGTGTTCACCGCGATGACGGCGGGGCTGCTCTTCGTCGCGGGCTCGGCGGCCTACACCCGCCGACGCGAAGCGGGCTCTCCAGGGGCGCCAGCGGGCGATTCGGCGGTCAACCGGACATAAAAAAACCGGCTGACGCCGGTCCACCACCACCTCAGGGGGCGGGAGCCCCGGAACCCGTCCGGAGCTCGCTCACCCGCCGAGGGTCGCTTGGGGTGAGTCTCGCACGCTCAGGCGCGCTGACGCCACTCGGAGCCCTGCTCCGGGGACGCAGGCACGGCGACGGCCTTGTCGCCTTCCTTCAGGTCCGAGGTCACCAGATCGAGCAGCTCCGTGGCGATACCGATGACCTGGTGCGGCGTGTAGCCGCTGGCGCGAAGCTGGTTGAAGAAGGTGCGCGCCAGGATCCGGGTGCCCTTTTGATCGGTGCTCACAGTCAATGCCTCCAAATTTGGGGGCGGCGCGAACAACGAGGGCCGCCGGCTAATCACTCGAGCCTTGTTCTTCAACCCCCGTGCCAGTCGTTCTCTTCCAAACGGATTCACCAGCAGTTCCCAGGGGTTGAAGAGCCGTGAGGGTCGGCATGGGGTGAATCGGGGTGCGAAGGGGGCTACGCACCCGGGGGAACCCCCGAGGGAACTGGATGGCCGGGTGCATCACGAGGTACGCACCCGTTCCGCGGCCTCGAGCCCCTCGTGGTTTCAAGTGCTTGCAATCTTTCAGCGGGGTGGAGCAGAACGCGCCCCCCACCAGGAGCGAATGGCAATGGCGTATCGGGTGAACAACATCGGGCTGTGGCTGGACGAGCCGGAGGAGCTGCTCGGTCAGCGGGCCGCGGAGAAGCTGGGCGTCACCCGCTCCGACCTGGCCTCCGTGCGGGTGGTGCGCTCCGTGCTGGATGCGCGCAAGAAGGGCAGCCCGCGCTACATCTACACGCTGGAGGTGGAGATGGCGCCGGGGCGCAAGCCCAGGCAGCTGCCGCCGGACGTGGGCGAGGCGCCGCCGCCCCCCGAGCCGCTGACGTCGGTGAAGCCGCCCGAGCAGTGGCCCATCATCATCGGCACGGGCCCCGCGGGGTTGTTCGCCGCGCTGGGGCTGCTGGAGCGCGGCGTGAAGAGCATCCTCATCGAGCGGGGACGCGAGGTGGTGGCGCGGCGCAAGGACGTGGCGAAGCTGATGCGCGACGGCACGTTGGACCCGGAGAGCAACATGAACTTCGGGGAGGGCGGCGCCGGCGCGTACACGGACGGCAAGCTGTCCACGCGCATCAACCACCCCATGGTGCGCAAGGTCATCGAGGCCTTCGCCCGCTACGGCGCGCCGGACGCCATCCTGGTCGAGGGCAAGCCGCACATCGGCTCGGACCTGCTGCCGGGCGCGGTGGCGAAGCTGCGCGAGGAGCTCATCGCCGGCGGCTGCGAGGTGCACTTCGGCCAGCGCGTGGACGACCTCGTCTACAAGGACGGCCGCGTCGCGGGCGTGAAGCTCGCGGACGGGCGCACGCTGGAGAGCGACCGCGTCATCCTGGCCCCCGGCAACTCCGCGCGGGAGCTGTACGAGCGCTTCGCCGCCGACGGCCGCGTCAGCGTGGAGGCCAAGCCCTTCGCGCTGGGCTTCCGCGCCGAGCACCCGCAGACGCTCATCAACGGCATCCAGTACGGCAGCGCCGCGAAGAACCCGAAGCTGCCCCCCGCCGACTACAAGCTCGCGGAGAACCTGGACGTCGACGGCGAGGTGCGCGGCGTCTACTCGTTCTGCATGTGCCCGGGCGGAATCGTGGTGCCCACGCCCACCGAGGACGGGCTGCAGTGCACCAATGGCATGAGCAACTCGCGCCGCAACGCGCGCTACGCCAACGCGGGCATCGTCGTCTCCGTCTCCGTGGCGGACTTCGAGCGCGAGGGCTTCCACGGACCGTTGGCTGGTTTGCAGTTCCAGCGGCACTGGGAGCAGAAGGCGTACGAGCTGGGCGGCGGGAAGTTCTTCGCCCCCGCGCAGACGATTCCGGACTACCTGGCCGGGCGCGTGAAGAAGGACCCGGGCGGCACCAGCTACCGTCCGGGCCTTGCGCACGTGGACCTGAACCGGCTGTTCCCGGAGCGGCTCACCACGTCCCTCAAGCAGGCGCTGAAGACCTTCGACCGGAAGATGCGCGGCTTCATCAGCGACGAGGGCAAGCTCATCGGCATCGAGAGCCGCACGTCGTCCCCCGTGCGAATCACCCGCGGCGAGGACCTGCAGTCGGTGTCCTGCAAGGGCCTGTACCCCGCGGGCGAGGGGTGCGGCTATGCGGGCGGCATCGTCTCGTCGGCCATTGATGGATTGCGCGTCGCGGAGCAGATTGCCACCGAGCTGGCGTGAGCCACGCCCGCGCCCCAGAGAGGGAGCCCTGCCATGCGTTACGTCGTGCGCACTCCGGATGGTGAGCTGACCTACCCCAGCCTCCTGGACGTGGAGCGCGCCTACGTCCAGGGCCTGGTGGACGCCGATGACGAGGTGCGGGAGGAGACCTCCCAGACGTGGCGCAAGGCGGGCAGCCTGCCGGTGCTCGCGCGCGCGAAGTCGCCGTCCTCGGGGCTGGCGGCGCGGGGCCAGTGGCTCACGGTGGCGGGCGCGGTGCTGGTGGGCGCGCTGGCCCTGTCGCTGGTGCTGCGCGACTCCTGGCACCTGCGCATCCTGGGAATCGTCCTGGCCCTGGTGGTCAGCTCGCTGCTCACGCGGGTGACGTTCAAGGCCTTCAAGCGGCCTCCGCCCCAGGCCTGAGGCCCGCCTCCTCCCCTGCTCTCCAGCCGGAGGGCCCGACGCCCGCCGACATCGGCAAGCGCACGGCCCATCTTGTCCGCTGGAAGTCAGCCACGCGAGAGGGGAGGACGCACTTGCTCAGCACCTACCTGTCCAAAGATGCCGCCCGCCGACTGCGCCATGGAGCCCCCTGGTTGCGCCGGGAGGACATCGTCTCCATGGAGGGAACGCCCCAACCCGGCGAGCCCGTGCAGCTGCGGGACGAGGACGGCGCGGTGCTCGGGCTGGGGGACGTGGACCTGGAGGCCTCGCTCGCGGTGCGGCGGCTGGGCATGCCGGACGAGGCGGTGGAGGGGCTGATTCCGCGCCACCTGCGCCGCGCCTTCGAGCGCCGGGGCCGCATGGTGGACGACCCGCGCTTCTGCCGGGTGGTGAACGATGACGGGGACGGTCTGCCCGGCCTCATCGTGGACCGGTACGACACCCACTTCGTGGTGCAGACGCTGACGCGCTCCATGGACGCCCGGCACCAGGACATCACCCGCGCGCTGGTGGAGGTGACGGGGGCCAGCTCGGTGCTGCTGCGCAACGACTCCCCGCGCAGGAAAGCCCTGGGACTGTCCACCCAGCGCCCCCATGTCCTCTACGGCACCCCACCCCGCTGGTGCCGGCTGCTGGAGCTGGGCGCCAGGTTCACCGTGGACCTCACGTACGGCCAGGGCACGGGCTACGCCTATGACCAGCGGGAGCTGCGCCGCGTGGTGGGCCGCATGGCCTGGGATGGCCGGGTGCTGGACGCCGCCTGCAACGTGGGCGGGCTGTTCGTGCACGCGGGCCTGCACGGGGCGCGGCACATCCTCGCCTTCGACGCGGACGCGGACGCGGCGGACCTGGCGCGCGAGAACGCCGAGGCGAACGGGCTTCTGGGGCGCGTGCTGGTGGAGAAGGGCACCGCGCTGCAGGCCCTGCGCGCGGTGCGGGAGACCTTCGACCTGGTGCTGCTGGACACACTCCGGGTGGCGACCGAGGAGGAGTTCGTGGAGCACCTGCGGTACGCGCTGCGACGCACCCGGCATGGGGGCCGGCTGATGGTGGTCGGCTATCACCCACCCCTGGCGTTCGGCGGCTTCGACGAGCTGGTGGCCACCGCGTGCGAGGCGGAGGCGCGAATCGCCACCCGGCTGGCCCGGCCCGGACTGCCTCCGGACCACCCGACGCTGGTGGGCTCCCCCGGCGCGGAGTACCTGGACACGGTGGCGCTGGAGGTGAGCTGACGCGGGAAAGCACCGCTCCGCCGTGGGGAGTGCTAGTGTCCGCGCCCGCGATGACCAACGAAAACGCCCCCCAGACCGCGACCTCCACCCCGGCGGATTCCGTCGAGACCGTCCGCAAGGTGTACGCGGCCGACCTGCGTGAGAAGGACCGCGTCCACACCGTCTTCCGCGTCACCAAGAAGGAGAAGGTGACGGCCCGCAGCGGCAAGGTGTTCCTGGCCCTGACGCTCGTCGACAAGAGCGGCGAGGTGGACGCGCGCGTGTTCGACAAGGTCGACGTGCTCGAGCCGTCCTTCCAGTCCGGCGACTTCGTGCTCGTCCAGGGCAACGTCATCCAGTTCCACGGCCGCACGCAGGTGGTGGTGGAGGGCCTGGAGCGCCTGGACCCCGAGCCCCTGGACCCCAAGGAGTTCGAGCCGCCCCCGGCGCCTCCCGCCGAGGCCAAGGCCGCCCCGGAGGCGAAGCCCGCCGCCGAGCCGCGCGCCGAGAAGGCCGACAAGGGTGAGAAGAGCGAGAAGAGCGAGCCCCGTCACGACGGCGGCGGTGGCGCCCGGGCCGCGGGCCTCATCCGCGAGCTCATCAACGAGCGCATCAACGATCCGTTCGTGAAGCAGCTCCTGATTGCGTTCCTGGACGACCCGCAGGTGTCCGCGGGGCTGCCGGTGGCGCCGGCCGCCAAGGGCATGCACCACGCGTGGCGCGGCGGCCTGGCCGAGCACCTGCTGTCGGTGATGCGGCTGACCCTGCGGGTGGCGGACCACTACCCCATGGCGGACCGGGACCTGCTGCTGGCGGGCGCGTTCCTGCACGACGTGATGAAGGTGGCCGAAATCTCGCCGGACAAGGGCTTCGACTACACCGACGAGGGCAAGCTCGTGGGCCACTTGGTGATGACGGCCCAGAAGATCCGCGAGAAGACGCTGTCCATCCCCGGCTTCCCGCCGCTGCTCGAGAACCACCTCACGCACCTGGCCATCTCGCACCACGGGCAGCTGGAGTACGGCAGCCCCAAGGTGCCGATGACCATCGAGGCGCACATCGTCCACGCGCTCGACTCGCTCGACTCGCGCATCGCCTCGTGGCTGGAGGCCATGCAGCGCGACTCGAACGAGAAGTGGACGGACGTGCTGCGCCACTACGACCGGCAGCTCTGGAAGGGCCCCCTGCCCACCGTGCGCGGCCGCGGCCCCGTCGAGGGTGGCGGCGGTGGTGGCGGTGGCCGCCGCAAGTCGCGCGAGGAGAAGCGCAAGAACCGGGGCGACAAGGCTCCGCAGCAGCAGGCCCCTTCGCAGGAGGGCGGCGCGCCGGTGGTGGCGCGTGAGGAGCAGCAGCCGCAGCAGCGTCCTCCCCGCCGCGAGCGGCCGCCTCGCGAGGACCGGCCTCCCCGCGAGGACCGTCCGCCGCGCGAGGAGCGCGCCCGGGACGAGCAGCGCGCGCCCCGCGAGGAGCGTCCGCCGCGTCCGCCGAGGGATCCGAACAGCCTGCCGAAGGAGCTGACCTTCAAGCCCTTCAGCGCGCTGACGACGCTCTCGGGCGACAAGAGTGGCGAGGGTTCGTCGGAAAGCTGAGTCGTCATGGCGAAGAAGCTGGGTGAGCGCCTCATCGAGGCGGGGCTCGTCAACGCCGGGGCCGTGGAGCAGGCCCTGGAGCACCAGAAGATCACCGGCCACAAGCTGGGGGACTGTCTGGTGGAGCTGGGGCTCCTCCAGGAAGCGGCGCTCTTGCGCTTCCTGGCCGCGGAGTTCCAGACGCGCTTCGTGAGCGCGGACAAGCTGGCCAAGGCGAAGATCGCCACCGAGGTGCTCGACAGGCTCCCGGTGCGACTCGCCGAGGCGCAGAACGTGCTGCCCCTGGCGGTGGACCCGGACCGGAAGCTGTTGTCCGTGGTCGCCGCCGAGCCGCAGAACAAGGCGCTGATGGACGAGATTGCCCTCGTCACGGGCATGTCGGAGGTCTACGCGTACGTGGGCCTGCGCGGCGCCATCGCCGCGGCCATCCGCAAGCACTACTACGGCGACCCCACCGCGTTCGCCGCGCTGCTGGAGGCCGCGAGCGCGCAGTCCGGCCCCGCCGAGTCCACGTCGCGCGCCGGCGCGCCGGAGCACAACCGCACGTCCACCAGCAACCGCAGCAGCCTGTCCTTCCGCATGGAGACGGACCCGCGCATGCGGGTGCAGCGTCCCAGCGGCGGCACGCAGGTGGCCGGTCGTCCGTCGTCCACGCAGCGGCGCGAGCCGGGTGGCCCGCGCGGGCTGGTCAGCGACATCGACTACGTGGAGACGCTGGGCATCCTCGTGGGGCTGCTGGAGCAGGACCGCCAGCGGCACCGGGGACACTCCGCGCAGCTGGCGCGGCAGGCGGGCATCGTCGGTCAGCGCATGGGCATGCCCCACAAGGAGCTGGCCGCGCTGTCCATCGCCGCGTACCTGCACGACCTGGGCAAGCCGTCCGAGCGGCACTTCTCGCTGGCGAGCAACGCCGTCAACTCGGAGTGGAAGGCGCAGGCCCGCGCCGCGTGCCGCGCGCCCACGAAGCTGTTCGAGACGGTGCACCTGCCCGCGCAGGTCAACACCATCCTGGCGCAGCTGTATGAGGCCTGGGATGGCTCGGGCACGCCCCAGGGCGCCAAGGGAGAGGAGATCACCCTGGGCGCGCGCATCCTCGCGGCGGTGGACAGCTTCCTGGAGCTGACCAAGAACCCCGGCAACGCGCTGGGCAAGGCCCTGCCCAAGGAGCAGGCCCTGGAGCACCTGCGCACGAACGCGGGCGTGCTCTACGACCCGGTGGTCGCGGACATCGTCATCCAGCTGCAGAGCGGCGAGCTGCTCCGTCACCGACTGGAGAGCGAGGGCCGGCAGGTGCTCGTGGTGGAGCCGGACGAGACGGCTCGCGGCGAGCTGCTGGAGGCCGTGCTCAAGCAGGGGCTGGTGGCCCACGCGCTGTCCACGCAGGAGGGCGCGCAGGATGGCCTCGCCCGGCAGGACTGCGATGTCCTGGTGGTGAGCCTGCGCCTGGGTCAGCAGGAGGTGTTGGATCTGCTCCAGCAGGCCCGCTCCGCGCCGGAGACGGCGGGGCTGCCCATCGCGGTGGTGGGTGAGCCGGATGCGCCCACGCGCGAGCGGCTGATGATGGGCGGCGCGACGGAGCTGCTGCCTCCCGGGGACAAGTCCCTCGTCGCCAAGGCGGTGCGCGCGCTGCTCGAGGACCGGGTGCTGCACAACGGCCCGGGTCGCGTGGTGCGTGGCAGCTTCGACGAGCTGCCTCCGAAGGAGCTGCTGCGCACGCTGGGCAGCGCGAGGAAGAGCGGCAAGCTCAACCTGCGTCAGCACACGCTGGAGGGCTCGATGCACCTGGAGAGCGGCCGCGTCGTGTTCGCTTCATTCGGCGGACACACGGGAGAGCCCGCGCTCCAGGCGCTCTTGAAGCTCAAGCAGGCCGACTTCCAGTACGACCCGGACGCGCTGCTGCTGGACGTGCCGCAGATGGACCAGGACCTCCAGGCCCTGGCCGGCGGCGTCAGCGCAGGTTGAGGTTGAAGAGGGCGGCGGCGTTGGCGGTGGTGACCTCGGTCACCGTCTCCAGCGTCACGCCCTTGAGCTCCGCCAGCTTCCGCGCGGTCTCCACCACGTGCGAGGGCTCGTTCTTGCGCCCCCGGTGCGGCACGGGCGCCAGGTACGGGCTGTCGGTCTCCACCATCAGCCTGTCGAGCGGCGCGAAGCGCACCGCGTCCTGCAGCGCCTCCGTCTTCTTGTAGGTGATGACGCCGGAGAGCGAGAGGTAGAAGCCCCGGTCCAGGTAGCGCCGCGCGGCGTCGGTGTCTCCGGTGAAGCAGTGGATGACGCCCTTGGGCACGCCCACCTCGCCGAGAATCGCGTCGCAGTCCTCGTGCGCGTCACGCACGTGCACCACCAGCGGCTTGCCCAGCTTCACGGCCAGCTCGCACTGGTGTCGGAAGATGCGCGCCTGCGCCTCCCGGGGCGAGTGGTCGTAGTAGTAGTCCAGGCCCGCCTCGCCCACGGCGCGGACCTCGGGCCGGGCGCAGGTGCGCTCCAGCGTGGCCAGGTCGTCCTCCGTGGCGCGCGCGGCCTCGTGCGGATGGATGCCGAGCGTGGGCGAGAGGAACTCCGGATGCGCGGCGGCCAGCTCCAGCGCGTTGCCCCACTCGCCAGGACCGTGGAACTGGCCCACGACGATGGCGTGGATGAGGCCCGCGGCGCGCGCGCGCTCCAGCACCGGGGCCGCGTCCGCGAAGTCCTTCACTTCCAGGTGGCAGTGCGCATCCACCAGTCTCATGTCCCCTCCTGAAACAAGTCGTCCAGTTCCTGCCGTGCCTCGGGTGAGGTGAAGGTGCTCACCGCCGCGCGCACGTGCTCGCGGCCCTCGGGGAGGCCCAATCTCCAGAGCCCATCCGCCGCGTCCAGCCGGTCCTCCTCCTGGGCGCTCACGTCCCGCAGCAGCGCGAGCAGCCAGGGCAAGGCCCGCTCGTCCCCCAGGCGCCCCAGGCCGCGCGCGGCGGCACCCCGGCAGGAGTCCTTCGGGTCATCGAGGATGGCCTTCAAACGCTCCAGCGCGCCGGGCGCCTTCACCTCGCCGAGCAGCTCCACCGCGAGCGCGCGGTCCTGACTCCACTTCTTGCGCGAGCGCTGGAGCAGGTGCGCCGCGCCGTCGGCGTCACCCAGCCGGGCGAGGACTCCCGCGGCCTGCGTCTTGTCGAAGGCGGGGAGCAGCCAGCGGCCGAACAGCTTCTTCACCGCGGGCAGCGCGCGAGCGTCCTCGAGCTCCGCCAGTGCACCCAGGGCGCGGAAGCGGAGCAGGTCCGCGTCCAGCGCGTCGATGAGCACCTCGAGCCCCGCGGGGTGCTTGAGGGCGGCGATGCCTCGCGCGGCCTCGAAGCGCACCTCGGGGACGGAGTCCTCCAGCATGCCCGCGAGCGCACCGCGCAGCTCGGGACGGGCCATGTCCGCCAGTCGGCCCGTGGCCTCCAGGCGCACCAGCGACTCCTCATCGCGAAGCCGCGAGATGAGCAGCGCGATCGCCTCTTCTTGAGGCAGCACCACGGTGGCCAGCGCGATGCCCGAGCGCTTCACCTCGGGCTGCGCGTCCGACAGCATCCGCGGCACGACCTCCGTGAACTCGGGCGCGCGCGAGGGCACCTCCGCCGCGAGGTGATGGAGTTGCTCGGCCGCCTCCGCGCGAAACGCGGGGCGCTTCTCGTTCTCCAGCGCCAGCAAGGCCCGGTCCCGCTCCGCACGCCAATCCGTCACGTCCCATCACCTCGCTTGCCCGACAGCGTCCGCTTCGAGCACCTCGAGCGAACTGGGGCAGGGGGTTACCACCCTGCCCCGTCCGCGCCGACTACTTCACGTCGCTGCCCGGCGGCACGTTGCCCGGATCCAACAAGGACAGGTCCTTGCCGCCCGGCCCCGCCGTCAGGAGCATGCCGCGCGACGAGATGCCCTTGAGGCTGCGGGGCTTCAGGTTCGCCACCACCACGACGTTGCGCCCCACCAGCGACTCCGGCGCGAACGCCTCGGCGATGCCCGAGACGATGGTGCGCGGCCCCGTCGCCTCGCCCACGTCCACCGTGAGCTTCAGCAGCTTGTCCGCCTTGGGGACCTTCTCCGCCGCGAGCACCTTGCCCGACTTGAGCACCACCTTGGCGAAGTCCGCGTACTCGATCTCAGCGGACGCCTCCCCTGCGCCCTCCGTCGCCTGCGTGACGGGCGCGGCCTCGGCCGGCTTCTTCTCCACCTTCTTCTCCTTGCCACCTTCGGCCTTCTTCGCCTCCACCGCCGGAGCCGGCGCGCCGCCCGCGGGCAGCGAGAGGATGGCGTTGACGCGCTCCTCCTCCAGCCGGGGCAACAGCGGCTCCGGGGTACCGATGGGACGGCTGCGGTCCAGCAGCGGATACTTCGCGCCCTCCAGCGCCTGGAACGTGAGCGGCGGCGCGCCCAGCTGCGCGAACAGCTTCTCGGACAACCTCGGCGTCACCGGGGCGAGCAACGCGCCCAGCAGGTACACGACGTCCGCCGCGTCGGAGAGGTCCGCGCGCGCCGCCTCCGCGTCCTTCTTCACCAGCGCCCACGGCGCCTGCGCCTGGACGAAGGCATTCGCCGCCGACGCGATGTCCGTGATGACGCGGATGGCGTTGCGGTACTCGAGCTTCTCGAACGCCTCGCGCACCTCGCCAACCCGGGCCAGCACCGACTCCACCAGCGCGCGTCCAGGACCCTCGGCCCGGCCCGGCGCCAGCTTCCCACCCAGCGGCCCCGCCAGGAGCGACAGCGCGCGGTTGGCCAGGTTGCCCACGTTGTTGACCAGCTCCCCGTTCACCCGCAGACGGAAGTCCTTGAGGTTGAGGTCCAGGTCCTCCACGCCCGCGCCCAGGTTGGCCGCGTAGAAGTAGCGCAGGTAGCTGGGGTCCAGCTGGGCCAGGTAGTCGCGCGCGGAGACGAAGTTGCCGCGCGTCTTCGACATCTTCTCCCCGTTGAGCGTCAGGTGCCCGTGGACCTTGATCTCACTCGGCACATGCAGCCCGGCCACGTCCAGCACCGCGGGCCAGAACAGCGCGTGGAAGTAGACGATGTCCTTGCCGATGAAGTGGACGATGCGCGCGCCGCTGTCCTTGCTCCAGTAGTCCAGCGCGCTCTGCGCCTTGCCCGTCTCCTTCGCCCACTTCTCCGTCGTGGCGATGTAGCCGATGGGCGCGTCCAGCCAGACGTAGAAGTACTTGTCCGTCTCGCCGGGAATGGCGAAGCCGAAGTAGGGCCCGTCGCGGCTGATGTCCCAGTCCGCGAGCCCCTTCTCGAAGAAGCCCTGTAGCTGCGTCGCGAGCCCCGGGTGGAGGAAGCCCGGCTTGCGCAGCAGCGCCTGCAGGAAGTCCGCGTGCCGCGACAGCTTGAAGAACAGGTGCGCCGACGACTTGCGCACCGGCGGCGTGCCACACAGCGAGCAGTGCGGGTCGATGAGGTCCGTGGGGCTGTACGCCTTGCCACACTTCTCACAGACGTCACCGTATTGGTCCGGCGCCTTGCAGTTGGGACAGGTGCCCTTGATGAAGCGGTCCGGCAGGAACCGGCGGTCCTTCTCGCAGTACGCCTGTTCGACGTCCTTGCGCTCGATGTCGCCCTTCTCCTTCAGCCGCCCGTAGATGAGCTCCGCGTAGTGGCGGTTCTCCGGCGAGTTGGTGGAGTGGAAGGAGTCGAAGCGCACGTCCAGGTCGTGGAAGTCCTTCTGGTGCTCGTCCTGGAAGCGGGCGATGAACTCCTCGGGCTTGAGCCCGTGCTTCGCCGCGTTGAGCTCGATGGGCGTGCCGTGCGTGTCGTCCGCGCAGAAGTAGACGACGTCCTTGCCGCATGAGCGGAGGAAGCGCACGTAGATATCGGTCTGGATGTACTCGACGGCGTGCCCGAGATGGATGGGGCCGTTCGCGTACGGAAGCGCACTGGTGACGAGGATTCTCTCCGCCATGGACTCTCCTGGGGGCGGCGGACATTAGCCGCTCGGGGGGCCGAGGTCATCGACGGCGTGGGGCCGCGCGCACGAATGCACGACGGAGCCGGGGATGTTATCGACCGGATACGAATGTGCACCATCGTCATCCTTCGTCAGGTCCACCCCGAATGGCCGCTGGTGCTCGCGGCCAACCGGGACGAGTTCTACGCACGTCCCACGACGGGCCCCCAGGTCCTGCTCGAGTCCCCTCGCGCCGTCGGCGGACGGGACGTGGAGCGCGGCGGGACGTGGATGGGAGTGACTAACGAGGGCCTCTTCGTGGGCCTGACGAACCAGCGCGGCGGACAGGGGAAGGGCCCGGCCCCCCGCTCGAGGGGAGAGGTGGTCCTCCAGGCCCTGCGGGCCGCCAGCGTGGAGGGCATCGAGCGCTACCTGGACACGCTGTCCGGCGAGGACTTCCTCCCCTTCAACCTCCTCTACGGCGATGCCCGGACGCTGCGGGTCGCCTACGCCAGGACGGGCCAGGCCGAGCTGCGGCGCGAGGACGTCCCCCCAGGCATCCACGTGCTCCCCAATGACGTGCTCGACAGTCCGGAGCTCCCCAAGGTGGCGCGAGCCCGGATGCTCGCCGCCGAGCTGCCGCACGAGCCCTGGCCCCGGTTCGAATCCGGGCTCAAGGCCCTGCTCGGGGACGACCTGCTGCCCCCGGAGAGCGGGACGCCGCGCCCCGCGCCCGGGGAGTCGCTGCCCCCCGACTTCCTGCGTCGCCTGCAGGCGCTCTGCATCCATACGCCCGCCTATGGCACGCGCTGGTCCTCCATCGTCGCCCTGGCTCCGGGACGCGTGGGGCATTACCTGGTGTCGCAGTCCGCGCCGTGCGAGGGCCCCTGGGAGGACATCACGGGGATGCTCGATGTCCCCCCTCCCACGACGCGCTGAGCCCGCGGCGCCCCTCGCCCAGGCGCGCCAGCAACCGTGAGAGCAGGGGCCACGGGTGCGCGCCCTGCTCGGCGCCGAGCCCGCGCAGCGCGCGATGCAGCGCCACGAAGTCCCGCGCCACGTCCGGGTCGTCGAGCACGGCGCCCCCTCCGGGAAAGAGGTCGTCGACGAGCGCCACGTCCTCGTCTTCCCATACACGGCGCGACGGCGGCCTGAGCAGGGCCACCGGCACGAGCATCCCGCACAGCACCCCGGGGCGACCGCTCTCGGCGTGCAGCGCGTGGACCTCGCCCGGGGGAATCACGACGAGGCTTCCGGGCGGCGCCATCAGCCGGACACCTCCGCAGCACACCTGCTGGACATGCCCCGCGTCCAGCGTGAGCTGGAGCTCGTCATGGACATGCAGGGCCTGCGTGGTGGCGCGGCCACTCACCCGATACAGCACCAGTCCCGGGTATGTGCCGGGTCGCCAGACCTGCGCCGTCGCATGCCCGTCCCACTCCGTCACCATCTCCCGCTCCCCGCGTCGATGTACGGGAAGCTAGACGCCGATGTGGGTTCGGCGCAGCCAGCCCCCGGGACACAGGCCGTGTCGCCGGGCCGGCACTCGCCTCAGGCCGGACCGGCGGGCGCGGGCTCGCCCACGAGGACGCGTGCCCGGCCGTCCATGGAGAGCTTCACCTCCTCGACAGTGCCGAAGCCGGACTCTCGCGCCAGCTCCGCCAGGTGACGCATCCACGGGTTGTAGGGCATCCCGTTGTCCGAGCAGCACGGCACCACGGCGAACGGCAGCCGATGTCTCGCCGCGTATTCGATGATGACCCGCGTGGCGCCGTCCGGATGCATGCCCACCACCAGCTCCGCCTCGCACGGCTCGTCCAGCGTGAAGATGCGCTGGGCATACGTCACCGGCAGGTGCTTGTGCCGCAAGTCGAAGGTGGTGACGGCGCGGCCCCGCCGCGTCAAGGCCTCGTTGAGACGCCCCTGCCCTCCCGCCACGTCGAAGACGCGAGGGGCAACGAAGCGCGACACGATGAAGTCCGCGAAGAGGTCGAAGCGACGCTTGTCCGCCATACGCGGCCTCCTCTACCCGAGCCGGACTCCGAGTGCACGTCCCAGTGTGCCCGCCCGCTCCCTCAGGCGCCGAGACACACCGTAGCCAGGAGCCGCTCGATGACCAGCCGCCCGTTGCCCGAGGACTTCAAGGACAGGTCCGCCTCCGCGCACGCCACCAGCGCGCCCAGCAGCTCCTTGCGCTCGTAGCCCGCGGCCGCCTTCATGCTGAAGGTGAGCGCCCACGCGTTGGGCATCTTGCGCCGGGTGCCCTTCAGCTCCGCCTCCAGCTTGGGGAACACCCGGGCCTCCACGTCCTTCGCGGTGCGCGGCGGCGTGCCTCCCGCGTAGCGCGTCAGCCACTCGTGGCTCTCCAGCAGCGTACGGACGATGGAGGCCACCGCGCCCAACAGCTGCAGCGCGTGCGTGCCCTGCCCCATCGCGTCCTCCGCGTAGGACAGCGCGCCGCGGAAGTCGCGCTTCTGGAGCGCCTCCGACAGCTCGAAGAACTCCTCCTCGCGCGCGTGGTGCACCAGCATCACCACGTCGGAGCGTTCGATTGCGGGGCCCTCCGAGTACGTGGCGAGCTTCTCCAGCTCCGACTGCAACAGGCGGATGTTGCCGCCCACGCGCTCCTTGAGCTCCTCCAGCGCGCCGGGCCCCAGCTTCTTCTTGAAGGGCGCCAGGAACTCCTTGGCGATGTCGGAGAGGTCCAGGTCCTTGTGGCGCGCGGCCACCTTGCGCTCGACGACGTGGCCCTTGTCCTGCGCCAGCTTCACCAGCGGGTTCTTCGCGTCCACCTCCGTGGCCGCCATCACCAGCGCGTGTCCCGCAGGCGCGCCCTTCTGGATGAGCTCGATGAGCGCGGTGGCGTCACCCTCCGGGGCGCTGATGCGCTCCTCCTTGCAGAAGGCCGCGGCCTCCTTCAGGAACGCCACGTCCGCCTCGGCGAGGTCGACGTTCAGTTCCTCCTTCCACTGCTCCACCGACGGCGCCCTGGACGCGGATGGGTCCAGCTGGTCCACGCCCCAGCCCGCGCGCGCCGCCAGCGCCAGCAGCCGCCGCGCGCCCTCCTTGCGCTTGCCCGCCTTCCACGCCTCGCGCGCCTTGGCGAGCGGGTCTCCCCGCCCCTTCTTCGGCGCGAGGAACTCCGGGTCCCTCACCACCACGACCTTGCGGCCGGGGAACAGCGGCATCGTGGCCAGCTCCTGCGCCACCTCGCGCGGGCTGCCCGCGTCCAGCGTGACCAGGTTGAGGCCCACCGCCGCGTCGGGCACCAGCACCTTGACCAGCTCGTCGGCGCCCTTTCGGACCAGGAACTCCTCGCCCCACAGCAGGTACAGGGGCGAAAGCTTCCCGGCCTTCACGCCCGCCAGCACGTCATCCAGCTCCGAGCTCATCGGGACGTCTCCGTGAACAGGTCGATGAGCATCCGCTCCAGCTGCAGCCGGGGCGCGCCGTTGCGGGCCACCGCCGCGCGCGCGCCGTCGAGCAGCGCGTGGCGACGGTGCAGCCACGCATCGGACAGGCGCGCGCCCACCTCCACCGCCAGTTGGCGCAGGTCGCGGTTCGCCAGCGCGTCCTCGCGTCCCACCTTGGCCAGGGCCACGTCGCGCGTCCAGAGCGTCAACAGCTCCAGCGTCGCCTCCGCGTCCTCGCGCGAGCCGCCGTGCTCGTCCGCGAAGCGCAGGAGCCCCACCGCGTTGTCGCCGCGCAGGTTCTCGAAGGCCGTCACCACGTCCTTGCGCCGGGCGAGCGCCTCCACGTCCAGCGACAGCGCGCGGCCCAGGCTGCCTCCGGCCATGATGGCCGCCAGCTGCGCGGTGTCCGCGTCCAGCTTGCGCTCGGTGCGCACGCGCTCGGCGACCAGCTCCACCGGCAGCGGGCCGAAGTGCACCTTGCTGCACCGGCTGCGGATGGTGGGCAAGAGCTTGTCCATGGCGCTGGCCACCAGCACCAGCGTGGTGTCCGCGGGCGGCTCCTCCAGCGTCTTGAGGAACGCGTTCTGCGCCTGCACGTTCATCGCCTGCGCGGAGACGAGGATGGCCACCTTGCGGCGCGACTCCAGGCCGCGCAGGGCCAGCCGCTCCTGCAGCTGGCGGATCTGCTCCACGCGCAAGTCCCGGCTCGGCGTGCCCGTGAAGTCCGAGCGCCCCGCGAGGCCCCGCGACACGCGCTCGTCGTCCGGCATCACCCAGGTGACGTCCGGGTGGAGGCCGCGCGAGACGCGCGTGCAGCTGGCGCAGGTGCCGCAGCCCACGTCCGGCTGCTCGGGGCAGGTGAGCGCCTGGGCCAGGCCCACGGCCGCTCGCTCCTTGCCCACGCCCTCCGGCCCCGCGAAGAGATACGCGTGGTGCACCGCGCCGGAGCGAAGTGCCGCCTGAAGTGAATCAATCGCGCGGGGCTGTCCCAGCACCGATGCGAGGGTCATGGCGCGTGTATCCCCGCTTGCGCGCCACGCGTCAACCGCTGCCTTGACCCCCCATGTACGCGCGGGAGAGAGTCAGGGGGCCTTGCTGCCTTTCCTCCAGAGCAATCTGTCCCTGGCCGTCGGCGCGATATTGGCGCTGGTGCTGCTGGGAACCCGGGCCTCCAGCCAGGACGCGGACCTGAAGCGGGACCTCACCGGGGCCCTGCGGCTGATGGTGATGTTCCTCATCCTGCGCGTGGGCGCCTGGGCGCTGCCCGCCACCACGCCGCCCGGGCCGATGAAGGCGCTGCAGGTCGCCTGGATGCTGACGTTCGCCTTCGGCGTCATCCGCGCGGGCGTGGGCTTCGGCCTGAAGCTGGCCCGGCTGCGCTCGACGTCGGTGGGGACGCCGAAGATCCTCCGCAACGTCATCGACTTCCTGCTCTACACGCTCGCCGCGGTGCCCATCGTCCAGACGCAGCTGGACCTGGACCTGACGGGCCTGGTCGCCACGTCCGCGGTGCTGTCGGTGGTCATCGGTCTGGCGCTCCAGGAGACGCTGGGCAACCTCTTCGCGGGCCTGTCCCTGCAGTTGGACAAGCCCTTCGAGGTCGGCGACTTCGTGCGCATCGGCGAGCACGTGGGGCGCGTGGCGCAGGTCAACTGGCGCTCCATCCGCATCATGACGTTCCGCCGTGAGCTGGTGACGCTGCCCAACTCCATGGTGGCCAAGGAGCAGCTCAAGACGTTCAACCAGGACCGCGAGCCGGTGGGCGTGGACATGCAGGTGCGCGCCACGTACGAAACGCCGCCCAACGTGATGAAGGCGGCCCTGCTGGACGTGGCGCGGGAGATTCCGCAGGTGCTGGTGGACCCGCCGCCCATCGCCCGCACGCTCGCGTTCGATGAGCAGTCGGTGCGCTACATGCTGCGCTTCTTCGTGAACGACTTCTCGCTCGCGGACGCGACCATCGCGGAGGTGCACACGCGCCTGTGGTACCGGATGCGGCGCGACGGAATCGAGCCGCCCGTGCCCCAGCGCGTGGTGCGCATGCGCGAGGACGCGGCCCGGCCGGAGCTGCCCGCGCACACCGTGCTGCGCCTGTTGCGCGCGGTGGACCTGTTCGAGCCGCTGAAGGACGCGGACCTGGAGCGGCTGGGCCAGGAGGTCCACGTGCGCCGCTTCGGCCGCGACGAGCACATCATCCAGGAGGGCGATGACGGCCGGACGTTCTACGTGCTCGCCTCGGGCGAGGTCAGCGTGCGCGCCGGCAAGTCCCAGTCCGAGGTGACGCGGCTGGGCCAGGGCGGCTACTTCGGCGAGATGTCGCTGCTCACCGGCGAGAAGCGCGCCGCCACCGTGGTGGCCCTGGAGGACTCGCTGCTGCTCGAGGTGGACCGGCCCACCTTCGCGCGGCTGTTCGGCGAGCACCCCAACCTGGCCCGACAGCTGTCCTCCATCCTCGCGCAGCGGCGCACCCAGCTGCGCGCCGTGGCCCAGGCCAGCGGCACCACCGGCGACCCCATCCCCGCCGAGGTGGGCCGCATCCTCGGCCGCCTGCGCCAGATCTTCGGCCTGCACGGCTCCCACCACGAGTAGCCCGCACCGGGCCCGGAAAGGCTCCCTTTCCACCCCGGTCGTGCCCGCCCGCCCTACCTGTCAGGGCGTGCATTTCCAGGGGCCTCCGGGCCGCCCCGCCCCCGAGGGAATGTCAGACCCTTCCGGTAGTCTCTCTTCATTCCCGCTACCGGAAAGGAAGTCGTCGACATGACCACCCCTCGTGAGAACCCGTGTGTCTCGGTCAACCAGCTCGGCCAGTACCTCACCGGAACGCCGTCGCTGCGAAAGCGCATCATCCAGGGGCAGAAGAACCCGGTGGACCCCCAGTACCTGCGCTACCCCGCGGCGGCCCAGGCCATCACCGAGTTCCTCTGCGAAGGCCGGGACGAGGTCATCCTGCGCTACCACCAGCGGCGGCTGCTCAACGCCCAGGCGGACTCCGACTTCGACGCGCACCGGCTCGCCCTGTGCGCGGAGGCGCTCCAGCGCTGCCTCGTCGCCACGGAGGACCTGGCCACCCGCGCCGTGGCCAGCCCCGCGGACCCGGAGCTCGCGCCCCTGGAGCTCGCCGGCGTCGCCGTGAAGGTGCGCCCCGAGGTCCTCCTCCGAGGCGTGGACGCGCGCGGGCAGATGCGCTCGGGCGTGCTGAAGCTCTACTTCTCCAAGCACACGCCGCTCGACGAGCGAGCCGGCCAGTACATCGCCACCGTGCTCCAGCTCTTCGCCGAGGAGCGGCTGGAGCAGCAGGGGCCCGTGGACCCGCGCCTGGTGGGCGTCTTCGACGTGTTCGCCGGCCGCCTGTTCGTCGCGCCGAAGGCCCGCCAGCGCCGGCTCCAGGACGTCGTGCTCGCCTGCGAGGAGATCGCCGGCCGCTGGAACTTCCACTGACGGCCCGCGGGGCCCGTGTCCGCTTCCGGGACACGGGCTTCCCGCATCCGCGAACGGCGCGGGGCCCGGGGCGGGCCTCCCTCCAGGGAACCTGGGGGGTTGCCTCGCTCCAGGCGGGCTGGCATGGCCTTCGCTTCGGGGGCCCGCCATGGACTCGCTTCGTCAGGACTTCCGCTACGCGCTGCGCACGTTGAGGCACACGCCGGGCTTCACCCTGGCCGCCGTGGTGACGCTCGCGCTGGCCATCGGCGCGAACACCGTCCTCTTCAGCGCCATCCACGCGATGCTGCTCAAGCCCCTGCCCTTCCAGGCGCCGGAGGCGCTCGTGCGGCTGTGGTGCCAGCAGCTGGACTTCCCGCAGGCGTCCGTGTCCCCGCCGGAGCTGCTCGGCTGGCGGGAGCATGGCCAGTCGTTCGCGCAGCTGGCCGGCTTCGCCCGTCGGGACATGAGCCGCACGGGGGCGGACTCCGCCGAGCGCGTCCGCGCGGCCCGCGTCACCCCCAACTTCTTCCAGACGCTCGGCGTGACACCCACGCAGGGGCGCGACTTCCGGGACGAGGACGCGCAGCCGGGCAATCCCCCGGGCAGCGTGGTGGTGAGCCATGCCTTCTGGAAGAAGGCGCTGGGCGGAGCCTCGGACGCGGTGGGCGGGACGGTGCGGTTGGACGGGCGCACGTACACCGTCGCGGGCGTGCTGCCGGAGGGCTTCACCTTCCCGGAGTTCTCCGAGGACGTCGACGTGTGGCTGCCCAACTGGCTGGACCCGGAGTCGCACGGCAACCACTACATGAGCGTCATCGGGCGGATGGCCCCGGGCGTCACGCTGGAGGCGGCGACGGCGGACCTGGCGCGGGTGGCCCAGCTCATCGCCCGGCCGGGCGCGCCGGGCGAGAAGGCCCACGGCGTGACGACGGACCTGTGGCAGCGCTACCTCACGTCCACCTCGCGGCCGGTGCTGTGGGCGCTCTGGGCCGCGGTGGGCTTCGTGCTGCTCATCGCCTGCGCCAACGTGGCCAACCTCCTGTTGGTGCGAGCGCTGGCGCGGCAGCGGGACGGCGCCATCCGCGCGGCGCTCGGGGCCAGCCGGGGTCGGCGCATCCAGCAGGCGCTGGCGGAGAGCGTGCTCCTGGGCCTCGTCGGCGGGCTGGTGGGCCTCCTGCTCGTCATGTGGGGCATGGAGCTGGTGCGCGCGCTCCTGCCAGCCTCGATGCTGCGCATGACGCCGGTGGAGCTGAGCGTGCCCGCGCTGCTGTTCAGCGTGGCGCTGTCGCTCGGCGCCGGGTTGCTCTTCGGCCTGGCGCCCGCGCTGCACACCTCCGGTGCGGACGTCCTGCCGCTGCTCAAGCAGTCCGGGAGCGCGGCGGGCGCGCGCGCCAATCACCCGCTGCGCAACGGGCTGGTGGCCGTGCAGCTGGCGCTGGCGCTGGTGCTGCTGGTGGGCACGGTGCTGATGGTGCAGACGCTGCGCAACCTGCAGGCGGTGGACCCCGGCTTCGACGCGGAGCGGGTGCTGCATGCGCGGCTGGCGCTGCCGGACCTCAAGTATGGCGGCCCCGACCAGCAGCGCGGCTTCTTCGCCGACTACCTCGAGCGCCTGCGCGCGCTGCCGGACGTGGAGAGCGTGGGCATGGTCAACGACGCGCCGCTGGGGGGCACCAACTCCAACGGTGACTTCACGCTGGAGGGGGCGCCGCGGGACTCGGGGCTGCGCTACGTCACCGAGTACCGGGTGGCCTCGCCGGGCTACTTCCGGGCCCTGCGCGTCGCGCTGCGCGAGGGACGCGACTTCGACGGCCGCGACTCGGAGAAGGGCGCCCCCAGCGTCATCGTCAACGAGGCCTTCGTGCGCAAGTTCCTCGGCGGCGGCGAGGCGCTGGGCCGCAGGGTTCGCCTGGGCTGGAGCGACAACGAGCCCTTCCGCGACATCGTCGGCGTGGTGGCGGACGTGCGTCACAACCGCCTGACGGAGCCCGCCCAGCCGGAGACCTACCTGCCGTACGAGCAGTACCCGGTGCGCACCATGTCCATCCTGCTGCGCACCTCGCGCGAGCCCTCCGCCCTGGTGGCCGCCGTGCGCCAGGAGCTCAAGGCCGTGGACGCGGAGCAGCCCGCGTACGACGTGGCCCCCTTCGTCGACCGGATGGACCGGCAGGTATCCCGGCCCCTGGCGACGGCGCGGCTGCTCGCGGCCTTCGCGGCGCTCGCCGTGGTGCTCGCGGGCGTGGGCGTCTATGGCGTCATGGCCTACGCGGTGGGCCAGCGCACCCGGGAGCTGGGAATCCGCCTGGCATTGGGCGCCCACCCCAGACAGGTGCTCGGGCTGGTGATGCGTCAGGGCCTCATGCTCACGCTCCTGGGCGTGGGGGTGGGCCTGCTGGCGGCCTTCGGCTGCATGCGCCTGCTCGCGGCGCTCCTCTATGGCGTGAAGGCCCACGAGCCGGGCGTGTTCCTGGGAGTCGCGGCGGCGCTGGGGTTGGTGTCGCTCCTGGCCACGTGGATTCCCGCGCTGCGCGCCAGTCGGGTGTCACCGTCCGTGTCACTGCGCGCGGAGTAGCTTCCGCCGCTGGCGGAACGCCGCGCCCAGGCAGCTTCAAGGCCCCGCCACGGGCCCGCGCCAGCTCGGCGGGCAGGCATGGGGTGACTTCGCCCCAGCCCCTGCGTTCCACGCGTTTACGGGCACCAGCGGACGTCCTGCTCGGCTGCCCTTTGACGCTTGCCGACGGAAGGGTTTAAGAGTCCGCATGCACTTCGACTGGACGTTTCTGGTTCGCGTGAGCGTGCTGGCTTTGCCCGCCATGCTGCTGATGGCGTTGCACGGCGCGGTGGCGCAGGCCTCCGCGCCGAGCGCTCCGCTGGAGAAGCTGTCGGGTCGTCGCATCTTCTTCGGCCACCAGTCGGTGGGCGGCAACATCCTGGACGGCGTCAAGGCGCTGCCCAACTCGGCCCAGGGCGTGGTGCCGCGCGTGGTGGAGGTGCAGAGCCCCACGGAGTCGCTGGCCCCCGGCACCCTGGCGCACGCCATGGTGGGACAGAACGAGAAGCCCGAGTCGAAGATCGCCGACTTCGAGCGGCTGATGGACGCGGGGCTCGCGAAGTCGACGGACGTGGCCTTCTTCAAGTTCTGCTACATCGACATCAACGGGGCCACGGACACGCGCGCGCTGTTCGAGAAGTACCGCGTGGCCATGGAGGGTCTGAAGGCGCGCCACCCCGGCACCACCTTCGTGCACGTGACGGCGCCGCTCACCACGGTGCAGCGCGGCGCGAAGGCGTGGCTGAAGGAGCTGCTCGGCCGGCCCGTCTGGGGCGTGGCGGAGAACGTGCAGCGCGAGACGTTCAACGAGCTGATGCGCAAGACGTACGCGGACAAGGAGCCCCTGTTCGACCTGGCGCGCCTGGAGTCCACCGCGCCCGACGGCTCGCGGGAGACGTACGAGCTCAATGGCCAGACGTGGCCGGCCATGGTGCCGGGCTACTCGGATGACGGCGGCCACCTGAACGCGGCGGCCCAGAAGCGCCTGGCCACCGAGCTGCTCAACTTCCTGGCCGGCCTGCCCGCGCCCGTGGTGCAGCCTCCCATCCCCGCGGTCCAGGCCACGCCGTGACATGAGGCCGTTACATCAATCACTGTCGCGCGAGTGGGGGAAGCTCATGGCGCGCCTGAAGTTGAGGCGCTGTCAGGAGATAGGGGACTCGCCCACGGTGCTGGGCCGCGTGTGGATCCACGGCGCGGGCCGGGTGCTCGTGGGACACCGCGTGGTGCTGGATGGCCGGCTGGCGCCCATCGAGCTGCATGCCATGTCGCCCCAGAGCGTCATCATCCTGGGGGACGAGGCCCACATCGAGGGAGGCGCGTCGCTGGAGGCGCTCAGCTCGATTTCGGTGGGCCGGGGCGCCCGGCTGGGGCCGTTCAGCAAGGTGATGGACAACCAACACCACCCGCTGAGGGGAAACCGCCATGAGCGGCCTCCGTCGGTGCCCCTGGTCATCGAGGAGGGCGTGACGGTGGGCAGTCGTGCCATCCTGTTGCCGGGCGCGCAGCTGCAGAAGGGCTGCACCGTGGCGCCCGGCACCGTCATCTCGCGTCGGATTCCGGCGGGGGTGACGGTGGGGGGAGCGCCCGCGAGGGTGCTGCGCAGGGAGGTGATGGGATGACGTCGCGTAGCCCATTCGTCCGGATTCCCGAAGTGGTCGCCCAGTTGGAGGAGATGGGCCGGGCGGCCCGGCCTCGCGCGGAGCGCGCGGTGGCGATGGTGCGCGCGCGCTGGCAGTTCCGCGCCGTCCAGTCGCTGGGGCGCAACGTGGCGGCCTATGGGCCGGTGAGCGTGCACAACGAAGGGGAGATGGTCCTCGGGGATCGGCTGACGTTCTCCGGCGGGATGCTGCCCAGCTCGCTCGTGTGCCACCCGGGTGGCCAGCTCACCATCGGGAACGAGACGCAGTTCAACTACGGGGTGTGCCTGGAGGCCTGGCGCTCGGTGAGCGTGGGGGCCCGGTGCATGTTCGCGTCGTTCGTGCGCGTGGGAGACCGGGATGGGCTCCACACCGCGCCCATCATCATCGAGGACGATGTCTGGGTGGCGCACGGCGCCATCATCATGCCCGGCGTGCGCGTGGGAGCGCGCTCGGTGGTCGCCGCCGGGAGCATCGTCACCCAGGACGTGCCGCCCGACACGCTGGCCATGGGCAACCCCGCGCGCAACATGAGCCTGGAGCTGGTTTCCCGCGACACGGGCAGCTGAGCACCTCAAGTCTTCGTCCCGGGCGCGTCTTGCTTCGCGCCCGGCTTGTTCCATCACTTCACCACCGCACTTCCAGACAGGACGTCCTACCGTGAGCATTCGTGAACGCATCCGTACCTTCATCGTCGACACGTTCTTCGTGGACGACTTCGGCGATGACGACTCCTTCCTGCGCAAGGGGCTCATCGACTCCACGGGGATGATGGAGCTGGTGGCGTTCCTGGAGTCGGACTTCGGCATCAAGCTGGAGGACAAGGAGCTGGTTCCGGAGAACCTGGACTCGCTGACGCGCGTGGTGGCGTTCGTCGAGCGCAAGCAGAACCAGCGCCTGCCGCAAGCGGGCTGAAAGAGCGCGCCATGTGTGGCATCGCGGGATTCACCTACCCGGCGGGAGGGGGCGCCGGGGCCGAGGCGGGCGAGCGGCTGGTCCGGATGACGGCGAGCATCCGTCACCGGGGCCCGGACGCGCAGCGGGCGTTGGTGTTGAACGGGGTGGCCCTGGGCCACACGCGGCTGTCCATCGTGGACCTGGAGGGGGGCCACCAGCCGATGCGTGACGCGGCGACGGGGCTCACCGTCGTCTTCAACGGGGAGATCTTCAACCACGTGGAGCTGCGCGAGCAGCTCGCCGGGCGGTATGCGTTCCGCACGCGCTCGGACACGGAGGTCATCCTCGCGGCGTTCCTCACGTGGGGCATCGACTGTGTGCGCCGGTTCGAGGGGCAGTGGGCCTTCGCGCTGTGGGACCCGAGGGACTCCACGCTGTGGATGTCTCGCGACAGGGTGGGCATCTGCCCGCTGTATTACGCGGAGCTGCCGGGTGGGCAGCTCGCGTTCGGCTCGGAGGCCAAGGCGCTGTTCGCCAGCGGGCTGGTGACGCCCGCGCTGGACGCGCGGGGGCTGAAGCAGACGTTCCAGCTGTGGTCGCCGGTGGCGCCGCGCACGTCGTTCGAGGGGGTGCGGCTGCTGCCGCCCGCGCACTCGGCCCGGTTCCGCGCGGGGGTGCTGGAGACGTTCAGGTATTGGGACCTGGATTTCGGCGTGGAGCCGAGCACGGCCAGCGACGCGCGCATCCAGGAGGAGCTGGGCGAGGCGTTGGAGCGCGCGGTGCGGCTGCGGCTGCGCGCGGATGTGCCGGTGGCGGCGTACCTGTCGGGCGGGTTGGACTCGAGCCTCTTGTGCGCGCTGGCGCAGGGGCAGTTGGGTGGGACGCTGCGGACGTTCTCGGTGGGCTTCGCGCACGCGCGGTTCGACGAGCGCGAGCACCAGGCCGCGGTGGCCGGGGAGCTTCGCACGGAGCACCGCGTGGTGGAGATGCGCGACGGGGACATCGGCACGCTGGTGCCCGGCGTCATCTTCCACGCGGAGCAGGCGATGATGCGCTCGGCGCCCGCGCCGTTCCTGCGGCTGAGCGAGTGGGTGCGGCAGAACGGCATCCGTGTGGTGCTCACGGGGGAGGGCTCGGACGAGATGTTCCTGGGCTACGACCTGTTCAAGGAGACGAAGGTCCGGCAGTTCTGGGCGCGGCAGCCGGCGTCGAAGTGGCGGCCGCTGCTGCTTCGTCGGCTCTACCCCACCCTGTCGGTGAGCCAGCAGAACGTGGAGCTGCTGCGCGAGTTCTTCGGCATGGGGTTGGAGGACCCGGGCAGCCTGGGCTTCTCGCACCTGGTGCGGTGGGCGAACAGCGGGCGGATCTCGCGCTTCCTGGCGCCGGACTTCGCGGCGAGCGTGGCGGACGAGGAGCCGACGGCGTCGGTGCTCTCGACGGTGCCCGCACACGTGGCCCGCTGGCGGCCGCTGGCGCGCGCGCAGTACCTGGAGGCGAAGACGCTGCTGTCGGGATACCTGCTGTCGGCGCAGGGAGACCGGATGCTGCTGGGCAACGCGGTGGAGGGACGCTTCCCGTTCCTCGACACGTCGGTGATGGAGCTGGCGGCACGCATCCCCGAGCGCATGCGGCTCAAGGGGCTGGACGAGAAGCACGTGCTCAAGCGCTACGCGAAGGGCCGTGTTCCGGCGTCCATCCTGGAGCGCAGCAAGTTCCCGTACCGTGCGCCCATCGCCGGAGCGCTGGTGGGACCGGAGGCGCCCGCGTGGGCGAGGGAGCTGCTCGCGCCCGAGGCCGTGGCGAAGGTAGGGGTGTTCGACGCGCGCAAGACGGAGCGGCTCGTGGCCAAGCTGCGCGCGCCCAACGCGGCGGAGAGCGAGGCGGACACCATGGCGCTGTTCGCCATTGCGTCCACGCAGTTGCTCGCGCACCACTTCCTCACGCCGCGCGCACCGCCGCGGGCGGACCTCGACGCCGTGGTGCTGGAGGCGGCATGAGCGGCAGTGATGCTCACGTGCGGAGCGCTGGTGCGTCCGCACATGTCCTGCATCGGGAGGTCGCGTGAACACTCGCGACGGTCTCGCGCCTCGCCGCAACCACAGATGTCCCGCATCGGAAGGTCGCGTGATTACTCGCGACCTCCCCGCGCACATCTTCGCCGCGATTAAACCAGCCGTGCTTCAGGAGGTCGCGTGAGCGCGACGGACTCCGCACCAGCGTGGGTCATGGCCCACGCGCAGCGCACCCCCACGGCCTCGGCGGTGGACTCGCCGTGGACCCGGCTCACGTACTCGCAGCTCGCGGAGCGGATGACGGCGCTCGCGGGGCACCTGCGTTCCTCGGGCGTCTCAGCCGGAGACAAGGTTCTCATCGCCCTGCCCCTCGGCTCGGCGGGCGCGGTGGCAGGGCTCGCGGTGCAGGCCCTGGGAGCATGCGCGGTGGAGCTCGACCGTGAGACGGGCGCGACATCCGTGGACGCCATCCTCGCGCAGACGGGCGCGCGACAGGCCTTCGTCTTCGGACAGGACGCGCGCAAGTGGACCGGCAAGCCGGGCCTGACACACGTGTATGTGATTCACGCCACTCGTCCACCGGAGCGGATGCTCCAGGCGCTCGCGCCCGCGACCTGCACGTGGGTGCAAGAGGACGGCGCGGTGGACCCCGAGGCAAAGGCAGCGCCGCTGGGCGCCCTGCCCACCACGCCCTCCCACGCCCACGCGTCCATCGTCTACACCTCCGGCAGCACCGGCACGCCCCGAGGCGTCATCCAGACCTTCGGCAACATCGCCGCCAACACGCGCTCCATCGTCGAGTACCTGGGCCTGTCCTCACGAGACAGGGCGCACCTGGTCCTCCCGCTGCACTACTGCTACGGCAAGAGCGTCCTCCAGACACACCTGCTCGTGGGCGGCTCGGTGTTCCTGGACCCGCGCTTCATGTACCCACAAGTGGTGCTGGAGGCGATGGCCCAGGAGCGCAGCACCGGCTTCGCGGGCGTCCCCCTCACCTTCGAGTTGCTCAAGCGCCAGGCCGGCGCGGAGGCCCTCTCCAAGCTGCGCCTGCGCTACGCCACCCAGGCCGGCGGCGGCATGTCCCCGGACACCATCCAGTGGACGCGCGAAGCCCTCTACCCCGCCGAGCTGTACGTCATGTACGGCCAGACCGAGGCCACGGCGCGACTGAGCTACCTGCCCCCGACACGGGCCGCTGAGAAAGCGGGCTCCATCGGCGTGGCGATTCCCGGTGTCGAGCTGCGGGTGGTCGGCGAGGACGGCAAGGCGCTCCCCACGGGCGAGACAGGCCACCTGGTCGCGCGCGGCGCCAACGTGACGCCGGGCTACCTGGGCGCCCCCGAGGAGACCGCGGCCATCCTGCGCGACGGCTGGCTGTGGACCGGAGACCTGGCCTGGCGCGACGCGGAGGGCTTCATCTTCCTGGTGGGACGCGCGAAGGAGATCCTCAAGGTCGGCGGCCACCGGGTGAGCCCGGCGGAGCTGGAGCATCAGCTCGCGAGGCACCCATCGGTGCGCGAGGTGGCCGTCGTGGGAGTCCCGGACCCGCTGGGCGGCGAGGCGGCCTGCGCCGTGGTCGTGCTCCAGGAAGGAGCCGCAGTCGAGGAGGACACGCTGCGGCGCTTCTGCAGGGAATCGCTGCCGGCGCACAAGGTGCCCCGGCACGTGGTGTTCACGGACGCGCTGCCGCGAGGGCCCAGTGGGAAGGTGCTCAAGGCGGAGCTGCGCACCCAATATTCATCCATCGGTTCGTCGTGAAGGGTTCGAGAGGGGTCACACAATGAAGTTTTCCAAGCAGGTGTTGGAGCTGGACTGGGAGGCGAAGGCGGCCGAGCTGTCCGAGGGGCTGCGCGAGACGGTGCTCAAGAAGCTGCGCAAGCGCGGCCTCGTCGTGGCCATCTCCGGCGGCATCGACTCCGCGTGTGTCGCGGCCCTGGCCGTGCGGGCCCTGGGCCCCGAGCGCGTCTTCGGCATCCTCCTGCCCGAGCGCGACTCCAGCGGCTGGAGCTCGCAGCTGGGCCGCAAGCTCTGCGAGAAGCTGGGAATCAAATACCAGCTCCACGACATCGCCCCCATCCTCGAGGCCGCCGGCTGCTATCGCCAGCGCGACGAGGCCGTGCGCTCCGTCTTCCCGGAGTTCACCCCGGACATGAAGTGGAAGATTGTCATGCACGGCGACCGGCTCAACACGGACGCGGTGAACTTCTTCTACGTCGTGGTGCAAGTGAATGGCGAGGAGCGCCGCTTCCGGCTGCCGCCCCAGGCCTATACCCAGATTGTCGCCGCGACGAACTTCAAGCAGCGCACGCGGAAGATGATGGATTACTTCCACGCGGACCGTCTGAACTTCGCGGTGGCGGGCACGCCCAACCGTCTGGAGTATGACCAGGGCTTCTTCGTCAAGCTGGGCGACGGCGCCGCGGACGTGAAGCCCATCGCCGGCCTCTACAAAACCCAGACATATCAACTGGCCAGGCACCTGGGCGTCATCGAGGAGATCACCAGCGGCGAGCCGACGACGGACACCTTCAGCCTCCCCCAGTCGCAGGAGGACTTCTATTTCTCCGTGCACTACTCGCAGCTGGACCTGCTCATGTGGGCCAAGAACCACGACGTGCCCACGGACGAGGCCGCGCAGGTGATGGGCCTGACGCCCACCCAGGTGCAGCGCGTCTACGACGACATCGACCAGAAGCGCCGCAGCACGGCCTACCTGCACTCGCCGCCGCTCTTGCTGGAGAAGGTGCCGGAGCTGGAGCCGTTCAAGCTCGGCTGAAGCACGACGCCGTGCCAAAGAGACGGGAGGCGCCCTCGCCTCCCGTCCCTCGCGAACAGGGGCGACTACTCCTCCTCTTCGCAGACCTCCGCCTTCACCGGGATGTCCTTGCGCGCGTCGTCACGCACGTAGAGATACCCCTCGCGGAAATAGTCCTTCCCGCCCTGCACGCGCATCACGTTGCGCTTCGCGTCGGTGACGGTCCACTTCAGCGTCTCGCTGGAACCGCTCGGATAGGCCACCTGCAGCGTCGAGCCGCCGCGGGCCTCGGACTTCACGGACTTCACCTGGCCCTTCAGGTCATCCTGGCCGAAGTCGATGAGGATGGACCCGGCCGCGTCCACCGTCACCGAGGGCGTGTTCGCCCCGCACCACTCCTCGATGAGGTAGCCCTTGCCCTTGCGGCGCACCTGGAGCCACTTGCCGGCCAGGGCCTTGAGCGCCCCGGACGACGCGGCCTCGACGCCGGCCGCCTGCGTCCCGCAGTCCAGCTCACCACCCGGCAACAGGCCCGTGACGACCTGTGTCCCCTTCACCACGCGCACGGGCACCACGTCCGGCAACGGTGACGCGGCGTGCGCCTCCACCTTGTCCCCGCTCACCACCGTGGGCCCCTGCCGACTCCCATCCAGCGGCTGCAGGCGCGCCTCCTTCGCCTTCACCGTGCACGTCGACAGCGCTCGGCTGAATGGCCGCGAGAAGCTGTCCTGTCCGGACCACCCCGCACCGCAGCAGTCCGTCCCAGGCCCCTTCAGCACCAGCTTGTTGGGCTCCAGATCCAGCGTCCATTTCCCCTGGGACTGGAAGGTCGTCAGGGCCCACGACTTCGGAGAGGTCTTCTTCTGGACAGCGAAGGTGCATTCACAGGCCCCCATGCTCTGGCCCTGCGGAAAAGTTGACTCGTATTGAACGAGCGTCTGCCCATCCCCCTCGAGCACCACGAGGGTGCCGCCCTGCTTGGCATAGACACCCGTGAGCGGCTGTTGCTGCGCGGCCGCGAGGCCCGCCCACAGACACAATGCCGCGCCAGTCACGAGTCCGTAACGCAGTGCATTCATTCGCGACTCCTTGTGTGGATTCACCCAGACAGGGCGACTCCTATCGCTCTCCGAACCCGGAAGTCAGGCCAAACCGACCTGGGTCGCCGCAACTCTTTTTCTCAGCCGCCGACAATCGGTCATCAGTCGTTCCCACACCCCCCTGTTCTCCACTCGTGGAGTGACCCCATGTCTCCTCGCATCGAGCGTCGCCAGCAGACGTACTCGCCCACCTCCGCGCAGGCCGAGGGCCTGCCGCAGGGCCGCGACGCGCAGCTCAACCTCCAGCAGCTCTGGCCGTACATCGAGAAGTACGCGCAGAAGTACGGCGCGGACCCGAAGGTGCTCGCGGGCATCGTCGCGCAGGAGTCCTCGTTCAAGAACCACGGCGTGCACGCGGACGGCACGGGCCACGGGCTCATCGGCCTGGACGACAACGGCCTGCTGCCCTCGTTCGAGAAGTGGTCCGGCATGCAGGTGGGCCGGGGGGCGAACGCCAAGACGATTCCGCCCGAGAAGCAGATGGAGTTCCTGGCGAAGACGATTGGTGAGCTCACCAAGAAGCACGGCAGCGGCATGGCGGCCGCGCGCGAGTGGCACCGGGGCGCGGGCAACATGAACGACGCGCGGGGCTACGACTACCAGAACAAGATCCAGAACCACATGAGCCGGCTGTTCCCGGGCGGCAAGACGCCGAGCGGGACGACGGCCAACGTGCCCGACACCACGGTGGGTGGCACGGACACGTCGAAGCCGGGCAACAAGCCGGGGCTCTCGCCGGGCAAGACGGACGACTCGCGCACGCCCGTGGCGGCGTCGGACCGGGAGATCAAGAAGGGCGACACGCTGTGGGGCATCGCCTCCGAGCTCAAGGCCAAGGGCATGGAGGGCTCGCACTGGGATGTCATCAACCAGATCCGCCAGCTCAACCCGAAGATCACCGACCCCAACCTCATCTTCGCGGGCGACACGCTGAAGCTGCCGGGTATCGCGGGCAAGGACCAGAGCACCTTCACGCCGGGCACGAACAAGCCGGGCCCGGTGGACCTGAACCCCAAGCCCACGGGCCCGCAGGCCACGGACGGCGCCGCGCCGGTGACGGGTGACGGCCGCGTGGACCCGAGCAAGGTCCCGCAGATCAGCCAGTACAGCCCGGCGGGCAAGGACGGCTCGTATACGAATGGCCCGGCCAACTGCGGCCCCACGTCCATGGCGCAGATCGCGCGTGCCTTTGGATACGGCAAGGACATGACGGATGCCCAGCTCATCAACCACCTGGGCCGGATTGGCGGCACGTCGGGTAACGGCACGGACGTCAACGGCATCGCGAAGATGGCCAAGGCGATGGGCAAGGACGCCGTGACGAAGGGCCCGGGCGCCAACGTGGAGTGGATCGCCGACCAGCTCAAGCAGGGCAAGCTGGTGGTGGCCAACGGCGACTACCACGCGATGCCGCCGCACCAGAACGAGGGCCGCACGTCCGGCCACTACGTCACGGTGGCGGGCATGGATGCCAAGGGCAACTTCATCGTGCGCGACCCGGCGGACGCGAACGTGAAGACGATTACGCCCGAGCAGATGCGGCACTTCCTGAACTCCAACCCCAACGGCGGCTACCAGATGTCCATCGGGTGAGATGACCCGACTTTGGATGGAGTGAAGTAGGCTTCGAGCGGACCGGCACTCCGGTGAGGGTGTCGGTCCGTCCGCGTTTCCACACCCCGAGGACTCCCAGATGACGCAGAGCAAGCAGACGCAGACCTGCATTTCCTGCAAGAAGACCGAGGGCGGCGAGGTGGTCGGCTCCACCTATGTCTCCACGGGTGACAACGGGATGATCGTCCGCTTCTGGATGTGCGACGAGTGCGCTCTGCCGCTGGGTCCGGGTCAGGGCCCCATCGACATGGACGACCCGGCGAAGGCCGAGCAGCCCCGGAGCTGAAGCTGCGGGCCCTCGGGCGAGGAGCCGCGCGAGGGCCTGACCACGAGGGTGGCGACGACGGGGTGGAGCAAGGTGGGCGCGACAGGGTATGGAATACGTCGCTGCCGTCCCCGTCGGAGAAGCCATGAACAAGCTACTGGGTCCCGCCTCCTTCGTCCTCGCCTCGGCCGCGCTCGCGGTGGCCCTCTGGGCCCCCGGGCGTGTCGAGGCGCCCTCCCCCTCCCAGACGCCCGAGCCCGTTGCCGAGCGGCCCGCGAACCAGGAGGCCCTGGAGCGGCGCATCCAGGCGCTCGAGGACACCACGCTGAGCCTGTCGCGGCGCCTGATGGAGCTGGAGAAGCAGCCCGGCACGGGTGTGGCGCCAGCGGGCGGAGGCACCGCGGTGGCGGCGGGCGAGCTGGAGCAGCTGCGCAACGAGGTGCGCGGGCTGATGGCGGGCGAGACGCTGACGACGGAGGGCGGGCGTGAGGCGCTGAAGGACGCGATGCGCTCGGTGCAGCAGGAGATGCGCACCGAGCAGCTCAACCGGCGCCAGGAGGAGTGGATGCAGGCGCAGGTCCGCGGGCAGGAGCAGCGCCAGGAGCGGGTGAAGCGGCTGGTGTCCGAGGCGAAGCTGAACTACTCGCAGGAGCAGGAGCTGACGCGCCGGCTGGAGCAGGAGGAAACCTCCCGAAACACCCTGTTCGACGAGGTCCGCGCCGGGACGAAGTCCGCGCGTGACATCCGCCAGGCACTGCGAGCCCAGCGCGAGGAGACGGACCAGGTCATGAAGGGAATGCTCGACGCGGAGCAGCTGGCCAAGTACCAGGTCATGCGGCGCGAGGAGCAGATGAACTCCCGCCCCCGCGGACCTCGCGAGGGCCGCTTCGGCGACCAGTGACGCAATGACTCATACGGAGGTCTGTGATTGCAAAGACAGACCTCCGCGGAAATGCGCGAGAGCGCCATTCAATGTCACGAACCAGGACCTCCATTGCCATCCTCGGCGGCTTTCTCCTGGGGATTCTCTCAAGCATCATTGCTCGGGATTACATTCTGGACGGGTGGTATGGCCCCGCCCAGTTCGTCGTGCTCGACGAAGACATTGAGTTGAGCGATGGGCAGCGCCAGGGAATGACCTGCCCGGGCCCTCCCGGTGGAGGCATCCTCGCGGGCACGCCACTCGTGGTCCGTGCCCATGGCGCGAAGAAACTCGTTGAGCTGCGATTCACCTACTACGGGAAGGATCTCCCCAGCACGATTGACGCAGCCGACGCTCCCGCGAACAGGCGGAGAACCCGGTGTGTCAATCCCTGGGAGCAGAGCACTCCCGAGTAGGAGCGCCGTCGCCCGCCCCTCCGCGCCATGCAAGTCGTTGAGCGCGCACGAGCTTGCGCGCCGAGGCCGCTACTTCGTCATGGTCGGCGGCATCCGGCGCGGGTCGCACGCAATGCCAGGGCATCCCTTGCTGTCGCCGCAGCTCCCGTCGCAGCACAGGTACTGACCTTCCGGGCAGACCGTGCGCCCGGCGTCCACTTCCGGCTCTGCCACCCGGGGGCGCTCCTTCGACTCCGGCACGTCCGCCGACGTGGATGCCTCGGCAGCGGACGCTGTCTCCGGCGCCGAGGCGGCGTCACGACGCTGCTCCTCCCCTCCCCCCTTGCACCCGAGCGCCCACACCATTGCCACACAGCACGTCCACCGCAGCGCCTGATTCCACGTCCTGGTCATCCGCACCCTCACTTCCTCCCCGAGCACCTCGCACGCGAGCCCGTTGAAAAACAAGGGGCGGCCCCGGAAGACATCCCGGGACCGCCCCTCACACTCCGCTCGCCGACCTCACACGCGGGCCGGCGGGCTCATTTCATGACTTGCGACGACGGCGCAGCGCGAGGCCCAACATGGCCAGGGCCGGCAGCAGCGCGCTGGTGGCGCTACCACCCGCCGCGGTGCAGCCGCCGCTGTCCGTCAGGTTGCGCACCGTCACCGCCACGTCCACCGTGTCGCTGTTGGCCACGCCGTCGTTCGCCCGGACGCGGAACAGGAAGATGGTCGTCTCGGAGACCTCGGGCGCCACGAAGTAGGCCTCGGCCGTCTCCGCCTTCTCCAGCTTCACCGTGGGACCCGCGACCTGCACCCAGCGGTACGTCAGCTCGTCACCATCGGCGTCCGTGCCCGTGGCCGTGAGCTTCACGCCCGAGCCCTCGTGCACCGTGTAGCTCGACGTCGCGCTCACCACCGGCTTGGTGTTGGTGCGCGTCACTGTGACCGTCACCGTGCTCGCCGCGCTGGCCTGCCCCGCGGCCGTGGCCACCAGGCTGAACGTCAGGTCGACGGAGTTCCCCGTCACGCTCGGCGCCGTGAAGGTCGCGGTGGCCGCATCGGCCCCCGTGAGCGTCACGGACGGACCCGCCGTCTGGGTCCACGCGTAGGTGATGGTGTCGCCATCCTCGTCGGTGGCGCTGCCGTTCAGCGTCACCTGGCTGCCCTGGTTGACCGTCTGGTTCTCACCCGCGTTCGCCACGGGAGCACGGTCCACGTTGCGCACGGTGATGGTGATGGTCGCCGGAGCGCTCGCGGCGATGCCGTCGCTGGCGACCAGGGTGAAGGTGAAGGCCGTGTCCGCCGTCACCTCGGGAGGCGTGAAGGTCGGCGTGGCGCTGGTGTCGTCATCCAGCTCCACCGCCGGGCCCGCCGTCTGCGTCCAGGCGAAGTCGAGCGGCTCGCCGTCCGCATCCGACGACCCCGTCGCGTCGAGCGTGACGCTGCCCGAGCGCTCGTCCACCGTCGTGGGGCCGTTGTCCTTCACGCGGGCCACCGCGACGGGCGCCGCGTTCACGTTGTTGACCAGGACCTGCACCACGCGCGGGTGGCTGGAGTCCGTGCCATCGCTCACCACGAGCTGGAACGTGAAGATGGTGGCCGCGGGAACCTCCGCCGTGAAGCTCGGGGTCGCCGTGTCGGCGCCCGTGAGCGTCACCGCGGGGCCGCCAATCTGGGTCCACGCGTACGTCAGCGTGCTGCCCGCGACGGCATCCGGATCGAAGCTCGCGGAGCCGTTGAGCGTGATGACGCGCAGCGTGCGCGTCCCGTTCGGGTTGACGATGTACTCCGTCACCGTCTGGGAGATGCCCGGCTCGGCGATGGGCGCCACGTTGCACGTCCCAGAGCCCGTCTCCGCGACGCGCGAGTAGAACGGCGTGGTGTTCGTGATGCCCGTGACGCGGATGTTCGCCACATCCCAGCCGTACGCACCCACGAAGCCATCCGTGCCCAGGCGGAAGCGCAGGCGCACCTGGTGTCCGCCGAAGATGCGACCGAAGTTGGTCTGGGCCGGGATGAAGCTGGGGTAGTTCGTGCTCATGCGCACGTAACCCGGCCAGCCACCGACGTACGGATTGCCCGTGTCGATGTTGCCCTGGTTCGTGAGCCGCGCCCGCTCGGCCGCGGACAGATACAGGTACCAGTTCTCCCACGGCCCCTCGTCGACGGAGACCTCGATGACGCCCGCGTCGAAGTGCACCCACTGGCCCGAGACGACGGCGGACTCGAACGAGTGGCGGTGGTAGAAGGACAGCACGAAGTTCTGGCCCTGGGCGACGTCGAACAGCGGCGACGTCAGGCGGATGTCACGCGACTCCGACTCGTTCGCCGCGTGCCAGTAGCCCGTGGTGGCGTGACCGTTCTGCCACAGCGGACGGTAGTTGAACGTGGAGTTCGTCCAGCTCGTGTTCTGCGTCTCGACGTAGTCCGTGTCCGAGGAGTTGGCGACCTCGTCGTAGTTCACGTTGGAGCGGAACTCGTGGACCGTCCCACCCTGCAGCAGGGTGATGGGGAAGGTCACGTCCACACCCAGCACGGCGAGCGCGCCGCTCGCCTGCGCCGGCGCCGCCGTCAGGGAGACGGGGATGCTCGCCACCGCGGTGCTGCCACGCGCGATGTTGCCGAACGTCAGCGTGCTCCCGCCGCCGAAGGTCGCCTCGACCCCCGCGCTCGACTCGTTGAAGGCCGCCGTGGCCGTCACACCGTTGACGCTCTCGGCGCCCACGTTGCGCAGCGTGACGCGCAGGATGCCCGTCTCGCCGGCATCCAGGATGCCGTCCTTGTCGCAGCCCACGGAGGAGTCATCCAGCGTGACGCTCACGACCTCGAGCGCGTTGCCGGTGTGGTAGCTCTCCACCACGCCGATGTGGTCGGCGCTGTCGCGGTCCGCCACCCGGGCGCCGAAGCCGGCGCCGCGCTTGGCGAACGCGGCCACGAAGCGCTGGTAGTCGGCGGGGTCGGCCGCGGCGACGACGGACAGCAGCGCGTCACGACCCTCGAGGAAGGTCGGAGACGACGGGGTGGCCTTGTACGACGCCACCAGGTAGCGCTTCATGCGGTCCTGCGCCTCGCTGAACGGGTGCGCATTGAGCAGGCTGGCGTAGCACTCCCACAGCATCGTGGCCCAGACCTCGCCGGAGTTGTGCACCTCGGCGTTGTTGGAGCCCGCGTAGTCGGGGTTCGACGGGACGTTGGCGGGAATCGTCGTGCCGTCCGCCATGTGGCGCAGGGTCAGGCCGTTCTTGGTCAGGTCCGTGCTGAACGGGACGCGGCGGATGCCCCAGTAGTAGCCGTTGTTGCGGCCACCGGCCTGGGTGTAGCCCGCCATGCCGTACGTGCCCTGCCAGTTGTTGTTGCCAGCGCGGTTGCGGTCCTCCTCGCGGACGGACAGCAGCATCGCGTGGAAGTCGCCCCAGCCCTCGCCCATGGAGCCGCCCTGGTTGTTCGTCAAGCCAGAGCTGTTACCCACGAGGCGGTTGGAGATGTAGTGCCCCCACTCGTGCGCGATGATCTCGTTGTCGAGCGTACCGTCGCGATCCAGGTCCGCGTTGCGGCGCAGGCGGCCCTTGACGGACGCTGACTCCAGCGCCGTACGCCAGGCATCGCCGTCCGGCTTGGACACCATCAGCGCGGGGACGGTGATCGCGTTGTCGATCGCCGCGACGCCGCTGGCGCCCATCGTGCCCAGCACGCCCGCGGCGCTGTTGGTGATGATGACGGCCACGGCGCCCGCGTTCTGGGCGTTGAGGACCTTGTACGCGAAGCTGCAGTTTCCGCGCTCGATGAGGGCGACCTTGCCCGTGAAGAGCTTCTGACCGCCGTACGGGTCAGCGCCGTTCGCGTCCGCGCAGCCCAGGCGGTAGCCCAAGGCAATCGCCGGGTCCTCGTGCGTGGGAGGCACGACGAAGTCCGCGGAGACGTCGTACACCCGCTGGCCGAACGACGCGTTGTACGTCAGGTAGCCGCGGGCGATGGGCGACGGCTCGGAGACGGTGAGCTCGGCGACGCCATCGAAGATGTACTGCTGCATGCGGGGACGCGCGCCGTCGGCCGGGGTGGCCATGTTGGCGTTGTTGCGACCGCCGAAGTCCTGCGCCTCGACGCGGAGGCTGTCGCCCTCCAGACCGCCGCGCCCGTAGTTGCTCATCTGGGCGTTGCCGGAGGCCTCGTCGAAGCCCGCGTCGTAGAACCAGTCGTGCAGGAAGTTGGTGACGTAGAACAGGTTCACCACCGCCGCCAGTCGCTGCTCGGAGCTGGACGCCGGGGACTTCGTCACGTCGAACGTGTAGTCGAACGTCCGCGAGCCCGCGTTGCTCAGCGGCGCACGCAGGTCGATGCCCTCCTGGTAGCCGTCAGTGCCGCCCAGGTCCGCGTACGCGTCGACGTTGTTGCCCGTCGTCACCTGCGCGTTGGCCGGCAGCCACGGGTCGTCCTTGCTGAACGGGAAGTTCTGCAGGGTGACCAGGTTGGACGGGTTGTCCAGGGGCTCCTGGTGGCCGTCGGGCGTGCCCGTGGGGTGCGGCGTGGCGTCGTTGCCCTGGGGACCGTCGTAGGGCAGCTTGGTCGTCGGGTCCGCCCACACGCGGTAGGTGAAGGCCTCCGACTTCGTCAGGTCGTGCTTGAAGAGGACCGAGCCGTCCTGCGCGTTGACCACGAAGGCGACGTAGTTCGCGTCCGGGTTGCTCGCCAGGCCCGCGTTGATCTCCACGTAGTACGCGGGGACCAGGCCGTCCGGCAGCGGGAAGAGGACCTTCTTCGCGCGCGGCGCATCGCCGAAGCCGTGCGTGGAGAGCAGGTTGCGGTCCACCTGGTAGTGGCTGTAGTCGCCCTGCGAGCCCGCTGGCGCCAGCGCCCGGGCATCCAGCGACGCCCCCGTCACGTCCTGGAACGCGCGCGCAATCGCCTGCGGCGCCGAGACGCGGAAGGCCGAGGCCTGGGCGTTCTTCTCGTCATCCTTGTTGCGCGGCTGGAGGTAGCCGGAGATGGCCACGAGCTGCTGGCTCGGGTCCATCACCACCTTGACCTCGTTGCGGAACACCTCGATGCCGTTGACCCGACGACCGTAGGTCGCGATGACCGCGCCGTCGTTGTCCTTGGGCAGGTGCACCTGGCGCAGCTCCGCGCCATCCACATCCGTCGAGTTCAGGCGGTACAGGTCCGCCACGCCACGCAGGTGCTCGCGCGCCGAGGCATTGACACTCGCCTTGGTCAGGGGACGCGCGGCCTTCGGGGCCGACGTCGCGTTCAGGGCGCGCTCGCTGAAGACGAACGTCGGGACGCCCAGGCGGCCTTCCACGCTGTTGATGCGCAGCCCGCGCTGGGGTGCGTTCGCCGCGGACGAAGGCAGGGAGCGATCCGCCGGGGAGCGGAGGAAGGCATCGACCGAGGCCCCTCGCGCGGAGACCGGCGGGGACCACATCAGCACGGCGAGCACGGCGCTCACTGTGCCCATCCAGAGACGCTTCATGAACGACAACCTCTTTCGGGGGTTTGAGGAGGAGGGCCCCTCGCCGTCGGACGCCTGCTCGGCTGGGGCGTCCAGAGGTTATTTACTATTTTGTTATGAACACAATAGGCCCCCCTGAACTCACTCCCTCAGGGTGCCAGCAAACCCAGGATAGACGCTAAGCCTGACGGCCAATGCCAGGAATTCACGTCTAGGATTATTCCCAGACGCGAATCCGGGCGCGCGGCGTCACCCGAACGGTGGCCGGGCGTTGTGGCCGATGACGAGCATCTCCTCCGGGTGCGTCTCCGCGCGAGCATACGTCAGAAGCGCGGCGAGGCTATCGGAGTGCTTGGGGGCGGCCGTCTCCAGCATCACCTCCTCGCGGTGGGGATGGAACAGGTCCTCCTTGCCCAGGTTCTGCTCCTGCCACCGGCGCCAGCCCGGCAGCGACGAGCCCTTCGCGGGCTGGAGGCCCACCACCTCATAGCCCTGGGGTGTGAAGGCGCGGTGCAGGCCCACCAGCGTGGCGCCGGTGCCGAAGCCGCACACCACCCGCCGCACGGAGGGGAAGGCGTCCCGGACGAAGTCGCGCAGCTCGCCCGCCCAGCCCTCCACGCACCCCACGAGGGCGCCATTGGAGAGCTGCCGGGGCCAGCACCAGCCCTGACGCTCGTAGCCCAGGGCCACCTCCCAGGCCTCGGACAGCCGGCGCACGGTGCGCACCTCGCCGCCGAAGCCCTGGTCTCGCAGGTACGCGGCGCCGGCCGTGTCGGTGAGCGCGAGCACGGGCAGCCCCCGCTCGCGGCCCAGCGCGTCGAGCGCGAGCGAGGACGAGGAGCCGGACAGCTCCACGAGTCCACACGCACCCTCCGGCACCGTCTCCAGGTAGCGGGAGAAGGTGAGGTACTTCAGACCACCGGAGGGAAGCTCTCCCCCCCACAGCACCACCGGCCCTTCGGGGGACAGCCGTGACAGGGGAAAGTACATGGGCGGACCTCCCTCCATTGAGTGAGGGCCCCGCGTGGACTCCTCGGGCCCACGACGCAAGCTCGGCACCCTCTTGCATTGTCGGCCAGTCCCCTCCCCTCGCGGCTGTCATCCCGTGGACCGCGAGCCCGGCCGTCCGCCCGCCAGGGACACTGGCCCCGTCCCCGGGGGTGATGTGAAAGCGCTCCCGAAGCCAGGGGCTGTGCGATAGTGGCCCGCAGCGAAAACGCATGCTGCGCCGGCTCCTCCCCACCCTCGTGGCCCTGGGCTGTGGGCTCCTCGCCCTCGGTTGGGGGCTGGTGAGCCTCCAGCGCATCTTCACGCGCGAGCGTGAGGACGCGCACGCGCAGGTGCGCTCGCGCCGGGACGCGCTGGCGCACGCCGCCACGGAGTCGCTGCGCCAGGTGCTCGCGCGGCAGTTGGAGGAGCAGGTCTCCGCCATCCACGCCGCCGTGGACAACCCGCTCGCGCCGGGCGAGGGCTTCTACCTCCAGTTCCGCGGCCACCAGTTCCTCCCCCGCCTCACCCGTCCCCTGCCCGGCCACGACATGCCCGCGCGCGCGCTGTACGAGACGCTCGCGGACCAGCTGCGGGACGGCGCCACGCCCGGCCCGTGGGAGGCGCGCCTGGCCCGGCTGCGCGCGGCCGAGTCCGCGCTCCGGGAGGGCAGCCCCGCGCGAGCCACGGCGATGGTGGAGGAGCTCTTGCGCTACCACGCCAACCACGCACTGCCCGCGGACCAGGAGCTGCCCTTCCTGCTGCTGGCGGTGGAGCACCTGCAGCAGGGGGCCCGCTCCACGCCGCTGGTGCGCTCGCTGCTTCGCGAGGGGCTGCCGGAGGAGTTCGGCGGCATCGGCCGAGGCGCGGGGCTGCAGCGGGACCTGCTGCGCGAGCGCTCGCGCTTCACGCAGGCGGACTTCGACTTCCTGCAGGCGCGCATCCTCCTGTTGAGCAGCGCCCTGGGCGAGCCCATGGGGGACTTCCTGGAGCGCTCGAGAGAGACGGGCGCGGGCGCGCTGGTGATGCCCGAGCAGTTGGTGGAGCCCACGCTGCTGGGCCAGCAGTGGTACGTGGAGCCCCGGGGCGAGGTCGTCTACGGCATCGCGGTGGACATCGCCGCGCAGTTGGTCCCCATCGCCGAGGACATGCGGGCGCGCGGCCTGTTCGGCAACGGCGGTCAGGTGCGGCTGGTGGGCGACCGCCCGGCGATTCCGGTCCGCGAGCTGCCCGTGCGCGTGGACCTGCCCGAGTGGTCCCGCGCGGAGGTGGACATCGAGGCCCGCTACGGCCTGAAGACGCTGCTGGTGGCGGTGTGCGGCGTGCTGGCCGCGGCCATCGTCGCGCTCGCCGTCGTGTCTCAGCAGCGCAAGTACCGCTTCCTCGAGCTCAAGAGCGACTTCGTCGCCACCGTGTCGCACGAGCTGCGCACGCCCCTGGCCTCCATCCGGCTGATGGGTGAGACGCTGGAGCGCAGGCTGGCGCACGCGCCCGAGGTGCGCGACTACCCGACGCGCATCGTCCAGGCCGCGGACGGGTTGCACTTCCTGGTGGAGAACATCCTGTCGTTCAACCGCATCGACAAGGGGCGCTGGACGCTGCGCCCCTCACGGGTGCGGCTGGAGGAGCTGGTCAACCCGCTGCGCGATGACCTGGCCGCGGCCACCTCCACGCCGGTGGAGCTGACCACGGACCTGAACGACGCGGAGCTGGAGGCGGACCCCACGCTCCTGCGACTGCTCTTCTCCAACCTGGGCCGCAACGCGTGTGCGTACAACCAACGCACGCCGGTGCGCCTGTCGGTGAGCGCCCGGGTGATTGAAGGCCACGGCTGCACGGTGCTCTTCCGCGACAACGGCGTGGGCATCCCGGATTATGAATGGGAGAACGTCTTCCAGGACTTCTATCGGTTGACGCCTCCCGGACAGGATGTCCACGGTAGCGGCCTGGGACTGGCGCTCTGCCGCAAAATCATGAAGCTGCACCACGGCGACATCCAGGTGGCCTCGTCCACGCCCGAGGGCACCACGTTCGCGCTGACCTTTCACGAGCCGCGTCGATGACCACCACCTCCACACCCTCCACCACCCGTCCCACCATCCTCATCGTCGAGGACGACGCCCACCTGCGCGTGGGCCTGCGGGACAACCTGCTGGACGAGGGCTACGTCGTCTCCGAGGCCCCGAGCGCGCGAGACGCGGAGCCGCTCCTGCGCGAGCGCGAGTTCGACCTGCTCATCCTGGACGTCATGCTCCCGGGCGAGGACGGCTACAGCTTCTGCCGGCGCCTGCGGGCGCAAGGGGTGAAGAGCCTGGTGATGATGCTCACCGCGCGCTCGCTCGAGGACGACATCGTCCGCGGGTTCGAGGCGGGGGCACAGGACTACCTCACCAAGCCCTACCGGTTGAGGGAGCTGCTCGCGCGGGTGGGCGCGCTGGTGCGCCGTGCGGGCACGGCCCCGGCGCAGGTGACGACGTTCGGCGGGTACTCGCTGGACCTGGGACGCCGCACGGTGACGAAGCCGGATGGCACGGGCGTGGAGCTGACGCGCACGGAGTTCGACCTGCTCGCCTACCTCCTGCGCCACCGCGAGCGCGCGCTGCCCCGGGGAGAAATCCTGGACGCGGTGTGGGGCCGTGACGTGGTGGTGGACCCGCGCACGGTGGACAACTTCGTCTCCAGTCTGAAGAAGAAGCTCGGGTGGACGAGCGCCTCCGGTTTCAGCATCCACACGCTGCGCGGTGTGGGGTACCGGATGGAGGTCTCGTCACCATGACGCAACCATGACCAACAGATGGACGGCCCTTCGCCATCGCCCACCCGGGACTTCGTAGTTTGAATCCTGCGTGGACGGGGCGCTCCGAAGCCAAGACGCCCACGCCGGAGAGACGCCGCATGGCGTGGTGGACCTCCGGGAGCGCCCATCGGGGAGGAGGCCTTCCATGTTCAAGTCGGTCATCGAGCGGCAGCGAGCTGGACGTCTGGGTGCTGGGATGGGGTGGTCCGTCGCCGTGCACGCGGCGCTCTTCGGCGCGGTCCTGGTCATCTCCGCGCGGCCCGCCGAAGTGCCGCCCGAGCCGGATCCGGATCTCGTCATGAAGTTCATGGCGCGTCCGCAGGTGGCCAAGGGCTACGCGGCGCCGGCGCAGCCCAAGACGCAGGCCCCGCCGCCCAAGACGCGCAAGCCCAAGCGCGACACCTTCCCCACGCAGATCAACCCGATACCGGTGGATCCCAAGCCCGTCGACGTGGATCCGGAGCCGGTGGCGAACACCACGGATACGGGTGACACCGAGCCCACGGGCGTCCCGGGCGGTCATCCGGAAGGAGATCCGAACAGCATCGCCACCAACGTGCCCTACATCCCCAACCTGCCCTCGGGCGGCAACGGAGACGCCACCGGTGAGGACGTCATCCCGTTCGGCGGAGGCATGACGCCGCCGGTGCTCATGGGTGGCCAGCCGCTCGACTACACGGAGCAGGCCCGCATGGCGCGCGTGGAAGGCACGGTCATCGCCAAGTGCGTCATCACCCGCGAGGGCGACGTGCGCGACTGCCGCATCATCAAGGGCATGGCGCACATGGATGAGCACGTCACGGAGGCGCTGCACACCCGGCGCTACAGCCCCGTGAAGTTCCAGGGCAAGGCCGTGAGCGTCTCCTACGTGTTCACGCTCCGCTTCAAGCTGCCGCGCTAGTCACGCGACGGGGCCTCACAGGTCGTAGTTGCCCACCGATGACGCCGGCACCAGCACGTGCTTGAGCACGTAGGTCTTGAGGCGCTGGCGCATGTCGTCATCGAGGGTGAGCACGACCTGGGGGTGCACCCGGGCCCCCACCTCGAAGAGCACGGCCTGCATCAACAGGCCCTCCTCGGTGATGCGGGACAGCCGCTCCAGCGTGGGGTCCGAGCGCTCCGTCTCGCCCTTCTTCTTCTGGTTCTCGTGGACGAGCAGCGCCGAGCCCAGGCACTCCATCTCCTCGAGCGACGTGAAGTGCTCCTTCGTGGTGCCCGTCATCTCCTGGCGGTGTGACGGCTCTCCCAGCCACAGCGCCTTGCAGTTGGCGAAGGCGAACCACGCCGGGTCGTGGTCGGGGTCGAACTGGATGGAGATCTCCTCGCCGTCCCGCTCCGCGTAGCCACGAGGGACGATGACGTCCTCGCGCACCACCAACCCCAGGCCCGCGTTGGCGCGGAAGAACTGGCGGATGACAGGGTAGCGAGGGTTGAGCACCAGGCACCACGCCCACGACTCCAGGGCCTCCTCGAAGCGTCCGAGCCGCGCGAGCGCGTTGCCCAGGAAGAACCACGAGCGGTGGTCATTCGGGTTGAGGCGCGTGGCCTGCTGGTAGTGCCCCAGCGCCGTGGCCGAGTCGCCCGCGAAGTACGCCGCGTCGCCGCGGAAGTTCCACGCGAAATAGCACTGCGGGCACACGCTCGTGGCCTTCTCGTACAGCTTCCCCGCCTCCTCGTAGCGCTTGGCCTGGAAGTGCGGCTCGGCCTCGTCGAGCAGCGCTCGCGCCTCGGGGCTCTCGGGCCACTCGACGATGACGCGCTCGCCGCCCTGCTCCACCACGCGCGGCGCCTCGAGCGCCTGCACGCGCTGCGGCCAGAGCTGGTCCGCCCAGCCACCCGGCGGTGAGTCCTTCCCGTCGATGCGATACGTCACCGGCGAGTCCTCGATGCGCTTGATGATTTCGGCGGGATTGAGGAACGGAGGCCGCTTCGAGGGCTCCGGTGCGGCGGCGGCCTGGGGCTCCGGGTTGCTCCTGGGGGCGGAGGCGCAACCGGCCACGAGCACGAGGCAGAGGACGGCGAGGAGGCGGTGCACGGGAGCCCTTTCAGTGAGCAGTCGACAACAGTCTACGCCCTCCCCGCGCCAGCCTCCTGGCTCCGGCCTCGAATCGAAACGATTTCTCCGCACGGATTCCACGGCTCGGCCCGGGCGAGTCGAGGCGCACACCAGTGTCAGGAGCCCCACCCTTGTGACGAAAGAGTCGCCCCCCTGGCGTGGACCCGTTAGGAGGTCCGCCCCTGGACTCGACCTGGAGATGTCGGACTTGGATTACGACGTGGTGGTGGTGGGCGCGGGGTTCGGAGGGCTCGCCACGGCGCTGGAGCTGAGCCGGCGAGGTGCGCGTGTGGCGCTGTGCGAGTCGCTCAGCTATCCCGGGGGCTGCGCCAGCACGTTTCGTCGCGGCGGCTTCGCGTTCGAGTCGGGCGCGACGTTGTTCTCCGGCTTCGAACCCCATCAGCTCTTCGGTCGCTGGATTCGCGAGCACGCGCTTGACGTGACGGTGGACTGGCTGGACCCCGTGGTGGAGCTGCGCACACCCGGGCTGCGGTTGCCGGTGACACGAGACCGGGCCCGCTTCATCGAGTCCCTGTGCGCCCTGCCGGAAGCGCCCGCACCCGCGATTCGTCGCCTGTTCGACCTCCAGTCCCAGGTGGCCGGCGCGCTCTGGGCCCTGTTCGATGACCCGGACCTGCTGCCACCCTTCGACCTTCGCGCGCTCTTCCGTCACGCCGCGCGGCTGCATCGCTATGCGCCCCTCGCGCGGTGGCTCGGGCGTCCGCTCGGAGCGGTGCTGGAGCACCTCGGCCTCTCGCGCTTCACTCCGCTGCGGACCTACCTGGATGCCCTCTGTCAGATCACCGTGCAGTGCTCGGCCGCGGAAGCGGAGACACCGTTCGCGCTCGCGGCGATGGACTACTACTGGCGAGGCACGGGCCACGTCCGGGGCGGCATCGGACAGCTCGCGTGGGCCCTGGCCCGAGCGATGGAGGCCCGCGGTGGAACGCTGATGCTGGCGAACCGCGTGAAAGGCCTGTCCCGTCAGCCAGGACACTGGCAGGTCGATACCCGTCGAGGCGTGCTCCGGGCCCGACACGTGGTGGCCAATCTGCTGCCGGGAGGACTGATGCGCCTCGCGGGCCTGTCACCCGAGCGCGTCGGCTCGATGCGTGTGTTGTCGGAGCGTGTCGCCGAGGGCTGGGGCGCGGCGATGCTCTATCTCGTCATCAAGGCGCCCGACGCGGTGTCACGCGAGGCGAGCCACCTGGAGCTCGTGCGTGACGAGCAGGCTCCGTTCATCGAGGGCAACCACGTCTTCATGTCCATCAGCGGCGAGGAGGACACGGGCCGTGCACCCGAGGGACATCGCACGGTGACGACGTCCACGCATGTGCCCCTGCGCAAGCTGGGGGCGATGTCCACCGAGGAGCAGGGGCGCTACATCGCGGACATCCAGGCACGCATGCGCGAGTCGCTGGAGCAGCTCACGCCCGAGTGGATGCCCCACGTCACCAAGGTCCTCCCGGCCTCCCCGCGCACCTTCCAACGCTTCACCCAGCGGGAGTCCGGCGCGGTGGGCGGCGTCCCCCGTCGCGCGGGCCTGAGCCACTACCGACAGCTGGGCCCGCTGCGTGTCATGAAGGGCCTCTGGCTGGTGGGTGACTCGGCGTTCCCCGGACAGAGCACCCTGGCCACGGCGGTGGGCGGCGTGCGCACGGCGGCGAGCGTCGCGAGCGAGAGCTGAGCCGCCCCCCTCACTCGTCCAGCAGGCTCGCCCAGAAGCCGACCATCCGCACCATGTCCGCCGCGCCCGCCTTCTTGTCCACCTCCGCGTGGCTGATGAGCGGCGTGGAGAGCTGATGGACCTCCGTGTACGGCCGCAGCGCCTGGGCCAGCAGCACCGACTCCATGGACGGAATCACCGTGTCGCCCGCGCCATGCAGCAGATAGACGGGCGAGGCCGGCGCGGGTGAGCGAGCCGGAGACATCGACGGGTCCGCGGCGAACTCACGCACCAGCGGCAACAACAACGGCCCCAGCGCCGCCACGTTCCGAAAATTCACATAGCCCATCAACTTCGACGCGGGCTCGGGCATCCGTGTCTCCAGCACCCGTGCGTGCGCGAACGTCTCCTCCGCCAGCTTGCGGTCCGTCTGCGTCTGGTGCGAGGCCCGCAGGAACGTGCGGATGCCCTCGCGCAGCGGCTCCACCTGCTCGGGAGGCACCAACCGGTCCGCCACGTTGAGGAGGATGATGACCACGCCATAGTCATGCGGCGTCAGGTGCGAGCCATCGGGGAGCTGACCGCTGCACAGGAAGGTCAGCACCCGGGGCAGGTCACCATGACCTCCGAACGAGAGCGTGGAGGCCACCTTGTCCCGGAGCGCGGGCCGTCCCGCTGCGACCACGGAGAGCCCGCCCGAGAAGCTGATGCCGAACAGGTCCACCTTCCCGCCCGGCGCCAGGTCCTCGCGGCCGCTCACCCACCGGGCCGCGTCCTCGATGATGTCCGGGAGGCGCGGGGTGATTTCGTAGCGCAGCAGGTCCGGCGGCTCGGGCGACAGCACCATCTGCCCGCCCCGGGCCAGGTCCTCCGCCAGCTTCACCAGGCGCGGCTCGTCGATGCCATCCGCGTGCACGCCCGAGGTCAGCACCACCGTGCGCCCTCGCACCTCGCGCGGGCGATACAGCCGCGCGCGGACCTCGCCATGCCGGGTGGGGACCCGCAGCTCGCTCTTCTCGAACGGAGCGTTGCGAAACCCCGCCACGGCCTCCGGCACCGGACCCTGCATCCCGGCGGCGCGCACCACGAAGGACAACCCACGAAGCCAGTCGGCGCCCACGAACACCAGGGCCCCGAGCATCGCCACCAGGCCGATGCCCACCCACCGCCAGGTCTTGCGCTTCATGGGAACAGGTGCTCCACGAAGGTGCACAGGCGCTCGCGCTCGAAGGGCTTCTCCAAGAGCCCTCGCGAGTGGCGCCCCACGAACTCCCGCGCCTGCGCGGTGAAGGCCCCACCCGTCATCAGCCCGGTGCGCAGCACCAGCTCCGGCGCCAGCCGCTCCAGCTCCACCACGAAGTCCATTCCGCTCATGCCCGGCATCATCAGGTCACACAGGATGGCATCGAATCGCTCGCCGGTGGACAACCGTCTCAGCGCCTCGCGCGCGTCCTGCACCGCGTGCACCTCGTACACATCCCGCACCAGCCGGCTCACCGAGTTGCCCACGGACGGCTCGTCGTCGATGAGCAGCAGCCTCTTGCGCATGGCCAGCGGCACCACGTTGCCCAGCACCGGGGACTCCGGCGCGGCGACGGTGCCCACCGCGAGCGCGGGCAGCACCACGCGGAAGGTGCTCCCCCACCCCTGCGCGCTGCTCACCTCGATGCGCCCGCCCATCGCCTGCACCAGCGTGAGGCAGATGGACAACCCCAGCCCCGTGCCCTCCCCCACCGGCCGCGTGGTGAAGAACGGGTCGAAGATGCGGCGTTGCACCTCCGGCGCCATGCCATGCCCGTTGTCGCTGACCTCCAGCTCCACCTGGCCCGCGCGCCCGGTGCGCAGGCTGACGCGCACGCGGTTCTCCTCGGCCGGCCGCTCGGGCAACGACTGGAGCGCGTTGACCAGCAGGTTGAGCACCACCTGCCCCAACCGCACCTCGTTGCCGTGCACGGGCGGCACGCGCTCCAGGGTGCACACCATGCGCGCGCGGTGCGTCAGCTCGTTGCGCACCAGCCGCAGCGCGCCCTCCACCGCCCGCACAACGTCCACCGGTCCGTGTCGCTCCTCGTCGCCTCGGGCGAAGGTGCGCAGGTCCCGGACGATGGCGCAGACGCGGCCCGCGCCGTCGAGCGCCTCCGCCACCACCTCTCGCAGCTCCGGCAGTTGCTCGGCGGACAGCTCCGGCAGCGCGAGCAGATCCCTCACGTACGCGAGATTGGAGCTGACATAGGCCAGCGGGTTGTTGATTTCGTGCGCCACGCCTGCGGCCAGCGTGCCCACCGACGCCATCCGCTCGGCGAGCAGCAGCTGCGACTCCAGGCGCTTCTGGTCGGTGATGTCCCGGATGATGCAGACGAGGAAGGCCTCCCCGGCGCCGTCGAACCCGGCCTTCTTCGTCATCAGGACGCGGGCCAGCCCCGTCCTGTCGGTGAGCGTCTCCTCGCTCTCGTCGGGGCCCCCCGTGAGGAAGACCCGCTCGTCGTTGCGCCAGAAGCTGTCCGCCTCGTGCGCGGCGACGAACTCGTGGTCGGAGCGCCCCAGCAGCGCCTCCGCCGGATGTCCCATGACGCGGCAGAAGGCCTGGTTGACCGCCACCCAGCGGTGCTGCCGGTCCTTGACGAAGAGCGGCTCCGGCACCGCGTCCAGCGCGCTGCGCAGGAACGTGTTGGCGCGGCGCAGGGCCCGGACATCATGCGCCTCCGTGTCCGAGGCCAGCCGTCGACGCAGCGCCACCACCCGCGCGCCCCAGCCCGAGCCCCCCGAGGCCACGCACTCGTCGGCGCCCGCCTCCGCCAGCGCCTCGGTCTGCGCATCGTCCCGCGAGGTGAGCACCACCAGGTGCGTGCGGGCCACCACGCGCAGCGCATGCAGGCGGCGCACGTCCTCGAGCAGGGCGTCCAGCGGCCCTCCCGCATCCCACGCCACCAGCAGCCCCTCCTCCACCGGAGCGGCGATGACATCGGCCCCCGTCACGCTCAACACATGGCAGGACGGGCTCGCCCCCGACGCGCGCAGGCCGCGCTCCACCGCTTCCACCACCGCCGCAGGCACCGACACCAGTGTCGCGAGCACCGCATCACGCTCCTCGGCCCGGGCAGGCCCTGATGTCCCCGTGGAATTCACACGCAGACACCCGGCCGGATTGCAGCGTTCCCTCATGCAGGAATCAACGACGTTCCCTTCCGGACATTGCGCGGCCCTTGAGCCGCGAGGCACTGGGGACCCGTCGGGTCGCCCCCGCCACCACGTCCGGCCCGACATGGCAGGCAGGCAGCAGCGGGCACCGCTCGCAGTTCTCCGGGAGCGGCCGGGCCGGACACGCGCCACTCATTCCATAGTGGCAGAGCGCGAAGTCGTAGCGGACGGGGTCGGCCGCATCCAACGCCCGCAGCGACGCCGTCACCTCCTCCGCCGTCCGCCACGTCAGGTCCGTGCGACGCGTCAGGCCCAGGTGTCCGGCGATGCGGCCGATGTGCGTGTCCAACGGAATCAGCAGCGCCGAAGCGGGCACACGCTTCCAGATGCCGAAGTCCACCGTGTCCGGTCCGCGCACCATCCACCGCAGGAACAGGTTCAACCGCTTGGCCGCGCCCGGCCCCAGCGGCGAGGGCAACAGGTGGTGAAGCCCCCGCTCGGGTCCCATCGCCTCGCGCAGGGGCTCCATGGGGAGGCGGCGCAGCGCGGTGGTGAAGGCGCTCAAGCCGCCGTGCAGCGAGCCCTCGGCCGCAAGTCCCCTCACGAACAGCGACTCCAGGCTGCCGTGCTCCCGCAGCGCCTGGCCCATGCCGAGCAGCAGCACCGCCAAATCAGTGCCCACGTTGAAGCGGTACACGAAGCCCGTCAGCAGGGCCTTGGCGCCAGCGACGTCCAGCTTCCGCACGAAGTCCGCGGGCGACGGGCCCATCCGCTTCAGGAGCGAGTCCACCTTGGGACGGAACAGGTCCGCGCGCCCGTAGGCCAGACAGGCGGCGAGCAGCGCGGAGACCTCGATGTCGCGGGCGTCCTGGTAGCGGTGGGGGAACTCCACCGGGTCGAACCCGATGCGGGCGCGGGCATCCGTGGAAGCCAGCACGGCGTCGAGCCGGGGGCGCAGGTGCTGCACTGCCCGAGGGCTCAGGCCAGGGTGCGTCTTCGAGCGGCGTGTCACGTCGGGGCTCCCAAATGTTCCTGGAACGGCGGCCCGCCGCCCACGCTTCCCGAGCCCACATGGGGCCCGGGAGTCCCGCGCCTCCTCCAGCGAATCAGGAGGAGGCACGGGAGGGCATCCTACGACACGGCTACGGGCTGACGGCGAACACGATGTCGTCGTGGTCGTCGTAGGCGCCCGCGTAGCACGGCGTGGCGCTGCCCTGCTTGCGGAAGCGCGCGCGCACGACCTGGTTGGCGCCGGCCGGCAGCGTGAAGGTGGCCGACAGCGTGTGCTGACCGCCCGCCGGAGGCGCCAGCGTGGTGATCTTCGTCCACACCGGGTTGCTGGCGTCGGGCGCGTGGTACAGGTCCAGCTTGTCCGGGCGCGCGGCCAGGGCCCACACGGTGGCCTCGATGAGCACCGTCTCACCGGCGGCGAAGGGGTTGCCGCTCACGGTGGACACCTTGATGCGGTCGTTCGACTCATCGAAGTGGAAGGTGCCGTTGATGCCGTCGGCGCACGAGTTGTTGACGGTGTTGGGGCCGTTCGCCTCGGGCCCCAGGCTCGCGCGGCCGACGAGCAGCGTCGTGGAGTCACACACGTTGGACACGTTGGCGCAGCGCGGGACGCGCAGCACCGGGTCGTAGATGGCGTTGCCGGAGGAGTTGCTGGTGGTCACCGTGACGGGGGCGCTGTCGGTGGTGTTGCCGATGAGGTCATAGGCCCGGGCGACGACGGCGTGGCTGCCATTGGCGATGACGGCGGTGTTCCACGCGATGGAGTACGGGGACGTGGTCGCGGTGCCGACGACGGCGCCGTCCACCAGGAACTCCACGCGGCTGATGCCCTGGTTGTCCTGCGCGTTGGCGCTGGCGGTGACGGTGCCGGACACGGTGGTGCCCGCCGACGGTGCGGTGAGCGACACGGTGGGCGCCACGGGGTCGGACAGCGTGGCGGTGCCCTTGGCGAGCTCGACCATGTACGCGCCCGCGACCTTGGCGAACTTGAGCGCGTGGTTCGCGTTGTTGCCGCTCACCGCGAGGGTGTCGTTCGCGGTGTGGATGGTGCTGTTGTGCTGCCCCATCATCGCCTCGAACGGGATGGAGGCCGCGAAGCCCGCCGCGTTCCAGGATGCGTGGTCCGAGCAGCCGTAGCCACACGCCGAGGTGGCCTGCTGCACGCCGGCGACATAGGTGGAGATCAGGCTGCCGATGAACGCGTTCTGCGCCGCGTTGGTGAAGTCCGTCATCAGCACGACGTCGGCCACGGAGCCCTTGTAGTTCGTCATGTCGAGCTGGAGGACGCCGACGACCTTGTCGCCCTCGTTCTTGGCCTTGTCGGCGATCTCCTTGGAGCCGCGCAGGCCCACCTCCTCGGCGGCGTAGGCCATGAACTTCACCGTGCGCAGCGGCTGGTAGTTGGAGGCCATGGCCACGCGGATGACCTCGGACAACGTCGAGATGCCGGACGCGTTGTCATCCGCGCCGGGGGCCGCGGAGCCCGACAGGTTGGTGGAGTCCAGGTGGCCACCCAGGACGACGATCTCCTCGTCTCCCGCCGGCACCTGCTGCGTGCCCTGGATGGTCAGGATGACGGACGGCTGCGCCCACAACGCGTGGGTGAAGAGCTCCACGGTGACGTCGCCGCCGGTCTGCGCTCGCGCGCCGGCATAACCCGCCCACAGGTCCCGCACCCACGTGGCGGCGGCCACGCCATGGGTGGACGTGTAGTAACGCGTGGGGAACTGCGTCGAGAGGTACTGGATGTTGGCGTGGATGTTCGTCGCGGCCATGCCGCCGATGAGCGTGTTGACCACCGGGGCCTTGTCCAGCGAGTACGTCACCGCCAGCGAGGGGGCCAGCGCGGGCGCACCTTCGATGGCCAGCTCCGCGAGCGCGTCCGCTTCCGTCTCGTGGTAGAGGAAGCCGCCACAGCGCTTGAGCTTCTCGTGCATCACCTCGGAGACGAGGTCGATGCGCGACTCGGGCAGCTTCATCGCGACGACGTCGCCCTGGCGCCCCGCGAGCGCCGGAACCCGCTCTCCGGCCACGATGAACGCGGCGTTCACCTCCGTGACGGCATCCGCGCCGAGGGTGATCCACACCTCGCGCTCCGGCGCCTTCGCGTACGCCGAGACACAGCCAAGCATCAACGCCAACGAACCCAGTCGTTTCATATGCATGGGGCTCCTCCTCTCCGGGAGGGTCAACTTTGAAGGGACGACCAACGGGACCTATTCGCGACAGAGCAGCGAATTACGTATACTCTGCGTAAACATTTCCCGTGGGTCAATCCTCAAGCCCCTGGCAATAAGGGAAAGCCGCAATAACTCTCGCGCGATGAAAAAACCGCGCGTTCGTTACCGGGTCAGCTCCCGAACGGCGTGGCCCAGCTCGGGGAGGATGAGCGCCTCCAGCGCGAGCCGTACGGCTTGCGGCGAGCCCGGCAGGGCGAAGATCATCATTCCCTGATACGTGCCGGCGGTCGCGCGCGACATCATGGCCGGGCTGCCAATCTGCTTGTACGAGAGCATGCGGAACAGCTCACCGAAGCCGGGGAGCTCCTTCTCGAACAGACCTCGCAGCGTCTCCACCGTGGTGTCGCGCCGACCGATGCCGGTGCCCCCGGTGAAGAGGATGGCCCGGGCGCCCACCGACTGGGCCTCCGCCACCGCCTGCCGGATAGCCTCCGGGTCGTCCTTCACGACGACGTAGCCGGCGACGCCGTGGCCCGCGGACTCGAGGCCCTCGCGCAGCACCCTGCCGCTCGCGTCACGTGAGGCATCGCGGCTGTCGGAGCACGTCACCACGAAGGTGCTGACGTGCACCGGCGCACGCGACTTGTGCTCGTGCGAGACGCTTGCCGCACCGTGCTCGTGTCCGTGGCCGTGGGCATGAGCGTGCCCATCCTCGTGGCCGTGGCCGTGGGCGTGCCCATGCTCGTGGCCGTGGCCGTGGCCGTGCCCATGCTCGTGTCCGTGGCCGTGGGCATGAGCGTGCCCATGCTCGTGGCCGTGGCCGTGGCCGTGGGCATGAGCGTGCCCATGCTCGTGGCCGTGGTCATGAGCGTGCTCATGCTCGTGGCCGTGGCGGTGTTCGTGGTCATGACCGTGGCCGTGCTCATGCGAGTGCCCGTGGTCATGCGCGTGCGCGGCGTCATGACCGTGTCGGTGGTCATGCGCGTGCTCGTGCTCATGCGCGTGCTCGTGCTCATGCGCGTGTTCGTGGGAATGCACCACGCCATCCTCATGGGTGTGGGGATGTTCGTGGTGGTGCTCGTGCCGATGCGAGGGCGGCGTGCCGCCGTGGTCATGGTCGTCGTGTGCCATGAGGAGGAGACTCCGGTGCCGGAGGCACGTCAGGTGTTGTCGGGAAGCTCGACGACGAGGGCGCCGTCCTGGACCTCGACGCTCACTGTCGGCTGGTCGTCACAGACCCCGGGCGAGGTCTCGTTCCTCCCCGTGTCCATGTCGAAGCCGACCTCATGGCACGGGCAGACGACCATGTTGTCCTCGATGCGTCCGCCCGACAGCAGACAGCCCGCGTGGTTGCACCAGTCATCAAGGCCCTTGTAACGGCCGTGAATCTTCGCGATGCAGACATTGCGCTTGCCGACTTCGTAGCCGCGCATTTCCCTCTCGGCGAAGTCCGCCGGTCCGAGCTTGATCTTCGTCATCGCCGCCCTTTTCCCACAACGAGAAGCAAGCTGCACCCCCGTTCCCCGGGCATTACCTTCTTCCAGGTGACCTCTGACGTGACCCCGCCCATCGTCGACAAAGCCACCGTTGCCCAGGTCCTCCGGGACATCTCCCTGCTGCTCCAGCTCCAGGGCGAGAACGGCTTCCGCTCCCGTGCCTACGACATGGGGGCCGACCGCATCCTCGGCCTCACCCAGGAACTGGGCCCCCTCGTCGCCGAGGGCCGCCTGGAGAGCCTGCCGGGCATCGGCCCCGCGCTCGCCGAGAAGATCACCGAGCTGGTGACCACCGGACGGATGACCTACTTCGAGGAGCTGCGGGCGAAGTTCCCTCCCGGACTCCTGGAGCTGATGAAGCTGCCGGACATCGGCCCGCGCAAGGTCGCCACCCTCTGGAAGGAGCTGGGCATCGGCAGCGTCGAGGCGCTGGAGCAGGCCTGCCGCGAGGGGCGCGTGAAGCAGCTCAAGGGCTTCGGCGAGAAGAGCCAGGCGAAGATCCTCGAGGGCATCACCCTGTATCGCCGCGCCCGCGGCGAGCGGAAGCTGCTGGGAGACGTGCTCCCCATCGCCGAGGGCCTGCTGGAGCGCGTACGCGCCTCCCCCGGGGTCATCCGCGCCAGCCTGGGCGGCAGCGTGCGCCGCCGCGCCGAGACGGTGGCGGACGTGGACATCATCGCCTCCGCCGCGGACCCCGGCCCCGTGCTGGACGCGCTCGCCACCTCCCCCGGCGTGGCCACCGTGATTGGCAAGGGCGACAGCAAGTGCTCCGTTCGCATGGAGGCCGGCGACCTCCAGGTGGACCTGCGCGTGCTCCCCGACGAGGACTTCGCCACCGCCCTGCACCACTTCACCGGCTCCAAGGCCCACCACATCCGCCTGCGCAACCTGGGCCACGAGCGCGGCATGAAGATCTCCGAGTGGGGCGTGCACCGCGACGACGGCACCAAGCTGCCCGTCGCGGACGAGGCCGCGCTCTACGCGCTGCTCGACATGCAGTTCGTCCCGCCGGAGCTGCGCGAGGACAACGGCGAGGTGGAGGCCGCGCGCGCGGGCAAGCTGCCCACCGACCTGGTGACGATGGAGGACCTGCAGGGCGCCGTGCACGCCCACTCCACCTGGTCCGACGGCCGCAACACGCTCGAGGAGATGGCGCTCGCCGCCAAGGCCCTGGGGCTGAAGTACCTCACGATCACCGAGCACAGCGAGGCGGCCATCTACGCGGGCGGCCTCAAGGTGGAGGCGCTCGAGCGCCAGTGGGAGGAGATCGACCGCGTCAACGCCGCCGTCCCCGGCATGCGCCTGCTCAAGGGCATCGAGGTGGACATCCTCGAGTCCGGCGCGCTCGACTACGACGACAAGGTGCTCGAGAAGCTGGAGGTGGTCATCGCCTCCATCCACGTGCGCCACTCCATGGACGAGGACCAGATGACGAAGCGGGTCCTCACCGCGCTGGACAACCCGCACCTGCACATCCTCGGGCACCCCACCGGCCGGCTGCTCCAGAGCCGCGAGCCCTATCCCCTGCGCATGGACGAGGTGCTCGAGCACGCCGCCCGGCGCGGCGTCGCGGTGGAGATCAACGGCAAGCCCGCGCGGCTGGACATCAAGGCCGAGTATGTCCGCAAGGCGGTGCAGTTGGGCGTGAAGCTGGTGGTGAGCTGCGACGCACACCGCCGCGAGGACCTGGCCAACCTGGCCTTCGGGGTCGCCACCGCCCGGCGGGGCTGGGCCCGCAAGCAGGACGTGCTCAACACCCAGAGCGCCGAGCGCTTCCTCACCGCGCTGCGCGCCGGGCGGTGATAGGCTGCCTGGCGCGCCGATGTCCCGCCTGTCCCCGCTCGTCCTCTCACTGTGTCTCCTCGCCCTGCCCGCCGTCGCGGCGGACAAGGCGCGCCCCTCGCGCGCGGACCTCCAGCGCGTGCTGGAGCAGCACACCCGCTCCGTGGTGAAGGTCACCGGCCCCCAGCGCACCGGCCACGGCGTCATCGTGGGCGCCGCCGGACAGGTGCTCACCTCCGTGGAGCCCGTGGGCGAGGAGTATGTCGGCCTCCAGGTCGCCACCGTGGAGCACGCGGGCCAGGCCCTGCCGGCGCGCGTCCTGCTCGCCAACGGCGCGCTGAAGGTCGCCGTCGTCGCGGCGCCGGATGGCGCGTACCCCGCGGTGGCGGTGCGGCTGCTCAAGGACGGCGACAGCCTGGAGGGACGCTGGGTGGTGGGCGTGGTGCCCGGCACCCGGGGCCGTCCCGCGAAGCCGACGGCGGCCCAGGTCTCCCGCGCGACGGCGCCCTTCTATGACGTGCCCCTCGCCCTTCCTCCCGGCAGCCCCGTGTTCGACGGGGACGGCAGGCTGGTGGCGGTGGTGGTGCAGCGCACCCGGCGCGGCTGCAGGGTGCTGCCCATGGGCGAGGTGAAGGTGACGCTCGCCTCCGCGGACGGACCATGACCCAGCAGTCGGTGGCGACTCCCTGGCGCCCCAGCGCCGTGCAGGAAGCCGTGGGCCTGTGGGCCCTGGGCTTCGCGGGCATCATCGCCTCGTTCCTCGCCTTCGGCGGCACCAGCATCCCCAAGCTGGTGGCCACGGTGGGCTTCCTCTACCTGCCCCTCATCCCCATGCGCTGGCGGGACGAGGACTACCGCGACTACGGCCTGTCCGCCCGCGCGTGGCGCGAAGACCTGGTGTTGTTCCTCAAGGTCTCCGCGCTGGTGGGCCCGCTGTTCTTCCTCGCGTTCGCCGGCTTCGTGGAGCTGCTGCCCCACCTGCCCGAGTCACTCGCGCGACACCTCACGCCCCTGGGCGGCGAGGTCCACTTCCGCCTCCGGCTGCCGCCGCGCTTCGGCGAGTGGGTGGTGGATCAGCTCTTCGTCGTGGCCCTGCCCGAGGAGTTCTTCTACCGGGGCTATCTGCAGGCGCGCCTGCGCGACGCCTGGCCCCAGGGCCGCAAGTTCCTCGGCGCCCGGCTGGGGCCCGCCTTCTGGGTGACCGCCCTGCTCTTCGCCCTGGGCCACCTGGCCATCTTCCAGACCTGGCGGCTGTCGGTCTTCTTCCCCGCCCTGCTGTTCGGCTGGATGCGCGAGCGCACCGGCACCGTCGTCGGCGCCGCCCTCTTCCACGCCGCCTGCAACCTCTTCGTGCGCGTGCTCGAGGCGTCCTTCTTCGGCGGGCCCTGATCCACCCCGAAGCCCCGGAAGAACCCCTTTCCATGCCGGTGAGGCTGGAAAAATCCTGGGATAATTCACGGTTAATTCGGCTTCGCGGTCCGGAAACCGGCCGGGGTGGTCTCACACCCCCAGAGTGACGGCCAGCACTCCGTGTCCTCAAAACCGCTTGAAAACACTGAAACACGGGCTGAAACAAGCCGACAAACCCGAAATGGCGCGTCGCAGCAGGGTGGGCGGCAACTCCATGTGACGTGGGTGCGACAATTCTCGCATCCCCCGCTGTGAATGAGCTTTGAAATGACCATCCGCCGAGTCGACACCAAGCCCGTCAGCGTTCGCCCCGCGACCACCGAGACCCAGCCCAAGAACACCGCGAAGGCGGCCAGCACCCCGCTGCAGACCAAGGACGGCTTCGGCCCCGCGGCGCGCACGACGGACCTGGCGCGCGCGGAGAAGACGCTGACGCAGGTCCCCGCCGGCCCGGGCCGTCTGGCGCTGCAGAGCCCCGAGGCGCAGAAGGCCGTGCAGACCTCGCTCAGCCACCTCAACCCGCTCAAGGGCGCGCAGACGCTGATGGCGCAGCAGCCCGCGTTCGCGGCCGCCAACGTGGAGAAGGACGCGCTGGGCATGACGCACGTGCGTCTGGACCGCGTTCACGAGGGCGTGAAGGTCTTCGGCGAGCAGGTCATCACGCACCTGGACAAGGACGGCAAGGTGACGAGCGTCACCGGCGAGCAGTCCGTGGTCCCCGAGGGCCTGGGCAAGGAGCTGCCCAAGCTGAACACCCAGTCCGCCATCGACATCGCGCGCAAGGAGTTCGGCGGCAAGCCGGACAAGCAGCCGCACGCCGAGCGCGTCATCTACCAGGACAAGGCCGGTGAGTATCACTCCGCCTACCGCGTGCAGATGTCGCAGATCGAGGGCCAGGACCGCCCCCGCAAGATGAACTACCTGGTGGATGCGAACACCGGGAAGATCTTCGAGTCGTACAACGAGATCGGCGGCTTCTACGGCTCCAACAAGGGCCTGCCGAAGGCGGGCGTGTCGGCCGGGCAGATCTCCGCGACGAACACCACCAAGGCGGAGATCGCCGACAACAGCACCGTGACGTCCAAGGTCAAGGTGGACCAGGACGGCACCATCGAGAGCCTGAAGCTGGACCTGGACATCGCCCACACGTTCAAGGGCGACCTGAAGGTCACGCTGACCAGCCCCTCGGGCAAGAGCGCGGTGGTGCACAACCGCGCCGGTGGCAGCGCGGACGACGTGAAGGGCACGTTCGACCTGAGCGACTTCGCCGGTGAGTCGGCCAAGGGCGAGTGGACGCTGACGGTCGAGGACAAGGCCAAGCGCGACACGGGCACGCTCAACGGCTGGGGCATCAGCATCACCCCGAAGGAAGTGCCCCCCGAGCCCGGCAGCAAGGCGGACGACACGTCGCTGTACAGCGGCAAGGTGGCGCTGGACACCAAGCAGCAGCCGGACGGCACGTACACGCTCGAGGACAGCACGCGCGGCAAGGGCGTGAACACCTACGACGCGATGAACAAGTCGACGGCGTCGGGCAAGACGCAGCTGACGGACGACAACGACGTCTGGGGCGAGGCCACCGACGGCCAGCGCACCAAGGCGGGCGTGGACGCGCACTACGGCGCGGCGATGACGTACGACTTCCTCAAGGAGGTCCTCGGCCGTGACTCCATCGACGGCGCGGGCGAGGCGCTCAACTCCTTCGTCCACGTGCGCACCAACTACGTGAACGCGTTCTGGGACGGCACGAAGATGAGCTACGGCGACGGCGACGGCAAGACGTCCGGCCCGCTCACCGCGCTGGACATCGCCGGCCACGAGATCGCCCACGGCCTGACGGAGCGCACCGCCGGCCTCATCTACCGCAACGAGTCCGGTGGTCTGAACGAGGCGTTCAGCGACATCATGGGCGCGGGCGTGGAGTGGTACGCGTCCACGAAGAACCCGGCCGTGAAGTTCAACTGGACGGTGGGCGAGACGGCCTGGACGCCGACGAACGGCGACTCCGAGGACGGCCTGCGCTACATGGACGACCCGAAGCGGGACAACTACTCCATCGACAACTACAAGGACTACCCGAAGCAGACGGAGGTCCACGGCTCCAGCGGCATCGCGAACAACGCGTTCTACCTGCTGGCCAACGGCGGCACGAACCGCACGTCGCAGATCGAGGTCAAGGACGGCATCGGCATGGACAAGGGCCTGAAGATCTACTACCGCGCCCTGGCCCACTACATGACGCCGAACACCACGTTCGCCCAGGCCCGCGCCGCCACCGTCCAGGCGGCCACGGACCTGTACGGCGCGGACTCGACTGAGGTGGCGAAGGTCAAGGAGAGCTGGACCGCCGTCGGCGTGAACTAGCGCTGACGTGAGCCGGGAGGACGGGGGCCGAACTCCTCGCCCTCCGGCTCCAGTCGCCAGGATTGTGATTGCAGTCCCGAGGCCCGGGACTCCGCGCCAGCCCACTGGCGAAGGAGTACCTGGGCCTCGTTGCGTTCGGCGACGGGCAGCTGGGAGATGCGCGCGCCGTGGTTGCCCGCGGGCACGGTGTACAGCGCGGACTCACGCGCGCCTCCCAGCTCCACGGCCGCCGCCGTCCACGGGTCCTGCCCGCCGTAGACGAACATCAAGCGCTCGCCCTCGCGCGAGACCCAGTCCTGGATGTCCGGCATGGCGTTCTCCACGAAGGTGGCCGTCACGCCCTGGGGCAGGTACGTCGCCGGCACGTCGGTGCCCGGGAAGCGCAGCAGGTCCGCCAGGTGGGACTCGAACGGCCGGGGGAAGCCCAGCTCCGCGGCGGCCTGGTAGTAGTAGGGCCCGTAGGCGTCCACGTCCGCGTCCGCGAAGAAGGCGAGCCCCACGCGCCCGTCCAGTTCGTCCATGAGCGCGGCGTCGCTCGCCGTGGCGGGGGGCACGGTGTCGCAGCGCGAGAGGCTGTCGTACTGCCAGAAATAGAAGAAGTGCTCGATGAGGGCGTGCTCGAAGGCGCGCTCCAGGCCCAGGTGCGTGAAGGAGAGCGCCTGCTCACGGGCGCGCGTCTCCATCAGTGCCAGCATCGCCTCGCGCCGGCCGAGGGCCGCGCGCTGGAAGGCCTTCAATCGCTCACGGCACTCCGCGGTGCCGACGGACTCCTGGAAGGCGACGAAGCGCGCGTCGTCGTAGCGGGCGAGCGGCGCCACGTACGCCACCGTCCCGTCCACGTCGTCCGGGTAGAAGCGCCGGAAGAACACCATCGTCTCGCCGCCCTTGCTGGCGCCGGTGGAGATCCACTTCCGGGGATACAGCGGCTTGAAGGCCTGGACGACGCGGTGGAAGTCGTCCGCGGACTGCTTGATGGTGAGCAGGCTCCAGTCCGCGGGCGACGGGCGGCTGGGGCCGAAGAAGCGGTGCTCCAGCGAGAGCTGGTTGGCGTCGAGCAGCTGCGTGGGCTCGCGCCGCGAGGCCTGGAGCGAGACGAAGTAGCCGCCGGCGTAGAGCACCATGGGGCGGTCGCTGGAGACATGCAGCAGCGTCATGCGCTGGCGGAAGCGCGGGCCGTCCGGGCGGGTGTGGTCCGCGGGCTGCTCGAACTCCATGACGAAGAAGCGGGCCGACGGGGGGAACTGCGCGTCCAGGGCCTCCTCGCGCACCGTCAGGCCGGGGATGGCGGACAGGCGCGCGAGGATGTCCTCCTCGACGACGGGGTCTCCGTCATCACAAGCCCAAGACAGACAGGCGGCGAGAGCGAGGGCAAGAAGCCCACGACGCAGGACAGGCTCGGCGGACATGACGCTCCAGTTCGCACCGCTCCGCTCGCGCCGGGACGACGCGCGGGACGGGCTCGGGCGTGGAGGCTACTCCGATTCGGCGCAAGGGCCCGCTCAGGGCGCCAGCGTGGAGACGCCGGCGACCACCGGGAGGCCCTCGTCGCGCGGCAGGCCGTCCATCAACAACATCATCGTGTGGGCGCTCGCGTGGCGCAGCGCCTTCGCGGCGGCGTACTCGGGCGAGGACCACCAGGAGCGGGCCTGCTCGACGTTGGGGAACTCGAGGATGACGAAGCGCGGCGGCTGCCACGTCCCCTCGAGCGCCTCCGTCGCCCCACCCCGGACCAGGTAGCGCCCGCCGTACCGCGCGATGGAGGGCGGCGCCAGCTGCCGGTAGCGCTCATACGTCTGCACGTCATGCACCGCGATTTCGACGACGACGTAGGCAGGCATGGGCGCTCTCCTGTCGGTGGGCTTTCAGAACACGAACGGGAACCGCACGGGCCCCCCCTGCTCCTGGTGCTTGGGGAAGTCCCACGCACGGACCTTGGCCTCGATGCAGCGAGCGAACGACGTGCCCCGCAGTGACGCCGTCTCGGTGACGACCTCCGACACCTCGCCACTGGGGAGGATGGACCAGCGCACGACGACGCGCGTGCCCTCGTCCACCGGGCGCGGCTTCACGTTCGCGCACGCGGTGACCTCGCCCTTCTTGGCGAGCACGACCTCGAAGACGTCCGACTGGGTGAGCGACAGGCGCGGGTTCTGGATGGGCGCCACCGGCGGGATGTAGACGGACGGAGGCGGCTCACGCTTGCGCGGCCCCGACGCCGGGCCCGACAGCTCGCGCGCATAGGCCGCGTCCGGTCCCAGGTCGCTCTCCAGGTCCCCGAAGTCATCCTCCGCCGCCGCGGGCGCCTCGGCGGGCGTGGGCGCGGGCGCGGTGGACCGGGAGGACAGCTTCACGTCGGCGGCGCGGGAGCTCGGCGACACGGGCGGCGCGGCCTCCACGTCCCGCTCCTGGCGCGACGTGCGAGAGATGCCGCTCACCTCGGCCGCGAGCCCGCCACCCGACGCGGGCACCACCGGCACCGAGCCACCCCGCTCCACGGTGACGACCCCCGTGAGCGAGGGACGCGAGGGCGCGCTCGCCGTCGCGACGGCGCCTCCGGCTGGAATCACGGCGCCACCGCCGGGCGCCCCCACGGCCGAGCGCGCGAGCGCGTCCGCCACGGCGGGCGCGGGAGGCTTCGCCGCGACTTCGCGAGGCGTCTCGACGAGCACGGGCGCCACGGACAGCTCGGCCGGCACCTGTGCCATCGGAGCCGGCGCCACGGCGGGCACGGCCGGAGCCACCGGAGCCGGAGCGGGCGCCGCGGGCGGCTCGGACTTCATGAACGCGGGCAGGTTGAAGCGCGACAGCAGCTGCGAGGCCCCGAAACCCGAGCCGAACAGGCCCATGACGATGGCCACCGTGACGCCTCCGGCGACGCCGCCGGCCAGCGTGAACCACCAGCCACCCAGCCTCCACTTCGCCTCGACCTGCTCGGTGGCCGCCGTCACCTCGGCCAGCACCGCGTGGGCGCCCACCGGGTCCACCGGCACCGAAGCGGCGGGAGCGGGAGCACCCGGCGCGGCGGGTGACGCCACCACGGCCCACGCGGGAATGCCCGAGACATCCGCCTCGCTCACGGCCGCGAGCCCCGGCGCGCCCGGCAGCTCCGTCAGGGCGGCGTCCAGGGCCGCGCTGAGCTCCTGCGCCGCCGGCATCAGCGCCTCGACCAGCTCCGGCACCTGGCTCACCGGCACCCAGGCCTGGAAGCCCGCGCGCCAGCACAGCGTCTCCGGCCGCAGCTCGCCGCGCGCCCAGGGCTCCTTGAGGGCCTCCGCGTCGAAGGGGCCCGAGGGCTGGGCGCCCAGGGCGAGGAACCAGGCGTGGTTCGCCGCGATGGGCGGCGTGGGCGTGGCGTCCTCCTCCACCAGCACGGAGGACACGAGCGAGCGACGCACACCCTTGTGCAGCCGCTCCTCGTTCACGTCGTTGCGGGCGCGCGCGTTGGCCGCCGCCACGCGGGGGTTCTTGTCCGTGCGCAGCTTGCTGACGAAGACGTCGAGCTCCGCCTCGGACACCCCGCCGAACACAGGGGTGCCTCCGCCGTCCGGCTCGTGGGGGCCCGCGGTTGTTTCATCCGGCTGGGACTTACCGTCCCGTGAATCGCCGACCATTCGCCAGCTCCTTGCTTCCACCACGCCCCGACGCCATCAGAACCCCAACAATGGAATGCCGACGCGCGATTTCGTCAACGGGGAGTCTCTGCGCGAAGGTGGCCAGGGTCCACACTCAAGAAGGAGAGGGGGCGGAAATCTCCATTCTCACGCCGAATCACGAGACACACCACCGCACATCTCCCCACGCATGAGGCAGAAGACCTCCAGTCTCACTCGACACAGAGGTGCTTCTCCAGGACGAGGAAGGTAGGCGCGGGGAAGCCCGGGTGGGTGCCTTGGGAGAGGAGCTGGTAGCCCAGCCGGCCATACCAGACGTGGTGGTCCTCCAGCTCTCGGCGGACCGCGGCCTCCGTCTTGCCGTGAGCGCTGGAGGGTGGCTCCAGCCGCCCCCGGTACTCCTCGAACGACTCGCGCAGCAGGCGGGCGAGGAGCGCGGCGTCGTCCGAGGTCGCTTCGCGCGGAAGGGGCATGCGCCCTTTCTAGCTACTCCTTGAGCGCGGAGGTGAACTGCATCAGCGTCTTCTTCGCGTCCCCCAGCACCATCATCGTGTTGGAGCGGACGAAGAGCTCGTTCTCGATGCCGGCGAAGCCCGCGTTGAGCGAGCGCTTGAGCACGACACACGTCTTGGCCAGGTCCGCGGAGAGGATGGGCATGCCGTAGATGGGGCTGCTCTGGTTGCTGCGCGCGGCCGGGTTGACGACGTCGTTGGCGCCCACCACCAGCGCGACGTCCGTGGCGGTGAAGTCGTCGTTGATGACGTCCAGGTCGAACAGGTGGTCGTACGGCACGTTGGCTTCCGCCAGGAGCACGTTCATGTGGCCCGGCATGCGGCCCGCCACCGGGTGGATGGCGTAGCGCACGTCACAGCCGTTGGCCTGGAGGACGTTGGCCAGGTCCCGCACCGCGTGCTGCGCCTGCGACACGGCCATGCCGTAGCCCGGCACGACGATGACGGAGCGCGCGGCGCGCAGCACCTCGGCGGCCTCCTCCACGCTGCCCACGTTGGGCGCGGGGCCCGAGGGCTGCGCCCCTTCCGTGACGGCCTTCGCCTCCGGCACCGCGCCGAACGCGCCGAAGAGCACGTTGGAGAACGAGCGGTTCATCGCCTTGGACATCATCATGCCCAGGAGGAAGCCGGAGAAGCCGTCCAGCGCGCCGCAGATGATGAGCACGTTGTTGCCCAGCGCGAAGCCCGTGGCCGCCGCCGCGAGGCCCGCGTACGAGTTGAGCAAGCAGATGACCACCGGCATGTCCGCGCCGCCGATGGGCAGCACCAGCAGCACGCCCAGCAATACCCCCAGGGCGGCCACCAGGTAGAAGGCCCACGCCGAGCCCGGCGAATACACGAGCAGGCCAATCAGCCCCAGCGTGCCGACAATCATGAGCAGGTTGGAGAGGTTCTGCCCGGGATAGGTGACGGGCCGTCCGGTGATGAAGCCCTGCAGCTTGCCGAACGCCATCAAGCTCCCGGTGAAGGTCAACGCGCCGAGCACCACCTCCAGCCCCGTGGCCGAGATCTGGAGCGTGGTCATCTGGGGGCCGCCGTGCTGGAGGTACTCGACGACGCCCACCAGTCCCACCGCGAGTCCACCGAAGGCATGCGAGAGCGCGATGCGCTCCGGCATCTTCGTCATGGGAATCCACAGGCCCATGCCCGTGCCCACCGCCGAGCCGATGAGCAGCGCCGCGACAATCCACTCCCAGCGCACGATGACGTGCGTCACGCCCACGCCGTACAGCAGCGTGCCGGCCACCGCGGCCACCATGCCCACTTCCGCCAGGAACACGCCCCGCCGGGCCGTCTGCGCGTCGCCCAGATCCTTCAGGCCCATCACGAAGAGGATGGAGGCGAGCAGGTACAGCAGCTGGACGAACGTCTCGGTGAGCGAGAGGGTCATCGCGCGCCGCCCTTCTTCTTGAACATGCGCAGCATGCGGTCGGTGATGAGGAAGCCGCCCACCACGTTGATGGTCGCCGCCAGCACCGCCACCGCGCCGAGCACCGTGGACACCGTGCCGTAGTGCCCGCCGGCCGCCAGCAGCGAGCCCACCAGGGAGATGCCGGAGATGGCGTTGGTGAAGGCCATCAGCGGCGTGTGCAGCAGGTGCGGGACCTTGGAGATGACCTGGTAGCCCGTGAAGGCCGCCAGGAAGAAGACATACAGGCCGAAGATCAACGTCAATGACATGTCAGCCCTCCCTCATCGCCACATCCGCCACGGCGGGGTGGACCACCTCGCCGCCGCGGGTGATGAGCATGCCCTTCACGATTTCATCCGAGACATCCAGCTTCAGCACGTTGTCCTTGTCGGTGACGTGCGCGAGCAGCTTCTCCATGTTGCGCGAGTACATGGCGCTGGCGTGCACGGAGAGCTGGCTGGGCAGGTTGCGCTCACCGACGATGGTGACGCCGAAGTCCGTGCGATAGCGCTCCCCCACCCGCGTCAGCTCGCAGTTGCCGCCCTGCTCCGCGGCGATGTCCACCACCACCGAGCCGCTCTTCATCCGCCGCACCATGTCCGCGGGCAGCAGCACCGGCGCGCGTCGTCCGGGAATCTGCGCCGTGGTGATGACCGCGTCCGACTTCGCCACGTGCTGGGCGAGCACCTCCGCCTGCTTGCGTTGGGCCTCCTCGCCCAGCTCCTTCGCGTAGCCGCCCGAGCCCGCCGCGTCCTCGATGTCGATGTTCACGAAGCGCGCGCCCAGGCTCTCCACCTGCTCCTTCACCACCTTGCGCACGTCGTACGCCTCCACCACCGCGCCCAGCCGGCGCGCCGTGGCGATGGCCTGCAAGCCGGCGACGCCCGCCCCCAGCACCAGCACCTTCGCGGGAGGAATGGTGCCCGCGGCGGTCATCAACATGGGGAACAGCCGGGGCAGCGCCTCCGCCGCGAGCACCACCGCGCGGTACCCCGCGATGGTCGCCTGCGAGCTGAGCACATCCATCATCTGCGCCAGCGTCGTGCGCGGCACCATGTCCGCCGCCAGCAGCGTCACCCGCCGCTTCGCCAGCGCCCTGGCCAGCGCCGGATTCGCCAGCGGATAGGCCAGGCTCACCAGCACCGAGTCCGGCCGCAGCCGCTCCACCTCCGCGTCATCCGGAGGCTGGACCTTCAGCAGCACCTCCGCTTTCGCATACAGCGCGTCGGCGCTCGGCTCGATGCGCGCGCCCGCCGCGTGGAGCTCCTCGTCGGAGCACTCCGCGCCCAGGCCCGCGCCGCTCTCGACCACCACTTCGTGCTTCCTGCCGACGAGGCGTTTCACGCTCTCCGCCACGAGCGCGACCCGCCTTTCGCCCGGCACCGTTTCACGGGGGATGGCGATGATCATGCGGGGCAGCAAAGCCCATCCCCTCCACCCGATTCAATCCCAGCCACGCAGGCTTGTTGGCAATTCCAGTCAAGCTCGGCCGCGTCACGACTGTTGGCAATGCAAGCCATTGCCCCCACCCTAGTGGATACCCCCGAGCCCCACCCCACCCCGCGTCCACCCGCTCCGTCGGAGCGGCCGCGCGTTTCACCGACGGCCCGAGTCTTGCCTGCGGGTGGCCCCACGCGTCCGCCGCGTCGCGTAGACTCCCTCCGAGAACGCCACCATGCCCTTCGACCTCCGGGAAATCCTCCGCCAGACGGAAGCCACGACCAGCGACGGAGCCCTTCCGGCCTGGCTGCGCGACAGCTGGAGCGACGCGCCTGGCTTCATCGCCACGCTCGCCGCCCACCACGCCAGCCGGGGTGGACCCGCGCCCAAGAGCCGCCCGGGCCAGCACCACGACTTCTTCCACGACCTGGTCGTCCGTCACGCGGACTCCACCGCGCCCGCGCTGCGCACCTGGGACGGCGCCCGGTGGCAGCTGCTCGGCTACCGCGAGCTGGCGGACCGGGCCTCGCGCCGCGCCGCCGAGTGGGCCGCCCAGGGCGTCAAGGCGGGCGCCAGGGTCGCGCTGGTGCATCCACTGGGGCCGGAGCTGCTCGTGTCCCTGCTGGCCTCACTGAAGCTGGGCGCGTGCGTCAGCGTGCTGCCCCCCACCGGCACCCACTTCCTGGCCCGCAGGCTCGCGCGCCTGGAGCCCGCCCACATCTCCGCGGAGGCCCACCAGGCCCCGCTCATCAAGGGCCATGAGGCGCTCCTCCTGCGCTCCAAGGGCGACGTCGCGCCCGGCTTCACGTCCCACACGTACAAGCCCGGGGACACCGTGGCCCTGCTGTTCTCCCCGCTCGTCGACCCGCCGGACACGCCCGTCCCCCTCACGGCCGAGCGGGCGTGGAACGGCGCCCTGGTCGACGGGCTGCTCACCTTCGGCCTGGGCGCCGGGGACGCCTTCGCCGCGCCCGGCTTCCACTTCCTCCAGCACCAGCCCGCGCTCCTCTTCGCCACGCTCTTGCGCGGCGCCACCTATGTCCACCTGGAGCCCGCGGAGGTGGAGCGCGCGCCCGCGCGGCTCACGGAGCTGCCCCTGCGCTCGCTCGGCGTCTCCCCCGCGCTGCGCGAGGCGCTGGTCCGCGCCAACAAGGGGGCCTTGCGCGGCGTGGCCCACTGGTTCCGCTCCGCCGATGACGCGCTCGACTGGGAGTCGTGGCGCGACTGGATGCGCCAGTGCGACGTGGCCAACGTGCCCCACACCCACGTGCTCATCGACGCGGCCGAGGGCGGCGCGGTGCTCGCGTCCCGCCGGCACACCGGCGAGCTCCACACCGCCCTGGCCCCCTCGCCGGGCCGCGCCTGGGCCTTCAAGGACCTCAACCTGAGCGGCCAGGAGGCCGCCGGGGACGTGGGCCTCTTCACGCCGCTGCCCGACAAGGGCCGCCCCCCGCCCTTCGTCCTGCTCACCCGCCAGCGCGAGCAGTACCTGTTCTCCGGCACCCGCGACACGCGCCGCGAGGGCCGCGTCTACCCCTCCGCCGAGGTCATCGAGGCGCTCGCCGACCTGCCCTTCTGCCACGGCGCGTCCGTCACCCCCGCCGCCTCCGCGGGCACCTCGCGCCACGCACCCCACGTCTTGATCCTCTTCACCGGGGCGGAGGACGCGGAAGCCTTCGCGAAGGAGCAGGACGCGCGCCGCGTCGAAGTGAGACGCAGGCTGGAGCTGCGCCTGGGCGCCGAGCACCTGCCGGACCGCGTCGAGCTCTTCCCCCTGCTCCCCCACCGGACGAAGGAGGGGCGCATCGACGAGGCCTGGTGCCGCGCCCAGTACCTGATCGGCGCCCTCCATCAGAAGTCCACGGATCCGATGTTCCAGGCCCTCACCGCGCTGCGCGGCCGCCTGCGGGAGAGCGTCCGGGCCCCGGGCGAGGACGAGCGTACAGGCTCGCGGTAATCCACGCGTACGCGCCGGACGCGCCCGCGTTCGTCGACAACGCGCACCGCCAACGCGCCGCAGCCCCCGACGGGGGTCCCCAGAGGGAAGCGCGGCTGTCCACTGGCTGGCACGACTCGCGCAATGGGGTGGCTCCGCGTCAGGCGCTCCATCCCGGAGCCCGGGACGCGCGCGAGGTGGACCATGGGTGCCCAGGTCGTCATGGGAGCGATGCTGCAATGCAGCTTCGGCGTCGCCCCCTCGTCGCTGGTGGTGCTGCCCGCCAACAAGGTGGTGGGCCCGACGCCCGCGGCCAACATCCTCGACAGCAAGCCCCTGGTGAACATCCTGCCCTTCGGGATGTGCCAGTCGCTGGCCAACCCCACGGTGGCGGCGGCGACGGCGGCGGCCCTGGGCGTGCTCACCCCCATGCCCTGCATCCCCGCCACCGCGGCGCCGTGGGTGCCCGGCTGCCCCAAGCTGCTGCTCGGCAGCGCCCCGGCGCTGGAGAGCAACTCGAAGCTGATGTGCTCGTACGGCGGCGTCATCCAGATCGTCTCCCCCGGACAGGTGAAGGTCATCGATGGCTGACGCGGCCCTCACCCTGGCGCCCTTCGACGGCACCCTCCTCGAGAAGCTCCTCGAGGGAGCTCCTCCCGCGCCCGCGCCGGACGGCGAGCCCGACGCCCGCGTCGAGGCCGTCACGGAGGCGGTCGCCAGCGGCGAATACGCCCAGGCCGCCCGCGGCGCGGAGGCGCTGCTGCGCGAGGGCCAGCGCGACACGCGGCTCGTCGGCATCTACCTCTTCGGCGGGTTCCAGGAGCGCGGCCTCCTGGCGATGCCGGGGATGTTCCACTCCATCCACCACCTGCTCACCGACAGCCTCCCCGCGTTCGGCCCGGAGTCCAAGCGCGACATCTTCCTGGAGAGCGGCCTGCGCTGGCTGTTGCGCTCCATCAACAAGCACCTGGCCCACCACGAGAAGAAGCAGGACGCCACGTGGCGGCGCTGGTGCGAGGCCGACATCCGCGCGCCGCTCGAGGAGGCGCTCGCGCTGGGCGACGCCATCCTCACCGCCATCCCCGCCACGCTGCCCAAGAACGGCTGCGAGGAGCCCTTCCGCAACCTGACGCACTGGCTGCGCCGCCACATGGAGGCCCTGCCCCCGCCCGCGCCCGTCACGCTCGTGCCCCCGCCCGCTCCGGAGCCCGTGGCCGTCGCCGCGCAGCCCGTGGCCGTCGCGCCGCCGGCGGCCCCCACGCAGCCCGCGCCCGTCGCCGTCGCCGCGCAGCCCGTCGTCGCGCCGCCGCCCGGCGTGCCCATCTCTCCGCAGCTCGCGCTGCTCATCCGCAAGCTGGAGGCCTTCACCCTCCTGCTCGAGAAGGGCGAGCTGCCCAAGGCGGGCGTGGTGGCCTCGGACGTCATGGCCACGGTGGAGCGGTTCGACCCGCGCGTGTTCCTGCCGTCGCTCTTCACCCGCTTCTTCGCGGGCCTCAGCAGCCACGCGCACCAGCTGGAACCCTTCCTGCAAGAGGCCGACTCGCTGTCGATGCGAGCGCTCGAGCAGCTCTACCGCGTCGACCTGGACGCGTTCATCGCGCAGCAGCCGCCCGGCGGCGGAGAGGAGGACTGACGTCATGCAGCAGCACCCACCCCAGCCCCCCGTCCGCCTCGCCCCCGTCGAGGAGCGCATCCGCGAGCACGCCGGCGCGTTCGACATGCCGGCCCTGCTGGAGCTGCTCTCGAAAGAGGGCTACGGCCCGGACGACGTGGAGCTCAAGAGCCACCGCGGCACCGTGCACGCGCCCCGGCTCATCCAGTCCGTCGACTTCGCGCGCAACCCGCGCCGCGCCATCATCACCGTCCACCTGGGACTGCTCAGCGTCCAGTCGCCCCTGCCCTCCTTCTTCCTGAAGGCCATGGAGTCGCTGGAGCACGACGCCATGGAGAGCTTCCTGGGCTACTTCGACCACCTGCTGCTCAAGGCGCGCTTCGCCGGCCTGTTCCCCGAGCGTGACGGGGCGCTGCTCCCCGGCTGGGAGTCCGCCGCCGCGCACCGCCTGCGCCTCTTGCGCCCCGGCTGTCCCTCCACGCTGCACTGGCTGTTCTCCCAGGCATATCCGGAGGCGGAGGTCCGCGTTCGCCGCGCCACCCGCCGCCAGCGCATCGACACGCGCGGCATCCGGCTGGGCGGCGCGGCGTTGGGTGACGGCACCGCGATGGGCGGCTTCGCCACCGTGCCCACCGGCGGCCTGGAGGCGTGGCTCCACGTCAACGAGTCCTTCTGTGGCACCGGCGCCGCCTGGGCCGTGGAGGCGCGCCGCCGCCTGCGCTCGCGCGTGCTGCCGCACCTGGTGGACACGCCCGTGTTCCTCACCGTCGCGCTGGTCATCAGGGATCAGCACGGCCACGCCCGCGTCGAGGACACCAGTCACCTCGGCTACGAGCCCATCATCGGCGGCCCCGAGGAGGACCGGCAGGTCGTCCTGTTCTCCGGCGACACCGCCCCCAGAGCTTCACCCCCGCAGTGACGTGCAGCACCCCGGCACGTCGCCGGGCAAGAAAGGCCTTCAAACCGAGGGAGTAACGTAGCCATGTCAATCCAGGATCAGTTGCCCAAGTCACGAATCACGCTCACCTACCGCACCACCATCAACGGCGAGCAGGAGACGGTGAACCTGCCCCTGCGTCTGCTGATGCTGGGTGACTTCTCGCTCGGCTCCTCCGAGGACCGCAAGGTGGACCTCGAGGCGCGCAAGCTGCGCTCCGTCAATGGCAAGAACCTCGACGAGCTGATGAAGGACATGAAGATGTCCGTCAGCTTCCAGGTGCCCAACCGCATCAACCCGGATGTGGAGGCGGACCTGAACGTCGAGCTGCCCATCGACCGGATGAAGTCCTTCCACCCGGACGAGATCGTCAACCACGTGCCGAAGCTCAAGGCGCTGCGGCTGCTCAAGAAGCTCTTGCTGGAGATGCAGTCGAGCATCGACAACCAGAAGGCGCTGCGCAGCATGGTCTACGAGCTGTTCTCCAACAAGGACGCGCTCAAGGCCGTGCTCGCCGAGCTCAAGGACTACGAGTCGCTGCGTCTGCCGGGCAAGCCCGCGCTCTCCTCCGACGCGACGCCCGCCGCCGCCACCCAGCCGGCCACCGTCTCCGAGCCCGCCACCGTGAAGGCGTAAGGGCCCGCTTCCTCAACCCACCCTTTTCCATCTCAAGGTAACCGTCATGGCTGAAACCTCCTATCTGCCTGGGTTGTTCAAGAGCGTGCGGCTGGAGCGTCCCACGGACGCCAAGCCGATGATCTCCGAGAAGTTCGTCCCCACGCTGGACGAGAAGGAAGTCACCATCGAGGCGCGCTTCATGTCCGCGCTCGCCGCCCTGGTGCAGAACGTCACGCCCGCGGAGACCGACTCGGGCGACGCGCTGCGCTTCGACAAGGGCAAGGTGCTCGACGTCGTCAGCCGCATCGACTCGATGATCGACGACCAGATGAACGAGATCCTCCACCACGAGCGCTTCCAGCAGATGGAGTCGGCGTGGCGCGGTCTGGACGACCTGGTCGCCAACACCAACTTCAAGGCGAACATCGCCATCGACCTCCTGGACGCCGCGCGCGACGAGCTGGGTCAGGACTTCGAGAACAACTCCGCGGACGTGTTCGCCGGGGCGCTGTTCGACAAGGTCTACATCCAGGAGTACGACCAGTACGGCGGCCGTCCCTTCGGCGCGATGATTGGCCTGTACGAGTTCTCCTCCTCGCCCGGCGACATCAAGTGGCTGCGCGCGATGGGCAAGGTGGCCAACGCCGCGCACTGCCCCTTCGTCGCCGCCGTGAGCCCCAAGTTCTTCGGCTGCGAGAAGGTCGAGGAGATGGAGGCCATCAAGGACCTGGAGGGCGCGCTCGCCCACCCGCGCTACGGCAAGTGGAACGAGCTGCGCGACAGCGAGGAGGCCGCGTACCTGGGCCTGACCTTCCCGCGCTACGTGCTGCGCCTGCCCTGGCACCCGGACAAGAACCCCTGCGACGACCTGCACTTCACGGAGAACGCGCAGGGCGACTCCAGCAAGTACCTGTGGGGCAACTCGTCCGTGCTCTTCGCCCGCAACATGGTGAAGGCGTTCGAGAACTCCGGCTGGTGCCAGTCCATCCGCGGCCCCAAGGGCGGCGGCCTCATCACCGGCCTGCCCGTGGACACGTTCTTCCTGCGCGGCCAGGAGGAGCTCAAGGCCCCGGTGGAGATCGCCATCCCGGACTACCGCGAGTTCGAGTTCGCGCGGTGCGGCTTCATGCCGCTGGTGTACCGCAAGGGCACCAGCGAGGCGACGTTCTTCAGCACCCAGTCCGCCAAGGTCTCCAAGCGGTTCAAGGACCCGAAGGACTCGGAGAACTCGCAGCTCGTCACGAACATGGCGTACACGTTCTCCATCACCCGCCTGGCGCACTACGTGAAGTGCATCATGCGCGACAACATCGGCTCCACGGCGGATGCGCCCTACATCCAGCGGCAGATCGACGCGTGGCTCGCCGGCTACGTCACCACGGTGGCCAGCCCCGACGACCTGACGGTGCGCCGCTTCCCGTTCAAGGCCACCAACGTGATGGTGGAGCAGCGCACCGGAGAGATCGGCTGGTACGACTGCAAGGTCGCCGTGCTGCCGCACATCCAGTTCGAGGGCCTCAACGTGGAGCTCATGCTGGAGTCCCGGCTCGGCTGAAGTCCCCCCGCTGCAAACCCACCAAGCAGTCCCACCCAAATGCAGGAGTGAGTCATGCCTCAGTTCGCCCGAGACCTGGATGTGTACCAGGGCTACAACTTCAAGAAGGACAAGCAGTCCCCCGTCGGCTACATCCTGTCCATCTCCATCGGCGGTGAAGCGCTGGTGGCGGACCAGGAGACGCTGAAGGACCCGGAGCAGCCGGACAAGGCCCTGGCCTCCAAGGCCGTGGCGGTGCTCAACAACTACCTGTGGGAGACGGGCGTCACCGACGCGCTGTACTTCTCCGGGCAGATCTCCACCGCCAACAAGCAGAAGATCTCCGAGATGCTGCTGGGCAGCTTCTCCAACATCGAAGTGGTCGTGAAGTACGTCATCTACGAGTACGACCCGCTCGCGAAGAAGTACTTCAAGTCCAACTTCGTGGACGCGGACCTCAACGGCCTGCTCGAGAAGAACGGCGACGCGCTGAACATCGCCGTGGCGGAGAACGAGTCGCGTGAGGTGCAGTCGCCCAAGAACTTCACGTTCCAGATCGGCGTGAAGCCCAAGACGCTGGAGCAGTCCATCAACGTCGCGGCGGCGTCCTCGAAGAACATCGTGAAGAAGTGGGGCGTCACGGAGACGGCCTAGTCGTCCTGCGGTAAGAAAGTCCCATGCCCCCCTTCAAGCTCGCCCGGGTCCGGTGGCACGTCGGTCAGACGCTGCTGCCGGAGCACTTCGAGGCCCAGGAAGAATCACTGGAGGCCCAGGTCCGCCTCCAGGCTTCGCTGTCCGGTACGCCGAGTCATGGCGTGGCGGCCATGGCCTGGAGCGAGCCACTGCTGGCGGGTGGAAGCCTGTCCATTGCCACGTTGACGGCGGTGACCCCCGCCGGCTTCGTGGTGGATGTGCCGGGCAACGCGGTGCTGCCGCCCTTCTCGCTCGAGGGGACCGGCCGCGCCGAGGCCACCGTCTACCTGCACGTGCTGGGGGGCAGCCAGGGCGCGGCGGGGGTGCGGCTGTACGCGGAGGACCCGCCGGTGGTGGAGCGGGTCATGCGTCGGCTGCGCCTGTCCGCGGAGCCCGTGCTGGACGGGGCCATCGACACGCTGCCGCTGGCCGTGTTCCGGCGGGACACCGAGGGCGTGTGGGGACTGACGGAGGACCTGGTGCCTCCGCTGCTGCTCGTCGGTCCCCACCCGTTCCTCTCGGCCCTCCTCGTCAGACTCGATGACCTGCTGGAGCAGGCGCGGCTGCAGCTCATCGCGCGCCTGTCCGACAGCTACCTGCGCTCGGACCGGCTCACCAACGCCCGCCGCGCGCTGTGCGAGGTGCAGCGGCTGCAGGCGCTGCGCGGCGACATGACGCGCCACATCTCACCCCACCCGTACGTCTTCTTCGACGCGCTCCGGGACCTGTACTTCGAGTCCTGCTGCTACCTGGAGATGATGCCGGACGCGGACCTGCCCACGTACCAGCACGACAGCCCGGGCAAGGGCCTCATCCGCTGGGTGGAGCTGCTCACGCGCGCGCTCCAGCCGGAGTCCACGCGCGCCACCCATCGCTCGTTCACCGCGCGCGACGGGCAGTTCATCTTCTCGCCGCTGCCGCCCGAGGTGCTGGAGAGCGGCGAGCTGTACATGCTGGTGCAGCGCAAGCGGGCCGGAGAGCCTTTGGTCGTGGACGGCGTGAAGCTGGCGGGGCCCTCGCGCCTGGCCACGGTGCGGCGCATGGCCCTCAAGGGCATCCCGTTCCACCACGTCCCGCACCCCTCGTTCCCGCATGCGCTGGGACCCGAGATAGACTGGTACCAGCTCGTGCAGGGCGAGGAGTGGCAGTTCGCGCTGCGCGAGAATGGCCTGGCCTTCTACGCCACCCCGGCGTTGCAGGGAGCCCAGGTGTCCCTCTTCTGGCGCAGGGCGTGACATGGGCCGAGCCTCCTTCCTCGACAAGTTCGCCACCCGCGCCGACTCCGCTCGCGCGTCCGGCAAGAAGGGCCACAGCGAGCTGGAGCACGTGGTGCGCAACCTGGAGGCCGTGCTCAACACCAAGGAGGGCTACGGCTTCTTCCGCCGCGACTTCGGCCTGGGTGAGTACACGGAGAAGTACGGCACGCGGGAGCTGGTGGAGACGCTCACCCGCGAGCTGACCGAGGAGATTTCGCGCCACGAGCCGCGCCTGTCGGACGTGGAGTTGACGATGCGCGGGCGCGACGCGGGGCTGTGGCTGCACTTCGGCCTGGTCGGCACGGTGGGCCAGGAGCGCCGCAAGCTGCGCCTGCGCTTCGACACCCTCAGCGGCAACGTCCGCGTGGAGGAGGAGCCATGAAGGCCGACAGCTTCGCGGACCGGCTCAAGGTCGCCGTCACGCTCACCGCCGGCGGCACCGCGCACGTCATCCCTCCAGGGGACGTGAAGTCCTTCGCGCTGACCCTGCGCTCGTTCGGCTTCGAGGGCCGCGTGGCCTTCGACCTCGCGGACAACACGTCCGCGGGCGGCCTGGAGAAGGACACGCTGAAGGCGGCGTTCCTGGAGCAGGACCTGATGGAGGTCCAGCTGGAGCTGACGGCGGTGCACACCGACGCGGCGCCCCAGCCCGCGCTCACGTCGCTGAAGGTGAAGGGCCTGGTGTCGGAGCGCTCGCTGGTGGAGGTGCCCGGCGTGCCCCGTCCCGGCGCCCCGCTGCTGCACCGGCGCTACGAGGTGACGTTCCAGGACGCGGCGGCGCTGCTGTGGAGCCAGCACTTCCCCTGCGTGCTCTACACGCAGAAGACGATGAAGGACGTGCTGGACGCGCACAAGGGCACGCACATCCCGCTCGTCTACGACTGGAGCGCGGTGCTGGACGCCACCTGCCCGCAGCTGTTCCTGGGCCTGACGCCCGAGCACGGCGCCAGCTTCTACGACTTCCTCCTCTGGTACGTGGACACGCGCGACGGCGTGCTCGCGTACGACTACACGGCGGCGAAGTACAAGCTGTCCACCGCGAAGGCCGCGGAGGGCACGCCCGTGAAGCTGTGGGGCCCGGACGTGGACCAGGTCACCGTGCGCTTCCCGGAGGTCCCCCGCCACGAGGTGACGGTGCTCAACGCGGTGGCCGAGGGCCCCGCCACCCGGCCCATCAACCAGCAGAGCGCCGTCACCGGCATCCGGCACGACGTGCTGCTGCGCACGCCCATCACCAACGAGGTGGACGCGCGGGTGACGCTGGAGACCGCCCGCCTCAAGGTCCGGGGCAAGGAGGTGGAGCTCGGCTGGAAGCGCTTCCCCGCCACCGCCCTGGTGCCCGGCTCGCTCGTCAAGCTGCCCACCACGGAGGCGTGGGCCGCGGCGGGGCTGGCCGGCGGCGAGACGTTCCGGGTGCGCACCCTGGCGTTGCGAGGGGACGCGCTCGCGTCCACCCCGGACGCGGAGCACCTGTCGAAGAACGGGGGCTTCGAGTTCCAGATGGCCACGCTCCTGGAGCCCCAGGCGGAGAAGTGGGTGGACCTGCCGCCCTACCTGCCGCCCACCTGGCCCCGGTACGTGGAGGGCCTCATCGTCAGCGAGATGGGGGACGAGCCCCACGAGACGTGGCAGGCCTACACCGACTCCAAGACGTCGCAGGACGGGTACAAGGTGAAGATTCCCCTCTGGGCGAATCAAATCGTCACCCTGCCCTTCAACCCCAACCTGCTGCCCGGCCACTTCTACTTCCCGGCCTACAAGGGAGAGCGCGTGCTGGTGGGGCTGGACTTCCAGAAGGCCTGGCTCAAGCGCTTCCTGGACTGGCGCGACACGGCGCGCATGCCGGCCGACGGCCAGGGGACGCATCTCTTGGTGGGCAAGACGCCGGAGAACGGCACGTCCATGAAGCACTCCTACGTGGACGGCAAGCCGGTCTTCCTCTTGCAGAGAACCAACGCCAAGGACACGGCCCGCATCGAAATCAAGGAGGGGACGCTGGTCATCCGCGTGAAGGAAGAGCCCGCTTAAGGCGGCTGGAGGCGTGAAGGAGCCATGGGAACGCTGGTCTGCACCATCGAGCTGGACAAAGTGAAGGGCATCACCGTCACGGTGGACAATGCCGACGCGAACATCGTCCAGACGGTGACGATGGACGGCACCGCCATCACCCTGAAGGTCGCCGGGCCGAGCGACACCAGCACCGTCGTGCAGAAGGCCGACAGCATCGTCGTCACCGTCAAGGACTTCAAGGTCGACGCCCAGACGATAACGCTCCTGTCCAAGGGCACCTCGGAGTGGACGAGCCAGGACACGCTGAAGGTGACGAGCACGAAGGACATGAGCCTCACCACCCAGGCGAAGCTCACCCAGACGGCCACCCAGGACGCGAGCATCAGCTCCTCGGCGAAGGTCAACGTGGAGGCCACCCAGGCGCTGGCGCTCAAGGGCCTGACGGCTTCCATGGAGGCCACCGGCGGCGAGGCCAAGATTGAAGGCCTGACGCTGAAGGCCGCGGGCAAGACGGACACGCAGGTGACGGGGCTGAATGTCAAGGTGGCGGGGCAAGCCGCGCTGGACCTGGAAGCCCAGGGAATGGCCAACCTCAAGGCATCCGGTATCACCAGCGTCTCGGGCGCGCTCGTGAAGTTGGGGTAAGGAGTCATTCAAGATGACCCGCCCGAAGGACCGGCTGCACCAGGACTTCCTCGAGGAGATGGCCTCCCTCGAGCGCTTCCGCCAACGCTTCCACGAGCGCTACCCCGCCGCCCCCCTGGAGCGGGAGGACCCGGACGTGCGCCGCCTCATCGAGGCGATGGCGTTCTTCTCCGTGCAGACGCGCCACGCGACGCTGCACAACCTGCGCTCCACGTGGCGCCGGCTGTTCGCCGGCTTCTTCGACTTCCTCCTGGAGCCCCTGCCCACGCGCGCGGTGGTGCAGGCGCAGCCCATGGGGAAGATGGGCGAGGCGGTGCTCCTGCCCCGCGGCACCGAGCTGCGGCTGTCGCCCGCCGAGGGTGAGCCCGGCGCCTTCCGCCTCCAGCGCGACCTGCGCGTGCTGCCCATCACCCTGGAGTCCACCGAGGTGCGCCCGCTGGTGAGGGGTGGCCACCGGCTGATGCTCCACTTCGAGTCGCGGCACGAGCGCGCGGACGCCATCGGCACGATGAGCCTGCACGTGCGCCACCTGGACGAGTACCTGCCGTCCCTGGCGGTGTTCCACGCGCTGCGCCAGCACCTGCGCGAGGTCAGCGTGGTGTACGGGCCGCCCGCGGACGAGCACGTCACGGGCGAGCGGTGCGAGGTGTCGTTCGACCGGGAGCCGCCGGCGCCGGACGACTCGGAGACCTTCACCCACCCGCTGCAGCGGCTGCGCTCGTTCTTCCTCTTCCCGGAGACGGAGCTCTTCCTCCACGTCGCGGTGCCGCCGTCGCGCGGCGGGTGGCGGCGCTTCAGCCTGTGCTTCGACCTGGCGCAGGCGTGGACGGTGGGGCGCTCCCACCGGCCCGACTTCCTGGTGCCCTTCGCGGTGCCGGTGGAGAACCTGCGCGCGGAGCCCGCACAGGTCATCACCACGGACGGCACCCGCTCCGAGCACCCCATCCGCAACATGAGCGCGGGGCGGGAGCTGGCGCTGCACTCGGTGACGGGCGTGTTCGAGATGACCAAGACGGGGCTCGCGCCGCTCAGGCCCGCGCACCTGCCCGGCAGCGGCCCCGGCTACGAGGTGGAGGAGGTGCCGTCGGAGAACGGCCCCTCCCCGCACCTGGTGCTGCGCATGCCGGAGGCCTTCACCACGCCGCGCAAGCTGGTGGTGGAGGCGCTGTGGCACCAGCCGCGCTTCGCCTCCGAAGCGTCGGGGCGGATGACGGTGAGCGTGCCGGCGCGCCACATCGAGGGCCTGGAGTGGCGGCTGGTCGGCCAGCTCCAGCCGGACCGGGAGAGCCCCCTGAGGGATGACCTGACGGCGCTCACCCAGCTGCTCGCCTGGAAGGCCCAGGCCACGCTGGGACTGGACGAGCTGCGCTCGGTGCTCCAGCACCTGGGCACCCCCTCCGAGGGCCCCTTCCGCCGGTGTCTGCCGCTGTTGCGGGAGATGAGCGTGTCGCGGGTGCCCGACAGCGCCATGAAGGGCTCCGGGCTGAGGAACGTGTACGAGGTGGTGCTGGAGCCCTTCGAGGAGGGCTTCGAGCCGCTGGTGGTGACGTTCCTGACGCGGGTCCGAGATTTGCTGGATGCGTGGAACCACGAGGCGACGGTGGAGCTGAAGGCGACCATCGCCGGCCAAGGTCCCCTCGCCATCCCTGGAGCCTCCTGATGAAGATGACGCACTGGAAAGCCATTCTCCTGGCCTACCGCCACGTGGAGGAGCTGCTCGAGCGGGAGCTGGGCACGGTGAATCTGGACCCCGCCCTGCGCGAGCACCTGTCCGAGGGCGCCCTGGACGCGATGTCCCGCACGCTGATGGCCGAGGTGGACGCCCTGCGCGCGGCGCTGGAGACCGACCTGCGCCACGACGACGTGGAGAAGGTGCTCCAGCCCTTCGCCTTCCTGGTGGACGAGAAGGTGCTCGCCCGCCTATCGAACGAGGACGCGCAGCACTGGCCGCTCCTGCAGCTGCGTGCGTTCGGCGTGGACGCGGGCGGCGACCTGTTCTTCGAGCTGGCGGACACCGCGCTGAGGCGCCCGGACACGGCGCCGCTGCTCTTCGAGATGCTGCACTTCTGCCTCACCGCGGGCTTCATCGGCCGGCACGTGGGCCACCCGGCGCGGCTGCGCGACTACCGCGAGCAGCTGGCGGCCCGCATCCCCCGGCCGGAGACGCAGGTGGGCGAGGCGCACACGGAGGCCGCGCCCCCGCCTCCCACCCTGTACGACTTCCCCTGGCGCTACTACGCCGTGACGGTGTCCATCATCATCGCGGTGCCGGTGGTGCTCTGGCACCTGTCCAACTGAGGCCCGCGTGACGACTCCCCCCGGCGTCCGGAAGGACGCGAGTGCGTCCCGTCAGAACGTGGCCGAGCTGGTGGAGCGGCTCCAGAAGGCCCTGACCTCGTCGCTGGGGAGCCTGGCCGAGGGGACGGTGCCCCTCGTGGACGTGCTCCGCGAGGGGGCGAAGGCCCTGGAACCCGGCCCCGGAGGCAAGCGGTTGTCACCCAAGGAGCGGGAGGCATGGGGTGTGCAACTGGAGGCCACACTGGAGCGACTGGAGGACGTGATGGAAGGCCTCCAGCTCGCGGTCCGCGCGCAAGCGGGCGGGAAGAGGGACTAGAGCCATGGCGGGCGAGAAGAACCCCGTTGCCGCGGCCGCGAGCGCGGCGACGACGACAGCGGACGCGGCGCGACCCTATCTGACGTGGATATTGATAGGGCTCGGGGTGCTGCTCGCCTTGGCGCTCGTCGTCGGGCTGGTGTGGTGGTGGAGGAAGCGCCGGCGGGTGGCGCCGAAGGTGGAGACGCGCAAGCGGCTGGACACCGGCGCGCTGGTGCGCATCCGCAAGCAGTTCCTGAACGCGCTGCCGCTGCGCTACCGCGTGGCGGTGCTGGACTTCCCCACGGTGGTGGTGCTCGGGCCGGCGGGCGCGGGCAAGACGACGCTCATCGACCTGGAGGTGGACTGGCGGCGGCAGGAGCGGCAGTTCATGCCCAGCCACACCTCGGACCCGCTGCTCCAGATGTTCCTGGGGCCGGACAAGGTGGTTCACGAGGTGTCGGCGTCGCTGCTGGAGGACGACTCGCAGGAGGCGCGCCGCGCGCTCAGCCGGCTGTGGAAGTCGAGCTTCCGTCGGCAGAAGGGGCGCGTCGTGGTGGCGCTGGACGCGCGGTGGCTCGCGGAGACGCCGCCGGACGAGGTGCGCCGGGTCATCCAGCTGGTGCGCGGGAAGATCAACCTGCTGTCCGAGGCGAGCCGGGGCTCGGTGGAGACGCGCCTGTGCCTGACGCACATGGACTCGCTGGTGGGCTTCTCGGACTTCGCCCAGCTCTTGCGCAGCCATGGCATCCCCCTGCACTGGGACGTGCCGCCCTCGGGTGAGGAGGGCCGGCTGGCCGCGGGGCTGCAGCCCCTGGAGCAGTACTTCGCGCTGGGCCTGGTCTCGTTGTCGGTGGACGCCTTCGGACGGTTGGAGGAGTTCTACGCGCGCGGCGGTGAGTCCTTCGCGGCGCTCGCCAGGTTCGTGACGGGGCTGGTGGAGGGCGGCACGCTGTCCTACCGCCCGGAGCTGACGCGGGTGTACGTGTCGTCGCCGGCGGCGGACGCGCGCTCCGCGGGGGTGTTCGCCATCGCGGCGGAGAAGCGCAACGTGGAGCTGCGCGCGCGCTACCGCGGCAAGCACCTGCGCAGGTGCGCGGCGCTGCTCGCGCTGGGCGTGCTCCCGGTGGTGGCGGCGTACGGGAACTTCTACAACCGCCTGGCCGAGGCCCAGCGGCACATGGAGGACTTCGAGTCCACGGTGCAGCGGCTGGGGCAGCAGCACCTGACGGCGTCCGGCGAGGTGGTGGTGGACAAGGGCCAGGGCGCGATGCAGGCCATGGACGCCCTGCTCTCCGCGGCGCGCTACTTCCCGCTCTTGAGCAACAGCTTCCAGGACGAGCAGGAGGTGCTGCGCGCGCAGCTGTCCAACACGGTGCGCCTGTCCTATCTCAAGCCGCTGCTCGAGTCCTGCCAGGAGCAGTGCCAGCGCTGTGGCCCGCTCATCCCGGGCTGCGCCTCGACGGAGCTGGTGGGCAGCCGCTCGCTGTGGGCGGCGTCGCACGCGGAGGAGCGCTGCGAGCGCGAGACGCTCTGCCGTCCCGAGCAGATGCTGCACCTGATGGCGGTGGCGCGCGCCTCGCGCACCGACGACATGGGGCGCTTCATCCTGTCGTACCTGGATGGCCAGTACCGCAAGCGCTGGAACTGGGCGGCGGACGCGCTGAGCCTGCTGGGGACCCGCGCCACGGAGAAGGGCGGCGACTGGATGGAGGCCACGGGGCTGCGCGAGGAGGTGGTGGGCGACTACATCATCTCCAGCGACCAGGCGTGGCGCACGGGCCTGCAGACGCAAGGCCAGGTGCCGTGGATGCGCTGGCCCTACGAGTGGCTGTCCGAGGAGAGCTACCTGGGCCCGTGGAGAGACCATCTCATCAAGCTGCAGCTGGTGCTGAGCGCGCGGGAGATGGACCTGGAGCGGTGGCGCTCGCTGGCGAGCGAGCGGCAGCGGCTGAAGCTGACCTTGGCGCAGAGCATGGCGTACACGTCCGCGCACAAGGTGCTGGCGCTGCTGGACGCGTCCGGCGCGCCGGAGAGCCAGGCGACCCTCAAGGGCGTGGACAACACGCTCGTCGCGCTCGACTGGCTGCGCGAGCACGAGCCGATGCTGTCCGCGGTGCTGCGCATGGAGGATGAAATCGACGCGGGCCTGAAGGCCGCGGCGGAGATGTCCACCGCGGAGCTGCTCACGCGCACCGGTGGCCTCTTCGTGCCCGCCAACGGCGACGCGCGCCTGGAGGTCCGGGTGATGCAGCAGTCCTTCGAGTTCCGTCCGAAGGAGCTGTCGCGCTCCCTGCTGGACAAGCTGCTGCGGCAGATCGAGCAGGGCCAGCGGCCCTTCAGCCGGACCTCGATGGGGCTGCCGCCGGGCGCGGTGGCGTCCGCGGCCGAGGCCGGGCTGGGGCTGTCGATGGAGGACGCGCTGGACGTGGGCGCGGTGGACGCCCTGCCCTCGCGCCGCGGCGTGGAGTGGCTGACGTTCGAGACGGACATCAAGCCGCTGGTGGACGAGTTCACCCTGCGCATGGCGGACTCGAAGCTGTCGCGCGCGGAGGCCGCGCAGCGCCAGGGCTACGTGCTCAAGAAGGTGGCCAACTTCGGGCAGCGCTACCGGCAGGACCTGCTGGTGAAGTACCGCGACTACCGCTTCACGGCGCTGACGACGACGCTGGCCTCGGAGCTGTCCTCGGTGACGCAGCCGACCTCCGAGCTGGTGGCGATGCTGCGCGAGGTGGCCACGGGGGCGGGAATCGGCCCCATGGAGGGTCCCTACTACGAGCCGCTGCGCCAGGAGCTGTCGCTGTTCCGGCCCATCGTGCAGCTCATGACGCCGGACAAGGACGGACAGACGGCGCAGCTGGCGGCGTACCTGCTGCTGGTGTCGCAGCTGCACACGGAGGTGTCGGGGTTCAGCGCGCCGCCGGCGGCCGGGGCCGCGCGCACCATCGTCCCCGCGTCCCTGCGCTCGGGCGCGGAGGAGACGCCCGCGTCGAACGAGGACGGCGGACGCCAGCTGACAGACCTGCTCTCCCCGCTGGGCCGCGTGGGCCTGTCCATGCTGCTCGACGAGGAGGGCTCCTACCTGCGCCGCGTGGACGAGTGGCTGGACAAGCAGGGCATCCTCGGCGAGCTGCGCCGGCCGTTCCGCGAGCCCTTCCTGATGACGCGGGAGCTGGGCCGGGCCGAGCTGGAGCGCGTGCTGGAGGAGCAGTGGGAGTGGCGCTTCCGCACGCTGCTGACGCCGCTCTTGCGTCGCTACCCGTTCGCGGTGGAGGCGAGCCAGGAGCTGGACCCGACGGAGCTGGAGGTGCTCAAGCGCAAGGACGGCGCCTTCTGGCAGTTCGTGGCGCAGGTGCTCTCGCCGGTGGTGGAGGAGCGCGGCACGGAGTGGATGCTGCGCCGGCCGCTGCGTCAGCAGCTCGCCGTCCCGCCGCGCATGCTGGTGATGCTCGGCCGGCTGTCGAAGCTGGCGAAGCTCTTGTGGACCGAGGAGGGCAAGCCGCAGCCGCTGCAGCTCCAGGTGCGCCCGCTGCCGCTGCCGCCGTCGGGGGAGAACGGCTTCGTCACCATGTCCTTCCTGAAGTGCGGTGAGGCGGCGGCGTTCGGCTTCAACCAGACGCCCGCGTGGCAGGACTTCGCGCTGGCGTGGTGGGAGCCGCGCTCGGCCTCCGTCGGCGTCGAGCTGCGCGTGCCGGGCCGCGAGGCCAAGCGCTACCGCTCCACGGAGCTGTCGCGCTCGTCGTGGAACTGCTTCCGCATCCTGGATGCCGCCACGTTCGACGCCGAGCAGAACGCCATCTGGCCGCTGCCGGGCCCGGATGGCTCACAACACTCGGAGATTCGATTGCGCTTCGGCATGCGTGGCGGCCCCTGGACGCTGTTCCAGGAGGTGACGCGATGAGGTTCCCCTGGCTGTTGATGCTGGCGCTGGCCCTGGGGACGGTGGCGTGCGCGCCCACGCACCTGTCCATCCACGTGAACTCGCCCCAGGGGACGAACCAGGGGCGGCCGCTGCACATGGTGGTGCGCGCGGTGGACTCGCAGCGGTACATGACGGAGTTCTACGCCGACGTAGCCGAGCGCGTGGTGCACCCCGATGACTCGGTGGTGCAGACGCTCGTCATCTACCCGGGCGAGAAGACCCAGACGCGGGTGAAGATTCCGGAGGAGTCTCCCCTGGCCATCTCCTTCCTGTTCACCACGCCGGACGGCGCGTGGCAGGTGCTGCTCGACTCGCCCATTCCGGGGCGCGTGGACATCGAGCTGGAGGAGAGCCGCATCCGCACGGATGCGCCGTCGAAGCGCAAGAAGCCCAAGGGTGAGCCCAAGAAGGAGGAGCCACCCAAGTTCGAGCCGCCGAAGGTCGAGCCCCCCAAGGTCGAGGGTCCGAAGGTCGAGGCCCCCTCCGCCGGGAAGTAGCCGGGCCGCGCCCACGAACCACCCTCTTCCCTCCGGCGAGAGCCATGGCTCTCGCTGCTGGGAGACGTGTGTCGCACGCAGTCCCCTCCAGGAGCGGAGTCCATGCCCTACACTGACGTGCAGTTCATCGGCTACCACCACCAGCTTGGCTATGACGTGAAGAACGGAGGCGGCCCCCACCGCATCTGGGGAGGCGCGTATCACCTGCTCCCCGGAGGAGGCCCCGTCTTCACCCTCTGGCAGGGCAAGGGGACGCAATCCTACAAGGGACACCCCAATGACCGCACGGACCTGACGCACCGCTGCTCCTTCGTCAAGTCAGCCATCATGAGGGCCTCCAACAGCCCGCATCTCGACGACAGGGACTCCACGCTCAAGGTGTTCTTGATGCCGGAGTTCTTCTTCCGGGGCGCGAAGGGCGGCTACCAGTTCGACCTCATCAGCCAGGTGCTCTCGGACTTCCGTCGGTGGACCTTCAACGCGCGCAATGATCGCTTCCGCGGCTGGGTGTTCGTGCTGGGGACCATCATCGGGTACCTGGACGAGTACGACGCCGTCGTCACGAATCGGAAGACCGGCGTGGAGGTCTTCAACATCGCCCTCATCCAGCAAGGCGGATACCTGAACTCCGACGGCAAGCATGATCGGCTCGTCTACAAGGAGCAGGTCTCCGGCATCGACTACATCAACGACAGCTGGATGCAGGTCGACGGACCGGGGAACGTGCTGGGCCGCGGCGACAACCGGGGCCGTATCCTCCTGGGCAACAAGAACAGGTACCGCCCCACGATTCCGACGCGGGGCTCGCATGATCCCATGTCCCAGGTGGCCACCCGGAGCGTGAACCGCAGTGAGTGGTCCACCAACCCGTTGCAGGGCGGATGCAACTTCCGTCTGGGCGCCCGTGGAGAGGCCATCAACGAGGTGAGCTTCGGCGTGGAGGTGTGCCTGGACCACCTGTCGGCCCGGATGAAGAACACGGACGAGGCCGAGACCATCGGAGAGCTCGAGCCGATGATCCAGCTCATCCCCTCCGCGGGCATGGACATCAAGGACAACGCCGTCGCCGTGACGGACACGGGCTATGTCTTCAACGTCGACGGGCTGAGGACTCCCGGGAGCACGCCCCCCGCCATCGAGCTGAAGCGATGGGACGCGGGCACGAGCACCACGGCGGCGCTGGAGGGCCTGGGGAGCTTCGCTGTCCACAGCGTCCCCAACCCCGTGGTGGGTGGAGTGCCGCTCAACCCCCTCACCTACTTCGCGTCGGCGGGCAATCTGAAGATCTACCGCGCCCGCCCCATGCCGCCCCAGGTCACCGTCGAGAGCCCGCTCGCCGCCCTGTTCGGCCCCTGAGGTCCGCCCGAGCCCCCCCGGTGTGCCGCGCCAGCGGGGCTCGGAGTCTCAGGCCTTCGACGGGCGCTTGAGGCCCGGCGCGGTGGCCGTCCTCGCGCCGAGCTCCGCCTCCGCGCGGCCCTCGGCCTCGGACTTCAGCGCGGCCTCGGACGTAGGAGCCCGGGCCTGGGCCTCCGCTTCGGCCTTCGCCTGGGTGGACTCGACCTGGGCCTTGGCCTCCGCCTCCGCCTTCGCCTGGGCGGACTCCGCCTGCGCCTTCGCGGACTCCGCCTGCGCCTTCGCGGACTCCGCCTGCGCCTTCGCGGACTCGACCTGGGCCCGCGCGGCCGCCTCGCCCGCGGCCAGCTTCTGCTCCACCGAGGACGCCGTCGGAATCGGCCGCGCCTCCAGTGCATCCAGCTCCGCGTTCACGCTGCTCGTCGTCGCGTCGACCTGGGACTTCAGCGTCGCGCGCGTCGAGGTGACCTGGTTCTCGGCCGAGGCCCGCGCGGTCTCCACCTGCGCCTGCGCGGCCTGCGCGCCCGCGTCCACCTGCTCCTGCAGCGTGGGCAGTTGGGACTTCACCTGCGTCTTCACCGCGTCCACGCGCGCGGCCATCTGGTCCTGCACCGTCGTCACCTGGGCGATGGCCTGGTCCTTCGCCGTGCCCACCTGGGTGACGGCGGCCGCGACGGCCTGGTCCATCTGCGCGCTGACGGGCTCGACCTGCTGGAGGACGGTCTGCTTGAGCGTGTCCACCTGCTGGACCAGCTGCTTCTGCACCGTCTCCACCTGCGCGAGCGCCTGCGTGCGCACCTGGTCCACCTGGGTGAGCACCTGGTCCTGGAGCGTGCCCATCTGCGTCGTCATCTGCGTGGAGAACGTGCCCAGCTGCGTGGTGATCTGCGTCACCACCTGCTGGATGGCCTGCACCGCGGGCGTCACCAGGGGCTTGGGCAGGTTCGCCGCGGGAATGGCATCCAGGAGCGTGTTCACCTTGGTGAGCAGCGCCTCCAGCGAACCAACGAGCGTCTGGTACAGCGTCTGGAGTTGCTCCAGCACCGCGGGCAGCGGCGTGAAGAGGGCCAGCACCTGCTCCTTGAGCGCGGCGAGCTTCTCCACGACGGCGTCCAGCGTCGCCATCGCCGTGTCCACCGCCATCTTCAGCGGCTCGCGGATGGCGGCGACCGAGGCCAGCGCGCCCGCGACCAGCGTCTCCAGCGCCTCGTTGGCCTGCTTGATGAGCGAGTCCACCTGCGCCTGCGCGGGGACGATGGCCTTCTCCACCGCCTCCACCTGCCCCGTCAGCGACTGCACCTGCGTGGACAACGTCGCCTCGAGCGCTCCCAGTGACGTCGCCGCGCCGTCCTTCGCGGACGTCAGCGAGCCCCCCGCCCCACCCTCCAGGCTCGCGAGGCTCGACGCCATCGACTGGGACGTGCCATCCACCCGGGAGCGCAGCGGCGCCAGCTGCTCGCGCATCCGCTCCGCCTCCGGCTGCTTCGTCGCCGCGAGCTTCGCGTCGAGCGCGTCGATGCGCGCGAGCAGCCCCGTCAGCGGAGGCTCCAGCTCCGGACGAATCGAGGCGATGAGCGCGGTGACGCCCTCCGCCATGGACTCGATGGCCGAGCGTGCGTCACCGATGCGGGCCACGCCCCCCGAGCCCGTCGTCTCCAGGTCTCCCCGCAGCTCCGCCAGCGTGCCCAGCAGTGCCTTCACGACTCGACCCCCATTCCCGGAGAATCACCCCATCGCGCGAGTGTCGTCACTTGAGCTGCTCCAGCGCCGCGCGGGCCTCGGAGGCCGCGCGGGTGAGCGAGGACGTGCGTCCCTCCAGCCCGGAGAGCGCGCCCTTGAGCTCGGCCTTCGCCTCGGAGACCTTCGCGGAGACCTCGGCCTGCGCGGACTCGAGCGCCGCCTGCGTCTCGGACGACGCCCCGTCCAGCTTCGCCTGCGAGCTGCCCGAGGCCACCCGGTACGCGGCGGTCGTCTCCCCCATCGCGCCGCCGACCCCCGCCGAGAGGTCCGCGCGCGCGGTCTCCACCTGCGGCGAGACATCGAACGTGGGCGTGACGGACGCGGCGCCGGGCAGCTCCTTCGTCCGGAACATCATCGTGCCCTCGGCCATGCGCACCGTCTCGGTGTCCGGCCCCGAGGTGCGCTCCAGGTGCCACACGGGCTTCATGTCCTGGAAGTCGTGGACGATGGAAGTCTGGCTGGTGTCGTTCTTCCCCAGGAGGATGCCGTCCCCCTGCCCGTCCTGCGGCAGTCGCGCCGCGTCCGCCCAGTCCAGGTGACGGTGGAGCTCCGCCCGGTCGAAGTGCAGCGCCACCAGCACGCGCGCGTTCTTGTACGGCGGGAAGTAGAAGTGGCCCGGGAAGAAGCCCGGCTCCGCCGGCACGCTCACGTCCTTGTTCCACAGCGGCACCTTCACGCGCCACGTGAGCACCGACGTCTTCTTGTCCTCGGACAGCAGGTAGATGCGGTCCTTCTCCCCGCCTCCGGGGCTGAGCACCTTGCCCTCGACGTGGATGGGATAGCGAGGCGCGTGGTGCGCGGGCAGCGACACCGTCGTGTCCGAAGCGCGCTCCGCCAACAGCGACATCTCCACCTCGAACCCCGTGTCCTTCAGCTGCAGCCCCGCGTGTGGCCCCTCATCGAGCGTCCGCGCCGACAAGGAGAGCTCCACCACGCGGAGGTCCTCGCCGCTCCCCACCACCGAGGCGCCCCACAGCGGCCCCTCCAACCGCAGCCCGGCCCACGGGCTCACCGGCACGGTGGGAAAGTGGCCGAACGTCATCCGGTACCTGCGCTGCGGGACGCGCAGCCGGTTGACCTCGAGCGCCTGGCGCTGCTCCACCACGGACACGATGGGCGTGCGCACCAGGTGGTCCTGATGGATGCCCGCGACGCCCGCACCCTTGCTCGCGGGGACCTCCAGCGTGGAGGCCTTGAGCGTGGAGGCGTTGAGCACCCGCGCCGCGTTGCGAGGGATGGCGGGGAGGACCACGTCCAGCCGCTCACCTTCGTGCGCGACAGCGGCTTCGCGCCGCTCACCGGAGGCTTGCGTCCCCACAGCCCGTACTGGTCCTTCACGCAGTCATAGGCCCACACACCACCCCGCGTGTCCGCGAGCCACGCGACGAAGTCGTACAGGCCCACGCCCGGCGCGTCCTCGCCCAGCGCCAGGCACACCAGGGGCCGCTTCTCGTCGAGCACGTCCCAGTCGAAGTCGAAGGTGAACGCCCCCGCGGTGTGCTCCGTCAACAGCGTCTTCAGCGCGAAGTCCGTGCGCAGCTCCGTGGGGCGGTGCTGGCGCCAGAGCACGCGCGCGGCGTCCTCGAACACCACGGTGTAGCGCCGGAAGCGCACCGGCGCGCCGCCCAGCGGGCCATGGGTCCGGGCCTCCAGCGAGCGCTCCCGGGCCAGGCCATGGAGGATGAGCGGCTTGGGTGGGGGCTGGGGGACGGGGTAGCCGCCGGAGATGGACAGCTTCACGTCCAGGAGGTCCGGGGTGGCGAAGGCCGTGAAGAGCGGCCCGTCGTCCTTCTCCAGACCGGTCCAGAAGCTCACCTCCGCGGTGAACCCATGGGGCTGGAGGTCCACGGAGAAGGCCTCCACCTGCCCCCCCGGGATGACGAAGGACTGCCCGCCCAGGGTCAGGGTGAGGGACAGCGCGAGTCGTTCCTGGAAGGCCATGCGCCGGCCTCCGCTTGCCCTTTCCGTGCCAGCGCTTCCCCTGGGGAGGACCCCGCCTGAGCGCCGCTCCTGCGGTCCTCCCGGACGCAGCCGCGTTCCGCCGGTACGCAGCCCGGACCCTCCCCCGGGGTGCTCGCGACACGCCCCCTCCCGCGCGCCTCCTTGGTACGTGCCTTGCTCTCAGGCCGAGCCGGCGCGTGTCCGCGGGCTGTCTCCCGCATGAGCACCAATGTCGGTCATGCGCCATGGGACGCGGATGAGTGGGTGGTGCCTCACGTGGCAACGGATGGGGACGCTGGCGCTGCTGCTGCTGGCGCCCGGCGCGTTCGCCCAGGAGCCGGCGGCGCTGCCCGCCTTCTTGATGGAGCGGCTGGAGATCAACCCAGGTCCCGGCCCCCTCGCGACGGGCGGTGGCACCGTGCTGCGCGCGGCCGAGCTCCGGGTGCTCATCCTGGGGCACTACCAGCACGAGCCCATGACCCTCAACGCGAAGGGCGAGACGATGCCCATCCTGACGAGCCGCACGACGGGCGTGCTCGCGGTGGCGCTCGGCTTGAGCTCGCGGCTGCAGATCGACGCGCGAATCCCGGTGCTGACCCAGCGTGAGGGAGACGACCTGGCCTCGCAGGGGCTGCTGGGGCCCACGCGGCACGGCGTGGGCTCTCCGCGCGTGGGCGCGCGGGTGGGCCTGTTGCGCACGGAGGAGGACGACGCGGTGGACCTCGCCTCGGAGGTGAGCGTCTATCTGCCGTTCGGGACGCAGGGCGCGTTCGCGCGGGGCGCCGACACGAGCATCCTGGCGCGCGTCATGGTGGGCGGCATGCTGGGCTCCATCCTGGCGCCGTCGTTCGAGCTGGGCGTGCTGGTGCGGCGCGGAGTCACCATCGAGGTCCCCACGCTGGAGGCGCGCGAGCTGGGCAGCGAGCTGCGCCTGGGCGCGGGCCTGATGACCACGGGGGCGCCGCTGCGCGCGGAGGTGGCGATCAACGCGGCGCTCTCCTGGAAGCAGGCGCGGGGCGCGGTGGAGGTGCTGGGCGGCGCGCGCTATGCGCCGCGCGAGGGCGTGGAGCTGTTCGCGCTGGGCGGCCTGGGCTTCGGCTCGGAGCCGGGCATCCCGCTGTTCCGCCTGGTCGCCGGCGTGGCGTTCAACTCGCTGCTGGGCGAGGACACGCGGCCCGACAGTGACACGAGCATCGTGCACGAGTCCGTGCCGCTGCCCACGCCCGCGCCGAACCGGCGCGTGTCGGACATGCAGGGCTCGATGATTCCCAACCCCGGCGAGGCCTCGCCCGTCGCGAACGTGTCCCGGGACAAGTTCGTGCTCGACGGCCGCGTGTACTTCCGCGTCGGGAGCGCGGAGCTGCCCGAGTCCTCGCCGGACCTGGAGCGCGCCGTGGAGCTGATGCTGACCAACCCGTCGGTGAAGCTGATGACGGTGGATGGACACACGGACGACTCGGCCACGGAGACCTTCAACCCACGGCTGGGTCGCGCCCGCGCGGAGGCCGTGTGGCGCTACCTGGTGGAGCGTGGTGTCTCTCCCCAGAAGCTGCGATTGCGCAGCTACGGCCCGGAGCATCCCGCACAGAGCAACGGAACCGTCGAGGGGCGCGAGAAGAACCGCCGGGTCGAGCTCCTCCTCATGCTGCCGACGAACCTGGAAGCCACGCCATGAAATCACTGAGATGGTTGCACCTTCTGACCTGCGTCGTGGCGTTGGGCGCGCACTCCGCGTTCGCCGAAGCGGATGTCTTCGGCCTGGGCGAGGCGCGGGACGAGTCCCTCACGGTCCCCGCCAACTCGAGTCAGGTCGTCAATCACTACGCGGCGGTGACGGGCCCGGTGCGCAAGGGCGACCGCCAGCTGCGCGTGGAGACGCTCGAGGGCTTCGCCGCGGGCGACCTGGTGATGGTGTTGCAGAGCGCGGCCGCGGGTCCCGTGGCCGCCCTGTCGCTCTCCACCTTCACGTACGGTCCGCGCGAGGAGAGCCCGCTGGGCCAGTGGGAGCTGGCGCGGGTGTCGCGCGCGAAGGACGGCGTGCTGCTGCTCGCGCGTCCGGTGCTCAATGACTTCGCCTTCCCGGGCACGCAGGTCATCCGCGTGCCGGAGTTCCAGGCCGTCACCATCCACCCCACGGGCGAAGTGAGGGCGCGCGCCTGGAATGGCTCGTCCGGCGGCGTGGTGGCCTTCCTCGTCGCGGACACGCTGCACAACAACGGCGTCATCACCGCGAGCGGCGCGGGCCCGCAGAGCGGCTCGACGAGCGGCGGCGGCGTGGTCTTCTTCCGCGCGCGCAAGCTCACGGGCGCGGGGCGCATCGAGGCCGACGCGCGGGCCTGGCCGTGGGAGCTGGAGGGGCTCACCCAGGGCGGCGCGGGCGGCAGCATCTCCGCGCGGCTGGTGGAGAGCGCGGACTGTGAGGCGCTGCTGGCGAGGAGCGCGGGCAGCGTGCTGCTGCAGGCCGCGAACCTCCGGGGCTGCCCGGTGTTCGTGGCGTCGGAGGTCTCGGGCGCCAAGGCCTCGGCGGCGCGCGCCGGGGAGGAAGGTGGCGCGACGCTTCTGGAGCACGGGCTCGTCATCCCCGCGCGTCCGGTCATCACCGCGCCGGGAGACGGCGCCAACGTGAAGGCCCAGTCCCCGCGCGTCACGGGCACCGCGGACCCGGGCGCCACCGTGCACGTGAAGCTGGGCAACACCGACCAGCCCACCACGCCCGAGCGCGAGCTGCCCGCCTCGGTGGTCAGCGAGTCCGGCGCGTTCTCCATCGAGGTGCCCGGCCGCCTGGAGGATGGCCTGTACGCCGTCACGGCGCACACGGAGCTGGAGGGGCTCGCGAGCCCCACGAGCGACCCGGTCTACTTCTCCGTGGAGGCGCTGCTCGCCCCCGCGGCGCCCGTCATCGAGGTGCCCCTGGCGAACGCGAAGGTGGGCGTGGCCGGCACGGGCTTCTCCGGCACCGCGGAGACGGACAGCACGGTGACCGTCACGATCGGCACGCTCGAGTGGCAGGCCCTCACGGGCGCGGATGGCCGGTGGTCGGTGCCGACGAAGACGGACCTCGATGACGGCACGCACACCGCCTCCGTCACCGCCACGAACGAGGACAACGAGACGGGGCCGACCGCGACCGTCACCTTCACCGTCGACACGACGCCGCCGGGCGTGCCCGTCATCTCCACCCCGGCCGCGAACGCCCAGGTGGGCACCGCCGGCACGGGCTTCTCCGGCACCGCCGAGGCGGGCAGCACGGTGAAGGTCACGGTCAATGGCATCACGTGGACCACCACGACGGCCGTGGGTGGGACCTGGTCCATCGCCGCCCAGACGACCATCGCGGAGGGCAGCCGCACCGCCTCCGTCACCGCCACCGACGCCACCGGCAACATCAGTCCGGCGGCGACGGTCACCTTCACCGTCGACCGGACGCCGCCAGGCGCGCCCGTCATCTCCACGCCGCTCGCGAACACCCAGGTGGGCACCGCGGGCACGGGCTTCTCCGGCACCGCCGAGCCGAACAGCACCGTGACGGTCACGGTCAATGGCACCTCGTGGACCGCCACGACGACCGCGGGCGGCACCTGGTCCGTTCCGACGAAGACGACCATCGCGGAGGGCAGCCGCACCGCCTCCGTCACCGCCAGGGACGCGGCGGGCAACACCAGCACCGCGGCGTCCGTCAGCTTCACCGTCGACACCACGGCTCCGGACAGGCCCGTCGTCACGACGCCCGCCGCGGGCTCCACCGTGGGCACGGCCGGCACGGGCTTCTCCGGCACCGCCGAGGCGGGCAGCACCGTGACGGTCACCGTCAGCGGAGAGTCGTGGACGGCCACCACCACGGCCGGTGGCGCCTGGTCCATCCCCACGCAGACGACCCTTCCGGCGGGCAGCCAGACCGCCTCCGTCACCGCCACCGACGCCGCGGGCAACGACAGCACCGCGAGGACGGTCACCTTCACCGTCGACAAGACGCCCCCCGCCGCGCCGGTCATCAGCGCGCCCGCCGAGGACGCCGTGGTCGGTCCGACGGGGCTGACCTTCTCGGGAACGGCCACCGCCACCCATCAGGTGCGGGTGAGCCTGGATGGAAACGTGGTCGACACCGTCACCGTGCCCGCCAACGGGCGCTGGAGCGTGCCGGCCAACAGCACGCCCGCCAACGGAAGCCACGTCGTCACCGCCACCGCCACCAACAACATCGGCAACACCAGCGCCACCACCACGCGCAACTTCACCGTCGATGCGACGCCTCCGGCGGCGCCCGTCGTCACCACGCCCACCGCGGGTCAGGTGGTGGGCACGGCCGGCACGGGCTTCTCCGGCACCGCCGAGGCAGGCAGCACGGTGACCGTCACGGTCAACGGCACCTCGTGGACGGCCACGGCCGCGGCCAACGGCGCCTGGTCCGTTCCGACGAAGACGACCATCGCGGAGGGCAGCCGCACCGCCTCCGTCACGGCCACGGACACGTTCGGCAACGTCAGCGTGGCGACGACGGTCGCCTTCACCGTCGACCTCACGGCGCCGGCGAGGCCCGTCGTCACGACGCCCGTGGAGGGCTCCACCGTGGGCATGGCCGGCACGGGCTTCTCCGGCACCGCCGAGGCGGGCAGCACGGTGACGGTCACGGTGGGCGCCCAGACGTGGACGGCCACGGCCACCGTGGGGGGCGCCTGGTCCGTCCCCGTCCAGACGGACATCCCCGCGGGGTCCCGCGTCGCGTCCGTCACCGCCACCGACGCCGCGGGCAACGTCAGCGCCGCGAGGACGGTCAACTTCACCGTCAACAAGACGCCCGCCAGCGCGCCCACCATCACCACGCCCACCACCGCGACGCCCGTGGGTCCGGTGGGGCTGACCATCTCGGGGACGGCCACCGCCACCAACCGCGTGACGGTGAACCTGGACGGCAACCTGGTCGACACCGTCACCGCCGCGGCCAACGGGCTGTGGAGCGTGACGGTCAGCAGCACCCTCAGCGAGGGCCAGCACACCGTCACCGCCCTCTCCACCGATGGGATTGGCAACACCAGCTCCACCACCTCGCGCACCTTCACCGTCGACGCGACGGCTCCCGCCGTGCCCGTCGTCACGACGCCCGCGCCGGGCACCCGCGTGGGCCGGAGCGGAATCAGCTTCTCCGGCACCGCGGAGGTGGGCAGCCAGGTGCGGGTCACCGTCGGCAGCGCGTCGTGGACGGCCACGGCCGCCGCCAACGGCGCCTGGTCCGTCCCCGCGCAGACGACCATCGCGGATGGCAGCCACACCGCCTCCATCACCGCCACGGACACCGCCGGCAACGTCAGCGAGGCGACGACGGTCAACTTCATCATCGACACCACGCCTCCCGGAGTGCCCGTCGTCACGACGCCCGCGGAGGGCGCCGTGGTGGGCACCGCCGGCACGGGCTTCTCCGGCACCGCGGACGCCAACAGCACCGTGAGCGTCACGGTGGGCGCCCAGACGTGGACGGCCACGACCAGCGCCGGTGGCACCTGGTCCGTCCCGGTGAAGACGAACATCCCCGAGGGCGCGCAGAGCGCCTCCGTCACCGCCTCCGACAGCCTGGGCAACGTCAGCGCCGCGAGGACGGTCACCTTCACCGTCAACAAGACGCCCGCCGTCGCGCCCACCATCACCGCCCCCGCCAACAACGCCGTGGTGGGCCCGGCCGGCACCGCGTTCACGGGAATGGCCACGCTGGGCAACCAGGTGACGGTCCACCTGGATGATGTGCTGCTCGGCACCGTCACCGCGGCGGCCAACGGGCAGTGGACGGTGAGCTTCAGCGGAACCCTCACGGAGGGAACGCACAAGGTCACCGCCGTCGCCACCAACGAGCTGGGCAACAGCAGCTCCACCACCACGTCGAACTTCACCGTCGACCTGACGCCTCCGCCCGCGCCAGTCATCGAGACGCCCGCCACGGGCGCCCGGGTGGGCACGGCCGGCACGGGCTTCTCCGGCACCGCGGTCGCGGGCACCCTCGTGAGGGTCTCCGTCGGCAGCGCCTCGTGGACGACCACCACGGCCGCCAACGGCCGCTGGTCCATCGCCGCGCAGACGAGCCTCCCCGATGGCAGCCGCACCGCCTCCGTCACCGCCACGGACCCCGCGGGCAACACCAGCGCGGCCACGACGGTGACGTTCATCGTCGACACGGTGCCTCCGGCCGCGCCGACCATCGAGACGCCCGCCGCGGGCGCCCGGGTGGGTCCGGCGGGCACGGGCTTCTCCGGCACCGCCGAGCTGGGCACCTTGGTGACGGTCAACGTCGGCGCGCTCGCCTGGACGGCCACGACGGGCGCGGATGGCCGCTGGAGCGTCGCGACGACGACGGCCATCCCGGATGGCGCGCAGACGGCCTCCGTCACCGCCACCGACGAGACCGGCAACGTCAGCGGAGCGACGGAGGTCCTCTTCAACGTCGACACCCAGAGGCCGGCGCTGCCCCTGGTGGAGGTCCCCGCCGAGGGGGCCCACGTGGGCCCCGCGGGGACGGGCTTCTCCGGCACCGCCGAGGCGAACAGCACGGTGAAGGTCGTCGTGGGCGCGCTCGAGTGGACGACCACCGCGGCCGCCAACGGCCGCTGGTCCATCCCGACGAGGACGGACATCCCCGAGGGCGCTCGCACCGCGTCCGTCACCGCCACCGATGCCACCGGCAACGTCAGCGACGCGCGTGAGGTCCACTTCACCATCGACAAGACGGCGCCGAGCGAGCCGGTCATCGTGACGCCCGCCGCGGGCGCCCGGGTGGGCACGGCTGGCACGGGCTTCTCCGGCACGGCCGAGGCCGGCAGCACGGTGAAGGTCGTCGTGGGCGCGCTCAACTGGAGCGCCACGACCAGCTCGGATGGCGAATGGGCCATCGCACCGGTGACGACCCTCGCGGATGGCAACCGCACCGCGTCCGTCACCGCCACCGACGCCGCGGGCAACGTCAGCGCCGCCGTGACGCGCTCCTTCACCGTCGACACCACGCCGCCCGCCATCCCCGTCATCGAGACGCCCATCGGAGGCGCCCAGATTGGCGTCGCGGGCACGGGCTTCTCCGGCACGGCCGAGGCCGGCAGCACGGTGAAGGTCGTCGTGGGCGCGCTCAACTGGAGCACCACCGCGGGCCCTGACACCCGGTGGACCGTCTCCGTGCAGACGAACATCCCGGATGGCAGCCGCACCGCCTCCGTCACCGCCACCGACGCCACCGGCAACGTCAGCAGCGCCGCCCAGGTCACGTTCAACGTGGACACGACGAAGCCCGACGTGCCCGTCATCGTGACGCCCGCCAACGCGGCCCGGGTGGGCGTCGCCGGCACGGCCTTCAGCGGCACCGCCGAGCCGACGAGCCGGGTGGACGTCGTCGTGGGCACGCTGTCGTGGACGACCACGACCGCCGCCGACGGGCAGTGGACGATCCCGACGAAGACCAACATCCCGGACGGCGAGCACACCGCGGTGGTCACCGCCACCGACGCGCTCAACAACAAGAGCGACCCGGCGACGCGCATCTTCTCCGTCGACACCACGCCTCCGGCGAAGCCCATCATCACCACCCCCAGGGCCGACACCGTCGTGGGGACCGCGGGCACGACCATCGAGGGAGAGGCGGAGGCCGGAAGCACGGTGGTCGTCACCATCAACGGTGTCGCGTCCCCCGCCGTCCAGGCCGGCGCCAGCCGCATCTGGACCCTGCCCACGCAGGTCTTCACCACCAGCGGCATCTACAACCTGAGCGTCACCGCCACCGACGCCACGGGGAACAAGAGCGACGCCACCGTCGACACGTTCCGGGTGGACGTCACCCCGCCGAACCCGCCCGTCATCCTGCTGCCGAACTCCGGCATCCTGGTGGGCAGCGCGGGCGTGGACTTCTCGGGGACGGCCGAGGCGGGAAGCACCGTGGAGCTCTTCATCGAGGGCAACCTCCGCGTCAACGCGCGGGTGGTGGCGGGCTCCAATGGGACGTGGATCATGACCAGGGTCACCACCATCCCCGGGGGCGAGCACACGGTGACGGCCAAGTCGACGGATGCCGCGGGCAACATCAGCGCCGCGTCCAATGGCATCGACCTGGAGGTCGACGTCACGCCCCCCAACCGCCCCACCATCACCTATCCCGTGGACGGGACGGCCATCACCTCCGCGCGCCCCACCATCACCGGCACGGGGGACGTGGGAACCACCATCATCCTCGCCATCGACGGTGACGAGCGCGGCAGCACGCTGACCACGACGGTGGGAGAGGGCGGGACCTGGTCCTTCACCTCGCCCTCGCTGTCGCAGGGCCCCCACGACCTCACGGCAAGGGCGCGGGACACGGCGGCGAACCTGAGCGAGCCGTCCCTCCCGGTCCGCTTCACGGTGGACTCCGGCTTCAACCCTCCGCTGGTCGTCGCGTCGCCCAAGGAGGGGGATGTCCTCACCCTGGCCAGGCCGCGCTTCATGGGGACCTCGGAGCCGAACAGCATCATCACCATCACCCTGGACGGCAAGCCGCTGCCGAGCGTCACCGCGGACGCCGCGAACAACTGGAGCTACGAGCCCCTGGAGCCCCTGGCCAACGGCGTCCACGAGTTCTCCGTGGAGGCGCGGGACGCGGCGGGCAACACGGCGCGGATGGCCGTGCGCAGGTTCACCCTGGACCTGGAGGACCCCACGCCCCCCGTGCTGCTGTCGCCGGCGCCGGGCGCGCTGCTGCGCTCCCGCCGGCCCTCGATTCGAGGCACCGCCCAGCCCCAGTGCCGGCTCACCGTCCACCTGAACGACCAACCCCAGACGCCCACCATCACCGTCAACGGCGCGGGTGAGTGGTCGTTCACGCCCACCGCCGACCTGACCGAGGGCGCGTACACCGTCACGGCGGACTGCCTGGATGCGTTCGACCGGCGCGGAGAGAAGGCCGAGGCGCGCACCTTCACGGTGGACGCCACCGCGCCGGGAGCGCCGCTCATCATCACGCCGACGGAGGGCAGCATCCTCGGCCGGAGCTTCGATACCGTCACCGGCACGGCCGAGGCGGGCACGACGCTCACCGCGGAGCTCAACGGCCTGGTGGTGGGCACCGCCATGGCCAATGATAGAGGCGAGTGGACGCTCGTCGTGGACAAGGCCACGGTGCACGGAGACCAGGCCCTGCGCGTGTACTCGGTGGATGCCGCGGGCAACACGGGCACCCGCTCCGACCCGCGCCTGTTCCGGTTGGACTTCATCCCCCCCGTGACGACGTTGACCGGCGGCCCCACGGGCACCAGCACGCTCGCCAACGTCACCTTCATCCTGGACACGTCCGAGGAGGTCGCCAGCTTCCGGTGCTCGGTGGATGGCAAGGACCCGGAGCCCTGCGCGAAGGAGCTCACGCTGCGCAACCTGGCGGAGGGAGACCACACGCTGGACGTCTGGGCGACGGACTTCGCGGGCAACGTGGAGGTGGCGCCCGCCCATCGCGCCTGGCACACCATCCGCCCCAGTCTGGTGGAGGGCGGCGGCGTGGGCTGCGCGTCGACGGGCGGCAGTCCCCTGGAGGTGTTCGGGTGGCTGCTGTGCGTCGCGGCGCCGGGCCTGGTGGCGATGTTCCGCCGCCGGCGCTGAACGGACGCGCGATGGACGAGGCGCTCGCCCCAACGCACAGGGGCGAGCGCTTCACGTCACTGGATGACGAACGAGCCCACGTAGTCGTTCGTGTACCCCAGCGGGCCCTGGCCGCCGTTCATGTACCAGCCGTCGTTCAGGTAGATGCCGATGAACCAGTACGACGCGTAGACCAGGTAGGTGCCCGCCGACAGGCCGTACGTGTGGGTGACCTCCTGCTCGTGCGCGATGACGCAGTTGTCGTGCGAGTGGTGCGTCTGGTGCGTCTTCACCAGGTTGCCCAGCGTGTCGTAGATGTAGAAGTTCACCTTGGTGCTCGGCGCGACGACGCCGCTGAAGGTGAGCGAGCCGCCCGGGCTCAGCGGGCTGGTGTAGCTCATCGACACGTAGCTCGACTGCCGGCACCAGTCCCTGGGGCGCCCGTAGGCCAGCGGGTACAGGGGGATGTTGGCGTTGATGTAGACGGGCGGCGTGGTGTTCTGCACCGTGCTGATGGTGACGGGCGTGGAGCCTCCGCCGCAGCCACCACAGCCACCTCCCCCCGGCTCCTCCTCTCCGGGGTCCGGGAGGGGCGGGAGTTCCTGCACGCTCGTGTCGAGCGAACCGGGCGCATCCTCCGGCGGGGGCTCTCCGCACGCGGTGAGCAGGGAGGCGAGGCACAGCGAGGCAAGGGCCGTACGCAACAGCTTCATGGGGTTCATCTCCGGGCTGACGCTGGCGCGCCTGTCGCGCCAGGACGCGGGACAGGCTCGGCGCCTTCGCGCCGCTCCCCCCTCGTTCACCTGGAGGTCGGCACCCGGGGATTTTCTTTGCATCGAGGGGTGACGATTTCTTCCCCCCTGCCCCGCTCAGGAGGCGCGGGAGACCGCCTGCGCCCGCGCGCGGAGGTCCGCCACCCAGGCGCGGGCCTGGTCCTCCGTGTCCACCATGCCGAACGGCGCGCTCCGCGTCCGCCCCAGCAGCAGGGAGGCGCGGCCCATCATGTTCGCCATGGTGCGCAGCGAGAAGCTGGCGCCGAAGATGACGGTGCCGGCGAAGGGCATCACCTCCGGCGTCTCGCTCAAGATGCGGCGCGCCTCGGAGGTGATGCTCGAGGTCCGCCGCGAGTCATTGATGAGATAGAGCGTGGGGTGCGTCCCGCGCAGCTCCTCGGCCACGCCGGCCAGGTCATGGATGAGCTTGACGTCGAACGGGCCCACGTTGACGAGCCGCACGATGTCCGGCGACTCGAGCCACACCTTGCTGTCACCGAACGTCCACATGCGAACCATGTCGTGTCTCCTCCAGCGGCCGCGAGGGCTTCAGCGGTGGGGGCCCGCGCCGCGGCCATTCAGGTGCAGGAAACAGTCGCGCAGGCCTTCCTTGAGGCTGCCGAGCGTCTTCACCTCCCGCAGGTCCACGCCAATCTGGACCAGCGTCTGCGCAATCGCCGGGCGGATGCCCGTCACCACGCAGTAGGCGCCGAGCAGCCGCGCCGAGCCCACCATCTTGATGAAGTGGTTGGCCGTCATCGTGTCCACCACCTCCACGCCGGTGATGTCGATGATGACGCAGCGGGCCTTGCCCTGGACCACGCGGTGCAGGAGCCGCTCGGTCATCTCCATGGCGCGCTGGGTGTCCACCACGCCGACGATGGGCAGCGTGAGGATGTCGTCCCACAGCTCGATGATGGGCGTGGACAAGTCCCGGATGGCGTCGCGCTGCCGGTCGATGGTGGACAGCTTCTCCTCCAGCTCGCGGTGGCTCGCCGCCAGACGCGTGAGCGCCTCCTCGTGCTCGCGGCGGGTGGAGGCCAGCTCGCGCACGAAGATGTTGAGCGTCTCCTCCAGCGCCGCCAGCTCGTCCTGCTCGCGGATGTCGATGGTGGTGCGCGCGGAGGAGAACTCCCCCACCGAGATGAGCGACAGCACGTCGATGATGCGGCCGATGCGCTCGGGGGCGATGGACAGCGGAGCGGACGGGGTGTGGCTCATGGCGCCTCCTTCGGACGACGGTCAGACGACGGTGCGCGGGGACGCCGGGGCGACAAGGCCGAGCATCTCGTCGGCCAGCCGCTGCGCCTGCTCCCGCTCGGACTCCTCCGTGCGCGCGCCCACCGCCCGGACGCCGAGCAGCGCCAGGCCCTCCTCCAGCCCCAGCGCCGTCTCCACGCCGTCCAGCTGGATGCCCATGCTCTGCAGCGTGAGCGCCACGTCCGCGCCCATGCCGCACAGCACGGTGCGCGTGCCCATCAGCCGGGCCGAGCCCGCCAGCCGCGCCAGCACCGCGCACAGGTGGCTGTCCACCAGCCACAGGCCGGAGATGTCCACCACCATCCCCCTGGCGCCGGTGCGCTGGATGTCGCGCAGCACGTCCGAGCAGAGCTGCGCGGCCTGCGCGTCGGTGATGTCGCCCTGCAGGGGGACGATGAGCTGTCCCCACAGGGGGATGATGGGGATGCGCGACAGGTCACGCGAGGACAGGGGGGATTCGGGGTGGCTCATGAAGGCTCCACGTCCGCCACCAGCACGGTGGCGTCATCGGTGGCGCGGCCGAAGCGCTCCAGGAGCACCGCGCAGGCCGCGTCGGGGGGCTGGCCGCGGACCTGCTCCAGGTCCAGGCGGAAGCTCAGCCCGTCTGAGAAGAGGACCAGCCGGTCCTTGGGCAACAGCGGCGTGGACACGGTGCGCAGCGTCCGGAACGACTGGCCCAGGATGCCCGGCGTGGGGAGCACCGGCACCCGCGTGCCCAGCGTGCGCAGCTCCACGTTGCCCACGCCGCCCGCGTGCAGGACGCTCCCGTCGAACAGGGCCAGCATCACCGCGGAGCCCCGGCCGTGCTTGAGCGCCACGTGCAGCGCGGCCACCAGCTCCTCCACCGAGGACGTCAGCGGCATCCGCGTCAGGCACTGCGTGGCGGCCGCCGTCGCCAGGGCCGCGGCGGGCCCGTGGCCCAGCGAGTCCACCACCGCGAGCAGCGTGACGCCCGGCCCGGAGCGCACCACCACGCCGTCGCCGTTCTCCACCTCGCCCGGCTTGGGCCGCGTCAGGTGGGCGACGGCGAGCCTCACAGCCACACCTCGAACTCCACCTGGGTGCCAGAGGGGCCGGTCTTCACCTCGAACCTGTCCGCCAGCCGCTTGACGCCCAGGATGCCCAGGCCCATGCCCGTCTTGCTCCGATAGGTGCCGGACAGCACGCGCTCCAGCTCGGGGATGCCCTTGCCCTGGTCCTCGGCGCGCACGCGCAGCAGCTTGCGCGGCGCCTGCACCGGGATGAGCTGGATGGTGCCGCCGCCGGCATAGGACACCTGGTTGCGCGCCAGCTCGCTCACCGCCGTCGCGACCTTCTGGCACTCGTAGCCGCGGCCGCCCATGGCCTCGCACAGGGCGCGCGCCGCGAGCCGCGCCTGGCTGGCGTCCGCCTCCGTGCGCACCTGATACGTCGTGGGCCGCGCCTCCACCGGAGCGCTGGACGTCGCCGAGGGCTCGCGCAGCCCCAGGCCGCTGGGCACGGTGGCCGTCGCCAGCAGCGCCTTGAGCCGCGCGGACAGGTCCGGCCGCCTCGACGGGTCCACGAAGTGCCGCGTGGCCGGCTCCAGCGCCTCGATGACCCGGGGCAGCTCCGCCGTGCCCAGCGTGTCCGCGCTCAACCGCAGCGGCTCCAGCGTCCCCCTGAGCACGAGCCTCGCGGCGGTCTCCGACATGAAGTGCTGGAGGACACCGAGCAGCTGCGAACTGGTCCCACCACGACTCACCACGGCTTGCTTGCCTCCAGCTTCATGCGCTTGCGTGCGAACACTTCCAGGCCCCCGCCCTCGCGGTTGGACACACGGACCTCGTCCGTCAGTCGCCGCACCGCCGCGCCGCCCTCACCCAGGCTCTCTCCGGGCAGCGGCCCGGGCCGGCCCTCGCGGCCCAGGAAGAGCCGCTCCGGCTCCGCCATGCCCGGGCCCCGGTCGCGCGCGCGGATGCACAGCCAGCAGTCCTCGCGCCACAGCTCCACCGTGCCGCCCACCCGCGTGTGGCGCACCAGGTTGGTGGCCAGCTCGCTCACCACCACCGCCACCTCCGCGCTGGACGCCGCCGACAGCCCCGACTCGCGCGCGAAGCGCCGGCTCAAAGAGGCAGCCACCACGGCATCCACGGGATGTCGGACGGTCACCGACAGGTGCGGGTCCAGCGAGGCGGAGGCAGGCAGAGGCGACGGCAAAGGGCTCGTTCCCGGAGTAAATCCCTTGGGATTACGCGGGTATGAGGCAACGAATCTCGAAGCCTTGTAAAGCGGTTCACAATCCACCCACGGATTGGGCTTCCGTTCTCTGGAAGAGGTGTCTAGAATCCGGGGTTTTTGCTTTTTCGCTTCTGGGCTTCACCGGCTTCGGCCAGGAAGCGCTGGGATTTCCCCGCTCGGCCCCATCGCGACGGGGCGCGGAGGACCCACGCGCCCCGAGCGGGACTGCGAGCGGGAGGGCGACTCCGGGCTCAGTGGCCCTGGAGCAGGTGGACCTGCAAGTCCAGGCCCACGGCGAGCGTGGTGCCACGAGGCAGCTCCACCCAGCTGCCGGGGCGCTGGAGGTGGCTCGCCACGACGACGGTGCGACGACGGCGGTGCGCGCCGACAGCGGGCTGACTCTCCGGGGTGCTCGCCGTCACGCCGCAGGGCTCGCACTCCGCCCCGCCCTCCAGCCGCGAGTAGTAGAGCGGCTCCTCGCCGCAGCGGCTCGCCACGAGCAGGAGCCCGTTGGTGGCCACCAGGTTGAGCGTGGAGGCGCGGGGGATGCCCAGCTCCATGGAGCGCTTGACGACCTCGCGCGCGGTGTCCGCCAGGAGGCGTCCGGCGACCTGGGGCTCCAGGCGCGGATCATCCGTGCGGCCGACGTCGCGCAGCTGACGCAGGAAGAGCGCGAAGAGGACCTCGCTGTCGGTGCCGCCGCGCACCTGACGCTGGAGGTGCTCGGGGAGCGAGGCCATCAACGGCCCACGGAGCTGCTCGAACCCGCTGATGGCGCCCTGATGGGCGAACAGCCACCGGCGCGAGCGGAAGGGTTGGGTGTTCTCCTCGAGCGACGCGCCCAGGGGCAGCCGGCCCGCGTGGAACAGGAGCGCTTCGGACTCGGTGGGTGGGGCGAGCGACTCCAGCGAGGGAACCTCCTCCACGTCGGCGAGCCGCCGCAGCAGGACCTCGTCCTGGGCATACGCGCCCACCCCCATCGCGTTCGCTCGAGGCTCCGTCTGGACGAGCACCTGTCCGGCGAGCCGGGAGAGCTCGCACCTCAGCAGGTTCGGGTCGGACGTGAGGGCGGCGAGGACGACGGACATGAGGGAGAACTCCTTTGCTTCATAGATAATGACGTCCCCTCCCCCCCTCAAGCCAGCGAGCCCGTCCCCTTAACAGCCCGCTAAGTACCTGAAATGGCTGGGGTTTACATTGAACGAACATTGACACGTCGTTGGGAGGCTCCTAACCTCCGGGCGCTTCACCGACGGCCTCGGGCTTCGAGACCTTCACCGGAGATGGAATGTCGGACGACATCGCAATCGGCATCGACCTCGGCACGTCGTACTCGTGCGTGTCGGTGGTCCAGGACGGGCAGCCCATCGTCATCCCCAACGAGTGGGGTGAGACGACGCATGCCTCCTGCGTGTCCTTCCTCGAGGACGGCTCGGTGCTGGTGGGCAACGCCGCCAAGAAGAACATCATCACCAGCCCCGAGACGACGGTGTACTCGGCGAAGCGGCTCATCGGCCGGTACTACTTCTCCGATGAGGTGAAGAAGGCCCAGGCGGTGATGCCGTACCGGATCGTCGAGGGCGAGAACAACTCGGTGCGCATCGGGGTGCGCGAGCGCGCGTACTCGCTGCCGGAGATCTCCGCGCTGGTGCTCAAGGAGATGAAGGCCGTCGCGGAGACGTACCTGGGCCGCGAGGTGACGAAGGCCGTCGTCACGGTCCCCGCGTACTTCAACGACAACCAGCGCCAGGCGACCAAGGACGCGGGGCGCATCGCGGGGCTGGAGGTGCTGCGCATCCTCAACGAGCCCACCGCGGCGGCGCTCGCGTACGGCTTCGGCCGGGACGTCAACCAGCGCGTCGTCGTCTACGACCTGGGCGGCGGCACGTTCGACGTGTCCATCCTGGAGATCGGCAAGGACGTCTTCGAGGTGCTGGCGACGGCGGGTGACACGTACCTGGGCGGCGACGACTTCGACGACCGCATCATGACGTACCTGGCGGACGACTTCCTGAACAAGACGCGGCTGGACCTGAGGCAGAACAAGTTCTGCCTGCAGATGCTCAAGGAGGCCGCGGAGAAGGCGAAGATCGACGTGGGGCAGACGGGCTCGGCGGACATCCTCTGCCAGGGCATCTGCCAGGACGCGCAGGGCAACGTGATGGACCTGCGCAACACGCTCAACCAGGACCAGTTCAACAAGATGGTGATGGACCTGGTGCAGCGCACGTTCAAGGTCTGCGACGAGGCGCTGCAGAGCGCGCGGCTGACCGCGGCGGACATCGACGCGGTCATCCTGGTGGGCGGGCCCACGCGGCTGCCCATCATCCGCAACTCGGTGAAGCACTACTTCCAGAAGGCGCCGCTGGAGGGAATCAACCCGGACCAGGTCGTGGCGATGGGGGCCGCGCTCCAGTCGCACGCGCTGCTCGACAGCAAGACGGAGACGTTCCTGGTGGACGTCACGCCGCTGACGCTGCGCATCGGCACGGTGGGTGGGTACACCGAGAAGATCATCGACAAGAACACGCCGGTCCCCATCGACCGCTCGAAGGCGTTCACCACCAGCCGTGACGGGCAGGAGAAGGTGAAGATCCGCGTGTACCAGGGAGAGTCCAACCGGGCCGACGAGTGCGAGATGCTCGGCGAGTTCGAGTTCGCGGGCTTCCGCATCGGGTATCGCGGTGAGGTGAAGATCGAGGTCACCTTCGAGATCAACACCGACGGCCTGGTGAACGTGTCCGCGTGCGACACGGAGACGGGTCAGAAGACGTCGACGACGATTACGCTGTCCTCGGGCATGTCCGAGGCGGACATCCAGAAGTCCATCCAGGCGAACCGGAGCACCCGGCTGGCTGGGCACAACAACTCCGACCTGCCCGCCGTGGCCCAGTAGACGAGCGCGATGTCCGAGCCTACCGATCCCAGCTCCGGCAAGCCGCCGGGAAGCCCGCCCGGGACACCGGCGGCTTCCTCGCGACCGGCCATTCCACGGATGACGGCGGCCTCGCCGGTACCGCCCACGCCCGCCCCCGTGGCGAAGCCTCCGGCGGCGCCTGGCGCGCCGGTGCCCCCGGGTGCGAAGCCTCCGGGCGTCGCGGCGCCGGCCGTGCCCCAGGCCCAGCGGCCCACCGTGTCCATCCCCGCCGTCACCGCGCCGGTGCCCCAGCGGATGAGCGCCACGGGGATTCCCGCGGTGGGCGCGCCCGCGTCCACGACGCCCGCGGGTGCCCGGCCCACCGTGGCCGCGATCCCCGCCATCGGTGCGCAGCCCGCGCGCCCGGCCACGCCCCCTGCCCCCGGCGTCCCTCCACCGGCGCCCCGCGTCCCGGGTGTCGCGCCCATGACACCGGCGCCCGTGGCGCCACCTCGCGCGCCGGGAGCCGGCCCTGCCTCGGGTGCCGTGCCGACGGTGGCGCCCGCTGGCGTGCCCGGCCTTGGCACGTCTGCCGTGCCGACGGTGGCGCCCGCTGGCGTGCCCCGTGCTCCGACAGGCACTCCGCAGCCCCCCGCGCCCGTGGCTCCTCCTCGCGCGCCCGGCGTCGGGACGGGTGCCGTGCCGACGGTGGCGCCCGCGGGAGTGCCCCGTGCCGCGGTCGGCACACCGCCGACGCCCGCGCCCATCGTTCCTCCTCGCGCGCCTGGCATCACGGCCGGTGCCGTGCCGACGGTGGCGCCCGCGGGAGTGCCTCGTGCTCCGGTCGGCACTCCACCGACGCCCGCGCCCGTCGCGGCATTGATCCCTCCTCCTCCGCCCGTCCAGGCTGTTGCCTCGTCTCCCGGAGCCATCGTTCCGCCGCCTCCGCCCGTCGCAGCCGGAATGCCTCCGCCGCCGCCGGGCTCAGGCCCCGCGCCGAGGGCCACTCCGGTCGGACTGACGCCGCCGCCTCCTCCAGGCTCGGGCCCCGCGCCGAGGGGAACCCCTGTCGGGCTGACGCCTCCCGATTCTGGCTCCGCGCCGCGAGGGACTCCCGTCGGACTGACGCCGCCGATGCCCCCCGGCTCGGGCCCCGCTCCGAGGGGAACTCCGGTCGGACTGACGCCGCCGACGCCAGTTCCCGTCGCGGGCGCACCTCGCGCGGCGCCCGCGAACCGTCCTCCCTCGGGAGCCGTTCCCGCCATCTCCCCGGTCGTTCCGCCCATCGCGCCGGCGGTGCCCTCCATCGCCCCGGCCACGGGCGCCCCAGCGGTGCCCTCCATCGCCCCGGCCACGGGCGCCCCAGCGGTGCCCTCCATCGCTCCGGCCACGGGTGCCCCCGCCGCGCCGCGCGGTCCGGCCCTGACGCCGCGCCCGCCTCCGACGCTCGCCGTCGGGCAGGTCGCCCCACCGCCGCCTCCACCCTCGGTCCCCGCGCATCGCCCCGGCGCCCGGCCCACCATGTCGCTGCCGGCCATCGCGCCGTCGGACCTCTCGCCGCGGCCTCCCGTCCCGGGCATCCCGCCGGTCACCGCGCCCCGCGTGCCCGCCGTCAGCCCGCTGGTCCCGTCCGTGGCGCCGATGACGCCGCCGCCCCCGCCACCGGGCGCGCTGTCACCGCCTCCTCCGCCGAGCGCCGCCAAGGGCCCGGGGCTCGACGAGCACCAGCTCGCGGACCTCGCGTCGCGCTGCGCGAAGCTGGAGCAGCTCGACTACTTCGAGGTGCTCCTGCTGGAGCGCACGGCCACGCCCGCGGACATCAAGAAGGCGTTCTACCGGGAGAGCCGCACCTACCACCCGGACCGCTTCTTCCACATCACGGACAAGCAGCTCAAGGAGCAGGTCCACGAGCTCTACAAGCGCGTCACCGAGGCCTACTACGTCCTGCGCGACGACACGAAGCGCAAGAAGTACGTCACCGACGTGACGGGCCCCGAGCGCGCCCAGAAGCTGCGCTTCACCGAGGCCTCCGAGGCGGAGACCAAGGCCGCCGCCAAGAAGGAGCAGGAAGAACAGATCGGCACCCACCCCAAGGGCCGCCAGTTCTACCAGCAGGCGCAGAAGGACATCGACGCGGGCAACTGGTCCGCCGCCGAGCGCAACCTCAAGATGGCCCTCACCTACGAGCCCTCCAACGCGCGCTACAAGGAGAACCTCGCGGAGGCCCAGAAGCGCCTCCAGGAAGAAGCCAAGGGCAAGGGCGACTCGTTCAAGATCCGCTGACGCCCCGCGCCCCGACTCGCCATGGTCATCGACCTCGTCATCCTGGGCCTGGTGCTGTTCTTCGGCATGATCGGCGCCTTCACCGGCGCCTCCCGCCAGGTCGCCAACTGGGTGGGGCTGGCGCTGGGCTACTTCGCGTCGCGCAAGCTGGGGCCCCTGCTCGCCCCCCGGTTCGCCGAGGCCGTGGACGGCCCGCTCGTCGTGGGCCTCGTGCTGGGCACCGCGCTCCTGTTCGTCTGCGTCTGGCTCACGGTGCGCTACGCCCTGGGCGCGCTGCTCGCGCGCTTCCTCGCCACCGGAAAGGACAACGAGGACCGGAGCATCGACCGCCTCCTGGGCTTCATCCTGGGCGCGGCCAAGACGGCCGCCTTCGCGTGGTTCGTCCTCAGCGCCATGTCCTTCTTCGAGCAGCACGTGGTCATCGCCGGCAAGCGCGTGGGCGTGTCCCCCAAGGACTCGCTCGCCGTGTCCGCCGCGCGCCGCTACAACCTCTTCGAGATGAGCCAGTTCGCCCCCATGGAGGACATGGTGGCGGTGGCCCGCGCCAGCACCGACCCGGAGCGCTCCCAGAAGCTCAAGAACGACCCGGCCTACAAGGCCCTGCGCAAGGACCCGCGCTTCCAGCGCCTGCTCCAGGATGACCAGGTGAAGCAGGCGCTCGCCCGGGGTGACACCGCCGCGCTGCTGCGCAACGACCTGGTCCTCCAGCTCATCCAGGACCCGGACATCGCCGCGAGGCTGGGCGCCGCCGCCCAGGCCTCGGAGCGTGACGCGGACGTCACACGTTGAGCTCCACGGCGTCCAGCGTCGCCAGCCTCGGGCGCACGTAGTCCGCGTCCACCTTCACCTGCCGACGCCGCCGCTCGGGGGCCTCGAACATGATGTCCGCCATCACGTGCTCCAGGATGGAGCGCAACCCGCGCGCCCCCAGCCCGCGCGCCACCGAGTAGTGCACCACCTCGCGCAGCGCCCCGTCGTCGAAGTCCAGCTCCAGCTCGTCCATGGCGAGCAGCTCGCGGAACTCGCGGATGATGGAGTCCGGCGGCTCGGTGAGCACGCGGATGAGGTCCGCCTCGCCCAACAAATCCAGCTGCACCACCACCGGCAGGCGCCCGAGGAACTCCGCCAGCATGCCGAACTCCACCAGCTGCTTGGTGCCAATGCGCTTCTTCGCGCGCCGGAAGCGCTCGTCCGCGCCGAAGCCCAGGGGCCGTCCCCCGCCGGGCTCGTCCCCGTAGTCGTGCAAGTCACTGAACGTGCCCGCGCAGATGAAGAGGATGTCCCGGGTGTCCACCTGGACGAAGTCACTCTTGTTCCACGCCTGCGTGACGTTCAGGGGGACATAGACCTCGCGCCCCTCCAGGAGCTTGAGCAGTCCCTGCTGGACGCCCTCGCCGCCGATGTCGCGGCTGCCCGCGCCGTTGCGAGCCCCCTGCGAGCGCCGGGCGATCTTGTCCACCTCGTCCACGAAGATGATGCCCCGCTGCGTGTCCTCGACGGAGTGGTTCGCCTTGAGCAGCAGGTCGGAGATCATCACCTCCACGTCCTTCCCGTAGTAGCCGGCCTCCGTGTACTCGGTGGCGTCCACCGTGGTGAACGGGACGTGGAGGATTTCCGCCAGGTTGCGGGCGATGTGGGTCTTCCCGCTCCCCGTGGGGCCGATGAGCAGGATGTTGGATTTCTTGATGAGGGACTGACGGCGCAGGCGTCGGGCCTGCACCCGCTTGAGGTGGTTGTGGGCGGCGATGGCCACCGCGCGCTTGGCGGCGTCCTGGCCGATGACGTACCGGTCCAGTCGCTCGTAGATCTCCCGAGGGGTCAGCGGCGCTTCTTCCCTACGTGCGGACGACTCCATGTACCCTTCCCTTCTATCCACGCGTCCTCCCGACACTCCGGACAAAGGGTAGGAATCGGATGGAAGGTCCGCCCGCCAGGACAGGGGCCCCAGCGGGACGTCTGCCTGGCCGCTCGCTCCACTTTCAGGCGGCTGTTGAATGCCGGGGGGCTTTCCTATAGTTCCCGCGCCCCTCCACTGTTGACTGGAGTCCACCCTCTCTCTTCCCAGGGAGCCTCGAACCGCCGATGCCCGCAAACGCCCCTCCGCACCGCTGGACCCTCGCTGACGCGCACGAGCTCTATGGAATCCGGAACTGGGGCTCGCCCTACTTCGGCATCAACGACAAGGGTCACGTCTGCGTCCACCCGGACGGGCCCCAGGCCCCCAGCATGGACCTGAAGGACCTGGTGGACGAAGTGCGCCGCCGCGGCATCGGTCTGCCGCTGCTGCTGCGCTTCACGGACGTGCTGCGCCACCGCGTCGTCCACCTCAACGAGGCCTTCCGCAAGGCCATGGCCGACCAGGGCTTCAAGGGCGGCTACCGGGGTGTCTACCCCATCAAGGTGAACCAGCACCGCTACGTGGTGGAGACCATCATCGAGGCGGGCAAGGGCTACAACTACGGCCTGGAGGCCGGCAGCAAGCCCGAGCTGATGGCGGTGATGGCGCTGTTGGAGAACGAGGACGCGCTCGTCATCTGCAACGGCTACAAGGACGAGGAGTACATCGAGACGGCGCTGTTCTATTCGCGCCTGGGCCGCAACGTCATCCTCGTGGTGGAGAAGCCCAGCGAGCTGCCCCTCATCGCCGAGGTGGCGCGTCGCACGGGCATCACCCCGCGGCTGGGCATGCGCGTGAAGCTGTCCACGCGCGGCGCCGGCAAGTGGGAGGCCAGCGGCGGAGATCGCTCCAAGTTCGGCCTGTCCTCCTCCGAGCTGATGAGCTGCATCGCCTTCATGAAGGACACGGGCCTGTTGCCCGCGTTCGAGCTCTTGCACTTCCACCTGGGGAGCCAGATCTCCAACATCCGCAACGTGAAGAACGCGCTGCGCGAGGTGGGCTGCTTCTACGTGGAGGTGGCGCGGCAGGGCGCGCCGCTGAAGTACCTGGACGTGGGCGGCGGCCTGGGCGTGGACTACGACGGCTCCCAGACGAACTTCGCCTCCTCCATGAACTACACGACGGAGGAGTACGCCAACGACGTGGTGTTCGGCGTGATGGAGGCGTGTGACCGGGCCGGCGTGCCGCACCCGACGCTCGTCTCCGAGTCGGGCCGCGCCGTCGTCGCGCACCACGCGGTGCTGGTGGTGGACGTGCTGGGCACCAGCGAGTTCGACCCGGCGCAGCTGCCGGACAAGGTGGACGACAAGGCGCCCTCCGTGGTGCGCAACCTCCTGTCCACCTTCCGCGAGGTGACGAACAAGAACCTGCTGGAGGCGTGGCACGACGCGCAGGACGCCAAGGAGGAGAGCCTCACCCTCTTCTCGCTGGGCCACCTGTCGCTCGAGCAGCGCGTGGCGGCCGAGAACATCTACTGGGCCACCTGCCACAAGATCATGCGCATCGCGAAGGAGGCGGGCGAGATCCCGGAGGAGCTCGAGTCGCTGGAGAAGGCGCTGAGCGACACGTACTTCTGCAACTTCTCCGTGTTCCAGTCGCTGCCGGACTCGTGGGCCATCGACCAGCTGTTCCCGATGATGCCCATCCACCGTCTGGCGGAGAAGCCGACGCGCCGCGCGACGCTGGCGGACATCACCTGCGACTCCGACGGGAAGATCGAGCACTTCATCGACAAGCGCGAGGTGAAGGACGCGCTGGAGCTGCACGCGCTCAACGACGACGACTACTACCTGGGCATCTTCCTGGTGGGCGCGTACCAGGAGATCCTCGGCGACCTGCACAACCTCTTCGGTGACACGCACACCGTGCAGGTGTCGCTGGCGCCCAACGGGGGCTACCTCATCGACCACGTCGTCGCGGGCGACACGGTGACGGAGGTGCTCAACTACGTCAGCTACAACAAGGACGACCTGGTCGCCCGGCTGCGCAAGTTCACGGAGATGGCCCTGCGCCAGGGCCGCATCTCCCTGGACGAGTCGCGCACCCTGCTGCGCATGTACGAGGACGGCCTGTCCGGTTACACGTACCTGGAGCGCGGCGTGGACGCGAGCTTCGCGGGCAGCGCCAGCCAGCTGCGCCTGGTGCCGCAGCCGGACGCCACCCGGCCTCCGGTGTCGCCCTCGGGCACCTGACGCCCCTGCCGTGACAGGTGACTGAAAGCCCCCACGCCCTCCGCCGCGAAAGCGCCGGGGGGCGTGGTGTCCGCGGCCCTCAGTAGCTGGCGATGGGCGTCTCGCCCGAGCCGAACGCCATGGGCTCGTCGGCGAAGGCCACGTCCGAGGCGCGGGCCCTCAGGCGCTGGAGCGCGGCCTTCTGCAGCTCGCCTCGGGCGATGAGCGACTCGAAGTCGAACGGCGCGAGCCGCGTGTCCTTCCGCTGGAGTCGCGCCAGCGTGGTCCACAGGGACAGCCGCCCCTCGGTGGCGGTGCACAGCCCCTCCAGCTCCACCAGCCGACTCAACGGCGAGTAGCGCACCCAGGAGCCGTTGAGCTTCAGCCGGGCGGCCTTCTCCACCACCCACGCGACGCGGGACTTGAGTGGATCTCTTCGCAGCTCCAGCGCGCCCATCACCGCCTCGAGCATGCGCTGGTCCTCGCGCAGCTCCGGGACGAGGGTGGCCAGGAAGTGGCCCACGAGGTTGCTGTGGTTCTCCGACTCGGTGCGCCGGGCCAGCTCGATGCCGGCCACGGAGCCCGCGTGGTGGTCGTTGAGGTAGATGCCCAGGCGCTTCGCGTCCATGCCCCTCTCCGGGTTGGGAGTGCCGTCGTGAAGACTCTTCACGACGAAGCCCCCTGGCAGCGAAGGCCAGGAGGCTCCCGTGTACACCGAGCGGGCGGGCGCTCTTCAGTCCGGGTAGCTGAACGTCATCGGCAGCTTCAGCTCGGGGTGGAGGCTGCGCGCCACCGGACACTCGCGGCCCACCTGCTCCAGCCGGGCGCGGTGCTCGGCGGACAGGCCCGCGGGCATCTGCAGGTCCACGACGAGCTCACCGATGCGGCGCGGCGGCGGCGTCATGCGCTTCTCCACGCGGCCGCGAATCTCGCCCAGGGAGATGCCCTCTCGCGAGGCGAACAGGTGCATCGTCGTCACCGCGCAGGCCAGCAGCGCGGCGCCCACCAGGTCCGTGGGGGAGAAGCTGCCACCGGTGCCGCCGTTGTCCCGGGGGGCCTCCGTCTGCAGCTCCGTGGTGGACGGGCCGTGGGTGAGCTTCGTCTTGAACTGGGGGTGGCTGACCAGGGTCATCACCACGCCGGTGGCGGGGGGCTGTTGCTGGCTCATGTCGTTCTCTCCTCGGGCCGGGTGACTTCGGGGGCGCTCCACTCACGGGGCGCTCCAGCAGCTTCATCATCCACGGCGCGAGGGGGCGCGCCTACTTGTTCCGCTTGCCGCGGCGCGCGGACTTCCGCTCGGGGGCGGGCGCGCTCAGCAGCCGCTCCCGCACGGCCTCGGGGGACAGGTCCCCGGTGTCCGCCACCACACAGGAGACGTACGCCAGCTCCGCGAGGGCCCGGCGGGCGCGCTCGCGCTCGGCGGAGTCCTTGGAGCCCAGCGCGTCCGAGGCCGCGGCCACGTAGCTGCTGGCGAGCGACTCGAAGAGGTACACCCGGTTCTCGATGCTCGACTCGGATTTCTTGGCCATGGGCCGGGCAGTCTAGGCCCGCGCGGCCAGGGACAGCGAGTCGGCGGGCGGCGAGCCCTTCAGCTCTGTCATCGCCAGACGGTCCAGCGTGGTGGAGCGGTACACCTCCAACATCCGCTGCTGGCCCAGCTTCCACACGCCGTACATGGTGCAGCTCCCGGTGGCCCGGCAGCCGTCATGCTGTGTGTCCTGGCAGACGTTGACGTTGACGGGGCCTTCCACCGCCTCGATGACGTCCAGGAAGGTCACCTCCCGTGCGGGGCGCGCCAGGGCGTAGCCACCGTGGGCGCCGCGGGTGGAGCGCACCAGCTTGCGCGAGAGGAGGACCTTGAGGATCTTGGCGAGGAAGTCCTCGGGCACGTCCATGCGCCGGGCAATCTCCCGGAAGGGGACCATGCGCTCCAGCGGCTGAGAGGCCAGGAAGGTCATGGCCCTCAGTCCGTATTCAATCTTCCGGGAGATCTGGAGTGGGTGCTGCGGCATCGCCCTTGACGTGGCTCGTGGTTTGAAGAAGAGCCTAGGTCGCGACAGTGCGGCTTTCAACCGCTCGCCCCTGGAGACCGATGTGATCGACCTGCACTCCCACACCACCGCCAGCGACGGGCAGTACACGCCCACGCAGTTGCTCGAGCGCGCCCGGGCCGCGGGCGTGACGGTGTTGTCGGTGACGGACCACGACACGGTCGCGGGGCTCGCCGAGGCGAAGGCCGCCGCGCTCGCGAACGGCGTGGAGCTGGTGCCCGGCATCGAGATCTCCGCCTTCGTGCTGGGCCGCGAGGTGCACATCCTCGGGCACTTCGTGAGGCCGGAGGACGAGGACCTCGCGCGCTTCGCGCAGCGGCTGCGTGGTGAGCGCGAGCAGCGGATGGAGGCGATGGTCGCGAGGATGCAGCAGCTGGGCTTCCCCGTCCGCATGGAGCACGTGCGCGCCATCGCCGGTGACGCGCAGCTGGGGCGGCCGCACCTGGCGCGCGTGTTGGTGGACCAGGGTTGGGCGGTGGACATGAAGGCCGCGTTCGACCGGTTCCTGGGGACGCGGGGCATGGCGTGGGTGGAGCGCTTCAAGCTGGACGGCGCGGACGCCATCCGCCTCATCCGCAAGGCGGGCGGGACGGCGACGCTGGCGCATCCGGGCTCGTCGAAGGTGGAGCGCATGGAGCTGCGCGAGCTGGTGAAGGCGGGCCTCGCGGGGCTGGAGGTGCTGCACGCGGACCACAACCCCGCGCTGAAGCAGAAGTACCTGGCGCTGGCGAAGGAGCACGACCTGGTGCCGACGTCGGGCAGCGACTTCCACGGCGAGGCGGTGTCGGCCGACCACAAGCTGGGCAGCGCCGCCATGCCGCCGGAGCTGTTCGCGAAGCTGCGCTCGCGCGCCACGGCCTGAGCCTTCGGGCTGAAGCGCCGCTCGCTCGCGCGCCTGGGCCAGCCCCTGGGACGAGGTCCAGTCCCCTCCTCCGCCTCACCATTCCGAAGGCCGGACGGAGTCGACCGACGGCGGGCGATGGGGGAGCAGGCACATGGCATCCAGCGGGAAATCCAAGAGCAATGGCAATGGCAATGGGCACGGCAAGCAGCCGGCGCGCAAGCCGAACATCCTGGTCATCTGGGGCGATGACATCGGCCTGTGGAACATCAGCGCCTACAACCAGGGGATGATGGGCTACCGCACGCCCAACATCGACCGCATCGCCCGCGAGGGCGCGATGATGACGGACTGCTATGGCCAGCAGAGCTGCACCGCGGGCCGCGCGGCCTTCATCACCGGCATGAACCCGCTGCGCACGGGCCTGACCACCATCGGCATGCCGGGCGCGGACTACGGCCTCCAGGACTCCGACCCGACCATCGCGGAGATGCTCAAGCCGCAAGGCTACGTGTGTGGCCAGTTCGGCAAGAACCACCTGGGGGACTCGAACCGCTACCTGCCCACGGTGCACGGCTTCGACGAGTTCCACGGCAACCTCTACCACCTCAACGCGGAGAACGAGCCCGAGTGCCCCGACTACCCGAAGGACCCGGCGTTCAAGGAGCGCTTCGGTCCGCGCGGCGTGCTGCACTGCTGGGCCACGGACCGGGATGACCCGACGGAGGATCCCCGCTGGGGCCGCGTGGGCCGCCAGAAGATCGAGGACACGGGCCCGCTCACCAAGAAGCGCATGGAGACGGTGGACGAGGAGTTCCTCAAGTCCTCGCTGTCCTTCATGGAGCGCGCGGCGAAGGACGACAAGCCGTTCTTCATCTGGCACAACACCACGCGCACCCACGTGTGGACGTTCCTCCAGGAGAAGTACCGCAACAAGACGGGCAAGGGGCTCTACGCGGACGCGATGACGGAGCTGGACGACCACGTGGGCGTGCTGCTCGCGAAGCTGGATGAGCTGGGCATCGCGGACAACACCATCGTCGTGTTCTCCACCGACAACGGCGTGGAGAAGATGGGCTGGCCGGACGGTGGCAACGCGCCCTTCCGGGGCGAGAAGGGCTCCACGTGGGAGGGCGGCGTGCGCGTGCCCTGCGTGGTCCGCTGGCCGGGCGTCATCGAGCCGGGCACCGTCATCAACGACATCTTCGCCCACGAGGACTGGATGCCCACCTTCGTCGCGGCGGCGGGCGGCCCCGAGGACCTGGTGGAGAAGTGCAAGGCGGGTCACACGGTGGGGAAGAAGAAGTTCCGCGTCCACCTGGACGGGTATGACCAGCGCGGCCTGCTCGCGGGCAAGGAGCCGGGGCGGCGGCACGAGTTCATCTACGTGCTCGACAGCGGCAACCTCGCGGCGGTGCGCTACGACGACTGGAAGGTCATCTTCAGCTACCAGGACGGCCGGGGCCCGGACATGTGGTTCAGCGGCAAGCGCTTCAATCCGGCGTGGCCCTACCTCGTCAACCTGCGCTCGGACCCGTTCGAGGAGGGGCTCTTCTCCGGCTTGTACACGCAGTGGTACGGCGAGCGGATGTTCCTCTTCGTCCCGGCGCAGGTGCTGGTGAAGCGGTTCGCGGAGAGCCTCATCGACTACATCCCGAGCCAGGCCCCAGGCAGCCTCAGCGTCGGCAACTTGAAGGAGCGGGTGAAGGAGAAGATCAAGGAGGCCCAGCGCGACGACCGCACCGAGGTCGGCGACCAGGTGATGTCGCTGGCCAACGAGGTGGAGCAGGCGCTGCACCGCTTCCAGCAGAGCCACGCCTGAGCGGACGCTTGCCATGAGGGCCCGTGAAGCCACCGTGCTTCACGGGCCCTCCCGTGTCGCGGGCCCGTTTTCCGACAGGCCCGGAGTTCGACGGTGCGGGACCTCGCTGGCAGGATGGGGCGATGGCCAAACGACCCGAGCGAGACATCGAGAAGACGTACCCGCGCGCGCAGTTCGTCGCGAAGCTGCGCCGGCTGGCGGACGCGCTGGAGAAGGGCAAGGCGTTCAGCATCCAGGTGGCCGGCGAGCGGCTGCACGTGCCCGCCGACGCGTACTTCAGCGTCGAGCACGAGCGAGAGGGCGCAGTGGACGAGCTGGAGCTCCAGGTCCGCTGGAAGCGCGAGTAGCCCTCAGCCGCGCGTCGTCTTGAAGCGGGTGGTGACGGTGGTGAGCCCCTCCGCCACCGCCTGCAGGTCCTGCGCGATGCGGGTGGTGCGCCCGGTCGCGTCCACGCCCTGCTTCACCAGCTCCGCCACGTTGCGCGCGCCCTGCACGGCCTGCTCGCTGGACTGACGCTGCTGCCGCGTGGCAATCGTGATCTGCCGCGCGGCCTCGCTGGTGCCACGCGCCAGCTCGACGATGCGCTGGAACACCGAGGACGCCTGCTCCGCGACCTCGACGCCGCGATCACTCGTCGCCATGCCCACGCGAGCCTTCGACGCGGCCTCCTCGCCGGAGTCCTGCACCTTCTCGACGATGCGGCCGATATCGCGCGCGGACGCGGACACGTTCTCCGCCAGCTTGCGCATCTCCGCGGCCACCAGCGAGAAGCCCCGCCCCACCTCGCCCGCCTTGGTGCCCTCCAGCGCCGCGTTGAGCGCGAGCAGGTCCGAGCGCTCCGCCACCTGGTTGATGACGTGGGCGATCTTCGACACCTGCTGCAGGTCCTGGTTGAGGCCGACGATGGCGTCCGCCACGCCCTTGGATTCGGTGCGGATGTCGTTGATGCCCGCCACCACCTGGGCGACGACGGCCATCGCCTCGGCCACCGCCTCGTGCGTGCGCCGGGCGCTCGACTCCACCACCTCCGTGGAGGAGGAGATCTGCTCGGCCGTGCGGCTCAGCTCCTCGAACGTCGCGGCGATCTGCTGCGCGTAGGCCGCCTGCTGGCTGATGACGTGCTCCTGGTCCGCGGACGCGCCCAACAGTCCCCGCGATGCGCCGGAGAGCTGCTCCGTGCGCGACACCAGCTCCAGCACCGTGATTCGCAGCGTGCCGAGCATCTTGTTGAAGGACTCCGCCATCAGCCGGACCTCGCCCGTCGCGGGCACGTCCAGCTCCATGCGCGACACATCGCCCCGTGCCACGTCCCGCACCACCTCCGTCACCTGCGACACGGGGTCGACGATGGTCCTGCCGATGAGCACGGCCAACAGGAGCCCCAGGCCCAGAGCGCCCACCAGCCCCACCACCACGGAGCCCTTGAGCTCCGTGACGGACGCCGCCGCCTCGTCCAGCCCCAGGCCCACGACATAGGTCCGCTCGCCGCTCGCGCACCGCAGCGACACCTCGCGCAGGCCGATGAGCGACGTGACGCAGCCCTCGAGCACCCGGAGCGTCGGCCCCCGCGCGTGCTCCGGCAACCGCGCCAGCGACGCGTACACGGGGCGACCGTCCGGACCAAGCAGTCCCTGGTAGCTCACCGTGAAGCCTGCGTCGCCGTCCGCGTCACGCGCCTCCACCCGCGCGAGCACCGTCTCCAGCCGTGCCTGCGCCTCCCGCGAGCCGTCCCACTGGAGCACCGCCGGATGCTGCGCCACCAGGGAGCCCAGCACCCGGGCGCGCTTCTGCAGCAAGTCGAGTGAGACCTCGCGCTGTCGGGCGGAGAAGTTCCAGATGCACAGGCCCATCACCGTGAGGCAAGGCACCAGCACCGCGATGGCCACCTGCATCCGCAAGCCGAGCCGGCCCCACATGCCCTCTTCCTCTCCCCAAGTGCAGCGCTGATCGCCCGCCTGCGCGGGCCGCACGACGGTAGGCGTCCGTCCCCGCGAGCGTCAAACGCGCCCCCTTGGAGCGACATCCGAGGAGACATCCGCCAGCCCCCTGCCCGCCCCGGCGGGGACCAGCCGCGCTTTTCGTCGTCATCTCAAGGGGTTGCGGCGCCGGGTTGGGGACTTTCCCTTTGACATGGGTGAGCGGGTGTCATTAGGTTCCGCGCGCGATGACTCCCTCTCCCCTCTCGCCCTATCTGCCCCTGGCGGTGGTGCTGCTGCTGGCCGGCATCATGGGCGTCGCGATTCCTTTCATCACCTCGCTGCTGGGCCCCAAGCGCCCGAGCGCCATCAAGTCGACCGCCTTCGAGGCCGGCTCCGAGTCGAGTGGCCCGGCACGTCAGCGGTTCGCGGTGAAGTTCTACGTCGTCGCGCTGTTGTTCATCGTGTTCGACGTCGAAGCGGTGTTCATGTACCCCTGGGCGGTGAACTTCCAGGCGCTCGGTTGGTTCGGGTACATGGAGATGCTCGTCTTCGCGGTGACCCTCGTGGTGGGGCTCATCTACGTGTGGAAGAAGGGCGCCCTGGATTGGGAGAGCTGAACCATCATGGCTGATGCAGACATCGCTCCAGTGCTGACGACCCGCCGTGACGAGGCCATGGGCTTCTTCCAGCGGATGGTCTCCAAGGGCCTGGGTTGGGCCCGCAAGTACTCGCTGTTCACCTACCCGTACGCCACCGCCTGCTGCGGCATGGAGTACATGTCCGTGGCGGCCAGCCGTCACGACATCGCGCGCTTCGGCGCGGAGTTCCCGCGCTTCTCGCCCCGGCAGGCGGACCTCCTGATGGTGGTGGGCACCATCAACCTGAAGCAGGCGCCCATCCTCAAGCGCGTGTACGAGCAGATGACCGAGCCCAAGTGGGTCGTGTCGTTCGGCGTGTGCGCGTCCTCGGGCGGCTTCTACGACAACTACGCGGTGCTCCAGGGCATCGACCGCATCCTCCCGGTGGACGTCTACATCCCCGGCTGCCCGCCCCGCCCGGAGCAGGTGCTGGACGGTCTCATGCTGCTCCAGGACAAGATCGCCAACCAGGTCCACCGCATCGCCGACCGCGAGCAGCCCAACCCCACCGCGGCCCGGCACGACCTGCTCATCTCCATGGGCAAGTAGTCCACCCGAAGCCCACGAAGTACCCCCGGGGCCCCGCGTGCCACCCTCTCGAAGGGCGGCGTCGGGGCCCCTGGTTTTTGCGCTCACCAACGGTGGTACGCGGGGTGGCCCTCCTTCACCGCGACGAAGGTGCCCCGGCACAGCGCCGTCACCTTGCCGCCCGCGGTGAGGGTGCCCTCGATCACCGCGCGGTCGCCCTTGATCTCGACGGGCTTCGCCTCCAGCCGCACCGGCCCCGACATGGGCGTGGGGCGCTTGAGGGTGATGGTGTAGTCGGCGGTGACGGTGCACGGCGGAGACGCCGCGCCCTGCGCCTTCATCAGGTGGTACGCCGCCGTCCAGTTGCAGTGACAGTCCAGCAGCGCGCCGATGATTCCGCCGTTGAGCACGCCGGGGAAGGCCTGGTGATGCTCGGAGGGCGTCCACTCGGCGACGACGAGCTCACCCTCCGCGCGGCTGCGGATGCGCAGGCCCTGGGTGTTGGCCGGGCCGCAGCCGAAACAGCTGTTGTGAGGGGCGTACTGTTCCTGAAGGGACGGGGTGTCTGGGGTCGTCGACATGGCCCGCCACCTTACGCGAGTCCCCCGCCCCCGTCCGTCCCTGCACCGCGTCCAGCCATGCCTCCAACGCCAGCGCGTCCAGGCCCTCACAGTCCCCCGTGCACACGCGCAGCACGGAGCCATCCGCCCGAGGACGGTCCACCCACCAGCGCTGCCCGTCGTACGCTCCCCGGTCCTTCTCCAGCACCACCGCCGTGTGCGCCGTGTCGCTCAGCTCCACCACGCCGTCGGGGCGGATGCGGTACGCGTCGAACGCGCGCGGCGCCCCGGGCCAGTGCCCCTCGTCGAAGACCTCTGGCGATACGTGCGTGAAGCCCGTCTCCGCGTACAGCGCGAGCGGCGCCGCCGTCTCGCCACGGAGCAACGGCCCGAGCGACACGCCATCCGCGCCGCGCAGCGCGGGCAGGCCCGACAGCTCTAGCAGCGTGGGCCCCACGTCGACCAGGCGCACCAGCGAATCGAGCGTGGCCGGCGTCGCGCCTCGACCTCCCGCGGGCTTCACCGCGAGCAGGATGCGGTTCTCCAGCTCCGACAGCCGGGCCCCGTGCACCGGCGTGGCGCCCGCGAGGTCCGGGCGGTCCTCGTGGAAGCTCTCGCCATGGTCCGACACCAGGACGATGAGCGCGTCGTCGTAGCGGCCCGAGCGGCGCAGCGCCTCCAGCATCAGCCCCACCTGCGCGTCCGCCTGGGCGATCAGCTCGTCGTAGAGCGCCTCCGCGCCCTCCCGGCTCCAGCCGCCCTTGGCCCCGGGCGACACCGGCGCGAAGTGCATGCGCAGCCGCCGCTCCAGCGGCTCGGACGCGGACACGAAGCGCCGATAGAACGGGTGCACCGGGTCCCCGGGGAAGTGCGCCGCGGTGGCGTGGAAGGCGAACAGCGTGGGCCCCTGCCCCGCCTCCTCGAGCAGCCGCGACGTCAGCCGCTCCGCGTAGCCCATGGGGTCGTGGATGCCCGCCAGCGCGCGGTTGTCGATGAACTCCGGCACCCACGCGGCGCCTGGCGCGTGGTCCGCGAACACGCCCAGCGCCCGGTAGCGCAGCTTCTCGAGGAGGAAGTTCACCGCCCCGCGTGGCGGCTGCAACCGGGTGGCGAAACCGGACGACGGCCCCTCGGCGTGGAAGCGCGAGCAGTCGGTGGCGAACACCGTGCGCCAGCCCGCGCGCGCGAAGGTCTCCGCGAAGGTGGGCTGCAGTTGCATCCGGGATTCCGCCGTCAGCGCGTAGCGGACCCCCGTCTCGTGCGGCCAGCGCGCGGTGAGCAGCGAGCGCCACGCGGGCTCCGTCTGCGCCACCGGCGTGTACGCCTTCGTGAACAACGTGGACTCCGCCACGAAGCGGTCCACATGCGGCGCCACCGCTCGCGTCCCGCCCAGGCTCGCGAGCCGGTCCGGCCGGAACGCATCGATGCCGATGAGCACCACCAACGGATGCTTGTCGCTGGCCACCCAGCCGCCCGCGCGCGTCGCCACGAACAGCACCACGCCACCCGCCAGCACCGCGCCGCCCAGCCGCGCCCTCCGCCGCCACGTGTCCTGCCGGTAGAGCCACACGCCGACGTGCAGCAGCGCGAGCAGCCCCGCCGCGAGCCTCGGGTGCCAGGGCTCGCCATGGTCCACCAGCCACGCCAGCACCGGCCTCACCGCCGGCAGGTCATCGAACAACGCGGGCCGGGCGATGGCGCGGTCCCACGCCAGCAGCAGCGCGAGCCCGAGCCACCCCGCCAGCGTGGCCAGGACGCCACCCCGGCCCCAGACGCGCGCGAGCGCCCAGGCCACCGCCGCGAGGCCCATGCCCGCCACGACGTAGACGGCCGCCACGCGCGCCAGGAGCCCCGGGAGCACGGGTCGCACCGCCGCCGACAGCGCCGCATAGGGACCGTCCACCGGGATGTCCACGCCCACGAGGCCGGAGCGCAGAAGCCACCAGGTCTCCCCGGCGAACAGCGCGAGTCCCAGCCCCAGGCCCAGGGCGAGGCGCCAGACGAGCGGGCGGAGGGGGTGCGAGGAAGAGGACTCGACCATGCAGGGCGTGTATACCGCAATGAGAGAGGCCCGCGAGCCATGGCCCTTTCCGGCCCGGTAGGCGCAGCGCTCGCGGATGGGGGGAGCCCTGCGGCCCAACGCGCCAGAAGGCATCGAGGACTCGGTGAACCGCGCCCTCGACGGCGAGCGCCACCGCAACGCGCGCCAGCTCGCGTGGATCCGCTTCGTCGCCATCACGGTGATGTTCGGCATCTCCGCCACCCTGGGCCTCTTCGTGGGCAAGGCCGACTGGGCCGAGTACCTGGCCCCCCTGAGCGTGTACTGGCTGTGCACCGCGGGCGTGCTCATCGCGGTGGCCCGCTCGCCCCGGGCCGTGCGCTGGGCGGGCCTGTCCGTGGCCTTCATCGACGTGCCCGCGGTGTACTGGCTCCAGAGCCACGCCATCCCCGTGTCCCCCTCCCCCGGGGGCGTCGCGGGCTTCACGCTCGGCATCTACGCGGTGCTGGTGCTGCTGGCCGCCCTGTCCCTGCGCAATACGGTGACGCTCGTCGTCACCGCCTTCGCCGCCGTCGCCGAGACGGCCCTCCAGCACCAGGCCGGCATCGGCGTGGGCGCGCAGCTGGCCGCCGTCGTCATGCTCTCCGTGGCCGCCGCCGGCTCGCGCCACCTGCTCAACCGCATCCGCGCCCTGTCCGCCGCCGTCTCCGAGGAGGAGCTCAAGCGCGCCCGGCTGGGCCGCTACTTCGCCCCCGCCGTGGCCGAGCGCCTCCAGCGCCTCGCCTCCCCCGAGCCCGAGCTGCGCGAGGTCACCGTCCTCTTCGCCGACATCCGCGACTTCACCGCCATGAGCGAGCACCTGCCCCCGGGCGAGGTGGTGAAGCTCCTCAACGCCTACTACGGCCGCATGGTGGAGGTGGTGTTCCGCCACGGCGGAACGCTGGACAAGTTCATCGGGGACGCACTCATGGTGTACTTCGGCGCGCCCCTGGCCGACGCGGAGCACGCCTCCCGGGCGGTGCGGTGCGCGCTGGACATGGTGAGCGAGCTGGAGGGGTTCAACGCGGAGCGGGCCCTCCAGGGCGTCCCGGCCCTGCGCATGGGGGTGGGCATCCACACGGGCCCCGTGGTGCTGGGGAACATCGGCTCCACGGCCCGGCGCCTGGACTACACCGCCATCGGCGACACGGTGAACCTGGCCAGCCGCATCGAGGGGCTCACCAAGAAGGCCGGAGTGCCCGTCCTCGTGTCCCAGGCGACCCGGGAGCAGGCGGGAGCCCGGTTCGGCTGGGAGCCGGTGGGACAGGCCCTGGTGGCCGGCAAGAGCCAGCCGGTGGCCACCTTCGTCCCCCTGGCGACGGGCCCCTCGCTGGCCCGGGGACCGGGCTCGGCGGCCTGATTTCCGCCCCGGCGGACGATCCGTGAGCCTCCCCGGACGCCGCGTGCGCAACGCTGGCTTCTGGGCTTCCTAAGTGGCCTACATGGTTGAGGGTTTACGTTGACGCCCCCCTTCTGGGCTCCTTATAAAGCCGCGGATTCTTCTCCCTCAGTCATTGGGTCCCCCTTGAGCACTTTCGCGTTGGACAGGGTCTCCGCCCACTTCCCCGAGGCGGTGGTGGAGCGCTACGTGGACCGGGCCGGTGGCGCCTGGGCCGTGATCCATGCCGACTCACTGCCGAAGGTCGCCGCGTTCCTGAAGAACGACGAGGAGCTGCAGTTCAAGCTGTTCGGCTCCGTCGACGCCGTGGACCGGTTGCACCTGGCGGAGAACGACCCGCGCTTCGAGGTCGTCTACTTCCTCTACTCCCTCAAGCGTCACGAGCACGTGCGGCTCAAGGTGCGCGTGAGCGAGCACCAGGCCGTGCTGCCCTCGCTGGTCCCGCTCTACCGCGGCGCCAACTGGTGGGAGCGCCTGGTCTGGGACTTCTACGGCATCCGCTTCGACGGGCACCCGGACCTGCGCCGCATCCTCCTGTACGAGGAGTTCCAGGGCCACCCGCTGCGCAAGGACTACGCGCTGAGGGACCGCCAGCCGCTCATCCCGGAGCGCCCCATCAAGGACATCTTCCGCGGTCCCGGCACCAGCGGGCACTCCTGAGGACGACACCATGGCCGACAGCCACAACGTTGAAGTGAAGGGCCACAATCCGGACACGGACGGCTCGCTGCCGCCCGAGGGCTCGGAGCTGGAGGCGCACCTCCAGGCCAAGCACATGGTCATCAACATGGGCCCGTCCCACCCCGCCACGCACGGCACCGTGCGGCTGAAGGTGGAGCTGGACGGCGAGACCATCGTCAAGATCGACCCGGAGATCGGCTTCCTCCACCGCGGCTTCCAGAAGAGCTGCGAGAACGTCACCTGGACGCAGTGCCTGCCGTACACGGACCGGCTCAACTACCTGTCCGCGATGATGAACAACTTCGGGTTCCTCAACGCCGTCGAGAAGCTCATCGGCCTGGAGATTCCGGAGCGCGCCCAGTACATCCGCGTCATCGGCAGCGAGCTGCACCGGCTGACGGACCACCTGACGTGCGTGGGCGCCACCGGCCTGGAGATGGGCGGCTTCGCGCCGTTCCTCTACGGCATGGAGGCCCGCGAGCTCATCCAGGACCGCGTCACGGAGCTGACCGGCGCGCGCCTCACCACCAGCTTCGGCCGCGTGGGTGGCATCAACCGCGACCTGCCGGACGGCTGGGCGGACAAGGTCCGCAAGACGCTCACCCGCACGGAGGAGCTGCTGGTGGAGATGGACGGGTTGCTCACGCGCAACCGCATCTTCGTCGACCGCACCAAGGGCACCGGCATCATCAGCGCCGACGACGCCATCGACTACGGCTGGACGGGCCCCGCCCTGCGCGCCTGCGGCGTGGACCACGACCTGCGCAAGGCGAAGCCGTACTGGGTCTACGACCGCTTCGACTTCGACATCCCGGTGGGCGAGCACGGCGACAACTACGACCGCTACCTCGTCCGCATGGAGGAGATGCGTCAGTCCATCCGCATCCTGCGCCAGGCGCTCGACACCATCCCGGCGGGTCCCATCATCGTGGATGACTGGCGCATCGCGCTGCCGCCCAAGCCCGAGGTGTACGGAACCATCGAGGGCGTGATGGCGCACTTCAAGCTCGTCATGGAGGGCATCCAGGTGCCCCCCGGCGAGGCCTATGACGCGACGGAGGCCTCGAACGGCGAGCTGGGCTGGTACCTGGTGAGCGACGGGCGCGGTCGCCCGTACAAGGTGCACGTGCGCGCGCCGGGCTTCCCGGTGCTCGCGGCGGTGCCCCACATCATCGAGGGGAAGATGCTGGCGGACCTCATCCCCACGTTTGACACCATCAACATGATTGGCGGCGAGGTCGAGCAGTGAGCGACAACGACACGAAGAAGCCGACCGGTGACGCGCAGCCGCCCCCCAAGGGCGCGCCTACGGACACCCCCGCGGCGAAGATCGGTCCCGAGCCCTCCAACCCTCCGGCCGGTCCGAAGATGGACACGCCCCCCGCGGCGGCCAGCAGCGTCACGCCGCCGCCCAAGGCCGCGGCGCCCGCGGGCCCGCCGCCCAAGCCCGCGCCGAAGAACCCGGGCTTCGTCACCTGCACCATCGACGGCAAGGAAGTCGTGGTGAAGCCGGGGACGAACATGATCGAGGCGGCCAAGACGGTCGGCTCGGACATCCCCTACTACTGCTACCACCCGCGCCTCTCCATCGCGGCCAACTGCCGCATCTGCCTCATCGAGGCGTCCAACGCGCCGAAGCTCGTGCCCGCGTGCCAGACGCCGCTGGCCGAGGGCGTGGCCGTCAAGACGACGACGCCCAAGGTGAAGGAGCAGCAGCGCGCGGTGATGGAGTTCCTGCTGCTCAACCACCCGGTCGACTGCTCCATCTGCGACCAGGCCGGTGAGTGCAAGCTGCAGGACTACTACATGAAGTACGACTACCGCCCCTCGCGGCTCGAGGGCGGCAAGACGCTGAAGAACAAGCGCAAGGTCCTGGGCCCCCGCGTGGTGCTGGACCAGGAGCGCTGCATCATGTGCACCCGCTGCGTGCGCGTGATGAACGAGATCGCCAAGGAGCCGCAGCTGGGCGTGTTCGGCCGCGGCAGCCACGAGCGCATCGACGTGTTCCCGGGCAACGAGCTGGACAGCGACTACTCGATGAACACCGTGGACGTCTGCCCGGTGGGCGCGCTGCTCAGCCGCGACTTCCGCTTCAAGGCGCGCGCGTGGTTCCTGTCCGCCACGCCGTCCATCTGCACCGGCTGCGCGAAGGGCTGCAACACGTACGTGGACTGGATGTCGCAGGACACCTACCGCATCCGTCCTCGCGAGAACGAGGAGATCAACAAGAGCTGGATGTGTGACCAGGGCCGGCTCATGTACAAGTCCTTCAACCTGGGCCGCGTGCTCCAGGCGAGGGTGGGCCGCGCGACGGGCCAGTCCGGCTCCGAGGCCGTGCCGGTGGTGACGCGCAAGGAGGCCGCGCAGGCCGCCGCCAAGGCGCTCAAGCCGCTGGTGGGCTCGGGCAAGCTCGCGGTGCTCGCCTCGCCGGTGTCCTCCAACGAGGAGCTGCTGGCGGGCCTCACGTTCGCCAAGGCGACGCTGGGCCTCACCACCGTCTACGTGGGCGGTCGTCCGGCGGGCAAGGCGGACCACTTCCTGAAGACGGCGGACAAGAACCCCAACCGCAAGGGCCTGGAGTGGATCGCCAAGGGCCTGGGCCTGAAGGTGGAGACCTACGAGTCGCTCACCCAGGCGCTCTCCAAGGGCCAGGTGAAGGGGCTGTACGCCATCGGCACCGAGGTGCCCGGTGACGTGGAGGCCTTCGCCAGCGCGGTGGCCTCACTGGACGTCTTCGTGGTCCAGGAGAAGAACGAGTCGCCCATCACGGCGCAGGCCACGGTGCTCCTGCCCGCGTCCATCCACGTGGAGGACGAGGGCTCGTTCACGCAGATGGACGGGATGACCCAGCGCTTCCGCAAGGCGTACCCGCCCAAGGGCGACGTCATCCCCGGCTGGAAGTGGGCCGCGGAGCTGACGCGCGAGCTGGGCGGCGAGGCGCCGACCTGGAGCAGCGCGCGGGACGTGTGGCGCGAGCTGTCCGGCAAGGTGGCCGAGTTCGCGGAGTTCAACTGGGACAAGGCGTCTCCGCCGGACCGGGAGAAGCCGGGTATCAATCCGCTGCCGACGGGCGCCGACGGGCGTCCTCCGGGCTACCGTGAGTTCGGTGCTCCCCGGGTGAGGGGTATCTAGCGATGAAGCGCGTTCTGACTGTCCTCTTCGCGATGGGCTTCATCGTCGCGACGCTCGCGGGAGTCTCGGCGGCGGCCTATGCGGTCGGAGGCCTGGCCGAGAAGTATTGGTTCGCGGGCGCCAGCCGCCTGTCGAACATCCTGTTCCTGATGCTCGTCTTCGTGATGATCATCGCGACGCTGCTCACCATCGCCGAGCGCAAGTGGAGCGCGCTCATGCAGGACCGCGTGGGCCCCAACCGCGCGCGCATCAACCTGCCCGGCATCCGCAACCGCTCCCTGGCCGGTCTCCCGCACATCCTCACGGACGTGCTGAAGATGCTGACCAAGGAGGACTTCATCCCGGGCACGGCGAACACGTTCATGTTCAAGCTGGGCCCCATCCTCGCGTTCGCGCCGGTGTTCGCGCTGTTCGCGGTGGTGCCCGCCGGCCCCTCCGTCAATGTGTTCGGCCACAACGTGGACATGGTGGTGGCGACGCCGGACTTCGGCGTGCTGTACCTGCTGGCCATCGCGTCGCTGGCCGTCTACGGCACGGCGCTCGCCGGCTGGGCCTCCAACAACAAGTTCGCGCTCCTGGGCGGCGTCCGCGCCTCCTCCCAGATGATCTCCTACGAGGTCGCGCTGGGCCTGTCGCTGGTCGGCCTGTTCATGGCGTTCTCCTCGCTGCAGCTGCCGACGCTGGTCGGCACGCTGGGGCTGGACGGCGCGCAGGCCACGGGCCAGGCGCAGTACCTGTGGCGCACCGAGGGCGGGTTCGACCTGGGCATCCCGGCGTGGGGCTTCCTGCTGCAGCCCATCGGGTTCATCGGCTTCTTCGCCGCGTCCTTCGCGGAGACCAAGCGCGCCCCGTTCGACGTGCCGGAAGGCGAGTCGGAGATCATCGGCTACTTCGTGGAGTACTCCGGCATGAAGTTCGGCCTGTTCATGATCTCCGAGTTCGTGGAGGTCGTGGTGCTGGCCGGCGTGACGACGGCGCTGTTCTTCGGCGGCCACCACCTGCCCTTCGGCAACGAGTGGCTGGCGAGCCAGCCGCTGATGCAGGAGCACGGGTGGCTGTACGGCACCATCCTGGGCACGGTGTTCTGGGTGAAGGTGGTCTTCCTCATCTGGATCCAGCTGGTCATCCGCTGGACGTTCCCCCGCTTCCGCTACGACCAGATCCAGACGCTGGGCTGGAAGATCCTCCTGCCGCTGGCGCTGGCCAACGTGTTCATCACGGGCGCGCTGGTGCTGTGGGATCCGTCCCTGCGGGCGCTGGCCATCTTCGGCATGCTGGAGATTGGCGTGTTCGTGGTGCTGACGATGACGAAGAAGGCAGACGCGGCGGAGGGTGGTGCGCACGGAGCGCACGGCGCCCACGGCCATGACCACGGGCACGACGCGCATGGGCTGCCGTCCCACGCCAGCGCGGCGTCCTCGCACTAGCTCCCGGCCCGACCAAGGTAGACACCATCATGGCCATCAAGGTTACGAAGGTCACCCAGGACCCCCGGACGGACATCCGCGAGCGGATGTACATCCCGGGGCTGCTGCACGGGTTGGCCATCACCACGAAGCACTTCTTCCGCAACCTCTTCGGCACGCGTGACACGAACACGCAGGTGCAGGACCGCACGGGCACCAGCCTGATGACGACGGTCGAGTACCCCGAGGAGAAGCCCATCTACCCGGAGGGCTACCGCGGTCTGCACCGGCTGGTTCCGCGCGAGGACGGCAAGCCGCGCTGCGTGGCCTGCTACATGTGCGCGACCATCTGCCCGGCGCAGTGCATCTACATCGAGGCGGGCGAGTACGAGGAGTCGGACGCGGACGGCGAGTCGCGCGTCATCGAGAAGTACCCGACCCAGTTCGTCATCGACGAGCTGCGCTGCATCGTCTGTGGCCTGTGCGTGGACGCGTGCCCGAAGGACGCCATCCGCATGGACACGTACATGCACACGCCCTCCGAGTACACGCGGCAGAACTTCGTCTACGACATCCCGAAGCTCTTGAAGGGCCCGGCGGTGTCGCACCCCTCGGACCCGTGGAACAAGCGCGACGGCTCCGAGGAGCCGCACCACGTGCACAAGGAGGCCCACACGCGCATCGGCGAGGGCCTGGTGCAGCTCAAGACGCCGCACCACCTGGGCGCGGGGCATGACCACCACGCGCCGCACGGCAAGGGCGCGGTGGCGCACGGGCAGACGGTGGTGACGCAGCAGGGTCCCATCCAGGTGACGAAGTTCCTGAAGTAGATCCATCCAGACGTCCCGCGCGTAGGGACTGGTAGCAAGCACGGCCCGCCTCCCGCTCCTCGAGCGGCAGGCGGGCCGGTGTCATTTCGGGGCGCGGGTGATGACGTTGCAGCTCTTCAGTGGACCTGGCGTCTGGCGTCCAGGCGGCCGTCCCGTGGGGCGGCGTGGAGTGCGTTCAGGCGCACAGAGGCGGGGGCTCGTGGCTATCGCCCGACGTGGGGCCTGCGTAGGGTGGGTGCTGTCTTGGCGATGAAGCGCTACCGCTTGTCGGTGTGCAAGGGGTCGACCTGCAAGGCCGGCGGCGCGGATGACGTGTACGCGACGGCCCGCACGGAGCTGGGCGCCCAGGGACTGGTGCCACGCTGCGAGCTGTACCGGGGCGGCTGCTACGGCTTCTGCCACATGGGGCCCAACGTGGTGGTCCGCGAGGACACCGGCCGACGCAGGGACCCGCTGTCTCCCGAGGACTACCAGCTCATGGGGTGGGACGGAGAGGTGTACTACTCCGAGATGACGCCTGAGAAGATGCGCCGCGTGGTGAGCGAGCACATCGCGAAGGACGCGCCCATCGTGGAGCTGTTCGGGCAACCGGACACGCCGGCGCCAGACGACGGCTGAGCGGCCCGCGCGGACTCAGGCGGCGATGGCCGGCGCGTCCCCTTCCTCCAGGCCGTGCACGCCGTCCCACTCCGCGGGCGGCGGCGTGACGAGGAAGCGCGCGCAGCGGGCCGCGTACACGGCGGAGACGGAGTCCTTGAAATCGGTGGCGGAGCGCTCGAACAGCGCATGCGCCTCCGGGAAGCGGCGCTGGTGGTACGCCGTCAGCGCGCGCTCGTACACGGCGAGCTGCTCCTGCTGGGGCGTGGTGATTTCACCCTTGCGCCCCACCAGCTCGTGCACACGCAGCGGCTCCGCGCGGCCCTTGAGGCGCACCCGGTCCACCACGCGGAACACGTAGTTGTCCCCCGCGAGCGTCACCGTGCCATCACCCACGAGCACGTAGGTGCCGTACACCTTGTTGAGCGACTCCAGCCGCGCGGCCAGGCCCACCGCGTCACCCAGCACGGTGTAGTTGGACTTCAGCTCGCTACCCATGTCGCCCACCACGACTTCGCCCGTGTCCACGCCGGCGCGGAAGCTCAGGCGGCGCCCGTACTTCTTCTCCCAGGCGTCCTGCCGCGCCGCGAGCACCTCGCGCATCTTGAGCGCGGCCTCACAGGCCAGGTGCGCATGGCGCTCGGTGCGCACCGGCGCGCCCCAGAACGCCATCACCGAGTCGCCGATGTACTTGTCCATCTGCCCCGCCGTGGAGCGCACCACCGCCGCCATCTCCAGCAGGTACTCGTTGAAGAGCCCCACCAGCTGCTCGGGCGTCATGCCCTCCGACAGCCGCGTGAAGCCCTCGATGTCGCAGATGTACACCGACATCCGCCGGCGCTCCGGGCGCATCAGGCTCAGGTCACGCGTCACCAGCCGCGCCACCTCCGGGCTCACGTACCGGCCGAGCGCCGCCTGCACGAAGTCGCGGATCTGCTGCTCGTTGCGGAAGGCGTAGACGGTGGTGACGGCGAACGCGCCCACCATGGCCAGCAGCGGCCCCGCCATGGCCACCCACAGCCGCTGCTCGATGAACACGTAGCTAGCCGCCGCCGTGTAGCCCGCCCCCGCGAGCCCCAGTCCGCTCACGTAGAGCAACGCGCCCCGCAGCGAGCGCAGCAGGAAGCTCAGCGACAGCGCGAGGAAGGCCCCCAGGAAGGCCAGCCCCATGGTGAGCGCCAGGTCGTGGTCCGCCGGGGCGCGGGAGATGCCCTCGGAGCGCAGGATGTTCGCCAGCGCCTGTCCCAGGATGGCGCCGCCCGGCGTCTCCGGACCGATGGGCGTGGCCCGCATGTGCCCGGACTCGCCCGCCGTCCGCGTGAGGACGACGGTGCGCCCCTCCAAATCGTTGTCGAACCGCGCGGGGCGCTCGTCCGCGACGTCGAACACGTTGAGCAGCACGTTCCACGCGCGGATGGAGCGGGACAACGAGCCGCGTGAGCCCCGCCCCGCCGTCGGCGCATCCCAGCGCATCAGGCTGAAACCCGAGTCATCCATGGGCACCGAGTACTCGTCCCCCACGTGCAGCCGCCCGTTCGCGTAGCGGAGCGTGCGCGTGTTGGCCAGGCGCATCGCGGCGGCGAGCGGCAGCGATGGCAGCACGTGGCGACCATCCCTCGCCGTGTAGACCACCAGGTGCGGGATGCCGCGCACCACTCCATCCGGGTCCGCCGTCAGCGTGACGGCGCCGTACCCCGCACCTCCACCCAACAGTGGCGCCACCGGGTGCTGGAGCTGGCGCACCTCCAGGAGCTTCGACGTGTCCAGCCCGTCGACCTGGACCTCCGCCAACGAGACGAACAGGTCCGTGGGGCCCACGCGGAACGTGTCGTCCGACGCGCGCCGCTCGGCGATGACGGCCCCGGGAGCGCCCAGCCGCGAGCCCAGCGACTTCGCGTCCGCCTCGTCCGTGGCGCCGCCCCAGACCTCCACCTGGTTGCCCGCGGGGATGACGAAGGCGGGCCGCTGCACCGCGAGCACCGTCTGCGTCCGCTCGCGGGCCTCACTGATGCCGGGGAACGTGCCCACCTTCACCCGGTACGGCCACAGGCGGCTGGCCGGCGGCAGCACGCGCGCGCCCTGGCTCTCCCAGGAGAACGACAGCAGCGCCTTGCCCGGGTCGCGCTCGAGGAACTCGCGGAAGGACGCGTCATCGCTCGACGTGGCGCCGAGCGACAGCTTCGGGTTGACGCAGGCGTTGGGACTCAGCTCCGGGAAGGGCAGGTCCAACAGCACCAGCAGGGCCCCCTCCTCCACCAGCCGGTGGGCCATGGCGCCGACGAGCTGCCGGGGCCAGGGCTGCGTGGCGACCCCGGGACGGTCGTCCTGACGGGCCTCGGCGAGCGTCTCGTCGTCGATGGCCACCACCACGGCCTCGTCCGGCCGCTCCGAGCGCGCGCCGAGCTCCAGCACGCGCCAGTCGTAGGTGCGGCGCTCCAGCCCCTCCAGCCAGCCCTGCGCCGCCTCCACCGCGCCCGAGGGAACCCACGTGGGCGAGTCCTCGCGCGGCGCCGCCGGCTGGGGCGCCCGCAGGTACACGAGGATGCCCAGCACGCAGCCGAAGAAGACGGCCATCGCCAGTGAGAAGCCGAGCCGCTTGAAGAAACGCCAGCTCGCGAAGTGTACGCGGTGTGCTTGCACGGGTGCGCGGGAGGATACCCCGAGATTCCCCAGCGCGCGGGGTCTGTCACGAGCCCCTGCTATGCTCGCCGCCCCCGTCACACACCCCAGGAAGACTCCTGATGAAACGCATCCTCATGTCCGCCGCCGTCACCGCCCTCTTCCTCGCTCCCCTGGCGTGCGACCTGGAGAAGACGGGGGCCCAGCTCACCGCCGAGCACGTCATGGTGGGCACCCTGCTGGCCACGCCCGAGGTGGAGGTCTCGGCCCTGGCGCTCGCCGGCGTCGACGGAGGGGTCTTCGTCCCGGATGGGGGCGACAACATCGTGATTCCGGCCCAGACGGCCGCGCTCGTGTTCTTCGGCACGCGCTCCGGAGAGAACTCGCAGCCCTCGGGCGTGACGGGCGCCACCGCGACGCTCCAGCCCCAGGGTGGGCAGGCGACGGTGCTGAACGAGGACGGCTCGGGCAGCTACAGCCGCACCAACGTGGGCGGGAGTGACTCGGGGCTGACGTACGCCTCCGGCGCCACCTACCAGTTCATCGCCGCGCGCAACGGCACGCGCTACGTGGGCCAGGTGGACGACGCGCCCGTGCAGGAGGCCATCACCCGGTTCCATCCGCCCGAGGGCTTCGTGCGCCACGCGTCCGGCACGGCGCTCAGCTTCGAGCGCGCCGCCGTCTCGGGCGGCAAGGAGCGCACGCTGGGCTTCGTCACCGTGGTGCCCCTGGGCTCGGACGGCTCCAAGGGCGAGCCCACGTATTCCAACGTGCCCACCACGCCGGTGGAGTTCCTCCAGCTGGTCGCGGTGCCGGGCTCGTACCGCGAGGCCCAGGTGACGATTCCGGGCTCGGCCTTCCCGCAGTCCAGCAAGACGTACCTGGTCATCTTCCAGGCCGTGCGCCTGGGCGGCGCCGAGTCCGACAACCTGTTCATCGGCAGCGCCCTGCTCGCGGGCACCGCCGACGTGGGCGTCATCCGGACGAACTGATCAAGCAACCATCATTTGAACGAAGTGCCTTCAACCAGTATCTACTTAGACACGCCAACCAACCAGGCCCTACCACAATGAGCGATTCTCCATTCCTACCACCCATCTTCTCAACTGACGATTCATCATCAAAGGAACTCCAGGCTCTCCAGCAAATCATCAGCACACTAGCGCCTCTAAGTGTCGAAGCCCGCCAACGCATCCTTGATTCAGCGACAACGTTCCTACGCATCGACGTCCACGTCAGGCACATAGCCGACAAGCAAACGCAAACACACCCAACAAATACTCAACACCCCTCCAAGACACACAGCACTCAACACACTCCCTTCTCGCAAGAAACAACCATAACAGCCAAGGACTTCCTCCTGGACAAGCAGCCCAAAACCGACGTCGAGAGAGTTGCCTGCCTTGCATATTACCTCACGCACTACAAAGCAGCACCTCACTTTAAAACTCTTGATCTCAGCATTCTCAACACAGAAGCCGCCCAGCCGAAATTTGCAAACACAGCTTATGCAGCCAACAACGCTACAAAGCTCGGATATCTAGCTCCCGCAGCCAAGGGCCAGCGGCAACTCAGTGCCGCTGGAGAGCGCTTCGTAAGGGCACTCCCTGATCGAACAGCAGCCAAAGCTGCCATGGAGGCAATCCGTCGCAAGCCCCGAAGCAAGCGCCCTCGCGGGGCATCAAACGGTAGCGAAGACTAACCAGGAGCGTCCTTGTGCGACCACGCAGACCCGTCAAAAAGAACAAACTGATTCGCATCAGCATTTTCAATCATAAGGGAGGCGTTGGAAAGACCACTCTCACGATGAACTTGGCCGCAACACTGGCGAACAGCGGCAAGCGGGTTCTACTAGTTGACACAGACCCACAATGCAACCTCACGTCCTACCTCATCGCAGACGAGGCCGTAGACAATCTTCTCGATAACGCAGACACCTCTGACGGGCAGACCATTTGGTCGGCCATTCGGCCGATATCCGAAGCAACAGGGGGCATCAAACTCATTCGCCCGCTCCCTACAAGCACAACCAATCTCTTTCTGCTTCCTGGCGACATACGCCTATCTGAATTCGAGGTTGACCTCGCCGAATTTTGGGGACAGTGCCTTCAACGCAAACCCAAAGGATTCCGGGGCACCGCGGCAATTAGCGAACTCATAGGCCAAATTGCCGACGAGTATCAGATCGACTACGTCTTTTATGATTCGGGCCCTAACATTGGCCCACTCAATCGTTCCATCATCCTCGACTGCAACTACTTCATCATCCCAGTCGCATGCGATCTGTTCTCACTAAGAGCACTGAAGACGCTCGGTAGGACGATCTCCTCCTGGATAACTGACTGGTCAACCATCTCTGACCTAGCTCCAGCAGACACCTATCTGCTTTCTGGGAAGCCGCGGTTTCTTGGCTATGTTCCGGGTGGATTCCGTGTTTACGGTGGAGAAGTTGCCACTGGGCCTTCTCACTATCTGTCGAAAATCGAGAAAGAAGTTCACAGCCAAGTCGTTTCCATTCTGCGGAAAATCGACCCAGAGTTGGCCGTCGGAAGCATTTCTAACTTCAAACTAGGAGAACTCAGGCACTTCGGAGCTCTTGTTCCGTCGTCACAGCTACATGGTCTCCCCCTCTACTCAGTCCAAGCAGGAACTCCTGAGCAGCGTGGACAAGCACGTTCTGCACTCACAGCGTTAGCAACCAAAGTAGCGGCTCGCATCAATGGAGTCCCAGGATGAGAACAAGCAAGCTCTCGCGCGCAGAGCAGAAACTCATTAACGAGACTGTAGAGGCCTACAAGACTCACCAGCCCGCCATTTCACTCTTCCAGAACCAGCTACTGCTGGCTCTAAACGGAGCCTCTAAGCTCACCCCCCTTGTGCATTCAATTAGGTCCCGCCTCAAAGACTCGACACATTTACAGGACAAGCTCGAACGAAAGCTGTCCAGGTGCAAGGGCGAATCAAAGCCATTCAACATAACCCCCGAAAACCTACTAACAACAATCAACGATCTCGTTGGCGTCAGAATCCTGCACCTCTACACAAGGCAAATTGAGGCCATTGACGCTGCGCTCCGCGAGATTCTCGCAGAAAACCAATACACACTCATCGAAGGCCCATTCGCCAGAACGTGGGACAACGAGTCTAGAGACTTCTTTCGCAACTGCAAAATAGAAACTCAAGACAGCGCTTCTCTCTACACAAGCGTCCACTATGTCATTGGCTCTGCATCGAGAACCAAAGTAACCGCTGAGATTCAGGTCCGAACGTTAATGGAAGAAGTGTGGGGCGAGGTGGATCACAAAATGAACTACCCACACCCTGCCGCTAGCCTTCCGTGCCGAGAGCAGCTCAAGGTTCTTGCCCGAGTGACTTCAAGCGCAACTCGACTGGTGGACTCCATCTTTCTGACGCTTGGCGACCACGCAACAGCAAACCAAGCGTCTGTAACTAAGCCTAAGCGCCGGCCCAAGAAGTAGCTGACAAGGCAGGCCACTCGCTGGTGGGCCTTAACCCAGACACATACGAATCCATAGTCACTACAGCCACAAACCAGAGCGGGTCGCTAATCAGTAACCAATGAGTGGAAAATGACGAATCAGCCCGCTTCGATGTCCAGCTCGATGCGCCCCGACAGCTTGAGGCGCAGGAGGTGGCCGGCGAAGCGCTCCGACTCCTCTCGCGAGAGGACGTTGCGGAAGCTCGCGCCGTCCGCCACCTCGACCTCCAGCACCGCGCCTCGCTGGAGGAGCCGGAAGAAGTCCTCGTCCCCACCGGGCCGGGGGATGGACAGCGGCAGCATCCCCTTGAGCGGGAGGACCTCTTCGCCTGCGCGCACCCGAGCCACCAGGGCCGCGGCGTCGGGCCTCACGTCACCGGGGGCCACGCCCTCCTCCGGATAGAGCGGCGCCGGAGCCAGCGCCACATCCTCCGTCGAGTCGTCGAGCAGGAAGCCGTAGCGCGACGGAATCCGCCCGGTGAAGAGCATGCACAGCAGCACGGGCGTGTCGCCCGACACGCGCTCCAGATGGAGGATGGAGCGCTCCGCGCCCACGCGACGGAGCAGCAACGTCAGGCGCGGGCGATGGACCGACAGGTGGCGCATAGCCCGGTCCTTCAGCGTCGCGCGGATCTCCGCGAAGGCGGACGCATAGCCCGCCTCCGTCTCGGCCTCGCGCGCAGCCAGCGCCTCGCGCGTCCTCGCGAGCTTCTCCTCCGCGTCGCGAAGGAAGTCCCCCGCGGACGCGGGCGCGAGCCCTGGCTCCGAAGAGGCCGACGGCTCGAGCCCCGCGGCGCGCACCGCGCCCAGGAGGAACGAGCCCTGCTGCGTCAGCCGCTCGCGCTCCTCGCGGAACCTCGCGACGGACGCGGCGTGCTCCTGCCTCAGCTCCAGCCATGCTTCGTATCCGGACTCGAGCGTCTCCAGCACGCGCAGCCTCGCCAGCGCCGCCTCCGGTCCCACCGCCCCGTCACCCTTTGCCAGGTCACTCACGAGGGCGGAGTCTACACCCGCTTCGCGCCCGCCCCTGCCTTCACGAAGGACCCGACCCGAGGCGATGCAGGCCCGTTCTGCCTCGCCGTCGCCCGGCCACGGACAAACCCCGAGACGACGAAGGCCCCCACCCGCCTTCGCGGATGAGGGCCCTCACGTCGAGCACCGTCCACGTGGCGCGAAGCCACGGGACACGGGCTCACGCCGTGCGAGACACGGACGACTGCGTGCCCTGCGCCGGGGCGCTCTCGCCGCGGTTCAGCTGGTTGGTCAGGTACTCCTGGCCGGTCTGCAGCTTCTGGCGCAGGTCGTCCCGCAGCTGGGTGCCCGGCTTGGGAGCCAGCAGCAGCCCCAGGCCCGCGCCCACCAGCAGGCCGGCCGCGAAGGCGCCGATCACCGGCAGCACGTCCTCCGCCGCGCTGCGACGGCTCTCCAGGCCGATGAGGTTGAGCAGGTCGTCCTTGTCCATCTTCTTCAGGGCGTTCAGGTTCATGCGCGACTCCAATGGAAGGTGAAACGGCGGGGGAACGAAGACAACCCTAGTAGGACGGAGGACGGGGCGTGCCCGCAACCGACGCATCCGCGGACGCGGCGCCGGGCTCCCGCGACACGGCGGAGCTCACCGCGCCGCGACCCGCCTGGTAGCCCTGGAACGCCGTCTCGGCCATGCCCAAGAGCTCGTCCTTCACGAAGGGCAGCGCCGCCAGCCGCACGCCCAACCGGAGCATGCGCGCCGTCAGCGGCGTGAACAGCCCCCCGCCCAGCACGTAGCCCACGCCCAGCGCGGCGGCGATCATCCCGTACGGGTTGCGCTCCACGCGCCCGCGCAGGTCCAGCGACTGGCCCAGGTCATCGACAGCGCCCCTGGCATCACTCCAGAGCTGCTGCGCCTCCGAGCCAATCTGGTCCACCCGCTGGCCGAACCCCGCGTCCGTGCCCGAGGGCCGCGACGAAGGGTTGCCATTGCCTGAAGCCCCTGGATAGTTCGTCATGAGTGTCCTCTCTCGTCTGCCGTCCCAGGACGGCTTCAGCGGCGGGAAGCGATGCGGCCGACCAGGAAGCCCACGGCCACCGCGCCCAACAGACACGTGCCGGGGTTGGCGCGGATGAAGCTCACCACGCGGTGGTTCATGTCCACCAGGTTCTGCCGGGCCTCGTCGAGCTGCGGCAACACCTGGTCCTGGAGCTGCCGGGCCCGGTCGGCCACCTGCTGCGGATTCATGTCCATGAACGTGCTCTCCTCGATTCGAAAAGTGGAACTGCGAAAGTCCTGGGGGCCCACGCGCCTTCAGCGACGCGAGCCCAGCAACATCCCCACCGCGAACGCCGCCCCCACGCACGCGTAGGGATGACGGCGCACCCACTCGCGCCAGTCGGCGGCGACCGCCACCTCCTCGCGCAGCGCGCTCACCGACGTGGCCAGCTCCGCGCGCGTCCGCTCGATGTCCTGACGGAGCATCGCGCTCGTGCGAGGCCCCATCGGCTTGGGATGTCCATTGCTAGCGCCCATGCGGGGGCTCCTTGAAGAGTTGACCGTCCCCGCCCTGGAGCGCGTTGCCCAGGGCCACGGGGGCCGGCGCGGTGAGCACCGCCATGCTGCGCGACAGCTCGTCCGTGGTGTCGTCCATCATCCGTCGTGTCTTCAGCTTGTGCAGCGCCCAGGCCACGCCGCCACCACCCGCCACCAGGTTGAGCAGCGCCACCACGCCGAACGCTCCCGCCCACCCCAGCCAGCGAACCAGCACCGCCGCGAGCGCCGCGCACGCGAAGGCATAGCCCACCAGGATGAAGGGCACGAAGGCGGCGATCATCGCCACGTTCATGCTCGCGGACTTCAGGTCCTCCTCGAGCTCCAGGCGCGCCAGCTGTAGGTGCTGGGTCACCAGCCGACTGAAGCTGTCCGCCATGCGGCCGACGAGCGCGGTGAGCCCACGCTCCGTCTGTTCGCTCCCCACGTGCATTCACTCTCCGGCCGGCGCTCGCGTCCTCACAGAAGTGGCGCCAACCTAGGCACCCCTGCCCTTTGGGACAACCTCCCCGAGGCGTTTCTGTCCGGCGTTCACAAGCGTCAGCCACTCAACGTGACGCCGGCTCCCGCACGCTAACCGATGAGCTGCACCGGATGAGAGTCGGACGTGCGCGTCGAGAGAATGGGCGCCTGGAAGCGCAAGACGAGGGGAAGGTGGTCCGAGGCCACCCGGCTGAGTTCGGTGCGGTGCGGAAAGATCCGAAGCGGCCGGACGCCCGCGTCCACGTAGATGCGGTCCAGCCTCAGCATGGGCCACCGCGTGGGATAGGTGCGCGCGGGCGTGCCCAGCTCCAGCGCGGCGTCGTGGATGGCCTTGCGCACCAGCGAGGGCACCGCGCCGTTGCCCCAGTAGTTGAAGTCCCCGCACACCACGGCCGGGTCCTTGCGCACGGCGTCCCTCAGGATGTCCGAGCCGAGCAGCAGCGCCTCCTGCCGTCGCCGCTCCGACACCCGCAGGCCCAGATGGAGCGAGAACACGTGGAGCTGCTGACCCGCGCCGATGTCCAGGTCGCACCGCAGCGCGCCCCGGGGCTCGCGCCGCCTCACGCTCAAGTCGTAGTTCTTCGAGTGGAGGATGGGCAGCCGGGTGAGGATGGCGTTGCCGTAGCGGCGGCCGTTGCGCACGACGTTGGGGCCGAAGGCCATGTGCATGCCGAGCATGTCCGCCAGGTGCTCGGGCTGGTCATCGCGCGAGGTGCGGCCGCGGAAGTCGCCCACCTCCTGCAGGGCGACGATGTCCGCGCCCACCTCGCGCAGCACCTCACCCACGCGGCCCAGGTCGAACCGGCCGTCCGTCCCGATGCCGCTGTGGATGTTGTACGAGACGAGCGTCAGCTCCACGCGCGCGGGCTCAGCCGTGGAGGGGATTGAGGCGCCGCGCCGCCAGCCGCACCACCTCCAGCGGCAGCGCCGCCAGCCGGGCCACGGCCTTCGCCGCGTCCCCCAGTCCGCCCTTGAGCGTCTGGAGCTGCCGGCCCGCCTCGTCGAGCAGGTCCGGGAGCCGGCCACGAGGAGGCTGCTCGCGCGTGGGCGGCAGCGCGCCGATGGGCGTGGTGCTCCGGATGACGGGCTCCTCCGCCGCCTTGCGCTGCTGCGCCTTCTCACGCGAGGCGCGCTTCGTCGCGCGCTGCGCGGGCGCCGAGGTGCCGTGGGAGAACTTCCCGTCCGGATCCAGGCGGGCCAGCTCCTGGAGCTGCGCCTCCATCTGTCGGGCGTTGTAGAGGTCCTCCGTCTCCGCGAAGGACTTGCCGTAGTGCACTCCCTCGCGCGCCGCCAGTTCCTCTGGCTGCGCACGGGACTGCGCCAGGTGCGCCTTGTCCCGTCGACGCAGGCTGCGGCTCTGCTTCGGCAGCGTCTTCGGAACCTGGAAATGGTCGAAGCTATAGGGACGAGGCATCCGCGAATCTCCGAAAAGTAATTGGGTCCGAGCAGAAGCTAGGAAGCCTGGAGGCGCGCCGGTACGGCTTGACGCCACGACGTGCAGCCGGCTGCCTGCCCTCCAGCCCGTCGGGCCGCGATTCCGCGCCCCTGCGTCGCTCAAGTGCCGACAAATCCAGGCGCGTCCCGCTGGCCCGGTGAGCAGCCGACGAGGCAGTGTTCAGCAGGCGACCCGCCGGGCGCTCCCGGGCAGAGAAGCAGGCATCCGACGCGCGGATTTCTCACCCTGGGAAGAGTCCGGCCATCCGTGGTGTAAAGAACGCCCATGGCTCCGCACCCCGCCCGCTGGTTTCATTCCGCGCCATCCCACCTGCTGCTCGTGCTGCTCGCCCTCGGTGCGAAGGCCCAGGCCTCCGAGCCGACGCCCACGTCCGCGGCCCTCTCCTCCTCCGCGTCGACGACGGCCCAGGTCCAGCCGCTGCTGTCGCTCCAGCCCGGCTCGGCGCGTCCGGGAGACCCCGTCATCGTGACGGTGCGGGGCATGGCGGGGATGCCCACGGGCACGCTCGCGGGACGTCCGCTGCGCTTCTTCGCGTGGGGAGACGGCTTCCTCGCGGTGACGGGCCTGCCGGTGGAGCTGACGCCGGGCACCGCTCCCGTGCTCGTGGTGGGCCCCGGCTCGGCCGAGGGCGCGCCGCTGGAGCTCACGGGCACGCTGGACATCGTCGAGCCGGGCTACCCCTCGCGCGAGCTGAAGGTGTCGGGCAAGTACGTGGCGCCGCCTGCCTCCGTGAAGGCGCGCATGGCCGCGGACCGACGCGCCTTCGCCGCCGCCTTCGCGCAGCCGTTCAGCGCGCCCCACTTCGCCCAGAACTTCGCGTGGCCCCGGCAGGACCGCATCACCGCGCCCTTCGGCGACCGGCGCACGTTCAACGGCAAGCTGTCCAGCCAGCACTTCGGCGTGGACATCGACGGAGACCCGGGCGCGCCCGTGCTGGCCAGCAACGAGGGCACCGTGGTGATGGCGCGCGACAACTACTCCGCCGGCAAGACGGTGCTGGTGCACCACGGCGGAGACCTCTTCACCGCGTACTTCCACCTGTCGCGCATCCAGGTGAAGCAGGGCGACAAGCTCCAGCAGGGTCAGCAGCTGGGCCTGGTGGGCAGCACCGGCCGCGTCACCGGCCCCCACCTCCATTGGGGCGTGAAGGTGGACGGCATCTGGGTGGACGGCGAGTCGCTGCTGCGCCTGGACTTCTTCCCGCCCGCCCTCCCCGCCGTCGCCAGCGGGGAGACACGTCTGGGCACGCCCTGACGGCGCGCGGCTAGCGGTCGTTCCACTTCGGCGGGCGCTTCTCCAGGAAGGCGGAGACGCCCTCGCCCGCGTCGTCCGCGAGCACGTTGAGCGACAGCTGGGACGCGAGGAACTCCAGCGCGGCCGGCAGCGGCAGGTCCTCCGCGGTGAAGAAGGCCCGGCGCCCCAGCGCGAGCACCGCCTGGCTCTTGCCGGCGAGCTTCCCCGCCAGCGCCGCCACCGCCCCGTCCAGCTCCGCGGCGGGCACCACGCGGTTGACCAGCCCCAGCGCGAGCGCCTCGCGCGCGGGCAGCTTGTCCCCGGTCAGCACCAGCTCCAGCGCGCGCTTGCGGCCCACGTGACGCTGCAGGAGCGCCATCATCATCATCGGGAACAGGCCCACGTCGATCTCGGGCGTGCCGAAGTCCGCGCCCTCCACCGCCACGGCGAGGTCACACGCGAGCACCAGCCCCAGCCCGCCCGCCAGCGCGTGCCCGTTGACGCGCGCCACGGTGGGCTTGCGCGCCTCCTGGAACCGGGCCAGCAGCTTCCCGTAGGAGCGGCGGCCATCGTGCGTGGCGAGGAAGCCGCCGTCGCCGGCCATCTGCCCCAGATCCCCGCCCGCGCAGAAGACCTTCTCGCCCGCGCCGGTGAGCACCACCACGCGCACGGCGGGGTCCGCGTCCGCGCGGTCCAGCCCGTCCATCAGCGCCTTCACCACCGTGGGCGACAGGGCGTTGCGCGCCCGGGGCCGGTCGATGGTCAGGTGCGCTTGGGGACCTTGGACTTCGTAGCGGACTTCTCCGACGACTTCTCCGGCTTCCATGCAGGGGACTCCGCGCCTGGCGACGCGTCGGCCAGGACGCCGTGAAGGAAGGTTTCGGCGATCTGCGCCTTCGCGCGCTCCAAAGCCTGGGTGTCGCGCGCGTCGGCCAGCCCCGTGACGAAGGCCGTCAGCCCCATCTCGATGGCGCCGAAGAGCAGCGCGGACGACAGGAGCGGGTCCGTGTCCGAGCGCAGCTCCCCCGCCTCCTTCGCCCGGGTGAACAGCTCCGAGGACAGGCGGATGGCGTCCACGAAGGCCGTCTGCCGGTTGATGCGGGAGCCCGCGGGGCTGCGGGCAATCTCCAGGATGAGGACCTTCACCGCGCGCGGGTCCACCCGGTACGCCTCGAAGGCCACGTCCACCACGCCGCGCACCTTCTGCGCCAGCGCCCCCTCGCCCTCCACCACCGCGCGCACGCGCGTGACGAAGCCGCTCCAGCCCGTGTCGAACACGGTCTCCAGCAGCTCATCCTTGTTCTTGAAGTAGTGGTACACGAGGCCGTAGGCGACGCCGGCCTCCTTGGCCACGTCCGCGATGCGGCACCCGTGATAGCCCTTGCGGGCGAACACATCGATGGCCGCCCGCAGGATGGTCCGGCGGCGTTCGCTCTCGCGGTTGCCGTTGTCCGCCGCCGACTTGCTCTGGCCCACGACGTCCTCCACCGGCCGGTTGATTCTTCAATCAGCCGAGGTGGACCCTACGGACGTGGGCTCCCGGGGTCAATGGGTACTTCACCGGGAGCCCGCGTCCACCGCGTCTAGAGCACGGTGCCCGTCACGGTGGGGGCGACGACCTGGACCTTGTGGCCGTCGAGCTGGGCGGCCGTGTACGTGCAGACCGCGTCCGACTTCCAGGGGATGGGCTGGGGGAACGGCCCCGGCTGAGGCTCCTGGGAGACGTCGTGCTTGTCCTTGATGAGGTAGCGCACGACGGCGTACGACGGGTAGGTCAGCGGGATGGCGCCGGTGATGGCCGGCTCGATTTCAATCGGGCCCTCCGCGCCGGAGTTGCAGCCGTCACCCTGCGAGTTCTGGGCGATCATGTTGAACCACGGGTCCGCCACCAGGAACGTGGCGCTGGCCGAGCCGAAGTGGTCGATGGCGACGTTGGTGGCCGGAGGCGGCGGGGAGATCTGACGCACCGTGTCCGGACGGTCCAGCGAGTGCGGCACGCCGGTCCAGAGGATGCGCTCCTGCACCCAGATGAGCGTGCTGGTGTCGTGGACGCCGTTCTTGCCATCCCAGCGGCCGTTGCCGTTGGTGTCGACGAAGCGCTCGCCCGCGTCCCAGGTGCCGTTGTCGTTATTGTCGACGAAGGGCTCGGTCAGGTCCACGAAGGCCTCGCCCGTGTCCCACTGGCCGTTGTTGTTGTCGTCGCTGAAGGCCTCCTCGCCGGAGGTGACGGCGATGAGCGAGACCAGGTTGTCGCGCGGGTTGTTGATCTTGTTGGGGCGGATGGGGTCGGCACGCTGGGGCTCCGGCCGGTTCGACTGCGGCTGCGGCGGGGTGCCGTGCGCGGCCAGCGGGTTCTGCTCCCACAGGAAGGGCTGCATCCACAGCGGCGCCAGATACTCACCCGTGTGGGTGGCGTCGTTGGTGGGGTTCCAGGTGAACTCACCCGGGTCCACGTCCTGCGGCAGGGGCAGCGAGGTCTTGTAGAGCACCTGCGCGTTGCCCACGACGTCCGTGAGAGACGTGGCGGTGGGGCCGATGGTGCCGGCCTCCGTCAGGAAGGACACCTGGGCGCCCTCGATGCCGTCGCCGTTGCGATCACCCACGTGGGCGATGCAGTTCACCTTCACGCCGGCGATGAGCGAGCGGGCCTCGTCCCACGCGCCGATGGCGTGGTGCAGACCGGAGGCCTCACCGGACCACGAACCACACTGGAAGGTGAGCTGGCGGGAGCTCGAGTTGGTGCCGGCGAAGCTGATGACCGGGGAGATGACCGACTTGGCCTCCGCTCCCTCACCCGCCGAGGCGACCACCACCACGGAGGTGACACGGCCTCCCGTGGCCGTCACCTGCATGGACACGATGCCGTCCCCGGGGTTGGTCGTCCCCTCGGCCGGCGACAGTTGGACCCCCGGCACCTCCGACTGCAGTGAGAACCGCACCTGCGTGCCGGCCTGCGGCATGCCACGCGAGTCCACCGCCCGGAAACGCAGGGTGGTGATCTCACCCAGACGCGGCCTGGCCGGATTCTGATCCACGAATTCAAGCGTGGCGGGAGCTGGCGAGGAACACGCCAACAACACCATGCTCGTGAGGGCCATCCACGAGGCAAGACCCGGACGCATCAGCGAAGACTCCTTGGACGAAGAAGGAAGCACGCTGTGCGCACGCGGCGCACAGCGCATTTCCGCCATCTTCCCGGTCTACCTACCGTCCAGTCAAGGACAGGACAGGAGGACCGAGGGGCCCCTTGCGTCCGGCCAGGGACCCCGAGGGGTGGGATTCAGGCGATGGTGCCGCTGAACATCACCCGGGCGACCCCGAGCAGGCGGTCCACGTCCCGTGCGGTGAGGCCCCGGGCGCGCGCGAAGTCAGACAGGGGACGCAGCAGGTCCTCCGTCTGGGCAAGGGTCTGCTCCGTTCCCGTGAACAACTCTCCCAGGCTGACGCCAAGGGCGTTGGCCAGGGCGGCGAGGGTCTCCACATGAGGGACACGCTCGCCGCGTTCGATCATGGAAAGGAAGGAGACGCTGATCTGAGCCCGCTCCGCGAGCTCTTCCTGCGTCCACCGCTCCGGCCTCTGCGTACGAAGCTCGCGGATGCGCTGGCCGATTCGTTTTCCGAGGTCCGACACGAAATACTTCTCCTGGCTGCTTGGGGGTTGTGGAACCACCATTCACCTTCGGTGATTCCTAGCCGCCCGAACCGAACGATCCCAACCCAGTGACGCTGAAATTCACACCGGAAAATTCCAGTCCGATATCACGTCTGAGGGTCACCACCCCTTCAATGCGCCAGCAATTACACGCTGGCCCATATGACACGCCCAGTGTCTGCTGGGCGAAGGGCTTCAACGCCTCTTGGTTTGTTGGATCCTGGTAGAGGGGCTGCACCAGGGCTTCGTACCGCACCCCGAGGCCAAATCCGAGCGTCAAACGCGTACCCGCGATGAGAGCCTGGGCCCGCTCGGCCGTGGGGAGGCCGGGCGTTTCTCGGGATACGCTGCCTACCAGGGCATCCAGGGGGCGGCGGATGGAATCCGGGCCCAGGGCGTTGGGGATTTCACCCCGGTCGATGGCCGCCTGGGCGGTGGTGAGGATGTCGTCGTAGCGCGCGTAGAGCGCCTGGCCCTTGCCGTTGTCGATGTTGAAGTCGCCGGTGATCTGGGTGACGCGCCCCGAGTTGGGGTCGAAGCGAACCATCCCACCGGCGGTGAGCATTCCCAGGCTCGTCGTCAGGCGCGCGAAGGTGTCACGGAGGACCGGCTCGGGATCTCCGAGCTTGTTCGCGGCGGGTGCGTAACGCGTCAGGTCGAACCCCTGGCCGATGCGCAGCCGCAGCGGCTCGCGGTAAGCGTTGCCCACCTTGACGCGCAGCGTCTGGTCCACGGCGAAGACGCCCTGGAGGAAGCCCCGCGTGCGGCCATCCAGGTCCAGGGGCACGGCGGCGTCGACCTCGTCGTAGGGCTGGGCGAACCCAGGCCCCCGCTGCGCGCCCGCGGACGGCACGTGGCCCCAGCCGCCCGGCACGTAGCGCAGCTCCAGCGAGGGCGCGAAGGAGTGCCGGTAGCGGTTCTTCTCCCCGTCCCACGTGCGCGTGAGCTGGGTGTCCACGAGCAGGCCCGCGATGGGGTAGCCGCGCTGCCACGTCCTGCCCGAGTACTCGCCGGCCCAGACGTCCTGGCGCACGCCCAGCGACGGCGTCACCCGCGCCACGTCGCCCAGGGGGATGGACGTGGCGAGCCGGGAGGTGAGGTCGATGCGATCTCTCGCCTCGCGGTCTCGTGTGTCGAAGAGGCCGTTGCCCTGCCCCGGGTCCACCGGGTACGTCGGGTCCGTGTAGTGGTAGCCCAGCGGGAGGTAGATGCCATCGCGGCGGAAGATGCCGTCGACGCCCTCGTCCCCGAACCCGCCCGTCATGGGGGCCAGGCGGGTGAACTCGGCGCGCAGCCCTCCGACGATGCCGCCGAACAGGGGGCGCTCCGGCAGCGCGTAGACGACGCCGGGCAGGCGCTGGAAGGTCACCGGCGAGGGCAGGTCCGGCCGCAGCGGGTCCACCTGGGACGGCACGCGGTTGTCCTGGAAGAAGCGATAGGGCCAGCGGATGTCCTGGCGCAGGGACACATCCAGACCCGCGTACGAGTCCTCCTGGCGGCGGAACACGGTGGCGGTGCTGCGCAGGTAGTCGAGGCCCTGGAGGATGACGTCGGCGGTGAGGTCGCGCGTGTAGTTGCCGTCCGACACGAACGACGCGTCCACCCGGTCGTACCAACCGGAGCCCAGGTCCTGGAAGTGCTGCCAGGACGCCTCGCCGCGCCAGCCCCGGGGCACGTCGACGTAGGTATAGGCGTCGGGCGCTCCTTCTGGGTACAGGTAGAAGTCACCAGTCCGAGGGTCTCGCAGAGGGCGGGAGTCGTGCAGCACGCCGAGCGACACCCGGCCTCGGGCCGTCTCGCTGGGCACATAACGGAACTCCGTGCGCAACCGCGGGCCCTTCACGCCAAACAGCCGAGGCTCCTGGGTTTCGAACCTGGCGCCCTCCGGCCCCCGCAGCACCGTCTGGTCCGACGAGCCGAAGAAGTAGCCCGGGGTGAAGGTCATGTCGTAGCTGCGCCCCAACGTGAGGAAGAACGGCTGCTCGAGGCTGAAGCCGCTCTGCCCCGAGAAGTTCGGGTTGGGGATGAGGAAGCCCGTGCGGCGCTCGGCCAGGGGCAGGTACACCCAGGGCAGCGCGAAGATGGGGACGGACTCCACGTACACCACGGGCCACGACAGGGTGGCGCGCTCGCCGAGGATGACGTTGGCGGACCGGGCCTCCATGCGCCAGGTGGGCTCCCCCGGGCCGCACTCGCACGGGGTGAAGGCCAGGTCGTCCACGGTGAAGGCGTTGGGCCCGGTGCGGCGGATGCGGGTGCCGCTGAGGATGATGGGCGTCTCGCCCATGGAGCGCAGCTCCTCGGGCGTCTTCGCCGCGAGCATCGCCTCCTGGGTGACGCCCTTCTTCTGCATGAAGAGGCCGCCCTGGAGCGTGGCCTCGAAGGAGCGGATGTCCACCCTGACGTCATCCGCGACGGCCGCCATGCCGCCGGGGCCCACGAACATGACGTTGCCGGTGGCGGTGGCCACCTGGTTCGCCTCGTCGTAGGTCACCTCGTCCGAGCGCAGCAGCATCTCGCCGGTGCGCAGCTCGCAGTGGCCGCGCGCGGTGAGGACCTGCTTGTCGGCCTCGTAGGTGAGGAAGTCGGCGGCCAGCTCCACCGTCTCGCCGGAGGGGAGCTGGACCTGGGTGGCGAGCGGAATCTGCGCCGAGGAGACCAGCAGCGCGGCGGCGAGCGGAACGAGGAGGCTCATTCAGGGGTGCAAGGTATGCCGCGCCACGGCCGCGCGGGGGCCCTTATCACCGAGCGGTGCGCTGAAAATCCAACGAAATGACGTTCCCGTCCTGCTGAGCCTGCACCGGAGCCTGCTGCCGCAGCTGCACGGTGACGCGCACGTTGCGGCCTTCCGCGTCCGCGTCAACCCGGGTGACGGGCGAGTTGAAGTAGGACGTGTCCAGCGGCCGGGTGTTGTTGCTCAGGTCGATGCGGCTGTTCTCCAGCTCCAGCACCACCGCGTTGCCCGTCTCGCTCACGCTGTAGCGCACCGGCTCGTTGGTCCGGATGAAGACGCGCGACACCCCACCCTGCTGCTGGAAGCCCACCAGCGTCATCGTCTTGCGACGCGAGGACACCTCGGCCGAACCGCCGCTCGACACCTCGCGGCGCTCCCGGGGCTGGGCCATGGCGACGCGCTCCTGCTGGCGGCGCTCTCGCTCGGCGCGGGCCTCCTCCTCGCGCTGACGGCGGGCCTCGGCGGCCTCCTCCTTCGCGGCCTGGGCGGCGGCGCGCTTCTCCTCGGCGGCCGTCTTCGCTGCGGCGCGAGCGTCCTCTTGTTGACGCTTCTTCTCGTCGGCGGCGGCCTGGGCGGTGGCGCGGCGCTCATCGGCGGCGGCCTCGGCGGCGGCACGGGCCTCCTCCTCCTGGCGCTTCCTGTCGTCGGCGGCGGCCTTCGCGGAGGCCTGGGCCTCGGCCTCCTGGCGCTTCCTGTCGTCGGCGGCGGCCTGGGCGGCGCGCTGCTCCTCCTCGCGCTGGGCCGCGGCGCGGGCCTCGGCCTCCTGCTGGCGCTGGCGCTCGGCGTCGGCGTCCTGCTGAGCGCGGGCCGTGGCCTCGGCGGCGGCCTTCTCCTGGGCCTGGCGCTCGGCCTCGGCGCGAGCGGCGGCCTCGGCGGCGGCCTTCTCCTGGGCCTGGCGCTCGGCCTCGGCGCGAGCGGCGGCCTCGGCGGCGGAGCCATCCGTAGCGGGCTGGGCGGCGGGCTGGGTGGGCGCGGCCTGGGCCACGGCCTGACCCGCGCCTCCGACGACCTTGATGACGAGCTGGCTGTCGGTGGCCTGGATGTCGGTCTCCACCTCGCGCTCGAAGCCGATGAGCACGCGGGCGATGGCGGAGTCATCCGAGCCGTAGCTGGCGGTGCGGATGCCCGTCACCGTGCCATTGCCCACCTGCGTCTCCTCGGGGACGCCGTTGAAGACGGCCTCCGCGATGTCGATGACGAGCCGGGGCGGGTCGGTCATCGTGAAGGTGGTGAAGTTCGCCTTCTTCGAGCCGGAGATGGTCACCGTCCCGCCATTCACCTGCACGCTGGTGATGGTGTTCAGGTTCGCCGCCGGAGCCTGCGCGAGCGCCATGCAAGGCACGAGCACCACACCGAGCAGCCACACCGCTGAGGCCTTCATCGACCACTCCCCTTCACGTTGACAGTGGGCTCGGATGCTAACACGCGCCCATCACCCTCCAACTTTCCAGCCACACCGCCGCGCGAAGGGCTAGCGCAGGCGAGGCAGGGACGGCGCGCGGTTGCGGTGCGTGCGCGCGTACTCGATGAGGTTCTTGATGTCGTAGCAGATCTGCCGGATGTCGTGCCCCATCGTCAGCTCGATGTGGCTGTTGCCCTTGACCGGCCGCCACAGCAGGTACTCGCTCTTGGCCGCGCGGTACACGCTCCGGGTGGACTCCACCGAGGCGAGCGGATCCATGTCCCCGAAGATGATGGCCATGGGGATGTGGATCTTCTCGAAGCCGCGCTTGAAGTCGTAGCCGGTGCGGTAGCAGACCATCTCCCCGCGGCGGATCCACCGGGCGAACTGCTCGATGACCTTGCGAGGCTCGCGCTCGCCGCCCTCGCGCAGGAGCCACCGGATGTCGTCGGCGCCCACGCGCTCCGGGTTGATGAGCCGGTTGAGCCGCGTGGTGAGCTGTTGATACAGCGGCGAGTCCTCCGCCTTGCCAATCTGCCGCTCGACGAACTTGAGGATGAGGTCCACGGGCACCGCGTCGAAGCGCAGCTTGCGGCGCTCCTCCGGCACCAGCTTGCGGCCCAGCTTCGCGTTGAACGCGCCCACGCCGCGCGACAGGAGCTTCTTGCCCAGGCCGTTGACGTCCCCGCCCAGGTTCACCCCCGCGAGCGTCATGTCGATCATCCCCGCGAGCATGGGCGCGCCGTGCGCGAGCATGCGCAGCGCCATGAAGCCCCGCCCCAGGTCCGCGGGCGAGCCGATGGTGATGAGGCCCTCGAAGTCGTCGTGGATGCCCGTGTAGCCGTAGCCCAGCATCCCGCCCATGGAGTGGCCGCAGTAGAAGATGCGCTCGCGGCGGGTGATGCGCTTGACGCCCGACACGGCGGCCGGCAGGTCGTAGAGGAAATAGCTGTCCAGGTCCCAGCCGTAGTCCAGGTCCGGCGGCAGCGGGCGCTTGAAGCGCTCGGCGCGCTCCTTCTGGAAGGCGATGGAGCTCTTGCCGTGGCCGCGCAGCTCCAGGATGTGGATGTCCACGCCGAAGAAGAGCAGGTTCTTGACGAACTGGCCGCTCGTCCACGTGTGACGGTTCTGCGAGAAGCCATGCACCAGCAGCAGCGGCTCGCCGAACAGCGGCTGGGCGAACGGTTGCTTCACCGGACGGTAGCGCGTGATGACCAGCGACCAGCCGTCCGCCGTCTCCACCACGTACTTCGTCTTCGTGTAAAGCGCCCGGAAGTCGACTTCGTCGATGGACGGGATGGCGGGTCCCGTGGTGGTCGCGGCTCTCCAGTCCGGCAGGCGCATGCCTTGAATCTACGGCGGCTGATGCAACGCGCCAAGGATTCCCCCTCGGCCCGTGTGTCTTGCCCGTCCTGGACGCAAGGCCCATCCTGGAAGGTCACCCGCTGCAGGCGGGCCTCGGCGCGCCCTGCCCCGCTGCCCCAGGTCCCTGTCGGGAAGGTGGCGTGAACCGACCCCTCAGGGAGTCCCCAGTCGCGCCCGCACCATGCCCACCAGGAACAGCGAGCCGGTGCACAGCACCAGTCCCTCCGGGCCCGCGCGCCGCCGGGCCTCCGCGAGCGCCGCGTCCACGTCCGGCCAGGCGGTGACGTCCGGCACCAGGGCGCGCGCCTCGTCGAGATAGGCCGTGGGTGGAAGCGAGCGGGACGTCTCCAGGGGCGTCAGCTGCACGGAGGCACACGCGGGGAAGAGGGCCCGCATCATCGGCCCCCGATCCTTGTCCGCCACCACGCCGAAGACACAGTGGACCGGGCGCCCCGTGTACAGCGCGCGCAGGGACGCGAGCAGCACCTCCACCCCCGCCGGGTTGTGAGCGCCATCCAGGAGCACGACCGGTCGCTCGCCCACCTCCTCCAGCCGTCCAGGCCAGCGCGCCGAGCCGAGCCCCACCTTCGCCTCCTCGCTCGAGACCGCCACGCCACGCGAGGACAGGCTCTCCAGGCAGGCCAGCGCCACCGCCGCGTTCTGGACCTGATGGGGGCCTCGAAGCGACACACGCAGCCGCTCCAGCCGCCACGCCACGCCCTGGTACGTGAGGCTCCCATCAGGCTGCCGCCGCGCCTCGAAGTCCCGCCCCTCCACGACGAGGGGCACGCCGAGCACCCGCGCGCGGGCCTCGATGGCCTCCAGCGCCTCGGGGGCCTGCCGGGCGACGACGCAGGGCACGCCGGGCTTGAGGATTCCGGCCTTCTCGCCGGCGATCGCGGCCAGGGTCTTGCCCAGGTACTCCATGTGGTCGAACGAGACGGGGGTGATGGCCGTCACGGTGGAGGGCGCGGCGGTGGTCGCGTCCAGCCGGCCGCCCAGCCCCGTCTCCAACACGACGACGTCCACGCCCACGCGCGCGAAGTGCCACAGCGCCACGACGGTGCCGAACTCGAAGTACGTCATCGGCTCGGCGACGGCGGACGGGTAGCGCTCCAGCACGTCGAGGATGGCGCGGCCGAAGTCCTCGTCGGAGATGTCCTCGCCGCCCACGCGGATGCGCTCGTTGACGCGCACCAGGTGCGGGGACGTGTAGAGGCCCACGCGGTGGCCCGCGGCCTGGAGCGCGGTGGCGGCGAAGGCGCAGGTGCTGCCCTTGCCGTTGGTGCCGGCGACGTGCAGCACCGGATAGCGGCGCTCGGGGTGGCCCAGGGCCTCGAGCGCCTCGCTCACCCGCTCCAGCCCCAGCTTGATGCCGGAGGGGTTGAGCCGCGAGAGGAAGGCGAGTGCTTCCTCCGGTGTCCTGGGCGCGCTCATGAGGGATGCCGATGAGCGCGCGGGCTCAGCCCAGCAGGCCGAGGATCTGCCCCAGCCGGGCGCGCAGGTCCTTGCGGTTGACGATGTTGTCGATCATCCCGTGCTCCAGCAGGAACTCCGAGCGCTGGAAGCCCTCGGGCAGCTTCTGGCGGATGGTCTGCTCGATGACGCGCGGACCGGCGAAGCCGATGAGCGCCTTGGGCTCGGCGAGGATGACGTCCCCCAGCCAGGAGAACGAGGCCGCCACGCCGCCCGTCGTCGGGTGCAGCAGCACGGAGATGTAGGGCTTGTTACCCGTGCGGAAGCGGGCGATGGCCGCGGAGGTCTTCGCCATCTGCATCAGCGAGAAGATGCCCTCCTGCATGCGCGCGCCGCCGGACGCCGAGAAGATGAGCGCGGAGCACTTCAGGTCATGCGCGCGCTCGAAGGTCCTCGCCACCTTCTCGCCCACCACCGAGCCCATGGAGCCGCCCATGAACTCGAAGACGAACGCGCCCACGGACACCGGGTGCCCGCCGATGCGGCCCACGCCGGAGATGAACGCGTCGTTCTCCTCCAGGCTCTTGCGCGTGGTCTTCAGCCGGTCCTTGTACTTCTTCGAGTCACTGAACCCGAGCGGGTCCTGCGGCTCCAGCTCCTTGTCGAACTCCTCGAAGCTGTCCGGATCCAACAGCGTCGCCAGCCGCGCGCGCGCGTTCCAGGGGTGGTGGTGGTCGCAGTGCGGACACACCATCCAGTTCTTCTCCAGCTCCTGCCGGTAGATGATTTCGTCGCAGCTCTCGCACTTGGCCCACAGGCCCTCCATGCGAGACGGTCCGGGCTCGGGCTGCTGCTGGGTGTCGACGGCGATGCGCGGCTTCTTCGAAAACCAGGCCATGAGAACGGCGGGGGTTAATCCGCCCGTCCCCGCCCGTCAACCGTTCCGTGTGGCGCGATGCGTCGCCGCCCGGGGGACGGGCTAGAACTCGAACACGTCGTTGAGCTCCAGCACCTCCACCGGCATGCTCGCCAGTTCCTTCTTGAGCTGGGCCACGAAGGCCGGCTTGAGGTGGTAGAGCATCACCGAGGCCCCGTTGCGCTCGAACTTGCGCAGCTCCAGCCCCAGGGTGTGGGGCGTCAGGTGGCCGGAGATGTCGGCCAGCGACTGGAGGGCGTTGGGGAAGGAGGTCTCCAGGAGGAGGGCCTTGAGGTTCTTCGTCTCGTTCAGGGCCTTCCAGAGCTTGTCGGTGGGCCCGGTGTCCCCGCTCATGGCGAGCGTGCTCTTGCCGTTGGAGATGATGAAGCCGCAGGACTCCACGGGGTGGCTCACCGGGACGCTGCGCACGGTGTAGGGCCCCACCTGGAAGGTGCCGCCGGCGCGGAAGGTCTGGATGCGCAGGACGGGGTTGGCCTTGGTCGGGATGCGGGTGAAGTCCGGCCAGAGGGCGTTGTTGAACATGTTCTCGCGCAGGGCCTTGGCGCACTCGCGAGAGGCGTGGATGGTGACGGGCTTGTCCCGGCGACCGATGACCAGGTCCGCCATCAGCGGCAGGTCCTTCACGTGGTCGAAGTGGCTGTGGCCCACGAGCACGTGGTCCACCCGGCACAGCTCGTCCAACGAGAGCGTCCCCGTCAGGGCGCCCGCATCGAGCGCCAGCACGTCATCGACGAGGAAGCACGTGCTCTTGCACGTGGGGAGCTCGCCACCGTGGCAGCCGAGGACGCGGAGCTTCACGCTAGAGGTCTCCGAACTTCCACTTCATCTCCAGGTATTGGAGGAAGTCGTGGAGTCTGGCCGTGTCATACACGGTGACTCGGTCACCACTGCGTGAGATGAGGCCCGCGCGGACCAGCCGCTCCAGCACGTTGCGCACCGCGGGCTCGCCCACGCCAATCTGGCGGGGCATCTCGCGGACGACGAAGTCGATGTCCGTCCCCGTCCCCTCATCGGAGGGACGGCCGCGCGACTGGGTGGTCTGGATGAGCTGGTGCACCACCCGGCTGGCCGGATCATTGTGCAGCAGGTTCTCGATCTGGGCGTCCGCCTCCGACAGGCGCTCGGCCAGCTTCTTGATCATCCGGACGGCGATCTCGGCGTTGCCGCGGATCATCGCCTCGAACGTCTTGGGGTCGATGACCAGCAGCCGGGCGTCCTCGTTGACCACCGCGGACGCGTTGCGGGGCTTGTTGGAGATGATGGCCATCTCCCCGAAGAACTCACCGGGCCCCAGCACGGCCAGGACCTTCTCCACGTCGCGCACGCGCTTGGAGATGGAGACCTTGCCCGCCTGGATGACGAACATCTCCCGGCCCGCCTCTCCCTCACGGAAGAGTTCGGTGCCCTTTGGGAATTCCTTGCCGAAACGTTGAAAGAGGGTTTCCTCGGCGCCCATCCTGCGAGGAGTCAATCAGCCCCTCCCCCCCTGGTCAAATTACCTTTTGTACGGACCGGTGGGACACACCGTGCGTCCGGGCTCGCCGCAAACCCGACACCGGGGTTTCGGAGTCCGAGACAACGGACGTCGGGGCCGATAGAAGGCCGCCCGTGGGAACGACCTACAAAGACTCCGGAGTGGACATCGAGGCCGGCGACGCGTTTGTCGACCGAATCAAGCCCTACGCCGCGCGCACGATGCGTCCGGAGGTCGTCGCGGGAGTCGGCGGCTTCGGGGGGCTGTTCGCGCTGCCGCCCGGCAAGTACCGCGAGCCGGTGCTGGTGGCGGGCACGGACGGGGTGGGCACCAAGCTGAAGGTGGCCTTCGCCGCGGGCCGGCACGGCACGGTGGGCATCGACCTGGTGGCGATGTCGGTGAACGACATCCTCACGTGCGGCGCGGAGCCGCTGTTCTTCCTGGACTACTTCGCCACGGGCCGCCTGGAGGTGGACGCGGCGGCGGAGGTGGTGAAGGGAATCGCCCAGGGCTGCGAGCAGGCCGGGTGCACGCTGCTCGGCGGCGAGACGGCGGAGATGCCGGGCTTCTACGCGCGGGGCGAGTACGACCTGGCGGGCTTCTGCGTCGGCGTGGTGGAGCGCTCGGCCATCATCGACGGCAAGAGCGTGAAGCCCGGGGACGCGCTCATCGGGTTGACGTCGTCGGGGCTGCACAGCAACGGCTACTCGCTGGCGCGCAAGGTGCTGCTGGAGAACGCGAAGCTCGCGCTGGACGCGACGCCCGAGGGGCTGGGCCGCTCGTTGGGTGACGCGCTGCTGGAGCCCACGCGCATCTACGTGAAGGACGCGCTGGCGCTGACGCAGGCGGTGAAGGTGAAGGGCATGGCGCACATCACCGGCAGCGGCATTCCGGGCAACCTGCCCCGGTGCCTGCCGGACGGGACGCGCGCGGTGCTGAGCGAGAAGTCCTGGGTGAAGCCGCCCATCTTCGACCTCATCGCGAAGCTGGGGAGCGTGGCGCGCGACGAGATGTTCAGCACGTTCAACATGGGCCTGGGCCTCATCGTGGTGGTGGCGCAGGAGGACGTGGCGCAGGCGCTCGAGGTGCTGCGCGCGCGGGGCGTGGAGGCGTCCGAGGTGGGCCGGGTGGAGGCGGGCTCGGGCGAGGCCACGGCGGTCATCGAGCCATGAGCACGGCGCGGGTCCGGCTGGGCGTGCTCGTCAGCGGCGGCGGGAGCAACCTGCAGGCGTTGCTCGACGCGTGCGCGCGCGAGGACTTCCCGGCCGAGGTGGCCTGCGTGGTGTCGAACGTGCCCACGGCCCATGCGCTGGAGCGGGCGCGGGCCGCGGGCGTCCCGGCGGTGGTGGTGGACCACAAGGCGCATGCGAGCAAGGCCGCGTTCGAGGCGGCGATTCTCGAGGCGCTGGGCGCGGCGGGCGTGCAGTGGGTGTGCCTGGCGGGGTTCATGCGGCTGCTCAGCGCGGACTTCCTGGGGCGGTTCGCCGGGAGGGTGCTGAACATCCACCCTTCCCTGCTGCCGTCGTTCCCCGGGCTGCATGCTCAGCGGCAGGCGCTGGAGCGGGGCGTGAAGGTGGCCGGGTGCACGGTGCACTTCGTGGACGCGGGCACGGACACGGGGCCCATCATCGGACAGGCCGCGGTGCCGGTGCTGCCGGACGATGACGAGAAGAGCCTGAGCGCGCGCATCCTCGTCGAGGAGCATCGGCTGTATCCGTTGGCCGTGCGGCTCGCGGTGACGGGCCAGGTGACGCTGGATGGGGTGAGGACGCGGGTGGCCGCGGCGCCGACCATGGGCGAGCTGGCCCTGCGCAGCCCTGGGGCGACGAAGTGAAGCGTGAGGACGCGCGGGCCGGTACGCGCCTCGCTGCCTCGGTGGATGGTGACGCCGACGGTCCGCGCCAGGAACAGACGGACGGGGGCGGCGTGGCCCACTCCGCGAGCGCGGGCTGTCACGAACGTGCACGCGAGGTTCCGTCCCAGGAAGCGCGCCGCGCGGCCCTTCGCGAGGCCCCCGTGGTGATGGTGAGCGCGTGCCTCCTGGGCGAAGCGTGCCGCTACGACGGCCGCTCGCAGCGCTCGGAGCGAGTGCTCGCGGCCCTCGAGGGCAAGGCGGTCGTGCCCATCTGTCCCGAGGTCGCCTCGGGGCTCCCCATCCCTCGTCCTCCCGTCGACCTGCGAGGCGGCACGGGCGTCGACGTCTGGGCGGGACAGGCTCGCGCGGTGGAACGCGAGGCGCGAACGGACCGCACCGAGGACTTCCAGCGGGGAGCCCAGCTCGCGCTCGAGGCCGCGCGACGCTTCGACGTGACGGTCGCGCTGCTCAAGGAGAAGAGCCCCTCCTGCGGGAGCCAGCGCGTCTACGAGTCCGGAGTGCTGCGCTCGGGAGAAGGCATCACCACGGCCCTGCTTCGCGCCGAGGACATCACCGTCGTCAGCGACGAAGAGCTGTAGCCAGCAACCTCCGGAGGGCACCCACCGGCTTCACTGGCGAGGCTCGCGCCACCGAAGCCCGGCTGCGAGCCCTCACATCGCCTGAAGAGGCGCGGCTGTCGGCTCCGTGCGCGCATCCCGACGCCGAGACTGGCCCAGCGGGTCCGCGCCACCGACGTCGGCAACGAGGCCCTCTCGTTCGCCGCCGCCAGGCATCACGGCCCCCATTCACGAGGAGCATGCCACGCGCCTCAATCCTGCGCCTTGAGCACCTCGAGCAGCCGGGTCAACAGCCCGTGCAGCTCCCGCGTCTCCTCCGCGCCCAGGCGCTTCGCCACGCGCCGGTCGATCTCCACCAGCTTCGTCGTCCCGTGCCGCATGGCCGCGATGCCCTTCTCCGTCAGGAGGACCCGCCTCGCGCGGGCGTCATCAGGGTCCGGTTCAATCCGCACCGCGCCGAACTCCGCGAGCTCCGCGATGACGGGCTGCACCGCCTGCTTCGTCACCCCCAGGCTGCGCGCGAGTTCGGTGATTCGCACGCCGTCCGGATTCTCCAGGTACGGGAGGATGCGCGCGTGCACCTCGCGCATCATGGGATAGCCGGCCTCGCTGTTGACCGCCTGCATCCCCAACTCGTTGAACAACTGCCCACATCGGATGAGCACGTAACCCAGGCTGCTGGCCTGAAGCTTCTTCACGTCCTCGAGCGCGTCCTTCCTCTTCATCCAGTCAAGTGTACTTGACTTTATTGGTCAAGAACCATTGACTATCTGCCATGCAAGTTCCCGCATGGGTCGACCGAGAGGCGTTTCCCTTCAGCGTGCGTGAGGTGGCAGGACTGTCCGTGGTGGACGTGGGCCAGGGGCCGCCCATCGTCTTCGTGCACGGAACGCCCACCTGGTCCTTCGAGTGGCGCGCGCTCATCCGCGTCTGCTCCGCCACGCACCGCTGCATCGCGGTGGACCACCTGGGCTTCGGCCTGTCGCCCCGACCTCCGGACGCGGACTACTCGCCCGAGGCCCACGCGCGCCGCTTCGCCGCGCTCATCGAGGCGCTGAACCTGCCCCGCTTCACCCTGGTGGCACACGACTTCGGCGGCCCCATCTCGCTCGACTTCGCGCTCTCCCATCCGGAGCGCATCGAGCGCGTGGTGCTCATCAACACCATCGCCTGGCCCTTCATCGACGAGCCCTCGCTCGCCCGGGGCGCGCGAATGGCAGGGGGCGGGCTCTTCCGCTGGCTGTACCGGAACCTGAACCTGTCCTTCATCATCGCCAAGTCGGCCTGGGGCAAGGGCCCGCGTCCCGCGAAGGTGTGGAACCAGTACACCTCCGCGTTCCCGGACGCCGACTCACGCGAGCGCGTGCTCTGGGCCCTCGCCAAGAGCCTCAGCGCCTCCACGCCCTTCTTCCAGTCCCTCTGGGAGCGGCGTGAGCGGTTCGCGAAGACGCCCATCCACTTCATCTGGGGCCTGCGTGACGCGGCCTTCCCGCCCGTGGTCCTGGAGCGGTTCCGGAAGGCCTGGCCTCACGCCACCGTGGACACGCTCCCTGACGCGGGCCACTGGCCCCACGAGGAGTCGCCGGAGGCCTGCATCGACTTCCTGAAGCAGGCCCTGAAGCGGGCTTGAGCCCTCAGCTCCGCGACAGCACCAGCTCATCCCCCTCCGAGGACGCGAAGCACGCCTCCACGTCCGCCTCGGAGACGTCGCCCAGCGTTCCCGGGTGCCAGCGCGGCTTGTGGTCCTTGTCCACCAGCACCGCGCGGATGCCCTCGCGGAAGTCGGCCCGCGCCGTCATGGCCTGGCTCAGCCGGTACTCCACCGACAGCATCTCGTCATAGTCGCGCGTGCGGCCCATGCGCAGCTGACGCAGCGTCACCTTCAGGCTCGTGGGGCACATGCGCACGAGCGTGGCCCACGTCTCCTGCGCCCACGCCGTCCCTTCCGCCTCCAGCGCCTGCTGGATGTCCTCCACCCGCTCCGCCGCGAAGCACCGGTCCATCGCCACGTGCTGCGTCCCCAGCACCGACGTCCCCGCGTCCGCGTGGAAGCCCTTCAGCACCCGCTCCACCACCGCGCTCGCCAGGCCCTCGCCCCACTCGGCGCCCACCAGCGCCTCCAGCACCGTCTCCAGCCGCGCCGACTCCACGAAGTGTGTCCCGTAGCCGAGCCACATCGCGTCCGCCGCGCCGCACCGCGCGCCCGTCAGGCCCAGGTACGTCCCCGACTCGCCCGGGAAGCGCGGCAGGAACCAGCCTCCGCCCACGTCCGGGAACAGGCCAATCCCCGTCTCCGGCATCGCCAGCACCAGCTTCTCGGTGACGACGCGGTACACCCCATGGATGGACAGGCCCAGCCCGCCACCCATGCAGATTCCGTCCACGAGCGAGATGTACGGCTTGCCGAAGTGGTGGATGAGGTGGTTCAGCGTGTACTCGGCGCGGAAGAACTCCCGCGACAATCGCTCCGCGCCGGCCGGTCGGGGCTCCGCCTGGGAAGCCGCCACGGCGCGCACGTCCCCACCCGCGCAGAAGGCCCGCCCGCCCGCTCCCCGGACGACCACGGCCTTCACCGCGGGGTCCGCACGCCAGGCCTCCAGCTGGGGCAGCAGCCGCCGGCACATCTCCAGATTCAACGCATTGAGCGCCTTGGGCCGGTCCAACGTCACCACCCCCACCGCGCCTCGCATCTCTGTCCGCACGCCGTCGCTCATGTGAGGCCCGAATATCAGTCCTCCCGAGCAGGCGCGCACGATTCGGCCGCTCGCGGGTCCCCAGCCGCGCTATGGGTGGGAAACCATGACACCTTCCGACGCGCCCCTCCGAGCCGCCGTCTTCGACATGGACGGCACCCTCGTCGACAACATGGTGTTCCACAACCAGGCGTGGGTGGCGCTCGCGCGCAAGCTCGGCCTGTCGCTCACCGCCGAGGACTTCCAGACGCGCTTCGCGGGCCGGAAGAACGAAGAAATCCTCCCCGAGCTCCTCGGCCGCGCCCTGGACGCGGAGGAGCTCCAGCGCCTGGCCGACGAGAAGGAGGGCCACTACCGCACCCTCTACCGGCCCCACCTGCGGCTGCACCGCGGCGCGGAGGCGCTCCTGTCCCGACTGCGCGCGGCGGGCATCCCCATGGCCATCGCCACCGCCGCGCCGGAGGGCAACCGCGCGCTGGTCATCGACGGCCTGGGCCTGCGCCCCGTCTTCCAGCGCATCGTCGGCGCCGAGGAGGTCTCCCGGGGCAAGCCCTTCCCGGACATCTTCCTGGCCGCCGCGCGCGGGCTGGGCGTGGACCCTTCCGAGTGCCTCGCCTTCGAGGACGCCATCCTCGGCGTCATGTCCGCCCGGGACGCGGGCATGCCGGTGGTGGGCATCACCACCACGACGACGGCCGTCCAGCTGCGCCAGGCCGGCGCCCAGTGGACGCTCCCGGACTTCACCACCTTCCCGCCCGAGCTGGAGGCCCGCCTCTTCGGCGCGGGAGGCTGAGGGCTCCGAGCACCCACCCTCTTGCCTCGTCAAAAGGGAGCCAGCCGGGGGGACGTTGTGTAGTGTTGCGCGCCGCATGACGTCCGCAGCCAAACTCAAGCTTCCCTCGGGCCCGTCGCGGCACGTGTACGACGTCATCGTGCTGGGCAGCCAGCTCGGTGGCGCGCTCGCCGCGGCGCTGCTGGCCAAGCGCAGCCACCGCGTCCTCTGGGTCGAGCACGACGGCATGGGCCCGGGCTACGAGCACGGCGGCTACGTGCTCCCCTACGCGCCCTTCGTCGCGCCCCCGCTCAAGGCCATGCCCGCGGTGGAGGAGGCCCTCACCGAGCTGGGCCTCACCACCACCGTGCAGCGCGCGCTGCGCCCCCACACGCCCGAGCTCCAGCTGGTCCTGCCCAGGAACCGCATGGACCTGCACGCCGACGCCGCCCGCCGCAAGGCCGAGGTGACGCGCGAGCTGGGCGAAGAGGGCGAGGCGCTCCTGGGCGCCCTGGCCGGCACCACCGCCCAGCACGAGGCGAGCGACGCCTTCTTCAAGGCCCAGCCCGCCCTGCCCCCGGACGGGTTCTTCGAGGGCTGGGGGCTCAAGAAGCTCATCAAGGCCCACCCCGGCCTGGAGAGCGCGCCCCGGCTGACCTCGGACACCCCCGCGGCCGCGTTGCTCCGCGGGCTGCGCCCCTTCATCAACCACCTGGACAAGCCCGAGTCGCCCCTGGCGCTCACCCGGCCCCTGTCCCAGGTGCTGTCGGCCCCCTCCTCCTTCCAGGGCGGCCACGACGGCCTGCGAGAGCTGCTCACGCGGCGCCTGGCGGAGCTGGGCGGAGACGTGCTCGGCCGCGACAGCCCCTCGGGCTTCATCGTCGATGAGCTGTCCTTCGACGGCAGCAAGTTCGCGGGCGTGAAGCTGGTGCGCTCGGACACGCTCTACCGCGCCTCCTGCCTCGTCGCCGCCACCGACTCCGGCGCGCTGCGCAGGCTGGTGACGGACAAGAAGCACCACCGCGGCCTGCTCGAGCACCTGGACCAGTCCACCACGAAGTCCCTGCTCTTCACCGTCAACTGGGTGGTGCCCGAGTCCGCGCTCCCCCGGGGCATGGGGGAGCTGACGCTCGTGGACACGCAGGACGCGGAGCTGGGCCCCATGCTGCTGCAGCTCCACCCGGCGCGCACCACCGCCTCGGGCGGCAAGGAGGGCAAGGACGTGGAGGGCGTGCGCGTGGTCTGCGCCGGCGTCTTCGTCCCCGCGTCCGCGCGGGAGCTGGGCGACGAGCACCTGCAGGGGCTGGCCGTGCGCATCGACGGGCAGCTCGACGCGCTGATGCCCTTCACCGCGCCCCATCGCCTGCTTCGCTCGGTCCCCTACCTGGACGCCAGCGGCTCCCGCGGGACGCGGCTGATGCCCCATCCCCTCTACAGCTTCGAGTCGGAAGCCTTCCTGGGCGTCACCGGTTTGCCCCAGCGCACCCCGGTGAAGAACCTGCTGCTCGCGGGCCGCGAGGTGCTCCCGGGCCTGGGCCTGGAGGGCGAGCTGCTCGCGGGCGTCCGGGCCGCCAGGCTCGTTCAGGACATGTTGAAGAAGAAGGATCCGCTCAAGGGCTGATCCAAAACGGCTGAAAGGCTGGATTTCCAAGCGGCTTTCTGGCAGGTTCCGCCGCTCTTTAATCGGCAGGCGTCCAACGCCCCAGTTTTCAAGGAGTTAGAGGTCATGGCGTGGAAGTGTGACATCTGTGGCAAGCGTCCGCTCGTCGGCAACAACGTCAGCCACGCGAACAACAAGACCAAGAAGCGGACCCTCCCGAACCTCCAGAAGATTCGGGCCAGCGTCGAGGGTCGCACGGAGCGCGTTCTGGCCTGCACCCGCTGCATCAAAGCGGGCAAGGTGACCAAGGCAGCTTGAAGTCTGGCGCTCGGGGGTGGGTTCCTCTCGCGCTTCATTCACGAAACTCCCTCCCACCGAGCGGCTTCACCCCCGCGCGGACGGCCTGGATCTGCTTTCTCTCGGGTCGGTCGTCCGCCGGTTACATGACGAGGACGTTGTCGCCGTCCGTGCGGTTCGCCCCGCGCTGCCCGCTGTCGCCCAAGCCGCGACGGCCGTGGTCGCCGCGTTGCGGGCGGGCGGACGGCTCCTCTACATCGGCGCGGGCACGAGTGGACGTCTCGGCGTCCTCGACGCCAGCGAGTGTCCTCCGACCTTCGGCAGCGCCCCCACCCAGGTCCAGGCCCGCATCGCGGGTGGACGCCGGGCGATGACGCATGCCGTGGAGGGCGCCGAGGACGACGTCGAGGCGGGCGTCCGGGACGTGGCGGACTTCGCCGCGAGCCCCCGGGATGTCGTCTGCGGCATCTCCGCGAGTGCTTCCACTCCCTATGTCCGCGGCGCGCTGCGCGAGGCGAAGCGGCGAGGTGCCCACACGGTGCTGGTGTGCTGCAACCCGCCTGGCACTCGCGCGGACGTGGACACGCTGGTGCTGGCGCGCACGGGGCCGGAGCTGGTGGCGGGCTCCACGCGGCTGAAGGCCGGCACGGCGACGAAGCTCCTCCTGAATGCCATCACCACCGCGGCCTTCGTGGCGCTGGGCCGGGTGTACCGGGGCCGGATGGTGGGCATGCGCCCCGTCAACGCGAAGCTGCGGGCCCGCGCCGCGCGCATGGTGGCCGAGCTGACCGGGCTTCCCGGCGAGGACGCGGAGGCGCTGCTCGCGAAGGCCCGGGGCGAGGTGCGGGTCGCGGTGGCCATGGCCTTCACGGGCCTGGGCGCCCGGGAGGCCCGGAAGCGTCTGGAGGAGAACGGCTTGCGCGCGCTCGGCCGCTCCGGACGTAAGGGCGAGCACGCATCGGCCGCCCGCCCGCCCGCTCCCCGAAAGCGGCGTGTGGGGACCGGGCCTTAGACTTGGAGGCATGCGCCTTCCGCCTCCCCTCTCCGATTCCGAGCGCCCGCGCCTGTGCATCGGGCTTTTGTCCGGCACCAGCGCGGACGCGGTGGAGGCCGCGCTGTGCGAAGTGACTGGAACGGGCGGCGGCGCGCGGCTGCGGCTGTTGTCCCACGTCTCGGCGCCCTTCCCTTCGGACGTGGTGGCGCGGATGCTGGGGCCCCAGGACGCGCACTCGCTCAGCCGGCTCGACTTCGAGCTGGGGGAGTACTTCGCCCGCGCCGCGCTCCAGGTGATGGAGCAGGCGGGCGTGGCGCGCTCGGACGTGGCCGCCATCGGCTCCCACGGCCAGACGATGGCCCACCATCCCCCGGGCACCACCGAGGTGCCCTCCACCCTGCAGATCGGCGAGCCGTCCGTCATCGCCGAGCTGACGGGCCTGCCCGTCGTCAGCGACTTCCGCACCCGGGACGTGGCCGCCGGGGGCCATGGCGCGCCGCTGGTGCCCTACTTCGACTGGGTGGCCTTCCGCGGTCTCCAGGCCCCTCGCGCGCTCCAGAACCTGGGCGGCATCGCCAACGTGTCCGTCGTCGGGCCGCGCCTGGACGACACCTTCGCGTTCGACACCGGCCCCGGGAACATGGTGCTGGACGGCCTGGCCCGGCGCGCGACGCACAACCGGCTGGCGTGTGACCTGGACGGGACGCTCTCCGGCCAGGGCCGGGTGATTCCGGAGCTGCTCGAGGAGCTGCTCACCGACGACTTCCTCGCCCGACCGCCTCCGAAGAGCACGGGACGTGAGCGCTACGGAGACGCACTGGTGGAGCGGCTCTGGACGATTCACCGGACCGGGCGAATGACCTGCTGGCCACCGCGTTGGAGCTCACCGTGGAGAGCACCGCGCGCGCCTACGAAACCTGGGTTTTTCCCCGAGCGCCGGACCTGGAGGCGATGTACGTCTCCGGGGGCGGTACACGGAATCCCCGGTTGATGGCGCGGCTCGAAGCGCGACTGGCTCCCCTCCCCGTGCGCCGGCTTGATAGCCTTGGATTTCCAGAAGGCGCGAAGGAAGCGGCCTTGTTCGCCCTGCTGGCCGCCGAGTACCTCGTGGGAACCCCCGCGAATGTCCCGTCCGCAACTGGCGCGAAGCGTCGAGTCGTTCTAGGAAAGCTGACACCGTGAGCAGCGTGAACCTGATGGCCCGCGAGGTGGCCGCCAAAATCGTCTTCTATGGACCTGGTTTGTCCGGGAAGACGACCTCGCTGCGGAAGATCTACGAAACCGTCCGGCCCGCGCACCGGGGCGAGATGATGTCCATCGCCACCGAGGGGGACCGGACCCTCTTCTTCGACTTCCTCCCCGTGAAGGTGGAGCGCGTCGGGGACTGCTCGGTGCGGCTGGCGCTGTACACCGTGCCCGGCCAGGTCTTCTACAACGCGACCCGGAAGCTGGTGCTCCAGGGCGCCGACGGCGTCGTCTTCGTGGCGGACTCGCAGCCGGAGGCCATGGACGCCAACCGCGAGTCGCTGGCGAACCTGGAGGAGAACCTCTTCGAGCACGGCATCCGGTTGGACCGCTTCCCGCTGGTGATGCAGTGGAACAAGCGCGACCTGGACCACGTGCTGCCCGTGGAGCAGCTGCGCCAGGAGCTCAACCCGCGCGGCGTGCCCGACTTCGAGACCGCGGCCACCAACGGCCGGGGCGTGCTCGACACGCTCAAGGCGATCACCCGGCTGGTCATCAAGGACCTGCGCGCCAAGCGCATCGTCCCGCCGCCCCGCCCCGTGGCGCCCGCCGGCGGCGCTCAGCCCGCGGGCCTGGAGGCCCAGCTCGCCCAGCACCTGCAGCACCGCCAGCCCCCGTCCGCGCCCCCCGTGGCGATGTCCGGCGGCCACGCTCCCGCGATGGCGGTGATCCCCAACACGCCCGTGCCGCATCGGCCGTCGGGCTCGTTCCCCGCCATCGCCCCTCCGCCCCGCGTGGAGCCGGTGACGCCGCCGCCCGTGGCGCCCGCCGTCATGGCTCCGGCCATGGTGGCCCAGCCCGCGGGCCCCAAGCTGCTGGGCGCCGCGAGCGCGCTGGCGCCGGGGGACTTGTTCGACCACGCGCGCGCCGCCGAGGCCGCGTTCATGGCGGGCAACTACTCCACCTGCGTCACCGCGTGCACGGACGCCATCCGGCGCGCGCTCGCGTACGCGGGCGAGGGCACGCTGGCGCAGCAGGCGTTCCTGTTGCGCATGGATGGCGCGGACCTGCTGCGCGTGCAGGGCCTCTCCACCCAGTCGCACCTGCGCGTGGACGACGCGGCCTTCGCGCTCTACGTGCTGATGCAGTCCTTCGCGCGGCTCAACGCGGTGGGCCTGCCCGCGTCGGAGTAGGCCGCGCCCCGCCGCCCCTCTTCAGCGAGGGGCGGTGAGCTGGAGCAGCCCCATCCGGAGCAGCTTCGCCAGCGTCTTGAGCGTCTCCAGCTCCCGCGAGGGGCTGGCCAGGACGATGGTGGACACATCCCACGTCCCGCTCACCAGGCCCGCGATCTGCCGCTCCTCGGGCTTGAGCAACGCCATGCCCTGAGGGTCGTGCACGACGACGGGAATCAGGAGCGGCGGCATGTCCGAGTAGAGCGCGGCCACGTGCTCGCGCTGCACCAGCCGGGCGAACTCGCGCACACGCCGGTCCGCGGGGTCGCTCGCGAGCAGGGACGCGCAGACGATGCCCGCCGCGTCGTACTGGCCCTCGCGCATCAGCACCGCGCCCTTCTCCAGCATCTCCGCCACCGGGTCCGCCTCCACCTGCGGCGCGCCCTCCACCTCCACCAGCTTCGAGCGGAGCAGCTCGTACACCCGCCGCGTCACCGACGAGCGCGACACGCCCATCGACAGCCGCAGCCGCCCCAGGTTCTGCGGCGTGGCGCACAGCCCCAGGATGATTCTGTGCATCAGCGGCTGGCTGGGGCTCGGCGGCGCCAGCGCGCGCACGCTGAGCGCGTCGATGGGCAGCGCCTTGTCCACGTCCGGCTGCTCATCCACCCAGCGCAAGGACTCGAAGAGCAGCTCGCGGATGCCCATGTCCGACGGCACCCAGTCCTCGCCTGAGCGGTCCGCGTCCTCCGTCCAGTGGAACGTGCCGCGCCCTGCAATCGTCAAGTCCGTCATCGCCGCGAACAGCTCCTCGCGGCCGAGGTCGCGAATCCAACGTGCCTGGATGCCGTGCACATCGAAGGCGGCGTCCACGTCGGGCGTGCGCGACAGCTCATCGAAGGCGGCGAGCACCTTGGTGCCCGAGGCCAGCTTCGCCAGCGCGAGCAGCCGGGCCACGCGGCCACGGAGCCCCTCGGAGGCGGTGGCCCCCACCTGGCCGGAGAGCAGGAAGAGCTTCCGCTCGCCGGCCTCCCAGGAGAGCTGGAGCGTGCCCGTCTTGCGGGAGCTGTCCAACCATTGAAGGAACTCGGGAAGCGGGTAGCTGAAGAGGTCGCCGTGGAGGGCCATGCGGTATGCGTTCGAGGATACAGTCACGAGCCGTGCGCGTCGCGCTCCTCTTCATCGATGGCGTGGGCATCGGCCGGAAGGACCCGGCCATCAACCCGCTCGCCCACCGTGAGCACCTGCTTTCCCGCTTCCAGGATGCCCCGAGCCCCGCGCTGCCCGATGGCGGCCTGTGTATCCCGGTGGACACGACCTTCGGTGTGTCCGGTCGGCCCCAGTCCGCTTCCAATCAGACGGCCATCCTCACCGGAGAGCCCGCGCCTGCCCTCCTCGGCCAGCACGTGCTGGGCTACCCCAACGCGGCCCTGCGCGCGCTGCTCGCCGAGCGCTCCATCGTCAAGCGCCTGCGCGCCGCCGGCCGCGAGGCCACGTTCGCCACCGCCTACCCCGCCGCGTACCTGGACGCGCTCGGGGTCCTCCGGCGCCCCACCACCTCGCCTCCGGAGTTCACCCCGCCCCCCGAGGCCCGCCGCCGCCTGAAGCCCTCCGCCGCCAAGCTGGCCTTCGCCGCGGGCGACGTGCCGCTGCGCACGCTGGAGGACGCACGCTCCGGGGACGGCCTCACGCCCGACATCACCGGCGCCCACGCGCGCGCCTTCGGACTGCCCGCTCCCGAGCGCACGCCCGAGCAGGCCGCGGACATCTTCTGGCGCGTGGCGATGGGCGCGGACTTCACCTACTTCGAGCACTACCTCGCGGACGAGGCCGGACACGCCCAGGACTTCACCGCCGCCCACACCGCGCTGGACACCTTCGACGCCTTCCTGCGCGCCGTGCTCGCCACGCGCCCCGCCGACGCGCGCCTCATGGTGTGCAGCGACCACGGCAACGTGGAGGACCTGTCCACGCGCGGACACACGCTCCACCCCGTCCCCGTGCTCTACTTCGGGCCTCCCTCGCCGGAGGTGGAGGCGCTCTCCACCGTCGCCGACGTGGGACGCACGGTGATGCGCTGGCTGGCAGTGGAGTGACGCTCGTGACGAGGGGATGGATGCGCGGACAGGGACGAGCGGGCCTCCTCGTCGTGGGGGCGGCCCTCATGGCCATGCTCGCCGGATGTCAGGCCCCGCGCCGCAGCACGGTGGACATCTCCCCCGCCGCCGCCCCGGGCGCCCTCGCGAAGACCACCGCGCTGCCCACCTCCAGCGGCGCGCGAATCACCCTCGAGTTCCAGCCGCGCGACACCGCCGCCGCAGACCAGGTGCGGCTGGCCGTCGAGCGCGCCCTGCCCCGGATGGCGCGCTGGGGCACGTTCGATGACTCGGTCTCCATCATCATCCACCCCAACCACGCCGCCCTGGAGCGCGCCGCCAACCGCCCCAACCACGACTTCCTCAGGGCCTGGGCCCGCTACGAGCAGATTGAGCTGCAGAGCCCGCGCACGTGGACGCTCATGGGCGCCAGCCAGTCCCAGGTGGACGAGCTGCTCTTGCACGAGCTCACCCACAGCCTGATGTACCAGGTGGCCTCGGACCGGCTGGGCTGGACGCGCAAGCGCATCCCCCTGTGGTTCCGCGAGGGCATGGCCTCGTACACCGCCGAGCAGGGCTACCGCACCGCGTCCCTGGAGGACCTGGCCCGCTACTACGGCCTCCACCCGCAGGCGGACCCGCTGGCCCAGGCGGACTCGCTCTACCGTCGCGAGAGCGACATCGTCTACAGCGCCGCCCACCACGCCTTCACCTTCCTGGTCCGCCGCTACGGCGAGCCCGTGGCCCGGGGCGTCCTGCGCGTCATGAGCCAGGGCCCCGACTTCCCGGAGGCCTTCGCCCAGGCCGTGGGCCTGTCCCAGGAAGCCTTCCTCCGGGACTTCCGCCGCTACGTCCAATGGCGCGGCTTCAAGGGCGGACGCCTGCTCCGCCCCTACTCCTTCCCCACCCCGGACCACCTCACCCTCCCGCCCCCTCCCTCCCTCTGAGCCCGCATCACCACCTTTCGCCCGGTTGAAGTTTTCAAAACTGCACACTGGATGCAGAGAACAAACCAGTGGCACTATTCCGGCGCGACTGAAATCCACGTGACGGGTTGGGGAAGCCCGTGCGGGGAGTGTGGAGGGGGTATCGATGACGGAGCAGCCGCGGAACAGCCCGGAGCTGTCCGCCGATGCAGCGGACTCGAGGACCTTGCTGGAGCGACTCCAGCGGTCCGCCGACGTCCTGGAGAACCTCAGCGGAGCGCGGGCCCCGGAGCTGTCCGAGGGCACGTCCGCGGCGTTGCGGCAGGAGGCCGCGGCGCTGCGGCGCATGCGTGGGGAGCTGGGGCTCTTGCTCAAGAGCTGGTCGCTGCTCACGGACACGTCCCAGAAGCTGCTCAACCTGCCTCCGGACGAGCTGGAGTCGGGGGTGCGCGCGGCGCTGGAGGTGTTGGGACGGAACATCGACGCGCAGCGCGGCTACGTCACCCTGCTGTCGGAAGACGGCGAGCACCTGTCGGAGGCGTACGAGTGGTTCTCGCCCGGCATGAAGGCCCATGGGCTCGCGCAGCACCGCGGCCGCTCGCTGGTGGGCTTCCCCTGGTCGCTCGATGAGCTGCGCGCGGGGCGCATGGTGACGGTGACGGACGCGGGCCGGCTGCCGCCCGAGGCCGTCGAGGCGAAGCGCGTCTGCGCCCTGCTGGGCGTGCGCTCGTACATCACCGCGCCGCTGCTGCTCGCCGGAAGGCTGCTCGGGTGGATGGGCTTCGACTCGGTGGACGCCGCGCGCGAGTGGACGCCCGAGGAGCGGCACCTGATGCGGCTGACGGCCCATGTGGTGGTCAGCGCGGTGGACCGCAAGCGCCGGGACGCGCAGCTGTTGCAGGAGAAGGAGCGCGAGCAGCGCGCGCAGTCGCTGGGCATCCTCGCGGCGGGGCTGGCGCACGAGATCAACAACCCGCTGGCGTACGCGACGGGCAACCTGGAGTACCTGCGCGAGCGGCTGCCCGACGTGAGCGAGCCGACGGACGCGGAGTGCCTCCAAGTCCTGGACGAGGCGCTCGAGGGCACGCTGCGCATCCAGCGCATCGTCGCGGACCTCAAGGCGCTGTCCTCCACGCAGGTGGAGGCCACGGAGCCGGTGGACCTCAAGGCCGTCACCGAGAGCACGCTGCGGATGGCGGCCAACCAGCTCCGTCACAAGGCGCAGGTGGTGAGGGACTACGGCGAGGACGAGCCTCGGGTCCGGGGTACGTCGACGAAGCTGGGCCAGGTGCTGCTCAACCTGGTGCTCAACGCGGCGCACGCCATCCCCGAGGGCCACGTCTCCGAGAACCGCATCACCGTGAGCCTGCGCACCGACGCCACCGAGGTGCGGCTCGCCGTCTCCGACACGGGCTGCGGAATCGCTCCAGACGTCCTGCCGCGCATCTTCGACCCGCTCTTCACCACGCGCCGCGCGGGTGAGGGCATGGGCATGGGGCTGGCCATCTGCCGCGACATCGTCACGGCGCTGGGAGGACGCATCGACGTGCGCAGCGAGCCCGGGCGAGGCACCACGGTGGAGGTCACCCTGCCACGCGCCGAGGCCCCCGTGCCGCTCGCGCCGAGCCTCCAATCCCTCGCCCGCTCCGAGGGCCGACGGGTGCTGGTGGTGGACGATGAGCCGCGCGTGCTGGACCTGATGCGGCGCTTGTTGCGCGGCCACGAGCTGGTCACCGTGCCGGATGGACGCGCGGCACTGGCGCGACTGAGCGGGGACAGCGCCTTCGACGTCATCCTGTGTGACTTGATGATGCCGGAGCTGACGGGTGTGGACGTGTACCAGGCGGTCCGCGACGCCTGGCCGGGCCTGCACGAGCGCATCGTCTTCATCAGCGGCGGCGCCTTCACGCCGGAGACCAAGCGCTTCCTCCAGGAAGTGAAGAACCCGGTGCTCGCCAAGCCCTTCGATGCCCGGCACCTGCGCGACGCGGTGATGGCCGTGGCCCTCCCCCCTCGGGACTGAGGGCCTGGGCGTCAGGGCGGCGACGACTCCACGAGCAGCTCCACCCGGCGGCTGCGCGCCATGCACCCCGGGGTGCCGTCATTGCACGGAGGCAGGTCCGCGCCCTGGGTCTCCAGGACGAGCCGCGCGCCCTCGATGCCGAGCGCCTGGAGCTTCGCGGCCACGGACTGCGCGCGGCCCAGGCCCAGCGAGGCGTTGACGGACTCGGGACCGAGGATGTCCGCGTGTCCGCGCAGCCGGACGCGCAGCCGCGGCCCCCGGTGGAGACACTCCGCCGCGCGCAGCAGCGAGGCCTCGCCCTCCGCCGAGAGCCGGGTGTCGAAGAAGGCGAAGAAGACGGGCTCGAGCTCGCAAGACACGGCAGGCGCGACGACCTCCGCGATGGACGCGGTGGCGGGACGCTCGGGCGAGAGTCGACGCGCCTCCGCGAGGACCTCGTCGACGACACGCGCGGCCACTTCGTCGGGGAGCGGCGTGTTCACCACGGGACCGTACTCGATTCCGACGATGGCCTCCTGAGGCTGTCCCAGGAGCATGAAGGCCGGGCGCTGCTGCCAGTGCAGGGTGACCCCGTCGCGCTCGTAGGCCGTCGAGGTGACTCGCACCGTGTCACCAGGACGCGCGTCGATGGTGACGCGGCCACGCATCACGAAGCGGTACGCATCCACGTACGAGAAGACCGACGAGCGCCCCTCGTACACCACCGACACGTCGAGCCAGCGCAGCCCCAGGGGCAGCACGTGTCGAGGACCCGCGGCCCCCGTGGACGGCAAGGTCCGCCCATCCAGCGTGTAGTCCACGGAGACGAGCTCCCAGAATCCCTCCTGGCTGAGCCGATCATCGTGCGCCAGTTCCAGCCACGCATCGCCCGTCGCCACGGGCTCGGCCCCCGCGCTCCCCGATACGAGGCTGGCGAGCAGGAGGAGACACGTCGCGAGCACGCGAGCCCCTGAGCCCGGGTCCTCGAGACACCGGACCCGTGACACCGGACTTCGCCTCTCGCGCAGCGGATTGCCCACGACGTGCCCCCCTTCTGGACCCTCGAACCGGAGCGTGCCTCAGGGTTTCTGGACAGGCGGCGGAGCCTGCTGCGCCGCTGGGCTCGGGAGGAGGGGCGGACGGTCCTTGCCCTCCACCGCGCGCTGCAGCTCGATCTCCTGCAGCAGCGCCGCCGGCGCCACCGTGGACACCGGCACGTTCCCGCTCTCCGCGCCGCAGAAGCCGTTGAAGATGCCGCGCTTCTGCCCCGTGGCGATGATGCGGTTCACCGCGGACAGCGGCGTGCCGACGATCTCCACGCCGCGCACCAGCGTCTCCTTCCCCGTCTTCACATCCACCCGGTACACCATGCGCGGCACGCCCTTGAAGGCCTGGTAGCCATAGCTGGACGTGTTCGTGTTGCCACCGGTGATGTCGCGGATGATGAGGCCGTACGGCTTGCCCTGCTTCTTCGCCTCGTCGATGAGCATCTGCTTGAGCTTCTCGTCGCTCACCTGACGCGTGCTCTCCACCATGAGGTTCGCCATGCGCGCCACCGGCTTGAGCGTGCCCTGGCTGCGACCGTGCCCGTTCGACCGGAGGAAGCCCTCCACCGGCCGGCGTCCCAGCAGGTAGTTGCGCAGCACGCCCTTCTCCACCAGCGTCACCCGCTGCCCCTTCACGCCCTCCTCGTCGTAGAGGTAGTAGCCGTTGAGCGGCTCCCCCGCGAGCGAGCGCTGCGAAGGGTCATCATGGATGGACAGGAATGAGGGCAGCACCAGCTTGCCCACCTGCCCCTTGAAGGTCTTCCCCTCGTTGTCGCCGTCCTGCCGGTCTCCCTCCAGCCGGTGGCCCACCGTCTCGTGGAAGAGCACGCCGGAGGCCTCGGGCGCGAGGATGGCGGGGCCCGTGTACGGGTCGATGGCCGGCGCCTGTCGCAGCGCCAGCAGCTCCTCGATGACCTTCGCCGCGGACTGACGGATGCGCTCGTCGTCCGGCAGCCCCGCCTCCGTGGGCGCGTAGAAGTCCCGCGAGTCATCCAGCAGCTGTCCGTCCGGCGCCCGCGTCACCGCGGAGACGTGGAGCCCGTACAGCGTCTCCTCCGTCACCAGCCGCGTGCCCTCCGTGGACACGAACAGCCGCGTCACCTTGTCGGCGGTGATGCGCACCTCCGAGTCGAACAGCTCCGGATGCGCGTTGAACTGCGCGGACACCTCGCGCGCCACCTTCACCCAGCGCGCCCGGTCGAACGGACGGGCCACCGGCGGCTGGACGAAGGTGCTCGGCTTCTCCTTCGTGAAGGAGGCGGGCCGCTTCGGGTCCTCCACCGAGTACACGTCCTCGCCCTTCTTCTTCAGGAACTGGAAGAGCGCGGACTTGTACTTCTCGTCCGTGAGCAGCCACAGCGACGTGCGCAGCGCCAGGGGCGAGTCATCCAGCGGCCCCTCCTTGCGCGCCGTGTAGCTGGTGCCCTTGGTGGAGAAGGAGAACTCCAGCCCTTCCGCGACGGAGCTGTCGAAGGCGTAGTCGCCCACGCGGGCGTCGACGTACAGCCGCCGCTCCCGGTAGCCGTCGTCCATGAAGATGGCGCCAAAGCGCGCGGCCACGACCTCCTGCTCGTAGTCCTTGAGCTGGTAGCTCATGAAGTACGGTGGCTCGTGGCTCTGCAGCTTGAGCTGTTGTTGGTTGCGCGAAAGCTCGCTCGACATGGCGTCGAGGAGCACCTGGCGCGAGTCGGTCTGCGCGGGTGCCGCCGCCAGCAACATGGCCGAGGCCACCAGCAGGGGGAGAACGGGTCGGGTGAGGGCTGTCACGCCCCCCACTGTACCCAAACCACCCCGCAAGACGAGCAGGTCCGCTGACTCCAGGTGCCCCTCCCGACACCTGGAGTCGCGAACCCCTGCCCGGAGGGTCGACTTCCGGGCCCAGGCTCGTCTGCCTTACGCCTTCGTCACCTTCTCGCGGCCCTGGGGCACGCCCTTGGTGGCGTTGCGCGTGTCAATCACACACGTCGCGTTGGCCACCACGGCGGCGTAGTCGATGTTGGTGTGGTCCGTGAGGATGAGGACCGCGTCGTACTCGCCGAGCTTCTCCGGCTCGAGCGGGACGGACTTCATCTCCATGTTGAAGCCGTGGCCCTTGTGCAGCTCCGGCACGTACGGGTCGTGGTAGCTGAGCTCCGCGCCCTTCTCCGCCAGCAGCGTCATGATGCGCAGGGACGGACTCTCGCGCATGTCGTCGATGTCCTTCTTGTACGCCGCGCCCAGGCACAGCACCTTCGCGCCGTTGAGCGTCTTCTTCGCCTTGTTGAGCGCCTCCATGGTGCGCTGCACCACGTAGTACGGCATCTGCCAGTTCACCTCGCCGGCCAGCTCGATGAACTTGGTGTGGAACTCGTACTCGCGCGCCTTCCACGTCAGGTAGAACGGGTCGATGGGGATGCAGTGACCGCCCAGACCCGGGCCCGGGTAGAACGGCTGGAAGCCGAAGGGCTTGGTGCTCGCGGCCTGGATGACCTCCCACACGTCCACGTTCATGCGGTCGCAGAGCATCTTCATCTCGTTGACCATGGCGATGTTGACGCAGCGGTAGATGTTCTCCAGCAGCTTGGCGAGCTCCGCCACGCGCGTGGAGGACACCGGCACCACTTCCTTCAGCGCGCTGCCGTACAGCGCCGCCGCGACCTCGGAGCACTCGGGCGAGTAGCCGCCGACGATCTTCGGAATCGTCTTGGTGTTGAAGCTCTTGTTGCCCGGGTCCTCGCGCTCGGGGCTGAAGGCCAGGTGGAAGTCCACGCCCGCCTTGAGGCCGTTCTTCTCCAGGATCGGCTTGAGCACCTCCTCGGTGGTGCCCGGGTACGTGGTGGACTCCAGGATGAAGAGCTGACCGCGGCGCACGTGCGGCGCGAGCGACTCACCCGTCTGGATGATGTAGCTCATGTCCGGCTCACGCGAGGCCGTCAGCGGCGTGGGCACGCAGATGATGACGCAGTCCAGCTCCTTGGACCGGGAGAAGTCCCCGGTGGCCTTCAGCTTGCCCGCCTTCGTCAGCTCCGCCAGCGGCGCGCTGGGGATGTGCTTGATGTAGCTCTCGCCCTTCTCGATCTTGTCGAGCTTGCGCTTGTCGACATCGAGCCCCACGACCGGGAAGCCGGCCTCGGCGAACGCCATGCCCAGGGGAAGACCCACGTACCCCAGCCCCACCACACCGACCTTCGCCTCCCGCCGACGAATCCGCTCCAGCAGCGGGCTGCCCACCATCACCCTCATCGTCCTCACCTCTCCTGATGCGACGTGCCGCAGAGCGGTCACGCCCCGACCCGAACACTCACCTGAAGACCACGACCCACTTCAAACTCGACGGAGGCTTCACCTGCCCCCGGAACTCCACCGTCACCGCGGGCACCACCCGCCCGTAGCCGGGCGAATAGCGCGAGGGCACCACCTGCGACTCCAGGCCCTCTTCCAGCAGAATCCATGCGAGCGGCGCCCCCTCCGGGCCCAGCTCCACCGCGACGGGCGAGAACACCAGCGGCTCCTCCGCCGCGCGCTGCGCCCGCGCGAGCACCTGCGCGTCCGGCGTCACCCGCCGGGCCTGCTCATCGGGAAGATGAAAGCGTCCAACGACTTCGTGAAGCCCCGTACCGATGAAGGAGTCCCGCCCCGCCAGCGAGCGCTCGCGCCGGTCCAACCGGAACGTGCGCTCGATGCCGACCGGGGCCGGCAGCAGGCGGTAACCATCATGGCGGGCCCGCAATCTGTCCACGGTGGCGCCAGGAAGGAAGGCCACCACGCGCGCTTTGGCTTCCTCGGGCAGCGCGAACAGCCGGGCCTTGTCGAGCGTGGCCTGCTCCGCGCCATCCACCTGCACGGTGTTGTGCGCGGCGGTGCCGCGGAACGCGTTGCGCATCGCCGGGTCGCGCGTGTACGAGCCCGTGCCCGGGTCGACGATGACGGGACGGCCGCCCAGGTGCAGCTCGAAGGAGAGCTTGTCGTTGTGGCTGTGGCCGCCCACCCCGCGCTGGCCCTGCTTTCCCGCGCTCACGGTGACGACGGCGCCCGCGCCGCGCAGCACGTGGAAGCCGCCCTCCGGGAAGCTGATGGACCGCGGCGCCGCGCCCGGTGACAGGCGCTGGTAGCGCTCCAGGCCCACGTGCCCGAGCAGCCACGCGGCCTCGTCCGGGAGCTCGCCGCCCGCCAGGGCCGCGTCTCCGAAGAGCGCCGCGCCCAGGCCCACCAGGTAGCCCTGCTCCATGTCGCCGCGGTCTCGCAGCGGGAAGACGCGGCCGGAGTCGTTGTCGCCAATCTGCGGCGCCAGGCCCGTCTCGGAGGACCACGCGCGCACCGCGTGGAACATGCGCTTGAGCCGCGTCTCGTAGGCCGTGCCCAGCGCCACGCCCGCGCCCCGCGCCACCAGCAGCGCCAGGGTGAACAGCTCCACCGAGAGACGGTGGTAGGGAATGGAGCCCTCGAAGGAGGTGCCCTCGACGTGGACCTGCGCGGACATCTGCTCGCACAGGCCGGCCACCGCCAGCGCCACCTGGCGCGAGGCACCGGGCAGCTCCGGGAACAGCAGGCCGACGACGAGCAGGCCCACGTGGTTGGAGACCAGGTGGTTGTTGGGCACCGCGCCCCGGTCCTCGAGGTGGGCCTCCACCCAGGACATGTGGTCCGCGAGCGAGCCGAGCAGCGGCACCAGGAACTCCGCGCGGCGCACCTCGGGCGCGTCGGCGAACATGGCCAGGGCCTGCGCCAGGTTGGCTCCGCGCAGCGCCACCTCCATGGCACAGGACCACTGCACGCCCTGCCCCACGGGATTGGCCTGGAGGAAGTCGAGCACCTGCATCACGAAGGCGGAGGCCAGCCGCGAGCGCTCACGGCGAGAGGTCTCCACCCAGTAGCCCTGCGCCAGCGCGATGACGCTGTCGAGCCGCCCCATCACCCAGGGGTACTTCGGGTCATTCCCCTTCGACAGGAGCGGCATCCGCTCCACCGGCGCCAGCGGATAGCGGTGGCCGCTGAGCACGTCGAGCGACCAGTCCACCGGCTTGCCCTCGCCGAAGACGACGCGCGTGCCGAAGACGTCCCACTCCTGACGGAGCGCGGCCTGGGCCCGGGCGATGGCGCGCTCACGCGCGCCTGGAATCGTGGAGAGCGCGGCGAGCACGGACTCGCGCTGGGACACCTCGCACCATGCGCGCGAGGTGCGGCTGTTGAGCGCCTTCTGGGCCAGCTCCTCCGCGCGAGTCACGCCGAACGCGCTCAACAGCCGCACCTCATCGGTGCGCTCACGCCGTCGGTATCGTGCCTGCCGTGCCACGCCCTGCACACGCCGCACGGCGCTGAGGGCCAAGGCCCCCGGAGCCAGTCTGGCGATTGCCGCGTAGTAGTCGAGAGTCCCCATCAGTCCCTTCCGCCGCCCGTCGCAGAGGCCGTTAGCAAGGGTCCGGCCAAGGGGGCTCTCCGAGGAGTTGAGCGGGTTTGGGCGATCATCCCGCCCCGCGGGACGGTAAAAAGTCGGGAGGTCGCCGAGGAGCATGGGTAAAGGATTGCCGGGTGTCGGCGCCTTGTTTGCCCACCCTGGGCAGTGTTGCGCCCTGGAGGTGCCGTGCCCATACCTCTGCGCGTGCAAGTGGGTGCTCGGAGTGGGCGGAGCGTCGACCCGGATGTCGACGCGGGGGTGGAACAGGCGCTCGTGGCGGTGGCCGAGCGGGCCCTGTGCCGTGGTGCCCACGCGGGCATGGAGTTGTTGCTGCGCGAGACGCTCCGATTGACGGGGGCCTCCGGCGCGGCGCTCTTCGATGGACGCGTCTGCGTGGCGCGCGCGGGCACGGGCATTCCGCTTCCCATGTCCGGTGGTGGACGGATGCTCAAGGTCTGGCCCGAGCGCGCGGACGGCGCAGTGCTCGAACGGCTGTCCGCCTTCGGGAGCGCGCTGCTCGCGGCGCGTGCGCGGGAGTCGGCCGCGAACGCACGTCATACGAAGCTGCTGGCCCAGCGCAGGGAGCTGGAGCGCGAGGTGGCCCGGTGGGAGCAGCGCCGCTCACACGCCGCCCATGACCTCAGGACCCCCTTGATGGTCATCAAGGGCTATCTGGACATGATGATGAAGGGCATCGCCGGGCCGATGAACGCGACGGTGCAGCGCTACCTGGACCGGATGATGCGCGCGGCGCAGGACCAGCGGGCGCTCATCGACCATCGACTGGGACGCGGAGCAGTCACGGACCTGCGGCCCTTCTTGCACACGGCCTTCGGTCCCGCGTCGCGACACGCGCAACGGTGCACGGTGACGATGGCGCTGCCGGAGCGTCCCCTGCTGGTGAAGGGAGCCCGCATCGAGGTGGAGACCTGGATGCGGGCGATGGCGCGCGGGCTCGCGTCGACGCGCGCCACCGCGATGGACCTCCAGGTCGAGGCGTTCGAGCCGACGAGCAGCTGGCGGGTGCTCGCGATGACTCGGGGCGGAGAGACTCCCTCGGCCAAGGCCCTCACACGGATGAGGGAGCTGACGCGCCGGCTCGGAGGAACCCTGGAGGCGCCGACCGACGAGGAGCCGCGCTGGGTCGCGCGACTTCCGGCGGAGCTCGGACCTCCCGGCGCCGCCGTCACGGGCTGAGCGATTCGCGGGCCCGCCCGCTCCCAGCATCGCGCCTCCACCCGACCATCTCGCGAGTCGCGCGTCGGGCCTGCCTGGAACGGCCGGGCGCGACGCCCCGGCCGCTGCTCGGCAAGAGCGCCTTTCCATTCCGACGCGGGGCTCATCGCCACGGGTCGGGACAGGCCACCGAAGCCGATTCCCCGACTCGAGCCGCTACGCCGCGTTCGCGGGCAGGAGCTGTCGCACCAGCTCCAGCAGCCTGCCGCGCTCCACCTCGCGCTTGACGAGGTAGCCATCCGCGCCCGCCTCGAGTCCCGCGGCGCGGTCCTCGGGGCTGTCGAGCGAGGTGACGAGGATGATGGGCGTGGAGTGCAGCGTCGGGTGTGACTTGATGCGCCGCGCGAGCCCGACACCATCCAGCCGAGGCATCTGCCAATCGCTCACCACGAGCTGGCACGACGTGCGCTCCAGGATGCCCCAGGCCTCCTCGCCGTCCGCCGCCGTCACCACCGGGAAGCCGGCGATCTCCAGCAGCGACTTCATCGCGAAGCGCGTCGTGAGCGCGTCGTCGCACACGAGGATGCGCGGACGACGCGACTCCGTCGCCATCGAGCGCGTCTCCGGCCTCGCCGCGCGCACGAGCTCCGGCGCGTTGAGCACCGGCACCACGCGTCCGTCATCCAGCACCGCCGCGCCAGCCAGATGCCGCACGCTCTGCAGATGCTTGCCCAGCGAGCGCACGACAATCTCCTGCTGCCCCACCACCTCGTCGATGGCGTACAGCACCTTGTCCCCACCCACGACGACCAGCGCCGCCGTCTGCACGCGGCCCGACTCGATGGCGAGCGGCAGCCGGGGCAGCCCGATGGCCTCCGCCAGCGGGAGGAACGTGAGCTGCGAGCCATCCACACGCGCCACCACGCGCCCGGCCACCGTGCCCACGTCGTCCGGCGTGAGGCGCATCACGCGCTCCACGCTGTCGGACGGAATCGCGGACACCGTCGTGCCCGTGCGCACCAGCAGCCCCAGCGCCGCGGCCAGCGTCAGCGGCAGGTCCACGGTGAAGCGCGTCCCCCGCCCGGCCCAGAACTCCACATCCACCGAACCCTGGAGCCGCGCCGCCGTGGCCTGCACCACGTCCAGCCCCACGCCCCGGCCCGACGTCGCCGTCACCTGCTCACGCGTGGAGAAGCCCGGCTGGAACACCAGCCGCGCGGCCTGCGCGTCGGACAGCTTCGCGGCCGCGTCCTCCGTCAACAGGCCCCGGCGCACGGCCGTGGCCCTCACGCGCTCGGGAGACAGCCCGTAACCATCGTCCTCCACCACCACGGCGATGCGCGCGCCCCGGGGCTCCACGCGCACCGTCAGCCGCCCCGTCTCGGACTTGCCCGCCTGGCGGCGCTCGTCCGGCGTCTCGAGCCCATGGTCGATGGCGTTGCGCACCAGGTGCAGCAGCGGGTCCTTGAGCGCATCCAGGATGCGCCGGTCCAACCGGACCTCGCCGCCCGCCAGCTCCAGCGCCACGTCCTTGTTCAGCCGCGCGGACACCTCGCGCACGGTGCGACGCAAGGGCTCCAGCAGCTGCGAGGCGGGCACCATGCGCAGGTCCCGCAGGTCATCGCGCGCCACCTGCGCCACCAGCGCGAGCTGCTCGCTGTCCCGGTGCGCCTCGCGCGACACCTCCAGCAGGCGCTTCTGCATGCTCCGCATCAGCGTCACGCCCGAGCGCAGTGAATCCAGCGCCGCGCCACCGCCTCCCGCGAGCGTCAGCTCCGACGCGGCGCGCTCCAGTTGACGCAGCACCTCGTGCGTCCCATCCGACAACGCGCGGTAGCTCTCCGAGCGCCGCGCCTGCTGGGAGCGCCCCGCCACGAGCAGCTCCACCTGGAGCGCCAGCGAGTCCAGCGTCTTCACCGCCACGCGCACCGTGTGGTCCGTCGAGGCCCGGGCCTCCTGCTGCACGGGCGCCTGCTGCGCACCGGACGCGCCGTTCTCCACGGCCACCGGCACCGCGCGCAACGTCTCCACCGCGCGCGCCACCGCTTGCGGCGGCCGCTCGTGCTCGAGCTGTCCGCGCAGGTCCACCAGCGTGCCCGCGACCTCGGAGGCCGCGAGACTCGCCGCGTCGCCTCCCGGCTCCATGCGCGCGAACCCCAGCGCGGCGGACTCGGACAGCGTGGCCAGCCGCGCGGAGCCGGCCTCCAGGGCCTGCACCTTCAGCCCGCGCGCCCGCTCCATCGCCTTGCGCACCACGGCCGCGCGGTCCGGCACGTCCGGCGAGCACAGCGCGCCGAGCGCGGCCTCCAGGAACTCCAGCGCCTCCAGCCCCTTCGCCGCGAGCCCGGACAGCACCGCGGCCGACTCGGGCAGCACCACGTCGCGGCCCAGCGACTTGAGCAGCCCGGCCAGGCCATCCACCTGGGGCGCCTGTCCCGCGTCGCCCCGGGCCATGGCGGCCTCGATGCCGGACAGGCCGCGCAGCATGGACTCCACCGCGTCGCGAGGAAGGCCGTCATCCGTGCGGATGTGGGTCAGCCCGTCCTCGATGGCGTGCACCACCTGCTCGATGTCGTCGAGCCCCAGGCTCGCCGCCGAGCCCTTGAGGCTGTGCACCAATCGCTTGAGCGAGGGCAGGAGGTCCGCCTCGCGCTCGTTCGAGGGGCCCTCCAACCCGAGCACCTTCGCTCCAATGGCTTGGATCTGCTCACGCGTCTCCGCGGAGAAGACCGGCCAGATGCTGCGCAAGAGCTGCGGATCCATGTCGCGCCCCTATTCCTGCGCCTGCCGTCCCGCGGCCGGGCCCCCGAGCTGCTCCAGCTCCAGCACCGTCAGCCGGTCCGGAGTCAGGTACAGGAAGGGTCCCGGCGGGGGCTGCGAGAGCTCCGACTTCGGCAACTCCTTACGCCCCTCCACCGTCTCCGCCGCCAGGCCGAAGCACTCCTCGTCCACCTCCACCACCACGATCTTGCCCAGGTCCGACATGCCGCCGCCCTCCAGCCCCAGCAGCTGGCGGAGGTCCAGCACCGGCACCACGCGCGAGCGGCTGGCCAGCGCGCCCAGCACGTGCCGCGGCGCCCCGGGCAGCGAGGAGATGCCACGCGCCTCGAGCACATGGTCCACGTGCTCGATTCGGACCGCGTAGCGCTCCCCGCCCACCTGGAAGGCGAGCACGGACAGCACCTCTTGATGCTCCTCGTGACGAGACTCGGCCAGGGCGCGAGCGCGCGCGCCGAGCACCTCGCGGCGCTTGTCCACGCTCACCCCGGTCGTCCCGAGCTGGGGCCTGGGCCCCGTGGAGTCCTTGCTCACCTTGACCTCGTCACCCGGCATGGGCTCGTCACTTCGTCGCGGGCAGCTTCAACATGTCACGCACCTTCGAGCGCAGGTCGTCCACCGACACCGGCTTGTTGAGGAAGGCGCTCGCCCCCACCAGCTGTCCCTTCTTGCGACTCGCGTCGTCCTTCAGGGAGGTGAGCAGCATGAAGGGCGTGTCATGCAGGTTGGAGTCGGCGCGCACCGCCGCGCACAGGGCGAAGCCGTCCATCTCCGGCATCTGCACGTCGGAGATGATGAGGTCCGGCCTGTACTCGCGCGCCTTGTTCAGCCCCACCGCTCCGTTGGGGGCGTCGACAAACTCCAGGCCCCAGCCCATCAGGTAGACCTGGAGCAGATTGGTGATGGTCTTCGTGTCCTCCACGATGAGGACCTTCAAGGACTTTCGTTCCGTCGCCACATTCACATTCATAGCTGGTACCTACCCACCAGGTCCGAGAAGCGCTTCGAGAGATTGGTCAGGTTTCCAGCCACCTGTTCGATGCGTCGCGTCCCGATGACGGAGTCTCCCATGGCCGACGTCAGCTCGCCCATCGCCGCGGCGATCTGCTCCACGCCAATCGTCTGCTGCCGGGTATTGCCCGCGATCTGTCGCGCCGCACCGGACGATTCGCGAATGACTTCGGACAGTCCGAGGATGGCGTTGCCCGCGCCGCGCGCCAGCTCCATCGCCGCCTGCGCCCGGCGGCTGCCTTCTTCCGTGGCCGTGACGGCCGCGCGCGTTCCCTTCTGCACTTCGTTGAGAAGTCCGCGCACCTGCTCCGCGGCCAGCCGGGACTGCTCCGCCAGCGTGCGCATCTCCGTGGCCACCACCGCGAAGCCCCGCCCGTGCTCGCCCGCCTTCGCCGCCTCGATGGAGGCGTTGAGCGCCAGCAGGTTCGACTGCTCGGCCACGTCCTTCACCGTGCTGATGATGTCGCCAATCTGGAGCGTGCGCTCGTTCAAATCCGTGATGGAGAGCGCGATGGCCTTCACCTGCTCGCCCAGCTTCTCCATGCCGGACACGCTCTCCGACACCACCTTCTGGCCTTCGGCGCTGAGCGTCTCCGACTTCTGCGTCTGGGAGATGACCGAGTCCGCGTAGGCCGTGGCCTGCTTGGATGTCTGGGCAATCTCCGCCACCGTGGTGCTCGTCTCGCTGATGGCGGACGCCTGCTGGTGCGCCATGGCGGACTGCTGCGAGGACGTCGTCAGCACACCCGCCGCCTCCTTCTCCATCTCCGCCGCCGCGCCCTTCAGGTCCTCGAGCAGGTGCGCGAGCCCCTCCGACATGGCCGCGAAGCTGCGCGACACCGCGCCAATCTCGTCGTTGGCCTCGGTGTCGAAGCGCTGGCGCAGGTTGCCCCCGGCGATTCCCGCCGCCGCGTGCGACAGTCGCTCCAGCGGCACGACGAGCAGCCCGGACAAGAACCACGACGCCACCAGGCACGCGGCCAGGATGAAGACGCCGAGCACCAACGTGAAGCGCGTGGTGCCTCGCAGCGCGTTGGTGAGCGCCTCCTCGTGGAGCGCCACCTGCACGGTGCCCACCCGGCGCGAGGCGCCTGCCTGCGGCGCCACCACGGGGGTGGAGGACTCCACCACCGCCTCGTCGTTGATGACCAGCCGGCGCTCCACCGCGGTGTCTCCCTCGGCGGACGGCTGATCCGCGCCCGCGAAGCGCTCCGCGGCGACCTCCGCGAGCAGCTCACCCTTCGCGTCGCGGACCAGCACGTAGGCCACGTCCGGGACATGGCGCAGGACACCGTGCGCCGTGGACTGCAGGCGGCTGGCGTCCGGGCTGGCCGACAGCATGGGCGTGAGCGTCTTCGCCAGCTCCTCGCTCACCGCGTGCGAGCGCCGGGACAAGTCCTCCCGCTGCGCGTTGCTCATCTGCATCCAGAAGGCGAGCACGAGGATGCCCGCCACGAGCACACCCGTCACGCCCGTGACGGCGACAATCTTGAAGCGCAGGCTGAGGCGGCCCATCGCGAGCAGCCCTGGCAGCGTCAGCTTCGTCTTCTCGAGGTCCACGTTGACTCCCACGGGCGAAAGCGCGCGCGCTAGCGCGCGCCCTGCCATCCAGCCTGAGTTCTGGGTACCAGGGCCTGTCGCAGGCCGCCGGCGGTCATCGTCTCCACCCCACGCAGCGGGTGTTCATCATCCAGCCCGTCGAGCGAGCGCAGCGCGTTCTGTCGCGCGCGCTCCGCGTCCTCGGGCCGGTCCATGCGTCCGTAGAGCGCCACCAGCGTCGCGTGACCGAGCGCCAACCGGGGCTCCAGGTACAGCGCCTTGCGCACCGCCTCCACCGCGCCGTTCAAGTCCCCGCGCCCCTCCGCCACCATGGCCAGCAGCAGGTACGCCTCCGGCACCAACGCCTTCGCCGCCTCGCGCGCGAGCGCCTCGGCCTCCTCGAAGCGGCCCGAGCGGGCCGCGTCCAGCGCGCGCTCCATGGGCCCCGTGGCGCTCCCGCTCGAAGCGGGCACGGCCTGCGGGCCCCGCGCCTCTCCCGCGCCCTGGGGTTTGTGCGGGCCTGTGGCGATGGCGGACAGGCTCACGACGGGCATCTCGGTCCCCGAGGGCGTGCGCGCCGGTTGGGTCGAGCCCCCCTCCCCCAGCGCCGAGGGACGCGCCGCGGCCCGCGCCGCCGTGCGAAGCAGCGCCTGGGCCGCGTCGCGCACGGCCCGGGGCGTGGGCGGCGCGGGCCGCGTCCAACCCGGAGGCGGCACCCTCAACGCCACGCTGCCCTCGGCATCCACCGTCTCCAGCCCCAGCCCGTTGGTGAGCGGCACCTCGGCGGGCGACACGAACAACAGCCCGCCCGGCGCGAGCACGGAGACGAAGTGCGTGAGCACCTGGCGCACCAGCTCGGGCGGGAAGTAGATGAGGACGTTGCGGCAGAAGATGGCGCTCGGCGCGCTCACGGGCGGCGGCTCGTTGGCCAGGTTGTGGCGGCGGAACTCCACCGAGCGGCGAACCTGCGCGACGACGGAGAGCTGATCGCCCTGCGGCTCCAGGTAGCGGCGCTCCAGCTCCGGCTCGATGTGCCGCAGCGACCACGGGCCGTAGAGCCCCGCGCGCGCGCGGTCCAGCGCCCGGTTGGACACATCCGTGGCGAGCACCCGGAAGCGGCCCTCGGGGACGCCCGCCGCGAGCAACGCCATGGCGATGCTGTACGGCTCCTCGCCCGTGGCGCAGCCCGCGCTCCACACCTGGAAGAACGGCCCCGCCGGCGGCACGGCCAGCCGCGCCAGCGTGCGCAGGTGCTCGGGGTGACGGAAGAAGTACGTCTCGCCGATGACGGCGTGCTCGATGAAGGTCTCCACCGCCTGCGCGTCGCGGCGCAACAGCCCGCGCAGGAACGACGCGGGCGCAAGGCCCCGCGCCTCCGACGAGCGCGCGAGCGCCGTCTCCAACGTGCGGCGCAGGCTGTGCGCGAGCGTCAGGCCGCAGGCGGCCCGGAGGACCTCCTCCACCTGGATGAGCGTCGCGTCATCGAGGACGGCCTCGCTCACGCCCCCTCCGACCCCACCAACACCGCCGAGACGCGCAGCAACGGCCGCACCCCTTCGGGCGTCCGGCACAGGCCCGCCATCAACCCCGTCCGGTCCCACGGCAAAGTCACCGTGCCATCGGGAGTGCCCTCCACCAACGTGGGCGCCTCCACCAGATCCCTGACACGGTCCACCAGCACGGCCACCGGGCGCGCGCCCTTGCAGATGACCAGGTGCGCATCCAGCTCCGGCTGCCGCGTCACGCCCAGCAGCACCGCCAGGTCGACCGCGACGGCCGGGTTGCCTCGATAGATGAAGGTGCCCGCGACATGGGGCGGCGCCCCCGGCAGCGGCTCCAGTTCCACCAATCGCACCACCTCCTGCACGGCGTCCGCCGCGAGCAGCGCGCTGGTGCCCGCCGCGTCCAGGGTGAGGAAGAGCCCCGGCAGTCGCAGCTCTCCCGACAGGGAGATCAACTCCTGACGCAGCCGCGCCTGCTCGAGCTCCAGCGCACCCAGTCGCTCCTCGACGGAGGCCCGGCGCACCTGTGTGTCCACGGGGTTGTTGGGGGTGTCTGCCATGGGGACGGCCCCGCCCGCTTCAGCCCTGGCGCGCGGGTCGACTCACGCTAGTCCGGGCCAGGAATAACCGTCAATGCGGGGTCAAACTGACCGTCCCCCATCCGACGCGGCGGATGTGTGTCCTCAGCCGCCTCGACAGGTCGGGTGTCCACCAGGCGGGGAGTGCGTCCGGAAGTGAAGATATGGTTTGATGCGGACCCGGCACACTCCTGGAGAATCCATGTTGCTTGTTGTCAGGGGGTACGAATGATCAAGGGCGACTCGCCGAACCCCGAGACGCCTGGCGCGCCGGGCGCGGATCCGCTCATCGGTCGCACCCTGAACGGCCGCTTCAGCATCCTGGAGCCCCTGGGTGTCGGAGGAATGGGCAAGGTCTACCGCGCCCTGCAGGCCCCCCTGGAGCGAGTGGTCGCGCTCAAGGTGCTCAACCCCAGCTTCCCCAGCAGCAGGGATCCAGGCTTCCAGAAGCGCTTCCTGCGCGAGGCGTCGCTGACGTCGAAGCTGCGCCATCCCAACACCGTCACCGTCATCGACTATGGCCAGACGGACGACGGCATCTTCTACATCGCCATGGAGTACCTGGACGGTCGCACGCTGGCCCAGGTGCTCGGGCAGGTAGGGCCGCTGTCCTGGTCGCGCTCGGTGGCCATCGCGCAGCAGATCTGCCGCTCGCTGCGCGAGGCGCACAGCCTGGGCATCGTCCACCGCGACCTGAAGCCCGCCAACATCATGCTGCTCAACGAGCAGGATCAGGACCTGGTGAAGGTCCTGGACTTCGGGCTCGTGAAGTCGGTGGCGGCGCCGCAGGAGGGGCAGATCTCCCCGGAGATCACCCAGAACGGCACGTTCCTCGGCTCGCCGCAGTACATGGCGCCCGAGCAGGCGCGCAACGCGACGGACGCGCGCAGCGACGTGTACTCGCTGGGCATCGTCCTCTTCCAGATGCTGATGGGCCGGCCGCCGTTCATCGCGCGCGACCACATCGAGCTCATCTTCGCCCACTACAAGGAAGCCCCGCCCACCTTCCAGCAGCTGCGTCCGGACCTCGCGATTCCGCCCGAAATCGAGGGCGTGGTGCGCCGCTGCCTGGAGAAGGACCCGGCGCGCCGCTTCCAGACGATGGACGAGATGCTGGAGGGCCTGCGCGAGGCGAGCATGTCCGCGGGCGGCAACAGCGGCATCTTCAAGCGCCCCGGCGGCGCGACGACGACGGGCCCCTACCCCTCTCCGCTGTTCTCCAGCGTCGGCAGCGCGTCCACCGAGTCGGGTGACACCATCGCCGTGGACATCAGCGTCGAGGTGCCGGTGGCGGTGCAGCGCGCCCGGCAGCGCACGCTGCTCATGGGCGGGCTCGGCGGCGTGGTGGTCGCTGGCCTCATCGCGGGCGGCGCGGTGCTCTTCATGGGCAACAAGGAGACGCCCAAGCCCGCCGAGCCGACGCCCGCCGCCGTCGCGCAGGCGCCGGCGCAGGTGGCTCCCGCGGCGCAGGCGGCGCCCACGCCCGCGGGCAACCAGAAGGTCCGCTTCAAGCTGATGAGCCAGCCCAGCGGCGCGCGCGTGTTCTACCGGGGCAAGGAGCGCGGCGTGACGCCGTTCACCCTGGAGCTGCCGCCGGGTGAGGATGGCACCATCACCGTCGAGCTGACGTTCGCGCTCGAGGGCTACCAGATGGAGACCGTCGTCACGGGCGGCTCCGGTGACGTGGTGCTGTCGCAGAAGCTGCAGAAGCGCCGCGGCGGTCGGGGCGGCGGAGTGGAGGTGGCGACCGCCTCCTCGTCGTCCTCGGATGACGTCGACGTGCCCGAGCCCGTGGCCACGCCCGGGGGCATGTCCGCGCCGGTGATGCTCGCGCCCACGCAGGCGCCCGCGGAGCCGGCCGTTCCCCCCACGGCGGGCGCGGTGGGCGCGGCGGCGGCCACGCAGGCCAAGGGCGTGTCGGGCGGGCTGACGGTGCCCGTGCTGCCCACGGCGGCGCTGGCCTCCGCGCGCGGCGACGTGCTGCCCTACAACGAGGACATGCCCCGGCCGGAGATGATCGACCAGAGCAAGGACCTCATCTACACGCGCGAGGCGATGGCGGCGAAGGCGGAGGGTGTGATGATCACCCGCTGCACCATCACCACCAAGGGCCGCGTGGAGAAGTGCCGCGTCATCAAGACGGTGCAGTACATGGAGAAGGCCGTGCTGGACTCGCTCCAGTCTCGCACCTACAAGCCCGTCATCTACCAGGGCCATCCGGTGAACGTGGACTACACCTTCAGCATGCGCCTGGTGGCTCCGCGCCGCTGAGGTCCGTCAGGCCCTTCGAGGACGTGAGCGCCGCCCCCGGTCTTCCGGCAAGGGCGGCGCTCCTGTCTCGGGCCTCAGCCGCGCCGCCGCCGTGTACGCAGTAGCGCGAGCGCCGCCAGCCAGCCTCCGGCGACGACCGCGCCCGGCGCCGAGGCGCAGCCGGTGCCGCGCCCGTCTCCCAAGAGGGCCAGCCCCGTGTTCTTCATGATGCACTGATTGGGCGGCAGCCCCTTCGGGTAGATGGAGCAGAAGCCCTCGGCGGAGCCCGCGTCGATGATGCGCTTCTGCGTCTCACCGAGCGGCGCGGTGCGCTCCATCGTCGCGCCTGGATAGGGCACGTGGTCCAGCCCCACCACGTGGCCAATCTCGTGCGTCATGGTGTTCTGCAGGTCCATGGCCACGCAGTCGACGGACTCGGAGCCCTCCACGCACGGCGGAGCGTCCACCGTGGTGAAGAGGTACCCCGCCGCGTTGACCTCGATGTCCGCGTCCCACACCCGCCCGCTCTCGACGCCGTGGGAGGAGATGGTGATGGCCAGCGTGCGCGAGTCCTCGTCCCAGCACGCGTACTTGTTGCCGCAGGTCATCTCCGTCCAGCACGCGTCGTCTTCAGGGGCGACGTCGAAGCAGTACGTCTCACGGAAGGTGATGATGTTGTAGTTGGACGCGGGGTCCTCCTTCACGTACCCCACCTCCACCTTCCCCTCCCAATCCCTGCCCCGGCGGAACGTGTAGTCGCTGCACGTCGCGGCCACGCGCCGCCACGACTCGAAGGAGGCCTCGATGGCGGCCACCTCCGTGTCGCCCGGCGTGCGCGCGCTGCCGGCGGCATCCAGGTGGTAGACGTACTCGGGGGCGGGCCAGACCAGACACATGCGGCCGTTCCCGTTCGCCGTGGTGCGGCGGTAGGGATACGTGTCCTGAGCCACGGCGGGCGCGCTGGTGACGAGCGTCAGCGCGAGCACCAGGGGCCTTCTCACGAGCGGCCCTCCGCCGCGCCGCGCCTGCGCCGACGCAGCCACGCCCACGCGAGCAGCGCCGGCCCCATCGACGTCGCGGTGGCGCCCGTCGCGGAGCAGCCCTTGTCGCCCACGGGGCCGCCCACCAGCGTGTCCATCGCCGGGTGGAAGTCGGACTGGCTGGGCTTGCCCTTCGGATAGACGTCGCAGACGAAGTCGCGCGAGCCCGGGTCGATTTCGCGCTTGGACACCTCGCCCGGCGGCGCGCTCGGGAACATGGTCGAGCCCGTCACGCGCGTGTGGTCCAACCCGATGAAGTGGCCAATCTCGTGCGTGGCGGTGTTCTGCACGTCGGTGGCGACGCAGTTGCTCTGCCCCTGCGCCGTGCACGGAGGCCCGTCCACCGCGGTGAAGAAGTACCGGCTCGCGTTGAAGGAGATGTCCGAGTCGTAGATGATGCCCGAGCGCTTGTCATACGTGGTGAGGGTGATGGCGAGCGTGCCGTCGTCGTCATCCCAGCAGTCGTGCTGGTTCGCGCACGTCTCCTCTTTCCAGCAGGGGTCGGTCGACTGCACCAGCCCGCTGCAGTTCTGGGTGCGGAAGAGCACCACGTTGTGGTTCGTCTTGCCGCGCAGGTAGCCCACCTCCCGCGAGTCCACCAGCGGCCCCTCCCGCAGCGACAGGTTGCCGCAGGAGGTGAAGATGTCCTGCCAGCTCTGGAAGGAGGCGCGGATGGCCTGGAACTCGGTCTCCCCCGGCGTGACGGGGTTGCCGTCGCGGTTCAGGTTCCAGGTGACGAGCGGCACCGTCCAGTACAGCGCCTGGGTGGAGGGGTCTCCCGCCGTCACGCGGCTGCGCACGTACGGGTCGAACTGTCCGACGGCCATGAGCGTGAGCAGCGTGGCCACGGGCATCACGGCGTGGACCCCTTCTTCAGCGCGGCGCGCACGGTGGCCTTCAGCTCCTCCAGCGTCCGGGGCTTCTGCGTGGCCGTCGTGGGCTTGCGCGTGACGGGGTCCAGCAGCAGCGCGTCGGAGTGCTCGGGGATGACCATGGCGGGCTTGCCGGCCTCGTCGCGGCGCACCTGGAACTTGCCCTGGGCCATGCCGGCGACGCGGAAGGCGGAGGCGCCGCGCTTGCGCAGGAAGACGACCACCTCCTCGTCCTTCTTGAAGGTCGCCAGGCCATGCACCGTCTGGCCGACGTCGCCCACCTCGCCTCCTGGCTGCGTGACGAGCACCGTGTTGCCCGGCTGGCCCTTGAGCGGGTCGGTCACCTGGACCTCGATGTCGGTGACGATGCGCCGACCATCCCCGCTCCAGCGGCTCTCCACGCGGCGCACGACGCCATGAACGACGGCATCCGCTTCCTGGGAGAGCTGCGTCACGTCCACGCGAAGCTGCGTGGTCGCGGACGCGGTCCATCCCCCCAGGAGCGCCACCGTCAACATTCCCAAGCGAAATCGCTGACGAATCGACATACGCGTTATCTCCCTCGGGGCGCACCATACCTCAGCGCGCCCATCCGCGTTGACCCCTCGACCGCCTCCCTGCTAATCCGCGCGCCCGTATGACTTCCGCCCCTCGCGTCCGCTTCGCTCCGTCTCCCACCGGATACCTCCACATCGGCGGTGCCCGGACGGCGTTGATGAACTACCTGCAGGCCCGCCGCTACGGCGGCACCTTCATCGTCCGCATGGAGGACACGGACCGCGTGCGCTCCACGCAGGAGTCGGTGCAGGCCATCCTCGACGGCCTCGAGTGGCTGGGCATCGACTGGGACGAGGGCCCCGGCAAGGAGGGCCCTCACGCGCCCTACTTCCAGACCCAGCGCCTGGACACCTATCGCGAGCACTCCCAGCGCCTCCTGGCCGAGGGCAAGGCCTACCGCTGCTACTGCACCCGGCAGGACCTGGAGGCGCAGCGCGAGGCGGCCGAGAAGGCCGGCGCCTTCTACAAGTACCCGGGCACGTGCCGTGAGCTGAAGGGCCCGCCCGAGGGCCGCCGCGAGGAGGAGGCCGTCATCCGCTTCAAGATGCCCTCCACCGAGGGCACCGTGTCGTTCGACGACAAGGCGCTGGGCGTCATCACCAAGCCCTACTCGGACCTGGACGACTGGGTCATGCTGCGCGCGGACGGCATCCCCCTCTACAACTTCGGCTGCGTCATCGACGACCACCTGATGGACATCACGCTGGTGGCGCGCGGGCAGGAGCACGTCAACTCCACCTTCCCGCAGCTGATGCTCTACATGGCGCTGGGCTGGAAGCCGCCCGAGTTCGCGCACCTGCCGCTCATCCTCGGACCGGACCGCGAGAAGCTCTCCAAGCGCAAGCACCCCGAGGCGGACGTGATGCTGCACAAGCGCACGGGCATCCTGCCGGAGGCGCTCAACAACTTCATCATCCGGTTGGGCTGGAGCCACGGCAACGACGAGGTCATCAGCCGCGAGCAGATGAAGGAGTGGTTCGACTTCTCCGGCGTCGGCACCACCTCCGGCGTGTGGAATCCGGAGAAGCTGCTGTGGCTCAACCAGCAGTGGATGAAGGAGCTGCCGGAGGCCACCGTCGCGGAGCGGCTGGTGCCCTTCCTCGAGGCCAAGGGCTTCCAGGTGAAGGGCGACTCGCGCCTGGTGCCGCTGGTGCACGCGCTCAAGGAGCGCTCGCGCACGCTGGAGGAGATGGCGACCACCGCGTCGCTCTACTTCCGCTCCGGCGTCACGCTGGACGAGAAGGCCGCGGCCAAGCACCTCACGGGGGACTCGCTGGGGCTCTTGCGCAAGGTGCGCGACGGCATCGCCGCGCTGCCGGAGTGGACGGTGGAGGCGCTGGACGGCGTGGTGAAGTCCGTCAGCGAGTCCTCCAGCGTGGGCATGGGCAAGGTGGCACAGCCCGTGCGGGTCGCCATCACAGGCAACACCACGAGCCCGGGCATCGGCGAGACGCTGCTGCTCGCGGGTCGTGACGAGGCCCTGCGCCGCATCGACGCCGCCCTGGCGCGCGGCGCGTGACCTCCGCCTCACGAAGCGGTGGACGTTCCCCGCATCGGCCCCTATCTTCGCGAGCCATGATGCGAGCGCTTGACACCATGAGACAGCGTTTTTATAAGGCGCGCCCGCTCGGCGCGTTGATGTGTGCGCTCTGGGCGGTGGTGGCGAGCGCCGAGGTGGTCAGTGGCGCCCAGCTCCCGGACGGCTCCCAGAAGGTGGGGGAGAATCGGTACCGGGCGCCGAAAGACTTCGAGGCGACGTTGGATTACTACCGCTCGGTCTACTCGACGAGCAGTTATCCTCGGAGGCAGATCGTCAACCAGCCGGGCGTGAAGGCGGTCCACATCACCAACCCCTCGGGGAAGAACTTCGCGGGGCTGAATATTTACGAGGCGAACGAGGAAGTTCGCATCTACATCGTCCCGACGCAGCAAGCGGCCAAGCCGGCGAAGAAGCCGGAGCCCAAGTCAGGGAAGAAGAAGTAGAGCAGTCAGCAGGAAACGCCCACCGAAGTTGTTGCAGTCGATGGGCGGTGTTGGTAGTAGAGGCAGCCGCAGTGATTGGGGAATCGTCTAACGGCAGGACAGCAGACTCTGACTCTGCTTATCTAGGTTCGAATCCTAGTTCCCCAGCTCGCAGCACCGCAGTCCGCAGCAAAAAAGCTCGAATCAAGATGGTTGACGAGAGCTGAAGCAGGATGTAGGAAGCAGCAGCAGAAACACGGTGGTTGCAGCGAAATGTCGGCCCTGTCGTCTAGCGGTTAGGACGGTGCCCTCTCACGGCACAAACTCGGGTTCGAATCCCGGCAGGGTCACTCAGACGCCGCCTTCTGAAAAGAAGGCGGCGTTTTGTTTTTCCGGAGTGGGGTGACACATGCGGCCGCTCGAGGCGTTGCTCGAAACCGAGGACCCCGCGTGGCCGTTGGTGCGGGAGTGGTTGGGCTCGGCGAGCCACCCGGTCGAGGTCCTGCCTCGCGACGAAGCCGCCGCCGGAGCTGTGCTCCACCTGCTTCAGGTGACGACGCGCTCTCCCCTGGGCGCGGTGGCCTACGAGACAGGGGGCCTGCTCGTCGACGGGGGCTGGCTCCGAATCCTGGGCGGCGGAGGCCCGCGCATGCGCGGCAGTCTGGCGACGTGGAATGCGCTGGGCCCGCATCCCGCGGTGGCTGCGACCCGGGGAATGCTGCTCGTGGCCCATGATGTCCTCGGCGGCTTCTTCGCGCTCGACGGCGGGGCACTCGGCGAAGGGCGAGGCGGCGCGTTCTACTTCGCGCCCGACACGCTTCGCTGGGAGGACCTGGGGCGCGGCTACTCGGACCTGCTGGCCTTCTTCCTCTCTGGAGACCTCGCCGGGTTCTATGGCGCGTACCGCGCGGCCGGCTGGAGCGAAGAGGCCTCGAGGCTCTCACCGGATGAGGGCTTCTCCCTCCACCCTCCCCTCTGGACGGCCGACGGCAAGGACCTCACCCAGGTGTCTCGACGGGCTGTGCCCATGACGGAGCTGCTGGCGCTTCAGCTCGACCTCGCACGCCAGCTCGACGCCGGCGAGGCCTGAAGCACCCGCTCAAGCCGACGGCGCGAGGATGCTCTGGCGGAACGCGGAGAGCGCGGCGGCCAGTCGGTCCTGGGCTCGCTGGACACCCCGGCGCAACAGCAGCATCCGCACCTTCTCCGGCAGGACACTGGCGCCCTGCGTGGTGCCGAAGCCCACCAGGTCCATGCGCAGCGTGATGGCCTCCAGCAGGTCACCCAGGTCCGCCTCGGGACTGGCCAGCAGCAGCACATCCGGCGGCCGGCTCTGCAGGCGCTCCGCCAGCGTTCGCCACTGAGGGTCCCCCGTCTCCACCACCACGACGTCCACCTCTTCGAGCTCCGGCGCGTACGGCGGCAGCTCCCGCACCTCGAACCCGGACTCGCGCAGCGACTCCAGCGCCTCGGCGCTGCCCACCACCGCCACGCGGCCCGCCTGGACCTGGCGTGACGACTCCTCGTAGGCCCGGAGCTCCTCCTCCAGCGCCACGTGCGCGGGCTCCGGCGCGTCCTGCCCGGCGGCCAGCAGCGCGGCGGCCTCCCGGGCCACCTCCCGCGCCTGCTCGCGGACTCGCGTCCCGGACGTGCGCCGCTCCAGCGCCGCGCGCACCTTGGCGCGCAGCACCCGCAGGTCATCGAAGGGCTTGAGGATGTAGTCGCTCGCCCCCGCCGCGAAGGCCGCGATGACGGACTCGCTGCTCGCGTAGGCGGTGATCATCAGCGCCTCCAGCGTGGGCTGCAGCGTCCGCGCCTGCGCGACGAGCTCCACCCCGCCCATGCCGGGCAGATTCTTGTCCGTCACCAGCACGTCGATGCGCTGCTCACGCAGTATCGGCAGCGCCTCCTCCGCGCTCGCCGCCACCAGCACCACGAGGTCCGACTCGCGCTCCAACAAGCGGGCGCAGATGTCGAGCACGACGGGCTCGTCGTCCACCACCAACACCGTCGAGGCGAGCGTTCCCCCCTCCCCACCGTCGCCCTCACCGGTCTCGAACGGGAGATCCATGGCTTTGGAGATTCGCACAGCTTCACGCGGACTTCGAGGCTCGCATGCGGGGACCGGTATGCTTATGCCCGTGGCGAGCTTCGAGGACGCGTTGCAGGAGAATCGGGTGCCCCCGCTGTTGGGCGACGTGCGCCTGCGTTACGACGGGGGCCGGCTGGTGGGGGAATCCCGCCCGCCCCGGTGGGATGCGCGCATGCTGCCGGGCCTGTGTGTCGGTGTCGCCGTGGGCTGCGCCCTGGGCGCCGCCGTCCTGGTGGGACAGGAGAAGGGCTCGCTCCCGGCCGCCTCCGCCACCCTGGCCCTGGTGGCCGCGGCCCTGGTGGGAGCCGCCCTCCGGCTCGAGTCGAAGCTCGGCCGCCGCCGCTTCGTGCTCCACTTCCGCTCGGAGACCCTGCGAGTCGAGCGACTGGCGTGGACTCCCGGCGCCACCCGCACGGAGCTCATCCCCTTCGACGAGGTCCGCGCCGTGCACATCGTCGAGCGCACCGGCTCCGGCTACGCGCTGGTCGTGGAGTACGGCCCCCAGGGCGCCCAGGCCCGGCGCGCCGTGCTGGTGGAGAAGGTGCGCCACGCGGAGGGAGAGACGCTCCACCGCGTGTGGCGCATGCTCAGCAACGCCTTCGGCCTCAGAGGGGCGGGGCTCGCCGGAGGGTGATTTCGATGTCCGTGCCCTCGCCGGGCGTGGACGACAGCCGCAGGTTGCCTCCCGCCTGCGCCACCAGCTCGCGGCAGATGGACAGGCCCAGGCCCGTGCCGATTCCCACCGGCTTCGTCGTGAACAGCGGCTGGAACACGCGCTCCTGCAGGTCCACGGGGATGCCGCAGCCGTTGTCCGCCACCGTCAGCACCACGTCGTCGGGCCGCACCGCCCAGCGCACCTCGATGCGCCCCTGCCGCCCCGTGCCCGACATGGCCTGCGCGGCGTTCACCACGAGGTTGAGCAGCACCTGGCACAGCTTCACCGGCCCGAAGATGACGCGCACCGCCTCGCCGTTGCTCGTCAGCCGTGCCCTGTCCCGCACCTCCGCCCGCGCCAGCTTCACCGCGAAGGAGACCACCTCGGCCACGTCCGCGGTGGCCTCCATGTCCTCGCCGCGCGCCTGGGCCCTCAGGCCCAGCGCCACCTGACGCAGGTGCTCGGCGCCGTCCGCCAGGTCCTTGATGAGCGCGGGCAGGTCCTCCACCGTCTCCGCCACCGACGGGTTCGGGTCCGAAGACAGGTGCTTGGACACGTACTGGATGACGCTCGTCAAATCCCGCTGCAGCGAGGACACGTTCTGCGACAGGTAGCCCACCGGGCCCATCAGCTCGTGCGCGATGCCCGCCGTCACCTGCCCCAGCGTGGCCAGACGCTCCGACTTCATCATCCGCCCTTCCACCTCGCGGATGCGCAGCTCCAGCCGGGCAATCTTCAGCGCGTCGTCCAGAGCCGCCTGCAGCTCCGAGCGGTCCCACGGCTTGACGAAGTAGCGCGTCACCTGGCCGCGGTTCACCGCGTCGATGACCGCCTGCATGTCCGCGTATGCCGTGACGAGCATGCGCTTGGCGTCGGGGGCAATCGAACGCGCGCGCTCCAGCAGCTCCACGCCCGTCATCCCCGGCATCCGCTGGTCGGAGAGGATGACGCCAATCTCGCCCTTGCGCTGCTCGAGCAACGCCAGCGCCTCGCTGGGAGACGCGCTGCGGAAGATGCGGAAGCGCTGTCCGAAGTTCGCGTCGAAGACCCGCAGGTTCAGCGCGTCATCGTCGACGTACAGCACCGCGGGTAGTTCAGACGGGTTCATGACGCTCCTCCTGGCCGGCTATCCCTCAAAGAGGCCAGGCTGGTGCCGCCTAGAATAGCGCCTCCTCCGACTCCCTTTCTGCTGGGTGCCGACGGAACCGTCCCCCCGGGACGTAATGCCTCGCGAACTCTAGACCAACCAGACAGGTTTGACCCCCAGGAAAATCCAGACGAGTGCCCGTCACCCTGCCCGCTCACCGGGCATGCCGGCGACGGGAGGGCGCAGGAGGAGTGAGGGTTCAGCGAGTGGAGGTGAGGACGGGCGCGGGTGTGTCCGGGGACGCCAGGGCATCACCGGTGTCCTGCTCCAGGGCCACGGCCACCGCGTCCACGGAGGCGAAGCGGCCCCTGGGGAGGGCGCCCAACAGCGAGAGCACCGTGGGCGGGGCCTCGTTCTCACGAGCCACCCAGGTGAGCTCTTCCGCGGTGAGGGGGAACACCGCGCCGAGCAGGGCCTGATGCAGCGACTGCGCGAGAGGCAGCGGCGGGCCCACCCGCTCCTCCAACTCCGACACACCCTGGACAAGCCGTTCGCGTGTCATGTCGTCGTTCATTTGGACGAAGTTAAGCAGCGAACCGATTCGGCTGCCGGCCTTTTTTTCGTGCCCGCCCAGCAACCGGGAGAGCGGGCCACGCAGCGGGCCCCGGGTGGCCACCTTCCGCGGGGCGCCCCACCGTTAATCGCGCAACTTCACACGCACCCTCAGGAGGGACTTCGTCATGGCGCACCAGGACAAGCCCGACGACAAGCCGCGCAAGGCGGGCAGTGACGCGGATTACGCCGAGCGCATCGACCACGTGGAGGCCACGCGCCCCGAGCCCTGGCCCGGAATCCGCGGACGCTCGCACGAGGATGAGCAGGAGCTCCCCACCGGCACGCCGCGCGAGCAGCAGGCCCGGGTGACGGAGGCGCAACGCAAGCTCGAGGAGGAAGAGGCGGGCGAGCGCGAGCCCACCCGCGAGTAGAAACGAGAGGGCCCGCTCCCAGCCGCTCCGGGGACGGAGCGAGGAAGCGGGCCACTCACCTGCAAGCAGCCTAGAAGAGCAGCCGCGTGGGGTGCTCCAGCAGGCCGCGCAGCTCGCGGAGGAACTCCGCGCCGATGGCACCGTCGACGATGCGGTGGTCGCACGACAGCGTGGCCGACATCATCTTGCGGATGACCATCTGCCCGTCGCGCACCACGACCTTGTCCGTCACCGCGCCCACCGCGAGGATGGAGGCCTGCGGCGGGTTGATGATGGCGGCGAAGTTGTCGATGCCGTACATGCCCAGGTTGCTCACGGTGATGGAGCCGCCCGTGTACTCCTCGGGCTTGAGGGCCCGCTTGCGCGCGCGCTCCGCCAGCTCGCGAATCTCCGTGGACAGCGCCTGCAGCCCCTTGGTGTCCGCGTCGCGGACGATGGGGGTGATGAGGCCCTGCTCCAGCGCCACCGCGATGCCCACGTCCACCGAGCCGTGGTGGATGACCTGGTCACCCTGCAGCGACACGTTGACCTTCGGGTAGCGGCGCACGGCCATGGCCACGGCCTTCACGATGAGGTCGTTGACGGAGACCTTGAGGTCCATCGCCTTTGCCTCCTCGCGCACCTTCACCGCGGCGTCCATCTCCACCTCGATGGTGAGGTAGAAGTGCGGCACGCCGGGCTTCACCTCCGTCATCCGCTGCGCGATGACCTTGCGCATGGAGGACAGGGGCTCGGTGCGGGACTCCGCGCGCGCCACCGTCGGCGCCGAGGGGCCCTTCCTCGCGGCCGGCGCGGAGGGCGCCTGCGCGGGGGCCTTCGCTCCACCCTTGGCCAGCGCCTCCTCGATGTCGCGCTTCACCACGCGACCCGAGGGACCCGAGCCCTGCACCTGCGCGATGTCCAGCCCGCGCGCCTGGGCAATCTTCTTGGCGAGCGGACTGGCCCGCACCCGGCGTCCCCCACCGGACGCGGAAGGCGCCTGGGGAGCGGGAGCCTGGACCGGCTGCGCGGCGGGAGCGGCCTTGGGGGCCTCGGGCGCGGCGGCCTTCGGCGCGGGAGCGGCGGCGGCCGCCTTGCCCCCCTTGGGCGTGAGGTACGCGATGGGCGAGCCGACCGGGGCCGTCTGGTTCTCACCGACGACGATCTCCGCCAGCGTCCCGTCGTCGTAGGCCTCGATCTCCAGGTTGGACTTGTCCGTCTCCAGCTCGGCCAGGGCCTCGCCGGAGGAGACCTTGTCCCCCACCTTCTTCAACCACTTGACGATCTTCCCCTCCGTCATCGTCGGGGACAGGCTCGGCAACTGGATGGCGATACGGTCCCCACCACCGGACGCGGCGGGCGCGGCAGCGGGCTTGGGGGCCTCGGGCGCGGCGGCCTTCGGCGCGGGAGCGGCGGCGGGCGCGGGAGCCGGCGCGGCGGCCTTCGGCGCGGGCGCGCCTCCGGCAGCGACCTTCTCGCCCTTCGCGCCGACATAGGCGATGGGCGCGCCGACGGGGGCCGTCTGGTTCTCGCCGACGACGATCTCCAGCAGGTAGCCGTCGTCGTACGCCTCGATCTCCAGGTTGGACTTGTCCGTCTCCAGCTCGGCGATGGCCTCACCGGAGGAGACCTTGTCCCCCACCTTCTTCAGCCACTTGACGATCTTCCCCTCCGTCATCGTCGGGGACAGGCTCGGCATCTGAATGGGCGTGGCCATACGGGTCAGGCTCCCTCGCGGTACAGCACCTTCTTCACCGCCGCGATGATCTTGGGCGCGTCCGGCTGCGTCGCGTTCTCCAGGTTCGCCGCGTAGGACATGTTCACGTCGAGCCCCGTCACGCGCTCCACCGGCGCATCCAGGTCGTCGAACGCCTTGGACTGGATGATGTCCACCACCGAGGCGCCCACACCCGCCAGCGCCCAGCCCTCCTCCACGATGACGGCGCGGTTCGTCTTGCGCACGCTCGCGAGGATGGCCTCCTCATCCAGCGGCCTCAACGTGCGCAGGTCCAGGACCTCCGCGTTGATGCCCTCCTTCGCCAACTCCTCGGCCGCCTGCATGCAGAAGTAATACATGCGGCTCCAGGTGATGATGGTGACGTCCGTGCCCTCGCGCTTCACGTCCGCCTTGCCCAGCGGCACCACGTGCTCGCCCTCGGGCACCTCGCCCTTGAGCGCGTAGAGCCGCTCGCCCTCGAACATGATGACCGGGTTCTCGTCCCGGATGGCCGCCTTGAGCATGCCCTTGGCGTCCGCGGGCGTGGCCGGAGCAATCACCTTCAGGCCGGGGAAGTGCGCGTAGTTGGCCTCCAACGCCTGGCTGTGCTGGCTGGACAGCCGGCCGCCGGCGCCGCCCGGGCCCCGGAACACGATGGGGCAGCGCAGCTGGCCGCCGGACATGTGGCGCAGCTTGGCCGCGTTGTTGACGATCTGGTCCATCGCCAGGATGGCGAAGTTCCACGTCATCATCTCCACCACCGGACGCAGGCCCACCATGGCCGCGCCCACGCTCATTCCACCGAAGCCCAGCTCGGAGATGGGCGCGTCGATGATGCGCGCGCTCCCGAACCGGTCCAGCAGTCCCTGCGACACCTTGAAGGCGCCGTTGTAGCGGCCCACCTCCTCGCCAATCAGGAAGACGTTGGCGTCGCGCTCCATCTCCTCGGCGAGCGCCTGGTTCAGGGCCTCGCGGTACATCAACTCGGGCATCGTCGGCTCCGACTCGAAATCAAAAAGGGTTGGGGTGTGACGGGCCGGGCACTAGTTGCTCAGGCCCGCCTTCTTGTCCGCGGCTTCCGCCTGCTCGCGCGGCTCCAGGTCCCAGGTGACCTTCAGCTCCTGGCCGCTCGGGTACTTCGGCCAGTTCGTCACCTTCACGCCCAGCACGCGCTCACGCGGGCGAACGTCCTCCTCGCCCGGCTCGACGATGGTGTCGCGCCACAGCTCCTCCAGGCTCGGCTCCGGGGACTCGTCCGCGAACTTCACCGCGGCGTCCACCTGCGCCTTCACCTCTTCCTCGATGCGCTCGAAGTCCGCGTCCGCCCCCAGGCCATTCTTGATGGCGTAGTCGCGCAGCTTGGGGATGGGGTCGTTCTTGCGCTCCTCCTCCACCTCCTGCTTGGTGCGATAGTTGGCCGGGTCCGCCATCGAGTGGCCACGGAAGCGGTACGTGTTCGCCTCCAGCAGCACCGGGCCCTTGCCCGCGCGGCACCACGCGGCCGCGTCCTTCACGGCCTCGTACATCTTCAGCACGTCCATGCCGTCCACCGGCTCGCCGCGCATGTCGTACGCCGCGGCGCGCTTGTAGATCTCCGGCACCGCCGACGTGCGCGCGATGGCCGTGCCCATGCCGTAGCGGTTGTTCTCGCAGATGTAGATGACCGGCAGCTTCCACTTGGACGCCATGTTGAACGTCTCGTGGAGCGCGCCCTGGTTGGCCGCCGCGTCGCCGAAATAGCAGACCGTCACGCGGTCCTCGTTGCGATAGCGGCTGGCGAAGGCCATGCCGGCCGCGAGCGGAATCTGCCCGCCGACGATGCCGTAGCCCCCGTAGAAGTGGTGCTCGATGTCGAAGATGTGCATCGAGCCGCCCTTGCCCTTGCTATAGCCGGAGCCCCGGCCGAACAGCTCCGCCATCACCATGCCCGCGTCGCTGCCGCGCGCCAGGGGCTGGCCGTGGTCGCGGTAGGCGCTGAGCATGTAGTCGTCCTGGCGGATGGCCTCCACGGGCCCCACCGCCACCGCCTCCTGCCCGATGTACAGGTGGCAGAAGCCGGCGATCTTCCCCAGCGTGTACTGCTGACCCGCGCGCTCCTCGAAACGGCGGATGAGGTACATCTTCCGGTACATCGTCAACAGCTGTTCTTTCGAGTACGGGCTGGCCACCGCGGGTGCCTCCATGCAGGCCGTCCCTCCTCACCCGGGGACGGCGAATGCCGTGCGCCTCATAGCGCGCGGACCTGGGACTTCAAAGCCTTTCAAACCCCGCGCCCTTCCCCCGAAAATTCAGGCGCGGTGCGTCAGGAAACCAGCGTGAAGTGCGGCACGCTGATGATGCCGTCCAGCAGCGTCACGGCCCGGCCGGAATGATCCGTGGCCAGATGAATGACGGTGGCGTCGGGGAAGCGGCGCCGGTAGTCGTTGGCGTGGGTGGGCTCGTTGTCGAAGGCGGCCACCACGGTCCCCAGCCGGCCCAGTTGCGCATGGGCCTCGCGCTTGAACGCATCGTCGTCGTCGTAGGGCGCGGGCTTCATCACGAGCATCACCCGCTCCCCATCCGGCACGGCCATGCCGAGCCGGCGCATGCAGGCGACGGAGCCCCCGCGCATGCCCTCGTGACGGCCCGTGACGTAGACGAGCCGGGCGCCGGTGCCCACCACCGCGTGCGTGAAGGCCGCCGCGCCGTCGATGGCCTCGTCCACCGCGCAGTACTCGCTGGTGAAGAAGCGCTCGCCCCAGAAGTGGCGCGCGGGCTCGAAGTGCCGCTCCACCAGGGCCGCCTCCAGGCCGCACGCGCGCATCGCCTCGCGCATGTCCCAGCCGGAGTTCCAATGGTGGGCCTTGCACGTGGACAGCGGCTCCACCGCGTGCGCCGTGCCGTATTCCCGGAGGATGCGCGCCTGGCGCTCCCGGTTGTCGAGCAGGGTGGAGTCCAGGTCGAACGCCAGCACCGCCTGCTCCCCGAGCGAGCGGGCCTTGGCCAGGATGGCGTGGAGGCTGTCGCGCCAGTCGTCGCGGATGCGCTTCTTGAAGTCTTCGTGGGCCATGAGCGCGGCGAACATTACCCGCGCGGGCCGCCGAGCGCCGCCGAAACCGCCCGACTCAGGCGGCCGACTGCCAGGGCATGGGGCCAGGGGGCGCCCCGGCCGCCGTGTCCGCGAAGCGCAGCATGCGCTGGATGCCGTTGCGGTCCAGCACCAGCCGCACCAACTGCGTGCTCTCCTGGCGCCGGTCCGTCTCCTCCTCCTCGACGGTGAAGCGCAGCACGACGTCCACCGGATAACGCTTGGCGCCCCGGATGTGACCCACGGACAGGTCCGCCAGGTCCACGTACTCGAGCGCCAGCTCCGGCTCGTCCATGTCGCGCAGGAAGCGCTCCACGTTGAAGCGCAGGATGTCCGTCACGCCCGACAGGCCCCGCTCCGTGCGCGGCAGGAGCCGGGCGTCCAGGATGATGTGCTTCTGGTAGCGGATGACCGTCTCGGTCAGCTCGCCCTGGGACACGGTGAGGAAGTCGTCCTGGTGGCGCAGCGAGGCCACCGAGTCGGGGACCTTGGGCGCGTAGTCCACGCGCTCCTCGCACGTGCCGATGGTCCGCCCCGTCACCGGGTCCACCAGGTCCGCGGTGCGGTCCGACAGGTGCGTGGCCGCCACCCGGCTGAGCACCCGGCGCAGGCCCTCCTTGATGCGGTCCTTCATCATGTAGCCGACCACGGCGATGAGGAAGAAGTTGAGGCTCACCTGCGTGAAGCGGATCTGCGCCCACAGCGCCACCGCCGTCGCGAAGGCCATGGCGATGCCCGCCGCCAGCGCGAAGAGCACCTCCTCCCAGCCCTGCCGCTTCTGCCGCCGGCGCGAGGACAGGAAGAGCACGTTCATGCAGAACTTCTTCAGCATGCCCAGCCGCTGGATGTACTCCTCGTTGTCCCCCGTGGGGCTCAGCACGCTGCGAAGCCGGTGCTCCTTGCGGTAGGACTCCTCGCGCAGCACCGCCTCCATCAGCCCCTTGCGAAGCTGCAGCCACGGCTCCCCACGCGGAAGCGCCTTCATGTCCGCCACCGCGCGCCGGAAGCCGTTCTCCACCAGCAGGCTCACGTACTCGTCCACCAGCCGCAGCGACGCACGCGAGCGCTCCTGCAGCCGCAGCTCCCCCACCGAGCGCAGCCACTGCCGGAAGCGCGCGAGCACCTCGGTCACCCCCGCCTGCATCGCCACCACGTCCGACTCAGCGTCGCGCACGCCTCCGTGGGCAGCGCCACCGGCCCCTCGCAGCGCGTCTCCACGCCCGTGGCGAAGCGCCTGAGCGCCCCGCGCAGCACGCACGACAGGAGCTTCGCCTGGTAGACGATGTCCTTCTCCGAGCCCAGCCCCGTGCGCAGCCACGCCTCCAGCCGCACCAGCGGCGAGGCGTCCGACGTGAGCAGCTCCTGCACCGCCATCACCGGCGTCTTGAAGCGCACGTAGTTGTGGATGTCCGCGTAGAAGTCCGCGCGGGGGTACGTCTCCGCGTCGATGTTCAGGCTCCCCGGGAGGAACAGATGCGCCTCCACCAGGTAGCGCGTCTCGTCCGCCCCCGAGGGCTGGTACTCGAGCTTGATCTCGAACTGCTTCCGGTCGTGAACCTCGAAGCGGCTCTGCAGTGGCAGTGGGGCGGGTACCTGGGACACGTCCACACTCTACGTCACAACCCTGTCACGGGGGAGTGACGCCCCCGTGACGTCCTGCGGTCCACAACGGCCTCAGCCTCCCGTACCGGTCTTGGGAGTCGCAACCGGTTGGGTGACCACCGAGGCCCCCCCGACGGGCGCCGTCTTCGGCTGCGGGCGGGCATTCCACACCCGCGTGGCCAACAGCAGGCCCGCGAAGGACAGGGGCAGCATGGCCAGGGGCCAGTTGCCCCAGTTGTTGGGGTCCTTGGCCACCTCCCCTGCCGGGAGGATGCGCCCCAGCAGGATGGATTGGAGGGCGGTGCCCGCGTACACGGCGCCGTCGATGATGCCCACCGCGAGGCCCGCGTTCTTCTTGCCGCCGAAGTCCATGCTCGCCGTGCCCGACAGCATGCCGTGCACGCCGATGACACACAGGGACATGAAGATGACCGTCCAGCCGAGCGCCGGGCTGTTGAGCAGGAACAGCGTGGCCACCGCGCCCAGGCTCATGCCCGCGTAGAGCACCGCCGACACCGGCCCGCGCCGCGAGTCGAACACGCGGTCGCTGATGACGCCGGCGAACATGCCGCCGGTGATGCCCGCGACACACAGCAGCATGCCCCAGTTGGCCGCGACGAACGCCTCCGACAGGCCCGTCGCCTTCGCGAACTTGGGGTACCACTGCATGATGGCGTTGCGCATGAAGCCGCTGCAGAACTCCACCATCAGGATGATGATGATGGTGCGGTTGCTGATCATCTTCTTGAACACTTCCCACACGCTGCTGGACGCCGCCTCGCCGCTGGACGCGTCCGCGGTGTCGAAGTCCGGGTGGCCCGTGTGGCTGGGCGTGTCGCGGATGACGAAGAAGTCCAGCACCACGAAGGCCGCGAGGATCGCCGCCGGCACGAAGAACACCCAGTACGTGGGCGCCGCCTTGGCGATGAAGCGGCTCCAGTCGTAGGCGAAGTAGACGCCCAGCGAGATGAGGATGCCGAAGACGCCGCCCAGCTGACCGCGCTCGCGCACATGGAACCAGGACGCGTTCACCTTGACGATGGAGACCGCGCCGAAGCTCTGGAAGTACATGTTGACGGCGTAGAGGAACGACAGCGTCCCCACGATGCCGCCCGGCGGCTGCCAGCCCTCGGTGAGGACCTTGTAGACCACCACGCCCATCAGCACGTTGGCCACCGACGAGCCCGCGGCCGACAAGAGGATGGTCTTGCGGCCCCCGAGCCTGTCGGTCAGCGGTCCGTTGAGCAGGAACGCGCAGCCGTAGACGAGCGTGCCCCAGAAGAAGATGGTGCCGAAGTCCGCGTTGGACGTGTGGCCCTTCATCGCGCTGGTGGCTTCGTTGAGGTTGTAGCGCCCCATGTAGAGGAACGCGTACGTCATCCCCAGCGGGAACCAGTTGAAGAAGCGGCGTCGGCGGAAGGCGTCCGTGTGGCCCAGCTCCACCTTGGGCAGCCGCGCGAGCACGAGCGCGATGGCTCCCAGCAGGATGAGAATGGGCAACAGGTTGGCCAGCCACGGGGGCAGCGACGACATGCAGCGACCTCGGCAGTGGAGTGCGAAAACGCCGCGCACCCTACCCCGGCCGCCGCCCCCGGAGAAACTCCGTGCTCATCCCAATCGGGCGAGCAACCTCGTGAGCGCCACCTCCGTCTTCGCGTCCGGGATGTCCCCGCGCCGGCACGCCTCCAGCACCTCCCCCAGCGGGCGCCAGTGCAGCTGCGTCCCCTCCTCCAGGGGCGAGCCGTCTCCCTCGGGCTCCTCCTGCGACACGTCCGTGACGTCCACCGCCGCGGGGAAGACCTTCTCCGACAGGATGCCCGGCGCCAGGAAGAACGAGCCGCCCAACAGCTGGATGTCCTCGGGCCGCACCGGATAGCCCGCCTCCTCGTGGACCTCCGCCGCCGCGCGCTTCTTGAGGCCCTCCTCGCCCTTGTCCTCGGGCTCGAGCAGGCCGGCGACGATCTCCTCCACCCGCAGGTAGCCCGTGCCCGGGTCCGGCACCGTCATCGCGTCGCGTTGATCCTTCCGGAAGTACGCCGCGGGCCGGAGGTTCATCCGCGTCAGGACCTCGAGTCCCGCCGCACCGCGTCGATAGACGAGCACGGCGACGGCATCCAACCGGGGCCGGTCCACCACGTCGACGCGGTACACGGACGACGAGGAGCCATCCGCGCGTCGGTTGCGACACCGCAGCCGCTTCACTCGGAGGAAGCCTTCGTCGCAGCGCGCCGTAGACGAGAAATCCTCGATGATCTCGATGTCAGTCACACTGGAATGACGCTGCCGCATGTCTGCTTGCTCTCCGTGAAGGGGGGCCTGAATAGGGGGACTGTACGAATGCCATGGCGGCGTTGCTTGCCCGCCCGTGTCCGATACCGTACCTTGCGCCCGCTTTACTCCCGACGTCCTACCGAAACACGGAATCTCCTGATGCGTCGCCTCCTGCTCGGCCTCTTCTGCGCCCTGGTCTCGGCCTCATGCATGCCAGTGATGGAAGGCCAGGACTACAACCTCGAGGGGCAGGAGGTGCGGCTGACGCTCCTTCATACCTCGGACATCCACTCACGCCTCATCCCCTACGACTTCGCGCCGCTGAAGACGGACCAGGACCTGGGACTCATCCCGGAGGCCGGCCCGTTCGGTGGCGCCACGCGCATGGCCGCGGTGCTCAAGCGCGAGCGCGCCAAGGGTGAGCGGGTGCTGCACGTCGACTCGGGCGACTGCTTCCAGGGCGCCCCCATCTTCAACCTCAACAACGGTGAAGTGGAGTTCCGCTTCCTGTCGCAGGCCCGGCTGGACGCCGCGGTCATCGGCAACCACGAGTTCGACGCGGGCGCGCTGAACTTCACCAACCAGGCCAAGCAGTTCGCCTCGTTCCCGCTGCTCGCCGCCAACTACAACTGGAATGACTGGCGGCAGAACGGCAGCAACGAGACGGCGCTGGAGGCCGCGCCGTACACCATCCGCAACGTGAAGGGCCTGCGCGTCGCCATCATTGGCATGGCGAACATCTCCTCGCTCAACTCCATCGTCGAGGGTGGCAACAGCCTCCAGGTGACGCCGCTGGAGCAGAACGAGGTGGTGCGCGCGTACGTGGACCTGCTGCGGCCGGTCTCCGACCTCATCGTCATCGTCAGCCACCTGGGCCTCACCGAGGACCAGGACGTCATCCAGGGCTACGAGGCCTATTACGAGTACGGCCGCGCCCGCTCCTTCATCCGCCGCGAGAAGAACCCGTGGCAGGTGCTCGAGTGGTTCGGCCCCGAGGGCAACGACAAGTCCGTGGTGCGCGTCCAGATTCCGGGCGTCAGCGGCGTGGACGTGGTGATGGGCGGCCACCTGCACGTGGTGCTCAACCCGCCGCAGCTGCTCGCGGACCCCAGCGGCCGCAAGGTGGTGCTCTCGCACTCCGGCGCGTTCGCCAAGTACGTGGGCCGGCTGGAGCTGGTCGTGAAGATGCCGACGGAGCTCGGCGCTGGTGAGGGCGGCGAGGTCGTCAGCCAGGACTACCGCGTGTTCCCGCTCGACAGGCTCTGGTGTGACGAGGCCATGCGCAAGTACCGGTATGACTCGAACATCTTCTGGGAGGATGGCCAGTTCATCCAGACCCCCGAGGTCCGCGCGGCCATGGAGGCCTGCGAGGCCCAGGAGGACCGCCAGACGACGCACCTGCTCCAACCCTACATCATCGGCATGGACATGCGGCTGCAGCTCACGAACATCTTCTCCTACGCGCCCACGGACGTGACGCGCCGGAACAACTCCACGGGTGGCGACTCGCCCCTGGGCAACATCGCCGCGGACTCGATGCGCAAGCGTCGCCGCGTCGATGCGCAGATGGCGCTCACCAACTCGCTGGGCATCCGCGACAACCTCTATGCGGGCGTCATCACCCAGGAGTCGATGTTCAACGTGTTCCCCTTCGAGAACACCATCAACATCATGTACCTCTCCGGCAAGGAGATGCAGGAGATGTTCAACTTCGTCGCCGAGCGCTCCGCCGAGCGCGGCTGCGTCAGCCAGGCGCAGATCTCCGGCGCGAAGTTCACCATGGACTGCGCCCAGGTGCAGATCAACGACCTGCGCACCCCCTGCAACCTGGCCCTGAAGGGCGCCGACTGTCCCGCCCAGAGCCGCACGGGTCACGCGCCCTGGCAGTGCATCCAGGACGAGAGCAGCTCCTCCGACCGGGGCCGCTGCTACGCGAATCCCGGCACGGACATCTCGATCGGCCCCGAGCCGCTCAACCCGTTCGGCACCTACCGCGTGGCGGTGAACGACTACATCGCGAAGGGCGGCTCGGGCTTCAACGTGCTCAAGCGCAACACCACGCGCCAGGAGACGGGCATCTCGCTGCGTGACTCGCTCATCGGCTACATGCAGGACTTCTGCACCTGCGACGACATCAACGCGGGCTACGCGACGCGCGGCAACAAGCCGGGGGCACAGAGCTGTGGCAACCTCGTGAACGGCCAGTGGGTGGTCAACGACCGACTGCGCGCCGCGTGCCGCGAGATGCAGGACTACAAGAACGAGCTGGACGTGCGCGTCGGAAGCTGCACGTGCGGTGAGCTGCTGCGCAACGGCTTCGACCCGTCGGGCTGCGGCGTCGATACGGTCACCAACCCCGACCAGGCCCGCGCGGCCTGTATCTCCGGCAAGCAGGTGGGAACCTGCACCTGCGGAGACCTGGCCGCCCGCGGCTACAATCCTGCGGGTTGCAACATCCCCGACGTGGACACGCCCGAGGAGGCGCAGGCCGCTTGCGCGGTGTCGCCCGGTCCGTTCACGGGCCGCTGTGACTGCCGGGAGATCATCAGCGGCAGCAACCCCGTGTGCGGCACGGTGACCCAGCAGCTTCGCAACTTCTGTGACAACCCGACGGCGATGCCCATCGCCGACGCGGTGGATGACGGCCGCATCGGCCGGAGGGTGGAGCAATGAAGCGATTCGCTTTCCTGTCGGCGGTGGCCCTCGTCGCCGCGGGTTGTTACACCGACGAGACGCCCCAGCCCACCGGCCTCTCCTCGTTCAAGGTGACGGTGAAGGGCTTCTACGTCGCGGACTCCAACCCGCGCACGGCCGTGCCGGTGGTGGCGGAGTGTGCGACCGCGCACGGCGGAGGCAACCAGGCGGCGGTTCCCCTGGAGCTCCGCGGCACCAAGGACTGCCGGCTCGCCATGCCCCGCAGCGCGGTGGACGTGGACATCGACATCCAGGCGCTGGACGTGAAGGGCCAGCCCATGGAGTCGTTCAACGGCCCGGTGTCGTTCCGCACCGTCCCCGGCAACCTGACGGGTCCCTACCGCTACCGCTGGGTGCAGCTGACCAACGGCGTGGGCTCGGGCACCGTGCGCTCCTCCCAGCTCTACGGTGAGGCCCACGTGTGGGTCGAGGACGATCCGGTCGAGGTCGACTACGCGGATGGCGCCGTCGTCGACGGAGAGCTCCCGGTGGAGCCCGCCCAGCGCACCGCGGCCACGGGCCTGTCGCGCTCAGTGTTCTTCGAGGAGCCGACCATCTCCACGGTGCAGGTGCCGCAGAACAGCGACCAGCTCACCGCGTACGCCGGCACGTTCATGCGGATTGGCCGTGCGCCTGAGGCGGGTGCTCCCCTCCTGCAGAACTGCGAGCCGGATGATCCGAACCACAACCAGCCGGTGACGCTGTTGGTGACGGGCATGGACCCCAGCGGCTTCTTCGTGACGGACCTGACGGCCTGCCGCGTGCGCGAGGGCAGCATCCCCGGCGCCAACACCCAGACGGCGGAGCCCTCCGGCTTCTTCCCGGGCCGCTTCAACTCCATCTACATCTACAACTACTCCTACCCCGAGGGCCTGGACACCGGTGACCTGCTCTGGTCCATCGCGGGCTCGGTGCAGGAGTTCACCGCCACCACGCAGCTCACCTTCCCGTCGTGGAGCATCCGCGAGAAGGTCCGCCTGCTGCCGCAGTCGGAGTGGAACAAGTACCTGGCCCTGGCGCCTCCGACGGAGATCAACGGCCGGCTGTGTGGCCTCAGCGGCTCGCCCTACATCTCGGACGTGATGTGCGGCTATAGCTACGGCAACTACAAGATGGAGGGCCTGGAGTCCTCGCTGGTGAAGGTGCGCCGGGTGAAGTTCCCCACGGTGTTCCGCAACTGCGACGCCAATGGCAACGGCACCGTGCCCTTCTTCTGCCCTGACGCCCGCAACGGCGTCTTCGGCGCCTGCGGCGCGGACACGCCCAATGATCCGGACGTCCCCGAGCGTCAGTGCAATGTCGACTGCACACTGGGCATGGGCGAGTACCGCAACCAGATCTGCGCGGAGAAGAACACCTACGACAGCTTCGGGCAGTTCGTGGTGGAGATGGTCCCCATGGGCGCTCCCGAGGCGGGGCTGGACGACTCCGTGCCAGGCCGGCTGCACACGATCAACGCCGCGCCGCCGGTGGCTCCCGCCACCGAGGCGTGGACGCGCTCGACCAATACGTACAGCATCGGCGTGACGCTCAACATCTGGTGTGACAAGGCGACGAACGTGCGCTTCGGCAGCACGAGCGCCCCGGGCCCCGCGAGCAACGTCGCGCTGCCCGCAGCCACCCGCCTGGAGCACCTGATGGGCGACAACCAGATGGTGGTGTGGGTCTCCGTCGCGGACCCTGCCAACGGCGCGGCCCGCTGCACGGTGAGCCAGAACCAGAAGGCTCGCATCAACCTGGTGACGAAGGACGCGGTCCCCGACCTGGTGGTCAACTGCAACGAGCAGGACCCGGACGCGGAGCTGGCCCGGCAGTGCAAGCTCTTGCACGAGGCCACCTTCGACATCGTGGGCCACATGCGCCACGTGAGCGCGGCGCGCCCCCGGTGGATCATCCTGCCGCGGAGCCAGGACGACCTCTGCTGCTATCCCGGCCCGGGGCTGGAGTGCCCGAAGCCCATCAAGCCTTGCGTGAATCCTTAGACTTTTGACGAGCTCGTGCCCCGGTTCCACCGGGGCGCAGGGAGGAGCGTTCCAAGCGGGCGCTCCGTGGAGAGGGACATTGAAAACGCTGCAGAAGCTGGCCCTGTCGGGGCTTATCTCCTTGAGTGCGCCCGCCTGGGCCAGTGACTTCGTGGACACGCGTCTGTCGTTCGTCTTCGCGGACGACAACGTGCTTGCGGGTTCGGGTGAGACGACGCCCAACAGCCCCAATGCGCGGTTTGGCGCGGGTAACCAGAACACCCAGTTCTACGACAACTTCAACACCCGGTTCTCCGGCTTCGAGTCGCTCTCGAACGTGGTGCTCTACAAGAAGGCGCCCGCCTTCTTCGAGGGACTGACGACGGAGGCGGCCCTGACGCTGCTGGTGCTCGAGCGCCCCAGCGGTCAGGTGGCCATCCAGGACAACTCCAGCTACATCCGGCTCAACTACCAGCCGCCGGGCTGGGGTGAGAAGGAAGGCATCTCGCTGGTGGGCTTCCCGGTGTCCGCGGATCGCTTCCGTCTGGGCTATGCGTACCGCATCTCCTGGGGTGGCAGCGGCGCGTTCACCACGCGTTCGGCGACCAACGGCGTGCCCGGCGCGAAGCTGCAGATTACGCGGGACCGGTGGTACGCGTACGTCGGTGGCAAGACGGCGCTGGTGCAGAACGAGCTCATCCTCGAGGAGGAGACGCTCTACGGTGTGATGGCGGGCGCGGGCTGGGACATCCTGGACACGCTGCGCATCGAGGCGGGCGGCGGCTACTTCCAGAAGGGCCTGGTGCCGGGTCTCGCCACGCTGGGCGTGGAGGCGCCGGTGAACGCGGCTGGCGTGTCCGGTCAGGTCGTCTACCACGTGGGTGTGCCGGTCGGCACGAGCGTGGACTTCCGGCTCTACAAGAACGACCCGGAGATCTACGAGCGGTTCTTCGCGCCCGAGCAGTACCCGGGTGGCCTGTCCTACTCCGTGTCGCTCGAGGGCAGCTACCTGTCCCAGACGCTGGAGAAGCCGGACACGTTCGGTGCGACGCAGCCGCAGGGAGCCACGGCGCTGGCGCTGCAGGCGCGCGCGAAGCTGGGCTTCCTGCGCATGAGCCTGCTGGGCCTGTACCGCAGCCTCTCGTTCATCCAGTTCGACGTGCCGGGCTTCCCCCCGTTCCAGGACTTCCCCGAGGGTACGAAGCTGAACCCGGAGATGTTCCTGGCGCTGGGCGCGGACTACCACCTGCCCGAGCTGCACTTCACGCCGGGCTTTATCGTGGGCGTGCAGCGTCCGGCGTCGTTCCGCAGCCCCACCCCGCTGCTGGGCGGCAACGACACGCCGCCGAGCCTGGCGGGGACGCGCACGGTGGTGGTGCGTGACGTGAACATGCTGAGCATCCTGCCGGAGACGTGCGGTGGCTCTGGCTCGTGCGAGGCGGAGCCCATCTACTCGGCGAAGGCGACGTTCCGCTGGGATCTGTCCGACTCCGTCGCGGCGGTCGGCGAGGTCTACTACACGTACGACACGAACCGGACCACGTTCCGTGACGACATCACGGGCGTCGCGCAGCCGACGTTCGAGAAGCCGCACGCGCTGGGCTTCAACACGCTGCTGCAGGCGCGCTTCTAGAACTCACTCGCGCTGAAGCCAGACGGCCCGGTTCCCTTCCCTGGGAGCCGGGCCGTTGTCGTTCGTGGGCATCGTATGAAGCACCTCGCGTCGAGCCTATTGCGAATCACCCACCGCCTCAGACGACCACTCGAGCAATGCATGCCCGCCCAGAAGTAGTCGTCGCGACGACCACCACGACGCAAGAGGCTGTACCGCACCGGGTTGTTGAGACACCAGGTTGGTTGCAATCAGGCCGCCTGCTTCGACTGCATCAGCTCTCATCGGGCCTGACTCGGCGAGAGGAAATGGTGACGCTTCAGCAGCCAGTGCTCGTTGTGCCAGTGGTCCCGCTCCAGCAGCGGCCTCAGAAGGTCCCCCCTGTGGCAGGGAAGTTGTCGCCTCCTGGCCAAGGGCGTGCGCCTGGAGGTTGTCTGCGAGCGGCTGGGCGTGGCTGCGCGCACCATTCAGCGGTGAGTACGTGGCCAGCGAGGCGAGCGTCTACCGGGTGCTGCGCGAAGCCGGGCAACTGCCCCACCGCGGCCATACCAAGGCGCCCTCGCCCAGGCCCCGGGCCGCGCACACCGCCACCCGCCCCCAACCAAGTATGGAGCTGGGACATCACCTACCTGAAGGGCCCGGTGAAGGGCGCCTTCCTCTACCTGTACCTGGTGGTGGACGTCTTCAGCCGCCGCGTCATGGGCTTCGCGGTGCACGAGGAGGAATCGTCCGAGCTCGCCTCGGCCCTCATCCGTCGCTCCTGGCAGGAGGCGGGCTGCCCCGAGGGCCTGGTGCTGCACTCGGACAACGGCGGGCCGATGAAGGGCGCCACGCTTCTGGCCAGCCTTCAGTGGCTGGGCGTCACGCCGTCCTTCAACCGACCCCGCGTCTCGGATGACAATGCCTTCTCCGAGGCCCTCTTCCGTACGCTGAAGTACCGCCCCAGCTTTCCCCAGAGGCCCTTCGCCTCCGCCGAGAACGCGCACGACTGGGTGACGCGCTTCGTGGGCTGGTACAACACTGAGCACCTACATTCGACCATCCGATTCGTCACACCCGACGACAGGCACTTCGGCCGCGAGACGGCGCTGCTGGCCCGACGCCACAGGGTGTACCAGCGTGCCCGAGCCCGTCACCCCGAGCGCTGGAACTTCTTCCGCCACTCGCTCACCGCCGCGGTAGCCACCCAGCTCTCAAGATAGCGCGTCGACCTCCTTGCCCTTGAGCAGCCGGAGCACGGCCTCCCTCTTCCGCGTCGCCGAAAACCGACGGCACGCTGCGGTCCTGGCTTACTTCTGCTTCTTCACGTCCACGTCACGAGGGGGAGGCTATCCCCCAGAGAGGTGTCTCAGGAATCCCAGGGGCGGAAGATTCCCCGTTCGTGACGCCGAGAAGTCATCGGACCCTGCTGCGAAAACAGCTGCCTTGTCCACCTTCACGACGGAGAGGCATCGACCAACTGAAACTCGTGCAAGAATTCAACACGCAGATCGCCATCCACGAACAAGAAGCCAGAGTTCGTCACCTCGATTCGAGGAGACGAAACTTTCCACCAGGTGCGTCCCCAAATCCCCACGCACCCAATCAACACCAAGTAGACACGGTGGCTGCCATCCGCGACACTCAGCTCAATAACGAGCTTATCGTGCGTTGAGGTGTAGCTCCACACCTGAGCTGTCCCGCCGATATAGGCTGAAAGTGCGGCTCCGGTTCTGACCAAGTCCATGTGACGCCTCTATTTCAGCGCGGGGGGCGGAACAACCACGCCACCCGGTCCGTAGAATGTCGTCTTCGACAACAAATTCGGGCTCGTAAGGACTTTATGAAGTTCCCAGGCAGTGATCGTGTGATCGCCGAATGTCGGATTGAGCGCGTACTGCCTGAACCGTGCGAGATCGAACTGATCGAGATTGAAGTGGATATGACGAGCATTCTGCATGTGCTCAACCAGGGTTGCCTCTAGACGCTCCATGCTGCCCGGCCACCACGTTCCTTCCAGTTGACCATAGGTCTTGGCATTCACGCGCTCAGAAAAGCGCTTGAGCAAGAGCGGGCTTCCCGTTTCACGATGTTTGGCGAGCCCCAATGCCATGTCGAAGGCCCCCTCGACCGCTTCGCCCCCCGCGCTAATAGCTGAGGTGTTGTGCACCCAGGTGGATAGCTCCCCCACGAAGTACGTGTGCGCGCCATCGACCTCGAAGTTGTAGACAGTCTCCCGCCCCGGCACGGACTGGAGCGAAGCGACCAGGACTCGATTCCCGGTTGCGGTCTCGAGTTCGTCTCCAGGAGAGAGCGCCTGAGCCTCGACCCAGCCCTGGCCCGAAACCCAGAACGGATGCTCCGCAGTGACGCCCAGGACATCGAGCGAACCCGCATCTCCGGAGATGACCTCCACCATGAACACAGCCCGCATCGGACGAACGAAGGTCCGCGTCACCTGATGCCAGCCAGGCACCTGGGTCTTCTCGTCCCAGGCCCAGACCCAGTCGCCTTCCCTCACATCTTCGATGGGCAACGGCCCGGCCAGTGTGAGCACCGGAGTGCCCGCGATGAAGCACCCGCCTCCGAGCAGGACTCCTTCGAGCCCCCTCAATCCACCGCTCCCTGCAGCTCGTAGTGTCACTGCTCCATCAATGATCGCCGCACGAAGCGCCGCCCCCCCCAGACGTGCGATGCCACGCGTGGCCATATCAATCGCCACGATCTCCAGGCCCCACACAAGTCCTTTACCCGCGAGGAGGCGGTAGTGGTTGAAGACCGCCGTCTGCCGCTCATGCTCGGTGCCATAGAACTCAGGCAGGGCTGGGGACGGGGCGAGCGGCCGCAGCGAGCCCTTCATGGCACGCTCCATGACGAGCCGCTGGTTCTCGGCCCCCTGCGCCCGCGCCCTGGCTCCGTTCTGGTCCGCGGACTGAGAGCCGTCCGGAGGCGGCGTCCCCCACTGCGCGGCGCCCACGCCCTGCTCCCCGAAGATCTCCGTCGGATCGTACCGAGGCGCCGTCACCACGGTCTCCCCCCCTAAGGACAAGTCTGCTCCCTCCGCCTCGAACCCCGTCGGATCGGTCCACCTGAGCGGGTTGTTCAGCGTGTAGGCATACCGATTGTAGGACTGCCCATCCTGAGGGAACTGGATGAACGGGTCCGGCGTGAGGAAGCGCGCGGTCTCCGGGTCGTAGATGCGCCCGCCCATGTTCACCAGGCCGAACTCGTCATCACTCTCATGCCCGGTGAAGCTCTTCCTCACCGCTCCCGAGGCCACGGAAGCCGCCACGGGCAAGGCGTGAGGCAGGCGCCCATCCCCGAACGGCTCGAACTTCATCCGCTCGCCATCGAGCACGTTGCCCAGCGCGTCCACCACGCGCTCGGTGGACCCCAGGTGGTCTCCCAGCAGATACAACGTCTGATCGGCCCCGCCGTCCACCCAGTGGACCTGCGCGACAGGACGCCCACCGCCCGTCACGTAGAAGATGTGCTGCGTCTGGCCCCCTTGCTGGCGCTTCTCGTAGAGACTGCCGACGTAGGTCGTCACACCGCCCAGGCTGCTGCGCTTGAGGACGCGGCTCTGCCCGCCGTCGTACTTGAAGCTCACCTCCCGCCCCGGACCGGTGATCTGCTTCGGGAGATCGAACGCGGTGTAGCTCACATTCCGACCAGGGGCGCTCACCTGGTTGCCGCTGGCGTCGTAGCCGTAGCTCCCCAACTGGGTCTGCTTCACCGCGTGAGGCCCCGCACCCGCCCCCGTGTACGTGCCCGTCGTCGCCGTCCCGCTGCCCTCCAGCACACGGCGCTCCAGCAGGTTCCCCAGGTCGTCGTAGCGATACTCCAACGCGGACCTGCGGCAGTTCTGGAAGACGGTCCATTTGGTCAGCCGGTCCAGCGTGTCGTACTCGAAGTCCTCCGTCGTCCGCGCGAGCGTGTCGCCACGGCTCTTGAGGTTCCCTTCCAGATCCCACTCGTAGGCCAACCCCTGAAGCACGGTGCTCGCACGGCGTGAATCGATGAAGCGCAAGCGCCCGCGCAAGTCATGGCGGCGAGAGGTCACCACATCGTTTCCAAGCTGCTCGGCCGTCAACTGCCCGAAGTCGTCGTGCGCCTGCGCCGTCCAGAACGCCTTCGTCGCGGACGGGGCACGGACGTCCTTCAGGAAGCCGTAATCCGTATAGGCGTGCACCAGGGAGAAGCGCCGCGCCCCGACCTGGGGATAGAGCAACGTCGAGAGCCGCCCGTTCGTGTCATAGGTCCGATTGACGGTGTAGGCCGCTCCCTCGATGGTCCAGGTGCTCTGCTCCAGCAGTCCCTGCCCGTTGTACAGGTGCGAGACCGTCACGCCATCCGGACTGGTCGAACTGGTCAGCGCGCCCTTCAGGTCCGTGTCCCACTCCTGGGTATACGCACCATCGTTCGTGGTCACCCGGACCTGTCGCCCCAGCGCATCGTAGGTCTCGTAGAGCGTCTGGTGGCCATTGCCGTCAGTCTCGACGCGAGGCTCGCCGAACGCGTTGTAGCTGACGGTGGTCACGCCCGAGTCGGGGTCCGTCACCTTCGTCCGACGGCCTCGCACGTCGTGCTCGAGCACGACCACGTTGCCCTGGGAGTCCGTCACCCGCCGAAGGACGCCGAAGGGGCCGTACTCGTACGTCGTGCGAATCTCCCGCCCACTCGCGTCGTAGGCACTGCTCGCCACGGCCTGCCCCACTGCGTTGGCCACCTGCGTGGTCTTGTTCCCCCGCTCATCTAGCGTGGTCGTCGTCAGCCCCACGTAGGAGTTCGTCACGGTGCCGCCCTCCGGCGCGGTGAGCGTCAGGCGTCGTCCCAACAGGTCATGGGTCGCCACCAGGTAGCGCGCCGGAGCCGTGCCCGAGAAGGGACGCGACATGCGCGTCTTCTGCCCCAACTCGTCGTACTCGCTGCGCACCGTGATGACGCGTCCATCGAACCCCCGGGTCTCGCGGCGAATCTCCCGGCCATAGTTGTCGACCGTGGTCGCGACCTCCTGGCCACCGAGCGTCCGGGTGGTGACACGCATCCAGCCCAGGGAGTCCGCGCCGTAGCTGACAAGCTCGGTCTCCCCCGATGGAGATACCGTGCTGCGGAGACGTCCGAAGCCGTCTCGCTTGTGATGCGTCAACAGCCCGTTGGCGTCCTCGATGACCAAGGGAGCATCGAGCCCAGGATGATAGGCGACGCGGCCGCGATGTCCCGCCGCATTGAACGTCGTCACGGGGAGCAGGTGCTCGGTCGGGTCGAACTGCGTGGTCTCCACCCGCGTCGTGCCGGAGCCCGTAAGCTCCACACGCTCCACCAGGCCGAACGCGTCGCGGCCGTAGGTGGCCGTCAGCATCTCGTCGACGCTCCCCGAGGGCTCCTGCACCGTGCGGGTCACCAGGCCGCGGCTGTCATAGTCATGCGTCTCGACCCTCGACCGGGTCAGCCCATCGGCCGTGGTGCTCGTGGTGACCACTCGACGGGGAAGCCCGATGAGCCAGGACGTCGCCAGGTTGTCGATGAGCGGCACTTCCTTCCGGGCCGACCACGTGCGTCCGGACAGGACTCCCCCGACGACTTCGTCCTCGAGCACTTCGGACACCGTGTCGTTGCCGTAGGCGTCATTCGTCCGGGTCTGTCGGCTCCGTCGGACCAGCGAAAGCGTCGTCCCGGTTCCCTCCCGATATTCATCCGTCACCAGGCTCGGATAGAGGAAGGGGCGCTGCGCCGCGCTGGTGCCAACGGTGTACTGGAACGAGCGCTGGTGCTGGTGCTTCAGTCCGGACGCCAGGGTGATGTCCGTCGTCTCCGTCACGGGGCGCCCCGCGCGCAGGTAGAGGCCGACATCCTTCGTCTGATTGTCGTAGGTGGTGACGGTCGTGGCGTTCGTCCGCGGGTTGAGGACCGTGCGCTTCGCGAAGCCCAACCAACCGCGTCCCTGCACATCTCCTCGGGCCGCCTCATAGCTGTAGTAGAGCGTGTTGAAGCGATTGAGCTGGGTCCCATCGTCGAGCCCCGACTCCACGACGACCCACATGTTCGTCGGGCACCGTTGCGGATAGGTGCACGTCCCGGCCGTATAGATGCGGGGCTGTCCCGACTCCGCGGGCTGTTGGAGGAAGTGCTGGTAGCGGACCGTCACGGCCTTGCCGTGCTTGCCGACCCGGACGGAGGTCAGGGCATCCGGAAGCTCTCCCCGGCGGACATAGACCTTGAGCAGGCCATAGTTCGGACGATTTCCATTCTCGATGCTGAGGTCATCCTCCATCTGGATGATGTCCGCCAAGCCATCACCATTCGCATCCAGGACGTGGGAGAACCGCTGTCCGTATCCATAGATGGCCGATGACGACGTACCTCCCGTGGACTGGCCGACCAGGATGTCCAGCTCCCGGGGTTCGAAGTGGTCATCACGACTCAGCAGGACCCACATCTTCGTGCGCGTCGTGCCATTGGCGTTGGTTGCACCGGAGTCCGTCAGCAACAGGTCCTGCCGACCATCCCGATCGAAATCGAGGATCCTCACGCCCGGGTCGAGCCCCTTTTGAGTGGGCTGAATCCACGACGGGCTGAGTTCATGCAGGTCGGACAGGTCCTGCCACACGGGAGGAAGAAACCCGTTGCCCGTGTTGATGAAGATGCCGACGTCTCCCGGGAACTTCTGTCCCAGCTCCGTCTCACGCTCACGGCGGGCGCTCACCGCATCCGCGAGGCCGTCCCCGTTCACATCCAGGAACCAAGTCCTGTTGTAGATCCTCCTCGCCCCCGTGTTCGGCCCGCTGGCCACGGGCACCGCGGGAAGCGCCGTCGGAACGATGTTCGATACGCCCGGCGCACCGAGCCCCACCGAGAAGTACTGGGAGGAATAGCCATCGCTGGTGGGATGCGCTCCCGCGCGAACCAGCACCTCGGTGCTGCCGTCACCATCGACATCGACGGTGTAACCCGCATGGTCGATACCCGAGGCGAGCGGGATCTGCGTGTAGGTCGACAGGGACAACCCACCGAGATTCATCCGGTACGCCCAGGTGAAGGGCTGAGGCGCCTGGGTCGAACGGAAGAGCTCCGGCATGCCGTCGCCATTGAGGTCGGCCACATGCATCACCGGGATTCGCGAACGCGAGCTGCTGACGGGCTCCCACCAGAACTGATGGATTTCCGTCGCCTCGATGCCCGCGGACACGAACTTCGTCCCATCGAACGAGTAGAGCTGGAACTTGCCATTCTGTCCGGTCCAGTCCGCTCGCTCGACGACGATGACCTCGGGGATGCCATCCCCGTTCATGTCGGCGATGCGGAGGTCGTCGTCGCTGTTTCCAACCTTGGAGACAGGCAACTTCGCTTCCGTCGCGGGACCGTAGATCCCTACTCCCGTCGCCAGCCGGTAGTACCAGACCGAGTCGCCCAGTTCGATTCTCGTGCCGTTGCCATCGGTCACCGGCCCCGCCGTGTCATTGCGGCGATAGAGGAGGTCGTCGCGCCCGTCGCCGTTGATGTCCAGCGTGTGCAGCGTCCAGAAATCCTGGACCCCCTGAATGAGAGAGCCGCCCGCAGTGTGCAACGGCGCCCCCCGGGTCTTCACGTCGCGGATGGGGACAAACGTGCTGCCAGACTGCTCCGACGCCGTCACGACGTTGAAGTCCTGGAGCGACACGACGGGGTCGTCACAGTCGTTATCCGGACTCGCACTGCAGTCGATGCCCGGCGTGTAGTCGAAGTCGAGAGGATCCCGGCAGATACCCTGGCCATCACACTCGAAAACCTGCTCGAGGAGGCTGCGACGGGTGACGCGCGCGGTGCGATACCTCAGCTCGAAGGAGCGCAGCAGGACGTCGTCCACCGTGGACGGCGACGACGCGAGTCCTGGGCCATACATGTTGATGCGCGATAGACGCTGGGCCGATCGGAGCTTGAGTCCCGACACGAAGCGGACCTCGACATCCGGGCGAGTGGTCGCGTCGTAGGCGAATCGGACACTGCGCCGCCTCATCGCCCCCGTGGCATCGCTCGTGTGTCCGGTGTAGTCGATGCGCTCCGGAACGTGCTCATAACCGGTGGTGGCGCCTCCACTCAGCAGGTAGCGGATCCGCAGGTCGTTGCCAGCCCGGTCGCGAACCTCGGACAGCGCCCAGCCCAATCGGACCGGCGTCGCCTCCACACCTTGCGTGACGACTCCCGTCACGGGGTCCGCGCTGACGCTCAGTCGGTGTCCTTCCAGTCGGGAATGCGTCTCCGCATACCGTCCGTAGGACATGATGCGCCCGTCCTTCTGGTGCGCCTCGAAGTAGTCCGGCGCGCCAGTGCCATCCAGGTAGGCCAGGACCTTGGTGAAGGATTCGACCTCCGTCCTGTACTCGATGAGGTTCGCGCCACTGGAGACGACCACCAACCGCTGACCATCCAGACAAAAGGCATCCGTTGGAAGGAACCGAACGGGCGCGGTCAGACCGTCCTGCGCGAAGGTCCTCCGGCAGCGAGAAATTTGGGAGAATCCCTTCAGCTCCCAGCCCACTCCAAGCAGACCATTGTCGGCACGGCTGTGATAGGCCAGCGAGAGCCGGGGCTCCACTCCACCTCGCCCCGAAGGGCTCCAGAGCGGAATCGAGTAGGTCGCCGCACCATCCGAGGTCACCTCGAACTGTGCATCCACCATCATCGGTGTGGTGCCCGTCGACTTCTGCTCGGTGGGCAGGATGGACGAGGCCGGAATGCTCAGGGGGGCATCACTGAGCTGGCGGACGACTCGCGATGCGCGAGCGTCCTTCGGGTCCGACGACTCCGTCGGTGTTCCGCAACCACTCAGCCCCAGAACCAGGCAGAGACTCGAGACGAATGACGACGTGACGCGCTTCATGGCCAACGTCCTTGTGGGTCGGAAGACCCGGATTGAAGCTCGAATGAGGGAGTACCTCGGCATCCACCGCCCAAGTGGGCGGAGGCGCCGAGACCGCAGATTCAAGATGTCCGTCAGGGCGCGAAGCTCGCGCCGCAAGGGCCGCAGTCGAGCGGCCCACCGCATCCATCCGTGATGACGCCGCAGGTGACGGACTGCTGCGCGCAGGTCCTGGGAACACACGCCCCGACACACACGTTGTTATTGCAGAGCTGCCCCGTCCCGCAGGTGCCGCAGTTCAGCATCGCGCCACAACCATCCGGAATGGTCCCGCAGCTCTTGCCCTGGGCGGCACAGGTGGTCGGCGCGCATGTGCACGCCCCTGTGTCCATGCGGCAGATGCCATTCTCGTCGATGACGCCATCACAGTCGTCATCCAGGCCATTGCAGGCCTCCGCGGGAGCATTGCAGACGCCGGACCAGAAAACGGAGAGGCAGGCCTCCGTCGACCCCGGACAAGCGCCCCCTGGGCCCACACAGCTCCGGGTCAGGGTATAGGGCCCCTTGCCTGGCGCGTTGTTGATGATCCCGTCCTGGTTGTCGTCGCAGCCATTACACCGCTCTTCGGTGGGCGTGTCGCGCGTGCACGGACCGGCCGTCCCATCCTCGGCACACCACCGCCTTGCGGCATGTCCATCACAGTCGTCGGAACAAGAAAGGAACTGGGTGCCCACCTGAACCTTGCAGACGAGCTGTCCCCCGACACAGTGCATCTTGCCGAAGCATCCGTTCTGCTTGGCGTCACAGATGATGGTCGGGACGTAGTCCTCATCGATCAAGCCGTCGCCATCATCGTCGCAACCATTGCAGTTGTTGTCCTGCGCCAGGTAAGCGGTGCAGGAGTTCGAGATTACGGAGCCTTCCGCAGTGCACCGGCGCGTTCCCGTACGTCCACAGACAGAACAGGTTGCGGTGGAGGTGCCGTCGAACATCTCGCAATCACTCCAGTACAAGTCACAGGTCATCCTGCCGTTGCAGGAATTCACCGTACAGGCCTTGGAGCCACCTGGAGGAGAGCATGCGCCTCTCGCATCCGACGCCAGCACTCCGACGAGGAGCATGCTCAAACACGACAAGGCCTGAATGATGCGCTTTCCGACTCTGATGCCTTGTCCCCTCCTCCGCGTGGTGGTCGCAATGGTTGGAGAGCCAATAGAGGACGTAACCGCGAGAGCTGTCGGAGCAGACATGATCGATTTTCCGTCCTACAAGTTGAAACGCTCAAAAGTCAACATCTGCTGTCAGGCCACCCTTGATTCCAGACGAAAGCTCAGTTCAGGCAAGCGTCAAGGCAGACTCTCAATCACAGTGCTCCCTGACGGAAAGTCACCCAGAGACACAGCGCCAACACGCTCCGGCGTCGTCCGAAGCCGTTCCATGAGTCTCCCGACCAGACTGTGCCCCAGGCCCCGTATAGGTCGCGGGCGCGCATCCGCGTCCCGGACGACCAGGAGCAGCATGGGGGCTGTCCCAGGGTCGCGCCGCCTCGTGAGGAGTGTCATGCGTCGCGTCTGTGCAGGGCTGGTGGTGGCGATGTTGGGGGGAGTGGGCTGTGGGGATTCGACGGAGGGAGGTGCGGGTCCCAAGCAGGAATCGGACTTCACGTCTCAAGAGTCCTTCTTCAAGGGAGGCTCACGCATCAAGGTCCGGCGGATGACCACGACCGACGGCTTGCGCTGGTCGGAGGCAACCTACGACGCCGCACGCCTCCGTCCCTGCACCTGGCAGCCCGTGGCACCCGACGGAGACCTCTACTGCCTGAGTGACAACCTCCACCGAATCGCCCGGAACGAGCCCCCCTTCTACCTCGACGCGAGCTGCACCGAGGAAGGTGTCATCTCCGCGAATCCGCTGCCCGCGGGAACCATCCTCTCGAAGGAAGCACCGCCTCCCGGAGTCCTCCAGCAACTGTTCCACCTGGGCGCCCGTGTCACCGGCTCCGTCTACCTCCGTGACACTTCCGGGGGCTGTCACGCCCTCCCGGGCAACGCCTCGCGAGCGGCCTACCGTTTCGGTGACGAGGTCACCGGCAACACGTTCGTGAAGGGCGTCTTGCGCCAGCACGTGTCCCGGGAGGGCATCGCGGCCCACTTCGTCGAAGGCGAGGATGGCTCCTTCAGCCTCCATCACCTCGAAGCCACCGAGCACGGCGTCACCTGCGCTGTTCAGCGGGCCCAGGACGCGTCACAGCGGTGCCTGCCCTCGGGTCAGGACGTCGCCATCGCGGCCATCGGTGGACTATCTGCGGACGCGAGCTGCAGCGAGCCCGTCTTCATTGCGCCCTCCTGCAATGCGCCCCGCTTCGCCGTCGAACACCCCGCGAGCCGATGCGAGACCGGAGCCAGCGCGTTCTCCACCGGCCCTGTGACGACGGAGCTGTATGCCAGGTCCGAGAACGGGACCTGCATGGAGTCATCCCTCGGCCCGAACGGACCCTGCCTCCATCGCGCCGGACAGGAGATTCCCCCCACGAGCTGGCCTGAAGCCAGGCACGTCGACATGCAGACCCATGGTCGCCTCGTCGTGCGCGGAGCCCGAATGAATGACTCGCTCCATGTCCCGATGGGTTTGTTCGACACCCAGTTGGACGCGGACTGCCACTTCGAGGCGGACACGAGCGGACAACCGCGTTGCTTCCCCACCACGCCCGCCTTCCACCTCGGGCTCTACGCGGATGCCTCGTGCACCCAAGCCCTGGCGCAGACCTACGAGGAGCACTGCTACACGGGCCCGTATGCCGTCGTCGCGGCCACCACGGCAGGAGACGCGCACCGCGCCTTCCACCTGGGCGCCCGTCATCAGGGCCCCACGTACGCCAAAATCATGCTCACAGGTCAGCCGACCCGCTGCGCCGAAGTCTCCACGCCCGCCACCAGCAAGCGCTGGTTCCTCGGCGAGGAGCTCCCCGCCAGTGCGCTGGTCCCAGGCAGGGCCACCCTCGACTGAAGCCCGTTCGTCCCGAGGCCCAGGCGCACGGTGAAACACCGTGCGCCCGTCCTCACGCGGACGTCATCCGCACCACTTCGTCGAACGCGGTGAGCCCCTGCGCCAGCTTTCTCACGGCGGCCTCGCGCAGCGTCCGCATCCCTCCGAGCCGAGCCACCTCCACCAGCTTCTCGTACGGGGCCTCGCGGGAGATGTGCTCCCGCAGCTCCCTGCCCGTGGTGACGATTTCAAAGACACCCGTGCGTCCGATGAAGCCCGTGCCACGGCAGCGCACGCAGCCCGCGCCCTTGAGCAATCGCACGCCCCCGGGGAGCAGCGGCAACGGCGCCTGGAGCGCCAGGAGCTCGTCGGGCGTCAACGACGTCTCCTCCGCGCAATGACTGCACACCCGCCGCAGCAGGCGCTGTGCCATCACCCCGAGCAGACTCTGCGCCAGCAGGAACGACGGCACGCCCAAATCCCGCATGCGCGCCACCGCGCCAAGTGCGTCGTTGGTGTGCAACGTGGACAGCACCAGGTGGCCGGTGAGCGCGGACTGGATGGCGTTCTCCGCCGTCTCCGCGTCGCGAATCTCGCCCACCATGATGACGTCCGGGTCCTGGCGCAGGATGTGCCGCAACGCCCCGGCGAAATCCAGCCCCACCTTGGGCTGCACCTGCACCTGGTTGAACGCGTCCCACACCATCTCGATGGGGTCTTCAATCGTGGTGACGTTGACGTCCGGCCCCGCCAGCGCCTTGAGCGCCGAGTACAGCGTCGTCGTCTTGCCACTGCCTGTCGGGCCCGTCACCAGGATGAGCCCGTGCGGCTGGTCGATCCACGACTCGAAGTTGGCCTTCTCGTCCGGCTCGAAGCCGAGCTGGGCGATGTCCTGCACCAACGTCTCCGGGTCGAAGATGCGGATGACCACCTTCTCGCCGAAGGCCGTGGGCAACGTGCTGACACGCAGCTCCACCTCGCGCCCATCCCGCTCCGTCTTGATGCGCCCGTCCTGTGGCTTGCGCTTCTCCGAGATGTCGATGCGCGAGAGCATCTTCACGCGCGACACAATCGGCGGATGCACCTGCGCCGGCAACGAATACACCGGATGCAACACGCCATCGATGCGCAGCCGCACCACGCTCGTGGCGCGCTTGGGCTCGATGTGGATATCCGAGGCGCGGTTGTCGAACGCGTAGCGCAGCAGGTAGTCCACCGCCTGCACCACGGGCCGGTCCGACGCCTCCAGCTCCTGCGTCCCGCTCAAGGAGACGAGCTGCTCGAAGTTGGAGACCTGTGCCCCACCCGACGCCGCGCTGAAGTCATCCGCCGCCCGCGCGAGCGTCTTCTTGAAGCCGTAGATGTCGGAGATGGACTTGAGGATGTCCGCCTTCGAGCTGAGCACCGGCTCCACCGGCAGCCCCGTCAGCCGGTGGAAGCTCTCGAACAGCTCCCGGTCGAACGGGTTCGCCACCGCGACCACCAGGCGCCCCTGCGGCGTGCGCTCCAGCGGCAGCAGCACGTGCTTCTGCGCATAGGGCCGCGACACCGTGCGCGTGGCCAGCCCCATGTCCAGCTTCAGCGGGTCGATCTTCCGGTACGTCAGCCCCGAGGCGCGCGCGGCGGCCTCGGTGACGCGGTCCTCGTCCAGCACGCCGCGGCCATTGGCCAACGGCACCTGGAACGCGGCCACCACCTCCACCGGGGACACGTCGTAGCGCGCGGCGTCCTTGCCGCTCGCCGCGGTCTGCGCCTTGAGCACACGCGCTCGCGCCGCGGGCTCCTTCGCGAGCACCTCCTGGGCCTGCTGGGGCGTCAACAGCCCCTGGCCGACGAGCGCCTCCAGGACGAAGAGCGTGGTGAAGTCCACCCGGCTCCTCACGGCAGACGCATTCGGGCCGCTCACGGCTTGTGCCACGTCCTTCTCCTTCCAGCCACCAGCAGCAACAGGACCAATCCCCCCAGGAAGGCCGCCGCCGACACGGGCGCGCCCTGGCAGCCACAGCCGTCCGGACCACCCGGGCCCTTCGGCGGCCCCGCGTCCACGGGCGGCGGAGGCGGCGTGCCCGCGTCGTTGCACAGCGTGCACGAGCCCGCGTCCGGCTTGGCCAGCGGATCGTAACAGGTGCCCGCGGCCGAGCAGAGCATGGAGGGCGCGCAGTCCTTCTCCGTCCGGCAGACGGGCAGACAGGCGGAGCTGCCCTGCTCCACCGTGCCGCACCTCAACGTCGCGTCACACGACGTCGCCGAGCAGGCCCGGACACACGCCCGCTCACCGTCCTTGTTCACCACCTGGCACGACGTCCCACCCGGGCACGCGCACGCCGCCACCGAGCACGGCTGCGCGCAGACGCCCTCCGTCCCCCCTTCCGCGACCAGGCAGTACTGGTTGGTGCCGCACTGCGCATCCGCCGTGCACGCATCCCCCACCTGCCTGCCCGCCGTCTGCCGAGGCACGCAGACGCGGTCGCACGTCCTGCAGACGGAGTTGCTGTCGCAATCCGCATCACCATAGCAACCGGGGACGCAGAGGTTCCCCTCGGGGCGCGTCTCGCAGGTGTAGCCGGGCCGACAGTCGCTCCCGCCGGGCATACAGGTCTTCAGACAGATGGAGCCCTGACCGGGGACGTCCGAGCACTCGGCGCCCGCGGGGCACGAGCCCGCGCCGCTGCAGGTCTCCGTGCAATAGCCCATGTCCCACCGGTCGAACTCCCCGTTGCCCGAGGGCGGGTCCACCGGCGCGATGCAGACGCCGTTGGTGTTGCCACAGCTGCGCGGGCCCGGCGTGCACTCGCGGCCCACGGGCGTGACACCGTCGGGCAGCGCCGGAAGACAGGCCTTCGTATAGCCATTCACCAACGAGGAGTCGCGGCAGACATAGGGCGCGGGGCACTCGCCGGAGGTGTTGCCAAAGCAGCCCTTCGCGCAGACCTTCAGGTCCTTGCCCGACACCGTGGACGGCGCGGTGACACACGTCAGGCCCGTGGTGCACGTGCCGCTCTCGCACGGGGAGCCGACCGCCCCCGTCTTCGGATAGAAGCGGCACAGCGCCGTCCTGTCGTAGTCCGCCAGCTGCCGCCGCGTCACGCCCGTGGGCAGGTCGAAGAACATCACCGCGCCAATGGCCTCGAAGCTGTCACCAAGCCCCAGGCAGTGGCCGATCTCGTGGGTCAGCACACTCTGGATGTCCATGCGCCCCGCCGGCGTGGGCGTCAGCGTGGACCAGGCGTAGTTCACCGCGTTGAGATAGACATCACACTGGTACACGTAGCCGCCGAAAGTCAGCGCCCTCGCGGCCGCGGGCCTGTCGCCTCCGTTGAGCGTGTCCTGAAAGTGAATATCGGTCGCGCTCGTCACCCAGATGGGAACGACGTTGAAGCGGTCCCCCGGGTCATCGACGTTCGCCATGGGCGAGCCCGTCGTCGCCACGCCGCCGTCCGCCGGGAAGGAGAACGTGGGCCACGCGCAGGTCGTCCCCTGCCAGGTCTCGAAAGCCGCGCGACTGGCCGCCGTCACCAGGGCCAGGTCATTGCCGGCGGGCTGGGCCGCACGCCCGTCCACGTAGAAGACGAAGGGGTCCGACGGCGTGCTGAGCACCCGGTACCCCAGGTCCCTGTATTCCAGCACCTGCTGCGCCGCCGCCGTGGCGGCCAACAACAGCCCAAGTACGACGGCGCTCCGCTGCGAACCTCGATTCATCGATGAGACCCCTCCCACGTCGCCTGACTCCCGGCATGCGGCCGGCAGGGCGATGGGAAGGCCAGTCTACTCGCGAACGATTCGCCTCGTGGCACCCACGCTGCTTTCCGCCCGGAACTCAGTTCCCCCGGACGGCGCGCACCGTGGCGTCCACCAGCGACTCGGGCGTGGGTCGCTCGGCGATGGCCGAGGCCGGCAGCCCCAGTTGCTCCAGCGCCGAGGCCGTCGTCGGACCGATGGCCACCACCCGCGCGGCGCCCAACCGCTCGCGCCCCGCGGCCTCCAGGAAGGCCTCCGCCGTGCGCGGCGAGGCGAACACCGCCACGTCGGGCGGCGAGGCCCCCAGCAGCTCCAGCGCCTCCAGCGGCAGCTCCGCCGGCAGCGAGCGGTAGGCCGTCACCCGCGTGACGAGCACCCCGGCCTCCCGCAGCGCGTCCTCCAGCTCGCGCCGACCGTCCTCCGCCGCGGGCAGCAGCACCTCGTCTCCGGACTGCAGGCCGTCCTTGAGCATCTCGAACAGCGCCTGCCCCGTGCCCTCCTCGGGCTCCGCGGCCACGTCCAGCCCATAGCCCTTCACCGCGCGCGCGGTGCGAGGCCCCACCGCCGCCAGCTTCACGCGGGAGAGCCTGTCGGACGTGCCCGCCTCCCGGAGCGCGTCCAGCAGCGCGTCCACCGCGGACGGGCTCGCGAACACCACCCAGCGGTAGCGCTGGATGTGCTCCGCGGCCGACGCCAGCGGGCGCGGGTCCTCCGGAGGACGCAGCTCCAGCAGCGGGAGGCTGAGCACCTCCGCGCCCTCGTCCTCCAGGAGGAAGCACAGCTCTTCGGCCCGCTCACGCGGGCGCGTCACCAAGACTCGGATGCCTTCCAGTCGCCGTTCCACGCGCGCGGCAGTCTAGGGCCGCGCGCCCGGGCGGCGAGCGAAATCACGCAGGATGTCCGCCGCGCCACGCGACAGCAGGTCGTCCGCGAGCGCCTCGCCCAGCTCGGCCGCCTTCGCCACGGGGCCACGCACCTCGCCCCGCACCACGTGTGCGCCATCCGGCCGGCCCACGAGTCCTCGCAGGTGCACCTTGCCCTCCGACACCGTGGCATGCCCCGCCAGCGGCACCGTGCAGCCGCCCTCCAGCTTCGCCAGCAGCGCCCGCTCCGCCGTCACCGCCACCCGCGTCGTCGCGTGCTCCAGCGGCGCGAGCAGACCGCACACCCGCGCGTCCGCCCCGCGGCACTGGATGGCGAGCACCCCCTGCCCCACCGCTGGCAGGCTCACGTCGGTGGACAGCACCTCCGTGATGACGTGCTCCAGCCCCAGTCGCTTGAGCCCCGCGTGCGCCAACAGCGCGCCGGCGAGCCCCAGCTCCTTCGTCTTCGCCAGACGCGTCTGCACGTTGCCGCGCACGCTCACGATCTCGAGGTCCGGCCGACGCGAGCGCAGGATGCAGCTGCGGCGCAGCGAGGACGTCCCCACGCGCGCGCCCTGGGGCAGCGCGTCCACCGTCGTCTGGCCCGCGGTGCCGCAGAAGGCATCCCGCGGGTCCTCGCGCTCGGGCACCGCCGCGAGCACCAGCCCCTCGGGCAGCTCGGATGTCATGTCCTTCAGGCTGTGCACCGCGATGTCGGCGCGCCCGTCGATGAGCGCCTGTTCAATCTCCTTCACGAACAGGCCCTTGCCGCCCACCGAGGACAGGGGCGCGGACAGGAAGCGGTCCCCCTCGGTGGTCATCTCGACGAAGGACACCTCGAGGCCCGGGTGGTGGGACTTCAGGAGCGCGCCCACGTGACGCGCCTGCCAGAGCGCCAGCGGGCTCTGCCGGGTGGCGATGCGCACGGACGTCATCGCTTCGCCCCCGTGGCCACCTGCGCCGGGCCCTGCGCGGACAGGGCCTGCGGCTGCTGCTCCGCCGCCTCCAGCTCCGCCTCGAGCAACCCGAACAGCTCCGCGGCCGCGCCCGCCAGCCGGTTGCCCTCGCCCTCCGGCCCCACCGCGCGCAGGCGCGAGGTCGGCTCGTGCAACAGCTTGTTGACGATGGCGCGCCCCATGGCCTCGATGCTCTTGCGCTGCTTGTCCGTCAACCCATCCCCCAGCGACGTCAACGTCCGCTCCACCTCGGCGCGGGCAATCCCCTCCGCGCGTTGCCGCAACCTCGCCAGCACCGGCATCCCCTCGCGCAGCGCGCGCTCCTTGACGAAGCGCGCCACCTCCTGCGCCACCAATACCCCGGCCTTGTGCGCCTCCTCGGCGCGCGCGGCCGCGTTGTCCGCGACGAACTTCTGGATGTCGTCCACGTCGTAGGCGTGCACCCAGTCCAGCGTGCCCACCCCGGGGTCGATGTCGCGCGGCACCGCCAGGTCCACCATGAACAGCGGGCGGCCACGGCGCGCCTTGCCCACCGCGCCCACATTGTCCCGCGTGAACAGCGGCACCGGCGACGCCGTGCTGCACACCACCACGTCCGCCGCCGTCAGCAGCGTGAAGAGCTCCTCGAAGGGCCGCGCCGTCCCGCCCACCTCGGCCGCCAGCGCCTCCGCGCGCGCCAGGGTGCGGTTGGTGATGAAGAGCTTCGTCGCGCCCGCCTGCTGCAGGTGCCGCGCCGCCAGCTCTCCCATCTCCCCCGCCCCCACCACCAGCACCGTCTTGCCCTTCAGCCCGTCGAACACCTTGCTCGCCAGCTGCACCGCCGCGGACGCCATGGACGTCGCCGCGCGGCCGATGGCCGTCTCGGTGCGCACCCGCTTGGCGCAGCCGAACGCCGCCGCGCACGCCCGCGTCAGCTCACCCCGCACCGCGCCCGCGCCCTGCCCGCGCTCGAACGCGTCCTTCACCTGGCCGAGGATCTGCGCCTCGCCCAGCACCATGGAGTCCAGGCTGGACGCCACGCGGAACAGGTGGATGAGCGCGGCCTCGCCCCGGTGCTCATACAGGTGCTCGGCCGCCTCGGGCCCGCCCAGCGCCTGCAGCTCCGACACGGCGCGCTCCCGGGCCACGCCCCCATCCGGCGCGGACAGATACACCTCCACCCGGTTGCAGGTGGAGACCCACAACACCTCCACCGGGGCCTGCGCCAGCTTCTGCAGCACCTCCACCTGACGCGCTTCGGACAAGGCCAGCCGCTCGCGCACCACCAGGGGCGCCGTGCGGTGGGACAGGCCAATGCAGACGAGCTCCATACTCAGGGAATCCTCATGACGGCGGCCGCGGTCGGCGTCGCGTCATACGAGGTGAGGAAGGACACCAGCACCAGGCAGAAGCCCGCCATGGTCAGCAATGCCACACGCCTCCCACGCCAGCCGGCGAAGATGCGCGCGTTGACCAGCGCCGCGAACACCGCCCACGCCACCACCGTGGCGATGGACTTGCCATCCCACTGCCAACCCACCGTGGTCGTCACGAAGAAGGCCCCCGTCGCCAGGGTGATCGACAGCGCGATGAAGCCCCACACCACCAACCGCCGGTTGAGGGTGTCCAGGAACTCCAGCGACGGCAGCCGCGCGAACAACAGCCCGAAGCGCTTGGCCCGCACCTGCCGCTCCATCAGCAGGTACATGACCCCCACCCCCGCGGCCACCGCGAACGCCGCCAGCCCCAACAGCGCCAGCGAGATGTGCAGCGGCAACAAGGGCTGGCGCACGCCGGGAGGCAACGGCGACTGGCCCCCGTGCAGCAGCAGGCCGGGCAGGAGCACCGTCACCGCCAGCGGCGTCAGGAACGCGCCGATGACGGGCCTGCGGTAGCGCACGTCCAGTGCCAGGAAGATGGCGAGCAGCAGGAAGGCCAGCGCGGAGAAGCCCTGCGCCAGGCCCACCGGACGGCCGCCCTGGGCGCCCAACAGCTCGAACAGGGCCACGCCGTGGAGCACCAGCCCCCCGCCCACCAGGACGCGACCGGCCATGGCCAGCCCTTCCGACTGGCGGACGAGGTAGGCGAGGTAGGCCACGGCGGCGATGCCGTAGGCGTGGCAGGCGAGCGATACGAGCGTGTGGCTCATGGAATCAGGCTCATAACCGCGGCAGACAGGCGAATCAGCCCATCTTGTTGAGGAGGAACGCCGCCAACAGGTCCGTCTCCGAATCGGGTTTCTTCCCCGCCGCCTCCGGCTTCGGAGCGCCGGAGGGGACCTCCGTCACATACCCTGGAACGACCTCGTAGGCGGACTCCCCCACCAGCACCGAGTCGGCCATCTGCTCGGCCCCCAGTCGGGAGAGCTGCTCCTCGGTCTTCACCTTGGCCACCAGGCCGTGGGTGTCCTCGCCCGACACCAGTTGCAGGAAATGCACGGCCGGTGAGACGGCGAAGGCCGTTCCACCCTCGGCCATGACCACCAGCCGGCCGTCACGCAGGTCCGCTTTGTCAGCCAGTGCCCACTCCTCGAGCTGGGCCTGGGGCAGGAAGAGCTTCGTCACGCCCGCCAGCCTACACCAGCGCCGCGCCCGGGGGGCGGATGATCCTTCCAGGTGAAACCCCGGGCTGCCGGCCGCATCATTGCGGGCGGACTGGCCCCGGCCCACCGGTTCTTGCAGCCCCACGAGGCGCGTACTAGACGACGCGCCATGCAGGCCACAGAGGGCCCCAAGGAGACATCATGGCAGGCGACAACGTGACGAATGTCGGAGATGGCGACTTCAAGCAGCAGGTGCTGGACTCCGAGCAGCCCGTGCTGGTGGATTTCTGGGCGACCTGGTGCGCGCCGTGCCGCGCCATCGCGCCCTCCATCGACGCGCTCGCCGAGCAGTACAAGGGCCAGGTGAAGTTCACCAAGCTCAACATCGACGACAACCAGGGCACGCCGCAGAACTACGGCATCCGGTCCATCCCCACGCTGCTCGTCTTCAAGGGCGGCCAGGTCGTGGAGCAGATCGTCGGCGCCGTCCCCAAGGCGCGCATCGAGGACGCCCTCAAGAAGGCGCTGTAGACCTCCGAGCGCCGGGCACGGGCCTGGCGGGTCGAGGCCAATGCCTCCCGCCCACGCCCTGTCCGGCGCTTCGTCGTACGGCCAGACGCCCCACCCCGTTTCGTTTCCGGGACGAATCAACCCGCGCTCCGCTCCTTCGCGTGACGCGCTTCGTCTCGCACCCAGCGTGAGTCCCTTGCGCGGCCCCGCCAATCCCACGCCACGCGCACGCAAACTTTTCGTGCCCTCTCAGCGATTTCTCAGACTTCGCGCCATTTTCACCCGCGCGGACAAATCCACCGCGATGCGCAAATCAGCACGCATGGCACGTGTGGGAAACACGTATCCCTTTGCAGTCGTGTCACCAATTTTTCGGGACGACTTGCGAGTCATGAGAGACCCCTCCCAGGCTGTATTGACAACGTTGACATCCACCGCCAAATAAGCGCATTGGGAGTCTTGCTTTGTTTGACTGTTTTCACGGGAGTTTTCATGGCACGACCACGTAAGGAGTTGTCGAAGGTCCCCCTGACCCCCGCCATGGTGAATTGGGCGGAGGCGCTGGGTGACGCGATTGGCCGAGGCGTCCTCCGCGCGATGAACCAGGGCATGCCGCTGTCGAGCGGCTCGGGGAGCAGCAATGCGCTGTCGGCGAGCCGTCGGCGCGGCCGTCCGCCCAAGGCCCTTGCGGGCAACATGGTGGCGGCGGACCGGCGTTGCACGATGCCGGATTGCACGCGCGAGCAGCGCTCGAAGGGGCTGTGTTCAGCCCATTACCAGGCGGAGCGGCGTCGCTTGTTGGCGGGTGGCAAGCCCGCCTGAGACACGGCGGTACGCGGTGGCGCCCACGGCCCTGGGCGAGCCACCCGCCGTCAATGCGTGTCAGGGGTGGGCATTCCCTCGCATGACGGGCAGGCTCGCGAGGGAGGGACGATGCGTCACTTCGCCTGCCAGGGGTCCGCTTCCGTGCTCGTCGCCTTGAGCAGCTCCCAGGCCGAAAGCACATCCACCACCCGCTCCAGCTCATTGGGCAGCGAGCGCGCCCGCTGCGAGCGCAGGTAGTCCTCCGCGAAGGCCCGCAGGCGGTTGCCCACGAAGAGCCGGGCCAGGGCCACCTCCGTCTGTCCACTGAAGTCGAGGAAGCGGATGCCGAAGCCGCTGCGGCCCCCGGGGCCGTCCTCGCGCTCCTCGCGGACGATTTCGGCCCGGGCCCGCACGGGCGCGGCGCCGGGCTCCAGCGAGAAGCTCACGCCCAGCACCGTCCCCAAGGGCAGGTAGAAGGTGCTCTCCAGGAAGGCGCCGCTGACGCTGACGTTGATGGACGCTAGGCTCGCCGCGAACCGGCGCCCGCCCTGGTCGTCATCCACCCAGACCTCGAAGCGCGTCGTCAGCTGCGCCCGCGGGAACTCCCGGTGCTCGGGCTCCCCCTGGTTCTTCTCGATGACGGGCAACAGCGCCGCCACGGGCGTGGGGGCCACCGAGGGAGGCCTGCGAGGCTCCTCCTTCACCGGAGCGCCCGGCCTGGCCACCACCGTCGCCGCCGGGGGCTTCACGTCCCTGGCCACCTGGGGAAGCTCCGCCACGCGGACACTCCCCGTCGCCTTCTGCCCACCCTTCCTCTGCATGCCTGACCTCCACCGGCCCGGGAGGGCTTCACCCTCCCCCCGGAATTGGTGGGTTGATTCATACACCACCCTGGGCCGGGCGCCGAGCGCTCGTGACGACCTCGTGAGTCTCCCGTCGTCGCGCGGCTCGCGATGTCTCAGAACATGTGACGACGCATGCTGATGTTCACCAGCAATCCAATGCTGAGCATCACGGACATCATGGAAGACCCGCCATAACTCATCAGCGGCAGGGTGATGCCCGTCACGGGCAGCAGGCCGATGACCATGCCGATGTTCTCGAACACCTGCCAGAAGAGCATGGCCACGACGCCCACGGCGACGAAGGCGCCGAACCTGTCCCGGGCGCTGAACCCCACCCCCAGGCCGAAGATGAAGATGGCGCCATAGAGCACCAGCAGGAGGGTGCACAGCACGAAGCCGTGCTCCTCCGCCCACACCGAGAAGATGAAGTCGGTGTGCTGCTCGGGCAGGAAGCGCAGGCCCGTCTGGGTGCCCTCGCGCCAGCCCTTGCCGGACACGCCGCCGCTGCCCACGGCGATCTTCGACTGCGCCGCGTGGTAGCCGCTGCCGCGCAGGTCCGCCTCCGGATCCAACCACCCGGAGATGCGCTGGCTCTGGTGCTTCTTCAGGTGGTGCCGGACGATGGTGGGCCGGGGCTCCGGCACCTCGCGGATGTAGTCGTTCCAGATGACGATGGCGCCCGCGAGCACCCCCGCCACCAGCGTGGCCACCAGGTACCAGCGCACCTTGCCGAAGAGGATGACGGTGAGCGAGGACAGGCCGATCATCAGCGCGGTGCCCAGGTCCGGCTGCACCAGCACCAGCACGAAGGGCACGCCCACCACCACCAGCGGCTTCCACAGCCGCACCAGGCCGTAGGACGGCTCATTGGGGCGGAAGTCGTCGTGGTAGACCTTGGCCAGCATCAGCACGACGCCAATCTTCATGAACTCCGCGGGTTGCAGGCGGAACGGGCCGATGGCGAACCAGCTCTCGGCGCCCTTGGCCGTGTGGCCGACGAAGCGCAGCGCGATGAGCGCCAGGATGTTGGCGACGTAGATGGGCATCGCCATGCGTTGGATCCAGCGGTAGTCCACCAGGCACACCACCAGCACCGCGACGATGCCCAGGCCCAGGTACAGGGCCTGGCTGGACCACACCGGCGCCAGCGGAGGACGCGACGCGGAGGCCAGGTTCCAGATGCCCAGCAGGGCCACGGCCAGCACGCAGAAGATGAGCCCCCACGGCACGTGGGGAACCATCCGCCGCTCAATCCTGAGTTGCATGCCTGTCCTCGGACTCCTCGTCGCCCGGAAGCTGCGTGGGGGGGCGCACGCCGCGCGTCATGGCCGCCTCGTCGGGAGACGGCGGGCGGAACATCGACGGGGTGTAGGGCTGGTTGGGACGCGGCGGCGGCGCCGTGGCGTCCAGCTTCTTCAGGTCCAGGTACTTCTGGATGACGGCCAGCGCCGTGGGCGCCGCGTCCGAGCCGCCGTGGCCGCCGTGCTCGTTGAGCACCACCACCGCGATTTCGGGATGGTCCGCCGGGGCGAAGCCCGCGAACCAGGCATGGTCTCTCTCGAAGAAGCTCATCTGGTGCGTCTTCAGGCGGATGGCGCCCAGGCGCGCCACCTGCGCGGTGCCCGTCTTCGCCGCCACCTTCACGTCCAGGTCGCGCATGTACTTCAGGCGCGAGCGGTACGACGTGCCGCCCGGCTCATGGGCCACCTTCACCAGGCCGTCGATGACGGCCTTCAGGTGCGCGGGCGGCAGGTCCACCCGACGGACGACCTCCGGCTTGAACTCCTCGATGACCTGGCCGTCCAGGTTCTCCAGCCGCTGCACCATCTGCGGCTTGTACAGCGTGCCGCCGTTGGCGATGGCCGCGTACATCAGCGCGAGCTGCAGCGGCGTGACGTTGTTGTCACCCTGGCCGATGGCGCTGTTGAGCGCCATGCCCTTGGTGTAGCCGCCGGGCGAGGCTTTGTCGTGGTACGCGCTGGTCGGCATGATGCCGGGCACCTCCGCCACCACGTTGATGCCGGTGGGGCTGCCCAGGCCCAGCGACTTGCCCATCTCGCCAATCGGGTCCAGGCCGATGGTGTCCGCCACCTTGTAGAACCAGGTGTCGCAGGAGCTCTTCATCGCGTCCAGGCCGTCGACGTGGCCGTGGCCTCGGTCCAGGTGGCAGCGCCAGGTGCGCGCGCCCAGCCGGTAGCCGCCGGGGCAGTTCACCACCGTCTCAGGACGGAACGCGCCGGACTTGAACGCCGCCAGCGCGGTGACGACCTTGAACGTGGAGCCCGGGCTGTAGTGCTCGGCCGCCACGCGGTTGACCATGGGCTCCAGCGGATCGCGCGACAGCTGTGCCATCTGCGTGGGCGTCACGCGGCCCGTCAGGAGGTTGGGGTCGAAGCCGGGCCGGGACACCAGCGCGCGGATGAAGCCCGTGTGCACGTCGATGGCGACCACCGCGCCGGTGACACCGGGGAAGGCGCGCTCGGCCTCCTCCTGCAGGCGCATGTCGATGGAGAGCACCAGGTTGCTGCCCGCCTTGGGCTGCACCACGGCGTTGTCGCCCAGCTTGACGTTGAGCTCTTCAATCTTCTGGCCGCGCGCGTTCACCACTTCCTTGCGCACGCCGTCCTGGCCGCGCAGGCGCTGCTCGAAGTAGCGCTCCAGGCCGCGCCGGCCGATGTAGTCCCCCAACGCGTAGCGCGCGCCGTCGCCGTTGAGCCGCTCGAGCTCGTCCTGGGTGATTTCGTTCATGTAGCCCAGCACGTGCGACAGCACCGTGTGGGTCCGGTAGAAGCGGTGCGGGACGGGCGCCACCTCCACGCCGTCCAGGATGTCCCGGCGCGCCGCCAGCCGATCATACTCGTCGCGCGTCAGGTCCACGCGCACCGGCACCGGCTGGAAGGGCGCGTTGCGGCGGCCCTGGCGCACCAGGTCCTCCACCTTCTTCGCCTGGTCCGCGTCCCACTGGAGCAGCTCCGCCAGCCGGGGGATGACCTGCGCGAAGCAGTCCGTGCAGAACGCGGGCGTGACGACGGCGTCGAAGGACGGGCGGCTGTCGACGAGGATGGTGCCGCGCGCGTCCTTGATGACGCCGCGGTCGGCGCGCAGCCGCACCTCCTTGACGAAGTTCGCCACGCTCTTGGCGGAGTACTCCTCGCCGCGGGTGATCTGCAGCCGGTAGAGCTGGATGGACAACAGGGCCAGGCCCGCCGTCATGGCCAGGCCCAGCCACAGGAAGCGCCGGCGCAGCTCGCGGCCCGGCGTCGTGTTGCCCAGCGTGGGGGGCGTCACCTCAGCAACCCCGCCGGACGGTCCTGCGCGGCCTCGAAGCGGCGCAGGAGCGGGAAGAGCGCCAGCGCCGCCAGCCCCGTGAGCGCCACCTGCAGCGGCAGCCCCGCGAGCGCCGGCGCCGTGCCGCCGTCCTTCACCGTCAGCCAGGTGAAGAAGGCCGCGAGCAGGCCATGCCCCACGTCCGCGCCCATGGCGAACAGCGCGAACGACACCGCGCCGCGCACGTCCACGAAGGTGGACACCAGCCGCCCGACGAGGAAGGTGAACACGGCCAGGAAGGTGAACAGCCCCGTGGGCTGGCCGCTCATCAGGTCCAGCAGGTAGCCCACCGCGAACGCGGAGAAGGCCCCTTCGAGCAGCGTGGCGCGCAGCGCGAGGAACGCCACCAGCACCACGGTGACGTCGATGCGGCCCAGCACGAGCCCCGCCTGCTTGACGACCACGGACTCCAACGTGAGCAGCGCCAGCGCGATGCCCACCGTCACCAGGAACTTCATTTCGACGCACCCTCCGCCGCGCTGCCCTGCGCCATCGCCTTGTAGGGACTGCCCACCACCAGCACCTCCTCCAGCTTGCTGGTGTCCACCGCCGGCACGATGTCCGCGCCCTGGAACATGCCGTGCTCCTTCTTCTCCAGGTTCGTCACCCGGCCCACCACCAGGCCCGGAGGATAGATGCCATCCGTGCCGGAGGTGATGATGAGGTCGCCGTTGTCCACGTCCTCGGTGCGCAGCATGTTCTCCAGCTTGAGCGGCCCGCTGCCCGCCCCCGACGCCGTGCCCCGCGCCCGGGAGCGCTGCACCAGCACCGCCACCCGGCTCTGCGTGTCCGTCACCAGCGCCACGTCCGAATAGCTGGAGGTCGCCCGGATGACCTGCCCCACGATTCCGTCCGGCGTCACCACCGACATGCCCCGGAACACCCCGTCCTTCTCCCCGCCGCTGATGCGCACCGACAACAGCTTCGCCACCGGGTTGACGCCCACCACCCGCGCCGGAATCTCCGGCCCCGGCGCCACCTCCGCGTACCCCAACAGCTTGCGCAGCCGCTCGTTCTCCGTGCGCGACTCCCCCAGGGCCTGCACCGAGGCGCGCAACTGGAGGTTCTCCAGCCGCAGCGCGTCATTCTCCTGCCGGACCCCGCGCAGATCGAGGTAGTGGCGCACCGCGGACACCGAGCCCTCGATGGTGGCGGTGAGCGCCTGCTGCACGGGCGAGGTGATGGCGATGACCGCCCGGTCGATGGGGTTGGGGTCCCTGCCCTTGCGCCCGCTCAGCAGGAAGGCGACCAGCGGGTAGAGGAGCAGGACGCCGACAATCAGGGGACGCCGGTATCGCTTGAGGAGCGACAGCACAGAGGGGAATTCCGGGGTGGGAGGAGGAAGCGGAGGGAGGGGGTGCGGCTAAACTCTCTAAATCGCTTGCATTTTCTGGTGCAGTGTCCTAGGCAGTCAAGGCCCGCGAGGGGGGTGGTCGCTGGTCCGCCACCCTTCAGCCGGGCTACCAACAACACCGCGTCGCGAGTCCTTCCGCACGACTTTTCTCGGCGCGTTTGCTCTCCGAAGTGACGACAATGGACGGTCTGAACCCCCGGAAGGTCCTCTCCCTGCTGTTCATCATCGGCATCGCGGTGGTGTTCACGCTGCAATTCGGGCCGGGCAGCACCGGCTTCGGCGCCTCGGGTCCGGTGACGGCACCCGGCTCGGTGGCCACCGTGAACGGCAAGGAGATCCCGCTGCGCGACTTCGCCACGGCCTGGGCCCGGCAGATGAGCTTCCTGCGAGCGCAGGGCAGCCCCATCCCCGAGTCCGTGGCCCGCCAGTTCGGCATGCACAACCAGGTGCTCGACAGGCTGGTGAACACGGAGTTGCTCGCCCAGGCGGCCGAGCAGCGCGGCATCACCCCCTCTGATGAAGAGCTGCGCAAGCTCATCCATCAGAACACGGACTTCCACGCCAAGGAGGGCGGGTTCGACTTCGCGCGCTACCAGCAGGTGCTGCGCGACTTCTACCGGAAGACGCCGCCGGAGTTCGAGACGGAGCTGCGCCGGCAGCTGGCCGCGCAGAAGATGATGGAGGTCGTCCGCGCCAACGCCACCGTGTCCGACGACGAGGTGCGCGCGCGCTACGAGAAGGACGGCAACCAGGCCAAGGTCGTCTTCGCGCGCTTCCTCCCCACCATGTACGCGGACAAGGTCGCAGCCCCCACGCCCGCGCAGCTGACGGAGTGGAAGAAGGCGCACGAGAAGGAGATCAAGGACTACTTCGAGGCCAACCGCTTCGTGTACCAGCAGCCCGAGCGCATCCGCGCGCGCCAGGTGCTGGTGAAGCTGCCCCCGGAGGCGACCGCCGAGCAGAAGGCGGAGGCCCTCAAGAAGGCGGAGGCGCTGAAGAAGGAGATCGACGGCGGCAAGGACTTCGCGCAGGTGGCGCGTGACTCCAGCGAGGACCCGGGCAGCAAGGCGCGCGGTGGCGACCTGGGCTGGGTGGAGCGCGGCAGCTGGGAGCCGGTGCTGGCGGACGCGGCGTTCGCGCTCAAGGCGGGCGAGGTGACGGCGCCGGTGGAGACGAAGTTCGGCGTGCACCTGGTGAAGGTGGAGGAGAAGCAGGCGGCCCAGGACAAGAAGCTGGAGGAGGTCCAGGACGAGATCGCCACCACGCTCTTCAAGCAGGAGCGCGCCAAGGAGACGGCGAAGGCGGAGGCCCAGAAAGCGCTGGCCACGGTGCAGGGTGGCAAGACGCTCAAGGAGCTCTTCCCCGCGGAGAAGGAGCAGCCGGCGCTCCTGCGCTTCGAGACGGAGACCCGTCCGGAGGCGGTGGAGACGGACAGCTTCACGGCCGAGGGTGAGGCCGTGCCGCACCTGGGCCCCGCGCCCGCGCTGGTGAAGGCGGCCTTCGCGGTGAGCGCGCCCCAGGTGCTGGGCGAGGTCTTCCCGGTGGGCGAGGGCTTCGTGGTGGCGCAGGTGGTGGAGCGCCAGAAGCCGGACACCGCGGGCTTCGAGCAGAAGAAGGACGCGCTGCGCGTGCAGGCCCAGCAGGCCAAGCAGATTGAAGTGACGGAGTCCTTCCTCAAGGCGCTGAAGAAGGGCGGCAACGTGGTGACCAACCCCGAGGCCATCGACTCGGTGGTCGGCGCCGGGTAAGTCACCCGCTTCAGCTGACAGCACGTGAGGGCCGGGCCGAGGGACTTCCCTCCCCGGCCCTCTCGCTTTTGCAGGGCCCGTGTTCAGCGCACCGGGAAGTCGGAGCCGCCGGAGGGCGTGTCCGGGCCCGGAGGCTCCGCGACGCAGAGGGCATCCCGGCCCCGGGCCTTGGCGCCGTACATGGCGAAGTCCGCGGAGCGGATGAGGTCCAGCGCGGAGGTGGCGTGGTCCGGATAGGTGGCCACGCCGACGCTGGCGGTGACGCGCACGTCCAGGCCGTGCTCCTGGAGGAAGGAGCGCCCGCGGAAGGCCTCACAGACCTTCTGGCCGATGTGCGCGGCGCCGTCCTGGTCCGTCTCCACGAGGAGGATGGCGAACTCGTCGCCCCCGTAGCGGAACACGGCGTCCAGCCCATTGCGCCCCAGGGACATGAGCAAATCGCCCACCTCCTTCAGCGTGGCGCTGCCCATGAGGTGGCCGAACCTGTCGTTGACGCTCTTGAAGTGGTCCAGGTCCAGGAACACGAGCGACAGCGGGTGGCGGAAGCGCGCCGAGCGCTTCACCTCCGTGTCCAGGAGCGCGCGCAGGTGCCGGGCGTTGTAGCAGCCGGTGTGCTCGTCGGTGATGGTGAGCTCCTGCACCCGGCGGAAGTTGCGCGCGTTCTCAATCGCGATGGCCGCGTAGTCCGCGATGGCCGTCAGCGTGGTGAGGTCGTCGTTGGAGAACGGCGGGTCCGTGGGGCCGTTGACCAGCTCGATGACGCCCAGCACGTGCCCGCGCGACAGGAGCGGCACGGCGAGGATGGAGCGGGTGTGGAAGGCGGAGGCCTCGTCGAAGCGGGGCGCGAAGCTGGGGTCCCCGCCCACGTCGTGCACCAGCCGGGCGACCCCGGAGGAGAACACGGCCCCGGCGATGCCCTCACCGGGGTTGAGCTGCAGGCCCTTGAGGACGCCGGCGCCCTCGCCCACCGCGATTTCGAAGTAGAGCTTCCCGGTGCGCTCGTCCTGGAGGATGAGGGACCAGTTGCGAGGCAGCAGCAGGCTGCTGACCTTCTGCATGACGAGCGCGAGCACCTCGCGCAGCTCCAGCGTGGACGTCAACGCCTTCGCCATCTCGTTGTAGGCGGCCAGTTGCTCCACCGTCCGCTTCATGGCCGACAGGAGGTCCGCGGGATTCATCCGTAGAGTCCACTCCGAGGCGCAAGTCTGCTAAGGCCTGGAGCCGTAACATGCACACGCACGCTGATCAAACGTTGCTCGTCCTGGCCTCCGGTTCTCCCCGCCGTCGGGACTTCCTGTCGCAACTGGGGCTCACTTTTACCGTCTCCGCGGCGGACATCGACGAGACACCCCACCCAGGCGAGGAGGCGGCCGCCTACGTCCTGCGGCTGGCGCGAGAGAAGGCCCGCGTGGTGGCCGGGCGCTCCCCTGGCGCCTTCGTCCTCGCGGCGGACACCACGGTGGCGCTGGGCATGACGCTGTTGGGCAAGCCCCAGGACCCGGCCGAGGCTCGCGCCATGCTCACCAGCCTGTCCGGCAAGACGCACGATGTGTACACGGGCGTCGCGCTCGCGGGGCGGCATGAAGAGGCGCTCGCGGTCCACACGCGCGTCACCTTCCGTGAGCTGAGCGCCGGAGAAATCGACTGGTACGTGGGCACGGGCGAGCCGGTGGACCGGGCGGGCGCCTACGCCATCCAGGGCAAGGGGGGCTTCCTCGTCGCGCGCATCGAGGGCAGCCCCACCAACGTCGTCGGCCTGCCGCTGGGCGAGACGCTCGCGCTGCTGACACGCGCCGGCGTGCCCCTGGCCTGGAAGCCCGCGCCATGAGCACGGGCGTCGCGGAGCGGCTGGCGTCGGTGAAGGAGCGCATCGCGAAGGCGTGCGAGCGCGCGGGGCGTCCGGTGGAGTCGGTGACGCTGGTGGCCGTGTCCAAGCTCAAGCCGGCGGCGCTCATCCGCGAGGCATACGCCGCGGGTCAGCGCGACTTCGGGGAGAACTACGCGCAGGAGCTGCGCGACAAGGCCCAGGAGCTGTCGGACCTGGAGGGCCTGCGCTGGCACGCCATCGGTCCCCTGCAGACGAACAAGGTGAAGTACGTGGCGAAGGTGGCCAGCGCCTTCCATGCGTTGGACCGGCTGGAGGTGGCGCGCGAGCTGTCCAAGCGGCGCGAGGGCACCTCGCCCCTGCCCTGCTACGTCGAGGTCAACGTGGGCGGGGAGTCCACCAAGTCGGGCCTGGAGCCCGCCGCCCTGCCCGACTTCCTGGGCCAGGCGCGCGCGCTGCCGGGCCTCACGCTGGTGGGGCTGATGTCGCTGCCGCCGCCCACGGACGACGTGGCCCGCGCGCGCGGTTATTTCGACGCGCTGCGCGAGCTGGCGCGGAGCCATGGCCTGCCCGGGCTGTCCATGGGCACCACGCACGACTTCGAGCTGGCAATCGAGGCGGGCGCCACGCTGGTGCGGGTGGGCACCGCCCTCTTCGGCGAGCGGGACTGAGGGCCGGCGCGCGGGTCAGATCTCCTTGAACTTCGCGCGGCCCTCCGCGCTGATCTTCACCTTGTACTCGCAGCCGCAGTAGTTGCAGCGCAGCTCGTCCCCGTCCCCGAAGCCATCGTGCACGGGGTTGTTGGCGTCGCAGCCCGGACAGTCGAACTCCTTGAGGCGGCCGCCCTTGGTCGTCTCCTTGGCGTCGTCGTCGTCGAAATCGTAGTCACCGGCCATGTTCCCGCGTCTCCAGGGCAAGGGGGCGACCTCCAGCCGGGGCCGCCTTCTCTTCGGGAGGCTAGCAGCGGTGTCGGCCGGTGGACACGCCCGGCGCGCCGCAGGGCGGCCGGGTTCAGGGGGCCGGGAGGCGCCGTGGGGCCCCTCCGTGCGAGACTCATGTCCCCTTCCGCCCCTCAGGTCGCCCCCACGACGAGGGAGCGGGCGTCCATTGAATGCCCGCCGCATAGGCACGTCGATGGGAAATGTGGAGTGGCGGGAATGGTTCGGGGGCATGGCCTGGCGAGTAGCAGGCGGGCTACTTAACTTCCTTGCGATGGAGCTCACTCGATGCGTGCGCAGTCCAATTGGGGGTTCGCGGCGGTGGTTGCGGGCCTGGTCTGGTCGGCGGCTGCCCTGGGCCAGGAGTCTTCCGCGAACCCGGCGTTCGGCCCCGGTGAGCAGGCGCAGTATCGCGTGAAGTACCTGGGCATGACAGCGGGCACCGCGCAGGTGACGGTGGGCGCGCCCATGAAGCAGTGGGGCGAGGACGTGTGGCCCATCGTCGCGGTGGCGCGCTCGGACGCGCTCATCGGCGTGTGGCCCATCAAGGACAAGTTCGTCTCCTACTGGAAGGCGGACACCCAGCGCGTGGTGGGCAGTGACTTGCACGCGGACGAGAACGGCAAGCGCCGCCGCCAGCGCATCAAGCTGCAGCCGGATGGCAAGAGTGTCTTCGTCGTCAAGCAGAAGGAGGGCGAGGCGCCGCGCGAGTCCACCGCCGAGGTGGCCGAGGGCACGCTCGACGTGACGGGGGCGACGTTCGCGCTGCGCAACCGAGAGCTCGTCGTGGGCGGCGAGTACGCCTACCCGGTGTTCACCGGCAGCAAGAGCTTCACCATGCGCGCCAAGGTGGAGTCGCGCGAGACCTTGAAGACGGAGCTGGGGACGCAGGAGGTCTTCAAGACGCGGGTGCAGGCGGAGTTCGGCGGCAGCCTGACGTCGAAGCGGGACATGTTCGTCTACCTCACCACGGACGCGCGGCATGTCCCGGTGCGAATCGAGGCGGACTTCGCGCTCGGCACGGTGGTGGCGGAAATCACCGACTACCAGCCGGGGCGGACGATGGCGGTGGCGAGCGCGGAGAGCGGTGGGTAGCACCGCTGGAGAGTGAAGGGGGCGGATGGGCGCGGGATGGGCGTGGGTGGTGATGGCGGCGCTGGCCGCCACGCCGGAGCCGAGGGTGGTGTCTCCCCTGGTCAAGGTGCGCCCGGGCTCCGCCTTCGCGTCGCGCCCCGTGGCCCGCCTGAGCGTGGCCCGCGGCGAGTGCGAGGGCACGCAGGTGGTGCTGCCCGACTCGGCCCGTCGCCTGAAGGTGAAGCCGCTGCTGCTCGGCGGTCCGTCGGACGCGCTGCGCGCGGACATCTGGCGCGTGGGCTACCTGGATGTCGAGGTGCCCTCCAACTCGGAGGGGGACGTGGGCCCGTGGCCCGATGCCCTGTTGCCGCTCGGCGCGCCCGAGCGTGACGACGCCCCACCCCGCCCCGTCGTGCTCTACGTGGAGGTCTGCGCGAAGGAGGACCAGACGCCGGGCACCTATCAGGGTCGCCTGCGCGCGAGCTTCAACAAGCTGGAGCACGTGAGCGTCCCCTTCACGGTGGAGGTGCAGCCCTTCGCGCTGCCGGCGACGTCCTCGCTCGCCACCAGCTTCGGCATCTCCCTGTACAGCATCGCCCGGGGCCACGGGCTCACCCCCGAGTCACCGGAGGCCCGCGAGCTCTTGCGCGACTACGCGCGCGTGCTGCTGGAGCACCGCGTGAGCGCGCATGGCCTGAGCATGACGCCGCCGTCCGTGCGCTTCGAGGGCGACACGCCCATCATCGACTGGAGCGACTACGACGCGGAGATGGCGCCCTTCCTCGACGGGAGCCTGCTGGTGTCGGGTGCGCGCTTCACCACGTCGGACGTGCGCGACAGCCGCAAGGCGGACACCGAGGAGCGCAAGGTCGCGTACTACCGCGCGTTCGCCGAGCACTACCGGACGAAGGGCTGGCCCGCGCAGCTCTTCTTCTACGCCAAGGACGAGCCGAAGCCGGAGGACGTGCCGCTCGTGCTCGCGCAGTCGCGCCGCGTGCGCGCCGCCGGGGGCAGCCGCGTGCTCATCACCACGCCCATGGAGGAGCCGCTCGCGAGCGCCGCCGACATCCTCGCGCCCACGCTCAACTGCTTCTTCCCCCGCCCCGGCCCCCAGACCTGCCGCGCCGTGCACACCATGGCCCAGATGCGCGAGCAGCTTCCCGAAGGCACCCGTATCTGGTGGTACCAGAGCTGCAACTCGCATGGCTGTGATGGGGGCCCGTCCCAGAAGCGTGCCCAGGAGAAGAGCTACAGCGGTTGGGCCTCGTACATGGTGGACCACCCCGCCGTGCTCAACCGCGCCATGGGCCTGCTCGCCTTCACGAGCGGCGTGGACGGTGAGCTCTATTTCGACACCGTCTTCGCCTACAACACCAAGCACGACGTCTGGACCGACGTGTTCGAGTTCGGTGGCAACGGCGACGGCACCCTCTTCTACCCAGGCACGCCCGGCCGCCTGGGAGGTTTCCGACACCACCCCGTGGCGTCCCTGCGCCTCAAGCACCTGCGCGACGGACTGGAGGACTACGAGTACCTCCGGCTGCTCTCCGCGCTGGGGGACGAGGCCTTCGCGAAAGACGCGGCGCGCAAGCTCGTGAGGTCCGGTTGGGACATCCGCCGGGATGCGCGAGAATGGGCGCAGGTCCGCCAGCTCGTGACGGCGAGGCTCCGGCAGCGGTGGTTGGCATCAGAATTCGCGAAGCGTCCGGGCCGTCACACGCCCAAGAGCACCCCGTAGTTTCTCTCTGGAAGGAAGAAGGATGAGCACCCTGCGCACCCTCCTGGCGACCTGCCTGATGCTGACCTCCGGCGGTGCCGCCTGGGCCCAGCTCCCCGACACCGAGGCCGACAAGCCCGAGGGTGAGAAGCCCGCCGAGGCCACCGAAGCCAAGCCCGACGAAGCCCCCATCACCGTGGAGCCCTGCGCGCAGGCGCTGCCCGCGCTGCGCATGCCGCTCACGTTCATGCCCGGCGAGGTGCTCGAGTTCGACCTGGACGCCATGGGCGCGCAGGCCGGCAAGATGACCCTGCGCGTCCAGAAGCCGCAGGACGGCCAGATTCCCGTGCTCGCGCAGGCGGAGACCAACTCCTTCTTCTCCAAGGTCCGCCGCGTGCGCGGCAGCGCCACCACCTGGCTCAACCCGCGCACGCTGCGCCCCAAGCGCTACGTCGAGGACGCCACCGAGAACGAGATGCGCCGCAAGGTGGAGGTCGCCTTCACCCACAAGGACCGCGCCATCAAGGTGGACTACCAGATCGGCCAGCGCCCCAAGGGCCAGTACAACTACACCTACGACAAGGACGGCCTGGACGTGGCCGGCTCCATCTACCTGCTGCGTCAGCTCCCCCTCGAGGAGAACCTCTCCGTCTGCTTCGACGTGTACGGCGTGCGCCGGCTGTGGCGCATGCAGGGCCAGGTGCTCAAGAAGGAGAAGGTCACCACGCCGCTGGGCCAGTTCGACGCCTGGCACCTGGTGGGCACCGCCGTCCGCCTGGACCGCCCCAAGCAGAAGCGCGAGGTGCACGTGTGGCTCTCCGACGACGCGCGCCGCCTGCCGCTCGCCGCCGTGGGCACGCTGGACCTGGGCGCCGTGCGCGCCACCCTCACCTCCGTCAGCCGCCCCGGCGAGAAGCGCCAGGAGGCCGGCCCCGGCAAGGAGGAGATGAAGTGGTGATGTCCAACTGCTGAGAAAAGAAGACACGGCTCGAGGAGAGGCCCGGTGGACGGAGTTCCCGGGCCTTTCTCTTTGAACCGAAATTGATTCTGGTTTGCAAAATCAAAATCATGAGCGTAGGGTGCGCGCCGCTCCGATGCGCCCACGCTCTTGTCTTGTCTCGTCGTCGTTCCTGCTCTGTTCCACCCTGCTGCTCTCCACGACGGTCGCCCGCGCCCAGGATTCGGCCGGTGCTCCGGTGGTCTCCGCGGCACCGCCGAGTGATTCGCCCGAGGGGCCCGTCGCCTCGGCTCCATCGGCCGAGCAACCCGAGCAGCCCGCGCCGTCCCCCGCCGCCCAGGAGCCCGCGCCCGTCAGCGCAGCGCCCGCTCCCGCGGCCCTGAGTCGGGCGCGGCCGAACATCGACACGTTCGTCACCGCCTACGGTGAGCTGCTGTTCGGCTATCACAACTACGGGTTGAACCAGAACCGGACGGGTGGCGCGCAGCGCGACTCGCGGCTGGAGTTCGATACCACGCGCTTCGTGCTCGAGATGAAGGGCGCGCTGCCGGACTACGGGCTCGAGGTGGAAGTCGAGGTCGAGTTCGAGCACGGCGGCACCGGCACCGCGATGGAGCTCGAGTACGAGGAGTTCGGCGAGTTCGACCAGGAGCTGGACAAGGGTGGAGAGATCCTCGTCGAGGAGCTCTACATCTCGAAGAAGCTCGGCGACCACGCGGCGCTCGCGGTGGGCCGCTTCTACGTGGCGGTGGGCACGCTGAGCGAGTTCTCGCGCCCCACCGACTACCTGGGCACCCTCCGCGACGAGGCGGAGACGGGCATCATCCCCAACACGTGGGACGAGATGGGCCTGCGGCTGCGCTACAAGTTCCCCTGGGGCCTGCGGCTGACGGGACAGCTGGTCAACGGGCTGGACTCCACGGGCTTCAGCTCGCAGCTGTGGGCGGTGGGCGGCCACCAGCGCCGCTTCGAGGTGCAGCGCGCCACGGACATGGCCCTGGTGTTCCGCGCGGACGTCACCCACTTCGACGGGTTCATCTTCGGCGTGTCCGCCTACCACGGCGACACCACGCGCAACCGTCCCAAGGCGGACCTGGTGAAGAGCTGCGAGGAGGCGAATGATCGCGAGGTCGCCCCGTGCGGCTACGTGTCCGCGCCGCTGACGCTGCTGGACGTGCACCTGTCCGTGTCCAAGGGCCCGTGGAGCGCGAAGGGCATGGTGATGTACGGCCACCTGAAGAACGCGGAGCTCGTCTCGCAGCGCAACGCGCGCCTGTCGAACCTGCTGGGCGTGATGCGCACGCCGGTGTCCGACAACGCGTTGGCCGCGTGGGGAGAGCTCGGCTACGACATCGCGTCGGTGGTGGGCCTGAGCAACTCGCACCACCTGTTCCCGTTCGTCCGCTACGACTACGTGGACACGCAGTTCAAGCCGCGCGCGGAGCTGTACGACAACCCCCGCTTCCGCCGGACCGTCTACACGGTGGGCGTGGCCTACAACCTGCTCAACACGGTGTACGCGAAGCTCGACTTCGGGCACCGCCGCATGGGCTCGGGCGCCTTCCGGCCGGAGAACACCCTGCGCCTCGCCACCGGCTTCAACTACTGACGCGGCCCTCCCCGTGTCCCCTCCCCCCAACGAAAGGTCAGTCATGAAGCGTACGTCCCTGCCCCTGCGTCTGGCGCTCGCGCCCGCGCTCCTCACCGGCTCGCTGTTCCTCGCGGCCTGCGGCGATGATGATTCCAACACCCCCAACGAGGGCGACTCCAAGGTCACCTCGGAGCTGGTCGTCACGTTCGCGGACAAGGTCGTGGTGCCGACCTATGCGCGGCTGGCCACGCGGCTGACGGAGCTGGACGCGGCCTGCGTCGCGCTCGCGACGGCGCCCACGACGGAGAAGCTGACGGCGGCCAAGGCGGCCTGGCGCGCGGCGCGCATCCCCTGGGAGCAGAGCGAGGGCTTCCTCTTCGGCCCCGTGGACAGCTTCGGCTATGACCCGGCGCTGGACAGCTGGCCGGTGAGCCACACCGAGTTGGAGGCGGTGCTGGCCAACAACGCCGCCCTCACCCAGCAGTACGTGAGCAACCTCAAGAACGAGCAGAAGGGCTTCCACACGCTGGAGTACCTCATCTACGGCGATGGCGGCACCAAGACGGTCGAGCAGCTGACGCCCCGCGAGCTGGAGTACGTCACGGCCCTGTCCGCGGAGCTCAAGGCCGTGGGACAGCTGCTGCACGGCGCGTGGGCGCAGGCGCACGACGGCAACCCGCCGTTCCGTGACACGCTCGCGACGGCGGGTCAGTCCGGCAACACCGCGTATCCGTCCGTGGAGGCCGCCGCCCAGGAGATCGTCGGTGGCATCACCACCATCCTGGACGAGGTCGCCAACGGGAAGATCGCCGAGCCCTACGACACCAGGGACCCGGACGTGGTGGAGAGCCAGTTCGCGTACAACTCGCTGGAGGACTTCAGCAACAACATCCGCAGCGTGGAGAACGCGTACCTGGGTCACCTGCAGGGCGAGGCCAAGACGGGCATGTCGCTGCGTGACGTAGTGGGCGTGGACAGCGCGCTCGACGCGAAGATCCGCCAGCAGATCGCCGGCTCCATCAGCGCCCTGGCTGCCGTCCGCGAGCCGTTCCGCGACTCCATCCGTGACGAGACGGAGCGCCCGAAGATCGCCGCCGCGCAGGAGGCCATCCGCGCCCTGCACGACACCTTCCAGGGCGAGGTCCTGCCCCTGCTGTCGAAGTGATGTAGGAACTCAGGCCAGGTGAACGCCATGCGACGTGCGGTGATGCTGGGAGCCCTGCTGCTGTGGTCCGCCGGTTGTGGCGAGGAGGCGCCGATGGTGCCCCTGGAGCCACCGAGAGCGGGCGGGGCCACCACCGTCGACAACCGCACGTCGCAGGCGTTCGCGCAGCCGGCCGCGAACCTGCGTCCCGAGTACGACCGGCTGCACCGTGCGGGCGACGCGGCGTTCGCGGCCATCTTCGTCCCGGCGCCCTCGCGGGTGAACCCGGGGCTCGGGCCCACGTACAACAACGTCTCCTGCAACGGCTGTCACCTGCGCAACGGGCGCGGCATGCCGGTGATGGGGCCCACAGCGCAGCGCACCCAGCTCCTCGTGCGCGTGAGCCTGCCGGAGGGCGTGCCCGACCATCCTCACGGCGCGGTGCCCGTCCCCGGACTGGGGCTCCAGGTGCGTGACCAGTCCATCTACGGCCAGGTGCCGCCGGCCTCGCTCACGCTGTCGTGGCTGGAGCACACCGGACAGTACCCGGATGGCACGCCGTACACGCTGCGCTCGCCGAGCGTGCGCATCGTCAAGTCGGATGACTCGGCGCTGCCGGAGGACATGATGATGTCGCTGCGGCTTCCTCCGCCCGTCTTCGGACTGGGGCTGCTGGAGGCCGTCCCCATCGAGGCGCTGCGCGCGCTCGAGGACCCGGATGACCGGGACGGTGACGGCATCTCCGGACGGCTGAACGAGGTCTGGGACGTGGCGCTGCGCACGCTGTTGCCCGGGCGCTTCGGCTGGAAGGCGAACAGCCCGCACCTGCTGCAGCAGTCCGCCGAGGCGTACTTCAACGACATGGGGATCAGCAGCCCGCTCTTCCCGGAGCCGGACGGGACGCACGAAATCACCGCCGACATCCTGCAGGCGGCCGTCTTCTATTCCGAGTCGCTCGGCGTCCCCGCGCGCACCGCGCTGGAGGACCCCGTCGTCCAACGCGGCGAGAAGCTGTTCCGCGCGCTGGGCTGCGAGTCCTGCCACCGCGAGACGCTGGAGACGGGCGAGGCCGCCTACGAGGAGCTCGCCTTCCAGCGCATCCATCCGTACACGGACATGCTGCTGCACGACATGGGGCCGGAGCTCGCGGACGGACGGCCGGATGGCGCGGCCACGGGCACGGAGTGGCGCACGCCCGCGCTGTGGGGCCTGGGCCTGACGCACACGGTGCTGCCCTACTCCGGCTTCCTGCACGACGGCCGGGCCCGGACCATCGAAGAGGCGGTGCTGTGGCACGGCGGCGAGGCGCTCACCGCGCGCGACGGCTTCCACCGTCTGTCCGCCGATGACCGCGCCGCGGTGCTCAAGTTCCTCGGCTCGCTCTGAGGTGAGCGCGGCGGGAGTGTCCGCTCCCGGCCTCACATCGGGAAGGAGCGCTGCTTCAGCGTCTCGAGGAGGAAGTCGCGGAAGGCGGCGACCTTGCGAGGCATGTGCCGCTCCGCGGTGGAGACGAACCACACGCTCCCCGCCGGCATGCTCCACTTCGGAAGCAGCGCGACGAGTCGCCCCTCGGCGACCTCCGGTTCCGCGAGCATCGTCGGCAGGAACCCGATGCCCGCGCCCTGACGAAGCACCTCCCGCATGAAGAACATGTCGTCGCAGACGATGGCCCCATCCTGCGGCATGACGAGCGTCTCGCCGGGCCCCACGAGCCGGAAGGGCATGGGCGAGCGGAAGGACACCCAGGTGTGGCTGGAGAGTTCGCGAGGATGGCGCGGCATGCTCCGGCGCGCGAGATACGCCGGCGACGCATAGAGCCGCAGGGAGAGCGTCCCGAGGCGGCGGGCGCGCAGCGACGAGTCCTTCAACGGGGCGATGGCCAGTCGCAGCGCGGCATCGAAGCCCTCCGCGACCAGGTCCACGACGCGATTGTCCAGGTGCAGGTCCACCTTCACCGCGGGATAGCGCGCCACGAAGCGGGTGATGACCTCCGCGAGCACCGTGGTCCCCCAGTCCACCACCGACGTCAGCCGCAGCACGCCTGACGGCTCCTCCTCCAGTTCCGGCAGCTCCCCCACGGACTTGCGCAGCGCGAGCAGCATCGGGGACACCCGCTCGTAGAGCGCCTGTCCCGCGGTGCTGAGCGACACCCGGCGCGTGGTGCGGTGGATGAGCTGCACACCGAGCGAGGACTCCAGGCGGGCGATGCCCCGACTCACCGACGACTTGGGCAGGCCCAGCTTCTTCGCCGCGCTGGAGAAGCTGGCGCCCTCGGCGACGGCGACGAAGAGGGTGAGCTGGTTCAGGTCCATTGTTCCTCCCGTGGAACAGTATGCTCCAGCGGGCCGCATTGTGCAGGACGCCGGGCGGCGCTACCCATGAGCCGGAGCCAATGTCGCTCCCTCGCTCTGGAGATTCACATGACGGCCACATCCCCCACCCTGCTCGTCACCGGCGCCTCCGGCCATCTGGGCCGCCGCGTCGTGGAACTGCTCCTCGAGGCCAGGAAGGGGCCTCTCATCGTCACCACGCGCGAGCCGTCGAAGCTCGCGGACCTGGCGGCGCGCGGCGTCGTGGTGCGCAAGGCGGACTTCGATGACGCGTCGACGCTGGACGCGGCGTTCGCCGGCGCGGAGCGACTGTTGCTCGTCAGCACGGACTCGCTCGATGTTCCTGGCCGCCGAATCACCCAGCATCGCCATGCCGTGGAGGCCGCGCGGCGCGTGGGGGTGAAGCACGTCGTGTACACGTCGCTGACGCGGCCGGAGCCCGACTCGCCCATCACGCTCGCCAAGGACCACTGGGCCACGGAGCAGGCGCTGGCGGCGAGCGGACTGGGCTTCACCGTGCTGCGCAACAACGTCTACATGGAGATGCTCTTGCACAGCCTGCCCCAGGCCGTCGCGCAGGGGCGGCTCGTCACGGCGACCGGGACGGGGGCCACGGCGTATGTCACGCGCGAGGACTGTGCCCGGGCGGCGGTGGCGGCGCTCGCCTCCTCGTACGAGGGACAGCGCGTGCTGGAAATCACCGGGCCGTCGGCGGTGACGCAGGCGGAGCTGGCGCGGTTCGCAGGTGAGGTGTCGGGGCGCCCCGTCGAGTCCATCGCCGTGGACACCGCGAGCCTCGCCGCGGGCCTGGTGGCGCACGGGTTGCCCGCACCGATGGCGGAGGCCTACGCGTCGTTCGACGCGGCCGTGGCACAGGGACGCATGAGTGGAGTGAGCACGGCCATCGCCGACCTCACCGGGCACGCGCCCGTCGACATCCGCGACTTCCTGTCGGCCCATCGCGCGGTGTTCGCGGCGAAGGGACACTGAGGGGCGGAGGCCCCGCGGGGGTGGGAAAATTGACGGGGTGCTACGGGCCTGTAGCGTCGAGCCCATGCCCCCTCTCGCCCTCGCCGCCCCCGTGCTCTCGCGCCAGGCCGACCCGGTCCGAGTGGCGACCGAACGCCTCGCTCGCGCGCTCCCCGCTCGCACCGACGCGGCGGTGCTCGTCGACCTGCTGGAGGACGATTTGAGGGAAGGGCTGGACGCGCTCGGTGACGTCGAAGCGCACTTCCACGATGTGTTGAGCACGCTGCGCGGCGCGACGTTGTCACCGGTGAACCTCATCAACACCGGGGATGACCTTCGCGTCCTCGAGCGGCTCGACGAGCTGCACGACGTCGTCGTCCAGATTCGCAAGCGATTGGCCCAGGCGGCCGCGATGGCGCATCAGGGCGCGCCCTCGCGGGTTCGCTGACCGCCGACACCATTCGCGCTGTCACGTCGACACCGGGCCGTCGCCCGCCTGCGCCGCGAGGCGGATGCACAGGCGATGACGGCTTTCGCGGAGCGGCACCGCGAGCAACGAACGCTCGCGGCGCACCCTCTCATGTCTCTACAGACCCGTGCCTCAATTCGCTGGAGCCGCGCCGCCGGGTGCTGACGTCGCGGGCACGGCACTGGCCGGGGCAGGCGCCGCATTGGCCGGAGCAGGCGTCGCGGGCAGTGTCGTGGCGGACCCCGCGTTCAACGGCGTGGGAGACCCGAAGAGCGGCGGCGCGGGCGCGGCATTCAGTGGCGTGGGCGTTCCGAGCAGCCCCGGCGGCGGTGAGCCCGGCGCCGCATTGAGCGGCGGCGCCGTCGCGAGGATGCCCGGACTCACCTGCGACGTGCCCAGGAACGCATCGAAGCTCGGCGACGTCACCGAGGGCACCGGCACCGAGAACGACCCCGTGGTCGCCAGGCTCGACGTCGTCCCCGAGGAGCCGAAGAACCCAGGCGCCGTCCCCACCGGCGACGCGCCCGTCGTCAGCACCCCCTCCGCCGCGAGCGTCGGGCTCGTCGTCGGTGTCCCCAACGTCACCCCCGAGATGTTCACCGGCGGCTCCGCCACCACGCTCGTGGGGAAGCCGCCACTCACCACCGCGGGCGACTCGGGCTCCGTCACATCGGCCGTCCCCGTCCCCACCGTGGCGCCTCCCCGCACCACCGTGCCGCCCTGCCCCCCGCCCACGAACACCCGACTGCCCCCGGGCGTCCCCACCTCCGGCGCCAACACGGACGTTCCCGTCGCCAGGCCACTGCCACCCGTGGCCGCCGGCTGCGGAAGGATGGGCGGCAGGCCAGGCGCGACGTTCGCCGGCACGGGCGTCAGCCGCGTCGGGTCCACCGTCAGATTCCCCGTGTTCTCCACCACCGCCACCGAGCGCACCGGAACCCCGGCCACCTCGATGGCCACGTCCTCGAACACGAACTGCACGAAGCCCCGACGCTCGACGTCCGTCGGCAGGTTGTACGCGAGCACCACCAGCTCCGTGTCCCCCGCCCGCGCCTGACGCAGCATCCGGTGCGTCGAGTCATCCGCGAACGCCCCCGCGTCCAACGCCGCCACGTGGATGAGCGCCGTGTCCGTCAGCAACCGGCCATCACGCCACACGCGCCCCACACCCCACACCGCCACCGCCGCATGGGAGCGGGTCATGACCGACCACCCCAGCCCGCTGTCCCCGTAGATGGGCACGTTCAGGAGCACGCCGCCGCCCACCGTGTGGCGGGGTGCCGGGGGCAAGCTGGACGAGGCCTGGGAACGGGCCTGGGCGGGCGGGAAACCGGCCTGGGCGAGCTCCACCCGGTACTCGGTGTTCCCCAGCCGGAACGTCGCCTGGAAGGCCGCCTTGTCGCCGTACGTGGCCTGGGCCAGGTCCACCCGGTCCTCCACGGTGAGCTCGGCGCTCCCCGTGCCGGATTCGGCCAGGTCCGTGAAGGGCAAGGGTCCCTGGATGAAGAAGCCGTCCGGTCGCTCGGTCCCCGCGCTGGCCTCCCGGCCCTCGAACGTGAACCCGCCTGGCCCGGCGGCCAGTACTCCGGACAAAAGAAGCGTGGTGAGAGGTCCCGCCATCGACGCTGCCTCCTTGTGCAACAAGGTAGGCAGCGGAGCGGGGAACGACAGTCCCCTCTCTCCAAAGAAGACTAGATGAGGCCCCGCGCGCGGCGGATCTGCTCCACCGTCTTGTTGTACTCGATCTCGAAGCTGCTCGTTCCCTCCTGCAGGTGCTTCAGGCGGGAGCGCGCCTCCTTGTCGATGTCCTCGTCCACGTCCAGGTGCTTCTTCATCACCACGTGGATCTTCTGACGCAGCGAGTTATCCGCCGAGAAGACCTCTTCGACATTCCGGCTGATGAGCAGGAACTCGATCATCTGGTTGATGACGTATTCGATGCCCTCGTCGCCCATCTTGAAGCCGCGGACATCCGCCATCTCGCGCTTCACCTGGTTGAACTTGGAGGGGTCGTATCCGCGACGCTCCAGCGCCTCGCGCGTCGCCTGGTTCACACGCTCTTCGTTCGCGAGGTACTCACGCATGATGGCCGAAAGGTCCATCTCGGCGTCCGCCACGCGCATCGGCTCCACCTCGATGTCCCCATCCTGCATGAGCCGTTGAATCGTCTCTCGCGAAATGATCGGGATCACCTTCGGATACAGCCTCATGTCGGTCCCTCGCCCTCTTTGGAGCTGCTCGAATCGTCAACCGCTATAAATCAGCGCGGAGCCCAGTCGCAATTAAAAACCCCAGGAACGTCGCGGTTCCAGCGCGCTTCCCCCCGCAGTCTGCAGCGGAAATTAATCACGCCGCACCGGGTGGCGACCCTCCCCGTGATTTTTCGTGCGAGGGTTCGGTGGCGTCATCCAGGGAAGCCTCCCGGACGGGGTCCTCGGCCTCTTCGTCGGGGTGTCCATGAAGCCCCGCATGGACCCGCTCCGCCACCGCCGGACCGACGACTTCCGCCAGCTCCTCGATGCTCGCCTCACCCACGCGCTTGAGCGAGCCGAAGTGCTTGAGGAGCGCCTTGCGCCGCACCTCCCCCACCCCCGGGATGTCCTCCAGCGCCGAGCGCACCCGGCTCTTTCGCAGCACCTGTTTCTGGAAGGTGATGGCGAAGCGGTGCGCCTCATCCCGCATGCGCGTCAGCATGAACATCTCCGCCGAGTTCTGCGCCAGCACGATGGGGTCCTTTCGCCCCACGACGAACACCCGCTCGGGGCTGCGAGCGCTCTCCGCGTCCCGGTCGAAAACTTCCAGGTCACGGCTCTTGGCCAGGCCCACCACGTCCACCGTGTCCACGCCCAAATCCTTCATGGCCGCGTGCGCGCTGGCGAGCTGGCCCTTGCCGCCGTCGATGACGAGCAGGTCCGGCAGGTCGCCGTCCTCCTGGCCGCGCTTGAGCCGGCGCGTGACGACCTCGTACATGCTGGCGAAGTCGTCCTGCTTCTCCAGCGTCTTGATCTTGTACTTCCGGTAGCGGGACTTGTCGGCCTCGCCATCCGTCACGGCCACCTGGGAGGCGACGATGGCGGAGCCCTGGAAGTGGGAGATGTCGAAGCACTCCATGCGGCGCGGGAAGTTGCGCAGGCCCAGCCGCTGCTGGAGGCGGGAGAGCACCTGGTCGGTCTCATCCTTGGTGCGCCGGCGCTCGATGAAGGCCTGCTCGGCGTTCTTCTCCGCCATCTTCACCAGCTCGTGCTTCTCCCCTCGCTTGGGGACCATGACGCGCACGCGCTCGCCCTTCCGCTCGGTGAGCAGGCCCTCCAGGCCCGCCAGGCCGTCCTCCGGCTCCAGCGGCAGCAGGACCTCCTCCGGCACGAAGCTGCCCTGGTCGTAGTAGAGGTTCACGAACGAGGCGAGCAGCTCCTCGTTGGGGAACTCCTGGCTGCCGAAGGGGAACGCCTGCCCGCCGTTGAGGCGGCCCTGACGGACCCAGAGGACGTAGAACAGGATGCGGTCCCCCTCGCGGTAGAGGGCGAACACGTCCTGGTCCTTGAAGTCCGTGGTGGCGACCTTCTGACGCTCCAGGCTTCGTTCAATGGCGAGCAGTTGGTCGCGCACCCGCGCGGCCTCCTCGAACTTCAGGTCCTGCGCCGCGCGCTTCATCCGCAGCCGCAGGCCCTCCACCAGCTCGCTCGCCTTGCCCTCCAGGAACATGACGACCTCGTCCACGCTGCGACGGTAGTCGTCCTCGGGGACCGGGTAGACGCAAGGGGCCGGGCAGCGGCCGATCTGGAACAACAGACAGGGGCGCTTGCGGTTGGCCAGCACGTGGTCCGTGCAGGTGCGCAGCCGGAAGTAGCGGTTGATGATGCGCAGCGTCTCGCGGATGGCGCCGGCGCTGGAGTACGGGCCGAAGTAGCGCGCGCCGTCGCGCTCGTACTTTCGGACGACCTCCAGGCGCGGATACGCGTGGGTGCGGTCCAGGCGCAGCGAGATGAACTGCTTGTCGTCCTTGAGCAGGACGTTGAAGCGCGGGCGGTGCTTCTTGATGAGCTCGTTCTCGAGGAGCAGCGCCTCCTTCTCGTTGTGGACGAGCACCGTCTCCAGGTCGCCGAGCAGCTCGTCGAGCAGCGACACGAAGACGCGCGTGTCCCCCGTGCGCGTGAAGTACGAGCGCACGCGGCTGCGCAGGTTGATGGCCTTGCCCACGTAGATGATCTGCCCGCGGCGGTCCTTCATCAGGTACACGCCGGGCTCGGTGGGGAGGGCGTCGAGCTTCTCCTGGAGCTTCACGTCCATGACAGGCGCCTCCTAGCGGCGCGGCTTCGCCCGTGACGAACGACCCCGGCCCCGGCCCTTCTTCGGCGCGTCGTCCTCCTTGGCCTTCGCCGGGCCCTTGAGCAGCGAGCGCGACGCGGGCTTGAGGCCCAGGTCCATGTCCTTGAGCAGTTGCACCTTGTCCCGGTACTCGGCGGCCTTCTCGAACTCCATCGACTCGGCGGCCCGGTGCATGTCCTGGGTGAACTCCTCGATGAGGCGCTTGAGCTCCTTCGACTCGAGCACGTCGTCCTCGCCCTCGGCCGCCATGGGCAGCGCGCCGGCGGACTCGGCGTCGTAGAGGTGCTCGGACAGGTCCGTGATGTTGCTCTTGACGGAGCGCGGGGTGATGCCGTGGTCCTTGTTGTACTGGCGTTGGATGTCCCGGCGACGGGAGGTCTCCTCCAGCGCCTTCTTCATCGAGTCGGTGACGGAGTCCGCGTACATGATGACGCGGCCGTTCAGGTTGCGCGCCGCGCGGCCGATGGTCTGGATGAGCGACACGTGGCTGCGCAGGAAGCCCTCCTTGTCCGCGTCGAGGATGGCCACCAGCGACACCTCGGGGATGTCCAGGCCCTCGCGCAGGAGGTTGATGCCCACCAGCACGTCGAACTCGCCCTTGCGAAGGTCGCGGATGATGGCCGTGCGTTCAATCGCGTCGATGTCCGAGTGCAGGTAGCGCACGCGCACGCCCACGTCCGCGTAGTACTCGGTGAGGTCCTCGGCCATGCGCTTGGTGAGCGTCGTCACCAGGACGCGCTCGTTGCGGCTGACGCGGACGCGCACCTCCTCGAGCAGGTCATCGACCTGGTTGCCGACAGGGCGCGTCTCCACCTCCGGGTCCGTCAGGCCCGTGGGGCGGATGATCTGCTCCACCACCACGCCCTGGGACTTCTGCAGCTCGTACTCGGACGGCGTCGCGGAGACGAAGACGGCCTGCGGCACCAGCTCCTCGAACTCGCCGAACTTCAGCGGCCGGTTGTCCAGCGCGCTGGGCATGCGGAAGCCGAAGTTGACCAGCGTCTCCTTGCGCGCGCGGTCTCCCCGGTACATGGCGCCGATCTGCGGCACCGTCTGGTGGCTCTCGTCGATGAGCACCAACAGGTTGCGCGGGAAGTAGTCGATGAGGCACGGCGGCGGCTCGCCCGGGGCCCGCCCCGAGAAGTGCCGTGAGTAGTTCTCGATGCCGTTGCAGTAGCCGACCTGCTCCATCATCTCCAGGTCGAACATGGTGCGCTGCTCCAGCCGCTGCGCCTCCAGCAGCTTGCCCTCGCGCTTGAAGATGCCGAGCTGCTCGGCCAGCTCGTCGCGGATGGTCTGGATGGCGCGCCTGCGCGAGTCCTCGCCGGCGACGTAGTGGCTGGCGGGGAAGATGACGACCTTGTCCAGCACGCCGAGCGTCACGCCGCGCAGCGGGTCGAACTCGGTGATGCGCTCCACCTCGTCGCCGAAGAAGCTCACGCGGATGGCGCGCTCCTCCTCGTAGGCGGGGAACACCTCCACGGTGTCGCCGCGCGCGCGGAAGGTGCCGCGGTGGAAGTCCATGTCGTTGCGCTCGTACTGGGACTCGACGAGCCGGCGCATGAACGCGTCGCGCTCCATCTCCCCGCCCTGGTCCACGCGCACCGCCAGGTCCACGTAGCTGCGCGCCGTGCCCAGGCCGTAGATGCAGGAGACGCTGGCGACAATCACGACGTCGTCGCGCGTGCGCAGCGAGTGCGTGGCCGAGTGGCGCATGCGCTCGATGTTGTCGTTGATGGACGAGTCCTTCTCGATGAAGGTGTCCGTCGACGGGACGTAGGCCTCGGGCTGGTAGTAGTCGTAGTACGAGACGAAGTACTCGACGGCGTTGTTCGGGAAGAGCGACTTGAACTCGCCGTAGAGCTGGGCGGCCAGCGTCTTGTTGTGCGCGATGACCAGCGTGGGCCGCTGCACGTTGGCGATGATGTTCGCCATGGTGAACGTCTTGCCGGAACCGGTGACGCCCAGGAGCGTCTGGTAGCGGTCGCCCCGCTGCACGCCCTCCGTGAGCTCGCCAATGGCCCTCGGCTGGTCGCCCTCGGGCTGGTGGTCGCTGACGATCTGGAACTCAGGCATATCCGCGAGGTTTAACACCCTCGCGGAGGACGCACTGCACATTTGTACCCGCCCGTCGACCGGCGGACGGAGCGCCCCCTGCCCTACTTCGAGGCGCCTTCCGACGGGGGCGTCCTGGGCGCCTCCAGCGCCTTCAAGGCCGCCAGGCGGGCCGCCTCGAACTCGTCGCCCTTGTTCCAGCGCGGCAGCTCCGGCACGCGGGCCACGTGGGCCCCCAAGAGGAAGAACAGTCGGGCGTCCTCCACCGCGCCGGACATGTCCCAGTCCGCGCGCAGCTCGTCGGAAGGCTGGTGGTAGTGCTTGGCCTCCCACGCCTCGCGCTGCTGGCGGCCCCAGCCCTCCGGCTTGCCGATGAAGTCCATGCCGCTGCCGAAGTAGGCGGCGGGGATGCCCTGGCGCGCGAAGTTGAACTGGTCCGAGCGGTAGAAGAAGCCCCGGTCCGACAGCTGGTCCGCCTTCACCACGCGGCCCTGCGTCTTCGCCAGCGCCGTGATGACCGCGTCCAGGTTGGACTTGCCCAGGCCGATGACGGTGATGTCGCGCGTGCGTCCGTGGATGTTGGCGCCGTCGATGTTGACGTTGGCGGCGATGCGGCCGGCGGGCACGGGCGGATGCTCCGCGAGGTACTGCGAGCCCAACAGGCCCTGCTCCTCCGCGGCCACCGCGGCGAAGAGGATGGAGCGGCGCGGGGCCTTGGGCAGCGAGCGGTAGGCACGCGCCACCGACAGCATCGCGGACACGCCCGCCGCGTTGTCGAGCGCGCCGTTGTAGATGGTGTCCTCGCCCGGCTTGCCGCCCTCCTTCCTGCCCAGGTGGTCGTGATGCGCGCTGTAGAGCACCACCTCGTTGGACAGCTTCGCGTCGCTGCCGGGCAGCAGCGCCAGCACGTTCGCGGTGGGCCTGCGGCGCACCTCGTTGGCGAAGCGCGTGGACACCGTCACGCCCAGCGGCACGGGCTGGAAGTCGCGCGACTGGGCGGCGGCGCGCAGCGTCTCCAGGTCGCGCCCCGCGAGCTGCAGCACCCGGCGCGTGGCGTCCTCCGTCGTCCACGCCTTCACCTGGAGGCGGGGGCCGGTGGTGGCGGGCAGCTCGAACTGCTCACCCGTCCACGACGACTGGACCACCTGCCACGGATAGCCGGCGCTCTGCGTGGTGTGCAGGATGATGGCGCCCGCCGCGCCCACCTTCGCCGCCTGCTCGTACTTGTAATCCCAGCGGCCGTACCACAGCCGCGTGCGGCCGCCGAAGATGCGCGGGTCATCCTCCGGGTCGCTGTTGAGGATGAGCAGCGTCTTGCCGCGCACGTCCATCCCCTTGAAGTCGTCCCACTCGTACTCGGGCGCCTGGATGCCGTAGCCCACGAAGACGAGCTCGGAGGCGTCCAGCCGCGCCTCGGGGCTCTGCACGCCCGACACCGCGATGAAGTCCTCGTGGAACTTCAGCTCCGCGCTGCCCAGGGGCGCGCGCACGGAGATCGCCTGGGGATGGCCGGTGACGCCCACCAGGTCGAAGGGCTGGAAGAACGTGCCGTCCGAGCCCGCGGGCTTCAGGCCCAGGGCCTCGAACTGCGAGGCGATGTACGCCTGTCCCAGCGCGTCGCCCCGGGTGCCGGGTCCGCGTCCCTCGAGCAGGTCGTGCGCGAGGAAGCGGATGTGCGCGCGCAGCACGTCCGGGTCGATGGTGCCCGCGGCCGTCTTCTCGGCGGGCGTGACGAGGGGCGCGCGCTGGGCGAGCGCGGGAGCGGAGGCCAGGGCCAGCAGCAGTGACAGCAGGTGCTTCATGGTGCCCCGAGCCCTAACACGAAGGCCCGGGGCACCGCAGCCCTTCAGCCCTGCGCGGCCGCCACCTTCCACGAGGTGCCGGCGGGCGTATCCATGATTTCCACGCCCTTCTCCTTCAGCGTGGTCCGCACCCGGTCCGCGGCGGCGAAGTCCTTGGCCGCCCGAGCGGCCGTCCGCTCACCGAGCAGCCGCTCCACCTCCGCCACGTCGATGCCCCGCTCGCGCACGGCGCGCTCACGCCGGCGCAAGAGCCACGCGCTCGAGTCGTCCTCGAACAGGCCGAGCACGCCGGACACCTTGCGCACGTCCTCGCGCAGCGCGCGCAGCGTGCGCCCGACGAGCGCCTTGTCCTTCACCGGCGGCTTGTCGGTCAGCTCGTTCATCAGGCCGAACAGCCCCGACAGCGCGCCCAGGCCGCCCGCGCTGTTGAAGTCGTCGTCCATGGCGCACTCGAACTCGGCGAGGAAGCGGTGCGGGTCGCCGTGCACCGGCCCGTCGCCGAAGTCCTTGCCGGCGAGCCGCTCGTCCACCTTGCGCAGGGTCTCGTAGAAGTACTCCATGCGCGCCTCCGCGTCGGCCAGGGCCTTGTCGGAGAAGCTGAGCGGGTGGCGGTAGTGCGTGGAGAGGAAGAAGAAGCGCAGGGCCTCCGCGTCCACGCGCTGGAGCGCGTCGCGCAGGCGCACCACGTTGCCCAGCGACTTGGACATCTTCGCGCCTTCCAGGTCCAGGAAGCCGCAGTGCATCCAGTACTTCGCGAACTCCACCCCGTTGGCGGACTCGCTCTGGGCGATTTCGTTCTCGTGGTGGGGGAAGATGAGGTCCAGCGCGCCGCCGTGGATGTCGAACGTCTCACCCAGGTACTTCGCGCTCATCGCCGAGCACTCGATGTGCCAGCCCGGACGCCCCGGGCCCCAGGGGCTCTCCCACGCGGGCTCGCCGGGCTTGGCCGCCTTCCACAGCGCGAAGTCGAGCGGCTCGCGCTTCTGGTCGCCGGGCTGCACGCGCTCGCCCACGCACAGGTCTTCCAGGTGGCGCTTGGACAGCTTCGCGTAGTCCTTGTCCGCGCTGACGGAGAAGTACACGTCGCCCTGGGACGCGTAGGCAAAGCCCTTGTCCACGAGCTTCTGGATGATGCCGATGATTTCCGGCAGGTGGTCGCTCACCTTGGGCGCCACGTCCGGCTCCAGCATGTGCAGCGCCTTGGCGTCCTCGCGGAAGAGCTCGACGTAGCGCGCCGCCAGCGCCACCGGGGCCTCGCCCGTCTCCTGGGCGGCCTTGATGATTTTGTCGTCCACGTCCGTGAAGTTCCGGACATAACGAACCTGGAGCCCCCGGTACCGGAGGTAGCGGACCACCACGTCGAACGACGTGAAGGTGCGAGCATTCCCGATATGGATGTAACTGTAGACCGTGGGCCCACAGACATAGACCCCCACGCAGCCCGGGACAGAGGGCTGCAAGAGCTCCTTCTGCATGGTCATCGTGTTGAAGAGCCGGATGGTGGGGGGAGTCGTCACTTGCGCCATTCCTCCTGGAGGTCCGTCTTTGTGCGTGTGGCCGCCACTCTAGATTCCCGGTCCCTGTACAGGCCAGCATTCACGGGGTCTTGAATCCGGAAGGGCTGGGGGAAACCATCGGACCTGGACAACTTCGGACGCCCAGGCCCTGAGAACCTTCCAGCCGGTCCTCAATCAGCGAGAATGGTGTTCATGGCTCCACCGAATCCCAAGCGCCCGCCCCGCCCTCCCCGCCCGCCGGGTTCGCAGGCGCCGAAGGAGCCCGAGGTGGAGCTGCCCTTCGACGACGACGAGGTGGCGCCCCTGCAGGCCGATGACCCGCGTCCCCAGCGCGTGCCCCAGTATCCGGCGGGCCCGCGCAAGGCGCCCCGTCAGGGCTCGGGCAAGGGCCGCGACAAGGCGGACCGGGAGCTATCGCCCAGGTTCGACTGGGGCCGCGAGTACTCGAACCCCGGTCATCCGCCGGCCTTCCTGTACGTCGAGCGCGGCCCTGGCATCGGGCAGCTGGTGCCGGTGCAGCAGGGCTCGCTGGTGTTGGGGCGGTCCTCGTCCTCGGACCTGAGGCTGCAGCACCCGTCCATCAGCCGGCGGCACGCGCAGGTCATCCGCACCGGGGACCAGTTCCTCCTGAAGGACCTGGGCAGCCAGAACGGCACCTTCCTCAACCGCGTCCGCGTCACGGGCGAGGTCGAGGTGATGTCGGGCGACGAAATCACCCTGGGCAACGCGCTGCTGCGGCTGCGCGGCCCCGGAGGCACGCCCGCCGCGGGTCTGCCTGCCATCTCCCAGGCCCTGCCTCCGCCCGTGCCTCGCAAGCGAGGGCTGGGGCCGCTGGGCGTGGGGCTCGTCGCCGCGGGCGTGGGCTCCACCGTGGCCGCGCTGGTGACGGTGCTGGCCGTGGGGCTGAGCTCGAGTCGCGCGGTGAATCCCACCGAGGGCGCGACGACGAACGCGGGCGCGACGACGGCGAGCGGCGATACGAATGCCGAGCCGCCCCTGCTCGTGGACCCGGGCAATGCGCGCGCCGTGACGGGACGCGCGGTCGACGAGGGTCCTGGCGGAGAGCACGCTGGCACCGCGAAGGTCGAGCGGACCGCCTCGGACGAAGGCTCGGGCACGAAGCGCCCCTCGTCGCCGGCTGGACTCAGCGCCCGCGACATCGCCGGGAATGGCAACCGGGGCGCACAGCAGGACACCGGCTCGCGGGGTTCGCGGACCGACGAGGTCTCGGACGGTCAGCGCGCCGCCGGCTCCGCCAACACGGTCGCGGCCACCGGCATGAGCGCCCGGGACATCGCCTCGGGAGCGGGCCGCTCGCCGTCGAGCAACACGGTTGCGTCTCCAGCCCCGAGCGCCCGGGACATCGCCTCGGGTGCGAGCCGTGGCGCATCCCCGGGCAGCTCCGTTGCATCCACGAGCCCGAGCGCCCGGGACATCGCCTCGGGCGCGAGCCGGGGCTCGCCGCCGGCCAGCACCGTTGCATCGCCGAGTCCGAGCGCCCGGGACATCGCCTCGGGCGCAGTCCGGCCGAGCAGTGCCAGCGCGGACGTGGAGGTGGCGGCCTTCCCCGAACCCACCGCCCCCAAGGCCGCGCCGTCGAAGCCCACGGGCCCCGTGACGGAGGCGGACGTCCTGCGCCTCTACGAAGCCAATGACCTGGCTGGCGCGATGGACCTGGCCAAGGGCGCCCGCCTCAACACGCTCCACGCCCAGCTCGTGCGCTTCGAGGCCACCAGCGCCGAGTCCCGCAAGGCGCTCGCGAAGGGCGACACGGCGCGCGCCATCTCCCAGCTCGCGCTGGCGACGCAGATCGACCAGGAGCTCTCCAAGGGCTGGAGCCTGCAGGGGCCGCAGCTGCGCAAGCAGCTCTCCATCCTGTACGTCCGCTCCGGCGTGGACCACGTGAAGGCCCACGACTCGAGCGCCGCGCGGGCCGCCTTCCAGCAGGCCCTCAAGTACGACTCGGGCAACCGCAGCGCCATCGAGGGCCTCAGGCGTCTGGAGACCACCGCCGAGTCAGCCCCCTGACCAGCAGCACCGCGTTCAACACCGCGAACGCGAGCAGCGCCAGGGCCACCAGCACCCGCCCCCGGTCCTCACCGGGGCGCTCCCCCTCGATGAGCAGCCACAGCCGGCCCTCGTGGGGCTGAAGCTCTCCCATGCCCTTCAACAACGCGAGCGCGTCCCGGTAGCGAGGCGCGTCCTCCTGCGCCAGGAGCCGCCCCCGGATGGCGAAGGGCCGCGAGTCCGGTGAAGGCGGAGGCCGGCCCTCCACCCAGTCCTCCCCGGGCAACGCGAGCCTGCGCACCACGAACGGAGACTCGCGCAGGCCCACCAGGACGAACGTCGCGCCGCCCTCGCGCTCGTAGGCGCCCCGCGCGGTGGGGATGCCATGCACCTGGGCGTAGCGGTTGGAGACCAGCGCGTCGAACCGGTAGTCCCCCTCCGCGCCCAACGTGAGCGGAGCGGCCGGGGAGAAGACATACGCCAGCTCTCGACGCTGCATCGCCAGCAGCGCAAGGCTCACCACGATGCCCAGCACCGCGGCCAGCGGCCTGACGCCCACGCGACGGCGCGCGAGCCTCGTCTCCAGCTCGGCGATGCGAAGGTCCCGCTCGGCCCGCGCCGACGCGGAGGAGGATGACGGCTCAATCATGACGCACAAACACGAAGCCCCGAGCTCCCTGTGAGGGAACCCGGGGCGGGAGTGTCGGGCTGGAGGCCCGGATCAGGCCAGGTTGAAGATCTTCTTCAGGTCCGACTCGATCTCTTCCTCGGAGCAGTCCTTCGCCAGCGACAGCTCCTTGATGAGCAGCGAGCGCGCGGTGTCGAGCATCTTGCGCTCGCCGAACGACAGGTCCTTGTCGCCCTTCAGGAGGTAGAGGTCACGCAGCACCTCGGCGATCTCGAAGACGGAGCCCGTCTTGATCTTCTCCATGTACTCCCGGTACCGACGGTTCCAGGTGGTGGAGTCGACCGAGATGTCCTTCTCCTTGAGGATGGAATAGACCTGCTTCACATCCTCCTCGCTGATGATCTCCCGGAGGCCGACCGACCCGACCTTGTTGATCGGGATCATGATCCGCATCCCGTTCTCCAGGATGCGCAGCACGTAGAACGACTGGCGCTGCCCGGCCACTTCGGTGTGCTCGATACCCATCACCTCACCGACGCCCTGGCCTGGATAAACCGCCTTGTCACCAGTCTTGAAGCTGGTCTGCACTAACTGCCTCCTTGAAAGACTCGCAACCGGCCTTCCATCAACAAGCCGGGCACTACTACCACAAACCACATCAACGGGCAACGATAACGCCTTGACCACCCAGAACGCGTCCGACTACGTTGTCGGTTTTCGTACGCGATGACGCTCGGTGTGCGAGCTGGCGTGACGGACGGTGCAGGTCGGGGTGGTGGGTGGAACGTTACGCTTGGCGCGACCTGGGGACGCGTCCCCTCTTCTTTCCTTCGTTGAGCCTGCTGCTGGGCGCTCTCTGGTCACCCGGAACGGATGGCTCGGCGGAGCTATTTCTGGTCTGCGGGGTTTTGCTGGGACTGGTCGGCCTGGCGCTCGCCCGGCTGCCTGGTGCTCACCTGGCGGTCCTGGGGGCACTCTGGATGGCGGGAGCCGGCCTGTCGCACTGGGAGGCCCGGGTGCGGGTGCCCGCGTCCCTCCAGGGCGGCGGCGAGGCGGTGCTGGAGGGCGAGGCGGAGCGGGTGGACGCCGTGGAGGGCGGCACGCGCGTGCGGCTCGTGGTGGCCCGGGCGGGACCCTCGGAGACGGCGCTCGAGCCGGCCCGGTTCAAGGTGAACCTGACGTTGCGTGGAGCGCCCCTGGCGTTGCTGCCGGGCCAGCGGCTCCGAGCGCGGACGCGGCTCTCCCCGGACGCTCCGGCGGCCAACCCGGGTGAGAAGGACTTCTCCTCGGTCCGGCGGCGACAGGGCGTGGCCTTCACCGGGTCCACGAGCGCGGAGCGGGTGCTGGTGTTGTCGCTCGCGTCGACGTGGCGGTGGAGCCTGGAGGACACGCGCGAGCGGCTCGCGGAGCAGACGCACCGGGTGGCGCCGTCGCGGGACTCGGCGGCCCTCTTCCTGACGTTGGCGGCGGGGCGCCGGGCGGAGCTGGATGCAGGGTGGGAGGACGCGTTCTCACGCGCGGGCCTCGCGCACGTGCTCAGCGTGAGCGGGCTGCATGTCGCGGCGCTCGCGTTGATGACGCTCGCGGTGCTGCGGCGGTTGCTGGTGAGAGCGGGCGCGCGGTGGCGGATGGTGGATGCGCGTCGGGTGGCGGCTCCGGCGGCCGTGCCCTTCGTCTGGGCCTACGTGCTGTTCACCGGGAACCAGCCTCCGGCGGTGCGCTCGGCGGTGATGGCCACCGTGGTGCTGTTGGGGCTGGCGTGGTGGAAGCGCGCGGATGGACTCAACGGCCTCAGCGCCGCGGCCCTGGTGCTGGGCTTGTGGGCGCCCTCCAGCGTGGAGGACCTGTCCTTGCGGCTGTCGTTCCTGGCGGTCTTCGGCCTGGTCGTGCTCGTGCCCGCGCTGAGGCTGGCGCTCCCCCTGGCGCCCGCGGACCCTCGCGAGCCTCGCCGATGGGTGCGGTGGTGGCACCAGTCGCGCGAGGCCATGGCGCAGACGCTGTGCGCGAGCGGCGCGGCCACGCTCGCGGGGCTGCCCGTGGTGGCCTCGGCCTTCGGACGGGTGAGCCTGGCGGGGCTCCTGTCCAATGTCGTCGCCCTGCCCCTCTGTGGCCTGCTCACGGGGCTGGCGGCGGGAGGGGCGGCGTTGTTCGTCATCTCGCCCGTGGTGGCCACGCCCGTGCTGTGGGCGGGCGCGTGGGCGTCGGAGGCGCTGCTGTGGGTGACGCGCGTGTTCGCGGCCATGCCCCTGGCCTCGGTGGAGGTGCCGTCGCTGGGCCTCTGGGCCGCGCCGTATGCGCTGGGATTGCTGGTGTGGGCCCTGGGCGCGGGGCGGTGGAGACACGGCCTGTGGCTCACGCCCGCGGCGCTCGTCGCCACCGTGCTCGTGCCCCGGGTGATGCCGCAGCCGGGCCTGCGCGTCACCTTCCTCTCCGTGGGGCAAGGAGACGCCGTGGTGCTCAGCTCGAGGGGACACCATGCGCTGGTGGACGGCGGCGGCGCGCCCAACGGCGCGGACACGGGCACGCGCTTCGTGCTGCCCTACCTGCGCCACCAGGGTATCTCCGCGTTGGATTTGACGGTGCTGTCCCATCCGCACCCGGACCACGCGCTGGGATTGATATCGACCCTGGGACAGGTGCCCACCGCGCGCCTGTGGCTGCCCGCGGGTGACGAGGGCGGTCCCCTGTCACGGCAGGTGGTGAAGGCGGCGGGCAGCGCACGTGTCGAGGAGGTGGAGGCGGGCCATCCGCCGCTTCGCCTGGGAGACGCGACGGTGGAGGTGCTGGGGCCGCCCGGCCCGACGGAGCGGGAGCTGCTGGAGGGCGTCAATGACCGCAGCGTGGTGCTGCGCGTGCGCCATGGCGACGTCACGGTGCTCCTGCCCGGCGACATGGAGCACGACGCGGAGGAGCTGCTGACGGAAGGCCTGGGCCCGGTGACGGTGATGAAGGCACCCCACCATGGCTCCCGGACATCCTCCACCCAGGCGCTGCTGGAGCGGGTGCGCCCCCAGCACGTCGTCTTCTGCGTCGGCCGGCGCAACCGCTTCGGCTTCCCCCACCCGGAGGTCGAGGCGCGCTACCGTGCCCTGGGCAGCGAGTGTTGGCGGACGGACATCGACGGCGCCGTCACGGTGGAGAGTGATGGGCGGGAAGTCCGGCTGGTCCCTCACCTGACGCGCGAGCCGGAGCCCTCCGCGCCACGACTTGCCGCGGGGGAGCGTCATTCCCATCGTTGAGTCGATGATTCCCGAGGACATCGACCTGCGGCAGTTGACGGCGGACCTGAAGTCCAAGCTCGGCCCTGGAGAGCCCGTGGGCTACCTGCGCGGCAAGTCGCTCATGCGCGACCTGCTCGTGGACCTGAAGGGGTACTCGCAACAGGAGGCCGAGGAGCTCATCGATACGCTCGAGCTCCAGGGCTTCCTCCGCTTCCTGGGCGACACCTCCGAGCGCTCCGTCGCGGATGCCCAGTGGGACATCACCCCGCACGCCTGAGCGCGGGGGCGCCGCCCCTCACTGGAACGTCAGCCACCCGAAGCGCGGCAGCGCGTGGAAGTCACCGACGAAGAGCGGTGAGAAGGCCTGGCCTTCCACCGTCTTCCGGCCGTGGTGCTCCAGCCGATAGAGATTGAAGCGCCACTTGTCCCCAGGTCGCGGCGGCACCCGGGGCACCTCCGCGAGCTTCGCGAAGGGGATGCGCATCTCCACGGACCAGCCCTCGTCCTTGTCGGAGGCGTCATCCAGCGTGCCGCGCACCTTCACGGCGGACGTCAGCCCCGAGTCCCACGACAGGTCCATGCCCTGCCGACGCGCGGGGAAGTACGCGTCGAACTGGACGTTGTGCGGTGACACCTGCAGCTCGTTGTACGTGCGCCCGTCCGCGTTGGCGTCGAGGAAGATCTCCACCACCTCCTGCTCGTAGATGGGGTCGTCGCGCTTGCGCAGCGTGCCCCAGACGTCCGGGTCCTCGCAGTCGAAGGCCACGTACAGGTACGCGTCGTCGTAGGCCAGGCGCGCCTCGGTGCGCAGCCGCACCGCGCGCCCGTCGAAGCTGCCCTTCAGCACCACCGGCGTCGCCGTCTTCCAGACCGCGTCATCGAGCACGCCGTCCAGCCTGGGCGCCGTCTCGGCCCGGCGCACGACGTACTCGGGGAGCGCCGGCGCGGCGCCGCCGAGCTGGGGCCCGAGCATCCGGTTCGCGCCGTCCTGGGCGGAGGCGTCGTCCACGGCCAGCCGCTCGTCGCCGCGCCAGAAGCCCAGCATGACCCGCGCGGGGGCGTTGGGCATGGGCACGACATGGACATCCTCGATGACCTTGCCCACCGGCCACGTGGCCAACGGCGCGGCGCCGTCCTGGATTTCGTGGTCCGCGTTGACGACCATGCCGCCGCTCGCCACGTCCACCACGTGGACGAAGAAGCCGTAGCCCTGGGGCGGCTGCGCGCGCGCCTGGAAGTAGTGCGAGAGCTGGACCTGCTGCCCCGGGGCGGCGTTCGCGGGCGTCACCTTCGAGCCCAGGTACACCACCGAGCCGCCGGCGAACGTCGTGCCCGCGCGGAAGGTCAGGTCCGAGGGCGCGGCGTCCAGGATGCGGGCGCGGGCAGGCTCCGGCAGACGCTGCGTGCGCGGCTTGGGGCCCGCCTGTTCATCGCGGCACGCGGCCACGGAACACGAGAGGGTCAGGAAGAGGACGATGGAGGAAGTGCGCATCGGCGGCGGCCATCCTAGCGGCCTTCCCGCGGCGAGGTGGGCTCCATCGCGCCTGCGTTCGACCCGGGCGGCCCTCCGCTCACCTGCCCGCCCGCGCGTCCCACGTCCCCTTCGCGCGCGACAGGGCCATCTTGCTTCCGGAGGTCTCGCCCATGTCGCGACGTCGAGTGCTCATCCCCGCCGTCCTGCTGCTCTGGGCGGCCCCCGCCCTGGCCGCGTCGCCCGCCGCGCCCCAGGCCAGCGGCTCCGCGTGGGTGGACAAGCAGCCCCTGGCGTCATGGAACGTGTCGGGGGCCGCGCTGCCCAAGCCGCCTCGTGGCGATGGCCAGTCCCTGCGCACGGGCCCCTGCGCGAAGCTCGCGCGCAAGCCCACCACCGCGTCGGACCGGGCCGTGGTGAAGGCGGGCTGGACGCTGCTGGGCGCGCTGCAGGTCTACGACACGACGGAGGTCATCACCGCCGCGGCCGAGGGGGACGGCCAGTGCCGCGCCATGGGCTACCAGGTGTTCGTCTTCGTCGACGGCCGCTTCGCGGGCACATTGTCGCCGGAGCCCATGTCGGACCGGTTCGACGGAGCGCTCGGGGACGTGCGGCTGGTGGACGCGAAGAGCCTGTCGGGCGCGGTGCGCCGCTACTCGGAGGAGGATCCGCTGTGCTGTCCGTCCCGACAGGCCTCCGTCGACTACGAAATCCGGCCCGGACCCAAGGGGCCCGTGGTGACGGCGACCTCGGCCACCACACAGCCGACGTCCTCGCCGTGACAGGACCTGGAGGCCCCGCATGAGCACGTCCTCCCCGGCTCCCCACGAGTTCCACAAGGAGCTCGCCGACGCCATCCTCCACCTGCGCCCCGCGCGAGAGCGCAGGCGTGAGTACATGGTGGAGCTGCTCGCCACCGTGCTGCTCGCGCTCGCCACCGTCGGCTCCGCGTGGAGCGCGTACCAGGCCACCCGCTGGAGCGGCGAGCAGTCCTACGAATACAGCAAGGCGAACGCGCTGCGCTCCGAGGCCGTCCGCGCCGCCAACGAGATGGCGCTGCTCGTCGAGGTGGACACGAGCACCTTCGGGAACTGGGCCGCCGCGTGGAGCGACGGCGACGAGAAGCGGGCGCGGTTCTTCGAGCAGCGCTTCCGCGAGGAGTTCCGCCCCGCCTTCGAGGCGTGGCGCGCGGAGGGCCTCTTGCAAGGCGTCGCGCCGCCGGACACACCCTTCACGCGGCCCGAATACTACCCGGCGCCTCGCGAGCGCAGCCGGCTGCTGAACGAAGAGGCGTCAGCGACCTTCGACAAGGCGCGGGAGGCCACCCAGAACGGCGACAACTTCACCTTCTGCGTCGTGCTCTTCGCCTCCGTCCTCTTCTTCGCGGGCGTGGCCACGAAGCTCGACCACCCGTCGCTGAAGCTCTCGCTGCTCGCCCTGGGTGTGGTGATGATGGTGGTCGCGAGCGCGTACATGTTCTCGCTCCCACAGAACATCGGCTTCCGACTCCGGTAAGGCGGAGTTCGGGGCCCGCGACGGCGGCCCGGACACGCGGGCCCGGCGCGGATTACGAAGGGACATGAGCCCCTTCCTGACAGCCACGTGGCGCTACCTCGTGATGCTCAACTACGAGGTGGACCCGAAGGTGCTCGCGCCGCTCGTCCCCCGAGGCACGGAGCTGGACACGTGGCGAGGCAAGGCCTTCGCCAGCATGGTGGGCTTCCGCTTCCTCGACACGCGCGTGCGCGGGCTCGCGGTGCCCTTCCATCGCGACTTCGACGAGGTCAACCTCCGCTACTACGTGCGCCACCGTGGACCCGAGGGATGGCGACGGGGCGTGGCCTTCGTGCGGGAGCTCGTCCCCCGGTGGGCCATCGCGACGGTGGCGCGCGTCGTCTACAACGAGCCGTACCTGGCGCTGCCCATGCGGCACCTCGTGGAGATGGACGGCGCCGAGCAGGGCGCACCGGGCCGCCTGGAGTACGGCTGGAAGCACGAGGGCCGCTGGCATCGACTCGCGGCGCGCACGCGGGGCACTCCCCTGCCCAGCGCTCCGGGTTCGCAGGAGGAGTTCATCACCGAGCACTACTGGGGCTACACGCCCCAGCGCGACGGAGGCAGCGCGGAGTACCGCGTGGAGCACCCGCGCTGGTCCGTGTGGCGCGCCGAGGACCCCGTCTTCGAGTGCGACGTGGCGAAGCTGTACGGCGAGCGCTTCGTGCCCTTCCTGCGGGGCACGCCCGCCTCCGCGTTCGTCGCGGATGGCTCCGCGGTGGCCGTCCATCCTGGCGCGCGCGTGTCGGAAGTGGACACTTCCCGCGACCCGGCCGCCTGAGCCGTCTCGCGGCGAGGACGGGCCGGGCCAGCGCCCGGGACGCACCCAAGCGCCAAGCACGCGAATCCCCGTGCGCCAGGGCGGTCCACCCGTTGCTCCAGCCCCGGGTCATGCGCTTCGAATTCCAGCACCTGGGCACCACCACGCCCTTCGAATTGCCCGAGGGCCATCACCTGCTGGGCGGCGGTCCCGAGGACCATGTCCGCCTGGAGGCCCTGCCGCCCCACCTCTTGTCCCTGCACATCGAGGGGCAGCGGCTCATGGTGGAGGCGACCCGGACCTTCGACGTCAACGGGGTGCTCGTGCCTCCGGGCGTGTCCAGGCTGGTGCTCCCCGGCGAGGTGGTGGGCCTGCCCGACACGATGCGCCTGAGTGTCCTCCCGGAGACACCCGAGCAGCGCGCCCAGGGCACTGTCGCCGTGCTCAAGGGGCTGCTCACGGGCCTGGACGCGGCCCCTTCCCGCGCGGCCACCCTCACCTGCCTGACGGGACTGGACGTGGGCCGGATGCACGCGCTCGCGGACGCCCGCACGGACCTCGGTCGGGGACAAGAAGCCACGCTGCGCCTTCGCGACAGGTCCGTGTCCCGCAATCACGCGCGCATCCACCACGAAGAAGGTGTGTTCGTCCTGGAGGACCTGGGCAGTCCCAACGGCGTCTACGTCAACGGGGAGCGCGTCCAGGAGCCCGTGACGCTGTGCGATGGCGACGTGCTGGAGCTGGGGCGCACGCTGCTGCGCTTCCAGGCGGCCCTGGACGAGGCGCCCGCGGAGCCGGCCGCCCCGGAATCCCCCGAGCAGAGCCTCTCCGACACGGGGCCGGCGCAGACGGCGCCTCCTCGGCGGAAGGCTCGCGCGGAGTGGTGGTTCATCGGGCTGGGAGGCACCGCGGCGCTGGCGGGACTGCTCGTCACCTACCTCCTGATGACGACCTAGCGCGTCAACCCGGCAGCGGCGCCAACCCCGCGCGTTCGACGAGAATCCGGGCGAGCTTCTGGTGATGCAGGAAGAAGCTGGTGAAGTGGACGAATCCCCACTGTCCCCGGATGGCGTAGACGGTGACGGGGCCGGGCAGCACGTCCACGTTGCGGATGTCCGAGAACGCGAAGCGCCGGGTGCGGACCATGCCCCGGTAGGTGATGCCCCGGGCGTCCACGACGATGAGCGTGCGCGCGTAGTACGCGAGCGAGACGCCGAAGAAGAGGATGAAGAAGCCCGCTGAGAGGAAGGTCTTCAGCGGCACCCCTTCGAACTTGAAGAGGTAGAGCAGCACCGCCACCCAGAGCAGACCCGCCGCCGCCATCGCAGCCGAGAGGCTACGACGAGGGCGAAAGACCTGCCGTCCGTTCATCTCCGCGTCGCGCCCGGTCATGCCTCCAAATTAATGCTTGGGGCTGACAGGATCCACCTGCCCCCCGGCCCGCCTGGCCGCCGGTCAACGCAGCTTCACGGCCTTCTGTCGAGATTCCTCCTGGAGCTGGGGACGGACGTCCGCGGCCGACGAGGCGGCATAGCGCTCGTAGAGCCCCCGTGCCTCCGCGTTGCGCCCCAGGGCACGGTAGGACTCGGCCAACCCGTACAGGGGGGACGCCGCCTGGGGCTCCAGCTCCATCGCGAACTGATAGTCCGCCGCGGCCTCCGCGTAGCGCCGCAGGCCGATGTTGGCGCTGCCGCGCGCGGTGTAGGCCACCGCGAGCATGGGCTCCAACTGGATGGCCTGCGTCAGGTGCGTCAGCGCCGTGGCGAAGTCGCGCGAGCCGATGCGCTGCACGCCCTGCTCATAGGCCCTCCGGGCCTGCGCCCGTGTCGTCTCCGCGACAGGTCCGGAGCCCGGGGCCTGTCCCGCCGCCTGCGGCGACGCGCCCGACTGCGCCATCTTCGTCCGCGCCCGCGCGATGTTGTCCTGCGCGCTCTGACGGATGGCCGCGTCCTTCGTGAGCTGGATGGCGGACTCCCACTTCTCCACCGCCTGCCCGTAGTAGCCGAGCACCGCCAACGCGTTGCCCAGCTTGAACAAGGCCTCCACATGGCCCTCGTCCGCGTGCGACGCATCCAGGAACGCGAAGGCCGCCTCGCGGTAGCGGCGCTCCTTCATCAGCGCGTCGCCGTCCCGGATGCGCGCCGCCGCCAGCGCGGGGTTCGGCGTGCGCGCCTGCGCGACCTCGGCCGAGGGCTTCGACGGGAAGGGCACCGGCTCCTGCGCCGAGGGCGTCGAAGCCGGCGAGGCCACGGCGGTGCCCGGGGGCGTCCCCTTCTCGCGCAGGTCCGCGCCGTCGGCCGTCGCCACAGCGGGAGGTGTCACTGGCGTGACGCCCGGGGTGCTCGTCGGAGGCGGCGCCTCGGCGACGCGCGGGAGCGGCTTCGGAGTCTCGGGCGAGGCGCCGAGGGTGCTCGTCGGAGGCGGCGCCTCGGCGACGCGGGGGAGCGGCTTCGGGGACTCGGGCGAGGCGCCGAGGGTGCTCGTCGGAGGCGGCGCCGCGACGCCGCGCGGGAGCGGCTTCGAAGACTCGGGCGGCAGGGGCGAGGCGCCGAGCGACTTCAGGTAGCCGCGCGCCTTCTGGACCCAGATCTGCTCCGAGGGCCGGTTCTCACGGGCGATGTAGCCCTGATACGCGGCGATGGCCTGGGGCTTGTCGCCGAGCTGGCGGTGGCTCTCCGCGAGGCCGTAGTAGCCGTCCGCGTCGTCCGGCTCGAGCTCGACATAGCGCCCGTAGGCGCGGGCGGCGGTGGCGGCGTCCCCGGCCTTGCGCGCGGCATAGCCCAGGTTGAAGTACGCCATCTTGTGCAGCGGGTCCGCCTGCGTGGCCTCGCCGAAGCGCGCGATGGCGTCCTTCAGCTTGCCCTGGCGGAAGGCCACGCTGCCCAGGCCGTTGAGCGCGGGGGCATAGCCCGGAGTGGCGGCCAGTGCTTCGCGGTATGCGGCGGCCGCCTCGTCCAGACGGCCGGCGCCCAGGGCGGACTCGCCGCGAGCAAAGGCGGCCCGGGCGGGCTCGGAGGGCTCCGCGGCACCGAGCAGCAGCACCGCGGACAGGACGACGACGGACTTGCGCACCAGGTGCATGACGTCCCCCAAGGGGTTGCACCGGTTGCCGTAGCAGAAACCGGGGACGACGTCACGATGCGCCCACACCCCCGGTGGGAGTTTCTCCGAGGGTGTGGCCCGTCTCAGCTGCGGAAGGGGTTCTGCAGCAGCACCGTCTCGCCGCGGTCGGCGCCCACGGAGACGCACACCACGGGCACGCCGCTGACCTCTTCCACGCGGCGCACGTAGCGCTTCGCGTTCTCCGGCAGCTCGTCGAAGCTGCGCACGCCGGCGAGGTTCTCCTCCCAGCCGGGCAGCGTCTCGTAGATGGGCTTGACGCGCGCCAGGTCCTCGTAGTCGCCGGGCAGCTCGGTGATCTTCTCGCCGTCCAGGTCGTACGCGTTGCAGATCTGCAGCGACTTCAGGCCGCTGAGCACGTCGAGCTTGGTGAGCGCCATGCCCCACAGGCCGTTGACGCGCGCCGCGTAGCGCAGCACCACGCCGTCCAGCCAGCCGCAGCGGCGGGGACGACCGGTGGTGGCGCCGAACTCGTCACCCACCTTGCGCAGCTGGTCGCCGATGGCGTCGCTGAGCTCCGTGGGGAACGGACCGCCGCCGACGCGCGTGGTGTAGGCCTTGCTGATGCCCATCACCTTGTCGATGGCCGTCGGGCCCAGGCCCGAGCCCACCGCGGCGTTGCCCGCCACGCAGTTGGACGACGTGACGAAGGGATAGGTGCCGTGGTCCACGTCGAGCAGCGTGCCCTGCGCGCCCTCGAAGAGGATGCGCGCGCCGCGGCGCACCTGGCCGGCGAGGTACAGCGAGGCGTCGTGCACGTAGGGCTTGAGCCGCTCACCCAGCCCGGAGAACTCCGCGAGCACCTGGGGCACCTCGAGCTGGGGCACCGGCACGCCCGCCTTGCCGCACAGCTCCCGGAGCTCCTCGAGGGCCTGGGGCAGCCGCTCCTCGATGCGCTTGCGCAGGCGCTCGGGGTTGAGCAAGTCCCGCATGCGGATGCCCCGGCGCGCCACCTTGTCCTCGTAGGACGGGCCGATACCGCGGCCGGTGGTGCCGATGGCGCTGCCACCGCGGGCCTTCTCGCGGAAGCTGTCCAGCAGCTTGTGCCACGGGAAGATGACGTGGGCATTGTCGGAGATGATGAGCTGCGAGTCCTCCTTGAGGAAGCCGCGCGCCTTGAGCGCGTCGATCTCCCCCACGAGCACCGCCGGGTCCACCACCACTCCGTTGCCAATGACACACGTCTTGCCCTGGTGGAGGATGCCCGAGGGAATCAGGTGCAGGACCGTCTTCTGGCCCCCCACCACGAGCGTATGCCCCGCGTTGTTGCCGCCCTGGAAGCGGACGACCAACTGGGCATGCTCGGTGAGCAGGTCCACGACCTTGCCCTTCCCTTCATCTCCCCACTGCGCTCCGATGACGACGACGTTCGGCATGGTGCCCGCCGCTTAGCACGCGAGAGGGGCCGGGTGACAGTGTTCCGAGAAGCCACAATGCAGGGCCTGGCAGGTCGCCCTCTCTCGTCCCACCCAGGCGCCACGCACCTCCCCCCGTGCCAGGGCCCGCGTCGCGTCCGCGAGCCGCCTGGCGGCCTCCTCGGGGCGCGCCGCGTCCGCCCGCCACTCGGGCTCCGGGCGCTCCTCCCCCAGGAAGACGACGCCCACACGCACGGGGACGCCCGCTCGCACCATCCGTCGCGCCGCCAGCTCCAGCGCGTCCAGCTCGTGGGCGTACGCGGCCGCTCCCAACGGATGCCGTCCGCCCGACTTGTAGGTCACCACCACCGCCTCGCCGCGAGGTGACTCCCAGAGGACATCCATCTCACCCTCCAGGGAGATGCCCTCGTCCACCACCAGGCTGAAGGCCAGGCCCCGGTGCACGCCGCGCGGCGGGGACTCCGCCAGCATCCGGGCGAAGTCGGTGGCGAGCCAGCGCTCCGCCGTGCCCAGGACCGCCTCCATGCCCGGGTCCTCCGCCAACGCGCCCGCCTCGCGCAGCAAGGCCTCCAGGTGCGCGCGGCGCTCCGTGACGTCCACGTCACGGGCCGAGCACAGTCGCAAATCAGAGGTGCTCAGCAGATGGCGCACCAGCTCCGCGGGGCTGCGTTCAGGGAGCCAGCCCTCCGGCTCGACGACGAGCGGGGTCTCTCGCGGCGCCACCTCCCACGGCCACGGCGCGCCGCGCAGTCCCAGGCGGTGCACGTAGTGGAAGCGGCGTGGACAGGTAATGAAGTCCTGCACGGCGCTCACGGGCGCGCTGAGGGACGCCGCTGACTCGGGCAGGTCCAGCGTGCCGCCGCGCACGCGCAGCAACGCGGCCTCGACACGGGCCTCCGCGCGCGCCAGCGCCTCGGGCCCCGGCGGCTCCGGGTCCCTGGGTGGAGGCAGCTCGTCCACGTCCACGTCCGTGACGAGCTCGCGCGTGGTGACGTCCTCCAGCCGGGCGTCGACGAGGTGCCACCACGAATCCTTGCCCGCACGTGGCTCTTCTCCACCGGAGAGCACCAGCAAGTCCCTGGCGCGGGTGAGCGCCACGTAGAGCAGGCGGCGATACTCGGCGTCCTCGCGGGCCTTGAGCTCCTGGCGCACCGCCTCGAAGCGGTTGGACGTGTAGCCGTCCAGCGAGTCGGGCACCCAGGGGCGCAGGGCGATGCCGTGCGAGCGCTCGAAGTGCGCGCGGGCGGAGGTGCTCCGGCGTCGACCGCCCATGCCGGGCACGACGACGATGGGCCACTCCAGGCCCTTGGCGCGGTGGATGGTGAGCAGTTGCACCGCGCGCGGGTCTCCGGCGTCGAGCAGGTCCGCCTGGGCTTCGTTCGGGGAGGACTCGGCCAGCATGCGCAGCTCGCGGGCGAAGGCCACGCACCCGCCCGAGCCCCGCTCGTCGCGACGCGAGGCCAACGCGAGCAGCTTCTCCACGTTGGCGCTCGCCTGCTCCGCATAGGGAGAGCCCGCGAGCGCCTCGCGGTAGCCCGTCAGGTCCAGCGCGGAGAGCAACAGCTCCCTCACGCCCAACCGGTCCCGCTCCCGGCACAGCGCGGGCAAGGCCTCCAGGAAGGTCTTCAGGCGCGGACGTTCACGCTCCGGCAGGGTGGCGAGCACCTCGTCGTCCGTCAGTCGAGGTGACGCCAGCGACAACGGCTGCTCCCCGGCGAGCAGGAACAAGGTCGCGTCCGACAGGCCCACCAGCGGCGAGCGCAGCACGGCGGCGAAGGCGAGCGCGTCCTCCGTGTCCGCCAGCAGCGCCAGCAGCGAGGCCAGGTCGAGCACCTCCTGCGCGCCGTAGAACCCTCGTCCACGCAGCACCCGATGCGGCACACCGTGGCGGATGAGCGCCTGCCGGTACACCTCCAGGTGCGTGAAGGTCCGGAAGAGCATCGCCACGTCGCCACCGCGCGCGGGACGTGAGCCCTCGCCATCCTCGCGAGCCACCGTGGGGAGCGCACCGGGCGCGAGCAGGATGCGCAGCCGCCTCGCGGTGCAGTCCGCGTCCAGCCATCGCAGGTCTCCGGCGGTCTCCTGCTCCTCCAGGTGGAGTCGCTCCACCACGGGGGCCTCGGTGAGCGAGGCGCGCACGGGTGACAGGTCGTCCTCCTCGGGGACGTAGACGACCTCGAACGGACGGGGCGCGTGCGCATCCGCCGCCACCAGCACCCCGGCGAAGGCGTGGTTGAAGAAGGACAACAGGCCCGGCACCGAGCGGCGGTTGTGCTGGAGGAAGCCGCGCGTGCCGCCCTCCTCCTCCACCTTCTTCGACAGCAGCGTGAAGACGGAGACGTCCGCGCCACGGAACTCGTAGATGGACTGCTTGCGATCTCCCACCGCGCAGAGGAACGCGGGCTCCAGCGGCAGCGCGGACGGCAGGTCCATCTCCGGCGTCAGCTCGCGAGGCCCCCCCTCGCGCTTCTCCGCGAGCAGCAGCACCAGCTCCAACTGGAGCCGGTTGGTGTCCTGGAACTCGTCCACCAGGAGGGCGCCCACGCGCTCCTGCACCTGCCGGCGGAACTCGGGATGGTCCCGCAGCAGGTCGCGCGCCTTGACGAGCAGCGAGGTGAAGTCGAACACGTTGCGGCGGGCGAACTCCGCGTCGTGCCGGCTCTCCACGCGTCCCAGCAGCTCGCGGAAGGTCTCCTCGAAGGGCGCGGTGTGCCACGCGGCCCACGCATCGACGAGCATGCGCACCGAGCCGTCCGTCTTGCCCTTGTAGATGCGCCAGTACAGCTCGCGCACCGGCCCCGCGGCGCCCTTGCTGAGCCGCGCGATGTTGCGCGTGTCCGTCGCGAAGCAGGCGCGCAACCACGGGTAGCGGTCTCCCTTCTGGAAGTTCTCCGCCGTCATCCCGTTGAGCGCCTTCTCCAGCGCGCCCACCAACTGGCTCCACTCGCCCTTGGCGTCCAGTGCTCGCACTTCCATGCACAGGCGCAGGCACTCCTTCAGCGCGTCGTCGAACTCCTCGCGGGCCTGCGCCACGTCGGCCACCGCCGCGGAGGCCGCGCGCAGCCCCTCCTCGCGCAGCTTGCCGTAGACCGACACCAGCGCGGCGACCAGACCATCGGAGAACCCGGAGCCGGAGAAGCCCAGCTCCTGACACAGCTCACGCACGCGCGCGTCACCCGCTTCCAGCGCATCGAGCACGACGCGCTCGCACACGTCCTGCACCAGACTGGACGCCTCGAGTTCGTCGAGCACCTCGAAGCTCGGGTCGATGCCCACCGCCGGTGGCGCGCGTCGCAGCAACTGACCGCAGAGCGAGTGGAACGTGCCCACCGTGGCCGCGCCCATCTCCTCGCGCAGCTGGCGCCACGCCTCGGGCAACGGGAACGGGCGGTCCAGCCGGGAGAGCGAGGCGCGCAGCTCCACCTCCTGGTCCAGCTTCGCCTCGCCCTGCGCCAGCCCGTCCAGACGCATCCTCAGGCGCGCGCGCATCTCCGCCGCGGCCTTGTCGGTGAAGGTCAGCATGCACAACCGCGCGGGGCGCAAGGGGCCCCCCGCCTCGCGCGCGCCCGCGAGCAGGTGCAGCGTCATCGTCACCAGGCTGTACGTCTTGCCCGCGCCGGCGCCCGCCATGAGCGCCAGGTTGCGCTCCAGCGCGAGGATGGAAGGGGCCGTGCTCAACTCCCCTCCTCCGTCATCCGCCGCTCGGTGATGCGGCACACGGCGCGGAAGCCGCAGGAGCCACAGTCCTGGGGCCGCGCGGCGAACTGGCCCTCGCGCAGCGTGCGCACCAGCGACTCCACGGCGTTGGGCAGGTTGCGCCCGCCTTCCTTCTCCGCCACCTTCGCGCGCACCTCGGGGTCCGTGGACAACAGCTCGTCCAGCTCCTGCGCGGGGACCACCTCCGACAGGTGGATGGTGTTGCCCGTGCGCAGCGAGAACCACGCGGCCTGGCTCGCGTTCTGGTGGCCGCTCTCGCGCGCGGCGAAGAGGTACAGCGGCAGCTGGAAGTCGGATGTGAGCAGCCGCTTCTTCAGCTCGTTCTTGTCCAGGCGCCCGGACTTGTAGTCGATGACACCCACCTCCGAGCCGGACACGTCGAGCCGGTCGATCTTCCCCTCGAAGACGATGGCGTCACCGTCGATGGGCAACATGACGTGGCGCCACCGGTCGTCCTCGGCGGCGGGGCCGAACTGGAGCTCGAAGCCCTCCGGCACCATCCGCTCGAAGGGCAGCCCGCGCCGCTCATCCACCAGGATTCGACGCGCCATCGCCCGCGCGCGCTCGTGCGCCAGCTTCCACAGCGCGGGGTGCCCCACGTGGTGGAACTTCTCGAAGTGCGCCACCGCGGACTGGAGCGCGGAGTCCAGCACCTCCTCGGGGATCTCCTCCGGAGCCTTGCCGAGCAGTTGGTGCTGCTTGAGCGATTGGAAGACCTCCTCCACGACGCGGTGCCAGAAGGTGCCGCGCCCGCGCGCGTCGAACTCCTCGCCCGGGCGGTCCGGCTCCGTCACCTTCAGGCCGTACGTGAGGAAGCCCTGGAAGCCGCAGTTGCCGAAGCGCGCGAGCGCGGACGCGGACAGGGGCCGCGTCAGGTCGAAGCGGAAGGCCTCGCGCAACGACGCGCGCATCGTGTTGGCATCCACCGAGCCCGTGTACTTCCCGGGCTTGCGGTCCGGCTCCCCGAAGAAGTGCAGCCGCTCCACCTCCACCAGCGATAGCTCATGTGCGCCCGAGTACCAGGCCTCCCGGTCGAAGCGATCCTTGAGCCGAGACGCCGCCGGGTCCGGCTCGGTGACGCGCAGCTTTGGATGCGCCAGGACCTCGAGCGCCACGCAGCGCCGCAGCTCCGACTCGGTAAGCACCTCGTCTAGCGGCGGGATGGGCGGCAACGAGCGCGGCGTCCACTTCAGCGCGGTGAGCCGGCGCACCTCCTCCAGGAACGAGGACGGCACCTGCTCCTGTCCACCCGCTCCCTCCACCGCGAAGGACAGGCTCAGCGTCTCCTCCGCCGCGGCGAGCGCGCTGGCGAACAACAGGCGGTCCTCGGTGAGCCGCCACGCCGCGCGGTCCTCGAACTCGCCGCCGGTCAGTCGGAACACGTCACGGCCCAGGTGCTGATTGAGCGCCGAGCGCTCCGCGTCCGCGAGCAACGGCGAGGGCACATCCCGTCCCGGGAAGCGTCCCTCGGTGAGCCCCGCGATGAAGAGATGACGGAAGGAGCGTCCAGGAACCTCCGCCGCCTCCAGCACCTCCACCGCAGCGCCCCTGGGGCCTCGCGCGGGCAGGTACGCCTCCGACATCGCATCGCGCAGCCATCGACCGAACGTGCGCCGACGCAGCACCGGGCCACCGCCCACCGCCTTCATCGTCCGCAGCAGTCCCTGGACGCGCTGCCGCAGCGCCTCGCGCGCGGCCTCGTCTCGCGACCGCGCATCCAGCGCCCGCTCCGCCAGTCCACCTTCCGCGCGGGACTCCAAGGGCCCCTCGGAGTCCATCAACCCCAACTGCTCCACCACGTGCCACCACGCGGCCAACTGTTCAGCAACGGGCGCCTTCTCGGGAATGCGCCGGCAGGCATTCAGCAACAGGCCGCAGCGTTCACGCAGCACCCGCACCGACTGGATGCGCGCGCTGCCGTCCTTCTTCTGTGCGCCCTGGAGCGCCTGGAGACGACGCGCGAGGCCTTCGAGGCGCACGTCGTAGGCACCGCGTCCTCGCAGCGCGCCCAGGCGGTCGTCCCGCACGGCGGCCAGCGCGAAGAGGCTCGCCGGCGACTCCGGACCTCCGCGCGACAGGATGTGCGCGTAGCGACTGCCCACCAGCTCCGCCACGCGCTCGGCGGGGAAGCCGTCCTCCACCAGCAGCGGCAGGTCCAACGCCAGACGCACCGGCCCGGCCAACGAGAGCGGCTCGCCCCAGGGCAGTCGCACCGGCACGCCCAGCTCACCGAGCGACTCGGCGAGCCACCCCGCCTCCGCCCCCAGCTCACGGTATGCAATCGCGATGTCCGACGGCGCGGCCCCTTCCGCGATGAGCCGGCGCACGTCCCTGGCCACCAGTCGCGCCTCCTCGCGCGCCGTGGCCGCGCTCCACACGCGAGGCTGGGTCTTCGCGTCCTCGAGCACATTGCGCGGCGCCCGGGGCGAGAAGGCGAAGCGCCCCAGGTCGATGAACGGCCGGGACTCGAAGGTGACGTCCGCCTTGAAGAGGTCCACGTGCGGCATGGACTCGCCGCGGTTCTCGAAGGCGCGGAACAGCGAGGCCAGGGCCGCGTCCGCGACCGGCGAGCCACCCACCGGCGTCTCCACCCGGAGCGTCACGCGTCGCGACTCACACGCCGCCGCCAACGCCAGCAGGAGCTCCAGGCCGGACGGGCGCACGTCGTAGACCCCGTGCAAAACCAGCGTCCCCACGCCATCCCAGCTCACCGGCCACGCGCCCCGGCCCAGCGCCTCGCGCGCCCCGCGCAGCACGTCCTCGCGGTCCGCGAGCCCCAGCTCCGCCAGCTTCTGCTCGTACAGGTGATACAGCCGGGCGAGCACCCGCACGTGCTTCTGCCGCTCGGGCGGGAGGACCTCCACCGCGTCCTGGAGCTCCCGGGGTGACAGGCGCCCGGCCTTCAGGTCCAGCACCACCTCCAGCCCCGCGCGCGCGAAGGCCGGCTCCCGGACGTACTCTCCGAAGTGCGTGTTGCCCAGCTGCGGCCCCAGCGAGGACATCACCGCGCGCGCCAGCACCGCCGGGCACGGACGCCGGTTCAGCTCGCGAGCCCCGCCCAGCGCGACGAGCAGCTCCTCCCAGGTGAGCAGGTCCCGGCCCACCGCCAGCCCCCGGGCGTTCCCTTCCGCGCGCAACGCGGCCTGACGCCGGCTGGCGTCGGGGAACACATGGAGGGTACGGACGGGGCGGGCCATGGATGCGTGGAGTCTAGAACGACCGGACGGGTCGCTTTCATGCTCGATTCCTCACTCCGCGCCCAGTGTGTTCGTGAGCCCGCCTGCCTGCCCACCTGTTTCCCACGGTTGGCCCGCGAACCGGACCTCCTTGACCGGCTTACCCAGAAGCCCTGGAGCTTCCGGGTGGCCCTTGCGCCCTGGAGCGGGTGCGCGTCAGAAGGTGTGCGCCAGTTCGAGCTGCGAGAGCGCCGGGTAGGTGAAGCCCTCGCCCAGGAAGAAGCGGTCACACAGGCCCTCGGGGACGATGGCGCTCACCGCCAGGGGCTTGCCGGGATGCTCGGCGGCCAGGGCCCTCAGCAGCCTCCTCCCGGCGCCCTTTCCTCGGGCCGAGGGCTCCACCACCAGCGAGCGCAGACCGAGCGTGGGCGCGGCGACATCCGCCACCACCGCGAAGGCGGGACCGAGTCGGAAGGCCTTCGCCGGGGACGACAAGCCCATCACCGTCGCCGCGTCGAGCTGCCATGGCAGGCCCGCGGGCAGGAGCTTCGCACACTCGCGCGGGTCCACTTCCTCCAGCGCTCCGGGCTCAGGCGTCGGCGTCCCCGTGAAGCCCACCAGTCGCCGCATGCGTTGGAAGCCCAGGCGCTCGTAGAGCTTCACCGCGGGCGCGTTCTGCTCGATGACCTCCAGCACCATCCGCGCATCTCCGCGCGCTCGTGCGGAGTCCAGCAAGGGACGCAGCATCTCCCCGCCCAGTCCCTGCCCTCTCCGGCTGGGAACGATGCCCATGCCCGCGACCCGGCTGACGTTGCCCCGTCGCGCCATCAGCACGAGGCCCACCGCCTCACCACCCACGCGAGCGACCCGGCTCTCCGTCAACGAGATGTGCTCGCTTCGCACGCGCGCATCGAAGGCTTGCGGCGCATCGGGCACCGGGACGAAGTAGCCCTCGAAGGCGCGCGCGAACAGCGTGGACAGCGACAGGAAAGACCCCTCGGACGCGGGAACGAGGTCCATGGCAATCGGCTCCGAAGCCTGAGGCTCGCGATTCATTCCACGCCACGCTGCCGCAGCGACACCCCGCCGGCAACCCCTTGCTTCCGCGCCCGACGGGGCCTCTTTGCTCCCGAGCGCTCCCAGGGTTCACCCACCAGTCGCTCCGCGAGGAAGTCGACGAACACACGCGCCTTGGGCGCCACCAGTCTGCTGGGAGGATGCACGGCGAACAGGCCCACCTCCGGCAGGGCCCAGTCCTCCAGCATCCGGATGAGCCGGCCCGTCCGCAGGTCGTCATCCACCAGGAACGTGGCGAGCGCCGCGACACCACAACCGCCGAGCGCGGCCAGCCGCAGCGCCTCCGCGTTGTCCGTGCGCAAGACGGGATGGATGCGCACGGTGGTCCGCTCCACGCCACGCACCAGGGTCCACGTCTCTCCGTCCTGGAAATGGGAGAACTGGAGACACGGATGCGACGCGAGGTCACCGGGCTGGGCCAGCGCCTCGCGGCCCCTCGGATAGCGCGGAGCCGCCACCAGGAATCGACGAATCGTCGCCAGCCGTCGAGCCACGAGGCTCGAGTCCGGCAGCGCGCCAATCCGAATGGCCACATCGAACTCCTCCTCGACGAGGTTGACGTAGCGGTCCTGGAAGGAGAGCTCCAACGTGATGCGCGGATAGCGGCGCATGAAGTCCGGAACGAGCGGCGCGATTTGACGCTGACCGAAGAGATTGGGCACGGCCACGCGCAGCCGCCCTCTCGGCGCTCCTCCGTAGCCGGACACCAGGGCATCCGCCTCTTCGAGGCGCTGGAGGACATCCGTGCATCGCTCCAGATACAGGGCGCCCGCCTCCGTGAGGGAGACCCGGCGCGTCGTGCGTCTCAACAACGCGGCGCCGAGCGCGGCCTCCAACCGAGCGACCCGTCGACTCAGCGTGGACGCGCTCACCCGCAGCTCCCGCGCCGCGTCCGCGAAGCTCAGCGCGCGCGCCACGGCCGAAAAGGCCAGCATGTCCTCCAGCCGATCTCTCAACTCCAAGCGCTCCACGCCTCCCTCCGATTGTTGCATCTCGCGCACGAGTGTCGTGCCCGGCGCCCCGATGATGCCGGGTCGCTCGCGGGCTATGCACCACGCGTCCTCCTGGGAGTCCATCTCATGTGCCCACTGCCGCTCGCGAGTGTCTTGTCGACGCTGCTGCTCACCACCTCCCCCGCGACCCCGCCGCACTCGAAGGCCCGCGCTTCGGGTGCCGTGACACCCGCCTCCGCGAGCACCACGCCCGGCCCGCATGGCTTCGAGCGCATGTCGCTCCCCTCGGGCTTCACGGTGCCCAACGGCATCGCCGTGGATGACCAGGGAACGCTCTATGTCGGCTCCGTGGCGGATGGCCGGGTGCTCCGACGTGTCGCTGGCGGTGACTGGACGGAGTTCTTTCCGGGCTCCGAGCAGGTGTTCTCCGTGACGAGCCTCCGTCTGGACGCGCCTCGAAACCTGCTGTGGGGGACGTCTCCCGACGCCATGGGACTGCTGAGACCCCAGGGCGTCGCGGGTGGACGGGGGGCTCGCGTCTTCGCGCTCGACGCTCGCTCGGGCGCGCTGCTCAAGGTCATCCCGCTTCCCGCGGGCGCGCTCGGCAATGACCTCGCCGTGGCTCCGGATGGCGGCCTGTATGTCACGGATAGCCACCGCGCCGCCGTGCTGTACCTGCGGCCCGACAGCGAGGCGTGGGAGACATGGGTGATGGATCCACGCTTCAGCGCTCGCGGCCCCGGGATGAGTGCGGTGGGGCCAGCGGGGATCGCGCTCGCGCCCGATGGAAGCACGCTCGTCATCAACACCTTCGGCCCAGGTCGGCTCTTCGTGATTCGTCCTGGAGCCAGGGGACAGGGTCCGAGCGTCCGTGAAGTCTCGCTGCCGCGCCGCCTGGAGAATCCGGACGGCATGCGCTTCGCGCCAGACGGACGCCTGCTGCTCGTCGAGGGCGCGACACAGAGCGGCGACGGGCGGCTCGTCCGTATCGACGTCCTGGGCAAGTCCCGGGGCGCGAAGGTCCTGGAGGTGCTCGCATCGGGGATGGAGTCCCCGGTGAATCTCACCGTGTCCGACGAGGGGACGGTCTGGGTCACCGAAGCGAGACTCCGCGACCGCATCCTTCGAGGTCCGGAGGCCGCATTGCCCCAGGTCTTCTGGGTCGCCTCGCTGCCCCTTCCCCGCTGACACCGCCTCCACGGACGTGACGTCCGTGGAGGCGGAGAGGGTCCGCGTTACGACTCGGTGGTCAGCGAGAAGGTGATGCGGATGCCGCCCAGCAGGTACTCCTCGCCATCGGAGACCTGACGGCGCGCGATGCGCGTGTTGTCGAACCAGGTGCCGTTCGAGGACTTGAGGTCCTCGATGAAGACCTCGTCGCCGTCGCGCAGGATCACCGCGTGCTCACGCGAGACCCTGGCGGACTTCACCATCAGGTCCGCGCTGGGACCCCGGCCGATGATGAACCGCTCGCGAGCGACCAGCACCGGCTCGCCATCGTCGAGCTTCACGTGCACCTTCAGCTCCGGCGGAGCCTGCACGATGATGGTCTTGTCCGGCTTGCCCGCCGGCGCCTTCGGCTCGGGCTTCGCCTCCGTCACCAGGTCGGAGGAGTCTTCGTCCACGAACGCTGGCTCGGCGGAAGATGCTGCCGCCTTGCCGACGGCGGGCTTGCCGACCGCGGCCTTGCCTGCGATTGCATTGGCTGGGATTGGCTTGCCTGCCGCCGCCTTGCCTGCGGCCGGCTTCGCATCCTCGTCTGCATCGGAATCGTCGTCCGCATCGGAATCGTCGTCCGAGTCCTCGTCGGAATCGTCGTCGCCGGAGTCCTTCTCATCCGCGTCGCCATCCGAGTCCTCGTCGGAATCGTCGTCGCCGGAGTCCTTCTCATCCGCGTCGCCATCCGAGTCCTCGTCATCGTCCGAGTCCTCATCGGAATCGTCGTCCGAGTCGTCATCGGAACCATCGTCCGAGTCCTCGTCGGCATCGTCATCGGAATCGTCGTCCGAGTCCTCGTCGGCATCGTCATCCGAGTCGTCATCGGGCTTCGCGTCGACGGGCTCGACCAGACGGTCGACGTCACCCACGATGTCTCGGACGCGCGCGGCGACAGCTTCGCGCAGTTCGGCCTCGTCGACCGTGGGCTCCTTCTCCGTGGCGGGCTCGTCCTCGGAGTCCTCGGAACCCTCCGCTTCCTCGTCGTCGGAGTCCTTGGCGCTTCCAGCGGCCTTCGCCTCGGCACCCTCCGCGTCGTCGGCCCCGGGAGTTCCTTCGTGCTCCCCGGTCTTGGACTCTTCTTCGTCGGTGTCCGCGAGCGCGACGACCGGAGGCGGCTGAACCTCCACCGACTGGTCCACGGCGCGCACTACTTCGCGAACACGCTCGGCGACCGCTTCGGACTCGGCGCCCTTCGGAGCCTCTACCTCAGCGGACTCATTGGCCACGTCCGCGACCTTCGCGGAGCCAGGTGCCTTCATCGGAGGCACCGTCGCGGGAGGTGTGGCCACCGGCTCCGCTGCCGCTGGAGCAGCAGTCACCGCGGGCGCCGCGGGCACTGAGACGGGGGCGCTGACCGCGGGCGTCGCCACTGCCGCTGGCGTCGCCACGGGCGTCCGCGCGACCACAGGCGCGGCCACCACGGCCGGCGCGCTGCCCGTCTCGGTGAGGCTCACCTGCGTGGGCTGGATGAACCCGAACTGCCGCGCGAGCGAGAAGAGCGCCTGATTGACGAGGACATCGCGGTCCACGCCCATCTCGCGGCTCATCGTCTCCAGCGCCTTCCACAGCGGGTCGGCGATCTCGACCTGTCGAGGCGTGCGGTTCATGGCTCAGCTCCCCCTCAGGTTGTCCTGCCAGGGCGAAACGTTGTGGCTGTCCGTCAGCCAATAGAACATCGCCTGCATCTCCGCGTAGTGCTGCTCCGCGATGCCCAGGAGGTTCGGGTGCAGGGCGTCGATCTCCACGCCCGCGAACTCGAAGCCCGCCGCGCCCGACGCCTGCGCGCCACGGCCGCCCGTCACCTTGCGGTCCCGCACCCGCCAGTGTCGCTGGCTCGACATGCCCGCCGCCTGTCCGAAGTCCGCCGGAGGCGCCACCTTCTTCGGCAGCACCACCTTCGACTCCCCACAGGCCCACAACAGCCACGTGAGCGCGTTCCAGTCTCCACGCGCCAGCCGGATGAGGTCCGGCAGGCCCATGCCCGCCACGCTCAGCGTCTCGTCGACGGAGACCGAGTCCTCCCCAATCTCCACCTCCTCCTCGGCCAGCTCCACCGGCCCCGCCGGCAACAGGGCGGACACGTCCGGCGGCATCCACGGCAGCACGGCGCCGGGCTTGAAGCGCCCCAGCAGCGCGGCGCGGACGAGCTGCAGCCGCGTGGCGTACTTCTGGACGATGCGCACGATGGCGTCGAGCGTCTGCGCGGGCTTCTCCGGCAGGTCCTCGTAGGTCGACACCGGCTTCTGCTTCGCCGGCCAGAAGTCGAACACCGGGAACAGCGCCCGCGCGTACGTCCCCAGGAACGTGGCCGTCCCCGGCTCCGCCTTCGCCAGCGCCTCCGCGTCCTTCAACGCGTGCGCGTCCATGCCCATGTTCAACAGGACCAGGCCTCGGGTGAAGAGGAACGCCGTGCGCTCCGGAGCGACCAGCAGCGCCGCGTTCACGAAGTCCAGCGCCGCCCTCGGCCGGTCCAGCTGGTCCAGCCGCACCGCATGGGCCCGCAGCAGCATGCCCGCGTCACCACCGCGCACCAGCGTCTCCGCCAGCGCCGAGCTGGAGTCCGCCGCGTTCTGCAGCGCCTCGCCCGCCGTGGCCTTCGCGTTGTCCGGCGTCCTCGGCAGCGCCACGCGCTCCATCAACTCGAGGAACGGCGCCACCTGCTGGTCCATCGCCACCGAGCGCGCCAGCGCCAGGAGCGCCTCGCGGTGCTTGCGCGCCGCCACGCACGTGGCCGCGTACTCACGCCAGGCCTCCGCGCTCCGGGGCACGTTGGAGAAGACCGGCGACGCTGACAGCTCCGCCTCCTCCTGCGCGACGCCCAGGTCCCGCGTCAACACCACCTGCCGGTCCGCGTCCAGCAGCGTCCACGTCCCACAGGCCACGTCCTGCTCGTACCGGCCCTCGTCGAACCTGACACGCGGGTCCAGGTACTCGTCCTTCGCCAGCGAGCGATAGGCGCCGTGGCGCTGCCCCTCGACGAACTCGCCCTCCCACAACAGCTGGCCGTCCTGGAGCCAGAAGCGCGCGAGCCCGTGGCGCTCGCCGTCGGTGTTCAGCTCGACGTGGGACCACTGGTTCAGGTCCTCGCGAAGCTCCGCCTCCAGCGGGATTCCCTCGGGACGGTCGGGGTACGGCTCGCCGGTGGACGGCACCACGCGGCGGTCCTGGCCGTCATAGTGCGTCACGCCGGTGACGCGGCCGTGCTCGTACACCATCACCGTCTTGCGAACGAGCGTGGAGACCCCGTTCTCGTGCATGCGCTCCGTGGTGAACTTCTCGGACGCGTACCAGGTGCGCGGCCCGTGAAGCTCCCCCTTCACGAAGTCGCCGTCCTGGGAGACCTCACCGCTCTCGTGGAAGCGCTTGAAGGGGCCGTGGGGCTTGTCGTTCTCGAAGCTGCACTCGTTGCAGAGCGTGCCGTCCGCGCGCCAGTACTTGTAGGGCCCCTGCTTGCGCCCCTTGGGGTCCGTGGCGCCGTACACCCATTCGCTGTCGCCCTCGTCCCACGTCGCCTCGGGGTGCACCCCGGGCGGGACGATGCCCTGCTCGGTCAGCTTCTTGTTCTCCTCGGCCTGCTTCGCGTAGGCGACGTCCAGCGTCTTGAGCGACTTGACCAGCGCGTCCAGCCGGCCCGGCGACATGGCTCCACTGGAGCGGTGCACCACCGTGCCATCCTTGAACGCCATCAGCGTGGGGATGGACTGGATCTGGAACCGGCCCGACAGCTCCTGCTGCGCCTCCGTGTCCACCTTGCCGAACACGACGTCCGGGTGCTTCTCCGCGGTGGTGGCATAGGTCGGCGCGAAGTTGCGGCACGGGCCACACCACTCCGCCCAGAAGTCCACCAGGACCAACCCTGGCTTGCCAGTCATCTGTTCGAAGGTCTCGGCCGTCAGGTCGACGGGGTGCGTACTCACGATGAAGCCTCGGATGCGAATGGGAGTCGGACGCTTGTAGTCAAACCCTTCGCGCCGCGCCAGCGTCGCCCTATGCTGCGCGCCGTGCGCCCGTCCTTTCCCATTCTCGCACTCACTGCGATCCTCGCGCTCTTTCCGCTGACTCCGGCCCTGGCCCAGCCCGCGGGGGACGCCCCTCGTCTGCACGAGCTGAAGTTCGACTGGGCTCGCGACGGCGTCATCACCGGCTCGGCCGCCGTCCTCTGGATTTCGAGCGAGGCGCTCTTCAAGAGCGACCTGGCGCCCGCGACATGCCGCTGGTGTGACCGGGCGCCGGACGGGACGGACCGACTCAACAGATTGGACCGCTGGGGCCGGGGACTCGCGGGGAACACGGAGGCGTCCCGGCACCGCGCGGGGCACTGGAGCAACATCATCGGCTTCGGCGTGCTGCCCGCCGGGGTCATGGGTCTGCAGTACGCGGTGGGCCGAGGCTCGGACAGCCCGAACCGGTTCTTCGCGCAGGACGCGACCATCATCCTGGAGAGCGCCATGCTGGCGACGCTCGCGAACCAGACGGTGAAGTTCCTGGTCGGCCGTGAGCGCCCCTTCGTCCACGTGCTGCCCGAGGACCAGAAGCGCCTCACCGACCAACCCAGCGACAACAACCTGTCCTTCTACAGCGGGCACACCAACCTGGCCTTCTCGCTGGTGGTGTCCGCGGGCACGGTGGCCGCGCTGCGCGGCTACGAGAACCAGGCGTGGATCTGGGCCGTGGGACTGCCGCTCGCCACCTCCGTGGGACTGCTGCGCATGGGCGCCGACAAGCACTACCTCACCGACGTGGCCACGGGCGCCGTGATGGGCGCGGCCTTCGGCGTCGCGGTGCCCCTGCTGTTGCATGGCCGGACCGGCGGCGTGGAGTCCAGCGCCGCGCGTCGCTCCCCGACCGCCGCCCGGCTGATGCCCGTCGCCGGCGCGCGCATGGCTGGCTTCTCGGGCGTGTTCTGAGGCCCGCCATCCGCGGAGGTCCCGGGCAGGCGTGGCGCGCGGGCGTGCTGGCGCTGGTGCTCCTCGCCGGCTGCAACTCCGCGAGCCGCTTCGCGCCCAGCTACCTGCTCGTGCCGCCCCAACCCTTCATCACCGCGCCGCCCATCTGGGGCCCGGTGGAGGCGGGGCATTGGAGCGTCGGGATGCGCGTGCAGGCCATCGCCGCCACGCCGGAGGACCCCTCGGCGCTCCAGCTCACGGTCTGGTACCCGACGCGGGAGAGCGACGCGGCGACGCGCCTGCACTATCGCGACTACGTGGGACTCATGGGCTTCGAGTCCGAACCCGAGACGCCTCGCGACGAGGCGCGCGCCACCCAGGCCGTCACCCTCTACGAGCAGCAGCTCATCGACCTGGGCGTGCCCGAGGAGAGCACCGCCGCGTGGCTCGACACGCCCATGACGGCCACGCCTCACGCGCCGCCCGCGCCGGGACGCTTCCCGCTCGTGCTGGTGGCGCAGGGCCGGCACCACTCCGCCCACCATCAGGCCGTGTTGGTCGAGTACCTGGCGAGCCACGGCTACGTGGTGGCCACCACGCCCTCGCCCACTCGCGCAGGGCCGCCCGGGCCGCTCGTCGACGTGCTCGCCACCGCGAAACGGCAGGCGCGGGAGCTGGAGCGCGCGCTGCGCGTGCTCCGCGCGGATGCGCGCATCGACACCTCGCGCGTGGCCGTCATCGGGCACAGCCTGGGTGCTCGCGCGGCCTTCCTGTTCGCGCTCGCGCATCCCGAGGCGGGCGCGCTGGTGAGCCTGGATGGGGGCATCGGGACCCGGCGCGGCAAGGAGTGGTTGAAGGGCCTGCCGGACTTCCAGCCGGAGCGGGTCCAGGTCCCCCTGCTGCACCTGTTCCAGGAGGACGACGCCGTGGTGGTGCCCGACTTCGAGCTGCTCGAGTCGCTGCGCGGCGCGCATCGGTGGATGGTTCGAATCCCCGGCATGCGCCACGTGGGCTTCACCAGCGTGGGCGCCGCCGCCACGCTGGCGCCGGGGGTGGTGTCGGCGGAGACGGCGAAGGCGGTGGCCCGGGGCTGGGCCACGACGGCGGACGTTACGCGCAGGTTCCTGGACGCCACCGTGCGACGCAGGCTCGTGCGGCCCACCGCGCCGCCTCCGTCCGCCAGCGCCCTGCTCACACCGGACACGGACGCGCTGCTCGAGCACTGGGAGCCCGGCCAGCCCTGAGCCGCGCTACATCACGCCCGCGGGAGCCTCGTCGCCGTCGTGCCCTCCCTCCACGACGGGCAGCCGGGACAAATCCCAGCGGCGCCCCGGCTCCCAGGCGACGGCGCCGGACACCCCCCAGCCGACGCGCACGACCTCTCGGCCCTCGTACTCCAGCCAGAAGACGGACTCCTCGGGGCGCGTGGCCTGGTCCAGGCAGGCGATGCGCGTCGCGGGGCGGCCCGCGCCCTCCAGCGTCACCGCGAAGGCCTTGTGCGAGTGTCCACACAAGAGCCACTTCGGCTGCACCGTGTCCACCAGGCGGCGCGTCACGCCATTGCCAATCCAGTACGAGGGCAAGGGCCGGGGCGGCGAGGGATTCTCCTCCCGCGCGCGCTGGACGATGCCCCGGGGCCACTCGTGCACGAGCATCAGGTCCACGTCCCTGAGCGACATCACCCGCTCCACCTCCGCGGTGCGGAAGTAGCCCGCCTGCTTCATCAGGTCCTGCGTGACGGGGCGCTTCAAGGGCTGGTCGATGAAGCGCGGCGCGTGGATGCCGGACAGGAAGCCCACGCGCAGCCCGGAGAGCTCGCGCACGCCGGCGCGGCCCAGGTAGGTGACGCCCGGCGCCAGCTCGCCCCCGTCCTGGAAGTCGTGCAGCGCCTCGAAGTCCTCGTTGTTGCCGCCGATGAAGTACAGCGGCCGCTTCACGCGGCGGACGCCGTCCGCGTACTCGGCGAACTCCGCGGGCATGGTCCGCTTGGCGGCCTTGCGCCGATGGTCGTCCGCGCGGCGGAACGCCTCCACGTCCCCCACCGCGAGCACCATCGACACCGGCCGACCACGCGACTGCTCCAGCGCGTCCAACCACGTCTCCACGCGGTGGAAGCGACCGTGGACGTCACCCAGGGCGGCAACCAGGAGGGGCTCCGGCATCACCCCGGAAGGCTGCACCCGCGCATCCACCCTGTCGAGTCATCCCTGCCCCATGGGACGCAAGGCTGACAGAAAACCCACACTTCAGCTCAACGCAGCCATGAAGGAAGCACTCGCCAGAATCAATCACAGACAAACGCCGCGCCCCTCCGAGAAGAAGCGCGGCGCCGTCACACCTTGGACTCACGTGAGCGCTAGTTGCAGCCCAGCGGGTACGTCACCTCCACCAGCGAGCCCGGCGCGGGAGCGGAGTCCCGGTCGAAGATGATGCTGTTGGTGCGCGCGTCGTACTCCCAGCCCGACAGCACCTGCACGCCGTCCACGTGGACCACGATTCGCGTGGTGTCCGCGGGCTCCTCGGACAGGGGGAACTTGCGGTTGGGGCCGAAGGCGCTGTTGGAGAGCTTCTCCAGGGACGCGGCCCAGTTGGGCGTGCAGATGCTCTCCACCACGCCGCCCGTGGTGTTCGCCAGCTGGATGTAGCGGCTGCCGGCGCTGCTCGACGTGGGGCAGGTGGCCAGGTCCATGGGGCCGACAATCGCGTTGATGCTGAGCTTCGCCTTGTCGTTGCCCTTCAGCGCCAGGAAGTACGTCTCGTAGAAGGACACCGGCTGCGAGCTGAAGTCCTCCTCGTCCGACAGGAAGATGATGGCCAGCTTCGCGTCCTCGCGCAGGAACCCACCGTTGCCGTCGTTGGGCAGCGGCGTGCGGGCGTCATCCAGGTTGTAGAGCAGCGGGTCCGACAGGGCGCGGTGCGCCGCGTCCAAGCCCTGCTCGTTCCAGTGACACACGCCCACGCGGGTGTTGTCCGCGAACACCGCGGCCGCGTTGGGCGTGTCCGGCGTGATGATGCGGGGGCGCGAGCCGTCCACGGGGAACAGGCGCCCGTTCTCGCCGCCCTGCGCGCCGCCCGGGCACTCGGACCAGCCGCCCGGGGACTCGTCCAGGCCCGTCGTGGTGACGCCGATGCGGTAGTCCACCGCCGCCGCGCTCGCCGCGCTCAGGAAGGCCGCGAAGTTCTGCCCCAGGCTCTGCTGCTCCTCCATCATCGAGCCCGAGTTATCCACCACGAAGAGCACGTCCACCTTCGCCTTCGACTCCTGGAAGAAGCGGTCCGTCTGCTCCGCCTTCGTCACGCCCCGGCCCAACAGGCCCGCCGTGTACTCGCTCCCATCCTCCAGCCGGAAGCGCACCGCCGCCGCGTCGTCGCCGTCGTCCGTCGGCGTGTAGCGCGCCGTCAGCTTCACCCGCCCGCCCGCGGCAATCGAGGACGGGAAGGCGCTCGCCGACTCCACCGAGAACTCCTCGCCCGCCTGCTCCAGCGTCATCTCGGCCACCTTCACCGGGCCGATGCACTCGTTGATGGCGACCAGCTCCCGGGTGCGAGGTCCACACGACAGCTTGGTGACGCCGAAGTCCACCGTCGTCGGCTGCAGCGCGAAGCAGCCCTTCACGCCCTCGCCCACGAGCGACACCAGCGGGTGCCCCAGCGTCGGGTGGTTCACCCACGCCTCCGCGAGGCCCTCGAAGGGCCCCTCCTCCTCCGGCTTGAAGCGCACCACCAGCGTGGCCTTCTGGCCCGGCTCGAGCACGTGGTTGGGCACCGACTGCGCGAGGAAGGACGGGTCCGAGCCCGCCACCAGCTGCATGGACGCCAGGTAGCACGCCTCCGTGCCGGTGTTGCGCAACGTCACCCCCAGCCCCACCTCCGCGCCCACCGGCACCTTCCCGAACTTCAGCTGCTGCGGCAGCGAGTACTGGCACGGCTTGAAGGCGCGCCCCTCGCCCTTGAGCGTCACGCCCTCCGTGGACGTGGTGCTCCCGGCGCGCACGCTCACCGCGAGCTGCCCCTCGCTCCGACCCGCCGCGCCCACACGCGGGCTGAAGGTGATGCCCACGAAGGCCGACTGGCCCGCGGGCACCGTCACGCTGGCCGGCGCCTGCGCCAGGGTGAAGTAGCCGCCCTGCGCCGTCGTCAGGTTCAGGTTGTTGACGAGCACGCTGTCACGGCAGCGGTTGATGACCTCCACCGGCCGCGTCGCCGTCATGCCCTCGGCCACCACGCCGAAGTCCAAGTCACGCGGCTTCACCGCCACGCAGGACGTGCCGCCCTCGCCCGCGAGCGACACCTTGGGGCCCGGCGCCGAGGAGCCCTGCTCGCGCACGCCCACCTCCACGCGCCCCTCGCCCGCGCGCCCCAGCACCACCGGGGTGAAGGCCACGCGCACCTCCACGCTCGCGCCCGCCGCCAGGAGGCCGCCGCTGAGCACGGGCTCGCTCACCACGCGGTACACGCCGCCCGGGTTGACCTGCAGCTCCACGCCGGACCAGCGCAGGGACTCAGTGCCCTGGTTGCGCACGGTGATGGACTGCTCCGCGCTGGCGCCCAGCGCCACGCGCCCGAAGTCCAGCCGCAGCGGCGTCACCTCCAGCTTGGACGCCACGCCCATGCCCTTGAGCGGCACCACCGCCGGCTCGCAGCCGTCGCACACGGCGATGTGCAGCTCCGCCGCGGCCGCGCCCAGACGCCGGGGAGCGAAGGCCACCGACAGCACCCGCTCCTCGCCCGGCGCCAGCGTGGGCGCCTCGCCATGCTCCGCGGTGAACTGGTCCAGGTCCGCGCCCTGCACCGACACCGCCAAGGGCGTCTCCACGTCGGAGGGGTTCTTCACCGTCACCTGGCGCATCTCCACGAAGCCCATGGCCACGTTGCCGAAGTCCAGCTCCGTCAGCGGCACCTCCACGAAGGCCTTCACGCCCCGGCCCGACACCGGCACCTGCCCCTGGGCGTCCGCGTCCGTGATGAGCTCCAGCGAGCCCTGCACCGAGCCCTCGACCTCGGGCTTGAAGTGCACCTCGATTTCGCGCTCGGCGCCGGCGCCCAGCGTGAAGGGCTCGAACGGCGGCACCGTGACATTGGGGATGGTGGAGGTGGCGCCCTCCACGCGGTAGGACGCGCGGCCGCCGTTGGTCACCTTCAGCTTGAAGCTCTTGGTGCGGCCCAGCGCGGCGGGGCCGAAGTCGATGGTCTCGGGGCGCACCACGAAGGCGCTCTTCGCCCGCTGCGACGACGGGCGCTCACACCCCGTCCCCACCACCAACGCCACCGCCACCCACGCCACCCAGAACAGACGTCTCATCGTTGCTGCCTCCCCACGACTCCCGAGCCCGGATTCCGCACGGCCTCGCACCCGCGCGATTCCGGCGGAGGGGGCGCTTTGCAACCCAGGTGCCCGACGCATGGCGGCGACAGACGTCCACCGGCCAACGTGGCAACTCTTGGGCGTGGCTGGGAAAAGGGGTTCTCCGCCGTGGGAAGAACGTTTCCCTGGGGGCGGGTGGGACTGGAATTACTTCAGGAACGCCAGGTGACAGTCGGGACAAACCACCAGCCCGCCGTGGGCACCCGAGCGCCTCAGGGCGCGGGCTTCGACTGCGGGGCGCGCAGGCGCTCCAGCACGCCCGTTCCCCAGAGGACGCCCACCATGCACACCAGGGCGCCCGTCACGGCCAGGGGCGAGACGGCCTCATCCAACAGCAGCGCCGCCAGCACCCACGAGAAGACCGGCGTCGACTGGGTGGCGACCCCGCCGGCCACCGCGGTGACGTAGCCCAGGGCATACGTGAAGGCCATCTGCGCCACCACGGAGGAAACCCCCACGCCCAACAGCGGAAGCACGACATCCCAGCCGAGCGGCCTCCAGTCCGCGAGCGCGAAGGGCAGGCTGAAGAGCAGGCCGAACAGACAGAAGGAGAGGAACACCGTGGCCGCGTCCGTCTCGTGCCTGAGCGCGCGGATGACCACCACGGCCGCGCCGCCCAGCACCGCCGACGCCATGCCCGCCCACGCGCCCAGCCCCAGGGTCAGCGACACGTCCTGGGCCACCGTGCTCCACATGACCAGCCCCGCGCCCGCCGTGGTGAGCACGAGGCCCGCCAGCAGCGCCCCCGTCACGCGCTCGCCCAGGAACATCCAACCGATGATGGCCGCGTAGATGGGCCAGCACGCGTTGAGCAGCACCGCGGGCCCCACCGACATCCGGTCCAGCGCCACGAAGTAGAGGTAGACGGCCGCGCCGCCGAAGATGCCGCGCAGCGCCCACAGGTGGACGCGCCCGAAGCGGGGCCTGCGCCGCATCAGCGGGAAGAACAGCGCGAGGAACAGCAGGCCGATGGCGAAGCGCCCGGACGCCACCTGGCCCGGGGACAGGCGGCCGGCCAGCAGGCGGGTGCACAGCGCCATGACCGCGAACAGCACGCTCGCGAACACGAGCAGCGGCGTGCCGCGGTAGCGCACGGGGAGGACCCAGCGAGAGGACATAGGAGGAGGCGCCCCTCTACCGGAATCCCGGTCGGGGCTCCAGCGGCCCCGGGTCGCCCGCTCGGGCGGCCGGCGCGGGTGGGAGTGGGCGCGCAACGCCACGCGTTGAGGACCATCCACCCTCCTCTCCAGGTTTTTCCACTACCGGAACACCTATTCAGTGGTAGATCGCCCGCCCATCATGTCCGAGCCCGACGTCATCTCCCTCCGAGGCGCCAAGGAGCACAACCTCAAGAACGTCTCCCTGGACATCCCCAAGAAGAAGCTGGTCGTCTTCACGGGGGTCTCCGGGTCCGGCAAGAGCTCGCTCGCCTTCGACACGCTCTACGCGGAAGGCCAGCGCCGCTACGTCGAGAGCCTCTCCGCCTACGCCCGTCAGTTCCTGGGGCAGATGGAGAAGCCCAAGTACGACACCATCCGGGGCCTGTCGCCCACCATCTCCATCGAGCAGAAGGCGGCCAGCAACAACCCCCGCTCGACGGTGGGCACCGTCACCGAGGTGCACGACTACCTGCGCGTGCTCTACGCCTCCATCGGCGTGCAGCACTGCCCCAACTGCGGCCGCAAGGTCGGCAAGCAGAGCGCGCAACAGATTGTCGACGAAATCCTGAAGATGCCCTCGGGCAGCAAGCTCCAGGTGCTGGCGCCGCTGGTGACGAACCGCAAGGGCGAGCACAAGGACCTGCTCACCGAGGCGCAGAAGCGCGGCTTCTCCCGCGCGCGCATCGACGGGGCGCTCAAGAGCCTGGAGGAGCGCATCGAGCTGGACAAGAAGTCCAAGCACGACATCGAGCTGGTCATCGACCGGCTGGTGCTCAAGGCGGACATCAAGACGCGGCTGACGGACTCGGTGGAGACCGCGCTGCGCGAGGGCAAGGGCACGCTCATCATCACCAACGAGACGGGCGCGGCGAGCGCCGACCGGGTGATGAGCGAGCTCAACGCGTGCCCCGCCTGCGGCATCTCCTTCGGGGATTTGACGCCCGCGTCGTTCTCCTTCAACAACCCGCTGGGCATGTGCACGGACTGCAACGGCCTGGGCACCCGGCCGGAGATGGACCCGGACCTCATCGTGCCGGACCCGTCTCGCAGCATCCGCGACGGCGCCATCGAGCCCTGGGCCAACGGGATGAACCGCGGCGAGGGCTGGACGGCGGACTTCGTGGAGAGCCTGTCCAAGGCGTTCAAGATTGATCTGGACGTGCCCTACGGGAAGCTGTCGAAGCGCGAGCGCGACACGCTGATGAACGGCGCCAAGGGCAAGAGCTTCACCGTCGAGTGGGGCGACAACGGCAAGTACAAGATGGAGTGGGAGGGACTCGTCGAGCGCATGATGCGCAACTTCAAGACGACGACGTCCGAGGCCCGCCGCACCGAGCTGCAGAAGTACTTCAGCAACAAGCCCTGCCCCACCTGCAAGGGCGAGCGCCTGCGCCCCGAGAGCCGCGCGGTGAAGGTCCACGCGCACTCGATTGTCGAGCTGAGCCGGCTGACCATCGCGGACGCGCTCGCGTTCCTGGGCGCGCTGGCCCTGTCCGAGCACGAGCGGAAGATCGCCACCGAGCTGCTCAAGGAGATCCGCAGCCGCCTGTCGTTCCTGGTCGACGTGGGCCTGGGCTACCTGATGCTGGACCGCACCGCGTCCACGCTGTCGGGCGGCGAGAGCCAGCGCATCCGGCTGGCGTCCCAGATGGGCAGCGAGCTGACGGGCGTCATCTACATCCTGGACGAGCCCTCCATCGGCCTGCACCAGCGCGACAACGGCAAGCTGCTCACCACGCTCAAGCGCCTGAGGGATTTGGGCAACTCCGTCATCGTCGTGGAGCACGACGAGGAGACGATGGAGGACGCGGACTGGCTGGTGGACTTCGGCCCGGGCGCGGGGGAGCTGGGCGGCCAGGTGGTGTCCCAGGGCACGCCCAAGCAGGTGATGGCGGACGAGAACAGCCTCACCGGCGGCTACCTCTCCGGGCGGCTGGAGATTGAAATCCCCGAGCAGCGCCGCGCGCCCAATCCCAAGCACCAGCTGGTGATTCAAGGCGCGAAGGAGAACAACCTCCGGGACGTGGACGCGGTGATTCCGCTGGGCATCTTCACCGCCGTCACCGGCGTGTCCGGCGCGGGCAAGTCCACGCTCATCAACGAGATCCTCTACCCCGCCCTGGCCAAGCACCTGTACGACAGCCGCGAGTCGCCCGGGAAGCACAAGGCGGTGCTGGGCTTCGAGCACCTGGACAAGGTCATCGACATCGACCAGCGGCCCATCGGCCGCACGCCGCGCAGCAACCCCGCCACGTACACCAAGGTGTTCGACGCCATCCGCGAGGTGTTCGCGATGACGCCGGAGGCGCGCGCGTTCGGCTACGGGCCGGGCCGCTTCAGCTTCAACATCAAGGGCGGCCGCTGCGAGTCGTGCGAGGGCGACGGCGTCAAGCTGGTGGAGATGCACTTCCTGGCGGACGTGTACGTGCCCTGCGAGGTCTGCAACGGCAAGCGCTTCAACGAGGCGACGCTGCGCGTGCGCTACAAGGGCAAGAACATCGCGGAGACGCTCGACATGAGCGTGCGCGAGGCCCAGGAGCACTTCGGCGCGCACAAGGACATCATGCGCGTGCTGCAGACGCTGGGCGACGTGGGCCTGGGCTACATCCGCCTGGGACAGCCCTCCCCCACCCTGTCCGGCGGCGAGGCCCAGCGCATCAAGCTGGCGCGCGAGCTGGCGCGCGTGGCCACCGGCCGCACGCTCTACATCCTGGACGAGCCCACCACGGGCCTGCACTTCGAGGACATCCGCAAGCTCTTGTCCGTGCTCAACCGGCTGGTGGCCGCCGGCAACAGCGTGCTCGTCATCGAGCACAACCTGGATGTCATCAAGAGCGCGGACTGGCTCATCGACATGGGCCCCGAGGGCGGCGCCGGCGGAGGCCAGGTGCTGGCCGTGGGCACCCCGGAGAGCGTGGCCAAGGTGCAGGCCAGCCACACCGGCCGCTACCTGGCGCACGTGCTGGGCAAGTCCCGGCGCGCCCGCGTGGGCAAGCGCGTGGCGGACACGAGGCCCGCGCAGCCCGGCGCGACGGGCTGATTACACACACCGGCCGCTTCCAGAACATGGAGCGGGGGGCGGGGGTGCCTTCATTCACCCCCTACCCCCCGTCCACCTTGGAGGAAGACTTCACAGGTGGGGTGTGAGACGCGAAATCAGTTTCAGCCGCGTGTCATATGATAGGGCCTCATCAATTCCTGTCAAACAGGCCCAGCCCGCTTAAGTTGCATCGATCAACACGCACTCGCATCGGAACGCGCGGGGCAAGCTCGCAGGAGAATTCCGGTGCGACTGCGCCGCGGGCGCGGGGCACGCGACGCACGCCGCATCGCGGCAGGGCAAGGCAGGCAGCCCGCGCCAAGGCCGCCCCACCGTGTGGGGAGGGGCCGCTCGGGGTGGCGGAGTGACGTGGGACGCGGGCCTTCGGTGGAGTCCGGCGCGCGCGTTGGGTAGGGTTGGGCCCCTTGCCTTCCAGGCGCCCCCACCTTTCGCCACCAGGGAGCACCCCGACTCATGGCTGAGAGTCCCGCGGTACCGCAGAACAACAAGTTCCCGCCGCAGATACCCTTCATCATCGGCAACGAGGCGTGTGAGCGCTTCAGCTTCTACGGGATGCGGAACATCCTCACGGTGTTCCTCATCGACTACCTGCTACGCAACGCGGTGCCCGACACGGGGCTGCGCGAGGCCCAGGGCAAGAGCCTGATGCACACCTTCATGGCGGGGGTGTACTTCTTCCCGCTCATCGGTGGGTACCTGGCGGACCGCTTCTTCGGGAAGTACCGCACCATCCTCTGGCTGAGCATCGTCTACTGCATCGGCCACGCGCTGCTGGCCGTCTTCGAGAACAACGCCACGGGCTTCTACACGGGCCTGGCGCTGATCGCCGTGGGCAGCGGCGGCATCAAGCCGTGCGTCGCGGCGATGGCGGGAGATCAGTTCAACGAGTCCAACAGCCACCTGGTGAAGAAGCTCTTCGCCATCTTCTACTGGACCATCAACTTCGGCTCGTTCTTCGCGTCGCTGTTCATCCCGCTGTTGCTCAAGAACTTCGGCCCGTCGGTCGCCTTCGGAATCCCGGGCGTGCTGATGTTCATCGCGACGGTCATCTTCTGGGCGGGCCGGCGCCACTACGTGATGGTGCCGCCGACGGGGGCCAACCCGCACTCGTTCCTCAAGGTGGTGAGCAGCGCGCTGAAGAACCGGGGCCAGGGCGGCCACTGGCTGGACGGCGCCAAGTCCACGCACCCCGACGAGGCCGTGGAGGGCGCCAAGGCGGTGTTCCGGGTGAGCGGGCTGATGCTGCCCTTCGTGCCCTTCTTCTGGATGCTGTTCGACCAGAAGGCGTCCACGTGGGTGGTGCAGGCGCGCTCCATGGACCTGAACGTGGCCGGGTACGAGTTCCAGCCCAGCCAGATGCAGTTCGTCAACCCCATGCTGGTGATGCTGCTCATCCCCTTCCTGACGGCGGTGGTGTACCCGCTGTTCCAGCGCTCGGGGTGGGAGCTGACGCCGCTGCGGCGCATGCCGCTGGGGCTCGTCTTCGGGGCGGTGTCGTTCATCATCGCCGGCTTCTTCCAGGTGGCGATGGAGGGCGGCACGACGCTGAACATCGCGTGGCAGATTCTGCCGTACGTGGTGCTGACGCTCGGCGAAATCCTGATGTCCACCACGGGCCTGGAGTTCGCGTACACGCAGGCGCCCCGGCAGATGAAGGGCACCATCCAGAGCGTGTGGCTGGTGACGAACACGCTGGCCAACGTGGCGGTGGCCATCGCCGCGGCGCTCAACGTCTTCTCCGGCTCCGGCCAGTTCTTCTTCTACGCGGGCATGGCCCTGGTCGCCGCCGTGGGCATGGCGCTGGTGGCCCGCCGCTACGTGGTGCGCGACTGGTACCAGACCTCCGCGCCGCTCCCCACCGAGGAGCGCAGCGCGGCGGGAATCACGGCGAAGTCGGCCTGAGAAAACAGCGACGCCGGAGCCCTCCACCTGAGAGGCGCTCCGGCGTCGGGTGCTTCGTCGAAGCCAAGGGGCGCGCTTCTCCTTTCCAGGGAGGCGCGCCCCTCGTCGTTTCCGGACTCAGGCCGCGGCCACCGAGGAGCCGCCCTGGGCCTGCTCGTGGGTGGCGGAGGCGGGCTTCACCTCGTCGGTGCCGTGCATCATCTTCTTCAGCACCGGCGAGACGACCAGGAGGATGAGGCCGGCGATGCCCGTGCCGATGGAGATGTAGAGGAACACGTCGAACTCGCCCAGCTTCTCCGAGTAGCCGCCGATGACGCCGGACAGCTTGTTGGCCGCCGCGTTCGCCAGGAACCACACGCCCATCATCGCGGAGACGATGCGCTGGGGCGCGACCTTGGTCACCATGGAGAGGCCCACCGGGGACAGGCACAGCTCGCCCATGGTGTGGAACAGGTACGCCAGGATGACCCAGTACGCGGCCGCCTTGCCTGCGTCCGCGCTCTGGTTGGAGGCGCCCAGCATGAAGACGAAGCCGACGGAGAGGAACACCAGCCCCATGCCCATCTTCACCGGGATGCTCGGGTCCTTGCCGCGCGCGGCCAGCCACCCCCACAGCCCCGCGAACACCGGCGCCAGCGCGACGATGAAGAGCGAGTTGAAGTTCTGGAACCAGGTGGTGGGGACCTCGGCGCCGAACAGGTGACGGTCCACCTTCTCGTTCGTGTAGAGGTTCATCAGACCGCCGGCCTGCTCGAAGCCCGCCCAGAAGGCGACGACGAAGAGGGCGATGATGAAGATGACGATGATGCGGTCGATTTCATCGCGGCTGAAGCCCTTCTTCTCCCCGCCGCCCTGCGCCGCCTGCGCCTGCGGCGTGGGCTTCACGGGCGCCAGGCCCACGTCGCCCAGCAGCTTCTTCTGCAGCGCGAGGAAGGCGATGAGGCCCAGGAACATGCCCACGCCCGCGGAGCCGAAGCCCCAGTGCCAGCCGACCTTCTCACCCAGCGTGCCGCAGATGAAGTTGCCGAGCATCGCGCCCAGGTTGATGCCCATGTAGAAGATGGTGAAGGCACCATCCCGACGGCCGTCACCCGGCGCGTACAGCCCGCCCACCATGGTGGAGATGTTCGGCTTGAAGAAGCCGTTGCCGATGATGAGGAAGCCCAGGCCCACGTAGAACATCATCACGCTGGGGAGCGCGAGGACCAGGTGGCCTATCATCATCAACACGCCACCGAGCACCACCGCCCGGCGCTGCCCCATGAAGCGGTCCGCGATGAAGCCGCCGACGATGGGCGTCAGGTACACTAGGCCGGTGTACGTTCCGTAGAGGCTGAGCGCTTCGCTCTTGGTCCACCCGAAGCCCCCGTTGACCTGGCTCGTGAGGAATAGGACGAGCAGGCCGCGCATGCCGTAATACGACATGCGCTCCCACATTTCGGTGAAGAACAGGAGGTACAACCCTCGCGGGTGCCCCTGACGGGCAGCGCCCGCGGCTACGGTTCCTTGCATGCCGAGGTTTCCTTCGGTGGGTGGATGGGGGTGTGACGTAAAGAGCACTTGACTGTAGCAGACCCAACGACAGCCGTGCGTGAGTGGACAACGGGGACGGCCGAGAATTCCCCCGCCCCCCGCCCCGCCCTCCGGACGTCACGCCGCGCCGAGTCGAGCCTCCGCCCGTGAAGGGGCTCAGCCCAGCCGGCCCACGCGGGGCTCGGACTGTCCCTCGGCGCCGCCGTTCGACGAGGAGCGCCCCGGCGGACGCAGGGGCAGTCGCACCTCCACCTGGGTGCCCTTGCCCGGCGCGCTGCTCAAGTGGATGCGGCCGCCGTGGCGCACGACGATGCGCCGGCTCAGGGCCAGCCCCAGCCCCGTGCCCTCCCCCGCGGCACGGGTGGAGAAGAAGGGCTGGAACAGCCGCTCCATGTCCTCCTGGCGGATGCCCACGCCGTTGTCGCTGATGGTGACGACGGCCTCGTCCCCCTGGCAGGCCGTGGCCACGCGCACCCGGCCGTGCTCGCCCACCGCGCGCAGCGCGTTGTCCAGCAGGTTGAGCCACACCTGGTTGAGCGAGCCCGGGTCTCCCTGCACCGGCAGCGTGCACTCGTAGGCGCGCTCCACCGTCACGCCCGAAGGCACGCGCCACATGAGCACGCCCAGCGTGGAGTCCAGCAGCGTGTCCAGGGACAGCATCACCGGCGTGTCGGTGGTGCGGGTGAAGGACAGCAGCGACTCGGCGAGGTGGCGGATGCGCTGGCCGCACTCCTCCATCACCTCCACCATGGCGCGGCTCATCTGCGCGTCCGGCGTGTCGGCCACCAGCACCTCTTTCAGCGGCGTCAGCGCGTTCATCAGCCCGTTGAGCGGGTTTCTGACCTCGTGCGCGAAGCCGGAGGTGAGCAGGCCGATGGCCGCCAGCCGCTCGTTCTCCGCGGAGCGGATGGCCGCCTCGCGCAGGCGCAGCTGCGTCTCGATTCGCGCCAGGAGCTCGCGCGGGCTGAAGGGCTTGCCCAGGTAGTCGTTGGCGCCCGTGCCCAGGGCCTCCACCTTCGCGGAGACCTCCTGGCGCGCGGTGAGGAGGATGACGGGGATGTCCACCGTCTGCGGATGCGAGCGCAGGGCCTCGAGCATCTGCAGCCCCGAGAGCACCGGCATCATCACGTCCGACACGATGAGCTCCGGCCGCTCGGCCAGCGCGCGCTGGCGGCCCTCCTCGCCGTTGACGGCCTCCATCACCCGGTAGTGCTGCTTGAGCAGCCCCGCGATGAAGCCGCGAATCTCCGCGTCGTCCTCCACCACCAGGATGCGGGGCGCGTCCGGCCCCGGCCCGGCGTGATCCCTGGCCGGCAGCGCGGAGGCGTTGCGCCCGTTGTCCGGCACGCCCGCGTCCAGCGAGGGGTACGAGCCCGAGATTCGCCGCTCGCGCCGCACCGGCATCTCCGCGCGGCGCCGCTCGCGCAGCTCCTCGCGGATGTGCGCTCTCCCCTTGGGCAGGCGCACGTGGAAGGTGGAGCCCTGGCCCAGCTCGCTCGTCACGTGGATGCCGCCCTCGTGCAGCTCCAGCGTCTCCTTCACCAGCGCCAGGCCGATGCCCGTGCCGCCGAAGCGGCGGGTGCCGCTGTTGTCCGCCTGGGCGAAGCGGTCGAAGATGACCTTCGTGTCCGGGGCGGAGATGCCCTGGCCGGTGTCCACCACGTCCACCCAGACGTCCTTCTCGTCCTCGTGCACGCGCACCGTCACCCCGCCGGCCTGGGTGAACTTCAGCGCGTTGGACAACAGGTTCTGGAAGACGATGTCCATGCGCTCGTGGTCCACCTCCACGGGCGTCACCGTCTGGCCCTCCAGCTTCAGCCACACGCCCTGCCGCTCCGCCATCGCGAGGAACGGGGGCAGCACGGTGCTCAGGAAGGCGTGCAGCTCCAGGGGCTGGTAGCGCAGCCGCGCCTTGCCCGACTCGAGCTGGGCCAGGTCCAGCAGGTTGTTGATGAGGCGAAGCAGGCGCTGCGCGCTGCGCTCCATGGTGGCCACGTGCTGCATGACCACCTCCGGGTTGTTCTCCTCGCCCCGGCGCTCCAGCGACTCGAGCGTCAGCAGGATGAGCGTGAGCGGCGTGCGCAGCTCGTGGCTGACGTTGTCGAAGAACTCGCTCTTGAGCCGGTCCAGCTCCTGCTGGCGCACCAGCGCGTCACCCAGCTTGCCGTTGGCCTCCTTCAGCTCCTGGGTGCGCTCGGCCACGCGGTCCTCGAGGGCCACGTTGGCGCGGAAGATCTCGTCGTAGCGCTGCTGCAGCTCCGACAGCGAGCCCATGATGGCCTGGTTCTGCGAGCGCAGCGCCTCGTCCTTGCCCTTCAGCTCGCGCCGCCCGTCCAGCCAGCCGCCCACCGCGAAGCCCGCCGTGGCGAGCGCCCCCACGCAGAACACCGGGTGGCCCAGCCCCACCGCCGTCGCGGCCAGGCCACACACCGTGCCCAGCACCAGGCCCAGGTGGTGCCCCCACAGCGACGGAGGGTCCGTCCACGTCAGGTGGTAGCGGCACGCGGGCGCGCCGTGCACCTGGCACTCCAGCTCCCGCACCTCCGCGGGCGCCAGGCCCCAGATGGTGGGGAACGACGCGAACTGGCCCATGCGCAGCTCGCAGATGTTGCGGTCCTGCTCGACGATGCTGCTGCGGTACGTCAGGTCCAGCCGCTCGCGCTCCAGCCGCTCCACGGTGAAGTGGCCCACGCGGTTATAGCTGGGGGAGAACTCAATGGTCTGCCGGTAGCACATGCGCGGCGAGCCGACCGCGCGCAGCATGTAGAAGACGAAGCCGAGCGCCTGGGGCGACGCGGTGAACAGCCCCGCCTGCCGCATGAACTGCGGGTCCCCCGACTCCTGCTGGAGCATCGCCGCCACGCGCTCCAGGAAGCGCAGCGAGACGAAGTTCGTCGGCGTGCGCATGTACTCCAGCGGCAGACCGAAGCCGTGGCGCGCCCAGGCGCGCTGGAGCCGCTCACCGCCGTAGCGCTGCTCGAAGTACAAGAGCAGCGTGGAGGTGGCGCGGGTCCCCACCTCGGGCGCGTTGTCGGGCGTCTGCGCATCCTCCCGCTGTGGGGCACTGTCACTCAAGGCCGGGTTCCCTCCGTCACCAGCGTCACCGCATACTTGAGTCCGGCGGGGTCCGCCAACATGGCCAGGAAGTCGCGGCAGTGGGCCTGGTACGGCTCCAGGCCTCCGAAGGCGGGCGCGGCCACCGGGGCCAGCGCGGCGAAGCGCACCTCCCAGTCCCGCATCAGCCGGGCGTCCGCGGCCCCGGCCACCAGGTAGAACGGCAGCAGGTGCACCTTCACGTCCACGAGTCCCGCCTCGCGGAACTCCGAGAAGAGCTTGCGCCCGACGTGCAGATCGAACCCCCTCGTGGCCAGCGCGTCGACGATGCGCTGGGTGCCGTCACGCAGCGCGTCGGAGAAGGGCCAGTTCTGGAAGCCCAGCCCGTCGATGTCCGACACCACCACCTTGCCGCCCGGCCGGGTGACGCGCATCAGCTCCGCGAGCGCCACGGGCCGGTCCGGCAGGTACTCGAAGACGTACTGGCTCCAGACGTAGTCCACCGACGCGTCCGGCAGCCCGGTGCGGCGGATGTCCGCCTGATGGAAGCGCAGCCAGGGACGGTGGGCGTTGCGCAGGGAGGCCTCGCGCAGCCGGTCCTCGTTGAGGTCCACGCCCGTCACGTGGCCGGTGGGGCCGACCAGGTCCGCCATCGTCTCGGAGATGCCGCCGGGGCCGCAGCCCGCGTCGAGCGCGCGCGCCCCGGTGCCAAGCCCCGTGGCGCCCAGGAGGGTCCGCATGTTGTCGGACGCGCCTTCCTGCGCGAGCAGCCGACGTCCCTCTTCCGTGGACTCCATCAAGTACATGAAGGGTCCTCGGGTGACGGCTGGGCGGAGGCGCGGCGCGGGCGGCTGAGCCGCTCGAAGAGCGAGCGCCACAAGTCACACCAGCGGCGGACCATGGAGCGGTGGAAGATCCACTCGCAGAAGCGCCCCTGCCCCACGAAGCCCATCGACGCGAGCAGCGGCGCGTCCTCGTCCGCCACCAGGCCCACCGCCGAGGGCCGGCCGCGCGCGCGGGCGTGGGCGATGCACCGGTGGACCAGGGCTTCCAGCGCCTGCTTCGCCAGCGGATGCGAGCGGTCCGCCACCTCCAGCCAGAAGCCGTTGGTGACCTCGATGTAGCTCAGGCCCGGGGAGGCCTCCTCCACCAGCGCCAGCGCCAGGGGGCCGTGCTCCCCGTCCACCACGAACATGCGCCGGTCCCGGTACAGCCCCGCGGCCGCGAAGCGCGCGCGCATCTGGTCCTCCGCGTCCGGCTCCGCCTGGAGGTCCTCCGCCAGCACGCGGACCACCTCGCCCCGGGCGCGCAGGTGCGCCTCCAGCCAGGCGCGGTCCGCCTGCGTCCCCTCGCGCACCGTCAGCGTCGTCGCCGGGGCCTGGGGCGCCAGCTCCAGGGGCAGCCGCATGTAGTGGAAGGCGCGCAGCATGCTGAAGCCGCGGTTCTCCATGACGCGGGCCAGCCACGTGCCCAGCCGGTTGGGCCACCGGTTGTCGCTGCGCCACATGTAGCGCAGGAACTCCACGTCCTCGATGGCCTCGCCCATCTCCACCGCGAGCGCCGTCAGGTCGTTGGCGATCTGCTCGTGCCGGTGGTAGCCGGGCCGCACCGCCAGGTGCTGCACCAGCCACGAGCGCGAGTGCATCCTCAAGCCGCCCACGTGGCCCATGATGGCGCCCGCGTCCGCGTAGAGGATGGAGCGGCCCAGGTCCTTGGCCTCCGCGAGCCGCCGGTGGGTGTGCTCCAGCGCGTCCAGGTAGCCCGCCTCGCCGCCGAAGGGGTAGTCCGGATGGAAGGTGTAGTGGGACTCCTCCATCATCTTCCAGATGTCCGCCAGCTTCTCCTGGCCGCCGTCGCGCGAGGCCCCGCTGCGCGACGCCATGAAGGCGTCATGGATGGCGTCGCGAATCTTCGTCGGCACCTCGAGCAGCCGCACGCCGCAGCGGTACGGACGCAGGCTCCGGTCGAACCGGCTGTCGGTGTTGACCGCGTCCACCGAGCGGACCTCCGCGCGGCACGGCACCTCCGAGCCGTCCGGCAACAGGAGCGACACGTCCAGCTGGGAGCCGGCGGGCAGCACCTCGCAGGACGCGTCGAACGGGAACGCGAAGCCGCGGCCGCTCAGGTCCAGCACCGAGCGGGTGATGCGCTCGCCGTTGATGGGCGCGTGGAAGGTGACGAGGAAGCGGTGGTCGGGCCCCAGCCGGAAGCGCTGCAGGCCGCGGCGGTTCTGCAGCCCCACCGAGCGCGGCACGCTCAGCGCCACGTCGTTGTCGCCCCGGCGCAGCACGCTGGTGGCGCCCGAGTAGCTCTGCCCGCCGACCTCGAAGGAGAGCTGCAGCACGTCCCCCACGTCCGCGGGGAACGCGCCGTCATTGAAGCCGCGCAGCACCGCGCGCCCGTCCTGCAGCTCCACCACGGGCGCGTCCAGGCGGAAGTGCGAGGACGGGGTGTCCAGGTAGTGCAGCCAGATGGGCGTCTCGCGGCGCACCGCCTTGCGCAGGAGCGCCAGGACGATGACCGGGTCCCTCATGCGCGAGGACGGCGCCGTCACCGGCTCGTCCAGGCCCTCGCCCCAGGTGATGCCCAGGCGCAGGTAGGGCTGCTGGGTGGCGTGGACCTGCTGGGCGTGGCGGATGAACGCGCGCGGGACCTGGAGCACCGTCTTGCCGTGGCGCTCGAAGACCAGGTCCTCCAGCGCGGTGCCCTGGATGAACGCGCCGATGGACGCGGTGAGCGGCACGCGCAGCGCGGCGCCGAAGTTGCCCACGTCCAGGCAGCCGGCGGGGTACGTCACGCCGTTGAGCCGGAAGCGCACCGCCAGGGTGCTGGCGGGCGTCACCCGGGCCGAGGAGCGGTGCTGGAGGATGCTGGTGAGCCGGCGGCCCAGCTCCGACACGGTGAGGCTGTCATCCAGCGTATTGAAGACATGCCCTTCGGCCGCGGTCTCCACGAGCTCCTCGAGCCCCTGGCGGTCCGACTGCGAACAGACGAAGACGCGCACGGCCTCGGGCGCGGCCCGGTCGACATGTCTCAAGAAGCGCCGCGCGTTCTCCGGAGGAGCGATGATGAGGGTGGGCGCCGTGGACTCCATGCGCCGCGTGGCTTCCACCTGGGACTCCACCGCGACAACCCGGTGGACGCCCAGGACCTCGGCCAGCGCGGCGCGCCGGCCCTCGTTCGGATGCACAATCAGGACGTCCTGAGTGGGGACACTCATGCTCTCTCCTCGACGGGAAAGGCGTTCAAATGGAGAAGGGGCAGGGCCATTGCCTGCCCACGGCCACGGGTCCGGTGCCGCCCCCTCTCCACCAGCCGATCGCGTGTTCTCGACCCCGAATGTGTGGCTTGTCCAAGCTCGACAGCAAGGCGACTGCTCCCCCGGGCCGACCCGGAGGATTGCGCGCAGTCTACCCTCTCCGCGCCGTCAGGTGATGCGGGCATGCGCCTCGCTTGCACGAAGTGGGACGGTGGCAGAGTCGACCCAGGGAACGCCAGCGCCGGCCATCCGTCCGCCCGGCAGCCAACTTCCGACGATGTGGCCCAACCCCGCCGGGCGAGTTAAGTGTCGACCAGGCAAGGAGGTGCCATGGGCACCGAGGTGGATTACGCGCGGGAAATCGAGGAGCTCAAGCGTTCCATGAACGCTGTGATTCTTGCGCACTACTACCAGGAGAGCGAAGTCCAGGACGTGGCGGACTTCGTCGGGGACAGCCTCGCGTTGGCGCAGGCGGCGGAGCGCACCCAGGCGGACGTCATCGTCTTCTGTGGCGTGCACTTCATGGCGGAGACCGCGAAAATCCTGAATCCCTCGCGGCAGGTGCTGTTGCCGGACCTGAAGGCGGGCTGTTCGCTGTCGGACCGGTGTCCGCCGGCGGCCTTCAAGGTCTTCAAGGAGAAGCATCCGGGCGCCTTCGTGGTGAGCTACGTGAACAGCTCCGCCGCGGTGAAGGCGATGAGCGACGTCATCTGCACGTCCTCCAACGCGGTGAAAATCGTCAACCAGGTCCCCCGCGACCGGCAGATCCTCTTCGCGCCGGACCAGCACCTGGGCCGCCACGTCATGAAGCAGACGGGGCGGGACATGGTGCTGTGGCCGGGCAGCTGCATCGTCCACGAAATCTTCAGCGAAAAGAAGCTGGTGGAGCTGAAGGTCCTCCACCCGGACGCGGAGGTGGTGGCCCATCCGGAGTGCGAGGCGCCGGTGCTGCGGCACGCGGACTTCATCGGCTCGACGAAGGGCATCCTCGACCACGTCATCAAGAGCCCGAAAGAGAAGTTCATCGTCGTGACGGAGGCGGGCATCCTCCATCAGATGAAGAAGGGCGCGCCGCACAAGCACTTCATCCCCGCGCCGCCGGACAACGGCTGCGCGTGCAACGAGTGCCCGTACATGCGGCTCAACACGATGGAGAAGCTCTGGAAGTGCATGAAGGAGCGCACGCCGGAGCTGACGATGCCGGAGGACCTGCGGGAGGCGGCCCGCGCTCCGTTGCAGCTCATGCTGGAGTGGTCCAGATAGAGCGGAATCTGTCGTCACAGCGGACATTTGCCAACTCGCGTCTTGCGCTGGGAAGGCCAGGGTGCAATGGAGCATCCGTGGCCTTCCGATTTCTCGCAGTTCCGTCGCACCGACTGGTGGAGCATCCCCAGTCGCTGCCGGTCGATGAGCGCCTCGAGCCGGACCTGCCGCCGGTCCATGAGGCGGTGGAGCGCGCCCTGTCAGGCGCCGAGTTCCGTGACATGCGCGCGAAGGACCGCCTGCGCGCCCTGCTGCAGGGCGACAAGCCTCCGAAGCTGGGCGCGCCCGAGGCGGGGTTCGGCGCCTCGGCGGTGTTCGCGCAGCCTCCCCAGGATTTGCCGGCGCTCTTGCGTCTGGCGGATGAGCTGGAGGGCCTGGCGCGGCGCGAGGCCGGTGAGCGCGCGCTGGTGTGGAAGTGCGGCGACTGCGGCGCCCGGTACGCGGTGCCGGTGGCGCTGGTGCGCCAGGTGTCCATCCGCTGCGAGCGGTGCGGCACCCCGGTGGAGCTCAACGCCACGCGCAGCCTCGGCGAGGAGTCCCTCATCGACCCCTTCCAGGGCGCGGTGAACGACAGCCGCAGGGAGCTGGCCGCCTTCTTCCGCGAGGCGATGGCGCGGGGCTGGCCGGTGCTCGTGGCCGAGGACCGGCGCGTCACCCCCCCGCCGCCCCAGGCCTGACGTCCGGGTGCGGCACGCGCTCGTCCAGCTCCTTCGCTGCCCCCGCTGTCGCAAGGGCGCGCTGCGTCCCGAGGCGCCCGCGCCGGTGTTGCTCTTCGGCCCGCTGCGTTGTCCGGAGTGCCGCACCAGCTACCCGGTGGCCGAGGGCGTCGCGGACCTGGTGCTGGAGCCTCCCGCCTCCGCCGGCCTGCAGCGCGGGCTGGAGAACCGCTGGGTGGCGCGCTCCTACGAGCGCTACGTGCGCCCCACCCTCCAACGCGCGCTCCTGCGTCAGCCGCTCGACGCGGACAGCGAGTACCTGCTCTACCGCAGCCTGCTGGGCACGCCCGACGGGCCGGTGCTGGATCTGGGCTGCGGCACGGGGCTGGTGGCGCGCAGGCTCGCGCGTGAGCCGGGCTTCCCGCCCGTCGCCGGACAGGACGTGAGCCCCGCGATGCTGGAGGAAGGCATGGCGCAGGCGCGCGAGGCGGGCGCGACGGTGGACTTCCTGCGAGCCCAGGCGCCCTACCTCCCCTTCCAGGACGGAGCGCTGGGGGCGGTGTTGATGGTGGACTCGCTCCACTACGTGGAGGACCTGGGCCGGCTGATGCTGGAGGTGGCGCGGGCGCTGCGGCCCGGGGGACGCTGGGTGGCGAGCACGTATGCGCCGCCGGGGTCCGCGTCGGGGCTGCTCCACCGTCGCGCGGGGCTCCATCCCAGGACCGAGGCCACGCTGCGCGCGGCGGTCGGGGCGGCGGGGCTGGTGCGCTTCGAGCGCGTGGCGCTGCCGCCGCTGCTGGTGCTCAAGGCGGAGAAGGCCTCCGCCGAGACGCTCAGATGAAGATGCCGGCGGACGCGTCGGTGCGGCGCGCCTCGTCCAGCTTCAGCTCCGCGGGCTGGCCGCGCAGCGCGTCCATCACCTGCCGCTTGGGCTTGCAGCGGGCGCACTCACACGTGCCCTTCTTGCACGTGCAGTCCGCCTTGCTGCCGCACTGACACTTCGCGGCCATCAGCGAGTCGAGCGCGTCGAGCGGGCGCTCCTGCTCGCCCGTGGCGGGGCGGGCCTCGGCGGCCTTCGTGTCCGGGGCGGGCGTCTGGGCCTTCTCGGCCTTGGCTCGCGCGGCCTGGGCGTGGGCCTCGCAGGCGCTCGCCGCTCGGGGCGCGAGCATCAGCAGACCGCTGGCCAGCGCCGCAACCATCATCGTCGCGTTGCGTGTCATGTGCGCGCTCCTCGAGGGGCCCTCGCCCCCCGTGCTCCGGCGCCTATAGCGCAGGCCCCAACGACTGCCAAGGTCGACGGCCATACCTTTGTCTACCTCGCCGCGTCACGTCGAGCGTCTCTGTTGGCTGCTCGCCGGGCAGGGAAGCGGCGCGTACAGTCCTGCCCCTCTCGTGACGAACTCCAACGCTCGCTTTATTCACGTGACGGCCCTGGTGCTCGGCGCCCTGCCCCTGTGGGTGTCCCGCCACCTGCCCATGGTGGACCTGCCGCAGCACCTGTACCTCATCTCGGTGCTCCACCGGCTGGATGACCCGAGCACGCTGTACCCGCAGCTCTTCGAGGCGCGGCACGCGTTGACCCCGTACCTGGGGTACTACTACCTGGTCAGCGCGCTGAACTGGCTGCTGCCGCTGGATTTGGCCAACCGCGTCTTCCTCACCGCCTACGTGGTGGGCCTGCCGCTGAGCCTGGGCTTCCTGCTGCGCTCGCTGGGCAGGCCCACGTGGCCGTCGCTGCTCGCGCTGCCCTTCGCGTACGGAGACAGCTTCGGCTGGGGCTTCATCAACTACTGCGCCGCGCTGCCGCTGACGTTGCTGTGCTGTGGCTTCTTCGTGCGCGCGCTGGAGGACGCCCCCCGGCGCAGACGCTGGGCGGCGTGGCTGGCCGGGTGCCTGGTCGCGGTGCTGCTGTTCCATGTGCAGGCCTTCGGGTTCCTCGCCTTCGGGCTGCCCTGGCTGCTCGTCACCACGGCGGTGCCGGAGGACGCCACGGCGCGGGGACTCGTCGCGAGGCTGAAGCCCCGGGTGCCGGCGCTCCTGGGCGTGGTGCCCGGGGTCGCGCTGTTCCTCGGCTGGGTGGTGCTGCGCTTCGGTGAGCCGCCCGACATCCAGCCGGGGGCGCCGTGGAAGGCGTGGGGGCCGACGTTCTCGCCGCAGAACCTGGGGTGGAAGAGCTTCGCGCAGAACCGCGCGGAGCTGTTCGACGTGCTCGCCAACACCCTGCGGGATGGCTCGGACCGGTGGGCGATGTACGCGGTGGGCGCGGTGGCGCTGGCGGGTTGGGTGGCGGGGCTGGTGCGGCCGGAGGCTGGGAGCTCTCGGGGCTGGGTGACGCGCTCGCGGCTGCTGGGGTTGGGCGGGCTGGCGCTGGCCCTCTACTTCCTGCTGCCGTTCGACATCCGGGGATACGTCTACTACCTGAACACGCGCTATGCGCACCTGGCGGCCGCGCTGCTGGTGGCCACCGCGCCGGCGACGGTGGCGTCGTGGCGGGTGCCGCTGCGATGGGCCGCGGGGGCGTGCGCGCTGGTGCTGGCCGTCACGCTGGGCCGGGGCTTCCGCGCGTTCTCACGCGAGGTGGCGGAGTGGGAGGGGCTGGTGTCGGCGACGGCGTCGAAGCCCCGGGTCATGGGGCTCGTCTACGACCCGGGCTCGCGCGTGGTCCGCTTTCCGGTGTTCATCCACTCGGCGGCGGTGCTCGCGCGCGAGCGCGGGGGTGTGCCCAACTTCACGTTCGCGTCCACGCCGCACTCGCCGCTGAAGTATCGCGGCGAGGTGCCGCCCACCTTCCCTTCCGAGTGGCGGCCCCAGGACGTGGATTGGGACAGGCAGGGCGCCTGGTACGACACCTTCGTGGTGCGCGGCGCCCACCCGTCCCAGGTGTTCGGCGCGAGGCTCCAGTCGGAGTTCGCCATCGTCGGGCAGTCGGGCCGCAGCTGGCTGGTGCGCAGGCGCTGAGCGCGGGGTCCGAGGTGTTCGGCGCGAGGCTCCAGGTGAGGCGCGCCACCACCAGGTCGCGGCCCACAGGTGCGCTGGCGCGAAGCGCGGATTTCGAGTTGGTTGGCAGAGGGCTCCGCCTCGTGCTCACGCGCATCAGCTCGACGGGCCGCAGTCGGCGGGTGCGCAGATGCTGAGCATGGCTTCCCAGGTGGGTGGCAGAAGGCTCCGCCTGGCGCTCACGCGCATCAGCTCGACGGGCCGCAGTCGGCGGGTGCGCAGATGCTGAGCACGCCTTCCGAGGCGTTCAGAGCAAGGCTCCGCTCGACGCTCACCGACGTCGGCCCGGCGTCGGGCGTCGACACCACCACGACACTCACACCCGAGCGCCGCGTCCCGCGCCGTCCCGAGTGTGGGCCAGTGGTCGCGCGCCCCGCACGGGCGATGCCCCGAGACACACGGCGCGCGGTACAAGGCCCCCATGAAATCCCCCGCCTCGGACCCTCGCTCCCTGCTGGACGCACTTCGCGCCGGCACCGCCCTGCCGGACCTCCCCGCCGACAAGGTGGAGGCCGCCCGCGCCCTCGCGCGCGAGGGCCACGTCGCCACGCCCGCCGAGCTGGAAGCCCTGCCCGAGCCCCTCGCCGCCGCCGTCCTCGAAGCCTCCGTGCTCGCCGGCCAGCCCGCGCTCGCGGAAGCCCTGTCCGCCTCCTCGGTGAAGCCGCTGGCCAAGCTCGCCAAGAAGGCCCTGTACCGCCTGCGCTCGCGCGGTGTCGCGGTGGCCGAGGCCCCGCGCGCCGCCCCCACCGAGTCCCCCGCCCCCGCTCCCGCGAGCGACGCCCTCCCCGCCCTCGCCAGCATCATCACCGGCCGGGGCGAGCGGGCCCTCGTCCTGGGCCGCGCCATTCGCGGCGGCGGCATCGAGGTGGTGCAAGCCCTGCTCACCGACGAGCACGGCGTCATCCAGCTCCAGTTGGGCGAGAAGGGCCGGGGCGCGTGGCGCCGCGTCATCAAGGAGGGCCTGGAGCAGGGGGGCACCATGGAGCTGCCCGTGGATGAGGCCGCCGCCCTGCTCGCCGAGGCCGCCGGACTCAACCTGCGCACCCACACCCCGTTCCCCGAAGGCCTGGACGTCGCCCTGCGCCACTTCGGCGTCCAGCCGCAGCTCGAGCCCACCACCCTCCCCGCTCCCGAGCCCGACGACATCCGCCGCTCGCGCGAGGGCGACCTCCTGCACGAGACGGCCGAGATGGCCGCGTGGCTTCCGCCCGAGCCCGTGGTGAAGCGCCTGCTGGTGAAGCTGGACGAAGTCGTCGTCAGCCCCCTGGCCCTCAGCGACGTGCAGCGACAGGACCAGCTCCAGTCCGCCGTGGCCTCCGTGGCGCGGGACTTCTTCTCCCCGGACATGGCCCGGCGCTACGCCCTGCGACTGTGGAGGATGGCGGACTTCTTCGAGCGCACCGAGCGGACCCGGGAGGCCGACGTGGCCCGGGGAGAGGCGCGGCGCCTGTTCCACGGCGCCGACCAGCCCTTCTCCCGCTTCGCCGAGCGCCTCTTCGAGAAGGTCGTCGGCCTGGTGGCGGCCGCGGGAGCCCGCGCCGAGACCGCCACCCAGCGAGCCCCCGGAGCCCGGGAGCCCACCGCGTCCGCCGAGGCCGCCCCCTCTCAGGAGCGGCGCAGTCCAGGCGGACTCATCCTCCCCTGAAGCCCCGGGGAGGCCCCGCGCCTCACTCCGGTGAGACGCGGGCGCGCAGCAGCAGGTCCAGGTTCTCCTGCTCCCAGGCCTGGGCCCGCGAGTAGTCGTGGAAGCGCTTCTCGTGCTCCATGAGCTCGGGCGGATGGATGCACCGCCGCCCGTCCTCACCCCGCCGGGTCCGGTAGATGTGGTGGAGCATCTCGTGGAAGACGATCCACTCCACGAAGTAGCGGGGCACCACCGGCTGGTCCAACGCCGGATGGATGCGGATGACCTTCGAGTCCGCCGAGTAGGAGCCCATCTTGATGCTCTTGCGCGGCCCCTTCACCCGGGGCGCCGGCCCGTAGGTGATGGCCGCGTCGATGCGCCGGCCGAAGTACCGCTCGTTGAGCCGGTCGAAGATGCGCTCCAGATCGTGCGTCCGCCCCGTCGGCTCCAGCCGGATGCGCTTGCGCATCTGCGCCGGGGACAGCCGCCGGATGTAGCTGCGGTTGCGCTCGATGTAGCGGTCCAACAACGCGCTCGCCTCCGGGTCCCCCTTGCGCACGAAGCTGGCGAGCGCCTGCACCACGTCGTCGGGCGCCGCCAGGAACATGTGGTGCAGCCGAAGCCGCCACATCGCTCGCTGACGTTGGAAGGTCAGCATCGTGTGCGTGTTGTCGTGGACCTCCACCGCCACCTTCGCGCGCAGACGCGTGCGGAGGCGGCGTTCGAGCACGCGTCTCCAGACCTTCAAGAGCCGGTTCGGTTCCGGCGCGACAGGAAGCTGTCGCACTACCCGCCCGGCCGTGTAACTCCTCTTCGTCACGATGTTTTTCTGCTTCTTGAGGCGCGCCATGGAGCGCCGGATTCTACGGCCCCGTCTGACATGCGCAATGCGCTCGCCAAGCGGAAAACCTAGGAAATCCAACGACTTAATGGCACTCAAGCCCACCCGGTCCCACTTGTCCGCTCCTGGGGGAGGCCCGCCCATACGGGCAAATGCCCGTCCCGACTAGCGACGCGGTTTGCAGGGCACCGGGAGGACGAGCGGACCCGGGTTCGCCTGCTCGATGAGGTAGGATTTCGTCCCCCGTCCGGTCCTCCGGCCGGGGCAGTCAAAATCGACCCGGAGTGGGCCGGGGGGCAGGCTGACGAGCCGATTGACGGGCAGCCGCTCGCCCCCCTCCTGGCGCAGGACCGTCTTCGGGGGCCCCTCGAAGCGGACCTCCACCAGCGAAGGCGGTGCGGGCTCGACCTTCGCGGGGAGCTCGGGCGCGGCGGCGACGCCCGGTGTCGGGGCCGGCGCCTCGGGCGTCGAGGGCGCGGGGGCGATGCCCGCGGCGGGATGCGCGGTGACCACCGGGGCGGCGGCTACGGGCGGCGGATTCGCGGAGCGCACCGGCACCGTGACGGCCGACGGCTTCTCCTCGAGCGCCTTCTGGGAGAGGTCCCGCGGCGGGATGGACAGGGGCGTGGGGCCCTTGAGCCGGGTGTAGAGGCCCCAGCACACCAGGCTCAGCAGCACCAGCAGGAGCAGCCCGCCGACGACGACCAGCACCAGCCCTCGCGAGCCGGTGCGCGCGGGGGTCGCGCTCGTGTCGGAGTAGTCGTAGCCACCGCCGTACCCCATGGTGGACTCGTCGTCCTCGCCATCGCGCAGCGAGGCCGTGGGGCTGGTGAGCGCGCCCGACATGCTGGAGTCGGTGTGGAAGTGGTCGTCGTCGTCCCCCACGGCCACGGCCGAGGCGCGCGCCGCGGGCATCAGCGGCCGGGAGGCGGCGCGGTGGCTCACCGTCGCCGGGGTGATGGACACCGACGGCTCCAGCTCCACCGAGGACATGCGCCGCATGGGCGTCGTCAGCGACACCGACTCGGACGTCTCCACGTCCACCGAGGACATGCGCCGCATGGGCGTCGTCAGCGACACCGACTGCGAGGCCTCCTCGTCCAGGGGCGACAAGCGCCGCATGGGCGTGGTGAGCGACACCGAGGCCTCCGCGTCCACCACCGACTGACGGCGGATGGGCATCGTCATGTCGCCGGGGCCGTCATCCAGGTCCCGCGGAACCGGCGTGGGCGAGCGGCGCGGCGGCGCGGCCACGGGCGGGGAGGACAGGCGACGCGCGCGCGCGTCCGTGGGCGTGCGGGGGACGGGCCCTTCCGCGAGCGCCGCCGCGCGCGGCGAGGGAGGAGGCTCCAGCGGCGCGACGGCGCGAGGCGGCGGCTCCACCGGCAGCGGCCCCGACGCCGCGCGCCTGGCGGGCGTGGGCGGCGCGGTGAGCGGCTCCGGGGTGATGGGGCCTCGCTGCGCGGAGGACACCTCCGAGTGCGTGCTGGAGCGCCGCGCGGGAGGAGGCGGCGTGCGGCCCCGGCTGCGCTGGGGAATGGTGGACTCGCCGTCACCGGCGTCCTCGTCCTCCTCGTCCCGGAGCTGCGACAGCACCGAGTACCCCGTGGGCGCCGTGCGCACGGCGGTGGACATCTCCGAGTCCACGTCCTCGTCCACGGGAGGCGCGCTCCGGGCGCCGCTCGGCAGCTCGCGCGGGCGCGCCATCTGCGTGGCCGGCTCGGGCTCGTCCCGGTAGCTGGCGGCGGGCAGCCCGTCCGCGGAGTTGCGACGCGGCGTGGGGCGCGCGGTGAGCCCAGGCGCGGAAGCAGGCGCCGGCTCCGCCATGGGCGTGGTGGAGGACAGCGTGGGCCCGGTGACCTCCAGCGGCGGCAGGCGCTGGGGCATGGACGAATCCAGCACCCGGTTGCCCGCCATGGGCACGGTGGCGTTCATGCGGCCCGCGGGCTTGGACACCGGGATGTGGAGGATGGTGCGCTCCTCCTCCTCGCCCATCAGCCGCGCGATGTAGTCGGCCACGTCCAGGCTCTGCTGCAGCGAGCCCGACGCGAGGAACGCCTCCAGCTCCGCGTGCACCACCGACGCGCGCGGGTAGCGCTGGTTGCGGTCCTTCGTCAGGCACCGCATGACGATGCGCGACAGCTCCAGCGGATAGTCCGGGCGCAAGAGGTGCGGCGGCGTCGGGTCCTCGAAGCGGATGGCGTAGAGGATTCCCTCCGTCGTCGGCTTGGAGAAGGGCTGCTTGCCGGTGGTGATTTCGTACAGCATGGTCCCCAGCGCGAAGATGTCCGCGCGGTGATCCAACCGCTCCTGCGACACCTGCTCCGGCGCCAGGTAGAGGAACTTTCCCTTGATGACGCCCGGCTTGCTGCGCTCCATGAACGCGCCGGCCTTGGCGATGCCGAAGTCGACCAGCTTGACGCGCCCGTCGTAGCCGATCATCACGTTCTGCGGGCTGACGTCCCGGTGGATGAGCTCCAGCGGGCGGCCGTCCACGCCCCGGCTCTGGTGCGCGTAGTCCAGCCCCGACGCCACCAGCGAGCAGATGCGCGCCGCCACGCCGCACGGCACCGTCGCCCCGAACTTGAACTCCTCCAGCACCACGTGGCGGAGGTCCACGCCCTCCACGAACTCCATGGCGATGAAGATGTTGTCGCCCTCCTTCCCCAGCTCGTGCACCTGCACGATGTTGGGGTGGTGCAGTTGGGCGGCGATGCGCGCCTCGTCCAGGAACATCTGGACGAACTCCGGCTCCTCCGAGAGGTACGGGAGGATGCGCTTGAGGACCACCAGCTCCGGATCCGGCGGACGCTGCGCCAGGAACAGCTCCGCCATCCCACCCACGGCGAGCCGCTTGATCAGCAGGTACTTTCCGAACGGGATGGCCGTCTGGGGCGAGCTCACGGAGGGAACGAGGCGTCTGACAGGGTGGGACAGGTTGGACTTTTCCCGAGCTTACCCACAATCAAAGGGTTGGGGGAGCCGGGGGCCCACATCGACCGGTAGCGGACACCGTCCTGGGGCGCCCGTCCAAAAAGAAGCCGCCCCTCCCGGCACGGGCGAGGGGCGGCGACTGCGCGGATCATCCCCGGGGGGATGGGCCTGGAACTACGGCGCCGCGACGGTGCCGACCATGTCCGGGTCGCAGTTCATCGGGTACAGCACGTAGGTGAACTTGTTCTCCGTGCCGGGGATGACGCCGTCGCCGTAGTCGTTGCACGTGAAGCGGGTGCCGGCGTCAGTGGTGGTCGTGCCGCCGTCCACGCACGGGGTGTTGGTGAAGGTCTCCCAGACGCCGCGGATGCCGTTGGGGAACGTCACCGTGCCGCCGTCATCCGCGGACACGCGCAGGTCGCAGGTCTGGTAGGTCTTGTAGTTCGCCACCAGCACGCCGCCGGTCACCTCGAAGCCCAGGTAGTTGTCGTTCGTCGGATCATCCGGGTACTGACGGAAGGCCGGGGGACGGGCGTTGGTGATGGTGATGGGGCCCGGGATGTGGACGCGCGAGCCGGCGTACTCGGGGTTGGGCTGGGCGGTGCCGCCCTCGGCGTTGCCGAAGTTCGCGGGCGCCTCGTTGTCCGCCAGCACCTGGCCGGAGCCGCGCTTGTTGAAGGCGATCTTCCCGGTCGCGCCACTCACGTTGAGGCGGAAGTCGTTCTTGATGACCGGACGGTACGCGTCACGGCCGGCGGGCACGTTGTCGTCCCCGTCCGGGAGGAACTCACGGTACAGGCCCGTGATGTCCAGCACGTCGCCGACCACGGGCTCGTACTTGCCCGCGACGGTGGTCTCGTGGTCGGTGTAGTACTTGTCGACGTAGATGCCCTCCTTCGGGAAGCACGGGCTCACCACCCAGAAGCGGGCGATGATGTCACCGGAGCTGCCCTTCTGGATGTTGCTCACCGCCGTCACCACCACGTTGTTCAGCGAGACCCGGTCGCCACGCTCCGCGGTGGTGCGCAGCACGCCGATGGGGCCCATGCCATTGACCGGGGCCGGACACGAGGACGGGCCCGCGTCAGGAGGGCCCGCGTCAGGGGGGCCCGCGTCGCCACATGCCCCCGTGCAGCCAGGACCGGAGTCGGGCGTACCGTTGTCGTCATCGTCACGACCAGAGCAGCCCGCCACGGAGGCCAGTACAGCCGTGGCGACCAGCGCCGCCGCGCCAAGCGTCTTGCGCAGTTGCATTTCTCGTTTCTCCATTCTTGTCGCGGCGCCAGGGGTTGATGTCGACGCCGGTCGGTCCGAGGATGTCGGCCTTATACCGGCGCCCGGAGGGGGCCGGCAAGGAACCCCCTCCCCCGCAGGTGACACCCGCGTGAAATCAGGGAACAACCCATGAGAGCCCCGCCCGCTTTTCTCCGAGGACTGCGGCCCACGCTGCACATCTCGCACCGCGGCGGCGCGCTGCTCGCGCCCGAGAACACGTTGGAAGCCTTCCGTCAGGCCGTGGAACGGTTCCGCACGGACATGCTGGAATTGGATGTGCACGTGACGCGCGACGGCGAAATCGTCGTGGCGCATGACGACACATTGCAGCGCTGCACGGATGGCATCGGACAACTGGCCGCGCTCTCGCTCTCCGAGCTGAAGCGATTGGACGCGGGGTATGGCTTTACCCCGGATGAAGGCCAGACGTTCCCGTTCCGGGGTCGGGGCGTGCGCATCCCCACACTCAGAGAGGTGCTGCGGGCCTTCCCGGGCCTGCGCCTCAACGTGGAGCTCAAGCCGGACGTGCCCGGGCAGGAGGAGCTGCTCGCCCGGTTGCTCGAGGACGAGGGCGCCGTGGACCGCGTCTGCCTGGGCAGCGAGCAGGACGCCGTGGGGGAGCGGCTCGCGGCGCGGCTGCCGGACGCGTGTCACTTCTATCCGCGTGAAGCGCTGGCCGCGCTGGTCATCGGGATGCGGAGCGGCGAGCCGCCGCCGGAGGACCCGCGCTACACGGTGCTCGACATGCCGCTGTACTTCGGCGAGGTGCGGCTGGTGGACGCGCAATTCCTGCGCGAGTGCGCCGAGCGCGGCAAGTGGGTCAACGTCTGGACGGTGGACGATGCGGCGGAGATGACCCGCCTCATCGAAGAAGGGGTCGGCGGCATCATGACCGACCGGCCGGACCTGCTGAGGCAGCGAATGGACGCCACCACCAAGGCGGGTTAAGCCCCGGTTCCATGCCTCGTTCCAGCTCGCGCCCGTCCCCCTCCCCGGCCGCTGCCCCGAAGCCCTCCGACACCCCCGCCGAGACGTCCGCGCCGCGCGCGCGCAACGCGGTGAAGACGGCGGCGAAGACGAAGGTGAAGGCCCCCAAGGGGCGGCGCTTCGTGGCGCTCGCGGGCAACATCGGCGCGGGCAAGACGACAGCGGCGAAGATGCTCAGCCAGAGCTTCGGCTACGAGCTGTTCGACGAGCCCGTCATCGACAACCGCTTCCTGCGTGACTACTACGCGGACATGTCGCGCTGGTCCTTCACGCTCCAGCTCGAGTTCCTCATCCGCCGCGTGGAGCACCACGAGCTCATCCACTCGTACCGCCGCAGCTGCGTGCAGGACCGCACGCTGTACGAGGACCCCGAAATCTTCGCCAAGTACCTGCACGGCCTGGGGCACATGACGAACGCGGAGCTGGACCTGTACTACGAGTACTTCCAGCGGCTGTCGCGCCACATCATCCGCCCGGACAAGGTCATCTGCTTCGAGGTGGGCAGCGTGGACGTGCTGCTGGAGCGCATCCGCACCCGGGGCCGCGAGGAGGAGAAGGGCATCCGTCCGCAGTTCCTGCGAGGGCTCAACGGCTACTACGCCTCCTTCCCCCAGGTGCTGCAGGAGAAGTACGGCGTGGAGACCCTGGTGATGGATGTCTCACGCCAGGACATCCGCAAGGGCCGCGGGCGCGAGGAGTTCCTGGACCGCATCTCCACCTTCCTGGCATGAGACGCGGCGGGGCCTTCGTCATGGGCCCGTCGTCTCTGTCTGGAAGGTGTGAGTGATGTCGGATTTGACGCCCAAGCGAGCCAAGGACACCGAGGTGGTGATGACACAGCTCATCCTGCCTCCTGACGCCAACAACCTGAACGCCGCGTTCGGCGGGAAGGTGATGGAGTGGATCGACATCTGCGGCGCGGTGGCCGCCCAGCGCCACTGCCGGCAGGTGGTGGTGACGGCCTCCATGGATGACCTGCACTTCCACGCGCCCATCAAGGTGGGCTGGGTGGCGCTGTTGCACTCGCGCGTGCTGGCCGCCTTCCGCACGTCCATGGAGGTGGGCGTCACGGTGCACGCGGAGAACCCGCTCACCGGCGAGCGCACGCTCACCACCAGCGCGCTGCTCACCTTCGTGGCCATCGACAAGGACGGCAAGCGCGTCCCCGTGCCGCCGCTCCTGATGGAGTCGGACACGGAGAAGGAGGCCTTCCGCGAGGCCGAGGCCCGCCGCGCGCAGCGGCTCGCGCGTCAGAAGGAGAACCAGTCCTGGTTGAAGGTGATGCAGCCCATCGCCGGGGCCTGAGGGCCCGCTCGGCGAAGCGGCGGACTCGACGAGGGCGGCGGTGCTGCCACCGCCCTCGCCGTGAGGACGTCGAGCGACGGATGCGGCTCAGGTCGTGAACGACGTGCCGCAGCCGCAGGAGGACTTCGCGTTCGGGTTGTTGAACTTGAAGCCCGCGCCCGTGATCGCGGAGACGTAGTCGATCTCCGTGCCGGCCAGGTACTGGCTGCTCATGCCGTCGGTGGCGAGCTTCACGCCGTCCTGCTCCCAGACGCTGTCGCCGGCCTTGGTCTCCTTGACCAGGTTCAGGTCGTAGCCCAGGCCGCTGCAGCCGGCGGGGACGACGCGGATGGAGAAGAAGTAGCCCTCGAAGCCCTGGGCCTTGATGACCTCCTTCACCTGCCGGACGGCGGCCTCCGTCAAACGCACCGCCGTCGGGGGCGCGGACTGGGGGGCCGTCGAGGTGGCGGAAGCGGGGGTCGTGGTCGTCGTATCCATGTCGGAAAAATCTCCTCTCAAACCGACCTTTATAACGCCCGGGGCCGGAAAATCCATGGGAGCGGCCGCTCGTCCGCCCCGGGACACTTCATCCCGCACGGGCCCGCCCCCGGGCCTCGGGTTATACCGGCCCCATGGCGCCCACCTTCCGAGAGCTGCTGGCCGGAGTGAAACAGGAGATTCGCGAAGTCACCGTGGACGAGGTGAAGCGCCTCCTGGACGCCCGGGCCCCGGTGAAGCTCGTGGACGTGAGGGAGGCGGACGAGTACGCGGGCGGCCGGCTGCCGGGCGCGGTGCACATCCCCCGGGGCTACCTGGAGCTGCGCATCGAGGAGCGCGCGGGCCGGGACGAGGACCTCATCGTCTACTGCGCGGGCGGCACCCGCTCGGCGCTGGCGGTGAGGACGCTCAAGGAGCTGGGCTACACGCGCGTGGCGTCGCTCGCGGGCGGCTACAACCGCTGGAGCGACGCGGCCCTGCCCGTGGAGAAGCCCTTCGTGCTCTCCGCTGAACAGAAGGAGCGCTACCGCCGCCACCTCATCCTCCCGGAGGTGGGCGAGGAGGGTCAGGCGCGCCTCTTGAAGTCCCGGGTGCTGCTGATGGGGGCGGGGGGCCTGGGCTCCCCGGCGGCGCTGTACCTGGCGGCCGCGGGCGTGGGGACCCTGGGCATCGTCGACTCGGACGTGGTGGACCTGAGCAACCTGCAGCGGCAGGTGCTGCACACCCAGGAGCGCCGGGGCCAGCCCAAGGTGGTCAGCGCCCGCGCCGCGATTGAAGCCCTCAACCCGGACGTGAAGGTGGTGCCCTTCCAGGAGCGCCTGACGTCACAGAACGTGCTGCGCGTGCTGGACGGCTTCGACCTGGTCCTCGACGGCGGCGACAACTTCCCCACCCGCTACCTGCTCAACGACGCGTGCCTCATGCGCGGGCTGCCCAACATCCACGGCTCGGTGTTCCGCTTCGAGGGCCAGGTGACGACCTTCGTGCCGGGACAGGGCCCCTGCTACCGCTGCCTCTACCCCGCCCCGCCGCCGCCGGAGCTCGCGCCCTCGTGCGCGGAGGCGGGCGTGCTCGGCGTGTTGCCGGGCCTCATCGGCCTGCTCCAGGCCAACGAGGCCCTCAAGCTCATCCTCGGGAAGGGAGAGCCGCTCGTCGGCCGGCTGCTGACGTTCGACGCGCTGGGCACCCGCTTCCAGGAGCTCAAGCTGCGCCGCGACGCGCAGTGCCCCGTGTGCTCGCCCGGCGCGAAGGTGGAGCTCATCGACTACGAGCGCTTCTGCGCCACCGCCCACTGACACCCGCCATGCCCATCCCCGAAATCACCCCCGCCCGTCTCGCCCAGCTCCTCGAAGGCCCTGTCGAGACCCGCCCCGCCCTGCTGGACGTGCGCTTCCCGCATGAGCACGAGTACGTGGCGCTCCCCGACTCCGTGCTCATCCCGCTGCCGGAGCTGGACGAGCGCGCCGATGAGTTGGAGGCGCTGCGAGGCCGCCCCGTCGTCGTCTACTGCCACCACGGCGTGCGCAGCCTGGATGGCGCCGCGTACCTGCTGTCACGGGGACTGGAGGCGGTGTCGCTGCGCGGGGGCATCGACCTGTACTCGCTCCAGGTCGACCCTTCCCTGCCGCGCTACTGAAGTCCGGGGGCGCCCGCGAGCGAGCCGCTACCCGATGAAGGCCGACAGGTCCTGCGTCTCCTTCTGGACCGAGTTCGGCTTGATGTCGACCTCGAACAGGAAGGGCTCCTTGAGCGGCCCGCCGATGAGCTCGAGCTTGTGCTTGCCCTCCATGAGGTCGATCTTCAGGCCCTTGCCGCCGCCGCCCTGGTACAGGCCCACGTCCTGCCCCCGGCGGCGCACGGTGATGCCGCGCACCGTCTCGGGCTTGAGGAGCAGTTGCAGCGAGCCGCGACGGAACTCCTGGGTGAGCACCTTGGCCTCGCCCGGCACGCCGAAGGCCAGCGTGTCCGTGTCCTCGGTGTAGATGCCCTGCTGCTCGTTCTCCAGGATGAGCGTGTCCTGCAGGTGCGCGCCCGACACCAGCGTCAGCGGCGTCAGGCCCAGCTCGGTGACGGGCTGCGAGCTGCCGCAGCGCTCCGTGTGCCGCACGGACACCTTCACCCGCTCGTTGGTGTTGACGGTGAGCCGCACGCCCTGCCCGTCCGACGCCGTGGCGCTGAGCACCGCGAGGATGGGCTTGTGGAAGATGGCCACCACCGCGAGCATGCCCACGATGAAGCCCAGCATGGCGATGTTGCGCCTGGCCACCGGCTGGCCCGCGTGGCGGCGCGCGTCCTTCGCCAGCGCGCGGTCCACCTCGTCCTCCTCCCGCACCGCGGGCGCGGAGGCGAGCGAGACGCGGGAGCGTGACGGCGGCGGCGGCGAGGGCATCTCCGCGCGGCTGGAGGTGCGCCGACGCGGCGGGGCCTCCGGCGCGGACACCTGCGACTGCATCCCCGTGCGGCGGCGCGGCGGCGGCGAGGGCTCCGGCGGCGGCAGCATGGTCCGCTCGTCGTCGTCCTCGTCCTCCATCCGCGTGCGCTCGTCCAGGTCCAGCGACGCGGAGGTGCGCGAGCGGCGCGGCGCGGGCGGCTCCACGTCCACCACCGGCGCGGCGCGCGTCATGGAGCGGCGAGGCGGAGGCGGCGCGGGCTCGGGAGGCTCTCCCGGATTCGTCGCGGCGCTGCGCAGGTCCGAGCGCGAGCTGGTGCGGGCCACCTGCGTCACGTTGGCGCTGCTCGGCCGGCGCATCGAGTCCGACGTCCCACCCCGGCGGCGGTTCGGCGCCTCCATGACGCCGGACGGCGCATCCCACTCGCCCGGGTCCTCCTCCACCACCGGCTGCGGCACCGCGCCCGTGCGACGCGCGGGAGGCGGCGGCGCGGAGCGGGACGGCGCGGCGCGGCCCCGCTCGCGCGGAGAGGACGACTCACCCGGAGGCGCCTCCCAGCTCATGTCCGACGACGACGCGCGCCCCCGGCCCCGCTCCTGCTGCGGCGGGGGTGGCGGCGCGGAGCCGCCGGACTCCTCGTCCGCCAGCACCACCTGCCCCTGGGCCTTCTCCTCGGACAGGCGGTCCGCGAACAGCGTCTCCATCAGCTCGGAGATCTGCACCGAGCCCGCCACCCAGCGCTGGCCGACGAGGATCTCCTCGAGCGCCGTCTGGAACTGGCGCGCGTCCCGGTAGCGGTCATCCGAGCTCTTGGCGACGGCCCGCATCACCACCGGGTCCATCTCCTCCGGCACGTCCGCCACCTGCGACGGCGGCTGGATGGCGCACTCCATGGCGGCCTGGAGCGTGGCCAGCTCCGACTCCCGCTTCAGGGGGCGCACGCCGGTGAGCAGCTCGTACAGCACCAGGCCGATGGCGAAGATGTCCGCGCGCCCGTCCAGGGGCTTTCCGGCCGCCTGCTCCGGCGCCATGTACGCGAACTTGCCCTTGATGGCGCCCGACTTGGTGAGCGACGCCTGATCCGCCGCCTTGGCGATGCCGAAGTCCACCAGCTTCACCGAGCCGTCGAAGCTGATGAGGATGTTCTGCGGCGAGATGTCCCGGTGCACCACGCGCAGCGGCCGGCCCGCGTCGTCCGTGCGGCTGTGCGCGTAGTGCAGGCCCTCGCACGCCGCGGCGACGATGCGGATGGCCAGGGGCCGGGCGATCCACTGCCCCGCGCTGGCCGCCTTGCGCATCACCCGGCCCAGGTCCTCGCCGTGGATGAACTCCATGGCGATGTAGTAGGTGCCGTTCGCCTCGCCGAACTCGTAGACCTGGGCGATGTTCGGATGGTTGAAGCGCGCCGCGATGAGCGCCTCGTTCCGGAACATCTCCACGAACTCACGGTCCTCCGCCAGGTGCGGGAGGATGCGCTTGACGACGAGGTTCTTGTGGAATCCCTCGATGCCCGTCTGGCGCGCAAGCCACACCTCGGCCATGCCGCCGGTGGCAAGCTTCTTCAGGAGCTGATATTTCCCGAAAGATTGAGGGTTCATCCCGGGTCTCTGGCCGGGGGAGTTGGCTCAGGTGGAATGCGTCAGGGCTCGGCATCCTAGAGGACAGCGGTCGCCGAGGCAAAGGTGGCATGTGTGGAGATCGACTGGCGCGCTGATTGCCTGCCTGCTCACGACGGGTGCGGTCGCGGCCACTCCGGGTGCGGATCAACTCCGCACCGAGCGCCGCGGTGACGTCCTGGAGCTGCGCTGGGCGGACGCCGAGGAGCGGCTGCAGGGTACGCTTCACCCCGCCATGCCCCGCGAGGGCGAGCCCGCGATGCTGTCCCTGCACGTGGGCGCCTTCCAGGGCGCGGAGTTCACCGGGCCGCTGACGCTGACCCTGCACCTGAAGGGCTCCCCCTCGCAGCTGACGCGCACGCTGACGTACGACGGGGTCAACTGGCACACGCCGCTGGAGTTCGACGAGCCGGGGCTCTACGAGCTGGAGGTCCGCTACCAGAACACGCGGCTCAAGGTCCTCACGGGCCACATCACCGTGGCCTCCACGCCCCTGCCCCGCGACCTGAGCTGGGCGCTGGTCATCGGCGGCTCGGGCCTGGTGCTCGCGATGGGCGTGAGGGGCGCGCTCAAGCGCCTGCGGGGTACGCCCCCGCCCACCGGAACGTCCGACGTCGGCGCTCCGCCCGCCGTCATCCCACCAGTGCAGGCGTCCTCGTCCACCGAGCCCCCCGACGCCACCGCACCGGCGCCGGATGCGGCGTCCAACCGGTAACTCCTTCCACCGGCTGATCGACATTCGTACAGGGATGGGTGCCCACGAAGTGGAACTTTCGTTCCCACCGAGGGCTTCGTAACGCCCGCGTCACGACGTTTTCGAGCCCTCTGACGGGCTTGCGTCGCCCACCGCCGTCCGCCACCCGACGTTGTCCAGTCGGGCACCGCTGTTGCACAAGCGCTCTGTCGGCTGCGACGGGGAGGCGGGGACATGGGTGGGTGGCGGTTGGATGATCTGGGGAGGCGGGGTCTCCTCGTCGCGGTCCTCGTGGGTGGACCGGCGTGGGCGACCCCGGCACCCGAGGGTGGCGTGGAGGCAGCGGCCTCCGGTTCCGCCGCCTCGGTGGACTCGCTCTCGGGCGGCGTGGTGGATGGCGTGGAGCCCGTGGACGCGGGGCCCCCCGAGGGCTCCGAGCCGCTGGAGCCCACGCCGGGCCTGACGGAGGGCGCGCTGGCGCAGGCGCTGCCGCCGCGCATCCAACCCGGTGACTCACCGGACGCGGCGCCCCCGACGCCGACCACGAGCGCGGCGCCCACCGTCGAGCCCGCCAAGACGGCGGCGGAGCAGAAGAAGAAAAAGAAGAGGAAGCCCGGCGCGCAGCAGGAGGACTCCATCGGCGAGGACGCCACCGCGCTGGACGACACGCCGGACGACGAAATCCAGACGGTGCGCGTGTTCGGCCGCGTCTATGCGCAGGCCAGCGCGGACCAGCGCGAGAAGTACGCGCGCACGCTGAGCATCAACTCGGCGCGCGTGGGCGTGGCGACGTCGCTGCCCAACCTGGAGGCCGAGGTGAGCGCGGACCTGGCCGACTCGAACATGCTCAAGGACGCCTTCGTGCGGCTGTCCGACGACAACAAGCGCTTCCGCCTCTATGGCGGCCAGTTCAAGTCGCCCTTCCTCCAGCGCCGGCTGGAGGGCGCGTGGAGCCTGCCCATCCAGGGGCGCGGACTCGTGGAGGACTACCTGGGAGACGTGCACGAGCTGGGCGGCCGTCGGCTGGGGCTGATGGGCGAGGTGCGCTTGAAGGGCCTGTGGGACCTGCGCGTCTCCGCGGGCGCGTTCCAGGGCTCGCGCGACGAGCTGGGCGTGCGCACCAAGGAGGACCTGGCCGGACGCATCACCGTGCGTCCGCTCAAGAAGATGCTCACCCTGGGCGTCAGCACGTACGTGGCGGAGGCGCTGGACCGCGCGCGCAGGCACGCGATGGCGGCCGACGCGGAGCTGAAGTTCGGAGCGTTCCACGTCACGGGGGAGGTCGTCACGGGCCGGCTGCCGGTGGGGCCGTTCACCGCGCAACTGCTGCTGGCGAGCTGGACGCTCCCGGTGACGACGGAGTGGGCCCTCCAGCCGGTGGTGGGCGCGGAGGGACTGCAGCTGCGGGGGGATGTGGAGGGCCGGGGCCACTCGTTGCTCGGGGGTCTCAACCTGTTGTTGGGGAGTCGGTTCCGGGGGCAGTTCCAGGTGGAGCGCGCGCTGCGGCCGGGGGACGAGGCGCCGGGCCTCGAGTACTCGCTGCAGCTCGCCACCCGCTTCTAATCACGGAGACACGCCATGCTCTCGTTCGCCGAGGGGGAAGTGACCAGGCTCCGGCGTGAGTTCAAGCTGGTGCTGGAGGAGGAGACGGCGCTCGCGCTGTGCGCGCGCCTGACGCGGGAGTTGAAGGGACAGGTGCCCGAGCCCACGCGCATCGTGTCCGTCTACTTCGACCGGCCGGGCTGCCCTTTGGCGTCGCGCGCGCTGCGCACGCCGGAGGACTGCCTCAAGGTCCGCACGAAGGAGTACTCACCGGACGTGGGCGCGGGGGGCGTGGAGCGCGTGGTGCTGGAGGTGAAGCGCGAGCGCCATGGACTCACACAGAAGCGGCGCGTCTGGGTGCCGCGCTCGGACCTGGGGCGTGTGCTCAGGGGCGGCGCGCGGCTGTTGCCGCTCATCACCGGAGGCAGCCTGCAGCCGGTGCTGGCGGTGACGTATCAGCGCCACGTGTATCAGGCGTCGCAGGCGTGGCGGGTGACGGTGGACCGGGACATCGGCTACCACCAGATTGCCCCGGAGCTGGCCATGTCCCAGCTTGCGCTGACGAGCGAGCGGCTGGGGCCGCCCTTCTTCCGCGAGGGCCGCGTGGTGGTGGAGGTGAAGCACCTGGGGGAGGAGCTGCCCGACTGGCTGTCGTCGCTCAATCCGGGCGGCGCGCCGACGTACAGCAAGTTCGCAGAGGGGATGGCGAGGGCACATGCCTTCGCCGTGGATGGGGTCGCGAGGGGATAGGCACCGTGTTCATCGACTTCGAGGGGATTGACGGCAGCGGCAAGACGACGCTCTCCAACCTGTTGGCCGGGAGGTTGAAGAAGCTCGGCTACCGGGTGGCGCACGCACGGGAAGGAGGCGAGCTGCGCTCGTCCACGGCCCGGCGCGTGCGGGAGCTGACGCGGGACGCTCGCCTGTTGGAGATGTCACCGCGCGCGGAGTTCTTCCTCAACCTGGCGCGCGACGCGCAGCAGTTGGAGGAGGTCGTGGCGCCCGCGTTGTCGCGGGGCGAGGTGTGCATCACGGACCGCTACCTGTACTCGCAGCTGGCGCTGAGCGGCGGGGGCCGGGGGCTGCCCATGTCGGAGCTCAAGCCCGCGTGCGAGCTGGCCTCGCAGGGCCTGTGGCCGGACCTGGTCATCCTGGTGGACGTGGACCCGGACCTGGCCCGCTGGCGCAAGCGGCTGGGCAAGGCGCTGACGAACAAGAGCGAGGCGGGCGACAGCCGCAAGGGCATGGTGGGCGCGGGCCTGGCGGTGCGCGTGCGCGAGTCCTTCCTCGCGCTGGCGAAGGAGGACCCGCGGCGCTGGCTCATCATCGAGAACAACGACGCGCCGCTGCACGTGCTGGAGCAGCGCCTGGTGGACGCGGTGGTGGCGCGGCTGGAGGGTCGGGACACGCCCGTGCAGCGCATCGTCCCCGCCCCCGCGTCGGTGCCCACGGGCCCCGTCGAGGTGGAGAACGTCGAGGCCCGCTTCTTCCAGGCGCTCGACACGGTGGAGCCGCGCGAGCCGGCGCTGGCGGTGTGGATGCTGGGCGGCCTGCCCGGGCTCGCCGCGCATCAGCGACGACTGGACTTCGTGGAGCGCTTCCCCGCCCTCACGGCGCGGGGCCTCCAGGGCCTGGATGACGCGCCCGCGTGGACGCTGCGCGAGGTGCTCGCGCCGCTGGCGCCGGCCCAGGTGGCGGCGAGCCTCCTGGGCCAGACGGGCGCCCGCGCGGCGATGCTGCGGGAGCGGCTGTATGCCCAGGCGCCCGCGGAGGCGCTGCAGGGCCTCAAGGGCGACAGCTCGCCCCAGGCGTGGAGCCTGCGCGAGCGCGGCGTGCGCGACGGGAAGCTGAGCGACGTGCTGCTGGGCCTCTCCGGCGTGGACGGCGAGGAGTCCTGGGTGGTGCGCGAGGCGGGCATGCAGCGGGGGCTGTACGCGGAGGTGGCCCGCAGCCTGGGGGGACTCTCCGACGCCCGCGCGGACGCGCTGCGCGAGGCGCTGCTGCCCCACGACAGGCTCGCGGTGCTGCGCGGGACGCAGGGACTGGACACGCCGGTGGCCCGCGGCCTGCGCGAGGCGCTGGCGGACAAGGCCACCAAGCTGGTGATGCGCTCCCTGACGGGGCTCTCCACCGAGGAGGCCTGGGCGCTGCGCGAGCGCGCCGCGCCGAAGACGAAGGAGGCGCTGGACTCGGTGGACGGGATGAACGACCCGCGGGCGTGGCGCCTGCGGGTGACGCACGCGAGCCGCTGGCCGGCCACCGTGCTCTCCTCGCTCAAGGGCCTGCCCGTGGGACCCGAGGCGCGCGTGCTCATCCAGCGCGTGCTGGAGGCCCATCCCCGGAAGCTGCCCGCGCTGCGCAACGCCTACGCCGTCATCGCCACCGCGGCGGCGCTCGATACCCGGGCCACGCAGGCCCGCGCGAGCCGCCCGGCGGTGGATGCACCCACGCAGCAGGTCGAGCTCTGAGGGAACACACACACCATGGAGGCCTCCATTCCGGCGTTCCTCGAGAGCGCCAAGTCGGAGCTGAACAGCCTGTCCATCACCGTGATGCTGCCGCGGATGCTCGCGGCGGCGCTCATCGGCACGGTGCTGTCGCTGCGGCCCTGGCGGCTGGTCATGCGCCGGGCCCTGCCGAAGGCGGACATGATTCAAGCGCAGGTGCTGCTGTGCGCGGCGGCGGCGGTCATCACCGCCGTCATCGGTGACAGCGTGGCCAAGGCCTTCGGCCTGGTGGGCCTGGGCGGCTTCGTGCGCTTCCGCTCCGGCCTCAAGGATCCGCGCGACGCGGCCATCCTGTTCCTGATGATTGGCCTGGGCATGGCGTGCGGCCACGGCAGCCTGGGGCTGGCGGGCGTGGGCACCGTGTTCGTGGCGGCGCTGCTGTTCGTGCTGGACCTGTTCAACCGCGAGGCGCCCTCGGCGCCGAAGCAGCGGCTGCTGGTGTCCGCCCAGGCCGATGACCTGGTGGGCGCGGAGGCGTCGCTGAGGAGCGCGCTCGGGGAGCGCAACGTGATGGTGAAGAGCTGCGCGCTCGACTTCGACGGGCGGCGGCTGGAGCTGGAAGTGGAGGAGCCCGTGCCCGGCTCGCTGACGGCGGCGCTGGGACGGACGGAGGGCATGCCCCTGCGGGGGCTGCGGTGGACGGCGGTAGGCCCCAAGGGGACACGGGAGGAGCTGACATGACGCGCAGGTGGGTGGTCGCGCTCGCGGCCGGATGGTTGCTCGTGGGATGTGGTGGTGGAGGGAGCCTGCCGGGCGCCGGCCCTGGTGCGTCCAACCCGGACGGAGACGTGGGCCTGCCGGGGGACTCGCAGAACCCCGACCCGTCGAACCCGGACCCGGCGGCCACCACGCTGTGGCCGCTGTCGACGGGCTCCGTCTGGGTCTACGACATCCAGGACCCGGTGCACGGCAGGTTCCAGAAGCGGGTGGAGGTGCTCGGCCCGCGCGACGTGCCGGGCGCCCCGGCGGGGACGACGGGCGTGCTGGTGCACAGCCGGCAGGACCGCGTGGCCACGGGCATCCTCTACGAGGAGTACTCGTGGCAGCTCGAGCAGAGCAACGGCCTCGTCGTGCGCCTGCGCGAGGAGGACCACCGCGACGGCGTCCAGGTGCGCACCACCACGTGGAGCCCGGCGACGGTGAAGTCGCTGGCGCGCGCGCCCACGACGGTGCCCTGGGCCTACACCAGCGCCGTGCAGGAGTTCACGGTGCTGGGTGACGGCAGCAAGGACGACAGCGACCCGACCTACACGTGGCGCGTCCTGGAGGTGGGCGTGACGGTGCAGACGCGCGCCGGCACCTTCACCAACGCCGTGAAGGTCCGCCGCGACAAGCTCAACGACGCGGGCGAGGTGAAGGAGGGCAAGGAGCGCACGTACTGGCTGGTGCCGGGCATCGGCAAGGTGCGCGAGGAGGGCGAGCGCACCGAGGACCTGGCCTCCTACGACATCAAGAAGTAGCGCCTGTCCGCTGTCCCAGTGACGGGCGTGCGAGGGCTCGCCTCGCCGCCCGCTCCTTGGCGGGAAGGTTGGATGAAGGTCGCGGAGTGAACGGTTGGGCCTCCGTCCCGAGATGGTTCGGGAGGAGGCTGCATGCATCGGAAGAACCGCTTCACCCCACTTCCCCTCGCCGTGGCCCTGACGTTGGTGTCGGGCATGGCCTCTGCGGGCGTCCTCGCTCGCGACCCTTATCTGCAGAAAGTCGGTCCCGACACGGCCCTGGTGGCGTTCCGCCTGGCGGCCAACTGCTCGCCCGAGGTGCGCTACGGCGTGGGAGCGACCAATGAGGTCGCCCGCTCGAACGACTCGGGCAAGGCCCACGCGGTGGTGCTCACGGGGCTCAAGCCCGGCACCGAGTACACCTATGAGGTCAGCGCCTGCGGCCTGAAGACGCCGGCCAAGAGCTTCAGGACGGCGCCCGTGCCCGGCACGCGCCGCGTGCACTTCGCCGCCATGGGTGACTTCGGCACGGGCGGCTCGGACCAGCGGCGCGTGACGGCCCGGATGGTCCAGACGAAGCCCGAGCTCTTCGTCGCCCTGGGCGACAACGCCTACCCGGACGGCACCGAGGCCGACTTCCAGGAGCACCTCTTCGTGCCCATGGCGGAGCTGCTCTCGCAGGTGCCGCTGTTCGCCTCGCCCGGCAATCACGAGTACGTGACGAACCAGGGCCAGCCGTACCTGGACAACCTCTACATGCCCACCAACAACCCGGAGGGCACGGAGCGCTACTACTCGTTCGACTGGGGGCACGTGCACTTCGTGTCGCTCGACTCCAACTGCGCCATCGGCCTGTCGTCCGCGGAGCGCTGCTCGCTGGCCAGGCAGAAGGCGTGGCTGGAGACGGACCTGGCCGGCACCACGCAGCCGTGGAAGGTCGTCTTCTTCCACCACCCGCCCTGGTCCAGCGGCGAGCACGGCTCGCAGCTCACCATGCGCCGCCAGTTCGCCCCCCTGTTCGAGAAGTACGGCGTGGACCTGGTGCTCACCGGGCATGACCACAACTACGAGCGCAGCAAGCCGATGAAGGGCGACGACGTGGCGTCCTCGGGCGGCATCCCCTACCTGGTGGTGGGTGGCGGCGGCGCGACACTGCGCGCGTTCGACACCAGCCAGCCGGCCTGGAGCGCCATGCGCGACAACAAGGCGTATGGCTTCCTGGACGTGGAGGTGGTCGACGGGCTGCTCACCGCGAACCTCCTGACGACGGACGGCAAGGTGCTCGACAGCCTCACGCTGCGCAAGGACCTGCCGCCCGTGGAAGAGCCGCCCCCGACGGACGCGCTGAGCGTCACCGTGGAGGGCGAGCGCGGCGTGGCCCCCCACCGCGCGCTCTTCCTGGCGACCACGACTCCGGACGTCCCGGTGAGCTGGGACTTCGGCGACGGCGGCTCGGCCCAGGGCCGCTCCGCGGAGCACACCTACGCCAAGGCGGGCCAGTACACCGTGACGGCCACCGCCACGTTCGGCGCGGTGACGCGCACCGCCACGTCCGTGGTGACCGTCACCTCCGCGTCCGGCGGCGGAGGCGGGGGCACCGACGCGGGCACGCCCGACGAGCGCCCCACGCCCACCCTGCCCGGCACGCCCGGCACCGAGGATGAGCCCGGCGGCGGCTCCGGAGGCTGCGCCGCGGGCCCCGCCGCCACCCTCCTCCCCCTGGCGGGGCTGCTGTTCGCCGGGCTGATGCGTCGGCGCCGGCCCGGCCGCTCCGACTGAAATCCCCCCGCCCTCCCCCCAGGCGCGGGCATCCCCGGGTGTGTCGGCGGGCGCGAAGGGCGTCCGGCGGCCACCCGGGTTTGCTTTCCCCGCTTGTCAACCCGCCCCGGGGATGCAAAGGCCCCTGCACGTCATGGCTCCCCCATCCAAGTCCCGCCGCTTCGCGCGGCCGTCCACGAAGAAGAAGTCCCCCTCCCCTTCGTCCGGAAAGAAGAAGCTCACGGCCGCCGAGCGCGAGCGCTCCACGCGTCCGCTGCGCGAGGACCTGGTGCTCCAGGCCTGCCTGGAGGCATACGCGCTGGTGCGCCACGAAGGCCGGCTGTCGGACCGGGCGCTGGACTTCACCCTGCGCCGCAAGGCCAACCTCTACTCGTCGGAGCGCCGCGCCGTCGCCGAGCGCGTCTATGCCCTGCTGCGCCGCCAGCGCACCGTGGACTTCCTCCTGTCGCGCGCCCACCCGCGCTTCGACTCGCTGGACGCGACGCGGCAGGACGTGCTGCGCCTGGCCACCTCGCGCGTGCTGCACGGCGAGCCCCTCGCCGACGTGGCGCGCACCTCCTCGCTGGCGCCCGGTGACGCACAGGCCCTCTCCGCCCTGCCCCAGGCCGCCGCGGCGCTGGAGGCCCTGCCGGAGAAGAAGCGCTTCCCCATCGCCGCGTCGCTGCCGGACTTCCTCGCCGAGCGCTTCCTCGCGCTGTACGGCAAGGACGCCGCCCGCGCCGCCGAGGCGATGAACGAGCGCGCCCCGCTCACCGTGCGCGCCAACCTCCTGAAGGAGGACCGGGACGCCTTGGCGAAGCGACTCGCCGCCGCGGAGGTGGAGTCGAAGCCCACGGCCCTGTCGCCCATGGGCCTGCACCTGGAGACGCGCCTCAACGTCTTCGCGCTGGAGAGCTTCCGCGAGGGCTTCCTGGAGATCCAGGACGAGGGCAGCCAGCTGCTCGGCATGCTGGTGGACGCGCCGCCCACGCGCGTCGTCGATGCGTGCGCGGGCGCGGGCGGCAAGACGCTCCAGCTGGCCGCGCAGATGAAGAACCGCGGTGACCTCCACGCGCTCGACATCGACGAGCGGCGGATGGAGGACCTCAAGAAGCGCGCGCGCCGCGCGGGGGTGCACAACGTGCGCGCCCAGCTCATCCCCGCGGAGGGGCCGGAGGTGGACACCGCGCTGGAGGCGCTGGTGGGCAAGGCGGACCGGGTGCTGGTGGACGCGCCCTGCAGCGGCACCGGGACGTTCCGCCGCAAGCCGGACGCGCGCTACCGCCTGACGCCGGAGGATTTGGAGACCCACGCCGCCCGGCAGAAGGCGCTGCTGGAGCGCTTCTCGCGGATGGTGAAGCCCGGCGGCCGGCTCATCTACGGCACGTGCAGCGTGCTGCGCGAGGAGAACGAGGCCGTCGTCGAGGACTTCCTCGCCCGCCACCCCGAGTACAGCGTGCGCCCCGTCGCGGAGCTGTTGGGCGCGGAGCTGGGAGCAAAGCTCGGCCCCGGCCCGTTCCTCAGGCTGGCGCCCCACACCCACGGCACCGACGGCTTCTTCGCGGCCGTCCTCGTCCGGGCGAAGTAGCCTGCCCGGGAAGAAAGGCCCGGCCATGTCCCCCACCGTCGTCCGCTACCGCGTCAGCCTGCCCCGGCCCCACACCCACCTGCTTGAGGTGGAGGCCACCTTCCCCGAGGGCGCAGCCTCCCTCGACGCGCGGATGCCGGTGTGGACGCCGGGCAGCTACCTGGTGCGCGAGTTCGCGCGGCACGTCCAGGACGTCACCGCGTCGACGGGGGACGGGACGCCCCTGCCGGTGCGGCGGGTGGACAAGCAGACGTGGCGGGTGGACGCCCAGGGCCAGGCCGTCACGCTGCGCTACCGCGTCTACTGCAACGAGCTGACGGTGCGCACCAGCCACGTGGACGGCACGCACGCGTACCTCAACGGCGCCTGCGTGTTCCTCTACACGGACGCGACGCGCGAGCTGGAGCACCACGTCACGGTGGAGGCGCCGGCGGGCTGGACGTCGTTCTGCGCCCTGGGCCAGCGCGACGGGGCCTTCGTGGCGAACGACTACGACACACTGGTGGACAGCCCCATCGAGGTGGGTCCGCACACGCCGCTGACCTTCACCGTGGCGGGCGTGTCCCACGAAGTCGTCGTCTGGGGCGACACGCCGGCGGACCCGGAGCGGTTGTGCTCCGACTTCCAGCGGCTGTGCGAGGTGCAGGCGCGGCTGTTCGGCGGGCTGCCCATGCCGCGCTACGTGTTCCTCCTGTACCTGACGGACAAGGGCCGCGGCGGCCTGGAGCACCAGGCCAGCACCGCCCTGCTCTTCCCGCGCACGGGCCTGTCCACGGGGCGCGGCTGGGAGGACCTGCTCACGCTGGCCGCGCACGAGTACTTCCACCTGTGGATGGTGAAGCGGGTGAAGCCCCGAGCGCTGGTGCCCTTCGACTACTCGAGGGAGAACTACACCGCGCTCCTGTGGGCCTTCGAGGGCACCACCGCGTACTACGACAACCTCATCGTCCGCCGCGCGGGGCTGATGTCCGCGCAGCGCTACCTCACGCGCCTGGGCGAGACGCTCACGGCGCTGCACTCCACGCCGGGCCGACGCACGCAGACGCTCGCGGAGGCGTCGCTGGTGAGCTGGGTGAAGCACTACCGGCCCGACGAGAACTCGCCCAACAGCGCCATCTCCTACTACCTGAAGGGCGAGGTGGTGTCGGCGCTGCTGGACCTGGAGATTCGCCGCGCCACCCGCGACGCGCGCGGGCTGGATGACGTGATGCGGCTGTTGTGGGAGCGCCACGGCGACGGCTCCGGAGTGGGCGAGGACGGCGTGGAGGCGGCCGCGAGCGAGGTGGCGGGCGTGGACCTGTCGGCCTTCTTCGAGCGGGCGCTGCGCACGACGGAGGAGTTGGACTACTCGGTCCTCTCGCACGTGGGCCTGGAGGCGAACTTCCGCCCGCGAGAGTCCGCCAGTGACAGAGGCGGCACGCCGCCCAAGGGCAAGGCCACGGAGGCGCGCCCCAAGGGGTGGCTGGGCCTGACGCTCAAGGGGAGCGCCACGGTGGCCACGGTGCTGGACGGCTCACCGGCACAGGACGCGGGGCTGTACGCGGAGGACGACGTGGTGGCGCTGGACGGCTGGAAGGCGGACGGCGCCGCGCTCGTCGCCCGGTGCGAGGACAAGCGCCCCGGCGAGACGGTGCGCGTGACGGTGTTCCGCCGGGACAGGCTCCTGGAGGTGCCGGTGGTGCTGGGCGCCAAGCCCGCGGAGGCGGTGTGGCTGTCGCGCGTGGACAGGCCCACCGAGGCCCAGAAGGCCGCGTACCAGTCCTGGCTCGGCGCCCCCTGGGACGAGGCCCCCGGCGCGGCATAGGCTGCGGGGGACATGTCCTCCGCCTCCATCGCCTGTCGCCAACATCCCCGGGAGCTCGCCGGTTGGCAGTGCCAGTCCTGCGGCGCATCCCTGTGCCCGGAGTGCGCCGTGGGGCGCCGCGTCCAGACGGTGGAGCTGGTGGGGTGCGGCCTGTGCGGAGGCGACACGGAGGTGCTCCACCTCCACCGCGACGTGGTGCCCTTCACCCGTCGGCTGCGCAAGGCCTGGCGCTACCCCTTCTCCGCCGCGGGCCTGCAGTTGCTCGTCGCGCTGAGCATCTTCCTGGGCATGGTGGGGTGGCTGGCGGAGAACTCCTTCCTCGTCATGCGGCCGCCGCTCATCGCCTTCTATGGCGGCCTGTTCTGGGCGACCTTCTTCGGGCTCGTGCGCGAGACGGCGCGCGGCGACACGTCGCTCGACATCCCGGACTTCAGCGACATCTTCCGTGACGCGCTGCTGCCCGGCCTGCGCGGCCTGCTGGTGTTCCTGGTGGCCGGGTTGCCGTCGCTCGTCTACGGGCTGTGGGCACACCCGGGTGGCAGCGCGAAGCTGGACATGTTCGCGTGGTTCATCCAGTGGCGGATGCCGCCGGGGCTGACGGCGGACCCCGTGTTCTGGCTGCTCGTGGGGGTGGGCTGTCTGTGGCTGCCCATGGGGCTGTTGCTCGCGGCGTCGGAGCACCCCGTCTCGCACATGCTCAACCCGGCCATGGTGCTGCGGCTGGCGCGCGGCCTGGGCTCCGACTACCTGGTGGCCTGCGCCGCGCTCGCGGGGCTGCTCGTCGTCCATGGCGCCGCGCACGTGCTCGCGGTGGCCGTGCGCGCGCTGGGCCTGGTCTTCATCTCCCGCTTCCTCGCGGAGGCCATCACGCTGGTGGTGCCCTTCCTGGCGGCGCACGTGCTGGGCCTCTTGCTGTACGTGCGCGGAGACCGCGTGGGCTACGGCGAGCCGAGCGACTACGTGGCGCCCGTGCTGGGGAACGCCCAGCCCAGCCGGGGGTCCGCCCCGCTGGGGGGAGCCGGCGTGCAGCGGGACACTCCCGCGCGGGAAGCGGAGTCCCCCGGAGAGGAAACACCCGGCGCACCCGTGGGCGCCGACGAGCGGCTCGCCGCCCTCGCGCTGGCGGTGGGTGGGCGCGACGTGGCCCGGGCGCTGGAGCTGTATGCCGCGCTGGAGCAACTGCCCGCCGCGAGGGTGCCCTCCGAGCACCACCTGTTCATCGGCCAGGCCGCGGCGGTGGAAGGAAACTTCCCACTGGCTGTCACCGCGCTGGAACGCGCCGCGGACGTGGCACCGGATTCGCCCACCGCGCCCAGGGCGCTCGTCATGCTGGCGCGCGTGCTGGGTGAGCGGATGAATGACGCGGCGCGCGCGGAGGAGGTCTACCAGTACGTGCAACACCGCTATCCGGATACCCAGGCCGCGAGATTCGCGAGCGAGCGCAGCCGGCCCCGGCCTGATTGAACCGGGCATTGCCGCGCGCGGGCATCGGCATCACCTTCCCGTGCATGATTCGGGCGTGTGGATGGGTGGGTGGGCTCCTCGGACTCGGCATGTTGCTGTCCGGCTGTGACGACGCGCCTCGCATGTCGCGAGGCCATGACGAGTGCGAGACGACGCTGATGGCCGTGCGCGTGGCCGTCGTCTCCGCGGACGGCGCCCGCGTGCGCGGCGCCACCGTCACCGCCACCAACGTGGCCTCCAACGTCAGCATCTCCGGCGTCACCGGCTCCGACGGCGTCACCACCGCCGTCAACGAGACGCTGGCGCCCAGCCCGGTGCGAGTCACGGCCACCGCCGGCTCCAAGGTGTCCCCCGCCTCCCACGTGGAGTGGGTGTGTGACACCTGCAACTGCGTCCCCGAGCCGTCCGAATTGACCCTGGAGTTGAGCCCCTGACAGGCCCTCGGGCCTCCAACTTCCCGGACATCTCACGGATTTCCATGTGAGATGGCACCGCAGAGGTTGTGTTCGGCCGGTCCGATGCGGTACGGCTTGGAGCCATGCGTCAGACCCGCATGCTCGCCACCTCCCCCCTCTTCCTCGTCCTCGGAGCCTCCCAGCGTGCGGGCGCTCCCGTGTGTACGGCGGTGGGGACGTGTTGTGGCGGGAGCCGCGTTCCCCCCCTGGGGAGCCCCGCGTGGCGTCCTACCGTTCCGGTAGCTCTTCGGGTCCGCCAGCATGTCCATCGATAGCCGGGAGCAGTGGCTCCAGTGCGCGCTCGGCGAGCTGACCGAGCGCTTCGTCAACCAGGCACACCCCATCCCCTCGGGCCTGCTGGAGGCGCTGGACGCGGACCCGCGTCGAGGCGCCCAGTCCCTGGCGCGGCGCATCCGCGCGAGGCAGGAGCGCAACCGCTCGGAGGGCCAGCGGCTGCGGCACCTGCTGCGCTTCGAGACGGAGCTGTGGGAGCAGGGGCTCGTGCACGTGGCGGGGGTGGACGAGGCGGGCATGGCGCCGCTCGCGGGCCCCGTCGTGGCGGCCGCCGCGGTGCTGCCCAGGAGCTACCGGCTCAAGGGCCTGGACGACTCCAAGAAGGTGCTGGACGCGCAGAAGCGCGAGGCGCTGGCGGAGTCGCTCAAGCGCGACGTCGTCGCCTGGGCGGTGGGCCGGGCGGAGGTCGAGGAGATCGACCAGCTCAACATCTACCACGCGGGGCTGTTGGCCATGCGCCGCGCGGTGGAGGGGCTGGGGCTCAAGCCCGACTACGTGTTGGTGGATGCGCGGACGATTCCGCAGTGCCCGGCGCCGCAGCGAGGAATCATCAAGGGTGACTCGCTCTCGATGAGCATCGCCGCGGCGTCCATCCTGGCCAAGACGACGCGCGACCGGCTGATGGCGGAGCTGGACCAACGCTACCCGGGCTACGGCCTGGCCGACCACAAGGGTTACCCGACGGCGCGCCACGTCCAGGCGCTGCGGGAGAAGGGAGTGCTGCCCATCCACCGACGCAGCTTCGGTCCGGTGAAGGAGGTGCTCGGGCTGGTGGAGCCCGGTGAGCCGTCCCCTGCTCAGGCGGAGCTGTTCCGCGTGGAGCCCATCGCGACGACGAGGCGCAAGTCATGAGCACGGACCGAGACATCGACGGTTGGCTGTCGGAGCGGGGCATCACCCTCACGGACGCGAAGCTGCGCGCGCGAGCGGTGCTGGAGGAGGCGGGCCTCACCCGTCCCGGCAAGGCGCGGATGAGCGAGCCCAAGCTGCTCAAGGCGGCCCAGGTGCTGGACGGGCGGTTCTTCCCCGTGTGCTCGGATGGGGCGTGCGTGAAGGTGGCCCAGGCGAGCGGCCGGGAGCCCTTGCGCGTGGAGCCTCGCAGCCACTGCGCCAGGTGCGGGGGTTCGGCGAACCACCGGGCGGAGGTGGCCTTCGTGGAGACGTGTCAACGGCTCGGCGTGAGCAAGGTGGTGGTGGTGGGAGGCTCGCCCGCGGTGCGCGAGGAGCTGGAGTCGAAGCTCGGGCCGCACATCGACCTGCGCATGGTGGACGGCACGGAGCGGCGCACGTCGGACCGGGCCCGCAGTGACTTGGAGTGGGCGGACCTGGTGCTGGTGTGGGGCGCCACGGAGCTGCACCACAAGGTGAGCGGGCACTACACGCATGGAGGCCCGGCCTACAGTCGCAAGGTCGTCCACGTGGTGCGTCGGGGAGTGGCCGCGCTGCTCGAGGAGGGCATGACGCACCTGGAGCGGGCACGCTGAACCGCCAACAGTGCCGCACGGAGCCCTTGCCCCGTGCGGCCGGCGCCGTCAGTCTTCCGGGATGAAGACCGAGCTCATCCTGCTGCGGCACGGCGAGACGGAGTGGAACGCGAAGGGGCTCTTGCAGGGCCACCAGGACAGCCCGCTGAGCCCCGAGGGCGTGCGGCAGGCGGACGCGCTCGCGGCGCGGCTGGTGACGGTGTCCTTCAGCGCGCTGTATTGCAGTGATCTGGGCCGGGCGGTGCAGACGGCGAGGCGCATCGCCGCGCGCACGGGGCACGACGTGCGCCCGGATGCCCGGCTGCGCGAGCGGGGGCTGGGCGTCCTGGAGGGGCTCACCCGCGAGGAGGCGAGCCGCCGTCACCCGGAGGTCTTCGGCGCGTACGCCACCAACGCCCCGGACTTCGTCGTCCCCGGTGGGGAGAGCACGTCCCAGCGGCTGGGCCACGCGGTGGAGTGCCTGGGCGAGGTCGGCACCCGCCATGCGGGCGAGCGCGTGGTGGTGGTGATGCACGGCGGCGTGCTGAGCAGCTTCTTCCGCCACAGCCTGGGCATTCCGCCGGCCACGCCCCGCGCCTTCTCGGTGCTCAACGCGTGTTGGAACCAGTTCGACTACCACCAGGGCGCGTTCCGCCTGGTGACGTGGGGCGACATCACCCACCTCAAGGAGCTGAGCGCGGACGACTCCTCCGCGCGCTGAGGAGATCTCCGCACGCCTCGGAGGTGTCGCGCGACCTGACCGCCACGCGGCACCCGGACGCAGTGGAAGGCGCGCGGCGCCTCATCAGCACGGGGCCTCGCGCCCTCCACGCGCCAAGATGCGGGCGGTGGAAGGTGCGCTGCGCCTCATCAGCACGGGGCCTCGCGCCCTCCACACGCAACGACGCGGGCTCTCGACGAGGGGAGCGTCAGCCCAGGACCGCGCCCTGCGCCCTCCAACTGGAACGGCGCGGGGCCTCGTTGACGCGTCAGACCTCGGCGCGCTTGCCCGACTCGGCGCGCGCGGTGCGCAGGGGGCTCTGCTGCGGCGCCTCCACGAACTCGCGCGCCTCCGCCACCGCGCGCAGCACCACCTCGGCGCCGAGCTTCATCTGCTCCACCGAGTGCGACGACATCACCTGCATGCGGAAGCGAGACTCGCGGATGCGCACCGCGGGGTACTCCACCATGTTGGGGAACACGCCGCGCTCGAACACGAGCCTGCCCGCGACCCTCGCGACCTTCGGGTCGCCCACCGGTACGGGCACCACGTTGGAGGGCTCCCCCAGACACTTCACCCCGCCCTCGGCGAACGCGGCGCGCAGCGCGAGGATGTTCTCCATCGCCTTCGCGCGCAGCACCTCGCCCTCGTCCGAGCGGACGATGCGCAATGACTCGAGCGCCACCGCCGCCTGCACCGGAAGGATGGCATTGGAGAAGATGTGCGGCCCGCCCATGACCCGCACGAACTGGCGCACCGCCGGCGAGCGCGTCGCCACGAAGCCACCGTTCGACGAGAACGTCTTGGAGAACGAGCCCACCACCAGGTCCACCTTCCCCAACAGCCCCTGCGCGCCCAGGCTGCCCGTGCCGCGAGGGCCCAGCGCGCCCAGATCATGCGCCACGTCCACCAGCAGCGTCGCGCCGAACTCGTGGCAGAGGTTCTGCAGCTCCTCGATGCGAGGAATGTCCGAGTCCATGGAGAACAGGCCCTCGGTGACCACGAGGATGCCATTGGCCGTGTCGTGGGCGCGCAGTTCCTGGAGCTTGCGGCGCATCGCGCGGTTGCTCAGGTGCGGCACCCGGCTCACCTTCTGCGTCGCCGCGCTGGCGCCCTGCTGGAGGCTCGCGTGCGACAGCGCGTCCAGCACCACGTGGTCCTCCGGACGCACCAGCCCCGCGATGGCGCCGAAGCCCGCGCCCCACCCCGTCGCGAACAGCGCCACGTACGGCATCTCCAGATGCTCTCCGAGCGCCTGCTCCAGTTGGAGTCCCGGCGTCGTGTTGCCACCGAACATCCCGGAGCCGGCGCTGTGCACGCCGTAGTCCCGGATGGACCGATGCGCCGCCTCGACCACCGCTGGATGCGTGGACAATGACAGATAGTCCTGCGAGCCGAAGTTCACCCCGTGCCGCGCCACCCCACCCTCGCTGCGCACGCCACACTCAGCGGTCGGCGCGCCCTCCAGGCTGCGCGAGTACGGCCACAATCCTGTCTGTCGCCGTGACTCCTGCCATTGGAAGAACGCCTCCGTCCGAGCCAGCAGATCAGGGCCGGTCGGATGCGTGTAATTGGCGATGAAATGGGTGAACAACGGCGAATCGAGCTGATCGCGTAGATTCATGAACACATCCGAGGGGGAGGGGGAACGACGCTGGAACAGGACCTGGCACGTCGCGCTCGGGGGGTGAGCGCGGCCTTTAATGCCCCTGTATCTTTCCAGTGTCAACAACTCCTCAACACCCGGATATTTCGAATTATGAGTGCGGACCAACCTTCATACGTTGGGTGAAATCCGATTGCGTTTCAAACCCTCGGAGTCCTGTCGTTGTAACACGACGTGACACATCCATCTTGAGAAGCGGAGGGCCCATGGGACCCTCCGCGCCTCCATGCGCTACTCGTCGTTCTGCTGGAGCGCCGCGAGGACATTGAGGTCCTCGAGCGTGGTGGTGTCTCCCGATGCCTGCTTGCCCGCGGCGACGTCGCGCAGGAGCCGCCGCATGATCTTCCCGGAGCGTGTCTTGGGTAGCGCCTCCGCGAAGCGGATCTCATCCGGCCGCGCGATGGCGCCAATCTCCTTGGAGACGTGCTGGGCCAATTCCTTCTTCAGCTCCGGTGAGGGCACGTTGCCCTGCTTGAGCGTGACGAAGGCCACGAGCGCGGTGCCCTTGAGGTCATCGGGGCGGCCCACGACGGCGGCCTCGGACACGAGCTTGTGGGCGACGAGCGCGCTCTCCACCTCGGCGGTGCCAAGCCGGTGGCCCGCGACATTGACGACGTCGTCCACGCGGCCCATCAGCCAGAAGTAGCCGTCCATGTCCGTGCGCGCGCCGTCGCCGGTGAAGTACTTGCCGGGCAGCTCGCTGAAGTACGTTCGCACGTAGCGGTCCGGGTCGCCGTACACGGTGCGCAGCATGGAGGGCCACGGCCTCGTGACGAAGAGCAGGCCGCCCTGCCCCTTCGGCACCGCGTTGCCCGCGCGGTCCAGGATCTCCGCGTGGATGCCGGGCAGCGGCAGCGTGGCCGAGCCGGGCTTGGTGGGCGTCGCGCCCGGCAGCGGCGAAATCATGATGCCGCCCGTCTCCGTCTGCCACCACGTGTCCACGACGGGGCAGCGGCCCTGACCGATGACGTCGCGGTACCACATCCACGCCTCGGGGTTGATGGGCTCGCCCACGCTGCCCAGCAGGCGCAGCGAGGACAGGTTCTTCTTGCGCGGGTGCTCGTCGCCCAATCGCATGAAGGCGCGGATGGCCGTGGGCGCGGTGTAGAGGATGGTGGCCCTGTAGCGCTCGATGATGTCCCAGAAGCGGTCCGGCCCCGGGTGCGTGGGCGCGCCCTCGTAGATGACGGTGGTGGCGCCGTTCATCAGCGGCCCGTAGACGACGTAGCTGTGGCCCGTCACCCAGCCCACGTCGGCGGTGCACCAGTAGACGTCATCCTCGCGCAAGTCGAACACCCAGCGCGTGGTGAGCGAGGCGACCACCGCGTAGCCCGCCGTGGTGTGCAGCACGCCCTTGGGCTTCCCGGTGGAGCCGGACGTGTAGAGGATGAACAGCGGGTGCTCGCTCTCCACCCACTCCGGCTCGCACGTGTCGGACTGGCCGTTGACCAGCATGTCCCACGCCACCATGCGCGGGTCGGTGAGCGCCAGCGCGTCTCCCGTGCGGCGCGCCACCACGACCTTCTCCACGCTGGGCATGTTCTTCAGCGCGGCCTCCACGTTCTTGAGCAGCGGCACCACCGCGCCCTTGCGCCAGCCGCCGTCCGCGGTGAGCACCACCTTGGCGCCCGCGTCCTTCATGCGCTCCTGGAGCGCCTCCGCGGAGAAGCCGCCGAACACCACCGAGTGCACCGCGCCGATGCGCGCGCACGCCAGCATCGCCATCGCGGCCTCGGGCACCATGGGCAGGTAGATGCCCACGCGGTCCCCCTTCTTGACGCCCAGGGACTTCAGCCCGTTGGCCAGCCGGTTCACCTCGACGGCGAGCTGCCCGTACGTGAGGGTGCGCCGGTCTCCGGGCTCACCCTCGAAGAGGATGGCGGGCTTGTCGCGGCGCGTGGCCAGGTGCCGGTCCAGACAGTTGTAGGCCAGGTTGGTGCGCCCCTCGACGAACCAGCGCGCGTGTGGCGGCTTCCAGTCGAGCACCGTCTGGAAGGGCTCCTTCCAGTAGAGCTCCTCGCGAGCGCGCTCGCCCCAGTACTTGTCCGGATCTCGAGCGGCCTCGTCCCACAGCCGCTGGTAGTCCTCCATGCTCTTCAGGTGAGCACACTGGGAGAACTCCTGGGGCGGTGGGAAGACGCGGGTCTCGGTCAGGACCGAGGAGATTTCTTGCTGCGTTTCAGCCATGGGCTCCTCCGCAGAGTGGGCGACAACCCCTCTGTTCTAGGAACCCCGGAGGCCGGGCTCAAGCACGCTATTCGCAGCGATTCGCTTCCTTGACGGCTTCAAAACGCATCCACAGCTCGCACGCGCACTCGGCGGGCCGCTGCTCGGACGCGTAGCGCACCCGCATCGCCCCGTCGAAGCGCGTCTCGCACTGCGTCGTCGCGTCGATGTGGATGCTGGCTTCATCCAGCAGACAGTCCACCCCGCGCACGGGCGTGGCGGCGTTGATGGTGGTGCCGTCGATGGCGAAGTCATCGCCCTCGGCGAGGAAGTAGCCGATGAGCTGCGTGTCGAGCAGCCCGAAGTTCAGGCGCACCACGCGGCCGGTGACCTGCAGGCTGCCGCGGAACAAGTCGCGGTTGGCGTCGTAGAGGCCGCAGTCGTCGCGGAAGATCTCCACGGGAGTGAACTCGTAGTCGCCCGCTTCCTGGACGAAGGGCAGGCAGCCCGACATGGCGCTCACGAGGAGGGCGGGCACGAGCAGGCGGAAGCGTCTCGGGGTGGACACGGGGCGCACCATACCCCACGAATGCATCGAGTGCAGTGCGCTCGTGGCGGTCGGGGTTAGAGTGGCCCCCATGCCCGAATACCGCAACCCCAAGCCCACCGTGGACTGCATCATCGAGCTGGCCGGTGGACGCATCGTCCTCATCCGCCGCGCGAACCCGCCCATCGGCTGGGCGCTGCCGGGGGGATTCGTGGACGAGGGCGAGCCCCTGGACGCGGCGGCCATCCGGGAGGTCAAGGAGGAGACCGGGCTGGAGGTGAAGCTGGTGGAGCAGTTCTTCACGTACTCGGACCCGAAGAGGGACCCGCGGCAGCACACGCTGTCGACGGTGTACATCGGCACGGCGGACGGTGAGCCGAAGGGCTCGGATGACGCGGCGGAGGCCCGCACGTTCGCGCTGGACGCGCTGCCGTCGGACCTGTGCTTCGACCACGGCACCATCCTCTCCGACTACCGGACGTACAAGCAGACCGGGCAGCGGCGGAAGCTGTAGGGAGCGCCGTCCAGGATGCACTACGCGCTCGTCCTGCTGGCCCTCGGAGGGCTGTTGGCCCTGCATGAGCTGGGGCACCTCGTCGCCGCGCGGCTGCTCGGGGTGCGGGTGCCCCGCTTCGTGTTCGGCTTCGGTCCGCCCATGGCGTCCTTCCGGTTGGGGGGGACGCAGTTCGTCGTGGGCGCGGTGCCGCTGGGCGCCACGGTGCACATCCAGGGGATGAATCCCCACCGCTCGGAGGTCGCGGAGGCCGCGAGCTTCCGGACGCTGGGGCCCCTGCGGCGCGCGCTCATCATCCTGGCGGGGCCGCTGTCCAACTACCTGTTCGCGCTGGGCGTGCTGTTCGCGCTCTACACGTCGGGCACCCACGTCGTGGTGCCGCTGACGGTGGGCACGGTGCGGCCGGGCTCGGAGGCGGCGCGGGCGCAGTTGCTGCCCGGGGACCGCATCGACTCGGTGAACGGTCAGGCGCTGCGCAGCTGGACGGAGTTCGTGGAGAAGGTGGCGGTGGGCGTGGGCAGCACGCTGGAGCTGCGGGTGGACCGGCACGGCGAGCAGCGCACGGTGACGGTGCGACCGCGCGCGGACGAGCGTGGCGAGGGACGCATCGGCGTGAGCCAGCAGTACGTGTACCGCACGCATGCGCCGGGCGAGGCGCTGAGGCACGCGACGGTGCACACGATGAACCTCGCGGCCGAGGGCGTGACGATGTTCACGCGGCTGGCGAAGGGAGAACAGGCGCGGGGTGGACCGACGGGCCCCGGGGCGCTGGTGCGGCAGGAGTCGTCCGATGCGGCGTCGTCGGGGCTGGACTCGGTGCTGCGGGCGCTGGTGGCCGCGTCGCTGGCGCTCGCGCTGCTGACCTTGCTGCCGATTCCGGGGCTGGATGGCGGGCGCGTCGTGCTGTTGCTGGTGGAGGCGGTGAGTGGTCGCAAGCTGCCGCCTCGCGTGGAGACGGTGGCGCAGACGGTGGGGTTCCTCGCGAGCGCGACGGTCATCGTCGCGGTGGCGTTCGCGGAGATTCGCGGGGCGCTCCCCGAGCGGTTCAGGTCGGAGTCCGCGTCACCCGCGACGACGGGACCCGGTGGCACCACGGCCGGAGCGCCCCCCACGACGGGAGCGAGTGCACCTCCCATCGGAGCGTCCTCGGGAGCGACGGCCCCTGGCGGCGGCGCACCCGCGGGAACGGCGCTTCCCACGACCGCGACACCGGGCGGCACGGGCCCTGGAGGACCTGTGGCTCCGCCTGTCGCCAGCTCGGGAGCAGCAGCTGCGACGGGAACCAAGGCAGCACCCGCTGCGCCAACGCCAGTGACAGGCGCACCGGCAGGAGTTGATTCGCGCGGCGTGACGGTCCCCGCCTCCGGAGCGGCGAGCGCGCTCAATCCAGCCGGGAGCAGCGGCGGGGGCGCATCCCCCACAACGAGCGCGCCGCCACCCACGGGCTCCGCGACGACCACGAACGCGGGAGCCGCGGCAACGCCCGCCACGACAGCCGGGGCGACGGACACACCCGCGAACAGCGCGACGCCAGCAGGTGCGCCGTCGGGCCTTCCGACGACCACGCCTGCGCCACACGGCGCGGACGCACAAACACCCGCGGCGAGCCCATCGTCCACGCCTCCTCCCGCGAGCCCTCCACCCACGACGCCACCTCCGCCACCCGCCGAGTCCGGAACGAAGGACGCCCCCTCCTCCGACGGTCCCTCGGTGATGGGCAGGACGACAGCCTGAAATCCCCTGCCCCGGAACCCGCGCGGGGAACCGCGAGCCTCCCCTGGTTGTCGGGCAAGCGGGCGGACGCTTCCTGTCCACCTGTGGGCTTCCGGGCCCGATGATGCGGCCGACAGGCGGCGGGACGCATATGCTTACGCGCGAGATGAGCACCAAGGCCAAGGCGGACGGCGGGCTGTACTTCGAACTGTACTGGGGCGAGAACCTGGCCGAGGCCTGGAGCTACGGGCGCGAGCAGACGCGGGTCCACGCCGCGCCGGATGAGAAGGCGCCCCTGCCCCTCTACGGCTTCACCCTCCCGGAAGAGCCATTCCTCATGGCCGAGCGCACCGAGCGCGGCTGGCGCATCCACCTGCCCCCCAAGGTCCAGGTCGAGCACAAGCAGCGCGGAGACGCCTTCGCCGCCCTCCCTGGCTCCCAGCTCGTCCAGGACCAGGGCCGCGCCTCCGTGACGCTCGCGGACGGCATGACGCTGCGCCTCACCGAGGGACAGCTGTCCCTGCTCGTCCAGGCCTCCGTCGTGAAGGAGCGCGTCGGCCCCCTCCAGTGGAAGGACATGGGCTGGCTCGCCATCGTCGGCCTGCTCTTCCTGAGCCTGCCCGTGGGCTTCCTCATCGCGGGCCCCACGCCCGAGCGCGCCGCCGAGTCCAACGCCCGCGCCCTCCAGCTCGCCGCCGAGAAGGAGGCCGCGCGTCGCAAGGCCATGGGCCTGGACACCCCCATGCGCCCCATCACCGATGCCGAGCGCGAGCAGCAGCAAGCGGCGGACGCGGGCCCCGAGGTCAACATCCCCGCCAGCTTCCGGATGCGCTGACGAAGGCCTCACGGCCCCAGGCCGACCCACACCTCCCCATCCTCGAAGAACTCCTTCTTCCAGATGGGCACGTCCTGCTTGAGCCGCTCGATGGCGTGCTCACAGCCCCGGAAGGCCTCCTTGCGATGCGGCGCCGCGGCGGCGATGACCACCGCCAGCTCCCCCGGCACCAGCACGCCCACGCGGTGCACGATGGCCAGCCGCACGCCCGGCCATGACGTCGCGGCCTCCGCGCCAATCTCCGCCAGCTTCTTCTCGGCCATCGGCGCGTAGGCCTCGTACTCCAGCCGCAACACGCGCCGCCCCTTCGTCGCGTCGCGCACCGAGCCGCTGAAGGTGACGAGCCCGCCGTACGCCTCGCCCCCCACCGCCTCCACCACCTCCGCCAACCGCAGCGGCCGCTCCAACACGCGGAACAGCCCCGGCGAGCCACCCGCCACGGGAGGAATCAACGCCACCTCCGCGCCCGCCCGCACCGGCGCCTCCGCGCCCACGAACTCCTGGTCCACCGCCACGCGCAGGTGCGGCAGCAACGGAGCAAGCCCCGGATGCGCCGCCGCGAGCAGTTGGAGAACCACCTCCACCGTCGCGCCCTCGGGCACCTCCACGCGCTCCCGGGCCGTCCCCGCGCGCTCCCTCGCGGCGGCGAAGTACAGCACGGTGACAGCGCCGCCCGGGCTCACTTCCACTCCTGTCCCGCGCGAGCGTTCTCCCTCAATCGCAGACTCCCCTTCAGCCGCGCGCCGCCCTCGGCCAGCGAGAAGTCCAGGAAGCCCGAGTCCAGCGGCGTGAAGCCCTCCAGCACCGCCTTGATGAGCGCCTGCGCCGACGCCAGTCGCTCCGCGGGCACGCCCGGCAGCGACTCCTGCGCATCCAGCTCCGCGCGCAGCCGCCCCAGGTCCGCCATCACCGACAGGTGCCCCGCGCCGAACGCCTCACCGCCGAAGCGCTCGCGCAGCGACTTGCCGACATCGCCGCGAGGACGCCCCTCCAAAGGCTCACCGGCGATCAACGTGGCGCGCTCGGGGCCGATGCGAAGCTGCACCGGCTGCCCCCACAGGAGCGTCTTGTAGAGCCGGCCGCCGGGAATCTTCTCCATCGCGAAGCGCAGCGACGAGCCCTGCGCGCGCTCATCGAGCAGCCGCAGCACCGGCTCCACGGAGGTGAGGCCCGCGTCGATGAGGACGGTGCCCCGAGGCTCGGGCCGCTGGTTGCGCACGAAGTTCCGCAGGAAGCCCGGTGCATCGAAGTACACCAGCATCGCGACGTCACCACGCAGCGCCTTCAACAGCGCCTCCGCGTCCAGTCCCCGCGCGCGCCACCGCTCCACCATCCGCTCGCGACGCGGCGAGCCCGGCGCGCCGAACGCCAGCTTCGCCAGCTCCTCGGGGGGCACGGAGAGCTGCGCGGCGGCCACCGGCCCCAACCCGCTCTCCGCCATCAGCGCGGAAGGCGGCGCGCTCGCGCCCTGCAACAGCGGCCGCGTGGACGACAGGAACCCATCCAGCGACACGTGCTCGGGGCGCACCGTCATCGAGGCGAAGAAGCCCCGCACCGGACCCTCCTCCTCACCCTCGTCGAGCCTCGGTGCGCCCGTGTACAGGTAGACATTCCCCTCGCCCACCTTGGGACGCAGCTCGTTGAGCAGCGCCACCTCGGACATCCCGGGCCCCGTCAGCTCCGTCACCGCCCGACGCACCAACTGCACGTCCGCGACGGCCGGCCGCGGCGGCTCCACCGCGAGCACCTCCAGCGGCACGCCCTCCTCCCCCTCCTCGTCGTCCTCCGCCTCCGGCCCGTCGGGAATCGCCAGGTACAGGTAGCCCCGATCAACGAACAGCAGCATCGGCTCGCTGCCATCCTGCGGCACCACGCGCATGGCGCCATCATCGGTGGGCATCACCTGGTGGCCGGAGCTCTCCAGCTCGCTCGCCACCGCGGACATCGCCGCGTCGGGCTCCGTGATGCCCAGCACCGCCACCACGCCGTCGAACTCCGGCAGGATGAACAGGCCGAAGCCCTCCTCGGGGTCCACGACGCTCGAGCCCTGCGTCAGGCTCTGCAACACGATCGACACCAGGGGTGCCTCGCGCAGCGCCTCCTCCGCCTCCTCGGGGCCGATGAGTCGCTCGTGGAAGTCCACCAGCGGCTCCACGTTGCCCTGCAGCCGGGGCATCCACAGCACCGTCTGCGCGTCTCCCGGCACCGCGCGCAGCAACGGGCGCGGCACCACGGTGAGCCGCACGCGCCCCACCTCCTGGCCCTCGTGCAGCGCGCGCACGGTGTACGCGCCGGGCCGGGCGAAGGCGTGCGACAGCTGGGCGCCCTGCTTCGCGGGAGTCCCGTCGCCGACATCCCAGGAGAGGGCCTGCGCGCCCTTCTCCCCGGAGCCCAGCGTCACGGGCACGCCCGTCTCCACCGTGCGGTCCTCCCCCAGGTCCGTGCGCACCGCTCGCCGACAGCCGGGGCCCGTCAGGCCCACGGCGGTCAACAGGAGGAACAGCGTGACGGACCGACGGACGGAGCGCGGGGAGTGCGGCATGAGCCGCTAATAGTCCAGCGCGAGTCCGAACATCCAGCGCCGGCTGGACAAGTTCAGCCCCTTCCCTCCGAAATCGTCCACATCCGCGTAGGTGTACTCGGCGAACAGGTAGCTGTGGTTCACCCCCAGCCCCGAGTCGAAGTCGCGAGCGAAGCGCGGCTGCAGCACGTCCAGCAGGAACGCCAGGCCCGCCGTGCCGCCCCAGCCCCACTTGCCGCCCTTGCCGGTGACGCCGCCGGAGACCTCGGTGTCGCTGCCCTTCGTCACCCACCAGGGCGAGTAGATGAGGCCCAGCTTGCCGTACGGCACCAGCGGGATGCCCCACTCGAAGGCCGCGTAGTCGAACTTGTAGAAGAGGTTGAACGCGAGCGGCACCACCTTGATGGCCGTGCGCTCCGCCGCGTCTCCACCGCCGTCCGCCAGCTTCGCCGCGCCGTACTTCTCGCCGTAGCCCGCCGACACGCCGACGCCCGCGGTGCCGATGCCCTGGTAGAAGTAGCGCTGGAACTCCAGCTCCACGAGCAGCAGCGACGAGTCGCCGAAGGTGTCCTTGTAGGGCGTGCCCCCCAGGCCCTTCTCCTCGTCGATGAGCGGCTTGTAGCCCCCCAGGCGGAAGATGATGCCGCCGGTGCGGGGGGACTCGACCAGATCCGGAGACACCACGCCTGCGTCCTGCGCCCACGCGGGCAGCGCGGCGAACGCCACGGCCACACCCAGGCCCCATGCCCGACTCATGACTGCTTCCTCCTCGACACCGTCCAGAAGCCCAGGGCCGCCACCACGGCGCCCACGGCAAGTCCGCCACCTCCCGCCCCACACCCGCCCGTCTCCGCGCCCTGCGCGCCCCGGTACGCCGCCCAGAAGCCATTGCTCGCGATGGGAGTCCCCGTCGCCAGCGGCGACGGCTCGCTCTGGTTGCCCGCCTTGTCCAGCGCGAACACCCGCACGCCGTACTCCACGCCGTTCTCCAGGTTGTCCATGCGGAACAGCGTGTTCGACGACGTCTGCTCCTTGGAGCGCACCACGTCGCCCGCGGTGGTGCTGCCACCATCCTCACCCGCCACCAGCTTCACCACCTCCACCTTCATCTGCGACGAGTCGCTCGGCGCCGTCACGTCCACGCTCAGCGCGGTGTCCAGGCCCGTCACCGTCGGCAGGATGGGCGCCGCGGGAGGCTTGGGGTCCAAGGTCAGGGTGATGGCCGGCGTGCCCACGCTCGTCGCGGTCGCCTCGCACGTCGTCCCGGTGCTGTTGAACGGCCGCACGGACGCGCACAGCTTGAAGCTCTTGTTCTCCGTCTGGGCCTCGCACGTCTGGCCCGCCTTGGTGAGCGCCTCGCTGACGTTCAGGCTCACCGTGCCCGTCGTCACCGACGAGGACCGCTCGATCTCCTCCAGCGTCACCTCGCTCGAGCTCGGTGTGTCCGAGCACGTGTCCGGGGACAGCCAGATGTAGAGCGTGTCGCACTGGTTGGTCGCCTGACGTTGCCAGGTGACCTGGGTGACCTTGGCGCAGTCGGCCTTGGAGACGACGATTTCGTTGCCCTGGCTTCCCGAGACCGAGAAGGTCACGGTCTGCCCCAGGGCGGTCGACGCGGAGAGCAAAAGCAAGGCGAGTGTGAGGCGCATGGGTAGCCGGACGCTAGCAAGCGGGGGGCCACACACAACGCCTTCCGACAGGCCCTTTTTCGGACGTTTCGAGCCGACCTGGCGCGCCAAACAGGCAGGGCGGCCCCCACGGCCGTGCCAATTTGTCAGACGGGACGCTCGACCAGCTTCAGGCCGGCCTCCACCAGGTTGAGGGCGGCGCCCCGGGTGGCGTTGTCCACCGCGGCGAAGAGCGTCACCCACTCGGGGGCCTGGGGGAAGGCGCGCACCCGGCCCACGTGCACCGTGGGGTCCGACGTGACGAGCATGGGCATGGGGTAGATGCGCTCGCCAGGGGCGTCCAGCACCTTGAGGGCCGGGGACGTCTTGAGCGCGGCGCGCACCTGCTCCACCGGGCCCGCCTTCTTGAGCTGCACGTGGAGCGACAGGCCGTGGCCGTAGAAGCTGGGCACCTGCACCGCGGTGCCGGCCAGCACCGGCGCCTCGCCCCGGGACGCGAACAGGCGCGCGGCCTCCAGCGTCCAGCCCGCCTCCTCCTCCGTCCAGGGCGAGTTCACCATGAAGCCGCCCACCTGCGGCACCAGGTTGAAGCCCACGCGGTGGGGGAACGCGTGCGGCTCCGGCTCGCGCCCGGACAACAGGTCCGCGGTCTGCTTCTCCAGCTCCGCCACGCCGCGCACGCCCGCGCTGGACACCCCCATCATCGCCGTCACCTGCGTGCGCACCACGCCGAAGGCCCTGCGCAAGGGCTCCACCACGTGCACCGCCGCGGTGGTGACGGCGCCCGGCAGGCACACCACCCGCCCCTTCGTCACCTGCGCCAGCGCCTCCGTGTTGAAGCCCGGCAGCACCAGGGGCACGTTGCCGTCGCTCCGGAACGCGGAGCTGATGTCCACCACCCACGCGCCGGAGGCCTGCGCCGCGGGCGCCAGCGTGCGCGACACCTCCGCGGGCGTGGCCAGCAGCACCAGCCCCACGCCGCGGAAGACGTCCGGCGCGGCGCGCTCCACCTCGATGGAGTCCTCGCCGTACTCCACCTCCAGGCCCTTCGAGCGCTCGGAGCCGAAGGCGCGCACCTGCTCGGCGGGCACGTCCCGCGCGTACAACGCGGCCAGCACCTCGCGGCCCACCACGCCGGTGGCACCCACCACGGCAATCTGCAAGTCGTTCTTCATGACGCGTCCTCGTGCGTGCGTGACTCCTCCAGGCGCAAGCAGCGTCCCGGAAGGAGGGCCTCAGTCGTCCTTCAGCCGCGCCGTGGGCACCGGCCCCGGCAGCGGAGGGAACTTCGGATTGCGCTCCGGCTCGGAGGCGCGCACGTAGTGCGGCTCCATGGAGAAGAGCGCCTCCAGCGAGAAGGTCTCCGGCATGCGGGCAAGCCGCACCAGCTCCACCGCCGACGGGAAGTCGTGCCCGGACAAGAGCCGCTCGGGCGCCACGCCGTGGGACTCGAGCGCCGCGCGGTAGTCCACCAGCGCGGGCCCCAGCGCCACCGCGCGGGGCTCGGCGGCCATGCGCTGGGCCACCTCCTGGGGCGACATGGCGGTCTCCGGCTCCAGCGCCTCCACCGTCCCGCCGCGCCGCACGTAGACGCCCAGGTACAGGTCATCCTTGCGCGCCACGGCCAGCACGTGGAGCGGCACGTCCTCGGGCCCCTCCATCGCCACCGCCGCCAGCGACGACGCGCCCGCCACCTTGAGGCCCGCCGCGTACGCCAGCGACTTCACCGTGGCCAGGCCGATGCGCAGGCCCGTGAACGAGCCGGGTCCCAGGCCCACCACCAGCCCCTCCAGCGCCGCGAGCTTCACGTCGTGCCGCGCGAGCAGCTCCCCCACCACGCCGGGCAGGGCCTCGCTCTGCTTGATGGGCGGACGCACCACCTGGTGCTCCACGACGCGCACGCCGTCCGGCCCCCGCTCCACCAGGGCGAGCGACATCGTCAGCGTGGAGGTGTCCAGCGCGAGGAACATGGGCGCTCCCTACACCGGCGCGGCCCACATTGCTTGGGGAATCTCCGACACGGTGTCATCGGGGCAGCGATACAGCCGCACGCGCACCACGCCCTTGTCCAGCATCCCCAGCTTGGACGCGGCGGCCTTGGACACGTCGATGATGCGGCCCTCGACGTAGGGCCCCCGGTCGTTGATGCGCACCTGCACGGAGCGGCCGTTCTCCATGTTGACCACCTTCATGCAGGAGCCGAAGCGCGCCTTCTTGTGCGCGGCCGTGAGCGCGTTCTGGTTGAAGCGCTCCCCGCTCGCGGTGGGCCGGCCGTGCAGCCCGGGGCCGTAGAACGACGCCAGCCCCTCGCCCAGGTAGGAGCGCGGCATCTGCTCGCGCCGAGTCACGCCCGGAGTCGAACCGGAGCGCGTCCGGGTCTCCTCGTCGCGAGAGTCCGGCTTCGCCGCGCGCGAGGCGCACGCGGTGGAGAAGCCCAGCGCCAGCAGGAGGACGACGGTGCTCGCGCGCATGGGGCCTCTATCGGGTGATGTCGTTGGTGAAGACCAGCAGCATGAGCAGGAAGAGCAGCGCCAGGCCCACCATGTTCGCGGCCTCGCGGACCCGCGTGGGGATGGGGCGGCGGCGGATGCCCTCCCACGCCGCGGACAGCAGCGCGAAGCCATCCAGCACGGGGATGGGCAGCAGGTTCATCACGCCCAGGTTGATGGAGATGATGGCCATCAGGTGCAGGAACGAGTCGAGCCCCTGCTCGGCGCTCTTCGCCGCCAGCTGGTACATCATGATGGGACCGCCCACCGAGGACAGCGGCACGTCGCGCGTGAACAGCCCCGCGAGCACCTTCACCATCTGCCCGACAATCTTCGGCACCACGACGGCCGCCTGCTTGAACGCGGCGGCGGGCCCCAGGTGCACCGTCACCTCGTCCACCTTCGGCGCGTCCGCGTCCATCAGCGCCCAGCCGCGCGCCCCCAGCGCCAGCCGCGAGGTCTCCTGCCCCATCGCGTCCTCGCTCTTGAGCGGCGCCTGCGCCAGCTTCTCGGTGTGCTCGCCGCCCTTCGCGTCGCGCCACGTCAGCGTGAAGGGCTGGTCCTTCAGCTCGGTGAGCTCGTTCTCCATCATCCGCAGCGACTGCACGGGCTTGCCGTTGAACGCGACGATGAGGTCTCCGGGCGCAAGGCCCGCCTTCTGCGCCACGCTGCCAGGGGCCACCGTCGCGACGTACGTGTCCGCGGCCTCCGCGCCCACCGCCGCCAGGCCCACGCCCGGCTGCCGGGGCACCGTCACCTCGACGAGGGCGGGCACCTGGCCCGTCACCACGCCGGCCTCCACCGTGGACATGCGCCGCACCACCAGCTTCAGCGGCTCACCCTCCGGATGCCGGCCCAGCTCCTGGTACAGCCGCGCCTCGTCCGGCACGTGCACGCCGTTGACGCTCAGCACCCGGTCGAAGGTGCGCAGGCCCGCGGCCTCCGCCGGCGAGCCCGCTCGCACGCCCACCAAGGGCGGCTTGGACACCGGCGCCACGCCGATGAGGCCCCGCTCCACCGTGTCGATGGGCGACGTCTCCGTGCTCTTCTTCGGCGTCACCGTCAGCGTCACCGGCTGGCCGCCCCGGTCCACGACGATGGGGATGGGCCGCTCGAAGCGCCCCACGAAGGTCTCCCGCATGTCGTCGAAGGTGCGAACCGACTCGCCCTCCACCGACAGGACGCGGTCGCCGGGGCGCATGCCGGACAGCTCCGCCGGGCTGCCGGGCTCCACGAAGCCCACCAGGGTGGACGTGGCCTGGTGCGGGCCCAGGAAGACGAAGAAATAGACCAGCACCGGGAAGATGAGGTTGAAGGCCGGCCCCGCCAGGACGATGAGCCCCCGCTTCCAGGGCGGCTGTGCCAGGAAGCCCCGCTTCGCCTCGTCCGGGCTGAGCTCCTCGTGGGGCAAATCCCCCGCCATCTTCACGTACCCGCCCAGCGGCAGGATGGCGATCTGATACTCCGTCTCACCCTTGATGAAGCCGATGAGCTTGGGCCCGAAGCCGATGGAGAACTTGAGGACCTTCACCCCGCAGGCCTTCGCCACGAGGAAATGGCCGAGCTCGTGCACTGTCACGAGCACGCCGAGCAGCAGGATGAAGAACCCCAGGTTCTGAAGTGAGGGCATGGCGGCAAGAGTAATCGTGTACCCCCGGACGGACAACGCACATCCGGGGCCGCCAGCCAGCCAGCCGAGCGAAATCTCACGCTTCTACGGCAGGAGCCCTCGCACGAACTGCACGTAGACGAACACCAGGGGTGCGTTGAAGAGCAAGGCGTCGATGCGGTCCAACACCCCGCCGTGCCCCGGGATGAGGAACCCCGAGTCCTTCACGCCGTACGCCCGCTTGAGCATGGACTCGCACAAGTCACCGACGGGGCCCAGCAGGCCACCGGCGATGCCCAGGATGACGCAGTCCCACACGGTGAAGACGGGGAAGAAGAAGCCCCGGGCGATGAACATGCCGCCCACCGAGCCGAGCATGCCGCCGAAGAAGCCCTCCCACGTCTTGTTCGGGCTCACCTCGGGGTAGAGCTTGTGGCGCCCCATGAAGCGGCCGAAGAAGTAGGCGGCGGTATCGTTGGCCCAGGTGATCGTCAGCGCGCAGATGACCCACGCGAGGCCATGGTCGGGCAGCAGGCGCAGCGCCGACAGCGCGGTGAGGCCCACGGCGCCATACAGGAAGCCGTTGACCAGGTGGGCCGTGCGCGTGGGGGCCTCGGCGAGCGGGCCCTTGAACAGGTGGAAGATCCACGCGAAGAACGCGAAGACGATGGTGAGCCAGAAGGCCATCTCACCCGTGCGCGCCGCGTCCCTCAGGGGCAGGAAGGGCAGCACCGCCGCGAAGGCCATGCCCACCCACGCGGCCGCGTTCAGCCGCTTCTGCACGATGAGGTAGTACTCCCCCACGCACGCCGCAGCGGCGAGGCCGAGCAGGCCCGCGCTCCACACACCGCCCAGGAAGAGCAGCACCAGCACCAACGGCAGGAGCGTCAACGCCGTCACGATGCGTACGACGAGGTTCTTGTTCTTGTCGTTCACGCCTTGGCCCGCTGAGGGGGGTCTTCCCGCTTCACCTGCGCCGTCGTCAACCCGAAGCGCCGCTCACGCTGCTGGTACTGCGACACGCATCGCAGGAACTCGTCGGTGCGGAAGTCCGGCCAGAGCGCGTCGGTGAAGCACAGCTCCGCGTACGCCATCTGCCAGAGCAGGAAGTTGGACACGCGCAGCTCGCCGCTGGTCCGCACCATCAGGTCCAGGGGCGGCAGGCCATTGGTCCAGAGGAAGGACTCGAAGTCGGCCTCCTCGACGCGGTCCGCCGCCAGCTCCCCCCGGGTGATGGCCTGGGCCATCCGCTGGGCGGCGCGGAGGATCTCCTCCCGGCCGCCGTAGGACAGCGCCAGCGACAGCACCATCCCCGTGTTGTGGCGGGAGTCGGCGATGAGCCGCTCCAGCGGGTCCTTCACGAACCGGGGCAGCCGGTCCACGTCACCCACCGCGTTGAGTCGGATGCCGTTGTCGAGGATCTCGGCGCGCTCGCGCTCCAGGTAGTCGCGCAGCAGGTCCATCAGGCCCGCGACCTCCTCGGCGGGGCGGGCCCAGTTCTGCGAGGAGAAGGCGTAGAGGGTCAGGGCCTGGATGCCCAGGCGGCGGGCGGTGCGGGTCACCTCACGCACACTGGCGCTGCCCTCGCGGTGCCCCTCCAGTCGGTCCAGACCCCGCGACTCCGCCCACCGACCGTTGCCATCCATGATGATGCCCACGTGGCGCGGCATGGGCCGGGCCTTGACCTGATTTTCGAGGGCGGAAACCACTAGGGGGCGTTCCATTCGAGCCGCGCACCCTACCGGCGACACCGCGCCGCGTCCACGCCAGCGTGGTCCAACCGTCACCCCCGGCCCCTGGTCGGTCGCCCGGCCCCGGTGAGCGGCCCCGGGGCTCGCGCGCATGTGGGCACAGGTGCGCGAGCCCGGGGATGGGGGCTCAGGATTCGGGCCAGTTCGGGCGGAGGGCCTCGATGGGACTCTGTCCCCAGGTGGCGTACCGGGCCTCGTCGGCGACGGGGTAAGGCAGCCCGTGGGTGCGGGTGAAGTGATCCACCCAGTGCGGCTGGGAGCCGTCCACATCGGTGAAGCCGTACTCGCGGGCCAGGGCCCAGGAGCTGTGGACGCGGCCGGCCTTGGAGGCGACGTTGGGGTCGGCGGCGAGCGCGGCGACGGCGCGCCCCACGTAGGCGGGCGTCTCGGAGGCGATGAAGTCCGGGTCCACCTTCGTGCCGTCGCGCCAGTTGGCCTCGGTGACGCCGAAGTGCTCGAGCATCTCCTCGGAGCGCAGGAAGCCCGGCGTCACGGCGAGCGCGGTGAGGCCCGTGCGGCGCAAGTCCCGGGACATGGCGAAGGCGAGCCGGATGACGGCCATCTTCAGCACGTCGTAGAGGACGTGGCCCCGGTAGGCGAAGTGGTCTCCGTCGGTGATTTCGACGATGAGCCCCTGGTTGCGCGGGAGCATGAGGGGGACGGCGTGGCGGCTGGTGATGACGTGCGTGAGCACGGCGCGCTCCAGCATGGTGCGTGCGTCCGGGATGGACTGCTTCCAGAAGGGCTGGCCGAAGTGGGTGAGCCGGTCGCAGCCCCAGATGTCGTTGACCAGGATGTCCAGGCGGCCCTGTTCCTGCTGGATGCGCTCGCACAGGGAGATGACCTCCTCCTCCACGGTGTGGTCGCAGCGCACGGGGATGCCGTGGCCACCGAGCGCCGTGACCTGCTCGGCGGTCTCCTCGAGGGTCTCCGGGCGGGAGTCTCCCGAGGCGGGTCGGCCCCGGACGCTGCGACCGGTGCAGTAGACGGTGGCGCCGGCCTCGCCCAGGCGGGTGGCGATTCCGCGTCCCGCGCCTCGGGTGGCGCCGGCGACCAGGGCGATGCGGCCTTCGAGTGGCTTCTTCATGGGGTGTCTCCTCACGGACCGACCGGGGTGGCCGGCGATGGGGCGCACCGTACGGGGGGCAATATGACAACCTCTGTCATGTTGGTTCCGTACCATTCACGGCGGAGGTCTTTCCGATGCGCGCCGACCGACTCGTCAGCCTGATGATGCTGTTGCAGAGTCGCCCGAAGCTGACCGCGGGCGAGCTGGCGCGTGAGCTCCAGGTCTCCGCGCGGACCATCCACCGAGACCTCGACGCCCTGTCTGCCTCGGGCGTGCCCGTGTATGCGACGCGCGGCTCGGAAGGCGGAGTGGCGTTGCTCGAGGGGTGGAAGACGCAGCTGACGGGCCTGACGCGCGCGGAGCTGCACGCGCTGGCGGCGATGAGCGCGGCGCCGGGAGGGTTGGGGGACATCGGGTTGAGCGCGCCGCTGCGCAGCGGGTTGGTGAAGCTGGCGGCGGCACTGCCCGCGTTGCAGCAGCCGGCGCTGGAGTACGCGCGGCAGCGGCTGCATGTGGACGCATCGGGTTGGTTCGCGGAGCGGGAGTCCGTGCCCCATCTGGAGGATCTGCGCGAGGCGGCGTGGGAGAACCGGCGGGTGTCGCTGAGTTACCGGGACTTCGATGGGAAGCGTGGGCGGCGACAGGTGGAGCCGTACGCGCTCGTGTTGAAGGCGGACCGCTGGTACCTGGTCGCGGGGACGGAGGCCGGCACGCGGGTGTACCGGGGCTCGCGCATCGACGGGGTGAAGGTGCGTGCGGAGACCTTCGAGCGCCCCGCGCGGTTCGACCTGCCCGCGTTCTGGAAGGAGTGGTGCGCGCGCTTCGCGGAGAAGCGGGCACAGTACGAGGTGACGCTGCGATTGACGCCAGAGGCGGAAGGCCTGCTGCGGCGGATTCGCCCTCCGGTGGATGGCGTCCGGTTCGACGCGGGGGATGCTACCCACGGACGAAAGACAGTCACCGTCGACTTCGAGCGTGAGTCCATCGCGATGGACCAACTGTGCGCGGTGGGCCAGGGATTCGAGGTCATCGAGCCCCGGGCGCTCCGGGTGCGGTTCATTGCCTTGGCGAAGGCGGTCCTGGAAACCCATCAAGGCGAGGGATGAGGGCTGGGAGGCATGTTAGCCTCGCAGGGACATGAGCAGTCATTCGGGTCCAGGGGCACCTTCCTGGCATCGGTTGCGCGGGCCTCGCATGTGCCCTCGCGTGGGGAGTCTCACCCGTCCTTCTGAACGTCACGAGGTCTCGCGGCCATGAGATGTGCATCCATCCTGTCCCTGTTGCTCGCCTCTTCCTGCTCCGCGCCGAGCCTTTCCGAACCCAACTCGGACTGCGACAGGAAGCCCGATGTGACCCGAGTGTTCGAGGTAGGCACCACCGAGGCGGTGCTGGGCGACGGCTCGGGTTGTCGAGTGGTGGCCGTCTCCACCGCGCTCCTCGGCTTCACGCCAGGCTGTCTGAGATTGCATGCGAGGGACGCCGCGAGTGACAAGGAGTTCATCGCGGATGTGACCGACCTCCGTGCGCGCCAGGCGAGGGACCTCCGCGTGGCGTTCCTCCCTCCTGACTCGTGGTCCTCCGACATCGGCGTCACGGTCCGCTCGTTCGAACAGCGCTGCGACGGAGTCCAGATCGGCGTCTTCCACCAGGGAGTCACCGTGCGACCCGGGCAGGTGGTCCCGGCGTCCATGACCCTCGATGGCCGGGATGCCGACAATGACGGGTTCGTCGCCAGGAACTTCGGAGGCTCCGACTGCCGGGACGACCTGGCCACCGTCTTCCCCGGCGCCCCCGAGCTGTGCAACGGCCAGGACGACAATTGCGACAGCGTCCAGGACGAGGGTTACCCCAACCTCGGCTCCGCGTGCCTGGATGCCAACACCCAATGCGCGGGCACCTACCAATGCTCCCCGGAGCAGGACTCGACCGTCTGCGTCCCTTCGGGTTCGTGCTGACGGAGTGGCCCCAGGACCTCGAAGCGGCGTGAGCCTACTCCGCTTCGAAGTTGTGCTTGATGACCTTGGTCTCCCCTGCCCCCACCTCCACGGTGACATGTTGTGTCTTCTGGAGGTCGGGGTTGTGCAGCTTGATGCGGTGCTTTCCCGCCGGGACTTCCTTGGGGGCGAACGGCGTCGGCCCCAATTCCTGGTCATTCAGCGTGACGACGGCATAGGGCCGGATGCGGAACTCCAGTGTCCCCTTGCCCACGCGCACCGGAGGCTTCGCACGGGCCGCGGGCTTCGCTTCGAACACGGGAATCTGCGAGGGCTTCTGCCCCACGGGGCTCGCGGCCCCTTGCGCCGGCCGAGGAGCGACGGCGGCCGGCGGCTCCACGTTGGCTCCTCCCGCCTGAGCCACCCTGGGAGGCTTTGCCTGCGCCGGCTCCGTTCCCTTCACGACCTCCACCGGATTCCCAGCAGGCGCGCCGGAGGGCGGAGCGACGTTTGCACGCTCAGGCAGAACCTCCTGCCCATTGGGGGCCTGAACCACCGGGGCCGCCACCTCGGGTGACTTCGCGACCTGGGCCACGCCCTCGCGCACAGGCGCCGTCACCGACTCGCGCTTCGTCGCGACCGGCAGCGGCGGCGGGTTCACGAACTTCGGAGACTCCTCGCGCGTGGCCAGCACCAGACCGCCGCCCACCACGAGCACCACTCCCGCCGCCATGACTCCGAGCAACCACCCACGCCCCGGGCCCATCGGCGCGGAGACCTGCACCCCCGTGGAGATGTGGTCCTCATCCGACGCCCCCGCGTCCGTCCGCACGCGGTCATTCGCATCCCGCTCGGCCTCGGCGCCCTGCGCCACCTCCGCGGCCCCCGCGAGCGACGCGGCCTTCCACCCGTCATCCGCCCCACGAACCTGCCCCGCCATCCCCGCCTGCGCCGGCAAGGCATGCCGCGAGCTCCCCCGCTTCCCCTTCTCCCGCGCCTCCACCGGAACAGGCCGGGCCTGCGCCACCTCGCCGCCCATCACCCCGCGCACCGACAGCGGCATGGGCGTGGTCGGCGACGTCGAATCCACCACCGCCGGCAGCGGCGTGGTCTTCATCGGCCGCTCCTCCACGGGCGCGGACATCGACCGGGGCGCGCTCGCGGGCTTCGGCGGCGTCATGCCCACGGGCGCCACCACCCCCGCGGCGGGCGTGCCCCCGACCTCCGCCATCACCTTCGCCACGAACTGCGAGAGCTGGTACGCCCCCACCGGCTCGCCCGACGACAGCAGATAGCGCTCCAGGTCCGACTGGAGCGCGCGGCAGTCCGGATAGCGCGCGTCGCGCTCCTTCATCAACGCCAGCTCGAGAATCCTGCGCAGCGGCTCGGGCACATCGGCCCGGCGCGCCTCCACCGGCACGAAGGGCTCGAACAGGATGGCCTGCATCGTGCTCGCCTCGGTGGTGGCCTCGAACGGGCGCTTGCCCGTGAGCAGCTCGTACAGCACCACCCCCAGCGCATACACATCCACGCGGCGGTCCAGGGGACTGGCGCGCAGCTGCTCCGGCGGCATGTACGCCACCTTCCCCTTCACCACGCCCGTCTGCGTGCGATGCCCCTGCCCCGCCACCTTCGCCACGCCGAAGTCCACCACCTTCACCGCGCCCTGCCGAGACACCAGGATGTTGTCCGGGCTCACGTCGCGGTGGATGAGCCCCAACGGCTCCCCCGTCGCCGCGTCACTGAACTCGTGCGCGAACGCCAGCCCCTCCGCCGCCTGCGCCACCAGCTTCGCGCACACCACCGGCGGCAACGGCTGCTCCGACGCGCGCTTCACCAGCCGCCGCAACGTGGGCCCGTCGATGAACTCCATCGCCAGGAAGTAGCTGCCGTCCGCCTCACCGAAGTCGAAGATTTGAACGATGTTCGGGTGCTCGAGCTGCGCGGCCAGCCGCGCCTCGCCCAGGAACATCTCCACGAACGCGGGGTCCTCCGCCAGATGCGGGAGGATGCGCTTCAAGACGAGCGTCTTCTCGAACCCCATGGGGCCAGCGGCCTTCGCGAGGAAGACCTCCGCCATGCCCCCCGAGGCAAGCTTCCGGACGAGTTGATACTTCCCGACTTGCATTGGGCTGAAGGTTCTCCCAGGTTTTCCCGGAAAAGTGAAATCCCTCCCCGAGTGTTCTGCCCAGGACCATGCAGCCGAGCGTCAACGAGTTTGCCCTGGCGCGACCGGCTCCGTAGGATCCGCGCCACGCATGCCCCCGAAGCTCATCGGTCCCTACCGCGTCCTGGAGACGCTCGGCAGCGGCGGGGCTGGCACCGTGTACCGGGCCCTGGACCGCCGCAGCAACGACGAAGTCGCCCTGAAGCTGCTCTCGGCCGGCCCGACGCTGGACGAGCGCGCGGCGCGGCGGCTCGCGCGCGAATTCGAGACGCTGGCGGACCTGTCCCACCCCAACGTGGTGAAGGTCTTCGAGGCGGGGGTCCACCAGGGCTGGCCCTACCTGGCCATGGAGCTCATCGAGGGGCTCACGCTGCGCCACTACCTGGAGATTCGCGGGGACGACCTCTTGTCGCCCAGCAGCTCCAGCGCGCCCCGGAGCCTGTTGTCCGTGCGGCGCACGGCGGACGACGACTTCGGGGTGGGCAGCGACTCGGACCTGGACCTGCCGGGGGACTCGCGCTCGGGGCACGAGGGCCTGTTCAGCATGGACGCCTTCAACGAGGAGCCCCCGAGCGAGGAGCTGCGCAGCTACGGCGCGGAGGACAACCAGGACGCGCTGGACTCGGACGACTCGCTGGAGGGGTTTGACGTGCCCGCCCCCGCGCCCCGCAAGCCCGCGGACGACGCCCGGGCGCCGCGCGTGGAGGACCTCAACCGGCCCGAGCGCATGGGGCGGCTGAAGGACACCATGCTCCAGCTGTGCGAGGCGCTGGCGTACATCCACGGGCACGGCCTGGTGCACCGCGACCTCAAGCCCTCCAACGTCATGGTGGACGAGGACCGGCAGGTGCGGCTGATGGACTTCGGCCTGGCGAAGTTCCTCGCGGACGACGTGGCGATTACAGAGGCCGGCAAGATGGTGGGCACGTACCGCTACATGGCGCCGGAGCAGATTCTCGGAGAGCCGCTGGATGGACGCTCGGACCTGTACAGCCTGGGCGTCATCCTCTATGAGCTGCTGAGCGGGCGGCCCCCCTTCGACGCGAAGACGCCGCACGAGTTGTGGCGGCAGGTGTTGGAGACGGAGCCTCCGCCCGTATTGGCGTTGAACCTTCATGGGGACCCGCAGTTCGCGCGGGTGGCCCACCGCCTCATCCGCAAGGAGCCGGACGACCGGTTCCAGACGGCCGAGGAAGTCTACGAGGCACTTTCCGAGTGAGCACCTCCCAGCTTCACACCTTCACGGTGGCCGCCGACAAGGCGGGCCAGCGCGTGGACCTCTTCGTGGGCGAGGCGCTGAGCCTGTCGCGTGCCCGCCTCAAGCGACTCTTCGAGTCCGGCGCGGTGAAGGTGAACGGCCGCGCGGCGAAGAAGGGCCTGACGTTGGTGGAGGGCCAGGCCGTGGCCGTCGTCCTCGAGGAGGAGACGCGCGAGGCGGTGCCGGACCAGGACTTCCCGCTCACGGTGCTGCACGAGGACGCGGAGCTGGTGTTCGTGGACAAGCCCGCGGGCCGGCCCTCGCACCCGCTGCAGTCGGGGGAGACGGGCACGGTGGCCAACGCGCTCGTGGCGCGCTACCCCGAGTGCGCGCAGGCGTCGGTGGACCCGCGCGAGGGCGGGCTGTGCCACCGGCTGGACGTGGAGACGTCGGGCGTGGTGGTGGCGGCGCGCACGAGAGCGGCCTGGAACACGGTGCGCGAGGCGTTTGGTGAGCGCGCGGTGGACAAGCGCTATCTGGCGCTGGTGACGGGGCCGCTGGTGGACGAGGGCGACATCGAGCTGCCGCTGCGTCACCACCCGCGCCATCCGGACCGGGTGGAGCCCGCGCCGTACGGTGCCGAGGACGCGCGCGAGGCGGTGTCTCGCTTCCGAGTGCTGTCGCGCGCCGGAGAGCACAGCGTGGTGGAGGTGCGCATCCTCACGGGCGTGCTGCACCAGGTGCGCGCGCATCTGGCGGGCATCGGCGCGCCCATCGTCGGGGACACGCTGTATGGCGGGCGCGAGGCGCCGGAGCTGGGGCGCTTCTTCCTGCACGCGCGGGCGCTGGGGCTGTCGCATCCGGTGACGAAGAAGCCCCTGCATGTGACCAGTCCCCTGCCCCCGGAGCTGCGCGCGGAGCTGGAGCGGCTGGGATTGCCGCTGCCGCGTGGCGAGCACGGCGACGCGAGCGTCAGTTCCCCAGCGACTTGAGCATCGCCCTGACTTCATTGGCGGAGGCCCCGGAGGGCTCCAGCTTCAAGTACTGGTTGTAGGCCCGTGCCGCCTCGGAGTTCTTGCCGATGGACTGGTACGCCATGCCGAGCGACAGCCAGGCTCGGGCGTTCTTCTCGTCGTTCCGGACCACGTCCGCCAGCAGCTTCGTGGCCTCGCGGAAGGCGGACTCGGACTCGAAGCCGTTCGTCAGGGCGATTCCCAGTCCGGCCTTGGCCTCCGTGGAGTCGGGCTTGAGGCCCAGCGCCTTGCGGTAGCTCGCGGCCGCGGACTTGAAGCGATTGCCCACCGTGGCGCTCTTCGCCTGCTTGATGAGGTTGGCGTATTCGCCCTCCGAGTCCACGGAAGCCTGGGCGACCGCGGGGAGCGGCACCGCGGGCGCCTCCGCGACGGGGGCCTCCGTGGCCCGGGGCTTCACAGGACGAGCCTCCACGACGCGAATGGGCGCCGTCGGAGTCACCGGCATGGACGCTGGCGCTCGTTCGGACAGACGCCAGACCGCGAACCCGAGCCCTCCCAGGAGCAGACAGGCCGCGCCGAGCCCGATGCCCGACAGACGTCGGACACCCCGAGGAGCCTGGGTGGATGCCCCCGTCTCCATCAAGGCCTCCGGCGCGGTGTTGATGGCTCGCGGAGATGTGGGGCGGGCCAGCGCTTCGCTGAATGCGGCGGGAACCTGGGGCGGGCGCCCCTCCTCACGCAACTCCCGTGCGAACAGCGTCTGGACGAGCCACGCCACGGACATCGGGGAGAAGCGAGGTGTGGTGGCATAGAGAAAGCCGGAGAGCGCTTCCGCGAAGGCGTGCGCTGACTCGAAGCGCTCCTCACGATGCACCGCGAGGGCCTTCTGGAGGATCTCCTCCAACTCGACTGGCAGCTCCGGCCGCAGAGAGCGCGGCGACGGGAACCGGCCCTCCTGGAGCTGGTGCATGACGACGTACGAGGGCCCTTCGAGCGGAAGCCGACCGCACAGCAATTGATAGAGCACGACTCCGGTCGCCCAGACATCCGTGCGAGCGTCGACCTCCTCTCCGCGCGCCTGTTCCGGGGAGAAGAAGAGGTACTTGCCCTTCACGACGCCGGGCTCCGTGTTGAAGCCTCTCAGCTCCCGCGCCTTGGCGATACCGAAGTCGACGATCTTCACCTGCCCTTCGTAGCTGACCAGGATGTTCTCGGGAGAGATGTCGCGGTGCACCAGGTCCAGGCTGACGCCGCGATTGTCCACACGGGTGTGCGCGTAATGCAGCCCCCGACAGACCTCCAGCGTGATGAAGACAGCCTGGGCGATGGGGATGGACGCCAGTCCCGGCTGATGCGAACGCTTGAGGATCCGGTCGAGGGGCTGACCATCCACCAACTCCATCGCCAGGAAGTGCTCGCCGTCCGCCTGACCGAAGTCGAAGACCTGGGCGATGTTGCCATGAGAGAGCGAGGCGGAGATGCGCGCCTCGCTGATGAACATCTGGAGGAAACCCTCATCCTGCGCGTATTCGGGCAGCACCTTCTTGATGAGCACCGACTTCGTCACGCCGGCCTCGCCCACCAGACGCGCACGCCACGTCTCCGCCATGCCGCCCTTGCCCAATCTCGACACCAACGTGTAGCGCCCCAACGCCTTGGCAGTCACGGAGTCCATGGGAAGGCAATGTAGTCGTTGAGCGCGCGTCCTCCCAGTCCCCGCAATGGAATACAGCTCAGAACGGAGACTCGCGGGAGCCGCGCGCCAAGAGGCATCTTCTCCGGGCTGCGCGACCGGATGCGCGACAACCAGGCCCACCCCCCACTACTCGCCCATCACCTTGACGATGACGCGCTTGCGCCGCTGTCCATCGAACTCCGCGTAGAAGACCTGCTGCCACGGGCCCAGGTCCAGCTTGCCCGCGGTGACGGGGATGATGACCTGGTGGTGGACGAGCATCGACTTGAGGTGCGCGTCACCATTGTCCTCGCCCGTCCCGTGGTGGCGATAATCCGGTCCGAAGGGCGCGAGCTTCTGGAGCCACTCCCAGATGTCCTCGTGCAGTCCGGACTCGTCGTCGTTGACGAAGACTCCCGCCGTGATGTGCATGGCGGAGACCAGCACCATTCCCTCCTGGATGCCGCTCTTGCGCACCAGCGAGGCCACGGTGTCCGTCAGGCGCACCAGCTCCCGGCGCTGCTTCGTCTCGAACCAGAGGTACTCGGTCAGGGTCTTCATGCGCCACACGATAGCCGAGCCCCCCAGGCCTCGCTGCGGGGAGCACCCCGGCCCGCAGCACGAAGCAGACTTCCCCGCAGCCTCCTCGCTCCGCCCGAGAAGCATGCAACACATTGCGAATCATTCAAACCATCCTCATACTGACGACACCCCGCCTCAAACCCTCCCTTTTCCAGGAACGCACGCGCGCCCCTTCCGCGTCCCTGCGAATGGGTCGCTGAAGCGGCCTGGAGGGCAAGCAGGGTCTGCGAAGCGGGATTCCAACAGTCCGTCCGTCCTGCACGAACTCACGAGGCCCCGCGACGGCACGTCACGTGCGAAAGGATGAACACCGTGAACGAGAACCTCGCCGCTCAACTGGAGCACATCCAGTACCCCACCTTCACCTTTCCGTGGTCTGGCGCGTGCGCGCCATTCGCCGAGGCCGTTGATCAGGAGGCGCTGCGCTGGGCACAGACGCAGGGGCTCATCATCTCCGAGATACAGCTGGCCCGGCACGCCCGGGGGAAGTACGGCTGGCTCATGGCCCGCTGCTATCCGCATGCGGACCGCGAGCTGGTGCAACTCCTCACGGACTTCGTCCTTTGGTACTTCATCGTGGACGACCTCTTCGTGGACAGGGTGGACGCCGTCGCTCAGGAGACACTCCCCAATCTCACGGCGATTCTGGACATCATCGATTTCGACCACGCGTCCGCGACACCTCGCTTCGGAGAGATGGCGTTCCTGGGTATCTGCCAGCGGATGCGAGCACGGCTCGACCCAGAGCACTTCGAGCGCTTCGCTCACGGGATTCGGCTGTGGGGCTCCGCCGCAGGACTCCAGATTCTATGCAACATCATGAAGGAGCCCTTGGCCCAACGCTCTTATGAGGCGCTCCGCCGATACGTCGGCGGCGTGTTGCCCTGCCTCGCCTTGTGCGATGCGGCGAACGCCGGGAAGGTCTCCGCCGCCGAGTACCATCAGTTCGGCGTCCAGCGACTCATCCACCACACCATCAACATCGTCATCTGGAACAATGACATCCACAGCATGGCAGTGGAGGCGCTGCACCCAAGCCAGGTGCGGAACATGGTCAGCCTCCACGTTGCCCGAGGACATACGCTCCAGGAGGGCGTCGACTTCACCGCCCGAAAGGTCCGCGAGGAAATGCTTCTGTTCCAACAGCGGGCAAACCAGCTGGAGCAAGGGGCGAGCAGACAACTCCAGGGCTTCATCTCCGGCTTGCGCGATTGGCTCCACGGCTACAACGAATGGGCGGACGTCGACACCCAGCGCTATTCATTGCACCACGCGGAGCAGGACCCCGACGACAACGGCGTCCTGCTCGCGGCCCGCTGACACGCCGCTACAGGCTCAGAGACAATCGAACACGAGCGTATCGGGCAACAGCCTACCCCAGATGACGCTCGCCTTCATTCGACTCTCCAACAGGCTTCGGGTTGAGCAACACGACAACGGCCCGCCCAGGAATCACCGGACGGACCGCCTTCGACTCACACGCGCCTCCTCAGTCTTCCGGGATGCTGACCGGCGGGATGCAGGCATTCGTGGACTGGGAGTAGGTCGAGGTCGTGCCCCAGCTCGTCCAGGAGCCACAACCGCATCCCCGGTAGCCCACGATGCGCAAGCGCGTCGAGGAGGTGTAATAGACGGTCCCCGCCGACGTGATGCTGCAGTCGGGAACCAGGCCCTCACGTGACGTGGACTCCTGCTCCCCGACAGCTTCCTCCGAGGGGCCACCACAACCCGCCAGCATCAACCCCACCACAAGCAACGCACCGCTGACGAACCTTCCAGCCTGCATTCGTGCCTCCAGGGACTGTTTTTCGGGGGGTACGGCCTCTCCACCCTAACACACCCAGAGTGCGCCCTGCCCATGTGGGCCCACGGAGCCAGACACCCCGCGGGCCCACCTCCTGCGTCAGTAGGCGTAGTAGACGGGCGGCGTCGTGCTGGTGAAATAGTTGTAGTACGTGGCCACGTAGTTGCTGCCGCTGCCCGTCTCCCCCGGGAGCGGGCCCGTCTTCGTCCCGTAGACCACCAGCGTGGCGCCGGCGTCCGTCTTGTCCAGGTTGCAGACATTGACGTTGCCCGCGCCGAAGTTCACCACGATGGTGTCGTCGCGCACCTTCCCGAGCGTCGCCACGTCGATGTGATTGACGCGGCACTGCGTGTTGGCACTGCCGCTCGGGGAGCCCTTCGTCGAGTAGGCCGTCGCCAGCCCCACGCCCGTGCCCAGCACGGCGATGTGCGGCGTGTTGTAGGAGCGACCCAGCTCCACGCTGCCCGCCGCGTAGGGACACGTGCCGGACGCGGCGCGCGTCAGGGTGATGGCGTAGCGCGGAGGCAGCTCCCCGGGAATCACCGCCGAGGAGATGGTGAAGCTACAGCCCCCGAAGGAGCTGGTCGTCAGCGCGTCCTCACGCGCGCCCAACGACTCCTCGGGCGAGGACTGCTCGGGACCACCACAGGCGGACAGGGACACGGCGGCGCAAGCCCAGACAAGCTTCTTGAAGACAGTCATTTCTTGAGTCTCTCCGGGAAAGGGAGGACCGCGACTCTATGCCCTTCCCGCAACCCCTCACAACACAGGCCGCTGTAACCCGTTCCGACACACCCGCGTCAAGAATGACCAACCCACGCAAATCGCAAGACACGGTGTCTCGACGGACCACCCGTCCGCTGTCCTCGAAAACCTCTACAAAGGCAGACACATCTCGCGGCAGCCCGCATCAAGACCGGGTCAACCGCAACCACGGCGCCACCCGCCAACCTCGGCGAATCCGCCGGCACCACCGCCCAACCCGCCACGCCCCACGCCGCACGCCCTCCCCTCCACATCCTCCGCGAAGCGCCCCACACACGGAGTCCACGCCCCCCCTTGACCCACGGACCGGTTTCACGATACTGATCTTGATATCGATACTGATTATCAAAATCAACTGAGCCTGACAGCATCGGGCCGGACGTGGAGGACACGACGTGGCGCGTGACTTGGGACCAAGGGGCAAGATGTGCCGGCGACTGGGGATTCCCCTGTCGCGAATCACCGCGAAGGATCCGGACAAGGACCCGGTGCTGCGCAGGCCCTACCCGCCCGGCCAGCACGGCGCCACGGCGCGCATGGGCAACAGCGACTTCGCGCGCCGCCTGCGTGAGAAGCAGAAGCTGAAGCTCTACTACGGCCTCCTGGAGAAGCAGTGCCGGCGCGCGTTCATGGAGGCGCGCCGCTCGCCCGGCAACACGGGCACGGTGCTGCTGCAGTTGCTCGAGAGCCGGCTGGACTCGCTCATCCTGCGCGCGGGGCTGGCCACCAGCATCCGCCAGGCGCGCCAGTTCGTGCGCCACGGCTACTTCCAGGTCAACGGCGCCGCGACGGACATCCCCAGCTTCCGCGTCAAGCCGGGCAGCGAGGTGAAGTACCACGCCGCGCACCTGAAGCTGGCCATCGTCCGGGAGTCGTTCGAGCGCATGAAGGGCCGCAACGTGCCGCCCTACGTGCAGGTGCTCGGCGACGGCGAGGGCGTGCGCTACGTGCGCCTGCCCGAGCGCGAGGAGATCCCCGTCGACGTGAACGAGCCGTTCATCGTCGAGTTCTACGCGCAGCGCAGCTGACCGGCGCAATCCCCGAGCGGAGGGCGGGCCCCGCGGGCCGCCCCTCCGCCCGTGTGTTTCAGCCCAGGAGCGCGGCGCGCAGCTCGTCCAGGGTGCGGAACAGCCGGTCCGGCGAGTGCCGGGCCAGCGCCTCCGGCAGCGTGTAGCCCCACGCCACCGCCGCCGCGGGGATGCCCGCCTCCCGGGCCGCGTCGAGGTCGCGAATCTCGTCGCCCACGGAGAGGACCTCCCCGGGGCTGACCTTCACGCGCTTCACCATGCGACGGAACTTGGCGGCCTTCCCGAAGAGGGCGGCGCCACAGTCGAAGTGCGCCACGGCCCGGGTGCACTCCCCCAGCACCGCGCGCACGGAGGCCTCGCTGTCGGAGCTGATGATGGCCACCGTGACGCCCGCGGCCTTCAGGTCCGCGAGCAGCTCCGGCACCCCGGGGAACAGCGGCGTCGACGACGCGGCCGCCAGCTTCTCCTTGCGCATGTGGCTGACGATGGAGGGCAGCCGCCACAGGGGCACCTTCGCCTTCGCCAGGATGTCGTGGCCGGACAGCCCCCGGAGCGCCTCCAGCTCCTCGGGCGACAGGCGCTTGAACCCGAAGCGGTCGGCCACGTCGTTCAAGATGGAGCGGAACCACGGCAGCGAGTCCGCCAGGGTGCCGTCGAAGTCGAAGATGACCAGTCGAAAGGGCGTCATGCGGGGCGCTCCGTCGGTGGGCGGGGGTCCACCGGGGAGCGACGCGAAGTCATAGCAGAACCGCTCAGGTCGAGGGCCCCTGGCTCCGGGCAATCCGGACCACGTGTTCGCGGATGAAGCGCAGGGCCTCGTCGTCCTCGGACGTGACGCGCCAGAACAGCTCCAGGGGCGAGCCCTCCACCGCGAAGGGAAGCTTCACCGTCCGCAGCGCCGGGCGCAACGCCACCACCTGGCGCGCCACCCTCCCCGGCACCGTGGCCAGCAGCGCGCTCCCCTCCACCAGCTCCCCCACCCCGTGGAACGAGGGAATCGACACGCGCACCTTGCGCTGGAGTCCCAGCGCGTCCTCCACCACGCCGCGCAAGTCGCCGTTGTACGAGACGATGACGTGCTCGTGCTCCAGGTAGCGCTCCAGCGTGAAGCGCTTGCCGGGCCGCGCGTGGCGTGGGTCGTAGAGACAGACGAAGCCCTCGTGGAAGAGCTTCAGCCTGCAGATGTTCGGCGGCAGCTCGTCCGCCACCGTCATCGCCACGTCCACCGCGGACGTGCTCAACAGCGCCCCCACGTTCCGGAACTGCGCGGGCAGCACCACCAGCCGCATCCTCGGCGCCTCGCGCGCGAGGACCGCCAGCAGCCGGGGGAGCAGCCACGCCTCGCTCGCGTCGGAGAGCCCCAGGCGCACGGTGCGCTCGCTCGTGCCGGGGTCGAACGCCGCCGGGGATAAGGCCGCCTCCACCAGCGCCTCCAGGTGGGGCCTCGCCGTGGCGAGCAGCTTCCGGCCCCGCGCGCTCAACGCCAGTCCCCGTCCGCTGCGCACGAACAAGGGAGCTCCCACGGCCTCCGTCAGCCGCCGGAGCGCCGCGCTCACCGCCGGCTGGGTGAGGTACAGCCGAGCGGCCGCCGCCGTGACACTGCCCGCCTCCGCCACCACGACGAAGACTCGGAGAAGGTTGAGGTCGAGCGACTTCTCATAGAGGGCGTTCATGTGAGGAATCCATCCTATTGATTGGATTCAATCATGGCGATGCCTCACCTTTGCCGTGTCGCAACGAACCAGGAGGCGCACATGGACACGAAGCACACGGTGAAGCTGGGGAGCACGGGACCGGAGGTCTTCCGGCTCGGACTGGGCTGCATGGGCATGTCCGGGATGTACGGAGCGGCGGATGAAGCGGAGAGCCTCCGCACCATCCACGCGGCCCTGGAGCGCGGCGTGACGCTGCTCGACACCGGGGACTTCTACGGCATGGGCCACAACGAGCTGCTCGTGGGTCGCGCCATCGCCGGACGCCGCGAGAAGGTGCAGCTGTCGGTCAAGTTCGGCGCGATGCGCGGACCGGACGGCAGCTGGGGCGGCATGGACCTGCGCCCCGCGGCCGTGAAGAACTTCGCCGCCTACTCACTCAAGCGCCTGGGCGTGGACGTCATCGACATCTACCGGCCCGCCCGCCTGGACCCGAACGTCCCCATCGAGGAGACCGTCGGCGCCATCGCCGAGCTGGTGAAGGCCGGCTACGTGCGGCACATCGCCCTGTCGGAGGTCGGCGCGGAGACGGTGCGGCGCGCCCAGCGCGTGCATCCCATCGTCGACGTGCAGTTGGAATACTCCCTCGCCAGCCGGGGCCCGGAGACGAGCCTCTTCCCCGCGCTCAGGGAGCTGGGCGTGGGCGCCACGCTCTACGGCGTCCTCTCGCGCGGCCTGCTCACCGGCAGCAAGCCCACCGGCGCGGGGGACTTCCGCGCGCACCTGCCCCGCTTCAGCGGCGAGCACCGCGCCACGAACGAGGCCTCGGTGCAGGCGCTGCATCGCTTCGCCCAGGAGCGGGGCCTGTCGCCCGCACAGCTCGCCATCGCCTGGGTGCTCGCGCGTCAGCCCGGCTTCGTCCCCATCATCGGCGCCCGGCGCGTCTCCCAGCTCGAGGACGCGCTCGCCGCCCTGGCACGTCCGCTGTCCCGTGAGGACGTCTCCGCCCTCGAGTCTCTGGTGGCTTTCACCGGCGAGCGGTATGGGGCCGAGCAGATGCACATGCTCGACAGCGAGCGCCCCTGACCTGGAGCGTCCTACGAGTCCGGAAACGTCAGACAGAGCCGGTAGAGTGGCTCCTGCAATGAGAGCCATCATCCACGTGGACATGGACGCTTTCTATGCGTCCGTGGAGCAGCGGGACAACCCGGCCCTGAAGGGCAAACCGCTCATCGTGGGCGGGCATGCGCAGCGGGGCGTCGTCGTCGCCGCGTCCTACGAAGTCAGGCCCTTCGGCGTGCGCAGCGCCATGCCCATGGCCCGCGCGGTGAAGGCCGCGCCGCACGCCATCGTGGTGAAGCCTCGCTTCCCCGCGTACGCGGAGGCCAGCGAGCAGGTCTTCGCCATCTTCGAGCGCTACACGCCGCTCATCGAGCCCTTGTCGCTGGACGAGGCCTTCCTGGACGTCACCGCCTCGGTGGGCCTGTTCGGCGCGCCCTCGGACATCGCGCGGCGCATCCGCAAGGACATCGCGGACGAGCTCCAGCTGCCCTCCTCCGCGGGCATCGCCACGGTGAAGTTCGTGGCGAAGATCGCCTCCGACCTGGCCAAGCCCAACGGCCAGCGGGAGGTGCGCGCCGAGGAGACGGTGGCCTTCCTCGCGGGGCTGCCGGTGTCGCGGCTGTGGGGCGTGGGGCCCAAGACGGAGGAGGCGCTCCAGCGCGCGGGGCTGAAGACCATCGGCGACGTGTCCACGAAGGACGTGGCCTGGCTGGAGCAGCGGCTGGGCACCAGCGGCCGGCACCTGTGGGAGCTGGCCCAGGGCATCGACGCGCGCGACGTCGTGCCGGACCGCGCCGCCAAGAGCGTGGGCGCCGAGGACACCTTCGAGGAGGACCTCGTCGGCGTGGAGGCCTTGAAGCCACACATCCACGCGCAGGCCCTGCGGGTGGCGCGGCGGCTGAGGCGCGCGGGCGTGCAGGGGCGCGTGGTGCAGCTCAAGCTGAAGCTGTCCGACTTCACCCTGCTCACCCGCCGCACCACGCTGCGCGAGGTGACGGATGATGGGCAGACGCTCTACCGCGCGGCGCTGGAGCTGCTGGAGCGCGCGCACGAGGGCAAGCCCATCCGCCTCACCGGGGTGAGCGTGCAGCTCGACGAGGCCCCACCGCAGCTGGGCCTCTTCCCGGCCGCGCCGCCGCGCACGGCCAGGCTCAACGCCGCGCTGGACCGCATCGCCGACCGCTTCGGCAGCAAGGCGATTACGACGGCGGACATCGCGGGCAGCGACGCCCCCAGCGACGACGCGCACCGCTCCGAGCGCCCCGTGGACAAGGCGCCCCCGAAGCGCTGAAGCCTCGCCTCAGTCCGCCGCGGGCACCATGTCGGGCGGAGGCGGCTGCCGCGCGGCCTCGTCCCGCGACATCACCAGCACGCCCACCAGCGCGAGCCCTCCCCCCACGAGCTGCACCCAGTCCGGCGTCTCGCCGAGCAGCGGCACCGCCCACAGTGTGGACAGCACGGGCTCCCCCAGCGACGCCACCGCCACGAAGGGCGCGGACAGGTGGCGCACGGAGGCGTTGAGCAGCGAGTGGCCGATGAGCTGCGGCACCAGCGCCAGCCCCAGCAACACCCACCACGTGCGCGACGAGAAGCCCGTCAGCGGCGAGTCGACGAAGCCGTGCGCCAGCATCAGCGCCGCCGCCGCCACCGCGTAGACGACGCCCACGTACGTGCCCAGCGACATGGACTCGCGCACGCGGCGGCCCACGACGAAGTACACCGCCGCCAGGATGGCCCCGGCCACGGCGAGCAAATCCCCCCACAGCGCCGTGCCGCCGGCCGCGAAGTCCCGCGCGCCGATGAGCACGCTGCCCGACAGGCACAGCACCAGCGCCGCCACGCCCCGCGAGCCCACGCGCTCCGACAGCGCGAGCCACGCGAACAGCGTCACCCACACCGGCTGCGTGGTGACGAGCGACACGGAGCTGGCCACGGTGGTGTACTGGAGCGACGCAATCCACGTCGCGAAGTGCAGCGCCAGCGCGAGCCCCGACACCAGGAGCCAGACCCACGTGCGCACGGAGAAGGACGCCAGCTCCGAGCGCCCTCGCACCAACGCCAGCGCCAGGAGCGGCGCCGCGGCGAAGGTGAGGCGCCACGCGGAGATGGCCAGCGACGGGGCCTCGGCGAAGCGGATGAGCGGCGCGGCCCAGGACACGGCCACGACGCCCAGCACCAACCCGCCGTAGACGCGCGCACGGGACACGTCCGCGCGCGGCGCCTGGATGCTCACGCCTCGCCGGCGCCCGAGCCGGAAGAACCCGCCGAGGCGGCCCCTTCACCGGAGGAACGACGGCGACGACGACGGCGGCGGCGCTTGCGCTGACCACCAGGCTCCGAGCCACCCTCGCCCTCCGAGGACTCGGCGCGCGGCGGCGGCACCTCGCCGGCCTTCCACGCCTCCAGCTGCTCACGGCCCTCGCCAGTGGCCTCCACCGACATCTCGAACACGGTGAGCGCCTCACCGAACAGCGGGTGCCGACGGAAGGCCGCGCTCTTGCGACGGCGCTCCCCCGACAGCGTGCGCTGGGCGAGCAGCAGCATGCGGCAGCGCTCGGCGATGCGGCGCGGCAGCCGGGCCGACTGCACGAAGCCCGCGAGCAGCTCCTCCACCACCTGCGACACCGACGGACGGCCCCCATCCTGCGGCTCGGCCGGAGGCCCGGAGTGGCTGATGGGCACCAGCAGCGCGGCCAGGAGGATGGCGTCGTCGAGCGGCTCGCCCGCGGCCACCCGGCGGTCCAGCGCCTGGGCGAAGGCGTAGAAGGTCTTCTCGCCCTCCTTGCCGTGCTGCTTGAGGTACGCGTTGACGGGCGGCAACAGCAGCTTCAGCGCGTCGAGCGCGTCCAGCAGCTTGAGCGCGGGCGCGGACACCCCGCCGCGGATGAGGCGGAAGGTCTCCTCCAACAGGCGCGCGGGCGCGCAGCGCGGCAGGTCCTCCACCGCGCCCTCCATCGCCGCGTACGTGCGCGACTCGATGTCCAGGTCCAGCTTCGCCGCGAAGCGCACGGCGCGGAGGATTCGCACCGGGTCCTCGCGCATGCGCACCTCGGGGTCGCCGATGGTGCGGATGAAGCGCTCGTCCAAATCACGCCGGCCGCGGACGTAGTCGATGACCCGCCCCTCGCTCACGTCGTAGAACAGGCCGTTGATGGTGAAGTCACGGCGGCGCGCGTCCTGCTGCGCGGTGCCGAAGACGTTGTCGTGGGTGATGAGCAGGTCATCCCCGCCGTTGTCGCCCTCGTCCTCCGGCGCGGCCGGCGAGGCGGCCTCCAGCTCCGTGGGGTTCGCGCGGAAGGTGGAGACCTCGATGATCTTCCCACCCTTGAAGTAGACGTGCGCCAGCCGGAAGCGCCGGCCGATGAGCCGGCAGTTGCGGAAGATGGCGCGCACCTCGTTCGGGTGCGCGCTGGTGGCCACGTCGAAGTCCTTGGGCTTGCGGCCCAGGAGCAGATCGCGCACGCAGCCGCCCACCAGGTACGCCTGGTGCCCGTGCTGATGCAGCCGCAGCACCACCTTGAGCGCGTCCGGGTCCAGTTCGTCCGGGTCGATCTCCGCCGGCTCGCCGGTGGAGCGCACGTGGGGCGCGTGCAGCTCGCGCTCGTAGGGGGTCGGCTCGGGCTCGGGCTCGAGCACGGTGGGCACCTGCTCCACCTCTTCGTCGGCGGCGGCCTCGGCCGCGTCCTGCGCCTCGGCGGCGGCGAGCACCTCCTCGACGGCGCCCAGGCCCGTGTCGTCGAGCGCGTCCGCCTCGTCGTCGTCATCCTCGTCGTCGTCCGCCTCGTCCTCCGACGGGGGCTCCGGCGCGCGGGCGGTGGGGGCCGACTGGGCCAGCAGGGGGGATGGGGACTCGACCTCGGAAGGGGCTGAAGCAGTGGCCTCGTTCTCGGGGGCGGTCGCCTGTTCCGAGGGGGCCGCCGTCAGCTCCAGATTGGAAGACATGTAGGAAACCTCTTGGTCGCCGCGCCTGGAGCCCACTGCCGCCTCGAAGGAGGCAACCTCGCGCGCGTCAAAATCGGGCGCAGGTGGCAGTGGACCGCCGGCAGGCGGCGGTTCAGTCAAAACTCGCGTCATCGCCTTGGACACCCCGCATGGGGCGCTTCAGGGGCAGCCGTCTATAGCGCATCCGCCCCGGGAGGGAGTAGCGCCCTTTCAGCGAGCCCACCGGGCAGGTGGAGTGACAGTGCCCCACCCTCCGCTCGTCCGGCGAGAAGGGGCTCATCCGCGCATTCGAAGCAGCGTCGAAGGACATCCGGTTCCAGTTCGCTCCAGGCCGTCAATAAGGTCCGCCACGAGTATCGACCTGGGAGCCGGACACCGGCCCCCGGCCCGAGGCCCGCCCACGGACTCTGCCTGGGTATCAACACTGGTACGGACCGAAACGTTCTGGAAACGTCCCAAGCACCGGGCGCCCGGCCCCCTGGACAGAGGGCGGGCGGGCGACCCGGGCGGCCCTACCCACCAGGTGAGGGCCGGGTGCGCCCCTTGTGGTTGCGGGGCAGCGCGTGGTGGATGAGGGACACGTAGTCCACCGCCTGCACCGGCGGCGGGGGCGGCGGGGTCCCCAGGGCGGCCAGCCGCTTGCTGAAGGCGGACAGGATGTCCGGCATCGGACGCATGGCGGCCAGGAGCTTGTTGGGCCCCTCCAGCGCCTGGGACAGCGCCACCGCCGCCTGCTGCAGCGGCAGGCCCCGGCGCAAGAGGTCCTGGAAGGAGTTGGAGAGGGTGATGATGTTGTGCCCGGCCGTCTGCACCATCTCCACGGCGATCTTCAGCACCTGGGGCGCGGACAGGTGGCCGTCCGCCAGCAGCACCAGGGCCGCCTGGAAGTAGTTGAAGATGGGCACCACGCGCGGCCCGTAGGGCGTGAAGTGCGCGGGCGGCGTCAGCTTGTCCAGGTGGATGAAGATGCGCCGCACCGGGTCCGCCACCGGAATCTGCTTCCACGCCGCGCGCACCCGCTCCGCGTCGTCCGGGTACACCCCGCCCGCCTCCAGCACCTGGGACAGCACCCGCTCGTCCACGCGCCCCGCGATGAGGTCCGCGAAGAGCGAGTAGATGAACGCGTCCGCCTCCGCGTCGTCCCCGAAGAGGACCTCCTCCGCCTCCGCGGGCGCCTTCACCCGGCTCTCGAGAATCGCCGGCAGCTTGTAGCCCACCTGCCCGCGCAGGGCCCGGAAGCGGCCGCGCAGGAGGTTGCCCACGTTGTCCTTGAGGACGAACTCGTCCCAGCGCACGCCGTCCAGCTTGAGCTTCTCCTCCAGCACCGCGCGCATCTGCTTGGGGCTGCCGGAGACGATGCACAGCCGCGAGTCGCCGCTCTCCGACAGCTCGCGGATGAGCGCGCTCGCCCCCGGGACGGCGACCTTCTCGTGCGCCTTCTGGAACGCGGTGCGCAGCAGGTCGCGGAGCGAGTCGAAGTCGGTCTGGAGGTACGTCTTGTCCAGGTCCCAGCGGTAGATGCGCCGCGGAGGCCGCGGATCGATACGGTCCGGCAGACTCACTTCTGGAGGCCTTCCCGGATGGCGTTGCCCAGGTTGTTGGCCACCACCTTGGCGGCCACCTTGCCCGCGTTGGCGATGGCGTGCGCCTTGGAGCGCCCGTGCGCCTTGATGAAGATGCGGTCGAACCCGAGGATGGGCGCGCCCCCGTACTGGTTCCAGTCGGTGATGTCCTTGATGCGCTGGATGCCGCTGGACAGCATGGCCAGGCCCGCGCGCCAGCGCAGGCTCTCCTTGTAGGCGTACTGGGCCAGCTCCACCACGGTCTCGTGCACGCCCTCCAGCATCTTCAGGCACACGTTGCCCACGAAGCCGTCCGTGACGATGACGTCCGCGGTGCCCTTCGGGATGTCGATGCCCTCCACGTTGCCGATGAAGTGGATGTCCTTCATCTCCGACAGCCGCGCGTGCGCCTCCACCACCCGGGGCGGGCCCTTCTGGGGCTCCACGCCGTTGGACAGGAGCGCCACCTTGGGCCGCTCGTTGCGGGAGATGATGCGCGCGTAGTTCGAGCCCATGACGGCGAACGTCACCAGGTCATCCGCGGTGGCCTCCACCGTCGCGCCCACGTCGAGGATGAGGGAGAACGGGTCCTCCTTCGCGCCGCGCACCGAGCGCGTGGGGTACACCGTGGCGAGCGCCGCGCGGCGCACCCCGGGGATGAGCTGGAAGTGACGCGCGCACGCGAGCACGCCCGCGCCCGTGTTGCCCGCGGACACCAGCGCCTGCGCCTCGCCCTCGGCGACGAGCCGGGCCGCCACCGCCACCGAGGCGTTGGGCTTGCGCGCCAGCGCCTCGCCGGGCTTCTCGTCCATGCCCACGAAGTCCGAGGCGTGCTGGACGGAGATGCGCTCGCCGTTGTGCTTCGTCTCCGCGAGCGCGTTGTCGATGAGGGTGCGGTCCCCCACCAGCAACGCATGGATGTGCGGTGAGTCCAGGGAGAGCTGCGCGGCGCCGCGCACCACCTCCGCGGGCCCATGGTCCGTCCCCATCACGTCGAAGGCAATCGTCACGGGCTGCGGCTGCTTGACCACCATGGCCTCCATCTTACGACCTTTGTTGGGCCCTCGCGCCTGCCATTCTTGCCTGCCCCACCAACGAGGCGGCCACCAGGGCCCCCACGACGAGCATTCCCGCCGCCGTGCCGTACGGCGCCCCGGGCCCCAAACGGGTGAAGAGCCACCCGCCCAGCGCCGGGCCCACGATTCTCCCCAGCGAGCCCGCCGCCTGGAAGCCCCCCAGGGCCGCGCCCAGCCGGTCCGCCGGCGCGTGGAGCGACACCAGCGCGGACAGGCACGGGTTCGTCAGGGCCGAGCCCACCGCCAACAGCCCCATCACGGGGAACAGCCACCCGTACGTGGGCGCCACCGGCAACAGCGCCAGCCCCATCGCCGTCACCGCGAAGCCCGCCAGGGCCACCCGCGCCTCCCGCCCGGAGCCGCCCCCCTCCTTGCCCACCAGCCGGCGCACCACCCCGCCCTGCACCAGCGCGCTCAGGATCCCCACCACGGCGAAGAGCCAGCCGGCGCGAAGGCTCGCCTCCCTCAGCACCGCCGCGTCCGTGCGCACCGCGTGCAGGAACAGCCCCCCCTCCTCCAGCGCCACCGGCCCCGAGGACAGGAAGCGCGTCAGCAGGTAGACGGAGAAGGTGCCCTCCATCTGGGCGAAGGCCGTGGTGAACAGCAGCATCAGCACCAGGCACTTCGCGACGACGGGCAGCCGCAGCGCCTGGGAGACGCCCTTGAGCGTGCGCGCGTGGCCCTCCGGCCCGCCCGGCGCGCGCGACTCCGGCAGGAACAGGTACGTGCAGACCAGGTTCACGGCCACCAGCCCCGCGGCGAACAGGCCGATGGCCAGGTTGCCGCCCCACGCGCCCAGAAAGCCCCCGAGCGCGGGCCCCAGCACGAAGCCCAGCCCGAAGGCCGCGCCGATGACGCCCATCCCGCGCGCCCGCTCCTCCGGCCTGGTGATGTCCGCCACCACCGCCTGCGCCGTGGCGATGTTGCCGCCGGAGATGCCGTCGATGACGCGCGCCAGGAACAACAGCGGCAGCGAGTGCGCCACGGCGAACAGCAGGTAGCCCAGGAGCGAGCCCACCTGGCTGGCCAGGAGCACGGGCCTGCGGCCGTACCTGTCCGACAGCCGCCCGAGCACCGGCGCCGCGATGAGCTGCATCAACGAGAAGACGGAGATGAGCAGGCCCACCGTGAACGGCGACGCCCCGAACTTCACTCCGTACACGCCCAGCTGCGGAATCAGGATGCCGAACCCGATGAGGTCCAGCGACACGATTCCGAAGACGACGCGCAGTGACGCCGTCCGGCTCACCCGTAGCTCCCTTTGCCTGAAATGAAAAACCGCCGGAGCGCGGAAGATAGCGCTCCGGCGGTCGAAAAGGCGCTCCGTGCGAGCCCCCCGCGACGATTCGACGCGGGGCCTCCCGCTACTGGGCCTCCGCCGACTGGACGTTGCGGTTCGCCGAGTCGCGGTCGATGCAGCCCTTGGTCAGCGTGTACTGGTACGTGCCCAGCTCGTCGCGCCAGTACTCACCCTCGTACGGCCAGTAGAGCTGGTCGTCCGCCACCGCCACGGAGAAGCGGTACTTCTTGACGATGGCCGTGCGGCCGCCCGCCTTGAGCTGCTCCTCCAGGAACTCCTTCTCCTTCGTGGTGGTCTCGAACTTGATGCGCAGGCCGTTGGCGAGCAGCTGCTTGAGCGCCACGAGCTCCGTCTCCAGCTTGCCCTTGGCCATGATGCCGGCCTTGGAGATGAGGCTCAGGCGCTGCACCTTCAGCTCCTCCAGCAGCTGCTTGGACAGCTCGGAGTACTTGAAGGTGTCGCCGCGGCTGGCGAAGGCGTCCATCTCCCCCTCCAGCTCGAGGATGGAGTCGTTCGTCTTGCGCAGGTCCTGGTCCGTGAGGGCCAGGCGGAGGATGCGCTCCAGGATGAGGTCGGTGTCGTTCTTCTCCAGCCCCTCCTTGTTCTTCTTCTGCACGTCCGCCAGCACCGAGTAGTAGGCCGAGGCCTCCATGTCCTTCTTCACCAGGCCCTCGAGCTGGTCATGCACCGGCAGGTACGTGCGCTCGAAGTCCTGGAGGATGATGTTCGACTCGCGGTAGCGGCAGTTCTCGTAATAGATGACCGCCTTGAGGATGAGCGCCTCCGGGAAGTACTCCTCGCGGAAGAAGGGCGACGACAACGTAATCAGGTTGCCCAGCGCCTGCTCGTACTGGCCCACGCGGTAGTTGGCCCAGCTCGACTCGAAGAGCGACTCCAGCCACTGCGTGTTCCCGCGCTCCACCTTGCCCAGGTAGAACAGCGCGTAGCGGTTCTGCTGCATGCCGTAGTGCGTCCGGGCCAGCTGCATGAACGCCAGCTCGCGCAGGGACTTGTCCGCCTTGGCCTGGTCCGCGGACTTGCCGGCCACCGGGCGGGTGAGGCGCACCACCTCCTTCATCGCCTCCACCGACGCGAGCATCTCCCCGTTGCCGCGCTTGGACGCCGCGTCCTTCTGACGGCTGCCGTTGCGGAACGACGCGATGCCGTCCAGGTAGCGGGCGCGGGGATAGAACACGTCCGTCTTCGGGATGAGCAGCGTCAGCCGCTTCACCTCGGCGAAGCTCTTGTCCGCGTCCGCCGTCTGGCCCACCTGGTCCAGCGCGCGGCCGCGCACGAAGTGGTAGCGCGCCAGCAGGTACCGGAACTCGTTGCGGTACTTCTCCGGGAACTCCTGGTTCGCGTGCCGGGCGATCTCATCGAGGATGACGGTCTCGTTCTTCGTCTTGCGGCTGATGAAGAACAGCCACTCCAGGCTCGTCTTGAAGAACTTGGTCGAGGGCCCCAGCGAGAGGATCTTCGAGAACTCGCCGAGCGACGAGTGGTACATGCCCATGCGGTAGAGCGACTTGGCCAGCACGTAGCGCGCCTCGGTGTGCAGACCCGCCAGCTTCGGGTCCGCCAGCAGCTCGTGGGCCGCCATGGAGGCCTTCTCGTACTCGTCGTTCTTGAAGAGGCTGACGGCCACGTCCAGGCGCTGACGGTCCGCCGTCTTGCCCGACACGTCCACCGCGTCGAAGGACATGGTGGGCGCGGGCGTCTTGGGGGCCTCCTGCTGCGTCAGGTCCAGCCCGAAGCCGCCGGAGCTGTCCTGCGCGGGCGGGGCCGCGGGCGTGGGCGCCGGAGGCGTGGGCGTCGTGGCGGCGGGCGTCGCCGCCGGAGCCGTGACGGCTGAGGGAGCGGCCTCCGCGGGCGCGGGGATCGGCTCGTCATCGGGAGCCTCCACCACCGCGGGAGCGGACTTGCCGCGCCCGGTCTTCTTCTTGCCCTTGGCGGACTTGGAGCCCTTGGACGAGGTCGCGCCCTTCTTCTTCTTCTTGGACTTGGACTGACCGCCCAGGTCCAGACCCTCGAAGCTCTGGGCGTAGGATGGAGCCGTCCACGCGAGCGCGAGCCCGAGGACGGCGAGACGGATGAGCCTGAAGGAACGCATCATGACTCGGGGTTGGACGAGGGGAAGAAGAAGGACACACCCAGCTCGAACATCAGCTGGTTGCGCAGGTAGCTGTCGGAGGTGCGGCTCTTCTCGACGTAGATGAGGTCGCGCACCTCGGTGCGCAGCGACACCCAGCGGTTGAAGAAGAAGCGCAGGCCCACGCCCACGTTGCCGCCGGGCGTCAGGTAGTCCTTCGCCAGCAGGCCCGTGGTGTCATCCAGGTCCGGGCCCCGGTACTGGACGACGGACGCGCCGACGACGCCGTAGAGGTCGAAGTGGACGAACTTCTCGGCGAGCAGCGACAGCTTGCCGTAGATGGGCGCCCACTGGAGGTCCACGCCCCCCATGAGCTTGAGCTGCCCGGGCGCCTGACCGTCCAGATCCTTCATCGTCGGAGACGAGCAGCCCCGCGTGGAGCCGTCCGTGCCGTCGGAGAAGGTGCAGATCTGCGCCGCGCCCGCCACCGACGTCAACGCGTAGCCCAGCCGCAGGCTGACGCCGAGCGTCTCCATGGGGTGGTAGGTCAGCGTGCCGCCGAAGATGTACTTGGTGAAGAAGGCGTCGCGCAGCGACAGCGTCGCGGACGGGCTGAACTCGAAGCGCCCCTTCTTCAGGAACACGTGGCCGGACACCGGACGCACCCGCTCACGCAGGGGTCCCAGGCGGTCCTTGTCCACTTCCGACACGTCGCCGGCCTCCTCCTCCTCGGAGGCCTGCGCGTGCGCGAGCACCGGCGCCATCAGACACAGCGCGAGCAGCCAACGGAAGACGGGCTTCATTCCGCGTCCCTCCCCGTCGAACGGAAGGGCAGGAACAGCGAGATGCCGGCGTTGAGGGTCATGACGTTCTGCACGGCGCCCTTGGCGCTGCCCAGGGGCTGATCCACATAGGAGGTGTTGATGAGCGCCACGTTCACCGCGATCCAGTCCTGGGCGACGAAGCGCATGCCCAGGCCCAGGTCCGCGGCCGGGTTGAGCCCGCGGCCCGGCAGCGACGAGGTCTCCGTGTTCACCACGCCCGCGCCCGCCAGCAGGTAGCCGTCGAAGTGGAGAATGGAGTTGAGGAACGCCACCTTGCCGTACAGCGGGCTCCACTCCACGTCGCCCATGGCGGACCACTGGGGCACCGAGTTGTAGATCTTGCTGTTGAAGGTGCGCTTGGCGGTGCGCACGTCGTCGGACGGCACCACCTGCATCACCGAGCCGCGCGCGGAGATGGCCAGCGTGTCCGCCAGGTAGTACGCGCCTCGCACCGACGCGCCCACCTTCGAGTAGAACGGATCGTTGACGGAGATGCTGATGAGCGGCGTCAGCTCGAACCGGCCCTTCTTCCGGTACACCTTGCGCTGGACGCTCTTCACCCGGTCCTCCTGGGTGATGTCCGTCAGCGGCATCAAGGCCTCGGGAGGCGGAGCCTCCTCCTCGACGGGGCGCGTGGCCGTGCTCGCGGGCGCGGCCTCCTCCGCCGGCGGTGGCGTGGTGGACTCTTCCGACTTGGGCTGGGTCTCTTCCGTGAGGTCGAGTCCCATGCCCTCCTGGCTCTGCGCGGATGCCAGACCAGGCACCAGGCACAGCGCGAGCAGCAACGTGTGGCGATTCAAACCGGGGGCTCCGTGGGGGAGGGGGGGAAAGACTCCACCGGGGGGTTCAGCGCGACTCTTTCTGCTTCGCCATCCTATCGGTCGTATTCCCGAGCGGCAACCGCCCTTGTGATGCCTGTCTGCCCTGTATCTCTCCGGTATTCCTGCACAATTCCAGGGCGGACAGTGCGACTCGAGGGTCGTTGGCACGGGGAGGTGCTGTGCTACCCTGGGGAGCGCTGAGCGTGGCCCCTCCACGCCCCTCCCCCCTTTTGAAGAGGTCTCATGAAGATGTCCGTCCGAGCCGCGTTCCTCGCGACCACCGTGTTCGTGCTGGCGGGATGCAAGGTCAGCAGCGAAATCGGCAAGCCCTGCACCCTGGTGCGCAAGGCGGCCACGCCGCAGGAGGAGGCCGAGTATCCGACGGGTGCGGTGCCGGTGCTGGAGAGCGAGGTGGCGGATCGCCAGGACTTCATCTCCTTCGGCTCCGTGGAGTGCGAGGACCTCATCTGCGTGCGGGATCAGGAGTACCCGCGAGCCCGCACCGAGGAAGGTGAAGTGAACCTGACGGCGCCGGCGCGCGGCTACTGCAGCAAGCCCTGCATCGACGGGGCGAGCGCCAGCGCGTGTGAGGTGAAGGACACCACGGACGTGGAGCCCAACCTCCCCAAGCGCATGACGTGCCGCTCGCTGCTGCTGGACCAGGAGACGCTGGAGGCGCTGCGCTCCGCGGACGAGGACTTCTATCGGAACACCTTCGGCGAGAACAACTCGCCCTTCTTCTGCGCCGGGCGCCTGGGCACCTCGCAGGGTGGGTGACACTTTCCGGCGCGGGGGATAGACCTTTTCCCCGCGCTGGTTCGTAAAGGCAGGGCCCGCGTCCTCAACGCCCAGGAGCCCTGCCACATGAATCGAACGGTCCTCTTCCTCTCCCTGGCCGGAGTCCTGGCCCTCACCGCGCTGGTGTTGGGCCTTCCCCAGGTGGGCGCTCCGAAGACGCAGCCCGTGGTGGTGGTGGAGCCGCCGCCCAGGCCCCCTCCCCTGACGGGCGCGCCCGGCTCGCTGACGATGACCAGCCGCCTGTCGCACCCGTACGTCCCCGCGGGCAGCTCGGAGCTGTTCGCCACGGTGGACCTGATGGGCGCGGAGGTGCCGGGGGCGAAGCGCAGCCCGGTGAACCTGGCGCTGGTCATCGACCGGTCGGGCTCCATGAGCGGCTACAAGCTGGCGCAGGCCAAGCAGGCCGCGCGGCACCTCATCGGGCTGATGCGGGAGGAGGACCGGCTGGCCATCGTCCACTACGGCTCGGACGTGAAGAGCCTGCCGGCGGCGCTCGCCACGCCCGCGCAGCGCGAGCGGATGCTCCAGTACGTGGACGGCATCTGGGATGACGGCGGCACCAACATCGCCGCGGGCCTGTCCGCGGGCCGCTTCCAGCTGTCCACCGCGCAGTCCTCGTTCCGCGTCAACCGCCTCATCCTGATGAGCGACGGGCAGCCCACGGAGGGAATCACCGACGACGAGGGCCTCGAGCGCCAGGTGCAGGAGCTGCGCGCGTCCGGAATCACGGTGAGCGCCATCGGCGTGGGCACCGACTTCAACGAGGACCTGATGCAGGCCTTCGCCGAGTACGGCGCGGGCGCGTACGGCTTCCTCGAGGACGCAAGCCAGCTGGCCGCCCTCTTCCAGAAGGATTTGCAGCAGGCCTCCACGACGGTGGCGCGCGGCGTGACGCTCACCTTCACGCTGCCGTCCGGCACGTCGCTGGGCGAGGTGATGGGCTACAACGCGCGGCAGTCCGGCAACCAGGTGACGGTGTCGCTGCCGGACTTCTCCGCCGGCCAGCTGGAGCGCGTCGTCGTCAGGCTGGTGACGACGGGCCAGGCCGTGGGCAGCACCGTGCGCGTGACGGACGTGTCCCTGAGCTACTCGGACCTCATCCGCCAGGCCCCGGTGGAGGACAACGCCGCGCTGTCCGCGGTGGTGACGGACCGGCAGGAGGAGGTCCTCGCGCGCCAGGACAAGGACGCCACGGTGTACGCGGTGCGGGCACGCAGCGCGGCGAACCTCCAGAAGGCCGCCGAGGCCCTGCGTGACGGCCGCCGCGAGGAGGCCAAGGGCTACATCCAGCAGAACCAGGTGATGCTGCAGGAGGCCGGCGCGGTGGCCAGCCCCGCCGCGGTGGCCGCGGACCTGGCCGAGCAGCAGGCGACGCTGGACGAGTACAGCAGCGCCGGCAGCGAGGAGGAGCTGCGCTCGGCGGTGAAGAAGTCCAAGGTGAAGGCCCTGAAGGGCTTCGGCAAGGTGGGCTCCACGTACTGAAGCGCCCACGCATCGCCCCCCGGGCAAGCACCCCACCCCGTCCCGCCGCGCACACGTGGCGAGGCGGGGTGCGTCGCTTCAGGGCGATGGACTCAGTAGCAGAGGTACGAGTCCATCCAGTGGGCGTGCGGGTCCGCGCTCTCGTCGAAGGGCACGGAGATCTTGTTGGCGCAGCGGCCCATCGGCGACCAGACGAAGTTCAGGGCGGAGGTCGGCGGCAGGCAGAGGTAGTTGTCGTTCCACCCCGTCGCCACGCCCTCCCCGTTCATCCAGATGCGCGTGCAGCGCATGCCCGAGATGGGCCCGCCCAGGCTCCAGCGAATCCCGACGTCGCGCTGGGCGCACAGGTAGTTGTCGAGCCACGTGCCCGCCACGTCGGACGTCTCCGTGAGCGCCGTGCAGACCTTCCCCGGCATCTGCCCCGCGGAGGAGAACTCCAGGTTCACCGGCACCTCGTGGTAGCAGAGGTAGTTGTCGTCCCAGGTATAGGGGTCGTCCGCCTCCAGCAGCTGGGTGCACAGGCGCCCCGGCAGCGGGCCCGCCGACGAATAGGAGAACATCGCTTCCGCCTCCGGGGGCACGCACAGGTAGTTGTCGTGCCACGCGTTGTACGCCGGCTCCGCGGACTCGTGGATCTGGGTGCAGCGCATGCCGGGCAGCTCGCCGTTGATGCTCCAGCGCAGGCCGATGTCCTTGTTCGTGCACAGGTGGTTGTCCGTCCATCCTCCCGCGGCGTCGGCCGGCTCGTTCATCGACGTGCAGCTCATCCCCGCGATGGGGCCCGACGCGCTGAACGCCATCACCAGCGGCGCCTCCAGGCAGAGGTAGTTGTCGCTCCACCCGTAGGGGTCCTCGGGCTCGTGGAAGCGGATGCACTCCTTGCCCGGCAGCGGCCCCGTGCTCGACCAGGTCATGGTGAGCGGCGAGTCGTGGGGGACGCACAGGCGCTTGTCGAACCAAAGAGCGGGGTCCCCTCGCTCGGTCATCTCGATGCAACGCAGGTCCGGCCAGGGGAACGTCGTGTCCCCGTCGTACCAGAAGAACCCGAGGTCCGTCGGAGAGCACAGGTAGTTGTCGTCCCAGCCGTGCGGGTCGAAGGTCGCGGCGATGCGCAGGCAGTGCATCCCGGCGATGGGGCCACTCGCGCTGAAGACCACGCCGTGGAAGCTCGTGAACCCGGAGGTCAGGGGCGAGCCCACCGAGCGCTCCGCGGGCGCCGACGGCTCGGGTTCTCCACTCCCCGCCTGACACCCCAGGCCCAGCCAGACACAGAGAAGTCCGAGAGCGAACGCTCGATGAACCACCACGCGATGCAAGGCTCTTTTCATCAGAATAATCTGACATACCTGTATTACAGGTGGCCAGTCGGAGACTTGGGACGGAACGAAGCGAGCGAGCGCACCCACCGTGCGCACGGGCGTGGCCGGGTCAGTTCCAGGTTGACCGTCGGAATCGCCCGGCCCTATCTCCGCGTTCCTCCAGCCTTCGGCCGGAGAGCGCATGGAGGCGTGGACCGAATGGCGAGCGGCAACACCCCCTGGGTCGGGGTCATCATGGGCGGCAAAAGCGACCTGGAGTACCTGCAGCCGGGCATCGACGTGTTGAAGGAGCTGGGCATCCCGCACGAGGTGCGGGTGGTCTCCGCGCACCGCACGCCGGACTGGATGATGGAGTACGCGTCCACGGCCGAGTCACGCGGGCTGTCGCTCATCATCGCCGCCGCGGGGGGCGCGGCGCACCTGCCGGGCATGGTGTCCGCGAAGACGCTCCTGCCGGTCATCGGCGTGCCCATGCCCACCACGCTGCTCAACGGCATCGACGCGCTGCTCTCCATCGTGCAGATGCCCAAGGGCGTGCCGGTGGGGACGCAGGCCATCGGCAAGCCGGGCGCCGCCAACGCCGCGCTGCACGCCGCGTCCATCCTGGCGCTGAAGTACCCGGAGCTGCGCGAGCGGCTGGCCGCGTGGCGCAAGGCGCGCACCGACGAGGTGCTCGCGCACCGGGAGCTGTCATGAGCCCGCGCGTGGTGCTCCCTGGTGGGACGATTGGCATCCTCGGCGGAGGGCAGCTGGGGCGGATGATGGCGCTGGCCGCGCGCACGCTCGGCTTCCAGGTGCAGGCGTTGGACCCGGACCCGACGTGCCCCTCGCGCTCCGTGGTGGACCGCTGCCTCACCGCGTCCTTCGGGGACATCGCCGCCGCGGAGGAGCTGGCGAAGGGCTGCGACACGGTGACGCTCGAAATCGAGAAGGTGCCGCTCGCCACGCTGGAGGCGGTGGCGCGCCATGCGCCCATGCGGCCGGGCGCGTCCGTGCTGAACATCATCCAGCACCGCGGCCGGCAGAAGGGCTGGCTCGCCAGGGGCGGCTTCCCCGTGGGGCCGTGGCGCGAGGCGCACTCCGCCGAAGAGCTGGCCCAGGCCATCCAGGCGCTGGGCGGGCGGTGCTTCGTGAAGTCCAGCGAGGGCGGCTACGACGGGCGCGGGCAGGTGGAGGTGAAGACCGCGGGTGAGGCCGCCTCCGCGTGGCGTGAGCTGGGTGAGCGCTCCGTCGTCGTCGAGGCCGCGTTGGAATTGGAGTCGGAGCTGTCCGTGCTGGTGGCGCGCAGCCCCAAGGGCGAGCTCGCGGTGTACCCGCCGGCCTTCAACCACCACGAGGAGCGCATCCTCGCGTGGTCGCTGCTGCCGGGCCCCCTGCCGGAGAAGGTCTCCGCGAAGGCCACGGAGCTGGCGCGCGCCATCACCGACGCGCTGCAGGTGGAGGGCCTGTTGGTGCTGGAGCTGTTCCTGCTGCGCGACGGCACGGTGCTCGTCAACGAGCTGGCGCCCCGTCCGCACAACAGCTTCCACTCCACGGAGGTCGCGTGCCTCACCTCGCAGTTCGAGCAGGCGGTGCGCGCGGCGTGCAACCTGCCCCTGGGCTCGGTGGAGGTGGTGCGCCCGGCGGCCATCGTCAACCTGCTGGGCGACCTGTGGCTGCGCGAGGGCGGGCCGCGCTTCGAGGACGCGCTGGCGCTGCCCGGCGTGCGGCTGCACCTGTATGGCAAGCGCGAGGCGCGCAAGGGACGCAAGATGGGGCACCTGTCCGCGGTGGGCACCACGCCCGAGGATGCCCTCGCGCGGGTGAAGGCCGCGGCCGCCGTTCTCGGGGTGTGACGCGATGAAGACGAACGCCGCCCGGCTGCTCGACTCGCTGGGCGTGAAGTACTCGCTGCGCGACTACGAGGTCGACCCGGAGGACCTCTCCGCGGAGACCGTGGCCGCCAAGGTGGGCATGCCCGCCGAGCAGGTCTTCAAGACGCTCGTCGCGAGAGGAGACCGCACCGGCGTGTTGATGGCGGTGGTGCCCGGCAACGCGGAGCTGGACCTGAAGGCGCTGGCCCGGCTGAGCGGGGACCGCAAGGTGGACACGGTGCCGCTCAAGGAGCTGCAGCCGCTCACCGGCTACGTGCGCGGCGGCTGTACGGCCATCGGCGGCAAGAAGGACTACCCGGTCTTCGTCGACGAGACGCTGGAGCTGTTCGACGAGGTGGCCGTCTCCGCGGGCGTGCGAGGCACGCAGCTCGTGCTGGCCCCGGCCGACTACCTGCGCGTGACCAAGGGCAAGGTCGGCCCCATCTCGCGCGACAAGGCCTGAGCGCGGGCCTTCGTCAGGTCAGCGAGCCCTGCGCGGGCATGAAGAGCACCTTGCCGGACGTCATGTCCGCGGAGGCAATCTTCACCGCCTCGCCCGCGGACTCGAGCGGCAGCCGCGCGCGCACGGGCGTCTCCAGCTCGCGGCCCACCAGCGCGGGCACGCCCATCAGCGCCTTGAGCTGCTCGCGGCCGAAGCCCCGGCGCGCCCACTCCGACAGCGCGAAGCCGTCCACCGTCTTGCGTCCGAAGATGACGTCGCCCGGGTCGAACCGGCACTCCTGCTCCGACAGCGCGCCGTACACCGTGACGTGCCCGCCCTCGGGCAACGCGCTCAGCAGTTGCCCCGTCAGTCGCCCCGCCACCGCGTCGAAGGCGAGCGTCACCTTGAGCTCGTGACACATGAGCCGCAGTCGCTCCTGGAACTCGGGCTCGTCGCTGCTCAGCACGTGCTCGACGCCCAGGCCGCGAAGGAGCTCCACCTGCTCCTTTCGCCGCACCACGTGCACCATGGCCACGTTCCGACGACGGGCCAGCGAGCCCAGCATCCGCCCCACGCTGCTCGCCGCGCCCGTCTGCGCGAGCGCCACGTGGCCGCCCTCCTTCGCGCGCTCCATCAGCACCCACGCGGTGAAGGGGTTGACGAAGAGGCTGGCGCCCTGCTCCACGGAGATGTGGGCGCGCAGCGGGATGCACTGCTGCAGCGGAACCACGGCGTACTCGGCCCACAGGCCATCCCCGCCCACCGGGGCCACGCACGCCACGCGGCGCCCCACCAGCAGCTGCCCCGCGAGGCTCCCCGCGGACACCACGGTGCCGCTGCCCTCGAAGCCCGGCACCACGGGCAGCGCGTTGCGCACGCCGTACTGGCCCCGCACGAACTGGAGGTCCGCGGGGTTGATGGGCGAGGCGGCCATGCGCACCAGCACCTGCCCCGCGGTGGGACGCGGCACGGCGCGGGTCTGGACCTGGAGGGACTCGGGGCGCCCGTCATAGGCGTGGAGGACCAGCGCGCGCATCGCCACGGGGACCGGGGGGGTTCTCATTGCGGCAGACCTTTTAATTCGGCCGTGCGTGAAAGGGGGAGCCCCTTGCCCTGCCCCCACGCTCGGAGTGTCGATGAACGCCACCATTTTGCAGTTGCACCACCGCGAAGCCTTCGAGCGGACCGTGACGAGGGCGCTGGCCGCGGGCGCGGGCGCGGGGCTGGTGCAGCTCGTCACGGCGAGGCTGGGGGTGCCGTTGCCGTTGGCGTGGCTGGTGCCGGCGGCCGTGGTGCTGGCGTGCGCGCAGGGCGACAAGTGGGACCGCGTGCTGTTGGGAGGACTGGGCGTGTTGCTGACGTCGGTGCCGTATGGGCTGGGGATGGCGCCCGCGTGGACGGTGGCCTGCAGCGCGGCGGCGGCGGGCTCGCTGCTGGTGCGTGCGCGGCTGAGCGAGAAGGGCGTGGAGGGACAGGTGGCGGAGGCGCGCCCCACCCTCGTGCACCTGGGCCTGGGGGCGCTGTTGGGCGCGGGGCTCACGCTCGCCGGCTCGGAGATTGCCCGGGTGTTCTCCGCGCGGCTGGCGGACCTGGCCACGCCCGCGCTGCTCGCGGCGGGGGCGACGGGCGCCATCCTGGGGCTCTTCGTGGGACTGAGCTCGGTGGCCGCGCACCTGGCGCTCACGGCGGACCCGGTGGAGGCGCGCGCGGAGGAGCTGATTCCTCGGCTCGCGGGGGACTTCCGGACGCAGTGCGAGCGGGCGCTCGCGCTGTATCGCCAGTGCGGGCAGTCGCTCGCGCTGTTGCCGCGAGAGCCCGCGCGAGAGGAGCTGGCCCGCACGCTGGCGCGCATCACCCGCGACGCGGTGGAGCTGGCCTCCGAGTGGGCGGGCGTGGAGTCTCAGCTCGAGGAGCGCGCGCAGGCGGAGCTGCGGGCCGAGCGTGAGGAGTTGGAGCGCGCCGCGCGAGCCACCACGGACGCGGTGGCCCGCAGGCAGTTGGAGGTGGCCGCCGCGTCGCTCGCGGAGGAGGTGGAGCGACTGGGGGAGCTGAAGGTGCGGCGTGAGCGAATCCTCGCGAGGCTGCGCTCCGAAGTGGCGTTGCTGGAGCGCGCGCGCGTGGCGCTGTTGTCGCTGCGCAGCGGACAGGCGCAGCTCAAGGCCGCGGAGCTGTCATCCCTCGCGCGACGCTTCCGCGCGCTGTCCTCCGTGCAGTGGGAAGAGGGGCAGGGACTGGACGCCGTGGCCTCGCAGGCCACCCTCGCGCATGTCCCCGAACCCGTCCAACCCGTCGGGGAGGAGGCTCCTTCGGAGGCCCAAACCGCTCGGATTCGTACGTCCTGAGCGAGGAATTCCCGGATATCGGACACGGGTAGAGGGGGGAACGGGCGCTGTCTCGCACGCTGAGTGGTGGTTGTGGTGGTGGTTCGCAGGCATGAACTGTAGACGTGGGTAGCGTCAGGTAACATTTGCCCCGTCATGACCCACCCCCTCGTCCGACAGCCCGGTCTGATTCCCCTCTGGTTGTGGAACGGCACCGAGCCTGGGGTGACCTCCGCGTTCCAGCCCATCGTGGATCTGCGCACGGGAGAGGTCATCGGGTACGAGGTGCTGTCGCGCGGACAGGGCTCGCTCGAGTCACCGCACGAGCTGTTCACGCACGCGCGGGTCTCCGGCTACACGTGGGAGCTGGAGCGCGCGTGCTGGACGTCGGCGCTGCGCTGCATCTCGAAGCTGCCGGAGGACCAGCGGCGCGCGCCGTTCTTCTTCAACGTGAGCCCGGATGTGTTGAGCGACCCGCGCTTCGGGGATGGCTCGACGCTGGCGCTGTTGGAGCGGCATGGGTTGGGGCCTCGGCATCTGGTGCTGGAGATCACCGAGAAGGCGGTCATCGAGGATGGCGCGCTGTTGCAGCGGCTGACGCGGGAGTGCGCGGCGCAGGGCTTCGGGCTCGCGCTGGATGACTTCGGCGCGGGGCACTCGGGGCTGGTGACGCTGGTGCACTGCGTCCCGCGATTCATCAAGCTGGACCAGGCGCTGGTGCGGGACATCCATCTGCACGCGTACCGGCAGCACCTGGTGAAGTCGCTGGTGGACTTCTCGTCGAGCGTGGACGCCATCCTCATCGCCGAGGGCGTGGAGACGTGGGAGGAGATGACGGTGCTGCTGCGGCTGGGCATCCGTCACGCGCAGGGCTACCTGCTCGCGCGTCCGACGCCGAGCCCCATGCGTCCGGCCGAGGCGTTCGAGTCGCGGCGGCGCGAGGCGATGCGCGCCCTGCTCCTGCGTGAGCGCGCGGATGACACGACGGTCGGAGGACTGGTCATCCGGCGCGCGACGGTGGATGTGTCCGCGACAGTGGACACGGTGAACGACGTGTTCCGCGACGCGCCGCAGGCGGACCACGTGGTGGTGCTCGAGGGTGCACGGCCCCGCGCGCTGGTGACGCGGCGGAACCTCGCGTCATGGGTTCCCGGCAGTGCGGTGCATGCGCCCTCGCTCATCATCGAGGACCAGGTCGCGGTGACGGCGCTCGTGGGGCTCGCGATGGCGCGGCCTCCGGAGGCGGTCTACGAGCCGGTGGTCGTCACGGATGCGCAGGGACAGTTCCTGGGCACCGTGACGATGAAGCAGTTGCTGCTGCGTGCCACCGAGCTCGCCGAGCGCCCCGCCGCGAAGTAGCAGCGGGACTGCGCGGACACACGGAGTCCGACGCGCCAAAGCCGCGACCGCGCGTCGCAGCGCGACAAGGCGACGCCGCTCGCGAGGCGTCACCACCTGAAACCAGATGCTCGACCCTCGGTAGCACCGGCGCGTGTTCGCGCCTCGGCGCGTCTTCGGAGTTCAGCGGTCACGAACTCGATGGAGCCCCTACGCTCCGCCGAGGTGAAGGACCTCCGTCCGCGTGAGCGTCACCCGCCTTCGCCGATGACGCTCACGCGTGAGGCCACGAGCCCCGCGACTTACTCCCACGCCAGGTGCAGCCGGCCGTCCTCGAAGATGAGGCCCGCGTCCTCGAGCCCCGTGGAGCCGTTCTCCACCGAGGGCAGCACGTTCGTCGGCGGCGCCAGCAACGTGTCGCGCCCCTTCGTGAAGCCCTGCTCGCGAACCAGCGCCATGTACGCCCGCCCCAGCGCCAGCGCCCGCTCACGCGACGGCGTCAGCAGCCACGCCAGGTCCTTGTCCCCTCCCACCGAGGCCCGACGCACGGAGGGCTCATCCACCTTCCCGTCCGCGAAGAAGCGCGCGAGCAGCTCCTCGTTCGCCCGGAACTCGTCGCCGCCCTTCACCCGCTCGAAGTACGTGAGCACCTCCGGCTTCGCGTGCCCCGCCTGCGGCACGTCCGCGATGCCACGCAGGTCCTGGTGCCGCCAGCCTTCCCTCCCCGGCACCTTGCGCGGGAAGCCGAAGGTCTGGTCCACCGTCACCCCCAGGTTCGTGTGACAGCCCATGCAGAACACGTGCTCCTCCATCGTCTGCACGCGCAGCCGCCCCCTCGCATCCTCGATGAAGCCCTGCAGTCTCCAGCCGAACTCGTTGATGAGGCCCAGCTCCGGCGTGCCCGGGAACGCGGGCAACCGGTTGCGCATCTTCTTCTCCTGCTCCGCGCCGTAGAACGCCATCACCTGGTCGCCGGCGTACTCCTCGTCCTTGCGCGAGTAGCGGACCTCCTTCATCCGCGTGGACAACAGCGCGGGCGCATCCGGGTCCACGTACCGCACGGTGTGCAGGAACTCGACACCGCGCGGGTAGAAGTCGCGCCGCACCTTCACTTTCGCAGCGGCCCCCGCGTAGTGGGTCGGCAGTCCGCGCACCACCTCCACACCCCGGGCCAGCACTCCATCTCCATCCAGGTCCACCCCACCCGCGCGCTCGTCCACCGGCTCCACCCGGCGTCGTGACTTCGCCGCGTCCAGCAGCGCCGGGTCCACCGTCATCGCCGCCTCCAGGATGGCAAGGTTGAGCCGATACACCTCGCGCGACGGCTGTCCTCCCGCATCACGACGGAACGCCTCCGGGAGCCGGATGAACACATCATCCGTGCTGCCATTCGTCGGCCAGAACGTCCCGAGGAACGGCTTGTAGCGCACGGCCCTCCAGCCACTGCCGTCCTGGGCGAACCCCTCCGCGTCGAACCCACGCGAGAGGTCCAGGTCCGGCACCCAGCCCTTGAACCCGCCGGGCCGCCGCATCAACGCCTCGCGCAGCGGCGCGTAGTTGTCCTCGCGGATGTAGCGCAGCACCTCGTCGTCGGAGATGGCCTTCATCGCCCGCGAGCGGTCCATGAAGAGGTTGCTCCACTGGTTGAGCAACCCGACGTCGCTGAAGGCGTACTCGGCCTGCAGCGACTCGTCGTCCATCGTATTGAAGCCGACGCCGCCCGTGTGACACGTCCAGCACGGATTCGAGACGCCCTCCGTCTTCGTGTAGCACATGGACGGAATGGGAGCCTCGCGGTTGGCCACCGTGCTCCCGCTCGCCAGGGCTTGCGCGAGCGGGTCGAAGGGAGGCTCCCCCCGTGAGGGCGTGGACGTCCCCCGCTGACGCCACACCGCCGCGGATGCGAGCAGACTTCCCAGCGCGAGCAACAACCCCAAGGCGGCTCGCGCGCCTCCCTTCGACATGAGCGACATCGGTGGCGTCCCTCGTGGATTCCCGCGTGACTACGGCCAGACGCTGTAGCTGTCCTCGCCCGGGTGCTGGACGCTGACGAACAGCGTCTTCATGTCCGCGCTGAACGCGGGCCCGGTGGCCTCCGCGTCGCTCGGCATGGACAGCACGCGGAACGCGCGACGGAAGTGCGCGTTGCCCCGGTGTGCCGGCTTCTGGTTCAGGTAGTAGACACCGTCGGCCACCTTGTTGACGCCGAAGTTGCCGTCCGTGCCGAACCACACGCCGCCGTCACGGTCGATGACGAGGTTGTCCGGCTTGGCCGCGGAGAACTCCGGCGCCGCACTGGTCGCCGCCGTCTCGCCCTTCCACACGCGGAAGTACGCGAAGGTCTTCGAGCCCCCTGGCGCCGCAGGGTTCGCCTCGCGGATGCCGAAGATGGAGCCCACACGGTCCACCGCTCGGTTGTCCGTGGCGGCGCGCGCCTTGGTCACCCACACCCCATCCTGCCCTCGCGTCGCGGTGGCGACCCGGCCCTGCTGGTCCAACGCCGTCGGGTCTCCGTGCTCGGTGAAGGCCACGTACAACAGCGGCGTGCCGCTCGGGTCCTTGGGGTTCCACTCCAGGTCCTCGGGACGGTTCAGCTCCATCACGCCGACCTTGTTCGCCGCCGTCCACAGCAGCTTGCGCACCTGGTCGTCATCCGTGAAGCCGCCAATCGCGTTGTAGCTGACGTCGCGCAGCGCGGCGCCCACCGTCATCGTGGGCACGCCGAGCGCCTCGCCGTTGGGCGTCAGGTCCGCGCTGTCCAGGCTCAGCTCCACCCAGCGCCCCTGCCCCGGCGCCTCCTCCGTCGGGATGGCGCCACCCACCAGCGTGTCACCGGTGGCGTTGTTCAGGCCCGCGAAGTGCGCCGCGTAGACCTTGCCCTCATCGAGCAGCGCGCGCGTCTGCGCCTTCGTCATCCCCGCCGTGTACGGGCGGCTCGAGACGAACTTGAAGATGCGGCCACCGCGGCGGTCATCACCGCCGTAGATGACGATGGGCTGCCCCTCCAGCAGCTTCCAGCTCGCGTCCACGACGAAGGCCGCGTTCTCCCAGCGCGCGCGGCCCATGACGCCCAGCTTGCGGTGCCCCGCGCCCGGCTTCGTCGCGTCCTTGCCGTACCAGAGGTCCGCGGGCTGGCCCGGGTCGATCTCCGTGAGGAAGCCGTGGCCGTCCTTGCGGTGCGTGGAGCGCGTGTCCGAGCTGACCATGTCGCCGGACGCGGGCGCCGAGAAGTCGGGCGCGAGCGGCGCGCCGGCCTGCATGCCGGGCGCGGTGGGGACCCAGTCGTTCTTCGACGTCCACAGGCCACCCTCGGGGTCGCCGTAGACGCCCTGCACGTTCTCCTCCCCTGTGAAAATGGTGCCCCACGGCGTCTGCCCGCCCGAGCAGTTGGAGTGCGTGCCCGCCACCACGCCCTCGGCCAGGGGCGCGCCGGAGTCATCGGTGTCCACACCGGACAGCCGCAGGCCCACCACCTTCGCCAGCGTGGCGCTGGAGGCGTCGTAGCGCAGGTTCGCCGCGTTGCGGTCCACGGCCCACTCACCGGTGGACGGGTCCTGCACCACGCGAATCCAGGTGCCGCCGACCTGCTTCTTCCATTCCTTGTTGTAGGCGACGAGCGCGTCGTCCTGCCACGTGGTGCCGTCCGTCACCGTGTTGGACAACGTGCCGGTGCTGCGCAGGAAGCGCGCGAAGTCCAGGTGCTGGCCGATGGGCGCCGTGCCCACGCGCGGCTTCGTGCCGGAGATGTACTCGTGGTTGATCCACATCCATCCCGCCGCGCCGCTCCCGTTGAACTGGGGCGCGTTGTCCCCCGAGGCCCACCCATCCCCGAAGAACGCGATGTAGTCGACGTTCGCGCCGAAGCGCGCCCCCGCCTTGCTGAAGGTGATGGGGTCCATCCACTTGATGACCGTGGTGGAGTACAGGCCCGGCACCGTGCGCACCGTGTCCGTCGACGCGGGCGGCAGCGGGAACACCAGCGGCGAGGGCAGCGTGCCCGCCACCACCTGGTCCACGCGCGACTTCACGTACTCGGCCAGGTTCGTCGCGCCCGTGCCCAGGTCCCCCCGGAACGTCAGCGCGATGACCGAGGACAAGGGCGTACCCGCCTCCACGCCGGGCGCCCGCGTCACCGCGCCGGGCCCTGGCTGCCCCTGCGAGCCCGGACCCGCCGGCCCCTGCGGACCCGCGGGCCCTGGAGCACCGTCACCCCCCGGGGCGCCATCCCCGCCGGGCGCGCCATCCTGCCCGTTCGCGCCAGCGGGGCCCGTGTCCCCCTCACAGGCGACGAAGGACAACGAGCTGCCCAGAAGCACCGCACCGGTCGCGAGCCGCAACAGACGAGAAGACATGAGCCACTTCCTCCAGGGGTTCGCGTCGCGCTCGCATGCGGGCGAACGGACGCGAGCGAATCCTGAGGAGGCTGTGTGGCGACGGCTTGTTCAGTGCGTCACTTCTTCATCACGTCACGGCCCCATGACGTCACGCGCGAGCAACGTCGCGCGCGTCACGGGTCGATGCGGAGGTTGGACACGCCCTCGAACTCCACCGGCGAGCCCTTGCGCAAGCCGACCTTCTCCGCCCAGCCGCCCGGCACCTCCAGCACGTACTGGCTGGGCGCGCCCACCGAGCGTGTCTCCATCGACCTGGGCACCGCGCGCGACACGATGCCCGCGATGCGCAGGTCCGCGGTGATGAAGATGATGTCCAGCGGGATGAGCGTGTTGCGCATCCAGAAGCCCTGCATCGACTCCTGGGGGAACAGGAACAGCATCCCCTTGCCCTCGGCGAACTCCGTGCGCCACATCATCCCGCGCTCTCGCGAGTCGCGCGTGGCGGCCACCTCCACCTCCACCCGGTGCACGCCCCCGAAGGCGTCCTTGAGCCGCACGTGCGCGCGCGGCAGCGTGGGGCCCACGTAGTCCTTCGCGGTGACATCGGTGACGGGAGGCTTCACGGGCGCGGGGGGCGTGGACGAGGGCTGCCGGCCCTGCGCCTCCTGCTGACAGGCGCAGAGCGCGAGCGACAGGAGGACCAGGCCGAGCCGACGCGGGGTCTTCATGGGTGCTGGGGGTGCAGCGGCTTGTTGAGCAGCTTCTCGGTCAGCTCGGGCCCCAGGCTGTCGGACATGAGCCGCTCCACCACGGTCTCGAACTCCACCCGCTGCGTGTCGCTGCTGTAGATGAACCGGATGCCCATGCCCGGCTCGTCGCCGTCCGCCTTGGACCAGACGACCTCGCCGAGCAGCTCGAACGGCGCCTCCCGGTGGGGCACCGTCAACTTGAAGAGGAAGCGCGTGCCGATGGGCAGCGGCTTCTTCGTCTTGATGAACGTGCCGCCCTTGCTGATGTTCTTCGTGTAGTCCGCGAAGAACGAGTTGAGCTTCTTGTAGTCGACCTTCAGCTCGATGGGCGCGCGCCCGTGCTGGCGGTGCTCGGGACCTGTCTTCTGTTCGGACATGCGGCCCGGGAGTATAGGGGAGGCCATGGAGCAAGTCCTCACCCGTGCCCGCGCCTTGATGCGTCGCCCGGCCGTCCTGGCCCCCCTGCTCCTCCTGGCGGGCGGAGGCTCGGCGCTCGTCCTCCTCCCCCTCTTCGGCGTCCCCGGCTTCGAGCTGGGCCTGGCCCTGGCCATCGCCGTGGGGCTGCTCGGCGGGGGGACGGGCGTGGCCGCCGCCGCCCAGGAGCGTCGGATCCTCCTCGGCCAGGAGCCCCGCCCCCCCGGCGCCCTGCGCCCGGACGCCCCCGGCACCGCCGTGACCCGCGCCCTGGGTGCGGCCCTGCTCCTCAACGTGGCGGCGCTGGTGCCCCCCTTCCTCACCTCCACCGTCTTCGCGTGGCTGCGCACCGCGTGTGACCCCTTCGAGCTGGTGGGTTTCTATCCCATGCTCACCCTCCCCTCGGCCGTGCTGGCCTCGGCCTCCGGGGTGCTGTGCGGCCTGGGGGCTCGCCGGCCCTCGCGGGGCGTGGGGCTGCATGTGCTCCTGGTGCTGCTGTCGCTGGTGCCCACGGTGTGGCCCATCGTCGCCGGCCCCCAGGTCTTCGCCTTCAACCACTACCTGGGACATCTCCCCGGCCCCCTCTACGACGAGGCCCTGGTGATGACGCCCGCGCTCGGCTGGTTCCGGCTGGAGACCCTCTTGTGGGCCTGGGTCCTCGCGGGCCTGGCCACCGCGTTCCTCAAGGTGGACTCGGGGCACCTGTCGCGAGCGGCCCCGCGCGTGGGCGTGCTCGTGGGACTCCTGCTGCCCGTCGTGGCCATCGGCTTCCTGGAGGTGAAGGGGCCCCAGCTGCGCACCCGGATGACGGACGCGTACCTGGCCGAGACGCTGGGCGGCGTGCGCGACACGGAGCACTTCCGGCTGCACTACCCCCGGGGCAAGTCGCGCGAGGACGTGGACCGGATGGCCCGCGACATGGAGTTCCGCTGGACGCAGGTCCAGCGCTTCCTGGGCGTGGCCCCCACCGAGCGCATCCGCGTGTGGCTGTATCGCAACGAGGAGGAGAAGCAGCGGCTGGTGGGCGCCGGCCGCACGCAGTACGCGAAGCCCTGGCGCCACGAGCTGCACATCCAGGACAAGCCCTTCCCCCACTCCACGCTGCACCACGAGCTGGCCCACGTCATGGCCGCGCCCGCTGGCAGCGGTCCCTTCCGCGTCACCACGCGCCTGGGCCTGTGGCCCCTCATGGGCGTCATCGAGGGGTTCGCCGTCGCCGCGGACGGCCCCGCGCAGGGGGACCTCACGCTGCACCAGTGGGCCGCGGGCATGCGCCGTCAGAAGCTGGCGCCCGACATGCGCAAGCTGATGGGGCCGGAGGGCTTCTACCAATCCGCCCCCGCGCGCGCGTACACCGTCGCGGGCTCCTTCCTCCTGTACCTCGCTGACACCTATGGCTCGGACAGGCTGCGCGCGCTCTACGCGCACGCGGACTTCCAGGAGGCCTATGGGCGGCCCCTCGACGAGCTCGTCGGTGAGTGGGAGCGCCATGTCGACGCCCTGCCCCTGGACGACGCCGCCGTGGCCCGCGCCTTCGCGCGCTTCCGCGCTGGCAGCCTCTTCAGCCGCGCCTGTGCGCGCGAGGTGGCCCGCCTCACCGAGCCCGCCCGCGCCTCGCTCGTGACGGACCCGTCGGACGCGCTGGAGCGCTACACCCGCGCCGCCACCCTCCAGCCCGAGGAGCCCGCCTACCGCCTGGGCGAGGCCGCCGCCCTCTCCGCGCTGGAGCGCTACGACGAAGCCACCACCGTGCTCACCACGCTCGCGGGCAAGGTGAAGGGCCAGAATGTCTCCGAGGCCGAGGTGGCCATGGCGCTGGCCGACGTGGAGACCCGCCGCGAGCGACCCGAGCAGGCCCGCGCGCACCTGGACACGGTGCTAACCCTGGACGCCACACCGGATTTGACGCGCACCGCCCAGGTGAAGCTCGCCGCGCTGGAGTCCACGGCGCGCCGCGCCGGCATCGACGCGTACTTCCTGGCGCCCAAGGAGGAGCTGCGGCTCGTGCTCCTGTCGCGCGCCCTGCAGGCCCTGCCCTCGGACCCGTACCTCAACTACCTGCTGGGCCGCAGGCTGCAGCAGGTGGGCTCCCCCGTCCTGGCCGGCGAGTCGCTGCAACGTGCGCTGTCGGACGATTCGCTGCCCCTGTCCCTGCGCCGCGAGGCCTTGCGCCTGAAGGTGGAGGCTTCCTATCTCTCGGGCGACTGCGGCGCGGTGCGCCACGAGGTGGGTGTCCTCCCGGACTTCGGCACGGCCTTCAAGGCCACCGCCCAGGAGTGGGTGGAGCGGTGTGATTTCGAGGAGAAGACCTTCCGGGGCGTGCTCGTGCCACGACAGGCTTTCCGCTAGCCGCGCTTTCCGCTAGGCAGGCAGCCCACACAGCGGCGACGAGCCAGGTCATCAGGAGGGAAGCGATGCGGTTCGAGACGAGGCAGCGAATCCAGGGGACGGTGGACGAGGTGGAGCGCGCGCTCCTCGACGAGCGGTACTTCGAGTTCCTGCTCAAGCACCATGGCGTGCTGCTGGAGCTCCAGCCGCTCGAGGTGAAGGCCGAGGGTGACGTGGTCCGCCGCCGGGTGCGCTACCGCCCCAAGCCCGTCATCGAGAGCATCGGCCCCAAGCGCGTGCCCCCCGAGTGGTTCGCCTTCATCGAGTCGTCCACCTACGACAAGCGCCGCAAGGAGCTCACGTTCACCAACGTGCCCACGTCCCACACCATCTCCAAGATGCTGGTGAACACGGGCACGCTGCGCTTCCGTGACCTGGGCGCGGGCCAGACGGAGCGCTCGCTGGACGGCGAGATCTCCCTCAAGCTGCCCTTCCTGATGAAGCCCCTGGCGCTCATCGGCGAGAAGGTCATCCAGGGCGAGGGCCTGAAGATCCTCGACAACGAGATTCCCGTCCTCAACCGCTTCATCTCCGAGGTCATCCGCAAGGGCTGAGGCACGCGAAGTGCAGGCGGGGCCGTGGGGAATGGGTTGACTTCCTCCGCATTGTCTTCGTAAGGCCCCGCCATGCTCTACCGCTTCCTCGCCATCTGCGCCCTGTCCCTCCTGGCCGCCTGCGCTCCGAAGCGCATCCCCGGCACTGAAATCGACGACACCGACGAGACCCGCGCCATTTTGGCAGTGATGGAGGCCTATCGGTCTGCCATCGAGGCACGCGACGCCCACGCCATCCAGGCGCTGGTGTCGAAGGACTTCCGCGAGGACGCCGGCACGCCGAGTGATCCCGAGGACGACCTCACCGCGGCGAACCTGGGCCCGTACCTGGAGACGCTCTTCCCGCAGCTCCAGTCGCCCAAGGTGGAGATGGAGGTGCGCAAGGTCCAGGTGGGCAAGGACATCGCCACGGCCATCTACTACTGGAAGCTGAACTTCCGGATGCCCGGCCTCACCTCGCGCCCGCAGAAGGAGGCGGAGCTGGAGCAGATGGTGTTCCGGCTCGAGGGCAACCAGTGGAAGATCCTCACCGGCATCTGAGGCCTCACAGCCCCAGGAGCGCCGCGTAGCCCTGGGGGCCCATGGCCGTGAGCGCGCGGGCCCGGGTCAGGTAGGTGCGGTAGTCCTTGCGCACCAGCTTGTCCGCGGGCAACGCGGACAGGTGGTAGTCCCGGATGCGGCTCGCGGTGAAGCGCACCGCCCCGAAGAGCGCGTGGCCGAAGAGGCTCTCGCGCTCCACCGGGGCCAGCGGGCGGACATCCTGGTAGCCGCGCACCAGCGCGCGACACAGCTCCGGCAGGTATTGCCCGCCGTCGAAGCACCAGGCGTTCAACGTGATGACCAGGTCCAGGCCATAGGCCTCGCGGCAGGCCATCTCGAAGTCGAAGAAGGCGCCCACGCTGTCGCCCAGCCACTTCACGTTGTCGGTGAAGAGGTCCGCGTGGATGACGCCGAGCGGCTCCAGGCCCTGTCGCCGTGACTCCACGTGGGTGAGCATCCCCTCCAGCTCTCCTGAGAGCGATGACAGCGTCGGGTCCGGGTGGCGCGCCAGCTCCACCAGCCACCCGCGCACCACCTGGGGGGAGTACGGGTTCTCGCGGCTGCCGCCGAAGGACTGGGTGTCGCGGTGCAGCTTGCCCAGCTCGGTGCCCAGCCGCTCCAGGTGCTCGGCGGTGAGGCCCGGGTGGCGCTTCTCCTCACCGGGGAGCCAGCGGAAGACGCTCACGCGGCCGCCCGCGAGCTCGACGAAGGTGGCGCCCTCGCGCGTGGTGAGCTGCACGGGCGAGGGGAAGTGGTGCGCGGCCAGGTGCGCGAGCAGCGCGGACTCGAAGCGCAGGTCGTCCGAGGAGCGCACCGTCGTGTGGCGGACGAAGTAGCGGCCGGTGTCGGTCTCCAACCGGTGGTTGGTGTTGATGGAGCCCTGGGGGATGGGCGTCACGCCGAGCACGTTTCCCAGCCCGAAGGTCTCTGCGATGCGCGTGAAGACGTCGGGGGACAGCACCGTGTGGACCGCCATTGCTCACTCCTCCCGTGCTCCGGGCTCCGTCCATTGACACCCGCGAGGGGCGTACCTAATAGCATCCAACTCCAGCGCGGGGAGACAGGTCCATGAGCACCGAAGGTCACGGCGACTGGAAGCGACGCGAGAGTTGGAAGAGCGCGCTGACGCAGGTGGCGGTGGTGGCGGTGGTGCTCGCGGGCGCCGTGGCCTACTTCGTCCACCGGGGAACGGTGCGAAGGGAGACGGAGGAGCACCTGCGCGCGGCCCGCGCCGCCGCGCTGCGAGGCAATCCGTCCGACTTGACGCGCGCCATGGCGGAGCTGGAGAAGCTCTTCCAGTTGGACTCCGACGCCCGCGACGCGCAGGCGCTGGCCGCCGACATCCAGACGGTGCTGTGGCTGGAGCACCATCAGCCCGGCGCGGATGCGCGGGCCCGTGAATACCTGGCCCGGGCCGAGGCGCTCGACTCGCGCTCCGGTGAACGGCATGGCGCCCGCGCGCTGCATCTGCTCGCGGAGGGCAAGACGGCCGAGGCGGAGAAGTACCTGGCGGACCTGCAGACGCAAGGGGCCAACAGCCCCCGGCTCACGCTGGCGCAGGCGTTCACGCTGCAGGCGAAGGGGGATCTGCCCGGCGCGCGTCAGGCCTTCGCCCGCGCGGCGGAGAACGCGTATCGGGATCCGCGCTTCACCACGGCGTACGGGGAGGCGCTGCTGGACGAGGGGCAGCCCGCCCAGGCGGTGGAGGCGTTCGAGAAGGCGACGAGCGTGAACCCGGACCACCTGATGGCGCGGCTGGGCATGGGGCTGGCGCACGCGTACCAGGGCAAGAAGCTGGAGGAGGCCGAGCGCGCGCTCGCCACGGCCCAGGAGAAGCAGGCGGAGCTGACGCCCGCGCTCACGTCGCGCGCTGGGGCGCTGAAGGCGGAGCTGGCGTTGTCGCGTGGCGCCGCGGACCAGGCGCTCCAGGAGGCGGATGCGGCGCTGAAGGCCGTGCCGGATGACGTACATGCGCTCTTCGCACGAGCGCGAGCGCTGGCCGCGCGCAAGGTGCCCGAGGCGCGGGGCGCGTTCGAGGCCGCGGTGGCGAAGCGCAAGACGGCGCCCCTGCTCTACCTGGACGGCGCTCGCAGCTTGCAGGCCTCGGGTGACACCACGGGCGCGCTGGCGCTGCTGGATGCGTATGAGGGCGCGTTCGGGGCCATCCAGGTGGCGTCCGCGGACGGGAAGAAGGTCCCGCTGCTGGAGCAGGACGGCCGCTACTGGCTGGCGCGCGGCGGGCTGCTGGAGGCAGCGGAGCGGCAGGACGATGCGCTCGTCGCCTACGACAAGGCGATTGCAGCCAAGGGCGTGGGGCTGGCAAAGGCGCAGTACGCCAAGGGCGCGCTGCTGGTGCGGCGCAAGGACTACGAGGGCGCCAAGGCGCTGCTCGCGGTGATCGCGCCGGACACGGGCGCGGGCTCGTTGCCGGAGGCTTACAGCGCCATGGGCGACCTGCTCTTCGCGCAGAGCGCGTACGCGGCGGGCTGCCAGCACTACTACTTCGGGCTGGTGCGCGCGCGGGCGCAGGGCATGCCTCGCGAGGAGCTGGCCTCGCGCATCGACACGGTGAAAAAGGGCCTGGAGACCGCGGGCCAGGGCGCCATGGCCAAGGCCTGGTTGAACGAGACGGGCGCCCTGCTCCAGTGAGGCGCCCGCCGCGAGCGGCTACAGCAACTCCGTCGCCTCGAGCGGCCGGTACTTCGCGCGAACCACGCGCCACTCGCCGTCGGCTTCCTTCTCGAACGTCCCCTCGATGAGGTACGCGTTCAGCACGCTGTCGGCCGCCAGGTCCTTCACGCTCTCCGCCTGCGAGCGGCCGAAGATGAAGCGCGCCTGGAAGTCACCTTGCGTGGGCGAGACCTCGTGGACCTCCAGGTTCGTCGTGAAGATGCGGACCCACTGACCGCGCAGCACCTGCCCGGTGAGGATGCCGCGCACCTGCCGCGAGTCCATGCCGCCGTCTGTCTTGAAGCGCTCGGACACGCCCTCCATCACCTTGCTGATGTCCTTGGCCTCCGCGGCCCGCGTCATCGTGATGACCTGACGCGTGACGGCCTCCGGGACACCGGGCTCGTGGCGCGGCCAGAAATAGAGCACCGCTCCGGCCGCCACCAACGCCAGCGCCACGCCCACCACCCGCGAACGCGACAACGTCACCATGCGCTCCTCACGCCGCCTCGGGCTCGAGCACCAGCTCGTCCGCGTCGATGATCTCGGCGGGCCGCAGCGCCTCGCCAATCTGCTTCAGCCGCCGGTCCGAGAGCTGCTCCAGGTACGTCCGGATGTGCGGGAACGCCTGCACCAGCGCATGGAACGCGTTGCGCTCCAGGAACGCCGCCGCCGTCTTGCGCGTGGCCACCACCGTCGCCGAGGCGCGCAGCCCCGTCAGCAGCGAAATCTCCCCCGCCACATCACCCTCGCGCAGCACGCCCAGCGTCACCGTGCCGCCCGCCGGGTCCTCCTTCTGCACCACCAGCTCACCGGCCAGCACCAGGAACAGCCCCGGCGAGTGCTCGCCCTCCACCAGCACCTTCTCGTGCCCCTGCAGCGCGCGGAAGGTGAAGCGCTGCAGCAGCGCGCCCCGCTCCGACTCCGGCAGCGTCTGGAACATGGGCGAGGTGGCCATCAGGTTCCGCGCCATGCGCTGCTGCGCGAAGTCCGCCAACACCTGCGGCACCGCCGGGTGGCTCTTGGCCACCGCGTTGAGGTGCTCGCGGCGAATCTCGAAGACCTCCGTGTCGGACACCGCGGACACCGTCGCCGTCGGCGGCGCGCCCGTCAAAAGAGCAATCTCCCCGAAGATGGACCCGCCGCCGAGGAAGCCTAGCGTGCGCGCCTCACCCTCCATCTGCCGCGTCACCTCCGCCTTGCCGGCGACGAGCACGTAGAGGTGGTCGGCGGGCTCGCCCTCGCGGCTCACCACCTCCTCGGGACGCACCCGGCGCCACGCCATGCGGCCCACCAGGTCGATGAACGCGTCCCGGTCCAGGTCCGCGAACAGCGGCAGCGGAGGACGGCTGTTCGGATCCGCGGAGCCACCCGGATCCGGCGCGGCCAGCACCTCGATGGCGCGGTTGGAGAGCTCCTCTCCAGCCAGCCCCATCAGGTCCGTCTCCACCTTCCCGTCGTACAGCGTCTCGGGCGGCAGGGGCGGCGGCACCACGGCGCGACCCGGCGCGCTGCGCACCGCGCGCGAGTGGACGCGGATCAGCGTCTCCTTCAACCGCCGCTCGTTGGGCGCCAGGTCCAACCCCAGCTTGCACGCGGCCATCGCGGACAGCAGGTAGTCGCGACGCAAGAGGCCCTCGGCCGTCGCGTGGTACGACGTGACGGCGCGCTCGCGCTCACCCAGCTCGGCCAGACACCGGGACGCCATCATCCGGGAGCGGTGGTCGGCGGGAACCCGGCGCACCGCCTCCGCGAACACGGCGAGGGCGCGCTCGAACTGGCGCTCCTCGATGAGGTCCATCCCGAGCTCACGCAGCGACGACTCGCTCATCCCATCTCCCCACGTACGAACGTTGTTGGCGAGCGCCTCACGGCTGTATCTCGCTCAGGTACATCTCGGCCTTGCGCTTCGTATCCGAACCCTCGGCCGCCGTCTCGATGACGACCTTGAACTTCTCCGCGGCGGAGCGAGGGTCCCGGTCGCGCTCGATATACGCGCGCATGTACAGCTCCTCCACCTTCTTGCTCAGGTCGTCCAAGCCATCCCGCGCCCGACGATCTCCCGGGTTGAGGCGCAGGGCCTCGCGGAAGTTGCTGCCCGCCGCCGCCAGGTCACCCTTCTTCAGCGCCGCCTGCCCCGCCGCCAGCGCCGCCGACGCGAGCTGCTCGTCCAGCGTGCGCCCCAGCGAGCCGTCGAAGCCGATCTGCCGGTACAGCTCCGCCGCGCGGCGCAGGGGCTTGGACGCGGACTCCAGCGCATTGGACGCGAGCTTCTTCTGCGCGTCGTCCAGCGCGCGCTGGAACTGGGGAATCAACGTCTTGAGCTGGCGCGAGCGGTCCTTCACGTCCTTGTCCGCCTTGTACTTCTCCACCACGCGGTCGCACTCGAGCACCGCGCGCTGGTAGTCGCCGCCGTTGAAGCGCCGCTCCACGTCCGTGAAGGCCTCCGCGATGAAGCGCTTGCGCTCCTCCTTGGCCCGCTCCTCGTTGCGCTCCCGGCTGGCCCTGTCCCGCACCGCGCTGTCCCGGGCCTCCTTGGCCAGCTCCGCCTGCAGGTCCTGCAGCTTCTGCGAGTACGCGGGCCGGTTGAGCTCCGGCACCTGCTCCAGCAGCGACTGGGCCGTGGCGACGTCACGCGCCGCGAGCGCCTCCTCCATCTTCTGGATGCGCCACAGCTCGTCCTTCGTCTTGACCTCCTGCTCCAGCTTGCGCCGCACGTCGTCCGTCTTGGCGGTGCCCTGGGGCGTCTCGGACAGCTTCTGGCGGGCCCCCTCGAAGTCGTTGGCGTCGATGAGCTCGCGCACGGCCTGGAAGGACTGCTGCACGAGCAGCTCCTTCGCCGCCGCCTTGCCCAGGCCTTCGTCGTCCGCGCCCGGGCGCAGCTTCTCCGCCTCCTCCACCAGCTTCACCGCGCCGGCGAAGTCGTCCGAGCGCACCGCCTCGCGCGCCTTCTGCATCAGGAGCTTCGAGCGCTCCACGTTGGGGTCCACCGGAGGCGGGGGCGGCGGTCCCGAGGGGATGAGCATCAGCCCCAGCATGAGCAGCACCACCACGCCACCGCCCACGCCGATGAGCAGCTTCGCCTTCGAGTTCCCTCCGCCGCCGGTGACGGCGCTGCGCGGAGGCGGACGCGGCCGGGGAATCGCGATGGCGCCCTTGCCCTTCTTCACGCCGCTGGCGTCGCGGTTCTTCTCCTTCAGCTCGTCCGGCATCCGGTAGTTGGCGTTGGTCGCCTCGTTGAGCCGCGGATCATTCGGGTCCACGTCGGTGCCCCGGGACGCACCCGCCGCCTTGCGCGCCTCGTCGCGGTCCTTCGCGGCCTCCTCGCGCTCGCGCTTCTCCTCCGCCTCGCGGGCCTCCGCCTGCGCGCGCAGCTCCTTGATCTGCTCCGCCTCGTCCACGAAGCGAAGGCGCGTCTTGCCGATGGCGATCTCATCCCCGTGCTTCAGGGTGCACTCGTCCACGCGCTGATCATTCACCTGGGTGCCGGAGATGCTGCCCAGGTCTCGCATCGCCACGCCGCCCTGGCCGTAGATGAGCTCCAGGTGCCGGCGCGACACGGACTGGTCATCCAGCACGAAGTCGCAGTCCTTGCCGCGCCCCACCACCATGCGCACGCCCTGGAAGCGCTTCTTGCGCCCGCGGTCCGGCCCCGCCAGCACCAGCATCTGCACCGGCGGCCCGGCGCGCGTGGCGTCCGCGTTGTCGTCCTCCTCCTCCTGGCGACGCCGGGACTCCTCGCGCACGTCGGACACCGAGGCCACCCGCGTCTCGTCCGTGCGCGAGCGCGGCGGCTCGGCGTCCCCGTAGAGCTCCGGGTTGGCGGGGCCGTCGGGCTGGCCCTCGTCTCCGGAGGGTGGCGCGGCGAAGTCCTCGTCGGAGGACACCTCGCGCGGAGGGCGGCCCCGGGAAGAGGGCTTACCTCCGGCACCAGGGCGAGGGGGGGATGGAGGACGAGCAGGCATGGGGTCGGGTCCAGGTCTCCGAAACGTCCGGCATCTTAAAGCGGCGCCACCACGGTGGGAATGCGACAAGCCCGCCCTTGGGGAAAGAAGCGGGGCCATTGTCCGTTGCTCAGGACGTTTCCCCCTCCTATGTAGGTTCCCACACCCCCAACGATTCACCGAGGGAGTCCCGCAAAATGCCCCGAGTGTCCGCGCCGGCCCGGCGTGCCTCCACCTCCCAGCTCGCCCCCCTGGCGGCCCGCCTCGTCGCGCCCGCCCCCCTGCTGCCCCAGGCGCTGCTCGAGCGGCTGCTGGCCGTGGCCATGGAGCGCGGCGGAGACTTCGCCGAGGTCTACGTGGAGCGCACCCACAGCACCAGCGTCGTGCTGGAGGAGTCGCGCATCAAGAGCGCCCAGACGGGCCTCATCCAGGGCGTGGGCGTGCGGGTCATCTCCGGGGGCAAGGTGGGCTACGCCTTCTCCGACGACTGGGACGAGCCCGCGCTGCTGCGGGCCGCCTCCACCGCGGCGATGATCGCCCAGGGAACCGGCTCCGAGCGGGCCTTCCCCGTCTCACGCATCGCCGTGCCCAGCCACTACCGCGTCCCCACCCCGCTGGCCGACGTGGAGGTGTCCCTCAAGGCCTCCCTGCTGACCCGCGCGGACAAGGCCGCCCGCGCGTTCGACTCGCGGGTGACCCAGGTCAACGGCGCCTACGTGGACCAGACGCGCCGCATCGCCGTGGCCAACACCGAGGGCCGCTACACCGAGGACACCCAGGATTTGTGCCGCATGTCCATCCAGGTGGTGGCGCAGGGCAAGAAGAACGAGCGGCGCACGGGCTCGTACGGCGGCGGAGGCCGGGTGCCCTTCACCCACTGGGCGACGTTCCCTCCCGAGGACGTGGGCCGCGAGGCCGCGAGGCAGGCGGTGGCCACGCTGGGCGCGGTGGACTGCGCGGCGGGCCCGCAGACGGTGGTGCTGGCGCCGGGCTGGAGCGGAATCCTGCTGCACGAGGCGGTGGGCCATGGCCTGGAGGCGGACTTCATCCGCAAGGGCACGTCGCTGTTCGCCGGCAAGCTGGGACAGAAGGTCGCCTCGGAGTTGGTGACGGTCATCGACGACGGCACGGTGTCCAGCGGGCGCGGCTCCATCAACATCGACGACGAGGGCACGCCCGGTGAGCGCAAGGTCCTCATCGAGAACGGCGTGCTCAAGGGCTACCTCTACGACAGCCTCAACGCGAAGCTGATGGGCCAGCGCTCCACCGGCAGCGGGCGGCGCGAGTCCTTCAAGCACCTGCCCATTCCGCGCATGACGAACACCTTCCTCGCGCCGGGCAACCACCACCCCGAGGACATCCTCAAGGAGGTGAAGCGCGGGCTGTACTGCGCCACGTTCGGCGGCGGTCAGGTGGACATCAGCAACGGCAACTTCGTGTTCGAGGTGAGCGAGGCGTATCAAATCGAGGACGGCAAGCTGGGCCGTCCGGTGAAGAACGCCATCCTCATCGGCGTGGGGCCGGAGGCGCTCAAGAACGTGTCCCGCGTGGGGTGCGACCCGCAGCCGGACCCGGGCATGGGCGTGTGCGGAAAGAACGGCCAGTCGATGCCCGTGGGCGTGGGCCTGCCCACCGTGCGCATCGACAACGTCACCGTCGGCGGAACCCAGGTCTGAAGAGAGAGCACCGACACCATGGACTACCAGAAGCTCGCGAAGCGAATCGTCCAGCGCGCCACCAAGAAGGGCGCCCGCCAGGCCGAGGCCTTCATCGAGGTCAGCCGCCAGAGCACCGTGCGCGTGCGCGAAGGGCAGATCGAGGACCTCACCCAGTCCACCGCCAAGGGCGTGGGCCTGCGCGTGGTGACGAAGGACCGGCTCGGGTTCGCCTTCACGTCGGACTTCGAGCCCTCGGGCATCGACCTGCTCGTGGACCAGGCCCTGAAGCTGGCCGAGGCCGCCGCGCCCAACAAGCTCAACGGCCTGCCCGGCGCTCGGGACCTGGGCCGCTTCGGCGACACCGGCGCGCTGTACGACGAGGCCGTGGCCAACCTGCCCGGCGATTGGAAGGTGAAGGCCGCGCTGGAGATGGAGAAGGCGGGCCGCGCGGAGGACTCGCGCGTCAGCACCTTCAACGCGGTGGGCGCCGGGGACTTCGTGTCGGAGGTCTACGTCGCGTCGTCGGAAGGCATGGCCGGAGGCTACTCGGGCACGTACGTGTTCATGTACGCCATGCCCGTGGCCGCCGCGGACGGACAGCTCCAGAAGGGCTACTGGCTCGACTACAAGCGCTTCCTGGGTGACCTGGAGTCGCCCGAGTCCATCGGCCGCGAGGCGACGCGTCGCGCGGTGCGGATGCTGGGCGCCAGGCGCGTGAAGACGCAGCAGGTGCCGGTGCTGTTCGACCCGCTCGTCACCGCGTCCTTCATGTCCGGCGTGGCCAAGGCCGCCAGCGGCAACGCCGTGCACCAGCAGGCCAGCATGCTGGCGTCGCTCAAGGGCAAGCGCCTGGCCTCCGAGCACGTCACGCTGGTGGACAACGGCCTGCTGCCCCGAGGCCTCGCCACCGCGCCCTTCGACGGTGAAGGCGTGCCCACGCGGCGCACACCCATCATCGACCGGGGCGTCATGTCGAGCTTCCTCTACGACGCGTTCACCGCGCGCAAGGCGAAGGCGCGGCCCACGGGCAACGCCAAGCGCGGCTACAACGCGCTGCCGAGCATCGGCACCACCAACCTCTACCTGGAGCCGGGCACGGCCTCGCCCGAGGAGCTCATCCAGGGCGTGGACCGGGGCCTCTACGTCACGTCCCTGCTCGGCCACGGCGCCAACCCCGTCACGGGCGAGCTGTCCGCGGGAGCCAACGGCCTGTGGATTGAGAACGGCGAGCTGACGCACGCGGTGCAGGAGGTCACCGTGGCGGGCAACGTGCTGAAGATGCTCCAGGACCTGGACGGCGTGGGGAACGACCTCCAGTTCCGCGGAGGCACGGTGGGCGCGCCCACTGTCCGCTTCCGACAGCTCACCCTGTCGGGAGGGTAGCCCTACCTGCCGCGTCCCCCTAGCGTGGGCGACGCCCGAGCGCTCCTCCTCCCCCACTCGCTGGGGGAGGACGTGTCAGGGTCTCCTGCTACATCACTCGTCCGCAGCGCGAGGAGGACGCACCCATGGCAGCGAAGTCCGCACGCAAGAGCGCCGCAGCGAAGAAGCCCGCCGCCGCCCCCAGGAAGCCCCGCCGCAAGAAGGCGGAACCGAAGTCGCGCGGCCTGTCTCCCCAGGACGTGGCCAGCGACTCGGTGGAGTACCCCACGGAGATTCTCGAGGCGGTGCGCACCGACGGCGGCGAGGTGCTCGGCGTCTATCGCGACCCCTTGGGCGGACATCCGGTGGTGCTCGCGGTGCTGCCCATCGACAAGGTGGAGCCCACCCCCTACCAGCGTGATTTGTCCGAGCCCCACGTGAAGCGGCTCGCCAGCGCCATGGAGCGGCTGGACCGCTTCCTGGACCCCGTCATCGCCGTGCGCAAGGAGGGCCGCTACTGGACGCCCAACGGCAACCACCGCCTGCACGCGAGCAAGCTGCTGGGCGCCAAGGCCATCGTCGCGCTGCTGCTGCCCGACGAGGACGTGGCCTATCAAATCCTCGCGCTCAACACGGAGAAGGCCCACAACCTCAAGGAGCGCTCGCTCGAGGTGGTGCGCATGTACCGGGGGCTCGTGGGCGCGGGCCGCGCGGGCAAGGAGTCCGCCTTCGCGCACCTGTTCGAGGAGCCCGCCTTCATCACGCTCGGCGCCGCGTACGAGAAGCGCCCCCGCTACTCCGCGGGCGCCTACCACCCCTTCGTCAAGGCGGTGGAGGACTTCATGGACGTGCCGCTGGAGGACGCGCTGAAGGTGCGCGACGCCCGCGCGGACCGCCTGCTGGAGCTCGATGACGCCGTCGTCGCCGTCGTCGACTCCCTCAAGGCCAAGGGACTGCAGAGCCCCTACCTCAAGAACTTCGTGGTCGCGCGCATCAACTTCCTGCGCTTCAAGAAGAACGGCGGCAAGCCCGACTTCGACGACACCGTGGACCGGATGCTCGCCAGCGCGCGCAAGTTCAACGTCGACTCCGTCAAGCGCGAGGACATCGGCCGCATGGGCGGAGGCCCCGTGGAGGCGGACGAGGAGCACGCCTGACGGGAACGGGTATTGCATAGTGCGGCCCCCACCATGACCACCTCCACCGTCCTCGTCGTCGACGACGACCGCGCCAACCTCGACTCCGTGACGCGCATCTTCCAGCGGGAGAACATGGCCACGCTCTCCGCGGCCAACGGCACGGAGGCCCTGGAGCTTTTGCGCCGCCCCGAAGTCACGGTGATGGTGACGGACCTGATGATGCCCGGCATGGACGGGCAGGAGCTCTTGCGCGCCGCGCGCACCATCCGCCCCGACGTGGAGGTGGTGCTGATGACCGCCTACGGCACGGTGGAGACGGCCGTGGCGGCGATGAAGGACGGCGCCTACGACTTCATCACCAAGCCGCTCAAGCGCCACTCGCTGGTGAAGGCGGTGCAGAAGGCGCTGGAGAAGCGCGCGCTCGTCTCGGAGAACCAGACGCTCAAGGCGAAGCTGGCGGAGATGAGCGCCCAGGGCGGGCGCAGCATGGTGGGCCAGTCCCCCGCCTTCCGCGCCATGCTGGACACCATCCGCCAGGCCGCGCCCTCCACCGCCACGGTGCTGCTGCTGGGTGAGTCGGGCACGGGCAAGGAGCTGGCGGCGCGCTCGGTGCACGAGTACTCCAGCCGCGCCAAGGGCGCGTTCGTCGCCGTCAACTGCGGCGCGCTGCCGGAGAACATCCTGGAGGCGGAGCTGTTCGGCGTGGAGCGCGGCGCCTTCACCGGCGCGGTGGCCCGGCGCGAGGGCCGCTTCGAGCGCGCCCACGGCGGCACCCTCTTCCTGGACGAAGTCGGCGAGATGCCGCTGCCCGCGCAGGTGAAGCTCCTGCGCGCGCTGGCCGAGGGCGAAATCGAGCGGCTGGGCGGCACCCAGACGGTGAAGGTGGACGTGCGGCTGGTGGCCGCCACCAACAAGGATTTGCAGAAGGAGGTGGCCGAGGGCCGCTTCCGCGAGGACCTCTACTACCGGCTCAACGTGGTGGAGATCCGCGTGCCCGCGCTCGCCTCGCGCCGCGAGGACATCCCGCTCTTGGCGGACGCGTTCCTGCGCCGCTTCGCCGCGAAGAACGGCAAGGCGCTGCGCGGCTTCTCGCCGGAGGCGCTGCAGACGCTGGAGAACTACGCCTGGCCCGGCAACGTGCGGGAGCTGGAGCACGCCGTCGAGCGCGCGGTGGTGCTGGCGCGGGGCGAGGTGCTGGAGGCCAGCGACCTGCCCGAGTCGGTGCGCAAGGGCCCGCTCGGCGCCGCCACCCAGCTGGTCATCCCCATCGGCACGCCCATGGAGGAGGTGGAGCGCCGGGTGATCCACGAGACGCTGCGCCACACCAAGGGCGACAAGACGCTGGCCGCCCGGCTGCTGGGCATCGCCGCCCGCACCATCTACCGCAAGCTGGAGCGCGAGCAGTCCTCCGGCGGCGAGCCCTCCGCCGGAAGCGACGACTGACAGGCCGTCACAAAGGCCCCCACCCTGCTTTGACAATTTGTCCCAAGCCCTGGAGCAGCCCGCTCCCCTGCCTGGGGTGCCCGCCCTTTTCGGAATAATTACGCGTGCTTGGCCGTCCCCTTGGGATGGCCCGTCTGACCCGAGGGTGGCACCTGCCTTGCTCTTCCCGGGTCCGGCTTTCTTCTCGGAAGCGTGATGGAACTCTTCTTTCGCAAATACTTCTGGACGGTGAACCTGCTGTTCATCCTCCTCGTCGCGCTGCTGGCGGCGAAGACGGTGAACCTGTTCGTCGAATCCTCCATCTCCCCCGTGCCGTCCTCGGGGGCCACCGCGCGTGCGCCGACGAACCGGCCCGCGCAGGCGGCGCTCGCGCTGCCGGACATGGAGGGCCTGTCGCGGGTGACGGGCATCAAGATTCCCGAGCCGGAAGTCGCGGTGAGGGAGCCCACGACGCCGGAGGTGGACCCCAACGCCGCCCCGGTGAAGAGCGGCCTCAGGGTGAAGCTGCTCGGCACGCTCGTCGCGAGCAACCCGGACTGGTCCTTCGCGTCGGTCCAGGACATGGTGACGCAGCGCTCGCAGACGTACATGGTGGGCAACGCCCTGCAGGGCGCCACCGTGCTCGAAATCGAGCGTGAGCGCGTCATCATCCTCAACGGGGGCCGCAAGGAGTTCATCGACGGCAACCCGGGTGACGGCGCCCAGGCCTTCACCCCGCCGACGCCTCCGGTGGCGCAGACCAACACCGCGTCCCCCAGCGGCATCCGCGCCGTCAGCGACAACGAGTACGAAGTGCCGCGCGCGGAGATCGACAAGACGCTCAACAACCTCAACGACGTGGCCATGCAGGCGCGCATCGTTCCGGCCTTCAAGGACGGTCAGGCGGTGGGGTTCAAGCTCTTCTCCATCCGCCCGGATTCCATCTACTCGAAGATCGGCGTCCAGAACGGCGACGTCATCCGCCGCATCAACGGGTTCGACCTCAACAGCCCCGAGAAGGCGCTCGAGGTCTACTCGAAGATGAAGGACTCCTCCCGCATCGAAATCGAGATCGAGCGCAACGGCGCGCCGATCCGCAAGTCCTACAACGTCCGTTAAACCCCACGTCGCGCCCGCTCCTCCATGAAGACGCTCCCGTCCTGGATGCTCTGCCTGTGCCTCGCGCTCGCCGTCCCCGCGCAGGCCCAGCGCCGCCCCACCCCGCCCGGCACCTCCGCGCCTTCCGCGCCCGGTGAGCGGACCATCACGCCCCAGTCCCCCGGCGCCGCCGAGGAGGCCAATCAAGGGCCCCGCCGTACGCCCACGTGCGAGGAGGCCCGGCGCAACGCGCGCTACGGCATCTACTTCGACAAGGTGGAGATCGAGAAGCTGGTGCAGACGGTGGCGGACGCCACCTGCCGCACGTTCATCCTCCCGGAGAACGTGCGCGGGAAGATCTCCATCATCGGCCCGGAGAACGGCCGCGTGGAGGTGGACGCGGACGCGTTCTACTCCGCGTTCCTCGCCTCGCTCGACGCCAACGGCCTGGCCGTCTACCAGTACGGCCGCTTCATGAAGATCGTCGACAAGCGCTCGGCGAAGCAGAACCCCATCCCCACCATCGTCGAGGACGGCCAGCCGTACACCACCAACGAGCAGATGGTGACCAAGCTGTTCCGCATCCGCAACGTGGAGGTGGAGCCGCTGCGCGGCGTGCTGCAGCAGCTGGTGTCCAAGGACGGCGACACCATCCCGTACCCGCCCGACACCATCATCGTCAACGACGTGGGCTCCAACATCCACCGCCTGGAGCGGCTCATCAACCAGCTGGACTCGCGCGCCGCCAGCGACGAGCTGCGCGTCATCCAGGTGCAGTACGCGAGCGCCCAGGACGTGGCCGGCACGGTGCAGAAGCTGTTCGAGAGCAAGGGCGCGCGCCCCGGCGCCACCCGCCCCGGCAACTTCACCCAGGGCGTGCCGCCCGCGGGTCAGCCCGGCGGTGAGATTGTCGCCCAGCCCTCCCAGGGCGGCGAGTCCGCCGGTGGCCCGGTGACGCTGTCGCAGATCATCCCGGACGAGCGCACCAACAAGCTCATCATCGTGGCGAGCCCCGCCGCGTTCGAGCGCATCCAGGAGATCGTCACCCAGCTCGACATCCCGTCCGGCACGGGCGGCCGCATCAACGTCTACTATCTGGAGAACGCCAACGCGGAGGAGCTGGCGAGCACGCTGCAGTCGCTGGCGCAGGGCACGGCCAACCGTCCCCGCACGCCGGGCGCCCCCAACCTCCCCCCGGGCATGCCGCGCGGCAACGCGCCCACGCAGGCCGCGGAGCTGTTCAGCGGCGAGGTGAAGATCTCCGCCGACAAGGGCACCAACTCGCTCGTCATCGTCGCCAGCCAGTCGGACTACAAGAACATCGTCCAGGTCATCCAGCAGCTCGACACGCCCCGTCGCCAGGTGTTCGTCGAGGCCGTCATCATGGAGGTGAACCTGGACCGCAATGCCGAGTACGGCGTCAACCTGCACAGCGGCTTCTCGCTGCAGACGGATGACGGCGCGGTGCCCGGCCTCATCGGCACCAACAACACCGGCTCGGGCCTGCCCCCGTCGCTGAGCCTGGCGAACCTGGCGTCCTTCGGCGGCTTCCTCGCGGGCCTGCAGGGCCCCGTCATCCCCGCGCTGGAGAAGCTGGGCCTGGACATCCCCGCCTTCGGCGTGGTGCTGCACGCGATGCAGCAGAGCTCCGACGTGAACGTGCTGTCCACGCCGCACATCCTCACCAGCGACAACGAGGAGGCGGAGATCACCGTGGGCCAGAACGTGCCCTTCCAGTCCGGCTTCTCGCCCTCGTCGCTGGGCACGGGCGTGGGCACCGGCACCGCCGGCGGCGCGGGCGGCCTGAACACGTCGCTGCTCGGCGCGCTGGGCGGCCTGGGCTCGCTGTACGCGCCCATCCAGCGTCAGAACGTGGAGCTGAAGCTGACGGTGAAGCCGCAGATCAACGAGAGCGACTACATCCGCATGGTCATCACCGAGCAGACGGAGGAGATCGCCTCCAACGACGCGGTGCTCGGCCCGACCACCAGCAAGCGCAGCGCGAAGACGACCGTCATCGCCAAGGACCAGGAGACGGTGGTGCTGGGCGGCATCATGCAGGACCGCACCATCGAGTCCGTCACCAAGGTCCCGGTGCTGGGCGACATCCCCATCATCGGCAACTTCTTCCGCGAGACGACGCGCAAGAAGACGAAGACGAACCTGCTCCTGTTCCTGACGCCCTACATCATCCGGGGCCCCGAGGACTTCCGCGTCATCTTCGAGCGCAAGATGAAGGAGCGTCAGCAGTTCGTGGAGCAGTTCTACGGCCAGGTGCCCGGCTACGACGTGGCGGTGGACTTCAGCCGCAAGCCCGGCCCGCTGTCCAAGATGAACCAGGCCGTCCTGCGCGAGCGCCAGCGCGCGGAGAATGGCGGCCCGGGCGTGTCGGGTGAGCGCGTCATCTCGCCGAACTCGTCGGCGCCGTCCCGCTCCAACACCCCGCCGGCCGGCCGCTCGAACAGCGTGCCGCCCGCGCGGGGCCCGGCCCCCGTGTCGCCCGAGCCCGAGGTGCGGGAAGCGCCGCTGCCTCCCGCCGGTTCCGAAGAGTCAGCCCCCGCGACTCCGGCGCCGCAGACGCCCGAAGCGCCGGCTCCGGAGTCCACCGGAGACGCGTCGCCCGAGCGCCTGCGCATCCAGCCCGAGACCGGGGAATAGAGCCCATGAACGTGACCGCAGACCCCACTCTCGCCACCGCCGCGTCCGGCGCGGCCCCTGCCCGGAACGACTCCACCCAGGTCGTCTCCCACGGCCAGGCCTTCCTGTGCGGCAGGCCGCTGGGGGAGATCCTCCGCGCGCTCGTCCCCTCGCTCACCGAGGAGAAGCTGCGCGAGGCGCTCGCCCTCCAGGAGGAGAAGGGCGGACGCATCGGTGAGGTCCTGGTGGGGCTCAAGGCGGTCAGCGCCGAGGACGTCGCCAAGGCGCTGGGACACCAGCTGGACCTGCCCTACCTGGCGCGCATCTTCACCGAAGAGGTGGACGCGGAGCTGGTCAAGCGCATCCCCATCAACTTCGCCAAGCAGGCGCACATCCTCCCGCTGTCGCTGGAGAACGACAGCGTGGTCCTGGCGGTGGCGGACCCGCTGGACACGTCCGCGCTGGACCACGCGCGGCTGCTGCTGGGCCAGAGCATCAGCCCCCGGCTGGCGCTCGACACCACCATCACCGACGCCATCAACAGCGTCTATGACCGCTCCATCAACGAGGCCGAGCAGCTGGTCGACGAGATGGAGACGCAGGACCTGGACGCCATCGCCCACGAGCTGGACGAGCCGCAGGACCTGCTGGACACGGACGACGAGGCCCCGGTCATCCGGCTGGTGAACTCGGTGCTCTTCCGCGCCGCCAAGGAGCGCGCGAGCGATATCCACATCGAGCCCATGGAGCGCGAGCTGCTCGTGCGCTTCCGCGTGGACGGCGTGCTGCAGGAGGTCATCAAGCCGCCCAAGCGCTACCAGAACGCCATCGTCAGCCGCGTGAAGGTGATGGGGCAGCTCAACATCGCCGAGAAGCGCCTGCCGCAGGACGGCCGCATCCGCATCAAGCTGGCCGGCCGCGACATCGACATCCGTCTGTCCACCATCCCCACCACCAACGGGGAGCGCATCGTCATGCGTCTGCTGGACAAGACGGCGACGCTGCTGGACCTGGCGGAGATCGGCATGAGCCAGGTGACGCTCCACGCCATGGAAGCCGTCATCAAGCGCTCGCACGGCATCATCCTCGTCACCGGCCCCACGGGCTCCGGCAAGACGACGACGCTCTACGGCGCGCTGTCGAAGATCAACACCCCGGACCTCAACATCCTCACCGTCGAGGACCCGGTGGAGTACCAGCTCAAGGGGATTGGCCAGATGGCCATCAACCCCAAGATCGGCCTCACCTTCGCCCAAGGCCTGCGCTCCTTCCTGCGCCAGGACCCGGACGTCATCATGGTCGGTGAGATCCGCGACAAGGAGACGGCGGAGATCGCCATCCAGGCCTCGCTCACGGGCCATCTGGTGCTCTCCACGGTCCACACCAATGACGCGGCCGGCGCCGTCACCCGTCTGGTGGACATGGGCGTGGAGCCGTTCCTCGTGGCGTCGTCGCTCACGGGCATCCTCGCCCAGCGCCTGGTGCGCCGCGTGTGCCCGGACTGCCGCGCGCCCTACCAGCCCACGGACGCGGAGCTGAAGGAGATCGGCCACTCGCGCGCCTCCTTCAAGGAGCGCTACGGCACCGAGCGCATCTACAAGGCCGTCGGCTGCCCCACCTGCAACCGCAACGGCTACCGAGGCCGTACGGGCATCTACGAGTTCCTGCCCGTGGACGACGACGTGCGCCAGCTCGTACTGAAGAACGTGGACGCCTCCACCATCAAGAAGTCCGCCACCTCCAAGGGGATGATCACCCTGCTCGAGGACGGCGCGCGCAAGATTGCGCTGGGGGAGACGACCATCGCCGAGGTGCTGAGCATCACCCAGGAGGACATGTAACCGACAGCTCCTCCCTGGGAGGGGCCGGGGTCATCGAGCCATGCCGGTCTTCGAGTACAGAGGTCTCAACTCCGCGGGCAAGCAGATCAAGGGCCTGCTGGAAGCCGACTCGCCCAAGACGCTGCGCTCCAAGCTGCGCGCCGACGGCATCTTCCTCACGGACGTGCTCGCCCAGGCGGAGGGCAGCCGGGGCGCGGTGTCCAAGGGCGCCAACGCCGCGCAGGTGGCGCGCGACATCGACCTGCGCAAGCTGGGCCGGGGCCGCGTCAACACCGACGACGTGGCCATCTTCACCCGGCAGCTGTCCACGCTGCTGGGCGCCGGCGTCACGCTGGTGGAGTCGCTCACCGCCCTGGTGGACCAGGTGGAGAAGGAGCGCTTCAAGCGCGCCCTCTCCGACATCAAGCAGCGCGTCAACGAGGGCTCGTCCCTGGCGGACGCGCTGGGACAGCACCCCAAGATCTTCCCCAGCATCTACGTGAACATGGTGCGCGCGGGCGAGGCGTCCGGCGCCCTGGACGCGGTGCTCACGCGCCTGGCCGACTTCACGGAGAACCAGGCCCGGCTGCAGCAGAAGATCCTCAGCACCATGCTCTACCCCGCCATCATGATGGTGGTGGGCGGCGGCATCCTGGTGGCGCTGATGGTGTTCGTCGTCCCGAAGGTGACGAAGATCTTCGAGACGATGAAGGCCACGCTGCCATTGAGCACGCGGATGCTCATCGCCACGAGCAACTTCTTCCAGGACTGGTGGTTCATCGCCGTCCCGGTGATGGTGCTGTGCGGCTGGCTGTTCATGCGCTGGACGGTGAGCCCCAAGGGCAAGCCCAAGTGGGACCGCTTCACGCTCAAGGCGCCCGTGGTGGGCAACCTGGTGCGGCTGCTCTCCATCTCCCGCTTCGCCCGCACGCTGTCCACGCTGCTCAAGAGCGGCGTCCCGCTCCTGGCGGCCATGGACATCGTCAAGGCGGTGATGACGAACACCGTGCTGGCGGAGGTCGTCGAGAAGGCCCGCGACTCCATCCGCGAGGGCGAGAGCATCGCCAACCCGCTCAAGCGCTCCGGGGAGTTCCCGCCGCTCGTCTACCACATGGTCGCCATCGGCGAGCGCTCCGGTCAGCTCGAGGAGATGCTCACCAACGTGGCGGACAACTACGAGACGCAGGTGAACGTGCGCATCGGCGCCCTCACCTCGCTGCTCGAGCCCCTGCTCATCGTGGTGATGGGCGCGGTGATTGCATTCGTCGCGCTCTCCATCCTGATGCCGATCCTCCAGGTGAACTCGGCCATCCGGTGAGGTGCGACGCCCATGACGAATGAGACGTTAGACCGTTGGATTCAGCGTGTGACGCTGGCGGCGATGATCGCCGTCGCCGCGGCGCTGGTGACGGTGGGGGCCCGGCTGTACGGCCCCCGGGCCGCCGTGCCCCCTCCCGGAGTGGTGGACGTCCCCCGGGTCCCCTGACAGGAAGTCCAGAACACGAAGCGGTGGCTTGCCAGAAAGTCACCCCGAGGTGAGAGACATGAACAAGACGAACCAGAACACCCAGCAGCAGCGCCGCCGTCGCAACCGCCGGGGCATGACGCTCATCGAAATCATGGTGGTCATCACCATCCTCGGCCTCATCGCCGCCGCCGTCGGCGTGGCGGTGATTCCCCAGCTCGAGGCGGCCCGTCGGGACCGGGCCTCCCTGGACATCAAGAACATCCAGGGTGCGCTGAAGCTCTACTACACGAAGAAGGGCAAGTACCCGGACACGTCGGCGGGCCTCAACGCGCTGGTGGAGACGCAGTCGCTGGAGTCGATGCCGAAGGACCCGTGGAACAACGACTACGTGTACCTCAATGAGGGCGGCAAGCCCGTCATCATCTCCTACGGCGCGGACGGCACGGCCGGCGGTGAGGGCAACGACGCGGACATCTCGTCCGCGGACGGGGCCGCCACCAAGTGAAGAACCGGCGCGCCCCGTGTGTTGACAGGACTTGGGTATGAACGAGCAGAGCGCAGTGACATCCCCGACGTCCTCACCCGCGGGGGGCGCCCGTCCGAACCGGTCGGGCCAGCTCATCCTGGGCGGCATCTTCCTGGTGGCCACGGTGCTGGCGTTCGCCCTCGTCTACGCGACGGAGGACCGGACGCTGGCGCCCGAGCAGCGGCGCGCCCGGACGGAGATCCGCAAGCTGGAGGGCATGTTCAAGGCGCACCACCGGCTGATGGGCCACTTCCCCTCCAAGGAGGAGGGCTTCACCCCGCTCATCGAGGCGAAGCTCATCGAGGGCGTGCCCAGTGATCCATGGGGCCACCCGTACGTCTACTGGATGGACGGCAAGAGCGGCGCCGTCATCTCGCTTGGCGCGGACGGCAAGCAGGGCGGCGCGGGGCTGGACGCGGACCTGAGCAGCGGAGGCGTGCTGGCGGACTGGGGGCAGCCATGACGCGGAGCACGGCGACGCGGCGGCGCCAGGAGCGCGGCCTGACGCTCATCGAGATCTCCATCGCCATCATCATCGTCGCGATGCTGTTCTCCGCGGCGGTGATGGGCATCGGCTCGCTCACCGGCGCCAAGGCCAAGGGCGCGGCCGGCGAGCTGGCCGGCACCATCCGCTCGCTCTACGACTCGGCGGCGCTGCGCGGCAAGACGTGCCGGCTGGTGTTCGAGATTCCGGAGGCCAAGGAGGAGAAGGCCACGCGCTACCACGCCGAGTGCGCGGAGAGCGGCGTGACGACGGCGAGGGACCGCGACACCGCCCTGCGCGACGAGAACTCCGAGAGGGATCGGGCCCGGCGCTCCAACCGGAGCGGCTCCGGCAACGGGCAGGAGCGGCGCAGCTACGTGGCCTCGGCCGGGGAGACGGTCAGCGCGCAGGACCTGATGGAGGCGGAGAAGCAGCGCGTGGAGAGCCAGTCGCGCTTCTCGTCCTTCACGTCGGAGGAGATTCCGCCGCGCGAGCTGCCCTCGGACGTGCGCGTGTCGGTGTGGACGCGCCAGCAGCGAGAGGCCGTGGACAGCGGCGTCGCGTATCTCTACTTCTTCCCGCAGGGCTACACGGAGAAGGCCTACGTCTACCTGAGCCAGGGCGACAACATCTGGACGCTGGACGTGTCCCCGCTCACCGGCAAGGTGAACATCGTGGGCGAGGCGCTGGAGGTGCCGCGATGAGACAGGCCCGGGGCTTCACGCTGCTGGAGGTCGTGGTGGCGCTGGCCATCCTCGGCCTCGCGCTGATGGCCATCTTCGACCTCAACGCGGGCGCGGTGGCCAACCACGTCTACACCAAGCGCCTGACGGTGGCCTCGCTGCTGGCGCGCTCGAAGATGACGGACGTGGAGCAGCAACTCTACGACGACGGCTTCACGCCCGACGACGACGAGGAGTCCGGCGACTTCTCCGACGAGGGCTGGCCCCAGTTCAAGTGGAAGGCGCGCATCATCGCGCCCAAGCTGGACGGCGTGTCACCCGACCAGCTCATCGGCGCGCTCTTCAACCTGCCCATCGGCGGGGACTCGAGCGACCCGATGAGCGGCATCGCCAGCCTCTTCGGCGGCGGTGGCGGCGGCGACAAGGATGGCAAGGGCGGCTCCAGCGGACCGCAGCCCGCGGGTGGCGGCCTGGGCGGCGCGGCCATGGGCATGGCGCAGCCCATGTTCACTCAGATGGTGCAGCAGCTCACCCAGACGGTGCGCGAGGTGCACCTCACGGTGTACTGGCAGGAGGGCACGCAGCTGGAGAGCATCGACCTGGTGACGCACGTGGTGTCGCTCGGTCCGGGCTCGGACAGGAACGGCGGCTTCACGCCCAACGCCGGTGGCCAGACGCCGGGCGCGGACAACCAGTGGGTGGACCCGGACAGCCCCGGGATGATCGTCCAGAACCCCATCCCCGGCCCCAACGGCGTCATGCTGCATCCGCAGACGCGCAAGCCGCTGATGCGCCGCTCGGAGTGGCTCAACCGGGCCAACGGCGGCCAGCAGGGCGGCCGTGGCGCGGGCGGCATCCTCCCGCCCGGCATGGGCGGCGGGCGTCCGCAGATTCCGAACCTGGGCGGCGGCCTGAGGAGGAACGACCGATGACCCGGCGCGTGCGTGGCTTCACGCTGATGGAGGTCATGGTGGCGGTGGCCATCACCGCCCTGATGGGCACGGTGGTGGCCATGGCCTTCCAGACGGGCCTGACGGCGAAGGAGACGGTGGAGGCGGACGCGGACCGCTACCGGCAGCTGCGGGTGGCGATGAACCGCATGTCGCGGGAGATCGGCTCCGCGTACGTCAGTGACCGGTTCGACCTGAAGCGCTTCCGGGACCAGCAGGACCGGCCCAGCAACTTCGTCGGGGAGAGCGACCGGCTCCTGTTCACCACGTTCGCGCACCAGCGGCTGTACACGGACGTGAAGGAGTCCGACCAGGCGGTGGTGGAGTACTTCGTGGACGCGTCCGAGGACAAGACGGCGCGCGGGCGACAGGACCTCAAGCGCCGGGTCAACCCGAACGTGGACGACCGCATGGACCGGGGCGGCACGACGGACGTGCTGCTGGAGGGCGTGAAGAAGCTGGAGTTCGAGTACTGGAACTCCGAGAAGAAGGAGTGGGATGACGAGTGGGACACCCGGCGCCCGGAGCAGAAGAGCATCCTGCCCACGCGCGTGCGGGTGACGGTGACGGCGGTGGACGAGACGGGCAAGGAAGCGCGCTACAGCACCCAGACGCGCATCATGTTGAACACGGAGCTGCCGAGGTACTGATGCCCCTGCCCTTCCCCAAGCAGACGTCCCGGCGACGTCCCAGGCCCGCCCCGCGCTCGGCGGCCGCGAACGAGCGGCGCTCGCGCGGCGTGGCGCTCATCATCGCGGTGGTGTCCATCGCGCTGCTCACCATCATCGCCACCGAGTTCGCCTACAACAGCCGCGTGGACCTGCAGCTCGCCGCCAACCAGCGCGACGAGGTCCGCGCGTACTACATGGCGCGCTCGGGCGTGGCGCTGTCGCGGCTGCTTTTGCGCTTCCAGAAGCAGGTGGACGCGACGCCCATCCCCAACCCCGCGTCGCTGCTCAGCGGCTTTCTGGGCGGCAACGTGGGCGCGCAGGGCAACACGCCCCAGCCCTCCAGCCTGAACCTCCAACTGTGGCGGATGGCGCGCGTGGACTGCCACATGCTCAAGGGCCTGGTGAAGAGCGAGGGCCTGGAGAACGGCAAGGAGGACGCGCCGCCCCTGGACCCGGTGGACGAGGACGACGGGAACTTCCGCATGGACGGCGAGGAGGACCCGGCGTCGAAGGAGATGTCGGCGCAGATGACGCGCCGCTCGTTCGGCGGCTTCGAGGGCTGCTTCCTGTCCACCATCTCCGACGAGGAGGAGAAGCTCAACGTCCACCGGCTGATGGCGGGCGCCGGCGACGCGCTGCCCACCGCGCTGCGCATGCTGGACATGCTCGAGGACAAGCGCTTCGAGTTCCTGTGGGAGCGCGACGACGCGAACAAGGTCCGCAGCAATCCGCAGGACGTGATGCTGGCCATCAAGGACTACGCGGACGACGACGAGACGGGCTCGGCCATCAACCGCAATGACCCGGTCAACCCCATGCCGTCCGGCTTCTCCGACGAGGGCTCGCCCTACAGCCGGTACGAGCCGAGCTACGAGCCGAAGAACGCGCGGTTCGACAGCGTCGACGAGCTGTACCGGGTGCACGGGGTGAATGACCAGTTCATGTCGGCCTTCCGTGACAGGCTCACGGTGTATCCGGACATCAACTCACGGCCCAACATCAACACGGACGACCCGGTGATGATGGGGCTGGCCATCATGTCGGTGGCGGACCCGGCGCGGCCGGACCCGCGCTTGAGGGACCCGGTGTTCCTCAACGAGCTCATCACCCGCATCCGCTCCGCGCGCATGTTCAGCTTCTTCGGCATGGCGGTGCAGGACTTCGTGGCGGTGGTGGAGAGCGCCGGCATCGTGGTGAATCCGGCCGTGAAGTCCAACGTGGCGGGCAACCGCCTCATCGGCGACAAGAGTCAGACGTTCACCATCAAATCCGTGGGAGAGGCGGGCAGCGTGCAGAAGACGCTGACCGCAGTGGTCCGGCTGGACGACACGCTGGGCAAGCTCCTGTACTGGAGAGAGGAATAGCATGGCCCGCATTCTTGGCCTCGATTTGGGCAGCCACGCCGTGAAGGGCGTGGTGCTGGAGGCGCGGACGAAGGGACACGCCACCCGGAGCTACGTGGAGGTGCGCCGTGCTCAGGAAGGCGAGCGCGCCGACACGCTGCGCGCCGCGGTGACGGAGCTGCTCGGCAAGCTGCCGCCGGGCCACGCCGACCAGGTGGTGGTCTCCCTGCCCGGCCCCGCGCTCATCACCCACACGCTGACCTTGCCGTTCTCTGACAGCAAGCGCATCGACGCGACGCTGCCGTTCGAGATCGGCAGCCAGCTCCCGTTCGACATCTCCGAGGTCGTCTACGACTACCAGGTCGTCGGCCACAAGGACCTGGAGGGCAAGGAGAGGGCGAGCGACCTGCTCGTCGGCGTGGTGCGCACCGAGGAGCTCAAGGCGCTGCTGGAGGTGCTGGCGGAGCTGAAGGTGGACCCGCGCGTCGTCACGCACCCCGGCCTCGCCTACCAGAACCTGCTCCAGCAGGCGGCGGGCCTCTTCGAGGGCGCGAACGAGGGCGGCGCGGTGGCCATCGTGGACCTGGGCCACGAGCGCACGTCGGTGGCCATCGGCACGCCGGGCACGGGCGTCCGCTTCGCGCGCACGTTCGCCGGCGGTGGCAAGGACCTGAGCAAGGCCCTGGCCACGGAGTTCCAGACGTCATTGGCGGAGGCGCACCACTGGAAGGAGCAGCACGGGGCGCTGGCCAGCGCGGCGAAGGGGCCGGACGCGGAGCGCGCGGCGGCGGCCTTCACCCGGGGGCTCCAGCCGGTCCTGCGCGAGCTGCGGCCCACGCTGAAGTCCTTCACCGCGCGCACCCGCCAGCAGGTGGGCGCGCTGGTGCTGTGTGGCGGCACCGCGCGGATGCCGGGACTCGCGGAGCAGCTCTCGCGGGACTTGAACCTGCCGGTGCGCGTGCTGGCGCTGCCGGCGGACACGACGGAGGCCATCGCCGCCGACGAGCAGCCGACGGCGGCGCAGGCGTACGCGCTCGCGCTGCGAGGCAACGCGACGGGGGCGCGCGCGCCGCGCTTCAACTACCGCCGGGGCGAGCTCGCCTTCAAGGGTGACTTCGACTACGTGAAGGACAAGCTGGGCCTCTTGGCATCCTTCGCGGCGACGCTGCTCTTGCTGCTCATCGCGTTCGGCGTGGTGCGCAACTCGGTGCTGTCGCGGCGCGAGGCGCAGGTGGACGCGGCGCTGTGCGAGACGACGCAGCGGATCCTGGGGCGGTGCGAGAAGGACTACAACCGCGCGCTCAACATGCTCAAGGGCGTGGAGAGCCCCGCGGCGGCGCTGCCGCGCATGTCCGCGGTCAACCTCCTGGCGGAGGTCACCGAGCACGTCCCCAAGGAAATCCCGGTGAAGTTCGACCGCATCCAGATTGATACCGAGCGCGTCATCCTCCAGGGGGAGACGGACTCCTCCAAGCAGGTGGACACGCTGTCCAACGCGCTCAGGAACCACGCCTGCTTCAAGGAAGTGAAGCAGGGCAAGGTGGAGCGCACGCGGGACGGACAGAAGGTGACGTTCCGTCTGGACGTCCAGGTGCAGTGCCCCGGGGCGGAAGGCGGGGAGAGCTAGTCATGGCCAGACTTCAGGAAGCACTCGCGCCGTTGCAGACGTGGTTCGAGCGGCTCAGCGAGCGTGAGCGGCGCATGGTGGCCATCGCCGGCACGGCGGTGGCGGTGTTCGTGGTGTTCGTGGTGCTGATGACGTTCGCCAACAGCGCGTCCGGCTACCGCAAGCGCACCGAGGACAAGCTGGGCAAGCTCCAGGAGGTGCAGGCGCTGGCGGCCAGCTATCGCGAGGCCCAGGCGTCGCGGCAGGCCGTGGAGACGCAGCTGACGTCCAGCAACGTGCAGCTGATCACCTACATCGAGGACAAGGCCACGGCGGCCGGGCTGCAGGTGCCCAACATGACGCCCAAGGGCGACGTGGGCATCGGCGACGGGAAGATCATGGAGAGCTCGGTGGAGCTGACGTTCTCCGACGTGGACCTCCGCAAGCTGACGGACTTCATGCGCACGGTGGAGAGCGGGCCGGGCGTGGTGAAGGTGAAGTACCTGCGCATCGAACCGAGGCCCAACGACACGCTGACGGCGTGGACGACGGTGGCCACCTACCGGATGAAGCAATAGCCCTATGTCCTCTGACTCCAAGCCCGCTCGTTGGAAGGTCATCCTGGGCTACGGCGCGTTCGCGCTCGTGGCCTTCATCCTCTGCCTGCTGCTCACCTTCCCGTACGAGACGGTGCGCGCGCGCATCATCAACGAGGCGGCGCAGGCGGGGCTGGCGGTGCGCATCGGCTCGCTGCGGCCGGGGCTGTCCGGCGTCACGGCCACCAACGTGCGGGTGAGCAAGCCGCCCCAGCCGTTGAGCGCGGACCTGCTCGGCAAGCTCATCAGCGGCGAGGGCCTGCCGGGCGCGGCGGAGCTGGGCGAGGCGGTCATCATCGACAGCCTGGCGGTGCGCCCCACCCTCTTCCCTCCGGGCGTGGCGGTGCGCGCCAACGCGATGGGCGGGACGGTGACGGCGTCGGTGGGGTTGCTGGGTGACTCGAAGGTGCGCGCGGACATCGACGGGCTCAAGGTCAGCGGCGGCAACCTGCCGGGCTTCCTCGGCGTGGACCTGGACGGCGTCATCAACGGCACGCTGGCCCTGACGCTGCCCAAGGGGAAGAGCCCGGAGCCGGACCTGTCCCTGGCGAACGGGGAGCTGCTGCTCGACACGCAGGGGCTCATCATCAAGGGTGGCAAGGCCTCCATTCCGATGGGCGGTGGCAACTCCATGCCCATGGACCTGCCGCAGGTGGCGCTCGGCGCGCTGGTGGGCCGTATCGACTTCGACAAGGGCCTGGGCACGGTGAAGGAGCTCAAGCTCAAGGGCGAGGACATCGAGGCGCTGGCCACGGGCACGCTGAAGCTGGGCAAGCGGCTGGAGTACAGCGAGCCGGCGATGGATGTGAACCTGCGGTTGGACCCGGAGGCGCAGAAGCGCCTGGGCCTGCTGGCGGCGGGCATCACCATCTTCCCTCCGGACAAGAAGGACCCGAGCTTCCGGGCGGCCAGGCTCGGCGGGTTCCTGAACCGGCCGACGTTCCTGCCCCGGCGGTAGCGGGCGACGGCTCGGGTGCGCCCTTCCCGGGGCGTGGTGGTTGAAGTCAGCGCGCCGGGACGTGTAAAGCGCGGGCGCACAGGAGGGCCGTGGATGCCGGAGCTGGTGTTTTTCCGTCGTGGCGAGGAGGTGTTGAGGGTGGGGGTGGACCGGGCGAGGTTGGTGCTCGGTCGCGGCGAGCAGAGCGACGTCGCCATCCCGGACCCGGAGGTGAGCCGTCAGCAGGTGGCGCTGCTGTGGGACGGCGTGGAGTGCCGGGTGCAGGACCTGTCGGGCAAGGGCACCACGGTGTCCGGCACGTCGATCACCGAGGCGGCGCTGCCGGACGGCGCGGACCTGGCGCTGGGCCAGTGGCGCGCGGTGTTCCGGCTGAGCGGCGGCGGCGAGGGGGCCGATGTGGCCACCGAGGTGGGGCACACCACGTCCATCCAGGCGCGTGACGCGCAGTCCCTGCGCTGGCAGCCGGCGCAGGTGCGCGTGAAGCAGGGCCCCAACGAGACGGTGCACCGGTTCTCGGGGGACAGCTTCACGGCGGGCAAGGACGCGGGGTGCGACCTGGTGCTCCAGGACCGGTTCGCGTCCAGCAAGCACCTGAAGGTGACGCGGCGGGACGGGACGTTCCACGTCGTGGACCTGCGCTCGACGAACGGCACGTGGCTGGGGCCGGTGCGGGTGTTCGAGGCGGAGGTGTCTTTGCCCACCACGCTGAGGGTGGGCGAGACGGAGCTGGTGCTCGAGGCGGCGGCGCCGGGCAACCGCAAGGAGCCGACGTCGTTCCACGGCATCATCGGGAGTGACAACGCGGTGAAGGGGCTGTCGGACCTCATCGAGCGGGTGGCGCCCTCCACGGCGGCGGTGACGATTCTCGGCGAGTCCGGCACGGGCAAGGAGCTGGTGGCGCGCGCCATCCACCAGTGCTCGCAGCGGGCCAACCGGCCGCTCATCCCCGTGAACTGCGCGGCCATCTCCAAGGAGCTCATCGAGAGCGAGCTGTTCGGACACGAGAAGGGCTCGTTCACGGGCGCGGCGAACGCGCGCAAGGGCGCCTTCGAGGAGGCGGACGGCGGCACGCTGTTCCTGGACGAGATTGGCGAGCTGCCGCTGGACTTGCAGGCGAAGCTGCTGCGCGCGCTGGAGAGCGGCGAGATCAAGCGGGTGGGCGCCAGCCGGCCGATGCACGTGGACGTGCGAGTGGTGGCGGCGACGAACCTGGACCTGCTGGCGGCGGCGCGCGAGGGCAAGTTCCGTGAGGACCTGTACTACCGCCTCTGCGTGATTCCGTTGCACCTGCCGCCCCTGCGCAGCCGCAAGGGGGATTTGCCGGCGCTGGCGGACCACTTCGTGAAGCTGTACTCGCCGCGAGGGCAGACGGTGAAGCTGTCCGCGTCCGCGATGGATCGGCTCCAGAACCACGCGTGGCCGGGCAACATCCGCGAGCTGCGCAACGTGGTGCACCGGGCGCTGCTCTTGCGCAAGGGGCCGGTCATCGACGCGAACGATTTGACGTTCGACCAGGAGATGAACAAGGAGACGGGCATCGCGGTGCCCGAGCTGCCGCCGGGGATGACGCTGGAGCAGATGCTGGAGAAGCTCGAGCGGCAGATCGTCGAGGCGGCGCTGCGCCGGTACAACAACAACCGCGAGCGCGTGGCCCGCGAGCTGGGCGTGGCCCGCTCCACCCTGTTCAAGCGCCTGAAGGACTGGGGCCTGACGAAGCAGGACGAGCAGGAGTAGGCGTCGTTGCTCCCGTGCCTCGCGGACATCGCGCGGGGCACGGGGAGCCCGCCATAGCGCCTGGAAAATACGCGCACGGCGAGAGGTCCTCGAAATGGGCCATGGTGCCACCCTGCCCTGAAGGGCGAGGTTCGTCGCGTCCGGTGAGAAAAAACCGTCACACAGGCGCGTAGACCCTTTTCGCGGGTGGTTCGTTCCAAGGGAGGTCCCCGCTGGGGTGCCCAGGAGCCCACCCGTGATGCACGCCGCCGCCATCGACCTTCCGCCCCTCACGCAGCTCTACAACGAGCACCGCGCCCGCGCGCTCGCCATCGCCCGCCGCATCGTCGGTGACGCGGATGACGCCGAGGACGTCGTGCAGGACGTCTTCGCCCGGCTCGCCTGGAAGTCGCCCGGCTACGGCGGGCGCGCCGCGTGGACCACGTGGCTCCACCGCGTCATGGTCAACAGCAGCATCAACTGGCTGCGCGCACGCAAGCGCCGCGAGCGCCTGAGCCATGAGCCCGCCGAGCCCCTCTCTCCCGAGCGGCAGGCCATGGGCACGCAGATGGAGCGGCACTTCACCGCCGCGCTCGAGGACATCAACGAGCAGCAGCGCCAGGTCCTCTACCTGCGCGAGGTCCGCGGCCTGACGTACCCCGAAATCGCGCGCCTCTTGCGCATCCCCGAGGGCACCGTGAAGAGCACCCTCCACCGCGCCCGGCAGCGCACCTTCGAGCTGCTCGAGGAGCGCGGCCAGCGCCCCTGAGGCACCTACTCGTCGCCCTTGGCGCCGACGAACTGGTCGCCCTTGTCCTTGAAGAGGACGTTGAAGCTGGTGAGCGAGCCGTACACGCGGGTGATGTAGCTCTGCATCTCCACCTTCTCCGCGTCGGACAGCTTCGGGTGCGCGTTGAGCTTCTGCTCGAGCACGCGCAGCCTGTCGCGCACCATGACGACCTTGTGGAACAGGTTGTCGATGGGCAAATCCTTCGCCTGCAGCTCCGGGTTGCCGGGGACCAGGCGCACCGTGCCGCCCTCCCACTTGCCCGCGAGCGGCGGCGCCTCGGCGAGGCCCGACGCCTCCCGGAAGATGTCCATCAGCTCTTCACGCGTCATGCTCAGCCCTTCCAGGTCGATGACTTCGTTGGGGTCCGCCACCCGCCGGCGAATCACCACCGGGGCCACGCTCCGGGCGGCGCGCTCGCGCGAGGGGGACTGCGCCGCCGGGGCCACGGCCGTGCCCCGGGGCGCGTACTTGTCACAGATGGGGGCGGACGGCGGAAACATCCCCCGAGACGACTGGAGCCGGCAGGGCCCCACCCACCCCCGGCGCTCATCCACCGAGTGAGGGCTCCACAGCTTGCAGTTGCCACACACCTGCTCTTCCGGCCGGAAGACAGGCAGTGCCAACGAGGTGTCCGCCGGCTCGGTCATCAGCGCGTCTCCCCCGCCACCGGCGGGCCCTTGCGCACGCCCAGCTCCCGCAGCAGGGCGTCCGCGTTCTCCACCTGGTCCAACATCCACAGCACGTAGCGCACGTCCACGTTGACGTTGCGCGCCACGTCCGGGTTGTAGCCGAAATCGTTGGCCACGTTCTCCCAGACGCGGTCGAAGTTCACGCCCACCAGCTGTCCCCGGCCGTTCACCGTGGGGCTTCCCGAGTTGCCACCCGTGGTGTCCGCGTCCGACAGGAAGTTCACCGGCACCTCCTTGAGCTTCTTGTCCGCCCACGCCCCATACCGCTTCGCCTCGGCCACCTTCGAGACGCGCTCGGGCACGTCGAAGGGCTCCTCGCCGGTGTGCTTGGCCAGCATGCCCGACAGCGTCGTCTGCGGCGTGTACACCGCGCCATCCCGCGGCGAGTAGCCCTGCACCTTGGCGAACGTCACCCGCAGCGTCCCGTTGGCGTCCGGCGCCACGGGCTTGCCCGCATGCGCCAGCACCGCCTTGCGCCAGTCGGGCCGCAGCCGCGACGACGCGCCGTCGCGCCGGTCCTGCGCCTCGTCCAGCGCCTCCTGCTCACGCGCCAGGTCCAGGCCGAACGCCAGGAGCGGGTCCTTGCGAGCCTGAAGCTGCGCGAGCGTCTCCGTGCCCATCTTCATCCGCTCGGCCAGCGTGAGCACCTGCGTGCCCGCGTACATCGCGTCCACCTTCGCCGCCACGTCCTTCTCCACGAACGTCTTGCCGAAGTGCTTGTCCACCGCGGCGATGCGCTCGTCCGCGCCCAGCGCCTGCGCGCGCCGCACGAAGGCCGTCAGGAGCCGCTTCTCCGCGGGCAGGAACACGTTCTTCTGCTCGCGCTCCAGGCGGTCCTTGATGCGCACCTGCTCGCGCTCCATGTACGCCGGGCGGCGCTCCAAATCGGGCTTCGCGCGCTCGGTGGCCAGCCGCGCCAGCGTCACCGCCAGCGACGGCCCCCGGGCGAGCCGGCCCGTGGCGCCGAGCAGGAACTCGCGCTCGAACACCTTCGAGGTGGCCTTCTGCTCGGCGAGCAGGGCCTCGCGGGCCTTCAGCGCCCCACCCCACTTCGCGCTGTTCTTCGTCGCCCAGGCCGCCACGGCCGCCTCGGCCTCGCGCTGCTTCTCCACGATGCGCCCGCGCTTGAGCCCCGCCAGTTGCCCGCCCGCGTTCTTGTGCACGTTGTGCAGGCCCTTGAGCGTGGAGGCCACGGCGATCTTCCCGGCCGGGTCCTTCTCTCCCTCCTCCTCGAGGATGCGGATGGCCTCGCCGAACACGTCGCGCATGCGCGGGTAGAGCCGCGACTGGCGCTCCGCCATCTCCTCCGCGAGCAGCGCGCGGTAGGTGCGGCCCGGGTAGCCCAGCACCATCACGAAGTCACCGGGCTTCACGCCCTCGGGGGACAGCGGGAAGAAGAACTCCGCCTTGTAGGGCACGTTCTTCTCGCTGTACGCCGCCGACGTCCCGTCCGGCGCGGTGTACGCCCGGAGGATGGCGAAGTCGCCGGTGTGGCGCGGCCACATCCAGTTGTCCTCCTCGCCGCCGTACTCACCCACCGCGCGGGGCGGGGCGTAGACGAGCCGCGAGTCCTGCAGCTCCACCGCGTCCACCAGCGTGTAGTTCACGCCGCCGTCGAACGTGGACACCTGACAGCGGGTGGCGGGGCGCTTCTCGCACTCGGCCACCAGCTCCTTCTGCTTGCGCTCGATGGCCCTGAAGCGGGCCGTGTCGTCCGCGCCCTCGGGAACCGCCGCCAACACCTGCGCCGTCACGTCCGTGAAGCTGCGAGGGACCTGCACGCGCGCGCCCTTGCCGGGCAGCTCGTCCTTGCGCTCCGTGGCCAAAAAGCCCTGGGTGATGAGGTCGCGCTGGGGGGTGCTGTGCTCCTGGATGATGCCGAAGGCGCAGTGGTGGTTGGTGATGACCAGGCCCGTGTCGGAGATGAAGGCGCCGGTGCACCCACCCACATTCACGGCGCCCGCGAGCAGGCCGGTGCCTCGCTTGGGGTCCCACAACTTCTTGGGGGGCACCTGGAGGCCTTGGGCGCGCAGCCACGCCGGGTCCAGTTCCAGGACCTGCTGGGGGGTCCACTTCCCTTCCCCGGCGAGCGCCGGGGCAGCCACGAGCGAGAGCAGGAGGAGCGTCTTCTTCATGCCCCATCCCTACCCCGTCCGGCGCCCGCAGGCGACATCCGCCTCACGTCACGACGCCCCGCGGCAAGCCAGGAGTTTCCCGGGAAGAGGGACCCGACTTAAGTGTTGGGGTGTCCCATGGTGGGGAGGCCCCGGTACCGATGAAGACCGCCAGCGGTGCACAGCTCGATTTCGGCCGCCTGGCCCTCCTGCTCGTCATGCTGGGGGTCGGCTGGTACTTCTGGTACTCGCCCGTCTTCTGGCCCCTGAAGTTGCTGGTGGTGATGATGCACGAGAGCGGGCACGCGCTCGCCACCCTGTTGGTGGGGGGCTCCGTGGACCGCATCCACCTCGCGGCCGACGAGTCGGGCTCCTGCCTGTCGCGCCTGCCGCCGGGCATGCTGCGGCAGATCGCCGTGTACTCGGGCGGCTACCTGGGCAGCGCGGTGGCCGGCGCGGGCCTCCTGCTCGCCACCTTCCGCTTCCGGCTGCGCCGGTGGGTGCTGGGGGCCGCGTGTGTGTGGCTGGTCGTGATGGGCCTGCTCTACGCGGGGGACGCCTTCACCCTGGCCTTCTGCGTGGGCACCGCCGCGGTCATGGGCATCGGCGCGAAGTGGCTGCCGGACGGCGCGGTGGACTTCGTCAACCTGTTCATCGCCGCCTTCACCGCGCTGTACGCCGTGTTCGACTTGCGCGACGACCTGTGGAACAGCGCCGTGCGCTCGCGCAGCGACGCGGCCCTGCTCGCGGACCTCACCTACGTGCCCGCCGTCGTGTGGGCCGCCCTGTGGACGCTGCTCGCGGTGGGCCTGCTCTCCATCGCCGCCTACCGCTCGCTCCACGCAAGGCCCCAGGGCCTGCAGATGCCCCCCGTGGGCTCCCGGGCCCGGAGGGCGTGACGGCCTCGCAGAACCCGAAACGCATGCAATCTTGAAGCAATTGCAAAACATCTGCAAAAGCAGACCAGGTCTTACTCCCCCTTGAAAGGCGTTGCCAGGAGAAGCGTCGTCCTCCACGTCGCCCTGGTGCTCCTGGCGGCGTGCGGTCCCGGCGTCGAAGAAGGCCTCCGTCCGCCCCTCGACGTGCAGCGCTCCGCGGTCAGCATCACCGCGCCGCCACCACGACGCTGACGTACCTGTTCGACGCCACCAGCGACACCTGGAGCTCCCTGCCCGGCGCCTCGGCCACGGGCACGTCGCCCATCCGCTTCACTGTGCACCCACAGGGCCCCCCCGACCTCGACGCGCCCACGTACAAGAGCCAGGCCTTCTGGGACTGGATGTTCGCCCTGCAGCGGCTGTAACCGGTTACAGGGCTATCGCTCCCGCGAGGCGAGGCAGGCGGGACTCCTGCGTCGCCGCCTGACTCGCCCCGGGGCGACAACCTTCCCGCCCGACAGGCCAGCCCCGGGCTCATTCGGAAGGAGGCTCGGCCACCAGTGTGTGCCACCGGTCATCGTGAATCCAGCCGACCGTCCGGTCCGCGAAGGACCACACGCCATCCCTGGCACCGCGAAGCACGGTGAACCGCAGCGAGTCCGAGTCCTCGATGGCCACCGGCTCCAGCGCGTCACCCACCACGCGGTCGATGCCTCCCAGGTGCGCCACGTAGACGTGGTCCTGGAACGTCGCGATACCCCAGTAGTCCCGCTCGGTGTCCAGCGGCCGGATGACCCGCCAGCTCGAGCCCTCGCTCACGAGGACGGCCCCTTCGCCACCGCAGACGGCATATCCGTCCTTCAACGCGCAGAGACTGTTGAAGCCCGACTCCAGGGGAAGTGCGACTCGGTGCCAGCGCGTCCCATCGAAGCGCGCCAGATGTCCCTCCGAGGTGACGACGCTGAAGTCGTCGCGGCCGTGGCCCGCGAGGTCCTCGATGGTGACGTCCGCGTCGTCGATGGTGAGCTGGGGCAACGCGGTGAAGACCTCGTCGTCCAGCACGTAGACCTGCCCCAGCGAGCCCGCGCAAAGGACATCCCCACCCAGGACACGCAGTCGACGCAGCGGCCCGAGCTCCTCGACCGACGGATTCTTGAACAGCCTGCGCGAGGCCTTCAGCTCCGCTCCCGTCTCGGGCGCCTTCCAGTCGAAGCGCACCACCGTCCCGCTCTCCCCCAGGACATAGGCCTGCCCCTCCTCGGTGGCATCCACGGAGAGCACCGCCTCACCGGACACGTCAAAGCCGAGCCACACACCACCCCTGCGCACGCCCACGCGATTGCGAGGGTTGTCGTAGTCGTCCCCCACCGTGCAGGCCGCGATGACCACCCCCGGAATGGGGCTCACTCCCTCCTGGATGAAGGCGTCCTTCAAGAAACTGGCATCCGTCTTTCCACTCATTCGTGTACGGCCTCCTCGGCCCTGTACTACCTCCTCGGCGCAACGCACCGCGAGCCAAGTCACGCGCCCACCCTCGTCCCCACTGAACACGGCGGTCACAATTCTTGAATTAACAGCAACACAAGAACAAATGCCGTAGCCTTGCCTTCCCCCCGGCCGTCACCCGCCCCCATTCGAGGTGACTCCATGAGAAGCATCGCACTCGCCACCTTCGTGGTGATCCTGACCGCCTGGGGTCCCGGGGCCGGCGAAGCCTCTTCCGCGAGGCTCGACACCCATCTCGCGTCCCTGCTCACCCCCGTGGAGGACCAGATTTCGGTCCACTTCCCGAGCACGAGCGGCGCTCCGCTTCCCTACGGGGAGTACATCCCTCCGGGTTACAACAGCTCCACCGAGCTGCATCCCGTCGTCATCCACCTCAATGGCATCGGCGAGCTGGGCGTGGCGGGGAACACGAGCGCGCTCTACGACGTCGTGACGCGCAATGGCGCGCTGAAGAACATCCGCAACAGCGCGACGTGGAAGGCGTACCACGGCGCGAAGAAGGCGCTCATCTTCGTCCCGCAGGCGGTGGACAACTACTCGCCCACGGAGATTCGCCCCTTCGTCCAGTTCATCGTCGCCAACTACCGGGTGGACCCCAAGCGCGTCTACCTGACGGGCTTGAGCATGGGCGGATGGGGCGCGTGGCGGTACGCGACGCTGTACGGCACGGAGCTGGCCGCGCTGGCGACGTTCGCGACCAACATCGGCGCGCCCGGCGACACCATCCCCGCGCTCAAGGAGGTGCCTGTCTGGGTGGGCAGCACCCATGGCGACCGCTGGGGCGAGCAGTCGTGGGTCCTGCCCGTGACGAAGAACTACAACCACTGGGCCTTCCCGCCCCTCGTGGCGTCCTCGCAGACGACCACGTACCTGTTCAACCGGACGGCTCCGGGCTGGACGTCGCAGCCGGGCTTCGTGACCACGGGCCACTCCATCGTCCGGTATGTGCTGTACCCCGGCAACGCGCACACCGGCTGGGGCGAGACCTACGGCCAGCAGTCCTTCTGGGACTGGCTGTTCGCCCAGCAGCGCCAGTAGCCCATCCCACGCCGACGAGACGGACCGGCGGAGCCCGTACGGGCCCCGGTCCGCTCACTTCCTCGGGCGCATGCGGAACGCGACGAACGAGGCGACGTCCGGGAAGGAGAAGTACGGGTTCTTCTGGCGCACCTCGCCCAGCGCCGCCACCGGGACGTCCGCGTAGTCGTGCCCCGGCCACAGGCGCGTGGAGTCCGGGACCTTCAGCAGCACCTGCGACAAGGAGCGGTACATCGCCTCCGGGTCGCCGCCGTTCATGTCGCACCGCCCGCACCCGTTGATGAACAGCGTGTCCCCGGACACGAGCGCGTCTCCGGCGAGCAGGCAGTGCGAGCCCGGCGTGTGCCCCGGCGTGTGCAGCGCGTGGAACGTCTCGGCGCCCACCGGCACCGCGTCTCCGGGCCCGAGCAGGCGCAGCGCGCCCGACAGCTCGCGCAGCTCCGCGGAGAACTCCACCTCCGCCCGCTGCGCGTAGACAGGCACGTCGTGTCGGGACAGCAAATCCGGCAGGCCGTTGATGTGGTCGAAGTGGCAGTGCGAGACGAACGCGCCGGCCAGGCGCTTGCCGTCCTCTTCCACTGCCCGTTCAATCGCATCCACGTCCCACGCCGGGTCCACCACCACGACGTCGGGCGAGTCCGCCGCGCCGACCAGGTAGACGAAGTTGTCCATGGGGCCCAGCTTGAGCTGACGCACGTAGGGATTCCGCATCTCTCACACCTCCCGGGGAGACTCTAACGCCCAAGACTTGAAGGCACGGGCGCTTCCCACTTGAATGGACGTCTTTTCCCTGGAGGTCCACACCCCGTGAAGCGCTCCCTGCCGTTGCTCGCCTGTACCCTCCTCGCCGGCTCGAGCGTCGTCGCCAAGGAACGGTCCACTTTCAAGTACACCGCGCCTCCGGACGGCGAGCGTCCGGTCATCGTCGACGCCGTCATCGCCCCTCAGGGCAGCGACTTCGCCATGCGCCTGCGCTTCGACAAGGAGCCGTGGGGCGAGGAATGCAAGAACCGCTGCGCCAACGCCACGCTGCTCATCGACGCGGACTCCAGCAAACAGACGGGCCTGAAGCTCGCGGCGGGGGCCCCGGGCAACGGCGCCGACCTGGCCGTCATCATCCAGGGCGTGCGGGAGTACGCGACGGAGAGCGGCAAGGGCGCCAAGAACTGGCTGCGCGTCAAGGTGCGCCTGCTCAACAACGAGGCGAGCAGCGTGGACGACGGCGAGCTGCTCGCCGAGCTGAGCCACAAGCACGACACCGACCGCATCCAGTCCGATGGGAAGACCGTCTACCTGCTCATCGACAGCACCCACCCGTCCATCCCCGCCGGCCGCAAGGCGCGCGTCGTCTACCAGCCGCCCGGTGGCAAGCCCATCCAGGCCAACGTGACGGGCCTGATTGGCGGAGGCGGCTCCAAGGGCAATGTGAAGATCTTCAAGGATGGCAACTGGGGCAAGGCGCCCAAGGCCGACCCCTGACGCCTCGGTCGCCACGCGTTTCGCGTCCTCGGGCCCCCAGTGGGCTCGAGGAGCGCGTGCGTCGGCGACAGTCCGTGAGTGGGGCCATTGAGCAGCATGTTCCGGGGGCCCGTCACGTCATCGCTTCCGGAGGTGCGCCTTGAAGGTGCTCGCGCGAGGCTCCCAGCTCGAGGGGCTTCACGGAGGTCGGTCGCACCTTCGAGTTCTTCGGGTGCGCCGCCCCGCCTTCGGTGCCGGTGTCGCCGCTCTGCTCCTCGCGTCGCCGCTCACAGCGTGTCGGACGGAGCCACCACCGCCGAGCTATCTCCGGGTCGAAGGAGCGGCCCCGCGGCTCGCGGAGGTCCCCGACTCGCGAGCCCTGCTGGTGGTCTTCTGGGCCACGTGGTGTCCACCCTGCCGCACCGAGACGCCGCGGTTGGTAGCGCTGGCCGAAGCGCCTCCTGACGCGCTGCGTGTCGTCGTCTTCAGCCACGACACGGAGGCGAAGGCGGTGGAGACGTTCCTCCAAGGGCCGCCACCCGCCGCGCTGCATCTGCGCCTGGACGAGGGACACCAGGTCGCCCGCGCGTTCGGCGTGGACACCCTGCCCCAGAGCTTCCTGGTGGTGGACGGGCGCCTGGTCGCTCGATTCGCGGGGCCTCGCGAGTGGGATTCCCGAGGCATGCGTCGCCTGCTGGAGAAGTTGATCCGCGAGCACCCACCTGGCGTGTCGGCCCCGTCGCGTTGACTCTCCACGGAGACCTTCAGTAAGCCTTCGGGTCGATGCGGTTCCTCCTGCGCACCCTCGCGCTCCTCCTCGTGCTGATGACGGGTGGCGTCTTCCAGACGCTCGCCTTCGCATCGGACACGCATGCGGATTGCGAAGAGGAGGCCGAGGAGGGGGACTGCTCGGACTGCGCCGCGGATTGCGCGCTGTGCCTCTGCTGTCCGCTGAGGGCCGCGCCCGCGCCGCTGCCCTTCGTGAGCCAGGTGGAGGAGCCGCTCGTCAGGCCCCCCATCCACGTCCACCCGGACGTGCTGCTCCCCGGCGGCGTGGGACGCGACATCTTCCAGCCTCCCAGAGCGTGACTCCGCCCCTCACGGGAGACGTGTGTCCAGCGAGTCCCCATCCCGGGTCTCGCGCGGACGCGCACGTCACCGTGCTGCCCCGCTGCAGCTGAAGCCACCCTCCGCGCACTCCCGCGCGGACATCCACCGCCGGGGCACCGCCCTGGCCGGAGTCATGTCATGCGTTCCATCCAGACCTTCGTGCTCGTCGTGTCCCTCGTGTCCGTCCCCGTCCTCTCCGCGTCGGCCGAGGAGTCCAAGCCCGCGCAGCAGTCGCAGGCCGCCGAGAAGCCCAAGTGTGAGCACGGCGTGCAGAAGTCCCTGTGCACGCGCTGCAATCCGAAGCTCGCTGCCGTCTTCAAGGCCAAGAACGACTGGTGCGCCGAGCACGAGCGCCCCGAGTCCCAGTGCTCCCTCTGCCACCCGGACCTCGCGAAGAAGGGCGTGAAGTAGATGGGCCCCTGCATCGGTCTCCTGGCGCTGGCGGGCCTGCTCTGTCTCGGCACCTCGTGCACGAAGTCCGCCCCGCCCGAGGTCGCGAAGAGCACACTCTCCGATGCGGGGCCCTCGTCCCCCGAGGCTCGCGCCGTCACGCTGTGCGAGCACGGCGTGCCCGCGGAGCTGTGCACGAAGTGCGACCCCGACCTCGTCGACGTCTACAAGGCCCAGGACGACTGGTGCGACGAGCACGGACTGCCCGAGTCCCACTGCCGTCAGTGCAACCCGTCGCTCTCCTTCACCGCGTCAGCCACTCCCGCCGACTGGTGCAAGGAGCACGCGGTCCCCGAATCGAAGTGCACCCAATGCAACCCGAAGCTGGTGGCGGGCTTCATCGCGGCGGGTGACTACTGCCGCGAGCATGGGTTCCCAGAATCAGTCTGTCCCTTCTGTCACCCGGAGCTCGTGAAGGCCGCGGGCGCCGAGAGGCCGCTGTTCCCCACGCCCGGCACACGTATCCGATTGGCCTCCACAGACACCGCGCGGGAGGCGGGACTCCAGACGCATCGACTCCAGCGCAGGCACTTCGCACGCTCGCTGGAGGTGGTGGGCCAGCTCACCTTCAACCAGAACCGATTGGCGCGGCTGTCCGCGCGAGGCGATGCGCTGGTGAGCGAGGTGCGCGTCGACGAGGGGGACGACGTCAAGGCGGGTCAGCCCCTGCTCGCGCTCACGTCGCCTTCCGTCGGACAGGACAAGGGTCGACTGTCCGCGGCCCTCGCGCGGCTGGAGACGGCTCGCGCGGCGCTCGCTCGGGAGCAGGAGCTGGTCGAGCGTGGCATCAGCCCTCGCAAGGATTTGGAGCAGGCCCGGGCCGAGCTCGCCGCGGCCGAGGGAGAGCGTGAGGCGGCTCGCGCGGCACTCAGCGCCGCGGGCGCGGAACAGGGAAGCAGCGAGGGGCGCTACAATCTCTCCGCGCCCTTCGCCGGGACGGTGGTGGCTCGCGACGCGGTGTCCGGCCGACATGTCGCCGCGGGACAGACGTTGCTCGAGGTCGCCGACCTCTCCACGCTCTGGGCCCTGCTCGAGATTCCCGAGGCGGACTCGGCCCAGGTGCGCGCGGGGCAGAAGGTCACCCTGAGCCTCGAGGGTCTTCCCGGAGAGGTCCGTGAGGCCACGCTCACCCGCGTGGGTGCCTCCGTGGACCGCGCCACCCGCACGGTGCGCGCCCGCGTCGAGTTGCCCAACCCCGACCGCGCCCTCAAGGCCGGCCTGTTCCTGCGCGCGCGGATTCAAGTGGCCGAGGAACACGAGGCGCTGATGGTGCCCCACTCCGCCATCCAGCGCGCCAAGGGACAGGTGCTCGTCTTCGTGAAGAAGGACGAGACACTCTACGAGCCTGTCCCCGTGGAGCTGGGCGCGGGCACACGTGACGAGGTCGAGGTGGTCAAGGGCCTGCGGCCCGGCATGGAGGTCGTCACCACGGGCGCCTTCCTGCTGAAGACCGAGGTGCTCAAGGACGCCATCGGCGCGGGCTGCTGCGAGGAAGGAGGCCCGTAGCCCATGCTCACGCGCATCATCGATGGGTCACTGGAGCACCGTGGCGCGGTGCTGGTCGGCACCGTGGCGCTCGTCATCTCGGGGCTGCTCGCGTTCCGGGCCTTGCCCCTCGATGCCTTCCCCGACACGACCCCCACGCAGGTGCAGGTCAACACGGTGGCGCCCGCGCTCTCGCCCGTCGAGGTGGAGCGGCAGCTCACCATTCCGCTCGAGCAGCAGCTCGCGGGACTGCCGCAGCTGGAAGAACTGCGCTCCATCTCCAAGTTCGGGCTGTCGCAGGTGACGCTCCAGTTCCGCGACGGCACGGATGTGTGGTTCGCGCGGCAGCAGGTCTCGGAGCGGATGGGCCGCGTGAAGATGCCTCCGGGAATCGAGGCCCCCACGCTCGGGCCCGTGGCGACGGGGCTGGGCGAGGTCTTCCACTACCTGGTCAAGAGCAGGAGCCGGAGCCTGGAGGAGCTGCGCACGCTGCACGACTGGGTCATCGCGCCCCAGCTGCGCGCGGTGCCCGGCGTGGCCGAGGTGAATGCGTGGGGAGGCCACGAGAAGCAGTGGCACGTGGTCGTGGAGCCGCAGCGACTCCGACAGTTCGACCTGTCGCTGGGCGACGTGTACCGGGCCCTGGAGGCGAACAACGCGAACGTGGGCGGCGGCATGGTGGAGCGCGGTGGTGGAGCGAGCCTGGTGCTCGGCATCGGTGTGCTGGAGGATGGCCGGGCCGTGGGCGACGTGGTGGTGGCCGCGCGAGACGGCGTGCCCGTGCGCGTGCGCGACGTGGCCCAGGTGGAGGTGGGGCACGAGATTCGTCGAGGCGCGACCACCGCGGACGGCGAGGGTGAGGTCGTCCTGGGCCTGGGCTTCATGCTCCTGGGCGAGAGCTCGCACGTGGTGACACGGGCGCTCGCTCGGCGCATGGACGAGGTGAAGCAGCGCCTGCCCGACGATGTGCAGGTGGACGTCGTCTACGAGCGCACGGAGCTGGTGGACCTGGTGCTGCGCACGGTGCGCACCAACCTGCTCGAAGGCGCGCTGCTGGTCATCGCCGTCCTCTTCCTCTTCCTGGGCAACTGGCGCGCGGGGCTCATCGTCGCCTCCGCCATTCCCCTGTCCCTGCTGTTCGCCTTCAGCGGCATGCTGCGCTTCGGCATCGCCGGCACCCTCATGTCCCTGGGCGCCATCGACTTCGGGCTGGTGGTGGACTCGTCTGTCATCCTCGTGGAGAACGCGGAGCGGCACCTGGAGGGGGCCCGCGACGGACGGAGCCTGAAACAGGTGGTGCGGGACGCGGCCGTGGAGGTCCGCAAGCCCACGCTCTTCGGTGAGCTCATCATCATGGTGGTGTACCTGCCCGTGCTCGCATTGGAGGGCGTGGAGGGGCGGCTGTTCCGTCCCATGGCGCTCACCGTCATCCTGGCCCTGCTGGGCAGCGTGCTGCTGTCGATGACGTTGATGCCGGTGCTCGCGTCGTTCGCGTTGGAGCGAGGCAAACGAGGACACCCCGAGCCGCGCCTCGTGCGCTGGCTGCAGCGGGGCTACCGGCCGCTGCTGGAGTGGAGCGTGTCCCATGCGCGCACGGTCCTCATCGTGGCGGGGCTGCTGGTGGTGGGCACGGGGCTGGCGGCCACGGGGCTCGGTCGCGAGTTCGTCCCGAGGCTGTCCGAGGGAACCCTCGTCATCAACACCGTGCGCCTGGCCGAGGTGTCCCTCACCGAGTCGGTGCGCTACGGCGGGCAGGTGGAGAAGGTGCTCCGGAGCCGGTTCCCCGACGAGGTGGCGCGCGTGTGGACCCGCACCGGGACGGCCGAGGTGGCGACGGACCCGATGGGCATCGAGCTGTCCGACGTGTTCGTCACGCTCCATCCCCGCGAGCAGTGGAAGCGCGCCGCGACGCAGGAGGAGCTGGTGGCGGAGATGAAGGCGGAGCTGGCGGACCTGCCCGGCATGCGCATGGCGTTCCTCCAGCCCATCGAGATGCGCGTCAATGAGATGATCGCCGGCGTGCGTGGGGACGTGGGCATCAAGCTGTTCGGCGATGACCTGGACGTGCTCAAGGCCAAGGCGCGCGAGCTGGAAGCGCTGGTGCGCGCGGTCCCCGGCGCCACGGACGTGACGCTGGAGCAGCTCACAGGTCAGCCCGTGCTGGAGGTCAGCGTGGACCGGGCCGCCATCGCGCGGCATGGCATCGCCGCGCGCGAGGTGCTCGACGTGGTGGAGGCGGTGGGCACCCGCGTGGTGGGCGAGGTCCGCGAGGGCGAGCGCCGCTTCGACCTGGCGGTGCGGCTGGCCGAGGCGTACCGCAATGAGCCCGCGAGGCTGGCCACCGTGCCCGTCACGGCGCCCGGAGGCGAACGCGTACCCCTGGGGCGACTGGCGACGATTCGCGAGGTGTCCGGCCCCACCACCCTGCAGCGCGAGTGGGGTCAGCGGCGCATCGTCATCCAGGCCAACGTGAGCGACGGAGACCTGGGCGGCTTCGTCGCCAACGTGCGCGACACGCTGGCGAAGGTGGAGCTGCCGCCGGGCTACCACCTCCGCTACGGCGGCCAGTTCCAGAACCTGGAGCGGGCCCAGGCACGGCTGGCCATCGTGGTGCCCATCGCGCTGGGACTCATCCTCGTGCTCCTCCACCTCACGTACCGTCGCTGGGTGGACACGCTGCGAATCTTCGCGGGCGTCCCCTTCGCGCTGATGGGTGGCGTGCTGGCGCTGCTCGCGCGCGGGCTGCCGTTCTCCATCTCCGCCGCGGTGGGCTTCATCGCCGTCAGCGGCGTGTCCGTGCTCGGGGACATGGTGCTGGTGTCCCGGCTGCGGCAGCTGCTCGGCCAGGGACGCGCGCTCCCGGAAGCCCTGCGCGAGGCCGCCGTCTCCCGACTGCGTCCGGTGCTGATGACGGCCTCGGTGGCGGCGCTCGGCTTCCTCCCCATGGCACTCAACACGGGCATCGGCGCGGAGGTCCAACGACCGCTGGCCACCGTGGTGGTGGGCGGCGTCCTGTCCTCCACCCTGCTGACGCTGCTGGTGCTCCCGGCGCTCTACTCGGTGCTCGGCGCAGGCCGGGGAGGCCGCCACGGAGGCGAGCGGACGCCCACCACCGAGCACCTTCCGAACCCGGAAGAGCAGACCCGCGCCGTGTCCTGACGAAGGCCCGTGACACGGCGCATCAAGGGGCGGCCGGGCAGCCGAACGGTCCCTGGGCGCCCTCCCCCCCGGGGTCCAAAGCCTCCCTCGCCGGCCCATCCTACCCGCACCCACCGTCCCGCCCGCCGGGGAGTCTCGCGTGCCCCGGCCGCCGGAATTTCAGGGGGTTACAGAGATGTTCCACTCGGAGGCAGGACTGCACGGAGATTCAGGTGGGACGCCTCGGAGTACGTGCAACCCCCCGAATTCGTTCCCTTTGTCAGGGGGGCATGGTAGTCCCGCCGCTTTGTTGAAGATTTCAGAGTCCATGGCGCGGAGTGCGCGAGTCACGCACCGCGTTCGGGTACGAGACGTTCTCACCTGGGTTCGAAGAGCATGCGCGCAGAAGGCGAATTGAAGACGCGAAAGAAGCAGGGAGGCTCCGGCGGCGGGGGTGGTGCCGCGGGTGCCGGTGGTGGGGGTGATGGGTTCGTCCCGGCCTCGCTGGCCGACGAGGCGCGTCGCCGGTACATCAACTACGCCCTGTCGGTCATCACCTCGCGCGCCCTGCCGGACGTGCGCGACGGCCTCAAGCCCGTGCAGCGCCGCATCCTGTACGGCATGTGGAACGACCTGAACCTGTCGTTCGACACGAAGTACCAGAAGTGCGCCCAGGTCGTCGGCGCCATCATGGGTCGCTACCACCCGCACGGCGACGCCTCCATCTACGACGCGCTCGTGCGCATGGCGCAGGACTTCTCCCTGCGCTACCCGCTGGTGGACGGCCACGGCAACTTCGGCTCGCTGGACGGCGACTCCGCCGCCGCCTACCGCTACACCGAGTGCCGCCTGGACAAGCTCGCCACCGAGATGCTCGGGGAGCTCGAGCGCAAGACGGTGGACTTCCGGCCCACCTACGACGGCACCCGCAACGAGCCCATCGTCATCCCCGCACGCGTGCCCCAGCTGCTGATGAACGGCACCACGGGCATCGCCGTGGGCATGGCGACCAACATCCCGCCCCACCACCTGGGCGAGTTGGTGGACGCGCTCGTGGCCCTCATCGAGACCCCGACGCTGCTCACCAAGGACCTGCTCAAGTGGGTCAAGGGACCGGACTTCCCCACCGGCGGGCAGATCCTCAACGACAAGAAGGAGCTGCGGGAGATCTACGAGACGGGCCAAGGCAGCGTCCGCATCCGTGGCGAGTGGGACACCGAGGAGCTCAAGCGCGGCGGGACGCAGATCATCATCACGTCCATCCCGTACACGGTGAACAAGTCCACCCTGGTCTCGAAGATCGGCGACCTGGTGCGCGAGCGGAAGCTGCCGCTCATCGTGGACGTGCGCGACGAGTCCACCAAGGACGTGCGCATCGTCCTGGAGCTCAAGAAGGACGCCAACGCCGAGCTGGTGATGGCGTACCTCTACAAGCACACGCCGCTGCAGACGACGTTCGGCGTGAACCTGACGTGTCTGGTCCCCAGCGAGGACAACCCGGAGGTCGGCACGCCGCGCCGGCTCAACCTCAAGGACATCCTCCAGCACTTCCTGGACTTCCGCTTCGCCGTCGTCACGCGCCGCTTCCAGCACGAGCTGGGCGAGCTGCAGAAGCGCGTGCACCTGCTCGAGGGCTTCGAGAAGGCCTACGACGCGCTGGATGAGATCATCCGCATCATCCGCCAGTCCGAGGGCAAGCAGGACGCGGCCCAGAAGCTGATGAAGCGCTTCCAGCTGGACGAGCTCCAGGTGGACGCCATCCTGGAGATGAAGCTCTACAAGCTGGCCCGCCTGGAGATCCTGGTCGTCCAGAAGGAGCTCAAGGAGAAGCGCGCGGAGATCAAGCGCATCGAGGGCATCCTCAAGGACAAGAAGAAGGTCTGGGCCACCGTCAAGGACGAGCTCGGGGAGATCAAGGGCCAGTACAACGACAAGCGCCGCACGAAGATCGGCGGCGCGGGCTCCGAGGAGGTGGAGTTCAACGCGGACGCGTTCATCGCGGACGAGGACGCCCACGTGGTCCTCACCCGCGACGGCTGGGTCAAGCGCGTACGCGAGGTGAAGGACCCGTCCTCCACCCGTCTGCGCGAGGGCGACGCGGTGATGGCGGTGCTGGCCGGCAGCCTCAAGGCCAACCTGGTGCTGTTCAGCAACTTCGGCACCGCGTACGTCACCCGCTTCAACGACATCCCGGCGTCCACCGGCTACGGCGACCCGGTGCAGAAGCTGTTCAAGTTCGACGACGGCGAGCGCGTGGTGGCCGCCTGGTCGCTGGACGCCCGGCTCGAGGCCCCGACGAAGCTGGTCGGCGTGACGAAGCAGGGCATGGGCATGCGCTTCCTCCTGGAGCCGCACCTGGAGGTCTCCACGCGCGCCGGCCGTCGCTACGCGAAGACGGGCGAGGGCGATGAGATCATCGGCGTGCGCGAGGCGGGAGAGAAGGACCTGCTCGCGGTGCTGACCAAGAAGACCAACGCCCTGGTGTGCAAGGTGGCAGAGGTCAATGAGCTGGCCGGCCCCGGCAAGGGCGTCACCGTCATCAAGGTGGATGACGATGACCAGGTGGTGGAGTTCCTGGTCAGCGCGCCCAACCAGAAGGACGCGAAGATCGATTTCGACACGCAGAAGGGCCGCAAGCTGCAGCTCGCTCCCGCCAAGTACGGGGTGACGGGCCGCGGCGGCAAGGGCCACGAGATGTCCAAGCGCGACGCGGTGGAGGACGTGGCCCGGCCCGTCGTCTTCATCCCGTTGCCCGAGAAGAAGGATTAGCCAGAGGACGCCATGGCGACGAAGAAGGAAAGCTACACAGGCGCGGACATCCAGGTCCTCGAGGGCCTGGAGCCGGTGCGCAAGCGCCCGGCCATGTACATCGGCGGCACCGACAGCACCGGTTATCACCACCTGCTGTGGGAGATCCTCGACAACTCGGTGGACGAGGTCATCAACAGCCACGCCACCACCGTCGAGGTCGTGCTCCACAAGGATGGCCGCAGCATCACCGTGGTGGACAACGGGCGCGGCATCCCCGTGGACATCATGCCCAAGCTCAAGAAGCCCGCCGTGGAGGTCATCCTCACGACGCTGCACGCGGGCGGCAAGTTCGAGCAGGGCAACTACATCCACTCCGGCGGTCTGCACGGCGTGGGCAGCTCGGTGGTCAACGCGCTCGCGCGCAAGCTGACGATTGAAATCAAGCGCGACGGCAAGAAGTACGTCCAGACGTACGCGCGCGGCAAGGCCACCAGCCAGCTGAAGGTGGACGGCGCCGCCCGCGGCACCGGCACCTCCATCACCTTCGAGCCGGACCCGGAGATCTTCGGCGAGAAGCTGAAGTTCGACGCGGAGCTGGTGCGCGAGCGGCTGGAGGCCAAGAGCTACCTGCACAAGGGGATGACGGTCATCTGGAAGGATGAGACCGCCAGCCCCGCGACGTCCGTCACGTACAAGCACGACGGCGGCATCGCCGAGTACCTCACCAAGGTGGTGGCCGAGCGGCAGAAGCCCCTGGTGCCGGCGGGCAGCGCCACGTTCTACCACTCGCGCGACAACGGCGTGCGGCTGGAGGCGTCGCTGGGCTGGACGGAGGCCACCGACGAGCACATCCGCTCGTACGTCAACGGCATCCCCACCAACATGGGCGGCACCCACGAGGCGGGCCTGCGCGGCGCCGTCGTCAAGGCGGTGCGCAACTACATCGAAACGCACGACCTGACGCCCAAGGGCGTGTCGCTCACCGCGGAGGACATCCGCGAGGGAATCACCGCGATTCTGTCCGTCTACGTGGTGGAGCCGCAGTTCCAGGGGCAGACGAAGTCGCGGCTGAACAACCCCGAGGTGACGGCCCAGGTGGACGGCGTGCTGCGTCCGGCCCTGGAGAAGTGGCTCAACGACAACAAGAGCGTCGCCGAGGCGGTGGTGGCCCGCATCATCCTGGCCGCCCGCGCCCGCGAGGCCAGCCGCGCCGCGTCCCAGGCCGTCAGCCGCAAGACGGCCGTCAGCCACCGGCTCAACCTGCCGGGCAAGCTGGCGGACTGCTCGTCCACGGACCCCAACGTCAGCGAGCTGTTCCTGGTGGAGGGTGACTCCGCAGGCGGCTCCGCCAAGCAGGGCCGGGACAGGCGCACCCAGGCCATCCTCCCCTTGCGCGGCAAGGTGCTCAACGCGGAGCAGGCGTCCACGGACAAGGTGGCCGGCAACAAGGAGCTCCAGGACATCGTCAGCGCGCTGGGCTGCGGCATCGGCGCGGACTTCGACATCTCCAAGCTGAGATACGGCCGCGTGTTCCTGCTGATGGACGCCGACAGCGACGGCCACCACATCGCCACGCTGCTGCTCACCTTCTTCTACCGCCACCTGCGCCCGCTCATCGAGAGCGGCGCCATCCACATCGCCCAGCCGCCCCTGTTCCGCGTGGACATCGGCAAGGAGACGTACTGGGCGCTGGACGAGGCGGACCGCGACCGCATCATCCGCGAGAAGGTCAAGGGCAACGCCAAGCCCAACATCATGCGGTTCAAGGGTCTGGGCGAGATGACGGCCGACGAGCTCAAGCAGACCACCCTGGACGTGAAGAACCGGATGAGCCTGCGGGTCACCATCGACAACCCCATCGAGACGGACCGCGTCATCAATGACCTGATGGGCCGGGACGTGAGCGCCCGCTTCCGGTTCATCATGGAGCGCGCCGGCGAGGTCGAGGCGCTGGACGTCTAGCCATCCGTCATCCTGCCGCGAGTCCCCGCCACCCCGGGTGTTGCCCCGAGGGCCGAGGCGGGGGCTCGTGACGGCCCTTTCTAGCTCGGCTAGATTCCGACGCCGTGAACACCTTTCGCCGACTCGCCCTGCTGCTCACGCTGCTGTTGGCCGTCCTCCCCGCCCACGCCCAGACGACGCGCAAGAAGGCCGCGCGCAAGAAGGCCACCCCTTCCAGCAAGGTGGTGAAGGCGAAGAAGAAGAAGCCCGGCATCAAGGGCCAGAAGAGCCCGGTCACCGCCGAGCCGACGGACGTCCAGGACGTCGAGTCGCCGCAGCCGCTCGTCTTCGGTGAGCCCGAGCAGCCCACGCCCCCGGCGAAGCCCGTCGGCACGGACAAGCCCACGGTGGCCACGCCCGTGCCGCCTCCGGCGACGAAGCCCCACGAGCCCGTCAATCCCAACGCGCGGCCCTCGCTGGCGAACACCCCCGCGGTGGCGTCCGGCACGGTGGCGCTGTTCTCGGTGGCCCGCACGCCGGCCGCCTCCGACGCCGCTGCCCGCCTGGAGGGGGAGCTGACGAGGCACCTGCAGCGCGGCGGGGACATCCCGTTCGTGGACCTGGGCACGGCCTTCCCTCCCCCGGAGCCGACGCCGCTGACGCAGGCGGATGGCCTCTACGACGAGGGCCGGGCCGCGTACGACAACCTGGACCCGGAGGCCGCGGAGACGAAGTTCCGCGCCGCCGCGGAGGCGTACGAGAAGTCCCCCGGCGACTTCCGCCCGGAGCGGCTGGGTGAGACGTACCTCTTCCTGGGCGCCGCCAGGCTGCTCAACGGCGACGCCGCGGGCGCGAAGGCGGCGTTCGTGCGCGCCGCGGTAGCCGAGCCCTCCACCCGTCCGGACAAGGCGCTCTTCGGACAGGACGTGCAGAAGGCCTTCGAGGACGCCCGCGCGGAGGTGGGCGCGCGCCCCGCCGGCACGCTGGTGGTGGAGTCCAAGCCCGCGGGCGCCAAGGTGAGCGTGCGGGGCCAGGAGCTGGGAGTGACGCCGCTGAGGGGCGTGACGGTCCCCGCCGGCCACCACGCCGTGGTGGTGACGCTGCCGGGCCACACGCCCCACGCCGAGTACACGGAGGTGAAGTCCGGCGCGAGCGCGCAGGTGAAGGCGGAGCTCAGCCCCGGGCCGGGACTGACGGCCATCCGCGACGCCTCCGTGCGCGCAGGTTCCCAGGCCGCCTTCGACAGCGAGACCTTGCCGCCGGACACCGCCGCCATCGCCGACCGGCTGGACGCGCGCTACGTGGTGGTGGCCGCCGTGTCGCAGGACAAGAAGGGCCGGCTCAAGGCGGAGCTCCAGGCGTGGGACGTGCGCACCCAGGCGCGGCTGCGCGGCGTGGACATCGACCTGTCGGGCCGCGAGCGCGACCAGAGCCCGGAGGCCGCCGCCCAGCAGGCGCGCGACTTCATCCAGGGCGCCATCTCCCCGCGCGTCGCCGAGAGCGGCGCGTCCGGCCAGTCCCTGCTCAAGCGGCCCTGGTTCTGGGCCGTCGTCGGAGGCGCCGCGGCCGTCACGGCGGGCGCCGTCTTCGTGGCGACCCAGGACAAGGGCCGCCCGTTCAACCCCATCACCGGAGGAACAGGCTTCTGAGCTCCGGGTTGAATGACGGTTCGCCCGCTCGCGTCGCTCGTTTCTGAGGTTACCCCATGAGAGCCCTCGTCCTCGCCCTGCTTCCCTCGCTCGCCCTGGCGGCGTCCCCCGCACCCGCGCGGCGCGCCACCAGCCTCCTCATCCCCATGGACCCCGCGGCCGAGTCCGGCAGCGTGAAGATGGAGGGCTACATGAACGAGGCGCTGGGGAACTTCGCCGGGTTCACCGTCCGCAAGTCCGAGGAGATCTTCGGCCTGCCCGCCGACCCCAACGCCCAGTCCGCGATGGAGCGCGCGCGCAAGGGCTACTCGGAGAGCGCCGCCGCCTTCGACAAGAAGGAGTACGACGACGCGGAGACGAAGGTGCGCGCCACGCTCAAGGAGCTGCAGAACGCTCCGGCGGCCATGCGCGGCTGCTCGCCTCTGTGCGAGTCGCTGGCGCTGTACGCGGCGCTGTTGCACCTGCGCGGTGACGTGGAGGAGGCGAAGCTGGTCCTCATCGACCTCATCGCCGTGTCCCCCACCTTCGAGCTCAACCCCAAGCGCTTCAGCCGGGACTTCATCGCCCTGCGCGTGCAGGTGGCCACCGGGCGCACCTCCCAGCTGCGCGGCAGCGCCACGGTGAAGTCGCGCCCCGCCGGCGCCCGCGTCTACGTGGACGGGGAGATGGCCGGGTACACGCCGGTGACGATTCCCGCGCTGACGGTGGGCAAGCACCTGCTGCGCGTCGAGCGGCCCGGCTTCCGCCAGTACGGCCAGCTCATGGAGGTGACGCCGGATGACGTGGAGGTGAGCACGGAGCTGGTGCCCACGGCCGCGTACAAGGCCTATGACGCGCAGCTGGACCGGGTGGCCAGCGAGGTGTCGCGCGGCATCAGCCAGGCCAACGGCGTCGCGGGGCTGGGCAAGTCGCTGGGCCTGGAGCGGGCCATGGTGGGCACGGTGAGGAGCCACGGCGAGGGCACCGAGCTCATCCTGGGCTACTACGACCTGCGCAACGGCCGGAAGCTGGGCGGCCGGCGCGTGGTGCTCCAGGGCGACGAGTTCGGTCAGCTCAAGTCGGAGATGGAGCGCATGGTGAATCAGCTGGTGAACACCAGCGAGGGCGGCGGGGAGAAGGTGGTGCGCAGCTCGGATCCGCTCGACAACCGGGGCGGCACCGAGGACTGGGGCGCCGAGGACCGCGGCGGCCGGACGCGCAAGCAGGAGAAGACGAAGAAGCCCGGGGATGATCCGCTCGACGGGGTGTCTGGAACCGAGGACTGGTGACACGAGGCGCTTGTCCCCGGACGGGCGATGCCTAGAGTCCGGGGCTCTATGCGCCTGCTCGCCCTCCTGCTGCTCCCGTCGCTCGCGCTCGCCCAGACGAGCTCCATCGTCCAGGCCCCCCTGCCCTCACGGGGGCTGACGTTGCCACCCACCGGCGCCGCGCTGGTGGACGAAGCCACGGCCCTGTCGCTCAACCCCGCGGGCCTGGGCTTCGTGCGCTCCGGTCAGCTGTTCTACCTGCACGAGCGCAACCTCGAGCAGGACAGCACCGCCGACGGCGTCTTCCTGGGCGCGAAGCTGTTGGGCCTGGGCCTGGGCGCGTCGATGGAGTGGATGCGCCCCCGCCACGGGCCGGACTACCGGCGCACGTCGCTGGGCCTGTCCCTGGGGGCCCCCACGCTGCAGCTGGGCGCGTCCTGGCACACGTTCGGCTCGGACGACGAGGACGTGGACTCGCTGGACACCTTCGACGTGGGCCTCACCGCCCGGCCCGCCCGCTACCTGTCGCTGGCGGCGGTGGCCAGGAACCTCAACGCCCCACGGGAGGGCGCCTTCAAGATCGAGCGCGCGTACGACTTCGGCCTGGGCCTGCGCCCGCTGGGCGAGCGCTTCACCCTGGGCGTGGACTGGCTCTTCTCGGAGGGAGCCTTCCGCCAGGGGCAGGCCACGTACACGCTGCAGGCGGAGGTGATTCCGGGCCTGCGGCTGGGCGGCGGCGTGTCCCACGGCTTCGTCGACGCGGTGCCCCTGGCGCTCCAGCTGGCCGTCACGGTGGACACCGGCCACCTGGGCCTCACCTACGCGGCGGGCGGCGGGGAGAACGGCACGAACCACGTGGCGCAGGTGCGCCTGTCCACGGAGAACTACCGCTCGCTGCGGCCGCCCGGCGGCGTGGTGACGATGCTGGACCTCAACGACGTGCTGGCGGGCGGCGGCAGTCCGCTGTTGTCGCTCTTGGGCGTGAGCGAGGCGGACCCGTTCCTCCGGCTGTCGCGGTGGCTGGACCTGGCGGCGAAGGACGAGCGGCTGTCGGGCGTGGTGCTGAAGATGGAGGGCCTGCCCGGCGTGGACTGGGGCAAGGCGGAGGAGCTGCGCCAGGCGGTGCTGCGGCTGCGCGCGTCCGGCAAGCGGGTGATGGCGGTGCTGCTGTCGGCGGATGACCTGGGCTACTTCGTGGCGTCCGCCGCCGAGCGCGTCTACGCGCTCCCCGAGTCGTCGCTGCCCATCAACGGCCTGGCCGCGAGCCTGCAGACGTACGGCGGGACGATGCAGAAGCTGGGCGTGACGTGGGACGTGGCGCGGGTGGGCAAGTACAAGACGGCGCCCGAGCAGCTCACCCTCACCGAGCCGAGCGAGGCCTCGCGCGAGGTGGTGAACGCCTACCTGGACAACGAGGTGGCCTGGTACGAGCGCGCCGTCACCCAGGCTCGCAACGTGCCGGTGGAGAAGCTGCACGAGCTGTGGGCCGCGGGGCTGGCCACGCCGCAGCTGGCGCTGAAGCTGGGCTTCCTGGACGGCCTCATCCTTCCCTCGGAGCTGGACGGCAAGGTGCGCGAGCTGGTGCCGGGCGGGCGCTTCAGCGCCACGTACGCGCCGCGCGACGAGCGCGAGGGCCGCTGGGGCACGCGCCGCCGCGTCGCGGTGGTGCCGGTGCTGGGGACGATTGCCGGCGGCAAGAGCCGCGAGGACCCGCTGGGCTTCAGCCGCATCGCCGGGGCGGAGACGGTGGTGCGGGCGCTGGAGGCGGCGAAGTCGGACCCGTCCGTGGTGGCCATCGTGCTGCGCGTGGACTCGGGCGGCGGCGAGGTGCTGGCCTCGTACCTGATGTACCAGGCGGTGGTGGACGCGGCGAAGGTGAAGCCCGTCATCGCCTCCATGGGCGACGCGGCGGCCTCCGGCGGCTACTACGCGGCCATGGGCGCCACGGAGGTGCTCGCGCTGCCCACGACGATCACCGGCAGCATCGGCGTCTTCTACTTCAAGCCCGCGCTGGAGGGCCTGTTGGGCGAGAAGCTCGGCGTGAGCCAGCAGACCCTCTCGCGCTCGCCCATGGCGGACGTCTTCGGCATGTGGAAGGCGTGGACGCCCGAGCAGCAGGCCGCGGTGCAGCAGTGGGTGGACACGTCCTATGACATGTTCATCACCGAGGTCGCCAAGGTGCGCAAGAAGGACAAGGCGGAGGTGGACGCCGTGGCGCGCGGCCGGGTGTGGAGCGGCAACGACGCCCTGGCGCGCGGGCTGGTAGACCGGCTGGGCGGCCTGCAGGAGGCGGTGGAGTCGGCCCGCCGGCACGCGGGCGTCCCCGCGTCGGAGGAGCTGGACCTGGTGCTGATGGGCGAGGCGCGCGGCTTCTTCTCCAGCCTGGGTGGGGAGCCGGGCGTGCAGGCGGCGCTCGCCCTGCTGCCCGCTCCGGTGGAGCCCTTCCCGTCCGCCCTGCGGGAGCTGGCGCGACAGGCGGGCGTGGACCTGGAGATGCTGCGCCCGGGGATGAAGGCGATGATGCCCTTCACCCTCACCGTCCGCTGAGCAACCCCCAGGCGGGCCGCGGGGTCGGCCCGCCAACACCGGGTGAAAAAACCGGGAGCGCCGCGAGGCTCCTCTGTTAGTGTTGTCTCCGCACCCCGGTCGGCCTTGGGCCACCAGGGTGTTCCAGGGACCGGCGGTTCGGCCTTTCGCGTATCTCGAAGGCCCCGCGCCCGGCTTCCTGTCCCACAGCCTGAGTCACCCTGCGTCCCCCCGCCCTCCCCTCGGGATGGCCCGTGAGGGGCGCACACGGTCTGGAAACCTCATGAGCGAAAACTCCGATAACCGCGACCCCCGTGATGCCACCCCGCCGCCCGCGGCTGCCCGTCCCGTCCCTCCTCCCGAGGCGGATGACGACGGCGACGAAGGCGACGACGAGGGTGGCGACGAGGGCGAAGGCGGAGGCGCCTCCGCGTCGGGCGGCCAGCCCGGCCAGCCCGGTCAGCCCGGGGGACGCCGCCGCCGTCGGCGCCGTCGTCGTCGTGGCGCGCAGGTGCTCTTCACGCCGGAGGGTCAGGCGTACCGCATGACGGCGGGCCCGGACGGCCAGCAGGTCCAGGTCTTCCTGACGCCGCAGGAGCTGGAGCAGTACAAGCAGCGCCAGGCGCAGCAGCAGCAACAGCAGGGCCAGCAGCAGCCCCAGCAACAGCAGCAGCATCAGGGCCACGGCGGCGGCCAGCAGCATCAGCGCCAGCACCACGGCGGCCAGGGTCAGGCGCAGCAGCAGTCCAACCTGGCGCCGGTGGAGGGCGTGCTGGACACCGAGGTCAAGGGGCCCAACGCGTTCCTGCGCCAGCTCAAGCGCAACCTGCTGGCGGCGCCGGACGACCCGGAGCTGCCCAAGAACCTGGTGCAGAAGCTGCGGCTGCGTCAGGGCCAGTACCTGACGGCCTTCGCGCAGATGCGCGGCAACAAGGGCATCATCCAGAAGGTGGACACGGTGGACGGCCGCCCGCTGGAGGGCGTGTCCCGGCTGCCGCACTTCGCGGACCTGACGTCGGTGGACCCCACCGAGCGGCTCAAGCTGGAGAACGGTCACAAGGAGATGGTGACCCGGGTGCTGGACCTCATCTCGCCCATCGGCAAGGGACAGCGCGCGCTCATCGTCGCGCCCCCGAAGACGGGCAAGACCATCATGCTCCAGCGCATCGCCCAGGCGGTCATCTCCAACCACCCGGAGGCGCACGTCATGGTGGTGCTCATCGACGAGCGGCCCGAGGAAGTGACGGACATGCGCCGCAGCATCAAGGCGGAGGTGCTCGCGTCCAGCTCGGACCGGCCCACCGGGGACCACCTCAAGGTGGCGGAGCTGGCGCTGGAGCGCGCCCGGCGCCTGGTGGAGACGGGCAAGGACGTGGTCATCCTGCTGGACTCGATTACGCGTCTGGCGCGCGCCTTCAACAAGGAGGTCGACAACTCCGGCCGCACCATGTCCGGCGGCGTGGACAGCCGCGCGCTGGAGCGCCCCAAGCGCATCTTCGGCGCCGCGCGGGCGACCGAGGAGGCGGGCTCGCTCACCATCATCGGCACGGCGCTCATCGACACCGGCAGCCGCATGGACGAGGTCATCTTCGAGGAGTTCAAGGGCACGGGTAACTCCGAGGTCACCCTGGACCGCCTGCTCGCCGAGAAGCGCGTCTTCCCCGCGGTCAACATCGCCCAGTCCGGCACGCGCAAGGAGGAGAAGCTCTTCACCCAGCGCGAGTACGAGAAGGTGAAGAAGCTGCGGCAGATGCTCTTCGCGGTGAAGCCCGTGGAGGCGATGGAGGCCCTGGTGAAGCGGCTGTCGCGCTACACCTACAACGACGAGTTCCTCGACGAGCTCTGAGGGGTGCGCTGGGGGTGGTGTGGCGGGCCCGGCTCTGCTTAAGGTGGCGGCATGATTCAGGGCTCGGGCCGCTGCCACTACCACCCGGAGCGCGCCGGCCTCGGTGTCTGCGTGGAGTGCCGGCGGGTCATCTGCCGGGAGTGCACCACGCAGTTCGAGGGCATCAACCGCTGCGCGAGCTGCCTGGGGCGACGCCTCCAGGCGCTCGAGGGCCCCGCCGAGCGACGCGAGTGGACGGTCGGCAGCGGCCTGCTCGCCGTGGCGGGCCTGGGCCTCGTCTGGGGGGCGGTCTACATGACGCTCCACCTGGTGATGGGCTGAGCCATGGCCGTCTCCGCGCTCGAGTTGCGGCCCCGGAACGCCATCGCGGTGATGGACGCGGCGCTGCGCCTGTGCGCCCGGAGCACGGGCGTCTGGGCCCTCACGCTGCCGGGGGGAGCCGCCGTCATCGCGTCCGTGCTGTACCTGGCGGAGGCGGCGCGGATGGGGCACTCGCTGGTGCTGCCGTCGCTGGCGTTCACCCTGGCGTGGTTCATGCGGGGCGTGGGCCAGAGCGCCGCCGCGCACCATGTGCAGGCGGTGTTGCTGGGCCCGGCGGAGCCGACCACGTGGGCCTCGCTGCAGGCGGTGCTGGCGAGGCTGCCCTCGGTCTTCGTCGCGGTGGCGTACCTCTTCGTCTTCAACTGGCTGCTGTTCAACCTGACGCTGGGCATCGCGTTCTTCGTCGTGTCGGCGCAGAGCGTGGGCTACGCGGCGGTGATGGAGGGGCGCGGCTCGGTGCTGCGGCTGTACGGGCAGTGCTCGCGGCTCCTGGGCCCGGCGCGAGGCACGGCGCTGAAGGTGCGCTTCCTCATGTCCGTGCAGGTGCTGGTGTTCTTCAACCTGCACATCGGCCTGAACTTCCTGCTCATGATGGCGCGCAAGCTGTTGGGCGTGGACCTGACGTTCGCGGAGCGTTACGCCTCGCTGGACAACATGCCGTGGCTGCTGTTCCTGGCCGCCCTCACCTTCACGCTGTTCGAGCCCGTGCGCGCCGCGGCGGCCACGCTGCTGCTCGTCGACGGGCGCGTGCGGCAGGAGGGGTTGGACCTGCTGGCCGCGGCGCAGCAACTGCCCCCGCGCTCCACGGGCAAGCCCCTGGGACAGCGGAGCGCGGCGATGCTCGCGGTGGTGTTGGGGCTGGGGCTGCTGATGGGCACGCCAGCACGGGCGCAGGAGGACGCGCTTCGCGCGCCCGTGACGTCGAGCCGCGAGGCCGTGCGTCGGCTGGGTCAGGTGGCCACGGTGTGCGAGGGCGCGGGTCCGGAGGAGGACGCGCGCTTCGAGAAGCTGGGGGCGCTGGGGACGGGTGAGCGCGGCAAGCTGGACCGGCTGGTGCGCGCGGTGGAGCGGCAGGCCTACGACGACGAGGACTGTGACTCGGCGCTGGGCACGCTGGAGCAGGGGCTGGAGCAGGGCTCGCGGACGGTGCAGGCGGCCGTGGATGCGCGACAGGCCTCGGCGCGGGCGCGGGACATCCTGGCGCGGCCGGAGTTCGCGGTGGCGCCGCCGGTGGAGAAGGCCGCCGAGGAGCCCCCGGAGCCGACCCAGCCTCCCGGCTGGTGGCGCCGCTTCACGACCTGGCTGGGGGAGTTCCTCAAGAAGCTCTTCGAGCGGGACGAGGCGCCGCCCACGCGGAACTTCACGCCGCCCGTCGTGTCCGGTGGCGCCGTGGCCAACACGCTGGTGGTGGTCATCGCGACGCTGACGGTGGCGGTGCTGCTGTATGTGCTCTGGAGCGCACTGAAGAAGAACGTGCGCCGCAAGGCGGGCGAGGGGCTGGAGGTGTCCACCCTGGACGCCTCGACGCTCGCGGGGGACGCGGGCCATGCGCTGTCGCGTCCGCCGGAGGGCTGGGCGCAGCTCGCGGACGAGCTGGCCGCGAAGGGCGAGTATCGCGAGGCGGTGCGCAGCCTCTACCTGGCGCTGCTGTCCCGACTGCACCGCGACGGCGCGATCCTCTACGACGTGACGCTGTCCAACTGGGACTACCTGAGCCAGTTCAAGGGGCGCATGGAGTGGAAGCCCCGCTTCCGGGAGCTGACGCTGCGCTTCGACTTCGCGTGGTACGGCAACACGCCGGTGGGAAGCAGCGGCTACCAGGAGTTCCGCGCCCTCAGCGCGCCGATGCTCGCCGCCCCCACGCCCCAGGAGGCCGCCGGTGCGTGACCGCCGCCTCGAGCTGATGGTGGGCCATGGGGTGCTCGCCGTGGTCAGTACGCCGATGCGCACCGCGCTCCCTCGCCAGGAGGCCACCGGTGCGTGACCGCCTCCCCTTGCTCGCGGTGGGCGGTCTGGTGCTCACCGTGGTGCTCGGTTCGATGCTGATCTCAAGCGCGCGTCGTGGCGAGTTCGCCGACACGCTGTCCACCTACCGCGCGCAGGAAGATGGCGCGCGCGCGCTGTACCTCCTGGCGGAGGAGAGCGGCCTGCCGGTGACTCGCCGCATGGCGGACCTGCGCATCGGCACGACGGGCTCGACGACGCCGGTGCTGCTCGCGGTGGAGGTGCAGGGCGCTCGCGAGGATGACCTGGAGCAGACGCAGCTCGCCGCCGAGCCGGACGCCGGTCTGGGTGACGAGGACGTGCCGCGCACGGGCTTCAACACCTTCCGCGCCAGCGCACTCGACGACCGCGAGGTGACGGAGCTGCTCACGCACGTGTCCGCGGGCGGCTCCGCCGTCTACGTCCCCTGGGGTTCGCGGGAGAACCCGCTGCTCGACGCCTTGAGCGTGAAGCTCATCAAGGCCGACACGACGCTGCCCATGCGCACGCTGGTGCCCCCCTTCCCCTCCCCCTACACGCTCGGCGTGGAGCGGGTGGAGGTGAAGGTGCAGGCGTACCTGGAGCTGCCGACGACCGCGGTGCCGGTCCTCGAGGACGAGCGCCTGGGACGCATGGTGGCGGCGGTGGTGCCTCACGGCCAGGGCCGGGTGCTGGTGCTGGGCGCACCGGAGCTGGCGATGAACGTGGCGCTGTCGCGCGCGGACAACGCGCAGTTCTGGCTCTCCGCCCTGGCGGCGCTGGGCCCCGGCCCGTACGAGTTCGACGAGTTCCACCACGGCTTCACCAACGAGCGCTCCGTCGTCGACTTCGCGCGCCGCTACGGCCTGCACTTCGCGGTGCTCCAGCTGCTCGCGGGCGTGGCGCTGTGGTCCGTGGCGCTCAAGCGCTTCGGCCGCCCCCGCCCTCCGCCCGAGTCCGTGCGCGTGGGCGCCACCGATGCCCTGTTCGCCATGGCGCGGCTGTACCGCGAGGGGCGCCACCACGGCTTCGCGGCGAAGCTGGTCGCCCGAGGGCTCACCCAGGAGTTCGCGCTGCACGCGGGCCTGCCCGCGCACGCGGCGCCCAAGGCCGTCTCGGAGGCGCTGCAGGAGCGCGGCCGGGAGGACCTCGCGCGCGGCCTGCGCGAAGTGGTCGGCCGGGCCGACACGGTGAACAACGACTCCGACCTCCAGCAGCTCACCGCGCGAGCGGCCACGCTGCGGCAAGGTCTCCACCCCGCCGGCCAGGTCCGGCGCAGCACTTCCGGTACCCCATGAACGCGAACGACCCCGCCTCCCCGCTCGTCCAGACCGGCTCCGCCGTGCAGGCCGCCCATGCCATCCGCGAGGGCGTGCTGCGCGAGGTGCGCAAGGCCGTGGTGGGCCAGGACGAGGTGCTGGAGCTGATGCTCTGCGGCCTCATCGCCGGCGGCCACGTGCTGCTGGAGGGCGTGCCCGGCGTGGCCAAGACGCTGATGGCCAAGGCGCTCGCGCGCAGCATCGGCTCCGACTTCAAGCGCATCCAGTTCACCCCGGACCTGATGCCCGCGGACATCCTGGGCACCAGCGTGTTCGACTTGAAGTCCCAGGGCTTCGTGCTCGTGAAGGGCCCCATCTTCACGGACCTGCTGCTGGCCGATGAAATCAACCGCGCCCCGGCCAAGACGCAGTCCGCGCTGCTGGAGGCCATGCAGGAGCGCGGCGTCTCGCTCGAGGGCCGAAACCTGCCGCTGTCCCCCCTCTTCACGGTGTTCGCCACGCAGAACCCGGTGGAGTCGGAGGGCACGTACCCGCTGCCCGAGGCGCAGTTGGACCGCTTCCTCCTGAAGATCGACGTGGGCTACCCCGCGCCCGAGGAGGAGGACGCCATCCTCGCCTCCGTGCACCGCGGCTTCGACGCCGGTGATTTGTCGCGCGCGGGCGTGCGCCCGGCGGTGACCAAGGAGGGCCTCCTGGGCGCGCGCGCCGCGCTCAACGAGGTCAACGTGGAGCCGCCGGTGCTGGGATACATCCGCAAGCTGGTGGCGGCGACGCGGACCTCCAGTCGCATCCGCCTGGGCGCGGGTCCTCGCGCCGGCGTGCACCTCTTGCTCGCGTCCAAGGCGCTGGCCGCGCTGCGCGGGCGCAACTTCGTCACGCCGGACGACGTGCGCTTCCTCGCGGGCCCCGTGCTGAAGCACCGGCTGCTGCTGTCGCCGGACGCGGAGCTGGACGGAGCCACGCCGTCGGACGTGCTGCGCGAGGTGGTGCAGGCGGTGGAGGTCCCCCGGTGATTCCCACCGGGCGCCTCTGGGCGCTGTTCGCGCTGCTGGCCGTGCCCATGATGGCCGCGGGGTTCTTCCCGGGCCTGGGCGGCGCCGTGCTGGCGTTGGACGCGCTGGCCCTGGCGCTCGCCGTGCTGGACTTCCTGTGGGCGCGCGCGGTGCGGCTGGAGGTCCGGCGCGTGTTGCCGCAGCGGCTCAACGTGGGCGTGCCCAACAAGGTGGAGCTGCGGCTGGTTCACCGGGGCGGCCGGATGGCGCGGGTGCGCGTCAAGGACGGCGTGCCGGAGTCCTTCACCGCCGTGCCCGACGAGGCCACGCTGGAGCTGCCCCCGGACAGCGAGACGCGCTGGGTGTACCGGGTGACGCCCGCCCGGCGCGGCCGCTTCGACTTCACGGAGGTGACCGCGCGGGTGTCGGGCCCGCTGGGGCTCGTCCTCCACGAGCGCGTGTTCCCCACCACGCAGACCCTCTCCGTATACCCGGACCTGCGAGGCGCCAGCCGGCTGCTCCTGTCCGGCGCCGCGCTGGACCTGGTGAACCTGGGCCTGCGGCAACTTCGCCGTGACGGGCGCGGCAGTGAGTTCGCGCGACTGCGCGACTACGCGCAGGGAGACAGCGCGCGCGACGTGGACTGGAAGGCCACGGCCCGTCGCGGACGGCCGGTGACGCGGGTGCTGGAGTCGGAGCGCTCGCAGTCCATCCTCATCTGCGTGGACGCGGGCCGCTCCATGGCCGCGCAGGTGGACGGGCTCACCAAGCTGGACCACGCGGTGAACGCCGCGCTCTTCCTCGCCTTCGTCGCCGTGCGCAACGGAGACCGGGTGGGGCTCGCCGTCTTCGCGGATGGCGTGAAGACGTACCTGCCGCCCGCGGCGGGGCGCACGCAGTACCGGAAGATGGTGGACGCGCTCTACTCCACGACGCCCAGCCTCACGTACGTGGACTACCTCGCCCTCTTCAAGGAGCTGAACGTCCGCCTCACCCGGCGCAGCCTGCTGTGCGTCTTCACGGACTTCCTCGACGAGGAGCAGGCGTCCACCATGGTGGCCCCGCTCCACCGGCTCGCGCGGCGGCACGTGCCCCTGTGCCTGTCGGTCAAGGACACCGCGCTGCAGAAGCTCCTGCGCACGCCGCCTCCGGGCCCCGAGGAGTCTTTCCAGCACGCCGTGGCCTCGGAGCTGCTCACGGACCGCGAGGTGCTCAAGGCGCGCGTGAGCCAGGGTGGCGTGCAGATGCTCGACGTGCAGCCGGATGACCTGAGCCTCGCGGCCGTCAACCGCTACCTCGACATCAAGGCCCGGGGCGTCCTCTAACCCCGACATGCACCCGCTCTTTCAATCCGGCGACGTCGCCGCGCACCGCATCGGCGACGCCGAGGCCGAGCGCTTCCAGCCGCTGATGGAGCGCTGCGAGGACTTCTTCCGTCTGTGCTACGGCCGCCCCGCGCGTGCGGACGAGGCCCTTCGACTCACCCTGGAGCGTCCTCCTGGCGTGACGCCCGAGGAGGGGCACCTGCTCGCCCTCGTGGACCCGACGGGCGCGTGGGTGGGCCTCTTCGAGGGGCTCCAGGACTTCCCGACGCGAGGCGAGGCGTACCTCGGCCTGCTGCTCCTGGAGCCCGGGGCGCGGGGACACGGGCTGGGCGCGGGGTTGCTCGCGGGCTACGAGGACTGGCTGCGCGCCTCGGGCCAGCACGTGCTGCGCGTGGGCGTGGCCGAGCCCAACCCGGCGGCGCTGCGCTTCTGGACGCGCGAGGGCTTCCAGCCGGAGACGTGGGTGGGGCCGATGGCGCTGGGCGAGCTGAGCTACCGCGTCCTCAGGATGCGGAAGACACTGACGGAACCGGCAGCCACCCCGTGAAGCGGGTGTCGGTGTCGTTGCCGCGCACCAGGTGCAGGCCCCGCTTGAAGAGCGCGTAGACGCGGAAGAAGGACTCCAGTCCCGCGCGCTCGGCGGCGCTCATCGGGGCCGCGCCGCAAATCACCTTCGGGTCGCCCTTGCCTGAGTCGACGAAGCCGAGCACACCCACCACCGGCAGCCGCACCCGCTGCCCGCGAGCGAGCCGCGCGCCCAGCACCACCGCGTCGAGCGGGTCCCCATCATCCGCCACGAGCCCCGGGATGCTGCCGTAGTTGTACGGACACGGCACCGGCGACACGAAGTCCACCGAGCCATCCGCCCGCCGCTTCACGAACGAGAAGCGGGGGCACTCGATGAGGACCTCGGGCAGGGGTGGCAGCGGGGGCAGGAGCAGCACCCGCCCCGTGTAGCACGGCCCCGTCGCCCACGATGCCCGTCAGGACGCCGGGGGAGCGTCCGGGCCCGGCCCGGCCGGGTGGGAGTCTCGGAGCCAGTCCGAGAACAGGTACGCATAGACGCCCGAGCCCACCACCAGGGCGAACGTCACCTTGAAGGCCACCGACAGCTTGGGCGGATGGATCTGCGACACGGTGCCCTCGATGAAGCCCGCGAGCACGAACAGCGCGAGCGTCCCGAACAGCAGCTTCACCGCCGTCACCGCCTCCAGGCGCAGCGCCTGTCCCCGGGTGAGACCCTTGGGGGCCACCAGCCCGCGCGCGATGACGAGCCCCGCCGCGCCCGCGATGCAGATGGCCGTCACCTCGGGGATGCCGTGCGGGAGGATCCACGCCCAGAACCAGCCGGCCATGCCCTTCGCCGCGTACACCTGCGCCAGCGCCCCCAGAAACAGTCCATTGACGAACAGCATGATGGCCGTGCCCAACCCCAGCGTCACGCCCAGGGCGAAGGCCAGGAAGGCCACCTGGATGTTGTGCGTGAAGAGGTACGACGAGAAATGGGCCTGCTGGTCGGCCGTCATCCCCTCGCCCTTCGCCTCGTCGGCGGCGCGCTGGACGGGGTCCAGGTCCAGGTGCTCGGCGGGCACCAGGTAGTGCGCCGCCTCCGGGTCCACCAGCATCCCCAGGTAGCCGAAGCCCCCGCCCGCGAGGAACAGCAGCACCGCGGCGAGGTACATGCGCACCTCGCGGTGGAAGAGCGCCGGGAAGCCCCGGGCCACGAAGCCCCACACGTCCGCGAACCGGGGACGCCGCCCCGGGTAGGTCAGCGCATAGGCCCGGCCCACCAAATCATTGAGGTACGCGCTCACGTCCGCCGAGCCGCTGCGCGCCCGGACCCAGAGCAGGTCGCTCGACACGGCGCGGTAGAGCTTCCCCAGCGTCCGCGCGTCCTCCAGGCTCAGGCCCCGGAGGCCCCGGGTCTCCGACTGGTCCAGCAGCCGTTCGAGCTTCTCCCAGCGAGGCCGGCGCGACGCGATGAACTCCGCCATCTCCATGCCGACACTCTAGCCCAGTGGGGAGGGATGCCCACCCTGCCCTACGGGCGTCAGTTGTGGGAAAACAGGAACATGACGTGTCGGCTGGCGTTGCTGGGGTGCCTTCTGGCCTGTGTGACGGGGTGCAGCTCCATGCGAGCACTGTGCCCCCTCGAGGGCGGCCGCCCCTGGGTGGAGGTGAAGAGCCCGCACTTCACCGTCCGCACGAACCTGGACGCGGAGACGTCCGCCGAGGCCGCGCGGGAGCTGGAGCTGATGCGCCAGGGCCTGCTGCAGGCCTGGGGCGGCAGCTTCGACCCGCCGGGCACGGTGGAGGTCATCGTCCTGCGCAACCGCCGGGAGCTCTCCGAGTTCACCCAGGTCAGCATCGAGGGCTTCTCCGCGACGATGGCCGAGGGCCCCGTGCTGGTGATGGCGGGCCACAGCTACGCGCTCAGCGAGGAGGGCGCGGACATCTCCACGCAGGCCCACGAGCTGACGCACTACCTCTCCCAGTTCGCGCTGGTGCGTCAGCCCCGCTGGCTGTCCGAGGGGCTGGCCACCTACCTGGAGACCATCGCCCTCAAGCCGGAGAAGCAGGAGGTGGTGCTGGGGGCGAAGCACGGCCCCTTCCTGGACATCGCCCGGCGCCAGGGCTGGCGCACGCTGGACGAGCTGTGGGAGTGGGACCGCCGCGGGCCGATGAGCAGCGCCGAGTCCCAGCAGTACTACGTGTCCGCGTGGCTCTGGGTGCACTTCTTCATCAGCCAGCACGCCGAGCGCTTCGAGCGCTTCCAGAAGCGGCTGATGGGCGGGGAGGACCCGCGCGTCGCCTGGGATGCGGCGTTCCACGGCGTGAAGGACCTGGCCGGACAGGTCCACGCCTACGCCCTGGGCACGGTGCCCATGCGCTCCCCGACCATCACCGCGCCGCTGCTGCCCGTCTCCGGGGACATCGACATCCGGCCCCTGGAGCCCGCGGAGGTGCACGCCATCCGCGCGCGCCTCTTCCTGATGACGCCGGGAGGCGCCACCCCCGAGGAGCGGCTGGAGAAGGCCGAGTTCGAGATGGCCCAGGCGCTGAAGGAGGACCCGGGCAACCTCACCGTGGCCCTGCTGCGCATCCGCAACACGGCCGAGCCGGAGGAGCAACTGGAGCTCGCGAGGGAGCTGGTGGGCCGCAGGCCCGAGAGCGGCAGGGCGTGGGACGCGCTCGCCCAGGCGCTGGATGCCGCGGGCTACGCGACGGAGGAACAGGAGGCCGCGAGGCTGCGCGCGGTGGAGTTGATTCCCGACAACGTCGCCGCGCAGGAGGGGCTCGCCCGCTACTACGCGCGCACGGCCCAGCCCGAGCGGGGACTGGCGGCGGCGCAGCGGGCCCTCGCCCTGGCGCCGGGGAACGCGAGCGTGCTGGACACGTACTCCACCATCCTCTTCCAGCTCGGCCGGTGCCAGGAGGCGCTCGCCACGCAGCAGCTCGCGGTGGAGGTCCTCTACGAGGGCACGCCGGTGCGGCTGAGCCAGACGGTGCACGACACGCTGGCCCGCTATGAGGCCGTGTGCGGCGCCGCACCTTCGGCGACCTCGCCCATCGGCGGCGAGTAGCCGCGCAGCCCAGGCCCCCGGGGCCACGTCCCCTGGGGCCCGCAACGACGAAGCGCCGGAGGAGCCCAGGTGGGAGCTCGTCCGGCGCCTCGTGAAGCCGCGCGTGGGCGCGGGTTACTTCAGCTGCTTCTCCAGCGGCTTCTTCTCGTTGGAGTCGAGCTGCTTGGTCCAGTCCACCACGGGCGTCTGCCACGCCATGCCCGTCTCGGTGGGCTCGGGGGCCAGCTTCTCGAACTCGAAGCCGTCACCGCCGAAGTACAGGTATTCGACGGTGGCGACCGTGTACTCCTTCGCGGGGTCCAGCGCCTTGCCCTTGGCGTCCTTGAACTTGCCCTTGCCCGCGGCGGTGAAGCCGGAGATGAGCGCGTTGGGGTTGGCCAGCTGCTTGGCCAGGTCCTCGCCCTTGAGCTTCACGACGAGCAGCGAGTTCTCGAACGGCATCACCGTGTAGATGCTGCCGCGAGTCACCGGGCCCGCCGGCAGGTCGCCGCGGATGCCGCCCTTGTTGAGGATGGCCGCGTCGGTGCCGAGCGACTCGCGCACCGCGCCCGCGACCCACTTCGCCATCTGCGGCGAGGCCTGGGGGATGCCCGTCTTGGTGAAGCCGATCTGCTGGCCCAGCACCTCGTCGAGCTGCGCCTTCCACTTGGCGACCAGCTGCGCGGTCTCGGCGTCGGGCGTGCCACCGGCCACGTCGACGAGCTTGCCCTCGAACTGGGTGACCTTCTCGCCCGCGGGCTTCGCCGGGTCGAAGGTGATGTGCGCGCGCAGGTACTTGGAGAAGCCGCGGTCCAGCGACGCGAAGATGGTGCCGTTCTCCTTCGAGTACACCTGCGCGGGGCAGCGGCCGCCGGCCACGAGCGCAAGCTTCCACTCGGGGTGCTTGGCGACCACCGGCTGAAGCTCGGTGACGCACGTGTCGGCCACGACGACGACGGTGTCCGCGCCGGCCTTGCGGGCCTCGGGGACGGCGCTGGCGAGCGCCTCCTCGTAACCGGTGACCTCGAGCCCGTCGGCGCGGCCGGCCATCGCCGTGCGCACGGTCTTCTCGGAGGCCAGGCCCACCACGCCGATCTTCAGGCCGCGACGGTCGAACACCTGGAACGCGGGCAGGGACATGTCACCCGCGAGCGCCGGGTCCTTCACGCGCAGGTTGGCGGCGAGGAAGGGGAAGCCGCCGGAGGCGCGGTTCTTGAGGAAGGCCTCCTTGCCGAACGCCAGCTCGTGGTTGCCCATGGCGGAGGCGGCGTAGCCCATGCGGCCCATGACCTCGGCCGTGGGGGCGCCCAGGAAGAAGGACGACAGGGCGGGCCCGTTCCAGTGGTCACCGGTGGCGAGCGCCAGGGTGCCCGAGTCCGCGCACGTGGCCTGGCCATCCTTCACGGGGCCCGGACAGTGCTTCTCGTTGTTCACCCATTGCCCGAGCAGCTCGGCGGCGCCGCCCTTGCCCTCGACGGGCTGGAGCTGGCCGAAGGTGCCGCCGGTGACCAGCAGCGTGACCTCGCTGGGCACCGCGGGCTTCGCGGGAGCGGCGTCCGGCTGTTCGGTGGCGGGCGCGGCGGGGGGAGGACTGCTCTTCTCGCAGCCGGCCAGAGCGCCGAGCGCGAGGACCAGCACGCCAGACAGGCGCGACTGGCGGGAGGGACGGAAGCGATAGCAGGGGGTCGAGTTCACAGCAGCGCCGTTTAGCACAACTCCGGACGTGATACGGTGGCCGGCGTGTCGGATCATTCGGCCCCTGAAGCCCCACCCTCACGCCGAGGAGAGCAGAGTCAGGACGCGGCGCGCGGGGAGAACCCTTCCGGTCGTACCTCGACCCAGCATTTCTGGGAAGAACTGCAAAAGGGAGCCACCCACTTCCAGGAGCATGGCTCCGGTGTGGGCCAGCAGGGTCGGCTGAGGCAGTTCGCGCATGGGATGAGCCTGCCGTTCCACATCGCCCGGGCCTTGTTGGCGGACTCCGCCGCGCGCTCCCGGTACCTGCGTGTGGGGATGATGCAGACGATGGTCGCCCTGGCGCTCGCGCTGACGTGCATGGGGTCGGCGAAGAAGGCCGCGAACGCGGTGGACGAGCGACGGGACGCGGCCGTCGAGGCGGAGGTCTCCCGGGTCATCCAGGCGGCCGCGCACGCCATGGCGGAGGACAAGGCGAAGGACGTCGACCCGGAGGTGATGGAACGCCTGCGCGAGCGGCGCCGACGACGCATCGCCGCCCGGGAGCGTGAGAAGCAGGAGGCCTCCGCGGGCCCCCAGGCCGGGGAGGAGACCTCCGTGGCACGGGGCACGGCCGTCGCAGAGGCCGAGGCCGCCGAGCAGGGTGACGGGGACGAGCCCACGGAAGCGCAGGCGGCGCCGGGTGACGAAGAGGAGGCCGCTGGACAGGAGCAAGCCTCCGGGACGGTGGCGCCAACGCACGTCGCGAAGAAGCCTGGCTCGACGTCCTCAGCCGGAACGACCGAGGCAGACTCGGAGGAGCAGTCGGCGCGAGATTCCCAGGCTCCCGCGGGGGCACGGCTCGCGGAGACCGCCATCCCGGGCACGCCCCCGACGGGGTCGGGCGCCATCGAGGACGCCCCCCAGAAGGCCCCGGAGAGCACCGAGGCCGTGCTGGATGACGTGGACTCTCTGCCCCCCGACGTGCGCGAGAGCCTCAAGGCCGCGAGCGCCGCCATGAAGCAGGCCATGGAGGCCGAGGCCGCACGCGACAAGGCCCTCGAGCAGCGGGTTCGCGACGTCGAGGCCGCGGCGAGCGGACTGGGCGACGGTGGACCGTCTCTCGCGAGTGCGCTGGGTGCGCTCATCGCCGAGGCGATCACGACGGAGGTCCAGCAGGGCGGCGCCGAGGAACAGGCTGTGGGTGGCGTCGCGGGAGCCCCCTCGTCGAGCAAGCCTCAAGAGAAGGTCGAGCCCTCTCCACAGGAGGAGGACGCCCTGCCCTTCCTCTCGTACAAGGGCTTCTCGTTGCTCAGCCTGCCGTTCTGGATCGCCCTGTTCGCGGCGATGCAGCTCGCGCAGTGGGTCATCATCGCGCTCTCACGCGACTACCACGACGTCATCTCGCGCGACGCAAGCCTGCTCACGCGCATCGAGCCGGAGGACGAGGCCTTCACGCCTCACGTCCGACTGAACGTGCAGTGGCTGCGCAAGAAGGTCCAGCGTCGGGTGCGCGCGATGCTCCTGTTCGCGGTGGGAGTCCCGGCCGCGGTCTTCGTCGCCTCGCCCTTGTTCTGCACGGGCTTGAGCGGACCGTTGCTCACGGCGATCACCTCGCTGTGGGGCATGTGGTGGCTGATGGTGTTCACCGCCGCCAAGAGCTGCCGCGCCTGGGATGAAGTGGAGGGACAGCGGCCTCCCTGGTTCCTGCGCGCGTGGACGACGCTCACCACCCGCGTGCCCGGCCTGCGGTGGGGGATTCTCCAGCGCTACGGCGCCATGTGGACCCAGCGCACGAGCGAGGTCTACGCGCCCGTCGCCTCGGTGGAGCGCCACCCCTGGGCGTACGCGGGCCTGTCCCTGGTCCGCTTCGTGGGCTCCTTCGCCCCACTGAAGTTCTTCGTGCGGCCGCTCATCCCCGTGGCCTCCGCGCACATCCTCCAGCACGAGCGTGCCCGCCGGCTCCCTCCCTCCAGCCCGGACCAGGACCACCCGGCCAAGGACGCCTGAGAGAGCGCGCCTCGTCACGGGGCGCAACGAACGACGCCGCCACCGCCACTCAGGCATCAACCTCACGGGCAGCCGCACGAAGCAGTCGGCACCTGGTCCCAGAGAAGCCGGAGCGCGGCGAGCCACTCAGGTGTCGCCGCCCCGGGAGCATGTCTACGTCATCGGCCCCAAGCCCTCGGACACGGCCCCCGCGGGCAGCGCCACGAACCCGTCGGCTCGAAGCCCTCGGTCAACCCGAGCACGCCGAGCCGCTCAGGCGTCTCCACCCCGGGTGCGCTTCTCCGTCGTCGGCGGCTCCGAGCCCTCGGGCGCGGGGCCCGTGGGCAGCGGCGGCGCGGTGGGAGCCGCGGGCGCGGTCATCTCCAGCCGCTCGCCCGTCTCGCGCGAGTCCGGCAGCGCGATGAGCGCCTGGAGCTGCAGGCTCACCGCGCGGAAGAACCCCGTGAGCAGCTCGGGCCGGTCCGCGAGCAGGTCCAGGAAGTCACGCCGGTCGATGATGAGCACCCGCGTGTCCACCGCGGCCACCATGTCCGTGGGACGCGGCGCGCCATCCAGCAGGCTCACCTCGCCGAAGGCCTGCTTGCCCTGGAAGCGCAGCACGTGCTCGCCGTCGTGGAACGCGTCGATGGCGCCGTCGACGATGACGTAGAGCGCGTCCCCCGGGTCGCCCTGCGCATAGATGCGCTCACCGGCGCGGAAGAAGCCCTCGCGGGCCACCGCGGCGATGGCCGCGATGTCATCCACGTCGCTCTGGGAGAAGACGCTCACGCCCTCCAGCTCGAACATCCGTTGGACAATGCGGTCGCTCAATTCACCCTCCTGCGGGAGCACGTCCAGCCCGTTCACCCGCGCGATGTGGCGGGCGCACGCGCGCAGCACCACGTCCTCGCTCTGCACCAGCGCCGCCAGCCTGCGCCACAGCCGCCCCGACGCCCCGGGAGGCAGCTCCCGGTGGTGCGCCTCCACCTGCTCCATCACCAGCTCCCGGTCCTCCTCGGAGAGCAGGTTGTCCAACAACTCCAACGCCAGCGCCCGCCGCCGCGCATCCTGCCCCACCAGGTTGTAGTGGATGCCGCGCATGCGGTGCGACGAGTCCAACAACCCCAGCAGGAAGAACGACAGCTCGAGCGCCTGGTCCAGCCGGTCGCCCACCGCGCGGGTGAGCAACGAGCCATCTCCCAACGCCGCGCGCACGTCGCGATAGGCCCCCACCAGCGCCCGATACGTGTCCCGCCGGCGGCCCAGCGCCTCGCGCACGCGGTCCACGTCCACCGGATGCTCGGGGTGCTCGTCGCGAAGCCGCGACAGCTGCGCGCCGATGCGGAAGTGCAGCGAGGCATCATCCCGCACGTTGGAGAACAGCAGCGCGTCCAGCGCCGCGGGCGTACCGATGCCCCGCAGCACGCGAGGCAGCTGCAGCCGCATCGCCAGCGGCGCCTTCTTGTTGTTGAGGTGCTCCTCCACCAGCGGCGTCACCGCGTCGCCCAACGCGATGAGCGCCTCGCGGGCCGTCTTGCGCTCCTCGCGCCACGTCAGGAAGGGCAACAGCCGGGGCGCGAGCTCCACGTAGCCGCCCTCCCCCACCGCGGCCAGCGTCACGCGCCGCACGGTGGTGTCCCCATCATCCAGATACCGGGCGAGCGGCCCCGCGAAGCGCGCGTCCTGGAGCCGCCCCAGCAGCTTCGCCACCTCACGGCGCTCCATCACCGGAGCCCCTTCACCGCGCGCGAGCAGCTCCTCCAGCGACGCCAGCGCCGCCGCGCTCCCCGTCGACTTCACCAGGGCGCCGATGGCCGCGCACCGCAGCCCCACGTCCGGGTGGTTGAGCAGCGCCGGCAACAGCCGCTCCGCCCGCTCCGGAGACAGCCGCGCCAGCGCCCACACGGCCTGGTCCCGAGGCCGACGAGGCCCCTCCTCCACCAATCGCTCCAGCACCGGCGCCAGCTCGCGAGCCTCCAGCTCCAGCGCCAGGGCCACGCCCCGCTCCAGCACGCGCTCATGCGGATGTCGCAGCAACGCCGGCAGGTGCTGCCGCAGCGACACCTCCGCCTGCTCCATCAAATCCACGGCGCGCAGCACGCGGTCCGGCATGGGGGCCGACAACGCCTCCGTCAACAGGCGCTGCTCCTCCTCCCCCTCCAGCGCCACCTCCTCTTCCTCATGAGCGCCCACCTGCTCACCCAGCGCCGCGACGTAGGCGGGCTTGAGCCGCACCAGGAGCAACCCGAGCGCCGCGCACATGGCCACCACGGCCACCGCCATCGACATGCCCGTGGCCGCGCGCCCCGCGCCGATGAGCAGCAGACCGGCCACCACCACGCCGCTCTTGCGCAAGAGCCCATCCACCGCCGCGCGCAGCCCCTCGCGCTGGTCATCCGGCACCGCCGCGTAGAGCAGCTGGATGCCCACCGGCAGGATGGAGTAGCTCACCGCCGTCTCCACCAGCCGCAACAGGTGCACCGGCCACAGGTCGGGCGTCACCAGCGTCGCCCCCGCCAACGGCGCGAGCACCAGCGGCACCAGCGCCACGTAGCGCAGGAGCCCCAGGCGCTTGAGCAGCCGCTGCGTCAACAACAGCTGGAACGCGACGCAGAACAGTCCAATCCACAGCTGCAGCGAGCCGAAGAGCGCCGCCAGCGCGTCCTCGCTGAGCTGGCCCTCCAGCCGGATGCGGAACAGGTAGTCGACGAAGGACGACAGCACCGCGAACGAGATGCCCAGCGCCGCGAGCACCTGCGCGTAGGGGCTCTCCGCCAGGTAGCTGAACGCCATGAACGACGTGGGCGCCGGACGCCCCCGGGGCGGAGGCGGCGGCTCACCGCGATACAGGTGGTGGAAGATGGCGCCCGCGGCCAAGAGCCCCAGCCCGCCGCTCACCACCATGGCCGGCGTGCCCAGCCGCTCCGCCAGCCCCTGGACCAGCAGACCTCCGACGATGCCGCCGCCCATGGCGAAGCCATTGAGCGCGGTGAAGGCGCGCCGGGCCTCGCGCGCATCGAAGGCGGACGCCATGCGCGCCCAGAACCGGAACGAAACGAACGTCGAGAACGTGTCCGCGAACAGGTACAGCGCCAGCGCCGACGTGCTCACGCCCACCGACAGCGCCACCGCCAGCCCCATCGACACCACACCGCCCAGCCCCGTCAGCACGCCCGGCGACTCGAACGGCGAGCCCGGCTTGAAGCGCGGCAGCACCGTCAGCGCCGCGGTGATGAGGGCACCCAACAGGTACAGGTAGGGCAGCGCCTGCGAGTCGAAACGCGACAACACCAGCGCGTTGGCCGCCGTCTTGAGCTGCGTCACCCCAGCGATGAGCGCGAACTGAAAGGCGGCCGCCGGCAAGAGGCGGCGGTTCCAGGATGAGGTGGCGGAGGGGGGCACGTTGCGCGAGGGGCGGCGAGGCTACCCCACCACCCCGACAGCCATGATTAACACAGACGCCCGTCCGCCCGCGCCCCCCACGGGGAACTCGCCGGGTGGTCGGCCAGGCAGGGCCCCCGAAGGGCTCACCTGGGAATACCCGCGGCCCCCCATGCGCCCCCGCATGCCCGGAGAGCCGGCTACACTGCCCGCCGTGACGACGGCCACCGACACCTTGCTGGACGGCACCCACACGGTGCTCACACCGGAGTACGTGGAGTTCCGCTTCACGCTCGCGGGCCTGTACTCGCGCTTCCTGGCGTGGCTCCTGGACTCGGTCATCGTCGTGGTCATCAGCCTCGCCGTCATCCTGGGGCTGAGCCTGGTCATGGCCGCCTTCCCCGGCGTCGCGAGCGCGCTGGGCATCGTCGTGTACTTCCTGGTGGACTGGGGCTACGGCATCACCCTGGAGACGCTCTGGAGCGGCCAGACGGTGGGCAAGCGCGCCCTGTCCCTGCGGGTCATCCAGGAGAGCGGCGTGCGCATCGGCTTCTACCACGCGGCGCTGCGCAACCTGGCCCGTCCCGTGGACCGGCTCCCCCTGCTGTACCTGGTGGGTGGCGTGACGGCGCTCGTCTCCGGCTCGCAGCAGCGGCTGGGGGACATGCTCGCCGGCACCATCGTCGTGCGGGAGCGGCGGCTGAAGGTGCCCTCCGCCATCAACGCCTCCGGCGAGGAGGGCCTGCTGACGGATCCGCTCTTCGTCTCACGCGTGAAGCGGCTGTCCACGGAGGAGCGGGAGCTGGTGCTCACCGCCGTCCTCCGCCGGGACGAGCTGCGCATGGAGGCCCGCCTGCGCCTGTTCGCCGCGCTCGGCGCACGGCTGCAGGACGCGCTGGCGATGGAGAAGCCCGCCCACCTGTCCGACGAGAAATGGACGCTGCTCGTCGCCGCGGCCCTCCTGCCCAAGCGCTAGAAGTACGCCGCCACGCCCGCCGACAACGTCAGCGAGTTCTGCGTCTTCTCGTTGAGCGCGATGTAGAAGTTGTACTGCGCCCTGAGCCCCACGCTCACCGAATCCGACATGAAGAAGTCCACGCCGGCATTGGGCCCGATGCCGACGAAGTTGCTCATGCTCTCCTTGAAGACGATGAGGTAGCTGATGTCGGAGCCGAGGTAGGGGCGGATGCTCTCCTCCATCAGCAGGTAGCGGATGCCCAGCGACGGGGCCAGGCCCACCACGCGCTTGCGCGCCGGGTCCGTCGTGTCGCGGGGGAAGGCCACCTTCGACAGGGACACCAGCTCGAAGCCGTTCTCGATGTAGAGGCTCGCGTCGATGCCCAGGAAGAAGGCGTCGTCCAACCCCTTGGTGCGGTTGAAGTCCATGTACCCCAGCGACAACCCGAGGCTGCGATTGGCGAACTGGGCGTGAGCCGGGGCCGCCCCGAGCAGGGCCAGCGCGAAGGTGAAAGCACAGAGCAAGGTACGCATGGGCGGCCACTCTAATCGTGCAACCCACCGAAATCAGCCCGGATTCAGGCCCCGCCGAGGCGTTGCGCCAAAGGAGGCGCTCTCCTACACTCGGTCGGCCATGCGTCTTGCCCGCCTCGTCACCGCGCTTTCCCTGGTCTGCACGCTTCCGCTCGCCGGCTGTCTGTCCACGCCGCCGCCGCATGAGCGCGCGCTCATCAACAACGAGCTCTGCGCCCAGGAGCTGCACGCCCAGAACCTGGTGAAGGCGGAGGTCTACTGCGACCTGGGACTGGAGTTCTCGCCCCAGTACGCGGACCTGTGGGCCAACAAGGGCATCATCGCGATGATGGCCGGCCGCAAGGACGACGCGAAGAAGCACTTCATCAAGGCCCTGCGCTACAACCAGGAGCACCTCCAGTCCTACCAGAACCTGGGCTACCTCTACGCGGAGGAGGGAGCCTACGGGAAGGCGCACGACAACTATCGTCGCGCCCTGAAGGTGAACCCGGACAACCTGGACACGCGCTACAGCCTCGCCGTCACGATGATGAAGATGAAGAAGTACACGGAGGCGAAGAAGGAGTTCCGCACCCTGCTCGCCATCAATCCGAACCTGGCCGCCGCCCACCACTCGCTGGGCATCATCGCCTTCGAGGAGGACCAGTACGAAGAGGCCGCCGAGCACATGGCCCAGTCCGCCGCGACGGACCCGAACAACCCCGACGTCTGGCACGACTACGGCAACACGCTGATGGAGCTGGGCCGCTTCGTCGACGCGCGCGAGGCCTTCGCCAACTGCATCCAGCTGGACGCCAAGCTGACCAGCTGCGTCAACAACCTCGCCCTGGCCCAGCGCAAGGCGGCGCTCACGGACGCGGGCCTGCGTGAGGTCAAGGACACCCAGCAGGCGGAGAACTCCGCCCCCGCGCTCTTCACCCTCGCCCGCACCTTCCGCGAGAAGGGGCTTCTGGCCGAGGAGGAGACCACCTACAAGAAGTGCGTGAAGCTGGATGGGAAGTACGCCCCCTGTCACTTCGGACTCTTCGAGCTCTTCCAGGACGCCAACAAGCACGAGCACGCCGAGGTGGCCTGCAAGAACTTCCTGAAGTATGCGACTTCCGAAGAGTTCCCCACCGAGTATCAGACGTGCGAGAAGTACCTGAGCAACGCGACGTTCTGATGCCCCGCAGTTCCCTGCAAGCACCACCCCCTCGATGAGCGTCCGTCTCACCGTCACGCAGCGCAGCGAGGCCGGAGCCAAGGGCACCGAGCACGTCCTCACCGAATCGGTCATCACGCTGGGGCGAGACAAGTCCTGCCAGGTGGTGCTGGCCCAGCAGGCGGTGTCGCGCAACCACGCGCGCATCTGCCAGGAGGGCACGCTCTTCTTCCTGGAGGACCTGGGCAGCGCCTATGGCACCCAGGTCAACGGCAAGCCCCTGCCCAAGGGCGAGAAGCGCCTCTTGCGCAACGGCGACGTCATCGCCATCGCGCAGTACGACGTGCGCTTCGACAAGGTGACGGAGCTCATCAACGGGGACGCCACGTCGGAGAAGACGTCCTTCATCGCGCGCGACAACCTGAAGGACGTGATGCGCGGACTGTCCTCCTCGGAGGAGCGCTACCTGCGCATCATGAACGGCCCCCGCGAGGGCGAGCGCATCGAAATCGCGGACGCGTCCGAGCTGGTCATCGGCCGGGACGAGAAGGAGGTGGACATCGTCCTCAAGGACGACCTCACCTCGCGCAAGCACGCGAAGATCCGCCGCGACTGGTCCGGAACCCACGTGGAGGACCTGGGCAGCCGCAACGGCATCAAGGTCAACAAGAAGCGGGTGAACCGCAAGGCGCTCAAGGACAACGACGAGGTGGAGGTGGGCGGCACGCGCTTCCTCTACGTCGACCCGGCCGAGCCCGCCGAGGAGCCCGTCCAGCTCGCCACCGACGTGAAGAAGGCCCCGCCTCCGTCGCCCTCGCGCCCCGCGCCGGTGCGCAAGGAGAAGCCTCAGGAGCCGGAGCCCGAGCCCGCTCCCCCGGAGCCGGAGCCCGAGCCCGCTCCCCCGGAGCCGGAACCCGAGCCCGAGCCCGGCCCCATCGAGGAGCCCATCCAGTCCTCCCAGGAGAACTCCGTCCCGGACGAGGTCGCTCCGGGCGGCGCCATGGCGATGCTCAAGGACAAGCAGAAGCTCGTCCCGCTCGTCGTCATGGGCGTGGTGGGGCTGGTGTTCCTGGTGCTGCTCATCGCCGTGGTCGCCGGCGCCTGAGGCGCGGGCGCGACCTGCGCGCCCGCACGCACTCACCGCGGGGACGGCGTCACGTCAGCGCTTCGGCCGGGCGGCCTTGAGCGTCTCGGCCTGCTTCTTCAGCGCGAGCAGCGTGCCCTTGGCGCGCTGGGTGGAGCGCTTCTTCAGGCCCGGGTCCAGCTCGATGGCCCGACTCAGGTCCTTGAGGCCCTCCGGGACGTTGCCCCGGCGCAGCAGGATTTCGCCGCGGCCCACCAGCGCGTCGCCGTGCGAGCCATCCAACGCGAGCGCGCGCTGGTAGGCGTCGAACGCGGCGTCCACGCGCTCCATCGTCAGCAGCGTGGCGGCCAGCTGGGTGTGGAAGGCGGGCTCCTGCGGCGCGGCCGCCGTCAGGCCCTGGAAGATGTCCAGCGCCAGCCGGGTGCGGCCGGCCTGGAGCATCTTGTGGCCCACGGCGGCGTACTCGAAGAGCCGCTCACGTGTCATTCCCAGGAACTGGCCCAGCTGGAGCTCGCCCTTGACGAGCTTGTCCACCAGGGCCTTCGGAATCCGCACGTCCGGCGTTCCACCGCTCTCCGGTTTGCCGCTCAAGACCACCTCGCGAGAGGCCCCTCGGACAGGGCCCCTCTTGTTGCCATGGGTCAGATGAAGATGTTGCTGCGCGGCTTGACCATATCATTCAGCGAGTTGATCTCATCCAGCGCCTTGAACATGTCGGCGACGGACTTGAAGCGGTCCTCGAGGGGCTGCTCCTTCTCGGACTCCTTCGGCTTGCCCAGCACGGCGAGGGCCTGGGTGATGTGGTCGTTCACCTTCTGCATCAGCGCGTCGCGCTGCTGGGTGACGTCCCCCGCCTTGGACGTGTCCTTCTTGTCCTTGGCCGGCTCGGGCAGCAGGTTGAGCACCGAGGGGGTGTCCTTGTACTGGAACTCCAGGTCCTTGCCGTGCTTGAAGGTGGCGCCGCCGCCCTCGTCGCCCAGGACTTCCTTGCCCTGGTTGGCCCAGTCGTCGGAGTCCTTGCCCATGACGAGCAGGTCCCGGCTGTTGTTCTGGAAGGTATCGTTCCACTGGAAGGCGACGGTCGTCTCGTAGCCGTCCTTGGTCAGCTCACCGACCTTGCCCTTGCCCTTGTCGATGTCCGTGACGGCGATGTGGTCCGCGCCGTTGGTGATGTCCAGCTTGCCCGTCACCGTCATCCCGTTGTTGCCCCAGGGCACGGTGGTGCAGTTGATCTCCGTCCCGTCCGGCAGCTGGAACGTGGTGTTGCGCTTGAAGTCGAACTTGCCGCCGTCGCTCTCGTCGACGTGCGGGTCGCCCCAGATGCGGGTGCTCTTGCCGTCCGGACCGGAGATCTTCCACTCGAACTGGCCCAGCTGCTCGATCTTGTAGCCGCCCGGCGTGGTGATGGTGCCCTTGTCGTCCACCTTCAGCTTGTCCGCCGGGCGGAAGGTGTTCTCGTCGATGAGCGGCTTCTCCGTGGGGAACACGTTGCCGGAGTCCACCGTCGCGGTCAGGTCGCTCACCCGGACCGGCTCGGTCGAGAACGAGTTCTCGCTGAGCTGGTTGAGCGCCTTCACCGCGGACTCGATGTCCGCGAACGCGCTCTCCACCGTCTTCTCGATGAGACCGAGGTTCTTCGTCAGCTCCGCATCGCTCAGCCCGACCTTCGTGCTGCCAGTGCTGAGGGTGCGGGAAGCGTTGCCGGCCTGATTGACACTCGTCATGACTTCCTCCCGAATCTCGGGGAATCCGCGCTGGAGAGCACGCACTCCCGCCTTCCTTCCATTGTCGGTGTCCTGCCTCGCGAGTTGCGTTGAAACGCGAGGATTCCGATCACGACGGCGGGGGTCGGAAGTGACGCCCCCGCGCCCTGCCCTGCCCCGGGACTACCGGGTGGAGATGCGGGCCACCGGCTGGATGTTCAGCTCGGGGGACAGCTCCTGGTAGCTCAGCACGGAGAACGAGGGGTTGAACTCGTACTCCAGCAGCTTGCGCACGTAGCGCCGGATGTCCATGGCGGTGAGGATGACGGGGCGCTGGGCGGACGGCGGCAGGTGGCCACACTCCGAGCGCACGGCCTGGACGATCTCCTGTGCCAGCTCCGGCTCGAGCGCCAGGTGCGCGCCCGCCGAGGTGCGCTTGATGGAGCCGCGGATGGCCTCCTCGATGTTGGGGTCCAGCAGGTAGACCACCAGCGTGCCGCTGCCGCGCGCGTACTTGTGGGAGATGTAGCGGCGCTGCGAGGCGCGGACGTGCTCGGTGAGCATCACGTTGTCCGCCTCCACCTGACCGTACTCCGACAGGGCCTGGAGGATGCCGCGCAGGTCACGGATGGAGATCTCCTCCTCCACCAGGCGCTGGAGGATGTCCGTGAGCTTCAGGACGTTGACGACCTTGGGGATGACCTCCTTGACGATGGCGGGGAAGGCCTTCTCCAGCTGCTCCAGCATCGTCTGCGTCTCCTGCACGCCGACGAACTCCCGCGCGTTGCGCCGGAGGATGGCCGCCACGTGGAGGATGATGTAGCCGGGCACGTCCCACGTCGTCAGGCCCGCGGCCTCCAGCGTGTCGCGGTGCTGCTCGGGCACCCACGCGGCCGGCTGGCGGGTGGCGGGGTTGATGGCCTCGAAGCCCTGGATGTTCATCAGGCGCAGGCGGTCCACCGTGTCGTTGACGAGCACGTGGCCCAGCGTGGCCTGCCCGGTGACGACGGGCACCTCGTTGATTTGAATCTGGTACGCCCCCGGCGGCAGCGACGAGTTGCCGCGCGCGCGCACGCCCGGGAAGCGGACTCCCAGCTCCACGAAGAGGCCATCGCGCATGAACGGGATGAGCTCGAAGAGGAACTTGCCGTTGTCCTGACGCGAGTCCACGTACGGCACCAGCGCGTCGGAGACCTCCAGGACGATGGGCGTGACGACGGGGATGAAGAGCTCGGAGTCCGGGTTCATCGGCTCCTTGGGCGCCGGCTCCGACGACATCGGCGTGCCCAGGTCCGACTCCATGGCCGGCCCGGCCTCCTCCACCATCTGCGCTTCCTTCTGCTTCTTGAGCATCGTCCACGCGCCGAAGCCCGCGCCGAAGCCCAACAGGAAGAAGGGAATCTTCGGCAGACCCGGCACCAGGCCCAGGATGATGAGCATGCCCGCGGCGATGGCGATGGCCTTCGGGTAGGCGGTGAGCTGGCTGCCCATGTCCTTGCCCAGGTGGGCCCCCTCCTCCTCGCCGCCGACGCGCGTCACGATGATGCCGGCGCAGGTGGAGATGAGGATGGCGGGAATCATGCCGACCAGGCCGTCACCGATGGTGAGCAGCGTGTACTTCTGGGCCGCGTCGGCCGCGGACATGCCCTTCTGCGTCACGCCGATGATGAGGCCACCGACGATGTTGACGACGGTGATGATGATGCTGGCGATGGCGTCGCCCTTGACGAACTTCATGGCGCCGTCCATGGCGCCGAACAGCTGGCTCTCGCGCTCCAGGTCGCGGCGCTTCTTCTTGCCCTGGTCCTGGTCGATGGAGCCCGCGCGCAGGTCCGCGTCGATGGACATCTGCTTGCCCGGCATCGCGTCCAGGGTGAAGCGCGCGGCCACTTCGGCGACGCGCTCCGAGCCCTTGGAGATGACGATGAAGTTCACGATGACCAGGATGAGGAACAGGATGGCGCCGACGACGAAGTTGCCCTGCACCACGAAGTTTCCGAAGGCGACCACCACCTCACCCGGATCTCCCGTCAGCAGGATGAGCCGCGTGGTGGAGATGGTCAGCGACAGCCGGAACATCGTGGTGATGAGCAGGAGCGTCGGGAACACCGACAGGTGCAGCGCCGCTGGCACGTAGAGGGACACCAGCAGCAGCACCACCGAGATGCTGATGTTCAGCGTCAGCAGCACGTCCAGCAGCAGCGGCGGCAGCGGGACGATCATCATCCCGACGATGGCCACCACGACAACAGCCAGGACGATGTCGGAGTACTTCGAGAGGAAGCTGTTCGGATTGGAGGCGGACATCAGAGGATACCCATCCTAGTCCGCGCCCGGCCCCGGGCCCAAGGGGGGCCTCACGAGCCGGGCGGGGGTGTTCCGTCCAGGGGGGAGACGGGGGGACTCAGGGACGCTCGGAGCCGGAGTCGCGCTCGGGGGCGCCGGACTGGGCCTCCTCCACGCTCTCCAGGGCGGCGGCCGCCAGCATCCGCGCGCGAGCGCTCAAGGGGTCCTTGCCCTCGGGGTCCAGGGACACCGCGTGGTTGAAGTCACGCGCCGCCTCCATCACCTTGCCCTGGCGCAGATGGACCTCACCCCGGTTGACGAACGGCGTCAGGTCCGAGGGGTCCAGCTCGATGGCCCGGTTGAAGAAGGCCTCCGCCTGGTCCAGGTTCTCCAGCGCCAGGTGGCAGGCGCCGAGGGCGGTCTGGAAGTACGCCTCCGAGCCATCCATCGCGGCCAGCTCCTCGAAGAGGGCCAGCGACTCCTGGAAGCGGCCTTCCTGGAACAGGTCGAAGCCCTGCGTGGCCCGCTCCAGCAGCGCCGGACCGGACAGCGGCTTCACATCATTCTCGGAGACCGGCGCCTTGGCTTGGGTCGTCGTCATCTGGACTCATTCCCGGGGCGGAACATGGAGGCGGCCTGGAGTCTAGCCCGCCTCCAGCAGGCCCACCAGTCAGGAGACGCCGAGCGAGCTAATCGTCGAAGCCGTCGCGCGTCTTCTGCAACTGCTTCTTCAGGTTGGCGATGGCCATGTCCACGCCCTTCTGGGCCACCACCGCGCTGAACATCTGCGCCTTGAAGCGGTCGTCGACGTGCTTGTCGATGTCCTTCAGGGACGCGTTGGGGTTCTGCTTCATGAAGCTGGCGACGTCCTCGTCCAGCTTCTTGGCGATGGTCTCCGACACGGAGTCGGGGAAGAAGCCGAGGAACGCCTTGTTCTCCAGGATCTTGTCCGTGCCCAGGGCGCTCGCGTAGTTGTCGCGGTCCGCGCCGGTCAGCTTGCTGGGGTCCTTCTTGCGGATTCCATCCATGGTGGCCTGCTGCTTGGCCCGCTCCGCAGCCGGATCCGACGGCGTCTGGGTGGAAGACTCGGACGCGGTCTTCTGCGTCGAGGAGGTATAGCGGGGACCGCCATTGACGGGAGCGACCATGGATTTCTCCAAAAGGTAGGGTTGAAGGAATTCTCGTGGAGCGGCGCGGAAAGTTTCGGACGCTCGGGGGCCGCGTGTCCACCGGCGGCCAGAAATGAACCGGCCCCGCAGCAGCTCGGAGAGCTGTTGCGAGGCCAGGGTGCTGCGACCAGCGCTGAACCGAATTAGCGCATGTTGCTGGTGATGGCGCTCTGCATCTTCTCGATGGCCTTCATCGAGTTGGAGATGAGCTCCACCAGCTTCGCCTCGCGCTGCATCTGCTCCTGCGCGCGGAGGAACGGCTGCTGATCCTTCGGGGCCGCCGCGATCATGTCGTTGGAGGCCTTGGAACCGGCCAGGATGCTGCTCGCAGCGGCGTTGAAGTTGGCAGAGATGCTCATGGACGTTCTCCTGTGATTAATTCGTGAGTGCTGCGAGGTGAAGTGCAGCGGCGGCTACAAAAAGATTATCGGGGGAGGGGGCCAGAAGTTTCCTGCGAATTATCCGGATCATTTCCGGCTTATCCGCCCGTCCCGGGTCCCCTCCGGAAACAGGCCTAACCCTTGATCTTTCCAAGGCTCGGGTTCTTCATCCAGGCCTTGAAACCCTCCAGCTTCTGCTGCTCCTGCTTCGGGTCCGCCGCGGGCGGAGGGGGGTTGGCCTCGGGGTCCAGCGCCAGGGCCCGGCGAGAAGAGCCGCTCTCGAAGCCATCCTTGGCGGCGGGGGCGCGGGCCGCGGCGGCCGGCGCCGCCGGTGCGGGGGCCGGCTGGGCGCTCGGAGGCGTGAACGCGAGCTTCGCGTGCATCTCCGGGTTCGCCTCCTTGACGGCGTTCTGGATGGTCATCCCGTAGGTGTTCAGGCGCTCCGACAGGTACGTCACCACCATGCCCAACGCGGGAGGCACCGGGAGGATGGGGTCGGCCATGAAGCGCTCGAGCGCGCTGGACACGTCGCCGTAGAGGCGCTCGTCGAACGGGGCGCCCGGCGTGGTGGACGACACCAGCATCTTCATGGTGCGGACGACCTGGAGGAAGGTGCCCTGGGCCGTCTTCGACTGCGTCTCCAGCTCCGCCAGCAGCTTCTCGCGCTTCTCCACCAGCGCCGCGGGCTCTGGCGGCAGCGCGCCCATCTTCGCCTTCTGCGTGCTCATCGAATGACTCTCCACCTCTCCACAAAGAGGGTTGGGGTGAGTGAACCCGGCGAGCCTAGCAGACTGTTCCAGGCTCACCTACCCGGCGTCTGGCCGAAGCCGGACGCCGGAGCGTGCTGGACTCAACGTCGGGTGAGCGCCGTCACCATGGCGCCGGCCTTGCGCACCACGGGATCATCCTGGGGCGTCATCGCCGCGGCGCGGCGAAGGTCCTCCAGCGCCTGCTGCTTCTGACCCAGGGCCAGCTTCACCTCGGCGCGGCCCACGTAGACGGAGGGGTCCTGCGGGGACAGCTTGGCGGCCACGTCGAAGGCGGCCAGGGCGCCCTGCCCGTTCCCGGCGGCCATCTCCACCACGCCCAGGGCCTTGGCGAAGTAGCCGTCCGTGGGGTTGACGGCGTACAGGCCCTGGAAGAGCGTGCGCGCCTCGTTGATGCGCCCCTGGTAGAAGAAGAAGTACGCCGTCTTGGCGATGGCGTAGAGCTCGTCGTTGGAGTAGCCGCGCACCTCGCGCAGCGTGGACTTGCCGTCCGCCCAACGCTGCAGCCGTGCCGCCAGCTGCGCCTCGTCCTGAGGGTCCTCCGGCATGGCGCTAGTAACCCTCGTCCTTCTGCTCCGCCCACATCCGGCGGATGATCTCCTTGGTCTCCTCGTTCACCTGGTCCACCAGGGTGAGCATGGAGGCCTCGCGCTGGAGCAGGGCCTTGAGGCGCTCCAGGCGGTCCGGCGAGGCGTTGATGCGCGACAGGCCGCGCTCCAGCAGGTGGCGCGACTCGTCGCTCCCCCGCCCCGCCACGCTGGCCAGGTGGGGCCTGTCACTGAAGCCCTCCAGGTCCGCCTCGTGTCCGCCGGGGTGCGGCGGCAGGGGCAGGCGGAGCTCCTCCGAGGAGTGCGCCGGACCGATGAAGTCCAGCAGCGCCGCGGACGCGAGCGCCGGGTTCTTGGGGTTGCCCGTCTTGCGCAGCTTCTTGCGGTCGACCTGGGACGGGTCGACCAGCCGCTCACGGACGCTGCGGGGTCCCCCCCAGGGCCACTGGGGTCCACCGGGGGGCTGATTGTTGATTCTGGCCATCGTCGATTCCGGAGCACACCCCAGACAGGGGGGGGCCGTCCAGCCCCCCTCGCCTACCTGCCGCCCGAGGCGGCCTGTTCCCGCTGGAGCTCGTAGATGAAGTTGAGGACCTCGGCCACCGCGTCGTACAGCTCCTCGGGCACCTCCTGGCCCACGTCCACCCGGTACAGCGCGTTGGCCAGGGGGATGTTGCGCATCACGGGGATGCCGTGCTCCTTGGCGATGGCGCGAATCTTCTCCGCCTTGAGCCGCAGGCCCTTGGCCACCACGCGCGGAGCGCCGTCCTTCTCCTTGTCGTACTTCAGCGCGATGGCGATTTCGGCGTCGTCACTCATGGGCAGCTCCGCGAAGTCCTGGCGATTGTAGCCCCACCCCACCCCGTCATGCGCGGGCCGCGGGGGCCTGGGGGGCGCCGTTCTTCAGCTCGTAGACGAAGTTGAGGACCTCGGCGACCGCGTCGTACAGCTCCTCCGGGACCTCGTGGCCCACCTCCACCCGCAGGAGCGCGTGCGCCAGCCGCACGTTGCGCAGCGTGGGGACCTCCTGCTCGCGGGCGATGCCCTTGATGCGCTCGGCCTTGTGGTCCACGCCCTTGGCGAGCACGCGGGGGGCGCCGTCCTTCTCCCGGTCGTACTTGAGGGCGACGGCCACGTGGTCGGGGTTGGTGACGATGACGTCCGCGTCCCGCACGGCCTCCATCTGCTGGCCCTCCATGATCTCCTGGTGGAACTCCTTGCGCTTGGCCTTGTGATGCGGGTCGCCCTCGCTCTCCTTGTACTCCTTCTTCACATCGTCCTTGGACATCATCATGTCCTTCATGAAGGACTTGCGCTGCCACCAGACGTCGAAGATGGCGAAGATGACGAAGAGCAGCGCCACGCGCGCGGCCACGCGTGTCACCAGCTCCCCCATGATGACCATGATGGTGTGCGTGTCCTGGCGCACCGTCTCCAGCACCATGGGCATCGCGTCGCGCACCACGCCGTAGACGACGTAGGCGGTGACGGAAATCTTGATGAGGTTCTTGAGCAGCTCCACCAGCGACTTCTTGCTGAACATGTTCTTCAACCCGGCCAGCGGGTTGAGCTTGTCCAGCTTGGGCATCAGCGGGTCCATGGTGAACAGGGAGCCCACCTGCAGGAACTCCATCAGCCCGCCAATCACCGCGCCTCCCAGGAGCACCGGCAGCGTCACCAGCAGCAGCGCCCGCACGCCCAGGTAGAGCAGTTGGCCCGTCGCGTCGGCCAGGTCTCCGCCCCGCGCCACGTGGTCGAAGCTGAAGAGGAAGAGACTGGAGATCTCCTTCTCGAGGTTGTCCCAGGTCGCCTTCACGGCGGCCAGGCCCACCACGAGCACCGCCACGCCGCTCAGGTCCTTGCTCTTCCAGACCTGCCCCTTCTTGCGAGAGTCGTCGAGCTTCTTCTGCGACGGCTCCTCTGTCTTGTCTCCACTATCGTCCGACATGGGCGCGAGGTTCCCGTGGGCGCTAGGCCAGCAGCCGAAGGGCGTCGTGGAGCACCTTCAGCATGTGGGCCAGCTCGTCCTGGATGCGGCCGATCAACGTCCCCAACACCAGGAAGGTGATGAGCACGCCGACGAGCGGCTTGATGGCCATGGAGATGAAGAACACCTGGATCTGCGGCGCCACGCGGTTGATGGCGCCCAGCGCCACGTCGGTGAGGAACGCGGCCAGCGTGGCGGGGGCCGCCAGGGCCAGGCTGACGCGCAGCATGTCCGCGAAGACGCGGATGAGCACGTCGAAGAAGGTCCACGAGCCCTGGCTGAAGCGCGGGAAGCCATCCAGCGGCACCGTGGTGAGGCTGTCCGCCAGGGCACGGATGACCAGGTGGTGGCCGTCCAGGGTGAGGAAGAGCACCACGGACAGCTGCACCTTCAGGTTGGAGAAGAGCGAGACCTGCTGCCCCAGCTGCGGCACGTAGAGCTGGGCGTTGTTGCTGCCGGACATGGTGTCCGCGAGCGTGCCGGCGATGCGCGCGGCCTCGAACACGCCGTTGACGACGAAGGCCATGGAGAAGCCGATGAAGATCTCCTTGGCCATCAGCGCGATGTACGGCAGCGCGCTCAGGGGGATGGTCGTCACCGAGTGCGCGATGGACGGATACAGGACGATGGCCAGCGTCAGGCCGATGCCCATCTTCATCTCCGTGGGCACCACCTCGCCGCCCAGGAACGGACTGAAGATGAGCACGGGCATCACCCGGCACATGAGCAGGGCGACCGTGAAGATGGCGGCGGAGAAGTTGGTCCGGGCAGCCAGCTCGGACACGAGTTCCGCGGCGTTCATTTGATGAGGGCGGGGAACCGGTCGAAGACGTGGAACGTGAAGCGCACCAGCTGGCCGCCGATCCACGGGCCCGTCATGGCGAGCACCCCGAAGACGATGATGACCTTGGGGGCGAAGGTGAGCGTCTGCTCCTGGATCTGCGTGGTCGCCTGGAACAGGGAGATCATGAAGCCCACCAACAGGCTCATCAACACCGGCGGGGCCGAGACCACGAGCACCAGGAACAGCGCTTCCTGGGTGATGAACGTGAGCTGGTTCATGGGTGCCTTCCTCTTACAGGTAGCCGACGACCAGGCCCTTGGCGATGAGGTACCAGCCGTCCACGAGCACGAACAGGAGCAGCTTGAAGGGCATGGAGATGGTGGTCGGCGACAGCATGTGCATGCCGAGCGCCAGCAGGATGTTGGCCACCACCATGTCGATGACGATGAACGGGACGAAGAGCAGGAAGCCAATCTGGAAGGCCTCCTTCAGTTCGGACACGACGAAGGCGGGGATGATGACCATGAAGTCCTCGCTCTTCACCGAGTCGCGGTCCTCACCCGTGCGCATCTTCTTGGCGAGGTTGTAGAAGAGCGAGCGGTCCTTCACGGTGACCTTCTTCATCAGCCACGCGCGCAGGGGCTCCTTGGCGCGGTCGGCGCCCTCCAGGAGCGTGCCCACCTTGGCGGAGGAGAAGTTGCCCGCGCCGCCGGTGTCCCAGATGTCCACCTCGGAGGCCCGGTACATGGAGGTGCCCACCGGGGCCATGATGTAGACGGTGAGGATGACAGCCAGGCCCGTAATCACCTGGGTGGGCGGAATCTGCTGGGTGCCCAGCGCCGAGCGGACGATGGAGAGGACGACGGAGATCTTCACGAAGCTCGTCACCATCATCAGCGCGAAGGGCACCAGGCCCATGGCGGCGAGCGCGAGGATGAGGACGAGGGGGCGCGAGGTGAAGGTGTCGGCGCTCACCGCTTCGTTGGCGACGGAGTCGGGGATGCCGCCCGGGCGCTTCTTCTGCGCGAGCGCGATGAAGGGATGCAGCGACACCACGGCCGCGAACAGCCAGGGCGCGACGCGCGGAAGACGAGGGAGGGCGGGTGTCAGGGCGTTCACGGGAAGGGGGCCATCAGGCGCCAGGGGGCTCGGACGACGAGCCCCCGGAGCGACGGGAAAGGAGCTTCTGGAGGAAAGGGCTGAGGGGAACCACGTTCGTCTGCGGGCGCTGTGCCCGGATGCGCTCGACGGCTTCCGCATCCAGCTTCGACAGCAACTGCAGGCCCGCCTCGCCGCCGCCCACCAACAGGTATTCGTCCGCGGCCTTCACCACGAAGAGCGCGCGCTTGGGGTCCAGGGGGAGCCGCTCCACCACGGAGACCACCGTCTGCCGCCCCGTCGAGGTGGACTGCAGGCCCATCAGCCGGCGAAGGCCCACGTTCAACGTCAGGTAGATGGACGCCACCACCGCGCCCAGGACCATCAGGGTGCGCACGAGCATCCAGCCCATGCTCTCCGGCTCCGCCTCCGCAGCCGCGGCGGCGTCGATGGACGGGTCCTCCCAGACGGGGGGCGAGGCAGGAGAAGGCGCGGCAGGAGAAGGCGCGGCCGGGGCGCCCTGCCCTGCCTGTGGCGGCGCCACGGCGTCCACGACCGCGGCCCCAGTGGGCGCGGCGGGAACGGGCGAGGGGCTCGCCGCGGGCGCCTGCGCCCACACGGACGCGGGCGCGAGCAGCAGCGTGACGCCCAGGGTCAGGCGCGGGAGGGGGTTGCGGAGGACTGCCATGGCTGGGGCGAGGCTAGTTCAAAGGCCGGAGGACCGCCACGGGCCCCGTCTGGCAGCCCGCTTGCTTCCAGTCCTCGCGAAGGTGCTCAGCTCGCCAACGTGGTGACGCGGACGCCGAGCTGGCCTTCCATCTCCACCAGCTCACCGCGGGCCACCACCTTGCCGTTGATGGACAGCTCCACCGGCTCGCCGGGGCCCCGGCTCAGCTCGATGACCTGACCGGCCCGCATGCCCACCACCTGCTCGGCGGTGACCGGGATGCGCGCCAGCTCCACGGCGATCTGCAGCGGCACGTCGCCCAGCAGGTCGCTTCCGTCCGGCTTGTTCACGTCGTCCAAGGGCGCCCCTTCGAGCTCCGGAGGAACGTCCAGCTCCGGGTTGGTGAAATCCTCTTCCTCGTCCCGCCCCCCACCCTCCTCGGTGGCCGAGCGCGGGTTCCCCGACTCCCCGGGGATGATGCGGGTGATGCGCGCCTGGTAGCGCCCGTCCTCGACGAAGACCTCGGCCTCGGCGTGCCCCGAGCGCCCCGCGCCCAGCCGCAGCTGCGCCGTGCCCGGCTCGCCCCGGTCCGGCCGCGCCGACAGCACGTCCACCAGGACCACGTCCTTGACGCGCAGGCTCGCCAGGTCCTGGCCGGTCAGCTCCGCCGTGCCAATCTCCGCCCGCAGCCACCCGCGCACCGCCGACAGCCGGCCCGCGTTCGCCGCCAGGTCCGCCTTGACGCGGGCGCGCCGCTGGGCGCTCTCCACCGCGGGCTCGGCCGCCTCCAGCACCGCCGCCGGCACCACCAGCCGCACCATGCCGCCGTGCGGTCCCAGCGTGGCGTTCAGGTGCACCGTCAACATCGGCCCGTCGTCCCCCAGGCGCGCGGACACCTCGTCCACGCCCCGGGCGACCCCGTCCAGCCTCGGGCGAGGCACGCCGGCCTGGAGCGCGGGCACCAGCACCCGCAGCGCCTCCAGGATGACGTAGCCCATCACGCCCTCCTCGATGTCCGTCAGGGGCCTCAAGCCCACCGTCTCGCCCGCGCCGCCCAACAGCAGGTCCACCGCCGTGTGCGCCAGCGCCAGCTCCACCTCGAGCACCGCCCGCCCCGGCAGCGCCCCGGGCGCCAGCACCGCGAGGAACGTCGGGTCCCCCAGGAAGCGGCGCAGCTCCGCCATGGGCCGCACCTGCACGGACTCCAGCGACAGGCCGACCTCCGCGTCGAAGAGCCCCTTGAGCCGGGCGGACACGCCCGTCAGCGTCCCCTCGTTGGGCGTCAGCCAGCGCAGCCGCTCGGCGAGCTGCCCCTGGGCGCGCGACACCTTCTCCAGCCCCTTGAACGTGAAGGGACGCCAGGCGCTCCGCGCGACCTTCTCCGGCCGCTCGACCTTCTCGGGACGCGGCTCCGCATTCTCCGGCGCGCCGGCCTTCTCGGGAGGAGGACGGACGGGCTTGAGGTTGCGCAGGTCCACGAGCATCGTGCGCTCGTGCACGCCCGGAGACTCGTCCTCCGGCTCCACGCTCATGTCTTCGCCTCGAAGCGGACCGTCTCGAGCTTCAGGCCCCGGCCCCCGAGCGCGGTGCGAAGCCCGTCGCTCTGCTCCTCGAGCATCTTCAGCACGTCACGGTTGGTGCCGCTGAAGGTGGCGGAGATCTTCCCGTTGCGCGCGCTGACCTTGATGGACAGGCCGTTGAGCACGTCCCCGCGCAGATCAATCTGGAACTCGGCCAGACCCGCGGCGTTCGTCCCCACGCGCACGCGGTCGACGATCTTCTGCGCGATTTCGCTCGCCATGGCGCGCAGCCGCTCGGAGCCCGCGGTGTCCTTGGGCTTGGCCACCGGCACCGGCGCCATCAGCGCGGGGTTGAAGCGGAAGCCCGCCCCCATCTCCGTGCCACCGCCGCCCTTCTTGTCCTCCTTGCCACCGCCGCCGCTGCCCTTGCCGCCCGCGTCCGCGTCCGCGCGGATGGCCGCGCCGCGCTCGGAGCTGACCTGCCCCAGGGCCGAGTCGGCCTTGTCCAGGTCCTTCTCCCGCCCCTCGGAGGTGCGCTGGGTCTCCTTGGCGTCCGAGGCGCGCGAGCCGGAGCGGGCCTCCGAGGTGTTCGTGTCCGCCCGACGCTGCGTCTGGGCCAGCGTGGAGGCGGGGTTGCCGCCCATCTGGGGCGGCTGCTGGAGGGCCTCGCCGAAGGTCTTCCCCTGCTGGGTCGCCTTGGCCAGCACCTGACGGGCCAGGCCTCCCGGCGTCTGCGGCGTCTGGGTGGGGGCCGTCGCCTGGGGCTGCGCCTGCGGGTGCATCAGCTTCTGGAAGGCGGACGTGCCCTCCTGGCGCTTCTTGGCCTGGCCCTCGGCGAGCTTCTTCTCCTGCATGATGCGCTCGGCCAGGCGCGCTGCTTCACGGTCGTCGTCGACACGGCTCATGACATCTTTCCCGAGGGATGGGGTGGCGGCAGGTTACTTGCGCTGCCGAGCCAGGAACAAGGCGTTGCCAATCTCCTCCTGGCTCAACTCCTCGCGCTGCTGGCGCTCATGCTTCACCTGCTTCTGCCAGGTCTCCTTGTGCTTCTCGATGGCCTTGAGCTCCTTGGCCGCCTCGGCCATCTCCCGGCGCCGCTGCTCGACCAGGCGCTCGGCCACCTTCACCGCCTCACGCTGACGCTCGACCTCCAGCGCCACCTGCGCCTCCTCGTCCTTCAGGCGCTCCTCGAAGCGGCCCATCATGTTCATGCCGTTGATGCCGGCACCCTTGGCCATGATCTCCTTGAGGTAGGCGGCGACCTTCTCCTTGCGCTCGCGCTTGCGTCGCTCCAGCTCGTCCATCAGACGCTGGAGCTCCACCTTCTCGCGCTCCAGGGCCTTGATGGCGTCGGAGAAGGCCTGCTCGGCCTCCTCCTTGGCCCGGGTCCGCATGTCCAGCAGGGTCTGCAACCGGTACGGGGGCATGGTGTCCCCATCCTACCCCGGTTTCCCGGAGGTGCACCCCCGTCCAGTGGACCAGGGGGCCCCAAGCCCACCCTCCTGGGTGGACCTCACTCGTCGAACAGCCCCACCAGCTGGCCCACCGTGTCCTCGAAGTCCGAGTTCGAGTGGGTGTCCTGCTTGAGGAAGTCGATGATGGAGTCGTACTTGTCGATGGCGTAGTCCGTGCGGGGGTCCGTGCCGTACTGGTAGGCCCCCAGCAGGATGAGGTCGCGCTGCTTCTCGTACGTGGAGAGCGTCTCGCGCAGCTTGCCCGCGGCCTTCTTGTGCTCCTTGGAGACGATGCCGCTCATCACGCGGCTGAGGCTGGCGAGCACGTCCATGGCGGGCCACTGGTTTCGCTCGCCCAGGGCGCGGTTGAGGATGAAGTGGCCGTCGAGAATACCGCGGACCTCGTCCGCGATGGGCTCCTCCATGTCACCGCCGGCCACCAGGCACGTGTAGATGGCGGTGCACTTGCCCTTCTGCGAGTTGCCCGTGCGCTCCAGGATGCGCGGCAGCATGGAGAACACGCTCGGCGGATAGCCCTGACGCGCCGGGGGCTCGCCCACCGCGAGGCCAATCTCACGCTGGGCTCGCGCCAGACGCGTCACCGTGTCGAGCATGAAGAGCACGTTGCCGCCGCGCTCGCGGAAGTACTCGGCGATGGCCGTGGCCACGTAGGCGGCGCGCAGACGCACCAGGCTGGGCTGGTCGGACGTGGCGCACACGAGCACGGAGCGCTTCATGCCCTCCTCGCCCATGGCGTCCTCGATGAACTCGCGCACCTCGCGACCACGCTCGCCGATGAGGGCGACGACGCAGAGGTCGGCCTTGGTGTTGCGCGCGATCTGCCCCATCAACGTCGACTTGCCGACGCCGGAGCCGGCGAAGAGGCCCACGCGCTGGCCCTCGCCCACGGTGAGCAGTCCGTCGATGCAGCGCACGCCCAGGGGCAGCGGCCGCTCGATGCGCTGACGCGTGAAGGGGTCCGGACAGTCGCGGTCCACGGACCAGTCGATGAGCCCCTCGTCCGGCAGGGGGCTGCCGTCCATCGGCTCGCCGATGCCGTTGAGCACGCGGCCCAGGAGCGCCTCGCCGCACTTGATGCTCAGCGGCTTGCCGGTGGGAATCACCTCGCTGTCCGGACCGATGCCGTACAGCTCACCCAGGGGCATGAGCATGACCTCGTCGCCCTGGAAGCCGACGACCTCGGCCTTCACGGCGCCGCGCGCGCGGCTCTTGATGAGCACCAGCTCGCCCACGCGGACGTTGGGGACGCTCGCCTTGATGATGAGGCCCGTCAGCTCGGTGACGCGGCCGCGGACGCGGACCGTCTGGGCGTCCTTGATGAGGTCGAGATAACGAGAGAGGTCGATGGCCATGGACGTGGGCTCCTTCCCGTCCCGGCTACGCCGGGCCTTCCTTCGGGCCGTTCTGGTCGGGCAAGAGCACGCTCTGGAGCATCTCCAACTGCGTGGGCAGCTGCGCGTCCACCGTGCCGAACTCCGTCTGGACGATGCAGCCCACCGGGGCCACCTCGGGGTCCTCCTTGATGGCCAGGTCCACCGCGCGACCGATGAGCTCCATCAACACCGGCTTCTTCGCGCGCAGCACCGCCGCCGTCTTGGGATGAACCCGCAGCACCATGGAGCGGGCGCTGCGCAGGTTGTCGATGGCCGCCGCGCACAGCTCCAGCATCAGGTCCGGGTCCTTCTCCAGGCTCCGGCCGATGATCTTCTCCCCGACGCGCAGCCCCAGCGCGATGACGTCCTGCTCGTAGGTGGCCAGGATCTCCCCCGCCTGCATCTTCGCCCGGAGGATGATCTCCGTGGCCTGGGCGAGCCCCTCCTGACGTCCCTCCTCGCGCGTCTTCACGAGGAGCGCCTCACGCTCCCGCTGCGCCTCCGCGAGGATGCGCTCCTTCTCGCGCTGCGCCTCCTCGAGGATGCCCTGGGCGCCCTGGCGCGCCTCGAAGACCTCGGCGTTCATCACCCCCGCGCGCGGAGGCCGCAACACCGGCCGCTCCGACACGACGGACGGCTCGGCCGTCCCGTCTCCCTTGATCACCTTGCCGATCGCCATGCGCCGCTCCTTGCGGGCCGGATGCTAGCGCGTTCCGCCGCGAGGTCCACGCCCGCCCGAGCCCGAGGACGAAGAGTCGTCCGTCCCGGACGGTGAACGTGGCCTGCGCTGCACGGACGTCCCCTCCTGCCCGCCCGCGGGCGCCTGCCCCGCGGAGGTGCCAGCCCGACCGGCCAGCACCCGAGGAGGCCGCTCCGCCCCACCCTCACGGGAGGGCTCGGGGCGCACCGCCGCGATGGAGACCGACGAGCGCGAGCGGAACACGCGAGAGACCTCCTGGGCCTCGGGGGCTTCGGGACGAGGCCGCACGCGGGACCCTGCCTCGGGGGGACGCTGGATGCGCGAGCCGCCGGCCGCGGGCGCCACGCGTGAGCCATCGCTCGCGGGCGCTACCCGGGAGCCCCCAGCGGCGGGCCCCACTCGCGAGCCATCACCGGCAGGCGCCACCCGCGAGCCCCCGACGGGCCCGATACGAGAGCCATCACCCGCGGGGCCCACTCGCGAGCCATCACCGGCAGGCGCCACGCGCGAGCCCCCGGCGGGCCCGATACGAGAGCCATCACCCGCGGGCCCGACTCGCGAGCCATCACCGGCAGGCGCCACGCGCGAGCCCCCGACAGGCGCCACCCGCGAGCCCCCGGCGGCTGGCCCCACACGGGAACCATCACCGGCGGGCGCCACCCGCGAGCCATCCCCCGCGGGCGCCACCCGCGAGCCCTCGGCGTCGGGCGCCACACGGGAACGCTCTCGGGCACCGGGAGGCAGGGGCTCACCAGCGGCCGCGCTCGAGGGGCGAGGGCCTCCCAGGCGCGACGGAGGCGGTCCGATGCGAGCACGCGCCGGGGCCTCGGGCGAGCCCGCGGCAGCGCTCGACGGACGAGGACGAGCCCCACCCTGTCCCAGGCGCGACGGAGGCGGTCCGATGCGGGCACCCTCCGGATCCACCCTTCCAGGTCGAGCGGACCGGGGGTCGGCTCCGGACGGCTCCCTGCGGGCCACCGGGGCCGAGGGGTCTCGCCGGGCTTCCCGGTGGTCCCCGGTGGCCTCCGGGGAGGCCCCAGGGTCACGGCGCGGCGGAATCCGATGCATCGCCGAGCCATCCGAGGCCCCGTCCTTGGGGCGCGCGACACGCGAGCCCTCGCGGCTGGACATGGCGCCCGCGTTCCTCGCGGCGCGCTCGGCCATGAAGTCGCGACGGACGGCGGGCGCCGCGCCAGGAGGACGACGAGAGACCGTCCCACCCTGTCCGGGCGCGGCCTTGGGAGCCCCCGGAGCGGGGCGCGCGGCGGCGGGCTCGCGGGGCGGAGGACTCGCACCCTCCCGCCCCGCGGGAGGCGCGGCATCCCGCCCCGAGGACGGCGCGGCGGGACGTGCGGCAGCGGCGGCAGCGGCGGCCTTGCGCGCGCCGGGCGGAGGCGGCAGCACCGCGGACTGACGCGGCGGGGGCGGCGTGGCCAGGCGCACCGGGCGCTCGATGAGCCCGCGCGAGGCGAGCCGCTCCAGGTCCATGACGATGTCCGTGCGGCCACCATCGCCCCGCGCCGCCTGCCGGTTTCGCTCCTCGCGCAGCCACTTCGCGATGAGCCCGCCGAACTCGCCCCGGTACTTCTCCACCATGCGCGCGGCGAACTCCGCGGACTGGGCCACGCACGCGCGCACCAGGCGCTGCACGCCCGCGCTGCGGATGGAGCCCGCCGGATTCCTCAGCGCATCGTGCTGCTCCAGCTGCGCGCGAGCGTCCTCCTCGGGCAGCTTGCGCGGCGCGTTCGCCGCCACCGACTTGGAGGCGAGCAGCTTCAGGTCCGGAGGCAGCGGCTCGAACAGGGCCTCGCGCTCCGCGTCGGGAAGCCCCGCCAGCGCCGGCCCCAGCACGCGCGCGCCCAACCGGTCGCACACCGTGAACAGCTCGCGCTGCGTCAGCAGGAGCACGTCGGAGAACTTGAACCCCGCGGACTGCGAGTCGCCCGTCTCGCGCGCCAGCGCCTCCTCGAGCTTCCACCGGACGATGTCGAGCACCTGGGGCCGCACCTCGCGGGTCAGCTTCACCCGAGGCGGCGGCAGGTGGCCTCGCACGGCCTCCGCCAGGGGCGCGGGCAGCGCGCGCAGGACGATCTCCACCAGCGCCCCGCGCTCGCGCTGCAGCAGCGCCGCCAGCCGCTCCGGCTCCGCGGTCCACAGCTGCCCGCGGCGGTCCTTCACCAGCCGCTTGATCTCCTGGACCAGCGCCGGGATGCGCTTGTCGCGAGGAATCTGGAGGATCTCCTGCGCGCGGTGGCGCAGGAGCTCACCTTCCTCCGTCGGGAGGTGCTCCATCGCGCCCAGGCTCTCCTGCCCGCCGAACGTCACGGCGGTCAGCAGCAGCATGCTCTGGCGCTTGTTGAGCGAGGTGAAGAACGAGTCCAAACGTCACCTCGCGGGCCCCACCGACGCCCGCTGGGAGGAAAGAAGGCGCCCCCCTCGAAGGGGGGCGCGGAACCGGTCAGGCCTCGGGCGGGCGGACCCGGGGGCGGGGGCCACGCGCCGTGGGGGCGTTGCCGCCGCCCCCGCGCATGATGGACCACGCCGTGACGCCCATCATCCCCAGGATGAGCGCGAAGGCTCCGGCGATCATCACCTTGAACTGGCTGGCGCTGGAGGCCGTCATGCGCAGACCCAGCACGTCCTGCTGCCGGTTCTCGTCGGTCTTCTCCGCCTTGGGTCCCAGCGCGGGCGTCATCAGCACCGTCACCGCGTCCGGCTTCATCTCCGGCACCGCCGTGGCGACGAACGCCTTCACCGCGTTGACGTCGATGGGCGGCTTGCCCTCCGCGCCGGGCCGGAACTTGATGAACACCGACGCGGACGGCATCGGCTTGTTCTCCGGCTGCGTCAGGTCGTTGTTCTCCGGGACGCTCACGATCGCGCGCGCCTCCAGCACGCCGTCGATCTGGTTGAGCGCGTTGGAGACCTCGCCGCCCATCGCCTTGAGGAGCATGGCGCGCTCCTCCGTGGCGGTGGGCACCATGCTTCCCTTGGCGAAGTGGGACAGGCCCTTCTCCACCGGACGCGGAAGCGAGTTGAGCTTGAGCAGCTCCGCGGCCTCGGCGGCATCCGTCTTGGGCACGGTGATCATGAACCGGACCTCGTTGCCGCCCTCCTCCTTCTCCTTCTTCGCGTTGATGCCGTTCTTGCTGAGCAGGACGTAGATTTCGTTGGCGTCCGCCTCACTCAGCTCGTGCTGGAGCTCAATGTGACAGCCCGTCACGAGCACGAGGGCGAGGAGCGGGGCGACAAACGCTTGCGGTCGGCGAATCATGGGCACGGGGAGCTTACTAGGGCCTCGGAAAACGCGGAAGGGCGCCCCCTCCAACCAGGAGGAGCCGCCCTTCGTCAAGCGCCACCAAGGACGGTGGACGGACTCAGACCTGCGTCTTGACGACGTCCTTGAGACCGGTGGTCGCCTTCTCCACCACCTTGCTCGTCAGGTCCAGCTGCTGGGTGTACTGATACATGGACGCCTGCAGGGAGAGCAGCTCCGCGTTGGAGAACTGCTTGCCGCTGGCGGCCTGGGAGATGATCTTCTCCAGGTTGCCCTGGCCCTTCTCCAGGTCACCGAGCACCTGCTCCATCATGTCGGTGGCCTTGGCCGTCTTGCCGGTCTCCGTCTTCGCGGCGACGGGCTCGGCCGCCTTCGCGGACACGGGCTGGGCGGCATTGGCGTTGACCTTGTTCAGGCCCGCCTTCTCCGTCTTGTTGACCGTCTCCACCTGACGGACCATGTCCGTCTTCTGCGTCGCCTGGGCCTTGTTCACGCCCTGCGCGGCGTCCACCTGACCGGCGCCCTGCGCCTTGTCAGCGAGAACTCCGTCGAACTTCGACGCGCCCTGCTTCGTCGTCTGCTGAGCGCCCTGATCCTGCAGCTTTTGCTGCGCCACCTGCGCCGCGGAGATGCCCGCCATCGGACCCGCCATGTGACAGCCTCCTTGCATCCGTCGAGGTCGGAGGAAGTTCCTCCTCCTCGTTCAAGAGTTCCTTGAGCCGGTCGATGGCGCGCGCATGAAGCCGAGACGCCCAACTCTTCGACTGCCCGATTTCCGCCCCCGCCTCTTCCAGCGTCCTGCCCTGGAAGTAGTACCCCTGAAGGAGCTTTCGCTCCTTCTCCGGGAGCTTCTCGATCGCCGCCCGCACCCGCGTCTTCAGCTGCTCCTGCTCCAGCCGGATGTCCACCGGCAGGGACTCGTCGGTGTAGCCCGCGCTGTCCGCACCCTCGAGGCTGGAGGCGAACACCATCGCCAGCCCCTGCACCGCATCCGAGATGTCACTGACATCATCGTCGAATGAGCTGCCGCGGTTGCTTGAGCCCGACTCGCGGTCCGACAAATTCCCCAAATAGGCCGCCGCCCGCTCCCCGACATACGCCGTCCGGGCGTCCGAGCCCCGCAGGACGCCCATCTTCCGAAGACCGTCGAAGATGGCGCCCTTGATGCGGTAGTGGGCGAAGGTGAGGAAGTTGGCGCCCACCTTCGGGTCGAAGCGCTCGGCGGCCTCCAGCAGGCCTATCTGTCCGTACGCCACCAGCTCGTCCAGCTCCAGCTGGGCGTTGAACTGCTTGCGCACGGTCGCCGCGAGGGACCGAACGTAGGGGCCGTACTTCGTGAGGATGGCCTGTCTGTCGTCGCCCAGTGGCAAGCGCTGCTCACTCGGCCTTGGACCACAGCCGCTCGAGAACCTGGTTCAGCCGCGGGTCATCCTGCAGTGCGTCCGCAATCTTCGTGGTGAGGGAGGAGGACTTCATGCGCAGCTTCTCCTTCAGGACCTCGGCGACCAACGCCCGGGTCGCCTCTTCCTTGCTCTTGAAGCCCCCGTTCTTCAGCCCGCGGGCAATCGCCATCGCCTGCGCGGCGACCGGATCCGCGGCCTGGGGGCCCTGGACGTTGCTGGAGCCTACCAGACCGGAGACTCCGACGAGAGACTCGGCCTTGTCCACCCGGGCGCCGAAAGCCCCACCCGCGGGCGCCGCGGACGACGGCCCCTTCGCGCCACCGGCGCGCCCCTTCCCTCCACCGCGTCCAACGCCACCGACAGCCATGGGTGAACCTCCCCTGCCCCTACTTCTTCGCGGGAGGCAGGACTCCCGCATCCTTCGCCTGGAGGAGCGCCTGCGCAAGACGCGCCCCGTCACCTTCCGGCTCCAGGTCGATGGCCGCCTTGAGCTCCTTGAGCGCCTCCGGCACCTTGCCCAGGAACAGGAGCGCCTCGCCCACATGCGCGCGCGGCAGCGACGCCTGCGGGGCCAGCCGCTGCGCGGAGCGGTAGGCCTGGAGCGCCTTGTCGTGACGGCCCTGCGCGAACTCCACGGCGCCCAGCCCCAGCTGCGGCACCTCGCTCTTGGGCATCAGCGCCGCGGCCCCGGCGAAGATCTCCTTCGCCTTGTCGAACTGTCCCATGTCCAGCCACAGGTAGCCGGCCTCCAGCAACACCATGGCCTGCTGGCGCCCCAGGGGGACCAGGCTGTTCGAGATCTCCGAGACGCTCTCCGCCATGGACTTCGCTCTTCCTTTCCGCGCCCGGCCAGGAGGGAAGCGGCGCCGCTCCCCTCCCCGCCGTGCTTCGGCCCGACCCAGGCCCTACGGGCCTAGCGGACGTTGCTGATGGAGTTCTTGATGCAATCGTGCCGCGACTTCATCACGTTGGAAATCGCCGTGAACGTCTGCGACTCCTGCTGGATGGCCGCCTGCAGGTTGAGCAGCTTGGAGTTCTCCGCCGCCATCTGGTTCAGGGAGAAGTTGCCGCCCACGGTGTCCGACGTGCTGGTGCCCAGCGCGCCCGTGCCCGGACCGGCCACGCCGCCGCCGATGCCACCGGCCACGCCGCTGATGCCCACCGCCGCGCCGCCCACGGAGGCGCCGCCCACGACACCGCCGCCGCCCGCGCCCACCGCGGTGCTCATCACGCCGGCGTAGGGGCCAGCGCCCGAGCCGCTCGTGTTGGACAGCGTGTGCACGGAGGAGACCGCCGCGGAGACGATCTGCCCGCCAGGAATCATGCCGGCCACCGCGCCGACGCCCGTGCCCACCGCGCCCGCCGCGCTGTTCAGCCCGTTGTGGAGCCGAGCGCCGAAGCCCGTCTCAGGGGTCTGGCGCGCCGTCGTGACGTGGGTGGAGAGCCGGATGCTGGGGCCCTGCATGCTGTTGATGTTCGCCATTTCATCCTCCAGGCGCTGCGAGAAGAAGAAGACAGAGCTCCCGGATGATCCAGTGCTCTTTCTCCCATTATCGTCCCGGCGCTCCGCCAGTTGCCTGCCCGGAGCCAAAAACCGTGACGAACGGGTAAAAGCCCGTCATTTCCGACCCTTGGCTCCCTTGGCCTCGGCGATCAGCCGCTCGCGGGTGTCCACCAGCAGCTCCAGCAGCTGCTCGGCGTGGGCCAGCGCGACCTGGGCCTTCTTGCCCACCTCCACCTTGGGGCCCTTGAGGCCGGCCAGGCCCTCCTTCACCGGGGCGAACAGCGCCCGGACGTCCTCCGCGGGGGTCGCCTCGAGCAGCGACTCGATTGCGGGGTACGACGGCGCCGGCAGCTCCTGCGGCGGGGGGGCGGACGACGGCTTGGCGGACGGGGGCATCGCGGAGGGGGTCTCCTGTCGGGCCCACGGCACCAGGGCCGCGGGACGCTTGCCACCCGGACGCTAGGGGAAAAGCGGCCCCTGCTTCAAGCCGCCTCCCATCCTGCCCCGTGGGATTGGCTGGCCCCAGGCCCACCGGCAGGGGAGGAACCGGGCACGCGCCAGCCTTGCTCCCCCAGCCCTGTCCCCTTCCACATCCGCACCTAGCTTTTGGAACAGCGGGGGATGACGCACCACACAACGCCCCCCGTCGCACTCACACAGGAGACTCTCCCATGAAGAAGCTGATCGGGATTTTCGCGGCGCTGGCGCTGGTCGGTTCCGGAACGGCCCTGGCGGGCGACGACAAGAACAAGCCCCAGACGGACACCTCGGCGCAGGGCGGCTCGGGCACCTCAGGTAGCACCAGCATGCCCCAGGACAGCACGATGCAGCCCGGCAGCTCCGTGGGCGGCTCGGGCTCCACCATGGGCTCCAGCGCCATGGGCCAGAAGGAGCTGAGCGGCAAGGTGGTGAAGACCGAGAGCAGCAAGGTCTTCGTGCAGGACGCGCAGGGCGCGGTGGTGCCGCTCGACATCGACAAGAGCACCATGTTCACCGACCCGACCCTGAAGAAGGCCAAGGACCTCAAGGAGGGCCAGGAGATCCGCGCCAGCTTCGAGGTGAAGGAGACCAAGAACATGGCCAAGAGCATCTCGCTGTCGGGCACCGGCGGCGCGGGCACGGACGTCATGACGCCGGACTCCTCCATCAACCAGGGCACGCCGCCGCAGGACAACGGCACCCTGGACCCCGGCGGCACCCTGGATGAGCCCGGCACCGGCGGCTCCGGCATGGACTCCAGCAAGAACCGGGACATGGGTGGCGACACCAGCGGTGACAAGAGCACCAGCCCCGACACGTACTAGCGCCCCCGGGCACACGCCCGCATGACGCCCTCTTCCCAGAGGGAATCCCAGGCCCACGGCCCCACCTGGCCGTGGGCCTTCGCTTCACCCGCCCCACCTGACGCCTCGGGGCGGTCCATTCACTTCATTCAGTATTGACTGAATGGTCTGAACGAACTAGATGCCGGGCGCCACCCTGGGCCCCGGCGGAAGCGCGTCGCGCGCGGCCCCCACGCGGGTGGGACGGAGGCCGTGCATGAAGGAGCTGGGCGTCGCGGAGCAGCGCTTCATCGAATCGATGGGGCTGTACTTCGAGCGACAGGGCGGCACGCGCATCGGCGGGCGCATCCACGCGCTGCTGATGCTGACGGACGAACCTTTGTCGCTGCAGCAGCTCGCGCGCGTGCTCAAGGTGAGCGCGGCCTCCGTGTCCACCAACATCCGCGCCAGCATGGCGATTGGACTGGTGGAGCCCGTCAGCGTGCCGGGAGACCGGCAGCACTACTACGTCGTCAACAGCAATGGCTGGGAGAGCCGGCTTCGCACCGCCGAGGACAGCGTCAAGGCGTTCGTCCGCGTGTGCCAGGAGGCCCTCTCCGTGCCGCAGCTCGCGAACAAGCACCACCTGCGCGAGGCGGCGGACTTCTGTGACTTCTACCTGGCCGAGATGGCCGGTATCGCCGAGCGGTGGCGAGCCTCGCGCGCCGCCCGCCCCACACCCCGCACTTCCAAGGCTTCGAAAGGACGCACCGCATGAATGGCGCTGTCGCGCAGTCTCCCATCGTCTCCATCACCCAGGTGACCAAGGACTACACCCTGGGCAAGGTGGTGGTCCCCGCGTTGAGGGGCGTGGACCTGCTGGTGCACCCCGGGGAGTTCATCTCCATCGCCGGCCCGTCCGGCAGCGGCAAGACGACGCTGCTCAACCTCATCGGCTGCGTGGACACCGCGACCTCGGGCGTGGTGAGCGTCGCGGGTCAGGACACCAAGCAGTTGAGTGAGCGTCAGCTCACGCACCTGCGCCTGCACACCATCGGCTTCATCTTCCAGTCGTTCAACCTGGTGTCGGTGCTCAGCGTCTTCCAGAACGTGGAGTTCCCGCTGCTCCTGCAGCGCAAGCTGGACAAGAACCAGCGCAAGGAGCGGGTGATGCAGCTGCTCGAGCAGGTGGGCCTGGCCGACCATGCGAAGCACCGCCCCAACGAGCTGTCCGGCGGCCAGCGTCAGCGCGTGGCGGTGGCGCGCGCGCTCGTCACCCGGCCGCAGCTGGTGCTCGCGGACGAGCCCACGGCGAACCTGGACTCGGTGACGGGCCAGCACATCATCGACCTGATGAAGGAGCTCAACCAGAAGGAGGGCACCACCTTCATCTTCTCCACGCACGACGCCAAGGTGATGAACCACGCGAACGCGGTGGTGCGCCTGGCGGACGGGAAGATCCTCGACCGGCTCACCCCCGCCGAGGCGAAGCGGGCCATGGCCGCGGGCGCGGAGGGGCACTGACATGGGGCAGCTCCGGTTGCTGTTGCAGGTGGCGTTGCGCAACCTGTTCACCAGCAAGATCAACATCCTCATCGGCGGCATCATCTTCTTCGGCACCCTGCTGGTGGTCGTGGGCGGCGCGCTGCTCGACAGCATGGACAGCGCGATGAGCCGCAGCATCATCGGCAGCGTCGCGGGCCACATCCAGGTCTACTCGGATGACTCCAAGGACGAGCTGAGCCTGTACGGCGGCATGAGCGGCGAGCCGGACCTGGCGGTGGTGGACGACTTCAGCCGCATCAAGCCGGTGCTGGAGAAGCACCCCAACGTGAAGACGGTGGTGCCCATGGGCACCAGCGGCGCGCTCATCACCTCCGGCAACACGGTGGACCTGACGCTCGCGCGGCTGCGCGACCTGTACAAGAAGCGCCAGACGGAGGGTGAGTCCCCTGCCCTTCGCGAGAACATCGACAGCGTGAAGGGCCACGTGCGGCAGATGGTGGCGCTGATGGAGGAGCAGCGGGCCAAGAGCCGCGAGCTGCTCACAGAGGCCGCCCAGGACCCCGTGGAGGTGGAGGCGCTGGCGCGCGCCCGCACCGACGCGTTCTGGAGCGCCTTCGAGGAGGACCCGTTCGGCTCGCTCGAGTTCCTGGAGAACCGCATCGCCCCGCAGCTGCCGGACGGCGACCTGCTGGACTTCCGCTACGTGGGAACGGACCTGGACGCGTTCCAGAAGTCGTTCGACCGCATGGAGGTCGTGGACGGACAGGCGGTGCCCGCGGGCAAGCGCGGCATGCTGATGTCCAAGTTCTATTACGAGAACTTCCTCAAGCTGAAGTCCGCGCTGCGCCTGGACAACATCAAGCAGGAGCGGGACGTCAACCAGAAGCGCATCGACACCGACCCGACCCTTCAGCGCTGGGTGAAGGAGAACCAGACCCAGACGCGGGAAATCCTCTTCCAGCTGGACCCGGTGAAGACGCGCCAGGCGGTGGAGCGGCTGCAGAAGGTGCTCGGCAGCCAGGAGCCATCGCTGGAGAAGCTCCTGTCGGAGTTCTTCACCACCACCGACGACAACTTCGACACGCGCTACCAGCAGTTCTACGCGGAGCTGGCGCCGCTGCTGGATTTGTACCGGCTGCGCATGGGGGACTCGCTCACCATCACCGCCTTCACGCGCACCGGCTACGTGCAGAGCATCAACGTGAAGGTCTACGGCACCTACCAGTTCAAGGGCCTGGAGAAGTCCTTCATGGCGGGCGCCATCAACCTGATGGACCTGATGACCTTCCGCGACCTCTACGGCTACCTGAGCCCGGAGCGCAAGGCGGAGATCACCGAGCTGCAGAAGGGCAGCGGCCTGAAGGAGCTGGACCGGGGCAGCGCGGAGGAGGCGCTCTTCGGCGAGGACAGCGGCAACACGCTGGTGGCGGACGCCACGCCCGGGCTCATCGAGGAGTCCAAGGTGTTCGAGGGCGGGCTGGGCGCGCTGGCCCGAGAGGACCTGGTGGCGCGCGTCTACTCGCAGCAGGAGATCGAACAGGGCGAGGCGCTCAGCGCGGCGGTCATCCTGAAGGACCCGGAGCAGCTGGACCGGACGATGGAGGAGCTGCGCGAGTCGACCCAGGCCGCGGGGCTCAAGCTGCGCGTGGTGTCCTGGCAGCAGGCCGCGGGCATCATCGGCCAGTTCGTGCTGATGGCGAAGCTGGTGCTGTACTTCGCGGTGTTCATCATCTTCGTGGTGGCGCTGGTCATCATCAACAACGCGATGATGATGGCGACGCTGCAGCGGGTGCGCGAGGTGGGGACGATGCGGGCCATCGGCGCGCAGCGCTCCTTCGTCTTGAGCATGGTGCTCATCGAGACGGTGCTGCTCGGGGCGGTGTTCGGCCTGGGCGGGGCGCTGGTGGGCAGCGGCATCATGAGCGCGCTGGGCAGCGCGGGCATCCCCGCCGGCAACGAGGCGCTGTACTTCTTCTTCTCCGGTCCCCGCCTCTACCCGACGTTGAGCGCCGGCAACCTCGTCGCGGCGTTCGTCATCGTCCTGTTGGTCTCCGCCATCTCCACCCTCTACCCCGCGTTCCTCGCGACGCGCGTCTCGCCCCTCCAGGCGATGCAGACGGACGAGTGACCCATGTTCCAGCTCTTCCTCATCGCATTCCGAAACCTCGGCACCCACCGGCGGCGCACGCTGCTGCTCGGCGGGGCCATCGCGGGTGTCACCGCGCTGCTCGTCATCCTCATGGGCCTGTCCACGGGCATGAAGGAGACGCTGCTGCGCTCGGCCACCATCCTGTCCACCGGCCACGTCAACGTGGGCGGCTTCTACAAGGTCACCGCCGGCCAGGCCGCGCCCGTGGTGACGTCCTACCCGAAGGTCATGGAGCTGGTCCGGAAGGAGATTCCGGAGCTCGACTACGCCGTCCAGCGCGGGCGCGGCTGGGCGAAGATCGTCAGCGAGAAGAGTTCCATGCAGGTGGGCATCGGCGGCGTCGACGTGAAGAACGAGCCAGGCCTCCACAAGGTCCTCCAGATTCGCGAGGGCTCGCTCGACGGGCTGTCGGAGTCCGGCACGGCGCTGCTGTTCGAGAAGCAGGCCAAGCGGCTGGAGGTGAAGGTGGGCGACACCATCACCATCTCCGCGCCCACCATGCGCGGCACCAACAACACGGTGGACGTGCGCGTGGCGGCCATCGCCGGTGACATGGGCATGATGAGCGACTTCAACATCTACGTCGAAGCCTCCACCCTGCGCTCGCTCTACCAACTGCGCGAGGACACCACCGGCGCGCTCTACCTGTACCTGAAGGACGTCTCGCAGGTGCCGCAGGTCCAGGCGCGGCTGCGCGAGGTGCTGGCCAAGGCCGGCTTCACCGTGATGGACAACGACCCGCGCGCGTTCTGGTTCAAGTTCGACGTCGTCAACCGCGAGGCGTGGACGGGCCAGAAGCTGGACATCACCAACTGGGAGGACGAGCTGTCCTTCATCACCTGGACGCTCACGGCGCTCAACGGGCTGACGGGCGTGCTCATCTTCGTGCTGCTGGTCATCATCGGCGTGGGCATCATGAACACGCTGTGGATCGCCATCCGCGAGCGCACCCGCGAGATTGGCACGCTGCGCGCGATTGGCATGCAGAGGACGCGCGTGGTGGCGATGTTCCTCTTCGAGGCGATGACGCTCGGGGCGCTGGGCACGCTGGTGGGGGCGCTGCTGGGCCTCGCGGTGTGCCTGGGCGTGACGGCCGCGAACGTGAGCGTCCCCGAGGTGGTGGCGATGTTCATCATGTCCGAGCGGCTGAACCTGGTGGTGGACGCGGGCGCGGTGGTGGGCGCCATGGTGTTCATCACGACCTGCACCACGCTCATCTCGTTGATTCCCTCCTTCCTCGCCGCGCGGCTCAAGCCGGTGACGGCGATGCACCACATCGGGTGATTTCCATGAGCCTCAAGAGCCTGCTGTCCGCCGCGGTCGTCACCGCGGCCCTGCTGTCCGCGCCCGTGGCCCTGGCCCTGGAGCCGGCCGTCATGACGCAGATGCTGGCGACCATCGACGATCGCCAGCGCAATGGTGGCGACTACAAGGCGCTCATCTATCTGGAGCAGAAGGAGAAGGACAAGACGGACAACGTGCGCGAGGCGTTCGTGTACCGACGCGACGCGGACGACAAGCTGATGATCCTCTTCAGCAAGCCCAAGACGGAGGCCGGCAAGGGCTACCTCCGCATGGACAAGAACCTCTGGAGCTACGACCCCAACGTGGGCAAGTGGGAGCGTCGCACGGAGCGCGAACGCATCGCCGGCACCGACAGCCGCCGCGCCGACTTCGACGAGTCCCGCCTGGCCGAGGAGTTCGACCCGACGTACGAGGGCGAGGCCAAGCTGGGCAAGTACACCGCGCACAAGCTGTCGCTCAAGGTGAAGCCCAACGTCGACGTGGCCTACCCCGTCGTGAAGCTGTGGGTGGACAAGGACTCCACCAACATCCTCAAGCGCGAGGAGTACGCGCTGTCCGGCCGGCTGATGCGCACCGCGCTCTACCCGCGCTGGAAGAAGATCTTCAGCGAGTCCAAGGGCGCCGACGTCTGGTTCCCCGAGGAGATCCGCATCTACGACGAGGTGGAGAAGGCCAACTCCACCATCATCCTCATCAAGTCGGTGGACCTGCGCTCGCTGGAGGCCAACCTCTTCACCAAGGCCTGGCTCGAGAGCAAGAGCCGATGAGCCCCCGCGCCCTCACCCTGGCCACGGCGCTGTCCGTGGCCCTCGTTGCTCCCGCCGCGCTGGGCCAGTCGGCGCAGCGGGACGACGATGCCTTGTTCGGCGGAGGGGACGACCCGCCCGCGCGAGCGGACCCGTCCTCGACGCCTCCCTCGGAGGCTCCGTCATCGGAGCGTCCGAGCGAGGATGCCCTGTTCGGCGGGGACTCGGAGCCCTCGGCGGACGCGGATGCCAGCAACACGGGCGACGCGACGGAGCGACAGCGTCCGCTGACGGAGGCGCCGCCGGAGCCTGGAGACCGGGACTCACGCTCGCTTTCGGGGCCGGCGACGCGCAGCGCGTTCGACTCCGAGGAGGCGGTGGATGATCCGCTGAAGATTGGCGGACAGTTCTACCTGCGCGGCTTCGCGGCCGCGACGCAGGGCACGTCCTTCGGCGATACGGCGTTCTCCGCGCCCACGCTGGTGGACGGGTACTTCGACGCGCGGCCCATGGACCGCCTGCGGGGCTTCGTGGTGGGCCGGTTGAGCTACGACCCCACCGTGTCCACGCAGTCGGGGACCGCGGGCGCCCTGGCGAATCCTCGCGTCCTCCTGGACCAGGCGTGGCTGCGCTTCGACATCGAGCGGACGGTGTTCCTCACCGTCGGCAAGCAGCACGTGAAGTGGGGCACGGGGCAGATCTGGAACCCCACCGACTTCCTGTCCCCGCAGCGGCGCAACCCGCTGGCCTTCGTCGACCTGCGCACCGGTGTGTCGATGCTGAAGGTCCATGTCCCCTGGGAGGCTCGGGGCTGGAACTTCTATGCGCTCGCGGTGATGGATGACCTGGGCACCGACACGGGCGTGCTCACGGACAACACCGGCGGCGTGCCTCGCGCGGGGGTGTCCGAGCCCGTCAACAGCCTGAGCCGCATCGGTGGCGCGCTGCGCGCCGAGGTGGTGCTGGGGCCCGCGGAGGTGGGCTTGAGCACGGTGGCCCAGCGGGGGCGCAAGCCCCGCTTCGGACTGGATGTGTCCTCCGCGCTGGGGCCCATCGATGTGTATGGCGAGGTGGCGCTGAAGAAGAGCACGGAGCAGCCGCTGTACCGCGTTCCTCCGGGGACCACGGCGGAGGATGTGCTCGCCAATCCCGACATCGTCGAGGCCTACTTCCCCTCGGGTCTCACGCCCCAGGTGACGACTGGCGCGAACTACAGCTTCGCGTACGGTGAGAATGACATCGCCGTGTTGGGCGTGGAGTATTTCTACAACTCGACGGGCTACACGAGCTCGTTCGGCTATCCGTTCCTGCTCTTCAAGCAGGCCTTCCAGCCGCTGTACACGGGGCGCCACTACGGCTCCGCGTACCTCTTCCTGGACCGCCCCGGCTCGCTCGAGCGGACGTCGTTCAACCTGTTCACGTTGAGCAACCTCTCGGACAAGTCGTACATCAGCCGGCTCAACGTCACCCACCGCGCGCTGAGCTATCTGACGGTGGAGGCGTACGGCGCGGTCCACTACGGCCACAAGGGTGGCGAGTTCCGCTTCGGCGGGTTCACGCTTCCTGGTGCGCCGGCGGGCGAAGGCGAGCCGCCCAATCCGCCGATCACCATCAACTACCCCACCTTCGAGCTGGGCGCGGGCCTGCGCATCAGCATCTGAGGCGGTGGTCAGCGGAGGGATTCGAGGGGCCGTGTTCCCGAGTGGGGACACGGCCCTTCGACTTCTCCCAGCGGGCGGCGGGGTGGTCGCACGTCGGGCATGCGAGCGAGGGGAAAGCGGGCCGCCGAGGTGCCGGAGAATTCGAGCAGTGAACACTCTGGCGACATGAACCTGTGGATCGCCCTCGCCGCGGGGTTGAGCGTCGCTCAGGGACAGAGCCAGACGCCCTACCCCTCTCCCATGGACCCGAACGTCCGCGACCCGGCCGCGGAGGCCCTGCGCGACGCGAACGAGCAGGCCGCCGAGGAGGCGGATGGCGCGTGGCTCCCCCCGAACTACGTCATCCAGCAGCCCACCGCGGACGGGACGACGCCGTACAGCGGCTATGTGGTGACGCCCGCCCTCCCCGATGGGACGGCACCGGCGACGCCGAGCGAGATCGCCGTCGACGAGACCTATCAGACCTATGTGCCCATCCCCGCGCAGGTGCAGGAGGGCACGGGCGGGAGCGGTGCGGAGCAGACGGAGAGCGCCGGTTCGACCGTGTCCGATACGGACCTGGGCGTCGGCGGTTCGGGTGATGTCGGCGATGAAGGGGGCGATGCTCGGGTGAATCAACCCGGAGGCTCGAATACGTCCGCGCTCTCACAGCCCGCCCCCGCTCCGCTGGGCGGACAGGATGTGACTGGCGCCTCGGGGAACTACGGCGCCGAGGCTCCGCAAGGCTCGGATGTAAGTGGACAGGTCGACGGTACGGGTGGCTCGGGTACGACGCCTCAGACCTCTGTTCCGAACGACCAGAGCGGCATCGGTGGCTCGGGCACGACGCCTCAGCCCTCGACGCAATCGGGCACGGGCGGCTCAGGCGCGCAGCCCGAGCCTCAAGACTCGCTGGGCGGCTTCGGTCCCACCGAGGCCGAGCAAGGCGGTGGCCAGGGCACCACGGGCACGTCGCCCGTCTCCCCGAACGGCACCGGTGGCTCGGGCTCGAACACCGTGCCTCAATCCACCGACACGCAGGGCACCTCCGTGCCGCAGAACAACAACGCCCCCTCCGGACAACAGCAGACCTCCGCGACCTCGAATCCCCCCGCTTCGAACGACACGGAGGTCGCGCAGTTGCGCGCCCGACTCGACGAGCTCGAGGAAGAGCTCCGGGCTCGCGACGACCAGATTGAACAGAACGCCGTCGCCACCCAGCAGCAGGTCGACACGTTCGGCGAGCGCGCCGTCGAGACCGAGCAATCACGCCAGCAGCGGCTCTCCGCGCTCCAGAGCGCCGGCGAATGGATGATGGCCGCCGACGCCGCCATCCAGCAGGGCGCGGATGACGTCGACGATGCCCTGGACATCGCCGACAGCGCCTTCGCGGAGATTCGCCAGAGCGCCGCTGCGTTCGGTCAGGGCAACGTCATCGTCCATGCGGACCGTGCCCGAGCGCTGCTCAACCTCGCTCGTGACGCGGCGGGACGCAGCGACGGATACGCCGCGCGGCTCGCGCTCCAGGAGGCCGGCATCGAGCTCAACCTCGCACGCGGCGCCAGCCTCGGCAGGAGCGGAACGGGCAACTCGCTGCTGTCGCCCTAGACTCCCACACAGCACCACGACCGCGTGAGGCGCCTCCAGCATGAGGCGCCTCACCGGAAGTCACGCCAGACTCAGGGCGCCGGCGTCTCGCGGAAGATGAGCAGACCCCGCGACGACTCCGTCGTGTAGATGTACCCGTCACCCGGGACCGCGATGGCGTTGAGCCCCTCGAAGAACGACAGGCCACGGCCCGCGTCCGTCTCGCGGTAGGTGTTGAAGTACGCCACCTGCCGAGGAACGCCGGGGTTGCTCACGTCCACCACCCGCAGACCGTCCTGGTAGTGCGCGACGTAGAGCTTCGTCCCCGACAGCGCCATCGCGCGCACGGAGACCTCCGGGCGGACCCGGAACTCCCCCACCTGGAGCGTGCTCGCCGGATTGGACACGTCCAGCACGCTGACGAACGACCCCCAGTCCTCACCACCCGAGAACACCAACGGACGCTCATTCACCGAGCCCACCGCCAACGAGCGGGACGAGATGCCTCCGAAGCGGCCCAGCAGCTTCGGCGCCGAGGGCGTCGTGATGTCCGACACCGTGACGCCGAACGTCCAGTTGCTCACGTAGAGCCGGTTCCCCACCGACACCACGTCGAAAGGCACCTCCCCGCTCAAAGGCTCGGCGCCCTCGATGAAGTAGCGCCTCAGCAGCTTCGGCTGCAGCGGCGTCGTCACGTCGAAGACCAACACCTCGCCGTTGGGCGCGGGCGACGCGGCGAACAGCAGGTTGCCGTTCAGCGCCAGGGAGCCCACCTCCACCGACGGGTCCGTCAACGAGCGCAGCACCACCGGCTTCTCCGGGTCCGCCACGTCGTAGATGACCAGGCCGCTCTTCTGGCTGGCCACGTACGCCAGCGTGCCGTGCACCACCAGGTCGTTGTAGACATCACTCGACGGCTTGGGGCCCGACAGCTTCCGGGTCTCCGACGGGACGCTCACGTCGTAGATGGCGAAGCCATCCTTGCCGAGCGTGACGTAGGCGCGGCCGCCCACCACCGTCAGCTCCTTGGGGACCAGTTCCTCTCCCAGGTGGATCTCGCGCACCAGCTCCACCCCGGAGCCCTCGACCTCGTCCGCCTTGCGCTGCAGGCGCGCCGCCTCGAACGTGCCCTGCAGGTCCAGCTCTCCGTCCACGCAACGACGGAAGGTGCCCTTCATGCGGCTGGGCGAGCTCGCCTCACAGCCGGCGAAGGCGTAGCGCACCGTGCGCTCGAACGGGTCGACCACGTCCGCGGCCAGGTAGTACGAGTCCTCCGTGTGCTGCTGCTCCGTCACGGTGAAGCCCAGCACCTTCGCGCCGTCCGCACCCGACAGACGCAGCGCGCCCGCCGAACCCGAGCCATCGTTCAGTTCGACATTGACGTTCCACACGCCCGCGGGTTGCAGGGCCGCGAGGCTTGAACGCTGACAGGACGACAGGTTGATGGCGGCAAGGTGACACTCCGCCTTGTTCTTGGAGTCCCCGTCCTTGCCGCAACCCAGGGCAAGGACCAGCGTGCTGCTCAGTACGAAGAGGCGTCTCATGACCCGTATGCATACCGGGCCATGCCACACAACGAAAGCCCCTCCCTCACTCTCCCCAAGGGATGCGGGACGCCCACCGTCGGGCAAGTAAACGGAAAGAAATAAACGAGGCCCTTGTATAGGCTCACTCCTGAGAGCGAGCCTCCCAGGAAGCCCTGTCTCGCCAGTACCCCACCCATGAGGTGTTCGTGAACCCCCGTCTCCTCGCTGCCGCCGCGCTGGCCCTGCTCCTGCCGGAGCTGGCGCTGGCCCAGGTCTTCGTCGTGCCTCGCCGCCCGGGCAAGACGCCGGTGAACAGCTACGAGTTCGAGTGGCGGCACGTCGACATCCTCGTCGGCCCCCAGGCCACGGGCGAAGAGGCCAGGCCTCCGGACAGGACGGCGCATGACCAGCCCCCTGGAGTCCAGGGTGGCGCCAACCCGGACGCCCCCACCGCCAACGCGGAGGCCGGAGACACGAAATCCCCGCCCTCCGGCGCGGCCGCGCCCACCGAGCCGTCCACCACGCTGTCGCCCAGCCCCGCACCCGAGCTCGTCCAGACCGAGGATGCCGGCCCCCCGCCCCCTCCGGGCGCTGTCGCCTCCAACGAGGACGGCGGCACGCCCCTGAGCACCGCCGCGCTCGGCGCCCCCGACGGAGGCATCGCGCTGGGCGACCCCGACGGAGGCCCCGCGCTGGGCGCGCCCGCGTTGGGAGGCCCCGCGCTGGGCGGCTCACCGGATGGAGGCTTCAACTACACCTACGCCAGGTCGCTGGGGGCGAAGGCCGGCGGGGTGCGCTTCTACTTCTACGAGCGTGAGCGCATCGTCGCCGAGCGCGCCGCGCCGCTCATCGAGGAGGCCTACCGCTACCTGGTGGACACGTTCCAGTACGTCCCCACGGAGACCTTCCCGTACATCCTCTACAGCAGCTACCAGGAGTTCCTGCAGACCAACCTCTTCCCGCTGTCCGAGGGTACCCTGGGTGTCACCAGCACCGAGGGTGACCTGAAGCTCACCCTGCCGTACCTGGGTGACCACCGGCTCTTCGAGGAGGTCAGCACGCACGAGCTCGCGCACCAGTTCACCATCCAGAAGGTGCGCACCGTGACGGAGCAGGCGAAGGTGTTCGGCGAGCCGCTCCAGGCCATCCCCCTGTGGTTCATCGAAGGCCTCGCGGAGTTCTACGCCAAGCGGGGCATGGACCCCGAGGCGGAGATGCTGGTCCGGGACCTGCTCGTGAACCCGGACCTCTACAAGGGCTACGCGTTCCTCGACTTCTTCTCCCCCGGGCCCTACGGCTACCTGTGGATCTACAAGGTCGGCCAGGTGCGCGTGGCCTTCCTCGAGGAGGAGTACGGCAAGGGCTTCATCCAGCGCGTGCTGGAGGAGTCGCCCCGGCTGGTGGGCGGCGCCAAGGACACGCCGTCGCTGAAGTTCGAGGAGCTGCTGGAGCGGCTGACGGGCGATGACCCGAAGCGGCTGTCGGCGCGGTTCGAGAACTGGCTGAAGCGGCGCGCGTACAAGACGTACCTGGGCTCGGAGCAGTCCGCGCCCGCGTTGGACCTGCTCGACAAGGCGCCCGGCTACATCACCGCGTTCACCAGCTCCCCGGACGGCTCGGTGCTGGCCATGCGCACCATCGTCCCGGAGACGGGCGAGAGCCGGCTGTACATGATGGACCCGCGCGCGCCGGACAAGAACGTGCGGGTGGCCAGCGACGGCATGCCGGGCGTGGAGTCGCTGCACCCCATCTCCGGCCGCAACTTCGCGCTGTCGAAGGACAAGCTGGCGTTCGTCGCGGAGATCACCGGGCGCGACGTCATCTACGTGCAGGACTACAAGCACACCGTGGAGAAGCGCTCCCAGGACGTGCTGGTGCGCCGCAACCCCATCCGCACCGGCATCGACCGGGAGGTGGGCACGTCGGTGAACCTGGAGCTGGGGGACCGCAAGACGTACCGCATCGACAAGCACGGGCTGCTCGCCGCGTACTCGCCGGCCATCTCCCCGGACGGCCGCTGGGTGGCCTTCATCGGCATCCAGGACGAGGGCCTGCGCGACGTGTACGTCATCGACCTGAACGCCAGCCCCGACGCCAAGCCGCTGCGGCTCACCGACGACGTGTTCTCCGAGCGCCAGGTGACGTGGGGCCCCGCGGGCATCGTCTTCACGTCGGATGCGACGTCTCACCGCAAGTTCAACCTCTTCCGCGTGAAGGTGGACGCGCCCCGCCAGGTGGAGCGGCTGACGAGCGAGGACCGCGACCACGCGGACCCGGTGGCGCTGGCGGACGGGCGCGTGTTCTTCACCGCCTTCAACAACAGCAGCTCCGACCTGCACGAGCTGATGGCGGACGGCCGCATCGTGCGGCGCACGGACCTGACCACGGGCGTGTTCGAGCCGGGTCCCGGCCCCGAGGGCAGCCTGTGGATGCTCTTCCACGTCTCCGGTGAGCGCAAGCCCGCGGTGCTCCGGCCGCCGCGCATGCTCGCGCTCGACGTGCCGCCCGAGCCGCCGCCCGAGCCGCCCAACCCGCTCGCGGTGCGCCCGCTCACGGACGCCACGCCCTACCGGCCCTTCGCCCGACAGAACCTGGAGTTCGGCCCCATCTTCGGCTTCGCGGGCGCGGGCGGCGGCGGCTTCGTCGGTCAGCTCTTCGCCGCGGCGAGCGACCGCATGCGGGACCACCAGTTCATCCTGACGCTGGCGGTGTACGGCAGCTTCGACCTCACCGACGGCTACATGCTCTACATCAACGACGAGCGCCGCACGACGTGGGGCGGCGGCCTCTTCCAGTCGCTGCGCTTCCGCGTGGACCAGACGTTCGACGACCTGCCCGTCTTCTTCACGTCGGCGGAGCGCTACTTCGGCGCGCTCGGCAGCCTGCGCTACCCGCTGAGCACCTTCCTGTTCATCCAGGGTGACCTGAGCGTGGGTGGCACCAAGTACTTCCTCGACGACGACACGGAGTTCCGCCTCTTCTTCCCGGACCGCAACGAGGCCAACCGGGAGCTCTTGTCGCTGTGGAACCAGAAGAACGGCTCCATCCGCTTCCAGACAGAGCTGAGCGGGCAGATCGGCTACGACAGCCTCAAGTACCACTACGCCACGGGCCCGCTGTCGGGCAGCTCCGCGCTGCTCGAGACGACGGTGGGCGTGCAGCCGTTCAACTCCGAGGCCTACGGCAACGTGCGCGTCGACGCCGAGCGCTACTTCCCCATCTACGGCCGCACGCACCTGTTCCTGCGCGGTGGCGCGGGCACCACGCTGGGCGGACGCTACGCGCGCTCCTACTTCCTGTCCTCGTTCGACACCCTGCGCGGCGTGAACTTCGGCGACGAGCGGTGGCTGTTGGGCCGCAACTTCGTCTACTCCACGCTGGAGCTGCAGCTGCCGCTCAACGACATCATCCGGGTGGCCTTCCTCAACGACCTGGAGGCGGTGGCTGGCGTCGACGTGGGCGGCGTGGGCAACAGCTCACGGGACTTGTGGGACCACCGCGTGCTGGACGCCGCCATCGGCTTCAACGTGTCGCTGGGGCCGCTCTTGATGCGCCTGCACTTCGCCCGTCCGCTCGACATCAACGCGGCCGCGGGCAAGCCGGACTCGGGCTGGGTGACGAACTTCTCGCTGGGCATCGCCGGCCTCAACGGCTTCTTCGACACGGCCGACACGGGCGCCAAGAACGGCGCGCCGCAGCCGTCCTCGCCCGCGCTGATGCCGGCGCTGGGTGGCGGCTACACCTCGCCCCGGCACTGAGAATCATCCAGGCCCCCGCTCGCGTGCTTTCGTGAGCGGGGGCAGGACAGGTCAGGACTGCGCGGCCACCAGCGCCGCGTTGGCGCGGGCCATGGGGCCGCCGTCATTGGGGATGCGCTCGAAGTCACCGCGCAGCGCCTTGATGGCGAACTTCTCCAGATCAATCTCCCGGCGCGTGCGGATGCCCAGGGCGCGCAAGGGAGCGGACAGGGGACCGAAGCCCAGGACCCCATGCTGGAGGAGCACGCCGGCGGCCACCGCGCTGAGCCACCGCCAGCCGCCGCCGTCCCGCCTGCCCAGCAGGAGGCCCAGCGCGCCGGCCACGGCGGTGCCCACCATGACGGCGCGGTTGAGGTCCCACTCGCGCTCCAGCGTCTGGAGGTAGCGGCTCATCTCCGGGCGGTCGGCGTGGGTCGCCATGTGCCGCACGCACGCCTCCACGTGCTCGTCGATACGACGGTTCACCATCAGCGGCGTGTGGCTGCGGGCGGAATCAGACGACTGGTTCCAGGTCTCCATCGCGTCTCCCTGTCGCGGCGCTCCCCTCTTCTCGATGAAGCTAGGGGCGCCACGGCGCGTCGGGAACAGCGACGGGTGGGAAGAGAAGTGGCTTCCCTGACTGCCTGCCTGCCCCGCCAGAGGGCCCGCTTCCGGGGGGGCCGCTCCCGCTCCGCCCCAGGAGACGACGCGCGGCGCGACGGGTCCTCTGCCCTCCAGGGTGGGGCGATTGACCGGACCAGGATGGGAAATCCCTTTCATCGACTTCCCACCCCATGGCCCCAAGGCGCAGTGGATTCGTCCACTACCGGGCAGCGCACCTTGGCCTCCATGAGGCACGCGCCTTGCTCAACCCCAGTCGATGACTCGCTCACGACTCTTGCTCTGTCTTCCATTGATGTGGATGTGGGCTTGTGGTTCCGAGGCCCCGTCTCCGCCGACGCAGGCGCCACCCGTCATCGAGGACCCGACACCGTCGAATCCGACGCCCGTGGACCCGACGCCGAATCCGACGCCCGAGGACCCGGGGCCGGTGGACCCGCCGCCGCCTCCTCCTCCACCACCGCCACCTCCGACGCCCGAGGCCCAGCGGCCCTACGTCATGCCGAAGCTGCAGACGAGCGTGCCCGAGTACGAGCTCATCATCCCTCCGGAGGCGATGAAGAAGTTCGCCGAGGACGTGTGGACGCCCGAGCAGGACGCCGTCTTCAAGGCCAAGGGGATGACGTACCCGGTGAAGGTGCGGCTGCGCGGCGCGTCCGCGCGGTTCTTCGACAAGAAGAGCTGGAACGTGAGCTTCGCGGACGGCACCCGCTTCGAGGGTCGCACGTCGCTCAACCTGGTGGCCGAGTTCGCCGACGCGTCCCTGCTGGCAGAGAAGATGGCCTTCGACCTGCTGGAGGCGATGCGCGTGCCCGCGTCCAAGGCGACGTACGTGCTCCTGACGGTCAACGGCAAGAACGAGGGCGTGTTCCTGGAAATCGAGCAGGTGAACAAGGCCTTCCTCAAGGCCCACGCCTTCGCGGATGACGACGCGACCATCTACCGATGCGGGTGGAAGGACTGCGAGATGAAGACGTGGAAGGTGCCCTACCAGGGCAACTGGACGAAGAAGACGAACGAGCGGCAGCCCGACGACGCGCTCGTCGCGATGATGGACGTCATCAACCACTCGCCGGAGCCCGAGTTCGCCGAGAGGCTGGGCAAGCATCTCCAGTTGGAGCACTACCTGCGCTCCATGGTGATGGACGCGCTGATGTCCAACAACTTCGTCGAGGACTCGGAGAGCTACTTCATCTACGACCGGGCCGTGGCGAAGTGGTCCTATGTGCCGTGGGACCTCAACAACGTGGACGCGCGCTGGTGGTACCTGAACCCGGTGCCCGACATGGCCACGAGCACCAACAGCATGCGCCACCCGCTGTTCAACTTCACGCTGTCCGACGCGTGGACGGAGAAGATGTACCTGCAGCGCAAGAACGAGTCGCAGTCCTACCCGGGCTACCTGCCCGTGTTCTCCAACCTGGCCACGCGCGTGCTGATGAACCCGGAGCTGCGCGGGCGGCTGGACGAGCGGCTGGAGAAGGCGCTGGACGAGCTGTTCAAGCCCGAGGTGCTCAACCCGTACATCGACGCGGTGCACGCGCTCATCGACTCGCACATGCGGACGGCCCCGTACATCGACTACGCGCGCTTCCACGCCAGCCGCGACTACATGAAGCGCTACGTCCGGGAGCGCCGGGCCTTCGTGGAGAAGGACTGGGCGCGGCTCAAGGCGCAGCGCTCGACGCTGGTGTTCGACGCGTTCGACCCGGTGGAGGGCTGGGTGGACGTGGCCAACCACGGCACCACGGCCGTGTCGCTCCAGGGCATGGTGCTGACCACCAACCTGCGGGTGAGCCTGGCGCAGAGCGACCATGCGCCCACGCAGGTGCGCGCGCCCATGGGCGCGGTGCTCCCGGCGCTCACCGTGGCCCCGGGCGCGAAGGTGCGGCTGAAGGCGTCCGAGCTGGGCATCCAGCTGCCCCCCAAGGGCGAGCTGGGCCTGTTCGACGGCAAGTCCGTGGTGGGCGTGAAGGACTTCCTCTTCTACGGCGCGCTGCCCTCGGGCCAGCAGTACCAGCGCGGCGAGGCGGGCTGGGAGGCCCGCTGAGAGCAGCGCCCTCGCGGCCGGGGCCTACCGCCGCTCGCGGACGACGAGCGTGCGGCGGGCGGTGAGGCCCCGGTCATCGGTGACGAGGATTTCGTGCGAGCCCACCGACGGCGTCCACCAGACCCGCTCGTCCGCGCGCGCCGAGCCGAGCAGCGCGCCGTCCACGAACCAGGTGAGCGCGCGCTCGTGCGAGGCCTCCGCCTCCAGCGGCACCTCCTGCTGGTTGGCGGGCACGCCCGGAATCAGCAGCGCGACGTGGCCGGGGGCCGGTGAGACGATGGAGGGCGCCGCCCGGGCGCCGCCGGGCTCACACCCCGGAGCGGGCGCGGGGGGCTCGGGCAGCCGGCGGTGCTGCTCCTCCAGCCAGCGGCGAATCGTCGCCGGCCACGTGACGAAGACACGCGACTCCGTCTTGCGCCCCGCGCTGCACGTGGGGCCCACGGACAGGCCCGTGGCCACGTCCACCTCCACGCGCTGGTGATACGGACACACCGCGGTGGGCACGGCCGAGCGGCGCGCGTGGACGTGCTTGCGCTGGGTGCACGCCTCCGTCGGCAGGTGCCCCGAGTACGCGCAGACCTCCACCCGCATCAGGTCCTCCGGCACCACCGTGTCGTCCTCGGGCAGCGAGCGGCCCCGGGGCCCCACGCCCTCGAGGATGTCGAACAGCACCGGGCCCGCCGCGTCCGCGCCCACCAGGTGCACGCTCGGCGCGTGGTTGAAGTTGCCCAGCCACACGACGGCGGTGTGCCGGGGGCCGGAGCCCGCGGCCCACGCGTCGCGGTGGCCGAAACTCGTGCCCGTCTTCCAGTGCACCCGCGCGGGCAGGCCCGTCAGCCGCCGCCGCTCCGGGAAGTCCGGCCGGTCCCTCAGCGCCAGCGCCTTGCGCGTCAGCCACGCGGCGCCTGGGGACATGACCTCCACCGGAGCCTCCGGCGGCTGGCCCTCTTCCAGGAGACGCAGCGGACGGGCGCGGCCATCTCCCGCGATGGCCACGTAGAGCCCGGCGACCTCCAGGGGCGTCAGCTCGATGCCACCCACGGCCGCGGACAGGCCATAGTGGCCCGGGTCCGGCACCAGGCTGGTGACACCCGAGGTCCTCAGCGCCGACAGGAAGCGCTCCACGCCCACGCGCTCGAGCAGCCGCACGAAGGGCATGTTGAGGGACTGGGACAGCGCGTACTCCAGGCGCACGAGCCCCAGGAAGCGGCCGTCGAAGTTGCGCGGCGCATAGCCGCCGTACGTCGTGGGGATGTCCGCCACGAGCTGCTCGGGGCCGGTGAGGCCCTGGTCGATGCCCATGGCGTACAGCAGCGGCTTGAGCGCCGAGCCCGGCGAGCGCGGCGTGGCGAAGCCGACAATCTGCCCGCCGTGCTCCGCGTCGAAGAAGTCGAAGTTGCCCACCAGCGCGAGCACCGCGCCCTGCTCCCGCTCCACCACCACCGCCGTGCCGTTGTGGATGCCCTTGGCCTTCAGCTCCCGGGCCGCGTCGCGCATCACCCGCTCCACCAGGCGCTGCGTGCCCCCATCCAGCGTGGTGGACAGCCGCGTCTGGCCGGGGCGCTGGGCCCTGAGCCACACGGCCACGTGGGGTGCCTCGCGAGGGAAGGCCTTGAGCCCGCCCGGCACGTCCGAGGCGCGCACGTCGGCGAGCACCTGCTCGGCGGGCACCCTCGCCTCCTCCGGTCCACGCGGAAGGGCCTCCGCCTCCAGCAGCCTGCGGGCCACGTCGTCGCGCGCAGCGCGCAGCCGCTCGCGGTTCTCCGGCGTGGGGAAGCGGCGGTTGGGGTTCTGCGGCACCGCCAGCAGCGTGGCGATTTCGGCCGGGCTCAGGTGCGCCGCGGTGTGGCCGAAGTACGCCAGGGCCGCGGCCTCCACGCCCTCCACGTTGCGCCCGTAGGGGACGAACTGGAGATAGGCCGCGAGCACCTCCTGCTTCGTCAGGCGCAGCTCCAGCTGCACCGCTCGCAGGGACTCCACGAGCTTCGAGGTGAAGGTGCGCGGCCGGGGCTCCAGCATGCGCACCAGCTGCATCGTCAGCGTGGAGGCTCCCGACACCCGGCGCCCCCGCGCCACGTTGAGCGCGGCGGCGCGCGCCACGGCGAGCGGGTCCACGCCGGGGTGTGAGTAGAAGCGCTTGTCCTCCAGCGCGAACAACGCCCGGAGGTAGGCCGGGTCGATGCGCTCGACGGGCGCGGCGATGCGCCAGCGCTCGTCGGGCGCGAGGAAGACGTGGGCCGGGGTGCCGTCGCGGTACTCCATCACCACCGAGGGTGGTGCGGAGAGCCGAGACGGCAGCGGCACGGACCATGCCGCCGCCACTCCCACCGCCGCGAGGAGCAAGAGCCCCGCGGCGGTCCAGAGGAGCTTCTTCAGGAGTGGACGGACGCGGCGCATGTCAGAGGAGGTTGTCCTTCCACGGGCCGGACACCTGCACCGTGCCGCCCGCCTCGCGGGCCCACAGGCGAGGGTCGTACATCGCCTCGGCCTCCGCCGTGGGCAGCGTGAAGGCACCCGCCGTCACCGCGCGCACCGCGTAGACAATCTTCTTCGACTCGCGGGCCCCCAGCGCGCCGAAGACCTCCATGCGGTCATCCCGGATGTTGACGTAGTCCGGGGCCCACAGCGCGTCCGCCTGCACCCAGTCCACCGAGCCGCCCCGGCCCAGCCGCGCGTTCTCGATCTCCCAGCCCGCGGGCAGCCGGTCGACCAGCGCGATGTTCTGCACCCGCTCGGCCGTGGTGTTGGTCAGCTCCAGCTCCACGTAGACCAGCTGCGCGAGCGCCACCGGCGCGCTCTTCAGGTCCACCTCCGAGCCATCCTGGCCGCGGTACTTGCGGCTGAGCTTCAGCCCCTCGCCCCCCACGCGCGGCGGGCCATCCGAGCGCACGCCCTCGCTGCTCAGCACGAGGAACAGCGTGCCCGCGGACTTCCCCTTCAGGTCGAGCTGGAGGCTCTTGCGCTCGCTCGCGCGGGCCAGCGCCCAGGTGCGGTCCGAGGCGCGCGCGTCCTTGGCCTGCTTCGCCACCACCTCCTTGCCATCCACCGTCAGCGTCGGCGGGGTGAAGCTGGTGGCCGCGCCCTTGAGGCGCTTGCCCAGACCGGTGATGCCCCAGACCAGCTCCTGCGTCGTGTACCAGGAGCTGGGGCTCGAGCTCAGCGCGCTGGCGACCATGGCGGCCAGGGGCTCACCCGCGGCGTCGGTGCCGAAGAGGTCCTGGTAGGTGCTCAGCATGAAGCCGCGCCGGCGTCGGTCCGAGTAGAAGGACCAGCTGTTGCTCCGCTCCTCGGTGACGGGCGACAGGTCAGGGCTGCGCAGCTCCTTCTCATAGCGGCGGTCTCCGGCGAGCCACAGCGCCGCCTTGAGCATGTAGTCCTCCTCCCGCTGTTCGCCCTTGAGCGGGGCCTTCTTCGCGCTCTCCGCGAGGGCGTCCACCAGCTTCTGCACACGCGCCTTGCGGCCCTTGCCGGACAGCGCCAGCACGTAGTGCATGTAGGCCTCCGAGCTGCCGTGGTAGTCCCGGACGTTCGCGTTGCCCTCCAGGGTGTTGAGCGTGTTGCCCATCCACAGGAGCGCGTCGTCCAGCCGGTCCTGCGGGACGGGGAACTTCTGCTTCTGCGCGTCCAGGAGCATGTGCGTCGCGTACGCGGTGCCCCACAGCTGCGGCTCCGTCGCGCCCGGCCAGTAGCCGAAGCCTCCCGACGGCGTCTGCATGGACAGCACGCGGTTGATGCCCGAGAGCACCATGTCTCCCACGTCCCCGTGCTTCTTCAGCGTGGGGTCCACCTGGTCCACCAGCTCCGACACGAACAGCAGCGGCCGCGTGGAGGACGTCGTCTGCTCGATGCAGCCGTACGGGTACTGCACCAGGTACGACAGGTGCTGGAGCGACTGCGCATAGGGATTGGCCGTCACCCACAGCGTCGAGCGCTCCGTGGTGGGCACCCACCCCTGCAGGTGCTTGGAGACATCCGTCACGCCCTGCGCCAGCTCGATGCGCTGCACGCGGCGCTCGCGAGGGCCGGACGGCGACAGCGGCACGTCCAGCGTCTCCTTCGACGTGTAGCCGCCGCCCTCCACCACCACGCTCAACCGCGCGGCGCCCACCGACTGCACCGCGCGGGCCTGGAAGACGAACGTGGTGGACTTGCCGTCCTCCACGCGCGCGCGGCCCTCGCTCTTGCCGAGCAGTTGCAGCGGTGACGCCGTGTCCGCGGGAAGGCTGAGCCCGGGCACCGGCAGTGACTCCGCGGCCAGCGTCACCTTCACGTCCTGCGCCTTGCCGGACAGGTTGGTGACGAAGACGGGCACCTGGATCTCGTCGTTCTGCGTGAGGAAGCGCGGCAGCGTCGTCTGGAGCACCAGCGGGTCCCTGACCAGCACCTGCGCGCTGGCGCGGCCCATGCGCTTGGGCCCCGCCGTCACCGCCATCACCCGCACCGCGCCCCGGTACTGCGGGAGCTGGAACGGCAGGCGCAGCTTGCCGTTGGCCGGCACCGGCACCACGCCGCTCCACAGGGCCACGGGCTTGACGGGCTGCACGCGGCCCGCGGCGTCCCCTTCCGCGTCACCACCGGTGGAGCGCGAGCTGCCGCCCGGGGGGACCAGCAGCGTCCATCCGATGGTCTCGAAGGTGTCCACGCCCAGGGCGCGCTTGGTGAAGATGTCCTTGAGCGGGTCCGGGCTCTGGAAGCGCGTGAGGGAGAGGATGCCCTCGTCCACCACGGCCACGGTGGCGAAGGTGGCGCCCTCGAGCGCGCCCAGGTCCAGGTCCACGGTGAGCGTGTCGTTGGAGCGGACCTCCTTGGGCACGTTCAGCGTGACTTGCTGCGTGTAGTCCACCGGCTCCAGCACGACGCTGGCCACGCCGAAGGCGCGGTCGGGCATGAAGGCCTCGGCGGACTCGAGGTGCGGGTCCTTCACCAGGAAGGTGCTCACGTAGACGTTGGGCGCGAACTGCTTGGGCGTGAAGCTCCACGTCACCTCGCCCGGCTCCACGGCCTTCCACTCGGTGGCGAGGACGCGGTCGGTCTCCGCGGTGAAGAGGATGCGGCCCTTGTACGGCGCCTTGAGCTTCACGTTGATGGGCTTGCCGACGACGGCCTTCGCGGGCACGGCCACGTCCAGCGACGTGGGCTTGAGCGGACGCGGCGTCTGGTCGACGCGCGAGCCCTCGCCCCACCAGTAGTAGCGGCCCTCTCCCTCCAGCTCCAGGTCCGTCTGCGCGTTGCCGGAGCGCACGCGCACCAGGTAGCCCGCGGCGTCCGCGCCCGGCGTGACGGTGAGGTTGAAGCGGCCGTCCACCACCTTCACCGTGGCGCTGCCCTCGCGCAGCGGCCTCAGGTAGCGCTGGTAGCGGTCATAGCCCTCGCCCTCGTCGTAGTAGTAGCCGTACTCCTCCTCCAGCCGCACGTACTCCACCTGCACGGTGGCCGGCGCCAGCGACGAGGACGCGACGAGCTTCCCGTCCCAGTCCACCACCACGCCGTTCACCGTGAAGGGCTTGCCCGCCTTCACCTTGCCCACGCTGGCCTGCAGACCCACGTAGTAGCGCTCCGGGTGCACGGGCACGCTGGCCTCGTTCACCGTGGAGCGGCCGCTGCCGGACTCGAACACGCTCGCGAGCGCGCTCAGTCGCGCGGCCCCGCGCAGCCCGCCCATGGCCGCCAGCGCCGGGCAGTGGATGAGCGCCTGGCCCTTCGCGTCCAGCGCGCCCTTCGCCTGGCCCAGCGTCACGGGGCGCGGCTCCTTGCCGTCCTGGCGCCACAGGCCGTAGGTGAACTGCGCGTTCTGCTTCGGCTTGAAGTCGGACGGCACCAGCCGGCAGTTGAGCTCCACGGGGCTGCCCTCGGCCGAGCCGCCGAACAGGTACGCGGCCTCCACGGCGACGGGAATCTCCACGCCCTGCACGTAGCCGGGGGCCTCCGCGGTGGCCGTCACCTTCATGCGCTCGGGGACGAACTCCTCCACGTTGAGGCCGTAGGAGGCCACCTCGCGGTCGGCGACCTTCAGCGTGACGCGGTAGTGGCCCGTGTCCTGGAACGCCTCGAAGGGCACGTCGAGCGAGACCAGGCCCGCGTCGTTCGTCTTGAGCGGCACCTTCTTGAGCTCGCGCTCGCGCGGGTCCACCACCACCAGCTCCACCGGCATGCCCGTGGGCGGCGCCAGGTCATCCTGGCCGCGCAGCACGCCCGCGATGTGCGCGGTGTCGCCGGGGCGGTACACGCCGCGGTCGGACCAGAGCGAGGCGCGGTAGGCCTTCTCGGAGCGGTACGGCTCGCCCTGCACGTCGGAGTTGGCGATCTCCGTCTTGAGCTCGTTGTACTTGAGGTACGTCATCTCGTCGCCCTGGCGCGCGATGAGCGCGAAGGGCTGGCTGTCATCCACGCCGCCCGGGGGCACGTTGAGCACGCACCCGTCCGCGCCCTTGGTGACGCAGCGGCTGACGGCCTGGCCGCTCTTCTTCACCAGCGAGACCTCCACGCCGGACACCGGGTCGGTGCTCTCGATGCCGAGCGCCCAGACCCACACCTCGCCCGCGTCCTTCGAGCCCGGCGCGGGCCCGCCCCGCTTGGCCACGAGGCTCAGGTCGGTGAGCAGCACGCGCGTGGCGGCCGACAAGTCGTTGCGCCGGACGGAGACCTCCACCAGGCCCCGCGTCGACGCGGGCACCAGGCTCGCGACGTCCAGGTACGTGGTGGTGAGCGTGTCCGAGGCCGACTGGAGCGGCAGCGTCTTCTTCACCACGAGGTTGGACGTGCGCTCGTCCGCCGTCTCGCGCTGGTCATCGCTCATCCAGAAGATGAGGTTCTCCGGCGGGACGTTGCGGACGGTGAGCTCCACGGCGTCCAGGTTCAGGTGCTGCAGGGGCAGGTTGCGCCACGCGCCGCGCGGCAGGTAGCGCCCCGCGGAGGTGAAGGAGAGCTGCGACTGGCGCGCGGGGATGGACAGCTCCTGCTCGAAGTCCGCCAGCAGCGTGCCGCCGCCCACGGACGTGGTGCCCGCGTCGATGCGCAGCGTGTACGTGCCGCGCTTGAAGTCGCCGAAGATGCGGAAGCCCTGCCGCGTGGGCGCCACGGAGACCTTCACCGGGGGCGTCACGTGGATGGAGGCCTCCGCCGTGGCGTCGTCCAGCACGCAGCCCTTGTTGCCCGACTCCCAGTAGTACGAGTCGTACTCCTGATAGTAGCGGGGGCTGGCCGGCGCCTCCGCGGCCACGTCACGGCAGGCCACCTCGAGGTAGTGCCCGCTGCTACCCTCCTTCCGGTTGACGCCGGTGATGTCCATGCGCTGGCCGCCGTGCAGGACGAAGGTGGCCTCGGCCGAGGGGGCGAGCGCCTTCGCGTCGGACGCGGCGGCGAGGCCCTGCTTGAGGGTGAAGCGCAGCGCGGCGGAGGGCTTGAGGCCGGGGCTCGCGAGCTCCGCGGTGACGGCGTTCGACATGCCGGCGACCGAGCGCCACTTCACGTCGGAGATGGGCTGGGTGCCCACCAGGAACGTGCCCTTGCCGCGCATGGCGCTGGGGGACACCGGACCGGAGAAGACGACGTCCACCTCGATGCGGCTCTTGGCCAGGTCCAGCTGCTTGGGCTGGATGCGGAGGAACTGGAAGGTGGGCGTCTTGAAGACGTGCTTCCAGGCGTCGTCGGAGGGCGCCTTCACCACGCCCGCGTCGGTCTCCAGCGAGACGACCTTGACGGTGTACTCGGTGCCGAAGGCGAAGGCCTGACCGGACGAGGTGTTGAACGTCAGCGTGGAGGGCCCGCTCCAGGTCAGGTTCCCGGCCACCTGCGGCGAGATGGAGACGACGGTGCCCGGCTTCACCTCGTGGTCATCGGGGCGCAGCGGCCGCGCCAGCTCGATGACGATGGACTGGGGCAGCACGCTCACCGCGCCCTGGGGGCGGATGATGGGGGTGACGGCCTCCGGCTTGGGCGGCACCTTCACGACGGCGGCGGTCGTCCCCGCGTCACCGCCGGAGACCGCGGGCGGCGCCGTGGTGGTGTCCGGGGTGCTCGGCGAGGAGGTGGCGGGCTGCTGCTCGTCCTTCTTGCAGCCGGAGATGGAGATGCCCAGGAGCAGCGCGGCGACGAGCCAGCTGGCGCGTCTGGCGCGCGGTGGCGGATTGGAGACGACGGACTGCGGACCCATGTTTCCTCCGGAAGGTGCCTGCTGTTCTTCATGCGACGTGCCGACGGCGCACACGCCAGGAAGCTTGGGGAGTGCGGTCGAACGCCCACGGCCCGCACGCGTCCCCCACGCGTCCTCGGGCCCACAGGGTGTACGCGGAGCCACACTCCCGGTGGCCTCCGAGCACGCACCCAGCGGTCGATGGCGCCACGCTATAGGAGGGCCACGCATCGGGGTCAACGCCCCCAGGGAAGCGGGTATGGTGGTCCGGCATGGTGCTGCCCGTCCGTTTCGTCCTGATGCGTCCGCGCAACGCGGAGAACCTGGGTGCCGCTGCTCGGGCGCTGAAGAACTGCGGCCTGTCGGATTGGGTCTGGGTGACGCCCGAGGTGGAGGATTTGACGCCCGCGCGCCGGCTGGCGGTCCATGCCGAGGACGTTCTCGACGGCGCGCGTCGCGCGGACACGCTGGAGGAGGCCATCTCCGACTGCGTGTGGGTGGTGGGGACCAGCTCGCGCAAGGTGGAGGGCAAGCGGCGCCTGGCCCCCCGCGCGGTGGCGGAGGAGTGGGTGTCGCGCTCGACACAGGGCACGGTGGCCGTGGTCTTCGGGGATGAGCGCAGCGGGCTCACCAACGCGGAGGTGGAGCGGTGCCATGACCTGTCCGCGGTGCCCACCGCGCCGGAGCAGCCCTCCATCAACCTGGCGCAGGCGGTGCTGCTGTACGCCTATGAGGTCCGCGTGGCCACGCTGGAGGCGCACGCCCCGCCGCCCGGACCCCTGCCGGTGGCGGCGACGGACACGGAGCTGGCGCAGGTGGAGTCGACGTTGGAGGGCGTGCTGAAGTCGGGCGGGTTCCTCATCGACGAGCAGCCGGGGCGCACGGGCCTGCGGGACCTGTTCGCGCCGCTGCGGCGCTCACGGCTGACGCGCAAGGAGGCGCGGCTGTGGCTGGCCGCGCTGCACACGCTGCGCAAGCGAGGCTAGACGGAGCGGCGGTAGCGAGGGGTGGCGCGCGGGGACCTGGGGGGCGGCGTCTTGCGCTTGCGGGCGAGCGCCACGGCGACCCACGCGAACACGGCCGCGGCCAGCACGAGCAGCGCCACCCAGTACCAGTAGCTGTGTCCCGTGGAGCCCTCGGGAGAGACAGACACCTCCTGCGGCACCTGCGCCAGCGCGAAGAGCGGGACGGTCAATGCGGCAAGTGGAGCCTGGGCGTCACTCATGGGCATCCTCGTCCAGGTAACCTCTCCATCCTCGCGGGCCGCTACAAGCCATGGGGCTCGCCGGGTCCGCGAGGTGGCGTGCCCACCGCTCGGGTCCCTGCTCGGTGGGCGCGGGGCTACTTCGCGTTCTTCAAGCGCGCGAGGAGCTTGGGGTCATCGGGGAGCAGGCCGGCGGCGGGCAGGCGGGTGAGGAGTTCGCGCCAGCGCGGGTCGGCGGCGTAGGCGCGCTGGAGCAGCGGCAGGGCCTGGTCCACGCGGCCCACGCCCACGAGGGAGATGGCGTGCCAGAAGGTCATCTCCGCGTTGCCCGGCGCGAGCTTCTCCGCGGAGGCGTAGGCGGCGAGGGCCGCGTCGATGTCCTTGTGCTCCAGGGCGAGGTCACCTTCGTTCATGAAGTTGTAGGCGCGCTGGAGGGTGACGAGGCGGCGGAGCTCCTTGAGGGGCTCGGGGTGGTCGTCGACGCGCAGGTCGAAGCGGCGGTCCATCCAGGGGCGGCCCGAGGGCTTCGCGGAGACGATGATGAGGGCGGCGGACTGCTTGCCGCGCAGGTCTCCGCCCTGGGTTTCGGCGGCCTCGAGCGCGGCGAGCATGCGCTCGGCGAGGTCTCCCTTGGAGGCGCGATAGGCCTTGGCCATGGCGGGCCAGACGCTGTCCTTCTGCATCATGTTGGCCTGGACGGAGAAGCCCTCGCCCACGAGGTGTCCGGCGGCGGCGATGCAGCTCGAGCCCGTGTGCGCGGAGACGCGGCCCTGGGCATCCACCATGGCGACCTGGCGCACCTGGCTGGCGGAGTCGGCGGCGAGCAGGCCCTTGAGGGCATCCGGGGCTGGTCGGCCCGCGCGCATGAGGTCCAGGCCGAGACGGCCGTAGGACGGATCGACGAAGGACTGGGTGGCGACGGCGCCCACGCCGGCCTCGGCCCAGGGGACGGTGGCGCCCACGGAGAACCAGTGGGATTGCACGGCGACGCCCAGGTCTCCTGTCGCCGGGTCCCGGGCGACGATGGAGTAGGTGTTCACGGGGCGGCGCGGCACGGCGGGGGGCTCGGCGGCCGCTGTGTGGAGGGACAGGAGCGCGAGGCAGAGGGCGAGTCGGGACATGCGGGGACTCCCACGGAGGAGGGGCGCAGGCTGAGCGAGGGGGCGTGCGACCGCAAGGCCCGACGCGGCATGGGGCGCGACGGCAGCCTTACCTTCGAGGAAGTCCTGAACCCACGCGAGGAGGACGCAGCATGGACCACATGCCCTATGAGTCGATGGAGGTCGGTGACGAGGAGCCGGGACAGAACGGCCGGCGACGGAGTTCTCCCGAGGAGGAGGCACCGGGGCGTACGCCCAAGTCGGCGGAGGCGGGTGGGCTCGAGGAGGAGCGCCGGATGCCTCAGGAGGAGCCCGGGAAGACACCTGGGAGCGCCGAGGGCGAGGACCCGGCTCCGCGGAGGTAGCAAGGAGGGTGTTCTCTTCGTCGGGTGGTTCCGACCGAGGCTCCGTGGAACATCTAAGCGCGCGCCATGTCACGACGCTTGGCCGCGCAGCGATGGGTTCCTATGCTCCCGCGCTCCTACGCGGGGGCTGTGCTCGATGTCGTTCCTCGAGGAGTTTACGAGTCATCTTCAGTCGATCGACGGACGTAATGGGGACGTGCAGTTCCGCCATGAGTCCGTGGTCGTTCCTGCACTGGTCAGGAAGCAGTTACTGAATGCGCTGGAGAAACTCCGGGCCATCGACCCCAAGAAGAGGTTGGCCCTTGCCTCCACCACACTGGTGGACTCCCTCAACGGGAATACGTCGAATCCCCAAGCACGCTTGGCAACGTGGCAGGAGCAGGACCGCGTAGTTCGGTTCGCGAAGCAACTCGAGAAGCTCCTACGCGACAGCTTTGCCCAGGAGGCTTCGCCTCTTGAGGTCCAGGAGTTACTCTGCGTTGCCATCGAGCGCTGTAACAGAGTCCCCTCCGCGCTGAGCAGCGAGATTCTCACGCTGGAATTGGATCGCCTCTCACGCATCGCGCTCTCCCGGGTCTTCGAGACGGTGACTCGTCACTTTGAGCTTGAGCCCGAGATCTATGCGAATCAGATCCGAGCTGTCCGAACGACTGCCGGGAGAACCACGCTCACCTCGATAGGAAGGGTCTTTCTCGAACTGATGGGGCGCGAATCCATTCGATGGCTTCTTCACGTCGAAGCCGCTCAATCGATCGACTTTGCAGATCCTTGGCGAGTCAGTCCAGAAGTCGCGATGGCGCTCCTTGACGACGCAGGAGCAGAATTTCCGGCGCTGCACGACGCAGAGTTCCCCTTTCAATGGCGGGTGCTGCTTCGCCTGGAGAGTCTTGGTCTCATTTACGTTTTCCCCGACAGCCAGAAGACAACCTTCAGCATCACGCCTACGGGCGCAGACCTACTTGCCGAGATTGCTCAACGAAGAGAGTCGCCCATGTCGATTCTCTCGAGTTCTCTCATCGCGGACATGACACTTTCGGCTACCGAGTCGGCGACGCGACGTTCCTCAACAGGAGGAACAGACTCCGCTCGCTCCAGTACGGCAGCCGAGGCGACATCGCGCCAAGCCCGGTTGGTCGCGCATGAACTCCGAAACACGTTGGTCCCCGTCAAGACCGCGCTGAACGCCATGTATCGCGAGCTTCTGGTCGGGGCACCGAGCGAAGTCCTCGCCCGGCGACGTGACCGTATCGACCGAGGCATGGACGCAACATTTCGGTTCATCGAACAACTGGTGGATCTCTCGAATCTCGCGGCAACACCAGTCCAGCCCTTTGAACCAATGACTGCGATTCGTGATGTCCTCACCAGCCTCGAACAGGAGACCGGTTATGGCTTCAACGCGGTGCTGAGCCCATCCCTCCCCCCTGTCTCCGGGCATCGCGCACGAATGGTGATGGCGCTCGCGAACATCCTACGGAACGCGACCCAGGCCACGCTCAAGGGTGCCGCGGTCATCCAGGTCCATGCCGAGACCGTCGACGCGGCGAAGGCCATCCGCATCACCGTCGAGGACAACGGACCCGGCGTCCCGGAGCACATGCGGCGGGCCATCTTCGACGAAGGGGTGTCCCTCCGCCCCGGGGGCAGTGGACTGGGCCTTGCTCTCGTGCGCGAGGTGTTCGAAAAGGAGATGAAGGGGCTGGTTGCCTGTGACGCGTCGCCACTCGGTGGGGCACGCTTCATCGTCCGCATCCCCGTCACTGGCGCGGAGCCCCTATGAAACCGTCCGGAAGAATCCTCATCGTCGACGACTCACCGGACTTCCTCGACACGTACAGGACCATCCTGGACACGGAGGGCCACACCGTCGTCACCGTCGAGGACGCGAAGTCCGCGCTCGCCAAGCTCGACGAGCGAGGCTGGGACCTCGTCCTCCTCGACCGGAAGCTCCAGGGGCGCTCGGGCCCGGATACGGGCCTGGACCTCATGCGCGACATCCAGGCGCGAGCCCCCAGCGCCAAGGTCATCCTCGTCACCGGCGTCGCGGACGCGGAGTCCGTCGAGCGCGCCTTCTCCAGTGGCGCCTACGACTACCTGGAGAAGAACGCGTACCTCGAGGCCATCCTCAAGATCAAGGTGCGCAATGCCCTGGAAGGCGCCCGCGAGCGACGCATGGCCGCCCTCGCCAATGGGAAGCGCGAAGAGGCCATCCGGGAACTCTGGCGAAGCGTCCAGACCGAGGCAGACCCCCACCGGAAGGGGCAACAACTCGAGGACCTCGTGGCCCTGCTCTTCAAGTCGATTCCCGGCTTCGAGCGCACGGAGACGAACCGCAAGAGCCTCGACGAGCAGATCGACATCCTCATCCCCAACGACTCGGCGGATCCGTTCTGGCAGCAGTCCCAGTCCCAGTACTTCCTGGGGGAGTGCAAGCACTGGGCGAAGCCCGTCGGCCCGACCGAGCTCGACTCCTTCCGCCTCGACATCAAGCGCCGCTTCGGCCGTTGCAAGCTGGGGTTCTTCATCGCCATCGGCGGCTTCACCGATGGGTTCAAGACCCGGCTCGCGGCGTCACGCGAGGACGATGCGCTCATCGTGACACTCGACGCGGCGCAGCTTGGCGAGCTGGTGGAAACCCGGGACCGCAACGCGAAGCTCAAGGATCTACACACCCGCGCGCTCATGGCCAGCACCCGGGACACCTGAGCCAACGAAGCGCGCCACCCTGCCCCTCAACGTCGAGGGGCCAGGATGATGATGGCCATGCCAGCGATGGCGACGAGCGCGCCCACGACATCCCATGGGGTGGGCCGCTCCCCCTCGACGAGCCAGAGCCACGCGAGCGCCACGGCGATGTAGACGCCTCCATAGGCGGCGTAGGTCCGCGCGGCGCCTGTCGGATGCAGCGTCAGCAGCCACGCGAAGAGCGCGAGGCTCGCGGCCGCGGGGACCAGCCACCACACGGAGCGCCCCTGCCGCAGCCAGAGATAGGGCAGATAGCAGCCCACGATCTCGGCCAGCGCCGTGAGGATGAAGAGCCCGAAAGCGCGCGCGAACAACATGATGAATGAGTCCCTAGGCCAGGGCCTATGCCACGGGGACTCGTACCATGCCCCCGCGACGCTTGCTCCGAACGGCGCGAGGCCTCCAGCTCATTGACCCGAGCGATGCACCGCGTCCCGGATGGCGCCCCGGAGCGCGGCACCCGACGTAATCACCGCGGAGATGTGTCCCGCGTCCACGATGCGCAGCTCGCTTCCAGGCCAGTGCGCATGGAGCGCGCGTGCTTCCGCCAAGGGAACGAAGGCATCCCTCGCGCACGCCAGGATGACGGCGGCGCTCGGCTTCACGGGCGGCGGCAACAGGCGCGCGCTCGCCGCGTCCAGGATGGTCGCGAGCCGCGTCCTCGCCTCCGTCTCGTCCGGCGAGCCCGCCAGCCTCCTGAAGTCGATGGAGCGCGAGTGCACGCCCTTCGTGAACACCGGCGCCGGCGAGGCCCCCGCCGCGAGCGCCGCGACGCCCACCGGCTCCGGAATCGTCGCCGCCGTCAACGCCGCCATGTACCCACCCATGCTGTAGCCCGCGACCGCGACGCGCTCGTAGCCCTCGCGCCGCGCATGAGCCACCAGCGCCCTCGCCTCCTCGATGGACGCGATGTTCATCTGGAGCTGCTCGCTCACCGTGCGGATGTGCGGCCCCTTCTGCCCCAGCGCCCGCCGCGTCCCGTAATAGGGGTTCTCCAGCAGGAACAAATCCACCCCCTCCTCCACCAACGGCGCGAACAACCAACTCCGCAGCCGGAACCCCTCGTCCCGCGACGCCGCGAGCACCACACACGCGTCGCGCCCCCGCCCTCGCTCGGACGTCATCCATCGCACCGAGCCCAACCGCACCTCCGACGGCAACGCCACCCACGGCGAATCGAACGCCCCATCCCGGAACCTTCGACGCCCCGCCGCCTGCTCCGCGCCCCAGCGGACCTCCAGCGGCAACACCGTCGCCGCGAGCCGCCCCGACAACGGAGCCCCCGCGAAGGTCTCCTCATCCCCCCAGCCATCACAGAACAGCCGACGACTGGCCAGGGCGGCCATGAACGCATCCAACGGATGCATCCGTGATTCATCCCCGACAGACGGATTCCCGGCACGAGCGGTCATGTCCCCGACTCTACGCGGGCCAACGGCGTCACGGAGGCGCCACGCGCTCCAGGTGACGATGATATGACGCCCGACTCCATCGTCCCCTCTGGAAGCCCATGCCGCGCAAGCCCGACAAGACCAAGCCCCCGCAGCACCAACGATGGGAGGGCAAGGAGAAGCCGGACTGGCTGTCTCGCGCCCTCGCACGCGCGGGCGTGTTCCCCCAGAAGGAGGCCGAGGACGCCATCACCGCCGGACGCGTCACCATCAACGGCCGCGTCGCCAAGATGGCCCTCACCCCCGTCCCCCCCGGCGCCACCGTGCGCGTCGACGGAAGAGTCGTCCCGCTGTCCGCCCCCGCCACCCGGGTGCTCGCGTTCCACAAGCCCGCGGGCGTGCTGTCCTCCACCGTGTCGCAGCACCGCACCGGCACCGTGTTCGAAATCCTCCTCCGACAGCTCCCTCCCGAGCTCGCCGGCTACACGTGGCACGCGGTGGGCCGGCTCGACGTGGACTCCACGGGCCTGCTGCTCTTCACCAATGACGACAAGCTCGTCGCCCACGCCACGTCACCGGACACGCACCTGCCCAAGCGCTACGTGGCCACCGTCTTCAGCACCGCGGATGACGAGCGCGTGGAGCCGCTGCGCAAGGGCATGGTCCTCGACGACGGCCCCGCCCGCCCCGCCACCGTCCGCGTGCGCGACGAGAAGACCGTGGAGGTCACCCTCACCGAGGGCCGTCACCACCAGGTGAAGCGGATGCTCGGCGTCGTCGGCCTCCCCGTGCGCGCCCTCCACCGGGAAGCCGTGGGCGGCATCGAGCTCGACATCCCCGAGGGCACCTTCCGGCTCCTCACCGATGACGAGGTCCGCGAGGGCCTGCGCTACACGGGACGTACCGAGTCACCAGAATAGACACGCCCGAGCTCGCGGGATGTCTGCCCCTCGGCGCACAATCCGCGCATGAGCCCTCGCATCCTCCGGACGTGGTGTGGTGCCGCCGCGCTGCTGCTCAGCGTGGCCTGCGGTGACAGCGGTCACGACGACACCCGAGCCGACGCGGGGACGCATCCCCCCGACGGCTCCGTGCCCACCCCGGACGCTGGCGCACCCGACAGCGGCACACCCGAAGAGGACGGCGGCACGAATACCTCCCCGGATGGAGGCCCGAGCGGAGGCCCCGACGCCACCGTCCCCGGCGCCGTCACCCTCCCCTTCCCGACGCTGCAACACCTGACGGTGGAGTGGGCCTTCACCGGCGACGCCAACGCCAACGGCACCGTCGCCGTGCGCTTCCGCCCCGCGGGCTCCAGCACCTGGCGCAAGGCCCTGCCCCTGCGCCGAATCCCCGCCGGGAGCAACGAGGGCTTCTCCTGGGCCCAGCGACACTCCGGCAGCATCTTCGGGCTCCAGCCCGCGACGCAGTACGAGTTGGAGCTCACACTCGCCGACCCGGACGGCGGCGGCGCCGTGCGCACGGCGACAGCCACCACGCGCGCGGTCCCGGCGCCCATGGCGAACGCACCCGTCAAGGCCGTGACGCCCGCCACCTTCGCCAGCGTCGCCGCGAGCGCCCAGCCCGGAGACCTGCTCGAGCTCGGCAGCGGGACGTACACCGGCTTCGACTGGTCGCGCAGCGGCACGGAGGGCAAGCCCATCGTCCTGCGAGGCACGTCGGGCACCGTCATCAACGGCCCCGTCAACCTGTTCAACCAGAACCACGTGCACTTCGACCGGCTCACCATCAACGGCCGCCTGCGCTTCAACGGGACGAAGAACTTCGCCCTCACCCGCTCCACCATCAACGCCACCTCCGCGAACGGCGGCGATGCGGTCGTCACCTTCCTGCGCGCGGAGAGCGCGTACATCGCCGACAACGTCGTGACGGGCATCACCCCGTGGGCGGAGTCCTCGCTCGGCGTCAATGGCAACAACCAGGGCGAGGGCATCTGCGTCACGGGGCCTGGACACGTCATCCAGAACAACCGCGTCACCGGCTTCCGCGACGGCATCTCCTTCATGGAGGACGACGCCGCGGTGGACCAGTACAGCATCGACGTGCTCGACAACGACCTCATCGGCAACGCGGACGACGGCGTCGAGGCGGACTTCTGCGCCCACAACTGCCGCATCGTCGGCAACCGCCTCACCAACAACTTCATCGCCCTGTCGTCCCAGCCGAGCCTGGGCGGGCCGACGTACTTCGTCCGCAACGCCGTCTACAACGCGGTGCACATCGCCTTCAAACTCTACCGGGGCAGCTCGGGCGACGTGCTCCTGCACAACACCGTGGTGAAGCACGGTGACGGCTTCGGCATCACCGCGACCACGCCCGTGGCCCGGCTCCACGCTCGCAACAACCTGTTCATCGGCGGGCCCGGAGGAACTTTCAACGGCTACAGCAGCGGCAGCGCCCAGGGCAGCGTCCTCCACCTCCCCTCGCTCACCACGGCGAACGCCGACCTGGACCACGACGGCTATGGCTCCACCTCCGGCACCTTCAACGCCAACTGGGGCGGCACGCGCATCACCTCCCTGAACGACTTGCGCGCCAACACCACCGAGAAGCACGCCGTCCAGGTGGACCTCGGGGTCTTCGCCGCGACCGTCGCCTACCCGGCGTCCCCCATGACGCTGTACGCCGCGCCCGACCTGCGTCCTCGCGCGGGCTCCATCGTGGAGAACGCCGGCACGCCGCTCGACAACATCACGGACGGCCACGCCGGCTCGGCCCCGGACCTCGGCGCCCTCGAGGTCGGCGCCCCCATCCCCACCTACGGCCCACGCCCCTGAGGACTTGCGCTCGCGCCAGGAGCGCTCAGACTCGCGAGGGCCCCACCCTTCACGGGGCCCTCTCACAGTCGAGGCGTTCCATGTCCGGGTCTCGCCCCTCGTCGTGGTGTCAGCGCGTCCTCCTGCTGGCCCTCTTCATCACGCTCCCCGTCGCGGCCGCGCCCGCGCCGGAGCCGGCCACGCTGCTCGCCGAGCTGCGCGAGGTGACGAAGCATGACGCCACCGCGCCGCTCGACGTGAAGAAGGTCCGCGAGCAGAAGCGCGGAGACGTCACGGTGACGGAGCTGACCTATGCCAGCCCCAAGGGCGGACGCGTCCCCGCCTTCCTCGTCACCCCACCGGGCCCAGGTCCCTTCGCGGGGCTCGTGTTCCTGCACTGGGGTCAGGGCTCGAAGAACGAGTTCCTCGACGAGGCGCTCTCCCTCGCGCGCTCCGGCGTGGTGTCGCTGCTCGTCGATGCGCCGCACGTGAGGCCCGAGCCCTGGCGCGGCTCGCTCCGGGGCGCGGCGCTGTACCCCACGCACCTCCAGACGCTGCTCGACATGCGGCGCGGCGTGGACCTGCTCGTCAGCCGTCCCGAGGTCGACGCGAACCGGCTCGGCTTCGTGGGCCACAGCATGGGCGCCATGGTGGGTGGAGCGCTGGCTGGCGTCGAAGCCCGCGTGCGCGCCTTCGTGCTGATGAACGGCGTGGGCGACTACTCCAAGAGCATCCTCACGCTGGAGCGAGAGAACGAGAAGAAGCTCGCCGACGCGATGTCCGAGCCGGACTTCGCCGTGTTCGCCCGGAAGATGGCGGCCCTCGACGGCGTGGTCGGTGTCGGCGCCGCGAGTCCCCGCGCCCTGCTCTTCCAGTACGGCCGCTCGGACCCGTGGGTCACGCCCGAGCAGGTCCGCGCCTTCATCGACGCGGGCACCGAGCCCAAGCTCGCCCGGTTCTACGAAGGCGCGCATGAGCTGGGTGACGCCGCGCGAAGGGACCGCGCCCAGTGGCTGCGCATGCACCTGGGCTTCGGCGAGGTGCCCTCCTACGGCCCGCCCATGTTCTTTGCGCCCGCGCTGCCCGCGTCCCTGGACACGCCGGTGCCCGAGTGGGCCAAGGCCCGCCCCGTCCTCACCATCCCCGGAATGGAGGAGGTCCAGGTGCGCCGGGGACTGACGTACACGCGCATGGGCAACCGCGACTACAAGCTGGACCTCTACATCCCGGATGCCATCTCCCAGGGCCCCGTCCCCGTGATCGTGCTGGCCCACGGGATGATGCACCCGGGCCTCACGCCCTTCGTGAGGGACCTGCCCGCCTTCGCCGGACAGGCGCGCTGGGTGGCCGCGCACGGCTACGCGGTGGCGCTGGTGGAGCTCGGCTCACCGGCCACCGGCGCGGAGCCCGCCCAGTGGTACACGCGCGTCGCGGACCTCCAGAAGCGCCTCGACTCGGCGCTGGCCTTCGTGCGCAAGCAGGCCGCCACCGAGAAGCTCGACGCGAGCCGCGTCTGCCTGATGACAATGTCCGCGGGCGGGCTCTGGGGCCTGTCGCCCGCGCTGCGCAAGGAGTCTCCCGCCTGGCTGCGCTGCGCGGTGGCGTGGTACCCCTTGCTCGACGCTCCGGGCGTGAGCCCCTCGCCGCTCTCTGCCCTGAAGGCCACCCACGCGAAGAAGGTGCCGCCCCTGCTCGTGCTGCGCGCGGGCCAGGATGCGCCGGCGCTCAACGCCGCGCTCGATGACTTCGTGAAGGAGGCCCGGACGCGAGGTGCGCCCCTCACACTGCTGGAGCTGCCCGAGGGCCACCACGGCTTCGAGCTCACGGACGACGTCGAGAGCGCTCGGGAGCTGATGCGGCAGACCGCCCTCTTCCTCGAGGAGCACCTGACACGGTGAGTTCGCTTCAAAGGGTGCGTGGGGTCGCGTAGTTTGGGGTCCTATGAGGGACTTCGACCTGGTGGTGATTGGCTCCGGCCCGGCCGGTGAGTGGGGGGCGGTGCAGGCGGCGCTGGCGGGCAAGCGCGTGGCGGTGGTGGAGCGTGAGCCCGTGCTGGGTGGAACCGCAGCCAACACCGGGACGCTGCCGTCCAAGACGCTGCGCGAGACGTCGCTGCACCTGTCCGGCCTCAAGGCGCGAGGCCTCTACAGCGTGGAGACGACGCTGCGCCACGAGGCCACCGTCTCCGACTTCCTCTACCGCGAGCGCCGCGTGAAGGGCATGGAGCGCGAGCGCATCGCCCACAACCTGGAGCGCCACGGCATCCAGGTGTTCCAGGGCAACGGCACGCTCCTGGACGAGCACACCGTCGTGGTGCGCCGCGCGGGCGCCGACGACGTGCGCCTCACGGGCGCCTTCATCCTCGTCGCCACCGGCTCCAAGCCCTACCGGCCTCCGCTGTACCCCTTCGGCGACGTGCGCGTGCACGACTCGGACGAGGTGCTGGAGATCGGCCAGCTGCCCAAATCCCTCGTCGTGGTGGGCGGCGGCGTCATCGGCTGTGAGTACGCGTGCATGTTCGCCGCGCTCGGCATCCCCGTGACGCTGGTGGAGGTGAAGCAGGAGCTCCTGTCCTTCCTCGACGACGAGTTCTCCGCGCTGCTCGCCCAGCGCATGGAGGCGCTCGGCATCCGCCTGCGCTTCGGCCAGACGGTGGAGAAGGTGGACGTGCCCGCCGCGTGCGAGGTCCCCATCCGCCTGACGCTGTCCTCGGGTGAAGAGGTCTCCGCGGACCAGGTGCTGGTGGCCTCGGGCCGCTCGGCGAACACGGACGGCCTGGGGCTCTCCGAGCTGGGCGTGAAGCTGGGCTCCCGGGGACAGGTGGAGGTGGGCCCGGGCTTCCAGACCGCGGTGCCGCACATCTACGCGGTGGGAGACGTCATCGGCTTCCCCGCCCTGGCCTCCACCTCCATGGACCAGGCGCGCGTCGCGGTGGAGCACGCCTTCTGCCTGGGGGGCCCCCTGGCCATCGCCACCGTGCTGCCCTACGGCATCTACACCATCCCCGAGGTCTCCACGGCGGGCGAGACGGAGGAGGGCCTGCGCGCCAAGGGCATCCCCTACGTGGCCGGCCGCGCGCGCTTCGCCACCAACCCGCGCGGGCAGATCATCGGCGAGACGCACGGCCTCCTGAAGCTGCTCTTCCACCGCGAGAGCCTCAAGCTGCTGGGCGTGCACGTGCTCGGCGAGCAGGCCTCGGAGCTGGTGCACATCGGCCTGGTGGCCATGCTCACCGGCTCCACCGCGCGGCTCTTCCTGGAGACGTGCTTCAACTACCCGACGCTGTCGGAGGCCTACAAGTCGGCCACCTTCGACGCGATGGACCGCCTCAAGCGCGGCCTCGTCTGAGCGCGCTCAGCGGCGCTGGGACTTCGGCGCCGCGCCAGCCCCCTTCAGGCTGCCCACGGTGAGCCCCGACGGGCCCGGCGCCGCGCGGTGGACGTCATCCGCCGAGGCCCGGGCCAGCGAGGACTCGGGGGACTCGCCCGCGGCGGAGCGCCCGCCGCCCTTGCCGCTGGCGCCGCGCAACAGCTCCCGCGCGCGCTCCCAGCGGACCTTCTCCTCCGCCATCAGTCGCGTCAGCTCCTCGCGGGCCTGGGGGTCCTCGAGGCCCGCCGCCGCGGCGGCCACCTTGTCCAGGAACGGGAGCAGGTAGCCGAAGTCCTTGTCGAAGGCGCTGGGGTTCGTCGCCATGAGGGCACCCTATCCCGGTCTTCAGCCGTGGTACACGCGCGAGGCGACGATGCGTCCACCCTTCACCTCCAGCACCTCCGCCACCGGCATGGGCTCCTCGCCGGGCGCGTGCCGCAGGTACTCCATGAAGACGCGCTCGCCGTCCGCCGTCAGCGCCGTCTCCTCGTAGCGCAGGCCAGGCAGCCGGGCGATGGCCTCCCGCCACCACTTCGCCAGGGCCGGCCGGCCCACCAGCTTCCCGCCCGTCTCCGGGTGCAGGAGCCTGATCTTGGGCGAGGTGTGCGTGCAGGCCTCGGCGTACAGCGCCACCAGCCCCTCCACGTCATGCGCGTTGAAGGCGGCCAGCCAGGCCCGGGCCACGGAGAAGTTTTCGCTCGCGCTCATGGTTCAGAAACCCTCGGAAGAATTCGGTGACAGTCTCTCGACAGCGAGAGTCCAAGCCGCCTCTTATATAAGGTAGGGCCTAGATTGTAGGACAAGGTAGGAGTATTGGACTCCACCGTCATGCGGATTTGGCTGGAAACCAAGTCCCGTGGGAAGTAAGGGCCCCGCCTGCTCTGTTCCGTCAGGCACATTCAAGAAAAGAAGGACCGGATCGTGGCCGCCAACGCACCCATCGAGAAGATTCGTAACATCGGTATCTCCGCCCACATCGACTCGGGCAAGACGACGCTCTCCGAGCGCATCCTGTTCTATACGGGCAAGATCCATGAGATCCACGAGGTCCGCGGCAAGGACGGCGTGGGCGCGATCATGGACTCGATGGACCTGGAGCGTGAGAAGGGCATCACCATCCAGTCGGCCGCGACGTACGCGATGTGGGGCGACTTCAACATCAACCTCATCGACACGCCGGGACACGTGGACTTCACCATCGAGGTGGAGCGCTCCCTGCGCGTGCTGGACGGCGCCATCCTGGTGCTCTGCTCGGTGTCCGGCGTGCAGTCGCAGTCGATCACGGTCGACCGGCAGATGAAGCGCTACCGCGTTCCGCGCATCGCGTTCGTCAACAAGATGGACCGCGCCGGCGCGAACTATGACCGCGTGGCCGCGCAGCTGAAGGAGAAGCTGTCGCACCACCCCGTCAAGCTGCAGATGCCCATCGGCGGCGAGGACCGCTTCGAGGGTCTGATCGACCTCATCCAGATGAAGGCGTTCTACTTCGACGGTGAGAACGGCGAGAAGATCCGCGAGGAGGAGATCCCCGCGAACATGCTGGAGGACGCGAAGGAGCGCCGCCAGCAGATGATCGAGGGCGTGGCCGAGGTCGACGACCAGCTCGGCGAGCTGTTCCTGTCGGACGCCGCCATCCCGAACGACGCCATCATCGCCGCCGTCCGCCGGGCCACCATCGGCCTGAAGATGACGCCCGTGATGTGTGGCTCCGCCTACAAGAACAAGGGCGTGCAGCTGCTGCTCAACGCCGTGTGTAACTTCCTCCCGAACCCCAAGGAGGCGACCAACAAGGCGCTGGACCAGAAGAACAACGAGGCGGAGGTCATCCTCGAGTCGGACCCGGAGAAGCCCTTCGTCGGTCTGGCGTTCAAGCTGGAGGACGGCCGCTACGGGCAGCTGACGTACATGCGCGTCTACCAGGGCCGCGTCACCAAGGGCGACTTCATCGTCAACCAGGTGAACCAGAAGAAGGTCAAGGTGCCGCGCATCGTGCGCATGCACTCCAGCCAGATGAACGACATCAACGACGCGACGGCCGGCGACATCGTCGCGCTGTTCGGCATCGAGTGCGCCTCCGGCGACACGTTCACCGACGGCTCGGTGAACTACACGATGACGTCCATGCACGTCCCGGACGCGGTGATTTCGCTCGCCGTGGAGCCCAAGGACCGCTCGGCGCTGCAGAACTTCTCCAAGGCGCTCAACCGCTTCACGAAGGAAGACCCCACCTTCCGCGTGCACCGCGATGAGGAGTCCGGGCAGACCATCATCCGCGGCATGGGTGAGCTGCACCTGGAGATCTACATCGAGCGCATGAAGCGCGAGTACCAGTGCGAGGTGAAGGCCGGCAAGCCGCAGGTGGCGTACCGCGAGACCATCAGCCAGAAGGGCGAGTTCGCCTACACGCACAAGAAGCAGACCGGTGGTTCCGGTCAGTTCGCGCGCGTGTGCGGCTACATCGAGCCCCTGCCCTCGGACGCGGTGCAGCAGTACGAGTTCGTGGATGACATCGTCGGTGGCTCGATTCCGCGCGAGTTCATCCCCGCGTGCGACAAGGGCTTCGCCGAGGCCGTCAAGAAGGGCAGCCTCATCGGCTTCCCCGTCGTCGGTGTGCGCGTGGTCATCAACGACGGCGCGTTCCACGCGGTCGACTCGTCCGAAATGGCGTTCAAGACGGCCGCCATCATGGGCTTCCGCGAGGGCTACGCCGCCGCCAAGCCCATCATCCTCGAGCCGATGATGAAGGTGGAGGTCACGGCGCCCGAGGACTTCCAGGGCTCCGTCGTCGGCCAGCTCAACCAGCGCCGCGGCACCATCCTCTCCACGGAGACCGCCGAGGGCTACGTGACGGCGGTGGCCGAGGTTCCGCTGAACACGATGTTCGGCTACTCCACGGACCTTCGCTCCGCGACGCAGGGCAAGGGCGAGTTCACGATGGAGTTCGCCAAGTACACGCCGGTGCCGCGCAACGAGTCCGAGGCCCTGATGGCCGCGTACAAGGAGAAGCTCGCGGCCGAGCAGGCGGCGCGCAAGTAGTCCGCGCCTCCCAGGCGTCCAGGTTGTAAGGAAGGCGCTCCTCTTCAGTGAGGGGCGCCTTTCGCCTTTTCGGGAGACTCACCGTGACGCTGCTCCGTGCCGCCAACGTCCAGCTCAGCTTCGGCAGCCGCACCGTGTTCGAAGGCCTCACCGTCACCATCGAAGAGGGTGAGCGGGTGGGCCTGGTCGGCGTCAACGGCTCGGGCAAGACGTCGCTGATGAAGATATTGGCGGGCGCGGCCAGGCCGGACACGGGGGAGCTGCAGCTGCGCCGTGGAGCCCGGGTCACCTACCTGCCCCAGGAGCCGGAGTTCGCGGAGGGCGCCACGGTGGCCTCCGAGCTGTCCGTGGCCCAGGGGCCGCTGCGCGAGGCGCTGGCGGCCCAGGCGGAGCTGGCGAAGAAGCTGGAGTCCTCGCCCCCGGAGGCCCACGAGAAGCTGATGGAGCAGCTGGCGGCGCTGTCGGACCGCATCGAGCAGCTGGGCGGCTGGGACACCGAGCACCACGCGAAGACGCTGCTGGACCGGCTGGGCGTGAAGGACTGGGACCGGCCGGTGGCGCAGCTGTCGGGCGGTCTTCGCAAGCGCGTGGCCATCGCCCGGGCGCTGCTCACGCGGCCGGACATGCTGCTGCTCGACGAGCCCACCAACCACCTGGACGCGGACACGGTGGACTGGCTGGAGGAGGAGCTGGACAAGCTGCCCGGGGCGCTGCTGCTCGTCACGCACGACCGCTACTTCCTGGACGGGCTGGTGGACCGCATCGTCGAGATCCAGCCGGGCGCGGGCGTCACGTCGTACCCGGGCAACTACCAGGCGTACCTGGAGCAGAAGCTGGTGGCGCAGGAGAACGCCGAGGTCGCCCAGCACAAGCGCGAGCGGTGGATTGCGCAGGAAGTGGCGTGGCTGCGCCGCGGGCCCGAGGCGCGGCGAACCAAGAGCAAGGCGCGCATCGAGCGGGCGCAGAAGCTGATGGCGGAGAAGGGCTTCCAGCGCCCCAAGGTGGCGGACCTGCGGGTCATCGCCGCGCCCCGGCTGGGCCACACCGTCATCGAGTCCGAGGGGCTGACGAAGGCCTTCGGCGCGCGCAAGGTGCTCGACGGCGTGGACTTCCGGCTGCAGCGCGGTGAGCGCGTGGGCCTGGTCGGCCCCAACGGCGTGGGCAAGACGACCTTCCTGCGCGTGCTGTTGGGCGAGCTGCCCCCGGACGGCGGCAAGCTCGTCATCGGGAAGAACACGAAGGTGGCGTACTACGACCAGAACCGGGCGCAGCTGGATCCGGAGATGACGGTGTACGACGCGGCCTCGCAGGGCGAGGACTGGGTGGACCTGGGAGACCAGAAGGTCGCGCTGCGCGACTACCTGGACGACCTGCTCTTCCCGGTGCCCATGCAGCGGATGCGGGTGAAGGCGCTGTCGGGCGGCGAGCGCAACCGGTTGCTGCTGGCGCGGCTGTTCCTGGAGGGCGCCAACGTGCTGGTGCTGGACGAGCCGACGAACGACCTGGACATCGTCACGCTCAACGTCCTGGAGCGGCTGCTGCTGGACTTCGGGGGCAGCACGCTGCTCGTGACGCACGACCGCTACTTCCTCGACAAGGTGGCCACGAGCATCGTGACGTTCGACGGCAACGGCCGCGTCACGCGCTACGAGGGCAACTACACGATGTACCGGCGGCTCAAGGAGCAGTCGGACGCCATGGCCGCCGCGGAGGCCGCCAAGGCCGCGCCGAAGAAGGTCGAGCCCGTCGCCCCCGCCCCCGCGCCGAAGGCCGCGAAGAAGCCGGGCAAGCTCTCCTACAAGGACCAGCGCGAGCTGGACGGCATGGAGGCCGCGATTGAAGCGGCCGAGACGCGCAAGGCGGAGCTGGAGGCACAGCTGGCCGACCCGACCATCTACAGCAAGAGCGGCAAGGTGGCGGAGGTCCAGAAGGAGCTGGACGCCGCCGTCGCCGAGGTCGACCGGCTCTACACCCGGTGGCAGGTCCTCCAGGACCTCGCGGGCACTGGGGCTTAGTCACCCCATCTGCCGGCGCGCGAAGTCCGCCCTTGAATCCAGGGGCTCCCGTGCGGAGCCATTCCTTCCCTTCCAGGGAGTCCCTGACATGTCATTCATTCATTTCGTGCCGCCCGGTGTGCCGGGTGTTGTCACCGTTGTGTCTGCTGTTGGCGTGGGGCTGTCGTCCGGAGGAGGGCCCTGCCGGCTCAGTCGTACCGGAGCGCGATGATGGGGTCCACGCGCGAGGCCCTGCGCGCGGGCAGCCACGTGGCGACGAGGCCCACGGCGAGCAGCGCCAGGGGCGCGAGGAGGAAGGCCCACGGGTCCAACGCGCTCACCCCGTGCACCAGCCCGGACACCACCCGCGTCAGCGCCAGCGCGCCCACGAAGCCCAGGCCCACGCCCGCGCCCACCGAGCCCAGGCCCTGGAGGAACACCAGCCGCACCACCTCGCCGCGCGTGGCCCCCAGCGCCAGGCGCACGCCCATCTCCCGCGTGCGCTGGCTCACCAGGTACGACAGCACGCCGTAGATGCCCACGGCCGCCAGCCCCAGCGCCAGCGCCGCCATCAACCCCAGCAGCACCATGTTGAAGCGCTCGGAGCCCAGCGTGCGCGCCACGTGCGCGTCCAGCATCAGCGTCTCCGACACGGGCTGCCGCGGGTCCACCGCCCACAGCTCCTTCTGCACGGACGCCACCACCGCCGCGTGACTCCCGGGCGACTTCACCACCAGGTTGCGCGGCAACATCCGCACGAGCAGCTCGTTGAGCCTGCGCGTCACCTGCCCCGTCGGCACGTACAGCACCGCGGGCGCCTCCTGGTCCAACCCCCGCTCACGCACGTCGCGCACCACGCCCACCACCCGGCGCGGCGTGTCGTCCCGGAGCGACGGCACCGAGTGCGCCACCCGGATGGACTTGCCCACGGGGTCCTCGCCCGGCCAGTACTTGCGCGCGGCCGCCTCGTTGATGACCACCACCGGCGCCGAGCGCGACGTGTCCGTCTCCTCCAGCCACCGCCCTCCCACCAGCCCCAGCCCCAACGTGCGCGCGTAGCCCGGCGACACCGGCCGGTACTGGCCGAAGCCCACCCCGGGGCCGTCCTCGCGGCCCTCGTACTTGCCCTCGATGGCGAAGCCCATGCTGGAGCCCATCTCCATCGGCAGCGTGGGCGTGGAGCCCACCTCCACCACGCCGGGCAGCGCGCGCACCCGCTCCTCCACCTGGCGCAGGAAGCGCTCCACCGCCTCCGGCTCGCCGTAGCGGCCCTCCGGCAAGGACAGCCGCAGCACGTGCACGTCCGTCGCGTCGAAGCCGGGCTTGACCTCCTGCAGCGCACCGAAGCTCCGGATGAGCAGCCCCGCCCCCACCAGCAGCACCACCGCGAGCGCCACCTGCCCCACCACCAGCACCTTGCGCGTGCGCCCCGCCCCCGCCCCCGCCGTCGCCCGCTGGGCCCCCTCGCGCAGCGCGTCCTGGAGCCTGGGCCGAGAGGCCTGCCACGCCGGGAGCAGCCCGAAGAGCAGCCCCGTCACCACCGACAGTCCCAGGGAGAACAGCAGCACCGTGCCCTCCAGCTCCACCTGAGTCCCCGGCGTGAGCAGCTCCGGCGGCGCCAGCGACAGGAGCGCGGGCAGCGCGCTCGACGCCAGGAGCACGCCCAACCCGCCGCCCACCAGCGACAAGAGCAGGCTCTCCGTCAGCAACTGCCGCACCAGCCGCCGGGGCGCCGCGCCGAGCGCCGCGCGCACCACCAGCTCCCGCTGCCTCGCCGCGGAGCGCGCGAGCTGGAGGTTGGCCAGGTTGACACACGCGATGAGCAGCACCAGCCCCACCGCGCCCAGCAGCACCCAGAGCGCCAGGCGCAAATCCCCCGCGAGCGCCGCCCGCAGGTCCACCGCGCCGAAGAACTCGTGGGCGCGCATCAGGTGCGGCTTCTGCGCCGTCAGGCGCGCGCTCAGCGTCTTCAACGCGGCCTCCACGCCCTGGGGCGACAGCCCGTCACGCACCCGCCCGGTGACGAACAGGAAGTTGGAGGCCTCGTTGTTCGTCATGTCCAGCTGCAGCGGCGTCCACAGCTGCGCCTCCGCCGGGAAGCGGAACGACTCCGCCGCCACGCCCACCACGGTGTAGGGCTCGTCGTTGAGCGTGAGCGTGCGCCCCACCACGTCCGGGGCCCCACCGAAGCGGCGCTTCCACAGCCCCTGGCCGAGCACCACCACGCGCGGCCCCCCCGGGACGTCCTCCTCCGGCAGGAAGCCGCGCCCCAGCTGAGGCCTCACGCCGAACGTCTCGAAGAAGTTCCCCGTCACCCGGACCCCCGCCAGCCGCTCCGGCAGCCCGTCCCCCACGAGGTTGAAGCCCGAGGGCAACATCTCCGACGCGGAGACCTGGGAGAAGGGCGAGCCCTCCGACGTCAGCCAGGCGTAGTGGGCGATCGCCAACGTCGTGTTGGGCCCGTCCGCGTCCCGCGCGTCCACCCGCACCAGCTGCTCGGAGCGGGGATAGGGCAGCGGCCGCAGCAGCACGCCGTGCACGACGCTGAAGATGGCCGTGTTCGCGCCGATGGCCAGCGCGAGCGTCAGCAGCGAGACGGCGGTGAACCCCCGATTCTTGAAGAGCAACCGGACGGCGTAGCGGAGATCCTCGAGAAGGACGGCCACGGATGACTCCTTGGGCGGGAATGAGAAATCCTACGCCCGGCCGGCGCCTGCGATTGCACGGTGTTTTGCTTTCCCATGATTGGGATACGCGTGCGCGGGATTGGGACTTCACGGCAAGCCCCGGAGAATCGGGACGAATCGCGCGTCAAGTCGTTCCACGCGGAGGCTCAGGGATACTTTCCCGGGATGAGGCACCTGGGCGTGAGCTTGCGCATCCCCTCGGCGCCATGCGACTCGTTCGTCTTTGGAGCTCACGGCTCACGTGTGAGCTGTCATTCCATCCTTCAAGGAGTCGTCGTGTCGTTCCGGCCCGCGTTCGCGTTGCTGTCGGCGCTGTTCACCCTCGCCCTGGTGCTCCCCTCCGCCGCCTCCGCCCAGGCGAAGACGCTGCCGACCTTCAATCTGCAGCGGATGGAGCTGGACCCGGCGGGGCTCGGCTCGCTGGTGGTGAGCACCGGTCGCACGCTGCCCGCGGGCCTGGTGCGCGTGGGCGTCCAGGGTCACTACGAGCAATTGCCCCTCCACTTCCAGACGCGCTGGGAGCCGGGCGGTGGCATGGGCCTGGTGGAGAACAAGTTCACCATGGACCTCACCGCGGCCATCGGCGTGACGGACTGGCTCCAGGTGGACGCGGAGGTGCCCTTCATCGTCACGCAGGGCGGCTCGAAGCACCTGAACGTGAACGCCCCCGAGGGCCAGGGGCTGGGCTCGCCGTGGGTGGGCGCGCGCACGGCGCTCCTGCGGCCGGACTTCGGCTTCCAGGTGGCGCTGGATGTGTCCGCGGCGATTCCGGTGGGCAGCAAGGCGCTGCTCGCCAGGGACCGGTACGCGGTGCACCCCAGCCTCCAGCTCGGCTTCCTGGCGGAGACGTGGCAGCTGGGCCTGGAGACCGGCGTCCTGCTGCGAGACAAGCAGGACCTGGGCTCGCTGTCGGGCACCCGCGTGGACGTGGTGGGCAACGAGCTGCGGCTGGGCGGCACCGTGACGTCGCGCGCCGGAGACCTCACGCGCGGGGAGATCAGCCTGCTCGTCGGCGTGCCGCTGCAGGGCGGTCAGGCGGGCGCGGAGCTGCTGGTGGCCATCCGCCGCCACACCACGTCCTGGATGGACCTGTTCGTGATGGGCGGCCCGGGCGTGGGCGCGGGCCTGGACACGCCCACCTTCCGCTTCGTGGCCGGCGCGTCGTTCGCCACCGGCCGCGTGGACTGACGACTACTTGGGCATCACGCCGAAGGCCTTCGCCATGGCGATGGCGATGCCCAGCAGGCTCTCACCCGCGATGAAGCCCGAGGAGACGGGGAGCACCATGTCCTCGGCCAGCTTGGGCTTCTTGCGGCGCAGCACCTCGGCGATGGCCGAGCCCAGGAAGAAGGCGATGGAGCTGGAGGCCGGGATGACGATGGCCAACCCGAAGCCCGCCGGCGAGGGGATGTAGCCCTTCAGCTTCGCGGGCGCCCAGCGCTCCAGCAGCACCAGGCAGATGCCCAGCGTCGCGCCGCACAGCGCCCCCCAGCGCGCGGTGACGGGCATCGCGGAGACGCCCGTGGCCAAGAGCTTGGACACGCCCGCCCACACCATGGTGGCCGGCGCGGGGAACTCCTCGGTGCCCAGCGCCTCCGCGTTGGGAATCAGCAGGTTGAACACCGGCACCACCACCGCCGCGCCCGCCACCACGCCGAACAGCTGCGCGACGAACTGCTGACGCGGGTTGGCGCCCAACAGCCACCCGGACTTCAAATCCGTGAGCAGGTCCGCCGAGTGCAGACCCACGCCGCCGGTGGCGTTGGCGCTCATCACGTTGGCGGGGATGTTCCCCGGCGCGAGGCCTCCGAAGATGAGCTGCGTGACGGGGCCGAGCGCCTTGGTGGGCGTCGTGTCCGTCTCGCCGGTGACGCGGCTGGCGACCACGCCCATCACCACCGCCAGCGGCATGGCCAGCACGCCCGCCCACCACGGAATCTGGAACAGGTACGCCATCAGGAAGATGGCGATGGGCCCCAGCACCGCGAAGCCCAGCGGGAACCACGACGGCGGACACTCGATGCCGGCCAGCGGGTCCGTCTCCTCCTGCTGCGCGCCCTTGCCCCGGAACAGCCCCGACAGCGCCTTGAACGAGCGCGCCACACTGCGCCACTGGAAGGCGAACGCCAGCAGGCCCGACGACACCAGCAGCGCCGAGCCCGTCCACACCATCCAGCTGTTGATGGCCTTGTAGGTGATTTCAGGGATGGAGCCCTGCGTCACCATGGCCGGGGCCAGGAAGCCGTACGACAGCACCGCGCCCAGGAACATGGACCAGCCGGTGCGGAAGCTCACCAGCGCGCCCGCGCCCACCAGCAGCAGGCTGAAGTCGAGCGACATCGTCCACGCCGAGGCCTTCTTGCCCAGCATCGTGAAGGGCAGGCTCACCTTCTCCGGGATGTTGGTCAGCCACGGGAAGCGCGCGTCACGCACCAGCACCAGCAGCGCGCCGACGACGCCCGCGCCCGTGAGCAGCCGCGACTTGCGCCGCGCCACTTCACCGTGGCCGTGCAGCGCGCGGATGGTCTCCGCGGTGGCGGTGCCGGTGGGGAACGGCAGCGCCTCGATGTTGATGAGCTGGCGCTTGATGGGGATGGCCGCGAAGACACCCAGCGCGGAGATGACCGCGAACCACACCACCAGCCAGCCCGCGGGCGGCAGCGTGCCGGTGAGCATCAGCAGCGCGGGCACCGCGGCCATGTTGCCGCCGCCCGTCATGTACCCGGCCGCCGAGGCCACCGAGCCCATGGCGTTGTTCTCCAGGTCCGTGAAGTCGTTCTTCAGCACGCGCAGCGAGCGCAGCGTGCTGAACACGGCGAAGGCCAGGATGCAGGCGGTGATGGTGACGCCCAGGCTCCAACCCGTCTTGAGGATGACGTACAGGTTGGACAGACACATCACCGCGCCAATCAACATGCCCGCGATGACGGCGCGAACCGTGAGCTGCCGCGAGCCCCCCTGGTAGACATGTTTGAGCCAGTACAGCTCCGGGTCCTTCTCCGCGGACGCCCCGGGCTCGTCGGCGTTGGCGTCGGTGGGCTGGAGGCGGAGCCCCGTGGGGCTCGGAGTCTGTTGGGACGGGGACTGGCTCATTGGGGGCGAAAAGATAGTGCACGGCCCCCGCTGTCACGAAGCACGGACTCCAGCAGGCAAGCAAAAGGGGCGGGGTACTCCTGCCCCGCCCCTTCGCTCGTCGCCGCAGGGCGTCACGCCCTGGGGTCAGCCGTGGTCGTGCCCGCCCGGCCCGTGGACGTGGCCGTGGGAGAGCTCCTCGTTGGAGGCCTGGCGGACCTCCTTCACGGTGACGTCGAAGTGCAGCGTCTTGCCGGCGAGCGGGTGGTTCAGGTCGATGACCACGTCGTCGCCCCGGACCTCGGAGATGCGCAGGGGGATGTCACCCTGGTCCGTCTGCGCCATCAGCGTCTGGCCGGGCTGGGGCACGAAGCCCGCGGGGAGCATGGCGCGAGGCACCACGCGCACGCCCTCGGGATCATGCTCGCCGTAGCCCTGTGCGGGCTGCACCACCACCTGCTTGCTGTCGCCGGTGGACAGGCCCTCCAGCGCGCCCTCCAGGCCGGGGACGATTTGACGGTGCCCGTGCAGATAGGCGAGCGGCTGGCCGGGCTCGCTCTGGTCGATGACCTGTCCATCACCGAGGTGCAGCCGGTACTCGAGCGAGACGATTGAATCCTTGGCGACCCTCATGCGGGCTCCTTGGGTGCGACGGTGGGACGACTACGCGGAGAAGGATGGGGATGGGTTCATCCCGATGTCAGGAGGTGGAAGGCCCCGCTGCCCGCTCCACGTCCGTGCGAGCGGGCGGCTCTCCGCGCGCCACGTACACGGCGGCGGCCAGGTCCCCGGTGACGTTGAGCGTGGTGCGGCACATGTCCAGGAAGCGGTCCACGCCCAGCACCAGGCCCAGCCCCTCCACCGGAATCTTGAACATGGTGAGGATCATCGCGATGACGGGGATGGAGCCCGCGGGCACGCCCGCCGTCCCGATTCCCGCCAGGATGCAGATGAACATGATGAGCGCCTGCTGCGACAAATCCAGCGGCACCTCATAGACCTGCGCGAGGAAGAGCACGGTGACGCCCTCGAACAGCGCGGTGCCGTTCTGGTTCATCGCCGAGCCGGCCGTCAGCACGAAGCGCGACACGTTGGGGGGCAGCTTGAGGTTCTCCTCGGCGACCTTGAGCGCGGTGGGCAGCGTGGCGCTGGAGGAGGACGTGGAGAACGCGGTGACGATGGCCAGCCGGCAGTCGCGGAAGAACTCGATGGGATTGCGCCCGCCCAGAAAGCGCACCGACAGCGAGTACACGATGAACATGTGGACCGACAGCGCCAGCAGCACCGTGCCCACGTAGGCCGCCAGCTGCTGGAGGATGCCCAGCCCCAGCCTGGCCGTCATGGCGAACAGCAGCGCGCCGACGCCGTAGGGGGCAAGCCGCAGCACGCCGTCGATGAGCTTCATCATCACGTCGTAGAGGCCCTGGAGGGTCTCCTTCAGGCGCTGCACGCCCTCGGTGGGCGTGAGGGCCACGCCCAGGCCGAAGATGAGCGAGAAGACGATGAGGCCGATCATGTCCCCGTCCGCCGCGGCCTTGAGCGGGTTGGTGGGCACCATGGACATGAGCACGGCGCCGAAGGACGTCTCGGACGGAGGGGGCGCGGCCTTCACCTGGGTGCCGCCCCGGGCGAGCGCGCGGGCCTCCTCGCTCAGGCCGTGGCCGGGCTGGATGACGTTGACGAGCACCAGGCCGATGAGCACGGAGATGGCGGAGAACACCACGGTGTAGCCCAGCGTGCGCGCGCCCAGGCGGCCCACCTGCCGCAGGTCCAGCTCCGCCACGCCCATGACGAGGGCCGCGAACAGCAGCGGCACCACGAGCATGAGGAGCAGGCGGATGAAGATCTGCCCCACGGGGGAGGCCACGTTGTTGACGGCCCAGTCCAGCCAGGGTGCACCGCCCGCGAGGGCATTCGCGCCGAGCCCCGCCACCGTGCCGGTGACGATGCCGATGAGCATCTTGTGGTGAGCCTTCATCGCGCAATCTCCGCGTCCTCCCGGCGGGAGGGCAATGGGGCGCGCAGCCTACTGGCAAAGGAAGGTGGCGCCCACCCTCCGCATGAGACAAAGCTGCGCCTCGCCGTGGAAACCCTCGTCCAGCTCACCGAAGCCGCCGTGCCCCCCGCCCTCTTCCGCCGGCTGCTGCGGCGCCTGGGAGTCCTCGGCCGCGAGCGGCTGAAGGACACGTACCAGACGACGTTCTGGTACGACTTCGGCCCGCCGACGAACGTCGTGGAGGACATCGTCACCGCGCTGCGTCCGGCCATCGCCGGCCGGCGGCGCATCGCGGGCGTGGAGTGGTGGCTGTCGCGCATGTATCCGACGGACGTGCGCGTGGACTTCCATCAGGACCGGGACGAGAAGCTGGCGCTGCGCACGGGGAAGCTGGTGCACCCGCGCATCGGCTCGGTGCTCTTCCTCAACCGCGTGCGCGGCGGCGCGCTGGTGGTGACGCGCGAGAAGCCGGACGAGTCCAACCCGTCCCTCGCGCCGTCGCGGCTGGACACCGCGGACCTGGTGACGCCCAGGCCCAACCGGCTGGTGGTGTTCGACGGCTCGCTCACGCACGGCGTGCTGGACGCGCGGAACCAGGTGCCGGACGGGAAGCTGCCGGGGCGCTCGCGGCTGCGGCGCACGCTGGTGATGAACTGGTGGGGACACCGTCCCACCGACGTGCCCCGCTGGTCGGAGACGAAGCTCTACCGGGCACTCGGGGGCTGACGGCGCGTGAGCAGAGGACGCGCCGACCTCGGCGATTCGAGACGCGACGCTGCCGGGCGCTGCGGCGCGTGATGCGGAGGACGCGCCGCTCCTCGCGGCATGCCCCGAGGGCTCGAGGCGCGACGCGACCGGGTGATGAGTCGCGTGATGAACATGGGCCGCGCCTGGCCCCGAGGATTCGAGTCGCGGCGCTACCTGCCGCTCGGGGGCTGAGGGTACGCGGCGACCGTCTCACGCAGGCGGTGGGTGACGCGCTCGGCCCACTCGGGCTCGATTTCGAGGCACGCCGTCTGTCGACCCAGGCGCAGCGCGGCGGCGGGCAGCGAGCCGCTGCCGGCGAACGGGTCCAACACGGTGTCACCGGGTCGGCTGTACGTGCGCACCAACGGCTCGACCACGGAGAACGGCTTGTGGTGGGGATGGCTGCCCCAGCGCGCGGCGTCGCCGTCATCGTCATAGCCGCCGACGACGGCCCAGACGGTGGGCAGGTCCCCGGGCGCGAGCACCGGCTCGGGCGTCCGGGCGATGACGAGCGCGACCTCGTAGACGCGCAGGGTCTGCTCGTTCGCGTTCTTGTCCGTGGTGCGCTTGCCCCAGGTGAACTCGCCGCGCAGGTGGGGATAGCCCAGCGCGCGCGCGGCGGTGAGGATGGGCTCCTTGCCGAGCAGGTTCGTCCAGATGACCAGCGGCGCGTCGGGCGTCAGGTGTGCCAGGGCGCGCGTGAGCCAGGCCTCGGAGAACGCCCGGTAGTCGCGCACCGTCTCGAAGCGGACGATGGGGTTCTGGTCGATCTTCTTGTGCGCGCGCGGGTCCCTCAGGTCCCCGCCCTTGCGACGCCGCGTGAGCAGACAGTACGGCGGGTCGGTGAGCAGCAGCGAGGCGCGGCGCTCGCCCAGGGCCTCGCGGTAGCCCGAGGGCTCGCGGGAGTCGGCGCGGATGCAGCGCGGGGCATCGGAAGGAAGCGGAGGGGTCATCGTCCGGGGCGGCACCCTACACGGTGGGCCACGAGGCTCAAGGCCCCTCGCGCCGTCACTTCACCACCAGTCGGTCCACCGTCAACGTCCGGCCCCGTACATCCCAGAGCTTGAGCGTGTAGCGCCCGGGTGTCAGGGCGGCCTCGTCAGCCAGGAGGACGACCACATCTTGCTCCTCCTCCGCGCGCAGCGGCGTTGATTGCCAGGGAGGCTTCAGCTCCAGCACCTGCCCGGAGTCCCTGGTGAGCGAGCCGCCGCTCGCCACCCACCCCAGGCCCTCCGACTCAGCGGAGATGCCCAGCACCAGGGCACTCCAATGTGAATGGAGGGCCACATGGCGAATCGCCTTGGCGTACAGGTCAGGCCCCTGTGGGGAGGCGGACTCGAGCACCTGGACGTAGAGCGACCTCGAGGACCGCCCCAGCATCGCGACCAATTCCTCCAACGAGCTCGAGGCGCGCCCCGTGGACTGGAGTCGCTCGAGTTCGGAGCGAGCCTGCGCCAGCCGCGCCCTGAGCTCCTCGACCTCCCGCCGATAGGACTCCGCGGTGCGGACGCGACGGAAGACCTCGACCTGCGGTTCACCGCGCATCGGGTCCACCACCAACCAGACCACCAGCTGCTCCGGAGCCGCCCCATCGAGGAAGCGGACCTCGAGGCGCAGCCGCTCTCCCTGGCGGAACGTGGTCGACGGCACGAGCACCAGGTGGTCATCCGCCAGGCCCACGCGATGGAAACGCTCACGCCCCTCCAGCAGGACCTCTTCGGTCCGGATGCGGGCGTCGAAGAAGAGGGTCGTGGCGCGCCCTGGGGAGATGCGGATGTCGAGGGACGGCGCGGCCACTTCGCCGCCCACCTCGAGCCGACGCACAGGGGGCAGACTCGAGGAAGGGGTGGGCCCAGGGCGCTCCGCACCCGAGCTCAGCAGAACGCCCCAGGTGAGCGCGAGGACCGGGAACACGGCGAGCAAGTCACGGCCTTCCGAAGTAGTCGGTAGAGGTGAGCCCCACGATCGTGCTGATCATCTTCTGCTCAGGTGTGCTGTTGACACTGTCGTAGGTCATGCCCACCTGCACGCGCTCGCCGAGATTGGCCACCGACACCTGGAGACAGACCGCCATGCGCTTGCCATTGGGAGTCTCCGCTTCGGACACCCAGATGTAGTACCTCTTCTGTCCGTGAAAGAGCCTCCCGTGGAACTTCGTCCCGCGCGGGAACGCTTCGACGAGGGCTGGATCCGGCAGGTTGCGGTAGAGGTAGATGGAGATGGGACCTTCGGGAGGAAGCGGAATCACCGACACATACCGCTCGCCGGGGGCCTGCAGTGAGAAGTCCGTCCGCGACAGCTGCGAGCTCGGGGAGTAGCCCAGCGCATTCAGACGCTCGATGGAACCCGCCGGGCACTCCCCCTCGGGCGACGTCAGGCGTGTCTGGGGTGAGCCGCCCGCGCAGGCTCCGGCCAGGCACGCCACCGCCGCCGTCTTTCCCAAGGTGCCACTCACCGAGCCACGCTTCCGCGAAGGGGGCGACTCAGGAGTTGGCGCGTCCGAGGGAGCGGGGGCCGCGGAAGCCCACCGGGTGGGAGCCTCCGCGGGCTCGGCGGACGGTGAAGAGGGACGGGCTGTGTCGGGGGGCGCGAGGGGACGACTCGTCACGACAGGACTTCCTTTCTCTGCAGGAGGTGGGAGGGGGACGACCGCCTGCGTGGAGCTCGAAGCGGGCGACTCGCGACGCGAGACACCCAGGGCCACCGCGCCCAGGACGAACAGCACCAGCACGCCCACCGCGACACCGCGCGTCCAGGAAGGCTCGCGGGACGGCGACGTGGGAGCGGGCGGCGGCGGAGAGGACGGGAGCGCGTCCGCCGGCGCGGCGACGGCCTCCGGTGCGAGGGGATGCGAAGGTGTGTTCTCGGCGTCGGAGTCCTGCTCCGCGTCCGACGCGGAGGGCTCGGGCATGCGCACGAGCTCCGGCACCATGCGCACCCGGGGCGTGTTCGAGTCCACGTCACGCGGGGACTCGGGCTCGGGAGGCAGGTCCAGCGACAGCCTCCAGGCGGGCTGACGCTTCTCCTTGGCGACCTCCCACAGGGCCTGCAGCAGCGCCTCCGTGTTCGGGTAGCGGTCCTCGGGGCGCTTGGCGAGCAGCCGCAGCGCGAGGTCTCCCAGCGCGGGAGGCACCTTGGGGTTGACCAGGTGGGGCGCGCGCGGCGTCACCGTCTCGATGGCGGGCAGCAGCCTGTCGTAGGGCAGCCTGGGGTCGAAGGCGTACCCGTCCGTGAGCGCTTCGTAGAGCAGCGCGCCCAGCGCGTAGAGGTCTCCGGGGATGCCCGCGTCGAAGCGCGCGCCCTGCTCCCAGAGGCCCTCGCGCAGGAAGGCCACGCACTCGGGGGGCAACAGATGCGGAGAGGCTGGAGCCACGCCCACCGTCAGCGTCGTCGCGCCCGGCATGCGCACGGTGCCCAGGTCGATGAGGAACGGGCGCTCGTCATCGCGGCGGATGAGGAGGTTGTCGCCCTTCAGGTCGCGGTGGTGCAGGCCTCGGCGGTGGAGGTCCGAGACGGCGCGCACCACCTCGGTGAAGACGGACAGCAGGTGCGCCGCGGAGGGCTTCACGCGCCAGCGCCACTCGTGGAAGGTCTCTCCGTCGATGAAGTCGGTGACGAAGAACAGGTAGCCCTCGGGGGGCTCCGGCCAGCGGTCCACGGCGTGGAGGCGCGGGAGGTTCGGGTGCGGCGCGCAGGCGAGCAGCGCGGCCACCTCGTGCGACAGCCGACCGTTGACGTCCTCCTCCTCGGAGACCTGGGGACCGGCGGGACGCAGCGCCATCTTCATCGTGAAGAAGCGCCCTCCCCGCTCGACCTTGAAGACGCGGCCGAAACCTCCCGCGCCCAGCGACGCCACCACGCGCCACGGGCCCACTTCGCTGCCGGGAACGAGCTGGTCCGGATGGAACGGCGCCGACATCACGGCGGAGAGCCCTCTTGGCGCGAGACCATGCCTTCCCGGCAAAGCACGAGCGCAGCCGCGCGGAGGCAGGGGACGGCCTCAATGCCAATTCGGGCACGTGAGTCTGGCGCGAGGGGCGCTGTGACCACCCAGGAAACGGGGCCGTACAAGGGTAACCTCCAGGGTTGACCCTAGCCTCGATTCAAGGCCTGTCACGAATTTTCCCCACCCGCCAGGTGGGCAACATCGGGTCCGGGAGACCCAACGTCCCCCGTAGTCTCGTGGAGCGGGAGGCCCCGACCGAGCACGGCGCCCCAGGGGGCCCGTGGCGAGGAGGCGTCCGGCTCGCGCCCCACCGCTTCAGGCGCCGGTGAGGGACGGCGCGCGGGTTGGCGGACTCGCCGCTCGAGGCACGCTCGGCGCGTCAGTCGACAGACGCGTCGCCGCACGAGGCACGTATGGCGCCCTCAGGCGATGGGCGCTTCGTCGCGAGAGGCGTCTGGAGGATTCGCCGCTCGAAGCCTGCTCGGCACGTCAGTCGATGGGTTGTTCATCGCTCGCGGCGGTCGAAGGACTCGCTGCTCAAAGCCTGCTCGCACGTCAGGCGACGTGCTCGTCGCCGCTCGAAGCCTGCTCGGCACGTCAGTCGATGGGTTCTTCATCGCTCGCGGCGGTCGAAGGACTCGCTGCTCGAAGCCTGCTCGGCACGTCAGGCGACGCGCTCGTCGCCACTCGAAACATGCTCAGTGCATCAGTCGATGGGTTCTTCATCGCTCGCGGCGGTCGAAGGACTCGCCGCTCGAAACATGCTCAGTGCATCAGTCGACGGGCTCTTCATCGCTCGCGGCGATGTCGAGCGCGGCTTCTGCCCAGCGTCCACGCAACCTCGCCTCGGCGGCGAGCGCTTCATCCCAGGACGGGCCATCCGGCAGCAGCCGTGTCGAGTGCGCGAGCACGAGTCGCTCCAGCGCCCGCTCTTCACACAGCGCGCGCAGTCCCTCCGGGTCCAGCCCGCTCGCGGACAGGAAGGCATCGCGCTTGCGCGCGGGGACACGGCGCTCGCGCCACCACGCCTCCTGCTCACGCGCCACCTCCTCCTCGGTGACGGACAACCCCATCGTCCTCGCCCAGCCCGCGAGCAACGCGCGACGCAGGCCCGCTTCGGCCAGCTCGCGCGCGTCGGGCGCCTGGCTCAACACCTCGAGCACGTGCCCCGAGGGAACCCGCGCATCAGGCACGCGGGTCACGTCCTCCACGAGTCGCCGCCGCCGTACCAGCGAGGAGGGAACCCGACGCGCCCCTCGGCTCGACGGCGCCCCCGAAGCCACCCACTCCTGTGCCGTGCGGATGCAGGCCACCGCGTCGGCGCGCTTCAGGTCCTCCACGCCACGCGAGAACCACTGCGCCCACCCGCGTCGCGTGTCCTCGGGCCAGCGCACACGCTCGCTCATCCGAGCCCAGGTGCGCTCCTGGTAGAACATCTCCGCCGCGACCGACACCAGCTCGCGGGCCCGGGGCGCGCTCAGCACACCGGCCTCACGCGCGAGCTCCGCCACGTGCCGGACGTTGACGAGCGGCACCGTGAGGGGACGCCAGCCGTTCTCGGCATCCGCATGCAGCAGCGCCACCTCCGCGTCGTCCGCCACGACCCCATCGCGGTACCAGCCGAAGATGCGCCCCACGCCCACCATGCCGTGCGGAGCCAGCTCCACCGCGCGCAGCGCTCCCATGCTGGAGCCGCCGAAGACCGCCACGCCCGCCTCCAAGGCGGCCAGCAGCTCGTGGTGCCACACCGAGGGCTGTGCCTCGAAGACACCGTCCACCAACGCGATGGCCCGGGGCCTCGCCCCCAGCGCTCGCCACACGTCGCCCTGCCGCGCCGGAGGCAGCACCACGCACGGTCCCAGCCGCTTTGCCTCTTCGGCCGGCAGCGACGGGCCCAGGAAGACCACCACGTCCTCGGCTCGCCGCTTCACAGGAGCTCCGAGACGCGCATGCCGGGCACCACCACCCGCCGCACATGAAGGCCCGGCACCGGCGCATCCAGCTCCACCGAGGCCACCTGCGTGAATCCCGCCCGCTTCAGCCGCGCCAGCACCCGTCGCACCTGGACCTCCGCGTCCTCGTCCGCCACCGCGCCCAGGTCCGGAAGCTCCGTCACCCGCCGCCGCGCCTTCACCCCCGCGCACGCCTCCGCGAACCCCCGCGCCGCCTCCCGGTCCGTCGAACCCACGTCCTCCCTGGCCCCATGGATGTCCGTCAGCCGCGACTGCGCCGCCTCGAGCAGCGCCTTCAAGAGCGCCACGTCCCGCTCCAGCGCGCACGCGTAGCCCGCCGTGAGCGGCACCGGCCCCTCCTCCAGGTCCACCAACACCGCCGCGCCCACGGGCAACCCCACCGCCCCCGCGGTCCGCGCGGACGGCGTCGCATCGAAGAGGTACACCCCGAAGCCACGCTCCCGCAGACGCTCCGCCAACGCGGCCGTCCTCGGCGCCGAGCGCGCCAGCTCCGCGCCACGCAGCAGCCGCCCCCGCACCGCCTCCTCCGTCCACCCCTCGGGGAACACCCGCGCCAGCTGGTCCCGCTCCGTGGCCTCCAGCAACGCATGCAGCAGCGCCCGCGCCGGCTCCGGATGCGCGCCCGAGCCATTGCTGGTCCACGCCACCGACACCGGCCCCAGCGACACGCCCCCCGGAGGCGTCACGTGCACCCCCTGCGCGGGCACCCAGACGCTCCGCCCCGAACCCAATTCCGTGGCCTCGCGCCACGCACACCGGACACCCTCACCCCACAACCTCGGCTCCACCAGCGCGCCCGCCGAGCCCAGGGCCTGCGCCCCCCACAACGTCCCCAGCCGTCCCTCCAGCTCCGCGAAGGAGCCCCAGGCGAGCCGCCCCGGCGCCACCGTCTCCGCCGCCCACAGCTCCGCCGTCTCGAACAGCGCGCCCCAGGCCGCCTCGTCCGCCGTGAGCCCCTTGCCGTTGCACACCTGGAGCACATGGCCCCCTGGACGCACCGCGCAGGCCACCTCCACGCCCGTGCGGTCCAACCCGGTGACCCGCGCCACCCGCGTCACGCCCATGGCCCGGGCCAGCCCGGACGAACTCACTCGCTCGCTCGACACGCCCGGGCGGATAGCACTCCTCAACAGTTCTTAACACCCCGGCGACATCAACCATGCGATGCAGGACGCGGCCCTCCCTGGGACTCGGGAAGGACACAGTCGCCCCGTCCTGGGGCGAACGCGGCGGGAGCTGGCGAGCAATCGTCACCCAGCCCCGCACCGAAGACGTGGTACCGGTGGACCGTCGCGGCCACCAGAAAGGGAGCTGCCGGAATGCTCGCCATCGGAGACCTCGCGCCTGACTTCGTCGCCATCGACTGTCATGGCGTGCCCCTGAGCCTGTCCGCGCTGCGAGGGCGCCGCGTCGTCCTCTTCTTCTTCCCCAAGGCCTTCACGCTCGGCTGCACCATCGAGAACCGGGCGTTCCGCGACAACCACCTGCACTTGCAGGAGCTGGGCGCCGAGCTGGTCGGCGTCTCCGTGGACACCCAGGCCACCCAGTGCGCGTTCGCCGAGAAGGAGGACATCCACTTCTCGCTGCTCGGAGACCCGGACCGCGTCATCAGCCGCGCCTACGACGTCCTCTGGCCCGTGCTCCGCGTGGACCGCCGCGTCACCTTCATCATCGGCCCGGAAGGCCGCATCGAGGACATCATCCGTCACGAGGTGCGCGTGTACCGCCATCTGGACGACGTGCTCGCCTACCTCGAGTCCCACCCCATGACGGCCGCGTACGACTCGGCCGCCTGAGTCACTCCCAGGCGCAGTGGTACTCGCAGTGGGCCGCGCCCCGCGCCCGGCACATCGGATGCGTGACGCGCGGCGACAGCCCGCCCGACAGCTCGATGGCCCGCTCGTGCCAGCCGATGATGGTGAGACAGTCCGCCTCCGTGACGTTCTCCGCGCTGAAGGTGCGCAGGATGGCGGAGCGAGGCCCCGTGGACTCGTACGTGCGCGAGCCCACCGCGTAATAGAAGCGGTAGATGCGCGGCGCCTGGCTCAACAGGAAGTGCGGCTCTCCGCGCCGGATGAACGCGCTCTGCTCCCCGTGCAGCGCCTCGTCCGCGGACGAGCGGCCCATGTCGATGAAGGCCCGTCCCTCGTCCTCCGGCGACAGCACCTCCGCGATGGCCGAGTCCAACCGCAGGTTCAGCTCCAGCGGATACCAGGCCACCGGGAGGATGGCCTGGCGCAACACGGCCTGGTCCACCGGGGGCAGCCGCCCCAGGACCTCGTCCACCCGAACCTGCCCGCCCACCCGGCGCAGCATGTTCAGGCGCGCGATGAGTACGCCCCCCTTGATGCGAGAGCCCGAGCCTTCCAGAACCATGAGAAGTCCGTGGGTTGCACCAACCTCACGCATTGTGACAGCCGGGTGGCGGAGGCGGCAACCATCCCCCTGCCCGGCCGTCCCTCAACACGCTGTTATTTCTAGGGAAACATGATTTCAGATTCACCGCGGCCGTGAAAAATAACCTGGGGGGGTGCTGGGGGTTGAGGCAGTCGTGAGCATCAGGGAGACAGGCGGCCAGGTGGTGGCGATGCCGTCTCGCCGGCTGGCCCTGGAGGGGGCACCGGACGAGGTGCTGTGCCGCGCCTTCCTGGACGGGGAGACGGCGGCGTTCGAGGTGCTGGTGCTGCGGCACCGGGCGCTCATCTTCTCGCTGGTGCGCCGCTACACGACGCGGCCCGAGGACGCCGCGGACCTGACGCAGGGCGCGTTCCTGCGCGCGCTGGAGGCCTCGCGCCGGGTGTTCTCGCGCTTCACGCCGACGGGGCCGGCGCCGTTCCGGGCGTGGCTGGTGCGAATCGCGCTCAACCTGGCGAAGAACCACGCGCGCCAGGGGCAGCGGTGGCGGCCGGTGCTGGTGGAGGCCCCCCGCGAGGACGTGGCCGAGGCGCCCGGGGAATCCGCGCAGGACGGGTTGGAGCGGGCCGAGCGGGCGCGGAAGGTTCGCGAGGAGGTCCTTACCCTGCCCCGTCGTCAGCGCGAGGTGCTGACGCTGCGCGTGGACGCGGGCCTGGCGTTCAAGGATATCGCGCAGACGCTCGGCATCACCGAGAACAATGCGAAGGTTCAGTTCCACCATGCGGTGAAGCGCCTGAAGGCGCGGGTGGGTGAGCCGGAGGAGAAGCACTGATGGCCGCATGCCCGGACATGGAAGCCCGACTGGACCTGCACGCCGCGGGGGCCCTGGAGCCCGAGGAGTCGGTGCCGCTGTTGCGGCACGTGGAGGCGTGCGCGGGGTGCCGCGAGGCGCTCGCGCAGTCGATGGAGGTGCTGTCGCTGGTGGCGCTGCCCGCGCCGACGGCCGCGGAGAAGGCCGCGCAGGACACCGTCCCCCAGCGCGCGCTGGAGACGTGGAGGCGCGAGCGCATGAGCCAGACGCTGCGACGGCGCACGGTGGGCTCGCTGCTGGCCGCGGCGGCGGTGGTCGCGGCGATGGTGCTGATGCCGGGCCTGCCGCGTCCGTGGACGACGCAGGGGGCCTCCCCCACCGAGTCCGCCGATGTCCGCGCCGAGGAGCGCGCGGTGGAGGCGCAGACGCTCGCGGACTTCGAGGCCTGGGCGGGGCTGGAGCCGCTGGAGGCCGGGGCGACGTGGGAGGACGAGGAGTCCTTCGAGGACCTCAAGAGCTGGGACGACGACCTGCTGGGAGAGACGTTGTGAAGACGATGACGCGCACGTCGTGGGTGATGCTGTCCGTGGTGCTCGTGCCCTGGCTGGCGCTGGCGAAGCCCGGTGACAAGGGCGAGGAGCGCTCCGCGCGCGTGACCGAGCGGATGGAGCGCCTGGAGAAGCGGCTGCGGCTGCGGCAGGTGCTGGCGCTGTCGGAGGCGCTGGAGCTGGACAACCAGCAGGCGCTGAAGATGGAGCAGACGCTGCGCCAGTTCGACGAGAAGCGCAGGCCGCTGCGCGAGCAGGTGCGGGAGGCCGCGCGCACGCTGCACCAGGCGGCCCGGGGTGACAGCGCGGCGCTGGCGCAGGTGGACGCGGCCGCGCAGCGCGCCTTCGAGGCCCGTGAGCGCATCACCGTGCTGGACCGGGAGATGTACCAGGCGCTGGCGAAGGAGCTGCCCGCGGACAAGCGGGCGAAGCTGGCGCTCACCCTGGCCAGGGACGGTGGCCGGATGAAGCGGCCCTGGAGGGGCGAGGGGCCGGGCGACGCGGGCGCGGACGACTGAGCGCGGGTGCGCCCCGGGTCCGGGACAAACAGGCATCCAACCCGGAGTGCGGCGCGGGGGCATGACTACCGTCAGGGAGCCGACGGCGCGTGTCGCGCCGTCACCGAGGAGGCTTCCATGCGTCCGCTGATTCGACTCGCGCCCCTGTTGATGGCGTGTGCCCTCACGGCCTGCGCCGGCATCGACGTGAGCACGAACTACGACCCGAGCGCCGTCCAGCAGCTCGACGGCTACAAGACCTACGCGTGGCTGCCGCAGCCCCAGGGCAGCGACAAGCGCGTGTACAACCCCATCGTCGGCGGTGAGGTGGAGCGGGCGGCGGACGCCTATCTCCAGTCGCACGGCTACCAGAAGGTGGAGGCCAATCCGGACTTCCTCCTCGGCTGGCACGGGGCCATCGACAACAAGCTGGAGGCGGACACCGTCAACGCGTACTACGGCTATCCGTACGACCCGATGTGGGATCCGTTCTACGGGGGCGGCCCGGTGGCCATGTCGGCGCCGGAGACGGTGGTGCGCGAGTACGAGCAGGGGACGCTGATCATCGACGTGGTCGACGCCCAGTCGAAGAAGCTGGTGTGGCGCGGCCAGGCCCAGTCGGAGATCGACGACAGCGCCAAGGCGGAGAAGCAGCAGTCGCGCATCAACAAGTCGGTGGAGGAGATCCTCGAGCGCTTCCCACCCCGGGGTGGAAAGTAGCCAGGTGCGCGTGTCCGGCGCCGAGGCGTCGGACGCCGGACACGCCCGCTGTCCTGGAGGTCCGGTCGTGACGTGGCGGGGACGTGAGCAGCTTGAGCCGGCTCCATGTCCCCTCCGCGCCGACTCGTTGGATGCGTCCTGCTGCTCCTCTGGGTGAGCGGCTGCTCCGTCGCGGCGCCCCGCTCGGAGCTGGTGCGGCGGGTGGGACGTTCGGACCTGTCCGTCGAGGCGCTGCGCGTCCGCGTGCGGGACATGGCCCGGCGCTTCTCGGGGTTGTTGGAGGCCTCCGCGGATGAAATCGCGGCGGAGTCCGGCTCCGAGGAGGTGCGCGCGGCGATGACGCGGTTCAAGATCAACGCGGTGCCCGCGATGCAGGCGGCCCTGCTCCAGCCGGACCCCGTGGCGGCGCTGGTGGATGCGTGGGCGCTGCTCGCGCAGCTCGAGCTCGCCCTGCCCCCGCGGGCGACGGGCGCGGGCGCGTCACCGGAGCTCGTGGCCCGGGCGGAGCGGATGTTGCGCCAGCAGGAGGCGGAGGTGGAGGCGCTCTGGAAGGACGTCTGCGGACGTCAGGACGTGGAGGGCGCGCGGGCGCGGGTCCATGAGTGGGCCGCGAAGCACCCGCTGGTGGGCCCGCTCGTCACGCGGGTGTCCACGGTGTCGTTGCTCGCGGAGGTGACCTCGATGTCCGGCATGGGGGCCCTGGGGACGGCGGGGGTGCTGGTGGAGGATGTCCGGGACCTGACGGCGCGCGTGGACCTGTATGCGGCGTCACTGCCGCGGCAGGCGCGCTGGCAGGCGGAGTCGATGGCGCAGGATGCGCTGAAGGCGGTGCCCACGCGCGAGGTGCTGGCGGACCTGGGGCGCGCCGTGGACACGCTGGAGCAGTTCGGAGCGCTGGCGGCGGGGACGTCCGCGCTGGTGGCGCGGGAGCGGAGCGCGATGCTGTCCGCGCTCACCTCGGAGCGCGAGGCGCTGCAGCGCTTCGTCGAGCAGGAGCGACGGGCCTTGATGGTGGAGGTGGCGGGCGAGCGACAGGCCGTGCTCTCCGCGCTCCACACGGAGCGGGTGGAGACCCTTCAGCAGGGCGAGCGCATCGGCCTCGGGATGGTGGACCTGACCTTCCAGCGCGCGACGCTGCTGGTCGACCGGGTGTTCCTGTGGCTGCTCGGGATGACGCTCGTGGGCGTGCTGGGGGGGCTGGGCCTCGCGGCGCTGCTGCTGCGCGCGTGGAGGCGCAAGCCAGGTTGAGTCGCGCGACCTCCCGCCGGGCGCGGAAGCCACGCCCCCGTCCGCTCTCGCCCCCCATCCGCCGCTTGCGGCCACCTGCTGAGCGCGGAGCCACGCGGCCTCGTTCGAACAAACCCTCACGAGGCCACGCGGACCGCCACCAGCTCCACTCAGGGACTCGCGTCGGCGGGAGGCTGCTCGGGCAGGGTGACGCTCCTCCACGCGCCCTTCACGCTCTCGGGGATGATGAGGGGCCGCTCGCAACGGGCGCGGTCCCACTTCCCCAGGTCCGCGCACGCGTCGTACGTGGACTGGAAGAAGTCGAGCAGGAAGGCCCTCGGGTCCTTCGCGCGCCGCACGGCCTCGTACGGCAGCAGGAACTCCTTCAGGTTCGCGTCGTACCCCGCCCCCGAGGGCTTCACGCTCGCTTCAGCGAACCCCTTCGGCTCGGGCGCCGCGTAGCAATAGAACGCCGCGCCACCGAGCGCCTCCGTGCCGGGCCAGAAGCCCACGCTGCACACCTCCTCGCAATACGCCTCCGCCGTCACCGCGTCCGCGCCCGGCCGCGCCGGAGCGGGCCGCCCGCCGAAGCGCGTCACCGCCAGGTCGAAGCTCCCCCAGAAGAACTGCACGGGGCTGCACTTGCCCGTGAAGCCCGCGCGGAACGCCTTCATCGCGATGTGGGCCTGCAACAACGCCCGCCACCAGTTGCGCACGTGCCCGGGCACATACGTCGCGTGGTGCGTGTCCTGGCTGAAGGGCGTCGTGTCATCGGGAATCTCCACCGGCTGCTCCCAGATGTGCACCTCCACGCCCAGCTCGCGCAGCGTCGACATGACGTCCCGATAGAACTCCGCCACCGAGCGCGCCGTCAGCTCCATGACGCGCACGTCTCCACGGCTCGTCAGGAAGCGCAGCTCGCTGGCCAGGAAGTCGAAGTCCACCTCGAAGCTCCCATTCCCATAGGGAATCAGCCCCGTGGTGAGCCCGCGAGACGTCACGCGGAACGACACGTTCCACCAGTGGTTCTCCGGCGGCGTCAGCGCCAACCGCACCTTGCCGAGCACCTGGGTGTAACGGTGCAGCGTGGCATAGGTGTCCTTCCACTCCGCGAAGGGCAGCGCGGGCCACGCCTCCTCCCGCGTCCCGAATCCGGATGTCGACAGGGCCATGCGGCTCCCTCCTCAAGGGCCACGTCCACCTGGGACGGTGACCCCAGGGGCACGCCCGCGCCACACGGGCCCCCAGGCCCGCATGCCGTGAGGGCGGAGGAAGGAGCGCCGGCCCACGAGGACACCCAGTCCCTCACGAACGACGCATCACCCGCCCGGGCGGCTGTCCCCACCCGGGCCGGCGAACAAGGCCCCGCTCAGGGCTGGGCGAGCGCGGCGTCGACGGCCTTGCGCAGCTCGTCGCTCTCCGGCGTCACCTTGCTCGGGAAGCCCGCGCGCACCTGGCCGTCCTTGCCCACCACGTACTTGTGGAAGTTCCACTTCGGCGCGTCGTGGTCCTTCGACAGGAAGGCGTAGACGGGCGACTGGCCCTCGCCCTTCGTCTTCACCTTCTCGAACATGGGGAACGTCACCTTGAAGCGCAGCTCGCAGAACTTCGCGATCTGCTCCGAGCTGCCCGGCTCCTGCCCACCGAAGTCGTTGGACGGGAAGCCCAGCACCACGACGCCCTTGTCCTTGTAGTCCTGGTAGAGCTTCTCCAGGCCCGCGTACTGCGGCGTGTAGCCACACTCGGACGCCGTGTTCACGATGACCAGGACCTTGCCCTGGTAGTCGGAGAGGTTGGCGGGCTTGCCGTCGAGGCGGTTGGCGGACAACGCGTGCAGGGACATGGGCTTCTTCTCGCTGGAGGGCTGGGACTTCACGGGAGTGGACGGCTTCGTCGCCACATCACCGGCCAGGGCCGGGGTGACGACGAGCGCCGAGGCGACGCACAGGACTTGAAGGGTTCGCATGCGGCCGGAAGGATGCCGAAGCCCCGGCCCCGTTTCACGCCCTTCTGTCCTGTCCGTGACAATCACCGCCGTCCCCCCGACGCGCCACGTCGCGATGACGGGGCCTCCTCGCCCGTGAAGAGCGAGCGCAGCACCCGGCCCGTCGCCGTCTTCAGCTTCGCCACCTCGCGAGGCGTGCCCGCCGCGACGATGTGGCCACCCTCCTCGCCGCCCTCGGGCCCCAGCTCCACCAGGTGGTCCGCCGCGCCGATGACCGACGGGTGGTGCTCGATGACCACCAGCGTGTCGCCGCGGTCCACCAGCCGGCCCATGAAGGTGATGAGCTTCTCCACGTCGCCCACGTGCAGGCCCGTGGTGGGCTCGTCCAGCACGTAGAGCGTGGGCTCGTGCCGCGAGGACGCCGTCAGCTCGGCCGCCAGCTTCAACCGCTGCGCCTCACCGCCGGACAGCGTGTTGGAGCCCTGGCCCAGCTGGAGGTAGCCCACGCCCAGGTCCGCGAGGCACTGCAGCGGCGCCGCCACCTTGGGCAGGTTCTGGAAGACGTCCTTCGCCTCGTCCGCGGACAGCCGCAGCACGTCGCCGATGGACAGCCCGTGGTAGCGCACCTCCAGCGTCGCCGCGTCGAAGCGCGCGCCCCCACAGGCCTCGCACGGCGTCACCACGTCCGGGAGGAAGGACATCTCGTGGGAGATGGAGCCCTGGCCCTCGCACGCGGTGCACCGTCCACCGCTCGCCGTGTTGAAGGAGAAGCGCGCGGCGGAGAAGCCGCGAATCTTCGCCTCGGGGGTCGCCGCGAAGGCCCGACGCAGCTCGTCCCAGATGCCCAGGAACGTCGCGGGCACCGAGCGCGGCGTGCGGCCGATGGGAGACTGGTCCACCGACATCACCCGCTTCACCGCCTCCACGCCCTTGAGCGAGTCGAACGGTCCGGGCCGCGAGGACACCAGCTCCAGCGCCTCTCGCAGCGCCGGGTACAGCACCTGTCGAATCAGCGTGCTCTTGCCCGAGCCGGACACGCCGCTGACGACGTTGAGCCGGCCGACCGGCAGCCGCAGGTCCACGCGCTTCAGGTTGTTGGCCCGCGCGCCCTTCAGCTCCAGCCACTGCTTCGGCTCCCCACGTCCGGAGGGAGGCCGCACCTGGGACGCCCGCAGCGCGAGCGCCGTGGGGGACTCGCCCTGGAGCACCACGTCCGGAGGTCCCTCCGCGAGGATGCGCCCACCGCCGCGTCCGCCCGTCGGGCCCAGATCCAGCAGGTGGTCCGCCGCGCGGATGGTGTCCGAGTCATGCTCCACCACCAGCACCGTGGAGCCGGTGTTCACCAGCGCGCGCAGATTGTCGAGCAGCCGGTGCGTGTCGCGCGGGTGCAGGCCGATGGTCGGCTCGTCGAGCACGTACATCGCGCCGGTGAGCCCCGCGCCCAGCTGCGCCGACAGCCGCAGGCGCTGCATCTCCCCACCCGACAGCGTGGCCGCGTTGCGGTCCAGGGACAGGTAGCCCAGGCCCACCCGCTCCAGGAACTCCATGCGCCGCAGCAACTCCTGCCGCGAGGGCTCGCCGAGCAGCGCCCGATCTCCCTTGAACTTCCAGCCCCGCACCCGCGCCAGCGAGGCCGCCACGGACTGCTGCACCACCTCGTGGTAGCGCGCTCCTTCCAGGCGCACGCCCCGAGGCACCGGCGCCAGTCGACTGCCGCCGCACTCACGGCACGGCGCCGTCTCGCCCTCGGCCTGCGCTTCGGGGCCACCCTTCACACCCGTGCCCTCGCACGACTCGCAGCGGCCCTGCTTGGTGTTGAACGAGAACCAGCGCGGGTCCAGCTCCGGCACCGCCGTGCCGCACTTGGGGCACGTGCGCTCGGTGGACAGGAGCGTCTCGCCCTTCGACGTGCGAACCTTGAGCGCGCCCTGCCCCCAGCCCAGCGCCTTGTCGAACACGTCCCGGGGCAGCTTCGACAGCTTGCCCTCGTGCATCACCAGGTCGATGTCGTGCTCGCGCGTCTTCGCCAGGCGCGGCGGGTCGTCCGTGGAGGACAGCTGCCCGTCGACGATGGCCGTGGTGATGCCCGCGCGCGCCGCGGCGGCGAAGACATCCAGGTACGTGCCCTTGCGCGAGCGCACCGCCGGCGCCAGCACCGTCCCATCCCCCTTCAGTTGGGAGAGCTGCGCGAACAACACCTCCGGCGACGTGGAGGTGATGGGCGTGTCGTCGTTGGGGCAGTGCGGCTCGCCCAGCTTGGCGAACAAGAGCCGCAGGTAGTGGGCCACCTCGGTGACGGTGGCCACCGTGCTGGTGCCGCCCGCGCGCGAGGTGCGCTGCTCCAGCGCCACGCTCGGCGGAATGGAGCTGACGCGCTCCACGTCCGGCCGGGGCATGGTGGGCAGGAACTGGCGCGCGTACGGGCTGAGCGTCTCCAGGAAGCGCCGCTGCCCTTCCGCGAACACCACGTCGAACGCGAGCGAGCTCTTGCCCGAGCCGCTCGGCCCCGTGACGACGGTCATCTTCCCCAGGGGAATCTTGCAGGACACGTCCTGGAGGTTGTGCTCGCGCGCGTGCTCCACCTCGATGGCGGGCGCCGCGTCCTTGCCCGGCCGCCGCGCCTTCACCACGCGGCCCAGGGGCTTGCGCTCGCCCCGGAGCGCCACCGCCGTCGCGCCCTCGCCGCGCGCCACCGACTCCGGCGTGCCCTCGGCCACCAGCCGCCCGCCGTCCTTGCCGCCCACCGGCCCCAGGTCGATGACCCAGTCCGACGCCTTCATCACCGCGACGTCATGGTCCACCACGATGACGCTCGCGCCCTTGTCCACCAGCGCGTGCAGCGCGTCGATGACGTGACGCACGTCCTCCGCGTGCAGGCCCGCACTCGGCTCGTCGATGAGGAACAGCGCGCCCTTCGCCTCGCTGGCCAGCGCCCGCGCCAGCTTCAACCGCTGCGCCTCGCCGCCCGACAGCGTGGACAGAGGCTGTCCCAACGGCAGGTAGCCCAGGCCCAACCGCGCCACCGGCCCCAGCGCGCGCTGCAGGGCCGCGTCGCTCCCGAAGTGCTGGAGCACCTCCGCCACCGTCATCTCCAGCACCTGCGCCACGCTGAAGCCCTGGTGTCGGACGGCGAGCACCTCCTCCTTGAAGCGCCGGCCCCGGCACACCGCGCACAACAGGGCCACGTCCGCGAGGAACTGCATCTCCACCGTCTCGTAGCCCTCGCCCGAGCACGCCTCGCAGCGCCCCTTGTCCACGTTGAAGGAGAAGTGCGCCGGCGTCAGGCCGCGCACCTCGGCGTCCGGCTCCGCGGCGAAGCGCTCGCGCAGCCGGTCCCACGCCTTGGTGTACGTGGCCGCGTTGCCACGCGAGGTGCGCCCCAGCGGAGACTGGTCCACGAAGGTGATGGCCTTCACCGCGTCGGCCCCCTCCAGCGCGTCCACCGCGCCCGGGGCCTCCACGTCCTTCACGCCCAGCCGCCGCGCCAGGTGCCGGTAGAGCACCTCGTCCACCAACGTGCTCTTGCCCGAGCCGCTCGGCCCCGTCACCGCGCACAGCACGCCCAGCGGCACCTTCACCGACAGCGCCTTGAGGTTGTGCTCGCGCGCGCCCTTCACCACCAGCTCACCGGTCCGCTCGCGCGGCGCCCGCTTCGTCTCGGCCCCACCCGCGAGCAGCCGGCCCGTGGGCAGGTCCTTGCGCTTCGCCAGCGCCTCGGGAGGACCGTCGAAGCACAGCTCGCCGCCCTCGCGGCCCGCGCCCGGCCCCAGCTCCAGCACGCGGTGCGCGGAGCGGATGACCAGCGGGTCATGCTCGATGACGAGCGCGATGTTGCCGCGCTCCGCCAGCTCCGCGATGGCCTCCGTCAGCGGCGGCACGTCGCCCGGGTGCAGCCCCACGGTGGGCTCATCCAGCACGAAGAGCGAGCCGGTGAGCGAGGTGCCCAGCGCGGCCGTCAGCGACACGCGCTGCGCCTCGCCACCGGACAGCGTGCGCGCCTGCCGGTCCAGCGTCAGGTAGCCCAGCCCCACGCGCTGCAGGTAGCGCAGGCGTCCGGCCAGCTCGCGCCGCGCCAGCTCCCCCTGCCCCGTCGTCGTGCCCAGCGCGTCCAGCCGCGCCAGCGCCTGCGTCAGCTCCAGCCCGTGCCACCCCGGCAGGTCCAACCCGCCCACGCGGTAGGCCCGCGCCTGCTCGTTGAGCCGCGCGCCGCCGCAGTCCTTGCACAGCGAATACGCCCGGTAGCGCGCCAGCAGCACGCGCACGTGCATCTTGTACGTGCGCCCCTCCATCCACCGGAACCACGCGCGCACGCCCGGATACGCGCGGCCGTCGTCGTAGTCCCCCGCGCCCTCCAGCACCGACTCACGCTGCGCCGGCGTCAGCGAGGACCAGGGCGCATCCAGGGGAATCTTCTTCTCGCGGCACCAGCGCTGGAGCATGCCGCGCTCCCACTCCGTCGACGCGCCGGACCACGGACGGATGGCGCCCTGCGACAGGCTCAGCGCCGGGTTGGGAATCACCTTGTCCCAGTCGATGCCGATGGTGCGGCCAAAGCCCCGGCACGCCGCGCACGCGCCCACGGGCGACTGGTAGCTGAACAGGCCCGGCCGCGCCGCCTCGAACTCGCGCGCGCACTTCGGACACACCAGGCCCCGGCGCACCCGCTTCGCCTCGGCGCCGGGCAACAGCACCACCGCCTCGCCCTCGGCGCGGTTCCACGCGTCCTCCAGCGCCTGCGTCACCCGCCCCACCTGCGACGACGACAGCTTCACCCGGTCCACCAGCACCCGGGCGATGCCCGCCGGATCCGTGGCCTCCGAGGGCTTGAGCGACTCCAGCTCCCGCACCTCGCCCTGCACCACCAGCCGGTGGTAGCCGTCCTTCAACAGGCGCGCGCGCACGTCCAGGAACGACGCCGTGTCGGGGATGCGCAGCGGGAAGGCGATGAGCGCCGCGGCATCCGGGGACTCGGCCACCAGCGCGCGGGCCGCCACGCCCGCGTCGGTGCGCACCGCCTCCACCCCGCATGCGGGACACACGGGCATCGCCTCGCGCGTGAAGAGCGCGGACAGGTACGGCTCCACGTCCGCCAGTGTCGCCACCGTGGAGCGCGAGCTCTTCACCGGCGCCCGACGGTCCACCGCCACGCCCGCCGCCACCGGCTCCAGCGCCTCCATGGGCGGCCGCTCCAGCCGCTCGAGGAACTGCCGGGCATACGGGCTGAAGCTCTCCACGAAGCGCCGTTGTCCCTCGGCGTACAGCGTGTCGAGCGCCAGGCTCGACTTGCCCGCGCCCGAGACTCCGGTGATGCAGACCAGCTCCCCCTCCGCCAGGTCGACGGAGAGGTCCTTGAGGTTGTGGGTGCGCGCGCCTACGAGGTGGGTCTTGTGCATTTCGGGTCGGAGGTTTAACGACCCGACACTCCAACGCCACAGACAAGTGAAGCTGTTTACCGATGCGAGCCCTCCCCGGTTGGGTGGAGGCCGAGCGGCTTGATACAACGGGGGTACAATCGAGCGCGCGAGGGCGGCACCCGGCCCGGTGCCCATCCCAGCCTCGCGACGCAGGAGGCCTTATGGCCGAGGGAGTCGTCGACAAATCCCCCCCCCGTGACGCGCTGTTCTCCGCCTCGCCCTCCCTGGTGTTGCTGGAAGTCGATGGACGCCCCGCCTCGGGCTTCGTCGCCACCGGGCAGGGACACCTCGTCACCAGCCTCCACGCCGTCGCCGGCGCCCGCGAGATTCACGCGGTGATGGCGGACGGCACGCGCACGGAGGTGGTCCAGGTCGTCGCCATGGATGACCGCCGCGACCTGGCCGTGCTGCGACTGCCCGTCCCCGAGCTCGCCCCGCCGCTCGACCTGGCTCCCGTCTGCCTGCCCGGCGAGGGGGACACCGTCTATGTCCTGCGGGCCACCGCCAGCCCCGCACCGGAGGTCCGCTCGCAGGAGGTCCGGGCCGTCCAGGTGCTCGGCGACTGGCTCACCCTGCTGGAGCTCACCCGCACGCTCCCCGACGACTTCTCCGGCGGTCCGGTGCTCGACCTGCGAGGTGGCGTGGTGGGCGTGGCCACCGCGGCGCTCGCCAACGGCCGCTCGCTGGGCCTGGTCATCCCCACCCGCTACCTGCTGCCGCTCCTGCAGGGCGCCGGAAGCCTGCCCCTGTCCGCCCTGGAGACGCCGCGCCGCCGCGCCAGCCGCGTGCGCCAGGTGCCACGCCACCCGCTGAGCCTGCTGGAAGGCGCCAACACCGACGCGCTCGAGTCCATCGCCACCACGCTCGGCCACGCCATCAACGCCGGCGCGCCCGCGTACAACCGCGGCGACGTGGACGGCTGCTACCGGCTCTATGCGCGCACCGCCGAGAAGCTCATCGCCACGTGCGAGGCCTTCCCCGGCGCCCAGCGCGCCCTGCGCGACGGCCTGTCACGCTGCGCCGGCCTGCAGGACTCCGACGACCGCGCCTGGGCCCTGCGCGACGCCTTCGACGGGCTGCTGGACGTCATCGGCCGCTGGCTCCAGGTCCGGCCCACGTCGCCGCGCCCCTCGCCCAAGTCCAGCCCGGGCACCCCCAGCCTCGCGGTGGCGCCCGCGACCAAGCGCTACCTCAACTAGTCGCGCGCGGCTCCTCCCACCAGACCCGCAGCGCGTAGCCCGCCGGGGCGCGCTCCAGCACCTCCACCCGCGCCGTCACCCGGGTGCGCAGGAGCACGCCCTCCACCACGCCCGCCACGAAGTCCGGCAGCGGGTCCGCGTCCACCACCCGCACGCACCACTCGCGCTCGCGCACGGGCGCAAGCTCCATGCGCATGTCCTCGCGGCCCGCCTTCAGGTACGTGGGCAGCCGCGTCAGGCACCGCTCCGTGCCCAGCAGCGGCGCCGCCGTGGCGAAGATGCGCCCCACCAGCGTCTGCGCGAAGCCCTCCACGTAGGACAGCCCCAGGGCCCGGTTCGCCGCCTCCGGCGTCTGCCCCGCGCACACGAAGCGCCGCGCCACCCCTAGCGCGGCGCGCCACACGGTGAGCGGATAGGACTCCTGCAGGTCCTCTTCGTCGTAGCCGATGTCCTTGAGGGACTGGGCGAACGCCCCGGACGGCTTCAGCGCGTGCACGAACAGCCCCTCGAAGTTGCGCCGCGGCACGCAGACGGCCACCTGCGCCCTGCGCCCCACCGTCACCACGTCCTGTGAGCCCCGCCGTTCCATGACCACCCCCCCGTGCTTCGAATCCACCCGTCGTCCCGCAGTCTAACAGCCCGCCGGGCGCGAGGCTTTGGTTGCCCTGGAAAACTAGACCCTCGGCGCACTTTTACAACCGGAGGGCTCGTGCAACGATGGCCGTTTGCAATGCGAGGAGTCCCATGCGGGTCCTGATAGTCGCTCAGGGAGGGGCGGACCTGTCGCCACTGGAAACCCTGCTGGAAGAGCGGGGCATGACGGTGGTCCACGTCTCCAGGGACGTGGATGTGCCAGCGGCATGGCGCGCCGGCCCCTGCCCACTGGTGGTGCTGGATGCACGCGAGAGTGGCTCGCGCATGCCGCTCGTGCGGGCCCTGCGCAGCCTGCCCGGCGGCACGTCCGCCGTGGTGCTGCTCGTGGGACGCCGCGGCGCGCTGCGGGCCCTGGAGCCGGCGCTGGAGGACGGCGCCGACGAGGTGCTGGCCTGGCCCCCGGACCTGGAGGAGCTGCGGGTGCGGCTGGACATGGCCGAGCGCAGGTACGCGCGGCGCGAGTCCCGCATGGGCGTGCCCTTCGGGGACGAGCTGCGCGACACCATGCTCGCCGTCAGCCCCGTGCCCACCTCCATCACCACGCTCGGCGAGGGCAAGGTCGTCGCCGCCAATGACGCCTACTTCCGCGCCTTCGGCTACACGCGCGAGGAGATGCTGGGCAAGACGACGGTGGACCTGCACCTGTGGGAGCGGCCCATCGACCGCGCGCAGGTGATGGAGCGGCTGCGCCGGCACGGCTCGGTGCGCGGGGTGGACGCCCAGTACCACACGCGCACGGGCGAGGTGCGCCACACGCTGCTCTTCATGGGCCTGGTGCCCTACGCGGGCGAGCCGCACGTCATCTCGTTCTTCCCCGACATCACGCCGATAAAACAGGCGGAGGAGGAGGTGCGCCGCTCCGAGGTGAGCTTCCGCACGCTCATCCAGAGCCTGCCGGACCTGGTCGCCGTGTTCGACCGCAACGCGCGGGTGCGCTACGCCAACCTCAAGGTGGCGCGCGCGCTGGGCTACTCGGACGTGAAGGAGCTGGTCGGCAAGCACATCTCCGACATGATTCCCCCCGAGGACTTCGCCTCCGCGGACGCGCGCATGCACGAGGCCCTGCGCACCGGCCGCAACGCATTGCAAGAAAGGCGCATGGTGCGCCGCGACGGCGGCATCCTCCACGTGGAGTCCACCACCTTCCCGCTGCACTTCGACGGCGAGGACTCCATCGTCTCCGTGGCGCATGATTTGACGGAGCGCCACCAGATGCAGGCCCGGCTGATGCTCGCCGAGCGCATGGCGTCGGTGGGCACGCTCGCCGCGGGCGTGGCGCACGAAATCAACAACCCGCTGGCGTACCTCACCGCCAACCTCGCCTTCGCGCGCGAGGAGCTCTCGCGCGTGCCCGCCCCCGGCGTGGACGCGTCCTTGTCGGAGGCGCTGTCGGACGCGCAGGCCGCGCTCTCCGAGGCCCAGCAGGGCGCCGAGCGCGTGCGCACCATCGTCCGCGACCTGAAGACCTTCAGCCGGGTGGACTCGGTGGAGGACTCCGTCGTGGACGTGCGCGCGGTGCTGGAGTCCACGCTGAACCTGGCCACCACGGAGATCCGCCACCGCGCGCGGCTGGTGAAGCTCTTCGAGGACGTGCCCCCCGTGCGCGCCAACGAGTCGCGACTGGGCCAGGTGTTCCTCAACCTGCTGGTCAACGCCGCGCAGGCCATCCCCGAGGGCGCGCCGGACCGCCACGAGATTCGCGTGGGCGCGCGCCTGGGCGAGGGCGGCCGCGTGCTGGTGGAGGTGACGGACACGGGCGTGGGCATCGCCACCGAGCACCTGCCGCGCCTGTTCGACCCGTTCTTCACCACCAAGGCCCCCGGCGTGGGCACCGGCCTGGGCCTGTCCATCTGCCACAACCTGGTGACGGCGCTCGGCGGCGAGATCCAGGTCCGCAGCGCTCCCGGCCGGGGCTCCACCTTCCGCGTGCTGCTGCCCTCCGCGGAGCCCGTGCGCGTCGAGCCCGCCCCGCCCGCGCCGCGGCCCGAGCCCGCCGCGCCGGTGGAGAAGCGCGGCCGGCTGCTCGTCGTCGACGACGAGCCCCTGGTCTGCACCGCCCTGGGCCGCACCCTGCGCCCCCACCACGATGTCACCCTGGCGACACGCGCACAGGACGCGCTGGAGCGCATCGAGGCTGGCGAGTCCTACGACGTCGTCTTCTGCGACTTGATGATGCCCGGCATGAGCGGGATGGACTTCTACTCCACCCTCATGAAGCGCCATCCGGAGCAGGCCCGCCGCGTCATCTTCCTCACCGGCGGTGCGGTGACCCCCCAGGCCCGCGCCTTCCTCGAAACCGTCACCAGTCCCCACATCGAAAAGCCCTTCGCGGGACGCGAACTGCTGTCCTTGGTGCAGGAACGACTGGCCCGCGCCTGATCCGGGTCACTGTCCACCTGTGGAAGAATCGGACAGGCTCACTCACCGGCTGTCCTTCAATTCCCCAGCGACTCTCCGGGCCTCCCCACCCGGTGTCCAAGAAGGCCATCACAAGCCCCCAGTTTCATTGAGCTCAAACGAATCCCTCCGAGGAAGCGCTTGGGATTCCTGAAGAATTTCCAGCATCCAGGCCCTCCGACGCGGGCTGGTACGCGGGTTGCTCCAGGACTGACGCGCCGCACCGAGGAGGCCTCTCGGAGCGGCGGAACCGGGTGAGCTCCAAGCAGTCTGAGGCTCGCCCGCCCCCTCGGTCTCCTGGAGGCAGCAGGCGTGACGTCGGACAGCAACAGGCAGGGCGGGATGCGCGCGGTGTGCGTGCGGTGGCTGGGCGCGGCGATGGTGGCCACGGCGGGCACGGCGTGCGCGGCGACTCCGGCCCTGGCGGCCCAGACGCGCGGCGCCCAGACGTTCTCCGCGGACACGGTGGTGGAGCTGGCCCGGCAGAAGGCGGCGCGGCCGTACGAGGCGCCGGTGTCGACGTTGCCGGAGTCCTACAAGTCGCTGGACTACGACGCGTACCGGGACATCCGCTACCGCCCGGAGAAGGCGCGCTGGCGCGACGCGAAGCTGCCCTTCCAGGCGCAGTTCTTCCACCCGGGCCGCTCGTTCCAGTTCCCGGTGGTGATGCACGAGGTGGCCGAGGGCAAGGCCCGGCCGCTCGCCTTCTCCCCGGAGCTGTTCACCTACGGCCCGCTGGTGAAGCCCGGTCCGCTGAAGAAGGCGGATGGCTTCGCGGGCATGCGCCTGTCGCACCCGCTCAATCGCGAGGACGTGTTCGACGAGCTGGTGGTGTTCCAGGGCGCCAGCTACTTCCGCGCGCTCGGCCGGGGCAGCCTGTATGGCCTGTCCGCGCGCGGGCTCGCCATCGACACCGCGACGTCGCGCCCCGAGGAGTTCCCCGACTTCAGGGAGCTGTGGCTGGAGAAGCCCGCGCCCGGCGCGGACCGCGTGGTGGTGCACGCGCTGATGGACAGCCCCAGCGTCACGGGCGCCTACCGCTTCACCATCATCCCCGGGGCGAACACGGTGATGGAGGTGGAGGCCACCGTCTTCGCGCGCAAGGCCGTGGCGGAGCTGGGCGTGGCGCCGCTGACGAGCATGTACCTGTTCGGCGAGAACGACCGCGGCGACTACGACGACTTCCGCCCGGAGGTGCACGACTCGGACGGCCTCTTCGTCTGGACGCGCGCGGGCGAGCAGCTCTGGCGGCCCCTGCAGAACCCCGAGCGCATCAACGTCTCCAGCTTCCAGGTGGAGAGCCCGCGCGCCTTCGGCGTCCTGCAGCGCGACACCACGTTCGCCCACTATGAGGACCTGGAGGCGCACTACGAGCGCCGGCCCTCCGCGTGGGTGGAGCCCGTGGGCGACTGGGGTCCGGGCGTGGTGCGGCTGGTGGAGCTGCCGACGCCGGACGAGACGAACGACAACATCGTCGCCTTCTGGGTCCCGAGGAAGACGCTGGGCCCCGGGGACTCGCTGAAGGTCGCGTACAAGCTGCACTGGGGCGCGCACTCGCCCTGGCCGGTGACGGGCTCCACGGTGGTCGCCACGCGCGTGGACGCGGGCGACTCGTGGAAGGGCGCCCGGCTCAAGGACGCGCGCCCCATGCGCCGCTTCATCATCGACTTCGCGGCGCTGCCCGACTTCGCGGAGGACGACGTCCCGGTGGAGCTGGTCGTCAGCGCCTCCTCGGGCAAGGTCCTACGCCCCATCGCCACGCGCCACACGCCCACCGGCGGCTGGCGCGCCACCTTCGAGCTGCACCCCTCCTCCCCCGTTCCCACCGAGCTGCGCGCGTTCCTCAAGCGCGGCCCGGAGACCCTCACCGAGACCTGGAGCTACCTGTGGATTCCGTGACGACACTGACCACCTGCCCTTCCGTCCCGACCACCGTGTGGGCCGGCCCGCGCGCTCGCGCGGCGCTCGATACCTTCTTCAAGGGCTTCGGCTTCACCGCCGAGGCGGACCTCTCCGCGCTGGCCGCGTGGGTGCTGGACGGCTTCGGCGCGCACGGGGCCCAGCCCCAGGCGGCGGTGGCGCTGGCCCGGGCCCGGATGGAGACGTGGCTGTCGGGCGTGCTGGGACTGGAGCACTCGGGTCCGGGGCTGCTGTCGCGGGGCCGTGCGGCCTTCGTGCTGTGCGACGGCGCGAGCCGGGGCGCGCGGCTGCTCACCCGTCCCGCGGCGCCGGAGGACTTCGTCCGGGCGGTGCGCGCGGCGGTGCCGGTGCCGGCGCCCGCGCAGGTCAGCTCGGTGATGCCCGAGCAGCAGCTGGTGCTCAACCCGTTCGGGGAGATGCTGCGCCGCTGGTGGCGTGGCGCCACGGCGGGCATGTCCACCTCGCCCTGAGGCGGGCCTGGGGAGCCTCGCGATGCAAGCCCACTCGTTTTCGCCCGAGAGCGCCGGCTACCGGCGCGCCGGAGTGCTGGGACTGGCGGCCGTCACCACCGTGGTGGGGACGTGCGAGATGCACCGCCTGCTGAGCGCTCAAGGGACGTCGGTGCCGGAAGGGGTGCTGGTGGGGCTCTTCGCGCTGTGCTTCGGCTGGATTGCCCTGTCGTTCTTCACGGCGGTGGCGGGCTTCCTCCAGCTGGCCCTCGCCTCGCGGATGCCCGGGCTGCGCTACCCCACGGCGGAGGAGGAGTCTCAGCCGCTGGGGTCGCGCACCTCGGTGGTGATGCCCATCCACAACGAGGACCCCGCGGCCGTCTTCGCCAACGTGCAGGCCACGTACGAGTCGGTGGCCGCGACGGGGCACCTGGACGCGTTCGATTTCTACGTGCTGAGCGACTCCACGCGCGCCGAGTCGTGGGTGGCCGAGGAGCTGGCGTGGTCGGACCTGTGCCGCCGGGTGGGCGGACAGGGCCGCATCTTCTACCGGCGGCGCACGGACAACACGGGCAAGAAGGCCGGCAACCTGGGTGACTTCTGTGAGCGGTGGGGACGCCGCTACGACTTCACGGTGGTGCTGGACGCCGACAGCCTGATGGATGGCCGCACGCTGGTGAAGATGGCGCGGCTCATGGAGCTCAACCCGCGCGCGGGCATCCTCCAGGCGCCGCCCTTGAACGTGGGCCGCACCACGCTGTTCGCCCGGCTGCAGCAGTTCGCCGGCCGGGTGTACGGCCCCGTGGTGGCGGCGGGCGCGGCGGCGTGGCAGCTGGGCGAGTCCAACTACTGGGGCCACAACGCCATCATCCGCACGGAGGCGTTCATCAACCACTGCGGGCTGCCGGTGCTCCCGGGCAAGCAGCCCTTCGGCGGCCACATCCTCAGCCACGACTTCGTCGAGGCGGCGCTGATGCGGCGCGCGGGCTACACGGTGTGGCTGGTGCCGGAATTGGGCGGCAGCTACGAGCAGCCCCCGCCGAACCTGCTGGCGTACGCGCAGCGGGACCGGCGCTGGTGCCAGGGCAACCTGCAGCACCTGAGCCTGGTGATGGCGGGGGGCTGGCATCCGCTCAGCCGCGGCCACTTCCTGATGGGCGTGATGTCGTACGCGGCCTCGCCCCTGTGGTTGTTGTTCCTGACCGCAGGCCTGGTGGCCGCGCTGCACGACCGCTTCCTCCTGGACGTGTCCACGCTGGAGTCCCCCGCGCTCGCGTTCGACGCGCCGGGCGCGCTGCGCCTGTTCGCGGTGTCGATGGGGATGCTGTTCGCGCCCAAGTTCCTGGGGCTGACGCTGGCGCTCTTCAAGAAGGGCGAGGCGGCGCGGATGGGCGGAAGGTGGAAGCTCATCCTCAGCGTGCTCGCGGAGAGCGTGCTCGCGTCGCTGCTGGCGCCGGTGATGATGCTGTTCCAGTCGCACTTCGTGTTCGGCACGCTGCTGGGCTACCGGGTGAACTGGTCCAGCCAGCAGCGCGAGGACGCGGACCTGCCCTGGTCCGAGGCGGCGCGGCGGCACGTGGCGCACATGGCGGTGGGCGTGGCGATGGTGGCAGTGGCGGCGCTGGTGTCCACGGCGCTGGTGGCGTGGCTGATGCCGGTGGTGGTGGGGCTCCTGCTCGCGGTGCCCCTCACGGTGCTGACGGCCCGCGCGTCGCTGGGGTTGTGGGCGGCGCGTCGAGGGCTGTTCCTGATGCCCGAGGAGACCGAGCCGCCCGAGGTGGTGGAGCGCGCGCAGGCCATCACCGAGGAGCACGGGGTGGAGCCGGTGCCGGACGCCATCGAGCGGGTGCTCACGGACGCGAAGACCCACGCGCTGCACCTGGCGCTGCTGGAGTCGCAGCCGGGGCTCGCGGAGACGACGACGCCCGCGGCACTGGAGTCCGCGCGGCGCAAGCTCCTGGGTGACAACGCCGAGCCCCTCTCCGCGCAGGAGAAGGTGGCGGCGCTGCTGGATGTCACCACGTTGAGCGAGGCCCGCGAGCAGCGGCTGACGCGCACGCTGTCGTGAGCCTGGAGCGGGCACCCGCGTCACGCGGATGCCCGGGCTCCTGGGAGCCGTGTCAGTAACACTCGGAGCAGTTCGAGGTGATGACGCTGCCCAGATACATGCCTCCGCCCGGCGTGTAGCAGTAGTAGCGCATCTGGTTGCCCCAGCGGCCACCACACTCGTCGAGCGACAGGCACTCCCAGACGGGATAGCCGGTGTCCCCGGGGGCGCAGCCGTCATAGAGGGCCTGCTGCTGGCTCTCGGGGGCCACCTCCGCCGGTGCCTCCGCTTCGACGCCACCGCAGCCCACCGTGAAGAGACTCATCATCAGCGCTGCCGACACTCCGTGGACTCGCATGGACCACTCCAGTTGTGAGGGGGTTGAGACGGCACTGCGACGAACGGCGGTGAGAGACTCAGCCAACTGTCCGAGCACTGTCCAGACGGCCAATTCGGACCCTGATGTGTCTTTCCCGACCCGCGACATCTCGCAGGGGCGAGCGACTGCAATGTTTCACTTCAGGCGGCTCGTCATCCGCGAGACACGACGTGTCCTCGCCCGCGGACCTCGGGCGCTCGATTGAACGCGACACCGTAGACGACTCGCTCCCGCTGACGGATGACCGCCGGCTCCGGCTCGCGACCGCGCACGGAGGGCCGCCAACCCGGTCTCGCGACACGAGGCCTGAGTCCGCACTCGCGGGCCTCGGGCCTATCGACGACCAGGCCTCGCCGTCTACTCGTCCGAGTCGCGCAGGATGCCCGCCGTCAGCGGCCACGGAAGCCCCTGCTCCGCGGCGCGACGGACCTCGCGGTCCTCGAGCCTGCGAGTCATCAGCCCGCGCAGGTTGAAGCGCGCCGCCCGCGCCAGAGGTCCCGCGCGAGCCTTCAACGCGCCACGCGAGACCTTGCGCGAGGTGGTCAGCCCCACGAAGACACGGTTCGCCGTGGTGCGCGCATCGAAGGCATGCAGCTGCTCGAAGCTCGCGCGCCACGTCTGGAGCATGGCGGGATAGAGCGGATTGGGGGAGCGGTGCACGTTGCTCACCACCGCGCCGTCGGGCGTCAAGCGCGAGCGCACGGCCCGGAGGAACTCCCACGTCGCCAGCGAGCGCGGCACGCCCCGGGGGCCAAAGGCATCCAGGAGGATGACGTCGTACGCGGGCCCGGGCGTCTCGATGAACCGCCGCCCGTCCTCCAGGTGCAGCCGCAGCTGGGCGTCCTCGCGCAGGCCGAAGTAGCGCCGGGCCACGTCGAGCACCTCCGCGTCACAGTCCACCGCGTCGATATGGACCTGGGGCAGCGCGGCACGCAGGAACATCGGCAGCGAGCCCGCGCCCACGCCCACCATCAGGATGCGCCGGGGCTGCGCCACGAAGGCCACGCCGGCCACCATGCCTTGCGTGTACTCGAGCTCCAACTGCAGCGGGAAGCCCTGCCCCGTGACGCTCTGATAGGCGCTGTCCCAGCCGAACTGGAGGTAGCGCCGGCCCTCCGTGTCCTGGCTGACGATGCAGCGGTAGGCGCCGGGCTGGCCCACGTACAGCACGGTGCGCGGGACGTTGAGCCAGCGGAAGACGCGGGACAGGGTGCGCCGGGTGCGCGCGGCGCGGGCCCCCGGCGACGTCAGGCCGAGCGAGGCCCCGGAGCGCGAGAGGACCCGCGTCCAGGGCGCCTGTCTCCACCAGGGACCTCGTGCGCGTGGCCAGGTCACGGGCCCAGGTCTATCACCTCCGCGCGCAAGGCTGGCGGACATGGCCTGCTAGGCGAAGAACCTGCGCAGCACGGCCACCATCGCCGCCACGTCGCTGGCGCACGCCATCTCCCGGATGGAGTGCATGGACAGCATGGGATTGCCCACGTCCACCGTGCGGATGCCGAGCTGCCCGGCGGTGATGGGCCCAATCGTGCTGCCGCAGCCCAGGTCCGTGCGCGTCACGAAGTGCTGGGCCGTCACGCCCGCCTCGCGGCACAGCGCGGCGAAGTGCGCCCACGACTCGCCATCCGTCGCGTACGACTGGTTCACGTTGGACTTGATGACCGGGCCCAGGCCCATCTGCGGCTGGTGCTTGGGCTCGTGCAGCGAGGCGTAGTTGGGGTGTACCGCGTGCGCCATGTCCGCGCTGACCAGGAAGGACTGGGCGATGGCGCGGTGGAACGCGTCGGGCTTGCCGTCCGAGTGCGCCAGGGTGAGGCGCTCCAGCAGCGTGCGCAGGAAGGGGGACGCGGCGCCCTGCGCGCTGCGGCTGCCCACCTCCTCGTGGTCGAACAGGATGACGCCGCTGGTGGCCTCGCGCGACGCCGGGCCCGTCAACAGCGCCGTCAGACTCGAGTGGCAGCTGGCGAGGTTGTCCAGGCGCGCGGCATGGAGGAACTCGTCATGCGCGCCCGAGCGCGTGGACGGCTGCAGGTCATAGAGGCACAGGTCGTAGCCGAGGATGTCCGCGGGCTCGGCCTTCACCCCACCCTTCGCCAGCTCCTGCACGAGCAGCCCGCGCAGGTCCACCGCGCCGCCGCTCTCCAGCCCCAGCACCGGCACCATGTGCTCCTGGGCGTTGAGCTTCAGGCCGTCCGAGTTGACGGTGCGGTTGAGGTGGATGGCCAGGTTGGGCACGCGCAACAGCGGCCGGCGGAAGTCCACCAGGTGGCCCCTGGGCTTGCCGCCCTCCATCACCACGACGCGGCCGGCGAGCGACAGGTCGCGGTCCGTCCACGTGTGCAGGAGGACGCCGCCGTAGATTTCGACGCCGAGCTGCTGGTAGCCGTTCTTCGACACCTGCGCGTTCGGCTTGAGCCGCAGGTTGGGCGAGTCCGTGTGCGAGCCGACCAGCCGGAAGCCCGAGCGGTCCACCGGCGCCGTGCCCAGCTGGAAGGCGGCGATGCTGGTGTCGCCGCGGGTGACGTAGACGCGCTCGCCCGGCTTCAGCGTCCAGGACTCGCGCTCGTCCAGCGCGCGATAGCCGGCCTTCTCCAGGCGGCGGGCCGTCTCGCGCACCGCGTGGTACGGCGTCGGCGAGGCGTCGATGTACGCGAGCAAGTCATTGGCCAGGGCATCGGTATCGGTCGGGCTCATGTCGGCCCGAAGCTAACCCCTGGCGGGCGTCGCGCCACGTCCGAATCACGCCACCCGGACGGGGGAGCGGCCCCCGGGCTGTCCCGGGGGAACCACCACGGAGGCCGGCCGGGCCTTGGGCGCCGCGTCCAGGAACGTGCCCAGCAGCACCCAGCGCCGCGCCTCCCCTTCCGCGCCGCGCCGCGCCACCACCGGCGTCGTGTAGTGCCAGAAGGGCAGCCGGTACACGGTCATCCCTCCCACGGTGCTCACCTTCGCCATCTCCGACAGGTGATGGTCCTTCTCGTAGACCAGGTACTGGTGCTCCACCCCGGGCATGGTGAGGCTCAGGTGCATGTCCACGTAGCCGTCGCGGGCCTCGGCCTCCTCGGGGTGGTGGTCATTGTGCGGCCCGGAGTAGTCCCCGGGGCCGTAGCACAGCACCTGGATGCCCCAGTTGCGGCGCAGCACGCGGCCACTGACGGCGGCGGCGAAGCCCGCGAACGTGTCCGAGCGCAGCATCCCCGTCAGCCCCACCGCCTCCGCCGCCTTCCAGGAGCGCGAGCGCCGGTTCTCCAGGAGCGCGGTGCGCACCCGCACCGTCTTGGGCAAGAGCTCCATGTAGTTCATCGTCATCCCGGAGATGGAGTCCACGGGGATGGGGTCCTCCATGGGCACCACCAGGTCGCGCAGCGCCGCGTCGAGCGCGTCGCGGCACGCCGTCGCCTTGGCCACGTCCACCACGCCCTGCAGCGCGACGAAGCGCCGCGCGGGGTCCAGCAGCGCGCCCGCCACCGCCTTGTCCTTGCCCTCCAGGATGCGGCGGCCCTTGGGGGTGAGCAGGTCTGCGAACTGGCTGGGGAATCGCTTCATGCCGCCCCGAATACGGCTTCACGCGCCGGTTGTCGTGCGGAATGCGCGAGCCGACGTGCCCGGTGTTCCAGAAGACCCACGACGTCTCGACTCAGCGCGTCACACATGGCGTCCGGGTGAAGTGACGCTGGGCGGAAACCTTTACCGGACGACTGCGATAACCTCCCAATCGTCGAACTCCGGAGACTCCCCCAGGCATGGACCCCATCCGCAGCCGTCCCCGCGTCGTCACCTCGAACCCCTCCACGTCGCTCCAGCCGCAGGCGGAGGCGCGTCCGACGGCGGCGCCCGCGCGGGCCAACGCGGTGGGGCACACGCAGCTGAGCTCCTTCGAGACGAAGCTGGTGGCGCCCGCGCAGGCCCAGGCCGCGCAGCCCACGCCGGGCGCGTGGCGTGGCGGGCCGGACACCGAGGTGGGCAAGGCCGTGAAGGCCATCTGGGACCGGATGCAGACCATGCCGGGCGCGGACGTCACCATCAAGGGTGACACGCCCGCGTCGCTGCTCGGCCGCGCCATCCTGGACGGCAAGAAGGTCACGAACGAGCAGATCATCGCGATGTCGAAGGTGACGTTGGATCAGCTCGCGACGGATCCGAAGGACCGCGAGAAGGTGCTCAAGAAGGTGCCGAACGCGCGCGAGCTGCCGGTGCACAAGTTCACGGTGGCGATGCTGTCGGCGGCCACGGGGATTGATCCGCAGAAGCTGTCCGAGGCCTGCCCCGACCTGGGCCTGACGGGCGCTCCGGGCACCCCGCTGCTGTTCGCGGCGGACGGCGCGGGCCTGCAGCGCTCCACGGCGCTGCACGACTTCACGGACTACCTGCGCGGCGCGGGCATCAAGGGCCTGAACAAGGCCGTGTGGGGCGTCGAGGGCCGCATCCTGTCCGCCATCGTCTCCGCGGTGGGCGGCGGGCGGTACTGAAGCACCGGCCACTCGCTGAGCCTGGCACCTGGGCCGTGTTCCTCGATGGGAACACGGCCCTTCGTGTTTCCGGCGTCCCGCTGATCACCGCGCGCTGATGACTGGAGCCAGTCCCCTGATGTCTGCAGTCATCGGCTGGGGGCTCGAGTGGAGAGCATCGCTTCAGTGAAGTCGCGGGGTTGCGAGGCCGGAAGGGCTGGCATCCGCGCTGCAATGAGGGAAAGCACGGGCGAGACGACGAACTCCTCGCCGCAGCGGTCCCCATCGCTGTCCTGAAACAGGTGCTCTCATGGTCAAGCTCAAGGTCCCGTCGTTCTCCTCCCCGAAGCTGAACAAGAACCCGGCCGACTCGATCACCCCGCCGAAGAAGACGCCCACCCCGGCCCCCACGCCGCAGGACACGAAGTTCCGCAACCCCACGAACTCGCCCGGGGCGTCGGACCCGAAGTTCCGCAACCCCACGAACTCGCCCGGAGCGTCGGACCCGAAGTTCCGCAACCCCACGAACCTGCCCTCGCAGTCGCAGCGGCCGACGGATGGGTTCGAGGGCAAGAACCCCTTTGGCGGCCGGGGCGGCCGGGCGATGGATGCGCTCTCGAACATCTCGGGCGTCGCCGCGCCCGCGATGGAGACGCTCGCGAACGTGTCGGGTGCGGCCCTGCCGGCGATGCAGGCGCTCTCGCCCATGATGGCCGGCGGGATTCCTGGGGCGGCGCAGCTCTCGCCCATGATGGCCGGCGGACTCCCCGGGGCGGCACAGCTTTCGCCCATGATGGCCGGCGGACTGCCCGCGATGGACACCCTGGCGCCGATGCAGCAGGGCCTGCCCGCGATGGGCGGCTTCTCGCCGATGCAGCAGGGCCTGCCCGCGATGGGCGGCTTCTCGCCGATGCAGCAGGGCCTGCCCGCGATGGACACCCTGGCGCCGATGCAGCAGGGCCTGCCCGCGATGGGCGGCTTCTCGCCGATGCAGCAGGGCCTGCCGGCGATGGACACCCTGGCGCCCATGAACGCGCCGATGCAGAGGGGGATGCCCTCGCTGGACGCGCTCCCGCCGGAGCTTGGGCTCCCGATGGCGCCGCCGATGATGACGCCGAACATGCTGGAGGGCCTGCGGGTGCCGTCGCTGCCGGGGCCGGCCCAGTTCGGGCCTCGCGGGATGCCCCCGGAGGCCCAGAACCTCTCTCCGACGCTCCCCCACGAGACCGCCAATCCCGCGCCGCGCGGGCTGCCCCCGCAGCTGCGGGACATGATTCCGGCCCGCGAGACCACGCCGCGCGTCACGCAGCAGGCCGAGCCGGAGTCCTCGGGCATCCCGAGCGCCAATGACAAGCGTCCGGCCGGGGACAAGCGCTCGGCGGCGCAGATCGTCGACGACTCGCCGGCGCTGAAGAACCTGGGCCGTCAGAAGGACATCAAGTTCGACCTGCTCTGCAAGCAGACGGGCATCGACCCGAAGCTCGACCTGAAGGACGCGAAGCAGAACCCGGACGCGGTGTTCCGCCTGGCCAAGGTGCTGGAGTTCATCGACAGCGCGAAGGCGGCCAACGGTGGGGACCGGGACAACAAGGTGAAGAACGGCAAGGGCGACGGCAACATCGAGGGCATCACCAAGGACGGTGATGCGCGCCACGGCACCGAGGCCGGCATGGTGAAGGACTTCGCGGAGAAGGGTTACTCGTTCCTGGGCGAGCAGAAGCTGCCGGAGACGAAGGACACGCACGTCAAGGCGGACGGCAGTAACAAGGACAACTTCCAGTGGGCCGCGGGTGAGGCGGGCAAGCACCTGTGGTTCCTGCCGGGAGTGAGCAACGTGCTGACGGGCATCGGCAACTCGGAGGGTGGCGTGAAGGGCGTGTTCGAGGGTGCGGCCAAGGGTGCCTTCAACACGGTGAAGGGCGCGGCCGAGGGTGTGCTCGGGGCCGTCACCACGGGCCGCATCAACCCGGCCTCGCTCATCCTGGGTGGCGCGGCGGGCGCGCTGGCCAACACGGAGGCCGCGCCGCAGCCGGTGAAGGACATCGCCAGCATGCTGTGAGCTTGAAGTGAGTCGTGACGCGAGCGGGGGATCTGCTCGGTAGAGGGGCCCTCGGAGCAACCTTGCGGCGGCAGGGAAGCTCCGAGGGTCTTTCTATTTCAAGCGCCGGGGCGTCAGGCGTCGGGTGTCGGCGCACCACCGGCGAGCTTCACGCGAGCGGCCTCCAGGCGCTTGGCGCGGACCTTCCCCGCGACGCCGAGCAGACGCCGGTCACGCTCCCATCGCTCACGGGTGGGAGCATCGACCTGGGCCCACAAGGGCTCGATGGAGGTCAGCGCCCGATTCACCAGCGCCAGTCCACCGCCGAGCGCCACATGCGTCGAGGCCGCCGTCGGATCCGCCTGAGCGAGGCCCCGCATCATCAACGAGAGAGAGAGCAACTCCTCGCGCACGACCTCCGGCCAGCCACAGCGCCGCGCCAGTTGGATGAGCCAGCCGAGGAGCGCGAGTTGGACGTGACAGTCCTCCACGGTGCGGAACGGCTTCAGATAGCGCGTGTAGCCATCGCCCGGGAGCACCTCGCCGTCGGCCACCGCGACGCCTTCGAGCCGCAGCTCGGCGTGTGGCACCTCGGGCACGAAGGGGAGCTCGGGCAGCTCGCTGACGACGATGCCCGCGCGCTTCGCGTCGACCGTCACCATGCGAAGCCGGTTGCGCCCCTGCGCATCCTGTCCTTCCGTCGCGACGACGAGCAGCACCTCCGCGCGCGTGCCCAGCGTGACGAAAGCCTTCTCACCCGTGAGGGAGAAGCCGGACGCGGTGGACTCGAGGCGCGTCTGGATGGCGTTGGGATGGCCGCCCATGGGCTCGGTGGCGCAGAGCGCGACGGGCTTGTCCGCGGGGAGCGAGGGGAACAGGAAGCGGTGCGCGGCGTGGTACCCGGAGGCAAACGCATAGCCGAGCCGGTCCGCGCGGAACCCGCCCGCGAGCGCCAGGTCCGCAGGCGCGGGGAAGCGGGACACCAGCTCCACATGCCGGCGCCACCACGTCTCGACGGAATCGAGCACGACGGGCTCGGACGACTCGGTGAGAAGGAAGTTCAAGATGGAGTTCACGGGGACATCGTACGTCAACATCACCTCAGCCCCGTCCAGGTTGCCCTATAGGAGGAAGGGCAGAGCCATCCAGCTGAAGACCGCCCACATCAGACCCGAGTCGCGAGGAGGCTTTTCCACCAAGTTCCACCTCACCTGCGAGCGACACCGCCATGTCCTCTCCATTGCACTGACGGCGGGACAGGCCAGCGACCTGGTGGGCGTCCTTCCTGCCTTGGCAGGCGTCCGAGTCCAAGGGCGCCGAGGGCGTCCACGTCAGCGCCCGCGCGTGCTGGTAGGCGACAGGGGCTACAGCTTCGGCCCCGTACGTCGGTGGGCGAGAGCTCACCACATGCGGGCTGTCCTGCCCAGCCGCGCAGACCCGCCTCGCTTCAATGCACGGTGTCGGGCGCGATTCGACCTGGCCCTCTATCGCCAGAGCAACGTCATCGAGCGCGCCGTCGGCCACCTCAAGGACAAGCGTGCCGTTGGCACGCGTTACGACAAGCTCGCCGTCAACGACCTCTCCATGGTGCAGGTGGCGCGCATCCGCTCCTACTTGCGCCACCTGCATCCGTCAGACAGGGCCTGGCGCTGGGTGACGTGCGTCGTCGAGGATGGGCGCCCCGTTCGCTTCGAGGCGACAGTGACGCCCCCTTCGATTCGACGCAGCCAGCGAGGTGGGCGATGACCTGCATCGCCGGAGTGGGCCCCCATGGGAAGGTCGTCATCGGCGGGGACAGTGCGGAGGTCGGCGGGTACGACCCCACCGTGAGGGCAGACGTGAAGGTGGTCGTCAACGGCCCGTTCATCATCGGGTTCACCTCCTCGCTCCGCATGGGTCAGTTGATCGAGCATTCCTTCAAACCGCTCCCGGTGCCGAAGAAGCCCGGGTCCCTCGTTCGGTACATGGTGGTGGACTTCATCGACGCCGTGCACGCGCTCCTCAAAGACAAGGGCTGCGTATAGAGGCACTTCGACCAGGAGTCGGGCGGGACGTTCCTCGTGGAGATGTCCGGCCACCGCTGTCGCGTCGACAGTGATTACCAGGTGGGCGAGTCCCGCGACGGGTTCGACGCGGTTGGGTGCGGGTCTGAGGCGGCGCATAGAGCCCTCTTCGAAGCCCGGCACCTCACGCCTGAGGCGCGGGTGTGAATCGCGCTCCGCGCGGCAGAACGTTGATGTGCCGGCGTCCATGGTCCCTTGCTCATCCAGTCCACGTGATGAGAAAAGTCGGCCCTAATTGCTCACAAATCCGCCGGGGTTACGCTTGTCATACCAAGGCCGCCAAGGAGGCGTGCCAATCAGCCCCGCAAGAGAGGGAGTCAAATCATGGCGTGGTACATTGTGACGTATGACCTGAGCGACAGACACCAGCAGGTGAAGGACAGCCTCAAGGCGAAGGGGTTTTCGGATAAAATTCCACCTCGCCTTGGTAGTTGGCGGGAGAGCCTTCCGAACACGACGCTACGGGTTGAGGGAGCATCGGCCGACGAGGTCGCTAGGCGATTCAAGGAGGCGATGCCGGTGGATGCACTCTCATTCAAGTACGGCTCGCCTCTCAAGAGGCTCTTCGTGGTGGAGGACGGAGGCGACTACTACATCGGCGAGTAGGCCCCCTACTCATTGGGCGGCCACTCGCCTTCCCAACGGGTAGTCGTTCGCGCAGGCAACGCATGAGCATGTCGAGGACGGACGGGCTGGGGAGTCGCTCGCAAGGTCGCGCAAGGGGCGCGCCCATTCAATGGAATCAACTGTGGCCCGGAAGAAGGCCGTCGCGGTCGAAGGCATCAAGGCTCGGGATTGGTGGATTGATTTGCCTGCCAAGCCCTCCCGGCGTGCATTGCCCAATCGGATGTGATTGCGGCGGCCCCTCAGTCGTTCAAGACCGTTGCCGAACTCGCATACAAGCAGGCGGACGCGATGAAATTGGCCAGCGAGCCCCAGGACGAAGACCCGGCGCTGAAAGCCCACAAGCTGGATGCCGCAAAGGCCCTGGCAAGGGATGCGTGGCGGACTCCGTAGCCAGTTGCCTGACACGACTTTGGTGGTGGAGGGCACGTCTGTCGAGGCCGTGATGGAGGAGTTCAAGGACTTGGCTGAGTCGGTGTCCCAGACCGAGGACGTGGTCGAGCGTGTGATTGTGATTACGCTGGGCGTCTACGTCATCACTGCCGAATCGGTGGACTAATACGACTTGGGCACATCCGTGAAGGCAGCTCAGGCGGAGTTCTGGGTCTGATGGCCCTTGGAGTTACACCGGTCTCCTGGCTCTCCCGAGGGGCTCCACACAATGTGAGGGAGAGCCACGAGCCCGACGCAACTCCACTCGGCACGGATGTCGCGGCGGCGGACTTGCTCGGGAGTCGGGGCGGGCGATAGCGGCGCATGAGGGCCTCCTCACACGAGAAGGGGCGCCTGAAGTGCCCGATGGTGGTTCGCCGCTGGTGTCCTGCTCAATGATTGACGCCTACCACTCCCTGGCGATGGCCCATGTCTGCATTCCATGCTCTCCTTTGAAACCGGGGGCTGCATGAACGCAATCTGGAAGCGGATGTGGGTGGCAGCCGCATGGCTGCTCATCGGTTGCGCTACGACCGACTCTGGCCATGTGGCACTGCTCGGCGACGAGGCCGGGCCGTCCGCCTCGGAGTGCGCGGCGGAGGCCGACGAGGCTGGCTGCACCGTCGTCGCGTGCGAAAGCGAGACGTGTGGCCTCTACAGATGCGAGGACGTGGCCTCACCGCCGCTGGCGCTGCGCGGGAGTGCCCCCGCGAGGGCCGCGCGAGCCCCGCAGCGCAACTGGCTCCCCTCGATGCCCATGGCCGGCCGGGAGCCGGTCATGGTCTTCAAGTGGAATCGCGCCGAGGAATTGCCCAGTCAGGCCCGGCTGCGGAAGGCCTATTCGGAGTGGGCATCCCGTCCGAAAGAGAAGCACCACATCTTCCCACGGGCGCTAGAGGGGTACTTCGCGGAGCGCGGCATCAACATCCACGAGTACGCCCTCGCCATCGACGTGGCCCACCACAAGCGAATCCATGAGGGCCAGTACGGTGGCCCCTGGAACAGGGATTGGCGCGAGTTCATCGCGAGGGTCGAAGAAGACGGGAGCCCCGCGAAGAGGTGGGAGTTGATGGAGCAGGCGGGCTACATGGTGCAAAAGTACGGGCTCGTGGGCATGCCCATGTCGTACTGGCAGAAGCTCGGTGACTGGAGCCTCGCAGGAGACGGAGGGAAGTGATGCGCTTCTTTCGGCTAAGGACGTCCCTCGCGGGCACGAAGCACCAGGGCAGCTACATCGCGAAGCGGCGATGGCGCCTTCCCGGCGCGGTCTGCCCGACGTGTGCTGGCGAGTACGCGTCCTTGGGGGTGGATGCCCCGACAGTGGACCTGTCGGCCCACCCCGGAGAGAAGGAGTACCGCAAGGCTCGGCAGGTGCCCTGGGCGGAGTACGTGAGGCTCCGTGATGGCGTACTGCCGTACCTGCCAGAGGGCACCGTGGTTAAGCCCGGAATGGGCCTGGGGCCCCTCGTGGGGAGGACAAGCGGCAGTCTCCCGCCGCTCGTTCTGCAGGACCCGTGGACGCTGCTGGTCCACGGCGATGTGCTCGAGCAGATGACCGCGGCGGGACTCACGGGGCTCAATCCCACGGAGAGCCGCATCGCTGGGAACAAGCGCGGGCCGCTCTATGAGTTGGGGCTCGCCCACCAGGGCGCACTGGGCGCAGGGTGCCAGCGCGTCTACCACGGCGAGCCGTGCGTCACGTGCGGTCAGGCCGAGTACAACACCCCCAAGCCGTGGTGGCTCGACGAGAGCACCGTGCCGACGCTCGACGTGGCCCGGTTCGCCGTGATGCCGATGGTCATCCTCGTGAGCGAGCGCTTCGCCGAATTCGTCGCGCGGCTCGCCGAGAGCGGCGTCACGGTCGAGGATGTGATGGGCCCGCCTGCGCCGAAGCCGGCGCGCAAGGGTGCGCCGCCGGAGCCTCTGGTCATGTGAGGACGAGTGGCCGCCCCCTGAATGGACGCGGCCCACCCTCCTACCCCGTGGAGGTGGCGCTGGTCACCGCGCTCGTGCGAGTTCCCGCGCATCCACCAAGTCCGGCGCTGCGAGTGCGTCGAGGACTCGGTCACGCGGATGGCAAGGGTGCCCACATCGCATACCTCGTAGTCCGTCTGCGCAACTCCGGCCAATTCGGACTCATCGTCTCAGCAGTTATCCGCGCTCGGGACGCGGTCGATGGGTTCCTCCATGAACCTGGGCGAGACCCGACAACACCGTTGCCGGGCCTCATCCACCACGCCTCACCCCGCCAGGCGCTTGCGACCACCTGCGGACTTCTTGCCCTTCGTCGACTTCGCTGGCTTCGACGTCTTGCCCTTCACGGGCTTCTTCGCCGAGCGCGTCTTGGATACGGACTTCGTCCCCGACTTCGTCCCCTTCTTCGCACCAGACTTCTTCTTCGCGGACTTCGCCTTCTTCTTCGCGGGAGCGGGCTTCACCGGGGCGAGGATCGTCCCCCGGCACTTGGGCGAGCCACAGCGGCACACGTACAGCGCCTCGGACTCCGCATCCATCTCCGGGGTGCGCTCGTAGGCGTAGTCGTAGACCAGCTCCTCCCCGACCTCGATGTCGCGCAGGGCGAAGATGTAGATGCGCTTCTTGTCGATGAGCGCCTCGCAGTTCGGATCACACGAGTGGTTGATGTAGCGCGACTCGTTGTGGAGCGTGCCGGCGTCGAGCACCGTCTTGCTGTCCAGGTTGAACAGGAAGGTGTGGTGGCGGCCCATCGCCTCGTCGTCGTAGCGGCGGTCGGCCTCCGCCTGGTTGATGCGCTCACCGACGTACTCGATGAGGCGCTCATCCTTGCGGATGCGACGCGTGGCGAAGGCGCCCGTGCCCTGGATGGACGACGGACGCAGCTCGAAGGGGAGAGGCTTGGAGGAGGGAACGAAATTGGGGGATGTCATGCGGAGTATGAGCGGCCCGGAGTTCACGTCGGCCGGGACGCTCCATCAACTGCCGGTGTAGCGTGCACCAGTCGGACTCTCGATGAAAGGCGCACGATGATGCGGTGGTGGCTCGTCCTGGGTGCTGTGAACGCGTTCCTGTCCGTGGCGGCGGGAGCTTTCGGGGCCCATGGCCTCAAGTCCCGGCTCTCCCCGGACCTGCTCGTCATCTTCGAGACCGGCGCGCGCTACCACATGTACCACGCGCTCGGCCTCGTCGCCGTCGGCCTGCTGGGCACCCTGCGCCCCGCGCCCCTGCTCAATGGTGCGGGCTGGGCCATGCTCGTGGGCATCCTCCTGTTCTCCGGAAGCCTCTACGCGCTCGCGCTCTCCGGCGTGCGCGCCCTGGGCGCCATCACCCCCCTGGGCGGCCTGGGCTTCCTCGCCGGCTGGGCCCTGCTCGCCGTCGCCGCCTGGCGCTCCACGCCCTGAGCCGCCCGAGTCATTCGCGAACCAGCGGCGGCATCGGGTACATCAGGTCCAGCTCCCGGTTGTTCCGGATGCCGCACGCCTCGCGCTGCACCATGAGGTTCCACCGCTGGACCTCCGCCTCCTTGCGGACCTCCCGGTAGCGCGCATGGCGCGCCGCACGCGCCGTCCCCTGGGAACTCAGCAGCTCCCGCTCCGCGAGGGCCAGCGCCGCGAGCGCCTTCTCCAGCTTCTCGCCGGTGCGCCTGAGCGCGGACGCCTTCTCCTTCTGGAACTCGACCTCGACCGGCAACAACGCGTTGACGTTCTCGTTTCGGGCCATGCCCTCCCTCTAACCATCCGCGCGCCCACCGGCAGCGCCGTCGATGAGCCCCGCTGAAGCGGCCCCTCAGCCCCGCTTGTCCCCACACCCCCCGGGCGGCGAAGTGGCCCCTCTCCTGGTGGCGCGTCATCATCCCCTCCCCCACACCCACTCCCCGGCACCGCCATGCGCGCCCTCCTCCTCGCCCTCGTCGTCACCACGGCCTCGGCCCAGCAGCCCGCGAGCCCCACGCCGCCCAAGAGCTACGTGCTCCGCCCCACGAGCGTCTTCGACGGCGTCACCGCGAAGCCCCACGCGGGCTGGGTGGTGGTCGTCACCGGTGAGCGCATCACCGCCGCCGGCCCCGCGGGCCAGGTCCAGGTCCCCGAGGGCGCCGAGGGGGTCGACCTCGCCGGCGCCACGCTCCTGCCCGGCTTCATCGAGGGCCACTCCCACCTCTTCCTCCACCCGTACAACGAGGCGAACTGGAACGACCAGGTCCTGAAGGAGGCCCTGGCCCTGCGCGTGGCCCGCGCCACCCAGCACGCGAAGGCCACGCTGCTCGCGGGCTTCACCACCGCGCGCGACCTGGGCACCGAGGGCGCGGGTGACGCGGACGTCGGCCTCAAGCAGGCCATCCAGCAGGGCATCATCCCCGGCCCCCGCCTGCTCGTGGCCACGCGCTCGCTGGTGGCCAGCGGCACCTACGGCCCCAAGGGCTTCGCCCCCGAGTGGCACGTCCCCCAGGGCGCCGAGGAGGCCGACGGCGAGGACACGCTGGTGCGCGCGGTGCGCGAACAGATGGGCCGGGGCGCGGACTGGGTGAAGGTCTACGGCGACTACCGCTGGGGCCCCGGTGGCGAGGCGCGCCCCACGTACTCGCTCGAGGAGCTGAAGCGCATCGTCGACACCGCGCGCGACGGCGGCCGCCCCGTCTCCGTGCACGCCAGCACACCCGAGGGCATGCGCCGCGCGGTGCTCGCCGGCGCGGAGAGCATCGAGCACGGCGACGGCGGCACGACGGAGGTCTTCCGCCTCATGGCCCAGCGGGGCGTCTTCTTCTGCCCCACGCTCGCGGCCGGCGACGCGCTCTACCGCTACCACGGCTGGAAGAAGGGGGTGGACCCGGAGCCCGCCGCCATCCAGGCCAAGAAGGTCAGCTTCCGCGCGGCGCTCGCGGCCGGGGTCCCCATGTGCGTGGGCGGGGACTCGGGCGTCTTCGTGCACGGAGAGAACGGGCGCGAGCTGGAGCTGATGGTGGAGTACGGCATGACGCCGGTGCAGGTGCTCCGGGCGGCCACGTCCGGCAACGCGCGGATGCTGCACCGCGAGGACTCGCTCGGGCAGGTGAAGCCCGGGCTCCTCGCGGACCTGGTCGCCGTGGACGGAGAGCCCACGAAGGACATCTCCGCCGTGCGCCGCGTGCGCTGGGTGATGAAGGGCGGCGTGCCCTACCGTCGCTGAGCGGCGAGCCCCACGCTCGCGGGGTCCACCGGCTCCGTCGCCGCGGGGATGAAGTCCACCGACGGCACGGAGGCGTCCGGCGCGGAGGCGCTCACCGAGGCCCGGCGCCACGCATCACGCACGAGCAGCACCGCCGCGGCCATCAACAGCCCGTTGCGCGTGAGCAGGAGCAGCGTCTGCGGGATGCCCAGCCCATGCTTGTACGTGGGGCCCACGAAGACGCCTCGCGACAGGATGGCCGCCACCAGGACGAGCACCGCCACCGAGCGCGAGCCGGACAGGAGCGACAGCGCCGCGGCGCCCATCAGCCACGTGAGGAACTGGGGACTGATCACCGGGTTCAGGATGATGAAGGCCACCAGCGGCCCCAGCGCCAGCCGGGCCAGGTCCTCCACCCGCTCCGGCATCTTGCGGCGCACCGACCACATGCCCAGCGCGGCCATGCCCAGCGAGCCGGCCACCCACAGCCAGCGCGTCGTCGCCCTCACGCCCTCGGCCACGGCGCCGTGCAGCTCGTACGCCGCCGGCGCGTGCACCCAGAGCACCCCCTTCACCAGCCCCAGGTGGTGCGCCGCCCACAGGAGGGACGCACCCAGCGACTCCACCTGCAGGCCCCGGTCGACGTGGAACGACGCGAAGCCCCACCACGGCCACACGAAGCTCAGCGGCACCAGCGGCGCCACGCCCAGCGTCAATCCCATCACCAGCTTGCCCAGCGTGCCGCGCTTCCAGCACACCGCCACCGCGAGCGGCACCAGCACCACGGGGTAGAGCTTCGTCACGATGCCCACCGCGAGCGCCAGGCCCGCGAGCGCGTCCCGCCGCCGGGCCAGCGCCACCAGCGCGCCCAGCGTCAGCACCGCGGGGATGAGGTCGTAGCGCTTGAGGTAGTAGAGCGCCGCCGCCCACGACGTCACCGAGTACGCCAGGCACGGGACGACGGAGCGCCACTCGCGGCCCCAGCGCCGCGCGCCCTCGCGCAGGAGCGTCCACTTGATGAGCCCGTCCATGATGGCCAGCTGCAGGCCGAACACGGGGACGAACTCCCACTGCGTGGAGCGCAGCCACGCGGCCGGCACGAACCAGAGCAGCGCGTAGGGCGGATACTCGAAGCGGAAGTCCTGGTTGGGCGTGGCCCCGGTGAGGAACGCGCGCGCCGTCCGGAAGTAGAGGTCCAGGTCACCGACGCGCGGCGAGAACGCGTACACCACGAGCGGCGTCACGCCGACGAGGAGCGCGACCCAATGCCAGGGGCCGAGGCGGACACGGGAATCAGCGGGGAGCGGCGGAGTGGGGGCGGACACGCGAGCGCACTCTGTCCAATCCCGGCCATCCTTGTCGAGACATGCCGCCGCCCCGCCCGGCGGGCGTGCGAGGAGGCAAGGCCCACCCGGGTTACGAACGCGCCACGGGCAGCGCCTTCACCAGCGTGAACAAACGCTCGACGTCGGCCCGGGCGCACAGGTCGGTCCCCTGGGACAGGAGCGCCGCGGTGCCGGAGGCGATGCCCCAGCGCAGGGCCTCCTCCAGGGACTGTCCCCGGGCGAGCGCCAGGGTCACCCCGGCCACGAAGCTGTCCCCGGCTCCGACGGAGCTGTGGGTCTCCACCGGAGGCGGCGAGGCGCGGAGCTGGACGTCGCGGGAGGTGAGCAGCGCGCCATCGGCGCCCATGGACACGGCGAGCACCTCCGCGCGGCCCCGGGCGACCAGCTCCCGGGCGGCCGAGGCCTGGGCGTCCAGGTCCTCCACCTGCATGCCCGTCAGCTCCCGCAGCTCGCGGCGGTTGGGTTTGGCGAGGAACACGCCCTCCTCCAGGGCGGCGGCGAGCGCCTTGCCGCTGGTGTCCACCACGCAGCGCACGCCCAGCTTCTTGGCGAGTCGCGCGACGCGCGCGTAGAAGTCCTCGGGGACGCCCTGGGGCAGGCTGCCGCTGGCGACGATGAAGGCGGCGCCCTGGGACACCTCGCCCACCGCGTCCAGGCAGCGCTGCCATTCGCGCTCGGTGAGGACGGGGCCGGGGAGGATGAAGCGGTACTCGCGGGCGCTGTTGCCCTCGGCGACGGTGAAGCTCTCGCGGGTGGAGCCCTCCACGGGGATGGAGCGGCGAAGGAGGCCCTTCTCCTCCAGCAGCTCCTCGAGCAGCAGCCCCGTGGCGCCGCCGCGGGTGTAGACGGCGATGGACTCACCGCCGAGCTCGCGCACCACGCGGGCCACGTTGATGCCGCCGCCGCCCGGGTCCCTGCGCACCGAGCCGCAGCGCAGCTTGTGCTCCGGCGTGACTTCCGGCACGGACGTCGCGACGTCGATGGCGGGGTTGAGCGTCAGCGTCACGATGTGAGCCATGTGCGGGGTCTCCAGCAATCAGAAGGGGACGTCCCCACGGGGACGCATCGCGACAGAGTGCCCCAGCGGACGCGTCGGGCGCCAGCGAAGCGTTGTCACGGCGTGCGAGGGGTGCGAGAAGCGCCCCATGCCCGCATCACGGCGACCCACGCGCGAGGAGCTCGATGCCGCCATGGGCCACACCATGCCGGACCTCATCGGCCCGGGGTTGCGCGTGCTGTTCTGCGGCATCAATCCCAGCCTGTACTCGGTGGTGGTGGGGTACCACTTCGCGCGCCCGGGCAATCGCTTCTGGCCGACGATGCACCAGTCGGGCTTCACGCCCCGGCAGTTGTCGCCGTCGGAGCAGGGGGAGCTGTTGGACTTCGGGTTGGGCATCACCAACGTGGTCGACCGGGCCACGGCGACGGCGGACCAGCTCGACGACTCGGAGCTGAGGTCGGGCGCGAAGTCCCTGGAGGCCAAGGTCCGTCGCCATCGGCCGCGCTTCCTCGCGGTGCTGGGCGTGGGGGCGTACCGCACGGCCTTCGCGAGGCCCAAGGCGAAGCTCGGGCTCCAGCCGGAGACGCTCGGCGCCACGCGCCTGTGGGTGTTGCCGAATCCCAGCGGGCTCAACGCTCACTACCAGCTTCCAGACCTGGCCAGACTCTTCGCGCAGCTCCGCCAAGAAGCGGATGAAGCCTGACGCACGTCGGCGCCCCTACTCCAGCAGCCCCGCCTCGCGAGCGAAGCGGGTGACCACCGGCTGCACGTGAGGAAAGGCCGCGGCGTTGCAGGCCAACAGGCCGCGCACGTTCTGGAGCTCCGCGGTGTTGTAGCGATACGGCGTGCCGCCCAGGTCCGTGAGGATTCCGCCCGCGGAGCGCAGCACCGCCTCCGGCGCGCAGTTGTCCCAGCGGTAGCTCTTGGAGCTGACGTGCAGGTACAGGTCCGCGACGGACTCCGCGAGCAGGCCGCACTTGATGCCCACCGAGCCGGACTCCTGCTCGCGGGTGATTCCCAGCCGCGCCACCACCTGGTTCGTCAGCTTCGAGCGATGCGAGCGTGACACCACCAGGCGCAGCGCCGAGGGCTCCGCCACGTCCGACACCCGCAGGGCCCGGCGCGCGCCCGCCTCCTCCACGAAGCCGCCCTCCCCCACCACGCCCGAGTAGAGCTTGTCGCCCACCGGCCGGTAGACGACGCCCAGCCGCGCCTCGCCGCCGATGGCCAGACCGATGTGGATGGCGAACTCACCGTTGCGATGGACGAACTCCTGGGTGCCATCGAGCGGGTCCACGAACCAGCACCGCTCGAAGCGGGTCGCCACCGCGTCGTTCTCCGACTCCTCCGCCACCACGCCGTCCTTCGGGAAGGCCCGGTGCAGCGCGTCCACGATGAGCGCATTGGCGCGGGTGTCCGCCTCCGTGACGGGCCCCTGTCCGCCCGCCTTGTCCTCCACCGCGAAGGGTGTGGCGTAGACCTGGAGCAGCACAGCGCCTGCTTCACGGGCGATTCGACGGGCGGTTTCCAGCTCGGTGTCGAGGGAGGGCATGGTCCCCACAGTCTGCCCCCGTTGACGCGTTCCGGGGAGCCCCAAGCGAACGGACGTGGGGCGAACCGCCCCGCGCGGGGCGAATTGCCCCATCGCCGGATGATGGCCCCGAGGAGAGATGCTGGCGCGGCTTCTGCACTGCAGGAAGCGAACCGTGAGCCCTGGGGCCTCCCTGGGCCAGCGCGAGGACAGGCCGAGATGATGAAGGGATTGATGATGGGGTTGATGCTGCTGTTCGGCGTGATGCTGGCCTACGGAGGCGGGCGCCTGCTGTACCGCGCGCATGCGAGCGAGCAGTGGCCCACCACCGAGGGCACCGTCGTCTCCTCGTCCGTGCAGACGATGCACGACCGGCGCAACACCCGCTTCCACCCCGAGGTGCGCTACGAGTACACGGTGGGCGGCAGCCACTACACGTCCGACACCGTCTCCTTCGGCGGCAACGACACGGGCGCGCTGCCGGACGCGCAGCGACTGACGCGCCGGTATGCCTCCGGCACGAAGATGGCCGTCCACTACGCGCCGGACGACCCGGCCATCGCGTGCGTCGAATGCGGTGGCGCGGGCGTGTCCAGCTACGTCGTGATGTTCGGCGGCCTCGCCGTCGCCGGCGTCGCGGGGACGAGCATGGTGGACATGATCAGCGCCGACGCCCGCGAGCGTCGGCGCAACAAGGGCAGGCAGCTCTCCGCCTGACTCACGGACCTTTTGGTCACAGGGCGGGACGCGGGGCCACCGGCGCTTCGTCCCCCAAGAGACCTACAGCACCTTCGTGAGCACCAGGGTCTGGTTGCCGCTCATCCTGGGAAGGCCCTCAGGGGAACGGCACGCGTCCAGGTCCGTGGAGGCGAAGGTGACGGTGTTGACGGCCTGCGCGCCCTCGAACTTCCCCGACAGCACCGTCCCCGACTGCACCACCACGAGCAACGGTCCGTCCACGCGCGCCGAAATCTGCGTCAGTCGGAACGTCGAGACCTCGCCCGTGTTCCAGACGACCTGCCCCGCCGGCACCGGTAGGATGCCCAGCAGGTCCGCGCAGCTATAGCCCTGCCGGATGCCGTCCGTCCCGGACGTCCCGGACGTCACGCGCTCTCCCAGCACCGTGACGCAGTTGCTGAACACACTCTCACCATTGGTACGGACATCCTGAGGGAAGTCCCGCAGCGGCGGGGTGTAGCGGATCTGGATACCGCCCACCGGACACGTCACCACCGCCAGCGTCAGGACCTCACGCGGCGAGGCTCCTCCCTCAACGCTCGGCTCCGCGGACACCTGGCCACTCACGAGCAACAGCGACATCATCAGGCACGAAGCAATCTCACGCATGTCACACACCCCTTCCGATGACAGAGGTCCCAGGGCTTCCCGGTCCCATCCGCATCGACGCAATCAGGAACAGCGCCTAACAACAGGACACAAGACACACTCATCTCACCGCGCCACGAACAGACAGCCATTGCTTCACCAGGCGACAGGCCGCGGTGTTCTTGACAGACAGCATCGTCCCTTCGAACGATGGACGTGCTGCCTCCGCCCGGCGACTCAGAGCACCCGGGTCAGCACGAGCGTCTGGGTAGCGCTCATGCCACGGAGCCCTTCGGGACTGCGGCACGCATCGAGGTCGGTGGAGGTGAAGGTGACGTTCATGACCACCGTGGCCCCCTCGAACTTCCCCGACAGCACCGTCCCCGTCTGAACCAACACGAACAGAGGCCCATCGGCTCGCACCGCTCCCTGCGTCAGTCGGAACGTCGAGACCTCTCCCGTGTTCCAGGTGAGCTGATTCGTCACAGGGACGATCTCCAACAGATCCGAACAAGAGGCGCCCCTCTTGACGAAGTCCGCCGCGCTCGACGTCGACCTGACGTCCTCACCCAGCAGCGTGTAGCAGTTGCTGAACCCTCCCGCCCCCTGGATGCGTACGTCCTGAGGAGTGTCCCGCAGCGGCGGGGTATACGTGGTCTGGAACGCTCCCACGGGACAGGTCACCACCGCCAGGGGCAGCAGTTCCTCCCGGTCGCGGTCCACCTCGCCTCGCGGCTCCGCCGACGAAGGACTGCCCGCGAGCATCATCCATCCCATCAGACATGAGGCCATTCCGCGCATGTCACGTCTCCTTCTCAGCATCGTGAGCCAACTTGCCGACGGCGCTCACAGCAGCCCCGTCAGGACGAGCGTCTGGGTTCCCTCCAGTCGAGCCAACCCTTCGGCGGACGAACAGGCCTCCAAGTCCGTCGAGAGATAGGAGAACGTCCGGACGACCGTCGCCCCTTCGAACTTCCCGGACCGGACCGTCCCCATCTGCACGAAGACGAGCGAGAGCCCCTCGGTGCGCACTGTCACCTGGGTCTGCGCGATTTCGGAGATCTCCCCTGTGTTCCAGGTCAGGCGCGCGAGGACCGGGACAATGGCCAGCAAATCCAGACAGCTGTACCCAGGACGGAACGTCTCCGTCCGGTTGCTCGCCGAAGAAACCTGGGCCCCCAGCAATCCGATGCATCCTCTGAGTTCCCCCGCCCCACGGACCGTCACGTCTTGGGGTTCGTTTTTCAAGGACGGAGAGTACTCGCTGACCGTCGTCCCCAACGGACACGTCAACAACGGCAACGCGGGAAGGACTCCTTCGCCCGACGCGCCGAACGCCGGACCACTGCCAAGCATCGCCAGCACCCACAGCCATGAAGCAAGTCCACGCATGTCCCCCACCTCACAGCGCCAGTTGCGCTCTCTTCGGGTCAAGGCCTTTCGCGCCAGACGCCCATGACACCAGACATCAAGCACGCGCGACGCCGCCCACGCTCGCGCGCACAAAACAGACATCGCGCGTGTCCCGACAGACAATGGACGGTGTCGGGACATCCCGTCCTCATCATGACGACGCACCGACGAACCCAGGACAAGGCCCGCGTCCCAGTCCGCCGCTCCGCAGTGGTGACGAGCGCCGTGCACGCACCTCGCGCCCGTGTGAGGCTCGCCGCCCCGCACCCTCGCGCGGCCTGCGGAGGAGCCTCGCGTGACCGGCCCCCTCCGTCCCCACATGGCCCTCCGACGATCCCGCCCTGGCCTCATGGGCGCGGCGCTCGCCCACCCCAGATCCAGGTGCGTGAAACGGAGTGCTTACAGCACCTTCGTGAGCACCAGGGTCTGGTTGCCGCTCATCCTGGGAAGCCCCTCGGGGGAACGGCACGCATCCAGGTCCGTGGCGGCGAAGGCGATGGTGTTGACGGCCTGCGCGCCCTCGAACTTCCCCGACAGCACCGTCCCCGACTGCACCACCACGAGCAACGGTCCGTCCACGCGCGCCGAAATCTGCGTCAGCCGGAACGTCGAGACCTCGCCCGTGTTCCAGACGAGCTGCCCCGCCGGCACCGGTACGATGCCCAGCAGGTCCGCGCAGCTGTAGCCCTGCCGGACGCCGTCCGTCCCAGTCGTCCCGGACGTCACGCGCTCTCCCAGCACCGTGACGCAGTTGCTGAACACCCCCTCACCCTGGATACGGACATCCTGCGGGGTGTCCCGCAACGGCGGGTTGTAGCGAATCTGGACGCCGCCCACCGGACACGTCACCACCGCCAGCGTCAAGACCTCACGCGACGAAGCCCCTCCCTCAACGCTCGGCTCCGCGGACACCTGGCCACTCACGAGCAACAGCGACATCATCAGGCACGAAGCAATCTCACGCATATCACACACCCCTTCCGATGACAGAGGTCCCAGGGCTTCCCGGTCCCATCCGCATCGACGCAATCAGGAACAGCGCCTAACAACAGGACACAAGACACACTCATCTCACCGCGCCACGAACAGACAGCCATTGCTTCACCAGGCGACAGGCCGCGGTGTTCTTGACAGACAGCATCGTCCCTTCGAACGATGGACGTGCTGCCTCCGCCCGGCGACTCAGAGCACCCGGGTCATCACGAGCGTCTGGGTGGCGCTCATGCCACGGAGCCCCTCGGGACTGCGGCACGCATCGAGGTCCGTGGAGGTGAAGGTGACGTTCATGACCACCGTGGCTCCCTCGAACTTCCCCGACAGCACCGTCCCCGTCTGAACCAGCACCAGCAGGGGCCCATCCGCCCGCGCCGTCACCTGCGTCAGACGGAACGTCGAGACCTCTCCCGTGTTCCAGGTGAGCTGAATCGTCACCGGGAGGATCTCCAGCAGGTCAAAACAGTCGTAGTTCGGCCTGACGAAGTCCGTGGCACTCACCGACGATGTCACCCGCTCACCCAGGAGCGTGTAACAGTTGCTGAATCCGCCCTCCCCCTGGATGCGTACATCTTGAGGGGTCTCCCGCAGCGGCGGCGTGAACGTGGTCCGAAAGGCCCCCACGGGACAGGTCACCACCGCCAGGGGCAGGAGCTCCTCCTGGGCGCGGTCCACCTCGCCTCGCGGCTCGGCCCACGACGGACTCCCCAGGAGCATCATGAGCCCCAGCAGACACGAAGCCATTCCGCGCATGTCACCCACCTCCGGCGTCGAATATCGTCGGCCTCCCCAGCGCCGACGCGGCATCCACACCGGAACAATCACTAACACCAACCCCCAAGAACAAGCGAATCCCGACGGATTCCCATCCCACAAACCAGACAACAACCTTGTCCCTTCCGCCAATGGACGCGCCCGCCACCTCAGGGCAGCATCTGTCATTGTCCTTCCAGACAATGGACGCGGTGGACATCGCCCCCGTCCACCACCCCACAGAGATGACGCGAGGGGTGCACGCGCCTCGGGCCTGTGTGAGGCTCGCCGCCCCGCGCCTCTTGCGCGGCCCGCAGAGGAGCCCCGCATGACCATCACCCTCCGTCCCGCACAGCCCTCGGATGAACCCGCCCTGGGCCGCATGGGCGCGGCGCTCGCCCAGCTCCACCACGACTTCGACAACCAGCGCTTCATGATGCCCGACGACGTCGAGGCCGGTTACCGCTGGTGGCTGGGACGCGAAGCGAAGAAGCCGGACGCCGTCGTCATCGTCGCGGAGATGGATGGCGAGGTCGTGGGCTACGCCTATGGCCGCGTCGAGCCCGTGGACTGGAACGCCCTGCTGGACCGCTCCGGAGGCTTCCATGACCTCTGGGTGGACGCCAAGGCGCGCAAGGCGGGCGTGGGCGCCCAGCTCGCCGAGGAGCTGATGCGTCGGCTCACCGCCCTGGGCGTGCCGCGCGTCGTGCTGCACACGGCCGCGAAGAACGAGGCCGCCCAGCGCATGTTCGCCCGCCTGGGCTGGCGCCCCACCATGGTGGAGATGACCCGCGAGGCCACCAAGCCCTGAGCCCGGCTCACCTCACAGGTCGATGATGCCCCGGCGCATCGCCACCACCACGGCGTGCGTCCGGTCCCGCGCGGAGAGCTTCGTCAGCACGTTCTTCATGTGCGTCTTCACGGTCTCCTCGGAGATGCCCATCTGCGCGGCGACCTCCTTGTTCGCGTTGCCCGCGGCCACGCGGATCAGCACCTCCCGCTCGCGCGCCGTCAGCTCGTCATCCGCCACGTGCTCCGCCAGCTCCGACGCGATGTCCGCGGCGATGCGGCGACGGCCGGCATGCACGCTGCGGATGGTCTCCACCAGCTCCTTGCGCAGCATGCTCTTGAGCAGGTAGCCGGACGCCCCCGCCTTGATGGCGCGCAGCGCCTGCGCATCTCCCTTGTACGTCGTCAGCACGATGATGCGCGCCGCGGGGAACTCCGCGCGGATGGCCGTGATGGCATCGATGCCGTTCATCCCCGGCATCTGCACGTCCATCAGCGTGATGTCCGGCGTGTGCGCCCGGTACGCCCGCAGCGCCTGCTCGCCCGTCTCCGCCTCCGCCACGAGCGTCATGTCCGGCTGACCGGCAATCATCCCGCAGAGCCCTTCACGCAACATCGGATGGTCGTCGACCACCAGGATGCGGATGTTCGCGTCCTTCGAAGTCATGCGTCGCAAGGTACCCCCGTCGTCGCCCCGTGAAAAGACTCACATCCGCGAGGCTGCCCATCGAAACGGCGCATCCCCCATTCGGGTGATGCCGACACGGGCCTCCCCGTGTTTCATGACAATGACTGAAATCAATTCCCTGACACCCCCGAAGCCCCGCGAGACGCCCCATGCCCAACGCCTCCCCCACGCCCGGCAAGAGCCTGCTCACCCCGGACAACCACGCGCTCATCCTGGTGGACCACCAGTCCCAGATGGCCTTCGCCACCCACAGCATCGAGCTGCCGCTGCTGCGCAACAACACCGCGCTCGTCTGCAAGGCCGCCGCGGGCTTCCGCGTCCCCACGCTGCTCACCACCGTCGCGGAGAAGAGCTTCTCCGGCCCCCTGTTCCCCGAAATCAAGGAGGTCTTCCCCGAGGCGAAGGTCATCGACCGCACCACGATGAACTGCTGGGAGGACCCGAACGTCACCGAACAGGTCAACCGCTTCGACAAGGCGCGCGTCGTGTTCGCCGGCCTCTGGACGGGCGTGTGCATCGTCGGCCCGGTGCTGTCCGCCATCGACCAGGGCTTCCAGGTGTATGTCATCACCGACGCCAGCGGTGACGTGTCCCAGGAGGCCCACGAGCGCGCCGTGCAGCGCATGGTGCAGGCCGGCGCCATCCCCATGACCAGCCTCCAGTACCTGCTGGAGCTCCAGCGCGACTGGGCGCGCGGCGCCACCTACGCCATGACCACGGGCGTCGCGGTCGCCCACGGCGGCGGCTACGGCCTGGGCGTGCAGTACGCCAAGAGCATGTTCAACGCCTCCGAGGGCGGCGGTCACTGACGTCCGCCGTGCCCCCTTCGTACCCCGGCGGCGGACTCGAAGCCCCCTCTCGAGCGCTCCGCCGGGCCGTCGTCCCGCCTCCCCCTCAGCACGAGCTCCCCTCATGGCCGACCTGATTGTCCGCAACGCCCGCGTCACCACCCTGGACCGGGACCTCCCCCAGGCCCAAGCCCTGGCCGTCACCGACGGCGTCGTGGAGGCCGTGGGAGACGAGCGAGACATCATGGCGCTCGCGACAGCCTCCACCCGGGTCATCGACGCGGGCGGGCGCAGGCTCATCCCCGGCCTCAATGACAGCCACATCCACCTGATTCGCGGCGGGCTCAACTACAACCTGGAGCTGCGGTGGGACGGCGTGCGCTCGCTGGCGGACGCCATGGCGATGCTGCGCGAGCAGGCGGCCCGCACGCCCGCGCCCCAGTGGGTCCGCGTGGTGGGCGGCTTCAGCGAGCACCAGTTCGTCGAGAAGCGCCTGCCCACGCTCGCCGAGCTCAACGCCGCGGCGCCCGAGACACCGGTCTTCATCCTCCACCTGTATGACCGGGCCCTGCTCAACGGCGCCGCCCTGCGCGCGGTGGGCTACGGCAAGGACACGCCCGAGCCGCCCGGGGGCCGCATCGAGCGCGACGCGCGCGGCAACCCCACCGGCCTGCTGCTGGCCAGCCCGAACGCCCTCATCCTCTATGCCACGCTCGCGCTGGGCCCCAAGCTGCCGCCGGAGTACCAGCTCAACTCCACGCGCCACTTCATGCGCGAGCTCAACCGGCTGGGCGTCACCTCCGTCATCGACGCGGGCGGCGGCTTCCAGAACTACCCGGAGGACTACGACATCATCCAGAAGCTGCACGCCGACGGCGAGCTGACGGTGCGCATCGCGTACAACCTCTTCACCCAGAAGAAGGGCTCCGAGCAGGCGGACTTCGAGCGCTGGACCCGTATGCTCTCGCCCCGGCAGGGCGACGACATGATGCGCCACAACGGCGCGGGCGAGATGCTGGTGTTCTCCGCGGCGGACTTCGAGGACTTCCGCGTGCCCCGCCCGGAGCTGCCCGCGGGCATGGAGGGTGAGCTGGAGTCCGTCGTCCACCTGCTCGCCAGCAAGCGCTGGCCCTTCCGCATCCACGCCACCTACGACGAGAGCATCAGCCGGGTGCTGGACGTCTACGAGAAGGTGAACCGCGAGGTGCCGCTGGACGGCCTGCACTGGTTCATCGACCACGCGGAGACCATCTCCGAGCGCAACCTCGAGCGGGTGCGCGCGCTCAGCGGCGGCATCGCCGTGCAGCACCGTATGGTCTACCAGGGCGAGTACTTCCAGGAGCGCTACGGCCAGGACGCCCTGCGCCGCACGCCGCCCGTCCGGAAGATGCTGGAATCGGGCGTGCCGGTGGGCGCGGGCACGGACGCCACGCGCGTGGCCAGCTACAACCCCTGGGTGGCGCTGTACTGGCTCGTCACGGGCCGCACGCTGGGCGGCCTGTCCATGTACGGCGAGGACAACCTGCTCGAGCGCGAGGAGGCCCTGCGCCTGTGGACGCACGGCAGCGCGTGGTTCTCCCACGAGCAGGAGAAGAAGGGACTGCTCAAGCGGGGCTACCTCGCGGACTTCACCGTGCTGTCCTCGGACTACTTCCAGGTGCCCGAGGAGTCCATCCAGCACATCACCAGCGTGCTCACGGTGGTGGGCGGCCGGGTGGTGCACGGCACGGGAGACTTCGAGCCGCTGGCGCCCGAGCTGCCCCGGCCCATGCCGGACTGGTCCCCGGTGAACCGCTTCGGCGGCTACCAGGGCGGCACGCTGGCCCAGGCCCGCGAGGCCCTCGCCAACGCGTCACACGCCCACGGCGACGGCTGCGCCGTGCACGGCCACGGGAGGACACACGCGTCGCGCCACGAGGTGCCCACCTCCGACGCGACGGGCTTCTGGGGAGCGCTGGGGTGCCTCTGCTATGCCTTCTGAAGCGAACGTCGCGGTGAGCCCCGCTCCCGTGGCCCAGGAGGTGGGGGCCCTGGCGCCCCTGCGTCACGCCACGTTCCGCACGCTGTGGCTCGCGGTGCTGGCCAGCCACATCGGCACCTGGGTGCACGACGTGGCCGCGGCGTGGTTCATGTCGGAGCGCACCGGCTCGCCGCTGATGGTGGCCGCGGTGCAGTCGGCCACCACGATGCCCGTCGTCGTGTTCGCGCTGGTGGCGGGCACGCTGGCGGACATCGTCGACCGGCGGCGCTACCTCATCACCATCCAGGTGTGGATGCTGGTCATGGCCACGCTGCTCGCGTGGGCCTCCATGGTGGGGGAGATGACGGAGTGGACGCTGCTGGGGCTGACGTTCGCCCTGGGCATGGGCGCGGCCATGGCCATGCCGGCGCAGGCGGCCACCACCGCGGAGCTGGTCCCCAGGCCCCTGCTCGCGCCCGCCGTGGCGCTGAGCTCCATCGGGATGAACATCGCGCGCTCGGTGGGCCCCGCGCTCGGTGGGCTCATCGTCGCGCGCTTCGGCGTGGGGTGGGCCTTCTCCATCGACGCCGTCTCCTATCTGGGCGTGCTGCTGGCGCTCGTGTCCTGGCGGCGGGCGAAGGCGGAGTCCACGCTCCCGTCGGAGCCCTTCGGCACCGCGCTGCGCGGAGGGCTGCGGTACGCGGCGCGCTCGGGAGACTTGCGCTCGGTGCTGCTCAAGTCGGCCTGCTTCTACGCCTTCGCCAGCGCGCTGCCCGCGCAGCTCGCCATCGTCGTGCGCAAGGAGCTGGGCGCGGGCGCGGGCACGTACGGGCTCTTGCTCACGTGCATCGGCGCGGGCGCGGTGGCGGGCGCCGTCGTGCTGCCCCGCATGCGGGCGCGGTGGGGCGTGGACCGGTGGGTGCTGGGAGCGACGCTGCTCTACGCGCTCACCATGGTGACGGTGGCCTTCGTGCGCAGCCTGCCGGTCTTGGGTTTGGCCATGGTGGCCAACGGGCTGGCGTGGATCAGCGTGCTGTCCTCGCTCCAGACAGCCACGCACCTGTCGGTGCCCACCTGGGTTCGCGCCCGCGCGCTGTCGCTCTACATCGTGGTGTTCTCCGCGGGAATGGCCGGCGGCGGCCTGGTGTGGGGCTCGGTGGCCCAGCGCTTCGGCGTGCCCGTGTCGCTGACGGTGGCGGCGGGCGCGGCGGTGCTCGCGGGTTTCTTCTCGCTGCGCTTCCGCCTGGGCCAGGCCATGGCTCGCGACACCGCGCCGTCCGCCCACTGGCCCACGCCCCAGGTCTCCGAGGACGTCGAGAAGGACCAGGGCCCGGTCCTCGTGACGGTGGAGTACCGCGTCGCCCCCACGGGTCGCGCGGCGTTCCTCCCCCTGGTGCACCAGCTGGGCGACACGCGACGGCGCGACGGCGCGGTGCAGTGGGGCGTCATGGAGGACACGGCGGAGCCCGGGCGGTTCCTCGAGTACTTCGTGCTCGGCTCCTGGATGGAGCACCTGCGCCAGCACGAGCGCGTCACCCGCGAGGAGAAGGCGCTGCAGGAGCAGCTGCGCGCGCTGCACCAGGGCGCGCATCCCCCCGTGGTCCATCACTACGTCGGCGCCGCGCCGATGGTCCCCCGCCGCACCCCCTTGGAGAACGACGCGTGAACTGGAAACTGTGTGTGGGACTGCTGCTGGGCCTGGGCATCGGCTTCGGCTGTCGCTGGCTGGGGGTGCCCGTGCCCGCGCCGCCGGCGCTCGTCGGCGCGCTGCTCGTCGTCACCATGACGACGGGCTACACGCTCACGGACCGGCTGCTCGCCTCGCGCCCGTCGCGCAATCACATCCACTGCGGTGGGCCCACCGGCGAGACCCAGGAGAGCAGGTCATGACCCTGGCCCTCGTCGGCGTCGCCCTGGCGCTGCTCATCGGCGCCGGATGCCGCCTGCTCGACATCCCCCTGCCCGCCCCCCCGAAGCTCCAGGGCGCCCTGCTCGTGGTGGCCATGACGGTGGGGTTCCTCCTGGGGGAGCGGCTGCTGGGCTGAGCCCTCCGGCCTGTATCAATCACACCGGGGGAGCGGGCCGGGCCCCACCTCCCGGCGGGGCGAAACAACGCTTCTCTTCCGGGGAGCCACGGAACAGGATGTCGGAGGATGTCTTCGCGCGTTGCCCTCCGCCCCCGATGTGACCGCTGCTATCTCCCGTCGCACCTGTGTCTGTGCGCGGAGATTCCCCGCGTGCAGACGCGCACGCGGTTCCTCCTGGTGCAGCACGCGCTGGAGATCCGCAAGAAGAGCAACACCGGCCGGGTGGCCGCGCTCGCCCTCACCAACGCCACCCTGCTCACCCACGGCTCGCCCGCCGACGTCCTGGACAGCTCCCTGTTCGCCGAGCCCGGCACGTGGCTGCTCTTCCCGGACGGGCCCGAGCTCCCCGAGGACACCCCGCCGCCCCGGCAGGTGGTGGTGCTGGATGGCAGCTGGTCCCAGGCGCGGCGGATGAGCCAGCGGCTCCCCACGCTGCGCCTGCTCCCCCGGCTCGTGCTGCCGCCGCCGCCCCCGGGAATGCTCCACCTGCGCGAGCCGAGCCACCCTGCGGGCATGTCCACCCTGGACGCGATAGCCCGCGCGGTGGAGCTGCTGGAGGGGCCCCAGACGGCGGCCCCCCTGGCGCGCCTCGCCCAGCTGCGCGTCCAGCGCATCGCCGAGTGCGGCTCGCTCAACCGCGAGGCGATGGGCCCCAGCCGCTGAGTCACGGCCTCGGGATGAGCACCATGTCCTCGTCCTGCTCCAGCTGGTAGGTGCCGTCCGGACGCAGGCAGGCCTCCGCGTGCAGGCGCAGCTTCCGGTCCATCTCCCGCGACGCCTCCGGCCCCATCGCCGCGAGCTGCTCGGCCGTGAAGCACCCCTCCAGCACGAAGAAGCGGCAGAGGGTGAACATCTCCTCGAAGGTGCGCGCGGTGAAGCCGCTCATCGCCGGGAGGACCTCGTGCGAGAGCGACATGCGCCCCAGGGTGTCCAGGAGCAGCTGCCCGAAGTTCAGCGTGTCGGCGAAGTCGCGGCACAGCTCGAACGTGGGCCCGCGCCCCGCCGCCATGATGATGAGGGCGTGGCCTCCGGGACGCACGAACGACAGGAGCCGGTCGATGAAGCCCGGCCAGTCCGAGGGCGGCACGTGGTACAGGACGTGGGAGCACAGGACCAGGTCGAAGCGCTCGGACGAATCGAACCGCTCGAAGGGCTCGATGAGCACCTTCGCCTTCTCCAGCCGCAGCTGCGCCACCTGCTCCGGGTTGGGTTCGAGCAACGTGAGCGAGCCGAAGCGCGTCGCCAGCGCCTGGGCCACCTTGCCGGAGCCCGCGCCCACGTCCAGGAGCGACGGCGCCTGGGACATGCGCGCAGACAAGCGCTCCTCGACGAGCCGCGCGATGTTCTCCGGATGGCGCGCGGTGGATGCGAGCAGACGGAACGCGGTGGCGTACTCCCGCGGGGACATCGTGATTCCCATCGTCAGACCCCCAGCTCCAGTTGAACGGCCCCTCCCCCAGCCAGGGAAGGTGCCCCGAGCGTACAGCGGACGCTGCCCGCCGTTCACATCCCCAGTCGGCGCACCAGCTCCCGCGGCACCGGATAGACGGCCTCGCGGGGCAACAGCCGGGTGGCCTGCTCCGCGCGCCCCTCGTCCAGGTGCTTGCGCAGCTTGTGCACCAGCGGCGTCACGTCGGTGATGGAGACCACCCAGTCCTCCACGTAGCGCTGGATGATGGCGCGCCCCAGCCCCACCTGGATGCTGTCGTGCGGCAGCCCCGCGCCACGCAACGAGCGCTCCGGGTCCCACTGGACGTGGACGGGCGCCACCTCGAAGGCCTTCCTCCAGGCCTCCGGTGAGCCGTGGGCGCCGGGCTCGTACGCGGTGAGCACGCCCACCGCCAGCGCCGCCTCCCACCCCGCGCGGTGGATGCGCACCGCCAGGGTCCGCTCCTGCCCGCTCTTGCGCCCCCAGTTGGAGCGGTGCATCAGCCACAGGAAGCTGGGCTTGATCCAGGTCATCCGCCCCACGGAGAACGGCGGCCCGAAGCGCTGCGTCGCCACCGCCACGTCCGCGATGGCGTCCGGATAGGCCTGATACATCACGATGGAGCCCCGGTCGAAGTCCGCGCGAACCTCCCGCCGCGCGCTCATGACACCCGCCTCCACCCACATCCTCGTCGCATGACGCGCACCGTAGCAGCTTCGCGTCCTTTCATTCCCTGAGAATCCCAGACATGGCGGACCCTGTCCTGGAGTCCCAGACGAGCGGGTGATGGAACACGCGTTCCCAGGTCCTCCGGACACCGCGAGCGACCAACATCAGGCAACGGACGCTGTCGCGGAGGGAGGTGTTCAGGACAAGCAAACTCCGACGGGGAGGGAGAGGGCACTGCCGGGGCCTCGCGATAGATTGCCATGGGGTTGCCGGTACCGAATTCTCCTTCGGGTTGTGATTGCACAGGCTGGCGACTTCATCTCTCGCTGGGGGGTAGTGCATGTTTGTGAAACGGGGACGCGGTGTCCTGGGTGCCACGCTGTTGAGCCTGACACTGAGCGCCTGCACCGATGCCGACACACCGAAGGACCTACACGACGACGACGCCACCCAGGCAGCAGCGGCCCTCGCCCAGGGCCATGAAGTCCTCTCCGCGGACCCGGACCAGGTCCCCACCTTCCTCCGAGGCAGGTTCGGTGAGGTCCCCACCGGCAAGCTCGCCCTCAAGGGACTTCAGACCCACTCCCTCGCGCCGGTGCTCGCCCGGGTGGCGCCGCTCTTCAAGCTCGACACCGAGCAGCTCTTCTTGAAGAAGGCCTACGTCGGCTCCGACGGGGACACGCACTACCGCTTCGGCGTGCGCTACCACGGCGTGGAGGTGCTGGGCGCGGAGCTGCGGCTGCACGCGCGCGACGGCCAGGTCTTCGCCATCAACGGCAACGCGCGAGGAGGCCTTGCCGCCCTCAAAAGCGACCCCATCGGCGTGGACCTGGCGAAGGCCAACGCCCTGGCGGACAAGGGTTCGGTGCCGGGCCTCGTCGTCCGCAAGGCGCCCGCGCTCGTCTACTGGAGGGACCAGGACCAGCTCATCCTCTCCTGGCGGGTGCTGGTGACGGGCGCGAAGCAGGACGGCACGCCCGTGAAGGAGTCGGTGCTCGTCAACGCCCGCTCCGGCGAGGTGTTCGAGCGCTTCAACCACATCCACTCCGCGCTCGACCGCATCGTCTACGACGGCCAGAACACCAACGACCTGCCGGGGACGGTGGCGCGCCGGGAGGGAGAAGCGCCGCACGCGGACCCCGTCGTCAACGCGGCGTACGACAACACGGGCGCCGTCTGGCGCTGCTACAAGGAGCTGTTCGACCGCGACTCCTACGACGACCTCGGCGCGACGCTCCACTCCACCGTCCACCACCGCGTCAACTACGTGAACGCGTACTGGGACGGCGAGCAGATGGTCTTCGGCGACGGTGACGGCACCACCGCCATCAACCTGGCCTACGGCCTGGACGTCATCGCCCACGAGCTGACGCACGCGGTGACGGAAGTCGACTCGGACCTCATCTATTCGGGTGAGTCCGGCGGCCTCAACGAGTCCATCTCCGACATCTTCGGCGCCGTCTGCGAGTGGCACAGCGAGGGCAAGGTCATCAACGAGGGCACCTACCTGGTGGGCGAGGACGTGTGGACGCCCGAAGTGCCCGGCGATGCGCTGCGCTACATGAACAACCCCACCCAGGATGGGGACTCGCTGGACGACTACCACAACTACAGCAACGGCGTGGACGTCCACTACAGCTCGGGCATCTCCAACCTGGCCTTCTACCTGCTGGCCCAGGGCGGCACGCACCCGCGCTTCCCCACGCGCCCGGCCGTGACGGGCATCGGCATCGAGATGGCGGGCCGCATCTTCTACAAGGCCAACCGGGACCTGCTGATGCCCAACTCCACCTTCGACGCCGCGAGGATCGCCACCGAGCAGGCCGCCGTCCAGCTGGGCTACGACGCGTCCGTCGTCGCCTCCGTCGCCGCGGCCTGGAAGGCCGTGAACGTGGGCGTGGTGTTCGAGCCGACCGACCCCTTCGAGCTGGAGCGCAACGTGCCCGTCGTCCTCTCCGGCACGGCGAGCGGCGCCAAGGAGTACGGCTGGGCCGAGGTGCCCGAGGGCGCCACCAACCTGCGCTTCACCCTGTCCGGCACCACGGGCGACCCGGACCTGTACATCCGCCAGGGCAACTACCCCACGACGGGCCTCTATGACTGCCGGCCCTACCGCTCCGGCGCCAACGAGGAGTGCGTCTTCCCCACGCCCACCGCCGGCAAGTGGTACGCGATGGTCAACACCTATACGCCCTACACCAACGCCTCGCTGGTGATGAAGTTCGACGGCGGCTTCTTCCCGCTCGAGCCCAACGTGGTGGTGAGCGGACTGTCCGCCCCCGCCAATGGCAGCCATGGCTACATCGTGCAGGTGCCGGCGCGCGCGAACGGGAAGCCGCGCAGCGTCACCGTGCAGTTGCTGGGCGGCACGGGCAACGCGGACCTCTACGTGCGCATGGGGGCCATCCCCAACCATTACGAGTACGACTGCCGCGGCATGAAGGAGACCAACGCCGAGAAGTGCGTCATCCCCCAGGTCACCTCCGGCAAGCTGTATGTCTGGGTCGTCGGCGCGAAGGGCGGCTATCAGAACACCGCCATCCTCGTGTCCTATCCTCCCTGACACGTGACACCCGCCCTCGCGGCCTCCACCTCCGCCCGGACCGACGGGCGGCGGTGGACGGCCACGCGGGGCCCCGTGGCGTGCGTCCGCGCCCCGAGCGGGTCTACACTGCCGGGGCCATGCTCACGCTGACCGACAGGGCCGGGTTGTCTCCCGAGGCGCGCGCGGCGCTGGAGCGCGAGCTGGCGCCGCTCACCCTGCTCCAGGACGTGGTGCGCTGGGGCTTCGCGAGCACGCCGCCGCGCGACGTGACCGAGGTCGTCGTCCAGGACGAGTTCACCCACGACGTGGTGCTGCCCTGGAAGGACGGGGGCTACCTCGTCTTCGACACCACCTGACTGGGCGGTGTGATTGCGGTCTCCGTGTGGGACCGTCGACCCAGCGCCGATGACCTCCTGGACGCCCGGCTCCAGGCGGGCTGGACGCCCACGCCCACGAGCACCGTCGAGGGGGACGTCATCCTGGGTCACGCCGCGTGCAGGGTGCCGCCCGGCAAGGGCCCGGCGACACCCTGAGCGTGCGTCCTCGACTACTTGCCCTTCTCCTTCACCCACGAGTCCTTCAGGGACACGGTGCGGTTGAAGACGGGCTTGCCGGGCTGCGAGTCCTTCGGGTCCGCGAAGAAGTAGCCCAGCCGCTCGAACTGGAAGCGCGACTCCGGCGCCGCGTCGGCGAGCATCGGCTCCACGCGCGCCGAGCGCAGCACCTCCAGGCTGTTCGGGTTCAGGAACGTGGTGAAGTCCGTCGCGTCGTCCGAGTCCGGGCTCTCCACGGAGAAGAGCCGGTCATACAGCCGCACCTCCGCGGTGGGCGCGTTGCCCGGCACCCAGTGCAGGGTGCCCTTCACCTTGCGGCCATCCGGCGAGTCCCCGCCGCGCGTGGCCGGGTCATAGGTGCAGCGCAGCTCCACCACCTTGCCGTCCGCGTCCTTGATGACCTCCTTGCAGGTGATGAAGTACGCCGAGCGCAGGCGCACCTCCTTGCCCGGCGCCAGCCGGAAGAAGCCCTTGGCGGGGACCTCCATGAAGTCGTCCGCCTCGATGTAGAGCTCGCGCATGAACGGCACCTGGCGCGTGCCCATCTCCGGCTTCTGCGGGTGGTTCTGCACCTCCAGCATCTCCACCTGGCCTTCGGGGTAGTTCTCCACCACCACCTTGAGCGGCCGCAGCACCGCCATGGCCCGGGGCGCCGTCTCGTTCAGGTCCTCCCGGATGCACAGCTCCAGCACGCCCATGTCGATGAGCTGCTGCGTCTTGCTGACGCCCGCGCGCGTGGCGAAGTCGCGGATGGACGCGGGCGTGAAGCCCCGGCGGCGCAGGCCGCTGAGGGTCATCATCCGCGGGTCGTCCCAGCCGGAGACGTACTTCTCCGTGACGAGCTTGAGCAGCTTGCGCTTGCTCATCACCGTGTAGTTGAGGTTCAGCCGGTTGAACTCGTACTGGTACGGCCGGTCCCCTTTGATGAGGCTGTCGACGATCCAATCGTACAGCACCCGCCGGTTCTCGAACTCCAGCGTGCAGACGGAGTGCGTGATTCCCTCAATCGCGTCCGACAGGCAGTGCGCGAAGTCGTAGAGCGGGTAGATGGGCCACGCCTCGCCGGTGCGGTGATGGTGCGCGTGGCGGATGCGGTAGATGGGCGGGTCGCGCAGCACGGGGTTGGGCGACGCCATGTCGATTTTGGCGCGCAGCGTGTGCTTGCCGTCGGGGAACTCCCCGCCGCGCATGCGCGAGAACAGGTCCAGGTTCTCCTCCACGGAGCGGGTGCGGTACGGGCTGTCACGGCCCGGCGTGGTGAAGTCGCCGCGGTACTCGCGAATCTCCTCCGGCGACAGGCTGCACACGTACGCCTTGCCCTGCTTGATGAGCTGCACGGCGAAGTCGTAGAGCTTCGGGAAGTAGTCGGAGGCGTAGAACTTGCGGTCCGCCCAGTCGAAGCCGAGCCACTTCACGTCGCGCTGGATGGCCTCGACGTAGTCGGTGTCCTCGGTGACGGGGTTGGTGTCGTCGAAGCGCAGGTTGCACAGCCCCTCGTATTGCTTCGCCAGCCCGAAGTTGAGGCAGATGGACTTGGCGTGGCCGATGTGGAGGTAGCCGTTGGGCTCGGGCGGGAAGCGGGTGTGCACGCGTCCCGCGTGCTTTCCCGTGCGCCGGTCTTCCTCGATGATCTCCTGGAGGAAGTTCAGGCCCTGCGTCTCGTTCGTCGTCGTCATGATGGGGGCGAATCCTCGTGAAGCCGCCCGGGGCCGGCAAGGGATTCCTTTCAGAGCGAGTCCAGGAGCGCCTCCCAGGCCCCCAGCGCCTTGGCCGAGGACAGCTCCTCCGCGCGGGCCCGGGCCTTCCGGGCAAGGTCCTTGCGGTGCACCTCGTCCGAGACGGCTCGGGCCAGCGCCTGGGCCAGCGCCGGGGCGTCCTCCACTGGAACCAGCACGCCGTGCCGCCCATTCTCCAGCACCTCCGCGGGGCCGGACGGGCAGTCGGTGCTCACCACCGGGCACCCCAGGGCGAGCGCCTCCAGGAGCACCATGGGCAGCCCCTCGAACCGGGAGGACAGCGCGAACACCGCCGCGCGGCGCATCAGCGCGTGAGGATTGGACGCAAAGCCCGGCATGAACACGCTCGACTCCACCCCCAGCGAGCGCGCCAGCGCCTTCAATTCGGTCTCCAGCGAACCCACCCCCAGGATGAGCAGGTGGTGGTCCACGCCCTCCTGGCGCGCCAGGGCATGGGCGCGGATGAGCACGTCGAAGCCCTTCTGGGGCTCCAGCCGGCCCACGGCGATGACCACCGGGCGCTCGAAGACGGGGCCCGCCCAGTCCGGCACCGGCCCGTCCGCGGCGGCGCGCACCACCTCCCCGTCCACGAAGTTGGGGATGACCTGCAGCCGCTCCTCGGGCACGGGGACCAGGGACTGGAAGGAGCGCGCCGTGTCATGGCCACACGCGACGATGCGCTGCATGCGCGGGTAGAGCAGCCGCAGGCCCCACAGCTGGCGGCGCGGCTGCTCGCGGTGGAAGGCGCCCCAGTCGAAGTGGATCATCCCCACCACGGGCTTGCCGAGCAGCTTCCCGGCCAGGCAGGCCAACAGCGCCGCGCGCCCCTCCTGCCCCGCGACGATGACGTCCGCCTCGCGGGCATGGCGCAACAGGTGCCACAGGTACAGGGGCAGGTTCTGCCGGTGGTAGTCGTAGGAGTCGGTGGCCCAGGAGACCTCGGTGTTCGCGGGCAGCCGGTCCTCGCGTCCTGGTGGCGGTCGGTGGTGGAAGAACAGCCGGGTGGCGAAGCGCCGGGGGTCCAGCCCCGCGAGGACGTTGCACACCGAGCGCTCGATGCCGCCTCCGCCCAGGAACACGAGCGTGAACAGCACTCGCTTCCTCCCAGGGTCTTTCGAGGCGTCTCGTGGCACCGGCACCAGCATCCAGCCCCCCACTCCCTGAAGGCGGGTGCACCGTAACCCAAGGGTGTCACGGCCGCCAACAAGACGGACGGCTGCAACGTCTCCTGGCGACACATCGCGCGCCTCCCGGCGTACGCTCCGCCGGCGCCCGGGCAGACCGCCGGGCTCTCCCGTCCTGTCACGCTCCGTGATGACCGCGCTCCGTCCACGACTCGTCTTCCCCCTGGTCCTGCTCCTCGGCGTGCTCGCGTCCGTGGGGCTGCTCGTCGTGAAGGGGCACCGCATCGGCCAGGGCCTGCTGCACCCGCCCCACGTGCCGGTGACGCGGCCGTCCGCCGCGCCGGAGCTGGACGCGATGCGGGACGTCGCCTTCACCAACGCGGACGGGCTGACGCTGCGCGGCTGGTACGTGCCCTCGCAGAACCGCGCCGCGGTGGTGCTGGTGCATGGCTTCGCGGACAACCGCGCGCAGCTGCTCTTCGAGGCCCGCGCGCTGGCCCGGGCCGGCTACGGCGTGCTGCTGTTCGACCTGCGCGCCCATGGGGAGAGCGGCGGAGACCGCGTGACGTGGGGAGACCTGGAGCGCCGCGACGTGACGGCCGCGCTGGACTTCGTGGCGGCGCGGCCGGACGTGGACCCCGCCAGGCTGGGGCTCTTCGGCTTCTCCATGGGCGGCACCACCGCGCTGCTGGTGGCCGAGCACGACGCGCGCGTGAAGGCGGTGGCCGCCGCGGGCGCGTACCCCGCGCTGGAGGCGGACGTGTACTCGGGCTACGGCAGGTGGGGCGCACTGAGCGCGGAGCCGGTGCTGTGGACGCTGCGCCGCGCGGGCGTGGACGTGGACGCGGTGCGCCCCATCGACGGCATGTGCCAGCTCAAGGGCCGCCCGCTCCTGCTCGTCAACGGCGACGTGGACCCGGACGCGCCCGCCAAGCTCCAGGCCAGCCTGTTCCGCGCGGCCTGCGAGCCCAAGACGCTCTGGGTCGTCGAGGGCGCGGGCCATGGCGAGTACGCCCGCGTGGCCCCGGAGGAGTACGCGCGCCGGCTGCGCGAGCACTTCGACCGGGCGCTGTTGGGCGCGGGATGAGCCACGCGGCTCAGGGGCCGGGCTCGGGCTCCGGCGCGTCCGACGCGGGCACCCAATCCGGCTCCGCGTCCAGCGCGGGCCGCCCCTGGAGCAGCTCGTGCGGACGGAAGCCGCCCTTGTAGCGCAGGGACGCGCACGCCTGGACGCGGAAGCCCAGGTACACGTGGGGGATGCCCCGCGCCTTGGCCAGCTCCACCTGGAACACCACGTTGGCCGTGCCCGGGGACAGCCGCGCGTAGTCCGGGTCGTAGAAGAAGTACACCGCGCTCCACGCGCGCGGCGTCTCGTCGCAGATGCCCAGCGCCACCAGCCGGGGGCCGCCCTCCGCCGCGTCGTCGTACCAGGCCACCTCGCGCGCGGAGGGGTGCGGGAAGGAGAACTGGAGCGAGTACTCGCGCACCGTGAGCGGCGAGGGCTCCCACTCCCGCGCGGCCTCGCGCTCCGCGTGCCAGGCCCGGTAGAGCGCCAGCCGCTCCTCGTCGGCCTTGGGCACGCCCACCTCCACCCGCAGGTGGGCGCACGCGGCCCGGGCGCGGCGCTGGCTGCGGTTGGGCCGGAAGCCCTCCACCGGGACGCGCAGCGACACGCACTCCTGGCAGTCCGCGCAGGCGGGCCGGAAGTACACCGGCCCGAAGCGCCGCCAGCCGCGCACCAGCAGGTGCTCGTACTCCTCCGGCGACACGTCCCGCAGCACCAGGTTCTCCAGCGAGGCCTGCCGCTCGGGCAGGTAGCTGCAGGGGCGCGGGGGCTCGACGTCGTGTGCCAGCAGGAGGGCCATTTGCGTCCATGTTCCTGTCCGGCCCTCGGTCCGGCGTCAAGTCGCCGGAGGGCTCCCGGACGCCCACCGTGGCCGGCGGGCCGCGCCCCGCACGCCCTCCTGTCACGCGTCCGACGGCCCCCCGCCCTACCAGGTCCATGGCATGACGACTGCAACCTCTCCCCGTCAACCCCCACGCGAAGGCGGAAGCACATGGCGAGAGACTGCCTGCAGCCCTGGATGGACCGGCTGGCCCATGTCGACGTGGAGGTCCAGGACACCTCGCCCCGCGCCCGGCTGGGGGGCCGCGAGTGGGATGGCCAGGGCCTGGCGATGCGGCGCCCCCGAGTGGAGGCCCGCCTCGCGGAGCAGGACATCGTTGCCCCACGGACGGCGATTTCCCGGCAGGTCGAGCAGGACCCCGGGTGGGATTCCGACGACTTCGATTTCGCGGTGGCGAGCTACTGACGCCCGCGCCGCTTCTCAAGCTCATCCATTTTGAGAACGCACGTTCCCGCAACCCTTGCGCGTGGAGCAGGCGTGCGCGCAAGCCTGGCGGCGGCGCCAACCCGGAGGCGTCTTCTCAGGCCCCGGCGCGAACGCATATAAGCCTGACATGTCCGCAATCGATGTCTCGGTGGTGATGCCCACCCACCGACGAGAGAAGGAAGTGGTGGAGGCCATCCGCTCGGTGCTCCGCCAGGAGGGGGTCCACGTCGAGGTCATCGTGTTGGATGACACGCCGGAGGGCACCGCCCGGGCGTCGGTGGAGGGGCTGGGCGACTCGCGCGTGCGCTACGTGGTGAACGACCCGCCGTCCAAGGGGCGCCCCGCGGTGGTGCGAAACCACGGCGTGACGCTGGCCCGGGGCCGCTACCTGCACTTCCTGGACGACGACGACATGCTCGCCGAGGGCGCGCTGCACGCCATGGTGAGCGCGCTGGACGCGCGGCCCGACGCGGGCGTGGCGGTGGGCTGGGTGGTGCCGTTCGGTGACGACGCGGACTGGCTCAAGGACAAGAGCGAGTACTTCCAGTGGGCGGCCAAGGTGGGCGCCAGCACGCCCAACAGCGCGTGGACGGTGGCGCACATCCTGTTCCGCGGGACGCTGTACGTGAACTCCGCGTGCATGGTGCGCCGCGAGCACTTCGCGACGCTGGGCGGCTTCGACGCGTCCATCCCCGTCTACGAGGACGTGGACTTCTACCTGCGCGGCATCCGCGCCTTCGGCCACGTCTACGTGGACCGCCCCATCCTGCACTACCGCACCGGCCGGCCCTCGCTGATGCACAACCTGGGCAAGGACGGCACGCTGGTGATGCAGTCCAACGAGATGATCCACGGCAAGTACCGCAAGACGAACGGCGCGCTGGAGTACCGCGCGCTGCAGCTGCTCATGCGGACCCTGCCGTTCGACATCGCCAAGAAGCTGCCCTTGTGGCTGCCCAAGCAGGGCCGGGTCTCATGAGCTTGAAGAGTCGGTTCGTCGGCACGGCCAAGCGTCAGGTGAAGCAGACGCTCAGGCCCGTGCTCCAGCGGGCCATGGCGCCCGCGCGCACGCAGATTCCCGCCTCGTACTGGGGGCTCCAGCACGTCCCCGGCCAGGGGCTGAGCCTGGAGGGCGTGGCGCTCAAGTCGCTGGTGCAGCGCTTCGGCTCGCCGCTGCACGTGGTGCACCTGGCGGCGCTCCAGCGCAACGTGGAGCGCTTCCTCGCGGTGCCCCCGGGACGCGCGGGCGGGTGCGAGGTGTTCTACTCGTACAAGACGAACCCGATCCCCGGCGTGCTGGAGGTGCTGCACGGGATGGGCGTGGGCGCCGAAATCATCTCCGCCTACGAGCTGTGGCTGGCGCTGCGGCTGGGCGTCGCGCCCGAGCGCATCGTCTACAACGGCCCGGTGAAGTCGGAGGCCTCGGTGCGCGAGGCCATCGGCCGGGGCATCCAGCTGCTCGCCGCGAACCACGCGGAGGAGCTGGGCCTGTTCGCGCGCGTCGCGGCGGAGCTGGACCAGCGTCCGCGCGTGGCGGTGCGGGTGAGCACGGACAGCGGCTGGGCGGCGCAATTCGGCACGCCCATCGCGGGCGGCGCGGCGCTCAGGGCGTATGCGCAGGCGCGGGCGTCGTCGCACCTGGACGTGGTGGGCCTGCACGCGCACCGGGGCGCCACCATCCGCACCGAGGGCGAGCTGACGGGCTTCGTGGAGGCGGTGCTCGGCTTCACGGACACGCTGCACCAGGAGCTGGGGCTGGACCTGGAGGTGCTGGATCTGGGCGGCAGCCTCTGCACGCCGTCGGTGGAGCACATCGCCGAGCGCGACTGGCGCCTCAACCTCACCTTCTTCCGGGACGTGCCGGCGCCGGACCCGGCGGCATCGCTGGACATCTCGCGCTACGTGGCGCTCGTGGTGGAGATGGTGGAGTCGCACTACGCGAAGAAGGGGCGCGCACGGCCGCGCATCTTCCTGGAGCCGGGCCGCGCCATGACGGGCGACACGCAGCTCTTGCTCGGTAGCGTGCACACGCTCAAGGCGGGCGAGGACCGGACGTGGGCGGTGCTCGACGCGGGCGTGAACCATGCCGAGTGCGTGCGCAACGAGTACCACCAGCTCTTCCACGTGGACCGGCCGGACGCGCCCGCCGAGCGCGTCTACACGGTGGTGGGCCCCATCTGCACGCCGGGCGACACGCTGTACCACGCCAAGCGACTGCCCCAGCTGGTCGAGGGTGACACGCTGGCCATCATGGACGCGGGCGCGTACTTCGTGCCGTTCGCGACGTCCTTCTCGTATCCGCAGCCGGCCATCATCGCGCTGGACGGCGGCGAGGCGCGGCTGTTGCGCCGGGCGGAGACGTTCGAGGACCAGGTGGCGCTCGACACGGTGGCGAAGAGCCCGGGAAAGCCCGAGGCGGCCTGAGCGCTGCGTCGAGGTCCGCCGCCCGTGCGCTGACACACGGGCGGCGAGGGCCTGCTAGCGGTTGAGCACCATCATCCGCAGGAAGGCGCGCGGGTGGCGCGCGGAGCCGTAGAGGATCTGCGCCACCTCCACCGCGGACGGCATCGGGTCATCCGAGTCGATGAGCGGGTCCACCGCCACCTGACGGTGCGTCCGCAGCCAGCGTCGCCACTGCTTCGCCTCGTCGGCGGGCAGCGCGCCGGACAGCCGCTGGAGGTTGAGCAGCATCTCCAGGGCGATGCGGTTGCAGAACACCTCGCCGCGTCCCGTCCATGCGCGCGCCGACTGCCCCACGCGCTCCAGCGCGTCAAAGTCACCCAGCGCCGCGTGATAGGCCATGAGCGGCAGCGGCAGCCCGCGCGCGATGTCGAAGCCCATCTGCCCGTAGTAGCGCGGGTTGAAGTCGATGAGCAGGAAGTCGTCCTTCGTCTGGATGAACTCCACCTCGAAGACGCCGTGGTAGCCCAGCTTCGCGCACAGCTTGCGCAGGCCGTCGGCCAGGTCCTGGCGCACCGGCGCGGACTCGAAGCACACGCCCACGCCCAGGCGGCGCGGACGCTGGAGCACCTTCATGGCGCCGCGCACCTCGAACAGCGCGCCCGTGCGGTCCACGAAGCCCGACAGGCTGTAGATGCCCTGGGCCGCCTCGGGGTGGAACTCCTGCACCATGGGCCGCGCCACGGCCGGGTCGAACTTCACCAGCATGGGCGCGTAGCCGTCGCGCGCGAAGGCGCGGTACTCCTCCACGAGCTGCGAGGGCTCCGCGACGGGCAGGCCCTTGCGGTGCGTGGAGTAGAGGATCTGCGTCGTCGGCTTGATGAGGACGGGGAAGCGCGCCTCGCGGGAGATGCTCTCCAGGTCCGCCTCGGACTCGGGGAACCAGGTGCGCGGCAGCGTCAGCCCTACCGACTGGCCCGCCTCGAAGAGCTTGCGCTTGTTGAGCAGCCCGTAGACGGCGTCGATGCCGGGGTCGTAGAGGTGGAAGTAGCGCGACAGCTCCTTCGCGTGCACGGACACCAGCCACGCCAGCTCGTCGCTCGTCGGATACAGCACGTGGCTCATGGGCGCCCGGGCTCCGAAGTCGAGGAGCCACGCGAGGAACGCCTCGGGCTGGGACTCGGGAGGGCACTGCACGCGCTGTCCGACGAAGCGCGACCAGCTCGCGGGGCCCAGCCGTCCGGGGTCCGCCACGGTGACGCGGATGCCATTGCGCCCGAAGCACCGCGCGGCGGCGAGCGTCCCATAGAAGCCAGCGGAGAAGAGCAGCGCGGCCGGCCGCTCTCCCACGCGCTCTGTCGCCGACTGCTGCACCTTCACGTCTTCTGCCTGCACCTGTGCTGTCTCCCGTTGGAGGGCCCCACACCATATCCGCCCCCTCCGCCATTTGCCCCTCCCTCTTCGCGGCGCTTGATTGGAGGGCGAATCATCTGGGGTGGATGGGGATGGGGTTGCCCGGCCCCATGCGTCAGGACGCCACACCTGTCGGCGGCCGCCATAGCAGGTAACCGGAGTCGAGCAGCCATGAGTCCGTGGAGACGCCGTCCACCTGATGACACAAACGTGAGACAGACTCGCGGAAGGCATCCGCGGGCGCGGAGTGGCCGGCGTCGCGAGCCTGTTTCCACGCGTCGACCCAGGACATGAAGAAGGCGTGGATGGGCTCACCGGGACGCACGCGGCGGCGCAAGTCACGCGGCAGCCAGTCGCGGAACAAGAGCGGCGCGAAGCCCTGGCGGAAGTCGGTGTGGAAGAGCAGGGCCTCGCGAGCGGGCGGCGACTCGGGAGCGCTGTCGGAGCGACGCAGCAGGTGCGCGGTGAGAACGGAACCCTCCGGGTCCGAGCTGCCCTCCACGAGCAGCCCCGAGGGGAGCAGGAAGCGGCTGAGCGCGTGGTGCACCTCGGCGACGCGCTCCACGGGTCCCTGTCGCAGGAGGTTCATGGCCCGCACGAGGCGGGCGGGCTCCTCCGGGGACAGCGGCAGCGCGAAGCCGCCTTGACGGAAGTGGGTGCGAGGCCCCGCATGGGCTCGAGCGGCGAGGGCCCGCGCGTCATCGAGCTCCACGCCGATGACGACGAGCTCGGGGTGGAGCGCGCGAAAGGCGCTGGCGCTCTCGAGCGTCGTCCACGGATGTTCGCCGAAGCCCACGTCCACGAAGACGGCATGGGCCCACGGACCGTCGACGCGTGACAGCAAAGTGGGCTCGAAGCGGCACAGGAAGGCATCGAGCGCGCGCAGCCTTCCGGGTGCGGTGCGCCCCCGCGTCTTCGCGTCGAGCGTGGACATGTCCTGGTCTTCGATGAGGCGGCCCCATCGCGTCAAGCACCCCGGTTTTCGTCTGGAGCGCGGAGGCTTTAGGCTCCACCTCCGTGCGCCCCGCGTCCGCCCTCACCTGCCCCGGCTGTCAGGCGCCCCGAGTGCAGGGGGCCGAGTGTCCTCGCTGCGGTATCATCTACGCCCGCGCCGAGGCCCGCGCCGCGCGCAAGGCCGAGGAGGAGCGCGCCCAGCGCGAGGCCGCCGAGCAGGCCCCCGCGCCCTTCGAGGTCGACCCCGCGTGGCTCGCGCCTCCGGAGCCGCGCTCGGAGGTCCTGCCCGCGAGCACACCGTCAATCGACGCGGGTGAGGAGGACGCCGTCCACGAGCTGCGCCTGCGCCTCGTCGTCGTGCCCCTGGCATTGCTGGTGGGCTATCTGGTGGCCACCGGCTCCGCGCGCTTCATCGTGCGGCTGCTCACCATGTACGTCCACGAGGTCGGGCACGCGGTCACCGCGTGGCTGTGCGGCATCCCCGCCATCCCGGCCCCGTGGGTCACGCCCACGGGCTCCGAGCGCTGGTACTCGCTGGCGGCGATGCTCGCGGGAGCCCTCGGCTTCTGGGCGTGGCGCGGCTGGAAGCTGCGCCGCTGGAACTGGATGGCCTGGAGCACGGTGCTGCTCGTCGCCCAGGCCTTCTGCACGCTGGTCATCCCCCTGTGGCGCACCGAGGTGTTCATCGTCTTCGGCGGAGACGCGGGGATGCTGATTCTGGGCACGCTCCTGGTCGCGTCCTTCCACGCCCGGCCCGGCGGCCACCTCCACGCGAGAGGCCTGCGCTGGGGCTTCGTCTTCATCGGCGCGCTCGCCTTCTGGGACGGCTTCCACACCTGGTGGCGAGCGCGGACCGACGCCGAGGAGATCCCCTTCGGCCGCATGGAGGGCGTGGGCCTGAGCGACCCGAGCCGACTGGTCGAGGACCACGGCTGGTCCGAGGGTGACCTCATCCGTCGCTACGTCACGCTCGGCATCGCCTGCCTCGTGACCCTGGCCGTCTTCCACGGCCTCCAAATCTGGAAGGAGCGGGCCCGGCTTCGCGCCGCCCTGCGAGCGCTCCCCTTCTTGAATGGGCGATGAAACGTCCCGGGTTGTGACAGCGGCGTGGAACGCCGGTAGCCTCCCGGCCCAATGGCATCTCCCGTCCAGCCGCTCCCCCACCCGGAGCCCCCCTCGTCCTCGACGCCCCCCGACTCCGACAACCTCCAGCCGCGCTTCGGCTGGCTGCCTCCCGTCGGGACCTGGAAGTACCACCTGCTCTTGAGCGCGGTGGCCCTGTTCATCCTCGGGCCCCTGGGTGGCATCGCCGCGTCGTACATGAACTTCAGCGTGGGCTTCTTCGTCGGAGGCCAGGTGCTCGCCGGCATCCTCGGCAGCGCCGTCACGTACGGCTACGGCGCGGAGGGCAAGCACGGCGCCAACTACATGCAGACGATGGCCGCGTCGGTGGCCTCGCTGTGCGCCATGTCGGTGCTCATCCAGGCCATGGTGTGGCTGGGCATGGAGATGCCCCCCGCGTGGCACCTGATGCTCTTCGTCGGCTGCGTGGGCATGTTCGCCGTCGGCGTGGGCATGCTCTACACGCCGCTGCTCGTGGACCGGCTGCAGCTCGACTACCCGTCGGGCTTCGCGGTGGCCAACATCCTGCGCGCGCTGACCGACAAGCGGCTGCTCAAGGCCTCCATCTCCAAGCTGGGCGGCGGCACGCTGCTGGGCGCCATCGCCGCGTGGATGACGGAGAAGATCGCCGTCGTGGCCGCCATCGGCACCAGCGCCGCCACGCTGGGCGCGGGCATGATTGTCGGCAGCCGCATCACCATCCCCGCGGTGTTGATGGCCGTCATCGGCGCATGGCAGGTGCCGCACCTGCGTGAAATCGGCTGGCTCGGTCCCGAGGACCCGTTCCGCAAGATTGGCTTCCTCATCGGCCTGGCGATGATCTGCGGCGCGGCGGTGGTGGACCTGTCGCTGCTCGCGGTGCAGGCGGTGGCGCGCGTGAAGGCCCAGGCCGACGCGCCGAAGGACGAGGAGCCCGCGTGGAAGAAGGTCAACCTGCCCCGGCTCTTGGCCTGGGTCCTCGGCTGGGGCGCGGCGACGCTGGTGGTGGGCACCGCGGTGCTGGGTCAGCCCCTGGGCTGGCTGCTCTTCGGCCTCGCGCTGGCGCTGCTGTTCGTGCTCATCAACGGCATCTCCTACGGCATCACCGACCAGAACCCCATCTCCAGCGCGTTCGTCATCTCCATCATGATGATGTCGCTGCTGGGCCTGAAGAACCCGCTGGTGGCGCTGATGGCCGCGACCATCCTGCTCATCTCCACCTCCGTGGGCTGCGACATGCAGCAGGACCGCTCCACCGGGTGGCGCCTGGGCACCAACCGCGTCATCCAGTTCCGCTACCAGGTGATGGGCGTCATCATGGGCGCGCTGCTGTGCGTGGGCCTGGCGCGCGTGTTCATGACGGCCTACCCCGCGCTCGCCATCAACCAGCTCGACAACCCCAACGCCGAGGTGGGCCAGTGGGGCTCGGCGATGACGTACAAGCTGGTGGGCGCCATCCGCGACCTGGGCTCGCTGTCGGACACCAAGGTGAAGGCGATGCTGCTCGGCCTGGGGCTGGGCTTCGGCATCCAGGCGCTGCGCAAGGTGCTGCACGCCAACCCGGGCTACCAGCGCTACATCAAGGGCTCGCGCGCGGGCTTCGCGGTGGGCTGGACCATGGACTCGCTGGTGCTGGCCAGCCCCTATGCGTCCTCCTTCGGCGGCTTCGTGGCCTTCCCGGTGGCGCTGTGGTTCGGCGCGGGCGGGGTCATCGCGTCCGTGTGGAACACCGTCACGAAGAAGCGCGCGCCGGCCTCCGCGGGCAGCCCCGCACAGGGCGAGGCGCTCCCCGAGGACATGAGCACCATGTCCCTGGCGGGCGGCGGCCTCATCGCGGGCGAGTCGCTCTTCTTCCTCATCGCCGGGATGATTGGCCTCGCGTCGCTGCTGGCGTGAGCCGGTCGGTGGCGGAGCCGGGGCCCGAGGCGCCCGGCTCCGCGACGCCCTTGACAGTTGCGGGAAGCCCCCATTCCTGACACACCCGAAGTGAACATGGCACAGTCCCTCGCACGGTGCGGCCGGAGCCCGTGAACCCGATTCGAGGGCGTCCCATGAAGCGTGTCTTCGTGTTGTGTGTGTCGTTGTTCAGCATGGCGTGGCTGGGCTGCGGTGGCCCCACGTCCGAGGCGGACGGGGAGCGCCTCTCCACCGAGCCCACGCAGGAGGTCTCCCAGGAGCTGGTCACCTGCCCGGGGGACCTCCCTCAGTGCGCCATCTACGAGGGCCAGCGCTGCGTGCGCCGGGTGGACTGCTGCGATGGAGAGTTCCTCCTGTGGTGCGCCTGCGATCCAACGACGCGGCGCTACCACTGTCTGTAGACGTCCGCTCGCGAGCACTTCACCGCGGGGCGCGGCTCGCACAAATACGCGCTCTCATGGGAAAACATGGAAACGACCCTCATGGGTCGCAGGCGGTCCCACGTCGTTCTTCCGCGGGAGTCCTCATGAAGCGCGTGCTGGTGATGATGGTGGCAATCCTCGGCGTCTCGTTGCTGGCCTGTGGTGGCGAGGCGCTCGAGGTGCAAGTCGATGAAGGCCCGGCGGACGTCGAGCTGGCGCAAACCCGCCAGGAGCTCGTGACCTGCATGACGGACTGCCCGAACGGGACGTTCATCTCCTGCACGGGAAGTACCTGCAGCACCCTCGAAGGCCGGAGCGTGACGTGTGACGGGGTCAGGAAGCTCTGCCCGCCGGCGGTGTGTCCGGGCGACTATCGCTCGTGCTCGGCGATGGATGGACAGAGCTGCCGGGCCGGCACGCAGCCGTGCTGCCGTGGCGATGTCGAGGGCTATTGTTACTGCATCGCCGGCCGCTACGACTGCTGAGTCCCCTGACCCGTGAGGGGTTGCCCGCGGGTCTGGTTGACAATTTCCAGGCCCGCTTGCATCTTGTTCGCGTGAGCATCGTCAACGTCACCACGACCACCCGCACCACGACTCGCTACGGCGAGGTGTGGAGCGGTGCGCGTCGTGAAGTGAGCTGACGACCGCACGGCTTCTCGCCCCGCCTTCACCGGCCGGGGCAACCGTGTGTTCGCTCAGCGCTCCGTCCGGCAAGGCCTTCCCAAACCTTCCGTACCGGAGACGAAGCAATGCTCGACGAAAACGACCACCGCGCCCTCGGCCAACGCCTGGACCTCTTCCACCTGCAGGAGGAGGCGGCGGGAATGGTCTTCTGGCACCCCCGAGGGCTCTTGTTGTTCCGCCTGCTGGAGGAGCACATCCGCCAGCGCATGCAGCGCGAGGGCTACCTCGAGGTCCGTACGCCGCAGCTCTACGCGCAGCCCCTGTGGGAGCGCAGCGGCCACTGGGAGAACTTCCGCGAGAACATGTACCTCGTGGAGGACGGCGGGCGGCCGCTCGCGCTCAAGCCGGTGAGCTGCCCGGGCCACATCGAGCTGGTGCGGCGCATGTCCCTGAGCTACCGCGACCTGCCCCTGCGCATGAGTGAGTTCGGACTGGTCCACCGCAGCGAGCCGGGCGGCGCGTTGCATGGCCTGTTCCGGCTGCGTCAGTTCACGCAGGACGACGGGCACATCTTCTGTGCCCCCGAGCAAGTGGTGGAAGAGGTCGTGAACTTCGCGCGCTCGCTGCGCGAGTTCTACGCGGGCCTGGGCTTCCACGACGTCCAGGTGGCCTTCTCCGGGCGTCCCGCCTCCCGCGCGGGGAGCGACGCCGTCTGGGACCAGGCCGAGGCCTGGCTCTCGGACGCGGCGAGACAGGCGGGGTTGGAGTGCAAGTACCAACCGGGTCAGGGGGCCTTCTACGGCCCCAAGCTGGAGTTCGTCTTGAAAGACAGGCTGGGGCGCGAGTGGCAGTGCGGGACGATTCAGCTCGACCTCGTGCTGCCCGAGCGCTTCGACCTGCGATACCAGGACTCCCAGGGCCTGCGGGTGCGTCCGGTGATGCTTCACCGCGCGCTCCTGGGCAGCCTGGAGCGGTTCATCGGCGTGCTGCTCGAGCACCACCAGGGCGCCCTGCCCGCGTGGCTCGCGCCCGAGCAGGTGGTGGTGGCGCCCGTGGGTGACGCCGCGCAGGAGTACGCGCGCGACGTCGCCTTCAGCCTGCGGCGGGCGGGCTGCCGCGTCCGCGTGGACGCGCGGCAGGAGTCGCTGTCGCGCAAGGTGTTGGACTCGCACCAGGGAGGTGTCCCCTGGCTCGTGGTGGTGGGCGCGCGCGAGGTGCAGGCGAAGGGCCTGCGCCTGCGACAGCGGGATGGCGCCCAGCGGGATGTCTCGTGGGACGCGGGCCTCGCGGAGCTGGTGTCCGCGTGTGTCCCCGGAGTCCCGGCGTGATGAAGCCCCGAGGGGCGCGAGAGCGGTCTGCTCCTCGCGCCCCTCGGTTCCTGGAGGACGGCTACGCGTGTTGCAGGTGCTCCAGCACCACGCCGGCGCGCAGCACCTCCGCGGGCACGGTGGCCAGGTCATCCAGGCTCAGGATGCCCAGCGGGCGACGGGCCTCGTCCACCACGACGAGCCGGCGCACCATCTTGTCCTCCATCATCTGCTCGGCCACATCGAGCCCCGCGTCCGGCTCGCAGGTGATGAGGGCTGTCGTCATCACCTCACGCACGCGCGTGGTGTTGGGGTCCTGGCCCAGGGCGGTGGAGCGCACGGTGATGTCGCGGTCCGTCAGCATGCCCACCAGTTGTCCGCCCTCGGTGACGGGGAGCGCGCCGATGTTGCATTCGCGCATCCGCAGGGCGGCGACCCGCAGCGGCTCGTCCGCCTCGATGGTCTCCACGTTCCGCGTCATCAGTTCGAAAATCCGCATGGCGCCTCCGCTGACGGGTTGAGGGTAGGACTGCGTCCTCAACCATGAGGTCGGCGCGGCCCACCGGCAGGAAGGCACCCGGGCTCGGCGGAGCAGCGGGCGGGCACACGGCCGCCGTCATTCCAGGTTGGCCAGCGAGCGCGACGATTGGGCAGGATGCGCATCTGACTGAAGCTCCCGGGCGTGGACCCGGGCAAAGGAGCGTGACGGCATGGTCGACAAGCTCACCCTCAGCGATGCGCAGTGGCGCGAGCGCCTGACGCCCGAGGAGTACGACGTCCTGCGCAGGCACGGCACGGAGCGTCCGGGCTCGGGGTGCTTCCTGGGCACGAAGACGCCGGGCACCTATGTGTGCGCCGGCTGTGGCAATCCGCTGTTCAAGTCGGGCACCAAGTTCGAGTCCGGCACCGGCTGGCCGTCCTTCACCCAGGCGGTGGGACCGGACGCGGTGACGCAGATCGATGACCGCTCGTACGGAATGGTCCGCACCGAGGTGCGCTGTGCCCGCTGCGACGGCCACCTGGGGCACGTCTTCCCCGACGGCCCCCCGCCCACCGGCCTGCGCTACTGCATGAACTCGGTGGCGATGAAGCACGTGCCCGAGGGCCAGCCGCTGGAGCTGGTCCGGGCGTAAGCGCTGCAAGCCCCCGGCCCCGCTCGGTTCATCGAGCCCGGGCCGGGTGTTCGTCGCGAGCGCGGAGCAGGAGCGGGGACGACCTGACACCTGCCGAAACCTCGGCCCTGGCTCGCGGCATCGAGCCGGGACCTTCTGACAGCGCCTCAGCCCAGCCAGGCGCGGGCGTTGCGGAACATGCGCATCCACGGGCCGTCATCGCCCGTCCACTCGCGGGGCCGCCACGAGTGCTGCACCAGCCGGTGGACGCGCTCGGGGTGCGGCATCGTCACGGTGAAGCGGCCGTCCTTCGTGGTGACGCCCGCGATTCCGTGCGGCGAGCCGTTCGGGTTGGCCGGGTACGTCGACGCCACCTGGCCGTGGTTGTCCACCCAGCGCGTGGTGATGAAGCCCGAGCCGTTGACGCGCGCGGCCTCCGCATCGTCGGAGAACTCCGCGCGCCCCTCGCCGTGCGCCACGGCGATGAGCATCCGGCTGCCCTCCATGCCCTGGTAGAAGAGCGACGGCGTGCGGGCAATCTCCACCAGCCCCAGCCGCGCCTCGTACTGCTCCGAGGCGTTGCGCACGAAGCGCGGGAAGTGCTCCGCGCCGGGGATGATGTCCTTGAGCCCGGACATCATCTGGCAGCCGTTGCAGATGCCCAGCCCGAAGCTGTCCGAGCGCGCGAAGAAGCCGGCGAACTCGTCGCGGGCGCGCGGGTTGAATAGGATGGACTTGGCCCAGCCGCCACCCGCGCCCAGCACGTCTCCGTAGGAGAAGCCGCCGCACGCCAGCACGCCGTGGAAGTCCTTCAGCGACACCCGGCCCGCGAGGATGTCGCTCATGTGCACGTCCACCGCGAGGAAGCCCGCGCGGGTGAACGCCGCCGCCATCTCCTGCTGGCTGTTGACGCCCTGCTCGCGCAGCACCGCCACGCGGGGACGCGCGCCCTTGCCCACGAAGGGCGCGGCCACGTCCTTGGACACGTCGAACGTCAACAGCGGCGACAGGCCCGGGTTGGACGCGTCGCACTTGGTCGCGTACTCCTGCTCCGCGCACAGCGGGTTGTCGCGCAGCTTCTGCAGCTCGTAGCTGACGCGCGACCAGACGCGGCGCAGGTCCATGGTGCCCTCGGACAGGAGCACCCGCTCACCGTGCCGGACACGGACCTCCAGCTTCGGCGTGGGCCGCCCCAGCTCGTGGCAGTGCACCCCCAGCCCGTGCTGCTCCAGCACCTCGCACACGCGCGCCACGTCGCCCGCGCGCACCTGGACCACGGCGCCCAGCTCCTCGTTGAAGAGCGCCGCCACCGCGTCGGGGCCCAGCTTCGTGAGGTCCACGTCCACGCCGCAGCGGCCCGCGAAGGCCATCTCGCACAGCGTGGCCCACAGGCCGCCGTCGGAGCGGTCGTGATAGGCGAGCAGCCGCCCCTCGGAGCTCAGCGCCTGCACCGCCGAGAAGAAGCCCGCGAGCAGCGCGGGGTCCTCCACGTCGGGGACCTTGGGGCCCACCTGCGCGTGCGTCTGCGCGAGGATGGAGCCGCCCAGCCGCTGCTGCCCGCGCGCCAGGTCCACGAAGACCAGCCGCGTGTCCAGCTCCACGTCCACCAACTGCGGCGTGAGCGACTTGCGCACGTCCAGCACCGGCGCGAAGGCGGAGATGATGAGCGACACCGGGGACGTCACGGTCTTCTTCTCGCCGCCGTCCTGCCACACGGTGCGCATGGACATCGAGTCCTTGCCCACGGGGATGGTGAGCCCCAGCGCCGGACACAGCTCCATGCCCACCGCGTTCACCGCGGCGTAGAGCTGCGCGTCCTCACCCGGGCTGCCCGCCGCCGCCATCCAGTTGGCGGACAGCTTCACGTCGGACAGCTTGCCGATGCGCGCCGCGGCGATGTTGGTGAGCGCCTCGCCCACCGCCATGCGCGCGGAGGCCGCCGCGTCCACCACGGCCAGCGGCGTGCGCTCGCCCATGGACATCGCCTCGCCCGTGGTGCTCGTCACCGTGGACAGCGTCACCGCGCAGTCGGCCACCGGCACCTGCCACGGGCCGACCATCTGGTCCCGGGCCACCTGCCCCGACACCGAGCGGTCGCCGATGGTGATGAGGAACGACTTGTCCGCCACCGTCGGGTGGCTCAGCACGCGCTCGGCCATCGACTTCAAGTCCGAGGGCAGCGACAGCGGGGCGTGCTCCAGCGCGCGCGTGGTCGCGTCGCGGTGCATGCGCGGCGCCTTGCCGAACAACACGTCCATCGGCAGGTCGATGGGCGGCGTGCCCAGCCGCTCGTCGGACAGCTTCAGCACCTGGGACTCGGTCGCCTCGCCCAGCACCGAGAAGGGCGCGCGCTCGCGCTCGCAGAACGCGGTGAAGCGCGTCAGGTCCTCCGGCGCCACGCCCAGCACGTAGCGCTCCTGGGCCTCGTTGCACCAGATTTCGAGCGGCGACATGCCCGGCTCCGCGTTGGGCACCGCGCGCAGCTCCAGCCTCCCGCCCAGCGCGTTGTCGTGCGCCAGCTCCGGCAGCGCGTTGGACAGGCCGCCCGCGCCCACGTCGTGGATGGAGCGGATGGGGTTCTTCTCGCCCAGCGCGCAGCACTGGTCGATGACCTGCTGACACCGCCGCTCCATCTCCGCGTTGTCCCGCTGCACGGAGGCGAAGTCGAGGTCCGCCGCGCTCGCGCCCTGCGCCATGGAGGACGCCGCGCCGCCGCCCAGGCCGATGAGCATCGCCGGGCCGCCCAGCACGATGAGCTTGTCACCGGGCTTGAGCTGGCCCTTCTTCACGTGCTCGGCGCGGATGTTGCCCAGGCCGCCGGCGATCATGATGGGCTTGTGGTAGCCGCGCACCTCCACGCCCTCGGGCGTGGACACCTGCGCCTCGAAGCTGCGGAAGTAGCCCGCGAGGTTGGGCCGGCCGAACTCGTTGTTGAACGCGGCCCCGCCCAGGGGGCCATCCATCATGATGTCCAGCGCGGAGACGATGCGGTCCGGCTTGCCGTAGGGCTGCTCCCACGGCCGCTCGTGGCCGGGGATGCGCAGGTGGCTGACGGTGAAGCCCGTCAGGCCCGCCTTCGGCTTCGCGCCGCGACCGGTGGCGCCCTCGTCGCGAATCTCTCCGCCCGCGCCGGTCGCCGCGCCCGGGTACGGCGAAATCGCCGTCGGGTGATTGTGCGTCTCCACCTTCACCATGATGTGGGACGGCTCGCGCACCGTGCCCCACTCGCCCGTGTCCGCGTCCGGGAAGAAGCGGTCCACCGTGAAGCCCTCGATGACGGCCGCGTTGTCCTTGTAGGCGGACAGCACGCCTTCCTGGTGCTGGGCGTAGGTGTTCTTGATGGCCTGGAAGAGCGAGCGCTCCTGCGGCTTGCCGTCCAGCGTCCAGCTGGCGTTGAAGATCTTGTGCCGGCAGTGCTCGCTGTTGGCCTGCGCGAACATCATCAGCTCGACGTCCGTGGGGTTGCGCGAAAGCTCCGTGAAGCGCGCCACCAGGTAGTCGATTTCATCGTCCGCGAGCGCCAGCCCCAGCTCGCGGTTGGCCCGGTCCAGCGCGCCCTTGCCGCCGCCCAGGATGTCCACCGTGGTGAGCGGCCGGGGCTCGTGCGTGGAGAACAGCACGGCCGCGTCCTCCATCCGCGTGAGCACCGCCTGCGTCATCCGGTCATGCAGCACCGGCGCGAGCGCGTCCACCTGCTCGCGCTCCAGCGGACGTCCCTGCGGACCCGCCACGAAGTACGCGAGGCCGCGCTCCAGCCGGCGCACCTTCGCGCCCAGGCCGCAGTTGTGGACGATGTCCGTCGCCTTCGAGGACCAGGGAGAGATGGTGCCCGGACGCGGCACGACGAGCAGCAGGCTGCCCGCGCGCTCCCCCGAGGGGACCCTGGGGCCATACTCGAGGAGCCGGCCGAGCATCGCCTGCTCGTCACCGGACAGGGGCTCCGGGGCGTCGAGGAAGTGCACGTGCTCCGCGTAGACGGACGACACGGAGGGCACCTGCTCGCGGCACTGCGCGAGCAGCTTGGCGAGCCGGAATTCGGAGAGGACGGGAGCGCCGCGCAGGAAGTGCATGCTGGACATGGGAAAGGGTAGGCCCTGGGTAACAGCCGGGGCGTCCTTATCACCGTGTGTCGCGAGGGCGAGCACAGACTTCGTGCCAGCCCGCTCGCTGCCCGGACGGACAGGGGGCACGGTGGGTGCCCCTCACACGTCAGCGCTGGCGCGGCACGTAGGAGAGCCGGAATTACCCGCCCTTGCCGGAAGCTGCGGGCACGGGCTTCGGCGCCTCCTGGGCCTTGCGCCACAGCGCGAGCAGCTCCGCTTCACGCTCCCGTGGCAGGCCCGCGCGCGGCTTGTCGCGCCGCTCCTGTGGCAGGCCCTTGAAGTACGCCAGCGTGTCGCGGACGGTGACGTCCACGGGGCGGAACGTGAGCCCGGCCTTCACCGCCTTCGCGTTGGAGCGCAGGTGCGTGCCCGCGCTGGTGCCGGTGGGCGGCATGTAGATGGGCAGCCTCACGTCGCCCGTCTCGCCCTGCTTCTCCAGGAACTCCGCGGGCACCCACGTCACCTTCGTGTCCTTGCCCGTCACCTTCCGACAGGTGTCGAGCATGGCGCCCATCGACCACGCCTCCGCGGGCCCCACGGCGTTGAACACGCCGTTCACCTGGCCCTCGATGAGCAGCACCAGCCACTCGGCCAGGTCGCGCACGTCGATGATCTGCAGCGGGTCCTTCGGCGTGCCGGGCGCCAGCATCTCCCCGCCCTGGTCGAAGCGCACGGGCCAGTACGTGAAGCGGTCCGAGCGGTCATCCGGTCCGACGATGTAGCCCGGGCGGATGTTGGCCACGCGCCCCGGCAGCGCCGCCTCGGCGGCCTCCTCGCACGCGCGCTTGAGCCCGCCGTAGAACTCGTAGTCCTTGCCCATCGTCTCCACGTTGGGGTCCGCGAGCGTCGCGGTGGGGCCGCGCTCGTCCTCGCCCGGCGTCTTGTCGCTGGCGTACGCGGAGACGCTGGAGATGAAGACATACTGTTTCACGTTCGGCGCCAGCAGCGCCGCCGACGCGCGGACCATGCGCGGGTAGTACCCGGACGTGTCCACCACCGCGTCCCACTTGCGGCCCTTCAGCGCCTTCAGGCCCTCGTCCTTGTCGGGGTCTCTATCGCCGCGCAGCTTCTCCACGTCGGGGAAGAGCTCCGGACGCGTCCTGCCGCGGTTGAAGAGTGTCAGCGAGTGGCCTCGCACCCGCGCGGCCTCCACCACCGCGGGCCCGAGGAAGCCCGTGCCTCCCAGGATGAGGATGCGCTTCTTCACCGACATCTTCGACGCGGCCAATGACTCGGGCCCGAGCGCGAGCAGCGACGCACCCGTGGCGGAATACACCAGGAACTTCCTACGCGAGGTCTTCATGACGACGGCTCCAGGGGCCGTGGTGTGCTCGGGGGGACGCGCCGGACAACGCGAGCCCGCCTGTTTCATTCCCGGGCAAGCGTCGGGTCAGCGGTCTCCCAGCGCCACGCCCCATCCCAGCGTCCACACGAACCCATGGGTCCAGTCGTCGGTGAGCGGGCGCAGGCCCTGGTAGCGCGCCTCCGCGCTCGCGATGAACAACGCCCCCAGCGCCGCCTGCGCCCGCAGGCCCACGGGCACCCCGAAGCGCGAGCCCCCCTCCCACGAGAACACGCCCGCCCCCAGCGAGGCCCGCACGTCCACGCCCACCGCGTACGTCGGCCGCCACGCCCACAAGGGTGGCGACGACAACGACAGGCTGAAGCCTCCCGTCGCCAGGGGACGACGTCCCAGCCCCACGCCGCGCATCCACTCGAAGGACAACCGCGACGCGTACGGAAGTGGCAGCCCCGCGCGAAACCCGGCGACGGGTGCGCCGCCTCGCGCGTCGCGTGTCATGCCTCCCAGCAACTGGAAGGACAGCTCCGGCGCGGGGCTGTAGTCGCCAGTCGAAACCCAGACGGCGCCGGGCTCGGCGACCTCCTGGAAGCGCTGAGCCGCCCAGGTGAGGAATGACTGGGTATAGGCAATCGCCGCGGCGGCCCGGTCCGCCATGAACACATCAAAGGCCTCCGGCGAGACACCCTCCGTCTGTCCAAAGACCTTCCCAGACGCGCCATACCCACCGAACGCACCCTGCAGCGCCGCGTCCGGCTCCACCCAGAACGCACGCCAGGCCATCCGCGTCCCATCCTCGGCGCGCAGCGATTGCGTGCGCACCACCTCCAGGGTCTCCCGCGCCAGCGCCAGCTGCGCGTCGGACCCGGACATCGGCGCCACCTCGCGCGTGGGGAGCTGCTCCAGCACGCCGCGCAGGCCCCAGCCCTCGAACCCGTCCGAGAAGCCATGGCTCACCGGCACCACGTGCGGCGGCGAGGCCACGTCCTGGATGTGGTGCGCCAGGTGTCCGGCCCTGTCCCACGCGCGCGCCAGGTCTCCTCCACGCGCCGCGTCCAGCGCCTCCTCCCACAGCTTGCGCACCCGCGCCGCCGAGCCCTCGCGCGGCCCCGAGTCCACCCTCCCCTCCGGCCGGAAGTAGTGGTGCCACCCGGTCCACTTCACGTGGAGGTTGAGGTCCTCCGCCGTCGCACCGTGCAGGACCGCGTCACGGTGCTTCTCCAGGCCCGGCGACGCCTGGGTCGCCCGCTCGATGGCGACCCGCGTCAGGGCCTCGTGGTCCTTCACCCAGAAGGCCCCCGTCCCCATCGGCGCCAACAAGGCCGCGAGGACGGCGAGCCGCGGCGCCACGACACGTCCGCTCAGGCGGCCTCCGCCCTGGGCACGTCGAGCGAGTCCAGGTGGGCGCGCGCGATGTGCAGGTTGTCGTTGTCCAGGGGGTGGAACGACGGCCGCAGGTACTCCTTGAGCCCACGCCAGAGCACCCGCACCAGCACCGGGTCCTTCTGGTGCGCGCGCCGCAGCTCCCGCCAGATGCCACCCCACCCCAGCCCCGGCTCCTGCCTCAGCAGCGTGACGGTGGCCGCGAACCACAGGCCGTACAGCGCGATGATGCCCGCGAACATCCCCGTCACGCGCAGGCCGTAGCCCGGCGCCACCTTGCGCAGCACGTCGAAGGCCACGGCCTTGTGTTCAATCTCCTCGGCGGCGTGCCACTCGATGAGCTGGCGCATCGCGGGGTGGCCGTCCTTGAACACGCCGAGCGTCAGCGTGTTCTCCCCCATGATGGCCGTGTAGTGCTCCAGCGCGGCGGTGATGGAGAGCCGCAGGGAGGCCGGGAAGTACTTGTCGATGAAGCCCCAGACGATGCGCTGGTACGCCCTCATGAAGCCGGTGATGACGTAGCCCTGTGACTCCAGCAGCTCGATGTAGTCCTGGTGCTCGCGGGCGTGCTGGCCCTCCTGGGCGAAGAACGCCTTCACCTGCGCGCGCAGCTCCGGGACGTCGGCCAGCGCGGGGAGGTAGTGGTTGACGCTGCGCACGAAGAAGCGCTCGCCCTGGGGGAAGAGCAGGTTGAGTCCGTTCCACAGGTGCGTCGAGCCCAAGCCGTTGTGGTGCCAGACCCGGGGGAAGGTGGCATCGAAGTGGAACTTCAGGTGCGGCCTGGGGACGATGCGGCCGGGGTCGGGGGGATTGACCATGAGTGGGGGATTCTCGTGCGCCGGAGGGGACGGCGGGTCAGAAGGAAGGGGGCGTGACGGAACGCACCCTTCGGGGGAATTCGCGCTCGAGCTCGGTTCGGAAGGCGATGAGCCGCTCCCGGGCGGTGAAGGGACCGCTGCCAGCGATAGCGCCGAAGAAGCGCTTGCGCACGCCTTTACGCGTCACGCACAGCACCTCCGTGACGCACAGTGCCACCCCGCCGCCCACGGCGGGCAGCGGCCGCATGGTGTTGAAGTGGATGGGCGCGTGCCGCTCCAGCGCGGCCTCGTCCTCCACCTCCAGGGTGATCTTCGACAGGAGCGCGTTGCCGCACAGCGCGGAGGCCACCTGCCGCAGCCCCGGCGTGTAGGCGAAGCCGTGCGTGGTGAGCGACGGCATCCACCAGGGCAGCGACGGCGAGTACAGGGTGGAGAAGATGTCCTCCAGCACGCCGCCCTCCGTCCGGGTGTGCTCGAGCAGGTGGGAGACCCGCGCGGGCGTCACCGGGCCGTCTCGGGTGAGGGAGGGAATCACCGCGATGCGGATGCGCCGCCAGGGCCTTGGCACCGACGTGGGCGCGTCCGGCAACACCGGCACCAGCATCGTCGGGTTGTCCGTGCGCAACAGCCCCCCGTGGGAGCGCCCCAGCGCCCCCAGCACCGCGCACGCCAGGTTGCGGAAGTCGAGCTGCTCGGGCAGCGCCACGCGCAGCAACGGAGAAGGGTCCGAAGGCCCCGTCAACCACTCCCCGCCGTCGGCGCCCCGGGGCCCGCGAGGCAGCTCCGCGGCAATCGCCCGCGACACCTCCATCATCGCCGTGCCGTCCATCACCAGGTGGTCGAACGCCAGCTCCAGCGAGCCCGTGGTCCGCTCCACCCGCGCCCCCAGCCAGGCGCTCGACGTCAGCAGATGGGACGTCCAGGCGCTGTCGCCGTGGCCCGCGGCGTCCACCACCACCTGGGGATGCAGCCCGTCGCGGCGCGCCTCGGAGAGCGAGCAGGGGGCGCGGGACTCGAGGAGCGCCGCCACCGCCTCGGAGGTGAGCGACGCGCCCACCAGGGGGAGCCGGGCCACCCGGAAGCCGCCTCCGGGCACGGTGACGGCCACGGTGAGCACCCCGTCATCCGCGACGCGCTGACGGGCATCCAGGCCCATGCGCCCCAGCCCCGCCAGCCAGACATCCGTGGGCTGGTTGTGCCGGCGTCCCCGCGTGCCCACGTGCCAGCGGGCCACCTGCGCGAGCAGCGCGGACACCCACCCTCCCCCCCGGGTGTCGATGCCCAGCGGCTGCACCGTCATCATGACGCGGCGCGAGCGCGGCTCGGTGGACAGGAAGCGCTCCCACGACGTCAGCTCCGGCACCACGTCCGACACCTGGCTCGCCGGGAAGGTCCGCTGCCAGCCGTCGCACGCCCCCACCAGCACCGACAGCGCCTGACGCGCCACCGGCACGAAGTGCGGGAACTTGTGCGCCATCGACTCCCGCACGCGTGAGCGGGTGTCCCCGGCACGGTGAACAGCGAACGAAGGAAAGGAACCAGAGCCGTCCATGGCACGTGTCCCGCGCAAGCGCACCGGCGAGGTGACCCACTGCATTGGCCGTGGAGTGTACCGGACACTTCCCGCCAACGGGATTCTGTCGCACGTCCTCATGTCGAGACACACCCCGCATTCATACGGGTGGTGAAGGACTCACGCCCTCATCCCCGTTTCATCGCCGGCAGGGAACCGCGACCAGCACCTCACCGAGTCCCAGCCCGCCACACGCACAGCGCGGGCCGCCCCCAAGGTCTCCAGCCGGGCGCAGCGGGACGGGACACTTCCGCTCCCAGCGGCCCGCGTGGACCGTCCACCCGGACGCCCTCCCACGTCCCTGCCAGGAAGGCTCCGGGTCCGTCTTTCGCGCCGCGCACGGGTGTGTCACCCGCCGCGCCAGTGCACGACGCACACCGACGTGCGGTTTCCACGCAGACATCCCATCCAAGCACTTGCATCAGAACGACAGGCTTCACGCGCGTGTGACGTGTCACCCCCGAGGCTCGCGCCGACCCCTCGGGAAACCCAAACAAAATCAAACTAGATTTCACTGACAAAACAACATTGAACGACAAAGTCGCTTTAACCTAACCCGCACTGGCAGTCACACCCGCAATCGGTAGGATGGGTTTGTCCAGGAAGAAGCACCCCGTCTGGACAGAGGGGGGAATCCAGCCACACAGCACCTGGCCCGGCTTCGGTGCCTGCTCGGTGACGGGCGGGTGACCGCGACGCCAGCACGCGGCTTGCGCGCCCATGGCACGCAGGCACGGGACGGGTGCGCCCTCTATTCCTCACGCCACGCAAAAGGAATGCAATCCATGAAGAAGCTTCTCGCTACCACCGCGGCCGCGGCGCTCTCGCTCACCGCGACGCAGGCGCTCGCGGCGCCCATGTCCCCGTCCGCCAAGCCCATGGCGCAGTACTTCTCCCCCACGGTCCAGGACGCGTTCACCCTGCTGGGTGACACGGACAACAACAACCTCGTCTATTACGTCCCGCGCCGCGGCGGCGTGGCCGTGCAGTCGCCCCAGACGACCAACCCCATCCCCCGCTTCCAGATCACCTCCTTCATCCCCATCTTCGGCTACTTCGCGGGCCTGGAGCTGGCGAACCTGGGTGGCTCGTTCTCCACCACCAGTGACCTGGGCGCGCTGAACCGGCTGTCCACGGAGGCCGCCGCGCTGGGCTTCCAGATCGCCCCGGCCCCGGCCAACCGGTCCACCACGCAGTTCGTGCTGTCCGGTTACGCGCCCGTCAACGGTCGCGTGGAGGTCGACTGCGACTTCGAGATCCTCGTCGTCAACGGCCGTGAGGTGCGCGTCCCCGTGTGCTTCACGCACCTGGACCCGTCCCAGCCGTACGACATCAACACCAACGTGATGTACAAGTTCAACACGCTGCCCGCCGTCAGCGGCAGCGTCGTGGCGCAGGACATCGCCTTCCAGGCGACCACCCTGCCCGGCTGGACGCCGCAGCTGCGCGCGCTGATGGCCACCGGCGCCCAGTGGGACAACATCATGACGGCGCAGATCGACTGGGACATCAAGACGCACAACCTCACCCGTCAGGCGCGCTTCACGGTGAACTGGCGCTCGCTGTTCGAGCAGGCCAGCGCGTTCGCGGCCTTCCACCTGAGCTCCTGCGTGGACATCGAGGTTCGCGCCTTCTTCGAGCGCCTGGTGACGTGTTCCGCGGAGAACGCCTGCGGCATCCGCATCGAGTACCTCGGCAGCAACGGCCAGTGGGGCCCCACCGCGCCCAATGACGCCAACTTCATCAACGTCGTGAACGCCGTCCAGGCCCGCCTCCAGGACGAGCTGTTCAACGAGGTGCGCCGCTACACCACGCCGGTCAACGGCCAGGTCTCCAACCAGACCAACTCCATCTTCACCATGCGCGCCAACTACGAGAAGCTCATCCTGGAGCGCAACGAGGTCGTCTACATCCAGTACAACCCGGGTCCCACGGACTTCACCGTCAAGACCAACCTCAACGTCACCTGCCTCATGGATGGCTTCGAGATGGGCCGCGTGAACTGGAACATGAACGACGCGGGCTGCCGCGCGCTGCTGGGCCAGCCGTAATCCGTCGCTGGCGCTGATTCGACTCCGGGGCGGAGGCCACCTTCCTGGCGGCTTCCGCCCCCCCTTTCCATCCTCACCCCAGGCCCTGCACCCATGCGATTGCTCTCGCTCTGTCTCACGCTCGCCCTGTGTCTGGCGGCAGCCCCCGCCCAGGCCCAGACGGACACGCCCCCGCTCGACTACGCGCGCACCCTTCGCGAGTCGGAGATGGTGTTCATCCCGTACATGGGCATGAACCGCGGTCCCATCTTCTATACGCAGTACGCCCAGGTCGCGACGGACTCCGTGGCCACGGTGGGCGGCATGCGGCGGCTGTTCGTGAACCTGCACCCCACCGCCCATACGCTCAACCTGTACAACGGCTTCATCAGCCGTCACGGCATCACCGACGCGCGCCTGCTGCCCACCTTCCCCGCCACCGGTTGCCAGCCGACGCAGGCCATCATCGACCTGCTCCCCGGCATCCCCGCCAGCTACAAGCCGAAGGCCGTGGGCGGCAACTACCCGCTCGTGTGTGGCATCAGCGTCCACTTCCTGCCGGCGGACGAGGCCATGGTGCGCGCCCACATCGCCGCCAACCCCGTCATCACCCTGCGCGTCAACGTGCCGCTGTGCGCGCCCTCCAGCCCGCTGCTCAACGTGCCGGGCATCAACCAGGTGCTGGTGACCAACGGCGCGCTCCAGTCGCAGCCCACCGGGGGCGTGACGGGCAACAGCTGGGACGTGCTCTTCGAGTCCGCGAAGCTCGCGCAGACCAATCCCTCGCTCTTCGTCACCACGGACCCGCAGGTGGGCTGGGAGACGTATGTGAAGGCCTTCACGCTGGACCTCGCCGCCCAGACGGCGACGATGACACCCGCGGTGGCCGGGAGCTCCTCGGCCATCTGCACGCCCGCGCCGCTGGCGCTCGAGCACGGCTGAGACGCCGCGCCCGGACATTCGAACCCTCACATCGGCAGCCGGGGGCGGACATGGCGCGGGCCATGACGCTCCCGGCTCGGGAGCTTTTCATGAAGACACGATGGGTCTGGGTCCTGATGGGACTCGTGGGCGGCATGGCGTGCTCGGGCAAGGACGACCCCGACGAGGGCGAGGCGCCGGGGCAACGCCGCGCGAAGCTCCAGCGCTGCATCGTCACCCGGCTGCCCCGACCCACGGGCTCCGTGGAGCCCACGTGGTCCGTGTCCGGCTTCGCCTTGGTGGGCGCCTACCGGACCTGTGAGCCGGACGCGGAGCGCGCCACGGCCTCGGACTTCGGCCAGGTGGTGGAGGACATCGCGCGATGGGAGTCCGAGGACGTCTCGCGCGTGAGGCTCACGCAGCCGGCGGAGCTGGCGCCGTGAGGCGGCTGGCCGTGCTCGCGCTGGTGCTGCTCGCGGGGATGGCGTCCGCGTCCGCGCGAGGCGGGGTGGCCCAGGAGTGCACCGGGTGCCACACGTCCCAGCGCACCGAGCCCCAGACGCGCTTCGCCAACGGCCTGGGCCGGTGGACCGACAGCCAGTGCTACGGCTGCCACGCGGAGATCAACGACGTGGCCCGCAAGCGCCAGAAGCGAGAGCCGGACCCGCGCTACTTCGCGGTGCCGGTGCGCGAGGAGAAGCTCGCCCACCTGGCCACCACGCCGCTGTCGTACATGAACGCGCCGGAGCTGCTCGAGGAGCCCGGACACGCGGTGCCGCGCATCTCCGCGCGGGGCCTCGCGGCGTTCCTCAGGCGGCCGAGCACGCTCTCGCAGAAGGAGGGCAGCCGCGCCCCCCGGATGATGGCCTACCCCGCGCTCCGCCCGGGCGACGTCCAGGACATCGCCGCGCTGCTGGCCGTGCGCCTGCCGGCGAAGGAGGCGCCGCTGGCCAGGTTGACGCCGCACGAGCGCCCCGCCGCCGACGCGCTGTGGAAGGCGCGCTGCGCCGCGTGCCACACCGGCCCCCGTCCGCTCTCCGGACGCGACGGCGTGTCGCTGGGGCTCTACACGCCCGAGTGGACGTACGAGTACTGCCGCGAGCCCTCGCCCCACGCTCGCCAGGGGCGGCAGATGCCGGAGGTGCCGCTCACGCTCGACGAGGCGAAGCTGCTGCATCGCCTGTTCGACGAGCAGCGACGCGAGAAGGAGCGCGAGCTGGATGCACGCGTCACGGGCCTCGCGGTGAAGCAGGCCGCCGCGCCGGGCCCGGTGCCTCCGACGATGCTCGCGTACCTCTGGGGCCCGTTCTTCCGGGACGCCACGTGCGTGCACTGCCACGCGACGAGCCCTCGCGCCGCCAGTGCCTTCACGGCGGATGCACAGGGGCTGAAGAGCTATCTGAAGAAGAAGTCCGGCGAGGAGTTCTGGCGGCGGCTGGAGACGCGCGCGCTGGAGGCCGAGCACGGCCTGGTGGCCGCCTCGCCCGGCATGCCCATGGCGGGCGTGGAGCTGCCGCCGGAGCTGCGGGCGCTCGTCGCTCGGTGGGTGGTGGACGGCTGCAAGGACACCGAAGGCAAGTCCTGGTGCCGTCGTTGACGGCCTTTGTGGGGGACGTTCGCGCAGGTTCCGCGACACCGCATGGCGCGCCCCTCGGAGCTGCGGGCACTCGTCGCTCGGTGGGGGGGGTGGAGGGTTGAAGGAGTTTCCGCAAGCAGGTCCTTGTGCCGTCGCTGACGGCCTTTGTCGGGGAGGTTCGCGCATGTTCCGCAACGCGACGTGGAGCAGTTCCGTCCGGTGGTGCGCCGTCCTGGCGCTGTGGCTCCTCGCGGGCTGCGGCGAGTGGGCGATGGCGCCGGCCCCCGCGCTGAGCCAGGTGCGCGTGCCGCTCGCCGGCCGGAGCTCCGCGTCGCGCCTGTCGCTGGGCCAATACCACTCGGTGGGCGTGCACTCGGACGGCACCGTGTGGGCCTGGGGCTACAACCGCCAGGGACAGCTGGGCAACGGCCAGCTCACCGACAGCCCGACGCCGGTGCAGGTGAGCCAGCTCACGGACGCGGTGGCGGTGGCCTCGGGGGACTACCACTCGCTGGCGCTGCGCTCGGACGGCACCGTCTGGGGCTGGGGCGACAACTACTCCGGACAGCTCGGCACGGGGACGACCAGCGCGAGCGTGCAGCCGGTGCGGGTCCAGTCCCTGACGGGCGTGCTCTCGGTGGGCTCGGGCTTCTCGCACTCCGTGGCGCTGCGCTCGGACGGCACCGTCTGGGCCTGGGGTGACAACCGCTACAAGCAGGTCGGTCCCCACTCGGCGACGAGCAACTCGCTGCCCATCCAGGTCCCCGGCCTGCGCGAGGTCATCGCGGTAGCGGCCGGTGGCAACACTTCGCTGGCGCTGCGCGCGGACGGCACCGTGTGGGCCTGGGGCGACAACCGCAGCGGTCAGCTCGGCGACGGCACGGTGACGACGCGCGGCCAACCCGCCCAGGTGCTCGGCCTGACGGGCGTGGCGACGGTGTCCGCGGGCGCGTCACACTGCGTGGCCTTGCGCTCGGACGGCACGGCGTGGGCCTGGGGACTCAACGCCACCGGGCAACTGGGAGACGGCACGGTGAGCAACCGCACCGCGCCCGTCCAGGTGCCGCTGACGGAGGTGATGGCGGTGGTGGCCGGCAACTACCACTCGCTGGCGGTGCGCTCGGACGGCGCGGTGTGGGCCTGGGGCGACAACCGCTACCGGCAGCTCGGCAACGGGACGCTGACGAGCAGCCGGGTGCCCATCCTCGCGGGGCTCACGGGCGGCGTCACGCTGGTGGCGGGCTTCAAGCACTCGCTGACGCTGCGCGCGGACGGCACCGTGTGGGCCTGGGGCGACAACGCGTTCGGCCAGCTGGGTGACAGCACCTTCCAGCCGCGCATGTCGCCGGTGCGCGTGGGGACGACGCAGACGCTGGGCAACCCGGGTGTCACGTCGGGCCAGCTGCACTCCGTCTACCTGGACGCGTCCGGGAATGTCTGGAGCTGGGGCGACAACGAGAGCGGCCAGCTGGGCAACGGCACGGGCGCGGACCGGCTGACGCCCGCCCTCATGGGGCTGTCAGGCGCGGTGTCCGTGGCCGCGGGCGACAAGCACACCGTGGTGCTCAAGGCAGACACCACCGTGTGGGCCTGGGGAGTCAACAGCCGGGGCGAGGTGGGCGACGGCAGCAACGTGGACCGCTCGCAGCCCGTGCGGGTCTCCAACCTCACGGGCATCTCCGACGTCTCCTCCGGGGCCCTGCACTCGCTGGCGCTGCGCAACGACGGCACGGTGTGGGCGTGGGGCTTCAACCGCTACGGACAGCTGGGGGATGGCTCCACGGCGGACCGCAACGTGCCCGTGCGGGTGACGGGGCTGACGGGCGTGACGGCCATCGCCGCGGGCCACAGCCACTCCATGGCACTGCGCTCGGACGGCACCGTGTGGGCGTGGGGCTACAACTTCGACGGACAGATTGGCAGCGGGACGAACGCTTGGCACATCGTCCCGGTGCAGGTGGTGGGGCTCACCGGAGTGACGAGCATCATCGCGGGGGGCTACCACTCGCTGGCGCTGCGCTCGGACGGCACGGTGTGGTCCTGGGGCTACAACGGCTCGGGGCAGCTGGGGAATGGCTCGACCCTGAACCTCAACGCGCCCGGGCCGGTGTCGAACCTGACGGGCGTCGTCTCCATCGCGGCGGGGAACTTCCACTCGCTGGCGCTGCGCTCGGACGGCACGGTGCGCGCGTGGGGGTTCAACTTCGACGGCCAGCTGGGCGATGGGCTGCTGGAGAACCGCCACGTGCCGGTGATGGTGGCGGGGATGAGCAACGCGGTGGCCATCATCGCGGGGGACCACCATTCGATGGCGCTGCGCTCGGACGGGACGGCGTGGGCGTGGGGATACAACGGCGAGGGACAGTTGGGGGACGGCACGCGGGATGACCGCCTCATTCCCACGCAGGTGGAGATGTTCTGAGGCGCCACGCTTCACGGGACGGCCGTTGGGTCCCTTCCGCAGCACCCGACAAGGAGACACCCATGTTGCCTCGAAGACTGAACGGGCGGGCGCCTGGAGCGCTCGCGGCCAGCGGACTCGCCCTGGTGTTGCTGGGCGGCGCCGACGCGCGGGCCTTCACCGAGGAGCACGTCATCATCCTCATCGACCGCAGCGGCTCCATGCTCACGACGCGCGCCTCGGGCCAGACGCGCTTCGTGGAGGCCGTGACGCGGGGACGCGACTTCGTGCAGACGCCCAATGCCCTGCCGCGACGCTTCGCCGTGTGGACGTTCGAGGGGGCCACCTACCGCCGTGAGCAGGGCTTCATGGACGGGGCGTCGACGGTGACGACGCTGAACAACCTGACCTCGGGCCTGGGGGCCACGCCGCTGGCGGTGACCGTCTGCGATGCCGCGGACGAGCTGCTCCAGTTCGAGCCCGGCGTGGACGCACGCAAGGTGGTCCACCTCATCTCCGACGGAGAGGAGAACAGCACGCCCGAAGACTCGCTGTGCTACGGGCCGTCCAGCAACAAGCGCTACCCGGACCTGGAGGAGGGCTCGTGGCAGTGGAAGGTCCGCAACATGCTCAAGACGGGCGACCCGCTGCGCGACAGCCCCAACCCCTTCCAGCTCGTGTTCGACGCGGACGTCTTCTACAACCACCTCAACCTGTCGCCCTTCGCGGACCCGCTCGAATCCCCCTTCCTCGTCCTGCTCCGGGGGTTGTCGCGCGACTCGGGCGGTCAATACATGCCCATCGAGGACTCACGACCGCTTCCCATCCCGGGTGACACGGATGGCAACGGGTGCATCGACTCGAAGGACTACTACCTCATGCTCGCCAACTACGGGCTGAGCATCCCCCCTGGAGACCCCAAGGCCGACTTCAACGGAGACAAGGTCGTGGACTTCACCGACTACAGCATCGTCCTGGGCAATCTGGGCCGAGGCTGCGGGGCCAGCCCTCAGCCGTGGCTCCCCACGGGCGGCGTGCCAGAATAGTCAGCCCCGGCGTGGACCCGGCACGAAACAGCCGGCCGGGTCCGCGCCCCGAGGTCTCAGGTCAGAAGGTCACGTTGCACCGACCGCCCATCCCCCACTGAGCGATGACCATGGAGTAGTCGTTGTAGTCGACGATGAAGTCACCGTTGATGTCGGCCCGCTTGTCCCCAGGCGGAACGGTGTTCCCGAAGTTGGCGAGCACCAGGTCCAGGTCCACGTTGTTGACACAGCCGTTCCGGTCGACGTCGCCGAGCGCGGGAACCGGCTGGTTGTCCTCGACGACCGTGAGCCGCCCACCGGACTCCTCGGCGATGGTGCGCAGGTACCTGACGAACGGGCCGCCAGTGGGAGCGGGAATGCTCGCATCCGCGACAAGCCTCCCGTCCCGCGAGACCTCCGGGACCACCTCCGAGCCGCCATCCCGAAGAGTCAGGAAGCTCCCGAAGAAGGTGATATGAGAAACAATCTCATAGCCGGTCGGAGGCACGTTGGTGTTCTGGGCATTTCCGGTCCGCAGCTTGTTCCTCACCTTCCACTGCCAGGACTGGGGGTCCATCGCGGGGCTGTCCGAGCCCTGGCACTCGGAGCCAATGGGACTGTCATTCTCCTGGCCGTCGGAGCTCAGCTCGATTCGCTTCTGCGCGAAGACATTCGTACGAAACCCTCTCAGCTTGTTCACCGCCTCGCAGGCCGAGTAGGCCAGCGGGGTCGTCCCACTTCCCGCCTGCAAGGCGCTCAAGGCATTGAAGATGAGCTGGGGCTCCGTCGTGAAATCCTGATGCACCTGATATGAATTATTCTCGAACGACCAGACCGCCATGTATCGCGGCAGCGACGAACCCGCCTCCACGGCCTCCCTGGCCATCTGCATGCCCACCGCGAACCGCTGCCGGTTGTCCAGCGAGCGCACGGTCTGCATCGACCCGCTGCGGTCAATCAGGAAGACCACGTGCACCTCCTTGAAGGGAGGGAGCGGCTGCGCCATCACCACGCCTGGGCTGGCGAACACCAGCAGTCCCAGGAGCATGGCCCAACGAACGACGGCATCGTGTTTCGTCACGGGGGCATCCTTTCGTGAGGGAGGAGGGACGACCCGACTCGAAGTCCACGACTGAGCGGAATCCGTCCCCAGAACGCCAGACATTCGAGCGCTCGAACCCTGTATGCCATACAGTTTCAACCCGACCAATAAGGGGAATCACATAACATCCAAACCACACCACGGACGCCCATCCAGGACTCCATCGGACAGACACACCTTGCGATGGCGTGACACACTTTCGATGACGCCCTCCGTCACATCCAGGAGCGTCGCCGGGGCGCGATCACCTGTCCCGAGGCCCGTCGCGGTCTGCCCCCTCCTCGGAGCCCCACCGTGCGGGGCACGTCCGACAGGACTGGCCTTGGGAGGTCGGCTCCGGAGAGAATGCGCGCGCGCCGGTGGGTGGCCGGCGACCTTGGGGGAAAGCGCATGAGCCAGGAGCGCGTCATCTTCGGCAACACGGTGGACAGCCTGTATCTGAAGACCCTCGACAAGGACTTGTCCTACGACCTTCGCAACGAGCTGCGGGAGATGGGCATGGACCTGGACGGCCCGCTCCAGGCCGCCTATCCCCACGCCGTCTGGGTGCGCTGCCTGGACACGGTGGCCCGCGCGCTCCATCCGGACCGGACGCTCGAGGAGGCGCGCCGGCTGCTCGCGCGGCGCATGATTGAAGGCTACGCGCAGACCGTCATGGGCGCGGCGGTGCTCACCCTGGCGCGCGTGCTGGGCCCCATGCGCTCGCTGGGCCGGATGACGCACAACTTCAGGAGCGGCAACAACTTCACCGAGACCCGCGTCACGGTGGTGAACCCCACCACCGCGGACCTCTGGTTCAACGAGCCCGCGGCCACCGAGGGCTTCGTCGAGGGTGTGCTGGAGGAGGGGCTGCATCGCATCGGTGTCCGGGGGCTGACCATTTCCCGCACCCGTCACGACCAGGACTCCTGTACCTATCGGCTCGAGTGGTACGACCCCTCCGCTCGCTGACCTCCTTCCCCGAGCCCCTCGATGCCCCGCCTCCTCGACTCCCTCCCCGAGCTCTACCGCGAGCTGCTCCCCGGCTTCTTCCGCCAGGACGTCCCCGAGGAGACCAAGGCCACCTGTTCGAACTGCGCCATGTGCGAGGGCTCCGCCCAGGGCAGCGTGGAGGCCGTGGACGGCGTCAGCCGCCTGTTCCGCCCCGACACCAAGTGCTGCACCTACTTCCCGCGCCTGCCCAACTACCTGGTGGGCGCGCTCCTGTCGGACGAGCGGCCGGAGCTGTCCGAGGGCCGCTCGCGCATGGAGGCGCGCATCGCCGCGCGCATCGGCGTGACGCCGCAGTGGGTGAAGCCCCCGGCCAAGTTCAACTTCCTCTACAAGAACGGCACCCAGTTCTTCGGCCGGGCCGCGTCGCTGCGCTGCCCCTACTACGCGCAACACAGCGGCGGCTGCACCATCTGGCCCTACCGCGAGGCGGTGTGCTCCACGTTCTTCTGCAAGTACGTGGCGGGCGCGGACGGCCGCAGGTTCTACATGTCCCTCAAGACGTACCTGACGCTGACGGAGATCCAGCTGTCGCGCTGGACGACGCTCCAGCTGCTGCCCGACTACATCCTGTCCGGCAAGGACCGCCCGGAGCTGCAGCCCTCACCGCTCGCCGTCGAGGACCTGGACGACGCGCCACCTCCCGCGCGCGCCTACGCGGACCTGTGGAAGGGCTACGTGGGCCTGGAGGTGGACTACTACCGCGAGTGCCACCGGCTGGTGCGCGGGCTGGACGCCGCGGGGCTCGACAAGCTGCTCGGCCTGGACGGCCTCATCGAGCTCAAGGCGCTGGAGGCGCACCTGGGCACCGCCGTGTCCTCCCAGCTGCCGCGCACGCTCAAGTTCAACGCGGACGCCACCGTGCAGTGGATGCCCGACGGCAGCGTGGCCCTGGGCGCGTACAGCGACTTCGACGCCGTGGCCCTGCCCGGCGAGGCCTACGGACTGCTCGTGGAGTTCACCGGGCGACAGAGCGTGGAGGCCGTGCGCCACCACCTGCGCGAGCACAAGCAGGCGGACCTGTCCGAGGACGTGCTGCTGGAGCTCTACCGGCACCGCATCCTCGTGGAGGTCTAGGCTCGGCTACGGAGGGCCGGACAGCGCTCCCAGCTCCTGCAACAGGCGGCTGGACGCGTGCGCCTCCCGCCACGCGGGCACCGACGCCGACAGGTGCTCGGCCAGCCACGCGCAGAAGCCCGGGTCTCCAGCACCGAGCCACTCCGCCGACTCGGTCAGCTCCGCCTGCGCGGCCTCCCACGCCCGGCGGTAGGCGCTCGCCGAGGACATCACCTGCGTCACCGCGTGCGTGAAGGCATCCAGCGACGCCCTCAGCTCCAGCGCCGCCGAGGGCTCCTTGCCGCGCGACTCGCGCAGCCGTCCCAGGTGCAACAGCAGCCCCTGCTCCAGCGCCGCGGTGGTGCCCAGCCGCGCCTGCGCCCCGCGCAAGAGCAGCTGCAGGTCCTCGTTCAGCTCGCGCAGCAGCTCCTCCGTCGAGCGCGCCACCGGGCGGCCCAGCCGCGTGCAGACGGCCTGCCAGAGGTTGCTGTACGCGAGCAGCTCGCTGACCCCGCGGCGGACGTGAGGAGGGATGCGGTCCAGGAACTCCAGCGCGGCGCCACGCGCCTCGACGGCCAGCGCGCCGGAGCCCTTGGCCAGCTGCAGCAGCTTCCAGGCCCACGGAAGGGCCTGCTCGGTGGAGCGGAACAGCGCCTCGCAGCTCGCGCTCAGCGCGCCCGCGTGGCTGCCCTCCTTCGGCACCGCGGGGGCCTGGGCCATCTTCAAGGGCTCCGGTTCCTGGGGCTCATGCTGAACACTTCCTTCGTGCTCGCGCCGCGCGCCTTCCGACGAGGAATGTTCGCGTTCCGAAGAGCTGTCGTCCAGCCACATGCATCTCCTCCGGCCTCGTCGGCGGACCCCCGGTTATCGCACGCCCCGTCGGCAACCTCCAAGAGCCTCGCGACCCGGCATGAAGGACACCCGACGTGCGTCCCGGACGTCGACGTCCGTGGCCGTTCGGGCATTCAAAAGGTCACAGGCATTCCCGAAAGTTGAGAGCTCCAACAAAAGCGGGCCCGGACCCGCGACGCGCGCAGGCCCGGGCCCAGGTGAGGGGGGCGCCCCAGGCCTCAGTGCAGGGTGTGCTTCAGGTGGCTGAGCTTCTTGTGCGTGCTCTTCTGCTTGGGCAACAGCTCCATGCGCACGAAGCGGCGCAAGTCACCGTGGACCTTGCCCGCGTTCTGCTCGTAGTCGCGAAGGCCCTTGTCCTCGCCCTCCTCCAGGGCGGAGATGGCCTTGTCCTCGCCCAGGAGGTCCGCGCCGCCCTGGACCACCTTCGCGAAGACGCCCCACACGCCCGAGCCCTCCGCGGGCTCTCCGTCGAGCTGCCGGATGCGCTCCTTGAGCGCCTCCACGCGCTGCTCGTGGTCCTTCAGGCACTCCTCGAGCGTGCGCCGCCGCACGTCGTGCTCGATGTGCCCCATCGCCTGGCGGTAGGTCTCCACCGCTGAAATCTCGCCCCGCAAGAAGGAATTGAGCGTCTCGACATCCTTGCCGGCCTGAGCCATCGACGGCCTCCTGGTGAGGGTGAACGGATTGCTGTTCCAAGAAGTTGAGGCGCGGCCGGCGGCTCGCAACGAGGGCCCCCTCCCCCGCCACCTCCCCCGGGCCACACGCACCGTCCGTGTTTCCACGCGGGCCGGCGCGACTGTCCGGGTAGTCTGTTTGCAAGAATGCGTCAGGGCTGTGAAGCTGATCCCAGAGTACCCCGGTTCCTGTGCCGTGCCCCTGGCCCGTGGGAAGCTGGCCAGGCAACCCAGCTCGCTCCTCCTCGACGAATGACCGCCCCGTCGCCTGCTTCACCGTCGCGCCCGCTGCTCACGTTCGCCCTGGTCTGGCTGGGTCAGTTCGTCTCCCTGTTCGGCTCCGGGCTGACAGCGTTCGCGCTGGGCGCGTACGTCTACCAGCTCACCGGCTCCACGACGCGCTTCGTGCTCATCTCGTTCTGCGCGACGCTGCCGTTGGCGGTGTTGTCGCCGTTCGCGGGCGTGCTGGTGGACCGGTGGGACCGGCGCAAGGCGATGCTCTGGAGCGACGTGGGCTCGGGCGTCACCACGGGGCTCATCTGGACGCTGCTGGTGGCGGACAACGCCGGCTGGCTGAAGTTCCAGAGCTGGTACATGTACCCCATCGTCCTGCTGGGCGGTTGTTGCACGGCGTTCCGGTGGCCCGCGTGGCAGGCGACGACGCCGCTGCTCATCCCCAAGCGGCACCTGGGGCGCGCCAGCGGACTGGCGGAGCTGGGCGCGGCCATCAGCCAGATTGCCTCGCCGGTGTTCGCGGGCGTGCTGGTGGGCAGCATCGGCCTGCACGGCGTGCTCTTCATGGACGTGCTGAGCTTCCTGTTCGCCGCGAGCGTGCTCGTCGCGGTGCGCTTCCCGTCACCACCGCCGAGCGCGGCGCGGGCTCCGGGCCAGCGCTCGATGCGCGCGGAGCTCGCCGAGGCGTGGCGCTTCGTGCGCGAGCGGCGGGGGCTGACGTACCTGCTGTGTTTCACCACGTTCACCAACGCGAGCATGGCGCTGGTGCTGCTGCTCATCACGCCGCTGGTGCTGAGCTTCACGGACGTGAAGAACCTGGGCGTCATCGGCTCCGTGTCCGGCCTGGGCATGCTGGCCGGGGGCGTGCTCACCAGCGTGTGGGGCGGCCCCAAGCAGCGCATGCGGGGCGTGGCGGGCTTCCCGCTCATCGCCGCGACGATGTTGCTGCTGGCCGCGCTGCCCCCCAGCGTTGCGTTGCTCGCCACGGCGGCGATGCTGTTCCTGTTCTCCATGCCGCTCACCGCGGCCAACTCGCAGGTGCTCTGGCAGACGAAGGTGCCGCTGGAGATCCAGGGCCGGGTGGCCGCGCTGCGAAAGACGGTGGGCCAGTCCGCGGTGCTGCTGGTCACGCTGGTGGCGGGTCCGCTGGCCGACCGCGTCTTCGAGCCGTGGATGGCTCCGGGCGGCGCGCTGGCGGACAGCATGGGGCGCCTTCTGGGCACCGGCCCCGGCCGCGGCATCGCGCTCCTCTTCGTCGTCATCGGCCTCACGGTGTTGTGCGCCGTGGGCCTGCTGCTTTCGTCCCCTCGCGCGCGGCGCGTCCAGGAAGAGCTTCCGGACGTGATTCCCTCCCATCCGCTCGCCTCGACGCTTCCTTCCGAACCGCCCGCGGCCAACGCCGTGCCCGAGAACAGGCTCTCGGCGACGGGGAACACCCCGTCTTGAGCACGTCGCGGTTCTGGCCGTCCGCGCCCATGTATCCACTGGAGTATCCGTGAGCACGCGCATCGACTCTCCGACGTCCGTCGGCCCCGTCACCCCATCCGACGCCCCCGTGGCCGCCTCCGGCTCGCCGCTGGTGGTCCTGCGCGCCGGTGACGAGAAGACTCCGCCGATCTACCTCGTGCATCCGCTGGACGGCCGGCTGGACTGCTACGCCGCGCTCGCCGGGCACGCGCCCGCGTCCCAGCCCGTGCTGGGCTTCCAGGCGCGAGGCCTCACCGATGGCCGCGCCCCGCTGGAGTCGCTGGAGGCGATGGCCGTCTTCTACGTGGAGGCGCTGCGCGCCGAGCGGCCCGAGGGGCCCTACCACCTCGCGGGCTGGGCGCTGGGCGCCGTCATCGCGTGGGAGATGGCACGCCTGCTCCAGCGCGACGGGCACGCCGCGCGGCTCACGCTGCTCGAGCCGCCGCCCGCGGTACCCGACCGGAGCGTGTCCGCCACCGCGCTCGCGGCCCACGCGGCCCTGTTCGCGAGGGACCTGGCGCTCCAGGGGGGATTGGCTCCGCTGGAGCTGCCCGCGGCGCTCACCACGGGAAAGGACCCGGAGCCCCTGCTCGCGCACCTGCATGGCGCGGGGCTGCTGCCCGAGGGCACGCCCATCGAGTCCCTGCGCGCGCGCTTCAAGGTCTTCTCCGCTCACCTGCGCGCCGCCCGCCGCTACGTCCCGGAGCCCTTCCCCGGCTCCGCGCTCGTGGTCCGCGCCGCGGAGGCCACCGGGGCCAGCGACACCGAGCAGGACCGGGGCTGGGCGGTGCTGGCGGAGGAGGGCTCACGGCTCGAGGTGACGCCGGGTGACGGCTACACGCTGCTGCGCGAGCCGCACGCGAAGGCGCTCGCCGCCCGGCTCTTCGACGCCGCGCGCGCGGGCGAGGGGCCCATCCCCACGGGGCATGGCGACGGCGCGCCGCTGTCCTACGCGCAGCAGCGGCTGTGGTTCCTGGACCAGCTCCAGCCGGGCAGCCCCGCGTACAACATGTTCTACGGCCTGCGCTTCACCGGGCCGCTGGAGCACGCGCTGCTGGAGCGCGCCTTCACGGAGCTGACGCGGCGCCACCAGACGCTGCGCACCACGTTCCGTGCGTTGCCGGAAGGCCCCGTGCAGGCGGTCTCCGAGCCCGCGCCGTTCAGCATCCCGGTGGTGGACCTGCGCGCGCTGTCGCCGGAGGAGCGCGACGCCCAGGCCCAGCGCCTGGCGGACCAGGCGGCGCGCACGCCCTTCGACCTGGCGTCGGGACCGCTCTTGCGCGCGACGCTCTTGAAGCTGGACGCACACGAGCACGTGCTGCTCATGGTCATCCACCACATCATCTCGGATGGGTGGTCCATCGGCGTGCTCACGCAGGAGGTCCCCGCGCTCTACCTGGCCTTCGCGCGGGGACAGCCAACGCCGCTGCCCGAGCTGCCCGTGCAGTACGCGGACTTCTCCGTGTGGCAGCGCGGGTGGCTGACGGGGGACGTGCTCGAGTCGCAGCTGGCGTACTGGCGCACGCAGCTGGCCGACGCGCCGCACGCGCTGGAGCTGCCCACCGACAGGCCCCGCCCGCCCATCCAGACCCTGCGCGGCGACATGCTGCGCGTGGACATCCCGGAGAAGCTGGCGCCGGCCGTCTACGCGCTGTGCCGCGAGGAGGGCGTCACGCCCTTCATGGTGCTGCTGGCCACGTTCCAGACGCTGCTGGCGCGCTACTCCGGCCAGGACGACATCATCGTCGGCTCGCCCATCGCCAACCGCACGCGCGCGGACCTGGAAGGGCTCATCGGCTTCTTCGCCAACACGCTCGCGCTGCGCGCCCGCTTCAAGCCGGGCATGACGTTCCGCGAGCTGCTCCTCCAGGTGCGCGAGACGACGCTGGGCGCGTACGCGCACCAGGACGTCCCGTTCGAGAAGCTGGTGGACGAGCTGCGTCCGGAGCGGGACCAGAGCCGCACGCCGCTGTTCCAGGTGATGCTCGCCCTGCTCAACACGCCGAAGGCGGTGGGCCAGGACGACGGGAGCTCCGCGCTGAAGGTCCGCCCGCTGGACGCCATCAGCGGCACGTCGAAGTTCGACCTGACGCTGCTGATGTCCGATGACGGCACCGCCTTCCACGCGGTGTTCGAGTACAACCTGGACCTCTTCGACACGGCCACCATCCAGCGGATGGCCACGCGGCTGGTGCGCCTGCTGGAGGCCGCCGTCCGCGAGCCGGGCCAGTCCGTCTTCCGGCTGCCCCTGCTCGAGGACGCCGAGCGCCACCAGCTGCTCGTCGGCTGGAACGACACGTCGAAAGGCGACTTCACGCCCTCGCCCATCCACGTCCCCGTGGAGGCGCAGGCCCGACGCACGCCCGACGCCGTCGCCATCACGGACGGCACCCACGCGCTCACGTACGCGGAGCTGGACACGCGGGCCAACCAGCTCGCCTGGCACCTGCGCGCGCGCGGCGTCGCGACCGGGAGCACCGTCGGCATCTGCCTGGAGAAGTCGCTCGACATGGCCATCGCCGTCCTGGCCACGCTCAAGGCCGGGGCCAACTACCTGGCGCTGGACCCGACCTACCCCTCCGAGCGGCTGGCCTACATGCTCGCGGACACGCTCGCGCCCGTGGTCCTCACGCACTCGAGCCTGAAGTCCGCCCTGCCCTTCCTGGAGTCCACCCGCGTCATCACGCTGGATGACGAGGCGGACGCGCTCGGACGGCAGCCGCGCCACGCGCCCGGCGTCGACGTGCCGGTGGATGCCACCGTCTACGTCATCTACACCTCCGGCAGCACGGGCCTGCCCAAGGGCATCGTCATGCCCCACCGCGCGCTGAGCTCGCTGCTGACGTGGCAGGTGGGCCAGTCCGCGCTGCCCGGGGCCACGACGCTCCAGTTCGCGTCGCTCAACTTCGACGTCTCCGTGCAGGAGCTCTTCTCCACCTGGTGGACGGGCGGCACCGTCGCCCTGCCCACCGGGGCGCTGCGCCAGGACATCCCCGCGCTGCTCGACTTCATGCACCAGCAGGGCGTCGCGCGGCTCTTCCTCCCGTTCGTCGCGCTGCAGGCCATGGCGGACGCCGTCGCGCACGGGGCGACTCTTCCCACCGCGCTGCGCGAGGTGGTCACCGCCGGCGAGCAGCTGCAGGTGAGCGCCAGCGTCGTGGCCTTCTTCGAGAAGCTCCCGGGCTGCTCCCTGGAGAACCAGTACGGCCCCTCCGAGGCCCACGTCGTCACCGCGTTCCGCCTGCGCGGCGAGCCCGCGGCCTGGCCTCCCCTGCCGTCCGTCGGAAGCCCCGTGGGCCACACGCGCATCTACCTGTTGGACGCGCTGGGACAGCCGGTGCCCGTGGGCGTCGCCGGTGAGGTGTACGTCGGCGGTGAGCACCTGGCGCATGGCTACCAGCGCAAGGCGGACGTCACCGCGCGCAGCTTCGTGCCGGACCCGTTCTCGCGGACGCCGGGCGCGCGGCTGTACCGCACCGGTGACGCCGCTCGCTGGCGCGCGGACGGGACGCTCGACTTCCTGGGCCGCCTGGACTCGCAGGTGAAGCTGCGCGGCTTCCGCATCGAGCTGGGCGAGGTGGAGACGGTGCTGCGCTCCGCGCCGGGGCTGCGTGACGCGGCCGTGGTGGTGCGCGAGGACGTCCCGGGGGACCGGCGGCTCGTCGGCTACGTCGTCTCCGCCTCGGACGCGGCGCCGGACGTCGAGGCCCTCCGCGTCTTCCTGCAGGAGCGGCTGCCCGAGTACATGGTGCCCAACGCGTTCGTCGCGCTGGAGGCGCTCCCGCTCACGCCCAGCGGAAAGCTCGCGCGCAAGCGGCTGCCCGCTCCGGACGCGGAGAGCCTGCGCGGCGGCGCCTTCGCCCCGCCGCGCACGCCGCTGGAGGAGAAGCTCGCGACGCTCTTCGCGGACGTGTTGCACGTGCCGCGCGTGAGCGTCACCGACAACTTCTTCGCGCTCGGGGGGCACTCCCTGCTCGCCACGCAGGTGGTGTCGCGCGTGCGCTCCGCGCTCGGCGTGGAGCTGCCGCTTCGCACCGTCTTCGGCGCGCCCACCGTCGCGGCGCTCGCGGCGCAGATCGACACGATGCTGCTGATGTCGGGCAAGCGGCAGCCCCCTCCGCTCGTCCCCGTGCCGCGCTCCGGGCCCCTGCCGCTGTCCTTCGCGCAGCAGCGCCTGTGGTTCCTCGACCAGCTCCAGCCCGGCACCGCGACGTACAACATGCCGTCGTTCGTCCGGCTGGACGGACCGCTGGACCGCGCCGCGCTCCAGCGCGCCTTCGACGAGCTGGTGCGGCGTCACGAGGCGCTGCGCACCACGTTCCTCCAGCAGAACGACGAGCCCTACCAGCTCATCGCGCCGCAGGGCGAGCTGCCCGTGACGCACGTGGACCTGAAGGCCCTGGAGGCCGAGGCGAAGCAGCGGGAGGTGGAGCGCCTGCTCCACGAGGAGTACCTGCGCCCCTTCAACCTCTCCACCGGGCCGCTGGTGCGCGCGCTGGTGCTGGAGCTGACCCCGACGGAGCGCATCCTCGCGCTCAACATGCACCACATCGTCTCCGACGGCTGGTCCATGGGCGTGCTCGTCCAGGAGGTCGGCGCGCTCTACGGCGCGTTCGCGATGGGGCTGCCGTCGCCGCTGCCCCCGCTGGCCCTCCAGTACGCCGACTACGCCGTGTGGCAGCGCGACTGGCTCAAGGGTGAGGTGCTGGAGCAGCAGCTCGCGTGGTGGCGGGGACGGCTGGGCGGAGTGCCGCCGCTGGAGCTGCCCATCGACAAGCCCCGGCCTCCGGTGCAGACGTTCAACGGAAGCCAGGCGCCCATCACCTTGAAGCCGGAGGTCTCCCGGCGGCTGAAGACGCTGTGCAACCGCGAGGGGACCACGCCGTTCATGGCGCTGCTCGCCGCGTGGCAGCTGCTGCTCTCGCGGCACACGGGCCAGGACGACATCGCCGTCGGCTCGCCCATCGCGGGCCGGCAGCGCGCGGAGCTCGAGGGCCTCATCGGCTTCTTCGTCAACACGCTGGTCTTCCGCGCGCGCGTGGATGCGCGGGCGTCCTTCCTGACGCTGCTCCGGCAGGTGAAGGAGAACGCGCTCGGCGCCTACGCGCACCAGGACGTCCCCTTCGAGCGGCTGGTCGAAGAGCTCCAGGTCCGCCGGGACCTGAGCCGCAGCCCGCTGTTCCAGGTCCTCTTCGCGCTCCAGAACACGCCCGGCACCTCCGCCCAGAAGCAGGACACGGCGCTCGAGCCCGTGGAGGTGAAGGACACCGTCATCAAGTTCGAGCTGGAGCTGAACTTCGTGGACGGGCCCGAGGGGTTCCTCGGCGCGCTGACCTACAACACGGACCTGTTCGAGCACGCCACCATCGCGCGCATGGCGCGGCACTTCGAGGTGCTCGTCGAGGCCGTCGTCACCCGGCCCGACGCGCCCCTGGCCACGCTCTCCATGCTGCCGGAGGAGGAGTCCCGTCAGCTCCTCGTCGACTGGGCCTCCACGCCCGCCCGCGTCCCGGTGGACGTCACGCTGCCGGAGGTCTTCTCCCGCGTGGCGGCCGAGCGGCCCGACGCCACCGCGCTCCTCTTCGGCGACACCACCGTCACCTACCGGCAGCTCGACGAGCGCTCGAACCAGCTCGCCCGGCACCTGCGCTCGCTCGGCGTCACCACCGACTGCCGCGTCGCCGTCTCGCTGGAGCGCTCGCCCGAGCTCATCGTCGCCCTGGTCGCCATCCTCAAGGCCGGCGCGGCCTACGTCCCGCTCGACACGTCCTATCCGCGGGAGCGGCTGGTCTTGATGCTCGAGGACTCGAGCCCCGACGCGCTCGTCACCACGGGCGCGCTGCGCTCCCTGCTCCCCGCGGACGGGCTCACGTGCGTGCTGCTCGAGGAGGCCCCGCTGGACGGCCTCGCCTCCACGCCGCTCGCGCCCGCCGCGCACCCGCATTCGCTGGCCTACATCGACTTCACGTCCGGCTCCACGGGCAGGCCCAAGGGTGTCGCCTGCACCCATCGCGGCGTCATCCACACGCTGGTCGGCATCGACTACACCCGCTTCGGGCCCGAGCAGACGCACCTGATGCTCGCGCCCATCTCCTTCGACGCCTCCACGTTCGAAGTCTGGGGCGCGCTGCTGCACGGCGCGCGGCTGGCCCTCCTGCCGCCGAGGACGCCGTCGCTCGAGGAGCTGTTCCAGACTGTCGCCCGCCACGGCGTCACCACGCTCTGGGCCACCAGCGGTCTGTTCTCGCAGCTCGTCGAGAGCCGCCTCCCCGTGCCCGCCTGCCTTCAGCGCCTCCTCACCGGTGGCGACGTCGTCTCCGCGCTGAACGCGCGCCGCGCCGTGGCGGGCTGGGGCATCCAGGTCACCAACTGCTACGGCCCCACCGAAATCACCGTCGTCGCCACGACCTTCACCGTCGCGAGCCCCGACGACGTCGGCGTCTCCGTCCCCATCGGCCGTCCGACGAACGGAACGCACCTGCGCGTCCTCGACGCGTCGCTGCAGCCCGTGCCCGTCGGCGTGACGGGGGAGCTGTTCATCGGCGGTGACGGCCTCGCGCGAGGCTACGTCGGCCAGCCCACCTTCACCGCGGAGCGCTTCGTCCCGGACCCGTTCTCCACCGTGCCCGGGGCGCGCCTCTACCGCTCCGGCGACCTGGTGCGCTGGAGGCAGGACGGCGCGCTGGACTTCGTCGGCCGCGCGGATGCGCAGGTCAAGGTCCGCGGCTTCCGCATCGAGCTGTCCGAAGTCGAGGCGGGGCTGCTCTCCCATGCCTCCGTGCGCGAGGCCGTGGCCATCGCCCGCGAGGACGTCCCCGGCGACAAGCGCCTCGTCGGTTACTTCGTCTCGGACGAGCTCGACGCCGTCACCCTCCGGGCCTTCCTCAAGTCGCGACTGCCCGAGTTCATGGTGCCGTCGTCCCTGCTGCGGCTCGAGGCGTTCCCGCTCACCGCGAACGGGAAGGTGGACCGCAAGGCGCTGCCTCCGCCCGAGGCCGTCCTCACGCCGACGTCCTCCGCCGAGCTCGTCCCGCCGCGGACGCCCACCGAGGAGCGGCTCGCCACGCTCTGGATGCAGATCCTCCGCGTCCCGCGCATCGGCGTCACCGACGACTTCTTCGCGCTGGGAGGACACTCCCTGCTGGCCACGCAGCTCGTGTCGCGCATCCGCACGGCCTTCCAGGCGGAGCTCGCGCTGAGGGAGCTGTTCGAGGCGCCCACCATCGAGACCCTGGCCGCCCGGCTCGACGCGATGGCGCTCGCGGGCAAGGGGCCGGTGCGTCCGCCGCTGATCCTGGTGCCGCGCGATGGCGCCCCGCTGCCGCTGTCCTTCGCGCAGCAGCGCCTGTGGTTCCTGGACCGGTTCCAGCCCGACAGCCCGTTCTACAACGTGCCGTCCGCGCTCCCCCTCGACGGAGCGTTGGACCTGCACGCGCTGGAGAAGGGCATCCAGGCGCTCGTGCAACGACACGAGGCCCTGCGCACCAGCTTCCACGTGCAGCCGGACGGAGTGCCCTTCCAGCGCATCCACGAGCACGCGGAGCTCCGCCTCCCCATCGTCGACCTGAGCACGCTTCCGGAAGCGGAGCGCGAGGCCCGGGCGTTCGAGCTGGCCGCGGCCGAGGCCCAGAAGCCCTTCGACCTGGGACAGGCGCCCCTCCTCCGCGCCTCCGTGCTGCGCCTGTCCGACGAGCGCCACGTGCTGCTCGTCACCCAGCACCACATCATCTCCGACGCGTGGTCCAACGGCATCATCTCGCGCGAGATTGGCGTGCTCTACGACGCCTTCGCGCGCGGGCAGCCCTCTCCGCTGCCGCCGCTGACGTACCAGTACGCGGACTACGCCGTGTGGCAGCGAGGCTGGCTGCAGGGCGAGGTGCTCGCGCGGCAGGTCGGGTGGTGGAGGACGCAGCTGGAGGGCGCGCCGCGGGTGCTGGAGCTGCCCACGGACAGGCCCCGGCCGCCCGTGCAGACGGCGAACGGCTCGACGCTCAACATCCGCCTCGGACGCGAGCTCACCGCGCGGCTCCAGGCGATGTGCAAGCGCGAGGGCGTCACGCCGTTCATGGCGCTGCTGGCCTCCTTCCAGGTGCTGCTCGCCCGCTACTCCGGTCAGGACGACATCGTCGTCGGCTCGCCCATCGCCAACCGGCACCAGTCCGAGGTGGAGGGAATCGTCGGGTTCTTCGTCAACACGCTCGCCCTGCGCGCCCGGCTCACGCCCGGCCTGAGCTTCCGTGAGCTGCTGAAGCAGGTGCGTGACACGACGCTGGGGGCCTATGCCCATCAGGATGTGCCCTTCGAGAAGCTGGTGGAGGAGCTGCGGCCCGAGCGCGACCTGAGCCGCTCACCGCTCTTCCAGGCCCTGCTCGCGCTCCAGACCTACGAGCGCACCGGCGGCGACGGCGGCGACTCCGACACGCTGGACGTGGACAGCGGCACCGCCAAGTTCGACGTGTCCCTGCTCCTGTTCGACTCCGGCAACGACATCGGAGGCATGCTCGAGTTCAACACGGACCTGTTCGACCGGAGCACGGCGGAGCGGATGCGGTCGCACTGGACGCGGCTGCTCACGTCCGTCGTGGACGCCCCCGAGCAGTCCATCTGGAGCGCCCCGCTGTTGGCCGAGGAGGAGCGCGGCAGGCTCCTGGTTGACTGGAACAGCACCGCGAAGGGACCGCACACCGCCACGCCCATCCACGAGCCCGTGAGCGCGCGCGCCAGGCTCACGCCGGACGTCATCGCGGTCACCGATGGGACGCGCGCGCTCACCTACGCGCAGCTCGAAGGCCGCGCCAACCAGCTCGCGCATCGGCTGCTCGCGCTCGGCGTCGAGGCGGGTGTGCCCGTGGGCATCTGCCTGGACAAGTCGTTGGACATGACCGTCGCCGTGCTGGCGTCGCTCAAGGCCGGCGCGTCCTACCTCCCGTTGGACCCGAACTACCCCGCCGAGCGCCTGGCCTTCATGCTCGAGGACTCGGCGACGCCCGTCGTCCTGTCGCACTCCACGCTGCGCGCCTCGGTGCCCGCGTCACGCGCGAGGCTCGTGCTGCTGGATGAGGAGGCACAGGACCTGGCCACCCGGTCCACGCACGCCCCGGAGGTCTTCGTCTCGCCGGAGTCCCCCGCCTACGTCATCTACACGTCGGGCTCCACGGGCAGGCCCAAGGGCGTCGCGCTGCCGCACCGCGCGCTGAGCCACCTGCTGACGTGGCAGCTGAGCCAGTCGCCAGTGCCCTCGGCGACCACGCTCCAGTTCGCGTCGCTCAGCTTCGACGTCTCCTGCCAGGAGCTGTTCTCCACGTGGTGGGCCGGCGGCACGCTGGTGCTCCCCACGGGAGGACTGCGTCAGGACATCCCCGCGCTGCTCGACTTCATGCACCGGCAGGGCGTCGCGCGGCTCTTCCTCCCCTTCGTCGCGCTCCAGGCCATCTCGGACGCCGTCGCGCACGGCGCCACGCTGCCGGTCGCGCTGCGCGAAGTCGTCACCGCCGGTGAGCAGCTCCAGGTGACGCCCGCGCTGGTGGCGTTCTTCGAGCGGCTCCCGGGCTGCATCCTGGAGAACCAGTACGGCCCATCGGAGACGCACGTCGTCTCGGCGTTCCGACTCCAGGGCCCTCCCGCGTCCTGGCCCCGGCTGCCGTCCATCGGCGGCCCGTTGCCGCACACGCAGATCTACGTGCTGGACGCGCTCGGACAGCCGACGCCCGTGGGCGTTCCCGGCGAGCTGTTCATCGGCGGCGCCCACCTCGCGCTGGGGTACGCGGGCCGCGCCGAGCTGACGGCGGAGAAGTTCGTCCCCCATCCGTTCAGTCCCACGCCGGGCGCGCGGCTCTATCGCACGGGCGACTCCGCGCGGTGGAAGGCGGACGGCACCGTCGAGTTCCTCGGCCGCCTGGATGGTCAGGTGAAGCTGCGTGGCTTCCGCGTGGAGCTGGGCGAGGTCGAGTCCGCGCTGCGCGCCCTCCCGGGCATCCGCGATGCGGCCGCCACGGTCCGCGAGGACGTCCCCGGCCTCAAGCGCCTCGTGGGGTATCTGGTGCCCGCGGCCGAGTCCGCGTCGCCGGGCCTCGAAGCCCTGAGGGCCGCGCTCCTCCAGCGCCTGCCCGAGTACATGGTGCCCTCCGCGTTCGTCACGCTGGAGGCGCTCCCCCTCACGCCGAGCGGCAAGGTGGCGCGCCGCCAGCTGCCCACGCCGGAGGTGAGCGAGCAGGAGCGCGAGGCGCCGTTCATCGCGCCCCGGACGCCCCGGGAGGAGAAGCTCGCGGAGATCTTCTCCAACGTGCTGCACCTGCCGAGGGTGAGCATCACCGACAACTTCTTCGCGCTCGGTGGGCACTCGCTGCTGGCCACGCAGGTCATCTCGCGCGTCCGCTCGGCGTTCGAGCTGGAGCTGCCGTTGCGCGCGCTCTTCGAGGCGCCGACGGTGGCCGCCCTCGCCGCCCGCATCGAGGACGAGACACCTGGAGCCGGCCGCGCGCCTCCCCTCGTCGCCGTGCCGCGCGACGGCGCGGTGCCGCTGTCCTTCGCCCAGCTGCGCCTCTGGTTCATCGACCAGTTCCAGCCCGGCGGCGCCGCGTACCACATGCCGTCGTTCGTCCGGCTGGAGGGACCGCTCGACACGGCGGCGCTCCAGCGCGCCTTCGACGAGCTGGTGCGGCGTCATGAGGCGCTGCGCACCACGTTCTTCCAGCAGGACGACCAGCCCTTCCAGCGCATCGCGCCGCACGGCGAGCTGCCGCTGGCCCGAGTGGACCTCCAGTCCCTGGAATCCACACAGGCCCACGCTGAGGTGAAGCGCCTGCTCCTCGAGGAGCTCGCCCGCCCCTTCAACCTGTCCACCGGGCCGCTCATCCGCGCCCAGCTCCTGGCCCTGTCACCCACCGAGCACGTGCTCGCGCTCAACATGCACCACATCGTCTCCGACGGTTGGTCCATGGGCGTGCTCGTCCAGGAGGTCGCCGCCCTCTACGACGCCTTCGCGCACGGCAAGCCGTCACCGCTGCCGCCGCTGACGCTCCAGTATGCCGACTACGCCATCTGGCAGCGCGCCTGGCTCCAGGGTGACGTGCTGGAGGGACAGCTCTCCTACTGGCGCCGTCAGCTCGCCGGCGTCACGGCCCTGGACCTGCCCACGGACAAGTCGCGGCCGCTGGTCATGTCCTCGCGCGGTGGCAATGTCGGCGTCTTCCTGCCGGCCACCACGGCGAAGAAGCTCGCGGAGCTGTGCCAGCGCGAGGGCGCCACGCCGTTCATGGTGCTGCTCGCCGCGTGGCAGGTGCTACTGTCGCGCTACTCGGGCCAGGACGACGTCACCGTCGGTTCTCCCATCGCGGGCCGTCAGCGCGCGGAGCTCGAGGGCCTCATCGGCTTCTTCGTCAACACGCTCGTCTTCCGCGCGCGCATCGATGGGCAGGCGTCGTTCCAGCACCTGCTCAAGCAGGTGAAGGAGTCCGCGCTCGGCGCCTACGCGCATCAGGACGTGCCGTTCGAGCGTCTGGTGGAGGTGCTCCAGCCCGCGCGTGACTTGAGCCGCAGCCCGTTGTTCCAGGTCCTGTTCTCGCTCCAGAACACGCCGGCCTCGGCCATCCAGAAGCAGGAGCTGACACTCAGCCCCGTCGACATCGACGACACCACGTCCAAGTTCGAGCTCAACCTCAACCTCGTGGAGCTGCCGGACGGATATGCCGGCTCGCTCGGCTACAACTCCGACCTGTTCGAGCACGGCACCATCGAGCGGCTCGCGCTCCACTTCACCCAGCTGGTCGAGTCCCTCGTCTCGCGCCCCGACGCCCCCATCGCCGGCCATGCGCTGCTCACCGCGCACGAGCAGCGGAAGGTCCTGGTCGAATGGAACGACACGCGTTGGGACATCCCCACGGAGCCCTGCGTCCACCGGCTCGTGGAACAGCAGGCGCGGCTCACGCCCGAGGCCGTCGCGGTCCTCTCCGATGACGGAGCGCTCACGTACCGTCAGCTCGAGGCGCGCGCGAACCAGCTCGCGCGGCTTTTGGTCTCCCGTGGCGTGAAGCCGGGAGACTTCGTCGCCCTCCTCTCGCACCGCACGCTCCAGCTCCCCGTCTGCCTGTTCGCCATCCTCAAGGCGGGCGCCGCGTACCTCCCGCTCTCGCCCGACTATCCGCGCGAGCGCCTGGCCTTCATGCTCCGCGACAGCGGCGCGCGGTTGGTGCTCACCCAGGAGTCCCTGCTCGACCTGCTGCCCGAAGGTGTCACGGCCGAGCGGCTGGACTCCGCGGCGTACCAGGAAGCCCTCGCGCGCGAATCCACCGAGCCGCTCTCCGCGCGTCACGAGGCCGAGGCGCCGGCGTATGTCATCTACACGTCCGGCTCCACGGGTCAGCCCAAGGGCGTGCTCATCCCGCATCGAGCCCTCGCCAACCACATGGCGTGGTTCCTCGAGGCCTTCCCGCTCACGGACCAGGACAAGGTGCTCCTCAAGACGCCGCTGGCCTTCGACGCCTCCGTCTGGGAGTGCTGGGCGCCGCTGCTCGTCGGCGCGCCGCTGGTCCTCGCGCCGCGGGATGCACACCGCGACGCCGCGCTGCTGCTCGACTCCGTCATCCGGCACGGCATCACCGTGCTCCAACTGGTTCCGTCGCTACTGCGCTTCGCGCTGGATGAGCCCTCGCTGTCGCGTGTCACGTCGCTGAAGTGGCTGTTCTGCGGAGGCGAGGCGCTGTCCACGTCGCTCGCATCGAAGGTCCGTGAGCAGCTCTCCAGCACGCGGCTGGTCAACCTCTACGGCCCCACGGAAGTCACCATCGATTCGACGTCCACCGTCGTGGGCGAGGCCGTGGCAGGAGGCTCCATCCCCATCGGCCGCCCGGTCGCCAACACGCGTGCCTACGTCCTGGACGGCGCGCTGCACCCCGTGCCCGCGGGCGTCCCGGGCGAGCTGTATCTGGGCGGCGCGCAGGTGGCACTCGGGTACCTCGGCAGGCCCGCGCTCACCGCGGAGCGCTTCATCCCCGACCCGTTCGCTTCCACGCCCGGGGCGCGGCTCTATCGCACGGGTGACCGGGCGAGGTGGCTCGCCGAGGGACAGCTCGAGTACCTCGGCCGCACCGACTTCCAGGTGAAGCTGCGCGGTCTGCGCATCGAACTGGGGGAGATCGAGGCCGCGCTCCGCACTCAACCGGGCATTCGCGACGCCGTCGTCCTGGTGCGTGAGGACGTGCCCGGCCAGCACCGACTCGTCGCCTACCTCGTGCCCGGGGCGGTCGACACCGTGGCCCTGGTGGCCGCGCTGCGCGAGCACCTGCCCGAGTACATGCTGCCCACGGTCTTCGTGCCCCTGGAGGCCCTGCCGCTGACGCCCAACGGCAAGGTCGACCGGCAGGCCCTGCCCGTTCCGGAGCAGCGCGCCGAGGACACGCTCTTCGTCGCGCCGCGTGACGCGCTCGAGACGGCCCTCGCCGGCATCTGGGCCGAGGTCCTCCAGCTCGACCGGGTCAGCGTCACCGCCAACTTCTTCTCCCTGGGCGGACATTCGCTGCTGGCCACGCAGGTGGTCTCCCGCGTGCGCAGGACGCTCGACCTGGAGCTGCCGCTGCGCGCGCTCTTCGAGTCGCCCACCGTCGCCACGCTCGCGGCTCGACTCGCGCAGACCTCCGGCACGTCCGCGGGCACGAAGACACCCGCGCTGGTGCCGGTGCCACGCTCGGGAGAGCTGCCGCTGTCCTTCGCCCAGCAGCGCCTGTGGCTCATCGACCAGTTGGAGCCGGGCAGCTCGACGTACAACATCCCACTCGCGCTGCTCCTTCAGGGGCCGCTCGACGTGGTGGCGCTCCAGGGTGCCTTCACGGCGCTCGTCGACCGACACGAGTCCCTCCGCACCACGTTCGTGACGCACGAGGGCGCTCCGCGTCAGCACATCCACGCCTCCTCTCCGGTCCACCTGGCCGTGGTGGATCTCCAGTCGCATCCCGAGGTGACCCGGCTCGACGAGGCTCACCGGCGGGTGAGCGAGGAGGCCTCGCGCCCGTTCGACCTGGAGCGCGGCCCGGTGCTGCGCGTGCTCCTGCTGAAGCTGGAGGCCGAGCGGCACGTGCTCGTGGGGACGGTGCACCACATCGCGTCGGATGGTTGGTCCATGGGCGTGCTGCTCCGTGAGCTGGCGGAGCTCTACTCCGCGAAGCTCAACGGACGGGCTTCGCAGTTGGAGCCCCTGCCCATCCAATACGCGGACTTCGCCGCGTGGCAGCGTGCGTGGCTGCGTGACGAGGCGTTGGAGCGGCAGCTCTCGTATTGGCGGCAGCAGCTCGCGGACGCTCCGCCGTTCCTGGAGCTGCCCACGGACAAGCCCAGGCCTCCCGTGCAGACGAACCGGGGGGCCACGGTCCCCGTGCGCCTGCCTCGCTCCGTGGCGGAGCGACTCGCGGCCTTCTGCCAGCAAGAGGGCATCACGCCGTTCATGGCGCTTCTCGCCGTGTGGCAGGTGGTGCTGTCCCGCTACTCGGGGCAGGACGACATCGCCGTGGGCTCACCCATCGCGGGCCGCACGCGCGCGGAGACCGAGGGACTCATCGGCTTCTTCGTCAACACACTGGTCCTGCGCACGCAGGTCCCCGCGTCGCTGCGCTTCCGTGAGCTGCTCGCGCGGGTGAAGCGCACCACGCTGTCCGCCTATGAGCACCAGGATGTGCCCTTCGAGAAGCTCGTCGAGGAGCTCAACCCCCACCGCACGCTCAGCCACTCGCCGCTGTTCCAGGTGATGCTCGTCCTGCAGAACGCGCCGACGACGAGCATGGAGGTGCGTGGAAGCACGGAGGTCAAGGCACCCTTGCGCCTGGAGGCGTTCGACTCGGGCGCCCCGAGCGCGAAGTTCGACCTCACCCTGACGCTGGGCGAGGGACTCGAAGGCGGACTGGGCTACCGCACGGACCTGTTCGAGGAGGCCACCATCATCCGGATGGTGGAGCACTTCGGAACGCTGCTCGAGGCCGCGCTCGGTTCGCCGGACTCACGGCTGAGCGAGCTGGAGATGTTGTCCGCCGAGGAGCGCCGCCGCGTGCTCGTCGATTGGAACTCGACGCGCCGGGAGATGCCCTGGAAGGGTGCCTTCCACGAGCTCTTCGAGGCCCAGGCCGCCCTCACGCCTGACTCGCTCGCCGTCCTCGACGACTCCGCCTCCCTCTCCTTCTCTGCCCTCAACCAGCGCGCCAATCGGCTCGCGCACCTGCTTCGCGCTCGCGGCGTCGGGCCCGAAGTCCGGGTCGCCTTCTGCCTCGAGCGCTCCGTCGACTCCCTCGTCGCCCTCCTCGCCATCCTCAAGGCCGGCGCCGCCTACGTCCCCCTCGACTCCGCCTACCCTCGCGAGCGCCTCGCCTTCATGCTCCAGGACTCCGGCGCTCCCTTCGTCCTCACCCACTCCCACCTCCTGCCTCGTCTCGACACCAGCGTCTCCACGCCTCTGTGCCTCGACGACTCGGCCCTGCTCGACTCCCTCGCCGCGCTCCCGGACTCCAATCCGCACCGCGTCTCGCTTCCCTCCCACGCCGCCTACGTCATCTACACCTCCGGCTCCACCGGCAGGCCCAAGGGCGTCCTCATCCACCACTCCTCCGTGGTGAATCTCCTCCACGCCCTCTCCTCCTCCATCTACTCCGACGTCCAGCGCCCGCTGCGCATCTCCCTCAACGCGCCCCTCTCCTTCGACGCCTCCGTCAAGCAGCTCGTCTTCCTCGCCCTCGGACACGCCCTCTGCTTCGTCCCCCAGGCCGCTCGCGAAGACGTCCCCCTGCTTCTCTCGTGGCTGTCCCGTCACCAGCTCGACGTCCTCGACTGCGCCCCCTCTCACCTCCGCCTCCTCCTCGACGAGGGCCTCGCTTCTTCTTCTCGGCCCCTTCGCGTCCTCATCGGCGGTGAGGCCATCGACGACTCCCTCTGGACGACGCTCTCCTCCTCGCCTTCCCTGCGCGCCTTCAACGTCTACGGCCCCACCGAAACCACCGTCGACGCCACCGCGCTCCCCATTACCTCCGCCTCTCGGCCTGCTCTCGGCCCTCCTCTCCCCAACGTCTCCACCTTCATCCTCGACGCCTCCCTCCAGCCCGCTCCCATCGGCGTGCCTGGAGAGCTCTTCGTCGGTGGTGACGGTGTCGCGCGTGGCTACCTCGCCCGGCCGGACCTCACCGCTGAGCGCTTCATCCCCAATCCGTTCTCGGACATCCCCGGCTCGCGCCTCTACCGCACCGGTGACAAGGCCCGCTGGCTGCCTCACGGCCACCTCGAGTACCTCGGCCGCATCGACTTCCAGGTGAAGCTGCGCGGCTTCCGCATCGAGTTGGGTGAAGTCGAGGCCGCTCTCGAAGCCCTTCCTTCCGTCCACCACGCCGCCGCTCTCGTCCGCGAGGACGTCCCGGGACTCAAGCGCCTCGTCGCCTACGTCACCCCCTCGGACGTCGACACCTCCGCACTCCGCACCGAGCTGCTTCGCAACCTCCCCGAGTACATGGTGCCCTCGGCCTTCGTCGCCCTGGACTCCCTGCCTCTCAACACCCACGGCAAGCTCGACAGGAAGGCCCTCCCCGCCCCCGACTCCGGGCCCACTGACTCCTTCCTCGCTCCTCGCAACCCCACCGAGACGCTCCTCGCCTCCATCTGGGCAGAGGTCCTCCACCTCGACGCCGTCAGCGTCTCCGACGACTTCTTCTCCTTGGGTGGCCACTCCCTCCTCGCCACCCAGGTCGTCTCCCGCATCCGCAAGGCCTTCCAGGTCGAGCTGCCCCTGCGTGCGCTCTTCGAGGCGCCCACGGTGGCATCGCTCGCGGCGCGCATCGAGGTCGAGAAGCAGTCAGGGCTTGCGAACGAGAAGCCGGCGCTCGTGGTGGTGCCTCGCACGGGACCGCTGCCGCTGTCCTTCGCGCAGCAGCGACTGTGGTTCCTGGATCGACTCCAGCCGGGTAGCCCCTTCTACAACATCCCCTCGGCCATCCAGCTCCACGGCGGAGTGAACCTCGATGCGCTGGAGCGTGCGCTGCGCACGCTCGTCCAGCGACACGAGGCCCTGCGCACCTCCTTCCACGTCCAGGCGGATGGCGAGGCCGTGCAGCACATCCACACGGATGTGACGCTGTCCGTCCCCGTCGTGGACCTGCGGCACGTGCCCGAGTCCCAGCGGGAAGCCGAGACCCTGCGACAGGCCCAGGCCGAGGCGCAGAAACCGTTCGACCTGGCCCACGCGCCGCTGCTCCGAGCCTCCGTGCTCCAGCTGTCCGAGCAGCGCCACATCCTGCTCGTCACCGTCCACCACATCGTCTCGGATGGTTGGTCCAACGGCATCCTCACGCGCGAGGTCGGAGCGCTCTACGGCGCGTTCGCGCAGGGCCTGCCGTCACCGCTCGCTCCGCTGGAGTTGCAGTACGCGGACTACGCCGCATGGCAGCGTGGCTGGCTGAAGGACGAGGCGCTGTCCCAGCAGGTCGGTTGGTGGAGACAGCAGCTCTCCGGCGCACCGCACGCGCTGGAGCTGCCCACTGACAGGCCCAGGCCGCCGGTCCAGACGTCCAATGGGTCCACGCTTCCCATCGCGCTGGGAGCCCAGCTCTCGGCCGAGCTGCGTGCCCTGTGCCTGCGAGAGGGCGTCACGCCGTTCATGGCGCTGCTGTCCGCGTTCCAGGTGTTGCTCGCGCGCTACTCGGGACAGGACGACATCGTCGTCGGCTCGCCCATCGCCAACCGGCAGCAGGCGGAGATCGAAGGCATCGTCGGGTTCTTCGTCAACACGCTCGCCCTGCGTGCGCGGCTGTCCGTCGGGATGACCTTCCGCGAGCTGCTGAGCCAGGTGAAGGAGACGACGCTCGGTGCCTACGCGCACCAGGACGTGCCGTTCGAGAAGCTCGTCGACGAGCTGAAGCCCGAACGTGACCTGAGTCGCTCGCCGCTGTTCCAGGTGATGTTCGCCCTGCAGAACACGCAGCGGACAACTGGACCGAAGGACGGTGAGGACGCGGGCGCCATCCAGCCGATGCATGTGGACAGCGGCACCGCCAAGTTCGACCTGTCCCTGCTCTGCGGCGACTTCGGCGACGACATCGGCGGCCTGCTCGAGTTCAACACGGACCTGTTCGACCGGAGCACCGCGGAGCGACTCGGCGCGCATCTGCTGAACCTCTTGCGCGCAGCCGTGAGCGAGCCGGGCCAGTCCATCTGGAAGCTCCCGCTCCTCGGCATCGAGGAGCGCCAGCGCACGCTGGTCGCCTGGAACGACACCTCACGCCACGACCACGCGGCCACGACGATGCATGGGCCGGTGGAGGCCCAGGTGCGTCGCACGCCTGACGCCATCGCGCTGTCTGACGGTACGCGCTCGCTCTCCTACGCCGCGCTCGACGCTCGCTCCAATCAGCTCGCGCACCACCTGCTCGCCCTCGGGGTCTCTCCGGGCAGTGCCGTCGGCATCTGTCTCGACAAGTCCCTCGATATGGCCGTCGCCGTCCTCGCCACCCTCAAGGCCGGCGCCTTCTACGTCGCCCTCGACCCCAACTACCCCGCTGAGCGCCTGGCCTTCATGCTCGCGGACACCCGCGCGCCTGTCGTCCTCACCCACTCCTCCCTCTCCTCCGCCCTCCCCGCCTCTTCCTCCGCTCGACGCATCCTCGTCGACTCCGAGGCCGACGCGGTGGCCCTGCGCCCCTCGGTGGCGCCCGCCATCCACGTCTCCCCCGAGGACATCGCCTACGTCATCTACACCTCCGGCAGCACCGGCATCCCCAAGGGCATCGTCATGCCCCACCGGGCCCTCAGCTTCCTGCTCGCCTGGCAAATCCGGCAGTCACCCAACCCCCTCGCGGTGACACTCCAGTTCGCCTCCCTCAACTTCGACGTCTCCATCCAGGAGTTCTTCGCCTCCTGGTGGGTAGGCGCCCACGTCGTCCTCCCTCTCGGGGGCCTTCGCCAGGACATCCCAGCCCTCCTCGACTTCATGCACGCGCAGAAGGTCGAGCGGCTCTTCCTCCCCTTCGTCGCACTCCAGGCCATGGCCGACTCCGTCTCCCATGGCGCCACGCTTCCTTCTTCGCTTCGCGAAGTCGTCACCGCGGGGGAGCAACTCCAGGTCAACGCCACCCTCACCGCCTTCTTCGAGAAGCTCCCCGGCAGCGTCCTCGAAAACCAGTACGGCCCCTCCGAGGCCCACGTCGTCTCCGCCTTCCGCCTCGACGGTGCGCCCTCCGCTTGGCCTCGCCTGCCTTCCATCGGCAGCCCCGTTGGCCATACGCAGCTCTACGTCCTCGACTCCCTCGGTCAGCCCGTCCCCATCGGCGTCGCCGGTGAAGTCTTCGTCGGCGGCACCCACCTCGCTCACGGCTACCTGGCTCGTCCGGACACCACCGCCGCGGCCTTCGTGCCGAATCCGTTCAGCAGCATCCCCGGCTCTCGTCTCTACCGCACCGGTGACTCCGCTCGCTGGAAGGCCGACGGCACCCTCGAGTTCCTCGGCCGCCTCGACTTCCAGGTGAAGGTGCGTGGCTTCCGTGTCGAGTTGGGCGAAGTCGAGTCCGTCCTCCGCATGGCTCCCGGCCTGCGCGACGCCGCAGCCGTCGTCCGTGAGGACGTCCCGGGCGACAAGCGCCTCATCGGCTACGTCGTCCTCTCCTCCGACGCTCCGCTTGACGCAGAGGCCCTCCGCGCCTTCCTCCTCCAGCGCCTCCCCGAGTACATGGTGCCCTCCGCCTTCGTCTCCCTGGCGGCACTGCCCCTGACTCCCTCCGGGAAGCTCGCTCGCAACCGTCTCCCTGCTCCGGACGTCGACGCCTTGCGTGGCGACTCCTCCTTCGTCGCTCCTCGCAATCCCGCCGAGGAGAAGCTCGCTTCCATCTTCTCCTCCGTCCTTCGCCTGGAGCGCGTCGGCGTCACCGACAACTTCTTCTCCCTCGGTGGCCACTCGCTCCTCGCCACCCAGGTCATCTCTCGCATCCGCTCTTCCTTCGGCGTCGAGCTGCCTCTGCGGGCCCTCTTCGAGGCCCCCACCGTCGCCTCTCTCGCCTCGCGCATCTCCTCCGCTTCTCGCGAGGCCCTCGGCGCTCAGCCTCCTCCCATCCTCCCTGTTCCTCGCACCGGGCCCCTCCCCCTCTCCTTCGCCCAGCAGCGCCTCTGGTTCATCGACCAGCTCCAGCCCGGCTCCTCCACCTACAACATGCCTTCCTTCGTGCGCCTCTCAGGCCCACTCGATTCGAAGGCCCTCCAGCTCAGCTTCGACTCCCTCGTCTCCCGTCACGAAGCGCTGCGCACCTCCTTCATCCAGAAGGATGACCAGCCGTTGCAGGTGATCGCTCCGCACTCGGAGCTACCGGTGACACACGTGAACCTCCGGGAGCTCGCGCCCGAGGTCCGCGGCGCCGAGGTCGAGCGTCTGCTGCGCGAGGAGTACCAGCGGCCCTTCAACCTCTCCACGGGTCCGCTCATCCGCGCTCAGCTCCTGGAGCTCAGCGACACCGAGCACGTCCTCGCCCTCAACATGCACCACATCGTCTCCGACGGTTGGTCCATGGGTGTCCTCATCCAGGAGGTCGCCGCCCTCTACGACGCCTTCTCCCACGGCAGGCCTTCTCCCCTCGCCCCTCTCTCCATCCAGTACGCCGACTTCTCCGTCTGGCAGCGCTCCTGGCTCCAGGGCCCTGTCCTCGACGCTCAGATCGACTACTGGCGGCACCAGCTCGCGGACCTCACGACGCTCGAGCTGCCCTTGGACAAGCCGCGTCCTGCCGTCCAGACGTCCGCGGGCGATGTGGCGCTCATCACCCTTCCGCTCGCGACCACGGAGAAGCTCAAGAGCCTGTGCCAGCAGGAAGGGGCGACGCCCTTCATGGCCCTGCTCGCCGTGTGGCAGCTCCTGCTCTCCCGCTACTCGGGCCAGGATGACATCGCCGTCGGCTCCCCCATCGCGGGTCGTCACCGCTCGGAGCTCGAGGGGCTCATCGGCTTCTTCGTCAACACGCTCGTCCTGCGCTCCCGCGTCGACGCGCACGCGTCCTTCCCGCACCTGCTGCGACAGGTGAAGGAGGCGGCGCTCGGGGCCTACGCGCACCAGGACATCCCCTTCGAGCGTCTCGTCGAGGAGCTGCAGCCCACGCGCGACATGAGTCGCAGCCCGCTGTTCCAGGTCCTCTTCGTCCTCCAGAACACGCCGGCCTCGGCTGTCCAGACGCATGAGCTCTCCCTGAGCCCGGTGGACATCAGCGGCGGGACCTCGAAGTTCGAGCTCCAGCTCAGCCTCGTCGAGTCCCCCGAGGGATTCTTCGGAGGCCTCAGCTTCAACACCGACCTGTTCGAGCGCGCCACCGCCGAGCGCATGGCGCGTCACTTCGAGCGCCTCGTCGAAGCCATCGTCAACAACCTCGACGCGCCGGTCTCCGCGCACGCCATGCTCACGGAGGACGAGCGCCGGCAGGTCCTCGTCGACTGGGCCTCGGCGCCGCTGAGCGCCCCCGTCGACTCCACGATTCCCGAGGCCTTCGCCCGCGCCGTGGCGCTCGCGCCCGACGCCCCCGCCCTGGTCTTCGGCGAAACGGCGCTCACCTACCGGCAGCTCGACGAGCGCTCCAACCAGCTCGCCCGGCTCCTGCGCCACCACGGCGTCACCACCGATGACCGCGTCGCGCTCTCCCTGGAGCGCTCCTTCGAGCTGGTCATCGCACTCGTCGCCATCGTCAAGGCGGGCGCGGCCTACGTCCCGCTCGACGCGTCCTATCCGTCGCACCGGCTCCTCGCCATGATGGAGGACACCCAGCCGCGCCTGTTCCTCACCTCACGCGCGCTGGTCTCCAAGCTGCCGACCGAAGGCGTCACCACGCTGATCCTCGAGGAGGTCGACACCTCCGCGCAGCCGGCTGGACCGCTGCCCTCCCTGGCCCTCCCCGAGTCGCTCGCCTACGTCGACTTCACCTCCGGCTCCACCGGCAGGCCCAAGGGCGTGGGGACACTTCACGCTGGCGTGCTGCGGACGCTCGTCGGCGCGACGTACACGCGCTTCGGCCCCGAGCAGACCCATGTCCTGCTCGCGCCCATCTCGTTCGACGCCTCGACGTTCGAAATCTGGGGCGCGCTGCTGCACGGCGCTCGGCTCGTGGTGCCGCCGGCCCACACGCTGTCGCTGGAGGAGATCGAACTCACCGTCTCGCGGCACGGCGTGTCCACGCTGTGGGCCACCAGCGGTCTGTTCTCGCAGCTCGCGGACGCGGTGCTCCCGGGGCTGAGCACGGTGCAGCACGTCCTCACCGGCGGCGACGTGGTCTCGCCGGTCCACGCCCGCAAGGCGCTGACGGCCTGGGGCGCGCAGGTCACCAACGCCTACGGCCCCACCGAGTCCACCGTCTTCGCCACCACCTTCGCCATCACACGCGCCGAGGACATCGGCGCCACGCTGCCCATCGGTCGGCCCATCCAGGGAACGCGGCTCCTCGTCCTCGACGCCTCGCTCCAACCCGTGGCTCCGGGGGTCACCGGAGAACTCTTCATCGGTGGCGAGGGACTCGCTCGCGGCTACCTGCTCCGCCCGGACCTCACGGCCGAGCGGTTCGTCCCCGACCCGTTCTCCGCGTCGCCGGGTGCGCGCCTCTACCGCACGGGCGACCTGGTCCGCTGGCGCGCGGATGGCACCCTCGACTTCCTGGGCCGCGCCGACTCGCAGGTGAAGCTGCGTGGCTTCCGCATCGAGCTGGCGGAGATCGAAGCCGCGCTGCGTGAGTACTCGTCCATCACGAGAGCCCTCACGCTCGTCCGAGAGGACGTGCCCGGGGACAAGCGCCTCACCGCGTACTTCACCGCGTCCTCGCCCGTCGACCCGGCCTCCCTGCGCGCCTTCCTCAAGCAGCGGCTGCCCGAGTTCATGCTCCCGTCGTTCCTCATCCCGCTGGCGGCCTTCCCGCTGACCGCCAACGCGAAGCTCGACAGGAAGGCCCTGCCGGCGCCCGACACCCTCGCCTCGTCCGCCTTCGTCGCGCCACGAAACCCCACCGAGGAGCTGCTCGCGGCCATCTGGGCGGACGTCCTGCGACTCGACAAGGTGAGCGTCGCCGACGACTTCTTCGAGCTGGGTGGACACTCGCTGCTCGCGACGCAGGTGGTCTCGCGCGTCCGGAGGGCCTTCGAGGTCGAGCTGCCCTTGCGCGCCCTGTTCGAGGCGTCGTCCATCTCCGCCCTGGCCTCGCGAATCCTGGCCGTGAGGGGAGAGTCCGGGACGCAGGCGCCGCCTTTGGCGCCCGCGCCTCGCACGGGGGAGATACCGCTGTCCTTCGCGCAGCAGCGACTGTGGCTGGTGGACCAGTTGGAGCCCGGCAGCTCCGCGTACAACATCCCCTCGGCGCTGAGGCTCCGCGGCACGCTGAACGTCGCGGCGCTGGAGCGCGCCTTCACCGCGCTCGTCGAGCGTCACGAGTCCCTGCGCACCACGTTCCTCGCGCGCGACGGTGAGCCCATCCAGGTCATCCATCCGGTGCGGGCGTTCGTGCTGCCCGTCGTGGCGCTGGGCATCCTGCCCACCGAGGAGCGCGAGGAGCGCGCCGTGCGCCTCGCCACCGAGGAGGCCCAGCGTCCGTTCGACCTGGCGCGAGGGCCGGTGCTGCGCGCCATGTTGCTGCGCCTCGCCGCCGAGGAGCACGTGCTGCTGGTCACCCTGCACCACGCCGTCTCGGACGGTTGGTCGATGGGTGTGCTCATCCAGGAGCTCGCGTCCCTGTACGAGGCGTTCTCCACGGGCGTCGAGGCGCGGCTCGCGCCGCTGCCCATCCAGTACGCGGACTTCGCCGCGTGGCAGCGCTCGTGGCTGAAGGGCGACGTGCTGGAGCAGCAGCTCGCCTATTGGAGGAAGCAGCTCGGTGAGCTGCCGCCGCTGCTGGAGCTGCCGACGGACAAGCCGCGTCCGCCTGTCCGCAATCCGCGCGGAGCCTCGCGTCCCGTTCGGTTGTCGCGGGAGCTGACCGAGCGACTGGCCGTCCTCTGCCGCCAGGAGGGCGCCACGCCGTTCATGGCGCTGCTCGCCGTGTGGCAGGTCCTCCTCTCGCGCTACTCGGGGCAGGACGACATCGCCGTGGGTTCGCCCATCGCGGGCCGCACGCGGACGGAGACCGAGGGGCTCATCGGCTTCTTCGTGAACACCCTCGTGTTGCGCACCCGGGTCCGTCCGGGACTGCGATTCCGTGAGCTGCTCGCCCAGGTCCGGGCCACGACGCTCGCGGCCTACGAGCATCAGGATGTGCCCTTCGAGAAGCTCGTCGAGGAGCTGAAACCCCAGCGCAGCCTGAGCCACACGCCGCTCTTCCAGGTGATGCTGTCGCTCCAGAACATCCCCGTCGCGAGCCGCACCGTGGCGAGCGCGACCGAGGACAGTCCGCCGCTGCATCTGGAGCCGTTCGCGCAGGACCACCAGACGACGAAGTTCGACCTCACGCTCACGTTGTCACAGACGCCGGACGGGCTGGCCGGTGGGCTCAGCTACCGGGTGGACCTGTTCGACGACGCGACCATCGAGCGTTGGGTGGGGCATCTGCACACGCTGCTGGAGGCGGCCATCAACGCCCCCGACACGCTCGTGGGCGAGCTGCCGATGTTGTCCGCCGAGGAGCGCCGCCGCGTGCTCGTCGATTGGAACTCGACGCGCCGGGAGATGCCCTGGAAGGGTGCCTTCCACGAGCTCTTCGAGGCCCAGGCCACCCTCACGCCTGACTCGCTCGCCGTCCTCGACGACTCCGCGTCCCTCTCCTTCTCCGTCCTCAACCGGCGCGCCAATCAGCTCGCGCACCTGCTTCGCGCTCGCGGCGTCGGGCCCGAAGTCCGTGTCGCATTCTGCCTGGAGCGCTCCGTCGACTCCCTCGTCGCCCTCCTCGCCATCCTCAAGGCCGGCGCCGCCTACGTCCCCCTCGACTCCGCCTACCCCCGCGAGCGCCTCGCCTTCATGCTCCAGGACTCCGGCGCTCCCTTCGTCCTCACCCAGTCCCACCTCCTGCCTCGTCTCGACACCGGCGTCTCCACGCCTCTGTGCCTCGATGACTCAGCCCTGCGTGACTCCCTTGCCGCGCTCCCGGACTCCAATCCGCCTCGCGTCTCGCTTCCCTCCCACGCCGCCTACGTCATCTACACCTCCGGCTCCACCGGCAGGCCCAAGGGCGTCCTCATCCACCACTCCTCCGTGGTGAATCTCCTCCACGCCCTCTCCTCTTCCGTCTACTCCGACGTCCAGCGCCCTCTTCGCATCTCCCTCAACGCCCCTCTCTCCTTCGACGCCTCCGTCAAGCAGCTCGTCTTCCTCGCCCTCGGACACGCCCTCTGCTTCGTCCCCCAGGCCGCTCGCGAAGACGTCCCCCTGCTTCTCTCCTGGCTGTCTCGTCACCAGCTCGACGTCCTCGACTGCGCCCCCTCCCACCTCCGCCTCCTCCTCGACGAGGGCCTCGCTTCTTCTTCTCGGCCCCTTCGCGTCCTCATCGGCGGTGAGGCCATCGACGACTCCCTCTGGGCGACGCTCTCCTCCTCGCCTTCCCTGCGCGCCTTCAACGTCTACGGCCCCACCGAAACCACCGTCGACGCCACCGCGCTCCACATTACCTCCGCCTCTCGGCCTGCTCTCGGCCCTCCTCTCCCCAACGTCTCCACCTTCATCCTCGACGCCTCCCTCCAGCCCGCTCCCATCGGCGTGCCTGGAGAGCTCTTCGTCGGTGGTGACGGTGTCGCGCGTGGCTACCTCGCCCGGCCGGACCTCACCGCTGAGCGCTTCATCCCCAATCCGTTCTCGGACATCCCCGGCTCGCGCCTCTACCGCACCGGTGACAAGGCTCGCTGGCTGCCTCACGGCCACCTCGAGTACCTCGGCCGCATCGACTTCCAGGTGAAGCTGCGCGGCTTCCGCATCGAGTTGGGTGAAGTCGAGGCCGCTCTCGAAGCCCTTCCTTCCGTCCACCACGCCGCCGCTCTCGTCCGCGAGGACGTCCCGGGACTCAAGCGCCTCGTCGCCTACGTCACCCCGGCTGACGTCGACACCTCGGCCCTCCGCACCGAGCTGCTTCGCAACCTCCCCGAGTACATGGTGCCCTCGGCCTTCGTCGCCCTGGACTCCCTGCCCCTCAACACCCACGGCAAGCTCGACAGGAAGGCCCTCCCCGCCCCCGACTCCGGGCCCACTGACTCCTTCCTCGCGCCTCGCAACTCCACCGAGACGCTCCTCGCCTCCATCTGGGCAGAGGTCCTCCACCTCGACGCCGTCAGCGTCTCCGACGACTTCTTCTCCTTGGGTGGCCACTCCCTCCTCGCCACCCAGGTCGTCTCCCGCATCCGCAAGGCCTTCCAGGTCGAACTGCCCCTGCGCGCGCTCATCGAAGCGCCGACCATCGGGGAGCTCGCGCAGCGGGTCGAGGCAGCTCTGAGTGAGGGCCCGTCCAACACACGGCCTCCGCTGGTTGCGGCGCCTCGTACCGGGCCGCTGCCGCTGTCCTTCGCTCAGCAGCGACTGTGGTTCCTCGACAGGCTGGAACCCAACAACGCCTCCTACAACATCCACTCGGGCAAGGTGCTCGATGGCCACCTGGATACGGCCGCGCTGGAGCGGGCGATCCAGGAGCTGGTGCAGCGACACGAGGCGCTGCGCACCTCGTTCCACGTGCAGGAGGACGGCACCGCGGTCCAGGTCATCCATCCGCACGCCGAGCTATCGGTCCCCGTCATCGACCTGCGACATTTGACGGGTCCCGCGCTGGACGCGGAGGTGGGGCGGTTGACCTCCGAGGAGTCCGGCAAGCCGTTCAACCTGACGAGCTCGCCCCTGCTGCGTGCGTCCCTGTTGCGCGTGACGGAAGAGACCCACGTACTCCTCGTCACGGTGCACCACATCGTCTCTGATGGCTGGTCCAATGGAATCCTGCTGCGCGAAGTGGGCGCGCTCTACGAGGCGTTCTCGCAGGGACGTCCGTCTCCGCTCGCGCCGCTGGAGTTCCAGTACGCGGACTACGCGCTGTGGCAGCGCGACTGGCTGAAGGACGAGGCACTGGAACAGCAGCTCTCTTGGTGGAGACAGCAGCTCGCCAGCGCTCCACATGCGCTGGAGCTTCCGACCGACCGACCGCGACCGCCCGTGCAGACGCATGTCGGCGCAACGCTGCCCGTCCACCTGAGCACCGAGCTGACCGAGTCACTCCGCGCGCTGTGCAAGCGCGAGGGCGTCACGCCCTTCATGGTGCTGCTCGCCGCGTTCCACACCTTGATGGCGAGGTACTCGGGGCAGGACGACATCGTCGTCGGCTCGCCCATCGCCAACCGACAGCAGACAGAGCTGGAGGGCATCGTCGGGTTCTTCGCCAACACGCTCGCCCTGCGTGCGCGGCTGACCGGGACAATGTCGTTCCGCGAGCTGCTCGCGCAGCTCAAGGAGACGACGCTCGGGGCCTACGCGCACCAGGACGTGCCGTTCGAGAAGCTCGTCGACGAGCTGAAGCCCGAGCGAGACCTGAGCCGTTCTCCGCTGTTCCAGGTGATGCTCGCGCTGCAGAACACTCCGCGACAGGCGCGTGGTGATGCCCGTCGAGAGGAGGCGGCTCCCACGCCGGGCCCCATGACCGTCACCCACGGCAGCGCCAAGTTCGACCTGTCACTGCTGCTCGCGGACCACGGCGACGACATCAGCGGTCTGCTCGAGTTCAACACCGACCTGTTCACGCCGGCCACGGCCATGCGGATGGGCGCGCACTTGCAGCGGCTGTTGCAGTCCGCCGTCCGCGACCCCAGTCAGTCCATCTGGCGACTGCCGATGCTCGATGCACAGGAGCGTCAGCAGATCCTCGTCACCTGGAATGACACCTCGGGCGAGTCGCACGCCGTCACGACGATGCATGGGCCGGTGGAGGCACAGGTGCGTCGCACGCCTGACGCCATCGCGCTCTCCGACGGTACGCGCTCGCTCTCCTACGCCGCGCTCGACGCTCGCTCCAATCAGCTCGCTCACCACCTGCTCGCCCTCGGGGTCTCTCCTGGCAGTGCCGTCGGCATCTGCCTCGACAAGTCCCTCGACATGGCCGTCGCCGTCCTCGCCACCCTCAAGGCCGGCGCCTTCTACGTCGCCCTCGACCCCAACTACCCCGCTGAGCGCCTGGCCTTCATGCTCGCGGACACCCGCGCGCCTGTCGTCCTCACCCACTCCTCCCTCTCCTCCGTCCTCCCCGCCTCCTCCTGCGCTCGACGCATCCTCGTCGACTCCGAGGCCGACTCGGTGGCCCTGCGCCCCTCGGTGGCGCCCGCCATCCACGTCTCCCCCGAGGACATCGCCTACGTCATCTACACCTCCGGCAGCACCGGCATCCCCAAGGGCATCGTCATGCCCCACAGGGCCCTCAGCTTCCTGCTCGCCTGGCAAATCCGGCAGTCACCCAACCCCCTCGCGGTGACACTCCAGTTCGCCTCCCTCAACTTCGACGTCTCCATCCAGGAGTTCTTCGCTTCCTGGTGGGTAGGCGCCCACGTCGTCCTCCCTCTCGGGGGCCTTCGCCAGGACATCCCAGCCCTCCTCGACTTCATGCACGCGCAGAAGGTCGAGCGGCTCTTCCTCCCCTTCGTCGCACTCCAGGCCATGGCCGACTCCGTCTCCCATGGTGCGACGCTTCCTTCTTCGCTTCGCGAAGTCGTCACCGCGGGGGAGCAACTCCAGGTCAACTCCACCCTCACCGCCTTCTTCGAGAAGCTCCCCGGCAGCGTCCTTGAAAACCAGTACGGCCCCTCCGAGGCCCACGTCGTCTCCGCCTTCCGCCTCGACGGTGCGCCCTCCGCGTGGCCTCGCCTGCCTTCCATCGGCAGCCCCGTTGGCCACACGCAGCTCTACGTCCTCGACTCCCTCGGTCAGCCCGTCCCCATCGGCGTCGCCGGTGAAGTCTTCGTCGGCGGCACCCACCTCGCTCACGGCTACCTGGCTCGTCCGGACACCACCGCCGCCGCCTTTGTGCCGAATCCGTTCAGTGGCATCCCCGGCGACCGCCTCTACCGCACAGGTGACTCCGCTCGCTGGAAGGCCGACGGCACCCTCGAGTTCCTCGGCCGCCTCGACTTCCAGGTGAAGGTGCGTGGCTTCCGTGTCGAGTTGGGCGAAGTCGAGTCCGTCCTCCGCATGGCTCCGGGCCTGCGTGACGCCGCCGCTGTCGTCCGCGAGGACGTCCCGGGCGACAAGCGCCTCATCGGTTACGTCGTCCTCGGCACTGACGCTCCGCTTGACGCAGAGGCCCTCCGTGCCTTCCTCCTCCAGCGCCTCCCCGAGTACATGGTGCCCTCCGCCTTCGTCTCCCTGGCGGCACTGCCCCTGACTCCCTCCGGGAAGCTCGCTCGCAACCGTCTCCCCGCCCCCGACGTCGACTCCCTGCGTGGCGACTCCTCCTTCGTCGCTCCCCGCAACCCCGCCGAAGAGAAGCTCGCCTCCATCTTCTCCTCTGTCCTCCGCCTGGAGCGCGTCGGCGTCACCGACAACTTCTTCTCCCTCGGTGGCCACTCGCTCCTCGCCACCCAGGTCATCTCCCGCATCCGCTCCTCCTTCGGCGTCGAGCTGCCGCTGCGGGCCCTCTTCGAGGCCCCCACTGTCGCCTCTCTCGCCTCTCGCATCTCCTCTGCTTCTCGTGAGGCGCTCACCGCCCAGCCTCCTCCCATCCTCCCCGTTCCTCGCACCGGGCCCCTCCCCCTCTCCTTCGCCCAGCAGCGCCTCTGGTTCATCGACCAGCTCCAGCCCGGCTCCTCCACCTACAACATGCCTTCCTTCGTGCGCCTCTCAGGCCCACTCGATTCGAAGGCCCTCCAGCTCAGCTTCGACTCCCTCGTCTCTCGCCACGAAGCGCTGCGCACGACCTTCTTCGAGCGCGACGGTCAGCCCTTCCAGCGCGTCAGTCCGAACGGAGAGCTACCGCTGACGCGGGTCGACCTGCGGGGACTCGACGAAGAGTCCTCACGCATGGAGATCCAGCGAAGGTTGCGTGAGGAGTACCAGCGGCCCTTCGACCTCTCCACGGGTCCGCTCATCCGCGCTCAGCTCCTGGAGCTCAGCGACACCGAGCACGTCCTCGCCCTCAACATGCACCACATCGTCTCCGACGGTTGGTCCATGGGTGTCCTCATCCAGGAGGTCGCCGCCCTCTACGACGCCTTCTCCCACGGCAAGCCTTCTCCCCTCGCCCCTCTCTCCATCCAGTACGCCGACTTCTCCGTCTGGCAGCGCTCCTGGCTCCAGGGCCCTGTCCTTGACGCACAGATCGACTACTGGCGTCACCAGCTCACGGGCATCCAGCCCCTGGCGATGCCCATCGACAAGGCCCGGCCTCCGCTCCAGACCTTCCGAGGCGCCACGCAACCCGTCCTCATTCCCCAGGCCGTCACCGCGAAGCTCAAGGCGCTCTGCCAGCGTGAAGGCTCCACGCCCTTCATGGCGCTGCTCGCGGCGTGGCAGCTGCTGCTCTCGCGGCACAGCGGACAGGACGACATCGCCGTCGGCTCGCCCATCGCCGGCCGTCACCGCTCCGAGGTCGAAGGCCTCATCGGCTTCTTCGTCAACACGCTCGTCTTCCGTGCCCGCATCGCTCCACGCGCTTCGTTCGTCGAGCTGTTGCGTCAGGTGCGTGAGACCGCGCTCGGCGCCTACGCGCACCAGGACATCCCCTTCGAGCGACTCGTCGAGGAGCTGCATCCCGCGCGCGACCTGAGCCGCAGCCCCCTGTTCCAGGCCCTGTTCGTCCTCCAGAACACGCCCGAGTCCTCCATCCAGAAGACCGAGCTGACGCTGAGCCCGGTCGACGTGGGCTCCGTGGTCGCCACCGCCAAGTTCGAGCTTCAGCTGAACCTGACGGAGACCCCGGACGGCGTCTTCGGAGGACTCGGCTACAACACGGACCTGTTCGAGCGAGCCACCATCGAGCGCCTGGCCCGGCACTTCGAGCAGCTCGTCGAGGCCATCACCCAGCGCCCCGAGGCCGCCCTCTCCGAGCACGCCATGCTCACGGAGGACGAGCGCCGCGACGTCCTCGGCACCTGGGCCCTGGCGCCCGCGCGAGTGTCCACGGACTCCACGCTCCCGGAGGTCTTCGCCCGCGTCGTGGCCCAGACTCCCGATGCCGTCGCGCTCATCCACGGCGATACGAGCCTCACGTACCGACAGCTCGACGAGCGCTCGAACCAGCTCGCCCGACACCTGCGCGCCCTCGGCATCTCCACGGACTCCCGCGTCGCGCTCGCCCTCGAGCGTTCACCCGAGCTCGTCATCACCCTGGTCGCCATCCTCAAGGCCGGCGCCGCCTACGTCCCTCTCGACACGTCCTATCCGCGGGAGCGTCTGGTCTCCATGCTCGAGGACTCGCGGCCCGGAGCCCTCATCACCACGAGGGCGCTGCTCCCCAACCTCCCCGCGGAGGGCCTCACCACGGTCCTCCTGGACGAGGTCTCACTGGCGCACCAGTCCATCGACGCCGTGCCGCACGCCGCCCTCCCGGAGTCGCTCGCCTACGTCGACTTCACGTCCGGCTCCACGGGCAGGCCCAAGGGCGTTGGCAGCACCCATCGCAACGTCATCCGCACGCTCATCGGCACCGACTACACGCGGTTCGGTCCCGAGCAGACGCACCTGCTGCTCGCGCCCATCTCCTTCGACGCCTCGACGTTCGAAATCTGGGGCGCGCTGCTGCACGGCGCGCGACTGGTCATCCTCCCGCCGCACGCGCCCTCGCTCGAGGAGCTCTTCCAGGCCATCGCCCGCCACGGCGTCACCACGCTCTGGGCGACCAGTGGTCTGTTCGCGCAGCTCGTCGAGGCCCGTCTGCCCGCGCCCGCCTCGCTCCAGCGCGTCCTCACGGGCGGCGACGTCGTCTCGCCAATCCACGTCCGCCGCGCGCTGACGGAATGGGGAGTGCCCGTGGGCCACGCCTACGGCCCCACCGAGACCACGGTCTTCGCCACGATGTTCACCATCGAGGGCGTGGAGGACATCGGGTCCACGCTGCCCATCGGCCGCCCCATCCTCGGCACGAGCGTCCGGGTCCTGGACGCGTCGCTTGAGCCCGTCCCCGTCGGTGTCACGGGCGAGCTGTTCATCGGCGGCGAGGGCCTCGCGCGGGGCTACGTCGGCCAGCCTTCGCTCACCGCGGAGCGCTTCATCCCCGACCCGTTCTCCTCCGAGCCCGGCGCTCGCCTCTACCGCACCGGCGACCTCGTTCGCTGGCGGCATGACGGCCTGCTGGACTTCGTCGGCCGCGCGGACGCGCAGGTCAAGGTCCGAGGCTTCCGCATCGAGCTGTCCGAGGTCGAGTCGGCCCTGCTCGCGCATCCCGCCATCCGGGAGACCGTGGCCATCGCGCGCGAGGACGTCCCTGGTGACAAGCGCCTCGTCGGCTACTTCGTGGGTGACGACGTGGACACGACGTCGCTGCGCGCCTTCCTCAAGTCGCGGCTACCCGAGTTCATGGTGCCGTCGTCCCTGCTGCGGCTCGCCGCGCTCCCGCTCACCGCGAACGCGAAGCTGGACCGCAAGGCGCTGCCGGCTCCCGAGTCCGTCCTCGGCGCACCGTCCGAGACGTACGTCGCGCCGCGCACGCCTACCGAGGAGCTGCTCGCGTCCATCTGGGCGGACGTCCTCCGAGTCCCCCAGGTCGGCGTCTCGGATGACTTCTTCGAGCTGGGTGGCCACTCGCTGCTCGCCATCCGCTTGATGGCGCGGATTCGCGAGCGGACGGGCAGCTCGCTCCCCGTCACCGCGCTCTTCCAGGGCTCCAGCATCGAGCGACTGGCCTCCGTGCTCGAAGCGCAGCAAGCCGGAGTGCGCGCCCTGCCGAACCTCGTGCGACTCGACGCGGGCACGTCCACCGAGCGCCCGCTGTTCCTCGTCCATGGCGGCGGCGGCAGCGCGCTGGGCTACACGGAGCTGGTGCGCAGGCTCACTCCGAGCCGTCCCATCCACGGCTTCTCCGCCAGCGGGCTCGACGGGGGAGAGCTGCCTCCGGCCTCGGTCGAGGTCCTCGCGCGCGACTACCTGTCGCAGCTTCGCGTCGTGCAGCCCAAGGGGCCGTACCTGCTCGCGGGCTGGTCCTTCGGCGGGCTCGTCGCGCACGAGATGGCGCGTCGACTCCAGGCGCAGGGTGAGCAGGTGGAGCTGCTGGTCCTGGTCGACAGCCACGCGCCCAAGCCGGAGCCGCGCCCGGCCCCCGAGGCGCTCACGCAGCTGGTCTCGTTCGCACACATCCTGGGGCTGCCGTGGCGGGAGCTGCCGGTGGACCGGGAGCGGCTGATGCGGCTCGAGGGGCGCGAGCGACTGGCGTATCTGCTGGAGCAGGCGCGGGTCGTCTCCCCGGGGTTGGCGTTGGACTTCGACACGGCGGAGCGGCTCTTCGCCCTCTATCAACGGATGAGCGCCGCGCAGCGGGCCTACGTCCCCACGGGCACGCCGTACGAAGGGCCCAGCGTGCTCATCCGGGCCAGCACGCCGCTCGAAGGCGTGACGGTGACACCGGACCTCGGCTGGGGTGCGTGGCTCGCGACCGCGCCCACGGTGCACGAGGTCCCGGGAGACCACTACACGATGCTGCGCGCGCCGCAGGTCGACACGCTCGCGGCGCTGTTCGAGCAGCTCCTCGCGGCGCTGAAGCGGGACGCGGCCTGACGTCTCCCGTCAGGCGCGACACGACGGAATAAGCGCGGCGGCTCTGGGTTTCCAGGTCCGCCGCGCGAACACACCCCGCCGTCCTGTCACGGAGCCCGCGTGAAGCTGTCTCTCCTGCTGCTCTCCTGTCTCGTGTCGCTGCCCGCCTTCGCGCAAGCAACAGCCAAGGACACCACCGCGGCGCGTCAGCAGCTCACCGCCGTGGTCGACGACTTCCGCGACGCCATCCTCCAGAAGGACAAGAAGAAGTTCCTCGGCTTGTTCCTGCGCGAGGACATCACCTGGCAGTCCGTCGATGGCGACGAGCTCATGAAGCGCCGTCGTCAGAAGAACCCCCAGGCGACCCGAATCAATCTGACGGCACGCGAGACTCCGACGCGGTTCATCGACGGAATCGTGGCGGACAAGGGGCGCAGCGAGGAGAAGTTCACCAACGTCCGCATCGACACGGACGGAACCATCGCCTCGGTCTCCTTCGAGTTCACCTTCCTCTTCGATGACCGCGTCATCAACCGAGGACAGGAGAGCTGGCACCTGGTGAACACGGACTCGGGCTGGAAGATCGCCTCCGTCATCTGGTCCAACAACTAGGGCGGGTGAAACGACATGGCTCTCCTCTCTGTCCTCGCCCTCGCGTCCTTCTGCTTGGGGGCCGCGCCCCAGGACCCCGTCGCCGCGAAACTCGACGCCCACCTCCGGACCTATGTCGACAAGGAGGGTTTTCGCGGCGCGGTGCTCGTCGCGAAGGACGGGAAGGTGATTCATCGTGCCGCGTACGGACTGGCGGACGAGAAGGGCAAGCGCCCCAATCAGGTGGACTCCCAGTTCCTCATCGGCTCTCTCACCAAGTCCTTCACCGCCGTGACGGTGATGCAGTTGGTGGAGGCTGGCACCCTGGACCTCCAGACGCCCATTTCGCGCTACCTCCCGAAGCTGCGCGCCGACCTGGGCAACAGCCTGACGCTCCACCTGCTGCTCAAGCAGCAGTCCGGACTGCCCACGCACCTGGACTCCCTGGTGGAGCGCGAGTCCAAGACGGATGTCTCCTCCGAGGAGATATTGCGGCTCATCAACACCGCGCGACTCTCGTTCAAGCCTGGAACGAAGTACGAGTACTCCAATCTGAACTACCACCTCGCGGCCCTCGTCATCGAAGCCGTCACGGGGAGGTCCCATGCGCAGGTGCTCCAGGCGAAGACCTTCGGTCCGCTCGCGATGTCGGACTCGGGCATCGAGCGCGCCACGAACGTCCCGCCCAAGCGGTCATTCGGCTACGCCAAGGGCTTGCTGGGCGTTTCACGCGACGAGAACAACGTCTCCTATGCCCTGGGCTCGGGCGACATCTACGCGACGGTCGATGACCTGTACACCTGGGCCCAGGCGCTCTTCGGAGTGAAGTGGCTCTCCGCGGAGAGCAGGACGCGGCTGTTCACAGGAGGGACGCGCGAGCAGGGCTACTACGGCTATGGCTTCCGGATTCAGCCCTACCAGCGAGGCCCCGGCGTCCAGGAGCGCGGCGTGCTGGTGCGGCACGGAGGCTCGATGGATGGCTTCCTCTCCAATCTCCACCACTACACCGAGGACCGACTGACCGTGATTGTCCTCGGGAACGTGCGGCCCTTTCCCATCCGCGAGCTGACGTTCGAGCTGAAGGAGCTGGCTCTGGGGTTCGAGCCCGGGAGCCGCTCGCGCGCGGAGCTTGACGAGTAACCCCGCGGCTCGTCGCCTGGGTGACGCAGTCCAAGCCAGGGCTGCTATCCTCGGAAGCGTCGTCGCTTCCCGGGAGCCCGCATCGTGAGCGTCAGCATCGAGGACCTGCGTCAGCGCGCGCGGCGGCGGCTGCCTCGGACCGTCTTCGACTATGTCGAGGGCGCCTCGGACGACGGCTTCACCGCCGACGCGAATCGACGGAGCTTCGAGCGCTATCTCTTCCGCGCCCGCTCGCTCGTGGACGTGAGCGTCATCGACCACTCCGTCACGCTCCTGGGTGAGCGGCTCGCCACGCCCATCATCCTCGGCCCCACGGGACTCGCGGGCCTGCTCGCACCCCGTGGAGAAGAACTGGCCGCCCGGGCCGCTGCGAGCCGTGGCGCCGTCTTCACCCTCAGCACCATGTCCATCGGGACGATTGAAGAGGTCGCCGCCGCGTCCTCCGCGCCCCTCTGGTTCCAGCTCTATGTCTGGAAGGACCGGAGCGTCACGCAGTCCCTCGTGGAGCGCGCGAAGGCCGCGGGCTACCGCGCGCTGTGCCTCACCGTGGACGTGCCCGTCATGGGCAACCGGGAGCAGGACCGGCGCAACGGCTTCACCGTCCCGCCGCGCCTGCACTTCTCCAACGTGATGGACGTGCTGCGCCACCTCGGCTGGGTGCTGCGCATGACGTCCAGCCCACGCGCCACCTTCGGCAACTTCGTGGACCACCCCGCGCTCACCCAGGCGAACGCCGTGGGCGTGGCGCGCTTCACCAACAGCCAGTTCGACCCCGCCGTCACGTGGAAGGACGTCGAGTGGCTGCGCTCCATCTGGCCCGGCCCCCTCGTGCTCAAGGGCATCTCGTGCGCGGAGGACGCGCGCAAGGCCGTGTCGCTCGGAGTCGAGGCGCTCGTCGTGTCGAACCACGGCGGACGACAGCTCGACTTCCTCCCCGCCGCCATCGACGTGCTTCCCGAGGTCGTGGACGCCGTGGAGGGCCGCTCCGAGGTCATCCTCGATGGCGGCATCCGCCGGGGCTCGGACATCGTGAAGGCCATCGCCCTGGGCGCTCGCGCCTGCATGGTGGGCCGCCCCTTCCTCTACGGTCTGGCCGCGAACGGACAGGCCGGCGTGGAGCAGGCGTTGGACCTCCTCACCTCCGAGGTCGACCGCACGCTCGCTCTGCTGGGCCGCCCGCGGCTCTCGGAGCTGGACCGCTCGGCGCTGCGACTCGACGCCCCCGCGTCCCTGGAGCACGCCACGACGTCCACCCACCTGGGGCCACATGCCCTGCCACGACGCACGGGTGGGGCTCACGAGTCGTGAAGCGGAGCGTGGGTTGACGGCTCACCATGTCAGCCGTTAGCTTGCGCTTCGTGCTGATGCCTTCCACCTCGATGGCCGCGCCGTTCCGCCGCTGCTGTCAGGGGTGTGCCTGTTGTGCCCGCTCGGGCCTGGGCTGTTGAAGCGCGCGTCGGACGCTCCCTGAGTCCTCGTGCCTCGCCCAGCGCCACCTCGCCCCGAGGTCCGGCGCTCCCCTTCCGCACACCGCTGTTCCCCCTTCGTCGCTCCTCCATGCGCCTTGCCTTCCTCCAGCCCTCCGCCATGTCGCCGGCCCTCCAGCGGGCCCGCGCGTCCGCGTGCGCTGACGTGAAGGCCGCCTGTCGCTGTCTGGCGTGTGCGTGCGTGGTGTGTCCGCCTCCGGGCGGCCCACGAGCATCGAGGAGTGGATAGCCGTCCCATCCATCCCCTGACCTGCTCGCGCGGCCCGCCCTCGAAAGAGGCGCGGGCCTTTTGTTTTCCCCAGGAGCCCACCGTGTCTTCCGCGCAGTCCACCTCACCCGCAATCCCCCCGCTGCTCTCGGAGGCGACCGCCCTCGGGGAAGCCTCCGCGCAGACGCTCCTCGACTGGGTGGAGCAGCGGCTCGGCTCACGTGCGGCCATCGCCTCCAGCTTCGGCGCGGAGGACATGGTCCTCATCGACCTGGCGCGCAAGCACGCGCCCGGCGTGCGCGTCTTCACGCTCGACACCGGGCGGCTGCCTCCCGAGACCTACGAGCTCATCGAGGTCGTCCGCAGGCGCTACGGCATCGAGGTGGAGACGTACTTCCCCGAGCGCGCCCAGGTGGAGGCGCTCGAGTCCGCGCGGGGCTACTTCTCCTTCCGCCAGGACCTGGCCTCACGCAAGGAGTGCTGCGCCATCCGCAAGGTCGCGCCCCTGCGTCGCGCGCTGCATGGCAGGGAGGCGTGGCTGACGGGCCTGCGCCGCGAGCAGTCCCTCAACCGCACGGACGTCTCCGTCGTCGAGCTCGATTCGGCGCATGGCGGGCTGCTCAAGCTCAACCCCCTGGCGGCGTGGAGCCGGCAGCAGGTCTGGGCCTACATCCAGGAGCACGGCGTCCCCTACAACGCGCTCCATGACCGGGGCTATCCCTCCATCGGCTGCGCGCCCTGCACCCGCGCCGTGAAGCCGTACGAAGACGAACGCGCGGGCCGCTGGTGGTGGGAGGCGCGCGAGCACAGCGAATGCGGCCTCCACCCCGCCCGATGAACCGAGGCCACACCATGACGACCGCCATTCCTGTCGACTATCCCATCTGCCTCCGCTTGGAGGGCCGCCGCGTCCTGCTCGTCGGAGGTGGTGCCATCGCCGAGGGTCGCGCCCTGGCCCTCCTCGAGGCGGGCGCACGCCTCCAGCTCGTGGCGCCCACCGTCACGCAGACGCTCGCGAAGCTGGCCGGAGAAGGCCGGCTGGACTGGGTGCCACGCACCTATGAAGACGGAGACACGCGGGGCCACACGCTGGTGCTGACGGCCACCGATGACGCCTCGGTGAACCAGCGCATCGTCACCGAGGCGCGGGCGCGCGGGCTCTGGGTCAACACGGCGGACGAGCCGGAGCTGTGTGACTTCACGCTGCCCTCCGTGGAGCGCCGTGGTCCCATCACCGTGGCCGTGTCCACCGCCGGGCAGGCCCCCGCGCTGGCGAGGCACCTGCGCCGCGCCCTCGCCGCGCACATCGCGCCCCACCACGTGCTGCTCGCGAGGCTGAGCGGGTGGCTGAGGCGGCAGCTTCCCAGGGGCCCTCGTCGCCAGCAGCTGCTCAAGCGACTGGCGGAGGGAGACCTGGGCGTGCTGCTCGCGCGCGGGGAGCAGGCGCGGGCCTTCGCGCGGCTGCGCACGGAATTGAAGCACTGGAAGTCGTTGGGGGAGCCCACATGAAGGAGTCATCGAGAGGTCGCGTGTACCTGGTGGGCGCGGGCCCGGGAGACCCGGAGCTGCTCACGCTGCGCGCCGCGCGCCTGCTGCGCGAAGCAGACACGGTGGTACATGACCGGCTCATCCACCCCGGAGTCCTGGAGCACGCGCGTCCCCATGCGCGGCTCATCTACGTGGGCAAGGAGGGCGGAGGCGACTCCGTCCGACAGGAGGACATCCACGCCGTGCTCATCGCGCAGGCCCGGCTGGGTCGCGCCGTGGTGCGGCTCAAGGGCGGAGACCCGTTCGTCTTCGGGCGAGGCGCGGAGGAGGCGCTCGCGTTGGAGGACGCCGGCATCCCCTACGAGGTGGTGCCCGGCCTCTCCGCGGGCATCGCCGTCCCCGCCTCCGCGGCCATCCCCGTCACCCATCGGGACCTGTCCGGCGAGGTGACGTTCGCCACCGCCTTCCGCGCGGAAGGCGCGCCCGATTGGTCCTTCCTCGCACGCGCAAAGACACTGGTGCTGTTCATGGCCGGGCAGCGGCTGGAGGAGACGACCACAGCGCTCATCTCCGCGGGCCGCGCGTCGACGACCCCCGCCGCGCTGGTGGAGGCAGGCACCTGGGAGCATCAACGCGTGGTGGAGGCCACGCTGGGAGATGTGGCCCGACAGGCAAGGCAAGCGGGCCTCGGCTCCCCGGCGCTCCTGGTCGTGGGCGAGGTGGTCTCGCTGCGCGCGCGCCTCGCCTCACTCACCGCGCGCCGTGACTCGGCGCTGGAGCAACCCCTTCCTCGTCGAGCGGAGGCCGGACATGACTGACACGACACACGCTCGCGCCACACACCTGGAGGAGCTGGAGGCGGAGAGCATCCACATCCTCCGGGAGACGGTGGCCGAGTTCGCCAACCCGGTGATGCTCTACAGCATCGGCAAGGACTCGCAGGTGCTGCTGCACCTGGCGCGCAAGGCCTTCCATCCCGCGCCCCTGCCCTTCCCCCTGCTGCACGTGGACACCACGTGGAAGTTCCGGGACATGTACACGTTCCGGGACAGCTTCGTGGCGCGGCACGGGCTGAAGCTCCTGGTGCACCAGAACCGCAAAGCGCTCGCCGAGGGCATCAACCCGTTCGACCACGGCAGCCAGAAGTACACGCACGCGATGAAGACGCAGGCGCTGCTGGAGGCGCTCGCGCTGCACGGCTTCGATGCCGCCTTCGGTGGGGCCCGCCGCGACGAGGAGAAGTCCCGCGCCAAGGAGCGGGTGTTCTCGTTCCGGGACAAGCACGGTCAGTGGGACCCGCGCCGTCAGCGTCCGGAGCTGTGGAACCTCTACAACGGCCGCGTCGACGCGGGCGAGAGCATGCGCGTCTTCCCCCTGTCCAACTGGACGGAGCTGGACGTGTGGCACTACGTGCTGCGCGAGCGAATCCCCGTGGTGCCGCTCTACTTCGCCGCCGAGCGGCCCATCATCGAGCGCAACGGCACCCTGCTGATGGTGGACGACGAGCGCATGCGCCTGCGCCCCGGCGAGAAGCCCACGCCGCGCAAGGTGCGCTTCAGGACGCTGGGTTGCTACCCGCTCAGCGGCGCCATCGAGTCCTCGGCCACCACCGTGGAGGCCGTCATCCACGAGATGGTCCACGCCCGACAGTCCGAGCGCCAGGGCCGGCTCATCGACCACGACGAAGAAGGCTCCATGGAGCTGAAGAAGCGCGAGGGGTATTTCTGATGGACACCGCACTCCAGGCTCCACGCGAGCCCGACCTCCAGCGCCTGCTCGACGAGCACGCCCACCGTGCCCTGCTGCGCCTCGCGGTGGTGGGCTCGGTGGACGATGGGAAGTCCACGCTCATCGGCCGGCTCCTGTACGAATGCGATGGGCTGTTCGAGGACCAGATCTCCGCCGTGCGAAAGGCCAGCGCGAAGCGGGCCGCCGCCGCGCGCACCGAGGCACTGGCCCAGGGACTCAAGGCCGCCGCCGGCGGGGGGGACGAGGAGGAGCTGGACTTCTCCCTCTTCACCGATGGCCTGCGCGCCGAGCGTGAGCAGGGCATCACCATCGACGTCGCCTACCGCTACCTGTCCACGGCGCGCCGGAAGATCATCATCGCGGACACGCCGGGACACCTGCAGTACACGCGCAACATGGCCACGGGGGCCTCCACCGCGGACGCGGGGGTCATCCTGGTGGACGCGCGCCTGGGCGTGCTGCCGCAGACGCGGCGACATGCGTACATCGCCTCGCTGCTGGGCATCCCCTACCTCGCGGTGGCGGTGAACAAGATGGACCTGGTGGGCTACGAGCGCGCCACCTTCGAGCGCATCGGCAGCGAGCTGGCGGACTTCGCGCGCACCCTGGGCTTCGAGGGCGTGCGGCTGTTCCCCGTCAGCGCGAGCCGGGGCGACAACATCACCCGCCCCAGCGCGCACACGCCCTGGCACGAGGGCGGCACGCTCTTGAGCTGGCTGGAGTCCCTGCCGCATCAGCGCCGGCTGGACGGCGCGCCGTTCCGCTTCCCCGTGCAGTACGTGATTCGACCGCACCAGGACTATCGAGGGCTGGCGGGACAGGTCGCCTCGGGCACGGTGCGCGTGGGGGACGAGGTGCAGGTGCTCCCCTCGGGACGCAGGACCCGGGTGGAGGCCATCGACACGTTCGACGGTCCGCGCGAGGACGCCTCGGCGACCGCGTCCGTCACGCTGCGCCTCTCGGACGACGTGGACGTGAGCCGGGGCGACGTGCTCTCCCACGTGGACCAGCCGCCGCTGTCCCTGCAGCACCTGGACGCCATGCTGGTGTGGTTCGGTGAGCAGCCGCTGGATGCGACGCGCCGCTACCTGGTGAAGCAGGGCACCCGCACCACCCCCGCGCAAGTCGAGCGCGTGCTGTGGCGCAAGGAGCTGGAGGACCTGTCGGAGGCGCCCGCGGAGGCGCTCGCGCTCAACGACATCGGCCGCGTGCGACTGGTGTGCCGCCGCCCGCTCCTGTGCGACGCGTACCAGGAGAACCGTCGCACGGGCGCCTTCATCGTCATCGACGCCCTCACCCACGACACGGTGGGCGCGGGGATGGTGCTGGGCCCGGCCGAGTCCGCGTCCCGCACGGGCACGTCGCTGGTGTCCCAGGCCGAGCGTGAACAGCGGCTGGGACAGGCCGGCGCCATCGTCCTGCTTCCCCCGACACCGGAGGCCGCGGGGCGCGCCTTCGCGCTGGAGCGCAGGCTGTTCGACCTCGGCCGCGTCGTGGCGACCGTCGCGGGCGATGTGGAGGTCGCGCTCGCCCTGTCACGCGCGGGGCTGGTGGCGCTGGTCCACGCGGACGCGCCCCAGCTTCGCCGTGTGCTGCGCGAGGAGGCCCAGGAGGCGCGGACGCCGTGGTGGGAGCTGGACGACACCGAGACCTTGGAGCAATGGGTGGAGCGCCTGACGTCGGAGGTCGGGACATGAGCGTCTCGTCTCCAGGGAGCCTGACTCCGACACCGCCCTTCCTCGACGCGCTGCTCGGCGCGGAGCGGGGCACGCAGCTGCTGCGGCTGGTGGAGGGGTTGGATGCCTCGGCCCTGCACTGGCTGAGTGGCTACGCCGCGGGGCTCGCGACACGCGCGCCCAGCGTGCAACCGGTGACTCACGCCGCGCCACCGGCGGAACCCTCCGTCGCGCCGCTCACCATCGTCTACGGGACGCAGACGGGGAACAGCCGCCTGCTCGCGGAGCGCTTCAAGCAGCAGACGGAGCGCGCCGGGTTGCCGGTGCGCCTGGTGAGAGCCAGCGAGTATCCGGTGCGGGAGCTGGCCCGGGAGAAGCTGCTCGTGGTGGTCATCAGCACGCAGGGCGATGGAGACCCGCCCGACGACGCGCGCGGATTCTGCGAGCACCTCCTGGGCAAGCGGGCGCCCCGGTTGGAAGGGCTGCGCTACGCGGTGCTCGGGCTGGGTGACTCCAGCTATCCGAAGTTCTGCGAGGTGGGACGACAGCTCGACGAGCGACTGGCGGAGTTGGGCGCTTCACGGCTGGCGGCGCGCGCCGACTGCGACCTGGACTTCGAGCCCGTGGCCTCCGGCTGGCTGGACCAGACCCTGGAGCGCGCACGGGAAGCGCTGGAGCCTCACACGCCCGTCGTCGCCACCGTCGTTCCCTTGCGAGGCAGCTCCACAGCCCCCGTCGTCAGCAAGCAGGCTCCGTTCGCAGCGCCCGTGCTGGCCAACCAGCGAATCACGGGGCGCGGCGCGCTCAAGGACGTGCGCCACGTGGAGCTGTCGTTGGAGGGTTCGGGCCTCGAGTACACCCCGGGCGACGCGCTCGGGGTGTGGGCACCGAATGGTCCCGAGTTGGTGGAGGCGGTGTTGACCACGCTGCGCCTCGATGGCTCGGAGCCGGTGACGCGCGATGGGAAGACCTGGCCGCTCGGCCACTGGCTGACGGAAGAGCTGGAGCTGACACGGCTGAGCCGTCCGTTCCTGGAGCGGCAGGCCGCGCTCAGCGGCAGCGAGGAGCTCGGCGCGTTGCTGTCTCCGGGCGGCTCGGAGTCCTTCCGTGCGCTGCTCCGTTCGCACCAGGTCATCGATGTACTCCGTCAGCATCCCGCCCCGTGGAGCGCGACGGAGCTGGTGCTCGCGTTGAGGAAGCAGACGCCTCGGCTCTACTCGATTGCGTCGAGTCCCAAGCGCGTGGGCGCGGAGGCGCACCTGACGGTGGCGGTGGTCGACTACACCGCCTTCGGCGCGCGGCACCTGGGCACGGCGTCCCACCACCTGGCCACGCGTGTGGACGGGACGGACACGGTCCGCGTCTTCGTCGAGCGCAACGAGCGCTTCCGGCTCCCGGAGGACGGCGCGCGGGACGTGGTGATGATTGGTCCGGGCACGGGAGTGGCGCCGTTCCGGGGCTTCGTCCAGGAGCGCGCGGAGACCGGCGCGAAGGGCCGCAACTGGCTCTTCTTCGGCGAGCAGCACTTCCGCACCCAGTTCCTGTACCAGACGGAGTGGTTGGAGGCGTTGAAGAAGAAGACGCTGCACCGGCTGTCGGTGGCCTTCTCGCGCGACACCGCGGAGAAGGTCTATGTGCAGCAGCGCCTGCGCGAGTCGGGCAAGGAGCTCTACGCCTGGCTGGAGGGAGGCGCGGCCATCTACGTGTGCGGCGATGCCCAGCGCATGGCGCCGGATGTCCATCAGGCACTCGCGGACATCGTCGTCGAGCACGGCGCTCGCGGCCGCGAGGACGCCGAGGACTGGTTGAAATCCCTGCGGGACGAGCGGCGCTACCTGCGTGACGTCTACTGAAGCCCGATTGCGAGCGAAGACATGAGCCCTCAGCCCAAGCCCCTCTCGGAAGTCGAACACATCAAGGCGAACAGCCGCCTGTTGCGCGGCACGCTGGCGGAGAGCCTGGCCGACCCGGTGACGGGCGCCATCGCCCCCGCCGACACCAGCGTCATCAAGTTCCATGGCAGCTATCAGCAGGACGACCGGGACGCTCGCGAGGAGCGTCGGCAGCAGAAGCTGGAGCCGGACTACAGCTTCATGTTGCGCACCCGATTGCCCGGCGGCGTGTGCACGGCGTCGCAGTGGTTGGTGATGGACGGGCTCGCGCGTGAGCACGCCAACGGGACGCTGCGCATCACCACCCGGCAGGCCTTCCAGCTGCACGGCATCCTCAAGGGAGACCTCAAGCCGACCATCGCGCGCATCAACGCGGCCCTCATCGACACGCTGGCCGCCTGCGGTGACGTCAACCGCAATGTGCTGTGCAACCCCAACCCGGTGGACACCCGGGTGCACGAGGTCGTCCACGACTGGGCGGTGCGCCTGTCCGAGCACCTGCTGCCCAAGACGCGCGCGTACCATGAGCTGTGGCTCGGAGAGGAGAAGGTGGGCGGAGGCGAGGACGAGCCGCTCTACGGCGCGACGTATCTGCCACGGAAGTTCAAGGCGGCGGTGGCCGTGCCGCCGGAGAACGACGTGGACCTCTTCGCCCAGGACCTGGGCTACATCGCCATCCTCGAGGACGGAGCCTTGAAGGGCTTCAACGTCACGGTGGGTGGCGGCCTGGGGGCCACGCATGGAGACGCGAGCACGTTCCCCCGGCTCGCGGATGTCATCGGCTTCGTGGTGCCTGAGCAGATGTTGGTCGTGGCGGAGGAGGTGCTGAAGCTCCACCGCGACTTCGGGGACCGGGGCAATCGCAAGCGCGCGCGGCTCAAGTATGTCCTCGAAGACAAGGGCGTCGCGTGGTTCAGGGAGGAGCTGGAGCGCAGGCTGGGGTTCGCGCTGGAGCCCGCGCGGCCCTTCACCTTCGAGCACAACGGGGACCGCTTCGGCTGGCGCGAGGGCCATGACGGGCGGTGGCACCTGACGCTGCACCTGGACAGCGGGCGCGTGGCGGACCGGCCTGGGGCGCCGCACCTCACGGGCCTGCGGGAGATTGCTCGCATCCACTCGGGTGACTTCCGGCTGACGCCGAACCAGAACCTCATCATCGCGGGGATTCCGCCGGAGTCGCGGGAGCGCATCGAGGCGCTCGTCCGGGCGCATGGGCTGGAGGGCTTCCGGACGGCGAGCCCGCTGAGGCGCAACGCGCTCGCGTGCGTGGCGCTGCCGACGTGTGGACTGGCGATGGCGGAGGCCGAGCGATACCTGCCCACGTTCGTGGAGCGGGTGGAGGCGCGGCTGAAGACGCATGGCCTCCAGGACGCGAACATCCTGCTGCGAATCACCGGCTGTCCGAATGGGTGCGCGCGGCCGTACCTCGCGGAGATTGGACTCGTGGGCAAGGCACCGGGCCGCTACAACCTGCACCTGGGTGGAGACGGTCGAGGGCAGCGGCTCAATCGGCTGCACCGGGAGAACGTCGACGAGGCGACCATCCTCGACACGCTCGAGCCGCTGTTCGCCGCGTATGCGCGAGAGCGGCGGCCTGGGGAGGGATTCGGGGACTACGTGGTGCGAGCGGGGCACGTGGGCGCGCCCCGAAGTCCCCAGGCCGCGTGAAGCTCAGGCGCCGAACCAGCCGCGCTGGCGTGCGTCCTCGATGCGGGCTTCCAGATAGGTCCACAGGGCGGGGCAACCCGCCTGGATGGGCGGAGCGATGCGAGCCACCACGCGGGCGTGGCTGACGCCGTTCTCGCGCCAGCTCTGCCCTTCGTTGGACAGGTTGAGGAGGACGGGCATGGCGCGGTCCACGGCGTTGGCATAGCGGGACTCGGGGGTCTCTCCCTGTTCGAACTCGCGCCACAGGGCCAGGAAGAGCGGGCCCTGGGGTTCGGGCAGGAGTCCGAAGATGCGCTCCACGGCGGCGAGCTCGGCCGCCTTGCGCTCCTTCCAGCCGCCCTCGACGAAGGCCAGGGTGTCACCGGTGTCGATCTCTCCCACGTCGTGCACGAGCAGCATGCGCACCACCCGGTCCATGTCGGTGCCCGCGGGTGCGTAGGCGGAGAGCGAGAGGGCCAGCATCGCGAGCTGCCAGCTATGCTCCGCGGAGTTCTCGTACCGCGACAGCCCCAGCGGCTTGACCTTGCGAGTCACGCCCTTGAGCTTGTCCAGCTCCAGGATGAAGTCGATGATTTGCTGCATCGGATTCTCGCCCACTGTCGTGCCTCCCGAGGCGCTCGAGTCGTCTCGGGGATTCCATCACACGTGTCGACGGTGCGCGCCTACGGGATGACCTTCATGCGTCGCAGTTCGTCGAAGAGGCGAAAGAACATGGCCTGGGTGTCGACGAATTCGTGGAAACCGAAGCGGCGTGCCTTCGTCCCGTCGGCGAACATGTCGTAATCCCACGAGAAGACGAAGTCACCGAAGCGCCACGACGACACGTCCTGGTACGAATGCCCCGCCAGCCCGTGCTTCGCCGTCATCGCGTCCCAGAGCGGCCCCTTGTCCGCCATCACCACGTCCAGTGACATGGGCAACCCCGGCGCCGCCTCCAACCCGAAGTAGCGCGCGATGCTCGGCCACAGCTCGCTCCACCGGAACAGGTCTCCGTTGTTGATGTTGAACGCCTGATTCGCACACCGCGGCTCCGTCGCCGCCCACACCGTGGCCTTCGCGAGCAGGCCCGCGTCCGTCATCTCCAACAGCGCATGGTACGCCCCCGGCTTCCCCGGGAACCTCAAGGGCAACCCCAGCTCCTTCGAGATGGACGCATACACCGCGAGCACCAACGCCAGGTTCATCGGATTGCCCAGCGCCACGCCTCCCACCACCGATGGACGGATGGCCGACCACGTCCACGCCTTGCCCCGCTGACGCTGCTCCAGGAAGCGCTGCTGGTCCACGTTGAACTCCGGAGGCATGTGCTCCGGGTCCGTCTCCCGCGCCGGCGTCTTGAACGGCCCCAGGTGCGCGCCATACACCTTGTAGCCCTGCATCAGGCTGACATGACGCAGCCCCGGGGCCACCGGCTCCAGCGCCTCCACGACATTCACGAGCATCGCCAGGTTCGGCGCCACCAGCTCCGCCCACGTCGGCCGGTCCTGATACGCGGCGTAGAAGACGTGCGTCACCCGCCCCAGCTCCGCCAGCTTCACCCGGCAGTCCTCCGCGTCGAGCAGGTCCACCTTCACGTGCCGCACCCGCCCCGCCGACTCGCCCCCGCGTCTCGACAGGCCGATGACCTCCCAGTCTCCCAGCGACGCCAGGTGCTCGATGAGGTTCTTCCCGATGACACCCTGCGCCCCCACCACGAGCGCCACCTTGTCCTGTGCATTCATTGCAGGCTCCCATGCAGCACCGCGCCGGAGCGCGGCTCACGCGACTCCATCCACAGCGCCACCAGCACGACGAGAATCGCGGACACCGGCACCAGCGCGGACACCCAGGTGATGGCTCCCAAACCCGGTCCGTCGTCGATGACGACCCCGCCGAACCACGCCCCCAGCGCATTGCCCAGATTGAACGCGCCGATGTTGAGACTCGACGCGAGGCTCTGCCCCGCCCCCCGCGCTTTCTCCAGCACCCACATCTGGAGCGGCGGCACCGTCGCGAAGGCCGCCGCGCCGAACACCCCCACCGCGATGACGGTGAGCACGCGGTCCTCCCAGACGAACGTCATCCCGAAGAGCACCACCGCCAGCACCGCGAGCGTCCCGAGAATCGACGGCACCAGCCTCCGGTCCGCCAGCTTCCCGCCCACCAGATTCCCCACCACCAACCCGCCCCCGAAGACCAGCAGGATGGGTGACACCGCCGACGCCGAGAACCCACTCAGCCGCGTCAGCAACGGCGCGATGAAGGTGAACACGGCGAACACCCCGGCGAAGCCGAGCACCGTCGTCAACAACCCCAGCAACACCGGCCGCCGCCCCAGGGCTCTCAAGTCCGCGCGCCAATCCCCCGGCTCCTCCGGCGCGCCCTCTTTCGGCACGTACACCGCAATCACCGCCACCGCGACGAGCCCGATGAGCGCCACCACCCAGAACGTCGCGCGCCAGCCAGATGCCTGCCCCAGCCACGTCCCCAGCGGCACGCCGAGGATGTTCGCCACCGTCAGGCCGGTGAACATGATGGCGATGGCGGACGCACGCCGGTCCACCGGCACCAACCCCGTCGCCACCACGGAGCCCACGCCGAAGAACGTCCCATGCGACAGCGCCGTCAGCACCCGGGCTGCCATCAGCGTGCCGTACGTGGGCGCCAGCGCGCAGAGCACGTTGCCCACCGTGAAGATGACCATCAATCCCAGCAGCACGTGCTTTCTGGACCAGCGTCCCGTCAGCACCGTGAGCACGGGCGCCCCGGCCACCACCCCCAGCGCGTAGCCGGAGATGAGCAGCCCCGCCGTGGAGATGGAGACGCCCAGGTCAGCGCCCACCTCCATCAACAACCCCATGATGACGAACTCCGTGACGCCGATTCCAAAGGCGCCCACGGTCAATGCGAACAAGGCCAGCGGCATGGCTTCGTGGCCCTCCGATGAAGAAGTGGATGGGCCCTTGTATGGACGGCACGATTTCCGTGCGGTAGAGCGCCGTGCGGAACAGGACTTGTGACTTCGGCTCACCATGGCTCGACTCGACGTCAATCGCTTCGGAGAGATGGAGGTCTTCGTGAAGGTGGTGGAGCTGGGCGGCTTCTCCGCCGCGGCCCGCGCCTTCCGGATGACGCCCTCGGCGGTGAGCAAGCTGGTGGCCCGCCTGGAGCAGCGACTGGGAGCCCGCCTGGTCAACCGCTCCACCCGCGCGCTCCAGCTCACCCCGGAGGGCTGCGGCTTCTATGAGCGCAGCGTGCGCATCCTCGCCGAGCTGGAGGAGGCCGAGCGCGGCGCCGCCACGAGCGACGAGCCTCGAGGCCGCCTGCGCGTCAACACCAACGCCGCCTTCGGCCGCGTGCTGCTCATCCCCCTGCTGCCTGGCTTCCTCGCCCGTCACCCCGGCGTGTCGGTGGAATTGGTTCTGACGGACCAGCTCATCGACCTGCTCGACGAGCGCACCGACGTGGCCATCCGCCACGGCCAGCTCAAGAGCTCCCAGCTCACCTCGCGCCGCCTGGGCGAGACGCGGATGGTCATCGTCGCCTCACCGGACTACGTGAAGCGTCACGGCCTGCCCCAGTCGCCCGAGGAGCTCGGCGCCCACAACCGGCTGGGCTTCAGCTACGCGCGCGCCATCGAGGGCTGGCCCCTGAAGGAAGAGGACACGCAGCTCGCCGTGCCGCCCATCGGCAACGTCCAGGCGAGTGACGGCGAGGCGCTGCGACAGCTCGCCCTGGCCGGCGTCGGGCTGGCGCGGCTGGCGCGCTTCCAGGTGCAGGACGACCTGGACAAGGGACACCTCGTGCCCGTGCTCGAGGCGCACAACCCCGGCGACACCGAGGCCATCCACATCCTCTTCATGAGCCAGGGAGGCCACCTGCCCTCGCGCGTGCGAGCCTTCGTGGACCACCTCACCGCCCACGTGCGCATCCCCTGACGCGCGACCTCAGGCCCGCGTCAGTCGCGAGGCGAGCCGGGGCAGCACGTCCCCCGCGCTCGCTTCGATACACAGGTCCGCCAGCTCCACGCCGCGACACTCGCCCAGGTTGAGGATGGCGATGGGCACCTGTCGCTCGGAGGCGCGCACGAGGAAGCGATAGCCGGAGTAGATGGCCAGCGACGAGCCCACCACCAGCAGCGCGTCCCCCTCCTCCAGCAACCCGAACGCATCCGCCACCGTGGGCGCGGGCACGTTGTCCCCGAAGAACACCACGTCCGGCTTCAGCGTCCCGCCGCAGCGCAGGCACGCGGGCACCCGGAAGGACTGGAGCACCTCCGAGCTCAGCTCCGCGTCACCGTCCGGCCGCAGCTCCAGCACCTGGTGGGTGAAGTCCGGATTGAGCGACAAGAGACGCTCCTGCAGGTCGACGCGCGCCTCCTGCGCCCCGCAGTCCAGGCAGCGCACGCGGGCCAGCGCGCCGTGCAGCTCGATGATGCGCGAGCTGCCCGCGGCGTGGTGCAGCCGGTCCACGTTCTGGGTGATGAGCCCTCGGACATGGCCGCCCTGCTCCAGCGCGGCCAGCGCCTGGTGCGCGGCGTTGGGACGGGCGGCGGCGAAGCGGGGCCAGCCGAGCAGGCTGCGCGCCCAGTAGCGGGCCCGCACCTCGGGGCGCTGGAGGAACTCGCGGTGCTGGATGGGGTTGCGCGCGCGGGCGCGGGTGCCTGGACCGCGATAGTCGGGGATGCCCGACTCCGTGCTGCACCCGGCGCCGGTGAGCACCACCGTGCGCCGTCCTCGCAGCAACGAGGCCAGCGCCTCCACGTCCTCGGCGGCTCCAGGCACGGGTGACGTCAGCGGCGATTGGCTCATGGCGGCCTACGTATAATGGCCACCCCGCCAACTTGCCCAGCCTCCCTGCCCGCCCTCCCCGCCCCAGGAGCGGGACTCCGCCCCGCCGGCCAGGCTGGCGAGCGGGCCGCCGCCCGATGAGGCCTGGAGTCCCCCAGCCGCTGCCGTGGCGAGCGAGCATCAGCTCGCCGACGTCGACGAGTCGTTGCGATGCAGCGCGTCGGCGACACCCACGCGGTCCGCCTCGCCGGGGGCGATGAGTCGCTGCCGCCGCGCTGGCCACGCCCACACGGGTCAGCTCACCGTTGGCGCCAGGTCGACTCCAGGGGCCCCGGCCACACCCGAGCACATCGCGGGGACACCTCCGAAGAAGGCAACGCCCGGTCGACGCCGCTCCACGGGGGCCATCCGTGATAGACGCCCGCCCATGCCCAGCTGGCAATGGAAGGCGTTCGCGGAGCTGACGCTCGAGGAGCTGTACGCGGTGCTCGCGCTGCGGCAGGAGGTCTTCGTGGTGGAGCAGCGCTCCATCTACCAGGACGTCGATGGCCTGGACCCGAGCTCGCTGCACCTGCTCTCCCACGAGGGCGAGGGCCCGGAGCGCTTGCTCTGCGCGTACCTGCGCATCCTCCCGCCCGACGTGAAGTTCCCCGGCGCCGCGAGCCTGGGCCGCGTGGTGACCTCGCCGCGCGCCCGGGGACGCGGACTGGGCAGGGAGCTGACCGAGCGCGGCCTCGCGCGACTCGAGGCCCTGTACCCCGACGCCACCATCCGCATCTCCGCCCAGGACTACCTGCGCGCCTTCTACACGAGCCTCGGCTTCATCGCGGAGGGAGAGGTCTACGACGAGGACGGCATCCCTCACATCGAGATGAGCCGCCCTCCCCGTCGCTGAAGCCCCGCGCCGGCTAGTTGTTGAAGTACGGCGAGGTCGCCTGGCGAAGGAGCGCGGCCAGGTCCTCCGCCTCGAGCAGCTGCCGCCCGGAGAGGCCCGGCAGCTGAGCCTCCACCGCGAGCCGCCCCTCCCGGAGGATGGCGTAGGCCTCGAACGTCTGGACCTGCTTGAGGATCCGCACCATCACCTTCCGCGTGGCGAAGGTGCGCACACCATCCAGGTCGAGCAGGTTGGCGCGCAGCTGCGCGAGAATCAGGGGGGTCACCACCGTGTCCGTCCGGGGGGCGTTCCTCACGTAGCCACGCAGCGGCGACGCATCCAGGTAGAGCCGCTGGAACACCACGCGCGTCATGGCATCCGCCCTCGCGCCGTAGCCCGGGTCCGCCGCCAGCACCTCCGGAGCAATGGGCGCCTCCAGCCCCTGCATGGCGAGAGTCCAGGCCCGGACACGCTGGGCGGAGAGGCGGGAGGCCCTCAGGTACTGGAGGACACCGTTGAGGAGGGCGTCATCGGGACCGCGGCCACTTCCCGCCAGGTGCGCCTCCAGCGCTTGTCGATAGGCGGGACCGTAGAACAGCTCCAGCGGCGCGGGCGTCGCATCGTACCGGGTGCAGTCCGGGTCCGTGAACGAGTCCTCGTCCGTGCAGAACGGCTCCGTCGGCGGCGAGGAGGACAGGCCATACAGATAGCGGACGGCGGCGACGTCATAGGGGCCGACCGCCTCGCCCCGCAGGTCCTGCTCCGGCGCGAACGTGTACTCCATCACCGAGTTGGACGGCTTCGCGAACGAGCCCTTGAAGTTGTGCCGCAAGCCCAGCGTGTGCCCCACCTCGTGCATCACCACGACGGTGAAGAAGCGCTCCACCCGCTCCTCGGGCGAAGGCACGGGGAGCTCGTTTAGCGCGGACCCCTGCGCCCGGAGCGGACCGGAGAGGCTCGCCGCCGCGTCCGCCAGGTGCAGCTCGCACAGGTGGGAGGGCGCCATGCCGTTCCACGACAGCTGGAGGGCCTTCTCGGGCCGAGGCCTCACGGCCACCGCGGGCGCGGCCCCGGTCGGCAACGAGCCGATGACCTCGATGGCGTGGTCCAACCACGCGCTGCTGAGATACACGCTCGCGCCCAGCGTCTCGCCGGTGTTCGGGTTCGTGCGCCAGTTCGCGAACGCCGTCTCGTAGGACGGGTCCGGGTCGAAGAGGATGAAGTTCTTGTCGTCGTCCCCGAAGGACTCTCCGGGCTCGGCCATGCGCACGGTGAAGACCGTGAAGCCGAAGGCCTGGTTCCAGGACTCCACGCCCTTCTTCACCGCGCCGATGATGTCGTAGGGCAGGTAGCGAGGGTCCGCCTGGGACGTGCGCAACGTGTCGCTGATCACCCAGGTGATGGGCTTCATCCCGGGCCGGATGTTCCACTTGCCCACCAGCGTCTCGACGAGGCCACGGGTGTTGGGGACGATGCGGCTGGCGCTCTCGTAGAAGTACGCCGGCGTCGGGGGCGTCTGCATGGGCGTGAAGCCCTGGCCCTCCTGATAGCGGCGCAGCGCGACGCCCACCGTCGCGGTGACGCGGAACGTCTCGTCGGGTGAGGCCTCGAAGTCCGCATAGCCATACGCGCGTCCGGTGATGACCTTCTGGAAGGAGACCCCGTCCTTCAGCGCGCGGAAGCGCTGCGCGAACGCCAGCTCCACCGAGAACGGCGGCCCGTAGAAGGTGCGGGTGAACGCATCCATGCCCATCACCCGGTCCAGGCCCGCGGCCGGGTCGAAGAGCACGTACTGGTCCGAGCCCCGCAGGCGCGAGAAGCCAGGATGGTCCTCGATGACGGGCCACGCCTCGACGATCTCCTCGGGCTTGAAGAGCGTGCTGCGCACCTTCGTGTCGTCCACGTCGAACGCATACAACCGGCCGTTCTGCTCCTGGAAGGACACCACGCGCACGCCCAAGGAGGTGGCGCTGCTGCCGTAGAGGCTCTCCGGGGTGTGCTGCTCCAGATAGACAGACATGAACCAGCGCTTGCCCAGCTCACTTCTGCGCAGCGCCAGGTAGAAGGTGCCGGGCGAGTCGTCCTGAAGGCCCGTGGCCGCCGAGCCCAGCCCCGAGCGCAGCCGCTCGATGGAGCCCGGCTCCAGCGTCCTCGGAATGGCGACGATGGGTCCTTCCAGCGTCACCTGGGGCACCTCGGGATGGACTGCGTCAGAACATCCGGACGACACCATCCAGAGCGCGCACACCCACCCCATCAGCCCGCATCCGCGGACCTGTGTTCGAGTCGTCATGTCGCTTCCTTTCCGGGAGACCTTCGAGGAAACGAGAGCAATCCCCACGCATATCGAAGCGCGCTACGCTGTCGGGACTTCAACCTCCAGCCCGACGAGTGTGTGTCTTCGTGTACGAGCGCTTGCGACTGTCCCTGCTGATGCTGGCGCTGTGGCTCGGCGCCTCGGGCTGCGTCATCGGCCCGCGCTTCACGCGCTGCCCCGGCGAGGGAGGGCGCGGCTGGGTGGAGCTGGACAGCGAGCACTACACGCTGCGCACGGACCTGCCTCCCGAGCAGGCTCGCGAGGCGATGGGAGAGCTGGAGCGCATGCGCATGGTGCTGCTCGCGGGCATGTGGCCGTCCGCGCTCCGACAGCCGATGGCGAAGCTGTCCGTCTACGTGCTCGCGGATTGGAAGGAGTTCAAGGGTCTCTACCCGCGCCGCGTGCAGGCGCTCTACCACCGCTCGGAGACCGAGGCGCTCATCGTCCTGTCCGGCCCACCCTCGGCGTGGGCGCGTCGCTACTCCGCCCTGTCCATGGACGCCTCCTCGCGGCTCAACCACGAGCTGGCGCACTACCTGAGCTCCTACGTCCTGCTGCGCCAGCCCCTGTGGCTCTCCGAGGGGCTCGCCGAGTACCTGGAGACCGCGCAGCTCACGGCGGACGGAAGGAGCGCCGTGCTGGGCGTCCCCAACAAAGATGCCACCTATGTGGCGGCCCGGATGCTGCGCGAATCGGTGGACAGCGCCCAGGGCGGTGGCGTGGTTCCAGGCACCCTCGCCTGGGAGCCGGGGCTGAACTTCGAGGAGCAGGACCGCGAACTCTCCTCCATGTACGCGGGGAGCTGGGCGCTGGTGCACTGGCTCATCCACGAGCGCGCCGAGCGCTTCGCTGAATTCCAGACGCGGCTGTCCCAAGGGATGGCGCCCGACGAGGCCCTCCGCGGGGCACTGCCGGAGCTGGCCCAGGGCACGATGGACCAGACGCTCTGGGAATACCTCCGAGGGCGCCCTCCCCCGCCACGGCAGGTGGTGGTGCCACCCACGGACCTGGCCTTCGTCGAGCGAACCCTGGAGGACGCGGAGGTGCACGCCACGCGCTCGAAGCTGGCCGCGCTGGGGGCGTCGATGGCCCGGCAGGCGGCGCTCGTGAAGAACCGCCAGGTGCTGGCCCGCAAGGAGCTGGACGAGGCCCTGCGCATCGACCCCCAGGGACTCCCGGCCCTGGCGGTGAAGTCCGCCGAGGCCTCGCGCGAGGAGAAGCTCACGCTCGCGAGGACCGCGGTGCGCGCCCACCCCGATGACAGCGGCGCGTGGCTGCTGCTCGGCGCCGCGCTGGAGTCGGACGAGGCCGCCCAGGAGGAGCGCGAGGCCGCCTACAAGAAGGCCCTCTCGCTGGAGCCGCGGAGCATCCCCGCCACGAAGGGGCTGGCGTGGCTGTACGTCACCCAGGGCCGCTCCGCGGAGGCGCTGCCCTTGGCCCAGTGGGCCGTGTCGCTGGCGCCGTGGAGCCCCTCCGCGCTGGACACCCTGGCGCTGGCGCTCGCGGGACAGGGGCGCTGCGAGGAGGCCATCCAGCTGGAGCACCGCGCGCTGGGACACCTGCGCGAGCAGCGCAGCACGGAGCAGGAGCACGTCCTGCGTGAGCGCCTGGCGAAGCTCGCCGACGGTTCCTTGTGCAAGCCCTCGCCGCCGTGACGGCTACAGCTTGCGCAGCCGCACGCGCTTGACCTTGTGGTCCGGCCCCTTGAGCAGGATGAGCCGGGCGCGCGAGCGCGTGGGCGCGATGTTCTGCGCCAGGTTGGGGCCGTTGATGTCGCCCCAGATGTTCTCCGCCATGGCCGTCGCCTGCTCGGGCGTCAGGTCGGAGAAGCGCCGGAAGTAGCTGCGCTCGTCGCGGAAGGCCGTCTGCTGCAGGCGCAGGAAGCGGTCCACGTACCAGCGGCGGATGTCCTGCTCGCTGGCGTCCACGTAGATGGAGAAGTCGAAGAAGTCCGACAGGAAGGTGTGCGGGATGCGCTGCCCGACGACGCCGGACTGCAGGACGTTGAGGCCCTCCAGGATGAGGATGTCGGGCTGGCGGATGACCTTCGCCTCCTCGGGCACCACGTCGTAGACGAGGTGCGAGTACACGGGCGCCGTCACCTCCGCGCGTCCCGCCTTGAGCTCCGCGAGCAGCCGCACCAGCGCGCGCCGGTCATAGCTCTCCGGGAAGCCCTTGCGGTTCATCAGGCCGCGCTCGGTGAGGACGCGGTTGGGGAAGAGGAAGCCGTCCGTGGTGACCAGCTCCACCCGCGGGTGGTCCGGCCAGCGCGCCAAGAGCGCCTGGAGGATGCGGGCGGTGGTGCTCTTGCCCACCGCGACGCTGCCGGCGATGGCGATGATGAACGGCACCTTCTGCGTGGTGCCCCCCAGGAAGGCCTGCTGCTCGGCCCACAGCCGCTGCGCGGCCGCCACCTGGAGGTTGAGCAGCCGGGACAGCGGCAGGTAGACGTCCGAGACCTCCTCCAGGTCCAGGTGCTCTCCCAGCCCTCGCAGCCCGTCCAGGTCCTCCGTCGTGAGCGTCAGCGGCGTGGAGGCGCGCAACGCCCGCCAGGCCTCGCGCTCCAGCTCGACGAACATGGACACCGAGGGCACGGCGGCTGCGGTCATGGAGAGGCTCTTTTCCGGAGGCTGCTGGATACCGCGCCTACCACAGCGCGGCGCTCGGTGCGCGGGCTCAAGTGCCGGAGGCGGGGTCCCACCCGTAGAAACGCTTCAGCTCTTCATACAAGTCGGGGGTCTTCTTGCGCATCCGCTCGGGCCGCTCGAAGAAGTTCTCGCTGGCCACGGCGAAGAACTCCGCCTCGTTGAGGGCGCCGTAGTCATCCAGCACCTGGCGCTCGCGGGGGCGGCCCTGCTGGAGCGCGTGGAAGTGCTCGCTCATCACCGAGGCCCAGGTGCGGTAGTGCGAGTAGCTGCGCAGCCTCGGCGTGCCGTCGAAGGCGCCGTCGGCCCGGTCCAGCACGTGGGCGAACTCGTGGGTGGCGGTGTCGTGGCCGTCGTCGGGGTTCTTCAACCCGCCGAGCACCGCGGCCCAGGACAGGATGACCGAGCCCCAGTGCTTCGCCTCCCCCAGCACCACGCCGGTGCGGTCCGGCAGCAGGAAGGCGTCCGGGTAGATGATGACTTCGCGCAGCCGGTCGTAATACGACAGGTCCAGGTGCACGACGAGCTGCACGGCGGTGGCGGCCACGACGACGCGAATCTCATCGGTGATGGCCAGGCCCCCCGCGCCGATGAACTCCTTCTCCCAGACGAAGACCTTCAGCTTCGCGAGGAAGTCCTCGCGCAGGGCGGGCGACAGCCGGGAGAAGAACGGGACCTGGGCCTCCAGGTGGCCCAGCCACTCGGAGGGGAACGGCCGCCGCAGCAGACGTCGGCGTCGGAGCTGGCGAAACAGACCGGTCATCGGGACACGACCCCGGGGACGTCCCGGAGCTTCCTCGGGGGCAGGCATAGCAAATGTTCCACTGTCGTGCCTTCCCGTCACTCCGCAATCCCGATGGACCGGCGGTGGCGGTAGGGTGCGGCCCGGAGGGCTTGAGGCCGGTAGCCCCGACGCGGTCATGGATGTGCGACGAGTCATGAGCGGACGAGTGGTGAAGTGGTGCGCGATGCTGGGACTCGCCCTGGGGGCGGGGCAGGCGGGCGCGCAGGAGCCGGGACAGGTGGTGGACGAGGTGGTGGTGCGCGGTCCGGAGAAGACGCGCCCGGAGACGGTGCAGGCGTACTCGCGCATCGACGCGGGGGACGAGCTCACCTTCGAGCAGTTGGACAAGGTGGAGCGACGGCTGCTCGCCACCGGTCTGTTCCAGGAGGTGACGGTGCGCACCGAGCCCACGGGCCCGGGCCGCGTCCGCCTCATCCTGGAGGTGGAGGAGAAGGCCTCGTGGGTGGTGGCGCCCACCTTCGCGTTGTCGTCGGACAACGTGGGCGGCGGCGTGCTGTACGCGGAGAACAACCTGTGGGGCCGCAGCAAGAAGTTCGCGACCGCCGCGCAGGTGAGCACCGCGGAGAGCGGCCTGTTCGTCGGCTACCTGGACCAGAACGTCTTCGGGTTGCCGCAGCTGCGCTTCAGCCTGGAGGGCCAGCTCCGAAGCGACCGCATGGACGAGTACCAGCCGGGGGCGGGCCAGGAGGACCCGGAGGTGGTGCGCCGCACGCGCCTCAACTCGGCCTCGCTCGCCGGGGAGTTCGGCGTGATGCTCTTCGAGCGCGTGCGCGCCGCGGTGAAGTACCGGCTGATGAGCATCGACGCGAAGTCGCCGGACGCGAAGGAGGAGGTCACCACGCCCGCGTTCTCCACCGGCCCCGCGCAGCAGGACGCGTCGGTGCGGTTGATGGTGGGAATCGACACGCGGCAGAACCTGCACGCGGTGATGGAGGGCATCAACCTGGAGGCCTCCTACGAGGTGTCCAATCCCGAGGTGGGCAGCGACTTCCGCTACCGGCGCTTCGGGCTGCTGTACCGCCATGGCCTGCGCCTGTTCGAGGAGCACAACGTGGTGCTGCGCGGCGAGGCGGCCGCGGGCGTGGACCTGCCCTTCCACCAGGAGCTGGTGATGGGCGGCAACTCGCTGCGTGGCTTCGTCCACCGGCAGTTCCGCGGCGACACGCGCCTGTCGTTCACCGCCGAGTACCACTTCCCGCTCTTCACCATCCGCCAGCTGTCCTTCCGGGGCGTGGGCTTCTCCGACACGGGGCTGATGGTGTGGAGGGACTTGCCCGCCGACGGTGAGCTGCGGGACGTGAACGGGCGCGTGGTGCGCGGCTACCTGCCCGACAGCAAGAGTGGCCTGAAGGGCTCCACCTTCGCGCAGGGCGTGGGCGCGGGCCTGCGGCTGTACCTGCGCAACATCGTCCTGCCGCTGGTGGGCGTGGACGCGGCCTACGGCGTCAACTCGGGGGAGTTCCGTTTCTACCTGGTGGCGGGCGTCAGTCCGTCCTGAAGCGGACTGTCAGCCGGGTGAGTCCCGCGGCGTCCGGTGCGGCGCGCGGGACGTCCCCCTTCGAGCGGTCAGCGCGACTACGCTCGCGGGAAGCCAGCGGCTCGCCGTCCCTCCTCTTCTCCCCGTGGGTGCTCACCATGTCCCAGGAACGCTTCACGACGAGCCGGGAGGTGTACCACCGCATCCGGTGGGACCCTCGGCTGGAGGCCCGTGAGTTCGTCATCGGCTACGACACCCACGGCGAGCGCCTGGAGGAGATGCCGTTCGAGGCCTTCGTGCCGGACGGCGAAATCCCCTGGCACCGCGTCTGGTACTTCAAGCGCGGGCGCGAGGTGGTGTGGGACCGCAAGGAGCGCATCGACCGGCTGAATCACCTCGTCGAGCCACCCGCCGAGGCTCCCGCCCCCACCCCGCCCCGTCCTCGCGAGGTCCCCGGCTTCGCGCGCCTGCATGTCCATCGCTACGACGCGCGGGCCGGGGATTGGATGAAGTCCCCATCCTCGGCGCCGGGGGACGCGCGCCTGGCGCCGGAGCGACTCACCGTCGCCACCTTCAACGTCCTCTTCGACCTGTACGACCGGGAGAAGCTCGCCACCGAGCACCGCACGCCCGCGGCCCTGGCGCTGCTGCGCGAGACCGACGCGGACGTCATCGTCCTTCAAGAAGTCACCGCGCCCTTCCTGCGGGCCCTGCTCGCGGAGGGCTGGGTGCGCGAGCGCTACCACGTGTCGGACGGTCCCGAGGCGAACACCGTCGTCCCCTACGGGCAGGTGCTCCTGTCGCGCGAGCCCCTCGCCTCGGTGTGGCAGCGGGTCTTCTCGCGCGACAAGCGCCTCATCGTGGGCGAGCTGCGACTGGCGGGCGGCCCGCTGTGGGTGGCCACGCCGCACCTGACGAGCAACCGCGAGGCCACCGGCGCCGCGGCCCGGGCCACCCAGGTCCAGGCGCTGCTGGAGGAGCTCCCGACACTCACGGGCGACGACGACGCGGGCGCGCCCGACGTCGTGCTGGCCGGGGACTTCAACTTCGGCGACGGAGACGCGGAGGTGGAGTCCTTCCGCCGCGCGGGCTTCGTGGATGCATGGCCCACGCTGCGCCCGTCCGAGCAGGGGGAGACGTACAATCCTCGGCTCAACTCGCTGGCCGCCATCACCACCGTGTCCGGACGGCTCCAGCGGCTGGACCGCGTGCTGGTGGCCTCGCCCTCGGGGCGACTCTCGCCGGAGTCCATCGAGCTGTTCGGCGAAGCCCCGCTGAAGGGCGCGCGTGCTCCGTCCGGCGAGCCGCTGTTCGCGTCGGACCACTTCGGCATCCGCTGCGTCCTGCGCCGCGACACCCGCGCGGCCTCCTCCGCGACGGGCGCCGCGGCGGCCCGGCTCGTCCACCACACCGCCGTGGTGCTCATCCCCCCCGAGTCCGTGTGGCCGCCCATCCAGGCGCTGCGCAAGAAGCACGACGCGAAGTTCGAGCGGTGGATGCCCCACGTCACCCTGCTCTACCCCTTCCTCCCCGAGGAGGACTTCGACACGGTGGCGGCGCTGCTCTGCGAGGCCGCGCGGAGCATCGAGCCCTTCCAGGTGACGCTCTCCGACTTCGACCACTTCGACCACCGCGCCAGCGCGACGGCGTGGTTGAGGCCCGAGGACGCGCCCCGAGGTGCCCTGACGCGACTGCACGCGAAGCTCGTCTCCGTGGTGCCCGAGTGCGCGCCCCCGGCCCATGGGTTCCACCCGCATCTGTCCGTGGGGCAGGTGCCCCACTCGGACGACGTGGACGTGGAGCGCACCGTTGCCACGTGGGCACGGGGCTGGCGTCCGCTGAGCTTCGAGGTCCGCGAGGTCTGCATCATCCGCCGCCAGGGCAACACGCCGTTCGAGGTCGTCCGACGCATTCCGCTGGGTGTCGCGCGCGCGGAGGTCACGACAGCGGGCACCGGTGACGACGCGCTGCGCTCCGCGCTCGGGAACGTGGGCGCCGTCGAGAGCGCTCCCGAGACACGGGCGAAGCGCGACGAGGCCGTGGAGCGGCTGCGGGTGCTGTGCGCTCGCGTGGGTGCCTCGCTGCATCCGTATGGCTCCTATCTGCTCGGGACCGATGGCGCGGGCAGTGACGTGGACGCGGTGGCGCTCGGCCCCGCGGGCCAGTCACGGGAGGACTTCGCGCGGGAGCTGTTGGGGGAGCTGGCGAGGTCGGAGCCCGAGAGCCGCGCCGCCTCGCGCTTCGTCGCCGATGCGGCCATCCCGCTGGTGAAGGTGGTGCTGGGCGGCGTGAGCTTCGAGGTGTCCCACGCCAGTCGGCCCGAGGGCGCCGGGTCCCTGGACCCGCTGGAGCTGCTCGCGCGACACGCGGACGCGTTCGACCCCGCGGGCCTGCGCTCGGTGCTGGGGCTCGCGGACATGAAGGGCGTGCTGGAGGCGCTCGGTCCGGACGAGGACACCCACGCGAGGTTCAGGCGCCTGCTGCGTGCCGTGAATGCCTGGGCCCGGGCTCGGGGGCTCTACTCACATGCGCTCGGCTATCTCGGGGGCCTGTCGTGGACGGTGCTCGCGGCCTGGGCCACCACGCGCGCGGCGCCCGAGGCGGTGAAGTCCGACGTGGACCTGCTCGCGCACTTCTTCGACACCTTCGCCACGTGGCCCTGGCCCCAGCCCGTGGCCCTGACGATGGAGACGGCGCGCTACCGGCCGGATGGCAAGCGGGACCTGCTGCCCATCATCGCCCCCGTGGCGCCGCTGAGGAACACCACACGCAACGTGTCGCGCTCCACCTCCCGCATCCTTCGCGAGGAGTGGGCGCGCGCGAGGGAGCTCGTGGCCCAGGCGCGCAGGACGGGGACGCCCGGAGCGTGGTCCCTGTTGTTCGAGCCGCTCGATTCGACCAGCCAACCGTCGACCCGACTGCGGCTGAGCGCCGACGCGAAGACTCCCGAGGGGCGCGAGGTCGCCCAGGGGTGGCTGCTCGGGCACATCACGGCCCTGGCGTACCGGCTGGAGAGTGATCGCCGCCTGACGGTGCGTCCCCTCCAGGCGCCGGGAGCCGGGGGCTCGCTGCTCATCGGGCTGGAGGCCCGGGACCCGAGCGCGCTCGCGTGGAGGCCGGGCACGCCGCTCGTCGAGGCGGTGGAGTCCTTCCGCGCGTCGTTCCTCGAATGGGCCCACCGTCCCGACGGGGCCACCCTCCAGGTGGAGCTGTCACGCGCGAGCGCCTCGGGCCTCCCAGGGGAAACAGACCCGTAAGGACAGACACCCCGCTGCAGCCCTGGCGCGTCCCATGAATGTCCTCCCTGGGTGAGATAGACTTCACCCGAAGTCATTCACACCGAGGGGGGTCGTCGTGTCCCAGAGCCATCGTGTCGCGAAGCTGCCCATCCGCATGCGGGGCTTCGTCCAGCCCGACACCGAGTCTCAGTTCGAGGGCTACGTCGAGGCGGGCACCTACTTCGTGCTGGAGGAGAAGCCGGGCAGCCCGACGCCGGACACCGACTTCGTGCGCCTGGAGGTCCCCACGCTGGGCGCGCTGGACACCTGGGTCTGCACGCGCTGGCGCACGCAGCACTACGTGAGCGTGACGAACCAGGCGCAGCCTCCGCCCGCCGTGCGGCTGCCCTTCGATGACGACCCGCTGGCCATCGCCGAGAGCCAGCTCGTCACGTTGCTCCAGGGCCTGAAGGACTTCCGCTACGACCTGGACCAGGCGTACTACCCCTGGGACCTCCCGGGCATCCGCGTGCCTCGCGCGCCGCCCCTGTTCAACAACTGCTGCACCTTCGTCGAGGCGCTCACGGTGAAGGCCTTCGCGGACGCCCACGGCGCGAACTTCGCGTGGGACTCGCGGCGCCACCGGCAGATGATGATTGCCTCCACGGAGGACTTCTTCTCCCCCGTCACCGCCGCCGTCGAGAGCGGCATGGCCATCCCCGCGCCCTCGGCCGATGCCCACCCGCATCCGTGGACGCTCATCCAGGGCTGGCGCAACCCGTGGCGCTCCGGCCACAGCTTCCTCGTGGTGGACCACCACCCCGCCACCGACAAGGCCCTGGTGCTGGAGTCCAACAGCGCCAACGGCCTCGACGGCGTCGGCTACCGGGGCATCGGCAACCTGAGGGACATCGGCCTCGAGCCGCCCGAGGGCTGGTGGAACCTGCCGGACGTGTGGACGTGGCGGAAGCTCTGCTCCACGTATCTCTTCCGCCAGCAGGCCTGGCTCAAGGTCAAGGACCGCTCCTTGTCCAGGCTGTCCGCCACCTCGCCCTGAACGCGCGGCTCAGAAGCGCCGGCGCCGCAGCTCCAGCATCCAGGCCTCCAGCGCGTCCACGGCGTTGGAGGGCGGCGCCTCGGGCAGCACCGACGCCGCCAGCGCCGCGTCGAGCACCTCGAACGAGCGGGCCACCCGGACGCGCCACGCTTCGCTCAGCGCCTCCGGCAGCTCGCTCTTCTCCCCGCGCCGCTTCTGCTCCACCAGCTCGCGGGCCTCGGGGAAGCCGTGGGCGTCCAAGAGCTCGGTGACGTCCGTCTCCACGACCCCGGTGCGCAGCAGGTGCGTGCCCGTCAGCGTGGTGCGCAGCACGTAGAGCAGCTTCTTGGCGGAGCGAAAGCCGCTCTTCTCCCACTCACGCAGCTGGCCGTGGGCGAAGCCGTTGTAGTGCCGGAACACCCGCCGCGACAGCACCTCGCGCGCCAGCGGCTGGAGCGAGGCGAGGTCCGGAGAGGCCCGCAGGGTGATGGCGCCCAGGATGCGCTCCAGGTAGTTGCCATTGCCCTGCAACAGTCCCTGGAGGACGGATGCGAGCTCATTGGACGAGTAGTCCACCTCCACGCCATCCACCACCTCCAGGCGCTCGGCGTTGAGCTGCCGGGGGCTGAGCCCCAGGAGCATGGCGGTGGGCGCCACGTGGATGGACTTCAGGTCCAGGTCACTGTCGGGCGAGGGGAACCCGTAGGCATGCGCCCCCGTCAGCGACACCACCAGGTGCTCGCGTCGCGCGGACTCCTCGTCGAGCACGCGGTCCGCCACCGTCTTCTCGTGCTCCGTCAGCGTGCCCTTCATTCCGAATCCCTCCACTCCATCCGCGGGGCCTCGGGCGCCTCGCGTCCCCAGGGCCCCGGCGCCTTCGTCACCCAGCGCCGCGCCACCTCATCCCCCACCCGCCGCAGCAGCCGGTCCGCGCGCGCGTAGTCGGGCTGCTCCGGCAGACGGCTCTCCCGCCGCGCCGCCTCCAGCTCCGGCGCCATCGCCTCCGCGTCGCGCAGCACGTCCTCGAGCGGGACCTGCCCCGCCTTGATGTCCAACAGCCGAGCCTTCAGGGCACCCGTCGCCTCGAAGACGGGCTCGCCGTGGCGCAGCCAGCCCGTGGCCGTGGCGATCAACCGCAGCAGGTTGTACGCGTTCTTCGGTCGCAGCTCCCGCGCCGACGGAGGACGCTGTCCCCCTCCACGCGCGTAGGCGGTGAGCGCCGCGAAGTCGTTGGCGGCGAGCAGGCCCTGGTCCGACAGCGAGCGATAGAGCTGCTTGACGTAGGTCTTCGCCGCCAGCAGCGCGTCCTCGGGCGTGGGCGCGCCGCGCGGGGAGATGTCCGCCAGTCGCCGGGCCACTTCGTCCAGGTCCGGCGTGGGGTCCTCGCACAGCCACTCCAGCAGCAGGTCCCGGTGCTCGGCGAGCCGCTGGCTGCGCGTGAGCTTGTCGAGCTGGCTCATGGCGTAGCGACCGAAGCTGCCGAAGATGGACTGCGAGACGAAGGCCTCGCGCTCCGCGAGGAACCACTCGCCCAGCTCATCCAGCGCCCGGGCGCCCGGGACGAACAGCGTCTCCAGCGTGTTCGGGTCCGCGCGCAGGGCCTGCTCCACCGTCTTGCGCGCCTCCCAATAGGTCGTGCTGCCGTCGGCGCTCACCAGGTCCTGCGGCGCCTCCACCAGGCCGAAGCTCCACGAGAGCGGCAGGGCGAACACCCCTCGCACGTCCACGTCCGACTGCGCGTTCGCCAGTCCCCAGGCATGGCTGCCCACGCGCGTCTCCAGCACCACGCACGGCCCCAGCGCGTTCCAGGCGGCCTCGCGCCGCTGGGCGAACTGGACCTGTCCCGGACGCCGGGGCACCAGCTCGTCGCGCGCGAACCACACCTCGCCCACGCCGACGATCTGGATGTCGAGCCCGCCGTCCTTCGCCCGCACCACGCGCCCCACCACGCCCTGGGGGATGCGCCGCCCGCCGGAGGTCATCCGCTCCACGCGCGTCGTCACCTCGGTGCCATGCGGCAGCGGCACCGACAGCCGGTCCACCTCTTCCAGGCCTCGGATGCGCGCGGCGCCCGGGTGGGAGGAGTCCTTGGGAGAGTCACTCATCGTTCACCTCGAAGTGCGCGGCCGCGCGAGGGACGCCCGAGCCCCCGGAGGGCTGACCGGGACCTCAGCGGCGCGCCGTGGGCAGGGCGATGCTCTCACGAAGGCGAGACAGCAGTCCGCGCGTCGTGGACAGCTCCGCCCGGCACCGGTCCAGCCGCTCGCGCAGGGAGTCGACGTCATCGCCCGCGTCCGCGCTCAGCTCCAGCTCCCGACTCAGCGTCTCCAGGGCCGACGCGCCGAACCAGGCCGCGTTGGACTTGAGCGTGTGCGCCGCGCGGCTGAGGTCGTCGAGCAGCCCCTGCCCCAGCGCCGTGTACGCGTCGTCGAGCAGCGCGGGCATGCTCTGCAGCGCGGTGTCGATGAGCTCCGGGAGGATGTTCCCCGCCTGCGAGCCCAGCTCCCGCCACAGCCGGGCCAGCGCCGCGGGCTGCAGGCCGGGGATGCGCGCGGCCTCGGGCACCAGGTCGTCGGAGAGCCCCTGCTCCGCGATGACGACGCGCTCCGGCCGCGTGCGGGTGCCGCCGACGGGCCGCGGCGTCTGGCAGCGCACCAGCGCGGCGGTGAGCGCCTCCACGCGGATGGGCTTGGACAGGAAGTCGTCCATCCCCGCCTCGAAGCACTGCTCCCGGTCGGAGTCCATCGCGTTGGCCGTCATCGCGATGACCCACGGCTGCACCGTGGGCGGCAGCTCCTTGCGGATGCGCCGCGTGGCCTCCAGGCCGTCCATCTCCGGCATCTGCAGGTCCATGAAGACCACGTCGAAGCGCTGGCGCAGGGACCACTCCAGCGCCTCGCGCCCGTTGGACGCCGCCTGCACCTGATAGCCGAGCCGGTCCAGCATCAGGCTGGCCAGCCGCTGGTTGGTGAGGTTGTCCTCCACCAGCAGGATGCGCAAGGGGACGCGGTCTCCGGGCCTGTCACGCGGCGCGGGAGCCCCCGTCGGCGCGGGCTCCACGCGCACCCGGGGCACGTTCTTGGAGAAGCAGGACATCAGCGTGTCGTGGAGCTGCGAGGCCTTCATCGGGCGCGACAGCACCCCGGAGAACAGGCCCGGCGGAGGCGCGGCGCGGCGTCCCGGTGAGGTCAGCAGGAACAGCGGCAGCGCCCGCAGGTCGTCGCGCTCGCGGATCCGCGCCGCCAGCGAGGGACCGTCCAGTCCCGGCATCTGGTGGTCGATGAGCGCCAGGTCGAACCCGGAGCCGCCCGACTGGAGCTTGGAGAGCGCCTCCATGCCGGAGCCCGCCTCCACCGGCTCGGCGCCCCACGCCTGGAGCTGTCGTCCCAGGAGCCGGCGGTTGATGGCGTTGTCGTCGACGATGAGCACGCGCCGGCCGCGCAGCAGCGGCTCGTCCGAGCGCAGGTAGCCCGCCGTCGTCTGCGGCGCGGCCTGCACGGTGAGCGCGAAGAAGAACGTGGTGCCTCGGCCGGGCACGCCCTCGCTCTCCACCCAGATGCGCCCGCCCATCGCCTCCACCAGCCGCTTGGAGATGGCGAGCCCCAGGCCCGTGCCGCCGAAGCGCCGCGCCACCGACACGTCGAGCTGGTTGAACGGCTGGAACAGGCCCTGGCGCTTCTCCTCGGGGATGCCCGGCCCCGTGTCCTGCACGGAGAAGGTGAGCTCCCACGGCGCGTCGGTCGCCTCGGCGCGGCGGACCCCGTCCACGGAGACGACGGCGCCGCCCGACTCGGTGAACTTCAGCGCGTTGCCCACCAGGTTGAGCAGCACCTGGCGCAGGCGTGAGGCGTCCCCCATCACCACCTGGGGCACGTCGGGCGAGATGTCCGCGCCCAGGTCCAAGCCCTTCTCGCTGGCGCGCACCGCGAGCAGGTCCAGCACCGACTCCACGCACTGACGCAGGTCGAACGGGTGGCGGTCCGTCTCGAAGCGGCCGGCTTCGATCTTGGAGAAGTCCAGCACGTCGTTGAGCAGCGTGAGCAGCGCCTCGCTGCTCTGGCGGATGGTGGAGATGAACTCGCGCTGCTCGCCCGTCAGGTGCGTATCCAGCATCAGCCCCGTCATGCCGATGATGGCGTTCATCGGCGTGCGGATTTCGTGGCTCATCGTCGCCAGGAACAGGCTCTTGGCCTGGTTGGCGGACTCGGCCGCCTGGCGCGCGCGCTGGAGGTCGGTGATGTCGTGGTAGATGGCGATGAAGCCCAGCTGCCGGCCGCCCACCGACACCGGCAGCGCCAACAGCTCCACGTCCACCATCGTGTGGTCCTTGCGCAGCCGCCGCGTGACGGAGTGCACGCGCCCGCGCTGGGTGACGTCGCGCTGGGCCTTCTTCGCCTCGGGCAGGACGCTGTCCTCGGTGGCCACCAGGTCGAAGATGTGTTTGCCCAGCGCCTCCTGCGGCGTGTACCCGAAGAGCCGCTCGGCGGCGGGGTTCCACGACAGGACGATGAACTGGCGGGTGATGGTGACGATGGCGACGGGGCTGTTGCGCACCACCGCCTCGAAGAACTCCTTCTGCTGACGGATGGAGGCCTCGACCTCCAGGCTGCCGCGCATGTCCTGGAGCTGGAGCACCCAGCCCAGCGCGTTGCCGGCCGCGTCGAACTGGGCCAGCGTCTGCACGCGCAGGTAGTACGCGGGCCCGGCGCCGCCCGGCCGCTGTCCGGCCAGCTCCGTCTCGTGCGGCGTGTCCGGCGAGCCGCGCGTGTCCGGCGGACGCCACCCCGACAACAGGCGCGTCACCGCCATGCCCACCAGCTCACCGCGCGGGCCGAAGATGCGCTCGGCGGCGCGGTTGACCTGCTGGATGAGCTGGGCAGCGTCGAGCACGAGCACCGCGTCGCGCGCGTGCTCGAAGACGGTGGTATGGGCTCTGGACGCCAGGTCGGACACCACTCCCCCTACCCTCCCGAGTGTAGGTCAGCTCCGCCCCCGCTCCTATTTTCGAGACCACGCGAGCAGGCCAGGGCCCAGGGGCCCGCCCACGACGGGCACGGGCCCCTGCCCAGCGTGCTGGTGGCGCGCGCTTTCAGCGGCTGCGCCACCACGCCTTGAACTCCATCCAGGAGATCCTCCCCGTGCGGTCCGCGTCGACGATGTCGAGGGCGATCTCCAGCTCCTCGTCCGTGACGTCCTGCCCGAGCGCCTCCAGCAGCCGCGCGAACTCGGCGCGCTCGATGGCACCGGTGCGGTTGCGGTCGTAGCGCTGGAAGATGTCGAGCAGTTCGTTGCCGGAGCTGGTGAGCTCGTCCACCGCCGCGTGCTCGGGCGCCAGCGGGAGGATGCCGGCGGAGGACGTCTCCACCTGCTCCACGGAGGCGAGGCTGGGGGCGGGGCGCTCGTCCGGGACGGCGGGGGGCGGCGTCTCGGGCACGTCCCGCGAGACGACCAGGCGCGGTGACAGGGGCGCCGTGGCGGGCGCGGACTTCCTGCCTCCACGGGAGGGCTTCCGGGTCGAGCCCTTCTTCGCGGCGCGCTTCTTCGTGACGGCCTTCTTCGCGGTGCTCTTGCGAGCCACGCTCTTCTTCGCGGTGGCCTTCCGGGCCGTGGGCTTCTTCGTCGCGGCCTTCTTCGTCGTGGAGGCGCGCCGGGATGACTTCTTCGCAGCACTCGACTTGCGCTTCTTCGTCGCCATGGGTGAGCCCCTCCTGGGCGGCGCGCATCGTAGCGCTCTCCTGGTGCGGGTCGGCAGCCCCTGGGTGCAGGTCCCCGGCCGGCGTCTCCCCGGCGGAGCCCACCGGCGGCCCCTCCGCTCGCCCGCACACCGAGTGTCGACTCGTCGGTGCCAGGTCCCTGTCCGGCCCCACGGCCCGGCGCTCGCCTGGACGTCTGGAGGGCGGTGGTCCGGCATCCGGACTTTTCTCCAGGGATTCCAAGGTCTTGGTCAACTTTGACCCAGCCAGGCTGGAGCGCATCGATGGCCTGGAACCCTGGCGGACAAACTGTTAGCAGGCCGGGCGTTGGTTCACCTGATTGCTCCTGGCGTCATGCTGGTAGCAAGAGGGCCCCGCGAGATGTTCACATGCCGCCGCGCGCTGCGAGCAGGGCCGCCCCGCGCGCATTGGAATGCCCCCGCCCGAACCCCATTGGACTTCCGCCTCTGAATGAATGACTCGCTAGAGACCCTCCTCGCCGATGGAATCATCGAGGCCGTTCTCGGCCAACTGAAGACGGGCAAGGAGGCGGAGGTGTGGCTCGTCCAGCACGCCGGGCAGGTGGTGGCGGCCAAGCTGTACAAGGAGCGCCACGAGCGTAACTTCCGCAACAACGTGGGCTACCGGGAGGGGCGTGAGGTGCGCAATTCGCGCACGCGTCGCGCCATGGAGAAGGGCAGCAAGTTCGGGCAGGCCGCCGCGGAGGAGGCCTGGAAGAGCGCGGAGTCGGACTCGCTCTACAAGCTGCACGCGCAGGGCGTCCGGGTGCCCACGCCGGTGTTGTTCTACGAGGGCATCCTCCTGATGGAGGTGGTCATCGACGCGCAGGGACATCCGGCCCCGCGCCTGGTCGAGGCGCCGCCGACCACGCCCGAGGAAGCGCTGGCGATGTACGTGGACCTGCGCGCGCAGGTCATCAGCATGCTGTGCGCGGACCTCATCCACGGAGACCTGTCGCCGTACAACATCCTGATGGGGTACGCGGGGCCGGTCATCATCGACTTCCCGCAGACCATCGCCGCGGCGCGCAACAACCGCGCGGAGTTCTACTTCCGCCGCGACCTGGACAACGTGCGCGAGTTCCTCGCGACGTACGCGCCCGCGCTGTACGGCATGGCGGGGGACACCGGCGAAATCTGGAGCGCCTATGTGCGGCGCGAGCTCACGCCGGACTTCGTGCCCTCGGGAGGCTTCCGTGAGGGGGCTCGCCGTGGGGGCCAGGGCAAGGGCCGTCCGGACGCGCGCTTCGGGGGCGGCCATCCGCGACTGGAGCAGCGCGCGCCGCAGGTCGAGGTCGCGCCCGCTCCGCCCAAGCCGGCGATGACGCCCGAGGAGGCCGCCGAGGCGGAGCTGCTCGAGCTGGAGGCGCTGGTGCTGAGGCAGGGGGGTGGCGAGCGAGGCAAGCCGCCCGCCGCTCCGGCGCAGCGAGGAGGCCGCAGGGGTCCGGGGCGAGGACCGCCGCGCTCGGGCAACAACCGTCCGAACCCGCCCGCGTCGCAGCAGGCGCGTCCGGCGGGTGGTGGTGGTGCTCGGCCGCCGCAGGCGAATGGCGCGCGGCCGCCGCAGGGAGAGCAGCGCAATGGAGGTCCTCGAGGATTCCAGGGCGGCGCGTACAACGGCAACGGCGAGGCAGCGCGCAACGGTGACTCGCGCAACGGCGCGCATCGGCCGCAGGGCGGCGCGGGAGAGTCGCGCGGTGGTGGACCTCGCGGCTTCCAGGGCGACTCAGGTCAAGGCGCTGGAGACTCGCGCGGGGGGCCTCGTGGCTTCCAGGGCGAGCGCCGCAACGGCAATGCGGCGCAAAGCGCTGGGGATTCGCGCGGTGAGCCTCGTGGGTTCCAGGGCGAGCGCCGTAACGGTGATGCCGCGCAGGGCTCGGGCGACTCGCGTGGCGGTCCTCGCGGCTTCCAGGGCGAGCGCCGTAACGGTGATGCCTCGCAGGGCCCGGGCGACTCGCGCGGCGGTCCTCGCGGCTTCCAGGGCGAGCGCCGTAACGGTGATGCCGCGCAGGGCTCGGGCGACTCGCGTGGCGGTCCTCGCGGCTTCCAGGGCGAGCGCCGTAACGGTGATGCCTCGCAGGGCCCGGGCGATTCGCGCGGCGGTCCTCGCGGCTTCCAGGGCGAGCGCCGCAACGGCGATGGGGCGCAAGGCACAGGCGATTCACGTGGGGGCCCTCGCGGCTTCGAGGACGGAGCGGCGCAAGGTGCTGGCGACTCGCGCGGTGGTCCTCGCGGCTTCCAGGGCGAGCGTCGCGACGCGGCGGCACCGGGCTCCGGTGATTCACGTGGCCGTGGACCTCGCGGTGCCCAGGGTGAGCGTCGCAATGGAGGCCCCAGGGACTTCCAGGGTGAAGCTCGCAACGGCCAGGACGCGCACGCGTCCGTCGCCCCTGCGTTCGAGGGCGGGGACACGCGTGGCGCGGAGGCTTCACGCAACGGTGGCCCGCGGGGTCCCGGCGACTTCCGCAATGGAAACCGCCGCGGAGACCCGTCCGAGCCCCGCAACGGCCACGCCAACTCACGGCCCCCGATGAACGGACGCGGCAACCGCGACGAGCGTCAGCCCCTGGTCGAGCACCGGGGACAGGGCAACGAGGTCCAGGCAGGCGCGAGCAACACCTTCGCCGGCAATGACGCGCGGCCTCCCCGTGGCGAGCGTCGCGGAGGTCCCAATCGGCCCTCGCAGCCCGCCGTGGAGACCCGTCCGCCGACCGGCCCGGGGGGCAACACGCTGCGCGAGGCGCGCCAGCAGCGCCCCAACTCGAACCGGGGCAACGCCCCTCGCGGTCCCCGAGGCGGTCCCCAGGTGAGCTACGTCGCGCGCAACAACAACCCGTCCGACTCGGGCCCCACCGAGACCGGCTCCTGAGGCCCCAGGGCCCGGTGGACGCCAGTCGTCACCGGGCCCTTCCCCACTTCGACACGGCGTCACGTCATCCCACGCGGATGACGACCTTGCCGAAGTGGGCCCCGCTCTTCAGGTGATGGAACGCCGCCACCGCCTCGTCGAAGGGGAACACGCGGTCCACCACCGGGCGGACGGAGTGCTGCGAGAACGCACGCAGCAGCGCCTCGAAGCTCTGCCGATGTCCGACGAGGATGCCCTGCACCCGCAGGTTCTGCATCAGGATGGACGTCAACGGCACCGCCCCCGCGACCCCGCTCAGCACGCCGATGACGGACACCGTGCCGCCGGGCCGCACCGCGCGCAGCGACTTCTCGAACGTCCCCGCCCCACCCACCTCCACGACGTGGTCCACGCCCGCGTTGCCCGTGAGCGCACGCGCCGCCTTGTCCCAGTCCGGCGTCGTCACGTAGTTGATGCCGTCGTGCGCCCCCAGTCCTCGCGCGCGCTCCAGCTTGTCGTCGCGGCTCGAGGTGATGAGGACGCGCGCCCCCATCATCCGCGCAATCTGCAGCGCGAAGATGGAGACGCCTCCCGTCCCCTGCAGCAACACCACGTCCCCCGCCTTGAGCGCGCCATGCGTCACCAGCGCGCTCCACGCCGTGAGGGCCGCGCAGGGCAGCGTCGCGGCCTCCTCGTCGGTGAGGTAGTCGGGCGTGGGCACCACCCCGTCCTCGCGCAGCACCATCGTGTCCGCGAGCGCGCCATCCAGCGGCCCACCCAGCGTGGACTGCTGCGCCAGGCGCGTCGGCTCACCGGCGGCCCACGCCTGCGCGAAGAGCCCGATGACCCGCTCTCCGACCTTCACCCGCGTGACACCCGGCCCCACCGCGTCCACCACTCCCGCGCCATCCGAGTTGGGGACCAGCGGTAGCTTCTGCCGCGGGTTGTAGCGCCCCTCCACCATCATCAGGTCGCGGTAGTTCAGGCTCGTCGCCTTCACCCGCACGCGCACCTGGAACGGGCCCGGCGTGGGGTCCGGCCGCTCGCACGACACCAGCTTCTCCAACCCGAATCCGTCCCGAATCTCGTAGGCCTTCATGGGGCCGGTTCTACCGCTCCCGCACGCCCCGGGGGAGGTGCGTCCGTGAGTCCCATGCGAATACACTCCACGTTCAACAGTGCACGCGCTCCTCCTCCTCACCTGCTCGCTCCTCGCCTCCGCGCCGAGTGCCCGCTTCCCACAGGGAACCGCGCGCATGGAGGTGGGCCCCGCGCCACACGGGCTGCCGGACTGGAGCCTCCAGCGCTGCGCCGAGTGTCACGCGCCCGAGGTCGACGCCTGGAGGAACAGCGGCCATGCCTCGGCGCGCACGGATGACGTCTTCCAGGTCGCCATCACCGAGGACCGTCCGGGCTGGTGCGTCCAGTGTCACGCGCCCCTCGCGCGGAACCTGGAGCGCGGCGCGCTGCCCGCGAACAGTCCCCCCGAGGAGCACGGCGTCACCTGCGCGGCCTGTCACGCGCGCATCGACAAGGCCCAGGCCGCCCCGGGCATGCCCTGCGCGGGCTGCCACCAGTTCGGCTTCCCCGTCCTGAACATCGATGGCCAGCGCGTGCGCCTCTCCAAGACGCAGTGGCAACAGGACACCGTGGGCGAGTGGACCGCCTGGCGCAAGGCCACCGGAGACACGCGCCACTGCACCGACTGCCACATGCCCCGGGGTGACCACGGCCTCGGCGGAACCCGGCGCACCGAGGCGCTCAAGGCGGCGCTCGTCGTGGAGCCGCGCGATGGCGAGCTCGTGCTGTCCACGCGCGAGGTGGGCCATGGCTTCCCCTCCGGCGACGTCATGCGCTGGGTGAGCGTGGAGGTCGCCGACAATCCGCTCTTCGAGTCCGCCACCACCGTGGCCACGCTGGGCCGCCGCCTGGAGGTCCGCCCGTGGGCCCCGGAGCCGCTGGCCCACCTGGGCGCCATCGAGGACACCCGACTCGTCCCAGGCCGCCCCCTCCGCGTCCGGATCCCGTCCACGGCCCGCTACGCGCGCGTCGTCTACCACCTGGTGTCCCGCGAGCAGGAAGACTCGGGACTCTACCCCGCGGGCCTCTCACGGCACGTCCTGTGGGCCGCACCCCTTCCGCCACCCCGCCACACCCTGGAGCGCAAGCCATGATCCTCCTGTCGCTCATCCTCGCCGCAGCCCCCCCCGTCCTGCTCGAGCCCGACGCGGGCGGCGCGCACCGGCTGCATCCGCGCCGCGTGACGGCGTCCACGTTCCTGGAGAACGGCTGGAACAAGCACGCGCAGAACTACCTGCCGCTCTACGTCGCGGACGACGACCCGGCCACCGCGTGGGTGGAGGGCGCGAAGGGGCGCGGCGAGGGAGAGGCCCTGGAGTGGTGGGGACCGTCCCTCACGCGCGCCAAGGTGTTCCGCGTCTTCGTGCGCAACGGCTACCAGAAGTCCGAGAAGCTCTACCGCGCCAACGCGCGTCCCCGGAAGGTGAAGCTGGAGCCGCTGGTCCAGGGCGAGACGGGCCCGCAGACGACGGGCGCGCCGGTGGAGGCGGAGCTGCGCGACGTGCTCGGCTGGCAGGAGGTCCGCGTGCCCGTGCCGGAGCGCGTGGGCGGCGTGCGGCTCACGCTCGTGTCCACCTATCCGGGCGCGACGTATGACGACACGTGCCTGAGTGACTTGCGCGTGTACGTGGAGGGTGAGGACCCGTACAAGGCCGAGGCGGAGACGGCGGCCTTCGAGCAGGTGCGCGCCTACGCGTACGAGCGGAAGATGGCCGCCGCGCGCAACGACACGAAGGCGAAGGTGGAGTGGGCGCCGCGCTACAAGGTGGAGACGCTCTTCGAGAAGGACTTCACGGAGAAGGAGATGCTCTCGCGCCCCGGTGGGGTGATGAGCGTCGCCGCCTCCGACTTCCTGGCCACCGTGCCGGAGAAGCCCGCGTACAAGGCCGCGCTCGCTCGCGCCCGGCAGATGGCCGCGGAGTTCGACCGCGTCGACCTGAACCGCGCGGGCACCGACTCCGAGGCCCGTGGAACGTGGACCCGCGTGAAGCCCGCGCAGCTTCGCCCCCAGAAGGCCGCGGCGAGCGCGGCGCTGTCCGCGATGGAGGACCCGGGCCTGGTGCGCGTGGCCGGGCTGCTCCACCTGGCGGACACCACCTTCTTCGAGGCCGACACCACCCAGGCGCAGATGAAGGCGCGAATCCAGAAGGCGCTCGCCCAGGAGGGCCGCGAGCTCGTCGCGTGCGAGAAGCGGTGCGAGAAGGAGCGCCGCGAGGCCCCCGCCGAATCGGACTTCACCTGCGAGGAGGAGTGCTCGGGCGTCTTCTCGGAGCTGTCGGGCTCCAAGAGCGAGCTGCTGGAGCACCGGGCCTCGGGCGGCGAGTTCCTCCAGGGGCCGCTCGACAAGCCCACCGCGTTCCTGCGCGGCACCTCCGAGGCCTCCGGCAATCGCGAGGTGTGGCTCACCTTCCGCCAGACGCTCATCACCTACAAGGACCAGCGGGCCGACTCGGTGGTCGTCTACGGCAACATGCAGGGCTCGGACGACCCGGTCTTCTTCTACGTGCTCGAGTGGAGCGAGAAGGCGGGCAAGTCGCGCCTGGAGAGCATCACCGCCATCGTGGTGAACGCCCAGGCCGCGCGCGTGCTGCGCTACCGCCCCGCCTCCAGCGCCTGAGCGGACAGTCGCGCCACCGCCTGCCGGGGCGTGAGGATGAGGAAGGGCATCCCGTGCCGGTCCGCCATGGACAGCACGCGCTTGTCCTTGCTCACCAGCCACGACGCCCCGGCCCGCGCGGCCAGGACGAGGAACTTCTGGTCGTCGCGGTCCTTGCATCGGGGGAGCTCCAGCGCCGGGTTCCCCTCCCCCGCCGGCAGTACCCGCGCGTGCTCGCGATAGCGCGCCAGCGCCGTGCTCCGCGTGTCCTGGGCCCGGCCCGGCAGGAAGTGGCGCGAGGCGAGCACATAGCCCAGCTCCACCAGCGTCGCGTCCTCGGCCCAGGCCACCAGGCGTCCGTCCCGCAGGGCCTGGTGCAGCTCACGCAGGGCCGGGTCCTCGAACACGTAGAGGTCCAGGACGACATTGGTGTCGAGCACCACGGGCAGCACGGGGGCAACGGGAGTCATTCGGGTTTCCTGCGGGCACGGTATGCTGCCCCCGCATCGCATGAGGGGGTCGGATGGAGCTACAACTTCTGAAGTGTCCGGGCTGCGGCGCGAACCTACCGCCCCCCGCCTCGGCGAACGGCATCCTCACCTGCGCCTACTGCGGCGCGATGGTGTCCGCCAAGGGCGTGGCCGTCTGGCCCAAGCCCGCGCGTCCCGCGGATGACCCGCCCTTCGCTCCGGACCGGCCTCGCGTCACCGTGGCGGGCACGCGCTACGTGCTGCTCGGCCGCCTGGGCCAGGGGGACAGCTGCGACGTGTTCCTCGCGCGGCGCGACGCGCGCATCACGGAGATGGTGGTGCTGAAGGTCGCCCGCGCGCTGTCGGATGGAGACCTGGTCGCGCGGGAGTACGAAATCCTCGAGGAGCTCCAGGGCTCCAGCGCCCAGGGCGCCGAGCACTTCACGCGGCTGCTCCCCCAGCCCGTGGCGCGGGGCAAGGTGAAGGACCCGGTGGGCACCGCGCGCCCGGCGGCCGTGTATCGCTGGATGAGCGGCTTCCAGCACTCGCTGACGGAGCTGCGTCAGGTGTCTCCGGAGGGCATCGACCCGCGCGCGGCGGTGTGGATGTGGAAGCGCGCGCTGGAGGTGCTCGGCTTCGTGCACCGCGCGGGCTACGTCCACGGCGCGGTGCTGCCGCCCCACCTGCTCGTGCACCCCAGGGACCATGGCGTGATGCTGGTGGGCTGGTCCAATGCCACGCGGTACCACTCGACCCTGGCCCTGCCTTCCGCCAGCGTGGCCCACCCGGACTTCTATCCGGAGGCGCTGCTGGACGGCGCGACGCCCTCGCCCGCCACGGACCTGGCCATGCTCGCGCGCTGCCTCGCCTGGGTGCTCGGTGGGACGGCGGCGACGGGCCTGGCGCCATCGAAGGTGCCGGCGCCGCTCGTCGCGCTGCTGCGCGACCAGGCCCGGCTCCAGGGCGGAGCGCGGGTCGATGCGTGGAGCGTGAAGGAAGAGGTGTCACGGGCGGCGCTCGAGGCCTTCGGACCTCCGCGCTTCGTTCCCTTCACCCTGCCCGGGTGGCGTTGAGCGCGGCGGAACGCCGTGGCGTGGAAGGAGAGTCGAGCGATGGGTTACGGGAGCTACAGCAGCCAGGCGCACGAGGCGCTCATCCAGACCCGGGCGACCTTGTCCCGGCAGGTCCTCTTCCGGCAGGAGCGCTGCCATCCGTTGATGGACCCGCGCGGGGTGGACTGGCGCGAGAGTCGGGACAGCGAGGAGCATCCCCTCTCGCTGGGCATCGTCTTCGCGCTCGATGTCACGGGCTCCATGGGTGACATCCCGGAGCTGCTGGCGCGGCGCGGGCTGCCCAGCTTCATGCGGGCGCTCCTGGACGTGGGCGTGACGGACTCACAGGTGCTCTTCATGGCGGTGGGCGACGCGAACAGCGACCGCGCCCCGCTGCAGGTGGGCCAGTTCGAGTCCAACGAGCGACAGATGGACCAGTGGCTCACCTCGTCCTTCCTGGAAGGCGGCGGAGGCACGCCGGGCCACGAGTCGTATGAGCTGGCGATGTACTTCGCCGCGCGCCACACGGACCTGGACTGCTTCCGCAAGCGCAACCGCCGGGGCTACTTCTTCATGACGGGTGACGAGCGGCCCTACCCGTTCGTCTCGCACACGCAGGTGGCTTCGCTCATGGGGGACGGGCTGGAGAAGGACCTGCCCGTGCAGCAGGTGGTGGACGAGCTCCAGCGCGCCTTCGAGCCCTTCTTCCTCATCCCCGGTCTGGCCCGCCGCCGCAACTGCGAGCGGTACTGGCGGGAGCTGCTCGGGGACCGCGTCATCTGTCTGGAGGAGCCCGGAGACTGCGTGGACGTGACCTCCAGTCTCGTCGGCCTGTGCGAGGGCGCCATCGCGGACATCGACGCGCTGGCCCGCCACCTGGAGCGCGAGGGCAGGGACCGCTCCCGACGCGGCGCCGTCATCCGCGCGCTCACGCCCTTCGCGGCCACGCTGGGACGCGACGGCACGCCTCAGCCGCGGCTGGAGGACGAGCACCTGCCCGTCGACGACGCCAGCTCCGGCCACCGGCGCATCGTCCCTCGCGACGGGCGATGAGCGCCTCGCGCGCGGCCCACATCGTCGTCGACCTGGGCTTCGGCGACGCGGGCAAGGGCACCCTCACGGACTGGCTGACGCGTCGGCATGACGCGCGGCTCGTGGTGCGCTTCAACGGCGGCGCGCAGGCGGGGCACAACGTCGTCACCGAGGACGGCCGACACCACACCTTCTCCCAGTTCGGCGCGGGCACCTTCGTGCCTGGCGTGTGGACGCACCTGGCGCACTCCACCGTCTTCCATCCGCTGGCCCTGCGCGTGGAGGCCCGCTACCTCGCCGAGCGCGGTGTGCCGGAGGCCCTGTCGCGCGTGACGGTGAGCGAGCGGGCCCGCGTCATCACGCCGTTCCATCAAGCGGCGGGGCGGCTGCGGGAGCTGGCTCGGGGCGATGCGCGACATGGCACCTGCGGCGTGGGCGTGGGCGAGACGGTGCGCGATGCGCTCGCGCACCCCGAGGACACCGTGCTCGCGGGCGACCTGAGGGACGCGAGCGGACTCGTGCGCAAGGCCCGCGCGGCGCAGGAGCGCTTGCGAGGGGCGCTGGAGGAAGTGCTGCGCCTCACCGAGGGACTCTCCGACGCCGCGCCGGAGCGGGCCCTGTTGGAGGACTCCGGCGTGAGTGCCCGCTGGGCGGAGGCCGTGCGGAGCATCGAGCCTCTTCAGCGCGTCGTCGACGACGCATGGCTCGGGGCCCGGCTTCGCGCGGGCACCACGCTCTTCGAGGGCGCGCAGGGCGTGCTGCTGGACGAGTGGCGCGGCTTCCATCCCCACACCACCTGGAGCACGTGCACCTTCGAGCCCGCGCTGGCCCTGCTGCGCGAGCATGGCTTCGATGGCGAGGTGCACCGGCTGGGCGTGCTGCGCGCGTATGCCACGCGCCACGGAGAGGGCCCGTTCCCCACCGAGGACGCGAGCCTCGCGCCCTCTCTCCCCGAGCCGCACAATGGCGCCGACGGCTGGCAGGGTGGCTTTCGCGTGGGCGCCTTCGACGCGGTGCTCGGCCGCTATGCGCTCGAGGTCTGCGGCGGGGTGGATGCGCTCGCGGTGACGCACCTGGACCGGCTGACCTCGCGCTGGCCGGTGTGCGACGCATATCGCGCCGCGCCCGGGCAGGTCGGCTCCGGCGAGGACTCGACCCTGGTGCGTGAAGCGCCGGGTTCCGAGCGCATCACCGCGCTGCGTCCCAGTGACTCCGAGCGGGACCTCGACTGGCAGGCGCGCCTGACGCGGGCCCTGGCGCGCTGCGTGCCCGAGCGGAGGACCCTGGAGCTGGGTGGGGCCCCGGAGGCTCGCGTCGAGCGCTTCCTCGGCTGGGTGGAAGCCGCCCTGGGCGCGCGCGTCACCGTGGCGTCCCGGGGGCCGACGGCCGGGGACAAGCAGCCCCGAGGCTGACGCCACCCATGCCTCCGCGTTAGCGTCGCGGTGTCTCGAACGAGGGGGTCAAGCCAACATGGGGTACGGGTCCTACAGTCACGAAGCGCACAGGGCGATGACGGAGGCTCGCAGCGAGCTGCCGCCGCAAGAGGTGTTCAAGCAGCGCGCGTGTCATCCCAGGATGGACCCGTTCGGGGTGAAGTTCCGCGAGAGCCGGGACAGCGCGGCCCACCCGAACTCGCTCGCCGTCGTCATGTCGCTCGACGTGACGGGCTCCATGGGCAACATCCCCGAAATCCTGGCGCGCAAGACGTTCCCCTCGTTCATGAAGGACCTGATGGACGCGGGCATCGCGGACCCGCAGGTGCTCTTCATGGCCGTGGGTGACGCGGACTACGACAGGGCCCCGCTCCAGGTCGGCCAGTTCGAGTCCTCCGAGCAGCAGATGGACCAGTGGCTCACGTGGATGTTCCTGGAGCGCGGTGGCGGCGCGAACCCCTCCGAGTCCTACGAGCTGGGCATGTACTTCGCCGCCGAGCACACCGCGATGGACTGCTTCGAGAAGCGCGGCAAGAAGGGATACTTCTTCATGACGGGCGACGAGCCGCCCTCCGAGGAGGTGGCGGCGCGCCACGTGACGAAGCTCATCGGCGACTCGATGAAGGACAACCAGCCCATCTACCAGACGGTGAAGCGGCTGGAGCGGACGTTCCATCCGTTCTTCCTCATCCCGGACCAGCGCCGCCGAGGCTCTTGCGAGGAGATCTGGCGCATCGTCCTGGAGGACCGGGTCATCTGCATGGACGACGCCGCGGACACCTGCGACGTGGCCGCCGCGCTGGTGGCCCTCACCGAGCGCGCCGTGCCGCACCTGGACGCGCTGGGCAGGCGGCTGAGGGACGCCGGCAAGCCCGCCGAGCGGGTGAAGAGCGTCCTGCGGGCCGTGGAGCCCTGGGCCCAGAAGCTGCGCGACACGCCATAGGACAGTGCCGGCGTCAGGCCCTTTCCCACGGGGCCCGACGCCGTGATACCCCCAGGCCGTGAGTGATTCCTTCGAACGGCTCGGGTTGTCTCCGGACACGCTCGGCGCGCTGCGCCGGGTGCGCTTCACCCAGCCCACCCCCATCCAGGTCCAGGCCATCCCTCCCGCGCTCGCGGGCAAGGACGTCATCGGCTGCGCGGCCACGGGCACCGGCAAGACGGCCGCCTATGTGCTTCCCCTCGTCGAGCGCTTCGCGGGCCGGAAGGGCACGCTGGGGCTGGTGCTCGCCCCCACGCGGGAGCTGGTGCGGCAGATTGCCGAGCCGCTGGGCGTCTTCGCCGAGGCGCGCGGCCTGACGCACACCGTGGTCATCGGCGGCGAGGACATGTCCGCGCAGGTGGAGGCGCTGAAGGCCCATCCCACCTTCGTGCTCGCCACGCCGGGCCGGCTGGTGGACCTGCTGGAGACGGGCTCGGTGAGCCTGTACCGGATGGAGGGGCTGGTGCTCGACGAGGCGGACCGGATGCTCGACATGGGCTTCCTGCCCCAGCTGGAGCGCATCCTCGCCGCGCTGCCTCGCAAGCGGCAGACGCTGTTGTTCTCCGCGACGCTCGGCCCCGACGTGGGCAGGTTCGCGCGGGAGCGGCTGCACAAGCCGGTGCGCGTGGAGGTGACCCGCAGCGGGACTCCCGCCGAGCGGGCCGAGCAGCGGCTCTACATCGTGAAGCCGGAGGAGAAGTCGGCGCTGCTGCTCACGTTGCTCGCGGAGAGCGACTCGACGGCGCTCGTCTTCGCCAAGTCGAAGGAGCGCGCGGACAAGGTGCTGCGGCTGCTCCAGCGCGAGGGCCACAAGAGCGCGGTGCTGCACGCGGACCGGACGCAGAACCAGCGGCGCCAGGCGCTCGAGGGCTTCCGCGAGGGGACCTACCGGTGCCTGGTGGCGACGGACATCGCCGCGCGCGGCCTGGACGTGGAGGACGTGGGACAGGTCATCAACTACGACCTGCCGCACTCTCCCGAGGACTACGTGCACCGCATCGGCCGCACGGCGCGCGCGCAGGCCAGCGGCGTCGCGTCCACCTTCGCCACGTCGCGGGACAAGCACGTGGTGGCGGAGATCGAACGCATCATGCGCGGACAGATTCCCCGCGTCCCCGTGCCGCGCGAGGACCCCGTGTTCCAGGAGGCGTGGACGCGCTTCCTCGCATCCCAGAAGGACCCCGGTCCTCCGCAGAAGGACTCGGGAGCGTCCCCCGGCAAGGAGCAGGGTCGCCACGCCCGGACCCACGGCAAGCGCAGGCCCCGCTGAGCGGCACCACCGCTCGAGCGTGCCCCCATCCGCCGCTCCGCCGCAGGAGGCCCTCGGAGCCCCCGGGCGCGCCTGCGTGGCGCTCGCCCTCCGCCACAGGAGGCCTCGGAGCCCCCGGGCGCGCCTGCGTGGCGCTCGCCCTGCCGCGCACGCGCGGCTTCGACGGCGCACGGCCTTCAGGGCGTGGCGGTCTGCTCCCGCGCCAGCTCCGCGCGGAAGAACGCGCTGCCCTCGGCCAGGGTGCGCATGTAGCCGCGCACGTCCTCGCGCGCCTCGGGCGACAGCTTGAAGAACGGCGTCACGTGCTCGTCGGGCACGTAGCGGAACGTCAGGTTGATGCGGCGCGTGCGGAAGTCCGGCAGCTTCGGCGCCAGGTCATGCCCCGCGCGCGTGTCCACCCGCTGCACCCGGTGGAACGTCTCCTCCTTCCACCGCGTCCCGCCGAACAGCTCCAGCGCCCCGTCGTCCAGCCACTGCTCCAGCACCACCGCGTCCCGCTCACCGGGCCGAGAGGACGTCACGAACTGGATGAGCGCCCGCTCGCCGAAGGACAGCGACGCCACCGGGCCGGGCTCGAAGTCCTTGTGCTCGCCCACCCGCGCCGTGTCCACCCAGCGGTCCTCCTCCAGCCGGTTGCCGTAGAAGTTCACCAGACACGTGTTGAGGTGCCAGCCCCTGGGCATGTCCGGCCCCCGGAACATGCGCCGCGCCAGCTCCTCGATCTTGGTCACCTGCCGCTGGAGCACCTCCGGGAACGGCTCCGCCTTCACGCACCGGTTCCAGACGCCCTTGGGCGGCCGGTAGTAGTCCAGGCACGCGAACTGCCAGTTGCCCAGCCAGTACACCGGTCGGAGCAGGCGCCGCTGCTGCTGCCCAGGCGGCGGCGGGAAGTGCTTCGAGAAGCGCTCCTCCCACAGCGGGTGCAGCCCTCCCAGCCAGGTCAGGATGGCCTCCTTGTCCAGGGCGGACAGGAAGCTCGCGTTGTAGTGGTGGCCGGGTGTGCGCTGGCGGGCCTTGTGCGCCAGCGAGGGGCCTCGACGGGGGGGGAGGGCCATGGGCGACCCCGTGGTACCACACCGGCCGCGTCCGGAGGGGCCCTTGCGCAATCCGCCCACCCCCGGTGTTGGTAGGGAGGCCGGATCGCGAAACCACCATGTCCGAAGACCGTCTCCACACGCTGTACCGCACCTACGGGCCCTCCCTGTACGCCCGCTGTCGCCAGATCCTGGGCGATGACGCCGCCGCGGCCGACGCGGCGCAGGAGACCTTCCTCCGGCTGCACCGCCAGCTGGACCGCGCCCCGGATGCCCAGCACGCCCTCGCGTGGATCTACCGCGTGGCCACCAACTACTGCCTCAACCAGGCCCGAGACAGGCGCCGCCGCGCGGTGCCCGTGGAGGAGCTGCCCGACGTGCCCGGCGTCGACAGCGAGCGCCTGCTGGAAGACCGGGACCTCGCCCGCCGCCTCATCACCACCGCGCCCCCCAAGGTGGCCGAGGTCGCCTGGCTCCACCTCGCCGACGGGATGACGCAGGAAGAGGTGGCCCAGCTCCTCGGAATCTCCCGTCGCACCGTCGTCAACCGGCTCGCAGACTTCCACCGGCACGCCCACGCGCTCGCCGGGAGGCCCCCCTCATGAACGCCCCCCCTCACGTCTCCAGCCTCAAGCTGGAGGCCCTCGCGATGGACGCGCTTCCCCCTCCGGAGCGCGCCACCACGCAGGCCCACCTGGACACCTGTCTCACCTGTCGCGCCCGCTCCGAGGAGCTCGCCTCCCACCGCCGGCACTTCACCGCCCACGTGCTCCCCCGCGCCCAGCTCCCCTCCCCGCGCGGGATGCCCTGGAGCAACTGGCGCTGGTGGGCTCCCGCGCTCGCGCTGGCCTCGGCGGTGGTGCTGCTGTTCGCGCTGGTCGCGGTGCCCTCACCCCAGGAGCCCGAGCTCGCGGTGAAGGGCGGCGCGATGCTCCAGCTCTTCGCCCACCGGGGCGAGCGGACGTGGAAGGTGGAGGAAGGCGAGGCCCTGGCCCCAGGGGACCAGGTGCGCTTCGTCGTGGAGGGGCTGGGCCTGCCCTACGTGCTGGTGGTGTCGGTGGATGGCGCCGGACAGGTGAACACCTACTACCCCTTCGGTGGACATGAGAGCGTGCAGTTGCCGTCGCGGGGGTTGCCGGTGGAGATTCCGGGGAGCGTGGTGCTCGACAACGCCCCGGGACCCGAGCGACTGTTCGCGCTGTTCTCCCGCCAGCCCTTGTCGTTCGAGTCGGTCGCGCCGGCGCTGCGCGAGCTCTCCACCGGAGGCGCGGAAGTCATCCGGGACCGCAGGCGGTTGCCGGTCGCCGCGGGAGCACAAGCCACCTTCCTCTTCGAGAAGACCCAGCCGTGATGACCTCTCTGCGCTGCCTCGTCGTCGCCGCGGTGCTGTGCGCGTCCCTGCCCGTCGAGGCGGGGACCCGACGCATCGCCGTGTTGGTGGGCCACAACGTGGGCAGCGGGGAGCGGCCGCCCCTGCGCTACGCGGAGGCCGACGCCACGAAGCTCGCGGGCGTGCTGTCGGAGCTGGGGGACGTGGCGCCCTCGGACCTCATCATCCTGAAGGGTCAGGGGCTGGCGCCGGTGCGGTACGCGCTGGACGAGGCGGCTCGCAAGGTCGAGGCCCTGCGCCGTCAGCCGGACACGCGCGTGGTGCTGTTGTTCTATTTCTCCGGACACTCGGACGGCGTGGCGCTGGAGCTGGGCACGGAGCGGCTGCTGTACTCGGAGCTGCGGCGCTGGCTGGACGCGACGCGCGCGGACGTGCGGCTGGCCATCGTCGACAGCTGCCGCAGCGGCGCCCTGCTGCGCTTCAAGGGAGGCCGCCCGGGTCCCTCGTTCGAGCTGCGGCTGACGGATGAGGTGCACAGCACCGGGCACGCGCTGCTGACGTCCAGCGCGGAGGACGAGCTGGCGCTGGAGTCGCGGGAGGTGGGCGGCTCGCTCTTCACGCACCATCTGGTGTCGGGGCTGCGCGGCGCGGCGGACTCGTCCGGAGACGGGCTGGTGACGTTGGCGGAGGCGTATCAATACGCGTATGCGCACACCGTCTCGTCCACCGCGGACGTGCTGACGGGCGCGCAGCATCCGGCGTACGACTACCGGCTGACGGGCAAGGGGGAGCTGGTGCTCACGCAGCTTCCGAGCCCGGGCACGGCGCTGGAGCTGCCGTCGGACTTCGAGCGCGCGCTGCTGTTGAAGCCGGGGCGAGGACAGGTGCTCGCGGAGCTGGGGCCGGGCGCGGTGCCTCGGCTCGCCGTGCCTCCGGGCGAGTACGAGCTGCGAGCGTGGCGAGCGGGACGACAGCACGTGGGCGCGGTGAACGCCGCGGCCGGACAGGTCAGCAAGGTGCGCTGGGACGACCTGAAGCTGGCGCCGCCATCGCCCACCCTCGCCGGCCTCAAGGGGAGCCATCCGGTGCCCATCTCGCGCAAGGTGGTCATCGCGTCACCGGAGGAGTGGCAGTGGCTGGAGCCGACGCCGGAGGAGACACAGGCCCCACCCGAGGAGGCACCGCCACCGGAGCCGGACCCGACCCAGGAGCCGAGGCCCTGGGGCTCGGTGGAGCAACGTGTCGCCGCCGCCGCGCTGACCGAGAATCAGAACGCCCCCGAGCCCCTCGTGGCCCGCTCTCCCGAGCCGGTCACCGAGGGGCGCACGCTTGATTCGGCCCGCGCGTCTGCGCCGCTGGAGATCTCGCCGTATGTGCCCGCGACGCCCGGGGACCGGGAGCTGACGTTGACGGCGGGGATGCGCCACACGGTGGTGGACCCCGCGGGCGCGCTGCTGGCGTTCCGCGCGGAGCTGTCCAAGGCGCTGCAGGGACTGACGTTCGCGCTGGAGGTGGGCCAGGGGCCGCACGAGGAGAACCGTGAGTTCACCACGGGCCTGACGGTGGGCTATGCGCTCAAGAAGCGCTACCGCTACACGGAGCTGGCGCTGGGCGTCGAGGCGGGGTTGCAGGTGGTGGTGCAGACGGGGGACGGAGACTCGGGCTGGACGATGGGCCCGTCGGCCGCGCCCGTCGCGTCGTTCGCGCTGTACGTGGTGCCGCAGATGGCCGTGACGGTGGGCGGGCGCCTGCCGGTGGTCGTCGTCCGGCTGGATGAGCGGACCCAGTGGAAGTTCATCCCCGCCGCGGACGTGGGGCTGCGGATTCCGTTCTAGCGGAGACTGTCGGTCGCGAGTTGGCGACTCGAGCAGGGCTCACGTGGGGCCACCGCACTGGCCCCACGTCGAGGCACCTCGAACCGGCTCAGCGTCCGTGCGTGATTCCCACGGACGCGCCTTCGGACGGCTCGCGCGCGGACGCGGGCATCACCGTCGGCTTCGGCGCTGCCGCGCCCGCGGGGGCCACCACGGCCTGAGCCGGCTCGACCGAGGCCGCGTTCATCGGCGTGACACCGGCCTGCACGGCGGCGGCGCTGTTCACGGACTCGGCACCCGCCTGCACCGCGGCGTTCACCGGCGTGCCCGCCACAGGGCCCGCGGCGGCGTTCACCGGCGTGCCCGCCACCTGCACGGCGGCATTGCTCACGGACGCGGCACCGGCCTGCACGGCGGCGGCATTGCTCACGGACGCGGCACCGGCCTGCACGGCGGCGGCGTTCATCGACTCGGCGCCCACCGCGGCGGGCTGCGCGGACGCGGTGGACTTCGCCACCTGCGTGCCCGGCGCCGGAGCCGGCACGGGCTTCGCGCAATCCGTCACGGCCTTCGCCTCGGTCGCCGCCACCGCGCCCACCGACGCGACCAGCGGGGCCTTCGGCTCGGGAGGCAGCATGCGCGGCGGCAACACGAAGGGCGGCGGCACGGGGCAGTGCGTGCACGGCCCTCGCAGCGGCACCGCCAGGCGCTGACCGGCGCGCAGGAAGCTGCCCTTCATCCGGTTCGCCTTGCGAATCAGCGCCACCGACGAGTTGTACCGAAGCGCGATGCCACCCAGCGTGTCACCCGAGCGGATCCGGTGCGTCGTCACGTTGTGCTCGGGCTGCAGCGACAGCAACGGCTGCACCCGGCGCCCCAGCTCCTGCGCCTTCGGGTTGTGGAAGCGCAGGTGGAAATGGTCCCGGTGCCGACGCGCGTGCCGGATGATGCCCGCCGGGTGGAACAACGAATCCAGCCACGCCTTGTCCTCGCCCGCCGACAGCGCGTAGTCGTACAGGACCTTCTGCACGCGCTTGTCCACGAGGATGAGCTGGATGTCCGTCTTCGTCACCACCGCGCGGATGAACGCCCAGTTGAGCGGCACGTTGATGTACTTCTCGCGCTCGCGCTCACGGATGGGGTCCACCGTCGGGTAGTAGAAGCCGACGTCCACGTCGCGGCCGTTCTGGTGGCTCTTGTGGGGGCGCTTGTAGCCACCCTCCTTGTTGCTGATGCCGTTGACGCGGATGGGCGGCGCCTCCGGGAAGCGCGAGCGCACCTCCCGAATCGCGGTGATGAGGTAGTCGATGCTCTCCTGCGTGCCCCACGCGATCTCGGGCTGCACCACGAGCCAGTCGGCGCCCTCCCCCTTCGGGAACTGCACCGAGTTCACCAGCCGGCCACTGTGCGCGAAGCCCACCGCCATGGAGCCCAGCGACGCGATGTCGTCCTTCCAGCGCCGCGCCAGCTCCTCGTCGGAGATGTCCGCCGTGTACAGCGGCCCCGTGGGCACCTCGCCGCCCACCACCGGCGTCTCACCCTCGCCGTCGTCGCCCTCCCCCTCGCCGGCCTCCGCCGTCTCGTCCTCGCCCTCCAGGTCCTCCTCGGACAAGGAGCAGCCCTCGGCCGGAGCCTCCGCGGCGACGGGCACGGCGGCTGTCTCGACGGCGACCGGCGACGGCACGACCGCCGGCGGCGCCTCCTGACTCCCCTGCGTCAGTCCTTCTGAACGCACGGAGGCCAGGGCGGACTCGCCGCCAGAGTGGGGAACCACGCGCCCGGCACAGCCGGCGCAGACCAGAAGGAGCCAAAGGGGGTAACGCACCGGGGCGAAGGATTGCCCGAGATTCGTTCGAGCACAAAGCCCCTCCCCGGATTTTTTGGCGCCCTCCCGGCCCAGGGGGCCACCTGGAGTGGCCCCCACCACACTTGCCGAGCAGGAAGGGAGGCGTCAGGGGGCCGGCGGCGGGACCTTGAGCGCGACGTCAAGCGCCAGTTCGATCATCTCGTCGAACGTCGTCTGCCGGTCCTGGGGCGACAGGTGCTCCCCGGTCTGCAGGTGGTCCGACACCGTCAGCAGGCCCAGCGCGCGCGCACCGAACTCGGCCGCCACGCCGTACAGGCCCGCGACCTCCATCTCGATGGCGAGCACACCCATGCGCACCAGCGCGGCGTTGAGCTGCTCCTGGGGGTGGTAGAACAGGTCGGAGGTGAAGACGGAGCCCGCACGCACCGGCTTGTTGCGACGCTCGGCCGCCTCCACGGCCCAGCGGGCGAGCTCGAAGTCCGCCACGGCCGCGAAGTCATGGTCCAACAGCCGCATCCGGTTCACCTTGGAGTCGGTGCCCGCGCCGGTGGCCACGATGACGTCGCGCAGCTTCACGTCCGGACGCAGCGCGCCGCAGCTGCCCACGCGGATGAGCGTGCGGGCGCCGTACACCTTGATGAGCTCCGTGGCGTAGATGGAGATGGAGGGCACCCCCATGCCGTGCCCCATCACCGACAGGCGACGGCCCTGATAGGTGCCGGTGAAGCCGAACATGTTGCGCACGGAGGTGACGCCCCGGGCGTCCTCCAGGAAGCGCTCGGAGATGTAGCGAGCCCGGAGGGGGTCACCGGGCATCAGCACCACGTCGGCGAAGTCGCCGGGTGCGGCGGAGATATGAGGAGTTGCCATGGGCGCGCACCATAGCCCGGGATTACCAACTTGAGCTGCCGAAACCCGAGCCGCTGCCCGAAGAGCCGCCTCCGTAGGAAGAGCTGGAGAAGCCGGAGCCGCTGCTCGACGAGGAGGACGACGAGGACGAGGACCACGACGAAGAGGACGAGGAGGACGAGGACCACGACGATGCGCGGGAGCGCTCCTCCTCGCGGCGGCGCTCCTCCTCCGCCTCCACGATGGCGTCGGACGCGGCGCGGGAGGCCCTGCCCGCGGACTGCTCGGCCTCGACGTACAGGCCCCGGTCCAGCGAGCGCCGGGCCTCGTCGAGGTAGGAGCCTCCGGGCCGCCCCCGCCACGAGCTCGCCTGGAGCACCAGCTCGGCGGCGCCCGAGATGGCGTTGGCGGCCTGCTCGGCGGAGCGCAGCTCTCCGCGCAGGTCCGCCGTCCTGCGGGCCGCGTCGGCGGCGATGCGTCCGGCCAGCGTGTCGACCGCCGCCCAGTCGTTGTGGGGCTTGCCGAACTCCGCCTGGGCCTTGGACAGGTCCTTGCCCAGGGACAGGAGGGCATTGACCGCCACCACCGTCGCCCGGCTGTCGGCGATGCCGTCGTTGGCGGCCTGGCGGATCCACACGTCCGCCGAGGACACGGCCCGCTCCGCCGACGCCAGGCTGTCCTGGGCCTGCGCGTGCTGGGCCCTGTCCCGGGCGACGGACTGGCGCACCTGCTCCAATGACAGACACGCGGCGGCGAGCTTCTCTCCGGCGGCGAACGGGTCCGCGGGCCGCGCCTCCGTGGTCTGCACGGCCGCCTGGAGGAGCCCCTGGGCCGCGTCCCGAGCCTTCACGGTGGACCGCATCACCCGGGCGTCGGAGACATCGGCGGTGCAGGCCGCGAGCAGGCCCCGGGCGGCCAGCAGGACGCCCGCGTTGTGCTCCTCCGCGGCCTGGAGTCGTCGCGCCTTCTCATCGACCTCCAGCAGACGGGCATGGCTGAGCGCGTGGAGGCGCTCCACCTGGCCCAGCAGGTCCGCGGAGGCGAGCAGCCGCGCCTCGGCGAAGGCCAGCTCCGCGGCCTTGAGCTTGCTCGCGGCGTCGAGGCGGTGCCGGACGACCTCCGTCAGGTTGTCCTGGACGGTGCCGTTGGCCTCGGGGTGCACGGGGTCCTCGGGGCGAAGGCGCAGCGCGGTGGGACGGTAGCGCTTCAGCAGCGACTCGAGCAGCACGGTGCCCTCCGCCACCCGCGTCTCCAGTCGCCGGGCCTCTTCGCGACAGGCGTCCCGTCGGGAGGCGAAGGTCTTCCGGGCCTCGCGACTGCTCGCGATGATGGCGCGCACCTCGTCCACGCGGGCGAGCACGGCGTCCAGCGCCTCGCGCGCCGTCTCCAGCCGGCCCTCGGCGAGCGCCTCGCGCCCCGTGGCCAGCAGGTTCGTGCCGACCGAGTGCCGGTCCGTCGGGTTCGACTCCGGCTCGTTCAAGAGCGCCGACGCGGGCTTGTCCAGCTCACGCCCCAGCGCCTCGCGCGCCGACGCCGTCTCCTTCTGCGCGCGGCCGAGCTCGTCCTGTGCGCGCGCCGCGAGCGTCACCAGCTCGGAGGTCTCCGCCGCCTGGCCGGCCAGGGCCGTGAAGGACCGCGCCAGCACCGCGACCGAGGCCCCCGCGGGAGCCTGGAGCAGCGCCTGCGCCACCTCCTCCGTCGCCTCGCCCCGAGCCGCGAGCGCATCCTCCAGCCACCGACGCGACAGGCCCGCCTTCACCAGCGCCGCCCCCGCGCGCTCCACCGCGGGAGCCACCTGCCCCACGGCCGCCTCCATCACCGCCACGAGCGCCTCGGCGTCCTCCAGACGCCGTCCGCCCTCCGTCAGCGGTCCCTCCACCGCGGCCATCGGGTCCTTGGCCAGCAGCGGGCGCGCGGCCGCGACGAGCGACTCCAGCGACGGCGCCACGAGCGCGACCACCTGCTTCACTCGGAGCACCTCCGCCCCGGGCGTCAGCGAGCGCAGCCGGGCGCAGAAACTCTCCAGCGCGTCCACCCCGTCCAGCGCGACCTGGGGGACACTCTCGAGGGCCTCCACGAGCCGCAGCCCCCGCTCCGCGTGGGAGTTGAACGCCTCCAGCAGGTCCAGGAACGAGAGCGAGAACGGCTGATAGCTCTTCACGTCTCCGATGAGCCGCTGGGCGTGCGAGCGCGGCCCGCGCAGGACGCCTTCCACGCCTTCATCCGGGTGGAAGACAATGGGCGCGTCGCGCAGCAGCTCGGTGACCTTCTCGTAGCGCGAGGTGCCCAGGTGCGCGCCCAGCCCGTGCAACGGGCCCGAGCCCGCGAGCAGGTCCTCGGCCCGGTGCAGCACCCGCGCGGCGGCCGTCACCAGCAGGAAGAGCTCGTCCACATTGGACGCGAGCTGCTGTCCCCGCTCGCGCGTGAGCCCCTCGAAGCGCCGCGCGATGTCGTCGCGGGACTTGCCCGCCACCAGGTGCGTGCGCTCCAGCAGGTCGAACAGCGCCTGGGTCTTCTCGTCGACGACGGTGCGGAAGCGCTCGTGTTGTTCGATGGCCGTGCGTCGGCTCGCGTTGCGACGACGGCGCGCCAGCACGCCCGCGAGCAGCAGCCCCGCGCCACCCGCCGTGGCCCCCGTGTCCCGCATCCGCCGGGCCTTCCGCGCCTTCTGGGTCTCCCGCTCCGCCCGCCGGAGCGCCTCTTCGCTCTCGTCCATCGCGTGGCGATGCAGCTGCGAGCGGGACTCGAACGTCTCGCGGGCCTTCTTCTGCGCGGCCCTCGCCCTCGTGAGCGCGTCCTGGACGGCCTCCGCGGTCGGCAGCGCCTCGAGGGCCTTGAGCGCCTCGTCGATCTCCACGAGCCGGCGCTCGTCCTTCTCGGCGGACGTCAGGGCCTCGGCGACCTTCACGCGAGCGGACTCGGCGGCGACGAGCGCGTCGCGATGGGACGGCGACATGTCGCGGACCGCGGCGTTGGCATTCTCCACCGCCGTGTCCAGCGCCTCCAGCTGCGGCTTCGCGAAGCCCGCGTAGCGGTGCCCGGGCAGGCTCTCCAGCGCGGCCTCCAGGACCTTCAATCGGTCGCTCGCGAGCCGATGGGACTCCATCGCCGCGCGCAGCCCCTCCAGGTCCGCGCGCAGCCCGTCATACAGGGACGTCGCCCTGGCGAGGTCCGCCTTCTCCGGCGGCGTGAGCAGCGCGAGCGCCTGGAGGAGCGTCTTGCCCGCGGCCTGGAGGTCGACGGCTGCCGCGGACAATCCCGGCGGTATCGCCGACCTGAAGACCGAGGCGCGACGCTCCTCGAGCCCGGGGAGCTCCTTCTGGAGCGCCACGAGACTCGCCCTCAGCGCCTCGATGCGACGGGTCCGCTCAAGCTCCTCCCTGTCCAGGGCGGCGCGCAGCTGGGTCTCGATGGAGTCGACGGTGTTCTTCACCGCGTCGATGAGGCGGCCGCCGTTGCGCATGGCCTCGACGGCGCGGGCGTCCAGCGAGCCTGCCCAGCGGTCCTCGCCCAGCCGGCGTTGGTCCTTGGTCTCCGAGGCGAAGTACGACAAGCGGCGCTCCGCCAGGGAGATCACCAGCACGGTGCCATCGGGCTCCCTCGTCCGGGGGTTCTTCAGCGCGCCGAAGCCCGTCCGGTTCGACAGGCCCTTGCCCAGCGCGTGCAGCGCGGCGTCGATGTCGCGGAAGGTCGTCCCCTCGGCGTCGACGTAGCGCTCCCCTTCCGCGTCCGACATCAACACCACGGTCCAGCGCGGCGCTTCCTCCGTGAGCCACGCCTCCAGGTCCTCGAGCTGGTCGTCGGTGACGCCGACGTCGCCCTTCACGTAGAGGTGCTGGGACTCCTTCCAGGCGCCGATGACGCTGGTCGCGCTCGTGACACGTCGAGGCTCACGGGCCGCCTCGACAGGCGGCGCGGCCAGCAGGAATAGGACGACCAGGAAGGCGAAGCGCGGCAACCCGAGGGTCATCGATGGCTCCGAAGCGATGCGACGCGGCCGGATGTTCAAGGAGAGGCGGTCCACTCGACGTGGAAGTGGGCATCCAACGTCGGCAGTACATAGTCCGCCGGCAGCGGCGCGAAAGGCGCGGCCTTCTGAACGGCCGACAGCGCGGCGGCGTCCCAGGCCTTGGAGCCGGACTCCACGCCCACGACCGCCGAGACGAGCTTGCCGTCCCGTCCAATCACCGCCTGGACCACCGCCTTGCGCCCCACGGCGGGCACGCTCTTGCGTCCTGGCTGCTTCCACTTGCCGGCGACCTGCGCATAGACCTTCTGCTGGTAGGCGACGTTCGTGAGGTCGGGCTGGAAGAAGGCCTGCAACCGGGGACCCGCGGCGGCGAGCGCCAGGGGCGCGACGACCAGCGTGAACAGGGCCACCAGAGACAGCGAGCGGGAGCGGAGCATGGCCGACCATCGTAGTCGCCACCGAGCGTCGCCGCACAAGGGGCTTCCTCCGGGACTCCGCGACTCGCCCGGGCTCCTTCTGGGATGGCGCGTCAGGGCAGGCTCATCGGTGCCGCGCCCGGTCATCGACGGAGGTGCCATGGCGAGCCTGCCTCGCGGAGCAAGCGCCGCGCCTCACCCGGCATCAACGTGGGCGCCGGAGCTGGCCTCTCCGCCGAGGCGCCGAACCGCATCCGCCCCTCGACGTCGCCACCGAGTCTTCCTCGCGGCGGCGGACTCATCCCCCGCGCGACGCGAGGACGAAGCCCGTGAGTCAACGCCAGCGCTTCAGGGTGAGCGCGGTGAGCATGAGCGCGCCGCCCGCCCCCGCGACGACGGCGAGCGGCCGACGCAGGTGCTCCGACAACGCGGAGAGCACGCCCAGCGTCACGTCCCGGCTCGCGGCCCGTAGCGCGGAGCCCGGGTGTGCATCCCGCACCACCCCGCCCTGCCGCCGCAGCTCCTCCGACGCACCTCTCACCGTCGCCGCCGCCGTGCGCTCGGCCATCGCCGCCACGGCTCCGCCCAGGTCCGTCCCCTCCCGCCGGGCCTTCAGCTCCAGCTCCAACTGCTCCACCACCGAGTGGACGAACCGCCGGCCCGCTTGCTCCAGCACCTCGTCGAGCCGCTCGGACCGTGCCTCCAACGCCTGGCTCAATCCCTCGATGAGCCCCTGCCCCGCGCGTGACGCCAGCTGCGCGGCCATGGGAGCCACCAGGTCCATGTCGTGCTCCAGCTCCTTCACCGCGCCCCGCACCGCGCCGGTCGCCATCGTCCGGGCCCGGGCGCCGGGCTTGCGCAGCTCCCTGCGGCGCAGCGCCTCCGTCTCCGCGGTGCGCTCGAGCCACCCGTTCATCCGCTCCACCAGCTCACGCGACAGCAGGTCCACGCCCGGCATCGAGCGCCGCAGCTCCTCCACCGCGCCCCGGACCGCGCTCTCCGCGAGCGTGTGCGTCCAGGCACCTGGCGCATGCTCGTTCGCCTCGTGCACCGTGCGAGCCAGCAGGAGCACCGTGTCCTGGATGAGCTCCTTCAGGGTGCCGTCGAGCGCCGGCAGCTCTTCCTGCAGCCCCTCGGTGGCGCCGCTCACCGCGCCGCTCGCCAGCCCGTGGGCGGCCAGCCGCTCCAGCGACAACGCGAGACGCCGCACCCGCTCCACTGGCGACAACCATCCTCCGTTGCGCATCGCTCGCTCTCCCGCTGACCGCTCCGTCGGCCACGTGCCTGGGAACGATTGCGACGCGCGCCGCTGCCCGACACCCCGAGCAGGCGACGAGGGCGGCGCACGGCGGTCCCCACCCATCGCGCATCGCCGGCAGGAGGGCAGACAGGCATCTGGGAGACATCTGCACTCGGGTTGCGCGCCCCACCCCGCTCCGGAACAGTACCGCGGGGGTAGGACGATGCTGGGCTATCAGGCGAATGCACAATGGCGGGACATGTCTGACTTCGTGGTGCACTTCACGAAGCCGGGCGCGCCATTCCATGACGCCTACCAGAACATGATGAACATCCTGGGCACGCGCACGCTCATCCCCGGAGCCCAGGGCTTCGGGCTCGCGCGCAAGGAGCCCCAGGTCGCGGAGCGTCACCGCGCGGTGTGCTTCAGCGAAATCCCCCTGGACCAGCTCGCCCGGCTCGTCCAGCGCCGCAGCCTGTACGGCATCGGCTTCCGCAAGAACTTCATCCTCTCCCAGGGCGGAGGGCCCGTCTGGTACGTCCAGTACGCGTCGCCCGCGCACCTGTCCCTCAAGCACCAGGTGGACCAGGCCCTTGCGGCGCCGGAATCCAGGGCGCATCCCCTGTGGTCCATGACGCCCTTCGTGGACATCCAGGGTGACTCCCACAACGCGCCCTACAACTACCGCTTCGACTGGGAGCGGGAGTGGCGCGTCCCGGGCCTGTTGCGCTTCACCGAGTACGACGTGGCGGTGCTCTTCCTCCCGGAGGAGCTGCACGCGACGGCGCGCGGCTTCTTCGAGTGGGCCGTGCGCGAGAAGGCGGGCCCGGGCTACTTCTGCCCGTGCCTGGACCCGCTGTGGGACGCGCCGCGAATCGCCGAGGCGCTGGAGAAGCACGCGGAGGACTCCGCGCGCCTGCGTGCTGGCTAGGCCCGGCTACTCGAACACGGACAGCTCGCCCAGGGCCTGTATCTCTCCGGAGACCTGCGCCTCACCCGCGTGGTCGAAGCTCGCCGGTCGCAGCCGGACGTAGCGCACCGGTCCCACCGGCTCCAGCGGGCCCTCCAGGAAGTGCGGTCCCTGGGACCAGGAGAACCGCCCGTCGAAGGGGCTGTCCCACTGCGTCTGCTCGTTGTAGGCGCGCGGCCCCCTGCGGTTCAGGGGCGGCGGGACATAGTCCTTCGCGAAGTTGCGCAGCACGCCCATCCGCGTCCACTGCTCGGCGTCCAGGCTCCCCTCCACCACGAAGCCCAGGAAGTTGCCTTCCGCGCCGCGCACCACCGCGTGACGCAGGCTCCGAGGCTCCTCGAGCGTGAGCGTCAAGGCATCCACCGGCTTGAGGCCCAGCGCGACGCGCTCCAGCCTCCCGTCCGTCCAGGGACAGGCGCCCCTCGAAGGAGCGGGCTGGCACGTCGCGCCGCGGCTCACGGGCCGGAGCCCCGCGGGCGGCAGCGGAAGCTCCTCCGTCCGCCAGTCCACCCGGAAGACCAGCGGGCTGTGCTTGCCTCCCAGCGGGTAGAACATGAACCCGCCCAGGGAGTGGGCCCGCAGCATGACGGCGGGCTGGGCGAAGTCCTCCAGCACGAAGCGATTGGCGACCCACCCGGACGACGCCGCCCACACCCGGAACAGGGGCTGGCCGCCATCGACGATGAAGAGCGCGGGCTCCGGTGTGGTGGGCAGGTTCGGGATGACGTTTTGATTCTCGTCCGACGTCATGGCGTACTCGCCGGTGAGCGGCGGCACCGGCACCGGAGGAAGCGCGCCGAAGCTCACGACGGAGCCCTCCGCGCCCGACGAGACGGCGAGCTGTGAATCCCAGATGCGCAGCGTGGGCAGCTCCACGTCGTCATGGAAGATGAAGGACGCGAAGACACCCGCGCCCGTCTCGTCCCGCCACTGCGCCCGGAAGCGGAAGGGCTGGTGCAGGTCCGGGTCCGGCGAGTTGGCCGACTGCACGTCGCCGTAGCGCATCTCCAGGAAGAAGTCGCCGTAGCCGTCGGTGACGCCTTCTCCGTAGTGGATGAACTCCGGCATGACGTACTCCACGTTCGCCTCGCCACGCGGCTCGTGGTGGGCCGTCCTCGCATAGGGCACCACGCCGTCGGTGACGGACGAGCCGTCGCGCCGCTCCAATCGGCCGTACACGAAGATGAGGTCGTCCTGGAAGCGATCACACCCCGGCGCGAGCAGCAGCAGCACGGCGGACAACCCCAGACTCGGAAGAGATGGGCGCATCTTCAGTAGCTCCCCTTCAGGCCGAACATCGGCAGGATGACGGGCAACCCCATCGCGTTGCGTTGCAGCTTGCCGGCCTTCCGCTTGTATTCGTAGGCGAACACCTCCTGCTGCAGCGAGAGGTTGAGGATGTCCAGGTACGCCTCGACGTTGAACTCCTCGTAGGCCCAGGCCTTGGCGACGCGGAAGTCCACGCGGAAGAACGCGGGCAGTCGCTCCACGCGGTCGGCGTCCTGACGCACCCACAGCCGATAACCATCGTGCGTGCGCGACTCGCGCTGGGTGACGGAGGAGACCTCGCCGGACTCGGGCCTGCCCGTGTTGAAGTGCAGCACCGAGCCCACCGTCCAGTTGTCGCCGAACTTGTAGCTGACGGCGGCGTTGAAGACGTGGGCCTGCTCGAAGGCGAAGGGCAGCTCTCCCTCCGCGACCTCCCGGATGCTGTTGTCATCGTTGTAGCGCGCGAAGCGGCGGTGGCGCTTGCTCTGCAGGAAGCTGTACGTCACCCAGCCGAACCAGTCGCGGCCCAGCGGGTGGCGGACCATCAGGTCCAACCCATACGCGTACCCACGCGCCTTCGGGTCCGCGTACGGCTGGCCCCGGCGCTTGCGGTTCTCGAGGACGTCCATCACCTCGAACTCCACCGTGCGGAACAGCGGGTTGAAGTAGACGTCCCCCGACAGCTCCAGCCCCGAGCCGAGCTTCCACTCCGCGCCCACGTCGAACTGGGCGCCCTCCTGGACGCCGTGGTTCAGGCCCGACACGTCCATGGCCGGCAGGTGGAGCAGCACGGTGGGCGGCTGGTGGTAGAGCCCGGCGCCGCCCTTGAGGGTGAGCGTGGACGTCAGCGTGTGGCGCACCGCCAGGCGCGGCTCGATGACGAAGTGCTGGATGCCGGGGACCAGGTGATAGCCATCCACACGCAGGCCGGGTGACACCAGCCACTTCTCCGCGGGACGCCACGTCGCGCCGGCGAACACGCCCGTGAAGGTGGCGAGCGCGGAGGGCTGCTTGAGCGGATGGGCATCATCCTGGGGACGCCAGCCCGGGGGTCTTGCGGAGCCGGTGATGCCGGTGGCCACGCGGCGGTGCTCCACGTCCGCGCCCACGTGGACCGCGAGGGACGTGGACAGCTCGCGCTTCCAGCCGGTGCGCGCGGAGAACGTGAGCTGGTCCAGGCCGTAGCGGCCGGCGAGGACCTCCTCCGGCCCCCGCTCCTCGCGGAGGATGATGCGCCGGTAGCCGAGCAGGGCCACCTCGTCGAGGCCCACGGTGAAGCCGAGCTCCGCTTCGCCGCCCGCGAGGGGATGGGTGCCGCGCAGGTCCACGCGGTGGAAGCGCGAGACGATGGTGGCGCCCATGCTGTCCTCGTAGCCGGCGGTGGCCTCGCCCGCGTCGTCGGAGCTGCCCAGCGCGAGCAGGCGCAGCCGTCCGGCGCCGACCTTCTGTTCGATGCGGGCCTGGTAGTCCCAGAAGGCCGCGTGGATGGGGTTGTCCTCCTCGTCGTTGAAGATGGCGTAGGCCAGGGGGATGAGCAGCCCGGTGTAGCTGTAGCGGCCCGACACGGTGAGGGAGGTGCCGGTGCTGTCGAAGGGGACCTCGACGAAGCCGCCCGCGTTGAGGAGGTCCGCGTACGCGGCGAAGTGCGGACGGTCCTCGCGCGGCTTGCTCAGCCGGCCCTCCACCGCGCCACCCAGGAGCCGTCCGTACTGGACGGGCGGTGTGCCGGGATGGAAGTCGATGGTGTCGATGAACTCGGGGTGCACCACCGCGGGGCCGAGCAGCAGGTGGTACAGCATGGGCACGCGCACGCCGTCGATGTAGTAGCCGGTGGCGGCGGGCTGACCGCCTCGCACCACGGGATAGCCCAGGCCGGAGGCGACGCTGGCCACGCCCGGCATGAGCATGATGACCTTGAACGGGTCGCCTTGCGTGCCGGGCACCTCGCGCAGTTCCTGCTCCTGCAAGGTGATGCGGGAGACCTCGGTGCGCGGGCGCGTGTCACGCACCACCGTCTCGTACGGGCTCACGCGGGCGGGCTGGAGGCGGTAGATGACGTCGAGCGTCTGGCCCGACGTGAGGGACTCCTCGAAGGTACCGAGCTGATGGCCGGGGGCGCGCACGCGGAGCGAGTGGGTGCCCGGGGGCAGTTCGAGTTCGAAGCGGCCTTCCAGGTCGGTGATGGCGACGGGCTCCTCGCCGTCCGCGAGGAACAGGGCGGCGTCCACGAGCGGCTCGCGGGTGCCTCGGGCGCGGACCTCGCCGCGCAGGCGGGACTGGGTGAAGCGCAGCGGAGCTGGAGGCTCGAAGTGGTAGGCGTATGGCAGGCGCACCGACACGGCGCGGTCGCCGAGGGTGGCCGGGGTGAAGTGCAGACCTCTCGCGGCCTGGATGGCGGCCTCGTTGAGCTGGGGGTGCGTGGCGGGCTTCTCCATGGTGACCTCGGCCACGGCGCCCTGCTCGTCGATGCGCAGGAGCAGGCCGACGTCGCTGGGGGCACCTTGCAGCCCTTCGGGCCAGGAGACGGGGGACTCGGTCAGCAGACGAGGCGTCAGCAGGGAGACGGCGCCGCCATCCGGAGTCAGGCCCAGGCGCGTGGCGTCCTCCGCGGCGATGGTGGTCCCCGCGTCCGTGGCCTGGACATCGATTTCGACGGCGCGGGCCTCGCCACCGGCGGTGGGGAGCGCTTGAGCCCAGGAGGCCAGCGGCACCCAGAGGATGCAGAGCAACAGGGAGAGGGAGGGACGGGGGGAGTCCTTCATGAGAGGGATACGTGGGCCGCCCCCTGCCCTGGCTGGAGCATTCCCACCCAGCGGCACATCCTTGCCCGGCGCAACTGCCCACCCGCGTCGCTGGCTCCACGGCACGGCGCAAACTCTTGCCGCCATCCAGGAACGCGTCTTGACACGTCTCAGCAAGCTCCGTCGGGCCACTCCTCGGAGACCAAGGCCTACTCATCGAGCGTGTGGAGGCAACGCTCGGCGCTGCGTCGGTCCGAAGGGCCGTGCTACGGTGCGCGCCCTCCCGAGGAGCCGATGCACATCCAAAGACTTGAGCTGAAGAACTTCCGTGGGTTCGAGGACTTCGGGCTCGATCTCCACCCAGAGTTCACGCTCCTGCTGGGGCGCAACGGGGCGGGAAAGACGGCGGTGCTGGAAGCGCTCGCGGTCGCCATCGGCGAATGGTTCACGGGGCTGCGTCAGGTAGCGGGCCAGTCCCGCTACCTGAGAGCCGATGACGTCCGCCAGGTCGGGCACATGTCCCAGGGAGTGCCTTCGATCGAGCAGGTCTACCCGGTCGAGGTCACGGCTCACGGGACAGTCGTCGACGGGCAGGCGGTCACCTGGAGCCGGCACATCCTCGCGCGAAGCAAGAAGTCGCGGTCCACCGGCGGAACTCCCGTGAGCCAGCGAGCCGAGGCCATGGAAGCAGCCGTCATCCGTGGCGAAGACGTTGACCTGCCGGTCATCAGCTTCTACGGCACCGCCCGGCTATGGCTGAAGAAGCGAGATCGCGAGGGCTCCGCGGTGACCTCGCGCCTTCACGGCTACCACGCGAGCCTGGAGCCCGCCTCGTCGACCTGGCAGTTCGAGGCGTGGATGCAATGGAGGGAGCAGGCGCGCATCGAGCGCGTGGCCTCGGCACTTCAGGCGGGGCAGGATGTCTCGGCGGTGCATGAGCCCCAACTCGAGGCGGTACAGCACGCAGCAGCCGCCTGCCTTCCAAGCGCGAAGAAGCTCTACTTCAGCCTGAACACTCAGTCGGTGATGGTGGATCTCGAGGACGGCCGCACCCTGCCCTTCCATCTCCTGTCGGACGGCTACCGAAACCTCGTTGCGCTCGCGGCCGACCTCGCTTGGCGATGCGCGCAACTCAACCCACACCACGGGGTCAATGCCCCCAAGCTGGCACGAGGCATCGTGCTCATCGACGAGATCGATCTGCACCTGCACCCGCGCTGGCAGCGGCGTGTCATCGGGGATTTGAGGAAGACCTTTCCGGGCGTGCAGTTCGTGGCAACGACCCACTCGCCCCAGGTGCTCTCGACGGCGGAGGATGCGTGGGTCCGGGTGCTCGTTTCTGGCGAGAAGGCGCCCCGGACTGTCTCGCACGTGAAGGGGAAGGACACGAATGCGCTGCTCGAGGACATCTTCGATGAGCCATCACGGCCCCAGGAGATGCAGAGCGCTCTCGACAGATTGGCTGAGTTCATCGATGGCTCGAAGCTGATGGAGGCCCGGGCGCTGCTGGACACGCTGCGAGCCCAGCTCGGCGCCGATGACGCGGACATCGTGCGTGCGGAGTGGGCGGTGCGAGACCTCGAGGATGATCTCAGTGCTGAAGATCACGAAGAGTCCTGAACCCTCGCGCCTCGCAGTGGCGCGTGCGCAGTACGAAGAAATGTACGGCACGGTGGACGACAATGCCTGGACCTCGCTGGACGGACAGTGCAAGCAGTCGATGCGCGAGCAAGCCTGGGACGAACAGGGCGGGCTCTGTGCGTACTGCATGTCGCCGCTCAAGGGCACGCACGCAGCAGACTCCAGGCAGCCCCAATCAGGAGGGATGAAGCTGGAGCATTTCGAGGCGAGGAATGCCGCCGGCCATCGCACGCTCGACTGGGACAACCTGCTCGGCGTGTGTCCAGGAGTCATCGTCGGGCGCTCCTTTGCTGGAGCTGGAACCCATGATGAAGGCACTGCGCATTGCGACACGTATCGGGGAAATCTGCCAACAGCGCAGCAGCCCCTCTCCTACAGCCCGGCCAGGATGCCGCCGGATGTCGGTGAGCGCTACCGCTACGACAAGGTCCGAGGGGAGATCCTCAGCGACGACGAGAATGCCACCAAGGACATCTCGCGCTTGAATCTCAACGTCGCAAGACTCAAACGCAATCGCATGGCCGTGATTGACGAGATCCGTCAGCAACTCGAAAAGGACGACAGTCCCCCACGGCTGAAGGCGCTCCACCAGCACTACGCGCAGAGGGATACAGACGGGCGGCTCCGGCCCTACGCGGGCGTCGGCCTCTGGTACCTCAAGCGCAAGCTCCGCCGCCATGGAGTGAGTCCTTGAAGAGCCCCGCCTGAATGCGCACGGCGGCGCTCGCCCTAAGTCCACCGGACGACACACGTCCGTGGCAGGGGGCCTGTCAGCGCTCCTCCGGATGCCTATTCCTTCGAGTCCGACGGGGTTTGCGGGAGGCGGAGGAGCAACACGGTGGCCCGGAAAAGCGTGTCGAGCGTCGTACTGGCATGTGTCGTGAGTCTGATGATGGCCTGCGGGGGCGACAGTCCCCCCGGTCCCGAGGGTCAGCCGCCCGACCGGGCACCCTCGGGTGACCCCGACGCGGGTCCCCCCACCGGACAGCCCGGCCCGGATGCGGGCGTGCCCGACGCCGGCGAGCCTCCTGCTCCCGACGCGGGCACACCCGACGCCGGCCCCGCGCCCACCGTCTGCGCCCCCACCGCAGGCGAGGCGAAGTGGGTCACCGAGGGACAACAGGTCACCGCCACCGTGACGTGCTCCACCGGCCACACCGGGGCCGCCGTGCGCTTCACCGTGGACAACCTGCCCACCGGCGCCACCTTCGACGAGGCCACCGCCACCCTGCGCTGGACGACCGGCAAGGACCAGGCGGCCGTGTGGAACCTCGTGCTGCGCGAGCGCTCCACCAACGAGACGGGCACCCTCAAGGTCGGCGTCGCCGAGAACAACGGCGGCCCGGGCAACGTGGCCATCGTCGACCCCTCGAAGTACACCGAGGAGTACGGCCTGCCCGTCTTCCACCTCACCTACGAGCCGCCCCTCACGTCGGGCAGCTACAAGGGCGCCAAGCTCATCTACCGGGGCCGCACCTACCAGGTGGAGGCCAAGTACCGCGGCGCCACCTCCGGCGCCTTCCCCAAGCGCAGCTTCACCTTCAAGTTCCCCGACGAGGACCTCTTCGATGAGACCGTCTACGGCGACGGCTTCGTCGACAAGAAGCGCATCGCGCTCGTCACCACCTTCAATGACAACTCGTACGTGCGCACCCGGCTCGCGTTCGACCTGTGGAGCCGCATCTCTCCCGACAACATCCGCGTGCGCACCTACAGCGCCGTGCTGTACGCCAACAACCGCTACCTCGGCCTCTACACCGTGGCGGACCTGCCCCACAAACGGCTGATGGCCGACCACGGCCTGGACAAGGACTCCGACCTGTTCAAGGCCGTGGAGAACGACGCCAACTTCTCCCGCGTCCGCCGCGACGGCACGCCCAAGGCCTCCCTGCGCGAGGGCTTCGAGAAGAAGGTCGGCGAGCCTGAGATGGGCCAGCCCCACGCCTGGGACACCCTGGAGGCCTTCATCGGCTTCGTCGCGGACTCCGATGACGCCACCTTCCGCGCCCAGTTCCCCCAGCGCGCCAGCCTGAGGGACTACGAGAACTGGTGGATCTTCAACACGCTCATCCACGGCACGGACTCGCACTCGAAGAACGCCTATCACGCGTATGACCCGAACACGCAGGGCCCCTGGCGCTTCATCCCGTGGGATCTGGACGCGAGCTTCGGGCAGAACTTCGACACCACGCGCACGTCGCCGACCACGCGCTCCAACTTCGCCAACACCAACCGCATCTTCGCGCGCCTGCTCGCGGACCCGACGTTCTCCGGGCCCATGCGCGAGCGCTACCGCGCCCTCCTGAAGAACGAGGTGAAGCTGGAGACGGTGCTCGCCCTCATCGACGTCTACGAGCGCGAGACCTCCGCGGTGGCGAAGCGCGACTGGGCCAAGTGGGAGCTGGAGTACCGGGCCCTGGGCGCGCCCGGCACCGTGGGCGAGGGCAACTTCCCCAACTGGTACCAGCGCACCGACTTCAACACCTACGAGCAGGAGCTGGAGTACGTGCGCCAGTGGGTCCGCACCCGCTGGCCCGCCCTCCAGTCCCAGCTCCCCTGACACCCGTTCTCGGGCCGGCGCGGCCTAGAACTGCGCCGAGCCCGGCACGCGCGGGTACGGAATGGCGTCGCGGATGTTCTGCAGGCCGCACATGTAGACGATGAGCCGCTCGAACCCGAGCCCGAAGCCCGCGTGCGGCACCGTGCCGTAGCGGCGCAAGTCGCGGTACCACTCGTAGTGCGACGGCTCCAGGCCGAAGCGCTTCATGCGCGCATCCAGCACGTCCAGCCGCTCCTCGCGCTGGCTGCCGCCGATGATTTCGCCGATGCCCGGGGCCAGCACGTCCATGGCCGCCACCGTCTTCCCGTCCTCGTTGATGCGCATGTAGAAGGCCTTGATGGCCTCCGGGTAGTTCATCACGACGACGGGCCGGCCCACGTGCTCCTCGGACAGGTAGCGCTCGTGCTCCGTCTGCAGGTCCTTGCCCCACTCCGGCGCGTACTCGAACTTCTTCTTCGCCTTCTTGAGGATCTCAATCGCGTCCGTGTAGTCGATGCGCTCGAAGCTCGAGTGGATGAACTTCTCCAGCCGCTCCGTGACGCCCTTCTGCACGCGCTCCTCGAAGAACTTGAAGTCCGGGCCGCAGTCCTCCAGCACCGCCTTGAAGACATACTTGAGGAAGCGCTCGGCCAGGTCCGCGTCCGCGTTGAGGTCCGCGAAGGCGATCTCCGGCTCGATCATCCAGAACTCGGCCAGGTGGCGCGTGGTGTTGGAGTTCTCCGCGCGGAACGTGGGGCCGAAGGTGTACACCTTCGACATGGCCATGGCGTAGGCCTCCACGTTGAGCTGGCCGGAGACGGTGAGGTACGCCTCCTTGCCGAAGAAGTCCTTGTGCCAGTCGATCTTCCCCTCGGGCGTGCGCGGCGGGTTGACGGCGTCCAGCGTGGACACGCGGAACATCTGCCCGGCGCCCTCCGCGTCGCTCGCGGTGATGATGGGCGTGTTGACCCAGAAGAAGCCCTCCTGGTCGAAGAAGCGGTGCACCGCCTGCGCCGCGCGGTGACGCACGCGCGTAATCGAGCTGAACGTGTTGGTGCGAACGCGCAGGTGCGCCACTTCGCGCAGGAACTCCAGCGTGTGCTGCTTGGGCTGGATGGGGTACGTGTCCGGGTCGTCCACCAGGCCCAGCACCTGGACCTCGTCCGCCTGGACCTCGAAGGCCTGCCCCTTGCCCTGGGACTTCACCAGCGTGCCGCGGCAGACGACGGAGGCGCCCGCGGTGAGGCGGAGGACCTCCTTCTCGTAGTTGGGCAGCGAATTGGGGGCGACCACCTGGAGGGGGTCGAACACCGAGCCATCGCTCACGTTGACGAAGCTGATGCCCGCCTTCGAGTCGCGCCGGGTGCGCACCCAGCCACGGACCTCCACCTTCGTCCCTGCCTCCACCGCGCCGGCGAGGACCTGCTTCACACTGACGACCTGCATTGACGCTCTCCCTTGAGCGGAGTCTGGGCCGGGAGTTAGCCGGCCCCCGGCCCCGACCACAAGCCCGGCGTGGCTTCTTGGGGCTCCCAGGAGCCCTTTCCCGGCCCCCGGAAGCACGCCTGGAACCCGGCCAGCCGTGTCAGACCCTCCAGGTACTCTTTTCACGTGGTCGCCCGAGAAGGGGACCAGAAACCCCACGAAACCCTCACGCCATTCGCGAGCCAACGCGGCCCGCCTGGCCGTGCCCTACCTGGAGAGTCACATGGCTTCCACCCAGTCCAAGTCCCGCAAGTCCGCCTCCCGCAACCGCTCCTCGGAGTCCACCAAGGCGGCCTTCGAGGACCTGGCTCGCAAGGCGCGCAACAAGCCCGTCGTCCCGGCCAAGGAGCAGGAGGCCCGTGACGCGCACGCGCGCGGCGTGCTCGCGGACGTGTCCAACCTGTCGGCCGAGTCCGCGGTGAAGAAGGTCACCGAGGCGGGGCTCACCATCGGCAAGACGCTGGCGGGCATCAACGAGCAGGTCATCGCGCTGGTGGAGGAGATGAAGCAGCTGGACGAGGCCATTCGCCTGAAGACGGAGGAGCTGACGGAGCTGCATGGCAAGGACGTGGCGGCCAGCGCCGTGGACGTGCTGGTGGCCGAGTACGACGTGCGCAAGGCGAAGCTCCAGGAGGAGATGGAGCAGCTCCAGAAGGACATCGCGGAGACGCGCGAGCGGGCGGCCTCGGAGCTGGCCACGGAGAAGGCGGCGGCGGAGCTTTCGCGCACGCGCGCCGAGGAGCAGTACGCCTACGACGTGCAGGTGCAGCGCAAGAAGGAGCAGGACGCGTTCGCCGAAGGGCTGCGCGTGCAGGCCGCCTCGGAGAGGGACCGCAAGGAGAAGCTGGAGAAGGACTGGGCCGGCCGCGAGGAGCAGCTGAAGCTGCGGGAGAAGGAGCTGGAGGACCTGCGAAAGCAGGTGGCCGAGTTCCCCGCGCAGCTGAAGAAGGAGGCGGACACGGCCGCGGCGATTGCCGGCAACCGCGTCAAGGCGGACTGGGAGCTGAAGCTGACGCTCGCCAACAAGGACGCGGAGACGGCGCAGAAGGTGGCCAGCATGGAGATTGCGTCCCTCAAGGAGACCAGCACGAAGCAGGCCCAGGCCCTCCAGACGCTCCAGACGGAGCTGGCCGAGGCCAAGCGCCAGGTGCAGGCCATCGCGGAGAAGGCGCTCGAGTCCGCCTCCGGCGCTCGCGCCCTCGCCGAGGTGCAGGGCGTCATCGCCAGCCGCGAGTTCGGCAAGGCGAAGTAGTCCCGCCCCGCTCCCGCGTCCCACCCGGCCCGCTCGCGATGGACTCACGCGAGCGGGCCGCCGTCCGCGCGGGGGGCGCTACCAGACCTGCACGGGCGCCTCGCGGAAGCCCGCCATGCCGGTGCCCAGCTGGCCCTGGCTGCCGTTGCCCCAGGCCCAGACGCCGCGGTCCGCGAGCACGGCGAGCGAGTGCTCCCCGCCGCCCGACACCGCCACCGCGCCGGTGAGCCCGAGCACCTGCGCGGGCAGCTTCTGCCAGTTCGACTTCACGCCGTTGCCCACCTGGCCGTGCTGGTTGCGGCCCCAGCCCCAGACCTTGCCGCCGGTGGTCACCGCGAGGCTGTGGTGCTCGCCGGCGCCCACCGCGGTGACGCCCGTCAGGGTGTTCACCAGGATGGGCGCGAGCCGCCGCGTCTGGGTGTTGTCCCCCAGCTCGCCATAGGTATTGGAGCCCCACGCCCAGAGCGTCGCGTCCGCCTTGAGCGCGAGCGCGTGCGTGCGCCCGGCCGCCACCGCGGTGACGCCCGTGAGGCCGGTGAGCTCCACCGGCTCCAGCCTGCGCTGGGTGGAGTTGTCCCCCAGCTGTCCCAGGCCATTGGCGCCCCAGGACCACACCGTGCCGTCGTGCTTGAGCGCCAGCGAGAAGCCCTCGCCGGCGGCGATGGCCGCCACGCCCGACAGGTTCAGCACGCGCACGGGGAGCCGCCGGGACACCGTCGTCCCATCGCCGAGCTGGCCCTGGAGGTTGGAGCCCCAGGCCACCACCGTGCCGTCGCCATGCAGCGCCAGCGAGTGACGGCCGCCCACCGCGATGGACAGCACGCCCGCGAGCGACGGCAGCTGCGCGGCCTGCATGCGGGGCGTCGTCGTGCCATCCCCCAATTCGCCCTCCAGGTTCGCGCCCCAGGAGTAGACGTGGCCATCGGTCTTCAGCGCGAGCGCGTGCCCCGGGCCCGCGGCGATGGCCCGGACCTCCGTCAGCCCCATCGCGGCCACGGGGGCCGCGCGCGTCAGCAGGCTGCCGTCACCCAGCTGCCCGGAGTCGTTGGCGCCGGTGCCCTGCACGCTGCCATCCAGCGCGACGACCAGCGAGTGGCGGGACGCGGCGGCCACGCCTCGCGAGGCCACCAGCCCCGAGCGGGTCGGCGTCAGCTGCCAGTCCACCGCGCCGATGCCCAGCTGCCCGTCGCCATTGCCGCCCCAGGCCCAGAGCGTGCCGTCCTCCTTGAGCGCCAGGGTGTGCGAGGCCCCCGAGGACAGCGTCCTCACGCCCGCCAGCGAGGGCACCTGCACGGGCGCCACGCGCGGAGCGGACAGGCCCGCGCCCAGCTGGCCCAGGGGATTGCTCCCCCACCCCCACACGCCGCCGTCCTGCTTGAGCACCAGCGCCTGGCGCGGCCCCACGGCGAGCGACACCACGCCGGTGAGCCCCGTCACCTGAGCGGGCGTCATCCGCGCGAGGAGCCCCCCATCCCCCAGCTGCCCCTGGTCATTGCTCCCCCAGGCCCAGACAGTGCCATCCGCGCGCAGCGCCATCGAGTGACAGAGCCCCGCGCCCACCGCCACCACGTCCGTCAGCCCCGGCACCTGGCGCGGCGCGCGCACCGCCAGCGCCTCGCCCCCCGGGTCCTCGCACGTGTCCTGCCGGCCCCAGACCCAGACGGTGCCGTCCGACTTCAAGGCGAGCGAGTGCTCCAGGCCCGCGGCCACGGAGACGACGCCGTCCAGGTCCGGCACGCGGGTGGGCGTGGTCCGCGTCGGCGTGGCGTCGCTGCCGTCGCCCAGCTGCCCCACGCTGTTGTCCCCCCACGCGAAGACGGTTCCATCCACGCCCAACGCCAGCGAATGGTACGCCCCCGCCGCCACCGCCGAGGCCACCAGGGTGCCCTGCCCCACCCGCACCGGCTGCGGGCGATTGACGACGCTCCCGTCCCCGACGGCGCCCCAGCCGTTCGCGCCCCAGCCGAACACCGCGCCGTCCTCCTTCAGCGCCAGCGAGTGGAACGCCCCGGCGGCGACGGACGCCACCTGCGTGAGCGTCCCCACGCGCACCGGCAACCGACGCGACACATTCGTCCCGTCGCCGAGCTGGGCCTGGGTGTTGTTCCCCCATCCCCACGCGGTGCCATCCCCCTTGACGGCGAGCGAGTAGCCCTCCCCCGCGGACGCGCCCGCGCGCTCCAGCAGCCCGCGCGCCAGCGTGGGCACCAGCTTCATCAGGTACGTCCCATCACCGCACTGCCCATCGGAGTTGGAGCCCCACGTCCACACCTCGCCGCTCGCCTTCACCGCCACCGAGTGCTGCCCTCCGCCCGCGGACACGCCCAGCACGCCCGTCAGCCCCGGCACCTGGAACGGCGACAGCCGCTGCGTCTGCGTCCCATCCCCCAGCTGCGCGCGGATGTTGCTGCCCCACGCCCACACCGTCCCGTCCGCCTTCAGCGCCACCGAGTGCTGCCCGCCCCCCACCACCGCGGCCACGCTGGTGAGGCCCGGCACCTGCACCGGCACCAGGCTCGCGGTGGTGTTCCCCAGGCCCAGCTGGCCATCGTCGTTCTTCCCCCAGCCCCACACGGTGCCGTCCGTCTTCAGCACCATCGAATGCGAGCCTCCACCCGACAGCCCGGACACCATGCCCGTCATGCTCGCCAGCGCGCCCGGGAGCGAGCGGGGCGTCTGGTTGCCCGTGCCGAGCTGCCCGTCGGCGTTGCCACCCCACGTCCACAGCCGCCCATCCGCCGTCAGCGCCAGCGAGTGCACGTTGCCCGCGGCGATGGCCACCGCGCCCGGCAGCCCCTGCACCTGCACGGGCGACAGCTTGCGCACCGTCGTTCCATCGCCGAGCTGCCCCGTCGCGTTGAGCCCCCACGCCCACACGGTGCCGTCCGACTTGAGCACCATCGAGTGGGTGAAGCCGGCGGCGATGGCCACCACGTTCGTCAGGTTCGGGATTCGCGCGGGCACCGAGCGCGACGTCGTCGTGCCGTCGCCCAGCTGGCCGTTGTTGTTCCAGCCCCAGGACCACACCGTGCCGTCCACGCCCAGCGCGAGCGAGTGCTGCTCCCCCACGCCAATGGCGCGGATGCTCGACAGGCGCCAGACGCGCGAGGGCATCGGGTTGGGGCGGGTCGAGTTGTTGCCGAGCTGGCCGAAGGTGTTGCCACCCCATGCCCACACGGTGCCGTCCGTCCTCAACACCAGCGTGTGATGCCGTCCCGCCAGCACCGAGCCCTGACGGGAGGCACCCTCCCTGGCGCGCACGGTGCCCAGCTCGCCGGTGAAGGACGACGCCCCGGGCTCGACACAGCCCGCCCACCACAACAGGCACAGCAGCAACCCAGACACACGCCTCGCGACACGTTCCATGGGACACCCCCGTTTCAGACTGCCCGACGACGTACTCGCTGCATCCGGGCCCACCGGGGCGCGGAGTTCTCGAGGGAGGGCGCATAGGACGCCCTCCCGTTTCGCGTGAGGCGCGGCGCGCTACCAGACCTTCACGGGGGAGGCCCGAACCGTCGACAGGCCCGTGCCCAGCTGTCCCTGGGCGCTGTCGCCCCAGGCCCACACACCTCCCGCGCGCAGCGAGTGCGCATGGCCCGCCGCGAGCGCGCCCACCTGCGTCAGCCCCACCGCATGCACCGGCGCCCACCGCGACGCCGTCGTGCCGTCACCCAGCTGACTGGCGCCGTTGTCTCCCCAGCCCCACGCCGTGCCATCCGCGCGCATCGCCAGCGTGTGATGCCGCCCCGCCAGCACCGTCCCCTGTCGGGCCACCCCCTCCACCGCCTGGGCACCGGCGCCCAGGCGCCCCTCCTCGCTCGCGGCCCCCCGCTCCGAGCAGGCGCCCAGCAGCGCCACGCACAGCAAGGCGCACCCCGCCAGCAGCCCCGACACACGTCTCCCGATGAGTTGCATGACTCCCCCCTTTTCCAGACGACGTCTCACGCAATGCCTGTCATGGGCCCCGTCCCGACATGGACGCGCCCCGCCAGGGCAAGACGGGCTCGGCGGAATCTCGTGGCGCACGGCGCATGTTTCCCCCCTCGGAACGATGCGGGCCCCAGAGAATCACCAGACACGCATGCGGAACAAGCCATTGCCCAGGACACCCTCGTCCCGGCCGCCCTCCCAGGTTGTCATTCCCAGGGCCGGCCCCCCGGACGGCGACTGTCTCCAGGTCACCGTGGACCTCCCCGGTGGCAGGCGCGGCGCGGCGCGGACGGCGTACGATGGCGCCATGACTGGCGGCCCTCCGTCCACGGCGACTCGACGTGTTCCCGCCCCCGGGCTCTGGCTGGAGGGCTTCGGCCTGACGCCCGTGGCCGGCGGCGCGCTGCTCACCGGCGGACAGGGCTGGCACGCAGAAGGGGGCGGCTCCACGCCCAGGACCTCCGCCAGCGCCTTCCTCTGGGACACCCTCCGTCAGGAATGGCGGGAGGCAGCGCCCCTGCCGGAGCCCCGGCACGACCACGCGGCGGTGGCGCTCCCGGACGGACGCGTGCTGCTCGTGGGCGGCCGCGACAATGCCCACCCGGACCTGGCCAGCACCGTGGTCTGGGAGCCGGACGCGCTGCGCTTCGTCCCCGGTCCTTCCATGCGGGCTTCGCGCTCACACCCCGTCGCGCTGGTGCTCGAGGACGGGGCGGTGCTGGTGCTGGGCTCGGACCACGACGACGACCTCGAGCGCGGAACGCGCGCGGAGCTGCTGCGGCCCGGCGCGGCGGAGTGGGAGCCCGCGGGCCAGACGGTCCGCATCTTCCACATCGGCCCGGTCTGCGTGAGCCGGGGCCGCGTCGTCATCGCCGGGGGGCGCGACAACGGCTTCGGCTTCGCCATCGTCGAAGGCCAGCACCTGGCACCCCCGCTCGACATGAGCACCGAGGTCTACGAGCCCGCCACGCGCACGTGGAGGACCGCGCCCCATCCGCTCACCGCGTCGCGCGACGACGCCGCCGGCGTCACGCTCGCCGACGGTCGCATCCTCGTGGTGGGCGGCTGGCACCAGGGCACGCTGCTCACGAGCGCCGAGCTCTTCGACCCCGCCACCGAGCAGTGGAGCGCCACCGCGCCGCTCGCCCTGGGCCGCTCCAGCTTCGCGCTCACCGCGCTGCCGGACGGACGCGCCGCCGTGTCCGGAGGCCTGGAGTCGACGACATACGGCGCCACCCCCGACGTGGAGCTCTGGAACCCGGCCACGGGCCTGTGGAGCCCGGGGACACCGCTCGCCCACGGCCGCGCGGGCCACCGCGTCGCGCCCCTGGGCGATGGCGCCTACCTGGTGGTGGGCACCACCCGCGCCGCGCCGGACAGCCCGCCGGAGACGACCTCCGAGGTCTGGCGCCCCTGAGAGCCGCGCAACCCCCTACCCCACGAGGAGCGAGCGAAGGATGGACAACCAGGAGCTCTCCCGCATCCCGGGCGTCAACCCCCACGTGCCCGACGCGGCCCGCATCTACGACTACACGCTGGGCGGCACCCACCACTTCGAGGTGGACCGACAGGCCGCCGAGTTCATGTTCTCGCTGGTGCCCTCCACCCGGAAGTGGCTGCGCATGCTCCGAAGCTGCCTGCGCACCGCCGCGCTGCGCCTGTCCGCGGACGGCTTCGACCACTGGGTGGACTTCGCTTCGGGCCTGCCGACGAGCGACCACATCCACTCGGTGCTGCCCGACGCCAAGGTGCTCTACACCGACATCAACCCGCTCACCATCGCCACCGGCAAGCACCTGCTCGGCGACAATCCGCGCACGCGCTACATGGAATGCGACATCCGCTCCGCGGGCGACTTCCTGCGGCGGCCCGACGTGCGCGCGTTCCTGGATGGCGAGCGGCGCGTGGCCTTCGGCGCCAATGGCATCACCGTGTTCCTCTCCTCGGAGGAGAACCGGAGGTTCTTCAAGGATTTGTATGACTGGGCCGCGCCCGGCTCGAAGCTCTTCGCCACCTTCGAGACGAAGGCGCCCGGGCTGAGCACGCCGAAGTGGGAGCAGTTCGTCGGCATGTTCCAGAAGATGGGCGAGTCCTTCCAGCTCTACTCGCTGCGCGAGTACCTGGACCTGTGCGGCCCCTGGTCTCCCGGGCCCGGCGGGGTGATGACGGTGCGGGAGTTCCTGGGCCTGCCCGTGGGCCACATCACCGAGGAGGACCGCGAGGGCGTGGGCATCGAGTTCTACGCCGTCATCCTCGAGAAGCACTGAGCAGGCGGCCACACCAGCCGCCCTCCTCCACGCCCGCCCCCCGAGCGGGCGCGTCAAGGCCAGCGTCGGGTGTCGCACCGTGCCTCCTGCCTCGCCGTCGCCGAGTGCCTACCGTGTCGAGCAAGCGACGATACGCACGGTCAGGAGGAATTCATGTTCCAGTCGACGAGGAAGCATCGGGTTCTGGCGGGAGTGGTGTTGGGGACGGCGCTGGTGCTCGGCGGGTGCAGCTCATCCAAGTCCGCGAAGAAGCAGGTGGACGAGTCCTGGCTGGCGCGCGTCCCCGAGAGCCAGCTCGGCGACGTCCGCAACGCCCAGTCCGAGCGCACCAAGGCCCAGGACGAGGTCACCCGCGCCGACGTGGCGGTGAAGGACGCCGAGCGCGCGGTGGAGGTCTCCCGGCGCAACGAGGAGGCGGCCAAGCTCTCCCACGAGGCGAACCAGACGGCGCTCGAGGCCGCCCGCGCCACCGGTCAGCAAGCCAACATCACCCAGGCCCAGAAGGACCTGAGGACCACCGAGGCGAAGCTCCAGGCGGCCCGCGCCCAGACGGCGTGGCGCCAGCGCGCCGTGGAGACGCAGAAGGCCCGCAAGGACTTGCGCCAGGCGGAGCTGGAGCTGTCCGAGGCCCAGCTGCGCCAGGCGGAGCTGCAGGCGCTGAAGAACAGCGATGACGTGCGCGCCAAGGAGATGTCCGACGCCGAGTTCACCCGCGCGGTGGCCGACGCCCAGCGCAAGACGGAGGAGGCCCAGCGCCAGGTGGACGTGCGCCTGGGTGAGGAGCGCCAGGCCCGCGCCGACTTCGAGAAGGCCCGCGGCTCCTCGCAGGGCTACGGCGGCAGCGGCATGAACGACGACGAGTGAGTGGCGCCCTGATTCCAGGCCCGCGTCTTCCGGCGGCTACTTCGGCGGCCGGAAGACGTACTGGAAGATGGGCTCGTCCTTCGCGGGCGGGTACTGCGCGTCCAGGAAGGCGAAGTAGGCGTGGCCGGCGACGAGCGGGTCCTCCAGGCTATCGTAGAGGACCTTCACCTGCGTGGCCTTGCCCGTCTCGTCCACCTGCACCTGGAGCTTCAGGTTGCCCTTGAGCTCCGGTGACTCCTTGAGCCGCTCCATGTAGATGGCGACCAGGCCCAGGGACACGCGGGCGTAGATTTTATCCGGCACCCCCTTGGCGGGCGTCGCGGGCAGCCGGAAGCGCCTCACCAGCTCGGCCGTCTCCGCCTCGGCCTCGGCCACCTTGCGCTCCGGCGCGGCGAGCGCGGCGCGGTAGGACACCAGGGCCTCCCGCCAGCGCTCCTGCTTGAGACACAGCCGCGCGCGGCGCACGTGGATGTCCGAGCGCGCCGGCGCCCGCTCCGAGGCGCTCACCAGGAAGGCCTCGCTCGCGGCCGCATCCCCGCGCGCTTCGGCCAGCTCGGACAGCCGCAGCAGGGGCTCGGGGTCCTTGAGCTCCGCCTCGATGAGCCGCGCGAGCGCCTTCTCCTCGTCCGCCGCGCGCCCCAGCTCCGCGTACACGTGCGCGCGCAGCGCCAGGGGCGCCACGTCCGCGCCGCCCAGCTCCACGTAGCGCTCCAGCGAGCGCGCGGCCTTGTCCTTCTCCGACGCGGACAGCCACAGCTCCGCCTGGAGCCGGTGCGCCTCGCGGTCCGCGGGCTTGAGCGCGACCAGCTTCTCGCCCGCCGCCGCGGCGGCGCGCACGTCCTTGGCCGCCTGGGCCAGCGAGGCGAGCTTGCGCAGGGCCTCGGGCTGCTCCGGCCACGCCTCCACCGAGCGCGTCAGCTCCGCGCGGGCCTCGGCCTCGCGCCCCGGGCTCGCGGCCAGCAGCAGCCCCAGCGCCGTGCGGGCCTGGGGCGCGTCCAGCCTGGAGAGCGACTCGCGCAGCCGCGCCTCGGCCTCCGCGGGCTTGCCCTCCGCCTGGAGCAGCAGCCCCTCCCCCCACAGGGCGGGCGCGAAGTCGGGGGACACGCGCCGGGCGGCGGCCAGCGGCGCGCGCGCCTCCGACAGGAGCCCCCAGCGGATGTAGATGAGCCCCATGCCCAGGTGCGGCCAGGGGTTCTCCGGCTCCAGCGAGGACAGGGCCTTGAGCTCGTTCCAGCTGGTGTCCGCGGGGAACGCGAGCCAGGCGCGGTACACGCGCGGCATCACGCTCCTGGGCTGGGCGCGCGTCAGCTCCTCGAACTCGCTGTCGAGCACGCGCAGCGTCCCACGCACCCGCGCCGTCTCCACCCGCCGCAGCACGCCCATCACCTCGTCGGCGGGAGGTGGTGTGCTCCGCGCGCTCGCGGCCCCGGCCGGGACGGCCAGCACCAGCGACAGCAGCAGCGACAGACGGAAGAGGACGGAGGGCGCCATGAAGTCGGGCGCGAAGATACCAGACGGCCTCGCGTGAGCATCCCACTTGGGAGCACGGGCCTGCCTGCTTCCCCACCGGGCGGCGCGGTCATCCCGGCCCCAGGGCCTTGGGGACGACTCGCCCCCGGCGACAGCCGCCTCGCGGGAGCTTCTTCCGCGAGGCGGTGAGCCGCTCCGGGGCACTCGCGCCCGGAGCGGCCCGTCACGTCGGACGACTCAGCCGATCTCCGACTTGCACGTGGCGCTGCAGCCGTCGCCGCTGGTGGTGTTGCCGTCGTCGCACTCCTCGTTGGCCGGAGGCGCCGTCTGCGGGATGCCGTCGCCGCAGCGCGGACCCCAGACGCAGCCGGGCGCGCACTTGCCGTAGCCACCGGCGTTGACGAAGTCGTCGCACTCCTCGCCCTCGTCCACCTCGCCGTTGCCGCACGTGGCGTTGCACACCGTGCGACGGGTCTCGAAGTTGTTGAGCGTCAGCCGGTACGACGAGCCGGAGGTGTGGCGCTCGGCCTGGAACACCACGACCTCGTAGATGCCACCCACCGTCAGGCCCAGGGCCGCGGCCTGCTGCGACACCGTGACGGTGCCGTTCTCCGGACCGTGGACGCCGCCCAGGTCCAGCGCGAGCTTGCCGTTGATGAAGACCCACACGTCGTCGTCACCGCGGAACAGCAGCACCTCGGTGCCCTTGTACTGGAACCAGTACCGGACCTCGCTCGTGAAGCTGAAGTTGTGCTGCTGGGAGGGCTGTCCGTTGTCGCCGCGCAGCGGCTCCTTGCCCGCGGCCACCCAGCTGTCCGGGTGGTTCGTCAGCGGGAAGAACCGGTCGCTGTCGAACACGTACGAGCCACCCGCCTGGCGGTTGAGCTTGAGCGTCCCGACGATGGTCTTGTTGATGTTCGCGTGGTCCGTGTACCACTGGTGGAAGGCGGTCGCGCCGTGGGTGGTGGCGGACGACTGCCCCGTCTTGGCGTACTCCGGCTTGCCACCCGGGAACGTCTTGCCCGGGATGCCCTCCAGCGTCGTGGCCAGCTGCGCCTTCACGATGCCGCGCTCGCCGGCGTTCCCGTTCTCGAAGTCGATGTGGCCGCGCGGCAGCGCGCCATCCGCCGGCAGGTCATACCCGCGGAAGTCGCGGAAGACGGCGGACAGGTCGAGCGAGGCCGGGGGATCCGTCTGGACCACCTGGCACACGTAGCCCGTCTCCAGCTTGCACGTGGCCGAGCAGCCGTCGCCCGAGCGGGCGTTGCCGTCGTCGCACTCCTCGGAGGTGTCGTTGGGCAGGATGATGCCGTCGCCGCACGTCGCCTGGCACTGGCCGTTCTGGCACCGCGGCTCGCGCTTGCACGCCGCCGAGCAGCCATCGCCCATGTCCTTGTTGCCGTCGTCGCACTCCTCGGTGCCCTCGACGATGTTGTCGCCGCAGGTCGTCTTCGAGCAGGCCGCGCCCACCGTCGGGCACTTCCAGCCCTCCTCCAGGCGGCACTCCGCGGTGCAACCATCACCGTTATTGGTGTTGCCGTCCTCGCACTCCTCCTCGCCCACCTTGAAGCCGTCGTTGCACTGCGCGGCGTGGCAGCGGCCACCCGCCGACGGGCAGTTCCAGCCCTGCTCCACGGTGCACGTCTCGCTGCAGCCGTCGCCGCTGGACACGTTGCGGTCGTCACACTGCTCGCCCGCCTCCACCTTGCCGTTGCCGCACCCGACCACCTTCACGCACGGCTCGCCCGGCGTGTTGCACGCCCAACCCTCCTCGAGGGTGCACGTGGCCGAGCACCCGTCGCCGCTCACCTGGTTGCGGTCGTCGCACGTCTCCCCGGACTGGAGGGTGCCGTTGCCGCAGTTCTCGACGGGACACGTGCCTCCGTCACACGGCTGGGTGGGGCCGGCATCGTCATTGCCCCCACCGCCGCCATCCGGCTTGCCATCACCACCACCGCCTCCACATGAGGATGCGATCAACGAGAAGAGAAGAGAGGCGAGTACGAGACCCGCGAGGCGCTTTCCAGCAGAGGGGACGGTCACCATGACCCCCGATGCTGGAAGTGCGCGCGGTGCGTGTCAACGCGGTTGCGATTTCTCACTCCCGCACAGCGCGTGAAAATGCAGGAATTGCGCAGATGTGCAGGAAGAGCGGACTGAATCGCCTGATTTCGTGTCTCGGACACACATCCGCGTCCATGTCGCGATACAGGCCCCCATCGAGGGGAGGGCCCCTGTCTCAGCCATGTCTCAGCGCGCGGCGTTGCGGAGGTATTGCGCGTAGAAGCGGACGGCCTGGGCATGCGCCGTCACGGCGATGCGCTCGTCCTTGCCATGCACGCGCGCCAGGTCCTCGGCGCGCAGGTGCACGGGGAAGAAGCGGAAGACGTTGTCGCTCAAGCCCACGTAGTGGCGCGAGTCGGTGGCGGCGACGTTGAGGTAGGAGGACACCACCACCTCCGGGAACACCTGCCGCAGCGTGCGCTCCAGGTGGCCGAAGGCCTCCGTGTCCGTGCGCGACACGGGGGACGGCTCGCTCTGGAACGCCAGCGTGCCCAGCTCCACGCGCGAGTCATCCACCACCGAGCGCACGTGCGCGAGCACCCCGTCCACGCTGTCGCCGGGCAGGATGCGGAAGTTCACCACCGCGCGGGCGCTGGCGGGCAGCACGTTGTCGCGCACGCCGCCCTGGAACAGCGTCACCGCGGTGGTGGTGCGCACCGCGGCGTTGGTGGTGGGCTTCTGGGTGAGCTGGCGCACCACGAGCGGCTCGGTGAGCCACAGGTTGGCGAAGAGCAGCCGCATGCCGAAGGGCATCTCCGGGCCCACGCGCAGGAACAGCTCGCGGCTGCCACCCTCGAGCCGGGCGGGCATGGGCGAGTCCTCCACCTTCGCCACCGCGCGGGCCAACACCCCCACGGCGCTGCGCGGCGGCGGCATGGACGAGTGCCCTCCCTCCCCCTTCACCTTCAGCTCCACGCTGGTGAAGCCCTTCTCGGACGTGCCCACCAACGCCACCGGGGCGCTCACCCCAGGCACCGTCCCGGACATGATGACGCCGCCCTCGTCGAGCACGGACTCCAGCCGCACGCCCCGCTCCTTCAAGAGCGCCGCGATGGCCACAGCGCCCTTCAGGCCCCCCACCTCCTCGTCCCCGCCGAACGCGAACATCACCGTGCGCCGGGGCTTCTCCCCCGCGGCGAGCAGCGCCTCCACCGCCTCCAACTGCGCCAGCACGCTGCTCTTGTCATCCAGCGCGCCGCGCCCCCACACGAACCCGTCCGCCACCACGCCGGCGAACGGCGGGTGCGCCCAGGACTCCTCCGTCCCGGGGGCCACCGGCACCACGTCCAGGTGCCCCACGAGCAACAGGGGCGACAGCGACGCGTCCGTCCCCGGCCACGTGTAGAGCAGCGAGTGCGTCCCCACCGGCTCGCGCTTCAGCTCCGCGTGCACGCGCGGGAAGTGCTCGGCCAGGTAGGCATGCAGCCCCGCGAAGGCCGCGTCCTCCGCGGGCACGCCCTCCGACGCCGCCACCGTCTTGAGCCGCAGCGCTCCGGCCAGGCGCGCCGCCGCGGCGTCCGCGTCCACCGTCAGGGGTTCCATCGCCGCCGGCGCCACCTGCCGCGAGGTGAAGGACAGCGTCCGCACCACCAGCACCAGGACGAGGACACTGGCCGCGAGGGCCATGGACAGGAGCAGTCGTTTCATGGATGGAAGCGACCACCGTAGCAAGGCCGCCTCCAACGACGCGGGAACGGCCCGCACCCTCCCTAGCGTTTTCCCAGAACCCGAGACAGACGCGACCACCTTGTCGCTCGTCGAGCAGATGCAGTATTGCCACACTATTTCAACGCAGGGATGTCGGACTTCCCCGTATTATCTGTGCCAGTTCGAAGAGGTGCGCAGGTGAAGACTCGACTCGTGACGCAGTGGTGGTGCCTTCTCGTAGCGGGGGTGCTGCTCGGGGGATGCGGAAAGGGTGAGGAGGGGCCGGGGCTGCCCGGGGCGCCCTCGGACGTGGAGGCGCAGGCGGCGGACGCCCAGGCGCTGGTGACGTGGACGCCGCCGACGAGCGATGGCGGCCACCCCCTGCTGTACTACGTGGTGCGGTGCGACCCGGCCTGCGGCGGCGCCATCGTCAGCGCGAGCGAGCGCCAGGCCACGGTGCTGGGGCTCAACAACGGCTTCAAGTACCTGTTCAAGGTCTCCGGGGTGAACGCGCGGGGCGAGGGCGACGCCTCCTTGCCGTCGGTGCCGGTGGTGCCCCAGCCGGGCATGTCCATCCCCAACCCCACGACGCCGGGTCAGCCGCGCTCGGTGAGGGCGACGCCGGGCAACGGCGCGGTGTTCGTCAGCTGGCTGGCGCCGGCGAGCTTCGGCGGACGCGCGCTCAAGCACTACCTCGTCACCGCCGAGCCCGGGGGGCACTCGGTGACGGTGGACGTCAAGGCCGGGAGCGCGAACGTCCCGGGGCTGCCCAACGGCAAGCCGCACACCGTCACGGTGAGGGCCGTCAACGACGTGGGCGAGGGTCCGGGTGCGCAGGTCGGTCCGGTGACGCCCAAGCCCGGCGGCGCGCCGGCGAGCTGGGTGTCCGGCTACTACGTGGGCTACCAGCACCGCGCCTACCCGCCCGACGTGGTGGACTTCTCGGGGATGACGCACATCATGGTGGGCCGCGTGCGCCCCCGCTTCGACGGGACGCTGTTCACGGACTTCGACGTCTCCGACCTGGAGGGCCCCGCCATCGCCCGGACGCTGTCCGCCCGGGCGAAGGCCGCGGGGAAGATACCGCTGCTCATGATTGGCGGCTTCGGCGAGCACGACGGCTTCGTGCTCGCGTCCACGGGTGAGAGCCGCATCGTCTTCGTGCGCGAGCTGCTCAAGACGATGGATGAGCTGGGCTACATGGGGCTGGACCTGGACTGGGAGCCCATCAACCTGCCGCCCGCGGGCAACGACGGGGAGCTGCTCCTGGCGCTCATCGACGAGCTGCGCGCGGCCCGTCCGGACATCATCCTCACGGTGCCGGTGAACTGGCTCAACTCCAACTTCGGGATGCCGGAGCACGAGGCGAAGTTCATGAAGGAGCTGGGCTCGCGCGTCGACCAGCTCAACATCATGTCCTACAAGATGAGCGGCCACTGGGGCGGCTGGGAGAGCTGGCACTCCAGCCCCCTCTGGGACGAGGCGCAGAACCGCCCCAGCTCCGTCGCCAACTCCGTGGCGGGCTACATCCGGGCGGGCGTGCCGCGCGGACGGCTGGGCGTGGGCATCGGCTTCTTCGGCACGTGCTGGCAGGGCGTGACCCAGCCGCGCATCCCCCTGGACGGCCGGCCCGACGTCAACGAGGGCCAGAGCGACAACGCCATGAGCTACGCCAACATCGTGGACAAGTACCTCCAGGACCCGCTGATGAAGCGACACTGGGACGAGCGCGCGGCCTCGCCCTACCTGTCCGCCTCCGACGTCACCGGCGCGGGCCACTGCAACTACGTCTCGTACGAGGACGGGCAGTCGGTCGCGGTGAAGGGCCAGTGGGCGCGCGACGAGGGACTGGGCGGCACCATCATCTGGACCATCAACCAGGGCCACCGCCCCCTGCAGCCCGCGGGCAAGAAGGATGAGCTGCTGCTCGAGGTGAAGCGCGCCTTCCTGGACCCGTGAGCCCCCAGGTGCGCGAGGCGTCATCCCCCGCGCACCCGGACGTCACCCGCCGCCTACGGCGTGGACTTGGACTGCTTCGCCTGCGCGGGCACCGGGAAGCCCCGCTTGCGCATCAGCGCGTTGATGCCGGCGTCGCGGCCGCGGAAGGCGCGGTAGCCCTCGGCCGGGTCCACCGTGTTGCCCACCGAGAACACGCTCTTGCGCAGCTTCTCCGCCACGGCCTTGTCGTAGGCGCCCTTGCCCTCGGTGAAGGTCTCGTACGCGTCCGCCGTCAGCGTGTCGGACCACAGGTAGCTGTAGTAGCCCGCAGAGTAGCCGTCGCCCGCGAACACGTGGCCGAACTGCGGCGTGCGGTGGCGCATCACGATCTCCTTCGGCATGCCCAGCGCCTTGAGCGTGTCGCGCTCGAACGCGTCCGGGTCGATGCTCGCGTCGCCGGCCAGGTGCAGCTTCATGTCGATGAGCGCGGAGGACAGGTACTCCACCGTGCCGAAGCCCTGGTTGAAGGTCGCCGCCTTCTCGATGCGCGCCACCAGCGCCGGGGGGATGGGCTTGCCCGTCTGGTAGTGCAGCGCGAAGGTGTTGAGCACCTCGGGCGTGGACAGCCAGTGCTCCAAGAGCTGCGACGGGAACTCCACGTAGTCCCGCGCCACGGCGGTGCCGGACAGCGACGGGTACGTCACCGACGAGCTCAGGCCGTGCAGCGCGTGGCCGAACTCGTGGAACAGCGTGCTCGCGTCCTCCCACGAGATGAGCACCGCCTCGCCGGGCGCCGCCTTCACGAAGTTGGAGTTGTTGGAGACGATGGTCGTCACCTCACCCCGGAAGCGCTCCTGGCCGCGGTACGCGTTCATCCACGCGCCCGAGCGCTTGCCCTTGCGCGCGTACGGGTCGAAGTACCACAGGCCCACGTGCTTGCCGCTCGTCTTGTCCTTCACCTCCCACACCCGCACGTCGGCGTGGAAGACGGGCACGTCCGTCACCTGCTCGAAGCTGAAGCCGAACAGCTCGCCGGCCACCCAGAACATGCCCTCGCGCAGCTTCTCCAGCTGGAGGTAGGGCTTCACCTCGTTCTGGTCCAGGTCGTACTTCGCCTTGCGGACCTTCTCCGCGTAGTAGCGGTAGTCCCACGGTTCGATCTTGAGCTTCGCGCGCTCCTTGTCGGCCACCTTCTGCATGTCCGCGACCTCCTCGCGGACGCGGGCCACGGCGGGCTTCCACACCGCCTCCATCAGCTCCATCGCGCGCTCGGGCGTGCGGGCCATGGCGTTCTCCAGCCGCCAGTGCGCGTGCGTGGCGTAGCCGAGCAGCTTCGCGCGCTCGGCGCGCAGCTTGAGCACCTCCGAGATGATGGCGTTGTTGTCGCGCTCGTCGCCGTTGTCGCCGCGGTTGACGTAGTTACGCCAGACCTTCTCGCGCAAATCCCGGCGGGACGAGTACGTGAGGAACGGCTCCATGGAGGAGCGCGTGTTGGTGATGACCCACTTGCCCTTCTGGCCCCGGGCCTCGGCCGCGGCGGCGGCGCCCGCGCGCACGGAGTCGGGCAGGCCCGCCAGGTCCGCCTCGGACTCCAGGACGACGGTGTAGGCCTCCTCGTCGCCGAGCACGTGCTGGCTGAAGGCCGTGTAGAGCGAGGCCAGGCGCTGGTTGATGGCGCCCAGGCGCTGCTTGGCGGCGCCGTCCAGCTTGGCGCCGGAGCGCACGAAGCGCGTGTGGTGCAGCCACGCGAGCCGCTGCTGCTCGGGCGTCAGCTTCGCCTTGTCGGGCGAGTTGTAGACGGCCTCGATGCGGCGGAAGAGGGCCTCGTTCTGGAAGATCTCATCCTCGAACGCGGCGAACTTCGGCGCGAGCTCGCGCTCCACGGCCTGGTACTCGGGGCTGCTCAAGGACGAGCCCCAGATGCCGTAGAGCGTCTCCACGTTGCTCAAGCCGCGGCCGGCGTCCTCCAGCGCGGCCAGCGTGTTCTCGAAGGTGGGGGCCTCCGGGTTCGACGCGATGGTCGCCAGCTCCTTGCGGAAGGTGTCCATGGCCGCCTCGATGGCGGGCTTGAACAGCTCCACCTTCACCTGGTCGAACGGGGGCACGCCGCCATGGGGGCCGCTCCACTTCGCCAGCAGGGGGTTGGCGGGAGCCACGGGGGCCTCGGGGGCAGGGGCGGCAGGGGCCGCGGTGGAGGTGGCGGCGTCCTCGGGACGGGCGTCCTTGGAGGTCGCGCATCCGGTGGAGGCGAGCGCGGCCACGCCCGCGCTGACGATGAGGAGGTTGCGCATGAAAGTGTAGGTCTCCCGAGGATGGGGTGGGTTGTGCACCAAAGCACGGAATCGCGGCGCCCAACACGTCCACCCGTCCACCTGTTCCCTTCTCGCGACAAACACCTGGCGGGTCGGATGAGGACGGGGCCCCGGGCCGGATAGAGGAGGCGTGCAGGCCTCCGTCCTCGAGGGCCTTCGTCGCCAGGAGACACCCGCCGGATGCGAACCGTCCTCGCCCAGCCCAGGGGCCGTGCCTCGCGGGGCCTCGCGCTGGCGCTCCTCTTCGCGGCGGGCGGGGCCCGGGCGGACTGGAAGGTGGAGTACAACACCCCCGCCCCGCTCTTCCTGGACCGCAGCTACATCTTCGGCTCGCCCAACCGCATCCGCCGGCAGGGAGATCCCGACTCCCCGGCGCCGCTCCTGTTCGAGGCGCAGCTTGCCCCGAACCTCTTCCTGCCCCAGCTGCACACGGGCCGATTCCGGAGCGAGCACGGCGAGTGGTTCCTCACCGCGGTGCTCACGCCGTACATCCGGCTGCGGATGCTGAACACGGACAGCAGCCCCGTCATCCCGCCGTCGTACGTCCCGAAAATCACGCTCCAGGTGGCGCACCTGCGCGTGCTGCCGGGCTCGCTGGCGGAGGACCGTCCGATGCGGGGGCTCGCGCTCGCGGCGAACCTCACGGTGGGCCACTACTCCAATGGCCAGGACGGCTGCTTCTTCGCGAACCAGGAGGGCACGGACCCCGACTGCGCGCCGGCCCAGGGGGAGCTGCCGCTCAACGAGCTGACCGGCAGCTTCTCCACCAACTTCGTGCGCGGGGAGCTGCACGCGCGCGTGGCGTTCGGCGTGGACCCGGACCTGGACAGCGCGTGGCTGGTGGGCGGCGGCTCGTTCCTGGAGCTGAACACGGCCATCGGCTCGGGCGGCATCACCGAGGACCAGAGGCGCGTCTACGGCAAGGGAAACTGGGGCGTGAGCGCGCTGGGCGAGCGCATCTGGCACCAGCACCGCTTCCGGCTCGAGGGGACGGTGTCCGCGCCCTTCGGCGAGACGCCCCACCGGCGCGCGACGGTGAGCGGCGCGCTCGCCGCGCTGCCCTACTGGGGCGCGGGCTTCGGCGTCTTCACCCGCTACGTGTACGGCCAGGACTCGTACAACATCCTCTTCCTGGAGCGGCTGAGCCAGTGGCAGTTCGGGCTCGTCTTCGAGCTCTCACCCGGCGCCAGGCTCAAGGCCGAGGAGGCGCCCGGGGACACCGGGACGCGGCGTCCGCCGGGCTTCCGCTAGGGATGGCAGGACGTCCCGGGTGTGACATCTTCGACCGCGGACCCGCCGCCTTCCGCGGGGGTTCCCGACTTGACCATGACCGCTCCGAGCACGCTGAAGGACCGCATCCAGAACGCCGACCTCCTGGCCCGGGTCGTCCCCGTCGAGGAGGCCGTGAAGCACGTCACCGACGGGAACACGGTGGCCATCAGCGGCTTCACCAAGTCGGGCGAGCCCAAGACGTTCTTCCCCGCGCTGGCCTTCCACCTGTCGCGCACCGCGCCCCAGACGCGGCTCACGCTGTTGTCCGGGGCGTCGCTGTCCGAGGACGTGGAGGGCCCCATGGCGCCCTTCATCCGCAAGCGCGGGCCGTACATGTCCTCGTCCGCGTCGCGTCGGCGCATCCACGCCGGGGAGATGGACTTCACGGACGTGCACCTGTCCGCCTTCGCGCGCAACCTGATGTACGGGTTCTACGGCGACATCGACGTGGCGGTGGTGGAGGTGTCGCGCATCCGCCCCAACGGCAGCGTCATCCTGACGTCCTCGGTGGGCATCAGCGCGGAGGCGCTGGCGAAGGCGAAGAAAGTCATCCTCGAGGTGAACACGTCCGCGCCGGACTACACGGGCTTCCACGACATCGTCGTGCCCACGGTGCATCCGCACGTGGGCTGGCCGCTGCCGCTGTTGAACGTGAGAGACCGCATCGGCACGCCGTACGTGGAGTTCGACCTGGGCAAGGTGGTGGCGGTGGTGGAGTCGAGGACGCCGGACCACCCGGTGCCCTTCAAGGCGGCGGACGACACGGACAAGCGCATCGCGCGCAACGTGGTGGACTTCCTGTTGAGCTGCCGCGAGGAGTTCGGGTGGGGCAAGCGGCTGCCGCCCATCCAGTCCGGCGTGGGCAACGTGGCCAACGCCATCATCGGGGAGCTGTACGAGTCACCGTTCCAGAAGATCCGCTTCTGGACCGAGGTGTTCCAGGACGGGATGCTGCGCTACGTGGAGGACGACGCGAAGTTCGAGTACGCGTCCGCCACGGCGGTGTCCTTCTCCGCCGAGGGGCGCCAGCGGTTCCAGCAGCTGTTCGAGCGGTGCAAGGAGCGGCTGGTGCTGCGGCCGATGTGGCTGTCGAACAGCCCTGAAATCATCTCGCGGCTGTTCGTCATCGCGATGAACACGCCCATCGAGGTGGACATCTACGGGCACGTGAACTCGACGCACATCGACGGCTCGCGCATCGTCAACGGGCTGGGCGGCTCCGGGGACTTCTTCCGCAACGCGTACCTGAGCATCGTGCACACGCCGTCGGTGCGGAAGCTCAAGGACGGGCGGACGGTGAGCTGCGTGATGCCGTACGTGCGGCACATCGACCACACGGAGCACGACATCAAGTGCGTCGTCACCGAGCACGGCTACGCGCGCAACATGGACATCCGCTCGCCCCGGCGCCGGGCCACGGACATCATCGACCACTGCGCCCACCCCTACTTCCGGCCGCTGTTGCACGCGTACCTGGACATGGCGGGCCCGGGGGACGAGCCGCGCGCCACGGACATGAAGGTGCTCGAGGCCTGGTGGCGCGACTACGACGCCGCCTGCCGCGCCTTCCCCCAGGGAGGCTGAGCACCGGCATGGCGGGGCGGGACGACAGAGACGACGCGCCAAGGGGAACGCCCGGGCCAGGGAGCCCCGCGACGACGCCCCCCCCCTCCGAGGGGCGCGCCTCCCGCATGCCTGCGGAGGCCTCCACGGCCGTCGACGCGGCGAGAACCGGAGGCACCGCGAGGAACGGGCGGGAGCCCTGCCCTCCCGAGGTGGCGGAGCAGCTCCGACAGGTCGACCGACTGCGACGCACGGGCCGGTACACCTCCGCGCTCGCGCAGGTGCGCGCGCTCGCCGAAGCGCACCCGAGGCTGGGCATCGTCCTGATGGAGCTGGCGATGACGCTCGGCATCTGGGGCGGCGCTCCGGCCGAGGCGCTCCCCTGGTTCGAGCGCGTCCTGGAGCTGGCCCCCGGACACCGGACGACCCGGCTGCACCGCGCGCTGTGCCTCGCCCGGCTGGGTCGCCATGCGGAGGCCGTGGCGGACTTCGACGCGCTGGTGGATGGCGGCTATCGCAAGGCGCTGGTGCTGCACATGAAGCGCGCCGAGTCCCTGGAGGCGCTCGGACAGGACACCCGCGCGGAGCAGGACTGGACGCTCGCGCTGGCCGAGGACCAGGACAACCCCTGGCTGCTCCAGCAACGTGCCGCCGTGCGCGCGCGCCTGGCAATGCACGCGGAGGCGCTGGAGGACCTGTCCGCCGCGCTCGCCCTGCAACAGGGCGCTGACGTGGACCCGGAGCTGCTCCACGAGCGCGGCCTGCTCCGCGTGCGGCTCGGCGACGTCGGCGGCGCGCGCGCGGACTTCCAGGCCGGGCTCGCAGCCTTGCGCCGGGGAGACCCGGACTGGCTGCCGGACGCGCTGCGCTCGGCAGTCCAGGCACTCGACGTGCCCTGAAACACGCTCCCGCCGCGGCCTTTCGCCTCGGGCCCGCAGTCGAGCCCGCAGGACGAAGGGCCCCCCTGCACTCCTGCATCCGAGGGCGATGTCACTGATGCGGACTGAACATGCCCACGCGGCCAATCACAACCCAAGGGCCCCGCGGCTGCCGCCCGCCGCGACCGCATTAGCTTGAACATCCACACCTGACACCCGGACGTGGGGGCCGCACATGCTCGAGCTCGAACTCAATCCCAGACTGGAACAGATCAGACACCAGGGCTTTCGCGAAGAGGCGGAGAACGTCCTCCGCTCGGGGGAACTGCGCAAGCTGATACGCCTCATCGGCCCCGTCCCGGGTGATTCCCGCGAGAGGAGCATTCCCGTCTTCGAGCCCGCGGTCGACCTGGCGGAGGTCGAGCGGGAGACCCGCTTCATCCGACAGGAAGCCTTGGCCCGTGGCCTGGACATGGATGAGGAGTTCATCCAGACCATGACATACATGCGCCACATCACGATTCCCATCCAGGACCCCAGGCTGGGGCGGGCCATCAGTCGCGTCTGGAGCCTGGTGCTGTGGTTCGACCCCGACAAGGAATACAACCCGGAGAAGCACTTCCTGTCCCTCAAGCATGCGAGCGCGGTGGCCCACCCGCCCTCCGCGCTCATGGACTACGTCGACTTCTCCTTCGAGGAGCTGGGTCACTCTTGCGACTCGGACTTCCTGGGTCTCTACAAGAACCTGTTCTTCCAATACCACCTTGGAACCCTGCTCGAGGTGCTGGTGGCCCGGCACGGCGCCCAGCGCACCACGCACAGCGTCCGGTACATCCGCGACCACAACGGCTCCTCGGAGTTCTGGTACCTGTCCCTCCAGTTCATCGACGCGCGGCTGAGCTTCGCGCGCGACCCGCTGTTCTGGGTGGACACCCTGGAGGCGGCGCGGGACTTCATCGCATTCACCAACGACGTCTTCTCCTTCTACAAGGAGGCGAAGTCCCAGCTCGACTTCGAGAACTGCTACCTGTTCAAGCAATCCCAGACGCAGAAGCGCCCTTACCTGGAGGTGTACCGGGAGACGCTCGCCACGACGGTGAGGAACTACCACGCCATCCTGGAGTCCGCGTCCTCGCGCGCCCCGGAGCTGAGGGCTCACGTGGAGCACTACCTCAAGAGCTTCATCTACTGGCACTTCCGCAGCCGGCGCTATCTGTTGCAGGAGGTCTACCCCCAGCTGCGCTACTGGGAGGACCTGCTCTCGCCGCCTTCGCCCGGGCGGGTGGGCTGACCCAACCTCCGCCACATTTAATCGCGCTTAATCCCGGTTAATCAGGGAGGAACGTAGGGTGGCCTCCACTCGCCGACGGGGAGGTCCCGGCCACGGCGGGCTGACAATCCACGAGGTCAATCCATGTTGAAGCAAGTCATGCGGCCGTTGTTCCTGGGAGCGCTGTGCATGGGCATTATCGCCTGTGGTGGCACGCCGATGGACGAGGTGGCTCCGGAGACGGAGGACCTGGGCCAGGTGGAGCAGAACGCGTGCAGCGTCGGGACGTACCAGGGCGCGTGTCGCGACTACGGCAGCGGCGGATGGGTGGACGGGAGCTGTCCGGCCGCGACGCCGTACAAGTGGAGCTTCTGGAACTGCTCCCAGTACATGGCGGGCTCCGGTCCGACGGCCCAGTACTACCGCCAGTACTGTTATGACCTGCAGCTCTACACCTGCCACAGCAGCATCAGCACGCCGCCCGCCGGCAGCCCGCCGCCCGTCGGCCCGCCGCCTCCCTGCAAGCAGAACTGCTGAGCCCCGCCTGAGATGAGCCGTGGTCGCGCCAACTGCTCGCGCGCGACCACGGCTCCGGCATCAGTTCGCGAAGCGCGCCTCGAAGTTCGTGAACTGCGCCTCCAGGCGCCACTGCAGCGCCGCGCGCTTGTTGGCCCCCAGGAAGGTCTGACACGACGCGGACGGGCCCGCCTCGCCCGCGTCGTCCTGGGCGCAGGCCGCCACCCGGGCCGTGAAGACATCCCGCTGGGCCCACAGGCTGTCCCCCTCCACGAAGGCGTGCTCCAGGCTGGCGCGCGCCAGCTGCTTGAGCGTCTTGTAGTCGAGCCCCTGGACGGTGGCCGCCGCGACGTACTCCTGGGTGATGTCCCCCCGGAGGATGCCGGAGTCATCCGTCGCCAGCGTCACCGGCACCTTCTCCACCAGGTACGCGGAGAGCGGATGGTCCGTGCCCTTGACGCCCAGCAGGACGTTGTTCGAGGACAGGCAGATCTCCACCAGCACGCCTGCCTCGCGCATGTCGCGCAGGAGCGCGTCGACGCCCTCCCCGTCCGTTTCGCCCAACACGTCCACCCCGTGGCCGATGCGCTCCGCGTGCGCCAGCTTCACGGCGTTGCGGATGTGGAAGCGCAGGTGCCCCTGGTCCTCGGGCTTGAGCACCTCGGGGATCAGCTCGCCCGCGTGCAGGGAGACGTGCACCGTCTTGCGGCCGGGCGTGGTGTCGTTGTGGTCATCCAGCGTGCCCAGCGCGAACATCTCGTCGTTGTAGTACGCGAGCGAGTTCGGGTGCTCCTCGGGTGACACCAGGTTGACGCCGACAATCTGGGGCACGCGCTGGGCCAGCTCGAAGGCATACACCCACTGGCCGAAGACGTTGGCCCGCTCCGCCGTGCGGTTGGCCGACACCAGCAGCCGCACCTCCACGTCGCAGCCCGGGTCCGCCTGGGGCGTGCCACAGGCCATCACCTGCCGGCTCCCCACCAGGAAGCTGGCAATGCTCTCCGCCTGACGGGTCAGCGCCGTCTGGAAGTCCGGCAGGGCGATGAGCTGCTCGCGCTTGGCCAACAGCGTCGGCGCGTCCCAGGGGTCCGTGGGCGAGAACAGCGGCGCGGCGAGCCGTCCCCCCGTGCTCGCGCCGAAGCCCTGCATCAGCTCCACGTAGACCTGGTTGTGCTGGCCCGCGCGGGAGAGGATGTCCGCGTAGATGTCGTCCCCCCGGGCCTCCGTCTGCACCGCGCCGTACTTGGCGAAGGCATCGAAGAAGTGCTGGTGCGCCTCCAGCAGCGGACCGGTGAAGCCCTCCATCGACCAGGCGCCCATCACCGCGTCATAGAGGGCCCGGTCCGACGCCGTGTTGGACAGGGGCGTCGCGCCCTGCTCACAGGGGTTGCTCGCCACGTAGGTGGTGGGGTTGACGCAGGCGCCGTCCTCGGAGCCCCATTGGATGAGCTTCTCCATGGTGATGGCGCCGGAGGTGTGGCTGTGGAGGTCGCCGCCCTTGGGCATGTCGCGCAGGAAGGCGGAGAGCGCGATGGGGTTGGAGCGAAGGGTCTCCATGTGCTCCTGCGTCAGGTCCTCGGGGGGACGCGGAGTGGGAGGCTCCGGCTCCTCCCTGCAGGCACTCAGGCCCAGCGTCATCGTGACGACGACCAGCGAAAGCTTGCTCATGTGGGGACCTCACGGCGGGGGTGTCCGAGGAGCGTCTTGTCCGCGGGGCGGCGAACACCAGTCGGCGCGGGCGCCATGCGTTCCCTGCCGCGCATCGGGCTGCGCCAAGAGGGACTTTTCAACCATGACCCACGCCCTCGCGCCGCCCCTCGACGGTCTTGACGTGCTGGCGCGCCGTCCGGAAGGTTGCACTTGTCTGTCCGCGGCTGAAGCCGCAGGCTCCCCGCCCCCACCCTTCGGACGAGGTCATCCATGCATCGGGGTTCCTGTTTGTGCGGCGCGGTCCGCTTCACCGTGGAGGGCGAGCTTCCCGCCCCCGACGCCTGTCATTGCACGAAGTGCCGCAAGCACTCGGGGCACTACTTCGTGTCGACGGACGTGCCCCGCTCGGCCGTCACCCTCGAGGGACAGGACCAGGTCCGCTGGTTCCAGTCCTCGGAGAAGGCGCGGCGCGGGTTCTGCTCGGTCTGCGGCGCGTCGCTGTTCTGGGACCCGCTCCAGCGCGACTGGATTGGAATCGCCATGGGCGCGTTCGACACGCCCACGCGGACGCGCGTGGCGCTCCACGTCCACCTGGCCAACAAGGGCGACTACTACGAACTGGAGGAAGGGACGCCCCGGTTCGACACCATTCCGCCCAGGCCCCACTGAGGACGGGAACGACGGCCCAAGCACCCAGTTCGGGTGCCCGGGCGGGACCGACTCACGCCGCCGTGAGCCGGCCTGAGGTCACTCCTCGACCAGCTCGGTGAGCGCCGGGCAGTAGGTGGCGTACCCATGGCCGGTGAATGCGCCGTCCTCCATGACGGCATCCACGTCGAACGCCACGAAGTGTGACGCGGGGAACTCGCCGGTCTTGGCGCAGGTGGCGCAGAGGGAGGCCGCCACGGGCGTGAAGGTGAAGCTCGAGCTGTGGTCGAACCAGTTGAGGCTGAGCGAGCCATCGAAGTCGACCAGCGTCGCTCGCGGCTCCCCCTCCGTGGTCGCACCGCTCTGCGGCGTCGCGTCCACGGGCACCTTCACGTCGTAGACGTTGACGAGCTGAGCCGGCACCGACGAATCCGGCGAGGGGCACTCGCCCGGGGTCCCGTTGTTCAGCTCGATCCACAGGGTCCACGACCCGTCCGGGCTCTCCGGCTCGGTGTAGCCGAAGTACGCGTTGGTCAGGACGCGCGAGTTGTCGCCCATGCGGATGGTGGCCGAGGTCTCACGGCAGGCCCCCTCGCAGGTGGTGAACGGGTCAGGCGTCACGCCCGCATCGGGCTCCGTGCCAGCGTCGGGCTCCGTGCCGGCGTCGGGCTCGAGGCCCGCGTCGGGTTCCGAGCCCGAATCGGGCACGGTGCCGGCGTCCGGCGGGGTCCCCGCGTCGTCGCCCACTTCGGGCGTCGACGGCTTGTCATCAGAATCACAAGCAGAGAGTGCGGCAACAGCAACGAGGGAGACAAACATCCAGGAGAGAATCGAGCGTTGCAGGGTCATGTATCAGGATTGTTACGGCCCTCTCCGAGAGAAGCGAGCAAACTCAACGCCCCGCGTCACAATGTTTCAGTCTCACTCCCGAGCGCCCCCGTCGAGCGTCTCGATTCCACCGAGGCTGGACGATCTTTGCGCAGAAGCCGACGAATTCGGGGAATAAACATGCATCCGAGCTGAAACCCCCTATCGCAATTTGGCGGTTGCAACTGCGTCACCTCCGCCCTAGCTTCACCGAAACCACTCAAATACAGTTGATGGTTTCCAGCCATTGACAGGGAGCGCCCATGTCATCACCCATCGCCCTCGTCGCCGTGCCCTCCGGTCTGGGGCTGAGCCGTCCGGACGGGCGGATTCCCCGTGTGGACCTGCTTCCCGAGACCCTGCTGGAGGCGGGCCTGGGACTCAAGCTCCAGGCGAAGGTGGAGCACACCGTGACGCCCCGGCCCTATGTGGAGCAGCGCGACGCCCGGACGCACATCCTCAACCCCCATGGCATCGCCGAGCTGAGCCTCCAGCTCGCGGACGCCGTCGAGGCCATCGTGCGCGCCCGGCGCTTCCCGCTCGTCCTGGGCGGTGACTGCAGCATCCTGCTCGGGTGCCTGCTGGGACTGAAGCGCACCGGCGCGCACTCGGGGCTCGCCTTCATGGATGGACACACCGACTTCTGGCCGCCGGAGGCCTCCGAGCTCGGCGGCGCCGCGGGCATGGACCTCTGGCTCTCCACCGGCCGGGGCCCCGCCCTGCTGTCGAACCTGGAGGGCCGAGGTCCCCTCGTCCTCGACGAGGACGTGGCCGTGCTCGGCGTCAGGGACCCGGAGCGCCAGGGAGAGAAGGTCGGCGCGGAGGACGCGCGCGACACGGGCATGGCCTGGCTGGACCTGGACGTCCTGCGCGCGCAGGGAATCGCCGCCGGAGCGAAGCGCGCCCTCACCCGCTTCAAGGAGCGCGGCGTGCGCGGCTTCTGGATGCACCTGGACGCGGACGTCATGGACGACGCGGTGATGCCCGCCGTCGACTCGCGCCAGCCCGACGGCCTGCGCGTGGCGGAGCTCGGGGAGCTGGTCGCCCGGCTCGTCGACTCGGGCCTGGCCGTGGGCCTGGACGTCACCATCTACGACCCGAGCCTGGACCCCCGGCGCGACGCGGCCCGGGCCCTCGTCGAGGCGCTCACCCGCGGCCTGGGGGCCCTGGTGCCCACGCCCAGGACACGATAGGCCCACCGCATGGCCGATGCGCGCAGCCCCGGACTTCCCACGGACGTCGTCCTGCTCCTCGAGTTCGTCAACACGCTCGACGTGGAGAAGCTCGTCGACGCCGTGCCCACCCCGGCCGCGCTCGACGCCTGGTGCCGCGCACGGGGCCTGGTGGCGGCCTCGGACACCTTCTCCCCGGACGCCTTCCGCGCCGCCATCGACGCCCGCGAGGCCCTGCGCGCCGTGCTCCTCTCCCACACCGGCGAGCCCCTGGCCGCCTCGGATTTGAAGACGCTGGAGCGCGTCGCCGCCTCCAGCCCCCTCACCGTGGGCTTCGGCCAGGACGGCGTGTCGCTGCGCCCCGCGGCCACCGGCGGCTGGAAGGCCCTGGGCGCCCTGTTCGCCGCCATCGTCTCCACCCAGCGCGATGGACACTGGCCCCGGATGAAGGTGTGCGCCGCGGGCGCGTGCCAGGAGGCCTTCTACGACACCTCCAAGAACCGCTCCGGCCGGTGGTGCTCCATGGCCGTGTGTGGCAACCGCACCAAGCTCCAGCGCTTCCGCGCCAGCCCGCCCCGGCGCTGAAGCACCTCCACATCCGCACGGGATGAGCGCCAGGGCTTCACTCCCGGGCCGAATCTCGCGGGTAACACCCGGAAACTCCTCGCCATCCGCAACCCGGCGCGTCGACTCCCGAGAATTGGGAATCTCGTACGGCAGCTAGGAGCCCACACCCCATGGGAACTGGACGCGTTGGTGACGGTGGAGCAGCAGAGGCGGCACGCAGGGCGGCGGAGGCCGCGCGCAGGGCCGCGGAAGAGGCGGCGCGCAGGGCGGCGGAGGCGGCTCGGCAGGCTGCCGCGGAGGCCGCGAAGAAGGCCGCGGAGGCGGCCAAGAAGCTGGCCGCGCAGAAGAAGGACGTGTCCACCTTCGAGCCCGCGGGCGCGAAGAACAAGCTGAAGCTGGATGGCCAGGGGGCCCCCTCGACGTCGCTGTTCACGGAGAACAGCAAGGACGCCAAGGTCAACTGCCTGGACAAGGCCGCGGACTTCATCAACAAGTCCTCGCCGGAGCTGCAGGGTCGCTCGGACCTGGTGTTCCTGAAGGACTCGCGCGCGGGCGCCGAGGGCCAGTCGGGCCACGTCGTCGTGCGCCAGGGCGAGCGCGTGTTGGACCCCAGCAACGGCAAGAGCTGGGACGACATGAAGTCGTACCTCCAGGGCAACTCGCACTACAGCGAGGCGGGCTCCCTCCCCGGCACCACGGCGGCCAAGGTGTTCGGCACCGAGGCGGGCTCGCCCGAGCGCGCCCAGGCGCTGGCGGACGCGAACGTGTCCCCCGAGCTGCAGCAGATGATGGTGGCCGACTACCCGGCGGACGTGGGCAGCGTGCCGGACGCGGCCCACGTGCAGCCGCACGAGACGACCATCCCGGGCCAGGCGGGCCCCGTGTCCGTGGAGTTCAGCGACTCGCTCGAGAAGGACGTGAAGAAGGAGGACGGCTTCGTCACCGTGTCCATCAACGCGGAGACGTCCGTGTCCGCGTCGGGCTCGGTGGAGTTCAAGAAGGCCAAGGTCGGCGTGGGCGCGTCCGTGGAGGGCAGCGTCGAGGCCGGCAAGAGCATGACGTACGAAGTGAAGATGACGGAGGCGGACTTCGAGAAGCTCAAGCGCGGTGAAATCGCGCCGCCGCACCCGCTCAACCCGGAGACGATTCCGGATGGCACCTCCATCAAGATGGAGCAGAGCCAGTTCACCGGCTACGGGCTGGACGTGGGCCTGTCCTACCACGCGGTGGAGCTGGGCATCTCCGGCGACGTCAAGAGCGGCAAGGGCATGTCCATCGAGGTGAGCCGCACGGGCGACAAGCTGTCGATGACGACGGGCCCCACGGAGTTCATCGAGAACAACGGCAAGGTGACGCTGGGCGCCGGCCCCGTCTCCGTGAGCATGGGCCGCGAGGACACGCTCAAGGAGTACAAGCTGCGCACCGCCGAGTTCGACCTGGGCAACCCCGAGGGCCAGAAGGCCTTCGAGGCCTTCGCCAAGGACGGCCGGATGCCGGAGAAGGAAGGCCCGGGCGTGTCCAACACGCTGCGCTTCGACAAGATCAACTACGAGTCGACGGGCGGCAAGGTGGGCATCGACGTGGGGCCCTTCAGCATCGAGACCGACGGCACCACCAACACCGGCGACTACCTCATCACGCACCACCCGGATGGGACGAAGTCGCTGACGTCCGACATCACCTACGGCGGTGACCACCCGGACATCACCCTCGAGCAGAAGTACGACAAGGACGGCAAGCTCGTCCCCGGCTCGGAGAAGTTCGCGATGAAGTTCGACACCAAGGACGACAACGCGCGCGAGCTGCTCGTGTACTCGTTCACCGGTGACGCCGACAAGGCGAAGGCCGCGCGCGAGCACGACAAGCCGATCACCCTCAACCTGACGGCCGACGACATCGAGGAGATGCAGCGCCGCTCCGGCATCCAGGCGCAGAACGGCGGGCACATGGGCATCAACGTCCTGCTCACCGACTACGACGGCAAGCCCAATGACCCGCTGATGGCGGTGCGCAACATGGCGTGCTCGCCGGCGTACAACGAGTACAAGCTGGCGCAGAGCTACTTCGGGCTCTTCATGGACGAGGGCAAGAAGCCCCTGTCGGGCGAGCTCGTCATCGGCTGAGCCAGCACGGTTTCACCCCCGCGAGCCCGGGTCCTCGAGGTGAGGGCCCGGGCTTCGTCGTGTCTGTCGTGGAGGGAACACGCGCTCGCGCGGGGCGAGGTGACGCTGGACGAGGTATCACGTCCGGGCGAGGGTCCAGGCCTCCACCTCGCGCTCGACCTCCGGGAGACATCCGATGACGCAGGCCCCTGGACGCATCACGGAGTACCCGCTCACGGCGGCTGGAACCGGGCCCTATGGAATCTGCGCCGGGCCTGACGGCGCGCTCTGGTTCACGGAGGTGCACGCGGGCCGCGTGGGACGCATCGAACTGGACGGCGCGGTGACGACCTTCGCGCTGCCGACGCCGGACTCGGGGCCCTCCGTCATCACCGCGGGGCCCGACGGCGCGCTCTGGTTCACGCAGCAGAAGGCGAACCGCATCGGCCGGGTGACGACGCGCGGCGAGGTGCGTGAGTTCCCGCTGCCGACAGAGGGGGCTGGCCCGTTCGGGCTCTGCGCGGGGCCCGACGGCGCGCTCTGGTTCACGCAGCTGTCGACGCATCGGCTGGGGCGAATCACCGTGGAGGGCGCCGTCACCGAGTTCGCGCTCGAGGCCGGCAGCTACCCGTCGTTCATCACCTCCGGACCGGATGGGGCGCTCTGGTTCACGCAGAACGCGAGCAATCGCATCGGGCGAATCACGGTGGACGGGCAGGTCTCCGGGTTCGCGCTGCCCACGCCGAAGGCGGGCCCCGTGGGAATCACGCGGGGGCCGGATGAGGCGCTGTGGTTCGTGGAGCTCCTCGCGGACCGCGTCGGGCGCATCGGGCTCGACGGGGGCATCACCGAGCATCCGTTGCTTCGGACCGGCGCGAAGCCTCACGCCATCGTCACGGGCGCCGACGGCGCGCTCTGGTTCACCCAGTGGGGAAGCAATCACCTCGGACGGATGACGACCTCGGGCGAAGTCACGGAGTACGCCATCCCCACCGCGAAGGCGGAGCCGCATGGAATCTGCTCCGGGCCGGATGGCGCGCTGTGGTTCGCGCAGGAGGTGGGGAAGATAGGGCGACTGGCGCCGCGCTGAGGGCTGGCCACGAGCAGCCCAAACCCCGCGGGGGGACACGTCGCGAGAGCCGCCATGGCGGCGTCGCGTTCAAGACGTCCCTCGGCGAGCCTCCGCCAGAAGTCCCTCCGTGCATGCGCCTTTACGGGACGATACGGCGACGGCAGGCACGCAGCGCACCGCGCCCTTTCGGGTCCGCGCCGCTCAGGCCGCGACGACCGCGTCGGGCTCGCGGCGCACCTTGGCGAGCGCGGCCACCACCACCTCGGGCCCGGCGCCGGCCTTGTGCGCGTTCTCGCTCAGGTGCCGTCGCCACGCGCGCGCGCCCGGCAGGCCCTGGAACAGGCCCAGCATGTGCCGCGTCACCGCGCTCAGCGGCGCGCCCTGCTGCCGGCGGCGCTCGATGTACGGGAGCATCGCCTCCACCACCTCGTGGCGCTCGCGCGGCGCCTGGGTCGCGCCGAAGAAGCGGCGGTCCGCCTCCGCCAGGAGGTACGGGTTCTCGTAGACGGCGCGGCCAATCATCACCCCGTCCACGTGCTTCAGGTGCTCGGCCGCCGCGTCCAGCGTCTTGATGCCGCCGTTGATGCTGATGTCCAGGTGCGGCAGCTCCTGCTTGAGCCGGTGCACCAGGTCGTAGCGCAGCGGCGGCACGTCGCGGTTCTCCTTGGGGCTCAGCCCCTGGAGCCACGCCTTGCGCGCATGCACGATGAAGCGCGTGCACCCTTCCGCCGCAATCAGACGCACGAAGCGCTCCAGCGTGGGCCACTCCTCCAGCTCGTCGATGGCGATGCGCGACTTCACCGTCACCGGGATGCTCACCGCCGAGCGCATCGCGCCCACCAGCCGCGCCACCAGCTCCGGCTCCGCCATCAGACACGCGCCGAAGCGGCCCGACTGCACCCGGTCGCTGGGGCAGCCCACGTTCAGGTTCACCTCGTCGTAGCCCCACGACTCGGCGATGCGCGCCGCCTCCGCCAACGCCTCTGGCTCCGAGCCCCCCAGCTGGATGGCCACCGGGTGCTCGGCCGCCTCGTAGCCCAGCAGCCGCTCGCGGTCGCCGTGGAGCACGGCGCCCGTGGTCAACATCTCCGTGTACAGGAGCGTGTGCTGGCTGATCTGGCGGTGGAAGTACCGGCAGTTCCGGTCCGTCCAGTCCATCATCGGCGCGACACACAACGGCATGGGGCTTGAGGGCATCATGGGCAGGACCTGGGAAACGTCCTGCATCTACCCGGCTTTTTCTCCCCTGCCCACCCCCCAGTGACGCCCGGAGGCCCGAAGAGCGAGGAGCCGGACGACCTCCCCGGCTAGGCTCCCCCCGTGCCTCCGAGCCCGCCCCTGCTGGACGACATGCTGCTCTTCACCGAGGTGGTCACCTCCGGAGGGCTCACCGCCGCGGCCCTGCGGCTGGGATTGCGCAAGTCCACCGTGAGCCGCCGCCTCTCCGCGCTCGAGGCGCGGCTCGGGGTCCGCCTGCTGGAGCGCAACGCGCGCCACCTGCGCCTCACCGAGGCGGGGCGCGACTACCATGTCCACTGCGCGCGGCTGGTCTCCGAGGCCCGCGAGGTGAACCGCGCCCTGGGCGAGTCCCGCGCCACGCCCCAGGGCACCCTGCGCATCGCCACCCTCTCCCTGCTGGGCGAGCTGCTCACCCCGCTCATCGCGGAGCTGCTCCTGCACCACCCGCTGCTGCGCGTGGAGCTGGCGCTCGCCGAGGCCCACGTCGACCTCATCGCCGAGGAGTACGACGTGGCGCTGCGCACCGGCCCGCTCGCCGACTCGTCGCTGGTGGCCAGGAAGCTCGGGCGGCTGCGCACCGGCTACTACGCCAGCCCCGCGTACCTCGCCCGCCAGGGCACACCCCGCACCCCCGCCGACCTCCAGGGCCATGCCTGCGTCGTGCTCGCCGAGCCCCGTACCGACGAGGTCTGGTTCTTCGGCGAGGGCCGCGAGGCCTCAAGCCACCCCGTCACCGGCCGCCTCCGCGTCCCCAGCGTGCGCGCGGGACAGGCCGCCGCCCGCGCGGGCCTGGGCGTGGTCCGCCTGCCCGCCTCCCTCGTCGTCGACGACGTGCGCAGCGGCCTGCTCGTCCCCGTCCTGGAGGCGGCGACGCCGCCGGGCCTCCCCGTGTTCGCCGTCTACCCGAGCAGCCGCCAGCTCCCACCCAAGCTGCGCGCCTTCCTCGCGCTGCTCTCGGAGCGCGGCGCGTCGCTGCCCTGGGAGGTGGAGGCCCCTTCCCCCCGGAGACGTTGAGGGCCCTTCACGCAACCTCGCGTTCCGTGAGGGACGCTCGTCTCCGAGCCCCCCGGCCACTACATGTCCTGCTCGAACCGAGGCACGGCCCCGACGCCGCGCCTCCAACGCAGGAGGACAGGACATGGCCACGGACGTCATCGAGCTGGGCGACGCGCGGTTCCACCAGGAGGTGCTCGAGTCGAAGGAGCCGGTGCTGGTGGACTTCACCGCCGCCTGGTGCCCACCGTGCCGCGCCATCGCCCCCACCGTGGCCGCGCTCGCCACCGAGTACCGGGGCCGCCTGAAGGTGGCGAAGCTGGACGTGGACGCGAACCAGGAGACGGCCCAGCGCTACAACATCCGCTCCGTCCCCGCCCTGCTGCTCTTCAAGGACGGCCAGGTCGTCCAGCAACTCCTGGGCGCCATGCCCCGGGCGAAGCTGGAACAGGCGCTGCTTCCCCACCTGTAGACCTGGGGGCCCCTCCCGCTGGCGGGCTAATGGCTCGATACAGCGAGACTCGGGGCTCCCGAGCCCGGCATTCCGTTGCAAGTCAAAAAGGAAGGCTGGCGATTCTCTCCAGGTGAGGTAGTCACGGGCCGCCTCGGCTGTGTCACACGAAGGTGACACCCGGGGCATGCCCCCATCCGGGAGGGAAGCGATGCTCGAAAGGCTGATGCCCAAGTCGGACGAGTTCTTCGACGACTTCGACAAACAGTGCGCCGCCACAGTGCAGGGCGCGAAGATGCTTCACGAACTGCTCAGCGACTACACGGACGTGCCCAGGCGGGTCCAGGCGCTCAAGGACGTGGAGCACCAGGGTGACGAGGTCACCCATACCGCCTTCAACCGTCTGCACAAGCAGTTCATCACCCCGTTCGACCGAGGGCAGATCCACTCGCTGCTGTCGCGCATCGACGACGTGCTGGACCTGGCGAACGCGGCTGCGTCACGGCTGCACTACTACGAAATCCAGAGCAGCCTGCCGGACGCGACGGAGCTGGCGCGGCTCCTGGTGCTGTCCGCCGAGAAGGTGCAGGAGGTGGTGGCGGCGCTGCGGCTCATCAAGAAGCCGGAGCAGATCCTCGCCGGCTGCAAGGAGATCAAGCGCCTGGAGACGCAGGCGGACGAAGTGCTTCGCTCGGGCCTGGGCCGGCTGTTCAAGAGCGGGGTCGACACTCTGACCATCATCAAGTGGAAGGAGATCTACGACCTCATCGAGACCGCCACGGACAAGTGTCAGGGCGTGGCGAACGTCATCGAAGGCGTGGTGCTGGAGCACTCCTGAGATGCTACTCGCGGCCGTCATCGTCATCGTCGGAGTGGCGCTCATCTTCGATTTCATCAACGGCTTCCACGACGCGGCGAACTCCATCGCCACCGTGGTGTCCACCCGGGTGTTGTCACCGAACCTGGCCGTGGCGTGGGCCGCCTTCTTCAACTTCGTGGCCGCCTTCGGCGGCGGTGTCCATGTCGCCAACACCATGGGCAAGGGCATCATCAACTTCGAGATGCTGCGCGCCACGGGCCCCACCGCGGTGCTGTCGGTCATCTTCGCGGCGCTGATGGGCGCCATCGCCTGGAACCTGCTCACGTGGTGGTGGGGGCTGCCGTCGTCGTCCTCGCACGCGCTGGCGGGCGGCATGATTGGCGCGACGCTGCCGGTGTTGGGGCTCAAGGGCCTGATGGGCGCGGGCATCGCGAAGATCGCCGCCTTCATCGTGCTCTCGCCGCTCATCGGCACCACGCTGGGCATGACGCTGATGCTGGTGAGCACCTGGGTGGTGCACAAGCAGACGCCGCGCGTGGTGGACGTCTGGTTCCGCCGGCTCCAGCTCGTCTCGTCCGCCATCTTCTCCTACAGCCACGGCACCAACGACGCGCAGAAGGTGATGGGCATCATCGCCGTGGTGCTCTTCGGCACCATCTGGGCGGACCGTCCGTTCCACATCGACTGGTGGATGATCATCTCCTGTCACGCGGCCATCGCGCTGGGGACGTTCTTCGGCGGCTGGCGCATCATCCGCACCATGGGCCACAGCCTGACGAAGCTGGCGCCCATCGGCGGGTTCAGCGCGGAGACCGGCGGCGGCGTCACCATCATCGCGCTGGCGGAGCTGGGCATCCCCGTGTCCACCACCCACACCATCACCGGCGCCATCGTCGGCGTGGGCTCCACGCGCGGCTGGCGCGCGGTGAAGTGGGGCGTGGCGGGCCGCATCATCTGGGCCTGGGTGTTCACCATCCCCGCGTCCGCGCTGATGGCGCTGCTCATCTACGGGATGACCCAGGTCGTCGTCCGCCTGGTGGGCTGAGGGCCCGCCACCCTCCCCGCCCGCGCCGGCCACTTCCTTCGGGAGGCCCGCGGGCGGGTGTAGCATCCCGGGCGCCATGCGCCTCATCCTCAACCCTGGGCGGGAGGGCGAGCAGGAGCTGCTGCTCCCCGAGGGCGTCACCACCATCGGCAGGACGGAGGAGAGCTCCGTCTGCGTGCTCCACAAGAGCCTGTCGCGCAGGCACGCGCGCCTGGAGCGCGAGGGCTCGCGCGTGGTGCTGGTGGACCAGGGCAGCAAGAACGGCACCTTCGTCGGCGAGCAGCGCGTGGAGCGCCATGAGCTCGACGCGGGCCAGGCCTTCCGCTGCGGCGAGGTGTGGTTCCAGCTCCTCGCGGCGGACCCCGACCTGGACGCGGGGCTGAGCCCGCTGCACACGCGCACCCTGGACACGCGCTTCTCGCCCGCGCCCGGTGAGCTGTCCCTGGACGCGCCGCGCCTGCGGGTGCGCCCGGAGCCGGAGGCGGACGCGACGCGCGAGCGGCTCCAGGTGCTGCTCGCGGTGGCGCAGCTGTTGTCGTCGCCCGGCTCGCTCGACTCGCTGCTGGAGCGCATCCTCCAGCTCGTCTTCCGCGTGCTCGGCGTGGACCGGGCCGCGCTACTGCTCGTGGACGAGGCCACCGGCGAGCTGCGTCCCCGCGTGGCGCGCGCCGCCACCGGCGAGGTGCTCTCCGAGCGCTTCCACAGCCAGCACATCGTCGACTCCGTGCGCAAGCACGGCCTGGCGGCGCTCTTCGCCAACGCCCAGCAGGACGTGCGGCTGGACAGCTCCGTCTCCATCCGCGCGCAGTCCATCCACTCCGCCATGTGCGTGCCGCTCAAGTCCCGGGACACGTGGCTGGGCGTGCTGTACGTGGACAACCGCTCGCACGGGGGCCTGTTCACGGAGGCGGATTTGGAGTTCCTCACCGCCTTCGCCCACCAGGCGGCGGTGGCGCTCGACAACGCGCGGCTGACGCGGCGGCTGGAGGAGGAGGCGGTGCTGCGCAACACGTACCTGCGCTTCTTCCCGCCCGCCGTCGTGCGCAGGCTGCATGCCTCGCCCGGCACGGCGCTGGAGGTGGTGGAGACGGAGGTGACGGTGCTCTTCGCGGACATCTCCGACTTCACGCCCCTGTCCTCCTCGCGCGGCCCCCGGGACGTGGTGGACATGCTCAACGCGTACTTCCCGGTGATGGCGGACGTGGTCTTCCGTCACGAGGGGACGCTGGAGAAGTACATCGGCGATGCGCTGATGGCGGTGTGGGGCGCGCCCTTCTCGCGCGAGGACGACGCGGACCGGGCCGTGCGCGCGGCGGTGGACATGCAGCGCGAGCTTGCGGGGCTCAACGCGCGCTTCCGGGCCCGGGGACAGCCGGAGCTGCGCATCCACGTGGGCCTCAACAGCGGCCCGGCCGCCGCCGGCAACATCGGCTCCGAGCACTACCTCCAGTACGCCACGCTCGGGGACGTCACCAACGTGGCCAGTCGGGTGTGCGGCGTGGCGAAGGCGGGCCAGGTGGTGCTCTCCGAGGCCACGCGCGTGAGGCTGCGCGAGTCGCGCTGGCCCTTGACGACGCTGCCCCCCACCCACGTGAAGGGCAAGCAGGAGGCGCTGACGCTGCACCGCGTGGAGTGGGACGTGGCGGGTGGGTGAGCCGTCGTCCCCCCGTCCGGGAGGGCGGCTTGACTCGCACCGGGCTCATCGGTCAGCGTTCGGGTTCGTGAACGGCATCGGCCTCGACCTCGCGTGGACCTCGGGATGGACGTCCCGGACCTCCGCGCGCGCGGCGACCTTCACCTCCACGACGACGACGACGCACACGACGACCCGCGGAGCGCGGGCGGTCTAGCTCGGAATCGCTGTCCTTCCGACCAGGCCCCGCGCTCCCCGGCGCGGGGCTTTTTTCGTTTCCCTCCACCCACCAGGAACCCCATGCAGACCCAGACCCCGACGACGACGCCCCGCCCGCCCGTGTCCCTCGGCCGCCTGCTCCCGAGCGAGGTGCCGTCATGCGGGTGATGAAGTTCGGCGGCACCAGCGTGGGCGGCACCGCGCAGATGCGGCGCGTGGTGGACCTGGTCGCCCGGGCACGTCAGGAGACACGCGTGTGCGTGGTGGCCTCGGCCGTCTGTGGCATCACCAACCTCCTGGTGGACACGGCCCGGCTCGCGCAGGAGGGCAGCTCGGTGGAAGAGCCCCTGTCGCGCTTCGAGCAGACGCACCTGGGCATCGCCCGGGAGCTGGGCGGAGAGCTGGAGGCGCTGGCCCCGCTGGAGCTGGGGCTCGCCGCCATCTCCACCGAGCTGCGCGGGCTCTTGCAGGGCGTGGGGCTGCTGCGCGAGTGCTCGCCGTCGGTGCTCGCGCACCTGTCGGGCCTGGGCGAGCGCGCCTCGTGCCTGGTGCTGGAGGCGCTCCTGTCCGCGCGCAAGCTGTCGCCCCACCTGGTGGACCCCAGGCAGGTGCTCATCTGCGCGGGGGACCCGCTGCAGGCCACGCCGCGCATGGACGAGATTCGCGCCAGGTTCGCTCCGCTGCGCGACGCCCAGGGGCCGGGGCTCCTGCTGATGCCGGGCTTCTTCGGCGGTGACGCGCGCGGCAAGACGATGTCCCTGGGACGCGGCGGCTCGGACTACTCGGCGGCGCTGGCGGCGGCGGCGCTGGACGCGGCGCTGCTGGAGATCTGGACGGACGTGGACGGCATCTACAGCGCCGACCCGCGCCTGGTCCCCGAGGCCTTCCCGCTGGCGGAGGTGAGCTTCGAGGAGGCGATGGAGCTGGCCTACTTCGGCGCCAAGGTGCTGCACCCCAAGACGATTGCCCCCGCGCGCGAGCGCGGCATCCCCGTGCGCGTGTGCAACAGCTTCAAGCCCGAGCACCCCGGCACCCTCGTCACCGACAGGGCCGCCCCACCCGAGCACCCGGTGCGGGGCCTGTCGTTCCTCAAGGACGTGGCGCTGGTCAACATCGCCGGCGCGGGGCTCAAGGGCGTGCCCGGCACCGCCGCGCGCGTCTTCGAGTCCATGGCCCGCGCGGGCATCTCCGTGGTGCTCATCACCCAGGGCTCCAGCGAGTGCTCCATCAGCTTCTGCGTGCAGCAGTCGGAGGCCGACGCCGCCGTGCGGGCGCTGGAGTCGGAGTTCGAGGTGGAGCGCGAGGCCGGCAAGGTCGACACCATCGAGCGCCAGGGCCGGCTGGCCGTGCTCAGCATCGTCGGCGACGGCATGCGCCACCGCGTGGGCGTGGCGGGCACCTTCTTCAGCGGCCTGGCCGACGTGGGCTGCAGCATCGCCGCGATTGCCCAGGGCTCCAGCGAGCGGAGCATCTCCGCCGTCATCACCGAGGCGGACGGCCCGCGCGCCATGGCGCACGTGCACCACCGCTACTTCGGCACCACGGAGGTGGTGGAGCTCTTCGTGGCGGGCGTGGGCAGCGTGGGCGCGGAGCTGATGCGGCAGGTGCGCCAGCAGGCCCCCCACCTGCGCGCGCAGGGCGTGGACCTGCGCGTGTGCGCCATCGCCAACAGCCGGCACGCGCTCATCGAGCCGGGCGGGGTCCCCCTGGGCGAGTGGAAGGAGCGCCTGGAGGCAAGCCGCGCCCCCGCGTCGCTGGAGTCCTTCCGCGAGCAGGTGCGGGCCAAGCGGCCCGGCCGTCCCATCTTCGTGGACTGCACCAGCAGCGAGGACGTGGCGCTCGCCTACCCGTCCCTCCTGGCCGCGGGGCTGCACGTCGTCACCGCGAACAAGAAGGCCAACGCGGGGCGCATGGCCCACCACCGCGCCATCCGCGAGACGGCGTCGCGGCACCAGCGCCGCTTCCTGTACGAGACGAACGTGGGCGCCGCCCTGCCCGTCATCGACACGCTCAAGAACATGCTGCGCACCGGCGACCAGGTGCACCGCATCGACGGCATCCTCTCCGGCTCGCTGTCGTACATCCTCGGCCTGCTGGAGGAAGGCGTGCCGCTGTCGCGCGCGGTGGGCTCCGCCATGGAGAAGCGCTTCACGGAGCCGGACCCGCGCGACGACGTGCAGGGCACGGACGTGGCGCGCAAGGTGCTCATCCTCGCGCGCGAGCTGGGCCGCCCCGTGGAGCTGGAGGAAGTGGCGCTCCAGTCGCTCCTGCCCGAGGACTTCGACGCGTCCGGTCCGCTCGACGCGTTCCTCGCGCGGCTGCCGTCGCTCGACGAGGGCTTCCAGCGCCGGGTGGAGGCGCTGCGCACGGAAGGCAAGGTGCTCCGGTACGTGGGCAGCGTCGGCCCCGAGGGCTGCTCGGTGGGGCTCAAGGCCGTGCCGCTCGCCAATCCCCTGGCCGCGGTGAAGGGCGGAGAGAACGCGCTGAGCTTCCTGTCGGAGCGCTACAGCCCCACGCCGCTGGTCATCCGGGGCTATGGCGCGGGCGCGGCGGTGACGGCGTCCGGCGTGTTGGCGGACGTGCTGCGGCTGGTGGAAGGTCCGCTGCCGTGAGTCCAGCGGGGCAGCTCGACGACGAAGCGGGCGCCCCGCCCCGGCTCGCTCTCCACCCAGACCTCTCCGCCGTGGGCCTGGGCGATTTGACGGGTGATGAAGAGGCCCAGGCCCAGGCCACCGTAGTTGGGTGAGGCGGCGCGCTCGAAGCGCTCGAAGATGCGCCCCTGCGACTCGCGGGGGATGCCCATCCCGTGGTCCTCCACGCTCAGCCACACCCGCTCGTCGTGGTGGGCGGACAGCCGCAATCGGATGGGCCGGCCCGCGCCGTACTTCACCGCGTTCGTCAGGAGGTTCATCAGCACCTGCTCCAGCCGCAGCCGGTCCCACCGGCCCGGCAGGGACCCGGGGGTGTCCAGCACCAGCTCGCAGCCCGCCTTCTCCAGCTGCTCACGCAGGTGGCCCACCACGTCGCGCGTGACGGCGACCAGGTCCATGTCCTCCAGGCGCAAGGACAGCCGCGACTCGTTGATGCGCGAGACATCCAGCAGGTGCTCCACCAGCCGGGACAGCCGCGACAGCTGGCTCTCGCACACGTTCAGCATGCCGGACAGCCGCGCGCGCAGGCCCGAGTCCGTCCGGGGCCGCGCCAGGAGGGCGCCCATCTGCTGCATGCGCAGCTTCATGGACGTCAGCGGCGTCTTCAGCTCGTGCGAGGCGATGGAGAGGAACTCGTCGCGCACGCGGATGGCCTCCTGGGACTCGCGGTAGAGCTGCGCGTTGTCGATGGCGTACCCCGCGCGCCGCCCGAGTTCCTCCGCCAGCGCCACCTCGTCCGCGCCGAAGGCCCGCGCCCCCTGTCGCGACACGAGCGTCAGCACGCCCAGCCCCCGCCCGCGCGCCTGCAGGGGCACGCTGAGCGAGGGCTTGCCGCCCCACGCGCGCACATGGCTCCAGCGCGGTGAGCCCAGCCCTCCGTCGCGCAGGATTCCATGGGGCACCGGCGAGCACTCCGAGCGCCCCGACGCCATGACCCCCACCGGGCCGTACGTCACGCCGGGGACCAGCGGATGCGCCTCGAGCAGCTCCCGCACCTCGCGCTCCACCTCGGGCGAGCGCGCCGCCACCGCCACCGGGTGCAGCCCGCGACTGCCGTCGGGCATGAAGACGATGCACACGTCCCCCAGGCGGGGCACCGTCAGCTCCGCGACGCGCTGGAGCGTCGTCTCGTAGTCGAGCGACGTGCCCAGCTCCCGCCCCGCCTCCGCGAGGAAGCGCTGGGACTCCTCCAGGCGCTTGCGCTCGGTGATGTCGGTGGAGATGCCGCAGACGGCGTAGGGCACACCCGACGCGTCCAGGAGCGGGAACTTCTGGGTGATGTGCGTGTGGACGCCGTCCTCTTGCGGGACGCGCTCCTCGCGCACCACGGGCAGCCGCTGCTCCAGCACCTGCTCGCTCAGCGCCTGGAACTCTCTCGCGCTGTCCTCCGGGAAGATGTCGTGCACCGTCTTGCCGAAGACCTCCTCGCGCGTGCGGCGGAACATCAGCTCCCACTGGCGGTTCACGAAGATGTAGCGCCCGTGGGTGTCGAGCAGGAAGAAGACGGAGGTGGCGTTGTCCAGGATGGCGCGCAGCTGCCGCTCGCTCTGCTGGAGCGCCTCCTCGGCGCGCTTGCGCTCGGTGACGTCCAGCAGCACCGCCAGGGAGCGCACGCAGGCGCCCGAGGCGTCGCGCTCCATGATGGCGGACAGCAGCACGTCCAGCCGCGTCCCGTCCTTCTTCACCAGCTGGTACGGCACGTCCTTGCAGCGGCCCGTCCTGTGGAAGGCCGGCAGCACCTCCTCGCGCGCCCGCCGGGCCGACTCCTCGGTGAGGAACTCCGTGGAGTCGCGGCCGAGCACCTCCTCGCGCGTGTAGCCCAGCGTGGCCAGCCAGCAGTCGCTGACACTCACCAGCCGGCCCGCCCGGTCGATGGAGTGCATCATCACCGGCGTGTTGTTGTAGAGCGTGCGGTACTTCTCCTCGCTCTCGCGCAGGGCCCGCTCGACGCCGGCGAGGTCCCGGGACGCCTCGGGAGGTGACGCGGGGCTGTCGGTCGGGTGGGGCATGGCGAGGAGGCGATGGGCCGTGGGGTCGCCCGCCCTCCGCGCGTGACGCCCTCCTCAATGATTGGCGCGCCCCCGGGCCCCGCCAACCCGGCCTCCGCGCCACCCCCAGGTCGGCCAACCCACCGAGCCCCGGAAGACGGGCACGCCCGCCAGGATGCTGTCCCGCACCCGGCCCTCACGACGGACAAGCCTCATCCCACGGCCTTCTCCGGGTCCTCCGTGTTTGAAGTTCCCGGACGTCCCGTCGAGAATGGCCCGCCACCCATCTCAGGCGACGAAAGGAAGGGGGAGGACGGAATGTACGTATCTCGCAAATCAGCGTGGGCCCGCACAGGCGCGACGCTGGCACTCGCGCTCGGTCTCACCGTGCTCGGTTGTTCCGACAAGGAGGGTGACGACGACAAGGACGAGGGGACGCCCGTCACGGCCACCCTCACGGGCCGGGTGACGTTCGACTCCGTCCCGGCCGTCTACACGCCGACGACGCGCCAGGGCTCGCTCGCCTTCAACCAGGTGAGCGTCAAGCCCGTGCGCAACGCCACCGTGCAGGTGCTCCGGGGCAGCACGGTGCTCGCCTCGGCGACCACCGACGACGACGGCCGCTACCAGCTCACCTTCACGGCCGGCGACCAGGCCGACGTGACGCTGGCCACGCTCGCCAAGACGACCACGCCGGACATCCAGGTGGAGGACAACACCGACGGCAACGCCATCTGGGCGGTGGTGACGCAAATCAAGGGCGGCACCACGAGCAAGGACCTGCACGCGGGCCACGGCTGGAACGGCTCCAGCTACACCGCCAACCAGCGCGTCGCGGCGCCCTTCGCCATCCTGGACGCCATGTACACCGCGTCCCACGCCTTCCTGGCGGAGCGCCCCGTGCCCTTCCCGCCGCTCAAGGTGAACTGGAGCCCGAACAACGCCCCGCAGAACGGCGACAAGGCCCGGGGCCAGATTGGCACCTCGCACTTCTCCCCCAACGAGAACGAGGTCTACGTGCTGGGCCTCGCGGGCGCGGACACCGACGAGTTCGACAGCCACGTCATCGTCCACGAGTGGGGGCACTTCTTCGAGGCCAACCTGTCGCGCGCCGACAACCCCGGTGGCCCGCACTCCTCCGGCGACGTGCTGGACCCGCGCATCGCCTTCGGCGAGGGCTACGGCAACGCGCTGTCCGGCATGCTCCTGCCCAGCTCCATCTACGTGGACACGCTCTGGAGCGGCACCCGGCTGGGCGCGTTCGGCTTCGACCTGGAGACGCCGCCGACGACCACGGACGACCCGAACCCGGGCGTCTTCTCCGAGTTCAGCATCATGCGCTTCCTCTACGACCTGCACGACGAGTCGACGCTGTCGGAGACCCCGTTCGACCAGGTGTCCCTGAGCCTGGGCACGCTCTATGACGTGCTGGTGGGGCCGCAGCGAACCACGGAGGCGGTGACCACCGTCGGCTCCTTCATCCACGGCCTCAAGGCCCAGCCGGGCGTGGACGCCGCCGCGGTGGACCGGCTCGCGGCGCACTACAACATCGGCGCCATCCGCTCGGAGTGGGGCGAGGGGGACACGGACCTGTATGGCATGTACAAGTTCGTGACGGTGCCCTTCTCGGAGAACAACTTCTTCACCCGAGGCGAGCCCTTCAACCAGCGGCAGCAGAACCGGTACTACGTCTTCACCGGCAATGGCCGCAGGATGACCGTCACCGCCGACTCCACGGAGGACGTGAGCATCCTCGCCCTGCAGCAGGGCGCCACGGCGGGTGAGGCCGACCGCTTCACCACCGGCAAGGAGACCTTCGACTTCAACAGCCAGACCGACCGGCGCTACGTCCTGGTCACGACGGGCTGGGCCGACGAGGGCTCGGGCAACTACAACTACACCCTCTCCATCAGCAGCCAATGAGCGGACCTCTCACTCCTCCCGCGTTCCCAGGAGCACCCATGAATCGCATTGCCTCCGCGGTCCTCTCCGGCCTCCTGGCGCTGATGGCGCCCCTGGCCTGCACCTCTCCGGCGAAGAGCAGCACCCCGGCGGACAGCGCCGACCACCCGGGCTCCACCGCCAAGCTCAGCGCGCCCGTGGACGTGGGCGCCAAGGTGTCCGACACCAGCGCCACCGTCTCGCTGCGCTTCCAGGTCCCCGGCGAGGATGTCCGGGTGGAGGTCTCCGGCGTCGACGGGCTCCAGGTGACCAGCAGCACCTCGCCCGTGACGGGCGTGAGCGTGGAGAAGGCGGCCGTCACGAACCTGGACGTGGCCTTCGCGCCGGGCGCCGGACGCTCCCACCTGGTGGTGACGGTGAGCGGCATCTTCCAGGGCGTGCCCCTGACGAAGGTGGCCAGCTTCGCCGTCGGTCAGCCCACCGAGCAGCAGAAGGCAGACGGCTCCGTGGTGACGGATGACCAGGGCCAGCGCATCAAGATGATGCCCTCGTCGGACACGAAGTAGTCCACGACGCGGGCGGGTCCGAAGAAGGACCCTGAAAAGAACCGCGGGGAGCGCGCCCCCTCGACGCGCTCCCCGCCGTATGAAGGACTGCGAGAATTCGTACCTCCGGTCCAGCGTGAGCGCGCCCCTCGGCGCACCCTCCGGAAGCCACGCCCCTCCCCAGGGGCGCCCCCTCAAAAGGTCCGAGGCGAGCCCCCCGGCGCGCCTCTTCCCCCCTCGAACGTCGGACGTTCGAAAACCCGAGTGCCGGTGATTCCCCCGGACACTCCCCCCACCCACCTGCCCGGACGCTCAGCGCCCGAAGCCCTCGGACATCCAGGCTCTGCCCGGGTGTCCCCACCTTTCGAAATATCCAAACGCGGCCCATCGGAATCCTTGAGTGGAGGATTTACGGCGAATTTTCGGTCCGGGTTTCAGTCCCGCCGGCGCTTGGCGCGGGTGTTCTCCCAACCCTGCATGGAGCGGCTCCTGTCGATGCGCCGCTGCTCCTTCTGCAGCGCGGTGCTCGACTGACGCGCCTGGAAGGCCTTCTCCTTTTGCAGCTTCTCGAAGCTCGAGAGGCGCTGCTCAGGGAGGGCCCCGGACTGGACGGCGGCGCGGACGGCGCAGCCGGGCTCACGCTGGTGCGTGCAGTCGCGGAAGCGGCAGCCCTCGGCGAGCTCGAGGATGTCGGTGAAGGCCTGCTCAATCGCCTTCTCCTCCTCGCCGAGCAGCCCCAGCTCGCGCATGCCGGGGCCGTCGATGAGCAGCCCCCCGTGGGGCAGCCGGAACAGCTCGCGGTGGGTCGTGGTGTGACGCCCCTTGTCGTCCTCGTAGCGCACCTCCTGCGTGGCCAGGCGCGACTCACCCAGCAGGCGGTTGACGAGGGTGGACTTGCCCACGCCGGAGGAGCCCAGCAGGGCGCCGGTGCGGTGCTCGGGGATGAGGGCCCGCACGGCGTCCAGCCCCTCGCCGGTCCTGGAGCTCAGGGCCAGCACGGGGACGCCGGGGGCCAGCGCGGAGACCTCCTCGACGACGGCGTCGGCGTCGTCATGGAGGTCGGCCTTGGTGAGCAGCACCGCGGGGGAGGCGCCGCTCGTCCAGGCCAGGGTGAGGGCGCGCTCGATGCGGCGGGGGTTGAAGTTCCCGTCCAGGCCGGCGACCAGGAGCACCACGTCCAGGTTGGCGGCGATGAGCTGCACCTCCCTCTCGCGTCCCACCTCGCGGCGCGCGAGCAGGCTCTTGCGGGGGAGCACGGCGTGGAGCATGCCCTCCCCTTCGCCCGGAGGAAGCTGGAGGGCCACCCAGTCACCCACGGTGGGCAGGGACTCGGCGCTGGAGGATTGGTGGAGCAGCCGGCCGGCGGTGCGCGCCAGCAGGGTGCGCTCCGCGGTCTGGACGGTGAGCAGCCCTCGGGCCTGGCGCACCACGCGGCCGGGGACGAGGGGAAGAGGGGACGACTCGACGAGGAGGGAGAAAGCCTGGGCCAGCTGGGGCCCCCAACCAAAAGTTTCGAGAGACACTGAGAAGGACTCCGGACAAGGCGGTGCCTGCGGCGCACCTGGATTCGTCAGGGCACCCGGAGCGAGGACCGCGCTGTGACGGACCTTCACGTCGGCCTGTTCAGGCCGACGTCCTCCGGGCGAACGGGACTCCCACCGCGGCAAGATCAATATCGGCGTACATGGGGCCCTCCGGGACCGGGCGGGGCGGCGTCCATCGCCGTCCGGCGCTCCCTGCATATCAATCCAGCCCGGCGCCTGCACGGGATGTCGTCGGGGGCGGGGTGGTACAACCCTCCCCGCACGGCGTTCCGGCGGGGCCCGGACGCGCGCGCGCCCGGGGACCACCGATGCGCGAGGACGACGAGGCGGAGCTGCGAGCGGTGCTCCTCGAGGGCCTGCTGGCCGACGACGAGGTGGAGTCCCTGCGGGCGGCCGTCGAGCGCGAGCAGAAAGGCCCCCTGGACCTGCTCCATGCCCGGGGGCGACTGTCCGAGGCCACCCTCGCCTCCCTCCGGAGCGCCTCGCGGGCCGCCCTCCAGGAAGCGCTCGTGGGCCCGCCCACGGTCCAGGTCGGGGCGCCCCGCCCGCTGGAGCCCGCGGCCCTGGAGGCCGAGCCCCCCTTCCCCGTGCCGGGCTGGGAGCGTTATGCGCCCATCCGCTTCCTGGGCCAGGGCGGCATGGGGCGCGTCTTCCTGGTGCAGGACCTGGTGCTGCGGCGGCTCGTGGCGCTCAAGTTCGTGAAGGACGACGAGCCCGGGCGGGTGAGGCACTTCGTGGCGGAGGCGCAGGCCCAGGCGCGCGTGGAGCACGAGCGCGTGTGCAAGGTCTACGAGGTGGGCCAGGTCCAGGGGCGCGCGTACATCGCGATGCAGTACGTGGACGGCCTGCCGCTCCACCAGGTCGCGAGCCAGCTCTCCGTCGAGCAGAAGGCGCTGCTGCTGGCGCAGGCCGCCGAGGGCGTACACGCGGCGCACCGGGCCGGCCTCATCCACCGCGACATCAAGCCGTCCAACATCCTGGTGGAGCGCACGGCCGACGGACAGTGGAAGCCCTACGTCATGGACTTCGGGCTGGCGCGGGCGCCGGGCGAAGGCGTCACCGCCACGGGGGCCATCCTGGGCACGCCGCACTACATGGCGCCCGAGCAGGCGCGCGGCGAGGTGAGCCGGCTGGACCGTCGCGTGGATGTGTACGCGCTGGGCGCCACGCTCTACGCGCTCCTGGTGGGCCAGGCGCCCGTGCCCGGGAGCAACGCGCTGGAGGTGCTCAGCCGCATCCCCACGGAGGAGCCCCGGCCTCCGCGCGCGCTGGCGCCCGAGGTGCCCGCGGACCTGGAGGCCATCGTCCTCAAGTGCCTGGAGAAGGAGCGCGGGGGCCGGTACGACTCGGCGCGGGCGCTGGTGGAGGACCTGCGGCGCTTCCTCGATGGGGCGCCGGTGCTCGCGCGCTCGACGGGGCCGGGCTACCGGATGGCGCGGCTGGCGCGCAGGCACTGGCGGGGGCTGACGCTGGCGGCGGTGGTGGGGCTGGTGTTGCTGCTTGCAGGGGTGCAGGCGGTGCTCGCCCGACGCGAGGCGGACGTGCGCGAACATCTTGCGCGCCGCTTCTCCGAGCTCGCCGAGCACGTGGAGGCCCGCGCCCGGTACACCGCCCTGGCGCGGCTGCACGACACGCGGGAGGAGCGGCGCACGCTGGAGGCGCGCCTGGAGGACATCGCTCGGGAGATGCGCGCGGGAGGCGAGCGCGCGCTGGGGCCGGGCAACGAGGCGCTGGGACGGGGCTGGTTGGCGATGGGGGAGCCCGGGCGCGCGAAGGAGGCGCTGGAGGCCGCGTGGCACCACGGGACGCGGACGCCTCGCGTCGCGTGCGCGCTGGCGCTCGCGCTGGGGCAGATCTACCAGGAGCAGCTGCGCGCGTCCGAGCACCTGCCCGCGCTGGAGCGGCAGGGGCGACGCAAGGCGCTGGTGGCGCAGTATCGGGAGCCGGCGCTGGAGTGGTTGAGGAAGGGCGGCGACGTGGACCTGCCCCCCGCCGAGTACGTCGCGGCGCTGCTCGCGTACCACGAGGAGCGCTACGCGGACGCGTTGGAGCGGCTGGATGCGTTGGGTGAGCGGCTGCCCTGGTTCTTCGAGGCGCCGCTGCTGCGGGGGGACGTGCTGGTGGCGCGCGCCACGAGTCATTGGGATGCGGGGCGGCGCGAGTCCGCGCAGGAGGACCTGGACGCGGCGCGACGGGCGCATGCCCGGGCCGCGTCGCTCGCGGAGAGTCTGCCGGAGGCGCACCTGGCGCTCGCGGGTGTGGAGCAGGTGGCGCTGCGCATGGGGATGTATGGCCAGGGGGACGTGACGCCCCACCTGGAGCGGGCGTTGGAGGCGTTGGAGCGCGGGCTCACGGCCTCGCCTCGGCATGTGCCGTCGTTGGTTCGCAAGGCCATGCTGCATCGCAGGCTCGCGGAGTATCGCGGCAGACAGGGTGGGGATGTGCGGGCGCCACTGGAGGCCGCTTTGAAGGCGGCGCGCGCGGCGCTCGAGGTGGAGCCGAATCGCAGCGAGGCGCGGCAGGCGCTCGGGTTGGTGCTCTGGCAGGAGGCGCGGCTGCGGCAGGCGCGCAGCGAGGACCCTCGCGCGCTGCTGCGTCAGTCCATCGAGGCGTTCGAAGGGGTGGCGCCGCGGGAGCGCGGCTACGACTATCACGCCAACCTGGGGCTCATCTTCAAGGTCTGGGCGGACCATGAGGACGCGGTGGGCGAGGACTCGCTCGGCAACCGGCAGCGCGCCATCGAGGCGTACCGCACCGCCATCGGCATCGACGAGTCGCTGCCGGATGCGTGGATCAACCTGGGCAGCGCCTGGTTCAAGCGCGCGTCGAATCCGCGCAGCACCACGGCGGATGAGGATCTGGAGCGCGCCCGGGAGGCGCTGGAGAAGGCGCGGAGCCTCAACCCGCGCAACCTGGTCAGCCACTTCTACGAAGCGCAGGTGCATGCGCTCCGCGCGGCGCGCGCGCGTGACTCGGGCAAGGATGCACGGTCCGCGCTGGACGCGGCGCTCGGTTCGTATCGAAGCGCGCTCGCGCTCAACGCCGAGGTGCCGCAGCTCCACGGTGGCGTGGGGCTGGTGCACCTGGAGCGTGCTCGCGATGCGTGGCAGCGAGGAGAATCCCCCTTCCCTGCTGTCGACGAGGCCCGCGAGGCCTTCGTCCGGGCTCGCGCGCTCGCGCCGAAACAGGGGCTGACGTACAGCAACCTGTCGGAGGCGCTGGCGGCTCGCGCGGCGTATCGGCTGGAGCTCGGGGAGGACCCGCGCGAGGACGCCCAGGCCGCGAAGCGCGAGGCCCAGGCGGCGCTCGCGCTCCAGCCGGAGCTGTCGACCGCGTGGGCCAACCTGGGCCACGCCGAGCTGCTGCTCGCGACGTACGCGTGGGAGCGCGGCCTGGGGTTCAGCCACGCACGCGTGGCCCCCCTGCGCGACGTGGCAACGCGCGCTCCACGCGATGCCTCTGCGGTAAACCACCCGCGCGAAGATGCGGTGCAAGGCGTGGCAACGCGCGCTCCACGCGAGGCCCCTGCGGTAAACCACGCGCGCGAAGATGCCTTGCAAAGCGCGGCAACGCGCGCTCCACGCGAGGCCTCTGCGGTAAACCACGCGCGCGAAGATGCGGTGCAAGGCGCGGCAACGCGCGCTCCACGCGATGAGCATGCTGCGAACCACCCGGGCGAAGATGCGGTGCAAGGCGCGGCAACGCGCGCTCCACGCGATGAGCATGCTGCGAACCACTCGCCCGAGGCTGCTGCTCGCGACGCGGCCCAGCGCAATCCGCGGGACGCCCTTGAGGTGGTCCACCCGCTCGAAGCCGCCGAGCTCGCGCTGCGCGAAGCGGTCACGCGCAATCCCCGCGATGAGGAAGCCCTGCGCTATGTGGCGAAGGCCCGACGCCTGAGGGCGCTCGTATGGCGAGGGACACGAGGCACAGCCCCCCTCATCGCGAGCCCTCCGCCCTCCGGCCTCCCGCGGGAACAAGAGGCGGTCTTCACCGAGGCGGCGCAGGCGCACGAAGCCGTGCTCGCCCTCAGCGCGCGTCCCCATGACGACCGGCTCGCGCTCGCGCGACTCCTCATGGACCACGCCCTCGCCCGACATCTCGCCGATGCCTCCCCAGGCGACGCGCTGGAGAGAGGCCTCGCGCATGCATCCGCGGTGCTGAAGGTGCGCCCCGATGACCTCGAGGCGCGCGCACTGCATGCGGCGCTGGAACTCCTGCGCGTGCGCTCATCGCCCACGCAGCCCCTCGATGAACAAGCGCGGGCCCGTGAGGCCCTGTCGCGCGCGCTGGTGGCCCGCCCTCGACTCGGGCGGACCTGGGTGCCCCTGCTCACGACCTCACCGCGTTGAGCAAGCGGTCCTCACCCCTCCTCGGGCTCGCCTGGATCCCTCACCACCTCCAGCTCTCCAGGCTGGCCCTCTCCCGTGCCCGAGGACACCCGGAAGGGATAGTCCATCCACCACGCCTTGGCCGAGACCTTTGCGCACCACGAAGGCCTGTACCAGGAGTCCAGCTTGACGATGTCCGACGGCTCCCCCTCGAACAGGTGACCCGAGGGGTCACCGTCGAAGTGGATGGTGGCGTGCGACACGTCCTCAGCCAGCCGGAGCTTGAGCCACTGCCTCCGATGGATGCAGGAGAAGGCGGGCGTCACCGGCTCCGGCCCCCGTCCGATGGTGATGGTGCACACCTCGTCCGGCGCGATCTTCGGACACAGTCCGTGCACCAAGGTGCAAGACACCTCCCGCAGCTTGGAACACTCGACGTCCTGCGCCTGCGCCCCCGTCTCGAGGACCTCCTCGGGCGCGGCCTGCTCCGGAGCACACCCCATTCCCAGCCACATCACGACTGCCATCCCATGCAACTTCATCACGCGAGCCTCCTCACGTCGTTCGACTGAATGGAGCGTGGCCGCGAGAGCCCGCCACGCCGGATGACGCCATCACTCGGCGGGCCCGAGCCCCAGCTCACGGACCCGCCGCTGGAGCGCGCGCCGGGAGACCTCCAGCCGTCGCACCATCGCGTCCAGGTCCCCCGCGCACTCGTGGAAGCAGCGAGAGATCTCCTCCGCGCTCACGTCCTTCACCGTGCGGATATGCGGGCTGCGGTCCACCAGGTTGTAGAGCGACGCCCGGGTGATGCCCAGCCGCTCCGCCGTGCCCTTCAAATCCCACGAGCACTCCCGCAGCGCCTCCAGGAGCTCCCGCTCCGACACCTCCGCCGGCTTGCGGCGCGTCAGCGCCACGGGCTCCTCGCGCTTGCCGGAGCCCAGCTCCGCCTCCAGCGACGCATCCACCTGGAGCCGAGGCTGCCCCCGACTGCTGATGACCAGCTGCCGGACCACGTTGCGAAGCTGGCGCACGTTGCCGGGCCACTCGAAGTCCAACAGCCGCGTCGCCAGCGACGCGGGCAGCCACGGCTCCGCGTAGGGGTCCTCGGGCTCCAGCCGCCACGCCTCGCCCAGCGACTCCAGCTCCAGCCGCGCGAAGTGATGGAAGAGCAGCGCGATGTCCTCACGCCGATCCCGCAGCGCCGGCATCTGGAGCGTGTAACCGGAGAGCCGATGCAACAGTGGTGCGCGAAACCGCCCCTGCTCGATGAGCTCCTCCAAGGGCGCGTCCGTCGCGGCGACCAGCCGCACGTCCGTGACGACGGGCGTATGTGACCCCACCGGGAACACCTCCCCCGTCTCCAGCACGCGCAAGAGCGCCACCTGCACCTCCGGCGGAGCCTCCCCCACCTCGTCCAGGAAGAGCGTGCCGCCATGGGCCGCGCGGAAGAACCCCTCGCGACTCTGCGACGCACCTGTGTAGGCCCCGCGCTGCGCGCCGAACAACTCCGAGGCCGCGAGCTCGCGTGCCAGCGTGCCCAGGTTGACGCTGATGAACGGCCCCCTGCGACGAGGACTCCGCTGATGGAGCGCCCGGGCGACCAGCTCCTTCCCCGTGCCCGTCTCCCCCCGCACGAGCACCGGCACCTCCAGGTCCGCCACCTGCCGCACGCGGGTGCGCACGCGGCCCAGGGCCAGGCTCTGCCCCACCATGCCCAGGGTGTCCGCCGAGCGCTCCGCGTCCAGCGCCACGCGATGCAGCAGCACCACCACCCGCCCGCCCAGCTCCAGCGTCACCCCCGCCGCGAGCACCTCCGGCCGGAAATCCCACGCCCCCCCGGGCACACCTCCGACCACCACGGACGTGCCCTCCGCGTCCACCTCCAGCCGGAGCCCGCCCTCCGGACGCGGCAGGAAGCGCAGCGGACGTCGGCTCAGGAACGGGTCCGCCAGCGGTCGCCCCACCCCCTCCCCCACGCGCGTGAAGAGCGGCTCGTTGCGCGACAGGGCCACCTCACGCCCCGCGAGCAAAGCCTCCATCACGTAGCGCTCCCCCACCCTCGACGCGAGCGGATGGGAGACCAGCGTCAGCGCCGGCGCCAGGGGCGCGGACTGGGAGTCGCCGCCACGCCGCGGGGGGCTGGCGGTGGAGACATCATCGAGGAATCGCTGCGACATGAGGGGGACGCTCGGCGCCGGAGCCGGGGTTCTCCTCCAGGCTACACCGAGGAGGCCCGGGTCGAGTCTGACGCCAGCCTCCCCGGGCCTTCGGCTGACATGTCAGCGCCCGCCGCTGACATGCCAGTCCACGCTTCCGGGCGCCGCCGTCCGAGGGACAGGCGTGGGCATGGCCGTTGCTCAAGGGGGCCTCACACGCAGGGGTGAGCCCACGGTGAAGACTCTCAACGAAACGACGTCGACCCGCTTCTGGGAGCTGTGGCGGCAGCACCAACCGAGGCTCCTCGCCAGGAGCGTGCGCCAGCTCGGAGGCAACCACGCCGACGCGGAGGACGCGCTGGGCGCCGCGATGCTCCGGGCCGCGGAGGCCTGGCCCCGCGAGTCCCACCGCCTCCACAACCCCGAGGCCTGGCTGACGCGCATCCTCCACAACACCTGTGTGGACCAGCACCGCGCACGGGCCCGCCGCGCGGACGACCTCACCGACGACACGTGCACCGAGGCCACGGCCCCCCTCCACGCCCCCTCGCCCGAGCACCTCCTGCTCGAGCGCGAGCGGGCCCGGCTCCTGTGGCGCCACGTCTCCCAGTTGCCGGAAGCCCTGCGCCAGGCCTGCGTCATGCGCTTCGAGCGGGACCTGGATGGACGCACCATGGCCGCACAGCTCGGGCTCACCCACGTGAACACGCGGCGGCGCCTGATGCGCGCCTGTCAGGTGCTGCGCGTGGCCATGACGGGAGGCGTCGACCGAAGCACGCAGAGGGGGCCAGTCCCCCGTGCCCCCGTTACGCGCGTGACGGGCGCGGGGCTGTCGCCGGCGCCGGGCGGGTGGAGCCCCGAGCCGGGGCCGACACCTCGCGCCCCCACGACCCCGGGCGTGGCGCCCACGCGAGCGCCCCGCGCGAGGTCCGAGCCGACTACGCGCTGGCGGAGTGCGCGTGCGCGTCCGCCCCGTCCCGCCCACCGGAGAGCCGACGGATGAGGCGACGGCGCACCACCTCGATGTGCTCGCGGAAGAAGTAGAGGTTCTCCGCGTACGCCAGCGGCATGGGGATGCGATTGACCTCGCGCTCCGCCTCCTCCAGGCGCTTGAGCATGTCCTCGAGCATCTGCTGCCCGGGGTTCTCATCGAGCTGGATTTCAATCTCCTTCAGCCGCGCATACCAACGCACGATGCGCGAGCGCATGCGCCACTGGTACACCGCCGGCACCGCCCGGAACAGCGGCACCACCACCGCGATGATGGGCACCAGCATCACCCACAGCCGGTCCACCAGGTTGGCGGCCCAGAACGGCAGGTAGCGCTGCAGCAGGGGGACCCCCGCCTCGTAGTAGCGCTTCGCCTCATCGCTGAGCGGGAAGCCCGTCTCGCGGGGCGCGGGGAACTCGGCCGCGCCGTCCAACAGGCCCGCCTTGCCGTGGACCTCGCTGGCCGCGCGCATCAGCAGATACGCCAGCGCCGGGTGCAGCGAGTCGCGCGCCACCAGGTTCGCCGTGGGCGCGATGACCACCACGTCCTCGGCCGGCACGTCCGAGGCCAGGTTGAACACACCCCGGGGCAACACCAGCCGCGACAGGTACGGGAAGCGCCGCGCGTACGCCGCGCCCCGCGTGAAGCTCAACAGCCGGATGCCGGGCACCGCCGCCAGCCGGTGGATGGCGGGCGACTCGGCCGGAGAGATGAGGAAGATGGCGTCCACCGTCCCCTGCTTGAGCTGCTCGATGGCGGCCTCGCGCTCCAGCGGCATCAGCTCCGTGGGCGCCTCGTCGATGCCGTTGGCCTTCAAGAGCGTGATGGCGAGCGCACGCGTGCCGCTGCCCTCCGGCCCCACCGCCACCTTGCGGCCCTTGAGCTGGCGCACGTCCTCCAGGGGCTCACCCCGGTAGAACACCCACAGGGGCACGTAGGACAGACTGCCCAGCGACACCACGTTCCCCGCGGTCTCCCCCGCCACCGTGCCGCTCTGCACGAAGGCCACGTCCACGCCCGAGGACTCGTCCGCCAGCAGCGCCACGTTCTCGATGGAGCCCTTCGTCGAGCGCAGCTCCAGCTTGATGTCGTGCCTGGCCAGGAAGTCCTGGTACTTCCGCGCGTAGTAGCGGAAGCCGCCCTCGTCCTGGGACATGGCCAGAACCAGCGTCTTGGGCGGCGCGGGCTTGATGAAGTGGAACGCGGCGGCGAAGGCGACGCCGATGAGGAGCAGCGCGGGGGTGAGCGTCAGCCACAAATCCCGCCGGAGCGTGCGCCGCAGGTGCTGCTTGAGGGAGTCCGCCGTCATGGTGGGCGCGGAGTATAGACATGCCTCCGCGCCCACATCCGAACCTTGGTGGACCGAGGACTACGGGCAGTCAGCCGGGCAGACGGTGGTCGTCTCCCACGGCTGGCACGTGGCATCCCCGCACGAGGCGTTCAGGAACGTCTCCAGCACCGCCTTGCGGTGGGGCAGGAAGACGTTGGTGAGCGCCGGGGAGATGCGGTAGCGCGGGCCGAACACCCCCGAAAGCGGGTCGAACTGCTCACCCACGTGCACGAAGCCGCCCGACGGAGGCCAGACGAGCCCGCCGCCCAGGTTCGCGCCGTTGCTGTTCTCGTGGCAGCCGGCGCACGACAGCGCCATGGAGCGCGCCACCACCTGCTGCGGCGTCAGCGTGCTGCCCGCCGCGGCAATCGCCGCCTGGACGTTGGTGTGGAAGGGGCTGGGGCCGGGGCCGAACTGCGCGACGTACTGGTTCTCGAACACCCCCACGTGGCTCTGCCCGCTGTTGAACGCGTCCGGGATGGTGTTGTTGAACAGGTTGATGTCATTGACGGCCAGCGCGGGCACCTGTCCGGGGAACAGCGAGCCCTGGAACGTGGGCGCGAGCGCGTGGCCGGACGCCGGGTTGAACAGCGTCCCACCCGGGTTGACCTTCACCGTCACCGGGACGAAGCGCAGCTGGCAGGGGGTGGCGCCGCACATCGTCCGGCGCACGCTGAACTCACGCAGCGTCCACGGCCGCCCGATGAACTGGTTGGTGCGCACCTGCCCCGTCGCCACGCTCCCGGAGCGGTTGCCGTAGTTGTCGATGTGCACCACCGGCATGACGCCCGCGCCCGGCAGGCCGTTGAAGTAGAAGCCCTGCAGCGCGGCGATGCGGGACGACAGCGTGGTCATCCCCGTCAGCGAGGCCCAGAAGTTGGCGACCGGCTGACAGCCATTGAGGCCCGCGGCGGGGTTGGGGTTGGGCAGCACCGCCTCGAAGATGAGCAGGTTGCGATTGCCGCCGCCCGGGATGCCCGAGCGCTTGCCGAAGACGATGCGGTACTCACCGCAGTCGCTGCCCGACACCGGCGCCAGGTCGAAGCGGTTGACCAGCGCCAGCGGGATGTACTCGTCGGGGTTGGTGCCCGGGTTGATGAAGGGGTTGACGAACGCCTGGTTCGACTCCGGCCGCGGACACTCGAAGGGGAAGGTGTTGAAGACGGGCAGACAGCCCGGGGGCGCCTGCGTGCTCCACCAGTCCTGGAAGAGCGCCAGCGGCGTCAGGCCCGCGACCCCCGACTGCGTCACCAGCTGCGTCATCACCCGCAGCAGCGTGAAGTTCCTCACGATGGCGTCCTCGGTGACGATGAGCGACGCCCGAGGGTCCACCGTGATGGCCATCGCCGACGGCCCGCTCGGCAACGGCAACATGCCGATGCCACGACGCTCCGGATGACGCGCCGGGTCCGCCTCCACCACCTCGGGCACCGGTGACTCGGGCTCCACCGCCGCGTCCCCACACGCCGAACCCAAGGCCAACAGCGCGCACACCACTCCCACGCGCCAGCTTCCCTGGCGCATTTCAAACATGCGTTGCATTCGCGTTCTCACACCCGCGCGGACGGCCGCGCCCCCTGCCAGGGATGAGCAACTCCGGCCCCTGCCGGAATCACGACTTGGCAAGATATGCCGTGATTACACGTTTATACATTGTTCATTGGCATAAATCCACGCCAACCCGCACACGGGGTGACGCGGGAGCAGTGCCATCCCGAAGACGTGAAACACCTCCAAGGTGGGACGGGCGACAGACGCGCGGGCGGGTCGTGCGGGCTCTGGGCGGGGGAGATGCACAGCATGATGCGGGGTGCCGGTGACACCAGCACTCGCGCGGAGAGGGGACGCCGCGCCGGGTCATCGAGGGGGGAACATTCATGGACACGACACGACGCGCCGTGCGCGTCCGCGCGAGCTTTCATCTGGCCATCCTGATGACCTGTCTCGTCGGCTGCGGCGGCCACCTGGAGTCACCCGACACATCCGGGGGGGAGGCCGTGGACCAGCGCGTGGAGTGGGCCTATCAGGACTACTACCGCGTGGACCTCGGCCCTTCGGGCGCGCTGGCCAGCAGCCGGCTCAGCCATGGGACGGTGTTCGTCCCCATGCTGCGCCCGGGGACGCACGCCCCTGTCCTGGGGCTGGATGGAACACCGCTGCGCTACACGTGTGGTGTCACGTTCATCTCACCGCGCCGGGCCATCACCGCGGCGCATTGCGTGGATGCCACGAACGTGTGGTCCCCCGCGAACCAGCTGCTCGAGGTCCGCATGTATGACCCCATGCGCAGCGACGAGGTGGGCTGGGAGGCCACTGCGCGGAGCCTGTCGGGCACCTTCCCGCGCTATCGCAAGACACCGCTGGGGCCGGGCTACAGCACGACGTCCTACGGCTGCCGCGTGGTGGCGCGCTGCGGAGGGCCGTATGGCGACTACCGCTGCCCCGCGGCCTTCCCCCGCGCGGACACCGCGCTGCTCGACTGCGGAGATTCGAGCCCCGGCTGTCGCTATGACTACCTGGGCGTGGCCGGGTCCGAGGGCGAGGGCCTCCCCGTCTCGATGTCGTGGACCCACGAGGTCTACACCATCCCCGCGGACCGGGGCTCCGACCTCTGGCGCCACTACACGCGCTACGCCGGCCACGAGCCCACGCTCAACTACCACTACTACGACGCCCACCAGCTGCTGCCGCTGCGCTCCACGCCGTGGTCCCCCTCCGGCCGCCCCCGCGTCTCGCTGGGCGTGACGTCGACGGGCACGGACGCTCGTCTCACCGAGCTGCATGGCTGCCACGGCTCTTCGGGCGCGGGCATCACCCAGCGCAACACGGCGCTGGGCACCGAGGAGCTGCTCGGGCCCGTGGCCGTGTGGGATTCGTGGGTGTTCCTGGCGCACGACTACGACTTCCTCTGCGAGGACCCCGAGCGCACCGCGCGCGGCCCGGGAGACGCGGGGCTGGGCTACGCGCGGCTGGCCTTCACGCGCAAGCTCGTGGAGTCGAGGAGCGCCTCGGATGTCTGCGATGCCCAATCGCCCGGCCTGTTCCCCAACCTCCACCTGTGGCTGGAGCACGATGTCTGGCTATTGCGCCGTGCCCCGCTCACGCCGCAGGCCTTTCCCAAGCCCTGGCCCTGCGTCGAGGCCACGTGCTCCGCCTGGGAGCGCGTGCGCTTCCCCAACGAGCCGCTGGTGCCCGTCGGGCGGAGCAGCCCCCTCTCGCTGCCGCCCGCGCGGGTGGTCTCCGGCATGAGCTATCGCGTGTCGGTCCGCGTCCGCGCGCTGGAGGCCACGCCGCCGCGAGTCACCCTCACCCTGGGCGGCCAGACGCTCCTGCGCGGAGCCAGGCCCCAGAGCCGTCCGGGCGAGGCCGCGGGGCTCGTCGCCACCACCTTCGTCGCGACCAGCGGAGGCACGCAGACGCTGAAGCTCTCGCTGGAGGCGGACTCCGGCGCCGCCGCGGTGACGGAGTGGGTCGTCGTCTCCGACACGCTGGCCCAGGGCTTCGAGTACCGCTCGCAGCGCGTGGGGGTGGGCATCCTGGAGCCCGGAGCGTCCGTGCCGGTGCCGGCCACGTGGACCCGGGGTGAGACCTCGCGCTTCGCGTCGCTGCTTCGCGGCGGACAGCGGTGGGTGGCGACGCGGCAGGCGCTCGTGCCGGGGCGCGGCTGGGCCGTGGCCTTCGACACGTCGCGCGCCACGCGGGGGATGATGTGCGGCTTCATCACCGCCGACGGGCGGGAGCCACGCATGCCGTGTGACGCGGTGGCGAAGCGGGTGCGCGCCAACTTCCAGCTGGGCACCGCGCAGCCCGTCGCGTTCTTCGTCGACCTGCCCGAGGGCCACCCCGACGTGGCCCTGGACAACCTGCGCCTGCAGTCGCGCTGAGATGCTCGCGCGGGGCCCTTCCGCCCGGAAGAGGGATGACTCCGGGCGGAGGCGCTCACGCGGTGGCTCAGTGGCTCACGTCGCAGGTGCCGTCGTCGGACAGCAGCCCGCCGACGCGGACGTGGTAGAGCTCCCCGGGGACGAACGGCTCGTACTGGTGGCGCACGAAGTAGAGCGTGCGCTGGTCCGGCGAGAGCGTCGGGTGGTACTCGTCCAGGTCCGTGTTCACCGTCGGCCCCAGGTTGCGCGCCGGCTGCCAGCCACGCCACGTCTTGCGGGCGACGTAGAGGTCACCGTAGCCGTGGCCATCCGGGCGGGCGATGGACGCGAACAGCAGCGTCCTGCCGTCCGCGAGGACGTTGGGGTTGAACTCCCAGGACTCGGTGTTGATGGCGGGCCCCAGGTTCTCCGCGGGGCCGTAGGAGCCGTCGCGACGCGGGCGCGAGCGGTAGATGTCCCAGCCGCCGTAGCCGCCCTCGCGGTCCGAGCCGAAGTACAGCGTGCCCTCCGCGTCCACGCTCGGGTAGAGCTCGTCGGAGGTGCTGTGGACCGCGGCGCCCAGGTGACGCGGCTCGCCCCAGCCGCCATCGCGGCGACGCTCCACCACCCACATCTCCACGTCCGCGCGCGGCTGGCCGTTGACGGGACGGATGGAGGAGAAGAAGAGGCGGCGTCCGTCGGGGGAGACGAACGGGTCGATGTCCGAGTGCACGCCGGAGAAGGACGCGGGGCGGGGCTGCGTCCAGCGGCCGTTGCGCCACTCGGAGAAGACGATGGTGGCCTGACGCGTCTCGGGGAAGAAGCCGGCGCTCACGCCCCAGAACGCGGTGCGGCCGTCCGGCGTGAAGGCGATGCGCCACTCCTCCTGCTCGGGCAGGGAGATGAAGCCGGGGGAGAGCACCTCCGGCGTGCTGGGCGCGGAGGCGGAGGCGGACGTCGCGACGGACAGCGCGAGCGTCGCGAGCAGCGTGGGGATGCGACGGGACGACGACATGGTGAGCTCCTCTCGGGTGTGGCGAAAGGAGCCGGGCTCGCTCTCGCCATGGCCGTAGAGGTACAGGGTGCCCGCTCGCCTGTCCGGGAAGCGGGGATGAAGCGAAAGGGGCGCGGGATGGATGGCGCGCCACCAGGGACGGCGCCTTCAGCGGGCGCTGTCGCTTCCCAATCCCAGCGCGGCCTCGACGCGCGCGCGGTGACTGCGACCGGTGCGCACGGCGGTACCGCTCGAGCCGAGCACCAGCAGGTACTCCCCTTGGGACAGCGGCTCCGCCTCGCGCACCTGGTCCAGGTTCACGAGCACGGAGCGGTGCACGCGCAGGAAGCGCCGTGTGTCCAGGCGTTCCTCCAGGTGCGTCAGCGTCTCGCGCAGCACGTGCTGCTCCGCGCCCACGTGCACGCGCACGTAGTTGGCCTCGGACTCGACATGGGAGATGGCGGAGCAGTCGACGAAGCGGATGCGACCGTCCACCTTGACGGGCAGACGCCGCAGCGGAGCCTCCGCCAGCGCGAGCCCGGACAGGAGCGCCTCCTGCCGAGCCACCGCCTCGCCTCGACGCACCAGCCGCACCTGCTGGCGCGCGCGGGCGAGCGCGGCGCGGAAGCGCTCCTTGTCATAGGGCTTGAGCAGGAAGTCCAACGCCTGGGCCTCGAAAGCGCGCACGGCGTGCTGCTGCCACGCGGTGACGAAGACGACCACGGGCAGCGACTCGGGCGGCAGCGCGCGGAGGACCTCGAAGCCGTCTCCCGCTGGCATCTCGACGTCCAGCAGCAGCACGTCCGGCGAGGACTGGAGCACGCCGCGCACGGCCTCCGCGCCGCTGGCGGCCTCGGAGACGAGCTCGACGTGCGGCTCCGCGGCGAGCAATGCGCGCAGGCGCGAACGGGCGAGCGGCTCGTCATCCGCGAGCGCCACGCGAAGCACGGACGGCTCCGCCGCTTCACCACCGCCCATCATCACCCAGCCCTCCCGGACGCGCGCTCCATCACGACACGCCGACGCGCGGCTCTCATGCGGCCACCCGCTCCGGCGAGCGCCACGCGAAGCACCGACGGCTCCACGACCTCTTTGCCGCCCATCATCACCCTGCCCCCTCCACGCGCGGCCCTCCTGCCGCCACCCGCTCCGGCGAGCGCCACGCGAAGCACCGACGGCTCCACGACCTCTTTGCCGCCCATCATCACCCTGCCCCCGGAGGCGTGCTCCATCACGCCCCCCCACGCGCGGCGCTCATGCGGCCACCCGCTCCGCGCCGGGCGCGTCATCGAGCGGAACCCGCAGCTCCACCACCGCGCCGCGAGGCGTCCCCGCGCGCAGCTCCAGCGCGGCACGAGGCCCGTACAGCGTCGCCAGCCGGGCGCGCAGGTTCGACAGCCCCACCCCGCCACCTCGCGGAGGGCCGCTCACGGGGGGGCCCATCCCGTCATCGCTCACGCACAGGCGCAGCACGTCGCCCTCCCGCTCAGCGGAGATCTCGATGCGCCCGGGCTCCGCGCGCGGCGCCAGCCCATGACGGATGGCGTTCTCCACCAACGGCTGCAACGCCAGATACGGCACGCGCGCATCCAGCACGTCGGGCCCCAGCCTCCAGGCGACCTCCAGTCGCGGCCCGAAGCGCGTCTGCTCGATGTCCAGATACGGCGCCAGCGCCTGCTGCTCCTCGCGCAGCGTCACCTCCTGCCGCGCATGGGACTCCAGGCTGTGGCGCAGCAAGTCCCCCAGGCGCGCCAGCATCTTCTCGGCGGCGTCCGGGTCCACGTGGACCAGCGAGGACACGGCGTTGAGCGCGTTGAAGAGGAAGTGGGGGCGCAGCTGCGACGCCAGGGCCTGCAGCCGCGCCTGCGCGAGCTGCGCCTGCAACTGGTCGGCGCGCCGCTGACGCACGTGCGCGCGGCGCGCCAGGCCCAGCGCATGCGCTCCCGCCGTCAGCAACACGAAGGGCAGCAGGTTGTTGACGACGCTCTGCGCGAGCACGTCGAGCACCTGCGGCGTGCGCTCGTACCAGCCGATGAGGTCCTGCGTGAGCACGACGAAAGTCGCCCGCCCCAGCACGACGACGAGCAGCGCCCCTCCGTGGAAGCCCAGCGCCCGCCGCAGGTGCCCCCGCGACAGGGGCACCCGCTCGGACAGGCGCAGACACATCACCGTGATTGGCACCCACAGCAGGGAGCTGGCCAGCGACATCCGCCACAGCGCCCCCTCCACGACCTTCAGCTCGCCGATGCGTTGCAGCAGCTGCGTCTGGCTCACGGAGATGAGCGCATCCGCGAGCCACCACCCCAACGCCCCGATCCACACGGCCCAGGACGGCAGGGGCTCCACCTCATCCACTCGGGGACGAACCGGCTCCGCGTCGCGCATGCGCACGGAGGCTAGCCATCTCCCGGGACCGCTTCCACGTGCCCTGGGATGAACCGCGCCGCCTCAGGGATGAACGGCGTGCCCCCCGTCAGGCGGGCAATCCAGCGTCGCGGTGACGTTGCCATCCTGCTGGACCCCGACCCGCGTCAGGGCCCTTGGGCCTCACTCCGCCTTCTTCGGCGCGGGAGCGGGGCTCACCACGCGGTGCACGGGGTAGTAACCGCCCACCTCCAACAAGGTGTCCAGGAACTGCCACCGGCAGAAGCCATCATCGGAGTGCGGCTCCAGCAGGTAGACGGCCAGCGTGCCCGCGCGCTGCGCGGTGGGGACGCGGAGCGTGCCCTGGGCGAACTCGCGCTCGCCGCGCTCGGGCGACACCGTCAGCACCGTCTCGAAGCGCACCGGCTTGGGCTTCTGGCTCAGCGGCACCTCCGCCTGCCCCGGCGGCGGCACATTGGCGGCCACGTCCGGGCTGAAGGTCTCCTCGCGCCGGGCGATGCGGTAGCTGTCCACCAGGAAGCGCTGCGCCTTGGGGAGCACCTCGAAGCGGATGCCCTGCGACTCCAGCCGGGGCGCCAGCTCCGCGGGCACCAGGTACGCCTCCGGCGTGCTCACCGACTGCGTCGGGATGAAGGTGCGGAAGTGCGGCACGCGGTAGACCTTGCGCTTCTTGCCCGGGAAGCGCCGCTCCGTGACGCTCTTCTCGTCGAACGCCTGGATGCGCGCCAGGTCACCGGGCTTCACGTAGGCCGGGTAGTCGAACGTCAGCTTCCCCTCCCCGTCGCGCGTGGCCACGCCGTAGTTGATGCCCACCAGCGTCTGCGGATCCGGCGTGGTGCCCCGGGCGATGATGGCCTCCTCCTGCGCCTGGGTGAGCGCGCGGTACGTCTTCGCGCTCCGGGCCGCCTCGCGAATCAGCTCCAGCAGCCACGCGTACATCACCGCGCAGCGGCGCGGGAAGTCGATGTAGCTGTACGTCTCCAGCAGCACGTCCAGCCGGCCGAGCAGTCCCCGGTAGTGGCTGCCGAAGCGCGGCAGCGCCGGGTACGTATGCCAGCCCGAGCTGGGCACGCCCTCCTCGCGGTAGTTGCCGTACCAGAAGCTGTCGAAGCCGTGGCGCTTCTGCACCGCCTGGGCGACGCGGTCCAGCATCTGCCGGTTGTAGTCGCGCAGCTCCTGGAACAGCGGCTCGTTGGAGTGCGACGTGTCGTAGGTCAGGTCGAAGTCGTGGATGCTGCCGTCGGTGGTGTGGCAGTCGATGAACAGCTCCGGCCACCACGTCTGGTGCAGCTTCGCCATGGCGCGCGTCTCCGGCGCCTCCTGCTTGGTGCTGTCGCGGTTGAGGTTCCAGCCCTCGCCGGTGTAGCGCGTGCCCACGCCGCCCGCCGGGTTGACCTGCCCCTCCAGGTCCTGGAGGTTCAGCTTGCGGTTGTTGGGGCTGATGCGGTCATTGCCGTCCGGGTTGAAGTTCGGCACCAGCACGAGCACCAGCTTGTCGAGCAGCTTCTGGCCCAGCCTGGTGAGCGTCAAATCCCGCGCGAGCGCGAGCACCGACTCCTTGCCCTCCACCTCGCCGGCGTGGATGTTAGCCTCCACCATCACCACGACCTTCTTCTGCTTGCGCGCCAGCTCCGGCGTGAAGCAGTTGCGGTCGCTCACCACCAGCGACACCAGGGGCTGGCCCTCGCCGCTGGTGCCGAAGTCCACCCGTCGGGCGAGCTTCGTGCGGCGGCAGAGCTCGTCGATGAAGGCGAGCACGTCGGAATGACGCGAGGTTTCAGCGTGATTCGAGGCTTCGGCGCGGGTGAGCAGCTCGGACATGGGCGCGCATCCGAGCGCCACGCATGGGCGGCGTCAAGCACTTCATCTTCGCGCCTGTCCACGCGAGGATGCGAGCGCCATGCGAATCTGGGTCGACGCCGATGCCTGCCCCACGCCCGTCCGCGACATCCTCCTGCGCGCCTCACAGCGCCTGAAGGTGCCGCTCGTCTTCGTGGCCAACAAGTCCCTGTCCCTGCCCCGCTCGGAGCTCGTCTCCACCGTGCAGGTGGGCGCGGGGCTGGACGTGGCGGACCAGCACATCGCCACCTCCGCCCAGAAGGGGGACCTGGCCGTCACCCAGGACATCCCCCTGGCGGCGCTGCTGGTGCCGCGCGGCGTGGTGACCCTGGACCCGCGCGGCGAGCTGTTCTCCGAGGAGAACATCGCCGAGCGGCTGTCCGTGCGGAACTTCATGCAGGAGCTGCGCGAGAGCGGCGTCGTGACGGGCGGCCCCAGCGGCTTCAACGCCCAGGACCGCCAGCGCTTCGCCGCCACGCTGGACCGCGAGCTGGCCCGGCTCCTGCCCAAGCGAGGCTGAGCCCCGCCCGTCAGGTGCCGTCGATGAGCCGGAGGGCCAGGTCGGGGCTGAACGTGCCCGCGGGCGTGTTCGGCGCGATGCCGCAGTTGCCGTCGGAGTCCCCTGGCACCTTCACCCACAGGAGCAGCTCCGCGCCACCGCCCACCTGGGACGTCACGCCCAGCCGGCGGCCGCCGGGGTTGCACCACTCGCCGTTGTGCCCGTTGCCATTGCGGCTGGTGTCCACGACGAAGGGCTTCGTGTAGCCGTAGCGCGAGGTGAGCGCGGTGTTGACGTGGGTGCCGTACGTCGTCGACTGCGCCGTCGTGTAGAAGTTCGACACGTTGAGCGCGAAGCCGCGGATGTTGCGCACACCCGCGGACTCCAGCCGCTGCGCCATGGTGTCCGCGCCAATCCAGTTCGCGTTGCCGCCGTCCAGGTAGGCCCAGGTGTTGGGCGCCCTGTCGCGCAGCTGCTCCGTCGCGTAGCGCAGCAGGCCCAGGCGCGTCTGGCGCTCGGGGTCGTTGGGCAGACAATCCAGCTGCGCGACGGCATCCGGCTCGATGATGACGATGGCGGGGCGGCTGCCCAGGCCGGTGACGAAGGCGGAGATCCACGCGCGATAGGCCTCCGGGCTGCCCGCGCCGCCGCCGGAGTGGCTGCCGCAGTCACGCCCGGGGATGTTGTACGCCACGAGCACCGGCAGCTTGTCGGCCGTGTCCGCCGCGCCCACGAAGCCGGACACCGCGGCCGTGATGTCGCCGCTCCAGTTGCCGAACCAGCGCGCCCCCGGCTTGCTCGCGATGGACGTCTGGATGCGCGAGGCGCGCGAGTCCCCGCCGTTGTCGCGCACCCAGACGGCCGGGTTGGAGTGGGGGTCCACGTAGAAGCCGCTCGTCATCGCCACCGGCCCGCCGCCGCCCGGATTGCCTCCGCCCGACGTGGTGAGCGAGACGTTGTCCAGGAACAGCGAGAAGGCGCCCCGCCCGCCCACCTGGAACGTCACCTGCCCCGCCGCCGTCGCGAGATTCGAAGTGAAGGGGAACGTGAACGTGCGCGCCGTGCCATCCAGCGTGATGTTCTGGTCCAGCGGCGCGGTGTACGGCGCCGCGCCCAGCTGCACCGTGGCCCGCACCGTCACGTTCGCCGTCGCGGAGGCGGTGAAGGTCAGCGTGTACGCCTGCCCGTTCGCGAGCGCGATGTTGTCCTGCCCCATGGGCGCGTCCCACGGATTCGCCGTGCCACCCGTGACGTTGACGCGCAGCCGGCCGTTCTCCACCACCGACTGAGTGTTCGGTCCGCTCCACCAGGGCGCGGTCTGCCCGTTGCTGAAATCTCCGTTGACCACCAGCTCCACCAACTCCGCGGCCCGCACGCCTGTCGACTCCGGCGTTGGCGCGGGCGTCTCCGACGAGGACGGACCACATGCCGCCACCAGCGACGCCGCGAGGACGAACGGCACCCAACCCACCTGCGGACGCAGTTGCATGAAACAATTCCTCCTGCCCGGAACCGGATGCCAGGAATTGACGTCCAGCGAATCACGGGCCTGTGGCAGCCTGGAGAGTCCACGCTGCCGCGCCGAGGGAATATGGGCGGGTCTTTCTGGTTTTGCCAGCGTTAATACACACAAGCCCACCAGGAACGATGGGCTTGGCAAATTCCAGGATGTCTTTGAATCGTGCTCAGCGCAGGGCGGTGACATGCACGGCGGGCGTGCGAGCGGCCGTGGCGCGCTCCACGACGCGGCCCAGGCGCAGCAGCAGGTGCTCCTCGTAGGGGCGCCCCATGAGCTGCAGGCCCACGGGCAGCCCCGCGCTGTCGTGGCCGGCCGGGACGGACAGGGCGGGGAAGCCCGTCAGGTTCCCCTCGCGCACGAAGCGCATCAGCGCGTCGACGACGGGCAGGTTCGACTCGCCGTCGGGCAGCGTGCCCTCGGGGATGAGGGGCGCGGTGGTGGCCGTCGACGGGGTGACGAGGACATCCACGCCCGCCATGACGGCGAGCAGCTCGCGCGTCAGCCGGTGGCGATGCCGCAGGGCGTGCACCAGGTCCGTGGCCCGGAAGTGCCTGCCGATGGCCAGGTTGGTGCGCGAGTCGAGCCCGAAGTCCGAGGCGTGCTCGCGCGAGTGCGGCAGCATCGACTCGGCCATCTCGCTGAGGATGATGCAGCTGTGCGTCCAGAGCACGGTGTTCAAATCCGGCGCGGGCACCTCCACCACGGTGGCGCCCGCGGCCGTCAGCGCGCGCACCGCCTCCTTGCAGCGCGCCACCACGTCCGCTGACGCGTCCTCGAAGTACGGCCAGCAGATGCCCAGCCTCACGCCCGTCAGGTCCGCGCGCTCGTAACCGGACAGGTGGTGCGGGGGCTGTCCTTGGGAGACCAGGTCCTTGCCGTCAGGTCCGGCGAGCAGCGCATACGCCGCCGCGACGTCGTCCACCGTGAGGCCCAGGGGCCCCACGTGCCCCACGTTCCAGCACAGGGGCGGCACGCCCGTCTCGGGGATGCGGCCCCACGTCGCCTTGAGGCCGACGATGCCGCACAGGGCCGCCGGGATGCGGATGGAGCCACCGCCGTCCGCGCCGATGCTCAGCGGACACAGGCCCGCGGCGACGACGGCGGCCGAGCCGCTGGAGCTGCCTCCGGTGATGTGGCCCCGGTTCCACGGGTTGCGCGCGACGCCGTGGTGCGGATTCAACCCGATGGGGTTGATGCCAATCTCGTTCATGTTGGCCTTGCCCAGGATGAGCGCGCCCGCGGCCTTGAGGCGCGCGGCCACCGTCGAGTCCACCGAGGCCACCTGGTGGCGGAAGCGCGTGCCCAGCGTGGTGGGGAAGCCCGCCAGGTCCACCTCGTCCTTGAGCACCACCGGCACGCCGTCCAGCACGCTCAGCGCGCGGCCCTCGCGATGGCGCCCGGCGGAGGCCTCGGCGGCGCGGAGCACCTCGTCGGGCTTGCGCGCGATGAACCACCCCATGCGCGCCTCGCCGCGCTCCAGCCGGTCGATGGCCTCGTTCAGGCGACGGGCCACGGAGACCGGGTCCGCGCCGCCCTCGCGGTAGGCCCGGACATACGCGCCCACCGTCTCGCGCTCCGGCGTCACGGGCTGCGCCAGGACGGCGCGCGAGGCCTGCTCCGTGGGGGACTGGGGCTCGGTGGCGGGCGCGCCCGGAGGCAGCGGGTACTGGAGCGGGGGCGCATCACCGGCGGACAGCTCCCGCCACCGGTCGATGCCGCTGTCGCGCACCAGCTTCTCCAGCACGGGTGAGCCGACGGCGCTCTCCAGGGTGTTGACGAACGCCTTGAGCGCCAGCCCCGACACGCGTGGCGCCTTCACCGGGTTGCGTTGGTAGGACATGCCCTGGAGCCTACCCCCGGGCGGGGCTATTCCAAGCCCCGCTCCCGGGCGAGGGCGCGCAGCCGCTCCACGAGCGCGTCCCGGTCCTCGTAGCGCAGGCCCTCGGTGGGGATGGCGGGCAACAGCTCCACGCGCACCCGCCCCGGCCTGACGCGCCACTCCCCGAAGGGCAGCACGTCCCGCGCGCCGTGGAACACCATGGGGACCAGGGCGGCGCCGGAGCGGATGGCGAGCACCGCCGCGCCCTTGCGGTAGGGATTGAGCCGGCCGTCCTCGCTGCGTCGGCCCTCGATGGACATGTAATAGCTGGCGCCCTCGCGCAGGGCCTGGGCGGCGCGGTCCACGGCGCGGCGCGCCTGCGCGCTCCACTGGCGCACCACCACCGTGGAGCCCTGGGCCCAGGGCACCCAGCCCGCGAAGGGCAGCGCCGCATACTCGATGTTCATGAAGATGCGCACGGGCCGGGGCAGCGCCGGGGGCGTCACGAACGTCTCGCTCAAGCTCGTCTGGTTCAGTTGCAGGAACAGATACGAGGATGCGTCGTAGCGGCCCTCGTTGTGGTCCACCACCTCCACGTCCACGCCGAAGACGCGCCGGGCCCACAGACACCACGTCCGCATCAGCGCGTCCGAGGCCCCGGGGCTGACGGGCCCCAGCAGGAGCGCGGGCGTGAGCAGGGGCGGCATCGCCGCGCACGCCACACCCCAGCGCAGCAGGCTCGACAGCAGGCCCGGGCGGGTAGGAAGCGAGGGAGGGACGTCCATGCGCTGGCCTATACCAGGGTGTATGCATGAGGACAGGGTGGAAGTGGACCTCTCGCGCCAGTCCGTGAGGACATGGCAGGCTGGGAGGCGCGAAAGGCAGGCAGGGGGGCATCATGGGAAGTCCACGCGCCAACGCGCTCGAGGAATACAAGACGCTGCTGGAGCGACAGCGCACGGCGCCGCTCGGCCCCGACGAAGCGCAGCGTCTGGAGTTGCTCCGGGACGTGCTGCTGGAATTGGGAGCGCTGCCCCCCGAGGGCAGCCCCCTGCCCGCGCGTCCCGCTCGCGCGGACGCGGTGTTGGAGCTGACGTTCGCCACGCAGGATGACGTGGTGCGCGCGTACAGCAGGAACATCGGCACGGGAGGGCTCGCCATCCGCACCCCGCGCGCGCTGCCGGTGGGGAGCACGCTGGAGCTGCGCATCACCCTCCCCGACTCGGCCCAGGCGCTGCGGGCCTTCGGTCAGGTGGCGTGGTCGCGCGAGGACGGCATGGGCGTGGCCTTCACGCAGCTGGCACCCGACGGTGAGCAGCGATTGAAGGCGTTCGTGGCCCAGGACGCCTCGCTGCTCCAGCGCGTGCGGGGCGTGCTGAAGACGGATGTGATGGAGCTCTTGAAGAAGGACGTGAGGGAGCTGGGCAAGGGGCCCGCGCCCCAGGCCGCCAACGCGGTGGAGCTGGACACGCGGGAGCCGGTGCTGGTGCGCCTGTCGGACGCGCGCTTGATGGCGCTCATCACCGAGCTGTTCGAGCAGAAGGGTTTGCGCGTCGTGACGGACAGCGACAAGCCCGCGCGCATCATCATCGTGGACACGGGCTCCGCGCTGGATGTGCTCAGCACGGCGGCGCGCCCCGGCTCGCGCATCGTCATGGTGAACGTGAGCGGACCGGACTCGCTGATGGGCCGCCTGTCCAACCTCAGCCCCGCCGCCTTCGTCAAGCACCCGGCCAGCGCGGCCGCCGTGCTCGTCGCCGTGGAGAGGCTCCTGTCGGCGACGAAGTCCTCCTGAGCCGGGAGGGGAACCGCTACGCTCGGCCCGATGAGACCTGGGACGTGGCGGCTCCTCGTGGGATTCCTGATGGGCTGCGCCACCACGCCGCCTGTCGCCCCTCCTGCTCCTCCTCCGCGCGTCGAGCCACCTCCCGCGCTGCTCACCGCCTACCGCGTGCTTCCCGAAGGAGGGCTCGAGCGCTGGCGCCCCCTGACGACGGACGCGACCGGCTTCCAGCCCCCCACCGGGGGCACGTGGTGCGCGGAGCCGCTCGGCGCGCTCGTGACGGAGGAGGAGGCACGTCAGCGGGCCACCGCTTTGAAGGCGCATCAGGTGCCCGAGCTCTGCTTCGACTCGGCGCCCCTGCCCGCCCCGTCGCTCCTCGCGCGGCTGCTGCGCGACTCGGGCGCGGTGGGCCTGCGCGCCTCGGGCACCCCGCTGGGCGACGCGCACCTGGAGGCCCTGCGGGAGTTCACATCCCTGGAGGCCCTGCACCTGGACGGCACCCGGGTGACCGACGGGGGGCTCGCGCACGTGAGGGAGATGCGGAGGCTGGCCGTCGTGCGTCTGGATGAGACGGCCATCTCCGACGCGGGCCTCGGCTTCCTCTCCGGGCTGACGACGCTGCGGCGCCTCACCCTCGCGAGCACCGCCATCAGCCCGCGTGCGCTGTCGGCCCTCGCCGCCCAGTCGGAGCTCGAGTGGCTGGACCTCTCCGACACCGCGGTGGACGACACCGTCCTCGCCTGGGTGCCCGGAGCGCGCCTGCACACGCTGGTGCTGAGCGGGACGCACGTGACGGACGCGGGCCTCGCGCGGCTGCGGGAGCTGCCGGGCCTCACGTGGCTGGGCCTCGCGCGCACCGGGCTCACCGACACGGGCCTCGCGCACCTCGGCACGCTGCGGAACCTGGAGGCGCTGCACCTGGGCCACACCCGCATCACCGACCTGGGCCTTGGCCACCTCTCCGGCCTGAAGGCGCTGCGCGCCCTGGTCCTCACGAAGACCCACCTGCGGGGCCCGGGGCTCCGGCACCTCGCGGCACTGAGCGCGCTGGAGCTGCTCCACCTCGACGACACCCGCGTGGACGACGCGGCCCTGCGACAGGTGCGAGGACTCGTGGCCCTGCGGGAGCTGGAGCTGTCGAGGACCGCCGTCGCGGCGGGGGGACTCGACGTGCTCGCGGGCTTCATCGCGCTGGAGCGGCTGGGCCTGTCCGGCCTGGCCGTGACGGATGACTCGCTCGCCACGCTTCGAGGGCTGGAGCGATTGGTTCGGCTCGACCTGAGCGCCACGCCCATGGGCCCCCAGGCCCTGGGGCATCTGCACGCGGCCCTGCGCGAGCTGGACGTGAGCCGGACCGCCTTCAACGACGAGTGGCTGCCCGCGCTGCGCGCCCTGCCCCACCTCCAGTCCCTGCGCGCCGAGCGCACCCTGCTCACCGACCTGGGGCTGGGGCAGCTGGCCGAGCTGGCCGGCCTGGAGTCGATTCACGTCGCGGGCACGCCCATCAGCGGCTCCGGACTGGTGGCCCTCCAGCGACTGCCGCGCCTGACACGACTGGACCTGGGCGCCACGTGGCTCAACGACGAGAGCCTCCAGGCCCTGAGGGGCTTCCCCCAGCTCACCTGGCTCAGCCTCGCCCGGGCGCGCATCGGCGATGCGTCCCTGGGACATCTGCCCAGGACGCTGCACACGCTCCACCTGCCCCGCACCGGTGTCACCGACGCGGGCCTGGCCGCGCTGCGCGCCCTGCCCCAGTTGCGCGTGCTGGATGTACGAGGAACCTCGGTGTCGGGCGAGGCCCTCGGGGCGCTGGTCCGGGAGCGAGGGCTGCGGCTCGTCACCGCGCCCTGAAGGGCCCACGCCGCCGCGTCGAGGCCCCCCTGACGCGTCAACGTTCGCGGCTGACGTGTCCAGGCTGGGGAGGACCTCCCCGCGTCGCTTGTGACCTCGGCATGAGGAAGCCGGGCATTCGCGGACTTACGTGAGGCCGCCGGGATGGCCCGTGCCCTGCACACGCGGCCGGACCGGAGCAGGCCCGCCACGTCCGTGGACTCTCGGCCGCTTCAGGAGCGTCATGGACGCGGTCATCGAACAGTTGAAGACGTTGGCTCTCGCGGAGGCCTTCCCGTTCCTGCTCAAGGCAATGGGCGCCCTCGTGTTGTGGTTCGTGGGACGTGCAATCATCAGCACCTTCCGGCGCGTGTTGAACCTGACGCTGCAGAAGCGGCAGTTCGACGCCACGCTCATCCGGTACATCGAGTCGCTGTTCGCGGGCTCCCTCACCATCCTGTTGCTGCTGGGCATCCTGGGGATGATGGGGTTCGAGACCACCTCGTTCGCCGCGCTGCTGGCCGCCGCGGGCATCGCCATCGGCACGGCGTGGTCCGGGCTGCTCTCCAACTTCGCCGCGGGCATCTTCCTGCTGGTGCTGCGGCCCTTCCGCGTGGGCGACGAAATCTCCGCCGCCGGCGTCACGGGCCTGGTGCAGGAGATCGGCCTGTTCGCCACCACCATCGACACGGGCGACAACCTGCGCATCTCCGTCGGCAACAACCGCCTCTTCAGCGACAACATCATCAACTTCAGCCACCACCCCCACCGCCGCATCGTGGTGAAGGTGCCGCTGACGCACGGCGGGGACATCCATGGGCTGATGAAGGCCTTCCGCGAGCGCGTCGTGGTGGTGCCCGGCGTCCAGGCGGCGCCCGTGCCCAGCGTCGACGTGGCGGAGTTCACCGCGCAGGGGCCCGTCATCGCCATCGGCGTGAATTGCAAGCCCACCCAGGCGGGCGCCGTGCAGGGCGCCGTCTCGCTCGCCGTGGAGGAGACGCTCATCGCCACCGGCTACGTCGTCCTCGCGCCGTCGGCCCTGCCGCCGCCACAGCTGGCCCGGGCCGGCTGAAGCAAGGCGCCTTCCCGGGGCGCCCCTTGGAGCCGAGAGGGGCGCTCCCAGGTCCGGCGGAGGCGCTCAGCGCGCGTTCACCGCGGCGTTGCACGCGGCGTTGGCCGCGTCGGCCCAGCGCTTCCCGATGGCCGCGTACCCCGGCGCCTGGACGAACGGCGGCAGCATGTCCTCCGACGTGCGCTCGTTGTGCATGTTGAGCGGCCAGATGTCCTGGGCGGCGCAGGCCAGCCGCACGGCCCTCCAGGACAGCCCCGCCGCCTCCATCACCCGCAGGTAGTCGTCCCGCTCCAGGCTCCTGGCCGCGTTCTCGAAGATTTGTGGCCGCATGGCGCGCGTCGCCGGCTGCACGGGCCACCAGTCCTTGCTGCGCCGGCGGTACTCCTTCACGTCCGCCTCCCGCAGGGCCGCCAGTCGCGTCTGGAAGCTCGCCTCCGTGTCCGTCAGCAGCTCCAGCGCCTTCTGCCCCATGGCCGCGTAGAACACGTCGCTCGAGTGGTCCTTGCGAGCCTGAGGCCCCACGAACGCGACGTACTCCCGCGTCGCCGCGAGCAGCTCCCGCTCCGCGTCCTCCACCGAGGGCACCGCCGCCGAGCGCGTCTCCGGCACCTCGCGAAAGCCGTCCTCCTGCGACACGGCGGACTGGGCCTGGGGGCCCGGCCACGGGAAGAAGTAGCGGTACCAGACCACCCGGTCCGGGAACACCAGCGCCAGCTCCGGCAACCGGGGCGGGGAGTCGGGCGGATCGTACAGCACCCAGATCGAAGGGTCGGAGACGCGGAGCGAGCGGATGGCCAGGAGCCCCCGCGCCTTCATCCGCTCGAACCACCGGTCGAACGACGGCTCGAAGCCCCCGTCCACCTCGAAGCCCAGGAAGGTCTCCGGGCTCCGCGCGAAGGAGCCCGCCCACGGGTCCTCGAGCATCAGCGCGCGCACCGGGCGGCCCTCCAGCCGCGCGTTGCCGACGATGGCCGCCTGCCAGGCATACACATGAACCGGGTTGATCATCCCGGGGACTCTAGCGCGCCCTCCCCACGACAGGGATTCGCGCGAGCCTCACCGGGCCCCGCAATGACAGCCGCCAGAGGGCGAGGAACTCCGCCCCCTGGCGACTCGCGTCTTGGACAGGCACTCTACGTGCCCAAACAAGGACTACAGCGCGTAGGCGGCGTCCAGCACGGGCTGCGTGGGCAGCGGGAGAGAGCCACCACAGCCACGGGGACCACCACGAACCTTGGTCTTGATCTGCATGACGAGCTCCTATCGAGAACAGCCTGGGTTGGACTCAGTCTGGAAGACTGACGACTACGGGATCTGCGTGAGGACGCCGCCCGTGGTGCGCACGGGAATCGCAACACCACCGCCACAGCCACGGGGACCGCCACGAACCTTGGTCTTGATCTGCATGATGGACTCCTCGGAATCAGGTGTGAGTGAAGTCAGCTCGGGATGCTGACGGAGGACTACGGGATGGCCGCGAGCGCGTCGGAACGCACCGCGATGATCACGCCACCACCGCAACCACGGGGACCGCCACGAACCTTGGTCTTGATCTGCATGATGAGCTCCTTGGTGAGGATGACTCCATCGCTGGAGTCGGGTGAGGATGATCCAGCGCCGACTACGGCAGCTGGGTGCGGACCGTGCCGGTCAGCACGGGCAGGGAACCGCCGCAACCACGGGGACCGCCACGAACCTTGGTCTTGATCTGCATGATGAGCTCCTGGTGAGGATGACTCCATCGCTGGAGTCGGATGGATGAAGCGGTGATGCCAGTCGACTACGGCAGCTGCGTGCGGACCTGGTTGGTCAGCACCACGCCACCACCGCAACCACGGGGACCGCCACGAACCTTGGTCTTGATCTGCATGGTACGCTCCTGGATGTACTGCGTTGACACCAGACACCCAACCCCGGGGATTGGATGGCTGGAAGGCGTTGATGAAAAGCTCTTGAGTCTACGGACGACGACACCTTCTGGTTCTTCCGGTGCCAGCCAATCTATACACACCCCTCTGACACGCGAGCTCCAAGGTCACCCGCGGTCCCGCCGCCCCTCGGCCAGCGCTGCTCCCGGCCCCTCCACAACCCGCGCTACCCGCCCCTATTCCCCGTCCATCCAGCCATTACGCGGCTCCCGAGTCGCCATTGCGTGCGATTCACCGTTCCCGGTCCGCATCAGAAGTAGAATCATTAAAGGCGGGTGTAATCGGCCAGTCAAGTGACCACGCAAAGAATGCGGCGAAAGTCTTTGTAACCTCTCACGCCACAGCCAATCTCAGACTTCGCGAATCGGAAGAAAATACAGGCGACCTCGCGAAGGCATAAAAAAATCGCCAGCGAGCGATGTTCCGCTCACTGGCGATTTCGAGCTTCGTCCGAGCGAATCACCGCCCGGGGACGAAACTACGGGAGCTGCTGGAGCACGTCGTCGTACCAGATGCTGATGCCGCCGGGGCCGCAACCACGGGGACCGCCACGAACCTTGGTCTTGATCTTCATGTGTCTGCTCCTGGTGATTGAGTCACTACGGTGAAACAACGACGTCTGGACGACTACGCCAGAACGGTGTCGTACCAGATGCTGATGCCGCCCGGGCCACAGCCGCGGGGACCGCCACGAACCTTGGTCTTGATCTTCATGATGTCGCTCCTGGGTTGAACCACGTTCGCTCCAGGCGACACGGTTGCCCATGCACACCCGGAGTAGAATCATTAAAAATCGATGAAAATTGGGAGTCAAGCCTTGAACTGAAAAACCCGCCAATCCAAATAGATCCGGGGACTTGGATAGATGGCGCAGTTTATCGAAACCTGAGAGACCCCTGGGTCATGAATCCACCTGGGGCCCGAAGCCAGTGCGCCCGAACCGGTTACAAGGGGCCGGCTCCGGACGCGGCGGAGGGACGCCGCCTCGGTGATACGTGGAGACCGCATCACGCCCCGCGTCGCAATGTCCTGAAAACATGTTTTAGCCATTTTATGAGCCCTATCTTCGAGATAGGACTGACCTGGACAACCCTTGACATGTCGGCCGGCTGTGTTCCGGGCGCCGCGCGGCTCCGGGCCTGGATGGATTGTCCATTCACGAAGGCGCGGAGAAGACAATCGCGGACGGGGCGCGTGCGGCATGGGGAGGTGACGCCCCTGGCTTTGCCGCGCGTCAGTCCGCCGGGCGAGGATGGGCGCCGACCTCCGGGAGCGTCCCGGGTGGAAGGTCTGGCGGGGAGTCCGTCTGTTCCACGGTGATGAGGTAGGCTTCGCTCATGAGAGTTGGTGAAGGAATGTTCCCGCGCACCGTGCGCGCGCTGCTGCGGGGGCGAGGGCGCTCGGCGCTCTGGTTGTTGCCGGTGGGGCTGTTCGCCGTCTGGGGCGTGTGGTTCCTGCGAGCGAGCATCACCGTCTACGAGCCCAGCGTGCAGGCGCGGCTGGAGGTCCACCGCGAGGTGTACGCCGTGGATGCGCCGGTGGACGGGCGGCTGGTGAAGACGCGGGTGGAGCTGCACCGGCAGGTGCGCGCGGGCGAGGTGCTCTTCGAGCTCGCCCACGAGCAGGAGGCGCGGCAGCTGGCGGAGGCGGAGGCCCAGCTTCGGGGCCTGGGGCCGCAGCTGACGGCGGCGCGCGCGGAGCTCGAGGTGGAGCAGGGCGCGCTCGTGGCCCAGCAGGAGCGCGGCGCTGCGGGCGTGGAGGAGGCCAAGGCCCGGCTGGTGGAGGCCGAGGCGCTGGCGCGCCGGGCGCTCGAGGAGAAGGCGAGCGCGGAGCAGTTGCACTCGCGCCAGTTGATCAGCGAGTCCGAGTGGAGCCGCGTGCGCACCGAGCTGGAGCGCGCCCAGGCCTCCGAGCAGGCCTCCCGCGCGGCGCTCACGCGCGTGAAGATGGATGGGACGATGCTGGCCACCGAGCGGCGCATCCGGGCCGCGGCGCTCAAGCGGGACATCGCGGAGCTGGAGGCCGCCGAGAGCGTGGCGCAGGCCTCCGTGGAGCGCCTGCGTGAAGAGCTGGAGCGGCGCGTGGTGAAGGCGCCCGCCGACGGCATCCTCGGCGAGACGAGCCCGGTGCGCGTGGGCACGCAGGTGAGGGCCGGGGACCGCATGGCCACCGTCGTCGCGGGGGGCGACGTGCGCATCGTCGCGCAGCTGTCCCCCGCCACGGCGCTGGGCCGGGTGCGCGCGGGCCAGCCGGCGCGCATGAAGCTGGAGGGCTTCGCCTGGACGGAGTTCGGCATGGTGCGCGCCACGGTGGTGGCGGTGGCGAGCGAGGCGCGCGACGGGCTGGTGCGCGTGGAGCTGTCCGTGGACGAGATGCCGGTGGGCATCCCCCTGGAGCACGGCCTGCCGGGCACCGTGGACATCGCGGTGGAGGACTCCACGCCGCTCAAGCTGGTGCTGCGCGCGCTGGGGCGGGGGCTGGAGGCGCCGGCGCGCTCGCGCCCGTTGCCGCCGCGCTCGTCGGGGGATTTGGAGATGTCGCGGGGCGGGAGCTGAGCCATGGCGGGCACACGAAGGCTGCTCATCCCCGAAGTCATCCAGACCTCCGCCATGGACTGCGGTCCGGCGGCCCTCAAGGCGCTCTTCGACGGCTTCGGCGTGTCCGTCAGCTACGGCCGGCTGCGCGAGGCCTGCCAGACGGACATCGACGGGACGTCCGTGGACGTGCTGGAGGAGCTGGCCGGCAAGCTGGGCCTGGAGGCCACCCAGGTCGTCCTGCCTCGCGACCAGGTGCTGATGCCGGAGACGAAGACGCTGCCGGCCATCATGGTGGTGCGTCTGGCGGACAGCAACCTGCACTTCATCGTCGTCTGGCGCCGCATCGGTGACCGGGTGCAGATCATGGACCCCGCGCTGGGACGGCGCTGGGTGTCGGTGGCGGAGCTGATGGACCGGCTCTACGTCCACGCCCTGCCCGTCCCGGCCGAGGCCTTCCGCGACTGGGCCGGCACGGGCGAGTTCCTCGCCGGGATGCGCCTGAGGCTGCAGGCGCTCGTGGACAAGGCGCTCGCGGCGAGGCTGCTCGACGAGGCCCTGGCCGACGCGAGCTGGAAGGGCGTGGCGTGCCTGGACGCGACGACGCGCATGGTCCAGACGCTGGTGGACGGCGGCGGCGTGGAGCACGGCGAGGGGTCCGCGCGCTTCCTGGAGCAGCTGTTGAAGGAGGTGCACGTGGCCCTGGAGGAGGGCCGCGCCGAGCAGGTCATCCCCGCCACCTACTGGACGGCGGTGGGCGCTCCGGACGGCGAGGAGGTGACGTTGCGCGGCGTGGTCTGCATCCTCGCCCGGGGCCTGCGCCAGACGCGGGAGGAGGACGAGGAGCCCCTGTCCGCGGACCTCAAGGCGGCGCTCCTGGAGCCCCCCACCCGTCCGCTGCGCGAGCTCATCGGGCTGATGCGCCGCGACGGCCTGTTGGCCCCCTCCATCCTCGCGGCCATCGCCCTGACGGCCGCGGTGGGAGGCTTCCTGGAGGCGCTGCTGCTGCGCGGCATCATCGACGCGGGCCGCTACCTCACCACCCAGGAGCAGCGGCTGGCGGGCATCGTGACGCTGCTGGTGCTGATGGGCGTGCTGTTCACGCTGGAGCTGCCCCTGGCCATGGGGACGCTGAAGCTGGGCCGCCGCCTGGAGGTCCGGCTGCGGCTGGCGTTCCTCGACAAGATTCCCCGGCTGGGGGACCGCTACTTCAAGAGCCGGCTCGTCTCCGACATGGCGCAGCGCTGCCACGGCATCCACCAGGTGCGCAGCGTGCCCACGCTCGGCGTCGGCGTGCTGCGCGCCACCTCGGAGATGCTGGTGACGCTGGGAGGGCTGGTGTGGCTTGCCCCCGGCAGCGCGCCGCTCATCGTGCTGGGCGGGGCCATGGCGCTGGCGGTGCCGCTGCTCGCCCAGCGCTCGCTGCTGGAGGCGGACCGGCGCATGCGCGACTTCGACGGCGTGCTGTCGCGCTTCTACCTGGACGCCATGCGGGGCGCCGTGGCGCTGCGCGCGCACCGCGCGGAGCTGACCCTGCGGCGCGCGCACGAGGAGCCCCTGCACGAGTACGTGGGCGCCGCGCGCACGCTGCTGGGCCGGGGCATCCTCACCGACACCCTGTCCATGCTGGCGGCCACCGGAGGCTCGGTGGCCATCGTGCTGCACGCCGTGTCCCAGGGCATCCAGCCCGGGGCGGTGCTGCTGCTGGTGTACTGGGCCCTGGCGCTGGCCACGGTGGGCAAGCAGTTGGCGGACGCGCTGCGGCAGTACCCCGCCGCGTCGTCGCTCACCGGCCGGCTGATGGAGCCGCTCTTGGCCCCCGACGAGGTGGGCGCGGGCCTGGAGGCGGTGGAGGAGCCGTCCCCCGCGGCGCTCGCGAGCCAGCCCCGCGGCGTGGGCTTCACGCTCGAGCAGGTGGAGGTCAAGGCGGCGGGCTTCACGGTGCTGCAGGGCATCGACATGACGGTGCGGCCCGGCGAGCACGTGGCCATCGTCGGCCCGTCGGGCGCGGGCAAGTCGTCGCTCGTGGGCATCCTGCTGGGCTGGCACCGCCCGTCCTCCGGACAGGTGACGGTGGACGGCGAGCCGCTCAAGGGCCAGACGCTGGCGCGCCTGCGCCGGCAGACGGCGTGGGTGGAGCCCGAGGTGACGCTGTGGAACAAGTCGCTGGTGGACAACCTGGCCTACGGGGTGGAGACGGGCGAGGTGCTGCCGCGCGTGGGGCAGGCGCTCAGGTCCGCGGACCTCATCGAGTTCCTGGACAAGCTGCCCCAGGGGCTCCAGACGCGCCTGGGCGAGGGCGGCAGCCTGCTGTCCGGCGGCCAGGGGCAGCGCGTGCGCCTGGGCCGGGCGCTCTTGAGGCCCGGGGTGCGGCTGGCCATCTTCGACGAGCCCTTCCGCGGCCTGGAGCGGGACCGGCGCGCGGCGCTGCTGGAGCGCTCCCGGCAGGAGCTGGAGGGGGCGACGATGCTGTGCATCATGCATGACATCGCGGAGACGCTGACGTTCGACCGGGTGCTGGTCATCAAGGGCGGCCAGCTGGTCGAGGACGCCAACCCGCGCGAGCTCGCGAAGCGGGAGGACTCCGTGTACCGCTCGCTGCTGGACGAGGAGGAGCAGATGCGGCGGGCCCTGGGCGGCCAGGGCGGCTGGAGGCGGATGATGCTGGACCAGGGACAGCTCGCCGAGCAGCCCCCGGAGTCGAAGCGGGGTGCGGCATGACGCGCGCCTCGGAGGCGAGGGGGGCCCGGCCCGCGGAGCCCCTGGCGGGGCTGGTGTGGCCCATGGCGCGCGGCGCGGAGGCGCTGGAGGCGCTGGCGCGCTCGGCGGGCCTGCCGCTGCCCCGGACGCGGGCGAAGGTCGTCGGGCAGGCGCCCACGGACCCGAACCGGCTGGGCGAGTGGCTGGACGCCGCCGCCCAGTCGCAGGGGCTGGAGCTGGACCTGGCGTACACGCGCCATGGCGAGGTGGAGAAGGCGCTCCTGCGCGCCTCCCCTGCCCTCCTGGACGTCGTCACCAGCGAGGGCGTCCAGGTGGCGGCGCTGCTGCGCGTGTCCGCCTCCGGCCGCACCGCGCGCGTCATCGCGCCGGACGAGACGGAGCGCGACGTGCCCCTGGCCTGGCTCACGTCCGGGGTGCAGGCCCTGGTCGAGGGCACCCAGGCCTCCACGGTGGACCGGGTGCTGTCGCGCGCGGCGATGCCGGAGCCTCAGCGGCTGCTCGCCCGGCGCGCGCTGCTGGGCGCGCAGCTGGCCAACACGCACCTGGTGGCGTCGCGCACGCTGCGGCTGCCGCCGGGCGCCCGGCTGGTCCACCACCTCAAGGCCCTGTCCACCGCGCCGCGGCTGGCGCTGGTGCTGGTGCTGGCGGTGCTCATCCAGGTGTGCGTGCTCAGCGCGTGGTGGCTGATTGGCCGGGGCGCGTTCGAGGGGCAGCTGGACCACGGCTGGCTGTGGGCGTGGGCGCTGATGGGGCTGACGGCGGTGCCGCTGCAGGCGGCGCTGGCGTGGACGCAGGGCTCGCTGGCGTTGGACTTGTCCGCGCTGCTCAGACGCAGGCTTCTCGCCGGCGCGCTGGCCATGCCGGTGGATGAGGCGAAGCGCGGCGGCATCGGCGAGTACGTGGGGAGGACCTTCGAGAGCGCGGGCATGGAGCAGATGGCGCTCGCCGGCAGCTTCACCAGCCTGCTCGCGGTGGTGGACCTGACCCTGGCCGGCAGCGTGACGCTGTCGGGCCCCGCGGGCACGCTGGGGCTCGCGGCGCTGGGCGGCTACTGCGTCCTGCTGGGCGTGCTCGTGGCGCGCCAGTCGCTGCTGTTCCGGGGCTGGACGGAGGCGCGCGTGGTGATGACCCACGCGCTCATCGAGCGGATGCTCGGCCACCGCACGCGGCTGGCGCAGGAGCAGCCCTCGCGCTGGCACGAGGAGGAGGACCAGGAGCTGGCGCGCTACTCGGACGCCTCCGAGCGCTGGGACGCGGGCACCGCGCGGGTGACGACGCTCGCGCGCCGGGGCCTGTTGCCGGTGGCCATCATCGCCATCCTCCCCGGCGTGCTGGCCGGGGCGGACACGGCGAGCATCGCGGTGGGCGTGGGCGCGGCCCTGCTGGGTGCCCGCGCGGTGATGTCGCTGGCGGTGGGCGCGCTGGCGCTCATCGGCTCACGGGTGCTGTTCTCCGCGGTGCGCCCCATGCTCGACGCGGCCCGGCTCTCCGGCGCCGTGGGCGGGGGCAAGGACGGCGAGGACGCCGCGCCCCAGGTGACGCCGCTCGCGGCCACCGAGGCGCCGTCCAAGAGCCAGGCGCTGCTCGAGGTGCGCGACGTGTACTTCAAGCACCCCGCCTCGCCGCGCGCGGTGCTCGAGGGCGCGTCCGTGGTCATCCATCCCGGAGAGCGCGTGCTGCTGGAGGGCGCGTCCGGCTCCGGCAAGTCCACGCTCGCCTCCATCCTCACGGGCCTCAGGCGCCAGGGCTCCGGCGTGGTGCTGCTGCGCGGCCTGGACATGTCCACCTGGACGCAGGACGGCTGGGGCGCGCAGATCGCCGGCGCGCCGCAGTTCCACGAGAACCACATCATCTCCGGCACGCTGGCGATGAACCTGCTGCTGGGCCGCGCCTGGCCCCACACCCAGGACGACGTGAAGCTGGCGCGCGAGCTGTGCGAGGAACTGGGCCTGGGAGAGCTGCTCCAGCGCATGCCCGCCGGAATCCTGCAGATGGTGGGCGAGCGCGGCTGGCAGCTGTCCCACGGCGAGCAGAGCCGCATCTTCGTCGCGCGCGCCCTGCTCCAGCGCGTCCAGGTCGTGGTGCTCGACGAGGCCTTCGGCGCGCTGGACCCGGTGACGATGCGCAAGGTGATGGCGTGCGTCGAGGCGCGCGCGCCCACGCTCATCGTCATCGCGCACCCCTGAAGGGATTCGAAGCGCCGTCCGCGGGCCCCGGACACGGCCCGCGGGCGTGTAACCCCTCCGGCGCGGCGCCGCGCGCCCCACGTCACCGACGAGGCGCTGGAAACACGACGGCCGCCAGCAGGCACGAAGCCCACTGACGGCCGAAGGACTGACTCCGGGTCTGAATCAGACCTCGTCGTACCAGATGCTGATGCCACCCGGGCCGCAACCACGGGGACCGCCACGAACCTTGGTCTTGATCTTCATGGTGTTTGCTCCTGACGTGCGAGGGTGGAATTACAGCTCGTAGTAGATGCTGATGCCGCCGGGACCACAGCCACGGGGACCGCCACGAACCTTGGTCTTGATCTTCATGGTGTCTGCTCCTGAGGTGCGAGGCTGGAATTACAGCTCGTAGTAGATGCTGATGCCGCCGGGACCACAGCCACGGGGACCGCCACGAACCTTGGTCTTGATCTTCATGGTGCTTGCTCCTGGTGTGTGATGCGTGAACGACGACTCCGGGCGACGACTACTCCAGCACTTCGTAGCTGATGCCACCGGGGCCACAGCCGCGAGGGCCACCACGAACCTTGGTCTTGATCTTCATCTGGATTGCTCCTGGTGAAAGAGAGAACGGGTTCAGCGGTTCAGCGACAACACAGCTCAGACAGCGATGACGCCGCCACAGCCACGGGGACCGCCACGGACCTTGGTCTTGATCTGCATGTGCTTGCTCCTGGTGAGAGGTTGAGGACCTCAGCTACTGCACAGCTCAGACAGCCTTGACGAGAACGCCGCCACCACAGCTACGGGGACCGCCACGAACCTTGGTCTTGATCTGCATGTGCTTGCTCCTGGTGAGAGGTGAGAACCTCAACGACAGAACGACTCAGACAGCGATGACGACCCCACCACCACAGCTACGGGGACCGCCACGAACCTTCGTCTTGATCTGCATGGGGCTTCCTCCAGGACTCCGAGGCATCAGCACCAATCGCGACAGTTCAGCTAACTGACGTTTTTGGCTACTCCGATATAAGTCGGTGAAACATGTGAGTCAAGCTTCCCGGGCCTGAAACATTCCATCATGGCTCCAGGCCCGGGAGTGAAACACCGCGTCATCTCACGCGGCCACGGCGCGGGGGTTGCCCGGGGTGATGGTGACGGACGCGACGTCGTCCTGGATGGTCAGCCCGAGCTCCTCGCGGAACACCTCCATCAGGTAGGGCAGCACGCCGATGGTGGCGAAGCGCAGCCGGTGGTGGATGGAGAGGTCCAGGTTGGTGAAGTGGCGCTTGGGGTGCTCGCGCTTGAGCAGCTTGTTGACCTCACGCTGCACGTTGTCCAGGGTGCCCACGGCGGAGCGCTCGATGGTGATGTAGTCGGCGAGCACGTCCGCCAGCCGGTCCGTCAGCTCGGGGTTGGCGCCCTCGGGCGCCGGGGCCCGCTCGCGGAACAGCGCGCGCAGCTGCTGGACCGTCTCCTCGTGCACGGCGTCCTTGGCCGGCGAGAACACGTCGGAGATGTGCTGCAGCTTGTCCTCGGAGAAGCCGCGCAGGCCGCGCTGGGCGCGGTCGTACATCTCCACATAGCGGGCCTTGGCCCAGGAGCGCTGGACCTCGGTGTGCTGACGGGTGGGCTGGATGATCTTCCAGTCCTTCTCCAGCCGCTCGCGCAGCCGGCCCCAGCCGGTGTCCTTGGGGGCCTCGGCCTGGAGGATGATGTCGCGCAGCCGCTCGTAGGTGTGACACATGTGCGCCCAGAGCGTGAACTGGAGCGAGTACAGCTGCAGGCCGCGCAGGCCATAGTCGAACGCGGCGGGAATCTCCTCCAGCCACGTCGGCGGGGGCAGCGGCTCGCCCGCCAGGGGCTTGCCGTCCAGCATGGTGGCGAAGAACTCCTCGACCATGTGCGGCGGGCCGGCGCACACGCCGCGGGTGGACAGGAAGTGGTTGTCGCGCTCCGTCAGGTGCAGCAGCGACGCCGGGTTGATGGGCGTCTCGTACGGCATGGGCTGCTCGGGCAGGAACATCAGGTAGATGCTCACCATGCGCACGCCGTCGGTGACGCGGAACACCGACGACAGCAGCGGATCCAACGTCCCGTTGGGGACGGGGTTCTCGCCCCTGAGCAGCATCATCGACGGCAGCGCGAGCACCGCGCAGCTGAACGCGTGCAGATCTCCGATGCGCCACTGGCCGTCGGGCAAGAGCGGGTAGCGCTTGAGGAACTCGTCGCGCAGGATGAGCATGGCCTGCAGCGAGGGCTTCCAGACCTTGGTCATGGACTTGAGCGCCGTGACGTTCATCAGCGCGTCGTCGCGGAAGCGGCTGCCCGGGTACGGGCACATGCGCCACTCGGTCTCCATGCGCATGCGCATCGAGTCCGGGAAGACGTTGTTCTCGCCGATGTGCCGCCCTTCCGCGTCCAGCGCCGCGTGCGCCGCGCGGTGCACCGGCAGCATCGCCTCCAGGAAGCCGAACTCCATGGGCCGGCCCACCAGCTGCTTGAGCACGCCCTCCGTGTCGGGGTTCCACCACAGCGGGGACTCGGGCGCGGGGCGCTTGGCCTCCGCCGCCATGATCATCTTGTGGTAGTCGGTCTCCGCCGCGAGCTTCGGCGCCTCGCGCGACAGGATGTTCTCCGACAGCAGGTGCTCGAGCAGCTCCTTCACCCGCTCCCACGGCAGCGGCTCACCGGTGGACCAGCGCGTGGCCACGCCCGCCATGAAGCTGTCCTGCTTGAGCAGGTTCTCGCCGAAGGCGTGCAGCTCGGGCTCCTCGATGCTGATCTCCTTGAGCCCGTAGTAGATGCGCAGCTCGGTGGTGCCCTCTTCCGTCTGCACGTACTCACTCATGAACCGGCGCCGCATGGGCAGGTACAGCGTCTCATGCGGGTCGATGGGCACGGCTTGCTGACTCATGCGACTGCTCCTGGGGAGAAACCCGTTGTTCAGACCTGACGCAAAGGTCAGGAACTCTTCCACGAGGCCCCCGGAGCATCAAGCGAGCCCCGGGAGTCGAGACAGCACCCATTTTGACATGAGCCCTGACATCCGCGTTCCAGCCGGGTAGACAGGACCTCCCGCGCAAACCTTGCGTCCGGGAGTGCCAGAAAGGGCGAGGCCACCCAGGGGACTCAAGTCTCCCGTGGGTGGCCTGGCGTGTTACGGGAGGTGGCCTCGCGTCAGTTGCAGACGCCGAGCCCGGCGCGGCCCGTGACGGGCAGCGTCTCGCGGTTGGGGAACGTCAGCTCCGGGTGGTCGAACGGGGCGCGGTAGGTCTTGACGCGGCAGTCCGTGAGGGCGTTGCGCAGGAAGTCCACCAGCGCGGAGCGCTCGCTCGCGGTGAAGGTGCGCGGGACGATGTCCAGCGACTTCTCCGGGTTGGCGAAGTCACCGCCGCGCTCGTAGAAGTCCACCACGTCCTCGAGCGTGGGGTAGCCGCCGTTGTGGAAGTACGGCGGGTTGAGGCCCACGTTGCGCAGGGTGGGCGTCTTGAACGCGCCCATGTCGAACGGGGAGAGGCTGACGGAGTTGGGCACGCCGCCGAAGACGCCCAGGTCGCCGCGCGCCAGGTCGTCCTCGGTGGGACGCACGCCGATGTTGTGGAAGCCCGTGTCGCCGCCGTCGCGGTTGAGCGGGCCGGCGATCTCGTACCAGGACACCGTGGCGTCGGTCAGCATGGCGCCGGTGTGGCAGTTGATGCACTCGCCCTTGCCCACGAACACGGACAGGCCCTTGAGCTGCTTGGGCGTGAGCGCGGAGAGGTTGCCGCCCAGGAAGCGGTCGAACGGCGTCTGGTCCGGGATGAGCGTGGCCTGGTAGGCCTGGAGCGCCTCGCCCCAGAAGAGCGAGAAGGCGTTCTCGCCGAGGTTCGCCAGCGCGTCGCCGAACGCGTCGCGAATCATCCGGTCGTACGTGCACGGCGCGCCGTTGCACAAGAGGCCCGGGCCGTCCGGGTTCGCCATGGCGCCCAGCACGCTGTCGTTGACGGACACGCGCTGGTGGCGCAGCGGCTGACGCGGAATCAGCTTCGTGCCCAGGCTGTCGGGGCCGAGAATCTGACGGCCCGAGCAGCCCTGCTCGCTGAAGTTCGTCACGGGGCCGGTGGCCTGCGACGCCAGCGACGCGCCCTCGATGCGCACCAGGAAGCCCTGGCCGTTGTTGCCCGAGTCACCCCAGATGTTCACGCCGTTGAAGAGGACGTTCGCCTCGCCGCCCCAGAACTGGTTGCGGTAGAAGCCGGAGCCCACCACGGTCGGCGTGTGGCGCGGGCCCACCAGCCGGAACTCGTTGAACGGTGCGTCCGGCACCACCACGCACTGGTCCGCCGGGTTGTCCAGGTTGTCCATGTCCAGGCCGAGGAACGCGGCGCGGAACGGGCCCTGCGAGCCCACGCGGTCATCGCTGGTGATCTTCGCCAGCGTGAAGTCCTGGCCGGGACCCGCGATGCTGTCGAACGTGTTGTCGAAGCCCGGGTGGATGGTGTTGTTCTTGCGGTCATCCGCGCCCGCGGCGAAGTGACAGCTGGCGCACGCCGTCTCGCCGTCACCGCTCGACTGGATGTCCCAGAAGAAGGCCTTGCCCAGCCGGATGGCCGCGGCCTTGTTGATGATGCGGCTGCCCACCGGCTGCGGCACCGGCTCATGAGACAGCGGACGCAGCGAGAACACGGCCATGCTGTCCAGCAGGGCCTTCGCATCCACCGCCACTTCCTCATTCTCGGCGGGGGAGGGCTTGGGAGGCTCGACCTGTCCGGCCGGCTCACACGCCGACAAGGAAACCGCCAGAGCAGACGAGAAAAGGCCGCGGTTCAACCAACCACTCACTCCGCGGGACCACGACGAACGAGCCATAGAGAATGCCCCCTTCTCAGAGCGTCAGGACTTGTATGAGGTTGGCGGAATCACCAGTGTCTCCAGTCTGACGGACAGTTTTATACCGGTTCCGCATTATTCCTGTCCAGGCGGCCCCGACCCAGGGTGCACTTCCAGCCTCAGCGTAATATCCGGGTAGTAAATGCTCGCGGATTGGAACGACCTCACTGGGTGGGCGCGCTAAACCCGATGACGCGCCCTGTCCAGGGTACCCGGCTCCACGGCCCTGACAGCCCTTCTAGGAATGCGAGCCATTCGCATGACCAGACATGGAGCGAATGCCCATCACCCTGGGTGAATGCCTCATCCGGTGAGAATCGTGGGTGTGTAGCAAGCCGCGATACATGGCGCCCGTCGCCTGTGACGGTGGGCGCTACAGAGGGGCGGGCCGCGGAGGTGCAAAGGCTTGCTGATACAGAGGAGGTGAAACACGGCCGGGGGCGTTGGCGTGCGGGGTGCAATGGACAGGAGCGCCGCCGGAGGGTGGCATCCGGGCAGGGCCGGCACCGGATGCGGAAAGCCACTGGCGGAGCAGCGCATTCCCCCTATTGAAGAGGTAGGTCATTCCATGCAGCTGAAGATGATGAGCCGTCTGATGGCGGCCGCGCTCCTGAGTGTTTTGTCGGGCTGCCAGGGCGAGGAGCCCACGTCCACCGAGGGAGAGGTCGCCGCCCAGGAGGCCGGTGCGAAGACGCAGTGCATGACGCGTTTCGACGGCATCACGAGCTGCGCGCTGGGCAACGCGCAGCTGTCCGCGACGGACAAGGGCCTGAACGTGACGGGCCTGCGCAGCGCTCGCACGGACGGCGTGTCGAGCAGCTTCGGCCGCGCGGCCCGCTGGTCGCAGACGACGTCGGTGGCGCTGGGATCCACGGGCCAGCTGCAGTTGGAGGCGCGCTCGGGTGACCAGGTGGTCAGCACGCTGCGCGTGACGCCGGGCCGCGACGTGGACTCGGCCTTCGTGACGCCGACGTTCACCGGTTCGCCGGGCGGCTCCGGCTTCCGCATGAACATCTACCGCGAGGGCGTGCTGCAGGGCACGTCCACCCACAGCCCGAACGCGATGATCGTCTTCACCAACTGGCGGGACTTCTTCCGCTGGCTGGTGGCGGTCGCCGACTTCTACGAGCTGGACATCATCTGGACCAAGACGGGTGAGGCCACGGCCGAGAGCAACGTGGGCGCCTGCGGCTGGCAGATGACCACGCCGGGCAACACGTTCTCCGTGACGCTGGCGGACGGCAAGGTGGTCACCGGTGACTCCTTCGAGTTCGTCGAGGAGATCGGCGACGGCCACTATCCGTACAACGGCTTCACGGGCATGGACGTGAAGGCGACGGGCAAGGGGCTCAGCATCCTGAGCGAGACCTTCGTCCCGGCCGCGAAGTAGTTCCGGGTCCCATGCCGCGCAAGGCATGGGGCTGGCGCCGGGCGGCGCGTGGCAGCACCTTCGCCGCCCGGCGTCTTCATCGATGTTCCTGGAGAGCTCGCGATGAGACGGCGGCTGTACCTGCTGGGCATCCCCCTTGGAGCGATGGTGCTCACGGCCGTGTGGGCCCGGGCAGGCCGGCCTCCGCCGCCCCCTCCCCTCGTGCTCGGCGAGCTGCCGCTCGTGGCGGTGCCCGGCGAGGAGCTGTCCGGTGGCGGCGCGACGGTGAAGGACACGGGGCGCAACGCCTTCGGTCGCTCGCCGCCGAACCTGGACCGCGCGCGCTGGCCCCAGTTCCACATCGGCAAGCGGGTGTTCGACCGCGACTGGAGCGACCCCGCGCACGGACCGGGGTTGGGGCCGCTGTTCAGCGCCAGCTCGTGCATGACGTGCCACGTGAAGGACGGGCGCGGGCGTCCACCCGAGTCCCCTTCCGAGCCCGTCGTGTCCATCGCGTTCCAGCTGGGCTCGCCTGACGGGCCGGGACCGCATCCCGTGTATGGAGAGCAGCTCGACCTGCACCGGTTGGGCGGGCTCCGGGGCGAGGGCACCGTGGTGGTGCGCCACGAGGAGTTCTCCGGCCGATTCTCCTCCGGTGAGCCCTACGTGCTCGCGCGGCCCATCTACCAGTTCGAGCACCTGGCCCAGGGGCCGCTGGGTGAAGGCACGCCCTTCTCGCCTCGCGTGGCGCCGGCGAACTTCGGGCTGGGGCTGCTGGAGGCCCTCCCCGAGGAGACGCTGCTCGTCCGGGAGGATGCCGAGGACCGCGACCAGGATGGCATCTCCGGACGCGCCAACCGGGTCGAGGATGTGCGGACGCGCGGCACACGCATGGGGCGGTTCGGGTGGAAGGCGAATCAGCCCACCCTGCTCCAGCAGGTGGCGCATGCGCTGGTGGCGGACATGGGGCTGACGAACGAGCTCTATCCGCGCGCGCAGGAGGCCGGGGCGGCACCGGAGGCCGTCGACGTGCGGGCCTACGACCTGGAGCAGCTGATGTTCTACACGCGCCTGCTCGCGGTGCCGAAGCGACGGGACTGGGATGCGCCCGCGGTGCTGCGTGGCAAGGCGGTGTTCCGCGCCATCGGGTGTGCCGCGTGTCATGTCGACGAGCCGATGGAGACGGGGGACGTGCCTGGCTTCCCGGAGCTGTCGCGGCAGGTCATCTACCCGTACTCGGACCTGCTGCTGCACGACATGGGCGAGGCGCTGGCGGATGGACGACCGGACGGACTGGCCACCGGCCAGGAGTGGCGCACGCCGCCCCTGTGGGGCATCGGCCTGACGGCGACGGTGAACGGCCACACGCGCTTCCTGCATGACGGACGCGCGAGGAACCTCGAGGAGGCCGTGCTGTGGCACGGCGGCGAGGCGGCCCCCGCGCAGACCCGCTACACGCGGCTGCCCCGTGAGGACCGTGAGGCGCTGCTCGCGTTCCTCGGCTCGCTCTGAGCGGGAGCGGCATGGCGCGTGGGCTTACGGCCCACGTCGCATGAGCCGGCCATGCCCCCGTCCGCGATGGAGCGCGACTCAACGCGAAGGCGACGTCTCCCAAGTCGCCGCGTGGGACGTCCGCGGCCCGCGAGTCAGGCGGGCTGCCGCGCCGGCTCGTGACTCGCGCAGCGCTTGCGCCCCAGCGCGTACGAGACGCCCAGCGCTGGCAACGCGAGCAGGTCCGTCACGTCCATCGTGTGCGCCACCGGCGCCACGGCGGGGACCGCGCGACTGGAGAGCACCGCCCACGCCGCTCGCACGGGCCACTGCATCCCACCGAGCCCCCAGCGCCAGACCTCGGCCGCGGGCTCCCAGACCTTGATGGCGGTGAACACGCATCCCGTCAGCACCACGCACGCCGTCAGCACCGCGAGCGACGGCCGGAAGCCGCCCCGCGCGCTTCGTCCCCGCGCCTGCTCCCAGAGTCCCTGCAGGAGCAGCGGGAACATCGCCAGCCCCGCCACGTCCGACAGCTTGCCCGTCCACCATGACGGCCAGCGCGCCTTGAACACATGGTCGTTCAGCACGAGCACCAGCACCGCGCAGAACACCAGCGGATGCAGCAGCGTGTCACCCGGCACGCACGCGGTGGCACGCGAGGTCCTCACGCGGTCAGCGAGGCCCCACGGTGAACTCGAGCCCCTGCGGCTCCTCGTCCACCGTCTCGTCGAAGCTCACCTCCCCCACCATCTTCCAGTCCACCTCCACCACGCCGTGGACCGGCGAGCCCTCCGCGAACGCCACGTCGAGCGTCGCCTCCCACTCGCACGGCTGCTGGAGCCGGCAGACATCCCCGTCCGATTCCGCGTCGAACGTCACCGCCGCCCCCTCCGACACCCCCAGCTCCTGCGTCCTCGGCTTGAGCGGATGGGGCCCGAAGCGCAGCGTCGCCGTGAGACTCGGCGCCGTCCGTGAGCCCCCCTCGTCGTGCGTCCAACGGGCGGAGAGCGGCGCGCGCATCGTGGCCCATACCGTCTGCGTGGAGCCGTTCGGCACCGCCAGCCGCACCGGCAACACCACGCTGGCCGAGGGCGCGTCCGCCGTCAGCCTCAGCACGCCCGGCGCCGACTCCTCGACGCGGGGGCTCGGCGCGCTGCGCGACGTGGCCACCGAGGCGGCCGCCGCCACCAGCAGCGCGAGCCTGGCGGCCCACGCCCTGCCGCGCGAGGAGACGGGCCTGGAATCGCTCTGGGAGGACATGGAGTGCTCGGTCGACATGGTGGTGTGGATGGCTTTCCCTCGGGCACCGGCGCTCCCGCCCGAGCCCTCGCGGCTTGAGCAAGCCACGTACCACGCTCACGCCTCCAGGTGAGGAGGACTCGGGCTCCCGGTGGAATCATGACTTTCATGTCAGCCCGAGGACGCCCGTGTCGCGAGTCGTCCTGGCCGCTCCGCCCCGAGGCCGCCTAGGGTGCGCCGCATGAAGAGCCACGCCACGGTCGTCTTCGCCGACGGAGCCTGCTCCGGCAACCCGGGCCCCGGGGGCTGGGGCGTCATCATCGCCACGCCCGACGGACAGGTGACGGAGCTGGGCGGCCACGAGCGGGAGACCACCAACAACCGGATGGAGCTCACGGCCGTGGGCATGGCGCTGCGCCACCTGGAGGCCACGGCGGGCCCGCTGCGCATCCACACCGACTCCACCTATGTGATTCAGGGAATCACGAAGTGGGCGTTCGGCTGGAGCAAGCGCGGCTGGAAGACGGCCGAGGGCAAGGAGGTGGCCAACGCCCCTTACTGGAGGCGGCTGATGGCGCTGCTCGCCCAGCGCAAGCAGACCCACTCCGGCGAGGCCGCCGCCGTCGAGTGGCACTACGTGCGCGGCCACGTGGGCGTGCCCGGCAACGAGCGGGTCGATGAAATCGCCGTGGGCTACTCGCGCGGCAAGGGCGTGCGGCTCTACTCGGGCGCGCTGTCCACGTACGACGTGGACGTCTACGACGTCCCCGAGGACACCTCGCTCCCCGAGGAGAAGCCCCGACAGCCCGCGGCCAAGGCGCACTCGTACCTGAGCCAGGTGGGCCGCAGCGTGAAGCGCCACGCCACGTGGGCCGCGTGCGAGCGCCGCGTCAAGGGCGTCTCCGACGCGCGCTTCAAGAAGACCAAGAGCCCCGAGGACGAGGCCCAGGTGCTCGCGGACTGGGGCGTCAAGCCGGGGACGTTCAGTCGGAGGACTGAGCCCCGCCGCGCACCGCCGTGAGCAGCAGGTCGAACTTCCCGCCGAGGAACGTGCGGAAGCCGTGCTGGTGCAGGTAGCGGCGGTAGAACGACAGGTCCTTCACGAGCAGGGACAGGTCCGACTCGCGCAGGTTGCGCACGCGGGCACCGTAGACCACCTCGCCGTCGCGGAAGCGCGAGTTGGGAAAGCCGAGCACGAGCGTCGCCTCGGACTCCAGATGCTCCTGGACCAGCGTCCGCAACAACGCGTGGTCATCCACCCCGGGGCTCTGCAACGTGCCCACGGACACCACCAGGTGGAAGCGCCCCAGCGCGGCGGGCAGCGCGTTGAGGTCCGCCACGTGGAAGGCGTGACGCGCGTCGGGGAAGCGGGCGCGCGCCTGGGCAATCGCGGAGGCGCTGTGGTCCACGCCCACGAAGGAGACGTCGGGCACCTCGTCCAGCCAGGAGAACGCGTCCAGTTCGTCCCCGCGATTGACGCCCAGGTCCAACACCCTCGCGCCCGCGGGCAACCTCACGCGCCCCAGCGCCTCCAACCACGGCAACAGGAAGCCCGCGTCCTCCAGCTTGCGCACGCGCGCGAAGGCGGAGTCCGCCCCATATCGCTCCTCCGCGGGCACCGCCGCCTCCGTCCTCGCGCTCCCCGCGTGCCACGAGGCCTCCGCGCCCAGGGACTCGAAGGTCAGCGACACGTGCGTCGCCTCCACGCCGCGCGGCGTGCGCAGCCGGCAGCCCAGCCCCTCCGCCAGATCACACCAGTGGCGCAGCGGACGGTGCACCAGGCCCCCCTCCGGCCCCACCCGCTCGCCCGGATAGCGCCCGGCCCCGAGGTCCGGGTCCGGCACCTCGATGCGCACCCGGCCCGCCTCCGTGAGCCCCGCCTTCAGGTGGCGGAGGATGAGGATGAGCGGCTCGTCGTGGAAGCGGCGCGCGGGGAGCAGGGCATCGGGGTGGCGGGACATCGCGCCGGCAGCGTACCTCGACGCGGCACCTCAGGACGCGGTGCGTTGGCACCCGTCCCTTTGACCGGGGCTCAACATCCCTCGCTCGCCCTCCGGCCTCTCGACGAGGCTCGCGTTGACGGGTCCGCGCTGGTCGCTTTCTCATACTAAGCATGAAAATCACGACCATCTCGATTGCATCCCTCGGATTGCTCGTCACCGCGTGTGGAGGGGGCCTCGAGCCCGACGACGGCGCGCTCCAGACGCGCGAGCAGGCGGCCTTCTCCGGCGTCAACGGCGAGTACTGTCTGGTGAGCGCGTACAACTGCAAGCTGCAGGTGAGCGGGGGCAACCGCGTCCCCACCAACGACCCGGCGGACGACAACTGGGGGCTGGTGACGGGCGTGCCCATCCGCGACGGCAACGGCACCGTGGTGGGCACCAACACGCGCTCGAGCGCCGCCTTCAACCACGGCCAGACGCGCACGTTCGCCGGGGAGCTGCACGCGTTCGCCGTCTCCACGTCCAATTCGAGCGCGGGGTGGCTGCCCATCTCCAGCATCCTGGGGCGCACGTCCTTCGAGCAGAAGGTGGGCCATGTCTCCGCCCTGGGCGCGGGGCTGGCGAAGCTGGGCTGCTACGCCGTGCGCAACACGCATGACCCGGTGCTCGAGTTCAAGAAGGTCGTCTACGACAGCGACGCCACCCACGAGCGCGCCGGAGACTACCTGCCGCTGGTGCGCGCCAACGGGCAGCGCTCCGTCAACCTGGTCTTCAACGTGCCCGGCATGGCGCTGGGCGGCCCCGCGGTGGACCACTTCCCCGCGGGCACCAAGTTCCAGCGCCTGGACGTGCCCACCGAGCACGGCGTGCCCTCCATCGACATCCCCCTCTGGGTCCAGGACAGCGCGGGCCGCTACCGCCAGCAGTCGGGGGAGATGAAGTTCCTCTACGGCTACGTCATCGCGGCCACCGGCACCAAGCGCAACGGCTGGATGGCCTACGACGCGCTCCAGGTCAGCTCCGGCTGTCCTTGAGAGCCGTTGGCGCCCCGGCGGCGGTCCGCGCGCACGCTCACGCGGACTGCCGCTGGCTCAGCGCGACGCTGCCCAGGATGAGCGCGCCGGCGACCGCCATGGACAGCGTCACCGGCTCGCCGAGCAGGAGCCACGCCCAGGCCACGCCGAACAGGGGCAACAGGTAGGTGACGGTGACGGCGCGGGAAGCGCCGATGCGCTGGATGAGCCGGTAGTACATGGCGTAGCCCAGCCCCGTGCAGAGCATCCCCAGCGCCGCGGCCGACAGCCAGGACACGCCGCGGATGGGCTGCACGGGCCAGGTCGCGATGGCGAACGGCAGCGTCAGGAGCGCCGCGCAGCCCAGCGTGGCCGCCGCGACGGCGCCCGCCGGCACACCCTGCAGGTGCCTGCGCACCAGGTTCGCCGAGATGCCGTAGAAGAAGGCGGCCGTCAGCGCCGCGGCCACCCCCAGCCCGGGGCTGGCGCCCTCGATCTTCCCGCTGGCGAGCACCACCACGCCCGCGAAGCCCACCACCAGCGCCACCCCACGACGCGAGCCGATGCGCTCGCCGTAGAAGAGGAAGGCCACCAGCGCGGTGAAGAGCACGGTCATGCTGTTGCTGATGGCGCTGATGCCCGCGGGCACGCGCTGCGCCGCCCAGGCGAAGAGCGCGAAGGGCACCGCCGCGTTGAGCGTCCCCACCAGCGCGAGCTTGGGCCAGTGCGCCGGGGTGATGGAGGCTCGCGCGCGCAGCAGCAGGGGCAGCAGCACCAGCGAGCCGAGCACCAGCCGCACCACCACGAGCGGCAGGGGCCCGAAGTCCGGCGCCGCGATGCGCATGAACATGAAGGACGAGCCCCACAGGGCCCCCAGGAGCCCCAGCTCCAGGAAGGTCAGCCAGGCACCGGACAACGTCGGGACGACGGGACGGACAAGCGAGGGAGTGGTCATGGGCGGTTCACCAGGTGGAGCGAGGCACGAATCTGACTCCGGTCGCTCCCTTATCTGCGCCTCTGGCACGGGAGTCACAACCGCATGGTTTTGCGGTCAGCCACGCGTATGATTTGAGGCTCCCATGACTCTTCCCACGGCGTGGCTGCCGGCCCTGGCGGCCTTCGAGGCGGCCGCGCGACACCAGAACTTCGCCCGCGCGGGCCAGGAGCTGCACCTGACGGCCAGCGCCGTCAGCCACCACGTGCGCAAGCTGGAGGGGATGCTCGGCGTCACCCTCTTCCAGCGCCACGCGCGCGGCGTGGAGCTCACCGTCGAGGGGCGCCAGCTGGCGGACGCTGCGAGCGGCGCGCTGACGGACATCCATGACGTGGTGCGCGAGCTCTCGGATGCCCGGAGCGAGCGCCACCTGGTGCGCGTGACCACCATGCACTCCCTGGCGCACACGTGGGTGGTGCCCCGGCTGGCGGACTTCAACGCCCAGCATCCCCGCCTGCGCGTGCGCATCGACTCGGAGACGGCGCTGTCGCGCTTCGAGGAGGGCGGCCCGGACCTGGGCATCCGCTACGGCCTGGGCCACTGGCCCGGGATGACCGCCCACGCGCTGATGCCCGACGCCATGTTCCCGGTGGCCTCCCCTCGCCTGCCCGGCGTCGACGCGGTGCGCACGCCGGCGGACATCCCCCGGCTGCCGCTGGTCGAGGACCTGGCGCGACAGTCGTGGCCGGACTGGCTGCGCGCCGCGGACGTCCATGGTGCCACGCTGGACGTGCGTCACAGCTTCAGCGACACCACCAACGCGATGCAGGCCGCCGTGTGGGGCCTGGGCGCGGCGCTCGCCCGGGAGCGCGTCTGCGAGACCTTCCTCGCCGACGGCAGCCTCCTGCGACTGCCCGGCCCCGCGCTGCCCACCCGCTACTCCTACTTCGTCGTGTACCCGTCCCACCGCCGACTGCGCACCGCGGCACGCGCCTTCATGGACTGGCTGCTGACCCAGCCCGGACGCCCCGCCCCGACGCGGGTCGCCACGAAGCCCCCGACGTTGTAAGCAGCCCCAAACGTCATGCTCCATCCCATTCTCGACGCGCTCGGCCTCGGCGAGCACAACCCCGGCAGCTACCTCGGCGACGGCGAGTGGGCGGACTCCCGCTCCGAGCCCTTGCTGGAGGTCCTCAATCCCTCCAACGGACAGCAGCTCGCCACCGTGTCGTCGGCGACGGCGGACGAGTACGAGCGGATGATGCACGCCGCGGCCCAGGCCTTCGTCGCGTGGAGGGCCCTGCCCGCGCCGCGTCGGGGCGAGGCCATCCGCCTGTGCGGCGAGGCGCTGCGCCGCCACAAGGACGCGCTCGGCTCGCTCGTGTCGCTGGAGATGGGCAAGGTGAAGGCCGAGGGCGACGGCGAGGTGCAGGAGATGATCGACATCGCCGACTTCGCCGTCGGCCAGTCGCGCATGCTCTACGGCCTGACGATGCACTCCGAGCGCCCCGGCCACCGGATGTACGAGCAGTGGCATCCGCTGGGCCTCGTCGGCATCATCAGCGCCTTCAACTTCCCGGTGGCCGTCTGGTCCTGGAACGCGTTCATCGCCGCGGTGTGCGGCGACGTGTCCATCTGGAAGCCCTCCCCCAAGACGCCGCTGACGTCCATCGCCGCCACGCGCATCTGCAACGCGGCGCTGAAGGCCGGCGGCTTCCCGGAGGTGTTCTTCCTGCTCAACGCCGCGGGCACCGCGCGCGCCGAGCGGCTGGTGGACGATTCGCGCGTCGCGCTGGTGAGCTTCACCGGCTCGTCCGCCGTCGGGCGTCAGGTGGGCGTGCGCGTCGCGCAGCGACTGGGCCGCAGCCTGCTGGAGCTGGGTGGCAACAACGCCATCATCGTGGACGCCACCGCGGACCTGAAGCTGGCCATCCCCGCCATCGTCTTCGGCGCGGTGGGCACCGCGGGCCAGCGCTGCACCACCACCCGCCGGCTCATCGTCCACGAGTCCATCGTCGACGACGTGCTGAACAAGCTCGCCAGCGCCTACGCCCAGGTGGAGAAGCGCATCGGAGACCCGCTGGAGGCCGGCACGCTGATGGGCCCGCTCATCGACCGGGCCGCGGTGCAGCGCTTCGAGGCCACGCTCGAGAAGGCGCGCGCCGCGGGGGCCCGCGTGGTGAGCGGCGGCAAGGCGCTGGAGCGCCCCGGCCACTACGTGCAGCCCACGCTGGTCACCGACGTGGAGCCCACCGACGCGTGGGTCCAGGAGGAGACCTTCGCGCCCATCCTCTACGTCATGCCCTACCGCACGCTCGAGGACGCCATCGTCATCCAGAACGGCGTGCCCCAGGGCCTGTCGTCATCGGTGTTCACCAAGGACCTGCAGGTCGCCGAGCGCTTCCTGTCCGCCTCCGGCTCCGACTGCGGCATCGCCAACGTCAACATCGGCACGTCCGGCGCGGAGATTGGCGGCGCCTTCGGGGGTGAAAAGGACACCGGCGGCGGCCGCGAGTCCGGCTCCGATGCGTGGAAGGCCTATATGCGGCGGCAGACCAACACGCTGAACTACTCGGACGCGCTGCCGCTGGCGCAAGGGATTCGCTTCGACCTGTGAGGGGCTCTCCCCTATGCTCCCGCCGGGCCTTGGGGGCCCGGCGGTACACACAGGGAGACACAGCATGTTCGGGAAGCTCGCCGCGGACGCACTCGGCCTCAGTGACGTCGGCTCGGTCATCGCTCCGGCCGACTACGACAAGGTCGACGCGGATGACTATGTGAATCACGAGGACCAGGAGAAGATCTACTTCCTCATCAAGTCCAAGTCCGACGAGTACTGTTTCACGAACCGGGCGCTCATCCACCTGGACGGCACCAGCGCCGCCAGCAAGAAGCGCATGCTGCGTCGCTTCACGTACGCCGCCAATCCCATCTCCAACGTCATGCTGGAGACGGCCGGCACCATCGACATGGACGTGGAGATCAAGTTCCGCCTGGGCAACCGCGACTACTCCATCGACGTGCACAAGAAGCAGCTGGAGCAGGTGAAGGACCTCTACAAGGCCCTGTTCCGCATCTCGGAGATGCAGCACGAGAACGAGCTGTCGCTCGCCCACGCCAAGACGAGCCTGGACGTCGCCTCCACCACGCTCGGCCGCGGCTCGTCCGGCGGCGCGCCCGTCGTCGAGTCCTTCAAGGAGCTCAACCAGGCCGCCTTCGCCTGGCTCACCGGCGCCCAGCAGAAGTACTGGGTGAAGGACTTCGGCGCCGTGTTCGAGCGCTACATCAAGGCCTGATACCCGTTGGATGACGCCCGCCGCCGGCGCACCTGCTCGCCCGGCGGCCGGGCATGCTGCACGCCGCGTCAGCGGCCCCTACACCTGTCGTGGCGACAAAGACAGGGCCTCCCGGAATTCCTTGCGGAACGAGCGGCAATCGACGCGGGGGACGGACGGGCCTCTCGTATGTCTTGAGAAATCGCTCTAGCGTGTGCCTCCCCAACAGGAGTGTTCGCGATTCTGAACCCGTCCTCCCAGACCGCCCCCGCCGGCTGGCACGACATCCTCGTGCGTCACCTCGAACCCCTGCTCGGAGGCTTCACCGCCAAGATGGCCATCCATACGGCCGCGTTGCGCGCCCTCAAGCGTCCGCCCGAGCAGGTCACCCCCCAGGACCTCCCGCAACTGCTCGAAGGCCTCAAGCCGATGCTCAACACCTTCATTGGCGCGCTGCACGCCAAGGTCATCCTCGCGGAAATCGCCACGTCGCTGGAGAAGGCGCGATGACGGCGTCCTCGCGTTCCTCGTCCGTGGCGCCCTGGTTCGGCGCCGTCGTGGTGCTCCAGGCCGCGCACCTGTTCGCGGTGGCCAGCTCCGAGCCCGCGAAGCTGGGGCTGGTGCACGACGTGGCCGGCTGGTTGAGCGGGCTGCTCGCCGTGGGCGGCACTCTCGCGGCGGCCAGCGCGTTCGTCTCCGGCGACTACCTGCGCAAGGTCTGGGGCGGGCTCACGGCGGGGGCCGTGCTGTCGCTGGTCAGCGCGGCCATGCGCAGCTACTGGCTGCACACCGTGCCGGACGTCCCCTTCACGGCGTCCCCCCTGCTGCCGTACCGGATGGTCGTCGTCGTGCTGGCCAACATCGCCACCACGTACGCGCTCGTGCTCCTGGCCATGACCTATCAGCAGTCCGGGCTGCAGCCTCCGTCCAGCCCGCGCTCGCGCGCGCTGTGGGCGGTGACGGCGCTGGCGGCGCTGGCCGTCGGCGTGCCGTCGCTGGTCACCGAGGTGCGCAACCTGCTGTCCGGCCAGAGCCCGGCGCCGTCGGTCGTCATCAGCCTGGCCTCCACGCTGGCGGACATGACGACCATCTTCCTGGTCGCCCCCATCCTGCGCGTCGCGTACATGCTGCGCGGCGGCAGGCTCGCCTGGGTGTGGTGGGCCATGGGCCTGTCGGGCGCCACGTGGCTGCTCTACGACGCGCGCGTGTGGCTGGCGGCGCTCCTGCCCGGTGACGAGGCGCTGGGCGCGGAGCTCTTGCGCACGCTGCGCACGTCCGGGCTCGTGCTGCTGGGGCTCGCCGGCTGGTTCCAGCGCTCCGCCCTGGGGCCGCAGAAGTTCGAGGCGCCGGAGCCCTCGCTCCAGGCGTCCACCGGAACGCCCTGACGTCCCCCGGGGGCACGGACAGACCCCGTGCCCCCGAGGACCTCACGCGCTACGGCCGGGGACGCGAGCCGGCCGAGGGCGCCTCCGGCACCGCGGGCCAGCCGTTGGGCCACGTGATGGCGTCCACCAGCATGACCCGCGCGGAGTGGGCGCTGTTCCAGGCGTGGTAGACCATGTACGTGTCTCCGCCCGGCCCGTTGACCACCGAGTTGTGGCCCGGCCCCACCCAGCCTCCGCCCGTCGCGAGAATCGGCGCGCCCGCCTTGGTGTACGGCCCCAGGGGGCTCGTGGCCCGCGCCACTCCGACAGCGTAGGTGCTGTTGTAGTACGCGTTACCACTGTAGAAGAGGTAGTAGTAGCCGCCGCGCGCGACGACCCACGGCGCCTCCACCACGCCGCCCTCCCAGCCCAGGTTGTTGGTGATGAGCGTGCGGCGCGTGCCCACCAGCGACAGGCCGTCCGCGGAGAGCGCCTGCCCGTAGATGGGCGTGGGCTGGCCCACCGCGTTGCCGTCCGCCTTCCACACCAGGTAGCCCGTCCCCGCGGCGTCCGCGAAGAACGTCGCGTCGATCATCCCCATGCCCGAATCCAGGATGAGGGGGCGGCCCAGGTCGGTGAAGGGACCGAGCGCGCTCGTGGCCGTGGCGGCGCCGATGGCCAGCTTCCCGCTGGAGTGCCGCGCCGTGTAGTACGCGACGAAGCGGCCGCCCACGCGGTGGATTTCGGGCGCCCAGAAGTCACCGGTGGCCCAGGACGGTCGCGTACCGGAGGGGAAGATGGAGCCGGCGCTCGTCCACGTCACCAGGTCCGTGGAGACTCGCAGCGGGAAGGCGCTGGCCGCGCCGCCGGAGGTGCACGCCGCCACGTAGCGCGTGCCGTCGTGGATGACGCCCGGGTCCGCGCAGTCCGTGGGGACGACGGGGTTCTGGTAGAGCCCGCCGCAGCCCGTGTAGCGGAAGGACATGCCGCAGGCGTTGGTGCCCGTGAAGTACGGCCCCCACCCGTTCGACAGCACCGCGTACGAGTTGGGCGACGCATTCACACAGGCGCGGTCCCAGAACACGCGCCCGCCGGTGTCATCGTGCTGGGCGGGGTGGTTCGCGGGGTGGATCCACGCCGGGCCGTAGGTGACGCGCGTCGCGCACGCGGAGGCGCCGGGACAGTCCGTGTCCAGCGCGAGCACGCAGGCGTTGTTGCCGGTGAAGTACGGCTTCCAGCCGTTGGAGAGCAGGGCGTAGGAGTTGGAGCCCTCGTTGATGCAGGCGCCGTCCCACGTCACCAGGTCCGAGGCCACGTCGTATTGGTTGGGATGGTTGGCGGGGTGGATCCACCGGTCGCCGTAGGTGATGCGCGTGGAGCAGGCCAGGGCCGCGCGGGATTGCTCCGGGGCCTGGGCGTCCTGGGGCGCTTCGGCGCCACAGCCCGCGCCGAGGGACAGGACGAAGCAGAGACAGCCAACGACGGACCACCACGGGGACCGCTTCATCGGACGACCTCCAGGGCACGACGGGCCACCTCGGCACCGCGCGCCGTGTGTGCACTGCGTGGGAACAGTCGGTCAGCGCTTCGGGGCGCCCGGGGCCTCAGCCCGCGTCGGCGGCCTTCTTGTAGCGCAGGCGCTTGAGTGCCTCGAACCGCACCCTGTCTCTGGGGGGCGTCGTGGCCACCAGCCCGTCCAGCATCCGCTTCGAGCTCTGGTAGATCTCCTCGACGGCGACGTCGAACGCGTCCGTGTTCTGCTTCGACGGCTTGCGGGTCCCGGCGATCTTCCGGACGAACTGGAGCGCCGCCGCGCGGATGTCGTCATCCGTGGCGGGCGGGGTGAAGTTGAAGAGGGGCTTGATGTTCCGGCACATGCGCCCAGGGTAGACCATCCCGGTGCGGGTCCACCCCGCACGCGTGCTCCAGGACGGCCTCCATCCCTCGCCGCGAGCACGGACGCTCGCTGGTCGACGCTTGCGCTGCATGGAGCGCGGAAGATTCCCGCGGGACTGCCACCCCACGCTCACGCCCTGCGGCGGGAGCAGTCCTGGGCGCGCTCCAGGAGCAGCGCCTGCTCGCGGGCATTCCGGGTCAGCGAGGCCGCCCGCTCGAACTCCTTGCGCGCCTCGTCGAAGCGCCCCAGCTTGCGCAGCAGGTCTCCGCGCACGCTCGGCAGCAGGTGGTAGTTCGCGAGCGTGGGCTCCGACGTCAGCGTGTCGACCACGGCCAGGCCCGCCGCGGGGCCATAGGCCATGGACAGGGCCACCGCGCGGTTGAGCTCCACCACCGGCGAGGGCGACAGCCGCACCAGCACGCCATACAGCGACGCGATGCGCGCCCAGTCCGTCTCCTCCGCCGTGCGTGCCCGCGCGTGGCAGGCGGCGAGCGCGGCCTGCAGCGCGTACGGGCCCTGCGCGCCGCCCAGCTTCTCCGCCCGCTCCAGCGCCGCGAGCCCGCGGCGAATCAGCAGCTGGTCCCACAGGCCCCGGTTCTGCTCGAGCAGCAGCACCGGCTCCCCGGAGGGGCCCACGCGCGCCCGCGAGCGCGACGCCTGGATCTCCATCAGCGCGACCAGGCCGTGCACCTCCGGCTCCAGGGGCGCCAGCTCGGCGAGGATGCGCCCCAGCCGCAGCGCGTCCGCGCACAGCTCCGGCCGCATCCAGTCATCGCCCGCCGTCGCCGAGTAGCCCTCGTTGAAGATGAGGTAGATGACCTCCAGGACCGACGACAGCCGCGCCGCGAGCGCCTCGCCGTGGGGCAGCTCGAAGGGCACCTTCTCCTCGGACAGCGTGCGCTTGGCGCGCACGATGCGCTGCGCGACGGTGGGCCCGGGGACCAGGAACGCGCGGGCGATCTCCTCCGTCGTCAACCCACCGAGCAGCCGGAGCGTGAGCGCGACGCGCGCCTCCGTGGAGAGGATGGGGTGGCAGGCGATGAACATCAGCCGCAGCAGGTCATCGCCCACGTCGTTGTCGAGCGCCGTGTCCAGGTCCGGCTGCCCGTGGGCCTGGTCGGACTCGAGCTCGTGTCCCAGCTCCTCGTGCTTGCGCTCGACGCGCTTGCCCCGGCGCAGCTCGTCGATGGCGCGGCGCTTGGCGGTCGCCATCAGCCACGCGCCCGGGTTGTCCGGGATGCCGCTGTCGGGCCAGCGCTCCATCGCCGCGACCAGGGCATCCTGCGCGAGCTCCTCCGCGAGCCCGACGTCGCGCACCATGCGCGTCAGGCCCGCGATGAGGCGCGCGGATTCAATCCGCCACACGGCTTCGATGGCGCGGTGTCTCTCGGGGGACGTCACGGCGCCGGACTAGAGCACCCCCGCTTCACGATGCAAGGTCGACGCGCACGTCGCGTGTCGGCCGACGACGAGGATGTCGCCTGGGTGGAGGGGGAGGCCCACATGGGCCGGAGCGCCCTACTCGCCCTTGCTCGCCTTGTCCTCGCGCCACCAGTGCGTCATGCGCTCGTGGACCTCCGCCTCGTAGCCCTCCTTGCTCGGGCGGTAGAACACGGCGCGCTCCAGCGGCGGGGGCAGGTACGTCTGTCCCGGCGCGTAGTGGTCCTTGAAGTCCCACGGCGGCTGGTAGCCCTTGCCGTGCCCCAGCTCCTTGAGCAGGTCCGTGGGCGCGTTGCGCAGGTTCAACGGCGGCCCGACGTTGGGGTTCGCCTCCAGCGCCTCCAGCGCCGCGTTCATGGCGGCATAGGCGCGGTTGCTCTTGCGCGCCGTGGCCAGGGTGATGACGGCGTGCGCGACGAACAGCCGGCCCTCCGGCATGCCCGTGGAGTGGAAGCCCTCCTCGCACGCGCGGACGATGGTGATGGCCTCCGGCATGGCCATGCCCACGTCCTCCACCGCGATGACCTTGAGCCTGCGCCACAGCGACACCACGTCGCCGGTCTGCAAGAGCTTCGCCGCCCAGAAGATGGCGCCCTGCGCGTTGGAGCCCCGACAGGACTTCTGCAGCGCGCTGAGCAGGTCGAAGTGCTGGTCCCCGTCCTTGTCGTGGCGCGACAGGCCCACGCCCACCGACTCGCGCGCGACGTCCACGGTGATTTCGCCGCCGTCGGCCGTCAGCCCCGCCGCCATCTCCAGCGCGCCCAGCGCCTTGCGCACGTCCCCCGCGCCGCCCCGCGCGAGCAGCGCCAGGGCCTCCTCCCCCACCGTCAGCCGGCGCTTGCCCAGCCCGCGCTTCTCGTCGGTGAGCGCCCGGCGCAGCGCGCCCTGGATGTCCGCGAGCGTCAGCTCCTGGAGCTGGAAGACGCGACACCGGCTGACGAGCGCGGGCCGCACCTCGAAGCTGACGTTCTCCGTCGTGGCGCCCAGCAGGATGAACAGCCCGCTCTCCACGTGGGGCAGCGCCTGCTCCTGGACGTTCTTCGCCCAGCGGTGGATTTCGTCCACGAAGAGCACCGTGCGGCGCGAGTACTGGTTGCGCGCGCGCTCGGCCTCGGCCACCACCTCGCGGATGCGCGGGATTCCGTCCGACACGGCCGACAGGATGACCAGCTCCGCGTCGACGTTGGCCGCCAGCATCCGCGCCAGCGTCGTCTTGCCCACCCCGGGCGGCCCCCAGAAGAGGGAGGACACCAGCTGCTTGCGCTCCATCAGCCCGCGCAGCGGACCTCCGGGGCCCAGCAGGTGCGCCTGCCCGATGAACTCGTCGGGCGTGCGCGGCCGCATCCGCTCGGCGAGCGGCGCGAAGCGGTTCACATCCACGGAGGCGGAGAACAGGTCGGGGCCGGCGCTCATCGCACCGCAAGCTCCCCTCTCCGAAGCGCGCGGTCAACCCTCACCCATGGTGCGGAGCGCATTCCACAGCCGTCGGAAAGCGGACACGCCGCGCGCGCCCGTCCATCCGCGCGGAAATCACACCGTGGCGTTGGCTCGCGAGCGACCAGGACCGAGCAACTCTCCCCCGGGCCCCCTCGACGGCGTGTCACGGCCGCGTCGTAGTATCGCCGTCCCCAAAAAGGAGGGAGCGCGATGTCTTTCATGCTGCTGATGATGGAGGCACCCGGGAAGCGACAGGAGCGGCCGCTCGAGGAGGGCCAGAAGGCCTACGCACGGATGATGGCCTTCCAGAAGACGCTCCAGGACAAGGGCGTGCTCGTCGCCGGAGAGGCCCTCAAGCCGGACGACAACGCCATCCGCATCGAGAGCATCAATGGGCGGCGGACCGTGAGCGATGGCCCCTTCACCGAGTCGAAGGAGATCATCGGCGGCTTCTTCCTGCTCAACTGCAAGAGCCGCGACGAGGCGCTCGAATATGCCCACATGTGTCCCATGAGCGACTGGGGCATCGTCGAGCTGCGCGAGATCGCGAACAGCTGTTTCGAGTAGCCCCCCGCGTCACCGGCGAGAGGGAGCACGCTCCCACGCCCCACACCCACGGGAGCGCCCGTCACCCCGCTCCCCTGGGTTGTCCCCCGCTGTCACCCCGCCCAGCTTTGAGCCCATGAGCTCTCTCACCGTGGCGGAAGCGCTCGTTCGTGTGCTCATCGAGGCGGGAGCCGAGCGCATCTACGGCATCGTGGGCGACAGCCTCAACCCCATCACCGACGCCGTGCGGCGCAGCGACGGAAAGCTGCGGTGGGTCCACGTGCGCCACGAGGAGGCGGGGGCCTTCGCCGCGTCCGCCGAGGCGCAGCTGAGCGGCAAGCTGGCGGTGTGCGCGGGCAGCTGCGGCCCGGGCCACCTGCACCTCATCAATGGCCTCTACGACGCGCACCGCAGCTACGCGCCCGTGCTCGCGCTCGTCTCGCACATCCCCAGCGAGCAGATCGGCACGTCCTACTTCCAGGAGACGCACCCGGAGCTGCTCTTCCGCGAGTGCAGCCACTTCTGCGAGATGGTGGCCAACCCCAAGCAGGCCCCGCGCCTGTTCCGGCTCGCCGCGCAGACGGCGCTCGCGAAGGGCGGCGTGTCCGCGGTGGTGGTGCCCGGGGACGTGGCCGCGCTCGAGGCCGGCGAGGACGTGCCCTCCACCTTCGCCACCGAGCGCCCCGTGGTGCGCCCGGCCGACGCGGAGCTGGACCGGCTCGCCGAGCTGCTCAACTCCGCCTCGCGCGTGACGGTGTTCTGCGGCAGCGGCTGCCGGGGCGCCCACGCGGAGGTGCTCGCGCTGGCGAAGCGGCTCCAGTCGCCCGTGGGCCACGCGTACCGGGGCAAGGAGTGGGTGGCCTACGACAACCCCTACGACGTGGGCATGACGGGCCTGCTCGGCTTCGGCGCCGCGTACGAGGCCATGCACGCCTGCGACGTCCTGCTGCTGCTGGGCACCGACTTCCCCTACGACGCGTTCATGCCCGTCAAACCCCAGATTGCCCAGGTCGACGTGCGGCCGGAGCACCTGGGGCGCCGCTCGCGGTTGGACCTGGGCGTCTGCGGCGACGTGCGCGAGACGCTGCGCGCGCTGCTGCCCCGCCTGGAGCAGAAGGAGGACCGGCGGCATCTCGAGGGCGCGCTGGAGGAGCTGGCCAAGGCGCGGCGCAAGCTGGACACGCACGTGCGCAACGTCGGCTCGCACCGCCCGCTGCATCCGGAGCTGGTGGCGTCGGTGCTGGACGAGGTGGCCGCCGAGGACGCCGTCTTCACCGTGGACACGGGCATGTGCAACGTGTGGTCGGCGCGCTACCTCCACGCCACGGTCGAGCGGCGCATCATCGGCTCCTTCACCCACGGCTCCATGGCCAACGCGCTGCCCCAGGCCATCGGCGCGCAGCTCCTGTACCCGGGCCGGCAGGTCATCTCCATGTCCGGCGACGGCGGCTTCGCGATGCTGATGGGGGACTTCCTCACGCTGGCGCAGTACGAGCTGCCGGTGAAGGTCGTCATCTTCAACAACAGCTCGCTGGGCATGGTGAAGCTGGAGATGCAGGTGTCGGGCTACCCGGACACGCAGACGGACCTGGTGAACCCCAACTTCGCGAAGCTGGCGGAGGCGGTGGGCGTCATGGGCCAGCGCGTGGAGGCGCCCGAGGACCTCCGGGGCGCCTTCGAGCGCGCGCTCGCCCACCCGGGGCCAGCGCTGGTCGACGTGGTCACGGACCCGCACGCGCTCTCGCTCCCGCCTCGCGTCACCATCAAGCAGGCGGCGGGCTTCGCGCTGGCCATGACGAAGCTCGTCTTCAACGGCGACGGCGGCGAGGTGGTGGACACGGTGCAGGCCCACCTGCGGCACTGACAGGGCCCCCAGTCACTCCAGGGTGGCCAGGAACGGCTGGCCGTTCGCCTCGCACCACTGGCGGTAGGACTCCAGCCGGTCCGCGGGCGTGACGTGCCGCGAGACCTGGCCGTCCGCCGTCAGGTACTCCACGCCGCCGCGCGTGTGGATGAGCAGCACGAGCGGCTCGGGGCCCGTCACCCGCCAGCTGTCGACGTTGCCGGCCGGCTCGTAGACGTAGCCCCTCGGGCCAATCACCTCGCCCGTGTCCAGCAGCTCGCGGGAGCCGGAGAGGTTGAAGGCGTGCGACTCGCCGGTGTGGCGGTGCGGGGGGATGACGGTGCCGGGCTCCAGGCGAAAGAGGTACATCCAGCCCGCACCGTCCTTGAAGAAGCGCAGCGGCTTGAAGGAGAGGCCCGGGGAGGTCATGGGAATCCAGGGCATGCGCTCGGCGTGGACCGGCTGCGAGGCGTACGAGGACGAAGGCGTGGGGCTCATGCGGTCTCCTTGAGGAAGTGCCGACAGGGTGCCCCGTCCCTGGCCCTCTCACGGTGCCAGGACCGACGAATCTCGTTGGGCCAATCCGTGGTAGGTCTGGGCCATGGACCTGCATGTCGACCTGACGGAGCGCAGGGACCTCGCGGGGCAGGTCTACCGGGGCCTGCGAGCGCGGGTCCTCGACGGACGGCTGCGGGACGGTGAGCAGGTGCCCCCCTCGCGGGAGCTGGCCCGGCGGCTGGGCATCTCCCGCAACACGGTGAGCGTGGCCTACGAGTGGTTGATGGCGGAGGGCCTGCTCGTGAGCCGGGGTCGCGCCGGGAGCTTCATCCAGAACGCACCTCGGGAGCGCGGCGCGCGCGCGAGGGCCTCCCAGGGCGTGGAGTTGCGGCCTCGCGCGGTCTGGCGCGGGCTGCCCGCGCCCCCCGTGCCCGTCCCCGAGACGCCGTACGACTTCCGGGTGGGCTATCCGGATGCGTCGCTGTTCCCCTTCGACGCCTGGCGCCGGCTCATGGCCCGACAGTGGCGCGCCTCCGCGGCGGGCCCCGCGTACGCGGACCCGGCCGGCCATCCGGAGCTGCGCGAGGCGGTGGCCCGCCACGTGGGTGTCTCGCGAGGCGTCACCGCGGACGCGTCCGACGTGCTCATCACCCACGGCGCGCAGCAGGCCCTGGACCTGGTCGGCCGGGTGCTGCTCGAGCCCGGGGATTGCGTCGCCATGGAGGAGCCCGGCTATCCGCCCGCGCGCGCGTTGTTCCAGTCGCTCGGCGCGAGCGTGGTGCCGGTACCCGTGGACGCGGAGGGGCTCGACGTGAGCCGCCTGCCGGACGACACGCGCGCCGTCTACGTCACCCCGTCCCACCAGTTCCCGCTGGGCATCGTCATGTCCCCGGCGCGGCGCAAGGCGCTGCTCGACTGGGCCCGGCGCCGCGACGCGGTGGTCATCGAGGATGACTACGACAGCGAGTTCCGCTTCGGCGGCCGTCCGCTGGAGACGCTCCACGGCCTGGACCGCTCGGGCCGGGTGCTCTACGTCGGCTCGTTCTCCAAGGTGCTGCTGCCCTCGCTGCGGCTGGGCTTCCTCGTCGCGCCGCCCTCGCTCCGGCGGGAGCTGCGGCTGGCCAAGCAGGTGACGGACTGGCACAGCCAGCTCCCCGCGCAGGGGGCGCTCGCGCGCTTCATCGACACGGGCGCGCTGGCAAGGCACCTGCGCAAGACGCGGCGCGAGTACGAGCAGCGACACACCCGACTGGCCGAGGGCCTCGCGCGCCACTTCGCGGACACGCTCGAGCTGCTCCCCTCCGTCGCCGGTCTGCACCTGTGCGCCACCTTCACGCGGGGCGGCGCGCGGCTGGAGAAGGAGCTCACCGCCAGGGCTCACGCGGCGGGCGTCGGCGTGGAGTCGCTCTCGCGCTACTTCATGGGAGCCCCCACCCGCCATGGCTGGGTGCTGGGCTACGGCGGCGTGACGGTGGAGCGCATCGACGAGGGGCTCCGGCGCCTCCGGGCGCGGCTCCACGAAGGACGCTAGCCCGCCTCACGTCCAGGCGTTCGGCGGCGGACCTTCGTCGGGTTTGTCCATCTTCACGATGCAGAAGCGATGGCCCGTGGGCGCCTCCATGACCCACCAGCGCTTCACCCAGCCGATGCGCCTCGCTCCCAAGGCCTCCAGGCGCGCGGCCTCGGCGTCCTGGTCATCCGCCTCGATGTCCAGGTGGACACGGGAGGGGTGGGTGACCCGCTGCAGCCCGACGCTCAGCCCCGCGGCAGTGCCCTCGAGGCCCACGTACTCGGAGGTCTCCCCGACTTCGTGCCCCCCCACCGGGAGCCCCAGCGCCTGGCTCCAGAAGGTGGCGGCGGAGAGCAGCTCCCCCGTCTCGCAATCGATGATGAGGCCCGAGAGACGACTGCGGTGCGCCATGACGCCCTCCGCTCGATGAGGTTCCCGCGCAATCTGACAACGCCCCAGGCACCGGTCTACCCCCGCCGGCTTTCGTCCGGGACGCCGCCGCCTTGATACTCCTTCAATGGTCCCGTGGATTCTCCCCAGCGCGTTGCTCGTCGTGGCTCTCGGCGTCCTGCCGCCCTTCTGGTTCGCGCGGAACAGGCCCGGCTACAGCCACGTGAGGAACACCATCAGCGAGCTGGGTGAGACGGGCGCCCCGGGGGCCGCCCGCGCGGGGTGGCTCGGCTTCGCGCCCGCGGGCCTGGCCGTCCTGGGTTTCTGCGCCCTGCTCCACGCGTACCTCACCGCCCAGGGCGAGGGGGGCACCGGGGCCGTGCTGCTGTCGCTGCTGGGCGTCAGCTACGTGGGCGCCGCCGTGTTCCCTTGTGACGCGGGCGCGCCGTTCTGGGGCACGTGGAAGAACCAGATGCACAACCTGGTAGCGGGCCTGGGCTACTTCGGCGCGGGCGGCGGCCTCATCGAAATGGAGCGCGTGTTCGAGGACGTGCCGGCGCTCACCTCGCTCTCCCCGGTGACGGGCGCGCTGGGCAAGCTCGTGCTGCTCGGCATGGTGGGCCTGTCCTTCGACTCCCCGGTGCGAGGGCTCCTCCAGCGCGCGGTGGAGGCGCTCGTGTTCGGATGGATGGTGGCCGTGGGAGTGTGGCTGATGCTCGCCCACTGAGCACGGCCATCGCCCCATGAGGAGGGGCAGGCGGGCGACGGGCGCGGCATCGCCCTCGCCACGCAAGTCCACTGCCGGATTCCACGCGGCCCCAAGGACTGGGTGCCCTGCCCAACCGCTCCGGTCGTCACCAGTTCCCATGGTGCTCGATGGCCGGAGCCACAGGGGGGGGCATGGGGGAAGTCAACGACGAGTCGGTGCAGGTGCCATCGGCGACGCGGTCTTCTCGCCTGCCGGGCTTCCACCAACGCAGCATGGAGGAGCGCTGGCGCGAGCTGGCGCTGCGCGGAGACCTCACGCCCGAGGAGCTGCGCGTGCTGTGCGCGCTGGACGCGCCGCACCTCGACGTCGTCAACCAGATGATCGAGAACGCCGTCGGCGTGTTCGCCCTGCCCCTGGGCCTGGGGCTGAACCTCACCGTCAACGGGCGCGACCACCTGGTGCCCATGGTCGTGGAGGAGCCGTCCGTCATCGCCGCGGTATCCCTCGCCTCGAAGCTGGTGCGCGACGCAGGCGGGTTCCTCGCCGAGGCGAACACCTCGATGATGATTGGCCAGGTGCAGCTGACCGGCTACGGCGACCCGGAGCTCGCTCGTGCCCGGCTGCTCGCGGGGAGGGAGCAGCTGCTCGCGCTCGCCAACAGCTTCCATCCCTCGCTCGTGAAGCGCGGCGGTGGCGCGTGTGACCTGCAGGTCCGCATCCTCCCCGCGCCCGAGGGCCCCCACGCGGAGCCGCTCCTCATCGTCCACCTGCTGGTGGACACCCAGGAGGCCATGGGCGCCAACCTCATCAACACCATGGCGGAGGGCATCGCGCCGCTCGTCGAGCAGCTCACGGGGGGACGGGTGTATCTGCGCATCCTCTCCAACCTCGCCGACCAGCGACTGGCGCGGGCCTCCTGCCGCCTCCCCGTGGCGTCGCTGTCGGGGCTGGGCATGTCCGGCGAGGACATCGCGGAGGGCATCCTCCAGGCGGGTCGCTTCGCCCGGGCCGACCCCTACCGCGCCGCGACGCACAACAAGGGCGTGATGAACGGCATCGACGCGGTGGCCATCGCCACGGGGCAGGACTGGCGCGCCATCGAAGCCGGCGCGCACGCCTATGCATGCCGGGAGGGCCACTACGGGCCCCTGACGAACTGGACGATGGAGGATGGGCACCTGGTGGGCCGCATCGAGCTGCCGCTGGCGCTGGGCCTGGTGGGGGGCCCCATCAAGGTGCACCCCGGCGCGCAGCTGGGGCTGAAGCTGCTGGGCGTGAGCACCGTGCGCGAGCTGGCCATGGTGTTCGCGGCGGTGGGCCTGGCACAGAACCTGGCGGCGGTGCGCGCGCTGGGCTCGGTGGGCATCCAGAAGGGCCACATGGCCATGCACGCCCGGTGCGTCGCGGTGACGGCGGGCGCTCGCGGCGCGGACGTGGAGAAGGTGGTCCGGCTGCTGATGGAGCGCGGCAACATCAAGGTGGAGACGGCGCGCGAAATCCTCGCCTCCCTCCAGGCCCTCTCGCCCCCATGAGCGCGGAGACGACGTCCCCCTCCCTGTTCGCCCGGCTCGCCCTGGGCGTGCATCGGCACCGGAGGGTGGTGCTGGTGGGCGCTGTCGTGTTCCTGCTCGTGGCCATCGGGGTGCTGAGCCGAGGCGGTCACCTCACCACCGGAACCATCGACGGCATCGAGGCCGCGCGCGCCGAGGCCCTGGCCCGGCCCGCCGCCGCGGGCTCCACGGACCAGACGCTGGCGGTCATCTTCCACCACGACACCTGGACGGCGAAGCAGCCGCGCTTCACCCAGGCGATGGCGGACGTGCTCGAGCGCGTGCGGCGGCTGCCGGAGGTGGAGTCGGTGGTGTCCCCGGTGGGCGCGCCCGAGGCGCTGGGCGCGCGCTTCGTGTCGACCACGGGGCACGACGTGCTGGCGCTGGTGCGCCTGAAGGGCGGGGAGCGCGAGGCCGTGGCCGCGTTCCCCACCGTGCGCGCGGCCCTGGATGACCCTCGGCTGGAGACGACGCTGACGGGCAAGGTGGCCTTCCTCGCCGCGCTCAACCAACTGCTGGAGCACGACCTGCTGCGCGCGGAGCTCATCTCGTTCCCGCTGGCGCTGCTGGTGCTCCTGTGGGTGTTCCGCACGGTGGTGGCCGCGATGCTGCCGCTGGTGGTGGGCGGGCTCGCGGTGCTCTGCGGCGTGGCGGGGGTGCTGCTGCTCTCGCGCGTCACGAACATGGCGCAGTACACGCTCAACGTGGTGTCGCTCATCGGGCTGGGCGTGGCCATCGACTACTCGCTCTTCATCGTGAGCCGCTTCCGGGGCGAGCTCGCCGAGGGGCTGTCGACGCAGGCCGCGCTGGTGCGCACGCTGGACACGGCCGGGCGCGCGGTGGCGTTCTCGGGCCTGGCCGTCACGGTGGGTCTGGCGGGGCTGCTCTTCTTCCACGGCTCGTACCTGAGCGCCATGGGCCTGGGCGGCGCGCTCGTCGTGGCCTTCGCGGTGCTCTTCGCGCTCACCGTGCTGCCCGCGCTCTTGTCCTGGCTGGGGCCCCGGGTGGACAAGGGGCGGCTGCCCTTCGGGCGCGGCACGGGGCGCGTCGGCGTGTGGCACGCGCTGGCCACCTGGGTGATGAAGCATCCGTGGCTGGTGCTGCTGCCCACGCTCGCGCTGCTGCTCGCCATGGGGTTGCCCTTCCGACGCCTGGAGCTGGCCGCGACGGACATCACCGCGCTGCCTCCTGGCACCGAGGCCCGGCAGGGCGCGCAGACGCTGGCGCGGCTGTTCCCACGCGAGGCCGCCACGCGCGTGCTGGTGGCGGTGGAGTTCCCTTCCGGGGATGCGCTCACGCCCGAGCGAAGCGCCGCCCTCTTCGACGCGAGCCGGCGCATGGCCGCGCTGCCCGGCGTGGTGGGCGTGGAGAGCGCGGTGGACCTGTCGCCCGGCCTGGACAAGGCCACCTATCAGCAGATGGCCGCCGCGCCCCCGGAGCTGCTGCCCGCCGAGGTGCGCGCCGCTCGCGAGGCGTACCGCGCGGGCAGCGTCGCCGTGCTCCAGGTGCTCACGTCCGCGCCGCCCAGCAGCCACCAGGCGCGGGAGCTGGTCCGGGCGCTGCGCCAGGAGCGCACGGTGGGGGACGGGACGCTCCTCGTGGGCGGACAGACGGCCACGGACGTGGACGCGACGGAGTTCCTCAAGGAGAACACGCCGGCCGCGGTGGGCTTCGTGATGGGGATGACGTGCATCGTGCTCTTCGTGCTGCTGCGCTCCGTGGTGCTGCCGCTCAAGGCGCTGCTGATGAACCTGCTGTCGCTGGCGGGCTCGTTCGGCGCGCTGGTGTGGATATTCCAGGAGGGGCACCTGCACCGGCTCCTGCGCTTCGAGCCCGGGCCCATCGAGCCGTCGCTGCCCATCCTGTTGTTCTGCGCCTTGTTCGGGCTGTCCATGGACTACGAGGTGCTGCTGCTCAGCCGCATCCGCGAGGAGTGGCTGCGCACGGGTGACAACACCCACGCGGTGGCCGAGGGCCTGGAGCGCACCGGTGGGCTCATCACCAGCGCGGCGGCCATCATGGTGGCCGTCTTCGCGGCGTTCGCGCTGGCCTCGGTGGTGGTGGTGAAGGCGATGGGGTTGGGCATGGCCATCGCCGTGGCGCTGGATGCCACGCTGGTCCGGGTGCTCATCGTCCCCGCGATGATGCGGCTGATGGGGGACTGGAACTGGTGGGCGCCCGGAGCGAGGGGACGGGGGGAGAGGCGATGAGCGCACGGGACATCGCGTGGGTGGCGGCGGGAGCGGCGGCGCTGGGCGTGCTGGCCCACGGACACCGGGGACTGATGGCGGGCGTGCGACGGCGCCGCGCGCCCCCCACCGCCCCCTTCGAGCCACCGTCGGTGACGCTCATCCGTCCCATCCGGGGACTGGATGTGGAGGCGCGCGAGAACGTCCGCGCGTTGCTCGCCCTGGACTACCCCGGCGAGTGGGAGGTGCTCCTCGTCTTCGACAGCGCCGAGGACCCCGCCTTCGCCATCACCCAGGACGAGCTGGGTCGTCATCCGACGCGCGCGAAGCGGGTGGAGCTGCTCGTGGCGGGAGAGCCGCCGCCGGGGATGACGGGGAAGCTCAACGCCATGCAGCTGGGCGTGTCACGCGCCCGGGGCACGCTCTTGGCCTTCAGCGACTCCGACACGCGGCCCGAGCCGGGCGTGCTCACGGCGCTGGTGGGCGCGCTGCTGGAGGACGCGCGCACGGGCGCCACGTTCGCGCCCGTGTACGCGGCGGCCAGGGCGCCCCTCGCGGGGGACGTGGGCTACGGGCTGCTGGTGAATGCCTGGTACGGCGCGTCCGTGGCGCGCGCGGCGGAGCCCGACGGCGCCCTGCCCTTCATCATGGGCCAGCTGATGGTGTTCCGTCGGGAGGCGCTCCAGGACATCGGCGGCGTGGGCTCGGCCGCCGGCCAGTTCGTGGATGACATGTACCTGGGGCGCAGGCTCCACGAGGCGGGGTGGAAGAACCGCGTCATCCACGCGCCCCTGCGCATCGTCACGGGGAACCTGGAGCTGAAGGCCTTCCTGCGCATCTTCCGGCGCTGGGTGCTCTTCTCGGAGGCGGGGCTCCCCTGGAGCTTCGCGCGCCCCAACTGGGTGCGCGGGGTGATGGGTTGGCTTTCGTGGGGGGGCCTGGCGGCGGCCGTCGGTCGTCGGGCCTGGGGACACGCGGCCGCGGCGGCGCTGCCCATCGGCTTCTCCGTGTGGAGCCAGCTGCGGCTGCAGCGGGCCTGCCATGGGCCGCGCGTCTCCCCCCGACACTACTGGGTGCCGGCGGTGCTGCCGCTGCTGGGCGCGGGCGTGGCGCTGTCCGCGAGGGTGTCACGCGACGTGGACTGGCGCGGCCGGAGCTACCGGCTGGACGCGCGAGCGGCCCTGGGTGGCGCGCTGCCCGCGCGGACGGGCCCCTAGGCGGAACGGCGGACGCGGCGATGCCACCAACTTCCCACCTGCTCCAGCGTACTCGCCACGGCGCCCCGCAGCGGTGGCCCGGCGGAGCGAAGCAGCGGCACGGCCGCGCGGGCACGGACGTCCCGCCGCCGCCCCGGCCGCAACGTCACCAGCGCGTGGCCGACGACGCAGAGGTATTCGCGCGCGAGCACCCGCATGCGCGACTCCTCGGACGAGAGCAGGGACATGGAGACGCGGGCACCTCGCGGGCTGTGCTCCCAGTAGCGCAGGAGCCCTCGCCGCAGGGCCCGCATGCCCGCGTCCTGCCCCGCGCAGGCGTCGTAGAGCGACGCGGCGAGCTGGACGCGGGTGCGCTGCGCGGGCCGCCGCTCGCAGGCATAGCGCTCCAGGGCCCGGGGGATGTCCTCGGGGTGGTGGCGCAGCGCCCGCTGGAGCGCTCGCGCGTCATCGAAGCACGAGGCCATGCCGCTCCCGGTGAGCGGGTGGCAGCAGGACGCGGCGTCGCCCACGAGCACGGCGCTCCCCTTCCACACCGTCCGCGACAACCGGTCGTCGTTGGAGGCCATGCGGGGTGTCGCGCTCGCGTCCAGCGCCCGTCGGACCTCCGCGCTCAGCGCGGATGGCAACGTGGCCAGCCATTCCGGGCGCTCCCGCAGGGTCTGGGCGGTGCTGCCCAGGGGGAGGTCCACCATCACCCGCGCCACGTCCGGCTGGATGGCATAGGCCAGCGCGTACAGCGGCCCTCCGACGAACTGATGTCCATGGTCGGGACGCGGCAGGCAGGCGCTGTCCACGGTGAGCCCCAGCATGGTGGAGATGCGCGTGAAGCGCTCGGAGATACCCAGCATCCGCCGCACGGGCGACGCGCGCCCGTCCGCGGCCACCAGCATCCGGGCGCCCACCGCGTGCTCGACGCCTTCGTGGAGGAAGCGCAGCCGGACACCGCGCGCGTCGTTGTGCTCCACCGACGTCACGCGGGAGCGGGCCTGGACGGTGACGCCCGGCCGCCGGGCCACGGCCCGCAGCAGCGGCTCGGTGAGCTCGGCGTGCTCGAGCGACATGCCCGTGGCGCCCCGCGCATAGGGCAGGACGACGGTGCGGGCGGGCGCGGCGAAGAAGACGGCGAAGCCTCGCACGGGGCGCGACGTCCAGCCTTCGACGACGTCACCGAAGCCCAGCTCCCGCAGCGCGCTCACGGCGGTGGGGTGCAAGAGTTCCCCCGACAGTTGTCGGTGCCGGTCCACGCCCGCGTCCACCAGCAGGACGGACCGCCCCAGTTCGGCGAGCGCCGCCGCCGCCGCGCACCCCGCGGGGCCGCCGCCCACCACCACCACATCGAAGTCCCAAGGGCCTCCCATGACGCAACAACTGCGCATGGCCCCGGCCCGATGCAGAGGAGCAACCATGGTCGCCCATGAAGAGTCGTTCTGCCGAGCGGTGCTGCCCCGGGTCTCCCGGACGTTCGCGCTGAACATCCCCTTGCTACCTCCTCCCCTGGACCTCGTCGTCACGGTGGCCTACCTGCTCACCCGCATCGCGGACACGGTGGAGGATGAAATCCAACGGCCCCGGCAGGAGGAGCTGTTCGCCGCGCTGGCGGACCTGGTGCGACTGGAGCCGGGCTGGGAGGCTCGCGCCCAGGCCTTCGCCCGCCTGGCGGGAGACGAGTTCCTGCCCGACGCGCCCGCAGCGGAGGTGGAGCTCATCGAGGGGACCGTCTGCGTGCTGAAGACCCTGGCCTCGCTCCCTCCCTGGGCCCAGGCCCCCCTGCGCCGCTGCGTGCGCATCATGACCCACGGGATGAGCCAGGTTCAGCGCAGGCACGGCGGCGGCGAGTCGGGGCTGGGGTTGCCCGACCTCCAGACGACGCTCGCCTACTGCTACTACGTGGCGGGCGTGGTGGGCGAGATGCTGACGGAGCTCTTCATCGCGCACGCCCCCACCCTCGACGAGCGCACGCGGGCACAGCTGCGCTCCAGGGCCATCATGTTCGGCGAGGCGCTGCAGCTCACCAACATCCTGAAGGACGTGCGCGAGGACCTGGACCAGGGGCGCTGCTGGCTGCCGCTGGACCGGATGGCGCTGCACGGCCTGGAGCCCGCGACGCTGGCCCGCCCCGAGCTGCGCGCCCAGGCGATGGCGCTGCACTCGGAGCTGGTGGTGATAGCGCGCAGGGCGTTGGACGAGGCGCTCGAGTACACGCTGGCGCTCCCGCAGAGCGAGCCGGGCCTCCGGCTGTTCTGCCTCTATCCCCTGTTCTTCGCGGTGACGACGCTCAACCTCGTGGACGGCAACCCCGCGGTGTTCGACACCACGCCCTTGAAGCTCAGCCGGGAGGTGGTGCTGCGGCTCATGCTGCTCACGCAGGAGCGGGTGGCCTCGGACTCGGCGCTGCGGGCGCTCTTCGCGGAGTGCTCGCGCGTGCCCTCGGAGGTGGAGGCGGTGAGATGACGCGACAGGCGCGCGAGGTGCTGATGCGGACCCAGGAGGCGGATGGCTCCTGGAAGGGTGACTACAGCGGCCCGCTGTTCCTGAGCCCGTTGTACATCATCGGCCTTTACGCGATGGAGCGGGCGCCCGACGCGCCGCTGCGAGACGGGTTGCTCTGCTACTTCCGAGCCCACCAGAACGAGGACGGTGGCTGGGGGCTCTCGCCGGAGTCACCGAGCCTGGTCTTCACGACGGTGCTCACCTACGTGGCGCAGCGACTGCTCGGCGTCGAAGCCGACGACCCGGACCTCGTGCGCGCGCGGGCCTGGCTCCTGCCTCGCGGCGGGCCGCTGGGCAGCGGCTCCTGGGGCAAGGCCATCCTCGCGCTGCTGGGCCTCTACGAATACGAGGGACTCACCCCCACCCCACCGGAGCTGTGGCTGCTGCCCAAGGCGCTGCCGTTCCATCCCTCCAGGATGTGGTGCCACTGCCGCATGGTGTACCTGCCCATGGGCTGGCTCTATGGACGCAAGGCGCGCGTGCGGCAGACGCCCCTGCTGGCCGAGCTCAAGCGCGAGCTGTATCCCGAACCCTATGAGCACGTGGACTGGAAGGCGGCGCGCAAGCGGGTGGCCGACACCGACGCGTACACGCCACGCAGTGTCTGGCTGCGCGCCGCGAGCCGCGTGCTGGGGCTCTATGAGCGGCTGCACTCCAAGCGCCTGCGGGCCCGCGCGTTGGAGGAGTCGCTGGAGCAGATTCGCGGCGAGGACCTGGCCACGCACTTCATCTGCATCGGCCCCATCAACAAGGTGCTCGACGCCGTGGTCTGGCACCTGGCCCGACCTGGCGGCCCGGAGGTCCACGCCCACCTCGAGCGCCTGCCGGACTATCTCCAGCGCACACCGGAGGGCGTCACGTTCAACGGCTACAACTCCTCCCAGCTCTGGGACACCGCGTTCGCCATCCAGGCGCTGGTGGCCTCGGGCGCGGACCCCGCGCTGGACACGCTCGCGCGCGCGAGCCACTTCGTGGAGTCGCAGCAACTGCTGGAGGACTCACCCCGGCCCGAGCGCTTCTACCGCCACCCGAGCCGTGGCGCCTGGCCCTTCAGCACGCGCGAGCACGGCTGGCCCATCAGCGACTGCACCGCGGAGGCCGTCAAGGCGTGTCTCTTGCTGGAGCCACTGGGGCTCAACCGCGTGCCGCGCGAGCGACTGGCCCAGGCCGTGGAGTTCATCCGCTCCTTGCAGAACCGCGACGGTGGCTGGGCCACCTATGAGCCGACACGGGCGCCGCGATGGCTCGAGCGCATCAACGCCTCGGACGTGTTCGCCAACACGATGGTGGACCTCAGTCACGTCGAGTGCACCTCCGCCTGTGTCCAGGCCCTCGTCGCCTGGAGGAAGGTCCAGCCCGAGGCCCCCGTGGAGGAGGCCATCACCCGGGGGCTGGAGTTCCTGCGGCGCACGCAGCGCGAGGACGGGAGCTGGGAGGGCGCGTGGGGCGTGTGCTTCAGCTATGGCACGTGGTTCGGCGTGACGGGGCTCGTGGCCGCGGGGGCCTCCCGAGAGGATCCAGCGCTGCGCCGGGCGGTGCGCTTCCTGGAGGAGCACCAGCGCGAGGACGGCTCCTGGAGTGAGACCCTCCAGGGCTGCCGGGAGCGGCGCTGGGTGGACGGCCCCACCGGACACGCGGTGACGACGTCGTGGGCCCTGCTGGCGCTCTTCGCCTGCGGCGAGGCCGATTCGAGGGCCACGCGCCGGGGCGTGGCGTGGCTGCGCGCGCGCCAGGGCGCCGATGGCCGCTGGCCCCCAGAGCCGCTGGCGGGCGTCTTCAACCGCACCGGCGGCATCCACTACGACACCTATCTGCGCACCTTCCCGCTGTGGGCCCTGTCGCTCGCGGAGCGCGCGCAGCGCCGCGCCTTCCCGCCCATCCAGGTGCTCACGCTGCCGCCCCTGGAGTCGGGGAGCCTGTCGCCCTAGCTCACAGCGGCTGGGCCTCGATGCCGGCGTCGTTCATCGAGTGGACGACGAAGAGCGTCAGGCCCGGGTTGAGGAACAGGTTGCGGAACTCCTCGGACGACAGGGAGTGCACCGCCCAGCGCACGGCCGACTCGGCGTACCCGAGCGCCCGCGGCGAGGGGACGAACCGGAGCGCGTCGGTCGCCGACTCGCGGGTCTGGAACACGGGGATGCCGCCCTTGGGCCCGGTCATCCACAACCCGGCGCGCTCCCCGGCGTCGTTCTGCGCCTCGAGGACATGGTACGCCTGCCCTTCGGGAGGAAGGACGGACTCCACCCGCTTGAGCCGGTCCACGATGGTCTCGGTGGCTTGCTTCTTCGGCGCGTCTCCAGACATGGCGTCTCTTCCTCACTGAGGTCATCGAGGCAGGGCTGTCGACCTCTGCGCCCAGGACCCTACACCACCTGGATGACAGCCGAGCGACGCGGGCGGGTGAGGGAGTTCGCCCCCCTCGCGCGTCATCTCCACACCCCCACCCTCCGGGGGCATGGAGACCTCTCGATGAGACACCCCTTGTTCCTCTTCCCCGTGCTCCTGGCCGTCGGCGCGGCCAGCGCCAACGGCCCGGATGGGCATTTGAGTCAGACAGCCCCCACGGGCAACACCGGCGGAGCCCTGGCCGTGACGGCGACGGGCCAGGCCGTGACCTCCATTCCCCTCCAGGTCCCTCCTGGTATCGGGGACCTGTCCCCCTCCCTCAGCGTCAACTACAGCAGCCACACCGAGAACGGAGAGCTCGGCGTGGGGTTCTCGCTCGCCGCCACCTCGAGCATCAAGCGCTGTGGCCGCATCATGAGCGACGACGCCACGCTCCACCCCATCACCTTCCGGAACGAGTCGAACGAGAGCCCGCCCCAGTTCCCGGCGGACTGGCTGTGCCTGGATGGCATGCGGCTCATCGGCCTGAAGAACAGCCTGAAGGTGGGCCGCGTCTACCGCAAATACAACGACGACGGCAGCCGCGTCCTCGCGAAGGCCTCATCCGACGGCCTGCCCGGCTTCGAGGTGCAGCTGCCGGACGGCTCCAGCCACTTCTACGGCACGGACGACCCGAGCCGCGTCTACAGCTTCGACATGGACCTCTCGGGGGCGCCCATCAAGCTGCCGTACGAATGGAAGCTGACCCGGGTCCGGGACCCGCACGGCAACGTGATGACGTACCACTATGCCTTCACCGACAACTTCACCGACCCGCTGGGCACGCACTCGCGCCTGGACCACCGGTTGACTGAGATCCGGTACGTCAACAACACCCGCCGCGTCACCTTCCAGTACGAGCGCCTGCCGGAGCACGAGGTCTTCAACGGCTTCTTCTCGATGACCCGCTACCGTCACTCCTTCCGGCTCAAGGGCATCTCGACGTTCGCCCCCTCCGCCATCGCGACCGAGGGCCAGCGCCTGGTGAGACAGTATGTCTTCACCTACGCCAACAACCTGTCGACGACGAAGCGCTCGCTGCTCCAGAGCCTCCAGGAGTGCGTCCAGGAGAGCGGCGCCGCGGTGTGCAAGCGCGCCACCGAGTTCACCTGGCAGGCCGGCGGCTACTCCGGGAACATCCTCCTCGACGACAAGGCGGGCGACTTCGCCTTCGACCAGAAGCTCTTCCCCGTGCACGGCATCCCCGAGGAGGACCACGAGGCCGTCTTCCAGCTGCTCGAGCTCGACGGCAACCAGGACGGGACCACGGACATGCTGGTCGCCCCCTGGTGGGAGGGCGAGAACCAGGCCCAGAACTGGAGCTTCTGGGCCATCCGTCCGTCGCCCCAGGAGTCGAGCATCATCGACACCGGCATCCCCGTGAGGGCGCCCCAGCCGATTCCGCAGACCCCGGTCGAGGTCTGCGGCCGCGAGAAGAAGTGCCACACCTACCTGCTGCCCGGGGACGCGCTCTCCAGCGCGACCTTCGAGCTGGACGGCGACGACCGCACGGACGTCCTGGTGCCCATGGGTGAGTACGCGGACCTCCCCATGATGTGGGGCTTCGCCCAGGGACTCCAGGTCCTGAGGCAGACCCCGGGACTGCCCCAGGGCTTCGCCACCGCGGGCGCGTTCATCCCCTACCCCCGCACCGCCTTGCTGGTCGCCCCGGGCGACTTCAACGGCGACGGGCTCTCGGACCTGATGGTGTGCGTCGAGGACGACGACCGAGGCCGCTACTTCGACCCGCAGAACGGCTCCGGAACGCTGCCTCCGGGGCTGGAGGGCTCGACCCTGTATCAGGGCCACTGGGTCTATCTGGAGAACAGGAGCTACCTCAATCCCTACACCTTCACGCCGGTGACGCTGACGACCCACCCCTGCTCCGCCCTGGACAAGATCCACGTCATGGATTTCGACGGCGACGGCACGGACAACCTGCTGACCATCCGCGGCTATGACGGCAGCGGCGGCCACCTGGCCTCCCCCCCGGGCCACTGGCCTCCCCTGTGGGAGAACGGCTCCTGGTTCAGCCCGGCGCAGCTGCGAGGCAGGACCTACCAGGCCCTCATCTTCCACACGCACCTGGGCGGGCACACCACGGAGGCGGACTTCTACACCCGCAACACGGGCCTGCCGTTCGACTACTACCAGCGCCTGCACGCGGGCAACGGCGGCAACCGGGCCTGCCTGGACCAGTACGGCGCGCTGTGCCGGGGCAATGGCTTCGGCGCCGACAAGGTCGGTGACGTCAACGGCGACGGGTTCCCGGACGTGGTGCGCTTCGAGTCCGAGGCCACGCTGGAGTCCAACGGGCTGAGCCCCTTCGTGAAGCCGGAGGGCGGCGCGCTGCTCCCCGACGTGGGCGCGGCGTGGGCGGGGCGCATCGAGGTGTGGCTCAACATCGGTGGCTTCTTCGTGCGCAGCCATGACTGGCTGCAGACCCTGGGCGCCACGTCGTTCCATGGCCAGTTCCTGTCCGCGCACCTCGTCGACTGGGACCGCGACGGCAGCGACGAGCTCTTGATTCGCAACGGCGTCCCGACGGACAGCAACGCCCAGCCCATGATCATCGAGTACCCGCGCCAGGGCGGAGGCACGCTCGAGTGGAGCATGACGACGCTGCCGCCCTTGCCCTGGACGTTGGACGAGCGCGGCCTGTCGCTCGGTGACTACAACGCCGACGGCCTGCTCGACGTGCTGGTGCGCACCCGCACCCCCGACAACGACGGCGACCCGCTCAACGACCCCTGGCTGCTCGACTTCCACGTCCGCCAGGGCGACGTGCCCGACCTGATGCAGCGCCTCACCAACGGCAACGGCGCGAGCTGGACGGCGCTCTACAAGCCCATGTCCGACCCGCACATCTACCGCGAGGCCTTCGTCGCGTTCCCCGGACTGGAGGATGCCGTGGACAGCCGACGGGTCTTCGACACCCGTCCCCTGGTCGCAAGCCTGCTCTCACCCACGGGCATCTCTCCGACGGTCGGCTCGCGCAAGACCGACTACTTCTACAAGAACGCGCAGCAGTTGCTCCAGGGGCGCCAGTTCCTGGGCTTCGAGCACCGCAACGTCAAGGACGACGGCGCCACGGGCCCGGACGCGCCGCCCAAGGACTTCACGGACCTGCGCCTCGAGACGTACTCGACGCGCAGCGCGAACATCAACCACAACGGCCGCGTCGCCCCCCATGCCGGCAAGCTGCTCCAATCCCTCTCCCTGCGCAAACAGATCGACACCCAGGATGGCGCGCTCGCGGTCCTCACCGAGAACCGCTACACGTTCGTCCCCCGGGCGGACTTCCATGGGGACCCGGACTGGCAGGTCCCTCCCAATTGGTACGGCCCCTGTGGCTACCGGTACGACGCGAGCCTGTGCGCGTCCTACTTCTTCTCCTCCCTGACGCGCTCCACGGAGGTGCGGGCCTTCGAGCAGTTCGACTCCTGGCTCTGGACGTATGGGGGGCTGGAGTGGACGGCGCTGACGCCCGCGCAGTTCGCGGACATGGCCCACGCGGATGCCCAGCAAGGCATCCTCCCGCTGAAGCACACCCGGAGGGGGTACTCCGCGGTCCCCGACGTCCTGGACCCGAACACCCTCCACGACCATGACGAGCTGGGATTCCCGACGCGCTTCTACTCGGAGGACGTGAGCTCCGGGGCGCGCTACGAGACCGACTTGAAGTACGACCACCGGCTGGGCGTCTGGCAGCTGGGCCTCGTGCTCGAGGAGAAGGTCACCCATCGGCTCCCCGGCGCCACGCCGGAGGCCAGGACGCGCACGGTCCAGACCACCTACACCGCCACGGGCGAGCCCGACGTCGTCACGGTGGAGCCCACCCAGGCCGAGTACCGCTACACCACGCGCCATGGGTACGACACGTTCGGCAACGAGACGGCCCTCCAGGTGTCGGACGCCGAGGGCAATGACCGCAACCTCACCCTCCAATATGGCCCGGACGGCGTCTTCCCCATCTCCTTCACGAACGGACTGGGGCACACCTCCACGCGCCGCTGGGAGCCGGGCATGGGGCTGGTCCTCTCCTCCACCTCGCCCGATGGCGTGAAGTCCATCAGCGACTTCGACGGCTTCGGGCGTCCGACGTTCAGCCAGGTCTGGAGCCAGAACACGGCGATGACGCCGGGCACGTCCATCACCTATGAGCCCCTGCCCTTCATGCCCCCCAGGGTCATCGTCGAGGCCCCCGGCCTGGGCATCTCGGAGACCACCTTCGACACGCTGGGCCGTCCGGTCCAGTCCGTCAGCAAGGGCTTCAAGGGCGGATACGAGGTCTTCAACCATGCCCAGTACGACGACCGCGGCCGCCTGGTGCGTGTCTCCCAGCCGGTGAAGACGGGCGAGTCCGTCTTGTGGACCCACCTGCGCTACGACGTCCGCAACCGCCTCATCGAGCGCTCCACGCCCGGCGACATCGAGGGCGTCATCACGACGCGCTGGATTCACGAGGGCCTGAAGACGACGCAGATCGACCCCGACGGCAACCAGACGTGGCTCTTGTCCGACACGCGCGGCAACGTCGTGCGCTCGGCGGATGGCCACAAGGCGGACGCCCCGGGCACGGCGACGCAGATGTGCTACCGCTACGGCCACTTCGAGGGCCTGAACCGGCTGGAGCCCTGCACACCGACAGCCCTGCGCGCCCCGACGCAGTTCGTGCTGGACCTCTACAACCGGCGGCTGGCGATGAACGAGAAGCAGACGGGGTTGCAGACCTTCGACTACGACCCGCTCGGACAGCTGCGCGGCTCGGTCGACGCGCAGGGCCAGACGCTGCAGTACGAGTACGACGCGCTGGGTCGCCCCATCGCCATCGTGGACTCGGGGGGCGGGAGCACGACGTGGGCCTACGACGTGAGCCGCCCGGGCTTCCTGCACCAGTCCGTCTCCCGCGACGGACACGCGAAGACCCACGTGTACGACGCGTTCGGCAGGCCGAGCGCCACGGATTGGACCCTCAACGGCGAGGTCTTCCGGATGCAGACGTTCTACGACGCGTTCGGCAGGCCCCAGAGCCTGAGATACCCGACGGGCCTCACCGTGGGAATGCAGTACGACGACTTCGGCAACCTGCTGCGCCTCACGGGCTTCGACAACGCCAGCGTGGGCTTCCCCCTGTGGGAGCAGCTCCGGGCGGACCCCTACGGTGGCGTCCATGAGGCGCTCTTCGGCAACGGCATCGTCACCACGCGCACGTTCGATGCGAACACGGGGAGGCTCGAGTCGATCCGCTCCGTCCTCCAGCCCCAGGGCGCGGCCACCACGGTGCAGGACCTGCGGCTGGAGTGGACGAAGGCCATGGACCTGCGCAAGCGGCTGGACGCCCTCAACAACCAGAGCGAGTCCTTCCGCTACGACGCGAAGCACCAGCTGCTCGGCACCCAGGCCAAGAAGGGCGCCGTCACCCAGGACGCGACCTTCGTCTATGACGCCTTCGGCAACCTGCTGGACCGCCCGGACGTCGGCACCTACACCTATCAGGACGAGCGCCTGCAGACCGCCGGGACCACCGCGTTCTGGTACAACGACAACGGCGCGCTGATTGCCCGTTCGGTCAATGGCATCAACACGGCCCTGACGCATGACCCCCACGGCCGCGTCACGTCCATCCTCAGCCTGCCCACCTACGAGCTGAAGTTCGGCTACGACGCGGAGGGCGAGCGGGTGCGCCGCTTCGACGCCCAGAGCGGGCTGGAGACGCTGACCCTCGGCGGGTGGTACCGGCGCGAGCGGAACGTGAACACGCCGCTGACGCCGGCGCGGCACACGCACCTGGTCAAGGTCGGCGCCGAGACCATCGCGGAGCTGTCGCGCACCTACAACGGCCAGGGCGGCATCGTCACGTCGACCCAACACTTCCTGCTGCCGGACGAGCTGGGGTCGACGGCGGTCGTGACGGACCACACGGGCGCGGTGGTGGAGCGGCGCAGCTACACCGCCTGGGGCCAGCCCAGGGACCCGCTCGACTGGACGCAGTCCACGCTGTTCAGCACCGCCTCCCTGGTCACCCGGGGCTTCACGGGCCATGAGGGCCGCGACGACGGCGGCTTCACGTTCATGCGAGGGCGGATGTACGACGCGTCGGTGGGGCGCTTCATCAGCCCCGACCCCATCGTCCAGGCGCCCTTCATGCTCGCGGACCTCAACCGCTACAGCTACGCCTGGAACAACCCGGTGAGCGTGACCGACCCCACGGGCCTGTGCGAGAAGGGCGGCGGTGACTGGAGCGGACCGGGCGTCTCCGGAGGCGCTGGGATTGCCGTCCCTTTCTCCATCCCCTGGGGGTGTGGCGCGGGCACCGGGAACAGCGACCCCCTCATCCCCGAGCACGGCGGCGACGACGGGCCCGGCTCGGGCGGCGGGGGTGGAAGCAACGGCGCTTCCTCGCTCACGCCGGGCAATCCCGAGCACGAGTACGCCGGGTCGAGCCCGAGCGTCGATTCGGTTCCCGTGCCCTCCGGCGAGGCGGCGGCGGGGCCGGTGCAGGTCCAGCGCGACACGTCGTCGTCCAAGCGCCAGCGGAAGGCCTCCGCGGCGCTGGCACGGGCGGCGGAGCCGACCCGGAGCGTGTATGACCAATCCGTCGCGCTGGCACAGCTGGAACAATCCCTGCGGAGGCTCACGCTCGACGTCGAGCAGTTCGACGAGCGCGCGCTCCAGCTCGAGAGCGCGGTCCATCAGCTCAATGCCAGGGCGGAGAAGGCGAAGGAGGAGCGCGCCATCCGGCAGAAGGAGCAGGCCCGGGAGCGCCGACGGTTCAATCGCAAACTCGCGCACGGAGCGCGCTGGCTGAGCCTGGGCCTGGGCATCGCCAGCGGGGGCGCCGGAGGGGGGCTCCTGGCGCTCGGCTTCGGGCTCGCCGGCGTGGAGGTCAGCGTCTTGACGCAGATCATCACCGAGGACTCGAGTCCCCTCAGCACCGCGTCGAACGTCGCTGGCGCGGCAGGAACGGCGGCTGACGCGGTCGGCGATGCCATGGGTCCCCTCTCCCGATTCGGAGGGATGCTCAAGAACTTCGCCGCCCGCATGAGCATCTACGGCTACGTCCAGTTCGTGGCCGACGAGACCATGGAGCTGATCACCCCCGAGGAGTGAGCCGGACTGGCCACCCGCACCGTCGGCGACCGCTCAGATGTTGATGCGGGAGCTGACGGTGCGGATGTCCAGGCCCAGCGCGGCGAAGTCGGCGGCGTGCGCGCGCAGCAACTCCACGAAGCGCGGATGCACGTCCGCCTCCTCGTTCGACAGCAGGTAGCCGTAGCTCGTCTTGGACAGCATCCACGAAATCCACAGCATCTCCGTGGCCTCCTCGGGAGGCGGCGCCACGTCGTGGTCCGCCTCCGTCGACAGCGCGCCGTCCTTGCCCCAGCGCAGGCCCAGGCACGCGTAGAGCACCTCGCCCGCGTCGTCCCACTGGAGGTTGTTGGCCCACGCGTGGCGGAAGGTCGCGAAGAAGATGACGTAGCGGCACAGCTGCTGGAGCGCCTCCAGCTCCCCGGGCTGGGGCGTGTCCGTGAGCGTCACCGGGCTGACGGCCTTCGCCACGGGCTCCGTGACCTTCGCGTCCAGGTCCATGCGCTCGGAGCGCACGAACCACGGCGCGCTCTTGCCCGGCACCGTCGCGCGCAGGTAGCGGCACACGAAGGCGGGGGCCGAGTGCGCCACCAGGTCGTCGGAGAAGCGCCGCACCTCGAGCCACTCGGCCGCGAGCGCCTGGGCGTGCTCCGCGAAGAAGGCGCTCACATGCTCGCCCAGCAAGCGCCAGAACAGGTTCGCCGCGCGGGCGTAGCGGTGCGACTCGCAGATGGGCGGCGCGGGCGCGAAGCCCCTCCAGTCGTAGCTGCCCATCAGGTGCAGGAGCCGCGTCTCCACGCTCCGCTCGGTGAGCGCGCTGGCGCGGGTGATGTAGCCCCGGGGCCCCACGAGGAAGCCGTTGGCGGAGTGGTTGATGAGCACCACCTCCCGCAGGTGCGGCATCAGGAGCCAGCGCAGCGGGCTGCGCCGCAGGTTGCGATGCGCGGCGATGGCGTACTGCTCCACGTTGAAGTGGCACTGGCCCAGGTGGTTGCCCAGCTCCGTCTCCAGCGTCGCGCTCACCCGCGCCATCCGCTTGGCGGCCTCCCAGCCCGGACCATCCGCGGGCGTGTAGCTCCGCCGCGTCACGGGCGCGCCCGCCTGCTTCACGCCCGGCTCACGCATGCCCAGGATGATGCGCGTGGGCAGAAGCCGCCCCTCCTCCAATCGCAGACGCACGTCCACGTCCGGGAGGCAGTGCTCGCCATCCTGCTCGTAGGCGTTCCATGGGAAGTACAGCCGGAAGGCCGCCTTGTCCCCCGGCGCCTCCGGGTCTCCATCCATGAGCGTGGAGAACATGCCGTTGAGCAATCGCTCACCGAAGAACGCATCCGTGCGCGTGGAGCCCGGTGACTCGCGCTCCATCCGCACCGTCATCGCCTCCGGATAGTCCGCCTGGATTTTGTCCAGCCCCGGCGCCTGTCCCAGCTTCCCCTGGAGCAGGTGGCGTCGCTTGACGAGCTCGATGGGGGCCACGGCCTTGAGCATCGCCAGGGCGCGGCCCGGCGCGTACGCCGTGGGCGGCGTGCCCTCCTCCGTGACGAGCAGCCGCGCCAGCGGCGTGGAGGTGTCGTATTCCCAGTACGGCAGCTTCAGCGTGCCGAAGTCGTGGTGGAGCCCGCCGTGGTCATCCGGCCCCTTCTCAGAGCCGATGCGCCGCCACGTCTCCACCACCTGTCCATCCGGACGGAAGCTGTGCTGGGGCTCGAAGAAACGCACTTCCAGGTCCGGCAGGTCCCCTTCGCCCGCGTCGGCCGGGTCATAACGCACACGGAAATACCCATCCGGGTCCGTGAAGCCCTCGCCCAGGAAGTCATCCGGCGAGCCGAAGTCCCGATCCCACAGCTCCACCTTGATGTGGTGCAGGGCCTTGGGACCGCCGGGCCCCTCCTGCTCGAACACCAGACGCCCCACCGCCACCGCCGGGAGCGCGGCCTCATCCCGCGCGGGACGGCTCGCGCGCACGCGCGGCCCCAGCTCCCGGCTGATGGCCAGACGCTCCTCGAGCGCCAGCCCCGCGTACCACCGGGACAGCTCCTGGGCATCGAGCACTTCGTTGCGTGGGCTCTCGCGTCCCTTGAATCCGAGAGAACCCATCCATCGGCGCAGCACCGCGAACATCATCCCCATCCCCATGTCACGGGCCCACGAGGCCACGTGTCTGTCATCAGCCCGACCTCTCCGGCGTCGCTCGCACGCCCACTCGCCACACGCCCAGGCCCATCCGTGCGCTGCGCGACGCCGGTTTCGTTCTGCAGGGAGGGTACCACTGCTTGAGCTCCTGCTTTACGCGTCCTACGGTCCTACCCGTTCCATAGGGGAGTTCATGACTGTCGAGTACAAGCTCAGGATTCGGACGAGCACGAAGCTCGGCGCGGGAACCGATGCGAACATCTCCGTCGTCCTGGTGGGCACGCGAGGTGAGAGTGGCCCGCACGTGCTGGACAAGCCCTTCCACAACGACTTCGAGGCGGGCGCGGAGGATGTCTATTCCGTGCAGGCCCCGGACGACGTGGGGGAGCTCGTGCTGCTGCGCTTCGGCAACACCGGAGGCATCGCGGCGGACTGGCTCTTGGACCACGCGTGGGTGACGGCCGGGGAGCGGCAGTGGAGCTTCCCCTTCTTCCGTTGGGTGCGGGGTGGGGCCACGGTGGACGTGCTGGAGGGCACCGCGAAGCTCGCGCGGCATGCGGGCTGCGAGCGGGAGACCGCGGCGAGGCGCGAGCTGCTGGAGGCGCGCAGGCGCATGTACCCGTGGCGTCCGGCGGAGGCGACCGAGGGGCTTCCGGGCGCGCTGGACCTCAGCGAGTCACGGCCCCTGCCCAAGGACGAGCTGTACCGGGGGCTGACGGAGGGCAGCTACGAGGTGGTCATCGCCAGGACGCTGGCCGCCATCAAGCTGCACCTGCCCCTGCTGTCCAAGGCCTGGAACGGGCTGGTGGACATCTTCGACTTCTTCAAGGGCCTGGAGGTGCCCCGGCTCGCCCCGCGCTGGCAGGACGACCTGGAGTTCGCGCGTCAGGCCGTGCAGGGCATCAACCCGCTCCACATCACCCTCATCCCCCAGCTGCCCCCGGGCATGCCGCTGACGGACGAGGACGTGAAGGGCATCCTGTCCCCCGACACCACGCTGGCCCGGGCGCTGGATTCCAAGCGCATCTTCCTGCTCGACTTCGACATCCTCGAGGACATCCCGATGTACCGGAAGGTCGACGAGGACGGCGTGGAGGAGCGCCGGTGGGCGCCCGCGGCGCGGTGCCTCTTGTACCTGGATGACCTGCGGCAGCTCAGGCCCCTGGCCATCCAGCTGGGGCGCGACGGCGGGAAGGACCCCGTCTTCACGCCGAACGACGACACGTACGACTGGCTCGCGGCGAAGATCTACCTGCGCTGCAGCGAGGGCAACACGCACCAGATGGTGGCGCACGCCTTGCGCACGCACTTCGTGGCGGAGCCCTTCGTGATGGCGACGATGCGCAACCTCCCGGACCCGCATCCGGTCTACAAGCTCCTGCGCCGGCACTTCCGCTACACGCTCGCCATCAACGAGGGCGCACGAAAGGGGCTGCTCGCCGCGGGCGGGGTGTTCGACGACTTCATCGCCACGGGCGGCCCCGACAAGGGACACCTGCAGCTGGGCAAGAAGGGCTACCAGCGCTGGAAGCTCACGGACAACCGGCCCCGTCAGGACCTCGAGCGCCGGGGTGTGCTGGACCCGGCGGTGCTCCCGTACTACCCCTACCGCGACGACGCGCTGCCCTTGTGGGATGCTCTGGAGGAATACGTCGGTGGGGTCCTCCGGTACTTCTACCCGACCGACGCCGACCTCGAGGGCGACACCGAGATGCAGCACTGGTGGAAGGACCTCACCGAGCACGGGCTGCCGGTGGACAAGCTGCCGTGCCGGGAGCTGTCGCGCGTCGACGACCTGGTCGACATCCTCACCACCGTCGTCTTCACCGTCAGCGTGCAGCACGCGGCGGTGAACTACCTGCAATACGAACACTACGCCTTCGTACCCAACGCGCCCCTGTGCATGCGCAGGGAGCCTCCCCGACAGAAGGGGACGCTGCGCGCCGAGGACATCCCCGAGATGATTCCCTCCAAGTCCCAGACTCTCTGGCAGGTCGCCATCGGCCGGGCGCTGTCCAGCTTCGGCGACGACGAGGAGTACCTGCTCCACGAGGGAGGCTGGCGGGAGGAGTACTTCCAGGAGCCCGAGGTGAAGGCCCTGCGCGAGCGGTTCGAGCAGCGCCTGCGCACCCAGCGCGACGTGGTGGCGGCGCGCAACGCGGGCGCCCAGGTGCCCTACACCGTGCTGAGTCCCGACCGGATTCCCTGCGGCATCACCGTCTGAGCCCTGGAGACGCGCGTGCCCAACCTGCTCTCCCGAGGTCTCTTCAACCTGTTCTTCGGCGGCCGCCGCGCGCCCCTGGCGAGCCTGCCCGGGCCGACGCCGGGCCTCCTGGGCAACCTGGGTGACTTCCTGGGCACCCAGCCCTGGGAGGTCTGCGCCCGCTACGCGCGCGAGTACGGCCCCGTCACCGTGGCGTGGCTGGGGCCGTCCCCCGCGCTCATCCTCAACGACGCGGACGTCATCCACGAGGTGATGGAGACGCGGCGGCTGGAGTTCGAGAAGGGCAACATCGGCGAGCAGATCCGCCACTCCACCACGGACGACACGCCCTTCATCGCCGAGCAGGGTGACGACTGGTCGCGCAAGCACGCCATGGACCCGCTGGCGCAGCCCTGGACGCCCGCGTGGCAGGCGGCCCAGGTGGAGCCGCTGCGCCGGGCGCTGCTCGAATCGGTGGAGGCCTGCTTCGCGCACCCGTCCGTCGACCTGACGCCCACGCTGCGCAAGATGACATTCGACGCGTTCTGCGTGGCGACGGTGGGCGAGAAGCTGCCGGCGTCGTACTACGACGACTTCATGCTGCTGGCGGCGGGCGCGGACGCGCGCATCCAGGCGAAGCTGCCGCTGCGGTTCGTCTCGGCGCCCAAGGGCTTCGAGGCCGCCAAGGAGCGCTTCTACGGCGTGTTCGCCCGGAAGATCCACGAGGCCAGGCAGGCGCGCTCCTCCACCGCCGTGGATTTGATGTCGTGGACCCTGCGGGAGATGCCCCGACTCGACGACCAGGTGCACGCCCACCTGCTCGGCGGGTTCTTCTTCGGGGGTGTGTTCTCCTCGAGCACGACGCTCGTGGGTGCCTTCCATCAACTCAACAAGTACCCCGCCACCCTGGAACGGCTGGCGCTGGAGTCCGACGCGCTGGCCCAAGGCCCCTTGAGCCTGTCGCGGCTGGTGGCCGAGGCCCCGTGGGGCGAGGCCGTGGCGTACGAGGCCCTGCGCATCCTGCCCGCGGTGCGCGTCTTCATGCGCCGCTCGCCGCTGACGCCCTCGCGGCTGGCGGGCGTCACGCTGCCGCCGGGCACCACGCTCATGGTGTCCAACCAGCACCTGCACCGCGACCCGAGCCACTGGGCGAGCCCGGAGACGTTCGACCCGGAGCGCTGGCTCCACGGGGGCGCGGCGAGAGACCCGCTCGGCAGCGGGCACTTCTTCCCCTTCGGCCGGGGCCCCCGGGCCTGCGTGGCCGGGGACTTCGCCATGGTGTACCTGCGCACGGCGCTGGCCACCTTGAGCGCCCGCGCGCGCATCCACGTCGATTCGACGGAGCCCTTCGAGGAGGGTTTCTTCTTCGGCGTGGTGCGTCCCCAGGGCGTCACGGGCAGAATCATCCCGCGAGAGCGGTCCACCCTTCACCCCGCTTCCCTGGAAGCCCCCCTCCCCCCGGCAGTGGAATCCGCATGACCTTGTTCCGACATCCCCGAGACCGCATCCCCGTCCTGTTGTTCACCCTGGTGTTCGCCCTGGACCTGACGGTCTTCTTCACGGCGACGAGCTGGTGGTTGCCCATCCTCTGGCTCGGCCTCGGAGTCATCCCCAAGGGGTGGATCAGCGCCTGGAACCACCACCACCAGCACGTGACGATGTTCCGTCACGCGCTGCCCAACCGGCTGTTGGAGATCATGTTCGGTTTCCAGACGGGCGTGACGTCCCACGCGTGGTTCCTGCACCACGTGGTGGGCCACCACCGCAACTACCTGGACCAGACCAAGGACGAGGCCGGGTGGAAGCGCGCCGACGGCACCACCATGGGTGAGGTGGAGTTCTCCGTCCTCAACTGGCTCATGGCGTATCCGCGCGCGTACCGCGTGGGACTGTCCCATCCGAAGGCGCTGCGCGTGTTCCTGGGCATGGGCGCGCTGCAGGTGGCGCTGCTGGGCGTGCTGTTCTGGCACAACTGGTACAACGCCCTCTTCGTGTTCCTGCTGCCGATGGCGGTGTCGCTCTACGTCACCGTCTGGGCCACCTACTTCCACCACGTGGGGCTGGACGTCACGGAGCACTCGCAGGCCTCGTACAACATCCTCCACAAGGGCTACAACCTGATGACCGGCAACCTGGGCTACCACACCGCGCACCACACCAAGCACGGGTTGCACTGGTCCCAGCTGCCCGAGCTCCACGCGCAGCTGGCCAAGGACATCCCGGCCACGCTCTACCGTCAGCCGGGCATCCCGTTCGTGTGGAGCGGCGCCGAGGCGAAGATCGACCCGGCGGAGTCGGAGCTGGGCGCCATCGCGCAGTGACGACGTGCCGGGCCTCGGGTGTGGACCCGAGGCTCCCCCGCCGTGCCCGCTCCCTGCACAGGGGGGCGGGCATCCCGCGCAACCGCCAGCATCGCGACGGCTTGCGGCTGCCGAGCCTGGGGCTTCTGCCTTCTCCGCCGCGCGCCTTGACCGCCCCACCCCATATCCCTGATACCGGCTCCGGCGCTCGTTGAGATTGCGTCGCAGAACCAACTAGTCCGGGATTGCGGATGTTCTTGCCGGTCACCCCTCTCGCGCTGTTGCTCTCGGTGGCCTCGCCGCCTCCGGCCTCGTCTGCCTCATCGGAACAGGCGCCCGCCAGCGCCGAGGCGACTCAGGAAGCACCGCCCACGGACGAGGTCCAGGTCCCCCGCCGCATCGACAGCGTGGTGGTGCCCTATCCCCAGGCGGAGCAGGCGGCGCGGCGCGAGGGGGAGGTGGTGCTGCGGCTGACGCTGGATGAGACCGGCGTCGTCACCGACTCGGAGGTCGTCCGCTCGGCGGGCCCCGCCTTCGACGAGGCCGTGCGCACCGCGAGCCTCTCCTTCCGCTTCGAGCCCGCGCGCGTGCGCGGCGAGCCCGTGGCCTGTCAGATCGAGCTGGTCCACACCTTCCAGCTCGACACGCCGCCACCCGTCGCCACTCCGGAGACACCGACGGAGGCGCCCACCGCGGCCGCCGAGGCCACGGCTACCGCGCCCGAGGAGAAGAAGCGGGAGACCACCGTGTCCGGACGCTCGGACGCGGAGCGCCAGCGGCAATCCGCCGAGGCGGTGAAGGTCGTGAGCGTGCAGCGCGCGCGTGCCCGCTCGGTGGACATGGGCCAGGTGCTGGCCGCGCAGGAGGGCGTCGAGGTGCGCCGCACGGGCGGGCTGGGCAGCTCCGCCTCCTTCACGCTCAACGGCCTCACCGACGACCAGGTCCGCTTCTTCCTCGACGGCGTGCCGCTGGACCTGTCTGGCTATCCGTTCGGCATCGCCAACGTCCCCGTCAACCTGGTGGACTCCATCCAGCTCTACCGGGGCGTCGTCCCCATCCGCTACGGCGCGGACGCGCTGGGCGGCGCGGTGAACCTCACCTCCACGCCGCTGGAGCCCGGCGCGCACGGCGCGGTGTCACTCCAGGGCGGCGCCTTCGGGACGCTCCGGCTCACGCTGGGCGGCGGCTACAAGCCCGCGCCGACGGGCTTCTACGCCCGCGCGCACTTCTTCGCCGATACGACGAAGAACAACTACGCCATCGACGTCGAGGCCGCGGATGACCGGGGCAACCTCCGCCCCGTCACCGTCAAGCGCTTCCACGACGGCTACGAAGCGCTCGGCGGCGGCGTCGAGGTGGGCTTCACCGAGCTGTCCTGGGCGGACCGCGTCGTCCTGCGCGCCTTCGGCTCCCGCAACGACAAGCAGCTGCAACACAACCTGGTGATGGCCGCGCCGTACGGTGAAGCCACGTACGACGCCGACTCCCTGGGCGCGCAGCTGCTCTACGCGAAGACGCTCTCGCCCACGGTGCGCCTGGACGCGCTGGCCGGCTACGCGTGGCAGGCCACCCGCCTGGTCGACATCGCCGAGTGGAGCTACGACTGGTTCGGCAACCGCGTCTTCCCGCGCGAGCTGCCCGGCGAGATTGGCGGCGGCGCCATCGACCAGACCGTCTGGCAGCAGACCGCCTATGGCCGCGTCAACGTGGGCTGGGACGTGGCGGCGTCACACACGCTGCGGCTCGCGCTCGCGCCCACCGTCACGACGCGCACGGGCGAGGAGCGCCGCCGGGCCAGCCCCAGCGACCCGGACAGCCTGGCGCCCCGGCGCACCCAGCTCACCTTCGTCACCGGGCTCGAGTACCAGGTCGACCTGCTCGACGACGCGCTGGAGGTCATCGTCTTCGGCAAGGACTACCTCTACCAGGGGCGCGCCCGGCAGCCCCTGGCCGTGGGCGGCTGGCTGGACAAGGACAAGGGCCTCCACCACCTGGGCGGCGGCGCGTCGATGCGCCTGCGCCTGGGCACCCCGCTCTACCTCAAGGCGAGCTACGAGCGCGCCACCCGGCTGCCGCGCGCGGACGAGGTCTTCGGCAACGGCGTGCTCGTGCTGGAGAACCTGGACCTGGAGCCCGAGCACAGCCACAACCTCAACCTGAGCGTGTCCACCGTGCCGCTGCGCACGCGCGCGGGCAGCTTCCGGGGCGAGGTCAACGGCTTCGCGCGCTTCGCCGACAACCTCATCCTGCTCACGGGGAGGGACCGCGACTGGAGCTATCAGAACGTGTACGGCGCCCGCATCCTCGGCGTCGAGCTGTCCGCGGGGTGGACGTCACCGGGCGGCCTGTTCAGCGTGGACGCCAACGCCACCGCGCAGGACCCGCGCAACGCGTCCAGCGAGGGGACGTTCGGCGACTTCGACGGCCGGCGCCTGCCGAACAGGCCCTGGCTCTTCGCCAACGCCACGGCCCGCCTGTCGCTGCGCGGACTGGCGCTCGCGGAGGACGAGCTGTCGCCCTTCTGGAGCACGCGCTACGTGCACGGCTTCTTCCGCAACTGGGAGGGCCTGGGGCTGGAGTCCACGAAGGACGACCTGGACGCGCAGTTCGTCCAGGCGGCGGGCGTGGGCTACCGCGTGCGCCGGGGCAAGCTCACCGTGGGGCTCACGGCGGAGCTGGAGAACCTCACCGACGCGAAGGTGTTCGACTACTACGGCGTCGAGCGGCCCGGCCGCGCGGGCTGGCTCAAGGGCACGCTCGAGTACTGACGGAAGTCACCCTCGCGCCCGCATGCACCCGGGCGCGAGGAGGAAGCGACGCCTCAGCGCACCTGGAGGAACTGGTAGGCCCAGCCCTGCACCTCGAAGCGCTTCACCGGGGTGCCGCTGACGCCCAGCTCCCACACGGCCGTGCGGGCGTAGTCGGCGGTGGGCAGCAGCAGGAAGGTGCGGCCCTCGAGGGTGAAGGCGTAGTAGCCGCCCGCGATGAAGCCCAGCTCGTCGATGGGCGTCGCGGTGTTGCTCGCCAGGTTCACGCGCCAGAGCTTCCAGTGCAGGCCGCCGGTGATGACCCCGGGCGCCGTCGTCGGGGTGATGTCCACGTTCTCATGGTGGAAGACGGCGACCACGCCCACGTCGTTGCCCAGGTAGCGGAACGCCGCCGTCTGACGGCCGCCCACCAGCGAGGACAGCGAGCGCGTCCACGCGGCGTCGAGCTCCGTTTCGCCCGCCTTGATGCGCACCACGCACGTATCGGGCGCGCCGTCCTTGAGCAGGGGCGCCGCGCTGCTGAACACCCAGTTGCTGAAGTAGAGGTTGCCGGCCTCGTCCTGCGTCGCCACGTCGAGCCCCGGGCAGGGCGCGTCCAGCAGCTTCACCAGGCTGTCGTTCGCCTTCGAGTAGACGGCGATTTGAGACGTGGGCAGGAAGTCGAAGTAGTTGCCGTCGGTCCAGTAGAACGCCTGGAACACGTCGTTGCCGCGCGTGACGCGGGCGCGGTCGAAGCCGGTCTTCACCACCAGGCCCTCGCGCTCGCGCACCAGGCCCGGCGCGTCGGCGGTGCCGGAGATCTGCATCGTCGTGGGGTTCCACACCACGCGGCGCGACTCCTCCAGCGACATGTACGCGCGCGTCGAGTCCACGAACTGGTTCAGGTACAGCGGCGCCGAGGCGGTGAAGCCGTAGTTGGCGAAGCTGATGCGGCCCGCGGCCACCAGCGAGCCGTCATCGCCGACGGTGAAGCGGGAGATCTCCGGCTTCTCGCCGTCGCCCACGAAGAGCTGGCCCTCGACGGCGCCGATGGTGGCGTAGCCGGAGTGTTCGCTGGCCTTGGTGAGGTCCAGGCTGGTGATGTCCAGCGAGTCGAAGAGGCTCACGTACGTCACGGCGCCGTTCGTCTGGGAGACGGTCGTGGCCAGGCTGTAGGCGGGCTTCTCCGTGGGCGTCGGGTCCGGCGGCGTCTTGTCGTCGTCGTCACCGCAGCCCACCAGGGCGGAGGAGAGCAGCAGCGAGGTGGCGGCCGAGGCCGTGGCGAAACGGCGGAACGTACTCATGGGGACAACTCCGTCTTCGGGGGGGAGGGGTGAAGCTCAGGTCGGCACGGGGGCGGGGGCCTCCGGTTCGACCGGTGCGGTGGAAGGAAGGACCGGGGGCCGCTGGAGGCGGCGGATGACGCCCGCGGCGCCCACGAGCACCAGGACCAGGGCGAACAGGCCCAGCTCCGTCGCCAGCAGGTGCGCGGAGCCGGAGGCGAAGGGCAGCCGCCCGGTCCGCGCCGCGTCGAGGAGGGGGACGAGGAACAGCAGCACGCTCGCGCCCCAGAGCAGCCGGCGCGCGTGCCTCGCGGGCGAGGCGTCCAGCCAGGCACTGGCGATGGACAGGGCCCACGTGGCCAGGAAGACGGTGTGCTCCCAGAAGGGCCGCTCGGGCAGGTCCGCGGGCAGCAGCTGGTTGGCCACGAAGACGCCGCCCACCGCGAGCGCGAGCCCCGCGCAGAAGCCCGAGGTGAGCTTCGCGAGCGCGGTGTCGAAGCGGCCCTGCCCCTTCGCGCGCCGGCGCTCCAGCCACAAGAGGTTGCCCGCGAGGATGCCGAACGCGGAGACGAAGGCCAGCAGCGCGTAGAGCACCTTGGCGGGGAAGCGGGCCCAGGTGGCGAAGTGCAGGCCGTACAGGGGGTCCATCACCTGCGAGTACAGGGTCCCGCCCCCGGTCTCGCGCGCCCAGAGCAGCTCCCCCGTGCGGGCCACGCGCACGTGGGTGAAGGCGTGGAGCGTGCCCTCGCGCTCACCCGGCAGGTGGACGGTGCCGTTCTCGTCCCCCAGGTGGTCGAAGAAGAAATGGCTGTGCTCGGACTGGGGGAAGCGCTGCTTCGCCACGGCCAGCGCATGCGCCAGGTCCGGCGCGCCGGCATCGCGCCCCACGGCGGCGGGCGGCGTGGGCCAGTCCACGATGCGCTCACGCGCCTTCAGGTCGCCGTCCAGCGACGTCTTCACCACGGCGGGTTCGAACCAGTCGTCCAGCCAGAGGACGCCGCCGGTCACCGCGAAGACGAGCAGGAAGGGCGCGGTGATGACGCCAATCACCTTGTGCGCGTCCGACCAGATGACCCGCCGCGCGCCCTTGGGGCGGAACTGGACGAGCTCTCGCAGCATGCGGCCCAGCTGGAGCAGCAGCCCGGTGCCGATGAGCAGCACCAGCACCGCGGACGCGATGCCCGTCAGGTGCGCGCCGCCGGGGATGGGCTCCAGGAAGTGCATCGCGTTGAGGAACTCGCCCAGGTCGCTTCGCTCTCCGAGCTGACGCCCGGACACCGGGTCCACCCAGAGCGGCTTGATGGCCCCGTCCGGGGACATGCGCCACAGCCGCAGCCAGGGCTCCTCGGAGGTGGGCAGGGAGATGCCGAACCAGACGGGATGCGCCCGGGTCTCCGCCTCGGCCAGTTGCTGCGCCAGCTCCACGGCCCGCGCCTCCGTCACGGCCACGGGCGCGCGGAACGTGGGCTCCTGCCAGGGCGACAGCTCCTCCGCGAACAGGGCGAACGCGCCCAGGAAGAACGTCACGAACAGCACCAGCGACGACAGCACGCCCGCCCAGGCGTGCGCGTCCCAGAGAATCTCGTAGGCCCGGGGCGACAGCTTCACGTGAGCACCAACACGAGCGACGACAGGGCGCAGACCAGCGCGCAGCCGCCCCATGCGCGCGCGCCGCTCCGGGAGAGCAACGCCAGACACACGCCGGTGGCCACCGCGGGCAGGACGACGAGCAGCGCGAGCAACAACCGGACATCCTCCGCCACGGGCAGCACCGCCGGCAGCGCCAGGCTCGCCAGCACGGCGGCGGCGGGGGCCGCGGTGACGGCGGCGGAGATTCGCGCGGCTCCGTGCTGGTGCGCCATCCTCAGGCGCCTCCCAGCCACAGGCCCGCGAGCCCCAGCGCGCACACCGGCCAGACGAAGCGCGTCGCCCGGGGCCACAGCGGCACCGCCAGCGCCAGCACCGGCGCCACCAGCATGGCCAGCACCACCGCGCACGTCAGCCCCACGCCCCACCCCTGCGCCCTCACCGCGAACGCCACGGACGCCGCCACGCACAGCGCGCCCAGCGCCCTCGCTCGGTGGCGATGGAGTCCGTCCGGAAGCGCGACGCCACGGAGCACGGCGAGGCCCAGCACCATCAGCAGGGTCGATGTCGCCATGTCCTCCTCGGGGGCACGCGGAAACTTGAGAATGATTCGCAGTTGCGAATCGCGCGCAGTTCAACTGCACCCGGGAAGGGATGTCAAGGCGCGTCGGGGAGCCGTCCTGGAGGGTCTCCGTCTATGCCTGGAACACGGGTTTCCGGCGCTGGGATTGGACGCTGGACGCCTGGAATCCAGGGGTCATCCGGAGCAGAGGAGCAGGCTCGGCCGCGCGCCTCCGGCCACGCGTCTTGCGCCAACCCGGAGCGTTGCTGGAGCGTCCCCCTGCGAGAAGACGCGTCGCCCCCGGCACAGCCCGTGACGACGAGGACGACGCCGAGGAGCCAGAGGCCGGGACGCATTCCACACCTCCACGCCTTCCAGGGTGGAAGGCACGTGGCGGGAATGCTGTCACTGGCGTCTGACGCGCCTCAGGGCGCGTTGAAGAGGCTCGGGTCGCTCTGGCGGGAGCGGAACAGGTCGACGATGTAGTTCATGCGCTGGTCGAACTTCGACCAGTCATTGGCCGACGAGCCCCTCAGCGAGTTGGGCGTCTTGTCGTACTGGCCCAGCAGCCGGTTGAGGTCGCCGCTCTCAATCGTGCGCAGGTGCTCGGGGAAGGCGCCCTGGTTGCCCGGGGTGATGTCGTCACCCAGGCTGAGCGAGCCATTGGGCAGGCCAATCTTCATCATGTGCTCGGTCGCGAACTGGCGGAACTGGCCGGCCAGCGCGTCCACCACGCCGTCGATGGCCTTGTCCACCAGGCCCGTCGCCTCCGCGCCCTTGTAGGCGAGGTTGCCGGGGAACGGCAGCGCGTTGCCGAACCCATCCACGATGCCCTCGGCGATGGGACGGAAGGTCTCCTTGAGCGGCGCGTTGAGCGCGCGGTCCACCTCGCCCTGGATGAGCGACTGCTCGTGCACACCCACGCGGTTGTTGGCGGCCAGCATCAGCTCCGCCTTCTTGTTCGGGTCGCTCTCGAACATCGCCTTGGCGTAGTCGGCGAAGGCCGCCTTGAGGTTCTCCTTCCCGGGCGGGAAGGCCGCCAGGTACTTCTCCACCTTCGCCGCGTCGTACTTCGTGTCGCCCTTGAAGGTCTCCGTGAAGCGCTGGAACTCCGGGGCGATGTCCTGGAACAGCTTCTTGTTGCCGTCCGCGATGGCGTCACTGACGCGGTTGAGCGCGTCCCGGATGGGGACCTTCAGCCCCTCCACCAGCAGCGGCGCCACGGGGCTGAGCACCGACAGCGCGCCCGCCGTCAGGCCACTGGCCCAGGCGTTGCTGTTCTTGAGCTGGTCCATGAAGACCTTGGGCAGGTCCTCCTGCCGGATGCTCACCCCGGCCTGCTTGGACGCCCAGACACCGAAGGTGGCCCAGTTGGCGTTCTCCTTGCCGAGCAGCCCCGCCATGTCATTGGACAGCTGGAAGTAGCCCTCCGTGATGGCCTGGTTGCGCGCCACCGGGTCCGTCATGTTGGAGATGGCCTCGATGTCCAGCCGGCCGCCCTTGGGCGGCGTCGCGGGGCTCTCCGCCAACGTCCGCTGCGGATTGAGCTCCAGCCGAGGCTTCGCGCCCGGCGCCTCGAACAGGGACTCGTCCCGCAGCACGCGGTTCGGCGCGGCCGGCTTCGCCTGGGCGGGCGTCTTCTCCGCCGGCGGCGGCTCCGGCGGACGGACGACGGGCTGGCGACGGCGGTTCAGTTCGTTGATGGGGCTCATGTCTGGATTATCGGAGGCCGCGAACCCGGGTTGCCACCGAACCGTCCCTCACGACCCACCGGAAACAAACACTGGCGGAAACCCCTTACGCGGAATCATCCGACAGTGAGCTTCTCCACCGCGCCATGGAGGATTTCCAACTGCCGAGGCACCCGCTCCACCAGCTTCCCCGACACCGGGTCATTCGCGATGCGTCGCAAGGGGAGCTCGGGCATCGGCGGCGGCGTCTGTCCCTTGCGCAGGGACTCCGCCAGCACATCCAGCGTGCCGCTCGCCCTGTGCGCAACCACGTCCAGCACCTCCGAGGAGGCAATCACGCCCTTCTGCTCCCCCAACGCCGTCACCGAGGCGGCCAGCCTGCGCGAGTACGTCAACAGCGCCATCGCGGGCTCCAGCCGGTGCGCGGGGCCCCGGTACTCGGCCATCAGCCGCTCGAACGAGGCCTCCGCGTCGAGCAGCGCCAGGCCCAGATCCCTCCGCGCCGCGCTCACCCGGGGCTCGCGTCCATCGCGGCTCGCCGCCACCTGGCGGAAGTAGTTCCCATCCGCGAGCAGCACCGTCGCCGCCGCGTCCGGGAAGCGCCGCCGCTCCGGGTAGGGCCACAAGAGCCACACGCCCGCCAAGGCCAGCACACACGCCAGCAGCACCCCGAGCGCGCGGTTCTCCGCCACCGTCCAGTCCCCCGCGCTCAGCGTCGCGAGCAGGAGGAAGTCCGGGGTGAGCAGAATCTGGAAGGCGCCGAAGTTGAGGGGCAACAGCGACACGGAGGTGGCCGTCAGCACCCCAATCACCACGATGAGCACCAGCGGCGAGCCCACCTGCGTAGCAATCACCGCCGCGAGCGTCCCGCCCAATAGCGTGCCCGTGACGCGCTGGAGCGCGCGCTCCTCCGTGTTCGCCGAGTAGGGCTGCAGGATGCCGATGGTGGAGAGCACCACCCAGTACGCCTCGCCCAGCCCCAACGCGCGCGTGAGCATCAGCGCCACGGCGGCCACCGTCCCCGCGCGCAGCGCATGGCGCAGCACCACCGAGCGCGAGTGCAGGTTCGCGCGCAAGGGCTGCAGCAGCGGCCGTCGCTCGTCGGAGGGCAGCAGCGACCGGGCGTTCTCCAGCGACACCGGGTCTCCGCGCCGCATGGCCATGGCCGCCCGCTGCGCCGCCACACAGTGGCCCCGCAGGCGCGCGAGCAATTCCGTCACCGAGACGGGGACCACCCGCAGCCACGAATCGTGTCGACCCAGCTCCTCGCTGTTGGTGGGGAACAGGGGCCAGTAGACGGCCGCCGCCTCCGGGGAGAGCGACACCTTGGCCACCCGCTCCGAGATGTCCGCGGACCAGTCACACACCCGCGCCACCTCCTCGCGCACCGGCCCCAGCCCGCGCTCGGGGCTCGCCACCTCCATCGCCTGCTCCAGGGCGAACAGCACGCCGAGCAGCTGCTCGCTCAGCTCCAACAGCACGAGCAGGTGCTCTCCGCGCAGCGTCTCGTCCGCGCGCCCCACCCGCGTGGTCGCCAGCGTCTGGCGCGCCTTCTCTATCTTCGCGCGCAGGGGCAGGTGCCGCGCCGTGGCCACCGCCCACGTGTCCGCCGAGGCGCCCTCACGCGACAGCGTCGCCAGGTCCCTCGCTCCCGCCGCCAGCGACAGGTACACGTCCGCGATGGCCCGGCGCGAGGGCCGGTACGGATGCACCGGCCACAGCACCAGCGACTGGAGCATCGCCCAGCCGCCGCCCAACAGCAGCGCGCCTCCGCGCGTCAGCGCCGCGTCCAGCTCCACCGCGTGCGCCCCCAGCGACGCCACGAAGATGACCGCGAGCTTCTCCCCCACCGAGCCCGCCGTGTCGCCGTAGCACCGCGCGAAGGTCATCACGAAGACGCCCACGAGAATCAGCGTGGCGTCCAGCCACAACCGCCCGCCCGCCAGCGCCGCCACGGTGCCCACCAGCGCGCCGAGCATCGCCACGGCCCCCATCACCCTCGCCCGCCCCTGGTACGCGCCGCCCGGGTTCGCCAGCGTCACCAGCAATCCCGTGAGCCCCGTCCATCCGGCGTCCTTGAGGCCCAGCAACGTGGCGAGCGAGTACGGAATCGTCACGGCCAGCGCCGCGCGAATCCCCAACGCCCAAGCGGGCCGGCCCGGCTGGAGACGAAAGAATCTCCGGAGGTGACGCCACAGACGGTGCATCCCCACGACCTTCCCAAGTGGTGAATGTCCTCATGTGGCCATGACCCGCCGCGTCGGTAAGCGTCGCGGGCGCGCGGGGACGCTCGACAGGTGTCGGGCGCCCGGGATGCCCGCGGGCGACCTCATGCCTCCTCGCACGCCACCAGGGGCGCCTCAGTACCCCACGTGCAGGCGCCCTGGTGGCAGCGCGGCCTCCAGTCGACGCACCTCGGACTCGGGCGCCTTGTCCATGCCCAGCTTGAACTGCTTGAGACGGGCGAGCGGCGACAGGTCCTCCGGCAGCTGCCCCAGCTCGCCTTGCAGGAACCCCGCGTGGGTGAGCCTGGGCATGCGGCCCAGGCCGTCGACGAGGGCGCGCAGCTTCTCCGGCGGCGTGCCGAAGAAGCGCCACCACCAGAGCTTCTTGAGCTTCGGCAGCCGGGTGAGCACCTCGGGGAAGGTCTCCAGCCCCTTCGCGTCGAGGTACAGCTCCTCCAGGGACTCCAGGCCGGCGAACGACTCCGGCAGGCGCGTGAGGTGCTTGCAGTAGCGCAGGCTGAGCTTTCTGAGGGCGGTCAGCTGGCCCAGCTCCTCGGGCAGGGACGTCACCGGCAGGTCCTCGAGGCTGAGCGAGCGCAGCGCCTTGAGCTCACCGATGCGCGGTGGCACGACGTCGATGGGGTTGAAGTCCAGCGTGAGCCCCTCGAGCGCGGTGAGGGAGAAGACCTCGTCGGGAATCACCTTCAGCTTCTTCTGCGCGAGCGAGAGCCTGGGCGCCTTCTCCCCGCGCGCCACCTTCTCCCGCACGGCCGCGAGCGCCTTCTCCACCGGCCCGAGCTTCGTGTCGGCCAGCACGGGCTGCCCCGCGCGCAACATCGCCCGCAGGCCCCGGGTGTCCAGCGTGGAGTCCGTGACGTTGCCGTCGTCATCCTCGTCCTCGCCGGTCCATGCGCCCGGCAGCAGCGCCTCATGCGGCTCCAGTCGCTTGCGCGGCGCGCCCTTCGCGGTGAGCTTGCTTCCGACGAGGACGTCCACGTCGAGCGCGCCCTCCACGAAGAGGTGGTGGTGCTGCTCGACGAGCGCCCTCGCCTTCAGCCCTCCGCCGACACAGAAGACGTCGTCCCCGAGCGAGTCGCCGAAGAGCAGCCCGCGAATCCGCGCGTCCCCCGCGACGAACATCGCGGACACCGTGGCGACGTTCTCCACGTCCAGCTCCCCGAGCACGACCAGGAGCGTGTGGTCCGCCTGATGCCCATCCGACAATAGCCCCGCGAGCCGGACACTTCCGGAGACCACCAGCGGCCTGGGGCCGACCTCCAGCGCGTCCGTCTCCAGGTCGCCCTCGTGGAAGAGGACCGTGTCCTGGGACAGGTCTTCCCAGTAGGAGGACAGACGCTCACGCCACGCGGGCGTCGCCGCCGCCACCACCCTCGACCAGACCTCCTTCGCGGAGGTCTCCGTCCCCCACTGCGTCACCGTCGGCTGCTTCGTCATGGACCCGTGGTGCTCCTGATTCATCGGTTGTTCACGGCGGTGCATCGACGTCTCACCCACGAAACAGAGGTTGCAGCCTCATCGTGAATGGCTCACAGCGCGGTGATGACATGAAACCCGACGCACGCGGTGTCTTCAGTCCGGCGAGGCGGTGAGTCGTGGGAGACTTCCCAGCTTGAAGAGCTGGAAGGCGGCGAGCACCCCCGCGAGCAGGACGGCGGCCCCGACGAGCGCATTGCCTCCCCCGAACAGCTGAAGCAGCCCCATGCCGAGGTCGATGACACACAGCACCCAGCCCACCGTGGCACTGCGAGACCTCGCGAACAGCAAGGTGAGGGCGATGATGGGCGACATCAGACACAGGCTGCCCAACAGCATCACGCCACGGGGCGCACCCAGCGCGAGGGACGTGCTGAACAGGGCCTCGAGGATGAGGATGGCGATGACGCCCACCTGCACCCGGGTCAGGTCTCGAAGGAGCGCCGTCCGGACAGCCTCTGGCGCCTTGTCGCGGGCAAGGCAGTCCGCGCAGTGCGTCCGCTCCACCACGAGCAAGTCCGGCAGACAGGCTTCGCAGAAGAACCCACCGCAGCGAGGACAGGGCTGGGCATCCTCCACCTCGGGGTGCCGCGGGCAGCGAGGGCCATCCAGCGCCGGCAACGGCTCTTGGGGTGACTCCACGCGGTCTGTCGGAACAGTCTTCTCCATGCTCGACAGACAACAGCACCCGGGCGCGGAATGCCACGGACAAACAACCTCTGTCGAGAGGGAGTGTCCCGTTCGCCCATGCGGGCAAGGCTATTTGTGGCCCTTGCCCCTGCCCTTCTTCCCCTGCTGCTTCTTCGGCGCCTTGGCCTTGCCCTTCTTGGATTGGCTCTTCGAGGCAGGCTCGTCCTCGCCGGAATCCAGCTGCGCGCCCTCGTCCTCCACGGACCTGGAGCCCTCGACGAGCCTGGCCAGGAAGGCCCTCGCGGCCGCCGCGCCATCCACCGCGCCCTGGTCCTTTCCCGCGACTCCCGCGTCGGGCTCCTCGCCCATCGACGGCACCGAGACGGGCCTCGGCGCCTTGGGCGCCTCCGGATAATCGAATCGCTCCCAATCGCCTTCTTCGGACAGCGTGTCCTCGTAGGCCTGCGTCCACGCATGAGGGTAGGACTTCAGGAACTGGTCGATGTAGTCGATGCGCGCACGCGCGTCCCCGCGGCCCTCCGCCCGGGCCTGCGCCACATTCAGGTCCGAGCGCGCCTGCAGCTGCGTGAAGTGGTCCTGTGGCGACGGGATGTGCTCCGGCTCGGGCGCGGGCTCCTGGAATCCTGTCGCCTCCTCGACCAAGGCTTCATAGGCCTCCCGATAGTGGGGCGCATACAGGCGGCGGAACTCCTGGTCATACGCCTCGCGTGACGGAACGTCCTTCAACCTCGTCACGGCCTCCCGAGGGATTCCCGCCAGCACGATCTCCCGGTTGCGCAGGACGGTCTCGTTCGCGCGGTCGACCTCCCACCTCAAGGCACCCGGGACGTGGTCCTTCCCGAGCAGGCCCGCCAGCGCCCCCGCATCGAAGCCGCCTTCGGCGTAGTGGTGGAAGATCCACTCGGGGGGGACGCGGGCGAGGTCTATCGTCACTTCACCGAACCCGGAGAACCCCTTGCCCGCGTTGGACGTGATGGGCTTCTTCGTGGACCTGGCGGACAGCAACTTCCCCACCCCCTTGCGCGTCTGGAGGAAGGACAACAACTGCTCGTCGTCCTCGAAGGACTCCAGCTCGTCGTTGAAGTGGCTTTGGGCCCACTCCAGGTCCGTCTGCCGCTCCTTGTCGTCGTCCCCGGGTTGTGGCTTGCGAGAACGCTCCTTCGCCACTCCGGACTCCTTGAACGTGTAGCCCATCTGTCCCTGCACGCGCGCGTCAGGTCCGTCGTTGAGCGGCCGCAGCGCCTCACCCTCCTGATAGGCCTTGCGCTCCGGAGGCGTGATTCCACGGTAGGCCATGCGTCGCAGATAGGCGCCATGGACCCTCACGTAATCCTTCCCGCTCAGCCCCTCCAGGGTGTGCTTCTTGTAGACGGGTTGCGCGAGCCCCTCTTCTTCGACCTCCTCATAGGCGTCATCCCCCGTGAGCAGGCTCGCCACGGCGATGCCCCCATGAGAGATGAGCCCGTCCTCGCCGCGAGTGAAGCCCTCGCCGAGCGCGCCCATCAGCCCTTCGGAGGTCAGCTCCGCGGCCGCCAGCGCCTGGCTGTAGACGGTCTGCGCCCCGTGGTCGCCTTCGTGCCCGGTGAAGGCGGCCCGCGCCATCTGCTTCTGATTGCGGACCTGCTCCTTGTAGGCCGCATAGGCGGCGGTGAGCCTGACGAGCCCTTCCGAGCCGTCGGCGCCTTCCGCGGGACGAAGCCCGAACTTCGGCCCGCCCACCCGCTGGATGGGGGCGGACGCATCACGCCCCGACAGGCTCGCGGACAACTTTGCCTGCGCCACCACGCGCGGCGACTGGTTGAGCCGGGCCTCCATCCGTTGGAGCGCGGCCTCGCGGGAGGTCGGCGCCGCGGGGACAGGGGCGACTCGACCCTCTGTCTTTTCAGATGAGAGCACCGCGCGCCGCGACTCGAAGCTCTTCATGAGGCACTCCTCGCGTCAGGCCTTGGAGCGTAGCCACCGGCCCTGACGTGTCCCACGCCCCCAACCTGGCGCGAGGAGTGACTGCGTTCCGCGAGCCTACGGCTGGGATTGCGGCGCGAAGCACGCGTCGGTCAGCTGCGTGGACCAGAGCTGTCCCGCCTCGGTGTCGTCATACGCGCTGAAGTACACCCGCGAGCCCAGCCGGAAGTACTCACGAGGGTAGGACGAGGTCGAGAGGGCCGTGTTCGCGATGTCCCGCAGCTTGCGCGTGCCGGACGGCGTGCCGTTGCTCACCCACGGCTCGATGCCACCTCCGTCGGCCTCGTAGGCGCTGAAGAAGACCAGGTCGTCCGACACGGCATACACGGGCGAGGCGTACTCGTCCGAGAGGCTCAGCGGCCGGCGCAGCCGCACCGTTCCGCCCGCGGTGCCATCCGTCACCCAGAGCTGCGAGTCGCGCGGCGCGGGGCCATTGCTGCCGATGATGACGGAGAAGAACAGCTTCGAGCCTCCCGGGGGGATGCTGACGCTGTCGATGGAGGGGAACGCCTCGCCCAGCGAGGTGTAGTCATTGGGCAGGCTGACCACGGACGTCGGGGTGCCGCCCGCCAGAGGCACCTGGTAGAGGACCATGTACTGCGTCGTCAGGGACGTGGTGGTGACATAGACGGTCGACCCCAGCGCGCCCAGCAGGCGCACGTCCCGGGTGGCGCCGAAGGACGCCAGGCGCAGCGTGCCGCCCGACGTGCCGTCCGTCTTCCACAGCTCCTGGAGCCCCGAGTCCTGACGCAGGATGAAGAGCGTGAGCCCATCCTGGGTCCGCGCGTCCTTGATGAAGGCATTGGGCCCCGACGTGAGCCGCTTGACCTGGACGGTGCCCGCCGACGTGCCGTCCGTCTTCCAGAGGCTGGTGCCGCCGGACAAGTCCCGCACGAAGAAGCGCAGCGTGTTGTTCGCCGCGCCGGACAGGTAGCTCACCTCCGCGTCCGCGCCGAAGTCACGCACGCGTGACGTGCCGCCAGCCGAGCCATCCGACGCCCACAGCTCGTAGCGCACGCGCGTGGAGCCCGACTCGTAGCGCTCCAGGAAGAACACCACCGAGCCGCTGCCGGTGGCCGTCATGTGCGTCGGATACGAGCTGGCCGTCCCCGGCGTCAGGTCCTCCACCATGCGGGTGCCGCCCGAGGTGCCGTCGCTCACCCACAGCTCCGTGCCGTGCACGACGTCCGCCGCCCGGAAGAACAGCAGGGACGAGGTGGGCGTGAGCCCCCCGAGCGGCGGCGTGAAGTTCCCCTCCGTCGCGGGGAGGCTCTTGATTTCAGTGGTCCCCGCCGCGGCGCCGTTGCTGCGCCACAGCGCCCGCTTCCCATCCTCGTAGTTCACCGCGAAGTGCAGCTGGCCCTTGAAGCGCACGAAGTCACTGGGGCTCGCCGCGTAGCGCGGAATCCCGATGTCCGAGGGCGGGAGGATGGTCTTCACACGCTGGGTGGAATCCTCCGTCGGCAGGCAATAGGAACCATCCAACCGCTCCTCTGCCTCCTCGGCGGGGGCGGGCACCTCCTCCCCGGGAAGCGCACCGCCACAACCCGCCCCCAACACCAGCAACGACGACACCATCCACCCACCACGCCACGACATGCTGCCCCCTACTGAAGAGACTGGGAGGGAGGGTGTGTCGTGTCATTCCCCGTGCAAAGTGCCCCCAGGACCTACCCTGCTCGCCTGCCTGGACTGACAAGGCGTGTGGTGGGACATGTGCACCGGTTCGGTCTCGTGAGATGTGCCAGGGCGTTCAGCGCATCCCGCGGCCTCTCTAAGCTCGTGGCTCCGTCCAGGGAGCGTGATGCCCATGAAGGTCCACGAGCGGCCGCGCAACACCACGCACCACGCCGAAGCACACAAGCCTCGCGCCACCGCTGGCGACAGCCTGGAGTCTGCCTCGGGCGCACGCCAACGCACGCTGCAGCGGATGTTGGACCACCGGCCCGCGGTCCAGTCGCTGCTCCAGCGACAGCGCGACGCGGACCAGGGCTCGCGCGCGAGGACGTCGACCGCGCGGACCGGCGGCGTGGTCCAGCGCTTCACCGAGGAGGCGGGCTATCGCATCTCCGCGAACCGCGCGTTCGCGCTGCCCGCCGAGAACGAAACGCAGCGGTTCTTCGCCACGCCCGCCCTCATCGAGCGGTCCAACCGCATCCTCGAGGCGATGGGCTCGCGCGTGAGGCTCCTCGCTGGAGACGACGCCCCCGAAGCACTGGCGGGAATGCAGTCCGTGACGCCCAGGGCGGTCGTCGCCGAGCAGCCCCTCTTCGACGTCCACGAGTGCATCGATGTGGCGGACCGCGTGACGAACTCGGGGCAGACCCACGCCCTCTACCAGGGCCCCGATGACGCCGACCTGGCCTTGCGCAGACAGAACCCCTACCCGGGGGCCGTCGGGGAGCTCAACCTCATCGCCCGGGAACTGACGAACCAGGAGGCGCCCACCCCTCAGGGTGTCGTCGCCGCCCAGGAAGCGCGCTTCGGAGAGGACGACTTGGAATCATTCCGCTTCACCTACGGGGACGGCCTCGAGGTCGAGACCAGCTCGCTGCAAGAGGCCTCCACGCTGCTGGAGGACGCCATCCCCAGCCAACCGCTGCGCCGGGCCTTGCTCAAGAACATCATGAAGGACCGGTATGAGTACCAGCCAGGCTTCCAGCAGTTCGCCGTGGAGGTGCTCACCCCGCTCATCCAGGCGGGCCATGTCGGGGAGGAGCTCGAGACCCAGGCGGGCTGGGCCACCCGGCTCGCCCAGCACCTCGATGCCCGATTGGCGGACGACAGGAACGCCACGACGACGGCCTACCGGGAACTGCCCGAGCAGACGATGAGCGAGAGGAGCCGACGGATTGGCGTCAACGCCCACGCACGTCCCGAGGTCGGAGAGTCCTACGCCATCGTCGGCACCCGCGAGCGCACCGCCGAGGACCCGCAGCAACTCTGGAGCTTCCACTTCGCGGCGGTGATCGCACGCGACGGCGAGGACAGCCTCACGCTCGAGAACTTCAACCGGGAGGATGACGCCGAGGGAACCTCACGGTGGTACTTCGACATGCAGGGCCCCGAGGCCCAGTCCTTCCACGCGAAGCACCAGGCCACCGTCGCGGGCGCGCTCACGCTGCGGATGGGCGCCCCCGCGACCGAGGAGCTCCGGGCGCAGGCCCTGGACCGGCTGCCCGAAGGCACCTCCGAGGAGCTCACCGCGCGAATCCAGGAGGCCCGGACGCGCGCGGAGCTCGCCGCCCTCCTCGCGGACGCGACAGGCACAGCGGACTCGGACACCACCGGCGAAACGTGACGCACCACCTCGTCACCGCTGAAACGGGTTTCGAAGGAATCTTTCCGCCGTCGTTCGTACAACGGTGGCCATGAATGAAGCCGTGTAACACACCGCATCCAATGTCTTGGATTGGTCCGGTTCACCCGACCCGTGACACATCCAAGCACCATAAGTAGAAACCACTACGACGGAATGAATGACTTTCCGTCGTGTTTCTGGCAGAGTCCCGAGACGTCGCCGAGCAGTGAGCCAGGATTCCGAGACCAGGGGGGTCGCGCGGTTTTCACGCGATAGGAATTGCCACGACGGCATGGATTGCCGCAACCCCCTCCAGCTGAATGTGTCACCCGACGTGCGGGGTGCTCCCTGGGGACTGGGAGCACGCCGCGCGTAGCAGGGCTCTTGCCTCGTGAGTCGGGGCGGAGTCGACGAACCCGCAGAGGGAGGAGTCGTCCATGCCGGCAGCTCTCAGTTATCCGGGCGTCTATATCGAGGAGATTCCCAGTGGGGTCCGCACCATCACCGGGGTGCCCACGTCGATTACCGCCTTCGTCGGACGCGCGCTGCGCGGGCCGGTGAACGAGCCGGTGGTCTGCAACGGCTACGGTGACTTCGAGCGGAGCTTCGGAGGTCTGTGGGAGGACGGAGCGATGAGCTTCGCCGTCCGCGACTTCTTCCTCAATGGAGGCGGCCAGGCCGTCGTGGTCCGCCTGGACAACGGCTCGGAGACCGCGGACCTGAGCATCACCACCACCGAAGGCCCGCTGGTGCTGGAGGCGGCGAGCCCCGGCGCCTGGGGCGGCAAGCTCAGCGTGGTGGTGGACCACAACACCAAGAAGACGGGCGTTCCGGCCGTCGACGACCTGCTCTTCAACCTGACCGTCACCGACACGGGCACCCAGGTGACGGAGAAGTTCATCAACCTCTCCATCGACGCGGCCAGCGCGCGCTACTACCCGACGGTGCTCGCGCAGGGCTCCACGCTCCTACGGGTGAGGACCCTGCCCGCCACCGCGGCCCGGCCTCCGGCGGGCACCTACACGCCCGCCGCGGCCGACGCGGGCACCAACGGCAGCGCGCTCACCCGCACCCACTTCACCCAGGCCGCGGGCCTGCGCGCGGACAAGAAGGGGCTGTTCGCGCTGGAGAAGGTGGATGTCTTCAACCTGCTGTGCATCGCGCCCCACACGCTGGACGGCGACATCGAGCCGGAGCTGGCCACGGACGCGGCGGCCTACTGCGAGGAGCGCCGCGCCATCTTCATCGCCGACCCGCCGGCGGCCTGGGACAGCGTGGCGGACGCCGTCTCCGGCTTCAACGCCAGCAGCCTGCGCAGCAAGAACGCGGCGCTCTACTTCCCCCGGCTGGTGCAGGCCAACCCCCTGCGGGAGGGCCAGCTGGACACCTTCGCGCCCTGCGGCGCGGTGGCCGGCGTCATCGCCCGCACGGACACCCAGCGCGGCGTGTGGAAGGCCCCCGCGGGCCTGGACGCGCTGCTCACCGGCGTGCCCAAGCTGAGCGTGCCGCTCACGGACCCGGAGAACGGCCAGCTCAACCCGCTGGGCGTCAACTGCCTGCGCTCGCTGCCGGCCGCGGGCCGGGTGGTGTGGGGCGCGCGCACCACGCGCGGCAACGATTTGCTCGCCGACGAGTGGAAGTACCTGCCGGTGCGCCGGCTGGCGCTCAACATCGAGGAGAGCCTCTTCCGGGGCCTCCAGTGGGTGGTGTTCGAGCCCAACGACGAGCCGTTGTGGGCGCAGATCCGCCTCAACGTGGGCGCCTTCATGCAGAACCTCTTCCGGCAGGGCGCCTTCCAGGGCCAGACGCCGCGGGACGCGTACTTCGTCAAGTGCGACAAGGAGACGACGACGCAGAACGACATCAACCTCGGCGTGGTGAACATCGTCGTGGGCTTCGCGCCGCTCAAGCCGGCCGAGTTCGTGGTCCTCAAGCTCCAGCAGATGGCCGGCCAGGTCGCGGCGTAAAGGGAGACCCATTCCATGGCTCAGTTCAGCGTCAACGCGCAGCGTTTCGACCCGTACAAGAACTTCAAGTTCCGGGTGAAGTGGGATGGCCGCTACGTGGCGGGCATCAGCAAGGTGGGCGCGCTCAAGCGCACCACGGAGGTGGTGAAGCACCGCGAGGGCGGCGACCCCAGCAGCAGCCGCAAGTCCCCGGGCCGCAGCGAGTACGAGGCCATTACGCTGGAGCGCGGCGTCACCCACGACACCGAGTTCGAGCGCTGGGCGAACAAGGTCTGGAACTACGGCTCCGGGCTGGGCGCCGAGGTGTCCCTCAAGGACTTCAGGAAGGACATCATCCTGGAGGTCTACAACGAGGCCGGACAGCTGGCCATCTCCTACAAGCTCTACCGCTGCTGGGTGTCGGAGTACCAGGCGATGCCGGACCTGGACGCCAACGCCAACGCGGTGGCCATCCAGACGCTGAAGCTGGAGAACGAGGGCTGGGAGCGTGACTACGACGTCACCGAGCCCACGGAGCCCACCTTCAACGAGCCCAATCCCTGACGCACCGAGGCCCCATGCGCTCGCTGACGGCTTCGGAGCTGCTGGGCGCGTGGGAGGCGGGCTACCCGCACCCGTCCGCGGGGCGCGCGCTCGCGCTGCTGGGCGCGGCCTTCCCGGAGCGGAGCCTGGGCGAGCTGGCGCGGCTGCCGGTGGGGGCCCGGGACGCGCTGCTGCTGTCGTTGCGGGAGGGGACGTTCGGCGGGGCCATCTGGGGGCTGGTGGCGTGTCCGCGGTGCGCAGAGCAGGTGGAGCTGGCGTTCGAGGTGGGGGACATCCGCGTCCCCACGGCGGCGGCGCCGGAGGTGCTGGAGGTGGAGCGGGCGGGCCACGTGGTGCGGTTCCGGCTTCCGGACAGTCGGGACCTGGCGGCGCTGGCGGCGGGGCGGGAGCCGGCGGGGCCCGGGCAGATGCTGGCGCGGTGCGTGGTGGAGGCCCGTCGAGAGGGGGCGCGCGTGGAGGTGCGGGAGCTGCCGGAGGACGTGGTGGGTGCCATCAGCTCGGCGATGGAGGCCGCGGATCCGCAGGCCCGCGTGGAGCTGGCCACGACGTGTCCCGGCTGTGGCCATGGCTGGGCGGCGGGGTTCGACATCGCGGAGTTCCTGTGGCGCGAGGTGGAGGCGTGGGCGCAGCGGCTGCTGCGTGACGTGCACACGCTGGCGAGCCTGTATGGCTGGTCCGAGGAGCACATCCTCGCGATGAGCCCCTGGAAGCGGCAGCGCTACCTGGAGCTGGTGGGGCGATGAGCGACTACTTGAGCCATCTGGTGGCCCGGCAGGTCCGTCCCACGGAGGGAGTCCGGCCTCGGAGTGCGTCGTACTTCGCGCCCGAGGCGCGGGGCGTGGTGAGGGAGTTGGAGGAGACGTCAGGTGAAGCATCGCGTGCCCCGCTCGGCCAGGTCCGGCCTCACCGCGAACCTTGGAGCGCGGTGGGCCAGGTGCTCGCCGAGCCCCTGGGCACGCAGGCCCCCAGGTCCGGAGAGGCTCGGGACGGGGTGGGTCCGCTGCTCGGCGAGCCTCGGAGCCGTGGAGGCCCTGGCGTCGGTGAGGGGCAATTCGGACGCGGGCCCGAATCGACGGAGGCCGCGTCGAGGGGTGAGAGCTCCCGTGAGCGCGCGGAGGCCCTGGTGAGCGAGGGCCCCGCGCGACACCCCGGTCCGCGCGTGTCGACGGCTTCGGCCCTGGGCCCGCGCGCCGATGAGGGACGGGCCTCGGATTCGAGGGACCGCGACACCGCGACGGGACTCGGGCAGTCGTCATGGAGCGCGGCGGGCACGCCACACGAGGGGCGCAAAGACGAGGCTCGGCATCAGCCGGGGTCCGCGTGGAACAGCGCGGACGGTGCCTTCACGCGTGAGCCTCGTACGAGGACACCGGGTGCCGAGGGCGCCTTCACGCACGCACGCACGTCAGGGGAGGCGGGCGTCGCCCCGCGTGCAGGGACGTCTGGGGAGTCAGGCGTCGTCCCGCGTGCGAGGACGTCGGGGCACGGGGGCCTTGCCTCGCGTGCGAGGTCGGCGCCGGGCGCGGAGGAGACCGACGCCGGGTCACCGCTCGCCCACTCGACGGAGCATTCCGACGGTTCGGCGGCGTCCCCGTCTCGTCACGCGCGGCGAGCCGGGGAGCTCACGCCTCGCACGGAGCACGAGTCCTCGCGCGGCGAGGGGAGCATCATGCCTCGGGATGAGCCACTTCGCGCGGCACCTGGCGCGCACGAGGCGACTCGCGGGGGCATCACGGCCCTGGGGTTGTCCGTCGCGCTGGAGACGACGCGGGGCCTGGCGCGCGATTCGCTCGCGGAGGAGCAGGACCGCACGATGCGCCCCGCATCACCCGTTCGTCAGGCGCGCGCGCTCGCCGCGGCGCTCGAATCGGGCGAGGGCGACAGGGCGCGAGGCGGACAGGAGCCCCGCGCCACACCGCCCTCCTTGACGCAGGCACCGGAGGCCCCGGTCATCAACGTCACCATCGGTCGCATCGAGGTGCGCGCGGTGGCGCCCGCCGCGCCTCCTCGGGGCGTACCCGCGCGCCCCTCTGCGTCTCCGTCGCTGGAGGACTACCTCGCGCGCCGCAACGGAGGGGGCCGATGAACCGCCTCCCTCGCCGGACGATGGCCGCGCGCCACGCATTGTGCCTCGCACCGCGACGGGCGGCCTCACGCTGCGCGCACCCGACCTCATCCACGCGTCATGCATCACGGGGGTCGTCCGGGCAGGCGAAGAGTCATTTCCTACGACCCGGGATGGCCGCACGCCATGCATCACGCCTCGCGCCTCGCCTGGGAGGTGGACGATGAGCAACTCGCTCTCCATCGCGACGGTGACGGCGACGCTGCGCACCCTCCTGTTCAACCACCTCCAGGTGGACACGCCGGACGTCACCGTCACCACGCTGCCTCCGGACAAGGCCCGCGCCCGGGACGCCACGCACCACCAGCTCAACCTCTTCCTCTTCCAGGTCGGTCACGACGCCGCGCTCCGCAACACGACCTTCCCGCCCCACGTGAAGCCCGGCGAGTCGGGCCTCCCGCCCCTCGCGCTGCGGCTCACGTACCTGCTCACGCCCTACGCCCCGTCCGATGACGACGTGGAGAGCCACAAGCTGCTCGGCAAGGCGATGAGCGTCCTCCACGACCATCCGCTGCTCGGGTCCGAGGAGCTCCGCGTCGCCGTCCCCGGCAACGACCTCCACCGTCAGGCCGAGCGCGTGCGCATCACCTCGGAGCCGCTCTCCCTGGAGGAGCTCTCCAAGCTCTGGACCATGTTCCAGACGCAGTACCGGGTCTCCGTCGTCTACCAGGTCTCCGTCGTCCTCATCGAGAGCACCCGTCCGCGCGCCACGCCGCTCCCCGTGCTGCGTCCCGTCCTCTCCGTCCAGCCGGACACCCTGCCCCCCTTCCCCCTGCTCGAGGCCATCACGCCTCCACAGCAGCAGGCCAGCGCGCGCCTGGGGGACGTGCTCGTGCTCACCGGCCACCACCTCGCGGGCAACACCGTGGGCGTGCGCTTCCAGCATCCGCTCTGGACCACGCCGGTGACACGTCCCGCCGCCGACGTCACCGCCGCGCGGCTCACCACCTCCATCCCGAATGACGCGGTCAACTGGCCCGCGGGCACCTACGCCGTGTCCGTCATCGTCACCGACACGAACGGCGTCGAGCACGCCTCTCCCGCCCTGCCGCTCACGCTCGCCCCGCGCATCCTCTCGCTCGCGCCCTCGCCCGTGCCGCGCGGCCCCGATGGCGAAATCACGCTCACCGCCACCTTCGGCCCGCACGTCCGTCCGGACCAGCGCGTGTCCCTGCTCCTCGGTGGCCAGGAACTCCCCGCGCCCGAGCGCGTCGCCGCCGTGGACAACCTCACCTTCACCGGACGCGGGTTCAACGCAGGCGACCACCACGTCCGGCTGCGCGTGGACGGCGTGGACTCGCTCCTCATCGACCGGAGCCAGACCCCGCCCGTGTTCGACCCCACCCAGCGGGTGAGCGTCACATGAGCACCTCCGCGCCGACCACCTGGCAGGAGGCCAACCAGCGTCAGCTCACCGCCGCGCTCGCGGTGGTGCGCGCGCGGCTGCTCCAGCAGGTGCGCGCGACGGGCGATGAGTCCCTCCCCGCCGAGGGGAGCGACATCGACGCCGCCCTGGCCGCGCTCGCGCAGGCGGGCTCCGCGATGCCGGCCCCGTCCGCGCTGGAGAACCTGTGCGAGACCTTCCAGCTCTCCCCCTTCGAGCGCGACATCCTGCTGTGCTGCGCGAGCGTGGAGCTGGGCACCGGCTTCGGGGCGCTGTTCGCCGCCGTGAACCGGGACCCGCGGCGCCCCTGGCCCACGTTCGGCCTGGCCCTGTCGATGTTGCCGGACGCGCACTGGAGCGCCCTCACCCCCGTGGCCGCCCTGCGCCGCTGGGAGCTGCTCACCCTCGCGCCGGAAGACGGCCTCACCACCAGCCCCCTGCGCATCGACGAGCGCGTCCTCCACTACCTCACCGGCCTGTCGTACCTGGACCGCCGGCTCCAGGAGTTCGTCTCGCCCGTCCCCGCGCAGGCCCCGCCGCCGCCCTCGCACCAGGAGCTCGCCGAGCGGATGTACCGACTCTGGGAGCGCGAGGCGAGCGCCGCCGTCATCCAGCTGTGCGGCGTGGAGTCCGAAGGCGCGCGCGCCATCGCCAGCACGGCCTGCGCGGCCCTGGGGCTGCAGCTCCACGTCGCGCGCGCGAGCCAGCTCCCCCTCGGCGCCGAGGAGCGAGGGATGCTCGCCCGGCTCTGGGAGCGCGAGGCCCTGCTGATTGGCAGCGGCCTGCTCATCGAGTGTGACGACGGCACCAGCGCCGAGTCGCTCCGCGCCGCGAGCGCCTTCGCCGAGCAGGTGCAGGGCATGGTCATCCTCGCCGCGCGCGAGCCCATGCGCCTGAGAGGCCGCGCGTCGCTGCCGCTGGAGGTGAAGCGGCCCACGCGGGTCGAACAGCAGGCGCTGTGGACCGGAGCGCTCGGCCCCGAGGGTGTCCCGCTCAACGGCGCGCTGGAGCGAATCACCCAGCAGTTCGACCTGCCCCTGCACGCCATCCGCGCCGCCAGCCTGGAGGTGCGCGAGCAAGGCCCCTTCGACGACGAGGGCGCGCTGGGCGCGGCCCTCTGGAACGCCTGCCGCGTGCAGTCGCGTCCCCGGCTGGAGGACCTGGCGCGCAGGCTGGAGCCGACCGCGGGCTGGGAGGACCTGGTGCTCCCGCCGGACAAGAAGGCCATCCTCAAGGAGATCGCCGCCGCCGTGCGCCAGCGCACGCGCGTGTACGAGACGTGGGGCTTCGCCTCCAAGGGCGCGCGCGGCCTGGGCATCAGCGCCCTGTTCGCCGGCGCCAGCGGCACCGGCAAGACGATGGCCGCGGAGGTGCTCGCGCTGGAGCTGGGCCTGGACGTCTACCGCATCGACCTGAGCCAGGTGGTCAGCAAGTACATCGGCGAGACGGAGAAGAACCTGCGCCGCGTGTTCGACGCCGCGCAGGAGGGCGGCGCCATCCTCCTGTTCGACGAGGCCGACGCCCTGTTCGGCAAGCGCTCGGAGGTCCGCGACAGCCACGACCGCTACGCCAACATCGAGGTGAGCTACCTGCTCCAGCAGATGGAGTCGTACGGGGGCCTGGCCATCCTCACCACCAACATGAAGGACGCGCTGGACACGGCCTTCCTGCGCCGGCTGCGCTTCGTGTTGCAGTTCCCCTTCCCGGACGCCGCCCAGCGCGCGGACATCTGGCGGCGCATGTTCCCCGCCGCCACGCCGACGGAAGGCCTGGACGTCGCGCGCCTGGCCCGGCTCAGCGTCACCGGCGGCAACATCCGCACCATCGCCCTCAACGCCGCGTTCCTGGCCGCCGACGCCAACGAGCCGGTGCGGATGGCCCACCTCCAGCGCGCGGTGCGCTCGGAGTTCAGCAAGCTCGACAAGCCCTTGGCGGAGGCCGAGGTCTCGGGGTGGACATGACGACGCCACGACACATCTGCCTGCACATCGACGAGCTGGTGCTCCACGGCGTCCCCGCCTCCCACCGCGAGCAGGTGGGCGAGGCCGTGCGCGTGGAGCTGACGCGCCTGCTCACCGAGCGGGGCCTGCCCCAGGGCCTGTCCGGCGCCGTGCCGCGCGTGGACGCGGGCGCCATCCACACGAGGCCCCACGCCGCGCCCCAGTCGCTGGGCGTCCAGGTGGCGCAGGCGGTGTACGCGGGCCTGGGCCAGGGAGGACCGACGCGATGAGCTCGTTCCCTCGCACCCCGCGCACGCAGCGCGGCGCCATCGTCGGGTTGGACCCGTTCAACCCCGTCGCGAGCCTGGTGGTGTTCCAATACAACCCGGACACCATGACGCGCACGCTGACGCCCCAGATGTCGGGCGAAGGCGGGGACCGCACGGAGGCGCTCAGGCTCAAGGGCGCGCCCGTGGAGAACATCCGCGTGGAGGTGGAGATAGACGCCACGGACCAGCTCGCCCAGGGGGACGCGCTGGCCGGCAGCGTGGGCATCTACCCGCAGCTGTCCTCGCTGGAGATGCTCGTCTACCCCAAGTCCGCGCAGGTCATCCTCAACGCCGTGCTGATGCAGGTGGGCACGCTGGAGGTCGTCCCCGCCACCGCGCCCTTGACGCTCTTCGTCTGGGGCCCCAAGCGCGTGCTGCCGGTGAAGCTCACCGAGTTCACCATCACCGAGGAAGCCTTCGACCCGAACCTCAACCCCATCCGCGCCAAGGTGTCCCTGGGGCTGCGCGTGCTCTCGTACAACGATTTGCCCCTCACGCACCCCGGCTACGCCCTCTTCCTCACGCACCAGGTCGTCAAGGAAGCCCTGGCCGTCGTCGGCAGCGTCTCCGGCGTGGCCAACGCCTCGCTGCCTCGCTGAAGCCCCTTCGTCACCCGGGAGTCACCATGCTCGACCCCACCAGCCGCTACGCGAATCTCGAGACCGCCACCCTCACGCTGCCCGACGGGCGCGTGGCGGCCTACAAGCGCCGCCGCTTCATCCCCGCGGGCAACGCGCTCAAGGTCCTGGCCGAGGTCACCGTCACCGAGGGAGACCGGCTGGACCTGCTCACCCACCGGACGCTGGGAGACCCGGAGCACTTCTGGCGCGTGTGCGACGCCAACGACACGCTCAACCCCTTCGAGCTGATGCGGGAGACGGGCTCCGTGGTGCGTATCGCCATGCCGGAGTTCTGAGCGCGCGATGAGCCTGCTGGGAATCCATCTCACCTTGCTGGTGGGCCCCACGGTGGCGGTGCCCGCGCCCGCGTCGTTCATGGAGGCCCTCCAGAACGTGGAGGTCACCCACAACGACGAGGGCCGCTCGGGCTTCCAGCTCACCTTCGGCGTGGGCCGGGCGGGGGCCATGGACCTGCTCGACTACGGGCTGGTGGGCCACCCGCTGCTCAAGCCCATGAACCGGGTGGTGCTGCTGGTGACGTTCAACGTGGTGCCGCAGGTGCTCTTCGACGGCATCATCACCCACCGCACGCTCACGCCCTCCCATCAGCCGGGCGCCTCCACGCTCACCCTCACCGGCGAGGACATCAGCGTGGCCATGGACCTGGAGCAGAAGGTCCACGAGCACCCCGCGCAGGTGGAGTCCATCATCATCGCGCAGCTGGTGCTGGGCTACGCGAAGTACGGCCTGGTGCCGGTCATCATCCCGCCGCCCACGCTGGACGTGCCGCTGCCCATCTACCGCACGCCCGTCTTCCGAGGCACCGACTACGCCTACCTGCAGGAGATGGCCAGCCGCTACGGCTACGTCTTCCACGTCACCCCCGGCCCCGCGCCGCTGATGAACACCGCGTACTGGGGCCCGCCCAACCGGCTGGGCATCCCCCAGCGGGCGCTCTCGGTGAACCTGGGCGCGCAGACCAACGTGGACTCGCTCGACTTCCAGTACAACGCGCTGGCGCCCACCACGGTGAAGGGCCAGGCCATCGTCTTCGGCCGCGCGCTGCCGGTGCAGACCTTCGCCAGCCTCCGCGTCCCGCCGCTGGCGAGCCAGCCCGCGCTGCTCACCCAGTCCAGCGTGCGCACGTCGCTGCTGGAGGACGTACCGGACGGCGCGGGCTACCTGGCCGCGTTCGCCCGGGCGCAGGGGCAGACGGACGCCTCCACGGACCAGGTGCTCACGGGCTCCGGGGAGCTGGACGCCACGCGCTACGGCGACGTGCTGCGTCCCCGGGGGCTCGTCGGCGTGCGCGGCGCGGGCTTCCAGCACGACGGCTTCTTCTACGTGCGCAACGTCACCCACTCCATCCGCCCCGGTGAGTACAAGCAGCGCTTCACCCTCACGCGCGAGGGTGCCGGGGCGCTCACTCCGGTGGTGCCGCCATGAGCTCCTACTTCGGGAAGTACCGCGGCGAGGTCGTCAACAACATCGACCCCTTGATGATGGGCCGCGTGCAGGTGAAGGTGCCCACCGTCCTGGGCGACAGCCAGCTGGGCTGGGCCATGCCGTGCATGCCGTACGGCGGCAGCGGCAAGGGCTTCTTCGCGGTGCCCGCGGTGGGCGCCAAGGTCTGGGTGGAGTTCGAGCGCGGGGACTTGAACTACCCCATCGTCGCCGGCTGCTTCTGGGGCGAGGGCGAGGCGCCCGCCACGCCGGGCCTGCCCACCACCAAGGTGTGGAAGACGGACGCCGTCACCGTGAAGCTCGATGACCTGCCGGGCGCGGGGGGCTTGAGCATCGAGGTGAGCCCGCCCGCGGTGCCCATGCCGCTGAAGGCGACCTTCACGGCGGCCGGCATCGAAATCAACCACGGGGGCACGGCCAAGGTGGTGCTCAGCGCCACCGGCATCGAGCTGTCGTTCGGCGCCGCCAACATCAAGCTCGGCCCCACGGGCGTCAACGTCAACAACGGCGCGCTGGAGGTCATCTAGCCATGGGAGCCTTCGTCGTCCACGTCGGAGCCACGGTGATGTGTCCGCACGGGGGCCAGGTGCAGACGATGCCCGGCAACCCGCGCGTGAAGGTGGGCGGGCAGTTCGTCGCCACCATGGCGGACCAGTACCTGGTGACGGGCTGCACCTTCCCGCCACAGAGCGGAGGGCCGTGCGTGCAGGTGAAGTGGATGGTGCCCTCGGTGCGCGTGCGCGCGGGGGGCCAGTTCGTCATCCTGCAGAACAGCGTGGGGATGTCCCTGGGGGCCGCGCCCCTGGGGCCGCCGCAGGTGGTGATGACGCAGGTCCGCGTGAGGGGGACCTGAGCCATGCACATCGCCTTCCCCTATCGCCTGGATGGACGGGGCCGCACGGCGGACGCGGACCTGGACACGCACGTGCGGCACCTCATCGAGCAGGTGCTCTTCACCTCGCCCGGTGAGCGCGTCAACCGGCCCACCTTCGGCACGGGCCTGGGGCAGCTCGTCTTCGCGCCCAACAGCTCGGAGCTGGCCACCGCCACGCAGTTCCTGGTGCAGGGCGCGCTCCAGCAGTGGCTGGGGGACCTCATCCAGGTGGAGGCGGTGGAGACGCACAGCGAGGAGGCCGCCCTCCAGGTGACGGTGCGCTACGTGGTGCGCCGCACCCAGCAGCGCCAGACGGCGCAGTTCTCACGGGAGCTCTGACATGGGCGCACGCTACGTCTGCCAGAGCGAGCAGCGACGCCGGTTGGTGGAGGCCCACCCCACCTTCAACGGCATCGACTACCTGGAGGTCCTGGACGAGGAGGCCGCCACCCTTGAGCTGGAGCGCCAGCGCACGCTGTGGGTGCGCTGCTACAAGCCGCTGCCCGTCACCATCAGCGCGGACAACGTGGGAATCACCGGCGGCGTGCGCCTGAAGGACATCGGCGTCGCGCTCGCGTTCCGCATGGACCAGCCGCCGCCGGACCCGCTCACCACCCAGGCCGAGCGCGATGAGTACGCGCGGCGCGTGGCGCTGGACGTGGAGAACGGCACGACGGAGACGCAGCAGACGCTGGTGGTGCGCACCACGTCCTCCGGCGACTTCTCCACGTACACGCTCGCGCTCCTGCGGGGCTTCCTGGACACGGTGCCGCTGGAGGGCTTCGACGCCCTGTTGTCGCGCGTGGACTTCACCTTCAAGGTGGAGTGCCCGAGCGAGTTCGACTGCGCCCCGCCGAAGTCCGCCGTCACGCCGGACGGCGTGGACCCGACCCTCGACTACCTCACCCGCGACTACGCCAGCTTCCGGCGGCTGCTCCTCGACCGGCTGTCGGAGGTGGCGCCGCAGTGGAAGGAGCGCAACCCCGCGGACCTGGGCGTGACGCTGGTGGAGCTGATGGCCTACTCGGCCGACTACCTCAGCTACTACCAGGACGCGGTGGCCACCGAGGCGTACCTGGGCACCGCGCGCAAGCGCACCTCCGTGCGCCGCCACGCGCGGCTGCTCGACTACCCCATGCACGACGGCGGCAACGCCCGCGCGTGGGTGACGGTGAGCCTCACGCCCGATGCCGAGGGCACGACGCTGGCCGGCCCCACCGAGGTGACGCCCGGCACGGTGTTCCTCACCACCGTGGACGCGCCCCGCGTGGTGGACGCCCGGCAGCTCCAGGCCGCCATCGTCTCCGGCGCGGAGGTGTTCGAGTCGCTCCACCCCACCACGCTCTACTCGGGCCACGGCCGCATCACCTTCCACACCTGGGGTGAGGACCGCTGCTGCCTTCCCCGGGGCGCCACGGCGGCCACGCTGCTCAACCCGCCCTCGCCCGCGGACCCGACGAAGAAGACCTTCACGCCGGAGAACTTCTCCGAGGGCAAGGTGCTCATCCTGGAGGAGGCGCGCGGCTCTCAGACGGGGCGCGCCGTGGACGCGGACCCGTCCCGCCGCCACGCGGTGCGGCTGACGCAGGTGGCCTTCGGCGAGGACCCTCTGCTCGGCGTGGACGTGGTGGAGGTGTCCTGGCACACCGAGGACGCGCTGCCCTTCGAGCTGTGCCTGTGGACCGTCACCGTCCCCCACGACTCCACCGGGGAGAAGGAGGACGTGCCCGGCCAGCCCGCGCCGGTGAGCGTGGCGCGCGGCAACGTGGTGCTGGTGGACCATGGGCGCACGCTGACGGAGGAGCTGCCCGCCGTGCCCGGGACAGGGGGCTACCGTCCCCGATTGTCGCGTGGCCCGCTCACCCAGGTGTCGCGGGTGGAGGGCGGCCGCGCGGTGGACCCCACCGCGTCCGCCACCGCCGCGCTGCGCTCCGCGCCGGAGGAGTCCCTGCCCGCGCTCTGGCTGCGCGAGGCGGAGAGCGGCCGCGTCTGGGTGCCGCGCCGCACGCTGCTCAACAGCGGCCGCTTCAGCCGGGAGCTGGTGGCCGAGGTGGAGGACGACGGCCGGGCCCGCCTGCGCTTCGGCGACAACGTGCTCGGCGAGCGCCCCGGCGCCGGCGTGGGGATGACGGCCACGTACCGCATCGGCAACGGCGGCGCGGGCAACGTGGGCGCGGAGTCGATTTCGCATGTGTATTCGCCCGTGGGCGGCGCGTGGCGCGACGGCATCCTCCGCGTGCGCAACCCGCTGCCGGCGCAGGGCGGCGTGGAGCCGGAGGCCGTGGAGCGGGTGCGCATCGACGCGCCGGAGGCCTTCCGCATCCAGCAGCGCGCGGTGACGGAGGAGGACTACGCGGAGGTGGCCCAGCGCCACCCCGAGGTGCAGCGCGCGGTGGGCAGCCTGCGGTGGACGGGGAGCTGGCACACCATGTTCATCACCGTGGACCGACGCGGCGGCTTCCCGGTGGACGCGGACTTCTCCGAGCGGCTCACCACCTTCCTGGAGCGCTTCCGGCTGGCCGGGTACGACCTGCGCGTCGACGCGCCCCTCTTCGTCCCGCTGGACATCGCCATGACGGTCTGCGTGCTGCCGGGCTACCTGGCCGCCAACGTGAAGGCCGCGCTGCTGGAGGTCTTCGGCAACGGGGAGCTTCCCGATGGCCGTCGCGCGTTCTTCCACCCGGACAACTTCACCTTCGGCGAGCCGGTGTACCTGAGCCAGCTGGTGGCCACGGCGATGAAGGTCCCCGGCGTGGCGTGGGTGGAGACGGAGGACGCGCCGGGCAAGCCGCAGCGCTTCCGGCGCTTCGGGCAGGTGCCTCGCGACGAGTGGAAGAACGGGCTCATCGCCATGGACCGGCTGGAGATTGCCCGGCTCGACAATGACCCGAGCCAGCCGGAGAACGGCAAGCTCGACTTCTACATGCAGGGGGGCCTGTGAGCACGTCCATCAAGGGCTCTGGGGACTGCGACGCGTGCGAGGCGCAAGGCGCGGCGGAGGCGGCGCCGCTGTACAACCGCCCCGGCCAGCCCGCGCTCGCGTACCGCATCGGCACGCACTCCAGCTTCTTCCAGCGCATGCTCGCGCGCCTGCCGCGGGAGTTCCTGCCGGACGGGGAGTTCGCCGGCACCCGGCCGCTGGCGGCGCTGTCCACGCGTGGCACGGAGGATTTGTCCATCGCGATGCTGGACGCGTGGGCCACGGCCGCCGACGTGCTGACGTTCTACCAGGAGCGCATCGCCAACGAGGGCTTCCTGCGCACCGCCACGGAGCGGCGCTCGGTGCTGGAGCTGGCGCGGCAGCTCGGCTACGAGCTCAAGCCCGGCGTCGCCGCGAGCACGTACCTGGTCTTCACCGTGGAGACGGCGCCTGGCGCGCCCTCGCGCGTCCAGGTGCCGGTGGGCGTGCAGGTGCTCAGCATCCCCGGCCAGGACGCGCGGCCCCAGACGTTCGAGACCACCGAGGCGCTGGAGGCGCGCGCGGAGTGGAACCTGCTCCGGGTGCCCAGGACGCAAGCCCAGCCGCTCTTGCGCGGGGAGAGCACGCTGTACCTGCGCGGCCTGCAGCCCGGCATCCAGCCCGGCGACGCGCTGCTGCTCGTGGGCGAGGAGCGCGAGCGCCAGCCGGGCAGCGAGCAGTGGGACCTGCGCTGGGTGAAGACCGTCACCCAGGTGCCGAACCCGAAGGAGCCCGAGCTCAACCACACCGTGGTGATGTGGGAGCCGGGGCTGGGCAGCGAGACGCCGCGCATGGACCCGGCGGACCACCCGCGCGCCTTCGTGCTGCGGCTGCGCGGCAACCTGTTCGGCTACAACGCGCCGTCCTTCAAGGCGATGCCGGACGACATCAAGCAGCGCTACAACCCGGACTACCGCCCCGGCGACGGGCGCTTCACCCAGTGGCCCCAGTTCGAGAACACCACCGCGGTGCAGGGAATCGTGGACCTGGACCGCGAGTACCCCACGCTGGTGCACGGCAGCTGGGTGGCGCTCTGGAAGTCGCGCTACGTGGAGCTCTACCGCATCACCGACATCCAGCCCTGGGCGCGTGAAGACTTCACGATGACCGCCAAGGTGACGCGGCTGACGTTCGACACCAACGAGCACCTGTCCTACTTCCCGCTGCGCAGCACCGTCGTGCTCGCGCAGAGCGAGGAGCTGCCCATCGGCGAGATGCCGCGGACGGACGCGGTGCAGGGCGACTCCATCGAGCTGGACCGCGCGGTGGCGGGCCTGGAGCCCCAGCACGTGCTGCTCATCGAGGGCAGGACGCTCGTGGACGGGCAGTCGGGCGAGTGGCTGCGGCAGGTGGTGGCGTTGGACCGCGCGGAGGCGCTCCCGGACGGACGCACGCGGCTGGTGCTCCAGGAGCCCCTGGCCGCGCCGCTCGCGCGCGACACGGTGCTCATCCACGGCAACGTGGCGCCCTCCACGCACGGCGAGACGGTGCGCGAGGTGCTGGGCGGCGGTGACGGCTCGCGCACGCATCAGCGCTTCGTGCTGCGCAAGCCGCCGCTCACCTACGTGGCGGCGCCCACCGACACCGGCGGAGAGAGCACGCTGGAGATTCGGGTGAACGGCGTGCTGTGGAAGGAGGTGCCCACGCTCTTCGGCCAGGACGAGCGCGCCGAGGTCTACATGGTGCGCCTGCAGGACGACGGCACGGTGGTGGTGACGTTCGGCGACGGCGTGTCCGGCGCGCGCCTGCCCACGGGTCAGGAGAACATCACCGCGGTGTACCGCTCCGGCATCGGTCCGGAGGGCGAGGTGGACTCCGGGCAGCTCGCGCTCCTCAAGGTGCGCCCGCTGGGCATCCGCGAGGTGGGCAACCCGCTGCCCGCCACCGGGGCCGCCGCGCCGGAGTCGCGGGACGAGGCGCGCGACAACGCCCCCGCGTCGGTGCTGACGCTGCGCCGCGTGGTGTCGCTGCAGGACTACGAGGACTTCGCCTCCACCTTCGCGGGCATCGGCAAGGCCCAGGCCGCGGACCTCACCAACGGCGAGCGCATCCTCGTGCACGTCACCGTGGCCGCGAACAACGGCGAGCCGGTGGAGCCGGGGACCCAGCTGCACGAGAGCCTGGAGGAGGCCCTGCGCGCGCACCACGACCCGGTGCGCCAGTTCGCGCTCTCCTCCTACGAGCGGCTCTACTTCGCCGTGGAGGCCCGGCTGCGGCTGGACACACGCTACCTGCCCGAGGACGTGCTCGCCCGGGCGGAGGCCGCGCTGCGCGAGGCGTTCTCCTTCGAGCGGCGCCAGTTCGCCCAGGCGGTGAGCGGCGCGGAGGTCATCCGCGTCCTCCAGGACGTGCCGGGCGTGGTGATGGTGGACCTGGAGCGGCTGCACCCGACGACGCCCTTCATCCCGGAGCAGAAGCTGTTCTCGGTGATTCGCGCGCGCGGCGCCCGCTGGGAGCGCACGCTCCTGCGGCCCGCGCAGCTGCTCCTGCTGGACCCGTCGCTCCAGGGTGAGCGGCGGGGCGTGACGCTGGTGCACGACCTGGAGGTGAGCCCGTGACGCCCTCGCCCAGGGACAGGCTGTACAAGCTGCTGCCCGCCATCCACCGCGCCAAGGACACGCTGCAGGGCGAGCCGTTGCGCGCGCTCCTGGCCATCATGGAGCACGAGCTGCTGGCGCTCGAGGAGGACATCGGCCAGCTGCATGACAACTGGTTCATCGAGACGTGCCAGGAGTGGGTGGTGCCGTACATCGGCGACCTGCTCAAGGTGCGCGACCTGGTGCCCGTGGACCCGGGCCTCTTCAGCCAGCGAGCCTACGTGGCCAACACCCTGGCGTACCGGCGCCGCAAGGGCACCGCGGCCATGCTGGAGCAGCTCGCGCGCGACGTGACGGGCTGGCCCGCGCGCGCCGTGGAGTTCTTCCAGCGCGTGGGCACGACGCAGTACCTCAACCACCCGCGCCTGACGAGCCTGCGCACGCCGGACCTGCGCGACGCCAACGCGCTGGAGCGGGTGGGCACCCCGTTCGAGAACGCCACCCGCACCGTGGACGTGCGCCACATCGACAACCAGCGCGGCCAGCACAACCTGCCCAACGTGGGCCTCTTCCTGTGGCGGCTGGAGTCCTATCCCGTCGTGCTCGCGCCCGCGTACCCGGTGCTCCCGGCCTCCGAGCCCGGCGCCACCGAGGAGGGGCTCTTCCGCTTCGACGCGCTCGGCTGCGACACGCACCTGTTCAACCTGCCGCAGTCGGAGACGACGCTCAGCTCGCTGGCCGGGGAGCTCAACGTGCCGACGCCGCTGCGCCGCCGGCCGCTGTATGACGAGCTGGAGGCCCGCCGCGCCGCGCTCGCCCGGGGCCAGACGCCCGAGCAGCGCTACTTCGGCGCCACCCCGCCCTTCACGCTCCACCTGGACGCGGGGCCCGGCGCGTTCGAGGCCATCTCCCCGGACGAGGTCCTCATCTGTGACCTGTCCACCTGGCACCGCCCGCCCGCCACGCTGCCCTACCCGCCGCTGGACCCGAGCCTGCCGCCGGTGAACCGGAGCATCCGCGTCGCGGTGGACCCGGTGAACGGGCGGCTCGCCTTCGCCGAGGGGCTGCCGGTGCCCACGGCGCTGTCGGTCAGCTACGCGTATGGCTTCAGCAGCGAGGTGGGCGGCGGCTTCTATGACCGCCAGGAGACGCTGCTCCCGCTGGAGCAGCGCGGCGCCTGGCGCGTCGACACGCGCGTGGGCCCCTACACCACGCTCGCCTCGGCCTTGAGCGCGAGCAGCGCCAGCGGGGACGCGCTGGTGGAGGTGCTCGACAGCGAGCGCTATCCGCTGGCCACGCTGGACGTGGCGGTGGGCTCGCGGCTGGAGCTGCGGGCCGCCAACCTCCAGCGCCCCGTCATCGACCTGCAGGGCGGCCGGGGGCTGATACGACTGGGAGAGGGCGCCACGCTGGTGCTCAGCGGACTGCTCGTGCGCGGCGGCGTGCTGGAGGTGCAGGCCGCGGACAACGCCACGCTGGACTTGCGCCACTGCACGCTCGTGCCCGGACAGGACCTGCTGCCGGACGGCCAGCCGCGCACCACCGAGCCGAGCCTGGTGGTGAAGGGCGAGAAGGACGGCGACTGCACCGTGCTCCTGCATCGCTGCATCACCGGCCCCGTGCGCACGGGCCGTGCCACCGTGCTGCGGCTGGAGGACTGCATCGTGGACGGGCTGGGAGGCCCCGCGCTCCAGGGACTGCCCACACCTCCGGGGCCGCTGCTCCCCGAGGAGGAGGACCTGGAGGCGGAGGGCCTCACGGGCACGCTCCACGTGCTCGCCAGCACGGTGCTCGGCACCGTGGAGACCACGGTGCTGGAGCTGGCCAGCGACAGCCTCTTCACGGGCCGGGTGAACGTGGTGCAGCGGCAGAAGGGCTGCATGCGCTTCTGCTACGTGCCGCCCGGCTCGCACGTGCCCCAGCGCTTCCGCTGCCAGCCCGCGTACGCGGAAGGGACGCCCGAGGACGTGCGGCTGGAGCTCGAGCGCCGCGTGAAGCCCGTCTTCACGTCGGACCGCTACCTGGAGCCGGGCTACTGCCAGCTCCGCGACGACACCGATTCGGGCATCCGCCGGGGTGCCAGTGACGAGGGGGAGATGGGCGTGTTCCACCACCTCCAACAACCGCAGCGCGAGGCCAACCTGCGCGCCAGCCTGACCGACTACCTGCGCTTCGGACTCGAGGCCGGGTTCTTCTTCGTGACCTGAGGAGACGCCATGAAGGGCGATTTCAGCCGGAACACCTTCCGGCCCGCGAAGCACTACTCCACCGTGCGGATGCAGCAGGGACGCGTCCAGCTGGACGCCGACTGGAACGAGCACGTCGACCTCCAGCAGTACCTGGACCAGACGACGCGCCGGGACGTCATCGGCCACAGCGGGACACCTCAGGAGCCCGGCACGCCCGCCGAGCAGACGGGGTTCGCCCTCTTCACGCAGGGCACCCGCCCCTTCGTGCGCGCCGGGCGCTACTACGTGGAGGGCGTCCTCTGCGAGAACGAGCAGGCGGTGGCGCTGGACGCCCAGCCGGACCTGCCCGGCTTCACGCTGCCGGTGGCGCACGGGCGCTACCTGGCCTTCCTGGACGTGTGGCAGCGCCACGTCACCGCGCTGGAGGACCCGGAGCTGCGCGAGGTGGCGCTGGGCGGCCCGGACTCCGCCACGCGCACCCGCACGGTGTGGCAGGTGCGGCTGCTGCGGCTCACGGGGACGAACGCCTCCGGCCCCATCGAGGCAGTGCCGTGCCACACCTTCGGCACCCCGGAGTGGCTGCCCGAGGAGCTGACCAGCACCGGCACGCTCGCGGCGCGCGGCGAGCCCGAGCAGGCCAGCGACAACCCGTGCATCGTCGCGGCCGAGGCGGGCTACCGCCGGCTGGAGAACCAGCTCTACCGGGTGGAGGTGCACCGCGGCAACACGGGCGGCGGCACGGCCACCTTCAAGTGGTCGCGCGACAACGGCATCCTCTTCACCCAGGTGGAGTCGGTGGATGTCCTCAACCGGCGCATGGTGGTGACCGAGCCGGGCAAGGACGGCTACCGGCGCTTCCAGCCCAACCAGTGGCTGGAGCTGACCACCGAGGAGCGCGTGCTGCGCGGCGAGCCCGGTGAGCTCATCCGCGTGGAGGCGATGACGGGCAACCGCATCACCATCGACGCGGCGACGTGGCCGGCCACGCTGCCCTCCGGCGCGCTCACCGTGCGCGGCTGGGACAACGTGGGTCCCGCGGGCGCGCTGGACATCGTCCCCGCTCCGGCGGACCCGTCCTTGGGGTGGACCTCGCTGGAGAGCGGCGTGCAGGTGCGCTTCACCGCGGGCCGCTACCGTACGGGCGACTACTGGCTCATCCCCGCGCGCACGGTGACGCGCAACGTGCTGTGGCCCCAGGACGGAGGGCTGCCCGCCTCCGAGCCCGCCCACGGCATCCATCACCACTACTGCGCGCTGGCCGTGCTGGAGCGCAACTCCGACGGCTGGCACGTGCACGACTGCCGCAACCTGTTCCCCCCGCTCACCGAGCACAAGACGCTGGTGTACGCGGGCGGCGACGGCCAGGAGGTGCTGCCCGCCCGTCCGCCCGCGCCGCCCAGCCGGCTCGCCAGGCCCCTGCGCGCGGGCGTGTTCAACGGGCGGCTTCCCGTGGTGGGCGCGCGCGTCCAGTTCAGCGTGGTGCTGTCCGAGGGCCAGGGCACCGTCGCGGACGTCCACCTGCCGGACGACGCGCAGACGACGATTGTCGTCTACACCGATGCCAGCGGCATCGCGGAGGTCTTCTGGACGCCGGCCATCGACGGCTGGCAGACGGTGAACGACCCCCGGCACAGCCAGGTGGTCGAGGCCCGGCTGCTGGACCACGGGAACGAGGCCATCCACGCGCCGCTGCGCTACTTCGCGAGCCTCAGCGTCGCATCCAAGGTGGCGTACGACCCGGACGACGCGCAGGAGATCCTCAACGACACGCACACCGTCCAGGAGGCGCTGGATACGCTGAGCCGGCAACGGGTGCTCACGTACGAGGGCGGTGACGGCCAGGAGGTGCTCCCCGGCGAGCGGCTGCCGCACCCGCTGCGCGTGGGCGTGGCCCGTCACCAGCGCCGCGCGGCGAACCAGTCGGTCCGCTTCCGGGTGCTCAGCGGCGCCGGCGGCCAGTACACCGGCGTGCGACTGGCCGGCTCGAGCAACCCGTGGACGGAGAGCATCGTCGTCACCACCGGCGACGACGGCCTCGCCCTGGTGGAGTGGCTGCCCAACCCCAACGACGTCACCCAGCAGGTGGAGGCGCGGCTCCTGGTGTCCGAGGGCGGCCCGCTCGTCGAGGCCCACCTGCCCCTGGTGTTCACCGCGCGCCTGAGCCTGGCGAACCGGGTGGCCTACCAGTCCGGCGGGTGCCAGACGCTGCTGAACGCGGACACGGTGCAGGAGGCGCTGGACACGCTGTGCCGCCAGCGCACGTTCCTGTACCTGGGCGGAGACGGCCAGGAGGGCGCGCCGCTGCAGGAGCTGCCCACGCCGCTCATGGTGGCGGTGATGCAGGGCGAGAACCCGGTCGCCAACGCGCTCGTGCACTTCCGCATCCTCCAGGTCGCCGATGGCGCCAGCCTCCGCCCCGCCGAGGGAACAGGCACGCCCGGCGCGTCGCTGCTGGTGCGCACCAACACACAGGGCATCGCCGCCGCGCTCTGGACGCTGTCGAACGCGCCGACGCAGCGGGTGTCCGCCCAGCTGGTGGAGGACGCCCAGACGCCCACGCGGGTGCCGCCCATCCTGTTCAACGCGCGCTCCACCGTCTCCGTCGCGGCCGAGCCCTCGGTCAAGGTCACCCGCGTGGAGATGGCCACCAACGCCCAGCTCGCCATCGAGAACGACAGCGTCGTGGAGTTCGAGCCCTTCGTCACGCTGGCCCAGGGCATCCGCATCATCTGCTCCGAGGAGCTGGCGCCGCTCATGTCGCCCGCGGGTGCGCCGCTGCCGCTCCCCCGCCCCGTCGTGTCGGTGTCGGTGGAGATCAACTACCCGCTGACCACCCACGACTCGACGTGGTGGCGCGAGCAGATGGGCCGGCTGGTGGGCATCGTCGGTCATCAGACCTTCGAGCTGCGCGGCGAGGCGCGCATCTTCGGCTCGGACATCGTCTGGATTCCCTCGCTGGAGTCCTACCGGTGGCTGGGCCATCTGCGCAACTACGACACCGAGGACCGCGCCAATCCCCGCCTGCTCGTGAAGCTGCGCATCCGGGGCGGCTACGTCCACTCGCGCGACGGCAGCCGCGTCCTGGATGGCGAGGTGATTTCGCGCTCGCTGGCGCAGCGCTTCGCCGCCGGCCTCCCCAACCGGGGTGACGGCCGGCAGGGCGGAGACTTCGAGCTGTGGTTCTGGATTCGCAGCTTCACCTTCTCGCCGCCGGGCATCGCCCCGGGGAGCCTCGGCCCGCGCACGCTCATCGCGTCCAGCACCGTGACGTCCGCGCTGGAGCAGCCGTGGGGGCTGGCGCGGGACGCGAAGCGGCAGGAGCTGCTCGTGGCGGACACCGGCGCCAACGCCGTGGCGCGCCTGAGCCTGGAGAACCACGCCGCGGTGGGGAATCTCGAGGAGGGCCTGGAGCAGCCCACGGCCCTGGTGCTGGACGCGCGGCGCGACGAACTCTACGTCGCCAACGCGGGCGGCGACTCGGTGGCCGTCTTCCGCCATGACGACCAGGGCGGCTTCCAGCCCGCGCGCGTGCTCGCCGGGAAGAAGACGGGGCTGAGCGGACCGCTGGGTCTGGCGCTCGACGCGGAGCACCAGCGCCTCTTCGTGGCCGGCTCGGGCAAGGGCCAGGCGACGGGGCTGACGGCCGGGCCGAAGGGAGGACGTGGGGCGTACCTCGCCCTCTTCGACGCGCAGGCCCAGGGCGACACGGCGCCGCGCGCGCGGTGGACGGGCGAGCAGCTCAAGCTCAACCGGGCCGCGGGGCTCGCGTGGGACGCGGTCCACGAGGAGCTCTACGTCGCCGACTACGGCTCGGACGCGGTGGCCGTGTTCTCGCTGGCGTCGCTGCTCGACACCAAGGCGGCGGCCGTGAAGCCCTTGCGCGTGCTCCAGGGCAAGACGACGGGGCTGTCGCAGCCCACGGGCGTGTCGCTGGATGCCTCCGGCGAGGAGCTGTGGGTGGCCAACGCGCGCACGAACAGCATCACCGTGTACGCGCGGGACGCGGCGGGGAACGCGGCGCCGCTGCGCACGGTGGAGGCGCCCTCGGAGTCGGGCAAGCGCCTCCGGGCCGTGCTGCCCTGAACGCACGAAGGGCCCGGAGCCGAGTCCCCGGGCCCTTCGCGACGACGGACCGCCGCCTCAGCGCGCGCGGGGCATCGCGGCCTTCAGCTCGGCCACGCTCGCAGCTCCGCCAGCTCCGCCCTCGGCGCGTCCACCTCCGCGTCGCGCTCGCGCAGCTGCCGGGTGCGCCGCTCCAGCGCCTGGATGGCGACCATGTTGACGCCGTCGATGTCGAGCATGCCGATGCTGGTGTCATCCATGCCCAGCCCTTCGCGGGCGGCGCATCGTCTCCACAGCCCACGGCGCCCAGCGCCAGGGCTCCCAGCGTGGCACACCGCATTCGCGTCTTCAGGTCGCATCCTGGCTCACGGCGGCTGGCCGGCGGCTGACCGCGCTCGGCTCGAGCCCTTCGGCAGGGTGTGACTTTTTCACGGCGCGCTCACCGGGCAATCGGACGCACCGGAGGCACGCAGCGATTCACGCTGTACGGCCGGACCCACGCGCACCACTCGGGCTGCCCCAACGAAGACCAGGAGATATCGAGGTCCGATGAATCACCGTTTTCAACCTCACCGACCCAGGTCTCCAGCAGCTTCGAGCCTTCTTTCGGGCTCCAGCGATACAGCTCGATGGGCGCCTCACCGCGCGTCCCCGACACGATGAACGCCAGCGAGTCACCGGGGCCGCAGGACAGCCGGGGCACGGCCCTGAGCCCCCGGTGCAGCACCGCGCGCTGAGCGGCCCCGCCCGGGTCGAACCACACGGCCTCCAGCGTGGTGCCCAGCAAGCCCTGCGCGCTTCCGAAGTCCGCCAGGGGCGAGGACACCACCAGTCGCGAGTCACCGCACCACGCGCGCTTCGAGGTGTGCGGCGGGAAGCGGAGCACGATGTCCCCGGAGCGCAGGTCCACGAGCGAGCTGGAGCCAGCCAGCTGGCCGACGAGGGCTCGCGTGGCGCTGGGGTTCGCCTCGACGAAGGTCACCTGCTCGAAGCGGACCTCGCCCGCGCGCAGCACGGAGTCCGCGCGACAGGAGTTGTTCTCCAGTCGAGCCACTCGCACGAGCGCTGGTGCGTGAGCTCCGCGGGGCCCACCTTCTCGATGCGTGGGGCTTCCTGGCGCCGACAAGCGCCCATCGTCAGGAGCAGCAGCACGAACAGCGCGGAGCGCATATGGCCTCGAGGAGCCCGGAGAGCAAAGGAGTCTAGCAGGCCCTCGCCCGCCCTCGCCCCCGAGGCTCCCACCTCGAAGAGAGAGGATGACGCGCCGGGTCCTCCGCGTTGCCTACTTCATGCGCGTCCATGAAGACACCCCGCAGCCCGCCTCCAGCCAGCCGTCTCCAGCGAGCGGTGTCACCCCGGACGTCCAGGCCATCGCTCGAATCGACGCCGTCAAGACGGTCCTGCGAGTGCTCCTTCAGACCACCGGCCTGCGGCTGGCCGTCGTGGCCCGCGTCACCGCGCAGGAGTGGCGCTGCTGCGCGGTGCTGGACGAGATGAGCTTCGGCCTCAAGCCGGGCGACACGCTCGCCATCTCGACGACGTTCTGCAACACGGTGCGCACCTCGGCCACCCCGCTGCTCGTCAACCACGCCAGCCAGGAGCCCCGCTTCGCGGGCCACCCCGCGCCCAGGCTCTATGGCGTGGAGAGCTACATCGCCGTGCCGCTGTACCGCAGGGATGGGGCCTTCTTCGGCGTCATGTGCGCGCTGGACTCCAACCCGGCCGCGCTCCCCCAGGACAAGCTGGAGGTCTTCCGACACCTGGGAGACCTCATCGGCCATCAGCTCGAGAACCAGGACGCGCTGGACCGCAGCGCGGCCCAGCTCTTCGACGAGAAGGAGGCGGCCCTGCTGCGCGAGCAGCTCATCGGCATCGTCAGCCACGACCTGCGCAACCCCCTCAACGCCATCCTCATGTCCGCCGCGACGCTGGTGCGCCGCACGGACCTGGACGAGCGGGCGCGCCGGGCGGTGCGGCGCATCGTCGACTCGGCGGACCGCGCGCAGCGGCTCATCCGGGACCTGCTCGACTTCACCCAGGCGCGCATGGGCCAGGTGCTGCCCGTCGACCGTCAGCCCATGGACCTGCACGAGCTGACCTGTCAGGTCGTCGAGGAGGTCCAGGCCGTCGCGCCGGAGCGCGTGCTGGAGGTCCGGACGAAGGGCCACGGCCAGGGGACCTGGGACGCGGACCGCATCGCCCAGGTGCTGCACAACCTGCTCGCCAACGCCATGCAGTACAGCCCCTCGGGCGCGCGCATCCAGGTGTCGAGCGAGGCGCATGACGGGGAGCTGGTCCTGCGGGTGCACAACGACGGGCCCCCCATCCCGCAGGAGGTGCTCCCCACCCTCTTCGAGCCCATGAAGCGCGGCACCACGAACGGCGCGGAGCGGCGCAGCGTGGGCCTGGGCCTGTTCATCGTGGACCAGATTGCCCGGGCCCATGGAGGGAGCGTCGAGGTGGCGTCCACGCAAGCGGAGGGCACGACCTTCAGCGTCCATCTTCCGCGGCGCGGATGACGGGGCGCGCGCGTGGAGTATAAGTCGCCGGATGGACGGCCTCCCGTCTCCCACCGCGCGCGACTGCGTCGACCCCTGGCGTCTTCCCCTCTTCTGCCTGGCCGCCGCCGTGGTGCTGGCGCTGACGCTCCAGCTCAGCAACGGCACGCTGCTGGACACGTCCCTGCGAGGCCTCACGCTGGCGCTGGGCCTGGCGCTGCTGGCCGTCGTCGGCCCCGGCGGCTCGCGCCCGTGGACGTGGGGTGAGGCGGCGCTCGCGCTGGGCCTGGGCGTCGGGCTGCTCCTGCAGCTCCAGGTGCTCCTCACCGACTACCCGTCGTCCGCGCTCAGGCTCCAGGGGCCCTGGCCCTTCGCGCGCTTCCACGAGCGGCTGGCGGCCGCGGCGCTCATCAGTGGCGCGCTGCTCGCGGGGCCCAACTGGCTGCGCAAGGTCGGCGTGCCCGCGCTCCTCGGGGTGTACCTGCTCTTGGGGCTCTGGATTCTTCGCCACGCGCCCTCGCCCCACATCGACGTGCTCGTGTTCCAGGTGCAGGGCGCGGACGAGCTCCTGCGCGGCCAGAACCCGTACGCGATGACGTTCCCCAACATCTACGGCCATGGGCACTGGTACGGCGAGGGGCTCGTGCGGGACGGACGGCTGCTGTTCGGCTTCCCCTACCCGCCCCTGAGCCTGATGTTCGCCACCCTGGGCCGCGCGCTGGCGACGGACCCGCGCCACGCGCAGCTCGTGGCCACCGCGCTCGCCGCCGGCCTCATGGCCTGGACGCGGGGTGGTCGTCTGGGCGCGGGCGCCGCGGCGCTGTACCTGCTCACGCCGCGCGGCTTCTTCGTGCTGGAGCAGTCCTGGACGGAGCCCTTCCTCGTGCTGCTGCTGTCGGCCACGGTCTTCTGCGCCGTGCGCTTCCCTCGCGCGCTGCCGTACGTCTTCGGCCTGACGCTCGCCATCAAGCAGCACACGGTGTTCCTGCTGCCGCTGGCGCTGCTGCTCCTGCCCGAGCCTCGCCAGCAGCTCTGGGGCTTCTTGTGGCGTGCCGCCGCCACCGCGCTGGCCGTCAGCCTCCCCTTCGCCCTGCCGGACCCGAAGGCGTTCTTCCACAGCGTGGTGGCGCTGCACATCCACCAGCCGTTCCGCGTCGACTCGCTGAGCTACCTGGCCGCGTGGGTGGCCAAGGGTCATCCCACCCCACCCCTCTGGATTCCCTTCGCCGCCGTGGCCGCCGCGCTGGGCTTGAGCCTGTGGCGCGCGCCCCGCACCCCCGCGGGCTTCGCCGCCGCCACCGCGCTCACCTACGCCACCTTCTTCGCCTTCAACAAACAGGCGTTCTGCAACTACTACTACTTCGTCGTGGCCACCCTCTGTCTGGCGGTGGCCGCCACGCGCCTGCCCTCGGCCCCCACGCCCGCCCGGTGACAGTTTCCCACGCGGCCGGTGTTCCAGGCCCCGGACGCGGGCCCCAGGCCCGGGGGAGACATGGACATGTGGATGCGCGCGGCGGTGGTGCTGCTCATGGCGGGCTGGGTGACGGGGTGTGACGTCCACGAGCGCGGCAACGGCGACACCGTGACGGAGGCCCGGAGCGCCGAGGGCTTCGAGGCCGTGGCGTACGAGGGCCACCTGGACGTGCGCGTGCGCGAGGGCGCCACCTCCTCCGTGGAGGTGACGCTGGACTCCAACCTCCAGGACAACGTGCGCGCCTTCGTCCAGTCCGACGGGACGCTGCGCATCGAGACGGACGGCCACCTGGACCCCCAGGGCCCCGCGCATGTGGACGTCACCCTGCCGCGCCTGACCGGCGCCTCACTCTCCGGCTCCGGCCAGGTGCGGGTGGACGGCTTCGTGGGCCAGCAGTCCGAGCACGTGCGCCTGCGCGCCCAGGGCTCCGGAAGGCTCAGCTACTGCGGCGCGGCCCGCGTGCTGGAGGCCCACCTGGACGGCTCCGGGGAGCTGAAGGTGTGCATGCCGGAGTCGGGGGTCGCCCAGTCGGTGGCGCTGCACCTGTCCGGCTCCGGGGCCCTGTCCTGGTCGGGCGCCGCCGACACCGTGCGGGTGACGAGCGAGGGCTCCGGGAAGACGCGGCTTTCGGGCCATGCCGAGCGGCTGGACATCCGCCTGTCGGGCAGCGGCGACCTGGAGGCCCGGGCCCTCGGGGCCGTCCACCTGGATGTCCGGCTGGAGGGCTCCGGGGACGTGGAGGCCCGCGTCGAGGGGGGCAGCGTGAAGGTCTCCCTCGAGGGCTCCGGGGACGTGGAGCTCTGGGGGAGCGCCTCCCTGCGGGACATCGACGTGGACGGCGGCGGTCGGGTCATCTGGCACTGACGCCCGGCCGTCCCCCCTCCATCCAGGGAGGGCCCGCGAGCGGTCCTTTCTTCGAGGCCCCCTGCCGGGATATGCACCGACGGCCATGAAGGACGCTGAGACAACCTCGCCCGCGCTCGACGCCGCCCCGCCCCCCGAAGCCCCCGCCTCGCTCGACGAGGTCCGTCGGTGCACCCGCCTCCTGGAGGCCATGGCCGAGGACCGCATCCTCCTGGCCAGGCTGCCCGAGGAGGACAAGCGCGCCCTGCTCATCGCCGCCGGCCGCATCGTCATGCCGGACCGCACCGCGAAGTCCCGCCTGGAGAAGGCCCTGCGGCGCGAGAAGCGCCACGACAAGCAGACCAAGGACCGGGAGGTGCGCGCCAGCACCCGCATCCGCACGATGCGCCGCGCCCCCGTCTTCAACGCGCCCCTGCTTCCGGCCGGCGAGGTCCCCGTCGAGGAGGGCCCCGAGCGGCTCCTGGAGACGCCGCGCAAGTGCTACGTGTGCAAGGCGGAGTACCGCAAGCTGCACTTCTTCTACGACGCGATGTGCATCGAGTGCGCGGACTTCAACTACGCCAAGCGCACCCAACGCGCGCCCTTGTCCGGCAAGGTCGCGCTCATCACCGGCGCGCGGGTGAAGATTGGCTTCCAGGCGTCGCTGATGCTGCTGCGCTCGGGCGCCACCGTCATCGCCACCACGCGCTTCCCCCAGGACTCGGCGCGGCGCTACATGCTGGAGCCGGACTTCGCGGAGTGGTCCCACCGGCTGCACATCCACGGGCTGGATCTGCGCCACGCGCCCAGCGTGGAGATTTTCGCCCGGCACATCGAGCAGACGCACTCGCGGCTGGACATCCTCATCAACAACGCGGCGCAGACGGTGCGCCGGCCGCCGGGCTTCTACGCCCACCTGCTCGACGGGGAGCTGCGCCGGTTCGAGGAGCTGCCCGAGGCGGCCCGCCCGCTGCTCGCCAGCCACCGGGCCTGCCTCACCGAGCTGAACCCCGTCCTGGGCGCGGGCGGCACGGAGCCCTCCGCGATGACCACCTCGTGGCGCAGCAACGACCCGGCGCTGGGCATCCACTCCTCCGCCGCGCTGTCGCTCCTGCCGTACGCGCTGGAGAACGAGGGTGACACCAGCGCCCTGTTCCCCCAGGGCCGGTTGGACGCGGACGAGCAGCAGGTGGACCTGCGCGACATGAACTCGTGGCGGATGAAGCTCGCGGACGTGTCCACGGCGGAGATGCTGGAGGTGCACCTGGTGAACGCGGTGGCGCCCTTCATCCTCTGCGGCAAGCTCAAGCCGCTGATGACCCGCGACCGCACCACGCCGGGCCACATCGTCAACGTGTCCGCCATGGAGGGCAGCTTCTCGCGCGGGACGAAGACGGACCGCCACCCGCACACCAACATGGCCAAGGCCGCGCTGAACATGATGACGCTGACGTCCGCGGCGGACTACGCCAAGGACCGCATCTACATGAACGCGGTGGACACCGGCTGGGTCACCGACGAGGACCCGGCCGTGTTCTCCCAGCGCAAGGTGGAGGACCTGGACTTCCAGCCGCCCCTGGACATCGTCGACGGCGCGGCGCGCATCATCGACCCCATCACCACCGCCGAGAACACCGGCGACTACTCCTGGGGCAACTTCTTCAAGGACTACCGCCTCACCAACTGGTGAGGCGGGTCCTCAGGGCAGCGCGCGGCGGTACATCAGGTCCGTGCGCACCACGTACTTGAGGCCGCCCGTCACCGTCGCGCCCTCGTGGTACAGGTGGTGGTTGAAGACGAGCCCCATCCCCCGACGGGGCGTCACCGAGCGCCCCAGGTCCAGGAAGTTCGTCGCGCCGCCCTCGGCCCCGTCGTTCAGGTACACCAGGTACGTCAGCAGGCTGCGCTCGTTCCTGTCGCGCACGAAGGCGCCGTCGTAGTGCGGCGCGAAGTACTCCCCCGCCTCGTAGCGGTAGCAGCGCAGCCGCTCGTTGGCGCCGCACAGCTCCCAGGTGCGCTCCAGCCTGCGCGGCACGTGGGTGAGGACGCGCTGGTGCAGCAGGTCCGCCAGCGCCGGGTCATCGAACATCACCCGGGAGTTGTTGCGGAGGTCGGGGCGCATCACCATGCCCTGCGACGTGGTGACGGGCGCGGCCGAGGGCCCCAGCGCCTCGATTCGCTCCACCAGCTCCTGGCACTCGTGCTCGTTGAGGAGGTCCTCGAGGGTGAGGACCAGCGGATTGGCTTCCCCCAGCGCACGGTCCGGGTCCGGCAGCAGCGGCGACATGCCCGCCATCCAAGCGCCCTTCCCACGCGTTGACCAGGGAAACGAGGCGCCGGAACAACCCCGCCCGCGGAGGAGCCACACTCCCCAGGATGACTCCTCCGCGAGCGTCCCTACAGCCCTCCACTGACGTAGCTGGAGGGCGCGTCCACGTGGAAGACGAGCTCCAAGGTCCTCGTCTCCGCGGGCGCGAGCGCCACCTGCCAGGTGGCGATGCCGTCGTCCTTCGTCAGTGCCAGGCCCGCCGTCGACTCCGGCGCCACCTCCACCTTCACGTCGTCCAGCTCGGAGACGGGGATGTGCTCGGACAGCACCACCTTCTCCTCGTGCTGACGCAGGTTGGTGAGCTGGAAGCGGTAGGCGTAGCGGAAGCGCTGCTTGCCCCCGAAGAGCCCCTGCGGGCGCTTCACCTCCTCCACCGTCGTGCGTGTCACGCGAAGGGCCTCCTCGATGCCGAAGGTGAGCTCGAAGGGGAGCCCGCTCGCCACGCGCTCCAGCCGCTGACGTCCCAGGAAGCCCGTGCCCCGGAAGAGGCTGACCTCACCCGGCAACAGCGGGAAGGACGTGGTGTTGGCCAGCCGCGCCACGCGGAAGACCACCGGGTGCAGCTTGGGCACCGTGCGCCACGAGAACTCCGCGGGCAGGCGGTGACGCCCCAGCACCACGCGCACCGCCACGCCGTCCCCCGGCACCCGCGCCGCCTCCTCGGCCTCCCACTGCACGGACACGCCTTGGGACACCGCCCGCGGGCCCTCGCCGGAGGCCGCCTCCCCCTCGACGCCGCCCTCCACGGATTGCCGCGCCTCCTGACGCGCCGTCAGCACCTGGCGCTCCTTGGGCTGCTTCAGCGCCCGGACGAGCAGCGGCGCCACCTCCGGCGGCGTGGCGTTCTTGCGAGGCAGCGCCGTGGAGAGCACGAGCTTCGCGCCCGACCAGTCCTCGCCCGTCTGCTGGCGCACCGTGGCGAGCGCCGTCAGCTCCACCGTGCCCGAGGCCTCATCCGCGCGCGCCTCGTAGCTCGGCTCCCAGGAGCTGCCGCCCACCAGATACGTCAGCGACACCCGGGCCTTCTTCCCCTCGGGACACGACAGGCGCACCTCCACCCGGTACTCGGCGCGGGCGGCCTCGGTGCTCAGCCGCGAGAGCTGCGCGGAGACCTCGTCGCGGCGCTGCTTCAGCGCGCGGCGCTTCTCCGCCAGCTCCCACGCCTCCCTCACCGCGCGCATCCGCACCGACAACGCCGCGTCGAACGCCGAGGCCCACGCGCGCGTGTCCGGCTTGCGGCCCGTCAGCTCCCGCGTGACGTGGTCCACGGCCACGTCCGTGTAGCCCTCCGACAGCCGCTCCAGCCCCGTCACCCGCGCGAGCGCCGCGTCCAGCGTGAGCTCCTCCTGGGTCAGCGCGTCCCACCGCGCCCTCCACTCGCGGCGCTCCGCGGAGAGCTGCTGCTCGAGCGTCTGGCGCTCGGCGGTGAGGCCCTCCAGGTCCGCGCCAGGGGCCCGCGCCCGGAAGCTCTCGCGCGAGGCGGCCTCCGGCACCTGCTCGAAGACGGCGGTGGTGGGGCCACGGCACGTCACGTCCTGGGTGCGCGTGACGTGGGCCCGGTCCGGATAGACGACGACGGAGGACACCTGGGGCGCGGCGGCGAGCACCAGGAGGGACAAGGGGAACAAGGTCATGGTGGCTCCTCGCGGCTACTGGGTGAGCTTCCAGTTCTGGGGGCGCTTCAGGCGGTACTCGAAGGTGAGCGTCTTCTTGCTGGAGGCGGGAATCACCACGTCCCAGCGCAGCACCCCCGTCTTGGGGTCCTGGCTCGCCACGGGCTCGGTGCGCACGAGCGTCGCCTCCACGTCGCCACCCCAGCCCAGGGGCCACTGGTCCACCACGTGTGTCTGCATCGCGAAGGGATAGGGGTTGGAGACCTCCAGCGTGACTTCGTACGTGTTGAGGTCGTCCTTGGAGATGAAGCCCTCCTTCGATTGCACCAGCCGGACGTCGCGCGCGGTGCGCACGGCCGGGTCCATGCCCAGGGGCAGCGTGAAGGGCTCGCCCGGGACGATGAGCGGCAGCGACGCGGTGCCGGACGGGTCGTCTCCCACGAAGAGCGAGGCGGTGCCTCCGGGCAGCGCGCTTCGCGACGGACTCTTCAGCCGCGCCACCAGGTACGCCTCCGACGCCAGCGCGGGGAAGACGCGGCGCTCCACCTGCACGGGCCATGACTCCAGGAGCAGCGGGATGGTGCGCTCGCCCTGCCCGCTGGGCACCGTCTCCGAGCGCGGCGCGGTGAAGGCCAGGTCGTGGCCTCCCGCGAGCGACGCCGGCAGCTGCGAGTCCAGCGCCGGACGACGCCAGCCCGGAGGCGGCGCCAGCCCCACGTAGCGGTCCACGACGGGCTCCGGCCGCCAGTTGGACATGGGCGCGCCATGCAGCGAGAAGCCCACCCCGGTGTGGGTGCTGCCCACGTCGACGGTGGGCGGCGCGCCCACGATTTCGACGACCTCGCCCAGGCTCTCCGGGAGCAGCTCCACGTTCATCCGGACGGTGCGCTGCATCCACACCTGGATGTCCGCGCGCGCGTACGGCTTGAACTGCTCCTTCTCGAACCGGAGCGTGTAGACGCCGGGCGGCAGGGGCGGGAGCCGGTAGTTCCCCTGCGCGTCGGTCACGGTGGTCTCCTCCCCCGGCAGGCTCGGCGAGATGGCGGTGACGACGACGTCGCCCACGGGAGTTCGCGACTGGGCATCGATGACGTTGCCCAGGACGAAGGCATCACCGCCCGGTGCGACGCGCGCGGTCGGCGAAGGACGGGAAGCCTCCGGCTCCGGGCGCCGGGACTCGGTCGGCGTCGGCGCCGGCCTCGACGCCTGGGCCACCTTCTCCGGAAGGGGCGGCGCGCCCTTCCCCTGGGCTCGCGTCTCGAGCTCGCGGCGCAGTTGCGCCACCACGTCCAGCGGGGCCACGGGCCGGGGCAGCGGCGGCGGCTCGCTCGGGAGCTCGTCGGTCCTGCGCGCCGTGGGGATGAAGCGCTCGGCGGTGCCCAGCTTCCACGTGGTCAGCTTCGGCAGCGCGGTGAAGGTGGACGGCAGCGCGGTGCTGAGCGTGAGGCGGGCCTGGGTCCAGTCCTCGCCCGTCTCCTGGCTGACGAGTCCGGAGAAGGCCACCTGCACCCGCTGCTGCGCCGGGTTGAGCTGGAGCTCGTAGCGCGGGTACCAGCGCGCCTGCTGGAGCACCAGATAGGACAGGCGCACCTTCGCGGCGCCCGAGCCCGTGAGGGCCACCCGCACCTCGAAGCCCCGCGGCGAGGGCAGCGCCCCCAGGCGGCCCGCGTCCACCTGACGGGCGTCGAGCTCGTTTCGCAGGACCTGCATGCGCGCCTCCAGCTCCCGCATCCGCGCCTCGCGCTTCGTGCGCAGGTCGACGAGGAACGCGGCGGCCTGGCTCCAGCCTCCGGGCGCCAGCGCTCCGCTCGCGCCGTCGGCGTCCTCGCCCGGCCCCTTCGGCTGGATGCGGCCGAGCGCGGCGACCTGACGCTGGTTGGCCACGTGCTCCGCGCTGACGCGGGAGAGCTCGTCCCCCAGCCGGTCCAACGTCGAAAGCAACGCGGTGGCCTCCGCGACGGGGAACGGCGATGGCTGGGCCGCGCGCACCTCCACGGACGCGACGCGGGCCCCTTCCGCCTCCACCTGGATGGAGTCCGGGTCCACCGCCTCCGGCAAGAGGGGCAGCTCCAGCCACTCGGTGCCGGAGACCTGGAGGGAAACGGTCCGCACCACCCGCGCCCGGTCGCTGTAGACGGTGACGTCGGTGATGGGAGCCTCGGTGGAGGCGTGCAGCAGCTGACTGACGGCCCAACCCAGTCCAAGAAGGAGCATGCGGCCAAGGTACGTGTCCGGCTGTGCTCACATCTTCACGAAGTCATCACGGCGCCCGCACGATTGTCTCAGCCCCGGACGCCTCGGGTGGCACGCTGTCCTCCGGACCGACGCCTCATCGAAAGGAAGTCATGCAGCTCATCACCAGCGCGAGTCAGGGAGCCAAGGTGCGGTTGGAGAAGCTCTCCACCACGCCTCCGAAGCACGAACAGAAGACCGACGCGAAGGGGGAGTTCGAGGCCCTGGGCGAGGAGCTGTTCGACCTCCAGGACCTGATGTGGGGCTCGCGGCTCAACTCGGTGCTCATCGTCCTGCAGGGCCGCGACACCGCGGGCAAGGACGGCACCATCAAGCACGTGGTGGGCAGCCTCAACCCCCGGGGCGTCTCCGTCGCGTCGTTCGCGGCGCCCACGCTGGAGGAGCGCGAGCACGACTTCCTCTGGCGCATCCACCGCCACACCCCACGCCTGGGCGAGTTCTCCATCTTCAACCGCTCCCACTACGAGGACGTGCTCGCCGTGCGCGTGCACGAGCTGGCGCCCCCGTCCCTCTGGAAGGAGCGCTACGGCCACATCCAGGACTTCGAGGAGATGCTCGCCGAGCACGGCACCATCGTCCTGAAGTTCTTCCTCCACATCAGCCAACAGGAGCAGGAGCAGCGCCTGATGGACCGGGAGAAGGAGCCGCGCAAGGCGTGGAAGATCAGCGCCGGGGACTGGGAGGACCGCAAGCACTGGGCGGACTACACCCGGGCCTACCAGGACGTCTTCGCGCGCACCTCCACGAAGCAGGCGCCCTGGTGCATCGTCCCCTCCGACGCCAAGTGGTACCGCAACCTCGTCGTGGCCCGCGCCGTGGTGGCCGCGCTCAAGCCACACCGCGAGCGCTGGCAGGCGCGGCTGGACGCGCTGGGCGCGGAGAAGAAGGCCGAGCTCAAGGCGTGGCGCCGCAAGCGCTGAAGCCCCGCTGGGAGGCCCGCACGGCCACGCACGCCACGTCGCCTCGCCGGGCCGCTCCGATGTCCGCCGCCACGCGACCCCGCGACACTCAACGACACGCCTGTCACCTGGTTTACGAGTCGGGTGCGACAAGCCCCCTTGCTCCAGGCACCCAGCCGACATCGTGCCTTCCATGCGCTCCGACGGCTTCCGCCCAGGGGACATGCCCCGGGAAGCCCGTCGGTGAGCGATTGGAATGGAGCGAGACATGGAGTTCAGTCGAAGGGCCACGACGTGGCGCGCGCTGGGCGCGGTGTTGCTGTGCACCGTCCTCGGTGCTTGTGGTGCGAATCCCCAGGAAGAAGAGACGCTGGAAGGCGAGTCGGAGACGCCGCTCGAGGACGCCCAGTCCGAAGAGAGCGCGGAGCTGGCGGTGGTGGACCCGTACGCGGACGCGGCCACGCCCAGCGGCCTCAACGTCGTCCTCAACCCCAACAACGCCGTGGGCGCCCCCGACGGCCAGCGCGCCACCGTGCTCTCCATCCTCGGCGGCTCGCTGCTCCTGGACATGGGCCAGGGTGAGGAGGGCCGCGGGCCCCTGCGCATCCACTACGGCGGCCTGACGCTGACCGTGCTGTTCACGGTGGACTTCCTGAGCGCCGACCGCACCGTCATCGCCACCGGTCAGGCGAACCTCATCCAGCTGGGCGTGGGCCGCTTCTCCGTGGACGTCCCCTACTCCAACGCCACCCCGTACCGCTACGTGCGCCTCAACCGCGCCCTGGCGGGCCTCTACCTCATCGACGCCGTCGAGACGACCGGCCCCCTGTGCGGCGATGGCCGCGTGAGCACCGGCGAGTCATGTGACGACGGCAACCGCACGGCGAACGACGGCTGTAGCACCATCTGCCAGGTGGAGCCCGGCTACACCTGCCAGGGCAGCCCCAGCGTCTGCACCGACGTCAACGAGTGCACCAACGGCACCGCGCAGTGCTCCGTCAACGCCACCTGCACCAACACGCCCGGCAGCTACACCTGCACGTGCAAGGCGGGCTACTCCGGCAACGGCCGCACCTGCAACGACATCAACGAGTGCACCAACGGCACCTCGCAGTGCTCCACCAACGCCACCTGCACCAACACGCCCGGCAGCTACACCTGCGCGTGCAAGCCCGGCTACTCCGGCAACGGCCGCACCTGCTACGACATCAACGAGTGCACCAACGGCACCGCCCAGTGCTCCGTCAACGCCACCTGCTCCAACACCCAGGGCAGCTACAACTGCACCTGCAAGGCGGGCTACTCCGGCAACGGCCGCACCTGCAATGACATCAACGAGTGCACCAACGGCACCTCGCAGTGCTCCGTCAACGCCACCTGCTCCAACACCCAGGGCAGCTACAACTGCACCTGCAAGGCGGGCTACTCCGGCAACGGCCGCACCTGCAACGACATCAACGAGTGCACCAACGGCACCTCGCAGTGCTCCGTCAACGCCACCTGCTCCAACACCCAGGGCAGCTACAACTGCACCTGCAAGGCGGGCTACACGGGCAACGGCCGCACCTGCACGGACATCAACGAGTGCACCAACGGCACGCACACGTGCACGCCCGGGCAGCGGTGCGTGAACCAGCCGGGCGGCTTCGACTGCATCCCGGGCAGCTGCCCGCCGCCGCAGGTGAAGTGCGGCTCCTCGTGCGTGAACGCGAACACCGACCCGACGAACTGCGGCTGCTGCGGCAACACGTGCGGCGCGGGGAAGACGTGCACCAACGGCGTCTGCGGGGCTCGCGCGCCCCTGGGCACGCCCCTGGGCGTCACGGCGAGCTGGGAGCGGGCGCAGGACCAGGACCTCATCGTGCGCACGCCCAACGGCGAGCTGCTCGCGTACGGCCCCGCCAAGGCGGGCGCGCTGGCCCCGTCCGGCCCGGAGGGCACGCCCCCGAGCGGCACCTACTTCATCTGCCTGAAGAGCACGAGCTTCGAGGCGTCCCCCACGGACGACACGCCCGTGCCCTACTCGCTCACGGTGAAGCGCCAGGGCCAGGCGGACCACGTGCTGCGCGGCGTGTTCCTCGGCGCCGACGCGGATTCCCTGTGCGGCGCGGACCACCCGTCCCTCATCGAGGCCATCACCTACCCCTGAGGCCGTGCCGGGATGACCTCCGGGCGCGCGGGCCGACAGCTCGCCGCGCGCCCGGTGACTCGAGGCCCCGTCACCCGTCGTGACAGGGCCTCGCGAGCGCCCGGTGGCTCATCGCCGCCGGGCCTCGCGGAACACCTCGGTGAGGCGCAGCATCTCCGCCTCCACCGTCGGAGTGGTGGCATCCCCGAGCCGGGGCGTGGTGACGACGAACAGGCCCTTGCCGCCGTCCACCCACTCCACGCGCTCCGGTGGCAGCCGCGCGAGCACCGCGCGGTCGAACTGCTCGACGTGCCCCCGGCCCAGGAAATTCGCCCAGAAGACGCCCGCGAACAGGGGCCGCAGCGTCACCGCGGAGTCGTACTCGCCGGTCTCCAGCGCCTCGTAGCGCGCCAGGGGATGGATGGCGGCGAACTCCGTGGTGTCGGGCGAGTGGGCCGCGTGGAAGGCGGCGAGCAGGAGCGCGGAGCCCGCCTCGTCCTCGTACGCCGCGCCGTCGAACTGGAAGACGAAGGTGTTGAGCCCCGCCACCCGCCCCTCGTCGGCGACGAAGCGCGAGATGCCCACCGTGAGCGTCCACGGCGAAGGCGTGCTCCCCCAGGCCTTGAGGAACGGGTGCTTCTCCTTCTTCGGAATCTCCGCCATCACCCGCGCGCCCACGCCAGGCCCCTGGAGCTTCACCGCGCGGCGCGTGGCGTCCTCGTCCCAGCCGCACACCCCCTCCACCGTCCCCACCAGCCCCGCCTCGGCGAGCGCGTCGATGAAGGCCGCCGGCGCGCGCCGGTCATTCCAGTCATGGTGCTGCGAGCTGGCGGTCCACTTCACCTCGGCCATGGCGTGTCCTCGCTAGAGCTTCGTCAGCACGTTGGGCTGCTTCACATACCAGACGGTGATGCCGCGCGCCTTGAGCGCCGAGTTCAGCTTCGCGGCCTCCTCGGTCGGGAACAGGTAGTTCAGCGACTTCACCTCGGCGCCGGAGCTGTTGCCCTTCGTGCCGAGGAAGGAGAGGTAGTCGTCCACCTGGCCGGGCGGCACCTTGTCGGTGAGCTGGTGCTTGACCTCCCACAGCTCGCCCTTGTCCGCGAAGAAGCGGTCCGCGGTGCGGCGCTTGCCTCCGGGGACGGTGAAGGTCTCGCGCGTGAAGGCCTTGCCGGCGAACTCCTGCAGGTGGGTGCGCGCGAAGGCCTCGAACATGGGGCCCTTGAGGGCGGCGCCCTGGCGCGGGTCCGCCTTCACCACCGCCTCCACGATTTTGTTGAACGCGCCGATGTCTCCACCCGTCTTCGACGGCACCACCAGCGTGAGGTAGCGGGTGAACGTCTGATACGCCGTCTTCGGGTTGAGCTTGTCCGCGTCGGTCATGAAGTCGACCAGCTTCGCCAGGTCCAGGTCCGTCAGGTCCGCCTTGCGGATGAGCTCCATCAGCGCCGGGTACTCGTCGAGGTACTTCTTGATCTTCCCGATGTTCAAATCCTTGGGCAGCGCGACGAGCACGCTCTCCGGCGTGGTGAGCTTCTTCGCGCCGGTGGCGCCCTTGGCGGCCAGCTCCGCCAGGTACTTCTGGATGGCGCCCAGGTCCACCTTGCACGGCGAGGCGCAGCCCAGCACGCGCGCCTTGGCCACGTCGCTCAGCTCGCTGAAGCGCTCGATGGCCCACTGGGGCAACCGCTTGAGCCGTTCGAGCGCCTCCGCGGAGAGGTTCTGCAGGAGGTGGCCGGGCACCTTGAGCACCCGCACGGCCCAGTCGCGCGCCGTGGTGAGCGCCTTCATGCCCTTGCGCAGGGACTCGGCCTCCTTGAGCCCCTTGGCGGCCTCTCCGGCCTTCTCCAGGAACTTCGCCGCGCGCGGCATCTTGGCGAGGAACTGGGCGAACTTGCCCGCCTTGCCCGCGCCCTTGAGCGCCGTGAGCGCGCCGCCGCTGAAGAACAGCATCACGATCTCCGCCAGCGCGTAGCCGGTAATCCAGCCCCGGAAGTGCCAGCGCTTGAGGAGGCTCGGGTCGTTCCACTTCTTGTCCAGCGCGTCGAGCCCCGCGGACACCAGCTGCTTGAAGTCGAGCTTGGACAGGTCGCTGAAGAAGCCCCGGATGTCGGAGAGCAGGTTGCCGGTGACCAGGCTCCACACCAGCTTGCCCGCGAGCTTCGCCAGGTCCACCAGGCCCACCAGCGTGTCCCAGAGCGACTCGAGCACGCCGTGCAGCAGCCCCGCCACGAAGGCGATGGAGCCGGCCAGGAACTCACCGATGGCGGTGATGACGTTCTTGACCTTCTGGTAGGCCTCGTAGGTGATGGAGCCCGAGGAGACCTGGCCCTTGAGCGTCTTGGCGAACTCGACGCCCGGTATCCATATCTGCGAGCCCGCGTGCGTCTGGGTGGTGTCCCAGTCCCCCTCCGGGTCCGGCTTGAAGATGCCCTTGCGGCCGCGCTCCGCGTTGACGAACACCAGCACGTTGACGAAGAAGCGCTCGTCCTGCCCCCACTTCGTCGCGTCGGACTTGTAGAAGCGTTTGACGATGTCGAGCGCCGTCTCGCCGGACGCGATGCGGTACAGCCTCGCCTCCGGGTCGGGCATGTCCACGGTGACATGCGACTTGGCCACGTAGCCGAAGCGGCCATCCACCAGCATCACGAAGTACCAGCCGCCGGACTGCTCGCGGCTGACGAACATGCGGGTGTTCTGCGGGAGCCGCTCCAGCGGGGCCGAGCCGGTGTCGGGCGAGGCGCGCAGGTTGACGCCCTCCTCGGCGGCGACGAGCCCGTTCTTGTTGACGGGGGTGCCCGACTGGGTCGGCGGCACGTCCGACGTCGTCTGGGTGGGCGGAGGCGTGGGAGGCGCCGGCGGTGAGGGCACCGTGTACTTCGACGCGGGCGCGGGAGAGAAATCCCGGGCCACGCCCAGGCGGTGGCGCCCGGGCTCGCGCGTCGCGCCGTCCGCCATCACCGCGTCCGCCATGGACTCGGCCTCGCGCTCGGAGGCGTCCCCTGGGGAGGTCACCGACAGCCCCCCGGTGGCGAAGCGGGCCAGCCGGGCGCCGGAGGTGGCGCGGCCTCCGGTCTGCTGCAGCACGTGCGTCAGCTCATGCGCGAGCAGCCGACGTCCCGCTTGGGTGGAAGGTGAGTACGCGCCCTCCTGGAAGGCGATGTCGCTGCCCACCGTGTACGCGCGAGCCTGGAGCGCGCGCGCCGAGTCCGCCGCCCTCGCGTCGGTGTGGATGCGCACGCCCCCCAGGTCCTGGCCGAAGCGCGGCTCGAAGAAGGCGCGCGCGGAGGACTCCAGGGGCTGCCCGGAGCCAAGCCCACGGGCGACGTGCGCGGACACATTCTCGGAAGGCCCCGCGCGGGAGACACCGGGCTGCGCGGCCCGGGCCACCTCCTCCTTCTTCTTGTCGCAGGACGAGCAGGAGCAGGAGCCCCCCGCGCACGCGACGCGCTGCACGCTGGGGGTGAGCGGGAGCCGGCTGAAGTCGAACCGGACGCCCGGCGCCGTGGCTCCGGGCTCGGCCACGGCGTCGGCCGAGACCGCCTGCCTCGCGACCGACGCGAGCGGACGCGACGCGGGGGTGGCGCCCCGTGTCTCGGACGAATGACTCGCATGAACCCGAGCCGCACTGCGTCGCATGGCTCCCCCCTGGTCTGGAGACGCGAGTGTACGCGAGGGCGCGTCACATCGACGAGGGACACAGCGGGCTACATCTGGACCTCCGCGTCGCATCGGCGCGGGACGTCAAGAATGGCCTCGACGTCTACATTCACCCATGGTGCGTATTCCTTTGGAGACACGTGCGGGTTCATGGTCGGCTCCCGCGCGCAAACCTCATCCAAGGAGTGGTCGACCATGAAGCGCATCCTGACGTTCGTGCTCGCCGTCTTCGCCCTGGGCTGCTCGGGGTCCGTGGGCGAGCGGTTCTGCAAGCCCAATACCCAGGCGTGCAATTGAGGTCGGCCGCGTAGCACGCGGCAACCCCAGTCATCGCGGCCTCAGGGCCCCCGGCGGCGCGGCAGCCACACCTTGAAGCAGGTGCCGCGCTCGTTGGAGAACACCTCGATGCTGCCGCCATGTCCCAGGACGATCTGCCGGGAGATGTAGAGGCCCAGGCCGATGCTGCCCTGGCCGGCGCGCGCCTCCGGCCCGCGGCGATAGGGCTCGAACAGCGTGGGCAGCAGCCCCGCCGCGATGGGCCTGCCCACGTTGTGGACCTCCAGGAGCACACCGTCCCCGGCCTCGCGCAGGTGGACGCGGACACACGAGTCCGGAGCGCTGTGCTGGAGCGCGTTGCCCACCAGGTTGGAGACCACCTGGGCCAGCCGGTCCGCGTCCGCCTCCAGCCGCCCGTCCCCCCGCAGCTCCACCTGGATGTCGCGCCGCGGGTGCGCGAGCAGCACCTCGTCCACCACCTTGCGCGCCAGCACATGCAGGTCCATGGCGCACGGCCGGATGGGGATGCGCTCCCCCGCTCTCGCCTGGGTGAAGTCCAGCAGGTCTCGAATCAAGCGCGAGGCCCGCTGCGTCGCCTCCATGATGCGCTCCAGCCCCTTCACGCCCCCCTCCGGCAGGGTGTCCTTGCGCAACAACGACGTCGCCGTCAGCTGGATGGCATGCAAGGGGTTGCGCAAGTCATGGCTGACGATGGCCACCACGTCCTCGCGCACGCGCACCGCGTCCCGGGCCTCGCGGTACAGCCGCGCGTTCTCGATGGCCACCGCCGCGCGGTCCGCCACGCCCCGGGCCAGCTCCACCAGCGCCTCCATCTCCAGCGAGTCATGCGGCCGCGTCCACACCAGGTGGATGAGCCCGAGCGCGCGCCCGCGTGACACCACGGGCACGAGCGCCGCGGAGCGCGCCCCCAGCGCCTCCAGCAAGGCCCGGTGCGCCGCGTCGCTGGAGACCGAGTCGAGGAACCGGGAGGTCACCTCCGGCACGACGATGGGCTGCGCCAACGCCAGCGCTCGCGCCAGCGGGCCGTCCTCCTCCGTCCAGGGCGCGAACGCCAGGAGCTTCCGGATGAGGTCCTGTCGCTCGGGCTCCCTCGCGGCCGCCTCCTGTCGGACGAGCCGGCCGCTCGCCTCCAGCAGGTCCACCACGCAGTAGTCGGAGACGTGCTCCACGACCAGGCCCGCGAAGGCGCCCAGCGTGGTCTCCAGGTCCAACGAGCCCGCGAGCACCCGCCCCGCCTCCAGCAGGAAGTCCCTCGCCGTCTCGCTCTGCTTCTTCGCGGTGATGTCGCGCGCCACGTTGGCGAACCCGCGCAAGCGGCCCGCCTCGTCGCGCACGGCGGCGATGTCCAGGTCCGCCCAGAAGCACGAGCCGTCCCGCCGCTTTCGTCGCAGCTCTCCCCGGAAGTGACCGCCGTCCGCCACTTCGCGCAGCAGCCGCTGGGGCTCTCCCCGGGTCACCTGCTCCTCGGGCGCGAAGAGCGCGTAGTGCCGCCCGAGCACCTCCTGCTCCTGCCATCCGGTGAGCCGCTCGGCGCCCGCGTTCCAGCTCACCACGCGGCCCTCCGGGTCCAGCAGGAGGATGGCGTAGTCCTCCACCGCGTCCATCAACAGGCGGAAGCGCTCCTCGCTCTCGCGCAGCGCCTCGTGGGTGCGGCGCGCGTCGGTGATGTCCGTGGAGATGCCGCAGATGATGGGCCCCTCCGCGCCCACGGTGGGCAGCGGGAACTTCATCGCGAACCAGGTGCGCACGCCCTGGACGCCGGGGATGTGCTCATCCTCCGTCACGGGCCGAAGCGACTGTCGCACCCGCTCGTCGTGCTCCCGGTTGCGCCGCGCCACGGCGGCGGGGAACAGGTCGAAGTCCGTCTTGCCGAGCACGCTGGAGCGCGACCTCCCCAGCGCCTCCTCGAAGCTCCGGTTGACCAGCACGAAGCGCCCTTGCGCGTCCTTGGCGAAGATGACCGGAGGCGCGTGGTCGATGATGGCCTGCAGCCACCCCTCGCTCCTCGATGCCACCGTGCTCGACGCCAGGCGCCCCACCGCGTCCGTGCTCGCCGCATGGAAGACCGCGGCCAGCATGCGCTGCTGTCGCGGCGTGGCCGTCACCCCCGCCTCCTCCATCAGCTCGAGCAGGCAGTCGTGCAGCAGGCCGTACTCCTGGACGACCCCGCAGGCCTCCAGGCCGTGGCAGGCATGCCAGCGCTCCGCCTGTCCGGCTCGCAAGTCCCGGAGCACCTCGGCCGAGGGAGGGAGCGCGTCGTCCTGGAGCGCCCGGGCGAGCGCCGCCAGGAGCACCGGCAGCACCTCCTCGAGCCCGCTCTGGACGAGCCCGGCTCGCTCGCGTCGAAGCCCATGACGCGTCCGCAGGACGGGCCCCCACCGCGCCAGCAAGCCTCCCCATGAGAGGGAGACATCCTCCTCGAGCGCCAAGGCTCGGCTCCTTTCCGGCCGACGGACGCGGACGGTGACGCCCCGGGCAGCCCCTCGTTCCGCTCACGCGCCCCACGTCGCGTCTGCCTCCCGGTTTGACGGTGGGGCTCGTCACGACTCCGCGCATGGGCGGCAAGGTACTCCTCCCGGGTGGGCCGACTGGCCGGTCCCACTGCCGGGTCCTGCGTCCAACCCTTCACGGGAAGAGGTGCCAGGAGAGAGGCGCCTCGTTAAGAAGGCCGCCATGACGCCACTCGCCGACCTCTTCCCGACCGAAGCGCAGCTCCCCTCCAGCGTGCGGCTCCCGCCCTATCTCGAGCAGCGGGAGTACCTGGTGGGTGGCGAGCTGAAGACCTGGGAGGGAGACCTCAGCCCCGTGCGAAGCCCCGTCTTCCTCCGCACGCCCGAGGGGCTCCAGCAGCGCGTGCTCGGGGCCACGCCGCAGCTCACCTCGAAAGAGTCGCTCGCCGCGCTCGCCGCGGCGGTGAAGGCGTACGACTCGGGCCGGGGCGTGTGGCCGACGATGAAGGTGGCGGAGCGCATCGAGGCGGTGGAGCGCTTCCTCGTGGCCATGCGCGCCCAGCGCGCCACGGTGGTCAACCTGTTGATGTGGGAGATTGGCAAGACGCAGCCGGACTCGGAGAAGGAGTTCGACCGCACCGTCGACCTCATCGTGGAGACGGTGCGCGCGCTGAAGGAGCTGGACCGCACCTCGTCCCGCTTCGTGCAGGACCAGGGCATCATGGCGCAGATTCGCCGGGCCCCCATGGGGGTGGCGCTGTGCATGGGGCCATACAACTACCCGCTCAACGAGACCTTCAGCACGCTGTTCCCCGCGCTGCTGATGGGCAACACGGTGGTCTTCAAGCCGGCGAAGTTCGGCGTGCTGCTCATCCGGCCGCTGCTGGAGGCGTTCCGCGACTGCTTCCCTCCGGGCGTCATCAACATCATCTACGGCAAGGGCCGCGAGACGGTGGGCGCGCTGATGGAGAGCGGGCAGGTGGACCTGTTCGCCTTCATCGGCACCCACCGGGGCGCCAGCGAGCTGAAGCGGATGCATCCCCGGCCGCACCGGCTCAAGTCGGTGCTCGGGCTGGACGCGAAGAACCCGGCCATCATCCTGGAGGATGCGGACCTGGATAACGCGGTGAAGGAGTGCATCATCGGCGCGCTCTCCTTCAACGGCCAGCGCTGCACGGCGCTCAAGCTGCTCGTGGTGCACCGGAGCATCGCGGAGGTGTTCCTGAAGAAGCTCACCGCCGCGGTGGACGCGCTCAAGCCCGGCATGCCGTGGGAGCCGGGCGTGGCCATCACCCCCCTGCCGGAGCCCGGCAAGGCGGACTACCTGCAAGGCCTGGTGGACGACGCCGTGGCCAAGGGCGCGCGCGTGGTGAACGCCACCGGAGGTCAGTCGTCGCACTCGTTCTTCGCGCCCGCGGTGGTGTACCCGGTGACCAGGGACATGCGGCTGTCGAGCGAGGAGCAGTTCGGCCCCGTGGTGCCGGTGATGGTGTTCGACCGGGACGAGGAGGTCATCCAGCTCGTGGTGGAGTCCCAGTTCGGCCAGCAGCTCAGCCTGTTCGGCCAGGACCCGGCGCGCATCGGCCGGTTCATCGACGCGTTCTCGAACCAGGTGGGCCGCATCAACCTCAACTGCCAGTGCCAGCGAGGGCCGGACACGTTCCCCTTCAACGGCCGCAAGGACTCCGCCGAGGGCACGCTGTCCGTCGCGGACGCGCTGCGCGTGTTCTCCATCCGCACGCTCGTCGCCACCAAGACGACGCCGGCCAACACCCACCTGGTGCAATCCATCCTCACCCGGCGGGAGTCGGACTTCCTGACGACGGACTTCCTGTTCTGACCCTGGGGTTTCCCCTGGGTCTGGTTGAACTCGTTGCCCACCCGCGCGCGTCATCGTTCGACGCAAGCGCGTCTCGAAGCAACGCCCGAGGCCCAGGGGATGTGGCGGGGCCCACCTCTTCCGGGAGGTTGGCACCTCTCCCCTCCCGGGCCCCTTCCTTGCAGTAGCCCCGCGCGCCTTCGTCTCCTCACACCCCGAGGTGATTCATGCGCGTCGTGTCTGCCTTCGCTGGGAAGCTGCTGGTGGGCGGTGTGCTGGCCTCTGCGGCCATCATCGCCTGTGCGACCTCCTCTCCCAATCCGGGCCCCATCGGCTCCACGGAGGCTCCGCCGCTGCCCCAGGCGTGCAACCCGGACCCCACCTGTCCCGGCTCGACGTGCGCCACCGCCATCACGCCCGCGCTCGCCGTCGTCCCCGCCAACGCGTGTCCGCGCTTCGGTGAGTTCCAGTCCGACGTGGATGTGTATTCGTGGAACACCTTCATCGCGCTCAACTGGCCCGCGAATCCCTCCTCGTGCACGGCCAATACCCAGAGCAGCATCCTCAGCGGCCAGGGGCCCACCGTCTGGGAGACCTACCCGGATGACCTGGACATGTTCGTGCCACCGGGGAGCAAGCCCGGCGCGTGGTGCAGCTTCAACACACCCGCGGCCTTCGAGACGAAGCTGCGTCAGCGCACGAAGCTGCTGGAGACCGGTCGCCTCCAGGCTCTGAACACCGGCGTGCACAAGCTGCTGCTCAGCACCTCCAAGGCCTCGGCCGCCATCGGAGAGAAGCTCCCGGACATCGAGCAGGCCGTCGGGGGTCCGCTGACGGACCAGAACGGGCGCTTCGTGCGCTACGAGAAGCGCCTCAACCAGGACGAGTACAACTACCTCATCACCAACAACCTCTGGAACGCAGCCGGACAGAAGGGCGTCACCATCTCCTTCCCCACCGGCGCCAACCAGAGTCCGGGGCCGTGCAATGGCAAGCCGTGCGGCCCGGTGGGCGCCATGGAGGTGAAGGCATCGTGGAAGGTGCTCTCCGCGCAGGAGATTTCGGGCAAGCGCTTCTTCATGCGTCAGGCCTGGGTCTTCAACGATGACGCCGGAGACCCGAGCCCCGGCGCCAACCCCGTCACCGTGGGCCTGGTCGGCCTGCACATCATCCACAAGACGGACACGCAGCAGACCTGGTTCTGGTCCACCTTCGAGCACGTGGACAACACGACGTCCTCGTTCTTCAACCCGCACTGCACGGGGAACTGCACGCCCAATACCCAGACGGCGAAGGAGCCCTACACGGAGCTCGCGCCCGACGGCGGGCCGCTCAACGCCCCGGTCCAGGTGACGCGCACCACGCCCATCCAGGCAGACCCCGGCCTCAATGCGTACTACCGCGCGCTGCTCAAGGGCTCCGTCTGGGAGAACTACCAGCTCATCAGCACCCAGTGGGCCACCGGAGGCGCGCCGCAGGGTACCCCGCCCGTGCTCGCCAACACCACGATGGAGACCTACATCCAATCCACCGCGAGCTGCCTGGGCTGCCACGGCCAGGCCCCCAAGGCCAGCGGTGACGGCTCCGCGGACTTCAGCTTCCTGTTGATGGAGGCGCAGTAGCGCGCGAGCTCGTCAATCGAGCCCTGGGTCCAGCGCGAAGCCCCCGGACGTGCTTGGATGTCATTCACTTCCAGGAGCTGGAGCCACACATGGGTCTCTCATCGGGTGTCGCGCGTCGTGTCTTCTCAGGGATGAAGTGGGCCTTGCTGCTTGGGGGAGCGGGCTGCGGGGCTCCCCTGGAGCCAGGGGTTGAGGATTCGATGGAGACCCAGTCGCGGCCCCTGACCTATCCCAGTGGCGGGGCGAGGACGGTGGTGTCCCGGCGTGTCGTCTACAAGAATGGCTCGGGCGCCTACCTGGCAGCGGCGGGCTTCGAGCAGTTCCGCGCGGCGGGCGCCCCTGACCTCGTGCTTCACAACATCCGCATCGCGGAGGTGGATGCTCCCGGTCCGCGCGAGGCGCTGGTGGTCATGTCAGCGGGGCAGAAGATTTCGAGCAGCGGGCACTCGAGTGGTGTCACGGGGCAGTCGTCCAATTGGGACGCATCCTGTGACAGCGTCTCGTGCCCCAACGTCACGTTGGATGGCCGCTCGCTGGCGATGAAGCTGGACACCCTGGGGTGGTTTCCTCGGGGCAGGACGTACCTGTCCGTGGTCAACGACAACAACTTCGACCACTTGTTCGACAGCGACACGAAGCAGCGAATCGTCAATGGCTTCTCAGGCTGGCTCCAGGCACAGGTCCGTCCGGAGACGCGCTCCATCTATCTGGCGGGCAGTTCGCGAGGCGGCTGCCTGATGATGCGGCTGGCCCAGGCGCTTCGCGCGAACGGGGCACTGGATGGAATCGACCTCTACGTGTCGTCGTTCGACGGCGTGTGCCGCAACAGCCAGGGAGAGTTGGGCACCCACGACACCAAGATCGACAATCCCGTGCGGCCCTGGGGCACGTTCTATGGCGCGTGGGCCACGGACCTGAGTGCCCAGTTCCCCCGGCGGCAGCGGCTCCATCTCTTCCAGGTGGTGGGCGGCCAGGAGGTGGCTCCGGCCACGGGCATTCGCGCGTTCTCCGGCTACGCGGGTGCCTCGCCACCCTCGACGGGGACGAATCTCGACTGGGGTTGGTACAAGCAGACGTGGGTGAAGTGGAAGCACAAGGAGATTGGAAATCCATACACCGACCCCAGCGCCTCCGAGCAGGCGCAGGCCGTGGCGGACACCCTCGACGCACACCTGACGTGGCTCGACGCCCGACTCCCCTGAGGCCTCGAGTACGGGAGTCACGCCTCGGCCGGGGCGCGATGCGCGGAACGGGCGATGCACAGCTGCGCCGCCCAGTACGTCAGCATCACGACGTAGCTGCCTCCCGTCACCGGCGTCACGAACAGCTTCACCGCGAGCACCCCGTCGCTGAGGGCGAACAGCAGCGCCCCCGCGAACGCGAACCCCTGCTCCCGTCGCGTCAGTCCGGACGCGCCCAGCAGCGCCGCCGCGCGCCAGGTCATCGTGCAGATGACCACGACATACGCCGTCACCGGCCCGGCCATGGCGCCCAGGTGGGGGCCCAGCACGACGCTGGCCCCCACCGCCAGCACCAGGAACGGCAGCGCCCTCCCCCACCGGAGCTCGCGCGTCGCACAGAGGTACGCGGCCGTGTAGCTCACATGGGCCAGCAGGAACGCCCCCAGCCCCGGCAGGAACAGCGCCTTGCTGGCATCCAGCAGCACGTCCCCCAGCAGCGACAGCCCCAGCCCCGCGAAAATCAATCGCGCATAGCGTCCCCGCGGCGGCCACAGCCACAGCAGCAGGCAGAGCATCGGCAGCGACTTGGTCACCAGGCGGACCTCGACCGGGCCCGTGTCCAGGCACAGGAGGAACCCCGCCGCGCCCAGGACACCCACTCCCGCGAGAATCCTCGTCCCCACCGTCGAAGCACCACGCATGCGGCCACCTTACCCTGGCGGCTCGCGGGGACGACGCCTGTCCCGACCTCAATCCGTGGCGGGCGGCGCGAGTCGCTGCTCCATCCGGTACCACCGGTAACCGTACCCCTCCAGCGTCACGCGGTGGCGTCCCGTCTTGCCGGGCGACGAGTGGTCCTCCGAGAGCAGGTGGACGAGCCGCGCCGGAGGCCCTCCCGGTGAGAAGCTCACCTCGCAGGCCTTGCCGGACAGGTTGTGCAGCGTCACCAGTGTCTCGCCCTTCCAGTCGTACCGCAGCGCGAGCACGTTCTTGTTCCTCACGCTCAACAACCGCCACGCGCCCCACCCCAGCTCCGGACACTCCTTGCGCATGCGCACCATGCGCTCCATCCAGTTGAGCAGCGAGCCCGGGTCCCTGCGCTGGTGCTCGACGTTCACCTGCCGGTAGCCGTGGGGCGCCCGCTCCACCACGGGCCGGAAGGGCTCCTCGGCGCGCGTGAAGCCCCCGTGCGGCTCGTCGGCCCATTGCATGGGCGTGCGCACGCTCTGGCGCTCATGCAGCGACAGGTCCTCGCCCATGCCCAGCTCGTCGCCGTACCAGAGCACCGGCGTCCCCGGCAGCGACAGCATCAGGCTGAACGACACGTCCAGCCGCCGCCTGTCCCCCGCCAGCATGGGCGCGAGCCGCCGCCGCAGGCCGCGCTCGTACAGCTGCATCCTCGGCTCCGGGCCCAGCTCCGCGAAGACGCGCTTGCGAGCCTTCGCGGGCAGGCGCCCCAGGTCCAGCTCGTCATGGTTGCGCAGGAAGTTCGCCCACTGCGCCAGGTGCGGCAGCCTGGGCGCCGAGCGCAGCGACTCCACGAGCGGCGTCGCGTCCTCCGTCACCAGCGACAGGAAGTAGCTCTGGTTCGCGGCGAAGTTGAAGACCATCTGCATCCGGTCTCCCTCCTTGCCGAAGAAGTTCATCACCTCGTCCATGGTGACGTTGGCCTCGGCCAGGAGGATGGCGTCCCCGCTCCTCCACGAGAGGAACTCGCGCATCCGGTCCAGCAGCTCGTACGGGTCCTCGATGCCGTGGCTGCGCAGGCCCTTGAGCTCCACCAGGAAGGGCACCGCGTCCACCCGGAAGCCGGACACGCCCAGCTGCAGCCAGTACCCCATCACCTTGAGCAGCTCCTCGCGCACCTCGGGGTGGGCGATGTTCAGCTCGGGCTGGAAGGGGAAGAAGCGGTGGAAGTACCAGCGCTTCACGCCGGGCGCGTACGTCCACGTGGTGTGCTGCGAGCCCGGGAACACCATGCCCTTGTGCGCATCCTTGGGCTTCTTGTCGGACCACACGTAGAAGTCGTGGAAGCGGCTGTCCCGGTCCTTGCTCGCGGCCTGGAACCAGGGGTGCTGGTCGCTCGTGTGGTTGAGGACCAGGTCGATGATGACGCGCAGGCCGCGCTGCTTCGCCTGGTGGGTGAACTCCACGAAGTCCCCCAGGCTCCCCAGCCTCGGGTCCACGCCGTAGTGGTCCGTGATGTCATACCCGTTGTCGCGGTTGGGCGAGGGGTGGAACGGCGTCAACCACAGGCACGTCACGCCCAGGCCCGCCAGGTAGTCGAGCCGGCGTTGGAGCCCGCCGAAGTCGCCCACGCCATCGCCGTTGCCGTCCATGAACGTCTCGACGTCCAGGCAGTAGATGACCGCGTTCTTGTACCAGAGGTCCTGAATCATCCGTCTCCCCTGATGCGAAGGTGGAGATGCTGGACGAAGGACGCACCCGGGGGCGCGTCATGCGTGCGACAGCGCACAGTCATGGACACGAGGGACTCGCGACGACACGCGGGCGGCACCAACGTGCGCGCGCATGCTCACGCTCGGTTATCACGCCTCCCATGAGCAGTTTCCTCCCAGTGAGTTGTTGCGCCTGGTGCGCCGGGCCGACGCCGCGGGCTTCACGGCCGCGCTCAACTCGGACCACTTCCACCCCTGGAGCGAATCGCAGGGACACAGCGGCTTCGCGTGGAGCTGGATGGGCGCGGCGCTCGCCACCACGCGGCTGTCCAGTCTGGGCGTGGTGAACGCTCCCGGACAGCGTTATCACCCGGCCCTCATCGCGCAAGCCCTGGGCACGCTCGCGGAGATGTTCCCGGGTCGCGCCTGGGCCGCCCTGGGCAGCGGGCAGTTCGTCAACGAGGGCATCACCGGGGAGCCCTGGCCCCCGAAGGACCTGCGCAACGCGCGCCTGCGCGAGTGCGTGGACATCATGCGCGCGCTCTTCCGCGGGGAGACGGTGACGCACCGGGGCCTGGTCCGGGTGGAGGAGGCGAAGCTCTACTCGCGGCCCCAGCAGGCGCCCCTGCTGGTGGGCGCGGCGATAACGCCTCAGACGGCCGAATGGGTGGGCGGCTGGGCGGACGCGCTCATCACCGTGAGCAAGCCCCCGGACGAGCTGCGGAAGATGGTGGAGGCCTTCCACCGGGGTGGCGGCGAGGGCAAGCCGATGTTCCTCAAGGTGCAGCTCTCCTGGGCGGAGGACGAGCAGGCCGCGCTCCAGGGCGCGATGGAGCAGTGGGCGACGAACATCTTCGCCAGCTCCGTGCTCACGGACCTGCGCTCGCCCGCGCAGTTCCAGGAGCTGGCGCGCACCGTCCAGCCCAAGGACCTGGAGGGACACGTGCGGGTGTCCTCCAGTTTCCAGCGCCACGTCGACTGGCTCGCCGAGGACGTGAAGCTCGGCTTCAGCCATCTGTACCTGCACAACGTCAACCGCGGACAGGAGCGCTTCATCGACGCGTTCGCGGAGCACGTGCTCCCCGCCCTGCGCACGGCGCGCTGAAGCGGGGCCCGCACGTGGGGATGACACCCGTGTCATCCCGCCACGGCGCGAGGAGGTTGTTCGCGACAGGCCTGTCAGCCGCCCCTCGGAATTCGGGGGCGCTCACGCGAGACGCGGGCTCACCAGAGCAGCCGCCAGCTGATGCCCAGGCTGAGGTAGTCCGCCTTCCTGTCCGTCTCGTAGGTGTAGTTGTGGAGGTTCTTGTGGAGCCGGCCCTCCAGGGCGAGTGGCAGCCACGGCGTGGGACGGAACTCCAGCTCCGCGCCCACCGAGTAGCCCAGGTTGCTGACGGTGCCCTTGTTCCAGCCCGCGCCGAAGAGCACCGCGGGCCGGACGCCGCCCAGGTCCACGCCCAGCCGTGCCACGCCTCCGAGTTGGAGGAGCGCCCGGTTCCGCAGGTCATAGTGGTGCTGCGAGCCATCGAAGGTGACGTCCATCCGGGAGCCCGCCCTCGCGTACACGGCGAGCTCCGGACCGATGGAGAAGAAGCGCCCCAGGTGCTTGAGCAGATGCAGCCGGACGCCAGGCCCGCCATGCGTCTCCCCTTCCAGGTCCTTGCCTCGGGCGTAGCCCACGCCCACGCCCAGCTCCGCCCCCGTGAGACGGGCCTCGTCCTGTGCCCAGGCGCCCGTCGACAGCAACAACGCTCCCGCGACCACTGCCTTCATGTCCAAGCCTTCCGCGTGTCCCGGCCCCCCGACGACTGTGCGGTCTTCAAGATCCGGGCCCGACGCGTCCTTCACGAAGTGGGTGGGCGCGGTTCGCGATGACGCGGCTCGACGTCGGCCCACGGAGCAGCCGCGACGACCACGCCGGTGTCCATCCGCCCCGGATGACTCCCGCGCGCCGCGAGGTGAACCACCGACGTCAGTCCGACTTGGGCGTTCCCTGTGCGCCGCGAGACTCCGGGCCATCGCGACGGGGGACCGGGCGCGTCCCCGTGTGTGCGGACGGGCCATGCGTGCTCGCCTTGTCCGGGGCCATCGAGGGCGCCTTCCCTCGTCGTCGGCGACGCCGCCGCTTCGACGCGGTCCCCGGAGGCGCGCCCCCCAGCTCGCGCAGCACCAGGGCCCGCGCACCACCCTCCAGGCGCAGCTCGCGCGTCAACGCCTGCACCTCTGCGGCACCGCGAGGATGGCGCAGCGCCTCGCCCAGCCGCTCGACCAGGTCGATTCTCAGCGCCACCGGCCCCAGCAGCTCGTAGCCGAAGGCTCGCGCCTCACGCACATTCCATCCGGCCGCGTCGAGCACGGGCTCACGGGGCACCCCGCGCGGCGCGGGCTTCTGGAGGAACAGCGCCGTCAGCATGCACCGGCGCTCCAGCGCCTGCGGAGCGAGCGCGCCGGCCACGTAGACGAAGCGGCGGCCTTCGCGCACGCCCACGGCCTTGAGCCGCTCGCGCGACTCCTCGTCCAGCAGCGCCCACTGCTCGCGCGCCTCGCCCACGGTAATCAGCCCGACCCCCTCGGCCAGCCGATACGCCAGCCCGCGCGTCGGCGGCGAGCGGCCCGCGCCCGTGAGCGACTCCGCCGGGAACCCGCCCATCGCCCCGGTGACCAGGTCGCGGGCCAGCGCATGGAGCCGCCGCTCCAGTCGCCGCCTCGCGCCGCCCGTCCACACCTCCGGCTCCGCGAGCGCGACCTGCGGCGAGCGCCGGTCCGTGCCGCGCACCAGCCGCCCCAGGGGCTGGCTCTCGAAGGAGATGTTCCCGGACGCATCCACCTCGAAGACCTCGTGCGTCGCGTCCACCACGCGCTGCACGAACTGCTCCTCGGTCATCAGCCCCTCCGCGGAGCCGGTCTCGCCCAACAGCGCGCCGAGCTTCGCGAACGGGTTGTCCGAGCTCGCCGCGGGCGTGGCGGAGGCCCGCACGAAGCGCCGGGCGCTCCTGCGCGCGGCCCGCTGGACGAAGCGCTCCACCAGGCGCTCGTGCAGCGCATCCCCCAGCGCGTCCTCGATGTGCCGCGTGCGCTCCTGCCACTGCTCCGCGTCGCGCAGCCAGCTGGAGCGGTGGCTGATGTACGTCCAGATGCGGATGGCGGCCAGCCGGTCCATCAGCGTGTGGATGTCCCCGGAGACGTCGTCGAGCGGCGACACCTGCTTGGACAACCACGTCGCGTCCAGCACCCCGTCCCCCGCGGTGAGCTGGAGGAACGTCTCCCGCAGCAGGCTGACGTGCTGGCCGAACAGCCCCTTGCGGAAGTCGGGAATCTGGCAGACCTGCCACAGCAGCTCCACGCCCGCGCGGTCCGTGACGACGTCGCGGACGGCCGGGAGGTGCGAGAGGTCCTTCAGCGCGTCGAAGTCATCGGCGCGCTCCACCCGGACGAAGGCGTTGTGACGCGGGGCCCGCGACAGCGAGTCCAACAGCGCCTCGGGGCTCGCGAAGTCGAGCTCCGCGTTGCGCCAGATGAGGCTGCGCACCGCGGGGAAGCGGTGCGTCTCGATGGCGGTGACGACCCGGGGCGGCAGCTCCTCCAGCGTGTTCAGCGTGCCGAATGTCCCGTCATTCAGATGGCGCCCCGCGCGGCCGGCGATCTGCGCCAGCTCGTCCGGGAACAGCTCCCGCTGCTCGGCGCCGTCGAACTTGGAGAGCGAGGCGAAGGCCACGTGGCCCAGGTCCAGGTTCAGCCCCATGCCGATGGCATCCGTCGCCACCAGGTACTGCACCTCCCCGGACTGGTACATCGCCACCTGGGCGTTGCGCGTCCGGGGCGACAGCGCGCCCAGCACCACGGCCACCCCACCGCGCAGCCGGCGCAGCGCCTCGGCCAGCTCATAGACGCGGTCCGCGGAGAACGCGACCACCGCGGAGCGCGGCGGCAGGCTCTTCAACGAGCGCCGGCCCGCGTAGCGAAGCTGGGACAGGCGCGTGGCCCGCTTGAGCGAGACGTGCGGGATGAGCGACTGCACCATCGGCCGCATCGTCTCCGCGCCCAAAAACCACGTCTCCTTGCGGCCTCGCGCGTGGAGCAGCCGGTCCGTGAAGACATGCCCCCGCTCGCGATGCGCGGCGAGCTGGATTTCGTCCACCGCCAGGAAGTCGACGACGCGGTCCAACGGCATCGCCTCCACCGTGCATATCCAGTAGTCGGGGCGCGGCGGCAGGCGCTTCTCCTCGCCCGTCATCAGCGCCACGCGCCCCTCGCCCACGCGGGCGGTCACCCGGTCGTAGACCTCGCGGGCGAGCAGGCGCAGCGGCAGCCCCATCATGCCCGTGTCGTGCTCGAGCATCCGCTCGATGGCCCGGTGGGTCTTTCCAGTGTTCGTGGGCCCCAGCTCCGCCACGACGACGGACGAACGGCCGGATGCGCTGGAGTTCATTGCGGAGAGTCTAACCTCGCGCCCGGCCTCGCGCCCTGCGACGGCTTTCCAACCCATCCTCGGCTGCCTCCTGGGCTGGGCACGCACGCGCGGGCGCGCCGCGTCCTGACCTGGGCCTCCTGGAATGGACGGCCCCGGCAAAGCCCCCTAGGGTCGCGCCCCATGGCGAACCCCGTCCGAGACACGCTCCTGGGCCAGCTCGACATCGCGTGGGCCCTCACCCGCTACCACCTGGAGGGGCTCACCACGGAGGACTGCCTGCGGCGCCCCGCGTCGGTGGGCCTGCACGTGAGCCAGGACGCGCAAGGGCTCTGGCGCGCCCAATGGCCCGAGCACGAGGGCTATGACCTGGGCCCCGCGAGTGTGGCCTGGCTGACGTGGCACCTGGGCTTCTGGTGGTCCATGGTGCACAACCACTCGTTCGGCGACGGCACCCTGACGCGGGAGGCCGTCGTCTGGCCCGGCTCCGCCGACGCGGTGCGCGCGTGGATTGTCGGCCTGCACGACACGTGGCGCGAGGCCATCACCCGCCTCACCGACGAGGACCTGCGGTCGAGCGCGCGCACGCGCTGGCCGCTCACGGGCAAGCCCTTCGGCGACATCGTCGCCTGGGCCAACGTGGAGCTGATGAAGAACGCGGCGGAGCTGGGCTACGCGCGCTTCGTGCTGGCCGTGCCCCCTACTTGAGCGCCGGCGCGTTCGCGTCCCGCCGCAGCACGAAGAAGTACGGCGACGGCATGCCGCGCGCGTCCATCAGGCCCAGGAGCGTGTTCTCGTCGGCCTGACGGAACACGTCGAGCGTGGGCCAGTCGTCGTAGATCATCGTCGCGCTGAGCTGGCCCCGGTACTCCACCTTGCGCAGGCGCGCCTTGAACTTCGACGTCTCCACGTCGGCGCGATGCGGCCCCACGGGGCCACGAATCGTCGGGGACGGCCACTTCCGCGGGTCCACCGGGAACACCGCCGCGCGGTCCTCCGTGTAGAACAGCAGCGGGTGCACGCTCTCGGCGTCCAGGAACTGCTTGCCGTACCAGCCCGTGGCGCCCAGCATCCCGTCCATCGGGTGTCCGGTGCGCAGCTCACTGCCCTTCCACGTGCCCACCAGGGACTCAAGCTCCACCGGCCCCAGGCTGTCGAACAGCGCGAGCGCCTCCGCCTGGCTCAGCGTCCCCGCCTTCACCACCTCGTCGAAGCTCATCGTGCCGCTCCTGTGTGCATGCGCAGCACGGGCTTGATGGCCGTGCGCGACTCCATGTCGTGGACCGCGTCGTTGATGGCCTCGAAGTCGTACGAGCGGCTGAGCTTCTCGATGGGGAAGCGTCCTTCCGCGTGCAGCGACACCAGGCGGGGGATGAAGCGCTTCGGGTCGGCATCGCCCTCGAGCATCCCCACCAGCCGCTTGCCGAACAGCAGCGCCGTCATCGGGATGGAGACCTGTGCGTCCGCGCCCGGCAGGCCGAGCAACCCACACGTCCCCAAGGGGCGCGTCACGTCGAACGCCTGTCGCAGCACCTTCGGAGAGCCGACGCACTCCAGCGCGAAGTCCACCCCGCCCCGCGTCTTCTTGAGCACCGTGCGCGTCAGCTCCGGCTCGTCCGCGAGGAAGGTGTCGGTGGCGCCCAGCTCCCGCGCCAGCTCCAGCCGCCGGGCGTCCAGGTCCACCGCGAAGATGCTCGCCGCGCCCGCCACGCGCGCCGCCATCACCGCCGCCAGGCCCACCGCGCCCACGCCGAAGACGGCCAGCCGCTGTCCGGGCTGCAGCCGGAACGACTCCAGCACCGCACCCGCGCCCGTCTGGAAGCCGCAGCCCAGGGGCGCCAGCAGCTCCAGCGGCGCGCCTTTCGCCACCTTCACCGCGTTGTGCTGGTGCGCCAGCACGTGCGTGGCGAAGGACGACTGGTGGAAGAAGCCCGAGCGGATGGGCTCGCCGCGCCAGCGCATCGGGTACGTGCCGTCCGGCCGCGCCCCCGAGAAGTTCCCCGCGTAGCCCTGCTCACAGTACGCGGGCTGTCCGCGCGCGCAGGTGCCGCACGCGCGGCAGGAGTAGTAGCTGAGCACCACCGCGTCCCCCGGCTCGAAGCCCGCGACGCCCTCACCCACCGACTCCACCACCCCCGCGCCCTCGTGGCCCAGCACCGCGGGGAACGCGAAGCGCCCCTGCCCCGCCCGGTAGCTCAAGTCCGTGTGACAGATGCCACTGGCGTGCACCCGGACCCGGAGCTCCCCCTGGCGGGGCGCGTCCAGCTCCACCTCCTCCAGGGCGAAGGGCGCATTCACTTCCCGCAGCACCGCGGCACGGACCGGAAGCGTCATGTCCGGAATTATTGGCAGACCGCCAACAAAATCACCAGGGCTCCGAGGCCCGGTCAGAACGCGTCGCCGGGCCCCAGCTTGAGCAGGAAGGTGTCGGTGGCGTCGGGGACGAGGGAGCCCGTCCCGAAGTCCTCGGTGTGGGAGAAGTGGCCGAACAGCAGCGTGCTGCCGTTCCCCTCGCCGGAGGGCACGGCGCTCACCACCTGCTCGGAGAAGAGGTTGGACGGACCTCCGGAGCGAAGGAAGAAGCGGTTCCACAGCTCGCGGCCCTCCAGGTTGAAGCGGCGCGCGAACAGCTGCGGGTTCTGCGCGGGGTCGCTCGCGCCCGGCGCGGGGTGCGGGAAGTCGCGCGACAGGCCGCTCGCCACCACGCGTCCGGCGGGCTCCACGGCGATGACGACCTTCTCCGAGCGGCCCAGGCTCTTCACCCAGCGCGGTGTGCCCGCGGCCTCCGCCACCAGGAGGAAGGAGAGCCTGTCGCGCAGCGTCTGCGAGCCCCAGCGCAGCTCGCCGGCCTCCATGCTCCCCGATGCGACCAGCGTGCCCTTCGCGGTGGTGCCGAGGCTCGTCACCCAGCCGTTGGCGCGGGGAAAGGCGTTGAACCAGGTCAGCTGTCCCTCCCGGGAGAACGTGGCCAGGAAGGGAGACTGGCCCAGTGCGGTGAAGGTCCCCTTCGCCGTGCGGACCGTGCCGAAGTAGGAGCCGCCCAGCGCCACACCGCCGTCGGGCAGCACCGCGAGGCTCACCGCCTCCGCGCGGTAGTTGCCGCACTCCGGCTCGGAGACGCGCTGACGCCACACGACGGTGCCCGAGGCGCTGATGCGATAGAGCGCGTTCTCCGTCGGAGCGCACCGCAGCGCCTCCGAGTACGGATGGGAGGCGCGCACGCTCACGTAGGCGCCATCGTCCCGGCTGGCCACGAGCGCGAGTCCCACCTCGTTGAGCCCGTGCAGCGGCAGGGACCACTCCCCGCGCCCCTCCGGGTTGAAGCGGGACAGGGCCAGGCCGCTGAGCGGCTGGCTCGGCGTGTCCATCGACACGGTGCCATGGCGGACATCCGTCATCAGATAGAGCCGGCCCGTGGACGACACGCTCATGGCGACCGTCCCCGAGACGTCCATCGGAGATTCGCCATCAAAAGGATGCAGCGCGAAGGAGCGCGTCCACACGCGGGCGCCATCGGACGTGTAGCGCTTCAGCTCGAGATGGGACGAGGCGCCGTCAGCGCGCCCGAACGAGGTCGACGAGCCCTGGATGGAGGCCGTGTAGATGGACGCCCCATCCCAGGTGGTGCCGACGCTCGCGGCCATGTCGTGGAGGGGTTGGCGCTCATGGTTCAGCCAGAGTGTCTTGCCGGGTGTGCCGGGCTGCGGCGCGGTGCCACCGTCCTCGGGCGGGACGGTGCCGCCATCCGACTCACCGGGAGCGCCGCCACCGTCGGGAGCACCTCCGCCGTCCGGAGTCCCCGCGTCTGGTACGCCCGCATCCGGAGTGCCCGCGTCGGGAGGGACTCCCGGAGCCGGCTCGCAGGAGGCGGTGGCCTCACAAGAGGCCACGGGAGGCGATGAATCATCTCCATCACAGCCGGCCATCCCCAGACACAACACGAGCCACGCGCCAAAGCCACGCCAGTCAGCCACGGTGTCTCCCTCCCGAAACACACCCGGGCGACAGGTTGGGCACGGCGCACGGGGCCGCCAAGACACGAGGCTCCAGCCTGCCTCCCTCCTCTACATGCGTGCGGCGCGGATGCCCCGCCGAAGCACTCGTTCACTCCGAAACACGGCGCACGCGAGCGCGGCCGTCACCCGTTGGGGCGCGAGTGCTTCCGGATGTGCTCCCACGCCTCGATGATGCGGCGCGTCTCCTCCTGCGCCAGCGCCTGGAGCTTCGGTCCGAGCTGCGCCACCTTGTCGGGGTGGTACTGGGCGACGAGCGCGAGATAGGCGCGCTTCACGTCCGCCAGCGGCGCGCCTCGGACGACGCCCAGCACCTCCCACGGTGACGGAGGTGGAGCCTGGGGCCGCGGCGCGGGCTCCTCCTCGGAGGCCTCCTCCTCGTCGTCCTCGGGGGGCGCGTCCTCCTCCGCCTCGGAGGGCTCGGGGTCGGGCTCCTCGGGCGCGCGCGTGTCGGCCACGGGCTCGGCGCCCTCGCCACAGGTCGAGCACAACAGCCGCTCCCGCGACTCACCTCCGGACGCGGTGACGACGACGTCACAGCACTCACCGCACACCACGTGCTGACACTGCTCGCAGCGCGCGGCGGAGGCGGCTTCGTCCAGGCCCACGCCACACCGGGGACACGCGTCGGGGAGCGGAGCCTCCTCACCGCACCGCACGCAGAACGCCCAGCCCCGGTCCACCTGGACCTCGCAGGCCTCGCACTCCAGCGCCCCGGGATGCTCCCAGTGCTTCTCCTCGCCGCACCACGGACAGAACGGCATCAGCCACGCGAGCTTCCCCGCGCAGTCCTCCGCGTCGCAGTCGAAGTCGAGCCGGTATCCGCGGGCGACGGACTGGGGGACGTTCTGCTCATCGAACGACTCCCCGCAGTTCCAGCAGCAGTTGAAGAACCGATGTGACGGCGCGCCGCAGGCCTCGCACGCGGGGTTGCCGTGCTCGCTCTTCCAGACCACCTCGTCGCCACAGGTGGGGCAGAAACCCATGCAGGCCTTCACCTCGGCATGCGTACAGGTCTCCCGAGCGGCGCGGCGCGCGCGCTCACGTTGCCCGCGAGGGGCGGCGAAAGAAGGTGTGCGCCCCGCCTCCACCAGCGCCTCCCACAGGCACGAGCGGCACACCCGCCCCTTCACCTTCCTGGACCCCGCCTCGGAGGCGCCCGCGCGCTTCTGGAACACCGCCGCCGCGAGCGACTCGACGCTCAGGCACGACTGGCAGACGGCGTCGCCACACGCCTCGCAGTGGCCCGCGAGGCGCCGGCTCCCGAAGCCCAGCAGACCTGGCGTCAGCGTCTCCAGGCAGCACGGACAGGCTCGCATGCACTTCCTTCGCCGGGTGGGGCCGCCAGAGCGAATCCCCGAGGTGGAGCCCTCCGGCATGCCCGACTCCCACCCGGAGGTCCAGAAACCCACCGCACGTCACGATTCGGTGTCATCCACCGGGCCGGAGTCGCGCGCTGGTGACACTTTTCTTGTCATCACAAAATTTCATCTGTCTCACGGATTGCCTGCTACCCGAGGGCCTGGGTAAGGGAGCACCTCCCTCGCTGTCCCCACGGGTGTCCTCGATGCGTCGTCTCGGCTCAGCCCTTCTCTCCATGAGTCTGCTGGTTGGCTGTGGTCCCACCGAATCCGCTCCGCCGGCCGAGCCCTCCGCGCCGGCCGACACGGTCCAGAACGAGCAGGCGCCGCTCACCACGACGGACGTCGACGTGGCGCCGGAGTGTGAAGGCATCCTGCAGTTCGCGAACACGGCGAGCTTCTTCAAGCTGGACCGGTATCTGCCCAGCGACGCGGCCAACAACATCATCGCGGCTCGCACGGTGGCGCCCTTCACGACGCTGGCGCGGCTCTCCGGTGTCTCGGAGATGGGCCCGGTGCGGCTGAAGCAGTTGGAGCACGGCGCGCGTGCCGAGGAGTACATCGACCAGAGCTGCCTGGGCATCTACGACGAGCTGGCGCTGTCGCAGTCGGACGCCGCGGCCATCGTCACGCTGGTGAACACGGCGAGCACGAACACGCTCTACGCCGTGCTGCCGTACGCGTGGAACGGGGCGACGAGCCTCATCAACCTGCGTCCGTTCACGAGCGTGCTGGGCATCTCCGACGCGTTCGGCATCGGCGCGGTGAGCCTGCGCAACCTGCGCAACGCGGCCACCATCGGCTACTCGCTGGACATGCTGGTGTCCGCGGTGAACGCGCTGCCGGAAGACGAGTGGGAGGTGAAGATGAGCACGGGGTTCAACATCGAGACCATCCTGGACGGGGCCTACGGCACGGACCGGCTCGCCTCGGCGGACTGCTTCGGCATCGACCTGACGGGCCGCTCGGGACAGTTCGAGGACCGAGGCTACCTGGCGGACGCCACCGAGGTGCGCAACTACGTCCACAGCGCGGTGAGCACGGCGAACCGGTACAACGCGATTGACGCCGACATCGTCACGGACGGCAAGGCGGACCTGGCCGCGCGCACCGCGGGCCGCACGTTCAAGGGCTGCCACATGCACTACGAGAACGGCCCGTGGGCGGGCGTGCAGGTGCACTTCTTCGTCGACACCGCGTCGGACTTCCGCATCCTGACGGTCCAGCACTGGGTGGAGTGATTCACGGCTGAGCTGCACCGACGGCGGCGACTTCCCAGGTGGAGGTCGCCGCCGTTTCGTTTGGGAGGTTGCTAGACCTCCGTGAACTTCACCCCCGTGGCATTGACGTGCTCCAGCGCGAGCTTGAGTTCCTCCGAGACGATGAGGGCGCCCGTCCAGCCCTCGGGTCTGAACACCCTGGCGGTTCCCACCTTCGACTTGTCGATGCGCAGGTCTCTCACGGAAGCGTAGTGCCCCACCTTCTCGGGCACTCCGTCCTCGTGGGTCCAAAGCCGGATGCGGGAAGCATGCTCGTCGATGCAACGGATGAGACGGGTGGCGACCAGCAGCAGGTACTGGTCTGCGTGCCCCTGGATATCCACGGGGATGAGCTGAACGTCCGCGGGTGCCAGCTCCGCGAAGAGCTCGGCGACCCTGACGTGGACGACCGGGATGCGCAGCCCTGCCTCCGTGAAGTCCAAGGGCACGCCTGGTGCTTCGACGGGGATGCCCGGGCGCCCCTCTACCTGGACCGGAGTGCCCTGCCGGAACCGGTCCGGCGCATGCACCTCTCGGCCCTTGTCATCAACGGGCGTATCCAGGTGCCACCGTCCTGGGACCTGGACATCGTCGTGCAATTCGAAGAAGCGCTGCCCATGGTCGAGAACCTACGGCGCCGTTCCTCGCGTGACGAGCATCTTCAGCTCCGTGCCGCGCGTCGTGACTTCCCGGGCCAGTCGTCTGATTCACGCCTCGGGTTACTAACAGCCCTTAAAGCACACCCTTTACCTGTTCCGGCCACCAGCAGTCTGCCGTGTCTGCCTGCTCTCCCGAGGGGGCTCTACACCATGTGAGGGAGAGCCACGAGACTGGAGTAATTTCATTCTGTCCGCAAGCGCACTCGCGCGCCAACTGGGTCTCCGTTGCCGCCGCGAAGCAAAGCGAAAGTTGGAGTGCCGCCGTGTCACTCGGGAAAGTTGGCGAAAGTAGAACCTCCGAACGCTGGCGCGGGTGCGGCGTCATAGTCCTCCCAGTTCTCGAACCATACGCGCAGCTCCTCCTCGTCGAACCGTGCCACCTTCACGCGGCCGATGACGCGGCTTTTGTGACGCCCGTAAGCCATTCTCTGCACGTAGACCCACTGGTTGCTGCCGTCCAATGCACGCTGGCACTGGGTCAAGATCTTCGGGTTCGTCGTGATGAATAGGAGCTGCTCCATCGTCGAGTTCCAGCGGTTTTCGTACCGCTGATTGTCATCCGGATGTGCCACCAGTACACCAGTCGATTCGGCATGTCATTTCCTCCATCCGCTCCATTCAGGGCAGTGAGGCCCGGCGCGGCCGGGGGCCATGCCAGAATATAGCATGCACGATCTTGTGCGATTGCTGTGTGCTGGGTGTCGAGGGCAAGGCACCGGCCGCCCAGACAAGTGAGTCTGCGCCGGGTGGAGAGTGCCCTCCGGCTCCATCTGGACGCACTCTAACTGCCGGATGCTGACGGTCGGATGGATGCATTTTTGTTCGAGTAAGAAAGCCGAAGGTATAGATTCAGCACCGATGATCCACGGACGGGTTCCTCAGAACTGGCTATCGGTCTCTGGCGCCTCACGAGGACCACGCGCTTGATGGGGCTATTGTCGCCTGCACAGGAGTTTCGAATGCCGTGCCTAATCTGCAGAGATTCCAAAACTATCAAAGCCCACCTCATCCCCAAGGCCTTCGCGCGTGAGGTCCAGGTCGGGAAGGCGCATGCCATTGTTCGCGACTCCGGAGAGTATGCGGACACCCAGTCCGGCATCTGGGATAGGGACATCCTATGCCGTGACTGCGACAACACGATCGGAAAGTGGGAAGGAGGCGCAAAGCAATCTCTCGATGCTCTCCGGGCCGACGCCGCTGGAAAGCCGGAGGGTATACATCGGCTTGCTGGCACCCGGGGTGACGACATCATCCGCTTTCTTGCCGCTCTCCTGTGGAAGTACGCATCAACCAAGCCCGCCCTGGGGCGCATCCAGTTGGGGCCGTACAGAGCGATACTGGAGGACATCTCCTTCCGAGGCACGCCGATCCACTCAAGCGTGAACGCAGTCGGATTCCGGCTCCGGCGAGAGCAGGGCGATGATGGGGTCTTTGCGTACCGAGCACCTCAGTTCGATAGGAAAAGCGGGATCAACATGGTGCGATTGATGGTCGGCGGTGTTGTCTTCTTCGTGAAGCTGGATCAGAGAGTTCCAAGTGACGCCATATTCCGAGAAGGCGGAATGGCTGGACAGACCGACCTGCCGTACTGGCTGGCTCCCGCCCCCATGTTCGAGGAATTCACGCGGGGACGCGACCTCGCGAACCGAGGGGAACTCTCTCTTTTTCTAGACCGCCAAGCAGGGCTCGAGCCGTCGAAATAGAGCGCAGACTTCCGTTAGAGACTGTTCACGACTGGCAGCGACTTCGCGAGCAGTTCGAACAGCGGAGCGTCCCTCGCATCATGGGCTGGCGCTTCCGCGCCAACCCAGACGGTTACCTCCGAGCCACCTCGCGAAGGAAGTAGGTGGAGTATGCCCGAGCACGGGGCTGTCCACCCGCAGCAGCATGCATACTCGGCGGGTGGACAGCGCCGCGCTCGTCCCTCGGAAACGCGTCGCACAAGGCCCAGAAAGTGCGGCCTGTCGTAGAGCGGATGCGAGAGCTGGCGCCGGGGTATCCGAGGTACACCTACCATCGCATCCGCATTTTCCTGGGGCTAGATGGCCACCGCATGTGTCCAGACAGAGCACACCCGATCTGGCGCCAGGAGGGCCTCCAGACGCCGAACAACTCGCATTGCCGCAGGCGGCCTGAGGAATCCTCTCATCTGAATCAGACTACCCACGGATTCAACCCGGAGCGCCGCGGCCCATTCACTCCTGACAGGCTTCGACTCGCTGGGGGCGCTACCGGGTGGAACAGGCGCGGGTGACGTTCTCGTCACGCAGCTCGATGGCCGGAGCCGTGGTCTGGATCTGAATCTGCTCGGCGCCCAACGGATGGAGCTGACGCTTCGACTTGTGGAGTTCCTCGCGCATGACGACCTCGTCCCCCTCCACGACACGCCCGTCCTTGAGGTGGAGCTCTGGATGGGAGACGTCGAACTGCCACTCGCGGGCCCCTCCAGGAAGGGTGCGCTGGGCGCCATTATACAAATGCTCGCAATAGGCGCAGGAGAGCCTGAAGCAGGCCTGCATGCAAGCATCGTAGGTCATGCCAAGAGGGCGCACGATGGGCGGCAGCTCGGGGTTCTGGACCGAGTGGACCAGGACCTCTCCACTGCGAATGCCTCCCATGGAGGCCTGCAGCGTGCCGTCACGATAGATGAACACGGAGTAGGTCGACGACTCCCCGTTCCGGGAGAAGGCGGCCGAATAACCCACCTTCCCATTCACCTGCTCCAGGGTCGCCGTGCTCGTATTGCCCTCCTTCGACGTGGAGGAGAAGACTGTCTGGGACGTCTGCTCATCCCCCACGCCCTCGATGAACATTCCCGCCGTCCAGTTCGTGGCCGCTTCCGTGTGGATGACGACGCCGCCCTTCACGGAGGAATCTTGGCCCTCCACCCGGACGCCCTCCTCCGTCCTCTTCACCGAGGCGCCGTTCAGGCCGCAGTGCTTCAGCCCGCGGGACTCCACGCAGACCGGCTCCTCTGCCAAGGACTGCGTGGAGGGCAGGACAAGGGCAAACACTGCGGCCAGCAAACGAGAGCCGTGGGTCAGGTTCAGGCGCATGGGGCACTCCGATGTCCGCAGGGAAATCCCGACGGAGAGTGCAACCCGGCTACAAAAACCATACCCAACACTACGACTCCCTGTGCGTGAGTTGGTTTGTGACCCGAACCGTCACACCCCAGACTTGGAGCGTGACGGCCCTGGCTACACCCACGCATCGCGTCTCCCGACTCACCAGACCTGCACGGGAGCCGCCCGGACCAGGGACAGCCCGGAGCCAAGCTGTCCGTAACTACTGCCACCCCAGGACCAGAGGCTCCGGTCCGCGAGGATGGCATGGGAATGGTCCCCACCCGCGGCAACCGCCACGGCGGTCCCCAGCGAGCTCACCCTCGCGGGCTGGAGCGTCGCCGCGGACGGAGCTCCGTCTCCGAGCTGCCCCCGCTCGTCGCGTCCCCAAGCCCAGACCAGCCCCCCCACCGTGATGGCGAGGTTGTGATTCACCCCCGCGGCAATGGACGTCACCCCCGTCAACACGCGCGTCTGGACGGGCACGAGCTTGTTGACCGTCGTCCCATCTCCCACCTCGCCGTAGGCGTTGGCCCCCCACGCCCAGACCGTGCCGTCTGCCTTCAAGGCCAGCCCATGGCCGTTCCCCGCCGCCACGGCGGTGACGCCCGTGAGCCCCGGCACCTGGCCTGGCACCGAGCGCGACACCGTCGAGTTGTTCCCCAATCTGCCGCTCATGTTGCTCCCCCAGGACCACACGGTGCCGTTCGCCCTCAAGGCCAGCGAGAACGAGTTCCCCGCGGAGATGGCAATCACTTGCGTCAGCCCCTGCACCTGGACCGGCGACGAGCGAAGGGTCTGTGTTCCATCCCCGACCTCTCCATGCATGTTCCCGCCCCAGCCCCACACCGTCCCATCCTCCGCCAGCCCCAGGCTGTGAGCCGAGCCCGTGGAGATGGCCTGGAACCGGAGGGCGGACGCGACCTGCACGGGAGTGAAGCGCTGCATCCGCGTCCCGTCTCCCAATACGCCTCCGGAGTTGGACCCCCAGCCCCACACCGTCCCGTCTGACTTCAGCGCCAACGCATGGTCATACGCCATGGAGACCGCCATCATCCCCGTCAGCCCGGCCACCTCGCCGGGCTCCGGCCGGGTGATGCGGGTTCCGTCTCCCAACTGCCCCCACGTGTTCGCACCCCAGGTCTGGACCTTGCCCTCGGGAGTCACACCCATCGAGACATTCGAGGCCGCGGCCACCCCACGCGCGCGCGTCACCAGGGACGGAACGGGGAACGCCGTCAGGTCCTGCGCCCCATCCCCAATCTGACCGGAGTAGTTGTTCCCCCAGGACCACAGCGTCCCGTCGTCCTTGACCACCAGGGAGTGCGCCTGCCCCGCGCCCAGGAACCGGACCGTGGAGAGACTCGCGACCTGCGCGGGCAGCGCGCGCGACAGCGAGATTCCTCCGCCGAGCTGCCCCGAGGAGTTCGCGCCCCACGTCCACACCGTCCCGTCCGCCTTCAGCGCGCTGGAGTACAGGCCGTTCGCGGCCACGGCGACCACGCCCGACAGCCCCACCACCTGCGCCGGCGTCATCCGCGACGTGAAGGTGCCGTCTCCCAACTGCCCCGAATCGTTGTTGCCCCAGGCCCAGACCGTTCCGTCCGACTTGAGCGCCAGCGAGTGGCTGTTGCCGCCCGCCACGCCCACCACCTCCGCGAGCCCCGGCATCTGCAGCGGAGACACGAGCCCCGGCGGGGGTGGATCATCGGGGTCCAGTTCCATCCAGGACGGGCTGTGGTGTCCCCACGTCCAGACCGTGCCGTCGGCCTTCAAGGCCAACGAATGCGCCTCGCCCGCGGCAATCGAGACGACACCCGACAATCCCGGGACTTGCGTGGGCAAGAGCCGGGTGAGCACCGTCCCGTCTCCCAGTTGTCCGATGGAGTTCCAGCCCCAGGCCCACACCGTCCCATCCGCCTTCAAGGCCAGCGAATGACGGACTCCGGTGGCGACGGCCGTGGCCACCAACGCCCCCTGCACCTGGACCGGCGTTGGCCGCGAGGTCGTCGTCCCATCTCCGATGGAGCCGTAGCCATTGGCGCCCCAGGCCCACACCGTGCCGTCCTCCCGGAGGACCATCGAGTGCACACCTCCGGCGGCGACCGAGCCCGCCAGGGAGGCCCCCGGAAGCGTGACCCGGAGCGGACTCCAGGACGACACCGTCGACCCATTGCCCAACTGCCCGCTCTGGTTGTTGCCCCAGGCCCAGACGGCGCCATCCGCTTTCACGGCCAGGGAGTGCCCCACCCCTGCGGAGGCCTCGGCCCGCTCGAGCCACGCGCGCGTCGCCACGGGCATCGACTTCATCAGGTACGTCCCGTCCCCCACCTGACCGTCGCTGTTGGAACCCCAGGCCCAGACCTCGCCGCTCGCCTTCACCGCCACCGAGTGTTGTCCGCCGCCCGCCGACACACCCCGCACCTGTGTGAGCCCTGGCACCTGCACGGGAGACAGCCGCGGGAGCATCGTCCCGTCTCCCAGTTGGGAGCGCGCGTTGCTGCCCCACGCCCACACCGTCCCATCCCCCTTCAGCGCCACGGTGTGCTGCCCGCCGCCGACCACCGCCTCGACGCCGCCGTACGCGGGAATCTGCGTGGGGACCAGCGTCACCGCCGTGGAGCCCAGCCCGAGCTGTCCGTCATCGTTCTTGCCCCAGCTCCACACCGTGCCATCCACCCGCAGCGCCACCGTGTGCGAGCCACCGCCCGACACCGACGTCACGCCCGTCAGGCCCGGGAGCACCGCGGGCAGCGAGCGGCCCACGAGGTCTCCGGTCCCCAGTTGCCCATCCGCGTTGCCGCCCCAGGACCACACCCGACCATCCGCCGTCAGCGCCAGCGAGTGGACGTTGCCCGCGGAGATGGCCATGACGCCGGAGAGGCCCTGCACCTGCACCGGGGACACGCGCCGCGTCGTCGTCCCGTCCCCGAGCTGTCCCGCGGCGTTGTTGCCCCAGGCCCACACCGTCCCGTCCGACTTCAGGACCAGCGAGTGGGAGAAGCCCGCGGCGATGGCCACGCCGTTCGTCAACCCAGACACCGGCACGGGGACGGGGCGTGACGTCGTGCTCCCATCTCCGAGCTGTCCATTCAGGTTGTTGCCCCAGGCCCACACCGTCCCGTCCGACTTCAGCGCCAGCGAATGCAGCTCCCCCGCGCCGAGCGAGCGGATGTCGAACAAGCGCCACACCCGACCAGGGTGAGGGCGCGAACGCGTCGTGCCGTTGCCCAGCTGTCCGAAGGTGTTGCCACCCCAGGACCACACCGTCCCATCCGAGCGAAGGGCCAGTGAGTGATTGCGCCCCGCCAGCACCGTTCCCTGACGGGAGAACCCCTCCGCGGCGCGAGAGGTGCCGAGCTCGGGTGTCGCCTCCTCGGGCGCGCTCCCAGAGCAGCCCGCCATCCACAACACGCACAACAACGCGATGCCAGACATCCGTCTCGTGCCACGACTCATGAGTGTGTTCCCCCTCTTCAAACAGGTCGGGAACCAAGCACTCACCAGGGCAAAGAACAAGACCCCGCCGGGTTCGTCATGATGACGCAGCACTCCACGAGCGCGGGCGGCGAGACACCACGAGCTCTCGCCGCACCAGGACGAATCGTCCGTCGACTCGCGACCTCAGGGCGCGGGCGCCGCCGATTGATTCACCCCCACGTCGTGGAAGTACACATTCACATACGCCAGCGGGCTGGGGCTCCCCCTCGCGCACGTGGGCACGGAATGGCTCACCACCAGCTCCTTGCTGGCGATGCCCGGAGCCTGGGTGTCCGTGACGGTGTAGGCGCCGAACACCTCGGGCTGGCTGTCGCGCTGGAACACGAAGCGGTCATTCGCCGCGTCCCACTGGACGCGCAGCCGGGTCTGCTCTCCCTGGTGCACCTGCCCCAGGTCCGCCGTGAAGAGCGAGCCGCGCGCCGTGCACGAGGCGTCGTGGCACCGCTCGATGTGCGCCTCCACGCGCAGGTCCTGGGAGCCCAGCGGGTCCGTGGACCGGGAGACGACGCGGATGGACGCGGTGACGTCGTCCTTCGCGCTGGCCCGGCTCGGCGTCGCCGCGTTGAAGAAGTGGCCGGACAGCTCCGCCGCTCCCTGGGACGCGCCGCCCTGCAACAGCTCACACCCCGTGCTCCGGGCGTTGTTCACCCGGACCTTCGCCTCGATGGCCGTCACCGCAGACGGCTGGCTGAAGCGCAGGCCGTAGCGCCCCGCCCCCGTGTTGGACCGGCTGCTCAGCCGCAGCCGCGTGAAGGCCAGCTCCCGCACTGCCTGCTGCCGGCTCCCCGTCTGCACGTCCACCCAGCGCGCCGGGTCGATGCCTCGCACCTTCGTCGCGCGAGGCGGGTTGGACTCCGAGGGGTTGAAGTTGTCGTAGGGCACCATCGGCTCGACGGCATGGGCCGCCCCACCGAGGAGCCACGCGAGCACCGCGGACGTCCGAATCATTGCGCTCATGGGGTCTCCAGCTCCTTGAGTTGGATGAAGTGCCGCACCCGGGCGTTGTCACCCGAGTCATGGTCCGTCCCCTCCGTCTCCAGGGACATGCCGTTCTCGTAGCCGTTCAGGAAGCTCCCCATCAGTTCCAGTCCCGTGAGCCAGTCATTGGCGCTCGACTCCCCCTTCACCCGGCGCACCAGGCCCGACGACGCGAAGAAGCTGAAGTGGCCGTCCCGGTCATCCACCGCCAGGCTCGAGCCTCCCTCGGGGATGGAGTCGTAGTGGTCATTCGGGCCGACATCCTCCTCCCAGATGGCGGACGTCATGTTCACCACCCCCGTGAAGTTGGCGGGCAGGTCCGGGAACTGAGTGGGATTGCTCGGCCCGGTCTGCACGCGCCAGTTCGGGTAGATGGTCTGGTCCTCGACGATGTCGAGGTATGCGTTCTCCCGGAAGAAGCCATTCGCCGTCATGTGCACGCGGGGCGTGAACCAATCCGCGCAGCAGCCGCTCTCCGTCTCCAGGTCCGTCACCTGCTTCACCGCGTATTCAATCCGGTGCGGCTTGGCGGGGTTGTACTTCACGACGTCCTTCACCTTCGTGAGGGCCACCTCCACGTCCACCATCGCGTGGTCCGACAGGCATTGCTGGAAGAACTGCGGCGAGCCCCCCACCTCCATGGAGATGCCGGAGTCGGGGTCGAAGTGCGGCTCGACGCTCGCCGTGGGCTCCTTGAGCAGCGCGTAGGCGGGGAACTCCAGCGTGTTCGCGGGCGGGAACACCAGCACGTAGTCGAGCCGGTCAAAGCCAGCCAGCTGGTCCGACACCAGGTCCGTGCAGGTGCTGGTCAGCCACGTCCCGGTCGCCATCGGGTCCGAGCCGGACGAGGTGCGCGCCAGGTCGCGGGACTCGGAGAAGAAGCTGTTGGCCTCCTCGAACTCGGTGCGCTCGCTGATGTCCAGGTAGTTGGGCCCCACCATGTCCTGATAGGCGGAGAAGTTGGAGTCGGCCTCGGTGGCCTTGGGTCCAATCGTGTTCAGGTCTCCGAGCAGGAAGGCGGGCCGGTCCAGGCCGCCAGGCCAGGTGCCCTGGGGGAAGATGTCGTTATCGCCGAGCAGGTACGGATAGGTATTGGCATTCAGGGGCCCGCCTTTCCTCACCTGCTGGACGTACGCCATGATGTCGAAGAACTGGTCCTCGCGCGCATCCGTGTCCGGCCCCGGCGTGTTCTCGCCCGCGTTGACGTGGGTGCAGAACACGTCGACGAACTCCCCGTAGTCCGTGGCCGTGGAGAGCTTGGGCAGGCCCGTGTCCTCCATGACGGTGACGGGCACCGTGGCCGCCGGCGTGGCGATGCGCGCCCAGATGACGCCCTTGTCCTGCATGCAGTCGGCGCCGGTGCACATGTTGGACGGGAAGTGGTGGATGCCACCCTCAAGAATCTGCCGTGAGGACAGCAGCACCAGCCCCGTCGTCTCCGTGGGCGGCTGGAAGATGTCGTCGTTCAGCTCCGTGACGGCCTGCATGGGAGGCAGCGACTCGGCGGCGCGCAGCTCGTTGACCTTCTCGACGAGCTCTCCTCGCTCATGGGACATCCAGATCTCGGAGATGCAGACGACCTCCTTCTTGTAGATTTTCGCGGCGACGGTGTCGATCTCCCCCGAGCCGCCGTCGGGGACCCAGAACGTCGCGTCCGGCATCTGCCCCACGTTCCACATCGTGAAGCTCAAGGGGATGGGGATGTGCTCCCGCAGCTCGAGCGTCTCCCAGGTGGCGGGCAGCAGACCGTTGGGAGGCTGGTTCTTCGCGTTGAAGAAGATGCCGCCGCCCACGCGCTGCGTGGCGCCCGCCGTCACGCCAGGGCTGCTCTGGAGCGCGAGGCCCAGCTTGCGGACCGCCGAGGACAAGGGCTCGCTGCCGACGATGGGCGGCACGCTGCTGCGCAGCTTCACCGAGAACTCGATGTGCACGCGAGAGGGGTCCGCGCTCGGCGTCGTCACCAGGGAGGTGGTGGCCCAGGCCTGGTTGGGGGCCGACAGCCCCGTCCACCCGTTCGCGTTGTTGCCCATCTGCTGCGTCAGCGCGGTGTTCCCGTTGGGGCCGGTGGAGTAGCGGAACCGCAGGTGGCGGTCCTCGGAGCGCGGTCCGCTCGCGCCGGGGACCTGGTTGATGGTGGCGTCGCGCTGGGCATCGAGCCAGACATCGATGAAGCCAGACGCCTCCAGGAAGTTCCCGTTGGCGTCCTTGGGCCGAGGCAGGCGCAGGCCGATGAACAGCGTCTGAGAGAGGCAGGGGTTGGTCTGGATCGAGGGAATCCCGCCCGCCTCGGGCATCCCGAAGTTGCACTCCTCGGAGGTGTACTCGGCGTTGTCGCTGACGAGCAGGTACAGCTCGCCGTTGGGCCCGCCATTCACGTAGTCCTGCAGCGGGAACTTCTTGCCGTCCGCGTACTCCATCGGCGCGACCCAGCCGTCCGTCGTGGGCTGGGTGCACGGCTCGCCGGGACTGCAATGGACCGCCGCGTCCTGGGGCGGGAGCCGGGTGACATGGGGCGCCGCCACGGCCCAGGTCGGCAGGAGACTGGCCAGGGCCAGCAGGAATGCACCGCGTTGCATGAGACCTCCGGGTGTTGTGCCCCAGGGGTACGAAGGCGTCCGCGGATCTTCCCGCGGCATTTCGACGCGGCCCTCTCCTTCCCAGGGGTTGACGCCCGCCGCCCGGTGATTGAAGACGGGGGGATGATTGAACTTCCCCCCGGCGCCTCCATGAAGGACTACCAGCGCTACATCCACGAGCTGGAAGCGATGCATGGCTGGCTGAAGCTGGACCTGGTCCACAACTGCTTCCTCATGGGCGAGGAGGTCGGCGAGGTGTTCAAGGCCGTCCGCCGCCACGAGAAGCTCTACGACGAGGGAAAAGGCACGCCGACCGAGGCGGCGCGCGCCCAGGTCGGCGAGGAGCTGGTCGACGTCTTCAACTACCTGGTCGCCATCGCCAACCGCGTCGGCGTGGACCTGGAGGAGGCCTTCCGCCAGAAGAACGCGCGCAACCAGCAACGCACCTGGACCTGAGGACGCTCCCTGAGCGCCCCCAGGTCCGGTGGGACGCTCAGGGCTTGCCCAGGTTCGTCCAGGTGTTCGACACCGGGTCGTACCGCTCGATGGTGTCGTCCAGGTTCTGCGCGAGCAGGTAGCCGTTGGAGCTGTAGATCCTGCTCGCCGCGCCGTGGATGGAGTTCCACGCCGAGCCCGCGAACTTCATGATGAACGAGCCATCCGGACGCAGGCCGTACACGTCATTGCCCACGGCCACGAAGCTGCGGCCCGAGTAGCCGATGCTCGTCCACGTCGAGCCCCCGTCGTAGCGCTGGATGAACGCCTTGTCGTTGGTGAGCCGGTACATCTTCGTCCCACCGCCCACCAGTTCGCTGGCGCCGCCGCCCACCACGCTCCACGAGGAGCCCGCGCCGCTGTAGAGCGCCGTGTAGTCGTCCTGCCACGGCCCCAGGCCGAACACCTGCGTCGTCGTGGCCGCGAAGCGCGAGCCGGGCCCGCCGATGGTGGTCCACACCCCGGTGGCCGCGTTGTAGCGGGCCACGTTGCCCGTCAGCTTGTCCGTGGCGCACAGCGCCCCCGCGCAGGCGAAGATCTGCCCCGCGGGTCCGCCGATGCCCACCCAGCTCGAGCCCAGGAACTGCACCGGAGAGCCGCCGCCCGGCGTCTGGCCATACAGCGTGTTGCCCACCGCGACGAACGCCTGGCCAGGGCCACCCACCAACGTCCACACGAGCGCGTCGCGCCGGTAGAGGTCACCCGTCGAGCGCTTGCGCGCGTACACCGTGCCGCTGGACGTGCTCAGCACGTTGGTCGGCGCCTCATAGAGCGCCTGCGAGCCCTCCACGTCCCGCTGCGAGATGAAGTTCAGCGTGCGCGACGGATCCAACCACCCCGGCATCGACGGGTAGTGCATGGCGCCCCGGCCGTCGTAGCACGTCAGCGGCCGGTAGCTGCCCGTCATCACCATGCCGCAGCCCGACGCGGTGTCGTGCTCGTGCACGAAGCCCAGCGCGTGGCCGAACTCGTGCGTCAGCACGGCGATGAGCTCCGCATCCGTCCACGTCGACGTGGGCCCCAGCTCCAGGAAGCGCGTGGGCCGCGAGTACGTGGGGAACCCCATGCCCGCCGACAGGCCCGTGAAGGCGAAGTTGCGCTCGACGTTGTACTTCACCAGGTTGTTGTTGCGATTGCAGGTGGACGAGTCCAGCGCCTTCAAATGCACGAACTTCACGTTGGCCGCGCCCTCCCAGCCAGAGGCGGCGCGGTGCATGAACTCCACCACGCGGTCGTAGTCCGCGCCGAAGTCCGTGGGACGGATGCAGTAGGTGATGGCCTCGCGGTCCGCGCGGCTCCAGGCCGCGTCCGCCCCGCCCACCCGGAAGACAGACAGCGCGTTGGGATTGTTCGTGAAGCTCTCCCAGTACCGGCGGACCTCCGCCAGGTCCAGCATCCGCATGTCCCCCTCGACCAGGAAGTGCCCCTCCTCCGTCGCGACGACGTTCTTCGCGCTCCAGGCCTCGAAGGCCGCCGTGGTCGCCGCCCCCGTGTCCGTGAGCGGCTCCTCCTGGGGCACGGGCGCCTCGGGCCCGCAGGCTCCCACCAACAGGGCCATCGTCGTCACGGCGAGCGTGGTCGTCCGCCAACCACGTTGGCGGGTGTGAGTCATTGTCTGCATATGGATTCCCCTGCGCTCCGGGACCGGCCCCCGGGTGTGTGGTGATGTCGCGGTGTCATCCTTCGCACCGCGAGCACTCAACGAACGCCGCGCGCGTTCTTCCCGCGTTCCTTCAACGAACCACGTCCCCGCAGCCGCGCATTGCCCATGTCAGGGCAAACTCCTACTATTCAAGAATTACATACTTGGAGAGGACAAGCCGTGAAGCCATTCCCTGGCAGTCTCGTCGCGGTGTTCCTGGTGGTGGGCGCCGCGTTGCCGGCGTGGGCCGTGGAGCCTCCGCCCGAGTTCGGCACGGACTGGGACGACCCGCGCACCGCGGCGCCAGCCGTGGCGCGGCCGCCGACGCCGTCCTGCACCGTGCGCATCGTCGATGAGCGGTTCGACGACTTCACGCCCTTCACCGGCACCTTCACGCCGCCCGCGGAGTGCCCGGGCCCCTGGAGCAAGGTGGTGCTGCGCCTGGAGGGCAAGGTGCAGGGCGTCCAGTACGACCGGCTGGGCCACCTGGAGGTGGGCGGCGTGACGATATTCAAGACGTCCACGCCCGAGCCCTCGCGCGAGGGCATCGCCTGGTCGGTGGAGAAGGACGTCACCGCCTATGCATCGCTCCTCGCGCGGTCCCAGCCGGTGTGGATGCTCATCGGCAACGTGGTGAACGAGACGTACACGGGCGTGCTGGACGTGCAGGTGTACCTGACGTTCTACCCGGCCCAGGGGGGCCACGCGCCCGCCGCGAACCTGGCGAGCGACGTGCTCCCGCTCACCCAGCCGCGCCGCGAGGGCAGCGCGCTCGTCGGCGAGGTGACGGTGCCCCGCAACACCGCGCGCCTGGTCGCGGAGGTCTACGCCACGGGCTCCGGCGGCGGGTGCGAGGAGTTCTGGTACATCACCGCGCCCATCGTCGTGCCCTACTCGTGCCCCGCCGACGACGGCCCCTACCGCGAGGTCGTCATCGAGGTGGACGGCCGGGTGGCCGGCATCGCGATGCCCTTCCCCCACGTCTACACCGGTGGCTGGTCCAATCCCTTCCTCTGGTACGTGCTCCCCGCGCCCCGCGCCTTCAACATCCGCCCCATCCAGTACGACCTCACCCCGTTCGTGGGCCTGCTGACGGACGGTCAGCCGCACCAGCTCACCGTGCGCGTGCTCGGCGTGCCCGAGGGACGGCCGGGGTGGGACCTGCCCACCAACGTGCTCGTGTGGCGGGACACGGGCACCGCGCGCGTCACCGGCGGGCTCGTCCAGCACCAGTTGGGGACGCTGTCGAACGACTCCACGTACGCGCTGGTGGACGGCTGGCACCAGGTGGACACGCAGGGCGGCCACCACCTGAGGGTGTCCGGCTACCTGCGCACCTCGCGCGGCTGGGAGCTGACCACCGTGGAGCAGGACGTCTCCAACACCAGCATGCACCGCTGGGTGGGGGACCTGGAGAACCCGGACGAGCTCGTCGCCACGTGGCGGGACACGAGCACCGTCACCGTCGTCGGCCGGGACGTGTTCCCCACGGTGAGCCGCTCCGACAAGCAGTTCGTGCTGGACGGGCACATCGACGTGACGCCGGCCAACCGGCTCACCACCCGCATCACCGTGCGCGACGCGGAGAGGGCGCTCGGCGTCCGGGGGCTCCAGACGTGGGAGCACCGCGAGCTCGACGACGTCTTCACGGGCGAGGCCGCGTACAACCTGGGCGTGCCCCGCGCGCAGCGCAACGCGGTGGGGACCTCCACCCACCACTACCGGCTCGAGGGCCACCCCGGGGTGTGCCACGACCGGCGCATCTCCACCCGGAACGGATACATCACCCAGGACGTCCAGGGCTGCGACTGAAAGCCCGGGGGCCCCCTGGACACCATGCGTGAGCGGAGGGCAGCATCCGGCCTTGCCCTCCAACCCCCGAAGGGGACTTCATGCCGTCGAAGAACGCTGGTGCCTCTCTGAAGGAAATCAACGACAACATCCGGAAGGCCTTTGCGCGGCGCGAGCGCTGGGCGCAGCTGTCCTCCCAGGTCTCCGACGCCCTGAAGGCCGCCGTCCAGAAGGCGAACGGCGAGGCCGGCCCCGCGTCCGACGGCGCCCTGTCCCTGTCCCTGGAGCAGGTGCCGCACTGGGATGACTCGCGCGCGTTCGAGGTGCGCTTCTCCGGCAAGGACATCGGCCTGGTGAAGAGCAACGGCGCGCCCGCGGGCCCCGTGCACGCGCACGGCGCCTCGCTGCGCATCGCCCCCCTGGTCAACGGCCTGGTGGGCGCCAGCTACACCCCCGGCTGGCTGACGCTGGGCGAGGAGCAGTACGGCGAGAAGCCGGAGCTGGCGCTGCTCGGCGTCTTCGAGCCCGAGGAGATCGCCAAGGCGGACCTGCTCGAGGACCTGCTCGCGCAGACCCTCACGCGCGCCGCCACGGACCACTGGGCCAGCGGCGGCTCGGTGCGCGCGTCGGGCAAGTAGCCCCTCCCGGGCGCGCGGGCGCGCGTCGGCCCCTGGCGCCGGCGCCGCCCCGCTCGGTCGCGGGGAGGGGCTCCCACCGCTGGCCACCCTGTAGGCCCGGTGTCGGGTGGAGCCCGCATGCCTGCCCTCCGGGGCGGCAACTTCCCTTTGAAATTCGCCGGGCCTTCTCGTAGTTTGCCCCGGACTTCGAGGAGTGTTGCGAGGCCCCTGGCCCCAGGCTCGAAGGGAATGACCCAACGGCACTCACCTGTACGCGTGGCTTGCGAGGGTGGGTCCGTTTCCAGCGGCTCGGGCAGGACCTCGCCAGCACACGCGACGCAACCTGAACTCAGGAGACACGCCATGACCGCCGCCACGCAGACGCAGAAGCAGGACTACGCCATCGCCGACCTCGGCCTCGCCGGATGGGGCCGCCGGGAGATCAAGATCGCCGAGAGCGAGATGCCCGCGCTGATGGCCATCCGCGAGGAGTACGCCAAGCAGCAGCCGCTCAAGGGCGCTCGCGTCACCGGCTCGTTGCACATGACCATCCAGACGGCCGTGCTGGTGGAGACGCTCCAGGCGCTGGGCGCCGAGGTGCGTTGGGCGTCGTGCAACATCTTCTCCACGCAGGACCACGCCGCCGCCGCGCTGGTGGCCGCGGGCACGCCGGTGTTCGCGCACAAGGGCGAGTCCCTGAAGGAGTACTGGGACTTCACCCACCGCATCTTCGACTTCGGCCCCGCGGGCAGCGACCACGAGGGTCCGAACATGATCCTGGACGACGGTGGTGACGCGACGCTGCTGATGCACCTGGGCAAGCGCGCGGAGAAGGACCCCAGCGTCCTGGCCAACCCCCAGAGCGAGGAGGAGCGGGAGCTGTACGCGTCCATCAAGGCGAAGCTGGCCCAGGACGCGACGTGGTACTCGCGCAAGGCGGCGAAGATCCTCGGCGTCACCGAGGAGACGACCACGGGCGTGCACCGCCTGCAGGAGATGTCCGCCAAGGGCACGCTCCTGTTCCGCGCCATCAACGTCAACGACAGCGTCACCAAGAGCAAGTTCGACAACCTGTACGGCTGCCGCGAGTCGCTGGTGGACGGCATCAAGCGCGCGACGGACGTGATGGTGGCGGGCAAGATCGCCGTCGTCGCGGGCTATGGCGATGTCGGCAAGGGCTCCGCGCAGGCGCTGCGCGCGCTGTCGGCCCAGGTGTGGGTGACGGAGATCGACCCCATCTGCGCGCTGCAGGCGGCGATGGAGGGCTACCGCGTCGTCACCATGGACTACGCGGCGGACAAGGCGGACATCTTCGTCACGGCCACGGGCAACAAGAGCGTCATCACCCACGACCACATGGCGAAGATGAAGGACCAGGCCATCGTGTGCAACATCGGCCACTTCGACAATGAGATCGAGGTCGCCTCCCTGGAGAAGTACCAGTGGGAGGAGATCAAGCCGCAGGTGGACCACATCATCTTCCCGGACGGCAAGCGCATCATCATGCTGGCCAAGGGCCGGTTGGTGAACCTGGGCTGCGGCACGGGTCACCCCAGCTACGTGATGTCCAGCTCGTTCGCGAACCAGACCATCGCGCAGATCGAGCTGTACTCGCACAGCGACAAGTACCAGGTGGGCAAGGTGTACGTGCTGCCCAAGCACCTGGATGAGAAGGTCGCCCGGCTGCAGCTCAAGAAGCTCAACGCGCAGCTCACCGAGCTGACGCCGGACCAGGCCGCGTACATCGGCGTCACGGTGTCCGGGCCGTTCAAGCAGGACACCTACCGCTACTAGTTCCCGGTCAGGTCGATGCCCGCGGGTGGCTGTCGTGGCCCCCGCGGGCGTCTCGACCGGAGGTGCTCAGCGCACCGCTTGATCCACCATCGTCCCGACGGTGAACCCATCCACCAGCGTCCCGTTGGTGGCCTGGGTCCTCAGCCAACACAAGGGCGAGCCGGTGGGCGTCGTCCACGTGTACGACACGGAGCAGGACGTGGGCGCGGGGCTCGCCGCGCAGGTGTCCACGTCGCGCACCACCGTGCCGCACGTCGTCTCCAGCGTCGCCGTGCGCGTGCCGTGGCTCGTGCCATAGTCCACGAAGAACTCCACCTGGAAGGTCCGGTTCGGCCCCACGAAGGGGAAGCGCGTCACCGCGTCCTCACGCAGGAAGCGCTGCAGGGGCAGCCCCTGTCCCTGCACGTGAATCGCCGTGATGAGCGGGCGCGGAGTGTAGGTCCCCTCCACGTCCACATCCCCGGTCGTCGGCGTCAATGAATACACGTTCACCGAAAGGCTCTTCGACACCGTCTGTCCCCGCGCGGTGGCCCGCACCTCGAGCGTGCACCGACCCGGCACCGAATTGCCCCACTCCGTGTACGACGCGGTCGGCCGGGTGAACACGCTCGTCGGACAGTCGCTCGTCCACTGGTAGGTGATGGGGTCTCCGTCCAGGTCGACGACGGACACGGCCAGCTCGGTGAAAGTGTTGGTAGGCATGTTCACCGACCCGTGGAAGGCCGACCGGATGAACGGCGCGATGTCCGGCTGCGGCGTGGCCGGCGTCACATCCCGGATGTCCAGGAACACGCCCACCGTGGTGCCCGCGACCACGGTCACCGACACGGTGCCACTGGCGACCAGCACGGGGGTCCCCGTCCCGTCCTCCACGAACCCCTCGGCCGTCAGCGTCTGCGCCCCCGCGGGCAACACGAGCGTCCCCTCGAAGGTGTCCGACGTCGCCGAATAGGTCAGGGTTTGCGAGACATTGGCGGGCTGCGCGGTGACCACCAGGCTGTCGAGCTCCCCGCGGGCCAGGCCCTGCACCGACAAGCGCATCTCACCCGCAGGGCCCTCGGGCTGCCCCGCTCCTCCTCCGGCACATGCCAGCAATTGCACGACGAGGATGCTCGCGACGACACTCCACGGCTTCGACATGGGTTGCTCCTTCGACTGTGAAGACAAATCAAGACAAGCCTATTCGGCCCCAGGACACGCTCCCAGTGATGCGGCGGCGACCCAGGTATGTCTGGGTGAGCGGCATCGTCCGACGCCGGAGCCCGTGAAACGGACGCACGGACGAGGACTTGCGCGAGTCCGCCACCGGCGTGAAGACAGCCACCGGGGTGTCTCGTGTGAGGCCCCGCCATGGCCGACGGGCGCTTCCTCGCCGCCGTGGTCATCCTCGACCCCGCGCGCGGTGAAACGCCGGGCCAGGAGCCTCATCGGGATGGAGCACGACCTGTTCGACCGCCATCGTGCCTTCGCGGTGCCTCACGCGAAGCCCTGCTCCGCGCGGAGGGCCCATGGGCCCCGGACGCGGCGCGCGCCTGGGCTTCCACGCGCCGTGTCCAGGAAGCAACACGTCCCGACACGGAAGCTTGATGCACCCGGGGAGGCCCGGGTCTACGGTCGCCGGATGGGTTCAGCCGTTCCCGGCACGCCGGGCTGTGTTTCATCCAACGACGTCACCGCCGCCCCTCGCCCTTCCCGCTCCACGACGGCGCTCGTCCTCGCCGGGCTGTGCCTGCTCGGCGGCGCGACCGCGAAGGCCCAGCCGATTCCACTCGATGAGTCGGGGGTCCCCGCCACCGCCGTCTCGCTCACCGTCAGCGGCGGCGTGTCGCTGGGGGTCTACGAAGCGGGCTTCCTGTACTACGCGCTCGCCTCGGCCCAGGGCAGCCAGGAGGTGGACCTGCGGCTGTTGACGGGCGCCTCGGCCGGGAGCCTGAACTCGCTGCTCGCGGTGATGGCGTCCTGTGGCGCCGAGTTGCCGCCCCCGGACCAATCCCTGTTCTGGCGGACGTGGGTGCCCGTCGGCTTCAACCAGCTCTTCATCCCCGCGTCGACCTCCCCGCTCGGCGTCTTCTCGCGGGAGTGGCTGGAGCGCGGCGCCGCCGACATCGAGAAGGCCTGGAACCAGGGGCTGAGCACGTCCTGTGACGTGGTGTTCGGCGTCTCCACCACGCGCGTGGAGCCCCGCGTGCTCATGGCCGCGAACGGCCGCATGCCCCTGCCCCGCATCGAGGAGAAGTTCGCCATCCGCATCCGGGGGCGCGGCCCGGGCAAGCCCCCCTCCGCCACCAACTACACGACGCCCGGCAGCCGGCGCATGGAGCCGCTGCTCGTCACCGACGAGCAGGGCGAAATCGGCTTCCAGGCGCTGCGCGACCTCATCCTCGCGTCGATGTCCTTCCCCGTGGCCTTCCCGCCGCACGAGCTGTCCACCTGCGTGGCCAAGGAGTCCCAATCCCCCGCCGTGTGTCTGCCCAGGGAGGCCCGGACCGAGCGCTACATCGACGGTGGCATCTTCGACAACGCGCCCCTGCGCCTCGCGGTGGGGCTCGCCCGCGACGGCCTCCACTCCGTCGACGGCAGGCTGCAGTGGCGCGACGTCCCCACGCCCGGCGTGCGGCAGACGCCCAAGGGCATCGCCTTCGCGTTCGTGGACCCGGACGCCACCGAGTACCCCGTCCTCCCTCCCGCCCAGGCCCGCGCCACCTCCCGCTCCCTGCCCACCGAGCTCAGCGGCATCATCGCGGCGCTCGTGGACACGGCGCGCTCCAAGGAGCTGTCGCTGCTGCTGGAGGAGGAGCCCGACATCGCCCGGCGGCTCGTGCTGCCCCGGCGCCACTTCCCCGCCGCCAGCGCGCCGCTCTTCGCGTTCCTCGGCTTCTTCGAGACGGAGTTCCGCACGTTCGACTTCTACCTGGGCATGTACGACGCCCGGCGGATGCTGCTCGACGTGACGAAGGGCGAGGACCCGTTCGCCCGGCCCCGCGACGAGCCCGCCCAGGACCCTGGGAGCTGGGCCCCCTTCATCTGCATGCGCGCGGTGTACGACGGCGCCGCCGAAGCCCCGCGCGTCTGCGAGGGAGAGGCCCTGTCCGACTTCCGCGCGCTGCTCCAGGTGTCGCTCGACCAGCTCTACGACGCCTGCGCCAGCGCGGGCACCGGCAACATGGAGGCCACCTGGCGCAACCTGCACTGCGAGCGCGCCATGGCCGGAGAGCCGCCCCCGCGCGTGCCCGGTGTCTCACCCGAGCAGTGGCCCGACTGGAGGAAGAGCCCCAAGGAGCCGGAGCTCGACTACTCGATGCGCCTTTTGGGCGCGTATGGGTTCAGCTTCCGGGATCTGGGCGTGCCGCGCGGCCGGGGCGACCTGGCCATCGTCCGCATCCGCCAGTCCCTCGGAGCGGCGGTGAACCGGCTCACCGAGGTCCAGTCGGGCGACGACCGGCAGATGGTCAGCTTCGCGGGCAAGCTCGCCGCGGACACGGTGGCGTTCGCCGCGCCGGGCACGGTGCTGCACGTCACCATGGGGCCGGTGCAGAGCGAGGTGGGCGTGAGCATCTCCGCGTTCGAGGAGCAGCTGCCCACCGGGCTGCGCTTCACGGCGGCCCTCGGCTTTCGCGGGCTCGAGGACGTGCTCTCCTCCGGGACGGAGGAGTCCTTCGCGCTGGCGCCCGTCGGAGGGCTGGAGTTCCGGCCGAGCACCGACCAGTCCTTCCTCGCGCAGAGCCGCTTCAGCCTGCGCGCCGGCTGGATGTTCAGCGCGAATGACCGCTACGGCACCCAGGGCTGCGAGGGCCGAGGCGCCAGCCGCGTGACGGCGTGCTCCCGCGCCGTCGTGCAGGCCCTGGTGGGCGTGGCCATCCTGGAGCGCTTCCGCGTCCAGCTCATCGGTGAGTGGTACCCCGGCTCCCGCTCGCGAGAGACGCTGTGGTCCGTCGCGCCGGGCATCGGCGTGGAGCTGGGGCTCTGAGCGGGCGCGCCGTCACGACGTCGCGAGCCCGTGGCCCCGCAGCTTGTCCGGCGTGGTCCCCGTCATCCTGCGGAACATGGCGATGAAGGCGGACGCGCTGGAGTAGCCCAGCTCCAGCGCGACGACCTCCACGGCGCTCCCCTCCTCCAGCATCGCGAGCGCCTTCACCACCCGGAGGCGCTGACGCCACTCGCTGAAGGACAACCCCAGGTGCTGCTGGCACCGCCGCTCCAGCGTCCGCTCCGTGGTGTGCACCTGGCGCGCCCACTGGGCCAGTGAGCGCCCATCCGCCGGCGCCTTCACCAGCGCCCGCAGCACCTCGCCGAGCAACGCGTCGTCGGACATGGGCAGGTAGCTGCCCTGCGGCGGCGCGAGCGAGAGCTGGTCGATGAGCACCCGCATCAACCGCCGCTCCGCGCTCGTGCGCGGGTACGCCACCTGGTGCTCGCGCAGGTGCTCCAACAGCGACTTCACCAACGGGCTCACCGCCAGCGCGCACGTCGTCCTCGGCAATCCCCGACACAGCGCCTTCGTGAGGTAGAGCGAGCAGTGGCTCGCCTCCGAGCGGTTCATCCCCCGGTGCTCCACGTCCGGAGGCAGCCAGATTCCATACTGCGGGGGCGCCAGGTAGTGGCTGCCCGCCAGCTCCAGCTCCATCACCCCGCTGAAGGCGTAGACGAACTCACCCCACGGATGGTGATGCCGGGGATACGTGGCCGCCGCGGGCAGCCGCGCCGTGCGGAAATACACGGGGTGCGGAAGCTTGGTGGAGAAAGGAACCTGGAGCTGCTGGGCCATGGCGGCTTCTCGGCATGGGTTGTCGGGTTCAAGCTATATGAATCAAGCCCGCCACACGCCATATCAAGGGCATGAGCACGCTTCGCAGACCCGTCGATGGCTTCGCGCTCGCCACGATGCTCCTCCTGTGCGCCCTCTGGGGCATCCAACAGGTGGCCATCAAGCTGGCCGCGTCCGACATCCCACCCCTGGCGCAGATGGCGCTGCGCTCGGGGCTCGCCGCCCTGCTGGTAGGCCTGCTGTGCCTGCTGCGCGGCGAGCGACTGGACCTGCGTGACGGCACCTGGCGCCCCGGCCTGCTGTCGGGCGTGCTCTTCGGCGCCGAGTTCCTCTTCATCGGAGAGGGCCTGCGCCACACGCACGCCTCCCACATCGCCGTCTTCCTCTACACCGCGCCCGTCTTCACCGCGCTGGGCCTGCACTGGCGCATCCCCTCGGAGCGGCTGCGCCGGGTGCAGTGGGTGGGCATCCTGGTCGCCTTCGCGGGCATCATGCTCGCCTTCGGCGGTGGCTGGCTCCAGGGAGGCATCACCCCGCGGATGCTCTGGGGCGACACGCTGGGGCTGCTCGCGGGCCTGTCCTGGAGCGCGACCACCGTGGTGGTGCGCGGCTCGTCGCTCTCCGAGGCGCGCCCCACGCACACCCTGCTCTACCAGCTGCTCGGCGGCTTCGCGCTCCTGCTGCCCATCGCGCTGTTCACCGGACAGACGGGCCACCTCTCCATGACGGGCACCGCCTGGGCGAGCCTGCTCTTCCAGGGCGTCATCGTGTCCTTCGCCAGCTACCTCGTCTGGTTCTGGCTGCTGCGCCGCTACCTCGCCTCGGGCCTGTCCGTGTTCTCGTTCATGACGCCCGTGTTCGGCGTCACCGCGGGCTGGCTGGTGCTGCGAGAGCCCGTGGGGCTGTTCTTCATCCTGGGCGCGGCCCTGGTGCTCGCGGGCATCCTCATCGTCAGCGCGCCGGGACTCCCGCGCACGGCCGCCCCCGCCGCGGGCCTCCGGCCGGGCCGGCTCGTTCCGTAATCCAGGTTCAACAGCACCCTGGATACACCGCCAGCGGATTCACCCGCCGCGTGGCCCGGAGCACCTCCGGAGGCCACGCACGCGGGCTTGCGACATTTCACGCGATTTCCCGTTCATCGGATGTGCGAGCCGGGCCGGCTCCGTTCCGAGCGCAGCGCATGACCCACGAACCGTGAATCGGGGCGGTGTCGTCGCGGCCTTCGGCTCCACACAACCGTGATGGGAGAATACAAGATGAAGTTCGTGAATCGTGGTGGCTGGGGTGCGCTGCTGTTGTCGGGGCTCATCGGCTGTGGCCAGGAGGCCCAGGACCCGGCGCCCGTGACACCGCAGGACGCGGTCCTCACCGCCGAGCAGGAGGCGCGCTTCCTCACGCCGCCCGCGGGCTGTACGGAGGTGACGCTCGGGGAGACGTTCAATGGCATCCAGCTGACGCCGGTGCAGTACGAGCGTCAGCCCACGTTCCGCGGCGACCTGACCAACCTGGGCGGCACCACGCGCGACGAGCTGCGCATCCGCCTGGACATGAACACGGCGCCGGGCCTCTACAACCTGGCCGCGGGCGGCGCGAACACCTTCACCTGCGAGCAGTGTGTCTTCGGCTACCAGGACATCGGCACCACGACGCAGAAGCTGTTCGTCGCGGACTCGGGCGCGCTGCTGCTCGCGCTCCAGCTGTCGCCACAGCAGACGCTGGGCGCGCTGTCCAACGTGGTGCTGCGCGAGTCGGTGCTCGCCGCGCCCCGCTCCGGCCCCTACACGGGCTCCGCCGTGGTGGAGGGGGGCGAGTGCCGGTGGATCCGCTTCGCGACCTGGAACACCCTGCGCCCTGGCGGGTGTGACCCGCGTCAGGGCTCGCCGACGAGCGCCCTGCCGGACACGGCCTGCGTCGCGGACGACTACGCGGGCACGGACGGGACGCTGGAGCGCGCGCTCGGCACCAAGACGCAGGGCGAGTCGTGCACGCGCACCGCCGCGGCGAGCGAGTACGAGCTGGCCACCACCGACTGCGAGCAGGGCTTCGCGTGCACGGACCTGGTCTCCGACGACGCGCAGTGCCTCAAGACGTGTGACTTCATGGCCGCGAACCCCGGCTGCCCCTCGGGCACCGTCTGCGGCGTCTATGGCCTGTGCACCGAGCAGTCCGTGCTGGAGGGCCACGGCTTCGCGTTCGACCCGGCGCTCATCGGCCAGCCGTGCTCCGGAGGCTTCACCGAGTTCTGCGGCGTCGAGGGCGCCCGGGGCAGCTGCTCCGACGTGGATGGCGCCGGTCCCGCGGTCGTGACGTGCCACCCCTACACCCGCGCCCGCTCCGACTGCGGCCCGGGCGAGGAGCTGGGCTACGTCTACTACCCGCTCTCGGGTGGCGGCATCGACCGCACCTACAGCTACTGCTACCCCCTCAGCCCCTGAGTCGCCCCGGCGGCGCCTCACCCGCCCCCCGCGGGTGAGGTGTCGCCCTGGCATCCGCGGCGGCCCACGCGGACGACCGGGCCCGCTCCCTCGATGAGCGGGCGCGTGCCACTGGAACGCGGGCCGCGTCGGCCCCGGACGCAGCCCCCTCGTGCGCCGCGGCTCCCGAGCCGCCCGCACGGCCTCCGCGTCGCACGTGGCTCGCACGGGATGTCGGGCCGACGCGCGCAAGGCCGGGCGACTTCCTGCTTCTTCCTGGAAGAGGGAGGCGGTGGGTCCAGGCACACCGGCTGCACAGGGGACTGCGCACCGCCGCCCCCCGCGCCCGGCCCGAACGCGAGCCCCCATGTTGATCCAGTGCCGAAGGTGTCACCGCAAGGTCTTCGTCTTCCAGTTCGAGAGCAAGACGCTCTGCAAGAGCTGTCTGACGCACGTCGCGAAGCCCGGCCCCATCCGGAAGAAGCCCTCGTACGTGGACCTGAAGAAGTCCCCCCACGACGCGCGCATCCAGAAGACCTTCAAGTCGATGAAGCAGGCGCGCCGGGAACAGGTCCGGCTTCGGCGGTCGGCGTCGGGCAGCCTGCTGAGCGCCCTGCTGGACCCGGTCCGGGAGTCCTCCCCGCCCCCGTCGCAGATGATGACCCTGGATGACACGGCGAGCATCCCCGAGCCCAGCGTGATGACGCTGCAGTGCATGACGCTGTTCATCCCCTTCGACGCGGGCAAGAAGTTCTACAAGGACAACGCGAAGCAGGGCACGTTCCAGGGGAACCTCGTCCCGACGGGCGGCTTCAACTTCGCGCCCCTGCAGAACGTGGGCGGCTTCCAGCCGCTCGCCGCGTTCAACACCAGGCCGTACCCGCACCACACGCCCTTCGAGAAGAAGTCGGGGTTCCTGGAGGAGGACGACGTGCTCGCCAACTACGACGCCATCGTCCTCAAGCACATCCAGGAGGCCACCAACGTGCTGGAGTGGAAGCGGCTCCACGCCAGGCGCCCCTACGACCTGCACAAGCAGCTCACGCAACGGGTGCCCGAGGTCATCTTCCTGTCGGAGGAGCTCAAGGGCGCGCCCTTCCCGGACGAGCTGCGCCCGTGCCCGGAGCTGACCTATCGGCGCATCGGCAGCATCCGCACGCTGCTCGACCCCGACGTGGACCCCAAGAACGAAATCTCCGCCTACGTCCTGCGCGACGAGATGTTCTCCTCACAGGTCCTGTACGAGGCCCGAGGCCTCATCCGCCAGGGCGTCAACCACCCCGAGAAGTGGCTCTGCGTGCAGAAGATCGTCCCCGAGTACCGCGTGTACTTCGAGGTCGCGGGCGTGCACCTGGACGCGGGATACACCGGCCACACGAAGGACGACAAGAAGCACAAGGCGCTCGAGGAGGTGGCCCGCTTCGCCCACGACAACAACGTGGACGTGCTGCTGGGGGATTTGAACATGGACTCGTTCGAGCTGGGCGGAGGCTTCTTCCCGAACCGGTTCTCCTTCCAGGAGGGCTCCGACGGGAACATCCACCCCACGTACACCGTCTCCCACTCCAACACGAACGCGAAGAACAACTACATGGGAGGCATCATCGTGAACCAGGAGCAGGTGGACACCGAGTCCATCAACCTCCTGGGTGAGGACACGCGCTCCCTGTCGCGCACGCTGAACGACCACTTCTACTCGGACCACCCCGCCATCATGGCGAACTACGTGAAGTCCTTCCGCTGACGTGTCCGGAGCCTCCCCATGCCTCGCCTCACCGCCGCCGTGCTGCTCTTCGCCGGACTGTCCGCGTGCGCCACCACGCCCGTCGACCCGGCGGCCTCCGCGAACGTCGCGTGCCCCACCGAGAAGCTCGCCTTCACCCGTGAGGCGGGCTGTCGCAACGACGGCGCGGTGGAGCTGTGCCTTCCGGCCGGCGACGCGGCGCTGCTCGCCCGCGTCCAGGCGCTCGCCCCCGGCGCGCGCGCCCTGGCCTCGCGAGGCCGCGCCGCGTGCGACACGGCCTCGGAGGTCCTGGTGCTGCTGCCCTTGGAGGCGCGGGACTGCGAGGCCCGACACGGCGCGCTCACGCCCGCCGCGTGGGAGCGGCTCTGCCGCGTCGCCGCGCTGCCCCAGGTGCGCACGCTCGTGCCCACCTGGTACGAGTGACACGCGGGCTACGGCGCCACGTAGACGCAGACGGCCAGCGCGCCGCAGCCAATCTCCACCGCGAGCTTGTTGCAGTCCGGCTTGAAGTCCGAGCGGTACAGGGTGTGGTTCTGCGTCCGCCGGTAGGGGCCGTCCACGCCGACGCCGCTGTAGTTGATGGACACGGTGAGCAGGCCGTTGTCCCCCGTCCCCGCGGGGATGAGCGTGGTGACGCTGCACGTGTCGCGGTTGTGGATGGGCAAGGGCTCGCCGCCCACCGTGACGCTGTTGATCTTGAAGTCCCCGTCGTTGTCGAAGCGGACGTACGCGGAGGAGGAGCGGTCCACCAGCTCCCCGTTCTCCATCGACAAATCACACGCGCCCGGCGTCCAGGTGCCCTTCTGGTACTGGCCCAGGAACGTGTTCGACCCGTTCTGCGGCCGGAAGCGCATCGTCTGCCCCTCGAAGACGACCTCGTAGTCGGGCAGGTTGTGCGTCGCATCCCAGCGAATCATCCGGGGGCTGATGAGCCGCCCCTTGTAGAGCCCCGCCGACGGCGAGCCGGGCAGCTCGCACATGTACACCCGGTCCGACGACTGGCCGGCGATGCCGCCATAGGCCACGTCCGTCTTGTAGCCGTACTCACTGCCGAAGCGATTCCAGACACCCGTCACGGCGGAGTCGCCGCCCCCGGGGTTGTCGTCCTCCGCGCTGGAGTCACACGCGGACAAGGGGGCCAACAGCAGACATCCAAGGGAGAAACGCGCGAGGAGGAGGTTCACGTGCATCCTGATGAGCCGGCGATACACCGCTCGTTGAGCTGGATTTTTCCAGCGGAACCTAGAATTCCCCCGAGTCCCTCGTAAAGCAGCCCCCCGCTGGAAAAATCCCGCGGGGGGCGTGCGGTGCTCGAAGCCACACCCGCGGGGTCGACACAGGGCGTCAGCTGGACTTGGATGCATGAAGACAGCAGTTTTCGTCCGGCGGTGCATCCCCCGGGGGTCCGTGATACCCCATGTATTCACGGGCTTTTGAGACCCCACGGTGGATGACTGATTCATAGACACCGCTGTCCGAAAACCGGGCGCTCCCCTGTGAATACAAAAAGCGCTGGTGAGACGGTGCTTTAACCCAGCCTGCGTCAGGCCTCTTTACACCTCGGACCCCGCAACCTGGAGCGCGGATACTCCAGGTTAATCTAGATTTGAGAGCTTCCCCACTCTTGCCGGCCGAGTGGCCCGCCAGTTGCTGAGGGGACGAGCGCGCCGTCCGCGGCTGATGGGAAGGTCAGGCGGCGGCGCGTCCCCCCGAATCATCAGAGGAAAAGCACCATGTTCAAGAGAGCGGCAGTCCTCGTGGTGAGCTGTGGCGTGCTCGCGGCTTGTGGTTCCGAGACCGGCGACACGCAGCTGGAGAATGAGGAGATCAAGGCCAACCTGGTCGAGGCCGGCTTCCCGGCGGACGACATCATGGAGGTCGACGGTCTGGTGTACGTGGGCCGCGACGCCCACGTGACGCTCGAGGCCTCGCGTGAGATGCTGCAGCCCGTGACGCACGTGGAGCAGTACCGGACGACGAACCTGGTCTCCAGCAGCATCACGAAGATCTGCGTCAACCCCACCTCTTCGTTCAACAGCTACTCCCGCCTCAAGGCCGGTCTGACGGCCGCGGTCGCGAACTACAACGCGCTCGGCCTGAGCTTCACGATGGCCGTGGGCCCGACGACGGGCTGCAGCGCGAACATCACCGCGACGACGATGTCCGGCGCGGGTGGCTCGGCGGGCTTCCCCTCCGGCGGCCGTCCGTACGGCACCATCAACATCGGCACGGGCCTGCAGAGCTACAGCGCGGGCGTCAACGAGCACGTCATCACGCACGAGCTCGGCCACGCGGTCGGCTTCCGTCACTCCGACTACTACAACCGCGCCATCAGCTGCGGCTCCGGTGGTAACGAGGGCACGGCGGGCGTCGGCGCCATCCACATCACCGGCACGCCGACGACGGCGACGGTGGGCGGCTCCATCATGAACTCCTGCTTCCGCTCGTCGGAGACGGGCAACTTCACCAGCAGCGACCGCACCGCGCTGACCACGCTGTACTGAGCCCATGACGCGACCCCTCGGTTCCATCCTGAAACCCTGGGGTTCGCGCCTCGCGGGCACCGTGCTCCTGGGCCTCTGGGCCTGCGGGGGCTCGGTGCCCGCACCCTATGAACTGAAGGTCTGCGAGGAGCCGCAGCCGGCTGGTGTCACCGCGTTCACGCAGTGTGGCCCGTCGCTCGACTTCACGCCCATCAATCGCTACCAGGGCGCGCTCGCCAACATCCAGGAGCGAGAGGACGCCGTCGTCTTCATCAACGGCAGCTGCACCGGCACCTTGATTGCCGCGAGCGCGGGGCCGGTGGTGCTCACCGCGGGCCACTGTGTCGGGCTCGGGGACCGCTCCTTCGTGGTGTTCAACTTCGAGGACGAGGCGGACGGAGACCCGTTGATGACGGAGGGCACGGTCATCGAGCAATCGGCCGCGCCGGACTATGCCCTCATCCTGCTCGACACGCTCCCCACCGCCGCGCCCGTCCCGCTGACGACGCTGGCCACCGAGCGGCTGGCCGTCATCCAGCATCCGCGCGGCTCGCCCAAGGTCATCGCCGAGGGGCGCTACGCCGACGCGTGCAACGCTCGTCTACTACACGGACCTGGACACCCTGGTGGGCAGCTCCGGGGCCGCGGTGCTCAACGAGCAGGGCTACGTGCTGGGCATCCACACCGACGGCGACTGCGAGGTGTCGGGGCGCGGCGCGAACCGGGGCTGGACCGCGAGCGCCATCGTCGAGGCCTCCGAGTATCTCCAGGCAGCCGACCTCGTCGAGCGCTGAAGCCGTCCCGAGGTTACGCTCGGGCTCGCGCTCGGAACGTGATTGCCCGCATCCCGGGTTTACCGGGTCACATCCCGAGCGGGCTGGCGTGCGGCGGGCGTGCGAACTTTGCTAAGGGGGTGGGATGTCTACCGCCCTCCAAAACCGTCCCGCCAGCCACCTGGCCCTCGGCCGCTTCGGCCAGTCGTCCTACATGATTCGCCGGCAGTTCTTCAAACTGTTCGGCGGCGCGTTCCACATCTACGACGCCGCGGGCAACCTCGCGTTCTACTCGAAGATGAAGGCCTTCAAGCTGAAGGAGGACCTGCGCATCTACGGCGACGAGCAGATGCGCGAGGAGCTGCTGAGCATCAAGGCGCGCGGCATCCTCGACTTCGGGATGACGTACGACGTGACGGACGCGTCCACGGGCGAGCGCGTGGGCGCGCTGCGCCGCAAGGGCCTGCGCTCCATCCTCCGCGACGAGTGGCTGGTGCTGGACACCAACGACCAGGAGATCGGCAAGATTGAGGAGGACAGCATGATGCTGGCGCTGGTGCGCCGCTTCCTCACCAACCTGCTCCCCCAGTCCTTCACCGGCACCGTGGGCGGCGCGCAGGTCCTCGCCTTCAAGCAGCGCTTCAACCCCTTCATCCAGAAGATCGACCTCGACTTCGGCATGGACCTCCAGAACCGCCTGGACCGCCGGCTCGGCATCGCGGCGGCGGTGCTCATGTGCGCCATCGAGGGCCGTCAGCAGTAGCGCTCCGCATGGGGTCCGGCCCCACGCACCGGACCCCTCGCCGGCGCGGCGAGGCCACGAGCAGCCGGGCGCCCCGAGGCAACGGCGCCTTATCGCCACCATGATTCAACTGTAACCCTGGAACGGGGATTCCCGGGACACGAGGCCGCCCGTGGAAGCCTCCCGCCGCTTTGGGGGAGTGAGGCGCCTTGCCGGCTGTTATCGACGGGCCCCGAGCGCCCTCCTCCACCACGACAGGGAAGCAGCCAGCCGCCGTATCGCTCGGAGGCGCGGCCTTCCCGTTCGAGTGAACGCGATGACAGCCCCCGCCACGATGTCCACCGCCCTGCCCTCCGTGGAGCCCCCGGCGGCGAGCCTGGCGACGACGAAGGGCCGGAGGATCCTCGGCATCGACGCCCTGCGGGGACTGGTCATGGCGCTGATGCTGGTGGACCACGTGCGCGAGTACTTCTATCTCCACGCGCAGGTCAGCGACCCGGTGGTGCTGGCGACCACGCCGCCCGGGCTCTTCTTCACCCGGCTGGCCGCGCACCTGTGCGCGCCCGTCTTCGTCATCCTCACGGGCGTGGCGGCCTGGCTCTACGGCCAGCGGCATGGAGGGCGCCGCGCGGCGTCCGGCTTCCTGTTCAAGCGGGGCCTGTTCCTGCTGGTGCTGGAGCTGACCGTGGTCAACTTCGCGTGGACGTTCCAGCTGCTCCCGCCGACGTACTACTTCCAGGTCATCGGAGCCATCGGGCTGTCGATGATGGTGCTGGCCGCCCTGCTCCACCTGCCCCGCCCCGCGCTGCTGGGCTTCGCGCTGCTCGTGCTTCTGGGCCACAACCTGCTGGACCCCGTCCACTTCGCGGCGGGCGAGCCGGGGCACACCTGGTGGGCGCTCCTGCATGACCGGGGCTTCATCGACCTGCCGTGGGGCGCGCGGCTCAAGACGTCCTATCCCGTGCTGCCGTGGATGGGCGTCATCGCGCTGGGCTACGCGGTGGGGCCGTGGTTCTCGTCCCAGGTCCAGGCGACGACGCGGCGCCGGTGGCTGTTGCTCGCGTCCGCCGGCGCGCTCGCCCTCTTCGGGGTGCTCAGGCTCGTGAACGTCTACGGCGAGCCCCTGCCGTGGTCCGTCGGCGCGACGCCGCTGGAGACGGTCATGTCGTTCCTCAACCTGACCAAGTACCCACCGTCGCTCGACTTCCTGCTGCTGACCCTGGGCGTGGGCGCGGCGCTGCTGGCGCTTTTGGACCTGGCGCCGGAGGCCCTGAGCACGACGCTGGCGGTGTTCGGCGCGGCGCCGCTGTTCTTCTATGTCGTCCACCTCTACCTGCTCCACGCGCTGAACCGGCTCGCGCTCGCGGCCCTCGGCCCCAACCAGGGGACGCTGTTCAGCCTCCCCGGTGTCGGCTCGCTCTGGCTGCTGGCGGCGGTGACCACCGTGCCCATGTGGTTCGCCTGCCGGGCCTTCGCCCGCCTCAAGGCCCGCTCGCGCAGCCCCTGGATGAGCTACCTCTGAGGCCGGATGAAGGCGGCGAAGCGCTTGTCGAGCACGGGCGCCGCCTTGTCGACGGCGTCCCACGTGTCGTCGGCCAGCTTCGGCGCGTCGTGGCCGCTCTCGGTCGAGCGCTTGCCGAAGACCTGGATGAGGTCCTTCTTGATCCACAGGTCGTTCATGTTGTGGAACCAGCGCCACAGCAGCGTCTGGAGCGCGGGCTCGTCCCGGAGGTGGCCCGTCCACAGGCCCCGAGGCATCGCCTGCTTCACCAGCTCCGAGCCCTGGGCCTCCCGCCGGGCAATCTTCGCCAGCAGCGCCTGGTGCGCGGGGAAGCGTGACGTGTCCAGCAGCCCCCGCGTCACCGCGTAGCCGACGAAGAGTCCGGTGGTGACATCCGGATACCGCGCGAGGTCCCCCGAGCCCTTCACCGACAGGGTGACGGTGATTCCGTCATCGAACTCGAGCTCGAGCTCCAGGAGCCCCTCGGTGTCGAGCGGGTAGAGCCAGAAGGCGACGTTGAGCTCGTCCTCGTCCGCGAAGCTCGCCTTGCGGCCCGTGGGCGGCCCCAGCACCTTCGTGACCTCCGCCTCCGACTTCGCCTTCCACGACACGCCCAGCACGTCCTCGCCCACCGCGGACCGCACCCAGGCGGTGGAGATGTAGGGGATGAACGACCTGGCCGTCTTCGGAACCGGCGGGAAGGCGTCGTGGAGGATGTCGTGAGACAGGACCAGCTCGATGCCCTGCTTGGGCGCGGAGACGTTGACCGAGTCCTTGTTCTCGCTCGTGGAGGCCGGCAGCTTCTTGCCCAGGACCTCCGTCACGTAGGTGATGACCTCCGGCGCATCCGCGCGACGCCCGAGCACCGACGCCACCTGCCGCGTCTTGGGGCCGAGCTTCGCCATGACGTCGGTGGGGGTGAACGCGGGCGCGGAGGTGGAAGGCCGCGGGGCCGAGGGCTTCTCGTCACCGTCGAGCCAGGCGGCGAAGTCGAACTCCGCCGTCTTGGGCGCCTTCACCTTGTGCTTCTTCAACCAGGCGGCCAGGGCCTCGCGTCCGGCCCCGGCCTCCTCGTCGTCGAGGTCGTGGATGTCCGTCTCGCCCTGGGACCACAGGGCGAGGAACTCCTCCAGGCTGTTGGCGACGGTCTGCGTCTCACCCTCGGAGCCGAGCAGCGCCACGGCGGGCGGCGCCTTCCCACCGGGCTTCACCAACAGCAGCAGCGAGCCGTCCGCGAGGCTCAGGAAGGAGAAGGCGGCGGCGCGAAGACGGTCCACCTTCTCCGGGCTCCACTCCTTCGGAACCGCCTCGACCACCAGCCCATCGAACCACCCCAGGGTTCCATGCTCTTGCTTGCCGACCCACTCGCCCACCTTCTGGAGCAGTGGGGGGAGCTCATGACCTTCGGGCACTTCGGACAGGTTCACGGTGTACTTCGGCATGGGCGGTCGGCTCAGCCTCCTGCGGAGGAGGATAGGCCGAACGCCCTGGCCATGGAGCGCCAGGACCTCACGGAAGGTTGCCCTCAGCCGGCGAGGCTCGCGGCACGCTCCTGGCGTGGAGCGGACAGCCGGGCGGCCAGCTCCCGGAGGGACGGCCCGCTGACGACCTCCAGGGTGGAGAGTCTCATCCCCAGCTCGCGCTCGACGGCGGTCACCAACTCCAGGGCCATGATGGAGTCCAGCCCCAGCTCCCTCAGGGGTTGGGTGACGTTGAGCGCGGATTCCTGCGTGCGCATGACCCTCGCCACGATTCGCGTCAGGCCCTGGAGGAGGTGCCCACGTCGGGTGTCCTCGTCCATGCCCTCGAAGGCCCCGGACGCGGGTGCGCCGTGCTGTCCGAGGCCAGGAGCGCCAGCGGGCGCATCCATCAGCCCGACCAGTCGCCTCGCGCCGCTCCAGGGAACGAGCGCCTCGCCCCATCGTCGCCAGTCGACGTCCGCGATGGCGAGCTGGACGGGCCTCGCCTCCAGGACGAGCCCGAGCCCCTGGAGCGCGGCGCGCGTGGACAGGCCTCGCAGGCCCAGGTGCTCCAGGTGGCGCGCCACGCTCGCGTTACGGGCGACGAGCCCGGCCTCCCCCAGCGCCCCCCATTGAATCGCCGTCGCCGGCAAGCCCTGCTGGCGTCGGTGCACCGCGAGCTGGTCCAGGAACGCGTTCGCCGCGACATACGCCCCCTGCCCCGCGTTGCCGACGAGCGACGAGAGGGACGAGAAGACCACCCAGTGCTCCAGGGGCAGCCGCCGCGTCAGCTGATGCAGGTTCCACGCGCCCTGGGCCTTGGCGGCCAGGACCCGCTCCAGCGAGCTTCGGTCCAGTTGCTCCAGCGGCTTGTCCTCCAGGAGGGTGGCGCAATGGAAGACGCCTCGGAGCGGCGGCAGCCCCGCGTGGATTCGGGTGAACACCTGCTCCAGCGCCTCACGGCTCGACACGTCCACGGCGAGGGCCTGGACGCTGACGCCTCGCGCGCGCCACTGCGCGAGGGTGGCGCGCGCCTCCTCGGACCGGGCCCCCCTGCGGCTCACGAGCACCAGGTGCCGAGCGCCCTCCTCGACGAGCCACCGCGCCACCTCCAGCCCGAACCCACCGAGGCCACCGGTCACGAGATAGGTGCTCTCGGACGAGAATCGCGGGCCGCGCGCGGGGGGACGGACTCGGAGCCCCGGGTCCTTGATGGAGATGCACACCTTGCCGATGTGCTGACCTCGCGCCAGGGTCCGGAACGCGTCCTCCGTCTGACTCGCGGGCCAGGAGCGGGAGGGCAAGGGGCGGAAGCTGCCGTCCTCGAAGCGGGCCAGCACCTCCTGATACAGCTGGCGCACCTCATCGGGGCGACTCCGCAGGAGCCGGTCGAAGTCCACCGCCGCGTACGTCAGGTTCTCGTTGAACGGGCGCAGCCGCAGCAGCTCGTCCTGCTCGAAGCTGGCCTTGCCCAGCTCGATGAACCGGCCGAAGGGCGCCAGGCACTCCACGCTGCGAGACACGACCTCTCCCGGCGAGAAGCTCAGCACCACGTCCACCCCGCGCCCGTCCGTCCAGGCGCGGACGTCCTCGGCGAAGCGCGTGTCACGGGAGTGGCTCACGTGGGTGAGCCCCTGGTCGCGCAGGTACTGGCGCTTCTCCTCGCTCCCCGCCGTCGCGAGGATGTCCGCGCCGCACCAGCGGGCCACCTCGATGGCCGCGAGCCCGACGCCGCCCGTCGCGCCGTGGATGAGGATGCGCTCGCCCCGCCGCAGCCGGGCCACCCGCATGAGCGCGTGGTACACGGTCAGGAAGACGATGAGGTTGGCGCCCTGCTCGAAGGACAGGTGCTCGGGGAGCTTCACCACGTTCCCCGCGGGCAGCACCACGTGTGACGCGATGAAGCCCGGGGCCACGCCGTAGACACGGTCCCCTACCGCGAAGCGCGTCACCCCCTCGCCCACCGCGCTGATGCGCCCGGCGCCCTCCATGCCGATGGCTTCGCCGATATAGGTATCCCGCGTCACGCGTGAGGAGAGCAGGCCCAGGGCCTTCATCACGTCCTTGAAGCCGAGCGCCGTGGACTCCACCTCGAGCTCGACCTCGCCGGAGCCGGGGCCGCGTCGCGCCTTCGCCACGAAGCCGAGGGTGTCGAGCTGTCCCTCCTTGCCGAGGACCAGCTCGTACCCCATTCCCTCCGGGACCGGCTCCAGTTGCGGTGCCTCCGTGGGGGCTGTGAGCGTGTCGCGCACGAGCCTCACCGCGTGGAACAGGCCCTCGCGTTCGGCGACCTCCTGCTCAATGCCAAGCCCGCTCAGGCGCAGCAGCAACGCCTCGATGCTCGACGGCTCTGCGTCCAGGTCCACCACGGTGAGTCGGAGGTCCGGCCGCTCCGTCATCGCGGTCCGGGCGAGCCCCAGCAGCGGCGCGAGGCAGAGCGACGGCAGCTCCCGATGTGTCGCGAGCCCGCTCGTGAGGAGCCCGGACGAACCCGTGTCATCGCGTCCGAACACAGGCGCCGCTTCAGCATGGAGCACCGCGCGCTGAGCCTCGACCACCGCGTCCTCGATGCGCTTTTCGTCTGAAGGGTTCTTGAGCGGACCGGTTCGGCGCAGGCCAGACGCACCGGCGGCGTCAGGGAGAAGCTCGACTGACTCGGCGCGGGTGGCGAGGACATCTCCACCCGAGCTGTCCATGGGTCGATCCACGAGACTCCGCCCGGATGTCTGGGCAACGCCCGATGACTGCAACACAGACGCGACACGCGTGGTGCGAACATCCTCAACAGAGAGCTCCCCGAGCTGACCCGAGTCGAGCCGCTCAGTCGGGTGGGCAGTGTCGGACAGGGGCTCGACAAACTCGGCGCGGGTGGTGACCAGGTAGTAGCGGTCGATGCGCCCTGGACGCAGGGCTTGAATGCACCGAAGCAGCGCATCGGCCGCGTCCACACCTCGTGCGACCGGCGCTTCGCTCTCGGGCGTGGCGGCAAGCCAGCGCAGGTCCACGAGCCGCACCTTGGCACTCTCGGGCAGAGCCGTGAGCGTCGCATCCAGCGCGGTGGCATCGGAGACAGCGTGCCACTGCGACGTACTCGTCCCAGGCACCGCACCGCCCATCACCACCCACGTCACCTCTTCGCGCGCCACTGGCTCCGAGGGCTCGAACCGCTCCCATCGTCGCGAGTACACCGAGCGCTCCAGGAGCGCCGCTTCGTCCGTGCGAACCCTCGGCAACAGTCGGCAGGTGAAGCCCGTGACCTCGGCCACGACGACACCGTCCTCGCTCAGCAAGGTGATGTCCCCACGCAACGTCCCCTCCCCTACCGAGCGGAGCCTTCCATGGGACCAGAGCGTCCGTCCCGGCGACATCAGCACCTCGATGCAGTCGATCCCCGTGGGCACGATGTCGTGGTCCGCGTCATCCATCGCGGCCGCGATGAGGCTGTGGAACGCCCCGTCGAGCAGCACGGGATGCAGGTGGTATCCCCGCGCGTCCACTCCGGCCGGCAGGTCGAGTCGCGCGAGCACCTCCCCCGGAGCGCGATGCAGTGCACTCACCGCGCGGAACGCGGGTCCATACCGCAGCCCTCCGCGCTCGAGTGACGCATAGAGCGCCTCCGGCCTCGTCGACTCCGGCAAACGCGCACGGAGCGCCGCCACCTCGACGACGCGCGAGCCCCGCCCCGACGACATCAGCCTCCCGCTTGCACAGACCACGGGCTGCTGCCCTTCCTCCTGTCGTTGAACGACGAAACGGGACGTCTCCGCGGAGAACCCCAGCCGAAGACGCGGGCTCGTCTCAGGGCTGAGCACCACCGCGGAGCTCAACTCCAGCTCCCCGATACGGCAACGCGCATCCCCCGTAAGCGCATGTCGCGCCGCCAGCGCCAGCTCCACATGCCCCGCGCCCGGGAAGAGCAGACTCCCCGCCGCGTGATGGTCCGCGAGATAGGGCACCGCCGCGAGGCTCAGCTCCGCCGTCCAGGCGCCCGGCTCGGAGTCCACCAGCAGCGGGTGTCCTCCGAAGGCACGGCGTCGACTCGCGGAGCGCACGCTCTCCCCCCAGTAGACCTTGCGCTGCCAGGGCATCCTCGGAGCACCGACGTACGCCCCAGGGCCGAAGTAGCCACGCCAGGCGACGTCCACCCCCAGGACATGGAGCCGCCCGAGCGCGGAGGTCATCGTCTCCTGCTCGGAAGCCTCCCGCACGAGCGACGCGAGCACCTCGCCCTTCATGCCCGCCGTGCTCGACACGTCCCGGATGGACGAGGCCAGCACCGGGTGCGGTCCCACTTCGATGAACGTCCCATGTCCATCCTCCACGGCGGCACGCAGTGCGTCCGCGAAGCGCACCGAGCCCCGGACATTGTTCCACCAGTACGTCGCGTCATGGCGCTCGGGCTCCGTCATGAGCCGCCCGGACACCGTCGAGTAGATGGGCAGGCGCGGCGCGTTGGGGCGCAGCACGGCCAGCGCCTCCAGCAGCTCTCCCTGGAGCGGGTCCATCAAGGGGCTGTGATACGGCACCTCCACCTGGAGGAAGCGATTGAAGCGCTGAGCGGCGGCCAGCTCCGCGGCCACGCGCTCCAACGGAGCCCGCGCCCCCGCGAGCGTCACCGAGCGCGCGCTGTTGATGGCGGCGACGGCGATACCCGGGCCATGACGCTGGACCCACTCGAGCGCCTCCTCCGGCCCCAGACCGACGGCCAGCATGGCCCCCTGCCCCGCCACCCGTTGTTGCAGCCGGCTGCGATGGAAGGCGGTCAGCAGCGCCTCCCGCGTGTCCAATGCCCCCGAGGCCCATGCGGCGCCGACCTCACCGATGCTGTGTCCCACCACCCCATCAGGCACGACGCCCCACGATGCCCACAGGCGCGTGAGCGCCACCTGCAACACGGCATTGGCCGGCTGCGCCACCTCCGTGCGGGTGATGCGTGACGACGCCGCGTCGCGCTTCAGCTCCTCCGCGATGGACCACCCGGCCAGCTCGCGGAAGAGGCCATCGCACGCCTCAACGGCCTCACGGAAGACGCGCTCGGTGGCCAGGAGCTGTCGCCCCATCGCCCACCACTGCGGCCCCATGCCCGTGTAGACGAAGAGCACCTTGCGCCGCGCCTCGACCGGGTCCGCGACGAAGTCCAGCCCCGGCACATCCCGCTCGCCTCGCGCGATGGCGCGCAGCGACTGGACCAGGGTCTCCCGATTCGCGCCTCGGAGGGCCAGGCGATGGCGTGGATGCGAGCGGTGCACGGCCGCGTCACGGCACAGCTGCTCCGGCGTCGCGCGCCCCTCCTCCAGCCAGGCCGCGTACCGCTCCGCCAGCGCGGACAGCGCCTCGTTCGACTTCGCCCCCAGGACGAGCAGGTGCGGACGCCCCTCGGGACGCTTGGGTGTCAACCCGGCCGCGCGAGGCGGCGGCTCCGCCAGGACGACGTGCGCGTTGGTTCCGCCATACCCGAACGAGTTCACACCGGCGAAGCGCGGCTCGGCGCTTCGTGGCAATGCCTCGGGACGCGTGGGGATGTGCAGCCCCAGGGTCTCGAGCGGAATCTGGGGGTTCACCCGTCCCAGGTGCGGATGAGGCGGGACCAGGCCATGTTCGAGCACCAGGGCCGCCTTGATGACGCCGGCCACGCCCGCCGCGGCCTCCAGGTGTCCCAGGTTCGTCTTCACCGAGCCCATGCGGCAGCGCTCCGGGCCCGTCCGACCCGCGCCCGTCACGGTGCCGATGGCGCGCGCCTCGATGGGGTCACCCACCGGCGTGCCCGTGCCATGGGCCTCCACGTACGCGACGCGCGACGGGTCCACGTCCGCCTTCGCGTAGGCCTCTCGCATCACCGCCACCTGCGCGTCCGCGTTGGGCACGGTGATGCCCGGCGTCCGTCCATCCTGGTTCACCGCCGTGCCCAGGATGAGCGAGTGGATGGGATTGCCGTCCCGCAGCGCCGCGGACAACGGCTTGACGACGAGAATCGCCGCGCCCTCCGCGCGCACGTAGCCGTCGGCCTGGTCGCTGAACGCGTGGCAGCGACCTCGGGGAGACAGGAACCGCCCCTTCGACATCGTGATTTGCGTCTCGGGGAGGAGCAGGACGTTGACGCCTCCGACGAGCGCCGCCTCGCTCTCGCCCGCCCACAGGCTCTGGCAGGCCAGGTGCAACGCGACCAGCGATGAGGAGCACGCCGTGTCCAGCGACACGCTGGGTCCTCGCAAATCGTAGAAGTACGACAGCCGGTTGGAGAGCATCGTCAGCGTGCTCGCCGTCGCCGAGTGGCTGTCGAGCCGCTCCCGGTTGTCCGGGCTCGCGTGCAGGATGAGGTTGTCCATCATGAAGCCGCCGACGAAGACCCCCGTGCGGCTGCCCGCGAGGGTGCTCGGCGGCAGGCCCGCGTCCTCGAGCGCCTCCCACGACACCTCCAGCATCAAGCGCTGCTGCGGGTCCAGCGTGCTGGCCTCTCGCGGGGTGATGCCGAAGAAGCCCGGCTCGAACTCACGCAGGTCCTGCTGGAGCAACCCCGCGCGCTGCACATAGGTGCGCCCCGGTGCGCGGCCCGAGGCATCGTGGAACTTCTTCGCGTCCCAGCGCCCCTCGGGGATGTCGACGATGCACTCGCGCCCCTCCATCAACACCTTCCAGAACCCGTCCGTGTCCTCGATGCCGCCCGGCAGGCGACAGCCGATGCCGACGATGGCCAGCGGCTCGCGCGCGGGCTCCACGTCCACGCGGCCCGGTGAGGCGCGGGTGGGCCCCCGCCGCTCCTTCGACACGACGGGCACGGGGACCTCGTGGCCCGTCACGCTCCGCAGGACCTGGGCGGGCGGGACGGTGCCGCTCGCGTCCCGGAAGACCGCGCGCACGTGGCCGGTGACCACCGGACGCCCGGGCTCCGAGGGACGTCGGAACTCCTGCTGGAAGTAGAGCCACTGCTCGTCCCAGGAGACCAGCCGCGTGCCCAGCTCATAGGACTCGAACAGGCGCAGCGAGTCGCGGAACTGGAGCGAGGTCTCTCCGACGGGGACCACCCACCGGTGTCGCAGCACCTGGGGCAACAGGCCCGCGCGCACGAGCAGGTCCACGCGCCCCAGGTCCATCATCGCCAGGTAGCGGCTGTTGTTCATGTGGCCGAAGAGGTCCAGGTCCGAGGGCAGGACGCGCCATCGGGTGACGCTCTCCTCGAGCGGGCCCACGCGGCCTCGCAGGGCACCGTGCAACAGGGTCTGGAACAATCGGAGCGAGGGCTTCATGGGGAATCCTTTCGGAGGAGGTCTCCGAGGACGTTGCGGCGCAGGACGATGGAAGCGGCGAGGACCCCGGACATCAGCGACGCGCCGACGCCCACCGAGACGGCGTCCTGTCCCACCAGGAGCAACCCCTGGATGGGCAGCCGCGAGCGGAGCCACGGCTGTCGGAAGCGCTCCGGGCTGTGCTCCAATCCGTAGATGGAGCCGCGCGGTCGGTGGGCGAAGTGCGCCGTGCTGAGCGGCGTGGACAGCTCCTGGTACTCCACCCGCCCCTTCAGCTGAGGGAACTGCTCCAGGACGACGCAGAGCAGGCGCTCGGAGAGCCGGGCCTTGAGGTCGTCGTACTCGGCCCCTCGACGGCGCCAGCGCGTGCCCTCCCACTTCTCGAACCAGTCATAGGGCGCGGGGCACAGGGCGGTGAGCGTGGAGCGCCCCGGGTGGCGCTGGGCCCACGAAGGGTCTCTCGCCGAGGACGAGCTCAGGTAGACGACGGGCAGCGGCGCCGAGGCGTCCCGCGTGAAGGCACGCAGGTTCGCGTCGTGGTCATACCCGGCATGGACCCAGACATTGGTCGCCGGCAGGGCCACCTCGTCGGGCGCGCCCTTCAGGCCCAGGTACAGGCCGAGGTGACCGATGGACTGCGGAATCCGCTGGAGCCCCCGCGTCACCTCGGGCGGCCTCCAGGGCTCCGGGAGCAGCGAGCCCAGGGTCTGCGCCGCGCCCGCGCCGCTGATGATGTACCGGGCACGCAGCGCCTCGCCGTCGGTCAGGCGCACGCCCAGGGCGCGGCCATCCTTCACGAGGATCTCCTTCACCTCCGCGCGGACGCGAACCTGCCCGCCCGCGCGGGTGATGACCGGCGCAATGTGGTCCAGGATGCCGCCCGCGCCACCGACCGGGTAGCACGCACCCTCCAGGTAATTCTCCGCCACCAGCGCGTGCATGGCGAAGCTGCTCTCCGCCGGAGGCAGCGCGTAGTTCCCCCACTGCCCCGTGAGCACACCCAGCAGGCGCGGGTCCGACGTGAGCGAGGACAACACATCCCGCGTCGTGCGGTTGGAGTGACGGCGAAAGGGCCAACCGAGCACGGGATGCGTGAGCGGCGTCATCCACCGGGGGAGCACGTGCTGGATGAAGTAGCGCAGCGAGGCCCGCTTCACGCCATGCAGCAGGCGCACGTACGCGGCGATGGCCTTGCGCTCGGAGGGGAAGGCGCCGCACAGCTCCGCCTCGAACGCCTCCGCGCCGGTGACGTAGTCATGGCGCCGGTCCGCGAAGACGAGCCTGTCGTAGACGCGGTCCATCCGCGCCCAGCCGAGCGCGCCCTCGGTGACGAAGTCGAAGACGCGCCGCAGGGGCTCGTCCGGCTCGTGCAGCCTGCCCAGACAGTGCACGCCGACGTCCCACTCGTAGCCCTTGCGCTGGAAGGTGTGCGTCATGCCTCCGGCGACGGAGTGACGCTCGAGCACCAGCACCTTCAGGCCATGGCGGGACAGAATCGCCGCCGCGCCCAGCGAGCCCATCCCCGAGCCGATGAAGATGACATCGAAGGACGCACCCGTGGCGGACGCGTCGACGCGTCGAGAAAGCAATCCCATGGCGGTGGACTCCTCAGTCCCGAGCGGGCTCGCGGGGCGCGGTGGCCAGCCGCCAGAGCAACACGGGCAGGCCGATGACGGGGCGCAGGAAGAAGTGGCGGCGCTGCTCCGGGGTCAACACGCGACGCAGGAAGAAGTGCAGCCGGAGCTGCTGATACCAGGGCAGCGCGGGCGCCAGGTGGTGTGACAGGTGACAGGGCTGGCCCCACGGCCCGCCTCCGAGCAGCAGCCCCCAGAGCCCCAGCCCCAGCTCCCGCGTCCCGTTCGCCCGGTCCAGGGGCATGAACAGGTGCTCGGTGCTCTCGCGGACCCGGTCCAGCACGAAGCTCAGCCAGCTGCCGACCAGGAACAGCGCCACGCCGGTGAAGAGCCAGCCATGCAGCCATGTCGCCAGCGCCGCGCAGAGCCCCAGGTACCCGTTGGTCAGCAGCACGGAGAGTCGTCGGCTCCGCGTGTGCTCCTGGGGCCGCCAGGGAAAATAGTCCGAGTGGCTGAGCATCGGCGCCAGCGGCAGCAGGCTGACCAGCAGCCGCCGCAGCCGGACGTGGTGCGTGAAGGAGCCGTCGTCCGCCGTCCCCAGGCTCCGATGGTGGCTCGCGTGCGCCTCCGCGTAGTGCACCGGGTCCGCGAGGAAGAGTCGACAGGCGTTGTTCGCGAGCACCCTCAACCCGCGCCCCACCCGTCCCCTGCCCACGATGAGGAGGTCATGCGCGGCGCCCTCGTGGACGCTGAGCGTGACGATGCCGCAGACCAGGAAGCCATGCACCACGCCGGCGACCACCCCCGCGAGCACGATGCCCCCCGCGGTCGACAGGGCCCCCGGCAACACGAAGGGCAGCGCCGTCAACGACAGCAGGTCCGCCGCGAACAGGGCCAGCAGGAGGAGCACGTTGACGGTGTCATGCAGCACGGGGTGCGCGCGGAACCACACCAGCGAGTCACGCGCCCTGCCGCGAATGGCTTCGAGCTGCGCATCGGTGAGGGCGGGGAAGTCCCCGGACGCAAGTCTCGCGTGAGCGGCCGCGAGCCGCAGGTCTTCTGGATGGAGATTCATGGAGTCGGGAGCGGCTGGGAGCAGGCGCTGGAGGTGCCATCAAGATGTCTTTGATTGCGCCGCCGCTCAACTCGCTTGGGTGCTCACATTCGTGCGCCCGAGGGAGAAACGGCCTCGGGGGCGTGCTTTTCAGGCCTACTGCTCATATTTGCGGCGAGGCGCCGCGGCCTTCCTCGGCGGATGGCCGAGCGGCGCGGGCGACAGGCTCAGATAGCCGAGCACGAGCACGCACAGCTCATTGGGGAACGCGTCGTTCGTGAGGTAGTCGGGCCGGTCCACGCCAGCGGCATGGCAGAGCGCCTCCAGCGTGTGGACGATGATGAAGACCGCCATGTCCAGCTCTCGCGGGCGGATTTCCTCCAGCCTCGCCGCCAGGAACGCGCGCACCAGCCGGAACAGCTGCTGCTCGAAGGTGTCCACGTGGCCCAGCGGGCGCAGCACCGGCAGGAGCGCATACCGCAGCGAGTCCAGCTGGGGATGCAGCCGCTTGAGCGTGAGGATGTGGTGGATGATGGAGGGCACCGCGACGCCCAGCGGGGCCGGCGCGAGCTCCTTGAGTCCCGCGTCGAACTCCGTCAGCCAGCGCGAGCCGTGCTGCTCCAGCACCGCGAGCACCAGCCCCTCCTTGTTCGGATAGTACTGGTAGAGCGAGCCGATGCTGACGCCGGCCGCCTCGGCGATGCGGTTGGTGCTCGTCGCCTCGTAGCCGTCACGGACGAGCAGCCGGGCCGCGGCGGTGAGGATGGCATCGCACGTCGCCTGGGCGCGCTGCTGACGAGGCTGCTTCCGACGCGAAGGGGAGGAACTGCGCGGCATCACGACTCCTCGAGCTGGAGCCGAACCATTCCAAGGAGTGCCCCCCCAGGTCCACCACCCGGAAGCGCGGGTGGGCGCTCGTCCCCGCCGTCATCAGCATGGTGCTGCACGAGCGCGCCGATGAGCTGTTCAGCGACCCGGACACACTGCTCAATGACCAATTCAGACCCACGGCGGAGGAGTAGCATCACCCTCCCCCAGGTCTGAGTTCACCAATGACTCACTTGCGGCACGCCAAGCCTGACCTCTATACGCAAGATTAGCGGACTTTTCCGCAAAATCCAGACACGAGGCTTTGGCGTGCGCATGCGAAGAATCCCCGGACCCCCGTCCGCAGCGGGCATGAAGTGGTGGACCAGGCTGTCCCTCGCCGGAGTGATGGCGCTCACCGGCTGCACACAGACGGCGCCGCAGTCCGAGAGCGCCTCCCTGGCAGAGGCCGCCTCCGCGGCGAATGGCGAGTGCCAGGTCCAGCCGCCCTTCGACCCCAACTTCGAGCCGGAGCTGGAGTGGGCGTGGAGTTCCAGCACCGTCCTGCCGACGCACGTGCAGGTGATGATGTCGCCCATCGTCGTGGAGGTGAACGGCGATGGAATCCCCGACGTCGTCTTCAGCAGCTTCGTGGGCAGCAACTACAACACCAACGGCGTGCTGCGCGCGCTCAACGGGGCCACGGGCGCCGAGCTGTGGACGGTGACGGACCCGACCCTGCGGGTGCGCGGCGCGGGCAGCATCGCGGGCGGCGACATCGACGGTGACGGGCTGGTGGAGATCTGCGCCGTCCCGGAGAGCGGCACGGGCCTGCTGTGCTTCGAGAACACGGGCGCGCTGAAGTTCCGGACGAACGTCTCCCAGAACAGCTGGGGTGGTCCGTCGTTCGCGGACCTGGACGGCGACGGCACGGTGGAGATCCTCAACGGCCACTCCGTGCTCAGCAACACCGGCGCGCTGAAGTGGGCGGGCACGGACACGCTGGGCGGTCCCCAGGGCCCCATCTCCTTCGCGGCGGACATCGACGGGGACGGCCTGCAGGAGGTCGTCAACGGCCGCTCTATCTACCGCCATGACGGCACGCTCAAGTGCCGCAACACCTCCATCGGCAACGGGCTGGCCGGCGTCGCCAACTTCGACGCGGACCCGCATGGCGAGGTCGTCGTGGTCAGCGGCGGCATCGTGTCGCTCATGGACGACAACTGCGCCCTGCTGTGGAGCACGGCGATTCCCGGCGGCGGCAGCGGCGGCGCGCCCAACATCGCGGACTTCGACGCGGACGGCAGCCCGGAGATTGGCGTGGCGGGCGCCAGCCGCTATGCCGTCTTCGAGACCAACGGCACCGTCAAGTGGTCCAGCCCCACCCAGGACAACAGCTCCAACGTGACGGGCTCGTCCACCTTCGACTTCGAGGGTGACGGCCGCGCCGAGGTCGTCTACGGCGACGAGCGCCGCCTGCGCATCTACGACGGTGAGACGGGCACCATCCGCTTCGACGTGGAGCACGCCTCCGGCACCACGTACGAGAACCCGCTCATCGTCGACGTGGACGCGGACGACAACGCCGAAATCGTCGTCGCGTCGAACAACTATGCCTTCTCCGGCCCCACCGGCATCCGCGTGTTCCGCGACGGCAAGGACGGCTGGGTGAACACGCGCCGCATCTGGAACCAGCACGCGTACTCCGTCACCAACGTCAACGACGACGGCACCATCCCCGCGCACCCCGTGGAGAACTGGCGCGTGCCCGGCCTCAACACGTTCCGCGCCAACAGCCAGGGCACCGGCACCACCAGCCCCTACGCCGCGGCGGACCTCGTCGCCGGCGAGGTGACGTCCTCGTGCGACCGGACCACCGGCACCCTGAGCCTGCACGCGCGCGTCACCAACCAGGGAGACGCGGCCGCCTCCGCGGGCATGCGCGTCGCCTTCTACGACGGCAACCCCACCTCCGGCGGCGCCCTGCTGGGCGTGGCCACCCTCCCCACCGTGCTCGCCGCGGGCAGCAGCGCGGTGGTGAGCGTGGCGCTCGCCTCGGCTCCCGGTGGCACCACCACGGTCTGGGTCCGCGCGGATGACGACGGCACCGGCGTGGGCCGCGAGACGGAGTGCATCGAGACCAACAACGCGGGCAGCGGGCCGGTGAGCCTCGCGTGCTCCACCAACGTGCCCCCCGTGGCGCTGTGCCGCGACGTGTCCGTCGACGCCAGCCCCACCACCTGCCAGGCCCCGGCCAGCGTGGACAACGGCAGCCATGACCCGGACCAGCAGCCCGGTCCCTTCTCCGTGTCCCAGTCGCCCACGGGGCCGTTCGGCCCGGGCTCGCACGCCGTCACGCTGACGGTCTCCGACGGCCAGTCCACCGACACGTGCACCGCCACCGTCACCGTGGTGGACGTCACGCCGCCGGTCATCACCTGCCCGGGCGAGCGTGTCTACCTGGCGACGAGCCCCGCCGGGGCCCACGTCACGCCCGCCCCGGCCACCGCCGCCGACGCGTGCGGCGCCCAGGTCAGCGGCCCCGCCGCGGGCATCTATCCGCGCGGCACGACGCCCGTGACGTACACGGCCACGGACGCGGCCGGCAACAGCGCCTCCTGCACCACCGCCATCCACGTGGTGGACTCCGAGGCCACCCCGCCCGACCTCGTCATGTGCGACGTGCCGCGCTACACCTCGGCCGCGCAGGTGAAGGCGTGCGGCTGGGCCACCACGAGCGCGGGCGGCGCGCCCATCAGCGTGGTGCTGCTCTCCATCAACGGGGGCGCCCCCATCCGCCTCACCCCCGACGCGGGCGGCGGCCACGTCGTCGAGTGGCTCAGCCTGGCCGAGGGCCACTACACCCTCACGCTCACCGTCATCGCCACCGACGGCGCCTTCGCCACCGAGAGCCGCGAGGTGACGGTGGACCGCACCGCCCCGCTGCTGCGCGTCGTCGCCCCTGACGTCACCCAGCCGCAGCCGCTCACCGTGGACGTCGTCACCGAGGTGACGGACCTCTCCCCGGTCCGCGTCACGGCCAACTGGGTCAGCTCCACCGACGTCGGCGCGGGCACGAACCTGGCCACCACGCCGGTGACGTTCTCCGGCCCCGGCGCGCACGTCGTCCTGCTGCGCGCCACTGACGCCGCGGGCAACACGTCCGAGCAGGTCCTCACGGTGCTCGCCCAGTAGCGCCTCCGAGGCACCTCCCGCGGGCCAGCACGCGCCGCGGGAGGTGTCCCGTCATCACTGCTGCGTCGGCCGGACCAGCGCCTCCCGTCCCCCTGGGGCGGGGTGGGCCTCGAGCGCCGTGTAGACCTCGAACCAGGCCTGGTACGCGCGCCAGGTCGGGTCCTTCTGCTCCAGCAGCGTGCGCCGTGCTCCCGCCATCCGCTGGGACACGTCGAAGGGCAGCTTCGTGCGCCCATCCGCCTGCAGCTGGGCCGCGAACCAGAGCACGTCCAGTTGCCCGGCATCGACCGGCGCATGCGTGCGGGCCACCAGCGTGTCCGCGTGCTCCAGCGCCATGCCCAACCAGCGCGCCGCGTGGGCCGGGGCCTGGCGGTCCACCGCGTTCTCGGCCAGCCGCAGCTCCGCGAGCGTCACCGAGCGGAGGTCCTCGTCGCGGTCCAGCTCGTCGAACTGCTCCAGGAACAGCGCGCGGCGCGTCTCCAGCGCCTGGGCCGCGGCCTCCAACTGTCCCAGACGCGTGTGGGCATTCGCGCGCAGCCCCGCGGCGATGAGGCGATAGGAGCGGTGGACGTGCTCGGGCGAGGAGTGCGCCCACTTCAGCGCGGAGCGCACGGCCGGGTGGGCCAGGTCCTTCTCCACGCGCGCCAGGTCCTCGAGCGTCCGCTCGGGCTTGCCCGCGCCCAGCGCGGCGGCGCAGCGGGCCAGCCGCATCACCAGGCGGTTGCGCAGCCCCTCCTCGTCGGAGGGCAGGGCCTCGACCAGCGGGAGGCCCTGGTCGTAGAGCTCCAGCGCGCGCTCGAAGTGGCCCGCGGCCAGGTGGTAGAGCGCGGCGCGGTCCACCGCGAGCGGCAGGAACCGGGCCTGCTTCTCGGTGGCCCGCACCATCGCCAGCGCCGCGTCCGCCGCCTTCGCCGCGTCCTCCTCGCGCCCCACGTGCAAGAGCGCCCGCGCGCGCGCCAGCGACACGGCCAGCCCCGCCCAGTTGTCCACGTAGGGCAGCTTGTCGCGCTGCTCCAGGTAGCCCAGCGCGATGTGGTGGTTGCCCACCTGGGTGTGCAGCAGGCCCAGCGCGCCGAGAATCATCGCCTTGTAGCGCACGTTGTTGCGCACCAGGTCCAGCGCCACCAGGTAGTGCCGGTTGGCGCGCTCGGCGGCGGCGGGGTTCTTGCCGCGCAGGAAGTCCTCGTGCTGGATGGCGCCGTACAGGGCCTGCACCGCGCGCTGGTTCTTGAGCTCCGGCCACGCCGCGCGCAGCTGGGCCACCGCGTCCTTCACCGCCTGCGCGTGCGCCTTGTCGTCCAGCTTGGGCAGCTTGCGCGCCAGCAGGTACGCCTTCACGAAGCGCCGGAGCGGCTCCACCCTCTTCTCCGACGTGGTGGTCATCTCCTTCTCCACCACGTCGTGGCTCACGCCGGCGCGCAGGCGCAGGTTCATGGACTCGACGGCGCTCTCCAGCGAGCCCGTGCGCTTCGTCACCAGGTCGAAGTCCGCGCGGGCCTCGTCCTGGCGCTGCCGCGCCAGCCGGCGATACGCGCGGCCCATCAGCGCGCGACGGAACAGCCGCTCCGCCCGACGCCGGTCCTCGGTGCCCACGAGCGCATCGTCCACGTAGACGGTGGCCAGGGCCTCCAGCACGCCGTCCGCGCCGAGGCTCGCCGCGCGCTCCACGGCCTCCTGGACCAGGACCCGGCGACGCAGCGGGTCCGTCTGCCGGCGGTAGAACGCGAGCAGGGCCTCGCGGACGGCGCGCGGCGTGCGCTCCTGCCTCAAGGCGATGATGTGCTGCCCCAGCTCCAGGGCGAAGGCGTGCGCGGAGCCCTCGGGCGCCCGGGCGAGCGCCTCGGCGAGGAGGGTCTCCGCCTCCGCGTAGGGCCGGCCCCGGTACAGGGCGCGGACCGCGGCGATCGCGAAGTCGAGCTGGTCGTCCGCCTTGAAGATCTTGTGCACGGAGAGCCGCCGGCCGACGTCCACCAGCGCCATCCGGTCATCGAGCTTGCGGTACAGCGCGTCCGCCCGCTCGTAGTACGCCTCCAGCACCGCGCGCGGCGTGGTGTCCGTCACCTGCGCCGACTCCAGCTCCTGGCGCGCCAGCGTGAAGTCCCCCGCCGCGTCCGCCAGCTCGCTGCGCACCACGAGCTGGAAGACGGCCGTGGCGGGGCTGGGCGCGTTGGCGGGCTCCAGCGCGGCCATGCGCTGCTGCTCCGCCACGCTCAGCTCCTCCACCATGCGGCCCCGCTCGCGCTCCTTCATCGCGCGCCGGTGGTCGATGAGGACACGCAGCGGCCCCTCCAGCCCCAGCGTGGCCGGGTCGCTCACCGCGCCCATGTGCTCGGCGTAGAACTCCGCCGCGCCGAAGTCCTCGAACGCCAGGTGCAGCATGGACAGCCGCATCATCAACAAGCGGCGGGGCCGGGGGCGCTCCTCGAGCAGCAGCCGGTGGCGGTAGAGCAGCAGCTGGTCCGCGCGCCGCCCCACCATCTTCAGCTCCTCGTTGAGCCGGGGGACATCCCAGGCAGAGGGCACCTGTCCATCCAGGGGCAGCTGGTACACGTCCAGCGACTGCGAGCGAGAGCACGTCGCCAGCAGCGACTCCGCCGCCGGCGCCGGGTACTGGCAGTTCCACGACGCGCCGGTGAGCTGGTCCGGGCTGGAGGCGGCGGCCAGCGCGGGCGCGTCGTCGCGCTCCGGGGAGAACGGCGCGCGGAACAGCACGCCGCTGTCGCTCGCGTCGATGGTGCCGTCCGCGTTGGAGTCGGTGAAGAACTGCACCACGTACAAGAAGCGCCCGTCGCGTGAGAACACGGGCTGGCCGCTCTGCCCCGGCAGGTCCAGCGCCAGCTTCACGGGCCTCGCGCCGGGGACATCCAGTCGGAGCGCCTCCAGGTGCGGCGCGGCGCGCGCGGCGAAGCCCGGGCCCACCTGCTTCACGGAGCGCTCGACGGGCACGTACACCAGCCAGCGCCCGTCCGGGGAGAGCGTGGGGCTGGTGAGGTTGCGCTCCAGGAGCGGGCTCGCGCTCCACGCGGCGCCGGGCCGGACGCGCGACAGCTTGAGGTCGCCCTGGATGGTGGCCCGGCTCACCAGCGCGATGCTCGCGGAGTCGATCCACTCCGCCTGCAGCGCGTTGGCCTCCTCGGTGAGGCAGCGGCGCTCCTCACCCGAGGGCAGGTCCCGGATGCAGAGCTGACCGCCGGCCTGGTCCCGGAAGGAGATGTAGAGCAGGCGCTTGCCGTCGGGGCTGATGCGCGGCCACGTCACGTCCGCGCCCTCGTCGAAGAGGCGGCGCTCGCGGCCCTTCTCCAGGTCCTGCACGTAGATTTCGGTCGCGATGTTGCGGTTGGACGCGAAGATGAGCGTGTTCCCGTCCGGCGACAGCTGCCCCAGGAACTGGTCCCCCACGCCCACGGTGAGCCGCGAGGGCGTGCGCAGCCCTCCGTCGTTCTCGTCGTCCTGGGCCCAGGCGCCTCGCGCGAGCAGCGCGGCCAGGAGCAGGACCTTGGTGTCCCGGGACGTCAGCACTTCTTCTCTCCCCAGGTGCCGTCCGCGGCCTCCACCTGACCGCCGCAGACCACGCCCTCCGCGTGCACCTTGTGCCAGCTCTGGCGCAGCACCTCCTCCGAGGCGTCGGGGCGCTGGGTGCGCATCCACTTCCACAGCTGCAGCCGCGAGCGGTTCACCCGCTCCACCAGCGCCACGTCATCGGCCGTCAGGCGCCCGGCCCGGCAGCGACGGCGGCTCTCCACCAGCAGCCCGTCCTTCCCCTCGCCCACGCAGTGGCGTCGGAGCAGCTCGTCCACGCGGTCCGCCTGCGTCTTGCCCAGGTTCTCCACCAGGGGCGCGGGCTGGACGCCCAGCTCCTCCAGCTGGTTGGGCGTGAGCGGCACCGGCGTCGGGTTCATGCCCGCGCGCGCCAGCCGCTGCTCCACGTCCTTGAACGAGCCCGAGGCCTGCTCCTCGAGCGCCGTGGCGCGATCGACCATGACGATCTCCGGCGCGCTGATGCACCCGGGAGCGACGAGGGCGGCCCACAGCAACAACGCGCGGGTCTTCATGGCGAGGCCTCCGTCAGCGTCATCGACTTGATGAGCTGGTCGACGATGGGGCCCATGGGGATGCCCCGGATTTCGTTGATGCTGATGAGCTTCGCCAGCCCGCCCATGGTGATGCGCAGGCTGCCGAAGCCGTGGTTGAAGCTCACCCGCACGTGGTCCGGATACCCCAGCGTCAGCGCATAGCGGACCCGGTTGGTCGCCGGGTCGATGTGGCGAGGGTCCTCCAGGTCGAGCAGGTCCAACAGGTGCCGGTTGCCGATGCGGAGAATCTCCGCGCGACCGTTGATGCTGCGGTCCTTCGCGGAGATGACCACGGCGGCGTTGCCGTCGAAGGGCTCGCCCCGGGACGACTGCACGCCGGTGGCGCGCACGCGGGCCTCCAGCCTGGAGTCCTTGCCCTGCCAGTCGAGCAGCCACTGGCCGGTGATGCGCCCGCCGCGAACGCCCATCTCCAGCTGCGTCATCGAGACCACGTGCTGGTCGATGGACAGGTTGCCCGCCAGGGGCGCGATGGTGGCGAACGGCGTGGTGATGCTGTTCGCGGACACGTAGCCGCTGCGCGACAGCAGCGGGTGCTGGTCGGCGAAGCGGAGCATCGGGTACGGATTGACGTCGATGTCGCTCGACAGCCGCACCTGCCCGTCGGTGTAGAGCACGTCCTCGGAGAGCGGCACGTTGCCATCGAGCGCCTCGACGGCGAAGTCCGCCTCGGGCATCCGCGCGTTCACGTTCTGCAGGAGCAGGTTCGCGCGCGTCCTGAAGAGCGTGAGGTCGGGCGAGGCCACGCGGAAGTCGACCTTGACGTGGCCGCTGCTCTCGAGGACGCCGGGCCGCGCGAGCTTGGACAGGTCCTGGGACAGCTCCCCGCGAAGCCCCAGCCTCCGCCGCTCCTCCCCCAGGTCGAGCCGTCCCTTGATGCTCAGCTCGGTGCTCGTCCCGCCGTTGATCACCTTCAGCTCCGGGACATGGATGACGCCCGTGGGCTTGCGGCGCGCGGTGAAGGCCCACGCCAGGTCCTGCACCGGATAGGGCAGCGCCGGTTTCTGTTCGACGGAGCGGACCGTCAGCTGCTGCGTCACCTCGATGTCCTCCGCCTCCAGCTTGTCGGTGAAGGTGGCGGTGGTGTCACTGGAGAGGTCCGCGAGGGACAGCCGGCTGTCGGCCATCGCGACGGTGAGCTTCTCCACCGTCATGTCGCTGTGAATCGTCCGATTGGGGCCGTCCACGTGCGAGTCGACCGCCCAGTGCAACCCGGGGAGGTTCACCGTCAAGGCATCCTGGCGCCAGCGGAAGCCCTGCACGTCCACCACCGCCTTGCCCGCGAAGCTGCCCGTCCGCAGCGGCTCCGGTGAGAACCGGGGCAGTCCGTCCGGGGTGAGCCCGGTGACGACGCCGAGCAACGTGCCATTCACGTCCAGCTTCACGCCCAGCCGCGACGCGTTCAGCTCCTTGGGCACCTGGGCCAGGGCCAGCAGCGGTGCCAGCGTGCCGAGCGGCGGGAGGTCCGCCTTCACTTCTCCCTGGAGCGCGCGCGTCTTGCGCTCGTACGCCAGCGCGATATCGACGGTGGCCTTCACGCCCTCCTGGCTGGTGACGCCCACCTTGACCGTCGGCTTGCGCCGGTCAAGGTCCACCGTGAAGGTGTGACGCTGCGGCCCACCGTCGGTCTCCCCCACGCGCAGCCCGTCCACGCGCAGCTCCACCTCGCCCTTGTGTCGCCACGCATCCCCCTGCGAGCGCGCGACGACGGTGACGTTGCCCGCCGAGACGTCATCCCAGCCCGGCTTCCGCACGCGCACCTCGGTGCGATGGTCCACGCGGGGCGCGGCGGAGAAGAGCGCCGTCGCCTTGCCCTGGGACGACACGCCCACCCCCAGCTGCTTCCAGGGGATGCGCGCGGCGACGTCGTTGGGGATGAAGGGCCGGGCCGCGACCAGGTCCGGGGTCTCGAAGGCGAGCGTGTACGCCACGTCATCCGCGCCCTTGGTGGCGTCCAGCGTCGCGTGCATCGCGCCGACGTCCAGCACCAGCCGGCCGCGGGCCCGGGTCAGGCGCGGCTCGTCCACGTTGGGGACCACCTGCGACGCATCGAGCTTCACGTGCACGGGGCCCTTGAGCACCTCCAGCCCCTCCGCCGTGACGACCTCGAGCGCGCCCACGGGGAGGTCCGCGCGCAGCGAGAAGGGCGGCCTGCCCGCGAGCGGCGCCTGGAGCTGGAAGCCCAACCGCTGGGCCTTCGCGCGCAAGCCCGGGACGTTCACGTCCACGGCCTCCACCAGACCGGACAGCGCCACGTCCCCGGCCACCTGGAGCGGCGAGGACGGCTCGGGCCTCAGCTGCTGTCCCTTCAGCTCCCCCTGCGCCTTCGGCACGCGCACCGTGGCGGGCCCGTCGACCTCCAGCTTCTGGAGCGCGAACGTCAGCAGCGCGGACACCCCCTGCCGCGCATCCGGCGTGGCCGCCAGCGACACACGTCCATCACCCAGCGCCACCGTGAGCCCGTCCTGGGCCAGCCGCAGCGACGTGAGCTCGACGTCCAGCCCGAGCTTGCCCTCGGCCCCCAGCAGCGGAATCGCGCCCAGGGTGACGTCTCGCGCGTCGAGGCGCACCTCGCCGCGCTCGAGCGTGAACGGGCGCCAGTCCCCCGGCAGCACCCGCAGCAGCTTCGCGAGGTCCACGTCCGCCAGGGCGCGCGTCACGACGGGCGCCACGCTCGAGTCATCCGGCAACACCAGCTCGGCCTGGAGTTCGGCGCTGTCCGTCAGTCCCGTGCGCTCCAGCTCCAGGAGCGTGCGGCGCGCCCCCGCGTCGAACCGCGCGGACACCGCGCCATGCAGCAACGAGCGCACCGAGAACCGAGGGTCGAAGGTCTGTCGCGCGACGTCCAGGTCCACCCGCGCGCGAGCGGCCGTGGCCCCCGCCTCCACCGCGAGCGCGAGCGCCAGCTCCGCGCGCGCCGGAGGAGCCAGGGTGCCTTCGCGACTCAGCTCCAGCGGCAACGGGGCGCCCGTCTGGCCCAGGTTCGCGAAGAGCTTCCAGGCGCCGTCCCGCTCTTTCACCTCGGCGCCCAGTCCGAGCCCGCGCACGGACCAACGGTCGACCACCACGCCATCCTGGACTCGGAGCCAGGCCAGCGACACGCCCGACACGTCCACGCGCGCGACGGGGGGCGCGGACGCGAGCAGCGAGGCGAGCTGTCGGGAGAGCCCGAGCGAGGGCTCCTCGGGGACGGGCCCGGGCGCGGGAGGTCCCGTCAGCTCCGAGAGGGACGTGGGCCCCGCGTCGTCGGCCACCAGGGCCACCGTCACCTCGCGCGCCGCCACGTGTTCGATGAGCGTGCCGCCGCTCATGAGCGAGCCGGGCGACCACTTCGCCTCCAACGTCCCCACGCGCAGCAGCTCGGGCGCGACGCGCTGGAAGGCAGCGGGCGTGCGCACCACCAGGCCCTCCAACCGCAGGCCCGACAGCAGCGACACCTGGGTGGTCTGGTAGTCCACCTGGATGCCCGTGGCCGACTCCACCTGCGAGACGACGTGCGACTTCAGCCAGGGACGGTCGAGGTTGTGCACGACGACCAGCGCCACGATGAGCACCAGCGCGACGGGCGCGACGAGACTCAGCAGGACGCCCGCGAGGAGTCGAGCCCACCGCCGGCGCGGTCGTTCAGCTCTTGGGGTTTCCATGTGGCTCGGTTGACGCGCGCGGCCATCATCGTCGGGAGGGTGGGTGAAGTCGAGGACCGGATGCGGGCAGGCGGGCGGGCGCCGGGAGGGCCGCGAACGGGCTTCGCCAGACGCGCTCGCACGGGGGCTTCACTCCATGGACAGCGTTCACCGTAAAGCGGGAGAACGCCGACGACGCCAGCCCTCGGCCAGCGCCAGCCCCACGAGCGTCACGCCCCACAGCAGCAACCCCGGCACGACTCCAGGGACCCGATAGCGCAGCACCACCTGGTGACGCCCCGAGGGCACCGCGACGGCCCGCACGGCCACGTTCGCGGGGAGCACCCGAGTGGGCACACCGTCCACGCTCGCCGTCCATCCGGCCTGGAACGCATCGTTGACGATGAGCACCGCGTCCTCGGATGACTCGACCGACACCACGAGGTGCTCGGGGGTGTCGCGCTCGATGAGGACCCGCCCTGTCAGCGGCGCCTCGCTCGAGGCGGGGAGCGGCTCCACGCCACACTCCACCGCGGCCCAGGTACCTTGACGGAAGGCCTCCGTGCCCAGGAGCCCGAGCGCGGCCTTCTCGTCCGACACACATCGAGGCCTCGCGACGAAGAGTCGCGGGAGGGCGTCGGAATGCTCGACGAGGACCAGCTCGAACACCTCGTCGCGTGCGAACACCCTTCCCGGCTTGGGCTCCAGCCCCGCGTAGGACGCGGACGTATACACACTGAACCGCACGCCATAGAGCGGCTCCAGCTGGGTGAAGCGCGCGGGCGCGTCGAGCTGCAGCCCCTTCACGCGAGCGCTCACCGCGGGCAGATACGCCCCCGCCGCGCCGATGTTCCACAGCGCGGGGGTGTCCGGCATCAACGAAGCGCGCGACATCAACGCCACGCTGTCCTGGAACTCGAAGCCCTCGAATTGGGGCAACTGGAAGCGCTGGAGGCGAGAGGAGACGCGGGGCGCGGAGTCTCCCGTCCGCGCGGCGTGCTCGCGCACGGCCTCGACGAGCGTGGGGGGACTGTCCAGCAGCTCCTCCGAGCCGAGGATGTAGAGCGGCTCGTTCAGCGTGAAGGCCGCGCCCAGCTGCAGCGCCATCAACACCCCGGCCCGAGGCCACGAGCCCGCGAGCCCGGGCAACACGAGCGCGCAACCCAGCGCGAGGCCCGCCGCGATGAAGCCGGCGTCGCTGAACGCATGCGACAACGTCTCCAATGTCTCCGCGGGCACCTGGGGCCAACGGGCGACGACGAAAGCGGAAGACCACACCGCGCCCCAGCGCTCGGCGAGGGCCACGGCGAGCAACCCCACGGACAGGCCACCCGCCACCCAGGCCGCGCGGCGCGCCCGTGGCTCGGAGGACACCAACGCCTTCCACCCGAAGCCCGCGAGCAGCGAGAGCCCCAACGTCAGGTGCGCGACGAGCTTCTCCGGATAGCGGAACGGCCGCCACAGCGGCAGCACGTCATGCAGCCACCCATAGACGGGCAACGCGGCCCCGAGCGCGAGCAGCAGCACCAGCCCCCACACCGCGGCGAACGGCGCCCAGCGCCTCCAGGGGATGAACATCAACCCCGCCACCGCGAGCACCAGCACCGGCACCCCGACGAGCGCCGAGTCCGTCCACAGCGTGGAGAAGCCACCCGTGCTCAAGAGCGGCTTCACGACCTCCTCGGGGACGGCGCGCTCCACTGCGGGGTTGGCGAGGTAGGGCCCCAGGACGAGCTCCGGCAGTCGCCACGGGTCCAGCGACCAGCGCTGTGCGTCCTCGAGCGAGCTGGCGCCAGGGGCCCCGTGCGCGAACACCGCCATGCCCGCGAACAGCTGCGGCGCGGCCAGCCCCGCGCCCATCGCCACGAGCCCCAGCGCGCGGAGCACGCGAGTCCGCAAGGCGCCCCGGCCCGTCACCGCGAGCAGCAACACGAAGGCGTTCGCGAAGGCATAGCTCCACGTGTCACCGGCCAGCAGCACGCTGGCGACACCAAAGGCGGCCACGGCGGCGCGAGCGGGGGTGGCGACGCGCAGGAAACGCTCGGCGGCCCAGAGCGCCGCGGGCAGGGAGGCCGCCGCCAGGAGGTACGCCAGGTTGTTGGTGAGCGACACCAGGTGTCCGCTGAAGGCGAAGGCGAGCCCCCCGAAGAACGCTCCGCCCCGTGGCACGTCGTACAGCCGCAGCAGCGCGTAGGTGCCCAGCAGGGCCAGCGGCGGACACGCCAGCACCGTGAGCTTCATCGCCACGCCGGTGGAGAACAGCAGCCCCAGCAACTGCGACGGATGGAAGGGCGCGGACAGCATGATGCCCGCGAACGACTGCCCCAGCCCGTCGAAGGCATACCAGCCGGGGAAGTCCCCTCCGAGGACCCGCTGCGCCCAGTAGCGCCGCAAGGGCGCGTAGACCAGGAGCATGTCCCGCGCGATGAAGACCTGCGCGCTGAAGACGGCCCGGTAGAAGAAGAGACAGGTGAGGGCCAGGGCACCGCCGACGACGGCCCACGCCGGGCGCGGAATCGGGACTCGGACTCCGGCGGCGGGCTCGGGCGAAGCAGGGGGAGGCATCCAGCGCGGGATTGTTCACCCTCCCCCCGCCCGCGTCCAGGGGCGACAACGCCTCACGGACGCGGTGCTACCCCTTCGCGCTCAGTTCTCGCGCTCGGCGTCCACGCCGATGATGCAGGTGCACGTGCGGGTGACGGCGTTGCAGCGTCCGGACAGCGTGCCACCACACTGGGCGTTGGACGTGCAGGAGCGGCCCGGCGTGCAGGTGCCGCAGTCCGGGTCCAGCGCGCACAGCTCCGAGCAGCAGTTGTCCCGCGCGCAGCCGCACGGCGCCGGCACGAAGCGACAGCCATAGGGACTGCCATTGCACCACACCTGCTCGAGCCCGTCCGGGTCGAGCCAACACTGGCGATTGTTTCCGGAGCACGAGGCCGTCACGCCATTGGCGCACTGCAGGCTCACCGTACAGTCACCGGCGCCGAGCGCCGACTCCTGCTGTCCGACGGTCTCCGACGCGGGGGCCTCGTGGAGCTGAGCATCATTCTGCGCGGGCTCACATCCGGTCAGCAGCATCGCGGCGACGACAAGGAATCCAGCCAGACTCTTCATGGGAGGCCTCTCTCGGTTGATGGATGGGATGACGCGCTCGGGGGAGCGCGGCGCGCGAAATATGTCAGACGCCACCGCAAGTGAAGACAGTTCTCACCGTCACGAATCCGCGGCGTGCCTCAATCCCAACCACACTCAGGTGCGGGCCGCCCCATTGAGTCAGGGACGACCGCGCGCCTGGTGTTGCATGGCTGGATTATTCGACGAACGTCGCGAGGTTCTCGAGCGTGGATGACATCCCGACGACGTGGTCCTCCTGCCGGATGCCCTCGGGCACGTCCACACAGCGGATGGAGACCTCGGTGCCGGCGCCGACGGGCGTCAGCGTCCAGGTCATCGTCATCGTCCCCGCGAAGGCGGGGTCCTCCGACTCGAACTCGAACCGCTGGACGACGCGCTGGTCCGGGACGAGCTCCACGAACTGCCCCTCGACGGCGTCCTCGTGCGCCGAGCTCTTGCCTGGAACGGAGTGATGCGCCTCGTCATACGTGAGCGTCAGTCGATAGGCGCCACCGGCACGTGGCTCGAAGGCCCGCAGGCGCGCCGTCATCCCCTTGGGGGGAAGCCACTTCGTGACGGCCTCCGGGTCCAGCAGCGCTTGATACAGCCTGGCCGGCGGCGCCGCGATGACCCTCGAGGCCGAGTCGACCCTCTTTCCCTGTGTGTTCGTCATCAGTGCCGCAGCTTGGAGCCCTCGCCTGGCCCGGGCAACCCGGCGCGCGCCCGGGCTCGGGGCAGGCGACGTCAGCCGTGCACCTTCCGACTGTCGCCCGGAGCCTCCTCGCGCCGCGACAGGCCGTAGTCGCGCAGGACGCTGGCGACCCGCAGCCGATAGTCCAGGAAGACCCCGTCGCGCCCCTGCGCCTGAGCCGCGCGATGGGCCTCGAGTCGACGCCAGGCCTCGACCGCCGCCTCGTCCCTCCAGAACGAGAGCGACAACAGGCGGCTGGAATCCGAGAGGCTCTGGAAGCGCTCGATGGAGATGAAGCCATCGATTTGGGAGAGCAGCGGCCGCAGCCCCGCGGCCAGGTCCAGGTAGGTCTGCCTCCCCTCTTTGCGAAGCTGGACCTCGAAGATGACGGCGATCATCCAACCTCCTCGGGCGCGAGCCGGAGCGCGGGCAGCAGGGGTACTCGGGCATTGGGCAACGGCAGGAAGGGGACGTCCTCGAAGGCGTCGCGATGCCGGGCGAGGTCCGTGGCGAGCAGGACTTCCAGGGCCCCCGCCGCCAGGGACGTCGCGAGACGCGCACCAGGACAGACATGCGCGCCCCAGCCGAAGGAGAGCCGCGCGGAAGGCTCGCGATGGATGTCGAAGCGGTGGGGCTCGCGGTGCACCCGCGCGTCGCGATTCGCGGCGGCGAGCACGACCAGGACACCCTCCCCCGCCGCGAGCGCGTGGCCTTCGAGGACGGTGTCCTCCGCGAGGTAGCGGCGCGTGTTCTGCACCGGCGGGTCGTATCGCAGCACCTCATCGAGCACCTGGGGCAGCAGCGCCGGTCGGCCGGCCACCTCGGCGAGCAGCGAGGGCTCCCGCATCAGGGCTCGCAGGGTGTTGCCAATCAAGCCGGCCGTCGCGTCATGGGTCTGCACCAGCAGCCCGATGGCGTTGGCAACCACCACGTCGACCAGGCGCTCCGGGTCCACGCTCGCGGCGGCGTCCGCCGAAGCGCCGACCTCCCTCCGCAAGAACGCCAGCGGCCCTCCTTCGCCCCCTCGCGCCGTCTGGGCCTCCAGGGCCGAGCGGACCTCCGCGCGCAGCTGCTCCGCCGCGAGCCCGCCTCGCAGGACCACGGCGTCCCCTGCGCCAGGGACGAGCCCCTTCACCAGCTCCCCCGTCCATTCCGCCACCCCGGACAACGTCCCAGGCGCCAGCCCCAACAGCGCCCCGACGGAATGGACCGGCCACCCGAACACCCACTCCTGGAGCGAGCCCTCGCGCAGCAGTCGTCGCGCGCTGGCACGCACGTCCACGCCGGGCGCGGCCCTCCACCGCTCGATGAGCGCCCCGAGCCCCCGGCGCACCACCCCGTGGAAAGGCCCGTCGTTCATCCGGGCCCATTGCCCGAACAGCGCCCCGGAGGCCAGCGCTCCGAACATCCGTGGCACCGGCTCCGCGCGGGGCCGGACAAGGCAGGCAGGGGACGTCAGCACCGCCCGAACGCTTCGGGCGCTGGAGGCCACCCAGAGTCCGAGGGCCGCGTCCCGATAGAAGGGACGCGTCGCGACGAGCTCGGCGTAGAACGGATACGGGTCGAGGTGTGTGGCGGCGGCGACAGGATGCAGCGGCATCATGGACGTGCTTCTACGCGCCGCCGCGGGGGCCATGTTTCGACGCACACCGAAACGTCGTCGGGCTGAGGCCCTCGCTCCCCTCCAACGAGGTCCGGTTCCCCACCGAAGGGAACCCACCGGGCCTCCATGTCACGGCGCGGGGACCTCGCGCCGGACCCGATGAGAAGACCTCTTCCCTTCTGCTGGGCAAAAGCCCACGGCCCTCGGGGAACAGGCTTGCCCAACAAGCGGCCCGGCGGCGCGAGGTTGCTCCCACCGTGGGGAGGGGACCTCGGTCACCCCACACCAGCACAAGAGCAGGAAGTCCTGGCACATCCGGTGAAAACAGCCCCCGCTCGCGAGGGCCTTGCTGGCCCCCATTCAAAGCAAGACGAGGCGGGCGATGAAGGCATGGAGCAAGGCGTGGCCGCCCCTCAGGTGGCGCGCCAGCCCCACCTCGGCCGGCCGCCACCGTCGTCCCGCTCACGCCGCCAGCGGCACCAGCTTGTGCACCTGCTCCAGCAGGTGGCTGAGCGAGAAGGGCTTCTTGAGGAAGCCCGCCCAGTCGTACTCGGCCGGACGCACCGACGGGTCGATGGCGCTCATGATGAGCACCGGCAGCCCCGCGAACTCCTCGCGCTGCCGGATGGCCCGCAGCGCCTCGAACCCATTCATCACCGGCATCATCACGTCGATGATGATGAGGTCCGGCCGCACCTCCTCCAGACAGTCCAGCGCCTCACGCCCATTGGCGCACGTCACCACGCGGTAGCCCTCGTCCTCGAGGATGGACTTCACCGCGTCCGCGATGTCCATCTCGTCGTCGACGACCAGCACCGTCTTCATGAGCGCCTCCGAGGCGCGGGCTTGCGCCGGACCTTCGGCTGGGGCCGCTTGCGCGGTTTCGCCTTCTCGCCCATCGGCGCCTTGCGCCGCACGTCCCGCACGCCTTCCGTCATGATGGCGTGCCCCGTCAGCACCGCCTCCGCGCTCTCGAAGGTGTCCGCCACGGTGATGCCCTTGTCCGTGATGGAGAACTCCCGGATGCCGCTGTCGTACTGGCTCTCCCGCATCTTCATGATGGAGATCAACCGGTACAGCTGCGAGCGCAGCTCCACGTAGCGCAGCAGGATGACGTTCTCCACGTACGCGGTGGCGTCCGGCTGCGGCACCTCGACGCCTGGGGTGAACAGGGCCGTCTCGTCCGAGTAGAGCGTGGTGACGTCCAGCATCCGAAGCTGATGGGACAGCGCGGAGAAGAAGCGGCTCATCCGCTCCGGATAGACGGCCGCCGAGCGGAAGCCCGCGACGCTGTCCACGAACAGCCGCAGGCGCTTCACCTTCCGTTCATGGATGCGCTCCAGCAGCCGCTCCGCGAGCGCGTCCATGTTGTGCTCCAGGGGCGGCTGCCACTGGATTTCGATGAGGCCCGCGTCCACGTGCTTGCGCAAGTCCCCCATGCCCACGCCCTCGGCCTTCTCGATGAGCCGCTGGGACGTCTCATAGAAGCCGAAGTACACCCCGGGCTGCCCCTGGCGCGCGCCCTCGAGCAGGAAGCGCAACCCCAGCAGCGTCTTGCCCGTGCCCGGCGCCCCCAACAGCATCGTGGTGGAGCCCGACAGGAGCCCCCCATGGAGCGACTCGTCCAGCCGCGGCACGCCGAAGCCCATCCGGACGCGCTCCCCCTCCACCTGCTCCACCGGGTCGGCGAACTGCACCTCCGTGCGCGGGTGGACGATGACGCCCCGGTCGGAGATCTCCAGCTCGTGCTTGCCGAGCAGCGCGTCGCTGCCCCGGAACTTCAGCGTCACCAGCTCCCGCACGGCCCGGGGCCCCGACAGCCAGAGCGACAGCGCGAAGATGCCGTCCACCGCCGTGGTCTCCGGCAGCAGCTCCGCGGGGTCATGCGGCGACAGCAGCAGCGTGGTGCAGCCCAGGATGCCGATGAAGGTCTGCAGCTCCTGCAGGAAGCGCTTGTACGTCAAATCGCCGCGCGCCAGGTCCTTCGCCACGTCCATGCCGTCCAGGATGAGCAGCGTCGCCTGGTGCTGACGCGCCGCGCGCCGCACCAGCTCCAACAGCCCCTTGAGCCCCTCGGACTCCAGCTGCCGGTAGCCGCTGATGTAGTGCAGCTTCTCCGGGATGACGCTCGCGTCGAAGAAGGACATCCCCTCCAGGTTCGCGAGCATGCGGGCATGGGACTCCGTGAGCAGCGTCACGTAGAGCGCCTTGCCGCCGTGCTTGACGTGCCAGAAGGCAATCTGGTGCGCCAGCACCGTCTTGCCCGAGCCCGGGGGGCCCAGCACCGCGTACGAGGCGCCCTTGATGAGCCCACCCTTGGTGATGAAGTCGAGCCGGGGCACCCCCGTCTCCAGCCGAGGATGAAGCGTCTTCTTCGCGCCGGCACCACCTTCAGAGGACACGACACGCCTTCCTTTCAATCCATCAGTAGGCCGCCGTCCGATGACGGGGCAGTGTCACATGGAACGTCGCCCCCTGGCCCGGCTCGCTCTCGACGGTGAGCGTGCCCCCATGGGCGACGACGATCTCCCTCGCGATGAACAGGCCCAGGCCCAGGCCGTCCGCGCGGCCCGTGCTCGACGCGCGCTCGAAGCGGTTGAAGATGCGCGACTGGTCCTGCTTCGCGATGCCGATGCCCTGGTCCGTCACGCTCAGCCACAGCGCGTCCGGGTGCTCCTCCACCGTGAGCCAGATGGGCTTGCCATCCCCATAACGGAAGGCATTCGCGAGCAGGTTGCTGATGACCTGCTCCAGCCGGAGCCGGTCTCCCATGAGCAGCGCGGGCCCCAGGGGGAGCGCCAGGGACAGCTCGGTGCCCGCCGCGCGGGCCGACATCGCCAGCCGCCCGGCCACCTCGCGCGCGGCCTCGGCCAGGTCGAACACCTCGATGTCCAGCCGCAGCTTGCGGCTGCCCACCCGCGACACGTCCAGCAGCGTGTCCAACAGCTGCTGCAGTCGCACCAGCTGCCGCAGCGCGGGCGTGGTGCTCGCCTCCACGGTGCGCCGCGCCACCGCGTCACCGGGAACCCGGGTGAGGTGGTGGACCAGCCGCTCCAGGTTGAGCCGGAGCGCCGTCAGCGGCGTGCGCAGCTCGTGCGCCGCGATGGACAGGAACTCGTCGCGCGCGTGCACCGCCGCCTGGGCGCGGGACTGCAGGCGCAGGAGCGCCTCCACGTTCGCGAGCAGCTCGTCATCCCCCAGGGGGGTGGTCCAGTAGGCATCCGCTCCCTGAGCCAGCCCGCGCAGCCGGTCCTCGCGGCTGACGGAGACGGCGGACAGGTGTGCAATCAGCAGGTCGCGCGTCTCCTCGCGCGCCCGCAGGCGCCGGCAGACCTCGTACCCGTCGACGTCCGGCAGGTGGACATCCAGCAACACCATGTCCGGACGGCCGCCCGCCAGCCGCAGCGCCTCCGTTCCGCTGGTCGCCTCCACCACGTGGTAGCCGGCCACCGTGAGGATGCGGCTGGTGAGGTAGAGGACCGCGGGCGTGTCATTGACGTTGAGGATGGTGGCGCGCGCGCGGTCCTCCTCCTTCGCTCGTCCTGGGGATTCGGCCCGGGGCTCCATTCCTGGAAGATGGTGTCCGCACCACCCGAACGAAAAGCCCCGACGCACGCCGTGAGTCCAGGAAGACTGTGCGCTGGCTGACATTGGAGCCGCGCCCCAGAAGCCTGATTGATGGGGGCGGCGAGGCGGCCACAGCCGGGCCTCCACCTTGACGATGGGCGCCGTCGCCACGTCCAGGGTGTTGTCCCCCCGCGCCTGGAGTCCCCAGGACACGCGCGCTGGAGTGGAGCGTCAGTCCCGACATGGGTGTGACGGTTCCAGTCGATGAGGTTGAAGGACACGCTCGGGACACGCCCGCTTCGACGACCGTCCCGAGGCCTCTCGCCATTTCAGCGCAGCGCGGACGGTGTCCGCGAAGGACTGGGGGCTCAGGCCGTGCGGGCCCTGGTACTTCTGCGGCGTGGCGTCCGGAGCGAACTCACCGGGGACCGTCGGAGACCTCGAGCGAGACCAGTCGCTTCGCGTCGCCCACGGGGCCCGCCGCGCCGACAGCGGGGATGAGCACGGCCAGCCGCATCAAGGTGAGCCCGCGCGACATGGGTTCCTCCGGCAATGCCTCCCACCGCGGGAGGGGTCGGGAACACTCTACTCCTCGCGGGGTATGTGAATGAGAACAAGGCTTCGGTAGAGCCTGGCAGATGCACTCCTTCCTTCTCGCCTCCCTGCTGTTCCTGGCCGTCTTCCTCTCGGGCTGTGGGTTGTTGGACGCGGACTGTGGCGATACGAAATGCAACGCCGGGTCAGACCCGGAGTGCCGCGCGGGCATCGTTGACGCGCTGTGCGCGGAGGGCGGCGGGGCTCATTGCGCGTCGGACGCCACGTGCTCATGCTCCGGCAAAACCAAGGAGGCCTGTGAAGAGGCATCCACCTGCTGCATGTGGTCCGTGGCGCAGGGGTGTTTCTGCCGACCGACCCTTTGACGGCAGCTTCGTCGCGAGGTACTCGCGCCCGGACTATGCTCGGGGGGCATGAGCGCTCCTGCCGCGAATGAGGCCAAGGCGTCGTCGGGTGGAAGCTATTCGCGGCGGGTGGGGCTGTTCTCGGGGGTGATGCTCGTCATCGGCGGCATCATCGGCTCGGGCATCTTCCTCAACCCCGCCATCGTCGCCCAGCGCGTACATACCCCAGGGCTCACCTTGGGGGCGTGGCTGCTCGGCGGCGGCGTGGCGCTCATCGGGGCGTTCATCTACGGCGAGCTGGGGCAGCGCATCCCCAAGGCCGGGGGCAGCTACGTCTACCTGCGCGACGCCTTCGGCGAGCTGCCCGCGTTCCTCAACGCGTGGGGCCTGCTGTTGATGATTGCCACAGGCGCCATCGCCGCGGTGGCGGTGACGTTCGCCAACTACACGCTGGCGTGGACGGGGTGGCCGGCGGACTACCGGCTCCCGCTGGCCATCGGCGCCATCGTCCTGTTGTCGGGCATCAACTCCTTCGGGGTGCGGCCGGGGGCGCTCACGCAGAACGTCTTCACGGTGCTCAAGCTGGTGGCGCTCGCGGTGCTCGTGGGCGCGGGGCTCCTGCTGTCGGGGGCGGCGCCAGTGCAGACGGTGGCGCCCGAGCCGCCGGACTCCATCGTGCTGGCGCTGGGCGCGGCGCTGGTGCCGGTGCTCTTCAGCTATGGCGGCTGGCAGCAGACCAACTTCGTGGCGGAGGAGCTGGTGGACCCGGAGCGCAACCTGCCTCGCGCGCTGCTGCTGGGGGTCATCGGCGTGGTGGGGGTGTACCTGCTCGCGAACCTCACCTACCTGCGCACGCTCGGTGCCGGGGGACTGGCGGCGAGCACGGCGCCTGCGGCGGACGCGCTGGGGCACCTCCTGGGCCCGGCGGGCCGCACGTTCATCACGGCGGGCGTGGCGCTCTCCACCTTCGGCTTCCTCAACCTGGTCATCCTGGTGTCGCCGCGCGTGTACCAGGCGATGGCGGCGGACGGGTTGTTCTTCCCGTGGATGGCCAGGTTGCATCCGCGCCACCACACGCCGGCGGCGGCCATCATCTTCCAGGCCGCGTGGGCCATCCTGCTGACGGGCACGGGGACCTACGGCGAGCTGCTCGACTACGTGGTGTTCGCGGACTGGCTCGTCTTCGGCGCCACGGCGGCCACGCTCTTCGTCTACCGCGCCCGGGAGAAGCGGGGACAGGCGCCCCGCGTGTCCTACCGGGTGCCCGGCTATCCCCTCACGCCGCTGCTCTTCATCGCGGCGGCGCTCTACGTCGTGGTGGGCTCCACCGCGTCCAATCCCCTCAACGCGCTCAAGGGCACCCTCCTGCTCGGCGCGGGTGTCCCTGTCTTCCTGTACTGGCGCCGACGCAGGGAAGGACAAGCGAAGGCGCCAGCCTCCCAGGCCAGCGTGGTGGGCGGGCCCTGAGCCCACGGGCCGCCGTGCTACTGCGGCGGCATCTGCCCCGGCTCCATGAAGGCCAGCTCCCAGTGGTGGCCGTCCGGGTCGTAGAAGCTACCGCCGTACATGAAGCCCAAATCCATGGCGTCCGCGGCCTTCGAGCCTCCGGACGACAAGGCAATCTTCACCATCTCGTCGACCTCGGCGCGGCTGTTGGCGGACAGCGCATACGTCCCCGCCGTGCTCTGCGTCGCGTCGTGCAGCGGCTTCTTGATGAACTCCTTGAAGCGCGCATCCGTCAGCAACATCACGTACGCGTCCTCGCCCACCACCATGCAGGTGGCGCTGTCGTCGGTGAAGTCCTTGTTGAACTCGAAGCCCAGCTTCGTGAAGAAATCGACCGAGCGCTTCAGGTCCGCGACGGGCAGGTTGAGGAACAGCTTGCGGGGACGGCTGGGCTTCATGGGTGTCTCCAGGGGTGGGATGAGGTTTCTACCCCTCTGACTGCCGACCCGGCCGGAAATCATCGGTCTATTTTCCCGGAGGATTTCGCCCCGTCAGCCACCCGAAGAGCCGTGTGCGCTGCCGGCCCCTCAGGCTCGTCATCACCGCGCGCTGCTCGAAGTGCCACTCCGTCCTCAACCGCTCCGCGGCCCGGGCCATCCACTCGGGGATGCGCGTGGGCTCGCAGGCCCCCAGCCCCAGCGTGTCGTTCTGGAGCCCCGTGCCATCCAGGTCGTAGACCGGGACATTCCCCCCCGGCTCCCCGTCCGAGTCCCAGGAGGACATGGAGAAGCTGAGCCAGTCCGGAGCCCGGCTGTCGACCGACAGGTGACAGTGGTGACGATAGGTCATCGAGCGCTCGTCCCCCTCCTCCCCGCCCGTCGCATACAGCTTGAACCAGAAGACGCCCGGCTCGCCGAAGCCCAGCGCCCGCGCCAGCTCCAGCGCCGGCGAGCGCGCGCGGCGCGCCTGGAGCACCGCCTCCATCCGCTCGAACAGGGCCTCCAACGCCGGCGTGGAGCGCGCGTGCGTCCGCAGGTCCTCCAGCCGGTCCAGCTCCCACCCCTGGCGCTGCACCGCCCGCTCGACATGGGGGATGAGCGCGTCGAGCGAGGCCTCGGACGCGTCGATGGTCAACACCGCCAGCATGTCCCGGGACACCTCCTCGCTGGCCACGACCACCGTCTGGAGGGACTGGAGCAACACCGGGTTCGCCGCCAGCCCCTGGAGCTTCGCCTTGCGCTGCCTCGAACCCCAGCCATACGTCACGTCCAAATCCAACAACCCCTGGAGCGCCATCCGCCACGACTCGCGCAGGGCTTCATCCGAGCCCTCCAGGTCCACGCTCTCGCGCAGGAAGAACACCCCCGGACGCAGGTCGTCCGCGAGCCGCTCCAGCACCGCGCGGATGACCGGCGCGGGCAATTGCTGACAGTGACGCCCGAAGGCCCAGAGGGACGAGCGGTCCTCTGGGAGCAGGTGCAGCGCCGCCCCCGCGGCGAGCGCCGGGTCCACGTCCTCCGGAAGCTTCTTGAGCGCCTGGGTGAGGCGCTCCCAGTCCGGTTTCGGCTCTCCCAACAACGCGGAGAGGTCCTCCGGGGCACGTCGTCGACTCATGCCCCCCGTCTACCAGACCGCCCCCCGGAAGCACATGCACACCCCGGACGGGTTCCGACGCGCGAAGCACACACGAGGTTCCAGCCGCCACCGCATTTCCTGTTCCGCCATTGCATCTGTATCCGGATAGACCCTTCCGCAATGACAGCCGTTGAAGGAGCCCGACACGACGACCGTGTCGGACTGGCGGGATGCCCTCGCCAGCCCATTCAGCCAGGAGCGACGCATTGAAGCAGCGCAACAACATCATGAAGAGGCTGCTCGTGGCGGGAGCGGTGAGCCTGTTCACCGCCTGCGCCGGTGAGCCGGGCGACGCGCCCACGCAGGTCATCCCCTCACGCACGGACAACACGCTGGCGCTGCTCATCGAGCGGGAAGGCGGACAGGGAGGCTTCGTCGAGGGCGCGGCCGAGCGCTTCAAGGTCTCCGCCTCCGGAGAGGTCTTCAGGTCGGTGAGCTGGAGCGCCACCTCCGGCGTCCTCGAGCCGGACTCGGAGCGGGTGACCTGGAAGCTGCCGCCCAAGGGCGTCGCCACCCTGTCCGTCTCGGTGGAGACGCAGTCGGGGAAGAAGGCCCAGGGCGAGTTCCACTTCAACGTGGAGTCCACCACGGACACGCTCCTCAACACCGTCATCGACCCGAGCCCGGACGTGACGGGCGGCTTCTGCGAGCTGACGTTCGACACCGCCGGCCGGGGCCACATCGTCTACTTCAACGACACCCACCGCTCGCTCTGGTATGGCCTCTGGGACGGCACGTCGTGGACGACGGAGCAGATCGACGGCGCGGGCTTCAACAACGAGGGGAAGTTCACCTTCAAGCCCGTCATCGCCGTCGAGCCCGCCACCGGCACGCCGCACGTCGCCTACCTCAAGGGCAACGGAGAGCAGGGACGAGGAGAGCTCATGCGTGTCGCGTATGCCACCCGCGTCGGCGGCACCTGGGTGCGCGAGGTGGTGGACGTGGCGGAGCGCACCAACGCCGTCAACCTGTCCGTCACGCTCAACCCCACCCAGGGCCACCAGCCCGTCATCGCCTACGGCGACAGCACGTCGGGCGCGCGCATCACCGCCCGCACCGGCACCAACACGTGGAGCACGCCCCTGTTCCTCCAGGGCGCCATGACGAGCGAGGCCCTCTTCGACGCGGCGGGCACGCTCTACTTCACCAACCGGAACCTGCTGACCGCCGTCAAGGGCACCGTCGTGGAGACCTTCTCCCTGAACGGGCTCTCCTCCATCACCAGCTGGTCCTCCCTGGCGCTGACGCCGGACCAGCACCTGCTGGTGCTCGCCAACGGGACACCCACCGGCGCCTGGGGCAGCCTCTTCGACGTCACGCTCGGCACGCCCCTGTCCACCAGCACCGCGCGCACGTCCCAGGGGGACTACAACGCCGGCTCCAATGACCTGGCGTACAGCGCGGGCAAGCCCGTCATCGCCCAGCGCCATGGGACGACGCTGGAGCTCATCACCCCGGACGCGCGCGGCTTCTGGACATACACCCAGCTGGGCACCATCCAGGACGGCACCCGGCCCAGCATCGCCATCCGCCCCACGGATGGAACGCCGCATGTCTGTCTTCAGCGCAATGGCAAGGTGACCTTCCAGTAGCACCGGGTCTCGCGGACTCCAGTCCTCTCATCGGATTGGAGTCCGCGAATGCATCATCAAACTTGCAAGGGCATGGGCCGTCCGGGCGAGACTGCCGCGCGACACCAACGGAGACATCCATGGGACTCGCGGAGCGCAAGGCGGCGAAGTCGTTCGAGGAGACGCAGTTTCCCCAGCTCGAGAAGCAGCTGGCCGAGGTCGCCGGCTTCAAGGTGCCGGTGAATGTCGACTGGGCCAGCCTCTGCGCCGACGGCTACGCGGACATCTACGAGGAGGCGTGGACGAAGGTGTACTTCACGCCGCTCTTCCAGGCGCTCGAATCGCTGACGGAGGACGAGCTGGGCCGCGAGTTCGTCCAGGGCTCGCTCAAGCGCCTGGTCATCCAGAACGTCGCGGGCAACGTCTCCGGCTCCAGCTTCGCCTCGTTCGTCGACGGCGTGCTCACCCTGGACCACGAGCCCTGCACCAACCTGGACGACATCCATGACCGCCGAGAGGGCATCCAGCGCGCCCTGCAGTCCGAGCCGGAGCTGTCGCGCCCGGACGACCCGCTGGCGGCCTTCCTGGACATGAAGCCCCGGGGACTGGAGACGACGCTCCAGGCGCTCCTGCGCATCGCCAGCCGTCGACAGGCGGGCATCCCCCTGCTCCCCCCGCGCGTGACGGTGTCGCTGCACAGCGGCACGTACTTCACGGGCACCGTCCGGGACATCCTCGAGGACTCGCGCGAGGGCCGCTCCCTGCTCTTGCAGGAGGAGCGGGACCGCGAAGCCAACGCGGTCATCGTCAACGTGAACCACATCGAGTGCGTCAGCGTGCTGGACGCGGGCTACCTGGGCTTCATCCGCGTCGACGACGCCCCCATCCCCTCCCCGCTCCAGCTGCGCCGCCAGCTGCACAAGGACAGCGAGAAGCTGGGCGCCCTCCTGGAGCGCCCCGTCCCCCTCGCGCTCACCCCGGGCTCGAGCGCCACCAGCGCCGAGGCCCTGCGCGCGCTCGCGTTCCTGGCCACCCGGGTCCTCGAGGCGCTGGGCACGCTCGCCCGCGACGGAGAGGCCCGCCGCGCGCTGCACGAGAAGGTCCAGCGCATCCACCTGCGCGCGGACACCACCGCCGGCGTGTCGCTCTCCAACGGCACCCTGGAGTTCGTCACCCCCCTGAAGCCCGCGGGCTGGCGCACCAGCGCCGAGCTCCAGCAGGAGCTGCCGCCCATCCTCTGAGCGAAGCAGCCCCCCCGAGCGCGCGCCTCCTCCCAGCGAGGGCGCGTGCCGGGGCCTCAGTCCGGACGCGAGGTCCGCCTCCCCCACGGCTCGTCCCCGCCGATGGGCACCTCCGTGTCATCCACGCTCAGCACCGTGGTGCGCGGCGCGCCGCACAAGCGCAGCTGCTGCTTCAGGAAGCCGAGCGCCTCCGGGACGCGCTCCTTCGGCACCGACACGTCGACGATGGCCACGCCGCCCCCGGCGCTCGCGCCCGTCACCGTCCCCAACCCCACCGCCGCCAGCGCCTCCCGCAAGCGCGCCGCGATGCCCTCATGGCCTCCCAGCGGCACCTTCGCCAGGTCCTGGGAGTTGAGCATCACCTCGATGACCTGCAGTTCCATGGCGGCAACGGACGTGGAAGGTCCTACGGAAGCAGGGAAGCTCCCGCGCCCATGGTAGCCACGATAGGGCGCCCGGACCGCCGATATTCACCGACAGTCCCACACAATTCCCCTCCTGGGATTTCCTTCCGACTCAAACCAACGCCATGGCGCACCCCGCCAGCGGCCGCCCGTGAGAGCGGGTTCTCCTCTCGGGAGGCCCCCGAAGCCCGGCCGACCCACCATCCCCCCGGCCCCACCCCACTCCCCCCGGGGACGGCCCCACCCCCTTATCCGCTCAGAGGAGGCTCCCAGCGCGTACGGAAATCCCGTATAGGCCCTGCACACCAACTGTGCGGCAACGAGCGACCCAGCGGGGGCGAGACGTCAATCCCCGGGACTGCTCTGGAGAGAATGGATGGAGTTGTCGAGTCTCGAGTCGAGTTTCTGGGCAGTCGCACCAAGCGTCGTCGGCGCCGTGGGCTTGCTCTTCGCTGCGTTCTTCTACTTCCGCGTCAAGTCCCTGCCGGACGGCGACGCGACGATGAACCGCATCGCGGGCTACATCCGTGAAGGCGCGATGGCGTTCCTCGTGCGCGAGTACAAGGTGCTCGCCATCTACTGCGCGGTGCTCGCGGTCCTCATCGGCCTGGCGCTGGGCAAGCTGGCGGCCGTGAGCTTCGTGGTGGGCGCGTTCCTCTCGCTGCTCGCCGGCTACATCGGCATGAAGGCCGCCACGTTCGCCAACGTGCGCACCGCGCAGGCCGCGCGCACGGGCTCCAAGCCGAACGCGCTGCTGGTCGCGCTGGATGGCGGCGCGGTGATGGGCCTGGCGGTGGCGGGCCTGGGCCTGGTGGGCATGGGCGGCATCTACTACGCCTTCCAGGGTCACCCGGAGCTGTCCCCCATCCTCCACTCGTTCGCCGTGGGCGCCAGCTCCATCGCGCTGTTCGCGCGCGTGGGCGGCGGCATCTACACCAAGGCGGCCGACGTCGGCTCCGACATCGCCGGCAAGGTCATCGAGAACATCCCCGAGGACGACCCGCGCAACCCCGGCGTCATCGCCGACAACGTGGGTGACAACGTGGGCGACGTGGCCGGCATGGGCGCGGACATCTACGAGTCCATGGTCGCCGCCATCGTCGCCGCCATGGCCATCGCCCTGACGGCCAACGCCACGGAGCTGTCGCGGCTGGCCGTCGAGGGGACGTCCGCGAGCACGGCGAAGGTTGCCGGCGTGGTGCTGCCGCTGGTGCTCTCCGCGGTGGGCCTCGTCGTCAGCGTGCTGAGCATCTTCATCGCGCGCGCGCTCAAGGCCATGAACCCCGCGCAGGTGCTGCGCAGCGCGCTCATCATGCCGCCGGTCATCCTGGTGGGCCTGTCGTTCGTCATGATGAACGTGTTCGGCCTGTCCCAGAACATCACCGTGGCCCTGGCCGCGGGCGCGTTCGGCGGCGCCATCATCGGCCTGGTCACCGACTACTACACCTCCGCCCGGCCGGTGCAGCGCATCGCCGAGGCCTCCATCACCGGCGCCGGCACCAACCTCATCCGCGGCCTCGCGGTGGGCATGGAGAGCGTGGGCATCTCCATGGCGACCATCGCCCTGGTGGCCTACATCGCCGACCAGGCGCTGGGCCTGTACGGCATCGCCCTGTCCGCGGTGGGCATGCTCGGCGGCACCGCCGTCGTGATGACGGTGGACGCGTACGGCCCCATCTCCGACAACGCCGGCGGCATCTCCGAGATGTCCGGCCTGGGCCCCGAGGTCCGCGCCATCACCGACGAGCTGGACGCGGTGGGCAACACCACGGCGGCCATCGGCAAGGGCTTCGCCATCGGCTCGGCGACGCTGACGGTCATCGCGCTGTTCTCCGCCTTCAACCTGGAGGTCAACCACACGCGCGTCGCCGCCGGCCTGCCGGAGATGAGCCTGCTGCTCACCAACCCCAACGTCATCGTGGGCATGCTGCTGGGCTCCATCCTCCCGTTCCTCGTCGGCGCGTCGACGATGCTCGCGGTGGGCCGCGCCGCGGGCGCCATCGTCGAGGAGATTGGCCGTCAGTTCCGTGAGATTCCGGGCCTGATGGAGCTCAAGGCGGACCCCGACCCGAAGAAGATCGTCGACATCGCGACCAAGAGCGCCCTGCGCGAGATGATCTTCCCGGGCCTCATCGCCGTCGTCGCCCCGCCCGTGGTGGGCTACCTGCTCGGGCCCCAGGCGCTCGCGGGCCTCTTGGCCGGCGCGCTCGTGGTCGGCGCCACCATGGCGCTCTACATGGCCAACGCCGGTGGCGCGTGGGACAACGCCAAGAAGTACATCGAGAAGGGCAAGCTGCCGGGCCACGCGAAGGGCTCGCACGTCCACAAGGCCGCCGTCGTCGGCGACATGGTGGGCGACCCGTTCAAGGACACCTCCGGCCCGGGCGTCGCCATCCTCATCAAGGTGATGAGCGTCGTCTCGCTGCTGGTCGCCTCGCTCATCGCGCTGCGTTAGTCCCCGAAGCAAGCGGCACGGGCGCCCCGACTCACCGGGGCGCCACGCCGACAGGCAGTGCCCCATCCCCTCGGGAAGCCCGTAGGGGGTGGGGTCCGCCCCCGAGTCCATTGGAAGCGCTCGCGCCCGTCGATGACGCGCGACGCCGGCCGGGACTCGGGATTCAGGCTGTGGGCCAGCCGACACTCCGACAGGCATTGGCGCCGGGCGCGGTTTGGGGGCGCCGAGCACACGCATGCTAGGCTTTGCCGTGTTCCGCCTGTGCTGACACAGAGGTGTCCCATGGTCCTGGAGCTCTCCCAGCAGCAGATGAACCTCCTCAATGCCAATCTGGCGGAGAGCATCGAGGAGCTGCACGACGAGGTCCTCCACACCGACGAGCGGGAGATGCGCCAGGAGCTGAAGGCGAAGCTCCAACAGCTGCAGGCCCTCAAGCGACAGGTGGCGGCCCAGCTCCAGGGACACCAGCCCACGCTCTGAGCGGGAAGCCCCCGGGCGGCACGTGACAGCCCAGGCCCGCGACGCGGTGGACGCCCCCCGCAACGACAGGCTAGGAACTGTCATCCTATGAACTCAAGAACAAGCCGCCTTGTCGGGTGGATGGGGCTGTACGCCGTGCTCGTGCTCCTCGGATGCACGAAGACGCCAGACGCGCCTTCCACCACGGAGAGCCGCGCTCAGGCGGTGACGACGCCGGTGACGGCCTCCGAGGCCGTGGCCATCACCAGCCAGGGCATCACCCAGAACGGCGCGGCGCACCGCAACGAGGCGCTGCTGGGGGTGTTCCAGACGGAGGACTACGAAGTCCAGACGCTGCTGCGCTTCCCCCAGCTGGGGATTCCGAGCGGCGCGGTGGTGCAGGGCGCGACGCTGCGCGTGGCCGTGGAGACCTACAACGGCGACTTCGAGCTGCGGGGCACCTATGTCCAGGCGCCCTGGAGCGCGACGGCGGCGGGGCTGGGCTGGCAGTTCCGCGACGACGGGCTGGAGTGGGAGCGGCTGGGCGCCGTCGGTGCGGGGACGGACCAGGTGGCGGGGAAGGCCTTTGTGCTGGATGCGTTCCCCGTCGTGGTGAACGTCATCGACGTGCCGCTCGACGTGGCGGTGGTGCAGTCCTGGGTGGATGACCCGTCGACCAACCAGGGGGTGATGCTGGCGAACACCCGCGTGGGCCGGGTGGCCAAGGTGTTCACGGGCCTCGCGACGCAGCCGGAGCGCAGGCCGGTGCTCACGCTCGAGTACACCCCGCCCGTGCCCCGCACGGACACCACGCCGCCCACCGTCGCCATCACCTCGCCCGCCCCGGGCGCGACGGTGGCCGGAGTCATCAACGTCGTCACGAGCGCGAGCGACAACGTGGGCGTGGCCCACGTGCAGCTGCGCATCGACGGGCGCAACCTGTCGTCGGCGGCGCTGGACACGCGCCTGCTGCGCAACGGCGCCCATGTCCTGACGGCGCACGCGCGCGACGCGGCCGGCAACCTCACCACCTCCGCCTCGGTGCGCATCACCATCGACAACGTGCTGGTCGACACGGCGCCGCCCCAGGTACAGGTCACCCTGCCCGCTCCCAACGAGACGGTGAGCGGCCCGTTCACCGTGCGGGCGAGCGCGACGGACGACGTGGGCGTCACCCGGGTGCACGTGCAGCTCGACGGCGTCCAGGTGGGCGAGGCGGACCTGGCCGCGCCGTGGGCCGTGACGCTCGACACGGAGACGCTCCAGCCCTACGGCCCGCGCCAGCTCACCGCCGTGGCGCGTGACGCCGCGGGCAACGTCACCGTCTCCGCGCCCATCTCCATCACCGTGAGCGCGCCGCCGCCGGACACCACGCCGCCCCAGGTGCAGATTGTCTCGCCCGCCACGGGCACCACGGTGGGCGGCACCGTGCAGATTCGCGTCGACGCCCACGACAACATCCGCGTCGCCGGCGTGCGGCTGCGCGTGAATGGCCAGGACCAGGGCGCCGAGGACACCAGCTACCCGTACTGGTTCAACCTCTCCACCACGCTGGTGGGTGACGGCACCTTCCCGGTGACGGCGGTGGCGAGGGACCGCGCCGGCAACCTCACCACCTCCGCGCCCATCCAGCTCACCATCGCCAACGGGCCTCCGGTGGTGCTCTCCATCCCGGTGGCGCATCCGCGCGTCTGGTTCAATGCGTCCCGGCTGGCGCGGGCCCAGGCGTACTTCGCCCAGAACCCGTACACGCCCGTGGCGAACGTGCAGGGCCCCGAGCAGGCCATCGACGCCGCCATGCACTCGCTCATCACCGGCGCCGCCGCGTCCTGCCGCTCGGCCATCACCTGGGCGGTGAACACCCAGGTCCCCATCAGCGAGAACACCATCTCCAGCGACCCGGCCCGCTGGTACGGCGAGGCCGTCATCCTCACCTACGACTGGTGCTTCGCCCACCTGCTCCCGGCGGAGCAGACGCTGCTGCTGACGCGGTGGAACTCCGTCATCGCCGCGCTCAATGACAATCCCTGGGGCGGCATCGGCATGGAGGGCAACAACTACTACACGGGCTACTTCCGCAACTCGCTCCTGTGGGCCATCGCCAGCTGGCACGAGAACCAGCCCTACGCCCACCAGCTCCTCCAGTACGCGATGAGCTCGCGCTGGAAGTTCTCGCTCAAGCCCTATCTCGACGGAGCGGCCGCGGGCGGCGCGCCCCACGAGGGCTCCACGTATGGCCGGCGGACGTTCGGCTACATGACGGTGCCGTTCACCACGCTCGGCCTGTATGGCCAGGATTTGTGGGACCAGACCGACTTCTTCAAGGAGTCCGTCTTCTGGTCCATCTACTCCACCACGCCGGGCCCGAGCCGGATGGGACAGTTCCAGCTGTATGAGACCTTCCCGTTCAACGACGACGAGCGATGGCTGAGCCGGTGGGACCCGAGCAACACCGCGCAGACGTCCTTGGGCAGCTACCTGGCGCCGCTCATCGAGGAGTGGGCGGACCAGCCCATCGCGGGCTACGCCAAGCGCTTCCTGGAGCTCACCGGCCACCCGATTGACGACCGGTGGGTGCGCTACGTCTACAGCGACACGCTGGCGTCGGTGCAGGCGCGGGACTTGTCCACGTTGCCGCTCGACTATCGCGCCGAGGGCCTGGGCCAGGTGTACGCGAAGACGGCGTGGGCGCCCGACGCGACGATGGTGAACCTGCAGTTCGGCATCACCTCCAACGCGGGCCACGCCCACCGCGACTCCGGCAGCTTCCAGCTGTGGCGGGCCGGTGAGTTCCTGGCGCGCGAGACGGTGGGCTATGCCAACCAGATTGTCGGCTACGCGGGCACGGGGGCCGTGGACACCGAGTCACCCGTGGCGCACAACACCCTGCTCTTCGACGGGCTGGGCACGGTGGGCTACTACCACCACGCGCCGCAGATGCTGCGCCTGGAGTCGTCCACGCACGCCCACTACGCCGTGGTGGACCTCACGGGCGCGTACGACGTGAGCGACGACTGGGCGCACCGCGAGGCGGAGGTCGGCAATCCGTCGGCGGGCCGGGTGGTGCGCGAGGCGCTGTTCGTGCGGCCGCTCGACACGCTCGTCGTGTTCGACCGGATGGAGAGCTCGCAGGGTGACACCTCGGTGGACAAGACGTTCCTGATCCACTTCCCGTCGAGCCCGGTGCTCTCCGGCAACACCTGGTCCGCGACCAGCGGCACGCAGGAGCTGCGCGTGAGCACGCTCGTCCCGGAGAGCCCCATCCGACGCGTCATCGACGAGCGCGGACCGCTGCGCCCCAATGGCACGTACACCTACCCCGTCGGCCAGTTCCGCGGCGAGGTGGAGACGCAGGGCCAGGTGGTGAGCCACTTCCTGCACGTGGTCCAGGCCAAGGACACGGCGGCCGCGAACCTGACGCTGGCGCTGAACGAGACGTCGACCGCGTACACGGTGACGATGACACACCCGACAAAAGGCAGCGCGGTGGTGCGCTTCGACAAGGGCATCCAGAGCACGGGCGGCGCGTTCGGCTACGCCGCCAGTGGCGCGGTCACCCTGACGCCGCTGCGCTCGGACGTGCAGGGCATGAGCGTCACCTCGAGCGGACCGGTGTGGGGGCCCTGAGGGGCACCCTGCCCCGAGCCGAAGGCACGGCTCCACCGTCGAGGCGTGCCCGGCGCCGCCAGCCTCCGCTCAGAGCGTGGGGTAGTCGGTGTAGCCCTTGGCGCCGCCGCCGTAGAGCGTCTTCTTGTCCAGCGGGGCCAGGGGCGCGTTCTCGCGCAGCCGGCGCACCAGGTCCGGGTTGGAGATGTACGGCCGGCCGAAGGAGACCAGGTCCGCGCCCGCCTCCACTGCCTTGCGCGCCAGCTCCCCGTCGTAGCCGTTGTTGACCATCCAGGCGCCCCTGCCGCCCGCGTCGCGGTACGCCTTCTTCAACGCGACGTAGTCGAACGGGCGGTCCTCCAGCTCACGCGGGCCTCCGGTGGCACCCTCGATGACGTGGATGTACGCGAGGCCCAGCTTCGCCAGCTCGCGCACCACGTGCTCGAACAGCGGCTGGGGGTTCGCGTCGAACGCGTCGTTGGCGTTGGTGACGGGCGACAGGCGGATGCCGGTGCGCCCCGCGCCCACCGCGTCCACCACCGCGCGGGTGACCTCCAACAGCAGCCGGGCGCGGTTCTCGATGCTCCCGCCGTACGCGTCCGTGCGCTCGTTGGAGCCCGTCTTCAGGAACTGGTCCAGCAGGTAGCCATTGGCGCCGTGAATCTCCACGCCATCGAAGCCCGCCACCTCCACCGCGGCGCGCGCGGCCCGGACATAGTCCTGCACGATGCCGGGCAGCTCCGCCAGCTCCAGCGCGCGCGGGACCGAGGTGGGCTCGAACGTGGGGACGCCGTCCCGGAAGAGCACCGTCCGCGTCTTCGCCACGACAGCCGAGGGCGCCACGGGCGCCGCGTTGCCCGGCTGCAGCTCCGTGTGCGACACACGCCCCACGTGCCACAGCTGCGTGACGATGCGGCCGCCCGCCTCGTGCACGGCCTGGGTGACCTTCTTCCACGCGGCGAGCTGCTCGGGGGCGTACAGCCCCGGGACGTCCGCATAGCCCTGGGCCTGATGGCTGATGGCGGTGGCCTCACTGATGAGCAGGCCGGCGGTGGCGCGCTGGGCGTAATAGGTGACGGCGAGGTCCGGCGGGATGGCGCCAGGCGAGCGGTTGCGCGTCAGCGGCGCCATCACGATGCGGTTGGAGAGTCGCAGGTCACCCGCGTTCGTCGGGTCGAAGAGGGTCGGCATGGGGCGTCTCGGGGGGACGGGGGAAAGTTCCGGCCAGCGTAACGACCCGCCCTCCACGTCACCACAAAGTGTTCGATTCGCCCTCCACGTGAAGATTTCCGCCGGGACGCGCATCGCGGAGGCGCGACTTCTCATCCCAGACTTCTCCTGGATGGATTTTCAAAACGCGATTTCCCGACCGAGCGCGAAACAGGAGACGAGATGCGCACCTTCGCGAACGACAGCGTGGCCGCGCCCAATGGCCCCGGGACCCGGCGGGTCCCCATGGTCCCGGACCTGGCCCCGCCGGCGCCCTGACGCAGTGTTTTAGAACCGCTCGGTTCGAAAGTATTGCCGACGCGGCTCCCGGCTCGTAATCATTTCTGAACGACCGGTTCAAAAGTCGGGAGAACACACATGGGTGACTTCACGGGCAAGGCGGCATTGGTGACGGGCGGCGCGCGAGGAATCGGCGCCTCCATCGTCCGGCATCTGGCGAAGGGGGGTGCGCGCGTCGCCTTCACGTACGTGCGCTCGGAGGACAAGGCGGCCCGGCTCGTGGCCGAGTTGGAGGCACAGGGACAGCGCGCCGTGGCCATCCAGGCGGACAGCGGCGACGTGGACGCCGTGCGAAGGAGCGTGGAGCGCGCGGCGGCGGAGCTCGGCGGGCTGGACATCCTGGTCAACAACGCCGGGGTCTTCCCCTTCGGCCCCTTCGAGGCGGTCACCGTGGAGGAACTGGACCGGACGCTCTCCATCCACGTCCGGGGGGTGTTCGTCGCCTCGCAGGCCGCGCTCGCCCACATGAAGGACGGCGGCCGCATCATCTCCATCGGCACGTGCTTCGCGCAGCGGGTGCCCCATGGCGGCGTCACGCTCTATGCGATGACCAAGTCGGCGCTGATTGGCCTGACGAAGGGGCTGGCCCGCGACGTGGGCGGGCGCGGAATCACGGTGAACGTGGTCGACCCCGGGCCGACGGACACGGACATGAACCCGGCCGACGGGCCCCAGGCCGCAGCGGAGCTGGCGCTGATGGCCATCAAGCAGTTCGCCGGCCCCGACGACATCGCCGCCACCGTGGGTCACCTCGCGGGCCCCGGCGGACGCTTCATCACCGGCGCGTCCATCGCGGTGGACAGCGGCACCAACGCCTGAGCCCAGGGTAAGGAGGAGGCCCCCATGGCGTGGCTGCTCCTGGTGGTCGCGGGTGCCCTGGAGATTGCCTGGGCGCTCGCGCTCAAGCAGTCCGAGGGACTGACGCGCTTGTGGCCGAGCGTCGTCGGCATCGGCATCGCCCTGACCAGCCTCGTGCTGCTGGGCCTCGCGTTGAAGCACCTGCCCATCGGGACGGCCTATGCGGTCTGGGTGGGCCTCGGTGCGTCCGGCGTTTCGCTCGTGGGGATGATGTTCCTCGGCGAGCCCGTCTCCCTGGCGCGAATCCTCTGCCTGGTGTTGATTGGGGTCGGTGTCGCGGGATTGAGGGCCCTGGAAGGATGACGACTCGCAAGGCGCGCAAGAAGTCCGCCGGTCCGTTGGGCCGGCCTCGCAGCTTCGACCGGGACGAGGCGCTCGAGGCCGCCATGCGCGTGTTCTGGGCCCGGGGCTACGAGGGGACCTCCATCCAGGACCTCGTCGAGGCCATGGGCGTCAACAAGCCCAGCCTCTATGCCATCTTCGGCTGCAAGGAGGCGCTCTTTCGCGAGGCCGTCGAGCTCTTCGACAAGACCGAGGGGCAGCCCGTCTCCCGCGGGCTGGAGGAGGCCCCCACCGCTCGGGCCGCCGTGGAGCAGATGCTGCGCGCCAACGCCCGCGCCTACACGGCCAGCGACAAGCCCCGGGGCTGCATGATCGTCCTCGCGTCGTTGCTCGGCGCGCCGGAGAACGAGCCCGTCCGGACGTTCCTCGCGAAGAACCGGCGGAGCGGTGAGCGCGCGCTCGAGGGCAGGCTCCGGCGCGGCGTGGAGCAGGGGGAGCTGCCCGCCGGCACGCCCGTGGAGAAGCTCGCGGCGTTCTACACCGCGGTGCTGGAGGGCCTGTCCATCCAGGCCCGTGATGGCGCGTCCGCCCAGAAGCTGAACGCCATCATCGACACCGCCATGCTCGCGTGGCCTTCCGGGCGGTGAGCGCACGAGGAGGCCCCCTGCCTCCTCCGCGCTCCTCCGGCGGCCGCGTCCGGAGGAGGCGTCGGGAACAGGCCGCTACTCCTGGGCGAGCTCCACGTTGTCGATTCCCCAGGAAGGAGCCGCCAGCAGCGGGTGGGCGACCCCGTTGTTCCAGCGGGAGAAGGTCAACACGATGGGGGTTGTCCCGCTCGTGTCGAACCGCCACTTGAACCGGTAGGTGGAGTCCCCGTCCTGGTAGCCCAGCGTGTTGTTGGCGATGGAGCCGGTGCGGGCCGCGCTGCCGACCCGCGGGTAGGACTGGGTGCTCGTCGTGTTGGAGAAGGTTCCGCCCACCAGGGCGGACCCCTGTTGCAGGTACCAGGTGTTCGTCCCCGGAGCGCTGTCACCCGTCCAGGCATCGAGGATGTACAGGTCGAAGCTGAGTGAGACGACGCCGGGCCTGCCCGTGGCCGGCAGCGTCAGACGGACCGCCTCCGTGGTGAACGGGCCGAGGAAGGCCTGCGCACCATTGGGGGACCTGGAGATGAGGTTCGTGTTCCACTCCTGGCCCACCGCGGCGCCGAAGTTGGCGAAGTACAGCCGGGTCCCCGCGGGCACGGGGGCCGGCGCCTGGGGGCCGCGCTGGGCCTGGACCTGGGCCTGCACCCGGGCCGTGGACGCGATGAAGCCCGTGTCCTGCGTCACCGCGACGTCCACGGTGCAGCTGTCGAGGAAGACGCCCGTCTGGACGCCCCCCGCGAGGCACCGGTTGCGCGCCGCGTCCCGCTCCGTCGCGGGCAGGTCCGCGACCGTGGCGGGCGCCGCCGGGAAGTCCGGGATGGTGAAGGTCGCCGTGCTCTGCCCGGAGGCGTAGTCGAAGAGGGACTCCGCCTGGGAGATGCGCCAGCTCGCCGCGAAGCTGGTCGGCCCCACGTAGAGCTCGGTGAAAGACAGCGTCGGCGTCAGCTGGGTGCCGTTGCGCAGCGCGTACTCGTTCGTCGTGACGCCGTCGTAGTTGCCCAGCAGGCCGCGAATCCGGCCGCGCCGCGTCGGCTTCAGGGCGAAGTTGAAGTCCATGTACGTGCCGTTGAGCCTGACGAGCGCCTTGTCCCCGCCCGGGTAGGACAGCACGTAGGACGCGGCGTCCGGACGCAGGACGCGTCCGCCGCCCGCCACGGGAATGGTGTCCCCCACGGGGACGGAGGTCAGCACGCCGTCGACGCGCAGCTCGTGCCCGCTGGTCGTCAGGTAGAGGCCCACCCGGCTCGCGCCCAGCCGCGTCGCCACCGCCGTCATCACCGTCACCCGGTTGTTGTTCACCCACGGCTGCATGCGCGCCTGCGCGACCAGGGGCGCGTTGGTGTCCGTGCTCTCCACGAAGATGAACTCACCGGCGCCCTGGAAGTCGTAGTTGCGGTTGTCGAAGGTGACCAGGTGCGGGTCCCCCCAGCCGTAGCCGATACCGCACTGGCCCGGGGTGTTGATCTGACAGCCATCCTCGTAGCGGAACACCACGTAGTCATCGCCGCCGGCGTTCGGCAGCGGGGAGCTGGCGAACTCGCCCTGGGTGGCGCCCGTGACGTAGACGCTGTCATTGATGTCCGCGGCCACGCCGTTGCCGATGTCATCCTGCATCGCGGGGTCGTTCATGTTGGTGGAGCCGAACTGACGCGTGAGCAGCAGTCCACCTCCCGAGTCGTACTTCTGCATGAAGAAGTCGTGCGAGGAGTTGGGCAGGTTGGTGACGAAGTCGTAGTTGCTGCGCCCCGTGATGTAGACGTTCGCGCCGCCGTCGGAGGCGATGCCGAGGGCCAGCTCACTGCCGGGCGTTCCGAACTGACGGGACCACACGCGGTTCCCGGCGCCATCGAACTTCACGACGATGGCATCCTGGCCCCCCTGGTGGGTCTGCAGGTCGAAGGCCGCGTCCGTGTAGCCCACCACGTAGACGTTGATGGCGCCGCTCGCGAGCCGCGACGTGGCGACACCGTAGATGGACTCCGACCCCGTCGTTCCCATCTGCTTTCGCCACTGCTGGACGCCCGCGCTGTTGTATTTCACGATGAACAGGTCCGTGGAGCCGGCATGGGTCGCGCCGAACGAGCCCGTCGTGGAGCCGACGACATAGACATCGTTGTTCGCGTCCGCGGCCACGCCCCGAACCACCTCGGACTGTGGCGAGCCGAACTGGCGGACCCAGAGCAGGTTGCCAGCGGAGTCGTACTTGGCCAGGAACCCATCCTGGCCGCCAGCACTGGTATTGAGCGGCAGCGTGCCCGCCGTGTGCCCCGCCATGTAGATGGAGCCCGCGGGGTCCGTGGCCACCCCCTGGGCCTGGTCCAGCGCCGGGGTGCCGAGCTGACGCACCCACTGGAGGGCTCCGTTGGCTGGATTCACCCGGGCCAGGAAGGCGTCCTGCACGCCCTGGAATCCCCCACCCCAGCCTCCCGTGGTGTAACCGGTGACGTAGACCTGCGGCGTGGCTGGCACGGTGTACGTGGCGATGCCCGTCCCCACTTCCAGGGAGGTCGTGCCGAGCATCACGGACCAGACCTTGGTGCCGTTGGCCAGGTGCTTGGTGACGACGACGTCGGAGCCTCCCACGGGAAGACTCGAATCGAATGACCCCGTCGATTCGCCCGTGGAGTAGACGCCCTCGGCGGTCGCCGCCACCGCGCGCCCCCGGTCCGCGTTCGCGGTGCCTCGGTGCCAAATCCAAGCCGGGACCTGCGCCATCGCGGGCAATGCCACGAAGGCACACGCTCCTAGAATCCATGCACGCATCTGAACCCCCCACAATGAAAGACAGCAAGGTCGTCAGACCTCACGTCCCGCAATAGCAACTCGCGACGCCCGCAGCATTTCGCGATGCGCAATCCGAAACATCGATACAGGTTCGACACCCCCTCGAACCACGTCTTCGGGCGTCACACCTCGCGATGTCTTTTTTGTCCCTGCGGGGAAGCCCTGACCTCCAGCCTCCGCGAGCACGGCGCGGGTGAAGAGTTCTCGTGGGGAGCGCTCTTCACGTCACACGTCAGTCACCCTGTCCCGACACCGTGACGAGCTTCGTCAGGAGGACCTGGAGGTTCTGGTGGATGAGGCGCACGGCGGCCTGGAGCTCACCGAGCATGTTCGCCCGCGTCTGGAGGGCGTCCAGCGTGTAGCGCCCGCCCCGGCCGAAGTACGGCGCGTCGCCGCCCGTCTCCTCCACGTACCCGGACGCAATCCACCGCGCGCGGACGTTGTGGCGGATGGCGTGGCGCTGCGCGTTGCTGAAGTCCTTGTGGCTCAGGACGAACCAGAGGGACGCGGGGAAGTCCGCGGAGCGCGCGGGTTGTCGCCAGATGTCCGCGAGCAGGTTCCTGGGGTGCTCGAAGTCCAGCGAGGGGGACGAGAAGAGCGCCGCGAGCCCCAGCCCCGCGCCCACCGCGCCGCCGGTGATGTCGATGATGTCGTTGGCGCGGTCATCGTTCGAGATGGCGGTGACGGTGGTGGTCAGCGCGCCCACGACGATGGAGGACACGGTGAGCAGCGTCTGCCGCCGCGTCTCCTTCGCATCCAGGAGCCTCGCCATCTGCGCCGTGCGCCGCGCCTCGCACTCCAGCTCCGCCGACACGCTGGAGAGCGTCGTCGAGAACAGGAGCAGCCGCAGCTCGATGTCCCTCAACAGCGCGTCGCGCTGGGCCCGGGTGTCGGTCCCCGGCGCCAGCCGCGCCAGCGTCTCCAGGGGCACGAGCACTCCGGCCGCGTGCGCCAGCAGCAGGTCCTGGCGGGTGAAGCGAGCCTGGAGCTCGGGGGACTCCGGGAGGGGCGCCTCCACGTCGAGTCGCCCGGCGGAGTCGTCACGCGGGGACTGCGCGGGGACGCAGTAGTCCGGCTCCGCGCGCTGACGCGCCAGCCCACGCGACGAGGTGGCACAGCCGGACGACACGAGCGCGAGCCCGAGGGCCAGCGCGAACCGGAGGACGAGGAGGCGTGGGAGCACCCGTCCTCGCTACGTCGTCCGAGGAGGCAAGGGCCAGCGGATGGCTCTGGCCTATCTCACACGCGACAGCGCCTGGTCCCGGTGCGGGCCAGGCGCGTCATCCGGTGGACGGCGGCAGCGGCTGGCCTCACGCCTCCGAGCGGAGCACCGTCATCGGGTCCACGCGGGAGGCGCGTCGGGCCGGCAGCCAGCTCGCGAGCAGGGCCACGCCCAGCAGGAGGACCACCACGCCCACGATGACCCACGGCTCGGTGGGGCTCACGCCGTACACCATGCCCTGGAGCACCTGCCCCAGCCCCAACGCCGCCACCACCCCGAGCGCCACGCCGAGCCCCGCGAGCACCACCGCCTGCCGGAGCACCAGTCGCAGCACGTCCCCGGCCGTCGCCCCCAGCGCGAAGCGGATGCCGAACTCCCGCGTGCGCTGCGCCACCGCGTAGGACACCACGGCCCCGAGCCCCGCCACCGAGAGCAGCAGCGCCACCGCGCCGAAGGCCCCCAGCAGCAGCAGGCTGAAGCGCCGCGAAGCCAGCGAGCCCGTGAGCAGGCTCTCCACCGTGCTCAGGCGCGAGGGCAGCTCCGGAGCGAGCTCGCGCAACACCGGCCCCGCCGCGCTCACCAAGGCCTTGGAGCCGATGGAGCCATGCACCGCGACATGGAAGCGGGAGAAGGCCCGCACCCGCTGCCGCGAGCAGCCGTAGAACGTGGGCTTCGGCGCCTCGTCCAGCCCCCGCTCCCGCACGTCGGCCACGACGCCGACGATGGTGAAGGCCCGCAGGTCCCCATCCATGTTGCCGAACTGGATGAGCTTGCCCAGCGGATCCTCGTCGGGCCACCGCGCCTTCGCGAGCGACTCGCTGATGAGCGCCACGTGCGGCGACTCCATCGTGTCGTTCGCGTCGAACAGGCGCCCGCGCACCAGCGGGATGTCCATCGCGTGGAAGTAGCCCTCGCTCGCCACGCGGTACTCGGCCGCGCCCGTGCGCTCGGGCTCGTGCGCCAGCCGCCCGAAGTCGTCGAAGTTCTTCACCTCGTCGGGACGATTGAGCACCAGGAAGGTGCCGTCACCGCCCGAGCCGCCCTCGAGCGGGAAGACATTCACCGCCCCCACCGCGCGCACGCCGGGCAGCGCGCCCAGCCTCGACAGCAGCGCATCCTGAAGCTGGATGTTGTCCCTCGCCTGCGGCGCGTCCTTGTCCTTGACCGGAGGCAGCACCAGGCTCAGCACCGCCACATCCTCGGTGCGGTAGCCCGGGTCCAGCGACAGCAGGCCCAGCATGCTGCGCCCCAAGAGCGCCGCGCCCACCAGCAGGACCAGCGCGAGCGCGAGCTGCCCCACCACCAGGGCACGCCGCGCCTGGTCCGCGCTCCCTCCGCCCGTCTGTGTGCGCCCCGCCTGCGTCAACGTGGCCCACGGGCTCTGGCGCCCCGAGCGCAGCGCCGTCACCAGCCCCAGCCCCACCGCGAGCACCAGCGACAACCCCAGCGCGAACAGGAGCGCCGTGGCGTTCACGTCCACCTCCGCCACGCGCGGCAGGTGGCCCGGCTCGAGCGCGAGCAACACATGCACGCTCCAGGTGGCGAACAAGGCGCCGAGCGCCCCACCCGCCAGCGACAACACGAGCGACTCCGCGATGAAGCGCCGCACCAGGGCCCCCGGCCCCGCGCCCAGCGCCACATGCACCGCCAGCTCGCGCCCCCGCGACGCCGCCCGCGCGAGCAGCAGGTTGGTGACGTTGGCCCCCGCCACCAGCAGCAGGAAGGCCGCGGCGCCCAGCAACAGGTAGAGCGTGGGGCGGACGGGGCCCACCAGGCTCTCGCGCAGGGACATCACGGCGACGTCGCGCATGTTGGTCTCCTGACCATGAAGCCCGACGAGCTCGCGCGCGATGCCGGTCAGCTCCGCCCGCGCGGCCTCCAGGTTCACGCCATCCGCCAGCCGCCCCACCACGCGCCAGTTGTGTGCGGTCCGGCTCGTCAGCCGCCGCTCCAGCTCACGGGGAATCCACAACTGGGTGCCCGCCGGGTAGTCGAAGGACTCGGGCATCACGCCGACCACGGTGTAGGCGCGGCCCTCGAAGGTGAGCGTCCGGTCCATGGGCAGTGGCCGCGCGCCCAGGTAGCGCTTCCAGAAGCCGTGGCTCACCACCACCGCCGGAGCGCCTCCCTCCTGCTGCTCGTCCGCGGCGAACAGGCGCCCCTGGGCGGACGGCACGCCAAAGGCGGGGAAGAACCCGCGCGAGACCCACGACAGCGCGGCGAAGGTGGGCTCGTCCGTGCCCGTGACGGCGACGCTGGCCGGCCCCGAGACCTGCGCCAGCGACTCGACGGTGCGGCTCCGGGCCTGCACGTCCTCGAAGTTGGGGTCCGAGAACCGCATCGTCTGGCCCTTCACCCCGAGCTGGGAGAGCTCCACGAGCCGCTCGGAGTCCGGATAGGGCAAGGGGCGCAGCAGGACGCCCTCCACCACGCTGAAGAGCGCGGTGCTCGCGCCGATGCCCACCGCGAGCAACAGGATGCACCCCAGCGTGAAGCCTGGGCTGCGTCGCAGCGCGCGCAGCGTCTGCCGCAGGCCACTGAGAAGGATGTCCACGCAAGAAACCTCCGGGCACCTCGGTAGGCGCCTCGATGGGCGCCTACGAAGGCGGTGGCCGACGATTGCGTCGCGGAGGCCCGTTATCGACAGCGGCACACCGTCCGTGCGCGGCGGCTGTCGCCCGCCCTCACTCCGCGCGCGCCGAGGACGGCAAAGCCCGCGGACGCGGTGGTGATTCTTCGCGGAAGACGAGCAATCCGTCGATGACCGTGGCCCAGGGAGCCATCATCCAGCGGTAGTTCACGGCGCGGGCCACCCTCGTCCCATTTTCGCGAAGCTGGTGGGCGTCCACGTACCGGCTGTCCGCGGAGGGGCTCGACAGGGCCCAGGCCTCCAGGGAGTCGGCGCGGGCGGGCTCGAGGTCGTACGTGCGGGGCGTGCTGGCGAGCGAGTACTTCCCCTGGAGCGCGGAGAAGCCCAGCACGAAGGCCTGCTCGCCGAACCTCGCCCGCACGTGGGAGCCGAAGGGCACCGGAGGCCCACCGCCATCGTCCATGTGCTTGAGGTCCTTGGCCGCGTGCACCGTGGCGAGCCAGACGATGGCCTTGCGCGGACCGGGTGAGCGAGACAGGTGCCATTGCAGGTTCGCGAACATGGACTGGTCGCGGTCGTTGAAGGTGCTCCAGTCCGTGGGGCTGCCCTCGGGAGGAGGAGGACGGGACATCACGGCCACCTGACGCGCGAAGAAGCGCTCCAGGTTTCGCGCCATCCATCCGTGGCTCCGGGAGGTCGAGGCCCCCGCCGCCAGCTCCGCCCAACAGCCCTGGATGCGCGCCGCGCTCGCCGCCGTGAAGCGATGCGCGTCGTCGTATCGCCAGGACAGGTAGCGCTCGATCTCCTCGCCGCACTCGGCCCGCCGCGAGTCCGCCAGCGCGGGGAGGAGCTCGGGAGCCATCTCCCGCTGTGCGTAGGTGCCCCGGTTGACCTGGTCGTCGATGCCCCCCGCGACGACGGCTCCCTCGCGGAGCCACCGCGTCAGCAGCGGAATCAAGGGCGCCACCTCCTCGTTGGCCCACATGCCCCCCACCGCGTCCGAGACCATGTCCTCGGTGATGGGCTGGCCCGCGTCCAGCCGCTCCTGGATGCGCAGGAAGTCATAGACGCCCGCCTCGATGAAGAAGGCGTCGTACTGACACTCCTCCACCAGCCTGCGGGTCAGCTCCACCTTGACGTCGAGCGTCCTGGCGCTCCCGTGGTGGGAGTCCTCTCCGAGCAGCGCCACGCGCTTGTCGCAGAGGTCCCGGACGACGCGGTCGACCTCCGTGGCGCCAGGTCCCTCCGCGCGCCTGGAGGGCGTGGCACAGCCTGCGAGCAGCAACAGGAACAGGACGCTTCTCATGGTCGTGGGCCCTCCGGGGCATCGCGTCACGGACGCGCCCTGCCTCAACGAACGTCCCACCCCGAATCCCTCACCCCCACGCGCGGGGGGACGAGCGCGCCCAGGCCGCGCGCCCCTCCCCCAGGACTCCGACGTCAGCGCCCCGGCTTCAGGGCCCGCACTTCGCGGGGCCGAGCGTGGCCGCGAAGTAGCGCGTGTACAGGTCCGGCGCGAGCGTGAAGTTGCAGGTGTTCACCCGGTCCGGGGACAGCCCCTGGTTCGCCTGCATGTAGCGGGCGACGTAGTCACGCACGCCGTCGGCGGAGGTCCACAGCACCTTGCCCTCCTTGAACATGGAGTACCCGCCGCCGCCGCCCGCGCGGTAGTTGTTGATGGCGACGACGAAGACCTGGTCGTCCCGGACCTCCGCGCCCTCGAAGCGCAGGTGCGTGAGCCGGGAGCCCGCGGGCTTCGTCAGGTCGTAGCCGTACTCGATGCGCGAGTAGAGGTCCCAGTTGTAGTCGGCCACCACCGGGGAGCTGGCCTTGGCGCCCTCGGGCCGCTCGGGCAGGTTGGCCGCGTCGAGCCTCGCGAAGTAGAGCGTGTTCATCTCCAGCGCGCGCCGGAGGATGGAGCCGTTGATTTCCATCACATACAGCGTGTTGTCGTAGATGTAGATGCTGTACGCGTCGCGCAGGGTGACGTCGCCGGCCGGCAGCGCGCCGTCGTTGGTGAAGATGGCCGCCAGGGAGAAGTCCACGTCGAAGCCCGCCTCGCGCGCGGCCTCCTCCTGGACGATGTTGATGAGGTCCCCCAGCGGGCTGTCCACGTAGCGCGCGGCGAAGCCTCCCGGGAACGCCGCCGTCGTCGAGCCGATCTTCTGGTTCACATACGTCACCGTGGTGTCGTGGTAGCTCTGCGCCAGCTGCGTCACGGCGGCGTCCGCCGCGACCTTCTCGTCCACGACATGGAGCCGGGAGTCGTGGGTGTCCACGCCCCACCGCTCGCCGCGCCAGGTGACCTGGAGCTCCACGTCCGCCAGGTGGCTGCCCCAGCGGTTGGGCTGGGTGAGGAGCACCTCGCGGCCCTCCGGGTTCTTCAGCAGCATCTTCGGGATGGGCTGGTGCGTGTGGCCGGTGAGGAGCACGTCGATGCCGGACACCCCCTGGGCAATCTGCACGGCCGGGTTCTCTCCGGGCAGGTTGCCCCGGTCCGCCCACTTCGACTCGTCCGCGTAGTCCGCGAGCCACGAGTCGGGGTTGCTCGCGCTGCCGGTGGGCTGCTTGTCGGGGCCACCGTGGATGGCCACCACGATGACGTCCGCGCCCGCCTCCCGCATCCTCGGCACATAGGCGCGCGCCGTCTCCACCGGGTCGTCGAAGCGCAGGCCGGGGATGTTCTCCGCGCGCTCCCACGTCGCCACGCCCGGCGTCACGAGGCCGAGGATGCCGACCTTCACGTCGCAGACCTCCGTGAGCACATAGGGCTGGAAGGCCTCGGTGCCGTCCGCGCTCTTGCGCACGTTGGCGCCGAGCACAGGGAAGTCGACCTCGCTCTTGAACTTGTCGAGGACGCCCAGGCCATAGTTGAACTCGTGGTTGCCCACGGCCATGGCCACGTACCCCAGCTCGTTCATCGCGACGGCCATGGGGTGGCGGGGCGAGTTGTCCACCAGCCCGTAGTAGGTGCCCAGCGGCGTGCCCTGGATGGTGTCGCCGGTGTCGACCAGCAGCGTGCAGTCCGGGTTCGCTTCTCTCGCCTGCTTGATGAGCGTGGCCACCTTGGCGAGGCCGCGCTTCGCATCGGGCTTCCCGCTGAAATAGTCCCACGGGAAGATGTTGGTGTGCAGGTCGCTCGTCTGCAGCAGCGTCAGCTTGCGCGGCGAGGTGTCGGGGGGCGTGGGCCGGGGCGGCTTGTCATCGGAATCACACGCGGTGAGGAACGAGCAGACACCCACGAGACACAGAGAAGCGGCGCGCAACGCGCGCAGCGGAACGAGAAGACGCATCAGGAGACCTCGTTCAACGAGTCGTGCCAGGCGGATTGCCTGACGCGGGGCACCCTAGCGTCCTACTCTGACGTCTCCGGAAGGTCTTGTCGTGAGGGCTTCAACACCGCCTTGCCCTGGTAGTTCACGCGCCACGGGGTCCCCAGCCCGGGACGCCCTGCTCTCGGAGCTCAAGTAGCGCCACCCGGCCATCACGGGCCACGAAGACGCTCCCCTGTGCGAGCGCCTCCATCCGATGACATGGCGTGTCACCCATTCACGGTGAATCGGGCGCCGTTTCATACGGGTTACCCGCCCCTGGGTCCTGACAACTCCAGTCTCAATCCAGTCTCACAAAAACATGGCAGCACGTGGATACACCTATTCACATGCAGAAAGACATATCAAGACATAGCACGAGCCACCCCTGCAACTGCTTGCAGATTTTCTTGACGCCTCCCGGGCAACGAGAGTACCCAGACAGGCATTGATTCATCGCGCCTCGAGCGGGCCGCCTGGAGTCTCACGGGCGGCGACGTGACGGGTGCGAGCAGGGCAGGCCCACCTCCGGAGGCGACCATGAAGTTCACCCGGTATTGCCGCTCCATCCTGTTCACTCCCGCGCTCGTCGTGGACCGCTTCGCCCGGGGACAGCAATCCGGCGCGGACATCAGCCTGGTGGACCTGGAGGACTCGGTCGCCGCCAGCCACAAGGACACGGCCCGTCAGCAGGCGGAGGAGTTCTTCTCCGCGCCCAAGGGTCCCAGCCGCCGCGCCATCCGCATCAACACCGTCACCCGGCCGGAGGGGCTGAAGGACCTGCTCGCGCTGCGCCACTACGCCGTCAAACCGGACGCCGTGCTGGTGCCCAAGGTGGAGTCACCGCGGGACCTCGAAATCGTCGAGCAGGTGCTCGGCGCCAGCTGCTCGCAGGTGGACCTGCTCGCCCTGGTGGAGACGCCGCGCGGCGTGGAGAACGTGCACGCCATCGCCTGCGCGACGCCCCGCCTCAAGGCCCTGGTGTTCGGCTCCGCGGACTACTCCTTCAGCATCGGCGCGTCGCTGGCCTGGGAGCCTCTGTACTACGCGCGCTCCCGGCTCGTCGCCGCCGCGCGCGCCGCCAACGTGCAGGTGGTCGACTCGCCGCTGTTCGACATGTCCGACGTGGAGGGGCTGCGCCGCGAGTGCCAGCTCGCCCGGAGCCTGGGCTTCAGCGGCAAGGCCGCCGTCCACCCGCGCCAGGTGGAGGTCATCAACCAGGCCTTCTCCCCGGACGAGCACACGCTGCGCAAGGCGCGGACCATCGTCCAGGAGAGCCAGGCCCGCGACTTCAACATCTGCGTGGTGGAGGGGACCATGATGGGTGCCCCGTTCGTCGAGGCGGCGAAGCGCACGCTCGAGGAGTTCGGCCCCCGCGAGGCCGACACCCCGTCGCGCTCCCTCTGACACCCCACCCCATCCCCAAGGAGGAATCCACATGGAAACCAGCAGCGAGCAGAGCGTCCTGGGTCCCCGCCGCTATCGCAACAACGAGAAGCTCATCGCCGTGGGGGACCGGGGCTGGCAGCACGCCAAGGACAACGGGCTCATCGGCATCAAGGTGGACTTCGAGTCGAACAACCGCCTCGTCGACACCACGTCGGGCCACGAGTTCATGACGCTCTGCTCATGCTCGTACCTGGGCCTCAACCACCACCCGAAGATCCTCCAGGGCGCCATCGACGCGCTCCAGGAGGCGGGCACCAACAGCCTGGCCATGTCCACGCTGCGCATCCGCCTGAAGCTGATGGCGCGGCTGGAGGAGGAGCTGCGCGAGCTGTACGGCTGCCCCACCCTGCCCGGCGTCACCTGCAGCGCCCTGACGGCGGGCATCCTCCCGCTGCTCGCCTCCGGCCACCTCACCGACGACGGCCAGCCGCGCGTCATGGTGTTCGACCGCTACTGTCACTTCTCCATGGCCTACATCAAGCCCATCTGCGGCGATGAGAGCCTGGTGCTGACCAGTCCGCACAACGACCTCAACTACCTGGAGGACGTCTGCAAGAAGTACCCGCGCGTGGCCTACGTCGCCGACGGCGCCTACTCCATGGGCGGCCTCATCGCGCTGGAGGGGCTGCTCCAGCTCCAGGAGCGCTACGGCCTGTTCCTCTACATCGATGACTCGCACTCGCTGGCGCTGACGGGCGAGCGCGGCGAGGGCTACGTGCGCTCGCGGCTGAAGATGAATCCCCTGACGATGGTGGTCGCCTCGCTGGCCAAGGCCTTCGGCAGCTCCGGCGGCATCGCCATGCTGGGCAGCGAGAAGAGCTTCGACTTCCTCTACCGGAACGCGGGGCCGCTGGCCTGGTCGCAGAACCTCCAGATGCCGTCGGTGGGCGCGTCGCTCGCCAGCATCGCGCTGCACCGCACGCCGGAGCTGCGTGAGCTGCAGGGGCGGCTCGCGCGCAACATCCAGCTCTTCGACAGCCGCTTCCCCTCTCCCAACGCGGGCAACGGGATGCCCATCCGCCTCATCCAGGTGGGCGAGGAGGAGCGCGCCATCCGGCTGTCCTCGGAGCTGTACCGGCGCGGCTACTACTGCTCGGCGGTGTTCTTCCCCGTCGTCGCCCGGGGCGAGGCGGGGGTGCGCGTGATGATGCGCGCGGACATGAGCGAGGAGCAGGTCCGCGTCTTCTGCGACGACGTGCAGGACATCCTCTCCCGTTTCTAAGACGCGCCCCCGCCGACGAGGAGCCACGCCATGCACGCCAGCGCAATCACCGGTTACAAGCAGCTCGGCCCCCAGCGCTACCGCGAGGTGCTGGGCTTCCACTACGAGGACTTCACCGTGGGGGACGTCTTCGAGCACCGCCCCGGCAGGACGGTGACGGAGGCCGACAACGTGCTGATGAACACGTTGTGCATGAACCCGTCACCGCTGCACCTGGACGCCGCGTACTGCGAGCAGACGGTGTGGGGCCGGCCGCTCATCTCCAGCCTCGTCACCTTCAGCATCGTCTGCGGGATGAGCGTGCGCAGCACCAGCGGCCGCGCGACCGCCAACCTGGGCTGGGACAAGATTCGCCTCACCCGCCCCGTCTTCGCGGGCGACACGCTCTACGCGGAGAGCCGCATCCTCGCCGCGCGGCTGTCCACCCGCCGCGCCGGCGAGGGAATCATCACCTGCGAGACGGTGGGCCTCACCTCCCAGGGCGAGGTGTTCCTCTCCTTCGAGCGCAGCTTCCTGGTCCCCACCCGCGCGCACGCCGTCGAGGAAAGGGCCAGGTACTGACGCCATGCGCGCCGTCGTCTTCGAGGGCCTCGGTGGGCCGGAGGTGGTGAAGCTGCGGGAGGTGCCCCGGCCCGTGCCCACGCGCGAGGCGCTGCTGGTGAAGGTGCACGCCACGGCGCTCAACCGCGCGGACCTGCTCCAGCGCCAGGGCGAGTACCACGTGCCGGAAGGACAGTCCGCCATCCCCGGCGTGGAGGTGGCGGGCACCGTGGAGGCGTGGGGCGAGGACGTGAAGGGCTTCACCCGGGGACAGCGCGTCTTCGGCGTGGTGGAGGGAGGCGGGTTCGCCGACTACTGCCTCTTGGACCAGGGCATGGCGCTGCCCATCCCCGCCGGCTTCGACTTCGCCGAGGCCGCCGCCACCTCCGAGTCCTGCCTCACCGCGAACGAGACGCTCTTCACCCTGGGACAGCTCCGGCGGGGCCAGGCGGTGCTCATCCACGCGGCCGCCAGCAGCATCGGGACCACCATGGTCCAGATGGCCCGGCACGTGGGCGCGACCACGTACTGCACGGTGGGCACGCCCAGGAAGGTGGAGGCCGTGCGCGCGCTGGGCGCCGACGCGGTGTTCGATTACCGGGAGCAGGACTTCGTCCAGGAGGTGCTCCGGCTGACGGGAGGCGAGGGCGTCCCGCTGGTGATGGACTTCATCGGCGGCGCGTACCTGGAGCGCAACCTGGGCGTGCTGGCGCACGAGGGGTGTCTGGTCCTGGTGGGGCTGCTCGACGGCATGTCCGCGCAGGTGGACCTCCTGCGCATCGTCCAGCGCCGGCTGCGGCTCAAGGGCTCGTCGCTGCGGCTGCGGCCCCTGAAGGAGAAGCGCGAGGTGAACGCGCGCTTCCGGCAGCGGTGGATGGAGGTGCTCGCCATGGGCGGTCTCCGCCCCGTCATCCACGCGCGGCATCCCCTGGAGGACGTGAACGTGGCGCTGGGAGAGATGGAAGCCAACCGCAACATCGGGAAGCTCGTTCTCACATTGGAAAGGAATGACAGCCATGCATGAAGAGCTGACGGCAAGCATCAAGCAGATCCTCATCGACAAGCTGTTCGTGGAGCTGCCCCCGGAGCAGATTGGCGAGGACGACGGCCTGCAGTCCGTCATCGGGCTCGACTCGGTGGGGTTCCTGGAGCTGCGCGTGCTCTGCGAGGACGTGTTCAAGGTCCGCATCACCGACGAGGACTTCAACACCGACAACTTCCGCACGGTGAACCAGCTCGTGTCCCTCATCGTGGGCCTGAAGACCGCGGCCCAGGGAGGTGCGTGGTGAGGGCGCCCGCGCCCGGAGGCAGCCTCGCGCCCGCGGACCTGGAGCGCCTGCGCGCGGGCCAGGCCCTGCAGATGGACCACTATGGCGGCGGGCGCCTGCCCTTCGTCTCCCTCCAGGCCCGAGGGCTCGTCCAGCACATGGTGCCCCTGGAGGGCGAGAGCGCCGGTCAGGTGCTGGAGGTGCTGGACGCGAGCGGCGGCTATGCCAGCGCGTGCCTGGGCGCGGCGCACCCGTGTCTCCAGCCCGCGTTCCGAGAGGGGCTCGAGCGCGGCTATGTCACCGATGAGCTGGGCTCGCTGGAGCGCACGTTGCTCCTGGAGGAGCTGTTCGGCCCCGGCGGGCGCTGGGCGGACCGCTTCCCCGGCCGGGACTACCACGCCAGCGGCCGCAACTCCGGCTCGGAGGGCCTGGAGCTCGCGCTGCGGCTGGTGCTGGAGTCGGGCTTCGACCGGCGGCGGCTGACGGCGAAGGCGGGCCGCGAGGCGCGCAGGACGGTGCTCGCCTTCGAGGGCGCGTGGCATGGCTGGACGGGAGGGCTGGTCCCCCTGCTCAATCGCAGACACTACCGCCTGGGCCTGCCGCTGCCGGGCGCCGAGCCTCCCTTCGGCCTGGACGTGGCCTTCCTCCCCTTTGGCGAGGCGGCGCTCCTGGAGCGGTTCTTCGCCGAGCAGGGCGCCAAGCTGTCCGCGGTCATCGTCGAGCCCATCCAGGGCGACGCGGGCATCCTCGTCCCACCGACGGGATACCTGCGCAGGCTGGCGGCGCTGTGCCGGGAGCACGACGTGCTCCTCGTCGCGGACGAGGTGCTCACCTTCGCGAAGACGGGCCGCTTCTTCGCGATGACCGACGAGCAGGGGCCCATCCCCACCGACGTCACCGTCATCGGCAAGAGCCTGGGCATGGGCGCGGTCTCCACGTCCATGGTCATCGCGCGCCGGGAGCTGACCGTGCGTCCGAGCGGCGCGGTGTCCACCTCCGATTTGCGTCCGCTCACGTGCGCGCTGATGCGCTCAGGCCTGCGCTACCTCGCCGAGGAGCGCCTCATCGAGCGGGCGGGCACGCTGGGCGAAGAGCTCCGCGAGCGGCTGCGGCGCGACGTGGTGGAGGCCTTCCCGGCGCTGTTCCTGGAGGTGCGGGGACAGGGCTACATGAACGGCGTCGAGCTGACCGAGCGGGCCTCGCACGGCCTGTCCCGGCTGCGCCAGTGCCTGCTCGAGGCCGGTGTCTTCGTCGAGTTCATGGCGGGCGCGGGCAGGCGCTCCCACGGGCTGCGCTACCTGTTCCCCGCCATGCGCGTGGCCCCGCCGCTCATCGCGAACGACGAGGACCTGCGCCGCATCGTCGAGCGCATCCGCGAAGGGGCGCGGCGCTTCGTGGAGGCGGGGCCATGAGGCTGGAGTCCCCCGCGTCAACGCCCCGGCGCCACCGGGTGGAGCACGTGGACACCGATGCGTCGGGCGTCGTGCACTTCTCGCGGTACGCGTCGCTGCTGGAGACGGCGGCGCTGGAGGAGCTGGAGCGGCGCGGCTCGGACCTCGTGAAGCTGGAGGGCCAGGGCCTGGATTTGCGCGTGCGCGAGCTGCGCATCCGCTACCGCGAGGCCGCGCGCTTCCAGGACTGGCTGCGGTTGGAGGCCCGCCTGGAGCACGTGGGCCCCGCGAGTCTGAAGCTGGGCGTGGCGGTCTACCGCGAGGGCCCCGCGCCCGAGCCGGTGCTGCTCGCCTCCGGAAGTCTGGACCTGGCTGTCGTCAATCGTGAGAGCGGAGACCCCACATGCCTTCCCCCGAACTTCAGCAGCGCCCTCGAGCGGTCCCCGTCCCCCTGAACAAGGCGGAGCGTCAGCCCAGGCCCCTGGGCTTCACCGCGCTGCGCGAGTGGCTGCGGCACCGCCACCCGATGATCCTGTTGGACCGCATCGTCGACCACGAGCCGGGCAGCTTCCTGGAGGCGCTCGTCTCCATCTCCGGGAACCTGGACTGCATCGCGGGCCACTTCCCCGAGCGCGCCATCTACCCCGGCAGCAACCTCATCCAGGCCTTCGCCCAGGCGGGCATCATCCTCTACCAGATGAGCACCTCGCCCCTGGCCGAGGACGAGCTGACCTTGATCGGCTCGGTGGAGAGCCGCTTCCTGCAGGTCGTCGTGCCCGGGGACCAGGTGGTGCTGCGCGTCCAGGTGAACCGGCTCGCCGGAGGGCTGTTCGTCTACTCGGGCAAGGCGATGGTGGGCACGCGCCGGGTGGCGGCGTTCCGCGCGAGCCTCATCCGCGCCAAGGTCTCCGAGCTGGGCTCGCCGCTATGGTAGCGCCCGTCGCGGTGACAGGGGCCGCGTGGAGCACGGCCCTGGGCCATGGGCTCGACGACGTGTGGCGGCGATTGCTCGCGGGTGAGCACGGCTTCGTCGAGGTGGCCTCTCCGCATCGGCTTCGCAACACGCTGGCCGCGGTCATTCCCTCCCATGGGGAGGGCCCCGCGCCCCGGCTGCGGCGGCTCGCGGTGGAGACGCTCGGTCGCGCGGTGGGCGAGGCCGGGCTGGAGGCGAGCGGAGAGGCGACGCGGTTGGTCCTGGGCACGAGCCTGGGCGCGTGGCTCGACGACGAGGGGGAGTGGACGGCGCCGCTCCACGCCTGGGCGGACGAGGTGGCTCGGGCGGTGGGCGCGCGGGAGCGGCCCGTGAGTCTCTCCACGGCGTGCTCCTCGGGGGCGGACGCCCTCCTCGTCGGGGCGGAGCTCATCCGCTCCGGGGCCGCAGAGGTGTGCGTCTGCGGCGGGGTGGATGTCATGACGCCGAGCAAGCGGCTGGCGCACTCGGCGCTCTCCACCATGTCCCCCACCCGCTCGCGCGCCTTCGACACGCGGCATGACGGCATGCTGCTGGGCGAGGGCGCGGGGTTCCTCGTGCTGGAGTCGCTGGAGCACGCGCGGGCACGCTCGGCTTCGCTGCTCGCGCTCTTCCGGGGAGCGGGCTCGGCCAACGACGCGGCGAGCATGACGTCGCCGGACCCGGCGGCGATGGGGGCGCGGCTGGCGATGGAGCGGGCGCTGCAGGACGCGCGGGTGTCGCCTCGGGACATCGGGGTCATCAACGCGCATGGCTCGGCGACGCCGGCGAACGACCGCGCGGAGGCGGAGGCGTTCCGGGCGCTCTTCGGGACGGGGCCGCGTCCGTGTGTCTTCGCGACGAAGGGGGCCTTCGGACACACGTTGGGGGCCACGGGGGCCATGGAGGCGATTGCCCTCATCCTCGCGCTGCGCGAGGGCGTGGTGCCGCCCATCGTCGGACTGGAGCAGCCGGACGAGGATTTCCCCTGCCCGCTCCCCGTGGGGCGGCCGGTGCGGCACGAGGAGCGGCTCGGCCTGAGCCTCACGCTCGGCTTCGGTGGGTTCGATACCGCGCTCGTCTTCGAGGCGTCGCGATGAACCCGACGACCTCACTGGTGCTCCGTGGCGGCGCGCGGGCCCGCGGTGGCGGGGCGAACCCCTACGTGGCGCGGGTGAAGGGTTCCGTGCGCTACGCGGACCCGATGGCGTGGACGCTGGTGCTCGCGGTGGGAGAGGTCCTCGAGTCGCTGGGGGAGGACTTCCGCGCCTCGGCGGACCGGTGCTCGCTCATCCAGGTGGGCCCCGAGGCGCCGCCGGAGGCCATGTCGAGCGCCGCCAGAGAAGCCTTGCGTGGCTTCGCATCGCCCATCCGTTTCCCCGCCGCGCCGCCGAGCGCGCCGACGGGGCTGGCGTGCATCGTCCACGGGATTCGCGGCCCGACGCTGGCATTGACGTTGCCCGTGGCGGAGGGAGCCGGACTCGCGCTGTCTCTCTCCACGGCCTGGCTCACGCGCGGTGTCGTCGATTACGCGCTCATCGCGACGGCGGCCTCGGTGCCCGGCGAGGAGCCCCGCGCAGCATGCGTCGTGCTCTCACGTGGCGAAGGACAGCCCGTGGACCCGGCGCGGCTGGTCCAGTCCCTTCTGGTCTCCAGGTGATGCCCCATGACCGAGCTCGCTGACATCCCGCTCTCCTCCATCCAAGCGTTCCTGGACCGTGTCCGGGACCTGACCTGTGAGACAGGCACGTCCACGCGGCACCGGGTGGAGCCACTCGCGGAGGCGTGGCGAGCCCATGGACTGAGGCCCGGCGATGTCGTCCTCCTGGCCCTGCCGAACGGAGCGGAGTTGCTCGCGCAGCTCTTCGCCATCCTCGCCGCCCGGGGCGTGCCCGCGCTGGTATCACCCTCCGCGCCCGCCTTGCGACAACAAGCCCTCGTGGAGGCGCTCCCGGCACGCGCGCTCGTGACGATGCGCCGCCCCGCCCCGCTGGCTCACGATGTGGACCGCTTCCACCTGGGAGGCGCGGAGGTCGCCCTGTTCTCGGAGGCACAACCTCCCGGCGCCCAGCCTGGAGAGATGGTGCTGCTCACCTCGGGCACGTCGGGCTTCGCCAGCGGCTGCGTGTTCGACCTGGAGGCGCTCTTCCGCAACGCCCGTCGTCACTCGGACGCCGTGGGCCTGCGTGCGGGCGACACCGTGCTGGTGAACCTTCCGCTCTACTACTCGTACTCGATGGTGGCCCAGGCCTTCGCCTCGCTGCTCCGCGGCGCGGACCTGGTCATCAGCGGCCCCCCCTTCCAGCCCGCGGCTTATCTGCGACTGCTCGCCGAGCAGGCCATCACCGTGTCCGCCCTCACGCCCCTCCTGGTGCGCGCGCTGCTCCAGCAAGGCGGCGCCTTCCCCGAGAGCCTGCGCTCGCTCGGCGTCGGCGGCGACGTCCTCTCCCCCGAGCACGTGGAGCAGCTGCTCCGCCTGCGTCCACGCGGAGAGCTGTACCTCACCTATGGGCTGTCCGAGGCCGGGCCCCGGGTCGCGACCCTCTCGGCCCACGCGGAGCCCCCGCACCGTTACTCCTCCGTGGGACGGCCCCTGCCCGGCACGCAGGTGTCGCTCGCCCCCCGAGGCCCCGGCGGACAGAAGGAGCTGCTGGTCTCCTCGGACACGCTGATGAAGCGGCGCATCGGCCTGGTGGAGGGCGACAAGCTGCACGCGTGGCGCGGTCCCCGGCTGCTGGCCACCGGCGACATCTTCGACATCGACGCGGATGGCTACCTGTACTTCCAGGGGAGGCTCTCCGACTTCCTGGTCCGCGGCAGCGAGAAGATCTGCATGGCCTCCGTGCGGCGCCTGGCCACCACGCTCCCGGGTGTGCTCACGGCGCGCACCCAGGTCGTCTCCGGCACCGAGGGAGATGACTACGAGATGATCCTCACCGTGGCCGACGAGGGCCGACCCCTGGAGCACGTGTCCGAGGCGCTCTCGCGGCTCCTGCGGCTCGCCGAGCGCCCCCGACGCATCCAGGTCGTCTCCGCCGACGGCAGCACCGCCGCCCTGCACAAGTGAGCGGCTGACGCCACGCGCGTCGCCCCCAACCCGTCCCACCCGAGAAGGACCCTTCCGATGACGCTCGCCTCCGCGAACACCGGCAGCAATCAGTCACCTCGCACCCAGACGGAGCAGGTCCTGTGCGAACTCTGGAGCGTGCTGCTGGAGGTCGAGCAGGTCGGCGTCCACGACGACTTCTTCCAGCTCGGCGGCCACTCGCTCATCGCCACCCAGCTCGTCTCGCGCATCAACGAGATATTCCAGCTGCGCCTGCCCCTGCCGAGCATCTTCGATGCGCCCACCATCGCGCAGCTCGCCTCGGCCATCGACGCCTCACGAGGAGCCACCGCCTCCGGCATGGACCTCAAGCTGCGCCCGGGTGCCCGGACGAGTGAAGCGCCGCTCTCCTATTCGCAGGAGCGGCTCTGGTTCATGGAGCAGCTCCACCCCGGGCAGGCCACCCACAACATCCCCCTCTCCTATCGCATCACCTCCGCGCTCGACGTCGGCGTGCTCCAGCGGGCCCTCGACGAGGTCTTGCGTCGCCACGAACCGCTCCGAGTCACCTTCGCCTCCACGGAGTCGGGCCCCATCGCGCGCATCTCGCCTCCAGGCGCCTTCCCGCTCTCCGTCATCGACCTGGGCCACCTCTGCGCGGACACACGCGAGGAGGAGGCATCGCGCCTCGCCACGGAGCAGGCGCACACCCCCATCGACGTCCGCACCGGCCCCATCATCCGAGGCACCCTGCTGAAGCTCGGCGCACGGGAGCATCGACTCCTGCTCACGATGCATCACATCGTGTCCGACGGCTGGTCCGTGGGCGTCCTCCTGCGCGAGCTGCGGACCCACTACGAGGACTTCGCCGCCGGCCGGTCGTCCTCGCTCCCCGAGCTGCCCGTGAGGTACGCGGACTTCGCCGCATGGCAGCGACAGTGGCTGCCCGCACAGGCCGAGGAGCGGCTCCTCCCCTACTGGCGCAAGCGACTCGCCCAAGCCCCCGCCCTCCTGTCGCTCCCCGCGGACCGCCCCCGTCCGCCGCTCCAGCGCTTCCAGGGCGCTCGGCGGACGTTCCACATCCGCGAGGAGACGGCGCTGGCCGTCGATGCGCTCTGCCGCCAGGAGCGCGCCACGCTCTTCATGACGCTGCTGGCGGGCTTCTGCGCCCTGCTCCACCGCTACTCCGGACAAGAGGACCTCCTCGTCGGCTCGCCCATCTCCGGACGCATCCGGCCGGAGGTCGAGGGACTCATCGGCTTCTTCGTCAACACGCTCACGCTGCGCAATGACCTGTCGGGCAACCCCCGCTTCACCGAGCTGCTCGCGCGGGTGCGCGAGACGACGCTCGGAGCCTTCGCCCACCAGGAGCTCCCCTTCGAGAAGCTGGTCGAGTCCCTCCAACCCGAGCGCACGCTCAGCCACGCGCAGCTCGTCCAGGTGATGTTCGTGTTGCAGAAGGCGCCCGCGCTGGAGGAGGACCCGTCCGCCTCACTCCAGCTCTCCGCCCTGGCGGAGCCGTGGGAGACGGACACGGGGACCTCGAAGTGCGACCTCGTCCTCTACATGGCGAGGAGCGCCGAGGGCCTGCGCGCCACCTTCGAGTACGACACGGACCTCTTCGACGAGGCACGCATCGAGCGCATGGCCGGGCACCTCCAGGTGATGCTCGAAGCGGTGGCCGCCGACCCGCACCAGAGGCTCTCGGCGCTGCCCCTGCTCACGCCCGTCGAGCGCAACCAGGTGCTGCGCGACTGGAACAGCGCCTCCGCGGACTTCCCCCGGGACGTCTGCGTCCACGAGCTGTTCTCGCGCCAGGCCGCGAGGACTCCGGACGCCATCGCCGTCTCCTACGGTGGGCAGGACCTCACCTATCGGGAGCTGGACGCGCGCTCCAATCAGCTCGCCCACCACCTGCGCTCACTCGGTGTGGGGCCCGAGGTGCTCGTCGGTCTGTGCGTCGAGCGCTCCGTGGACCTGGTCGTCAGCATGCTCGGCATCCTCAAGGCGGGAGGCGCGTACCTTCCGCTCGAGGCCTCCTACCCCACCGAGCGGCTGGCCTTCATGCTCCAGGACTCCCGCGTCTCGCTGCTCCTGGTCCACGCGTCCAGGCTCCAGCAGCTGCCCCCCTTCGCGGGGCCGGTGGTCCGCATCGACGAGGAACGGGAGGCCATCGCCCGGTGCTCCGAGCTGCCGGGGGTCTCCGCCGTCTGCCCCGACAACCTCGCCTACGTCATCTACACCTCCGGCTCCACCGGACGGCCCAAGGGCAGCGCCATCCTCCATCGAGGAATCGCGGCCCTGCTCTTCCAGACGAACTTCGTGCGCTTCTCGCCGAAGGACCGCGTCGCCCAGGCCTCCAACGCCTCCTTCGACCCGAGCACCTTCGAAATCTGGGGGGCGCTGCTGAACGGGGCTCGGCTGGTCGGCATCACCGCGGACCCGGCGCGTGAGCCTCACGAGCTGGCCGCCCAGATTCGGGACGAGGCCATCACGGTGATGTTCGTCACCACCGCGGTGCTCCACCTGCTGGCGCGGCAGATTCCGGAGGCGTTCCGCGACGTGCACACGCTCGTGTTCGGAGGCGAGGCCGCGGACCCGCTGGCGCTGCGAGAGGTGCTCCGACACGGCCCTCCTCGCCGGCTGCTCAACGGCTACGGCCCCACCGAGTGCACCGTCTTCTCGACCTTCCACGCCATCGACTCACCGCCGCCGCTCGGACAACCCGTCCCCATCGGGCGGCCCATCACCAACGGCCCGGTCTACCTGCTGGACGAGCACCTGAGGCCGGTGCCCGTCGGTGTCCCTGGGGAGCTGTACGTCGCGGGTGAGCGGCTGGGCCGTGGTTACTTCCATCGTCCGGACCTCACCGCGCGCACGTATGTGCCCGACCCCTTCGCCACCCAACCGGGCGGGCGTCTTTACAAGACGGGCGACCTGGGCCGCTATCTCGCCAACGGCCGCATCGAGTACCTGGGCCGCGCCGACCTGCAGGTGAAGATTCGCGGCTTCCGCGTGGAGCTGGGCGAGGTCGAGGAGTCGCTGCGGCAGCACCCCTCCGTGGAGGACTGCACGGTGGTGGCGCTGGAGGTGGGAGGGGACCGCAAGCTGGCCGCGTACCTCGTGCCGCGGGGACAGGCGCCCGCGCAGTCGTCCCTTCGTGCGTGGCTGCGGGAACGATTGCCCGAGCACATGGTGCCGACATCCTTCACGGTGCTGCCCGCGTTGCCGCTCACGCCGAACGGCAAGGTGGACCGGCGGGCCCTGCCCTCGCCCGAGGCGCCCCAGGGAGATGCCTCCACGCAGCAGGCCCCACGCACCTTCACGGAGGAGACGCTGTGCCGGATGTGGGCGTCCCTGCTGGGGATGGCCCGCGTGGGCATCCACGACAACTTCTTCCAGCTGGGTGGGCACTCGCTCCTGGCCACACAGGTGGTCTCTCGGGTGCGCGCCGAGCTGGGAGTGGAGGTCTCGCTGCGCACGTTGTTCGCGGCGCCCACGGTGGCGGACCTGGCCAGGCACGTCTCCCGCGCGGAGCCTCCCGTGACGCTCGCGCGGCCGGTGCCTCCGCTGCGCAAGGTGTCCCGGGAAGGAGCCCTGCGGGTGTCGTTCGCGCAGGAGCGCCTGTGGCGGTTCTTCCAGCGGGCTCCCGAGTCCAGCGCCTACAACATCCCGCGCGCGTTCCGGTTGAAGGGACGATTGGAGGCGCGGCACTTCGAGGCGGCGTTCCAGGGGCTCATCGCCCGACATGAGACCTTGCGAGTCACCTACTCCGAGGAGGACGGAGTGCCGCTCCAGCACCTCCATGCATCGATGGACTTCCCCTTCCGGGAGGTGGACCTCCGAGGGAGGGAGGACCGCGAGGAGGAGGCGCGACGCCTGATGTTGGAGTCCGCGCTGCGTCCGTTCGACCTGACGCGCGGGCCGCTGCTCCACGGGATGCTGCTCCGATTGGAGGAGGAGGAGCACCTGCTGTTCTGCTGCATGCACCACATCACGGCGGATGGCTGGTCCATGGGCGTCATGGCGCGAGAGCTCGGCCGGCTCTACACGGCCAGCGTCACGGGGGGAGAGCATGGGCTGCCGCCGCTGGTCATCCAGTATCCCGACTACGCGGCCTGGCAGCGCGACTGGCTGTCCGGGGCGGAGCTGAAGGAGCGGCTGGGGTTCTGGCAGAAGGCGCTCGCCGGAGCGCCCACGCGGCTCGACCTCCCCACGGACAAGCCGCGGCCCTCGGTGCGGACGTTCAACGGGCGCAATCTGACCGTGGCGCTGGGCGTGGAGCGCAGCCAGGCCCTGAATGCGCTCTGTCGTCAGGAGCAGGTGACGCCGTTCATGGCGTTGCTCGCCGTCTTCGGCGCGGTGCTGGCGCGGAATGCAGGGCAGGAGGAGGTGGTCATCGGCTCGCCCATCGCGAATCGCCTCCGTCCCGAGCTGGAGCCGCTCATCGGGATGTTCGTCAACGGGCTGTGCTTGCGGGTCAACCTCCAGGGCCGCCCCGCCTTCCGGGAGCTGCTCCAGCGCGTGCGCGAGGAGACCCTGGCGGGCTATGCCCACCAGGAGGTCCCGCTGGACCAGGTGATGGCCTCACTCGGGGTGGAGCTGCCCGCCAACCGCCCGCCCGTGTTCCAGGTGATGTTCGTGCTGCAGAACGCACCCACCGCGCCGCTGGAGCTGCCGGGGCTCACGGTCCTCAACGAGCCCGTCAATCGCGGCTCCGTCACCTACGAGATGACGTTGGCGCTGACGGAGACGCCCGAGGGGTTCTCGGGCATCCTGGAGTTCAACACCGACTTGTTCGAGCCCACCACCGCGGCGCGCATCCATGCGGAGCTGTTGGAATCGCTGGACGCCGCGCTGGCGGACCCGGATGCGAGCCTGGGACCGGAAACGCGCGCGGGCTAGAAGCAATCCCCGCAGGCGTAGGTGCTCGTCGGGCCCGCGTCGTAGGACGCCGAGCCCGATTCACAATACAGATGCAGGACGTTGTAGTTCCCGGGCCCGGCGTAGTTGCAGGGCGCGGTGTGTGCCGCCAGTCGCCTGCACTGCCAGAGATAGAGCGAGGTGTATCCCGAGGGACAACTCGGCTCGAGGGATTGCTCCTGTGTGGCATCGGCGGGCGCGGGCGCCTCTGACTCCACCCCACCACATCCCATCAACACACCCGCCACCAGCAACGAGACACCCATCCAAGGCACTCTTCGCATGTGACCTCCGGGAAGCAGTCATGTCCAGACAGCGCGACCATGATAGCGGCCCCCCTGCTCGAAAAGGAAAGACCCGGCCGGCCACGGGTGCCGACCGGGTCTGGATGAACCCGAACAGGGGTTGTCCGCTCAGTGCGAGGCCTGCAACGCCTTGCGCTCCTTGGCGCAGAGCTGGATGAGCTCAATCATGCTCATGCTGCCGTTGCCGGTGTCGAACTTCTGGTCCTTGAAGTCGGGGTACCCGTTCTCCAGGATGCGCCCCTCCGCGATGCAGTCGTTGAGCTGCGCGAGCGCCTCGGGCTTCTTGCCCTTGGAGAGCAGCGCCTTCGCGGTGTCATACGCCTTGCGCTGGCCCTCCTGGAAGCGCAGCTCCACGTCCGCCTTCTTCTGCGGCGCCTGGATCGCCTCCGCCGTCTGCGCGCACTGGGCCATCACGTCTTGCGGCCGGGTGGGAATCCCCTCCACCAGCACGTCCACCCCGGCGAGGCTCGCGTTCTCCTTCACCATCCTCGCGCCCTCGTCCTGGCAGGCCCGGAGCTTCTCCGCCGCGCTCGCGTACAGCTCCTTGCGCTTGCGCAAATCCTTGGTGGACGCCGCCGACGCGAACGCCTTGCCGGCGGCGGTCAGCGCCTCCCCCGTCAGCTGCCGCAAGGCCCTCGCCTGCTTCGCGAACTCCAGCGCCTCCACCAGCTTCAGCCACTCGGCGCGCCCCCGCTCCGCGTTCGCCGCGTAGCCCGCGTCCTGCCGCTCCAGCGCCGCGTTCGCCTCGAAGAACTGCATCACCTCGTCCACGCCCTTCGACGCCGTCTCCACGTCGCCGTCCGTCGCGGAGATGCTCTTGGCCGCCTCCAGCTTCTCCTTCGTCAGCGCCAGTCGCGTGGCCAGCTGCGCCCGGGCGTCCGCCGCGGACAGGACGATCTTCCGGCGGTTGATCCGCTCCGCCAGCTCCGCCATGCGCTCCTTCGTCTCCTTGGCGTAGATGGCGTAGTCGCGGTCCTTCTTCACGAACGCGGCCCCCGCCTCCAGCACCACGCCAATCTGCTTCACGGCGTTGTCCGCCTCCTGCAGCTGCGCCGGGGTGGGAGACTCCTTCTGGATCTGCGTCACGAGCGCCGCAGCGTTCTTGCGCGCCTCGTCCACCTTCATCCGCTGCTGCGTCAGGTCGACCTCGTACCGGCGCCGCTCCATCGTCGCCCGGCCGTCCTTGAGCAGCTGCCGCGCCTCCGCCGCCGAGGGGCTGATGGCCGGGTTCTTCACGTGCACCGTCTCGAGCGTCTTCTCCAGGACGACCATCGCCGTCTTGGCCTCCTCGAACTGCTCGGGCGTCACGGCCCGCTTCTCCACGTTGCGCAGGGCCTGGACCACCTCGGCGCGGGCCGCGTCGAGCGTGCGGACCTGGAGCGCCACCTCCACCTCGACGAGCGTGTTCTTCACCTCGCCCAGGTACTGGCCGATGGCCTGGCTCCTCGCCGCCTGGGGCTCGTACTTGTCCACCAGCTTGCGCGCGACGAAGGCCGCCGTCTTCGCCTCGGCGAGCTGCTCGGGCGTCGGACGGCGGGCCCGGAGCGCCTTGGCGGACGCGCGCAGCTCCTCGTGCGCGGGCTCCAGCTCCACCTTGACCCGGGAGACACCCGCCTGAACGACGAGCTCATCCATCCGGCGCCGCGCCTGGGTGATCTCCGCGCGGGCCTTGTCCGCCTCCGCGCGGTACGCCTTGTCACGCGCCTCCAGCGGCGTGCCCTCGTCGAGCGTCTTCTGCAGGGCCACCGTGGCCTTGTCCGTCGCGGAGAACTTCTCGTCCGACCAGGCCTTGTTCACCTCGGCGAGCGCATTCGCCAGCGACTTGCGGCTCTCGTCCAACAGCCCGCGCTGCTTCTGCGCCGACTGCTGCAGCCACCGCTCGTCGAGCGTCTTCTCGTGGCGGGCGATGGTCGCGTCGACCTCGGTGAGGTACTGGGCGAACTTCGGGTCCTGGCTCTTCAAGGGCCGCCCCTCCTCCGCCAGCTTCTTGAGCCCATCCACCGCGGCGCGCGCCTCGTCCATGCCCTTGGAGCCGGAGTCCTCCTTCACGAGCTTCGCCATCCGCTCGTTCAGGGGCGCGAGCGCGCCGTCGATGCGGCGGCGGAACTCGTGGATGTGGACCTTGGCGCGGCGCTCATCCACGTACTCACGCTGCGTGCGCAGCTGCTTGCGCGCGGCGAGGACGAGCTTGGCGTACTCCAGGTCCTCCGTCTCGAAGCTCGCCCCCGCGTTGAGCGCGTCCTTCAGCGCCTCCACCGCCACGACGGCGGCGTCGAGGTCCGCGTTGCGCGGCGGCTCCACCTCGATTTTCTGGACGGCCGTCGCGAGCGCCGCGCGAGCCGACTCCACCTTCTTCGTGGCCTCCGCGATGGACTTCGCGGCGCCGGGCTCCGGAGGCGCGGCGAAGGCCTCGGCGGAGGCGAGGATGCACAACCCCATCAACACCAGCACAGAAGTACGTACCATTCACACCAACCTACTACAGCGAGGCCGGGGGAGCCCCGGCATAGTGGAAGCGTCCTGAAGGCTGGCGGGAACTGAACGCGAGGTGGGAGACCCACGGACTCCCACCTGGGCCAGCAGACGACCAGGCCCCTGGCCACACGCGCATCCCCGGGCGGGAGTTGGTCTAGCGTGGGCCGCACCCTCGTGCGCCCTCACCTCGTGAAATCCACCGTCTTCCTCCTGCTCGTCGCGGGCCTTCCAGGCTGCGCCACCTCCCCTTCGCGCGTCCGTTCCACCTCGGCGGAGCCCGTGCTCCTCGTCCAGGACGGCGTCACCGCGGAGGCAGCCCGGGGGGTCTGGCGCTCGCGCGGCCATGGGCACGTCCTGACCGTCTCCGCGAAGGACCTGAAGCTGCACCATGCGACAGCCGCCGGCTGCTACCCGCAGCCCGGCGAAGAACCCGGAGCGCTGTCGGGCTTCGTCCACGTGATGCCCGATTCGGCTCCCGACAGCCTGTCCCTCAGCGCCGTCCCCGGCGACACGCGGTACCTCTTCGAGCGGCTCCCCGCCCTGCCCCCGGAGTGCTCGGCGAACACCGAGTGGACGCCACCGCGGCTGTTCGAGCTCTTCGCCGCGACCTTCACGGAGCACTACGCCTTCTTCGCGGAGCGCCACGTGGACTTCAGCGCCCGTGTCGCCGCGCTCCGCCCCAGGGTCACCGACGCGACAAAGCCCCGTGCGTTGTTCGGAGTCTTCCAGGCGCTGACGACGGGACTCGGGGACGCGCATACCCGCATCGCCGCCGAGGTGGATGGGGAGACACTCGGCCACGCAGAGGGAGAGGCCCGGACGCTGGAGCGCGTGGACGCCGAGGGGAGCAAGGCGGGACAGTCATCCCGGGACGCCCAGCGCGCCTGGCTCGCCGCCTACCGCGACGGCATCCTCCAGACGGTGCTGAAGGGCGCGGGCCACCACGTGGCGAACAAGCGCGTCATCCATGGGCTCGTGGGCGACGTCGGCTACCTCAACGTGGTGACGATGGGGGGCTATGTCGACGAGGACGATGTCCCGCCGCGCGAGGAACTCCGGGTCCTCGACGAGGCGCTCGACACGGCGCTGCAATCCTTCCAGGGCGCACGGGCCGTCATCGTCGACGTGAGCAACAACCGGGGCGGACATGACGTCATCTCCCGAGCCATCGCCGCGCGCTTCACCGACACCCGGCGGCTCGCCTACACCAAGGTCCCCTTCAACTCCGACGTGCCTCCCCAGGCCTTCCACGTCGAGCCCGCCTCCGGACCGCGCTACACCGGTCCTGTCTACCTGGTGACGAGCGACATCACCGTGAGCGCCGGGGAAGTCTTCACCCTCGCCATGCGCGCGCTGCCGAATGTCACCCACGTGGGCACCACCACCCGAGGCGCCCTCTCCGACGTGCTCGTCAAGCCGCTCCCGAATGGATGGAGCGTGGAGCTCTCCAACGAGCGCTATCTCGACCCGAAGGGGCAGCTGTTCGAGGCACGCGGCATCCCTCCCCAGCAGGAACTGGAGGTCTTCCCCGAAGACGACCTGCACGAGGGCCACGCCAGGGCCGTGCTGTCGGTGGTGGACGTGGCCTCGGGTCGACGGAACGCAGTCCCTGGAGGCGCTCGCGAATGACGGCGGCCTACGAGTTGTTCCTACGGGAGGTCGATGCCCAGGGACGGGAGCGTGCCGATGGGTTCTCGCTGGGCAACCTTCGACACCTCACGCCGGAAGAGCACCTCCAGGTGCTCGCCACGTTGACGCGGCTGCTCTCCGAGCGGGAGGAACGGGCCCCCGTGGCGCTGGCCCTCCTGGCCCCGACACCAGCCACCGTCACACTGTTGCGTGAAGCACTCCCGCTGCCGTGGAAGCCCGGAGCGAGGCGCGAGTACTTCGACCTGGAGGTCGCATCAGCGCTCGGCGTGCTCACGGGCGAACCGCTGGCCCTGGACCTGCTCGAGGACACCGTGGCCCGAATCCAGGACCCGTGGGCCAAGGGCATCGCGACGGAAGGGCTGCGCCGGGCCTCGCCATCGAGCGATGCCAGCGCGCGTCTGGCGCGGCTCATCCGCACGCGGCCTCGGGAGTCGATGCTGCTCGACGCCGCCGAGATGCTGATGACGCGACATGGCCTGTGGGCCTACGACCTGGCGCACCAGGATGAGCGACTGACGCTCCTGCGCGCACTGACGGAAGACGATGACGCCGCCCGGGACGAAGCCCTCGGGCGGATTCTCGCCGCGCCCGTCAAACCCTGGCCCTGAGTCACCGAGGAGAGCCCGTGGAGCCCCCCCCTCCATCGGCAAGCGTGACGACGAAGGCCGGCCTCGCACGAGGGTCTCCCGAGCCGGAGCGTCGGCTCCTCAGGTCCGAAGGACGGCGACCGCCTCCACTTCGAAGAGCATCCCGTCCAGCGCCAGCCGGGGCACGGGAATCAGCGTACAGGTCGGCTTCATTCCATCCCCCCAGGCCGCGTCCAGCTCGGGGCCGATGATGCGGAGCTTCTCCTCCGTGTGGTCCACCACGAGCATCGTGAGCTTGGCGACGTCGCCGACGCCCGCTCCCACCGACGCCAGCGCCGTGCGGACATTCTGGAGCGCCTGCCTCACCTGGAGGCGGAAGTCGGGCTCCAGCGCGCCGCTCTCACGCTCGCCGCCCTGCCCCGCCAGATAGATGAGCCGGGTTCCGGCCGCCACCTGCGCCACGTGCGAGAAGCCGTAGGGCGCCGGGTCGAACAACCCCTTCGGATTCGTCAGGACCAACGGAGGAGTCTTCGAGGATTCAGTGCTCTGTCCCATGATTCACCTGTGTGGAGTCCGCCCCCAATATGCGGGCCGGCACTCCCGCCTTCAATCGAATCGGACCGGAGACGTCCTCAGTGCGGCTCGGCCGATACCTGGGCCGCGTGACGCAATCCCCACTCCACCAGGGGGTGGGCGGCCTGGGCGAGCGTGAGGCCCGTGGGCGTGAGCGAATACTCCTCCTTGGGCGGCACCTCGTCGAACACCGCGCGGCCGACGACGCCAGCGGCCTCCAGCTCCCAGAGCTGCTCGAACAGGATCTTCTCGCTGACGCCGCGCACCCGACGTCGCAGCTCGCCGAAGCGCACTGGCCCCGCGTACAGCTCGCACAGGATGGCCGACTTCCACCTGCCTCCGATGAAGGCCCGCGCCACACCGAGGTCGCAGTCCGCGGCCGATTGCCTTCGCACCATGTTCCCGTCTCCTCCTCGTCCGGCACTTACAATTTTGTAAGGACTTGTGCCGCGCCGCGATTCATCCAAATAACAGACGCACGCATCCAAAGCAGCGCCCCCGGGGACAGCCGACATGAGCAATCCACGCGGCGACGTGACGGTCATCGGACTGGGCAAGATGGGCTCGGCTCTCGCGGGAGCCTTTCTCCGGGCCGGGCATCGGGTGACGGTCTGGAGCCGCACCGCGAGCCGCGCCGAGCTTCTGCGACAAGCCGGGGCGGTGGTGGCCCCAGCGCGGCGGCGGCGGTAGAGGCCAGCCCGCTGGTGGTGGTCGCGCCATCCTCGAGGTGCCGGAGGTGACCTCGGCCTTGTCGGGGCGCACGTTCGTGCAGCTCAGCTCCAGCACACGGAAGGAGGCTCGCGACCTGGAGACCTGGGCGCGCGGACGGGACATCGACCTGCTCCGCGGGGCAGTCCTCGCCTGCCTCGACAGGCTGGCACCGAGGACGGCGCCATCGTGCTCTCGGGCCCCCGCGAGGTGCTGCGCCGACATGAGGGCGTCCTGCGTGCCCTGGGCGGCACGCTCACATGGGCGAGGCGATAGGCGCCGCCTGCGCGATGTTCTCGGCGGTGCTGACGTATCTGGCCACGCACTGGATGGGCGTTGCCCATGGCGCGCGCGTCTGCCGCGCCGAGGAGCTGGACGCGACGGCCTTCGGCGGGACGATGCACGCGCTCGCTCCCACTCTGGGTCAGGACGCCCGCCACATGGCGAAGGAGCTCCAGACCGCGGGCTACGCCAACCCCGAGAGCACGCTGGAGACGGCGGGCAACGACATCACCCGGCTGGTGCAGCTGTCTCAGGAAGATGGCATCAGCGGTGCGGTGCCCCGCTTCGTCGCCCGCATCTTCCGCCAGGCCATCGACGCGGGGCATGGCGCCGCGGGCCAGATTGAGGGCAGCCGGTGAGGCCACCCCTCGCTGACAGCCGCGCGCCAGGCAAGAGGCTGAGTCATCGCGGACCGGCAGGATGAGGAGGGCACCCCGGCACGTTTCACGAGGCCGGGGAGCGCGTCTCCTCCCTCGCGACGCTCGCGCCTGCCCCTCGAAATCAAATATCGGGTGACACCTGGCACGACCGCCGGAGTTTCATGAGACACTCACGCTTTCCCACGCGTCCGGCAGCCTGCTCAGGATTTCATGTCATTTCTGGATCGCATCCTCGACCCTCCGAGTTACGGCTACGAAAAGAACGGCGCGCTCCATGTGCCCACCCACCGGGAAATCCTCTCGGAATTCTTCTCCCGACTGAACATTCTACGAACCCGTAAGAACTGGCTGGCCCTGACGGGGTGGGCCACGACGTTGGGGTTCGGCATCCCGCTGGCGCTCTTCTTCACCCATCACTTCAGCGTGTGGCTGCTGCTGGCGGGCTTCGTCTACAGCATGGTGGTGTTGGGCACCCACGGCACCATCTGGTTCCACCGCTATGCCACGCACCGTGCGTTCAAGTTCAAGAACGCCTTCTTCCGGGAGCTGTGCCGCAACCTGGTGGTGAAGACCATCTCGGAGGAGGCCTATGTCATCTCCCACCACGTGCACCACGCCAGGTCGGAGCAGCCGGGCGACCCCTACAACGCGAAGGCCGGCTGGCTCTACTGCTTCCTGGCGGACGCGAATCATCAGGGTATCCGCAAGGACTTGAACGCCAGGGATTACGCGCAGCTGTGCAAGCTGATGGAGCACACGGGGGTGCACCTCAACAGCCATGCGCAGTACCAGAAGTGGGGTTCACTCTGTCACCCGGCCTGGACGGTGGCGCACTTCCTGGCGAACTGGGCAGTCTGGTACGGCGTGTTCTTCCTGCTCGGCGGGCACGCGCTGGCGTTGGCGCTCTTCGGCTGGTCCGGGGTGTGGGTCGTGGGCGTGCGGACGTTCAACTATGACGGGCACGGGGGTGGGAAGGACCGTCGGCGTGACGGGGTGGACTTCAACCGGCGCGACCAGTCCATCAACCAGCGCTGGCCGGGCCTCATCACCGGGGAGTGGCACAACAACCACCACCTCTATCCGCAAGGCGCGCGCGCGGGCTTCCTGCCGTACCAGTTCGACCCCGCCTGGCAGTGCATCCGCGGCGCGCACTGGCTCGGCGCCATCAGCAGCTACCGCGACTTCAAGCCGGAGTTCATGGCGCGCCACTACCTCCCCTGGCTGGAGGAACAGAAGGCCAAGGCCGTCGCGGTGGCCGGATGAACCCGAGTTCGTGATTCTCGGACGGCCTCGGACGGCGCGCCTGAGGTCCACCCTGCGTGGAGATGGGCTGACAGAGCGCTGGGCGTCGCCCTTCGCCCCTGGTGCCTCGAACAGGCGAGGAGGAGGTGAGCGAGGGGGGGGTGGAGCAGCTGCTCCATGCAGGGAAGATGGGACCATCGTACAGGGCCATCGTCAGGCGACGAACGCTGCCGCGGACCGCTTCGGAGACGCTGAGTCGGGCGCGCCGCTAGCCTCGTGGAGCAACCACTCTGGAGGTCTCGATGGTCAAGCCTGGCTGGCTCGTTGCGGTGGTTTCGACCGGGATGCTGTACGTGGGCTGCGGTGAGCATCAGGGCGGCTCCGCGGAGGGCGAGGTGCCCGCCTCCGTCGAGCAGGGCCTGTCGACGCTCGTCACCTGTCCGGTGGGCTCCGTGACGGTGACGTTCGACCCGCCGCTGCGACGGACACCCCAGGACGTCGTCACCACCTCGACGGGCGTCCTGAGCAACTGCGTCACGCTCCTGGGCTCGCCGGTGACCTCGGCGACCGCTTGGAGACAGCTCAACGAGCCGGGCCTCTCCTGCGCGAACCTCCTCAAGACGCCTTCCACCACGCTGTCGCTGACCTGGAATACAGGCGAGACCTCGACCCTGCGCAGCACGCAGGTGCGGGTGGCTTCCGAGCCGGCCGTGGCCATCGCGGAGGAGACCGGCACCGTCCTGTCGGGGAAGTTCGAGGGCGCCACCTCGGTACGAACCGCGACTTTCGTCTCCACGGACCTCGCGGCCTGTGATTCGCCCGAAGGGCTGTCCTCGCTCAACGGGCTCCTGTCCCTGAGCCTCGTTCAAGTGCTCTGACTCCAGGTGGTTGCCCGTGGTCACCTGTCCCGTGGGCACGGTGAGCGAGACAGCCGCTGCGTCGCTACGCCCCCTCCCGCGGGACGTCCCCACCCTCGCGAGCCAGCTCCACGGCAACCGCCCCCCTTGACCGGGCCACATCCCGCTCATGCGAATGCTCGTCATCGTGGAGACCTGGGCCGCGCAGCGTGGGGATGCTGGCGCCGCTGCTTTCGAAGCAGGCCCCCGCCGATTGACCGACGGGGGCCTCTCGCCTTCTCGACCTCAGGCGATGTTCCGCACCGCTGCGGAGCCCACCTTCGTCCCCGCGCCGGGTGAAGCGCTCAGGAGGCTCACCTTCGGCCTGGCCACGGTGGCGGGCACCCCGAAGAAGGCGTCATAGGCGTCGATGTGCTGCTGCCCCACCGTCGTCATGAAGTCCGCGAAGTCCGCCGGCTGGGCGGGCAGCGGCGACGGCATGAAGAACTGCGAAGGCAGCCTGACGTAGGGATTCGGGTTCGGGACCCGCTCGTACAGCGGGTGGATGGTCCCATAGGCGAGGTTGGCGTCGAGCCCGAAGACACCGGTGAGGGGGCCGTAGAGCGTCTGGATGGACTGGTTCTTGACGTAATCCCACACGACGTCATTCTGCACGCTGTGCGGCTGGACGTTCATCAGGTTGGTCCAGCCATGCGGCACCACGTCGTACACGTTCGTGATGACCTGGTTCCAGTAGCCATAATTCGCGATGCCGGTGATGTACGTCGGAACGAAGAGCCCGCTGAAGTAGTTGACGAAGCCCTGGTCTCCCGTCGTCGGCGCGGCCGTCGGCAGCACGAAGACGTCGTTCCAACGCTTCACATCGAAGATGCTCGGATAGAGCCAGCGAGCCAACGTCGGACTGAGCGAGCCTCCCAGGCTGTGCCCCGTGAAGACCAGCGTCGACTTGGACGACTCCTTCGTCCCCAGGAAGGTCTGCAGCGACTGATTCGTCCGCGGGTCCAGCATGTTCAGCAGATTCGTGGTCCCCCAGGCCGCCCCTTGGGAGACGTTCCCGATGTTGGAGCGGCTGGGGTTGGTGCTGTTCGTCGGAGTGATGCCCATCGGATAGGGCACGGTGACCGAGACGTTGTTGTCCAGACAGTCCGTGTCGTACCAGTTGTACGTCGTGTCCCGATTCCCGTTGGTGCCAGCAACCGCCACGACATAGCAGTCCGCTTGCGCGTTGTAGGCCACGTACATGACGTTGTCGGCCACCTTCGACACGCGCCCCTTCCCCGAGCAGTCCTTGTCCGTTTGATAGACACAAGGACCCCACACCCGCGTCCACACGCCCAACTGCTGCGCATTCTGGGTCAACGCGCTGTCGATGATGGGCCCGAGCGCGAGCGCGATGTTGGAGGCCGTGTCCTCGATCTGGTCCCCCAGGCCGGAGAACCGCGAGAGCCGGTAGACCGTCTGGATGATGTTGTAGCTGCCGCCTGGATTGATGGGCTGCACGACCTTCATCTGGAATTCCTCCATTGGGGGTGGTGAGCCCCTCGGAGCAGAAGACATGCCAGCACGCCAGAGCCGGGCCCCAATGCAAACACAGGCATTTGCGAACCCCCTCCAGACACTTGACGCGTCAGGGCGGGCACTTGACGTGTCAGGCCTGTCCGGCATTCGTCGACAGGAGAACTTTCCCGTACCCTGGCACATCACTCGAGCAGGTGGAGGTCCACGGCCTCCGCCACGAGCGCGTGGCCCGCATCGTTGGGGTGCAGTCCGTCCACCGTCAGCGTCGCTCGCATCGCGTCGGGGTCCGCCGGGTCCCTCAGCACGGCCTCGAAGTCAATCACCGCGTCGAACCGACCCGCCGTGCGAATCCACTGGTTCACCGCCTCGCGCGTGGCCTCGTTCGCCGCCGTGAAGTAGGGATGACCCTTCATCGGCGTCAACGTCCCGCCATACACCTTCATGCCCCGGGCCCTCGCCCGCTGGATGAGCTGCTCGTAGGCCTGGGTGATGCGCTCGGCCCCGGATGCCGCCCCCGGGCGGCCGATGTCGTTGATTCCCTCCAGCAGGATGACGGCCTTCACGCCGCGCTGGGTCAGCACGTCGCGCTCGAAGCGGCGCAAGCCGCTGGGGCCATAGCCGTCCTCCAACAGCCGGTTGCCCGACAGCCCCGCGTTGAGCACGCCCACGGCGCGTCCGCCTCGCGCCCTCAGGCGTTGCGACAGGCGCGCGGGCCAGGTGCGCTCCTGGTCCGCCGTGGTCCCCACACCATCGGTGATGGAGTCGCCGAACGCCACGACCAGGGACGCATCCGCCACGGCGTCGACGTGCAGCGCGGTGAGGAAGTAGAGGCTGCGCGTGGTGAGCGCGGGCACGAAGCTCGCGGCCCCAGCGTGGTCGCCACGGCCAGAGACATAGGTGCTCCGCGTGCCCTCCAGGTGCCAGGACACGGCCCCCGAGCGCTCCAGGAAGTAGAGCGACACCGCCACATCCCGCAGGCCATCGACCGCGAGCTCCACGGGCTCGCTGGTGGCCGTCCTCCCCGGAGGGATGCTGACGGACGCCGTGCCGGCGAAGCGGACCTGCCGGTCCGTCGAGGGGTCGATGGAGACGCCCTGAGTCCTCAACCCGACGCGAACCGACGCGACCTGCAAGGGTTGCGTACCGTACTGGTTGCTCAACACCAGCCGCAGCCGGGGGCCCGCCAGCGTGGGCCGCACGAACATGCGCACCGTCTGGTCGCGGAAGCTCGGTCCGGCGAGCTCACCTCCCACCGTGGCCGAGGCCGACGGGTGCATCGGCGCGGTGAAGGCGGGCAGCCAGTGCGGCGAGGCGAGCGACGCCTTCTCGCCACACGCGCACACGACCCACACCATGACGGCCCACCCGAGGTGACACAGGCTCCTGAACAGGCGCGACATGGTGCCTCCCGAGGCTCAGGGCTCTCGTCCAGGCGGAGCCCACCGCACGGCGCGCCGGGTGGCCATCACCCTCTGGCGCCACCAGCAGGCCTGGAGGCGCACGCCGGACCTCTCCCAGACGTGCGACGCGACGTCGAGCGACCTGGCAAGCGCCCCCGAGTGCTCACGAGGCCACGGCGCGACCACCCGCGCCGCGCTGGAACAACCAGGCAGCCCCCAGGAACAGCGAGACGAAGCCCGCGGTGAGCCCCAGCACCTCGGCCGGAGGACTCCACGGCAAGCCCCAGCCCGCGAGCACCGCGACGAGGCCGATGACGGCCTGGGTGACGGCCATCGCGACCAGCGTCCGCGCCATGCCGGCCGCGCGCAGCCGGGTGATGAAGCAACCGGCCACGCCGATGAGCACCACCCCACCATGGAGCAGGTTCACGCGCGCACCGTCAGAGCCGATGATGCCGACACCGAGGCTCAGCCAGACGAGGCAGGACACGGCGAAGAGCGAGAGGCCGACGGCGGCGCGGTACGAGGTTCGGGGAATCGAGATGGACATGGAGGGGCTCCGGTTCGACGGGCGATGAGCACGGCGTGAAGCCCTGACAAGGTGGCACCTCTGCACGAGCACGGCGGCGACGCTCCCGACCAGCGGTCGGAATCCGCCGCCAGACGTCGCCGGGCGCGGGCGGCCGGCCTCCCCCTGCCTCGTTGATTCCGGAGGACTCCAGTAGACTCGCGCCATGCTTGCTCGCGTGGGCTCCTCCGTCGTGCTGCTCGTGTTCGCGTTGCCGTGGTGGGCCATCACCGGGTTCGCCGACTACATGGCGGGCTCCAGCGTGAGGCGTCAGGCCCAGTCCGCGAGCTGGCCCACCGCGCAGGGCACCATCACCGCGAGCGAGGTGCGCTCGGTCCGCGGCAACAAGAGCACCACGCACGGCCTCGAGCTGACCTACACGTACTCCGTCGACGGACGACGGCACGAGGGCCACAAGTACCGCATCATGACCTCGCGCTCGGGGGACCTCGAGGAGGCCCAGGCGCTGGTCGCCCGGTACCCCGTCGGGGCTCGCGTCACCGTGCACCACGCGCCGGGCGACCCCTCGGAGGCGGTCCTCCAGGCGGGTCTCGGGGGCACGGAGCTGGTCGTGCTCCTGATACTGCTTCCCTTCAACCTGGTGGCGCTCTGGCTGCTGAAGCTGGTGGTGGGGTCCTTCAAGCGGGAGCCGCCGCTGCTGTCCCCCTTCACACGGGAGGACGGCAGCGAGTGCGTGGTGCTCGACGCACCCGACACGGCCACCTCGGCGGCCATCACCATGGCGACCTCCGCCCTGCTCTGCGTCGTGCTCACGAGCACCCTCGCGGGCGTCAACCCACCCCTGGCCGCGGGCGTGGCGGCCTGGGTCGTCGTCTTCGCGTGCGGACTGCTCGTCGGGCGCTACCTCCACGCCCGGAAGAAGGCCGGCCACTACGAGGTCCGCCTCCACCGCCGGGAGCGGAGGCTCTCGCTGCCGCCCATCCTGGGACGCAAGGCGCGGCTCGACGTCCGGTGGAACGACGTGCTGTCGCTGCGTGTCGAGTCCCAGGTGTCCGCGAAGAACAAGACGCGCTACCGCGTCACGCTCGAAGTCGCCACCGCCGACGGCACGGCGCGACAGGAAGCCGTGTGCGGCCATACCCGACAGGAGCAGGCGGAGGCGATGGCGCGGTGGTTGAGAAAGGACCTCCAGGTGGGGGAGGTCGCGCTCCAGGCGCTGCGCTCGGCCTGACCCGAGGCGCATCGGGCCACCGGGACGCGGCGGGCGCGTGCACGGAGGCTCGCCCGCCCCATCCATCGCGCCGGGCAGGAGCGGCGAGCGCACGCTGTGGGCCGCGCCCTCCGCGCCTACCCTTCCCCAGGGACGAGCAGGGCGAGTCTGTCTTTCGGGGGTCACATGGAGCGCCTCATCGGAAGCCCCGCGCGAGCAGCATCCGCGCGTGGGGGGTGGCACCGGAGTCGGGCCATGGCCTGGTGGCGCCACTTCACGCTGCCTGGTGCGTGGGTCGCGCTGGTGTTCGCGTGTCTGTCATTCACCCCCTCGCTCCTGCCTCGCGGCGGCCCCTTCCAGGGGCTCGTCAGCGGCATCAGCGCGGTCATCGGCTACGGGCTCGGGGTGGCGGGTGCCTGGCTCTGGCGGGAGTTCGCCAACCGACCTCCGCGCACACCCAGCGCCCGGGCCTGGCGAGGGTTCCTCGGGGTGGCGGCCGTGGCCCTGGTCGCATCCCTGGTGCTGGGCTGGCATTGGCAGGCGAGCATCCGGGAGCGGATGGGGATGCCCCACCCAGGCCGTGCGGGCTACCTGTTCGCGCCCTTCATCGCCGCGCTCCTCTTCCTCCTGCTCATCGGTGCGGGCCGAGGGCTGCGCGCGCTCTCCCATCGACTGAACACGCGCCTGTCGCGCCACATCGGCCCCCGCGCGGCCCGGGCGACGAGCGGGTTCGCGGTGGCGACGCTCACCTTCCTGGTCCTCAGCGGCGTGCTGTGGGACGGGCTCATCTCCCTGGCGGACCGCACCCTGGCCCTCCAGGACACGACGACCGCCGAGGGTGTGTCTGCGCCACGAAGCCCGCTGCGCTCCGGGAGCCCCGACTCCCTCGTGCCCTGGGAGACGCTGGGCCGCCAGGGCCGCAGCTTCGTGGCCCAGGGCCCCTCGGTGGAGGAGCTGTCCGCGTTCCATGGTGCCCCCGCGAAGGAGCCCATCCGGGTGTATGCCGGTCATGCGTCCGCCCCGGATGCGGAGCGCCGCGCCGAGCTCGCCGTCCGTGACCTGGAGCGCGCGGGCGGCTTCGAGCGCGACTTCCTGCTGGTCGTGACGACGACGGGCAGCGGCTGGGTGGTGCCCGAGTCCGTCGAGGCCTTCGAGTTCCTGACAGGTGGCGACTCGGCCATCGTCTCCATGCAGTACTCGCATCTGTGGTCATGGCTCTCCGTCCTGGTGGACCAGGAGCGGGCGCGCGAGGCGGGACGGGCCCTCTTCGACGCCGTCTACGAGCGCTGGTCCCGGCTCCCCGAGGACCGGCGCCCCAAGCTGTTCGTGTTCGGGGAGAGCCTGGGCTCGTACGGCGGGGAGACGGCCTTCAGCGGCGAGCGGGACCTGGCCAATCGCACCCACGGCGCGCTCTTCGTCGGCCCACCCCAGTTCAACACGCTGTACCGCGAGTTCACCGACCAGCGCGACGCCGGCAGCCCCGAGGTGGAGCCCATCTACCGCGAGGGTCGCATCGTCCGCTTCAGCCGGCGCCCCGGGGAAGAGATTCCCCCCGCCATGGCGCCCTGGGGAGACGCTCGGGTGCTCTATCTGCTGCACCCCTCGGACCCCATCACCTGGTGGAGCCCCCGATTGCTCTTGCGACGGCCGGACTGGCTGCGCGAGCCCCGCGGTGACGACGTCGTGGACGCGATGGTGTGGCTGCCCTTCGTCACGTTCTGGCAGGTGACGGCCGACCTGCCGCTGGGGATGGCCGTGCCGCCCGGCTACGGACACGTCTATACGGGCGAGCACGTCGACGGATGGCTGGCATTGCTTCGCCCCCAGGGATGGACCGGACAGAAGACCGCGCGACTGCGGGCGAGACTGCGGCCGACGCCCTGACCGTGCGGGCTCCTGGCCCGCACAATGACATCCATGCGGGCCACCCCGAAGACAGCCCACCCCGGGGATACCACCAATCCCCTGAGGCATCACACCACCATCGCCGCCAGACATTGACCCTTCCGGACCCCAATGAGATACAAACACAACAAGGCGGCCACGCGCCCCGGCTGCCATTGGGAGCCCGCAATGCACAGCACCGCGCCGCACCACTGCAAGACCGTGTCGGAGCAGAAGTGGTCCCTGAGCACGTTCATGGAGTTCTACGAGCGTGTCCTGGGCCCCCGGCTCTTCAAACCCTATGGAGAGCTGCTCGTCCGGGAGATTCGCAAGGACATCCGTCCGGACGCTCCCCCGACGAGCATCCTGGAGGTCGCGTGTGGGACGGGCCGCATCACCACCCACCTCTACGAGGACCTGGCCCGGCCGCTGGGCTTGCGGCTGGTCGCCACGGACCTGTCGAAGATCGCCATCGACATGGCGAGGAAGGTGGTCAGTGAGGAGCTCCGACGGGACGTCGTCTTCCACGCCGACGTGGACATGGCGGACATGCCCTTCGCGGACAACAGCTTCGACATCATCGTCTGCGGCTTCGGACTGATGTTCCCGCCGGACAAGGCCCGCGTCGCCCGGGAGTTCAAGCGGGTGCTGCGTCCGGGCGGGAAGCTCTACGGCACCGTCTTCCACTACAACGAGCTGTTCGACCTGGCCCGGCGGCAATCCCAGAAGCACTTCGGGACGCCCTCGGCCATCATGGACGCGGCCCTCAGCCTGACCGACCCCTCCGCCATCACCCACGCCTTCTCCCTCGAGGGGCTCTGTCGGGGCGTCAGCGAGGTCGCGACCTCATGTCCCCTGTCCTTCCATCTGGACGACCCGGACACCCGCGAGTTCCTCTTCAACGCCTGCATCCTCCTGGAGGAGTTCAACCAGTGCGACACCCTCACCCGGGAGGGGTACCTGGACACGATGCTCCGGGAGTTCCACGAGCAGGTCCCCACCCGGAACTACCAGGTCAAGGCCTGGCTCCTGCGCGGCCAGGTGGACCAGGCCTGCAAGGAGTCCGTGGCCCCCAGTCCCCGGCCCGACTTCTCGGCCTTGAGCGCGTTCCGACAGCTGCCGCCCCAGTTCGTCGAGAGCCCCGCGGACAGGCCGCTCCCGCTCGCGGAGGCTCAGCTGCTGCGCCCCTACCACGCGATGAAGGCCGCCTTCCTGGCCGAGCACCCGACCTACCCCGAGGCCGAGGTCGAGGCGCTGCGCGACACCGAGTTCTCGCGCCTGGATGCCCTCCAGGAGGCGTACCTGGACCACGTGGGCGGCACGCTCGCCCCGGAGAGCCTCCTGACGCAGGACTATCAGGTGCTCAAGAGCACCATCCTCGGCAACCCGCACACCGGCTCGAAGTCCTCCGACGCGGCCTTCGAGAAGGCCCGCGCGGAGATCTATCGGTTCTTCCGCTGTGCGCCGGAGGAATACGAAATCATCTTCACCCCCAACGCCAGCGGCGCCATCCGCCTGGTGGCGGAGTCGTTCCCCTTCGAGAGCGGCTCGGAGGTCCTGCTCACCAAGGACAACCACACCTCGGTCCACGGCCTGCGCGAGTACGCGAAGTCCAAGGGCGCCTCGGTGAAGTACATCCCGCTGGACAAGGAGCTCTTGATTCTGGACAGCTCGATGCGGCGCTCGCTCGAGAAGCTCGCCCCGGGGCACCCGCATCTGCTCGCGTACCCGGCGCAGTCCAACGCCACGGGCGCCAGGCATGACTTGAAGTGGATTCCGCTCGCGCAGGAGAAGGGCGCGATGGTGCTGTGCGACGCGGCGGCGCTCGTCCCCCAGTCCCGGCTGGACTGCTCGGTGCATCACCCGGACTTCGTCGCGGTCTCGTTCTACAAGATGTTCGGCCATCCGACGGGGACCGGGTGCCTCATCGCCAGGCGCTCCTCGCTTCGCAAGCTGACCCCGCCGTCCTTCGCGGGCGGCGCGGTGTGCTACTACTCGGGCCCGTGGTCTCCCACGGACCGGCTGCTGCACCGTGACGACGGGAAGCGGTTCGAGGTCGGCACGCCCAACTACGCGTCCTTCCACGCCATCGCCCAGGGGTTCGAGTTCCTCTCCCGGCTCGGGCTGGATGAGCTCCGCGCGCGGTCGACGGCGCTGGCCAGGTGGCTGGAGACGCGGCTGTTGGAGCTGCGGCACGACATCAAGGCCCAGGCCCCGCTCTGCCGCATCTACGGCCCGCCGCCCGAGCACAAGGGGGCGACGGTCATGCTGAACTTCTTCGACTGCTACAACGCCGTCTTCCCGCACGCCCTGGTCAAGCGGGCCGCCGAGTCCTTCGGCATCACCGTGCGCAACGGGTGCTTCTGCAACCTGGGCGCGGTGCAGCAGGCCACGTACACCACCGCCGGCGCGGAGCACTGCGAGCTCGACAAGACGGAGAAGATCCTCGACTGCAAGACCTTCGACGACAAGATCCTCAACAAGGGCAACTGCGGCGCCATCCGCGTCTCGTTCGGGCTGGGCTCGAACTTCCGGGACGCCTACCGCTTCTACCTGTTCGCGAAGTGCCTGCTGAACACCGAGGGCGCGCGGCTGGCGGACACCCTGGCCGACGCTCCGGTGAACTGAGGCCGGCAGCCGGCAAGCCCCTGGCGGTCGTCCGGGTGTGACTTCAGCGGCGTAGAGCCCCAGGAGGACCTCGACGCGCGAGAATCCCTGGAGGCGCGTGGGCAGGAGCGTCAGGAGGAGCTCCTCCTTCCACGGCGAGAAGCCCTCCGGACAGGCGATGGATGTCCCGTCACCCTGCGTCGCGTGCACCCCGTCGTGGAACGACACCAGGTCCGAGATGGCCCGCCGGCGGAGGTCGAGGAGCGCCTGCTTCAGCCGCGACGCCTCGGACTCGGTGGCGAAATCCCCTCCGCGATCTCGCCGGCGTCACGTCAGTACATCAGGAACGTGTCAGCGTAGGTGCCGACGCGAGGGTGGATGGCGATGAAATCCATCTTGCCGTCACCATTGAAGTTGCCCAGCAGGAAGCGCGTGGACGACTCCGCCCAATAGTCCGCCGTGAACCCGCCGGATGACACGCGCGTGAAGGTGCCATCACCGTTGGAGAGGAAGGTATTGGCGTGGGAGCTACCGGCCGGATGGATGGCGATGAAGTCCACCTTGCCGTCACCATCGAAGTCACCTGGAAGGAACGGCGTGGCACCATCCGCCGAGTAGTCGGAGGAAAACCCGCCGGAGACCACCCGTCTGAAGGTGCCATCTCCGTTCGAGAGGAACGTGTTGGCGTGGGTGACGCCGCCCGGATGGATGGCGATGAAGTCCACCTTTCCATCACCATTGAAGTCGCCCGGAAGGAACGGCGTGGCGCCATCCGCCCAGTAGTCGGAGGAGAAGCCACCGGAAACGACGAGCCGGAAGGTGCCGTCACCGTTCGCGAGGAAGGTGTTGGCGTAGGTACCGCCGCGTGCATGGATGGCGATGAAGTCCACCTTGCCGTCGCCGTTGAAGTCGCCCGGCAGGAAGCGCGTGGCCCCATCCGACGAGTAGTTCGAGGTGAACCCGCCGGACACCACGCGTCGGAAGGTGCCATCTGCGTTCGAGAGGAAGGTGTTGCCATACGTCACGCCGTTGGCGTGGATGGCGACGAAGTCCCCCTTGCCGTCGCCATTGAAGTCGCCCGGAAGGAAGCGCGTGGCCCCATCCGACCAGTAGTTCGAGGAGAACCCACCGGAGGCCACGCGCCGGAAGGTACCATCACCATTCGAGAGGAAGGTGTTTCCATACGTCACGCCATTGGCGTGGATGGCGAGGAAGTCCCCCTTGCCGTCACCATTGAAGTCGCCCGGAAGGAAGCGCGTGGCCCCATCCGACCAGTAGTCCGAGGAGAACCCACCGGAGGCCACGCGCCGGAAGGTACCATCACCATTCGAGAGGAAGGTGTTTCCATACGTCACGCCATTGGCGTGGATGGCGATGAAGTCTCCCTTGCCGTCGCCATTGAAGTCGCCCGGCAGGAAGTGCGTGGACGCATCCGCCCAGTAGTCCGAAGAGAATCCGCCAGCCGGCACCATCCTCGCGGCCCCAGGGCCCACCCGACGGTACCCATAGAGGTGATTCAGCGCGGCGATGTCGGAGGCCGTCCACTCGTTGCCCGCAGTCGGGCCACCACAGGAATTCATGACGGACCCGCCCACGATCGCCGTGGTTGGCGTCCCAGGGAGGTGGATGGCGCCATCGCTCCCAGCCTCCTCGTTGCCACCGGAGCCACAGCTGATGCTGCGGTTGTAATAGTCCGAGTGGCGGAAGCCAACCGTATGCCCCAGCTCGTGCATGATGACGTGCTTGTTCAGGCCCGCGCTGGCACTGTTCAGACCGACGCCGATGTTGATGACTCCGTAGGGTTGGCCACCCGAGGGAAAGCCGGCGGAGCCGCCAGCGCCCGAAGTGGTCTGCGCCGTGATGTTCGCGGTGCAGCCAGTGCTCGGCCCACGCGCGAAGGTGATGCGCAGACCCCGCGCATTGAAGCTGATGAGGGCCTGGTCCAACCCCTGGCTCAGTCTGGGATAACTGTTGAAGGTGGCGGTTGGGTTGACGCAGATCTTCGTCACGCCCATACCAACGAGGTTGCTCGTGCGGTACTGCTCCTCGCTCCCTTCGGAAGGCCGGAGCATCTCGCGCGACGCCTCCAGCGTGACGTGGGCATCACCTCCCACATACACGGCACCGTCAACGATTCGGATGTCGTTGGTCGGAAAGCCAGCTTCGATGAGGTTGGAGAAGATCTCCTGGTGCTCCGCCCTCGGTTCCGTGCCGCAACCGACCAACAATGCACCACAGGTCACAGCGAGAGCTGCTGTCTTCTTGAACATGATCGTCCCTTGATTGCTCGACGACGGAGATGCGCTGCCTACCCGGGACACGCCAGGCTCGACCGCATCCCTAGCAATGAGCTCTCTTTGCCATAAACCAGAAAACGCATCCAAGACAGCAAAACCTTCATCAGACATCAATAATACGCCCAGGCGGGAATATGCCGTTCATCTTCCCTGCCGTCAGGAAGGGATGGGTAGCAAGCACCCCACGGGTATTTGCTCGACGTCAGGCCTGCCCAATACATTCCAGAGGCCGGTCATCTCGCCGGCACACACACCAAGGACAATCACCCGTGAAGATGAAATCACTCATCATCGGTCTGGCGTTTGGAGGGATGTTGGCGGCGTGCGGCGGCGCGCCGGAGGAGCTGACGGACGCCGAGGGCACGCTCGGTGAGACGGAGCAGGGCATCTGTGAGGGGTACGCCAATGGGGCGCGGCACTGCACGTTCAAGTGCACGGCCAACGACTGGCGTCACTGGTACGGCTACAACGACGTCGCGTGGGGTCAGTGTGAGGACGTGGCACGGCGCGACTGCGGCCGCGAGCCGTACAGCGTCTGCTGGAGCATCCCCTGAGCCTGCTTCCCTCACCCCCGGAATCCCTCCCATGAAGAAGCCGACGAATCCCCTGTTGCTGGCGCTGACCTCCGCGATGTTCCTCGCCGCGTGCGGCGCCCCTCCGGAGGAGGCGACCGAAGCCTCCTCGCTGCCGGACCCGGCCTCCGTCGTGATGACGAAGGACCGCGTCCCGGGCGAGGTGAGCGCGTCCTGGACCGCCAACTGTGCCGGCTGGGCGCAGGGCGGCCGCACCTGTTCGTGGCGCTGCCGCAGCACCAGCGAGTGGATGTGGGCCACGCAGACCGTCGCGTACGGCGACTGCAACGCCTACGCGAACAACTTCTGCGGACGTGATGCCTACGCCGTCTGCTGGAGCAGCAACCCGCACCCGTAGTCCCCCGAGGCCGGAGGACCGAAGGCCCCGGGCTCGCTCGCGCGTCCGGGGCCGCTCCACACTTCCTCCACATCCTCCCCGCATCCTGCCCCCACTCGGATTGGCGCTTGGGGCGCCATGCAGGGGGAGATGGTCATGAAGGATGTCAATCAGGGGTGGAACACCGCGGTCAACGTCGATGCCTCGCTGCTGACGACGATGGCGGCCAATTTCGCCGCGGGCGCGCAGGACCCGACGGTCACCTTGCAGCAGGGCTCGGTGACGGTGGGGCTCCAGCAGCTGTCCGTCGCGCTCGACAGCCAGACGGACTCGGTCGTCTTCAGCGTCCCCTGCACGGGCACCGTGGCCCGGCAGGCCGTCGACGGGACGCTGAGCGTCGGCGTCCGGATGGCGAGCCTCGCCATGGGGTGCGTCTATCCGACAGCCTACCTCGCCACGAACGGCCTGGCGGGTTGTGACGCCAGGGCCAAGGCCCCCTGGACGCTCGACAGCAACGCGCTGACCGTGGAGGTGTGGGTGCGAACCCAGGCGACGCAGGCGCAGACGCTGGTGTCCGTGCCCGACGCGGGCCTCTCGGTGGGAATCAATGGCGGCAGGCCCGTGGTGACCTGGGGAGGCCAGACCTGCGTCGCCCCCGGCTCCGCCGCGACGCTGGATGATGGCCACTGGCACTTCGTGGCCGTGTCCCTCGCCGCCCAGGTCATCACCTTCTACGTGGACGGACAGTCCAAGGGCACCGCGACGCTGTCCTCGCAGCCGCGGACGAACGGGCAGAGCCTGTGCATCGGCCAGGGCCTGGACGGCGAGGTGTCCTCCGTGCGGCTCTGGACGCTCGCGCGCACCGCCGCGCAGCTCCAGCAAGCGATGAACGCCACCCTCCCCCTCCCCCAGCCAGGCCTCGTGGGCGTGTGGACCTTCGACGACGGCCAGGCCGTCAACCAGGTCGACCAGGGCGTGGCCACCCTGCAGGGCGGCGCCACGTGCGTGACGACGGCGGACTCGGGGGACGAGGACGACGCCAAGGCCTGGAACACCCTCTGGTTCCTCGACCCGGAGCACACCTTCACCGTCACCATGAGCCCGAAGTCCGGCGTCTCCGCCCTCATCGAGACGGCGGTGCTCGGTCAGCTCCAGACGGCCATCACCCAGGGCAAGGCGACCGGCGCGGTGAAGCCCCCGCCGCGCGCGCCCACGACGATGACCTTCTCCCTGACGGCGGGCGACGCCCCGGACCTCATCGCCCTGATGATGAGCGACCACGCGCTCCCGCCGGGCTGGCCCGCGCCGACGCCCTTCCCCTCCACGCCCACCTTCACCACGTCCCCGACGCAGAACCTCGCCATCCTGGTCGATGACACGTTCCTGCTCCAGGAGATGATTCCCGCGCTGGCCAAGGCCATGAAGGTGCCGGAGTCGGACTTCCAGGTGAAGGGGAGCCCTCCGGTGCTCTCGCTCACCCAGCCCGTCACCCTCCACGCGAAGGGGCAGAGCATCCACCTGAAGGCCTTCACCCTCGGCTTCACGGACAAGGGCCTGGCCCTGGTGATGAAGGCCACCGCCTTCCACATGGCCGTCCAGCTCACGGGCACCGTCACCCTGACGGTGCGGCAGAAGGATGGCGTGGGGAAGCTCTACTACGACATCCTGGACCCCGAGGTGAGCTACGCCCCGGACTCGAGCGACCCCACGGTCCAGAAGTTCGAGATGCTCCTGGCCCTGCCGCTCGTCGGCGTCGTCGCGGCCCTCATCGTCGCCGTGTACATGGGCATCGTCATGTATGTGATGTCCAAGCTCCAGGACGCGCTCGACGACGCGGATGGCTTCGTCGACACGGGCTCGAAGGGGCAATCGCTGTCACTCCAGCGGGTCGCGTTCGACAACGGCGTGTATCTCTATGGACAGCTCACGCCCGCGAACAAGGGCGCCTCGCGCGGCGCCACGCCGAAGGCCGCGTCCGCCCCCGTCCTCACCGGGTTCAGCCCCGACGAGGGCGCCTCGGGCACCCAGGTGACGCTCACCGGCACGGGGCTCTCCAACACGCTCGAGGTGAGCTTCAACGGGACGCCCGCCGATTACTTCCGCTGCTGGAGCGACCGCCAGGTGGTGGCCCGCGTCGCGGACGGAACCACCACGGGCCCCATCCAGCTCACGACGGCCCAGGGCACCGCCGTGAGCGCCGCGCCCTTCACGGTGGCCGCGCCCCCGACGCTCAGCTCCGTGGGCCCCCCGAGCGGCCAGCAGGGCGACGCCGTGAAGCTCTACGGCACGGGCCTGCTGTCCACCAAGAGCGTGTACTTCCACGAGGACATCCTCGCGTCCTTCACGCTCGTGTCGGATGACCAGCTCATCATCACCGTGCCCCCGGGCGCCGTCAGCGGCCCCATCACCGTGTCGACGCCTGGCGGCACGGCGACGCAGGACGGCTTCGTCGTCAAGGGAAGCCAGGTGCCCGCCCTCACCGCCTTCACGCCCACCGCCGGCACCCCGGGCACCGAGGTCACCGTGACGGGCGCGGGCTTCACCGGCACCACGGACGTGACGTTCAACGGCGCGCCCGCGGCGTCCTTCACCGTCCTGGATGACCACCACCTCGTCGCGGTCCTGGGGAGCCGGACCACCTCCGGCCCCCTGCGCGTCACCAACAGCCGGGGCACGGGGGTCTCCTCCAGCGCGTTCAACGTCCTGTCCGCGCCGAGCGTCGACAGCTTCTCGCCCACCAAGGGCACGCCCGGCACCCCCATCACCCTGCATGGCTCCGGCTTCGCGGGGGCCACGGCGGTGCACATCGGCACGCCCGGGGTGCAGGTGCCCATCGTCTCGCTCGGCGACACGAGCGTCACCGTCACCTCGCCCTCCGGAACGGGCAGCGGCCCCGTGTCCGTGGAGACGCCGGCGGGCATCGGCGCCTCGAAGGACGACTTCCAGGTGCTCAGCGTCGCGCCCCCCGTCCTCACCACGTTCTCTCCGCTCACCGGCGGCCGGGGCACGGCCGTCACCATCACCGGCTCCGGCTTCACCGGCACGACGGGCGTGGCCTTCGGAGGCGTCGCCGCCCCCCTCTTCGAGGTGGTGAGCGACACCGAGCTCACCGCGTACGTGCCCAACAAGGCGGTGAGCGGCCCCCTGCACGTCACCAACACGAAGGCGGATGGCTACTCGCCGATGGCCTTCACCTTCGTGGCGCCGCCCACCCTCAGCCAGTTCGCCCCACCGTCGGGCCCGGTGGGCACGCAGGTGGTCCTGACGGGGACGAACCTGGGGAGCGCCACCGAGGTGCGCTTCGGCAGCGCCTCCTCGGCGCAGGCGGCCTTCACGGTGCAGGGCAACACGAAGCTCACCGCCACCGTGCCGTCCGGCGCGCTCACGGGCAACGTGTTCGTGACGACGCCCGGTGGCAAGGCGGCCACGAAGAGCACGTTCAGCGTGAGCACGAACGTGAAGCCCGTCGTCACCGGCTTCACACCGGACACGGGCGGCCCGGGGACGAAGGTGACCGTCACCGGCAGGGGCTTCACGGCGACGAGCGGCGTCTGCATCGGCGACACCCCGGCGCGCACCTTCGAGGTGAACAGCGACACGGAGCTGGTGGCCGTCATCGACGCGGACACCACGACGGGCCCCATCAGCGTCACCAACGCCGCGGGCACGGGGAGGTCCTCCCTGTCCTTCACCGTCCCCAAGGTCGTGTGGGTGGACGGCTTCACGCCGCCGAATGGCGAGGTCGGAGCGCAGGTGCGCATCCAGGGAGGCGGCTTCACGGACGTGCAGCGGGTCAGCTTCGGGGACTCGGCCATGCCCGCGTCCTTCACCGTGCAGGGTGACACCGCGCTGACGGCCACGGTGCCCTCCGGCGCGGTGCAGGGGCCCATCCAGGTCGTCACCTCGCGGGGCGCGGCGCACTCGGTGCAGAGCTTCCAGGTGGACGCCTCCGCGGTCGCCACCCTCACCCGCGCAACGCCGGGCTCCGGTCCCATGGGCACGCAGGTGACGGTGGAGGGCGCCCACTTCACCGGGACGACGGGGGTGCGGCTGGATGGCGCGGCCGTCGAGCGCTACCAGGTGGTGAGCGACACCCAGCTCACCTTCCTGGTGCCCTCCGGCGGCACGTCGGGGGCCATCGTCGTGGAGAACAGCCGGGGCGCGTCCCAGGGCAGCGTCACCTTCCAGGTGACGAAGGCGGAGGGCTCCATGCCCAAGGCCCTGGCCGGCTAGGCTCGTGCTTCGGGCACGGAGGTCGTCCCCATGGATTCGCAAGGCCCCATCCTGGTCGTGGAGGACGACCCTCCCATCGCCGCGGGCATCGTCCGCGGGCTCAAGCTCGCGGGCTTCCAGGTGACGCTCGCCACCGACGGCTACCTGGCGCTGGAGGCCGCGCTGAAGGAGCCTCCCGCGCTGGTGGTGCTGGACCTGAACCTGCCGGGCCCCGACGGCTTCGCGCTGCTCGAGGCCTGGCACCACCGGCTCCATGTCCCCATCATCGTCCTGTCCGCGAGGCAGGAGCTGGAGGCACGGCTGCGCTCGTTCGGACTGGGCGCGGCGGACTATCTGGCCAAGCCCTTCTGGATGGAGGAGCTGCTCGCGCGCATCCGCGCCCGGCTGCGGCTGCCGGAGACGAACGCGCGCCGGGTGCTGACGTGGGCGGACGTGCGCGTCGACCTGGATGCGCGCTCCGTCACTCGGGAGGACCAGGGGCTGGTGCCGTTGACGCGCCACGAGCTGGACGTGCTCTTGTACCTGGTCGAGCGCCCCGGCCGCGCGCTCACCCGTGAGCAGATTGCCGACCAGGCCCTGCCCCTCAACGAGGAGCGGGACGCGCGAACGGTGGACTCCCACGTGGCGCGCATCCGCAAGAAGCTGGGCCCCGCCGGCGCGCGGCTGCGCACCGCCTGGGGCATCGGCTACCGCTTCGACCTGGAGGACGCGCCTTGAAGATGTGGCAGGGGCTGGCCTGGAGGACCGCCATCGCGTCGCTGCTGTTGGGCCTGCTCGCCACGCTGTCGGCGGCGTACGTCACGTTCAACAAGACGGCGGAGCTGGCGGCCCAGGGCAGCGCTCGCCTCTTCTCCGAGGCCATGATGCAGGCCCATGGCGAGGCCTGTCGCGCCGCGCCCCAGGGATGGAGCCACACCTTTCCCCAGGGGCTCCAGGTGCGCGCGTTCGACGCGGACAGGCTCCTCGAGCGTGGGGGACCGGACCCGGCGCTCGTGGAGCGGCTCGCCGCGGGCGAGTCCCAGCCGATGTCGCTCCACTACCCGCGCCTCGAGGGAGGTGTGTGGGCCGGGAGCATCCTGATTCGCGCCGCGGCGTCGGGGCCCTGCAGCGTGCTGGAGTACCGGTGGCCCGTGGTGGCCAGCCGGATGAGCGGCGCGCTCTGGTTCATGCTCGCCGCCATCACCTTCACCGCGCTGCTGGCCGCGGCCTCCACGTTCGCCGTCATCTCCCCGCTGCTCAAGCGCGTCCGGCGGCTCCACGCGGCGGCCAGCGGCCTGGGCGGAAAGGCCTACGCCTCCACGAACGACGCCGCGCGCGACGAGCTGGGAGACTTGTCACGCGTCCTGGACGTGGCCCAGGCGCGGGTCCAATCGGATGCGGCGCGCATCCTGGGACAGCAGCAGGCCTTGGAGCGCTTCCTGTCGAACGTGGCGCATGACCTGAAGACGCCCATCGCGTCGCTGCAGCTCGCCCTGGAGCTGGCGTCGAGCGCACCCGCGGAGGAGCTGCCCGAGCTGCTGGTGCGCGGCCTCGAGGACACCGTCTATCTCACCGCCCTGGTCGACAACCTGCGGCTGGCCTGCCAGCTGGGCGAGGGCGTGGATCCACTGGACGGCGAGCCTCGCGCGGCGCTGGGGATGCTGGTGGAGCGCGTGGCGCGCCGACTGTCGCTGCTGGCCCGCCGCAAGCAGCTCACGCTGGAGGTCGCCCGCCCGGACCACGAGCTGTGGGCGCGCTGCCATCCGACGATGCTGGAGCAGGCGGTGAGCAACCTGGTCCACAACGCCATCGCCCACGGCACGCCGGGCGGCCACGTGGTGGCCGTGCTCGAGGAGCCGGCCCCGGAGCGCTTCCGCCTCACCGTGTTGGATGACGGCCCGGGCGTGCCCCCCGAGGACCTGGGGCGGCTCGGCGAGCGGTTGTTCCGGGCGAGCGGTGCCCGGGAGCGGGACCCACGCGGCAGCGGGCTGGGGGTCGCCATTGCCCGCGAGCTGTGTCAGCGCGCCCACCTCACCCTGGACTTCAGCCGGAACGAGCCGTGTGGACTGAAGGTCGTGCTCGAAGGTGCCCGCGTCCCGGCGCCCTCGTGACGCCACGCGCGACGGCTCAGCCGCCCGCGACGAGCCCCGTGAGGTCCCGCACGATTCGTCCGTCGACGATGGGCAGACACTCCGGGGGACACTCCTGGGTGAACCGCACGCCTCGCTCCCGGGCCCGGTGGAGGAACCCGTCGAGCCCGTCCAGACAGGCCTCCGGGATGTCGTGCAACACCATCAGCGTGTGAGGTCTCGCGGCGCAGTCCTCGAGCGCCTTCTCGGGCCAGCCCTTCGCATCCAACCAGTCCCCGGGCACGCTGTTCCAGAGCGCGCACGTGTACTGGTGACGGACCAGGTGCTCGACGGCGCGAGGGCTCAGCAGGTGCGGCCCCAGCTTGCCGCCGCCGCCGAACGGACGGAACCACTTCGCCGTGGAGACCAGGGGCGCGAGCAGCGCGTCCGTGGCGACAATCTCCGCCTCCACCGCGTCAGGACGGGTGTCCTCGCCGAGCGGAGTGGCGTGCGAGAAGGAGTGGTTGCCCACCCGGTGGCCCTCGTCCCGCGCGCGGACCACGAGCCGGCGTCCCTCGTCCGTCCCCAGGTGCTTGCCCAGCACGAAGAACCACGCGGGGATGGCGTGCGACGCCAGCAGGTCGAGCACCCGGGGCGTCACCACGGGGTCGGGCCCGTTGTCGAACGACAGCGTGAGCAGGCTCACCGGAACACGTTGTTGGACGTGCGGTCCCCGGACAGCCAGCGCTTCAGCTCCTGGTGGGCCTTCGCGCGGCGCGCCTGGAGCAGGTCCTGGGTGATGGCCTGGGGGCTGTCGTGGGTGAACTCGACGATCATCCCGTTGGGGTCCTTCACGTACAGCGAGCGGCAATAGCCATGCTCGAGCACATACGTGTCCGGCTCCTTGTAGCCCGCCGCGCGCAGGCGCTGCTCGATGCCCTGCTGCGTCTCCACGTCGACGTTCAGCGCGATGTGGTGGAACGGCGAGGACGGAATCTCCGGCCCGAAGAGCTGCTGGTCCTCGGGCTTCTCGAACTGGAAGAACGCGAGCGCGCTGCCGTCCGCGAGCTCGAAGAAGGTGTGACAGTAGGTGCGCATGGCGCCGAACAGCTCGTCCGACTCGCACCAGGTCGCCACGAGTGGAAGTCCAATCAGGTCCTCGTAGAACCTCCGCGTCGCCTCCAGGTCCTTGGTCACATAGGCCGTGTGGTGAAGACGGCTCGGCAGCTTCGCTTGCGTGGACATGGGTCCTCCCAGGGGTTGGTCCTCAACGACTCGAGCTCACGGCGCACGGACGACGGGGTTCTTGAGCACGCCCACGCCTTCGACGATGACCTCACACACGTCACCCTCGCGCAGGAAGCGAGAAGGGTTGCGCGCGGCGCCCACCCCGCTCGGCGTGCCCATGGCGATGACGTCGCCAGGCTGGAGCGTCATGGCCACGGAGAGGTCCGCGAGGACGGTGGCGACGTCGAAGATCATGTCCGACGTGCTCGCGTCCTGGAGGACCTCGCCGTTGACGCGCATCTGGATGCGTAGGCCCCGCGCGCCCGCGGGCAACTCGTCGGGGGTGACGAGCTCGGGCCCCAGCGGGCCGGTGGCGTCGAAGTTCTTGCCCACGGTCCACTGGTGGGTGCGCTTCTGGTAGTCGCGAATCGAGCCGTCGTTGAAGAGCGTGTAGCCCGCGACCCACTCGAGCGCGCGCTCCTTGGGGATGTGCCGCCCCGGGCGCCCCACCACCACCGCCAGCTCCGCCTCGTAGTCGAGCTGGCTCGAACAGGTGGGCACCACCATCGGCTCGCCGTGGCCCAGCAGGCCCGACGCCACGCGGGAGAAGACCACCGGGTGCTTCGGGGCCTCGTACGTGGCCTCCGCCGCGTGGGCGACGTAGTTGAGCCCCAGGCACAGGAACTTGCTCGGCTCCGGGACGAGCGGCCGATAGGTGAACTCCTCGTCGGGGAGCACCGGCGCTCTCGCGACGTGCCGGGCCAGGTCCGCCAGCACGTCCGGCCCCCGCTCGAGCAGCCCTCGCAGCGAGGTGCCGACCCCCGCGTCGAGCGCCGTCGCGTTGAGCATTCCCCGGGGCGTGCGCACACCCAGCGCGGGCTCCCCCTTCACCAGAATCGATGCAATCCGCATGGTCGCCGGTCTCCCTCGTGCGAGCGCAAGGCTAGCCAGATGGAAGGCCTCGCTCAACCGATTGTCGACAAAATGCGCTTTGCATCCAGTGTGACACCTTGTGTCAAATCCGCGGCGTGACGTATAGGTCGCCTGTCCGTGAGGAAATCGATGGCCGCCCCGTCCCGCATCCGGGTTCCCGTGTCGGAACCCACGCTCGCATCGACCGTGGTGGACCGGTTGCGAGCGGACATCCTGCAAGGTGGCCTCGCGCCGGGAGAGAAGCTGCGGCTGGAGCACCTGGCGCCGCGCTATGGTGTGGGGCGCACGCCGCTGCGCGAGGCGTGTTGCCGACTGGCCTCGGAGGGGCTGGTCACCATCGAGGACCAGCGTGGCTTCCGGGTGGCGCCCATCTCGCGGTCGGACCTGTTGGACCTGACGCGGACGCGGCAGCAGATCGAGACGCTCGCGCTGCGGGGCGCCATCGCCCAGGGGGACATCACCTGGGAGGGAGAGGTGACAGCGGCGCTCCATCGGCTGCAGCGCCGCGCTCCGGCGTCTGGCAGCGGCGTGCTGGATGACACCTGGGAGCTCGAGCATGCGCGCTTCCACGCGACGCTGCTGAGCGCCTGCCAGTCGCCCTGGCTGCTGAAGTTCCACGCGATGCTGTTCGACCAGACGGAGCGCTACCGGCGCCTCTCCCTGGCCCATGGCAAGGCGGGACGGAACGTGGAGGACGAGCACGCCGCCCTGGTGAAGGCCACGCTGGACCGGGACGCGGAGCGGGCGTGCGCGCTCTTGACGGAGCACATCGCCAGGACGACCGAGCGGGTGCTCGCGAGCCACCCCGGGCTGCGCGCGGTGTCCGTCCCGGCCCAGAATACTTTGCCGACAAAAACCCGGCGGCCTCGCGCGAGGGATTGACGCCAGGCGCGGCCGCGCGTACTGGCCGGAGGCACATGGTACGCACGCGCTTCGTCGAGGGTTCAGGAGGGGTTCGGCTCGCGGTGGATGAGTCGGGCCCGGCATCGGGTGCGCCGAGCATCCTCTTCGTGCACGGGCTCGCCCAGGGCCGTGGGAGCTGGGACGAGGTGCTGCGGGGGCGGCTGGCGGAGCGTCATCGCCTGGTCGCCATCGACCTGCGAGGGCACGGGGACTCCGACAAGCCCGAGGGCGATGGCCCCTATGTGGACGGGGTCCACTTCGCTGGGGATCTCGAAGCGGTCATCCAGCAGCTCGGGTTGGTACGGCCCGTGGTCGTGGCCTGGTCCTACGGCGGTGTCGTCGTCGGCGACTACCTGCGGCGCCATGGTGACGACGCGCTGGGCGGCCTGTTCTTCGTGGCGGCGTCGCTCAAGACGGGCAAGCCGGCGCGCGCGCTGTTCGGCCCGGGGATGATGTCCAACGCGCGGGGGCTGATGTCGGAGGACGGCGCCACCTATGAGGCCTCGGCGAGGGCGTTCGTCGAGGCGTGCGCGGCGGGCACGCTCGACGCATCGCGAGTCGACGCGAGCGTGCGAGCCATGCAGCGCGTGCCGGTGAATGTCCGACGCGCGCTGCTGTCCCGGGCGGAGGACTACTCCGTGGAGCTCGAGCGCTGCCGTCGACCGGTGGCCACGCTCCACGGAGAGCTGGACCAGGTGGTGCTCCCCGCCATGAGCCGCGAGGTGGTGCTGGCGTGCTCCCGCTCGGAACAGGGGACCTGGCTGCCAGGGGTGGGCCATGTGCCCTTCCTGGAGGCGACACCCCGGTTCGAGGACGCGCTGGCGTCCTTCGTGGCTCAGGCGTCGAGCTGAGCCAGGACGGTCGGCTCCAGGAACGTCAGCGTCTGGAGCGTCGGCGCCGTCCTCCTGGCGAGGGACGAGACGACCTTGCTGTCCCCCACCTCCAGCACGCGTGTCACGCCCTGCTCGACGAGCGCCTGCATGCACTGCGTCCACAGCACCGGCCCCGTGATTTGGGTCAGCAGCGAGCGCCGGATGCAGACCAGCGTCTTCACCGGCTTCGCGGTCGTGTTGAGCAGCACGGGACATCGAGGCATCCGGAGTTGCAGGCCCGCCACCACGGACTTCCACGCCTCCTCCACCTGCCCCATCAGCGGCGAGTGGAACGCATGGCTCACGTCCAACAACACGCACTCCGTCGCCCCCGCCGACAGGGCCACGTCCTTGAACCGCTCCAGGACACTCCGGTCCCCGGACAACACGAACTGCCTCGGGCTGTTGTGGATGGCCATCACCACCACGCCCCCTCTCGCCGCGTCGTGACACAGCTCCGCCAGCCTCACCCCGTCCAGCCCCATCACGGCCAGCATCCCGCCCGGCGTCGTCACGCTCGCCATCAACTGCCCACGCTTGCGCACCGCGCGAACGGCCGCGGTCAACGGCAGGCACCCCGCCGCCACCAGCGCGGAGAACTCCCCCACGCTGTGCCCCACCACCACCGAGGGCCTCAGCCCCCGCTCCTCCAGCTCCGCCAGGCACGCCACGCTCACCGTCACGATGGCGGGCTGCGCGTTCTCGGTCGCTGTCAGCCGCTCGAACGGCCCCTCCAGGCACAGCCGCTTCAGGTCCTCGCCGATGGCGTCCGAGGCCTCCTCGAACACCCGCCGGGCCGCGACGGAGCGCTCCAGCATCTTCCGCCCCATCCCCACCTTCTGGGAGCCCTGCCCCGGGAACAGCCACGCCCACGCCGTGTCGCTCATGTCAGCCCACCGCCGCCGTGACACCAGGGCCCACCGCCATCCGCTCCACCTCCGCCACCCAGCGCTCGGCGAACTCACGCGCCGTCTCGTCGCGGACCGTCGGTGAGAGGTACTCGAGCACGCCGTGCACCTCGCCTCCCGAGTGGATGATGACGACACCGAAGCAGGGTCGCCCCGTCAGCGAGCCGCGCACCAGCACCCGCTCCGTCTCCACGCCTTCGGGCAGCGCCAGCTCCTCGGGCTGACGGATGGTGCTCACGAGCAGCGAGTAGTTGAACGCGGAGGGGTCCGCGTCGTTGCTCCGAAGCCCCGCCCGGAACATCCCCGGGGGCATCAGCGTCAGCAGCCCCATGTTCACCATGAAGCTCACGGCCTCGTCCGGCTCCCTCAGCTTCCGGATGGACTCCGAGAGCGTCTTCTCCAGCGCGGGTGAGCGCAGGTCCTCGGGGCTCGCCACCACCTGCAACATCCCCAGGTAATTCCCCAAACCAGACGGCACCCCCAACGCGCTCCGCAGGTTCGTGGGAACGAAGGTCCTGAAGCGCAGCTCCGCCTGGCCCCGCTCGCGGCGCAGCGCGCTGGCGGCCCGGAAGACCGCGCCCACCAGCAGGTCATTGCGGCTCACGCCCTCCGCCGTGGAGACCGCCTTGAGTCGCCGCCACGTGTCCGCCGGAATCCGCAGCAGGTGGTGCCGAGTGTGCGTGGGCCGCGCGGCCGCGTCATCGGCGAGCACCGCGGAGGCCCCCTTGTCCGTGTCCCCCATGGAGAAGTGACGGCGCACCAGCCTCCACATCCCCGCGAAGCCCCGAGGCCGCAACAGCTCCCGCAGCCGCTGTCCCCCATGCACGGGAAGCCGCGGCGACAGGGGCCGCCCCGCGCGCAGCTCGTTGTATCGACGCACGAGCAGGTCCAGCATCAGCAACCCACCCTCGCCGTCGACCGCGCAGTGGTGCACCGTGAGGCACAGCCGGTAACCTCCTTCGGGCCGTGGCGCATGAATCACCCGCCACGGCGGCAGCCGCCTCAAGTCCATGGGCGCATCCAGCAGGCGTGAATCCTCCGCCTCCACCGGCGCGTCGGACCAGCACAGCAGCCGCGAAGGCTCCACCCAGGGACGACGGGCGACGAACCTCGCCACGCCCAGCGTCGCCTCACGCACGAACGAGCGCGCCAACGGGAGCTCGCTCAACACCGCCGCGACCGCGCGCTCCAGCGACTCGCGCTCCAGCGGCGTGGCCGTGTCCACGAAGTGGTGCGAGTTCATCCGCGAGCCAGGGCCATCCTGCAGGTAGAAGTACCGGTCCAGGCCGTTGAGCCTCAGCGCCCCCGACTCGGGCGCGAGCGGAATCACCAGCAGCATCAACGCGGCGGCCACCAGCGGAGGCCACGCGGGCATCACCAGCCACAACAACGCCGAGGCGACCGCCAGCTCCACGAGCAGCCCCCGCCGAGGCACGCGCAACAAGCTCAGCGCGCCCACCGCGAAGCCGAGCCAGGCCCACCCACCGAGCCACGCGGAGAGCCCACACAACAACAGCCCCGCCGCGCGGGTACCCACGACGAACGGCGTCTGAAAGAACGAAGAGGAGGACATGGGGCGAGTCATGACGGAGCCGAGGGGCTACACCCGTCCCGACATTCCTTTCTGGCGACCATCGAGGAAGGGCTTGAGCACCGGGCCCAGATGTCCCAGCACACTGAAGCGCAGCCCCTCGACCTCGACGTAGACCTGACGCGTCCGGGGGTGGAAGGCCACGACGCGAAGCCTGGCGATTCCATCCTGCATCCCCAGGTACGTGCTGAGGACGGCGACCTCCTCCCCCTGTGGGAGCGGAGCATGGAGCCGCAGGCTGTCGGCCCCCTCCGGGAGCACGAGCGACTCCAGCGAGTAGTACGCCGTCATCCCCGCCGCGTGGTTGATGGCATCGAGCGCGAGCGGTGACACCCGCAGGCGCGGTGTGCTCGTGAACGAGAAGAGGTCGCGCGTCCCCATCTCCTTCACCCACGCCGCTTGCTGCGTGGCCGACACGAACCGGAGCTGACGGCAGCCCTGCATGCGAGGCCCCAGGTAGGCCTCCTCGCCCTGGTTGTAGAATGGACCGAAGTCCTGACGTCCCTCCGCCGTGAAGAGCGCCGCCGTGCTGGCCTCCACCGTCACGTCGCCCCCGTCCCGCCGCGCGCCGAGCAGCACCGTCCCCGTGTAGAGCTTGCGTCGCAGGGGCGGCAGGTCCGCGCGCGGCCGCAGCTCCATGTCCACCTGCACCGTCACCGCCACGCGTCCGAACGCATCCGCGCCCCCTGCCCGCGCATCGACGAGCAGCCGCGTGCTCCGGCCCTCCCACACCTTCGCGGCCTGGTGGTAGCGGACCGACTCCAGTCCCCTCACCTGGAGCCCTGGCCTCAGCAACAAGGCCGCCTCGGCCATCAGCTCCATTCCGAAGGTGCCCGGCAGCACGGCGACGCCATTCACCTTGTGCTCGCGAAGGTACGGGTCCGTCTCCAGACGCAGCTCACGCAGCGCGGTCAGCGACGTCTGGGTGCGCTCCAGCACGGCGCCCACCATCGGGAAGGTCTCGGGGCTCAGCGCCTCGTCGTCCTGGCGCCCCCGGTACTCCTCCACCACGAGGTGGTAGTTCGTGCCGCCCATGCCGAAGGCGCTGACGCCCGCCCGACGCGGCCCTCCATCCGCGGGAGGAGCCCAGGCGCGAGGCTCGGTGATGACCTCGAACGGCACCGTGTCCCAGGCGATGTCCGGGTTGGGGCGCTCACAGTGGAGCTGCGGCGGCATCACCTTGTGCTCCAGGCTCTTCAAGACCTTGACCAGGTTGATGACCCCCGCGGCCGAGTGCAGATGGCCAATCATCGACTTCACCGAGCCGATGCCCACCGAGCCCGGCGCGCGCCCCTGCATCACCTGCGAGTAGGTGGAGATCTCCGTGAAGTCCCCCACCGGCGTCGCCGTGCCGTGGCACTCGATGTACTGGATGGACGCAGGGGAGACGTTGGCGCGCTCCAGCGCACGGCGGACCGCCAGCTCCTGGCCCACGGGGTTGGGCGCGAGCAGCGACTTGCCCTTGCCGTCGCTGGAGGAGCCGATGCCCTTGATGAGCCCGAGGATGGTGTCCCCATCCCGCTCCGCGTCCTTCAGTCGCTTGAGCACGACGACGCCCGCGCCCTCACCCGGGATGAAGCCGGACGCGTCCGCGTCGAAGGGACGGCTCCCGGTTCCACTCATGCCCCGGAAGGTGCAGTTGATGGCATACAGCTCCGGCGCCAGGTCCGCGAAGGAGCCGCCCGCGAGCACGACGTCGGCCAGCTCCAACTGGAGGTTCGCCACCCCCGCCTCGATGGCCGCCAGCGAGGACGCGCAGGTGCTCTCGTAGATGCCGGTGGCGCCCTTGAACCCATACACATGGGCGATGAGCGTGGCCTCCGAGCTGCCCGCGTATCCCGCGTGCGTATACGGCGTCATGGGCGCCATGTGCGCCTTGAAGTTCCCCTCCGCGCGACGGGCGAGCCCATCGACGGCGCCAGCGGCCAGCCCGCTCTCCTCGAGCACGCGGCGGAACAACCCATCCATCTCCGTGTAGGCGATGCGCAGCTCCACCTCGCGCTCGCGCAGGCGGCCCGGCATGTCCGCCATGAAGACGGCCGTCCTCTTCGGGGCCTTCTGGGGCGCCGTCGTCTTGCGGAGCGCCTCCGCCGCGGCCGTCAGCGCGAAGACGTGTGAGCGGTCCAGCTGGACGGCCAGCGTCGGCGGGATGAGGAACGCCTTCTCGTCGAAGGTGAAGTCCTCGACGAAGCCGCCGAGCGGACAATAGATCTTCCCTGTCACGCCCTCCGGTCCGAAGTACCGGTCGATGTCGAAGCGCTCCTTCGGAATCCGGATGATGGAGTCCTGCTTCGCCATCACGTTCTCGAAGAACGTGTCGCTGTCGCGCGCACCGGGCGCGAGGGCGCCGTACGCGACGACGGCGACGGGCTCCCGCTTCGGCGGAGGACCGAGGCTCGCGACGAGTTGGGCGTGGTACTCGGGCAGGTACTCCTCCAGTGTGAGGTGGTAGGCCTGTCCTCCCATCGCCAGGGAGTTGATTCCGGCGCGACGCGGGACTCCGCCGGCGGGCGCCTCCCACGGCGCGGGCCGCGAGCGCACCTGGAACGGCGCGCCCTCCACGCGCAGCTCGTCCCGGAGCTCGCGCACATGCGCCTGGGCCGGCAGCGTCTGGTGCTTGAGCGCCATCAGCGTGCGGACGATGCCGGGCAACGTGGAGGCCGACAGCAGGTAGCCCACCATGTTCTTCGTCGACCCCAGCGTGAGTCCACCCGGCGCATGGCCGTTGAACACCTTGCCCATGGCTGTCAGCTCGGAGGCCTCCAGGAACTCCACGCCGTTGGCGTGGCACTCCAGGTACTGCACGGACTCGGGCGCGTACCCCGCGAGTTCATAGGCGCGCTGGGCCGCGGTGACCTGCGCCTCCACGGGCGGGCTGATCAACGCGCCCCGGCGGCCGTCGTTCGCGCCGCTGATTCCGCGGATGACGCCGAGGATGGAGTCGCCCTGCTTGAGCGCATCATCCAGACGCCGCAGCACGAAGAAGCCCGTGCCCTCGCCCAGCAGCGTCCCGGAGGCGTTGGCGTCGAAGGGCCGGGGCTGCGCCTCGCGGGTGAGCAGGCGCATGCGCTCGAAGGTGACGAAGGGCGCGGGCGTCAGGTACGGGCTGGTGCCGCCCACCAGCGCGACGTCGTAGTCCCCCAGCGAGAGCCCGTTGACCGCGCTCTCCAACCCCAGGAGCACGGACGAGCACGCCGAGTTCACCACGAAGTGCGGGCCCTTCAAGTCGAACAGCGAGCAGGCGCGCCCCAGGGCCAGGCTCATGCCCGACACGGTGCCTCGGGTGAACTCGCGGTGGCTGACCTCGCGGAACGTCTTCTCCGAGGACTCCAGGATGCGACGGCGCGCCTCCTCGGGGAGCCCGGAGTCCTCGACGGCCTTCTGGATGGCCTCCATCAACTGCGGCAGGTGCCAGAGGAACGGATGGGTGATGCGCGAGTCGTAGCCCATCTCCGAACCACCCATGATGACGGCGGTCCGCTCCCGGGCGAACTCACGCTCCAGCAGGCGCGCATCCGCCAGCGCGCGACGGATGGCCTCCACGGTGTACAGCTCGCACCGGTGCAGCTCGTCGAGCATCTTCGGCCCGACCTTGTACTCACGCCAGGGCAGCTCCAGCTCGCCGAAGAAGGACGCCCTCCAGACCTCGCCCTTCTCCGTGTCGGACGCGTCCTGGCTGTAGAAGCTCTCCCACCGGAAGCGCGACTCGGGCACCTGCGCGAACCGGGGCGTCCCGGCGACGATGTATTGCCAGAGCTGCTCGGGCGTTTCGGTCCCCGCCACCATGCACGAGGCCCCGATGATGGCGATGGGCGTGGACTTCCGGTTGGCGGACTGCGGATGCGAAGTCATCTCACGGACTCGTTGAGCAAGCGGTGGACATCACTGAACGCCAGGAGGCGATGGAAGCGCGCGACTTCACCCGTCGAGGCCGGGTGCCCCAGTCGGACCACGTCCGGAAGCGCCTGGAGACATGCCCCGAGCGTCTCGCCAGTGCCGGCCTCGAGGAAGACCCGGACGCCGTCGTCGTGGAGGCGGCGCACGTGCGGGCCCAAGCGGGACGGCTGCGTGTCCAGCAGGGCGAGGTGCCGCGCGAGGAACGCCTCGGGCAGCGGTGCCTCGTAGTACCGACCATGGATGGCGGAGAGCACCGCGACCTCGGGAGCCCTCCACGTGAAGCGGGTCAGCTCCGAGCGGAGCTGCGGGAGGCCCTCGATGGCGTGGGCGGACGCGCCGAGGCTGGAGCGCAGACGCAGCGCGCTCAGCGCGTCCTTCGCGGAGAGCATCCCGCTCGCGACCAGCGCGCTGTACTCGCCCGTCCCCTCCCCCAGCAGGACATCGACACGCAGTCCGTACGAGCGCAGGAGGCGGTAGTACGCCACGCCCGCGAGCACCTCGGCCACGTCGGCGACGAAGGCGTCTTCGGCCCGCGAGGCCGCGTGGAGAGGCTGCCCCGTCAGCGACTCGAAGGCGGAGCCGACCTCCGTGAGCGTCTGCTTCACGGAAGCAAACCGCGCGGACAGCTCGCGCAGCATCGCCGCACTGCGTGCGCCTCGATGAGGAAACACCCACGCGACCCGACGCGCGAGCAGCCCGTCGCGCGGACGCGGCATCGACTCACGCGGGGAGAACTCCTCCACCACGGCGTGGTAGCTGGTGCCTCCCAGGCCCAGCGAGGTGACCCCGGCGCGACGCGGCCCCTCGCCCGAGGCCGCCCAGGGCTCGATGTCCGTCGGCACCCGGAAGGGCAGCTCCCGCCAGGGGATGGCCGGGTTGGGCGTCGCGAAGCCCACGTTGGGTGGGACCTGTCCATGGTGCAGCGCGAGCGCGACCTTGAGCAGCGACACCGCGCCGGCCCCCGAGTTCAGGTGGCCCAGGTTCGACTTGATGGAGCCCAGCAGCACCGGCCCCCCGACGCGTCCCTGTCCGTAGACGGCGCGGTACGTCTCCACCTCGACGGGGTCTCCCACGGGTGTCCCCGTGCCGTGGCCCTCCAGGTACTGGAGCTCGTCCGGCGAGACGCCCGCCTTCTCCACGGCCCGGCGCACGGCCTGGACCTGTCCCTCCGAGGACGGCGCCCAGATGGAGGCGCTCTTCGGGTCCGTCGCTCCCGCCACCGCGCGAATCACGGCATAGACGCGGTCCCCCGCGGCCTCCGCGTCGGAGAGCCGCTTCAGCGCGAGCATCGCGGCGCCCTCGCTCGTCACGTAGCCATCCGCGCGCGCATCGAAGGGGAACGAGCCGCTCTGGGACAGTCCTCCGAATGAGCACCACTGGACCAGCCCATCCACCCCGAGCGACGCATACATGCCGCCCGCGAGCACCAGGTCACACTCCCCCGTGCTCAGCCACTGAGCGCCCAGCTCCACCGCCGCGAGGCTGGAGGCACACGCGGACTCCACCATCATCGCCGGGCCCTGGAAGTCCAGGTGGTGCGCGACGCGTCCCACCGCGAGGCTGCCCAGGTAACCGGGCAGCGTCTGGTCGGTGATGGGGGGCAGGTCCTTCTTGTAGTCCCGCTCCACCTCGCCCCGGATGAGCGCAGCCGTCGCGTCGTCGACGCCACGCTGGCGCAGGTGCTCGGCCAGGCGTCCGTCGAACTCGGCGTGGTACACGCGCGCCTGCGTCTGGAACTCGCGCTCCAGGGGAGGCATGTAGCCCATCGCGAGCCCCACGCGCTTCGCGTCGACCGTCCCCGAGTCCTGGAGCGCCTGCAGTGCGGCCCGCATCGTCCAGCTCTGCCCCCGGTCGATTTGCGCCGCGACCTCGTCGGGGATGCGGACCTGTTCCTGGGGCCAGCTCCCGTCGACGATGGTGCCCACGAGGTTCGTGTAGGGCCGGGCCTTGCTTTTGCGCGTGGGGTCCAGGTAGCGCGCGGTCTCCGCCCGCTCCGGCGGCATGGCGCCAATCGCGCAGTGCTTCGCCAGCAGGTTGCTCCACAGCTGCTCCACGTTCGCGGCGCCAGGGAACACACCGCCCAGGCCCACGATGGCCACCGGCTCGGAGGGCCGAGGAGGCGGCAGCGTGCGCGCCAGTCTCGAGTGGGTCTCGGAGGAGAACTCCTCGAGCGTCAGGTGGAAGCTCAGCCCGCCGAAGCCGAACGCGCTGACGGAGGCCCGCCGCAGTCCACCCGCCACCGCCGGCCAGGGCGTGCCTTGCTTCGCGAAGTAGAAGGGCGTGCCTTCCAGCGAGATTCCTTCCGCGCCCGCCTCGAAGGAGCGCTGCGCAGGCAGCACCTGACGGCTCAGCGCCAGCGTGGCCTTGAGCAGCCCCGCCGCACCCGAAGCGGCTTGGAGGTGGCCCGTCAGCTCCTTGACCCCTCCCAGCATGACGGGAGCGGCACCCGCTTCCTCTCTCCAGAGCGTGCGCAGGCTCTGGAACTCCGTCGCGTCCTCGCTGGGAATCCCCGCCGCATGGCACTCGACGTACTGCACGTCACGGGGCCCGTAACCCGCCTGGGCGTAGGCCCGGCGCATCGCGAGCACCTGCCCCTTCGACTCCGGCACCACCAACGATGGGCCCTGTCCCTCCGAGGCCGCGCCGATGCCGCGGATGACCGCGTGGACCTTCGCCTCCGCGGACACCGCGTCGTCCAGGCGACGCAGGACGAACACCCCGACGCCCTCGCCCAGCAGCGTGCCGCTCGAACGACGGTCGAACGGCGCCAACACGGTCGTGCCCAGGCCGCCCAGCTTGCTGAACGCGACCAGGTCATGCGGCGTCAGCAGCTGGCTGCATCCCGCCACCACCACCGCGTCACAGTCACCGGCGTTGAGCTGCAGACTGGCGCTCTGGAGCGCCGCGAGCGAGGAGGCATACCCAGCGTCCACGGCGAAGTGCGGGCCACGCAGGTCGAAGAGCTTGGCGGCCCTCCCTGCCCAGATGCTGCTGAAGGACGCGGTCGCCTCCGTCTCACTGGTGCCGCCCAGCTCCGCGTCGAGCTGCCGGGTGAGCACCTCCGCGAGCTCGGAGGCGAGCCCTGGGTGACGCGCGCTCAACGTCGTCGACGCAGCCAGCGAGCGCAGCATGTCCACCAGCCGGGCCTGCACCCGCGAGCCCGGGCGAAGGCCACCGCCCAGAGAACCCAACACCAGGCCGATGCGCTCCGGAGCCACCGCGCCGAGCCCATCGCGCGCATCGTCGAGCGCCTGCGCCGTGGCCTCGATGAACGCCAGCTGCATCCGGTGCATGTCCCGGAGCACCTTGGGCGGAATCCGGTACTTCTTCGCGTCCAGCCGGGGCTCCTCCACGAGCGCGCCGTGGAGGCTGTGCGTGCGGTCCGGGGCCGAGCGCTCGGCCGCGAAGTACCACTCCGACGGGAACTCCCGAGCGTCCAGCGGGCCCAGCGCCGAGGCCCCCGTCATCACCTGCGTCCAGAAGGACTCGACGTCGTTCGCGCGCGGGAGGACACAGCCGACTCCCACGATGGCGACAGGTCTGAAGCGAGGGGTGCTCATGGCACCTCCCGCACGGAGAACCCGCGGAAGAGCGCGACCCGTCGTCCCTGCTCGTCCCACGCGACGACGTGGAAGGTCTGCAGGTCATCGTGGGCCGAGGTCCTCCGCGCGAACACCTGGACCTCTCCGCGCGGAATCGCGTGCAGCTCGCCGGACGCGAGTTCCAACGGGAGCACCGTCCGCTCGCGGCACAGCACTCCCAGCGAGAACGCGACGTGCAGGATGGCGTTGAGCAGGGCCGCGGGCCAACCCGGCGCCCTCGGGCCCTCCTGCCAGCCGGACTTGGAGTGGCCCGGCGGCGCGACCACGGCGAGGAGCTGGTCTTGCGCGGGACGCCGATACCGCAGGCCCGCCAGGAACGTGGGCCCGTGCTGAATCTCACGAGGCAGCCGGTACAGCGCCTCGTAGCTCTCCGCACCCGTGAAGTCCAAAGGCCGGAAGCGCGCGGGCGATTCGACGCGCTCCCCCATCCGCACCTCACCCGAGGCATGCGTCCTGTGGATGCGCGGGAAGCCCTCGCGAGGCGGCGCCATGCTGGAGGAGATGCCCACCGTGACGCGGTTCGCCTCCGCGGCCTCCGCCGTGACGGAGAACTGCAGCGCCCTTGTGTCCTTGAAGCGCGCGGCCTGCACGAAGCGCACGTCGCGCACGCCGAGCACCTGCCGCTCCGGTTGCATCCGGTGCGCCGCCTGCGTCATCAGCCCCACCAGATACGCGGCGGGGAACACCGGTGCGCCCTCGACGACATGGTCCAGGAGATAGGGGTCCGTGCGGATGTCGACCCCGCGCTCGAAGCGCCAGCTCCCGTCGGTGGCGCTCACCTCCCCCAGCGTCGGCCCCTGCGCGCTCATGTCGAGGCCGCTCCCGGGGCCAGCCGCCACCCCTGCCCCACCCGACGCCAGTCCTCGCGCGTGTCGTGGAGGACCGCCAGCGCATAGCCCTGCCCCGCCACGAGCACTCCGGAGACGGCCTGCTCCCGCCGCCCTGGGACGTCCAGATGGATGGAGCGGACGAGCGCATCCGCCCCGCCCGTCAGCGGCGCGAGCCGGAGCTCCTCCACCTCGGCCTCCCTCCAGCCGGAGAACGTCACCTGCTGCAGCGCCGCCCTCAGCCCTTGTCCCGTGCACTTCACCAGCGCCTCCTTGAGGCACCAGCCCAGGTTCCACAGCTCATCCGGCGACCGTTGCCAGAGCCGGGCCCGCGCCTCGAGCCACACGCGCTCATCCCGGATGAACACCTCGTCCTGGAACGCCGCGCCCCGAGGCACGACGCGCTCCAGGTCCAACCCCACGCGGCCATGGCTCGTCACCACCGCCATCGCGAGCTCGCGCGAGTGGGTGATGGACACGTCACACGCGGGCACGCCAGGGGGCAGCTGCGCCACGGGGCGCCCCTGCTCCGGCCCGGCCAGCATCTGCGTGAGGCCCACGTCCTGGGGTGACACGCCGTGTCCCTGCGCGTCCAGATGCGCGCACAGCGCCAGCTTCGCGGCGATGCGGCCCGCCAGGTGCGCCACGCGCCGCGCGAGCACCACATGCATCCCGCTCACCGCCAGCTCCGCCGGAGTGAGGACGCGGGAGATGAGCCCATCGGGCCGCGCGGGCCAGGCACGGCGCACGTGCGCCAGCGGCACCACCATCAACGTGACGCGCTGCCCACCCGGCAGCACCACGGCGACAGGGCCACTCGCGGGCTCCCAGTCGAGGTCAGGGAGTGTCACGGTACTCCTCGAGGATGAGGTGGTAGTTCGTGCCACCGAACCCGTACGCATTGACGGCCGCGCGTCGGGGCGCGTCGCCCACCTGCCAGGGGCTGGCGTCGCGAGCGAAGGACAAGGGCCCCTCGCACGAGGCCAGCCGCGCGTTCAGCTCGGCCCCCGTGAGGAGCGGAGGGAACACGCCTCGCTGGAGCGCGAGCACCGCGCGGAGGACACCTGCTCCAGCAGACGCGATGTAGGAATGTCCGATGTGCGGCTTGATGGCGCCAATCCGCACCGGCCGGGCCTCGCGGCCGTAGACCTCCACCAGCGCGCCCGCCTCGGGCAGGTCTCCCTCCAGCATCCCCGTCGCATGCGCCTCGACGTACTGGATGCTCTCCGCGCCGACGCCGCTGTCCCGCAGGGCCCGACGCATCGCCAGCGCCTGGCCGCGAGCCTGGCTCGCGAAGATGGACTTGCCGCGACCGTCGGTCGAACCACCGACGCCGCGAATCAAGGCGTGGATGCGGCCGCCGTCCCGCTTCGCATCCGAGAGCCGCTTCAGCACGAAGATGCCGCAGCCCTCGCCGTGCACGAACCCGTCCGCCTCTTGCGAGAACGGCCGCATCCGCCCCTTCGGGGAGATGGCGCCGACGAAGCACATGTTCACGCAGTAGGGCGCGGTGATCTGCGACCACACGCCGCCCACCACGGCCACGTCCCACCGGCCATCGCGCAGCCCCTGGATGGCCAGGCTCAGCGCGGTGAGCGTCGACGCACAGGCGGACTCCACCGTGAACGCGGGGCCTCGGACATCCAGGGCCCGGGCCACGCGGGTGGCCGGCGCGCTGTTGAGGATGCCCGGCAGCGAATCGGAGGAGATGGGCGGCTGCTGTCCCTGGAAGGCCTCGCGCGCCTGCGTGATGAAGCGCTCCACGCGGTCCGTGGGCAATCCCGAGCGCGACAGCACCTGTCGGTAGACGCCCGCGAGCTCCGGGAACGCCAGCCGCGTCTCCACGGCGATCTCCTGCAGGTTGCCCGGCGTGGTGGCCACGATGACGGCCGTGCGCTCCGAGGGCAACGCACGACCCGCGTCGGCGACAGCGGCCTTCGCGACCTCCAGCGTCCAGCGCTGCGCCGGGTCCATGCGCGCCACCGCGTTCGGAGGAATGCCGAACTCCGTGAAGCGGAACGACGCCTCCGCCACCAGCGCGGCCTTGGGCGAGTACACGCGGAAGAACGTCTCCCGACTCGTCCCACCCCAGGCCCGCGAGGCGTCGTGGTAGAGCGACACCGGCCAGCGCGACTCGGGGATGTCGCCCACCGCGCAGTGCCCCTTCAGCGCGTTCTCCCAGAGGACCTCGGGGCTCGGCGCGTCGGGGTATTTGCACGCGAATCCCACCATCGCGATGGGCTCCGCCGGAGGACGCGGCGCGCGGCCACGGACCTGGGGCGCCTGTGCGTCATATGCCTCCACCACCGCGTGCCACGCGACACCTCCGAAGCCCGCCGCATGGACGGCCGCCCGGCGTGGACCTCGCGTCAGCGCGGCCTGCTCCGTGAGGACCCGCGGCGACGTGCCACCTGGCGCGACGTCCGGATGGAGCGTCCGGAAGGAGCGCTGCGGAACGAGGGTCCGCTCACGCAAGCTCAACAGGACCTTGAGCATCGCGGCGAGGCTCGACGCCGTCTGCAGGTCCCCCACCGACTCGGAGATGGCGCCGATCGATACACCGTTGGAGCCCCTGTATGCGTCCGACAGGCCCTCGACGAGGTGGGCATCCCACGAGGGGACACCCGTGGCGCCCGTCTCCACGAAGCAGACCGAGTCGGCCGCCACCGCCGCGCGTCGGAGCGCCTCTTCGGCCGCCCTGCGATGCGCCTGCGCGTCCGTGGCCGTCATCGAAGGGCCCGCGCCCCGGTTCACTCCGCCCACGCCTCGGAGCACGCCCTGGATGGGGTCACCATCCCTGCGCGCGGCCTCCAGCGGCTTGAGCAGGAACATCACCGCGCCTTCGCCCAGCGCGGTGCCATCCGCCCGAGCGTCCAGCGGGAACACGCCGCGCTTCGACAGCCGGCGCAGCTTGTCGTGCAGCACATACTCCATGGGCGACAGTGCGGGGCTGGCCGCGCCCACCAGCGCCATGTCCCACTCCCCGCTCATCAGCCCCTGCACCGCCGTCTCCAGCGCGGCGAGCCCCGAAGCGGCGTGTGCGTCCACACAGAAGTGCGGCCCGTGCAAGTCGAAGAGGCTGCACACGCGCCCCAGCACCGGGCTCATGAAGCCCCAGAAGGCCCAGTCGTCCGAGCCGTCGATGTGCTGCCGGACGAGCTCCTCCTGGACCTGCCGAGCGACGAGTCCGGCCTGCTCCGGGGAGAGCTCCTTCCAGGCCTCCGTCTGGCTCGCGGCGCGCAGCAACTCGGGCAGCCGCCACTTGGTGTTGAAGCCCAGGTTGCTCTTGCGCCCCATGCCGCTGGAGCCGGCAATCACCGCGACCCGGTCCCGCGCGAACTCGCGCTCCGGGGTGTAGCCCGCGCTCGTCATCGCCTGGACGGCGGACTCCAGCACCATCATCTCGATGGTGTGCAGCAGGCGCGTCTCGATGGGCGGGACCTTGAACTTCTTCCAGTCGAACTTCAGCCCCTCGACGGGCGCGCCGAGGAAGGACGTCGTCCGGTCGACCGCGTTCGGGTCGTCGCTGCCATACGCGCTCCAGTCCCAGCGCGCGCCGGTGAGCGGCCGCACCGCCACGTGTCCCGCCAGGAGGTTCTGCCAGAACGTGGGCACGTCATGGGCGTCCGGGAGGACACACCCCATGCCGATGATGGCGATGGGCTCCTGCGCTTCAGCTGGCATGCGCGCGCACCTTCGGCTCGGAGGAATGCAGCCCACCGGAAGGGTCCAGGGACGTGCGCAGGTACACCTTCTGCTCGGGGGTGTACGCGTCCACGCTGATGGAGCAGTAGTCGTGCGCCTCCAGGCAGATGCGTCCCGCCTCGTCCCAGACGGTAAAGTCGTAGAACAGCAGCTCGCCCACCTCGCGGTTCAGCCGCGCGCGAACGCCGAGCCGCTCACCCGCCCCAGGCGTGCGCCCCAGCACCAGCCGGTGCACGCCCTTGGGGACCGGAGCCCGGAGGTTGTGGAGGATGCCCAGCGTCCCCGCGAGCTGGAAGCAACCGTCCAGGACGAAGGGGTCCAGCCAGAAGCGGGCCCTCGGCACGGAGGCGAAGTAGCCCGTCGGCTCGGGGACCCGCAGGCTCGCGACGGCGTCGCGCGGCCCGGGGTAGCTGATCCAATCCACGATGCGGAACGGCGCCCCGACGTGGAAGTAGGCGTCCTTCACGTAGGAGCGGCTGAAGGGCAGCTCCCCTTCCGCGCCGCGCGCCTTGGCGAAGCCGGGAGGAATCACCCGCGGGTGGCGAGCCCCCAGTCGCACCTGGGCGCGGTAGTGCAGCACGTCCGAGCGCAACACCGCGCCTCGGGGATTGAGCAGGTCCGCGTACGCACAGACCTCCCACACCTCGTCGCGGCGCACGGCCCGGACACAGGCCTCGGTCGGACGCTCGGGCCGGACGCGGATGAACTTCTCCAGCGACACGTCGCGCACTTCGCACACGTCGCCCTCACCCGCGACCGCGGCCACCTCCGCGAGCCACTCGATGGCCGCGGCGCCGGGCAACACGGGGATTCCGTTGACCCGATGCTCCTCCAGGTACACGTCCTCCTGGAGCGCGAACGTCCGAGCCCAGCAGCCCTGCTCCCGCGCGCTCCCGAGCATCGGGAAGCCGCCCTGCTCCCGAGCCTCGGGCGCGGCGCCCTGGAACAAGGGCCCCAGTTGCAAGCGTCGCCGCGTGGCCAGCGCGGCCGGGATGGCCCCCGCCGCGAAGTCCAGCGTCAGCGACTCCGGCTCGTACGCCATGCTCAGCGCGTTGTCCGCCCGGCAGATGGACTTCATCGACGGGGTGGCGCCCTCGCTGTCGCGCAGGAAGTCGACGGCGGTGTCGAGCGTGAGGTCTCCGCGCCGCTCACGGACCAGGTGCTCCAGGCGCCGATAGCGATGGAGCGAGTCCTCCTGCATGTCCTGGAGCATCTCCAGCGCCACGGCCTCGTGGCCCCGAGCCGCCTTGTGCGCGACGCGCAGGTGGTTGGTGGAGACGACGAAGTCCTGCTCCGGCGGCGCCGTGTACTGGCCGGAGTGCGCCCCCACCTGTTCCCAGACCATCGCCTGTCCCGAGCGATGGGTGAGCATCAGGTTCCAGCTCCCACCGCGCGCAGTCGCCTCCAGCACGGCGCGGGCCTCGTCGAGCGTTCGCGCGCGCGACAGCACCTCCCGGTTCTGGAACGTGAGCGGATAGAACACGCGCGGGTCCAGCGGCGCGACGGGGACGTTGACGCCCAGGCTCAAGCCCGCCGCGTTCATCCCCGAGCACACGCCCAGCGCCGCGGGCCAGAACGTGACGGACACGTACGGGATGCGCCCCTCCAGCCGGTACACGACACACGTGGGGCGCAGGAACTTCGCCAGCGACGGGTACGGCACATCCAGGTTGTGCCCGTGGAGGACCTTCCCGCCCGTCGTCGCGCGCCCGAAGGCCGCGAACTGCGAGCAGCCGATGGGCGCGCCCGAGAGGATGTCGAGCACGAGCGTGTGGTAGAGGATGGTCTCCCTCGGGAAGCCGCTCGCGTCCGAGACGCCTCGGACCTCCTCGTGGATGTCCTCGGGCAACAGCGCCGCGAGCGCCGCCATGCGCTCCCGCATGGCCTGCTCCGTCACGCCAAGCTTCTCCAGCATGGGACGGATGGACTCGCCCTCGATGGAGACGGCGTGGGCGATCTCCTCCCGCATGAGGGCGCCGTACTGCCGGCCGACCTCATGGGGCCGGCCCGACAGCACCACCAACGGGAGGGATGCGGACGAATCAGATGGCATAGCGGGTTCCGCCAGCCTCCTTGCCGACGACGCGGAGCGCCTCCTTGTCGTGGCGGGGCAGGTTCAGCGTCTCGAAGGTGCGCTCGTCCGCGATGACGACCTCGCCCGCCGAGCCGCCGTACAGCAGCTCCCCGACGAACCAGTACGCGCCCTCGTCGACGTGGATGACGCAGATGCCCATGGCGCGCAGGCGCTCCAGGTAGTCCGCGTTGTTCTCCACGATTCCGGCGCCCACCCACACCGGCCAGTCGACCGTCACGCTCCGCACGCCGGGCCGCAGCGTGGAGTAGACGAGCCCCGCCTTGGCGACGAGGTAGTTGGCCAGCGAGTAGTCCGTCTGCCCCTTGTTGCCGTAGCGACCGCTGCCCGAGCCGAAGTTGATGAAGAACTGGAGGTCGTCGTTCCAGGTCTCCTGCGCGAGCACCTGCCACAGGTGCGCCTTCGACGCGAGCGTCCGGACGAACGCGTCCGAGGACTTCATCGGCAGGCTCTTGGACTCCTCGATGGTGGCGCCGTGGACGATACCGTCGATGCGGCCATGCTCGCGGCGCACGTCGGCCAGCAGGGCCCGCACCGCGCCCACGTCGGTCATGTCGCAGACCTTGTACTCGAGCGAGATGCCCTGGCTCCGGCAGTCCTCGAGGTTGCGGTGCAGCTCACGCCGGTTGGCGATGTCGGAGTCGAAGACGCGCCGCGCCTGCACCGGCGTCTTCCCCGGGTGCTCCGCGAGGTAGCGCTTGATGAAGGACATCCGATAGGCGGGCAGCTCCGCCTCGGGCACCTTCAGCCACTCCTCGTTGCCGCTCGGCGGCACGGTGCGGCCCGTGATGATGACGCGGGCGCCAGTGGACTTCGCGAGCAGCTTCGCGCACGGGTAGACGACGCCGCGGCCTCCACCCGAGACGACCACCACCGAGCCGGGCCGGAGCGACACCGGCGCGGACGCCTTCGGGAAGGACGTCTCGATGTCACGGAAGACGTAGCGACGGCCGCCGGTGTAGCCGACCTCGACATCGAGGTCCGCGCTGACCAGCTCGTTCCAGACCTGCCGCGCCCACTGCGACGCGTCCTGGCCATCCAGGTCCACGACCTTGCAGCGCGAGCCGGGCAGCTCCCGCCGCAGGCACTTGACGAAGCCGCCCGCCGCGCCGGCCAGCGGGATGCGGCCCTGCGCATTGGCGTGACCGAAGAGGCCTCCGCCCGCCGTGGCCACCAGGTACCAGCCGCCCCCGGGCAGCGCGCCGATGCGGTCGTAGACGGCGAGCGCGCTCTGGTACAGCCCCAGGGAGAAGGTGTTGACGGTGGACGCCCAGGCCGAGGCCTCCTGCTCGTCCAGCTTCGCGGTGGGCGCCGTGGTGTGCAGGAGGATGAGGCCATCCAGCGGCTGCTTCTCCTGGAGCTCCTTCAGCGCGCGGCCGGCGCTCTCGGGGTGACGCCAGTCCAGGGACACGCCCTGCTCCGGCGCGGGGCCGGAGGACAGGATGACGACCCGCGCGCCCGCGGCTTCCAGCATCTGCGCCAGGGCCTTGTAGGCGCCATGCGCGTCCGTGGAGATGCCGAGCGTCTTGCCCTTCAGGTGCGCGACGCTCGGGGCATCGACCTGCGGGGCCAGCTCCACGGGGTGGACCTCGTAGCGCTTGCCCGCGAGCTGGGCCGGCGGCGACACCGACTGCGACGCGGACTTCAAGCGCCCCTCGAGGTGCTCGGCCAGTCGCCGCAGCGACGCGGTGTCTCCGCTCGCCTCGCAGCGGGCGATGAAGCGACGGACGTCATCCAGACCGAGCGTGCCCTGCTTCGCGGCGGGAGCCGCCTCCGCTAACGCGGGCGCCACCACGGCGTTGGCGACCAGGTACTCCGACATCTTCCGCACGGTGTTGTAGTTGCGGACCCGGAACTTCTCGTTGCGCGCCACGCCGAACTTCTCGCGGGCCATGGCGAACGCTTCAATCTGCGTGACGGTGTCCACGCCCAGGTCGACCTCCAGGTCGAGGTCGGGCTGGATGAGCTCGATGTTGTAGCCCGTCTTTCCCTGGAGCACGGAGACCAGGAAGGACTGCACCTCCTGCACCGTGGGGCCCGGGGTGGGAGCGGCGGTCGCCACGGGAGCCTGGGGCGCGGGGGCCGCCGCGGCGGGCGCCCTGCTCGTCAGGTACTCCACCATCTTCCGCAGCGTGTTGTGGTCCCGCAGCCGGAAGTTCTCGTCCTTCTCCACGTTCAGGTACACCCTCGCCATCGCGAAGGCCTCCACCTGCTTCACCGTGTCGATGCCCAGGTCCGCCTCGAGGTCCAGCTCCGCCTCCAGCATCTCCGCCGGGTATCCCGTCCGCTCCACCAACGCACCCACCAGCAGCTTCATCACCGCGTCGCCATCCACGGTGCTCGCCTTCGGCGCCGGAGACGCCACCGGCTGGGACACGGCGGAAGCGGACGCAGCGACCACGGGCGCTCGCGCAGCCTCGGTCACGAAGGCGGAGGGCTTCACGTCCTCGGTCGACGACCTCGCAGCCCGCACCGGCGGCGATGAGCCGACGGCTTCCCCCCACGCGGCGCGCGGCGCCCCGGAGACGGACGCAGCGGGCGACCGCGAGGCGTCGGGCGAAGCCTTCGCGGCTTCTCCCACCGGCGCGGAGGCCGCCCCCGTGGAGGCAGCGGACACCCGCGAGGTGTCGGACGAAGCCTTGAGGGCCCCGCCCTCCAGCGCGGATGCCGTCACGGTGGAGGCAACGGAGGACCGCGAGGAATCAGGCGAAGCCTTCGCGGCTTCTCCCACCGGCGCGGGTGGCACCACGACGGAAGCACTCGTCGCGACAGGCGTGGTCTTCGCAGGCACAGGCCCCGCGACCGCGGCGGCCCTGCCCGCCAGGTACTCCGCCATCTTCTGCAGCGTGTTGTAGTGACGCACGCGGAACTTGTCGTCCCGCTCCACCCCGTAGGTCATGCGCGCGTGGGCGAAGACCTCGACCTGGGTGATGGTGTCGATGCCCAGGTCCACCTCCAGGTCCAGCTGCGGCTGGAGGATGTCCAGGCTGTAGCCCGTCTTCGCCGCCATCGCGTCCCGCAGCAGCAGAAGGATGGCGTCGGCGCTCGGCGCGCTCGACACCGGAGCCACGGTCGCCACGGGAGCCTGGGGCGCGGGGGCCGCCGCGGCGGGCGCCCTGCTCGTCAGGTACTCCACCATCTTCCGCAGCGTGTTGTGGTCCCGCAGCCGGAAGTTCTCGTCCTTCTCCACGTTCAGGTACACCCTCGCCATCGCGAAGGCCTCCACCTGCTTCACCGTGTCGATGCCCAGGTCCGCCTCGAGGTCCAGCTCCGCCTCGAGCATCTCCGCCGGGTACCCCGTCCTCTCCACCAACGCACCCACCAGCAGCTTCATCACCGCCTCGCCATCCACTCCGCCCGCCTGCTTCACGGGCTCGGCGGCGGCGATGGCGAGCGCGGGACGCGCGGACGCGGCATCGAGCCGGGCGAGCGCCCCTCGCGTCTCCACGAGGACCGTCTCCAGGACGGGCCGGTCGCTTCGAGCCGCGCAGTCATCGACGAAGGCCAGCACCTGCTCCAACGAGACTTCCACGTCCCTCTCCACGGTCGTTCCTTTGTCCAGGTGCTTCGAGAGTCCCTTGGCGAGCAGCGCCACCGTCGCGCCGTCCACGCGCGCGCCGACCGGGACCTGCAACTTGCGCTCGACGGAGGACACCGCGTCCTGGACCTCCGAGGGCGTCAGCCCGAGGTCCTCCACGAGTCCGACATGGGGCGCGAAGAGCTCCGGCACATACCCGGTCCTCTCCACCAACGCGGCCACGAGCTGCTGTTGAACTGCTTCCTGATGGGAGACGTTCATCTCGAGAGACCTATTCGCGGAGCAGATGGTGGGCGTAGCTGAAGGCGAGGAGGCGGTGGAACTGCTCGACCTCGCCCAGCTTGGGGTGATTGCTGGCTTGCGCCAGGTACGGCAGACCCTTCAACGTGGACTGGATGAACGCCGTCAGCGACCACTTGGGCCCGGCTTCGATGAACAGCCGCGTGCCCTCGTCGTGCAACCGCCGCACGTGCTGACCGAAGTGGACCGGCAGCACGTATTGCAGCGCGAGGTGCCGGGCCATGAAGCGCGCGTCCGTCTCGGGCGCGTAGTAGCGCCCATGGACGCTGGAGAGGACCGGGAGCTGGGGAGCATTCCAGGTGAGCCGCTCCAGCTCCGCGCGCAGCAGCGGCACCGCGCCGGCGATGATGCGTGAGTGGTACGCGTGCGACACCGGGAGCACGCGGACCTCGAACCCGTTCGCGCGGCACCAGCGCGCGACGAACTCGACGGCCTCGACCTCGCCCGCGACGATTCCCTGCCCCGGAGCATTCTCCGCGGCCACCGTCACGTAGCCGCCCGCCTCGGGCAACACCCGGCGCAGCCGGTCGAAGTCCCCGCTGACGCTGAGCATCCTCCCGGGGGACTCCACGCGCAGCCCGGTCACCGCGCGGGTACGCCGGTACACCGCGCGCAGCGCCTCTTCGAAGGAGAGCACCCCGCTCGCGGCCAGCGCCGCGTACTCCCCCGCGCTCTGTCCCAACAGCACATCCACCCGGATGCCCTGCGCGCGGATGAGCCGGTAGAGCGCCACGTTCGCCACGAAGACGGCGGCGTGCACGGTGTCGTCGTCCTGGCGATAGCCCTCCTCCGTGCCAGGAGGCACCCAGAAGGTGCTCGAGAGCGACTGCCCCGTCATCGCCGAGAAGGCGGCATCCGCCTCCGCGAGCGTGCTCGCGACCAGCGGGTACTCCACCGCGAGCTCGCGCAGCATGTTCGCGTACTGCGGCCCCTGTCCCGGGAACACCGCCGCCACCTTCCCCGTGTGGAGCTGGCGCGCGTCGCGCACGTCGTAGAAGAAGAGGCCCTGCTCCGGAAGGCTCGGCGAGCCCGTGCCCGCCAGCAACGTCCGGGCGCGCTCCAGCGCCTTGCGAGCCCCCTGCCCCCGAGGCAGCGTCATCGCCAGTCGGCACGGCAGGGCCGCATCCGCCCTGGGCCCACTCCGAGGGTCCATCCCTGGCTCGCGCTCCACCGCCTGGAGCAGACGCGCCACCTGCTGACACAGGTGCTCGCGGCTCGTACCGGAGAGCGCGAGGAAGGGAGGCCGCGTCGGCTCCGCGCTCGTCACCTTCACCGCGTCCTGCGCGGGCTTGCGCGGGTACTCCTCCAGCACGGCGTGGAAGCTCGTCCCGCCCAGGCCGAAGGACGTCACGCCCGCGCGACGAAGCCCCGGCCCATCCATCACCCAGGGCTGGACCTCCGTGGGCACCTCGAAGGACACCTGCGACCAGGGGATGCGCGGGTTGGGCGTCTCGAAGCCGATGTTCGGCGGAACCTGCTGGTGGTGCAGCGCCAGGGCGACCTTCGTCAGCGCCACGGCGCCGGCGCCCGAGTTCAGGTGGCCGACGTTCGACTTCACCGAGCCCAGCAACAGCTTCCCCTCGGAGGCGGCCCGGCCGTAGACGGCCTGATACGTCTGGACCTCGATGGGGTCACCGACGGGCGTCCCCGTGCCGTGGCCCTCCACGTACTGGACATCGGTGGCGCGGATGCCCGCCTTCTCCACCGCCCTGCGGACCGCCTGGACCTGTCCTTCCGAGGAAGGCGCCCAGATGGAGGCGTTCTTCGGGTCCGTGGCCCCGGCCACCGAGCGCACCACGGCGTAGATGCGGTCCCCCGCTCCTTCCGCGTCCGACAGGCGCTTCACGGCGATGAGCGCCGCGCCCTCGCTCGTGATGTAGCCGTCCGCCCTGGCGTCGAACGGGAACGAGCCCTTCTGCGACAGACCGCCGAAGGAGCAGCACTGGCTCAGCGCATCCACGCCGAGCGACGCGTACATCCCCCCCACCAGCACCAGGTCGCACTGCCGGGTGCGCAGCTGGTTCATCGCGATGTCGAGCGCCGCGAGGCTGGAGGCACATGCGGACTCCACCATGAGCATCGGCCCCTGGAAGTCCAGGTGGTGCGCGACGCGTCCCACGGCCAGGCTGCCCAGGTACCCAAGCAGCGTGTCCTCGGTGATGGGCGGCAGCTCGCTCTTGTAGCGCGCCTCGGCGGACGCGCGGAGCTTCGTGGCCGTGGCCGCGTCGACCCCGTGGCGCTCCAGCTGCTCGGCCAGGCGCGCGTCGAACTCGGCGTAGTACACGCGGGCCTGGGTCTGGAACTCCCGCTCGAGCGGCGGCAGGTAGCCCATCACCACGCCCACGCGCGACGGGTCGACCTGCTGCCGCGTCGCCCCGGCGTCCTCAAGCGCCTGGAGCGCGGCCTTCATCGTCCAGCTGTGTCCCCGGTCGATCTGCGAGGACATCTTGGGCGGCACGCGGATGCGCGCCTGGGGCCAGGCGCCGTCGACGATGTAGCCGGCGAGGTTGGTGTAGGGCCGCACCTTGCTCTGCCGCGTGGGGTCCAGGTAGCGGTCGATGGGCGCGCGCTCGTCCGGAATCTCACCGATGGCGCAGCGCTTCTGGAGCAGGTTCTCCCAGAACGCTGCGGGGTTCTCCGCCTGAGGGAAGACGCCGCCCAGGCCGACGATGGCGATGGGCTCGGCCAGCTGCGGCGCCCGGAGCGTGCGCGCCAGCGCCTGGTGGTACGCGGGCGAGAACTCCTCCAGGGTCAGGTGGTAGTTGATGCCGCCGAAGCTGAACGCGCTGACCGAGGCACGTCGCGGCCCCTCCTGGACCTCCGGCCACGGCCGCCCCTGGTTGGAGATGTGGAAGGCGGAGCGCGAAAGGTCGATGCCCTCCGCGGCCTCCCGGAACGAGTGCTGCGGCGGCAGGAACTTGTGGTGCAGCGCCAGGGCCGTCTTCATGAGCCCCGCCGCGCCCGAGGCCGCCTGCAGGTGGCCCGTCAGCTCCTTCACGCCGCCCAGTCGGATGGCGCCCCGCGGGGCGCTTGCGCCGAACACCTCCTGGAGGCTCTGGAACTCCGTGAGGTCGCCCAGGTTGGTGCCCGTGGCGTGGCACTCCACGTATTGGACGTCCTGGGGCGCATAGCCGGCCTGCGCGTAGGCCCGGCGCATCGCGAGCACCTGGCCCCGCGAGTTGGGCGCCATGAGCGACTTGCCCTTGCCATCCGAGGCCGCGCCGAGGCCGCGCAGCACCGCGTAGACCTTCTCGCCGCGCGCGAGCGCGTCATCCAGGCGCCGGAGCGCGAAGACCCCCACGCCCTCCCCCAGGAGCGTCCCGTTGGCGCGGCGGTCGAACGGAGCCAGCGTGGAGTCGGACAGCCCTCCCAGCTTGCTGAACGCGATGAGGTCATGCGGGGTGAGCAGCTGGCTGCAGCCCGCCGCGAGCGCGACGTCGCAGTCGCCCGCGTTGAGCTGGTCGCACGCCGTCTGGATGGCGGCCAGCGCGGAGGCGTAGCCCGCGTCGACCGTCGCGTGAGGCCCCCGGAGGTTGAAGAGCTTGGCGGCCCGCCCCACCCAGACGCTGCTGAAGGAGGCGATGGCCTCGTCCTCGGTGATGCCCGCCAGCTCGCGCTCGACCTGCTGGGACGTGGCCTCGAGCAGCTCGGAGGCCAGGGACGCCGGGAGCGCCGCTTCGGCGAGGGCCCGGGAGAGACACTCCCGCATGTCCAGCAAGCGGGTGCGCACGCGCGTGTCCGGACGAAGCCCTCCGCCCAGGGAGCCCAGGGTGAAGCCGACGCGCTCGGGCGCCACCGTGTCCATCACGCCCCGCGCATCCTCGAGCGCCTGCGCCGTCGCCTCCAGGAACGCGAGCTGCGTGCGGTGCATGTCCTGCGCGACCTTCGGAGGGATGCGGTACTTCCGATAGTCGAGCGTCAGCTCGTCCAACGGCGCGGCGTGCCTGCAGTAGGTGCGGTCCGCGGCCGTGCGGTCCGCCGCGTAGTACCCGTCCAACCGCAGCTCACGCCCGGTCAGCTCCCGAATGGCCGTGGGCCCCGTCAGCACCCGCTCCCAGAACGCCTGGGGATTGGATGCCTTTGGGAATACGGCACCGATGCCGACAATGGCAATCGGCCGAAAAAGGCGCTCCTCCATGAATACCCTCTGACGTCCCCAATGGATGCGCTCGGCGAGCGCCGGGCCAATGCCTTGTCGCAAGCGCACGGGCCCTCCCCTCGATTACAAGGTAGACGAGATTGTTCAGGCAGATCAATCCCTCCGTTCATTTCCTCTCCTCGGACAAATGGCCTTTCACGAGGGTGGAATTTGTAGCGCGGAGAGACACACGCGTTTCAACTTCCCTGAGAATGTCACGGCTCGGCGAGCACTCGAGGTGACATCAATGACACATCAGACACCACCCAGGTCGACCCAACCCGCGCGTGCGGCCCCACCCCTGGCATCGGCCCCTCCTCGGAGAAGCCAGACACCGCGAGGTCACCGCGCGGGGACGTCATGGATTGTGTCCGCCCCACCTTGGAGCCCCACGCGGCTCAGGGCTGGGTTTCGGCGGAGCCCGGCGCGGCGGGCGCCTGGGGCAGCTTCTTGAGCAGGTCGATGTTCGGCCCGCCGATGGCCAGCAGGGTTCCGGCGATGTACTTGCTGGCATGCCGCCGGGGCAGGCCGCGCATCCACGTCGGCTGCTCGGGCATGGCGCCGCCGGTGGACTGGCGGTCGTCGATGGTGACGCCGCGCTCCCAGAGCATCGTCAGCATGGAGGTGGGACAGGGCGTGGCCAGCTCCTGCTGGAGCTCCGCGTAGGCCGCGCGATACGACGGCTCGGCGATGGGCTGGAGGTATCTCGCCGAGTTGCTGGCCTCGACCAGTCCCGTGCAGCGGGTGATGGCCGAGCCGCAGCTTCGGGCCCTGCGGGCCACGTCCACGGGCGCGACGATGCTGGAGAACGACGTGCTCGCCCAGAACACGGCGCGCATGCGGTCGCCCTGCGCCTGGCTCATCGGGGTCCACTCGGCGGGAGGCTGCTTCATCAGCGCGTGCGCCTGGCGCTCCTGCCCCAGCAGGGCGTTGCCAATCATCGCGCCGATGAGGGTGTCCGTCCGATACGACAGCCACGCCAGGTGGCGCACGTCCCGGGCGGCCTCCAGGGGCTGCCCTGTCTTCACGCCGTGGAGGAGCCGGAGCTTGGACCACTCCAACAGCGCGATGAAGTGGGGCACCGGGGCCGTCATCATGTTGTACGGCTCCTCATGCCGGAACGGGAGGTTGCGCGCGAGGTCCCACCGGTCGAAGCGCTGGAGCTCGCGCATCCACTCGAAGCGCAGCGAGGACAGGTCCGGGTCCGCGGCGAACCACTCCTCCAGCGTCTTCTTCTCCTTGAGGTGCGCGGGAAGCTGGAGCGGTGAGTCCGCGGGCATCGCGGGGCCCGGGCTCTCCCAGTGCACCCAGGCGTTGAGCACGGGGCCCGCGTCCCCGTCAGGGCGTGGCTCGCGGAACCACGGGTCGGCGGCGAGCTTCTCCTGCTCCCGGCAGAACAGGTCCAGGTGCGCGACGACGTCCTGCCGCTGCGCGGCCAGCGTGGGCTCGTATCGCGAGCGCATGAACAGGTCGAACGCGACCAGGGCCACGACGATGAGCACGACGAGGAGGCTGACGAACCAGACCAGCACTCGCGACACGCTTCCCCGGGACCACCGCACGCTCGGACGCATGTCTCGACTCTAGCAATCCCTCGCACCTCCCCGAGAATCCAATATTCAACTTAATCAATTTTTACAGCTATTTACTGTTTAGGCCGGAGAGATGCTCCCGGAGCGTCGCCCGGTGGCATGGGACTCCAGGCCGGCGGCGCGCTCCCCGCGGTCAGAGATGAGAGGGCCCCATGTTCAAGAAGGCAGCAGTCCTCGCTGTCAGCTGTGGTGCGTTGTGGGTCGGCTGCGGTGTCGACCCGGAGATGGAGAACGAGGAGATCGTCTCCAACCTGGTGGAGGCCGGCTTCCGCGTCGACGACCTCCTCATCGCCGACGGCAAGGTGTACGTCGGTCGTGACGCGCACGTCACGCTGGAGGCCTCCCGGGAGATGCTCCAGTCCCTGGACGAGAGCTCGGAGCAGTACCGCACGACGAACCAGGTGGGCACGGGCGTGACGAAGATCTGCGTCAACCCCACGCCCGATTTCAACACCTACAGCATGCTGAGCCAGGGCCTGGACCTGGCCATCGCCAACTACAACGAGCGGGGGCTGCGCCTCACCTTCGCGCGCGGACCGAGCACCGGCTGCACGGCGAACATCACCGCGCAGACGACGACGGGCACGGGCGGCTCGGCGGGCTTCCCCTCGGGGGGCCTGCCCTATGGAATCATCAACATCGGCACCGGCCTGCAGGCCTACAGCGCGGACGTGAACGAGCACGTCATCACGCACGAGCTGGGGCATGCCATCGGCTTCCGCCACTCGGACTACTACAACCGCAGCATCAGCTGCGGCGCAGGCGGTGACGAGGGCGACGCGGGCGTGGGCGCCATCCACATCCCGGGCACGCCGACCACGGCCACCGTGGGCGGCTCCGTCATGAACTCCTGCTTCCGCTCGACGGAGACGGGCGAGTGGACCAGCTCCGACATCACCGCGCTGGACGCCCTCTACGGCACCGGCGGCGTCGCGGCCTGCTCCACCTACAGCTTCACGTCCTACCGCGGGCAGAACGGGACGCAGATCCGCTGCAGCTGCCCCGCCACCAGCAGCGGGACGGTGTGGGGCACGGACATCTACACGGACGACTCGAATGCCTGCGCGGCCGCGGTGCACGCGGGGGCGATTGCCTCCAGCGGCGGCACGGTGACGGTCGTCATCCAGCCGGGCCAGGGCAGCTACGCGGCCAGCACCCGCAATGGCATCACCACGCTCTCCTACGGCGCCTGGCCGGGGAGCTTCACGTTCACGAACACGACGCCGGTGCAGGCCTGCTCCACCTACGACTTCACGTCCTACCGCGGGCAGAACGGGACGCAGATCCGCTGCAGCTGCCCCGCCACCAGCAGCGGGACGGTGTGGGGCACGGACATCTACACGGATGACTCGAACGCCTGCGCGGCCGGCGTGCACGCGGGGGCGATTGCCTCCAGCGGCGGCACGATGACGGTCACCATCCGACCCGGGCAGAGCAGCTACACGGCCAGCACCCGCAACGGCATCACCACGTTGTCCTACGGGGCCTGGGCGGGGAGCTTCTCCACCAGTCCGTAGTCGTCACAGCGGCCCGATGCGCCGTGGCCCGGGGGTGGCTCGCTGATGAGCGCCTCCGGGCCCTGTCCGGTTGGGAGTTCTCCGCCCGCCCGCCGGAGTCGAGCGCGCCCGGTGAGGAGCGAGCCGGAGGTGGCTCGCTGAAGCGCCCCTCGGTCCATCGGGAGTCGAGACTCCTGGATGACCGCGTGCACGGCGCCAGCGAGTCACTCCACCGGCGTGACCGTCCTTCCCGCACACGAAGCGTTCAACGTGGCGCCCTTGGGCCAGGGAGACCTCGCCTGTTGCGCGCTCATGGCGCGGCCTTCGTCGGGGGCGGCTTCGAGAAGACGGAGCCCGCGGAACGCGGCGAGATGCGCTGATACCGCGCATACGCCTCCACGAGCGCCGTGCGCAGGGCGGTGGGCTCCGTGGGCCCATGCCGCGCCACGGTGGTGGCCAGCGCCTCCAGCAGATAGGCCTCGGGCGCCATCAACGTCCGCGTGAGCGCGATGGGAGTCGAGCCCAGCGCCTTCAACACCGGGCCGAAGTACTGCTCGCTCATGCAGGCCAGGACGACCACGGGCCGGGGCGTGGCGCCCGGTGGCACCTTCACCTGGGGAGGCTCGCGGTCCATGAGCCGGTCATGCCCGGCCCACACCAGCAGGTCGGCGCGACTGGCGCCCGCCGCCGCGCGCAGGAAGTCCTCCAGCGCCGTGTCGATGGCGTCGCCTGCGTAGGCCAGCAGCTTCAGCCGCACGGGTCGCTCCCCCTTCGCGGGGGTCCGCTCGAGGATGAGCTCACGCAGCACCACGCTCCCCTCGGGCCCCGGCTCGCGGCTCATCACCTTGAAGCCAGGAGCCCGGGACAGGTACCGCTCCGCGCCGTACATCGCGCCCCAGTAGAGGTTCGTCTCCAGCGCGCGCGGAGCCCCGGCGGCAGCCCGGCCACACTCGATCAACGCGTTGTCACACAGCGGGACGAAGACCTCGACCTCCACGGGAGGCGCGGCCAGCAGGGTCAGCATCACGAAGGTCAGCACACGAGGCCTCCAGGGGCGTCGCCTTCAGACACCCCGGGTCCTGCCTTGCGTTCCACCGAGTGGGCCGCTCCCTCATGCGGGCGCGCGGCTCAGCCTCCGCCCCGCGGCGCTGTCACGCGCCTGGCCGACAGCACACCCGCCAGCGCCATCACGAGCCCCCCGGCGAGCGGCACCACGAGCAACCCCAGGCGCAGCCCCACCGCGTCGGCGATGAGCCCCACCACGGGGGGCGACAGCAGGAACCCCAATCGCATCAACCAGCTCACCACCGTCAAGCCCGTGCCGGGCCGCAACCCGGGCAGCTCGTCCGCGCCGTGCATCGCCGCGGGCACCAGCGTGGCCACACCGAAGCCCGCGAACGCGAAGCCCACGATGGTAGCGGGCACCGAGGGGAACAACAGCGCGCCCCCCATCCCCAGCGCCGCGAGCGCGCCGCCCGTCCGCGCCACGGCCCGCTGTCCGAACCGGTCGACGAGCCGGTCCCCGAACAGCCGCCCGATGAACTGCGCCCCCACGAGCGCCACGTAGCCGAACGAAGCCACCGCCACGCTCGCCCCGAGCGTGCCCGAGAGATAGACCGCCGCCCACGTCATCCCCGCGTCCTCCACGAGCACGCCACTGCTGGCAATCAGGACCAGCGCCGCCATCGAGAACACGAGCCGCAGTCGCCCCGCTCCCCGCTTCACGGAAGCCCCCTCCGCGTGCGCGGCGGCCCCGGAGGCCTCGGTGGGCTCGGGCCCGGGCAACAGGAAGCGCAAGGCCGTCAGCGAGACGCCGGAGAAGAGCAGCGCGGAGAGCCCCAGGTGGAGGCCCCGTGGAACAGCGAGCCCCGCCGCCAGCCCGCCCATGAGCCCGCCCATCACCGCGCCCACGCTCCACAGCGCGTGGAACGAATTGAGGATGGAGCGGCCATAGAGGCGCTGCACCCGGAGGCCATGCGCGTTCTGCGCCACGTCGGTGATGGCGTCCATGCTGCCCGCCAGGAACAACGTCACGGCGAGCGCGGCCCACGAGGGCGCGAGGCCCGCGAGCAGCAGGCCCAGCCCCGTGAGCACCGTGCCGGCGACAGCGACCCGGGACGAGCGGAAGCGACGGATGATGGCTCCCGCGGCGAGCCCCGCCATCAACGCCCCGAAGGGGAAGGACGCGATGGCGAGCCCGTACTGCGCATTGGTGAGCCCCAGGTCCGCTTTGATTTGCGGATAGCGCGGCAGCAGGTTGGCCAGGATGGCGCCGTTGGTGAGGAACAGCACCGCCACGGCGGCGCGGGCCGCGCGGTGCGCCCGAGGCACCGACGGAGGGAGGGAGGAGTTCATGAGGCGGCTCTAGGGGGAGAGGAATCGGAGCACGGCGTCGCGAGTGACGTCGCGGCCATGCGGTGTGGCGTCGAGGCTGACGTGGATGAACAGCCCTTCGATCAGCGCATCGAGCTTGTGGGCCGTCCGCGAGTCGACGTGGCGCTCGAGCACCGCGCGGCTGCGGCGCATCCAGTCGTGGGTGATCTGCCTGAAGGCGGGCTTCCGGGCCGCGAGGGTGTACAGCTCGAGCGTGAGCACCAGGTCATCCGGCCCCGCCACCAGGTCCTCGTGCACCAGCTCGACGATGGCCGCCGCCAGCTGCTCGCGGTCTTCCACCGCCGACAGCCGCGCCGCGAAGCGCTCGCTGACCCGCTCGGCGAAGCGGGTGAAGGCCTCGCGAAGCAGCTCATCCATGCTGGTGAAGTGGTAGGTCATCGACCCCAGCGGCACGTCCGCCCGCTCGGCGACACGCCGGTGTGACGTCCCCGCCACCCCTCCCTCGGCGATGACCTCCAGCGCCGCGTCGATGATGCGGTCGCGTCGGGCCGGGTCACTGCGGCGCTTCACCACGGAGACTCCTGCCACGGCAGGGCCTCGACGTGAGCGCCCCGGAGCGTGAATCGAAGGTTCGAACGAGCCCCCCACACGGGACAGCTCCCGCATGTGTACGTTCGTACATATCGACACGGACCGGAACGACTTTGTTCCCGAGAACGGCCAGGACGGAGGGACGAACCAGACGCCCCCGTCCCGGCCGCGCCCCCTCGGCTACCTGCGGATGCGCAGCGTGACGGAGTTGAACACCTTGATGTTCTTGCCGTCCTCGCGGATGACGACGTAGTCATCATTGGGAGGCACCGGCCGGATGAACAGGCCTTGCACCTCGTGCTCGTTGACGGACTCGGCGCCGAACCGCGCCATCACCATGGTCCCCATGGCCATGCCCGTGCAGCCCACGCACTTGGGTGCGCGATAGACGAACACCGTGCCGCCCTCGATTTGATTCGAACCATTGAGGCGCGGCTTCGGCACGGCGATGAACAAACGCTGGTCCGTGCCGGGGATGTCCCAGACGGCCCCCAGCGGGTGGGGGTTGCTGCTCTCGGCGTTGCGCCCCACCGGCCGGAGCGTGATGTCGATGGTACCCCCGTTGTCGACGACGGAGTTCACCTGGACCAGGTCCTCCTTCTTCGTCCACCCCAGCCAGTGCAGCTGCGGGAGGTTGTAGTTGTCCGAGCCGTTGCTGCCCATGTACGTGCTCGAGTCACCGTAGTGGTCGACCTCACCCGTCGTCGGGTTGCGGGTGTTGCCGTGCGCCAGCCCCAGCACGTGGCCGACCTCGTGGGCATAGTCACGGAACAGGCCCCCCTTGAGGAAGACGCGGTTGGAGCCCGCGTTCGAGACGGAGCACATGCCGCTGGGCATCGAGTACACGGTCAGGAACGCGTTCGAGCGGGCCTTCTGGACCGCCTGGTTCTTCGCCTTCGAGCAGTTCGCGCTCGTCACCTCCACCGTCTGCGACGCGGTGATTTCCAGCCCCACCTGCCCGCCCGAGGCGACGCCGAAGAACGAGTAGAGGTCGCGGACGTTGTTGCGGATGTCGGACAGCGAGGGGGTGCTCCGCCCCGCGTAGGTCACACGGACGACCTTGACGGTGTGCTTCTTGTTGATGGCGCCCAGCCGCTTGTTGTGGTTCTCGACGCACGCCGGCTCCGACGCGGAGCAGGTGTACCGGTAGGGCGAGGCGGGGGCCTCCACGTCCTGGACCCGGTACGAGCGCACGCCGTCGTTCGCGCTCGCGCCGCTCGCGAACGAGGTCTCACAGAGGTTGGCGCTGGTCTCGACGGTGACCGAGTCCCCGGAGCAGTCCGCCCCGGCATGCAGCGTCACCGCCTTGCCGATGGCCACGTCGACGTACGAGGCCCCCGCCCCGGCGGGGAGCGCGTAACAACCGTTGGCCGAGGACTCCTGGAGGATGGTCGAGTCGCCGTGACAGTCGTCGCGCAGGACCACGGGCGCCAGACGCGGGGCGAGCAGTTTCGCGCGCAGCGCGGCCCAGTTGTCCGCCGTGCAGGCGTCCGACTGGACCTCCTCCAGGAACAGGCCGTCCTCGAGCTCCGCGTGCTCGTACGTCCTGCACGTCTCCCACATCTCGCTCCAGTGCGCCCAATCACACGTCCCCGCCGCGACGTACCCCTCGACACAGGCGAGCGCCGCCTCGAGCGCGGGGGAGACCACCGCCTGGCGGTTGGAAGAGACGGAGGCCGCGGTGCCACCAGCGCCCCCCAAAGGAGGCTGGGACATGGGCTCCTGGAGCCCGCCATCGCAGCCTGAGACCCATGCTCCGCACAACATGACGCCCACCATGGACAGCTTGCGCATACCGCTCCCTGCCGCGGCCCGGGCCGGGGGGCGCCAGGACACGTGCTCAATGAGGGTGATTGTGGAGTTCCGGCTTTTACACGGAGTCAGGATAAAAAACCATCCGTTCAATATGGTTTTCGGACCAACCCCGACGCAACTCCCGCGGGCTGATCGCGATAATCCCGGCAAGTTCCTTCTTTTTTGAATTCGTGAGGCCCCACCATGGGTTTCGACATCCGGAAGACCATCAACACCGTCCGCACGAACGTCCAGAAGACGGTGCAGGACGTCAAGAAGACGGTTGAGGACAACAAGGGGCTCATCAAGGGCGCCACGGCGGTCGCCACCCAGAGCGCGAAGGCCTTCGGGTACGGCAAGGACGCCTTCCAGCAGATCAAGAACATCAAGAACGGCGCCGAGGGCCTGCTGACGGGCAAGAACCTCGATTTCGTCAGCAACCCCACCTACAAGGCGGGTGAGTTCAAGGGCCTGACGAAGCTGGGCGCCGGCATGAAGGCCGCCGCGCGCTACGCGGGCATCCCCGGCGCGGTGATGTCGGGCGCCACGGCCATCAAGGACATCCGCCAGGCCATCCGCACCGGCAGCAAGGACGACATCCTCGCCGCCACGCGCTCCTCGCTGGACGCGACCAAGGCGGGCATCACGGCCGCGACGGGCGGAATCCTGGGCGGCAAGGTGATGGGCGGCGTGCTCGGCGGCACCGTCTTCAAGGAGAAGCTGGAGGCGGGCAAGAAGGCCGTCGACGCGTTCAAGAAGACGCTCCCCAACGCCAGCGACGACGTGCTCAAGGCCGTCAAGAACGCGGCCACCACCAGCCTGTTCGAGGGTGGCACGGCCAAGGGCGTCAGCCGGGCCGTCAAGGCCGCCGCCTCCGAGACGGCGAAGGCGACCAGCACCCTGGCCCAGGGCCTGGGCACCGGTCCGCGCACGGCCGCCAAGGCGCTGCTGAAGACGGCGGGCTCCGAGGTCGGTGAGGCCGCGCTCAAGCAGGGCGCGAAGGCCGCCGCCGGCACCGCCGCCAAGACGCTGGGCCGCTTCGCCCCGGGCGTCAACGTGGCCATCGCCGCGGTCGACGTGGCCAACGCGGGCGCGACGCTGATGGACAAGAACGCGAGCACCGGCAAGAAGGTGACGTCGGTCATCACCGCGGTGGGCTCCATCGCCGCCGCCACCAACATCCCCATCGTCAGCCAGGTGGGCGCCGCGGTCTCCACGGTGTCCAGCATCGTGGGCGCCTTCTTCTAGAGCAGCGACCCCATCGCGGGGTTTGTCAGAGCGGCTCGGCTGGACTATGCCCTGGTCCATGCCGAGCCGTCGCTTTTCCCCCCATTGGCGCGGACGCTGGCAGGCCTATCTCCCGGGAGCATTCGTGAGCAGCAAGCAAGGGTCTCAAGGAGCAGGTCAGGGCGTCGAGCGGCTCCTCAAGATGAGCCCGGTGGTCAGCCTCGTGTCCGCCAAGGCGCTGGAGCTGCCCACCGTGAGCGCGCCCTCCCTGGAGGGCATCTCCGTGCTGGTCCCCACGCCGCCGGACCTGACGGAGGAGGACCTGCTGCGCGCCTTCCACGAGAAGCACCGCGCCGTCTCCCCCTCGCGTGAGCGGCAGGCGGGTGAGCCGCTGGCCCTGGGCGACGAGGTGAAGCTCAACATCGTGGGCTACTGCGATGGCCGGCTCATCCCCTTCTCCTCGCGCTTCGGCCTGACGACGGAGCTGGCGCCCATCGAGATGCTGCCCGGGCTCAGCGAGTCGCTGGCCGAGGGCGGCAAGGTGGGCGAGTCCCTGCAGGTCGCGCTGGAGCTTCCGGACACCTACCCGGTGGAGTCGCTGCGGGGAAAGCCCGCGCGATTCCTGGTGGACGTGCTGGGAGCGCACGAGGTGACGCCGCTGCCGGACAGCGACCCGGAGTTCCTCGCGAAGCTGGGGATGGGCGCCACGCTGGACGAGGTGATGAACCACCTGCGCGAGGAGCTGGAGGACCAGGGAGCCGCCGAGCTCTGGGTGCAGGCGCGGGACCTGGTGCTGGACGAGCTCATCCAGCGCGCCCCGGTGGAGCTGCCGCGCGCGCTGGTGGACGAGGAGCTGCGCCGCCGCTGGGTCCAGGCCGAGGGCCAGGGCCTGGTCGACCACCAGTTCGACGTGGACGAGCAGCGTGAGGCGCTGGAGGGCTGGCTCACGGACGACACCACGCGCGCGGACGTCGAGCGGCGGCTGCACATCGGCATCGTGCTGAAGGCCGTCACCGAGGAGCACAAGCTCCAGCTGACGCCGGAGAAGCTCGAGCAGCTGGTGGCCCTCCAGATGGAGCCCTTCGGGCTCACCGCCGCGGATGCCCACGCCGCCCTGCGCGAGTCTCCGGAGACGACGAAGCGGCTGGCGGAGATGGGCTGGTACCTGCTCGCGGTGGAGTACGTGATGAACCGCGCGAAGGTCACCTTCGAGGGCGCGGACCAGGCGGGCTGAGCGCCCCCTCGGGGCTCAGCTCTCGCTGAACCACAGGCCCGCGGCCCCCGCCAGGCCCAGCCCCACGAACAGCGCGGCCAGGCCCCAGGTCTTGCCGCGCGACATGCGCAGCGACTCGCCATACCGGTAGCCGCACACCAGCACGAGCAGGGCCAATCCCAGACAGATGGACGCGGGCCCCAGCGCGACGAGCACCTTGCGCGGCGTCCCGCTCACGTCCAGGACCCCCAGCAGCGCCAGCGGCCAGAAGCCGATGACGAGCAGGCCGAGCACCAGGCCCCACCCCCACTTCCCCTCGGGGGAGGTCAGCTCCATGAAGTCCAGGAAGCGCGCCCACGGGCCCTGGGGTGGCTCTCGACGGGGCGGGGCGGACGTCGGCACGGGCGGGGCTCCTGGGACAGGGTGCGGTGCACCGGGGATGCACCGCGCGAGGATAGGACAGCGCCCCCCAGCCAACCAGGGCACGGAGGCCCCGTGTCTCAGCGGCGGCCGAGGAACTGGGGGTCGGTCCAATCCCAGAGCCGCTCCGGGTGCTCGTCCACGTCGAGCGGCAGGCTGTTCCAGCGATACACGGCGCGCGAGCTGGCGCCATGGATGTGGATGAGCAGGCTCAGCGTGGCCAGCACCGCGAAGGTGGCCGTCAGTCCGCGCCGGGCCTCGGGGCCCTTCCACTGGAGCGAGCGCACCACGGGGACGAGGAAGAAGACGAGGTAGGGCACCATGTCCGTGAAGAAGCGCGGGCCATACGAGTGCCCTCCCCACCAGTGCGGGAAGGTGGAGATGGAGAACCAGTGCAGCGCCACCACCGCGAGCAGCACGGCGTGCAGGCGGGTGAAGGTCCGGGCGCGCACGTCCAGCCACAGGCCCCAGGCGCTCAAGAGCAGCACGGGGGTGAAGACGAACAACCCGCGGCCGGGGGACACGAGGTTGCCGGCCAGGGCCTCGGCCACGCGCGAGGAGGACCACTCCAGGCGCTGCGGCTCGTAGTAGGGCGCGAGCACGGAGCCGTAGTGGACCTGGTTCACCGCCACCCAGGGGATGGCCACCAGGAGCGCGCTCGCGAAGAACCTCCAGGCCTGACGCGGGTAGGTCCACACGACGTAGAGCGACAAGAGCAGCACGGACAGCCCGTTGGTCGGCCTCATCACGTAGGCGAGCGCCAGCGGGAGGCCCGCCCAGCCGACGACGGCGGGATTGTCCCGTGCGCGCACGAGGCAGACGAGCGTCAGGGTGAGGAACAGGAGCGAGGGGCCGTGTTGCCACAGGGCGCGGCTGGCGGTGGAGAGCAGCGGCGTGCAGAAGACGAAGACGGCGGCGAGCAGGAGCGCGCGACGGCGGGACAGCTTCAGCGACATGCCGAGCACGAACATGGCGACACCCGCCAGGGCCGTGACCGCGGAGGCGAAGTAGCGCTGCGGCTCGTTCCACGCGTTCAGGTCCACCAGGCCGGTGGTGTCGTGGAGGTGGCGCCAGTGGGCCAGGGACCTGCCCAGTGACGGGTGGAGGCCGCCCACGGGGGTGACGAGCCGCACGAAGCCATCCACCAGCGCCACCATGGGCACGGCGACGAGCGAGGGGCCCAGGGGGAAGTAGTTGTAGTAGTGGCCGTCGCGCTCGAAGAGGCCGTTCTGGTGCACCTGGAAGGTGGGCGCGTATTCGTCCAGGGCGATGTTCCCCTCGCGCAGGAGCGACAGCGTGGTGGGGAGCGTCAGCTTGGAATCGAAGGGGGTGTAGACGGGGAACGCCGCCAGCACCGCGAAGAAGCCCAGGAAGAGCAGCGCGTATGTCGCCCAGGGACGGGACATGGAGGCCCCTCTTAGTGCCTCGCGCCACGGGGGTCACCCGAAACCAGCGGCGGGTCAGGCCCCTGCCCACTCCAGCCTCGTCCTCCAATCCCTATCAATGACAAGTCATCCCACCGCGTCCCGGACACGGGAGCGCACGCGCATGGCATCGCCCGTGCGCCTCCGCGCCACGCGGAGCCAGGCCCGGCCCCCCGGGCGTCCGGGCGGGCGTCCGGCGCCGGCCCACCGAGGAGGCGTCCGAGCAGTGGACGCCCGGAAGATGCCTGTTCGTTGACTCCTGGCGACTCCAGAATCTTTGTGACACGGCCGACCCGGCCGGGCTGATAACCCAGGGCCACGCGAGCGGGGTACCGAGGAGGCACATTTGGGTGGGGCTGGAACAGCCAGGGGCACACGGGACGCGGAGCTCTTCGACGCAGTGGATGTCTCCCTCTGGGTGGAGGACTTCACCGCCGTGACGAATGCGCTCGACGCCCTGCGCGCATCGGGCGTCACGGACCTGCGCGCCTGGCTCGCGGAGCATCCCGGCTTCGTGATGGAGGCCGCGGGCTGGGTGGAGGTCCTGGACGTGAACGAGGCCACCGCCCGCCTGCTCGAGGCGCGCGGCCGTGACGAGGTGATGGGCAGCCTGTCCCTCTCCCGCATCTTCCTCCCGGAGACGGCCGCGGCATTCACCGACGAGCTCGTCATGTTCTGGGAAGGCGGCACGCGCCTGGAGCTGGAGACCGTGCTCAAGACGCTGCGAGGCCGCCACGTCGACGTCATGCTCACCCTGACCCGGCCCTCGCCGGAGCACAGCGACCGGGTCTTCGTCACCATGCGGGACGTCACCGCCCAGAAGGCGTCCCAACGCGCCCTCCAGGAGAGCGAGGCCCGCTTCCGGAACATGGCGGACCACGCCCCCGTCATGCTCTGGGTGACGGACGTCACCGGCCGCTCTCTGTATCTCAGCCGCAGCTGGTACGAGTTCACCGGGCAGACGGAGGCCGAGAGCCTGGGCTTCGGCTGGCTCGGCGCCGTGCATCCGGACGACGCCGAGCGCGCGGGCACCGTCTTCCTCGCCGCCAACGCCGACCACCTCCCCTTCCAGCTCGACTACCGGCTGCGACACAAGGACGGCCGGTACCGCTGGGCCATCGACTCGGCCAGCCCCCGCTTCGGATCGGCGGGCGAGTTCCTGGGCTACATCGGCTCGGTCATCGACATCTCCGACCGCAAACAGGTCGAACAGGAAAGAGAGCGACTGCTGGTCGCCATGGACGAGGCCATCCGGATTCGCGACGAGTTCCTCGCCGTGGCCAGCCACGAGCTCAAGACGCCCCTGACGCCGCTCCACCTGAAGCTCCAGACGCTGGCCCGGGTGGCCCAGGAAGGCCGCGGCCCGCAGCTGCTGGAGCGGCTGCCCGCGGACCTGGAGGTCATGCAGCGACAGGTGAAGCGCCTGTCGACGCTGGTGGGCGAGCTGCTCGACGTCACGCTCATCAGCGGAGGCCAGCTGCGCCTGGAGCCGGAGCCGGTGGACCTGGGCGCGCTGCTCCACGAGGTGGCCCTGCGCTTCGACGCCGAATCCCAGCGCACCAGCACCCCCATCCACACGGAGCTGGGCGAAGTGGTGGGCCAGTGGGACCGCGCGCGGCTGGAGCAGGCCGTGTCGAACCTGCTCGCCAACGCCCTCAAGTACGGCGAGGGCCACCCCGTCCACCTGCGGACCGGACGCACCGCGGAGCACGCCTGGTTCAGCATCCGGGACGAAGGCATCGGCATCCCTGCGGAGGCCATGGACCGCATCTTCGAGAAGTTCGAGCGCGCCGTCTCCGAACGCCACTACGGCGGCCTGGGCCTGGGCCTGTACGTCACCCGGCAGAACGTCCGGGCCATGGGGGGCACCATCGACGTGCGCAGCGCGCCGGGCCAGGGCGCCACCTTCACGGTGCACCTGCCCTGCCGGGTGTCGGGTGAGAGCGCCGCGGGAGGACTGGCGCGATGAGGGGCCCCCGAGCCGTGGAGGAGGTGCTGCGCGGCGGCGGCGAGTGCGGCGCGTTGCTCCGACGCATCGACTGGGAGAAGACGCCCCTGGGCCCGGTGGAGCGCTGGCCGCAGTCCCTGCGCACCACGGTGGGAATCGTCCTGGCGTCCAACTACCCGCTCTACCTGGCGTGGGGCCCGCGCTACGTGCAGATGTACAACGACGCCTACCGTCCCATCTGCGGCGCGACGAAGCACCCCGCCGCGCTGGGACAGGAGGCCTCCATCACCTGGCCGGAGGTGTGGGACACCATGCTCGCCCCCGGCTGGGAGCGCATCCAGGCCACCGGCGAGCCCATCCGCGTGGAAGATTTGATGATGCCGTTGGACCGCAACGGCTACGTGGAGGAGTGCTACTTCTCCTACAGCCACAGCCCCATCCGCGACGAGTCCGGCGGCGTGGGCGGCATCTTCGCCGCGCTCACCGAGACCACCGAGCGCGTGCTCAACGAGCGCAGGCTGCGCACGCTCTCCGAGCTGAGCGCCACGGCCCTGGGACAAGCGACGCCGGAGCTCACGTGCCGGGAGATGGCGCGCGTGCTCGCGGGCAACCTGAACGACGTGCCGCTCGCGCTGCTCTACCTCACCGATGACGCGGAGCGCACGGCGAGCCTCGTGGCGCTCAGCGGCCTGCCGTCGGACAGCCGCGCGGCCCCCGCCCGAATCCTCCTGGATGAGGAGCCCCGCCCGGACACCTGGCCCCTGGCCCGCGTGGCACACACCGGAGAGTCGCTGCGGCTCGAGCAGCTCCCCGAGTCCCTGGGGCCGCTGCCCGGTGGCCCCTGGCCCGAGGCGACCACGTCCGTGGTGGTGCTGCCCATGCCCCGTCCCGGACAAGCCCTGCCCCTGGGCTTCCTGGTGTTGGGCATCAGCCCCCGTCGGGCGCTGGACGAGGCCTATCGCCGCTTCCTGGAGCTGGTGGCCAGCGGCGTGACGACGGCGGTGACCACCGCGCGGGCCCGTGAAGAGGAGCGCCGCCGCGCGGAGGCCCTGGCCGAGCTGGACCGGGCCAAGACGACCTTCTTCAGCAATGTCTCGCACGAGTTCCGCACGCCGCTCACGCTGATGCTGGGCCCGGTGGAGGACGGCCTGCGCGACGCCGAGGAGCCGCTGGGGCCGCGCCAGCGGCATCGCCAGGAGACGGTGCACCGCAACGGGCTGCGGCTCTTGAAGCTGGTCAACACGCTGCTCGACTTCTCGCGCATCGAGGCGGGCCGGACGCGGGCCTCCTTCGCGCCCACGAACCTGGGCGCGCTCACGGCGGACCTGGCCAGCGCCTTCCGCTCCACCGTGGAGCGCGCCGGCCTGAGGCTCGTCGTGTCGTGTGAGCCCCTCCCCGAGCCCGTCTGGGTGGACCGCGAGCTGTGGGAGAAGGTCATCCTCAACCTGCTCTCCAATGCCTTCAAGTTCACCCTGGCCGGGGAGATTCGCGTCGCGTGCGCGGCGAAGGACGACGGGGTGGAGGTGTCGGTGACGGACACGGGCACCGGCATCCCCGAAGCGGAGCTGCCGCGCATCTTCGAGCGCTTCCACCGTGTGCAGGGCGCGCACGGGCGCAGCTACGAGGGCAGCGGAATCGGGCTCGCGCTGGTGCAGGAGCTGGTGAAGCTGCACGGGGGCAGGCTCGCCGTGCGCAGCGTGGAGGGACATGGCAGCACCTTCACCGTGTGGCTGCCCCTGGGCCATGCGCACCTGCCCGCCGGGCACCTGAAGCCCCAGGAGCCAGGTCACACCACCCACCTCCGGGCCTTCGTGAGCGAAGCGCGGACGTGGCTGGAGGCTCCGGCCTCCATCGAGGTCACCGACGACGAGGCGCCCCCGCTTGCGCGCCGTGAAGACCGGACGTCCCACGCCAGCGAGACGGTGCTCGTGGTGGATGACAACGTGGACATGCGCGACTACGTCCAGCGCCTGCTGGGCGGACGCTACGCGGTGGAGACGGCCGCCAACGGACTCGCGGCGATGGAGCGGGTGAAGGCCCGACGGCCGGACCTGGTGCTCAGTGACGTGATGATGCCGGGGATGGATGGCTTCGGGTTGCTGCGCGCGCTGCGGGCCTCGCCCGTCACGGCGGACATCCCCGTCATCCTGCTGTCGGCCCGCGCGGGCGAGGAGGCCACCGTCGAGGGGCTGGAGGCGGGCGCCAATGACTATCTGGTGAAGCCCTTCTCCGCGCGGGAGCTGCTCGCGCGCGTGGAGGGCAACCTCGCCGTGGCCAGGGCACGCGAGGAGAAGCGCCAGGTCGAGCAGGCGCGGAAGGCCCTGGCCGTCGTGGTGGAGCAGAGCTCGGATGCGATTGGCATCGCGGACACCGAGGGCCGCATCACGTATCTCAACGAGGCCGGCCAGCGGATGCTCGGCGTCCCGGGACAGGAGGCGGCGCGCCACACGTCCCTGCTGGACTACTTCCCCGAGGAGGACCGTCCCTTCGTCCAGGACACGCTCCTGCCCGGCGTGGCGACGAAGGGGCGCTGGGAGGGGGAGCTGCAGGCGCGAAACCTCCGGACGGGGGCGCGGCTGCCCGTGCGCTACGCCATCTCCACCCTCACCCACGCCCGGACGGGCCAGCCGGTGGGCGTGGCCGTCATCGCGCACGAGCTGTCCGAGCAGAAGCGCCAGGAGGCCGAGACGCGCCGGCGCGCGGAGTTCGAGCAGCAGCTCATCGGCATCGTCAGCCATGACCTGCGAAACCCGCTCAGCGCGATTCAGCTGGGAGCGTCGGTGCTGGCCCGGCGGGAGGAGCTGAGCGAGCGCAACCTGCGCTCGGTGCTGCGCATCCAGGCTTCGGCGGAGCGCGCGGTGCGGATGACGCATGACCTGCTGGACTTCACCCAGGTGCGCCTGGGCGGAGGTCTGCCCATCCACCGGCGGCCCGTGGACCTGCATGAGCTGTCACAGCAGGTGATTGAGGAGCTGCAGATGGGCCACCCGGAGCGGGAGCTGCGCGTGGAGTCGGACGGGGATGCCTTCGGTGAGTGGGATTCGGACCGCATCGCCCAGGTGCTGGGCAACCTGGTGAGCAACGCGCTTCAATACAGCCCCGCCAGCTCGCGCGTGACGGTGCGTGTCCAAGGCGAAGCACCGCGCGTCGTCCTGTCCGTCCACAACGAGGGACCGCCCATTCCCGACGACGCCCGCGAGCGGCTCTTCCGTCCGCTCCAGCGCGCCCGCACGGCGGACAGCAACACGGGGCGCAGCATCGGCCTGGGGCTCTTCATCGTGAAGCACATCGTCGAGTCCCACGGGGGCACCGTCGACGTGACGTCCCAGGACGGCCAGGGTACGACGTTCATCGCCGTGCTGCCCCGGCTGGCGTCAGACCAGGGTACGAGCTGAGCTGGCCCGATCGGGTCCGTCGAAGCAGCGGCCGTCACCCCACGCACGGCGGCCCGCCAGAACGCGTCGCGGCTCACCGTGGACACCCTCGACTTCCGGCGGCGCGTCCAGCAGGCGCGGAGGCCCCGCTCCGTACGAGCAGCGGGGCCTCGGGTCATCCCCTACGGACGCTGCTGCGCGAGCAGTCACTCGTAGAGGTTCGGGGAGTGGTACGTGTGGTCCGTGTAATAGGCCCGGGAGTAGGCCTCGTGCCCCACGTTCTCGTAGCGCGTCACCACCGGCGCCGACGGGGGCGAGCAGGCGTTGAGGCCGTTCACCGCCGCAGCCGTGTCGCTCACGTGCACCGTGCCGTCGTCCGCCGCGTGGAAGGTCCACACGGGCACGTCCTCGGTGGCCAGCCGGCAGATGCCCGACACGCCGTTCACGCTGTGGACGCGCCCTCCCGAGAAGGGAACGATGGCGGCGACCTGTCGGGCGTTCGCGTCCGAGCGCTGCGGGAAGCCAGGTGCCTTTGATGGCCAGCCCAGAGAGAGGCGGACCTGCGCCTGCGTGTCCGTCGTCCCCTCGTTGGTGCCGATGAAGAACGTGTCCCGCGTGGCCGACGCGGGATAGCCGGTGCTCGCGGTGGTGCCGCCGCCGCTGCAGGCGCCCGTCCAGCCCTGCCAGAACCCGTCCGTCAGCTGGAGCGACAGCCCCGAGCCCACACCCGCGCCGTCCACCAGGTTGCTCAACGACGAACCGGTGGAGCCGGAGTGGAGGTTGTTCCACCCCGGCGTGGCGGCGGGCCCGTCACCGAAGTCGACCAGGAAGCGCCACGCGGCGCCTTGGCCCCGCCCTGGACGCGAGATCCACGCTCGCCTCGCGGGTTCAGGGCGGTTAGAAACACCCCCTCCATGGCGCCTCCCGGCCTCGCTCCCCCCGCTCCCCTGCCCCCCGTCTCCGGAAGCGGGGGCGTCCGCGTGAAGGTCGAGGGCCTGCGCCGCACCTTCCCGGGTGACGTCGCCGTGCTGTCGGGGCTGGACCTGGAGGTCGCGCCCGGCGCGTTCGTGGCGCTGCTCGGGCCCTCCGGCTGCGGCAAGTCCACGCTGCTGAGGCTGGTGGCCGGGCTGGACCGCGCGGAGGCCGGGCACATCACCTTCACGCCGTCGCTGGAGCGCACGCCCGGTGAGCGCGCCCCCATCGCCTATGTGTTCCAGGACGCGCACCTGCTGCCCTGGCGCACGGTGCTGGACAACGCGGCGCTGCCGCTGGAGCTGACCGGCGTGCCGGAGTCGGAGCGACGGGCCGCCGCGCGCGCCGTGCTCGAGCAGGTGGGCTTGGGGGATGCCACGGACCGTCACCCCGCCGAGCTGTCCGGCGGCATGCGCATGCGCGTGTCCCTGGCGCGCGCGCTCGTCACCCGCCCCCGGCTGCTGCTCCTGGACGAGCCCTTCGCCGCGCTGGACGAGCTGACGCGCGGCCGGCTGGATGACCAGCTCCGCGCGCTGTGGCGCCAGCTGGGGATGACGGTGCTCTTCGTCACCCACTCCATCTCCGAGGCCGCCTACCTGGCCGAGCGGGCCGTGGTCCTGTCGCGGCGGCCGGCGCGCGTGGTGCTGGACCGGACGCTGGAGCTGCCCGCCGAGCGCGGCGCGGCCCTGCGCACCGAGGCGTCCTTCGCCCGCGAGGCCCGGCTGCTCCACGAGGCGCTGGAGCAAGGAGAGCGCTGGTGAACCGCCCGGCCCTTCGCGCGGCGCTGCCTCCGCTGGTGGCGCTCGTCGTGCTGCTGTCGCTCTGGGAAGCCGCGGTGCGCCTCTTCGAGGTCCCGGTCTGGCTGGTGCCGCCGCCCTCGGCCGTGGGGGCGGTGGGAGCGCGGGAGGCGGGCTCGCTCTTGGGCGCGGCGCTCACCACGGGGCGCGCGGCCCTGGTGGGCTTCGGGCTGAGCGCGGTGCTGGGCGTGCTGGTGGCGGTGGCGCTTGCGTCCTCGCGCATGATGGAGCGCGCGCTCTACCCGTACACGCTCTTCCTGCAGACGGTGCCCATCGTGGCCATCGCGCCGCTCCTGGTGCTGTGGTTCGGCCCGGGCCCTCGCGCCGTGGCGGTGTCGTCCTTCATCGTCTCGTTGTTCCCGGTCATCGCCAACACGCTCACCGGGCTGCGCTCGGTGGAGCCGCCGCTGCGGGACATGTTCCGGCTGTATGGCGCCGGGCGCTTCGCGACGCTGTGGAAGCTGGAGCTGCCCGCGGCGATGCCGCACCTGTTCACCGGGTTGAAGATTGCCTCGGGGCTGTCGGTCATCGGCGCCATCGTCGGCGAGTTCGTCGCCGGCTTCTCCGAGGGCACGGCGGGGCTGGGAATCCTGGTGCTGGCCGCGTACCGTCAGCTGCGCACGGACCTGTTGTTCGCGGCGGTGCTGGCGGCGTCGGGGTTGGGGCTGGTGTTGTTCGGGGCGGTGAGCCTGACGGGAGCCCGGCTGCTGCGGCGCTGGCACCCGTCGGCGCAGGGGAATTGAGTCACGTGGAAGGGAGGCAGAACGTGAGCGGACGTCTGGTGAAGCTGTTGGGGTGCGTGGGGCTGCTGGTGGCCGCGAGCGCCTGTTCGCGCCAGAAGGAGGAGCCCCCCCAGGGCGCCCAGGCAGGCACCCCGGCGCCACGGAAGGCCGCTCCGGCCAAGGTGAAGCTGGCGCTCAACTGGGTGGCGGAGCCCGAGTTCGGCGGCTTCTACGCGGCGCGCGAGTCGGGGGCCTTCACCCGGCATGGGTTGGAGGTGGACATCCTGGGCGGCGGCGCGGGCGCGCCGGTGCAGCAGATGGTGGCCACGGGCAAGGCCGAGTTCGGCATCAGCGGCGCGGATGAAATCATCACCGCGCGCGCTCGCGGCCTGGATGTGATTCCGCTGTTCGCGGTGTACCAGACGTCGCCGCACGCCATCATGGCCCACGCGTCCCGCGGGGCGAAGGGCATCCAGGACGTGTTGTCCTCGGGCACGGTGGCGCTGGAGCCGGGCCTCTCGTATGTGGCCTTTCTCAAGAAGAAGTACAGCTTCGACAAGGTGAAGGTGGTGCCCTACGACGGCGGCGTGGCGCGCTTCCTCGCGGACAAGGACTTCGCCCAGCAGTGCTTCGTCACCGCCGAGCCCATCGCCGCCAGGCGGCAGGGCGCCACGCCGGCGGTGTTCCTGGTGGCCGACGAGGGCTTCAATCCGTACATCGCCGTGGTCATCACCCGGCGGCAGTACTGGAAGGAGCACCCCGAGCAGGTGAAGGCGTTCGTGGCGGCCGTGCGCGAGGGCTGGCGCGCGTATCTGGACAACCCGGGGCCGACCAACGCGGTGATGGGCAAGCTGAACACGACGATGGACGCGGAGACCTTCGCCGCGGGGGCCGAGGCCCAGAAGCCGCTCATCGAGACCGAGGAGACGAAGGCCCGGGGCCTGGGCGCGATGAAGCGCGAGCGGTGGGAGCAGCTCTCCCAGCAGCTCGTGGAGCTGGGCCTCATCGACAAGGCCCCCTCCGCGGACGAGTACCTGCTGCCGGAGTTCACCGGCGCGCGGGAGTGAGGGCCGCGTCACCGGGCCACGCGCGGCACCCGTCAGAGGATGATGTGCGTGATGGGGGACCAGACGGGCTGGAGGTCCCGGGTGACGCTCTGGGCCTCGGGCACCACCAGTACTTCGGTGTGCACCAGGTAGGGGCCTCCCTGGGGGCGCTTTCCGACGAGCAGGTACGTGTAACGGCCCGCGGGCAGCGCGTCGTAGACGACCTCGGGAGAGGACGGCTTCGGCGGAGCGGGTACGCCCTGCTCACGCATGAGCCGCTCGAAGCCTGAATAGGTGCGCACCTGCGGGACGGTCCCCGGGATGAGCACCGCCGAGTGAGGAGCGACATCCTCTGGAGCGACGCCCGTGAAGCGGGGCATGCGCAGACGCAGCGAGGAGCGCCCATCCTGCTCCTGGATTTGGAGCACCCGCTGCTCCTCGGGCGCCAGCGTGACCCTGCGTGGGACATAGCGGCCGGAGCGCTTCTCCGACCAGGCATTCCCCAGGGAGTCGTGCACGGAGAGGACCTTGAAGACGTACTCCCCGGGCTCCAGCCCCGCCACGTCGAAGCTCCCATCCCGGACCTGCAGGATGCTGGGCGAGTGGCCCTGGTGGTCCCCCAGGGGAAAGACTCGCAGCACCACGTCCGCGGGCCGCCCCTCGCGGTCCTTGACGGTGCCCGACACTCGCGCGCCCGAGGAGAGGCGCAGCTCCAGCGGCTCCTCGCTCACACGCAGCGAGCCTCGCAGGGGCAGGTAGCCGGAGCGGGAGACATCCAGGCGCAGTGAGCCGGGCTCCACCGGGGCGAGCTCGAAGCCCCCTGTCGCGTCCGTCCTCGCGCTCGCCAGCTCCGGGGCCTCCGTGCCCCCGGAACCCGCCTGCGTGTGCTGGACGACGACCTTCGCGCCCTCGATGGGAGCGGAGGTCCTCGTGTCCAGCACCCGTCCGCGGATCCGCTTCCCACCTTCGAGGATGAGGTCGCCCAGGTCCACGTCCTGACCGGGCTCGACTCGCACCTCGCGGAGGGTGCGCAGCAGGTCCGGGGCATCGAACGTCAGCCAGGTCACGCCCGGCTGCTGGATGGGAAACCGGAAGGCCCCGTCCTCGTGCTCGAAGGGCTCGTCGTTGAGGGTGAAGCGGGTGATGGGCGTGCCGTCCGAGCGCCGGAGTCGCCCCAGGATGCTGCCCTGATAGCGCATCACCAGCGTCACGTCCTTCGCGCCCGCCAGGACGGTGCGCCAGGAGTCCTCGCCATCGTGCTCACGCTGCACGTAGCCAGGCTTCTCGACGGAGAGGAGGCAGTTGCCAGGTAGCAGGTGGTGGACCGTGAACCGCCCCGAAGCATCCGTGCGCGCGGACGAATCCGACACGCGGTGACCATGCTCTCGCTCGTACAGCTCGGCGTGGGCTTCCGGGTCCGACCGGGCCGACACCTCGGCGTGAGCCACGGGGCGCCCGGCTTCATCCACCACGGTGCCGGACACGGAGCGCCCTGTGTCCATCCGCAAGGTCACCGTCGTTGGCTCCGAGGGACGGACATCGATGACGCGCGACACCCGATGCGGGGCGCCCGTGTCGAAGATCGCTTTGAGTGTGTATCGGCCGGGCTGCACGGTGCGCAGTTGGAAGCGCCCCTGCTCATCGCTCGTGGCCTCCGCGACATGGGTCTGTCTGCCCTCGGCGAACAGGAAGAGATTCACCTCCGGGAGCACGATTCCCGAGGCGCTGACCACGCTGCCCACCACCTGCCCACCGGCGCGCAAGACGAGCCGGAGGTCCTTGGCGGGCGCCGAGACGTCCACGCGTGTGACGACGTAGCCCTCCGCTGAGGCGACAAGGAAGTGGGGCCCCGCCTGGGCCACCTCGAGAACGAAGCGGCCCGCGTCGTCGACCTCCGTCTCGAACCGGTCGGAGACGTAGTCTCCGAACCGCTGCGTCAACCCGCCAGCCTGCTCCACGAGGTCCGGCTCACCCGCAGGTCGAGCGACATCCTTCATCAGTCGGGGCGGCGTCATCGCGGCCACCGTCGCCCGCGTCACCGGCTGGTCGTCCTCGTCGAGGACGACCCCCTCCAGGAGGACAGCGGAGGCGGGGCGCACAGCCGTGTCCTCGGACTCAGCGGGTGGAATAAGAGACGGGGGTAACGTCGCGGGAGCTTGGTCGAGCGACGAGCCGGTGACGGACTCGCGCACGGTGGTCATCGCAGCCTCCGCAGCCGAGCGCTCGCGCGAGACGAGAGCCCCGACCACGACGAGGGCAAGCACCCCAAGGATGATCGCCACCACGGATGCCCTGTGCATGCGTCCCTCACGTAGAGATGACACTATCAGCCTGTTTCACTCAATGGGATACGTGCCGCCTGCCTTCAGGCTTTGGTGCCCTACCCTCCTCGCCTGAAGTTGCGCGCCCCTTACCACTCGCCTTGCCCAGCGCTCTCTTCGCCAGCATCAAGAAGCCGAGTCCCAGGCCTGCCTGAACGCAGAGCGAGCCGCTGCCACCCCCGAAAACAAGCCGCTCGAGCGCCCGCAGCACCGAGAGCACACCCAACGCGCCAAACAACGTGACGAGCAGATACCAGAAAATTGCCATCCACCTACGATAGAGCAGTCACTACGGTCAGCACCAGCTTGCTCCTATGCATGAAACGGGGACTTGTTCGGGCCCCTGGGCTTGCGCTCGATACCCAGTTCCAGCAGCGCCTGCTCGAACCGAGGCTCCCAGTTCGACTGATGACTCAACCAGCGCTTCGCCTCACGTCTGACCTTGAGATCATTCGCGCTCTCAACCCCTCCACCCAGCACCCTCTCACCGAAGACGCCATGCCCATAGACATACGTCGCATTGCCTGTATCGGAAAACTCGACAACCGAATACTCACTGAAACGCAGACAGAAGGCGTTCACGTCCCCTTTCGCCAAGCGCCTCGCCCTCCTGAACGCGGCTTGCTGCTCCGGGGGGAGCGTTCTCTCGTTCCTCCGCAATGCGTCGTAGGCATCCGGAGCCAGCCAGCAGGTCGTCGATTGGATGACGCCGAGGTAGCCCAACCAGAAGACATGCCTGTCCCGTTTGTTCATCGCTTTCTCGAAGAAGAACTCGAGGTCCTGCTGGATGAGTGCCGAAAGGAATGCCTCGAAAGCCGGCTTCGAGCATTTGCGAACAGCACTCCAGGCCTCCGTTAGGGTGGACAGTCGTGGGTCCCCGAAGACACTGTCCCGCGCGATGAGCCGCTCCTCGACGAGAGCCTGCACGTCCTTGCCGACACGGCCCCGCGCACGGCACTCCAACAGCGCCGCGACGACGGCGACGCGTGCCTCCACCGGAGCACCCAGGACACTCCCTCCACCGGTCGCGCTCGGCAGCCACGCCCGCCCCTCCTGCGATTCGACCAGATACAGCAGAGACTCCGACACATCCTCGCGAGCGACACATTGTCGCAACAGGTGCTCCGCGACAACGTGTCCCGCGTAGCCAATCGAGGGCCGCAGCCCAGCCTGCCCGAGCATGGCGACCACCTCACTCAGCGGGCAGGCTCCCCAACCAGCCGCAACGCTCCTGGGCCCCTCTGGCTCGAGTGCCAGCTCAATGGACACAGGAAGACGCCACCGCAACAAGGGCAAGTCCTTCGGACACCGACGGGTCAGCCCCGTCCATTCGCGCAGATGCTCAGAGTCCGCATCCGCCAGACACCAATCGCGAAGCCGTTGCCTCACGAGCCGGGGCCACCCGTCCGGGAACTGATCCAGGAACTCCGCCATGCGCAGAGGCTGGACCTTGCGCCAGAACGAAGGCACGACGCGTCGCTCACGAGAACTCAACTCCGAGTGGAGCCCACTATTCACCTTCCCAAGCAGCGCATCCACGTCGAGCAACGCCACCATCCGCTGGACGCGTCCTGGCTCCCTTTCGTCCATGCGCCGCTGTGCTTCATCCAGGCTGGACTGAAGCTGTTGCAGCCCGCGCTCCACCTGCTGTTGGAACGTGCCGAGCCCTGCGAGCGCGATGTGCTGCCGCTCCTGCACCTTTGTCAGCCATGCATCCAGGTCCATCCAGCCTCCTACAGGCGTAGGTCGCCACGCACGCGGATGACGAGGCGTCGGTTCTCGGCGTCACCCCCATCGGCACCAGGCCGTGGCGCCATCTGCCCTCGTCCCGAGACGACGAAGTTCGAATCGAAGCATGTCCGCGCCTTGCTCCCTTCGGGAAGTCGATTGCGCACCGTGAAGAATACCTCCTGCGCACGCGCTGCACTGGCTCGCACGTTGTTCTCGAAGCTGTACTCCACCACCCCGTCACGGACTCCGCACTCCGAACTCGTCCCAAGGAAGGGGCGGTCGTCCGTATGCCCTTCCAGGATGATGGACGGCTCGGCGCCTGCATCACGCATATCATCCACCGCGAGGCAGACCTGTTCGATGAGGTCGACCGCACCATCGTCGAACTGGCCGACATAGGTCCGAGGCGTTTGACATTTCCCCAGGGCAAACTGGAGGTTCTTGAACTCGATCTCCAGCGCATTCACACCACCATCCAATCCACTGAGCGCGATGAACCCACCGTCAAGCTTGGCGTCCAACTGAAGCAAGTCCGAACGCAGCCTGCTGAGCGATTTCTCGACCCCCTCCTTCTGCGAATCCACCTTCTCGATGGCGGCCTCCTTGTCGCGGATGGCAGCCTCACGCTGCTGATGCGCCTCCAGAATGAAGATGACCGCCAGCAGCAGGAACACCACCGCGACGCCCGCCATCAGGTCCGCCAGCGACTTCTCGCTCCCATCCCCCGAGGCACTCATGGTCGGCGCACCTGGGTCGTCAGCGCCTTATTGAGCGCTTGGACCGTCTCGTTGAGTGCATCGACCCCCTGGGCAAGCTCTCCCGAGGACCTCGCCACCACGCTCTCCATGTCCTGCATCACCTTGCCCCACTTGCCACTCAGGGTCTGCGCCTGGCGCTGGACGGACTCCTCGTAGTTACGCGCCAATCCGTCGAGTACTGGCTGGACACGCTCGAACGCCTGCCGTTGTGCACTGAGCAGCCCCTCCTCCACCTTGGCCACCTCGCGGCGGCTCTGGGCAACCTGCATGAACTCCTTGGCGGTCTCGCTGAGTTGGCGGGTCACCTGCTCCATCTGCGCCGCGGCCCCTCGCGCCTTGTCTTGCGTCTCTCCTGCTCCCCGGGTCGCAGAAACCAGCTGGGCGGCCGTGTTGCGCAGTTGCTCCGTGAGCTGTCGGAGCCCGTCTTGGGTCGTCCCCATGACCCTCGCGAACTCCTCGGAGCGACTCTGGAAGTTGCTCATATCCACATTCGCAGCCGCACGGAGCGCCTCCACCTGTCGCGACAGGAAGTCCGCCTGCTCTCCGGCCTGCTGTTGGATGTGCTGCGCCGACTGCGAGGTCGATTGCACGAGCCGCTGCGTGCTCGCATCCATCCCCGCGAGCACCTGCTCGAACCGTCCCACGACGGACTCCACGCTGCGCTCCAAATGGCCGAGCATCTGCTGGTTCTCGACCCCCAGTTGTTGTGAAGATTCCTTGGATGCGGCGAGGACGCCCGCGGTGGCACTCACCAACCCATCGCGGACCCGGTCGAAGCTCTCGACAACCGTGGCGACACGCTCATTGAGCACATGGATGGCGCGCTGGTTCTCCTCGCCCCACTGCTGAGCCTGCGTCCCCATCATCCGGGCCATGGTCTCGAACTGCTGTTCGAGCCGGGGCAGCACGCCCATCAGTTGTTGCATTTGTCGAGCCATGTCCTGCGACTGGGAATGAAATCCTCCCGACACGGAGTCCCGAAGCTGCTCGAGGATGCGCCCCAGGTCGTGCTCCTGCCGCGAGGAGAGCGACTGCTGGATGGAACCCAGGCTGTCGCGGACCATGGACATCTCCTGCTGCAGTGTCAGCGCGAAACCCGAGGAGATGGAGCGCTGGAGGTCCGCGGCAATCTCTCGCACGGCCCTCTCTACCGCCGAGAGTTGCCGGGTGATGACATCACCGACCTGTTCCTTCATCATCGAGCCGAAGGTCGACAGAACATGGGTGCCGATGTCCTGGAGAGTCACCTCGACGTTTTCCAGTCGGAGAAGTCTCTCGGAAAGCTCGCGGCGGGTCTGCACCAGTTCATCCTTCAATGTGCCCAGTGCGTCCCCCCTCTCGGTCGCGAGCACGATGTCGTGCGCCTCCAACGTCCTGGTGGCGGACTCGAAGCGTGGCCGCATGGCATCCAGTCGGGCAAGCAACAAACTCTCAATGATGGACGCAACGGACTGAAACAAGAACGACCCCACCAACCCCATCGCCGAGACGAAGAACTTCGCCCCCATCTGCCCGATAGCCACTGAAAGGAGTTGCGCCTGCGAGGCCCCTGCCCCGCCACCTCCCATCAAGGCCTCCCTGACGGGCCCCACCAACACCATTCCCAAGAGGCCGAACGTCATGACCAGAGAGACGCCGGTCAGGCTCTTTCCCAGCGCATGTCCCCACGAGTGCCGGAACAGCGCCCGACAGGCCTCACGCAACCCCTGAGACGGCTCCGCGCGAATGAGCGCGGGCAGAGGAACGGGCTGCATCCCAGGAGGAAAGACGAGCAACTCACGAATGGCCCGCCACAGCGCTCGCGCTTCCTCTTGCGGACCAGGCTCCTGCTTGCGTCCTTCGAGAACATCCTCCAAATGCGCATCCAGCAGTTCGATGGCGCGCAGGAGCTTCCGCCTCCGAAACAACACCAGGGCCAGGGCCAACAGCGAGAAGCCCGTGATGGTACCTACGGCATACCGCAGTGCCTCGTCTCGCCAGAGTGACGTCAGTATCTCCATGCTTCAGCCCTCCCCCTCTTCACGAGCTTCCTGGAAGACGCCCATGTACTGCCGGGCGTCTTCGTCCATGGGCGACAGGAAATCCCGCGCGATGGCGCGCTTGCGCTCGACCAACTCGTGGAGCCTCAGGTCGAAACCTGCGTCGGGACGGCCCCGGCGGTGGAGCAACGGGTAGTAGACATGGACGGGTCGCACCTGCCCGATGCGGTGGGCACGGTCCGTCGCCTGATCTTCCTTCGCTGAGTTCCACCAACGTCCATAGTGGATGACGTGGTTCGCCGCGGTGATGTTGAGCCCGGCGCCCGCGGCCAATGGACTCAGAATCAAGACCTGGAACCCCTTCGCCCGGGAGAACACCTCGATGTTCTCAAGTGCTGCCTTCCGGCTCGCCGGTTCACCATTGAGGATATCAACACGCCCCAGACAGAACCGCTCCGAGATGAGCTGCGCCAATAAATCCTGCATGGCCCGGGAGAGGACGAAGACCAGGGCCTTCTGAGCGCCAGCCCCGCCGCCCTGGCTCTCGATTTCCGACAACAAATCCAGGCACAGCTGCGTCTTCGGGCTCTCCCTTAGCGCCGTGGCGGAGGACAGTCCCCGAGCGTCCGTCAGCAGCGCGGGATGCTGATAGAGCTTCTGGAGCGCGGCAAGCGCCCAGAGCGAGCCTTCCGAAGTCATCTTCCGCGCGATGAGTCGCTCGTGGGACTCCTGAGCCTCCGTCATCTCGACCAGCCTGCGATGAGGGCTCTTGGGTGGGAGGTCTTTCAGGGCCTCCGACTTCTCCCGCCGCAGCAAGGTGCAACCCGCGGAGGGATAGCGCAGGCGTTGACGCAGCGTCTGGACGGCGTGCTCTCCCTGGTGCTCCTCGCGGAACGCCGCCCGCGTACCGAAGACGCGAGGCTGGCGGCACTGGAGCGCATCGTAGAGGGCCCAGACATCCGACAGCTCGTTCTCCACCGGCGTACCTGTCAGGCCGACCGCGAAGGAGCGCTTCAACGCACGGGCCGCCCGCGAACGCAGCGTGTCCGGGTTCTTGAGGTTGTGCGCCTCGTCGAACACGACCACATCGAAGTCCACCTTCAGTAACGAGCGTTGATAGGCTCCCAGCGTCTCGTAGTTGGTGAGAACCAGGTCCTGTCGGGAAAGGAAGGCGCCGTTGAGCTCCCCCTCACGTTTGACGGCCTCCAGACCGGGGCCATGAAGGATGAAGGGCGCCCACGTGGACTCGATGAAGAAGCGCGCTAGCTCTTGCCGCCAGTTCTCCAACAGGATGGTGGGACACACGACAAGCTGGGGCTTCAGCCGTGCGCCAGGAGGCAGATGGTCCTGGTTCATCATCCGTCGAAGCGTGAGGAAACAGGCAACCTGGAGCGTCTTTCCCAGCCCCATGTCATCCGCCAACAGGACACCGGGCGTCACCTCCCGCGCGCGACGCCACAGCCACTCGATTCCCTGCCTCTGATGAAGCTTGAGCTCGACGCCTGTCACCATGACTGCGCGCAGCAATTCCCAGGGCACGGGGTCCGCCTCGCCAGACAGGGCCCCCTCCGTGGCGGACGCATCGAGTTCTCGCACCTTCACGGCCTCAAGGGGCTTCTTCACCCGTGACGAAGGCGCCGGTTCGGCGCTGGCGGAGGGAGTCGACTGGGGATCAGGTGCCGACAACTGAAGCGCCAACATCAATTGACGCCGCAGGTCTTCGCTCGGAGCAATGCGGGCCCCCGCCACGACGATGGGCTTCGAGTCGCCTCGCGCCAGTGCGGCCTCGTTCGCGACGTGGAGTTCCATCGCAAGCTCCCGAGAAGCTACTCGCAACGGCACTCCCTCACGCCCGTCCGGCGAAGCGACCTGGAGCGTGAGCGAGAAGTCGGCCCCCTTGTCATCGGGGTCGAACCATTCGAGCCCTGAACCCTCGACTCCGACCGTGGGGTCACGTCCTCGAAGGACCTCGAAGCCCAGCACCCGCGCAGAATAGTGCGAGAGGTCGATGATGGCGTCCGCGTTCATCCCCTCGGGGATGATGACAGTGGGGTCCTCCAGCTCCCGTTGGACGTCCACGGCGAGGCGACGCTGGAGAGGACGGACGTTCTCCAGGATTCGCTCGACACCTTCAGGAAGGACCAGTGGCCGCCGGGCGTCTTCCCCAGCGATACCTCCTGGCTGGAGGCTCGAGAGAGACAATGTCGATTCTGCCCCATCAGGATGGACCGCGTAGGGTTGCAGCGAGATGATCTCCGTCGCCTCCGGATCTTGCTCCCAGCGCAATCCCACGCGGACAACGGGCTGGTTGGAACCGGCCCAAATAGCCTTGAGAGGTATACCGGACACGTCCTGGCAATCGTCGCCCCACGTCTTCCAGGACACCACGAATACGCATCACCCGCGCGAACTGCTCCTTGCGGGGTGCATGGGTTGCCAGGCGGGCTTCCACACAGGCCCAGGCAGCAGCCGGCCCGAGCAGAACGGGCACACCCTCCTCGGACAGAACGAACCAGGGAACGGGCTGGGGCGCATCAGGGAGGAGCAGGCCCGAAACTCGAACCCGGTATCGAGCCCCCGCTCCACCTGGGACCCCTACGACCTCACAATCGATAGCCTGCTGCTCGAGACCTACCAAGTCCAACAGGAGGTGCTGAAGCACCGCCCATTCCTCGTGCAGCGCTTCGCGCTCCTCATCGTCTCCTCCTCCCTCCACGGGTCGTCCCAACGCAGCCCACTCCCCCTGGGAGAAGACGAGTTGGTGACCATCAATCCACCCTCGAGCTTGCCACTCTGCCTTCCGCAGGTTTACGCGGAACGCGAGCTCCGGAGGCAGCGCGAGCAGGCTGATGCACAACTGCCCCGTGTCGATCGACCAGCGCTGGAATGTGTCACGACGTGTGGACGTCCGTGGCTCAGAAGGCGACATCGGGAGGGCCCTCGCAAGCGGGCTTGCTTGCACCTGTGCATCAGAGACAGGCCGTCTACCCGGCTGCACTACCACCTCAGGGTGATAGCCAGAAGGATGGCAATCAGCCTTCCATGAGGCGTGACCCAGGCGGTGTCACCATTCACCCAGCGTGACACAGACTGTTGACGCCCCCCCGAGACATCCCAACCGTGGAGCGTCAGGGATTGCGGGCCGAGCCCGGCTCCGTGACATGTCGCATCAATCACTCGAACCCATATCACCGAGCCTGTGCATCGGTTCAGTCGCTTGACGGCTGATTACAGGTGCAATTGAATCCCGCCCTCCAGCCGCGAGCGACTCACCCGGTCACCGCGAGACTGGAGTTCACGCAGCACCCATCAGGAGCAGACCATGCAGATCAAGACCAAGGTTCGCGGTGGTCCCCGTACGTGTGGTGGTGGCGTCATCATCGTCGGGCCCTACAACCCCAACAACCCCTACGAGCAGATTCCGTAGCACCGCTCGCCCCTCATCCGGGCGATGACGACTCGGGTCGCCAGCGGGAGGTCCTCTCCTGCTGGCGATTCGTCGTTTCCGCCGTCGGACGCGCTCGAACTCCGGCCTGAACCTCCACCGGCAGGCACGCTATCTTCCCGCCCTGCTTCCCTGGAGCGTGCGCTCGAGGGAGCGCCACCGAGGCGAGCATGACTCCCGAGATTCGACGCAAGGCCCGTCAGAAGCTGGTGCTGGACCACTTCCGCGACGAGGTGCGGCAGCAGTGGGACGACGTCCTGTCGACGTTCCCTCATCCCCACTACGAGCTGGTCCCCACGATGACGGTGCACGACGGCGGCTCCGCGGTGCGCGAGTACTACCGGAACACCCGCGTCGCGTTCCCCGACCAGCACCACGAGCTCATCTCCCTGCGGCACAGCGACGACGCGGTCATCGTCGAGTTCTGGCTGATGGGGACCCACCTGGGCCCCCTGGGAAACATCCCGCCCACGGGCAGCCGCTTCCGCGTGCGCATGACGGGGTTCTTCATCTTCGATGCGTCGGAGACCCTCGTTTGCGAGCGCGTCTATTTCGACACGCTCAGCATGCTCAAGCAGCTCCTGGGCGGCCTGGACATGCGCTCCCCCAAGAACTGGCTGCTCGCCGTGCGCTGCTTCAAGGGCCTGTTGTCCATGACCCGCGGCGAGCCCCCGGCGGTGCTCACCCAGACGACACCTCCGGTGCTCGAGGACTGAGGGCGCGACCCGCTCACGAGGTAGGTGGCTTCGGAGCAGCCGGAGCCACGCCCGCGGCAGCGGCGGCGGAGGCTCTCACGGGCGCGGTGCCTGCCGCCGCCGTCGCTGTCGACGCACCTGTCGCCCCCGCGGGAGGCGCGGAGGGCTGACCCTCCGAAAAATCCGAATCATCGTATTGGTAGATCAACGCAAACACTTCGCGTGGCATGGCCTGGCGCTCGAGGCTTTCTCCTATCCCTGCCTTGATAGCCCCTTGCCTCCCGAACTTTTTCCGCCGAGCATTGAATGGGCCGAGGTGAACTCCACAACTCCCAAGCATATCGAGAGTCTTCGCATAGGCTTCGTCGAAACGGCCGGCGGCCTCCAGCGCGCTGATGCCCCCGAACTTCTCCCCGAAGACAGGGAACTCCTGGGCCAGTGCGTGGCGGTTCATCCGTACCCAGTATCGTTTGACGAATCCCCGGAGGCGAGGCGCGATGTCGTATGTCTCCGCAAGCCCCGCCGCGAACTCGGAGTACTGCGTCAGGAATTGCTTGCTGTTACAGTCCTCGATGATCTTCGCCAGCTCGCCAGGGTTCAATTCATTCTCGGGGTAGTTCGCGCACCGGATGATGAACTCGGCGATGTTCCCTGCCTGCTTGACGAAGCTGTCGTACAGCGCTTGCTTGTGCGCAGTCCCCTTCGAGCGCCAAAGCTGATAGGCCATGGGAATGCCGGCCGAGATGGCCTCACTGAAGGACTGATCTCCTTCCGCGATGGTGAAAGACCTGTCCGCGGCGCGCCATAGCTGCTGCATGTCAGAGTAGGCAATCACCTGCTTGGGCTTCATGGCCACGACCTTGAACACCCTGTTGCCCAGACTCAGGGTCTCGACGGTCAGCGTGTCGAACTCAACGGCCTTGCCCCTCTTGAGCTGGGCCAAGGGGCCCTTCCGTTGCGCGAGGTATCGCTCAAGATACGTGATTCCAAGCCGACTCTTCTTGCTGTCCTCCCCCACGGTGTGATGGTTGACGGGGAGCACGATGGCCTGGGTGATGCTCGGGTCGAAGATGACTCTATCCAGGAGGAGGTCGTAGCGAGCCCTCTCCTTCTGGCCGGCACCATAACCAAAGAAGAACCGCCACTCCTGGCCATGCTTCGGGAGCACCTCTCGCAGGTGTGGCTGGGACAGGTCCAGCTTGCTCAGCGCGAGCGGCTGCCTCAGCGCCAGGTTGCTCATGATACCGATTTCGTGTTCACGCAGCCCCGAGCTGCGCGTGTACTCGTTCAGCTCCCTCGCCGTGCGGTAGCCATACTCCGTGACAACCAGCCGGTCCTTCGTGCCGACCATGCCGGGAGTCTCCAAGGCGACCTCGTGGTACTCGTCTTCAAGAGCGCCCTTCTCGACCCCAGCGAAGCTCGACAGCATCGTGGCGAGGTCCGGGTGGTTGGAGTCGATGGCGACCGTCCACTTCGTGCCCACCATGAGCATCCTGCAGGTCTGCAGGCCGTTGATCAGGTCACCGAGGCCATTTTGATTCGCGGAGCGGACCAAGAGGTCCAGGTGCGGGATGTCCAGGTTTCTATACGGCTCATCCATCTTCTTCTGCTGGAGCGCCGTCAACTTGCTTGGCGCGCAGGGCTCCGCTGCTGCTGCCGCCTCCTTGGGACTCTTCCCGACAGCCTTCTTGCGCGCCTTGGATGTCGGGGCGGAGCCCGAGCCGGCGGCCGACTGGGCAGCTGACTTCTTGTGCAACCCGGTGAGCATCGCCACGCTGACCGTCAAGCCTCTGTACTTCGAGCATTCACTCGCGGCCCATTCGATGGGGACGCCTGCTTTGTTCAGACCTGCGGTGCAGGCGGGGCAGAACGCGGCCTTCGCGCTCGGGGCTCCAGCCAGAGGCTTCCCACAACTTGCACAAGACATGTATCGGCTCCATCCCGAGGACTTCGCGCATGAGGTTGATGCGGGAGCTTCGTGTCGACCCTGGCGCAGGGCAGGCACGAGGGGGGCCTGCGCCAATCCCGAGCGGCACGACGCGATGTCTCGCGGTGCCACAGCGGGCGACTTTCCGAAAATGCATTGCAGGTGCCATGCCGCAACACCTGACGTCGCCAGATGCGAGGGAGCGAACACTCCGTGGCGCCCCGGGTCCCCGAGGTCCGCGTTCACCCCGGACGCGCGCGCGTCCTCGTCGGACGTCCTGCGCGAACAACCGAGGCCACTACACGCGCGGCCCCAGGTCGGCTACGAAGCGGGGCTCCTCGCGGACACGAAGGGACATGACATGGACCTCATCGGACAGCTCTCCCAGCAGCTCGGAGTCGACGGCACGCAGGCGCAGGGACTGGCGGGCGGCCTGCTGAAGCTGGTGCAGGGCACGGTGAAGGAGAAGCTCGGCGCGGACACCGCGGACCAGCTGGGCCAGGCCATCCCGGAGATGGACACGTGGCAGAAGGCCGCGCCCGCCGCCGAGCCGGAAGGTGGCGGGCTCATGGGTGCGCTCGGCGGACTCATGGGCGGACAGGGCGGCGGCGCGGGAGGGCTGCTGGGCGCGCTGGGCGGCGCCGCGGCGCAGGGCGCGGAGGTGGCCGCCGTCGTCTCGCTGCTCGGCCGCTTCAACCTGGACGCGAGCAAGGCCACCCTCGTGGCGCCGCTGCTGCTTGACTTCCTCAAGTCGCGCCTGGACCCCGCGCTCGTCGGCAAGGTCCTCTCCGTCCTCCCCCTGCTCACCGGCGGCGGCGCCTCCGGCGGCGGGCTGGCAGGTCTCGGAGGGTTGTTCGGCGGACGCTGAGGTCGCCCGCCAGGGAATCCCCGGTGTCCCGCTGGGCACGCACCGGGACTCCAGCGGCGCTGAGACCCGGAGTCCTGGGCGAGCCCGCGCGTGCAATCGCCCGCGCGCGGCGCCGTAGGACGGCACTCGCCCCCGAGGTTCCCCCGTGCCCGCGCTGCTCGAGGATGTCCGCTTCGCCGTCCGGCTCTTGCTCAAGAGCCGGGGCTTCACGCTCGTCTCGCTCCTGACACTGGCCCTCGCCATCGGGGCGAACACCGCGCTCTTCAGCGTGGTCAACGGCGTGCTGTTGAGACCGCTGCCCTACCCCGAGCCCGACCAGCTGATGCAGGTGGTGCGCATCAACAAGGACCATGGGCGCTCGGCGTCACAGTCCATCGCGGCCTACTCGTGGATGACCGCGGAGGGCTCACCCTTCTCGCGCGTCTCGGCCCACGAGCAGCTGCTCTCGGGCTTCAGCGTCGTGGGTGACGGTCTGCCGGAGCGGCTGCCGGGCGCCCGGGTGACCGGGAGCTTCTTCGAGACCTTCGGCACGAGGCCCACGCTGGGACGCGGCTTCCTTCCGGAGGAGGACGTGGTGGGCGGCCCCCGCGTGGTCGTCCTCAGCGAGGGGCTGTGGCAGCGGCGCTTCGGTGGCGCACCGGATGTGGTGGGCCGCTCCATCGTCCTCAACGACGAGCCCTACACGGTGGTGGGCGTGGCCCCCGCCACGTTCGCCCATCCCCGGGGCGCACTCCTGTGGACGCCACTCCAGCTCGACCTCACCGACCACGCCGACGTCAACTTCCTCTTCGTGACCGGACGGCTGCGCCCGGGCATCACCCTCGACGGCGCGACGGCCATGCTGCGGACGCTGGGTGGACGCGTGCGCACGCAGAGCCCAGGCCTGCTCGACGAGGGCCAGGACTATGTCCCGGTGGAGCTCAGGACGTTCCTCGCGGGCGACCTGCGACTGGCGCTCTGGGTGCTGCTGGGCGCCGTGGGGCTGGTGTTGCTCATCGCATGCGTGAACCTGGCCAACCTCCAGCTCGCGCGAGCGGCCTCGCGCAACCGCGAGTGGGTCGTGCGCGCGGCGCTGGGCGCGGCCCCGGGGCGGCTCGCGCGGCAGATGCTCACCGAGAGCCTGCTGCTCTCCGTGCTGGGCGGCGGGCTCGGGGTGCTGCTGGCCTCGGCGGCGCTGCCCGGGCTCCTGTCACTGGCGCCCGACACGTCCCCCCTGCTGACCGGTGACGGAGCGCAGGTGGGCATCGACGGCACGGTGCTGGGCTTCACGCTGGGCGCGTCGCTGCTCACGGGCCTGTTGTTCGGGCTGCTGCCCGCGTGGCAGGCGTCGCGCACGGACCTGGAGACCGCGCTGCGCGAAGGGGCCCAGCGCACGAGCCTGGGCCCCACGGGCGGGCGCACGCGCGCGCTGCTCGTGGTGGGCCAGGTGGCGCTGGCGGTGATGTTGCTCGTGGGCGCGGCGCTGCTCATCCGGGGGTTCTTCGCGCTGCGCAACGTCCAGCCGGGCTTCGACCCGCGCGGAGTCCACGTGCTGCGGATGTCGCTGCCGGAGGCGCGCTACGGCACGTTGGAGGCCCTGGAGCGCTTCGAGACGCAGGTGGAGGAGCGCGTGCGGGCGCTGCCCGGCGTGGAGGGGGTCGGCTCCACCTCCGCGCTGCCCATGGGCGCGGGCCCCAGCATGTCGTTCTCCATCGAGGGCAGATACACGGGTGATGACAACGGCCCGGGCGCGGGCTGGGGACAGTACCGCCCGGTGACACCGGGCTACTTCCAGGCGCTGCGCATCGGGCTGGTGCGCGGGCGGCTCCTGACGGAGTCGGACGTGGCGGGCTCCGAGCCGGTGGTGGTCATCAACGAGACGGCGGCGCGCCGGTTCTGGCCGGGCGAGGACCCTTTGGGCCAGCGCATCCGCGTGGCGCACTCGGTGCCCAGCCTCCGGGACGAGGTGCCTCGCGCGGTGGTGGGCGTGGTGCGGGACGTGCGCGAGGATGGCCTGAACGACGAGCCGCCTCCGGTGATGTACGTGGCGCCCGGACAGATGTCCCAGGGCATCGCCTCCCTGCTCGTGCGGATGATTCCGCGCAACCTGCTGGTGCGCGCTCCAGGGGGCCACGCGGAGGTGGTCGCGGCCGTCCAGCGCGAGGTGTGGGCGGTGGACGCGCAGCAGCCGGTGATGGAGACGCTGAAGCTGGAGGACCACGTCGCGCGCTCCCTCGGCTCCGAGCGCTTCAACATGGTGCTGCTGGCGATGATGGCGGCGCTGGCGCTCCTGCTGGCCGCGGTGGGCATCTACGGCGTGCTGTCCTATCTGGTGGGTCAGCGCACGCGGGAGCTGGGCGTGCGCCTGGCGCTGGGCGCCACGCGGGGCCAGGTGGTGCGACTGGTGCTCCGGCAGGGCCTGGGCTCGGTGGCGGGCGGCGTGGTGCTGGGGTGCGCGGGCGCGCTGGCGCTGACGCGGCTGGTGTCTGGGTTCATCCACGGGGTCAGCGCCCTGGACCCGCTGTCGTTCATCGCCGCGCCGCTGGTGCTGCTGGCGGTGGGGCTGGTGGCGACGTGGCTGCCAGCACTCCGGGCGTCGCGCGTGGACCCCATCATCGCGCTCAAGCACGACTGACATCCTCAGCCGATTCGAATCCGTCACTTTCGTCCAGACGCCCGATCCGGCCTGGACGAAGTCGCTTCACTTGAAGTCGGATTCATCCACACCGGAGTTACCCTGGTATCGGCGTCACATGTCGAACGAGGCGGCTTCGAGGTCTCGTCGCACCCTCCCCTTCATGAGATGCGGTGCCCATCGACGCGGGCTCACCTTGGATTAGGCTGGCTTCGTCCCACTCACCCGACGAGGCACCTCATGAAGCAGGCTCTTGTTGTGACAGCGGTGTTGTTCAGCCTCTCCCTGCTGGGCTGTGGCGGTCCGGTCAGCGAGCCCGAGGCCGTGCCCGAGAGCAGCCAGGACTCGGCGCTCTCCCAGTTGGCGTGCTCGGGCCATCCCGCGTGCAGCTCGCTCGTGAACAAGCGTTGCTTCAACGAGGGCGAGGCCCAGACCTGCTGCGCCGGCGATACCACCGGCGAGCTGTACTGCGTCTACTCCGAAGGCCGGCTCATCTTCGTGTACTGACGCGCCCGCCCTTCCTCGCCAGGGCGCTCGTGGCCCGTGGCGAGGAGGGCCCTCCGTGGCGGAGAGGGATTACGCGTAGCGCGCCTGGAGGCGGAAGCGGTTGACCTGGTCGCGGAGCTGGTCGCGCACGTCCGCCACCGAGCCCGAGTACTCGAAGGCGGGGTCCTTGCGGTCGGTGGTCGTCGCGGAGAAGCCGCCGCTGAGGGAGCCCAGCCCCCGGCCGAAGCCCTGGGAGAACTCGGTGACGTCGGTCTCGTACGGCGTGAGGCTCGCCTCGAGCTGGGTCACCCCGGCGAACTGGTTGAAGGCCTTGCCGAAGCGGCCCTGGAGGAGCGACTCGATGCCGCCCGAGCCGAAGACCTCGTCCACACCACCGGAGAACGCGAGCCGGGCCTCGGCCTGGCCGCCGAGCGTGCCCGCGATGGGCACATTCCCCTGCGCCTTCACGTCCGCGGTGAGCGAGACGGAGACCTCCCCCGTGCTCACCGCCGTCGACGCGAGGTCCTTCACGAGGCTGCCCGGGTTGCTCATCACGTCGCTGACGCTGAGGTCGTCGGGGAGCTCGAAGCTCTCCTGAACCTCCAGCTTGACGTCCCCGCCGAGCTCCCCCTTGAGGCCGGGGATGCCACCGGCCACCTCGGCGGAGATGTTGGTGTACTGGCTGAGCACCACCCGGGGCGCGCCGTCGCCGAACTCGAGGCGCACCTTCGCGCCATACTCCTGGTTCACGCCGCCTCCGAGCGAGGCCTGCTTGCCGCCGCTCAGGCTGGCGGCGAGCTCGGTGGACGAGTTCGGGTTGAGCTCGAGCGCGGAGACGTTGTCGAGCAGCGCGCCGTAGTCCGGCGTCGCCCCGTCGAGGGCCCCGTCGATGCCCCCATCGAGCAACCCCGAGACGCCGCCGGCGACGGGGCCCAGGAAGGTCCGGGCCGCGTCCGCCGCCTCCTCGGCGCTGTCGAAGGTGAACTCGACGGTGCCACCGGTGTTCGAGAAGGCGCCACCGGTGACCTCACTCCCCTTCTGCTGGAGGCTCCCCATCAGCCCCGCCCCCGCCTCACCCGCGACGGCGAGCGTGAACGAGCCGTCCTCGTTCTTGGTGAGGGTCTGCGTGCCCTCGAGCCGCCCGCCGATGCCATACACCGAGCCATCGAGGCTCGCGCGGAGCTGGTAGCTGTCCCCCGGGCCCAGGTCGTCGAGCTGCTTCTCGATGGCGAGGAAGTCGACCTGGTCCTCCACCGCGTCAATCACCCTGCGCCCGACGTCCTGGGCGAAGTCGATGCCCTGCTCGGCGGTCTCGACAATCCGGTCGCGCGCCGTGGCGAAGGGGTCGAGCAGGACGGAAGGGGATGGCGCGGACTCGACGAAGCTGCTGACGCCCTCGTAGACCTCGGTGGCCTGGGACGTCGCCGTGTCGAGCGCCTCCTCGCCAACGTCGACGACGTTGTCGACCGTCTCCGTCACGGCATCCTTCGTGGCGTTGTAGGCGTTGCTGATCGGATTGCTGATGGACGACAGCGAAAGTCCCATGGTCCTCTCCCGGGGTGGGTGGGTTCATGGGTGATACGCAGCGGAAATATCCCGGTTACACGGGTCAGGTGGGTGCGGCTCCAGCCCTCACGGAGGCGGAGGCCGCCGCGCGCATCCACGAGGGGTTCCCCTCGCTCGCGACGGCGCGGGTCATCCACCTGGGCGAGGGCCTGGACCATCAGGCCTTCGAGGTGGATGGACGCTTCGTCTTCCGTTTCCCCAAGAGCGACGAAGCCGCCTCACACCTGGCCTGGGAGGCGCGCCTGACGGCGTGGCTGGCGCCCCGGCTGCCCCTGCCGGTCCCCCTCTATCGATTCCTCGATGGCCCGGCCGAGGGCCTCACACCGGGCCTCGGGGGCTACGAGAAGCTGCCCGGAAGACCCGCGTTGCTCGTCGACGCGGGTCGGCTCGGACTGTCCAGGTTCGGACGTGAGCTGGGGGCCTTCCTGGGGGCGCTCCATGCGCTCGGGCCGGCCGAGGCCATGCGGCTCGAGGTCCCGGAGGACGACGACCCGGAGCTCGAAGCCTGGTCGGCGGCCGCCGTGGAGGAGCTGCATGTCGCCGTCGAACACGGCCATGTCGGAGCCCAGGAGGCCACGGCGTGGGAGCGGCGATTCCTGGAGCGCCCCACGGAGGGACGCGGCGCGCCCCGGCTGCTCCATGGAGACTTCGCGGCCGAGCATGTCCTGGTGGATGCCCGGGGTGCCCTCACTGGCGTCATCGACTGGAGCGATGCGTGCATGGGAGACCCCGCGAGGGACCTCGCCGGGCTGCTCCACTGGGGCGGCGCGCCCATGCTCGCCTCCGCGATGGAGACGTATGGCGCGGTGAGCCCCACCGTCCTCGCGCGAGCACGATGGTTCGCCGCTTGCCGCGCGGTGGCGGACCTCGCCTTCGGGCAGACGCAGCGGCGACCAGAGTACCTCTCCGCCGGTCAACGGGCGCTCACCCTGCTCACGGAGCCCTCGTCCTCCCTCGACTGATTCACGGGACTCGGGTGCTGTCGCGCAAGGCCTGCTGAGCCTCGTTCGTCCGGGAGCGCTGGTGGTGCTCGACGAGGTCCAGCGCGACGTCCAGCGTCCCGTCGACGGCGCGGTTGACCCAGCGGACCATCCCATACGTACCGGCCAGGGTCGTGTCCTGGAGGGACTGCAGGACACCCAGGGGGGCGTCGAGCGCGGGGATGAACCGCAACACCTGGAAGGGCTTCGCGGCGGTGGAGCGGTGGATGCGCTCCACCGCCGTGGCGCCCTGCTCCACCGCGTCCCGGACCAGGTCCTTCACTCCACGCAGGCGATTCATGAGGCCTCCATCGTGAGCGACGCGCGCAGCCGTTCGTAGACCGACGCGTGGTGGGCGAGCGTGACGTGGTCGATACCCGCGACCACCTGGACGTTCTGCGCAGGAAACAGCGGGCTCGAATCCCGAGGCCCGGTACGACCCGAGGCGCTCGCCAGCGAGACGACGCCGTCACCGAACAGGGCGGAGACCCACCGCCCCTCCTGCCCGAGCGCGCCGACGATGAGGTGGTGGGCGATGCCCTGCGGAGGCCGCAGGGGCGTGCATGGCGTCGAGGTGTCTTCCCAGTCCTGTCGGCGGAGTCGAGCGACGCCCAGGTCCTTCACGCCGCTGCTGCGCAGGTCGACGACGTCGGCGACGAGGCGCGTGTAGGGGTTGGGCACGGCGCGGAGCACCTGGGCGACGACGGTGCCCATGCGCTCCAGGGGGCTGCCGAAGTGGGGCACGCCGATGGAGCAGGAGCGTCTCACGAGGCAGAGCCAGGGCAGACCCGCCTCGTCGGCGAGGTGGCAGGCGCTGCGCAACACGAGGCCGCCCATGCTGTAGCCGACGAGGACGAGCTCGGTGATGGGGACGGGGAACTCGGCGACCAGTCGCTGCAACAGGTGCGCGAGGGTCTCTCCGTTGTCGGAGATGTGCAGGCCCGTGTTGTAGCGGAGGTAGAGCGGAGTGAAGCCCGCGTCACGCTCCAGGAGGGTGCCGTAGTCCGTGGTGGGCTCGGAGGGAAAGGCCCAGACGGCCTCGGTCACGGCGAGCCCGTGGACCCACAAGGCCACGCGCCCCGTGGAGGTCGGATGCGCGGCGCGCAAGGCCTCGCGCTCGACGGGGAGCGGAAGGCCCTGGTGATAGAGCCCCATGGGCGTCGCGAGCGCGTTGTTCTGACGGTGGAGATAATCCCCCAGCACGCCATTGAGCACACCGAGCGCCACGTCGACCTTGCCGACACTTGCCATTCATCACCTCCGCGAGGACAGTGACACGTCGCGTCATGGATGTCGAATCACGGCCCGGTGCGGGGGGAGCGGTGACGGAGGGATTCGAGGCCAGCGTGCTGTTCCAACCGGCGGACAGGGCCCTCACTCCCGCCCCCCGATGGTGCGCAACGGCCGGGTGCGCTCGCCGGGCGCCGATGAAGGTTTGAATAGAAGAGACGGAAGGCGGCCATGTCCCCCTGGGTCACCACGCGGTCTCCGGCGTTGCGACACACCCCGTCGAAGACGACCTTGTTGGCCTGTCCCAGGGTGGCCACGGAGAGGCACGGGCCAATCACCGAGCCGTCCCGGTCGACCCAGACATCGAAGAACCAGCGGCCCGACGTGTCATTGAACGTGGCCGCGTCGATACGGATGTTCCGGTTGCAGCCCTGGGGCAGGCAGGCGGTGCGGGTGGAGGTGCGTCAGGTCGCGCGTCTCATGGATGGGGAGCTGCCACCCGTTGCCGGTGCCGGACAGGAAGAACAGCTCGTCGTGCTCCTTGTGGATGTCGGGGTCCGCCATCCCCGCAACGAGCAGCGTGCGCCGTCCAGAGTCCTCGCCGCGCGTGGCCCGGGCGCCCCTGGTGAAGCATGGACAGCGGGATGACGGCACGAGCGGTGCTCATGGTCTTCCTCCTGACGACAGCGTCTTCGATTCACTCCTGCGCGTCCGTGTCGGGAACGGCGATTTCCTGGCGGTCGAGCAACCTCCGGAGCTGGGTGCGGTGCATCCCGAGCGCGCCCGCCGTGGCGGTCACGTTGCCTCCGTGCTGGCGCAAGGCGTGTTCGATGCGGGTGCGCTCGTCGGCGGGCAGAGGCTTCGCCTTCGAGGGGCCTTTCCGAGGCGGTGCGCGTGGCGCTTCGGCGGGCTGTGACAAGGCCTGCCCGAAGGCCACTCCGGCGTCGGGCTTGAGATGACCGCCCTCGACCCGCGATGCGCCTTTCCGCTGCGCCGCATGTTCGGCGACGCCCAGCTCGGACATCAGCTCCCGGATGTTGCCGGGCCAGGGCCTGCGCAGACACTCCTCGACCAGCGAGACGTGCAGGCGCCTCCCGGGTGACAGTCCTCGTTCGAGCAACAGGGGAATCTCCTCGGGGCGCTGGCGCAGCGGCGGCAGGGTGACGTCCGGTCGGCCGATGCGGAAGTACAGGTCCTCCCGCAACCGTCCGTTCGCCACCTGCGCGCGCAGCGCCTTGTTGCTCGCGCAGCAGACGTGCAGGTCGACCCGCTGCGCCTTGGACGCGCCCAGCGCAGTCACCTCCCGGTTCTCCAGCACTCGCAGGAGCTTCGCCTGCACCGCCAGGTCCAGCTCGACGACCTCGTCGAGGAACAGGGTGCCGCCATCCGCGGACTGGAGATAGCCCTGTGCATCCACGTCGGCCCCCGAGTACGCCCCCTTCCGAGCACCGAACAGCAACCGCTCCGCGAGACTCTCGGGGATGGCCGCGCAATTGACGGCGATGAAGGGGCCACTCCTCCGGGAGGAGAGGGAATGGAAGGCGCGCGCCACCCCCTCCTTGCCGGTGCCACTCTCTCCATGGATGTACAGGGAATGGCCGAGGCTGGCCTGGGCGACCTCCCTGAGCAGGCCTTGCATCGCGGGCCCTCGCACGAACTGCTCCACGACCTCGACCCCGTGCGCCTCGAGCGGCCGCAAGTCCAGGCTGGGAACGAACAGCGAGTCTCCCATGCGCACCACGCGCCGGGCCTCATGGGCAGTCCCCTTGGGAATGGCCGCTCCATCCACGAATGTGCCGTTCTGGCTCCCCAGGTCCGTCACCCAGAAGCGCTGCCCATCGAAGCGGACCTGGGCATGGCGCCGCGACATCTTCGCGTCCTGGACCTCTCCCAGCGCGGCGACGCCTCGCCCCAGCTCCAGCGCGCCCTCTTTCAGGCGCAGCGCCACGGCCATGGCCCTGCCCCCACCAAAGAGGCGCATCAGGCCCGGGACACGCGCCTCTGCGTCCGTGCCCCCACCAGCGCCCCCGCGGCTCGCGCGCAGCGTCGACCGCTCCTGTTCCGTTTCCATGACGGCCATCCTATGCCTGTGTCACGGCACACTTCAGGTGGCACCACCGTTGACCTTCCGGGGCGGCCAGGGAGGCCTCAAGAATTCGGGGTCCTCGCCGTCTCATGGCGTGGGATTCGCCAAACAAGCCATACGCCTGGATGGAATGGACATGCCCCTGAAGCAAGCCCCCCGCCCCTCCGTGTCCGACTCGCGCGCGCGGTCGCGGCTGCTGTGTCTCTTGATGTTGTTCCTGGTCCCAGGGGTCAGCGGCTGCTGTGCATGGTTTCCCGGGAGCAAGTCCTGCGTGAAACCCACGCCGCCTCCCGGAGAGCCCGACCCCAACGAAAGCCTGCCCGTGCGGGACTGTGGCGTGGAGACCTGTGAGCTCGGAGGGAGGGCCCAGCCCCTGACTCCCTGGGAATGTCCGACGGGACAACCCAACTGCCAACCTCCCGAGACGAACGGACTGGGCATCTACGTCATCGAGGGCGGAAACTACTGCTTCGTGGTGGATGGCAGTCCACGCTTCTGTCCCGAAGCCTTCGAGAACGTTCCGGCCTCGGCCAGCTTCCCCCAGCCCTCTGTCCGATTGATGGGCCGAGACCCCACCCGGCGAGGGGACAGGCTCGGCGCCCACACCGTGAGCGGGCTCATTCAGAACCCTCAGGCTCCCGGCGGCGGCGAGGGCGTCCGGATTCACAGCATCCAGGCCACGGGCACCCAGCTCACGGTGAACTACTGCTCCCAGTCAAGCCCCTGCCTGGACAGCGCCACCGGGGTCCGCTCCCTGAGGGGCGAGGAGCTCCACCAGCTGAAGCTCGTGATGCTGCTCCCAGCCGACGACGGCGGCGGGCCCAGGAGAGCCGTCATCCTCGAGCTGGCCGTGACACCCCGCGCGGATGCGTCGGCCCGGGTCCACGCGTACGACGTCCTCTATCGGGAATACGGGACCGGACTGCCCTGGCTGAATCACTGCGCGCCGAGGGGCATCACCGCCCCCGACAGGGACCCCACTTCGTTCCTGCAGGGGCTGCGCATCAACAGCGTGAACGCGGCCGTCGAGCCCGTCCCCGCGTGGACCACCATCGGCTGTGAGTCGGGCGCCATCGTCACCTGCCTCGACTGGGGCTACGCCCCCTGGAGCCCCGACACGGGCGGCTACGACGTGCTGCGCGGCCATGTCTTCGGCTCGTGCCTGCAGGCCAAGCGCGCCGCGTACTTCGTCGGCCGCGGAGACCTCGCGAGCTACACCCGGAACGGCACGCGCATCGCCAGGCGCGACGAGTTCGGCCTGGGGAGGAGCGCGAACAACCACGTCGAGGAGCTGCGCACGCTGGAGGCCCTCTGGAGTCCCCGGGGCGCGGTCTGCCTCAACGCGGAGAATCGCCGGGTCCCCGACATGCCCCTGCCCGAAGGCCTGCACGGGATACCGCCATGCCCCAGGCCCCCCACGTGGACCCCGGCGGGAAAGCTCGCCACGGGCAGGCTCACCCCGGCGCCGGACTGAGCCCCGCCTCGCGGAGCGCGGCCGCGTGCTCCCGTCGGAGCAGTGGATTGAGGGTGAGGGCCTTCACCAGTGACTCACGGGCCCGACGCAGCGGCTCGGCGCGCTCCGCCTCCGAGCGTGCCAGCCGTGCCTGGAGCAACAGCAGCCCTCCGCGGACGGCGTGGGCCGAGGCCAGCTTCGAGTCCAGCGTGAGCGACAGGTCCACCTGCGCGAGCCCCTCGGAGATGAAGCCAGGGGCCTCGCGGGGTGACACGGCCTCCGCCAGACGCAGGCAGGCTCTCGCCAGCTCCTGGTGGGAGTCGTTGTAGGGCTGGATGTCCACCGCCTTGCGCGCTTCGGCGCGGGCGCGCTGGAGGTGCTGGAGTCCGGAGCCCCCGTTGCGTCGCGCCCAGGTGGCCTCCACGAGCGCCAGCCGCGCGCGCAGCACCTGGCAGTCGGCGCAGCTCGCATCCCCGCGCGACGCGGCCGCCAGGGCTCGCTGGCCCGCCTGGAGCGCGGCACCGGGGTCCCTGTCTTCTCCCACGGCCTGGGTCGCCGAGAACAGGTGCCCCATGGCCAGGGAGAAGTGGGTCCGCCCGAGGGTCGGATTGATGGCGAGCGAGCGCTCGAACCAGCGGGAAGCACGCTCCAGCGGCGCCCGCGCATCCGCTCCCGAGGCGACGAGGTACTCCGCGCGAAGCAGCTCCGAGAGCCCCAGCTTGTTCAGCGCGGAGTGGAAGTTGCCGTTGATGGCGAGCGCGGCCTCTCCCGCCGCGAGGGCCTTGCGCACCTCGGGCTCCGGGTCCAGCCCCCGCGAGAGGCCCTGCGCCGCCATCGCGTTGTGCAGCTCCGCCAGGTTCGAGTACCCGAACACGTATCTCGGGTCGTACCTCACGGCCAGACGCAGGAGGCGCTCCGCCTCGGCATAGGCGGCGGACGGGTCCTCTCCGCGCTCACGCTGGCGATTGCCTCGCCAACGATGCACCAGCGACAAGTCATTGAGCCCCCAGGGGTATTGGGGCTGGAGCTCCAGGGCCCGGCCCAGGCGGGAGATGGCCTCGTCCCAGGCGGGCTCGGGGTCTCGTCCCTCCCAGGAGGCCTGGAGCCCTTGGAAGAAATGGCCGACCCCCAGGATGTCATGTGCCTGGATGTCCCGAGGAGACAGCGCCACCGCGCGCGCCGCGGTCTCAAGGCAGTCGGTGAGGATTCGTTTCGGGTCCGGCCCCTCGCCTCCGGGATTCGCGGCGCGGTAGCGATTGAGGAGGATGAAGGCCTTGCGGGTGTATGCGGCACCGCGAGACGGCGCGGCCAGGAGTCCCTGCTCCGCCGCGGCCAGCGCCTTCTCCAGCGATGCGCGGGGAGACTGGCCCTGGCGCCGGTCCAGCTCCGCCTCCTGCAACCCCACCTCCGCCAGCGCCTCGTAGCTCCGCGCGTCGCTGCGTCCCAGCTCCACGGCGCGCTCATGGAGGCGACGGGCCTCGTCGAGCCCCGAGCGCGCCTTGTCGTATTCGCCCCGCTCCAGCTGCTCCATCGCCCGCGCATGCGCCACGTCTCCCGCGAGCTTCCGGGCCTCGTACAACCACGGAGCCTCGGCCTCGGCGAGCAGCGCGGCCCGCGACGCCGCGTCGTAGTCACGGCGATAGAAGGCAATCAGGCCCTCCAGATACCGGGGGGACTCCAGCTCCAGCACCCGGCTGTGCTCGAGCGATTGGAGCGCGGGCTGGAGGTACTGCTCTTCGACGGCACGCTGCCGCGCCGCGACCCACGTCGGGTCTCCACCGCGCCGCGCTTCCTCCATCGCCTGGTGGTAGCGCTCACCGAGGACCCGGCCCAGCGCATGATGAAGCTCCGGCGAGTCCAACCCCTTCTGTCTCGCCTGCGTCAGCGCCTCGTGGGCCTGCTCCAGCTCGTGCAGCGCGAGGTGGCCCCGCCCCAGCGCGTACTGGACGAGCGCGTCCCCAGGCTCCCCCAGCGTGTGCCGCCAGGCCGCGATGCGCGCCATGCGCTCGCGCACGAGCTGCTGCTCCCGACCGGTGTCGTGCAAGGGAACCGTGTAGGCCATGCGCAGGAACCACTCGATGTCCTTCACCTGCTGGCCCAGCTGCTCGGCCATCCGCGCACGCCCCTCCGATTGCAGTCGGGCATGACGCGCCTCCAGGCGGGAGGTGACGCCCAGGACCGCCAGGAGGAGGATGCTCGCGAGCGACACGGCGGAGACCGCCACCAGGGCCCGGTGCTTGCGCGCGCGGCGCCAGAGTCGGGAGAGCAGGCCCGGACGTTGCCCGAGGATGGGCTCTCCGTCGATGTAGCGCCCCAGGTCCTCGGCGAGGGCGCGGGCCGAGGGGTAGCGCTGCTCGGGGTCCTTGCTCAGGCACTTGAGGACGATGACCTCCAGGTCACCGGGCAGGTGCGGCACGAGCGTGCGCAGGGGCGGCGCCTCCTCGTGGAGCACCTTGTTGAGGGTGCCGACGAGCGTCGTGTCCGAGAACGGAGGCGCGCCGGACAGCAGCTCATGGAGGGTGGCGCCCAGGCCATAGACATCCGAGCGCCGGTCGACCGCCCGCGTCTCTCCACGGGCCTGCTCCGGTGACATGTACCCGGGGGTCCCCATCACCGCGCCGGACCGGGTGAGGCCCTGCTCGAGGCCGGACTCGTGCGCCAGGCCGAAGTCCATCACCACCGGGACACAGCTCCCGTCCTCCCGCCGTCGCACCAGGATGTTGGCCGGCTTGAGGTCGCGGTGGATGACACCGAGCCGGTGCGCCTCATGCATCGCGGCGGCGACCTCTCGCATCACCTGGACCTTCTCCGGGAGCGACAGCCCTCCGGCGACCTGGTCGAGCCGTGGGCCCTCGATGAGCTGCATGGCGATGTAGTCGCGGCCCTCCGCGTGGCCGACTTCGTACACCGCGCACACGTTCGGATGGTCGATTCGCGCCTGCGCCCGGGCCTCCTGGAGGAAGCGCATCACCCGGTCCGGGTCGGCGCCTCGCACGAACTTCAGCGCGACGGTGCGGCCCAGCCGCCGGTCCCAGGCCTTGTGGACCTCGCCCATGCCACCGCGGCCGAGCAGCGCCAGCAACGTGTAGTGGCCCACGGAGGAGTCCCCCTGGAGCCCGGTCTCCCCTGCCCCCGGCGCGATGCTGCGCTCCGCGGTGGGCTGCGCCGCCTCCGGAACATCCTCCCGGTCATCGTCCACGTGTTCCCCCTGGCAACAGGATAGCCCATGGCAGTCGCCCCAGGCGCACGGCCCCGGCCATCCGGGCACGGTGTGCCCGGCACCGCGCGGAACTGTGCCTGGACCGTGCCTGACAGGCCGACGGTCGCGTGGGTCCAGAGGGAGAGGCCCCTGGAGACCGCGGCATCCGGCCAGGCACGCGGGCTGCAATCCCTCGCACCCGACGCGGATGCATGGAGAAGGCGTCACGACGGACGCCTCAACTCCACACACCCACGCTCATGCCGCCGAGCCGAGAGGCCGGCTCCGGCAAACACACTCACGTGCCTCGAAGCATCTCCACTCCCAGAAAGCGGAACCCATGACCCATCACATGAAGACCCTCGTTGCATCCGCGCTGGCGCTCGCCAGCGTCGCCGGCACCGCCAACGCCCGCTCCGTGGCCGGGTGGCACGGCAAGCCGCAGCTCCAGGTGGACGGCGCCTGCATGGGCGAGTCCTGGACCACGCAGACCAACAACTGCACTCGGGCCGTCACCCTGTTCTTCCCGACCACGGTCGACAGCTCCGGTAACTACCGGCTCGTCGTGAACGCCTATGGCGCGACCACCGCCAACAACGTCGGCTGCCGGTTCTTCGGCCTCACCAGCGATGCGACGGGCATGTACTCGGTGCCCGTCACCTACCTCCCGAGCTTCGGCACCAACCAGAACATCTCGCTCGGCCCGGTGTACGCGCCTTCCGGCGGCACCCTGAACGTCGCGTGCACGCTCAGCCCCGGCGGACGCGTGAACAGCGTGAGCTGGTTCCAGTAGTCGCCTCGAGCCGCCGCCATCCGCCGTCCAGGTGGCGGCGGCTCAATCCTCCGAGGTCATGACCATGAAGCCCCGGCAACTCTTGACGGGCGGCGCGCTCGCCTGCGCGTGCGCCACCGTGCTGTTCGTCTACCAGCGACACGAGAGGGACGAGCTCCTTCAGCGCGCCTCCACGTCGGAGCCGCTCGCGGCCCAACGACAGGAGCCGGCCCCTGCTCCCGAACCCACGCCGCCCATCCGCCTGCGCGAGGCGCGCGTCGAGGCCGCCGTCCCTCCGCCCCTGGCCCCCGGGCCCACGGCCCCCGAGCCTGCTTCTCCGCCACGCGATTCCGCGGTGACGCCACCCCCTTCGCCCGTGTCCACGGCGCAGCTGAGACAGCGCCTCGAGGCCTACTTCGGAGATGAGCCTTTCGACCCCGCCTGGGCTCGGAGCGCCGAGCAGCACGCGAAGGACGGCGTGAGGGCCGCGCTGCCAGACCCCTCGCAGCTCAGGTCCGTCGAATGCAGGGGCAGCCTGTGCCGCATCGAGACGGAACATGGAGACAGCGAGCAATCCCTCACCTTCGTGCAGGCGGCGTTCATGGATCCGAAGCGACAGGTGTGGAACGCGGCCTTCGTGACGGTGCGCGGTGAGGACTCGACCGACGACAGAATCGTCACCGTCACCTACCTGGCGCGCGAAGGCGTGGAGCTTCCCATGGAGCGACTTCTTTCTCCGGGGACCGATGACACCCAGGCCTTCCAGTAGCCGCCACGACGGGGGACGCCTGCAGCAGCCTCAAGGCAGACAGGCGTCCTCGCGGCCCCAGCGGTTTCGCTGGAAAGTCAGGGTCAAGGAGTGATTCCAGGGCCTGTCCGAATCAGGTCCAAGTTCGCCCTATATCCCCTCCATCGTGTGCGTTCAGGGGCCCGAGCCGGGCCCTCGACCTCCTGAACGGAGCCGATGGCATGAGTGAGCAGGGACAGAACGACGGGGCGCGGGACTTTGACTTCCTCATGGGACGCTGGCGGGTCCAGAACCGTCGGCTCAAGGAGCGGCTGACGGGTTGCACGGAGTGGCTGCCCTTCGAGGCCACCGCGGAAGAGCATCCGCTGCCCGGCGGGCTCGGCAATCAGGAGACGTATCGCAGTGAGTTCTGGCCCGGCTTCGTGGGCCTGGCGACCCGGGTCTACAACCCGGCGACGAAACAGTGGTCCATCTCCTGGGTGGACAATCGCAACCACACCGTCGACCCGCCGGTACTGGGCGGCTTCGTGGGCGACGTGGGCCAGTTCGAAACGAACGACACCTTCGAGGGCCGCGCCATCCGCGTCCGCTTCACGTGGACCCGGCTGGGCCAGGACACCGCGCGCTGGGAGCAGGCATTCTCGCCAGACGGAGGCCGCAGCTGGGAGACCAACTGGGTGATGGAGTTCACCCGCCTGGAGGAGTGAGGACGTCCGCCGCGCCGATGCGCGCCGCGTCCGCGCTCAGGGATGGGACGTCGAGGCGGGCGCGGCCATCCGCACGCGGACGCCGAAGCCGAGCCACAGATGAACGGTGCGCTCGCGGAGGCTCTCGTCGCCCGTGCGGCCGTTCATCTTCACCTCGAGCGAGTCATAGCGCCCGCCCGAGCAGCTGACGAAGAGCCCCGCCCAGAAGCTCCCACCGAAGTTCCTGTCGAACCCGGCCTGGAGCGTCACGTCCGGTCCCGAGTAGGCGATGTCGATTCCTCGCACGTTGAACGAGGCCCGCTCGTAGCCGAGCGCCACGCCCGTCCAGGGGTTGTAGGGCCCCGAGGGAATCCAGTGGTAGTTCCCCTGGAGCCCGAAGCGCAGGTGGCGGCCCGGACACGTGTCGTCGCTGGAGCAGCGCAGCCGCATCTGCGCATGGGAGAGCTGGAGCCAGGGGCCGAGCTCGACGTTCGAGCCGATTCGCACGGTGGGCTCCACGATGGCGGCGAAGAGCCCCTTGTAGACCTCATACAGATAGAACGGGTCCGGCGAGCCATCCATCTGCCCTCCCGGCATGAGATAGCCCGCACGCACGGAGAGCCCCAGCCAGCGCGGAAAGTCTGGGTCACCCTCCGTGGGCACCTGCGCGATGGCCATCGAGGACACCAGCAGTGACACCAGGGCCAGCATCCGCGCGGTGGGACGAGAGAGCTTTTGCATGTGTGGGCGTCGGGTTATTACGGTCGCTCGACAGTCGTCAACCCAAGGCTCCCGGTGTCTCCCTTTCGCTCCTCCTCCGTGCCGCGGCTGTTCATGTTGGTGGCTGTCGTCCTGCTCAGCGCTTGTGGTGGCCCTTCCGCCGAGGAGGACCTGCGCGTCTGCGCCGAAGTGGAGTGCACCGCCGGCCGCTGTGTCGCCGAGGACGGAGCCCCCATGTGCCGCTGTAGCGCCTTCGAGGAAGCCGCCGGGCTCACCTGCACCATCGCCGCCTTCCGCCCCTCGGACGACCACGGCGACACGGTGGAAGCCGCCACCCTCCTGGCCCCCACGACGGATTTCCAGGAGGCAGACATCCATCCCGTCTTCCGGAACAAGGTGGACCGGGATGTCTTCGCCGTGCCCCCGCTGGCGGGTCATGGCTTCCGCTTCACCCTGCGTCCCGGAACGCTCACCGCGGTGTCCCATGAGGTGCTGGATGCGCAGGAGCGGCGGGTCCACGTGAGCTCCTACCGCGCACCGGAGGGTGAGGTCCTGGAGTTCGTCTCCACGCCGGAGGCGCCCCGGTTCATCGCGGTATCCTCCGGGACGGGCCGCGAGGGCGCGGGGACGTACGCCTACCGGTTGGAGGACCTGGGCAAGGATGCGCACGGCGACACGCCCGCCACGGCGACGCCCATCACGGTGCCGAGCGCGCCGTTCCTCGTCGCACTCGAGTTCGCGGAGGACAGCGACTTCTTCTCCTTCCGCACCGAGCCGGGGCGCGGCTTCCGGTTCTCCTGCGAGGCCGAGGTCTCGGTGACCTTGTGGGACAGCGCGGGCGCCCAGGTGCAGGGCAACGGAGGGCGCACCTCGGTGGGCCAGCTGAGCCAGGAGGCGAGCACCTGGTACGTGCGCGTCTACAAGGGCAGCAAGGTGTTCAACACGCAATGCCAGCTCGACGACCTGGGGCCCGACGAGCACGCGAACGGGATGCTCGGCGCCACCCCGCTCCCCATGGGAGTCCCCGTCACGGCGCGGCTGCAGGGCACCAACGACGTGGATGTCTTCTCCTTCGAGGCAACCCAGGGCCACGTCTACACCCTCGGCGACTCCCCCGCGCGCGAGCGCCTCATCCAGCTCACGGACGCGGCGGGCACGGTCCTGACCGAGACCGCCTGGGGGCGCATCGTCCTCGAAGCGACCTCGACGGGGCGCTACTTCGTCTTCGCGCGTGCCCTGAAGGAGACTCCCTGGTGGAGCGACTTCCAGGTGGAGCTGCAGGACCTCGGACCGGATGACCACGGCGACACGGCCGGGACCGCCACCCGCGTCGAGGTGGGACAGGTCGTCGAGGGGCTCATCCACAGCTCCACCGACCTGGACGCCATCGCGCTGCAACTGGATGCGGACGGCGTCTATCAGGTCACCTGCACGCCCGACTGCTCGCTGAGCGCGAGTACGCCTGGCAGCACCTTCCCCTTCCGCATGCATATGACCTCGAGCAAGGGCGTCTGGAAGGCGCACCTGCTGGCATCGACGCTCGTCACCTTCATCATCGACTCGCGCTCCGCGCCCTACGCCTTCACGTTCCGGGTGGAGCGGGTGGGGACGGATGACCATGGCGACGACGCGGCCCACGCCACGGTGGTGACGCTCCCGGTGAGCCTGGAGGGCGTGTTCGAGCTGGGCTCGGACCTCGACGAGCTCGCCGTCACGCTGGAAGGAGGGACGACCTACGTCGTGTCCTCCAACGGAGCGACCGTGCAACTGTTCGACGTCGGGGGCGCGAACGTTCCTGTCGTCTACGACGCGGTGACGAGGACCCGGCGCGTGACGACCACCGCGCCAGGGCTCCACCGCGTGGTGCTCTCATCGCAGGACCCACTGGTGGGCATCGCCAAGAACTGGAGCTTCACCCTGAACGCGCCGTGAGCCATGACAGGCGGCCGGGCCCGTAACGAGCTCTCCAGGCCCCCGCCTGCCCTGGGATTTCCATCCAGCCAACCTTCGCGCCTACACTGACGTGACTGTGCGGAAGTTGGGGGGACGGATGATCCAGCAAGAGCGTCAGGCTGAAGCGAGTGTCTTGGATTCAGGGCCAGGAAGCAGTCGCGGAGACGGATTCTGGCAGACCTTCCGGGTCGCGCTGGGCGTCTTGCTGTTCACCGCCGCGGCAGGGCTCCTGGGGGTGTACTACCTGGGCGCGCTCTGGCCTGGGACGTGGACCGACACGGTTCAATCGTATCTGCGTGAAGGCAAGGTACCGACCACCCCATCCGGCTCAAAGGGTCAGGACGTACCGGGCGCTGAAGCGGCCGCACAGCTCAAGACGGCCTCGGGAGGCGAAGCACCCCCTCCCGGTGAAGCGCCCCCGCAGGAGAACCGCGGCAAGCCGAAGGGGACGGGCGTGCTCCTGACCTTCGTGGTCCTGGTCCTGCTAGGGATGCTCTGCCTGCAACGCCAGCTTCAGGGCGAGCGGACCTTGTGGGGGCTGGTGCTGGTGGCCATGATCTTCGTGGCCATGGCGAGCAACCTGCTGCCTCGGTACGCATTCTGGACCTGGGCGCTGTCGGCACTACCCGCCCTGCTGGTCATCCACCACGGCTTCTACCTGGGGCTCATCAAGCCCCGCCTCATCTCACGAGAGATGCTGAATAGCTTCGGCCAGCAGGAGCGGGCCGACCTCAAGGAGATGGTCGAGGCGAATGACCGTTACTTCAATACGAGCAACATCGCCCTGCGCTACGGGTTGCCCGCGCTGGCCATCGTCGCCACGGGGGCCGTCGCCGCCTTTGTCCTCAATCCCGTCTCGGAAGGCGCGCTCAACGTCGTGCTCGTCAAGAACGGGGCGCCATTGATTTCCGACACCACACTGGAAGCAGCCCGCCTGGGCGTGGCTGGCGCGTACGTCTACGTGCTCCTCTACCTGGGCCAGCGGGGCTTCCGACATGACATCACCAGCGGCGCGGCGCTCTGGTGCGCGGTCACCCTGGCCCTGGGGCCCATCATGGCCGCGGCCTTGTCGAAGGTCTGGGTCGCGGGCGTGGGGGCCTCCGGCGAGTCCACCGGCTGGGGCACCCAGGCTCTGTACCTCGGGGTGGGCATGGCGCCCCGGTATGTGGCGCAAGCCATCGCCCAGCAGGCGCAGCGACTCGGGAAGGGGGCGGCGCCGTATGTTCCACCCGCCCGCTCCATGCCGCTCGCGATGATTCGCGGCGTCACCCCGCAGATAGATGAGCGCCTCCAGGAGGAGGGCATCCACGACGTGGTGGGGATGGCGATGGCGGACCCGCTGCGGCTCCAACGCAACACCAACTTCGACAAGCACCAGATTCTCGGATGGATTGACTCCGCCCTGCTGGCCCAGGCGCTTCCCGAGACCTGGGAGGACCTGGAGAACAAGGGCCTGCGTGGCGCCAGGGACCTGGTCTGGTACGTCACCGGCGCAGTCGAAGAGAAGGCCGCGGGTCTTACCGAGCTGGCGAAGACGGATGGCCTGAGTGAGCTCCTCCTCCGGAACGTAGCGCAGCGCCTGCTGCACGATGCCCAGGCCCAGCGCATCCAGTTGCTGTATCAGCTCGTGGAGGATCCCTCGGCGCGCGAGGCTGAAACCCGTGACCTGCGCGACGCCATCGTGGCGATGTCCGCCAGCATGGGGGCGCTGCCCGAGGCACAAGGGGATCAACCCATGTCACCAGACTCCACGACAGCGACTGCGGTGGTCCCGCTGTCGACGGCGCCTGTCGCACCCAAGCAGTAGCGGAGCCTCTCCCCGACCGAGGGTGGGCGCGCGCTCCCCGTATCGCGCGCCCATCACGCGGGTGAGGACGCAGTGCGAGAAGGACTGGACGCGGCCCGCCACCTCGGTTTCGAGCGTCGCGGGCAGCGCTCTCTCCAGTCTCAGTCAGTCAGTCAGACAGACCCACTTGTTGTGGGGAATGGCCTGACAGAAACAATAACCCGGAGCGCCGTTGGCCCAGGTGCAGCCAATCTCCCGGTCCGGGCTGCAGACCCTGCCCTGGAGGGACTCGCAGGTAGCAGCCTGCGCGGACACCTCCTGCTCGGGAAGGGCGCCGGTCTCGGTGCCCTCCGCAACCTCTGCTCCGCCACATCCCATGATGGAAACGAAAGCCGCGAACGCCAGTACACGACGAACCATGATGGAAACCCCGTTGCAGTTGTAGCCCTCGAATCCAACTGCGGGCCCGCACCTTGGGTCAAGTCCCACCCTCCTGACGCATTGCGCCCAATGTCCACCTGGCGTCAGAAGTCTGGTGAGACATCTGGCCAGAGGAGACCTCGTCCTGTTCCCGCCGAGGGGACGTGAGTGATTGGCTTCGCACCTGCGTCCCGTCGCTGCGGGGCATGTGGGCCTGTACCTTTGAACCACGACAGCATCCAGGGGGTAACGGAGGCAGATGCTGTCGCGTGTTTCAGCGGACGCTGACTCGGGGCCCATGGGCAAGACGCCGCGCCTGCTCCGTAGGCCTTTCGTGACGGGAGTGAAGGGGGACGCAAGTTGCCTCGCTTGTTCCCGTCACGGGCCTCACCTTCGTGAGGCTTCGTCACCTCGAGAGGGAGTCGTCGTCATGAAGTCCACCGTCCTCTTCAAGTCCGTGTCTGGGTTGTTCCTGGTATGGGCTCTGTTCGTCACGATGGAGGCGCGAGCGGAGACGGTCGTCCTCACGTGTGTCGGAGCGGAAGTCACCGAATTCGAGCCGGGACTCACCAACGACGCCAGGCCAACCCACATCTCCGCCCTCGGCACCCACGGGTGTGCGGGGCTGCCGCTGAATCTCCCCTCGGCCATCGTCACCACGGAGGCGGATGGCATCCTCAGCTGTGGGCTCGGCCAGGCGGTCTCCACCATCCACATCCAGTGGAGTGATGACACGGTGAGCGTCGTGTCTGGCACCACCCTGGTGAACGCGAAGCCAGCGGGAGAGACCGTCGTCGTGCTCACGGGGACGGTGGTGAGCGGCCGGTTCCAGGGGGCGACGGTGATTCGCACGCTGACGCTGCTCAACACGGATGTGCTCGGGTGTTTCACCGCCCAGGGCGTCACCGACGTCGCGGGCCCCGTCACGCTGGTGGTGACGAAGCTGCTCTGAGGGCCGGGTGCGAGTCGGTGCGCCGCGCTCGAAGCACGCGGCGCACCGGTTCTCCGCCCCAGACCGTGCTGAACTCAGGGCGGACAGCGCCTCACAGTCCGTTGGGGACCACCGTCACCGTACCGGAGCCCCTGTTGGTCAGGATGAGGTCCGCGTACCCATCCGCGTCCATGTCCGCGGTGGCGATGGCGTTGAGGCCAGGCGAGGCGCCGGTCGTGACGACGGCGCCGGAGGTGAAGCCTCCAGCGCCGTTGCCGGTCATCGGGCGGACGCCGCCCGAGGCCGCCGTCACGAGGACGTAGGCGTCGAGCTTGCCGTCGCCATTGAAGTCAGCGGCGACGACGCCCAGCGCCGAGTTGGCGGCCGTCGTGGGCGCGGCGACGGACCCAACGCCGCTCGCGAAGGTGCCATTGCCGTTCCCCTTGAAGAAGAAGAGGAACCGGCCCGCCGCGCCGTTCGAGAGGATGTCGAGCCTGCCATCGCCGTCGGCGTCACCGAAGGCGATGCCCGCGGTCTGGCCGCTCGCGCTGTTGCCGTAGGCGACGGGCGGGGCAAACGCGCCATGGCCCTGGTTGATGAGGACCGACAGGCGCGCGGTGGCGGGGCTCGTCACGACGAGGTCGGAGAATCCATCACCGTTCAGGTCACGGCAGGCGATGGTCGATTGCACGCCGCCCGTGCCCGAGATGCCAATGAACGTGGGCGCGCCGAAGTTGCCCGCGCCAGTGCCGAAGAGCACGCTCACCTGGCTCAGCGTCACGCTGGTCGTGGCGATGTCAGCCACTCCGTCCTGGTTGAAGTCACCAGAGCAGAGGTGCACGGAGCCCGGGGTGCCGGTGGTGAAACTGGTCGGCGCACCGAAGGTCCCGGGCGCGCCCGGGCCCAGGTTCTTGTAGACGCTGATGGTTCCGTTGGAGAGGGGCAGGTTCGTCTGCCCGTCGACGGTGACGGCGTCGAGCCACCCGTCGCCATCCACGTCCACGGCGACGACGGCGTTGCTGGAGAGCGAGGCGCTCGCGTAGTTGACCTCCGGCTGGACGCTCGCGTCACCGTTCCCCAGGAAGACGGAGAGCGAGCCGGCGGGGAACAGGATGGACCCGGATTCGGCATTCGCCACCAGGATGTCGAGCTTGCCGTCTCGATTCACATCGGCGACCGCCGGGGCCAGCGGGCTGTGGTTCGCCGGGGAGCTGACGGGCGTACCGGGGACCTGGCCGGAGGGCGCGGTCTGGCAGGCGCCGTTCGAGCAGATCTGCCCCGTCGAGCACACGACGCCGCAGGCGCCGCAGCTGTTGGCGTCACTCTGGAGATTCACCTCGCAGCCGTCCGCCGAGGTGCCGTTGCAGTCCCCGAGGGTGCCGGAGCAGGACTGGCACTGGGGCCCCTCGTAGGTCGGCGCGCACGTGCACGTGTAGCTGTTGACGCCGTCGGTGCAGGTGCCGCCGTTCTGGCACGGGTTCGGGGCGCACTCGTCGATGTTGATCTCACAGTTGGCGCCCGCGTAGCCAGGAGGGCACGCACAGGTGTAGCTGTTGACGCCGTCGGTGCAGGTGCCGCCGTTCTGACACGGGTTCGCGGCGCACTCGTCGATGTTGGTGCACGTCACGCCGTCGCCTTCGTATCCCGGGTTGCAGGCGCAGGTGAAGGAGCCCACGGTGTTGGTGCAGGTGGCGTTCTCGTCGCAGTTGTCGGTCCCGGCGGCGCACTCGTTGACATCGACGCAGGTGCCGCTCTGGCACGAGAGGCCGTCGCAACAGGGCACCGTGGCGTCGCAGGGCGCGTTCACGGGCAGACAGCCTTGACCGCTGCACGTCGGGTCGTAGAGCGGCGAGGTCGGGTCGAGGCTGGTGACGTAATCGCCGTCGTGAGCGCTGTGCGCGTTGATACACGCCTGCTCACTCACCCGGACAATCGTATAGGGATGCGTCGCCGAGCCGGTCCTGTGACAGATGTGGACCTTGCCTTGGACATCAAAGTAATCACACTGCTCCGCGGAGAGGGCGGAGTCGGCCGAACCGACGTCCGCGTCATGGTCCCCGTCGGAGACAGGGCTGCAACCGCCGATGAGGCCGAGCAGACCCGCCCCCGCGAGCATGACCAGAAAAGAAGAAAATGGACGTCTCATTGGGTCCCCCTGAACGGACGCACCACGGCCTCGCGACGAACTGCACGGAGGTCGCGGGCATCCAGCAGACTGTTGTTGTTCGTGGGCGCGTCTTGATTCACCCACAGAAAACAAGACTACAACATCACGCGCATTTTCAACAGACAATACTTCATGCCGCGGCCAGAGCCTCGTCCCCGCACAGTGACGGCAGTCTTCCCACTGCGACCTTCGTACATGTCCTGCTCAACCCCATCACGGTCGATGCGGGGCAGGAAATACCCTGTGGCGACAGATGATTCGCCAATGAAACAAGTGAGAGCTCTGCGGGTGAGTGTCATTATCAGCCCCGCAAATCCGCGGGGCCGGTTCCCCCTACTGCAGTCCCATTTACTTGACTGGGTTTGAACTCCACCGAGCGCCGTGCCGGCTCGGGCGCCCGTGGAGAACCGGGCCACCAGCACCGCTGGCCAGGTTCCAGGTCCACGGTCGCCACGCCGCTCAGGTCCACGGCGTCTTCAGGAAGGCGACGTCCTCGTGGCCCAGCGTGGGCACGACGAGCGCGCGGTCGAGATACTGGTTGAAGCGCTCGCAGGAGCACTCGGGGAGGAAGAGGCACCCGTGGCACGCGGCGCCCTCCAGGTCGCGGTCGTCACGGCCCGTGGGTTCGTGATGCGCGCAGACGGGGTCGTTGGAGCACAGGCGCGCGTCCTCCAGCGCCCGGGCGAGGTGCTGCCCCAGTCGCCTCCCCTCCTCCACCAGGCCGCCCAGCGTGCCTTCCGCGCCCGTGGTGCCCGTCATCAACAGGATGCCCGCCATGGGGACGGCGTCGCTGTGCGGCGCGCAGTACAGCCGCTCGCGGATGGAGCTCGCGGGATAGCCACACTCCAGCGCCACCTGGGTCATCAACAGGTGCGCCAGTGAATGGAGCAGGTAGAGCCGCACGCCCGGGAAAGGGAGCTTCGAGCCGGAGCCCTGCTTCCAGCGCTCATAGCCCGCCCGGAGCACCTCCTCGCGCCGCAGCACGGGCTCGGACAGCTCCCAGGCGTGCACCTGCGGCTCGTCGAGCACCAGCAGCATTCCCTCGCCCTGCATCTCCGTGACGGGGACCCAGTCGCGGTGGAGCGACATCGGCGCGAGCGCCACGTCCAGGTCGTAGCGGCCCTGCAGGTCTTTCGTCAGGGGCTCCAGCCGAGTGAAGCCGACCTGGGCCTGGACCTCCCGCAGCCGTCGAGCCAGCACCACGCGTTCGACCAGCGGGGGCAGTCCCTGGGGCCGAGCGATGCGCCGGGCCCAGAAGACCTCGGTGCGGTCCCTGGGCATCTCGCCAGGCTTCTCCTGGGGCTGTGCGAGGAACTGGAGCCACTCCGCGGTGCGGATCTCCGGGACGGCCTCGGGCGAGTGCTCGCGCTCCGCGGTGATGGCCGCCAGCACCTCCGCGTTGGAGGCGGAGCCGAGCGCCGCCTGGACCTGGGGGATGGTCCGGAAGGCCGGCAGCGTCTCCGCGGTGGCGGACTGGAGGATGTTCCACGCGGACTGCACCTTGCGCCGGAGTGACTCCGGTTCAGGGATGGTGATGGCGCTGGTGGTCTGCGCGAAGTAGCCGTTGCTGGCGGTGCGGACCAGCAGCCGCTGCTTCTCGTCGCAGCGCTCTTTCGCCTCCAATCCCAGCCAGGGCCGCTCCCCGTCGCAGCGGTCCTGCTGCTCCTTGTGGGTCATGTCGATGAGGCGCCTGCGCTTGCCGCACGTCGAGCACGCGACCTCGATGTCACTGAAGTCACCGCTCACCCCCTCTTCGAGCTTGAGCTGTGGGGCGTCGCAAGGCTTGCGCTCGTGTGACCACCAGGTCCAGTCGATGTCCGACAGGTGTCCCCGAGGACAGGCCGAGACGAAGCGCACCGGCACGCAGCGCTCGGGCTTCGCGTCCCCACCCGCGCAGCGGTGGCGGTACTCCTGGTTCACGCGCTCCAGGCTGTTGGCCCGGACCAGCGTGCGGCAGTGGGGGTTCTGACAGACGAACCAGCGCGGGAACTCATACACCTGGATGCCGCAGGACTCCGTCGGCTCCCGCTCGTCTCCAGCGGGAGGCTTGCGGAAGGGAGCCTCCTTGCTGAGCGGCCACTTGTTGCGGTGGTAGAGCGGCTCGACGATTTCCAAGAGCCGTGGCTCGTTGACCACCTCGCCCTGCCCCTTGAGGCGCCAGAAGTCCAGGCCGCCCACGAGGACCGCGTCATTCAGCAGGTCCAGCATGCTGCCGGGGCCGAAGGTGGAGACCACCTGGCTCTGGCGCACGCGCCCATCCGGCGGCCGCGTCGAGCGGGCCCGGGTCCACTTCCTACGGCTCGTCATGCGCCACCTCCTCCGTCGCGGCCTTCGGGGCGCGGTAGCCACCCAGGGGCTGACGTGAAATCCACAGGTGCACCGAGGACTCCACGTCACGCATGGACGTGGGTGCCTCGAACTTGAGTTCGTCCTGGGTGAGGTCGTCGGTCCGGTCCAGGAAGCCGTGCAGCAGGGGCTTGAGCCCCTTCCCCTCCGGGTCGTAGCGAGAGTACGCGCGCTGGGCGGCGTCCTTCTTCGCCTGTTCGATGATGTTGCGCCACGAGTCGAGCAGGCCTCGCGCGCGCTGCATCACGATGGTGCTTGCGCGCTCTGCCTCCTCCATGGGCAGTCCTCGGCCCGCGCGCTTCGCCAGTGTTTCGAGCGCCTGCTCCAGCCGGTCCCGGTGCGCCTGCAGGGACTTCCACTCCAGGGGCGCGGTCATGGCGGTGTCCAGCAGCCGGCCCAGCGCCACCACCACGCCCGCCAGCCCCCGGTCGAGCGCTGGCGCCGAGAAGGGCGTCACCGAGGTGGCCTCGACGAAGCGATAGAACGACTCGTGGTACGTCCCGAAGCGCTCGTAGTGGCTGCGGTCTCTGGGCTTGGCGGCGTTGAGGCACGTCACCACCAGGCCGGGCTTGTTCATCTTGCGGCCCACGCGGCTGGACGCCTGGATGTACTCGCTGGTCGTCTTGGGTTGTCCCGCCACGACCATGAGCCCCAACCGGTCGATGTCCACGCCGACGGAGATCATGTTGCTGGCGAGCACGACGTCGATGCTCTGGGGCTGACCGTGCGTGAGCTCCAGGCGGTTCTTCGAGGCCTTGATGTCGGCCGTCTTCTCCCGGCTGGTCAGCTCGATGGGCTCGCCGCGGATGGTCCTGCCCCGGTACCAGGGATGCTCGGCGTCCTTGCTGAAGTCCTCTGGACGACGGCGGACGCGGTCCATCACCAGTCGGCGCACCTCGTCCTCGACCAGCCGGCGCATGCCGCCCAGCTCACGCAGGCTGTTGAAGTAGCCGACGAGCGTCAGGTACGGGTCCGCGCTCACGGCGCCGTGGAGCTGCTCACCGCGCGCGGCGGCGGCGAGCAGGCTGACATAGACGCGCAGCAGGAGGGCCTTCATGGGCCGCCCGGGTGCCGCCACGCCCAGGTATTGGCGCGCGCCCTTCTTGCCCACGGAGGCGAAGAACGTCTCGGAGGCATCCACGCCAGGCGGAGGGAAGAGCGCGACGTCCCGTCCATAGAGGCGACTGACCTGTTGCCGGGAGCGGCGGACAGTGGCGGTGGAGGCCACCAGCTTCGCCCGGGGCGCGAGCGTCAGGACGGCTCCTTCGTAGAGACCCACCATAGAGCCCAGCGGGCCGGAGATGAGGTGCAGTTCGTCCTGCACGATGAGCTCCGGGGGAGGCAGTCCCTTCGGGAGCATCACGAGCGCCGCCTTCACATCCGCGGCATCGTTGCATGGACCGACGAAGCGCTTGCCGGTACGACCGAGGACACGACCGAAGATCGAGCCCGTCTCTCCACGCCACGGCAGCATGGCGAACTTGTCCACGGTGGCGACGAGGAAGCACGGCAGCTCCCGGTAGATCTGCTCGTCGACGAAGAGGACGGGGAGCCCTTCCGGGTTGCGTCCGAGGTTGAACGAGCACGCGATGTTGGCGCAGCCGACGAGGACTTCCTCCGGTCTGGATTTGGAGGGACGGAGGATGAAGCACTCCCGTTCGAACGGCGTGGCGCACCAGGGGCAGGTGGCGAGCGGGAACGGAGATTGTGCGCGAGCGCTGTTGTCGTTCTTGTACTCGGTGATTTGCGTGGAGGCCTGCTCCAGCGTGTTGGCGGTCGCGGAGCGGCCGACCCACAGTCCGATGGAGAAGCGCACGGCGCCCAGGCGTTTCGGCTCCTGCTGGCGGAGGACTTCGAGCGCGCAGATGAGTGTCGCGGCGCGACCGAGCTGGTCGAGGGTGAGCAACCGCAGCGTGTAGCGAAGCAGCACCGCCACGCCCAGGCCGCCGTGGAGGTGGGCTTGCCCCCGGAGGCGGCGCAGGAGCAAGGTGAAGGCGATGAGGCCCAGGTAGGCCTGCGTCTTTCCGCCGCCGGTGGGGAAGAAGATGAGCTCCACGAGCTCACGGTCCGCGTGGTCTTCGTCCTCGACAGAGGGGAGGTTGAGCAGGATGAAGGCGAGCTGGAAGAGGCGCCATTTGGGAGCCTCGTCCTGCCGGACCTTGCGCTCTGACTGAGCCATGACGCTGTTCATCCAGCGGAAGGCGTCGAAGGCGAGAGGTTCCCGGGCCAGGAGCTGGATGCCGTCCTCGATGCGATCAGCCGCGCGTCGAGCCCTGCGGATGAGTTCATCCCGGGTCTTCTCGCGGCGTTCGCTGCCGACGACGAGAGTGGCCTGGCTGGCCACCCATTCACGGTAGGTCCGGACCAGGGGGAGCAGTGCCGCGATGGCCTCCGAGGGAGTCGTGAACGCAGCGAGCTGCTCCATGCCCACCGTGACCTCGTCGAGCTGCCTCGCTTCGACAGGGAGCACCTCGACGCGTGGCAGCCAGTCCGTTTCCACGCGAGTCACAGGGACGGAGGTGGATGGGACGCGCACGGAGATGCCATGGCCCACGGCCCACCGCTGTCGGTCACGGAACTGGAGGTCGTTGACGAGGTCGTCTTCGTCCTCGCTCCTGGCGTCGCTGGAGTCCTGTCGGCTGACGAAGCCCTGCGCACATTCCAGGGCGAGGTGGGTTTGGAAGACGTAGGCCTCGTCCCGGTCGGCGGAGGTGCTGGTGGGAGGGCGTGCGTTGACGAGGAAGATGGCGACCGCGAGCTCGCCTTCGCGCGTCTTCTCCACATGGCCCTCCAGGCGCAGGCCACCGCTGTCCTGTACGTACAGTCCTTCCCGCAGAGTCGCGTCGTTCAGGTGCAGGGTGACAGTGCGTTGATGGAAGGTGCGGCGCCACTGCTTGCGCCCCTCTGCATCGATGCGCTGATAGTCCGCCCAGCAGACATGGGCGGTGAACTGGGACGTGCCCGCGGGGACGAAGACGGACAGGCCCATGGACGCGGGCAGGCGGCGCACCTTCTTGGCGGTCGGGTCGGGGCGAGAGGACTCCTCATCGTCCTCGTCATTGCCCGCGGCCAGGTCGTCTTCCTCGTCGTCGGGATCGTCCTCGATGACACCCTGGTCGAGCGGGACGAGGAAGCCCGTCAGGTACCAGCGGGACGGTGGTGTGCGGAGCACTTCCGAGGCGTCCGAGACGGGAGCCCCTGGAGGCTTGTGGAACGGACCGACGAGGTCCGCTTCGAGCGCATCGATGAGGTGGGAGCGGACCGCTCCCGTGTCAGAAGCATGCATGGGAGGCCTCAAGCGGTCTGGGCGCGGGACTTCGAGGGACGGCGGACGGTGGGATGCGCTTCCTCATAAGCGCGGCGTTCATTCAGGTCGAAGAGGCGGTCGAGAACTTCGTCCTCGAAGGCTTCGAGCTGTTTGGGAGTAGCTCCGCAGTACGGAGGAACCTGGATGTCCTTCCAGCCGTAGGCATCCAGGACGGCCTGGTCCACGGCCACATGCAGGTCCCGCAGACGCTGAGTCGCGGTGTCGGTGACCGACTTATCCTTGAGCCGGTTGTACGTCGTCGTCAGGCCGATGCTGTGGGCCTGCATGTACTGGCTGCGCTCGGCGTGGAGCCGTTCGCCTACCGCATCGAGCGCAGAGGCGCTTGCAGAGTCCGGGAAGGGGAAGGTTTCGAAGCAGTCGCTCGGTGCGTAACGCAGGTCGTTGCGCATGGAGGATGACAGCAAACGTGCCCAGACCTCATGCACACGTGACTGCAGCGTCGTCAGCCAGTTGGCTTGCTCGACGGGAACGACAATGACGGCCTCACTGAATACGACAGACGACGATTGCCATGAAAATATCAAATGCTTCGAGTGACGAGAGGTCGAAAGGCAACGACTTAGCGGACGAAGCGCTTGATAGAGTTCAGGACGCGGCCGGATAAACTGCCACCAGAACTGCTTCGCGCCTCTGTCCTTGACCTTGTCTCGCTCAGGTTTCACCAACTCCCGTACGGTACGGATGAGGTCGGGCCAGCGTTCCGCTTCCTGTAGTTCCATCTGCCCGAAGTTGATGACGTGCCTTTCGAGTTCAGGACTCGGGTCGGAATTGAGCTCCTCGCCACCCACGTAGCGAAAGATGCGCGCCGCGTTCTTTGATGATTTCGAGACAAGAGTCGAGCGCTGCTCAGGGCTCAGTACAAACCCCATTCCAAGGACGATGCTTCCCTGGAAGCTCTTCCCCGTGTTGGCAGTGAGCGCCACGGGCTCTAATCGCTCGGGTTTGCCACGGAGCCGAGAGTTGATGCACTTCACGGGCAGGCGATCCAAGCGAGGCTCTAGAATCAGGCCGGAGACGTGCCCCTTCGCCACGTGCACGACTGACACGGAGACGTTGGCGCCAGCCACCGGCCACTTCATGGATCGCACGGCGTCGTAGAGGTGGCCTCCGTGGTCCACCAGGTGCTTCAGTCCCGTGGCCCTCGTGTCTCCCTGCGCGATGGTGTTGGTGGCGATGAGTCCGAAACTGCCGTGTTCACCCAGCAGGTGGAATGCACGGCGGAAGAAGTGCGCGGAGAGATCCGCGTTGCCGTGCGCCCCCTCATGAACCGCCTGGAGCCAAGGGAGGTAGTTCTCGCCACCCGTCTCGATGATGGCGTTCTTTCCCGCGAACGGCGGGTTCCCCACGAACCCATCGATCCACGCAGCCTTGTTCGGCTGCTCGTTGTCGAGCGGATCCGGCCGGCTCCCATGGAAAACCTCTGGGAACTCCAGTGGCCAGTGGAACGTCCATGACGGCGCAGAGAACGCCCCGATGTCCGCTGGAATGGGAGGCAGAACCCCATTCGTCGCCTTGGACAGCCACGTCCCAATCAGGTCCAAGCGGCGGACGCGCTCCCTCTCCCGCTCCTTGTCTGAACCCTGGGCGAAGAACGCCCCGACACACGCATTCGCTATGTGCTTGATGTCCTCCAACACCTTGTCCGCGTCCCGAAGAAGCCCCTCCTTCACCCTGCCGGGCTCCAGGTCCAACTGCAGCGGCTTGCGGTCCGGCCCTTCCAGGTCGAGCGCGAGCTGGAGGATCTTCTCGCGCTTCTCCAGCGAGCTGTTCAGTGCCTTCGAGATGAACGCCCATGGCAGCTCCGACTGTTTCTTGCTGCTCGGGTCCCAGTGGAACGCTCGAAGCTGCTCCAGGTCGAGCCCGACCAGCGAGTCCCCGCACTTGAGCGCATGGTCCAGGAAGGTGAAGGGCTCCGTCTTCGCCAGCGTCACGAGCCACAGCGACAGCTTCGCGAGTTGCACGGCCCATGGATTCTTGTCCACGCCGTACAGGCATCGCTGGGCCACCAGCCGGCGCGCCCGCATCACCTCGTCCTCGTGCTTGTCACGCTTCAGGACGCCCTCACGTGTCCAGGCGGCGACAACCTGGTCCGCGAGAAAGCGGCAGGACTCCACCAGGAACGCACCCGACCCCATGGCCGGGTCGCAGATCTTCAGGTTGAGGAGTCTTTCCGAAGACGGCTGCGACCCCATCGTCTTGAGCAAGGGCTCCAGCGCCCGACGGACGATGGGGGACGAGAGACTTCGAGGCGTGTAGTGACTGCTGGTCCGTCGCCGCTCGTCGCCAGGCTGCAGCACCAACTGGGACGCGCGCCGTATCTCGGTTCCCTTCACGCGGTACGACTCCAGCGCGGTCAGGACCACCTGCTGAGTCGAAGCCTGTTCCAACACCTTCGACAAGGCTTTCACCGCCTTCGTGTCGAGGCCCGCCTCCTCTTCCAGCCATACCGCACGCCGCTTCGCGGGCTGGGCCAGCACCTCGTCTGCGGAGACCCATACCTTCGAGGGCTTGAGGCAGATTCCAGCACCGCTCAGGCGCTTCACGTGGAAGCCCATCAGGCCCTCGTACACGGAGCCGATCTGCTCCACGTCAAGCGACTTGAAGCTCAGCCGCTGCCCCTTGAGGAAGACGATCCGCTCCAGGACCTGGAGGACCGTCTCGTCATCGATGGGAGGCACCCGCGCATCCGTGCCCTCCTCGGCGGAGCCCACTCCCCCCAGGAAAGGGAACGCGTCAGGGTCGAAGAGTTCCCCACGCCGCGCCGGCATTCGCAGCTTGTCGTGCGAGGCCCCCAGGTAGATGCACCGGAAGAGCGCCAACAACCGTGGCCACGCACCGAAGCGCCGATTCATCGAATCGGGGTATTGACTGGAGTCCTCGACGAGCTGCGCGTGAAGAGCCTTCACCGACAGGTCATCGCGATAGGGCTCCTGGTCCACGGGGAGCAGGCCCCGGTCCTCCGCGTAGAGGATGAAGACGAGCCGCAAGAGCGTGGAGAGGAGCCCGCCGTAGACATGCTCCTCACCTCGTGAGAGCGCCTCGTCCAGGGCCCGAGAGCCATCCCGTTCTGCGGCTGTCTCGAAACCCGTGAGCAGGATGCCGAGCGCTTCCAGGACCTGGTCGGCCAGCTCGTCGGTGACATCCGCCTGCCGGCGGCGTGACTGCTCCAGGAGCGCGGGGAGCTGATGCTCGGGCAGCACGCCGAAGAAGCGGCGCGCATGCAGGAGCATCACCATCGCGTCGAACAGCGGACGACCGCTGGCGGTGACGAGGTCCTTGAACCGGAAGGTGATGTGCCCGGAGGTCTCGCCGTGGGGCGCATAGACGAGGCGCACGGAGTCCCCGTTGAACAGCAGACCGATGGGGACACGGGCCGCGCGCAGCAGTCGGTCGAACTTGGCGGTGGGCTCGTAGAACCACGCGCCCGTGGTGTCTTCCTTCTTGTCCAGGTCCAATCCGGCCGGCAGCTCCCAGGTCAGGAGCGCGAAGCCCTCCGCGGCGCGGCTGATGGGCGTGGAGTCATCCGGCAACCCTTCCGGCCTCGCGGGAGGGGGCCCTCGTCGCAACAGCCCCCGCGAGGGCTTGAGGGTCTGTTGCCCCTCCTCGATATCGAGCTGGAGGTCCTCCGGAAACCTCGTGGTGAAATCCTCCTCGGTGTAGCCCAGCACCTCCCGGAGGAAGCGCGGGACATCCGTCACGCGAGGTGACTCCCGGCCCGCCAACAGGACGAAGCGCGACTGAGCGGACACGGGCAGGCGCTGCATGCACTGCGCGTCCTCGAGGACCGGGATGGAGACCACCAGCCCCTCGATGGGCTGCGCCATCCCCATCCACGTCTGGTGATAGCGACGCTCGACATCCCCGCCAAGGCTCTGACCGTTCATTAGCGAGCCCCCGGCCACAGGTAGACCATGCCCACGGGAACCAGGCGGGCGACCCGCACGGCGTAGGTGGCCTTCAAGGATTCAGGTTGTTCGACGAGTTCCCTGCCGAGTGCCGCCAATCGCTGTTCGAGGTGCACCTTGTCCCTCCTCCATTGGTCCTTCTCGGCCTGGGCGTCGAGCGAGAGCTCGAGCTGCGCGCGCAGTGCCTCCTGGATGGCCTCCTTCTGCTCGCGGAGAATCTGAGTCAGCGCCTTGGCTTCGGATGCGCCGCGCGCCGCCAGCTTCTTGCGAGCCCCCTGCTCTCGCGCCGAGGCCTGTTCCTCGATGGCGGGCCAGAGCTTCGAGAAGTCGGACTCGGCACTGGCCAGCAGGCGTTTCTGGACGGCCTTCGGTATCGAGGAGAGCGCGGGCGCTTCCGCCAGCGTGGTCTCCAGTTGGTCGATGACCTTGCGGTCCGCCTCATCGGCGAAGGGCTTCAGGTGCCCTCGGCCGCCGCCGTCCAGCCACCTGGCTGAGACAGAGACCACCTCGTCATGGAGCCGCGCGGCGCCCTCGCCGAAAAGAGACAACCGGCCGAAGACGATGACGCGAGCCACGGCGTCGCGTTGGGTCTGGACCACGGTGACACGGCTGAGGTCGTTCGCGGAGAACCCCTGGGCCAGGAACCGCTGGAGCACCCGCTGGACGAGCGGATGGGACAGGTGCAGGTGGACGAGCTTGCTGGCGACGCCCGGAGGTGCCTCGAAGACGACGGGAGACAGGGGGCGCTTGCGCCACTCCCAGGGTGCCTCGTCGTGCGCCCGGCGCGGACGAATGGAATCCAGGGTCGTGCTCCAAGAAGCGGGAAGCGCGGGGACCCTCCAGGCCTCCAGCGTCCGGCCCTCTTCCGTGAGGGTCTCCCGCTCCAACCGGCCCGCACCGGCCAGCTCGAACCCCACGTCCAGCGCATCGCGCAGCAGGACGGGATTGAAGTCCATCACCTTGCCGCTGCGCTCGCGGAGCTCTCCAATCGCATCCAATTCCTTGCGCAGGGACTGGAGCGTGCGCTGGGACTCCAGTTCCCGCTTCGTCACCTCCGTGCGAGTCGAGGTCGCGGCGCGGGAGACGCGCTCCAGCGTGCCCTTCGAGATGCCCGAGGCGAGGGCATCGTGCATCTGGTCCATCAGCACACAGCCCAGGCTGCCCAGCTCGCGAGTAATGGTCTCCACCTTGCGAGCGAGGGTGTCGAGCACCGCATCCTCGGCACGCTGGGCGTAGACGAAGTAGCCGCAGCGCACGATGGGAGCGGGTTGCAAGGCACGGTCGATGCGGCCGTTGCGCTGCTCCATGCGTGAGGGATTCCACGGGACGTCGATGTGGAAGAGGTCCGCGCAGTGGCCTTGCAGGTTGATGCCTTCGCGCGCGGCGTCGGTCGCTAGGAGGACCCGCACGGGGAACTCCTCCATCGAGCCGTTGAAGGCGGCCTGCACCTCCGCGCGCTTCACGTCATCGATGCCACCAGTCAGCGTGAGGATGCGCTCATCCCCCCGGTGGGTCCCCTCGAAGGCGGCGGTGAGCTGCTCCTTGAGATAACGGAGCGTGTCGCCATACTCGGTAAAGAGGATGACCCGACGGGGCTTCCACGGAGCGCCCTTGGTGAGCGGACATTGGTGCTCGCGAATCCAGTGGAGCAGGGCCCGCAGCTTCGCGTCCCGGGCCGAGCGGTGCCGGGCGCTCAGCTGGAGCATGTCCTCCAGGAGCTTGCGAGCCTGGGCGTTGGTCGACAGAGGCTGACTGTGCTCGCGGATGGTCTCCGCGAACGACAGCTCGAGTGCATCGTCCGTCTCGCCGTGCTCCTCGGACTCGGGAGCCGTGTCGCCAGTGAGCGCTCCGCCGTCGGGAACCCGCGTCCCCGAGCCGAAGGCCGCCGCGTGGACGGAGAGGGTACGGTGGAATGCCTCGATGCTGGAGAGGAGGCGCTTCTGGAGGTTGATGAAGACCAGGCGCCCCTGCTTCGTGCCGGGCGCCATGAGTTCCGTGTAGCGCGCCAGCTTCTGGGACAGCTCCAGTTCCGGGGCGGAGGCTTCGCCCAGGTCGACACGCTCCTCGACGGTCTTTCCGTCCGGGGCGAGCCACTCGGCGTGCCAGCGCCCCGAGTCATGCGTCAGGCGCACGCCCACCACGTGTCGCTCGGGGTAGCGCTGTGAGCTGCCCAGGGCGCGAAGGTCACCCTTGAGCCGGCGCACCATGACGGGAGCCAGCTGTGATTCGCGGACGCGGGTGCCACGGGTGAAGCGCTGTGGGTCCAACATCTCCAGCAGCGCGGAGAAGCTGTTGGAGTGGCCGTTGTGGGGCGTGGCGGAGAGGAAGAGCCGGTGCTCGAAGCGCTCCGCCAGGGAGCGGATGCTACGAGTGGTCTCCGTGTCGATGGCGTACCGGCTGGCCGAGGCGGGCGCGACGACGTGTGCCTCGTCGAGCACCAGCAAGGACTTGTGGTGTCCCTTCTCCTCCAGGAGGGTCTTCAGCGGCTCGAAGTACTCGCTGCGCCGCAGGGTCTGGTACGACACGATGAAGCGAGAGTGCGTGGCCCAGACGGGGACCTGGAAGCCGCGCTCCTGACGGCGGCGGGAGACGAACTCGCTGTTGAAGATTTCGAAGCGCAGGCCGAAGCGTTTCTCCATTTCATCGCGCCACTGGAGCGTCACCGACGCCGGGCAGACGATGAGGACACGGTCCACGCGCTGGCGGAGGATGAGTTCCTGCAACACCAGCCCCGCCTCGATGGTCTTCCCGAGCCCCACGTCATCGGCGATGAAGAGATTCACCCGAGGCAGCTCGAGCGCCTTCTTGAGAGGCGTGAGCTGGTGATTCATCAAGTGGATGCCCGCACGGAACGGCGCCTGGAAGAGCCGGGCGTCGGTGGCGGTGACGGAGCTCCACTTGAGCGCATGGAGATACGCGGCGAAGTGACGCGGCTCGTCGAAACGAACAGGAGGTCCCAGTCCACCCTGGTGGGGTCGAATGACCCGAGCAGCGAGCTCACGCTCCCACAAGACAGACAGGGGGCGCCCCTGTGCGTCATCATCGAGACACGTGAGACGAACGAGAGTGTGTTGCTCCCGGACATCTGCAGGAGCAATGACCTCATTGACCAAGTACTGACGGTGTCGGACCTGCGCGATATCACCCGCGCACGGCAACAGCATGGGAGCGATTGGCACGGGAGCTACATGCCGCTACAAACCAACAACAATCAAGTGTCGAGCCCTCACCCCCCAGAGGTAGATACCCGGCTTCATCTAGCCAGGCAGACTCAGGGCGCCGATACGTGTATCCGCGCAGCACAGCATCCCTCTTAGTCAGCCGCACCATGATTTCTCTGGCCCGCACGGATGGAGCCCGGAAGGACTCCCTCGAACTCCGCATCTACACCCGCGCAAGCGCCCTGCCTGTGTCGAAGAACACACCTCGCCCGGTCCGCAGGAGCGGATTGGGCCGTACCGGTGATGAATCGTAAGAGTTCGCCGTGCCACGTCGTGCCAATGTCCGTCCGCACATGAGACCTCTTCCGTCCAGCCCCGGCGGGGCACGTAGCGAAGGATTTGAACCGGCTCCGTGAGGAGGTGCAGTTAGGAGCCGCAGTCGTTCCCGGAGTCGCTACGAACATTCGTGGAGCAGCACCGCGATGCGGGCGACGCCAGGAGAGAGGCAGCGGCGAAGCTGGGCGTGTCGGAGCCGACGACGCATACATGGAAGTAGGGCGACCTGCAAGCCGCCCGCAGCGGCGTCCGCCGGCCAGTGGCAAGCCGCTGGGGCCGGTAATCACTGCACCGCAGGGCAGCCGTCCAGCAGGCGGTGGCCGGAGTGTCACCCAAGGGAGGGTGGACAGCAGGCGTCGGGGTGGAGCTACGCAAGCGCATGGCGGAGAGCCCGCGAAAAAATCGTGGGGTCGCGAGGGGTGCTGGCGCGGTTGGCGTCTTGAGAAATGAACCCAAATCTGGCGGTGAACATGAAGAGACGAGGTGGCGCGGTCCTTCAACATGACGGCAAGGACCTACCCAGAGGTATTCAGACGCGTCGAGCACTACCGGATGATGAGCTTGGCACGCTGTGGGACTCCATCATCCTCGATGAACGGCTAAAGACTCAGCTGCTGTCGCAGGCAGTCCTCAACTTCACGGTTCGCGGCAAGGTGGATCGACAGGTACTGCCATTGCATGGAGTCATCTTGCTCGTGGGCCCCCCTGGTACGGGAAAGACGTCGCTCGCACGGGGCCTGGCGCATCGGGTGGCCAAGTCATTCAAGGGGGGCCAGTTCCGGATGCTGGAGGTAGACCCCCACTCGGTGACGAGCTCGGCGATGGGAAAGACTCAGCGCGCGGTCTCGGACCTCTTCGCGACCGCCATTGCTGAGACGGTGGAGGGTGGGCCAACCATCGTCCTGCTCGATGAGGTCGAGACGCTGGCTGTGGACCGCTCGAAACTGAGCCTCGAGGCGAACCCGATTGACATCCATCGCGCAACGGACGCCGTGCTGGTCCAACTGGATGCCATGGCGGAGAAGTATCCTCAGTTGCTGTTCGTCGCGACGAGTAACTTCCCCGAGGCCGTGGACGAGGCCTTCTTGTCGCGCTGCGACCTCGTGATGCAGGTTCCGCTGCCCGACCAGAAGGCCTGCGGCCAGATTCTCACTGACTGTCTGACGGGGCTCGGGAAGCTCTATCCGGCCATCAGCAAGCTTCCAAAGGCTCTACACTTCGAGCGGTGTGTCGGAGAATGCGTGGGACTGGATGGGCGAGCCATTCGGAAGGTTGTGGCGAATGCCCTCGCCAGCACTCCCGAGACCGCGATGGACCCGAACCGGGTGACGCTTGAGCAGTTGGTGCTTGCCGTGAAGGCCGCCAAGACGAGCCGCACGATGCAGGGGGGCAAGGCGACATGACAACGGTGAACAGGCGGACCTTTCGGAGCGTTCCTCACCGCGACGCGGTGCGAACCTGGACGGACATCGTCGAGCTCTTGACCCAGGGCAAGGCGGGTGCGGACCGGGACGAGCTCCTCGCGGTGACTGGAGTCGTATCCTGCCTCATCACGGACCAATCACCCAAGGAGGCTCCCATTGTCGTGACCTGTGACGGGCCGCGTACTCGCATCTACTGCATCTATGACGAGGATGCCGTCGACGGGACGGACGCAAGTGAAGATGTGTTGGGCTATGATCCGCTGGAAGGACAGTGGTCCGTCTCCCTGCCATGCGGGACAGATGACCTCGCATGGGTCCAAAGCACTCTCTCGACGCATGGCAGCCGCGTTACCGCCCGTGACGTTTCGAGTGGAATTTCCATTGACGATGATGAGACCCGCCTGTCGAAGGCCGGCCCTCTGATTCTCGACCCGAAGGGGTTTCTCGAATCATGACCCGTGTCGTCGTCTATACCCACACACACTCCGTCACCTTCGTGGCGGATAACATCTTGAAGAGCTTGAAAGAGATCATTCGAGAAATCGGGCTCGATCCCTCCAACTTCGTGAACAACTGGCAGACGCATCTGCTGGCCATCCGGACCTGGCTTGGGTCCGGGCATCTCGAGCGCGTCGTGCTCGAGATCTACAATCCGACGACTAATAGGCTCATTGATCGATGGGATATCGATGTCGTCCAAAATCAATCCCAAGGAGACGGCAACTTCTGGGTGGATACCGACCAACTCAGGTACCACCTCCGCAAGGTTGGGGTGGCGCCTACCAGCGCCATGTATGAATTAGTTCTACAGACAAAGCCAGGCCGTCCTGATGTCCCAGGCTGGTCGGCGGGTTCCTTCCGCTCGACGGACGGGATGGTTCGTCAAAGCCTCGGAGCAACCATCGAACACAATGGACTTGGTGCGCATGCCAGCTACTGGAGGAAGCGCTGATGTTGACCGTGGAAGAGGCTTTTCGAAAGTTCAAGAGTCGCCTGGAACTCAACGAGCGAGAGCAGCAAAATGCTTCCTCGCGTCAGCAAGAGGTCCGGGAGTACCTGGATGGTCTTTTCGACATCAAAAACAGCTTTCTGACAGGTTCGTATGCGCGGCATACGAAGACCAAGCCGCTCAAGGACATCGACATCTTCTTCGTCCTCGATGAGTCGGAGCGCCACTATCTCAAGAAGGCATCGACCGTCGTGCTCGATGCCTTCCACGCGGCGCTCGTTACGAAGTATGGCAAGGACGCAATTCGGAAACAGAGCCGCTCCATCAACGTTGATTTCGGTGTCGTTGCCGATGCGGAGGACAATACGGACTATCGGGTCATCAGCGTCGATGTCGTTCCGGCCTTCCCCTCGGGTGACGACTTCGAGATTCCGGACCGCGAGTCAGGGAAGTGGATCAAGACCAATCCCAAGGTCCATGCCGCCAAGGCAGTGGCCGCGCATCAGGCGTACTCGAGCGAGTGGAAGGGGCTCGTTCGCATGGTCAAGTATTGGAACAACCATCCACGCCATGGCGAGAAACCCATGAAGCCGTCGTTTCTCATCGAGGTGATGGCGTTGGAGTGCCTGCATGGCGGCTGGCGAGGGCGCTTCGACTACGAGATCCAGGGATTCTTCTCCACGCTCGCGGACAGGATTTTCGACGAATGGGGAGATCCTGCGCAATTAGGGCCGGCGATCAGCGGTATGATGGACGACGACCGGAAGACGCGAGCAAGAGAGTTGTTGCTCGCAGCGGGCCGAGAGGCGTCCATCGCCATCAACCACGTACGGCAAGGACGCAACGGGGAAGCACTGAAGGCATGGCGCGCCCTCTTCGGGCCAAAGTTCCCACTGTCGTGATCAACTTTGGATTCAGATTACGACGGTGCCCTATCTACTCGAAGTGGGCGACTTCCAGAATGAAGCTCTTGGCCTTCATTTCTGTGAGCACGTCACGCAGATTCGGTGAGATGAGCAGCCGAGACTCGGGCCGCAGCTCGCCTCGCTTGTCGCCGAACAGTTTGTCGGTGAGACAGATGTCGCTGCCATCGTGACTGGCGCGCTCAACGTACAGCTCGGAGAGTTGGTTGAGCCCGGCGATATGACCCTTCGGGCAGCGGTGCTCGTTGTGCTGGTCGAGGTCGAATGGGTTGTTGCCTGCGACCGTCCTGCTGGTCAATTTCAGCGGCCTTGAGGTGACGACGAGCTGGGAGAGTTCGGAAGGCTGCGGCCCTTTGCGTCCTTGATGGAGGACGGGGCGAAATTCCGCTCCGCGCAGGCCATGCGCTTGGAAGGCTGCCACGAACCTCGGAGACACGACGATTTCTCCCGCGATGGTCTGGGCGATATCCATGTTCTTGGGGACGCGGCGGGTGTTGAGGATGAGTGGGGTCTTCATCGGTGCCCCGGCGCCGCAGTGCTGGCATGCGGCTGCGTCATCGTACTCGGTGCCACACATGGATCCTGGCGGCTCGAAATACGCCCGGACAACGAGGTTCAGCAACTCCGCGGACTGAAGCTCTTTCTCCGTGTAGCTGCGATGAATGCTCCACCCCAGAAAGAAAGACGTTCCCTTCTGGGCGAAGTCGCGTTCAATCCGACCAATCTCCTGGACCCGCTTGTCTGCAATCGGGAGAACCACCTTGCGCGTACTCTCATCCAGCCGAACGCCGAGCCCAGGCTCCAGGAGCCTCGCCGCATGACGCTCTGGGATTCGGAACTCGATGGTCTCACGCATGGCTACGGTTCGATGCCAATGAGCTGGGGAATCGGGTACTGAGAATAGACTTCGATCATGATGTCTTGCAGCCTCTGCGGCTCGGGCCTCCTGCCCTGGCCATATTCCCATTTCCTGCGGAACGCCTGGGTGATTGCCTTGTGGTATGCAGTGGGTAACCGATACGTCTGGCCGTTTGCCGGGCCTCCCAAATACATCGGAATCAAGTGGTGGTTTTCATACCCCAGGCTGTTGGGGTACGTCGCCTGCGCTTCCTTGAGCCGCTGCTGGTAGAGCTGCCGCGCCTGGAGAACTACCGCGAGGTTCGCGTTCCGTTGAGCCCGAGCCTGGGCCTGCGCGGGTGATGGCCTCGGGTTCAGCAGTGGAGGACGGCGCAAGGGCCCGGTACCAGCGCTCCTCCGCACCGGCCGCATGGCGACCGCACCTTCGAGCGGGCTCGCCGCCCCGGCCCAGACGAGCGACTCCCATTCCGGAGACAAGAAGGCACCGGGCAGGACCCCATCGCCGCCCCCACTGGGAGCGTCGACAAAAGTACCAACACCCTCCAGTTCCCCGGCGGGCACTGGCCGCACCGACTCGCTCCCACCAGCGCACGCGAGCAGGAGCAGCAACCCACAGCCCAGCAAGAGCCTCGGCACACGCATAGGGACAGCGCCCTCGTGGAAATGGCGTGAAGCAGCCCCGATACTCGCGTTTTGACACTCCGTGCAGAAGGTGGCCCCAGGTGCAGCACCACGAGCGTGACCAGCAACATCCAGCGCACAGGCGCCCGCGCCCCAAAACAAAACCCCGTGGCACCTTGCTGGCGCCACGGGGTTCGTTCTTCTCAGTGGAGGCGGCGGGAATCGAACCCGCGTCCGAAAGCCTTCCGCTCTTCGACCCTACGTGCGTAGTCCGCGATTTGCTACGTCCCCAAGACTCCCACGGACGGGATTCCTGGAGCCGGTCCTGGATAGGTCTCGCCACCTCGGGTCCAGGCACCCTCGGCAGCCAGCCCGCATTATGACGGTCGATCCCAACCCCACGGGCCGAGAGCTGGGGGACCGCGCACTAAGAGCTGTTTTTAGGCAGCCAGCGCGAGCTCAACGTTGTCGTTGGCTTTTGTGTCTTTGCCGGGTTGGATTTACGAGCTACCTGACAAGCTCGGCACGCGTCTCGAACTTCCTTGCCCCCGTCGAAACCAGGTCGCCCCCGGTAGTTGACTGCTTGCTCCACTGGCGGTCACCACGTCGACCGCGTCTTCTCCACATTAACCGCTGAAGCGCCCTCGTCAATCCTCCTGAGCGTCCACCAGCCCACGTTCCCGCACGCGGACGGACACTCACCCTCGAAGTCGCTTCCCCTCCCGCCGCACCCGCGTAGGGTCGCCCCCTCGCTCGGCCTGCGCCCTACCCGCGCCGCCCGAGCCCTCGAGGACACCGCATGAGACGACTCCTACCCCTCCTCCTCCTGCTCCTGGGCACCGCGCTCCCCGCGCTCGCGCAGCCCCAGGCCGCCTCCCAGGCGTTCCCCTACACCCTCAAGACGGAGAAGCTCGCCAACGGCCTCACCGTCGTGCGCGTGCCCTACCCGTCCCAGGGAATCGTCTCGTACGTCACCGTCGTCCGCGTCGGCTCGCGCAACGAGGTGGAGGCCGGCAAGACGGGCTTCGCCCACTTCTTCGAGCACATGATGTTCAAGGGGACGAAGCGTCACCCCGAAGGCGAGCGCGAGCGCATCCTCGGCACCTTCGGCTTCGACGACAACGCCTTCACCACCGACGACATCACCCTCTACTACTCGTACGGCCCCAGCGCCGGCCTGCCCTTCCTCATCGACATCGAGGCGGACCGCTTCCGAAACCTCGAGTACTCCGAGCCGTCCTTCCGCACCGAGGCCCTCGCCGTGCTCGGCGAGTACCACAAGAACGCCGCCGCCCCGTACCTCAAGATGGAGGAGGCCCTCAACGCCGCCGCCTTCACCAAGCACACGTACCGCCACACCACGCTCGGCTTCTACGACGACATCAAGGCCATGCCGGAGGCCTACCAGTACAGCCGCGACTTCTTCGAGCGCTGGTACACCCCCGACAACACGATGCTCTTCATCGTCGGTGACTTCGACGATGACCAGGTCATGAAGCTCGTGCGCGAGCACTACGGCCCGTGGGACCGCAAGACGGCCTCCATCCAGGTCCCCAAGGAGCCGCCGCAGACGCAGCCGCGCACCGCCCACGTCGACTGGCCCCAGCCCACCCAGCCGCGCCTGGTCCTCGCGTGGCACACCCCCGCGGCCTCCGCGAACACCTCCGACTCCGCGCTCCAGACCGTCCTCGTCGCCTACCTCGTCGGCCCCACCAGCCCCGCCTACAAGCAGCTCGTCCTCGACAAGCAGCTCGTCGAGGCCATCGGCAGCGATTACGTCGAGCACCGCGACCCGCACCTGTTCTCGCTCACCGCCACGCTCAAGAATGAGAAGGACTACGACCGCGTGCGCCTCGCCCTGCTCCAGGAGGTCAGCCGGCTCGCCGCAGGCAAGGTCGACGCCGCGCGCGTCAAGGCCATCCAGGACAACGCCCGCTACGGCGCGCTCATGGCCCTCCAGACGCCGCGCGACGTGGGCATCCAGCTGGGCTGGTACGCCGGCATCCTCGGCACGCCCGATGGCCTCCAGCGCCAGCTCGCCAACCTGGCCAAGGTGACGCCCGCACAGCTCTCCGAGTTCGCCAAGCGCCACCTCAAGGCCACCAACCTCACCCTGCTCAGCCTCACCCCCAAGGTCTCCGACGCCGGAGGGACGAAGTAATGAAGACTCCTCGCCTGTTGTCCCTCGTCGCCCTCGCGTCCCTCGTCGGCTGCGCCTCCACGCCCAAGCCCTCGCCCACGCCGGAGGCCCCCGCGCCCGAGGCCCCCGCGCCCGAGGCCCCCGTCCAGGCGGCGAGCACGCCTCCCACCGAGGTCCCCGCGGTTCCGCTCCAGCAGCCCAAGCCGCTGGAGCTGGTCGTCCTCGCGCGCCCGGGCACGCCCATCGTCACGTTCCGGCTCGTGTTCCACTCGGGCTCCATCGACGACCCGAAGGGCAAGGAGGGCCTCACCGCGCTCACCGCCACGCTGATGGCCGAGGGCGGCACGCAGAAGCTCACCTCCGCGCAGCTGCTCGAGACGCTCTTCCCCATGGCCGCCGAGCTGGACGTCGCCACGGACAAGGAGTTCACCACCTTCTCCGGCCGCGTCCACAAGGACTTCCTGCCGCGCTACCTGGAGCTCTTCACCGACGTGCTGCTCGCGCCGCGCTTCGACTCCGCGGAGCTCGAGCGCCTGCGCGCCAACGCCATCAGCGACGTGGAGAACGGCCTGCGCAGCGCCAATGACGAGGGGCTCGGCAAGGTCGCCCTCGACGCGCTCCTCTACGAGGGCCACCCCTACGCCCACTACACCGGCGGCACCGTCCAGGGCCTCAAGGCAATCACCCTCGACGACGTGAAGGCCCACGCCCAGCGCGTCTTCACCCAGGACCGGCTCGTCGTCGGCCTGGCCGGCGCGGTGGACGATGCGCTCAAGGACTCGCTCCTGTCGCGTCTTGGGGGCCTGCCCGCCTCGGGTGCGCCGCGCGTGACGCTGCCCACCGTGCCCTCCACCGCCGGGCGCGCGGTCATCATCCAGAAGCAGACACTCTCCACCGCGGTCAGCATGGGCTACGTCAATCCCGTGCGCCGCGGTGACGCGGACTTCTTCCCGCTCGCCTTCGCGCTGTCGCACCTGGGGGAGCACCGTCAGTCCATCGGCCTGCTCTTCACCGAGCTGCGTGAGAAGCGCGGCCTCAACTACGGCGACTACGCCTACGCCGAGCACTTCATCGAGGACCCGGGCACGACCTACAACCGCACCAACATCGCGCGCACGCAGCAGGACCTCACCGTGTGGCTGCGCCCGGTGGAGCCCGCCAACGGCATGTTCGCCACGCGCGGCGCCGTCTATTACCTGGAGCAGCTGGTCAACGAGCCCATTCCCCAGGAGCGCTTCGACCTGATGCGCGGCTTCCTCCAGGGCTACTCGCGCCTGTGGGAGCAGACGGACCCGCGCAGGCTCGGCTACGCCATCGACTCGCTCTTCTACGGGACGCCGAACTACCTGGAGCAGTACCGACAGGCCCTCACGAAGATGACGCCCCAGTCCGTGCAGGAGGTGCTGCGCCGCAGGCTTCACCCCAGCGCGCTGTCCTTCGCGTTCGTCACCCAGGACGCGAAGGGGCTCGCCAACGCGCTGCGCGCAAGCCCGCCGTCCCCCATCACCTACGCGTCCGACAAGTCGCCCGAGCTTCTGGAAGTGGACAAGTCCATCGTCCCCTTCAAGCTCCCCGTCCGAGCGGACGCCGTCACCATCATTCCCGCGCAGTCATTCATGGAGAAGTAGCGCGAGGCTGTATTTCGGCCCGAGGGGTGGGTCATTTGTTTCCGCCCCTCGGGAGCCGATGGTATGAGCTGCCATCATGCGAGGCACCAGCTCCGGCCCTTTCTCCTGGTGGCGGCCCCTGCGCAGCTCCGTCGCCCGACTCGCCCTGCTCGGCCTCGTTCTGGCCTCGGTAGCGGCCCACGCTCAAACAAACCCCTTCACGCGCGGCTTCGACGCCGTGCCCAACAAGCCGACCACCGCACAGAACAGCGGCATCGCGCTCGAGGGCACCTACGGCGGTGAGCCCGTGGGCAGCTTCCGCGGCGCGCTGCTGTTCGATTTCAACTGGCGAATCCTCGCCCTGAAGCTCGGCGACGAGAAGCTCGGCGACCTGCTGCCGTACCGGCTCGACGCGCACCTGCTGTTCGCCTATCAGCTCCACGAGCGGCTGGAGATTGGCGTCGACCTGCCCGTCACCCTCCTGCAGGGCGACAACTTCCAGCTGCTGCGGGACGCGCTCGACGCGCCGAACTTCCCGGGCGCGGCGGGCGTCAGTCGCACCACGCTCGGGGACATCCGCGTGGTGCCTCGCGTGCACCTGTTGGACCGCGAGAAGTTCCCGGTGGGCCTGTCGCTCATCGCGGAGGTTCGCGCGCCCACGGGCTCCGCGGACAGCTTCACGGGTGAGCGGGGCTTCCTCTTCGCGCCGCGACTGGCGGTGGAGCAGCGCTTCGAGGTGCTGCCCATCCCCATCCGCGTCGTCGGCAACGCGGGCGTGCGGATTCGCAAGGAGGCCCAGTACCTGAACCTGCTCGTGGATGACGAGCTGACGCTCGGCGGTGGTGTCATCGCGGAGCTGCCGAACATGGGCCGCTTCACGGACGTGCAGGCCACGGCCGAGATGCACATCGCCACGCCGCTGGTGCGCCCGTTCAACTTCGACCAGTCCGACACGCTCAAGACGCCGTGGGAGGTGCTCGTGGGCGCCCGCACGAAGGTCTGGGGCAACTGGGGGCTGGAGCTGAACGTGGGGCGCGGCATCAACCTCACCACGGGCTACGGGCGCGAGGCGCTGCGCGTGATGTTCGGGCTGCGCTACGACCAGAGCTTCGTGGACTCGGATGGAGACAACGTGCCCGACAACCGGGACCGCTGCCCCAACGAGCCCGAGGACAAGGACGGGTTCATGGACAGCGATGGCTGCCCGGACCCGGACAACGACGACGACGGCATCGTGGACGGCGAGGACAGCTGCCCCAACGTGAAGGGGACGAAGGAGCTCAAGGGCTGCCCCGAGGTGGACACCGACGGCGACGGAATCACCGACCAGTTCGACAAGTGTCCGGACAAGCCCGGCCCGAAGGACTACGACGGCTGCCCGGACACGGACGGCGACGAGGTGCCCGACAACGAGGACGACTGCCCCGACATGTTCGGCCCGCCGGAGAACAACGGCTGCCCGTTCGACTCGCCGCCGTACGTGTTCGTCGAGTCGGACCGCATCCGCATCAAGGGCAACGTGCTGTTCGAGACGGGCTCGGCCGTCATCCAGAAGCGCTCGTATCCGCTGCTGGACGAGGTGGCCACGGTGCTGCGGAAGAATCCCACGCTCGGACCGGTGCTCATCGAAGGGCACACGGACAACCGCGGCTCGCGGCAGCTCAACATGGGCTTGTCGGACAAGCGGGCTCGCTCGGTGCTCGAGTACCTGGTGGGCAAGGGCATCGACCGCAAGCGCTTGAGCTCGGAGGGCTTCGGCTTCGACCGGCCCATCTCGACGAACGACACCGCGCTGGGTCGCGCGAAGAACCGCCGCGTCGACTTCCGCCTCATCCGCTCCGAGGTGGAGACCGAGGGTCGGGAGACCGTCGTCCCCGCGGGACAGCAGCCTCCGGCGGGCAAGGAGGCTCCGGCGACGAAGCCTCCCGAGGGTGGCGCGAAGAGCGCGCCCGCGACTCCGCCGGCGACGAAGACTCCTGACAGTGCGGCGAAGAGTGCGCCTGCTCCGGCGACGAAGCCTCCTGAGAGTTCTTCGAAGCCTGCGCCCGCGACGGCTCCTGCGGCGAAGACAGCGCCGGCTGCGGCTCCGCCTGCGACGAAGCCCCCCGAGGATGCTTCGAAGACGGCTCCGGCGACCAAGGCACCGGAGAGCACCCCGAAGCCGGCGACTCCAGGGAAGTAACCCGCCTCACTCGCGGCGCCGCGAGACCTCAGCGTCTCGCGGTGCGCCGCGTGTTCAGGGGCGTTGCTCGATGCATCCGAGCCGGCGCATTCATCTCGTGCGCCGCAGCGCAGTCCTGCCTGCGCGTCCGCTCGCTGCTTCCGCGTGGGCGCGTTCGTCCCGAGCGCAGCAATCTTGCTTGCGCATCCGCTCGTTGCACCCACGTGGGCTCGTCATCCCGAGCGCAGCAATCTTGCTTGCGCATCCGCTCGCTGCTTCCGCGTGGGCGCGTTCGTCCCGAGCGCAGCAATCTTGCTTGCGCATCCGCTCGTTGCACCCACGTGGGCTCGTCGTCCCGAGCGCCGCAGTCCTGCCTACACATCCGCTCGTGGCCCCCTCATCGGCGCGTTCGTCCCGAGCATTGCGGTCCTGCTCGCGCATCCGCGTGTTGCGCGCGTGAGGCATCACGCTGAGCGCCGCGCCCCAGCCAGCGCCCGTCGAGGCATCCACGAGGGACGCCAGGCCCTCCCCCGCTACTGCTGCTTGAGCGCCCGCTCGATGCGCCGGCGCAGGGCGTCCTCGGACAGGGCGCCGCGCTGCGCGTCGGTCACCTTGCCCTCACGGTCCAGGAAGTAGAGCGTCGGCAGCGCGTTCACCTCGAACGCCCGCGCCATGTCGTCGTCCGCGTAGACGACGTAGGGCTTCAGGTCCGGCAGGTGACGGCGGATGAAGTTGTCCACCAGCTTCGGCGCCATGTCGCCGTCGTCACGACTCGCCGCCAGGAAGACCAGCCCCTGCGACTCGTACTCCTTCGCCAGCTTCACCAACGCCGGCATCTCCTCGCGACACGGCGGACACCACGTCGCCCAGAAGTCCAGCATCACCACCTGGCCCCGCAGCTCCTCCAGCTTCAACACGCCGCCCTCGTGGCGCTTCATCTCGAACGAGGGCGCCGCCGCGCCATCCGGCACGAGCTGCGAGCGACGCGCCTCCAGCACGCCCAGGTACACCACCCCCGCCAGCCCCAGTCCGGCGAGCAGGGCCATGAACACCTTCGTCCCCACGCCCGTCGGCTTCATGGGCGGCGGCGCGCCGATTCCTTGCTGCGTCACGAAAATCCACTCCTGGTCAGGCGGTCATGCACCTGCCTCAACATCCAGCGCACTCCGCTCCGCGCCACCGGCCTGCGTGACACCCACCGCGCCACGTCCGGGCCGAAGCGATAGTAGCCACGGATGAACCCGCGCCCGAGCACACTCTTCCGGAGCACGTCGTCCCGGTACGCCCGGAACGCCACCAGCTCCGGCGCCCCCTCACCGAACGCCACCGTCGCCACGAAACACGAGGACGCCGGACTCACCCACATGAGCCGCTGGTTGGTGAGGTTCACCACCACCTTCAGCTCCCGCGCCTCCGTGTACAAGAAGCCGAGCAAATCCCTGCGCGCCGCGGGGAACTCCTGTCCGCTCGCCTCCTCGAACTCGATGCGCGACGAGTTGGTGGAGCCCACCTCGTCCACCGTGAAGAAGTAGCGCTTCGAGCTGCGCCGGACCTCCACCTCCAACCCGCGCAGCTCCCCGAAGTACGCGAGGAACGGCGTGCCACACACCGGGCACACGAAGCGGTTGTACGCGTGGTTCGTCAGGAAGGCGTAGTCCCCCACCCGCTTGCACCCCGTGTTGGGGCACACCAGCTTCACGCTCGCCTGCGGCGCGGGCCGGGGGTCGTACCGCGAGCCTCCCGACGTCTTGTCGAACACCGGCGGAGGCCGTGGCGGTGACGTCACCAGGTGCCGCGTCGGATGCGCGGCGCGCTCCAGCTCCTGCGCGCGTCGCCACGCGGTCTCCGCCGCCTCCAGCCGCCCGCCCGCCGTGTGACACAGGGCCTCGCCGTGCGCGAGCAGCGCCGCCACCAGCTTCTCCAGCGCGGGCGCCATCGAGGGCTCACGCCCCGCGGCGAGCGCCTCCGCCAACACCTTCTCCATCTCCGGCAACAACGCCTGGGCGGCCTTGCGCGAAGGGTCCTCGGCCCGCCGGTACACGGGGGGCTCGGGGATGCGGGTGAACAACGCCGACGCGGACGCCCGGATACGCTCCACCACCGCGTCTCCACGTCCCACGTCCATCTGCGCCGCCCGCGTCCGGGCGGCCTGGAAGAGTTCTTCGGGCTGCAAGCCCGCGGACATTAAGTGCCGTCCGCCCCCCTGTCAGCGCGGATGACACACCCCCGGTCGGAAACTGGCCACGCACCGCCGCCTCATGTAAGACGACGTGGGAGGCTGTGAGCATGGGAGCTTTGAAGTTCATCGTCTGGACGGCTTGCGCGGTGGGGCTCGGCATCTTCCTGTCCTCGGGGCAGGTGGACGGCAGGACGCCGCTGCAGCACATGGAGCGGACCTGGAAGCGCGCCGTGAAGCCCGACACCGTTGATCGGATGAAGGAGGGGCTGGAGGACGCGTACGAGGACGCCAAGGGCGCTGTCTCGCGGTCGACGGATGCGGCCCCGCGCGAGCGGATCACCGCGGAGGACCGCGCGGCGGTCAACCGAATCATCGCCCAGAAGAAGTAGCCTGGCGGACAGGCCCGCTTCCGCGACACGACTCCCCTCCCTAGGTTGCACCCGGTGGATGGGCGGCGTCGGGGCGGAGGTGGGGCATGAACGGGGCTCCTTTCAACAGATTCGTCATTCTTGGCGCGCTCGTGTGCGCGCTGGCCACACCGGCGGAGGCCGCCGGTCGCGGCCGGCTGTGGCTCGAGGCGCAGAATCGTTCGCTGAACAACCAGCGAGCCACCCTGAGCGAGGTGGCCCGACGGGCCATGCCCTCGGTGGTCTCCATCACCACGCGGCAGCTCAGTGACGAGACGCCCGCGGGCGAGGAGCCCCAGAAGGGCATCGGCTCGGGCTTCATCATCCACGCGGACGGCTACATCCTCACCAGCGCGCACGTGGTGGAGGGCGCCTCCGAGGTCATGGTCTCCGTCATGCACCCGCGCGGCTACGCGGAGGAGTACCTGGCCCGGGTGGTGGGCGAGGACAACCGCACCGACTGCGCGCTGTTGAAGATCGAGGCGCCGCGCCGGCTGCCGGTGCTCAAGCTCGCCTCCGCGTCGCACGTGCGCTCGGCGGACTGGATTGTCGTCATCGGCAATCCGTTCGGCCTGTCCCACTCGGTGACGGTGGGCGTGGTCAGCTACATGGGCCGCACGGACGTGACGCCCAACGGGCGCGACGGCGACTTCGACTACATGCAGATGGACGCCTCCATCAACCCGGGCAACTCGGGTGGCCCCGTGCTGGACCTGCACGGCGACGTGGTGGCGGTGGCCAACGCGGTGAACGTCGCGGGCCAGGGCATCGGCTTCGCCATCCCCATCGACATCGCGAAGACGGTGATTCCGCAGCTCAAGGCCCACGGGCGCGTGCGCCGGGGCTGGCTGGGCATCAGCGTGCAGGACTTCTCGCCGGAGGTGGCCGAGGAGTTCAACCTCCGCCAGGGCCCGGGCGTGGTGGTGACGGAGGTGGTGGAGGGCGGCCCGGGCGAGCGCGCCGGCCTGCACAGCGGGGATGTCATCGTCGGGCTCGACACCCGGCGCGTGAAGCGCGCGCACACGCTGCGCTGGCAGGTGGCGGCCCGGGGCGTGGGCCATGACGTGCGGCTGCGCGTCAACCGGCTGGGCAAGCCCCTGTACCTCAAGGTGAAGCTGGAGGAGATGCCGACCGAGCAGCCCGCCACCGCGCTGGCCGCCCACCGTCAGGGACGCCGGCCCGCCGGGGCCCAGTCCGTGCTGGACGACCTGCTGTCGCCCGTTCCCCGGAAGAAGGTGCAGCCGCCAGCGGCGCCGGAAGTCGAGCCGGACGACTGGGGTTCCGAAGACGGCGCTCCGGCGCCCTGAGGCCGCCCCGAGCCCACACGGGTCTTCCCGCGTGTCCTTGCGTTCGGGTGGCATGGGCGCTAGACAGTGCGCCTTTTTCGTACCCGGCGGCGGGTCCACCCCGTGTGGCGCCGCGGTTCTCGCATCGTTTCGCAGGAGAGTTCCACAATGGCCGAGGCCACCCCGACGACCCAGAAGAAGCTCACCCACTGGCCGCGCACCGCGAAGGGCGGCGGCAAGAAGGCGTGCACCATCGAGGGCTGCAAGCGCCCCTACCGCGCCAAGAACTACTGCTTCTTCCACTTCAAGCAGTGGCGCCAGGGCGAGCTGCCCCACTCGCGCTACCGCACCTGCTCCAAGCCGGAGTGCCGCATCAAGACGTTCAAGGCCGGCCTGTGCGAGAAGCACCACGGCGAGGCGTTCAAGAAGGACGCGGCGTAAGTCGTCCGCATCCGGCGCCGGGGGCGCGTGTCTCCCTCTCATGCAGGGAGCAGTCCCCCGCGCCACCGCGGCCTCGTCGTGCTGGAAGGACGTGAGCTCCGCTCCGCCTCGCACCGGGCTCGCCGCACCGAATCCCACACAGCATCCCGAAGAGGCTTCCGCCGGACACCTCGGACCTCAGGGCTCGCGTCCGCGCGCGCCGAAAGCCCGGTGTCGTGAGGTCCACGTGCGCCGCGTCACCGGGGTGCGCCCGGTGGTGTCCGTCCTCGTACACCCGCCTCTCTAGGTGCGCGCAGCGACGACGCCTGACGACGGGCGTCGAGCGCCCACATCGCGTCATGGCGAACGGTGGAGTGGCTCCGCGGTGCGGGCGGGGCGGTAGTGACCCGTCCTCGGGAAACGAGGCGGGAAGATTCCCTGGCGGGCACGTTGGGAGCACGACACCGGAGAGATGCTCCCTTGGACGCATGCCGCCGAGTTTCGCTGGTTGATCCTGAAGCAGATCGGTATATTCCCGCCCGTATGCGTCGCTGGCTCCCTGGGTTGCTCCTCTCGCTCGTCTCGGTCCTCACCGCTTGTGGCGGTGCGGGGACACCCGCGCGCGCGACGATGAGCGTCCGTCAGGCCCTGACGCATCCGCCCGAGTTCATGGAGTTCGAGTCCCCCGCCACGCGCCTGGAGATGTTCCGCGAGGTGGCGAGGCAGTCGGACCTGGAGGCCGGGCAGGCGGCGCAGGCGCTGGTGCTCTTCCCCATCAGCCAGGACGGCGAGCTGCTCGCGGCTCCGGGCTTCGACGCGCGCATGGACCTGTTCCAGGCGCCGGACGCGGGCAAGGGGCTGCAGCTGGTGCTGGAGGCCCGGGCGGGCGAGCGTTGGCCGGAAGACCGCCGCGAGAGCCTGCAGGGGCTGTCCGAGCGGGAGGCGGCGGAGCTGGTGGCCCGCACGCTGCTCGCGCACTGGGGCATCCAGCCCGAGAGTGCGGTGCAGGTGGACCGCGCGTCCGGAGCGCCCTACGCGGTCGCCTACGTGGACGGCATCCTGCGCATCAACCCGGCCTTCCTCTACCTGGCGGCGGCCTACGGTCCTGCTTCCATGCCGGCCGCGCTCCAGTAGAGTCCCGCGCCCGAAGCAGCCCCCTCTCCCTGCTGGACTTCACCTTCCCGAGGGGCGGGCCGCGAGGCGCCTTTGAATACCTCCGCACTTCACGCTCAGCTTCCCCTCACGCTCCGGCAGGTGGACCTGCCGGCGCTCGGCCAGCACTACCGCGGCAAGGTCCGTGACACGTACCGGCAGGGCGACAGCCTGGTCCTGGTGACGACGGACCGGCTCTCCGCGTTCGACCACGTGCTCACCACCATCCCCTTCAAGGGCGAGGTGCTCAACCGGCTCGCGGCCTTCTGGTTCGAGCGCACGAAGCACATCTGCCCCAACCACGTGCTGGACGTGCCGGACGCCAACGTCACCGTGGCGCGCGCCTGCACGCCCTTCACGGTGGAGGTGGTGATTCGCGGCTACCTCACCGGCAGCCTGTGGCGCGACTACGAGAAGGGCACGCACACCGCCTACGGCCTGCCCTTCCCCGCGGGCCTGCGCAAGGACGAGGCCTTCCCCACGCCCATCATCACCCCGTCCACCAAGGCCGAGTACGGCCAGCACGACGAGCCCATCTCCGAGCAGGAGATTCTCGCGCGCGGGCTCGCCAGCCCTCGTGACTGGGCGCGAATCACCGAGGCGGCGCGGGGCCTGTTCCAGGAGGGCCAGAAGTGGGCGCGCACGCGGGGCCTCATCCTGGTCGATACCAAGTACGAGTTCGGCAAGGTGGGCGACGACATCTTCGTCATCGACGAGATGCACACCCCGGACTCCAGCCGCTACTGGGTGGCGGACGAGTACGAGGCCCGCTTCGCCAGGGGCGAGGACCAGCGCATGCTGGACAAGGAGAACATCCGCCAGTGGCTCATCCGCGAGCGCGGCTTCTCCGGCCAGGGCACGCCGCCGCCCATCCCCGATGACGTCCGCGTGGAGCTGGCCACCAAGTACGTGGCCGCCTTCGAGCAGATCACCGGCACGTCGCTGACGCTCGAGCCGGGCAACGTACACGAGCGCATCGAGCGGAACCTGCGCCAGAAGGGCTACCTCAAGTAGCCCCTCCAGCGCGCGGCCGGGAGCGACCTACTCGCTCCGGCCGAAGACGCGGCGGAAGATGTCGTCCATGTGCCGCGTGTGGTAGCCCGGGGAGAAGCAGTCGTTGATCTCCTCGGGCGTCATCATCTTGAGCAGGTCCGCGTCCGCGAGCAGCGCCTGCCGGAAGTCCACGCCCTGCTCGTAGAGCTTCATCGCGTTGCGCTGGACGATGACGTAGGCGGCCTGCCGGTCCATGCCCTTGCGCGCCAGCTCCAATAGCAGCCGCTGCGAGTTCACCACGCCGCCGAGCAGCTCCAGGTTCTTCTTCATCTGCTCGGGGTAGACGCGCAGGTCCTCCATCAGCCGCGCGAAGCGCACCAGCATGAAGTCCGCGAGGATGGTGGCGTCCGGGCCGATGACGCGCTCCACGGACGAGTGCGAGATGTCTCGCTCGTGCCACAGCGCCACGTCCTCCATGGCGCTCACCGCGTAGCCGCGGAGCAGGCGCGCCAGTCCCGTGAGGTTCTCCGAGAGGATGGGGTTTCGCTTGTGGGGCATCGCGCTGGAGCCCTTCTGCCCGGCGGTGAAGGGCTCCTCCGCCTCGCGCACCTCGGTGCGCTGCAGGTGGCGGATCTCCACCGCGAACTTCTCGATGCTCGCGCCGAGCAGCGCCAGCGCCGTGAAGAACTCCGCGTGCCGGTCACGCTGCACCACCTGGCTGGAGGCGGGGGCGTGCTTCAGGCCCAGCTTCGCGCAGACGCGCTCCTCCACGGCCGGAGGCAGGTGCGCGAAGGTGCCCACCGCGCCGGAGATCTTCCCCACGGCGATGCTCTCACGCGCGTGGAGCAGGCGCGTGCGCGCGCGGCCCAGCTCGTCGTACCAGATGGCCAGCTTGTGGCCGAACGTCACCGGCTCCGCGTGGATGCCGTGGCTGCGGCCCATCTGCAGCGTGTGCTTGTGCTCGAAGGCGCGCTTCTCCACCGCCGCCCTCACCCGCTCCAGGTCCTGGAGGATGAGGTCCACCGCGTCGCGCAGCGTCAGCGCCAGCGCCGTGTCCAGCACGTCCGAGGACGTCATGCCCAGGTGCAGCCAGCGCGCACTGGGCCCCACCCGCTCCTCCATGAAGGTGAGGAAGGCGATGACGTCGTGCTTGGTCGTGCGCTCGATGTCCTCGATGCGCGCGGCGTCCTCGGGGGTGAAGTCCCCGGCGCGCGCGACGCAGTCCTCCAGCGCCTCGCGAGGGGCCAGCCCCGCCTCCACCATCCCCTCCAGCGCGGCGAGCTCCACGTCCCGCCAGCGGCGGTAGCGGGCCACGTCGGACCAGAGGTTGGACATCTCCTGTCGGCTGTATCGCGGAATCACTCGTAGACCTTCACGGCAAAGTCCTTCCGCGCCGCGAACCGGAGCAGCTCCAGTACGGACTCGGAGGACGGACCCAACTTCCTGGCGGTGCTGAGGTTGACGGACAGGTCCAACCCCTCGGGCTGCGCCACCGCCAGCGCTCCCGGGTCGACCTTCTCGTGGATGATGCGGTTGGCCAGCCGGCCCGCCTGCAGGCCGATGGTGAGCGGGCTGGGGGACAGGGCCAGCGTGGCGCCCTCCTTCACCTGGCTGGGGGTGAGCGCGACGAGCGGCAGCCGCTTCGCGTGCGTGAAGGCGATGAGCTCCTGCACCACGGCCGCGTTGCCCACCGTCTTGTCGGCCACCATCAGCATCGCGTCGACCCGGCCCGCGGCGCCCTCGAGCGCCTTGGCCACCTTGCCCGGCGAGTCCACCTCCAGCGCGAGGATGGACAGGCCCCGCGCGGCGGCCGCGGCCTGCGCCAGCGCCACCGTGCTCGCGGAGAAGCGCGGGTCGTGCACCATGCCCACGCGCTTGGCCTTGGGCGCCACCGCGAGCAGCCCCTCCAGCTCCGGCCCCAGGTCACTGGTGAGCGAGATGCCGGTGACGTTGGGGCCCTCCAGGCCGTACTTCTCGTAGTACGGCACCATGGCGAAGAGGACGGGCACGTCCTCGCCCAGCGAGCGGCGGGCGGCGTTGGCGGCCAGCGGGCCCAGCGCCAGGATGAGCGCCGGCTTCTGCGCCGCCAGCTTCTTGAAGATGCGCGCGGCCGCGCCCGGACTCTCGTCGAGCGTCATCTCCTGGACCTCGGCGCGCGCCTCCGCGGAGAAGCCCGCGAGCAGCGAGGTGTAGGGCGCCAGGTTGGCGGACTTCACCGCCACCACCTGCGGACGGCCGCCCTTCTGGGCCCAGGCCAGCGCGGGCGCCAGACAGAGCAGGAGCGCGAGGGCCAGGCGGCTCATGGCTGCGTGCTCGTGCAGCAGCGGAAGCCCACCGTGGCGGAGGCCTTCTCGGGAGGGCCGAAGGCGCGCGCGCTGCAGCGCGACTCCTCGTAGTGCTGGTTGAAGGCGCCGCCCCGCTGGACGACCCCCTTCTGCCCGATTCGGGCCGAGGTCCACTCGGCCGCGTTGCCGGAGAGGTCCACCACCCCATAGCCCGACACGCAGCCGGGGTGTGCCCCAGAGGGAGCGAGCGCCGTCTCCGACTCGACCCGATTGACCTTGGCGTTGCACGTGCCCTGAACGTAATCGTTGCCGTGCGGGAAGCGCGCGTGGCCCGGTCCCTTGCATGCCTTCTCCCACTCGTCCTCGCTGCACAGGCGCTTGCCCCCGGCCTCGCACAGCGACTTGGCCTTCTCCCAGGTGACGCTCACCGTGGGGAGCGCGCCCGACTGGTTCGGGTGCTCGAACTCGTCGATGCAGAAGGAGGGCAGCTGGACGCTCTCCTGGTCGGGCTCGTCCACCTTCGCCAGGTTGTCCAGCTTGGACTTGCCTCGCCGGAAGGCGCCACCACTCACCAGCCGCATCTCCGGCGGACACTTGTCCGCGAGCGCGACGACGGGTGGCGCGTCCACGTCAGTGCCCGGGTTCCCCGTCGCGAGCGCCGACGGGACCGGCGCCTGGGCCTTCGCGGCCTGACGCGCCTCCCAGTAGCGCAGGAACAGGAAGCCACCGCCACCGCCCAGCGCGAGCCCGCCGACAATCAGCACCGCCATCCACACGAACATGGAGCGACGCCGCGCGGACGAGGACTTCTGGGGCCGGGTGGCGCGCTGGGTGGGCGCGATACGCGGCCCCGTGCGAGCGCCCGACATCGACGGGGAGCCATCGAGGGGGCGCGGCGCGGTGCGGGCGCCGGACATCGCGGGCGTGGTCTCCAACGTGCGGGCCGTCCGGATGCTCGGCACCGGCACCGCCGGCGCCGCGTCCAGCGTGCGCGCCAGCGGTCTGCCCGCGGGCGCGGCGCGGGGCCCCGAGTCGGAAGGCCCGGGCTCATTCCCCTCCCCCGACGACTGCGCCTTCTGCGACGAGCGGGGCTGGGCCGAGGCGACCTGCCCCGAGCCCCGTGGCGCCGGACGCGCGGAGGGCTCCGAGCGCCCCGGCTGCGAGGGCTCCGCGGCCGGGGAGCGCGCGAAGATGATGGACTCCGGCGAGCCTCGTGCACCCGCCGGAGCGGAGGGCTCCGCGGCGGACGAGCGCGCGAAGATGACCGGCTCCGGCGAGCCTCGTGCACCCGCCGGAGCGGAGGGCTCCGCGGCCGGGGAGCGCGCGAAGATGATGGACTCCGGCGAGCCCCGGGCGCCCGCGGGAGGCTCGGCGCGCGCGGACTCCGTGGCGGCCTTCGCCGCGGACGCGGTGATGAACGGCAGCGCCTGCTCGGTGAGGTGCTGATGGGACGCGGTGGGGTTGGCGCCGATGATGGCGGCCAGCGTCGCGGCGTCGAGCGGCTGGGTGGCGTCCGGCGGAGGCGGCTCCTCCTCGTGCGACGTGGCCCGGGGCGGGATGCTCACGCTGCCCGTGGCCGCCGGCATCATGCCCGTGGGCACCGGCGGCGGAGGCCGGGCCGACATGCGGATGGCCGCGGCCTGCGCCGAGCCCGAGGGCGGAGGCACGCCACGCACGCGCGTGACGACGGCGGGCGGGGAGCGCGAGAGGATGCTGGCGAACTCGGCGTGCAGCTCGCCGGCCGACTTCGGCCGCGCCAGCGGATTGATGTTGAGCGCGCGGCGGTAGAGCGCCTCGAAGGAGGTGGGCAGGTCCGGGTGCAGCGACGTCAGCCCCGGCACCACGCCCTCGGTGGGGACGAGGCCGGTGAGCATCTCGCCCATGATGACGCCCAGCGAGTACACGTCCATGCGCGTGTCCAGCTCACCGCCCGCGACGTACTCCGGAGCGATGTAGACCTCCGCGCGGTGGCTCTTCTGCGCCTGGACGAAGGGCAGCTGCGGCACGGCGAGCCCCAGGCCGTAGTCCGTCACCTTCAGCAGATCCGGCAGGACGATGACGTTCTCGGGCTTGAGGTCGGAGTGCGGGCCGAAGCGGTGGGCCGCGTCGAGCGCCGCCGCCATCTGCGCGAGCAGCGGCTCCACGTCCTTGAGCGAGAAGAGCTGCCCGCGCGAGGCGCGCTGCTCCATCATCCGCCGCAGCGTCATGCCCTCCAGGAGCTGCATGGTGAAGAAGGGCCGCTCGCCGTCGAGCCCCTCCTCGTAGACGCGCAGCAGGTTCGGGTGGTTGAGCTTCTTGCCCACCCGCATGGAGAACGAGAACTGGGTGCGCTCCTCGGGCTGTTGGACCAGGCGCGGGTGCACCGTCTTCAGGGCGACCTCGACGTCGATCTCCTGGTCCTGCGCGCGGAAGACGAAGCCCATGGGGCCGGAGCCCACCACCTCCTGGATGGCGTAGCGGCCGGCGAGGACGTCCCCCGGCTTGTAGGGGGCGCCTTCCAATCCACGCTTGCGAGCGACGCCGGCCGCCTGGCGAGCGGTCGCGTCGTACTTCATCCCGCAGGTGGGACAGGTGTCGGTCGTCTCGGGGACGTGGCTGCCGCAGCGGTAGCAGAGCAAAGCAGTCGGACTCCAGGGGCCGGTCGAGGGGGACCGCAGGCGGGGACGCGGTCCAGGCCTCTTATTCTGCACGCTCCCCTGTCATCAAGGAACGATGCCGGGGCCTTCCGACGAACGGCCTAGCGGCCGGTGGAGCCGAAACCATTCCCCCCCCGCGCCGTCGCGTCGAGGACCTCGACTTCCGACAGGCCGACGGAGGTCACCGGCGCCACCACCAGCTGGGCCACCCGGTCGCCCCGACGCAGGGTGAAGGGCTCGCTGGAGAGGTTGACCAGCAGGACCTGCACCTCCCCCCGATAGTCCGCGTCCACCGTCCCGGGCGCGTTGAGCAGCGTCACCCCGTGGCGCAGCGCCAGCCCGGAGCGGGGCCGCACCTGCCCCTCGTAGCCCGGGGGCAACCCCAGCGCGAGCCCCGTGGGCACCGCCATCCGCTCCAGGGGCCGGAGCACCCGCTCCCCGTCGATGTCGGCGCGCAGGTCCAGCCCGGCGGCGAGCTCCGTCTCGTAGCGGGGAAGCGGCAAGGGCTCCGGATGCGCCCGCACACGGCGCACCTGCACAATCAAGGGCGAGGCCATGGCGTGGATGTACCACACGCCTGCCCCGTCTCCAGTTCCCGCGCCGACGTCACGGGTTGTCTCCGGAAGGGACGACAGGCTCGGGCAGGCTTCCAGGTCCGGAAGCCCGGCCCGGACGCGCTCAGGGCGCGGTGTCCTGGGACATGGCGCGCACCGTGGCGCGGAACTTGAGCGGGTCCATGGGCCGGGAGGCCAGCTCGAGCTGATAGTGCAGATGAGGTCCGGTGGAGCGCCCGGTGTTGCCGGAGCGGGCGATGAGTTGCCCCCGCGTCACCTTCTCGCCCACCCGCACCAGCAGCTCCGAGTTGTGGCAGTACGCCGTCGTCACCCCGCGCCCGTGATCCAGGACGAGCACGCGGCCGTTCACCGCGTCCTCGCTCGCGCGCCGCACCACGGCTTCGGCCACCGCGGAGACCTCCGTGCCGACGGGCACGCCCAGGTCCACGCCCGTGTGCAGCTTCCGGGTGCCCAGCACCGGGTGGTGGCGCTCGCCGAAGGGGCTCGTCACGCGGGCGCTCTCGTACACGGGCCAGCCCAGGCCGAACGTCGTGGACAAGGCGAGCGCCTGCGCCGCGCCCACGGACGCCCCCTCGAAGCCCGGCGGCAGCTGACGGTTCAGCGCCTCCAGCGTCGGAGCGCGCCCCTCCGCCGCCACCCGCTCCACGGCGTAGCGTGCGGGGACCCGGCCGACGAAGAGGGCAGCCAGCCGCGCCTCCTCCTGGGGGAAGTCCCCCGCCAGCGCCGCGTGCAGCCTGCGCGCGGCGCGAGGGCCCTCCACCGGGTCCAGCAGCGTCGCCATCGGGATGCCCAGCTCCTGGGCCAGCGCCAAGGAGGGCTCGCGCGCCCGCGCATCCAGGCCCTTGAGCGCCAGGTGCGTGCCCCACGCCAGGGCCTCGGCGTCCGTCAGCGGACGCACGATGGAGACTTCGGGCGCGAGCACGGGCGCCGCCAGCGAGGTGCCCGTCACGCCGTCGTAGTACGCGAGCAGCGGGCGCGCGGTGCTCTTCGTGGAGAAGGCCCACGCGGAGGCCTTGCGCACCAGCGCGCCCGCGGGCGTGTGGTGGTACGCCGTCCACACGCACAGCACCGCCATCAAGAAGTCCAGCAGTCCTCGGGCCTGGCGCGGAAACATGTCGGGCCCCTAGCGAAGGAAGGACAGCAGTGGAGAGGCGTCCAGCACCGCGGCCACCGCCAGCGGCGCCACCACCGCGCACCCGAGCAGGCCGCGGGTGAAGGCCTTGCGTCCGGACACGCTCGCGCAGGCCTCGTCCGCGTGCTGGAGGTTTCGCAGCACTGCGCGCCAGCCCAGCGTGGCCAGCACGCCCACGAGCACCACGAGCGCCAGTCCGCGCGCGCCCCCGTCCGCCACGCGGTCTCCCATCAGCTCGCGCCAGGAGAGGTACACCGTGCCCTGGAGGAGCCGCGCCACCGTGCACGCGCCCGCCACCACCACCGCCGCCGTGGACAGGGGCCGGAGCCACCGCATGGGCGTGGGCTGACGCAGACACCGCCGCCACAACGCGCGCCACGAGGGCTGGGCCTGCTTCCCCTCCAGCGCCACGCGCCACGCCTCCGCGGGCCTGGCGGCCGCCGCCTCGCGGTAGCCCAGCGCGGGCAGCGCCAGCACCAGGTCCGCGGCCAGCTCCCACAGGAGGGCCAGGGCCCGCGCGATCTCCGTGCGCAGCTCCAGCGACACCCACTCCACCATGGGCGCCGTCCAATCGTAGCGGCCCACCACCCCGTCGAAGGCCGCGTCCGCGCGGTCCACCAGCGACAAGAGCCGGTCATCCAGCGTGTCCGCCGCCGCGTGCACGCCCACCGCGACGAGCGCGAGCAGCCCCAGCGGCATGAAGGCCCACCGGAAGGCCCCCAACAGGCGCGAGACGTCGGTGACGAATCCAGTGGAGCTGGGCGGTGGAGCAGGCGGCAACAGGGCCTCCGGGAAGCGGGGCTCGCACCTCCAACGCACGCGCCCCCCGTCCAGGTCTAAGCCAGTCTCCCCGGAAACGAAAACACCCCCTCCCGCGCGAGTGGCGGAAGGGGGTGCGAGGCTGCCCGGAGGCCCTACGAGCGGGCCCGGGTGCCCAGGGGCATCACGCCTTGGCGTTGGGCTGCGTGGCCTCGGGAGACGGCTGGGCGGCGACCGCGTCGGCCGCGCCCTGCTGGGCCGCCGCGCGCTCCGCCATCGCCTCCTTGCGCGACAGGCGGATCTTGCCCGTCTTGTCGATGCTGACGACCTTCACCAGCACCTCGTCGCCCTCCTTCAGCACGTCGGAGACGCTCTTGACGCGCTTGTCGGACAGCTCGGAGATGTGGATGAGGCCGTCGGTGCCCGGGAACAGCTCCACGAAGGCGCCGAACTCGGCGATCTTCCGCACCGTGCCCGTGTAGATCTTCCCGATCTCCGCCTCGCGGGTCAGCGCCTGGATCATCGCGATGGCGGCCTTCACGGCCTCGCCGTTCGCGCTGGCGATGTCCACCCGGCCGGAGTCCTCGATGTTAATCGCCGCGCCGGTGCGCGCGATGATGTCCTTGATGACCTTGCCGCCCGGCCCGATGACGTTCTTGATGAACTCGGGACGAATCTGGATGGTCGTGATGCGAGGAGCGTACTGGCTGATCTCCTTGCGCGGCTGCGCCAGCGTCTTGAGCATCTCATCCAGGATGTGGAGGCGGCCCTGACGCGCCTGCTCCAGCGCGCGGCTCATGATCTCCGTGGTGAGACCGGTGATCTTGATGTCCATCTGGATGGAGGTGATGCCCTTGGTGGTGCCGCACACCTTGAAGTCCATGTCGCCCAGGTGGTCCTCGTCACCGAGGATGTCGGACAGGATGGCGATCTTCTCGCCCTCCTTCACCAGGCCCATGGCGATGCCGGCCACCGGCGACTTGATGGGGACGCCCGCGTCCATCAGCGCCAGCGTGCCACCGCACACGGAGGCCATGGAGGAGGAGCCGTTGGACTCGAGGATGTCGGAGACGAGGCGCACCGTGTACGGGAACGACTCGCTCTTGGGCACCATGTTGCGCAGCGCGCGCTCCGCCAGCGCGCCGTGGCCGATTTCACGACGGCCCGGGCCGCGCAGCGGCTTGGTCTCGTTCACGCTGAACGGGGGGAAGTTGTAGTGCAGCATGAAGCGCTTGAAGGACATGCCTCCGAGCATCTCCAGGCGCTGCTCGTCCTCGCTGGTGCCCAGCGTCGCCACCACGAGCGCCTGCGTCTCGCCACGGGTGAACACCGCGCTGCCGTGGGTGCGCGGGAGCACGCCCACCTCGCACGTGATGGAGCGGACCACGTCGTGGCCACGGTCGCCGATGCGGCCACCGTTGACCGTCATCTCGCGCATGTGCTCGTACTTGAGGTCTTCCACCACCTGCTTGGCGTGCTTCTCCACCAGCGGCGTGTAGGCCTCCGCGAGCTGCTCCTTGAGCTTGGCGAGCGTCTCCTTCTTCGTCTTGGAGAGCGCCTCGTAGCGCGCGCCCTTCTCCTTGATGGCGTAGCCGGCCTTGATGCCGTCCATCGACAGCTCGCGCACCTTGCCGCGCAGGGCCTCGTCCACGGAGGCCGGCTTGTCGAACGAGCGCACCTGCTTGTTCAGCGCGCGGCGCAGCTCGTCCTGCAGGTCCAACGCGGGCTGGGCGGACTGGAAGCCGAACTCCAGCGCGGCGACCATGTCGGGCTCGGACACCTCCTCCGCGCCACCCTCCACCATGACGATGGCCTTGCGGCTGACCGCCATGACCAGGTCCAGGTCGCTCTGCTCACGCTGCTTCGCGGTGGGGTTGGCCACCAGCTGACCGCCCACGCGGCCCACGCGGATGCCCGCGAGGGGACCGTCGAACGGGATGTCCGACACCCACAGCGCCGCGGAGGCGCCGGTGATGCCGTGCACGTCACCCTCGTTCTCCGGGTCCGCGGAGATGACGCTGGCGATGATCTGCGTCTCGTACGCGTAGCCTTCCGGGAACAGCGGACGCATGGAGCGGTCCACCAGGCGGCTGGCCAGCGTCTCCTTCTCCGTCAGCCGGCCCTCGCGCTTGAAGTAGCTGCCGGGGATGCGACCCGCCGAGTACAGCTTCTCCTGGTACTCCACCGTCAGCGGCAGGAAGTCGATGTCCTTCTTCTCCCGCGCGCTCACCGCCGTCACGAGCAGCATGGTGTCGCCATAGCGGACCACCACGGAGCCATCGGCCTGCTTGGCCAGACGGCCCGTCTCGATGCTCAGCTCGCTCTCGCCAATCTTGACGCTCTTCTTCAACATGTCCTTGCCTCGGTATTGCTTCGGGCGAGGACCCCACCGCACGCACCCGGTCCAGGACAAATGGACCCGGCACCCCGGGAGGGCCCTCGGGGTGTATGAGCGGTCGCCAAGGCCCGAAAAGGCACATGACAGGCAACCGCCAGCCTGTACTGCGGAAGGGCGCTTGCGGAGCGCCGGAGGGATGTCCCGGAACTTTTGATCCCTGATCGCACCGGCCGACCTCACACCCCAGGTCAGCCGGACCGAACGGAAACCAAAACCTCCGACGGCACCACTCCCTCGCCCGCCACCACCCACCGCGACTCGAACTGCTTCGTCCTTCTCAAACGCGCGGGGCGCTGGTTGAACCAGCGCCCCGTTTGCTGCCGAGATGCCTACTTGCGGATGCCGAGGCCCTCGATGAGCTTCTTGTACCGGGTGACGTCCTTCGACTTCAGGTAGTCCAGAAGCCGACGACGCTGACCGACCAGCTTCAGCAGACCGCGGCGGGAGTGGTGGTCCTTCTTGTGCGTCTTGAAGTGCTCGGTGAGCATGTTGATGCGCTCGGACAGCAGCGCCACCTGCACCTCGGGGGACCCGGTGTCAGACTCGTGGGTCCTGAACTTCGTCACCAGCTCCGACTTGCGCTCCTGATGCAGCGACATGTGATTCTCGTCCTTCTGTCCCGCTCCGGCGTGGATACCACTTGAGTCACCCAGGTCCGCGGAGGGGTACAGACCGGGTCTCATGCTCATGCTTCTAACGAGCGGGGGGCTTATAAGCTTCGCCCTACCCAGGGTCAACCTTGGACGCCTGCCCGTGCGCCCCCCAGGCCTGGGAGCGTGAGAAGACGCACAACCCGGGGCAAAGGGGCGCCTAGACGAGCACCCGCAGGTAGCGCAGCCGCCCGCCCACGCCCTCGGCCACGGCGAGCAGCGCGCCGTCCGGTCCCATCACCCGCACGCGGCCGGGCTTGAGCGAGGCGGGGACCTCCACCGGGACACCGTGGGAGACGCGGCGCGCCTCGTCCGCGTTCACCCGCACCTCGGGCATGTCCACCAGCGCGTCGGAGAGCGACACCAGCCGCGGGGCCAGGAGGCCCTCCTTCGCCAGGGACGCCACGTCCGTCAGGGGCAGCGCCCGCGCCAGCGTGAAAGGCCCGCTGGAGGTGCGACGCAGCGCTTCCAGGTGCGCCCCGCAGCCCAGCGCGCGGCCCAGGTCGAACGCCAGGGTGCGCACGAAGAAGCCCTTGGAGCAGCGCACGGACAGGTGGAGCCGGTCCGCGGAGAAGTCGCGCAGCACCAGCTCGTACACCGTCACCTGGCGGGCGGCGCGCTCCACCTCTTCACCCGCGCGGGCCAGCTCGTACAGGCGCTTGCCGGCCACCTTCACCGCCGAATACATGGGCGGCACCTGCTCGAAGGGCCCCCGGAAGCGCGCGAGCGCGGCCTCCAGCAGCGCGGGCGTCAGCGCGGGCACCGGCGCCCGGGCCGTCACCTGCCCTTCAGCGTCCTGGGTGTCCGTCTCCGCGCCCAGGCGCACCGTGGCGTCGTAGGCCTTGTCGCCCTCGGTGATGAAGCCCGCCACCTTGGTGGCCTCCCCCAGACACAGGGGAAGCACCCCGGTGGCCATGGGGTCCAGGGTCCCCGTGTGGCCCACCTTCTTCAGCTTGAGCAGCGAGCGCACCTGTCGCACCACGTCGAAGGACGTGGGGCCAGTGGGCTTGTCAATGACGAGGACGCCGTCCATGTCCGCTCAATATTGTGGGGCTGGCGCCAGAACTACCAGCCTTCCTTGCTCCGGACCTCGCGCAGCAGACGGTCGATCTTGTCGCCCTCGCCGACAGACTCGTCGAAGGAGAAGAAGACCTCGGGCGACACCCGCAGGTTGACGGCCTCGGTGACGGCGCGGCGCACGAAGCCCTTGGCCGCCTCCAGCCCCTTCTGCGTCTCGGAGCGCTCCTCGGCCGTGCCCATCATCGAATAGAAGACACGGGCCACGCGCAGGTCGGGGGAGACCTTCACGCCGGTAATCGTGATGAAGCCGATGCGGGGGTCCCGCAGCTCGCCACGGGCCAGCAAGGCCCCCAGCGCCGCCTGGATCTCCTGCCCCACTCGCTCGGGTCGGGAATGCGTCGTCATTTCTTCTCCCAGTCTCGCGGGTTGCGCAGGGCGCGGGCGCGAGCCCGTGCCTCGTCCAGCGTCATCCGTCCACCGCCCGACGGAGACGGGCGGCCCGTACCGGGGCCACCGTCGTTGTCGCCGTCATGACGGCGCTCCCAATCTCCCAACCCCTCGGCTTCCGCCAACGAAGCCCGCTCACCCCTGAGGAAGCGGGCAATCGCCGCCTCCGACTCGGCCGCCGCCTCCTCCGGAGACAGCGCCTCGTCCTCCTCGTCCAACACCTGCCGCGCGGACTTCGCCCCGAGCAAGGATGCCTGCGAAGGGCCTCCCGCGAAGAGCTGGTCTCCGAAGGCGAGTATCTCCGTCTCCCGCGACATCAGCGGGGCGACGTACATCTCCTCGATGAAGTGGATGACCTTCTCGAGCTGCTCGTCCACGTGGCGGCGCTCGTTGCCCACCACCGAGAGAGCGAGCGTGGCCTTCTGCCAGAGGTCCTGGTCCTCCACCTCCGCCATGGCCACGTTGAAGCGGGCCTTCACCCGGTCCATCACCCGGCGGAGCACCTGCCGCTTCGACTTCAGCGAGCCGCTCTCCGGAATCTGGAGGGTCAGACGTGCGACACCCACGAACATGCCAATCCCCCGGCCTCGGAAGACCCCGCGAAGTCGCGAGGTCTCCCGGGCGAAACCATTCCGGGAAGGTGGGGCCTTCCCGGAGGCGAAGAGGACTCGGTCGAGCGACGACTAGGTGAGGCTCTGCCGGGTCTCCTCGATCTCGTAGGCCTCGATGATGTCGCCGGCCTTGAGGTCGTTGAAGCTCTCGATGCCGATACCGCACTCGAAGCCCTGCGCGACCTCCTTGACGTCGTCCTTGAAGCGCCGCAGCGACGCCATCTTGCCGGAGAACAGCTGCTTGTTCTCGCGCATGAGGCGCACGAAGGCGCCGCGCTTCATCACACCATCCAGCACCGCCGCGCCGGCGATGGTGCCCAGGCGGGGGACGTTGAAGGTGTTGCGGACCTCCGCGCGGCCCAGCTTCTTCTCCGTGCGGATGGGCTCCAGCAGGCCCTCCATCTGTGTGCGCACCCCGTCGATGAGCTCGTAGATGATGGAGTAGCTCTGCAGGGTGACTTCCTGCGCCTTGGCCGCGGCCTCCGCGCCGGACTCCGGGTGCACGTTGAAGCCGAGCACCACGCCCTTGGAGGCGGCCGCGCGCATCACGTCGCCCTCGGTGATGGCGCCCACGCCCGTGTGGACGATCTCCACCTTGACCTTGTGCGTGGACAGCTTCTGGACGGCCTGCTTGACGGCCTCCGCCGAGCCCTGCACGTCCGCCTTGATGACGACGCGCAGCTCCTTGGGGCCACCGCCCGCCTTCGTCTTGGCGAACAGCTGCTCCAGGGACTCGCGGCTGACCTTGGACAGCTCGGTCTGCCGCTCCTTCATGTTGCGGTGCTCGGCGATCTGCTTGGCCGCCTTCTCGTCCGCCACCACGTTGATGGCGTCGCCCGCGCTGGGGACACCGGACAGGCCGATGACCTCCGCGCAGTAGCCCGGCTTGACTTCCTTCACCTGCTCGCCGCGGCTGTTGTTCATCGCGCGGACACGGCCGTAGTGCGAGCCGGTGACGACGGCGTCACCCAGCTTGAGCGTGCCCTCCTGCACCAGCACCGTGGCCACCGGGCCACGGCCGCGGTCCAGCTTGGCCTCGATGATGGCGCCGACCGACGGACGGTTCGGGTTGGACGTGAGCTCGAGGACCTCGGCCTGCAGCGCCAGGTTCTCCAGCAGCAGGTCCAGGTTCTGCTTCGTCTTGGCCGACACGGGCACCATGATGGTGTCGCCGCCCCACTCTTCCGGGGTGAGCTCGTGGTTGGCCAGGTCCTTCTTCACGCGGTCCGGGTTGGCGCCCGGCACGTCCATCTTGTTGATGGCGACGACGATGGGCACCTCGGCCGCCTTCGCGTGCTTGATGGCCTCCACCGTCTGCGGCATCACGCCGTCGTCGGCGGCCACCACCAGCACCACGATGTCCGTCACGTTGGCGCCGCGGGCGCGCATGGACGTGAAGGCCTCGTGACCCGGGGTATCCAGGAAGGTGACGTCACCGCGCGCGGTGGTGATGCTGTACGCGCCGATGTGCTGGGTGATGCCGCCCGCCTCGCCCGACGCCACGTTGGCGCTGCGGATGGCGTCCAGGAGGCTCGTCTTGCCGTGGTCGACGTGGCCCATGATGGTGACGACCGGCGGACGCGGACGCTCGTCCTCGGGACGGGCCTCCACCTCGGGCAGGTAGTCCTCCACCTCGAAGCCCACGCGCTCGACCTTCCACCCGTAGTCGGTGGCGAGGATTTCGGCGGTGTCAGCGTCCACCATCTGGTTCGCCGTGGCCATCTTCCCCTGGCCCATCAGCTTCTTGATGATCTCCGCGGTGCGCACACCCATGCGCTGGCCCAGGTCGGACACCGAGATGCCCTCCTGCAGCTTGATGACCTTCTTCTCCTCGGCCATCTGGGTGATCTGCGTCTTGGCGCCCTTCTTCGTGGGCTTGCGCTTCTTGCCACGGATGGGGATGGTGACGCGGCCCCAGACCATGTCCGTCAGTTCCTGCTTGGACACGCTGGTCGTATCGCCACTGGTGCGCTTGCGCTGGCCCCGCTCCTTGTTCTTGGAGACGTCCACCAGTTCGCGGCCACGGCCCAGGTGGTCCGGGACCACCTTGTACTCACGCCGCTCGGGGATGCCCGCGCGGCCCGGCGCCATGGGGTACTGCTTGGCCTGACCCGCGGTGGGCGTCACGCGCCGCACCTGGATGAGCGGGCGCGAGATGACGACGGCCTGCGTGGCCGTGGGCCGCGCCTGGCCACCCGTGGGGGTCACCTGCGCGTGGGGAACACCGCCCACCATGATGGTGGGACCCTGCGGCGCGGCGGTGCCGCCGGCCGAGGCCTGCGCCGTCGGAGACGTGCTGGGACGCACCGGACCCTGGCCGGGACGCGCGCCCTGGCCCTGATACGACGGATAGCTCGGACGACCACCGGGGCCACCGGGACGCCCCCCCGGACCGCCGGGACCACCCGGACGCCCACCACCGGGACCGCCCGGGCCGCCGGGACGTCCACCCGGACCGCCCGGCCCCCCGGGACGTCCACTCGGACCACCGGGCCCACCCGGGCGATTGCCCGGAGGACCGCTCCGCTGCCCGTAGCCCGGCGCGGGGCCTCGGGACACGACGGTCGCGGACGAAGACGGGGAGGAAGGCGTCCGGACAGTCGGCGGAACCGGCGAGCGCGGAGGGGGTTGGGGCAAGTGGGTACTCTCCTGAGAAGGGGGACGAGGCTGCGCGGCGGCAGCCGGAGGGGCGACAGGCGCACGAGGCGCCTCGACCGGGGCATTGGGAGCCTCGGCTGTGACAGGGGATGCGACGGGCGCGGGCGGCTCGGCCACCGTGGAGGCGGGCGGAGTCACGGGCGCGGCGGCGACGGGAGCCGCCTCCGCCACGGGGGCGGGGGCCGACTCGACGGCGGGCGCGGGCGGCTCGACGTGGCGAGGGGGCTCCTCGACGGTCGGCGGGGCCGCTTCGATGGTGTGGCTTGGGGCCTGGGGCGGAGCCTCGGGCGGCAGGGACTCGGGCACACCTTCGTACCCGGCGTCAGCCGACTGGGACTCCATGCCCGCGTCTCCCGACGCGCCGGCGGGGGGGCCCACCTTGCGGCGCACCACGAACCCCTTCGCCGTCACGGGGGGCGCGGCCTGCTTCGGCTTGCGCTTGTCCAGGATCTTCTGGACGGCGGCGGTCGCCTGGTCGTCATCGAGGGAGGACGAATGGCTCTTGACGTCGTACCCGAGCGCGGACAGCTCGTTTACGACCTCCTTGTTGTCGAGCTCAATGCCGTGGCCCTTGAGCTCCTTGGCGATTTCGTGGACGCGCTTCTTCGACATATTGCCCTTGTTGGCCTGCCACACCCGGCGACTCCGGGGCGCAGCACCCTAGCTCAAACCCGAAAATGTGTGCGAGTGGTCCTTAACACCCACTCCCCCCCAACACCCCTCCGCCCTCATGGCGCAGGCTGCTCTGCCTACCCGAGCTGCGACGGGTCTAACAACCCCGCCTTCCCGCGAAAGGCTCTTGCAAACGCCTTCCGCTTCAGCGCTGCCGTCATGCAACCGACACCGCACAGGTAGGCGCCCCGTCCGGGCAGCCGCCGCTCCCTGTCCACCACGATGGCGCCCCCGGGGCCTACCACGAACCGGGTGAGCTCTGCTTGCGGTCGCTTGGACCCGCATCCGACGCACATCCGGACCGGGCCTGACTCCGCGCTTGCTGCTGGCTCCGAGCGGCCAGTCGGGCGCCCCACGTCCCCTCTCCTCTTCTAGCTTACGGCGACTTGGTGGCTTCCGCGCCACCGTCCAGGGTCGCCGCCGAAATACCGCGCTCGGCGTTCAGCTCCGCGCGCAGCTTGGCCTCCTCCACAAGGTAGTTCTCCGCCGCGCTCTTGAGCTGGCGGGCCTTCTTGATGCCCACACCCGGGACGTCGCCCAGCTTCGCGAGGTCCTTCTCGTTGGCGATGTCCTCCACCGTGCGATAGCCGGACGACTGCAGCTGCTCGATGGTCTTCTCGCCAACGCCGCGCACGCGCGCCATCCGCTCGGACTGGTTCAGCTCGTCGGGGTGGCGGCGCGCCTCGGCGATGCGGGCCTGCTCCCTTTCATAATCCATGCGGGACAGCTCCGCCTGGTCTTCGACCATCCGCTTCCGGGCGGCCTCCTGCATGGAGGGGATGCGGGCGGGGTCCACGCCGGGGATCTGCGCCAGCACCTCGGCGTTGGCCTCGGCCACGTCGCGGGCCTGGCGGAAGCCGTGCGCGTAGAGCGTCTCCACCAGCATCTCGTTGACGCCCGGCAGCGCGCCCAGCGAGCGGTTGGCGAACTCGCGCATCTCCCGCACGCGGCTCTCGCTGTTGATGTCCAGCTTCCAGCCCGTCAGCTGGGCCGCCAGGCGCACGTTCTGGCCGCGCCGGCCGATGGCCAGGCTGAGCTGGTCGTCCGGGACGATGAGCTCCATGGCGTGGTTGGCCTCGTCGATGATGACGCGGCTGACCTCCGCGGGGGCCAGGGCCGAGCACACGAAGCGCGCCGGGTCCTCGTCGTACGGAACGATGTCGATCTTCTCCCCGCGCAGCTCCTGCACCACCGCCTGCACGCGGCTGCCCTTCATGCCCACGCATGCGCCCACCGGGTCCACGTCCGAGTCCCGGCTGGAGACGGCGATCTTCGCGCGGCCACCCGGCTCGCGCGCGGCGGCCTCGATGACGACGATGCCCTCGGCGATTTCGGGCACCTCCATCTCGAACAGCTTGGTGAGCAGGTTCACGGACGCGCGCGACAGGACGATCTGCGGGCCCTTGGACTCACGCAGCACGTCCAGCACGTAGGCCTGGACGCGGTCGCCCGGGCGGTACGTCTCACGCGGGACCTGCTCGCGCACCGGCAGGACGGCCTCGGCGCGGCCCAGGTCCACGATGATGTTGCCGCGCTCGAACCGGCGGGCGATGCCGGTGACGATCTCGTTCTTGCGGTCCTTGTACTCGTTGAAGACGTTCTCGCGCTCGGCGTCGCGGGTGCGCTGCAGGATGACCTGCTTGGCCGTCTGCGCCGCGATGCGGCCGAAGCCGCGGCGGAAGGTCTTCAGGCGCAGGATGTCGCCGTACTGGTCGTCCTGGGCCTTGGCCTCGTTGGCGTCCTCGTCCCGGTAGAAGATCTGGAAGACGAGCTCGTCGCCGGGCTCCACCTCCATGCCCTTCTTGTGGGACTCACCGAGGGTGATCTGGTTCACCGCCTGCACGGGGTCGGTGATCTCCTCCACCACGGTGATGGCCTGGAACAGCTCCACCACGCCCTTCTCGGGGTCGTACTTGGCCTCGAGGTTGCGGTCCTGGCCAAAGTGCTTCTTGGCCGCGGTCTTCATCGCATCCTCGAGGGTGGCAATCAGCACAGCCCGGTCGATGCCCTTGTCCTTGGCGACCTGGTCCAGGACGAGGTTGAGGTTGACGCTCGGGTTGGCTTGCTGCGTGGGCATGGTCTTCTCCTGAATGGGCCACGGGCCCCCCGCGCGGCAGGGTGCCCTGTATGTCGACGTCTAGAACTCGAACTCCAGGTTCGCCTTCGCGATGTCCTTGAAGAGGATGTGGAAGGTTCCGGCGCCTTCCACCTCCACCGAGATGCCGTCGCCCGCCACCCCGGCCAGCTTGCCGGCGAAGTTCTTGCGCGGCGGCTCGCCCAACGGTCCGAAGGTCTTCACCTTCACCCGCTGACCGACCACCCGCTCGAAGTGCGCCGGCTTCTTCAGCGGCCGGTCCACACCAGGGCTGGAGACCTCCAGGCTGTACTCGTGGGGAATGAAGTCCTCCACGTCCAGCATGGGGTCCACCGCGCGGGAAACCTGACTGCACTCGTCCAGTCCCACCCGTCCCCCTGGCTTGTCGATGAAGAGCCGCAGCACCCACCCTTCGCGTTCCCGGACGAACTCCAGGTCCACGAGCTCCAGGCCCTCGCCCGCAACGATGGGGTCGAGCACCGCGCTCGCCCGCTCCTCCACCGTCTGCTTGAGGTTCTTCTCCGACATAACCGGGAAACCAGACTCCAAAAACGCGAAAAGCGGGCACGGCGGCCCACTTTTCGAGGTGCACATCGAAAAATGTCGGGCGCGTCCGTAACACACCCCCCAGAGGGGTGTAAAGGAAGGACGCTCCCTCTAGGGCCCCTTGAAACCTGCCCAACAGGGCCAGGAATTCCCAGGGGTTCCGCGCCCGGCACGGGCGTTATAACGGGCCCATGCACCTCATCGCCGCCGCCCAGATGGTGTCCACCGCCGACAAGGCCCACAACCTGGAAGTCGCCACCCGGCTGGTCCGACGGGCCAGTGAGCTGGGCGCCCGGCTGGTGGGCCTGCCAGAGAACTTCGCCTGGATGGGTCCCGAGGCCGAGCGCCCCGGCGCCGCCGAGACGCTCGAGGGCCCCACCCTGTCCCGCATGGCCCAGCTGGCCCGGGAGCTGCGCGTGACGCTCCTGTCCGGCAGCGTCCTGGAGGCCGGAGCCCCTGGCGGTCGGCTCTACAACACCAGCGTCCTGTTCGGCCCGGAGGGTGAGCGGCTGGGCGTCTACCGCAAGATGCACCTGTTCGACGTGGAGGTGGGTGACGGTGCGACCTACCAGGAGTCCGCGGCGGTGGCGCCGGGGACGGAGGTGGTCGCGGCGGATACCCCGGTGGGCCGGCTGGGGATGTCCATCTGCTACGACCTACGGTTCCCGGAACTCTACCGGCGGCTGTCCAAGGACGGGGCGACGCTGCTGGCCGTCCCGGCGGCCTTCACGATGATGACCGGGAAGGACCACTGGGAGGTGCTGCTGCGAGCCCGGGCCATCGAGAACCAGGCGTACGTGCTGGCGCCCGCCCAGGGAGGCCGACACTCGGCGCAGCGGCTCACGTATGGCCACGCCATGGTGGTGGACCCGTGGGGGTTGGTGACGGCGCGCGCCTCGGAGGGCGAGGGACTGGCCGTGGCGCCGGTCGACCCGGAGCTCCTGGCGCGAATCCGACGCGACCTGCCCTGCCTGCGACACCGCCGATTGGATTAGCCTGGGATTCTCGTGAATGGTCGACCCTGGCTCCCCATGCTGCTCGTGCTCGCGCTCCCGGCTTCACCGCTCGGCTGCACCGCCGAGGACGCGCCCGCCATGCCCGCGGCGACGCTCGCGCCGGCGCCCGTGCCGCGCGCTCACCTGCGGGGACTGAAGGGCAACGTCCAGCTCAAGCGCGCCACGGCCGACGAGTGGAGCACCGCCAGCGACGGCGTGCCCCTGTTCGAGAACGACAAGGTCCGCACCGAGGCGGGCGCGGGCGCGGACCTGGTCTTCACGGCCAACGGCAGCACGGTGCACCTGGGCGGCGACTCGCTCATCGGCATCGCGGAGACGCGGCCCAGGCCGGGGCGCTCGCGCACGGACCTCACGGTGCTGCGCGGCCGAATCGACACGGAGCTGCCGAAGCCCGCCGAGCACTCGATATCCGTCACCACGCCCGGGGCCACCATCCAGGCGGGAAGGGAGATTGTCTTCCAATGAGGACGACCCTGCTCCTGTTCGCGTGGCTGTGCGCCGCGCCTCCCGACACCACCGTGGTGGGGCCCCAGGAGTCGCTGCGCGACGTGGCCGAGCGCGCCCTGGGAGACGCGAGCGCCACCGCGGAGCTGCGCGCGCTCAACGCGCTGTCCTCGGATGCGGTCTCCCCCGGCACGCGGCTGAAGCTGCCCGGTCAGGAGCGGGCGCTGGCGCTCAAGGCGCTGGAGACGGCGCGCACGCTGGTGGCCCGGGCCCGGAGCGCGGGTGGACCGGCGGAGGCGGAGACCCGTCTGAAGGAGGCGGAGGTGCACTTCCGCACCGCGCGTTACGCGCAGGCCTCCGAGGCGGCCAACGCCGCGGGCACGCTGGTGGCGCAGCGGCATGCGCCCCAGCCCTCCACCTTCAGCGTCCAGGTGGAGCCCGACGCGGGCACCACCACCGTCAGCGTCACCCGGGGCCCACCGGTGCGCGTGGAGGCCGAGGGCGTCACCCTCCCCGTCGCCCCCGGCGAGACGGTGCTCGTGGAGAAGGGGCGTCCGCCTTCCCTCCCTCCGCCGAGCGTGCCCCAGCCCGAGAAGCCCGCGGAGGGCGCGCGGCTCGAATACCCGGCGGACACGAAGGGCGTGGGCCTGGGGCCCGTGAAGCTCTCCTGGGCGGCGCAGCCGGGCGTCGAGCGTTATGAGGTCGAGGTGTCGCGGGAGGCGCCGGGCGCCAACGTGCTCACCCTGTCCTCCACCGTGGCCGAGCTGAAGCTGCCGCGGCTGCCGGCGGGACGGTATCGGTGGACGGTGAGAGCCGTGAGCGCCTCGGGCCGGTCGGAGCCCTCCGGGGCGCGGCGGTTCGAACTGGTCGAGAACATCTCCGTCAGGGTCCGTTCGGGGCCGTGGGAGTAGTTGCTGGAGGAGTCGCGCCGTGCGCCTGTTCAAAGCCATGCTCCTCTTGATGCTGGTGGTCAGCATCGTCCCGACCCTCATGGTGGGCTGGCTCTCCGTCTCCCATACGCGCGAGCTGCTGGTGCGCGACGCCCAGGAGCTGGCGCAGGAGCGCGTCAAGCAGCTGCGGCTCAAGGCCGAGAACTTCCTGGGCGAGCCCACCGACGCGGTGCTGGGCCTGGCCCGCGTGCCGAACTTCTTCTCGCTGCCCACCGAGGCGCAGCAGATGCACCTGGGAGCGGTGCTCTCACAGCGCCGCGAGGTGCTGGCCATCACCGTCTTCGGTCCGGACGGCAAGCGGCTGCCCGGGCTGCAGGCCTTCTCTCGGCATGACGTGTCCCCCACCGCGCTCGCCTCGCACGAGGAGCGGGGCCGGGGGCTGCTCGAGAGCGGCATGGAGACTTTGCGCTACTCGGACGTCGTCGTGGCCCCGAATGGAGCCGGGCCCTTCGTGACGGTGGCCTTCTCCGTGGGGGAGCCGGTCAAGGGCTTCATCTCCGCGGACCTGTCGCTGTCGGGGCTGCGGCAGATGCTCGAGCAGGAGCGCGTGGGCAGCACCGGCTTCGCGTACCTGACGGACCGCCGCGGGCGCCTCATCGTGGGCGGAGGCGGCGTGGGCGCGCTGGGCGGAGACGTCTCGCAGCGAAGCCCCGTGGCCCACCTGCTGCAACAGCTGGCCACCACGCCCGACGCCGAGCTGTTCCACGTGGGCAACTTCGGCGAGGGGCGCGACGCGGTGGTGGCCGCGTACACGGTGCTCCCGGAGACGGGCTGGGCCATCATCTCCGAGCAACCCGTGGAGCACGCCTATCACCAGGTGGAGACGATGGAGCGGCGCATCCTCGTGGGGCTGGGCGCGGCCATCCTGGTGGCGCTGGTGCTGGCGGCGCTCTTCTCGCGCACGCTCACCCGGCCGCTCAAGGTCTTCACCGAGGGCGCGCTGGAGCTGGCACGCGGCAAGTTCGGCGTCGAGGTGAAGATCACCCAGAAGAACGAAGTCGGGGAGCTGGCCCAGACGTTCAACTACATGAGCAAGCAGCTGCTCGCGTACGACCTGGAGAACCGCGGCCTCTACGAGAGCCTGGAGAAGGGCTACCTGGAGACCATCGTCGCGCTGGCCAACTCCATCGACTCGAAGGACGCGTACACGCGCGGTCACAGCCAGCGGGTGGGCGACGTGGCGGTGGAGATTGGCCGGGAGCTCAACCTCACCGAGCGCGAGCTGCGCCAGCTCCAGTACGGCGGCATCCTCCACGACATCGGCAAGATTGGCATCGTCGAGTCCATCCTCTGCAAGCAGACGAAGCTGACGGACCAGGAGATGGCCATCATGCGCGAGCACCCGGCCATCGGCGACGCCATCATCGGCCCGGTGAGCTTCCTGGGCGCGGTGCGCGCGTGCGTGCGCCACCACCACGAGCGCTGGGACGGCACGGGCTACCCGGACCGGCTCAAGGGCGACGACATCCCCCTGCTCGCCCGCATCGTCGGGTGCGCGGACACCTTCGACGCCTGCACGTCGACGCGTCCCTACCAGAAGGCCATGCCGCTGGAGAAGGCGATGGAGATTCTGGACACCCTCACCGGCGCGCAGCTGGACCCGCAGGTGGTGGCCGCGCTGCGACGGGTGCTGGCCAAGAAGGGCGTGCGGCTGGAGGGCCACCGGCAGCCCGTCAAGCTGGCCTCGTGAGTCCCGCGCCTCCCCAGGCCCGAAGGATGGTAGGGAGGGCGCACCGCTGTTGAGCTTCTGAAAGGTGCAACGTTGAGCTTCTGGGACCGCATCAAGCCCTCGACTCCCGCCGCCACCGCGACGGACACCCGCCTGTCTCCGGACGGCTCCCGCCTGGAGCTGACGTGGGATGACGGTGCCCGGAGCGCCGCCACCGCGCAGCTGCTGCGCCAGCAGTGCCCGTGCGCGGCCTGCGTGGACGAGTGGACGAACCAACGCACGCTGGACCAGACGAAGGTGCCCGCGGACCTGCGCGTGAAGCAGCTGCAGCCGGTGGGCAACTACGCGCTGGCGTTCAACTTCAGCGACGGGCACACCACCGGCATCTACCCCTGGAAGCTCCTGCGAGAAGTCACGCAGCCCATCTCCTGAAGGGCCCACGAGCCCGGAGCGACTCCTCGTGAACGAACGCTATCGGCTCGTCAGTCCCCTGGCCACCGGCGGCATGGCGGAGCTCTTCCTCGGCGTGGCGAAGGGCGCCGAGGGCTTCGAGCGCACCGTCGCCATCAAGCGCATCCTCCCCCACCTGGCCCAGGAGCCCGACATCGCGCGGATGTTCCTGGCCGAGGCCCGACTCGCCACGCTGTTGCAACACCAGAACATCGCCACCGTGTTCGACGTGGCCCAGAGCGCCTCGGGGCTCTTCCTGGTGATGGAGCTGGTGGACGGGTGGGACCTGGGCGTGCTGCTGCGCCAGACCTCGAAGCTGGGGCGCCGCTTCCCGCCGCACCTGGCCGCGCACATCGCGCTCCACGTGCTCGCGGGGCTGCACCACGCCTACCGCAAGCTCCACGAGGGGCGGCCGTTGCTCATGGCCCACCGGGATGTGTCTCCGTCCAACATCCTCGTGTCCCGCGAGGGTGAGGTGAAGGTGACGGACTTCGGCATCGCCCGGCTGAGCGGCGCGTCCCACACCGCGCCCGGCCACTTCAAGGGCAAGGAGGCCTACAGCGCTCCCGAGGTCCTCCAGGGCCAGCCCGCCACCATGTTGAGTGACCAGTTCTCCCTGGGGCTCGTGCTCCATGAGCTGCTCACGGGCGCACATCCGTTCTCGTCCACCACGGAGTCGGGGGGCTCCGTCGCGCTGGCCATCGTGTCGCGCGACGTGCCGCCGCTGCCTCCCGAGGTTCCCGCGTCCCTCGCGGACATCGTGCGGCGCATGCTCGCCCGCGCGCCCGAGGCCCGCTTCCCCACGCCCGAGACCCTCGGTGAGGTGCTCGCGAGGTGGCTGGCGCAGACGGGGGAACCCGCGAGCGCGCAGGGACTCACCGCGTTCCTCGAGGCCCTGCCACCTCCTCCCACGCTGAGGGAGAAGGCTGGAGGAGCGGGGTCGAGGAGTGGTGCATCACCGTCGCGTCCGAGCGCGAGCCTGCGCCCCGCCACGAACGACCCTTCCGCGCACTCGGCGCCGACGCGCATGGGGCCCCTCGCGGAGGCGCTCGCTCAGGGTGCATCGGCGGGAACCGGGGCACCGCCTGGACATGAGGATTCGCGGGCGCTGGATGCGATGGACGCTGGGGAGGACGAGGCGTCGGGGCCCGCAGGCATCGAGATGAGTTCGAGCGGGCGGCTCCTGCACCGCTGCGTGCGGTGTGGCTCGCTCCTGTCCGCGGCGCGCGCGCCCTGCTCCGTCTGTGCCGAGCGGCTCGCGCCGCCGACTCCGGGGGCCTTCGACACCTCCGTGGAATCTCCCTTCGCACCTCAGGGGGCCTTACTCGCCGCGGACGATGAAGCCCCGGCCGTGGATGGCGCCGGGCCTCTGACACCCGGCGCCTCGGCCACCTCACGTCAGGTGGCTCCCGGAGACACTCCTTCGGGCTCGCTCCGGGGGGGCAATGCGACGGCCGCGCCTGCCAGGAATGCTCGCGGTGCCGGGCCTGCTTCGAGCGGCGCGGGCACCACCTCGTCACTCGCGGACAGCATCGAGGCCACGCCTCGTCGCCCCTCCGCGCCCAGCGTGACGCAGGCGCGAGGTGATTCACTGGAGCTCGAGGAGCGGGCTCCTCGTCCCGAGAGCACCTGGGATGAGGTCCCCGCCTCCGCGGCGCCTCGGCGCTGGGGACGTCGCCTGGTCCTGCTCATGGGTGTGGCCTTTGCCGTGGGCGGCAGCGTGTGGCTGTGGCCGCACCGCACCACCGTCGCGAATCGCCTCATGGCGAGCGTCAACCGCCCCATGCCGCCGCCCGTGCTCATGCTCACGAGCGAGCCCTCGGGCGCGACGGTGTTGATTGGCGACAAGCCGGTGGGCACGACGCCGCTGGCGCTCGACAACCTCTACCCCGAGGGCCCCGTCGCCGTGCAGGTGCGGCTCAAGGGCTATCGTCCGTGGAAGGGCACCTTCCCCGGAGGCGAGCCTGCGCGGCTCGAGGCGACGCTCCAGAAGTGAGCCACATGGGTGGCCGCCCGCCGCAAGGCACGGTCCTCGGACGCAGGAGCGGGCGGCTCGAAGTGACGCTCAGCGGTCAGCCGCACACCGCACGGGTGGCCGCTCGCGGCACGGCACTCGAAGGTGAGTTCTCGCGGCTTGAGGCAACGCCGCAGCGGTGAGCCGCACGTGTGGCCCCGCTGCTGTCGAGTCGCGCGCGGAGGAGTCCGTACTTCGAGGGAAGCAGCCGGGTCCGAAGCGGGCCACCTGGAACGTGGCCCCCTCCGGTCGTCACTTCACCAGACGCAGGTGCCCCCGACGCGGCGGCGGAGAGTCATCCTTCGGCCCCTCGGGAGTCACCTCCGGAGGCGGCGGCGCGGCGACCGGGGCCTCCTCGGCCACCGGCTCCGCGGGCACCTCACGCAGGAAGGTGCGCGGACGCTCCGAGGCCACCGGCACCGGCTGCGGCTGGGGACGCGCCGCCGCCGGCTGCTGGAGCAGCTCCGGGGGCATGTCCTCCATGTACATCCACGACTCCTTCGTCACGTGGCTGGCGATGGCGAACAGCGCCGACCACGGCACCGCCACCTTGAACCGCGACCCCGAGAAGCTCAGCGTGCAGCGCACGCCCCACTCGCCCACCGTGAGGTCCGGCGGGTCGAAGCGATACGAGAGGTTGAGGCGCAGGTGCGCCTCTCCTCGCAATGAAGCGGGAACGAGCACACCGGGCCTGCGCGCGTCCAGGTGGATCATCACCATCCCCTGGTCCAGCGAGGCGAGCAGCCGCTCCTTCTTGTCCAAATCCTTCTTGTCGTCCATCGGTGTACGGCGAAGAGAAATTCGGGCGCGCCACGTCAGCGTCGGCGCACGGCCCGGTCCATCTCCCGCTTCGTCTCCCGCTCCTTGATGTCCTGGCGCCGGTCCTCGTGTGTCTTGCCCCGACACAACCCGAGCTCCACCTTCGCGCGCCCCTTCTTGAAATACAGCATCAGCGGGATGATGGAATACCCACGCTCCCGCACCTTCGTGGTCCACCGGTCGATTTCCGCCCGGTGCATCAGCAGCTTCCGGCCGCGTGTGGGCAGATGGTCGAACACGCTGGCGGACTTGTAGGAACCGATGTGGGCATTGAGCAGGAACAGCTCGCTCCCCTTGGGCAGGGCATACGCGTCCGAGAGATTGGCCACCCCGTCACGCAGCGACTTCACCTCGCTTCCCGTCAGCTCCAGGCCGGCTTCCACCTTCTCGTCCACGGTGTAGTCGAAGCGCGCACGCCGATTCTCGGCGATGAGCCTGACCTGTTCGCCGCCCGCCGGCCCCTTCGACTTTCCACCCGATGCCATACGTGTCGTGGGTCTCCTAACCGCCCAATGCCATGTTGTCGATGAGGCGTGTGTTGCCGCTGAAGGCCGCCACGAGCAGGCGAGCAGCCCGCCCCGGCGTTACCACGTCCAGCGGCGTCAGGCGCTCGGCATCCACCAGCGCGACGTAATCCTCGCGCAGGCCCGCCGCGGCCAATTCGTGCCGCACAGCACCTGTCAGGGCCACGGCATCCCGCGTGCCTCCGTGAAGAAGGGTGAGCGCCGCCCGCAGTCCTCGCGACAGGGACAGCGCCCGCTGCCGCTCCTCGGTGGACAAGTAGGCATTGCGGCTGCTCATCGCCAGCCCGTCGGGCTCGCGGACCGTCGGCATTCCGACGATGTCCACGCCCAGGTGCAAATCCCGGTTGAAGGCCTTGATGACCTGCAGCTGCTGGTAGTCCTTCTCCCCGAAGAGCGCGACGGCCGGCCGGAAGAGCGCGAGCAGCTGCGTGACGATGGTGGCCACGCCCCGGAAGTGTCCCGGGCGCCGCTCGCCACACAGCCCCTGGCTCACCTCCGTCACCTCGACGTACGTCTGATAGCCCGGGGGGTACATGACCTCGGGCGTGGGCGCGAAGACGACGTCCGCTCCCGCCTCGCCACACTTCCTCAGGTCTCCCTCGAAGTCGCGCGGGTAGCGCGAGAGGTCCTCCTTGGGCCCGAACTGGGCGGGGTTGACGAAGATGGAAACGGCCACCACGTCGGCACGACGGCGCCCCTCACGGATGAGCGAGAGGTGCCCTTCGTGCAGGTAGCCCATGGTGGGCACCAGCGCGAGCCGGCGCCCCTCACGGGCAAGGCCCGCCGCCCACGCCTTCACTTCCTCCACGGTTCGCAGGACGGCGGGCGCCATGCGCTAGACCGGGATTCCGTAGACGGGGCCGATCTTCTCCTCACCCTCGGCCGCCACCGGCACCTCGGCACGCGGGCCGGGCACGGGGACTGCGGGCGCCACGGCGCGCAGCGTCTTGGTCGCCTTGAACGAGTGGTCGTCGTCCGGGAACGCGCCCTGGCGGACCTCGTCGAAGTAGACCTGGGCGGCGCCGGTGATGGAGCCGTGCAGGTCCGCGTAGCGCTTGACGAACTTGGGCTTGAAGTCCGGGTTCATCCCCAAGAGGTCGTAGCAGACCAGCACCTGCCCGTCGCAGTGACGACCCGCGCCGATGCCGATGACGGGGATGCTCAGCTTCTGGGTAATCGTGCGCGCCAGCTCCATCGGCACGCCCTCCAGCACCAGCGCGTAGGCCCCCGCGGCCTCCAGCGCGAGCGCGTCCTCCACGAGCTGCCGGGCCTGGTCCTCGTCGCGCCCCTGGACGACATAGCCGCCCATCTTGTGCACCGACTGGGGCGTCAGGCCCAGGTGCCCCATGACGGGGATGCTCGCGCGGACGATGGCGCGCACAGTGTCCGCGAACTCCGCGCCGCCCTCCAGCTTCACGCTGCCCGCACCGCCCTCGGAGATGAGCCTGCCCGCGTTGCGGACCGCCTCCTGGACGGACACCTGGTAGCTCATGAAGGGCAGGTCGGCCACGACGTGGGCGCGCTTCGTTCCGCGAGCCACCGCCGCCGAGTGGTAGACCATCTGGTCCATCGTCACGGGCAGCGTGGAGTCATGGCCCTGGATGACCATGCCCAACGAGTCACCGATGAGCAGCACGTCCGCGCCCGACTGGTCGAGGATGTGGGCGAACGTGGCGTCGTACGCGGTGACCATGCAGATCTTCTGGCCGATCTGCTTCAGGCGCTTCAGCGAATGGATGGTGACCTTGTCCTTCACGGTTCACCTCCTGTTGGGTGAGGGTGGATACGGCAAAGTGCCGACCCCGGGCCCCTCGCCGTCCCGTCAGGGATCGCCGGAAGCTTCGAAGCCGACCCCCGCACTCTAACGCCCTCGCCCCGGCCGTGGGGCCTCAACAAGCGGGCGACCCGTCGGGAGGCCGATTTCAGGGACGCCGCGACGCCTTGGGCAGGTAGTGCTGCGTCCCCGGCTTCGCCTTGCGGATGGCCGCCAACAGGTCTTCCCGGTCCGCCTCGTTATTCACGAAATCAATGTCCGAGGTGTCCACCACGAGGAGCGGCGTCTCCGTGTAGTGGAAGAAGAAGTTGTTGTACGCGTGGACCAGCCCCTCCAGGTAGCCGGAGTCGAACTTGCGCTCGAACTCGCGGCCGCGCTTCTTGATGCGTTGCAGCAGCACGTCGAGGCGGGCCTGGAGGTAGACGACGACGTCGGGCTTGGTGACGCGGGGCCCGAGCGCCTCGAAGACGCGCTCGTAGAGGGCGAGCTCGTGGGCGTCCAGGTTGAGGTGGGCGAAGATGCGGTCCTTGGCGAACAGGTAGTCGCTGACCGTGACCGAGCGGAACAGGTCCTGCTGGAAGAGCTCCTGCTGCTGCCGGAAGCGCGACAAGAGGAAGAAGATCTGCGTCTGGAAGCCGAACTTCTGCCGGTCCGTGTAGAAGCTGGACAGGAAGGGGTTCTCCTCCACGACCTCGAGCACGCGGCGCGCGCTCAGCCGCTCGGAGAGGATGTTGGAGAGGCTCGTCTTGCCGACGCCAATGGGCCCCTCGACCACGATGTACCGGTAGTCCATCCGCCGAGGCCTCCCGACCCGGAAAACGCGCGATGAGGCCCCGGTGATTCTCCACCTGGGAAAACAGGTCGCGGGGCCACGCGTGGGGGCGCGGATAACACAACCTGGGCACCGGGGTCCGGCGATTTTTCCATGCCCGGGGTGGCGGCGGGAATCCCAGGGCTCGCTTGACGCTGTGGGTGGGCTCCCCCTAGGTTGCCGCGCGATTCCATGGCGTGTGCGCGGGGTGCCCTTCGGTCATGAGTGGGAGGCAGCGGGCGAAGACAGTGGTGCGGCTCGAGGAGGCTCGCCCGAGCGCCACGCCCAAGGCCGAGACTCCACCTCCCATGGAGGCGGATCCGCTCTATGGCGTCGTGCTGCTGAAGACGGCGCTGGAGCTCAAGCGCCGCAAGGATGGCTCCGTGGAGGACATCCTCCGCGACGTGCTGACGCGCATGCGCATCCCCGAGGACGAGTTCCGGGCGTTCCTGGAGCAGCAGGGCGGCCTGGGTCAGCTCCTCGGGCTGCGGGGCCGGTAGGGCCCGCGCCGGGCCCCCTGCCCTACTCGTCCGCGCCGTCGTCCGAGAGGTCCACCGGCGGCGGCGAGCGACCGGGAGCCACCGGCCCGAGCGCGCGCTCCAGGGCGGCGAACTCCTCCGGCGAGAGCGTCTCCGCGCGGCGCTGCGGGTCGATTCCCGCCGTCTGGAGCGCGGCGAGGAGCGCGTCGGGAGTGGCCAGCGTCTTGTCCGACTTGAGCGAGTTGAGCAGCGTCTTGCGGCGCTGGGCGAAGGCGGCCTTCACCACGCGGGTGAAGCGGGCCTCGTCGATGATGGGCGCGCGCGGTGACGCGCGGCGCGTGAGCGACAGCACCGCGGAGTCCACCTTCGGCGGTGGATGGAAGCGCCACGCCTCCAGCGTGAGCACGTTCTCCGCGTCGAAGTGCAGGCCGAGCAGCACCGTGAGCAGGCCGTATTCGCGAGTGCCAGGCTCCGCGGCCAGGCGCTCCACCACCTCCTTCTGGAGCGTGAAGACGGCGCGCGACACATGGGCGCGCTGCTCCAGCACCTGGAAGAGGATGGAGCTGGTGAGGTGGTACGGAAGATTGCCCGCGACGGCCACGTCGGGCGCGCCGGCCACCTCGGCGAAGTTCACGGTGGCGGCGTTGCCCGCCACCACGCGCACGCCGGGAATCGCCTCCTTCTCCAGCACCGTCACCATGTCCCGGTCGCGCTCCACGGCCGTCACCTTCGCGCCCGTGGCGGCGAGGAAGCGCGTGAGGTGGCCCAGGCCCGGGCCCAACTCGACGACGGGCTCGCCCTCGCGCAGGTGCAGCGCGTCGGCGATGGTGCTGAGCGCGTCCTCGTCTCCGAGGAAGTTCTGGCCCCAGCTGTACTTGGCGCGCAGGCCGTGGCGCTTGAGGATGTCTCGCGGCGATTCCACCCGGGTGTCCCTCTTCTACATGCGCCAGGCGGGGTCGGCCGCCAGGCGGAAATCACCGCGCAAGCCGCGGCGCCACGCCTCATACCCCGCGACGGCGATCATCGCGCCATTGTCCGTGCACAAACGCACCGGCGGCAGGAACATGCGCAGCCCCCGCTCCTCGGCGCGCTGCTGACACAGGGCCCTGAGGCGCGAGTTGGCGGCCACGCCCCCGCACAGCACCAGCTGCTTGTGGCCCAGCCGGCGCGCGGCGGCCACCAGCTTCTTGGACAGCACGTCCGCCACCGCCTCCTGGAAGGACGCGCACAGGTCCGCGAGCGCCTGTCCCTCCGGAACGCCGTGCTTCTTCGTGTGCTGCAGCACCGCCGTCTTCAGGCCGGAGAAGGAGACATCGAAGTTGTCGCCGGGCAGCGCGCGCGGGAAGCGGATGGCCTCCGGGTTCCCCTTCTGCGCGAGCTGGTCGATGGGCAGCCCGCCCGGGTACGGCAACCCGAGGATGCGAGCCGTCTTGTCGTAGGCCTCGCCCGCGGCGTCGTCGCGCGTGCTGCCCACCAGCCGGTAGTGCCCGAACTCCTTCACCTCGTAGAGGCTGGTGTGCCCACCGGAGACGACGAGCCCCAGGAACGGCGGCTCCGGCGCGTCCTCCAGGAGCCGGATGGCGAGCAGGTGGCCCTCGAGGTGGTTGGCGCCCACGAAGGGCTTGCCGGTGGCGAGGCTCAGCCCCTTGGCCACCTGCAGCCCCACCAGCAGCGCGCCGATGAGCCCCGGGCCGGACGTGACGGCGATGAGGTCCACGTCGTCGAGCGTCTTCTGGGCGCGCGTGAGCGCCTCGTGCACCACCGGCATCACCTGGACGATGTGGTTGCGCGAGGCGAGCTCCGGCACCACCCCGCCCCAGCGACGGTGGATGTCCACCTGGGTGGAGACGACGTCCGACAGCACGCGCCGGCCGTCCTCCACGAGGGCGGCGGCGGTCTCATCACAGGAGGTTTCCAGGCCGAGGACGAGCAAGGCGACTCACTTCACTTCCAGCAGGGCGGGAGCGACCAGGACGTCCGCCGCCCGCTCAGTTGCCGAGCGACTTGAGCATGGCGCGGACCTCGTTGGCGGAGGCCCCCGACGGTTCCAGCTTCAAATACTGGTTGTAGGCCCGTCCCGCCTCGGAATTCTTGCCGATGGACTGGTACGCCATGCCGAGCGACAGCCAGGCCCGGGCGTTCCTCTCGTCGTCCTTGACCACGTCCACCAGCAGCTTGGTGGCCTCGCGGAAGGCGGACTCCGACTCGAAGCCGTTCACCAGGGCGATGCCCAGCCCGGCCTTGGCCTCGGTGGAGTCCGGCTTGAGGCCCATCGCCTTGCGGTAGTTCGCGGCCGCCGTCTTGTGCCGTCCGCCCACCGTGGCGCTCTTGGCCTGCTTGATGAGGCTCGCGTACTCGACCTCCGGGTCCACCGCCGGGGCGACGGGGGTGCCCGAGTCCGCGCCGGAGGCAGGCGCCTCCACCACGGCGGTACCGGCGTCCACGGCGGCGGGCGGCGTCTGGACGACAGAGCTCCCCGCGTCGGGCGTTCCCTGCCCGCCCGCGTCGACCGGGGCCTGGACCACGGCGGTGGTGCCCGAGTCGGGCTCGGCCACCGGCGCGATGACCGCGGCGGGCTTCTGGGGCTCGGGCGTCTGGACCGTCTCCACCTTCGGGGGCGTCTCGGCGGGAGGCTTGTCCCCGCCGCCCAACGCCACCACCGCGACCACGGCGCCGATGAGCAGCAGCGCGCCGCCCACATAGAGGCCCGTGCGACGCGGGCGCACCGCCGCCACGTCCTCCGCATGGGACACGGGCGGTGCCGGCGTCGGCGTCGCGGGCTTCGGCGTCTGCGCGAGCACCGGAGGCGCCACGGGCGTGGGGGCCACGATGGGCTGCGGCGTCGCGGGGGTGATGAGCGTGGGCGGCGGCGCGGCTGGCGTCAGCGGCTCCTCCGGGATGGAGGGGGCCGCCGGGCGCTCGGGCGCGCCGTGTCCCGGATAGGGAGGCAGGGCGAGCTGCTGCGGCGCGGCGGGGACCTCCTCCACCTCGGGGAGGGTGTCGACGTCGACGGCCGGGACGTCTCGGCCGCTCACCAGCGTCACCTCGGACGACGGAGGCGCGGGCGCGGGCGGCGGCACGGGCGGGAACGGGTTGGGCCCCACCGCCGCGCCTCCGAAGATGGGCGCTCGCGCGGGCGCGGGCGGCTCGGAGACGGGCGCGGGCTGCGGCGCGGAGCCCCCCTGCCCTCCGAAGCCTCGCGGGCCCGAGGCCCACACGGAGGACGGGCCCCACGTGGTGGGCGCGCTGATGCCCTCGGTGTCCACGCGGTTCCAGTCGAGCAGCAGGCTGCGGCGCGCGTGCTCCGTCGCGCGATGCGCCGGCGGCGGCTCCACGAGGAAGGACGACCCCTCCGCGACGGCCGGAGGCAGCGTGGGCGCTTCGCCATCCGCGTCCGCCGTCTCGTCCACCATGCCCAGGGGGCGCTTGGGGCGCGCGGGGAACACGACGACGTTGGCGGGCACCGCGTGCGCGGGGGCGGCGGGCGTGGGCTCGGGCTCCTCGGGCGGAGCCGTGACGGGCTCCTCCTCGACGCCCGCGGGCGGCGCGAGCACGCTGGGCGGCATCACCCGCGCGGCCGGCTCCGGCGGAGGGGCGACGGGCTCGGGGGCGACGGGCTCCGGCGGCGCGGGCTCGATGGGCGTGGGCGGCGGGGCCGCGTTGAGCCACTGCTCGATGCCGGGCTTGCTGCTCTGCACCGGCTCCAGCGGCGCGTTGCCCAGCTCCCGGATGAGGCCCTCGAAGTACAGCTTGCTGATGATGCCCAGCGCGGCCAGGTCCTCGAAGTCCGAGTCCTCCACCACGCGGCTCAGCGCGCGCTTGCCGTCGAACAAGCGCAACAGGCCGTTCACCTCGTCGGGAATCTCCGAGAGCCGGTCGGCGAGCTGGTGGTAGTCGATCTCGAACACCGTCTCCAACGGAGGCAGCTGCTCGAGCATGCGGCCCCACTCATCGAGGCGACGCATGCCCTCCATCAGCAGGCCCTGCGTGGAGATCTCGATGCGCTCGGGGCGGTCCAGCGAGGTGAACTGGACGTCGAACTGTCCCTCGAAGGTGTTGAGCAGCCGGTAGAAGGCGTTCTCGCCCTTGAGCCGGCCCAGCTCCGCGTCGATGACGCGGCCTTCCTTGAAGTAGACGGTGCCGGTGCGCTCGCCCTGGATGGAGATGACGCCCGTCTTGCGGCCGATCTCGAACGTCTGGACCAGGTCCACCACGCCCATGTCCGCGAGGCTGCCGCCGAAGCCACCCTTCGTCGTCTCCCGCTTCTCGATCCTCTCCTTCTCCGCCTTCTGGAGGATCATCTTCACGCGGGTGACGATCTCTTTGATGTAGATCGGCTTGGTCAGGTAGTCGTCGCCGCCCAGCTCCAGGCCGCGCACCTTGAACTCGACCGACTTCTGACTCGTCAGGAAGACGAACGGGATGAACTTGAAGCGCTCGTCGGACTTGAGCGCCTTGCACAGCTCGAAGCCGTCCATCTCCGGCATCTTGGTGTCCGCGAGCACCAGGTCCGGTGGGCTGATCTGCACCTTCTCGATGGCGTCCTTGCCGTGGATGGCCGTCGTCACGGAGAAGCCCGCCTTCTTCAGGCTGACCTCCATCACGCGGAGACTCTTCGCGTCCCCATCCACCAGGAGCAGGTGCTGCTTGGCCACGTTACTTGCCTTTCATCTACGGAGGACGATTCGCGGAAGAGCCCGGCGCGGGGAGCATCCTGCCCGCTTTCCAGGCATGTCAATGGGTTGGAACGACGGAGGGACTGGCTGCCCCCCGGCCGCCCGGGCGCGGGGTGAAGCGCTACGAGCGCGGCCTCAGCGGAAGAACCCGCCCTTCTTGGGTGGGTTCTTCTTGCGCATGTCGATCAGCCGCAGCTCCTGGTTGGCCTCCAGGTGCTTGGAGTTGGCGCGCACCGCCTCGCGGAAGTGGCGCTCGGCCCGGTCCATGTCGCCCTCGACCCGGGCGATGACGCCCAGCTGGTAGTGCGCGCGGTCGCAGTTCGGGTCGGCCTTGACCGCGTCCAGCATCATCTGCTTGGCCTTGGGCATGTCCGCCTTCCGGGCGGGGTCCATGTAGATGGCCCAGGCGCGCGCGGCCAGGTAGGTGGCCTTGGGGTCCAGGGCGTGGGCGCGCTCGTAGTGCTCCGACGCGGTGGTGAAGTCGCGCTTGCGGAAGTAGACCTCGCCCATCTTGTAGAGGTCATCGGGGCTGCTCTCCGGACGTCCCGGTGCGGGGCGCGCGGACCCGGTGGACCCGCCCGGCGCTGGCGGCGCCTTGGGCAGCGACTGCTGGGCCTGGAGCGTCTGGATGTAGGCCTTGCGGCGGGCGTCGTCGTAGAGGACCTCGTAGGCCTCGCGGATGGCCTCGAAGACGGACGTTATCTTCTGCGCCAGGTGCGGCAGCGTCGGCGGCAGCCTGTCGGGGTGGAAGACCTTGGCCAGGCTCAGGAAGGCGGCCTTCACCTGATCCCTGGGGGCATCCTGGGGGACGCCGAGGACGTAGAAGTGATCCTTGCGGGCCTGCACGTCGGCGTAGCGCTGCTCGATGAGCTGGGCCTGACGGGCCTCGTCCGGCTTGGGGGGCTCGGTGGGGGCGGCGGGCACGGCGGGGCCGGACTCGGTGACAGGGGCGGCGCCCACGGGGGCGGCGGGGGTCCCGCGTCCTCCGAGCACGCCCATGTTCTCCATCGCACGGCGCAGCAAGCGCTGGCGCCGGAGCTTCGCGGCCTCGTCGGGATTGGAGGGGTCTGCCGCCACGTCGTCCTCGTCGAAGTCCCAGTCGTCCAAGTCTCCAGACGGCTCGGACCACGCAGTCTCGCCAGTTGGGCCGGTGTTGTCACCGGGGAAGGTCTCGAAGTCCGCTTCAATGGTTGCTTCGACGATGGCTTCGACCGGGGGCTCCTCCGCGCCGACGTTCGCCTGATTGACATCCGAGCGGACGAGCGTCTCCAGGTGGGCATCCACCTGCTGGAGGGCGGCTTCGAAGGAGGCCGTGAGGGTTTCGGCAGCTTCGTCCTTGTCGAAGGAGACGATGCGCCACAGGTCGTCCTCGCTGGCTCGCTTGTTCTTGGCGGGCGTGGGCCCCAGGCGCAGAGGGGGCGGCGCGGCGACTGGGGCCGGGCGGGAGGCCCACAGGCTGTCGTCGGCGGCGTCCTCGGGGGAGCCCTCGATGAGGGTGTCCATGTCCGCCGTGAGAACGGGGGGGTCGACCGGCGTGAGGACGGGGGGGCCTGAGGCGGCGCGGGGTGGCGGGGTGGGGAGCGGCTCGGCGGCGGGGACGGCCTCCGCCCAGAGCTCGGGCTCGGGTTCGGCCTCGAGCAGGGGGAGGTCCTCGGGCTCCGGCTCTGGGGTGAGGGAGGTCTGCGTCGCGCGCCAGGACTCGTCCTGGACGGGGACCTGGTCCTTGGTGCGGGTGGGCGGGACGACGGAGCGCGCCGGCTCCTCCGCGAGCCAGGGCTCGAGGGGCTGGGACTTCGAGCGGCGAAGGGCCTCCTCCATGTCGTGGAGGAGCTCGGCCTGGGCGCGGTCCCTGGCGGAGCGGAGGGCCTCGCGGCTCTCGCCATGGAGGGGGAGGCCGGATTGAGAGGAGGCCGCGAGCGGCGGGACGTTGGAGGCGCGGGATGAGGAGGGAGGTGGGACTTCCTCGACGTCGTCGGCAGGGATGATGTCGCCGACGTCGAGCATCAGTTCGCCGATGTCCTCCTGGGTGGAGGCCGTGGGGGCAGGGAGTTGGAGGGCCTGGGTCTCCGCGAGACGGGCCTGCTCGGCCTGGTGCTGATCTTCCGCGAGGCGGGCCTGTTCGGCCTGGTGCTGTTCTTCCGCGAGGCGGGCCTGTTCGGCCTGACGTGCCTCTTTCGCGCGGCGGACCGCGTCGGCCCTGCGACGCTCGACCTCGAGTCGGAGCTCTTCGGCGCGACGGGCTTCTTCGGCGAGGCGGGCTTCCTCCGCGAGGCGCTCGTCCTCTTCACGAAGCCGAGCTTCTTCAGCAAGGCGAGCCTCTTCGGCTACGCGGGCCTCCTCTGTGAGACGCTCCTCTTCGGCCACGCGGGCTTCCTCTGCCTGCCGGGCCGCTTCCGCAGCGCGAGCCTCTTCTGCCACTCGCGCTTCCTCAACGAGACGAGCCTCTTCAGCCCGACGTCCTTCCTCTTCACGAAGGCGAGACTCTTCGGCCCGACGCTCTTCCTCCGCACGAAGCCGCGCCTCTTCAGCGAGACGGGCCTCTTCAGCCAACCGGGCCTCTTCGGCCAGGCGAGCCTCTTCAGCCAGTCGCGTTTCTTCCGCGAGGCGGGCCTCTTCGACAAGGCGGGCCTCTTCGGCCCGACGCTCCTCCTCCGCACGAAGCCGCGCCTCTTCAGCGAGACGGGCCTCTTCAGCAAGCCGAGCTTCTTCAGCGAGACGGGCCTCTTCAGCCCGGCGCTCCTCCTCCGCACGAAGCCGGGCCTCTTCAGCAAGGCGGGCCTCTTCAGCAAGGCGGGCCTCTTCAGCGAGACGAGCCTCTTCAGCGAGACGAGCCTCTTCAGCCAGCCGCGCCTCTTCAGCGAGGCGGGCCTCTTCGGCCAGTCGCGCCTCTTCGGCTCGACGCTCTTCCTCCGCACGGATGCGGGCCTCTTCAGCGAGACGAGCCTCTTCAGCAAGACGAGCCTCTTCAGCGAGGCGGGCCTCTTCGGCCAGTCGCGCCTCTTCGGCTCGACGCTCTTCCTCCGCACGGATGCGGGCCTCTTCAGCGAGACGAGCCTCTTCAGCCAGTCGCGCCTCTTCAGCAAGGCGGGCCTCTTCAGCCCGACGCGCTTCCTCAGCACGGAGCCGGGCCTCTTCAGCGAGGCGGGCCTCTTCAGCGAGACGAGCCTCTTCAGCAAGACGAGCCTCTTCAGCGAGGCGGGCCTCTTCGGCCAGTCGCGCCTCTTCGGCTCGACGCTCTTCCTCCGCACGGATGCGGGCCTCTTCAGCGAGACGAGCCTCTTCAGCAAGACGAGCCTCTTCAGCGAGGCGGGCCTCTTCGGCCAGTCGCGCCTCTTCGGCTCGACGCTCTTCCTCCGCACGAAGCCGGGCCTCTTCAGCGAGGCGGGCCTCTTCAGCGAGACGAGCCTCTTCAGCGAGGCGGGCCTCTTCGGCCAGTCGCGCCTCTTCGGCTCGACGCTCTTCCTCCGCACGGATGCGGGCCTCTTCAGCGAGGCGGGCCTCTTCAGCCAGTCGCGCCTCTTCAGCAAGGCGGGCCTCTTCAGCCCGACGCGCTTCCTCAGCACGGAGCCGGGCCTCTTCAGCGAGGCGGGCCTCTTCAGCGAGGCGGGCCTCTTCAGCCAACCGCGCCTCTTCAGCGAGACGAGCCTCTTCAGCCAGTCGCGCCTCTTCGGCCCGACGCTCTTCCTCCGCACGAAGCCGGGCCTCTTCGGCGAGACGAGCCTCTTCAGCGAGGCGGGCCTCTTCAGCCAGCCGCGCCTCTTCAGCGAGGCGGGCCTCTTCAGCCAGCCGCGCCTCTTCAGCGAGGCGGGCCTCCTCTGCGAGACGAGCCTCTTCAGCCAGTCGCGCCTCTTCGGCCCGACGCTCCTCCTCCGCACGAAGCCGGGCCTCTTCAGCGAGACGAGCCTCTTCAGCAAGACGAGCCTCTTCAGCCAGTCGCGCCTCTTCAGCCAGTCGCGCCTCTTCGGCCCGACGCTCTTCCTCCGCACGAAGCCGGGCCTCTTCAGCGAGGCGGGCCTCCTCTGCGAGGCGGGCCTCCTCTGCGAGACGAGCCTCTTCAGCCAGTCGCGCCTCTTCAGCGAGGCGGGCCTCTTCGGCCAGTCGCGCCTCTTCGGCTCGACGCTCCTCCTCCGCACGGATGCGGGCCTCTTCAGCGAGGCGGGCCTCTTCAGCCAGTCGCGCCTCTTCAGCAAGGCGGGCCTCTTCAGCCCGACGCGCTTCCTCAGCACGGAGCCGGGCCTCTTCAGCGAGGCGGGCCTCTTCAGCGAGACGAGCCTCTTCAGCCAGTCGCGCCTCTTCGGCCCGACGCTCTTCCTCCGCACGAAGCCGGGCCTCTTCGGCGAGACGAGCCTCTTCAGCGAGGCGGGCCTCTTCAGCCAGCCGCGCCTCTTCAGCGAGGCGGGCCTCTTCAGCCAGCCGCGCCTCTTCAGCGAGGCGGGCCTCTTCAGCCAACCGCGCCTCTTCAGCGAGGCGGGCCTCTTCGGCCAACCGCGCCTCTTCAGCGAGGCGGGCCTCTTCGGCCAGCCGCGCCTCTTCAGCGAGGCGGGCCTCCTCAGCGAGACGAGCCTCTTCAGCGAGGCGGGCCTCCTCTGCGAGACGAGCCTCTTCAGCCAGTCGCGCCTCTTCGGCCCGACGCTCCTCCTCCGCACGAAGCCGGGCCTCTTCAGCGAGACGAGCCTCTTCAGCGAGACGAGCCTCTTCCGCCAGTCGCGCCTCTTCAGCGAGACGGGCCTCTTCAGCCCGACGCTCCTCCTCCGCACGAAGACGAGCCTCTTCAGCGAGACGGGCCTCTTCAGCCCGACGCTCCTCCTCCGCACGAAGACGAGCCTCTTCAGCGAGACGAGCCTCTTCAGCAAGACGCGCCTCTTCAGCGAGACGGGCCTCTTCAGCCCGACGCTCCTCCTCCGCACGAAGTCGGGCCTCCTCCGCCAGTCGAGCCTCTTCCACTCGACGGGCCTCAGCGAGCCGAGCCTCTTCAACCCGACGCTCTTCCTCCGCACGGAGCCGCGCCTCTTCGGCCCGCCGCGCCTCTTCCGCGAGCCGCGCCTCCTCCTCCGCCCGTCGCCTCGCCTCCTCCCGCGCCTCCCACTCCTCCACCGACAGCGCCTCGACCGCCCCCTCCCGCTCCAGCACGAGCAGCAACGCCTCGTGCGCGGGCGTCAACCCCTCCGGCCGCCGGAACTCCCCGAGCGTCGCCAGCAGCTCCCGCTCCGCCGCATCCGTCACCCACGGTGCGCACGCGGACACCTCCGCGCACCGATACACCCGCTGCCCCGCCACCTCCGCCCCACCCCGCTCCAGCGCCGCCCGCACCACCCTCACACCGGAGATGGGCTCGAACTCCGCCTCCACACTCCCCGCCTCGAAGGCCGCCCGCTCCGCCAGCTCACTCAGCCGGCGCACCTGCGCGAGCACCTGCTGCTCCGCCACCACCTCCGCGGCCAGCCCCCGCGCCTCCAGCAGATCCTCGTCCGGCGCCCCCGCCCCACCCCGCGCCCACAACCCGTCCAACGCCTCCGCGTCCAACAGGCCACCCTGCAACAACGCCTGCGCCGGACTCTGATAGCCAAACCCCAGCCGCGCCCCCACGAGGTCTCCCTCGCGCAAGCTCAGCCGCGACTCACGCCCTCCAGCGGACAGCGTCAACCAGCCCGTGGCTCGGGACTTGTGGGCGGAATACAGCGCTTCGGCGGCCTGCGACGGGGTCATCCTGCGCCCCAGTGTAGTCCCTCCACACCGCCCCTCAACTTGCCGAGGGTGCCCGCCTGCCCACCCCGCTGAAACAGACCTGTCGCAGGGCCTCGTACGTCCCCACCCCCACCGCCGTGGACAGGTTCATGCTCCGAACCCCCTCCAACATCGGAATCGTCACCGCCGTCCCCGTCCCCCCCTCCATCACCTCCGGCAACAACCCCGTCACCTCCGAACCGAACACCAGGTGGTCCCCCGCCTCGAACCCCGCCTCGAACAACGACGTCTGGGCCCGCGCCGAGAACAACCACCGCCGCGCCTCCGGATACGCCTCCACGTAGGCCGAATACGTCGGGTACAGGCGGAGAAATACCTTGTCCCAGTAGTCCAGCCCCGCCCGCTTGAGCTGGCGGTCATCGATGGAGAACCCCAGGGGCTCCACGAGGATGAGCCGGCAGCCCGTCACCGCGCAGAGGCGGGCCACGTTGCCCGTGTTGGGGGGAATCTGGGGAGAGACCAGGACCAGATGCAGAGGACGCGCCAGGGGCTCGAGCATGGGGTAGAACGCGCTACATGCGCTGGAAGGTGACCAACGAGACGCGGCAGAGGCCGCTGGCGGACCGGGCGGAGAAGGCCACGTCCTTCGCCCACCGCTTCAAGGGGTTGATGGGCCGCACCGAGCTCGCCGTGGGCGAGGGCCTCCACATCCAGCCCTGTAACTCCATCCACACGTTCTTCATGCGCATTCCCATCGACGTGGCCTTCCTGGACGCCCAGGGGCGCATCGTCAAGCAGATGATGGCCCTGCCCCCCTGGCGGGCCACCTCCGTGTACCTGCAGGCACGCTCCGTCCTGGAGCTGCCCGCGGGCGTGCTCGCCGCCAGCGGCACCCAGGAAGGGGACCGCTTGAGCTTCGAGCCTGCCTCCTCTGCTCCGATGTCCCCTGGCTGACCCACGATGCGCACGAGTTTTGACCGATTTCCGAGCGCTTTGTTAACGTGCCCCGCCAGTTTCTCGTCCCCTTAGAAGAGTTCCCGCGCATGCGCATCGAGGTAGCCGGCAGCACCCACGTCGGGATGAAGCGGAATCACAACGAGGACAACTTCCTCATGCTGCCCGAGGAGCACCTCTTCATCGTCGCGGATGGGATGGGTGGCCACTCCTCTGGAGAGATTGCCAGCCGCATCGCCGTGGACGAGTTGGGTGAGTTCTACAAGATGACGTCCAAGGACCAGGACAGCACCTGGCCCTTCAAGATGGACAAGCAGCGCAACTATGACGAGAACCGGCTGGCCACCGGCATCAAGCTCGCCAACGCGCGCATCTACGAGAAGGCCAGCAGCGAGTCGAAGTACAAGGGCATGGGGACGACCATCGTCAGCGTGCACTTCGCCAGCGACGTGGCCTACGTCGGGCACGTGGGCGACAGCCGCGTGTACTTCTTCCGCTCCGGCGCCCTCAAGCAGATCACCGAGGACCACTCGCTGCTCAACGACTACCTCAAGGCGAAGAAGCTCTCGCCCGAGGAGGTCGAGAACTTCCCGCACAAGAACGTCATCGTGCGTGCGCTGGGCATGAAGGAGAACGTCCAGGTGGATGTCTCCCGCGTGGAGCCCCAGCCGGGCGATGTCTTCCTGCTGTGCTCGGACGGCCTGAGCGGCATGGTCACCGACGCGCAGATGCAGGAGATCCTCGGGCGCACGCCGGAGCTGGACAAGGCGTGCTCCCAGCTCATCGACATGGCCAACGCCGCGGGCGGCAACGACAACGTCACCTGCGTGCTCGCCCGCTACCACCCGGCCTGAGTCCCCGCGCGGCCCCGCCTGAGTCCCTGGCTCGGGCGATCCGCGGCCCCCGCCTGAGCCTGCTCAGGCGGTGCGCAGGAAGACGCGCAGCGCCTCCGCCACGCCCCACGCCTGGGCGATGCAGCCCCTGGGACGGAAGGGGGGCGTGGCGTCGAAGATCTCGCTCACCTGCCCCACGCCCGCCTGTCGCAGGTGGGCCTCCAGGCCGTCCATGACGTCGCGCAGGTGGGCGCGGTCCGGCTGCGCCCTCAGCGCCGCGTCCACGTAGTGGCCGATGAGCCAGCTCCACACCGTGCCCTGGTGGTACGCCGCGTCGCGCGCGCGCAAGTCGCCGTCATAGGTGGCCTTGTAGTCGGAGTGGTCCGACGCCAATGAGCGCAGCCCCACGGGGGTGAGCAGCTCCACCTCCACCTTGCGCAGCACCTGGGGCCACTTGTCGCGCGCGAGCACCGGGTACTTGAGCGAGAGGGCGAAGATTTGATTCGGCCGCACCGCCGCGTCGTTGCCGCCGCCCTCCGCGTCCACCACGTCGAACAGGCACTGGGTGCGAGGGTTCCAGAAGCGCTGGTTGAAGGACGCCTGCGCGCGCTCGGCGGCCTGGTTGTAGGGCGCGGGGTCCACGCCCAGCAGCACGGCCCACTCCGCCATCAGCTTCATGGCGTTGAACCACAGCGCGTTGAGCTCCACCGCCTTGCCGCGCCGGGGCGTCACCACCCAGCCGTCCACCTTCGCGTCCATCCACGTGAGCTGGTAGCCCTGCTCGCCCTGCGTCAAGAGCCCGTCGTCCGGGTCGATGCGGATGTTGTGGCGGGTGCCCTTCAGGTGCTTCTGGACGATGTCCTCCAGCGTGGGGAAGAACTCGCGCAACAGCTCCTCGTCCTTGGACGCCGTGACGTAGCGGTCCACCGCGTGGAAGAACCAGAGCGTCGCGTCGGCCGTGTGGTAGAGGCCCTCGGCCTCGCCCTCCGGGAAGAGGTTGGGCAGCAGGCCGTCGCGGACGTGGTGGCGGAACGTGCGCAAAATCGCCGCCGCCTCGCGCAGGCGGCCCGTGGACACCGTCAGTCCCTCGAGCGAAATCATCGTGTCGCGGCCCCAGTCCGTGAACCACGGGTAGCCGGCGATGACGCTGCGCGCATCCTCGCCGATGGCCCGCGCCCACGCGTCGTCGCGCGGACGCATGGGGTCCACGATGAACTGGTCCGCCGCGAGCACCAGCCTCGCCGCCGTGTCCTTGCGGGCCTGCGCCGGCGCCCGCTCCAACAGGCGCCACTCGCGCTCGCGCTCCATGTCGAAGCTGATGGCCGGGTCGCGGTCCAACACCGCCCAGTCCTGCACCGTGGCACCCAGCGCCAGCCGGCCTCCGGGCTTCACCGTGCACTCGAAGTAGCCGGGGCTCGCCTGCGTCTCCACGTGCGGCATCCCGCGCGCGCGCTCGGTGCGGTACAGGATGGGCGGGGAGATCTCCGGCAGCGCCACGAAGGGCACCGAGGCATCCGAGTACAGCCGCAGGCGCAGGGGCTCGGCCTCCTTGCCCGCGCACATCTCGATGCGCTCCCCCTGGAGCACCACCTTGGGCTGACAGTAGCCGTGGGGGAAGTCGTGCTCGTGGACGCGGAACGTGGGGAAGGGCCTCAGGCGCAGCTTCACGGCGGGCCCGGACAGGTGCACCCACTCGATGAAGAGCGTGTTCTCGCCATGCACCATCACCAGCCTGCGCCGAAGCCGCGTGGGGCCCAGCACGTAGTCCCACTCGGGGATGAGGCCGTCGAGCCGGAAGCCGCGCAAGAGCGACGTGTCGCCCGCCAGCGTCCCGTCCGCGCGCACCTCGCCCTCCAGCCGGTACACCTGCCCCTCCACCCGGGCCGTCTCGATGAGCCGCGACAGCATGACGGTGCGGCCCTTCTCCGGCAGGCTGGGGATGAACAGGCCGTGGTAGCGGCGCGCGTTGACGCCGGCCAGGGTGCTGGACGCGTAGCCCCCCAGGCCATTCGTCACCAGCCACTCCCGTCCGAGGACCTCCGTGGCCGGGGCGCCCCCGGGCCATCCGAACTTCACCTCTGGCAGTCCGCGCATGCGGCTCATCCTGCCATCCGAGGCCCGGGGCCGGTCCTGCTCTCCCGAGGACTCGTCATCCACAGGGCGGTCATCCCCGGCACGCGCCACGACGTCTCGACCCTCAGTGAATCCAGTGAGCAAGAGCCTGTCCCTCCGAATCGAACCTCTTCACTGGACAGTCCGAGGCGCCACCCTTCATCCCGCGGTGGGGCCAACAACGGCTCGGGGCAGGGAGACAGCTCCAGCTCGCTCCCCAGGTTGACGAGCAACAGCCGGTCCCCCTCCTGCTCGCCTCCCAGGTAGCGCAGCAGGAAGGCGCTCTCGGAGAGGACGGCCCCCATCAGCTGGCCGCCATCCTGTCGGGCGAGCACCGAATCCTCGCGGCGCAGGCGCAGGAGCTCCCGGTGCAGCGTGAGCGGCCCCGTGCGGCGCTCCCGCTCCGTCCAGTCGAGCTGGGAGCGGCGGAAGGCGCGCTCATCCACGTGCTCTTCGAACCCCTCGTGCTCGAGGGCGTGGCGCGCGCTCTCGAACTGGCCGATGAACGCGTCGCGGCCCTGGCGCACCACCGCCTGCAGCTCCGGCTCGTGGTCCACGAAGTAGTGGAACGGGGAGCTGGCGAACCACTCCTGGCCCATGAAGAACATGGGCGTCTGGGGCGACAAGAGCCACAGCATCGTGAGCACCCGCGCCCGGCGCTCGCCGCCGACGTGGTGCAGCCGGTGGCCTCCGAGCATGTTGGCCAGCTGGTCGTGGTTCTGGAGGTAGAAGACACACGCGCTCGCGGGCACGCGCCAGAGGGGACAGCCGCGGGCCTTCTTCTGCCAGCGGTAGTACTGGCCCTGATAGAGCGAGTTGCGCAGCACGCACGACAGGAGCTCCTGCGCGTTGCCGCGGTAGTCCTGCAGATACGCCTCCGCGCGCCCGGTGGCCGCGACGCGCGCCGAGTGGTGGAAGTCATCCACCCAGAGCCCATCCGCGCCCCATCCGCCGCGCGCGGGCGCGCGGACGCACAGCTCGTCCTGCGGCTCGTTCTCCGCGATGATGAGCACCCCGCGTCCGCCCGCCGCCTCGCGCGCCGCCTGGGTGATGACCTGGACGATGTGCCGGGGCCCGTCGTCGTAGAGGCTCTGCGTCGCGTCCAGGCGCAGGCCATCGAAGTGGTACTCGGCCATCCACGCGCAGGCGTTCTCGACGAAGAACTCGCGGCTGGGGCCCGCGTCCTCGCCGTCATCGAAGTTCGTCGGCTCGCCCCACTCGTTCTCGTACTTCTTCGTGAAGTAGCCGGGGGCGTACTGGGCCAGGTAGTTCCCGTCCGGTCCAAGGTGGTTGTAGACGACGTCCAGCACCACGCCGAGGCCCAGCCCGTGCGCGGCCTCCACGAAGGCCCGCAACGACTCGGGGCGGCCGTAGGCGGGATGGGGCGCGAAGAGCTGCGCGCCGTCGTAGCCCCAGTTGAAGCGGCCGGGGCAGGTGTGCAGCGGCATCAACTCCAGACAGGTGATGCCCAGCTCCGCGAGCAGGGGCAGCTTCTCGATGGCCGCCTCGTATGTGCCCTCGGGCGTGAAGGTGCCCAGGTGCAGCTCGTACAGCACCTGGCCTTGGATGGAGGCGAGCCCCTTCCAGTCTCCGTCGCGCCACGCGTGCGACCATGGGTCCACCACCTCGCTGTGTCCGTGCGGCCCGTCGGGCTGGAAGCGGGAGGCGGGGTCGGGGAACTCCTCGCGGTCATCGAGCCGGTACTTGTACCGCGCGCCCACCGGCGCGGGATGGACGCCCTCGAAGTAGCCTCGTGCGTCCCGGACGAGGGGCAGCGGACGCGACGCGCCCTGGACGGAGACCTCGACCATCCGGCGACGTGGCGCCCAGACGCGAAAATGCGTGCGGTCCTTCCCCTCGGGCCTGGCCCCCAACGTCCCTCGCCACGTCATGCCCTCGACCTCCCGTCATGCCCCGAACACGCGCTCGCGCGAACACGCCGCCAGCAGTGACGGTAAGACGTGGCACCCGCAGCGGCGACGGACGGAGGACGCGCTGCGCCTGCTCGCCGGCCCCACCCGGACGAAGGTGCCCGCCACGCCAGGGAGTGCCTCGCCGTCGCTTCACGACGTCCCGCGCGGGCCATACCCTCACGAGGACGCATGGGGCCGGGCGGTCGAACGGGTGGACGCAGCCCTCGCGTGCCAGCACACGAGCCACCCGCCCCCAAGGGATGGGCGGTCGGCCAGGCGGGAACACCGCGCACGCCTGGGACCGCCGCATCCCGGGGCGCGGTGGGGTGGCTTCCTCGGGATTCAGCGCCCGGTGAGCGGCGCGGGAATCCGGTGCTGCTTCCAGGCGAGGACCTCCTCGAGCGTCTCGCCCGGGGCAATCTCCGTCCGCTCGAACACGGCGGCGCGGCTGAGCCGGGCCCCCTCGCCCACCTTCACCTCGCCGCCGAGCGACACACTCGCGCCCACGACGACGCCCGCCGCGAGCGACACGCCTCGCTCGAAGAACGCGGGTCCCTCCACTCGCGCGCCGCGCACGTCCGCCTCCGGATGCGCCCACGACGCGCCCGGCCCACGCACCGTCCCCGCCAGCGGCGAGGCCGCGCCCAGCCACTCCAGCCGCACCTGCCCCGCGAGCACGTCACGCACCGTGGCCAGGTAGCGCGACGGCGTGCCCAGGTCGGACCAGTACCCATCCACGCGGACGCCGCGCACCACCTGCCCCGCCGACATCGCGCGCACGTAGACCTCGCGGTTGATGTCCTCGGGCCCCTCGGCCGTCATGAAGTCGAAGATGCGCGCAGACATCACGTGCACGCCGGTGAAGTGCCACGGCGTCAGGCCCTCGCCCCCGGGACCATGGCCCGCGATGCGCTGGACCTGCCCCGCGCCGTCCAGCTCCACCGCCGCGTACTTCTCCCCCTCCGGCATGGGCTGCAGCACCATGGTCGCCAGCGCACCGGACGCCTGGTGCATGGAGACCACGGGCCGCAGGTCCACCGGGTAGAGGATGTCGCCGTTGAAGACGAGGAAGTCCCCGTCGGAGAGGAAGTCCCTCAGGCCCCGGATGCCTCCGCCCGTGCCCTGGATGACGGGCTCGCGCACGACGTGCAGCGGCAGCCCCGCGCGAGCGCACTCCTCGCGCGCCACCGCCTCCATCGCGTCCGGCAGGTGGTGCGTGTTGATGCCCACCGCCGTCACGCCCGCGGCCTTCAGCACCGCCAGGTGGTAGCGCAAGAGCGGCTGCCCCAACAGCGGCAGCGCCGGCTTGGGCCAGGCTTCCGTCAGCGGACGCAGCCGCGTGCCCAGCCCCGCGCAGAGGACCATCGCCTTCATCGTCGCCTCCCCTCCCCCGGTGCCCGACTCAGGCGGCCAGCTCCGGAACGTACTTCGCCACCAGCGCCTGCAACCGCGCGAGCTCCGGACGGTGCCGGAACGCCTCGCGCACGTAGCGCAGCGACGCCGGGATGGACACCAGGAAGCCGGGGTTGCCCTTGAAGCGATTGATGTACTCGAAGCGCCCCGCGTCCTTCAGCTTGCGCTGCACGGTGAGCAAATCGAAGAACGCCTTGAACGCCACCGGGTCGATGCGCTCGCCCGTCTCCTGCTGGAACGTGGCGATGTAGCGGTCCAGCATCGCGTCCACGAACGCGCGGTCCAGCTCCACGTAGCTGTCGCGCAGGAGCGCCACCAGGTCGTACTGGCGCGGGCCCTGGAGCGCGTCCTGGAAGTCGATGACCACCAGCTCGCCCTCCTTCACCATGATGTTGCGGCTCTGGTAGTCGCGGTGCGTGAAGCCTCGGGGCGCGGCGGCCAGCTGCTTGGCGATGTCGCGGAAGATGGCGTCCAGCTCGGCGCGCTCCTCGGCCGTGGGCTTCTTGCCGCTCCACGCCTCCAGGCCCCACTCGCGGAAGTGGTGCAGCTCCCAGTCGTACAGGTCCTCGTCGAACGCGCGCGTGAAGGCCAGGCAGTCCGGGTCCTGGTGCTTCTCCGCCTGGGCGCGCAGCTTCGCCAGCAGGTCCACCGCGCGGGTGTAGAGCGCCTCGCGGTGCTTGCCGCCCTCCAGCGCGGACTCGAAGGTGATGTCGCTCAGGTCCTCGAGCACCATCATCCCCGCCGGCTCGTCGTAGCGCAGGATTCGCGGCACGCGCACGCCCAGCTTCTCCAGGTAGCGGTGCACGTTGACGAAGGGCAATTCCTTGGGCGGCTCACCCTTGGTGGCCTCCTCGCTCTTCTTCGTCGCGTCCAGCGGCATCTCCATCACCACCCAGCTCTCCGGGGGTGCGCCGACGCGGTAGTACGAGCGGTTGCTCGCGTCTCCCTTCAGCTTCTTGATGGGAGCCTGGGGAACGGGACGGCCAATGGCCTGTCCCACCTGGTCGCGCAGGGCGGCCTCGAGTTCCATATCGACGGGGTTCTCCAAATGGGGGTCTTCGAGAGGAAGATGGCCCGCGAGTATGGGAGGGGCGACTTTCCGCGTCAAAGGCCGGACGCGGCGGATGCCCCCTGGCCGCCCGGCCTGTCACGTACGCGACGGCGCCCACCCGCGTCCGTCGCGGCGCGTCGGAAGGCCGGCCGCCCCCAGACGGAGCAGGCCCGGACAGCGGCCTACCCCCGGGGACGGTGGGAGGAGCACAGCGGGGAAGGCCCCCGGGGAGCACACTGTTGCTCCCCGACGGGGGAGATGGTCTCCCGCTGTCGACCGGGCCGCGCGGGCGGCATATAAGACGCGCCGCGAACCCCCCTTTTTCTGGAAGCCGCGATGGACATCCACGACAACATCCTCACCGCGATTGGCAACACGCCGCTCGTCAAGCTCAACAAGCTCGTCGGTCCCAACGACGCGACGGTGCTCGTGAAGTGCGAGTTCATGAACCCCGGCGCGTCCATCAAGGACCGCATGGCGCTGTACATCATCGAGAAGGCCGAGCGGGAGGGGAAGCTCAAGCCCGGCGGCACCATCGTGGAGAACACGTCCGGCAACACCGGCATGGGCGTGGCGCTGGCGGCGGCGGTGAAGGGCTACAAGTGCATCTTCACCATGCCGGACAAGATGTCCCTGGAGAAGATCAACCGCCTGAAGGCGCTGGGCGCGCAGGTGGTGGTGACGCCGACGAACGTGCCGGCCGAGGACCCGCGCAGCTATTACGAGACGGCCAAGCGCCTGCACCGCGAGACGCCGGGCGCGTTCATGCTGAACCAGTACCACAACCCCGACAACATCGAGGCGCACTACTCCCTCACCGGCCCGGAGATCTTCGAGCAGACGGGCGGCAAGGTGGACTACTTCGTCTCCGGCCTGGGCACGGGCGGGACGATGAGCGGCGCCGGCAAGTTCCTCAAGGAGAAGATCCCCGGCCTGAAGAACGTGGGCGTGGACCCCGAGGGCTCCGTCTACGAGGGCTACTTCAAGACGGGCAAGCTGACCGAGCCGCACGTCTACAAGGTGGAGGGCATCGGCGAGGACATGCTGTGCGGCGCCATGGACTTCAAGGTCGTGGACGACGTGCGCCAGGTCGATGACCGCCAGTGCTTCATCGCCGCCCGCCGCCTGGCGCGCGAGGAGGGCATCTTCGCGGGTGGCTCCTCCGGCGCCGCGGTGCACGTGGCCGTGCAGCTGGCGAAGGAAGTGGGCAAGGGGAAGACCATCGTCGTGGTGCTGCCCGACTCCGGCAGCAGCTACATCAGCAAGTTCCACTCGGACGAGTGGATGCGCGACAACGGCTTCGCCGAGGACAAGGGCACGGGCACCGTGCGCGACATCCTGGGCAGCAAGCAGCGCGACGTGAAGACGGCGCGCAAGGGCGACCGGGTGGACCAGGTCGTGGAGACGATGCGCGGCCATGGCATCAGCCAGATGCCGGTCGTCACCGAGGACGGCCGCGCGGTGGGCATGGTGCACGAGTACGATTTGCTCAACGCGCTGGTCGCCGGGAAGGTGAAGTTCGCCGACACCATCGACGCCATCGTCGCGCCGCTGCAGGGGGCGCTGTCGCTGGACACGAGCATCGCGCGGCTGCGCGAGGTGTTCGCGCAGGACAACGTGGCCGTCGTGAAGGAGGGCGAGAAGGTGGTCGCCATCGTCACGAAGATCGACCTCATCGACTTCCTGCACCGCACCGCGGCCTGACGCCGCGCCCTCGGGCGCCGACGTCGTTCACACAGAGGGCCTCTCACCGTTCGCCGGTGGGAGGCCCTTCGTGCTTCCAGGCAGGCCTCGTCAGCCGTTGCCGAGGCCGTTGTCGGGAGGCGGCTCGGGCTTGCGCTTCTTGAACTGTCGCTCGGGCGCCTCCCCATCGTCGTCCTCGCCATCGGGCGGATTCCACCGCAGGGCCAGGGGCGCGTAGCGACACGTCAGGTGTCTGCCCGCGAGCTGGTCCAGCGCCGTCAGCGGACGGCGGCAGTCCGAGCAGCGCTCCTCCTTCCGCTTCCGCTCGCGATGGGCGTAGACGGACTTCTGGCGGAGCACCTCGACGATGACGCCGTTGTGGTCGCTGTAGGCGTAGGCCTTGCCCTCGAGCTCGGTGAACTTGTCCGTCAGCCCGTGGAAGACAAATGCCGGGTTCGCCTTGGAGTCGTCCTCGTCGAACCCGAACACCTTGCCGTCGCGGACCACCGCCGTCATGTGCGGCGTGCACGCGATGTCGAAGTGCGTCTTGAAGGTGCTGTTCGTGCCGGAGATGCTGAACACGTTGTGCCCGCCGAAGCCGACGAGTTCCTGCTTGTCGTCGAGCACGCTCGACACCCAGTCCTCACCGCCGAGCTGATTCTTCAGGGTGCTCTTGACGAAGTCGCTCGTGGGTTGATTCGTGTCGCCCATCACCAGGTCGAGCTTCTCCTTCGTGGTGACGTTCTTGGCGTTGTTCGCCAGATACTTGATGACCCGCGTGCTGTCCTTGCAGATGGCGTTGGGCGTGTGCACGAACGCCATCAGCCAGCCCATGACCCGCAGGATGACGCAGCGGGCCTGCTCGTCCTTGTTGTCGTTGGACGTGAGCGTGTACGGGAACATCTCGATGTCGCTGTCGCGGAGGTTCAGGTCCTCGCGCAAGAGGACGGTGAAGCGGTGGCGTGAGTCCCCTGTGGGGTTCATCCCCGTGACGACCCGATAGCCCCCCACGGAGCTGACGCCCAGGTCCTTGAGCAGGTCCGTCGTGAAGGCCTCGCCCAACACGATGATGCCCGGCAGGCGCACGCTGGGGAGCTCGCCCTTGGAGCGCGTCCGGTTCATCACGCTCTTCGTGATGGTGTCGATGACGCCCTTCATGAAGCTCAACAGCAGCGCCTTGCCCTCGCCGGGCTCCTTGCGCTCCTTGTCGTAGCGGGACGAGAGGGCCTTCGACTCGACCTGGGTCGCGAACTGGATGGTCGACGAGGGGAAGGTCATCTTCTTCGCGACCAGGTCGTAGACGGGCGTCTGGAAGGTCAGCGTCTGGTTGTTGTCCAGGGAGTAGATCTCCCCCACGTTGGACTGCGCCCCGTGCTTGAACGAGTTGCCCATGAGCGCCGTCCCCAGGGAGTCCTCCTTCTTTCCGGTGGATTCCAGCGACTGGTAGACGATGATCATGTCGTGCTCCCCCCAAGGCCCGTGGCAGGCCAGACCGCGTGAGCCTAGCCGGGCGGTGTCCGCGCGGAAAGGCTGGGGCCGGTAGGGCCATTCATGTCCGAAAACCGCGAGCGTGCGGGCCACGCGGGTGACACTGTCCGGGGCATGGACCTGCTCGACACCGACGCCTGCTACCGCGCGCTCCAGTCGCGGGATGCCCGCTTCGACGGCCGACTCTTCGTCGGGGTGACGTCCACGGGCATCTACTGCCGCCCTGTCTGCCCGGCCCGCACGCCGAAGAAGGAGAACTGCCGGTTCCACGCGTCGGCCGCCGCCGCGCAGGAGGAGGGCTTCCGGCCGTGCCTGCGCTGCCGCCCGGAGACGGCGCCGGACCTGGCCTCGTGGCGGGGCACGTCCAACACCGTGTCGCGCGCGCTCGCGCTCATCGCGGAGGGCGCGCTGGACGGCGGCGAGGCGGGCGTGGACGCGCTGGCGGAGCGGCTGGGCGTGGGAGACCGGCAGCTGCGCCGCCTGTTCAAGCAGCACCTGGGCGCGACGCCGGTGGCCGTGGCGCAGACGCGGCGCGTGCTCTTCGCCAAGCAGCTCATCCAGGAGACGCGCATGCCGCTGTCCCAGGTGGCGCTGGCCTCGGGCTTCGGCAGCATCCGCCGCTTCAACGAGACCTTCCAGGCGCTCTACCAGCGGGCGCCAGGCGCGCTGCGCCGCAAGAGCATGACCGAGGAGCCCGCGGACGCGGGCGTGACGCTGCGGCTGCGCTACCGGCCCCCGTATGACTGGGCCGCGATGCTCGCCTATCTCTCCGCGCGCGCCATCGAGGGCGTGGAGCGCGTGCACGGCGCAAGCTACCAGCGCACCGTGTCCCAGGACGGCGCCGTGGGGACGGTGGAGGTATCCCACGAGCCGGGGCGCAACAACCTGGTGGTGTGCATCCGCTTCGCGCGCGTGCAATCGCTGCCGGCCATCGTCGCGCGCGTGCGGCGCGTGTTCGACGTGGGCGCGGACATCGAGGCGATTGGCGAGCACCTGTCGAAGGACCCGTTCCTCGCGGGCCTCGTGGCGCAGCGGCCCGGCCTGCGGGCTCCGGGCGCCTGGGACGGGTTCGAGCTGGCGGTGCGCGCCATCCTCGGACAACAGGTCTCGGTGGAGGCGGCGCGCGGGCTCGCGGGCCGACTGGTGGCGCTGTGCTCCGAGGGGCCCGTGGAGGGATTGCCCTCGGGGCTGACGCGGGTGTTCCCGTCACCGGAGCGCGTGGCCCACGCGGACCTGGGCGCGCTGGGCATGCCGTCCGCGCGCAAGGCGGCCCTCAAGGCCATGGCCGAGGCGGCGCTGGCGGACCCGCTGTTGTTCCAGCCGTTCGGCACCGTCGAGGAGGGCATCACCCGGCTGCGCTCCATCCGCGGCGTGGGCGAGTGGACCGCGCAGTACATCGCCCTGCGCGCGCTGCGCGAGACGGACGCGTTCCCCGCGAGCGACGTGGCGCTCCTGAGGAGCGCGGCCACGGACGAAGGCGCGCGACCCACGCCCGAGGCGCTGCTGCGACGCGCGGAGCCCTGGCGGCCCTGGCGGGCCTACGCCGCGCAACACCTGTGGGCCGCGGATCCGGGTCCGCGCCCTCGCCTTCCGGAGGTGCGCCATGGCTGAGACGACGGCACGATTCCTCATCGACAGGACGGACACGCCCATCGGCGAGCTGGTCATCATCGCGGACCGCGAGGGCCACCTGCGCGCCGTGGACTGGACGGAGCACGAGGCGCGCATGCTCCAGTTGCTGCGCCTGCACTACGGCGAGAAGGGGTATACGCTGGAGGAGGCGCGCGACCCGGGCGGGCTCACCGGCACGATGCGCGCGTATTTCTCCGGCAGGCTCGACGTCATCGACACGCTGCCCGTGAGGACCGCGGGCACCGACTTCCAGCGCGAGGTGTGGGCCGCGCTGCGCTCGATTCCGTGTGGGAGCACCGTCTCCTACTCGGAGCTCGCGCGCAGAATCGGTCGGCCCGCGGCGGTGCGCGCGGTGGGACTGGCCAATGGCGCGAACCCCGTGGGCATCGTCGTGCCGTGTCATCGCGTGGTGGGCGCCAATGGCTCGCTCACGGGTTATGGAGGTGGCATCCAGCGCAAGCGCTGGTTACTCAGCCACGAGTCCAGGGCCCTGCCCCTCTTGAAGTCCTGACGTCGACGCGGGCCCACTCCCCCACACCCCTCGAGGACCACCCCATGCCTGTCGCGCCTTCCGATTCGATTCGAGCCTTCCGCCAGCTGCACGAGGCGGGGCTGTTGTTGCTGGTCAACGCATGGGACGCGGGCAGCGCGCGCGTCATGGAGAGCCTGGGTGCCAGGGCGCTCGCCACCACGAGCGCGGGGGTGGCGTGGGCCCAGGGGTATCCGGACGGAGACGCGCTGCCGGTGAGCCGGTTGCTCGACACCGTGGCCTCCATCGCGCGCGTGGTGAAGGTGCCGCTGACGGTGGACATGGAGGGCGGTTACTCGGACGACCCGAAGGCGGTGGGTGAGGTGGCGCTCGGCGTGCTCGACGCGGGGGGCGTGGGCATCAACCTGGAGGACGGCTCCGGGAGCGCGGACCTCTTGTGCGCGAAGATTGAGGCGGTGAAGCGCGCGGTGGCCGGGCGCGGGCTGGACCTGTTCATCAACGCGCGCACGGATGTGTTCCTGAAGGGCATCGGTCCGGCGGACAAGCGCGTGGAGGAGACGCTGTCGCGGGCGCGGCGCTACAAGGCGGCGGGCGCGGACGGGCTCTTCGTGCCGGGCTTGAAGACGCCCGCGGAAATCAAGGTCGTGACATCCGAGGCCGGGCTGCCGGTGAACCTCATGGCGATGGCGGGGCTGCCCGCCGCGTCGGAGCTCGCCACGCTCGGCGTGCGTCGCGTCAGCGCCGGCGCGGGCATGGCCCAGTCCATCCTCGGCCGCGTGGCCGCGCTCTCCACGGAGTTCCTGCGAGACGGCGCCGCCGCCCCCGCTCCGGAGGCGGGCATCTCCTATCCGGTGCTCAACAAGCTGATGGCGGAGCGCTGACCGGCCCCCGCGAAGGGCATCGCCCGTCTCCCTCCATCGCGCGCGGCGGCCGGTGCGCGACGCACTGAAGTGCGAGACCTCGGCACGACCCGACGCGCGAGGGGCTGCCCCCGGGCTCGCGTCTCATTGCCCCGGGGACCTGCCCGGGGCACGACAAGCGGGTGGCCGGGTGGGAGCCCCGGCTCGCGATGCGCCAAGGCGCGAAGCCTCGGAGCGACCTGATGCGCGAGAGGACGGCCGCACGGGCTCGCGAACCCTCGCCCCGAGGAGCCCTACTTCGTCGCGCTCCCCTCGGGCCGCCGGGCGAACAGCGCGTTGGCGACCTCCGTCATCACCACCTCGCCGTGCTGGTTGCGCACCTCGAAGCGGAACTTGATGGCGCCCCGGTCCGCCTTGCTGCGCGACGGCGTGGTGGAGAGCACCTCGAAGCGCGCGGTGAGCGCGTCACCGGGACGCACGGGCTTGAGCCAGCGCAGCTCGTCCAGGCCCGGTGAACCCAGGCTCGCGGTCTTGCTCAACAGGTGCTCCACCGCCAGCTTGTGGCAGATGGACGCGGTGTGCCACCCGCTCGCGATGAGGCCTCCGAAGATGCCCTCGCGCCCACCCTCGTCGCTCAGGTGGAAGGGTTGCGGGTCGAACTGCTTCGCGAAGGCGATGATCTCCTCGCGGGAGACCACGTAGGGGCCGGCCTCACTCGCCTCGCCGGGTTGGAAGTCGTCGAAGTAGCGCATGACCTCTTCCATAGGCCGCTCGACGTGCCGCGGCAACGCCTTGCGTCCCCTCCCCGCCCCGCCTCATCGATTGCTCGATTTCCTTGCTAAGTACGTTTCATGACAGACTGGCGGGGCCTCATCCCGACACCACCAAGGAGACACGGATGTTCGCGAAGCTCGAGCGCCAGCGGTCCCTGTTCATGTTGCTGTGCACCCTGCTCGTGGTGGGGCTCGCCGCCCTGTCCACGGGGGAGACGCCCGCCGCGCTCGCCCAGGACGCGGGCGAGACGACCTGTGAGGAGACGGTGAGCCTGCCGCCCTCGGACATGACGCTCGCCACCAGCGAGCACTCCAACGCGGCCTGTCGCCCCACGTGCGTGGGCCCGTGCTGGTTCTGTCTGCTGGGTGTCTGTGAAAACCGCTGCATGTAGCCCGGGCTTGATTCGTCCGATGTTTCGGCGCGACGCGCTCTGCAGGCTCACGCGCGAGCGCCCGTGGGCAACCGCGGTGCGGCTCATATGAGGAGCCTCTCGCCCCTCCAGTACAACAGGAGGAGCACCGCCGAGGAGTGAGGGGGCGCGGGCCATTCGAAGCCCGCGCCCCTTTAAGGATGGGGAAGGAAGGCCCCGCCCGTCACCTCGAACGCCGCTTCCTGGCCGAGCCCCCCGACACCGCCGTCATCAACCGGTGTCCGAAATGCGGCGCCCTCGCCAGGACCCCCAGCGCCCGACAATGCCGCGCCTGTCCCCACACCGGGCGCGAGACGCGTCACTGCCCCTGGGGCGTATCGTTCACCGGCACCCGGGTAGGACACGGAGAGAACCCATCTCTCCGAGATTACCTGGCGCGTAGGGCGCTAGACTTCGGGCCCTATCTCGCCAGGAGGAATCGAATGGGTGTCAGGACATGGCTGGCCGCGCTGGGCGTCACCTTCGCGGGGCTGGGCTGTGGCTCGGATGGAGCGCGCGGCGCCGAGGGACTCCAGGGGCCGCAGGGCCCTCAAGGTCCCCAGGGGCCGAGTGGCACCGGCTGGGAGGTGGGCGAGGGGCTGGCGTTGGAAGGCAACGTCCTGCGGGTGCGCTACGACGGCGCCAACGCGCCGGTGCCGACCAGCGACCCGAGACTCACGGATGCGCGAGCGCCCCTGGCGGGCAGCGCGCACTACGTGCAGAACACCACCGCCGCGCAGACGGGCTCCTTCGCGCTCACGGGCTCGGGCACCACCCACGGGCAGCTGTCGACGCGCTCGGACCTACTCGTCGACGCGGCCTCCACCGTCGAGTCGCCGGGTCCGCTGCTCAGGGTGCTGAACACCACGTCGGCGGGCGCGAGCTGGAAGCAGTTCCCGGTCTTCACCGTGGACTCGGCGGGAGGCCTGGTGGCGAGCGGCGAGGTGGACAAGGGGCTATTGCCGGTGTCGGGCGCGGGCACCCGGCTGATGTGGGCGCCGGGCCTCGCGGCGTTCCGCGCGGGCTACACGGAGACGCAGTGGGATGACGGCAGCGTCGGCAACTTCTCCTGGGCGGGTGGCTATCGCTCGCTGGCCAAGGGGGCCGCGTCGTTCGCCATGGGGAAGGACAACGTGGCGCGCGGTGACAGCTCCATCGCGCTGGGCGCAGGGAACACCACCAGCGAGGTGGGCGGCATCGCGATGGGGAGCGGCAACAACGTCACCGGCCTCTCCGCCATCGGGCTCGGCACCGGGAACACGGTCTCGGGCCGCGGCGCGCTGGCGATCGGCGCAAGCGTCCAGGCCACCGGCAACTACAGCTTCGCGCTCGGACAGGATGTGTCGACGAACGGGAAGACGGGCGCGTTCATCTGGGGAGACCGCTCCGGCGTGAGCACGGCCAGCATCGTCAACGACAACCAGTTCATGGTCCGCGCCGCGGGCGGTGTCATGTTCTACACGAGCGCCAACCTGGGCTCGCGCTGCGAGCTGCGCACGAACTCCGCGGGGTGGGAGTGCTCGTCGGACCGGAACCTGAAGGAGGACTTCCGCCAGGTCGACGGCGAGGCGCTGCTGACGAAGGTCGCCAGGCTGCCCATCTCCACCTGGCGCTTCAAGGGCGAGGCAAGCGAGGTGCGCCACCTGGGTCCGGTGGCGCAGGACTTCCACGCGGCCTTCGGCCTGGGCGCGGGGGACAAGACCATCGGCCAGCTGGACATGGACGGCGTCAACCTGGCCGCCATCCAGGCGCTGGAGGTCCGCACGCGCGAGCTGCGAGAGAAGACCGCGGAGGTCGATGCGCTCAAGCGCGAGCTCGCCGAGCTCAAGCGCGGCCTGTCCCGACTGGAAGCCGCCATCCAGGCGAAGGACTCGCGGCACTGATGAGGTGAAGGCTCGCCACGGCGCACGCTCCGCCGTGGCGAGGGCTCAGGCGCTACGGGACTTCCTCCGCGCTGAGCACGGGCGGCTCGGGCGCATCGGCCACGTCCTCCAGCCGGTCCGCGGGAGGCAGCAGAGGCCGGGCCCGCAGGCTCTCCGGCATGCGGGCCGGGTCGTCGACGGGACCGGGCACTGTCTCCATCGCTTCGAGCTTCGTCGTCATCCACGTCGTCGGCAGCGTCTTCGTGAGCGTGAGGGTGTCGCGCACGGTGCCCGTGGAGGTGATGAGCCGCGCCGTCAGCGTGCCCCCGTCCACGATGACATCCATGAAGCCGTACACCTGGTTGTCGCGCAGCGCCGTCCACGAGGGCTGGCTGCTCGGGAAGGAGCGCAGCGTCGCGCCGCCGCTGCCGACCACGACGTAGGGGATTCCGCGCGTGCCCGACGGCGCCACCGCGTCGCCCTTCATCGGCTTGCTGCGCTCGTAGTTGTGGTCATGCCCCGTGAGCACCAGGTCCACGCCGTGCTTCTCGAACATGGGCGCGTAGGCGCGGCGCACGGTGAGCTGGGAGCCGTGCTCGCCGCTGGACCAGGCCGGGTGGTGGAAGAAGACGACCTTCCACGGAAGCTTGCTCGCCGCCAGGTCCTGCTCGGCCCACGCCTGCTGCGCGGATGCCGAGCACCGGTCCGAGGACGCCATGCCGATGGCGCAGTTGGAGTCGAGCGCCACGAAGTGCACGTTGCCCCAGTCGAACGAGTAGTAGCGCTCGCTCTTGGCGGGGTTGTTCGCCGGCAGGTAGAAGTTGTCGAGGTAGGGCTGGCCCTGGTTCGTCACGTACTCGTGATTGCCCAGCACGGGGAACACCGGCACCTCGCGCAGCAGCGCGGCCATGGGCTTGAACATCCGGTCCTGGAACTCCTGGTCCGTGCCGGAGGCGTAGGCGTTGTCCCCCAGCGCGACGAGGAACTCCCCGCGCCACTCGGGCTTGTTCATCACCGCCATCACCTTCGACTGCGCGGAGCCGCCCGTGCCGAAGTCCCCCATCGTCGTGAAGTGCACGCGCGGCGTCCCCGGAGCCGACGCCGTGCGGAACGTCCGCAGCCCCGTGACGGAGCCGCACGCCTCCACGCTGTACCCATAGGACTGTCCCGGCCGCAGTCCCTCCAGCTTCACCGCGTGACGCCAGCCCGCGACGGTGGCCGTCGCCGTGCGCGCCAGCAGCGAGCCGTCGCCGAAGCGCACGAAGGGCGTACACGACACACCCGAGCGGAACGCGATGATGGCGCTCGTGGGCCCCACGCTCTGGAGGTACGGCAGGCGCGGCAGCACGGGCCCCGAGTCCGCCGTGGGCGCGGGCGGCACCGTGAGCTCACCACACGCTCGCGCCTCGGTGATGGAGGCCCAGTCGTTCACCGTGTTCCCGTTCACGGTGACGCGCACGTAGCGCGCCTGACGCGCGCTGAACGCATACGTCTGCGCCTGCGTGTTCAGCGCACTGTCTCCCGCGAGGGCCTGGGTGAAGCTCACGCCGTCCACGGACGTGGAGAGGACGAAGTGGTTCTGTCGTTCGTTGCCACGGTGCCACGCCACGGTGACGCCCGCCACGGACTGCGACGAGCCCAGGTCCATCGTGAGGAACGCGCCCACGCCCGGCCCGCTCCAGCGCGTCGACACATCATCGTCCTGCGAGTTCGCGGCGACGCTGCCCTCACCGTCATCGCCACTCGCCGTCGCCAGCTGCGTGGTGAGGATGCGGCAGTCGGGCGCCGTCAGCGGAGTCCCGGCGACGTCGGAGGCCTCGGGAGCGGGCGTCTCGACGGGCGCGGACTTGTCGGGAGAAGAGAGGGGCTCGTCACAGCCGGAGGCGGCCGAACACAGCACGCCCAGCAGGCAAGCGGAGAGAATCGGTCGGTTGCTCATGGTCGGCCCCCAATCGACCCGCACCGCTGAACATTCCGATACCCGACAGTCGCGCATCCTCCCAGGCGGCTGGGCAGCCGAGCGCGAGCCACGGCCGTCAGGGCGCGCACGGACGAAGGGCCTCCATGCGCCCCACGAAGAGGGAGCAAGGAGGCCCTGGGTCAGCGGCCTGCTGGTCGGGGATGCGGGCTACTTCGCCGCGTCGAGCGCCTGGGCCAGGTCATCGATGAGGTCCCGCGCGTCCTCGATGCCCACGGACAGGCGGATGAAGCCGTCGGCGATGCCGAGCTTCTCGCGCGTCTCCTTGGGCACGGAGGCGTGGGTCATGATGGCCGGGTGCTCGATGAGGGACTCGACGCCGCCGAGCGACTCCGCGCAGGCGAAGACCTTCACCGTCTTGAGGAAGGTGCGCGCCGCCTCCAGGCCGCCGTGGATGTCGAACGTCAGCATGCCGCCGAAGCCCGTCATCTGCTGCTTGGCGAGCGCGTGCTGCGGGTGCGTCTCCAGGCCCGGGTAGGTGACCTTCTTCACCTTCGGGTGCGTGGCCAGGTACTGGGCCACCTTCATCGCGTTGTGCGCGTGGCGGTCCATGCGGACGTGGAGCGTCTTCACGCCACGCAGCACGAGGAAGCTGTCGAACGCGCCGGACACGCCGCCCACCGCGTTCTGGAGGAAGTACATCCGCTCGGCGACGTCATCGCGGCTGGTGCAGACGAAGCCGCCCACCACGTCGCTGTGGCCGTTGAGGTACTTGGTGGTGGAGTGCGCCACCACGTCGAAGCCGAGGTCCAGCGGGCGCTGGAAGTACGGCGTCATGAACGTGTTGTCGGCGACGGCGAGGATGCTGTGCTTCTTGGCGACCTGGGCGATGGCGGCCAGGTCGATGAGCTTGAGCATCGGGTTGGTGGGCGTCTCCACCCACACCATCTTCGTCTTCGGGGTAATCGCCTTCTCGAAGGCGCCCGGCTGGGACAGGTCGACGAAGGAGAAGTTCAAGCCGCAGCGCTTGTAGACCTTGTCGAACAGGCGGAAGGTGCCGCCGTACACGTCGTCGGAGACGATGACGTGGTCACCGTGATCCAACATGTGCATCAGCATGTCGGTGCCCGCGAGGCCGGAGGCGAAGGCGGCGCCGTACTTCGCGCCCTCGAGCGCGGCCAGGCAGTCCTGGAGCGCCTTGCGGGTGGGGTTCTGCGTACGGCTGTACTCGTAGCCCTTGTGTTCCCCCGGCCCGTCCTGGACGTAGGTGGAGGTCAGGTAGACGGGGGTCATGATGGCGCCCGTCGTGGGGTCCGGCTCCTGGCCGGCATGAATGGCGAGGGTGTCGAAGCGCATGGCGGGGGGACTAACACAGGCCCCCGGGCCGTGCATCAGCACCTCCGCATTACTCGAACTTCCCGTGCCGCCCGGCCCCCTTCGCGAAGCGGGTGGCCCCCGGGACGGACTCGGACTCCAGCACCTTGACGCCCCGGATGAACTCCTGACGCAGTGCTTCTTCCTGGGAGAGGCCCCCCTGGGCGTAGGCCGAGGCGCGGTCCGCGTTCATGCAGGCCTGGGGGAAGGCGGCCACCTCCCGGGCGAGCGCCTCGGCGGCCTCCCGGGCCTGGCCCTTGGGGACGACGCGGTTGACCAGCCCCATGCCCAGCGCCTCCTGGGCGGACACGGGGCGGCCGGTGAGGATGAGGTCCAGGGCCCGGGACAACCCGATGAGCCGGGGCAGCCGCACGGTGCCTCCGTCGATGAGCGGCACGCCCCAGCGCCGGCAGAAGACGCCGAGCACCGCGTCCTCCTCGACGACGCGCAAATCACACCACAGCGCCAGCTCCAGGCCCCCCGCGACGGCGTGGCCGCCGATGGCCGCGATGACGGGCTTGCCCAGCACCATGCGCGAGGGGCCCATGGGACCGTCGCCGTCCATCTGGAGACGCGGCATACGGCCTTCGGAGACGGCCTTGAGGTCCGCGCCCGCGCAGAAGGTGCCTCCGTCGCCGTGGAGGACGCCGACTCGCGACTCCGCGTCCGCGTCGAAGGCGCGGAAGGCGTCCGCGAGCAGCTGCGCGGTGGCACCGTCCACGGCGTTGCGCACCTCGGGACGGTGGAGGACGACGGTGGTGACGGGGCCGTTCTTCTCGGTGCGCACGCTCATGGCGCGGAGTCTTCTCCGCGCGCAGCCGCACCGCAATCACCTCGGCGCGTTGACGCCCCCTGCGCTCTGCGAGGACGCATTGCGGCGAGGGTGATGGCGCAACCACATGCTCACGACCACAAGGCTTCTGCCTTCGCGGCCCCACCGCCATCACCTCGGCGCGTGCGCGTCCTCCCCTGCCCTGTCCGAGGACGCCTCGCGGATGAGCCGCGCCACCGCGCGCAGGTCCTCCACGAACGCCTCGCGCTGCCGCTCCCGGGCCTCCGGGTCCGGCGCTCGCAGGATGGACGAGGGGTGCACCGTGGCCACGACGATGGGCGCCCACGCGGAGGGAATCGGCTGCCCTCGCTGCTGCGTCACGCGGAAGTCCTTGCCGAGCAGCGCCTGCGCCGCGGTGGCCCCCAGGCACACGAGGATGTCGGGGCGGAACACCTGTATCTCCGCCTCGAGCCACGGCAGGCACGCGCGCACCTCGGTGGTGTTCGGCTTCGCGTGGATGCGGCGCTTGCCGTCCCCCGTCCACTTGAAGTGCTTCACCGTGTTGGTGACATACGCCTGCGAGCGGTCGATGCCGGCCTCCTCCAGCGCCTCGTCCAGCAGCCTGCCGGACGGCCCCACGAAGGGCCTGCCCTCACGGTCCTCCTGGTCTCCAGGCTGCTCGCCCACCAGCATCACCCTGGGGCCTGGACCGGGCCTCCCCACCGGCTCGCCGAACACGGTCTGCGTCCCCGTCTTCCACAAGGGACACGCCTGACAGCCCGAAGCGGCTTCTCGGAGCTTGTCGTACGTCGGAGACTCAGGGATGAGTGGGGCCGCGGTGGTCTGGACGGAGGGACGCTTGGGCATGGCTGACCCACAAGGTATTCACGGCAACGGCGGCGACGACGCGGCACCCCAGGCGGAGGCCGGCATGTTCGCCAACCGGCTGCGCAAGGGCTCGAAGCACTTCCGCAGGTGGGCTCGCGCCCAGGGGCTGACGGCCTTCCGCGTCTATGACCGGGACATTCCCGAGTACCCCTACGCGGTCGACATCTACGGCGACTGCGTGCACGTCACCGAGTACCCACGCCGCAAGGCCCTCAAGTCCGGCACCGCCGAGACGCAGCGCGAGGAGGTCCTCGCCGCGGTGACCCAGGTGCTCGAGACGCCCGCCGAGCGCGTCTTCGTCAAGACGCACACGCCCCAGCCCTGGGGCCGCGCGCAGTATGGCCGCGTGGGCGAGGGCAGCGGTCGGCTCGTCGTCGAGGAGCGCGGCCTGAAGTTCTGGGTCAACCTGGGCGACTACCTGGACACCGGCCTCTTCATGGACCACCGCGACACACGCCAGCGCGTGCGCGAGGAGGTCCGGGGCAAGCGCTTCCTCAACCTCTTCGCGTACACGGGCGCGTTCACCGTCTACGCCGCCGCCGGCGGCGCCGCGAGCACCGTGACGGTGGACCTGTCCAACACGTACCTCGACTGGGCCGAGGACAACCTGGACCTCAATGGCCTCGCGGACGCGCGCCACGAGCTGGTCCGCGGCGACGCCAAGGCCTGGGTGGAGGCCCAGGCCCGAGGCCCCGAGCGCTTCGACCTCATCGTCTGCGACCCGCCCTCCTTCTCCACGTCGAAGAAGATGACGGGCTCGTTCAACGTGCAGCGCGACCACGTGCGCATGCTGGACGCGCTCCGGACGCTGCTGTCCCCCGGAGGCGTCCTCTACTTCTCCAACAACTTCCTCGGCTTCCAGCTGGACGCCAAGGCGACGCGCGGCTGGAAGTCCGTGGAGGAGCTCACGCCCGGCTCCATCCCCGAGGACTTCCAGCGCAAGGACATCCACCGCTGCTGGCGGATGGTGGCGCCCTGACGAAGCGAGGGCGCCACCCGGGACGTCACCTGGCTACAGCCAGCACGCGTTCTCGACGCAGCGCTCGCCCGCAGGGCACTCGCAGTTGGCCACGCAGGCCTGGCCACTGCCGCGGTTGACGGGCTTGCACACGCCGTCGGTGCACGCGTGGTTCTCCGGGCACTCGCAGTTGGCGCGGCAGACGTTGCTGGAGCCCGCGTCGGGAGGCGGAGGCGTGGGCGCGCGGCAGGAGCCGTTGGTGCAGACCTGACCGGAGGGGCAGTCGCAGTTGGCGGAGCAGTACGTGCCTGGCCCCGCGTCGGGAGGCGGAGGCGGCGGCTGCGGAGGACGGCAGTAGCCGCTGGTGCAGACCTGACCGGAGGGGCAGTCGCAGTTGGCCATGCACGTCTGGCCCGGCTCCGGCTGCGGCGAGCGGCACTGGCCGTTGGTGCAGACCTGGCCGGAGGGGCAGTCGCAGTTGGCGCGGCACTCACCGCCGTGGGGAATCGGCAGGCAGTAGCCGATCTGGCAGGAGTAGTCCTCGGGGCACTGCGTGGTGGACTCGCACTGCGCCCGGCACTGGCCGTCCACGCAGTCCTTGCCGTCCGAGCAGTCATACGCCCAGCGGCACGCGTTCGGGTCCGGCGGCCGCGGGCGGCACACGCCGGAGATGCACGCCTCGTCGCCGGAGCAGTTGGAGTCCGTCGAGCAGCCGCGCACGCACTGGTTGTTGATGCAGTAGTTGCCCGCGCCGCAGTCCGCGTTCATCCAGCACGCGGGGCCGGGGCCCCCGTCCGTCGCGGGGCCGCCATCGATGCCGCCATCGGGGCGAGGACCGCCATCCGGGCGCGTGCCGCCATCCGGACGAGGAATCCCGCCATCGCTCCCCGCGTCGGGGCGCGGCGTGGAGGAAGGCGTGCAGAAGCCGCCCTCGCAGCGACCACTGGGGCACTCGCCGTTGCGGACGCAGGGCTGGGCACAGAAGTTGTCGAGGCAGATCTGCGTGCCGGGGCACTCAAGCGAGGAGGAACACCGCTGGGTGCCGGAGCCGCTGTCACGACAGATGCCGCCGATGCAGGACTGGTCACCGTCACAGTCGGCGTGGGTGGAGCAGTAGCAGAGGTCCTCGTCGTCCATCCAACTGTCGTCGGGCTCGTGGATGATGCAGCCTTGGAGGAAGGCGAACAGCACGAGCAGCGGCGCCAGCAGGCGTCGCAGGGGGTTGTGCCTCATGAGCGGGGACTCCGAGCTACGGGGAACCGGTCCGGCCACCGGGTGGGTTGTCCGGTTTCACCCGCGTTGGACTCCGGGGCGCTGACGGCTGATCAAAAATCTTTTTTGATCGTCCCACGCCGCCGCGGCGACCCAGGGGCACGGAGGTAGTGTGCTGACCTGGACCTTTCACATGGACGGTGGGGCGCTCCTGCAAGGGGGAACCTCGCGGCGGGTCCCGGAGGGAGAGCGTCCAGTGATTCTCCGTGATGCCCAGGCACTGGCGACCGCCGCCTCGCCCGAAGAGCGCCCTGGGCCAGGTCCAGCCATACCTCCCACGTCGGATGAGCCGCAGCTGCGGCTGCTCGTAAGCCGGCTGCAGGACGGGGACCTCACCGCCTTCGAGCGTCTCTATGAACTGACGAAGGTGGACGCGGCGCGCACCTTGCGGCACCTGGTGGGCAATCGCGTGGACGTGGAGGACCTGCTCCAGGAGACGTACCTGCGGCTGCTCACGGCGGTGAAGGGCTATCGGGGCGAGTCGCGCTTCCGGACGTTCTTCTATCGGGTGTGCTCGAACGTGGCGCTGTCGCATCTGCGGTGGAAGCGCAGGAGGCCGGAGGATTCGGTCGCGGAGCCACCGGAGTGCGAGTCTTCGGGCGAGGACCCGGAGGCCGCGGCGCAGCGCAGGCAGGCGGCCCGGCTGGTGGAGCTGGCGCTGGAGCGGCTCAAGCCCAAGAAGCGAATCGTCTTCGTGTACTACGAGCTGTGCGGAATGAGCCCGGACGAAATCGCCGAGGCCGTGGGAAGCTCTCCCAACACCGTCCGCAGCCGGCTGCACCACGCGAGATTGGAGTTCAACGAGGCCATGCAGCGACTGCTCGCCACCCGCCGCCCTGGAGGCCCGTATGGCTCACCCTGAGGCAGGCGCGCTGTGGTCGCTGGCGGCCGACGAGCTGAGCGCCGAGGACTCCGCGCGCATCCGGGCGCATCTGTCCGAGTGCCCCGCGTGTGCCGCTCAGTGGGAGCAGATCCGCACGAGTCGCGCGATGCTGCACGAGGCCCGACAGGTGGAGCCCGTGGTGCGCTGGGACGCGGTCGGCACGGCCCTCAGAGCCAAGGTCGCCGCGAGCACGGAGGCGAAGCGCACGCGGTGGCCGTGGGCGCGGACCGACGCGACCGCGAGCTCGGGGGCACAACGCACGCGGTGGCCGTGGGCGCGAACCGACGCGACCGCGAGCTCGGGGGCACAACGATCGCGGTGGCCGTGGGCACGAACCGACGCGACCGCGAGCTCGGGGGCACAACGCTCGCGGTGGCCGTGGGCACGAACCGACGCGGCCGCGAGCACCGGGGCACAGCACGCGCGATGGCCGTGGGCCCTGGCACTCGCGGGGGCCTGTGCGGTGGCGCTCGCGCTCTTCCTCATCAGCATCTCGACGACACGCGGGACGCCCACGAGCGAGGTGCTCGCGGGCAAGGCGACGACGTCGGACGAGGCGCTCGCGGGACGGACGACCGGGCCCGCGGGCACGGGCAAGGAACTCGTAGAGCAGACGAGGTCGACAGACGAGGCGCTCACGGAACAGCCCGGGTCCACGGGCAGCACGACGTCCTCGGAGAGCGCGGTGGAGTCGCTCGCGATGGACGGCAACCCCGCGCGGACCGACAGCGTTCCGGGAGCGGTGCTCAAGGAACAGGGCGGGCAGGAGCGCGAGCTGCGCGCCGGGATGCGATTGCGCTCGGGTGTCGCGGTGAAGACGCCCGCGAAGGCCTCCGCGATGTTGCGGCTCCCGGATGCAAGCCAGGTCCGCGTGTCCGCGGGCTCCGAGGTGGAGCTGTCGAAGGCCGAGCCGAGCGACGTGCACCTCACGGTGCATCAGGGCCGCTTGTCGGTGAAGGCCTCGCACGCCGAGCGGCGCGGCTTCCGCGTGGACGTCGCGGGCCTGCGCGTGTCCGTGGTCGGCACGGTCTTCACCGTGGAGCGCACGGCGCTGGGCGCATCCGTGGCGGTGTCCGAGGGCCGCGTGCGCGTGGAGCTGGAGGGACAGCCCGCGCGCATGGTGGGCGCTGGCGAGCGCGTCGAGCTGCGCTCCCACGACCAGGCCCTGAAGCAGGAGAAGTTGTCCCAACCGGACCGCGAAGCGCTGGAGGTGTTCGAGCGTCCGACCGAGTCCTCGACCCAGGATGTCGGCACCACGGTGCCCACCGCCGCGAACCCTCCCGCGCGAGCGCAGGACGTGTTGCCCGCGGTGGCCCACGCGCCGCAGGCTCCGAGCACGGTGAAGTCCGCCGTCGCGACGGCGCAGGTGATGAAGGCGCAGTCGAAGAAGCTCGTGGTCGCATCCCTCTCGCCTCAACGCGAGAGCCTCCCTGCGCCCGAGCTGCCCGACCCCGTGGCCGTGCCGCCCGACACCGAGGACGCGCCCCAGGCAGAGCCTCCCGCCACCGTCGCCATGACCCAGCCGCCGTCCTCTCCCCTCGATCCGTCGCAGGACTTCGCGCCCTACCCGGCCCCATCGGTGACGGAGCGCATGACGCCGCCACGCGCGCCCGCCACTGCACCCTCGCAGCCCACGAAGGTGGCGGAGGCCACGCCACCGAAGAAGGATGACCACAATCCCCAGGCGCTCCTGTCAAAGGACGCGGACGAGCGGTTCCTCGGGTATGCGCGGCTCCAGCTCAGTCAGCGCAGCTGTGAGAACTACCTCGCCGGCCTGGAGGAGATCGCCGACAAGAGCCCGCGCAAGAAACACCGCGAACAGGCGCGCTACCTGCGCGCGCGCTGCTTCGAACAGCGACTCCAGGGACAGGACGCGAAGCTCGAGTACCGTCAGTACCTGAAGGAGTTCCCGCGAGGCCGCTACGTGCGCGAGGCGGGCGCGGCCATCCTGCCGTAGCCCCCGCGCACCCGGGGCGCTCCATCACCAAAACCAGACACCCGAGGCGCTGTCGTCGCGCCCCCGTCTGATTGAAATCAACCGCCGTCCCGCGTCAGCCCTCGGTGCCGGTGCGCTGCTTCACGCGCTTCATCGGCTCGCTCGCCTGGCCTCGCTCCACCAGCACGCGCAGCACGGACTCCAGCGCGCGGATGCGCGTGCCCGCGCGTCCCGGAGCCCAGCGCGGCACGTCCGGCCCCGAGAGCAGCTCCATCGCGTGCTCCACCCCGCCCGCCTTGCCCTCCAGCGCGCGCGCCGTGGCCAGCCGCACGTTCCTCGCGGGCCTGCGCGCCACCCCACCCTCCCACAAGAGGTCGAGCGCGAACGTCGTCCACACCGCCAGCTCATCGTCCGGACGCAGGAACTGCTCGAACCGCGCCAGCGCCGCGGCCCGAGTCTCGCCCGCGCGCAGCACCTCTTCCGACAGCTCCACGTGCAGCGTCGTGCTGCGAGCCAGCGGCCGCTCCGGCGCGATGATGGCCTCGAAGCGCTCTCCCGAAGCGGGGCGACACGCCACCACGTGCACCAGCTCGGCCGGGATGTCCGCGCCCGTCGGGTGCGCGTTGGCCTCGCCGTAGAACACCACCAGGTTCTCGAAGGCCTGCGCCAGCGAGCGCAGCTCGAACGGCGGACGCCACGGGCCGTAGTGGATGCGGCGGCGATTGGGCGAGGTCCGCGTCGCCTGACGCCCCAGCTGCGTGTCGACCATGTACTCGAACGCGCGCAGCATCGTGTCGAACTTCTCCGGCTGACCCTCGAGCAGCCCGAGAATCTCCACCACCGCCTCGATGGTGGACACACAGTGGTCCGCCGGCTCCGCGCGGATGCGGTAGTTGCTCGGACGCCGAGGCACGAAGCCGATGCGCGGCAGCCCCGCGAGCACGGGGTTGCGCGACACGACCTTCTTCGCCTGCGGCCACGTCCCGTCCACGACGATGAGCGTCTTCGGCGGCCGCGCGCGCGCATCCTCCACGGAGATGGCGTCCTCGCCCGGGAAGAGCACCGCGACGGAGTCCGGGTCCTTCGCCAGCTCCTCCAAGCGGGAGTGGCCCGTGAAGTCGACGCCCTGATGAATCTCGGAGTTGGCCAGCGCCAGGTGCGCCATGCGCGCGGTGCCGATGGCCACGCGGCGCTCACGGGGGTGCTGGAGGAAGACGACGCGGGTGCGCGTGTCCAGCCGGGGCGGCAGTTGCGAGCAGTAGCAAGCGCTCTCGGGGCGGTGGCAGCGAAGACAAAGGGAACGCACAGCCCGGCTTTACGGCACGGCCCGGAACCGGGCAAGCACTGCCGGTGCAGGGGCCCGCCGCCAGCCAGGGCGCCAGGCGCTCCCGGAGGGAAGAACCCACCCACGCCCCCGCCAGCCGGGGTACACAGGCCCCCCGTGAACCTGCTGCTGCTCTTCGACGAGGACTTCCTGCCGGACGGCACCGCCCGGCTCACCGGCCGCCGCGCCCAGCACGCCCGGGAGGTGCTGCGCGCCGAGCCCGGTGAGTCCCTGCGCGTGGGGCGCCTGGGCGGCCTGACGGGCTCGGGCGAGGTGCTGGAGAACAGCCCCGGCGTCCTCCACCTGCGCGTGTCCCTCACCGAGCCCCCTCCGCCCCGTGCGGGCATCGACCTGCTGCTCGCCATCCCCCGCCCCAAGGCCCTCAAGAAGGTCCTCCCGGCCGTGGCCTCGCTGGGCGTGGACCGCATCGTCCTGGTCAACGCCGCCCGCGTGGAGAAGAGCTACTTCGACTCCAAGGTGCTCGACGGCGCGTTCGTGAGGGACTTGCTCCTTCAAGGCCTGGAGCAGGCACGCGACACCCGCCTGCCCGAGGTCCTGGTCCGCGAGCGCTTCCGCCCCTTCGTCGAGGACGAGCTCGACAGCGTCTTCCCCACCGACGCCGTCCGCCTGCTCCCCCACCCTCCGGCTACGCAGCCCCTGCGCCAGGTGGCCGCGGCCCCCGGCCAGCGCTCCGTGCTCGCCATCGGCCCCGACGGAGGTTGGGTGTCGTTCGAGGCCCAATTGTTGGAATCCCACGGCTTCCGGCCGTTCTCGCTCGGGCCGCGCATCCTCCGGGTGGAGACGGCGGTTCCCGTGCTCGTCGGGCAAGTAGCCCTTCTCGGGGAAGACACTGCTCCGCGTCACGATGCAGGTGGCACTTGAAGGGGGTGGGCCGCTGGCCGAGAGTTATCGGCCATGGCCACGTCCATCCCTTCGTCCTCGGTCGCTTCCGACAGCACGCAGCCCGCGGTCGGTGAGCAGCAGTCCCTCGTCACGTCGGAGCCGCAGGCTCCAGCGGCGAAGCCCGCGAGCCACGACTCGCTGCCGCCCCAGGCGCTGCTCGACTTCATGCTCGAGAAGTGGAAGCCCGCGTCGGGGAAGCTGCCGCCGAAGATCAAGTACGCGGAGTCCTTCAAGGCCCGTCGCAAGGCGCTGTCGCAGGCGTTCCCCGGCGAGACGATTGTCATCCCCACCGGCCACGAGAAGGTGCGCGCGAACGACACGTACTACCGCTTCCGCCCGGGCACGGACTTCTACTACCTCACCGGCAACATGGAGGCGGACTGCGTGCTGGTGCTGGAGCCGAAGGAGGGCGGCGGCCACACGGACATCCTCTTCGTGGAGCCCAACCCGGGCCGCTCGGACGCGACGTTCTTCACGGACCGGGTGAAGGGCGAGCTGTGGGTGGGCCCGCGCCTGGGCGTGCCGGAGAGCCGCGCGCGCCATGACGTCGACGAGGCGCGCGGGCTCGACACGCTGAACACGTACCTCAAGGGCCTGAAGGGCTCGGCGAAGTCCACGCGCGTGTTGCGCGGACACTCGGCCAAGGTGGACGCGGAGGTGGCGGAGGGCGGCGAGCGCGACAAGGCGCTGGCCACGTTCCTGTCGGAGATGCGGCTCATCAAGGACGCGCAGGAGCTGCGCGAGCTGCAGATCTCCATCGACGCCACGCAGCGCGGCTTCGAGGACGTCATCCGCAGCCTGAAGGTGGCGAAGACGGAGCGCTACGTGGAGGGCATCTTCAACCTGCGCGCGCGGGTGGAGGGCAACGACACGGGCTACAACAGCATCGTCGCCAGCGGCTCTCACGCGTGCGTGCTGCACTGGAACCGCAATGACGGTCCGCTCGTCCCCGGGGACCTGCTCCTGCTGGACGCGGGCGTCGAGGGCCACACGCTCTACACGGCGGACATCACGCGCACGCTGCCGATCAACGGCCGCTTCTCGCCGGAGCAGAAGGCCATCTACGAGCTGGTGTACGCGTCGCAGGAGGCCGCGTTCGCGGCGGTGAAGCCGGGCAACGACTTCATGGAGCCCAACCGCGCCGCCATGCGCGTCCTGGCCGAGGGCCTGGAGAAGCTGGGCATCCTCGAGGACGCCGCGGAGGCGCTCAAGGACGAGCACCAGTTCTACAAGCGCTACTCGTTGCACAACGTCAGCCACATGCTGGGGCTGGACGTGCATGACTGCGCGCAGGCGCGGCAGGAGGCCTACAAGTACGGGAAGCTGCAGGCGGGCATGGTGCTCACGGTGGAGCCGGGCCTGTACTTCCAGAAGGACGACCTCACGGTGCCCGCGCGCTACCGCGGCATCGGCGTGCGCATCGAGGACGACATCGTCGTCACCGCGCGCGGCTGCAAGGTGCTGTCCGGCAACATCCCGCGCACGGTGAAGGACATCGAGGCGTGGATGAGCGGCGTGTGGAGCGCCGACAAGGCGTCCGCCACCCCCAAGGGCAAGAAGGCCGCCGCGAAGAAGGCGAAGGCCCCCGCCGCGAAGAAGGCGAAGGCCGGCAAGCGCAAGTAGTCCCGGGTCACGTCCCGGCCCCGCCACGAACCAGGTGAGGGCCGGGAGCTCGGCGCCGTGACCTCGCGGTCGAGCCGCACCGGGCACGAAGTCCTCCGAGGTCCGTATCCACGCGTGCCCGCGTTCCGCTGCGCGGCGTGCTCTCAGGCCACCGGGGCGAAGCGCACCTCGTGCTCCGAGGCCTCCGCCGCCGCGAAGGAGAGCAGGCGCAGCCCCTCCTCCGTGAGCGCCTCGCGGTCCTCGCGAGTCAGTCGGGCGAAGGGCGAGACGTGCAGCGTGACGCGCGTCTTCTCCCACTTCAGCTTCCACATGCCGCGCACGAAGCCGTCCACGAGCACCGTCGGACGGATGATGCCGTTGACGGTGAAGACGCGCTTGCGATGCGGCTCGGAGATGACGCGCGCGCGGTCCGAGTGGGACAGCAGCAGGTTGTCGAACTCAGGCACGAAGCGCACGGGCACCTGCGTGTCACCGCCGGGTCGGGGCGCGTCGGGAAGGTCGAACAGCTCGACGCCCTGCTCGTCACGGAACACGCGCAGCTCGGAGCGCAGGCGCTCGAAGACCTCGCCCAGTCGCACGAAGCCGGACCAGTGCTGCATGTCCTTCACGCTGGCGGGACCGAAGGCGCCCAGGTAGCGCCGCACCAATGACTCCAGTGCGAGCGCGGGCTCCAGGGGCGCACCGAGCCACGACGCCGACGGAGTGAACGTCACCTCTCCGCCCACGCCCCAGGTGCCGAACGGAGGCACCGTGACGAGCGACTCGGCGACACGCACCACGAACGCCAGCGACTGCGCATCCCGCTCCGGCCAGCGAGCCTGGAGACGCCGCCCCAGTTCCACCGAGCTCAGGGGCTCACGCGAGAGGAGCCGACGTCCCTCGGCGAGCAGCGCATCCATGTCCAGCCCCGCGAGCTCTCGCGGATACGCGCTGTGGTTGAACATCCGGTCCAACACGGGCTGGAGCGCGGGGCGCAGCGACTGGTAGTCCCGCGCGGTGACCAGGTGCTGCGTGGAGCGCAGCAGCGTCGCCCGAACCACTTCCCGTTGCTCGTAGCGTCGGGTGAGGTCCTCGAGCTGGAAGTCCTCCATCCGCGTCCACAGGCCCAGATACGGCGCGTTGCCAGCCTGGGCCTGGAGCCCCACCAGGTGCTCGAGAACATGGGGCACGGACTCACGGGTCCGTCGCAGCAGGAACTGGCGCGCGAGCAGCGCCCGGTTCAGCTCACGCTTCGTCAATACGGGCGTCGGTGCCGCCTTCGCACCGCTCCGCGTCGCGGAGGAGGAACGCTTGCGAGGTGTCGTCACGGCGGCCTCCTGGGCACCCCGAAGCACCGAGCCCCGCCGGGGACGCGCCCCGTCTCCCTTCGAGCGTTGCGCGTCCACGGGCACGAAGGGAAACGGCAGGAACATCAGGGGAATGGGAATCATGGGGCGTGGGTCCTCGCGAGTCCGGGACAGCTCGACGGCTTCGTGAGACGCACCATGACGACCGGGCGTGACAGCTATATGTCAGGTATGTAGGCCCCCGGACACACGCCTCAAGGCGTCGGAGCGGGAGCCACCTGAGGAGGCACCTCGTCGGCCGGAGCCGGAGCCGCCCCGGGCACCGTCCCACCCGAGGGCGCGGCCGGCGTCTTCCGCGTCTTCTCCCACTCCTCGGTGGACAGCGGGAGGACCTCCTTCAGCGTGGAGTACTTCACCTCCAGCTCACGCGGGTCCGTACGCGTGTCCGCCCCCGCGGAGAAGGACAGGCGATTGATTTCGTGCCCGTCCTCCGTCTCCAGCACCACCCGCCAGTTGCCGGGCTTCAGGTTGGAGGTCGTCGCATAGTAGCGATAGCCGCCGTCCGTCCCGTTGCTGCTCACGTTGGCGACGAAGCCGCTGCCGTTCGTCGTCCACCCCTTCTCCGGGTGGTCGTAGTACCAGCGCACCCGCACCTTGTAGGGCGCGAAGTTCTTCGGCGCGAAGATGCGGAAGAAGTAATACGGCTTGTCGCCGGGGCGGATGACGAAGTCCGGACCGAACCACGTCCACGGCTTGTACCAGACCGAGTCATCCACCGAGGTCAGCTGGTACACGCCCGGGCTGACGCGCTTCACGTCGTGGAAGATGCCCGAGTACTGCACCGCCAGCGGGATGGGCGGGATGATGCCCACCAGGTAGCAGGCCAGGAGCGCCGCCTGCACCCCGAAGCCCGGCACCGCCACGTTGCGCACCAGGTACTGCATGTCCGGACGCCAGCGCGCCATCAGCCGCATCAGCCCGTACATGCTCGCGCAGCCCAGCGTCACCGCCAGCAGGAACACCCAGAAGCCGATGCGCCCGATGAGCACGGGCAGCAGGCACGCGAAGTACATCGTCACGCACAGGCTCAGCAGCGAGACGCGCACCACCGGGCCCATCTTGCGGAACAGCGGCAGCTCGTTGGCCACCAGCAGCGCGAACATGCCGACGACGAAGAGGTAGGGCGTGAAGCCCGACGTGCTCTTGAACAAGAGCAGCATGAAGACGCTGAGCAGGCTGCCGAAGAAGAAGTGGATGGCGTCCTCGCGCCAGCGCCACACCTTCTCCAACAGCTTCGGCGGCTCCGTGCCCTCCGGGTAGCGCTGCTCGAGCAGGAGCAGCGTCGCCAGGATGACCAGGTACCCGAAGCTCTGCACCAGCGTCAGCTTGTCGTCGATGCGGCTGAGCGAGACGATGTCGTAGAGGAAGCCGCCGAAGAAGAACGCGGCCATCTCCCACTTCTCGTGCCGCGTGCGGAACGCCTGCACCTTCTCCATCAGCGTGGGCGTCTTCGCCGTGGCCACCAGGTCATCGGGGTCCACCGCGACGGGCACGACGACACCCGGGGCGGCCTCCGTCACGACGACGTTCGCGGGGACGACGGCCTCCGGCTTCGGGGCACCCGACGGCTCGGAGGTCTCTTCGTTCTTCTGGGAGGTGTTGGGCGGAGTAGCGGTGACCACGGTGTTTCCTCGCGGTAGCGGCCGCCCATTCTAGCCGCTTCGAGGGGAGCGGGTCTCCCCTCCCCCCGAGGCCCCCGGCTCAGGCCGGGGACTTGCCCGCGACCAGGTCCGCCAGCTCGCCGCTCTCGGCCAGGCCCGACAGGATGTCGACGCCGCCGACGAACTGCCCCTTGATGAAGATCTGCGGAATGGTGGGCCAGTTCGTGTAGTCCTTGATGCCCTGGCGCACCTCGGGGTCCGCCAGCACGTCCACCGTGAAGACCTCACCGTGGGGCTGCAGCAGCTGCAGCGCCCGCGCGGAGAAGCCGCACTGGGGGAACAGGGCGTTGCCCTTCATGAAGAGGACGATGGGGTGCGACTGGGTGATCTGGTCGAACCGGGCCTTGAGGTCGGGGTTCATGGGGTGTCTCCTTAGCGGTTCCCGAGCTTCTTCCACTGCTCGGGTGAATAGGTCTTGAGCGCGAGCGCGTGCAGCTCGCCCGACTTGAGCCACTGCTGGAGCGGCGCATACACGAGCTGGTGCTGCTGCACCATCATCTTGCCAGCGAAGTCCGGGCTGACGACGCGGGCCTCGAAGTGGTCCCCCGTCCCGGTGGTGTCATGCACCTCCACCTCGGAGCCCGGCAGGGCCTCCAGGATGCGGCTGCGGACGAATTCTGCGTCGAGCATCAGTTCATTCCCCTTCCCATCACCAGCATGGCCGGGTCCACGCCCATGCCACGCAACGTGGTCTCCCACAACTTGCCGGGCTCCAGGCCCAGCACCGCCTCGCTCGAGGCCTCCGTGAAGAGCCACGAGCCGGCGGCGATCTCACTCTCCAGCTGCTTGGGTCCCCAGCCCGCATACCCCAGGCAGAAGCGCAGCCGGGGCGCGCTTCGCTCCAGGAGCGGCCCCAGCGCGTCCAGCGTCACGCTGAGGAACAGGCCCGGCAGCACGGAGTGCTTCTCCAGCACCCCGCCATCGTCGTGCAGCACGAAGCCACGCTGGGGCTCCACCGGCCCCCCCAGGTACACGGGGTGGGTGGAGCGGTCCTCGTGGATGTCGAGCTTCTGACCGCGTGCCAGCTCGCCCAGCGTCAAGGGCGCGCCCCGGTTGACGACGAGCCCCATGGAGCCGGACTCACCGTGTTCGATCATCAAGACGACCGAGCGGTAGAAGTTCGGGTCCCCGAGCTGAGGCATGGCCAGCAGGAAGCCGGGAGCGAGGTTCTTCACGAGACGAGCATCAACCGTTCGAGCGAGCGGCGCAACCGGCAACCGCCCTGGGAAGACGGGTGCCGGGCGCCCCTCGCTCAGTGCCAGCTGGTGTGCTTCGACTGGAGCGCCTCGGACAGGCGCTCGGGGTTGAGCGGCTTGCCGATGAACAGGTCCGCGCCCAGGCCCTTGCACTTGCGCGCCATGGCGGAGTCGCTCATCGCGCTCACGCCGATGAGCACGGCCTGGGGGAAGCGCTCACGGAGCCGTGACATCAGCGTGGCGCCGCTGCGGCCGGGGAGGAACACGTCGACGATGGCGGCGTCCATGCGCTTGTTGCGCACGGCGAACTCCGCCTCCTCGGCGCTGCCCACGGGCAGGGGCTCGTAGCCCCAGCCGGCCAGCATCTCCACGAGGATTTCGCGGTGGGACGGGTCGTCCTCCACGACGAGCACCGCGCTGCGCACGGGCTCCACCTTCAGCTCGTCACTGCGCTCGGTGCGCTCCTTCGCGTCGGGGCCGAGCACGGGGATCAACTCTTCAGTGGTGGGCAGGGACATGAGGGCACCGGTTGGGCAAAAGGTTTCCGTGTGATGGGAACCCACATGTCCTCGGTGGGAATTCCAAGCGGACACGCCCACGGCGCCTGCTCTTCAGGAGACCTTGCGAGGGCCCGCCGCGAGCGCCTGGGAGGCGAGCGACGCGCCGAGCACCAGCATCACCAACAGCGCCCAGGCGGGGAGCACCACGCGCGCGCCGCCCTCGTAGATGAGGGCGGCGTAGCTGGTGCCCAGGTAGCGGCCCAGGGACATCGGCTCCATGCGAGCGATGCCGAAGAAGCTGACGGTGGATTCGGTGAGGATGGCGGTGGGCAGGCGGCTCAGGAACACGGCGAGCGCGAAGGGCCGGAGCGCGGGCCACAGGTGGACACGCAGGACATGAGCGCCGCCACCACCGAGCGCGCGCGCCGCGGCGACGTACTCCTGTCCCTCCAGCGTGGCCAGCCGGTTGCGGAACATCCGCGCGGGCCCGGCCCACCCCACCAGCGCGAGCGACATGACCATCAATCCGAAGGGCCCCAGTCCACCGCCGAGCCCCGCGTCCGCGAGCGACTGGCCGGCGAGCTGGAGCACCATCACCACAAGCACATCGGGCAGCGCGAAGACCGCGTCCACGCCACGCAGGAGGACCTGTTCCCACGCGCCGCCGAGAAGCCGCGCCACCGCGGCGACGACGAGGCCGATGAGCGTGGAGAGCCCTCCGGCGCACAAGCCCACGGCCAGGGAGACCCAGAGGCCGCCGAAGGCCAGCTCGCACACGGTGCGGTCCGGACGCGTCGGGTCCACGCCCAGAGGACATGTGTTCGCGAGCACGTCCGGGAACAGCCGTCCGGCGACGAGGCTGAGGACGCCGAGCCCGACGAGGAGCACGAGTCCGACGCGGGCGCGCGCGGGGATGCGGTTCATGCGCGGGCCCTCCGAGGGAGCATGTCGCCATGAGCCCGAAGCCTGTCCGACGCGTCGCGAGGGCCTGGACCGAGTGCAGTGCGCTGAGCCCCGGACCGGAGGCTCATGCGCGACCCGAGCGAAGACGCCCCGCCACCGACGCACGACGTACACCCGACACGCTCCACATCTCGAGGTGAGGCGAGGCCGAAGGGCGAGCCACGAGACGCATCCCGCCCCGCACGATCATGGCGCGAACCCGCGGAAGACACCTGAGACCCGGCGCGAAGCACTCCCGACAGCGTCGAGGGCTCGTGGCCACATAGGTCTGGCGGGTGGGCAGCGGGATGAATCCTCGACAGGAGGCTCATGCGCGGGCCTCACGCGAGCGCGGGTCCACGACGTAGCGGGCCACCTCCACCACGAGGCTCACGACGACGAGCAGCGAGGCGAAGGTGGTGGTCGCCACGACGACGACGGCGACCTGCTTGTTGAGCACGGCGAGCACGTAGAGCTGTCCGAAGTAAGGCAGGCCCAACACGCGCTCCGCCGCGAACGAGCCGGCGAGCAGCGCCGTGGCCACGGGCCCCACGGCATCGAGCAGCGAGGGCAGCACATTGGGGAGCACATGACGGCGCAGCACCGTGCCCGGCGACAGGCCCTTGCCCAGCGCGGTGCGCACATAGTCGCGCGACAGCTCCGTCTCCAGCGAGTCCCCCACCAGCGTGCCCAGGAAGATGCCCGGCCAGATGGACGTGACGAGCGCCGCGCACAGCTCCGGCAGCATGTGCCCGCGCTCGACCACCGCGGGCGCGAGCAACAGCGCGGGGATGAACACGGGGGTACCGAAGGCCAGCGCCGGCACGACGTCACCCAGGGCGGACCACCGACCTCGTCGCCAACGGGTGCGAATGAGCGCGAAGCTCAGCGCCCATGTCAGGGCCAGGGGAAGCGCGAGCATCCCCACGCCGACGCTGCCCGACAGCTTGCGCGCCAGTTCGTCGCCCGTGATTCCCTGCGCGCTCGTGCCCAGTCGCTCACCGCGCCACAGCTTCTCCCAGGGACGCAGGAAGCCAAGCGGCTCACCGAGGCCGAGGTCCCGGCGATACGACGCCATCAGCTCCGGAGACGCCTGCCGCTTCGCATCGCTCTCCGTGGTGAGCGGCAACATGGCCATGAGGAAGTACGAGGCCACCGCGACCACGGGCACCAGCACGAGCTGCCGCGCGAGCTTCTGGAGCACGGCCATCATCGCGCCACCTCGCCGAGCACCGACGAGGACTCCCGCGCAAGAGGCACCAGCATCCCATCAAGCGAAAGAGCCGGCCCCTCACCTCGACGCACCGGCCCGGAGGCGAACCTCCGCGGCAACAGGGCGGGCTTCTGGAGCACGGCCATCATCGCGCCACCTCGGTCTGCTCCAGCGCCGGCGCGGTCCTGCGCAGCGTGCGCAGGGCCAGGAAGTTGAACGGGTCCACATCCAGGCCCCGCAGCGTGTCACGCGCCCGAAAGTAGCGGTCCGGGTGGTACAGCGGCGCAATCACCGCCTGCTCCCCCACCAGCACCTCCTGCGCCTGCACATACATCGTCCGCGCGCGCGCCTCGTCCGCCTCGCCGTCCCCGGCCTCCAGCAGCCGCTCGAAGCGCGCCATGGGCTCGCCACCGACCTGCGTCTCCCAGCCCGTCTGGTGATTGCCCGAGCGCTCGAAGAGCGTGAAGAACGTGTTCGGGTGCGCGTAGTCCCCGCCCAACCGCCGCAGGTACAAGTCATACGCGCGAGGCCCCTTGGCCGTGCGCCGCGAAATCTCCGCCGTGAAGTCGGACCTCGCCTCCAGCTCCACCTTCACGCCCACCCGAGCCAGCTGCGCCGCCACGCGCTCGGCGATGGCCACCTCCGGCACGAAGTTGTCCCCCGAGCGGTACACCAGCCTCAACGGCCGCTCCAACCCGGCCACCGGCGCCAGCTCCGCCTTCGCGCGCTCGGGCTCGTAGTGCGGCAGCCGCAACGCCTCCTCGGCCGACGCAGCCCCCGGCAGCTCCGGAGGCAGCAACACATGCGAGGGCCGCGCGGCCGGCAGCAACCCGACCATCAACGCCTCCCGGTCCAACGCCCGAGACAGCGCGCGACGGACCTCCGGCCTGTCCAGCGGCGCGCGCTCCGTGTTGAACGCCAGGTAGTACGTCGACAACAGCGGCTCGCGCTGCAGGTCCTCGGGCCGCTTCACACGCAGCGCCGCCGCGCTGTCCACGAAGACGAAGTCCACCCGGCCCCGCTCATACAGCGCCGGTCCAATCTCCGACTTCATCAACGTGATGACGGGCACGGGCACCTCGCCCGGAGCCATGGGCGGAGGAAACGCCGAGCGCGGGTTGTAGACCAACCGCACCCGCTCCCCTGCCCTGTCCCAGCTCTCCACCCGATAAGGCCCCAAAGCCAGCGGCCGACCGTCACGAGGCCGGTCGAAGTAATCACGGACCTCCTCATCCGAGCGCCCGTCCAGGTCCGCGGAGGGCGCCGGGTAGAAGATGTAGACGTTCGCGATGCGCGCCAGGAAGTAGCTGCGCGGATGCGCCAGCGTCACCCGGAGCGTCCGAGCGTCCACCGCCTCCACGCCCACGCGCTCCAGCGCCGCGCGGATGTCCGCCTCGGGCGCCATGCGGTCCTGCAGCGCCAGCACCTCCGACGCGCCCTCCAGGTCCGCCATCTCCCCCCGCTCACGTCCGCGCAGCGCGCGCCGCCACCCCACGACGAAGTCCCGCGCCACGAGCGGCGAGCCATCCGACCACCGCACATCTCCACGCAGGTGGAAGACGTAGACCTCACGACCCTGCTCGTCGCGAGAGCGCTCCCACCGCTCCGCCAACCCCGGCCGCACCGAGTGGTCCGTGCCCAGCAGCGTCAGCCCCTTCTGCGTCGCGAGCATCACCGGGTAGTTCGCCCAGCTCTCGGGGTCCGAATGGCTCCAATCCAGCGTGGTGGGCATCGCGGGCACCACCACCTTGACGCCCGACTCCGGCTGGAAGCCGCACGGCCCGCAGGCCCCGGTCACCCAGGCCAGCAACAGACACCACCAGGCGAGTCGAGCGCGAGGAGCCACCGGGCCACGTTGTACCCCGAAGCCAGGGACGCCCGGCAACAGAAGCCAGACGCCCCGTCTGCCCGCTGGAAAAGAGAGAAGCCAGGAGCCCGGCGACCTCGTGGGTCGACGGACGTCCTGGCTTCGAGCACTTCAAGGAGGGCCGAAGCCCTCCCCTGTGAATCCCGCTACGCCGGAGCCGAGGCCGGAGCCGACGGGGCCTCGGCCGCCGTGGGGCTCTTGAGCCCATCCGTGCTCGGCTTGCCGCGGCCGAACTCCTCGGGCTTCTCCAGCACCAGCGCCTCGCGCAGCACGTCGTCCACGAACTCCACCGGGACGATGCGCAGCTGCTTGCGAATCTTCAGCGGGATGTCCTTCAGGTCCTTCTTGTTCGCCTTCGGGATGAGGACCGTCTTGATGCCCGCGCGGTGCGCGGCCAGCGTCTTCTCCTTCAGGCCGCCGATGGGCAGCACCCGCCCACGCAGCGTGATTTCACCCGTCATCGCCACATCCCGACGGATGAGGACGCGCGTGAGCGCGCTCACCAGCGCCGTGCAGATGGTGACGCCCGCGGACGGACCGTCCTTGGGAATCGCGCCCTCGGGCAGGTGCACGTGGATGTCGTAGTTCTCGAACACCTTGCGGTCGATGCCGAAGCGGTCCGCCCGGCTGCGCACGTACGACATGGCCGCCTGCGCGGACTCCTGCATCACCTCGCCCAGCTTGCCGGTGATGATGAGCTTGCCCTTGCCCGGCATCACGGTGGCCTCGGTGGTGAGGATCTCTCCTCCCAGCTCCGTCCACGCCAGACCCGTGACGATGCCCACCTGGTCCTCGCGCTCCGCCACGCCGTAGCGGTAGCGCGGCGTGCCCAGGAACTTCATCGCCGTCTTGCGGTCCACCTCGATGTCCCGCTTGCCGTTCTTCAGCACGTCGCGGGCAATCTTGCGGAACACGCCGCCAATCTCACGCTCGAGCGAACGAACGCCGGACTCGCGCGTGTAGCGGTGGATGATGGTCCGCAGCGCCTCGTGGCTGAAGTCCACCTTCACGTCCGTCAGCCCGTTGGCCTCCTGCTCCTTCGGGATGAGGTAGCGCCGGGCGATGGAGAGCTTCTCCGGCTCGGTGTACCCCGCGATGCGAATCACCTCCATGCGGTCCTGCAGCGGACCGGGGATGTTGTGCATCGTGTTCGCGGTGCAGATGAACATCACCTTGGACAAATCGTAGTCGAGGTCCAGGTAGTGGTCGTTGAAGTTGTGGTTCTGCTCGGGGTCCAGCACCTCCAGCAGCGCCGCGCTCGGGTCGCCTCGGAAGTCCGTGGACATCTTGTCGATTTCGTCGAGCAGGAAGACCGGGTTGTTGCTGCCCGCCTTCTTCAGCGACTGGATGAGCTTGCCCGGCATCGCGCCGATGTACGTGCGCCGGTGGCCGCGAATCTCCGCCTCGTCACGCACGCCGCCCAGGGACAGGCGCACGAACTTGCGGCCCGTGGCCCGCGCAATCGAACGCGCCAGCGACGTCTTGCCCACGCCCGGAGGTCCCACGAAGCACAGCACGGGGCCCTTGAGCTTCTTCACCAACTGCTGCACGGCCAGGTACTCGAGGATGCGCTCCTTCGGCTTCTTCAAGCCGTAGTGGTCCTCGTTGAGCACCGTCTCCGCTTCCGTCACGTCCAGCCGGTCCTGGGTCTCGTCGTACCAGGGCAGGCTGATGATCCAGTCGATGTAGTTGCGGACGACCGTGGCCTCGGCGCTCATCGGGCTCATCATCCGGAGCTTCTTGAGCTCCTTCTTGACCTTGAGCGTGGCCTCCTTGCTCATCCGCTTGTTCTTCAGCTTCTCTTCAATCTCCTGGATCTCGTTCTTGAACTCGTCGCGCTCACCCAGCTCCTTCTGAATGGCCTGCATCTGCTCATTCAGGTAGTACTCCTTCTGGGTCTTCTCCATCTGCTTCTTGACGCGGGTGCGGATCTTCTTCTCCACCTGGAGAATCTCGATCTCCCCCTGCATCAGCTCGTAGAGCTTCTCCAGCCGCTTCGCGGGAGACTCGGTCTCGAGCAGCGCCTGCTTGTCGTTCAGCTTCAGCGACAGGTGCGCGACGATGGTGTCGGCGAGCCGCGCCGGGTCATCGATGCTGGCCACCTGCATCAGCATCTCGGGTGGAATCCGCTTGTTGAGCTTGACGAAGGCCTCGAACACGGAGTGCACGGAGCGCACGAGCGCCTCCAGCTCCACGCTCTTCTCCGTCTGCTCCTCCACCTCCTCCACCTCCACCATGAAGAAGGCGTCGTTCGGGTGGAACTTCTTCACCTTCGCGCGCTTCACCCCTTCCACCAGCACCTTCACGGTGCCGTCCGGCAGGGGCAGCAGCTGGATGACGTGCCCCATGGTGCCGAAGTGGAAGATGTCGTCGGGAGAGGGGTCGTTCGTCTTGGCCTTCTTCTGGGCGGCCAGCAGGATGACGGCCTTGTCGTCCGGCCCCTTGTGAGCCATCGCGTCCTTCAACGCGGCGATGGACTTCTCCCGGCCGACGAACAGCGGAACCACCATGTGCGGGAACACGATGATGTCCCGAAGGGGCAAGAGCGGGACGGTGAGTCCCCGCTTCTGGGCTTCCTTCTTGTCGTCACGTCCGAAGAACATGTATCCGCCACCTGCTGGCCTACCGGGAGGGTAGGCCCCTGAAGAGTTGCCCGGTTGCTCGTCCGGCGAGCGCACACCCGGGGTGAAGCACGTCTATAACACGTCGGTTTCAGGCGCCGTTCCCCGCCTCAAGATTGGGGAACCACCTGCTGCCATCAAGGGAACACCCGAAGCTTCCTCGGACGTCCCCTCCCTGTGTCAGCGACCCTGCGCTGCCTCCCCACCCTGTAGCCCACCAACCTCCAACGCCTCGAAAAGGAACGCATACAGGTCCGCGCTGGATTCAATGCTCTTGGCCACCTGGTCCGCGCCACTGTGTCCTGCGTTCATTTCGATGCGCAGCAGCGCCTTGGCCTGGTTGCCCGCCGCCTGCTGCACCGCGGCCACGAACTTGCGAGCGTGCATCGGGTCCACCCGGTCATCGTGGTCCGCGGACATCATGAGCAGCGCCGGGTAGGCCACGCCCGGCTTGACGTGGTGGTAGGGCGAGTAGGCGTGCAGCACCTGGAAGTCCTCGGGCTTCTCCGCCGTCCCGTACTCGGGAATCCACGTCCGGCCGCTCCCGAAGAGGTGGTAGCGCACCATGTCCAGGAGGGGCACCTGGCACACCACCGCCCCGTACAGCTCCGGGCGCTGAGTCATGGCCGCCCCCACCAGGAGCCCGCCGTTGCTGCCGCCCTGGATGGCCAGCTTCTTGGGCTGGGTGTACTTCTCCCGGACCAGGTACTCGGCGGCGGCGTGGAAGTCGTCGAAGACGTTCTGCTTCTTCGCCATGCGGCCCGCCTCGTGCCACTCGGCGCCGTACTCGCCCCCACCCCGCAGGTTGGCCACCGCGTAGACGCCGCCGGCGTCCAGCCAGGGCAGGATGCTGCCGCGGAAGGTGGCCTCCATGTTCACGTTGAAGCCGCCGTACCCGTAGAGCAGCGTGGGCGCGGTGCCGTCGCGCTTCAGGCCCTTCTTGTGCACCAGGAACATGGGCACGCGGGTGCCGTCCTTGGAGGGGTAGAAGACCTGGTCCACCGTGTAGGCCGCCGGGTCCATGGGCACTTCCACCTGCGCCCACAGCGAGGACTCCCCCGTCTTCACGGACGTCTTGTAGACGCGCCGGGGCGTGGTGAAGGACGTGAAGACGAAGTACGCCTCGTCCTGGTCCTCCAGGCCCGTCAGGTTGGAGGCCGCGCCCACGCCGGGCAGCGCCACCTCGCGCACGGGCTTGCCCTGCAGGGTGGCCACGCGCACCAGGGTCGTCGCGTCCTTCATGTACTCCAGCGCCAGGTGCTCGCCGACGATGTTCACCGTCTGGAGCGCGGCCACCGGGTCCTCGGGGACGATCTCCTTCCACTGGGCGCGCGCGGGCTTCGCCGGGTCCACCTCGAAGACGCGCTGGCGCGGGGCGCCCTCGTCCGTGGTGACGTAGAAGCGGCCCTTCCACGCCTGCACGTTGTACTTGGCGCCCTTGCCCTTCACGAGCAGGCGGAAGTCCTTCTCCCCCGGCCGCTTCCAGTAGATGTCGTTTTCGATCCAGCCCCGCAGGATGGAGACGAACAGGAACTGGCCGTCCCGGCTCAGGTCGCCCTGCAGGAAGGTGGACGGGTCTCCGGTGCGCGGGTGGATCTCCGCGTCCCTGGAGGGCGCGTCGCCCAGCTTGTGGAAGCGCAAGCTGGTGTAGCCCGGGCGCGCGTCCACGGGGATGGAGGGGTCGGTGGGCAGCCACTCGTAATAGAAGCCCTTGCCGTCCGGCGTCCACTTGGGCTGCGCGTACTTGGCGCCCTCGATGACGTCCACCTTGGACCACTCACCCGAGTCCACGTCCACCACGTGCAGCACGGCCTCGTCGGCCGCGTTGGGCTTCTGCGCGAAGACCAGCTTCTTGCCGTCCCACGACGGCGACCACGTGCCCAGGGACACCGAGCCGTCCTGGCTCCAGCCGTTCGGGTCCAGGAGCACCTTCTCCTGTCCCTTCTCGCCGTCGCGCCAGTAGAGGACCGCCTTCTCCTTGTCCTTGTGCGTGCGCACGTAGAAGTAGCGGCCCGCGCGGCGCGCCGGCATGGAGATGGAGTCCACGTAGAACAGCTCGCGGAAGCGCTTCGCCAGCGCGTCACGCACGGGCGACTTCGCCAGCGCCTCGCGCGTCAGCACGTCCTGCGCCTTCATCCACGCCTGGACCTCGGGCGCCTTCTCATCCTCCAGCCAGCGGTAGGCGTCCGGCACCTGCACCCCGTGCAGCGTGTCCACCACCGCGTCCACCCGAGTCGCCGGGTAAGCCATGCGCGCGTGTTCCTCCTGGGCCGGCGCCTCCACGGGCACCTCCCGTTTCGCCGGCGTCGAGCCAGCACAGGCAACGAGCATCAACAAGGCAGGCACGGGGAGCTGTCTCATGGAGCCAGCACATACAGAAACGCCCCCGCCCGTCCCACAAAAACCGTGGGCGACAGGCCGGCGCCACCCCGCCCGCCCTGAACGCGAGGAGCGCGTCGGAGCCGTTGCAGGGCCCTTGACGCGCTCCGTCACATCCCAGGGGCCGCCCACACCGGAGGGCGGCCCGTCAGAGTCCGCGACTTACGCGGATTCCTTCTTCGGCTCGGCGGGCTCCTTCTCCGCCGCGGCGTGGAGCACGACGGGCTCGCTCTTCTTGAGGATGACCTCCTCGGAGATGAGCACCTCGCGGACCGTCTTGCGGGACGGGATTTCGTACATCACGTCCAGCATGGCCGACTCGAGGATGGAGCGCAGGCCGCGGGCGCCCGCCTTGCGGCGGATGGCCTCGCTGGCGATGGCCTTGAGCGCGCCGTCGGTGAACTTCAGCGCCACGCCGTCCAGCTCGAAGAGCTTCTTGTACTGCTTGGTGAGCGCGTTCTTCGGCTGGTTGAGGATGTTGATGAGCGCGGGCTCATCCAGCTCCTCCAGCGCGGTGATGATGGGCAGGCGGCCGATGAACTCCGGAATCATGCCGAACTTGAGCAGGTCCTCCGGCTCCACGTGCTTGAGCAGCTCCGACAGGTTGCGCTGCTTCTTCGACTGGATGTCCGCGCCGAAGCCCAGGCTGCGGCCGCCCAGGCGCCGCTCGATGACCTGATCCAGGCCGCCGAACGCGCCGCCGCAGATGAACAGGATGTTGGTGGTGTCCACCTGCAGGAACTCCTGCTGCGGGTGCTTGCGGCCCCCCTTGGGCGGAACGTTGGCCACCGTACCTTCGATGATCTTCAGGAGCGCCTGCTGCACGCCCTCGCCGCTGACGTCGCGGGTGATGGAGGGGTTCTCCGACTTGCGGGCGATCTTGTCGATTTCGTCGATGTAGACGATGCCGCGCTGGGCCCGCTCGATGTCGTGGTCGGCGGCCTGCAGCAGGTTGACGATGATGTTCTCCACGTCCTCGCCCACGTAGCCGGCCTCGGTGAGGCACGTGGCGTCCGCGATGGTGAAGGGGACGTTGAGGATGCGCGCCAGCGTCTGCGCGAGCAGCGTCTTGCCGCTGCCCGTCGGGCCGAGCAGGAGGATGTTGCTCTTCTGCAGTTCCACGTCCTCGAGCGCGACCTTGGACTCGATGCGCTTGTAGTGGTTGTGCACGGCCACCGACAGCGTCTTCTTCGCGCGCTCCTGGCCGATGACGTACTCGTCGAGCACGGCCTTGATTTCGGAGGGCCGCGGGATGCGAAGCTTGGTGTCCTTGGTCTCCTCGCGGTCGATCTCCTCCGCGATGATGTCGTTGCACAGCCCGATGCACTCGTCGCAGATGTAGACCGTCGGCCCCGCGATGAGCTTCTTCACCTCCTTCTGCGACTTGCCGCAGAAGGAGCAGCAGAGGGTCTGGTTGTCTCGCTTCTCCACGTTCTTGCCCGCCATGAAATCCCTCGCTGCGCCTGTAAAGCCGCCCGCCCCGAGCGCCACCCGCCTCGGCTCCAGGCCAATCTAGTCAGCCCCCATCAGGGACGTCCACGCGCCTTCCCTGTACTTAACAGGGGGAGTGGGTCGGCGCAGAAAGCAGAAAGCCGGAGGCGCGGGGGCGAATTCCCGCGGCTCCGGCCACCGGCCGAGGCGTCGAGCCCCGGCAAACGTCTACTTCTTCTCGTCCTTGCCCAGGCCCACCACCTTGCGGGGGTTCTGGATTTCATCCACGATTCCGTAGGCCTTCGCCTCCGTGGCGCCCATGAAGTAGTCGCGGTCGGTGTCCTTCTCCACGCGCTCGATGGACTGCCCGGTGTGCTTGACGATGAGCTCGTTGAGCTTGGCCTTCATCCGGAGGATTTCCCGGGCCTGGATCTCGATGTCCGTCGCCTGGCCCCGCACCCCACCCAGCGGCTGGTGGATCATGATGCGGCTGGACGGCAGGGCGTAGCGCTTGCCCTTCGTCCCGGCGAGCAGCAGCACGGCCCCCATCGACGCCGCCTGCCCCACGCAGATGGTGGAGACCGGCGGCTTGACGTACTGCATCGTGTCGTAGATGGCCATGCCCGCCGTGACGGAGCCGCCCGGCGAGTTGATGTAGATGTTGATGTCCTTGTCCGGGTCCTCGGACTCGAGGAACAGCAGCTGGGCGACGATGACGTTGGCCACGTCATCGTCGATTTCCGTGCCCAGCATGATGATGCGGTCCTTCAGGAGCCGGCTGTAGATGTCGTACGAGCGCTCACCGCGGTGCGTCTGCTCGATGACGTAGGGAACGGGCATGAAGGGCATGGCGACCTCGGGAGGAGACTCGAAGGGACGGCTCGACGAAGACGAACCTCAGGTCAGGAATACTTCGCCCGGCCCTTCAGGAATTCAATCGTCTTTTCCTCGCGCAGTCGCAGAGACAACCCGAGCCGCTCGTCCGCGCCCTTGAAGTAGCGCTTCACGGCCTCCACGGGCTGGCCCGCCTCCACCGCGAGCTGCTCGATGCGCGCGTCCACGTCCGCGTCGCTCGCCTGGATGCCCTCCTTGAGGGCGATGGACTCCAGCAGCAGCGTCCCCTTCACCTCCTGGGTCGCCTTCTCGCGCATCTCCTCGCGCAGGCGGTTGAAGTCCAGGTTCAGACGGCTGGGGTCCACGCCCGAGCGCTGCAGCTGCTGCAGGGCGCCGCGGAGCATGGAGTCCATGGCGCGCTCCACCATGGCGCGGGGGACCTCGAAGGGATTGCGCTCCACGAGGCCCTTCATCACCGCCTCGCGGTCGTCGTTGTCCGCTTGCGAACGGCGCGCGCGCTCCATGTCGGCGCGCAGCTTGCCGCGCAGCTCCTCGAGCGTCTGCGCGATGCCCGTCTCCTTCGCCAGGTCGTCGTTGAGCTCGGGGGAGATCTCCTTCTTGAGCTCCTTGAGGGTGACGTGGAAGCGGCCCGTCTTCCCCCGCACCTCCTCCACCCGGTAGTCGGCGGGGAAGGCGTAGTCGATGTCCTTGGACTCGCCCACCTTCACGCCCTCGAGCGCGGCGATCTTCGACTCGACCAGCTCACCGGGCTGCACCTGGACGGTGATGCCCTCGGCCTTGCTGCCGGCGAACGGCTGGCCGTCCACGGTGGCGTCGTAGTCCACCGTCGCGTAGTCACCGGAGGCCGCCGAGTCGCGGTCCGTCACGGGCTCCAGCCGGCTCAGCGACTGGCGCATGCGGCCGAGCTGCTCGTCGATCTGCTCGTCGGTGACGGCGGTGTCCGCCTTGGTCAGCGGCAGCTCCGCGTACTCCTTCGCCTCGACCTTGGGCTTGACCTCCACCCGGGCCTCGAAGCTGAAGGGAGCGTTGGCCTTGAGACCCTGGTTGGTCACCTGCGGGCTCGCCACCACCTCCACGTTGTGCTCGCGCACCGCGTCCAGGTAGGCCGTCTGCACCACGCGCTGGATGACCTCGTCCTCGACCTGGTCCTTGAAGCGCTGCTCGAGGATGCGGCGGGGGACCTTGCCCTGTCGGAAGCCGGGCAACCGCACCTGCTGGCCAAGCCTGGAGTAAGCGCGGTTCAGCTCTTCCGCCACGCGGGCGGACTCGACCTCGATGGAGAGCTTCTTCTCGATGGGAGAGAGCTCTTCGACCTGGACCTTCATACGGGCCTCGCTCGCCGCCTTCTCGGACAGTCGTCCCGAGCGGCGCCGGTTAAGTGGGACGTGCGCCTTTAGGGGATAGGCACGAACGGGTCAACGCGAAATGGGCGAGGAGGGACTCGAACCCTCACACCTTGCGGTACCAGATCCTAAGTCTGGTGCGTCTACCAGTTTCGCCACCCGCCCGGATGCGCCGCGTGCCTTGTGCCGTACATACCGCGAAACGTCCGCCGCGCGTCACCCGACGGATGCGTGCTGCGGAAAAACAAACGGGGTCTCTCCATCGCTGGAGAGACCCCGTATGAGAGCGGAGGGAATCGAACCCACAACCTATGGATTAAGAGTCCATTGCTCTGCCAATTGAGCTACGCTCCCGGCACTGCGCTTGGCCCGTCGGCTGCGTGACGTCCAAGTGGCGGCGGTAATTACAGAAGGCCGCCCGCGCTGTCAAAAGTATTTTCGTCTCCCCTGCATTCCCCACGCACGGCATCTCCCACGAGGACGCGCAGTCCGGGATGGGACGCCACGCCGCCCGCTGGACGGGCTGGCGCCGGGGACGGCCGGATTCCGAATGAAACAGAGCCACGGGCCCACTGTTGAACGTGGCCACGGCGACCCGTGTGTCCGGAGTGCTCGGAGACACGGGGCTCGCACGCGCCCCCATTCCGGGACTCTGAGCACGTGAACCGCCGAGGCACAGGCGGGCGGACGGAGGTCGTCCGCCCTTTTCGCGCAGGACGTATGCAGGAGACGACAGTGACGGAAGCCAACATCCCCCCCAAGGTGGAAGACACCGGCTCGGCGCTCGGCGGCTGGAGCCGGGAGCGCATGGAGTTGATTCGGCGCACCATCTGCCCCCGGGGCATCAGCGAGGACGAGTTCGCCCTCTTCATCGAGCAGTGCAAGCGCAGCGGGTTGGATCCGCTGCTCAAGGAAGCCTTCTGCGTCGCGCGGAGGCAGAACATCGGCAACCGGGAGCGCCCCAACTGGGTGACGAAGTACGAGTTCCAGCCCTCCGAGGCCGGGATGCTCGCCCGCGCGGAGCGCTTCCCGGACTTCAAGGGCATCCAGGCGAGCGCCGTGTTCGCCGAGGACGACATCGTGGTGGACCAGGGTCGAGGCGAGGTGGTGCACCGCTTCAACCCGGCCAAGCGCAAGGGCGCGCTGGTGGGCGCCTGGTCGCGGGTGGTGCGCGACGGGAAGCTGCCCGTGGTGGTGTGGCTGGACTTCAGCGGCTACGTCCAGCAGACGCCGCTGTGGGCCAAGATTCCCACGACGATGATCGAGAAGTGCGCCCGGGTGGCGGCCCTGCGCAAGGCGTACCCGGAGGCCTTCGGCGGACTGTACGTCCGGGAGGAGATGCCGGCGGAGGACTTCGATTCGGCCTCGGCCCACCCCGAGCCCGTCCCCGCGGGCGGCGCCTACGAGGTGCTGGGCGCCAGGACGGGCCCGGTGAAGGCGTCCTTCCCCACCCCGCTGGCCACCGCGCCCGCGAAGGAGGAGAAGGCGGTCCCCGCGAAGCTGGACGTGGATCTCCCGCTAGCGCCGCTCCCCGCGAAGGAAGTGGAGGCGGCGAAGGAGGACGTGGAGCCCACCGTGGCGCCCACGCGTCCGAAGGCGAGCGCCGTGCTGGTGGCGTTCGGTCCGTACAAGGGCAAGACGGCCTCGGAGCTCTCGGACGAGGAGCTCAGCGAGACCATCGAGCTGGCGAACGAGAAGCTGATGGAGCAACCCCGCGCGCGCTGGGCCAAGGCGATGCGGGAGAACCTGCTCGCGCTGGAGGCGGAGACGGAGCTGCGCTGCCGCGTCCCGTCCACGGCGGACAAGAGCAACGGCGCGTCCCACGCCTGATGCGCTGAAGTGAGGACTGCCTCCGTCGGACGTCTTCCGGCGGGGGCCCTCTTCGCGGCGCCGCTCGGGATTCCCATGAAGGAGTCCGGGGGGCCTGCGGAAGAGGAGAAGAGCGCGCTCGGAGGGACTTGAACCCCCAACCCCTGGGTTCGAAGCCCAGTGCTCTATCCAGTTGAGCTACGAGCGCAACCTACGAACAGGGGAAGAAGGTGGGCGGCCAACCGGGGTCGAACCGGCAACCTCTGGAGTCACAGTCCAGCGCTCTAACCAGTTGAGCTATGGCCGCCGTTACCGCTACGGCGTTTGAAGCGGGGGCTTCCCTACCGTGGAAAGCCGGGCCAGTTCAAGGCCCAAATGACACGACACACCGGCCAGATTGGCGCCCCAGGCAGGACTCGAACCTGCGACCCCCGACTTAGAAGGTCGGTGCTCTATCCAGCTGAGCTACTGGAGCTCGCTGGCCGGAGGACTGCTTCCTTCGCTACTCAAAAAATCGGGGCGAGAGGATTCGAACCTCCGACCCCCTGCGCCCAAGGCAGGTGCGCTACCAGGCTGCGCTACGCCCCGAAAAGTAGAGTCCGGCATTGTTGAACCATCGCGGACGGACGCGCAAGGCCCACGTGCCTGACCTCGCCATTCACGCACGCGCGGCGAGCGAGAGCAGCTTCGGCTTCATCTTCCGGAAGGCCGCGCCCCGGTGGGAGATGCCGGACTTCTCCTCGGCGGTGAGCTCCGCGAGCGACCGGCCACTGTCCAGAAGGATGAAGACCGGGTCGTACCCGAAGCCGTGCTCACCTTTCGGCGCGTGGCCGATCCGCCCCTCGCACCGCCCCTCCTCCACGTGCGTGCGCCCATCCGGCCACGCCAGCGCCAGCGCGCAGCGGAACGACGCCGTGCGCTTCTCGTCGGGCACGCCGCGCAGCTCCGAGAGGAGCTTCTCGTAGCGGGCCTTGTCGTCGCCGGGCGCGTAGCGGGCGGACAGCACCCCGGGCTGGCCGTCGAGCGCGTCGACGCACAACCCCGAGTCATCCGCGAGCGCCGGCAGGCCCGTGACCCGCGCGTACTCCACCGCCTTCTTCACCGCGTTGGCCTCGAAGGTGTCGCCGTCCTCCTCCGGCTCCGGCACCGGCGGCAGGTCCGCGAGCGACACCACCTCCACCGAGTCCCCCACCAGCTGGCGCAGCTCGCGCAGCTTCCCCTTGTTGGTGGTGGCGAAGAGCAGCTTCGGCGAGGGCGTGCTCATTCGAGCACCTTCGCCTGCGCGGCCACGAGCTGATGGATGGCGGCAAGTCCCCCGTCGAGCATCGCGTCCAGCGTCTTGCGGTCGAACAGCTGGTGCTCGGCGGTGCCCTGCACCTCCACCATGCGCCCGTCTCCCGTGGCCACGATGTTGAGGTCCACGTCCGCCTTGGAGTCCTCCTCGTAGTCCAGGTCCACGCGCACCTCCCCGTTGACCACGCCCACGGACACCGCGGCCATGGGGGTCAGCTTGGGCTGCTTGGTGAGCGTGCCCTGCTTCTGCAGCGAGCGCAGCGCGAGCACCACCGCCACGTACGCGCCCGTAATCGACGCCGTGCGCGTGCCGCCGTCCGCCTGGAGCACGTCACAATCCAGCGTAAGGGTGCGCGGGCCCAGCGTGGACAGGTCCACCGCCGCGCGCAGGGAGCGGCCGATGAGGCGCTGGATCTCCATGGTGCGGCCGGTCTGCTTGCCCTTGGCCGCCTCGCGCTGGTTTCGCGTGTGCGTGGCGCGCGGGAGCATGCCGTACTCGGCCGTCACCCAGCCGGTCCCCTTCCCCATCAGGTGCGGGGGCACGCGCTCCTCGGTGGAGCAGGTGATGAGCACCTTGGTGTTGCCGAACTCCACCTGCACGGAGCCTTCCGCGTAGCGGGACACTCCGGGGGTGAGGATGACGGGGCGAAGGTCCAGTGCACCACGTTGGAAGGAACGCACGGCGAGCTCCTGGGTAGGGAATGAGCGCGTCCCTTCTCTACCAGAGCCGCGTGGCCCGCGTGTCGTCCGAGTCGGCCCGGTGTCCACTCAGGGCGTCTGCGAGCCCGCCACCTGGGCCGGCCGGGCCGCGTCCCTGCGCCGCGTGTCCTTCAGGAAGGCGAGCACGCCCTCGCTGATGGCCTCGGCCAGCTTCTCCTGGTAGTCCGCCCGCCCCAGCTTCAGGCCCTCCTCGGGATGGGAGATGTAGCCCACCTCCACGAGCACCGCCGGGCACTCCACGCCGGAGAGCACGAAGAAGGGCGCCTGCTGCACGCCCCGGTCCGCCGCCCGCGTGCGCGCCACGAGCCGGGGGTGGATGGCGTAGGCCAGCCGGGACGAGTCCGAGTGCGCCTCCGTGCGCACCAGGTCATCGAGGATGAGCGCCAGCGTCGAGTCGCCGCGCGCCGCCCGCGACATGGGCGCCTCCGAGTTCTCCCGGTCCGCCACCGCGAGCGCCGCCTCACCCGAGGCGCTGGCGGACAGGAAGTACGTCTCCACGCCCTCGGTGCGTGCCCTCATGCGGGGCGTGGGCATGGAGTTGGCGTGGATGGAGATGAAGAGGTCGGCGCCGTGGTCGTTCGTCATCTCCACGCGCTCGGTGAGGCTCACCAGCGCGTCGCGCTCGCGCGTCAGGTACACCTCGCCGCCGGCCGCCTCCAGCCTGGAGCGCAGGCGGTGGGCAATCTGCAGCGCCACCTCCTTCTCGCGCAGCGCGCCGGGCCCCTTGGCGCCTTCCTTCACGCCGCCGTGGCCCGGGTCGATGACGATGCGCGCGGGGCGCTCGCCGGCTCCCGCCGTGACGGGAACCCAGCAGATGCATGCGAGGAGGAGCAGCAGTAGGCGGGAGGACGACGTCATGCCGGAGCGGGATGCTAGCGGAGCCCCACCCCGGGCGCGAAATCCCCGCCCGGCGGCCGGTTCAGCCGATGACGTCGATGCCCGGACGGCCCGCGCGGACCTCGCCCAGCAGCGCCGCGTCCACCCCAGCCCTGTCCAGGGCCCTGAGCGCCTTGACCGCGTCCTTCGCCGGCACGCAGGCCAACAATCCGCCATTGGTCTGCGCGTCCGCGAGCACCCACTGGATGGCCTCGGGGAGCCCCTTGGGGAAGCGGACCTTCTTCTGCACGTGCTCCAGGTTCGACTTCGTCCCGCCCGGCACCACGCCCGCCTCGGCCAGCGAGGGCACCTCGGCGATGAGCGGCACGCGCTCCAAATCCAGCGCCGCGCGCGTCTTCGCGGCCGTCATCATCTCCAGCAGGTGGCCCAACAGGCCGTAGCCCGTCACGTCCGTCAGGGCGTTCACCTTGAACCGGCCCGAGGCGAAGACCTCGCCCGGGGCGCGGTTGAGCGTGGTCATCACGCCGATGACGTTCTTCTGCAGCTGCTTGGAGGCCACGCCCCGCTTGATGGCGGTGGTGGCGATGCCCGTCCCCAGGGGCTTGGTGAGCAGCAGCAGGTCCCCCGGCTTCGCGCCCGCGTTGGTGAGCACCTTCTTGGGGTGCACCACGCCGGTGACGGCCAGGCCGTACTTCGGCTCGGGGTCTCGAATGCTGTGGCCGCCGAGGATGGGGATGCCCGCCTCCTCCACCTTGGACTGGCCGCCCTCGAGGATGCGCGCCAGCACGGACTTGGGCAGCTCGTCCGGGAAGCCGACGAGGTTGAGCGCGAACAGCGGCTTCGCCCCCATGGCCCAGATGTCCGACATCGCGTTCGCCGCGGCGATGGCGCCGAACTGGAACGGGTCGTCCACCACGGGCGGGAAGAAGTCCACCGTCTCCACCACGGCGAGGCCGGGCGAGAGGCGGTAGACGGCCGCGTCGTCATTCGTGTTGAAGCCCACCAGCGCTTGCGGGGGGCGGGAGGACTTGAGCCCTCCCAGCAGTTGGGCCAGGTCCCCGGCCCGCAGCTTCGCCGCGCAACCCGCGCAGTGACTCAGCTCGGTGAGGCGCAGGCGCTTCACCGACTTCGCGTCCGCCACGGCGACATCCCTTCAGATGGAGCCCGCCCTCCCACGAGGAGAGCGGGCTTCGTGTGCGACCTAGATGATGCGGACGTACTCGCGCTTGAGCAGGTGCACCAGGCCCTCGGCGGTGACGACGTCATCCGCGTCCGCCCGGTCCAGCACCCCCGCCAGCGTGCCCTGGTTGAGCACCAGCTGGAGCACGTCCAGCAGCTCCGGCGTCAGCTCCTTGAGCGGCGGCACCAGCGGCACCGACAGCTGGAGCATGGCCTCCGGGGGCGGCAGGCTCGGCTGCAGCCGCTTGAGCTCGTCGAGCTGACGGAGCGCGTCCATCAGCAGCGCCTCGGTGGACGAGTCCAGCTCCACCATGAACTCCTGGCTGTCCGCCGGCCGCAGCTCGAAGTCACCCGACTCCCAGGTGATGATGCGGTTGAAGCTCTTCTGCGGCCCCAGGTTGTGGTTCTCGTTGATGACCGCGTAGTACACGCGGCCCTGGCGCAGGTAGATCTTCCCCTCTTGCGTGCTGTTGACCACCAGCACGCCGTTCTTCTTGGAGGTGTGGAAGAGCTGGAGCAGGTCCGGCAGGGGGATTTCTTCAATCTTCCCCGTCATGGAGCTGCCCTTGGTGGTGGTCCGCGCGGCCTGGGCGGCGGCGGCCTCCTCCAGCTTCAGCTTGGCCGTGCTCTCGTCCACGTTGGCGCCGTCGGCGCCCTGGTGCACGAGCTTGAGGATGGAGGTGCCGATGAGGATGCGGTCCCCCTCCTTGAGCCCCGCCTGCTTCACCTTCTCGCCGTTGACGAAGGTGCCATTGGTGGAGCCCAGGTCCTCGATGGTGATCTTCCCGTTGGAGAAGCTGATCTTCGCGTGCTTGCGCGAGACCATGTCCTCCACGAGCACCATGTCCAGCTCGCTGGAGCGGCCGATGACGATCTGCTTCTCCGCCTTCAGGGGGAACTCTCCGCCCTGGTACTTCCCGGAGATGAACTTCAGGGCATAGGTCTTCGAGATATCCATGGTCATCAACCCGCCTGCTCCACCTTGCCGGGGTCCTTCACCAGGTTGAGGTACATCTGCGCGCTCTTGTTGTCGGGGCTGCGCGCCAGCACGTCCTCCCACACCTGCACCGCCTCCGCCCTGCGCCCGGCGGAATACAGCGCCACCCCGTACTGGATACGGCCGGGGATGTAGGACGGGTTCTGCGCGATGACCTGTTCGTACTCGGCGATGGCCGCCGCGTTGTCCCCCGCGTCACGCAGGGCATTGCCCAGCTTCAGGCGGATGTCCACGAACTGCGGGCACAGGCCCAGCGCGCGCCGGTACTCCTCGATGGCGCGCTGCCATGCGCCGCTCGAGGCGAACACGTCGCCAATCTCGCCGTACATGTTGGCGATCTTCTTCTCGACGTAGGGGTCCAGCTCCCCGGGGCCCGTCTTCTGCCGGGACAAGGCGGCCTGGTAGACCTCCTTCGCCTCGGCGTACTTGCCCATGTCGTTGTAGATGACCGCGAGATTGAGCGCCGCTTCGGTGTACGCCGGATTCAGGTTCAGCGCGGACTCGAACGCCCGCTGGGCCCGGGCGAACTGGCCCTGGTCGTGGTAGATGATGCCGAGCATGTTGAACACGTCCGCGAACGTCGGATTCTGCTCGACGATCTTCGCGAGGTACTGCTCGGCCTGGGCGTACTGCTTCTTCTCGAAGTAGCCGCGCCCGAGGGTCAGTAGCTGCTTGAGGGGCTCTTCCATGACTCCGGCCCGTCCTCGGGCCCTGCCTCCGACGCGGCTAGCCTACATGAGCCCGGGCGAAAACAAGAATTCATCACCGTGAAGCGTGAGCGACAGCGACCGTTGGCCCCGGGTGTCCACCGGCCTCGACGGGAGGGAGCCCTGCAACCGCCAGTGCTCCGTCACCACTGCTTGCTCCCGCTCCAACCGGATGTACCACGCCTCCGCCCGATACACGCGTCCTCGCAACATCTTCAGTTCGTCCCACTCGGCGCCCCCCACTCCGGGATTCCCCGGAACAGAGAGCCGAGCCAGGCCTTCCGCGTCCGCGGCCTCCAGCGCGCGGCGCCGCGCCTCCAGTGCGGTGACGACGGCCACCAGTCGGGGGGAGGTGTTCTTCTCCGGCACCCAGTCGCCCCCGCGTCGCACGAAGGGCACCTTCTCCACGCCCGCGGTGCCCACGCGGGTGGGGCCCAGGGTGCCGTTGAAGTCGAGCGTGGCGTGGGCCTCGGCGCGCTGGCCTCCGGGCTCCACCGTCACGGTGATGCGGGCGAAGTGGAGCTCCTGGGAGACCAGGGGCGCGTCCGCGAGGGGGATGGGCAAGGAAAACCCATAGGCCTCGGTGTGCTTCAGGGCGGTGATGATCTCCGCCTCGGGGCCCGCGGCGAAGCCCAGGAGCCGGGGGATGAGCACCGCGCAGGCGGCGAGCACCGCCAGTCCGGCGATGACCAGGCCCCCCAGCCGGCTCCACTCCTCGGTGGACCTCACGCGGCCTGCCGGGGACCTCACGTGCCCAGCATCTGCTGGGCCTTCTGGGCGGCGGGCGTCCCCGGCAGGCGGCGCAGCACCTGGCGCAGGGTCTCCTCGGCGCGCTTGGGGTCGTTGAGCTTCACGTAGGCCTCGTGCAGGTCGAAGAGGGCCTCCTCCTCGTACGGCGTGCCGGGGTACTTCGTGAGCAGCGACTCCAGGCGCTGGGCCACCGCCTTCCAGCGCTCGCGCTTCGTGTAGAAGCGGGCCACGTACAGCTCGTGCTCGGCCAGGCGCTTGCGTGCGTCATTCGCGTGCTGCTTCGCCTCGGGGGCGTACTGCGAATCCGGATACTGGCGGAGGAACTCCTCCATGGTGGAGAGCGCGGCGCGAATCTCGCCCTGGTCCTTCTCCTTGGAGGGCGGCAGCGCGAAGAAGTCGGACGGGTAGTCCTCCACGTGGGTGAGCGCCGAGCGGAACGCGGCGTAGTCGACCTTGGCGTGCGTGGGGTGGAGCTTGATGAAGGCCTGGTACTGGTCCCGGGCCTCGGCGAAGGCCTCGCGGGCGAAGTCCAGGTCGGCCAGGCGCAGCTCCGCCTCGCGGGCGGCCTCCTGGTACGGGTACTTGACCCGGACGTACTCGAAGTACTTCTGGGACTTGAAGAAGTCCTTGTTCTCGAGCGCCTCGCTGCCGAGCCGGAGGTTCTCCTCCGCGTCGGCGGCGTAGTCGGGGTCTCCCCCCTGGGAGCCGGAGAGGGTGGAGCAACCCGAGGCGAACAAGAGGACGACGGTCAGGAAGGCGACGACGGAACGCATCGGCGGCACGCTATTCGTCCGGCCCCGAGGGGTCCAGTGAAGGTTCGCCGAGCAGTTGCTGGATGACGTCCTCGGAGAATCCCCGCCCGGACAACAGCCGCGCGGCGCGGGCCCAGGCCTTCTCGTCGAGCGGCCGGGCCGCCAGCCCCCGCTTCTCCAGGACGGCGCGCGCGGCGGCGACGGCGTCGAAGTCCACCGCGTCCGTGGCGGACGCCAGCGCGCCCTGGGCCGCGTCCTCGGACAGGCCGTGGCCTTGCAGCTTCTGGAGGACGGAGGCGGGGCCCTTTCCGGCGCGCAGGAGGGAGGCAGCGCGCGCTTCTCCGAAGCGGGTGTCGTCCAGGTAGCCCCAGCCCTGGAGGCGGGCGAGCGCGGCGTCGCGGACGGAGGGGGCGAAGCCCTTCTTCTCCAGGGCCTGGAGCAGTTCCTGGCGCGTGCGGGCGCGGATGCCCAGCAGCTTGAGTCCCGCATCCGTGGCGCGCTGGACGGCCTCGGGGCCTTCATCCTCCGGGAGCATGGCGGGATACGTAGCATGTGGTAACAGGCGCGGCATGCATCCAGTCCTTGCCCGCTACCTCACCGCCGATGTCGCGAAGGAGACGCTCCGCAAGCAGCAGGCGGGGGGCGCCCTCGACCCGGAGGAGCAGTTCTTCGCCGAGGCCGCCAAGGCGCACCCGCGCCAGGCCGCCATCCTGATGGACGTGGGTGGCCGCGTCCTGTCCTCGGACGCCCAGGCGGCGCTCGTGCTGCTGGCGGCGCACGCGTCGGCGCGCGCGATTCAGGAAGACGCGGAGCTGACCGAGGCCACGAAGAAGGCGCGTGAGGCGCTGGCCGAGGAGGGCGCGAGCGAGGAGGAGACGGACGCGTTCATCGCCTCCATCCTCCTAGAGGAGGCGTTCGGCTACGAGCAGGACGTGGACAGCTTCGACCGCGAGTACGTGAAGGAGTCCCTGGGCGAGGTGCCCGCGCTGGCCGCGCTGACGAAGGAGGCGGTGGACGCGCTGTTCGTCGGCTTCGTGAAGGCCTCGAAGGACGACGCCGAGCGCAAGGTGCGCGAGGTCATGGCGAGGGCGCTGTTCGACATCGCCTGGGCGGAGGGCCCCGCGCCCATCAACCCCGAGCACATCGAGGCCCTGCTGGACGCGCAGGTCGCCGACAAGCCCGAGGAGGAGCAGGAGGAGAAGGTGCACGCCACCGCCCACCTGCTCCAGGCGCTGGCGAAGGAGGGCCTCATGGGCCCGCTGCGCCTGTCGCGCCTGAGGGCCATGCTGGGCGAGGAAGACGCGTAGTCCCCCCTGTGACGCGGCGGTGGGCCCTCGCGGCCCGCCGCTCGAAGTGGCTGATGCCAGGTCGTGCGAATCGGATGGACGGGAGGATGACTCCCCTTCCCCGTCACGAGCCTGAGCGATGTCCCTGGACGCAGCCCGCTGAGCGAGACGCGCCCCCTCTCGCAGGTCGCGTCACACAGGTGGGCGACGGCACGGAGCCGTCTCGCCTCACGGGGATCTCCCGACAGACGAGGCAGAGCACCGGGGCTGGGCCGTTCGCGGCGACCCGCTCTCATGGCCCCTCAACGCTTCGGGGAAGCACCGAGGCCGGGCGTTCGCGGCCTCGCCGCCACTCAGTGGCATCAAACGAAGCACCGAGGCCGGGCGTTCGCGGCCTCGCGCCACTCAGTGGCATCAAACGAAGCACCGAGGCCAAGCGTTCGCGGCCTCGCCGCCACTCAGTGGCATCAAACGAAGCACCGAGGCCAAGCGTTCGCGGCCTCGCGCCACTCACTGGCATCAAACGGAGCACCGAGGCCAGACCGCGCGCGGCGGTCTCGACCCACGGTGCCCCTTCGACTCAGAAGCGTTCGATCTGGAAGTCGTCATCCCCACCCGCCGCCGGAGCGGGCGCGGGGGCTGGAGCGGGAGGACGGGCCGCCGGCGGAGGCGCGGCCGGGCGCATGGCCTGCGCGGGTGCGGGCGGACGCGCGACGTTCGGCGCCGCGGGCGTGGCGGGACGCGCGACCTGGACTGGCGCCGGCGTGGGAGGCGCGGCGGGAGGCTGTGCCGCGCCCACGGGCGCGCCCTTCTGCGCGAAGGCGGCCGAGCCCGGAATCGGACGGGCCTCGCCCGGCTTCGCGTCGAAGCTGTCCCACTTGGAATCGGACGTGCCGCTGATGCCGGAGAAGCGCAGCGCGAAGTCGTCCGGGTTGGACGCCTGACGGTGGGCCTCGTCGTAGGTGACCAGCCCCTGGCGCACCAGGCTCATCAGCGACTGGTCGAAGGTCTGCATCCCGTAGGAGTCCGTGCCCTGCGCGATCGCGTCGTGGATCTCCTTCGTGCGGTCCTTGTCCTCGATGAGCTCGCGCACGCGCGCGGTGACGCGCAGCACCTCCACCGCGGCCACGCGGCCCTTGCCGTCCGCGCGCGGCACCAGTCGCTGGCTGACCACGCCCTTGAGCACCGAGGCCAGCTGGATGCGCACCTGCTTCTGCTGGTGCGGGGGGAAGGCGGAGACGATGCGGTTGACCGTCTCCGTCGCGTCCAGCGTGTGCAGCGTGGACATGACCAGGTGGCCCGTCTCCGCCGCGTGCAGCGCCGTCTCGATGGTCTCGTGGTCTCGCATCTCGCCCACGAGGATGACGTCCGGGTCCTGCCGCAGCGCGCTCTTGAGCGCCTGCGCGAAGCTCATCGTGTCCACGCCCACCTCGCGCTGGTTCACGATGGAGCGCTTGTCGCGAATGAGGAACTCGATGGGGTCCTCAATCGTCATGATGTGGCTGGTCTCGTTGGAGTTGATGTGGTCGATCATCGCCGCCAACGTGGTCGACTTGCCGGAGCCCGTCGTGCCCGTCACCAGGATGAGACCGCGCTCCTCGCCACAAATCTTCGCCAGCACCTGCGGCAACAGCAGGTCCTGCATCGTCATCACCTTGAACGGGATGACTCGCAGCACCGCGCCCACGGTGCCGCGCTGCTGGAAGACATTCACGCGGAAGCGGCCCAGGCCCGGGACTCCGTACGCCAGGTCCACCTCGTTGCTCGCCTTGAACTTCTCCTTCTGGAACTCGTTCATGATGCCGAACGCCATCCGCGCCACCTCCTCGGGCGGAAGACGACGGCCGTCCTTCAACGGCACCAACGAGCCATCCACCCGGAACATGGGCGGCAGACCGGCCTTGAGATGAATGTCGGAGGCACCGCCGCGCAGGGCGATCTGGAGGATCTCATTGAGTTCCATGGGCGTCGCGGATGGTAGCAGACGCTCCCGCGCCCGCGCGACACACCGTGGAGTGAGTCCCCGAAAACACCACGGCGGAGACCCTCGTGAGAGAGCCTCCGCCGCGGAGGACAGCGAGCGACCAACCTGAACGGTTAGCGCTTGGAGAACTGGAACCGGCGACGCGCGCCCGGCTGACCGTACTTCTTGCGCTCGACCGCGCGGGCATCACGCGTGAGGAAGCCGGCCTTCTTCAGCGCCGGACGGAACTCCGGGTTGAAGGCGCACAGGGCGCGGGCGATGCCGTGACGGATGGCGCCGGCCTGGCCGGAGAGACCGCCGCCGCGAACGTTCACGGTGACGTCGAGCTTCCCCTTCTGCTCGAGGATCTCGAGGGGCTGGTTGAGCACCATCTTCGAGGTCTCGCGACCGAAGTAGTCGTTGATCTCACGACCGTTGATGGTGACCTGACCCGTGCCGGGACGCAGCCAGACGCGAGCGGTGGCCTCCTTGCGGCGGCCGGTGGCGTAGAAACCGAGCTCTTGGTGGATGGGCATGGACGTTGTCTCCCTTACGCCTCAACCGAGTACGCAGCCGGCTTCTGGGCGGCGTGGGGGTGGGTATCACCCGCGTAGACCTTCAGCTTCGTCATCATCTGCCGACCCAGCGCGTTGCGGGGCAGCATGCGGCGGACCGCGTTGATGATGATGTCCTCGGGGTGGCGCTGGCGGAGCTTCTCCAGGTTGGTGATCTTCAGGGCGCCCGGGAAACCCGCGTGCGGGTGCCGGTAGTACATCTTGTCCTTCTCCTTCGTCCCCGTCACCTTCACCTTGTCGGCGTTGATGACGATGACGTGGTCGCCCGTGTCGATGGACGGCGTGTAGATGGCCTTGTGCTTGCCCTTGAGCAAGGTGGCAATCTGGCTCGCCGCGCGGCCCAGCACCTTGTCGGACACGTCGATGACGTGCCACTGGCGCTTGATGTCCCCAGCCTTCGCGCTGTAGGTCTTCTGCGACATTTCGTGCACTCCAGACTTCTCGCGGTCGCCAGGTGCATGCCGGGGACCGCATCTCGTGCGGAACCAACCACAGGTCCTCCACGAAACATCCGCAGAGGCCCGGAAAGGCCGACCCTCCTAGCGGTCATGGAGGATCAAGTCAAGGTTGGCGGGGGCCCCTGAGCCACGGAAGGCTCTTTTCCTACCCCGCCCTACCCCCAGGAGGCACGCCCCCACCCCCTGGAGTCCCTGGCTGGGGCTTCTTGAAGCGCTCCTTGAGGTTGGCGAAGAAGTTCTTCTCTTCCGTCGTCGGCGGACCCTGACGCGGCGCATCAGGCGTGACGTGCTCGATGACGTCCTCGGGCAGGTCCTCCAGGAAGCGGGAGGGGGTCCGGGGGACCTCCTTGCCGCGCTTCACGCGGGTGACGGCGCGGGTGAGGTAGAGCAGCTCCTTGGCGCGGGTGATGCCCACGTAGCAGAGCCGGCGCTCCTCCTCGAGGTTCTGGGCCTCGCCCTGCATGCCGCCGTGGGGCATCAGGTCCTCCTCCATCCCGATGAAGAAGACGAGCCGGTACTCCAGGCCCTTGGAGGAGTGGATGGTCATCAGGGTGACGCGGCGGTTGCTGCCCGGGACTTCCTCGTCGTCCTCCTGCTTGTTGTCCAGGCTCAGCCGGTTCAGGTAGGTGAGCAGGCTGGCCTTGGGGCCCTCGCGCTTCTCGAAGCGCTCCAGGGAGTCGATGACGCCGTCCACGCCCTTGAGCTTCTTGTCCGCGCTGGTGGCGCTGGTGGCGTGCGCGCGCGTGGCGTCCCGGAAGCCGATCTCCTCCAGGAGCTTGCGCGTGGCCACGGCCAGCTGCCCGTGCTCGTACGCCGCGCGGTAGCGCTCGATGAGGTCCACGAACTCGTGCACCTTGGCGCCCGCGCCCGGGGGCAGATCGTCGTACTCGGACGCCTTGCGCATCACCGTCCACAGCGTGACGCCCTCCGCGCGCGAGTGCGCGTGCAGCCGCTCCACCGTCACGTCGCCGATGCCGCGCGACGGGACGTTGATGATTCGCATGAGCGAGATTTCATCCAGCCGGTTCACGATGACCTTGAAGTACGCGATGACGTCCTTCACCTCGCGCCGGTCGAAGAACTCGCTGCCGCCCACCACCTCGTAGGCGATGTTCTTCTCGCGCAGCATCTCCTCGATGGGGTGCGACTGGCCGTTGGTCCGGTAGAGCACCGCGATGTCGTCCGCGGGCACGCCCAGCGAGATGTGCTTCTGGATTTCGTGCGCGACGAAGCGGGCCTCCTCCTCGTCATTGGGACACGCCACCACCTTCACCTTGGGGCCCCCCTTGCGGTCGGTCCACATCTGCTTGGCCTTGCGCTCGGGGTTCTTGGCGATGACGGCGTTGGCCGCGTCCAGCACCATCTGCACGGAGCGGTAGTTCTGCTCCAGGCGCACCTCCTTCCCTCCCGGGAAGAAGTGGTCGAAGTGGAGGATGTTGCGCACCTCCGCGCCGCGCCACGAGTAGATGCACTGGTCGTCGTCCCCCACCGCGCACACGTTCTTGGACTGCCCCGCCATCAGCTTGAGCAGCTCCAGCTGGGCCAGGTTGGTGTCCTGGAACTCGTCCACCAGCAGGTAGCGGAAGCGGTGCGTGTACTTGAGGTACAGGTCCGAGTGCTCGCGCAAGAGGCGCGTGGGGAGGATGAGCAGGTCGTCGAAGTCCACCGAGCCCTGCGCCTTCAGCGCCAGCTGGTAGTCCGGGTAGACCATGTGGGTGATGAGGTCGTAGTCGTCGCCGATGCCCTCGGGCTTGGGCTCGGGCGCCTGGCCGGAGTTCTTCGCCTTGGAGATGAGCCCCAGCACCTTGCGCGCGTCGAAGGCGCGGTCGTCGATGCGGTGCTCGCGCATGGCGCGGCGGATGATGGCCAGTTGGTCGCCCATGTCCGCGATGGCGAACTTCCTGGGCCAACCCAGCCGGTGGATGTCCTCGCGGAGCATCTCCGCGCCGAAGGCGTGGAAGGTGCACACGAGCACGCCCTGGGCGCGGGGCCCGGCCATGTGGACCAGGCGCTCCTTCATCTCCGAGGCCGCCTTGTTGGTGAAGGTGACGGCCAGGATGTTGCGAGCCAGGATGTGGTCTGGCCGCTCGTTGAGCAGGTGGACGATGCGGTGGGTGATGACGCGGGTCTTCCCGCTCCCAGCACCCGCGAGGACCAGCAAGGGCCCCTGGAGGGTGACCACGGCCTCGCGCTGAGGAGGATTGAGCTTCGAGAGGTCCATTGCGCGCGGGGCGGGGATACCTTTTGATTCGGCCGTGCGCGACAACTTTCTCCCAGGCCTCACCCTCCTCCTGCTCGCGCTCGCCCCGGGTGTCGGGTGCACGAAAGCGGAGGGCACCTCCGACGAGGTGACGGCCTCCATCCCCGCCGCCAGTGCGCCCTGCGTGTACTTCAAGACGCTGGCACCGTTCCTGCCGGAGGAGCTGGAGGGCTTCACCGTCGCGCGCACCCAGGGCTCCACCGGCAAGTACGGCGAGGTGTCCGTGTCGGAGGCCGAGCGGCTGTTCACCCGAGGTGAGGGCCGCGAGGTGAAGGTGCGCATCGTGGACACCACGATGGGGCAGAAGATTGGGCAGGCCATCCGGGACGCGGCCGAGCGGGCCAAGGACCGGCCGGCGAGCGACCCGGCGGCGCCCATCCACTGGAAGGACGCGGTGGGCTTCGTGAGGTACGACGCGGAGGAGGCGCTGGCGGAGGCGAACCTGTTGGTGGGAGATCGCTTCGTGGTGGCCGTCACCAGCCGGGGCTTTCCGGGCACGGTGGAGGTGCGGCGGGTGGCGCGAGGAATCGACCTGGCCGGGCTGGCCCGGCTTCAGTGAAGTCCGACAATGGGCAAGGAGTGTCCCGGGTGGTGAAGGAGAAAGGTACGCGGTCCGAAGCAGGAGACCTGCTCGCCGCGGAGAAGGCGGCGCGGGAGGTCGTGGCCTCGCTCGGCAAGAGGGAGTTCCTGGACCAGCTCCAGAAGCTCACCAAGAGCTACGCGTCGGACCCGGGCAACCCGGGCTCCTACGCGTGCGAGGGCTGTCAGCGCTGCGCCAACTGCATGTTCTGCAAGGACTGCGACAGCTGCTTCCAGTGCACGCACTGCACCCGGTGCGAGCTGTGCAACAACTGCTCGCACTGCGTGGAGTGCAAGAGCTGTCATGCGTGCGCCTACTGCCTGCAGAGCGAGAACTGCACCACCAGCGCCTACCTGGTGATGTGCCGCAACCTGCAGGACTGCAACTACTGCTTCGGGTGCGTGGGCCTGGCGAAGAAGGACTTCCACATCCTCAACGTCCCCTTCCCCCGGACCGAGTACTTCAAGGTCGTGGGCAAGCTGCGCAAGGAGCTGGGGCTGCCGTAGGGCCCCTCCTCGCGGGTCCGGCCCGGCCCGCGTCAGAGCGCCCGGACGTAGAGCGCCTTGAGGTACTCCGTCTCCGGCAGGCCCGCGAGCACGGGGTGGTCCAGGCCCGCGCCCCGGCGCTCGAGAATCTGCACCGGGCGCTTCGCGTCCGCGGCGGCGCCCAGCAGCATCTCCTCGAAGCCCGCGCGGTCCAGCTTGCCCGAGCACGAGCAGGTGACGAGCACACCGTCCGGCTTCAGGCACCGCAGCGCGCGCAGGTTCAGCTCGTGGTACGCGCGCAGCGCGGTCTCCAGGCCCTCGCGGCGCTTGGCGAGCCCCGGCGGGTCCAGCACGATGAAGTCGAAGCGGCGGCTCTGCGAGTCGAAGCGCTTGAGCACGTCGAAGGCGTTCGCGTGCTCCACGGTGACGTTGGTCCGGTTGTTGGCGCGGGCGTTGTCGCCGATGCGCGCGGCGGCCTTCTCGTCCTGCTCCACCGCGATGACGGACGTGCAGCTGCGGGCCAGGGAGAGCGCGAAGCCGCCGTGGTAGCTGAACAGGTCCAGCGCCTCGCCGCGCGCCAGCTCTCCGGCGCGCAGGTGGTTGTCCACCTGGTCCAGGAACGCGCCCGTCTTCATGTCGCCCATCAGGTCCACGTCGAAGCGGTTGTCGCCCTCGTGGTACGTGAAGCGCGACTCGCCCTGGCCGTGCAGCAAGCGCGTCTCGCGCGGCAGGCCCTCGAAGTCGCGGCCGGAGGCGTCGTCGCGGCACACCACGTGGGTGGCGCCGGTGAGCTCCACCAGCATCTTCGCCAGCGACTCCTTGCGCGCGTCCATGCCCTCGGAGAGCGTCTGGAGGGTGAGGCCCTTGCCGTAGCGGTCCACGAAGAGGCCCGGCAGCAGGTCCGCCTCGCCGTGCACCAGGCGCAGGCCGTCACGCTTGGACAGCGAGGACCTGCGCGCGAGCGCGGCCTCCAGGCGCTTGCGGAAGAAGGCGTCGTTCACCTGCAGCTCGCGCGGGGGCGTGCGCGTCAGCAGGCGCAGCGCCAGCGGGGAGCGCCGCGCGTAGAGGGCCTGGCCGATGGGGTTGCCCTGGGAGTCCACCACCATCACCACCGCGCCGGGGCCCGTCACGTCGGGCGGGGCGGCCAGCTCGGTGCGGTACAGCCAGGGGTTTCCCGCGCGCAGGGACTTCGCGCCCTTGGGAGTAGTACGTGCAACGGGAAGCGTCGGGGGGATGGCCATTCGCGTCACTCCAGGCCGCGCGCGGCCAGTTCCTCATCGTCCTCCCCGCGCAGATGCCCGATTTCGTGGAGCAATGTCACGCGAATCTGTTCGCGCAGCTCCGCCGGGGTGCGCACCGCCCGGGCCAGGTTGCGCCGGTAGAGCACCACCGAGCGGCACGGTGACTCCACTCCGTCGCAGGGCGCGCCCAGGGGCGGCCCCCGGAACAGGCCGAGAATCGTGGGCGACAGGGGCGGCTGGTTGGCGAGCAGGTCCACCTCGGCGGGCAGCTCCTCCGCGGTGACGGGGATGCCCTCCAGGTCACTGCGCATGTCCGCGGGCAGCTCGGAGACGGCGCGGGCCACGTCCACGCGGAAGGTGTCCTCGGTGGGCAGAGGCGGCGCCGGGAAGTCGTCGGGAGCCAGCGCTCGCGCCTTGTCGAAGTGCGTCTGCGCCTGCTTCCACTTCCCTTCCCGCTCCAGCAACAGGCCCAGGTGCTGGTGCGCGTGCGCGGCGCGCTCCGCGTCGTCGACCAGGCCCTGGAAGGCGCGCTTCGCCTCGGAGAAGCGGCACAGCTCGAAGAGGGCCAGGGCCCGCTCGTAGAGGGCCTCTCGGCTGCCCGGCTCTCGCGCCAGGACGATGGCGGCTCGGGCGAGGGCCTCCTCCGCCTGGCCCAGGTCGTTGAAGGCCATGGCCGACACCAGCGCCAGGTGCGGGATGAGCTCCGGGGGCGTGCCGGGCTGGGACAGGCCGCGCTCGGCGTAGAGCGTGCCCAACTCGTCGCGCTCGCGCGTGGAGGTCATCTGCACCGCGTACAGGTGGGCCGCGCCGAGCAGCGCGTCCGCGTCCCCGGGGTCGATGGCGAGCGCCCGGGCGAAGGCGAGTTGCGCGTCCGACTCGCGCCCCAGGGCGGCCAGCGCGACGCCGCGCTCGGCGTGGGCCGAGGCCAGGTCCGGCTCCAGGGCCGCCGCCTGCGCCGCGCAGGACAGCGCCTCCTCGAAGCGTCCCGAGTCGTAGTAGCCGCGCGCCGCGTCCAGCGGAGAGCCGCCCCGGGCCTGGCAGACCGCGAGCGGCTGCACCGGGCGCGGCGTGTCGCGGGGCTCGTCCGAGGGCGCGGCACTGGCTGGGGAGGCCTTCACCGCCGACACCTCGGGCGTTCCGGCGTCTCCCGTCTCCGGGGCCGAGGCGTTCCGCTTGCAGGCGGTGAGGAGGAGGCAGAGGGCGAGCAGACCGCGCCGCGACATGGGCCGCCACGCTACGGCATCACCCCAGGGGCCGGGAAGCAGGGACGTGCATGCTCGCTCGGCGGGCGGCGGCGCTCCCTCCCGCAGGCACCAGGGTGACGCCCCATGAGCCGCTGCGTCTGGCCCTCACCTCAAGTGCCCGTCGCGGGATGTCGGCGGCGCTTCCTGCCTCGGGTTCATGCGGCGTCGCTGCACGCCTCGGGACACCAGGGTGATGCCCCATGCGCCGCTGCGTCTGGCCCTCACCTTGAGTGCCCGTCGCGGGATGTCGGCGGCGCTCCCCTCCTCGGGTTCATCACGTTGGCGACTCATCAGCCTCTGGATTCGGGCCTCCACATCCCGCGCCCGCCACTCGCTGATGAATGGGCTCGGCGTGCCCTGTTCTCTCGGCGGACGGCGGCGCGGTCCATCTCGGTGCACTAGGGTGGCGCCCCCATGAGACCCTTGATTCTGGCCTCCACCTCCAGTGCCCGCCGCGCGCTGATGGATGGGCTCGGCCTGCCCTACCGCGCCGTGAGCCCGGGCGTCGACGAGACGGTGGCCGCCCACCTTTCGGCCCGCGACGCCGTCCGGGAGCTGGCGGTTCGCAAGGCTCGCGCCGTGCACGCGCTACACCCGGACGCGTGGGTGCTCGGCGCGGACCAACTGGTCGAGGTGGCCGGACAGACACTCACCAAGCCCGTGGACCGCGACGCGGCGAGAGGCCAGCTCCAGAAGCTCCTCGGTCACACCCACGACATCCACACCGGCGTGTGCCTGGTGGGCCCGGGCGGCTCCATCGACGAGGCCGTGGAGACCGCGCGCCTGACGTTCCACGACGTCACTCCGGATGAACTGGAGCGCTACCTCGACCTGAACGAGTGGGAAGGCTGCTGCGGCAGCTATCGCGTGGAGGGAGCGGGACAGGCGCTGCTGGCGCGGCTCGACGGCGACCGCGCCAACGTGCAGGGCCTGCCCATGGTGACAGTGGTGCGACTGCTGCGACAGGCCGGCTTCACCTTCTTCGAGCCCGGCCAGCCGTAGCCTCACCCCGCGGTGGACAGCTCCGCGAGAATCTCCTGGTACGCCGCGCGGGCCTTGTCCGCCTGGTCCGCCTTGAAGCTGGCCGCGGCCACCACGGGATGCCCACCGCCCCCATACCGGCCGGCAATGGCGGACAGGTCATGCTGGCGCAGCTCCGGCTTCCACGGGTTGGAGCCGAGCGACACCTTCGCGCGCGACGTCCCCCGCCCCACCCACAGCGTGTAGCGCGCGTCCGGATAGAGCGCGTACGCGATGAACTTGTTGAGGCTGTCCACGCCCTCGTCCACCAGGTCGAAGAAGACGACGCCGCGCTCGTAGCGGGCCCGCGAGCGCACCAGCTCGATGTTCGACTGGTGGCGCGCGAGCAGCGGCGCCAGCGGCCCCGCGATGAGCTGCGAGGCGGCGATGTCCGCGAGCGACTCCGACTGCATGCGGCGGATGACCTCGGGGATGAGCGCCGGGTCCTTGTTCGCCTCCAGCACCGTCATGATGCGCAGCGCGGGCTCCTCCAGCGCCACCGCCATCTGCGGCGAGGGGAACTGCGCCCCGTCGATGAGCTCCGCCCAGTGGATGAGGTCCGAGAGCGCGGACGCGTCCCAGCCGAAGCGCTCGCGCGCCACGTCCGCCAGGTACTTCGTGCAACTCTTGCGGTGCGCGTCGTGGAATTTGCGCCCGCTCGAGTCCGCGCGGAAGTGCGCCTCGTCCCCGGGCTGCTGGAACGCGGAGGCATGGTGGTCGAACCACCACGTCAGCCGCGCGTCCTGGCTGTAGCGGAAGTCGACGATGACGTTCTCCTCGCCTGTGAAGACGGCCGGGTCGATGCCCTCCGCGCCCGGCTTGTGGTTCAGCCCCTGGTAGCGGAACGCCGCGTCCGCGCGGACGCGCTCCCGGTAGAAGCGGGTGAACACCGCGGCGCTCGCGGCGCCGTCGAAGCAGTTGTCGTGGAACAGGACCTGGACGTTCATGGCGGCGCCCGTTTACTGCAACGCGAGCCCCTCGCCCACCGCGGCGAAGGACTCCTGCCCGCCCGTGTCGCCCGGCTGTGCGTCACCCGACCCGGCGGCCACCACCGCGAGCCCCACCAGTCGACCATCCGGCAGCAGCCCGCAGCCCAGCGTGCCCCGCGCGCCCGCCGACGTGCTCAGCGTGTACAGCTTCGAGCGCGCCCCCAGCGCCGAGGGCGACGCCGTGCGCGCCTCCTCGCCCGTGCCCACCGCGCTCAACAGCCCCTGGCAGCCCGCCTCCAGCTTCACGCCCGTGGAGCGCTCCACCCAGAGAAAGCCGTAGCGCCCGCGCGCCAGGTCGCCAAAGCCCACGCCGCTGCCGTGCAGCGTCGCCGCGGGCAGCGGCAGGTGCGCGGAGAGCTGCTCACGCGTCAGCCGCTCCCACCCCACCGGCAGCTCCAGCCGATACCCCAGCTCGCTGCCCACCAGCAGCTGCCGCACGCCCCCGCCTCCCAGGGACACCCCCGTGCCCGGCAGCGCCAGGAGCACGGCCGAGGCCAGCGCCGTGGCGAGCCCCAGCCCCAGGCCCGCATGACGCCGCGCGGGACCGGGCTCCCCCACCACAAGGAACAACGCCACCAGGCCCAGCGCGAAGTAGGCCACGTGCACGGGGGCCGTCGGCGCCCCGCGCGCGAGCCACGCCGTGGCGACCAGCTGCACCGCCAGCCCCGTCTGCGCGATGCCCTTCACCGGCCCCCGGTTGAGCACCAGCACCAGCGCCAGCACCAGGTCCAACGCCACCAACCCGTACGTCCACGCCGGGTCCTGCAGCGAGCCCAGCACCCCACCGGCCCGCAGGAACCACGCGGCCGCGCCCGCCCCCAGCACCGCCGCCACCGGGCCCGGATGCGCGGAGACGGCGCTCGTCACCAGGTCGCCACCGAAGACGGTCGCCTCGTCGTCCACCGCGTCCCCCAGCCGATCCAGCCGCGTGCGGCCGACCTTCTTGTAGGACTGCAGGTGGTCGAAGGGCTCACCACACGCGGGACAGGCCGAGGCGCCCCGGGGAATGGGGCTGTGACCGCAGCTCGGGCAGAGGGTCTGAGGCATGGCCCGCGTATACCGCACCGAACACTCCGCCCACGAGGGCGCGACGCCCATGTCAGCCCGCACCCCCAACTGCCAATTTTTGGACCAAATCGACGGGGCGCCAGCGACACCCGGGTCATTCAAGACCGAGCACACTCGCAGTGTTCGCGGCTTGTAGTGAACTCTCGACTCTTGAACGAAACGTCGAGATTGCGGGGCTGGATGAACGAATCAACTCGACAGAACGAGGAACCCTTCCGGGGTTGCGGTGCTCTGCGTGAGGTGGTGAACCAGGAACCCCGCTCCGTGACAGGGAAAACCCTTAGTACGCGTTACCCATCAGGTGAGCGTCCGGCTGGCACCTCGTCTGCATATGTCAGACCCCAGGTGTACTCACCCGCGCAGCAACGCGAGGTGGGAGGAGCACATGGCCAAGACGACGACACGCAAGAGCGTCACGGTGCGCCGACAAGGGCGACGGGTGATGCCAGCACTGCGGCGGACGGCTCAGCGGGCCCGGGTGGCCGCCGAGAAGGCCCACCTCACCGTGGGGGAGGTCATCGCCGCCGCCTTCGACACGGCGGGCGGTGAGCTCGGTGAGGCGCTGGCGGTGATGACGTCACCGCAGATGACGCGGGCCCTGGGGCGCCGCATCGTCGTGGTGGGCTGAAACCCTCCGCTTTTTTCAGCGTAGGAACTACCGGTGGCCCGCACCGTGGCTCTGGAGCCTCGGCCACCCGGGCCCCGGGTTCACTCCCCGGCCAGGAGCACGCCGGTGGTGTAGTGCCGCTGGGTGGGCTCACCCGCCAGCGCGCGAGCGAAGTCCTCGGCATTGTTGGGGTGCACCAGGAAGGTGCCCGCGCGCGTCTGGAGGCGCACAGGCGCCATGTCCGGGTGCGGGTCCGCGGACACGGTTCCGCCGCCGCCCACGTCCACCGGCGGGCTCGGGAGCGTCGCGCACCCGGCGAACAGCAGGACTCCCAACATCACGTGAAGCATCTTCATCCGCGTCCTCCGGGACAGAGGCCACCAGGCCCGTCAGCCGGGCCCCTCTATTCCGGGGGCCCCCGGACAGGCAAGGCCCGATGCGTCGAGCGCGGAGGACGGCAGGCCGGGAGCGTGGACATGTCCAGCGCAACGCCCGGGCGGCCCCACCGGTCGTCGCGTTCACCCAGGCGAGGAGCGCTCAGCCACTCCCCGCCCGGGAGTCACGACCCCTGGAGGTTCAGCGAGGCTGCCAGCGGGGACGGTGGTCGTCGCTGTCGCCCGTCTGCAGCGTGAAGCCCGCCTTCGGGTGGATGATGGCCGCGCCCTCCTGCGCGCCCGTCACCGGGTCGATGCGCTGCACGTGCAGCTGCCCCGCCTTGATGAACGCGACGAAGCGGCCATCCGGCGAGAACGACGGCAGCGTGCCGTCATCCACGAGCCGCACCTCGGTGCCCGTGGCGGAGCCGTCCTGCGGGTTGATGGCGCGCAGGAAGATGACGTTGCCCGAGCGGTCCTGGCACGGCGACACCGCGCCGCCGCACAGCACCGCGCCGCCCGACGTGGGCCGGTAGTAGTACGCGCGCACATACGCGGCCCAGGTGCCATCCGGCGCCCAGATGGGGCTTGCGATGAAGGAGTCCACGGTGCCGTCGGTGGACGCCTCCGTGGACACGTCCGCGACCAGCTGGGGCGCGCCGCCGCCCGTCACGTCGATGTTGTAGAGCCGGACCAGCGGCGTGGGCGTGGTGTCCCCTTCGAAGGTCACCAGCTCGTTGTTCGGGTTGGCCAGGAACAGCAGCTGGTTGTTCACGCGGTTGTAGTGCGCCTGCTCCGCCGTCACCCCGGCGTTGGCCAGCGGCGTCGGCGCGGTGCCCCCACCGCTCGAGGTGAACAGGCCCTCGCCGTTCACGTTGAAGACGAACGTCGTCCCGTCACGCGACCAGTCCGGGAACGCGCCCGTCGTCGTCGCCTGCACCACGCCCCCGGCGCCGCCCGGCGTCACCGCCGAGATGCCGGAGCGCTGGCTGCCGTTCTGCCGCACCCACGCGATGGCCGTGCCCGGCTCCCACTCCATCGAGCGGAAAGCCTCCGTGTTGCCCGTGCCGCCGTCGGCGACCACCACGCCCTGGCCCTCGACGAGGGGGACCTCGCGCACGGTGAGCTCACCGGCGCTCTTCTCCGTCGCGGTGTCCACCGCGCCCTGCGCGAACGAGACGTGCGTACCGCCCGGGCCCCACCGCGGATAGCGGCTGTCCGTGCCCGCCGCGCTCAGCGACGTCATGCCCGGCGTGTCGTAGCGCATCACCAGCGCCGCGGAGACTCCGGCATCGTCCCGCCCCGTCACCGCGACATGCATCGCCTGGCACGTGAGCGGCGCGCCCTCGCAGCGAAGGCCCGGACCGCAGTCCCCGGACGCCGTGCAGGCATCCCCCTTCGCGCCGGTGCCCTGGCCACCACCGTCGGGCGTGCCCGCGTCGTCATCCGTGCCCGCGTCGGGCATCCCCGCGTCCGGCGCTCCCGCGTCGGGGACACCCGCGTCGTCGTCCCCACCACCGGCGTCCGGCTCGGGGGTGGGCGTCTGGATGGGGCGCTGCTCGCACTCGTTGTCGCCGGTGCAGACCCACTCCTGGCCCTCGGCGGGCTGCCCCTTGTCACTGCGACAGTCGAACTGGTCCACACATTCGTCACCACACCCCGTCGACAGAACCCACAGCGCGCAGCACAGCGCGCCGACGATTCGCTTGTCCATTCAGCCCCTCCAAGTGAGTGAAGGGCGTATAGCCTCGCTCCAAAGGGACGGAATGGTTCGCGAGGGCGGGTTGCAGTGAGCATGTTCCTGAATGAACGGCGATTCACTCCGGCGTGATGAATGATCGACACCCACTGCCATCTCGATGCGACGCGATTCGATGAGGACAGGACGCTCGTGCTGGAGCGCGCCTGGGCCGCGGGGCTGCAAGGCATCCTCGTCCCCGGTGTCGGTACCCACGACTGGGAGCCCCTGCTGGAGCTGTCGCGCGCGGAGCCGCGCCTCCAGGTGGGCCTGGGCATCCATCCCCAACTGCTGCCGGACATGACACCCGAGGAGGACGACGCGGCGCTGGAGCTGCTCGACGCGCTCTTGTCCAAGGGCGGCGCCATCGCCGTGGGCGAGTGTGGACTCGACGGTCCATCCCTGCCCGGCGCGCCGCTCGAGCGGCAGCTGTCCGTGCTGCGGCGGCACCTGGCGCTCGCGCGCAAGCACCAGCTGCCGGTGTTGATGCACTGCCACCGGCTCCACCCGGCCCTCATCGAGCTGTTCAAGCAGGAGGCGCTGCCCGAGGCGGGCGTGCTCATGCACAGCTACAGCGGCGGCGTGGAGCTGGCGCGCTTCTATCTCCAGAAGGGCTGCCACTTCTCCTTCGCCGGCCCGGTGACGTGGGCCGAGGCGCGCAAGCCCCTGGACGCGCTGCGCGCCATCCCGCTGGACCGGCTGATGGCGGAGACGGACGCGCCGGACCAGGCCCCCACCCCTCACCGGGGCGGCCGCTCCGAGCCGGCCTACCTGCCCCACATCCTGGAGGGGATGGCCCGCGTGCGGGGAGAGCCCCTGGACGAGGTCGCCCAGCGGACGACCGAGAATGCCCGGCGCCTGTTCCGGGAAGGTTTTCCCCCCGCTTCGCGGTAGGCGAGCGGTCGCGTTATAGAGGACCCCCATGAACCCGCAGCCCCCACCGCCCGCCCCTCCCCAGCCCGAGACTCCGCCCGCCACGACGGCCACGCCGAACGCGGCGACAGGCTCGCTCGCCCGGCCGTTCAAGCTGTCGCGCCGCTTCGACCGCACCGGGCGCCTGCTGGGGGACAACGCCATGGAGCGGCTCGCCAACGCGCGCGTGGTGGTGTTCGGCCTGGGCGGCGTGGGCAGCTACGCGGCCGAGGGCCTGGTGCGCAGCGGCATCGGCCACCTGACGCTGGTGGACCACGACGACGTCTGCGTCACCAACACCAACCGCCAGCTCCACGCGACGGTGAAGGGCGTGGGCAAGTCGAAGGCGGAGCTGATGGCGCAGCGCTGCCGCGAAATCAACCCGGAGGCCCGGGTGGAGGCGGTGCGCGAGTTCTACCGCGAAGAGGTCGCCGAGCAGATGCTGCCCGCCGGCCAGTACGACTTCGTGGTGGACGCCATCGACAACGTGAAGGCGAAGCTGCACCTGCTGCACCGGTGCGTGTCGCTGGGCATCCCCGTGGTCAGCTCCATGGGCGCCGCCGCGCGCCTGGACCCGACGGCCATCCGCGTGGAGGACCTGTCCGAGACGCACATGGACCCGTTCGCCAAGGACATCCGCAAGCTGCTCAAGCGCAAGTACGGCGTGGAGACCGAGCGGCACACGGGCATCACCGCCGTGTACTCCATCGAGGCGCGCCGCATGCCGGTGGCCCTCAACTACGACGACGCGACGGACGGGTTCCTGTGTGTCTGCCCGCAGGACAACGAGTTCCACACGTGTGACCACCGCACGCAGATCGACGGCAGCGTGTCCTTCGTCACCTCGTGCTTCGGGATGAACGCCGCCGGCGTCGTGGTGCGAAGGCTCGCCTCCACGCGCTGACGGCTCAGGCCACCTGCTGGGGCTGCGACGCTCGCGCCTGCTGCTCGGCGAGCGCCTCGGCCTCTCGGCCACAGGGCCTGCGGAACACGCAGCGCGTGCAGGGCGTCAGCGTCTCCGACCGGGGGAACGCGTCCGCGTCCAGCGGCGTGTTCGTGACAGGGTCCTTCAGCAGCGCGCGCATCTTCGCCACGCTCGTCTCGAAGTGCCGGTGGAAGGACTCCATGGCGCCCAGGTCCACCTGGACGTCCTGCTCCTTGCCCTCGTTGAGGTACACGAGCGACGCGCGCACCTTCTCCACCGGGAAGCGGTAGCGCTGGGACACGTACAGCGCGTAGCCGAGCACCTGCTCGTCGTAGCCGTCGCGAGACTTGCCCGTCTTCCAGTCCACGACGACGGGCGCGCCGTCCTGGTCCACGAAGGCGAAGTCGGGGATGGCGAAGACCTTGAGGCCGCCGAGCGTGAAGTGGGCGAAGTCGAAGCCCGCGTCCACCTCCAGCCACTGCTCGGGCTTGAGGCTCTTGGCGAGCAGCGGCCAGCGCGAGTTGAAGAACCACGCGAGCGCCACGCGCACCGTCTCCCAGTTCTGCTTCCAGGCCTCGTCGGGGAGCGCCTCGGCGTACTCGTGCTCCACGAGGCCGGTGAACTGCTTGCGGTACTTCTGCGTCCAGTACGCCTTGCCGCGCGAGTGGCGGTAGTCGTCCTGCATCAGCTTGCGCGCGCGGGCCTCCACGACGGCGGGGTCCACCACGCGGCCGGCGCGCCAGTCCAGCAGCACGTCCTTGATGCTCTCGTGCACGACGCTGCCCGCCCAACTGAAGCGGTTGGCCAGCTTCTTGAGCACGTACAGCTCCCGCACGTCCTTCGGCGCGTCCGGCTCCCAACCGCCCCAGGAGCGGTAGTAGTAGAAGTAGTAGGAGCGCAGGCACTCGGAGAACTTCTCGTGGCGGCTCTTGGACCAGGAGAAGTCGTTGTGGAGGGGTGGGCGCCGCATCGAGGCGGCGCATCCTAGGCGTTCGCTCGCTCCGCCAGAAGGGGAACAGGCAGGGAAACGAGCCCTGGGGGTGGGTTGAATGACAGTCCGGGTGGGGAACCCTGGGAGTATGGTCCGCGCCACCATGAAGAGCCGACCCCTGACGGAGCGAGTCGTCCTGATCACAGGCGCTTCCAGCGGCATCGGCCGCGCGGCGGCCCGGGCCTACGCGGAGGCGGGCGCCCACGTGGTGCTCGCCGCCCGGCGGCTGGAGCGGCTGGAGGACGCGGCCCGTGAAGCGGAATCACTGGGGGTCCGGGCACTGGCGGTGCGGTGCGACGTGACTCGTGGCGAGGACGTGGAGCGGCTCATGGCCCAGGTCCGCGCGGACTTCGGTGGGCTGGACGTGCTGGTGAACAACGCGGGCCAGGGGTTGTACGGACCGCTGGAGGCCATCAGCGAGGAGCAGCTGCGGCAGGTGTTCGAGCTGAACGTGTTCGCGCTGTGGCGGGTGACGCGGGCGGCGCTGCCGCTGCTGCGCGGGCGGCGCGGGGCGCACGTGGTGAACGTCAGCTCGGTGCTGGGGCATCGGGGGCTGCCGCTGCTCGGCGGGTATTGCGCGTCGAAGGCGGCGGTGAACGCGATGACGGAGTCCTTGCGCACGGAGCTGGCCTCCGAGGGAATCGGCGTGCGGCTGGTGTCACCGGGCCTCACCGAGAGCGAGTTCCGGGACCACCGGCTGAACGCCCAGGGCTGGGCGCAGGACGCGATTCCGCTGAAGGCCATGTCCTCCGAGGAGGTGGCGCGGGCCATGGTGAAGGCGAGCGTGCGCGGACGACGCGACACCATCCTCACCCTCCCCGGCCGCGCCATGGTACTGGCGAACCGGCTCGCGCCCGGCTTGTTCGACCGGGTCGCCCACCGCATGGCCAACCCGGTGAAGAAGGACGCATGAGCCCCCGCAGTCGCCCCGCGAAGCCCGCTGTCTCGTCGGACACGCCGCCTGTCTCTCGCGAACAAAACGCCAAGACATCCTCAGGCAAGAAGCCGGAGACTGGCGACGTGCCCCGACCTCGCCGCGGACGTCCGCCGAGCGGCAAGGCCGAGCCCCTGCCCTCGCGCGTTGAGCCGACGCTCGCGGATGCGAAGGCACGCAAGGTGTCCACCGGCTCGCTGTTCGATTCCTCCGGGTCACGCGCAGACGTGGGGATGGTTGCGGAGAGCGCCTCGCCGCGCGGTGATGTGGCAAACACCCCCTCGACGCCAGCGAAGGCGCGTCGAGGACGCCCGCCTCGCACCGTGGGAATGGACACGGAGGGCGCCTCGCCGCGCGAGGACCTGGCAAGCCCCTCCTCGACACTACTGGAGGCGCGTCGAGGACGCCCGCCTCGCACCGTGGGAATGGACACGGAGAGCGCCTCGCCGCGCGAGGACGCGGCAAGCACATCTGCGCCTCCTCCGCAGGCCCGTCGAGGACGCCCACCTCTCACCCTGGGGATGGTTGCGGAGAGCGTCGCGCCGCGCGAGGACCTGGCAAGCACACCCTTGACGCCACCGGAGGCGCGACGCGGCCGTCCTCCTCGCACCGCGGCCACATCGACCCGCGTCCCGACAGCGACACCGGGTGCCGCGCAGCTGGCCAGCATCCGCGCGCCGCTGCTCGCCTGGTACGACCGCAACAAGCGCGACCTGCCGTGGCGCCGCACCAAGGACCCGTACGCCATCTGGCTGAGCGAGGTCATGCTCCAGCAGACGCAGGTCTCCACCGTCATCCCCTACTGGGAGCGGTTCCTGAAGCGCTTCCCCACCGCGCTCGCGCTCGCCTCCGCTCCACTCGATGACGTGCTCGCCGGCTGGAAGGGCCTGGGCTACTACACGCGCGCTCGCAACCTGCACCGCGCCGCGCAGGACATCGTCTCACGCTTCGGTGGCACCCTGCCCTCCACCGCGGAGCAGTTGCTCTCGCTGCCCGGCTTCGGCCGCTACACCGCGGGCGCAGTGGCCTCCATCGCCTTCGGTGAAGAAGCCCCCCTCGTCGACGGCAACGTCGCCCGCGTGCTGTCCCGGCTCTTCGAGGTCGAGGGCCTGCCCGGAGACCGCGAGCGCGAGGCCACGCTGTGGGAGCTCGCGGGCCTGCTCGTGAAGGGCGAGCGCCCCGGCGACTTCAACCAGTCCCTCATGGAGCACGGCGCCACCACCTGCCGCCCGGAGAACCCGCTCTGCCTGCTGTGCCCCGTGCGCGAGGGCTGTGTCGCCTTCAAGAAGGGCCGCGTCGCCGAGCTGCCTCCCGCCAAGGTGCGCGCCGCGCCGAAGAAGCTGACCCTGGCCCTGGCCGTGTGGGCCCACGCGGACACGCTGCTGTTCGCGCGCCGCGCGGACTCGGGCCTCTTCGGAGGGCTGTGGGAGCTCCCCGCCGCCGAGGTCGACGAGGACGCCACCGTGGAGGAGACCACGCTGCGCCTCACCGCCGCGCTCGGCACGGGCGTGAAGCTGGAGTCCCTCCTGGGCACGGTGAAGCGGCAGCTCACCCACCGCGACCTCACGCTGCGCCTGTACCGCGTGTCCGGCCCCAAGCGCCCCACCCACTCCGCTGCCTTCCAGGAGCTGCGCTGGTGCACACCCGCCGAGGCCGCGACGCTCGGCATGAGCACCGCCATGCAGCGCGCCCTGGACACCGTGGTGGGCACGCAAGCGTAGGGCCGCTGACTGCTCCGGTCGCCGCCCGGCTCGCCCGCAGTTGTCCTCCCGACGACACGCCCCGGGACGTCGTGTTGCTTCGACAACCCCCGCCAGGTCGGGTCGCTTTCGCGCGTCACGCACGCGACTCAAGCTTCGCGCGCCCTTTCACCGGAGGCGTCCCGATGGCTCGAAACAACGCTCCCAAGTCGACCCCGCACACGAAGCCCCAGCACGCGGAACACGCGCATGAGCCGCAGGGCGCTCACGCGCGCTCCGACATCTCCCACGAGCAGATTGCCCGGCGCGCCTACGAAATCTACATGGCCCGCGGAGGCAGGCCCGGCAACCACGAGCAGGACTGGCAACAAGCCGAGCGAGAGCTGAAGCTCGGCCGTCAGTAGCGGTCCGCCACCTGGGCCCGTGTCCACACCGGGCCCACGTCAGTGAGGCGGCGGCGAGTGCAGCACGGGGCGCTCGGCCTCGAGCGCGCCTCGCAACCTGCGCTGCGCCACCTTCAGCTCCGAGAGGATGCGCTCCGCGTCCTGCACCGAGCGCATCGCCAGGCCGCACGCCGGCGTCAGCAGCACCGTGGACACGGCCCGGGGGAACGAGAAGCCTCGCGGCAGCGCGGCCTTCAGCGAGGCCTCCACCGAGTCCGCCAGCTCCGTCACCTCGTACGTCGACGCGAGGTCCGTGGGGATGATGCCCAGGCTCAGCGTCGCGCCCGAGTGCAGGTAGCGCTCCAGCGCGTCCTTCTCCTCCAGCATCGCGTCGAGCGACAGCCGCACATCCAACGACAACAGGTCCGCCTGCGCGTCCAGCAGCGCGCTCCAGTCCGTGTTGCCGCAGCAGTGCAGGCCCACCAGCGCGCCCTCCCGCTGGAGCGCGACAATCAGGAGCCGCAGCTCCTGCACCGCCAGCAGGTGCCGCGGATTGACGCGCTGGAACGCATACAGGCCCGGCTCGTCGAGGAAGAACAGGGGCGTGGTGCCCGCGCGCCGCAGCGCCTTCACCATGGCCAACGAGCGCGCCAGCACCAACCGGTAGATGGCCTGGTCCAGCCCCGGCACCTCCAGCGCGGACAGCCCCGAGTCCGTCCTCGCCACCGAGCGCACCGTGAAGGGCCCGGCGAGCTGCGCCTTCGCGAAGGCCAGCTTGCGGTGCTCCACCTCCCACAGGAACGGCCGCCATGCACGGCACGCCTCAGGGGAAGGCTCGTACGCCTCCAGCGCCCCGGCCGCGAGCGCGGACTCCAGCTTCGCCTCGAACTGGGCGCGCCCCGCCTCCCAGGCCTGGAGGTCCACCGTGCACAGGCCCTCGTCGTCGAAGCGCAGCCCGGGAAGCCCCTCCAGCGCCGCGGGAATCATCAGCTCGGAGGGCTTACCCACCGGCAGCTGCGGCAGGAAGGGGATGTCCATCGACAAGGCGACCTGGAGCCCCAGCTCCACCTGCGTGTGGGGCAGGCTCCCGATGCCCGTGGTGGCACAGGCGGGCAGCAACTGGACGGCTCGACGGATGTTCGGCGCGCTCATAGGCGCGGGAGTCTAACCGCTCCCCTTCCCCACGGCGCGCTTCGGTGGCCCCGGGCGGGTCCCCAGGGCCCCCGGAGGCCCGTGCGTCCGAATCAGGACACCGAGAAGTACGAGGCCTGGGGATGGTGGAAGACGATGGCGGAGACCGAGGCCTCGGGCTCCATCATGCAGCCGTCGGTGAGCTGCACCCCAATCTCCTCCGGCCGCAGCGCCTCGAAGAGCTTCGACTGGTCCTCCAGCCGGGGGCACGCGGGGTAGCCGAACGAGTAGCGCTTGCCCGCGTACTCCGCCCGGAAGCGCTCCAGCATCGTCATGTCCGGCTTGTCCGGGGTGCCCCACATGCTGCGCAGCTGCGTGTGCAAGAGCTCCGCGTAGCCCTCCGCCGTCTCCAGCGCGAGCGCCTGCACCGCGTGCATCTTCAGGAACTCGCCCCTGGCCTTGAGGCCCTCGGACAGCTCGCGGATGCCCGAGCCCGCCGTCACCACGAACATGGCCACGTTGTCGGTGGGCACGCCGCGCTCCAGCGGCCGCAGGTAGTCGGCCAGGCACAGGCCCCCGTCGCGGTCCTGCCGGGGGAAGTCGAAGCTCGCCGCCTCGCGGCCCGTCGTCCCGTCGAACAGCACCACGCGGTTGCCGTCGCTGCCCGCCTTGAAGAACTGGAACACCGCGCGCGCCTGCATGAGGCCGCCGCGCAGCATGCCCTTGAGCTCCTCCACCGCCTCCTTCAGCGCCAGCGCCTTGCGCCCCTCCTCCGTCTTCGCCAGCTCCGCCTCGGCCGGAGTCCCCAGCGCGCGCGACGACGTGCGCAGGCCCAGGTGCCGTCCGTACAGCATCACCGGGTTGATGAACTTCCAGATGTGGTCCAGCGGCGTGTTCGTCAGCACGTGCCGCTCGAAGTCCGGCGCGGGCGGCACCGTCTCCAGCACCCGAATCTCCGCGCTGCGCCCGCGCGCCACCACCGCCTCCGCGCGGGGACGCTCCTTGACCTCCTGGGCCAGCTTCACGCGGCGCTCGGCCAGCTCCCCGCGAAGCCGCTCGTGCGACGTCGGGTCGACGATCTGCTTGGCCAGGTCCAGGCCGCTCATCGCGTCCTGGGCGTAGGCCACGGTGCCGCCGCCGTACGCCGGGGCGATGTTGCGGTCCACGAAGTTGCGGCTGAGCGCGGCGCCGCCCACCAGGATGGGCACCTCCACGCCCGCGCGCTTCAGGTCCTCCGCCGTGGCCACCATCTGGTGCGCGCTCTTCACGAGCAGGCCCGACAGCCCGAGGATGTCCGGCTGGTGCTCGCGCACCGCCTGCACCAGCTGCTCGGGCGGCACCTTGATGCCCAGGTTCACCACGTGGAAGCCGTTGTTGGCGAGGATGATCTCCACCAGGTTCTTGCCGATGTCGTGGACGTCGCCCTTCACCGTGGCCAGCACCACCTTGCCGCGCATGGCCGCCTTGGCGGAGCTCATGTGCGGCTCCAGGAAGCCCACCGCGGCCTTCATCGACTCGGCGCTCTGGAGCACCTCGGCGACGATGAGCTCGTTGGCGCCGAAGAGCCGACCCACCTCGTCCATGCCCTTCATCAGCGGGCCGTTGATGATGTCCAGCGGCGCGTACTTCTTGAGCGCCTCCTCCAGGTCCGCGAAGAGGCCGTCGCGCGAGCCCTCGATGATGTAGCGCTGCAGCCGCTCCTCCAGCGGCAGCGTGCTCACCGCCACCTTGACGGCCTTGCGCTCACGGAAGTGCGCGGCGAACGGCGTGACGGGGTCCGGTCCCCGGTTGTAGAGCAGGTCCTCCGCCAGCGTGCGCTCCTCCTCGGGCAGCGACGCGTAGCGCTCCAGCTTCTCCGAGTTGACCAGCGCCATGTCCAGGCCCGCCTGGACGCAGTGGTACAGGAAGACGGAGTTGAGCACCTCGCGGCCCGCGGTGGGCAGGCCGAAGGACACGTTGGAGATGCCCAGCACCGTGCGGCACTGCGGGAAGCGCTGCTTGATGAGGCGTACGCCCTCCACCGTCTCCACCCCGCTGCCCGTGTACTGCGCGTCACCGGAGGCGCACGGGAAGACGAGCGGGTCGAAGTAGAGGTCCTCGGCGCGCATGCCGTACTTCTTCGTGAGCAGCTCGAACGAGCGCTCCGCCACGGCGAGCTTCCGCTCGCGCGTCACGGCCATGCCCACCTCGTCGATGCAGCCCACCACCAGCGCCGCGCCGAAGCGCCGCGCCAGGGGCACCACCTTCTCGAAGCGCTCCTCGCCGTCCTCCAGGTTGACGGAGTTGATGATGGCCTTGCCCTGGCTGTACGTCAGCGCCATCTCCAGGACGCGCTCGTCCGTGGAGTCGATCATCAAGGGCACGCGCACCTTCTTGACGACCACCTCCAGGAACTGGCGCATGTCCTCCAGCTCGTCGCGGTCCGGGTTGGCCAGGCAGATGTCGATGACCTGCGCGCCGCGCTTCACCTGGGCGCGCGCAATCTCCGACGCGTCCTCCACCTGCCCCGCGACGATGAGCTCCTTGAACTTCTTGCTGCCGATGACGTTGGTGCGCTCACCGACGATGACCGGGCGCACGTCGTCCGTCACCTCCAGGTAGTCCACGCCCGACAGCGTCGAGCGGGGCTTGGGCACCTTCGTGCGCGGCTTGAGGCCCTTCACCGCCTGGGACACCGCGCGGATGTGCGCCTCCGTGGTGCCGCAACAGCCGCCCACCACGTTGAGCCAGCCCTGCTCACAGAAGCGCGTGAGCGAGCGGGCGATCATGTCCGGCGTCTCCAGGTAGTGGCCGTTCTCGTCCGGCAGGCCCGCGTTGGGCACGCACGACACCGGGAACGGGCTCAGCTCCGACAGGGAGCGCAGGTGGTCCGTCATGAAGTCCGGACCCGTGGCGCAGTTGAGCCCCAGGTAGAGCAGCTCCCAGTGCTCCAGCGACGCCGCCAGGCTCTCCACGCTCTGGCCCGCGAGCATGGTGCCCATGGGCTCAATCGTGCCCGACACCGCCACCGGCAGCGCGTAGCCCAGCTTCTGGAACGCCCGGTCGATGCCCAGGAGCGCCGCCTTGATGTTGCGCGTGTCCTGGCACGTCTCCACCAGCAGGTAGTCGGAGCCGCCCAGCGCGAGCCCCTCCGCCTGCACGGCGAAGTTGTCCACCAGCTCCTCGAAGGTGATGCCGCCGGTGACGCTGATGGCCTTGGTGGTGGGGCCCACCGAGCCGGCCACCCAGCGGATGCGGCCGTCCTTCGCCTCGGCGGCCTCGGCGGCCTCGCGGGCGAGCCGGGCGGAGGCCTGGTTGATTTCGAGCGCCTTGTGGCCCAGGCCGAACTCGTTGAGCACCAGCGGCGTGCCGCCGAAGCTGTCCGTCTCCGTCACGTCCGCGCCCGCGGCGAAGTAGCGCGCGTGGATGTCGCGGATGAGCTCCGGCCGGGTGAGGACCAGGTTCTCGTTGCAGCCCTCGAACTCGGCGCCGCCGAAGTCCGCGGCCTTGAGGTCATGCTGTTGCAACAGCGTCCCCATGGCGCCATCCAGCACCAGCACGCGCTCACGCATGGCGGAGCGCAGGGCCTCCACGCGGCGGCCATGCTCTCCAGGAGGGGGAGGAAGGACGGTGGGCGTCGGGCTCGTCATGATGGCTTCACTCCTGTCAGCAGAAAGACTCGAAAGGGGCTGGCACCGTCGCGGGCGTGCGACTCGCGGGTGAGCTGCGCGAACCCCTGCTCGCGCAAGCTGGCCTCGAGCTGTGACGGCTCGAAGCCCAGGTGGCGGTGGCCCAGCCGGTCCACCACCCAGCGTTCGTCATGCGGCATCAGCTCCAGCACCACCAGCCGGCCGCCCGGCTTGAGCAGGCGCGCGGCCTCGGCCAGCACCGCCGCCGGCTCCTCCACGTGGTGCAGGCTCTGTGAAATCACCACCAGGTCCAGCTGGCCCGATTTCAACGACAGCCGGTGCAGGTCTTCGCAGAGGAAGCTCACGTTGGTGAGGCCCTCGCCCGCCGCGCGCTCCCGCGCCTGCTCCAGCGCGACGGCGTTCTGGTCGATGGCCCACACGTGCCGGGCCCACCGGCCCAGCGCCACGCTCAACACGCCCGTCCCACAGCCGAAGTCCGCGACGTCCAGCGGCGGCAGGAGCGACGCCAGCGCGCCCGCCCACAGGAACCACGACTGGCCCGGCTCCAGGAGCCGCTCGTTGAGGGCCTGCCGGTCCGCGCGGGCGCGCAGCAGGTCCTTGAGCCGCGCCGAGTCCCCCGCCGCGTCCTCCGCCTCGCGCGCCAGCCGGATGAGCGGCCAGCGGGAGTCCTCACCGCCCAGCGCCAGCGAGTAGTAGCTGAAGCCCGCCTGCCGCTCCTCGCGGATGAGCCCCAGCCCCTTGAGCTTGCCCAGGTGATGGGACACCGAGGACTGCGCCACCCCCACCAGCGACACCAGCTCCGTCACGTTCAGCGGAGCCTCCGACACCAGTCGGAGGATGCGCAGCCGCGTCGGGTCGCCGAGCGCCCGGAAGGATTGGGACAGAGCTTCCATATCGCCGCATCAACATACGTCGATGCCGGACTGGAGGCCAGCGGACTTTCGACGCACCGCGTGCTTCCCGGCGGACAGTGGTAGATGTGGGACATGGCATCTCCCAACCTGCAGCAGTTGCTCGAGGGCAAGCGGTTCGGCCTGGTCCTCTCGGCGGGCTACTTCGGCTTCTACGGGCACGCTGGCTTCCTCAAGGGGCTGGCGAGCACGGGGCTCAAGCCCTCGGCGTACGCGGGCACGTCCGCGGGCGGCATGGTGGCGGCGTACGCGGCGGCGGGGATGCCGGTGCACGCGATTGAGGAGCTGGTGCTGCGCCAGACGCGCGCGAACTTCTGGGACCCGGACCCGATTGGCGCCGTGCTGAACGCGGACGCCGCGGGCCATGGGCTCACGGGCCTGCTCAAGGGCGAGCGCTTCCGGCGGCTGCTGGAGGACACGCTGGGCGCGCCGACGTTCGAGGACCTGCCGCATCCGCTGCTGCTGGTGGGCGCGAACCTCACGCTGGGCACGCACGACGTCTTCACCACGGGGGAGCTGGCGCCGCGCGTCCACGCCACCTGCGCCTATCCCGGCCTGTTCCGCGCGGTGCCGCTGGATGGGAACCTGTATTGGGACGGAGGCCTGGTGGACAAGGCGCCCGCGCTGTCGCTGCATGACAGCGCCGCCGGGAAGGACCTGGACGCCATCCTCGTGCACTTCCTGCCGAGCAAGACGCGCAAGGTGGTGGGTGGGCCCATGGCGTATGCGCAGGGACTGGCGGCGGGCTCCGCGGCGCTGCGGAGGGACCACTTCCGGCTCCAGCTGACCGTGCTGGAGGGACGCGGCATCCCCGTCTACGTCGTCGTGTCCAACCTGCCGCCCGTGACGCCCACGACAATGGAGCGCGGGTTCGATGCGCTGGACCAGGCGCGCCTGGCCGCCGCGGTGGCCTTGTCCCGTCCGCCCGTGCCCTTCGGGCAGGCGCAGTGGTGAGCTGAGGCTCCGCGCCCGGCCTCTCGACACGCGCGGCCTCGCCCATCGAGGTGCCGCGCCTCCGACGATGGGGGCACGTCACTTCTCGCCGGGCTTACCGTCCTCTTCGCGCTCGGACGACGGAAGGTCCCAGCGCTCCAGCAGTCGTCGCAACGTCGTGCGGTGCATCCCGAGTTCCCGAGCCGCCGCGCTCACGTTGCCCGAGTGCGTTCGCAGCGCGGCCTCGACCCGGGCGCGCTCCTCGCCCTCCAGCGTCTTCGCCTTCGCGGAGAGTTCGCGCGCCGCGGGGCCCGCCTCGCCGTCACCGAAGGCCGTCCCCGCGCCCGAGCCCAGGTGCACCGAGGAGACGCGTCGCGAGCCCTCCGCCAACGCCTTCTGGACGGCACCACGGACTTCGACGAGCAGCTCGCGCACGTTGCCCGGCCAGGGCCTGAGCAGACACGCCTCCAGCAAGGAGACGTGAGTTCCCATGTCGGGCTCGACACGGTGGACCTGCTCCTGGAGGAGCAACGTGAGTTCCTCCGGGCGCTCACGCAGCGGAGGGAGCACCACCTCCGGTCTGCCGATGCGGAAGTACAGGTCCTCGCGCAGGCGCCCCTTCGCGACGAGCGCTCGCAGCGGCTGATGGCTCGCGGAGCAGACCCGCACGTCGACCTTGGTGGGCCTCGCGGCGCCGAGCGCGAGCACCTCCCCTGTCTCGAGCACGCGCAGCAGCTTCGCCTGGACCGCGAGGTCCAGCTCCACCACCTCGTCGAGGAACAGCGTGCCGCCGTCCGCGCTCTGCAGATAGCCCTGCGCGTCCGCCTCCGCGCCCGAGTACGCGCCGCGCCTGGCGCCGAACAACAGTCGCTCGGCGAGCGCCTGGGGGATGGCCGCGCAGTTGACCGCGATGAAGGGCCCCGTGCTCCTGGGGCCCGACGTATGGAAGGCCCGCGCGACGCCCTCCTTGCCCGTGCCGCTCTCACCGTGGAGGTGCAGGGAGGTACCGAGCCGCGCTGTTCTCGACACCTCGTCCAACACGGCGCGGAAGGAAGGGCCTCGCAGGAAGCCGTCGATACGCTCGACACCGAGTCGCTCCAGTGGACCGACATCCGCGCTGGGGACGAACAGCGAGGTGCCCATGCGGATGACCCGCCGCGCTTCCCGGGGCGCGCCGACGGGCAGCCGCTCACCGTCCACGAAGGTGCCGTTCTGACTGCCCAGGTCCGTCACCCAGAAGCGCTGACCGTCGAAGCGGATGCGCGCGTGCCTGCGGGACATCCTCGGGTCCTCGGTCTCACCCAACGAGGGCGTGCCCCGTCCGACCTCCAGGCTCTCGCCTCTCAGCGGTAGCGCCACCGCCAGGGCGACTCCCGCGCCGTACACCCCCACCAACCCCGGCGTCCGCGCGCGCGCAAAGTCCCCCGCCTCCAGGGAGCCCTCGCTCGGTCCGAGCGTCGACACGTCCCGCGCCATGCCTTCGTCCCTCTCCCGGGGCGCACCGCGTTGGCACAGCCCCTCGTGCCAAACACGCTAGCGCAAGTGTGTCAGCGCTGCTGATGGCACCGAGCTACCGCTCACGAGCCCCCGTGGCACGAAGCTGGCTATGAAGTCGTCGAGGACAGGTCGCTCCGGGTCTGTCCTCGCCACCATCCATGAGGGGGAAGTCATCCGTGAAGGCATTCGTGCGAGTCCGTCCTGGCGTGTCACCGAAGCGGCCACTGTGGGCCGTGGGGCTTCACTGCGCGCTCCTGCTCCTGCTGGCGAGCGGCGCCAGTGGCTGCTGCAAGTACATGGGGCGCTCGTGCCCATCGAGGGGTCCGAGCAAGGACGACACCCTGCCCCACAAGGACTGCGCGCGGGAGAACTGCGAGACGCCCCCGTACGAGGGACGGCTCGTCTCCGATGACTGCCCCTCCGGCCAGTGCGACCCGGAGAGCCCCAACGGCCTGGGCATCTACAACCTCGAGGGCCACAGCCACTGTCTGGCCATCTCCACCAAGGACCGCTACTGCCCGGAGACGTTCCTGAACACGGCGGACGGCATCGCGCTGCGCCTGCGTGACGCGAATGTCGGCGCGCAGGTCATCATGGCCGACGTCGTCGACGCCCGACTGCTCGACGAAGCGATGAGCGCCTCCGAGCCGGTGAAGGTGCTCGAGATTCAAGGCGGGACGGGACAGCTCCGCTTCAAGGGAGTCCACGTGGGCCGCTCCACGGAGCCCTTCGCCATCGAGGGCGGTGAGCTCCCCAGGCTCATCCTCGCGTTGAGCGTGAAGGACCCGTACGAGGAGCCCCGTCGCTACCAGGTGAGGTTCCGTCCCCTGACCCACGCCTCGATGCCGCGCGGCGCGGTGCCCAAGTACGTGATGGAGTACCAGGAGGGTGAGTGGAGGCCGAGCATGTCCTGGGTCAATCCCTGCTCGGGCGTGACGGACGTCCCGGCCCGACCCGACGCCTCGATGGCGGTGCTGCCCGACTTCGCCGTCGACAGCCTCACCGCGGGCGTCACCCACCAAGCGAGGTCCGTCACCCTCGCGTGTGACAAGGGCGCCATCGCGACCTGCCTCGACTGGGGCTACACGCCCTGGGACAAGCACGGGCGACCCGACGCGAACCGCGCGTACCTCTACGCCTCCTGTCTCCAGGCGAAGCGCGCCGCGTACTTCGTCCGGTTCAACAACCTCAAGAGCTACACCGCCAACAACACGCTCATCCGCCGGCGCGACGAGTTCGCGGTCGGCCTGGAGCAGAGCAGCAACCTGGAGACCCTGCCCCGCCTGGAGGCCCTGTGGAGCCCGCGTGGCGCGGAGTGCATCATCCCGGAGAACTTCCGTCGCCCCGAGCTCGTCGACCCCAGGTGGGTCGGCCTGCTGCCCCGCTGCGAGCCCGTCCACTGGACGCAATGGGGCAAGCTCGCCACCGCGCCCGCGCGCTGACTCGGGCCCGTGTACGACACCATCGGGCACGTCACCTGCGCGTGCCCGATGCGCTGGCCCCGTGGGTCTCGAGACAACTCCGTGGACGTGGGACTACGGCGCGATGCCCGGCGTGATGAGGTCTACCTCGGACATGAGCACGTCCAGCTCGCACAACGACAACGGCTCAGCGCCCGGCGTGATGAGGTCCGCGCTCGGAGGTGAGCACGCCTAGCTCGTTCAACGATTGGGCATGCTCCTCGCGGAGGAAGGCATCGAGCGCCAGGGCCCGTTCCAACGACGCGCGGGCCTGCGCTCTCAGCGGTTCGCGCTCCGCCGAGGTCGCGCCCTGTGAGCGCGCGAGCAGGAGGGCGCCTCGAACCGCATGAGCAGCCGCGAGCCGGGGATTGAGCCCGAGGGCGAGGTCGGCCTGCGCCAGCCCCTCGGTGATGAGCGATGACGTACGCGACTCCGACGCCATCCACCAGCTCGCGCGCGCAAGCTCCAGGTGGGCCTCGTCGTAGGGATAGAGCTTCACGGCCCGCCGAGCCTCCTCGAGCGCCTCGCCCACCCATCGCCGCGCGGAGTGTCCGCGCACGCGCTCCCACGAGGCCCGAGTCAGCGACAACCGCGCGCCCAGGACACGGCAGTCCGCGCACGAGGTGTCTCCCGGATAGGGCACGGCGAGGGCTCGACGCGCGGACTCCAGTGAAGCCGTGGGGTCCACCCCCGAGCGCACCGCGTGTTCCGCCGCGAGCAGGTGCACCGACGCGCCCAGGAAGTGCGTCCTTCCCGCCGTGGGGTTGAGTTCGAGCGAGCGCGCGACATGCGCCAGCGCCGCCGCGAGCAAGGTCCCCGGCTCGCCGCCCGTGCGCGACACATGGCGCGCCTGCGTCAGCTCCGCGAACCCCAGCTGCGTGAGCACCGGCGCATACCGCGCATCCAGCGCGAGCGCCCGTGCCCCCGCGGAGCGGGCCTGCTCGACATCCGCCGAGGGGTCCCTCCCGAGGGAGAGCTCATACTGCGCCAGCGCGTTGTGCACCTCCGTGAGGTTGGCGTGCGCGAAGAGGTACTTCGGGTCCACGCGCGCGGCCTCTCGCAGGTGACGCGCGGCCTCGGCGAACGCGGCGCTCGGGTCCTGGCCATGCTCTCGCAACCACGTCCCCCGCCACCGGTGCACGAGGGCCAGGTCATTGAGCGCCCACGGGTAGCGGGGTTGCAGTCGCAATGCCTTCTCGAACCACGCGACGGCCTCGTCATAGGCGGGACGCGGGTCCTTCCCCTCGCGCGCATCCTGGAGCCCGCGCATGAAGTGGCTGTAGCCCAGCGTGTCGTGGGCCTGGACGTTCGCGGGGTCCAACGCCACGGCGCGCGCGGCGGTGGTGGTCCAATCGGACAGCACGGCCTTCGGGTCCATGTCGCGCTCCTGGAAGTTCACCAGCCGGTACCAGTTCATCAGCACCCAGGCCCGCTTCGTGTGCACCGAGGAGCGTCCGGGCGCGGCCTTCACGGCCCGCTCGCTCGCGACCAGCGCCTGCTCCAATGAGGCCCGACGCGAGCGTCCCTGTCGCTTGTCCAGCTCCGACTGCTGCAGCCAGACCTCGGCCAGCGCCTCGTATCCACGGGCGTCACTGCGTCCCAGGTCCGTGGCGGCCTCGTAGCGACGGGTGGCCTCTTGAAGCCCCGTGCGCGCCGCGTCGTAGGCCCCACGCTCCAGCTCACGCATCGCCCGAGCCAGCGTCACCTCGCCCGCGAGCAGCCGCGCCTCCAGGCTCCACGGTGACTCATCGACCGCACGCGCCACCGTGTCCGCCGCCGTCTCCAGCGAGCCCCGGTAGTACGCGATGAGCCCCTCCAGATACGTCCCCGACTCCACCTCCCGACTGCGCTCCAGCGATTGCAACGCAGGAGCCAGATAGCGCGCCTCCAGCGAGCGCTGACGCTCCGCCACCCACGCCGCGTCGCCACTGCGTCGAGCCACCTCGAGTTCCTGGTGGTACAGCCCACCGAGCACCCGCCCCAGCGCATGATGCAGCTCGGGGGACTCGAGCCCCTTGGCCCGCGCGGCCTCCAGCGACTCGCGCGCGGCCTCCAGTTCGTTCATCGCCAGGTGTCCCAACCCCAGCGCCTGCAGCACGAGCACCTCACCCGAGGTCCCCAGCCCATGAGGCAGCGAGGCGATGCGGCGCATGTGCTCGCGGACCAGCGCCTCCTCCCGCCCCGTGTCGTGCAGCGGCGCCAGGTGTGCGGCGCGAAGAACCCACTCGAGGTCCTTCACCTGCTGCCCGAGCTGCTGCGCGAGCAAGGCACGTGCTCCCGAGCGTTGCTCGACGGCCCGCGCCTCCCACCACGAGTGCACGCCGAGCACGGACACCCCCCCGATGCACACGAGGGACACCGCGCTGACGGTGACGAGCGCGCGCTGCGTCCTCCACCGTCGCGCGAGCCTCGCCCACGGCCCCGGCCGTCGTCCGAGGATGGGCTCGCCATCGAGGAAGCGCCCCAGGTCCTCCGCCAGCGCGCGCGCCGAGCCATAGCGGGCCGCGGGCTCCTTGCTCAGGCACTTGAGGAGCACCGTCTCCAGGTCCACGGGCAGGTCCGGCACCAGCGCTCGCGGCGCACGGACGTCCTCGTGGAGGACCTGGTGCAGCACGCTCGCCGCGGACACGCCATGAAACGGCGCGACCCCACAGAGCACCTCGTAGAGCGTCGCGCCCAGGCCGTAGACATCCGAGCGTCGATCCAACGCCCGAACATCTCCCCGAGCCTGCTCCGGCGCCATGTACGCCGGAGTCCCCAGCACCGCGCCGGACTGCGTGAGCCCGCGCTCCAGCCCCGTCTCCTGCGCCAGGCCGAAGTCCATCACCACCGGCAACCAGCGCCCCTCTTCACTCCGCTGCACCAGGATGTTGGAGGGCTTGAGGTCGCGGTGGATGACGCCCAGTCGATGCGCCTCGTGGATGGCCAGGGCCACGTCCCGAAGCACCTGGACCTTGTCCTCCAACGACATGTCCACGGCCGCCACATCCAACGTGCGCCCGGAGACCCACTGCATCGCGATGAAGTCGCGGCCCGCGACCTGCCCCACCTCGTACACCTTGCAGACGTTGGGATGGTCGATGCGCGCCTGCGCCCGGGCCTCCTGGACCAAACGCATCGCGCGCGCGGGAGACGTCCCCTTCACGAACTTGAGCGCCACGTCGCGGCCCAGGCGCGTATCCCTCGCGCGGTAGACCACGCCCATTCCACCCTGCCCGAGCAGCGTCAGGTCCGTGAAGCGCTCCCAGGCCTCGGGCGGCCCCACGTCCTCCCAGGGCGCCCCCGGAGCGACGCTGTCTTCCTGGGTGGAGAGCCCCCTGGGCACGCCGGCCCCCTCCCGGCGGTCATCCGCGTCCGACATGCCCGCGACTCTAGCGCGCCCGCTTCTCCACGGTGAGCCCCTGGCACGGAGCCCACGTGCCACCCGTGCCAACCCAGCGTGTCACCGCACGGCGACTCGAGGCCCATCGCCGAGCGACCTCCTCGGAGAAGCCCGTGCAAGCACGCGGGCACGAGCGGTGCACAAGGCCCCCACGCGACACGCCGGGCAACCCACGTGTCACCGCACCGCGAGCGGTGCGTCCCACCGATATCCGAAAGGCACCCCGTGAAGACTCACGTCACCGTCGCTTCCCTCTCCCTCATGTTCGGCCTCGTCGGCTGCGGCCCCGAGGTGGAGGTGGACTCCACGCAGGCCCCCACCACGCAGGAGCCCGTCAGCGCGCCCGCGGCCGAGGAGCTCGACACCGCGACCCAGGCCATCAACCCCGGCTGCAGGGACCCACAGGTCTACTGGCCCTACGGCGTCATCAACTCCAACGGGACGGTCAACAACGGCTGGGCGGGCAACCTCATCCAGAGCTCGGAAGACCGCGTGTTCTTCTCGTACAGCGGCGCGGGGGTCGCCCCCTCCAACGTCGTGCGCATCACCCTCACCGCCGCCGCGAACATCACCTGGTGGAAGGGCATCGAGGTCTTCCGCCCGGACGGCTCGCGCCACCCCAGCGTGCTCGAGACGCACAACTCCGGCCGCGGTCCCTACACGATGGACATCGTCGTCAACAACACCGACTCGCCGAACCTGTGGGCCATCAAGTTCCTCAAGGGCAAGCTGTTCGGCATCCACACCGGCATGTACTGCCTGGAGGACCTGTCGGCCTGGCGCGGCCGCAACCTGTACTTCACGTGGACCTATGACGCGTCCTGAGCCCTGACGTCGGGCGTGCTTCGTCGGGCCCCCGCACACGAGGCCCGACGGAGCGCGGCGGCTCAGCGTCCGCCGTAGCGGCGGTGGTCCACCATGAGGCAGCGGTCCTGCACCACCTGGATGCCCGCCTCCGCGAGCTTGCGCGCCGCCGCGTCGTTGCGGATGCCGGACTGGAACCACACCGCCTTCGGCTTCTTGGCGATGATGTCGTCCACGTGCGCGTCGATGTCCTGGGGCCTGCGGAACACGTCCACCAGGTCCACCTCGCCCGGCACGTCCGCGAGCTTGCGGAACACGGGCTTGCCGAGGATGTGCGTCACGTCCGGGTAGTAGACGGGCACGGGCACCACCTCCACGCCCGCACGTGCCAGGTAGTCCGGCACGTAGAAGGCCGGCTGCCCCGACTGCTGCTCCGTCTTGATGCCCAGCACCGCCACGCGCCTGGCGCCCTTCACCACGCGCTCCACTCCCGCTTCGTCCTCGACGAGGTTGTCTTCCCAGCTCATGGCGTCTCCTCCTGAAGGGCCTGCGCTCGCGACTGCATCGTCACCGTCCACGCCGCCGGGCCCACCCGGGCCTTCACCGTGAGCTCCCGGCTCACCGGCACGAAGCGCCCGTAGGCCACCACCTGCTCGCCCTCGCACGTCACGCCCGCCGTCAGCTCCGGGCGCCCCGCCGCCACCCACGCGTCCGTCAGCTCCTGTGGCGCGTCCTCCGGCACCGAGTCCAGGCACTTGAGGCTCAGCACCACCGCGTCGCCGTACTCCGTGTCCCGCGTCCCCTGCAGCGTGCGCTCCAGCACATACGCCACCTGCGTGTCGCCCAGGGGCAGCGTGTCCACCGCCCACGTGCGTTGACCCTCCGACAGATGACGCTGGAACAGGCCGCCGAACTTCGCCTCCCACTCGCGCCGCGTGCGCGCCTCCAGGGCCTCCGGCGCCAGGAAGCGCTCCAGCGCCTTCGCGTCCGCGCCCGCGGGCACCGACTGCCGCAAGGCCTCGCTCGCGGACTCCGGTGACACCAGCTTCACGAACGCGCCGTCCGCCGCCAGCTGCAGCCGGAGCACGAAGCGCAGCAGCACGTCATCCACCCAGCCCTCCACCGCCACGCCCGCGCGCGTGCGCTGCGCCCGCGTCACGGACTGGGTCAGCAGCCAGCCGCCCTCGGAGGTGGCGAAGCGGGACTCGGTGGTCAGCTCCGCCTCCTCACGCAGCACCTGTCCGTCCTGCTCCACCGCGCGGCTGGCCTGCTGGGATTCGGTGAGCACGCGCCCCACGGGCGGCTGGAAACCCAGGCGCACCCGAGGCGTCACCGAGGGGACGGGCACCCTCAAGGGCGGCGGCTTCCGACAACCGGACGAGAGCAACAGCACGAGACAGCTCAGCAGGAGACCTGGACGCATGCGCCCGCGAACGCTGGCAGAAACGGCCAGCGCCCGCGAGCGCTTCTTCCCAGGGATGTCGCCCCTCAGGGGTGACGCGAGCTGCCGTCGGGCGCGTTCTCCACCAGGTCCCGACCGATGTTGCGCCGGTCCCTGTTCGCGCCGTCGTCATCCTGCAGCCCGCCCCGGGCGAACCGCCGCGCGGCCTCCGCCAGGTCCCGCATCACGTCCTCGCGCGACGCGTACTCCGTGCGAGGCAGGCACTTGAGGACGTTGATGACGTTGACGGGGGCCTCGCTGTCCTCGGCGGCCTCGACCAGGTCATCCCTCGTCGTGGGGTAGTCCACCGAGTCCAGGTGGGGGGTGATGGAGAGCCCGGGGTCTTCCGCGGTTCCGAATGCCATCTGCCGCTGCCTTTCTGCCCGGCCAGCCCGGTCCGGACGTGAGTCACTTGAGTCCCAGGAACCTGGGGACGAAACCCACGCCGGACCACCCGGCCGTCCCCCTCCCCTCCCCTGGGCAGCCAGGGGGCCAGCCGCCCCGGCAGCTCCCGAGGTAGAGTCCCGCCGCCGCCCTGTCTCCGCCGGAGCCCCACCCCATGCCCGCCGCCTCCCTGCTGCTCGCCTGGCTCACCGTCGCCAGTCCGCCTCCCCAGGCGCCCACTGCCCCTCCCAAGAGCGTCTATGCGCTCGAGGACGACGCCTTCGTGGCCCAGGCCCAGGAGGACCTGCGCCAGCTGGAGCGCTACGCCCAGGGCCTCAGGCGGCTGTCGGAGGAGGTGAAGACGTCGCGCGCGCTGTATCTGCAGAAGCAGAGCGAGCCGTACACGCCGGACCAGAAGCAGCGCCTGCTCACCACGTGGGCCGCCTTCTTCGACTACTTCCTCTCCACCGAGGTCATCCGTCAGCGCTACTGGGACTTCGTGAAGGAGCCCTTGCTCACCCAGCCGAAGAAGCACGCCTGGGGCTTCCTGCTCACCCACGGCGCGCTCACCACGGAGCTGGCCCACGGCCTGACGTTCGCGGAGCTCACCGGAGGCCGCAAGCAGCTGGAGGTGCTCCTGGACGAGCCCGCCCCCGAGTACGGCCTGCCCGCGCGTGCCTTCGCCCGCTTCAAGGAGAAGGTCATCCACGTGGGCACCACCACCCAGCTGCTCACCGGGGACGGCTACAAGCAGCAGCTGCGGCCCCTGCTGGTGAAGGCCGGCGCGCTGGATGCGCCGCGCGTCCCGTGGGTGATGCAGGAGATGAAGCTCAACAGCGAGGTGGCCAAGGGACTGCTCATCAAGCGCGGCCCGGTGCTCTTCGCCAAGGCCGCCACGGACCTCACCCAGGACAGCGCCCAGCGCGCCTTCTTCCCCGTGCAGCGCGCGGTGGCCGAGTGGATGGGCGACACGCGCGTGCACCGCTCCGGCCAGCCGCTCATCTCCCGCGCGCAGGTGCAGGCGTTGCTCGAGCGCATGGAGCCCGGTGACATCCTGGTGGCCCGCCAGAACTGGTACCTCTCCAACATCGGCCTGCCGGGCTTCTGGCCGCACGCGGAGCTGTACGTGGGCACCCAGCAGGAGCTGGCCGCCTACTTCGACGAGGACAAGGACGTGAAGGCCTGGCTCGCGACGCTCGAGGGCAAGCCCCAGAGCTTCACCGGCCACCTGGCCACGGCCTTCCCCACGAAGTGGGCCGCGTACAACCAGACCGACACGCATGGAGATGCCCTGCGCATCATCGAGTCCATCAGCGAGGGCGTCAGCTTCACCGGCCCCGAGCACGGCATGCGCGTGGACTACCTGGGCGTCATGCGCCCCCGGCTGACGCGCGTGGACAAGGCGCGCGCAATCCTCCGGGCCTTCGGCTACCAGGGCCGCCCCTACGACTTCGACTTCGACTTCTTCTCCGACCAGACGCTGGTGTGCACGGAGCTGGTGTGGAAGTCCTACGCGCCCTCGAAGGAGCTGCGGGGGCTCTCCATCCCCCTGGTCGACGTCGTCGGCCGGCGCACCCTGCCCGCCAACGAGCTGGTCCGCCTGTTCGACGCCGAGTTCGGCCGGGAGGACCGCCAGCTGGACTTCGTCGCCTTCCTGGACGGCCGGGAGGGCGAGGGGCTCGCGAAAGAGGCGGACGCGGCGGCTTTCCGTTACAGCTACCGCCGCGCCAAGTGGGACATCGCCCAGGAGTAGACACGCAATGAAGGAAGACGTGGCCCAGGACATGCTGGAGCTGTCCGCCCAGCTCTTCGAGCGGATGATTTCCCAACAGCAGGCGAAGGTGTTGCGGCTGGCCCGCGAGGCCGTCCCCAACATCACCCCCGAGGAGCTCCGCAATCCCCACGACTTTCCCCAACTCAAGGAACACCCGACTTTCGAGTTCGAGGACGGAATCCTGGCGGGGTTGATTTCGGCCCAGATGGGGCTGCGCGCCGAAATCAAGGGGAGGCTGCCCTATGCGCCGCCCACCTTCTGACGCTCGGCCGCCTGCCTTTGCTGTCGGGCTCGTCGTGGGTTAGTGGTTGCCGCCGTGAGCATGACCACAGGATTCAGCCCGCCGCTGGCCCGGGAACGGTTGGTGTCGGCGCTGGCCGCGGAGCCTCCCCGCCTGGACCTGGCGGCGCTGGCGATTGCCACACTGGACAGGCCGGAGCTGGACGCGCCGGCGTGTCTGCACATGCTGGACGTGCTCGCCTGCCGGGTGCAGGTGGAGGCGGAGCGGCTCCACGACAAGGGCGAGGCGCTGGCCCCGCTGCGGGCGCTGCGTCACGTGCTGTCGGACATCGAGGGCTTCCGGGGCAACGAGGACAACTACCACTCGCCGGAGAACAGCTTCCTGGACCAGGTGCTGGAGCGGAAGCTGGGCCTGCCGATAACGCTGTCGGTGGTGTACCTGGAGGTGGCGCGGCGGGCGGGAATCCCGCTGTACGGGGTGCCCTTCCCCGGCCACTTCCTGGTGGCGCACGACGCGGGGGACCACAAGCTGGTGATGGACCCGTTCCACCAGGGGGACATCCTCACGGAGCACGGCTGCGAGGAGCTGCTCAAGCGCGTGGCCCCGCAGCTCAAGTTCGACCGGTCCATGCTGGCGCCCGCGCCGGTGGAGCTGATTGCGTACCGGATGCTGTCGAACCTGCGGCGGGTGTACCTGGGCCGCGAGGACCGCGAGCGCGGGCTGGCGGTGGTGGACCTGTTGTTGCTCCTGGCGCCGGACCATCCGGGGGAGCTGCGCACGCGCGCGGCGCTGCTGGCGAACCTGGGCGCGTACCGGGCGGCGCTGCGCGACGTGGAGCGCTGCCTGGAGCTGTCCCCCGAGGCACCGGACCGTGAGCGGCTGGAGCTGACGGCCCAGGAGCTGCGCGAGCGCGCGGCCCTGCTCAACTGATTCCGAGGGGGCCCACCGCTGTCGCGGGCCCCGCAAGCGAGTGCCCATGTCCCGGACGGTGAAGCCCTGGCTGCGACTGCGCCAGGGGATGGAGCATGACTACCAGGTGCTGACGGTGCGCGAGGACCAGTGGGCGGACCCTCGCACGAACCTGGAGCACCCCCGGGTGCGGGTGGACTGCGCGGACTGGGTGAACGTCATCGCGGTGACGCCGGCCGACGAGCTGGTGCTGGTGCGGCAGTTCCGCTTCGGCACGGGCGCGGACACGCTGGAGGTGCCCGGCGGCATGGTGGACGAGGGCGAGGACCCCGCCGCCGCCGCCGCGCGCGAGCTGGAGGAGGAGACCGGGTACGTGGCGGGCCGTGTGATTCCGCTCGGCTGGGTGCACCCGAATCCCGCGCTGCAGGACAACCGGTGCTTCAGCTTCCTGGCGCTGGATTGCGTGAAGGTGCATGCGGGGCAGCAGGACGAGGGCGAGGACATCGCGGTGGAGCTGCACCCGCGCGCGGATGCGCCCAGGCTCATCCTGGAGGGTCGCATCACCCACTCGCTGGTGGTGGGGGCGTTCTTCCTGGAGCGGCTCCGCGCGGAGGCGAAGACGCCGTAGGGCTCATCGACGCTCGCAGCCGCAGCCGCAGGCGTCGAAGAACGGCGTCTCCCCGGGGGCGCAGACGAAGAGCATGTGGCGGCAGTCCGTCGGGTCCTTGGAGAGGGAGCGCCGGTCCGCGCTCGCGCCGCAGCGCGCGTGGGACTCCTCGGCCACCAGTGTCCGAGGCATCTCCGAGGAGCCCTCGCCCGCGCTGCAGCCGACGCCGAACACGGCCGCGAGCAGGGCCAGGGCGGAGCGGGTCGTCCTGTCGTTCAGCACCGTTCCAACCTCCTCCCTGGCCGAGGACACCCTCGGGCGTACATGGCCCACTCAACATGGGAGTCCCCTCCGACAAGGGGGAGCCCCGAAGGGCACGGGTTCAGGGTGTGACGTGTGGGGGGACACAGTCGCGACGTCCCGCAGCGGACAGTGGCTTGCCCGCACGGGAGCGTGGGCGAATGACGCGGTCTGACCATGCATGCGCGAGCTCGCGGCGATACCGGTGAACGGCTCGGGTGCGGTCTCCGAAGTGGACCTGCCGCGAGAGGGGGGCGTCAGGGACATGCGCTCCCTTGGGCCCCTTGCGCCGCGAGGGCCGACGGGCTGACGCGTCTTCGCGGGCGCCGCGAAACGGGCCCCGATGCGGTGGGAACGCTTCGCATGCTCGCACCCCCTCTTTTCGAGAGAGACGACCGTCCGACCAGCGGAGGGCGAGCCGATCTTCTTCATCGGCTCAAGCCCGCCGCTGGGAAGCAGCGACGAGCGCCTACCGCCCGGAGCGCTTTCGGGCGGTACGCGAAGACGCGGTGGTCTTCTTCACCGGCTCGCGCTCCCATGTCCCCGAGCGGCCGCCGGACTTGTGCTCCAATTGCACCGCGTCCAGCACCATGCCGCGGTCCGAGCTCTTGCACATGTCATAGACGGTGAGCGCCGCCGCGCACGCGGCCGTGAGCGCCTCCATCTCCACGCCCGTGCGGTCCACGGTGCGCACCGTCACGCGGACGGTGAGCCCCTCGACCACGGGCTGGAGCGTCACCTCGACACCGGACAGCGCGATGGGATGGCACAGCGGGATGAAGTCCGGGGTGCGCTTGGCGGCCATGATGCCCGCGAGCCTCGCCGCCGCGAGCACGTCCCCCTTCTCCATCTTCCCCGCGAGGATGCGCTCGCGCGTCTCGGCCTGCATGCGCAGAAGCCCCGTCGCCACCGCCACCCGCTCCGTCTTCGGCTTCGCGCCGACGTCCACCATCTTCATCGCGCCACCCCACGGGCCACGGCCTGGAGCAGGTCGTCCACCACGTCGTCCGGGTCCTCCAGTCCCACGGAGACCCGGATGAGGCTCTCGCGGATTCCCGCCGCCTCGCGCTCCTCGGGCGTGAAGCGCCGCGCGCTCGCGCTGGCCGCGTGCATCACCAGCGTGCAGACATCCCCCAGCGAGGGCCCGGGCCGCCCCACCTTCAGCGCCTCCAGGAAGCGCATGGCCTCCGGTCGCCCCGCGCCCCGAATCTCGAACGACACCATGGGCCCGCCATCCTTCAACAGCTCGCGCGCCACCGCGTGGTCCGGGTGCGTGGGCAGCCCCGGGTAGATGACGCGCTCGAGCAGCGGCGACTCCGACAGTCGCCTCGCCACATGGGCCGCGTGCTCCGCATGCGCCTTCATCCGCACCGGCAACGTGCGCAGCCCGCGCAGCGTCAGCCACGCCTCGAACGGCCCCAGCACATCGCCCGCGAGGATGCGCGCGGCGCGCAGCACGTCGATGCGCTCACGCGAGCCGCTCACCGTGCCGCCCAGCGCGTCGCTGTGCCCGTTGAGCCACTTGCTGGTGGACTGCACCGCGTAGTCCGCGCCCAGCTCCAGCGCGCGCTGGCCCATGGGTGAAGGGAACGTCGCGTCCACCGCGAACGCCGCGCCCACGTCGTGGCTCGCCTTGGCGAGGACGCGCAGGTCCGCCACGCGCAGGAGCGGATTGGTGATGCTCTCCGCCAGCACCAGCCGGGGACGGAGCTCCCGGATGCGCGCCGGAGCGTCCGCGTCCGTCAGCTTCAGCGCGTGCAGCTCCACGCCCAGCGCCGCGCACAGCTTCTTGTAGAGCGCACGCGTGACGCCGTAGCCGTCGGCCGGCATCACCAACCTGTCCCCGGGACGCAAGCCCTGCGCCTCGAAGAGCGAGCGCAGCGCGGCCATGCCGCTGGCGTAGGCCACACAGGACTCGGCGCCCTCGAGCGCCGCCACCGCCTCCTCCAGCAGCGTCGTGTTGGGCGCGCTGATGCGGGCATATGCGTAGTCCTTGCCGTCGAGCGCGCCGTCCAGGTCGTCACTGCTGTCGAACCAGCTCACCGCCGCCACGGAGATGGGCGGCGAGACGGGCACCGCCTTGCTCCCCGTCAGCCGCGTCCCGGCGTGCACCGCCAGCGTCTTCTGCTTCGTGCTCATGAGAGAGGGTCCTCGGGTCCGTTCCCGGGCGCATGTGTCCCGGCTCGACGCGAAAAAGGCCGGCCCGCTCGTGTTCGGAGCGGACCGGCCTGGAGCATGCGTCACGCGGCGCTGCGCGGGCTAGCTACTCGCCGTGCTCGATGAGCCAGCGCTCGGCGTCGATGGCCGCCATGCAGCCGGTGCCCGCCGCCGTGATGGCCTGCCGGTAGTAGCTGTCCTGCACGTCACCACAAGCGAAGACGCCGGGGATGTTCGTGCGGGTGCTGCCCGGCACCGTCTTGAGGTAGCCGCCCTGGTGCGTCTCCAGGATGCCCTGGAACAGCTCCGTGTTCGGCGTGTGGCCGATGGCGACGAACAGGCCCGTCGCCTTGAGCAGCTGGCTGTCGCCCGTCTTGAGGTTGCGCACCACGGCGCCGGACATCCCCTTCGCGTCGCCCTGGACCTCCTCCACCGCGGAGTTCCACAGGAAGGAGATCTTCGGGTTGTTGAGCGCGCGCTCCTGCATCACCTTGGACGCGCGCAGCGAGTCGCGCCGGTGGATGAGGGTGACGTGCTTGACGATCTTCGCCAGGTACGTGGCCTCCTCCATCGCCGTGTCGCCTCCGCCGACAACGAGGACCTCCTGGTTCTTGAAGAACGCGCCGTCACACGTGGCACACGCGGACACGCCGCGGTTCTTGTACGTGTCCTCACCCTTGACGCCCAGCCACTTGGCCGTGGCGCCGGTGGAGATGATGACCGTCTCCGAGCGCACGCGCAGGCCGCTCTCACTCTCCAGCAGGAACGGGCGCGAGCTGAAGTCCACCTTCACCACGTTCTCCATGTGGATGACGGTCCCGAAGCGCTCCGCCTGCTTCTGGAAGCGCTCCATCAGCTCCGGGCCGGTGATGGCCTCCGGGAAGCCCGGGTAGTTCTCCACGTCCGTGGTCACCATGAGCTGCCCGCCCGGCACGCGCTGGGGGTGCTCCAGCGTGGGCCCACCGGCGAACACCACGGGCTCCAGGTTGGCACGCGCGGCATAGATGGCCGCGGTGTAGCCCGCCGGCCCCGAGCCGATGATGGTCACCTTGTTGATCTTCTCCTCCGCCACGGGTGGCTCCTTCCCTCTTGTCTCGTTGAGGCCGCGAAGGTACCAGAGGCCCTCGGGCGCGTGATACGAAGCTGGCCTCATGGATGCCGAGCTCCTCAAGAAGGTTGCGCTGTTCGAGGGTTTGACCCAGGGCCAGCTCGCCAAGGTGGCTCAACTCGGCCAGACCAGGGACTACCCTGCGGGCGCCTTCCTCTTCCGCGAGGGGGAGTTCGGCCAGGAGATGTTCGTCATCTCCCGGGGCAAGGTCCGCATCTCCAAGTCCGTGCCGGGCATCGGCGAGGAGGCGCTCGCCATCCTGGAGCCCGGCCAGTACTTCGGTGAGATGGCGGTAATCGAGGACTCGCCCCGCTCCGCCGACGCCATCGCCCACATCAGCTGCGCGGTGTGGGTCATCGAGCGCTCCAAGCTGGACCAGCTCATGTTCACCGACAAGGACCTGGCGTACGTCCTGCTGTGGACGTTCGTCCGGACGCTGAGCGAGCGACTTCGCGAGACGAACGACAAGATCAAATCGTTCTTCGCCATCTCCCGCTTCTGAGACAAAGCCTGGACACGGGCGCTCGTCGGGCAGCAGGCCCATGGCGGGGCGGTGACAGTCCGCCGGACGGGCCGCTGTCGCGCGGGTCGGGATGGGTAGGCACCGCACGCTCCAGGTAGAGACAGCGGGCACACGCCTTGCTCAATCGCCGCGCCGGTGAAGGTGGGCGGGACGGGGTGGCGGATGGGCGAGGCGTGGGCGGCGGACGAGGTGGTCGAGGAGTCGAGGGGCGCGCGAAAGGGAGTGGACGCCGAGTCCTCCCGGGAGCGGCTCTTCCGGTTGGGAGCGCGGGCACTCACGGACCCGGAGCTTCTGTGCGTGGCATGGGGCGTGGCCTCGGGCTCGCGCGGCGCGATGGAGGCGGCCCTCGCGGTGTTGAAGCGCTGCGGGGGGCTCAAGGCGCTGTTGCAGGCGGAGCCGGTGGAGCTGGCCCACGTGCCGGGCCTGGGGCCACGGCGGACGGCGCAGGTGCTCGCGGCGCTGGAGCTGGGAAGGCGCGCGCAGCGGACGCCGGAGCGCAGACCCCGGCTGCGCTCTCCCCGGGAGATCCACACGTACCTGACACCGGGCCTCACGGGGTTGAGGCGCGAGGTCTTCCACGTGCTGTGCTTCAACACGCGCAACGTGCTGGTGCACGACGCGCGGGTGGCGGAGGGCACCATGAACACGTGCCCGGTGGACCCGCGGGAGGTGTTCGCCGCGGCGCTCGTGTCGCGGGCGACGGCCATCGTCCTGGCGCACAACCACCCTTCGGGAGACCCGGAGCCCAGCGTCCAGGACGTGGCGCTGACGCGGCACCTGGTGGCCGGCGCGAGGTTGCTCAACGTGAAGGTGCTGGACCACCTGGTGGTGGGCGACGGCGGCTTCGTGTCGATGCTGGAGCGAGGCCTGCTCCCGGACGGGGAGTGGGAGGCGAAGCGGGAATGGAACGCGGCGGGAGGACATGGGTGATGGCGGGATGTCTGGTGGGGCTGGTGCAGGTGGAGCTGCTCGAGGACACGCGGGCGCAGGTGGTGCGGCTGGAGGGCGGCCGGGCCTGCGTGGTGGAGCGGGCAGCGCTCCCGGCGGACGCGCGCGAGGGGGACGTGGTGGTGGACGCCCGCGTGGAGCCGGAGGCCACGGCGCTGAGGGTGTTGGAGGTGGCGCGGAGGAGGGCCCGCCTGGCCGTCCCCGTGCCGCCGGGGCTGGAGCTGTGAGGGGCGGCGGGGTGTGGTTTGCGTTGACGGCTGGACCAGGATGGTGGACATGCGAGCGATGTCGGTGGCCCTGCCCTACTTCGAAGAAGCCCAGCAGGGCCTGGTGCGCCACTTCGGCCTGACGCAGTTCCGTCCGGGACAGGCGGAGGTCATCTCCACCGTGTTGTCCGGGCGCAACACCGTGGTGGTGATGCCCACCGGCGCCGGCAAGAGCCTGTGCTACCAGCTGCCGGCCACGCTGCTGCCGGGGCTGACGCTGGTGGTGTCGCCGCTCATCGCGCTGATGAAGGACCAGGTGGAGCAGCTCACCGCGCGCGGCATCTCCGCCACGTTCATCAACTCGTCGCTGACGGACCTGGAGCGGGCGGAGCGGATGCGCCGGCTGCGCGGCGGCGAGTACAAGCTCCTGTACGTGGCGCCGGAGCGCTTTCGCAGCGCGAGCTTCGTGCAGATGGTCACCGACGTGGGCGTGGACCTGCTCGCCGTGGACGAGGCGCACTGCATCTCCCAGTGGGGCCACGACTTCCGGCCGGACTACGCGCTGCTGGGACAGGTGCGCAAGCGGCTGCGGCCTCCGCGCACCGTGGCGCTCACCGCCACGGCCACGCCGGAGGTGCGCGCGGACATCGTCCGGGTGCTGCTGATGAAGGAGCCCCGCGAGTTCGCCATGGGGTTCGACCGGCCCAACCTCTTCCTCGGCAAGCAGGAGGTGGGCGGGGACACGGACCGGCACGAGGCGTGCGCGCGCCTGGCGGCGCTGGGGGGCAGCGGCATCATCTACTGCTCCACGCGGAGGGCCGCGGAGGGCGTGTTCTCGGAGCTGCACGGGCGCAAGCTCAAGGCGGTGCTGTACCACGCGGGCATGGAGGACGACGCGCGCCGGCGGGCGCAGGACACCTTCATGTCCACCCCGGACGCGGTGGCGGTGGCCACCAACGCGTTCGGCATGGGCATCGACAAGCCGGACATCCGCTTCGTCGCGCACGCCAACATCCCGCGCGCGGTGGAGGCGTACTACCAGGAGATAGGTCGCGCGGGCCGCGACGGTGGGGATGCGCGGGCGGTGCTGCTGTTCAACCACTCGGACGTGTACACCCAGGAGCGGCTCATCCAGGGCAGCCACCCCTCGGAGGCGGTGCTCGCGGACGTGTGGGGCGTGCTCCAGTCGGTGGAGGAGTTCGAGCGGGGCGTGCACGTGCTGGCGGGCATGGTGAACGCCAGCGAGTTCGAGGTGTCCGCGGCGCTGCGCATCTTCGAGCGCGCCGGGAAGCTCGAGCGCGGCGGCCGGGGCGAGGGCGAGCACGGGGTGCTGCTGACGGAGAAGGCCCAGGCCGCGCACCCCCACTCCCCGGACGCGCAGCGGCTGCTCAAGTCGCTCGTGGAGACGTTCCCCATCGGCCGGCAGGCCACCACGGAGCTGACCATCCTCGCGCGCCGCATCGGCCTGTCGGTGGACGAGACGCGCCACGCGCTGGGGCTGTTGGAGAAGGCGGGCGTGGTGCGGGTGCGCAGGCCCTTCTCGGGCCGCTCCATCCGCGCGCTCCTGCGGATGCCCTTCCGGGAGCTGGGCATGGACCTGTCCCACGTGCGCGAGCAGGAGCGGCAGAACCTCCAGCTGCTGCGGCGGATGACGGACTACGCCTACGCGGACCGGGACTCCCGTTGCCGGCGCGGTGCCATCCTCCACTACTTCGGCCAGCAGGACGTGGAGACCTCCTGCGGCAACTGCGACGTGTGCGCGCCCGCGAAGATGCCGGTGCTGCTGTCGGGCGGGCCGTCCGCCTCGCGCGCCCGCGCCGCGGCCGCCGCGCCTCTGGTGACGAACTACAGCGAGCTGGCCTCCACGGAGCTGCGCCGCTGGCGCAAGGAGCTGTCGAAGGATCTGGGCGTCGCGCCCTTCATCATCTTCAACGACGCGACGCTGCTGGGCCTGGCGGCGGCGCTCCCCATCGACCGGGAGGGCTTCCTCACGGTGAAGGGCACGGGGGAGAGCCGCTGGGAGCGCTTCGGGCCCAAGGTGGTGGAGATCTGCCTCATGGCCCGCGCCGCGGGACACGAGCCACAGGTGGCGCCCATGGCCCAGGCGCGCGCGAAGAAGCCTCGCATCCGTCGCGCGCTGGGCACCGACTGACGGCGGCCCCGGGGCTCAGGCGCCCCGGGTGCGCCGGGAGAGCAGGTGGCGCAGGGTGCCCATGACGGTGCCCACCACCAGCGCGAGCAGGAAGATGACCGCCACCGTGGTGAGGCCGAAGACCAGGCGGACCGCGTACTCGGGGATGCGCCCGTTGAAGTACGCCGTGCGCAAGGGCTCCATCGCCCCCATCAGCTCCAGGGCCCTGGCGGGCAGCGAGTCCAGCGACAGCGACAGCCGCTGGAGGAAGAGCGAGGGGAAATAGCGCAGCGCCACCTCCACCACGACGCCCACCAACAGGTAGAGCGCCGACAGCAGGAAGGCGTTGCCCCACATGATTCGCAGCAACGGGGATTCGGGCCCCGAGCCGGGGGGAGGATTCCTCACGCTAGCGGGCCGCTTTCTTCTTGAGGGACGGCAGAGCCTTCTTCACGCGGCCCGCATCCTCGCTTCCTCCGGCCAGTCGGAGGAAGGCCTCATAGGACTCCACCGCCCGGGGCAGCTCCGCCGACTCGCGCACCAGCACGTCCGCCAGCGCCAGGTGCGCCAGTCCGTCCGTGGGCTCCAGCTCCACGGCCTTCAAGAGCGACGCCTTGGCCACGGGCTCCTGGCGCTGCTTGAGCGCCACCATGCCCAGCGCCAGGTGCGAGCGGCCCTGGTACGGCGCCAGCCGCACGGCCTCCTCCGCCGCCGTCCGGGCCTCCTTCACCGCGCCGGCCCCGAGCAGCACCCGAGCCATGGTGGCCTGGGCGAAGGCCTTGTCCCAGACGGTGGGCGCGCGCGACGCCAGGTCCTCCAGCGTCCGCGCCGCGGGACGGCCTCCGCTGGGCAGCTGCGCGTAGAGCTCCCCCACCCGGCCGCAGGTGGCATCCGGCCCCTCGCGCCGCGCCGCCGCGAAGGCCGCGTCCGCGTTGTCCGGGTTGCCCTGGCGCAGGAACGCGTGGGCAATCTCGCAGAAGGTGTCCGGGTCCTTCGGGTTCAGCTTGTTGGCGCGCTCCAGCGCGGAGAAGCCGCCCTTCGCGTCGCCCGAGGCGAAGAGGATGGCGGCGCGCAGCCGGTGGGCCTCGGCGTCGTCCGGCGCCAGCTTCGCCGAGCGCCCCACGGCCCCTTCGGCCTCCTTGCGACGCCCCGAGTGGAAGAGGGCCAGCGCGAAGCCCTTGTGCGCCTCCGCGCTGCCCGGGTTGTCGAGCTGCCAGGTCTCGAACTGCTTGAGGGCCTCCGGCGTGCGCCCCAGGGCCAGCAGCGTGCGCCCCAGCGCGTCACGCGCCTCGCCGTGCGAGCCGTTGCGCTCCACCGCCTGCGTCAGCGGCTTGAGCGCCATGTCCGGCAGGCCGCGCGCCAGCATGAGCCGGCCCAGCGAGCACGACGCCTCGTAGTCCCGGGGGTCCTTCTGCGCCTCCTCGAACTGGGACTGCGCCTTGTCGAAGGCGCGCTCACGCCAGTACACCTGCCCCAGCGCCAGTCGCATGTCGTTGCGCGGGCGCTTGCTCGCGGCCAGCGCCTTCTCGAGCAGCTCGCGGGCCTGCGCCGCGTTGCCCTCCGCCGCGTCCGCCAGCGCGAGCAGCGACACGGCCTCCGGCGGGTAGCGCTCGTTCACCCGCGTGCGCGCGAGCTCCGTGCGGGCCCGCTTCCAGTCTCCGAGCCGCGCGTACGCGGTGCCCCGCACCAGCGCCACCCTGCGGCCGCCGTCCGCCTCCAGGCGGGTGAGCACGTCGCGCTCCCTGTCCCGGTCCAGCAGCGTGCGGCCCAGTCCCTCACGGGCCTCGTCGCTCTTGGGTTGCAGCTTCAGCGCCGCCTCGTACGCGGACTGCGCCGCGTCCAGCTTCCCGGCGGCCCGGCTCGCCGCGCCCTGCGCGAGCTGGAAGTCGAAGGCCAGCGGCCCCTGCGTGCCCTTGGCGAGCAGCGCGCGGGCCTCGTCGTGCTTGCCCACGGCGGACAGGAGCCGGCCGTGCACCAGCTGCTGACGAGCGCCGAGCGCGGCGGGCAGCTCGGGGCTTCCCGCCAGGGGCGCCACGTCCGAAAGCGACGCCTCCAGGTCCTGCTCCAGCGCGAGCCGCGCCTCGGCCTGACCGATGCGCGCCACGGGGTGCTTGGGGGACTTGGTGCGCGCCTTGCCGAACATCTCGATGGCGTGCGGGAAGTCCTCGGAGGCCAGGTAGTAGCCACCCAGCGCCACCAGGGCGCGCACGTTCGACGGCGAGGCCCTCAGCGCGCGGTCGAAGCGCTCCAGCGCCTTCTTCTCGTCCTTGGCGGCCAGCAGCAGGCTGGCGGCCAGCGCGTGGACCTCCGTGCTCTCCTCCGTCGCGGCGAGCAGCGCGCGGCGCGCGGGCTCGCGTCCCCGGTCATCCGCCACGAGGACGTTGGTGGCGAGCGCCAGCCCCGGCGCGGCCTCCTTCACGCCAGGCTTCTCCAGGGCCTCCAGCGCCTTGAGCCGGTCATCCGGGGACAGGCCGTGGTCCGCGAAGAGCAGCGCGTGCGTCCAGGCCTTGAGGGCCCACGCGCGGCTGCTGCTCTCGTCCATGTCCAGCGCCCGGTCCAGCTGCTGCAGCGCCCCGTCCAGCGACGCGCGCGTGTCCTGGGTGATGAGGTCCTCGCTCCTGGCCAGGGCCTCGTTCAGCGTCTGGCCACCCGTGGCCGCGCGGATGCGCACCACGCCGACGATGACGGCGATGACCACCATCAGCAGCGCGGCGGCGCCGGCCACCTTCACGCCGTTGCGCTTGAGGAAGGACGTCTTGGCCGCCTCGCGCGCCAGCTTCTGCCGCAGCTCCTTCTCGTAGGCGGCGGTGAGCGCCTCGGTGTCCTGCTTGGGAGCGCCCGCCTTCGCGCGGCCGGTGGCGCCCGGGGCGTCCGAAGCGTCGGGCAGGTCCTCCAGCAGTGAGCGCTTGGAGCCCGAGCCACGCGCCTGGGGCTGAGCGCGCGCGACGACGGGCGTGGCGGCGGTGGGCTCGGGCGGAGGCAAATCCCCCAGCAGCCCGCCCGACGCCGCGGGGACCACCGGCTTCGCGGTGGTGAACTCGCTGGAGCGCAGCAGCGCCTGCTCTTCGTCCGACTCGTTCGAGTCGGTGGACGCAGCGGGGACCACCGGCTTCGCGGTGGTGAACTCGCTGGAGCGCAGCAGCGCCTGCTCGCTGGTCTCGTCGGACACCGCGCCCGCTTCAGGGGACGCACCGGGGCCGCCCTCGAAGGCGGCCGGGTCCAACGCCTGACCATCCTGGGAGGAGCCAGCGTCGGCGCCCTCCCCCGTCGGCGCATTCGCGTCCGGGGAGCGGGCCCCATCCTCCTCGTCGAAGAGGGACAGCTCCAGGCTCGGAAGATGGGCGCCCGACGCGGGCTGCAGCACCGGCACCTGCCGGTCGATCAACCCAAGCGAATCAGACGACGGCGCCGAGGCCTCCGCGTCCGACACTTCGCCCGGAGCACCCGCTGGAGCCTGAGCGCCCTCCTCCGTCGAGGGCGCAGCATCTCCGTCCGGAGCCCCCGCCTCCGCCGGGCTCGCGGCCCCACCCGCCGCGGCGGCGCTCGCCAGGTCCGCGGCGGCCCGCGCGCCCGCGCTCTTCGCGGCCCCAGGTCCCGAGGCACTCGCGGCCTTCGCGGCGTCCCCGAGCGCGGCGGCGCGAAGCCTCGCGGCCGCCATCGGCGACGCGGCGGCGTGAGCACTCTCGGCGCTCTCGGGCCTGGCCGCGTCGGGCTCGGCCTCACCCTCTTCGGGCTCGGCCTTCTCCAGCCCCATCAGGTCCGCGAAGACCGGCGCCGGGCCACCGGCCAGGGCCTGCTGCGCCTGCTCCAGCCACAGCTTCACGCGGCCGTCATTGGGCTGCAGCGCCACGGCCTTGCGCAGAATCGGCAGCGCCGAGCGGTACAGCCCGCGCTGGAGCAACACCTCGCCAATCAGGTTGTAGGCGTAGGGGTTGTCCTTCTCGATGGCGATGGCGCGGTCGAACTGCTCCATCGCCTCGGCGGGGCGGCCCAGTTGGATGAGCGCCTTGCCCCAGAGCACCCGGCCCACCGTCGAGGACGGATGGTGCGAGACACCCTGCTCACACACCTCGATGGCGCGCGGCGCGTCCCCCTTTTCCAGCAGGGCCTTGGCCAGTTCGACGAAAACGGAAGAAGTGGGGTCCTGCCGGAGGAGCTGCTCGTAGCGCTCCACCATCGACTTGGCCATGAGGGCTTGCGACTCCGGTGCTCGGGCGGGGGAGCCGGACCATAGCACCCCGCCCTCGTCCGGGGCGGGCGCCGGATGCTACCGTCCCCCTCGTGAATCGCCTGCCTGCCCTTTTCCTCGTCCTGGCCCTGTCCGGGTGCGCAACCGTATCCAAGAAATCCAACCTGGAAGAACTCAAGCCCACGGTGGAGCAGTTCCATCAGGTCATCCGCTGGAAGGACTTCCGCTCCGCGGCCCGCTTCATCGTCCCGGAGAAGCGCAAGGCGTTCACCAAGGCCCGCATCGCGCTCAACGACGAGCGGGATTTGACCATCACCGACTACGAAATCGAGGACGGGCAGCTGTCCGAGGACGGCACGCGGGCCTTCATCCAGAGCCGCATCCAGTGGATGCGCCTGCCCTCCGCGTCCGAGCACGTCTCGGTCGTCACGTCGGAGTTCGTCTACCAGCACGGCACGTGGCTGCTGGAGCGTCAGGACGAGGGGCCGTTCGCGGACGAGCTGCGCTGAAAAAGAAACCGCCCACCGACTCGGGGCCGGCCGAGGCGGTGGGCGTCGGGAACTCCCCAATGGAGTGCCCTACAAGAATCCGCCCATCGGCTCGGGGCCGGCCGAGTCGATGGGCGTCGGGAGCTCCCCCATGGAGCGCCCTGACATGTGAGCGGGGCGACGGTGTGTTGAACAGGCCCGCGTCGCCGCGCGGTGACGCCGGCCACTAGAGCAATGGCGATGCCACGCCCCGCGCACCGGGCAGCCCGCATCGCATCACCTGGAGATTCAAGGGCTTGCGAGGAGGGCGCGCCGACAGTCCTGGGGTGGGGCCGTCGGGGTCCTGACACTCGTGTCAGAGGGTCCAGCCTTCGGCGTCGTGCCAGGCACGACAACCGTGTCAGGGGACCCTCGGACTTTCCTCCGGGGAGTGGCGGCTACTCGCCGTTCACCGCGCGGATGGTCTCGCGCATGGAGTGGCGGGGCTTCCAGTCCACGTCCCGCACCCAGCGGCTGCCGTCCACGGCGCACAGGAACTGGATGTGGTCCAGCTCCGGGGGCGGGAAGTTGGCCAGCCGGTACTTGAAGAGCATGCCCAACAGGGGCCGGGCCACCGGGTGCGGCACGGGGATGGGCGAGTTGCCCAATTCGCGCATCACCGCGGACAGGGGCACCTCGCCCGGGCCCACCACGTTGTAGACGCCCTTGGGCTCCGGCCGGAGCGCGGCCACCATGGCGCGGGCGACGTCCTCCACGTGGATGAGCTGAACCATCGGGTCGAAGCCCGCCATCATCCACGGGTGGCGCAGGCGCAGGTAGTTGGAGGGCGCGTTCTTGATGGTGGGCCCGACGATGTGCACGGGCCGGAGAATCACCGTCTCGATGTGCGGGTGCTTCCAGAAGAAGCCATGCGCGAGCATGTCCACTTCAATCAAGTCGCGCACGCCGGAGAAGCGGCTGGCCGCCATGAGCGGCGCGTCCTCGGTGAGGAAGTTGGAGTTGTCCGGGCTGGGTCCGTAGACGTTGGCCGAGGACAGCACCACCACCTTCTTCACGCCGTACTTCGCGCAGTACTCGAGCAGCCGCGTGGTGCCCACGACGTTGAACGAGTGGTGCTCCTCCTCGCTCATGCGCGGGTCATGCATGATGCCCATGTGGATGACGGCGCGGACCTCGTTCTTGCGGAAGACGTCCTCGGCCTTCTTCTTGCGCAGGTCCAGCTCGTACATCTCCACGTCCTTCGGCCGGCCCACGAAGGGGCGCCGGTCGATGCCGATGATGCGCTCGTGCTTGTGGAGGAGCTTGGCGAGGGTGCGGCCGAGGTTGCCGCTGATGCCCGTGACGACGACGGCCGGTCTCATGGTTGCACTCTCTTGGTCCCGCGACTCCGGGCGTAATCGCTCACCAGAACACCCCGCGGCGCTCCTTGAGGCCCTGGTGGAGCATGGACTGGATGGCCGCCTTCACGGTGCGGACCTTCTTGTCCAGCTCGCTGTCCTCGTCGTCGGGGCGCCCCGAGAAGTGCATCGGGTCCCCGAAGTAGATGCGGTACTTCGTGGGCAGCGGGAAGGGCACGCCCGTGGGGGTGATGGGGAACGACGGGAAGCCCAGCAGCTTCGCCACCGGCTTGAGGTCCATGAGCGCGGGGGCCTGCTCCTCGGCGCCCACGACGGCCACGGGGACGATGGGCGTGCGCGTCTCCAGCGCCAGGCGCATGAAGCCCAGGCCGAACTCCTGGAGCTGGTAGCGCTGGGGCCACAGCTTGTTGATGCCGCGCAGCCCCTCCGGGAAGACGAGGATGGCCTCATCGGACTCGAGCAGCCGCCGGCAGTTCTCCGGCGTGCCGACAATCTGCCCCATGCGCGCCATGAAGGTGGAGACGTACGGCAGCGAGGGCACCCACTTCTCCACCATGCTGCGCATGGCGCGGGGGGGACTTGCCTCCAGCATCAGCGACACGCCAATCATGGCGCCGTCCAGCGGCAGCTGCCCGGAGTGGTTGGACACCAGCAGCACGCGGCCGGCGGGGACCTTCTCGACGCCGAAGGTCTCCACGCGGAAGTAGTTGCGGTAGAGCCACAGGAAGGGCGCCACGGCGGACAGGCTGAAGTCCAGGTTGTACCCGAAGGGGTCCACCCCGTACTCGTTCTGCGGCCGGGCCAGGGCCTGCATCCGTTCCTTCTGCTCGTCGTTGGCCAGGCGGTCGGTCCAGTCGCGCAGGCCCTTCTTCACTCGGTCGCCGAGTCGCTCCAGCATGGTCCCGGCTCTTTACACCACCGGCCCTTCCACCGGGAGTGGAGAAACCCTCCCCCGCGCCGGGCCCGGGCCCGGGGACGTGGCGTTGGGCTCCGGACAGTCCGTGAAGGGCGGCCATCCCCGGGGATGCCGAGGGGCTGGCGCGACCGGGGTGCGCCTGGGTGTAGGCTCCCGCGGGAGGGGAATGAGCGACGGGCGGGGCCGTTTCGTCGCGTGGACGCCGATGGGGCCCTTCATGGACAGCCGGGAGTGCACTGCGTGACGGGAAGGGTGTGCGCCATCGACTCGCGTGAACGGATGCGCCGGGGGTCCCTTGCGAGCGGGGAGTGACATCGCCATGTCCCGCCCTGCATGCGCGCGATGCTCGTCCTGCTGGCCCTGGCGTGGTTCTGCGAGGGGTGCGCCATGACGGCGTCGTCCCTCGCGGTGTCGCCGCGGCGGGCGCCCGTGGAGCAGCGCGCGCCGGTGTTGCTGGTGCACGGCATCGGAGACGACGCCAGCGCCTTCGACGCCCTGCGCGTCCGGCTGGAGCAGGAGGGCTGGCCGCACGTCCACGCCATCTCCCTGGTCCCCAACAACGGCAGCGAGGGCATCCCCGCGTTGGCGCGGCAGGTGGCGCGGGAGGCCGAGGCGCTGCGTGCGCGCACCGGCGCCCGTCGTGTGGACGTGGTGGGCTTCAGCATGGGCGCGCTGGTCAGCCGCTACTGGGTGCAGCTGTTGGGCGGCAGGCTGGTGGTGCGGCGCTTCATCTCCATCTCCGGGCCTCACGCGGGCACGGGCCTGGCGTTCCTGGGACGCGGCAAGGGCGTGACCCAGATGCGCCCGGGCAGCCGGCTCTTGCGCGCGCTCCAGCAGGACCCGCGCCCCTGGGGCGCCACGGAGGTGCACAGCTTCTGGACGCCCTGGGATTTGACCATCCTCCCCGCCTCCAGCTCGCGGCTGCCCGGCGCCAGCGAGCGAAGGTTCCCCGTGCTGCTGCACCCGTGGATGCTCACGGACCGGCGGGTGCACGACGCGGTGGTGGACGTGCTCGGCTCGCCCGCGGTGGCGCGCTGAGGCTCAGACGCTGGCGGACAGGCGCCTGGCCGCGTCGCGCAGGGTGACGACGTCGCACTCCGAGCGCAGCCAGCCGAAGATTTCGCGCAGCCGCTCCAGCTTCCGCGCCGCTCCGACGCGCAAGTCCCGCTGCTGGCGCACCAGTTCGCCGGGGATGCCGTCCGTCGCGTCGAGCACGTCGACCCCATGCAGCTCGAAGTTGAAGAAGGGGTCGCGTCGGCACGCGCGCCAGGCTCCGCGCAGCGAGCGCAGGGGCAGCGTGGTGGCGAAGGTGCCGATGAACGGGAAGCGCAGCGCGGGCGTCACCGCCATGGGCAGCTCCAGCACGGAGCCTGTGCCACGCCGGTAGGGATTCGCGGGGTCCGGCCGGTACGGCGCGCGCGGCGCGAGCAGCACCCGGGGCGTGTCGAGCACCGAGCGCGAGGGCCGGCCGACCAGGGCCAGCGCCCCCATCACCGCCGCCTTCGCCGCGTAGTACGGCGCGGCCGGGAAGGCGGAGGAGCCGTACTGGTAGCCCAGCGCCTGGGTGGCGGCGTAGAGGTCCGCGTTGAGCGTGTAGCCCGGCGCGCGGAAGCCCACCGGGCGCGCGCCCGTGGCCTGGAGGATGGCGTCATCGGCGCGGCGCAGGTCCGCGAGGATGGCGTCCGGTCCCCGGCGCGTGAGCGCGTAGTCGTGGGCGTGGCTGTGGCTCGCCACCTCGATGCCCGCCTCGTGGGCGGCGCGCATGCCGGCGGCGACGGGGTCCGACTCCAGGTCCTCGCCGATGGCGAAGAAGGTGCCGGGCACGCCCAGCGCGTCCCACAGCTCGCGGAAGCGAGGCACCGCCACCTGGTGCACCAGCGAGCGGGCGCGCGCGTCCAGGAGCGACTCCGGCAGCCCGTGGATGCGGCAGTAGTGCGGCAGCGAGTCCAGGTCGACGGAGATGGACGCAATCCTCGTCACGGCGCGCCCCCTGCTTCGCGTCAGGTGCCGCGCACGCGGATGACGTAGAACAGCTTGCCCACGTTCTTGAGCACGTTGGGCACGCGCTTGAAGAGGTGGATGGACGGCTGGCGCTTCTCGTGGAGCTGGATGGGAATCTCCATCACCTTCAGCCCCTCGCGCCACGCGCGGATGACGAACTCGCTGGCGAACACGTCCATGTCCACCACGCACTTCTGGATGACGGGCAGGAGCGCCTCGCGGCGGAAGGCCTTGAGGCCGTGCGTGTCCGTGCCCTGGAAGCCCAGCGTCACCTTGAGCAGCTTGTTGTGCACCCGCGTGGCCGCGCGGCGGATGAGCGGGCGCTGGTCGCTGGCGCCCTTGGCCGCCTTGGAGCCCACCACCATGTCCGCCTCACCCCGCTCCAGCCGCGGCAGCGCCGCGTCGTAGAAGGTGACGTCGCACAGGTCGATCTCGTCGCAGATGACGTACGTGCCCCGGGCCATGAGGATGCCGGCCTTGAGGGCGACGCCGTAGTTGGGACGCTCGGAGTGGAACCAGCGCATCCGAGGGTGCTTCGCGCACAGCGCGTCGAGGATGCTCGTGGTGGCATCCTTCGAGCCGTTCTCCGCGAAGATGATTTCGTAGTCGAGCCCACGCGCATCCAGCCCCTGGCGCAACTCCTCCGCCGCCGAGGCGATGATGGACTCCTCGTTGTAGACCGGGATGACGACGGACAGGTGCGGTGCCATGGAATCACGTCCGGACGAGCGACAGTCCGGTCCGCCTAGCATGCCGCGCGGCACCCGTCGACAAGATGCGTCGGAAGTCGCAGACGTCCGTCAGCCGTTCAGCGTCCGGGCACAGGCCCGCCCGCCGAGGATGGCATCCTCCATGGACGAGTACTCCCACTGCCCGTAGCGCCCCGCCGTCTGGATGCCGGCGTGCTCCAGGAAACGGAGGATTTCCGCCTTCGCTGGACCGTAGGCCTCGTCGTAGAGGACATACGCGTGGGGAATCTCCCGCGCGTGGGCGAAGAGGACGTCGTCCGCGGAGTGGATCATCTGGGAGCGCAGCAGGTCCTGCACCGCGTACTGCTCGGCGGTGGCCGGGGCCAGCTCTCCGTGGTGGCTGTACTCCACGTAGAAGGTGGACGTGTCCCTGGGCGCCAGCGCGTCGTAGACGGCCGACGGCGAGCCGATGCGGTACGTGTGGAACTCCGGCTCCGGCAGGTAGATCCAATGCCAGGGCTGGCGGTTGGGCCCGCGCGCGGCCACGGCGACGTAGGTGACGGTGGTGGCGCGAAGGCGCTTCGCCGCGGCGACCACCTCGTCGGGCACGCCCGAGGCCCCTTGCGCGAGCAGCCGCACCAGCCCCGGCAGGGACACGGAGGAGACGAGGCCCGAGTACGACAGCGTCCGGCCGTCGTTCAGCACCACCTTGCGCGCCTTCCAGTCGATGGAGGTGGGCTCGGTGTTCAGGCTCAGCTCGCCGCCCTTCAGGTCGCGCAGCATGGCGCGCGCCAGGCTCTCGATGCCGCCCTCGCGCGGGTAGAGGAAGGACGCGTTGTAGCCCACCGCGTCGCTGCCGGCGCCCAGCGCCCCGTCCACCACCTCCTTGAGCGAGGGGCGCGGCACGAAGCGGCCCACCCAGGCGGCGGACATCTCACGCGGGTGCACCGTCCAGAGCTTCTGGTTGTAGGGCACCATGAAGTTCTTCGCGAAGCCCTCGCCCATGTAGCGGAGGATGAACTCCTCGAAGTCGCGGGGCTCGCGCTCGCGCAGGGCGCGGCCCTTCTCGCCGTAGATGGCGTCCACGTAGCCGATGAGGTTCTCGGAGACGACCTCGGGCGGCAGCCCGTGCGTGTTCACCTGGTACGGGAAGCGGGTGAAGACGCCGCGCGTGAAGATGCCCGCCTTGCGCTGGATGCGGACCATCTGCCCCGGCAGCCACCGCGTGTTGACGAGCTCCTGGATTTCAGGGTCGCGCAGGTGGAGCCAATGGCCGGTGGGGTCGAAATAACACCCGTCGATGACCTCGGTCTTGATGAGCCCGCCGACGCGCTCGGACTTCTCGATGAGGCGCCAGGGCTTCTGGAGGAAGTGGGCGGTGGACAGGCCCGCGAGCCCCGCTCCGAGGATGACGATGGGTTCCATGGCGGGTCGGTCCTACCACCTCCTCCCGGTGAGGGGGGAGCCGAACGCGCGGTGGGCGGAAACGCGGAGCCGACGGGGCCCTCGGATGCTCGCCTGGGGAGGCGGGGGCGGAACAACGCCCCCAGTGCGGGCTTGCGCGTTCTTTCCGGGCTGGAAACGCCTCTGCTACCCTGCGCCGCGCCGGTCCTGTCGAAGGAACCCCATGAAAGTCTCCTGCCCGTCTTGCCAGACGAATTACAACATCGATGACAAGCGGATCCCCCCGGGTGGCGCGAAGCTCAAATGCGCCCGGTGCCAGACCACCTTCCCCATCAAAGCCGAGGCCGTGAGCGCTCCGGCGCCCGCCGCCGCCATTCCCCTCCCGGGACAGGCCAGCGCGCCCGCCGCCATTCCCCTCCCCGGCGCCGCGCCATCCGGCGCCATGGGTGCGAGCGCCGAGGCCATTCCGCTCCCCGGCGCCGCGCCCCAGTCGGGCGGCTTCGGCTACGACGCCGGCGCCATTCCGCTGCCCGGCAGCGCCCCTCAGGCGGATGCCTTCGGCGGCGGCGCGATTCCGCTGCCCGGCGCCGCTCCCTCGGGTGCCATCGCCATGGGTGCGGGTCCCGAGGCCATTCCACTCCCCGGCGCCGCGCCCCAGGCAGCCCCCTACGGCTACGACGCGGGGGCCATTCCGCTCCCCGGCGCCGCGCCCCAGGCGGACGCCTTCGGCTACGACGCCGGCGCCATTCCGCTGCCCGGCAGCGCCCCTCAGGCCGACCCCTACGGCTACGACGCGGGCGCGATTCCGCTGCCCGGCGCCGCGCCCCAGGACGCCTTCGGTGACAACGCCGGCGCCATCCCGCTGCCCGGCGCCGCCTCGGCCGTTGACGCCATCCCCCTGCCCGGCGCCGCGCCCCAGGCGGATGCGTTCGGCACGGGCTTCGACGACGCGGAGCCTCCTGCGCGCCAGGACCGCGACGTGACGCGTGTCGTGGCCATTCCGATGCCCAACGCCGCGTTCCCGGAGCAGGCCGCCCCGCCCGCCCGGGCCAACGGCACGCGCGACTTCGACTTCTCCGATGACGCGCTGGCGCCGCCCGTGGACCTGGACCCGTCCTCGTCCTTCAGCCAGCCCGACACGCTCGGCACCGCGCGCGACTTCGACTTCTCCGACGACTCGCTGCCCGTCCCCGCGCAGCCCCAGCCGGAGGCGGACCCGTTCGCCTTCGACGTCGAGTCGCCGAGCGGCGAGGCCACCGCCTTCGCCCTGCCCCCGACGCCCGCGCCCGGACACGCCAGCGCCCCCGTCGAGGCGAACCCGTTCGCGCTGCCGCCTCCGCCCGCGTACTCGCAGCCGCCCGTCAACGACGACCCGTTCGCGCTGCCCCCGCCCCCCGCGTACGCACAGGCCCCCGTCAACGACGACCCGTTCGCGCTGCCCCCGCCTCCCGCGTACTCGCAGCCGACCGTGAACGACGACCCGTTCGCGCTGCCTCCGCCTCCCGCGTACTCGCAGCCGCCCGTCGACGCGGATCCGTTCGCGATGCCCCCGCCTGCCGACGGTGGCCCTTCGTTCGACTTCGCCGAGCTGCCGATGCCCGCGGATCCGTTCGCGGCCGCGCCACCGGTGGCCTCGCCCGGACTGGACTTCTCGGATTTGCCGTCCCCCGCCGCGCCCGCGATGGACTTCGCCGACCTGCCGGCCCCCGCCGCGCCGCCGCAGGACCTGTCGTTCGACTTCGCCGCGCCCTCCGCGCCCGCGCCGATGCCGGACTTCAGCCTCGACTTCGCCGAGCCCCCGCCCCAGGCCGCGCCCCCGCCGCCCGCGCCCTTCAACCCCGCGGTGGACTTCGGCGACGTGGACTTCGGCTCGCCCCCGCCCTCGGCGTCGCCCGGCATCCCGGACTCGCTCGAGTTCGACCCCACCGCGCGCCCCGCGGATGACCTGGAGGCGGACCTGTCGGATCCGCTGCCTCCGCCGCCCAACGCCGGCCCCGCCGACGGCCTGGAGATGTTGTCGTTCATCGACGACGCCGCCGGCCGCGACGCGGGCGCCCAGGCGGGCGCGAAGGTGCGCCGCTTCCACGTGCGCCGCCGCTCGGGCAAGGTGTTCGGCCCGTTCGACGAGGGCGTCGTCGTGAAGATGCTCGAGGATGGCCAGCTGCTCGGCAACGAGGACGTCTCGCTCGACTCCGAGTCCTGGTCCGCCATCGGCACCATCCCCACCTTCGCCGCCGCCATCCAGCGGCTGATGGAGGGCCCGGCCAAGGTGGTGGCGGCCGCGCCCGTCGCCGCCGCGTCGGACTCGCCCAGCGCCCCCGCCTCGGACGCCAACGGCCAGCAGGCGAACATGCGCCGGCTGGAGCAGCTCTACGAGGGCCGCATGGCGGCCGTCTCCGTGGTGGACCGCAGCGGCGCCAACGAGAAGCTCAAGAAGCGCGTCCCCATGTTCATCGCCGCCGGCGTCGGCGTGGTGCTGCTGGGCATCGGCGTGGGCACCGAGTTCGGCACGCGCTACGGCGCCTTCGGCCGCCGGGCCCTGTTCCCCGCGCGTGTCTCGGACGGCTCGCCCCAGGCGCAGCTGGTGAGCCAGGCCCAGCAGGCCCTGCTCCAGGACACCTTCGCCAGCTACAAGCAGGCCCACACGCTCTCCGCCCAGGCGCTCCAGGAGAAGGAGTACCCGGCGGTGCGCTCGCTGTGGTGCCAGTCCGTCTACTACCTGCAGCGCAGGTACGCCGCCGCGGACGCGTCCGACATGGCCCGCTGCCGCGACGGCATGGCGGACATCGAGCTGCTCGGTGAGAAGGACGTCGACTTCATCAAGGTGACGGCCTCGCTCGCGCTCACCTCGCGGCAGGCGGACGCCGCGCTGGCGCCGCTCCTGGACGCGTACTCGCGGGAGGGCAACCAGGGCGACCTGGAGCTGGCCTTCCTCGTGGCCGAGGCCCAGACGATGAAGCGCGACTTCAACGGCGCCGTCGAGACGCTGAAGAAGGTACTCGCCGCCGACGGCAAGTCCGCCAAGGCCCACCACGCACTGGGCAACCTGCACCAGGCCGCCGGCCGCGCCGACGAGGCCGCCGCCGCCTACGCCGCCGCGCTCGAGGCGGACCGCAAGCACGCCTCGTCCGCCGTGGAGCTCGCCGCCGTGCAGCTCCTGGTGCGCAAGGACGCGGAGAAGGGCGCCCAGTCCGTCGACGAGGCCCTGGCCGAGGACGTCCAGTCCGCGCTGGGCCCGGCGGAGCTCGCCCGCGCCCGGGGCCTCAAGGGCGTGGCGCTCTTCCATCAGCACAAGCCCAAGGAGGCCGAGGCCGAGCTGAAGTCCGCGATGGAGAAGGACCCGCAGTCCGACTTCCTCAAGGCCCAGCTGGCCCATGTGCTGCGCGCCCAGCGCAACTACGAGGGCGCCCTGCCCCTCTACACGGCGCTCGCGTCGGAGGAAGGCGACAACCTGGAGTACGCCGACGGCCACATCACCTCGCTGGTGATGACCGGCAAGATGCAGGCGGCGCTGGACGCCGTGCAGAAGGCCAGCCAGCGCTTCCCCAACGAGGCGCGCATCGCGTACCTCTACGGCCGCATCGAGGACGCGCTGGACAAGCTCTCCGAGGCGGAGGGCCACTACAAGCGCGCCATCGCCGCGGACGCCAACCTGGTGGAGGCGAACCTCTACCTGGGCCGCTTCTACCTGCGTCAGCGCCGCAACGCGGAGGCCCGCACCCAGCTGGAGCAGGCCGCCACCAAGGCCCCGGACCTGGCCGGCGTGCGCGCGGGTCTGGGCGAGCTGGCCCTGGCGGAGAACAACGCCCTGTTGGGCCAGCAGGAGTTCGAGCGCGCCGTGCAGCTGGACCCCAACCTCGCCGACGCCCACCTGGGCCTGTCGCGCGTGGCGCTGCTCAATGGTGACCTGGAGAAGGCCCAGACGGAGGCCAACCGCGCCCTGGAGCTGGACCCGCACCTGTTGAAGGACGGCCGGCTGCAGCGCGGACTCGTGCTGTGGCGGCTGGGCAAGCTCGACGAGGCCGTGGCGGAGCTGGAGAAGGCCAAGGGCGAGGACCCGCGCTCCACCACCATCCCCATCACCCTGGGCGCGGTGCTGCTGGAGCGGGGCGATTTGCCCGGCGCGGAGAGCAACCTGGGCCTGGCGCTCAGCAACGAGCCCTCCAACCACGAGGCGCTCTACTACCTGGCCCTGGTGAAGGCGAAGCGGCTGGAGTTCACCCAGGCCATGGACGCCATGCGCAAGGCCGTGGAGCGCGCCCCCAAGCGCCCCGACTACCACTACGCCTACGGCGTCATCCTGCGCGACGCCAAGCAGCTCCCCGACGCCATCCGTGAGTGGAACACCGCCGTGGAGCTGGACCCGGCCAACGCCGACGCGCACGAGGCCCTGGGCCACGCCCACCTGGAGAACAGCGAGTTCGACGAGGCCATCGAGTCCTTCGAGGCCAGCCTCAAGTCGGACCCGCGCCGCACCCGCGTGCTCGGCTCCATCGGTGACGCCTACTTCAACGCCGCCCGCTGGAACGACGCCATCAAGCGCTACCAGACGGCGCTCAAGGCGGACACCAAGCTCACGTACGTCTATTACAAGGTCGCCCGCGCCTTCACCGAGCAGACCCAGCACGCCAAGGCCATCGACTGGTACCGCAAGGCCGCCGACGCCGAGCCGGAGAACGCGATGACCTACTACTACCTGGGCTTCGCCTATAAGGAGAAGAACAAGCGCAAGGAAGCCGTCCAGGCCTTCAAGGACTACCTGGTGAAGAAGCCGGACGCGACCGACAAGAAGGACATCGAGGAAGAGATCTACGACCTGCAGAACTAGCGGGCAGCCGACAGCCGGCCGTCCTCACGGGGATGGCCGGCGTCAGGCACCTGTCGCCCGGGGCGTCCGCCCTTGAGCACCCCGGGCGCGAGGAACCTTGCTGACGCCCACCAAGGGTGACTACAAGGCGTCCCCCATGCTGGACCTCCGGTACGTTGCGCAGAACTTCGATGCGGTCGTCGCTCGCCTGAAGACGCGGGGCGGCAACCTGGACCTCGGCCCCTTCCAGCGCCTCTTCTCCGAGCGCGGCGAGCTGTACCGCGCCACGGAGTCCCTCGCCGCGCGCCGTAACGCCGCCAACGAGGAGATGAAGAAGAAGGCGAAGGAGGACCCCCAGGCGCTGGACGCGCTGCGCGGCGACCTCCGCGCCGTCTCCCAGGAGATCAAGGAGAAGGACAGCCGCCTCAAGGAGGTGGAGGAGGAGATCAACCGCATCCTCCTGCTCATCCCCAACCTCCCCCACGAGTCGGTGCCCGTGGGTGAGAGCGCGGACCAGAACGTCCAGGTGAAGAGCTGGGGTGAGAAGCCCAACCTGCCCTTCACGCCCAAGCAGCACTTCGAGCTGGGCGAGAAGCTGGGCATGCTCGACTTCGAGCGCGCCGCGAAGGTGTCCGGCAGCCGCTTCACCTTCTACAAGGGCGCGCTGGCCAGGCTGGAGCGGGCGCTCGTCACGTTCATGATCGATGTGCACACCCAGAAGGGTTACACGGAGCTGCTCCCGCCCTACCTGGTGCTGCGCGAGACGATGATGGGGACGGGCCAGCTGCCCAAGTTCGAGGACGACGCCTTCAAGACGCTGGGCGACCCCGAGCGCTTCCTCATCCCCACGTCGGAAGTGCCCGTCACCAACTACCACGCGGACGAAATCCTCGAGGGCGAGTCGATGCCCATCCGCTACTGCGCCTTCAGCCCGTGCTTCCGCGCGGAGGCAGGCGCGGCCGGCAAGGACACCCGCGGCCTCATCCGCCAGCACCAGTTCCACAAGGTGGAGATGGTGAAGTTCGCCCAGCCGGACAAGAGCCTGGACGAGCTCGAGGCCATGACGGACGACGCGTGCGACATCCTGCGGCGGCTCGGCCTGCACCACCGGGTGATGCTGCTGTGCACCGGCGACATGGGCTTCTCGGCCCGCAAGACCTACGACATCGAGGTCTGGCTGCCGGGGCAGAACGCCTACCGGGAGATTTCGTCCTGCTCGGACTGCGGCGACTTCCAGGCGCGCCGCGCGAAGATCCGCTTCCGTCCCCAGAAGGGAGACAAGCCCCAGCTCGCTCACACCCTGAACGGCAGTGGCCTGGCCGTGGGCCGCACGTCCATCGCCATCCTGGAGAACTACCAGCGCGACGACGGCACCGTGGCCATCCCGGAGGTCCTCTGGCCGTACATGGGAGGGCTCAAGGAGCTCAAGCCGCTGTAGCGAAGCAGCGTGGCGAAAAGGTGTGATCATCCGCTTGCAACGGGCGAAGAATCAGGTAGAAGGGCGGCCCCACGGTCGACGTCGGTCCGAGGGACACCGCCGGCTGGGTTGTTTGGAGGCGTGGCCGAGCGGTTGAAGGCAGCGGTCTTGAAAACCGCAGAGGGTGCAAGCTCTCCGTAGGTTCGAATCCTACCGCCTCCGAAAATGTTCTTGAGTTTTGCGGTTCTTTGACAGAGAAGAGTTGGAGAGATGGCCGAGAGGCTGAAGGCACAGGTTTGCTAAACCTGCATACTCGAAAGGGTATCGAGGGTTCGAATCCCTCTCTCTCCGCCACTTGTCGTTGTAGCAGCGCGTGAAGATTTTGCTCCCTTAGCTCAGCTGGATAGAGCGTCGGACTACGAATCCGAAGGCCGGAGGTTCGAATCCTCCAGGGAGCGCTCCCTTCTCTCACGCCGTCTCCATGAGTGACGACGAAGCTTTCATGCAGCAGGCGCTCGCGCTCGCGCGGGAAGCCGCGACACTCGGAGAGGTCCCCGTCGGTGCGGTTGCCGTCCATGATGGAAACATCATCGGCACGGGCTTCAACCGCCGCGAAGTGGATCGCAACCCCCTCGCCCATGCGGAAGTCCTCGCACTGGATGCCGCTCGCAGGCATCTCGGGGTCTGGCGGTTGACGGGCGTCACCCTGTACGTGACGTTGGAGCCGTGTGCCATGTGTGCCGGAGCGCTGGTCCAGTCCAGGGTGACTCGCCTCGTGTTGGGCGCCATGGACCCGAAAGCCGGCGCGGTCGGCTCTCTCTACAATCTGGCCGAGGAACCCCGGCACAATCACCGGCTCCAGGTCACTCGTGGTATCCTCGCTGAGGACAGCGCGACTCTTCTCAAAACGTTCTTCGGGCGCCTGCGCGCGAAGCGACGCGACAATTGAATACTTGGAGAGCTGGCCGAGTGGTCGAAGGCACCTGACTCGAAATCAGGCATACCGGTAACGGTATCGTAGGTTCGAATCCTACGCTCTCCGCTCCAGACTTTCTGGAGAGGTGGCCGAGCGGTTGAAGGCGCACGCCTGGAACGCGTGTATATCTGAAAGGGTATCGTGGGTTCGAATCCCACCCTCTCCGTTGTTGATACTGCAGTTGATGTCTACAGCCTTTGTGGTCGGGACAACGTGGGGGCGCGAACCCCGCCAGGTCCGGAAGGAAGCAACGGTAGCGTACCACCGCGTGTGTCCCGGCCGTTCTGAAGAGCCAGCCTCCGTTTCGGAGGCTGGCTCTTCGCCTTTGCGGGGTACGGAGTCCGCCCTGGGCCAGAGCACCTGACCGGCGCCCTGCCCTGTCGACCTTAGTCGCGGACGAGCAGCGTCTCGCGGCCGATGCGCTCCGCAATCCGGAAGCCGCCAGCCTGGAGCTCGGGCAGGGCCCGGTCCTCGAAGGAGACGGCGCGGTTGAAGGTCCGGTCGTTCAGCCCTCGCTGGAAGGCCTCGTCTCGGGGCCAGTCACAGGTGAGCCAGGGGATGCGCTGGCCCAGGTAGAAGAAGCCGCCGGAGCCCCAGAGCCCCTCGTTGACGATGAGCAGCCCCGTGGCGCCGCCCATCCGTGTCGACGCGACGATGGCTCGGAACTGGTCCGCCCGCAGGTCCTGGGGAGGGAACCAGCGGGCGGAGACGAGCCCCGTCACCAGCGCCATCGCCGTCACGCCCCATCGAGCGGATGCGGGAACGCGCGTGGTGAGGAGGTCCGCGACGACGGGCGCCGCCGCGAGCACGCCCAGCACCAGCGCCGGGTAGAGGAAGCGCTCCTCCTTGTGCGCGGTGACGAGCAGCACGCCCAGGTAGACGGCGGCGCACGTCAGCGGCAGGGACACGCCTCGCCGCCCCGCTCGCAGGCCCAGGGGCACCGCGACCCAGGCCCAACCGGGAACGGCCGTCACCAGGGGGAGCAGGTAGAAGCCGGGAGCCGCCGAGCCGAAGCGGGCCGCGGCCTCGCCCGAGAGGACGTTGAAGCGGACGTAGGTGAAGAACGAGTGGAAGGGGCTGCCCCAGGTGAGGTGGTCCAGGAGTCCCAGGCCCGCCGCGACGACGAGCCCGCCCAGGCAGGTGAAGGCCAGCATCCGCCAGCGCCGGGCCACCAGCAGATAGAGCAGCGCGGTGAGGACACAGATGGCGGACGGGTAGCGCGTCACCACCGCGAGCCCCAGCGCGGCGCCACCGAGGAGCCCCGCCCGCGTCTCGCGCTCACGCCGGTCCAGGGCCTCCATGGCCACCACCAGGAAGGACGTGGAGAAGGACTCCGCCAGGGTGCGGCCCGCGAAGACGAGCACCGGCCCGTAGAGGCCCACCAGCAGGACGGCCAGCCAGCCTCCCGAGACGCCTGTACGCCGGGCGGCGAAGCGGTACGCGGCCCACAGGCTCCACGCATGCAGCGCGAGCTGGGGCACGGCCGTCATCGCGCGGTAGCCCTGGGGGTCGGTGATGCCCAGCATCCCCGCCAGTTTCAGGAAGCCGGCCAGGACTCCCGGAACAGCCCAGTTACGGATGCCATCGCGCCACTCCCACGCCAGCACGCCATAGCCATGCACGCGCCAGTACGCGGGCTCCAGCGCCTGGAACACCTCGTCGGGGTGGATGCGGCCCAGCTGGGCCACGGCGATGACAGCCGGCAGCAGCGCCACGACGACGAGGGCAGCCCTCACAAGGAGGGAGGGGCTCGCCGGAGGATGTGGCCGAGCGACATCCGACGGCGGGGGCTCGGGCGACATGGGCGGGGTGGGCGTCTCGGGCAGGGCGGCGGACACGGGCGCCCGGGACTCTCCCCGGCCCGGCGGCGAGGTGCAAGCCAGCGGACGTTTGTCCGCCAGGGCCTCGCTCGGGTAGGAACGCGGTTCCCTCGAGAAGGAGCAGGCCATGCCGGACGTCATCGTGGTGGGAGCGGGACACAACGGACTCGTGACAGCGGCGATGCTCGCGCGCAGGGGCCTGTCCGTCACCGTCCTGGAGGAGAAGGACGTCATCGGCGGAGCGTGCCGGACGGAGTACCCGTTCAAGAGCGCGCCCGGGCTGGGCGTGTCCACGGGCGCGTACCTGCTGGGACTGATGCCCCCGGAGCTCCTGCGCGAGCTGGAGCTGGACCTGCCCCTCAAGCGGAGGGACCCGCACTACTTCCTGCCCACCACGGGCGAGCGCTATCTGCTGTTCGGCTCGGACGAGCGCGAGCTGAAGCGCCAGTTCCTCGAGTTCTTCTCGCAGGCGGACTGGGAGGCCAACCAGGCGATGAACGCGGAGCTGGCCGCGCTGCGTGACGACCTGGCGCCCGCGTGGCTCAAGCCGCCGCTGACCCACGAGGAGACCGCCGAGCGCTACATCCGGCCCGCGCTGCGCGAGCACTTCCTCAAGCTGTGTCGGGGCTCGGCGCGCCAGTACCTGGAGCGCTTCGGCTTCAAGTCCGACCTGGTGAAGGCGATGTACGCGGTGACGGACGCCTTCTCCGGACTGGACGGCGGCTATGACACGCCGGGCACGGGGATGAACCTGCTCGTCCACAACATGTGCCGGCTGCCGGGCAGCGGCGGCACGTGGATGATTGTCGGCGGCGGCATGGGCACCGTCACCCAGTCCATCGCCAACGTCGCGCGCAAGCACGGGGCGGTCATCCGCACGGGCGCCAAGGTGACGTCGGTGCGCGTGGACTCGGGCGTGGTGAAGGGTGTGGTGCTGGAGAACGGCGAGGAGCTCCAGGCCTCCGTGGTCGTGTCCAACGGAGACCCGTTCCGCACGCTGAAGCTGGTGGACACCGCGGCACTGCCGGCGGACTACCGCGCGAAGGTGGGCGCGATGGCGGTGCCGGGCACCACGCTCAAGGTGAACCTGTGCCTGAAGGAGCTGCCGAGGTTCACCTGTCTGCCCGAGGACAAGGGCCAGTTCGGCCCCACCATCCACCTGCTGCCGCAGGAGGACGACGTGCTCGGCGCGCTGGAGCGCTCGTACCGCGACACGCAGGCGGGCAGGCTGTCCGACTTCCCCTCCATCGAGTGGTACATCCACACCACCGTGGACCCGTCGCTGCGTGACGCCGAGGGCCGCCACAACTCCGCGCTCTTCGTGGAGTGGGTGCCCTACAAGCTCGAGGGCACGACGTGGGAGAAGGAGGAGTCGCGCTACGTGCAGCAGCTGCTGTCGGTGTGCGACCGCTTCGCGCCGGGGACCAGTGATCTGGTCCAGGAGTACTTCGCCCTCACGCCGCCGAAAATCGAGAGCCACTTCGGAATCACCGGCGGGCACATCCACCATGTGGACAACAAGCTGGGCTTCACCGACAGGCTGCCCTACGAGACGCCGGTGCAGGGGCTCTACTTCTGCAGCGCGGGCTGCCACCCGGCGGGCAGCGTCATCGGCGCGGCGGGGCACAACTCGGCCCAGGTCGTGCTGAAAGCGCTCGGACGCTGAGTCGCAGCGCCTGGAGATGGATCCTTCGCGCCGTCGTGTTTAGATGACTGCCCCCATGAGCTACCTCGTCCTCGCCCGCAAATGGCGTCCGCAGAAGTTCGATGACATGACCGGACAGGAGCACGTCGTCCGGACCATCGCGAACGCCATCAAGATGGACCGGGTGGCGCACGCGTACCTGTTCTGCGGCCCGCGCGGCGTGGGCAAGACGACGGCCGCACGCCTGCTCGCCAAGGCCCTCAACTGTGAGAAGGGCCCCACGGCGACTCCCTGCGGTGAGTGCCGGGCGTGCACGGAGATTGCCGCCGGCACCAGCGTGGACGTGGCGGAGATCGACGGTGCCTCCAACAACGGCGTGGAGAACGTCCGCGAGATTCGCGAGAACGCGAAGTACCTGCCGCAGCGCGACCGGCACAAGATCTACATCATCGACGAGGTCCACATGCTGTCGGGGGCGGCGTTCAACGCGCTGCTCAAGACGCTGGAGGAGCCGCCCGGGCACGTGAAGTTCATCTTCGCGACGACCGAGGCGCACAAGCTCCCGGACACCATCCTGTCGCGCTGCCAGCGCCACAACTTCCGCCGCATCTCCGCGGCGCGGATGCTCCAGCGGCTGCAGGAGATCTGCAAGGCGGAGGGCGCGGGCATCTCGGACCGCTCGCTGTCGCTCGTGGTGCGCCAGTCCGAGGGCGGCATGCGCGACGCGCTCAGCCTGCTGGACCAGGTGCTCGCCTCGTGCGGAGCGAATCCCACGGACGAGGAGGTCGCCGAGGCGCTGGGCGCCATCGACCGGACGATGGTGCAGGACTTCGCCGACGCGCTGGTGCACAAGGATGCGAAGCGCGTGCTGGAGCGCGTGGAGGAGGTCTTCAATCGGGGCCTCGATTTGAAGCGCCTCGCGGAGGAGCTGGCGATGCAGCTTCGCCACCTCTTCGTCACCAAGACGCTGGGCGAGGCGCCCGCGGAGCTGGCCGAGTCCGAGCAGAAGGCGCTCGTGGCGCTGGCGAAAGACGCGGAGAGCGCGCAGCTCACGCGGATGTTCGACGTGGTGCATGGCTCCGTCTGGGATGTGTCGCGCGCGGCGCAGCCGAGGCTCGCGCTGGAGATGGCGCTGTTGAAGGCCATCCAGCTGTCGCCCGGAGGGTCGATTCCGGAGCTGCTCGCGAAGGTGGACCGGCTCACGGCTGGACTGCCTCAGTCGGACAAGGCCAATGCTGGAGCGCCAGGAGGTCGCTCCAGCTCCACGAACTTTCGCGCCTGAGCCTCGCCAGGCTCCGCCCCCCGAAGCCGCGCCCGCCCCACGTCCGTGGGAGACGGGTCGAGCCGCGCCTGCGACGGGGCAACAGCCCGCCTCGACGCCGAGGCCGACGGGTGCGTCCGGAGGAGTGCCATCGCACGATGGCGTGTCCACGGCCATGCCGTCGGCTCCGCCGCACTCGAGTGCGGGGGCGAGCAACGGGAGCACGTCGTCCCATGGAGCGTCGACTCGCGGGCCGCTGGGTGGCGCGTTCGAGGGTGCACCATCCGTCGCGCCAAGCGGACCGAGTGGCGCCGCGGGTCCTCAGCACGCAGTAGTGCCGGTGGGCCCGCCGCACGGGGGTCCATCGGATGCGTCTCGCGCGACTGTTGGCCAGGCCCCCGCCGGAATGATGGGGCGTGCGCCCTCGGGCCCGCCTTGGGACGCGACGGGGGCCTCGGCTGGGCAGCATTCCGCTGGAGCGCTGGGGCGTGCGCCATCGGGCCCACCCTGGGATGCCCCGGGTCCATCTGCGGGACAGCCCACCACCGGGTCCACGACACGTGCGCCGACAGGCCCACCGTGGGATGCGCCAGCACCGGCTTCCGGACCGCAGCCCACAGGAGACTTCGCGCGTCCCGCGCAAGCGCCTCGCTTCGATGCGCCCGCGTCATTCGACACGCGAGGCTCGGGCGCCTCTCGCTACGACGACTCCGACTACCAGCCCGAGCCACCACCGGACATCGACCTGCCCCGCCACGGTGGAGGCGCATCAGACGAGCCGCCCGCCAACATCGCGCTGCCACGGCATGACGGGGCCGCACGTGACATCCCCCCGCCCCAGCCAGCCGCGGGCGCGTGGACGCCTCCAACTTCCGTCAGCGCCACCCCTCCCGTCCCCGCCACGGGTCCGGTGATGGCCGGGCTGCCTCCGTCCGCCGCGCGCCCCCTGTCCTTCCTGCGCAACGGCGGCGGCGCCCAGACTGTCTCGGACGCTCCGCCCCCATCGGCGTATCCCGTCGAGAATCCCCTGCCCTCGGGCCCCGTCCTGGAGGGCCTGCCCCCGTCCGCCGCGCGGCCCCTGTCCTTCCTGCGCAACGGTCCGCCCGCGCCCACGGCAGCGCCGCCCCCGCAGCAGCCCATCAGTCCCCCCGGCCCGCATGCGGGCGCCACCCCGCTCTCCCGCACCACCGAGCCGGCGCCCACCGTCCGCGTCATCAACGTCCGCAAGCCCGAGCCGCCGCCCGGCCCGCCCGAGCCACCTCCCTACGGCGACAGCGACGAGGAGTCCCGCTTCTATCCAGAAGAGGCCTCTCCGGGCGGCTGCGCCTCCGGCGAGTGCATTCCCGAGCCCGAAGCCCCCACCGCCGCGCCCGAGCCCGAGCCGCCTCCCATGGCCGCCGCGCCCGCCCCCGTGGCACGCGGGCGCGACAACCCCAACCTGCCGCTCATCGAGCGTTGGCGCGCCGCGGTGGAGACCGTGAAGGCGGGCTCCCTGCGCCACGGCACCGCCCTCGCGAACGGCCGGCTCATGTCGATGAAGGCCGGGGAGATCATCCTCGGATTCCTCCCCTCCGCGGGACTGCACCGCATGTCGGTGTCCGCCGCCGCGGGCAAGGCCACCATCGACAAGCTCCTGGCCGAGCACTTCGGCCGGCCCGTGAAGCTGTCCTTCCAGGACGTGTCCGCGGACGACTCCCGGGCCGCGCCCAGCCTCGCCGAGCGCGACGCGCAGAGCCGCGCCACCCACGAGAAGAACACCGAGAGCAAGGTGCGCAACCACGCCTCGGTCCGCTCCGTGCTCTTGGTCCTGGGTGGAGAAATCGAGCACATCCAGATCTACGAGCCCGAGCGCCCCTCCGCCGCCTCGGTCGCCGACGCTCCTGTCGAAGCCCCTGACGACAGCGCCTGACAATGGACGCGCGCGACGCTAGGGTGCGCGCCACACTCCACGCCCGTACCGAGGAAGCACATGCCCGGCGTCGACCTGAACTACTTCATCCGGCAGGCGAACAAGCTGACGGAGAAGATCGAAGAGCGCAAGCAGCAGCTGGCCGAGGAGACCGTCGAGGCCAAGGCCGGCGAGGGCCGCGTCACCGTCGTGGCCAACGGCATCCAGGAGATCCGCAGCATCAAGATCGACAAGGAAGCCATCGACCCGAACGACACGTCGATGCTCGAGGACCTCATCACCGCCGCGGTGAACGCCGCCCTGGCGAGCAGCCGTCAGCACATGCAGCGCGAGCTCGCGAAAATCTCCGGCGGCATCAAGATCCCCGGCGTTACCTGATACCGGATGACTCCCGATCCGCTGAACCGCCTCGTCGCCCAGCTCGCGAAGCTGCCAGGCATCGGGGAGAAGACCGCCCAGCGCCTCGCGTTCCACATCCTGCGCTCTCCGGGCGAATACGCCTCCGAGCTGTCGCAGGCCATCCGCGAGGTGAAGGAGAAGGTGCACCTGTGCGTGCGCTGCTTCTCCCTCACGGACACGGAGACCTGCGGCTTCTGCAGGGACCACCGCCGTGACGAGCGGGTGCTGTGCGTCGTGGAGACCTTCGCGGACCTGATGGCGCTCGAGCGCACCCGCGAGTTCAAGGGCCGCTACCACGTGCTGCACGGCGTGCTGTCCCCGCTCGAGGGCGTGGGCCCGGACCAGCTCCGCATCAAGGAGCTGTTGGAGCGGCTCACCGACAGCCAGGTGGAGGAGCTCATCCTCGCCACCAATCCGGACGTCGAGGGCGAGGCCACCGCGCTCTACCTGACGCGCCTGCTCAAGCCCATGGGCCTGCGCCTCACCCGCATCGCCCAGGGCCTGCCCATGGGCGGTGACCTCGAGTACGCCGACCAGGCCACGCTGGCGAAGGCACTGTCCGCCCGCCGCGACCTCTAGTCGTACGAGCCGGCGCCGGAAGCTCCCGGCGCCGTGCTGCCGCCTACCGCGTCAGTCGCCAGGAGAACGGCACCACCACGTTCACCTCCTCGTCGAGGTGCGCCGGGAAGCGCAGTCGCTCCGCCTGCGCTTGGAGACAGCGGCCCACACCCGTCTGCGCGAGCGCCCCGCTCACGCCCGCCCGCACCTTCCCCGTCGAGGCGATGGAGAACTCCACCTGCACCTGGCCCTCGCTCGCCGGCAGGTCCGCGCGGTTCTTCTCGAAGCACGTGGTGATGCGCGAGCGCCCCTTCGCCACGACGCGGGAGATGTCATCCACGGTGAGCGACACCTTCTTCTTCGCCGTGCTCTTCACGGACTTGCCCTCCGCCACCTCCTCCACGGGCGGCGGTGGTGACAACGCGCTCCCCACCGCGCCCGCCTCACCGCCAGTCCCCTGCGCCGCCACACCCTCGGGAGGCTGCGTCCCGACAGGTGGCGGCGACACGGGCGACACGGCCTGCGGCGCGGGTTCGGCGACCCCTTCCGTCGAGGGAGCAGCGACCGGTGCCTCCACCGGCGAGGTTGCGACAGCCGCGAGGGGAGGAGCCACGACGCCCGCCGACACGGGAGCGACGAGCCGCGCGTAGCCCACGATGCCCACGCCCGCGAGCAACAACCCACCCGCGAGCCCCACGACGAGCGGACGCCATCCGCGAGCACGGGGCGCGGCGACGGGCGTCGGCGCCGACTCGGTGGCCGGAGTCTTCGTCGCCGCCGGCACCAACCCCGAGGACGACGCCGGCGAGCGCGCGCTCCAACCGCGCGCCGTGGCCACGTCGGTGGCGCCCGTCGCGGAGGAAGGCCCCCCCACCACGTCCGTCCCCATCTCCGCCACGCCCGTCGCCTGCGTCACCACGCCCAGCGCGGCGGAGAGCGAGGACAGCGTGGGGATGCGGGTGCGCTCGGTGAAGCGGTCCTCACCGAAGTGGCTGCGCAGGAACGCGCCGAGCTGCGGCGTGCCCGCGGCGCTCAGGTGCTCGCCGAGGAACGCCTCCAGGTCCTCGGCGAAGGCCTCCGCCGTGGCGTAGCGGTCCTGCGGCAGCGGCGCCATCGCCTTGAGGACGATGGCCTCCAGCTCCGCGGGAAGGTCCGGCCGCAGCTCGCGCGGACGCTTGAACTCGCCGTGCAGGAGCGCGTTGAGGACCGCCAGGTCGTTCTCCCGCGAGAAGGGCCGCACGTGCGTGAGCGCCTCGTACAGGCTGACGCCGAGCGCGAAGATGTCCGCGCGCCGGTCCACCCCCTGCCCCTTGGCCTGCTCCGGCGCCATGTACATGTACTTGCCCTTCACGACGCCGGTGCGCGTGTTGGCGAGCCTCGACTCGGCCTTGGCGATGCCGAAGTCCAGCACCTTCACCTGCCCCTGGTACGTCAGGTACAGGTTCGACGGGGAGATGTCGCGGTGCACCACGTTGAGCGGCTGCCCCAGCTCGTTGCAGAACTCGTGGGCGTAGTGCAGCCCTCGCGCCGAGTCGATGAGCACGCGCAGCACGATGGGGAACGGCAGGTACGCGCGTCGCCGTCCCGCCAGCCGCAGCGTCGTGGAGAAGTCCTCGCCCGCGAGGTACTCCATGCAGATGTAGTAGCAGCCCTCGGTGAAGCCGAGCTCCTGTATCTGCACGATGTTGGGGTGCGACAGCTTCGCGGCCAGCCGCGCCTCGTCCCGGAACATCTCCACGAAGTCGGGGATGTTCGACAGGTGCGGCAGCATCCGCTTGATGACCACGTTGCGCTCGAAGCCGTCGGCGCCGAGCAGCTTGGCGAGGAAGATCTCCGCCATGCCGCCCTCGGCCAGCTTGCGCACGAGGACATAGGGGCCGTACGGGCGAAGCAGCGGCGGAGGAGCCTCCTCGGTGCCGGAGCCGGGCTGTGTCGTCTGGGGGGGGGACATCCTCAGGGCCCTCGCTCTTTCAAGGTGCGCACCGTGTGGACATCCGGAGCACCCGGTCGCGTCATTCTAAACACCAGCAGCGGGGGCGAGCCCACCGGCTCCACCCACGTATCGAACCGATGCTTGCCGTCCAGGCTGGCGGGACGTCCATTGATGGACACGCGCGCGTTCACCGGCGCCACCCCCGTGGCCCTCACCTTCGCCGCGGAGCGTTGCCCCTGGCGCGGCTGCGACACGAGCAGCATCGGCACCGAGTTGTCGTACACCAGCTCCAGCTTGTTCATCCGGCCCCCCTTCAGCTGCTCACCCGACTCGGACAACGGCGTGACGGACCACAGGTAGCTGCCCTCGCTCAGCGCGCCCGCATCCAACGCCGCGCGCGCCTCCGTCACCGTGCGCTCCGCCACGGGCTTGTCCAACGCGCCCGCCCGGTACACCGCCACCCGGTAGCGCGCCGCCGACGTCTCCTCCGAATAGGTGAACGTCACGGCCGGCGGTTTGTCCTGGTAGAAGATGGTCGTCTTCTCCAGCCCCTCCGGCACCACGTTGCGCACCCGGTCCAAATCCCGACCGAGCCGCTCCGGCGCGAACACCGCGCTGCCCTTCGCCACCTCCTGACCGTCCTTGCCCTTCACCCGCCAGAAGAGCGTCCCGCGTGCGGGCGCCGGCACGTTGACGAAGGGCTGGAACACCGTGCCCGTCAGCAGGGGCCTGGTGAACTCCGCGTCCGTCGCCACCTCCACCGTCACCTCGCCCTCCTTCTCCCAGCCGAAGGCCACCTCGGGCATGTCCTGGTGGTACACCTCCGCGCCGTCTCCCGCGCCGAGCAGCAGGGGCGCGGGGCCGAGCGACTCGATGCGCGCCTCGCCCGTCTCACCCGAGACGACAGCCCGCTCTCCCGCCCGCAGCGGCTGTCGCGTCTCGCCGCGCACCAGCGTCACCCGCCCCGTCTGCGCGTCCACCAGATAACCCGACCCCGTGCGCCGCACCGCCAGCCGCGATGCGCCGTCCCCCTCCAAGGTAAGCCCCGGCAGCACCACGCGGCTCTCGCGGCCCTGCGCGAGCTGGAGCCCCAGTCGTCCCTGGCGCAGGTCCAGCCGCGCCTCATCGCTCGTGCCGCCCTGCCCCGCGCCCTCCAGCACCATCTCCGCCGAGGGGCCCAGGGTGAGCTGCGAGGACGAGTTCTTCAGCGCCAGGTCCACCGAGCCACCCGCGCGCGTGCGCACGCCGTCACCGGGCGCGAGCACCTCGCCGTCCGCGCGCACCGACCTCCAGCGCTTCGCGTCCTTCCCGCGCAGCTCCGCCCGGCCCGAGCCCACCCGCACCGTCACGTCGATGGGCTCCAGCTCCACCCGCCGCGAGCCCTTGAGCCTCAGCTCCGCCCGGCCCGCGGACACCTCCACCGAGTCGCCTTCGGAGGCGCGCAGCTGCTTGCCGTCCTTCGCGACGAACTCGATGGCGCCCAGCTTCACCTCCACGCGGCCGGCGTCCTTCGTCACCTGGACGGAGACCTCGCTGGGCTCGGAGCCCACGCGCGTGAGGCCGAAGGGCGTCAGCAGCGTGAGCGCCACCTTCTTCCCGGCCGGAGCCCCCGCGGGCTTCGCGGGCACGCGCGACAACACGATGCCGCGCTCCACCTTCAGCACCACGCCGCCTGCGTCCTGGCCCACGCCGACGCGCGCGTCCGCGCCCACCTCCACCGAGCGCCCGTCCGGGAAGCTGAGGGTCGCCGCGCCCGACGCCCCCGTCTCCACCGCGTCGCCCGAATACAGCGGGCCCGCCTGCGCGGGGACCTTCTTGCCGCCGCGCTCCACCTGCACGTCGCCGGACAGGCCCTCCAGTCGGGCCAGCTCCACGGCGGGGCCCGAGTCGGGGGCCGCGGCGGACTCGACGGGAGGAGGGGCTGGAGTGGCCGCCTCGTCGTCGCAACCCGACACGACGAGCAGGAGGGCCAGGAGCCAGGGACGCGTGTTGCTCACCGTTTCTGCCTCGGGAAGAGATCGACGTTGAAGATGGCCTGCTCGCCGTCCTTCAAGGTGACGAGCTTCGACTGCGTGAAGAACCCGCGCGCGGAGATGGTGATGCGGTAGGTGCCACCGCGGACCTTGAAGGTGAACGCCCCCTTCGCGTCCGTGCGCGCCTTCACCTTCGCCTGCGGAATCAGGAGCGTGGCGGCGATGGGCTTGCCACCGCGTGCGTTGCGCACCTGGCCGGTGAGCGTCGCGGGCTCGCCCTTGCGCTCGGAGGCGAGCGGCACCGAGAGCGCCGTCTCCTGCCCCGCCACGATGATGGCCGCCTCCTCCGCCGTGCGGTAACCCGAGGACGTCGCCACCACGGCCACGGGGCCCGGCGGCAACTCCTTCACGTGGACCTCACCGCGCAGGTCCGTGCGCGCCTCCACGCCGCCCACCATCAGCCGCACTCCGGGCAGCGGCACGCCATTACCCGCGCTCACCACCGAAATCTTGAGGCCCCCCGTGGGCGGCGGCAGCTTGCGCGCGCGCACCGCCAGCGCCACGCGGCCACCATCCTCCAACGTGACGCGGCCCTCGGCCGGCGCGTAGCCCTCCGCGCTCACCCGCGCCACGACATCTCCCGGAGGCAGCTCCACGCCCTCCACGTTGCCCTGGGCATCCGCCTCGCGAGGCGCGCCCTCCACGCCATTGGCGACGAGCACCACCTTCGCGGCAGGAAGCGGCGCGCCCGACTCCGCGTCCAGCAACTGGAGCACCAGCGTGCCCATCGGCACCCGAGGCGGCGGCGGTGGCGCTGCCGGAGCGGAGGGCGCGTCGTTCCACGCCACCTCCAGCGCCGCGCCCACCCGGCGCATCCGCTGCTCGGAGCGCGAGCCGTCCACGAGCGTCACGGTGTCCTGCACGTGCTGGAAGTCCAGGAGCACCGTCCCGGACCAGCTCCCCCCGCCCGTCAGCGGGAACAACAGCGCGCCGCCCGCCGCGAAGCCCTTGGCCTCCGCCTTCGCGCCCGCCGCGTCCTTGACCGACAGCGACACCGGCACCTCGCCCCGCGCCTCCACCGCCAGCCGGGTGAAGAGCGGCACCCGCACGCTCGCGCTCACCAGGGCCGCGTGCCGCACGCCCCGCGCCAGCACCGGCTCATCCGAGGTGCCGAAGACGGGCAGCTGCGCGTACCCGTAGCCCGCCCCCAGCTCCGCGCGCACCGGCCCCAGGAAGGCCCGGGCCCGGGGACCCACCGACGCCCTCAGGAGGCTGCCGCCGGTGATCCTCACCGAGTCCTCCTTCAGGTCGAACCCCTCCCGCTGCACCGACGCCCACCCGCCCAGCCACGCGCCCGCCCACGCCGTCCCCAGCACCGCCAGATCATTCGGTGTGAAGCCGTCATAGGTGAGCCCGGGCCCTACATCGGCCTGCTGTCCGTTTCGGAGGGCAATGCCGTAGCGAAGGCGCAGCGAGGCTCGCTCGCGCACCTCCTCCGCCCGGACGGACGGAGCGGCGACCAGCACCAACAGCAAGGGCGCCAGACGCGCCAGGATGGGGGCAAGGGGGCGTGGGGGCGTCAAAGCCCGGCGGAGTATAGAGAAACCCGCGAACACCCCCAAACCAGCACCCTCAGTCCACCTGGAAAGGCCCTGGAGGGGGTTGACCGGGGCTCGCCGGGGGTTCGAAGCGGGCGGACAAGCCCGGGACATCCTCGTTCTCACCGCCAGGAACGGATGGCTTCTTGCTGTGGTGGAGGGGCTTTGCTAAGCATCCTCACGGTCGGTAGCGCCTCGTCTAACCTCCGGGATTCACTCCAGAAACAACGGGGTGGCACCGTGAGAGGGACGAGCGAACGCTGAGGAGCGCATACGCCCATGGGCACGCAACTGGTGATGTACGAAGAGGAGTTCACCAAGATCAACGCCGTTTGCGACCGGCTCACCAAGGACGCGAACGCGAAGGTGGTCTTCCTCGTCGACAAGAACGGGCAGCTCATCTCCTCGGCTGGCCAGACGCAGAACATCGACACCACGTCCCTGGCCTCGCTGACGGCCGGCAACGTGGCGGCGATGGGCGGGCTCGCCAAGTTGATCGGTGAGAACGAGTTCCCCAACCAGTTCCACGAAGGGGCCAAGGACTCGCTCTACATGACGATTGTCGGCAGCCGGGTGGTGCTGGTCGTCATCTTCGACAACCGCACGAGCCTGGGCCTCGTCCGCCTGCGCATCAAGAAGGCCAGCGACGAGCTCACGAAGATCTTCGAGAGTCTGGTGAAGAAGACGGACAGCCCGGGTGCCGGGTCGCCGTTCGCCGAGATCTCCGACGACGATATCGACAACCTCTTCAGCGAGTAACCCGGGAAGCCATGTCCTTCATCAACTACTCATCCCGCGAAATCAACTGCAAGATTGTCTATTACGGGCCGGGTCTCTGCGGGAAGACGACCAACCTCCAGTACATCTACAACAAGACGGCGGCCGAGACGAAGGGCAAGCTCATCTCGCTCTCCACCGAGACGGACCGCACGCTCTTCTTCGACTTCCTGCCGCTGTCGCTCGGCGAGATCCGCGGCTTCAAGACGCGCTTCCACCTCTACACGGTGCCCGGTCAGGTGTTCTACGACGCCAGCCGCAAGCTCATCCTGAAGGGTGTCGACGGCGTCGTCTTCGTGGCCGACAGTCAGATCGAGCGCATGGAGGCGAACATGGAGTCGCTCGAGAACCTGCGCATCAACCTGGCCGAGCAGGGCTACGACCTGAACAAGATTCCGTACGTCATCCAGTACAACAAGCGCGACCTGCCCAACGCCGTCACCGTGGATGAGATGCAGAAGGCGCTCAACCCGCGCAACATCCCCAAGTACGAGGCGATTGCTCCGACGGGCGTGGGCGTGTTCGACACGCTCAAGGCGGTGGCGAAGCTGGTGCTCACCGAACTGAAGAAGGGCGGCTGACGAGGAAGCGGCCGGGCAACCGGCTCCCGTACCGCGGGTGACGAGACGCCCCGCGGTCAAGGGTGTTACAACCTGCTGCCGACGGGCCGGGCCGTCCGCCTCCTGAGGTCGCACAGTGCGTGTCGCAGCCACCCTCCGACTCCTCGCGCTCGTGAGCGCCACCCTCTGTGGGTCGGCGCTCGCGCAGGAGTCGCGCTCTCCCGCCCAGCCGCCAGTCGCCGCCGCCCAGGTCTCCGCGCCCGAGGGTGACAGCACCGCGGACGAGGCCTTCAACGCGCGCGTGAAGACGCTGGAGGAGCAGGTCGTCGACCTGAAGGAGAAGATCTACCGCTCCAAGGCGCGGCTCCTGCTGCTTCAGGAGACGGTGCTCGGCGGTGACGTCACCACGGGCGCGCGAGCGCACATCGTCCACAAGAACGAGATGGGCGGCTCCTTCATCCTGGAGTCGGTGACGTACGCGCTCGACGGCGCGCCCATCTTCACGCAGCTGGACCTGCAGGGCGAGCTCGCCAAGCGCGAGCAGTTCGAGGTCTTCAACGGGCGCATCGTCCCGGGCCAGCACCAGCTCGCGGTGCGCCTGGTGTACCGGGGCAACGGCTTCGGCGTGTTCAGCTACGTGGAGGGCTACAAGTTCAAGGTGCAATCCAGCTACACCTTCAACGCGGAGCCGGGGAAGGTGTCCACGGTGCGCGTGGTGGGCTTCGAGCAGGGCGGCGTGACCACGGACCACAAGGACCGGCCCGCGGTGCGCTACGACATCGAGCTGTCGCGCGACGCGGCGCCCCGCATCGACGGCGAAGCGGGGACGACTCCCCCGGCCACCACCTCCACTGAAGCGCGGTAGGGGCACGCCGGTGAACGTGTCGCTTCGCGCACTCGCCCTGGTGCTCGGCCTCGCGGGTGGCGCTGTCGCCCGGGCCGACACGCCCCCTCCCCCGCCCACGGCGCAGCAGCTGGAGCAGCGCCTGACGACGGTGGAGCGCCAGCTCCAGCTCGCCGAGGAGAGCCTCCGTCAGGTGGAGACGAAGTACAGCCAGCAGCCGGAGCCCGACGAGGCGCAGGCGCGCGTGCGCCGCTACTCCGACGCGGAGATTCAGTACCTCCTGGGCGACTGGACCGCGGCCTCCGTCCACTTCTACGACCTGGTGAGCGACCCGGAGTTCCGCGGCCACCCCCGGTACGCGGACGCGCTCTACTTCCTGGCGGACGCGCTGTACCAGCAGAAGAACGACGTGGGCGCGCGGCTGTACCTGCGCGAGCTGCTGTCGCTGCCCACGCCCTCGCCGCGCCACCGCGACGCGCTCACGCGCTACCTGGCCATCAGCGGCCGGCTGAACCTCTACGACGACGTGGACGCCTACGTGGAGCAGGCGCGCGGGCTGTTCGGCGGACAGCTCCCCGCGGACATCCAGTACGTCTACGCGAAGCGGTTGTTCCGTCGCACGGACCTGGCGCCTTCCGAGCGCATCGCCCACGCGAGGGCCGCCTTCGCGCCCCTGGCCCAGGCCCACGGCGGGCCCTACCAGTTGCAGGCGCGCTACCACATGGCGGTGCTGTCGATGCAGGCGGGTGAGCTGCCCATCGCCATCCTCCAGTTGCAGCAGCTGCTCACGCCCGTGGAGGGCGCGGCCGAGACGACGGCGCCGAAGACGAGGAACAAGCCCCAGGTCCGCGCCACCGCGGACACGGACACGGAGCGCATCCGTGAGCTGGCGCTGATGTCGCTGGGACGCCTCTTGTACGAGGCGGGCCGCTTCGACGAGGCGCTGGACTGGTACGGCCGGGTGCCGCAGGAGAGCGAGTCGTTCCCGGAGTCGCTCTACGAAATCGCGTGGACGCAGGTGCGCAAGGGCAACCACCAGGAGGCGAAGAACGCCGTCGACATCCTGCTGCTCGTGTCGCCCGACTCCAAGCTCGCGCCCGAGGCGAAGCTGCTGCGCGGACACCTGCTCCAGAAGCTCAAGCGGTACGAGGAGGCCATCGCGTCGTACGACGAGCTCATCGGCACCTTCCGTCCGGAGCGTGACAAGGTGGACGTGCTCCTGCGCGCCAACCGCGACCCGGTGGCGTACTTCGAGCGACTCCTGGCGCGCACCGACACCGTGCCGGACGTGCGCACGCTCCTGCCTCCGCTCGCGCTGAAGTACGCGTCGACGGAGCGCGAGGTGAGCAGCGCGATGAAGACGGTGGGCGACATCGACAGCGGGCGGAGGGACACGCTGGAGGCGCGGGAGCTGGCCGCGCGCATCCTCACGGCCCTGGACACGCGCAAGCTGCAGGCCTTCCCGGAGCTGCAGGAGGGCTTCACGCGCTCGGACTCCGTGGAGACGGCGAGCATCCAGGTCGAGGCCTCGCTGGTGGAGCTGGAGGGGCTGTCCTTGGAGCCCTCGCTCACCGCCGACGAGCGCGCCCGGCTCGCGCCGCTGCGTCGTGAGCGCGAGGCGCTGGCCGTCCGCTTCGCCTCGATGCCCGCCACGCAGCAGGACCTGGAGGAGCGGCTGCGGCGGATGCAGGCGCGCGTGGACGCGGTGGACCGAGAGGCCTTCCGGCTGGGCGCGGAGGTGCAGGGGCTGCACGCCATCGCCGCGGCGGTGCGCAAGTGGGTGGATGACACGCGGCTGCTCCGGCAGACGCCTCCCGAGGAGGAGCAGGAGTTCCTCGTGCAGCTCCAGGCAGAGGTCCAGACGCTCACGGATTTGCAGGGGGAGCTGGACCGCACGCGCGGGCGGCTCGCCGATGAGCGCAACGGCGCGGCGGCGGCCCTGGCCGGAGAGCAGGCCATCCGCGGCCGGTTCGCGCAGGCGCTGCGCGCGGAGCACGCGGTGCTCGAGGAGGCCGAACGACGACAGGCGCCCTCGGGCCTCATGACTCGCGCACATGCGGTGCGCCAGCGCGGCGAGGCCTTGCGAGGACGTGTCGCCCAGGCCCAGGGTGCGCTGCGCGGACGCGTGGAGCAGAAGGCCACGCGCATCCGGGCGAAGGTGCTGGCCGAGCAGCAGCTGCTCGAGCGCTACGAGGCCGAGGTGGCCGCGGTGGCCGGCAACGCGAAGCAGCTCGTGGGCCGCATCGCGTATGACAGCGTCCGGCGCGTGCGCCGACAGTTCTACGACCTGGTGCTCAAGGCGGACGTGGGTGTGGTGGACGTGGCCTTCACCGAGAAGCAGGACAAGACGACGTCCATCCAGAAGGTCTCCGCGCAGAAGGCCGAGGCCCTGCGCGCGCTCGACGCCGACTTCCGGGACGTGCTGTCGTCGGAGGAGAGCCGGTGATGCGGCGCGTTCTCGCGGTGCTGCTCTCGCTGGCCTCGCTGCCCGCCGCCGCCCAGGCGCCGGAGGCTCCCGCCCAGGCCACGAGCCCCTCCGACACGGAGGCCCCGAGCCCTTCGGGCACGCCCTCGCGCGACTACCTGAATGGGCTGGGTCGCTCGCCGGACGAGGAGCTGCTGCTCCAGGACGTCAGCCACGCCCTGCGCACGTACGACGAGGAGTCGCGCGAGTTCAGCCGCGACGTCCAGGGGCTGATGGAGCACAAGTACGAGCAGAAGCGGGACTCGCTCGCGTCCTCGTACGAGAAGGTCATCCGCGACTTCGAGGCCCAGGAGCGCAAGGAGCGGATGGAGGCCATCGTCCGCTTCGAGGAGTTCCTGCGCCGCTACCCCAGCGAGCCGCGCTACACGCCCGACGTGATGTTCCGCCTCGCGGAGCTCTATTACGAGCGCTCGCAGGACGAGCATCAGCTGGCGATGAAGGAGTACCGCGACCGGCTGGAGATCCACGACAAGAACCCCGACGGCACGGCGTTCCCCGTGGAGCCGAAGAAGGACTACGCGGACTCCATCGCGCTGTATCGCCGGCTGCTGAAGGAGTACCCGGACTACCGCTTCAACGACGGCGCGTCCTACCTGCTGGGCTACTGCCTGGAGGAACAGGAGCAGGTGGAGGAGAGCTTCCTCGCCTATCAACAGCTCATCGCGCGCTATCCGCGCAGCCGCTTCGCCACCGAGGCGTGGGTGCGCATCGGCGAGTACTGGTTCGAGAACTACAAGGACCCGCAGGCGCTGCCGCGCGCGGCCCAGGCCTTCGAGGCCGCCTCCCGCGACACGCTCCACCCGCTCTACGACAAGGCCCTCTACAAGCTGGGCTGGACGTACTACCGGATGGACCGCTTCGACGAGGGCGTGGAGTCCTTCCTCACGCTGGTGGACTTCTACCAGGCCCAGGCCGTGGCCCAGGGCAACACCGAGGTGGGCGGAGACCTGCGCGACGAGGCCCTGCAGTACGTGGCCATCTCGCTCGCGGACGAGTCGTGGGGCGGCCTGCCTCGCGCGAAGTCGCTGTTCGTCAAGCGCGCCGGGCGTCCGTACGAGGCGGACGTCTACCGTCGCCTCGGGCACGTGTACTTCGACCAGACGAACTACGCGTCCGCCATCGTGGCCTATCGCCAGGTGCTGGAGAAGGAGCCGCTGACGCCCGACGCGCCCGAGCTCCAGCAGCGCATCGTGCAGTCCTACGAGCGCGACCGGATGATGGCGGAGTCCTTCGCCGAGTCGGAGAAGCTGGCCACCCGTTATCAGCCCGGCACCGCATGGCACGCGAAGAACATGGGCGACCCGGACGCGGTCTCCCGCGCCAACGCGCTCGTCGAGAAGAGCCTCTACACCACCGCCACCTTCCACCATCAGCAGGCGCTGGTGTTCAAGAAGGAGGGCCGCTTCGAGCAGGCCCAGGCGGGCTTCGCCACCGCGGCCCGCTCGTATGGCACGTACCTGGAGCGCTTCCCGCGCAGCAAGAGCGCGGGCGAGATGCGCTTCTATTACGCCGAGTGCCTCTACTTCTCGTTCCAGTTCGCCGAGGCCGCGAAGGCCTACGAGCGCGTGCGAGACACGGGTGAGAGCGTGAAGCACCGCGACGACGCGGCGCACAGCGCGGTGCTCGCGTGGCAGCAACTCCTCGCCCAGGAGCAGCAGGCCGGCAAGGCGCCGAAGCTGGAGGTACTGCGCTCCAGTGAGCGTCCGGAGGGCTCCGCGGTGAAGCCCGCGCCGCTGACGCCCACCGAGGCGAAGCTGGTGTCCGCGTCGGACCGGTACGCCGCGCTGCTGCCTCGCGACGCGAAGGCGCCCGGCATCGCGTACAAGGCCGCGGAGCTGTATTACGCGCACGACGACTTCCCCGAGGCGCGCAAGCGCTTCGAGCGCATCATCCAGACGTGGCCGAAGAACGAGGTGGCCCGCTACGCCACCAACCTCACCGTCGAGTCCTTCCTCATCGACAAGGACTGGCGCAGCGTGGAGGAGGTCAGCGCCCGGCTGGCCGGCAACACGCAGGTCATCGAGCCGTCCAGCGAGCTGCATCAGCAGCTCGTGAAGTTCAAGCTCGCGGGCCGCTTCAAGCTGGCGGACCAGCTGCTGGCCGAGGGCAAGTACGAGGAGGCTGCGCGCAAGTACACGCAGCTCGTCGACGAGGCGCCCCGGCACGAGTTCGCCGACAAGGCGCTGAACAACGCGGCCGTCGCGCACGAGAACACACGGCGGTTCGACTCGGCGCTCAAGCTCTACGAGCGCATCTACCGCGAGTACCCGGCCTCTCCGCTCGCGGACGCGGCGCTGTTCCGCGTGGCCGTCAACGCGGAGAAGTCCTACGACTTCGACAAGGCCGTCATCAGCTACCAGAAGCTGGTGAAGGACTACCCCAAGTCGAAGGACCGCGAGGCGGCGCTCTTCAACACCGCGCGCCTGCTGGAGGGCCAGCAGCGTTATTCCGAGGCCGCGGCCACCTTCATCCGCTACGCGGAGCTGTTCCCCTCCGCCGAGGACGCGCCGAAGAACCAGTACCGCGCCGCCGTCCTGCTGGAGAAGCAGGGGGATGCTCGCGGCGAGGTGCGCGCGCTCCAGGAGTTCGTGCGCAAGTACGCGAACAAGTCCGCGCAGGTGGAGCTGGTGGTGGACGCGCACCGGCGCATGGGTGACGCGCACCAGAAGCTCGGCAACGAGAAGCAGGCGCAGAAGGACTACACGCAGGCGGCGAACGAGTTCGACCGGCGCAAGCTCAAGCCGGACACGCACCCGCTCGCGGCGAACGCGGCGGCGTATGGACGCTTCCAGTTGGCGGAGGCGCAGCTGCGCCAGTTCGACAAGCTGAAGATTGGCGGCTGGGGCAAGACGCTGGTGCGCAGCTTCGCTGTGAAGCGCGCGGGTGTGAAGACGGTGAAGGACGCGTACGCGCGTGTGTATCCGTACAAGCAGCTCGAGTGGTCGCTCGCGGCGGCCTATCGGTCCGGCTACGCGCTGGAGCGCTTCGCGAACACCATCATCGAGACGCCCGTGCCTCCGGACGTGAAGCGGCTGGGTGAAGAGGCGGTGGTGACGTACCAGGACCTGCTCGCGCAGAACACGGCGGAGCTGGAGGACGCCGCGGTGGAGAGCTACGCGGTGGCGCTGGCGGAGGCGCGGAAGAATCGCGTGTCCAACGAGTGGACCCGGCGCACGCTGGAGGCCCTCAACCGCTTCCGTCCGAAGGAGTACCCGGTGCTCAAGGAGCCCAAGCAGGCCCTCGCGTCCGAGGCCACCTATCCGGAAGGGCTCATCGGCCACGTGAGCGGCCCGCCCCAGCCCTCTCCCGAGGACGAGCGCCGCATCACCGGGGGGGCCAAGCCGTGAGCACCACGCCACGCACGCTCGGGGCCTCGGCCCTCACCGCGCTGTTCCTCTCATCGGGGCTGTGGTTGTCCGCGTGCGCCTCCGCACCGGAGACACGTCCCGCGCAGGACGCGCCCGCACCCGTCCCCCAGGACACGGCGGCGAAGGCGCCCCCCGTCGTCGAGCCACCTCGCCGCAGCGCGGCCGAGGACTTCGACCAGGCGGTGGCCATCGCGCGGACGGGCGAGCTGACAGCAGCCGAAGCTGCACTGCGCGCCCTGGTGACGCAGGAGCCGAAGCTCGACTACGCGTGGACCAACCTGGGCATCGTCCAGGAGCGCCTGGGCAAGCACGAGGACGCGGAGCGCTCGTACCGCCAGGCCCTCACCCTCGCGCCCGAGCAACAGTCCGCGTGGGACTGCCTGACGCGCCTGTACGGCCGCACGGGCCGCTCGGCGGCGCTGGAGACGGAGCTGCGCGGGCTCCTGGAGACGAAGCAGGACTCGGTGACGCTGCGCACGGCGCTGGCCGTCACGCTGCTCCAGCAGAAGAAGCTGGGGCCCGCGGCCACCGAGGCGAAGCGCGCGCTCAAGGGCGACGAGCGACACACGCACGCCATGCAGGTCCTCGCGCAGGTCTACTACCGCGAGGGCAAGCAGGAGCTGGCGCGCATGGTGCTCGAGAACGCGCGCGACATCGCGCCCTCGGACGCCGCCACGCGCAACGCGCTCGGGCTGGTGTACCTGGCGCTGAACGTCAGGCCGCAGGCGCTGGAGGAGTTCAAGGAGGCCGCGAAGCTGCGACCCGACTTCGCCGAGGCTCGCAACAACTTCGGCGCGATGCTCAACGAGGCACAGGACTACGCCGCCGCCGTGACGGAGCTGGAGGCCGCCGTGAGGTCCGCGCCGGACTTCGCCGCCGCGCGCCTCAACCTGGGCAATGCCTACCGCGGCACCGGTGACTTCGAGCGCTCCAAGGCCGAGTACGAGCGCGTGCTCGAACTGCGCCCGCAGCAGCCCGACCCGCTGTTCAACCTCGCCATCCTGTACCTCGACGTGGAGCCACCAGGCGGCGACCCCGTCGGGCGCTACAAGACGGCGCTCACCTACTTCGAGCGCTACGAGGCCCAGGGCGGCAAGGACGACCGCATCCCCCAATACACCAAGGACGCACGCAAGAGCATCGAGCGTGAAGAGCGGCGCCTCGAGCGCGAGCGCAAGGACCAGCTCCGCAAGGCCGCGGAGGCGGAGAAGGCCCAGAAGGAGGCCGCGAAGCAGGCCCCCGACGCCACCGTGTCGGCTCCCGCCTCGCCCCCGTCCGACCCACACGCCCCCACGGACACGTCCCGGTCACCCGTGACACCCGGAACCACCGCCCCCGGCGCGGTGTCCCAGCCTGGAACCCAGGCCGCCCCTCCTCCGGCCGAGAGCCCCCCTGCCCCCACGCCCGCGAAGGCCGGCTCGGGTAAGCTGGCCGACGACAGGAACTAGGACCTCCATGCGTGCCCCTCTCACCCTCTTCGTGCTGCTCGCCGCCGCGCCCGTGCTCGCGCAGGACAAGTCCACGTCCTCCGCCACGAGCACCGCCCAGCAGACCTCGGCCACCACCGAGGCCGCCGCCGCGAAGAAGGCACCTCGCAAGGTCATCCGCCTGGACGCGCTCACCGTCGAGGGACGCATCCAGAAGCCCCAGGCCTTCTACATCCTCCCCCGCTCCAACCTGAGCTTCGACGAGCTCAACCGCACGGAGAGCTTCGTGCCCAAGGTCGAGAAGAGCGTCGAGCAGGAGCCCTTCTAGTCCATGGCAGCCCCTTCGCCCGCCAAGCTGCTCCGCGTCGGCCTCATCCAGAACGGCCAGATCGTCGAGGAGCACCACGTCCGTCGTGAGACCGTCACCATCGGCCACGACGCGCGCAACACCATCGTCCTGCCCGCCTCGGACGACAGGCCCGCGCGCTTCAGCGTCTTCGAGAACCAGGGCCAGCAGTTCCAGCTCGTCATCAACGAGTCCATGAAGGGCCGCGTCAACCTGGGCTCGTCCGACGTGGACTTCGATGCGCTGCGCTCCCAGGGGCTCGCCTCGCGCCGCGGAGACCTCTACGTCCTACCCCTGCAGGAGACCGCCCGCGGCAAGGTGGAGCTGGGCGACGCCACCCTCTTCTTCCAGTTCGTCGCGCCCCCCGCCGAGGAGGAGCGTCCGCTGCTCCCCTCGGACGTGCGCGTCAGCCGCTGGAAGACGATGGACCGCGTCTTCTTCGGCATCCTCGCCATCTCGCTCCTGGTCCACTTCTCCGGCGCCGCCATCATCCTCTCCGCCGAGGCCCCCAAGGAGCAGGAGCTGGCGTTGGATCAGCTCGATGACCGCTTCGTGCGCGCCATCATCCCCCAGCGCCCCATCGAGCCGCCCAAGCCCACCGCGCCCGGCCCCGCCGAAGCCCCCAAGGAAGAGCCCAGGACGGCCGAGGCCGCCACCGACAAGCCCGCCGAACCGAAGCCCTCCACCCGCGCCGCCGCCGAGCGCCACGCGGAGATGGTGAAGAAGGTCTCCGACAAGGGCCTCTTGAAGATGCTCGGCTCGAAGGGCTCCGGCTCCGGCGCCTTCCAGGACGTGCTGGGCGGCGCCAGCGGCGGCAACGACATCGTCGCGGCCCTCCAGGGCGCCGGCGGCGTGGGCGTGGCCAACGAGGCCTCCGTGGGCAAGGGCAACGGCCCTCGCGGCGGCGGCACCGGCACCGTGACGGGCATCGGCGAATTGGGCACCCAGGGCGGCGGCAAGGTCGACCTGGGCACCAAGAAGGAAGTCGACGTGAAGGGCCGCGTGCAGGACGCCGCCCCGGAGGTCGACAGCTCCGAGGTGGACCGCGACGCGCTCGCCCGCTACGTGCGCGCGCGCAAGGGCGCCATCCAGAGCTGCTACGAGAAGGAGCTCAAGCGAAACCCCAGCCTCAAGGGCAAGGTGGTGGTGCGCTTCTCCATCACCCCCTCGGGGCGCGTGGGCGACTTCGACATCGACGAGAACACGCTCGGCAGCGAGGCCGTGGCCAGCTGCATCCGCGCCGCCATCCGCGCCTGGGTGTTCCCCTTCAAGCCCGACTCGGACGCCACCGTTTCCTACCCCTTCGTCTTCTCGCCGACGGGGTAGGCTGGCGCGTCCGAGCCCGGGCTCCGAGGGGACCATGGAGAAGCTGGCCGTCATCGCCGCCTCACCGCTGTTCGAGATGCTCGCCCCGGAGGAGCTGTCCCGCCTCGCCGAGCTGGCGCGGACGCTCCACTACACGGCCGGCGAGGTCATCTTCGAGGAGGGGGACCTGGGCGACAGCCTCTTCCTCCTCATCCGGGGTCAGGTGGAGGTCGCCCGCAGGGGCCCGGACGGGTCGCTGCATCCGCTCGCGCGGCTGTCTCCGCCCGAGTTCTTCGGGGAGATGGGCCTCATCGACAAGGACCACCGCTCCGCCACCGTGCGCGCGCACACGGACGCCCACCTGCTCCAGCTCACCGCCCAGGACCTGCGCGTCTTCCGCCAGAGCCACCCCGACGGGTTCACCTTCGTCGTCATCAACATCGCGCGAAGCCTGGCTGCCCGACTGCGGGACGCCAATGCCCGGCTCTCCGGTAACCACTGAATAACTGGGGGGTTGTTGGTTTGACACCCCCCTCCCCGCCTTCTACGCTTTGATCCAATGGCAAGGGCCGGGAGAGCCGTGAGGCGTATGCGCACTGTCGGAATGGTCGCCGTCGTCGTCGCCACAGGAGTGGCCGTCGCGCAGGGGCCGGTGCCGTCTCCCCGAGCCCCCGCCGCCACCGCCACGCTCGAGAAGGCCAGCGAGGTGCCGGACGCGCAGAAGCTGGAGCGCAGCACCCAGGCCCTCGGCGTCATGCGGGACGTGCTCCGCCAGGTCATCGGCAAGGTGGAGGAGGCGCGCCGCACCAAGGACGTGGTGAAGCTCAACTGCGCCAACGAGAAGCTGACCCAAATCAAGGGACTGCTGCGCATCTCCGAGCAGGCCGACGTGTCGCTCCAGGAGTCGCTCACCCGGCGCGAGGTCTCCACCAGCGAGCATGAATTCACCAAGGTGATGATCGCCCGGCAGAAGGTCGGACAGCTGCGCTCGGAGGCCGAGGAGTGTATCGGCCAGCTCGCCTTCCGCACCGACGAGAACCTCTTCATCGAGGTCGAGGAGCCGGAGAACCTGCCGGGTGGAGACCCCACCCGCCCGCCGCCTCCGGACGTCGTGCTCGTCCGTCCGCCACCAGCCAGCCCCGTCAATTAGCCCCCGTGTGCCCTCTGGCTCATCGGACGAGTGCCCGTCCTTTGTCGAACAATTCTTCGGACCCTGAAAACGCGCGTGCTATGACGCCCCGAGTCGCGGGAAGCCAATCCAAGTCATGACGCTGCGAGGGACATTCTGGGGCACGGTCTGCGGGCTGGCGCTGACAGCGCACGCCGGCGTGGCCTCCGCCCAGGAAGCGCTCTCCGCGCCCGCTGCGGGCGGCAATGGCATCAAGGTGGGCAACGGCCGGCTGCACCCGTACTTCGAGCTGGAGACGCGGGTGGACAGCGGCGTGGGCTACTTCGGCCGCACGCAAGGCGAGAACTATCCCGGAGGCGTGTCCCCCGACTTGTCCGGTGAGGTGGCGCTGCGCTTCCGGCCGGGCTTCAAGCTGGACATCCCGTCGCAGAAGCTCGCGTTCAACCTGAACGCCAACCTGGACTACGTGCTCTTCACCGGCTTGATGACGCCGGGCTCGAAGGCGGCCTCTCACATGGAGGGCGCGGCGGACCTGTCGGCGCGCCTCAACCCGGAGGCTCCGCTGTCGCTGGAGCTGTCGGACCAGTTCGTGCGCTCGGACCGCACGCGCACGGCGGCCATCGCGGCGGGAATCCTGAGCCTCTACAACGAGGCGCGCGTGAAGATGCCGTGGAAGCCGGGCGGCGGCGCGGTGGAGGTGACGCCCAACGTCGCCTACGCGGTGGAGTTCTTCGAGCCTTTGGCCGCCCAGGCCCCCGTGGACTGCGGCGACGGCGTCTGCGACCCCGTGCGCGCGGACCAATTCGACTACGGCAACCTGCACCTGGGGCTGGAGAGCCGCTGGCGCTTCCTGCCGAAGACGGCCTTCGTGCTCGACACGGGCGTGGACGTGCGCCGCTACTTCAACGACGGCGGTCCGGACGCCCAGGTGGCGCGAGCGATGGTGGGCGTGGCGGGCCTGGTCTCCCCCAAGGTCGCGGTGACGGCGAAGGCGGGCTGGGCGCAGACCTTCGGTGACGTGAGCGGCGGGACGGTGATTGCCCAGCTGGAGGGCACGTACCTGTACAGCCAGACGTTGACCTTCAAGGGCGGCTACCTGCGCATGCTGGAGCCGGTGGCGGCGTACGGCACGTTCCGGGACGACCGGGGCTACGCCGAGGCGCGGGCCCTGTGGGGCGGCAAGCTGACCGTGCGCGTGGCGGGCATGGTGGACTTCCTGAGCTTCGAGGGCAGCCGTGGGGACACGGTGGTGACGGTGGACGCGGGGCCCGAGTACCAGTTCCGTCCGTGGCTCACCGGCGCCTTCGGCTACACGCTGAGCAAGCGCTCCTCCAACGTGGAGGGCGGCGGCCTGAACTACACGCGGCACGAGGGGTATGCTCGCCTCGCCGTGACGTACTGAGCGCCCGAGCCACCGGGCACCCTCCCCTACCTGGGTCTCCTCCCGGATGAGAACGCTCCGCCTGTCCCTCGTCGTGCTGCTGTCCGGCGTGCTGTCCGCGTGCTTCGGCTCCGCGCAGCGCCCTCCTCCGCCCGTGCCCACGCCCGCCGCGGAGGCCGGTGAGGCCCGAACGGGAGGCGGCACGCTGGGGCCTGGTGACGTGGTGGAGGTGCGCGTGTTCCAGGAGCCCGAGCACTCGGGCACCTGGCGCCTGTCCCCCGAGGGCACCATCGACTATCCGCTGTGCGGCAAGGTGCCGCTGCGCGGGAAGACGCCCAGCACCGCGGCGGACGCGCTGCGCGAGTGCCTGTCGCGCTACGTGCGCAGGCCGCAGGTGTCGGTGCTGATCCGCGAGTACAACTCGCAGAAGGTGTTCGTCTTCGGCGAGGTGCAGAAGCCCGGCACCTTCCCCGTGGATGGTGAGATGTCCATCGTCCAGGCGATTACCCTCGCGGGTGGCTTCACCAAGCTGGCGGCGAAGAACAACACGCTGGTGACGCGCGTGGTGGATGGGCAGGAGCGCAAGATTCGCGTGCCCGTCGAGGACATCGGCGTGGGGCGGGAGAAGAACTTCATGCTCCAGCCCGGCGACATCGTCTTCGTGCCGGAGAGCTTCTTCTAGGCAAGACTCGACCCGCCGCGGTCTCGTTCAAGGAACTCGGCTCCGAGTTCCCGCGGACCTGCTCAGGTCGCTTCGCACCCGTCTCGTCGCGGTGTGCTCGCGCGGTGCAGACTGCGAGGTGCATGCGCCACCTCGTGCTCATCGGCTCCGAGTCGTTTCCCTTCGTGCGTGACGTGCTCCGCGCACAGGCCACTCACGCGGACGTGCGTGTCGTCGAAGTGTCGCTGGAGGAATGGGGCGGCGCTGTCACGCCGTGGGTGGAGGTGGTCGGCGGACGCTTCCACGCGGGGCTCATCGGCCCGTGGGGTGAGCTGGAGCTGGGGCCCGAGGATGTCCTCTGGTGCCTGTCCGAGGGCGCGCTGCCGCCAGCGGAGAGCGACTACCTGCGCTCGGAGCACGAGGCCCTGCGCGACGGCTTCCACACATGCTGTCCCGCGCGGGTCATCAACCGACGCGGTCTGCTCTCACCGCTGTGGACGACGGCGATGTGGCGGGTGATTGCACAGAAGCTGCCGTTGCCCGAGGCCACGAGTGTCCTCGCGCCACCCCACTTCCACCTGGGCACACCGCCCGAGGACGGACAGCGGTGGACCCGCTGGCCCGAGGAGGTGGGGACGCGGCAGGGTGAAGTGTGGTGGACGGTGCCCGAGCCCGGCCCGCTGAGGCAGGCCCTGGTGATGGGCTCGCACGTCACGCTCTGGCCGCTGGAGTTCGAGGAGTCGCCGCCCGTCCTCTCTCCCTCGCTGGAAGCGGACCTCACGCGACTGGCCGCGGACTGCGGCGCGGAGGTCCTCGAGGTCCTCCTGGTGACGTCGGGCACACCAGAGGCTCCGCGCTGGACGGCCCTCCAGTTGGGCACGTCGCCCGAGAGCCTGGAGCGCCTGCTGGCGCAGGAGGACGCCGCGGCCCTGGCGCAGGTGGAGCGATTCCTCGCCGAGCGGCTCACGAGCACGGAGGTCGCGCGATGATCCTCGTCATGGGGCCCGTGGACGAGCTGCTCACGGCGTTCTTCTTGAAGCACCTCACCGACACCGGACGCGAGTACCTCTTCGTGGACGAGCGCCACCTGGGCGTCGACGTTCGCCTCGAGCTGGAGCTGCCGCAGGGACCTCCGGGACTGGGCCGTCTGCGCGGCGCGGTGTGCTTCCCCACGTGGCGTGTCGGGCTGGAGCGCATCTCCGGCATCTACTCGCGGCTAGGGACGGGCAACCTCGAGCAGGCGCCCACGCCCCAAGTCCGTGCCGAGCAGGCCCACGCCGCGGCGCTCCTGGACCTGTTCCCCGGGCCCGTGGCCAACCGCGCCACCGCGATGCTCTCCAATGGCAGCAAGCCGTGTCAGTACGCCGCCATCCTCGCCTCGGGCCTGCGCGTGCCGGACACCCTGGCCGGAGGCACCTGGGAGCGCTGGGAGCACTTCGCGCGAGGACTGGACGGAGACCCCGTCATCAAGTCCGTCAGCGACGAGCGCTCCCTCGTGAAGCAGGTGTCGTGGGAGGCCACCCGCGCCTCGGCCCGACCCGGCAAGCCGCTGGCGCCGCACCAGTTCCAACAGCGCATCCCCGGCAACAATGTCCGCGCCCACGTCATCGGCGCACACCACGTGCTGGCCTGCCGCGCGGTGACGCAGGCCCTGGACTACCGCCACCCCGACATGACGGGCCACGCGGTGAGCCTGGACGCGGTGGAGCTGCCCGAGCCTGTCGCCCAGGCCTGTCGCAACCTCTCCCGCAGGCTCGGCCTGGACCTCGCCGGCATCGACCTCATCCAGCCTCCGGGTGGCTCCTCGCGGCCCGAGGACTGGGTCTGCCTGGAGGTGAATACCTGCCCGGGCTTCATGTGGTTCGAGCAGAACACGGGCCTGCCCATCTCCCGGCAACTTGCGGATTTCCTCGACGCTCCGTTAACCTGATGACGCTGTAATTTTCCTGGGTCATGGGAAACCCGGAAAGCAACGAGGGGGCATCACATGTCGAAGCTGTCGACCGAGGCAGGGCTGATTTCGTCGAGCGATCTTCCGAAGCTGGCCGAGGCGGGCCACGTCGCGGCGCCCACGGTGGGCCACAGCGCGGAGGAGCTGCGCCAGGCGGTGCAGGCGTCGCTCGCGGAGCAGTGGTCGCTGATGGGCGTGGTGGATTCGGCGAAGAAGGCGTCGGATTTGGGCAAGAAGGCGGCGGACGCGCTCACCGACAAGGGCAAGGACATCGAGGACAAGGCCACGCAGCAGGAGAAGGCCGCCCGCGATGAGGCCCACCGCAAGATGAACAACGACAAGTCGAAGAAGCACGGCAAGGAAGTGGGGGCGCAGGGGGCCACCACGAGCGCCTTCGCGCGGGCGCTGTCCGAGCTGCGCGGCTGAGCCTCAGGGGCGGGGCGTCCAGCCCAGCTCGTCGATGAAGTGCCTGGCCTCGGAGAGCAGCTCCGGGGCCAGGGCGGGCGCGGAGGCGATGACGTCTCCGCGCATCACGCTGAAGGGAGCCCCCGTGACGTGGCGGATGACGCCTCCGGACTCCTCCACCAGCAGCGAGCCCGCGGCGATGTCCCAGGGCTTGAGCCCGAACTCGAAGAACCCGTCGAAGCGGCCCGCGGCCACGTAGGCCAGGTCCATGGCGGCGCTGCCCGTGCGGCGCATGCCCTGGGCGCGCAGCACGAAGCGGGTGAAGAGCCCCACGGGGCCCTCGGGATTCTCGCGCACGTCGTAGGGAAAGCCCGTGCACAACAGCGCGCGGTCCAACCGGTCCACGGCGCTGGCGCGCAGGGGACGTCCGTTGAGCGTGGCGCCCTGCCCTCTCGCGGCGGAGAAGAGCTCGTCCAGCATCGGGTCGTACACGGCGCCCGCCACGACGCCGTCCTTCGACTCCACGGCGACGCTGACGCAGAAGTGCGGCACGCGGTGGGCGTAGTTGGTGGTGCCGTCGAGCGGGTCCACCAGCCACCGCAGTCCGTCCGAGCCCGCCGACGCGCCGCTCTCCTCCGCGAGGATGGCGTGCGTGGGGTGTCGCTCACGGATGAACGCGAGCAGCGCCTCCTCGGAGGCACGGTCCGCGTCCGTCACCAGGTCGATGCCACCCTTGAGCTCGATGACGCGCTCGCCGAGGAAGCGGTCGGCGAGGATTCGACCGGCGAGGCGCGCACCCTCCTCCGCGGTGCGGCGCAGCTCGGCGGGGCTGTCGTCAGACATTCGGGCTCCCACGGCTCACGGCGCGGGCTCGGCGAGCAGCGCCTCGAGCTCCGACTGGTACTTGGTGAGGAACTCCTCGTTGAAGCCCTCGTGGACGTGACGGACGACGCCGCGCCGGTCGATGAAGTACGTCGTGGGCATGCCGCGCACCTTGAGGGTGCGCTCGGCCACCTGGGCGTTCTCGTCGAGGAGGATGGGCAGGCCCACCTTCACCTCTTTCAGGAACGCGGGGATGGCGCGCGAGTCCTCGTCGATGTTGAGCGCGTAGACCTTGAGGCCCTTGTTCGCGTACTCGCGCTGGAGGTTCTCGTAGAAGGGCAGCGCGTCCTTGCAGGGCTCGCACCACGTGGCCCACACGTCGAGCAGCACCACGCTGCCCTTGTCGCTGGCCAGGTCATACGGCTCGCCGCCCGGGTAGCGCTTCACCTGGAAGACGAGCGGCGCGTTGCGGTCCTCCGCGCCCTTCGCGTCGACGCCCGAGGGCGCCGGCTGCGTGAGGGGCGGCATCGACGGAGCACGGGCACAGCCGGCGAGCGACAGGGCACCGAGGACGACGGGCAGGCACAGGCGCATGTCAGGTCCCCTCCCCGAAGCGGGCCTTCAACGCCACGAGCAGCTTCTCGATGAAGCCACCGAAGGCGCCGTTGCTCATGACCAGGAGGATGTCCCCGGGCTGCGACTCGCGGGCGACCAGGTCGACCATGGCCTGCACGTCGGTGGAGCCCTCGGCGGCGATGCCTTGCGCCTGCAGGTCGGCGACGAGCTTGCGCACGTCGAGCTCCTCGCCCACGGGCACCTTGTCGTGGCGCTCGGGCACCTTGAGGCTGGCGCGGGCGGCGCCGGTGAAGGCGTGGGCGTAGTCCTCCTGGTGGATGTTGCGGCGGCTGGTGTTGGAGCGGGGCTCGAAGATGGCCCACAGCCGGCGCGTGGGGTAGCGGTGGTGGATGGCGGCGATGGTCTCGCGCACTGCCGTCGGGTGGTGCGCGAAGTCGTCCACTACCAGGACTCCACCGGGCTCGCCGCGAGGCTCCTGCCGACGCTTCACGCCGCGGAACGTGGCCAGGCCGCTGGCGATTTCGTCGAAGGACAGGCCCAGCCCCCGCGCGGCGGCGATGACGCTGAGCGCGTTCTCCACGTTGTGCAGTCCGCCCATGGGCAGCGTCACGGTGCCGAGCACGGCGCCGCGCTCGACGACCTCGAACCGCGCGCCCTCGGGGCCGAAGGTGACGCTCTTGGGGACGTAGTCCGCGTCCGCGCCCTCCTTGGCGATGTACGTGACGACGCGGCCCTTGCAGCCCTCACGCGAGAGCTTCACCGCGTTGGGGTACGCGGCGCAGACGACGAGCTGGCCATCCTCGGGGATGAGGCGCACGAACTTCTCGAACGTGGCCTCGTAGTGGGGCAGGTCGCGGAAGATGTCCGCGTGGTCGAACTCCACGCTGGTGAGGATGGCGGTGCGCGGGCGGTAGTGGAGGAACTTGGAGCCCTTGTCCCAGTAGGCGGTGTCGTACTCGTCGCCCTCGACGACGAAGTGCGCGCCCTTCCCCACCCGGTAGTTGCCCGCGTAGTTCTGGGTGACGCCGCCCACGAGGAAGGACGGGTCCTTCCCCGCCTCGACGAGCACGTGGGCCATGAGGGACGACGTCGTGGTCTTCCCGTGGGTGCCGGCGACGACGATGGAGTGCGAGCGCTCGAGGAAGAGCGAGCCCAGCGCGGCGGGGAAGCTCATCTGCTGGAGGCCGCGCTCGCGGACGGCGGTGGCCTCGGGATTCACGCGGCGGATGACGTTGCCGATGATGACGAGGTCGGGGTTCGCCGCGTCCAGGTTCTCCGGACGGTAGGGCGAGGCGGCGGGGATGCCCCACGCCTTGAGCATGTCGCTCATGGGTGGGTAGACATTCTCGTCGCTGCCGGTGACTTCGTAGCCGGCGGCCTTGAGCATGCCGGCGAAGGAGCCCATGCCGGTGCCCGCCACGCCCACCAGGTGGACGCGGCGCACACTGCCGGGCTCGAGGGTGTCGAGGACGTTACCGTTGTCGTCAGCCATGCGTTCCCTGCGAGATGGCGGTGAGGCCGAGCGCCTCCACGACGAAGTCATGGAAGACGGGTCGGAAGTCGCGGATGCGCAGCTCCTGGCGGCCATTCGCCACGCGGTTGGTGACCAGCGCCACCACCAGCGAGCGGCGCAGGTCCACCCAGAGGCTCGTTCCAGTGAAGCCCAGGTGCCCGACGGCCCCCGGAGGTGAGTCGCCCACGAAGCGGCCCGCGCTGGAGCCCACTTGGGACGGCGAGTCGAAGCCCATCGAGCGCGTGCTGCCCGCCACCAGCGGGTCCGTGGCGAGCACGCGGTGCCACAAGGGCCCGGGAGCAATCACGGGGCTCGTCCCCGCGCAGCCCTCGAGCACCGCCTGGCCGAAGCGCGCCACGTCCACCGCGGTGCCGAACAGGCCCGCGTGTCCGGCGACGCCGTCCATCACCCAGGCGTTGTCGTCGTCCACTTCGCCCAGGCGCGTGGGCGCGGAGGGCACGTCCTTCCACAGCGTCTCCTGTCCCGGCGCGGGCTCGCGGGGGCGCGTCGCGCCCGTGGGAGCGGGCGTGGAGTCCGCGGGGAAGTCGGTGAGGCGGTGGAAGCGGGCCTGGAGGCCGAGGGGCTCGGCGACGTGGCGGGAGAAGAGCGTGTCGAGCGGGGCGTTGGCCGCGCGCGAGAGGATTTCGCCGAGGAGGATGAAGCCCACGTCGCTGTAGGCCGTGCGCGTGCGAGGCGGCGCGGCGAGCGGCGTGGCGGCGGCGGCCTGGAGGACCTCGTCACGCACCCGGGCGCGCGTGGCCGAGGGGCACGCGGCGTCGAGCAGCTCGGGGTGTTGGGTGAGGGCCTGGGCGAAGAACGGGACGAAGGGGGGCAGGCCGGAGCGGTGGTAGAGCAGGTCCGCGACGGTGGCGCCCGCGTCGCCCACGGGGGAGCCGGGGAAGAAGCGGGACACGAGGGTGTCGGGGCCCACCTTGCCTTCGGTCCACAGGCGCAGGAACAGGGCGGTGGTGCTGATGACCTTGGTGAGCGAGGCGAGGTCGAAGCGGGTGTCGCCCGAGGCCTTGCCGGCGACGCCGCCGAAGACCTGGATGCCGCGGTGGAGGACGACGGCCTGGGCGGCGGGGAAGACGCCGATGCCCACGGCCTCGTCCAGCAGCGTCTGGAGGACGGCGATGGGGTGCTGTTCGGGAGGGGCGCTCATGGGCGCACGGCTCCTTCGAGGAAGGTGAGGCGCGCGGCGTCCGCGTCCAGGTGGACCTGGGTGCCGAGAGCCACGGGGTAGTTGAGGGTGCCGTGGCCGATGGGGAAGCCCGCGGCGCAGGGCAGGCCCGCTTCCTGCGCGAGCCCCCGGAGGACATCGGCGCTGGAGTACTCCGCGTTGCGCTCCTCGCAGGCGGTGAAGTCACCGAGGACGATGCCGCGCACGCGGGAGAAGACGCCGGCGAGGCGCAGCTGGGTCCACATGCGGTCGAGGCGGTAGGGGCGCTCGGTGACGTCCTCGAGGAGGAGCACGGCGCCATCGAGGGGCGGCAGGTACGGGGTGCCCAGGAGGCAGGCGAGGACGGAGAGGTTGCCGCCGACGAGGTGGCCCTCGGCGGAGCCGGGGACGTAGGTGGCCGAGCCCGAGAGGGGTGGCGGGGGCTCGGGGGATTCGAGGAGGCGGAAGAAGTACTCGCGGACCTCGGGGGGCTGCTTGCCGAGCTGGGTGAGGACGGGCCCGTGGATGGAGACGCGGCCGAGGGCCTGGAGGGCGCCGTGGACGGAGGTCAGGTCCGAGAAGCCGGTGAAGAGGCTGGGGGCGGCGTCGGCGAGGGGCAGGTGCGGCAGAAGGCGGGCGCTGCCGTAGCCGCCGCGGGCGCAGAAGATGGCGCGGGCGGAGGGGTCCGTCAGGGCGTGGCCGAGCTCCTGGGCGCGGCGGGCGTCGTCACCGGCAAGGTAGCGGTGGACGGAGGAGATGTCCGGGCGGAGCGAGGGGGTGTAGCGCTCGGCGATGAAGGCGAGGCCGGCCTCGAACAGCGGGCGGTCGAAGGGGCCTGCGGGGGCGACGACGTGGACGGTGTCGCGGGGGCGGAGCGGGAGGGGCTTGAGCCAACGCACGGGCGCTTCATACCACCCGGGACGCGGGGGGCCTCGGGATTCGAGACCGGGTGTCCGTCGGAGCACGGACACCGAGGTCGCTCGAAGCCCCCTCCCCTACCCTGCCGAGCGTTCGAGGACGGCGGCGAAGAAGGCGTCGGTGCCGTGCAGGTGGGGGGCGACGAAGAGGAAGCCGTCGCGGACGCAGGCGTCGGGGAGCCAGCCCTGGCCGGGGCGGACGGAATGGAAGTCGGGGCGGGAGGCGAGGAAGGCGGCGACGACGTCCTGGTTCTCGGCGCGGTTGACGGTGCAGGTGGCGTAGACGAGCCGGCCGCCGGGGCGGAGCAGGTCCGCGGCGCGGTGGAGGAGCTCGAGTTGGAGGGGTGGGAAGCGCGAGAGGACGTCCGGGGAGGCGCGGAAGCGCAGGTCGGGGCCCCGGCGCAGGGGGCCGAGCTCGGAGCAGGGAGCGTCCACGAGGACGCGGTGGGCGTCGAGGCCCGGAGTGGGTGGGGAGCGGAGGACCTGAATGCGGGTGAGGCCGGCGCGGGAGGAGCGCTGGAGGAGGCGGTCGAGGCGCTCGGGGTCCGGGTCATGAGCGAGGAGCTTGCCGGAGTCGCGCATCTGGGCGCCGAGCAGGAGGGTCTTGCCGCCGGCGCCGGCGCACAGGTCGAGGACGGTCTCGCCGGGTTGGGCGTCGAGGAGGAGGCCGAGGAGCTGGCTGCCCTCGTCCTGGACCTCGAAGCGGCCTTCCTGGAGGGAGGACAGCGCGTAGAGGTTGGGGCGGGGTCCATCGACATGGAGGGCGAGGGGACTCCAGACGCCGGGGCGGGTGGAGACGCCTTCGGAGCGGAGGCGGGAGGCTAAGTCGTCCCGGGAATTGCGGAGCGGATTCGTACGCAGAGTGATGGGACCTGGGACGTTAAGGTGGGCGCAGAAGGCGTCTGCGTCCGGGCCGAATTCCTGGGAGAGGTGGTCCGCGAGCCAGTCCGGCAGGGAGTAGCGGAGGGCGAGCGAGGGGGGCGGAGTGGGGTTGAGGAAGGGCGTGGAGTCCTCCCCTACCCCGGCGAGGGAGGCGGACTCGGGGGCTGGGAGACGGGCGAGGCCGTGGAGGAAGGCGAAGAGGAGGAGCGGAGGTGGGGCGGCGGGCTGGTCGAGGAGGAAGTCGAGGCGGCGGCGCCAGAGGCCAACGTTGAAGATGACCTCCTTGAGCGCTTGGCGCTGGGGGCTGGAGAGGGAGCGGTGGGCGCGGAGTGTGCGGTCTACGACGCGCTCGGCGGGGCCGCCGGCGAGCACGAGGGAGAGGGCCTCGGAGGAAATGGGGGCGAGCCCGGCCAGGGCAGACCAGGGTTGGACCTGGAGCCGGGAGAGTGGATCAAACGGGACTGTTGACAGGGGAGGCTCCGTTCTTTAGAAAGCGCGTCATCGCTGCGGCGCCGTTACCACAGCGAGGACATATTCCCCGATAGCTCAGCCGGTAGAGCGGGTGACTGTTAATCACTAGGTCCGTGGTTCGAGTCCACGTCGGGGAGCTGAAAAAGAAGGCCCCGCCAGAAACTGGCGGGGCCTTTTTATTTGCTGTTTTGCACTGAGCATTGACCGGTTTGCGCAAGAAGCCCAAGGAGTTCCGCTTCACGGCCTAATCGAACTTGCTTACGCCGCTAGAGCGACTTCCGGTCAATGGACGTTCGTTTCGCGAGAACAGCAACTTCTGAACTCTCGACCAGCAGGTCCGGTGCAGAAGCGACAACGCTCAACCCAAAGACTGCTGTTCCTCAAAAAAGACCTGCCGAGGATGGAAGAGGAACAAGACCGCTCAGCGCGTTGCTGGCGGGCCCTTTCCATCAAGGCAGTGACACGACCCAAGGTACCTGACACCGTAGACGCACGATGAACGCACGAGTTAACGACCGTGCCCAACATCGCTTCGACACGGCACCATGGTTCCTTTCACAAGTGATTCAAGCCTTGGACGCGCACAGCACTGGCTATGGGCGCTGGCCCTTCCCTTCGTGGTCCTCCTCTGGCTGGTGCTTGTCGTCACTCCCGTCTGGTTTCAGGCCGCGCGGGCCTGCTTCCCGAACTTCGACCTGGGCATCTATTCCCAGGCGGTGGCGCGTCTGTCGTTGGCCCAGCCCAACCCGTGGATCAGCGCGCGCCAGGTGTTCATCTTCAATGACCACTTCGACCCCATCCTCTGGGTGGCGCATCCGCTGGCGCGGCTCGTCCCGCCGATGTGGGCCGCACTGCTCGTCGAAGCCCTCTTCGTGCTGCTCACTGTGGCGCCCCTGCTCTGGCTCCAGACAAAGGGGCTGCTGAGCCGCCGGACCCTCGTCCTGCCCGCAGCGATCCTACTATTGAGTCCCAGCGTGGTAGAGGCCCTGAAGTTCCCCGTCCACCCCACCACGTGGTCCGTGCTGCCCTGGGTGCTAACGGGCGTGGCCTTCCATCTGCGCCGCCCGGCGCTGCTGCTCACCTCGCTGGTCCTTCTGTTTTCCTGCAAGGAGGAGTTCGCGTTCGGCGGCATCATGTTGACGCTCGCGCTGCTCCTGCGGGGCGAGCGCGGCCTCGCCACAGGGGTGGGCGCGCTGTCACTCGCTTGGCTTACGGGCGTCTACGGGCTGCGCCCCTGGCTCCTTGGCCCCACCGTGGATTACGGCTTCCGGCTGGGACAGGGAATGGAAGGCGGCTGGCTGCACTACATCTCGCTCCGGCTGGCGCCACCGCATTTGTCACGAATGGGCACGTTGGTACTGCTGTTCGTCCCGCTGGGACTCTGGGCGTGGCGCGAGCGCGTGAGGCCGGACTGGGCCTGGCTGCTGGTACTCCTGCCGATGTTGGGCATCCGCTTCCTCGCCATGTCCTGGCGGTTCCACTACGGCCTGTCGCTCGTCGCCGCGGCGCTCATGGGCTTCCTGCCAGTGCTCCGCGCCCGGAGGCCACCCGCGTGGGTCCTCGCTTCCACCGGCGTCATCCTTCTCGCCAGCAACGAGCCGAACCTCCGGAAGCTCACGAGCTCCCTCACCTCCCCGCTGACCTCTCCGCGTCACTGCCCTGCGGAACCGGAGCGACTGGCGAGTCTGGCTCGAGGCCTGGACCTGCTCCACCAGCACCGCGAGGGCTCGGCACTGCTCGGCAGCAATCTCGTCGCGCCGCTGGCGGACCGCGACGACATCTACGCCGTGGGAGGTCCTCAGCCCGACGAGGGACGCGTCCACGAGTGGGTGCTCGTTGAGAAGCCTCCCCATGGCGACGTCTGGCCCCTGACATCCGAGCGGGTGAGCGAACTCATCGACGTGTGGCGCAAGGACGTAGGCACACAAGTTCTCATCGACGACAAGTATGTCTTCATGGCGAAAGGGCGATTCACCGCGCACTACTAAGCCCACGTCAACAACTCGAGCCCCATTCTTGGACTCGTCGTCCTCGAACAGCCATGGCTAGCCCGGACAAGAAACACCCCACCAATCTTTACGTGTCGAAATTCGCATCACGACAGATCAGTCACACATCTCCTCACGCGGGCGACACACAGCCAGACGAGTCAGGGCGACCACAGAGCATAACGAATGTGCGGTGAGCGTCGATCAGCATGCGTTAGGCCCTTATTTCCCCTTCGAGAATTTACACCCGACACTGTAACTCACATGCCCAGAAACCAATTCCGCATCACCGTCTTCCTTGCCACGCTACTCTGCACCACAATGGCACTCGCCGATTCGTTCGACAGGACTTTCGTTTACGAAGCAGAAACCGAACTTGCACACGAAATTGGATACCTCGACGCATCTGGCTGGGCCGCAAGCGTCTCGAACCAGAACTCCGGCTATCTTGTCTTCGGGCCTTACGCGACAAACTGGGGAACGGGTGCCGGCAAGGCCGTCTTTCGGCTCATGACCGACAACACAACCAGCAACAATCTCGCCATAGCCAAGCTAGAAATACACTGTCACAACAGCGACAGAACCATCGCATCCCACGACATACTAAGAGGAGACTTCTCATCCCCCCTTCAATACCAAGAATTCGAGCTCTGGTTCGACCTCGCACCATGCGTTTCAGAGCAAATGGAGGTTCGCCTGCGCTGGCTCGATCGAGCATTCATGAATATCGACAAAGTCACAGTCTACATCGACGATTTCAGCGCAGGCGAACCGGCGATCAAGAACCTCTCACTAAGCTCGATAACCCACGTCAGCACCTTGGTTCGCCGAGCAGTCGAAGGCCTTGGATTTGGAACATATGATCCCGTTGCATCCCAACTCAGGAGAGACGGACCCAATACCGGCGACCTCATTTTTGTAGGGCGTCACTACATGGCATGGATCGACCAAACAGGCTTCTATGGGAAAATGAATGCCCTTTGGCTCCTTAACGGGGCCACAGGAAACTCTCTAGAATTTCTCCATGCAGAGCCCTCCACAAATCGCCCGATAAACTTCCTCGGGGTGGCCGAAGATGGAAATGGGACCTGGCTACCAGGATACAGCGGCGCCGAGCATTTCGAGTTGCCACACGAAATTCCCGAGCCGGAGGAGGATCCCAATGGGAATGGACAGTGCGACACGGACGAATCTTGCCAAGGAACTTCCTGCGTACGACGCATCTGCAACTGGTACAGCATCAATGAAGCTGACGCCGTCACGGACAACGACATCCCACTCTGGACAGCATGCAACAACAACCGCATCGCATGGGCCAGAAAACTCGCCGCAACCGTGAACGAGCTGACCCCAAGCTCTCTCAAGTTGGCCTACAGAGCCCCCATCACTAAAGAGACTGACGCAGCACGCGATGGCATTCGTGATGGGGACCGGTGCCACCAAAACATGCTCTTCACTGACGGAGTACGTCGTCCCGTCTACCTTCATCTCGGCTACATTCTATACGGCGACCGAAACTACTTCGATCGTACATATCAGTTCGAGAATCCAGCGGGTAATCCGGGCTTTGGCGACGAAGTCTGGTCCGTCATTGGAGGCATAGTCTTATCAAAGCTCCCAGCAACGCAACCAACCAAAGCAACTCTGTTCCACACAGTCCGACCAGACGACATCACAATCACAGGCCCTGTTCTTCCATACACTTTTCCAGCCAACCAATGGACTGCTCGGATCCCGCCCGTTCTACCAGTCCAAGACGAGCCATGGAGTTGGGCTGGCACTTCACTTTCCTGGAGCGCTCGAGGAAGAGCTTCACGCGGGGACTCCATCAAGCTGGAATCTCTAGGACCTTCCGATAACGATGGCAATGGGTTCTGCGCATGTTATGCCCACGGAGGAATGGAGATTGGAGGAGGAGTTCTCAATCGAGGCATCTCAATCCCGATTGGGGGCGGGACCCGCTCCATAGAGACAACACGCCGCATCAGCTTTCCGTCCGACTTCATTCTCCCATTCGTCTATGAGGCCGAAGGAAGCCAACTCGCGAAAGCGATAGGGCGACAAGAAGCAGATGGATGGTCAGCAAATACAGCAACTGACAGCCAAGGCTACCTCATTTACGGTCCATATGCAGACTACTGGGGAGATGGCCCGATGACGGCGGTATTCCGTATGCTGATCGACGTCACGACTACTGGAGGAAACGTCGCGACGATCGAAGTCTACGACAGCACCTCCAACACTGTCATAGCATCCAGGACAATCGCCCGTTCCGCATTCATCCAGTCGTTCATGTACCAGAACTTCCCGTTGGATTTCTCACTGAATGGCCGGCTACGCCATCAAATCGAGACCCGCCTGAAGTGGCATGACACCTCGTACTTGAGGGTCGACCGAGTCTCGATTTTCGACCGGTAATCAGACTCGGCTTCGATCAAGCTCGACACCAATGGTGCTCCTAACCCCCTTCAGGGAAGTCGGGTAAGGGTCTGAGGGGTTACGTCATGGAGGGGGTGTCCATGGCGTGGCAGCCAAAGCACTGGACGGCCCAGCAGCTTGAGGAGCGGCGGCTTGCGGCCGGGCGACTCCTGTGACGGGGGCAGCTGTCGCAGGTGGAGGTAGCGCGCCGTGTGGGGGTCAGCGAGGCCTCCGTCAGCCGCTGGGCGCGGCGACTGTATGAAGCAGGCGGCAGTCCCCGCGGGTTGAAGGCGAGGCCGCGCACGGGCCGGCCGTCGAAGTTGAGCGCGGACGAATGGCGGCAGGTGGCAGGGCTGGTACAGACAGGGGCGCGCACCTGCGGTTTCCCGACTGAGCGCTGGACGCTCACGCGAGTGGCGCACCTCATCCACCGCACGTTCGGAGTGCTCTACCACCCCAATTACCTGGCCGAGCCCCTTCATCGGCTGGGTTTGAGTCCGCAGCAGCCCCGCACGCGGGCCAAGGAGCGTGATGATGCGTTGGTGGAAGCATGGCTCAAGCGCGACTGGCCCCGTATCAAAAGGGGGCTCGAAGAAGCGAGCGGGCCATTGCCTTCGTGGACGAGACGGGTAGTTCGTTTCGGGCCCGCGTAGCGTCTACCTGGGCGCCGTCGGGCACCCGCCCACCTTGCGCCGGCGTGACAAGCGGCGCGAAGTCTCCAGCATCGTATCCGTCCGGTCAGCGACGTGGCGTAAGCGGTTGAAGACGGACGAGGTCCGTGCCCGGTAGACGCCACGACCGGAGGGGTGTTCAGGGAATGGGTTGGAGGTGCGACTCGGGAGGACCTGTGGTCTGCCGACGCTTCCACTCGTGCGGCAGCAGCTCTGCGATGCGCGAGTTGGGATGCGTCTGGACGCGTAGCAGGACGTCGGCCAGGTACGCCTCGGGATTGACGCCGTTGGCCTCGCAGGTGGCCACCAGCGCGTAGAGGCCCGCAAGGTTCTCTCCGGCGGCTTCGTGCCCGACGAAGAGGAAGTTCTTCCGGCCCAGAGCAATGGGAGTTTCATTGTGCGTCACCTCTGCGGGGCGTTGTCGACCGCTTCACGCGACGGCGGGGCTTGCTCGCGCCGCGAGGGCTCCTACGTCGCTTGTGGACGGCCTCAAGCACGTGTGTCGCTCGCAGGTCCTCCGCTCGAATCTGCCACGGAGCATCCGGCATCACCTGCTTGGCGGGGAGAAGCCCACACTGGATGAGTTTTCGAATGGCTTGGTTCGGCACGCCGAGGGCTGCGGCAGCATCCCGCATGGTGAGCCAGCCGCTGTCCTGCCGGCCAGAGGCGTAGGCTGGAATTCGGGCCGTCCGTCGGTACGCAGCGACGCGCCTATGGGTCCACGCAAGGCCGTGGCCAGTTCGGTGGCCCGCCTGGTTGAGACGTACCGCCATGGCCGCGTCCGACTGCTCGCCAGCCATCGCACGAATCATCGCATCGGCGTCGGCGGAGGCACGCTTGCGGTGCTCTCCCGTGGCGGGCTTGCGTGCTCGCACCTCTGAGTGCTGCCCACCCCGCCAGTGAATGATGAGCACCAGCTCTCGGCGAGCATCGTCGATGTCGACGACTACCTCCTCAATCAGGGTACGCACCAGTCGCTGCTTCAAGGCGGCATCCGCCCCTGAGGCGTCCCATGCTGTGCGCAGGTCGCCTGCCAAACGTAACAGCGCTTCGCGGTCCGGGACGGAGGCAGACGAAGGCTCCCGCTCACTGACGCGCTGCTCGCATGCACGCAGTTGCGTGAGTGCCGCATTCCATCGCGCTTCCAACTCGGCGGCGACGAGTCGATTGTCCGGGTCAACGGCTTCGTAGCGACGCTGTGCGAGACGCACCTCGTAGTTCGCCTGCTCCTTCTCGAGTTCGAGGGCGCGCCGCCGCTCGGCGTGTTGCTGCTGGGCAAGGTCCATGGCGGCTATTGCTGCTTCCACGGCGACGGGAGCGACGGCTCGCAGCACCTCGGCCGCAACGAGGTCGTCCGGCCGAGAGGAGCCGAAGGAGATGCAGGGCGCGGTGCCGTGGGCCTCCCGGCCCCGGTGACAGAGGTAGCGCGCGCGGCGCGGCGGACGCCCGGTGTACGCCACGAGGAGCATGCGCCCACAGCGGCGGCAACGCAGCAGGCCCGAGAGCAGGGCTCCTCCGCCTCTTGCCGACTTCGCGCTGCCAGCAGGGCGGCGGTGCGCGTTGCGCCGCAGGCGTTCCTGGTTGCGCTCGAACTCTTCCCAGCAAATGTAGCCTGCATGATGGTCTCTCAGCAGCACCGTCCATAGGTGCATGGGACGGGGGTGCCCGTAGCTCTTCGTAAGGCGCCCCTCGACAAGCTGGGTGCGCTGGGTCGACTTCCCATACGCATACACGCCTGCGTAGACAGGATTCTGTAACACGCTGATGATGTTGCGGTAGGTCGGTGGCGTCCAGCACCTGGGTGCCCCCCACCGCTTGCCATCGCTCGGCCGTGGGAACAGGTGGCGCTCACGGCACATGGACAGATGCACCTGCCGTGCGCTCTCCAGGCGCGCGAAGAGTCGGAATACCGTACGGATGGCTTCCTGCACGCGCCGGTCCGGGTCTATTTCCAAGGCAGGCCCCTGGGCCCACAGGTAACCGACCGGCACGGGAATATGGAGTTCCCCGCGCCGTGCCTTGGCCTGCGCTCCGTCGATGAGCCGGCGGCGCATCAGGGTCAGCTCGAATTCACTGATGGTCCCCTTCAGCCCGAGGAGTAGCCGGTCATTCGGCACGCTCGGGTCATAGGCACCGTCGCCGTCGACAACGCGAGCATCCACAAGGCCACACAACTCCAGGAGGTGGTGCCACTCACGACCGTTGCGCGCCAGCCGGGAAGCCTCCAGGCAGAAGACGGCTCCAACGCGGCCCTGGCAAAGTTGTGCTACCAGCGCCTCGAAGCCCGGACGGGCGATCGTCCCGCTGGCCGAGCGGCCAAGGTCTTCATCGATGGTGACGACGTCACGGAATCCGTAGGCGCGCGCCAGGTCAGCGAGCGCATACTGGCGGCGCTGACTCTCCACGTTGTCCTGAACCTGCGCGACGGTGGATTGACGGACGTAGACGATGGCGCGCCGCTGCAGGACCGTCTCCGGCAACTCAGTACGGTTCATCGCCGGCCTCCGTCGCGGCGCCGTCGCCGCGGCTTGGCGGAGGCACCGTGCTCAGCAGGAACTGCGCGAGCAGCAGTACCACTTGGTGGTGCTGCTCTTCGGTGACCCGGGGACTCGGCGCCCTTCCGAGCGGGAGCGAGAGCTGTTTCGGCTTCCTTTCCTGGTGGTTGGCCATGCGCGACCTCCACCCTCAAGCCTGAGGTGGTTGCCGACGCGTGCTCGGATGCCTGCGCGTCGAGCAACCGGCGCAAATCGCGAAGTGCCTCCAACGAAACCGTAAGACCTCGCCGTGCCCCGTCGTGACGGACCGAGCCGCTCATGAGACCACCGTTGGCCACACGCCAGGAGGTGGTCCGTGGAGTTGGAGAAGGAGTTGGAGCAGTTCCGCCAGGAAGCGCAGCGGTTGAAGGCAGGGAGGCGCAGCGGCTCATTGCCGTTCCCCGAGGCGCTGCGCGCCTTCGCGGTGCGCTACGCCGAGCACACCGTGGCGGCGGGTGGGACAGTGACGGACGCGGGAAAGAAGCTGGGCGTGTCCGGACCGACGCTCTACGAGTGGCGCAAGGGCCGCTCCCGTCCGAAGCCCGTTGAGACAAGCGCGGCCCTGGTGCCGGTGCGAGTCAGCGCACGTCCCGCCGCAGCTGCGGGGCCGGGAGTGCAGCAGGTAGTGCTGGTGTCGCCGGGCGGCTGGCGAGTCGAAGGACTGAGCGTGGAGAGCGCCGCGCAGCTACTGGGGACGCTGGGGTGCTGACGCTCACGCGCGCGGTGCGCGTCTTCGCGTACGCGGCTCCGGTGGACATGCGCCGGGGCTTCGATGGATTGAGCGCGCTCGTCGAGCAGCAGTTGGGACAACAGTTGCTCAAGGGCGACGTCTTCCTCTTCGTCGGTCGGTGTCGGCGTCGAGCCAAGGTGCTGCACTTCGACGGCACGGGCCTGGTGCTGCTCACCAAGAGGCTCTTCCGGGGACGCTTCGCCAGGCCCTGGAGCGAGGAGGGCGCGCAGGCGGTGGAACTGACGGTGAGTGAGCTGTCCCTCTTCCTGGAAGGCTGCGAGCTGGCGGGGCGGTGGAAGCTGTCGCCTCCGGCCGTGGACGACAAAGTCCTTGCGATAGGCGGTGTGATGTAGCACCCAGCAGGGGAGTCATGACGCGCGTGGAGCAACTTCGAGACTTGGAGACGGCCAAGCAGGTGGCCAGCCTGCTGGAGGCGGAGAATGCCCGGCTGCACCAGCGCCTCGAAGCCCTCGCCCTCGAGAATGCCCGGCTCAAGGGCGAGGACGCGCAGGCGCGGCTGCAACTGGAGCTCGCGGGACTCAAGGAGCAGTTGGCCCTCTTGCAGAAGCGTCTATTCGGCGCCTCCAGCGAGAGGCACGGGGAGAAGCCCGCGAAGCCTCCGCGCACGAAGCCGCAGCGCGGCCACGGCCCCACGGCCCAGCCTGAGTTGAAGGTGCAAGAAGTCCTGCTGCCGCTGGACGAGGCGGACCGTCTCTGCGGCCTGTGCGGCGGAGGCCTGCACACGTGGGAGGGGCAGACGGAGGACTGCGAGGAAGTCACCGTCGTCGAGAGAAGCTTCGTGCTGCGTCGTGTGCGTCGGCAGAAGTACCGCTGCCACCAGGGCTGTGCGCCGGTGACGGCCCCGGCGCCTCCGCGGTCCATTCCCGGGGGGCGCTACTCGCTGGACTTCGCCGTCTATGTCGCCCTCATGAAGTACGGCTTCCACCTGCCGCTGGCCCGTCAGCAGCGGCTGTACCTGCGCGAGGGCCTGGTGGTGGAGGCGCAGACGCTCTGGGACCAATTGGACGCGCTGGCCGGCCACCTGCAGAAGTCCTACGAGGCGCTGCTGGCCGAAGTCTTCACCTCGCCCGTCATTCACGCGGACGAGACGTACTGGCTGCTCTTGGAAAAGGGGCCGGGCACCAAATGGTATGCCTGGACGGTGGCCTCACCGGACACCGTCTTCCACCGCATCCTCCCCAGCCGCTCCGGCGCGACGGCCAGGGCGGTGCTGGATGACTACGCCGGAGTCGTCCTGGTGGACGGGTACGCGGCATACCAGACGGCGACGAAGTCCGGCCCGGACGGGCCCGCCCCCGCGACGCTGGCCTTCTGCTGGGCGCACGTGCGCCGCAAATTCTTCGAGGCGAAGCAATTCGCGCCCGCTTGCGAAGAGGTGCTGAAACTCATCGGCGAGGTGTATGCCATTGAGGCGGATCTGCCCGGCTGGTACGCCCTCTCGGAAGAGATGCGCTCGGTCGCGCTCGCGCAGAGGCTCGCCGTGCGCCAGCAGCACTCCGCGCCAGTCGTCGAGCGCATCCGGCAGTGGGCCCTGGGGCAGCGAGCCGCCCCGGGCAGCGCGTTCCGCAAGGCCCTGGAGTACATGCTGAAGCTGTGGGACGGGTTGACCGTCTTCTTGCGCAACCCCGTGGTGCCCATCGACAACAACCACGTGGAGCGACAGATGCGCGACATGGTGATGGGCAGGAAGAATCACTACGGCAGCAAGTCCCAGCGAGGCACCGAGGTCGCAGCGATCTTCTACTCCCTCATCGAGACGGCACGCCTGCGGGGTGAGGACCCCGGGCACTATCTGCGGCGCGCTGCTCTCGCCTCCATCGAGAACCCAGGCACAGTCACACTTCCGAAGAGTCAGGACTGACACCCGCTCCCCCGCCGTCCCGAGCCGGTCAGCACGGCGCCGGGACGGGGCACGGCGAACAGTTACGAAGTTGTCGCCTCGGCGGCGAGGCCGAGCTGACGACGCCTTGGGGGCGATAGCAGACAGGACGCGGTGCCGTACACGGATGCAGTCAAGACGCAGCTGGTGAAGCGGATGGTGGGCCCGGGCGCTGTAAGCGCCGGGGCAGATCTCGCCTGATGGCCTATCCTCGCTCGGAGTTCCTGCGGACTAATGGTGGGCTTTGTCATCCCGCTCCCGCCTCGCTCCTTCTGCTCGGAATTCCTTCTGCAGGGGACGTCCTGCGGCCTTCGCGTAGTTGTGACGGCTCAGCCCCCGGAGGCATCATTTGACGGGGCCTCGACTGGGCGTCCACGCATCGTGACGGCCCGCGCACTCGCCCACCCCGCTGAAACAGGGCTTTGTCAGTGGGCTTCACCAGAGCGCTCTCCCCTGTCGGCGCCCCCAGTCGTGCGGCTTCGACCTGTTGCCGCTTCGGGACGCTCATCCGATGGGTCCGTGAGTTCCTCCAGGCATCACATGTCACGAGCCTGTCACCGCCACGGTCACGAGGCTTGCCTCAAGGCCCACCCCTCGGGGTGCAGACCGCCCTTCGCGCCCTTGCACCGCGCGCGGATATCCCTGGGCTTCTCGTTCTCCAAGGACTCAGCGTGACCGCATGGACAGGACTGCCACCATCTTTCGATGGCACCCGACGATTCCAACCATTTCACGGCAACTTTCCCGTGTCATGACAGTCGATTGCGCTTCGCACTTCGGGGTCCTTCACATGGCCAATTCCCGGACCTCCAGTCCGGTGTGTCGACACCCCGATTGAAACACCATGACTCCATTCCGAAGTCTGTGGCTCGCGGCCGCGCTGCTGATGGCCGCCTGCGAAACGACTGAGCTCGCGCCGCCCGACGACGTCCAGGAGGCGACGACGGCCCAGGGCCTCTCCACGCTCTCCGTGCGAGGAACCACCAGCGCGAGCGGCCTGGCCACCACCACCCTCTCCATCCCCACCCCCGTCGGTACGGCCGCCGGAGATGTGCTGGTGGTGCAGCTGAGCAATCGCGAGGCCGTCGCCGCCATCGCCACCCCACCCGCTGGCTGGACGCTGCTGCGCTCCGAGCAGAGCGCCTCGGCCATCAAGTCCTGGCTCTTCCTCCGCGTGGCCAGCGCGGCCGAGCCCAGCAGTCACACCTTCACCCTCGACCTCGCCAGCGCCATGGCGGCCACCCTGGTCGCGGTGTCGGGCGCGGATCCGCTCCAGCCAATCGACGTTCACGTGGGCCAGAAGAATGGCAACAGCGCGAGCCTCGAGCTGCCCGTCGCCACCACGTCGTCCGCGAATGGCCTCGCGGTGTGGTTCTCGGCCCAGGTCTGGGGAGGCACCGCGTGCCCCGCGGTCCACACCCCTCCGGCGGGCTTCACCGAGCAGCTCGACACCTGCCTCGTCTCGTCGACGCGCGGCGTGCTGCACAGCGCCGCCACCTCGCAGCTCGGGGCCGCGGGTGCCCAGCCCGCCTTCACCGGCAGCTCCACGCTCCCCAACACCAACATCACGCATGCAGTGGTGCTGCGTCCCCTCCAGCCACCGACCACCGGGGAGATCACCCTCGTCGGCACCGCGCACGCGAGCGGCAAGACGGTCACCAGCCTGACCCTCTCGACCCCCACGGGCGTCGCCGCCGGTCACGTGCTGCTGGCGCACCTTGCGAACCGTAACCAGATCGGCGCCGAGCTCACCCCACCCGCGGGTTGGACGCTGGTGCGCACCGACATGAGCAGTTGGAGCATCCGCGGCTGGGTCTTCGTCCGCGTCGCCACCGCCAGCGAGCCCGCGAGCCACACGTTCCAGAGCTCCCTCGCGAGCTACCTCGTCGGCAACCTCGTGGCGTATGCCGGCGTCAATCCGGTCAACCCGATCGACGCGCACGCCGGCAAGAGCACCAGCGGCTCGACGACCTTCACGACGCCGCAGCTAAGCACCTCGACCGCGGGCGGGGCCGCCGTCTGGTTCGGCGCGCAGGCGTGGACCGGCGCCGCGTGTCCGACCTCGGCGATCGAGCCCCCCGCGGGCTTCACCGAGACCTACGACACCTGCCTGGTGTCCTCGTCCCAGGGCCTCGTCTTCAACGCCGCCCTCATGCCTCTCACCGGTGCCGGCCTCCAGGGACCGTTCAACGGGAGCTCGACGTTCGCCGAGACCAACGTCGCGCAGGTCGTCGCCCTTCGCCGCGCCGAGGTCGCGCCGTCCTCGGGGGTCGCGTTGCGTGGGAGCTCGCGCAACAGCGGCCTGTCGCTCGCCTCACTGTCGATTCCCAAGCCGTCGGGGACGGCGCCCAACGACGCGCTCATCGCGCGGGTGATTGTGCGCAACAACATCTCCGCGACCGTCACGCCGCCCGCCGGCTGGACGTTCCTGCGCTCGGAGCAGAGCGCCTTTGCCATCCGCACCTGGATCTTCTACCGCGTCGCGGGCGCCTCCGAGCCCGCGAGCTACACGTTCGGACTGGACGCGACCACCCACATGGCGGGGAGCGTGGAGGCTTTCAGCGGCGTCGACCCGGTCCAGCCCATCGACGTGCACGCGGGCCAGAAGAACGGCGACTCCGCGTCGTTCACCGTGCCCGACGTGGTGACCGGCAGCGCGGGTGGGCTCGCCGTCTGGTACGGCTCACAGGTCTGGCCGGACGCCACCTGCCCTACCACCGGCATCGAGCCGCCGCTCGGCTTCACCGAGTCCTTCGACGCGTGCCTGGGTCACGCCAACGGACTGCTCTTCAATGCGGCCTACCGGTCGCTCACCGCGCCGGGCCTCCAGACGGGCCTCTCCGGCAGCTCCGCGTTCGCGCAGACCAACACCGCGCACGTCGTCGTCCTGCGCGCCGCCAACGCCCCCACCTGCGTGGTCGGCGACACGTACGCGACCACCTTCACGCTCCAGGGCACCGTGACCGCGCCGGAGATCGTGGAGCCCTCGGGCCTGGCCGCGAGCCGCGTGGTCGGCAACGCGCTCTACGTGCACAACGAGGACACAACCGCCATCGTCGCGATCAACACCCTCAACGCGAGCACCCTCGGCACGTTCAACGTGACCAACGTGACGCCGGCCGACTGGGAGGACCTCGCGACCGGGCCCTGCCCGAGCGGCTCGTGCATCTTCATCGGTGACATCGGGAAGTGGAGCGCCAACTTCCCTCCGGGTGGCACCCCCACGTCGTTCACCATCTACCGCGTGCCCGAGCCGGATCTCGCCAACGGCCAGACCTCGGGGGGGCTCGTCGCCGAGGCCTTCCCGTTCGTCTATCCGGACGGCGCGAAGGACGCGGAGTCGCTGATGGTGCACCCCACCACCGGGGACATCTACGTCGTCACCAAGGACGGAGGCACGGGGAAGAGCGGCGTGTACAAGTTCCCCCGGCCGCTGACCCCGGGCGTGCAGGCCACGCTGATCCACGTCCACACCATCCAACTGCCGCTGAACGGAGACGCCAACTTCTCGGCCGCGACCGCGGCGGCGATCCACCCATGCGCGGATCGCTTCCTCCTTCGCACCTACCGCACCGTCTACGAGTTCCGTGCGACGCCGGGGCTTGGCTTCGAGTCGGCCATCTTCGCGACGCCCGTCACGCTGACCGACACCGCCGAGGGCCAGGGTGAGGCGATGGAGTACGAGGCCAACGGCGCGAGCTACTTCACGATGAGCGAGAGCCCCTCGCCCTTCAGGCTCAAGCGCGTGCCCCTGCGGTAGGACCGCGTCCACACGCCAGGGAGCAAGGCCGGTCGTGGGGCACGTCCCCATGGCCGGCCTTGCGGTGCCGGGCAGGGAGCTCGCACCCGGCGCCCCCGAGGTCACCAACGTCGCGCTTCTAGCGCAAAGCGGACACGCTCACCCATTCGATGTGGGAGAAGCCAGACAAGGCCCACCGCTGGTCATGGAAGCTCGCGGCGTCGACCTCGCGATGACAGCGCACCCGCAGGCCCCGCTTCCCGAAGCCCTCCGCCGCGGAAAGGAGCCTCCAGAGCAACCCGGCAGCCCGGGCTTTCACCAACGTCACCTCGAGGGAGACTTCATCCCCCGGACGCACCGTGAGCGACCAGACGCCCGGACAGGTGACATCGAAGCGCTCCAGCTTCGTCGCCAACGTGGACCTCGCGCACAGGTGCACGTCATCCTCGTACTCGGTGCGCAACTCCAGCCAGGACAGGTTCGGCCACAGGGCCAGCCTGTCGAACACATCCCCCAGCGAGAGCGAGCCGAGCGATTGGGCCGTGACACGCCCCCAAAGCTCCAGCCGACTGATGGAGGGCAGCGGCCCCAACAACCGAGCCCAGCCCAGGTCCACCCGTCGCAACCGCGTCACGCTCCGAAGATGCGGATGCGCGAGCCACCGCGCCTGGACCGCCGGCCGGGCCACCGCCGCCCAGTCGATCTCTCGCACCGTGAGCCAGGCCGGTCCCGGCTGGGGGAGAATCCGAGTGGCCGCCTCCGCCATCCGCACCGCCACGGGAAAGCCCCGCTCGAAGCGGGTCGCCCCACTGTCGATGGCGTCACCCAGCGGCAGCTCCCAGCTCCGGAGGTGCGCCGCGAGCAACGCGTCGATGCGCTTCTCGTCCGGAGTGGGAGAGCACTGGAGCACGATGAACTCGCCCAGGGGGTCGCCCGTCTCCAGCAACTGGTCCGCCATCACCAGCCGCACGTCGTCGTCCTCGGGGTTGGCATAAACACGGGGCAACCACTGCGCCCGGATGCTGGCGCCTCGCGACTCCATCTCCGCGCGAGCACGCATGGACTCCCACAGCGCCGCGAGCAACTCCCGCGCCTTCGCGTCGAGTTCCTGCGGCACCCAGTCACGCCCCAGGCGGATGACGAAAGACAGCCGCGCGGCCGAGGCCCAAGCCTCTGGCCTCATCCGCTCAGACAGTGCCTCGAGGGGCTCGACGTCGAAGGGCGGCCCCACGTGCCGGAGCGCCGCGCACAGCCTCGACACCCGCTGAGGCTCCTCCGCCGAGGGCAGGCGCGCGATGGCGAGCAACCCGGGGATGAACCGGGGGTCGGGCAGGCAGTCGAGCAGGGCATCGAGCTGCGCCTCCACCTCGCGCGGCTGCCCCTGCGCCCCCAGCCTGCGAGCCAGGTCCCGCGCCGCGCGACGCGCCTCCGCGGACTGCCCCTCCCGCCCCGCATGCGTCGAGTCGAGTCGCGCCTCGAATTGGCGGGTGAAAAAGACCAGCTCACTCGCGCGACACTCGCGCCACGCATCCATCACCGCGCCGAAGGCCTCTTCCTCCTCCTGCCGCGTGAAGCACTCCACCGCGCGCTCCAAGTAGCTGTGCAGGGCCTCGTTCACGTCGCCAGCGTATACCGCCTGAAGCCTTCCCCTTCCGCTGAGGCCAGTCCAACTCCCACGCCGTCAACCCCAGGACTTTCTGGTGCTCTTCGTCGCAGTCTCGGGCGTACCCAGGTGCGCACCGTCGTGTCAGTGACGTGCAGCTCCTCGGCCAGGCGGGGCGTCGTCCGTCCCGCCTTCGCCAAACCGCCGATTCGCGCCCGGAGCTCAGGCCTCCGCATCCTCGAAGTGCGCCAGGAGCAGCCCGTCGCACTGATTGAGCGGCCGACCCAGGAACGCCTCGACCACCCGGTCCTCGACGGTGCCGATGTCGACCTCATCCTCTTCACCGACCACCATCGGCTCTCCCGGGAGGAGCTCACCTTCGTCTTCCTCCTCGCTGGTGGGGACGCTCGGCCCTCCTACACGGAGTCGGACCCGCTTGCCGTCTCGGAAGAGGGAGTAGGCATAGGTGCTCGTCCTGTCGTCGTAATAGAACACGAGCACGGGGCCATGCTGTCGCGAGCACTCCTTGAAGCCCTTGACCGTGAACTGCTGGTCGGCCCCGAGCATCCAGTTCAGGACGAGCGTCTTCCCGTCGACCACCCCGACGGCATAATCCATGAACGAGCTGACGGTCGCGTCGTCATAGGAGATGGGCGCGTCGAGCGGGATGCGCGCAGAGATGCCGAGCGCCCTCAACGCGACCATTCCCGCGTCCTTCAGCGCCTTGAGCTTTCGCGCCTCGGGCGTCTCGGTGCCGTCGATGGATTGTGGGGACTCGGGCTCGAGTGCCTCGTCGACGAGGGCATGGAAGTCGAAATCGATGATGGCGCCGCCATTGACAGAACCCACGTTGCGTCTCCTTGGGGGAGCTTCGAGGTGCGTTGAAGAGTGCTCGCGCTGGAGGCAGTTCAGCCCAGTGCCTGACGCCGCCACTCCGGCCATTCCGCCGGAAGCGCGACCGGCAGTGTCCACCCGCGGGCCTCCACGAGGCCCCTCATCAGGAAGGCGGGCATCGTCCCCGAAAGGTCGAGTCCGAGCTCATCCTCGAAGCGACGAAGCAAGGACAGTCGACGCTCCAAATCGACCCCGAGCAGCTCCAGCTCCCTGGCGGTCGCGGCCACGACATCGCCCACGAAGATGTAATGGTCGCGGAGGGCCGCGAGCGAGGCATCCAGGGACTCGAGGCGGGTGAGGAGCGCTCCGCGGTGCTGGTCCGACAGACGCACGGGTGGAGGTGAGCCCGCGGCGCAGGCTCGCCAATCGCGCTCCCACAAGAGGTGCTCCAGGGGGTCGTCGGCCTCGACGCTCCGAGCGAATCGCAGCTCGGCCTCGGGTGGCCTGTTCGCCGGGAGCACCAGTCCGTGCGAGCGCGCATGCGCGAGGAGATAGTCCACGGCGAAGCCGAGCCTGAACTCATAACGCCACCCCGGCCAACACGGGGCGAATGCGGTTTCGAGGTCCATCTCGTAGATCAGGTCCTTGCCTTCGCGTCGGACGACGCCGAAGTCCCCGCCGAGCAGGAGCAGCTTCCCATCGAAGTCGACACAGGCGGTGGACCTCGCGTCCTCGAGGACCTCCACCCTCCTCCACCCCAGCGTGCTGAGGATCCGCGGCGCGTTGACGTATTCCGGCCCACCGATGATGAGAGAAAGGGCCTGTTTTCCATCATGGCCATAGCGAAAGAGCTCGGCCTTCCCCTCCCGGATGATGACGATGTGGCACACGCGCACAGGCATGGGTGTCAGACCTCGTGATGGCGGGGCTCCGCCAGGGAGCGGCCCGGGATGGCAGACTACTGCGTGGATACGAATCCCAAGGACGGATGTCGCATCCGAAGTGACGCCACGCTCCGCTTCTGTCGTGAGCGGGGCGAGCCGAGGCCCTGGCCGAAGACGTTGGCCGGGCCGGGATAAGCCCTCCGAGGAGGCGGTGACGTCCAACCCGCGACAGCAGGGCGCCCGCGCCGGCACCCGCAATTACTGACATGGCGTGGACTTCCAGTTTCCGCCCTCCTGTGCCGGCCCAAGAGTCGGCCGCTGCGTCATGGGGGGCGTCAAGACGCGCGTCATAGGGCCGCGCTGATGCGCTTCGTCGAGGATGCGCGACTGCCTTTGGATGACAACCGCTCGGAGGCGGCGCCAAGAAAGGCAGCCCTTGGGAGACCTCAACACCCTGGTGGCGACCTGCGAGGCCAACGGCGTCAAACCCGAGGCGTCGTCAGTGAAGACTCCGCCAAGATGGAGAGACGAGCAGTCGAGTACGGAGGCGCAGGGGGTAGAACTGCACCCGAATTTGAGAGAGACAGCCTACGACGCTCCGCTCGCCTCGCCGCGAGAGGCAGCAGTGAGAGCCTGCCCTCGACACCGAGGGTGAATCTCAGTCCCTGAAGCTCATCAGCTCACGGGCACCGTCCCGCCGTCGATGACGTACTCCGCCCCGGTGATCGCGCTCGCTCGGTCCGAGACGAGAAACCCGATCAGCTCGGCGACCTCGGCCGGACGCGCGGGGCGCCCGAGAGGAATTCCGCCGAGCGAGCGCATCACGAGCTCCCTCGCGCCCGCTTCGTCGGTGCCGTTCTTCGCCGCGATCTCGCTCATGAACCCGACGGAGGCCTCGGTCTCGACCCAGCCCGGTGACACTCGATTCACGCGCACGCCCTGCGGCGCGACCTCCTTCGAGAGCGCCTTGCTGTAGTTCGAGAGCGCGGCCTTGGCCGAGGCGTACGCGGTCGTCGCTTCATGAAGCGGCAGCTGCCGCTGGATCGACGTCACGTGCACGACCGCGCCGGTCCGGCGCTCGCGCATTCCGGGGACCAAGGCCCGGTCGAGACGCACCGCCGCCATCAGGTTCAGGTCGATCGTCTTCTGCCACGCGTCGTCGTCGAGGACGGAGAAGCCTCCCGCCGGCGCCGACGTTCCCCCCACGACGTGGACCAGGATGTCCACGGCTCCGGCGGCCTTCACGACGCGCGCGCAGCCCTCCGCCGTGGAGACATCGGCGGCGATGAAGCCCTCGCCCGCTCCCTCCCGCGCGGTCGTCAGCACCGTCGCGCCGGCCTCGCGCAGCCATGCGACCACCGCCTTGCCGATGCCCTTCGTTCCGCCCGTCACGAGCGCACGCTTACCCTCTAGCCCTCTCATCACGTCATCTCCTTCCACTGGGTTGAAATGGGCATCACGGCTCACGCGCCGATGCTCAAAGACACAATCCGCTCGTCCTTCATCCGGAACGCAAAGGTGAGCGTGATGGGACTGCCGGGAAACCGGCCCGTCACTCTCGCGCGGACCTCGCAGGCATCGTCCTTCGCGTTCACCTCGAGCGGCTGCGCGACGGCCTGATACTTCGCCTGGGAGTCACGCCACCATTCGTCGATGGCCGCATGCCCGACATGCCGATGTCCCTCATCCTCGACAACGGCATCGGGCGCGAAGGCGTGGAGCGGCGTGGCACTGCCCGCGTCGAAATAGGCTCGAATGGATGGGTGCATGGTCATGACCCAAGAAGTAAGCCCGCACGATTGCCCACTCAATGGGGACAAAATAGGATGCGGCATCCCGAAACACAGGACTATCGATGTATCAACCCGGACTGAATGATCTCGATGCCGTCCTCGCCGTCGCTCGCAGGAGCTCGTTTCGCGGCGCGGCGCTCGATCTCGGGATGTCGACGACGGCGATGAGCAGCGCGATCGCGAAGCTCGAAGCCCATCTTGGCGTGCGCCTCTTCAACCGCACGACGCGCAGCGTCTCACTGACCGACGCCGGCAGGGCCTTCGTCGAACAGGTGGCTCCGGGACTCGCGGACATCCGCGGCGCGATGGACGCGGCTCGCTCCCAACAGGCAAAGCCGTCCGGCATGCTGCGCATCAACACCTTTGCGACCGCGGCGCGTGAGCTCCTCGCGCCCCTGGTGCTGGAGTACCTCCGCCGCCATCCAGACGTGCATGTCGACGTCGTGACCGAAGGCCGGCTGGTCGACGTCGTCGCCGAGGGGTTCGACTTCGGCGTGCGGATGGCGAACCTCGTGCCCACCGACATGATTGCCATTCCGCTGGGAGAGCCCCAACGCCACGCCATCGTCGCTTCGCCGACGTACCTGAAGAAGCACGGTCGGCCACGCGTCCCATCGGACCTCTTCCGTCATCGGTGTATCCGGGTGCGCTTGCCGAACGGCAGCCTCTTCCGGTGGGAGCTCCGTAAGCGGGGGCAGACGGCCCTGATCGATGTGACGGGGCCCATCACGCTGGACGAGGCCAGCCTCTCGCGAATCGCGGTCCTGGAGGGCATCGGACTGGGCTTCTTCATGGAGCCGGACGTGCGCGGCGACATCGAAGCGGGACGCCTCGTTCGCGTGCTCGAGGACTGGACACCGGAGCTCGCTCCGCTCTGCCTCTACTACCCTGGCCGGCGCAACGCCTCGGCCGCGCACACGGCGTTCGTCGCACTGGCCCGCGAAGTCGCGGCAGCTCGCAAATGAGCGCCGCGATGGCGGCCGCTGGCGAAGCGCTCGGGTCCGTCCACGCTCGTCCCGCTTCGCGACGAAGGTGGAGCGCCTGCACGCCGGACTTGAACCGCTGCGTCGATGGTCGTGCAGTGGAGCTGCACCAGCCTCACGTCTAGCTCGACTTTCCTATTTTCACAGAAAAACGCAGACTCTCGGTGAATCAACCACGGACCGGGAGGACACCCTGCGGACACAATGGATTGCGTTGACCCTCGTGATGGGCGCCGTCGCCTGCGGGGGCGGTTTCGAGGAGGCAGACGCCCAGGCGTGGGGTGAATCCAAGGCGGGGCTCACCCCAACCGCCGAGGACCAGGTCGTGGCCCGACTGCCCGCGAGCACCGGGGCGGTCTTCGCCTATGGAGAGTACCTGCCGCCCGGCTACCTGACGTCCACCACGAACTACCCGGTCGTCGTCCACCTGAACGGGATGGGGGAGTTCGGGACCTCGACGACGGAGGCGGACCTGCTGAGCGTGGTGACCCGCCACGGGGCGCTGAGGAACATCCACTTCACGAGCCAGGGCAAGGCGTACTTCGGGCAGCGACAGGTGATGGTCTTCACGCCGCGCGCCCCGACGAGCTGGCCGGCGGCGGACATCGAGACGTTCATCAACTTCCTCGTGGCCAACTACCGCGTGGACACGACGCGCATCTACCTGACGGGCATCAGCGCCGGAGGCCACGGAGCCTGGCGGTACGCGTATACCTACGGCAGCCGGCTGGCCGCGCTGGCACCCATGGCCACCAGCATCGGCGCGCCGGGCCCCACCATCACCCAACTGAAGAACGTGCCGGTGTGGGCGGTGCATTCGTACGGGGACAGCCTCTCGTACACCGCCGACCGCTCCTGGTTGACGGGCGTGACCAAGAACTACGGGCTGAGTCAATCGCTCCAGGTGCCAGCGCCGTCACAGACAGTGACGTACCTCTTCCCGGGCGCCAGCAGCCCCGCTTGGACGTCACAGCCCGGCGTGGTGGCCACCGGGAACGCCATCGCGCGCTTCACCGTGCTGCCCGGCACCGCGCACGACTGCTGGACCCAGCAGTATGACAACTACGCGTTCTGGGACTGGCTGCTCGCGCAGCATCGTTGACGCAGGGCGCAGTTCCCGCCGGGATGAGTCGGCTGCGCGCCTGTCTCATCGCGGCGCGCGCCCGAGGGCCTATTCCTTCAACGCCTTCACGGGATAGCTGCCGATGTAGGAACGGAATCGCTGCTCCAGCTTCCCGGGCACGAGCACGCCCGTGTCGAACAGCTTCAGCAGGAAGTCCTCGTACGTCGTCCACTGGGAGAAGTCCGCGCGCCGGAGTTCCTCGTAGAGCACGTAGGCCAGCACGTGCATTCCATCGTCGTGGTCGCGGAAGAAGGCCGCGCCCGTGAGCGGCTTGCCATCCTTCGCGCGGAGCAGGCCCTGGCGCTCGCTGACGAAGACGTCGATGGCCTCGGCGCAGTCCTCCTCCGTCAGCCCCTTGGCGGTGGTGTAGCCGAACGCGGGGTCGTGCTCGCGCACCAGTCGCTGGAAGTAGGGGTCCGCCTCCAGGGCCGTCAACCGCGCGTCGATGGCGCCCTCGCGCTTGAACGGCGGGTGGAGCAGTTCGTGGACGGCGGTCTTCACCGTGACGCTCAGCGGGTAGGTCAGGTCGGTGAGGAAGTTCCAGCCCGTCACCCGGATGCCGTGGGGCTTGGCGAACTTCAGCACGTGGGCGTTGAGCTCCTCCACGTGGAGCGCCCGGCCGAGGACGTCTTCGTCCCAGCCCACCACGTCATGGGGCGCCACCTGGACGCCGAGGCGCGCGATGGCCTGCTCGACCTGGGGCAGGTATTCCGCGCGCCAGATGCGCGAGAAGCCGATGCGCTGGAGGAAGGCGAACAGCACGCCCAGGTCCTGGCGCACGTCCTCCATCTCGGTGAAGTCGGAGTCCTCGGCGTAGCTCGTCGCCTCGAAGCCCCGGCGCATCGCCGTCCAGGCGGCATCGTCCGACACCGTCCTGGCCAGGCCTTCCACGGTGGTGGCGCCCGTGACGGAGAAGACGAGCGTCAGGTAGGGCCCCACCATCTTCCCGGCCTGCTTTCCCATCCGCTCGGTGAGGTGCGCGAGCGCGGCCTTCTCACCGGGCTCGAGCAGGGCGGAGAAGCGCTGAAACTCCTCGGGGTAGAACCGCGTGTAGAACGCGTCGCCACGGAGCAGGTTCAGCAGACAGAGGGCGTCGTAGGCCTCGGAGGGACGCAGCACCCAGTGCGTGCGTCCGGCCTCCACGCGGGTGACGGCCGGCGCGGGAGCTGTCGGGACCACCTGCCGTGATGCGCAGCCGGATGAGGCCAGCCACAGCGTGGCGACGAGGGCCACGGCGGGCAGTCCTCGTCTGGAGTCCGCGGCCGGGGAGGGAACGGGGGAAGCGAGCGGGTCCGGAATCATGGCGCTGAAGCTGCCCCGTCCGCGCGAGGACGTCTTGGACAGAACTCATTTCGTTGGACGAAACGAGCGGCCCCCGGGCAACCGCCGGTACTCGGCCGGGGTCAGGTGGAGGCGGCGGCTGAATTCGCGCGTCATGTGACTCTGGTCGCAGTAGCCCGCCTCCAGCGCGACGACGCTGAGGGGCCGCGCCGTCTCTCGCAGTGCCCGACTGGCGCGCTCCAGTCGGGAGCGGCGCAGGTGGTCGGCGGGAGTGCACTGGAAGAACTGGCGGAAGCCTCGGCCCAACTGCGTGGGGCTCACCCCCGCCTCGCGAGCCAGCTGCGCGAGCGTGGGAGGCGGCCCCCGGACCGCATCCAGCAACTCCCGCACGCGGACGAGCCACGCGGGAGGGGCCGACGCCTTCGGGGGCATCGTGGCGCGCACGGCCTCGGCCAGCAGCTCCAGCGCCAGCCCTTCGATGGCCAGCGCCGCCAGGTCATCCCCGCGGCGGAACTCCTGGTAGAGGCGCGCGGTCAACGAGAACAGTCGCGCCGACGCCAGCTCCCTCCGTCCGTCCAGCCGGGAGACGAGGGGGTAGCGCGACCGCCAGACCGACTCGGAGAAGTCGACGTTGAAGGTGCGGGTGAGTCGACCGGCGATGCGCTGCTCGTGGGCGACCTCGGGTTCCTGGAAGGCCACCGACCTGGGAGGACATTCCCGGGCACGTCCTTCCAACACGTCGGTGAAGCCGCCTTCCAGCGTGAGCCGGAAGCCCGCGTGACGGTGCCGGTGGAGGGGAAGGACGACGTCGGGAGCATAGGTGCTCTCCGTCAGGACGAGCCCTGCCACCTCCAGGCGCTGGAGCGGTGTGCCGAGATAGCGACCAAATCCAAGGACGGGTGCGGAGGACACGAAGTCCCTATGTACAGCCCGCGAGTCGATTGCAATCGCCAGGCTTCCTCCAGGAGCCCAGTTCCAGCGCGCCGCGCGAACCTGCTTTCGGGCGACAACCTGGTGCGGCAGGCCCGACAACGCCATGAGAGGCCGCGGACGTGGGCCCGGCCGGCGGTCCGTGTCCCCGCTTGCCCAGCGGCTCGTTCAAGTCCCCTCCCCCCGGCCAGCTGGCTCCACCCCGGGGGGCATGCGAGAGTGCCCACCCCCTCTTGACGATGCGCCTGATGAACAAACTCTCCGTAGCCATTGCTGGAATGATGTGGGTGCTGGCCGCTTGCAAGACGACGGGCCCTGCACCCGCCCGCGATATCCCCACGGCAATGAACCAGGCCGCGACGACCCTGCTGCAGTCACGACTGCTGCACGCAACGTCGATCGCGGTGGTCTATCGCGGCGAGGAGTTCATCCTGCATCGGGGTGAGCTGGAGACCGGCAAGTCCAATCCGCCCGATGATTCAACCCTCTATGAGATCGGCTCGGTGAGCAAGACCTTCGCCGGCCTGCTGCTGGCGAACGCTGTCCTCGAAGGCAAGGCGACCCTCGACGACCCGATACAAAAGTATCTGCCGTCCGCCTATCCGAACCTGCAGTCAGACGGCGAGCCCATCCGTCTGCGCCATCTGGTCACCCACACCAGCGGCATGCCGGGGATGCTGCCACTGCAAGTGAATGACGTATTGCGGGACTTCACCGCGCATGCCACCCCGGCAAAGCTCAATGCCGCCTATGCGGACTACGGGCAGCCGCGGTTCTGGCAGGACCTGCACACCGTCAGCATCGAGGGCCCGCTCGGAAAGGACTATGCCTACTCGAGCGCCGGCACCGAGCTGGTCGCGCACACCCTCGAGAAGATCTACGGGGCGCCCTACGAGTCGTTGCTCGCGGAGTTCCTGGCGCGGGAAGCCGGTATGCACGACACGTGGCTGAGCCTCCGGGCCCAGGACGCCCGCCGTCTGGCGCCTGGCTACCACAGCGACAACCCGGTCGGCACCACGCCGATGCCGCAGCTGCCCTGGGGCGCGGCGGGGGCCTTGAAGGCGACGATGCCGGAGATGGTCAAGTACCTGCGCTTGCAGCTGAGCAACCTTCCCGCGGTGACGGAGTCACACAAGCCGCTGGTGCGCTTCGCGGAGGACTTCAGCATCGGCTATTTCTGGAACATCGGCCAGAGCAGCCAGTTGGGCACCCACTACGTGCATCATGGCGGCGTGCCTCGCGCGCAATGCTATCTCTACCTCGTGCCGAAGTATCAGCTGGGGGTGTTCATCATCACCAACCAGAGCGGAGATACGACCGCCAACGCCATGGAACGCGCGCTGGCGCCCCTCTTCGACAGGGTCGAATCCATGCAGGGTCGCTAAGTAGGTCGCCACAAGTTCCGAGACAAATGCAGGGACCTTGCCCGTTCCCGCTCCGCCTCGGATTCGCTCAGGAACATTTGGCGACCTACTTAGCACGGCGAACAACAGGGGGAGTGCGCGTCGAGCCCCCGCAGACGTCTCTCCGTTCGACAAGTCGTCGGAGAGCATGAAGCGCGTGGCCAAGCCCACAGCCAACACAGCCCGACAATGTCTCCCGCCACGTCGCTCGCCGGACGGTTACCACTGGCCTTCACCGTGCCCGATGTCGCGTGCACTCAGTAGTTGATGTTGTGATGAATGAACGGCTCGGTGAGCGTTTCGAGCCTGTCGTAACGGAACCCCGTGAGGGACTCACAGACATCGACGAGGATCTCGAAACTGATGGGGTTGGAATCATCGTCGGGGGGCTGGGCGGCGAGTCGATTCTGGCGGATGGCCGCGAAGCACTCCGGCGGTGTTCCACTGACCCGGACATCTTCGTCGGAGTCAGGCCGGAGCTCCCAGCGCTTCGTGCCCGCATGGAATCCCTGGGCCAGGGGAAAGCCCCCCTCAGCCGAGACAAGGAATCTCACGACGTCACCCTCGGAGGAGAGCTCGGCGAACCATTCCTCGTTCGCAGGGAATACCACGTCATGCACGATGATGACGAGGTACCACCCGGATGGGAGCCTCGCGCATGAGATGTCAAATGCGTCAATGGCCTCCCAGTCCGCGCGCCCCGGGCCCACCCGCAGCTTCTTCATCAACTCCCGAGGGTGGATGCGCTTCGCGGCGATCCAGCCAGGGCTCTCCGTCATGACTTCCTCCTCGTGGGAAAGAGGGTGAGGCATGGATCGATAAGCTCAGGGATCATGTTGTAGCTGAAGCCCGAGAGGGCCTCGCAGACCTCGATGGGGACGGAGAAGACCGTGTCCACATCGAACGAGTTCTGGCGATGGTAGGCCTGGAGCTTCTCAAGGTTCGCCCGGAGAATGGCCGGGAGGCACTCCGGGGGAGTACCGTCCACCTCGAGGTGCTCACGACCTTCGGAAGGGTCGTGCCAGAGGGTCCAGCGCTGCTCGCCTCCGGAGAAGCCCCAAGCCTGCGAGTACATCGTGTGCTCTTCGACGAAGCAGCTCACGATGAGTTCCGCATGGGAGGAGGCCTCCGCCAGTATCTCCTCGTCCGAGACCTGGTAAGGGTGGTTCCGGAAGTAGATGATGAACCACCCGGAATCGAGTCGCGCGGCGGTGATGCCGGCCTCCTGGGTGTCGAGTTCCCAGGACATACCACTCAACGACAACCCCAGTTCCTCGAGCAGTTTTCGGGTGGAGATTCCCTTCGCTGCGAGCCAGCTGCGACTGACGCTCATCAACGCTTCCTTGTGATGTATCCAGCCCCGGAACGCCCAGAGGCATCGCTCCCGACTCGCCCGGGGTCACGTCCTCACGACATCGAACGTACCTGCCGGGAAGATGTCGCAAACGAACGCTCTGTTCCAGCCAGGTTGTCGGCGGCAGCCCCCATCATCCGCTGGAGCAGTTCGGGCCGGTTCCGCGTCTGCGCGAGGCACTGAGCGATGCCGATGAGCCCCTGGCCATAGCGCTGGAGCTGTGTGGGCTCCTTGCGGACGCTCTCGGGAACCGTCAACCACGCTGGGAAGTGCTCGAGGACCAGGGCTTCGTGCTCGGCACAGAGCCGGATGAGCGCGGCGTCATCCTGTGATTGCACAGCCTCGAAGAGGAGGTCGCGCACAGCCTCGGGCGAGGAGGCTGCCGGCCTGCCCACGCGACCGAAGAGGCGCTTGAAGAGGCCCATCAAGCAAGCATATGCGAGCGAGACCGCTTCCCGACACTCCGATGCACTTCTTTCCGACCCGTGCCACCCCAACCTCAGCCGCTGCGTCCCGAGCAGCTGTGCGTCAGTGCGAGTGAGCGCGCCACGGCCTTCTCGAGGCCCTGCTCCGCGAGGATGCCCTGACAGCACCTGACGAAAGTCAGGGTTGGACAGAAGGGGCATGGTCCCCGAACCCGCCCCGACGCCTGCTGGGAACAGGTGGCTCCCCCGCGGCGAGCCGTACCTCGAAGCCCCACAGGCCGAGCACCACGAGCATCTTCACTCGTGGCACCTCACGGCTCGCGGCCTTTGCCTCGTCACTTCAGCGAATCGGTGGTCGTCGCCCGCTCTTCGGACATCGTCACAGCGGCGCCCGTGTCGTCGAATCGGAGGATGCGGAACTTCCCCCCGTTCGGGCCACGCACCACCACGGAGTACACCGCCTTCACCTCGAAACCACCGTGGTACCCGGCCGAGGTGTGGACGATCTTGACCTCACCCGCAGCCTCTCGCACGCCAGCTTCGCCGGCCCCCACGCGCGCCAGGAATTCGGCGCGGTCGTTCGGCGAGGCCAATCGGCGTTGGAGCGCCTGGGCTCCCCGCACCACGTCCACGGGAATATCCGGCCAGTAGACGCCCTCGCTGATCACCCGGCGCGCATTGTCCAGCGCGGCATAGGCGAAGGAGCCCTCCACCGGGATGCCTCCCACCGAGCGCTCCAGATGGGTCGTGTACCAGAGGAGCTTTGATTGGGCTGGCGACACGCCGCCGCTCACCGGACCGCTCCCCGCCATCGTGGTCGTCACGTGGGTGCCACTCACCTGGGCCACCGGGACTCCCGCCTCCAGGAAGTACGCCTTGACCACCGCCGAGTGCTCCGCCGGGTTCTCGCTCAGCGGCCGGGGGTACTCGACGCCCAGGGTCCCCTTCGGGAGCCCCGGGGCCCCGAACGTCGGAACGACCATCGTCGCGCGGGTGACCGTGTCGACGAAGAAGACGCCCCTGCCTCCGACAACCCGCTCGTAGCTGCCTCCGGCCTCACGCCGCACACCGGCTCCCGCGTCGAAGCGGGACCTCGCGAGCGCGTGCTGATAGCCTGCGCCCTCCTCGTTGACCGTTGGCGTCACCGACTGCGGTTGCTTCGCCAAGGACGGCTCCTGCTCCGAGGAACAGGCAGCCAGGACCAGGAACAAACCAAGACTCATCGTTCGCGGATTCATGGCAGACCTCGCTACGGGAGAATGAAGGGGTGGCTGTTGCAGTCGTAATTGCAGGTGAAGATCCAAGCCATCCATTGGTTTCCGAAGCTGTCGTTCCCGGGGTCCCGGAGCTGTCCCCAGTTCTCGGTCCGGTTCGCCCATTCCGCCCGTGCCTGGTTGATTTCAACGGAGAGGGCGATGTTGGCGCCGCAGCCGACGATGCCGTGGCCGCCTCCACCAAACGCACAGCTGGTCCCGCCCGTCACCGAGTTGATGGATTCGGCCCAGGACGGGGCGACAGCCGAGTTGGGATTCGCGACGTAGCGGTCGGCGAAGGACTGGCCGCGATTGGCCACGTCGGCGGTGTCGTCTCCCACGCGCGTCGGCATGATGAGCGCAACCGTGGAGACTCCCGCGAAGGACCCCAGCACATTGGGGAAGAACAGGTCCGGCGTGATGCCACAACTGTTGTCGATGACGACGAGGTTGATTCCTCCATTCGTGCCGGCGCCGGCCCATCCACCCGCCGTGGGGCTCTCGCCCCAGGCCACCGGGCCGCTGGAGTAGTTGACGGACTGGCAGGCGCTACCAGTCCGGTCGACGACGATGCTCCGCGGGCGCGAATACACACAGCGCCCGGCCAGCGGATTCTCGGAGAACCGCAGGCAACGCTTGTCGGTCCCCGCGACATCCGGGCAGGACGCTCTCGAGGTGCAAGGGGTGTTGCTGTGATCGTCGCAGGTGCCGTGCCCGCTGAAATAGGAGATGGCGTCACCGGAACGGTCGAAGTAGAGGGTGTCGGACCCTCCGCTCACGCGTTGTGGGTCGGTGAAGTCGGTGGGCCATACCAGGCCATCCGTGTACCGGAGGCCGGCCGTGTAACCCGGTATCGACAGCATCCGGTTGCGAAAGTTGTCGACGTTCGCGATGTTGTTGAAGAGTGTTCCGCACGAGTATCGATTGACCGCCTCGATGGTGATCCCCGTCTGCGCGTGGGCGGAAAAGAGACTGAGGCACAGGGTAGCGGCAACAATGAATCGTCCGACGGTGGTTCTCGGCAACCTCATGGTCATCCTCCTCTTGGGTTGATACAGGCGGTCTTGGTTCTCTCCTGCTCGTCACAGCGCCATGTCCCGCCATCACAGACACACGTCCACCGGATCGCCGGACCGGGAGAGGCCGTCCCCGGACAAGAATCCTTCGTCCACACCGTGCACGCGGCCCGGGTCGAGCACGGGCCGTGCGGCAAATCACGCAACTGGTAGTGGTCCCACGGCCCCTTCGGGCTGGAGATCACACACATCGTTCGCGCCGGAGCCGTCTCGAGGGGCTCCGGCCTGGCCTCCTTGTCACGCGTGCATCCCAGACACACGAGCGTCGCGACAACGAGGGCCCCCGCCCGCAAGCATTTGTCTGGAGTCGTGGACGGGCCGGAAATCCCAAGACCGATAGACAAGCAGGTCCAAACACTAACATTCGGACTCGATAAACAGGTATCGTGCCTCAGGGAGCGCGGGTGTCTGCTCTTTCACAGAAGCCCTGCCCTACGAGCGCAGCTTCGCCCGCATCCGCCCCGCGACTGGGGACAGGCAATGACGGGCATCCGTTGCTCGAGTGCTCCGTCGCTGGGAGCCCCGCACCCCCCAAGAGGAGCGCGTGGTCCAGCCCCTCACGCAGCGCCCCTGGACCTCGTCGACGGCGCCGAGAACGGCCTGTCGTGGAGGAGCGCCGCTCCGAGGGTTCGTCGACTTCATCCGGGCCGCAGCGGAGCAGGCCGGCCCCCAGCGACGTCACAACGCGACGTTGACCGCGACACCCTCGCGCCCGGTCGCCCACTCGCGCAAGTACGCGTTGAGCTCCCCGAAGAACGATATCGACACCAGGTCTGACACCGCGAAGAGTTCCCGGAGCAGCGCGCCCACGTGGTTGTTATGCGTTTCGGCCGCGTCAGCGTCCACGTACTCCTCGATGATCGAATAGTGACCGGGCTTCTGCGTGGTGAACCACTGGTAGCGCAGCGTCCCCGGCTCGGTCGCGGCGACGGCGGCCAATGCCCGCGCCGCTCGGAGGAACTCCGTCTCCCCTCCGGTCCGTGTCTTGAACTCACAAATCACCAGAAGGCTCATTCGACGCTCCTGCACAGGCTGCGGTTCGAGGGATGGCGCTCGTCGTACCATCCGACCGGCTCGAAGTCGTCAACGAACGCAGGGTGGAACCGGGTCATGTGCGAGCGCGAGATGCGGCACGCCCAAGCAGGTACTCCTCGCGCTTCCCCTCCGGGCACGCCGAACCGTGACGCGGGCTCAGTCGGGACGGCGGGTCGTGGTCTGCGCATCGCGGTCGTAGGACTCCTGGTGCTTGTGGATCGTGTCGATGTGCTCGAGGGTCCAATCGTACAGGGCCGCGAACGGCTCCTGGAGCGACCTGCCAAGAGGGGTGATGGAGTACTCGACGCCCGGCGGTGAGCCGCCGATGACGCGTCGGACAACCATCCCATTGCGTTCAAGCTTTCGCAGCGTCTGCGTCAGCACGCGCTGGGTGATGCCCTCGAGCTGTCGCTTGATGCCATTGAACCGCTTCGGCGAGGCCCGCAGCACGGCAAGCACCATCATCGACCACTTGTCGCCAATCTGGTCGAGGATGGTGCGGGTGGGACAGTCAGCTCGGTAGATGGGCTCGTCTTCAGTATCTCTCGGCATACCAAGGATGCTCCAGGTACGCTCTTGACCCTAGGTATGCAACATATACCTTCGTGACGTGACGACTTCGCCTCTGGCCCCAGCGAGCGGCGCTGGGTCTGCGGCCGCTCAGGCGAGCAGTCCGTTCGAGCGAAGGAAGCGTGACGCTGGCCGGACAGCAATCCCTGGCCAGCGACTCGTCACGACATGAACTGCCCATGCAGGAGAGAAAAACGTATGAATCGTTTCAAGGACAAGGTCGTGGTCATCACCGGTGCAAGTGAGGGTATCGGGCTCGCGACGGCCAAGGCCTTTGCCGCCGAGGGCGCCAACGTCTACGTCACCGGGCGCAGGCAGGAGAGGCTCGACGCGGCGGTGCGCGAGATTGGCGGCGCCACCGTCGGCATCCAGGGAGACGTTGGCACGCTCTCCGACCTCGACCGCCTCTACGCGCGCATCCAGCGCGACCACGGGAGGGTCGATGTCGTGTTCGCCAACGCGGGTATCTCCGAAACGTCGGCGCTGGGTGAGATTGACGAGGCGCACTTCGACCGCGTGTTCGGCACGAACGTGAAGGGCATGGTCTTCAGCGTGCAGAAGGCGCTGCCGCTCATGACCCGCGGAGGTACGGTCATCCTCGCGGGCTCGGCCAGCGGCAGCAAAGGGTTCCCCGGGCTCTCGGTCTACAACGCGACCAAGGCCGCGATTCGCTCACTCGCTCGAACCTGGACGACGGACCTGAAGAGCCGAGGCATTCGCGTCAATGTGATTTCACCGGGGATGATTGAAACGCCCGCGATGCAGACGTACCTCCAGAACAACGCGGGGTTCGAGGACGTGCTGAAGCAGATGACGCCGCTCGGGCGGATCGGTCAGGCGGAGGACGTCGCGAACGCGGTGTTGTTCCTCGCAGCCCACGAGAGCAGCTTCGTCGCGGGCGTCGAGTTCTTCGTGGATGGAGGCATCATGGCGGTCTAGCCAGCCGCCTCCCCCCGATGGCGATACCGCGCTCAGCCCGCTTTGCGGCGGAAGTGGAGCGCCTGCGCGCCGGACTTGAACCGCTGCGTCGAGAGGAGTTCGAGCTGCCGCGGACTCGACAGGCCCTGAAACAACGTCGGCCCGTGGCCGCTGATGATGGGATGAACGACGATGCGGTACTCGTCGATGAGCCCCCACTCCTCGAGCGACGCCGCGAGCTTGGGCGCTCCGACCAGGACACCCTGCTCGGTCTTCGCCTTCAGCGCCGAGATGGCCTCGCGAAGTTCACCCTCCACCCTGACCGTGTTCTGCCACGGGAAGTCGCTCCGCGAGTTCGACACGACGTACTTCACCTTCGCCTCGAGCTTCTGCGCCCACTCGCGCATCGCGCGCGGCGCATTCTCGTCGCGCGCCACCGCGGGCCAGGCGCCCTCCATCAGCTCGTAGGTGTTGCGCCCGAAGAGCATCGCCCCGCTCTGCTCCATGCGCTCCCTCCAATAGTCGTGCAGCTCGTCGTCCGCGATTCCCTGGGTGTGGTCGATGCACCCGTCCAGCGTCACATTGAGACCGAAGGTGAGGAGGCCCATGGCGCGGGACTCTACGAGAAGCGCCCCCCGTGCGCAGCACACCTCGCCATCGACGCAATGCCCCATCTCCGGCGGGCCCCACCGCCACCCGAGGTCGCGACATGCATCAATCCCCGCCGCCCGGCCGCGACGACAACAGGCCCTTGAGGCCATCGAGGATGCTCCGCGCGCTGAGCGCTCCTTCGACCCGCTCCCCGACACTGTCGGGCTCACTGTCGAAGCCGAGGTCGCGCTCGGAGCCCTCGATGCCGATACAGCCCTCGACGACCAGGTCGGTTCCGTTGAAGACCTGCACGGCATGGGCCCTCTTCGAGGGCAAAGGCTGGGTGAGGTCGTACGACCAGAGGCGCCTGCTGAGCTCCCATGCGAGGAAGGACGGGTGGGCGGCCGCACCTCCTGCCTGAGCGCCCAGGGGCATGATGACCGAGTCCGTGCGGGCATCGCCTTCAGCCGTTTCCAGGTCGCCATTCGCATGCACCCGGAGCCACAGTCCGGGCCGCTTCTGCAGCCGCAGCAGGAGCGGACTGCCGCTGCGTGAGCGCCTGGGAATGTCCGGCATCGCCAAATCACTTTCGAGCTCCGTGTCGCCGAGGTCGTGGACGACCAGCTCACCCTTCGAGGTGCCCACCGCGACGAAGCGGTCATTCGGAGACACACTCAGGCACGAGACGTCCCACGGGGACACCTCGCATGACAGCACCCCGAGCACCCGCCCGCTGCGACTCGAAACGAGGGTCACTCCGTCCGAGCCGCTGGCCGCGAGCCAGCGCGTGCTCCGGGCCATCGCCAGCAGCGTTTCCTGCCCATGCCCATACCCCAGGATCTCCGAACTCCAGTCCGCCCCACCGGTCTCGTGGTCCCACCTGTAGAGGCGCGGCCGGACCGCGTCGTCATCCCGGTTGAGGCGTGACTTCACGCCCACCACGCGAGGCCCGGTCGGCAACACGAAGCCCGGCCCGATGGCCTCGTCCCGCGCGCCCTTGAACCGGGAGAGTTCCTGCCCTGTCCGCGCATCGAGCACCACGAGGTCCCACTCGAAGAAGCACCACAGCTTCGTCCCGTCGTCGGAGAGCGCCAGGCCACAGGTGGGCTCGAAGGTGTGGATGTCCTTCAGGAGCGGCTTCGGGGTCGAGCCCGGCGTCCACGACCAGACCCTGTCGCCCTGGGAAGCGTGGCCCGCCCAGTACACGGCGCCATCCGCGGAGACCACCAGCGCCCTGGGACGCGTCGCAAGGGGAGCGCTCTCCAGCATCCTGCCGGAACCCAGCGCATACACCCGGGCGACCTGGTCCTCGAAGGTCGCGGCCAGCACGTCACCGGTCGGGAACAGCCGGACCTTGTTGAGCCCCTCGGCGACCGTGAGCGTCGACACGGTCCGCGCGGCCGCGACGTCCCACACGCGAACCGTGGAGTCCCCCTCCGCCGCCGAGACGAGCCGGGACGAGTCCGGGAGCCAGTCCGCGGCGAGGATGGGTGTGGAGTGGCCCTCGAGTCTCTTGCTCGACCTGCGAAGGTGTCTGTCCTGCTTCACGGCGTGCCTGCCTCCGCCCTCTCCTCGTACCCCGTGGGAGGGCTCTCCGCCCGTCGTGGGGGGCCACGACAAGAACAAGCTCCACGTCCTGGGGAAGGTCAAGCGCATCCGCCTCGAGCGCTTCGTCGCCCCCGACCGCGGACGCAGGGCGGACTCCGTCTGGAACCATCCCAACGAAATCCAAGCGGCCTGCAAGAACGCATGCATCGAGCAGCAGCAGAACCGCACGGACGAGGATGCGAAGCACGACAAGCCGAGCGCATCCTGATTCGACGCTCGAGGGACATCCCTTCGCGTGAGTCCGCGAAGACCGCCTTCGCGCTCGGCATCATCATCTGGTTCCACGCGCGCCCGCCGAGATAAGCTCCGGGATGTTGGCCCCTCGATTGCTTAGGGCCGAGCAGCCCCCGACTCGACACTGGAAGCCGAGCCCCCATGCGTTCCCGTCACTTCGTCCCCGCCCTCCCCGCCGCTTCCACCTCGTCTGTCCGCTCCCAGGAGGTGGCCCCGTGAGCCGCGTCGCGGGATGGGTGGTGCTGATGCTGGCGCTGGCCGTGTCGTACCACCCGGCCGAGGCCGCGCAGGCGAAGAAGGCTCCTGCCCAGCCGAAGACCACGGTGGCGGTGCTGCGCCCCGAGGGCCGCCAGGCGGACGCGCTGCGCAAGGTGCTGGCCGCGGAGCTGGGCAAGAAGGGCCGCGGGCGCGTGGTGCTGCCCGCGAAGAAGGTGGATGCCCAGGTGAAGCTCCTCCGCGGGGGTCCGAAGACGGAGGAGCAGCGGCAGGCGCTGGCGAAGAAGCTCGGCGCGGACATCCTCATCCTCTCCTCGGTGAAGGGCACGAAGCGCTGGGACGTGCAGGTCCGCGCCTACTCCGGCCAGGACGGCTCCCTCATCGCGGAGGAAGCGTGGGACGTCCGCACGAACCGCGCCTTCCCCGACGTGCGGCGCGAGCTCGAGCCCAAGCTGGGCGCGGCCCTGAAGGAAGGCCCGCCGCAGAGCCTCCCGCCCACCGCCGTCACGCCTCCGACGCCTGTCGTCTCCGAGCCGGAGGTCGCGCCCGCGGCCCCCATCGCGGAGGCACCTCGCCAGGCGGTCGTGAAGCCTCCTCCGCCCACGGTGACGAAGAAGGAGGAGCCGCCCGCGCAGCCCGAGCCCAAGGCCGCCGGCCCTCGTGACCTGGACGGCCCCACCCTGGAGGCGCTGCTCTCCGGCCAGGGCCTCTTCCGTCGCTTCAACTTCTCCGGCAGCAACGCCAGCCAGCTGCCCGACTACAGCCTCAACAGCGCCGCGGCGGCGAGCCTCGCGGTGAGCTACTTCCCCCTCTCCCACTTCACGGATGGGATGGTGCACAACCTGGGGCTCGTCGCGCGGGGCTCACGCTCCTTCGGGCTGTCCACGCGGCTCCCGGATGGCTCCAGTCACCCCACCACCGCGCAGCTCATCGAGGGCGGCCTGCGCTTCCGGCTGCCGCTGCGGTGGCTGGAGCTCTCCGTGGGCGCGCTGTACGGCACCCACTCCTTCGCGGTGGAGCTCCCGCCGGAGAGCACCTTCGCCCTGCCCGACGTGGACTACCGCTTCGCGCACGTGGAGCTGGGCCTGCGCAAGGCGCTCAACGAGCGCTGGGCCATCGCCGCGCGCGTGGGCTACCAGCACGTGCTGAGCGGCGGCGAGCTGTCCTCGGACGACTACCTCCCCGAGCTGAGCGGCTCCGGCATCGATGGCGAGCTCGCCGTGGAGTTCGCCCTGACGCGCGTCCTCGGTCTGCGCGTGGGCGGAGAGGTGCGCAGCTACTCCTTCACCGCCGGCGCCGCGGAGGGCACCCCGGTCTTCGCCGGCGGCGCCAAGGACCTGTACTTCAGCGGCCAGCTCGGCCTGTACGTCAGACTGTAGCACCCGCGCATTGAGGGGGTCTGTCCCCCACGCCTGTGGCGCCTCCTCCACACTTTCGCCCGAGGCCCGCATGGAAGATGAAACGCGCGTGCATGCGTGACACGAGTTTTTCAGTATCCGTGTCACCGGGCCATCCGACCGATGCGTGCGCGTCGCGGCTACATTGACAGGACCGCGTCATCCAGCCGATGGGTATGTCTCCCAATGATGGAGGCGCTCGTGCCGAGGATGCGGTCACAACGGTTGTCACGAGAGCCAGCGGAGCGGGGACGGTGGTGGCGCCCGGTGGTGCTCGGGTTGCTCTTGAGCGGGGCTGCTGGCTGCGAAGGAACCCTCTCCAACCCGGAGGGCCCCGGTGGAGGCCCCGGTCCCGGCAATCCCCCGCCCCCCGCCGTCGAGAAGCCCGCCCCTTCCGTGCGGATGGCGCGCCTGACGCACGTGCAGTGGACCCACAGCGTGCAGGAGCTGCTCCGCCTGGACGCGCCGCCCACAACGCTCGCGGGCACCTTCCGCGCGGACCCCGCCCAGAGCGGCTTCCTCTTCGACAACGATGCGCGCGCCCTCTCCGTCGACGAGGCCCTCTGGGGCGCCTACCAGCGCGCCGCCGCGGAGCTCGCCGGACAGGTGACGACGGACGCGGCGAAGCTCGCGCGCCTGGTGCCCGCGTCGACCGCCACCGGTGCAGCGCGCGCCCGCGCCTTCGTGGAGTCCTTCGGCCTGCGCGCGCACCGGCGCCCGCTGACGCCCGATGAGGTGGAGAGCTACCTCGAGCTGTACCGCAAGGGGCCCCAGGCCTACGCGGACATGGCGGCCTTCGAGGGGGGCCTCCGGCTGGTCATCGAGGCCTTCCTCCAGTCGCCCCACTTCCTCTACCGCGTGGAGCGCAGCACCCAGGCCGTGCAGGACCGGGTGCCGCTCGACGACTACGAGGTGGCCTCGCGGCTGAGCTATGGCCTGTGGAACGCGATGCCGGACGACACCCTGTTCGCCGCCGCGAGCGAGGGCACCCTGCACTCGCGCGAGGGCGTCGCCACCCAGGCCAGGCGCATGCTCCAGGACGCGCGCTCGAACAAGGTGGTGGAGGCCTTCCACCGCACCCTCTTCGACGTGCCCCGCTATGCCGCCATCCGGCCCTCGCTCACGCGCTATCCCCAGGTGACCGAGCGGCTCGGCGAGTACGCGGCCCGGGAGACCAGCCTCTTCGTCCAGGACGTCGTCTTCTCCCGCAAGGGCGGCTACAGCGACCTGCTCACCTCGCCGTCCACCTTCGTCAACGACGAGCTGGCGCGCGTCTACGGGCTGAGCGGCGCGTTCACCGCCGACTTCGTCCCCGTGACGCTCGACTCGCGCGAGCGCAAGGGCGTGCTCACCCAGGTGGGCTTCCTGGCCTCGCACGCGACGTCGGTGGACCCGGACCCCATCCACCGCGGCGTCTTCGTCTCCGAGCGCATCATCTGCCGGAAGATTGGCGCGCCGCCGGCCAACATCCCGCCGCTCCCCGCCCCCCAGGGCCGCACCAATCGCGAGGTCGTCGCCTCGCACACCGAGGCGCCGGGGAGCGCGTGCGCCAGCTGCCACTCGCACCTCATCAACCCGCTCGGCTTCCCGTTCGAGAACTTCGACGCCATCGGCGGCTTCCGCACCACGGACAACGGGCATCCGGTGGACGCCAGCTCGACGCCCAACATCAACGGGGAGACGGTGCCGGTGCGCGACGCGCTGGATTTGGCGGACGCGCTCGCGGCCAATGAGTCGGTGCACGCGTGCTACGCGAAGCACTGGGTGGAGTACCTCCACGGGCGCCCGTCCGCCCACGAGGACGCGCCGCTGGTGGAGCGGCTCGGGAAGCTGTCGAAGGCGGGCAACCTGTCCATCGTCGACCTGGTCGTGGAGGTCGTCACCAGCGAGGGCTTCGTGAATCGCCACCCGGAGGAGCTGCCATGAAGCTGAGTCGCCGGATGGTGTTGAAGGGCCTGGGCGGGACGATGCTGAGCCTGCCGCTCCTCGAGGGGTTGATGCCGAGGACCGCCCTCGCGGCGGACCCGGTGGTGCGGCCGTACGCCATCTTCTTCCGACAGGCCAACGGCGTCGCCTCGGCCCAGACGACGTCGGAGCTGGGCGCGGAGCCGGAGCGCTTCTGGCCGCGCACCCTGGGGGCGCTCACCGCGGACAGCATGGCCGGGCGGGCCGTGGGCGTGCTCGAGGCCCACCGCGCGCACCTGCTGCTCGTGCGCAACGTCAACATGCGGGACTACAACTACGGGGACGGCCACGCCCGCGGCGCCATGCAGGGGCTGACCGCGCGGGGCCCCGTGGTGGAGGGCGCGGGCGGCGGCTCCGAGTCCGCGGGCGAGTCCATCGACCACCGCATCGGCCGCGAGCTCAACCCGCAGCAGCGTGACTCGCTCGTGTTCTACGCGGGCCGGCGGGGCGGCTGGCTCGGGGGGCCCTGCCTGTCCTACCGGAGCAGCAACGTGCGCCGGGCCGCGCTGCATGACCCGTGGAATGCGTACCAGACGATGATTGGCGGACCGGGGGGACTGACGCCCGAGGCTCGCGAGCAGCTGCTCGTCCGGCAGCGCAGCGTGAACGATTTGGTGAAGGCCCAGCTCCAGTCGCTCAAGCAGCGGCCCGAGCTGAGCGCGTCCGACCATGAGCGCGTGGACCTGCACCTGTCGAACGTCCGGGACCTGGAGGTCGCCCTGAGCTGCCGCATGCGCGCGGACCAGGAGCTCATCCTCCAGCAGCAGGCCCCCGGCTACGACAGCACGGACGGCACCGAGGTGCTCGCCACCGCCCGGCTGCACATGGACATCGCGGTGATGGCGATGGCGTGCGGCACCAACCGCGCGGCCGTCATCCAGGTGGGCAACGGCAACGACGGCGACACGCGCTACCGCAACCCGGAGACGGGGCAGTTGATGGAGAACTTCCATTACGTGTCCCACCGGCGCACGTCGCACGACGCCAGCGGCGGCATCATCACGGGCTCGGACCTGCTGCACCACCACGTGGACGTGCAGTTCGCGAGCACCTTCAAGCACCTGCTGGACAAGCTGGCGGCCTACCAGATGCCGGACGGCAAGCGGCTCATCGAGCACGGCGTGTCGGTCTGGTACAACGACCTGGGCAACGGGCCGGCCCACTCGGCGCGCAATGTGCCCTTCGTCCTGGCGGGCAGCTGCAATGGCTTCCTCAAGCAGGGCGTCTACGTCGAGGCGTCGGGCGGCGGCAATCCCAACCACAACCGGATGCTGAACACGATTGGCACCGCCGTGGGTTTGAGGAACGCGGCCGGCGGGAACCTGGACGACTTCGGCGACCCGGCGCTCACCAAGGGCGTGCTCTCCGAGCTCATCGCATGAGGCGTTGATGGCGGCCTGCTCCCGTGCTTCGCGCTGGAGCAGGTCGTCGAGCGAGGCCGTGGCGCTGGGGCAGGCGCACGCTGCTGACACACCCTGTCAGCACCCCTCGGGCACAACCTGGGGATGCACGCACCCCAGCGACGTACGCCCCGCCCATTCACCCTCTCCATTTCCGACGCCGAGCTGGATGACCTCCGCGCGCGGCTGAAGGCCACCCGCTTCCCCGCGACGGTCGAAGGCGTCGGCTGGGACGATGGCACCGATGCCGAGCTGCTCCGGCGGTTCGTCACCCACTGGGCGGAGCGGTTCGACTGGCGCGCCGCCGAGCAGCGCCTCAACGCGGTTCCTCAATTCATCGAGGAGGTCGACGGCGAGCGAGTCCACTTCGTCCATGCACCGGGTCAGGGCGGGACGCGCGTCCCCATCGTCCTGGCCAATGGCTGGCCCTCGAACTTAGTCGAGTTCCTGCCGCTCATCCCGCTGCTCACCGCCGAGCGCAACGGGGTGTCGTTCGACGTCATCATCCCCTCGCTGCAGGGCTTCGGCTTCTCGGGCCGGCCGACGAAGCGGGGAATGAACATGAGCCGCATGGGTCATCTCTGGGCGGAGCTGATGACCCGGGTGGGCTACGAGAAGTTCCTCGTGGCGTGCTCGGACCTGGGCTCGGGGGTCTGCTTCAGCCTGGTCCGCAACCACCCCGGCCGACTCCTGGGCGCGCACTACCTCAACGTCTTCTCGGGGTACCCGCGGCCCCAGGCGCCGACGCCCGAGGAGGTGGACTACTTCCGGCGCGTCGACCTGTGGACCGCCACGCAGAGCGCCTACGTCATGATTCACGGCACCAAGCCGCAGACACTCGCCGTCGGCCTCAACGACTCACCTGCGGGCCTGGCGTCGTGGATCCTCGAGAAGTTCCACGGCTGCAGCCACCTGCGGGACGGCCGCCTCGAGTCGGTCTACTCGCTCGACGACCTGTGCACCCTGCTCTCCGTCTACTGGTTCACCCAGACGATTGGCTCATCGGTCCGGCTGTACAAGGAGGCCTTCGCCGACCAGGAGCTGCTGGCGCCGATGCCCCGCCATGACGTGAAGCAGGGCGTCCTGGTGCCCGCCGACGTCGACAACCCCGCGCCGCGCGCCTGGGGCGAACGGCACCTGCAGAACCTCGTCCACTGGACCGAGGCGCGGCTGGCCGGGCACTTCCCGGCGCTCGAGGCTCCGGAGCACTACGCGGCCGACCTCCGCGCGTTCCATGGCACCATCCGGTGAGCCCCGGGCGCGCATGGACAAGACCGAACGCCTCTTCGCAGTCATGGACGCACTTCGCCGGCACCGCCGCCCCGTCACCGCGGCGGCGCTGGCCGAGGAACAGGGGGTGTCCCTGCGCACGCTCTATCGCGACGTGCGGACACTCATCGGTCTTGGCGCGCCCATCGTGGGCGAGGCGGGCGTGGGCTACATGCTGAAGCCGGGCTTCTTCCTGCCGCCGCTGATGTTCACGGCCGAGGAGCTGGAGGCGCTGGTGCTCGGCTCCCGCTGGGTGGAGGCCCAGCCGGATGCCGGCCTCGCCGGGGCGGCGCGCAATGCCCTGGCCAAGATCGCCACCGCCTCGCCCGAGGACTTGCGCGACCGGATGAACGACACCGGGCTCTGGCCCATCCTGATGCGCGGCGGGGCCGCGCCCGTCCCGGTGCTCGGCCTGGTGCGCCGGGCCATTCGCGAGGAGAAGGCGCTCCTCATCGTGTATGCCGACGAGAAGGGCCAGCCGAGCCAGCGCGACATCTGGCCCGTGCAGCTCGCGTTCCACGAGGGCAAACAGCTCGTCGCCGCCTGGTGCTGCCTGCGCCAGGCCTTCCGCCATTTCCGCGTCGACCGCATCACCGCGGCCTCGGCGACGGAGGCCCGCTACGGCCGCCCCCGGTCCGTGCTCGCGCGGGAATGGCGGGAGGAATGGAAGCGCCTGTATCCCGATTGAGCGCGGCCACCTGCGTGAGGCGCGGTTCCTTGCGCATCCCTGGGGGAAAGAACCACCAGACGCGACTGCGGACACGCCCCCGGGTCCCGCCCCTCTGCCGAGGGCGGCGTGAAGCTACCGGTTTCGTGGCGGCGCGTTCGCGTTGTCCATGTCCGAGACGATCAGCCACGGCCCACCGGGTGCACGACGCAGGGTGAGGGTGAACTTCCCCGTGTCGTCGGCTTTGTTGCCGTAGCCGTATGCGCCGATGATGTAGCCACTCGTCTCTTCAGCGGCAAACGCGAGCGCGCGCAGTTGCAATGGCCCGCCGGCCTGCCCCTCATAGGCGGCTCGAATGGCCGCACGACCACGGACAGGCGGGCGATTGCTCTGCAGTACGAACCCGTCCTCCGCGAACAGCGAGGCAAGCGCAGCCGCGTCGCCCGCGCGCCATGCACGCTCATAGTCGCGCAGCACGCGGTCCAACGCAGGTGGCAGTGCGACCTCGGGGAGGCGCACGGCCGCGGCGGGAGCAGGAGCGCTCTGAGCCAGGATGGGCTCGGTCACCAGCATCGAGCCAAGGACGACCCACGGAAGACGATAGCGGCGCATGGACCTCGGGCTCTGGTGGATGTCGAGCTGGGGAGACGCCCTTACTTCGGCGCCACCGTCTTGGTCGCCGTCTTCACCGTCGTCACGGTCTTTGTCGTCGCCTTCGTCGTCGACGTCTTCGTGACTGTCGTTGTCGCCTTCGAGGCCGCCGCCGCCTCGGCCGTCGACACCACGCCATTCGAATCAAAGCCCTTCATGAAGAGCGCGACGACCGCAAGAACAGACAAGACACCTGCCAGTTGTTTCATACGACCTCCTGTCGACAGCGTGTCATGTGGAACCCGGGAAATCAAGGAGAGGAGCCGTCCGAGACCTACTCCCAAGGCGCAAGCGGATTGCGTGGGAACCAGAAGAAGAACCACGCCAGGACACCTGCGCAGAATGTCAGCGTGGCCCCGCGCGGCAGTTTCGAGAGCGCCAGCGCCGACAGGATGCATTGGCCTGGCATAAACAGCAGCATGTAGAACGGATAGGTCACGCGCACGTGCGCGACCAGGAGGAAGAGCAGGTACGGGACCCCCACCAGCAGCGAGGAGAGGAGCGCCAGCGGCTGTCGCGCCCGGATGTCCGGCCACACGAGCGGAATGGCGAGCCAGATGAACAGCAGAATGACCAGGTTGGGCTGGTCCATGTACTGCAGGACATCTCGTGGGATGCTGCCGTCCTCGGACTGGATGGACGTGACGAAATACGGCGAGTTCGGGAACCCCGAGAACCAACGCAGCGGATGCACGCTGTCGCTCATTCCCGGCGAACCGAGGGTCTGATGATAGCTCGCCATGCTGGCGAGGTGATGCAGCGGGCTGGGAAAGGCTTGATACACGAGGTCGTAGAGCCCCAGTCCCGCGAGAAAGGTCAGGGCCGCGGGGATGCCGACGCTGAGACCGACCCGTGTCGTGACCGCCAGCGCGGCCTTGGAGTACCACCGCTCCTGGCTGAGCAGGACGTAGAGGACCAGCGCGATGAACACCATCGCCACCACGCCCTTGGCCAGCATGCCAACGCCGAGCGCGAGTCCAGCGAGCCACCACCTCTGGCCCGTGAACAAGTAGACGCCCAGCATCGCGAAGAAGAACGCCGGGATGTCGAGCATGGCGATCGACGAGTGGACGAACCAGAGGTTCTCGAAGCCGAGCAGGAAGGCGGCGAGGAGCGCGACACGGCCGTCCGTGAGCCTCCGCGCGAGGAGGTAGAGCAGCACCAGCGTGAAGCTGCCCGCGAAGACGGAGGGCAGGCGCCAGCCGAATCCCCGGTCACCGAACGCCTGGATGCTGAGTGCGATGAGAACCTTGGCCAGAGGCGGGTGCTCCTCGTTGCATCCCGTCCCGGCCATCAGACACCTGGCCGCCGGTACGTAGTGCGCCTCGTCGAAGACATAGGACAGGGTCGGCTGATCGATGATGAGCAGGTGAAGCAGCAGGACCCCCGCCACGAGCGCCACGAGTGCCCAGCCCTCGCTGGACGTCGAGGGCTTCGGCGGCGTCGAGCCATCCCACCGACGCATCTTGAGACTCCATCGAGAAGGTGCGTCCATGATTGATGGCCGGAGGATACTCACGGACCTGTCTGAAGCGAGCACGAAGGACGGCGCCACCGGGCCCTGAGACACGGCTCGAAATGGACTCTTCCCCGAGTATCGGAGGAGCTATCCTGGCGCGATGCGAAGCACCGACCTCGACCTCTACGCTCCGATTCCGCGCGGGCATCGCGTCCGCCTGATGGGCCTGAAACGCCCAGGCAGCTTCCTGGTGGGTCCCGTCGACGTCACCCTCGTCATCGACCTCACCACGGGCACGTACTACATCCCCCACGCGCTGTTCCCCGACTTCCAGACCTGCACCTCGCCGGAGATGCTCGACGCGCTGATCCACTCGGGCAAATGGGGCATCACCTACACCTACGAAGGGGAAGTGCTCACCTCGGCGGTGACCCTCAAGGAAGCAGGCAAGTACAACTACGCCGTGACCCGGCTGTTCGTCTCCCCGTGAGCTCCTTGGAAGACCTCGCGGGGGCCTGACTCAGCGCAGCGGCAATCCCAGCCGCATGGCCAGGAAGGACTGCATCACGTCGGCCGCGGCCTGGGTGTACTCGTCCGTCATGCGGCCATGAAGGTAGAAGGACATCCGGAGGCTCGCGGTGCCGAACTCCACCGCCAGCGCCGCGATGTCCGGCGCCCCCCGCGGGATGTCGATGCCGTGCGTCGCGAGCAGGTTGCGCGCGAGCGTGCCGAGCCGCGCGATGGTGGACTCGAACGCGCGGAAGCTCACATCCGAGACCGGCCCGCTCAGCAGGACCACCTGCGCCGCCGGATGCGCGCGGTAGAAGTCCGCCGCCGCATGCACCATGCGCGTCATCGGCTCCTGCCAGTCCTTGGCCCCCAGCAGGCTCTGGGCATAGGTCGTCAGGTGCGCTTCCAGCGCCGCCAGCTGGCGCTCCGCGAGCTCGTTGAGCAGGGCCTGGGGGGTCGGAAAGAACTTGTAGATGGTCGACCGCGGGTACTCCAGACGCTCCGCCAGCGTCGGAATCGAGAACGCCGAGAGCCCTGATTCGAGCAGCAGCTCCTCCGCCGCCTGGAGCACGGCATCGACCCGGACCTTGGCGCGCTGCTGCTGCGGCTTGCGCGCCACGAAGTCGGGGCGGGGGGCGGATTGACGCGCATCGTCAGCCATGGCTCGTGACTCCATTGCGTTCGTCGCGGACGCGAAGTCGGCACCGCGGGTTCTTCCACGCCAGGGTTCGCTCGACAACCCAGCGCTCGCCGCCAGGTCTCTCCTCAAACTCGCCCCCAGAGGCCTCGTCTGGCCCTGACGGTCGCCCATTGCCAATAGGCGACAAATGTCGCCCAAAGGCACTTTCGCGACAAATGTCCCCTTTAAGGGACAAATGTGAACTACTCTCATACCGAGCGTGCGGCTCGAAAGCTGGCGTCTTCGAGCCCGCGTCCCCCCGGTCGGAGAGAGGCCCCATCCGACCGCCCACCGGACGCCAGGAGGAGGGACTTCATGGCGGCACGTCTGACTCGAAGCGTTCTCGTCGCGATGTGTTGTGTCTTTGCCGGCAGCACACCGGCGGCAGCCCAATCCGACCTGCTCGGCAGCAAGCGCGGCGGGCACTACTGGTTCGAGTTCTGTACTGGCAGGTCCGATGCGACGCCCCTACCGGCGGATCCACGCTCGCTCGTGACGCCGACGTCGAACAAGAACGTCGTCTTCAACGTGGGATGGAACTCGTGCATGAACCGCACGCCGCAGACGTGTGGCGAGCTGCGGTCGGTCAACGCGGCGGGAGGGCGGCTGCTCGGGGGAAATGGAGACCCCGACGCCGGCTGGGAGTTCAGCGGCCACTCCGCGTGGAGTCTCTGGTCGATGTCCGCGGCCCAGTACAACGCGCTGTGGCTCAGGTGGGGCCTGCCGTTCCGCCCTTCTGACTTCGACAACCTCGTCGCCGAGCGTTACGGCGTCCCGCTCAGCCAGCAGCGCAATCCGTATCCCCTCCCCTTCGAGGACCCGAACCGCACGAACGGAGGCTCCGGCCAGTTGCCGATGGCCCTGACGCAGACACGCAACGCCGACGGCTCGTGGAGCGGGCAGATTGGCGTCACGTGTTCGGTCTGTCACAGCGGCCAGATTGGCAAGGCGAGCGACGGCGCGGGCCTGGGGGCGCTGCACGGCACCAACGGCCTCACCGACGCGACCCTGTTCCTGGGCGAGCTGGGCGGCCTCAACCCCGCCTTCACCATTGCCTCCCTGAACCGCATCCGCGGCACGGGCAACATCACCAACTTCCAGCTCTTCGCCCTGCTCACCCTCTTCGACCCCGACGGGACGATTCCCGGCGTCATCCTCAATCCGAGCATCTGGGCCGCCGGCTCGACGGGCACGGAGGACCCGCCGAACTGGTGGAACCTCGGGCACCGGCCGGTGAAGTTCTACGACGCCGGGATGAGCAGCGACGCCACGCGCATCGAGCTCTCCTGGTACATGCCGGGCGCCGCGCTGCCGACCTACCAGGGCGGCTACGAGTGGATCCTCGAGAATGAGTACCAGGCGAACACCTGGATGCTCGGGCTGAAGTCGCCGGCCTACCCGCTGCCGGTCAACACGGCGCTCGCGCAGCAGGGGTCGGTCCTGTTCCACACGCTCGACCTGTGGGCGCCGAGCCGAAACAACCCGGTCGCGAAGCCGCAGCAGGCCGGCAACGGCTCGTGTGCGAGCTGCCACGGCGCCTATGCGCCCCGCTACGTGAACGACCCGAGCTTCCTCGCCACTCCGTTGTTCGAGGGCATGGCGGCCAACGTCACGCCCATCGACATCATCGACACCGATGACGCCCGGATGCTCGCCAACGACGGCGCCGTCGAGACCCAGGCGAAGTACAGCTTCTTCGGCTACAACGGGCAGGAAGGCTGCGCCGAGAAGTACAACATGATCGGCTATCTCGCGCAGCCGCTCTACGGCATCTGGGCGTCCGGCCCGTACTTCCACAACGGCTCGGTGCCCGACCTCTGGAGCCTGCTCAAGTCGTCGGACCGACCGCGCATCTGGCGTCGCAAGTCGAAGCCGGCGAGGTTCGGCGTGGTGATGGGCTTCGAGACCGACCTGGCGAAGGGCTATGACCAGGGCAAGGTCGGGTGGAAGTACGACACGATTCCGTGCAGCTACCTGACCTTCTCGCCGTTCAACCACTGCAACCCGTGGGACCCGAACGAGACGCCGCTCATCGAGGGCGGGCTGTCGCTGCTGTACGGCAACGGCGCGCTGGCCTGGAACCTCCTGGGCAGCATCGTGGCCCCGAGCTTCACGAACTCGGACATCGAGGACCGGAAGATCTACAACACCCGGATGTTCAGCCAGTCGAACTCGGGCCACACGTTCACCGACGTGCTGACCGACGCGGAGCGCACCGCGCTCATCGAGTACATGAAGACGCTGTGAGCCTCACGCTGGAGCGTGGCGGGGATTCGCTCGCCACGCTCCGGGGAGTGGCCCCCGCGGCGCTCCCCTTCGAGGCCTCGCGAGCGCATCCATTCAGGGGTCCGGGCCAAGGCGAGGCCCATGGTCGTGGCGCCTCATGAGGGGCCGCTCCCCTGGGGGCTGGCGCGACGGGCCATGGCGGCTTCACGCGCGTCCGGGAAGGCACGCTCGATGCTGGCGTCCAGCAGCGAGAGCTGTCGCTCCAGTTCGGCGCGCCGGAAGGGGGGCGCCACGCGCAGCAGATCCTCCAGCAGGAAGCGCAGGCGCCGGACGACCTGGACGGAGCGCTCGCCATACTGGCGAAGCTCGTCGATGGCGAGCCGGAGGTAGGCGCTCCAGTCCGGGCGCGGGCAGAGCAGTCGGAGCGCGCCCTCCTCATCTTTGCGTGACGGGGCGGGAAAGCGCCGATGGACCATGCGCCGCAGCAGGTCATGGAGCTGGTCGATGGCCTGCACGGCCGTGGTGGGGTCATTGATGCCCGGAGAGAGGGCCCGCTCCGCGACGTCGACGAGTTGGCGGAAGCCGAACGCGGTGTCCTGCTGGAGCGTCCGCTCGGGGCCGACGACCACGGCCTCCGTCAAGGCCTTCACGTCGAGCTTCGCGGCGTCTCCCCACACCTCGAAGAGCGGGCCGCCGTGGGGGATGAAGTCACCCATCATCGGCAGCAGGGCCAGCAGGACGTCGGCCTCCCGGGCACAGGCCAGCAGACGTGACTCGTCGATGACGACGAGGACCCCGGACGGCCCGTCATGGGGGACGAGAAGTGATGCGGGCGCCACGGGTCGCTCCAGGCGCCCCTCCTCCGCGTCCTGGCCGATGCCCTCCGGGTACATCCGCTCCAGGGTGCGGCAGGTCTCCTGACGGATGCGCTCGAGGATGACCACGGCGCGGATGGACTGGGCGACATGGTGGATGAAGTAGATGAACGTCGCCACGCAGAGCAGCGCGAGGACGACGGCGAGCCAGACCGAGAGCGAGGGCACGTAGCCCTCGTTGCCCCGCCATTCCGTCGCGCCTCGGACGCCTCGCAGCGTCAGCAGGGCGTAGACGAACGTCCCCACGAAGATGCCGAGGGCGAGCTGACTCCGCCGGTCCCCCAGGAAGGTGCGCATCACGCGCGGAGAGAACTGATTGCTGGCCTGCTGGAGGACGAGGATGGTGACGGAGAACACGAGGCCCGCGAACGTCATCATCGAGGAGGCCACCGCGGTGAGGACCGAGCGGGCGCCCTCCGGCCCGCCTCGAAAGAGGTACCAGGCGTGCTCCGTCTGCTCCAGTCGCGAGTCGATGGCCTGGGCGAGGTAGGAGAAGCCGATGGCTCCCACGACACACAGCGCGGGCACCAGCCAATAGCTCATGTTCAGCCGCTCGGTGAGGCGTGCGAATCGAGGCGTCATGATGGTCGCGACGAGCACCGGGCCGCGGACGCGGCGCCGCGAGCCCGGCTGGCGGGAGGAGGCTCGGTCTTCCTGGTCGACTCCGGCAATAGTGGGCACGCCTCATCGGGACGGAAGGGACCGCGGCCCGCCAGACAGGAGGCGACAGGGCTCCGTCGGGGCACCGTCAGGCGACCATGCGCCAGGCCTGTCGGCGCGCGTGTGCCCCTGAGCCGCGGAACGCTCCTTGACCCGCCGAGGGGTCAGAAGAGGCTGACCTGCTGATACAGCAGGCCCGAGAACCCGGCCCGAGCCCACGGCTCAGCCATACAGCTCGCTCAGCGGCCCCGGCGCGATGCGCGTGCTGCCCTCCTGACCGAAGGTGTTGAAGTCCGCGTCTCCGAACGCGTGGCCGAGCGTGTTGAAGAGGTTGGAGACCTGCCGGTTCCGCGTCGCGTCGTACTTCGGGTACACGACGGTGCGCCCGTCGGTCTTCAGGCCCAGCGCGTTGCCGCCCACCACGAGCTTGGGCCACTCCCGCGAGGTCGAGTGGTGCTGCTCGCCGTTGTCGGACATGAAGACGATGGCGGTGTGGTCCAGCATCGACCCGCTCGCGCCAATCTCCGGCGTGGCGGCCAGCGTCCTCGCCAGGTTCGCCACCAGCTGCACGTGGCGGCGGGTGACCTCGGCGACGCGGTCCCAGTTCTGCCCCGCGTCCAGGCCGTGCTGCAGGCTGTGTCGCGCGACGTCGGCCACGTCCGCGCCGTAGGCCACGTCGAAGCCCGAGCTTCCCGTCGCCAGCACCACCGTGTTCGTCAATCCACCCAGCAGCGACGCCGTGGCGATCTGGAACTGCGCCTCGAACCACTTCAGCGAGTCGGGCGGTGAGCCCGCGCCGGTGATGAGCGGGTTGTCCTTCGGCGCCGGCGGCAGGTACGGCCGCACGCGGTCCGCCATGCCCGCGAGCTGGTCCTCGCGCGTGCGCAGCGACTCGAGCGAGGAGAGGTAGCGCTCCAGCTTCAGCCGCTCGTTGGAGTTGCCCTTGAACTCCGCCAGCGCCTTTCGCGAGTCGGCCAGCGCGAAGTCGAAGAGCATCTTCCTGTCCCGCCCGTTCGTCGAGCCACCGAGCAGCGAGCCGAAGGTGCTGTCGAACGCGAGCGACGGGTTCACGATGATGCCAGCGGGCTTGCGAGGCCCCAGCGCGCACGTCTCGTACACAATCGACACGCGCGCGGAGCTGGTGCCCAGGCGCAGCACGTCGAACGGGGCCCCCCGGCGCAGGCGAGGCGCGATCACCGCGTCGAAGGTCGCGCCCGCGCCGTTCACCGCGCAGCTCAGCGCCCCCGTCCCGCTGGAGTGCCCGCCGCCCGCGATGAGGCTGGAGAGCCCCAGCAGCACGGCGGAGCGGTTTACCAGATCAATGTTGCCGGAGGACGCCGCCAGCGGTCCGAGACAGGTCGCGGTGGCGAGATTGTCGCCTTCACGCACCAGCGCCGTGTCCTTGTACGCGTCCCAGAAGATGCGGTCGGTGGTGTTGGCGCGCCCCCCCAGCGCCGCGCGGGTGCCCGCGCTCAGGAGCGCGCGGGGATAGACGCCGTTGCACTCGAGCACCAGCACCAGGCGCGCCGGCGGCTTCGACGACGACTGGGCGTAGACGTCGTGGAAGTAGGGCGCGAAGAGGCCGGCGGCCATGCCCTTCAGGACGGTTCGTCGCGAGAACATGGCGGTCACTCTCCAGCCCGCGGCACGCGCCGCGTCTTCCAGGTGTCACTGGTCATCAGCGTGGTCAGCATCTTGGAGAACGAGCCGTTGTTCTGGTCATAGGCCTGCTCCATCTGCGTCAGCGTGCAGGCGTCGCTCGGGTTCTCCGGGCGCCCCATGAAGTAGCGGAAGGTCTGTCGCAGGAAGCAGCGCTTCACGTGCCGCGAGGTCGCCAGGCGCTCGCTCAGCTCCACCGCGTCGCGCACCGGGCCGTCCAGCGCGGGGTCCGGCATCGACGTGAGCGTCGAGCTGCCGTCCGGCGTCGTCCACCCTCCGCTCGTCGAATGGTCCCGCGCGCGCAGGAAGCCCGCGTGGTTGTAGATTTCGAACGGCAGGCCGAGCGGCTCCATCAGGCGGTGACAGCCCTGGCACTGCGCGCCGGCGGTCGCCTCCTGGAGGCGGCGGCGCGCGTTCTTGTCGGGAGCGTGGGCGCCGACCTGGGCCGCCACCTGCACGGTGCTCAGCGGAGGGACGAAGCCACACAGGAGGTTCTCCCGCACCCACTTGCCGCGGTGGACGATGGACGGGTCGTCCTCGAAGTTGCCGCCGTGCGCGGCCAGCCACACCGGGTGGGTCAGCACGCCCGCCCGCTCGGTGGCGGGCAGCGTCTTCCAGCGGCCCGCGACGGTCGCCGGGAGGATCTCACTGACGTTGTAGGGATGCGACAGGCCCTTGTGCGAGTCATAGGCCGCGTTCTGCATGGAGGGCACGTAGAAGGTACGCGTGGTGAGCAGGTTCGCCAGCACGTCCTTGTCCTCGACGACCACCCGGGCAATCAGGTCGTCGAACTGCTGGATGAAGGTCGGCTCCAGCGGATGGAAGTTGGTGAGCAGGTTGTCGTAGGAGACGGAGCTGATGTAGCCGAGCCCCTCGATTTCGAAGCGCGAGGTCGCCGCCGGGGACTCCTTGAACACCCCCGCCACGTGCCCGTAGCCGAGCCACTCGCGGAAGAAGCCCGCGACGCCGTCCCCCAGCCAGTACTGTCCACGCTTGGCGCGCTGCTCCTCGTTGTAGTCCTGCACCAGGTCGAAGCGCGGGGTCCCGTTCTGGTTGGCGTCGACGCCGCCCAGGTACTTCTGGATGAGCGCGGTGGTCGTCGCATCCTGCGTGAGCGAGCCATCCTTCGCGGCCGTGGCCACGTCCGCCAGGTGCCCTTCCAGGGGCGCGGAGTAGTGCGGCCACACGAAGCTCGGCGTGGCCGAGGGGGCGCGCCCTCCCAGGGCGTAGGCCAGCTGAGAGCCCAGCTCGAGGCCGGTCAGCTCCACGCGGCCGTCCACCGGCTCGCCGCCCATCTCGCGGCGGAACAGGGCGCCGGTCATCATCCACGCGGCGTTGGAGATGCGCGTGATGGAGTCCGCCCGGATTTGCGCGGACTTGCTCGGCTCCTGCGCGATGACCTCGGTCGCGAAGGCGGTGAGGCGGGTGAGCTCATCCTCGGTGGGCGGGCGGAAGAAGACGCCGAACTCGAGCATCTGGCCCAGGTGGAAGCGCTTGCAGGTGTCGCTCGGGTTCGCGTCGTTGAACATGCAGCTGAAGCGGCTGTTGGTGAAGACGCGCTCCATCCGGTTGCCGTCCGGGTAGTTCATCGTCCACGGCGAGGCGGCCTCGCCGACGACCGGCAGGAACAGCTCCACCGTGGCTTCGTCCAGCGTCTCGTCCGTGGCCCAGGAGCTGTACTGCTCGATGGCGCTGGGGTCGAGCGGGTTGTCGTAGAAGCTGAACCCCGTCCAGCTGCGCTCGACCGAGCCACCGACGTTGCGGGTGAACTCGCGCCGGTTCATGCGGCGGATGCGCGTCGGCGCATCCGAGCGCACGCCCGCGGTGCAGCTGAAGAGCGTGGACTGGTCGAGCAGGTTGGGCTCGGCCACCTCCGTCACGGGCGGGCCCCCCGTGCCATTGCAGAGAGGCATCCCCTCCCCTATCCAGGTCTCGAGCGCGGTGAGCTCGGCGGTGCTCGCGCGCGCATGCGGCGCCGGCGGCATCGGAGACGCGTTGTCACGCATGCGAATGAGCGCTCGTTCGGCGTTGCTGAGCCGCCCGTCCATCGACGAGCTCACCCGCATGTCGTGCAGGGTGCGCAGCGGCATCGTCGCCCCCTGGCTCGGCATCGCGCCGTGACAGCTGGCGCAGCGCTCGGCGAGCACCGTCTGCACCACGCACGCGGCGGCCTGGTTCCCTCCGGGCCCACCATCAGGGTCACCTGGGTTGTGGGGGCCTGCGTCGGGGGTGTCGTTGGGCCCGTTGGAAGAGCCCTTGCACGCAACGAGGCTCAACAGTCCGGCCAGCAAGAGGACGCGGTTCATGCGGCCAGACTGGCACGGACGGCGGGTGGGATAGCAAGCAAGCTCTGCAAAGCAGGCTCAGCTCCGTGAAGCGGCTCGCGTCCAACGCGACGGGCCCGGCGCGAGGAAACGCACCGGGCCCGCCGTCATGTTTCACGATGTGGCGAGGTGCTTCAGGCGCCGAGCGCCACGTTCTCCAGCACGCCCAGCGCGTCGGGGACGAGCACGGCGGCGGAGTAGTAGGTGCTCACCAGGTACTGGGTGAGGGCCTGGTCGTTGATGGCCATGCGCTTGACGGTGAGGCTCGCCTCCACTTCATCCGGGATGCCCGCGTTGTGCAGGCCCACCACGCCCTGGTCCTCCTGGCCGGTGCGCATGGCGATGATGGACGTCGTGTTCTCCCGGCTGATGGGCAGCTTGTCGCACGGGAGGATGGGCACCCCGCGCCACGCCTGGAACTTCGCCCCGCCCACGTCCACCACCGTCGGGTACAGGCCGCGCCTGGTGCACTCCCGGCCGAACGCCGCGATGGCGCGCGGGTGCGCCAGGAAGTAGCGCGTCTTGCGACGGCGCGTCACCAGCTCGTCCATGTCGTCCGGCGTCGGCGGCCCCGAGCGCGTGTTGAGGCGCTGCTTGAGGTCCGCGTTGTGCAGCAGGCCGAACTCCGGGTTGTTGATGAGCTCCCACTCCTTGCGCTCCTTCAGCGCCTCGATGGTCAGCCGCAGCTGCTCCTGCGTCTGGTTCATCGGGTCGTTGAAGATGTCCGACACGCGGGTGTGCACGCGAAGGATGGTCTGCGCCACGCTCAGCTCGTACTCGCGCGGCTTGAGCTCGTAGTCCACGAAGCCACCCTGCAGCACGGGCTCGCCGTGGTGGCCGGCCGACATCGGGATGGCCGCCTGCCCCGCCTTGTCCTGGGGCTTCTTGAGCTTCGCCTTGTAGCCGTCCACGTGCGCCTTGAGCGCCGGGGACTGGACGATGAGCGCCTCGAACACGTCCTGCGGCAGCGCCATCACCGTGCAGGCCGTGAGCGCCTTGACGGTGAAGGGCCACACGTCGTTGGACTCCACCACCGCCTGGTCGCCGAAGTGGTCGCCGTCCGCCAGCGTGTCCAGCACCAGCGGGTCGCCGTACTTGCCCTTCGAGAGCTTCTGCGCCTTGCCGTGCGCGATGAGGAACACCTGGTGCGCGGACGTGCCCGCCTCCACGATGACGTCCCCGGCCTTGTACTGCTGCTGGGTGAAGCGTCCCGCCAGCGTGCGGATGAGCAGGTCATCCGCGTCCTGGAAGCCCCGCATCAGCGGCAGCTTCAGCAGCTCCTGCGGAATCACCTCCACCTTGACGCCGATGTTGCTGAAGTTCAGCCGGTCGTCGCCCGCCGCGTACGTCAGCCGCCGGTTGACGCGGTACGTGCCGCCCGACACCTGCACCCACGGCAGGATGCTCAAGAGGTAGCGGGGCGAAATGCCCTGCATCACCGGCTGCGTCTTCGTCGTCGTCGCCAGCTGCCGCGCGCCGGCCGTGCTCAGGCTGGTGCCCTCGTGGGCCGTCAGCTCTCTGTCTGGATTCGCCATGAAGTCGTCCTCCTTGGTCCGGATGCGACGACTACGAGCGGCCCAGCTCCACGCTCTCCAGGATGCCCAGCGCGTCCGGCGTCAGCACCGCCGCCGAGAAGTACGCCGTCACCAGGTAGTTCATGATGGCCTTCTCGTTGATGCCCATGAAGCGCACGTTGAGGCTGGGCTCGATTTCGTCGGGGATTCCCGCCTGGTGCAGGCCGACGACGCCCTGGTTCTTCTCGCCCGCGCGCATCAGCATGATGGACGTGGTGCGCGTCTCGGAGATGGGCAGCTTGTTGCAGGAAACAATCGGCACGCCGCGCCACGCGGGCACGTGGTTGCCGTTCATCTCCACGCTGGTGGGGTAGATGCCCCGCTTGTTGCACTCCTGGCCGAAGGCGGCGATGGCGCGCGGGTGCGCCAGGAAGAACGACGGCTCCTTCCACACCGTCGCGAGCAGCTCGTCCATGTCGTCCGGCGTCGGCGCGCCCGAGCGGGTGTGGATGCGCTGCTTGAGGTCCGCGTTGTGCAGGAGGCCGAACTCGCGGTTGTTGATGAGCTCGTGCTCCTTGCGCTCCTTGAGCGCCTCCACCGTCAGGCGCAGCTGCTGCTGCGTCTGGTTCATCGGGTCGTTGAAGAGGTCCGCCACTCGGGTGTGAATCTGGAGCACCGTCTGGGCGACGGACAGCTCGTACTCGCGGGGGCTCGTCTCGTAGTCCACGAAGGTGCCGGGCAGCACCGGCTCGCCGTGGTGGCCCGCCGCCAGCTCAATCGCCTTCTGGCCCGAGTGGTCCTGCTTCTTCTTGGCGCGCGCCTTGAACTTCTCGAGGTGCTTCTGCAGCGACGGCACCTGCGCCACCACCGTCTCGAAGGCGGACTGCTGGAGCACCAGCGCAATCACGGGCGTGACGGCCTTGGCGGTGAACTGCCAGTAGTCCTGCGACTCCAGCAGCGCCTGGTAGCTGTAGTGGTCGCCGTCCGCCAGCGTCTCCAGCACCACCGGCTCCCCGTACTTGCCGGTGCCGATGCGGTTCACCTTGCCGTGCGCGATGAGGACGATGGAGTCGGCCTCCTTGCCCGCCTCGGTGATGACCTCGCCCGCCTTGAACTCCTTCTGCTCGAAGCGGTTGGCCAGCGCGGTGAGCGCGTCCACGTCCTCGTACCCGCGCAAGAGAGGCAGCTCGCCCAGCTCCTGCGGAATCACCGCCACCTTGGCGCCCGTGCTGGTGAAGGTGACGCGGCCGTCGCCCACCGCGTACGTCATGCGGCGGTTGACGCGGTACGTGCCGCCGGACACCTGCACCCACGGCAGCAGCTTGAGCAGCCACCGCGAGGAGATGCCCTGCATCTGCGGCTCGGACTTGGTCGTCGTCGCCAGCTGCCGCGCCGCCTGCGTGCCCAGGCTCTGGTTGTTGTCGTCGAACTTCTTCGAATCATTGGACATGGGTCACCCTTCTTCGGAGTTGAAGACTCGAAATCACTTCGGAATGTGTCTGGGGACTTCTCAGGGGCGCGTGGCGCGAAGCAGCTCGGCGATGCGCATCGCCGACGTGCCCAGCGGGGCGGGCTTGCCCGTCTTGAGCTTCGGCGCCGCGTCGTGGATGAGCTCCACCTCGGTGTAGCGCGTCACGCCCGCGTGCCACCGGGGGATGCCCGCCATCCACTGCTGCAACTGCTCCACGTACTTGTGCAGCTTGCCTTGCGCCTTCTCGTCCAGCTCGAAGGTGCGGATGACGGCGGGCAGCTCCTTGGCCACCAGGTGCTCGAACTGCTTCATGCGCGCGGTCATCATCTGGTTGACCACCTGCACCGCCGCGTCCTTGTCCACGCCCAGGAACTTCTGCACGACGAGAACGCAGTTGTTCAGCTCACCCTCGAACTGAATCTCCTTCTGGTAGGAGTACAGGTCGTTGACGAAGCAGGCGTAGTCCGCGGCGGAGTTCTCCAGCGCCCGCAACGTGCGGGTGTTGAAGACGTCCTCCGGCACCGCGTCGCCGTGGGACAGGCGCGCCAGCGACATGGTGAGGTCCGAGCCGAACGTCTTGCGGCGCATCTCCACGTAGTCCACCGGGTCCGGCACGCGGTTGAGCAGCTGGTTGTTCAGCTCCCACACCCAGCTGTCCGTCATGTCCTGGATGGCCTTGCGGAAGAGCTTTCGGCCGCGCGGCGTCAGCGGGCCCGCCGTGCGCTTCCACAGGTCCGCCAGGCTCAGCTCCACCGGGTTGAGGGGCACCGCGGCGCTGGCCGTCTCCACGTCGTCCGGCATGAACTGCCCCAGCCGCGCGGTGAAGGCCTTGGCGCCCGCCATGTCCCGGGTGTTCGCGTAGAGCAGGGGGAAGTAGTCGTCCGCGTACGTCCCCCACACCAGCCAGCAGGCCGTCAGCTCCAACTGCTCGGGCGTCGCGTCCGGGTGGATGAGCGCGCCGCAGAGGGCCACGTCCGCCGCGTCGAACTTGTGGTCATCCCAGACGTAGAAGCCCACGCCGGGCACCACCTCCAGCAGGCCCATCTTCCGCGCCCAGGCCTTGGAGGCCCTCCGCGCATGGTCCAGGTGGGGACTGAGGTACGTGCTGTACGGCATGTAGAACTTCGGCAACGTCGTGGGGCCCACGTGCTGGCGCGGCGTGTGGCTCAACGAGCGGGCGCGAGGCCCCATCCCCAGCGCGCCCGCCGTCAGCGGCAGCCGGAGCGCGGAGGTGCCCAGGCCCGCGGGCACCGGAATGGACAGCGCCGGGCGCTCCTCGGCGTGCTGGTTCATGTAGCGGTTGGAGCGCATGTGCCACTCGTGGCCGCCGGACTGCCAGTCCTGGAGGCCTCGCAGGTAGGTGAGCACCTGCGCCTGCTCCACCGGGTTGAGTCCGTACTCCGCGAAGAGCCACGGCAGCTCCGTGGCGAACGTCGTCTCGAACTGCTGCAGCCGCGACGTCAGCAAGTCGTTGACCAGGTCCGCGGCGCGCTGCGTGTCGCAGTCGAGGAACTTCTCCACCACCAGCACGCCGTTGGAGAGCTCGCCCTCCTCCAGGATTTCACGCTCGTAGGAGAACAAGTCGTTGCGCAGGTGCACCGCGTCCGAGAAGGTGTCCTTGAAGACGCGCATCGGCCGGCTCTTCACCACCCGGTCCGGAATCTCCGCCGCGACGGCCACCTCCACCAGGTCCGACGACCAGGGCGCGCCGCCCACCTTGCGGCGCATCTCGATGTACTCGATGGGGTTGGAGACGCGCGCCTCGCTGATGTTCTCGATTTCCCACATCGACTCATCGAGCAGGTGCTTGGTGTTCTCGAAGAAGCGGCGGCGCCAGTCCATGGACATGGCGGGCACCGTGCGCTGCCACAAGTCCCACAGGCCGCGCTCCACCGGGTTGACGGGCTCCGGCGGCGTCTGGCTCATGTCCAGCGGCATGAACAGCGGCAGCCGGTCCAGGTAGGCCTGGCCGCCCTTCACGTCGCGCGAGTACTTGAAGACCTCCAGGAAGTGGTCGTCGAAGTAGAAGACCCAGACGTACCAGTCCGTGATGAGGTCCAGCACCGGCCCCGGCGCCTCGGGGTGCGTGTACGCGCAGAGCAGCGCGTAGTCCATGCCGTCGAAGCGGCGCTCGGACCAGACCTCCCGGTCCGTCCCGTCCCTCGGCGGCCCCAGGATGCCCATCTGGTAGGACCACGCCTTGGTGTGCACACGGGCGGCTTCCAGGTTCGGGTTCAGCCGCGCCGGCCACGGCACGTAGAACTCAGGCAGCTGGAATGGTTGCTTCTGACGCGCCTTTGACATCTTCAACCCTTCGCCAGTCTCAAGATGATTCAACTCATCGGGCCCGCGCGCCCATTGCAACGGTGGTGCCGGGATGAATCAGGCCGCCTCTCGTGTGATTCGAGGCGGTTGAAACACCCCGGCTCGCGCGGCTGACACGTCAGTCGTCACCGAGGACGTGTCAACGGGGCGCATGACACGTCCGCGGCGGCGTCAGACGCTCGTGCCGGTCGCGGCGGCGGCGTCCTCTGCGGGGAGGCTTGCCAGCAGCTCGCGGGCCTTCTCCACCTTCACGTGACCCGCCTTCACCAGCAGGTTGGCGATCTTCTCCACCCAGTCGCCCCGCGCGCCCGCCGTCACCGCCACGCAGCGCGCGTGCATCGCCATGTGGCCCTTCTGGATGCCCACGCTGCCCAGCGCCCGGAGCGCCGCGAAGTTCTGCGCCAGCCCCACCGCCGCGAACACCATCGACAGCTCGCGCACCGAGGGGGTCTGCATCAGCTTGAGCGCCAGCTGCACGCCGGGGTGCACCTTGATGGGGCCGCCCACCACGCCCAGCGCCATGGGCAGCTCGATGCGGCCCACCAGGTGCCCCTCCTCCAGGTACCAGGTGGACAGCGGACGGTACTGCCCGCTGCGGCAGGCGAAGGCGTGCGCGCCGGCTTCAATCGCGCGCCAGTCCTGCCCCGTGGCGATGGCCACCGCGTCGATGCCGTTCATCACGCCCTTGTTGTGCGTGGCCGCGCGGTACGGGTCGGCTTCGGCGAAGCGGCTGGCCTGGGTGATGCCCTCGGCGATGATTTCGCCCGGCATCTCGAAGTCCGCCAGCGCCGCCAGTGGGATGCGGCACGTGGCGCGCGCCAGCCGCCGATCCGCCAGGTTGGAGAGGATGCGCAGGTACACCTTGCCGCCGGTGAGCTGCTCGATGAGCGGCGCCACGCCCTCCGCCATGGTGTTGATGAGGTTGGCCCCCATCGCCTCCTGCGTGTCGATGAGGAGGTGCACGATGAGCAACGGCTCTCCGCACGGGCCCTCGGGGGCCGGCAGCACGCGCACCTCCACGTCCTTGGCCCCACCGCCGCGCGCCACCATGGCCGGGTGGAAGCTGTTGGCCAGCGCGAGGAGCTGCTCCTTGTTCGCCAGGATGTGCTCGGTGGCCACCTTCGGGTCGCCGTAGCGCGACACCTGCACCTGGCCAATCATCAGCGAGGGGTCCGCCTCGGCGGTGAAGCCACCGGACTCGCGGACGATCTTCGCGGCGAAGGACACGGCCGCCACCACGGACGGCTCCTCCACCGCCATGGGCACCAGGAGGTCGCGCCCGTTGACCTGGAGGTTGAGGCCCAGGCCCAGCGGCAGGCAGAACGTCCCCACCGCGTTCTCGATCATCTGGTTCGCCAGGACAGGCGGCAGCGCTTCGGAGCCCAGCAGTTGTCGCAGGTCCTCGGGCTGGAGCCGGAACATTCGAGCGAGGTGCGCGTGGCGCTCCTCCATCGGCAGCTTGTGGAAGCTCGGGAGCCGGGAGGTCACGGTGTCGGACATGTTGTTCCTTCGGTGCAGAACCTGGAGCGGGCCCCCTTGCAACGGTGGCGCCATGAAGCGCCGGGCCACATCTCGCGGGATTCGAGGAGGATGAAACAGCCAGGCTCCTCGTTTGACGTGTCAACCCCGGTGGCTGACGCGTCAACTCACCGAATCACAGACCCGGCACACCCACTGGCGACCAGGAAGCGCACACCGCGAACCGACTGGCTCGCGGATTCACCGGAGCCGAGCGCCGCGAGTCACCAGGTGAGCGGCAGCTCATGGACGCCGAGCAGGTTCTCGTCCTTCTTGAAGCGGACCTCCTCCAGCGGCACGGCCAGCCGCAACGTGGGGATGCGCTGGAACAGCGTCTTGAACACCACCTCGAACTCGATGAGGGCCAGCGCGCGCCCCGTGCACAGGTGGATGCCGTGGCCGAAGGCGAAGTTGCGGTGCGCTTCCCGCTGGAGGTCCAGCCGGTCCGGCGCCTCGAAGACCGTGCCGTCGCGGTTGGCCGAGTCCGGCTGCGCGAGGACACCCTCCCCCGCGCGGATGAGCTGACCGCCCACGGTGAGGTCCACGGTGGCGACGCGCTGCCGGGCCAGATGCGAGACATTGACGAAGCGCAGCAGCTCCTGCACCGCCGCGGTGATGGCGGCGGGGTCCTCCATCTGGCGGAACTTCGCGAGCTGCTCGGGGTGGATGAGCAGCGCCAGCGTCCCCAGCCCGAACATGTACGCCGACGGTCCGTGCCCGGCGTAGTACAGCGCGTGGAACAGGGACGCCGCGTCCGGGGGGCTCAGCTTCCCCGTCGCCACCTGCTCCGTGACGACGCGACCGATGAGCGTGTCCCCGGGCTCACGCAGGTTGTCCTCCACCAAGCGCAGGAAGACATCATCCAGCGCCATCAAGGCCGCTGTCGCCTCCTCGCGGGAGGACGCACGCGAGCCGACGGTCCTGCTCAGCACGTGCAGCGCCTCGGCGCCTTCCTGGGGCACGCCGAGCAGATCGCCAATGACTTGCAGGGCCACAGGGAGCGCGAACGCCGACATCAGGTCCACGGGCCTCGGGCCGGCCAGCATCGCGTCGAGCGCCGCGTCCACGGTGGCCTGGATGCGCGGCCTCAGGGCCTCCATCCGCCGGGGCATGAACTCCTGCACGAGCATGGCCCGCTGCGCCCGATACTCCGCATCCGGGCGCAGGAAGAAGGCCAGCGGCCTGCCCTGGCGAGCCGCGGCCGCGGGCGACAGGTGCGGGAACCCCGGCAGCGTGGAGTCCGCGACCAGCCGCGGGTCTCCCAGCACCGCCAGCACGTCGCTGTAGCGGCTCACCAGCCACGGCGTGTTTCCGTCCCACAACTTCACGGGACAGACCGGGGCCTGCTTGCGCAGCCGCTCGTATTCAGCGGGCGGCTCCAGCGGGAGGCTCCAGTCCTTGGGGAAGGGATAGGAAGGGCTCATCGGGGGGCTCCTGTTCGGTCGAGCCGGGCGGCGATGCCCGCCACGGTGGGATGCTGGTACAGCTCGCGCAAGCCGAGGTCCTGACCCAGTTCATTCCGGATGCGGACCGCGACCTCGACGAGCTGCAAGGAGTGGCCGCCGCGCTGGAAGAAGTCGTCGTCCGGAGCGACCGAGGCGACCTTCAGCACGTCGGCGAAGATGCGGCCAAGCTGTTGTTCCCGGGTCGAGGAGCGCCGAGGCGAGGTCCGCGCGTCGGGGGTCGCCGTCCGCAAGACGTCCTCGTAGTCCGCGAGCAGCGCCTCGATGAAGGCGGGCTCGAAGAGGCTCTCGTCGAACTCGCCCCACACGGTGAACGCGCCGTCGGAGCGCTCCTCCACCCGAACGGTCAGCTCGAACTTCGCGGAGGGGAGGTCCAGCAGGAGCTCCGTCACCTCACAGTCCTGCAATGACAGGGCGCCCGCCGTGCCCACGGGGTGGTAGGCGAAGTTGACCTGGACGACGGGAGAGCGCGTCGGGTCCCTGGGCGGAGCCAGGTCCGCGACGAGCTGCTCGAAGGGCAGGTCCTTGTGCGCGGTGGCCGCCGCCGTGGCCGATGCCACCCGGGTGAGCAGCGCGCGGAGGTCGACGTCACCACGCAGGTCCACCTGGAGCACCACGGTCTCGACGAAGAACCCGAGCACCCGCTCGACCTCGGGCAGGTCCCGGTTCGCCACGGCCAGCCCCAGCAGCACCCGCTCACGTCCCGCACGGTGCCCGAGCACCCTCCCACAGGCGGCGGCCAGCACCGTGAACACCGTCTGACGCTCGGTGCTCGCGAGGGCACGCACGCTGTCGGAGACCGCGGCGGGCAGCACCCGGTGCATGCGCCGTCCCCGCCCCGACACGGGACGCGGAGGGACGAGGTCCAGGAACAGGGGGACACCCGACAGCTGCTCCCTCCACCAGCGCGACAGCGACTCGCGCCGCTCGGCGGTGAGCTGCTCGCGCTGCCATGCGGCCCAGTCCACGTACTGCACGGGCAGCTCGGGCAGGGCGGGAGGCCGCCCCAGGAGCGCTGCCCGGTATGCGATGGCCAGCTCCTCGGTGAACACCTGGAGCGAGGTGCCGTCCGCCACCAGCAGGTGCACGGCGAAGAGGAGGAAGTGCGTCCGGGGCTCCAGCCGCAGCACGGTGAGCCGCAGCAAGGGACCGCGCTCCAGGTCGAACGGCTGGAGCGCCTCCTCGTGCGCGTGTCGCAGGGCCTCGGCCTCCGTCTTGACCTCCACGAAGCGAACCTGCGCGCGCCCTTCCGGCGCGATGTGCTGCTGCGTCCCCAGCGGGAAGACGGTGCGCAGCGGTTCGTGCCGGGCCACCAGCGCGTCCAGGGCCTCTTGCAGGGCTCGCGAATCCAGGGGCCCCGTGACACGGTGGCAGCGAACGGTGGCGTGGGCCGCGCCGGTGGGGTCCATCCGGTGCAGGAAGCACAGCCGCTGCTGGGCGAACGACATCGGGAACACGGTCGTCATCCGCGTGGAAGCCTCTTGATGGTGGGCTTCGCGACCGGAGCCTCGGCGAGCGCATGAGCGAGCTGGGCGATGGTCGGCCCGGTGAGAATCGTGGCGAGCCCGACCTCGCGCCCCACCGTCCGGCTCAGCCGCGAGGCCAGCCGCATCGCCTGTAGCGAATGCATGCCGAGCGCGAGCAGGCTCTCATGCACATCCACCCGGCTCACGCCCAGGAGCTCGGTGACCACCGATGCGACACGGACCTCGGCCTCGGTCCTCGGCGCCGTGTAGGGCGCGTCCGGGCGCCGGTCCGTCGTGGGCAGCCGCGAGGGGTCCACCTTCCCGTTTTGAGTCAGCGGCCAGGACTCCAGGACGATGACCTCCGAAGGCACCAGGTGCGCCGGCACCCTGCGCGCCAGGTCCTCGCGTACGGCCTGCCCCGACACCTGGGTCACTGCCCCGGCCACGACATAGCCCACGAGGCGAGCCTCCCCGCCCCGCGAGTCGACCCGCGCGAGCGCGTCCACCACGCCGGGATGCGCGGCCAGGGCGGCGCGCACCTCGGCCAGCTCCACCCGGACGCCACGGACCTTCACCTGCTCATCACGGCGGCCCAGGAACTCGATGACGCCTCCTGGCAACCACCGGGCCAGGTCTCCGCTGCGATAGAGCCGCGCCCCCGGATGGGTCCCGAAGGGGTCCGGTACGAAGCGCTCGGCGGTGAGGCCCGGCTGGTCGCGGTAGCCTCTCGCGACACCGGCCCCACCGATGCAGAGCTCCCCCACCGCGCCCGGCGGAGCCACCTGCCCGTGCGCGTCGAGCACCACCAGGTGCGCATTGAACAGCGGGCGCCCGATGGGGACGTGGGTGGCCTCGGCGTCGACCCCGTCGTCCAGCCGGTGTCCGCTGGCCATGACGGTGATCTCCGTGGGGCCGTAGCCGTTCGTGACCTTGGTGAAGCCCTCGCGCTGGAGCGCGCGGAACGCCTCCACCGGGAAGACATCTCCACCAACCACCACGCGGTCCAGGGCGGCGAAGGCCTCCGGAGCGTCGGCCGCCAACCGGGGCAGCACCACGGGAGGAATCACCGCATGCGTGATGCGCTGGTCGACGAGACAGCGCGCCAGCCCCGGCACGTCCCACCCCGGCGGCAGGAAGTGGACGGCGGCGCCATTGAGCAGCGCGCCCCAGACCTCCAGCACGGAGATGTCGAAGGTCACCGACGCCATCGCCAGCATCGTCTTGCCGGGGCCCAGGTCCTCGGCCAGGGCCGTGCGGTGCAGCAGGGACACGACCGAGTGGTGCTCGATTTGAACGCCCTTGGGTCTGCCCGTCGACCCGGACGTGTAGAGCACGTAGGCGAGGTCCGACGGGCTCCCCTCCGGCAGCGGCCCGGATGACACCGGAGGCAGCGCCTCCAGCACGACGGTGGGCAGACCGGTGAGTCGGCCGTCCAACGCCGCCGTGGTGACGAGGGCGCGGGCCCCGGCCTCCCGCATGAGCGGCTCCAGCCACGCCGCGGGAGCACCTGGGTCCAGCGACAGGAAGGCCGCCCCCGCAATGAGGATTCCCAGCTGGGCCACGACCAGGGCTTCCGAGCGCGGAATGCACACCGCCACGAGGGCCTCACGGCCAACGCCCAGGTCGCGCAGGTGGTGCGCCAGGTGCTCCGCCCGACGCGTCAGCTCGGCATAGGTCAGCACCCGGTCGCCGGACCTCACCGCGGGAGCGTCGGGCGCTCGGCGGGTCCAGTGTGCGAACAGGTCATGCACCCGATACGACGGCGCCTCCTGGCGAGCCCCCACGCTGACGAGCGCGCGCCGGTCCGCGTCGCTCAGCATCGACAGCCTGGACACGCGGGTGTCCGGCGCGTCGACGATGGAGCGCAGCAGTTGCTGATACGCGGACAGGATGCCGGCGATGAAGAAGTCCTCGAAGAGGTCGGAGTCGAACTCCCACGAGAGCAGGATGCCGCTCAGGGATGAGCGGGGACTGGAGCGCACGGGGGCCTCCGAGCGCGGGATGCGCACCACGTCCCCGGCCAGCCGTTGGATGTGCCCCGGCTCGGCGTAGAGCGGCACCGCGACGACGGACAGCTCGAACTTGGCGGAGCCGTTGCCCAGCCCCTCCACGAAGGAGACGTCGAGCGGCGACGCATCGAGCGTGCCCACCGACGAGTCGTGGAAGTTGAACATCGTCTGTATCAACGGGTTGAAGCCCCCCTGATGCCGCGCGGGCGACTGCGCGAAGATCTGCTCATAGGGCAGCTCCTGGTGGTCATAGACCTCCAGCGTGGTGCGCCGCACCCGCGCCAGGAGTTCCTCGAACGAGGGGTCCCCGTCGAGCCTGCCCCGCAGGACGACGGTGTTGATGAACATGCCCAGCATGCCCTCGGTGTCCTGCCAGCGCCGGTTGGCGACCGAGGAGCCCACGAGCAGGTCCTGGGAGCCGGTGTACCGGTGCAGCAGGACGAAGAACGCGGAGAGGAGCGTGGTGAAGAGGGACGCGTTGTTGCGGTCCGCCAGCGCCTGGAGGCGCCGCGCGAGCTCACCGTCCAGCTCCACCCGGGGCGCCACCCCACGAAACCGTCGCCCATGGGGGGCCACCCGTCGGGGGAGCTGGAGCAGGGTCTGCGCGCCCTCCAGCTCCCGGCGCCAGAAGCGGCGCTGCGCCTCTGCGGCCTCGGTCCCCACCCACTCGCGCTGCCAGCGCGCGTAATCGGAGTACTGCACCGCCAGCGCGGGGCGCCGCACCTGGCCGTGGCGGACGTGTTCGGCGTAGCCGTTGAGCAGCTCTCGCACGAAGACGTTGAAGGACCAGCCGTCGTGCACGATGTGATGCTCGACGTGCACGAACAGGTGCTCCCCCGCGCTCAGTCGCAGCAGCCGCCAGCGGAAGGGCCGGCCCTCGGCGAGCGCGAACGGGGCCTGCACCGCGTCCCGGACCGCCTCCGCCACGCGGGAGTCCAGCTGCGCTTCGTCCACGCCGCTGAAGTCCTGGACGCAGAGCTCCACCTCCCACGGGGCCTCCAGCTCACACCGCAGCTCGCCATCCACCTCGGGGAAGCGCGAGCGCATCACGTCGTGGCGACGCACGATGTCGGTGAGGCTCGCTTGCAGCGCGGCGAGGTCCAGCGTGCCCTCGAGACGGAACACCGCCTGCGTGTGATAGGCCCGCGCGTCCGGGTTGAGCTTGTGCATCAGCCACACCCGCTCCTGGCCGAACGACGGCGTGAGCGCCATTCCCACAGCGCCACGTCGAGGGCCCAGGTCCACCCCACCCTGTGCTTCCTGCAAGCGCGCCGCGAGGCGGGCCACCGTGGGCGTCTGGAGCACCTCGCTCAGCTCCAGCTGCGCGCCCAGCACGCGTCGCACCCGGGCCACGAGCTGGGTGGCGAACAGCGAATGCCCTCCCAGCTCGAACAGGTTGTCATCGCGCCCCACCCGCTCCATCCCGAGCAGCGCCGCCGCGATGGCCGCCAGCGCCACCTCACCGGGCGACCGCGGGGCCCGGTAGTCCGTCCGCTCCGCGCGAGGAGGGCGAGGCAGCCGCGCCCGGTCCACCTTGCCGCTGGTGTTCAGGGGCCAGGCCTCCACCACGACCACCACGTCCGGCACCAGGTAGCCGGGCAGCCGGCGTCGAAGCTCCGCGCGCACCGCGTCGCCGGTCAGCGCCGCTCCGGTGTCGGGCATCACGTAGCCCAGCAGGCGCTCCCGCGTGTCGTCGATGAGGGCGACCGCGTCGCGCACGTCCGGCAGCGCGGCCAGCGCCGCCTCCACCTGGCCCAGCTCGATGCGCGCGCCGCGAATCTTCACCTGGTCGTCGCGCCGGCCCAGGAACTCCAGCGTGCCGTCCGGCAACCACCGGCCCCAATCGCCGCTGCGGTACAGCCGCCCTCCCGGCACCGGACCGAACGCATCCGGGATGAACCGCTCGGCGGTCAGGTCGGGCCGCCCCAGGTACCCACGCCCCACCCCTTCCCCGCCGATGCACAGCTCACCCGCCACCCCGTCGGGCACGAGGCGCAGGTGCTCATCGAGGATGACCACGTGGTCGTTGGACAGGGGGCGGCCGATGGGCACGCGCTCCCCCTCCACGCCGTGCACCGCCTGGAGCGTGCTGGCCACCGTGACCTCCGTCGGGCCATAGCCGTTGACGAAGCGGTGGTGCGCGCTCCACTGACGGGCCGTCTCCGGCAGGCACACGTCCCCGGTGCTCATCACCACCTGGAGGTCGGGGAAGCCGCCCGGCTGCAGCGTGCGGAGGACCGTGGCGGGCAGCACCGCGTGGGTGATGCGCCGGTCCACCATCACCTGGGCCAGCGACGCTCCGGAGAGCGGCGACGCATCCAGCGTCTCCAGCCGACCTCCATTGGGCAGCGCCATCAGCACATCGAACAGCGAGGCATCGAACGAGGGGTGGAAGAACTGCAGCACCCGCGTGTCCGGCCCCAACGCGCCCAGGAAGTCCCGCTGCGCATGCAGGAGGTTGGCGACGCCGCGATGCTCGGTCATCACCAGCTTGGGCTCGCCCGTCGAACCCGACGTGCAGATGATGTACGCGAGGTCCTCCGGGACGAGCGCCGTGTCCTCCACGCGCCCCTCGCCCGCGTCGGCCCCTGGCTCCAGGAAGGGCACGCCCGGCACCTGGCATTCGGGCGCGCCCACCACGAGCGCCGCGCCGACCCTGCGGACGATGTCCTCGCGCCACGCCTGGGGATGTGACGGCGCCAGGGGCAGGTAGGCCGCGCCCACGCGCCAGACGGCGAGGGCGAGCTCGACGAAGGCCGCGCCCCGCTCCAGCACCACCGCGACCACGTCTCCGCGCCCGAGCCCCCGGGCCCGCAGGCGGGCGGCCAGGGCACGCGTCCGGGCCTCCAGCATCGCGTAGGTGATTTCAGCAGCACCGGCCGAGAGCGCGACGCGGTCGGCATGCCGCCGGCACTGCTCGGCGATGACGTCCACCACCGAGCGCCACGGTCCATGGTCGACCCGTCCACCCTGCACGCGGGCCGCCTGCGCCGCGACATCCAGCGCACGGCGCACCTCTTCCGGGGTGTGTCCCTCGAGCGCCCAGGGGCTCTTCAGACGGAGACTGGAGAGCAGGCGTTCGTACTCGGTTCCTGTCACCAGGGCGGACGGGGGCGTGGCGGGCAAGGGAACTCCTGGAGGCAATGACATACATCGAGACCGCCGCGTGGAGCGGCCTTCCGATGCGGCTCGAGGCTCCGGGCCTTTAACACGCGAAAAACCACGGTGACACCCTTGTCTGGTAGAAGGCGCGAGGAACGCATCCGCGCAGGATGTAGGAGTGCACCGTGGCCTCGAACAACATCGCGCCTCCAAGTGGACCTGGGCTGTCGCTCTTCGCCGTGGGCGATGTCTTCGTGGACCGCGACGAGCCGGCGACCGCCTTCTCCTCCGCCCGCGACGTCCTGCGGGCCGGTGATGTCGTCTTCGGCAACTGCGAGGGCGTCTTCAGCGACGACATCCAGCGGGCCCCCAGCGCCGGCTCGGCCGTCACCGCGCCCGCGGCGAACGCCGCCCCCCTGGCCCAGGCGGGCTTCGACATCCTCTCATTGGCCAACAATCACAGTCTGGACGGGGGACATGCCGCGCTCCTGTCCATGCGCGGGACGCTGGCCGACCTGGGCATCGCCACGGTGGGCGCGGGCGCCCATCTCGCGGAGGCCACCGCGCCCGTGTATCTGGAGCGCAATGGCAGACGGCTGGCCTTCCTGGCCTTCAGCTCCGTGTTTCCCTATGGCTATGAGGCGCGACCTGGTGTCCCGGGGCTCGCGCCTTTGCGCGCGCACACCCGCTACACGCCCGTGGACCTGAACGTGTGGAATCCAGGCATGGCGCCCGTGGTGAGCACCGAGCCGCTGGTCGAGGACCAGCGGGCGTTCCTCCACAGCCTCGCCGAGGCCCGCGCGAAGTCGGACATCGTCGTCGCCAGCTTCCACTGGGGTGACTCCACCGTGCCGTACTCGCTGACGGACCACGAGCGACGCACGGCCAGGCTCGCCATCGACCACGGGGCGGACGTCGTCCTGGGCCACCATCACCACATGCTCCGCGGGGTCGAGTTCCACGCCGGCAAGCCCATCTTCTACGGGCTGGGACACTATGTGTTCGACCTGCCGAACCTCACCGAGCGGCTCGCGAAGGATGGCTACCTGGGCGTGGGACGGCCGGAGGAGATGGCGGCCTGGGCCCGCAAGTTCGGCGAGTACATGATTCGCCCGAGGGAGGGCTACCCGCTGCTGCCGTTCCACCCGGACTCGAGGATGACCGGCGCGGCGGTGGTCCACATCACGCCGTCCGGGCGCATCCGCGCGGGCTTCCTCCCCGCCATCATCAATCCCGCCAACGAGCCCATCCACGTGGCCGCGGACAGCGACGAAGGCAGGCGGGTGGTGGCCTATCTCGAACGCTGCTGCGCGGCCGAACAGCTCCCGACGCGGCTCATCGCTCCTCGGCCCGACTCCGGACTGCCCAGCGCGTGCATCGAGTTCGTGTCGACGGCGACCGACTGAGCGGGACCAGGGCGAGGCCTGCGCCGAGGCGGCGGCTCGAACGCATCCAGCTCGAGGCCCACCCTGGACGGGTCCTCAGGGTCCACGACGACCAGCCCCCCAGGACGCGGGCTGCACGCGGGAAGCCCCGCGGCCTCAGGTGTCGGGCAGGTCGTGCCCCTCCTGCTGACGGAGCCACTGGGAGATGGCCTTCTCTGACTCGAGATGGCGGTCGAGGAACACGAAGTGCCCGCTGTCCAGCTCCACATAGGTGGCTCGCGGCCCCAGGCGCTCGACATAGGCACGCATGGCGGGGGTGCCCATCATGGAGTCATGGCGCCCCTGTATCACCAGCGTGGGCACCTCCGGCACGGGGGCCGAGGACCGCGCGCCGGACACGAGCACCAGGCCCCGCAGGTCCAACCCCGGGTGCGAGACGCGATTGACGAGCAGGCTCGCCCCCACGCCGCCGTTGGAGAGCCCTCCCAGGTAGAAGCGACGAACCCCTCGGGCCGAGAGCCATTCGAGGGTCGCCTTCAAGGTGCTCGCCCCCTGGGGCGACCACCAGTCTCCGGCGGGGCCCACCGAGGGGCACACCGTCAGCGCGGAGATGGTCCAGGACGCCCGCGCCATCTCCCAGCAGTACACGGCGAAGTTGCCCGCATGGCCATGCAGGAAGACCACGGCCGTGTCCGGCGTCGCCCCTCGAGCCGGCGGGATGACCAGCGCATCGAAGGACTCCGGCGACTGAAGCCCCAGGGAGGTGGCGATCGCGGGCGTGGCCACCGAGCCCTCCGCCAGCTCCATCCGGTCGAACGCCGCCTCCAGCGCGGGGATGAACCCGCTCGCCTCCGAGCGCGGCAGCTTCCCCAGCCGCACCAGCGCGTGCGCCGCGAACAGCGTCCCGTCCCGCTCGTCGACGAGGCGATTCACCCACCGGTGGCCTCCCTCCGGAAGCCGCACGGTCTCCAGGAGCGTGCCGTCCGCGAAGAGCAGCCGTGAGCAGGCGACGAGCGCGATGAGCCCGAGCCCCGCTCGCCACAGGCCCCGGGCACGCAGCATCAGGCCGACGGCCACCAGCACGAGCCCTCCGGAGTAGCTCCACCCCGAAGGCGAGGCGCCGATGCGGGCCGCCGCCGCCAGCAGCAGCCCGGCGACCGGCGTCAGGAGGACTCCCAGCAAGACTCCGGGCCACGTGCGGGGCCGGGTGCCCTCCTTCGCGGGAGCACGACGAACGCCTGCGGGAACCGCCACGGGAGCGGAGATGGAATGAGCCATGCCGAGCACCATGGCGGACCTGGAGCGGCCCGCTGAGCCCACGGGGCCGAGCGGTCCGGAGGCCTAAACCAACGATCTCGATTCTCGCACGACGTCAGGAGGCGCGCCTAAGGGCGGCTCGGCGAGGGGATGGACAGGCAGAGCGCTGTGCATTCCGCGCGTCGAGGTAGGCATGTACCCGCACCATGAGCTGGGCCATGGTGCGGCAGCGGTGGTTTCGCGTGACGTTGGCGTGCAGGTCGAGCCACACGCGCTCGATGCGGTTGCCCTGGGGGCAGTAGGGCGGCAGGAAGTGGAGCACGATGCGCTCTTTGAGTTGGACCAGCGCCTTGCGAGTCTTCTGACTGGTGTGGACCGCTGCATTGTCCAGCACGAGGTGGATGCGGCGGGCGCGCCGGTACTCCCCTGCCAGCCGCCAGAGCAGCTGAATGAAGAGGTCGCTGGCCTTGGATTTGCCCTCCACCCACGTCAGCTTCCCCGTCCGGACATTCAACGCTCCGGCCAGGAAGCGCTTCTGGTTGTTGCCCGGTGTCACCACCACCCGACGCTGCCCCGGAAGGCACCAGTCGTGTCCCACCTTGGGGTTGAGATGGATGTCCACCTCATCTACGTGGAGCACGGGCTCTTCGGGGGGCGTGTGTGCATGCAGGCACTTCAACTCGTAGAGCCGGCGCCGACGCTTCCACGCGGGCCAGGGACACTTGACGATGGGCCTGGCGGCCTTGCGCCGCGCGCCGAGCCAGGTGAGCGCACGCCCCATGGTCGCCACCGACACCTGGGGCAGCCCGCGGCGCTCAAGCTCCAGGCACAGCAACTCTCGTGTCCAAGTGGGCCGGCACCAGCCCCAGTCCTCGGGCGTTCCCACCAGCACCCGCGCCAGCCTCTCTCGGAATCGCTCGTCTACCTTGCGCTGGCCGTTGCCCGCCCTCCTGTCTCGCAGCGCTCCGCGTCCTTCCTCCCGGTAGCGACGCACTGCGCTGACGACGGTGGAGGTGGCACAACCCAACTCCCGGGCTGCCGCGTTGCATGAGGCTCCCCGCCCCACGGCCGCCACGGCCATGCACCGCCGCATGGTGAGCGGGCAGCCACTCCGCTCACCCCACCTCAGCAGCGCCTGCCGCTGCTTCCTCTTCAGCCACTGCCTACCTTTGCCCTCGGGCAGGGCCTTCTCGCTCTCAGGTCTTCTGCGCACACAAAGCCGAACGAGAAGTGCCCCTGCTCCCTCTTCCCGCGCACTTCCCGCCTGCCCGCCCTTCAGCCTGATCGAGAATCACGAACTTCGGTTTAGGGGAGTGGCTCCAACGAGTGCCTGGGCGGCAAGGCTCGCCGTCGAACGACCCGATTCACCCAGGGCCGTTCGTGCTCACGGTTTCTTGGGTGTCGTGGTCGGGGCGGGGTCCACCACCGCGCTCCAGTCGATATCCGCGTTGATGTCCGCCAGACGGCCGGTGTTCTGCCGGCGCAGGTCCTGCTTCTCGAGGTCGCCGGGGTGCACGACACCGTAGGGCAGCTTGATGGCCTGCGCCGCGTCGCGCGCCTTGACCGCCTTGTCGCGGCCGACGCGCAGCTCCCCTCTCCTGCGTTGCACCTCGCGCGCCGCGGCGGCCTTGGCCAGATAACGCTCCCGCTGCATCTCCAGCTCCTCGCGCTCCGGCCCCGCCCCCAGCTTCGAGAGCTGCCGCTGGAGGTTGGCCGCCTCGGTCTCCAGCTCGCGGACGAGCGTCGGGTCATTCACCCGAGGGTCGCTCTCCACCGACTCAATCTCCACGTCGACCGCGCGCAGCTTCCGGGTCGCGGCCGCCACCTCGGCCTCTTTGCCCTCCTTGGCCGCCTGGTGCTTCGGGTCCAGCTTCGCGTTGTAGGCGCGGAGGTTCGCGTCGAGCACCCTCGCGTTGGTGCTCAGGGTGCGCAGCCGCTGGAAGAGGCGGACCAGCGCCTCCAGGTCGTCGCCCCGGTTGACGCCGCGGAGCACGGCGAGCTGTCCCGGGTCCAGGTGCGTCCCCAGCGAGCCCAGGAAGGACTCGTTCCTGGCCTGGAGCCACGTCACGAGCTTCTTGCGGTTCACCGGGCCCTTGAGCTTCTTGCCCTGGATGAAGTCCGCGTTCTCCTTCGCCAGCTTCGTCGCGGCCGCGCCCGTGCGGCCCGGCAGCATCTGCGCCGCGGTGAGCGCGGGCCCCGTGTCGGGAGTCACCCGTGAGATGTGCGTGACGGGCGTGACGTAGGGGTCCAGGTTGTTGCCGGGATTGGGCACGAAGCGGTCGCCCAGCCTCGCCTTGTGTTGCACGCCGCCTTTGGCCGGGGTCGGCTGGCTCCAGACGATGGCCACGTGGTAGCGGGCTCCAGGTGGCGTCTGGAGGAGATCCTTCTTCTCCCAGTGGGAGAAGATGACGCTGTGCCCGCCCCCTTCCGAGGCGTTGGCGTTGTAGAGGTACAGCCAGTCTCCCGTCTGGATGTCGTTGAGCTTCGCCAGGGGGAGATGCCGCTGCCGGTAGTATTTCGACCCCTTGCCGGGGTTCTCCGCCGCCGCCTTCTCCGCCGCCTCCGCCTGCTTCGTGCCCTCGTGCAGCGGCCCCAAGCCCTCGTCGGTCGGCTTCACGGTGCTCGGCGCCGGCCCCGGGTGTCCTGCGCCGCAGGACGGGGGCATCTCGGCGCCCTCGGCCTCATCGAGGGGAAGCTTGTCTTTCGACACCCGGTCCTGCTTCGTGACGTCAATCGACCTCCCCGTGTTGAGCATCGCGGCGCCCAGCGGGTCGAAGGACCCCATCACCCCTCCGGCGAAACCGGACCCGGACGGGGTGGCGCCAGCGTAGTGGTGGACGATCTGCACCCAGTGGAAGCAGAACTGCGCATGCACCCGCTGCTCGAACGAGCCGGGCTGGTAGATGCCCTTCGCGAGGATGTGGGCCGACAGGAGCAGGCGCTGCTGAGCCGTGGTCGCCCCCCGGTCGGAGCCGTTGAACAGGCGCTCGGGGATGCGCTTGGAGACGATGAAGTCCCGCAGCTTCTGGCGCTGGGTGCTCGTGAAGAGCACCTGGAGCCGCGCGGTGGTCAGCGGAGCCGCCGGCACGCCGAAGACGTTCAGCACGTCCGCGAACTCCGTGTTGAAGAGGGAGGTGAACGCGTCCGCCATCGTCGTCCTGGGCAACGCCGGACCGACGATTGCCTCCAGGCGGGCGAGCTCGGCGCGCAGATGTTGAATCGTCGCGTTGTCGGCCCCGGGGGGCTGCCGCGCCAGCCAGCGGTGAATCCTGGCGATCTCCAGCCGGGCGGCCTGCGGGTTCGTGGCACTGACGCTGTTCTTCAGTGACTGCGGCTCGTCCGTGTCGGCCCCCAGCAGGGGCGTGTCCAAGGGCTGCCGGCGGAGTGTGCGCGTACCGCCCTGGAGGGTGTGCGTCAGCTCGTGCGCCAGCAGCCGATCTCCCGCGGCCGTCCCCGGCCCGTAGCGCCCGGGAGCGAAGACCACGTCGCGACCGACGGAGTAGGCGTGCGCGCCCACCGCCAGGGCGCTCTGCGCGGCCCGCGAGTCGTCATGCACACGCACGGAAGAGAAGTCGGCGCCACCGAAGCGCGCCTCCATCGCGTCGCGCGCGGCCGGCTCCAGCGGGCGCCCGGGTCGGGCGAGCACCTCATGGACGACCGGCGGCGCGAGCGCACGCGATGCCCCCACGTCCCCATTCCCCCGGTGCAGCCCCGAGCCGACGGGCGCCGGTTGCGGCGTCCCCATGACCTGGTCGGCCACGGTGTCCGCCTGGCGCTCGAACGGGTCCCCCGGTGAGCCGAGGGTCAGCTCGCGATGAATCCGTGGCGGCGTGATGGAGATGCGGGCGAAGTCGAACTGGGAACCGGGAGCGACTGGCGCCGTCAATCCGCCACCTGATTCCGATGCGGCGCGCGCGACGGCCGGGCGCTGCGATTCACGCTTCGGGGCAGGAGCATGCGCCGACGACGGACGCGGCTTCTGGTCGAACGCGAACATGGAGCACTCCTCCCCCTGGACGACAACGATGGAGCCGCACGGCGTCTGGCGCCCAGTATAGGAGAGAAGGGGGCTCGGGCGTCACCCGGCGCGGGTGAAGTCCCGCTCAACGCTCGCCCCAGTTGCCCAGGAAGTCGCCCATGGTGAGTCGCACGCCTTGGTTGCGCAGGATGCCGTAGGCCGTGGTCAGGTGATAGAAGAAGTGGGGAATCGAGAAGGCCATCAGGAACTGCCTCCCACTGGCGCGCACCGAGCCACGGCGGTGCTCGATGACGACCTCTCGCTCGAGGCCCGCTTCGAGGTCGCTTGCAGACAGCTCGCGCAGATGCGCAATCGTCGCATCGAGCCGGTGATGGAGCTCCGCGAAGCTCCTCGCCACGTTCGCGGCAGGGACCCGTGACTCTCCCAGCAGCCGCGCCATCGCCAACACGGCGCCCTCCGCGGCCCAGTGGACCTGAGCGGCGAGGGTGTACTGGTGCAGGTCCGCTGGCGAGTCACCCGCACCTGCTCCGGAGAGTCGCGCGTCCAGCAACACCTGGTCACCACAACCCCTGGCGGCGGCATGCTCCTCCGCCTTCATCAACTGCGTTTTGAGATTGGCGAGCCCGCGGACGAACACGCCAGTGGACAACTCGTTGGCATTCAAAGACATGCCCCATTCTTTCACATGTCGATGGCCCCCGAGTGCTTGTCATTTGATGAACAGAGGACTTTGGCCATCCCCATGTTGCGCGCCGCGCAGGAGGCCGCCAGGAAGGGGCCGTTCATTCCATGGGAGGACAGTCCCTTCGGGCGCCGTCCCACTTCTGGGGGGAGACACTCGATGCGAAGCCGTCCTGGTATTCTCGGGTCTTTGGGATTGGGCGTGACGCTGGCGTTGTCGCTGGGAGCGTGTGGCACGGAGTCGCTGGAGGAGAAGGTCCGACCTCCGGAGGATGCGGTGTCGCGAGCCGCGTTGACGTGGGACCCGGATGGTGGACGCGGTGGAGACCTCGCTGCGGCCCGTCTGTGGTGACGGGGTGCAGGGTGGCGCGGAGTTCTGTGACGACGGCAATCAGCCCTCGGGGGACGGCTGCAACAGCGTCTGCCAGGTGGAGCCGGGCGCGGTCGTCGTCACGAGCCACGGGGAGATAGACTCCCCTCCGTGAGCGATTCCCAATCCGGGTGCCTCGAGCGCGCTGGCGGCCTTCGAGCGTCATCGGGCGAGCACCTCCTCCCGGGGTCCGAGCTGACGGGGAGCTTGCCCACGAAGGACCCGATGTGTTCACGGTGCCGGGCGCCCTGCCCCCGCTGTCATGGGTGGAGGTCCAGGAGGCCGAACCCCAGGACATCCTCCTGTGTGCGAGCTCCCCGAGGCCGTGAAGCCTTCACAGCCTGGGAATGGAGACAATACACTCTCCATCCCATGTCGACTCCTGGTGCAATCGCTGTGTACACGTCGGGGTCGGGCCTCCCCGAGCACGTCTCGGAGCGCCCCTGGCGTGGGGTCTATCACCACTGGGATGGCTACCCGACCGGCCTCGGGCAACACCTGCCGCCCTCCGCGCGACGGGAGCCGGAGCGTGTCCGGAGCTTCCTCGAGGCGCTGCTCGAGGACCCGCGGCGGTTCAACTCGTTCTGGCTCTCCGCGCAAGACCCACTGCGTCGTTCCGTCGCGAGGCAGCGTGAGAGCTTCGCGCGAATCCTGAGGGCGTACTGGGCTCACGACTTCGGCTCGGAGGAGAAATGATCCCAGGAATGACCGGGACTCAGATTGGCATCTTCGCCAGCGTCTTCGGCGTCGGCCTGGGGGTCGCGAGCATCATCGGCTACGTCCGCTGGAAGCACTGGAAGCAGCAACTCCAGGTCTGGGAGGGCTTCGCGAAGACTCGCGGCTGGTCCTTCATGGCGAGGTCCGGGTTCATGTACTCGGCGGGGACGATGGAGATGAAGGGCCGCCATGCCGGGCGGTCCATCACGGTGGAGACCGAGCACCGGGGATATGGCAGACATTTCCATATCGTCACCATCGTCCGGCACGGGTTGGGCAACGGCTTTCCGCGCGAGGTGGTCATCCGACCCGAGACGCTGGGGGATACGGTCCTCCGGCTGTTCGGCAACAAGGACGAGGATGTTGGAGATGCCAGCCTTGATAATGCATTGGACCTGAGGAACGTCACGCCCAAGGCCCGCACCTTCCTCCTCCGTACGGAGATGAAGCAGCCCTTGCTGAACCTGGCCCGCGCCTTCGAGCACTTCTCCATCGAGGACGGCGTCCTGACAGTGGCGGTCATCGCCGTCCCGCGCACCACCATCGAACTGTATGAACTGCTGAAGCCCGTGCGTGAGCTGGCCGACGCCGTTCGGGACACGCTCGGCGATACCGGCTGACGGTCGTCGCGTCGTCGAGCGCGCTCCACGCCGGATGGAATGTCAGGGTCACGGGTCAAGATGCTCCCGGTTCGACAACACAAGGAGCCCGCAACCATGAAGACCGCCATCGCAGCCCTCACCCTGCTCGTGTCCACTTCCGCCGCGGCGTCCCTGACCCTCCGCTACGAGAACAAGGACTCCAAGGCGTACGCCGCCGAGGCCGTGTGCAGCGGGAGCAAGCAGGACCCGGTGAAGTTCTCCGCCAGCACCACGTCCTCGGTCTCCATCCAGGGTTCGTCGCCCTGCAAGGTGACGCTGCAGGGCACCACCATCACCTTCGACGGTGACGCGAACATCATCATCAAGGACGGGAAGATCTCCCGGAAGTAGCCCGGAGCGACCGCGTTCCCGTCCAGGACCTGAACGGACGGGAGCGCGCTGTCCGGCATGGCGTCCATCGAAGGGCCCGTGCTGACTCCAACAAGGTGGGTTCTCGGAGCCTCTCGTGGACTTCGAGCGACCTGACGTCCGAGCAGGCCCCTTCCAGGCCGAACCGTCGTCGGACGCCTGCTCGCGCCGCCCAGCACCGTGGCACCGGCAGGCGGGGAGCCGCGCGGGATGAAAGGCACGCAACGTCCCGTTGCAACGCCCAATCCATGACGCAACCCCCACCCGACGCCTTCTCCCCCGCCGCCTCGGGAATCAGGGGCCTGCTCGCCTCCTGCTGGCAGGCCGTGCGCGGCTCCACCGAGGACCTGGCCACGGGGCCCGTGGACCGCGCCTTCCTGCTGCTGTCCGTCCCCATGGTGCTGGAGATGGTGATGGAGTCCATCTTCGCCCTCGTGGACGTGCTCTTCGTGTCCCGCCTGGGCGCGGACGCCATCGCCACCGTGGGCCTCACCGAGGCCGTGCTCACGCTCTTCCGGACCGTGCCCCTGGGGCTGGCCGTCGCCGCGACCGCGCTCGTCTCCCGCCGCATCGGCCAGAAGGACCCGGAGCGCGCCGCGCGCACCGCCGTTCAGGCCCTGGGGTTGGGACTGGCCCTGTCCGTGCCGCTGGCGCTGGCCGGCTGCCTCTTCGCGCGCCCCATCCTCACCGCGATGGGCGCCGCCCCCGGCGTGGTGACGCACGGCCTGGGGTACGCGCGGCTGATGCTGGGCGGCTTCCCCATCATCATGCTGCTGTTCCTCATCAGCGCCATCCTGCGCGGCGCGGGGGACGCGGCCACCTCCATGCGCGCGCTGTGGCTGGCCAACTCCGTGAACATCGTGCTCGCGCCCCTGTTCATCTTCGGCATGGGGCCCGTGCCCGCGATGGGCGTCACCGGCGCCGCGGTGGCCACCACCGTGGGCCGCGCCTCCGGCGTGCTGTACCAGGTCTACCGCCTGCTCCAGGGCCGCGGACGGCTGGAGCTGCGCCGCCGTCACCTGCGCGTAGAGCCCTCCACGCTGCGCTCGCTGCTCAAGCTGTCCGGCGGCGCCATCCTCCAGTCGCTCTTGGGCATGTCCAGCTGGCTCGTGCTGATGCGCATCGTCGCCACCTTCGGCAGCACGGCGCTCGCGGGCTACACGCTGGCCATGCGCATCCTGCTCTTCGCCCAGCAGCCGTCCTGGGGCCTGTCCCACGCCGCGGGCACGCTCGTGGGTCAGAGCCTGGGTGCGGGCGACACCGAGCGGGCCGAGCGCGCCGCGTGGCGCGCCAGCTTCTACACGCTCGGCTTCCTGGGCGTGGTGGCCGTGGGCTTCCTGGTCTTCGCCGAGCCCCTCATCCACCGCTTCACCTCCGAGCCGGAGGTGGCCCTGCACGCCGTGCGCTGCCTGCGCATCGTCAGCTGCAGCCTCGCCCTCTACGCCTTCGTCACCGTGCTGCCCCACGCCTTCAACGGCGCCGGGGACACCACCACGCCCACCGTGGTGAACGCCCTCTTCTCCTGGGGCCTCCAGCTGCCCCTGGCGTATGTCCTCTGCCATCCGTTGGGCTGGGGCCCCACGGGCGCGTTCGTCGCCATCGCCATCACCTACGGCGCCCTGGGCCTGACGAGCGCCGCCCTCTTCCGCAGGGGCGGGTGGAAGCTTCGACACGTCTGATACACGCCGCTGGCATCCGACATTCGGCACGCCCCGGAGACAGAGTTGAAAGCACCCACCCAGGTGCCGACTTTCCCGGAACTCTCGCAGCGTGTGAGTCCCCGGAGTATCCGGGACACCGGAGGCGCCCGACACCCCGGAGCGCTCCCGGCCCCACCGCGGCGAGTCCCAGGGTGCGGCAGTCGGTGGGGGCGTCAGACATGGCGAGCAACGAGCGGCTGGGAGTGGCGATTGTGGGTTTGGGCGGGGCGGTGGCCACCACGGCGGTGGCGGGCATGGAGCTGCTGCGCCGGGGACGCGTGGACACACGAGGGCTGCCGCTGGCGGACGTGAAGGGCCTGGGGCTCGTGGAGTACGACGCGCTCACGTTCGGCGGCTGGGATTTGTTCGACGAGGACCTGGCGAAGGCGGCGCGCAACCACGCGGTGCTGACGGAGGCCCAGCTTTCGGCCGTGACGCCCACGCTGGAGCGCATGCGCCCCTGGGCCGCGGCCTCCAACCCGAGGTTCTGCAAGAACATCGTCGACACGACGGCGAAGAAGGCCCGCTCCCTGCGTGAGCAGGTGCAGGCCATCCGCGACGACCTCGCCCGCTTCAAGAAGGACGAGAAGCTGGACCGCGTGGTGGTGGTGAACCTGGCCTCCACGGAGAAGAGCGTGGACCTCACCCGGCCCCAGTTCGCCACGCCGGAGTCCTTCGAGAAGGCCCTGGACGCGAACGACGCGGACATCGGCCCCGCGATGCTCTACGCGTACGCGGCCATCGTGGACGGCGTGCCGTTCGCCAACTTCACGCCCAGCGTCGCCGCGGACGTGCCCGCGCTGCTCGAGCTGGCGAAGCGCACCGGCGCACCCATCGCCGGCAAGGACGGCAAGACGGGGCAGACGCTGCTCAAGACGGTGCTCGCGCCCGCGCTGAGAGATCGCGCGCTGCACGTGGACGGATGGTACTCCACCAACATCCTGGGCAACCGCGACGGCGAGGCCCTCGACGACCCGGCGTCGCGGCAGAACAAGCTCGACACCAAGGGCGCGGCCCTGGACAGCATCCTCGGCTACAAGGTCCAGGACCACATCGTCCAGATCCAGTACTACCGCCCGCGTGGGGACAACAAGGAGGCCTGGGACAACATCGACGTCACCGGCTTCCTCGGGCAGCCGATGCAGCTCAAGCTCAACTTCCTCTGCAAGGACTCCATCCTCGCCGCGCCGCTCGTGGTGGAGCTGGCGCGCACGTTGGACCTGGCCAAGCGCCGGGGCGAGGGCGGCGTCATCGACGCGCTGGGGTGCTTCTTCAAGGCCCCCATGTCGCCGGACGGCCAGCCGGTGGAGCACGCCATGGCCGAGCAGCAGCGCCGCCTGATGGCGTGGCTGTCCAAGGGCCGCGTGCAGCGCACGGAGTCCACCCCCGAGCGCATCAGGGGCTGACACCACCATGAACACACCCGCGCGTGACTCGGCGGCGGCCCCGGGCCGCCTGGCGAAGCTGCGTCCGCTCCTGTCGGAGCTGATGGACCTCAAGCGCACCCGCACTCCGGACCTTCCGGAGGGCCTCGCGGCCCATGGCTTCCGTCGCGCGTGGGCGGCCCTGGCGGCGGGCATGGACCCCGGCACCGTGGCGCTCCAGGAGACGGCGCGCGCGGTGGCGGCGGTGCGGCTGTGCGGCCTGGACGCGGACCTCCTCCAGCGGGCGGGGCTGTCCCCGCTGGACACGACGCGGGTGCTGCGCCGGGGCCTGGACGCGGTGGCGGGGCCGCTGGACCCAGGCCTGCGCGAGCAGCTGTCGCTGGCGCTGATGCCCTCCTCCGAGGCCACCCCCGGCACGCCGCCGGCGTTCGTGGAGCGGCTGGTGCACCAACCCCGCGCCGGGGCCACGTTCCCCGGCCGGGCACGCCTCGTCGTGCCACCGCAGGAGAGCCACGCCGACCACTGCTACGCGGTGGCGGTGGGGGCGGTGCTCGTGTCCCGCCACTTCGGCGCGGCCCCGGCCCTGCCCTTCCTGGCGGGCCTGTCGCATCACCTCTTCAACGCGGCGCTGCCGGACGCGGGCTACAGCGGCGAGACGCTGCTGGGGGACCTGCTCGAGCCCCTGATGAAGCGCCTCACCGAGGCGGCCCTGACACAGCTCCCGCCCCGGCTCCGCGAGGCCGTGCGCCAGGCGCTGACGCTCACCGGCAACGTGGATTCGGCGGAGGCGCGCGCCTTCAACGCCGCGGACACGCTGGACCGGGTGCTGGAGCTGGAGGCCCACGCCCGCGCGGCGGCCTTCACGCTGCGCCAGGCGCTGGAGGACCTGGAGCTGCTCCACCCCGGCCCGCTGCAGGCCTTCGGCAACGACGTGCTTCGCGAAGCGGAGGTGTGGCCATGAGGCAGCCGTGGGACACCGCCGCGCCGCCGCCGCATCCGCGCCATCCCCTCACGGGCCTGCCGTTGACGCGCGTGTCGCCCGAGCTCTGGTCGGATGGCGCCACGTGCTGGCCCGTCGTGGACGGCATCCCCTTCCTGCGCACCGGCCGGGAGGCCCTGCGCGAGGCCGTGGTGAGCGCGCTGGAGCGAGGCGACCGCCATCACGCGCGCGCCCTGCTGCTGCGGGACCAGGATGACCATGCGCGCCTGCCGCCCCCGCCCCTGTCCTCCACCGCCGCCGTCGTGGCGGGCGTCGAGTCGGGGACGATGGGGCTTCGCGAGGCCATGGAGCGCCTGGGCTTCGGGCCGGTGGCGCCCTACTTCGCGCACCGGCAATCCGCGCCCACCTTCCTGAGCGCGCTGGGCCTGCTGGCGCAGCACTGGGACGCGCCGCCGTGCGTGGTGGAGCTGGCGTGTGGCATCGGCCAGGTGCTGCGCGAGGTGTCCCTGCGGGGCACCCCCGTGGTGGGCGTGGACGTGGTGTTCGCCAAGCTGTGGCTCGCGCGTCACTTCATCGTGCCCCAGGCCGTGCTCCTCTGCGCGGACGCGGCCGCGGACCTGCCCATCGCGCCGCTCGAGGGCGCCACCGTGCTGTGTCACGACGCGCTCTACTTCCTGTCGGACAAGGCCCGCGCGCTGGCGGAGCTGCGCCGCGTGGCGGGGCCCTCCGGCCGCGTGCTCGTGGGCCATGCCCACAACCGGCACGTCGACCAGCGGGGCGTGGGGGGCACACCGCTGGACCCCGCCGGCTACGCGGCGCTGATGCCCGGGGCCGCCTGCTATGACGACGCTGGATTCGTCACCCGCTTCCTCGACGGGGGCGCCGTGGCCGACACCCCGCTGCCCCAACTGGAGCGCGCGGAGGCCTTGAGCTTCGCGTGGCCCCCGACGCCGGGACGCAGGTCCATCGACTTCGGCGTGGCCGTGCCGGGCGCGAGGCTGAGCCCCAATCCGCTGCTGGAGGCGCACGACGGCCGGGTGCGCCCCGCGTGGCCCACGCCTGGCCTGGCCGCCGAGTACGCGAGCGCCCACTACCTGTGCTCGGACGCGCCCGGGGACGCGGCCCTGCTGCGGCGGGCCGCCACCGACGCGACGCCCGAGCAGCGGGCCGCGCTCGTCAGGCGGCGGTGGCTTTTGAACCTTCCAGAGAGGTGGTGACATGTCCGGGGCGAAGCCAGGAGGCCGCACGCTGGGCTGGGCGGTGGTGGGGTGCGGTCTGGTGGCGCGGGAGTACGTCATCCCGGCGCTCCAGGGCGCGCGCAACGCGCGGCTGGTGGCGCTGTGCGACTCGGACGCGGAGGCGCTGATGCGCATCCCGGCGGACGACGTCGTCCGTCACACCGCGCTGGAGGCGGCGCTGGCGGACCGGAGCGTGGAGGCCGTCTACATCGCCACGCCCAACCACCTGCACGCCGCGATGACGGAGGCGTGCGCGGCGGCGGGCAAGCACGTGCTGTGCGAGAAGCCCATGGCCATCACGGTGCAGGACGGGCTGCGCATGCTGTCCGCGTGTCGGCGCGCGGGCGTGCACTACGCCACCGCGTTCGACCAGCGCCACCACGCCGCGCACCGCAAGCTGCGCACGCTGGTGAAGGAGGGCGTGCTGGGCACCCTCACCCAGGCGCGCATCCACTACGCCTGCTGGCTGCCCGCGGACTGGGCGCCCGACAACTGGCGCATCGACCCGGAGCGCGCCGGCGGCGGCGCGATGATCGACCTGGCGCCCCACGGGCTGGACCTGCTGGAGGTGGTGCTGGGGGATGAATGGCAGTCGCTCGTCGCGATGACGCAGCGGCGCGTGCATGACTACGCGGTGGACGACGGCGCGGTGCTGATGGGCCAGTTCCGCGGCGGCGCGCTGGGCGTCCTCCAGGTGGCCTACAACTGCCCGGACGCGTACCCCCGGCGCACGCTGGAGCTCATCGGCACCCGCGCGCGCGCGCTGGCGTACAAGACGATGGGGCAGACGCCCGGCGGGACGCTGTCGCTCACCGACGCGACGACGGGCGAGCAGACGTGGCTCCCCCTGTCCCCGGACGAGGACCAGAGCCCCTTCCGCAACCAGGTGGAGGCCTTCTCCGACTGCGTGCTGGAAGACCGCCCCCAGCCCTTCGCCCCGGAGCGCGACGTGCGCCTCGTGGGGCTCCTGTCGCAGGCGCTCCACGCCGGGAAGGCGTTTCCCCCATGTCACTGACCCGCTATGCCTGCACCCACTGCGGCACCTGGCAGCCGGGGTTTGCTCGCCAGCCGCCCGCGGGCTGCCCCACCTGCCTGGACGTGCGCAACGCCCTGCCGCCGGACGGCTGGGAGTTCCAGACGACGGGACAGGTGTCGGAGCGCCTGAGCACGCACTGGGAGGAGGCGCTGCCCGGCGTCTGGGGCTTCTCTTGCGCGCCGCGCTTCGGCCTGGGCTCCACGGGGTGGCTGCTGCGCCGCCCCGAGGGCAACGTCGCATTCGAGGGCGCGCCCTGGTACTCGCGGCCGGCGCTGGAGTTCCTGGAGACACTGGGCGGCCTCCAGGTGCTGTCCGCGTCGCACCCGCACGGCTTCGGGGCGCTGTGGCAGTTGCAGGAGCGCTTCGACCCGCTGCTCGTCCTGCACCGGGACGCGGTCCGCTACAGCAAGGCCTTCCAGGTGCGCTGGCCGGTGGATGACGAGCACACCCTGGCACCGGGCCTGACGCTGCACTGCGTGGCGGGGCACTACGAAGGCCAGACGGTCTTGTACGACGCGCGCACCCGCTCGCTGTTCTGCGGCGACGCGCTGAAGGTGGAGCTGGACGCGCGCGGCCGCCCCACGGCGCTGTCGTGTCACAAGGGCTTCCACTACGCGATTCCGTTGAGCCACGCGGAGCTGCGCCGCTACCGCGCGGTGCTCGAGCGGCTCCCGTTCGAGAACGTCTTCACCCCGTTCGAGTTCGCGCGCGGCGTCACCCGCGAGCATGCCCTGGCGCTGTTCGACCGGCTGCTCACGGGCATGCCTCACACCCGTCCCATTGCGTTGGAGGAGCTGTCATGAGCCTGACCGAAGCCCTGGATGCCTATTTCCGTGTCATGCCTCCGGGAGCGTTCCCGATCTTCCGCATCGACCCGCTGGACCGGCTGGGCGTGCCGGTGGTCTCCGCCAGCCTGCGGATGGGAGACCGCCCCGGCGACATCATCCACGCCAACGGCTACGGCGCCACCGAGGAGGAGGCGCGCGTCGGGGCCCTGGGAGAGCTCGCCGAGGAGGTCTGCGCGGACCAGGCCCTGCTGCGCATGCCCCGCGTGCACGGCACCTACGCGGAGCTGGTGGCCACCTTCGGCCCCGAGGCGGTGGTCAATCCCCTCACCCTGAGCCTGCCCGCGGGCAGTCCCTACCGACCCGACATGCCGCTCGTCTGGGGCGAGATGAGGCGCCTGTCCACCGGCGAGCGGGTGCTGGTGCCCGAGGAGTTCATCGCCGTGCGGCCCGGGAACCTGGTGGGGAAGACGCCGCTCGCCAGACCCTTGACCAACGGGCGTGGCGCGGGACGCACGCAGCAGCAGGCGCTGGCGCACGCGCTGCTGGAGCTGCTGCAGCGCGATGGCAACGGGCTCCAGTTCCGCGCGATGGACCAGGGCGTGGTGCTGGACCTGGAGGGCGCGGCGCTGGACCCGGACGTGCGGGAGCTGCTGGGGCGCTACCAGCGCGCGGGCGTGGAGGTGCTGGCGAAGCTGGCGAGCACCGACTTCGGCCTCGTGAACGTCTACGTGGTGGGCCACGACCTGTCCGTGGGCAACCAGCCGCTGCTCGTGACGGGTTGCGGCGAGGCGACGGACCCGGACCGGAACCGGGCGCTGCGCAAGGCGCTGCTGGAGTTCGCGGGCTCCCGGGCGCGCAAGGCCGTCTCGCACGGCCCGATGAGCGAGGTGGCCCGCGTCGCGCCCCGGGAATACATGGAGCAGTTCGTCCCCCTGGTGGACGTGGCCTCCGAGGAGCCCCGCGCGCTACAGGCCATGGCGGAGTGGTCCCAGTTGCCGGCCTCGGCGCTGCGCGAGCTCACCGCGTGCACGTTGCTGCGCCGGCGCACCGTGCGCTTCGAGGACCTGCCCCAGGTGCCGGGGATGGAGGACCCCGCGCGGCGGTGCGACCACGTGGTGAAGCAGCTCCACGCGGCGGGCTTCGACATCCTCGTCGCGGACCTGTCGCCTCCGGGCCACCCCGTGCACGTGGTGAAGGTGGTGGTGCCGGGGCTGGAGGTGGAGACGATGACCTATGGCCGGCTGGGCGAGCGCAACGTGGCGCGGCTGCTCGAGCGTCGTGAGCCGCTGGCGGGTCTGGGGGCGCCGCCGCCGGGAGCGCAGCCGGTGCGGCTCACCCCGGAGGCCGAGGCGCGGCTGGGCGGTCCCGCCTGGTTCGACACGCGGCTGGCCGAAGCGCGCGTGGGACGCCTGTATCCCCTCTACCGGGAGCCGGACCGTCACGCCGTGCACGCGATGCGCACGAGCCGTCGCTTCGGGGGGCAATGAGCCATGGCGCTGCGCTTCGCGTACAACACCAACGGCGTGTCCAACCACCGCTTCGAGGACGCGCTGCGCCTCATCGCGGACAGCGGCTACGACGGCGTCGCGTTGACGCTGGACCACCACCACTTCGACCCGTTCGCGCCGGACTTCGAGCAGCGGAGCGGCCAGCTCGCCGCGCTGCTGGAGCGGCTGGGGCTGGGGCTGGTGGTGGAGACGGGGGCGAGATTCCTGCTGGACCCCCGGCGCAAGCACGAGCCCACGCTCATCACGCCGGACGCCGCGGGTCGGGCCCGGCGCCTGGAGTTCCTGGAGCGCGCGGTGGACGTGTGCGCGACGTGTCGGGGCGAAGCGGTGTCCTTCTGGGCGGGGGTCCCCCGCGCCGAGGTGACGCAGGAGGCGGCCTGGCCGTGGCTGGTGGACGCAGTGGCCCGGCTGTCGGAGTACGCGGCGGCGCGCGGGGTGGTGCTGGCGGTGGAGCCGGAGCCGGGGATGCTGGTGGACACCGTGGACGGCTGGAGCCTGCTGCAGGCGCGGGTGGTGGCGGCGGGCGCGCCTCCAGTGCGCCTGGCCCTGGACGTGGGGCACCTGCTGGTGACCGGCGAGCGGGCGCCGGCGGAGGCGGTGCGTGAGTTCGCGCCGGTGCTGGGCACGGTGGCGCTGGAGGACATGAAGCGCGGCGTGCATGAGCACCTGCCGTTCGGCGAGGGGGACGTGGACGTGCCGTCGGTGCTGCGGGAGCTGACGCGCGCGGGCTACGACCGGCTGGTGTGCGTGGAGTTGTCCAGGGATGCGCACCGGGCGCATCAGATGGTGCCCGGGGCGCTGGAGTGGCTGAGGGCGCGGCTGCCCACGGGCGCGGAGGTGGCGGCGTGAACACCGTGAGCCCGCTGCGAATCTGCTTCATCTCCCGGCGCTTCTTCCCGGCCATCTCGGGGATGAGTGTCTATGCGCTCAACCTGGTGCGGGAGCTGGTCGCGTGCGGGCATGACGTGACGATGGTGAGCCAGTACCGCAACGACGCCGCGGGGATGGCGGTGTATGGGGGCGGGCCTCCGCCAGGGATTCCGGGCGCGCACGTGCTGGGGTGCGAATCCCGGGGCGAGCAACGCATCAACCAGGGGCAGCCCGCCAGCTTCGAGCAAGACGTGGAGGACCTGGTGGAGACGGTGGTTCGCGAGCACCGGCGCCGGCCCTTCGACTTCATCCATGCCCAGTATGGTTATCCCTGTGGCCTGGCGGCGCTGGAGGCCTCGCGGCGTCTGGGATTGCCCAACGTCGTCTCCATCCAGGGCGGTGACGGACACTGGGTGGGGACGTGCTGTGGGACGCACAAGCAGGCGATGCTCGCGGTGCTGGGCCACTCGGGGGCGCTGTTGATTGGCAGCCGGTCCTTCGCGGAGGAGGTGCGGGGGCACCATGGGACGCCGCTGGAGCGGTTCACCATCGTCCCGGGCGCCACGGACACCCAGCGCTTCCATCCGCGCAACGAGTCGAGGCTGGGGGAGCCGCAGGACGTGCCGGTGTGGCTGTACCACGGCCGGGTGGACGCGCGAAAAGGCGTGATGGAGCTGCTGGACGCGGCGAAGCGGCTGGTGGCGGAGGGGCGCCGGTTCCGGCTGCGCGTGTCTGGAATCGGGCCGGACGTGGAGGCGGTGCGCGCGCGCGTGGAGGCGGAGGGGCTTCGGGGCACGGTGGAGCTGACGGGCGTGTCCACCTACGCGCAGGCGCCGGACCTGTACCGGAGTGGGGACCTGTTCGTGTCGCCCACGTATTCGGAAGGGTTCTCCAACACGCTGCTGGAGGCGATGGCGTCGGGGCTGCCCATCGTGTCCACGAAGGCGGTGGGGGTGGTGGACTGCCTGGAGGACGGGCGGGACGCGCTGTTGGTGCCACCGAGGGACAGCGTCGCGCTGGCGGAGGCCATGGGGCGGCTGATGGACGACGCGCCGCTGCGAAGACGGCTCGCGACGACGGCGCTCGGCGAAGTGCGGGAGCTGTACTCGTGGCGGACGGTGGGGCGACAGATTCAGGGAGTGTACAAGGCGCTGACCGGCACGCGGCCGGACACGCGGTGGACGAACGTGTATGACCCGGCGACGACGCAGCGGAGCGCGGACCCCTCGTGTAGGTTCCGGGCGGCGCCGCACCTGTTATGAGCACCGCCCTCTTCGTGTCGCCGCACCTGGACGACGTGGCCTTCTCGTGTGGGGGGACACTGGCGGCCTTGAAGGCCAAGGGGTGGACGGTGGCGCTCATCACCGTCTTCACGCGCTCGGTGCCGGAGCCCCGGGGCTTCGCGCTGAAATGCCAGACAGAGAAGGGGCTGGGGCCGGAGGTGGACTACATGGCCCTCCGGCGAGAGGAGGACCGGGCGTTCGCGAAGCGGCTGGGCGTGGACGTCCTGGCGTGGGCGGACCTGGAGGAGGCGCCGCACCGGGGCTACGCGAGCGCGGAGGCGCTGTTCCATCCCCCGCGAGAGGATGACGCCATCCAGGCGGAGGTGGCGCGGCGTCTGAAGCCGGTGTTGTGGGAGCTGACGCCCAGCCGGGTCTTCGTGCCGCAGGCGCTGGGGAGCCACGTGGACCACGTTCAGGTGGTGCGCGCGGCGCGGGGGTTGGGCATCCCGTCCCACCGCGTCTGGTATTACCGCGACACGCCCTACGCCGTGCGCCAGCCGGGCGCGAAGCCCGACCCGGCGCTGCCTCGGGAGCCGCGGCCCCTGGCGGTGGACATCACGGCGCACCTGACGACCAAGGTGGAGGGCTGCCTCTGCTACGGCACCCAATTGGGCTTCCAGTTCGGCGGCGCGGAGGGCGTGGGACCGATGCTGGAAGCCTTCCACCACCGGGAGGCGGAGGCCCACGGACGCTCGGGAGCCGCGGAGGTCTTCCTGGGTCAGCAACTCCCGACGGCATCCCCGCGCTGACGCACGGCTCGGCGGAATGCGTCGGGGCTCGCTGGCTGAAGCTGCTCCGGGAGCACGTCTGTTCTATGCACCCGCCGCGAGCGCGTCGGCGAGGCGGGGGAACACCGGCTTGAACCCGAGGTCCTCGCGGATGCGGCGCCCGTCGAGGAGCACGTCGAAAGCGCGCGCGAACTCGGCGTTCGAGCCATCGGGCGGGGGCTGCCCCACCGATGCGAAGAGCGTGGCGAGGTCAGGCGCCTCGTCGTCGACCACGTTGTAGATGCGGTGCGCCGGCGAAGGCGCCTCGAGCAGACGTGCCACGGCCTGCGCGACGTCGGCGTGGTGGGCAATCGACATGCGTTGGGCCGCCGGGAAGCCGCGCATCATCGGCACCACCTCCTCGATATGTGGGTCCCCGTCGCCGTACACGAACGGCAGGCGCAGCACCCGCACGTCGAGCCCTTCGACTCCGAGGAGGAAGCGCTCGGCGGCGAGCTTGCTCACCGGATAGGCCACGGTCGGCGCACAGGAGTCTTCCTCGCCGACGAGCCGTCCCCCCGTCGAGCCATGGACCAGGCCGGTGCTCGTGAAGATGAAGCGCTTCACGGACGCGGCACGTGCGGCGGCCGCGAGGTGCTGCGTGCCCAGGTCATTGACCGCGTGCGCCTGCTCGGGCGTCGCGCCGCGGAAGAACGCGGCGCAGTGGACCACGGCGTCGACGCCGCGCACGGCGGGCACCAGCGAGCCCGCGTCGAGCAGGTCGCCCTGGGCGATTTCCACCCGCGCCTCCTTCGGGAAGACAGCGCGGGTGGGCTCGCGGACGAGGGCACGCACGTCATGGCCCCGCTCGGCGAGTCGCTGGGTGAGTCGGCTTCCGACCTTTCCGGTCGCTCCGGTGACTAGGATTTTCATGGGCCGACCTTCGCCCGCCCAGGCGCGGCGAGGATTGGAGAAAACGGACACGTGTCCCCACGCTTGCGCCGCCGTCGAGCGCGGGCCAGAGTCAGGGCATGCATGCGGGCCTTGTCCATCGCCAGCACCTCGCGCCGGGCGCCTCGGTGGCGTCCGCTGTGGCCGCGCTGTTCGTGGACGAGCGCGACCACGACGTGCGGGGCCTCCTGATTCCGCGGCCCGAGGTCCATCTCGTCGTTCGGTTCGGGCCGGCGGCGCGAAGGGGCCTGGATGCACACGCGATGGGCGGAATGCAGCGGGTGCGTCGCAAGCACATCCACCACGGACAGCGGACCGTGACGGCGCGGCTTCACCTGGGCGCGCATGAGGCGGTGCTCGGCGTCCCGGCCTCCGCCCTGGTCGGAAGCATCGTCGCACTCGAGGACCTGTGGGGCGATGCCGCGGCCCGGCGGCTCTTCGCGCGGCTCGGCGACACCGACGACACGGCCCAGGCGGCGGACATCCTGGAGCGCGCCATCGCCGAACGCCTCGCGCGCACCGACGGACGCCGCGCCCACCCACGTCTCGCCCTCGACGCCGCCGAGCGGCTCTCGAGCGGCACGGTGAACGACGTCGCGGGTGACATCGGGGTGAGCGACAGACATCTGCGTCGCGTGTTCCGGGAGACCGTCGGCGTGGGTCCCAAGGCCTTCGCCAGGCTCGTCCGCTTCCATCGCGCGCTGCGCGCCGCATCCGAGGACGAACACGCCCACTGGGCGGACATCGCCGCCGACGCCGGCTATTACGACCAGGCGCACCTCATCGCCGAGTTCCGCGCGTTCACGGGTCTGACGCCCCAGGGGTTCCTCCGTGAGCTCCGAGCGACGGAGTTGATCAGCTGACACCCGGGCCAGTGCCCCACTGCCCCCCCAGGCCGGAGACCCCCTCTGTCGGACGCATCTCGCTCCATCTTCTTCGGCGCCAATGCCGCGCGGACCGGACACTTCGAGGGAACGGGACCGCTCGCGGTCAAGCGAGCCCGCTGGAAGTTCGCGCCGCGCGCGCTCGTGACGACGCGCAACACGCCCGCCATCCACGACGGCGTGCTGTTCGCGAACTACGACAACGACAGGCTCTACGCGCTCGACCTCGCGAAGGGGAAGGAGCTCTGGAGCGTGCGGGTCGGCGGCGCCAGCCCCGAGAGCCTCTCGCATCCGATGGTCGCGCGGGGCCTGCTCTTCGTCGTCGGCGGCGGGCAGTGTCACGCCGTCGACCTGGGCACGCACGCCCTCCGCTGGAGCGTCTCATGCGACTCCGAGGCGACCTCCTCGCCCATCGTCGTCGACGACGTCGTCTATGTGGGGACCCGGTCCGGCGCGGTCCTCGCCATCGACGCGCGCACGGGGACCGAGCAATGGCGCGTGCAGCTCCGCTGTGGCGGGAGCGTGCAGTCCGCGGTCAGCGTGACGCGAGCGCAAGTCATCGTCGGGACCTGCCAGGGCTTCACCCAGGGACACGTGGTCGCGCTCGACCGCGCCACGGGGGCCGAGCGCTGGTCGGTGGAGACCGGTTCGATGAGCCATGGCGGAGCCCCCGCCGTCCACGGCGACACGGTCTATGCCTTGTCCGGACTGGGACAGCGCCTTCACGCGCTCGACCTCGACAGCGGCGAGCAGCGTTGGGTCTACCAGACGCCCGGCGCGCTCTGGGGAGCGCCCGCCGTCGCGGACGGTGTCGTGTGCTTCACCGGCTATCACTCGATGCTCCACGCCGTGGGCGAGGAGACCGGGAAGGAGCGCTGGTCGGTCGCGCTCGACAAACCACCCGCCAGCACGGTCTCACCAACCATCGCCGGGGGGCTCGTCTACATGGGGGCCCGCAACGCCGTACACGCCTGGACGCTTCGGGAAGGGACGGAGCGCTGGCGGTGGAGGGCCCCCTATCGCGTGACGACGGCACCGCTCATCGCCGACGGCACCCTCTACGTCGGCTGTGACCGCGCCGTCGTCGCGCTGGCGTAGCGGCGCCCCACGGCGCCGGGGCACTCGGTGGACCGCACAGGGTCTGGGAGTCGGGCGGCGCCCCGAATCGAGCAGCCCCACACTTGACGAACGCGGCACGCGTCCCTACCCGTGACTCCTCTCACGGCAGGAGTGTCAAGGAATGGGATTGAGCAGGTGGGGTACGTGTCTCCTCGCGGTGATGTTGGTGGCCTGTGGTGATGGGGCTGGGCTGGAGCCGTCCTCCGAAGCCACGCAGGGGACGCTGCGGTTGCCGCTGACGGCGCAGAGCCCCGAGGGGGCGGTCAAGCTGGTCGGCGCCACGTTCAACATCACGGGCGCCCAGACGGTGTTCATCTCGGACACGTCCGCCGACACGTTGACCGTGCCACTCATCGAGGGCGACTACACCATCGAGCTGGGGGGCAGCTGGCACCTGGAGCGCCTGTCGGCACCCGGTACGCCCCTGAGCGCCCAGCGACTGTCGCCCTCCGTGCTGGCCTTCTCGGTCATCCAGGGGAAGCTCACCGAGGTGCGCTACCTCTTCAAGCTCGCGGGCAGCGGCGGCGTGGACGTGGGCATCCAGGTGGACAACGGGGGCTCCATCTCAGGCACCCTGACGTTCACCCAGCACGAAGGTCCTCCGGACTCCGAGTTCGCGTCGCTGGTGGGCAAGAGCGTGCCCTTCGTCATCAGCTTCGAGACCTCTCGCGTGGTCAGGGAGGGAGGCGGCCCGAAGGCCCTCTCCGTGGAGACCGGCCCCATCTTCGTCCAGTTCGGCGGACCGGACGGGGCCCTGCTGGAGAAGCACGTGTCCCCCTTCTTCAAGGGGCGCTCCTTCCTCTTCAGGGTGACCAGCCTCCCGAACGGGTATCAGGTGCTCAGCACCTTCCTGATTGAGGGCGTGGGCAGCGGCGCTCCGCTCGACTTCGTCTCACATGAGAGCCAGCCGTTCAGGGGCACCGTGGACCCAGGCGGCTATCCCGAGACGACCCCCTTCGAGTTCCAGTCCACCATGGTCTTCAGCCTCCACGCGTTCGGGGATCTGAGTGGCACGTTCACCGGCACGGTGGCGCCCAAGTAGCCACGGTGCCTCCCGGCATGGAGACGGCGGCCCTCCCCACGGAAGGCCGCCGCGCTGCCTGCTTCGAGCTCCGGACTCCCCTGTCGAACCCGGCAGGGCTGTTGGGTTTCCACGGACCTCGCGAGGTGAAGCGGGAGTCGCGCAGGTTTCGGCCCTGCCCGAACCTCGCTCAGCGTGGCGCGAGTCCTCGCACGAGGGGCGAGAGCACGCCCATCAACCCGCTCGCTACTACGGCCCGAGGAACCTCGGAGAGACGCGGGGCCTGCCCGCTGACGCGAAGGTGCCCCCGCGCGCCAGGGACGAGGCGGCCGCCCGACGGTCGTGGCACGAGTCGGAGCAGCTCTCGGGCCTGCGCTTCGCGTGAGGCCCTTGCGCAAAGCCCCTATGCGCCCCGGCCCTCCATCAACCCGCGAATCTTCACCGCGTCCGCCTCCTCCATCGGGTTGTAGACGAGCATGGCCAGGTCGGGCCGGCCATCCACGGCGAACGACGAGTACTCCAGCGTGAGGGCACCCAGCACGGGGTGGCGCAGCCGCTTCACGCCCTCGCCGAAGGACCTCACGTCGTTCTCGCGCCACATCGCCGCGAACTCCGGGCTGTCCCGGCACAGCTCGTCGACCAGCGGCTGCACCGTCTGGGCCGCCCCGGCGCGGGCCGCGTGGCCGCGGAACACACCGACCACGAACCGCGCCACCGACTCCCAATCGAAGTTGAGCTCGCGCGCCTTCGGGTTCAGGAATATCTGGCGCAACACGTTGCGGCGGTCCGGCGGCAGCGTGCCGTAGTCGGACAGGACCACGGTCGCGGCGCGATTCCAGGCCACGATGTCCCACGTCGCGGTGTGGACCATCGCCGGGCAGACGCCCATCGCATCCAGCACGCGCTGCAAGCGCGGTGTGACACCCTCGACGGGCCGGTACCGCACCTCCGGTGGCCGCCCCAGCCCCAACAGGAACAGGTGCTCGCGCTCGACGTCGGTCAGCATCAACGCCTGCGCCAGGCGGTCCAACACCTGCGCCGAGGGCGCGCCGCCCCGGCCCTGCTCCAGCCAGCTGTACCAGGTGGGGCTGATGTGGGCCCGCTGCGCCACCTCCTCGCGCCGCAACCCCGCCGTGCGCCGCCGACCGGCCGGATAGCCCAACGCAATCGGGTCGAGCCGGGTCCGCCGCTCCCTCAAATAGGCACCCAGTGGAGTCTCGTTGGCCATACGCCCATCCTGTTGGTCGCCATACCTGGATAAGCTCTCGACTTTAACAGGATGGCGAACGCGCCCACAGTGCCTGCCTCTCACGCAAACAGGAGGTGCACATGAACGTGTTCGTGACCGGAGCCACGGGGTGGGTCGGCTCGCGCGTGGTCCAGGAGCTGCTGGGGGCCGGGCACCAGGTGCTGGGGCTCGCCCGCTCGGAGGACAAGGCGGCGGGACTGGCGCGGACCGGCGCCCGGGTGCTGCGCTCCACCCTGGACGACCTGGGGGCGCTGGCTGACGCGGCCAGGCAGTCCGATGCGGTCATCCACCTGGCCTTCAATCACGACTTCTCGAAGTTCGCCGACAACGCCAGACAGGACCAGCGCGCCATCGAGGTACTGGGTGAAGCCCTGGCCGGCACGGACAAGCCGCTGCTGGTGACGTCCGGCATGGCGAGGCTGGCGCCCGGCCGCGTCCCCACCGAGGCCGACCTGCCGGTCGACCGCCCCGACTATCCGCGCCGCTCGGAGGCCTCGGCCATCCAGCTGGCCGAGCGCGGCGTCCGCGTGGCCACGGTGCGGCTGCCGCCCTCCGTCCATGGCGTGGGAGACCACGGCTTCGTGCCCTTCCTGATTCAGCTGGCGCGCGAGAAGGGTGTGTCGGCGTACCTGGGTGAGGGGACGAATCGCTGGTCCGCCGTGCACGTGTCGGATGCGGGCCGGCTGTATCGGCTGGCGCTGGAGCACGGCGTGGGCGAGCGCGTCTATCACGCCATCGCGGAGCAAGGCGTCGCCCTGCGAGACATCGCGCGGGTCATCGGCCGCCGCCTGGGCGTGCCGGTCGAGCCGCGCGGCCGCGAGCACTTCGGCTGGCTCGCGGACTTCGCCCTGGCCGACATGCCGGGCTCGAGCGAGCGCACGCGGGCCGTGCTGGGATGGAACCCCACCGGCCCGGCGTTGCTCGCGGACATCGAGCACCCCGACTACTGACGGGCGCGAGGGAGCGCGGACGGGCAAGCCCCGCCCGTCCGCGCCGTCCTCGTGTGACTACAGCTCGACGGGCGGGAGGGCCTCGCCCATCTCGCCCGGGTTGTCTCCGCGGTGGTCCTCGTCGTCGAGCCCCAGCTCCCCGCTGGCGTTGCCGCCCCAGCACTTGACGCTGCCCTCATCGAAGGTGGCGCACGTGTGGTGGTAGCCCGCCACGAGGGACGTCACGGCGCGACCCGCGCCCAGGTTCACCCGGGGCAGTGCCTCGCCCATCTCGCCCGGCGCGCCTCCACGCTCGTTCCAGTCGCCGGACCCGAGCTGCCCCCAGTAGCCGCCGCCCCAGCACTTGACGGAGCCGTCATCCAGGAGCGCGCAGGTGTAGATGCCGCCAACGGTGAGCGCCTTCGCGGTCCGCCCCGTCCCCAGGTCGACTCGCGGCAAGGCGTCTCCCATCTCACCCGCGTTGTCTCCCCGGTGCACCTTGTCGCCGAGGCCGAGCGCGCCGTACTGGTTGCCGCCCCAGCACTTGATGGAGCCATCATCCAGGAGCGCGCACGTGGAGAACTCACGGGCGGCAATCGCCTTCGCGGTCCTCCCCGTGCCCAGGTTCACCCGAGGCAGCGCGTCGCCCATCTCGCCCGGGCCAGCTCCGCGCTCCGCCGTGTCACCGAGCCCCAGCTCGCCCCAGTTGTTATCGCCCCAGCACTTGACCGAGCCGTCATCCAGGAGCGCGCACGTGTGACGACCTCCCGCGGCGAGCGCCTTCGCGGTCCGCCCCGTGCCGAGGCTCACGGCAGGCAGCGCGTTGCCCATCTCCCCCGGGCCATCTCCGCGGTGCTCCGTATCGCCGAGCCCCAGCCGGCCATTCCCGTTGTCACCCCAGCACTTGACCGCCCCATCATCGAGGATGGCGCACAGGTGATTCAGCCCGCTGACGAGCGTCTTCGCGGTCCGCCCCGCGCCCAGGTCCAGCCGGGGCAACGCGTCGCCCATCTCGCCAGGGCCGTCTCCGCGGCGCCGCGTGTCGCCGAGCCCCAGCTGGCCCTGCGCGTTGTCTCCCCAGCACTTGACCGCGCCTCCCTCGAGGAGCGCGCAGCTGAAGCCCTCCCCCAGGCCCATCGTCGCCACGCGCGCGTCCGTGCCCACACCGACGAAGGGGAGGTTGCTCATCAGGACGGAGCCACGGCCGCCACCTCGGTTGTCGGTGTGCTCGAGCCCGAGCTGCCCCTTGCCGTTCTCCCCCCAGCACTTGAGCCGTCCATCCGTGTAGACGGCGCAGGTGGTCCCCACCCCGGCGAAGACGGACTTCACCGCGTAGCCACGCACGCGCACCTCGACCGAGCCGGTGCCGGTGGCGCCGTGGGTGTCGGTCACCTGGTACTCGAAGCCGGCGGCGCCCACGAAGCCCGCCGCGGGCGTGAATCGCACGGCGTCACCGACGAGCTCGACCGTGCCGTTGCGCGCGTTCGAGACTCCGGTCACCGCCAGCGCGTCCCCTTCCACATCGCGGTCATTGAAGAGGAGCGTCGCCACGGGGATGCGCAGCGCGACCTCCGCGCGGGCCACGGCGGAGTCCGCGACGGCCACGGGGGCGTCGTTGACCGGGTTGACGGTGACGCTCACCGTCCCGAAGCTGAAGCTGGCCCGGTCGGAGACCTCATACCTGAACGTCGCCGTCCCGAAGAAGTCCACCGCCGGCGTGAAGATGACGTTCTGCCCCTCCAGCTTCACGGTGCCATTCGTGGCCGAGTAGACGCCCTCCACCAGGAGGTCGTCGGTGTCGACGTCGACGTCATTCGCGACGAGCGTGGCGGTCGGGATGACCAGCACGGTGTCCTCGAGGGTGCTCACGGTATCGTCGACGGCCACGGGCGCCTCGCCCACGATGACGGTCACGCTCGCGCTGGTGGTGCCGGCCAGATTCCGGACCGTGTATTGGAACGTCGCCGACCCGGTGAAGTCCGCCTCCGGCCTGAAGTCGATCATCCCGCCGTCGATCTTCACGGTGCAATGGACCGCCGAGCCCACGCCAGCGAGGTTGAGCAGGAAGCCATCGCCCATGTCGTCATTCGCGGTGAGCTCCTCGACCTTGATGTACCGCGAGGTATTCCTCCGGGCGTACACGGTGTCGGCGACGGCGACCGGAGCGTCCTCCACGGAGCGGACCGTGACGGCCACCGTCGCGGTGTGCGTCAACAGCCCGTCGCTGACCGTGTACTCGAAGCTGGCGCTCCCGTGGTGGTTCGCCTCCGGGGTGAAGGTGACGTTGGCATCCGCGAGCGTCACGGTGCCATGCGTCGCTGCGCCGACGCCCACCACCCAGAGCGTGTCCCCATCCACGTCCGTGTCATTGGCGACGAGCGTGGCCGCGGGGACGACGAGCGCGACATCCTCGTCGGTGCTCGCGCTGTCCGCCACGGCGACAGGGGCATCGTTCACGGCGTTGACCGTGACGGTGACCCGCGCGGTGTCCGTCAGGCGGCCATCCCCCACCGTGTACTCGAACGTCGCGGTTCCGAAGAAGTCCGCCTCCGGGGTGAAGGTGACGGTGCCGCCCACCAGCGTCACGCCGCCATGGGTCGCCTTGCCGACGGCCGTCACCGTCAGCGAGTCGCCGTCCGCGTCGACGTCGTTGGACACGAGCGACGCGCCCGGAATCACCCGGGCGGTGTCCTCATCGGTCGCGAGCAGGTCGTCATGCCCGGACGGGGCCGTGTTGGCCGCCGGCGGGGGCGTGGGGGGTTTCTTGTCCTCGCCTCCTCCACACGCGGCCAGGGCCACGCAGAGCAGCAGGGTGCGCGGCCAGGGAACGGACGGAAGTCTCGGGTACGAACGAACGCGTTGGTGCTTCACAAGCCCCCTCACAGGAAGAAGCCCCCCATGACCGGAGGAACCCGGTGGGGTGCTGCCCCCATAACGGAGCCCGGCGGCGCGGGTCGCACGGACAAACGCGCCACTCGACAGAACGACTCGGCCCGAGGGCCACCGGGACACGGCGCACAGCCAGTGTCCCGGCCCTGGGACAGAGGGACTACTGCAGGTCGCAGCCAGGGATGCAGTAGTTCACGTTGATGAGCGTGCGCGTGGCGGGCAGGTTCGACTGACAGCCGGCGTACTGCGTGGCGGGGGTGGCCTGGATGCGCGAGGCGCCGCACTTCACCACACAGGCGCGGATGTTCTCGAACCAGTAGATGAGGTCGTTGTTCGGGCAGTTGGGCGGGATGCCGATGCCCTGCTCCGTGCTCGCCATCACCTCGCCCTCCGGCGCGTCGAGCTCGGACTCGGCTCCACCACCGCAGGCGACCAGGGACAGGCTGCACATCGCGACCAGGGACACGACGAGACGCTTGGATTGCATGGCGACTCCTTCACGACAAGGGGGAAGGAGAATCATGACCTATCCAGCAGTCCCCGAGAAGCAGACCTCACGGGTCCGCCTGCTCGGAAGCAGCACGCGCGGCTTCACCGGCGCCCCTGTCGGTCCAGCGCCCCCGCTCACCGCCCCCCAGGGCGGCTCACCGGGCGTGGACGCCACTCGCCGAAGACTCTCCAGGCATATCGGCGGAGGGCGAGGACCCGGTGCTCAAGGTGGACGGCAGGTGGCGCAGCGTGGCCAAGGTGTACCACCGCGAGCCCCGGGCGGAGGCCCCGTCGCGGCCCACGTCCGCCTCGCCCTGAGCCGACGACGTCCCTTTCCCCTCCCCTCGGGCCTGCCCTCACCAGTCCACGATCATCGGCACCTGGTGGTCCCGGGAGTCCACGAGCGCGGCGCGGAGGCTGTCGACCGCGGCCTTCGCGTTGTCGGGCCAGTGCATCCGCTCCAGTGCCGCCAGGGCCCGGGGCGTCGAACCGGTGAGGCGCCGCAGCGGCGTCGTCATCTCGAAGGTCGCCTCGAAGTCGCGGGGAAGAAACAGCATGGCGGCCACATGGACGCGGTCGCCCTCGCCTCTCTTGCGGAAACCCAGGAACGACTTGCCGGGCCTGCGTGCCTCCTCCAGGAGCGCCTCGTACGAGGCGGGGTCCACGCGGTGGAAGCGAGGCTCGGCCTCGGAGCGCTCGTCCCACAGTGGGTCTGGCGTGGAGACTGGGAGCTGCCGCAGGTCCTCCACCAACATGTCGATGACCCTGGCGCGACGAACCGGCGCATCAGGGCCGCCGAATGGCAGTCCTTCCGGAAGCGGCCGGGCACCTTCCGGCCCGATGATGGAATACGGGACGCCGCTCGCCCACGCGGAGCGCATCGCCGGGGTGATGAAATCACCGACAATGTAGCGGCTGAGAGGCAGAACCATGAAGTCGATGGCCATGGAGGCCTTGGAGCCTAGCCGAGCAGCTCCAGGAGTTTCAGCACGGTGTTCCAGTTGCGCGTCGTGGCCGTGCCGCGCAAGGCCAGCTTCCCGAGCGCGACCGCCAGCGCGCTCTTCCCCTGGCCGTTCGGGTACCAGGAGTAGATCTCCTTGCCCGCGACCTGGAACAGCTCCGGCCCCCAGTCCTGGGCATGCAGGGGCGCCAGCTCCGCCTTCGTCGGCGCGGCCGAGAGGAACGTCACACACAAGGCGGAGGGGTTCGTCGCCACGTCCGCGAACGGGTTGCCGTCGACGACGGCTTGCAGCTGCTTCAGCGTCCGCAGCGTCGTGGCGATGGGCCGCCCCATGAACTGCTCCAGCGCCTCCTCGATGCCCTTCGTGAGCTCCGCCACGCCGAGCTTCGTGGTGAACACCGCGTTGCCGCTCTGCACGTAGGTCTTCACGTCGCCGCAGCCGAGCCGCGACAGCATCGCGCGCAGCTCGGCCATCGGCAGGCTGTTCTTCGTGCCCACATTCACACCACGGAGCAGGAGCGCGTAACGAGTCATCACGTGAGTGTGCCACGCGGGCGCCGAAGCGCGGTGTCCGGGATGCTCCCGGTGCGCGCCGCGCTGAACCGCTCGGGACTCACTCGGCCTTGGGGGCGTAGAACTCCGCCGGGCCGGCGAGCCACACGGTGGCGCCGTCGGTGCGCTCCAGCAGCGCCTCGGCCAGCCGGGTCCAGTCCTCGTGGAAGCCCACGACCTGGAGACTGGACGGGACGTAGCCCAGGAACTGCCCGGGCCCCACGGCGACGACGGTCGCGGAGGGCGCGCGATGCGGCTGCTCCGAAGGGGCGCCATACAGGGCCCAGGGACTCCAGGAGCGGCTCAGCGCCTCGTAGCGCAGCGGCGCGCAGCTCGTCTGGGCGATGTGCTTCGCGTCCTCCTCGCTCTGCCCCGAGCAGACCTGGAGGCGGTCCCCGAGCTTCACGTCCGTCAGCGGACAGGAGACCTGCAGGACGTTGCGGCAGGTCCCGATGGGCTCGGGCACACCACGCTCGCTCGAGTAGGCCTGGACGAAGGCGGCGGTCCCCTTCGGGTCATCCCACTGGATGGCCGGGCCCAGGTCCTCCAGGAAGACCCAGGGCACGGTGGTGGCGTCCACGACCGTCGAGGCCACCCACGCCACGTCCAGGCCGTACCCGAGAGGCGCCTCGCTGTACGGGACGAACCCAAGATAGCCGCCCGTCTGCAGGCGCCTCACGGCGCCGGAGCCCCGGAACAGGACCTCGCCGTCCGCCGAGCCCCCGGGGCGCGCCACGGTGCCGCCGTCGCCGGACGGGTTGTTCGCCGGATGCGTACAGAGCCGGGTGCAGGTGTTCTTGGCATCCAGGTCGGCCCACGCCTGGCTCGTGTTCGAGCAGCCCAGGGTCTCATTGAGCGGGGCGACGGCGGGGAGTGCGCAGACACAGGGCTTGTGGACCGCCGTGAACCGGCACGCGGCGTCCACCCACGGCGGCGGGCCATGATGACCGTAATACCCGACGCCGATGATGCCTCCGGGCGTTCGCGCCTGGGCCGGCGCGCTCCAGGTGATGACGCTCAGGGCGGCCAGGAGCGCGGGCAATGACATCCTCGACGTGAGACGAATCCAGCACGGCTGCGGGGACATGGGACCTCCAGCGAATGGACAGACACGGCGAACGGGCCCGAGAAACATACGGGAGGGCCGTCGAGCGCCGGCATCACCCATCGGGGTGACGCCCTCCGAACCCAGGGGGCGTGGGAAAGGCTGTCGTTGCCGCGCATGGTAGAAATCCCCCCGGACGTCGTGCCGACACTCGAAGCCACCGGGGAGACAAGGTCATGCGCGTGAAGCGTCAGCCGGGTTCCATGCAGGGGGAGCAGGTGCTCCTGGAGGTGATGACGGCGTTGAGCAGCTCGCTCGACCTGAAGGAAGCCTTCTCGGAGTCCCACCGGATTCTGTCACGCGTGCTGGCGGCGGACTTCGGAGGGCTGTGTGTGTCCAATCCAGGGGCGCCCGGCCAATACGACTGGCCGATGGTCCAGGACATGCCGCAGGTCTTCTTCGACCGCTACCCGGAGATTTCAGACGAGTGTTTCGTGAGCTCCGCGGTGATTCGGCGGCCCAACACCGTGCTGCGGGACACCGAGATGCTGTCGCGCCGGCAGATGCAGGACAGCGCCATGTATGCGTACTGCCGGGAGATGCACATGCCGGTGGAGCGGGTGTTGTCCGTGTTGATGGACATGGGCCTGGGCTGGCACAGCGGCTTCACGCTGTACCGGGAGACCCGGAGGGCGTTCACGGAGAAGGAGCGCGCCTTCCTCCAGCGCCTGACGCCCATCCTGGCGAGGACCGTGCGCAATTGCCGCATGCTGGAAGACCTGGCGCACCAGGGCGACCTCCTGGAGCAGCTCTTCCGGCACACGGGGCTCGACAGCATCGTGTTGAGCCCGCCCACCACCGAGCTGATGCGCACGCCCCGCTCCACGGCGCTGCTGCATCGCTGGTTCCCGGACGCGCCCTGTGGCCGCTTCGGCCTGCCGCAGGTGCTGCTGGACGCGCTGGAGGGGCTCCGGCGCTCCGGACCCCAGCAGCTCTCCGGACAGGACGTGCTGACCTTCCGGCGCCCGGGGAGGAGCTTGAAGGTGACCTTCCTGCGGTTGCCGGGGCAGTCGGGGAGGATGCCGTGGGCGCTGATCTTCCAGGAGGTGCGGCACGGGGCGCAGGCTCCCGCGGAGTGGCGCAAGCGCCTGACGCCGCGCGAGATGGACGTGGTGGAGCGGGTCTTGAATGGCTGGGACAACCAGACCATCGCGGACGACCTGGACAGCTCGCTGAACACCTTGAAGACGCACCTGAAGCGCGTCTACGCCAAGCTGGCCGTGCCCAGCCGGGCCAAGCTCATCCTGCTGGCGCAGGAGCACAGCGCCGAGACGGAGGGTTGGCCATCTCGCTCGTAGGCAGAGCGCGAGGGCGCTTCGCGGGAGCGCCACCGCGGCGACTACCAGATGCGCAGCCCCGTGTACAGGTCTCCACTGTTCTGGATGTTGCGCCGCAGCTTCGTGGCGGCATCCGCGCAAGCGCCTCGTCCTGTCTCCAGCCGCAACACATCCCCATCCAGGGTCAGGTCCCCTGTCGACAGGCAGCTCGAGATGTCGACGTCCCAGAGCCAGCGGTCGACGAGCAGTCGCCCTCCGAAAACGGCGGGATGATCCGCGAACTCCTCGGGGAGCCCCGTTGATACGCCCAGGTGACTGAATCGCAGGGGCTCCTCCGATTGGAAGACGACCTCCAGCACGAGGGGACGCTCCTGGTAGGTGAAGATCGCGCGGAGCAGGAAGCTGGGATGCTCCGGTGTCCCCGGGTCCCACCGCGAGTCGATGGTCCGATAATACGTCCGGGGGATGAACACCTGCTTGCCCCCGATGGACAGGGGCGTGTCGGTGCCTGCCTCGACGGGGCCTCGGATGTGAAGCTTGCCAGGCGGGTCCTCAGGGAAGTCAAAGATGTCGCGCGGGGCCTGGGTGTTCGGCACGGAGTTCTCACAGGACAGCTCCGGCAGGAGCACCTCCGCGTAGTCCTCGCAGCGAACCTCGGGCGGCAGGTCCATCCGCAGCTCCGCGAGCCTGTACTTCAGGGTCTCCACCGAGAAGCGGAGGCCGTCAGCGGAGAGGAAGCGGCTCGGCGACGTATAGTCGATGCCACCCTCTGGGGTCAGCCAGACGGAGTCCGAGCCATAACTCAAACCGAACAGGTAGGTCGTTTCGGGCGCATCATCACCACCGCAAGCACTCAAGCCCAGCGTGGCGATGAGACCGACAGCGCGGTACCAGGAACGTGAAGGCATAGGCGAGGGGACTCTACGCTCGATGCCCTTCCAAAGTCCGGTCTCCGTCTCATGGAGGAGAGAAAGGTTCGACCGGCGACCCCGACTGTGCTCCCGGGAGCAGGCGGCCATCCTTGCGTTCGCTGAGAGCGGCGGGTGGGATGGATGGCTCCGAAGCCGAAGGAGGCGTGAATGTCGAGTCGAACGGTGTCCCGGAGGACGTTGCTCCAAGGTGCGTTGGTGGCGGTCGCGTTCAATCCCATGAGCCGCAGCTGGGCCTCCACGCCGGAGGCCGGCGCGGTCCCCCTGCCCCCTCTCGATGGCGAGCTGTTGCTGGACGAAGCGTCGCGGACCGCGGCCTCGGACGACTTCGGTCACATCCGGCACCACACGCCGTGGGCGGTGCTCGTGCCCGGCTCGGTGAAGGACATCGTGGCCATGGTCCGCTTCGCGCGCCGCCAGGGGCTGAAGATCGCCGCCGCGCGAGGCCTGGGTGAGAGCCACAGCACCTTCGGCCAGTCCCAGGTGCCAGCGGGCATCGTCGTCGACATGTCCGCGCTGGCCACCCTCCACGAGCTGGACCAGGACAGCGCCTGGGTGGATGCGGGCGTCCGGTGGCACGAGCTGCTCCAGGCCTCGCTCCCCAGCGGCAAGAGTCCCCCGGTGCTGACCGACTACATCGAGCTGAGCATCGGCGGGACGCTGTCGGCGGGAGGCATCGGCGGACAGGCATTCCGCTGGGGTCTCCAGGTGGACAACGTCCTGGAGCTGGACGTCGTCACGGGCCGGGGCGAGCTCGTGCGGTGCTCACGCTGGCGCGAGCGACCCCTGTTCGACGCCGTGCGCTCGGGCCTGGGCCAGTTCGGCATCATCGTGCGAGCCCGGGTTCGGCTCGTCGACGTGCAGCCTCGCGCCCGGACCTACCTCGCGCTGTACGACGACCTCCACCGCTTCCTCGAGGACCAGCGGCGGCTCATCGAGGACGGCCGCTTCGACTACGTCGAGGGCTCCGTCGTCTCCTCCAACGGAGGCCGGGCGTACCAGCTCGAGGTGGTGAAGTACTTCACCCCGGGCTCGGAGCCCCAGGACTCGCGGCTGCTCGCGGGCCTGCGCTTCCAACCGGGGACGCTCCAGGTGACGGACGGCAGCTACTTCGACTTCGCCAACCGGCTCGCGCCGCTGATCGAGCTGCTCAAGCAGCTCGGCGTCTGGGGTTTTCCCCACCCCTGGCTGGACATGTTCGTCCCCGCCCGGTGCGCCGAGGAGTTCGTCCAGGAGGTCCTCGCGCAGACCACCGACGCCGACATGGGACAGGGGCCCATCCTCCTCTACCCCTTCCGCGCCTCGGCGCTGACCACGCCCTTCCTGCGGACGCCCAACGACAGACACGTCTTCCTCTTCTCGCTGCTGCGCACCGCGATTCCCCCGACGCCCGAGAACGTCGCGGCCCTGGTGCAGAAGAACCGCGCCATCGTCGACCGGCTCACGGCCCTCGGCGGGAAGATCTACCCCGTGGATGCCGTGCCCTTGAGCCCCGCCGACTGGCGCCGCCACTTCCATCCCCACTGGGAGCGGTTCGTGCACGCGAAGCGACGCTACGACCCGGACCACGTCCTCACCCCGGGACAAGGCATCTTCTGAGCGAGGGTGGCGGAACGTCCAATGACTGTGTCCACGGAGACACAGTCACTCCTCCTGGATGACTGGCATTGATTGACGCCCGCGTGACGACGAGGCGAGAGTTTCGTCGTCACCCAGCAGCAACTCCCAGGAGAATCCAGACATGTCCTCTCGTTTGAGCGGGTGGTCCGTCGCCGTGCTCGCCGTGGTCCTCCATGTCGCGCCAGCCCAGGCCCAGCAGTGCGTTTCGGCGAACTCGACCGCGGGCACGTGGCTCACCGTGGTCGACAACTACGTCAGCTCGGCACAGGCCTCGGTCGCCTCCACGCTCACGGCGGTCGCCACTCCGAGCCCTCTCAACCTCCTGCAGGCCACCAGCGACCTCGCATCATTGACTGTCAATGCCACGGCCATGAACATCTTCTCCGGCTTCGACGCCGAGGTCATCGCCGAGGCCTTCAACGTCGACACCGAGGTCGCGCTCCAGTTGCAGACGCAGGGTGGCATGCGGGGCACCATCGTCCGGGTCCATGCGAGCTTGCCGAGTGTGATTCGGCCAGTCGACGATATCAACGCCATGAACGACTCGCTCAGCGAGCTCACGGACCTCCGGGCGAGCCTGCCGGCATTCTGTCCGTGACGCCCCTCAGGCCGGGGCTTGCTCGAACCCGGAGATGACCTCCTCGAGGACGCTCCGGAAGTAGCCCTCCGAGGGGCCACCGGCGTCACGTAGGGCGAGCAGCAGCGGATGGAAGCTCGGGTCGCCCAGGGCCGCGGCGGCCTCGAGCGCATATACCATCACCCTCTCGCCCCTCAGCGCGGCGCGCACGGGCTCAACCGCGCGAGCATCCTTGCGAGTCGCCAGTCCCACCAGCGCCTCCCCGACAATCTCCGGGTCCTCATCCCCGAGGCGCGCCACGAGCGCATCCCGCAGCTCCGGCGTGTCACGCGCCTCCATGAGCGTCCCCAGCCCGAACGTCGCCCAGTCCCGGACATCGCGGTCCTCGTCGGCCGACAGGCGGATGAGCGCCTCCACCGCCTCCGGCGCATCCAGGACCGCCAATCCATGCGCCGCGCCATACCGCGCCTCGGCCGAGGGATGACCTGCCAGCGCGACGAGCACGGCCAGGGCGCGGGGCTCCACCAGGTGGCTCAAGGCAACCCCGGCGGAGAGGAGGACCTCGGGCTCCCGCTCCCGCCGGAGCAGGTCCACCAGCGCGTCCCCACGCTCCGTTTGGAAGACCGGGTTTCCAGCGCCGAGCTGGCCCAGGATGTCCACGCCGCGCCCCCGCGCCTTCGCGGAGGAGGACCCGAGCAGCCCAAGGGCCGCGTCCAGCACGTCACGCGTCCCCCGCGCATGCAGGGCCCGGAGGGCCTCCCAGGCGCGCGCATCCTCTTCGTCCCCCTCCAGGGCAACCTGGATGAGCTCCTCGAGGCTCCTCGCTTCGCCATGCTCGGGATGATTCATGCGTGAAGTCCTCTCAGGACGACGGAGGGCGACCGTCGTGGCACCAGACCACGGCGCGGGCCTCCAGGCCAGCCACAGGCCGGATCCGGGTCCCCAGCCCATCCGCGAAGTACAGCCGACCAGCCGCGACATCGCTGGCAATCCCATGCACCGTCGTCGGGTTCGTCACCAGGGGAGTCCTGTTGTTGTAGTGACGACCTACACCTTGCCATTCGGGACATCGAACCCGAGGGCGGACGGGCTGTTGATACCGCCTACCACCTGCGTGGGATGGCTGCCGTCCAGCCCGGCGCTCATCACCCGGCTGCCGTTGAAGTCGGACCCGTACAGCGTGCGGTTCGTCGAGTCGATGGCCAGACCGCTGGGGAAGCCTCCGTTCGCCACGTCGACCGGGTTTCCCCTATCATCCGCGCCCCATGGCACCTCCTTCAGACGACGCTCCGATGGCTCCTGCCGCCAAGCCCTGGTTGACCCGGACGAGCGCCGCGGTCGTGTCGACGGTCCTCTTCATCGTCAGCTGCGCCCTGCCCGCCCTCGTCCTGTACAACACCGCGACGAAGCAAGAGGACACGATGGCGGGTGTAACGCTCCTGCTCACCGGCTGGTTGGGCGTGTTCGTGATGCAAGGGGGCTGGTTCGCGAACCCCTTGCTGGCCGTCACGCTCCTCCTGCTGTTGATGGGCCGGTATCGAGGGGCCTTCTGGACAGGCTTCCTCGCGGTGCTCGTCGGGCTCTCCTCCTTGTCCTGGTACTTCCACTCCATCCCCGCGGACGAGGGTGTCAGCCCGACCCGGCAACTCGAGCTGCTCTACCCCACGCTCGGCTTCTTCTTCTGGCTGGGGAGTCTGCTGGTGGGGCCTGTCAGTGCGTCCATCCTCGCGAAGCGGGAGGCCGAGCCGAAGGCCACCTCCCCCATCCCCGTGGTCGACGTGCGGCCCCACCCATGACTCACCCCACCTTCGCGCGAGCCTCGCGCACCGGCGCCTCCAGGGCCCGCGTCACGATGCGGTTCTCCTGGGTCCCCAGGTGGATGACCCCGTCCGGGCTCGAAATCGAGGCACGCAGGACGTCCCCCTCCTTCAGGTAGCCCGCCGTGTTGCCCTGCTTCAGGATGAGCTTCGCGAGCGTCTTGTCAGACAGGAAGACGCTGATGAACCTGCCCACCTGTCGCGCAAGCTTCGACAGGTTGCGCCCCGCCGCCACGCCGCCCGGCGTCCCCGTCAGCACCAGGTCCCCCGGGAACAGGTCCATCACCTCCGACAGCTCCGTGAGTGTCTCCTCCGGCGGGTAGAGCATCTCCGAGGTGCTCGCGTCCTGCCTCGGCTCGCCATTGACAGACAGCTGGAGTCGCAGGTCCATCAACCGCGCGCAATCCTCCGCGTCGAGCAGATAGACATACGGCCCCACCGGACAGAAGGTCCGGAAGCTCTTCGCCTTGTGCCACTGTCCCTCCGCGAGCTGGAGGTCCCTGGCGGAGATGTCATTGCCCATCACGATTCCGGCGACGAACTCGTGCAGCCCTCCCCGCTCCACCCGCACCGGCCCCGAAATCCTCCGGCCGATGACCAGCCCCAGCTCGATTTCGTAGTCGAGCATCCGGACCCGCTCCGGCTTGACGATGTCCTCCGTGCTCGAGGCCAGCGACGACGAGGCCTTGCGGAAGAACTGGTTGAAGTCCTTCGCGTCCGGGTCCTGCCCCACCTCCAGCATGTGGCTGCGGTAGTTCTGTCCCTGGCAGACCACGTTGCACGGCGACGTCACCGGCGCGAGCAGCTCGAGCTTCGCCAGCGCGAGCCCCTCCCCCACGCTCCCCGCCGCCGCCATCCCCCGCGCCCTCGCCGCCCCCTCCGCGAGGAACTCCGCCAGGGACTCGTACCGCCCCGGGATGGGGATGACCTGCTCCCGCCGCACCCATCCCCACCGGACCTCGCCTCCCATCCTGAACCGCGCGACATGAATTCCCATGACCCAAGGCTCCTTCAACGTGGCCCGGCGGCCACCGTGAGCGCATCCAGGAAGCAGGTCATCCGGTCCGCGACCTCGCGGACATGCGGCGCCTGCAGCATCGTGTAGTGATTGCCCGGCACCTGATGCAGCTGGGCCTGGAGCAACCGCTCCCCCCAGCTCTCCACCGGCGCGGGCAGCGTGTCCGACGAAGGCGCGGCCAGCTGCTCCGCCTGGAGGAAGAGCACCTTGCCGCGATAGGGCTCCGCCCGGTAGCGGGACAGGGCCCGCGCGTTGCGGGAGAAGACCCGGAAGCGCTGCTCCATCTCCGGCAGCTCCACCCCCGGAAGCGCGCCCAGGGCCTTGGCGTGCTCGACCAGGTAGCCCAGGCGCCCCGCCTCATCGAGCGCCTGGAGCTTCACCGCGTCGAGCTTCGCCGCCTCCGCGCCCCCCAGCAGGTCCGTGGCGAACCACGCCATGAGCGCGCCGGGCTCCTCCGCCCGCTGGTAGAGCTCCGGAGACCAGGTCTCCAACAACAGGAGCAGCTCCACCTGCTCGGACCGCGCCTCCAACTGCCGCGCCATCGCCTGCGCGACGATGCCGCCCGTGGACCAGCCCCCCAGGCGATACGGCCCGCTCGGACGGACGCGGCGCACCTCCTCCAGGTACCGCGCCGCCATCTCCTCGATGGAGCCCGCGTCCTGGTCCGGCAGCGCCTGCAGCGCATAGAAGGGCTGCCGGGGCCCGAGCTGCCTCGCCAGCGGCGCGTAGCACAGCACGTCGCCGCCCGTCGGGTGCACGAAGAACAGGGGCGGCTTGTCGCCCGTCTCCTGGATGCGCACCAGCGGCTCCCGCGCGCGAGCACCGCCCTCCTGCTGGACGAGCAGGGCCGCGAGCTGACGGATGGTGTCCGCCTGGAACAGGAGGGAGACGGGGAGCTGACGCCCCCAGCGGGCGCGCAGCCGGGACATCAACCGGACCGCCAGCAGCGAGTGGCCGCCCAGCTGGAAGAAGCTGCTGGTAACGCCGATGGGGCGCAAATCGAACAGCTCCTCCCAGAGCGCCACCAGCTCCAGCTCCAGCGCGTCCCTGGGCGCGACGTACGCGGCCGACAGCTCCGGCGCCGGAGCCTCGGGCACCGGCAGGGCGCGGACATCCAGCTTCTGGTTCGGCGTCAACGGCAGCGCGTCCAGCCGGACGAAGTGGGAGGGAATCATCGCGGGCGGCAGCCTGTCCCTCAGCAAGCGCGACAGCGCCGAGGGGGTGACGGTCGTCGCGGCCACGACATAGGCCGTGAGCGCCACCTCGCCCGAGGCGTCGGCCCTCGCCACCACCACCGCTTGACGGACCTCCGGGTGCTGACGCAGCTCCGCCTCGATTTCCCCCGGCTCGATGCGTACTCCCCGCACCTTCACCTGGTGGTCCTCGCGGCCCAGGAACTCGATGCGCCCCTCGGGCAGACGACGGACCCTGTCTCCTGTCCGGTACATGCGCAGGCCGGGCTCCCCCGCGAAGGGGTCCGGGATGAAGCGCTCCGCCGACAGCTCGGGGCGGTGGAGATAGCCCCGCGCCACCCCTTCGCCTCCGATGAACAGCTCCCCGGGCACCCCCACCGGCACGGGCGAAAGCCGCGCGTCCAGCACGTACATCCGCGTGTCCGCGATGGGCCCGCCGATGGTGACCAGGGACGCGTCCTCCACCCGCTCGAACGAGGACCAGATGGTCGTCTCGGTCGGCCCGTACATGTTGAGCACCTCGCCCTCCACCCTCGGGAGCACCTGGCGCGCAAGGGCCGAGGGGAAGGCCTCGCCGCCCACCAGGAGCTTGCGGAGCGGACGCAGCGCCTCCACGCCCCCCGGCTCCAGCAGCAACATCCGCAACATCGACGGCGTGCACTGGAAGTGGGTGACGCCGTGCGCGGCGATGAGCGAGGGGATGTCCTCGGGCGCGGATGGGGGCCGCGTGCAACGCTCCTTCAGGGCGTTCAACGTCTCGAGCCCCGCCAGCGTCGCGTCGACGTCCATCCCGAAGTCGATGAGACACGCGACCTCGTCCACGCCCAGCTCGCGCAGCCTGTCGATCAACGGCAGGCAGCTCTCCACGTTCCCGAACAGGCCCAGCTGGTTGAAGTACCGGTCGATGGCCTTCGCGAGCAGCTGGTCGACGTCCGCCTCCGAGAGCGCCTCCAGCTCGCCCCCATGTGGCAGGGGCCCGATGACCGAGCGCAGCAGCCCGATGGAGCTCTTCAGGTACTGGCGCAGCGGCGCGTTCACCTTCTGGCGGATGTCGTCGACGTCCTCGCCCATGAACGTGTGCAGCATGAGCGTGACGTGGCCCGGCCCCGGCCCGTGGCCCGCGGCCGCCCAGGCCTCCCGATAGATTCGGACCTTCTTCGCCAGCTCCGTGAGGTTCTGCCCCAGCAGGTGCGTGAGCACATGCGCGCCCGACGCTCCCGCGGCGCGGAACGTCTCCGGGTTGCCCGCCGCCGTCACCCAGACCTGGACGTCCGGCTGGACCGGCCGGGGAAGGGACTGGACCGGGACGTCCTGCCCCTGTCCGTTCCGGAACGACACCGCCTCGCCCCTCCAGAGCCTCCTGACGGTGGAGATCTGCTCGAAGAAGGAGGTGCGCGCATCGGCGAAGCGCTCGGGCGCGAGCACGAAGTCATTGGGGTGCCACCCCGAGGCGAATGAGAGGTCCACGCGTCCGTCGGAGAGGTTGTCCACGATGGACCACTCCTCCGCGACCCGGATGGGGCTGTGCAGCGGGAGCACGATGCTGCCCGCGCGCAGCCGGATGTTCCGGGTGGTCGCCGCGAGCGCCGCGCTGACGACGGAGGGATTCGGGTAGAGCCCGCCGAAGGCGTGGAAGTGCCGCTCGGGCGTCCAGACCGCCTTGAAGCCATGCGTGTCCGCGAACCGCGCACCCTCCAGGAGCAGCCGGTACTTGGCCTTCGTGTGCTCGCGCTCGCCGCTGGCGAAATAGAAGAGGCTGAACTCGAGCGGCCTGCTGGACGCGCCGGTCCCGGTCGATACTCCCTGCTCGCCGCGGAGGACCACCTGGAAGCCCCGGGTGAGCGAGTACAGGAGCTCCAGCACGGAGATGTCGAACGACATGCTCGTCGTGGCGAGCCACACGCCGCGCTCGTGAGCGCCCATGGCGTCATCCATCGCGTCGAAGAAGCGCACGACGTTGCGGTGACAGACCATGCAGCCCTTGGGACGCCCCGTGGAGCCCGAGGTGTAGAGCGTGTACGCGACGTTCTCCGCGCCGACTCCGCTCCTCGGAGACTCCACGACCTCGTCGCCGCCGGCCTGCAACGGCACCACCTTCGCGCCCGTCTCCGGCAGCCGCGTCGCGTGGCCCGCGTCGACCAGGACGACCTTCGCCTGGGAGTCGCCGAGCATGTACGCGAGCCTGTCGGCGGGATAGGTCGGGTCCATCGGCACGTAGGCGCCGCCGGCCTTCAGGATGCCGAGCATGCCCACCACCATGTCGGCGCTCCGGGGGACGCAGAGGCCCACCCGCGCCTCGGGGCCGATGCCGAGCGCCCGCAGACGGTGCGCCAGTCGATTGGCGCGCGCGTCCAGCTCGCGGTAGCTCAGCCGCTCGGCGCCGGCGACCAGGGCGATGGACTCCGGGGACGCGCGCACTCGCGCCTCGAACAGCTCGTGGAGGCACGACGCGGGGGTCCGCGCGGAGCGGGTGTCGTTCCAGGTGTCGAGCACCTGGCGGCGCTCCTCGGGGGTGAGCAGGGGCAGCTCCGACAAGCGCCGCTCGGGGTCCTCGACGAGCCCCTCCAGCAGCGTCTCCAGGTGCCCCACCATCCGGTGGATGCTCGCCGCGTCGAACAGGTCCGTGCGGTACTTCAGCACGCCGCCCAACGAAGCGTCCGTCTCCGTCAGCTCCAGCGAGAGGTCGAACTGGCCCTCCTGTTGCGGGATGTCGAAGGGGCGCAGCACCAGCCCTCCGGGCAGCGCGGGGTGGGCCTCGTCCCCCTGGTAGATGTCCTCCCGGGGCGTGGGCTGGAGCATGAACGCCACCTGGAAGATGGGCGAGCGGCCGGAGTCGCGCTCCGGGTTGAGCTTCTCCACGAGCAGATGGAAGGGGAAGTCCTGGTGCGCGAGCGCGCCGACGACCGTCTGCCGCAGCTGCCCGAGCAGGGCCCGGAACGAAGGGTCCCCGGAGAGATTTCCCCGCAGGACCATCATGTTCATGAAGTTGCCCACGACCTTCGCGAACTGGGGCTGCGTCCTCCCCAGCGTGGGCGTTCCGACGAGCAGGTCCTCCTGCCCCGAGTAGCGGTGCAGCAGGCCCATGAAGGCGCCCAGGAGCAGCGTGTACAGCGTGACGCCCTCCTGCTCGCAGAGCGCCCTCAGTCTCCGGGGCAGCGTCCCCTTCAACGACACGGGGACCGACGCGCCCGCGTAGCCCTGCACCTGCGGCCGGGGACGCGCGATGGGCAGGTCCAGCGCCGGCAGCGCGCCGCCCAGCTGCCGGGACCAGTACTCCCAGAGCCGCTGCCCCGTGGCGCCCGCGAGCATCTCGGCCTGCCAGCGGACGTAGTCCACGTAGGTCGCCTGCGGCGCGGGCAGCGTCGCGGGAGCGCCCGCCTTCTCCGCGGCGTAGAGGTGCCGCAGCAATTCCTCCCCCAGCACCAGCAGCGACCATCCGTCGTAGACGATGTGGTGGATGGCGATGAGCAGCACGTGGTCGCGCGGGCCTCGCGTGAACAGCCGCACGCGCATCAGCGGGCCCCGCTCCAGGTCGAACGGCGCCTCGTACGCCTGCGTCACCCGCGCCCGCAGGGACTCGAGGTCGAGCTCCGGGACAGGGACCTGCTCGAACGGGACCTCCGCCTGCTCACGCACCCGCTGGACGGGCTGTCCCTGGTGCGTGGTGAAGGTCGTCCGCAGCGCGCCATGTCGGTCCACGAGCCGCTGACAGGCGCGTCGCAGCGCGGCGACGTCCAGCTCGGAGACGATGCGAATCGACAGCGCCGTGTTGTAGGCGGCGCTGTCGGGTGCCACCTGGGAGACGAACCAGAGCGCCTGCTGTCCGTGGGAGAGCGGATGGACGGACTCACCGTCGGCCGCGAGCCGGCGCAGGTGCTCCACCAGCGTGGCCTTGTTCGTGGACAGCTTCGCCAGGTGCTCCGGCGACAGCGCGCCCTTGGGGGCCCGGTACTTCAGCCGCTCCCCCTCCACCCAGAGCGTGACGCCCTGCCGGGACAGCTCGGCGATGAGTTCGTCGGTCATCACAGCTCGCCTTCCTCCCAGTCCTGACTCGGGGCCGTCCGGCCCGCGCCGCTCCCGTCGAGCTGCTCGGCGAGGCGCTGCGACAGGTGCGCGATGCTCGCGCCCTGCAGCAGCTCATCGAGCTGCAGGCTCACGCCCGTCTCCGCGTGGATCTTGTGCTTCAGCTCGAGCGACAACAGCGAGTCCAGGCCCAGGGTGCTCAGGGGCTGCTCCGCGTCCAGCCGGACCACCGGCATCTTCAACAAGTTGGCCACCTGCTCCCGCAGATAGCTGTCGAGCAGCGGGCCTCGCTGGCCGGGCTCCGTGGAGAGCAGCGTCTTCGAGAAGGTGCTCGCGGCGGAGGCGGCGTCCTGGAGCGTCTGCGCCCCCGGAGGAGGCGGCAGCGCGTACGGCCCCTTCGTCACGGCGCTGTAGGCGGCATCGTAGGAGACACGCGCGCCCAGCCGCTCGAGGTTGATGCGACGAATCGTGTCCACGTCCATCGACTCGTCCTTGGTCACCGTGAACAGGAGGTAGGCGGCCAGCCGACGCTTGAGCAGCTCCCCCAGCATGTGGATGCCGTGCAGGTGCTTCTGCGTCACCTCGTCCAGGTCGCGGGTCACCCGCGTGAAGTTCTGCTCGAAGTCCGGGTCGTGGAGGAAGTTGGCGATCTCCTGGCTGGACTCGACCGCCTCGACGATGCGCAGGTGGTTGCGGGCGAGCAGCTCCGCCCACTCGGCCTGGGGCACGAAGAGGGTGGTGGACTCCGGGTGCTCGATGGCGCTCGCCATGTTGGACAGCGTCTCCGCCATCACCAGGTAGCCGCCGTTGCGCAGGCTCCGGCTGATGTTCGCGAAGAGGTCCGCCTTGTTCCGGATGTGGTGGATGACCTGGAACGCGATGACCAGGTCGTACGTGGACGGGAAGGCGTCGCGCGAGCTGTCCTGGTAGTGGAGCTTGATGCGCCCATCCAGCCCGAGCCCGCGGATGCGCTGCCGCCCCGCTTCAATCTGGTCGGGCGAGATGTTGCAGCCATGCAGCTCCAGGTGGGGATGCGCCTTGCCCAGGTCGATGAGGTCCGCGGCGTGACCACACCCGATGTCGAGCACGCGGGTGAAGGACGAGAAGTCGAGCCCCCGGTAGAGCGTCTTCGCCATCTCGAGGTTCGACTGGAGGGCGAGGTCGTAGAACTGCTTGTAGACCGCCTCCTTCGAGGGGTCGGCTTCCGGCCGGTACATGGCGATCCACGAGAAGCCGGGCACGGGCTCACGCAGCGTCGCGAAGCGCAACGAGGGGAACTGCACCGCCGTGTTGACCTCCGCCAGCTGGACGATGGTCCGGTAGAAGGTCACCAGCACATCGGTGTTGGGGATGAGCGAGTCGACCCAGTAGCGCTCACGCTGGAAGGGATACGTCGGCAGCGCCACCCGTCGGCGCGCGTACCCCTTGTCCACCCCCGCCCAGTCCACCTCCACGCCCTTCACGTACAGCTTCGCCGCGCTCCCCAGCAGCATCTCCCAGTCGCTGCTCCCGGGCCTCAGGCTCCCCACCCACTGCGCCTCTCCCTCCCCCAGGTACCTCTTCCCCACCCCCGTCAGCGTCGGCTTCGGCCCCACCTCCACGAAGACCCGGTATCCCCTCTCGTACAGCCCCTTCACTCCCTCCCAGTACTTCACCGGCTCCCTCAGGTGCCTCGCCCAGTACCCCGCCTCCCTCTCCTCCCCCTTCACTTCCTTCCCACTCACGTTCGACACCAACTCCAGCTTCGCCCTCTTCATCCCCACCTTCCCCGCCGCCCTCTCGAACCCCTCCTTCATCGGCTCCATCAGCTCCGAGTGGAACGCGTGCGTCGTCTTCAACACTCGGCACTCCTTCCCCCTCCCCTTCAGCCTCCCCTCCACCTCCTCCACCTCCTTCACTCGCCCCGCCAGCACCACCTCCCCGGGCCCGTTCACCGCCGCAATCAGCTTCCCTCCTCCTTCCCCCTTCACCTCCTCCTCGCTCGCCAGCACCGCCACCATCTTCCCTTCCCCCTCCAGCCCCTCCATCAACCTCCCTCTCTCCATCACCAGCTTCAGCCCCTCCTCCAGGCTGAACACCCCCGCCACGCACGCAGCCACGTACTCACCCAGGCTGTGCCCCATCACCGCCGCCGGCTTCACCCCCCACTCCCTCCACACCTCCGACAGCGCGTACTCCACGCTGAACAGCGCCGCCTGCGACACGCTGCTCCTCTCCAGCAGCGCCCCCTTCCCTCCGTACAACACCTCCACCAGCGACTCCCCCAACTCCCCCTTCACCACCTCCTCGCACCGCTTCATCACTCCCCGGAACGTCTCGCTCGTCTCGTACAGCTCCCTCCCCATCCCCTCGTGCTGCACTCCCTGCCCCGTGAAGAGCAGCACCACCTCCTCCGTCTTCCTCGCCTGCCCCTCCGCTCCCCTCTCCACCCCGCCACCGCTCGCGTACCTCGCCAGCTCCTCCCTCAGCTCCTCTCCCGTCCTCCCCACCACCGCCACCCGGTGCGCGAAGCGTCCTCGCCCCGTGTTCGCCGTGAAGCACGCGTCCCCCACCTCTTCTCCCAGCCCCTTCGCGTACCGGCCCGCAAGCTCCCTCAGCGCCTTCTCGCTCCTCGCTGACAGCGCCAGCACATGCCTCGGCCTCTCCGCCACACCCTTCCTCTCCACCTCCGGCGCCTCTTCCAGCACCACGTGCGCGTTCGTTCCGCTGGCGCCGAACGAGCTCACGCCGCCCACGCGCTTCCCGTCCCGCGCGGTCCACGGCGCGAGCTGGGTGGGAATCTCCACCGGGAGTTCGTTCCAGGGGATGTACGGGTTGCCGCGCTTGAAGTGCAGATGCGCGGGCACCTCGCCGTGCTTCAACGAGAGCACGAGCTTGATGAGCCCCGCGATGCCCGCCGCGTACTCGAGGTGACCGATGTTCGTCTTCACCGAGCCGACCTGGAGGGCCGCGGCGCCGTCTCGCTTCTCGCCGAACACCGCGCCCAGCGCGCGCAGCTCGATGGGGTCTCCCAGCGACGTGCCGGTGCCGTGCGCCTCCACGTAGCCCACCTGCTTCGGGTCCAGGCCCGCGTCCGCCAGCGCCTGACGAATGACCGCCTGCTGCGCGAGCCCGTTGGGCACCGTCAAGTCACTGCTGTGCCCATCCTGGTTCACCGCGGTGCCACGGATGACGGCCAGGACCTGGTCCCCATCCGCCTGCGCATCCGAGAGGCGCTTGAGCACGACCATGCCGCAGCCCTCGCCCCGGCCGTAGCCATCCGCCGCGGCGTCGAACGTCTTGCAGCGCCCATCCACGGCGAGCATGCGCGCCTTGCAGGTGGTGATGGTGCCCTGCGGCGTCAGGATGAGGTTCACGCCGCCCACGAGCGACAGCGAGCTCTCCCCCGAGCGCAGGCTCTGACACGCCAGATGGACCGCGACGAGTGACGAGGAACAGGCGGTGTCCACGCCGAGGCTCGGCCCCTGCAGGTCGAAGAAGTGGGACAGCCGCCCCGTGGCGAACGTGAGCAGGCTGCCCGTGAGGTAGCTCGCATCGATGCTCTCGGCGCCCTTGCCCTGGATGAGCTGGGTGTAGTCGCCGGTGGCGCCGCCGATGAACACCCCCGTCTTGCTGCCCGCGAGGCTCTGGGGCGCGATGCCCGCGTGCTCCAGCGCCTCCCAGGCCACCTCCAGCAGCAGCCGGTGCTGGGGGTCCATGTTCACCGCGGAGCGCGGAGGAATCCCGAAGAAGTACGGGTCGAACAGGTCCACGCCCTCCAGGAACGCGCCGTTGCGCGTGTACATCTTCCCGGGCTTGGAGGGGTCCGCGTCGTAGTACGCGTCGATGTCCCAGCGGCTCGGCGGCACCTCGCCCACCGCGTCCGTGCCCGCTCGCAACATCCGCCAGAAGGAGTCCGCGTCACTCACGCCGCCCGGGAACCGGCAGCCGATTCCGATGATGGCGATGGGCTCCGCCGTCTTCTTCTCCGGGACGCTCTCGCCCACCGAGCGAAGGAGCATCCTGGCGAGGTTCACCCGCTTCTCAGGGGAGAGACCACGCACCAACTTCTCCATGACGTCACTCATTTGAGCCCTCACCAGGGAAAGACTGTGCAAGTGATTGCAGCGCGGTCTCCGACAACCGCTCTGCTTCACTCAGCAGTTCGAAGATGGCTTCGTCCTTCAACAACGGGTCCACGTCGGCGACAGCGGCGCCGGCGAGCGCCACCTCGGGCCGAGCGGGAAGGAGCACCGCGAGCGCGGGGACCTCCTTCGCCAGGAAGTCGGTCAACTCCGCCACCGTCGGATAATCGAACGCGAGCGTGGACGGGAGCTTGTGGCGGAGGCTCCGCTCCAGGTGGTTCTTCAGCTCGACGGACATGAGCGAGTTCATGCCCATCTGGAAGAAGCCCTGCCCCGGCGTCAGGGAGGAGGGCTCGGCGCCCAGGACCCGCGAGGCCTCGCCGCGCACGAAGTCCTGCAACACGTTGCGGCGGCGTCCCAGGGGCGCCTCCTCCAGACGGCGAAGCAGCTCGGAGGTGACCGAGCCCTGCTCCAGGGGGGCCTTCGGGGCCGGCGCCCCCACGGAGATGTGCTCGAGCAGAGGGCGGTGTCGCCGTGCCTCCTGCAGCGGCTTGAAGCGGCTCCAGTCCACCGACGCCACGGTCCGCTGGGTGACGCCCGCGCCCACCAGGCGCTCCAGCAACGTGAGCGCCGCCTCGGTCGGCATCGCCTCCAGGCCCACCTGCGAGAAGAAGCGCTGAGCCTCCTCGGAGCCCGCCATCCCGCCTTCACTCCAGCGGCCCCAGTTGATGCACGTCGCCGCCAGTCCCTGGGACTTGCGGTGGTGCGCGAGGGCATCGAGGAAGTGGTTCGCCGCCGCGTACGCGGCCATCCCTTGCGAGCCCCACACGGAGGACGCCGAGGAGAACAGGACGAAGCAGTGGAGTGGGAGGTGACGGGTGAGTTCGTGGAGATTCCAGGCGCCCATCGCCTTGGGTTGGAAGACGGACGAGAGCACCTCCGGGCCCGTCTCCTTCAACGCGCGGTGCGCAGAGACACCCGCCGCGTGGAAGATGCCCACGAGCGGAATGGGGCCCTGTCCGCATGCATCGATGAGCGCGCGCACCTGGTCCGGCTCACCGACGTCGCACCGCACGTAGCGAACCGATGCCCCTTGTGCCTGGAGTCCGCGCAGCGCCTGGACCTGCGACGTGAGCGGGCTGTCCGACGGGAGCGCTGCCCAATCGCTCGGGGCGGGGAGCTCGGTACGACCCGACAGGAGCAGGTGCCGGACGCCGTGGGCCACCAGTGACTTCGCGACCTGGAGCCCCAGTCCTCCCAGACCTCCGGTGATGAGGTACGCCCCGTCGCTCCTCCAGGGTGACTTGCCCGCAGGAGGAAGCTCGCCACGGACGAGTCGGGCCACGTGCCGCGTCTTCCCACGCAGGGCGAGCTGGTCCTCGCCGTCCGGCTCACACAGCTCCTCGCAGAGCGCGTCGACCTCTTGTGCGTCCGGAGAGGCGGAGAGGTCCACGAGCCCGCCCCACAGCTCGGGGTGCTCCAGTGCGAGCACCCGACCCGCGCCCCAGATGGGTGACTGCGTCACGGAGATGGGACCTCCGTCGCCGACGGACTGCGCGCCTCGCGTGACCCACCACAGCCGCGTGTTCGCGCCCACGCCTCCGCCCAGCCGCTGCACCAGCGTCAGCAGGCTTCCACAGCCGAGCCCCAGCGTCGTCGCGTCCGGCGCCATGCCGCCGAGGTCGAGGTTCCACAGGTGCACCACACCTCGGAAGGGGCCGCCGCCCTCCGAGGCCAGCGTCTCCAGCACCCGCTGCCAATCCGCGGGGTCCGTCGGGTCGACCCGCGCCGCATCGGCTCCGAGCGTCCGCTGACTCTTGGCCGGGTCCGTCGGCTCGACGCGCGCCCCGTCCGCTCCGAGCGTCCGCTGACTCTTGGCGGTGTCCGTCGGGTCGACCCGCGCCACATCGGCCCCAAGCGTCCCGTGACTCTTGGCCGGGTCCGTCGAATCGACGTGCGCCGCATCGGCTCCGCGCGTCCGCTGCCCCTCGGCGGGGTTCGTCGACTCGTCGCGCGCCGCATCGGCTGCGAGTCCCTGCGCACCGGGCTCCGCGTACAGCAGCGTGCAGCGCTCGCCCCGGGCTCGCAGGCGCGCGGCCAGCGCCTCTCCCGTTCCCGTGCGGTCACAGAGAATCAACCACCGGCCCGTAGCCTCACCCTTCCGCTGCGTCTCGGACTTCGACACGCGCGGCTTCTGGGGCCACGTCACCTCGTAGACCCACTCGCGTGAAGCGAGCGGCGCCAGCCCCTCCAGCTCGGAGTCCTCGGCGGGCGCCGCCCAGGCCCCCGCGTCCTCGAACGCGGTGAACGGGGTCAGCGACGCCAGCTTCGCGCGGTTCACCCTCGCCAGGTACGGCGCCCCCGCGTGCTCGTCCTTCTGGGCGACGAGCAACGCATAGCTCATCAACCCCTTGTCGAGCGCCTTGCCGAAGTTGCGCATGGCATCGAAGTTCCGCTTCACCAGGTCACTGAGCTTGAACCGCTCCGCCACGACCTCCAGGTGACGGTCGAACCCCGGGTCCTCGAGGAAGCACGCGGCCTCCCGGCTGATGTCCACGCCCTCCACCAGCCGGAAGCGGTGGCGCGCCAGCAACTCCGCCCACTCCTCCGCGTTGACGTTGTACGACGCGGTCTCCTCGACGTTGATGGCCGACACGCCATTGGCGACGAAGTCGGCGAGCAACAGGAAGCCTCCGTTGTGGAGGCTCCGGGAGAGGTTCGCGAACAGCGCCTTCTTGTCCGCGACGTGGGTCGCGACCTCGAACCCGAAGGCCACGTCGTAGCGGTCCGGGAAGGCATCCTTCGCGCTGTCACGTGCGAAGACGCGGACACGCTCCTGGAGCCCACGCGCCCGCACCCGCTCACCGTCGATGGCCGCCTGCTCCGCGGAGATGGTGTAGCCATCCAGCCGCAGGTGCGGGAACTTCCGCGCCAGCGAGATGAGGTCCGAGGCGTACCCGCAGCCGAAGTCGAGCACCTTGCGCACCGAGGACCAACGGACGCCCCGGAACAACACGGAGCGGAGCCCACGCTGCCCCTCCAACAGCAACTCCGTGTGCTCCGGTCGCTCCGGGAGTCCGTAGACGCTCAGCAGCCACGAGAAGCCCGGCACCGGTCGACGCTGGATGCCGAAGGTCAGGTAGACCTCGTCGGGCGCGAGCACCCGCTCCCGCTCCACGGAGTCGTCGTAGAAGCGGGACGGCGTGCCGTCGGCGTGCTCGGACTTCACCGTGTCCGAGGGCACCGCCATCACCTCCGGACGGGAGTCGACGGGGCGCGCCACGTTCCGGAGCGCGGCGGGGCGCGGCTCCAGCCAGAAGCGGGAGCGCTGCCAGGGGTAGCCCGGCAGGGGCGTGCACTCACCCGGCTCCGGATACACCGCGCGCCAGTCGATGGGATGCCCCGCCGTGTGGAGCGCGCCGAGCGACTGCAACAGGACCTCCAGCTCCCCCTCGTCCCTGCGCAGCGAGGGCAGCACCAGCCCCTCCGTGCGCGACGCTCCGACGATGCGCTCGATGGACTGCGTCAGGATGGGATGAGGGCTCAGCTCGACGAAGACCTGGTGCGGGCTGGCGAGCAGCTGCTCGATGACCGGAGAGAACAGGACCGGCTCACGCAGGTTGCGCTGCCAGTAGCTCGCATCCCAGTCCGTCCCGTCCGTCAGTCCTCCGGTCACGGTGGAGTACACGGGCAGGTTCGCCGCGCGGGGCTGGAGCCCACCGAGCGCCTCGCGCAGCTCCGGGAGCAGCGAGTCCACCTGGGGCGAGTGGGAGGCGACATCCACCTTGATGGCCCGACAGAAGACGTTGCGGGTCCGCAGCCGCTCCATGACCTCCTGCAAGGCCACGGAGTCTCCCGCCAGCACCGTCGTCGTCGGACCATTGCTCGCCGCGATGGACAGCCGGTCCTCGAAGCCCGCGAGCACGGCCCGCGACTGCTCGAGCGAGAGCCCCACGAGCGCCATGCCGCCCTGCCCCCGGACGCGGCGGAGCAGCGCGCTCCGGCGGCAGATGACCCGCGCGGCGTCCTCCAGGGTGAGCACGCCCGCCACGCAGGCCGCGGCCACCTCGCCCATGCTGTGGCCCACCACCGCGTCCGGCTGGATGCCCCAGGCGCGCCACTGCGCGGCGAGCGCCACCGAGATGGCGAACAACATCGGCTGGATGACACCGATGTCCTCCATCCACGAGGCGTCGTCCTTCTTCTCCAGCAACGCCAGCAGGGCGAGGTCCCCGTGCGCCCGCATGGCCCGCTCGCAGTCCTCCAGCGTGGCGCGGAACACCGGGGACACCCGGAGCAGCTCCCGCGCCATCGTGGGCCACTGGGAGCCCTGTCCCGAGAAGACGAACACCACCTTCGGCCGACGGGGCGAGGCCCGCCGATGGGAGACCGCCGGAACCGGCTCGCCTCGGAGGAAGGCCCCCAGGTGCTCCGCCAGCTGCTTGCGCGTGCGCCCCACTACCGCGAGCCGGTGCTCATGGTGGCTGCGTCGCGCGCTCGCCGTGTAACAGATGTCCGCCAGTCGCCCCGGCGCTCCGGCCAGCCAGGTCTGGTACTCACGGGCGAGCTGCTGGAGCGCGTTCTCGTCGCGAGCGGACAGCGGCAGCAGGTGGGCGGGGCGCTCGGGCGACTCGGTCGGACGCGCGGACTCCCGCTCCGGCGCCTCTTCGACGAGCAGGTGCGCGTTGATGCCGCTCAGCCCGAAGGAGCTGACGCCCGCCACGCGCCTGCCGGACGCCTTGTCCCAGGGACGGAGGCGGGTGGGGATGGAGATGGGCACCTCGCTCCAGGGGATGGCGGTGGTGGGCCGCGCCAGGTGGAGGTGGGGCGGAATCTCGCGGTGCTGGAGCATCAGCACCACCTTCATCAATCCGGCGATTCCAGCCGCGGCCTCCAGGTGCCCGACGTTCGTCTTGATGGAGCCCAGGCCGAGGGGCCGTGAGGCGTCCCGCCCCGGGGCGAACACCTTCTGCAGCGCGCGCACCTCTATCGGGTCGCCGAGCGGTGTCCCCGTCCCGTGCGCCTCGACGTAGTCCACCTGCGCGGGCTCCACGCCCGCGTTGGCCAGCGCCCGGCGAATCACCGCCTCCTGCGCGGGACCGCTCGGCACCGTGAGGCCACCACTGGGACCGTCGTGATTGACCGCGCCGCCTCGGATGACGGCCAGCACCGGGTCCTTGTCCGCGAGCGCGTCGGAGAGCCGCTTGAGCACCACGACACCGCAGCCCTCGCCACGCACGTAGCCGTCGGCCGCGGCGTCGAACGTCCTGCACCGCCCCGTCGGAGACTGGGAACGGAGCCGCGACGAGACGATGTGCCCGTCCGGGGCCAGGATGACGCTCACGCCCCCCGCGATGGCCATGTTGATCTCGCGAGCGCGCAGGCTCTGACAGGCCAGCTGCACCGTCACGAGCGAGGAGGAGCAGGCGGTGTTCACCGCCATGCTCGGCCCCTGGGCGCCGAGGATGTACGAGATGCGCCCGGCCATGAAGCTGGAGTCGTTGCCGAACGCCAGATACGCGTCCATCAGCGCCGGGTCCGCCTGCTGCGCCTGGAGCTGGGCGTAGTCGTTGAGCATCACCCCGACGAACACCCCGGTGAGGCTGTTCGCGATGCGCTCCTGCACCTGCCCCGCGTTGGCGAGCGCCTCCCACGTCACCTCCAGCATCAACCGCTGCTGGGGGTCCATGCTCGCCGCCTCGCGAGGCGCGATGCCGTAGAACCGGGCATCCAGCTCATCGAGCCGGACGCCCTTCAGGAAGCCCCCCCAGCGCGTGTACATCTTCCCTTCCGCCGCGGGGTCCGGGTCGTAGTAGTCGTCGATGGCCCACCGGTCGGGAGGCACCTCGACGATGGCGTCACCGCCGCCACGCAGCAGCTCCCAGAGCGCCTCGGGGTGGTTCGCGCCGCCAGGGAAACGGCACCCCATGCCGATGATGGCGATGGGCTCGCGCTTCTCGCGCTCGCTCGCCTCCAGCCGCGCTTGCATCTTCTCCAGTGCGACCAGGGCGCGAGCCAGGCGTGCACTGTTCTCGTGCGGGTCCAAGGGGCTGCTCATCGTCGTGCCTCTCTCATGAACGTCGGGGCAGGCAACCGCGGGGGGACTAGCTCTCACCCATCAGCTTCTCGAGAGCCGCGAGCTTCTCGTCGAGCAGCGACCCCAGCTCCTCCTCGGGGCGCCGCTCCAGCTCCGCCAACGTCGGGCCCGTGTCCTCCACCGGCGCTGCCGGCGGGGTGGGGACGAGGGGGCCCAGCTCGAAGACCTCGAGCGCCAGGTGCTCGGCCAGCGACTCGATGCTGGGGTGCTCGAACACCAGCGTGGCCGCCAGGGGGCGCTCGAGGCCCAGGCTCGCCTGGAGACGGTTCTTCAGCTCGACGGCCATGAGCGAATCCAGGCCCGAGTCGAACAGCCGCAAGTCCCCCGACCTCGGCGCGGAGGCATCCCAGCCCAGCACCTGGGCGACCTGCTGGTGCACGTGCTCGAGTAGCAGCTCCTGCTGACGACCTCGTGGCAGCCCCTTCAGCCGCGCCCGCATCGGCGACGCCTGCGCGCGGGGCATGCCCGCCCGAGCCTCGTCGAGCAGACCCGATAGGACCTTCGGCGCGCCGACCTCTCCGAAGCGTTGCAGGTACCGGGGCCACTCGATGGGCAGCACCGCGACCTGCGCGCGGCCCGAATCCATCACCTGTCCCAGCAGCTCCAGCCCCTGCTCCGGTTCAATCCACTCGAACCAGCGCCGCGCCTCCGGCACCTCGAGGGCCGCCGCCATTCCGCCGCCACTCCAGGGGCCCCAGTTGATGCTCACCGCGCGCAGCCCGAGCGCGCGACGGTGGTGCGCGAGCGCATCCATGAACGCGTTCGCGGCGGCGTAGTTGCCCTGCCCCGCGGCCCCCAGCAACGAGGCGGAGGACGAGAACATCACGAAGAAGTCGAGCGGCAGCTCCAGCGTCTGCTGATGGAGGTTCCAACTACCGCGCTGCTTCGGTGCGAGCACGCGCTCGAAGCGGGCCCAGTCCTGGTGAAGGAGCGTCCCGTCCTCCACCACACCGGCGACGTGCATCACGCCGCGCAGCGGTGGCGCGTCGCCGGAGCGGGTGGCCAGCGCTCGCGCGACGTCCTCGGGCCGCGAGACGTCCCCTCGCACGCACTCGATTCGCGCCCCGGCCGACCGAAGCGACCGCAGCGCCGCCTCCGCCCCAGGGCTCCCCTCGTTGCGCCCCATCAACACCAGATGGCGTGCGCCGCGCTCTACCATCCACCGGGCCACGTGGAGGCCCAGGGCGCCCAGGCCGCCCGTGACGAGGTAGGTCGCATCCTGTCGGAGCTGTGACACGGGAGGCGTCGCGCGTGAGGACACGTCACCGCGCACGAGACGCGCCACGTACCGCTGGCCGCGCCTGATGGCGACCTGCTCCCCCTCGGGAGTCCGCAGCAGCTCGTCCAGCAGGGAACGGAGGTCCTCGTCGCGCGAGTCGCCATCCAGGTCGATGAGCGCCCCCCAGGACTCCGGATGCTCCACCGCGAGCGTGCGGCCCAATCCCCAGAGCGCCGCATGGGCCAATGAGGGAGGCGCCGCCTCGTGCCCCGTGCGCTGGGTGCCGCGCGTCACCAGCCACAGGCGAGGCGGCGGCATACCTCCACCACGGCTCAACGCCTGGACCAGATGGAGCGCACCCATGCAGGCCAGGTCCTGGGTCGACGGCGCGGACAGCCCGCCCCCGAGCCCCCACAGATGCACGATGCCCCGACACGGCCCGCCCCCCGTGGCGGTGAGGTGCTGGAGCAGGCGCGAGAAGTCCTCGGCCCGGGTCGGGTCGACCGCGTACGTCCCACCCTCACGCGCCTCGTAGGTGCTCCCCGCGAGGACCCGGACGCAGCGAGCGCCCCGCGCCTCCAGCGACTTCGCGAGGTCGTCCGCCAGACCGCCCCCATCCGCGAGCAGCACCCAGGTACCACTCGAGGTCGCCCCGTCCGGGAGCGCCGTCAAGGAGCGAGGCTCCCAGGCGAGTTCGTAGGTCCAGTCCCGCCCCGTGCCGAGAATCCGCCGCAGCGCGGAGCGGCTCACCTGTTGGAAGCGCAGCCCCACCAGCTCGACGCACACCCGTCCAGCCTCGTCGAGGATGCGGACATCCCCGGTCGACGTGCTGCCCGCCCGCATCGAGACATGGCTCCAACACGTCGTCCCCGGCTCGCTCCAGACCACGAGCCGCTCCAACCCGACGGGAAGGACGAGCACGTCCTCCGGGGTGTCGCGGCCTTCGCCCAGGAAGAGGGCGCCGCAGACCTGGAGACACGCATCGAGCATCGCGGGGTGCAGTGGCGCTCCCCACGTCTCGGCCGTCAGCGCTTCGGGCCGTCGCACCTGGCCCAGCGCTTCGCCTTGTCCCAGGCGGATGCGCTCGAGGCCCTTGAAGGCCGGGCCGTAGTGGATGCCGCGCGCGTCGAAGTGCGCATGGAGCTTCGCCGCGGGGACCTCCTCGGGACACCGCGCCAGCAGCTCCGAGAGCGGGCGTGGCTCGGGGGTGACGACGTCGGCGCGCGCCCTGGCGAGACTGCCCGATGCGTGCAGGGTCCAGCTCGGCGCCTTCGTGCCTCGGGCGCCCTCGTCTTCCGCGCTGAAGAGCTGGAAGGTGTACGTGTCATCACCGCTCGGAGACACGACGAGCTGGAGGACACGCTCGGCGGCACCACGCAGGACGAGCGCGTCGTGGATGAGCAGTCCGTCCACCGGATGCGCACCTGCGCCCAGGAGTTCGGCGGCCGCGGCTCGCGCCAGCTCCATGTAGACCGTGGCCGGCAGCACCGTCGCACCGTGCACCTGGTGCTCAGCGAGGAACGGCATCGCGCCGGTACCCACCGACGACTCGAAGACCGTCTGCGTGAGCGCGGGAGAGCGGAGGCGTCGACCCAACAACCCCGCGCCACCCGAGGTCAGCGTCGCGGCGCGAGCGTTCTCACGAGGGCGCTCGACCCAGTAGCGCTCACGCTGGAAGGGATACGTCGGCAGCGCCACCCTTCGGCGCGCATACCCCTTGTCCACCCCCGCCCAGTCCACCTCCACGCCCTTCACGTACAGCTTCGCCGCGCTCCCCAGCAGCATCTCCCAGTCACTGCTCCCGGGCCTCAGGCTCCCCACCCACTGCGCCTCTCCCTCCCCCAGGTACCTCTTCCCCACCCCCGTCAGCGTCGGCTTCGGCCCCACCTCCACGAAGACCCGGTATCCCCTCTCGTACAGCCCCTTCACTCCCTCCCAGTACCTCACCGGCTCCCTCAGGTGCCTCCCCCAGTACCCCGCCTCCCTCTCCTCCCCCTTCACTTCCTTCCCACTCACGTTCGACACCAACTCCAGCTTCGCCCTCTTCATCCCCACCTTCCCCGCCGCCCTCTCGAACCCCTCCTTCATCGGCTCCATCAGCTCCGAGTGGAACGCGTGCGTCGTCTTCAACACTCGGCACTCCTTCCCCCTCGCCTTCAGCCTCCCCTCCACCTCCTCCACCTCCTTCACTCGCCCCGCCAGCACCACCTCCCCGGGCCCGTTCACCGCCGCAATCAGCCTCCCTCCTCCTTCCCCCTTCACCTCCCCCTCGCTCGCCAGCACCGCCACCATCTTCCCTTCCCCCTCCAACCCCTCCATCAACCTCCCTCTCTCCATCACCAGCCTCAGCCCCTCCTCCAGGCTGAACACACCCGCCACGCACGCCGCCACGTACTCACCCAGGCTGTGTCCCATCACCGCCGCCGGCTTCACTCCCCACTCCCTCCACACCTCCGACAGCGCGTACTCCACGCTGAACAGCGCCGCCTGCGACACGCTGCTCCTCTCCAGCAGCGCCCCCTTCCCTCCGTACAACACCTCCACCAGCGACTCCCCCAACTCCCCCTTCACCACCTCGTCGCACCGCTTCATCACTTCCCGGAACGTCTCGCTCGTCTTGTACAGCTCCCTCCCCATCCCCTCGTGCTGCACTCCCTGCCCCGTGAAGAGCAGCACCACCTCCTCCGCCTTCCTCGCCTGCCCCTCCGCTCCCTTCTCCACCCCGCCACCACTCGCGTACCTCGCCAGCTCCTCCCTCAACTCCTCTCCCGTCCTCCCCACCACCGCCACCCGGTGCGCGAAGCGTCCTCGCCCCGTGTTCGCCGTGAAGCACGCGTCCCCCACCTCTTCTCCCAGCCCCTTCGCGTACCGGCCCGCAAGCTCCCTCAGCGCCTTCTCGCTCCTCGCTGACAGCGCCAGCACGTGCCTCGGCCTCTCCGCCACACCCTTCCTCTCCACCTCCGGCGCCTCTTCCAGCACCACGTGCGCGTTCGTCCCGCCGATGCCGAACGAGCTCACGCCGGCGCGGCGCGGCGTCGAGGCGGCGCGCCACTCCGCGAGCCGCGTGTTCACGAAGAAGGGGCTGTGCGCGAAGTCGAGCTGCGGGTGAGGTGCCTTGAAGTTCAGGCTGGGAGGAAGGCGTCGGTGCTGCAGCGACAGCACCGTCTTGATGAGCCCGGCGATGCCCGCCGCGACCTCCAGGTGCCCCACGTTGGTCTTCACCGAGCCGATGGGACAGACGCCCACCGCGTCGGCGTCGGCACCGAAGGCCTGCTGGAGCGCGGCGAACTCGATCTGGTCACCCAGCGGCGTGCCCGTCCCGTGCGTCTCGATGTAGCCGATGCTGCGGGGGCTCACGCCCGCGGCCGTCAGCGCGGAGGCGATGACCGCGGCCTGCCCCTCCTGGCTCGGCGCCGTGTAGCCAATCTTCACCGAGCCGTCGTTGTTGACCGCCGAGCCGCGGATGACGGCGCGGATGCAATCACCGTCCGCCAGCGCGTCGGCCAGGCGCTTGAGCACCACCACACCCGCGCCGCTCCCGAAGAGGGTGCCCTGGGCGTCCGCATCGAACGCACGGCAGTGACCATCCGGGGACAGGATGCCGCCCTGCTCGTAGAGATAGCCGGAGCGCTGCGGCAACCGCACGGCCACGCCACCGGCGAGCGCCATGTCGCACTCGCGGTTGCGCAGCGCCTGACTCGCCAGGTGGACGGCCACCAGCGACGAGGAACACGCCGTCTGGACGCTGATGCTCGGCCCCTTCAGGCCGAGCCGATATGAGACATGCGTCGCCAGGTAGTCCTTGTCGTTTCCAATCAGCGTCTGCAGGTCTCGGACCGCGCCCTCTCGGCCCACCGACGAGCCGAGGTGGAACAGGAGGTAGTTGCTGATGATGGAGCCGGCATAGACCCCCACCAGCGACTGGAGGCGCTTCGGGTCATAGCCCGCGTCCTCGATGGCCTCCCACACACACTCCATGAAGATGCGGTGCTGAGGGTCCGTGAGCCGGGCCTGCTTCGGCATCAGCCCGAAGTGCTCGGCGTCGAAGAGCTCCACGTCGTCGAGCACCGCGCCGGCCCGGACGTAGCGAGGGTCCTCCAGGTGCGAGGGCTCCAGCACCGAGCCGCGCAGCTCCTCCTCCGTGAAGAACGAGACCGACTCGACCCCGTCACACAGGTTCCGCCAGAACTCCGCCAGGTTCCTCGCGCCGGGGAACCGGCCCGACATCCCGACGATGGCGATGGCCGACTCCAGCGCGGGGTCCGGACGCGCGCTCGGCACGGGCACGGCCTTCGGACGCGGCGCCTCACGGACAGGCTCGCGTCGCGCCTCGGTGCCCCGCGTCGACACGTACTCCGCCAGCGCGCTGACGGTGGTGAACCGGAACATCTGCGCGATGGGCAGGTCCACGTGGAGCCGCTCTCGCAGCCGCCGGTGGACCTGGACGATCTGCACCGACGTGCCCCCCAGGTCGAAGAAGTTGCGGTGGATGTCCACCTCGTCCAGGTGGAGCACCTCCTGGAGGATGGTGGCCAGGGAGCGCTCCACCTCCGTGCGCGGCGCACGGGACGCGGGCAGCGCCACCTGCGCGCTGTCGCTCGGCTCACGCAGGGCGTCGCGGTCCACCTTGCCGTTGGGCGTCAGCGGCAGCGCGTCCATCAGCACGAAGGACGTGGGGACCATGTAGTCCGGGAGCCGGGCGACCAGGTGACGCCGCAGCTCCTCGGGGAGCGAGGTCGCCGGAGCCGAGCGCGTCGCGGGCGTGGCCACCTTCACCGAGGCGCCGACGCCCCCGACCAGGAAGCTGTGCAGGAGGACATGCCCCGCGTCCAGCGCGAGCTGCTGGCGCAGCGGCTCGAAATCCAGGCCACCAATCGGACACAGGCCCAGCTCGCCCCCCACCGCCGAGCCCATCAGGAGCTGGGCGATGTAGCCCGCCTCGAGCAGACAGAAGTCCCGCGCGAGGTCTCCGTACAGCGGCTGGATGGCGTCGAGCTGGCCGACGAGGAACACGGACAACGCCGCGTCGTCGAAGGTGGCCCGGTTTCCCGGCGCGTGCTGGGCGCGGCTCATGACCACGTCCGGCGAGAGCAGCACCAGCGCGTGCTGCTTCGGATGGTAGTAGTACGTCCCGCCCGCGAGCCCCTGGACCCGCCCGGCCTTGACGTGCAGGTAGACCTGCACCGGATAGAGCCCTCCCGCCGACGCGTAGCGGTACTTGGGGAGCAGCGAGTCCTCGAGCTGGACCTGCATCAGGCAGCTCAACAACTCGGAGAGCTGGCCGAGGGAGACGGGGCTCGAGCGGAAGGACTTGTGACTGCGCCGGTCGACGACGGCCTGGAGCCGCGCGGCGTCGAGGACCGGCTTCGCGAGCGCGATGGACTCACGGGCGCCGACATCCGTCCGCAGCCCAGGCCCCTTCAGCTTGAACTCGAGGCGCGCGATGGGGTCGGAGATGACGCCCAGTCGAGGCTCCGGCTCATGCGCCTCATCCAGCGTCGCGTCCGAGGGCTCCTTCTCGAGGACGTGGGTCGGAATCGTGGCGTCCGGGACGACATAGGCCACCAGACGCCTCGGCCCCCCCGGCTTGCCGAGCGCCTTGACCACGGCCCCCCTCACGGCCGGGTGGGTGTCGAGCGCGGCCTCGATTTCGCCCAGCTCGATGCGGTGCCCCTGGATCTTGACCTGGAAGTCCTCACGGCCGAGGAACTCGATGTTCCCGTCCGGCAGGAAGCGCCCCAAGTCACCGGTGGCGTAGAGGCGCTCACCGGTTCGCGGGTGGACGATGAAGCGGGCGGCGGTGCGCTCCGCGTCGCCGTAGTAGCCCAGCGCCAGTCCCACCCCGCCGATGTAGAGCTGCCCCGCCACCCACTCGGGGCAGGGCTCGAGCGCGTCGTCCAGCACGTGGAAGCGCTGGTTCACCATCGGGTGGCCGTAGGGGATGCTCCGCCACGCGCGGTCGACCTCGCCAATCCGATACAGGATGGACCAGATGGACGCCTCCGTCGCGCCGCCCAGGCTCACCAGCTCGATGCCCGCGCGCTGGCTCCGGATGCGCTCGGGCAACGTGACGGGAATCCAGTCACCGCTCATCATCACCAGGCGCAGCGAGTCCGGCAGGCGCTGCCCCGCGCCCTCGACGAACTCGATGAGCATCTCCATCAGCGCCGGAACCGAGTTCCACACCGTCACCCGGCCCTGGGTGAGGACCGACAGCCAGTGGCTCGGGTCGCGCAGCGTGCCGGGCGCCGGCATCACGATGGCCGCCCCCGCCGCGAGCGTCCCGAAGACGTCGTAGACCGAGAGGTCGAAGCTGAGCGACGAGAGCGCGAACACCCGGTCCTCGGGCCCCACCCCGAAGCGCGCGTTGATGTCGACCAGGGTGTTCACCGCGCCCTGGTGGTCGATCATCACCCCCTTGGGCCGCCCCGTCGAACCCGAGGTGTAGATGACATACGCGAGGCCATTGCCTTGCACGGCGGGAGGCTCCGCGTCCCCGACATCGAGCGCGCCGTCCAGGTCCACCGCGAGCCGCCGGGGACCCTCGGGCCAGGTGAGCGACGCGTCGAGATGCGCCTGCGTGAGCACGAGGTCGACGCGCGCGTCCCGCAGCAGCTCGTGGAGCCGCTCGGTCGGCAGGCCCGGGTCCAACGGCAGATAGGCCGCGCCCGCGCGCAGGATGGCGAGCGCGCAGAGCACCTGCTCCGGCCCCTTCTCCGCGACGATGGCCACCAGGCGCTCCGGCCGCGCGCCCCGGGCGATGAGCCATGACGCGAGCCGCGCCGAGCGCCGCTCCAGCGCTCCGTAGGTGAGCACCTGCTCGCCCGCGATGATGGCGGGCGCCTGGGGCCGCGTGGCGGCCTGACGCAGGAAGAGCGTCTCCATCCGCTCCGACGGGACGAGCCGCCCCGTGGCGTTGTAGGCCTCCCGACGCGCGAGCTGCTCGGCCGGGAGCGGCTGCCGCGCGGGGGCCTCCCAGGCGGACGGGTCCTCCACCAGCCGGCGCAGGAGCCGGACATAGGCCCCGAAGAGCGCGTCCATCAGCCCCTGGGGGAACTGCGCGTCGACGGAGTCCCAGCTGAAGTACAGCGCGTCGTTGAGCTCGAAGACCTGGTGGTCCAGCCACACCTGCGGCGTCTGGCTGACGACCTCCACGATTCGCACGCCCTCGCCCATCCTCAGCGAGCGCCCCGTCTCCGACAGCAGGCTCGTGAACACGAAGGGCATGCCCATCCCCGTGTCCAGACGGCCGAGCCGGGCCGCCTCGCGCAGGACCTGCACGCTCGACACGATGGAGTACTCCAGGTCGTCGAAGAGCTGCCCCTGCAGTCGCCGGGCGCGCTGGGCGAAGGACTCGGGCTGGGAGCCGTCCACCTCCAGCAGGATGCCCGAGGTGAAGTCGCCGACGATGCGCTCCACGTCCTCGAGCAACGGCAGCCGGTTGAAGAGCGTCAGGTTGAGCGTCAGTCGCTGGCCGCGGCCGTGGGCGCGCAGCACCTCGCCATAGGCCGCGGCCAGCGCCATGGACGCCGTCACCCCCGCCGCGGCGGCGCGCTCGCGGAAGGTCTTCCACGCGGCGGGCTCCAGGGCGCCCTTGCGGCGGGAGAAGCGACGAGGTCCCCGGGTGCCCGGGTCGGCGGCGAGCGGCAGCTCGGGCGGACCGGGCAGCGTCGCCAGCCGGCCGCGCCAGTACTCAAGCGCGCGCTGATAGGCCTGGGCCCCCTGCTCGCGACGTCGCGCGGCGGCGGCGAAGTACTCGCGGAAGGTGTGCTTCAGCGGCGCGAGCGGCGCCTCCAGGTCCTGGTACAGCACCACGCACTGCTCGATGAGCAGCTGCACACTGAAGGCGTCCGCCACGAGCAGGTCCAGGCTGATGTGCACGTGGACCTGTCCCCCCGGCAGCTGGGAGGCGCGGACCTCGAAGAGCGGGAAGCGGTCGGCCGGCAGCACCTGATGGGAGAGCTCCGCGCGAATCGCCGCGAGGTGCGCGTCGACGCTCCCGGCCGAGGCCGCGCGGAGGTCGTACGTCGTGACGCGGAACGGCGGCACGGAGGCCAGGACCACCTGCTCGCCCGTGGGCAGCACCACCATGCGCAGCATGTCGTGGTGCGCGATGAGCCGCTGGAGCACCCGCTCGAGGCGGGCGGGGTCCAGCGCGTCGAACGCGAGCTCCAGGTAGCTGTGCGCCGCGACGCCGCCCGCGTCGAACGCGTCCTGCCGCCCCACCCAGTAGGCGTTCTGGATGTCGGTGAGGGGGAACGGCGAGAAGCGCGCGTCCTCCGGTGGTGGGACGACCGCGGCCTGGACCTCCGCCACGCGGGAGGTGGCGCTCAGGTGCTCCACGAGCTGGTGCTTGCGCTCACGCAGCGCCGCGCGCACCTCGTCCGTGACGTGGCCCGGAGGCGCGCGGAACCGCAGCGCCTCGCCCTCCACCCACAGCTCGATGCCCTGCCGCTGAAGCTCGACGATGAACTCGGCCGTCTTCACAACGCCCCCTCTTCCCAGGCGATGGCGCCGCCCACCAGGCTGTGCAGGTACACGTGCGGCTCCTCCAACCGGAACGCGGCGCGGAGGTCGTCGAAGCGCAGCTCCCCCACCTGGCAGAGCCCCAGCTGCTGCTCCGCGGCGCGCAGCTCCAGCAACTGCGAGATGAGCCCCGCCTCGAGCAGCGCGAAGTCCCGCCACTTCTCGCCGTAGAGCGGCGCGATGGCGCGCCTGTCACACACCAGGAAGAGCGAGAACGCGGAGCTGGCGAACATGGACCGGTTGGTGGGCGCGTGGAGGCTGGCGTCGAGCGCGTCCACCGCCGAGAGCCGCACCAGCGCGTGGCGCGCCGGCTCGTGGTAGTACGCGCCCGCCTCGAGCCCCCGAACCCGTCCAGCGCTCACGTGGAGGTACAGCTGGACGCCGTACGCGCTCCCCGCCGAGCCGTACTGGTACTTGAAGCGCCCTCCGACCTCGAGCGAGCGCAGACACGACAGCAGGCGACCCAGCGCCTGGGCCTCCACGGGCTCGGACGAGAAGGTCCGGTGGCTGGAGCGCTCCAGGTGACGGCGCCGCGCCTCGCCCTCGGAGAGCCCGGCCATCGGGACCACGGGCGTCCCCGCGTCGAAGGTGCGGACGCCGTGGCGCGCGCGCTTCCAGGCCTCGCGTTGCTCGGGGTCCAGCAGCAACCCCTCCTCCACCTTCGCGCTCGCGGGTGGGGCCTCCGCCGGCGGGTGCCGGGTGTAGTAGGCGACGATGTCCGCGGTGTTGCGCAGCGTGAGGAACTCCGACATCCGGGGCCGGCTCCCGAAGGCCTGCTCCAACATCGTCGCGAGCTTGATGAGCTCCACCGACGTGGCGCCGAGCTGGAGCAACGACGCCTCCGGCTCGACGCTGGGGCGCTTGAGGACCTCGGCGACGAGGCGGGTGATTCGCGTGAAGACCTCCCCGCCCCGCGCCTCCAGGGGCAGTGAGCCGTGGACGGGCTCCTCCACCGGCGTGGGCAGGGCCTTGCGGTCGACCTTGCCGTTCGCCGATTGCGGCAGCGCCCGCAGCCGCATGAAGACGCCCGGCACCATGTAGTGCGGCAGCGTCCTGCCCAGGAACTCCCGCAGCGCGTCGTCCGTGGGCGCGGGCTGCCCCTCCATGGGGACGACGTAGCCCACCAGCTTGCGCTGCGTGCGCTCCCCGGGCGCGGCGACGACGGCCTCGCGGATGGCGGGATGGCGGCAGAGCGCGGCCTCGATTTCGCCCAGCTCGATGCGGTGACCGGCGACCTTGACCTGGAAGTCCTTGCGGCCCAGGAACTCGATGTATCCACCGGGCAGGAAGCGGCCCAGGTCGCCCGTGCGGTAGAGGCGCTCGCCGGTGCCTGGGTGCGTGAAGAAGCGCGCGCGCGACAGCTCCTCGTCGCCGAAGTAGCCCCGGGCCAGGCCGGCGCCTCCGATGAAGAGGTCGCCCGGCACGTGCTCCGGCCGCGGCGCCAGCGCCTCGTCGAGCACATGGAAGCGCTGGTTCAGCATCGGCCGGCCGTAGGGGATGCTGCGCGCCCCGGGCTCGACCTGGGTGATGGGGTGCAGGATGGACCAGACCGCGCCCTCGGTCGCCCCGCCCAGGCTGATGACCTGGATGTCGCGGGACAAGCGGCGGATGCGGTCCGGCAGCGTGACGGGAATCCAGTCACCGCTCATCAACACCAGGCGCAGGGACTCCGGGAGGCGCTCACCGCGCGTCTCCACCAGGTCCACCAGCATCTCCATCAGCGTCGGGACGGAGTTCCACACCGTCACGCGCGCCTCGCGCAGCCACCGCAGCCAGCTCGCGGGCTCCCATGTCGCGTCGGGCTCGGGCAGCACGAGCGTCGCGCCCGCCGCCAGGCTCCCGAAGATGTCGTAGACCGACAGGTCGAAGCCCAGCGACGACAGGCCGAAGACCCGGTCCTCCGGGCCGACCCCGAAGCGGGTGTTGATGTCCTGGAGCGTGTTCGCCGCGGCGCGGTGCTCGACCATCACCCCCTTGGGGCGCCCCGTCGAACCCGAGGTGTAGATGCAATACGCCAGGTCCGCCGGCGAACGTGCCGGCGCGTGCGGCGGCTCCCCGGTCGCGCTGTCCGGGATGCTCACCACCCGGACGCCCTCCGGCCACGCGAACCGCTCCGCCAGCCCCGGCTCCGTCACCACGACCTGCACCCTCCCCTCCTGAAGGAGGAGCCGGCGGCGCTCGTCCGGCAGCGCGGGGTCGATGGGGAGATAGGCCGCCCCGGCCAGTGGGATGGCCGTCACCGCGACCACCTGCCTCCAGCCCTTCTCCAGGATGACCGCGACCAAGCCATCGGGCCGCGCATCCAGCTCGACCAGTCGGGTCGCCAGCGCGCCCGCGTGTCCACGGAGCTCCGCGTAGCTCAGCGTCCGCTCCGCGCTCACCACCGCGGCGTGCGAGGGGGCGCGTCGTGCCTGGGCCAGGAAGAGCGCCTCCAGGCGCGCCTCGGGGATGGGCGACGCGGTGGCGTTGAACGCCTCACGGCGCGCGGCCTGCGCGGCCGGCAGTCGCACTGGGGAGCGCGCCTCCCAGACGGCGTCCTCCTCCGCGAGCCGACCGAGCAGGGACTCGTAGGCCGCGAAGGCGTCCTCGAGCATGCCCGCGGGGAAGAGCCCCTCCGGGCTGTCCCAGGAGTAGCGCAGCGCCCCGTCCTCCTCCCGGACCTGGTGGTCGAGCCACACCTGCGGCGTCTGGGTGATGCCGTGGACCGTCTCGCCCAGCCACCCGAAGGGAGAGCCCGCGCCCGCGCCACCGGGCCTGTGTCCCAGCAGGCTCGTGAAGACGATGGGCATGAGTGCTCCCGCGGCACCTTCGCGCCGCCTCGCGCGCTCGCGCATCACCCGCATGCCGCTGAAGAGCAGGTGCTCGAGGTCCCGGGCCAGCTGCTCGCGGAGCTGGACCGCGCGCTGGGTGAACGACGTGCCGCGCCCGTCGACCTCGAGCAGCACGTTCGTCGTGAAGTCACCGACCACCTGGTCGATGGCCGGGTGGATGGGCAGACGCCTGAAGAGCGTGAGGTTGAGGCAGAAGCGGGCGCTCTCGCTCCATGCGGCGAGCACCTCCGCGAACGCGGCGCAGACCACGCCGGAGCGGGTCAGCCCGGCTTGCGCGGACCGCTCCTTCAGCCGCTCCCATCGCCTCGCGTCCAGGCTCCCGCCCAGCCGCCGGAACGCGGGGCGCACCAGCTGCTCGGGAGGCGTGGCCAGGGGCAGCACCGGGGCTTCCGGCAGGTCATCCAGGCGCGCGCGCCAGTAGGCCTCGGCGCTCCGGTAGGCCGTCGTATCGCGGGCGGAGAGCTCCGCGAGCACGTGCTCCCGGAAGGACACCGGGACCGGCTCCAGCACCTTCTCCGGCGTCACGTACAGCTCGCGCCACTCCTCAAGGAGCGCGAGCACGGCGGCGGCGTCCATCGTGATGGCGTCGATGTCCAGGTGGATGCGCGTGCGGTTCCCATCGAGCAGCGTCGCGCGCAGCTCGAAGGTGGGCCACTGCCCCAGCGGCACGGAGCGGTTGGAGAGCTCCTGGCGAATCCCGGCGAGCTTCGCCTCGACGACGTCCCGCGCCTGTCCACGCAGGTCCAGCACGGGCATGGAGAAGGACGGCACCTGCTCCAGCACGCGCTGCTCCCCCGACGGGAGCACCACGGCGCGCAGCATCGCGTGCCGCTCGATGAGGCGCCGCCACGCGCGCGACAGCCGCTCCACGTCCAGCGCCTGGCCGTCGAGCTCATGGTACAGGTGGCAGGAGATGCCGCCGACGCCGAAGTCGGTGCCGCGTCCGACCAGATAGGCCTCCTGGATTTCGGTCAGCGGGAAGGGCGCGTGATCCTGCTCGGAGCGGAGGGCCTCGCCCTGGCGTCGGAGCAGCTCGAGCACCTCCGCCTTCCGGGAGGCGATGTGCTGCTGCAGCTCGGGCGTGATGACGTTGCGCGCGGCGCGGACCCGGAGGTGCTCGCCCTCGACCTTGAGCTCAACACCCAGGCGCGTCAGCTCGGCAATCAGTTCGGTGGCATTCAAAATTGGAACTCCTCCATCGGGTCATCCAGGGCCGCCTCCGGCGGAGGCGGCACGGCGTCGAGGCTCTCGAGGACGAGCGCCACGAGGTCGTCGAAGCTCAGGCCGCTCAACAGCTTCACGGCCGGCACCGAGACCCCCAGCGCCAGCTCCAGCCGCGCCTTGAGCTTCATGCCCATCAGCGAGTCGAAGCCGAAGCGGACCAGCGGCAGGCGGCCGTCGGCCAGGTCTCCAGGGAGGGCCAGCATCGAGACCACCTCGCGCCGCAGCGAGCCGTCGACGCGCGCCCGACGCTCCTCGGGGGTCATCCGGGCCAGCTCGTGGAGCGCGGGAAGTCCCTCGGCCACCGCCGTGCCCGGGGCCCGGGGCCGCGCGCGGAGGAGGAAGTCGGTCAGGAGCGAGGCGTGGTCCGCCGAGGGATAGACCTGTCCCCACTTCGCCCAGTCGATGCGGGCGATGCCCACGTGGGTCTCGGTCGTTCCTCGCAGGAGCCTGCCGAGGATGGCCACGCCTTCGTCCGGCGCGAGGCTCTCCAGGCCCAGGGCCTCCAGCCGGGCGCCCCGGTCGGCGCGCGCCGCGGCGAGTCCGACCTCCGCCCAGGGGCCCCACGCCAGCGAGCACGCGGGCAGTCCACGCGCCCGCCGCTCGGCGGCCAGCGCATCCAGGAAGGCGTTCGCGGCGCTGTAGTTCGCCTGCCCCACCCCGCCGAGCAGCGCGGCGATGGAGGAGAACATCACGAAGAAGTCGAGCGGGTCCGCTCGCGTCTGCTGGTCCAGGTGGAGCGCCCCCGCGACCTTCGGCCGCAGGACCCGCTCGATGCGCTCGCGCTCCTGGCTCGCCAGCAACGCATCGTCGAGCAGCCCCGCCGCGTGGATGACACCCCGAAGCGGAGGCATGTCCGCGCGCAGCTCCGAGAGCGCACGCGCGAGGGACGCTTGCTCGCCCACGTCCGCCGCGAGCACACGCACCGAGACGCCCTCCGCCGCGAGGGCCTGGAGCACGACGCGGGCCTCCTCGGAAGGCGCGTGGCGCCCCAGGAGCGCCAGGTGCCGCGCGCCCTCCTTCGCGAGCCACCGCGCGCACCGCAGCCCCAGCCCGCCCAGGCCCCCCGTGATGAGGTACGTCGCGTCCGCGACGACCGGCACGGGGCCGGGCTCCGGGATGACCTCCAGGGACTGGAGTCGCTGGGCGAGACGCGCGCCGTCCCGCCACGCGACGCGGTCCTCGCCATCCAGGAGCCGCAGCTCCGTGCACAGCGAATGCACCGTGTCCGCGGCCGGCGCGGGGTCCAGGTCCACGAGCGTGCAGCGGACTTCCGGGTGCTCGTGGCGCAGCGTGGCCCCGAGCCCCCAGAGCGGCGCCTGGGCCAGCGAGAGCGCGTGCCGCGCGTCCGTCGACTGAGCGCCCCGCGTGACGAGCCACAGCCGGGGGGGCACCGGGCGCTTCAGCTGGGTCAGCGCCTGGAGGACCCGCACCGCGCCGACCAGGACCTCGGTGGTGACCCGCGCCTCGCTCCCGGGCTCCAGGGCTCCGACATCGAGCGCCGCCAGGTACATCACCCCGCGACAGGGGCCCGCGCCGAGCGCCGCTTCCAATCGGCGCAGCAGCGACGCCTCCGACTCCGTCGATTCAGGGGCCGCCATCACCTGGCACGGCGAGCCCTCCGCCCCCAGCCGGTCCGCCACCGCGGCGCCGACACCGCCACGGTCCGTCAGGAGCAGCCAGGGTCCAGTCTCCCGCGTCGGAGCCGTGACGGCAGGCGCCGGTCGCCAACGGACCTGGAACAGGTCCTGGCCGGGCGCACGCACACGCTCCCTCGTGAAGGCCTCGCGGGGAGCGCGCCGGACGACGAGCCCCTCCACCCGCGCGACCGTCACCCCGTCCTCACCGAAGAGGCGGAAGTCGGCGCTCAGCGTCTCGCCCTCCTGGCCGCTCCCGGGCCGCGGCATGGCGTGCGCCCAGAGCGTGCCGCGAGGCGGCGACAGGAAGACCACACCTTCGATGCCCACGGGAATCAGGGGCACGCCGTCATCGCGCACGACGCCCGGGACGCCGCGCAGGACATGGAAGAGGGAGTCGAGCAACCCGGGGTGCAACGGTGTCGCCGGCTGCCGGTCCTCGGGCTCCGGAGCGCGCATGCGTCCCAACGCCTCCCGCTCCCCCCGCCACAGCTGCTCGACCCAGCGGAAGCGTCGCCCGAGCGAGATCCCCTCGGCATCCATCGTCTCGTAGACCCGCGGCACCTCGAGGGGGGTCGGACATCGCGCGCGCAGTTGCTCCAGCGACACCGCCGCGTCGACTCGCGGCGCGCCGGAGCGCAGCACCTTGCCCTCCGCGTGGAGCACCCAGTCGCCCCCCGCCTCCTGGCTCTGGATGCGGAAGGAGGCGCGCCCCGACTGCTCCGCTCCCACCACCACCGAGACGGGACGCCCGAGCCCCGCCTCCACCACGAGCGCGCGCGGGAAGACGATGTCGGCCAGACGAATCGGCGCGGTGCCCTGGAGCGACTGGAGCGCGGAGAGCACCATCGAGACATGCCCGGCCCCCGCGACCACCACCGCGCCGTGGAGCAGGTGCTCGCCGAGCAACGGCATCCGCTCCACCGACAGCTCCACCTCGAACAGGGTCTCCGCCAGCGGAGAGCGCACGCGGCGCCCGTGCAGGGGCAGCACCTCCTGCGTGGAGGCGGGCCTCGAGGCGGCGGGAGCCGGGCTCGCGACCCAGTAGCGCTCCTTGCGCCAGGGATAGGACGGCAGCGGCACCAACGCCCCGCCCTCCGGGAAGAGCCGCTCCCAGGCTGGCGAGACGCCCGCGACGAACAGACCGCCCAGCAGCGCGCGCAGGGTGTGACGCTCGGCCTCTCCCCGGCGCAGCGCGGACACCACCGTCGCGCTCCGGCCCGTCTGCTGGAAGCACTGCTGCACCGGACGCGACAGGACCGCGTTGGGTCCAATCTCGACGAAGAGCGAATGGCCTTCGCTCGCGAGCGCGGAGATGGCGGGGGCGAAGCGCACGGGCTGCCGGAGGTTGCGGGCCCAGTAGTCGCGGTCGATGTCCCGCCCCTCCGCGCGCAGGCCGGTGACCGAGGAGAAGAGCGGGAGCGTCTCGGGCCTTGGGCTCAGCCCCTCCAGCGCCTGTCGCAGCGCCTCCAGGTGGGGCTCCACCGCGTGGCTGTGCGAGGCGTAGTCCAGGCCGAGCCGACGACAGGAGACGCCGCGCGCCGTCAGCGCGCCGAGCACCTCCTCCATCGCTCCCGTGTCACCGGACAGGAGCACCGACGTCGGACTGTTGAGCGCGGCGATGGACAGCCGCGTGCCCTGCGCCGCGATGGCCTCGGCGGCCTCCGCCTCGGAGAGCTCCACCGCGCTCATCGCGCCACTCCCCGCGATGGCCGCGAGGATGCGGCTGCGCTCGAGGGTGATGCGCATCGCGTCCTCGACCGAGAGGACCCCGGCCGCGTGGGCCGCCGCCACCTCTCCGATGCTGGACCCCAGGACCGCGTCGGGCTCCAGCCCCCAGGAGCGCAGGAGCGCCACGAGCGCCGCCTGGAGCGCGAAGTGCGCGGGCTGGGAGATGTGGGCCAGCTCGAAGCGGGGCTGCTCGCGCCGCAGCTCCTCGATGACGGACCAGCCCGCGAGCTTCATCAGCACGGCGTCCACGGACCGCAGGGCCTCGCGGAAGACGGGCTCCTCCTCGAGGAGCGCGCGCCCCGCGCCGGACCACTGCCCTCCCTGTCCGGTGAACAGGAAGACGACCCTGGGGGCCGCGCCGGGGAGGGCATAGCCGGACGTGACGTCCGGGTGCGACAGGCCACGAAGGTAGGCCTCCAGCGACTCCGCGGCGCTGCTTCGGGAACGAGCCACCACCGCGAGCCGATGCTCGTGGTGACTCCGACGACAGCTCGTGGAGTAACAGAGGTCGCGCCACGCCGCGCCGTCGCCTCCGGTCAGCGTCGCGGACAGACGCCCCGCGGCCTCGCGCAGGGACTCCGCCGAGCGGGCCGACAGGACGAGCAATTCGGGACGCTCCACGGACGCCGGGGCCTCCGCCCGAGGCTCACGCTTCGGGGCCTCCTCGAGGACCACGTGGGCATTGGTCCCGCTGAAGCCGAACGAGCTGACCCCGGCGATGCGCCGCGTCCCGTCCGGGACCTGCCATGCGCGGTGCTCGGAGATCACCTCGACGGGCAGCTCGGCCCAGGGGATGTGGGGGCTGGGCTCCTTGAAGTGGAGGCTGCGCGGCAGCTCGCCCTGGCGAAGCGCGAGGATGGCCTTGATGAGGCTGGCGATTCCCGCCGCGCCCTCCAGGTGTCCCAGGTTCGTCTTGACCGAGCCGATTCCCAGCGGCGAGGAGGCGGGACGCCCACGCCCGAGGACCGCCGCGAGCGCCTGCACCTCGATGGGGTCACCGAGGGACGTCCCGGTGCCGTGCGCCTCGACGTAGCCGACGTCGCGCGGGGCGACGCCACCCTGGCGCAGGGCGCTCTCGATGACGCGCTCCTGGGCGGGCCTGCTCGGCGCCGTGAGGCCATTCGAGCGGCCATCCTGGTTGACGGCCGTCCCCCGGATGACGGCGAGGACGGGGTCGCCCTCCGCGAGCGCTTCCGACAAGCGCTTGAGGACCACCACGCCCGCGCCCTCTCCTCGCACATAGCCATTGGCGGAGCGGTCGAAGGCCTTGCAGGCGCCGTCCGGGGACAGCGCCTTCAGCTTCGAGAAGTAGACCGTCATGCGCGGCGAGAGCAGCAGGTTCGAGCCGCCCACGAGCGCGACGTCACACTCCCCCTCCCGCAGGCTCTGGCAGGCCAGGTGCGTGGCGACCAGGGACGAGGAGCAGGCGGTGTCGACGGCGAAGGTGGGGCCCTCCAGGCCCAGCGCATACGCGATGCGTCCGGCCGCCACGCTCAGCACGCCACCGGAGCCCGAGTAGGCGTTGATGCCGCGAGCATCGGCGGCGTTGAGTTCCAGCAGCGCGTAGTCGCTCAGGCAGATGCCCAGGAACACCCCGGTGGGGGTCCCCTTGAGTCGCTCCACCGCCATGCCCGCGCGCTCCAGCGCCTCCCAGCTCAGCTCCAGCAACATGCGCTGCTGGGGGTCCATCGACCGGGCCTCCGCGCCGGAGATGCCGAAGAACGAGGCGTCGAACGCGTCGATGTCGTCGATGAAGCCGCCGTGTCGCGAGTACGTCTTGCCGGGGACCTCCGGGTCCGCGTCGTACCAGTCGTCGAGCGCCCAGCGCGAAGCGGGCACCTCGCGCACCGCGTTCACGCCGTCTGCGAGCAGGCGCCAGTAGTCCTCCGGGCTCCGGACCCCACCGGGCAGCCGGCAGGACATCCCCACCACGGCGATGGGCTCGGCGCCGTCCAGGGCCGCCCTGCGTGGCTTCACGGCCCGAGGCGCCGGCTCCGAGGCCGCCGCGTCGGCGGAGGGGAGCTCGCGCCCCAGGAAGTCGAGCAGCTGCTCCAGGCTCGGGTGGTCGAACAACAACGTGACGGGGAGGGAGCGACCGAGCGCGGTGGACAAGGCGTTGCGCAGCTGCAACGCCATCAGGGAGTCGAGCCCCAGCTCCTGGAGGGGTCGACGCGGGTCGATGGGCGACGAGGACGACAGCCCGAGGACGTCCGAGGCCTGCGACTGGAGCAGCGCGAGCAGTCGGGCGCGGGCCTCACGAGGCGAGGCCCCCGCGAACACCGTCGAGGGCGGCGCGGAGCGGGTGGGCTCGGCGCGACGAGGCGCGAGGACCTCGAAGAAGGCAGGCAGCCCCTCCCGCACCGCGCGCCCGCCAGCGGCCACGACCACGGTCTGCGTGAGGTCGGCGCCGAGGATGCCCTCCAGCGACGCGAGGGCCGCGGCGGGGGCGAGCATCCCCACTCCGAAACCGGACCAGGACTTGCCGGCGTCGGCGGACAGTCGCGCGGCCATGCCCACTTCGGCCCAGGGGCCCCAGTTGATGCTCGTGGCCGTCAGGCCGTTGGCGCGCCGGTGATAGGCCAGGGCGTCGAGGAAGGCATTGGCGGCGGCGTAGCTGACCTGTCCCGTGGTCCCGAAGACGGCGCTCACGGAGGAGAACAGGACGAAGAAGTCGAGGCGCGACTCGAGGGTCTCGTGATGGAGGTTGAGCGCTCCGTGGACCTTGGGCGCGAGGACGTCGGCCATCCGCGCCCTGTCCTGGAGCACGAGGAGCCCATCGTCGAGGACGCCCGCGGCATGCACCACGCCCCGGAGCGGAGGCATCGCCGCGCGGCACTCCGACACCACCCGCGCGACCTCCTCGCGCGACGACACGTCGGCCTGTCGCACGGTGATGTTCGCGCCAGCGGACCGCAGCGCATCCACGCGTGCTTGCGCGAGCGGCTCCGGCGCACGGCGGCCCATGAGGACCAGGTGACGCGCGCCCCGGTCCACCATCCACCGGGCCACCTCGAGCCCCAGGCCCCCGAGGCCGCCGGTGATGAGGTAGGTGGCGTCGGCGAAGAAAGACAGTGGATGGGGCGCACGCGGAAGCCGCGCGCGTGCGAGCCGGGCCACGAGGCGACGACCCGAGCGGAAGGCGACGCGGTCCTCATCCTGCGACGAGGAGAGTTCCTGGGCGAGCAGCGCCGCGTCCTCTCCATGAGAGGACGGGTCCAGGTCGATGCGTACACAGCGCAGCTCGGGGTGCTCGAGGGCCACCACGTGGCCCAGACCCCAGAGCGGCGACTGCTCGACGGCGAGGGCACCCTCCTCCACGCCGGTCGCCTGCGCGCCTCGCGTCACCAGGACCAGGCGCGGTGGAGTCCCACCGCCATGGGTCGCCAGCAGCTTCACGAGCCCGACCCCACGCTCGACACCGTCGAGTGGCGAGGAAGTATCGAGCCCTCGCAGGTCGACGACTCCGACGCAGGCCCGCGTCGAATCGCCGAGCGCGTCGAGACGCTCGAGCAGGCGCAGCTCATCGCCCTTGTCGGAGGACCGCTCCTCCACACGTGCACCAGCGCGACCGTGGTCGTCTGAAGCACTCGCGTCGCCGTGAGCGCCAGGACGTGCGAGGTCGGAGGAGAGCACCTCCACGCGAGCACCCCGAAGCTCGAGCTGTCGGGCGAGCGCCTCCGCGAAACCGCCGCGGTCCGCGAGGAGGAACCAGGTGACGGGCTCACTCGCGGAGGGCCGCACCGCCACGGGCCGAGGCTGCCACTCCACCTGGAAGTGCAGCGGCGCCGCCCCCGTGTCTCGTCGCAGGACCGTGTCCCGAGGCGCCCGGCGAATCGTCAGGCCGTGGACCTCCGCCACGACGACACCCGCGTCGTCCAGCAACCGCAGGTCCACCGTCGAGGCTTCGTCGACCGCGCCCGTCCCCGAGCGCAGCACGAGATGACAGAACCGAGGACGTTGCGCCCCGTGGAGCACGAACCGGTCGATGCCGATGGGAACGAAGGCCATCCCCTCGATGGACGAGAAGCCCGAGACCGCCCCCAGCACCTGGAAGCACGAGTCGATGAGCCCCGGATGCAGCCGGTAGTCCTCCGCGCCATCCCCCTCGTCCGGAAGACGCAGCCGCCCCAGCGCCTCCCTCTCGCCCCGGGAGACCGCCTCCAGCCAGCGGAACTGTCGCCCCAGCACCAGGCCCTGTCGGTCGATGCCCTCATAGAAACGCTCGATGGATGGGAGCGCCTCGAAGCGGGCCTCGAGCCCGGCGAGCGGCTCGGCCTCGGAGGGCGCCTCCCCGCTTCGCTCCAGTCGCCCCGTGGCATGCAGCGTCCAGCGCGGTGACTCCGCGTCATCGCTCGCGAGCCGGGTCGACAGCCGGAAGTCACCCCCGGCCGCGATGGACACCTGGAAGACCCGCTCCTCGGCGTCCTCCATCACGATGGGACTCAGGAACAGCACATCCTGGACGCGACAGCCCTCCGGCCCCCAGAGCCGACGGGCCGCCTCCAGCAGCATGCCGACCATGCTCGCGCCCGCGACCACCACCGTGCCGTAGAGCCGGTGGTCGGCGAGCAGCCGCACGCGGTCCGCCCGAAGGGAGGACTCGAAGCGCGCCTCGCCGAGGGGAGCCTCCACCGCGCGCCCCAGCAGCGGATGTCCCTTGTCTGGCGTGGCCCCGGGCGCGACGTCGAACCAGTAGCGCTCGCGCTGCCACGCATAGGACGGCAGCGCCACCCGCCGGCCCCCACGGGGGAAGACGCCCTTCCACGCGGGCTCGCGCCCCAACGTGTGGAGCGCCCCCAACGCGGCGAGCATCGTGACGCGAGGGGGCCGGTCACGGCGCGCGGAGAACAGCGCCGATGTCCCCTCCACCCCCGAGGCCTCGAGCGTCCGCGCCAGCGGCTGCGACAGCACCGGATGCGGGGAGACCTCGACGAAGACGCGGCAGCCGTCGGCGAGCATCGCCTGGATGGCCGGCGCGAACAGGACCCGCTGCCGGATGTTCGCGCGCCAGTGGTCCGCGTCGAGCACCGAGGCCAGGACCCGCCCACCCCGGACCGTGGAGTACAGCGGCGTCACCAGCGCCTTGGGCGCGAGCTCCCGCGTGCATTCGTCCAGCTCCGCCAGGTGCGCGTCCATCTGCGCGCTGTGGAACGCGTGGTCGACGTTCAGGAGCCGGACGCGAATCCCCTGCGCCTGGAGGCTGTCCCGCAGCGACTCCAGCGACGCGCGCTCTCCCGAGACGACGATGTCCTCCGGACCGTTGAGCGCGGCGACCGACAGCGCGTCACCGTGAGGCGCGAGCAGCGGCGACAGTCGCTCGAGCGAGGTCGCCACCGTGGCCATGCCTCCGCGTCCGGCCGTCTTCCCCATCAAGCGGCTGCGGCTCACGACCAGGGCCATCGCCTCATCGAGCGACAGCGCGCCGGCGAGGTGCGCCGCGCTGACCTCTCCGATGCTGTGCCCCACCACCGCGTCCGGACGGATGCCCCACGCCGCCCACAGCGCGGCGAGCGACACCTGGAAGGCGAACAGGAGCGGCTGCTCCACCTCCGTGCGCGGCGGAGCGGCCCCCTCCCGCGCGGCCTCCATCGCCTCGACGAGCGAGGCCCCGGTGCGCGCGCGGAACGCCAGGTCGCAGCGCTCGAACATCTCCCGGAAGCAGGGCTCCTCCTCGAACAGGCGGGTGCTCTCCCCGAGCGGGAAGCCCCCCTGCCCCGAGAACACGAAGCCCACGCGCGGCCCCTCGCCCTGTCGGACCACCCCCTGGGACTGGAAGGCCCGAGGAGGCGCCCCCTGGCCGAACGCCTCGAGCTCCTCCGCCAGCGCCGTCCGCGTCCGGGCCACCAACGTCAACCGGTGCGCATGGTGGTCACGCCAGAGCCCCGCGGTGGCGCAGAGGTCCGCGAGCGAGGGCGTGGGCGCGCCGCGAAGCTGCCCGGCGACACGACGCGCCTGCGCCCGGAGCGCGGGCTCCGTCCTCGCGGAGAGCACGAACAGCTCCGCGGCCCCGTCGGCGGTGGGAGGCACAGGGGCCTCCGGCAACACACGCTCCCAACGAATCGCGTGGCCCGCCGAGGCGAGCGCGTCGAGCGCGCGATGAAGCCCATCCAGGTCCGACGCTCCGCGCTGCAGCCCCTGCACCACCGTGGCCGTCGCCGCGTGGGCCGCGATGTTCTCCTCCACCGAGCGCGCGTGGATGGGATGCGGGTTGACGTCGAGGAAGACCTCGTGCCCGGAGTCGAGCAGCGTCTTCACCGCGTCGGCGAACCGCACGGGCGCCTGGAAGTTGTCGGTCCAGTACCCGGGTCCCAGCGACACGCCGTCGACGAACGCGCCCGACACCGTCGAGACCATCGGGATGCGCCCCGGCAGCGGCCTCAGCGCCGGACAGCCTCCCAGGAAGAGCGGCGCGAGCGGCGCCACCTGGGGGATGTGCGCGTAGAAGTCGATCTCCACCGTGCGCGCGAAAATCCCCTCCGCCACCAGCCGCGAGGCGAAGTCCTGGAGGGCCGAGGGCTCTCCGCCGATGCCCGTGGACCGGGGGCTGTTCACCGAGGCGATGGCAATCCTCCCCGCCCCGGCGAGGCGCGCCTCCACCTCCGCCGCGGGGAGCCCCACCACGCCCATGCCCGCGCCGCCCGTCACGCTCCGCTGCACCTGGATGTAATGGCGCGCGAGCGCGAAGACCTCCTCCAGCGTGAGGATTCCCGCCACGTGCGCCGCGGCCCACTCGCCCACGCTGTAGCCGATGACGGCGCTCGGCTCGACGCCCCAGTCCCGCCACGTCGCCGCGAGCGAGACCTGGAGCGCGAGGACGACTGGCAACTGCACCTCGCCCCGCTCGAAGCGCGAGCGGTGGCGAGGCGCGAGCAACGCCTCCACGAGCGAGTCGCCCCCGAGCCCCCGGTACACGGCGTCACACGCCTCGAAGCGCGCACGGAAGACGGGCTGCGTCGCGAGCAGCTCCCGCCCCATGCCCCACCACGCCGAGCCGGCGCCCGCGAAGAGGAACGCGACCTTCCTCGGCCCTCCGGGGAGCGGCGGGCGGGCCACGACGGAGGGAGGCGCCACGGCCCGCCGGGGCCCCGGCAGATGCTCCTCGACGACGAGGTGACAGTTGGTGCCCCCGAAGCCGAAGGAGCTGATGCCCGCCAGCGCGGGCTCGTCGTCCCTGGGCCACGCCGTGAGCGCCGTCTGCATGCTCAGGCCCAGCGCATCGAACGGGATGTGCGGGTTCGGCTGCTCGAAGTGCAGGCTCGCCGGGAGCCGCCGCTTCCGGATGGAGAGCGCCACCTTGATGACTCCCGCGACGCCCGCGGCCGCCTCCAGGTGCCCGATGTTGGTCTTCACCGAGCCCACGCGAAGGGGCTGCCCGGAAGCGCGCGCCGCCCCGCCCAGCACGGCGCCCAGGGCCCGGGCCTCTATCGGGTCGCCCAGCGGCGTTCCCGTCCCGTGCAGCTCGACATACTGCACCCGCGCGGGGTCCACGCCCGAGGCGCCGTAGGCGGCGCGCAGCAGCTGCTCCTGGGCCTTGGGGCTGGGAGCCGTCAGCCCGTTGCTGGCGCCGTCGTTGTTCACCGCGCCGCCACGGATGACGCAGTAGATGGAGTCCCCATCCGCCAGGGCGCGCGACAGGGGCTTGAGGACGACGACGCCCGCGCCCTCTCCGCGCCCGTAGCCGTTGGCCCGCGCATCGAAGGTCTTGCACCGCCCGTCCGGCGCGAGCGCACCGAAGGCAGAGACGGCCTGGAGCGTGCGGGGAGAGAGATTGAGCTGCACGCCCCCCGCGAGCGCCAGGGTCGACTCGCCCGCGCGCAGGCTGCGACAGGCCTCGAGGATGGCGACCAGCGACGAGGAACAGGCGGTGTCGATGGCCAGACTGGGGCCCTCGAACCCGAACGTATAGGAGACCCTGTTCGCCACGATGCTCCCGGCGTGGCCGGTGCAGGTATGAAGGGAGGCGGAGGCCCCCTGGAGCGTCTGGAGGTCGGCGTAGTCGCGCCAGACCAGCCCCGTGAAGACGCCGGTGCGCGAGCCCCGCAGCGTCCCGGGCGCGATGCCCGCGTCCTCGAGCGCCTCCCACGACAGCTCCAGCATCAAGCGCTGCTGGGGGTCCATCTGCCCCGCCTCCCGGGGCGAGATTCCGAAGAAGCCCGGGTCGAAGCGGTCGACCGTGTCGAGGAACGCCCCAGGTCGCTCCCAGGTCCCGGCAGAGGCCGCCCAGCGCTCCGGGGGCACGTCCGTCACGCAGTCGACGCGCTCCTGGAGGACCCGCCAGAAGCCCTCGGCATCCGGCGCGGAGGGGAAGCGACAGGCCAGCCCGACAATGGCGACAGGCTCCGAGGGCTCCTGGCCGGGCACGTCCCAGCCGGGCTTCGACGCCGCTTCGGGTCCCAGCAGATGGGCCGCCAGCCCCGCGGGTGTCGGATGCTCCCAGATGAGCGTGGGCGACAGCGGCCGCCCCAGCACCCCCGACAGCCGGGAGATCAACTTGAGCGCGACGAGCGAGTCGACGCCCATCTGGAAGAACGGCGTCGCGAGCCCCACCTCGCTCGCCTCACGCCCCAGCAACGAGGACAGCTCGACCGCGAGCCACGCCCGCAGCCCGTCGACGTCGCCAACCCGCTCTTCCATTCCCTGCCTCACTGGCATCCAGGCGGTCTTCCGTCCACGACCGGAGACACCCTGGACGTCGCAAAAGACATACATGCCCGACCCCAGGCATGCACCCACGCATCCATGTGAATCAGCGATTGACCTGCTACCGATACACCCGGCAACGCATACAACAACCCATAACTCCGCCGCTCGGGCGATCTCTCTCTACGCCCGGAACTCGCGCAATACCAGATGATTTTCTGCCCCGCGGACAGGGGGTGGAGAGCACTCCCGGACAATCCGATTTTGAGAATATGCACACTGCAAAGGCACCCGAACAAAGACACTCTCAACGCAGGTTTTGCGTCCGCCTGCGTCACATCAATGTCAAACACGCCATTCGCGCACGATTTGCGGGAGAGTGGACTCCCCATCCTCGGTTGAGGCTTCACGCCCGGGGCCGTCACGGCCGTCAGGAGAAGGCCCTCGACCCGGGGAGGGCCCTGGCCCCGCCGCGAACGCTCAGGTCTTCATCGACCGGATGAAGTCGATGAACGCCCGCAGCGGCGTGGGGAGGTGGTGGCGGCCGGGATAATAGAGGACCGGCCCGGAGAAGCTCGGCCACCAGGACTCGAGCACGGGGACCAGCTCTCCCCGGTCCAGGTAGGGACGAAGCCAGTCCTCGAAGTCGTAGATGATGCCGGTCCCCGCCACGGCGGCGGCCACCGCCAGGTCCGTCGTCGTCCCGAGGCCGACGATGAGCGGGCCCTTCGGCTCGACGTTGAGCGTCACCCCGTCGCGCTCGAACTCCCACGCGTGCAGCGGCCCCTTCGTGAACCGGCCCCCCAGGCAGTCATGGTTCAGGAGCTCTTTCGGATGCCTGGGGCGCCCACGCCGCGCGAGATACGCGGGCGAGGCGGCGGCCGCGAAGCGCTGGACGCGCGGACCGATGGGCACCGCCACCATGTCCTGCGCGAGCCGCTCCTCGTAGCGGATGCCCGCGTCATAGCCCTCGGCCACCACGTCGACCAGGCGCTCCTCCGCGATGACCTCCATGCGGATGTCGGGGTACTTCGCCAGGAACGGCGGCACGATGCGGGGCAACACCAGCCGCGCCGCCGCGATGGGGACATTGAGCCGCAGCCGCCCCGCCGGTCGGCCGCGGAAGTCGTTGACCACGTCCAACGCCGAGCGGACCTCCCCCAGCGCGGGCTCCAGCCGCTCGAGCAGCCGCGCCCCCGCGTCCGTCAGCGTCACGCTCCGCGTCGTCCGGTGGAGCAGCCGGACCCCCAGCCGGGCCTCCAGCCGGCGGACGGCGTCCCCCAGCCGCGAGGCGCTGCTGCCCGTCACCCGCGCCGCGCCGCGAAATCCGCCCTCACGCGCCACCGCCCTGAAGGCCGTCAGGTCCGAGAACTCATCCATCACTGTGCGGATTTTCGCACAGCCCGTGCGCATTGCCACTGATTGTCGCGCAGCGGCGCCCTCCGTAGAGAAAGGGAGAACCTCGAATCCCAAGGACCTCCACCATGTCTCCCATCCCCAAGACCTATCGCCTCGGCACCCACACCGTCCGCCGCGTGGGTTACGGCGCCATGCAGCTCGCCGGCCCCGGTGTCTTCGGTCCACCCAGGGACCGTAAGGCGGCCCTCGCCGTGCTGCGCGAGGCCATCGAGCAGGGCGTCGACCACCTGGACACCAGCGACATCTACGGCCCGCATGTGACGAACCAGCTCATCCGAGAGGCGCTGCACCCCTATCGCGACGGGCTGGTCATCGCCACGAAGGTGGGCGCGGTGCGTGGCCCCCAGGGCTCCTGGGAGCCCGCGTCCTCTCCCGAGGACCTCGAGCGCTCGGTCCACGACAACCTGCGCAACCTCGGCCTCGACGTGCTGGACGTCGTGAACCTCCGGGCCATGTTCAGCGCCGAGGGCCCGGTGGAGGGCTCCATCGAGGCGCCCCTCACCGCGCTCGCCGAGCTCCAGCAGCGCGGGCTCATCCGCCACATCGGCCTGAGCAACGTCACCCCGACGCAGGTCGCCGAGGGCCGCAAGCTCGTCGACATCGTCTGCGTGCAGAACCACTACAACCTGGCGCACAGGCATGACGACGCGCTCATCGACCAGCTCGCCGCCACGGGGACGGCCTACGTGCCGTTCTTCCCGCTGGGCGGCTTCACCCCGCTGCAGTCGAGCACGCTGAACGACGTGGCCACGCGCCTGGGCGCGACGCCGATGCAGGTCGCCCTGGCGTGGCTGCTGCACCGCGCCCCCAACGTGCTGCTCATCCCTGGCACGTCGTCACGCCCCCACCTCCGGGAGAACCTCGCGAGCGCCTCGCTTTCGCTGAGCGCCGGGGACCTGGACCTGCTCAACCGCCTCACCGAGCGGGGCTGACCGCGCGCGGGACACCCCGCGCGGCGTCCCGCCCGACGTCAGTTGCCGCGGTAGGTCGTGTCGAGGATGCCGACGCCAGCCCCCTCCACGTAGAGGGTGACCCGCGTGCCCTGGGTGGCGGCCTGGGTGGCGCGCTCGAACAGCCCCAGGCGCTCCGCTTCACTGTACTGGTAGCCCGCCGAAGCGGCGCTCGCGCCCAGGTAGTAGTAGTTGCCGACGAAGCTCCCCGTGCAGTTCGCCGCCGTGTACACCTGCACGACCACGTAGCCCTGGCCGTAGGTGAGATTGGGCTGACGCGTGTACGTGGCCGCGCAGACGTAGCCATTCACGGTGATGGGCGCCGCCAGCGCCGGAGTGGCAAACCCGACCGACATCATCACCGCCGAGACAACGAGGGACGCTCGCTTCATGGTGTTGCTCCTTCCAATGGGGACTTGGATTGGAATTCCCACAGCCAGGATGGATGCCGGGCTCCGGAGAAATGACTTTGGCCTTTCCACACAAACCAACGCGCGAGCCGCTTTTTCTTCCCGAGGGTGCGGGCTTCTCCAACGCGAATCGCACTCGGTATTGGCCCGGGGAGGTATCGACGGCACGGGGGGCTCCTCGGGTACGACTACGGCTCCATCATGCGCGACTCGCGCACGGCGTTCTCGAGCAACGGGCTGCCGACCATCGAGCCCCTGGGGCGGGCAGGCCATCGGCCAGCGCGCCTCGAACGGCAAAGAACGACGTGGTGGCCGAGGGCGGTGGCAGCGGCACGGTGAACGCCAACCGCACCGCCGTGGGCGCGTGGGAGCAGCTCATCATCACCTTCGAGTGAGTCGCGGCCCGCCGGCCAGCCCTTGCGTCGTGGCAGGCCGCGCGGGTCGAGTGGCCCCGGTGTGGCTCACCACCGTCGGTGGACGGTCGCCTTCGGGCCCGTCACCAGGCTCGCGTCCGGCACGTCGTCGCAGACGATGGCTCCGGCCGCGACCACCGCGTCGCGACCAATCCGGACCCCGGGAAGAATCGTCGCCCCCGCGCCAATCCACGCGTTCTGGGCCACCTCGATGGGCGCGCCCGTGAGGTACAGCCGCCGGTCCCCCGGGTCCACCGGGTGGCTCATCGTGATGAAGGTGACCTTCGGGCCGACCATCACCCCTTCGCCCAGCCGGATGCCGGCATGGTCGAGGAACGTGCAACCCTGGTTGATGAACACCCGCTCGGCCAGCTCCAGCCGCAGCCCATGGTCCGTGTAGAACGGCGGATAGACGGTGACCCGCTTGGGCAGCGGCCGCCCGAGAATCTGCTCGAGCAGCGCCGCCTTGCCCGCCTCGTCCTCGAACGGTAGGACGTTGAGGCGTGACGTCAGCCCGGTGACGTGCAGCACCCGCTGGCTCATCGCCGCGAACTCGGGGCTGAAGGCCCGCTCTCCTCTCGCGAGGGACTCCGGGTCGTGGATGCGCATGAGGTTCTGGAGGGGCATCCCACGAGCCTGGCCCTCGGGCCGCGCCGGCGTCCAGCGCCAGGAAACGCTTCAGCCCGGGCGGCGGATGGAGGACGCTGGGCGCCCCCCCACGCACGGAGTCGGTGATGACGTACATGCTGTTGGTCATGGAGGAGAGCAAGCGCAAGCGGAGCCGGACGGCGGAAGAAGGCCGCCGCGAGATGGAGCGGATGGTGGGCTTCGTCCAGGACCTCCAGGCGCGCGGGCTCTGGAAGGGCAGCGACTCCCTCCGGTCCGTCTCGGAGGGGGTCCGGATCGAGGTCCGGGACCACCAGCGCACCCTGCGTGATGGCCCCTTCGCCGAATCCAAGGAGGTTGTCGGAGGCTACGTCCTCTTCGACTGCGCGAGCCGGGAAGAAGCGCTCGCCATCGCCAGCCAGTGTCCCGCGGCCGAGTGGTCCACCGTCGAGCTGCGCGAAATCGGCGTCTGCTACGAGGAGGAGGACCCGGGCTGAGGCCCCCGCCTCCGTGCCTCGCCAGGAGGTTGGTGCAGTGGAACTCTTCGCTCGGACTGTTGCGTGTCTGCCCTGAAGCGCCCACCAACTCCTTTCAGCTTCCAGGAGACTGGGGTGGCCGCCGCACCCCATCCCTATCAATTCAAGATTAATATGGACTACTAGACATACCGGTAGTATCTGCGCGCCCCAGCTCGAAGCTGAGTCGGGGGCCGAGATGACTCGTGTCGCGAGGTCAGACGGAAAATCCGCAAGTCCTCACACTGAAGTGGCGGTCCTGAAATGGCTGCCTTCGCAGGCGGAATACCTGCATCAACAGGCCGTGCGGTTGGCTCGGGCAGGGGGACCACAAGCCGCGGGGGTCCGTGAGCGCGCCGAGGCCAGCGCGAGCGCGCTGCGAGAGCTGCTGGACCCCGGGCAGCGCGCCGTGGTGGATGGCTATGCCAGCAATCGCACCACCCTGCTGGTGGTCGAGGGCATGCGAGCGGTGGGCGAGGGCGTCCCCGAGACGAGGCCGTCGCTCGAGTCCTTGAAGGTCGACTTCGATTGCCAGGTGCTCGCGTCACGCAGCCAGCTCCTGTTGAACCTCTGTGACAATCGCGCCTTCGCGTACGATTTGGATTACAATGAGATGGTCCGCATCGTCGGCAACTTCAAGGGGGGCGGCCAGCACAAGATTCCAGAGGAGCCCGCGCCCGAGGACGTGGAGCTCTCCTCCCACTCCGGCCTCGCGCTCGGCGCCCACACCGAGCCGCCGTATTACTGCTCGTTCCACGCGACGCAGCGGCGCTCCCCGGCGCCCTCGACGCTGATTCTGACGGCGCGGTGGAATCCGCTCCAGGAACCGACCCAGGTCATCCCGGTGACGCCGGTGCTGGAGGCCCTGGGAGAGCCGGTGGTCGACGCGTTGACCCGCAAGCACTATCAATTCACCCGGCCCGACTCCTACGTCCCCGGTGACGAGGACGGCCGCGACGTCTCCATCGTGGACTACAACCCACACGGCGACTACGCGTTCCGGTTCAGCGCCTATCGCTTCTCCGCGTGCGCCGGGGCGCCGGAGACCGCGCACAGGGCCCTCGCCGCGCTGCAGGCCGGCATCGCGAACGCCGAGCGGCTCCAGGTGACGCTGGACTCCAGCAAGGCCATCCTCATCAACAACACCAAGGCCCTGCACTGCCGCGACATCATCAAGGACAACCGGCGCATCCTCGTGCGACTGTTCGGCTACAACCGCTTCTCGACCGCCATCGTCCAGTCGACCGACCCGATGCTGGTCCAGGGCTGACCCCGCGACACCATGCCTCGACTCGACCACCTCTCCGTCATCGCACCCTCGCTCGTCGAAGGCATCTCACATCTCCGGGAGTGCCTGGACCTCGACATCCCCTTCGGCCGCAAGCACATCCACATGGGCACGCACAATCACCTGCTCCGGCTGGGTGAGGCCGCCTATCTGGAGGTGATTGCCATCGACGAGGAGGCGCCGCCCCCCGCGCACCCCCGGTGGTTCGGGCTGGACGACCGCGCGGCGGTGCGGCGGGCGTGGGACGACGGCAGGCGCCTGCGGGGCTGGGTGGCGAGCACCGACCACTTCGCCCGGGACCTGGCCCGGCACCCGGGCGTCTTCGGTGAGCCGCGCGAGTTCCACGCCGGCGCGTCCAGCTACTTCTTCGCCGTGCCCGTGGACGGCTCGCTGCCGATGGGGGGCGTCGTGCCCTCGCTCATCGACCGCAAGGGGGCACGCCCGACGCTCGCGCCCCAGACCGAGCGGGGCTGTGAGCTTCTGGCCTTCACGCTCGAGCACCCGGACCCGGCCGGCATCACCCGGCTGTACGAGGCACTCGACATCCCTGGCGCGCCCGCCGTGAAGCACGGCGAGGCGCTCCGCTATACCGCGACGATTCGCACGCCGTCGGGAATCCGCATCCTGACTTGAACCCTGGGGTCGACGATGTCCAAGGTGGCTTCTCCCTTTCAGAAAGACGGCGGCGGTCTGGCGCTGTGTCCCTACGACGCGGAGCTCGACGCGCTGCTGGCCCGGGCCTCGGCCGACGAGCGTGAGCACATCGCGGCGGCACAGCGCGACCTGCGCGCGACGGCGCTCGACCACCGGCTCCAGTTCGACGCCAACCACGCCTATCCGGTGTGCCTGCGGCCGACCGTCATCGACGCGGACTGGGCCGCGGAGCTGAAGCTCGCCGGCGAGCGCTTCATCCGGGTGTTCGACGACGTGCTGGAGCTGTACCGCCACGACGACGAGGTCCGAGGGCTCTATCGCGGCTATGAGCCGGTGCGTGACTACCTGCTCGCGGCGCCCGGGTTCCGGCCGCTCACGCGCATCTGCCGCTTCGACGGCCTGGTGGCGCCGGACGGCCGCTACCTCATCCTGGAGACCAACACCGACTGTCCCGCGAACCTGTTCGCGTCCGGCATGGCGACGCGGCTGTGGCGCTCGCGGCCCAACCCCATCCTGGCCGCGTGGGGGCGCGACGTGGAGTGGGTCCCCCAGCCCATCGTGGAGACGCGCAACCTGTTCATCTCGGAGATGCTGGACACCTATCGCGCGGACAAGGGACGTGAGCCGAGCGAGGTCCGCATCGTCAACTACAACGGCCGCTTCACCAGCGAGACCGACCTCATCATCCAGGGCTTCGACGAGCGCGGCATCCACTGCGAGTTCATCGACCTGCGGGAGCTGGCGCCGGGGGCGGGCCACGTGACGCACCGGGGGACGCGCATCGACCTCGTCTACAACAAGTGGGACCTGCGCGACCTGGTCCGGTGCCCCGACGCCGCCCCCTACCTGCGCGCGGTGGCGGACGGAGACGTGGTCAGCGTGAACCCGCTGGCCTGCCAGTGGCTCTACGCGGACAAGTCCATCCTGGCGCTCCTGAGCGACCCGCGGTTCGGCGACCACTTCTCACCGGCGGACCGCCAGCTGTTCCAGCGCCACGTGCCGTGGACGCGCGTGGTGGCGCCCGGGCGCTCCATCTCCATGGAGGGCGACGCGGTGGACCTGTGCGACTACCTCCAGCGCAACAGGTCCCGCTTCCTGCTCAAGCCGACCAACGCCACGTGGGGCGACGGCATCGTGATTGGGAACAAGGCGCGGGAGGAGGACTGGCGGCGCGCCGTCGAGACCGCGGCGTCCGACGCCTCGTACGTGGCCCAGGAGTACATCCAGGGCCACGTCGTCCACTGTCCGGACCCGACGACGGGCGAAATCACCCAGCGCATCGCGGACCTCAACATGTTCATCTTCGGCGGCAAGGCGGTGGGCTTCCTGTCGCGGGCCAACCAGAGTCCCATCATGAGCCTCTACAAGGGCGGCGCGATGCTGCCGGTCCTGGTCGCGCGCCACCCGGCGTCATGAGTCCACCCCTCCCGGACGCCGCCGCGTGGCGGAGCATCTTCACGATTTCGTTCCTGGTCGGCATGTTCGCCGTCGCGGTGGGGGGCACGCCCGTGTTGCTCGGCGTGCTGCTGGCCCGCCAGGGCGTGGCCGACAGCGTGATTGGCATCTCCGCGGCGTGCAGCCCGCTGGGGCTGATTGCCTCGTCGTTCGTGATTCCGTGGGCGGCCGAGCGGTTCGGCGCGGTGCGCATCGGCGTCGCCAGCTGCCTGCTCGGCCTGACGGCGATGGTGGCGATGGCGCTCGTGCCCCAGCCGCTGCTGTGGATTGTCGCGCGCCTGCTGTGGGGCCTGGCGGTGGGCGGCTTCTACATCGTCAACAAGGCCTGGCTCGCGCAGCTCACGCCCTCGGGGCGCCGGGGCCGGGTGTTCGGCATCTACACGTCGTTCCTGTCCGCGGGCTTCGCGTGTGGGCCGCTGGTGGTGGCGCTGGTGGACTTCCGCTCGCCCCACTGCTTCGCGCTGCTCGGCGCCGCGTTCATCGCGTGCGCGCTGGGGGTGTTGCTCGTCCGCCAGCGGCTGCCGGACTTCCACGGCACGGCGCGCGCGCCGGTGCTCGGGGCGCTCGGCTTGATTCCGGCGGCGCTGCTGGCGGCCGCGTCGTTCGGCGCGTTCGACCACGCGTCCCTCGCGTTCCTGCCCCGGTTCGGGGCAGCGCATGGCACGAGCACCGCGGTGATGGGCATCGGGCTGAGCGTGCTGAACGTCGGCAACGTGGTGCTGCAGCCGCCCATCGGCTGGGCGTCCGACCGCTGGGGCCGACGCCCGGTGATGATGGGCTGCGCGTTGCTCACCGTGCTGGGCGGCGCCGCGCTGCCGTGGGTCATCGGCGTCGCGACGCCCCTGCTGTTCCTGTTCCTGTTCGTCTGGGGCGCGTGCGCCTACGGCACGACGACGGTGGCGCTGGCGTCCATCGGCGACCGCTTCAGCGGGGCGCAGCTGCTCAGCTGCAGCGCCGCCATGACGATGGCGGGCGGGGTCGGGGGTGTCGCCGGCTCCTCGGCTATCGGCGTGCTTCAGGACGTGTTCGGCACCCAGGCATTCCCTCGGGCGCTCATCCTCATCTTCCTGGCGCTGGCCGTGGTCGCGGCGCGCTCGATGCGGGGCGGCAGCCCGGCCACGCTGCCCGACGCCGCCGCCACCCGGTGAGCGCGCCCGCTCGCCGTCAGAGCGAGGCGGAGGGCTGACCGCCTTCCCGGGGCGTGACGCCACCGCGGACGGAGCCGCGGAGGAGGTCCTCGAGCGTGGAGCTGATGGCGGCGCGGTAGCGGTCGAACGCGTCCACGCTCTTGGGCACATCGCAGATGATGGAGTGGAGGAAGAGCCCCTCCGCGTTGCGGAGGAACCACATGTTGCCCGTGTTGGAGTGCGAGGACTCGGGCATCGTCTTCGGCCGCCAGACGTCGAGCATGTCCGCGCCGGGCAGCTTCCGGTAGTCGAGGAAGGAGAAGAAGTTGACCGGGAACGGCCACGTCCGCAGGTGGAAGTACTGCGGCGCGAGCAGCTCCCAGACCTTCACGAAGGGCACGTCGACGTTGCGCAGCAGCTCCTTGAAGCTTGTCTGGACCCCCTCGACGACCTCCGGGAACGTCATCCCGTCGGCGATGGGGAAGCGGATGGCCAGGGTGTTGACGAACCAACCGAAGGACTTGCGCCAGCGGGGGTCCTTGCGCTCACCAATGGGCATGAACCCCCGGTACACCTGGGCGCCCGAGATGTCCCGCAGGGCCATGCCCACGACGGCCAGCATGCCGATGAACAGCTTCACGCCGCGCTCCTGGCAGAGGCGCTCGAACGCCTGCGCCCCCGCGTCGTCGAGCAATCGCACGGTGCTGTTGCGGGCCGGGTACATGCGGCCTGACTCGAGGCCCAGGTCGAGCGGGATGTGGGGGAACAGGTCCCCCGCGTCCGCGATGAAGGCACGCCAGTAGTCCAGCTCGGGGCTGTCCGCGGTCAGCTTCGAATAGCGGTGGCGCTGCACGTCCCCGAAGTCGAGGTAGCTCCCCGCCACCTCGGGGACCGGCGTCAGGCCCGCGGCCAGGGCGGCGTAGTCGCGCTGCACGTCCTCCACCGCGAAGACCAGGGAGAGGCCATCACACAGGATGTGGTCGAACCCCATGTAGACGGTGGCCTGCGACGGCTCCACCACCACGCCCATCACGAACAGCGGCCACGACAGCGTGTCGATGTCCCGGTTGAACGTGGCCTGGATGTGGGCCGTCACCGCCTCGCCCGACGCGAGGTGCCCCACGTCGGTGTGCTCCAGCCGGACCTGCGCGGGCGTCATGACGTCGCAGCGCAGGTCCCCGGCGATGAGCTGCTCGAACCCGCAGCGCAGCACCTCGTGCCGCTTCACGAAGTGCAGCAGCGCCGCCTCCAGCGCGGCCAGGTCGAGCGGGCCGGGGATGCGGAACGACAGGCCAATCCAGTAGTCCTCCGAGACGTGCTCCTGCCGGGCCGACACCGCGGCCGCGAAGTGCTTCTCCTGGTTGTAGGAGGCGGGCCGGTCACCGGCCGAGAGCGAGGCGAGCGTGTTCGCGGCGGGGCGCAGTCGCCATTCGTGGACATGGCCGGCGTGGAACCCCGCCTCTTCGAGGGGGAGCTGATGCATGGAGGAAGTCCTTTCCGCGGTCTTTCGCGTGTTCGGCGCCTCGCGGACGCGAGTTCGCGTCAGTGCGCCCTGCACAGAGGCTGTGATTGCCATTCGGCACGGACAAGCCCTCTTCCGCGCCGTGTCGGGTGCATCCAGTTGGGGGCGACGCGAGACTGGAGGTGACGTCTGCCATTGCCCCCGGGATGCGGGTGAGCCGGAACACCAGGCCGAGGCAGTGTGGAGCAAGCCCCACTTCGAACGGGTGACGGTGCTACGGGCTTTCCACGCGCGCACCGGTCCGGAGTATGCAGCACGCATGACTCATCCTGATTTCGACCCGCAGCTCGCCCCGCTCCTCGCCCCGCTCGAGGGGTACGTCCCCTTGAAGATGACGCTGGAGCAGCTCGAGCACTTCCGCCGACTGAGCGACGTGACGCGGGAGGCGCTCATCGGGGACGCGCAGGTCGACTGCGTCGACCACACCATCCCGGGATATCGAGGCGACGACATCGTCGTCTCCGTCATCTCCCGCAAGGGGCACTCGGTGGCCGGGCCCGCCGTCTACCACATCCATGGTGGTGGCATGGTGATGGGGACCCGCTTCGCCGGAGCCCGGCCGCTGGTGGACTGGGCGCTGCGCCATGACGCCGTCTGCGTGAGCGTCGAGTACCGGCGGGCACCCGAGCACCCCGCGCCCACGCTGGTGGAGGACTGCTACGCGGGCCTGGAATGGATGGCCGCGAACGCGAAGTCGCTGCGCTTCAATCCCCACCAGCTCGTCATCTTCGGCGGCAGCGGCGGGGGCGGGCTCGCGGCAGGGACCACGCTGCTCGCCCGGGACAGGCAGGGGCCTCGGCTGCTCGGCCAGTTGCTGCAATGTCCCATGCTGGACGACCGCAACGAGACGACCTCCGCGCATCGGTACGACGGCGTCGGCGTCTGGGACCGGACCAGCAACCTGACCGCGTGGCGCGCCGTGCTGGGAGACCGGCTCGGCGGTCCGGAGGTGTCCCCCTACTCCGCGCCCGCGCGGGCCTCCGACCTGAGCCGGCTGCCGCCCACCTTCATCGACGTGGGAGGCGCGGAGACGTTCCGGGATGAAGCCGTCACCTACGCGAACCGGATCCTGGCGGCGGGGGGCGAGTGCGAGCTGCACGTCTGGGGTGGCGCGTTCCACGGCTTCTACGACATCGCCCCCCAGTCGGCGCTGGCGCGGGCGTGCATCGCGGCGCGGGACTCGTGGCTCGCGCGGATGTTCGCGCGCGACGCCACCCACCCCGTGACGGGGTAGACTCCGAGCCCCCCTCGCTTGGAGTCCCCTGGATGAGAACCGTCCCCCTCGTCGTCCTCCTCCTGCCGCTGTCGGGCGTCGCCGCCACGAAGAACGTGACCACCGTGGCGGAGCTGCAAGCCGCGCTGTCCTCCGCGAAGGCGGGGGACGACATCGTGCTCGCGGATGGCACCTACACGGTGAATGCGAACCTCAACTGCGCGGCGGAGGGCACGGATGCCCAGCCCATCACCGTGCGCGCGGCGAACCGGCACGCGGCGCTCATCCGCTTCAACGCCACCGAGGGCTTCAAGGTGTCGGGGCGCGCCTGGGTCTTCGACGGGCTCACCATCGAGGGCATCTGCGCCCGCGACCAGGACTGCGAGCACGCGTTCCACGTCACCGGCCACGCGGAGGGCTTCGTGCTGCGCAACAGCCGCGTGCGCGACTTCAACTCCCAGCTCAAGGCCAACGCGACGAAGAACACCAGCGGCGTCTTCGAGATGCCCCACCGGGGGCTCATCGAGCGCAACGACATCTACGACACCCGCCCGCGCGTGACGGGGACGCCCGTCAACAAGCTCAACATCGACACGGGCGACGACTGGGTGGTGCGCGACAACGAGGTGCACGACTTCTCCAAGCAGGGAGGCATCTCCTACGGCGCTTTCATGAAGAGCGGCGGCAAGCGGGGGCTCTTCGAGCGAAACCGCGTCCTGTGCGCCCGGGACCGGCCGGCCTCGGACACGCGAATCGGCCTGTCCTTCGGCGGCGGAGGCACGGGCGCGGCGTTCTGTGCGCCGGCCTTCGACGCGACGGTGCCGTGTGACCCCGAGCACTCGGATGGCATCATCCGGAACAACATCGTCGCCAACTGCTCGGATGTCGCCGTCTACCTGAACCGGGCCGCGCGCACGCAGGTGCTGTTCAACACCTTCATCGCCACGACGGGCGTGGACTTCCGCTACGCGTCCTCCACCGGCGAGGCCCACGGCAACGTGTTGTCGTCCGTCATCCGAAACCGCGACAACGGCCGCTTCACCGCGGGGACGAACATGACGAACGTGGCCACGGGCACGTGGACGTCCTGGTACGTGGCGCCGGTCCAGGGCGACCTGACGCTGAAGGGCCCGGTGACGCAGTTGGTGGCCGCCGCCGTCCCCAGTGCCTCTGTCACCGAGGATTTCTGCCAGCGGCCCCGGCCCACCTCCGGCAACTCCACGCTGGGGGCGCTGGAGCACTCGCTCGGCGACTGCGCGCCCGTCACGCAGCAGCCTGACGCGGGCACTCCGGACGCGGGCGGAGGAACCCCGGACGCGGGCGGAGGCACTCCGGACGCGGGAGGCGGCGTGACAGACGCGGGCACGAACCCGGACACGGGCTCCCCCGACAAGGACAGCGGCGGTTGCGGCGCCAGCCCGGGTCTGTGGCCGCTGCTCCTCGTGCTGCTCCTGCCGTTGAGCTTGCGGCGCCGGCTGCGTTAGCGGCTGTCTTCCATTCCGGCCCGTGGGTGACCTGCCCACGGGCCAGGCGGGCCCCAGGGCGTGAACACTGGCGGAGCCAGTCATGACGCGCTATTGGCAAGCGCCAGCTCCACCATGGTTGCCTCCACACCTGATTCGGGCCCCGAGCGCCCGCGACCACGACTGGCACCGCTCGCGCTGCCGCTCGTGGTCCTCCTCTGGCTGGTGCTCGTCGTCACCCCCGTCTGGCTTCAGGCCGCGCGGGCCTGTTTCCCGAACTTCGACCTGGGCATCTATTCCCAGGCGACGTCTGGCCCCTCACGCCCGAGCGGGTGAGCGAGCTCATCAACGTGTGGCGCAAGGACGCGGGCACCCGGGTCCTCATCGATGACGAGCACGTCTTCCTGGCCCGAGGGCGCTTCACGGCGCACCGCTGACGCGCGTCTCGAAGAGGGTCCCCGTGAGGTCGTCGGTGAAGACCTTCGAGGGCGGCAGGCCGAACATCCCTCGGAACAGACGGGAGAAGTGCGCCGAGTCGTAGAAGCCCGCGGCGTGCGCGACCTCGGTGAGGCTCCTCCCCCGCAGCGCGAGCGCCGCGGCCGCCTGCATCCGGTGCCACGCGCGATACGCCCCCATCGGCACGCCGACCTGCTCGCTGAACCGGTGCTCGACGAGCGAGGTCGAAGCCCCCACCCGCCGCGCCAACCCCACCGCGTCCGCGGGCGCCGACTCCCGCGTGGGAGCAGCAAGCCACGCGGCGACCCGCGCGATGCGCGCGTCGACCTCCCTCGGGCAAGGCCCCAGGTGCAGCGCCTGCTGGAAGAGCTCCGTCCAGGGCTGGAGGTGTCGCGCACCGAGGGCGGTCTCCACGGCCGCGCGCACCGCGCTCGCGTCGACCTGATGGCGCAGCTTCACGCCGGGCTCCAGGAACAGCACCGCGGCGCGCCCACCCTGGAAGTCGAGCGCGTGCCATTGCCACCCCCGCACGAAGGTGGCCTCGTGCTGCCCGACACGGCCGTCGCCGTCGACGAGCTCGAACGCATCATCCAATCCCACGAGCACGGCGTTGGCGGCGAACCGATGCCGAGGCAACTCGTGGAAGCGGCCGACGTAGAGCGCTCGACCTCCGCCCAGCAACAAGTGGCTCCGCATCTGCAGAATCATACAAGCCGGCCCGTGGCGCCGCACCTAGCGTGGCTTCGTGAAACAAGCCGCTCCCCTGCCCGCCACGCACCGAGGAGGCCCCATGGCCGAGGTCCACCCGTCCCTCCCCCAGATGATTCTCGACCGGGCGAACGCGTCGCCGCATCGCGTCGCGTTCCGCGTCAGACATGACGAAACCTATGTCGACCACCGCTGGTCGGAGCTGCTGCCGCGAATCGAGTCGCTCGCCGCGGGGCTGTTGAGCGCGGGCACGGTGGACGACGGCGCGTGCATCACCCTCGTCGGCAACACCTCGATGGCGTCCTGTCTCGTCGACTTCGCGGCCCTGCGCGTCGGCCTCAAGACGGTGCCCGTCTACGCCAGCCTGCTGCCCGAGGAGGTGGGCTACATGCACGTGGACACCGCCGCGCAGCTCATCGTCGTGGACGACGCGAACCAGCTCGACAAGGTGCGCGCCTTCCGTGCGGGCTTCACCTTCTTCGACCGGCACTACCCACCCGACGCGCTCCCCGCGCGCGCCAGGGTGGTCGTCATCCATCCGGCCGGACTTGCTCCCGCCGATGACTGGGAGAGCCTGGAGGCGCTCGAGGCTCGCGGGCGCGCCCGACGGGCGGAGCTGGAGGACGAGGTGCGCCGCAGGGCGTCGCTGATTCGACGCGAGCACGTCGCGACCTTCACGTACACCTCGGGGACCACCGGCGCGCCGAAGGCGGTGATTCAAACCCACGACAACATGCTGGCGATGCTCGAGGACGTCGGCGCCGCACGGCTCCTGGATGACAACGTGCTCACGCACGGCCTGTTCCTCTTCCTCCCCGCCGCGCACTCCTTCGGACGCATGGTGGAGTTCGCGGGCCCCTTCTTCGGCGCGCCGCTGGTGATGTCGTCGGTGCCCACGCTGGCGGCGGACCTGGTCGCCTCCCGCCCGGGCTTCTTCCCCGCGGCCCCGCGCGTCTTCGAGAAGATGATGGCGAAGGTCACCAGCACCATCGAGGGCGAGCGGGGCTTGCGCCGCTGGATGCTGGACTGGGCCCTGGGCGTGGGGCGTCGCGCCGCGACCCACGGCAAGTCCCGGCCCCTGTGGCTGGAGGCGCAGCGGGCCCTGGCGGACCGGCTCGTGCTGTCGAAGCTGCGCGCGCGCCTGGGCCTGGACCACGCCTCCGTGCTCCTGTCCGGCGCCGCCGCGCTTCGCGTCGACGTGCAGCTGTTCTTCCTCTCGCTCGGGCTGACCATCCTGGAGGCCTATGGGCTCACGGAGACATGTCCCGGGCTCACCATCAATCCCAGGGAGGACGTGCGCCCTGGCACGGTGGGACGCGCGTTCTCCCGCTGCCAGCTCAAGGTGGACGCGGATGGCGAGCTGCTCGCGCGCGGACCGAACATCTCACGGGGCTACCTGAACCGTCCGGAGGCCACGGCGGAGGCCTTCGATGCCGACGGGTGGTTCCGGACCGGAGACCTCGCCTCCATCGACGCGGAGGGCTTCGTCCGGGTGACGGGGCGCAAGAAGGAGCTGCTCAAGACGAGCGGCGGGAAGTACGTGGCGCCGCTGAAAATCGAGGCGCAGCTCAAGCGACACCCGCTGGTCCAGGAGGCCGTCGTGCTGGGCGACGGACGCAACTACTGCACGGCCATGTTCGCGCTCGACCCGGAGATACTCGCCATGGTGGCCCGGCGAGAGGGCATCCCCGCCGACCCCGCGCACCCGCGCATCAACGACATCCTGAAGGCCCTGGTGGAAGAGACCAACGCAGGCCTGGCGTCCTTCGAGCGCATCAAGACGTTCCGTATCTCCCCGGGCCCGTTCACGGTGGATGGCGGCGAGCTCACCGCGTCGCTCAAGGTCAAGCGCCACGCCGTCACCCGCAAACACTCGGCGCTCATCGAGTCGATGTACGGGGCCTAGGCGTCGTCAACCCGCCTGGGCTCGCCTAAGCTATCCCCGCACTTCGCGTATTCCGAGCGAATCAACTGGAGATGGTCATGCGAGCAATCCTGGCAATCGCGGTGGCGTTCGGACTGACGGCCTGTGGGGGCGTGGAGACGGGTGAGCCGATGGCGCCCGAGGCCACCGAGCAGGCGTCGTCGGAGCTGGCCGGCAGTTGCGAGGCCCTCGTCGGGACCTTCTGTCGCCCCGGAGCGTTCACCTCCTGCACCTGGTCCGACGGCAACCTGGGCGAGTGCGAGTGCCAGCGCACGCCCTTCAACAAGTGGCTCTGCTACTAGCCTTCACGCCGTGTCAGTCCCGTTGATTCCGTCCCGAGGCAGGCAGACGGAATCAACGGACCTGCCTCAGGGTTCGGTGAAGAAATGTGGGCGACACACCCACAAGAGAGTACCTAGAATCAGGCCTCCCCGCCGCTGAAGGTCGACTCCGCTGAACACCACCGAACCGCGCCACCTGGCCGGCCTGGACCTGCTCCGGTGCCTGGCCATCTTCATCGTCGTCCTCTTCCACTACCCACGCCCCGAGGGACACGAGTCCTACCGGATGCTCGCCAACTTCGGCTGGACGGGCGTGGAGCTGTTCTTCGTGCTGAGCGGCTTCCTCATCGGCTCACAGCTGATGGAGCCGGTGTCGCGCGGCGAGGCGCCATCCCTGAAGCGCTTCTACCTGCGGCGCTCGCTGCGCATCCTGCCGCCCTACCTCATCGTGCTGGCGCTGTACCTCTTCGTCCCCGCGTGGAGCGAGCGTCCGGTGGAGACGCCCGCGTGGCGCTTCCTCACCTTCACGCAGAACTTCGGACTGCGCCTGAATGGCTTCTCCCATGCGTGGTCGCTGTGCGTGGAGGAGCACTTCTACCTGGTGCTCCCGCTCACCGTGCTCGCGCTGCGAGGACGCGTCCGGGCCGCGCACCTGCTCGTGGGCGCTGGGGCGTTGATGCTCGGCGGAATGCTCCTGCGGGCATGGCTGTGGCAGCGGCACTTCTCGATGCTCGCGCCCGAGGACACCGCGTGGCGCGGCTACGACACGCTGCTGTACTACCCGACCTACGCGCGACTCGACGGCCTCTTGTGTGGCGCGATGCTCGCGGCGCTGCGCGTCTTCCGCCCCGCGACCTGGGAGCGCTGGACCCGAGGGGCGCGCGCGGGCGCCCTGGCCGGAGCGGGCCTTGCGTGCCTGGGCGTCGTGTTCTGGCTGAACGAGGAGCACTTCCGCTACCTCGCCCACACGATGCTCGCCTTCCCCCTGACGTCGCTGGGCTACGCGGCGCTGCTCGCGGCCATGGCGAGCCCCACCGCGTCGCGCGTGTGCGCCCGCATCCCCGGGGTGAAGACCTTCGCGCTCTTGAGCTTCACCATCTACCTCACGCACAAGGCCCTGCAGGCCGGAGCGCGCGTCGCGCTGGAGCCCTACGGCCTGGACGCGTTCCACCCGCTCACGTTGCTGGCCGGCGCGGCGGCGGTGCTGCTCGCGTCCCTCGCGCTGCACCACGGCGTGGAGCGCCCCGCGCTGAAGTGGCGCTCACGGCTGGAGGCCCGGCTCTCCCACGAGCCCACGCCGCGGCCCGCCCTCCGTTAGCCCGGGGCCCCTCCACGGAGGCCCCCGGGACTACGGACGCTGCACGGGGCGGGACATGGGCGCGGCGGCGGGGCGCGGCGTCTCCTGGAGCAGGCGCAGCGCCCGCTCCAGCACCTCGTCCCGGCCCGCGCGCACACCCGCGAGCGTGGGGCGCACCGCCACGTGCGGCGTGAGCCCCTTGCGCTGGAGCTGACCGCCGTCCGCGTGCCGGGCATCCATGCCCGTGAAGCTCATCCAGATGCCGCCGGGCAGCACCGCGTACGTCATGTTCCCGTTGGCGCCGGCGGTGGGGCTCCCGACGAAGGTCGTCCCGCTGGTGACCTCCAGCATCAGCCCCAGGTGCTCCGCCTGGCTCACGGCGCGCTCGTCGATGAGCGTCACGGTGCGGCCCCGGTACACCGGCACGTCCGCGGTGGGCAGCGCCTGCACCAGGGCCATCCGGCCGTTCACCAACGTGGAGCCCGCGACGACGGGCACCTCGAAGCGGGACCAGGTCTTCGCGCGCTTCACGTTGAGGTACGGCGCCAGCGTCCCCGCGGTGCCACGCGGGTAGCCTCGCAGGTCGAACACCACGGCCCGGGTGGTCTGGACCTTCCGCATGACCTCCGGCACCTCGTCGGCCCCCAGTTGCGAGAGGTTCACGAGGGCGATGTTGCCCTCCAGCAGCTTGAAGGGCTCATGGGGGCGCTCCGGCCGGGAGAACGCGGCGGGCCGCTTCACCTTCACCTCCCGACGCCCCTTCTCGTTGAGCACGGTGAAGGTCGCCTCCGAGTCCGGGGGGCCCGCGAGCGCCAGGTAGACGTGGTACAGCCGGGTCGCCGCCTCGGTGGAGGCCTGGTGGACGGCGTCGATGCGGCGGACGCGCTCGTCGAGGAGCTCCGCGTCCACCTTCTCGATGACGTCCCCCACCTGGAGCCCCTGCGCGAGCGAGGCATTGGTCACGGACGTGATGACCACCTTCCCATCGAGGTCGAGCACCTCGACGGGCGCGGCGATGCCGCCCCAGATCTCCCTGAACGTGGGGTGGCCGCTGAGCGAGACGTGTCCGTCGCGCAGCTCCCGCGCGGACTTCGCCACCTCGAGCGCGTACGCCTTCGCGTCCTGGGCGGCCTCGAAGCGCTTCAACATCCCGGGGAGCGCCTGGCTCCAGTCCACGTCCATCAGGTGGCGATAGGGGAAGAACAGCTCCACCACGTTCCACAGCCGCACGGCCGCCAGCAGGCGCAGCTCGCGCGAGGGGTACGGGGACTCCGCGTAGGCGTTGTCCGGGCGCCACTGGGCCTCGGGCCGCGCCGGGGCGCTCGGGCCCTTGGGCTTGGACTTCTGATTCGCCAGCGCCAACGCGCGCGTGTAGGCCGCGTCCGGGGCGGACAGGTCCGCGCGCGCCGGCACCTCCGCGTCGAGCCCCAGCGGCAACACCGTCTCGGTGGTGCGGACCGTGGCGACGAGCGTGCTCCCCAGCGGCACTTCCTGCGTGTCCACGGCCAGCGCGTCCGTCACCGGGCCCTCGCCCACGAAGAGCGCGCGTCCCGAGGCGCGCAGCGCCAGCACCTTCGGCGAGACGACGCTCCGCGCATCCAGGAGGAAGACGACGCGCGCGAACTTCTTGCCGGCGTTGCCCTCCACCACCGAGCTGACGTCCTGGTTGAAGGCCGTGGTGTAGGGCGAGTCCATTCCCGTCTGGGCCTTGTAGCCACCGTGGAGCGAGGAGCGCGAGCCCGGCACGGACAGCTCGCCGTCGATGAAGAGGGGCAGCATCCAGTCCGCGGCGTTGGAGGCGCTCCAGGCCGCCGCCTCGTCGAAGCCTCGCATGCGCATGTCGACGACGGCGGCGCGCGCCTTGCGCACGGGGCCCCAGAGCTTCTCGCCCAGGCCCCAGAAGGCCTGGGGGCCCTCGGGCGTGGCGAGGTTGCGCAGGTCCAGGACGACCACGTCCTTCTCCAGGCCCAGGAGGGGCCGGAGCGTCGGCGGGGCCAGCGCCGCGGGCGGACGCGCGCTCTTCACGCGGGTGGCGGGGTCCTCGAGCGCGCCGAGCATCGACTGGACGGCCTCGGCGAACGCCTCGTCGCTGGTGGCAACCTCCACCTTCGGCACCGCCGCCAGGAAGGCCGCGTCCCAGTCGATGCGCCGCGACAGCATCCACGGGTGGCGATAGCGCACCTGCCCCCAGAGCTCGCCCAACGCGCTGAGTCGCTGGAGCCTCAGCTGCGCCTGGGCCTCCTCCGGCTTCGAGGGGGCCTCCGAAGCCATCGCTCCCGAAGCCAGCAGAAACGCCAGACACAGTCCCAGCCTCGAGCCCAGGTCCTGGTGCCGCATGCAAGTCCTCCTCGTGTTCCAGCCAGCGAGCGAGGACTCTAGAGCGACCCGGAGCCGGAGTCGCGGGCCCGGTGCGCCTTCAGGATTCGCACGAAGCTCTCACGCTGACGTGCCTGGGAACGACGCAGTGAGTCCAGACTGGCGATCCAGAACGCGTCGAACAACGTCGGGTCCTCGCTGACCACCTCGACGAGCGCCTCGATGAAGTTGCGGACCCGCGCCGGCTCGCGTCGCGCGGAGGCAGGCACGAGCCGCCATTCCCGCTCCACCACCTCGCGGACCGCGTCCTCCTCGAAGACGACCACCCGGAAGACGATGCAGAGCGACCGGTCCGGGCGCTCCTCGGTGCTGAACCAATGGAGGAGCTTGTTGTCCGACTCGAGCCTGGGCAGTCCCTCCAGGTACGCCTGGAGCGCCTCCGCCGAGAGCTCCTCGCCGGGCAGGGGCGGCTCGCTGACGAGCTCCTCCGGCAGCAGGTCGAGCGCGGGGAGGTCCGGCGTGCCCTCGGGTGAAAAGCGCACGGAACTGAACCGCTTGCCGTCCCCGCCGACGTAGGTCGAGAACGCATCGAGCCGACGCGCCTCCACATCGAAGACATAGACATAGGACACGCTCCCGGTCTCATCCGGCGCGACCGGCAGGCCCGGGCTCTCCTCCGAATAGCGCTCCTCCTCCGTCTCGTCCTTCCCACCCATGCAGGTGGACCAACCCCAGGGGGCCTCGTCGATGAGCCGCGCCACCACGGCCTGGAGGTCGCCGCGGACGCGCTCGACACACGCCATCAGGTGTTGCCCGAGGCCCGTGGGATAGCCATCCCAGTGATGATAGACACCGCGCCAGGGCCGAGAGGAGACGTGCTCGGGAATCCCCGAGCCCGACGTGTACACAGCGATTGCACCACGGGTCGACATGGGGGCCGGAGTGTAGCGTCCAGCCCTCACGGGTTGTCGGACAATCACGCCTTCCGAGCGGAGTCACGCCTCACGGCCGGATGCCCAAAAGCGCCAGACGCAGCACCCGGCGCGCGGTGGGGGCATCCTGCTCGTTGGCGACCGCGATGGCGTTCACGAGCCGCAGCAGGTCCTCCGCCGTGGCGCCGGAGTGAATCGCGCCCGCCGAGGACGCCCGCGCCACCAGCCCGTTCAACACCTCGAGCAACATGTCCGTGCAGCACAGCTCCCAGGGTGACAGCCCCTCCGGGCCCGCGAGCAGCGCGGCGGCGAGCCCACGGTGCGTCGCCGTGTAGACCGTCACCTCCTCCAGCCAGGCCGCCAGCTCCGCGGCCGGATTCCTGCCCGGCTGAGCGGACGCCATCGCACACAGCTGCGCGACGCCCTCCCGGAACACCACCTCCAACAACGCCTGCCGCGTCGGGAAGTGTCGGTGCAGCGTCGCCGAGCCCACCCCCGCCCGCCGCGCAATCTCCTCGAGCGACGCCTGCGCGCCATCCCGCGCGACCAGCTCCGAGGCCGCCGCGACGATCCGCTCCCGGTTGCGCTGGCCATCCACTCGCAATGACTTCACGCGCTCCACGACACCTGTCTCCTCACCGTGACGCGCCCCCACAACTGGGGGAGCCCTCCACATTCAACCACGGAATGGCACGGGGGGACGCCACCTGCCGTAGGGCCGCCGTCACCCAGGCGGTTCGGGACCCAGGCCCCCCGTGTCTCCCGCTCGCCCGCAATGGCAGTCAGCGCTCGACATGGACACACACACGAGCCCCATCCAGCCGGGGATTTCCTGTCAACACGCTGTTTCATTTCAATTCATTTCAGGAAATCCAAACCAGTACCACTTAGATGGATTTTGCGGCAAAACATCAACTCGGCCGCTAGCATAGACATCCCGCCGGGCATGACGGGCGTCCGCCCATTCCTGGCGTCTTCCTTCAAGGACTCATCACTCATGTCACACCCTCGCACCCTCTTTGTGCGCGCTCTTCGGGGCGCGTTGCTGTCCTCCGTGTTGCTCGCCGCCCCTGCCCTCGCCGAGGAGCCGCACTGGGGCTATGCGCAGACCGTCGACCCCGAGCACTGGGGCGAGGTCGCCGGTGGCGCGCTGTGTTCCACGGGCATCCAGCAATCCCCCGTGGCGCTGTCCACCTCCGGGGCCATGCACACGAATGTGCAGGCGCCCAGCTTCCACTACGGCACCAGCCAGGTGCGCATGGTGAACAACGGCCACACGGTGCAGTTCAACTACGACGTGGGCAGCACCCTGCGCCTGGGCGACCAGGAGTACAAGCTGGCTCAGTTCCACTTCCACACGCCCAGCGAGCACACCCTGAACGGCGTGCACCATCCGCTCGAGGTGCACCTGGTGCACACCGACGCGGCGGGGACGCCCAGGGTCGTGGTGGGCGTGCTCATCGAGGAGGGCCTGGTGAACGCGGCGCTCTTCACCGCCTTCCGTCACCTGCCCCGTCACGAGGGTGAGACCAGCACGCCGCTGGGCGCGCTCATCAACGCCAGCGCGCTCCTGCCGTTCAACCGGGCGTTCTTCCACTACGCGGGCTCACTCACCACCCCCCCGTGCAGCGAGGGGCTGCAGTGGTTCGTGATGAAGAACCCCGTCCAGATGTCCGACTCGCAGATCGCCGCCTTCGAGCGGCTGCCGCACCTCAACCCGAACAACCGCCCCGTGCAGCCGCTGAACGGCCGCGACGTGGGGCTCCAGTCCGCGCACTGAGGTCAGGCTCGGGGGCACTCCAGAAGCTTGGGGGCCCCACCCTGTTCAATCCGCCGACAAGCGGTGGGGGCCCCCGCTTTCGACCCGTCCGTCCTTCACGAACCCGACAGACGTCGTGTTGAGACAGAGCTCGAGGCGGCCCAGAGGATGCCGCCCTGTTTCCAGACAAGCACTGCCAGCCGAGGCAGGCGCGGAATCCCGCTGCCTTGACAAACGGGGGGCCCCTCCGTATTCAACGACCATAAACGGTGGGGTCCCCCACTTACGAGAGGAGCCGCCGATGCGTCGTCACCCGACTGTCCTCGTCACCGCCGCCACGGGGAGACAGGGCGGAGCCACGGCCCGGGCCTTGCTGACCGAGGGCAGCACCTCGGTGCGTGTATTGGTGCGCAATCCGGAAGCGCCCAACGCCAGGGCGCTCGCGGCGGCGGGGGCCGAGCTCGTGGTGGGAGACCTGGACGACCTCGCGTCACTGCGCGCCGCCTGCGCGGGGGTCCAGGGGGTCTTCTCCATGCAGTCCCCCATCGTCTCCGCGACGGGCGTCGACTTCAGCAAGGAGGTCCAGCAGGGCAAGAACCTCATCGAGGCCGCGCTGGCCGAGCGCGTGGAGACGTACGTGCACACCGCGACGTCCGGCGTCGGGGACCACCGGAACATCGAGGGTTGGGCGGAGGGACGCTGGAAGGAGCACGAGGTCTACTGGGAGAACAAGCTCGCCACCTGTGAGCGCGTCCGGAGCGCCGGGTTCAGGCACTGGACGCTCATCCTGCCGGCCACCTTCATGGACCACGCGATGCTGGACACGTCCGCCTTCGTCGACGGGCACCGGTGGGTGACGGTGCTCGAGGCGGACCGGCCCATTCCCTTGATTGCCCCGGAGGACGTGGGCAACGCGTCCGCGGCGGCCCTCCTGAACCCCGCGCGGTTCCACGGGGTGACGCTGCAGCTCGCGGGCGACGTGCTCACGCCCCGGCAGATGGCGGAGGTCCTCTCCCGCGTCGATGCAAAGACCTACACCGTCCAGTCCAGCACCATCGAGGAGGCCGTCGCCGCGGGCCTCCATCCCGGCGTGGCGCGAGGGCTGACCTACATGAACGTCGCCCCCGCGCTGGCCCGGCCCGAGCTCGCCAGCGACCTGGGGCTCTCGCTCATGCGCTTCGAGCCCTGGTTGCGCCAGCGCCGTATCCAGGCACCCCGTGAGGCGCTCAGTACGGGCTCGCCGTCGGGCGGATGATGATTTCGCTCACGTCCACGTCCGCCGGCTGGCTGATGGCGTAGGCGATGGAGCGGGCGACGGCTTCGGCGGGAATCGCCACCTTGCGGAACTCGCGCATCACGTCGCGCGCGTTCGAGTCGCTGATGCTCTCCGCCAGCTCCGACGTGGTGACGCCCGGGGAGATGACCGTCACGCGGATGTCCCCGCCCACCTCCTGACGCAGCCCCTCGGAGATGGCCAGCACCGCGAACTTCGTGGCGCAGTACACCGCCGCCGTCGGACTCACCGCGTGCCCGCCAATGGACGACAGGTTGATGACCTGCCCGGACTTCTGCCGCTTCATCACCGGCAGCGCCGCGGCGATGCCGTGCAGCACGCCCCGGATGTTCACGTCGATCATCCGGTCCCACTCGTCCACCTTCAGCTTCTCCAGCAGCGACAGCGGCATCACCCCCGCGTTGTTGATGAGCACGTCCAGCCGTCCGAACGCCTCCACCGTGAAGCGCACGAAGCCCTCCACGTCCTCGCGCTTCGTCACGTCCACCGCGCGCACCCGCACCTCGCCTCCCGCCGCCGTCAGCTCCTTCGCCAGCACCTCCAGCCGCTCCTGCCGGCGCGCGCCCAGCACCACCTTCGCGCCCTGCTGGGCAAGCAGGCGGGCCGCCGCCTCGCCGATTCCGCTGCTCGCTCCGGTGATGGCCACCACCTTGCCCTGGATGTTCGTCGTCATGTGCACGTCCCTCGATGGATTGCCCGGTGCCAGGAGGGCGCCGGGGACATGCACACCTTCTCAACCGAGGGCCTGGGGGCGTTATCCGGATGCTCGCCGGCTCTTGCCTAATCCTGCACGGGACGTTTGACTGCCTGCCATGAAGCGCGCCCCTCCCTCGGCGTCCGCCCCGAATCCCAGCCTGGACGAGCTGGCGACGCTCCTCGCGCGCCACACGCCCGCGGACGGCATCCACGCCACCGCCATCCCCCGGCTCTCGCTCATCCGCGCCTCCGCCCCCACCCCGGAGCTGCACGCGCTGCAGGCCGCCGCGCTGTGCATCGTCGCGCAGGGCCGCAAGCAGGTGCTGCTCGGTGACGACGTCTATGTCTACGGGACGGACCAGTGCCTGGTCGCCTCCATGGACCTCCACGTCACCGGCCAGGTCATCGAGGCGACGCCCGCCAGGCCCTACCTCTGCTTCCGGCTGGACCTGGAGCCCGGCCAGCTCAGCAGCCTGATGATGGAGGCGGCGCTGGAGGCGCCCGAGGACCGCGGCGTGGCCCGAGGGCTCGCGCTGGGCCCGGTGGCGGCACCGCTCCTGGACGCGACGTCGCGGCTCGTGCGGCTCCTGGACACCCCGCGCGACATCCCCGTGCTCGCGCCGCTCATCACCCGGGAGATTCTCTACCGCCTGCTGTCCGGGGAGAACACCGCGCGGCTGCGGCGCATCGCCATGGCGGACAGCCGCCTGGACGCCATCGCCCGCGCCATCCACTGGCTCAAGGCGCACTACGCCGCGCCCCTGCGAATCGAAGACCTGGCGCGCACCGTCCACATGAGCCCGTCCGCGCTCCACCACCACTTCAAGTCCGTCACGGCGATGAGCCCCCTGCAGTACCAGAAGCAGCTGCGCCTGCAGGAGGCCCGTCGCCGGATGCTCGCCGAGGCCATGGACGCGGCGATGGCCGGGCACTCCGTGGGCTACGAGAGCCCGTCCCAGTTCAGCCGCGAGTACAGCCGGATGTTCGGCGCCCCGCCGTCGCGGGACATCGCACGGCTCCGCGAGTCGCTCGGAGCCGTGCAGTGACGCAGTCAGCGGGGCGCGCCGCGCAGCTCGTCCATCAGCGCCTTGGCCGTGCGGCCGTCATGCACGCTGAAGTCGGCGAGCCCCGGGTGGACCTCGGAGCCGAGCGCCTGGATTTCACCCGACGCCGTCACCCGGAGCCGCCCCTGCCAGCCCCCGAGCACATGGTACGCGCCCGGGTGCTTGGCCGCGGGGATGAGGAAGAAGATGGCCTCCTCCGCCAGCCGCAGCACGGGCTTGTCATCCGGCTCCATCCGGTGGCCGTCCGGCGCCAGTCCCCCCAGCTCGACGATCTCCAGCTTGCTGTCGGGCCCGAGCTTCGCGCCCCCCAGCGCGACCAGCCCCTCTTTCGCGCGGGCGACGTCCGACACCACCAGCGTGGAGACCGTCAGCGGCGTCTCCGCGTAGCGGTCCCCCGCCTCCTCCGGCGTGAAGTACCGCTGGGCCTTCTCGTTCCAGCCGTAGACGCGCTGAACCGCCGGACGCGACGACACCACCCGGGCCTGGACGATGACGCCCGACTCGCCCACCATCTCCTTGAAGCTGTCGTGCGTCACCCAATGCACCGTCATCGGGTGGCTGTGCTCCACGGACTCGAGCGGCTGGGACACCGGTTGCGCGACCTCGGCGGACGGCGCCTCGCGAGCGCAGCCCATCATCGCGCCCCAGACGCACGGGAGCAGCAACAGCCTGCGTGCCTTCTTGAATTCATGCATGGCGTTCTCCTTTCCTGGCGGCCCGTCAGGGATACAGCGCGTTGAGGCCCTGCGCGTCGCAGCCGCTGAGCGTGGCGGGGTTGGAGCACTCGGTGCAGGGGTTCATCACCCGGCCCTGGGTGCAAACACAGACATGCTTCATTCCCACCGCGTGCCCCGTCTCGTGCTCGGCCAGCCACAACCGCCAGGTGGCGTCCGCCGTGACGCGGCTCAGGTTGAACTGGATCATCGCGCCGCCCCGGTTGATGCAGTTGTTGGCGCCGATGCCGCCCGGGTACGTCGTGTAACCCCACCACGTGTCGGAGGTGTTGGCGTCCCAGTAGTCGATGTCGTGGTTGGAGTGGTTGGAGCCGTCCGTGTTGAGGTACAGCGTGTTCCCCGGCGCCGCGGGCGGGTTGTTGAGGTTCGTCCAGGCCTGCGGCACCTGGCTGATGGACGAGTGGTTGTAGACGTTGACCGAAGTCCAGTGCTGGGAGCCGCTGTAGGTGATTCCGCACCACTTCCAGCCCGACAGGTTGTAGCAGGCGTTCAATCCCCCCGAGCCGCAGTCATCGCGGGTGCAGGCCTGAGCGTCGGGCGAGGTGAGCCCTCCGAGCGCGGCCACCATCGCGATGGCGGCCGTCCGGTTCCAGAGCGTTCGCATGAGCCGTTCCTCTTGGCGGGGCGTGGGCTACTGACAGGTGATGCCCGGCAGGCCCTGGTAGGAGCCCTGGGACGTCCACAGGGAGATGGTGCCGCCGCAGCCCGGCGTGGCCGCGTACGGGTCATCCGTTCCCCACGTCGGGTCGGAGAACTCGAAGTGCAGGTGAGGCCCCGTGGACGCGCCCGACGAGCCCGCCTTCGCAATCCAGTTGCCGCAGGGGATGTTCGCGCCCACGCTGTACTGGAAGCTGAACTTCTTCAGGTGGAAGTACTTGCTGCGGCGGTTGTCCGAGTGTCGGAGAATCATGTAGTTGGCCGCGCGGATGCCGCAGTTGGCGTTGGGGTCGTCCTTGTTCCAGGCCAGGCACCGGTCGTAGAACCCGTCGACGGCGCTCTCCAGGACGCCGGAGGCGGCGGAGATGACCCAGACGCCCGCGTCCATCGCCGCGAGGCCGCCGGACAGCGAGAAGTCCGTGCCCAGGTGGCCGTAGTAGGTCCAGCCCTGGCACGTCCAGTCCTTCACGCCCCCCAGGTCCTTGTACGCGCCGACATAGCAGCCGCCGCTGGCGCACTGGCCGGGGTTCATGGACATGGGGAAGCGGAACATCGTGCCCGCCAGCGCGGACGCGGGCGCCACCAGCAAGGCCCCCACCAGCAGGGCCTGCAGCTTCATCGAGAGCGTCGTCTTCACCGGGCACCTCCTTCCCGCACCGCCACACCGGTGCGCACATCCAGCGTCCACTGCTCGCCGCCGCCGGCCGCGTAGCGCAGCCGGTCCTCGGACAACCACTCCATGGCCCCGGTGTTGATGGGAGGCGGCACGAAGTTCGCGGGCACGCCGTCGCGCAGCGCGCCGGCCTTCAGGCCGACGTTGGTGAGCTGCACCGGCTCCGCGCCATCCAGCGTGGTGCGGAACCACGACGCCATGGTGGTGCGTCCCGACACGAACACCACCGTGCGCCCGTCCGGGGACATCGTGCCCATCGCATCCAGACCCGGCCCGTCCGCCACCACGGTGACGCGGCCGTCCACGCCCACGAAGCCCACCGCCGTCTCATGCGACTCGGCGCCGGTGCGCGACAGGGTGGCCACCACGCCGTCGCCCTTCACGGACGGCGCCAGGTCGCCGAGCACGCGCTGCGCCAGCAGGCGCTCCCGGCCCGAATCCTCGCGCAGCCGCAAATCTCCCTCGGGGGTGAGCAGCAGCGTCTTGTCGCCCAGCGCGCTGGCCTCCGCGTACTTGAAGGCGCGGTCCACCACGCGCACGGTGCCCCGGGCCTCGTCGTAGCGCAGCACCGCCAGCCTCGGCTGCAGGTCCGTCCCCGGCGGGGGTGCCTCCTCGATGACGCCCAGCACCGTCTGCGCGCCGCGGCCGTGCAGCGTGGCGACGAACGCCTTCGCGCCGAACTCCTTGGCGAGCATGGGCTCCACCGCCGCGCGCATCGCCCGCACGCGAGTCACCTCGCGCGACGCCCCACCCTCTTCCGCCTGGGCGACCGGCCCCGACAGCAACAGTCCGGCCACCGCCATTCCCAATGTCTTCATCACGAGACCTCACTGAACCTTCATGATTGCAATGCAGCCATGCCCGGCCGACACACGGCTCCGGGCACACGGCGACTCACCACTGACGAAGGGCGCGGGTGTCCCCATGCGGGGCATCGGGACGTGGGAAGCACGCCCTTCGCCCCCATGACCGACGGGGCGGATTTACGTCCCATTTCCCGGCGCGACGGACCGGACCACGGCGCCAGGGCGCGGGTCTCCAGGTCCTTCTTCGCCAAGGTGGCCGACCTTGTTCACGCCTCGAGGGCGGCCACCGTGAACGGCACGACTACACGCCGCTGGGCGTCACTCGGCGCCCGGCAACAGCGGGGGCGCGGAGAAGAACAGCAGCCCGCGGCTCAGCATGGGCATCCAGGCGCCGTAGTGGTCCTCGCCCGGGAACTCCAGGAACCGCACCTCCAGCCCGCCGCCCAGGGCGGACAGCTCGCGGGTGTTGTCGACCATCCGCCGCTCGACGGCGAGCATGCCCCGCTCACCCTGGCTCTTGCGCGGCGTCTGCTCCAGTCCCCCCACCGTGAACAGCACACGCGCCCTCACCGGCGTCGCCGCGTGGTGCGCCAGGAAGGACGGCTTCCCGGTGAGCACGTGGCGGTGGTTCCACCAGAGCGACGGACTGCCGGCGATGAACGTCTGGAACGACGCGGGCCGCGTGAAGAGCGCGTGCACCACCAGGAGCCCACCATAGGAGTGGCCCATCAGCGCCGTGCGCGACGTGTCCAGCGGCAGCCGCGCCGCGAGCGCGGGCTCCAGCTCCTTCTTCACGAAGTCCAGGAAGCGGTCCGCCCCCCCCTGCTTCTTCGAGAACCGGTCCCCCGTGTTCGACAGGTCCGGGGCCGGCGGCGTGTAGTCCTCACCGCGCGCCTGGTCACTCGCGGCCGTGTCGCCCGGGTAGCCCAGGCCGACGATGATGGGCGGCGCGGCTGGCACCCCGAAGCCCTTGGCGAGCCTGGGGAGCGCACGCGACAGGCGCTCCAGCGTGGGGAAGTGCGAGCCCCCATCCAGCAGGTAGATGACGGGGTGGCCCGCCGCGGGCGCGGGGCCCTCCGGGATGGCCACGAACATCCGGTGGGTCCGCCCCGTGTGCGTCGACGCCAGGTCGAACTGGAACGTGCCCGGCAGCGTCACCGGCGCCCAGTCCACCTGGACCACCGAATCGGCGCGGGGCGTGGGCCCCGAGGAACAGCTGGCGGTCAACAGCCCCGCCGCGAGGAACAAGGGGATTCGCATCAGGTGGCCCACTCCTTGGGAACAGACGGCTCCTGGCCGGGGCTCGCGGCCGGAGCGCCCAGGGACCAGACACTGTCCTGGGGACCCGTATGCGCGCGTCGGGACGTCGCCCGCGCCATCCAGGCGAAGCAGAGGGCCCCCAGGAGCGCGGTGAGGTCCACGCCCAGCCCGTCCAGCGTCGCCCAGGGGCCGAGCCCCGGCACGAGCCACCCCACCAGGGTGGTGAGCGGAATGGCCAGCGTGCAGAGCGCCGCGCCCCACAAGAGGTCGATGGACGCGCGCGCCGCGCCTCGCGCCAGCGCATAGCCGATGGAGGCGAAGAAGACCGCGTAGTAGCCGTATTGGTGGAAGACCCGCACGTCCGCCACGTGGGCGCCGAGCCACTTCGCCAGCACCAGGGTGAAGGAAATCCCGCTCACGCAGCCCAGGCAGATGCCGACGGTGATGGCCGCCATCCAGCGCACGTCCCGCCGCTGGACGGGCAGCGCTCCCGCGGCGCGCGCCTTCTTGCGGCGCGTCTCCACCCAGAGCACGTTGCCGCTGTAGAACAGCCACGCGCCGCTGAGCGCGAGCAGGAAGTAGATCCACTTCACCGGCGGGCCGCCGAAGGTCCCGAAGTGCAGCGCGAAGAAGCTGCTGATGAGCGTGACGGGGGCGGACATCTGGCCCGGGAGGAAGTCGGCGGACTGCACCTTCCCGCTGTACGGGTCCAGCGCCACGAACCCTCCGAGCGCGCGCGGAGACAGCGCCGCCGGGTCATGCCCCCACACGCGCACCAGGGCGCGAGGCGTGGCGACCTTCACGTACTGGAGCGAGTGCGGCTCCAGCGCGGGAGCGGCGACCCGCGCCCGGGCGAGCAGCTCCGCGGGCGGCAGCATCGTGGTGGGGTCCGGAGCGCTCCGGACGTCACCGGCCGCCGGCCTGAAGCCGGCGCGCAGCGTCCCGCCGTGGATGAGCTGGTCCTGCACGTCGTAGATGATGTCGTGGAGGCCGAACACCGCCGCGGTGATGGCAATCAAGAGGTGGAACGGGAGGCTCGCGATGCCCACCACGTTGTGCGCGTCCATCCACCACCGCTTGAGGCCCTTGCCCACGCGCAGCGCGAAGAAGTCCTTCACCAGGGACGGCAGGACGATGACCAGCCCCGACAAGAGCGCGAGCGCGTAGAGCAGCGAGATGACGCCCGTGAGCACGCGGCCCACCTCGGTGTCGAAGGGCAGGCCCACCACCCGGTGCAGCACGTCGATGAACTCGCCCACCTTGCTGGGGTGTCCCTCGGTGACGACGGCGGCGCCGTTCGCCTGGAGCGTGGCGTGGAACCGACGCTCGCCGAGCACGTCGTGGTCCTCGTCGCCCTCGTTGCGGTGCCAGCTCATCGGCGAAGGCGCCTGGGCCGGCGCCGCCTCGAGCGTGAGGGTGAACTCTTCGGCCACTTCGGGGTGCTGGGCCAGGGTGGTCGTCACCAGGGCGTGCAGCTCCGCGGCGGACCTGGGCTTCGAGGAGGCGCGTTCAGCGGGCGGCGTGGCCCAGCGGGCCAGCGGGTCCTTGAAGACGGTGAAGGCGCCCGCGTAGAAGCAGATGAAGAGCCCCAGTCCGGCGACGATGCCAGCCCAGGTGTGGACGACCTTGTAGACCTTGATGAGGGCGGAGCGCATGGGAGTGCCGGCGGAGGTCAGGGGTTGCGCAGGAGCAGGAAGGTGCCCCAGGTGAGCACCGCCGCGCCGCCCAGCCACAGCCAGGCGCGCGGCCCCGTCCTGAAGAAGAAGCAGCCGCCGACGACGCCCATCCACACCGGCACCACGCTCCACATGACGAGCTGGTTGCGGGGGCTCGTCGCCATGGGCGCCAGGGCCAGGGACAACAGGCCGCTCACGCCGAACGCGAGCACCAGCCCCAGCAGCACACCCGCGAGCGTCTTGGAGAGCCAGTCGGGCCGGAGGACCTCCTCATCGCCGCCCGCCATCACCGAGCCTCCCCTCGCCCGACGAGCAGCGCCGCGTACGGGAGCAGCATGAGGAGCAGCGTCGTCCAGACGAAGAGCACGGAGAGCGCCACCCAGGGCTGGAGCGACTGCCCCAGGAGCGGCAGCGCCGCGAGCACCAGGAGCGAGCCCACCCAGCGCGCCGGACGCGCGGGCAAGGCAGCGCGCAGCAGGCGCTGGTGGCGCGAGGACAGGTACAGGCCGAGACATCCCCCGAGGGAGAGCAGCAGCGCGAGGGGGACGAAGGGATTCATGGCGCCCGGGGAAGCAAGGGACAGCGGGAGCAAAGGCCCCCGCCGGGACACGGCGGAGGCCCTGCTCGAGGAACAGCGAGGACTAGCGGACGCGCAGCAGGCCGCGCACCTGGCCCTCGACGACGGTCTTCGCGTCACCCAGGCCCGTCTGCGGGCTCATGATGCGGAAGCGCGTCTGGGCGTTGTCGTTGACGAACTCGGGCAGCACCAGGAACTCGCCCGGGTTCTGGGGAATGGTGCGGCCGTTGGTGGGCACCAGGTCGTCGCGCACCACGGCCGTCGCCGTCGGAGCGTCGCCGAGCGTCACCTCCCACAGGCTCCACCAGCCGCCCGTCGAGGCATGGCTGCCGTGGAAGGGCCGGCCACCCGCCACCGCGGCGTCGAACGCGACCTGCGCGGCCGCCTTGTCCATCACCCGCACGTAGCCCTTGCCGGGCGCGCCGGGCAGCAGCATGGACGCGATGTCTCCGTCCGTGCCGGGAGAGACGAAGGCGTCGAGCGTGGTGAACCAGTTGTCGAACTCACCCGTCGCGGGGTCGAAGCGAATCATGCACGGCTTCGCCGCCGTCGTGGGCGACACGAAGTGCGCGCCGGCGGCGAGCGACTCGGTGGCGTAGTAGATCTTCCCGTCCGTGTGCTTGACGCCGTCGCGCGCCCAGCCGCAGCGGGTGTCGGTCTTCACCGTGACTTCGTCCGTCTGCGTGTCCACGATGACCAGCGCCGTCTTGGCCGGAATCGTCTTCACGTCGGCGGCGTGCCAGCCACCGGCGATGATGACGTCATTGCCCGCGGTGACGGCCAGGCTCTGCGAATAGCGGAACGTGAACTCGCCGTCCTTGAGCTGCGCCGTCAGGTCCTTGGAGCCGATGAGGGACAGGTCCTTCGGGTTCCAGATGACCAGCTTGTAGTTCACGTGGTCGAAGTAATAGGCCTTCGACTCGCTGACGAAGTAGTGCTGGGACTGGTAGCCGTTGGTCGCGCGGACGCCGTAGCCGGTGAAGGACAGCGCGGCCTCCGGCACGAGCGCCCCGGAGGCGTTGAGCGTGTAGGGCGTCATCGTCGGCTGGGTCGAGCTGCTCACGAACAGCTTCCCGGCACCCGGGTAGCCCGCGACGATGTACGCGTCCGCGGACAGCTCGAGGGCGTTGGCGATGCCGACGGTCTTCGCCTCCTGGATGTCGTCCACCGTCACCAGGTAGCTCTGGGTGTTGCCACCGGCGATGGGCACCTGGGTGATGAGGGCGTAGAGCGGGTCCGGCGTCCCCGCGTCCGGGTCCGTCGGGTTGCCGGCATCCGGAGTCGGCGTCGGGTCATCCGAATCCGAGCAGGCGGTGGCGAACACGGCGAGAGCGAGCAGTGCGGACTTCAGCTTCATCGGGCTTCCTTTGGCGATGACATCCTGAAAGGGGACACGGAGGGCGGCTCAGAGGTCGACGGTGAGGCGCGCGGACAGGGCGCGCCCCGGCCGCTGGACACCGACGAGGTCGAAGGCGGCGGCGTCGGTGAGGTTGTGGAGGTTGAAGGAGAAGGAATACGCGCGCCGCTCGAACCGGGCGCGGTAGGTGAGCGCGGTGGAGTGCAGCACCTGCGTCGGCACCGACTGCTTCGTGCCGCCATTGCCCGCGCTCTCCCAGGAGCGGTCGAACGAGCCGACGACGCGGGTGGTCCACTCCAGGCCGAGCGCGTCCTCGCGGGAGAGCAGCCGGCTCACCTGGAACCGCGCGGTGCCGGTGGCCTGCAGCCACGGGAGGTTGGGCATGCGGTCGCCCTTGAAGCGCGCGAACTGCCCCTCCTCCGCCAGGTTCTTGAAGTCGAGCCAGGTGACGGCGCCGGTGAGCCCCACCCAGTCACCGGGGGAGTCCCAGTCCAGCCCCGCGTGCGCGGTGACGGAGCGGGCGTGGTCCACGTTCTCGTAGGCCTGCGTGGTGTCGCCGGGGAACAGCTGGATGAGGTTCTCGATGTCGCGCAGGCCCGCGGAAGCGTTGGCGCCGAAGCGGCCCACGGGCGTCACCCACGAGAGCAGCTCCACGCCCACGTTGGCGTTGTGGCTCGACTCGGGGAGCAGCGCCGTGCTCTCCACCAGCAGGCCGCCGTCGCCGAAGAGCTCCTCCACCCGGGGCATCCGCGTGGTGCGCTCGTAGGACGCCTTGAGCAGGAGCCAGCGCGTCACGCTGAAGCGCAGCGTGTCGCCGTAACCACCCGCCCACCGCGTCTCCGCCAGCTGCGCGTTCGTCCCCGAGGAGAGGCGCTGCACGTAGCCCTTCACGAACAGCGTGTTCTCCAGCCGGCCCTCCCACAGGGACTGCCGGTGGGACAGCCCTCCGAAGCCGGACGTGAGCCCGAGCGGAATCCGCAGCGGGTCCTCCTGCCCCAGCCGGGTGAGGTAGGCGTTCTCGCCCGTCCGCTCGCTGTCGTCGGCGCCGAGCGACAGCTCCAGGTCCTCCACGTCGAGCAGCGTGCCGAGCAATCGCACACGTCCGAACAGCGTCTGCCGCTTCTGCGTGTTCTCCAGCGGGGACGAGCCAATCTCACCCGCCCGTGCCTGGGTCCCCTGGCAGACGCCATACCAGTCGTAGAGACAATCCGAGACATCGTACAGCTCACCGATGCGCTGGTTGTACCCCGCGATGGCCAGCACCTTGAGCCGCTCGTGGGCGGACACCTCGTAGCGCAGCCCCACGCCGTAGCTCTCCTGTCCGGAGGTGACGGCGCCATAGGGGCGGATCATCAGCTGGTCGTGCGGGACTTCCTTGTCGTACTGGCCCAGGTAGCCGGTGAGCACCAGCCGGTCGAGCCCCGGCAGCGACTCGACGCCCAGCTCCAGGCTCCCTCCGGAGCCCCGGTAGGCGTCATGGCTGCGGTTCAGCGCGCGCGGCCCCACCCGCCCGGTGACGGGGTCGGCCACGGGGACGGTGACGCGGTAGTCGTTCCGGGCCCGGTCATGGAACCCCGCGGCGCGCACGAAGACCTGCTCGTTCGCCCGCCACGTCACCCGGCCGGTGCCGCGGTAGCTGCCGAAGGAGCCCGCCTGGAGCGACAGGGACGCGCCCGTCTCCGGGGCCGCCAGGTCCGAGCGCAGGTGGATGGCCCCGCCCAGCGCGTCCGTCGCCAGGCGCACCGGGACGACGCCGTTGAAGACCTCCATCTGCCGGATGAGGGAGACAGGGACGCTCCCCAGCCCGTAGACATACGGCGAGTACTCGATGGGCACGCCGTCGAGGAGCACGCGCACCTGGTCGCCGGAGAGGCCGCCCAGGGACAGCTGCGTGCGGCTGCCCAGGCCGCCCGTCCTCTGGACCTGCACGGCCGAGGCGCGCGTCAGCACCTCCGCGAGGTCCTCCGCGCGCTCATGGGCCTTCTCCAGCTCCACCACATCCACCGCCTCCGAGCCACGCACCAGCACGCGCGCCTCGGTGGCCTTGCCCCGGACAATCGACGTGAAGGAGGGCAACTCCGGCTCCGGGGGGGCCTCCGCGGGCGTCTGGGCCACGGGCGCCTCGTCCACGGGCTGCTGGGGCGCGGGGCCCTCGGCGACCTGGGAAGCGGGGGCGGCGAGGATGAAGTGGTGGATGAACTCGAACTGGCAGGCGACGGGGGTGCCGTCCTGCATCGCGGGTGTGAAGCTCGCCTTCGCCAGCGCGTCCACGGCCGCCTCGTCGAGCCCGTGGCCAAGCCCCTCGACGACCTGCGCGCGCGTGACGCGGCCCTCCTCGTCCAGCGTCAGCAGGAGCTTCACCGCGCCCCCGACCTTCGCGGCCAGGGCCTGGGGCGGATAGACGGCCTCCGGCTTGGACAGGAGCACCGGCGGGACGACGCCGCTGGACGGCGCGCGCGGCTCCTCGGTCGGCGCCGGGCTGGCCGGAGCGGCGACAGCGGTCCCCGGAGGCTCACTCGCCTCCTGCGCACGCGCCTCCCCTCCCGACAGCAGGGACAGCAGCACCAGTGCGGAGAACGAAGAGGTCGGCGCGAGGGCGCCCCGCCAGCGACGAGGTGTAGGCATGTTCAGCGAGTGCGGGTCGGAGCTCCCAGGATGATTCCGATTTTGAATCTCATATTCATTATCGACCCACACCGCCTTTGTCCTATCAGCGGTGGCGGTGGGGGTCAATCAGGGAGGCTCTCCCGGGTCGGAACCGGGGGCCGTCCGGAGACCTGCGCTACTGGGACTGATAGGGCCGGTGACTCCGAGCCCGCAATCCTTGCGCGTGGGGCACTCCAAGGCCGCATCGAGCCGCGCTTCCCGAGGAGGTCCCGGTGCCAGGGGAGACAGGGGAGGTGTCCGGTGGCGGACTTCGAGCCCCCTTCACGTCCCGCTCAATTCCTGCTCAACCGCGACATGCGCGGCCTTCACAAAGACAATCCAGACAGCCGCACCGCTCGCGGAAACGCTCAGCGAACCTGGAGGACGTCGCCTCATGAGGACCCGCCTCGACTGCCTGTCTCCCGAAGTCATCGCGAATCTGCACGCCCACCTGGCGGAGCTCCGGCGCCAGGGGCCCATCGTGCAGGTGGACCCGGGCGGCATGTGGGCCGTCACCCGCTACGACGAAGCACAACACGTGCTCAAGTCGCCGCAGCTCTTCTCCTCCACGGGGATGCGCCTGGCGTTCCAGCCGGAATGGCTCGGGCGCGCCAATCCCCTGGCGGAGTCGCTTCCCTTCCTGGACCCGCCCCAACACGGACGACTGCGGACCCTCATCCTGCGGGACTTCACCTCCGCGGCCATCAAGCGCCTGGAGCCGCGAATCCGCGCCCTCACCCGGGAGCGCATCGCGCGGATGATGGAGCAGCGGACGGTGGACTACATGGAAGCCCTCGCCGTGCCCGTTCCCGCCACCGTCGTCTGCTGGCTGCTCGGGTTGGACACCGCGCTGCTGAAGCACTTCGAGCGCTGGGCGCATGACATCGCCCTCATCGGCGGTGTCCACCCGGAGGACACGAAGCAGATGGAGCAGTGCCGACGGACGCTCGACGAGATGGAGCGGTACGTCCAGGACGCCCTGGACGCGCGGCGCAAGACGCCGGGCGATGACTTGATGAGTGATTTGCTCCAGGCCCGCGCGGGCGGGCAGGCCCTGACCCCACAGGAGCTGATGAGCTTCTTCTTCGTGCTGTTCACCGGCGGGGTGGAGACGACGACCTATCTCATCGGTCAGTGCGCCCGGATGCTCTGTCAGCACCCGGAGCTGCTCTCCCGCCTGCGGGAGACGCCGACCCTCATCCCCCGCTTCGTCGAGGAGACCCTGCGCTACGAGCCCTCCGTCGTGGCGCTGCTGCGCACGTGCCTGCAAGACGTGACCGTGGCCGACACCGCGCTGCCCAAGGGGAGCGTGGTGCTGGTCTCGCTCGCCTCGGCGGGCCGTGACGAGAAGGTCTTCCCCGACGGTGACCGGTTCATCCTGGGGCGGGAGAGCGCGCAGCACCTCACCTTCGGCCACGGCATCCACTACTGCCTGGGGGTGATGCTGGCACGGATGGAGGCCAGCATCGCCCTGGAGGAGCTCATCCCCCACGTGAGCCGGATGGAGCTGCGCACGGAGCGCATCGACTGGACCACCTCCCTCGTCGTTCGCGGGCCGGCGACGCTGCCCGTCGAGCTCTTCCCCGCGTGAGCCAGGGCGCGGGGCCCCACGGGAAGGGACGCGGACCCCTCGTGTTATAGGGTCCGCGCATGCGGATGATCGACAGCGTGGAGTTGCACCCTCAGCGCGCACCGGCGCCGCCTCGCGCGGCGTCCACGCCCATCGCGAAGGACACGGTCCCCTACGTCGAGTTCCTCGCCTTCGAGCCCCATGGCTCCCTGCTGGTCATCGAGGCGCCCAACCTCGCCAGCCAGCTGGGGCGGCTGGTGCGCCGGAGCGGCCCCCGCTTCGACGTCGAGGCCGAGCTGACGGGCCTGCGCGGCCCCGGCGCGCGCTCGCCGGGTGGGCGCTGGCTGCTCACGGGTGGCGCGTTGTTCTCGGGACAGGCGGCGTGCTGCCAGGTCATCGACCTGCACACCTTCCAGGTCGTGCACACCCTGCCCGTCATGCGGCCCTTCGTCTGGGTGGACGATGCGCACTTCATCGCCCAGTCGCCGAACTGGAGGACCGCCGTCACGGAGGGGGGAGTGACCCGGGCGGAGACACGACGCGTGGACCCGGCGCTCGCGGCCGCGCTGCCGGCCCTGGTGACTCCGGAGCCGTCGATGGTCCTCGTCTCCCTGGCCTCCCTCGACTGTCGGCCGTTGCTTCCTTCCCTCCTGCTCGATGAGGAAACCTGCGCCGTGCTGTCGTCCGACAAGGACATCCTCTACACGGCCACGTCCTTCTCCCGCGTGTCCGCGGTGAGTGTGTCCGACGGGCAGGTGCTCTGGCAGCGCCCACCGTCACGGCTCGTCACGGAAGGCACCGTCTACGCGATGGCGCTCGATTCCTCGACGAACCGGCTGGTGACTGTGGGCGGCGGCGTGGAGCACGACACGCTCGTGCTGGATGCGAGGAGCGGTGACGAGCTCTCACGCCACTCCCTGGAGAAGCTCACGCGCGGAATGACCCCGGGGCCGAGCACCCGCGGGGATGCCGTCCACTTCCGCGAGGACGGCCTGGGTGTCATCGGCACCAACAACGGCCTGGTCATCGAACTCGGAACCGATGGGCGCTGGTGCGCCTTCAAGGCGGGAAACCGCTCGCACCGAGCCATCGCGTTCTCGCCCGACGGCGCGTCCATGATTCTCGGAGGCGCGGAGAAGAACCTGCGCGTCGTCCCGCTCACGACGCGCTGAGCGGCGCTTCAGGAGTTCCTGGCCCCGGAGCTGGCAGCCCGTCACCGCGCGACCCAGGCTACGGGCGCACCATGTTCACGGGCACAGCCCCCGTCAGGTCCTCCACGCTGTCGAAGAGCAGCTGGCCCACGTAGTTGAAGTTGTGGGCCCACGCGCCCTTGTCCTTGCGACTGAGCTGGTAGTTGTGCGTGGCCTTCACGAGCGCGGGGGTGAAGGGCGCGAACGCGTTGGACGAGACGGCCTCCGTCGCGCTGCACGTGCCGTCCTTGTCCGTGTCCTTGAAGAAGTACGGATTGACGTCGCCGTTGTAGCAGAGGCCGTTGCTCGTCACCGTGCGCATGGCGGCCAGCAGGCGCGCGGCCATGCCATCCACCTCCGCCCGGAGCAGCTCCGTGGTGTTGCCGTCCCCGTCGTAGTCCTGGAGGTGGACGTTGCGAACCTGCTCCGCCGACTCCTGGTCGGCGTGACACGTCTCGCACCGCGTGCTCCACACGTCCGCGATGCGGAAGGTGTGGTTGCTCACGCCGGGGACATGGCAGCTGGTGCACTGCGAGCCCCCCAGGTGCGAGAGCCGCCCGGCGTACGTCTTGCCCGGGTACTCGTACCCTGTCTTCGCCAGCGTGCCCTCACGCGTCCCGGCGGCGGGCATGTAGTGGACGTTCTGGAAGCGGGGCGTGCCTCCCGCCGCCAAGGCATTGTCGAGCGTGGCCTTCGACGCGCGTCCGATGTGGCAGTTCGCGCAGAGGTTGTCCTGGCCCGGCAGACTCACCGTCGTGCCATCCGGCAGCCACGTGCGCGTGGGGACGAACACGTCGTAGTCCGGCGCGAAGCTCTCGTGACACGTGGCGCACTCCAGTCCGTTGGCCGTCTCCGGCACCGCCTGCCCCACGCCGTACTGCACGAAGAACCGGTAGCCCTGCGCGCCGCTGTGGCAGCGGGAGCAGCTGGCCTGCACCGTCTCGCTCGCGTCCCAGTTTCGCGCCGCCTTGCTCGCTCCATTGAAGTGGCCGGGGTCGTTGCGCACCAGCAGCGACGTATCGAAGGGGGTCGTCAGCGCGCCGTTGAGCGACTGAATCGAGTCGTGCAGGAGCTGGATGATGTACTTCGCGTTGTGGGCGAACGCGCCTGGGTCCACGCGGGCGAGCTGATAATTGAAGGCCGCCTTCTGCAGCCGTGGCGTCCAGCTCTTGTAGGCGTTGGTGCTCACGACCTCGGCCGTGGAGCATGTCCCATCGCCATCTCCATCCCGGAACCAGTAGGGATGGGCGTTGCCGTAGCAGAGGGGCTGGGCCCGCTCGGCGCCATAGCGCTGGAGCGTGGCGAGCAGCCTGTCGCGCAGCCCCTGAATCTCGAAGTAGATGCCCTCGGTGCGGTTGTTGTCTCCGTCGTAGTCCTGGTTGCGCGAGGCGATCTGCCGGATGTTCCACGCCTGGGTGACATCGGTGACGCCCGGATGGCACGTCGCGCAGGCGTCCCAGCGGACGCGGGTGCTGTGCGGGTCATGGCACTCGTTGCACTTGTCGAAGTCCGGCACATGGCGGAAGCGCGTGTCGTAGACCTGCCCGGCGTACTGGTAGCCACCGGCCGCCTGGGCGGCGAAGAGCGTGGCGGCCGCCGGGTAGTAATGGATGTTGGTGAAGCCCAGCGCCGCCGAGGCCGTGTCCTCCCCCACTCCCGCGTCGGCGACCTGCGCGTCGATGTCCTTCCCCGCGGCGCGCCCCTGGTGACACACCATGCACCGCGCCTCCGCGCCCAGCCCGGTGACCTCCTTGCCCGAGGGGAACGTGACGGCCGTCAGCCGCGAAGCCGCGGCGTCATGGCACGTCTCGCACCGCACCACGGACTCCGTCCTGCCCGGCGCGTCCACCCGTCCTGGGGCGGAGCCGTCCCCGCCCAGGAAGTCGATGTAGCCCTCCGAGCTGTGGCAGCGCGCGCACGTCGCGGGCACCATCCCCTCCTCGTTCCAGTGAGAGAAGGCCTCCGCCGTGGTGTCCGCGTGCGGCGAGCCCGCCCAGGCCACGTAATAGGGCACCTGCGACGGGTCCACGCCGGCGTCCCCCGCCGAGGGCCCCACGACCACCACCGCGTGACGCCCCTCCAACCGCGAGCGCTTCCCGACGACCTTCACCGCCGTCTCACCCACGCTGACGCCCGTCACCAATCCCGTGTCGTCCACCGTGGCGATGGCCGGGTCCTCGCTCTCCCACGTGTAGCCGTCATCCGTGGCCTCGCGCGTGGCGGCGCCGAGCTGGAGCGTCTGTCCCAGCAGGACCGAATGCGCCCCGCTGGTCGTGATGCCCGGGTTGGCGTTCTCCAGCTTCGCGCAAGCCACGAGGAGACAGGGCAGCGCGGCGACCAGGAGCAACGTCGTTCGTCTCATCGGGTCCCTCCTGGGAGATGTGTGGGTCATGGCAGCGCGCCTCCGGCGATCCACGCCAGGAGCGTCTGATACTCGGGGGTGCCGTCGGCGTAGATGGCCCCGCCGCCGTGTCCCGCCCCGGCGGCCTTGCGCAACAGGCGGCTGCCAGCGGGCGCCGCGGTGTCCGTCAGCGCGTTCGACACCTGGAAGTCCGCGTCCGCGTCGCCCGTCAACACGAAGCCCGTGTTGCCCGCGGCGCCTCCAGCGCGATGGCAGGACTGACAGCCCGATAGCAACAGGGGATGCGCGTCCGTGGCGAACGAGGGCGCGTCACCTCCTCCGTCGCCGCCACCGCCGCCGTCACCACCGGAGGGCGTGCCCGCGTCGGGGCTCGCGTCTCCTCGGTGGAAGTCCGCGCAGCCCGGGACGACCAGGAGCGCGAGCAGGAGTCCGAGCCTAGAACTCATACGCCACCACCAGTCGCGTGAAGTCGTCCGGCACCTCGTCCACCTTCTCCAGGTTCCAGAACTGGAAGAGGCCCACGCTCAAGCCCTTCCAGCGGGCGACCGCGCCCACGTTGTGCGCGGAGGCGTCCTCGCGGGTGAGCGCGGTGGTGTCGAGAATCCGCCCGCGCTGGTTGCCGAAGGTGCGCAGGCCCTGTCGATACTGGAGGTAGAGCCAATCGGTGGGATGGAAGCGGAGCTGGAGGTAGCTGGCGAAGTGGTAGTAGTCCGCGCCGGGACCGCCGTACCCCTCGGCCTCGCCTCCGGAGACGTCCGCGCGCAGCAGACCCGCGCCCAGTGAGAAGCGCTCCAGCACCGGCACCCCGCGAGGGCGCCACGACGCGACGTCCAGGGCCTGGAGGAACAGCCTCCGGCCGTATCCCAGCGGATTGTAGTAGGCCGAGTACCAGAGGCTCAGCGGGCCCCAGGAGCCACCCAGCCGCGTCCCCACGCCCAGCCGCGTCGCTTCCAACGGAGCGAAGTCCGACTGGAGGTTGAGCACGGCATCGGCCCGGCGGAGCTGGTAGCCGGCGATGACGTAGACATCCGCGGAGAGCAGGAACGGCCCCTCCCGGCGCTGCACGTTCGCCGTGAGCCCCTCACGCGCGTAGACGGGTGGGAGCACCTTCTGGTCGAAGCCCGCGAGGCCGCCGTAGCTGTGGTGGAACAGCGGCTCGGCGCCGAAGGGCACCAGCACCTTGCCCACCCTGGCGGAGAGCCGCACCGGCCAGTCCTCGCCGCTGACCCGGTAGCCCACCTCCCAGAACTGGAGCGACAACGTCTCCAGTGTCAGCGTCACCGGGTCCTCGGTGGACTGGCGCGTCAGGAAGAGGAAGTGGTGGTAGCTGCGCAGCGCGTTCGAGGCGCCCTTCTGGAAGGGCTGGTCGTTGTAGCCGAGGCGCTCGTAGTTGAGGTCGAAGCGCCCGTTGAGCGTGAGCGAGCCGAGCACGGGGAAGGTCCCGAGCTGGACGCCCGGCGGTGGCCCACCCGACGATGCGATGGGAGGCGTCGAGGACGGAGCAGCGGGCGCGGCGGTGGCCACGGAGGGAGGTGGCGCCGAGGATGGAGCAGCGGGCGCGGCGGTGGCCACGGGAGGTGCCTCCGCTCCACGCGCGCCCTCATCAATCCACCGGGCCAGGAGCGCGAGCTCCGCGCTCCCGGGCTCCCACACCGCGCCGCCCTGATGCGAGTCACCTCGCGCGCGTTGATACAGGAGGCTCGTGTCGGCCGAGCCGGGCGTCACCAGCGCCAGCACCGTGCGCAGGTGGGGCTCGGGCTCCGAGTGGGCGACATAGCGGGTGGACCCGGCGAACCCATCCGCCGCGTGACAGCTCGCGCAGCCCGCCAGGAGATGCTCGTGGATGCGGGGAGCGAAGCGCAGCGAGTCCGAGCTGGAGGCAGACGCCGGCACGGGCTGCGTCCCTGGCGCGAGCGGCGTGGACGAAGGAGGCGTCGGCGCATCCCCCACGCGCGCGGAAGCAGGAGCCCCCGGAGGTGCTGCCACCGTCGAGGAGGGCACCGCGGACTCCACCCCCACGCGCGAGGAGGCCATGGACTCCGAAGGTGTTGCCCCCGTCGAGGACGGCGCGACGGGCAACTCTCCCACGCGCGCGGAAGCAGGAGCCCCCGGAGGCATTGCCGCCGTCGCGGGTGGCGCCGAGGGCCCCTCCCCCAGGCGCGCGCCCCCCGGAGACGTTTCCTCCGTCGAAGGTGTGGCCGAGGCCACGTCCCCCACGCGCGCGGAAGTCGGAGCCCCCAACGTCGTTGCCGCCGCCGACGAGGGGGGCGGCGCGGTCCCGGCAGGGGCCTGTCCTGGGAGCGCCCCGGATTCGACCCACCTCAGCAACGTGGCGTACTCGGGCGACTCGGCCGCGAGCGACTTCTTGCCACCATGCAGGACCGCGCCGGTCCCCTTCTTCAACAGCGGACTCTGCGCGGCGGCATCCAGCTTCACGAACCGCAGCGTGGTCTCGTAGTCCGTGCCATCGCCACGCAGCACCCACTTCGACCTGCCAGCCATGCCCTCCGGGCGATGACATGACAGACACCGGGCCACGAGGATGGGCCGGGCGTCGGCGGCGAAGGTCGGTCCGCGCGGCTTCGGCGCCCCTCCCGTCCTCGGCCCCGACGGAGTCACCCCCGGTGCTGGTGCCGCCTTCGTGGGCGCGGCAGGTGCCGCGGAGGTCTCGGGAGTCCCCGCGTCAGCGCTGCCTTCTGGTGCGGGCGGAGGCGTCGGCGGACGCTGGATGCCCAGCCGCTCCTGGAGCTGGCGGCGCTTCTCCTCCTGCGTCTGCGCGCGCGCGGGCATGGCCGCCGTCAGCAGGAACACCCCCACGCAGAGACGGCCCAGGTCAATGAGGCGCATGGCAGGCCTCGCAGCGCATGGAGCTCGGCGCATTGGCCGCCCGTCCATCGTGGCAACTGCCACAGTAGCGGCCCTCGCGCATGTCCTGATGGGTGAAGCCCAGTGGGGCCTGGGGGAACACCCCCGGGTGGCAGCTGTAGCAACGCTGCGAGTCGTGGGCCCAGTGTGAGAACAGCGCCGGCACCGGCGCCTTGCGTTCCTTCAAGAGAGGAATCCGGACATCCTGGGGCGCGTTGACCGCGAGGATGGGCGGCGCGAAGAGCAGCGGCACGGCGAGCACCACTCGCCAGCGCCAGCGATGCAGCACGGCCCCCGCGCGAGCGCGCCAGGGCTCCGAGGTCGGAGTGCTCATAGCGCCTTGCGCTCCTTGAGGATCTTCCAGACGGTCACCACGTAGAGGCCCACTCCCAGCAACACCAGGGGCACGCCCACCGCCGTGAACACCACGAAGGTGAGCGGTGACCAGAACAGCGTGGTGAAGAGCTGGACACACAACCCCGCCAGCACCAGCAGGGCCGCCCTCCGGATGCGCTTCTCGTGGCTCATGGACGTGGCTCCGGCAGCCAGAAGTTCCGCGCCTTCACGCCCTCCAGGTCGTGCGCGAGGTCGTGACACGTGAGACACGAGCGCGCGCCGCTCTGGAGCTCCGCCTGGATGTCCTGGTGCGCGGACGCCTCCAGGAAGCTCCGGGCGTCGCTGTGACAGTGCAGGCAGTTGTAGTTGGGATACGGCTGATAGAGCTTCGGTCGCTCGGGAATGGTGCCGAAGTAGTGGACCCAGACGTGCTTGAGCCCGTTGAACTTCGCCTTCGCGTCACCGAACAGGGCGTAGTCCGTGTGGCACGCGTAGCAGGTGGTGTCCCGGCTGATGAGCCGCTTCTGGTAATGCACCGCCGCCAGCGACGCGGCGTTGTCCACGAACAGGCTCTGCCCGTACGGCTCCATCTCGTGACAGCTCAGGCAGAACTGCGTCTGCGACGACTCACGCACGCCCACGGCGACGCCCGCGCCGGTGACGACCAGTGGGAGGATGGCCAGCCCCGCGAGCAACACCAGCCGCCCCAGGTGGCTCGCGGTCAGGACTCCCGCCGCGAACGCAATCAGGGCGACCAGGACCGCCACGGCGATGACAACCACTATCAAGAGGGTGGGCAGGCGGGAACCTCGCTCCCTTTCCTATACAGGTCTCATGCCCATGCGTGAACCCTGGAATGAAGATGCGCAATCGATACGCAATTCCTGCGCACCCGCGCCATGGCGCGCAAGAATTGCGCGACCATGACCGGGGGGAGCGACAGCACGTCCAATCCCTAGCGCTTGTCGACGAGGTGGCGCAGGAGCGAGGTGAGCCCGGAGAAGCGGAACGACGGGTCGATGTACTTCTCGAGCACGTAGAAGGCGAAGTAGTAGGCGCGACAGAAGGCCCAGATGGCGAGCAGCAGCAGGAGCAGGACGCGCCACTCGGGCAGCTCCATCAGGAGCAGCGCCGACGAGACGCAGCCGATGACGACGAAGAGGATGGCCTTCACCCACATCCACCGGTGGGATTGCAGGTCGCGCATCCCTGGAACGTAGCGCCTGGCGAGCCCTCTTCGACAGGCCGGCCCACCCACGCTCGAACTCCGGGGCTTGCATACATACCAACCGTACGGTATGTCGACTCCATGCCACGCTTACCGAAACACGCGCCAGAACGCGGGGAGGCCCGGACGCGGCTGCTCGAGGCCGCGCGCGACACGATTCGCGCGAAGGGCTTCGCCGCGACCTCGGTCGAGGAGCTCTGCCAGATCGCGGAGGTGACGAAGGGCGCCTTCTTCCATCACTTCAAGAGCAAGGAGGGGCTCGGCGTGGCCGCCGCGGAGCACTGGAAGGAGACGACGACCGCCTTCTTCGCGAGCGCGCCCTACCACGCCCCCGCGGACCCGCTCGACCGGGTCCTGGCCTACGTGGCCTTCCGCAAGTCCATCATCACCGGGAGCCCCGCCGAGTTCTGCTGTCTGGTGGGCACGCTGGCGCAGGAGGTCCACGCGAGCGCGCCTGACATCCGGGACGCCTGCGCCGCGAGCATCTTCGGTCATGCCCAGACGCTCGAGGCGGACATCGCCGCCGCCATGCGCAAGCGCCGCGTCTCCGGAGGCTGGACGGCCGCGAGCCTGGCACGCCACACCCAGACGGTGATTCAAGGCGCCTTCGTGCTCGCCAAGGCGGGGAACGACGCGGCCCTCGCGCGCGAGAGCCTGGACCACCTGGACCGCTACATCCGCCTGCTCTTCAGGCTCACACCCCCGGAGAAAGCCTCACCATGACCCAGGCCTCATCGCTCGGCTGCGCCTGCGGGGAAGTCTCCCTGCGGGTGGACAAAGCCCCCATCATCAGCGCCGAGTGCTGCTGCGACAGCTGTCGCGCGGCCGTCGCGAGATTCCAGACGCTGCCCGCGTCACGGCTGCTGCTGGGGCCTCGGGACGCGTCACGCTTCGTGCTCTACCGCAAGGACCGCGTCCACTTCCTCCAGGGCACGGACCGCCTCGCGGAGTTCCGGCTCACGCCGGAGTCGAAGACCCGCCGCGTCGTCGCCACGTGCTGCAACACGCCCGTGTTCCTCGAGTTCCAGAGCGGCCACTGGCTCAGCCTCTATGGGGGCCTCTGGGCCGACGGAACCCTGCCTCCGCTGGAGCTGCGGACGATGACCTCCGACCTGCCGCCCGGGCCCGCGCTCCCCACGGACGTGCCCAACAGCCGGCACCAATCCGTCGCGTTCTTCATCAAGCTGCTCGGCGCGTGGGTGGGGATGGGCTTTCGCAGCCCGAAGCTCACCTTCGTCAAGGCGGAGCTGCCGCGCTGACCTCGCGCGCGGATGCGCCTGCTAGAGCCTGCCGACGACGAGCCCTCGGACGTCACGATACCACCGACAATCGCATGACCAGAGCCCTCCAGGTGCAACAGCAACGCACAGGAACGACCGGTCATCAGCAGATAGATGGAACCCCGGACGCGACGAGGGGCGTCGAAGCAGCTCACGAATTGTTCGTGAGTTCATCGACTTGCTCGAGGAGTTCCCATGCCCGCTCGCCGTGTATCCCTGGTCCCTGTTTCACTGTGCGCCACTGTCGCGCTCGCCCTCCTCTCCGGCTGTGGCGGAGGCCTCGCGACGTCCAACCCGCGCTACTTCACCGACGGGAAATGGAACGCGTTGGACAGCCCGTATGCCCTCACGCCCATGCTCGCCTGCGCGTATCCGGCGGAGGGCAACGACAAGGTGTATCGCAACCTCGAGGACCATCTCGCGCCCGCCATCTGGAGCGCGTATGGCAAGGATGTCTCCGAGGTGAAGGTGAAGAAGTTGAAGGGAGACAGCGAATGGTGTGACGCGTTCCCGAACATCGCCGCGGACCGCTTCATCGTCCCGCCGCGGATGAAGAAGGAGCTGGCCGAGTACGTGAAACAGTCCGGCGCCAGGGGTGTCATCATCCCGGTCGCGCACCTGTATCGCTCGCCCATCATGAAGGATGTCCTGGGCCCTGATGGTTCGCCCATCGGGAGCGTGGAGACGGACCGCTTCGGCGCCGACGGCACCGCGGGACTCTTCGTCCACTACATCAACGAGAGCGGAGAGCTCGTCTACACGGGACGCTCGAAGACGAATGGCCTGGGCGTACTCGCGAACCCCATCGATTACATGCGGGACCATGCGTCCGACTACGCCCAGCAGATGACGCAGAAGGCGCCGCCCGTCACCCTCCAGTAGCCCTCGTGCTTGACTCTCCCCCTGGGGGAGACCGCCACCCTCCAGGCATGTCACCCACGGACATGTCTCGGAGGAAGCGCATGGCGGCGGCAATCCTTGGAACCCTCATCCTGCTGGCGGGCGCGGCGGCGGGCGCCTGGTGGTGGATGGGGAGGGCCCTCTTCCAGCCCGGCACCGTGACGCAGGTGCTGACCGCGCGGGGCGAGACGCTGGAGGTTCCTCCGGGACAACGCGCGGACGCCTCGTCCTGGCAGGTGACCGGTGATGTCCAGTTGCACCACGTCGCCGTGGGCGAGGGGCGGGACGTCCTCGTCATCCACGGAGGCCCTGGCCTGCCTCCAGCGAACCCCTGGCGCGCGGCGGCGCTGACGAGGGATGCCCTGCGTTGGCACTTCTATGACCAGCGAGGCAGCGGCGCCTCCTCGCGGCCCATCACCCTGCCGCCTCCCGGGGGCACCTGGCGGGCCATGCAGGAGGTGGAGGCCCGCCTGGGACTCGCCGCGCAGCTCGCGGACGTGGAGCGCATCCGGCGCCTGCTCGGCCGGGAGCGACTCACGTTGGTGGGCCACTCCTTCGGCGCCCTGATTGCCCTGCTGTACGCGGCCGAGTGGCCGGAGCGGGTGGACGCGCTCGTGCTCGTGGCGCCGGCCCCGTTGGTGACGATGCCCTCGAAGGGCGATGACCTGTTCACCCAGGTGCGCACCCGTCTGGACGAAGCAGCCCAGCGGGAGCTCGCGGCCTGGATGAAGCACACCTTCGACTTCCCTGCCCGCCTGAAGGACGACGAGGCCCGCCTCGCCGAGCACTTCGCCGCCTTCGGACCGCTGTATGCCCGGGCCCTGAACGCCGAGCGCCCCGACACGAGGCCTCCCGACACTGGTGCCGCTGGAGGCTTCCTCTCGCTCGGGCTCTACCTGAGCCTGGGACGCCATCACGACTGGAGCGAATGGCTGCGCCGGGTGCGCGCGCGCACGCTCGTCATCCATGGCGCCCATGACCTGCAGCCGCGCTCGGCCACCACGCGCGTGGTAGAAGCGATTCCCCACGCGCGACTCGTGGAGCTGGCGGGCAGCGGGCACTTCCCCTTCGAGGAGCAGCCCGAGGCCTTCGCGGCCACCGTGCGCGCCTTCCTCCAGGAGGAGGAGCGGTGAGCGGACTGCTGTACTCCATCGGCGAGGTGTCTCGCATCACCGGGCTCACCGTGAAGGCGCTGCGCCTGTACCAGGAGAAGGGGCTGCTCGAACCCTCCCGCGTGGACGCCTCCACGGGCTACCGCTACTACACCGAGCACGACATCTCGCTCGCCCACACCGTGCGCGCGCTGCGCGACCTGAAGCTCTCCCTGGAGGAGATTCACGGCGTGCTCACCCAGCTGGGACAGGGCGCCTCGCTCGCGGAGCAGCTCGCGCGCGTGCGGGCCCGACTCGCCGAGGAGGCCGCGAGCGCGCGACGCTCCGTGCTCGCGCTGGACACGCTGCTCGAAAACCAGGCCCGGGCGGAGGCCTACCTGCGCGCGCCACCGCCCCTGCTGGAACGCTGGCTCCCACCCGTTCGTGTCGCCGTGCATCGGGCCCGGGGGCGATACTCCGACGCGTCGGTGTTCTTCCCCCGGCTGCTGGCCGCGTGTGGCCCCCACGTGGCCGGGCCCCCCTTCTGCCTCTTCCACGAGGCGGAGTACCGCGAGGACGACGCGGACCAGTCCTGGTGCGTGCCTCTGGCCCCCGGGGCCGTCCCGGAGGGCGTCGCCATCTCGGAGCTGCCCGAGGTGCGGGCCGTCACGCTCGCGCACTCCGGCCCGCCCCACTCCGTGGGCCCATCCTGGGCCCGTCTCTTCGCCCACCTCCACGCGAAGGAGCGCACCCCGAGCGTCCCGCTTCGCGAGACCTACCTGCGCGTGGACTCGGCCCAGGGCGCCTCGTGGATGAGCGAGCTCGCGCTGTCGTGGGAGGCGAGCCCGGACTGAATCAGGGCGACGGCGCCCGGTGGCTCGTGGAGAGCCAGCGACGCACCTCGTCCAGGTACTCCTTCGGGAGCGCATGCCCGCTGTCGAAGGTCTTGTGTGTCTTTCGCACGGACGGAGCGGACTCGAACAGGGCGCGACTGTCGGCGACGGGCGCGAAATCATCCTGGTTCGCGGTCAGCAGCAACCAGTCCTGGCGAATCGTCGACATGTGCCGCGACGGGGCGACCTCCTCCATCGACGGGTCGATGTGGGGCGGCACCATGGTGATGAGGTGGGTGACGCGCTTCTCGCGTGCCGCCAGCAGGAGCCCCACCTGGGCCCCCATGCTGTACCCGACGACGAGCACGCGCGGCGGCTTGCCCTGGGCGAGCACCGCGGACAGCAGCGCGTGGGCATCGCGCACGGTGTCGGCGATCATCTTCACGTACCGCGCGGGCTCGCCCTTGTGGGCCAGCTTCGCGAGCGCCCCGGGCTTCGCCTCGGGGTTCGCCCGCTCTCCGTGCAGTCGCGCATCGAGGAGATAGACGCGGTAGCCGGCCCGCAGGAGCTCGTCCTTCAAGACGCCGCCATGCGTGGGCCCCGCGTCAGACAGCCAGTCCTCCTTGCGGCGCGTGAGGCCATGCACCAGGACGGCGATGGGTGGATTCGCGTGCCCCCCTTCGGGCTCGAGCACCCGCGTGGGGATGCGCTCGCCATCCGCGCCACGAACATCCAGTGTCGGCGTCGGGGCATCGGCCCGGGCCAGGGAGGCGGACAGCAGCAGCACGCACAGCGACAGCCAGCGGAACATGGTGGACTCCTGGAAGTGAGCTTCACCGTCACCCTGCCCTCCGCTGTGTCGGACAGGCGTCAACCCGCGGTTGACGTTCGATTGACGTTCCCTCCGGTAGCCTGCGACCGTCCTGCCATCCCGAGGTCCCCTGCCCGCTCATGCGAGTGCTCGTCGTCGAAGACAACCGTGACCTCCAGGCCAACATCGCGAGGTTCCTCGGCGCGGACTTCCAGCTCGACTTCGCCGCCACCGGGCCCCAGGGGCTCACGCTCGCGCTAAGCCACGAGTACGACGTCATCGTGCTGGACCTGATGCTGCCGGGGATGAGCGGCATCGAGCTGTGTCAGCGCTACCGGCAGCTCGCCGCCCGGCTGGTGCCCATCCTGATGCTCACCGCGCGCGACACGCTCGAGGACAAGGAGGAGGGCTTCCGAGCAGGCGCGGATGACTACCTCGTCAAGCCGTTCTCGCTGAGGGAGCTCCGGCTGCGGCTGGAGGCCCTGGCGCGCCGCCCCGTGCCTCCGAGCGGTCGGCGTCTGACGGTGGGCTCGCTCACCCTGGAGCCCGACACAGGACAGGCCCGGCGCGGCGAGCGCGGCGTGCGACTCAACCGGACCGAGGCACGGCTCCTCAAGCTACTGATGGAGTCCGCGCCCGGGCCCGTGTCGACGGCGACGCTCGCCCATCAGCTCTGGGGCGACGACGCGCCGGAGTCCAGCGCCCTGCGCACGCACGTCTATGCGCTGAGAGGCGCGCTCGCCGAGCTGGGGATGGACGACTGCATCACCACCCACCGCAACAAGGGCTACAGCCTGGAGGCCCGTGAGGACTAGGTCGATACGAGCGCTCCTCCTGGGCGCCATGGTGTCGTCCGCGGCGCTCTCGCTGGTCCTCATGGGGGCGTTCTTCACGCTCTTCAGCTACGACCTCGAGGACACCCTCTTCGCGCGGCTCGTCGCCACCGCGATGGACGAGCACGGCGGCGATGGGGTGATGCCACTCGGCATCAGGACCTATGTGGGCCACGCGAGCCTGCCGTCCTGGCTCCAGGCGGAGGTGCCGGCGGACGCGCTGGGTGGCGAGTACGAAATCTTTCCTCCCGGACACGGCCACTTCCATGTCGCGGTGCGACCGGACGTGTCGACAGGCCTCACGCGCTACGGCGTGCTCGACACGACGGAGCTGACCGGCACCACGCGCCAGCTGCGTCGCACGTCGGGTCTGCTGGTGGTGAGCGCGGTGCTGGCCCTGCTGGGCGCCGCCGGGCTCTCCCTGCTGGTCGCGAGGCGGCTGGGGGTTCCGCTGGAGCGGCTCGTCGCGCAGGTGCAGTCGGGACAGGCGACGCGAGCCGAGGACATCGTCGTCACCGAGGTGCGGGCCCTGTCCCAGGCCTTGAGTGCCCGGGATGTCCGCATCCAGGAGCTGCTGGAGCGGGAGCGGGCGTTCAACCGGGACGCCAGTCATGAGCTGCGCACGCCGCTCGCCGTGGCGCAGGGCGCGGTGGAGATACTGGAGCTGGACCCGCCCAGGGACTCGGCGACCTTCGAGCGGCTGCGGCAGGCGGTCCTCCAGATGGGCCTGCTGACGGAGGGCATCCTCTGGCTGGCGCGGCCGGGGCGCTCGGACGAGACGTGCGGACTGGTGGGCATCTCTCGCGAGCTGCTCGCGCTGTACGGTGGCCACCTCTCCCGAGGCGACGTGGCGCTCGTCATCGAGGCGACGGACGAGGTCGTCGTGCCGCTGCCCGGCTCCGTGGCGCGGGTGATGCTGGGCAACCTCATCAAGAACGCGCTCGCGTATACGGAAGAGGGGCGCATCGTCATCCGCGTCACGCCCGAGGCGTGGAGCATCGACGACACAGGGGTGGGCTTCGGTCGGAGCGAGCCCGAGCAAAGGGGCTTTGGTGTCGGACTGTCGCTGGTGGAGCGGCTGGCGCGCCGGTTCCAGTGGACGCTGGACCTCCGCGCGGTGGAGCCGCATGGCACACATGTCCGACTGACCTGGCCTTCATGAGGGCGGGCGCTGGAACTCATGACCGGGGCCATCTACAACTGGCCCATGCACTCGAGCCTCCGCCGCCTGACCGCTCTTGTCCTCGTCTCGCTGACGCTCGCCTGCGCGACGCGAGCCGCGGCGCCCTCCCCAGGCCCCCCCATGACGACGCCCTCCCCGCTGGACGCCCCCGCCGAGCAGTACGTGAAGCTGGCCCTCGCCGTGGGGCAGCACGACGGCAACTACGTGGACGCCTATTACGGGCCGGAGGCCTGGGCGAAGGAGGCCGAGGCCACGAAGCTGCCCCTGCCCGAGATTGCCGCGCGCGCCGCCGCGATGGTGGCCGCGGTGGAGGCGACGCCGGTGCCCGCCGATGAGCTGCTCGCGATGCGCCACCGCTTCCTGCTGACCCAACTGCGCTCGCTCGAGGCGCGGGTGCGGATGCTGTCCGGCGAGAAGCTGAAGTTCGACGAGGAGAGCCAGGCGCTCTACGGCGCGAAGGACCCGGGGCACACCGACGCGGAGTTCGAGGCGGTGCTCGTGGAGTTGGACAAGCGCCTGCCCGGCCAGGGTCCGCTGGTCGACCGGCTGGACCGCTTCCGCAACGACTTCGTCATCCCGAAGGACAAGCTGGACGAGGTCTTCCGCGTCGCCATCCAGGAGGCCCGGCGCCGCACGCTCCAGCACGTGGAGCTGCCCGCCAACGAGCACTTCACGTTGGAGTACGTCACCAACAAGCCGTGGAGTGGCTACAACTGGTACAAGGGCAACTCGACCAGCGTCATCCAGATCAACACGGACCTGCCCTTCTACATCCTGCGCGCCATCGACCTGGCGGCGCACGAGGGCTACCCGGGGCACCACGTCTACAACGCGCTGCTGGAGCAGCACCTGGTGCGCGGACGCGGGTGGGTGGAGCTGACGGTGTATCCGCTCTACTCGCCCATGTCGCTCATCGCCGAGGGCAGCGCGAACTACGGCATCGACGTGGCGTTCCCGGACGCGGAGGCGTACTTGAGGGACGTCCTCTTCCCGCTGGCGGGGCTCGACCCGAAGCGCGCGGCCAACTACGTGGCCGTGGAGGCGCTGGCGGCGAAGCTGTCCTACGCGAGCAACGAGGGCGCGCGCCGGTACCTGGACGGGCACCTCAGCCGCGAGGCGACGCGTGACTGGTTCGTGCGCTACGGCCTGGTGTCCGTGGAGCGGGCGACGCAGAAGATGGCCTTCATCGACTCGTATCGCGCGTATGTCATCAACTACAACCTGGGCCAGGACCTGGTGAAGCAGTACGTCGAGCGCCACATGGGCGCCGACACCTCGCCCGAGCGCCGCTGGCAGGTGTTCCGCGAGCTGCTGTCCTCCATGCGCTTGCCGGCGGACCTGTCCCCGGAGAACTGAGCACAGCCACTCACTGTATCCACCGGCCCACCCGGTCCCAGCGAACCCTGAGACCGGGCTCCGATGAGAAGTAGATGTAGGAGCCCACGCCTCGGATGCTGTCTTCCCGCACCGCACCGAAGTGACGCGAGTCGAAGCTGAAGTCTCGGTTGTCGCCCAGGACGAAGAGATGGCCAGCGGGGACTCGGCAGCTCGACCCAGCGGGCTCCAGTTGGGCCGGGCAGACCCCCTCCCGCTCCGGGAAGGACGCCAGGGCGTCGCTGACCTGGACGCGGTAGCGGTGTTCGCCCAGCGTCTCCTCGAACACCGCGCAGGCGATGTCCATCGATCTCGGGCTGGAGGCAACACATGCCTCTTCGATGGCTCGACGAGAGACGGGCTGCCCGTTCACCCAGAGCCGGCCCGCGTCCATCCTCACGGAGTCTCCAGCCACCGCGATGATGCGCTTCACAAAAGGGCCGGAGAACTCGCGTGGAGGGTCGAACACCAACACCTCTCCCCGCCGCAGGGAGCGACGCCGCCAGGGAGAGGCAACGCTGGCGTCCGCCATGAAGACGTCCCCTTGCAGCAGAGACGGCTCCATGGCCCCCGAGGGAGTGCTCCACGGCGACGAGACGCCGGCGCGAATCACGCCCTTCACCACGCCGCCCCCCAGCCCGACTCCCACGGCCATCATCAGCGCGAGCAAGCGGGCAGGCGCTCCCGCCACGGGAGGAGCCACGAGCATCACATCGACGACCGCCGCCAGGTACACGACCAGCACCGCCACAACGCCGACGAAGCCCACGAACGGCATGCTCATGCTGAAGAGCGCGAGTGCGCCCGACCACAGCGCTCCACGAATCCAGCGCCCCAGCAAGGCGTGCCCCACTCCCGTGAAGGACACCAACGTCAGGAGCACCGCCACCGCTCTGCGTCCCACCGACACGCGCGGGGACGGGGGCCTGGCCACATCGGATTCAACGGACATCGTCGAATCATCCAGGAGGAGGACGACCCGGGCAATCGGCGGCAGGGCCTTGGAGACGCGGCCTTCACGCACCCGGCATGGACGGTGGACGAAGAGGTGCGCCGCAGCGGATGCTCCTCCCTCCCGTCGGGGCGGGGTCCACACCTGCCCCTGAAGAGCGAACGAGAGAGGCCCCCATGCGCGTCACACGGTCTGTTCGACTCGAGGTGAACCCGACGACGGACCCGCGGTGGGCCGCATGGGAGGGCTCCTTCAGGTTGCCCGCGGCGCCTGGCGAAGCTGGAGGGCCCCAGTGGTACTCGGGCAAGCGGCGCGGCGCGCGCCTCGTGATTCACCGGCAAGTCCCTGCCTGGGAGCGCTGGGTGTGGCGCCCCAGGCACCACGTGGAGTCCTCCGTGGAGAAGGTGGCCGAGAAGGAGGTCCAGGTGGTGACTCGCCTGGTGTGGCACGCCTCGGCCCTCCTGCCCCTCGCCGCGTTGGTGCTCGGGACGCTCGCGATGTTTCGATTCCTGTGGGGGACTCCCTGGCTCTGGGGCTTCCTGGCGATGATGTATGCCTTCGCGAGCCTGCCGTGGCTCGTTGGCTCTCGACAGGTCCGGCGGGAGTCCAGGGCGCTGACCCACGCACTCGAGAGTCAGGCCACTTTGACTGACACGACAACACGCGCTCATTGACGTGTCAGGCCATCGCCATTGACGTGTAGGAGCGCGGCATCCTCCCTTGAACACCTCGCATCTCCCCGGAATGACAGGCGCCGGGGGAATGGCTTATCGTGTGCAGGTGGGGGGAGGCATGCATTCTCGTGCGGACCGTCTGTCATTCGAGGCGCCCCTGGCGGAGCCGACCACGCTCGTCGAGCAGGCCCGCGACCTGGTGAACCAGCGCGTGACGCTGGGCGAGGTCATCCCCGTCCTCACCGAGCCCGCGCTGCTCGCCGCCAGTGATGCCTTGCTGCTGTCGGTGCCCGGGTTCCGCGAGCTCCACGCCGAGCTGTGGGACCCGGCCCTTCCCGAGCCCGAGGCCCTCTCCACCCTGCCGGAAGGCTCGTTCGGCCGTTGCTACGCGGCCTACATGGCGCACTACCGGCTGGCCCCGGACTTCTTCCCCATCCAGGCCGAGCTCGACCCGGAGGCGACGCCCACCCGCTACGCCGTCCACCGGCTCAACAAGTGCCACGACTTCTTCCACGTCCTGGGCGCCTATGAGACGTCGGACGCGGACGAGGTCGCCGTCCAGTCGTTCGTGTTCGGACTCGCGCCCTCCGCGCTCGCCCTGTTCCTGGCGGCGGCCTCCGTGCACCCGGACATCCTCCGCGACAAGTACAAGCACCTGCGCGACATCTACGAAGGGCGCATCCAGGCCCACGACTTCGTCCGCGGCGTCGCCGCCACCGCCCTCTTGGGCGCGCGCCTCGAGTCCCTGATGGAGGAGCCGCTGGACGGACTGCGGCAGCGGCTCGGCCTGGGGGCACGGACGGACTTCCGACCCGGGCATCCCGGCGAGAACACCTGCTCGGGCCGCTCCGTCCCCGCCTTCTTCACGCACGCCACCGCTCAGGTGCCGTGAAGCTTCAGCATCCGCCGCCCCACCTCCGTGTCCGCGAAGTCCGGCAGCCCATCCGCGTCCGTGCTGACGCTCAGCTCGCGCAGGGCCTCGTCGCTCGCCCCCATCTCGCGCAGCGTCAGCCCGGCGAGGGCGTAGGCATCGCTCCCCAGGAGCAACCGGCGTGGCTGCTTCTCCATCGCCGCGAGCCGCAGCAGCGCCTTCGCCGCCTTCTCGGGCACACCGCGCGCCGCGCCCGGATTGACCCTCACGCTCGCGTTGAGCGCCCCCACCGTGGCCTGGTAGTCGGGCTTCGAGGGATGAATCGTCATCGACGCGCCCGCCCAGTCCGTGGCGAAGCCACCCGGCTCCACGATGGTCACCTGGATGCCGAGCTGCGCCACCTCGTTCATCACCACCTCGCTGAAGCCCGCGACCGCGAACTTCGCGGATTGATAGGCGCTCAGGCCGGGCGTGCCGCCCCGCCGCCCGCCAATCGAGCTGATTTGAAGGATGCGCCCCTGCCGCTGCGCGCGCATCACCGGCAGCACCGCCCGCGTCACGTGCACCACGCCGTAGAAGTTGGTGTCCATCTGCGCGCGGAAGTCGTCGAGCGCCAGGTCCTCCGCCGAGTCGATGTTGGCGTAGCCCGCGTTGTTCACCAGCACGTCGATGCGGCCGAAGGCCTCCACCGCCTCACGCACCGCCCGCTCCGCCTGCTCGGGCTGGGTGACGTCGAGGGCCACCGGCTGGATGCGCGCGCCGTGCTCGCGAACGAGGTCCGCGAGCGACTCGGGGTTTCGCGCCGTGGCGACGACGCGATGCCCGGCGGCGAGCACGGCGAGGGTGAGCGCGCGGCCGAGGCCACGCGAGCTGCCCGTGATGAACCACACCTGCGAAGTGTCCTGGGTCATGGGCTGAAGATGCGGCGCGAAGGCGCGTGCCTCAAATCCAGACGCGCCACTATCTCATCGAATCGCGCCAACGGTGCGGCGTGGTGCCCTCCCAGGCGCGGAACGCCCGCGTGAAGGAGTTGAGCTCCTCGAAGCCGAGCAGGAAGGCAATCTCGTCCACGCCCACCTGCTCGGTGCGCAAGAGCCGCAGCGCCGTGCGATGCCGGACGTCATCGAGCACCTGCTGATAGCTCAGGCCGTGCTCCTCCAACCGACGCTGGAGCGTCCGGGCGCTGAGCGCCAGCTCCCGCGCCACCTTCGCCACGCTGGGCCGCTCCCCCGCCATGCGCCGGGCGACCACCGCGCGGACCCGCTCGACGAGCGAGTCCTGCTCGACGGGCGCGAGTCGCTCGTCGAGGCTGGGGAGCAACACCCGCAGCAGGTTCGCGTTGTGGGTGACGAAGGGCGTGGAGAGCACCTTCGCGTCGAAGACGAGCGCGTCGCGCCGCGCCTTGAAGCGCAGCGGGCAGCCGAAGAAGCGCATCAGCATCGGCTCGTCCGCCCGGGCGCGGAGGAGCTCCACGCGCTTGGGCGCCAGCGACAACCCGCTCCCGCGCTGCAGCAGCACCAGCAACGAGGCCAGCGAGGCATCGACGAGGCGCGCGGGCGCGGGGCTGGAGGCGTGCAGGTACGTCGTGTGGACGGTGACCTCGCCGCCCTGGCTGTCGACGGACATGTCCTTCGGGCCGCACAGGCGCTTGTAGCGGGCAATCTTGCCCAGGGCCGTGCCCAGGTCCGGTGAGTGCAACGCGGCCAGCGACGAGATGTCGTACTCGTGCACCTGCGTCTCACGCGCGAGGCGCAACCCGATGTCCGCCGGAGACGACTCCCCGAGCACCTCCCAGAAGTGGAAGAACTGCGCGGTGCTCATCGCGCCCCCAGCGGGCACGCGCGCGGCGGCGGTGGCGTGGGCCACGTTCACGCCGAGCCGGGCAAGACGCGCGCCCACATCCGGCGCGAGGTGGACGAGGTCTCCGCTCATCGGAGAAGCGTAACGAGCACCCCGGCACGCGACCAATCCGATCGCGCCAATCGCTCGGACGGCGCCCCCCGCGCGCCAGGACAATCCCTCACGCAAGGCCCTGGTCTCGGACCACGACCGCCTGTATGCCTGCCGGCATGAGCGCTCGGAATGCAATCGTCGTCGGCGGAACGGGCAACATCGGCGCCGCCGTCATCCACAGGCTGCGGGCGGAGGGACTGCACGTCATCTGCGCCTCGGAGGACGTGACGCGGGAGTCATCCGACTCGATGCGGGTGGACGTCACCGATGAGGCCTCCGTGAGGTCGCTGTTCGACAAGGCGTCCGCCAACGGGTCCCTTCATCTGCTGGTCAACTGCTCGGGCTTCGGGGCCTTCACGCCCATCGAGGAGACCTCGCTCGCCGACTGGCGGAAGAGCCTGGACGTGAACCTGACGGGTGCCTTCCTGTGCGCGCGCGAGGCGTTCAAGCGGATGAAGGCGCATGGCGGAGGGCGCATCGTCCACATCGGCTCGGTGAGCGACCACCTCACCCTGCCCATGAATGGCGCCTACGCCGCCTCCAAGCATGGCCTCCGGGGGCTGACGGGCGTGCTGAACGCGGAGGGAAAGGACCACGCCATCCGGGCCACGCTGCTGTCGCTGGGAGCCGTGTACACGGCCTTCTGGAAGACGCGTCCGGAGTTCAGCCCCGCCGACATGTTGTCCGTGGACGACGTGGCCGAATCCATCTGGGAGATTGCCCGCAAGCCCTTGCACATCCGCGTGGACGAGCTGCGCCTGGTCCCCTCGAAGGGGGTCCTGTGATGACGTCGGCCTCGAACGCGGACTTGGCGCTCGTCACGGGCGCCAGCCGGGGAATCGGCGCGGCCATCGCGGAAGTGCTCGCCGGGCAGGGGCTGCGCGTCGTCCTCCTCGCGCGGGACGAGGAGGCCCTGGCCCGACAGGAGGCGAAGCTGCGCGCCTCGGGAGCCCAGGCGTGGTCCTTCGCGTGCGACCTGGCGAACGAGGCCGCGCTGGACGCGACGCTCGCGAGGCTGGAGTCCACCGTGGGAGTGCCAGGAGTCCTCGTGAACAACGCGGGCTTCGGCGGGCCCTTCCACCGCGCCGACGAGGTCTCGCGGAGCGAGTGGGAGCAGCTCTTCGGGGTGAATGTGGACGCCGTCCACCAGCTCTGCCGCTGGGCCCTGCCGCGCATGAAGGCGGCGAGGTTCGGCAGAATCGTCAACATCGCCTCCTCCCTCGGCCTCTTCGGCGGGGCGCTCTCCTCCACCTACGCGGCCACCAAGCACGCGCTCGTGGGCTACTCCAAGTCCATCGGCGCCGAGTGGGGCGCGCACGGCATCACCTGCAACGCCATCTGCCCCGGCTACATCGACACGGAGATGCTGGCGAAGGCGCCGCCCGCGCTCCGCGAGGAGCTGCTGCGCAGGATTCCCGCCGGGAGGTTCGCCACGCCCGACGAGGTGGCCCGACTGGTGGCCTTCGTCGCGGGCCCCTCCGGGGGCTACATCAACGGCACCACGCTGGTCGTCGACGGGGGATTGTCATCCCATCTGGCCAACGACCTGCCGACCTTCTGAGGCGGCGCCGCTACGCCTTCTTCAGCGCGGAGACCAGGTCGCCCGCGCCCAGCCGGGTGACCTCCTCCGCGGAGGTGTGCAGGAAGCGCAGGGCGTACCCCTCGCTGCCCTGAGAGAGCGCGGGAACATCCGTCAGCCCCGCGAAGAACGTGGGCGCCTTGCCGGGCGTGAAGCTCCGCGCGGTGGAGTCCGCCTCCAGGCCTCGCAGCCTGCGAAGGAAGGAAGCGGTGTCCTCGTCCTCCGCCCGCTTCAGGACGGACACGGAGCCATCCCGACGCCGGACGTGCACGGTGCGGCTGCGCGCGGCGGCGTGCAGGGTCGCCAGCTCCCACAGCGTGGGCCGGGCGCCGGTGCCGAAGTAGGCCAGGGTGTCCTTGCCCAGGTGCGCGAGTCCGCCCCGGGAGCGGGCCACGCTCTGGAAGCCGTCCTCGGGAGGGACCTTCACGTCCACCCAGCGAAGCTGCTTCTCGACGAGGTCGATGACGAGCGGCACCGAAATCTGCGCGCTCCCCTGCAAGTCGAAGCGCTGCTCCACCGTGCGCGCGTCGAAGTGTTCCCCCTCCACCTCGTCCCGGACCATGAAGCCCGCGAACGCGTCCTCCATCCGGTCGAACGAGACGCTGTTGAAGGAGAAGACCACGGGGATGGCGTAGCGCACACCCTGGGCGAGCAGGCGCTCCATGTGCACGTCCAGGAACTCTGCGCCTCCCAGCGGCGGAGAGCCCGACGTGACATCCCCCGAATGCACCGCGGCGTCGTCCTCCAGCCGCAGGTTCGTGTAGTCACACCGGTCCACCAGCCACCAGTTCTTGTCGTAGAGCGCCACCGACAGGTCCAGGTCGACGTACGTGTTCTGGGGCTCCGTCCAGTGGACGAAGAAGCGCAGGACCTTCCCCTCCGGAATCGGCAGCAGGCTGCCGCGAGGCACCGCCACCAACGCCTTCGAGGCCGTCTTCTCCGCCATCGGCACCAGGAGGTCCCCCAGCGCCTCGTCGATGACCGCCTGAGGGAAGGACGGCAGGGCCTCCGCCCGTCGCAGCAGCTCCCGCTCCAGCGGCGCCACCAGCTGGCCAATCACATCCCCGGGGAGCAACGGACGACGGTCCTCCATGCCCCAGGCGTGGGTGGCCTCACCCTTCGGGAAGAAGATGCGCCGGGCGAACGGCTGGTGCCGCTTGCGCAGGTGCGCCGAGGCGGCGAGCAGCAACGCGGGCGGAGACCGGGCCAGCACGGCATCGAGCGTCGCGAGCAGCTCCGGCGCCAGCGACGCGGAGCCCGCGAGCGCCACCGAGAGCCGGCTCACATGGTCCAACCTGCGCAGCAGCTCACCGGGCCGCTGCCGGAGCAGCGTCAGCGCGCCCGGAAGCGCCCTCGCGCGCAGCGCCTCCTCGACGCGCGAGGTCCAGGAGCGGAACTCCACCACGACGCCGCCCTCGACGTCCCGCGTCTGGAAGGACTCGGGATGTGCACCGGCGAGGCCCAGCAGCGTCGCGCCGAACGGCGTCTGCACGGAGAGCACCGTCCCGCGCAGCACGGCGAACGCGAGCGAGACCTTGGGATGACGCCGCCACTCCTCGAAGACGTGCAGCAGCCCGCCGAAGGCCTTCCACAAGCCCGGGTTGCGACCGACGTCCTCGGTGACGTTCAACAGGGAGAAGCCCTCCATCATCTGGAGGACGGCGCGCCGCACCTGACGCGGCGGGCTCTTCAAGGGCACCTTGACGGAGAGGTCGGGGTTGCCACCCGCCCAGGCCACCAGCACGCGGAGCACATCCGTGGCGGTCTTCACGTGCGCCGCGGCGCCGGCCAGCACGTCCCCCGCCGTCCGGGGGTCCCGGAGGAGGTGCCCCACGATGAGCGCCAGGGTCTCCTTCACCGGGATGCGCCGGGGCAGCCAGCCCAGCACCCGGGGCCCGAAGGCGGACACGAGTCGCTTGAGGATCTCCAGGTCGCGAGGGTTGAGCACCGTGGACCGCGATGCCAGCCGTCGCATCAGTCCGCTCGCGGTGGCCTCGGGGTCCGTGCCCAGGGACAACCGCGTCAGCTGGCTCCGACGGATGGAGTAGACGGTCCGCGAAGCGCCCTTGAGTTCCTTGGGCTGCAGGAAGGGGTCCGTCGGCGACAGACGTCGACGGCAGATGGGACAGGCGGAGTAGTCCTTGCCGTCGAAGCACTTCTCACAGACGAGGTGGGCGCACGGCGACAGCGCGCGCACCGAGCCCAGGGTGCCGCAGTGGATGCACGGCTGCTCGGGGTTCTGGTACAGCCACGACAGCACGCGCTGGACGAACAGCGCCTGCGTGTCGCGCGGGACGCTGTGGGGGAAGTCGCGGAACAGCGGGACGAAGGGGCGGTCCTTGCCCACCGTCGCCGCGCAGTTCTCGTAGAGGAAGCGGCCAGACGCGGCCAGGGTCTCGTCGGGGAGCGCGAGCAGCGCGTCCCGGAGGTCCCCCGCGAGCACGTAGCCGACACCCGCCAGGTCCGCATCCAGCGCGACCAGGGCCTCCTCGCGTGCCTTCGTGTCACCGCCGGCGGGCAGGCCCGTGGAAGGAAAGACGAGCCCCGTGGTCCAGAGCAACAGCGCGGCGGAATCGCCCGTGAGTTGGAGCGAAGGGGCGCCCATGGTGACTCCCTGAGAGAGGGGAAAGGCGGGGCGGAGAGCGGATGAGCTACCTCATAGGAGTGAGAAGGAAGCACACCCAAAGCCGCCCCGCGGAGAACCCTACCAGGGCCCACCAGGAACCGCCAACGAGGAAAAAGACCGGGGCATCGGACTCACGCCGTGCGCCAGCGAACCATCGCCAGACATCCTCGACGTTGAATTGACAGCGTGAACCCACCCCTCTCAAGTTGGGCCGTCGCCGACGCCGGCGATCTGGAACACGTGAGGGTGTGGGCGGGCGCAATGCCTCTCAGACCCAGACACGCATCGCAGTCCATCGCGTCATTCCCATGCCGAGGATTGTTCCATGTCGAAATCGAATCCGTCGACTGTATCCAGCCGTCTGTTCTTCACACTCGCCACGCTCTGGGGCGTGCTCCTGGCCCCCGCCGCCCAGGCACACTCGGCTGTCTATGGTGGAGGACCTTTCTACTCCGGGGGCACCGCGGTGATGGATGACCTGCGCGCCTCGGGGTTCACCACGGTGATTCTGTGGAGCTTCCACATCGAGGACAACGGGGACCTCGTCTACAACGACATCCCCGTGGTCCGGAATGGCGCGTACATCGGCGACGCGGCGTGGCCCACGCGGCTGGCCACGCTCAAGCGGGCGCCCACGTCGGTCAATCGCATCGAGGTGTCCATCGGCGCCTGGAGCGTCCCGGACTTCGAGCGCATGGCGAGGCTGGTCAACGGCACCGCCGCCGGCTGCGGCACCACGCTGGTCTGCGGCACCGGGAGCAACAGCATCCTGTACCGCAACTTCCAGGTGCTGAAGACCATCACCGGCGCGGACGCGGTGAACTTCGACGACGAGAGCGCGTATGACCTCGCTCCGACGACGACCTTCGGGCAGATGCTGATCGGCCTGGGCTACAAGATCGCCTTCGTGCCGTACACGCAGCAGACATTCTGGCGCAACCTCCGGAACAACCTGGGGAGCGCGGTGGACCGCATCTATCTCCAGGTCTACGACGGCGGCGCGGGCAACAACCCAGCGAGCTGGAACACGGCCATGGGGATGACGGTGTCCCCGGGCCTGTGGTCGCGGCACGGCACCAACTGCGCGTCGGGTGACAGCCCGGCTTCGGTGCAGACCAAGATGACCCAATGGAAGGCCAATGCCGGCATCCCGGGCGGCTTCATGTGGCTGTATGACGACATCCAGCGGTGCTCGGCGCAGGGGACGAGCGCTCAGTACGCGGCGGCCATCAACACCGCGGTCAGCGGCAACACGCCTCCGGTGGCGAACTTCGGCGTCACCCTCAGCGGGCTCACGGCGACGTTCAGCGACGCGTCCACGGACGCCGATGGCAGCATCGTCTCGCGCAGTTGGAGCTTCGGCGACGGCACCACGTCCACGGCGACGAACCCCGCGCGCACGTATGCGAGTGGCGGCAACTACAACGTCACGCTGACGGTCACGGACAACGGCGGGGCGAGCCACAGCAGGACCCAGACGGTCTCCGTGGGCACGGGCTTCATCAACCTGGCGCTGAACAAGCCCACCAGCAGCACCACGCCCTGCAACAGCAACGAGACGGCGGCCAAGGCGGTCAACGGGAGTGTCTCGGGTGGAACCACCGACAAGTTCTGCTCACTGACGTCACCGGCGTGGATGGATGTCGACCTGGGCTCGGCCCAGACGGTCAGCAGCTTCACCGTGAAGCACGCGGGGGCAGGCGGTGAGACGGCGACCTGGAACACCCAGGCGTTCACCATCCAGACTTCGACCAATGGGACGACGTGGAACACCGTCGTCACGGTGAGCGCCAACACCGCCAACGTCTCCACCCACCCCATCACCGCCACGTCCGCACGCTACATCCGGCTCCATTTGACGCTGCCCACCCAGGACTTCTCGCCGGCGGCACGCATCTACGAGTTCGAGGTCCGCTGAGTTCCAGGCATCCGCGCCGACCCGCGAGCATGTCTCGGGTCGGCGTGGGCGTCCCTCGTCAGGGCGCTGTTCAGAAGTGCGTGTGACTCGCCGCTACAAACATCACCAGCGTCCGTGGCCCTACGTCTCGAGAAGACGGCCATGACATGCCGGCACACCCTGCATCGACGTGGCGCGCACGGACCGGCGGCGCACGGGGGCGACTTCCTTGCGTCGAGCGCGGACACAAAAGGCCGCGACGGGCGCGCGCATCCATCCACGTCGTGCCCGATGAGAGCGCCCGTGGACGAGGGGGCGCTCCTTGCCAACCTCGAGCGTCGACACGGAAGGCCGCGACAGCCGGCCTCATCGATACAAGCCGTGCCGAGCTGGAACGCCTCGCGAGTGCGCGGGGCACTACTTCCCGGCGTCGAGCGCGGACAGCGCGGCCTTCACCGCGTCCACCGCGTACTGGGAGAACTCCCGCTGCATCCTGGGCAGCCGCTCCGCTTCCGCGAGCGCCGTCTCCAGGTCCTCGCGCGCCTCGTCCTTGCGGCCAGCCCGCTCCAGCGTCCGCGCCCGGCTCAGCCATACCGCCAGCCGTCGCCCTCCCTGTGCCCGCTTCAGCGCGCGGTCCGTCGCGGCGAGCGCCTCGTCGTAGCGACCGAGCTCCCGGAGGTTCGAGGCCACCCGCGCGCTGGCGGAGAAGTCGTCGGGCAGCTCGCGCTCCGTCTGGACGAAGAGCGCGAGGGTGTCCGCCAGGTGCCCGCTCGACTCCGCGGCGCTGTAGAGCGGAGCGTCCCACGCCGCCCGCCCCCGCGCCGTGGTCTCCTCGGCGCGATACGCGAGCACCTTCGCGTAGTACTCCTCGGACAGCTTCCGGGCCCCTTCCTTGTCGCCGCGCTCCTCGAGCAGGTCCGCCATGGAGCCGTAGAGCCACGTCTGCCCCTTCGCGTCGCGCTCGCGCAGCTGCTCGAAGGCCTTCTCGAAGTAGACCTCCAGCGCCTTCATGGCCGGCGCGGCCCAGGGCTTGGGCTCGTCCGCGTACCTCGCGCAGGCGTAGGCGGTGCTCGCGGCGCCCGCCCTGCTCGCTTCGTCGAGACTCGGGACCTCTTTCACCGCGTACTCCGCGCACGCCTGGAAGGCCTCGGCGTTCCACAGCGCGTTGAGCGCGGACTCCACGGCCCTCGCACGACGGCTCCACTGCTTGGAGCCTTGCGCCACCGCCTCCTGGTACTTGCGCGCCGCCAGTTCGTGCTCCCGCCTGGCATGGGCGCGGTCTCCTTCGAGCAGCAGCAATTCCGGCCCCGACACCTGGGCACTCAATGCGCGCCGGGCATCGTCGAGCAACGCCAGCACGTCCTCCAGCCCGGCGCCGCCCATCCAGCGCAGCGCGGGCGTCTCCGTCTCGGAGTCGAGCACCAGCAGCGTGGGCAGGTTGTCCACCGGGAAGCGCTCGAGGAGCGGCTCGTTGATGGGGTCATCCACATCCACCGCGAGCAGGACGTAGTCCTTCGCCTTCTCGATGAAGCCGGGCGCGGCGAAGACCTGCGCCTCCATGGTCCGGCACGGCGGACACCACACCGCGCCGAAGTCGATGAAGAGCGGCTTGCGCGCGGCCCGGGCCTGGGCGAGCGCCGCGGCGTAGTCGTTCTGGATGAACGCCGCGTGCTCGGGGGGACGTGCTTTCGTGGTGGCACAACCCACGAGGACCATGAGGCAGACGGGGAGGAGCCGCTTCATGGGAGGCGACTCTACCACCGCGACAGCTCACATCCGTTCGCCGGGGAGCTGGCTGGCCTGCTTCACCCAGGACACGAAGCGGGCCTCGTCGAGCGCGTCGTCCTCGCGGATGTCGAGGTAGCGGGTGTCCTGGCTCTTCGACTCGCCCGGAGGCATGGGCTTCAGCGCCGTGCCCCGGAAGAAGGCCACCTTGATGTACTTCGCGAAGCAGTGGATGCCGAGGAACATCCCCTGGCCCTCGATGCCATACATCGGCGAGTTCCACTTCACCGCCTTGGACACTCCCGGGACGGCGCGAGAGATGAGCGCGTCGAGTCGCGCGCCGACCTCCCGCTTCCAGCCCGGCATGGCCGCGATGTAGGCCTGGATGGGGGCCTCCCCGTACCCCTTCGCGATCTGCGGATTGCCTCCGGAGAGGAGGACTGGCGCCTTGGCCGGTGCCGAGGTCGCCTTGCGCTCCGTGGCCTTCTTCGCCGCTGGCTTCTTCGCCGTGGTCTTCTTCTCGGCGGTCTTCTTGGCCTGGGGCTTCTTCGCCGTGGCCTTCTTCGCCGTGGCCTTCTTCGCCGCGGCCTTCGCGGCCGTCTTGCCAACCATGTCGCGCACTCCTGGATGACGGGGGTGGGGCGCCATCACGCCCCGAACCCTATCGCTTCTTCGCCTTCGCACCGCTCGGCTTCGCGGCCTTCTTCACGGCGCTCTGCTTCCGCGCCGCCGGGGCCTTCTTCGCCGCCACCGCCTTCTTCGCCACCGGCGTGGCCTTCTTCTTCGGCGCACTGTTCAGGGCCGCGGCCGCCTTCACCAGCGCCTTGAACGCACTCGCGTCGACCTTCTCCCCCTCACGGATGTCGATGGCCCGGCGCGCGTTGCCCTCCAGGCTGGAGTTGAAGATGCCCGTCGGGTCGGGGACACGGGCGCCCTTGATGAAGGTGAGCTTCGCGACCTTCGTGTACGCCTCCCCCGTCGTGACAATCCCATTGTGGGACCACACCGGCGTGCCCCACTTCCACTCCTCGGTCATCTCCGGGACGGCCTCCAGGATCAGCTTCCGCATCCGGGCCAGGGCCTCTCCCCGCCAGTCCCCCAGGTCGAGGATGCGCTGGTCGATGAGCCTCGACGCGGCCTCCCCGCTCGCCTGCCCCTCCCCCTTCTTCATGAGTGACCTCCGGCCAGCACCGGCGCCGCGGCCGGAACCGGAGCCACCTGCAGGCGACGCCAGAAGAAGTACGACAGCCCCCAGAGCACGCTGGTCCCCACCACCCAACCCCACGCCTCGGGGCCGTCCCCCACCGCGCGGTGCGCGATGAACGCGGAGGCCAGGTTGATGGCGAACCCCGCGTAGGCCCACTCCTTCAGCCGCGCCGGCACGGGCGCGAGCAGCAGCACCACCCCGAGGAACTTCGCCCACGACAACCCCTCCCGGAAGTAGTCGGGGAAGCCCAGGTGGGTGAACGCCGCCGCCACCTGCGGCAGGCTCAGCTGCGCGTAGGCGGTGAAGCCGATCTGCAAGCAGAACAGCGCGGTGACAACCCAGAAGCCGATGGTGATTCTCTTCGAGCGCGTCATCTTCAGTTCCTCGGGGAAGAAGTGTGTCCAGGGGTCACGACGCCGAACTGCTCGGCGTACTCGGCATGCAGCCGCTGCCAGCCCTCGAACCGCATCGCCTCCGGGCCGACCAGGCGCCCCAGCGGCTCGCCCGCCAGGAGTCCATCCAACACGTCGAAGCAGATGTGCCAGCCCGCCGCGCCCATCGCGATGAAGCCCTGGTGGATGTTGTGCCAGAGCGTCAGCCGCGTGCCGCCGCTCTCGCGCGGCTCCAGCTCCCAGCGGACATCGTTCCCACCCCAGCTGTACTCGAGCAGCTTCGGCGCCTCGGCCCGCTTCACCTGCGTCTCGGCGACGAGCGGCTTGGGCGCGCCCACCGTGGTGAGCATCGCGGAGCCCACCGCGCCCAGGTTCCGGTCCGAGTCGAACGGCGCCCACTCCCGCAGCTGCTCGGGGTCCGTGAGCGCCTCCCAGACCTTCACGGGCGGGTGGCGCAGGTCACGCACGAGGACGAGCGTCCAGCGCTCCGCGTCCTTCTTGATGTGGGCCCCGGCCGCGCGGCCGGGGGTGTACTTCGCACGGTGAGTCATCGCTTCTTTCCTTTGCTGGAGGTCTGCTCCATCCGGTCCAGATGGCGCTCGAGCGCGTCGACATGGGCCGTCCAGAAGCGACGGAAGGGCGCAAGCCACTCGTCGACCTCCATGAGCGGCTCGGGCCGCAGCCGGTAGACACGTCGCTGGGCCTCGACCCGGGACTCCACGAAGCCCGCCTCGCGCAGCACCCGCAGGTGCTTGGACACCGAGGGCTGGGACATCCGCAGCTCCCGCTCGATTTCGCCGACGGAGCACTCCGACGCGGCCAGCAGGCTGAGGATGCTCCTCCGGTTGGGCTCCGCGATGATTCCGAACGAGGATTCCATGCCGCATATATACCCATGGATTCATATAACCGTCAAGGCATGTACTGGAAATATGACAGGACCTTGTCAGGACATCGGGGGGTTTTGGCTTCGGGATGCCCGGCTCGCGACGTAGCCTCCGGCGCCATGGCCACCCCAGATGACCTGGCGTGCGAGCTCGCGGAGCTCGCGCGGCTGCGGCGCGCCCGAGACCTGATGGACCGGGAGTTCGACAGTCCCCTCACGGTGGAGTCGGTGGCCCGGGTGGCCGCCATGTCCCCCGCCCACTTCTCGCGCCGCTTCCGGAAGGAATACGGCGAGAGCCCCTATGGCTACCTGATGACCCGCCGCATCGAGCGCGCCATGGCGCTCCTGCGGCGCGGGGACCAGAGCGTCACCGACGTGTGCATGGCGGTGGGCTGCTCATCCCTGGGCTCGTTCAGCGCGAGCTTCACCCGACTGGTGGGCATGCCGCCGTCCGACTACCGCGCGAAGCAGCACACCGAGGACCAGGTGCTGCCCGCCTGCATCCAGAAGGAGCGGACGCGCCCCCGCCGAGCAGGATTCGAGAAGCACCCTCCCACCCGTTGACCCACAGTGGAGTCATGACCCTCAAGCTCACCACCGTTCACCTGATTGTCGACGACCCGGACAAGGCGCTGCCGTTCTACCGCGACCTGCTGGGCCTGAAGCTCATCGGCGACGTCTCCCACGAGGGGCTCCGGTGGCTCACCCTCTCGCCTCCCGCGCAGCCGGACATCCAGATCGTCCTGAGCCAGCCGCACGCCGGCCGCACGAAGGAGGACGGTGACGCCATCGCGCGCCTGCTCGCCAAGGGCACGCTGGGCGGCGCCCTGTTCAGCAGCGCCAACCTCGCGGAGACCTTCGAGAAGCTGCGCGCCTCGGGCGCGGACGTGGTGCAGGAGCCCACGAACCAGCCCTGGGGCGTGCGCGACTGCGCCGTGAGAGACCCCGCCGGCAACCTCATCCGCATCAGCCAGGCCTTCCCCCTGCGCGGCAACGCGGGCTGAGCAAGCCCGCCCCCGTCGTCCCCACACCCCACCCGTTCGCCGTTGGTACCCCTGTCATGACCGAGCCCAAGCACTCCACTCCCGAGCATCCCGCGGACCGCCACGACCTCATCCGCGTCCGGGGCGCCAGGGAGAACAACCTCAAGGACGTGAGCGTCGAGCTCCCCAAGCGCCGGCTGACGGTGTTCACCGGCGTCTCCGGCTCGGGCAAGTCGTCGCTGGTCTTCGGCACCATCGCGGCCGAGTCCCAGCGGATGATCAACGAGACCTACAGCGCGTTCGTCCAGGGCTTCATGCCGTCCCTGGGCCGGCCCGAGGTGGACGTGCTGGAGGGCCTGACGACGGCCATCATCGTCGACCAGGAGCGCATGGGCGCCAACTCCCGCTCCACCGTCGGCACCGCGACGGACGCCAACGCGAGGCTGCGGGTGTTGTTCAGCCGCCTGGGCAAGCCGCACATCGGCTCCTCCAACGCGTTCTCCTTCAACATCCCGTCGGCGCGCGCGTCGGGGCAGATAACGGTCGACAAGGGCGAGGGCCAGGTCGAGGAGCGCGTGGTCACCATCTCCGGCGGCATGTGTCCCCGGTGCGAGGGCATGGGCTCGGTGACGGACATCGATCTGGGCCAGCTCTACGACGACAGCAAGTCGCTCAATGAAGGCGCGCTCACCATCCCCGGCTACAACGCCGACGGGTGGCAGGTGCGCATCTACGCGAACTCGGGCTTCCTGGACCCGGACAAGCCCATCCGCAAGTACACGAAGAAGGAGCTGGAGGACTTCCTCTACAAGGAGCCCACCAAGGTGAAGTTCGAGAGCATGAACCTCACCTACGAGGGCCTGGTGCCCCGCATCCAGAAGTCGTTCCTGTCCAAGGACAAGGAGGCGATGCAGCCGCACATCCGCGCCTTCGTGGAGCGCGCGGTGACCTTCACGCCCTGCCCCGAGTGCGCAGGCACCCGGCTCAACGCGGCCGCCCGGTCCTCCAAGGTGAAGGGCATCAACATCGCCGAGGCCTGCTCGATGCAGGTGAGTGACCTGGCCGAGTGGGTGCGCGGGCTGAACGAGCCCTCCGTCGCGCCGCTGCTGGCCACGCTGCGCCAGACGCTCGACTCGTTCGTGGAGATTGGCCTGGGCTATCTCAGCCTGGACCGTCCGTCGGGGACGCTGTCGGGCGGCGAGTCCCAGCGCATCCAGATGATTCGCCACCTGGGCTCGTCGCTCACCGACGTGACGTACGTGTTCGACGAGCCGACCGTCGGGCTGCATCCGCACGACATCCAGCGGATGAATGACTTGCTGCTGCGCCTGCGCGACAAGGGCAACACCGTGCTGGTGGTCGAGCACAAGCCGGAGGTCATCGAGATCGCGGACCACGTCGTGGACATCGGCCCGGGCGCGGGCACCGCCGGTGGCGCGGTGGTGTTCGAGGGCACCGTCGACGGGCTGCGCGCCAGCGACACGCTCACCGGACGGCACCTGGGCTACCGCGCGTCGTTGAAGCCCTCGGTGCGAAAGCCGTCGGGGGCGCTGAAGGTGCGCGGGGCGAAGGCGCACAACCTGCGGGGCGTGGACGTGGACATCCCGCTGGGCGTGCTGGTGGTGGTGACGGGCGTGGCGGGCTCCGGGAAGAGCTCGCTGATCCACGGCTCGGTGTCGGGGCGTGAGGGCGTGGTGACGGTGGACCAGAGCGCGATTCGCGGCTCGCGGCGCAGCAACCCGGCGACGTACACGGGGCTGCTGGAGCCGATTCGCAAGGCCTTCGCCAAGGCCAACGGCGTGAAGCCCACGCTGTTCAGCGCGAACTCGGAGGGCGCCTGCCCCACGTGCAACGGCGCCGGGGTCATCTACACGGACCTGGCGATGATGGCGGGGGTCAGCACGCTGTGCGAGGAGTGTGAGGGCAAGCGCTTCCAGGCGGCGGTGCTGGAGTACCGGCTGGGCGCGCTCAACATCGCCGAGGTGCTCGACCTGCCCGTCAAGGACGCGGCGACCTTCTTCGGCTCCAAGGAGGCGCGCACGCCGGCCGCGCATGAAATCCTGAAGCGGATGAACGACGTCGGGCTGGGCTACCTGCGGCTCGGCCAGCCCCTCACCACGCTGTCGGGCGGCGAGCGGCAGCGGCTGAAGCTCGCGACGCACATGGGTGAGGAGGGCGGCGTCTACGTGCTCGACGAGCCGACCACGGGCCTGCACCTGGCCGACGTGGAGAACCTCCTGGGGCTGCTGGACCGGCTGGTCGACTCGGGCAAGTCCGTCATCGTCATCGAGCACCACCAGGCCGTCATGGCGCACGCGGATTGGATCATCGACCTGGGTCCGGGCGCGGGGCACGACGGCGGGACCATCGTGTTCCAGGGGCCGCCGGCGGACCTCGTCTCCGCGAAGGCCACGCTGACCGGCCAGCACCTGGCGGCGTATGTCGGCGGGGCCTCGGGCGCGAAGGTCGGAGGCGGAAAGCCGGAAGCTCCCCGGGGGCGCGCGGCGCGGCGCTCGTAGTCGCGGCCTCCCACGAAGGCTCCGTGCTCCCAACGCGAGGGACACGGAGCCTTGCCGAGGCGATGGCTCAAGGCAGGACGGCGGTGGCTTCGACCTCCACGAGGATGTCCGGCTCGAAGAGCACGCTGACGCCAATCAACGAGGCCGGCGCGGGGACGAACTTCAGCTCCTGCGCGACCTGCTGAACACCCGCGCCGAACTGGGGCAGTTGCTCGGGCTTCCAGCCGACCACGTAGAACCTCAAGCGGACCACGTCGCTGAACGAGGCTCCGGCCGCCGCGAGCGCGAGGCCGACGTTGCGCAGCGACTGCGCCACCTGCCCCGCCAGGTCTCCTCGCGCGACGAGCTTCCCCTCCGCGTCGTAGGCGACCTGACCGGCGATGTGGACCTGCCGGGAGCCCGTGGAGATGGACACCTGGTGGTAGAGCTCGGGCTTCATCATTCCATCGGGGTTGAGCAGCGTGACGGGCATGGCGGTTCTCCTGGGGTTGGCGATGTCATGACCCTATAGCGCTGGGATTGACGAACGGTGTTCCCCACTCCAGCGATGAGGCCGCTACAATCGTGGGGCCCATGAAGCGCGCCAACCTCGACGAAATCCTCGCCTTCATGTCCGTCGTGGACGCGGGCAGCTTCGTCGCGGGAGGGCGGGCCATCGGACTGACGCGCTCGGCCGCGGGCAAGGCGCTGGCCCGGCTGGAGTCGCGGCTCGGCGTGCGCCTGCTCCACCGCACCACGCGCCATGTGAGCCTCACCGACGATGGCCGCGTCTTCCATGAGCACTGCCAGCAGGTCCTCGCCGCGCTGGAGGAAGCGGAGGCCAGCGTCGGACAGCACACGGGGACTCCGCGAGGCGTCCTGCGCCTCACCGTGCCGGACGCGTTCGGCAGGCTGCTGGTGCTCCCGGTGCTGCGGGACTACCTGCGGATGTGGCCCGAGGTGCAGGCGGAGGTGAGCTTCAGCGACCGCGTCGCGGACGTCATCGAGGAGGGCTACGACCTGGCCGTGCGCATCCAGGCGACCCATACGGATACGCGCCTGGTCTCCCGGCTCGTGGCCGAGTACCCCGCCATCCTCTGCGCCTCACCCACCTACCTGGCCGCGCGTGGAGAGCCCCGGACGCTGGAGGAGCTGTCCGCTCACGACTGATTGTTCTTCAGCAGCCGCGCGCGCAGGCAGCGCTGGCGCCTGCGTGAGCAGGGCGGCTCCTGGGTCCACGTGGAGGGACGAAGCCGCCTCCGGCTAGACAGCGGCGAGGCGCTGCGTGACGCGGCGGTCGCCGGGATGGGCGTCGCGTTCCTCCCCGGCTTCCTCGTCGACGCGGACCTCTCGCGAGGGCGTCTGCGGGCGCTGCTGCCCTCCGTCGAGACGGGCACCGTGCGCATCACCGCGCTCTACCCGAGCAAGACCCACCTGCCCGCCAATGTGCGGCGCCTCATCGACCTGATGGTCGAGCGCTGGAAGCCGAAGTCGCGCTGACGTGGGTCGCCGCCACGCGAACCCGGGCGGGAAGGCCCAGGCGCGCCACCACGGCGTCCGGCCCATCCTCGGCCAGCGTCACCCGCGATTGCCGCGCCTCAGCGCGGAGCGCAGCCTTGCGGCTTGAACACTCGCTCCGTGGACGCGGGGAACCGGGCGAGCCTGCTGGCGGGCCGGCGCGGCCTCGGCGTGAGGTCACCGCCGCAGTTGGGGCAGATACCCTTCAAGCGCTCCGACACGCAGTTCGCGCAGAACGTGCATTCGAAGGTGCAGATGAACGCGTCCGTCGCGTCGGGCGGCAGGTCACGGTCACAACACTCACAGCCGGGGCGGAGTTGCAGCACGTGGGAGACCTCCTGGGCGTCGGGACCCAACGAAACACGGGGACGCGACCGGTGCAATCTCCCCGGCCCCAGCGCGCAGCCCCGCTGCCCGTTAACAGGAGCGCCTGACCTTGCCACGGGTGTCAGGGGCTGGCGTGGCCCCCAGGAGAGTCGGATGAACATCGGAGAACTCGCCCTGGAGTCCCCTCACTCGCCGTTCGCATCCCAACCGGAAGCGCTCGCGGCGCTCCTGGATGGCGCGCGCTGACGAAGGTCAGTCGCCCGAGGGCTCCGCCCGAAGCGCGAGGAGCAGCTCCACCTGGGCGCGCAACGTCCGCGCCTCCTCGTGCTTGCCCAGCTTGACGTAGAGGGCCTCCGCCTCCCGCCGCTCCTGGAGCTCCTTCTGGAGGAGGGCATCCACCGCCTCCGGTGACAGGAGCCGACGCGGCACGTCTCCGCTGCCCAGCCCCTCCACGCCCCCCGCGACGACCCCCGTGACGGCCTTGGGGGCGACGCTCAGGTCCGCCGCCTCGGCGTTGTCGAGCGCGGCCAGCGTCTCCCGCAGCACCGCCACCGCCGCCGCGTTCCTGTCCCTCAGCGCATCCTTGAGCGCGGCCCGCAGCCGCGTCTTCCAGTCACCCACCGTTCTCATCGGCCCACCGTAGAGGTCCCCACCCGAACACTCAAGGCAACCCACCCAGCACTCCCCTCCCGGCCCATGCTTTGTGTCTATTTGACACGAAGCATGGAGCTTGAGAGAGTGCCGACGTCATGGACACCGCCTTCGTCGCCTTCATTCCGCTCTCGAACTGGCTGCGCGGATTCGATCGCTACCGCATGCGGTACTCGAAAGCGTCCATCGCCGAGTCGACCTTCCCCGACGCGTTCTACATGTTGAGGGAGGACGAGCCCTGGACGCCGGGGCTCGCGAAGGCGCGGCGGCTCGTCGCGAAGCTCGGCCGCGCGAAGGACCGCGTCGTCGCGCTGCGCGCCCGGCTGCCCACGTCGGGTGAGCGGGCGATGCGCCCCAACGACACCACGGGCACGGGAATCGGCTGGCGGTGGCCCTCGCCCGAGGTCCCCTTGAGCGGCGTCGCGTGGGTCGAGGACGACGGGACGCTGCGCCCCACCCTCCACGAGGAGGTCACCGCGCAGGCCTTCCAGTTGGACGACACGGGGCTCGCGCCGTGGGAGGACTGCCGCCCCCGCTCCTTCTCCGTGCTGCCCGTGGCGAAGGCCTGTCAGGCGAAGTGCGCGTTCTGCTTCTCGAAGGCCAGCGTCTCCGACCTGGCGCGGCAGCGCAGCGCCTCGCTCGAACATCAGCTGCACTGGGCGGACCTCGCCCGCGCCCGAGGGGCGGAGCGCGCCGTCATCACCGGTGGAGGCGAGCCCACCTTGATGGCCCCCGGCCCGCTGCGCTCGCTGGTGCGCGGCCTCGCCGAGCGGTTCCCGAAGACACTCCTCATCACCAACGGCGCGCGCCTGGATGCGGGGCAGCTGCACGCCTTGCGCGACGAGGGCCTCACCACGCTGGCCGTCAGTCGCCACGGCGTCACGCGCGAGGACGACGCGCGCATCATGGGCCTGTCGGTGGACTCGGGTGCGCTCGCGCGGGCCTTCGGGCTGCGCAGCCGCGCCATCTGCGTCCTCCAGCGGGGCGGCGTGGATGACGTCCCCAAGGTCCTCGCCTACCTGGAGCGCAGCGCGCGCGACGGGTTCCACGAGGTCTGCTTCAAGGAGCTCTACGTCTCCAGCCTCTCCGAGAACGCGTGGGCGCCGAGCGCCGCGAACCAGTACTGCGCGGCGCATCAGGTGCCGCTCGCGCTCGTGCGCCACGCCATGGAGGTCGGAGGCTTCACGCAGGTCGACGCGCTCCCGTGGGGAAGCCCCGTGTTCGAGGGAGAAGTCGCGGGGCGGGTGCTGCGCGTGGCGGCGTACACGGAGCCGTCCGTCGGCTGGGAGCGCACGCACCGGAAGGTCCGCTCGTGGAACCTCATGAGCGATGGGACCTGCCTCGCCTCGCTCGAGGACCCCGCCTCGGAGCTGCGCGGATGAGACACGAGGACTTCCTCGCGCTGCGGGACTCGTGGCGCGCGAAGCGGCCCGGGCTCATCGACCTGGCGGAGCTCAACGTCTACCGGAGCCTCGGGCCTGGCTTCGCGCCCATCGCGCCTTCGACCCACGCGGAGTCGCCCTACCGGTGTCACCTCGCCGAGCGCTATCTCGCGCACCTGGGGCTCGACGCGGGGCTCAAGGCGCGAACGCAGGTCAGCCACGGGGTGCGGCGCTCCCTGCGCGCGCTGTTCGGCTGGCTCGCGTCCCGGCGGGCGCGCCTCGGCGTCCCCGAGGACGTGTACCCGGTGTACCTGCAGCTCGCCGACGAAGCAGGTGTCCAGGTCGTTCGCTACGCCTCGCGCGAGGGCCTGCCCGCGCTCCAAGACTGCGACGCGCTCCTGCTGTGCGAGCCGCTCAAGCCCTGGGGACGCGAGCTCGGACGCGAGGAGGCCGAGCAGGTGGAGGCGTGGGTCCGCGCCGAGCCGGGGGAGCGGGTGCTGCTCATCGACTCCGCGTACGCGACACCTCCGGCGCCGTGGGTCCTGCGGCTCATGCAAGAGGAGCTCGCGTTCGTCCTCGTCTCGCTGTCGAAGGGCTGGCTCATCCCGGACCACGCGGGGCTGTGCATCACGCCATCGCGGTGGCGCGAGGACATGCGCGCCGCCTTCGCGCCGCTGCCGAAGGACGAGCGCAAGCTGCGCATCGGCTACGCCGCGCTCACCGAGCACGCAGCGCGTCCCACCGAGGTCCGAGCACGTCTCGTCGAGCATGCGCGCGCACTGGACGCGCTCACCACCCGCAGACCCGAGCTGCGGGCCTCGCGCTGCATCGGATACTTCGCCACGTCACAGTGCTCGTTCGATGCGCTGCTGGAGCAGGGCGTCCTCGGCGTGCCGGCGTCCGTCTTCGGCGGCCCCGAGGCGCTGAGCATCCTCTCGAGCCTCCCCGCCGCGCCGTCGGCACGAGCGACCTGATGGCACGGCGGTGGTTCTTCACGCAGCGCGGCCTGTATTGACACCCAGCTCGCGGGCGCACCGGGCCTCTCCCGCGACCGGTGCGCCCTCTCTCGTGAAGCCGTCGCTACTCGAAGAGGGAGAGCTGCCCCAGCGAGCGCAGCTGCCCCGTCGTCTCGCGCGGGACCGCCTTCACCCGGACCTGGGACACGGCCGTCGTGCCGGTCAGGTCCACCTCCACGAAGGGCCGCGCGCCCGTGCCCTCGAGCAGGTTGGCCAGGGGCACCCACTGCGTGCCGTCGGCGCTGCCCTCCAGCACCAGCTCGTTCACGGCGCCGGACACCTCGAAGTTGCGCAGCACCGCCTTGCGTGGCACCACCGGCCTGGCCAGCTGCACCACGACCTCCTGGACGCCCGTCTGGAAGAGCACGAGCCCATCCAGCTCTCCGTTCGTGAGGCGGCACGGCGTCTCCGCGTTCAGGTACGTGCACGTCGCGCCACGGCTCACGGGGACGAGCGCCCGGCGAGGCAGGGCCCGCTCATCGCTGACATAGGTGAGGCTCACCGACTCCGAGCCCGCCTTCGCGTCACGCTCGACGCTGACGAACGCCTCGAGCCCCGCCGCGTCCTCGAGGACGTAGTCGCTCAGGCGCACGGGCGACACGGCATCCGTCACCCGCCAGGCCTCACGCAGCGAGGGGCGCACGGACAACACGTGCCCATCGCTCTCCAGCCCGTGCGTCGCGCGCAGGGAGCGGAAGCCCACGCTCACCCCTCCCGCCTCCTCGGTGGCCGTCATCGTGCCGGTCCACTCCTGCAGCACGGGCAGCTGGACCTCCGACTCCTGCACGAGGAACGCGGCGGAGACGCTCCGACCCTCACGCTGCGCCGGCGAGCGGAGGACGAAGCAGCGCGCGATGCTCCCGTTGCGCGTGTCCGCTCCCAACAGGTCCAGCTCGAACGTGCCATCCGCGCGGGCCTTCACCGACTTCCAGCTCGCCGTGAAGCCCGCGAACGCACACGACGAGTTGTCGCTGCGGTAGACCTTCAACATCGCCTCGGGCAACGCCGCGCCCGCCTCGTCGACCAGGCGCCCCTTCAGGACGATGTCCAGGTCATCCGCGACCTTGCTCTCGGTACAGCCGACCACCCACGTCAAACCACCCAGTGTCAACGCGCGAATCCATCGCATGGGAACCCCCTTGGCCAATGAGCCGGGGCTTCATTGCAAGATCGGGCGCAGGGGCCGCTCCCTCTGGAGGCGCTGAGCAGGCCCCGTCCTTTCGTGACAGGGCCGTCATGGCGAGCCCCCTACGCGGGTGCCACCGCCACTTCGCGGTGGCCTCGCCGGGGCCGAGAGCCCAGGGCGATGCGCGGCAGTCGAGCAACGCGCGGAGCTTGGGCGCCTCGGTCTCCGGGACGGCGCCACGCAGCTCGACGGGGTCGAGGAGGAAAGGGGAAGGCAGCCACATGGGCTGAAGCCGCGCCCCCCGCTCCGGCACACGCGGTACCGGCGCGGGGCGTCGTGTCACGGCAGGCAGGTCGTCGACAGCAGCGTGAGGGACGTCGAGCCCACCTGGCTCACCATCACCTCCAGCCGGTCACCGCCGCTGAAGTTCCCGGCCGCGAGCCCGCGCGGCATGGCGTCCAGCACCACGTCCCTCCTCGCCGCGAACGAGCCATCTCCCAGGCCGCGCAGGAAGCTGACCGTCTTCGATTCGTCGTGCGTCACCGCGACATCCAGGTGGCCGTCCTGGTCGAAGTCCGCCACGAGCAGCGCGCCCACTTCACCCAGCACGGGGAAGCGCTTCGCGGCATCGAACGTGCCGTTGCCTCGGCCCAGCCCCACGCTCACCTCGGGTTCGTTGAAGGAATCTCCCTTGCTCGTCACCAACAGGTCCGCCCGGCCATCGTGATTGAAGTCAGCGGCCGCCACGTGCCTGGGCTGGTTCTGGGCGGAGTAGCGAGCGCCCGAGCGGAACGAGTTGCCGTCTCCCGAGCCGAAGTAGACGTAGACGTCGGAGACGAGCGACGCGGGGAGCGCCACATCCAGGTGTCCGTCCCCGTCGAAGTCCGCCGTGGTGACGGTGAGCGCGGCGAAGGGGAGGTTGAAGTCCTGCCGGGTGAGCGCGCCGAACCCATTCCCCCTCATCCAGCTCAGCGTCGAGCTGCCCGTCGAGAGGCTCGTATTGACGGTGAAGACATCCAGGTTCCCATCACCGTCGAAGTCCGCGGTCGTCATCGCCCACGGCCCCGCGCCGGTGAGCGTGCTGCGTCCCTCGCCGAAGTCGCCGTTGCCGAGCCCGGGCAGCACGCTCACCGTCTGGCTGCGCGTGTTGAGCACCGCCACGTCCAGCAGCGAGTCGTTGTTGAAGTCGCCGGTGAGGACCTGCTGCGGGTCCGCGCCGACGCCGAACTCTCCCTGCTTGCGCACGCGCCCCTCGCCCTGTCCGAGGTAGCTCGCCACCGTCCTCTCGGTCATCCGGGTCCCGGCGAGGTCCGGCTTCCCGTCCTTGTCGAAGTCCCCCGCGACCAGTCCCCGGAGCTCCGCCTCCACGGCGACCTGGGGGAGCTTCGTCCAGCCGACGTTGTCACACCGGGTCTTCGACAGCCGAGGCGCCGAGGGCGGCCCCTTCCCCACCGCGGTCACCGCGCGGACGACGACCTGGTACTCCGTCTCCGGCGTCAGCCCGGTGAGCAGCACGCTGGTGCTCAGCGTCGCCTCGGAGCGCGGGGTGGCGGCATCGAGGAGCTCGACGACATACGACTGCACCCTCGCGCCTCCATCCGAGTCGGGCGGCGCCCAGCTCACCTGGAGCGTCGAGTTCCCGGGGAAGACCTCGAGGATGCGTGGGGCGCCCGGCAGGGCCAGCGTCGTCACGGGGGCCGAGGAGCCCGACTCCGGCCCGTCACCGGCGGCGTTGGTGGCGCGGACGTGGAAGGTGTAGCTCGTGTTGTCGGCGAGCCCGGCCACCAGCGCGGTCGTGGCGCCGGTCGTCGTGGTGGTGACGCCGCCGGTGCCCGTCACCGTGTACTTCACGATGGCGCCGCCACCGTTCGAGGCGGGCGCCTTCCAGCTCACCTGCGCGGAGCGGACACCGGCCTGCGCCTGGACCTCCGTCGGCGCGCCCGGCACCGTCACCTCGGGCTCCGGCTTCGGCGGAGGCCCCTCGCCTCCACCGCTGGAGCCACAACCCGCGCACACCCCGAGCAATCCCACCAGCAGCGTGGCCACGAAGCCGCGCGCATGCACATGAAGCATCATTCCGTCCCTGTTCGAAGAGCCCCGGCCAGCCATGGACGGCCCGCTGAGCAAGCCATATGCCCATGCGCGCCCCGAGGAGGACAGGTGCGAGGCGTGCACCGCATGGCACAGGGACTGTGAGGCGGAGGGCACGCCGCCCCCTTCCCTGCACAGCGCATCCCGCTTCACTCACACCGCGCGCTGAATCAGACCCGGGTCAGGGGCCATGATTCGCAGCGCCGAGGTCATTCATGGTGAGCCTGTGGGACATGCTGAGCCTGTTGTGGGTTGCATCCACCGTCGGCGGAACGCTGGGCGGCGCCCTGAGCGCGGGCGGAGGCTTCGCCCGGTTGAGCCTGGGCCTCTTGCTGGGGCTCGCGATGGGCGTGCTCCTCGCGCTGGGCTTCAGCTTCCCTCTCCGTGAAGCGTCCGTGGCGGCCGTGCCCATCAGGGGCACGTGGGGACGCAATCGATGGGCTGGTTCCTCCACGTCCCCGCCGAGCAGGACCAACAACCTCCCGCAGCGCAGACATCCGCGCACTGCTGTCCACACTGGTAGCCGCACCCGGCCCTGCACTCGATAGCCGAGGCACCGCCCGGCGGCGGGCCATCACAGGCGTCCTCCGACGTCGAGTCACCACAGGCGAGGCAGACCCCCCACGCACACAGACTCAGGCCCCTCAGTCGCTTGCTCACCAACGTGTCGCCTCCAGGTTCTCGGGGCAGAAGACCACGGAACTCCCGACACAGCCGTCACGATTCGCATGGACAGCGCGGTGCGCGAATGCGGAGACAGGGCGGCCCGGGTATAGGGACATCACCTTGGGGGGATTCCTGGAGCACCGAATGCAGTGGAGAACAGCGGTACTGGCGGCCCTCCTCATGGGGTGCGCCCCCACGTTGAAGCCCCCCGAGACGTCCCTCGCATCCCCGACCGTCGCCGCGTCCACCGCCGTGGTGACGGAGGACATCGAGCGCTTCTGGGTGGCCCACGACGCCGCGGTGGCGACCCCGGATGTCGCCGAGCGCGCCGCCCTCCTCCAGCGCCTCTACATCGACCCGGGGAGCCCCGGGCTGCACGCCCTGATGCAGGCGCGTGACTACACGGCCCAGTCCTACGCGGACGTCATCACCCGCTATCCCAGGTACTGGGCCTCCGTCCGCCCGCTGACGGCGCGGGCCCGGAGCGCGGCCGCGTCGTTGGAGCAGGACCTGGCCACCTTGCGGAAGCTGTATCCCGAGCTGCGGCCCGCCACCATCACCTACGCCATCGGCGCCATGCGCACCGGCGGCACGACGCTCGGCGACAAGGTGCTCATCGGCGCGGAGATTGCGCTCACGGACGAGTCGGTGGACGTGTCCGAGTTCCCCGAGCCGATGAAGACCCGCCTGGGCGCCTTCTTCGCCACGCGCCCCATCGACAACAACGGCCAGAACAACGTCCACGAGTACGTGCACACGCAGCAGCGAGACATGGCGGACGTGCTCGCCTCGCGCGTCGTCTACGAGGGCGTGGCCGAGTTCGTCGCCGAGCAGGTCACCGGCAAGCGCCCCCCGCTGGAGATGTACCGCTACGGCCCCGCGCACGCGGACGCCATCCGCGAACACTTCGTCGCGCAGATGGACGGCGCGTCCCTGACGGACTGGCTCTACAACGCGCCCACCAACACCTTCGGCGTGTCGGACCTCGGCTACTACGTGGGCTACGAGATTGCCCGGGGCTACCACGCGCGGGCCGCCGACAAGCGCGCGGCCCTCCGGGAGATGATTCAGCTCGACTACGGCGACGTCGCCGCGGTGAAGGCCTTCATCCAGGCCTCCGGCTACTTGCAGCAGTAGCCACGCGCCGCCGCCCTCACTCCCTCCGGGTGGCGGCCTTCGGCGCGGGCTCCTCGCGCAGCACCTGGAGCGCGCGCTCGAGCAGCTCGTCGCGGCCCGCCTGCAGCCCCGCGAGCGTGGGCCGCACCTTCACGTGCGGCTCCAGTCCCTTCTTCTGGAGCTGCCGCCCGTCGCCGTGCAGCACCGCCTGCCCGGTGAAGTAGAAGACCACCCCTCCGGGCAGCAGCGCCCGGGTGACGTCTCCGTCCGTCCCCGTGGTGGGGCTGCCCACGAAGACGGTGTCCGTGGTGGCCGCCAGCAGGAGCCCCACGTGCTCGGCCTGGCTGATGGCGCGCGCGTCGATGAGCGTCACCGTGCGGCCCCGGTACTTCGGGCCCGGGCGCGCCGGCACGGCGTCACTGGACTTCAGCTGGCTCGAACGCAGGCCCCGCACCAGCGGGCGCTCATACACGGCATACGGACGCGAGCCCTTCACGTCGAGGTACGGCCCGAGCGCCCACATCGTGCCGCGCGGATAGTCCCGCAGGTCGAACACGATGCCGCGCGTGTCCTTCAGCGCCTCGAACATCGCGGGGACCTGCTGCTCCTCCAGCAGCCCCAGGTCCACGAAGCCGATGTTGCCCTCCAACATCCGCCAGGGGCTCCCCACCTGCGCCTGGGGTGGAATCCCGCGCCGATGCGTGCCCTTCACCTCCCGCAAGCCCTGGGGCCCGCGCACGCCCAGCGTGGACACGGTGCCGTCCGGCGCCGACGCCGCGCGGCGCAGGCGGAAGTCCCGCAGCATCTGCGGCGTCGACGCCGCCACGTAGGGCGTGACGCGACGGACCCTCGCCTCGAAGGGCTCGCCATTGAAGGTCTCGATGACATCCCCCACGGCCAGGCCCGGCACGGCCTCCGGGACGAACACCTCCAGCACCACGGCCTTGCCGTCGAGGTCGGTGAGCCAGATGGGCAACGAGGCGCCATAGAAGCGCTCCAGCTCGGGGTGGCCTCGCATCTGGGCGTGCCCGTCCTCGAGCCACGTGGCCGCCTCGACCAACGTCAGCGCATACGCCTGCGCATCCTTCGCGGCCTCCAGCTTCTGGAGCAGCCCGGGCAGCCGCGCCTCCCAGGGACGGCTCAGCAGCGAGTGGTAGGGAAAGAAGAATTGAACCACGCTCCAGAACTTGGCCCCCGCGAGCAGCCGCAGCTCCCGCGAGGGCTGGAGCGCGTCCGGATACGCCGGCTCGGGGCGCCAGGCGGGGACGGGCCTGGAAGACAGTGCCACCGCCGCCGCCTTGGGAGGCCGGTTCGCCAGCGCGAGCGCCTGCCGCAGCCCCTCGTCGGGCCCCGTCGTCGTCGCGCGCGCGGGCCGCTTCACGTCCGCCTCGAGCGGCAACACCGGCTCATCCAGGCTCACCAGCGCCTGGAAGCCCTCGCCCAACGGCACGGGGAGCTGGTGATTCAGGGACGCGATGCTCAGCGGCCCCTCGGCCACCAGGAGCGCCTTTCCCTGGGCGCGCAGGGCCAGGATGGCGACATCGAGCGCGGAGTCCTCATCGACCAGGAACACGAGCCGCGCGGGCTTGCGTCCCGGGGTGCCCACAAGCAGCTCACTGGCGGAGGCGACGAGCTCGGTGTGGTAGGTGCCGTCCGTGCCATCCTGCGCGCGCAGCCCCGCGTGGGCCACTTCGCGAAGCCCCGGCACGCTCAGCTCGCCTTCGATGAAGTGCGGCAGCAGCCGCGACGCCACCCACGAGGCGCCATAGCGCTCGAGCCCGCGCATGCGGAGGTCCAGAACCACCGCGCGCGCGCGGGCGGCCTCCGCGTCGAGCGTGGTGCTCAGCTCACGGAAGGTCGCGAACGCCTCCGGCCCCAGGAGGTTGCGCAGGTCCAGCACCAGGACGTCCTTCTCCCAGCTCTTGAGCGGACGCAGGGCCGGCGCGGGCTCCTTCCGGACGACGGGCGTCTCGGGCTCCACCAGCGTCGCTGGATCACCGAGCACCGCGAGCATCCCCTGCACGGCGGCGGCGTATTCGCGCGCGTCCCTCGCGGCCTCCACCTTGGGGAGCGCGGCGAGGAAGGCCGCGTCCCACTCGGCGGGCATGGAGAAGGCCCAGGGGTGCCGGAAGCGGACATCGCCCCACAGCTTCACCAGCCGCACCCGACGCTCCGCGCGCAGGGCCTCGGTCGTGTCGGCGGTGGTGGCACCGGGCGGCGCCGCCCCCGTGAGACACAGGAGGGCCAGGGACCACAGGGAGATTCGCTGGAGCAGCGCGCGCGTCATCGGGACATCCTCCCGACCTCGGGGTGGAGCTTGCGACCTGCGCGCAGCTCACCCGACTTCGCACGGGTGACGCAACCACCCGGGCTTCGCGCGCCGCTACTTCTTCTTCACCAGCTTCTGGCCCAGCGTGAGCAGGAGCACCAGCACGCCGCCCGCGGCCAGACCCACCGCGCCGTTGAGCAGCATGGGGGCCAGGCCGCCCAGGATGCTGCCCACGCCGGGCGCCGACGAGGCCCAGGCCGTGAACGACTCTTCCATGTGGTGCAGGGTGGAGACGCCGTGCACGAGGATGCCGCCGCCCACCAGGAACATGGCCGCCGTGCCCGCCACGGAGAGGAACTTCATCAGCATCGGCGCCGCGCGGAGGATGCCCGCGCCCAGGCCGCGCTGGAAGCCGCTGGCCTGACGGCTGAGGTAGAGCCCCGCGTCGTCCAGCTTCACGATGCCGGCCACCAGCCCGTACACGCCCACCGTCATGATGAGCGCGATGCCCACCAGCACCGAGACGCGGGTGGCGAAGGTCGCCGCGGCCACGGTGCCCAGGGTGATCGCGATGATTTCGGCGGAGAGGATGAAGTCGGTGCGCACCGCGCCCTTGATCTTGTCCTTCTCCAGCGCCACCAGGTCCACGGCCGGGTTCGCCAGCGCCTCGCGCAGCTCCGCCTTGTGCGCCTCGTCCTCCGCGCCGTGCAGGAACTTGTGGGCGATCTTCTCGAAGCCCTCGAAGCACAGGTAAGCGCCGCCCACCATGAGCAGCGGCGTCACCAGCCACGGCGCCAGCGCGCTGATGGCCAGCGCCGCCGGCACCAGGATGGCCTTGTTGACCAGCGAGCCCTTCGCCACCGCCCACACCACCGGCAGCTCGCGGTCCGCGTTCACGCCCGTCACCTGCTGGGCGTTGAGCGCCAGGTCGTCTCCGAGCACGCCTGCCGTCTTCTTCGCCGCCACCTTCGTCAGGATGGAGACGTCATCCAGGATGGTCGCGATGTCGTCGATGAGCGCAATCAGACTGCTGCCGGCCATGAAGTGTCTTCCCGAGGGAGGTGAGGGACGTCGCTGTACCGCCAGGACGGATTAGCACAGCGGGGAGTCCGGGGCACGGCTTCGCGCGGGGCCCTCGGACCTCCCTAAGCAGGCGCCCCGGAACGCGAAAGTCCTCCCCCGGGAAGGCAGGCGAGCACCCCGGGCCGCTTCATCGGCTTGACTATTATTATCCGCGAGTAATAACAACCCCATGAACGCGGATGAAGGGCTGGTGGCGCTCGGGTTCACCGAGGTCGAGGCGCGGGTGTACTGCGAGCTGCTGAAGGGGGCGCCGGCCACGGGCTACCGCCTGGCGCAGGCGCTGGGGAAGGCGCCGCCGAGCATCTACCAGGCGCTCGCGTCGCTGGAGCACAAGGGGGCGGTGCTGGTGGAGGAAGGCGAGCCGCGCTCGTTTCGTCCCGTGCCTCCGGACGAGGTGCTCGCCGCGCTGCAGCGGGGCTTCGAGACGCGCAGGAGCGAGGCGGCGAGCGCGCTGCGCAAGCTGCACGCCCCCGCGCAGGACGACCGCATCTACCACCTGAAGAGCACCGCGCAGGTGATGGAGCGCGCGCGGGCGATGATTGCCTCGGCCACCGAGCAGGTGCTCTTCGACCTCTTCCCTCCCCCCTTCACCGCGCTCGTCCCCGCCCTCACGGAGGCGAGCGCGCGCGACGTGGCCATCGCGGGGCTCGTCTACGACGAGACGCCCAAGGTGGCCTTCGACTGCGTGCTGTCCTCCAACGCGGAGTTCGTGCGCGAGCGCTGGCCGGGCGCGCAGCTCACGCTCGTGGTCGACGCACGCGAGTTCCTGGTCGCGCTGCTCACCCCCGACGGCGCCGGCGTCAAGCAGGCCATCTGGAGCGACAGCGGCTACCTCTCCTGTCTGCAACACAGCGGGCTGTCCGCGGAGGTGCGCCTGAGCGCGCCCCAGGCCACGCGCGCCCGGCTGTCACGCGCCTTCTCCCTCGTCGGCTCGAGCCCGCCCGGACTGCGGCAGCTCGTGAGCCAGCCCTCCACCCCCAAGCGCGGAAACACCCCATGAGACCCCTGCTCCCGCTCCTGTTGGCCCTCGTGCTCCTCCCTCTCACCGCCCCCGCGGACGCGACGCGGACGCTCATCGAGCGTCACCTCGCGTGGCGCGGTGGGGACGCCTTCACGCGCCTGGAGAGCCTCCATGTCCGAGGGAAGACCTCGACCTCCGGGCTCCAGGGGACGATGGAGTCCTGGAGCCATCGCGACGGACGCGTCCGCCACGACGAGGACTTCGGGGTGGTGCGCCACTCGATGGCCTTCACGCCCGAGGGCGGCTGGAAGCTCAACGCCAGCGGTCAGGTGGAGGATGCCTCGCCCACCGACGCCCGCGACGCGCGGCACCAGCTGGCGTTGGAGCTGGGGACCGCGCTGCGAGGGGGCGACGGCGCGAAGCTCGAGCCCCGCGCCGATGAGACGCGGGATGGCCGCGCCTGGAAGGTGGTGCGCGTCACCTTCGGCGACGAGGACCTCTATGACCTGTTCCTCGACGACGCCACTGGAGCGCTCCACGGCCTGCGCATCCGCGAGAACAACGTCACGCGCTTCGTGCGCCTGGGGGACTGGCGGCAGGTGGAGGGCGTGCGCATGCCCTTCCTGGAGGAGGAGCTCACCGACAACCCGGACTCCGACTCGCGCACGGTGGTGGAGACGCTGGAGCTCAACGTGCCCATCGCGCCCGCGGTGTTCGAGCGTCCCCAGGACGTGCGCAAGGCGCGCTTCACGAACGGCCGCCACACCACGGGCTTCCTCCCGTTCGAGTTCTTCGACGACAACCGCGTCTTCATCCCGGCCAGGGTGAACGGCAAGCCGACGCAGGTGCTGCTCGACAGCGGCGCGGAGATGACGGTGGTGGACGCGGCCTACGCCCGCACGCTGGGGCTGAAGACGGAGGGCCAGGTCGCGGCGGTGGGCAGCGGCGGACAGGCGCAGGCGCAGTTCGCGTCGGGCGTGGACATCGGGATGGGCAACCTCAGGCTGACGGGGTTGACGGTGGCGGTCATCGACCTGGCCCCCGTCGCGCGGATGCTGGGACACCCGCTGCCCGTCATCCTGGGCAAGGAGGCCTTCCATCAGCTCGTGGTGGACGTGGACTTCCCGAACCGGCGCGTCGCCTTCCACGACCGCGCCCACTTCAAGCCGCCCGCGAAGGCGGTGCGGCTGCCGCTGGTGGAGTCCGCGGGCGGGCAGCGCGCGGTGCAGCTCTCCATCGAGGGCCGGCCCGCCATCCCCGTGCTGTTCGACGTGGGCAACGGCGGCGCGCTCTCGCTCTTCCCCGCGTACTGGGAGGAGGCCCGGCTGCTGGAGGGACGGCCCAGCTCCAAGACGTTGTCCGGCGCCGTGGGCGGCCTGAGGGAGCGCGACGTGGCGACGCTGAAGCACATCGAGCTGGCGGGCGTCACGCTGGAAAACGTGCCCACGGTGTTCGACGACGCCGGCAACAGCATCTCCACCTCGGACCGGCTGCTCGGCAACCTGGGCCTGGGCGTCCTCGCGCGCTTCCGGATGCTCACCGACTACCAGACGGACACGCTGATGCTCGTGCCCGACGCGCGGGCCCTGCGTCAGCCCTTCCGCAAGGACCGGTCCGGCCTGCTCGTGCTCCCCTCCTCGGAGGGCCGGCTCGAGGTGAAGCTGGTCGCGCCCGGGAGCCCCGCGGAGGCCGCGGGCTGGAAGGTGGGCGAGGAGATTGTCGCCATCGACGGCAAGCCGCTCGGCCCCGACGCGTCGAACCAGGCGCGGTCCAGCTGGCGGTATCGCGCCAGCGGCCAGACGGTGGTCCTCACGGTGAAGGGCGGCGAGCAGCGCAGGCTCACCCTGCGCGACTACTACTGACGGCCGGGCGGGCGGCGGTACCCGCTCGCGTCGCGGGTGCCCGTCGCCTCGATGACGCGCCCGTCGGCGCCGGCTCGTCGAGGGCGCGCAGCTCGGCGGCGTGGTGCTTGCCCCAATCACACAGCGCGCCCACGATGGGCCGCAGGCTGAGCCCCAGCGCGGTGGCCGTGTACACGACGCGCGGCGGCACCTCCGCGAACACCTCGCGCGCGACGACGCCGTGCAGCTCCATCTCGCGCAGCTGCTGCACCAGCACCTTCTGGCTCACGCCCGGAATCACCCGTCGCAGCTCCGACAGCCGCTTGGGTCCCTCGAAGAGGAAGTAGAGGACGAAGATCTTCCAGCGCCCGCCAATCACCTTCAGCGCGCGCTCCGCGGGCACCAGCGGGAGCTCCTTCACGATGGGCATGGTTACCTCCGGGTTCCTAGGGAACGAAGACGTCCGTAGAGGGGGAAAAGGTCTATAGTTCCCGGGACGGGGCGTATTTACAACTCAGGCCAGCAATCACGCGGCACGAGAGAGGAATACGCCCATGTCCGAAGCCACCAGGCAGGTCCCCATCGCCCTCATCACCGGCGCCAGCCGGGGCCTGGGCCGGAGCGCCGCGCTGGCGCTCGCCGAGCGAGGCAGCGACGTCATCGTCACCTACCGCTCGGGACACCAGGAGGCGCAAGAGGTCGTCCAGGCCATCCGGGCCCTTGGGCGCAAGGCCGTGGCCCTGCGGCTCGATGTCGGCGCGACGGACACGTTCGACGCCTTCGTGTCCCAGGTGCGCGAGGCCCTGAAGCAGACGTGGGGCCGCGAGCGCTTCGAGTCCCTGGTCCACAACGCGGGCGTCGGCGGCTACGCGCCCTTCGTCGAGACGAGCGAGGCCCTGTTCGACGAGCTCCTCGCCGTGCACTTCAAGGGCCCCTTCTTCCTGACGCAGAAGCTCTTGCCCCTGCTCGCCGACGGCGGGCGCATCGTCAACGTGTCGACGGGGCTGGCCCGCTACGCCCTCCCGGGGCTCTCGGTCTACTCGGCGGCCAAGGGCGCCCTCGAGGTGCTCACCCGGACGCTCGCCGTCGAGCTGGGCGCGCGGCGCATCGCGGTGAATGTCGTCGCGCCCGGAGGCATCGTCACCGACTTCGGCGGCGGCGTCATGAAGGACCCCGCCCTCCAGAAGACCGTCATCGAACAGACGCCCATGGGGCGCCTGGGACAGCCCGAGGACGTCGCGGGTGTCATCGCCATGCTGCTCGCGCCGGAGACGGGCTGGGTCACCGGCCAGCGCATCGAGGTCACCGGCGGCTATCGGCTCTGACGGCGCGCGCGAAATAACAAACAACCCAGGCCCGCGTCGTCCAGGTGTGGTGCTCGCGCACGGGGAACAGGCCCCGTCGACGAAGCACCACATCCCGGAGGACGTATGTCCTTGAACGCGTCGAGGCTGTGGAGCTGGAGTCTCGTGGTGGGGTTGGGGCTCGTGGGCTGCGAGGCGGCACCGCCGCCTGGAATGGAGTCGGAGGCCACGCTGGGCGAGTCGGAGAGCGCCGTGGTCATCCCCCCCACCACCTCCTTCGACTGGCCCCCGTTCGCGAACGTGACGGACGTGTCCCTGGGGTCGGGGCATCGCACCGTGGCGGTGGCGCCGGGCAAGCCCTTCTCCCTGTCCACGGACTACTTCGTGGGGGCGGACCCGTGCATCGGGTGCAACAACCAGCTCGTGTTCGGGGTGCAGGATGGCACCGGCGCGTGCGCCTTCGATGGCGTCGGTCCCGTGCAGAGCCACGCTGACGTGGAGCTCATCGCGCCCACGACCCCGGGCATCCACAAGGTGCACGGCAATCACACGCGCGCGCCGGACTGCGCCGCGGCGCTCGGGGCGGCGGTGAGCGGACCGGCCTTCGGGCTCATCGGCGTCTACGCCGACCCGTGGGAGTGGAGCTGGGGCAGGGTCAACAACCTCCGGCTGAACGGGAACAGCTCGCACAAGATCAACGTCTTCCCGGGGGCTCGCGTCGACATCACCACCGACTACAAGCTCGACCCGGGGTCGGGCGGCTGCCCCGGCTGCTGGGCCCAGCTGGTCTTCGGAATCGACCAGGGCTCCAAGACGTGCATCTACAATGGCATGGGCACGACGAGCGCCACGAACAGCACCTTCTCGCTCACCGCGCCCACCCAGCCGGGCCTCTATCCCGTCTGGGCCGCGGCCCAGTGGGCCTTCACCTGCGACCAGGCGCTGTCCTGGTCCAACGGCGGCGCGCCCGTGGCCTTCATCGAAGTGAAGTAGCGGGAGGCTACTCCGAGCGCAGCACCTCGGCCGGGTCCACGCGCGCGGCACGGCGCGCGGGCCCGAAGCTCGCCACCACCGCCAGGGCGGCGAGCAGCGCGCACACCGCCGCCAGCACCAGCGGGTCCGTGGCGCTCACCTCGAAGAGCAGCGCCCCCAGCACCTGCCCCATCAACAGCGCCCCCAAGAGCCCGAGCACGATGCCCAGCCCCGTGAAGCGCAGCGACTGGAGCACCACCATGCCCGCCACCTGCGCCGCGCGGGCTCCCAATGCCAGCCGGATGCCCATCTCCCCGCGTCGCTGGCCCACGATGAAGGCGATGACGCCGTAGAGCCCCACCGCGCTCAAGAGCAGCGCCATCCCCCCGGCGATGCCGAGCAGGAACAGGGTGAAGGACGCCCGCGCCACCGACGGCGACTTCGCCAGCACGCGGTCCATCGTCTGCGCGTTGGCCAGCGGCACCGTGCCGTCCATCCGCGCCAGGATGCGCCGGATTTCGGGCGTCAGCGACTCCGGGCGGGAGGTGGCCGTGCGCACCACCACGGCGGGCGAGCGGCGCGGCCCCCACAGCGGCAGGTCCGCGGCCGGCGCGAGCGGGAAGAACACCGCCTCCGACGGCGCCTGGTCCAACCCGTGGGCCCGCAGCGGCCCCGTCACGCCGACGACCTTGTAGAACGGCGGACCGAAGCCGTTGCCCCGGATGCCCTTGCCCAGCGGGTCCTGCCCCGGCCAGAGCCGCTCGGCGAGCGCCTGCGTCACCACCACCCCATCCGACTTCTGCTCCAGGTCATCCCACGTCAGCTCACGCCCCTGCACCAGCGGGATGCCCAGGGCCTTGAAGTACCCGGGCGCCACGCCGGGCGTGGTGACGCAGGGCATCTTGGAGGGCTCCTGGGACATCCCCTCGACGGCCAGGGCGGCGCAGCCTCCGAAGCGGCCCAGCGGCAGGTGCGTGGACAGGCTGGCGCTCTTCACCCCGGGCAGCGCCTCGATGCGCGACAGCAGCTCACCGTAGAAGCGGTTCACCTCGTCGTAGCCCGTGTAGCGCGTGCGAGGCAGCACGATGTCGAACGTGAGCACGTCGCGCGAGTCCAGCCCCGGGTCCACCCGGTGCAGCGTCCAGTAGCTGCGCAGCATCAACCCCGCGGCGGCCAGCAGCACCACCGCCAGCCCCACCTGCCCCACCACCATCCCTCCGCGCACGGCCTGGCTGCGGCGCGAGGACGTCAGCCCCCGGCCCGACTCGCGCAGCCGCGCCAGCGCCTTGTCCCCCCCGAGCAGCGGGAAGAGCCCGAAGACGACGCCCGCCAGCAGCGCCAGCCCTCCGGCGAACACCCCGCCGCGCCAGTCCAGGCCAATCTCCCGCAGACGCGGAAGCCCCGAGGGCTCCATCGAGACCAGCAGGCTCAGCGCCCCGTGCGCGAGCACGAGCCCCAGCCCGGCGGCGACGCCACACAACAGCAGGCTCTCCGTGAGCGCATGCCAGGCCAGGTCCCGCCGGCCGGCGCCCAGCGCGGTGCGCACCGCCAGCTCCCGGGAGCGCGCCTCCGAGCGCACGAGGAAGAGGTTGGCGACATTGGCGCACGCGATGAGCAGCACCAGCGCCACCGAGCCCAGGAGGATCCACAACACGCGGTCCGCGTCCCCGACCACGTGCCGGGCCAGGGGCGACACCCGGGTGGTGAAGCCCGTGTCCCGCATGAAGCTCTCGGTGTACGCGAGCGGGAAGAGCTCCGGCAGGCGCGTGGTCAGCGTGGCGAGCTCGGCCCGAGCCTGCTCCAGCGTGACGCCGTCCTTCAGCCGGCCCGCGGCCCGGACCCAGTGCGAGTTCTCCGGCGGGCTCGTCGGGTCCAGTTGCAGCGGCCGCCACAGGTCCACGGTGTCGTCCGGCAGGTGGAGGCCCGGCGCCATGACGCCGATGACCTCCGTGGGCTCGTCATCCAGCCGTATCGACGTGCCCAGCACCTTCGGGTCCGCGCCGTACTGCCGCACCCAGAAGTCGTAGCCGAGCACCACGGTGCGAGGCGCGCCGGGCGCATCCACCTCCGGGGTGATGATGCGGCCGAGCGCGGGCCGCGCGCGCAGCACGTCCATCAGGCTGGCCGACACCAGCGCCACGTCCACGCGCAGCGCGCCCTCCTCGGCGGCGAGGCTGCCGTTGGACGTGTCGAGCGCCCCCAGGGACGCGAAGCCGCGGGCCTCCTTCTGGAAGTGGTGGTAGCCGGCCACGGACAGGTCCCACCGGGCCTCCGGCGCGAGCCTCGGCACCGGGCTGTCCAGCCAGACCAGCCGCTCCGGGTCCGCGTACGGCAGCGGGCGCAGCACCACCGCGTCCACCACGGAGAACAGCGCCGTCGTCGCCCCCAACCCGAGCGCGAGGGTGAGCACCGCCATCACCGCGAAGGACGGGCTGCGAGCCAAGGAGCGCAGCGCCTGGCGCGTCTCGCGCGCCACCATGTCCCAGAGCTCCGTGCGGCGCTCCTCGCGTGCCATGCGCTCGTCAATCACGTGGGTCTCCTCCCGATAGGCCTTCACATCACCGAAGCGCGCGAGCGCCTCCGCGCGCGCCGCCTCGGGGGTCATTCCCCGGGCCACGTACTCCTCGGTGCGCATGGCGAGGTGGAACTCCAGCTCCTCCGCCACGTCGTCCTCCAGCTGCCCGCGACGCACGAGCGCGCGCAGCGCGTGATAGCGGTCTTTCATCCAGCGCATGGGACGCGGTCCTTTCCTCAGGCGCCCTGCATCACGGGCCGGGCCTGGAGCACCTTCGACACGGCCTCGGTCATCCGCTCCCAGGAGGAGGCCTCCTGCGCGAGCTGCCTGCGGCCCTCCGCCGTCAGCGTGTAGAACTTCGCGCGGCGGTTGTTCTCGGACACACCCCAGTCCGCCTTCACCCAGCCCCGCTTCGTCATGCGGTGCAGCGCCGGGTACAGCGAGCCCTCCTCCACCCGCAGCGCGTCGTCCGTCGTGCGCTGGAGCCAGCTCGCCACCGCGTAGCCATGCATGGGCCCGCCGGTCAGCGTCTTGAGGATGAGCATGTCCAACGTGCCCTGCAGCAGCTCGGTCTGCATCGTGTCCCCTAGAATGTCTAGGGGTAGATAGCGCCACTCCCCTAGAACGTCAAGGGGAGCGGGTGCCGGCGCTCACGGTGAGGCGCGTGCGGGCTCGGAGAGGAACAGTTCGGCGAGCTGGGAGGCGTGCTCCTCGACGACGTCCGCGTACATGTTGGTGAGCAGGGCGACGACGAGCCGCGAGTCCGGGAAGAGCAGCAGCAGGCCGCGGCCGCCTTCGATGGCGCCCCGGTGGTGGAAGAAGCGCCGCCCCTGGGGGGTGACGCCGAGCCGCCAGCCGATGCCCACGCCCGTCTCCTTGCCGGACTGGAGCTTCTGCGACGTGAAGAGGAGCGCCAGGGTCTGCTCGCGCAGGAAGCCGGGCTGCAGGTGCGCGGAGCCGAACCGCACCAGGTCCTCGGCGGTGGAGAGCAGGCCGCCTCCGGCCCACTTGTAGCTGTTGTCGACGTGGGCCGCGTGCAGGTGGGTCCCGGAGGGGCCCGGCGCATAGAAGCGCGTGCGGTCCGGAATCAGCTGATGGGGATGGTCCGCGCCCGTGTGGCGCAGGCCCAGCGGCTCGAGGACGGAGCGGTGCAGGTGGCGCAGGAACTCCTCGCCGGAGGCGCCCTCGATGACGGCGCTCACCAGGTTCCAGCCGTAGCTGGAGTAGGCGTAGCGCGTGCCCGGCTCGAACAGGAGCGGGTCCGCCTGGAAGAGCTCCAGGCCCCGGGCGACGCTGTCGAAGTGCTTCGCCTGTTGGAAGATGACCTCGTCCTTGTCCACGTAGTGGCGCACGCCCGCCACGTGTCCGGTGAGCTGGCGGGTCGTCACGGGCCACTGCTTCTTCGGGAAGGTGGGGACGTACTTCTGGACGGGGGCATCCAGGTCCAGGCGCCCCTCCTCCACCAGACGCGCGACGGCGGCGGCGGTGAAGACCTTGGAGATGCTCCCCACGCGGAAGCGCGTGAGCGGTGTCACGGGGACGTGCTGCTCCAGGTCCGCGTAGCCGAAGCCCTCGGACCAGAGGACCTGGCCGTGCTGCGCGACGGCCACGGAGAGCCCCGGCAGGTGCTTGCTCGCGAGCAGCTCGCGCGCGAAGGCGCGCCCCTTCTCGATGCTCGACGCATGCCGTGAGGAGACGGGCGGGAGCGGATACGACGCCTCCGGCGCGGCCCACACTGGGGTCGTGGTGAGCCAGGTGGTCAGGGCCAGGGCGATGAGCCGTGCGGTCGTACGAAGAGCGAGAGGTGCGGCTGGGGCGGGCATGACGTGTCCTCGTGATGCGGGGGAACGGGAGACACCGTGCCCTCGCGGGCGTCACGCGGGTGGAGTGTTCAGCCGGTGGGTCCAGGCGCGCGGCGGGCTGGCTTGACGGCGCGGCGAACGGACCGGCTCTCAGCGCAGGTGCTGGAGCTTCTCGCGGTGGCTCCGAGCCACGCGCAGCTCGGCCCCACCCGCGAGCACCACCACGAGGTCCCTTCGCCCCTCGCTGCGCAGCTCACGGATGCGCCGCGAGTTGACGATGATGGAGCGGTGGATGCGCATGAAGCGCTCCGGGTCCAGCCGCGCCTCCAGGCTCTGCAGCGTCTCGCGGTGGAGGTGCGACTTCCCGCCCGCGTGGATCTGCACGTAGTAGTCGGCGGCCTCCAGGTACTCGATTTCGTCCACATCGAGGAACACCACGCGGCCCGTGTCACGGATGGCGAGCCTGCGCACCCACGGCTCCGCGGGGACGGCCGGGGCGACCTGTGGCGCGACGTCACGCTCTCCATAGGTGGAGAGCACCGACAACAACCGGTGGCTCAAGTCCGACATGCGCGCCATGCGCAGGTGCGCCTTGGCGCGGCCGACGGCGTCGTGGAAGCGCTCGTCGCGGAACGGCTTGAGCAGATAGTCGAGCGCGTGGATGTCGAAGGCGCGCAGCGCGTAGCGGTCATACGCGGTGACGAAGATGACCGCGGGCACCTCCCCTGGGGCGAGCCGGGCGAGCACCTCGAACCCATTGAGCTCCGGCATCTGCACATCGAGCAGCACCAGGTCCGGGCGCTGCTCGCGGATGAGGCGCACGGCGTCCGGTCCGTTGCCCGCCTCCCCCACCACGGTGACCTCGGGGTCCGAGGCCAGGAGCAGGCGCAGCCCCTCGCGAGCCAGGGGCTCATCGTCCACGACGAGCGTGCGGATGGCGGCGGCCGCGTTCATGCCCCGAGCGCCTCGGACGAAGCGGACTGGAAGGGCAGCTCCAGCCGGGCCCGCACACCGCCCTCGGGGCGGTTCTCCAGCGAGAAGACGTAACGGTCCGCGTAGAGCTGGTGGAGTCGCGCCCGCACGTTGGCGACCCCGATGCCGCCATCCTGGCGCTCCCACCCCGGAGCCAATCCAGGACCGTCATCGAGCACTTCCAGCACCAGCCGCGGCCCCTCGCGCGAGGCGCGCAGCTCCACGCAGCCCGAGCCCGAGCGCGCGGCGAGCCCGTGCTTGATGGCGTTCTCCACCAGCGGCTGGAGGATGAGGCTGGGCACCAGCGCGCCGAGCGTGACGGGGTCGATGGCGCGCACCACCTGGAGCCGGTCCTGGAAGCGGGTCTGCTCGATGTCCAGGTAGCGCTCCAGGAAGTCCAGGTCCTCGTGCAGGGGGACCCACTGCCGTCCGGTGGAGTTGAGGGCCATGCGCAACAGCTCACTCACGCCGGTGAGCATGCGGATGGAGCCCGCGGTGTCCTGCTTGCGCACGAGGACGGAGATGGCGTTGAGCGTGTTGAAGAGGAAGTGCGGGTGGAGCTGGGCGCGCAGGACATCCAGTTGCGCATGGGCCAGGCGCGTCTCGAGCTGGGACTGGACCAGCTCTCCCTCGCGGTAGCGGTGGTGGTACTCCACGGCATAGCCGATGGCGACCAGGGTCCCGTAGATGAGCAGGGACGTGATGACGTGCTTGGCCATCATCAACGGCAGCATCTGTCCGAGCGACGTCTCCGCGAGCCACTTCTCCCCCGCGGTCCGCGACACGAAGTAGATGAGCGTCACGTACGGAACCATGAGCGCGGCGAGGGCCGCGACGTGGACCGCGAGCGCCCGGGGCCAGACGCCTCGCTCCAGGCGGAAGCGCCGCCCCAGCCCCAGCACCACCGGCGTGGCGAAGGCCCAGTACTGCCAGGGAGGCAACTGCACCAGCAGCGCCCGGGTGAAGGAATAGCTGGGGTCCTTGGCCTGGGCGTAGACCCAGGTATGAAGCGCGGCGATGACGCCCGGCACCGCGTAGACGAGCATCAACAGCGGCAGCCGGTGCGCCAGCGGGAGCGGCTCGGCCCGAGCCGACACCCCGAGCGTCGCGCCGGGGGATGACAGCAGTGGGCTCGCGACACGAGAGGTGGATTCCACGCGGCGTCGGAGTCTACGCCCGAACCCGGCCACCTCCGAGCGGGTGCAGCCAACGGGCACCAGCGTGCAGCCAACGGGCCCGCCCGCCTGCTCTCCACGTCACGCCTGGCGACGGGTGAACACGCCCAGCTTGTCGCGATTCCACGCGTTGATGGTCAGCGAGGCGGCCCGGTTGCGCGCGAAGGTGAAGATGGCGCCGGAGAACCCGGAGGCGTTCTCTCCCGTGGTCTGGAAGAAGAACTCGTCGCCGCTGTAGTGCATGAGCGGGAAGCGCTTGCCCGCGGGCCCCACGGTGAAGGACAGCACGCCCTGCTGGAGCGACACGGTGAGGTCGCCGTAGACGCGGTTCGGATACGTGCCGACGTAGGCGCCCAGGTTTCGCGGCGGCGTCGGATTCACCGCGGGCCGCGAGTACTTCGTCTGGTCCTCGGTGACGGGCTCGGACACGATGGGCCCCAGGTAGGCGAGCCAGTTCCGCGTCGAGGCGTTGTAGCGGACGATGTCCACGAACTCGGCGGCGATGGCCTCCGGCAGTCCCCGAGGGTCCGCGTTCGTCAGCACCGCGATGCCCAGCTTCTTCGACGGATACAGGAGGATGCTCGTCGCGGCGCCGCGCCCGAAGGCCCCCGAGTGGCTCAGCCGCAGCTCCCCGGTGTTCTCGTAGTCGACGTTCCAGCCCAGGCCGTAGAAGCCGCTGCGGCCTCCGAGCTCCTCGGGCCCATGCGTGACGCTCTGCGGACGCCAGATGGCTTGCAGCCCCGCGGTGTCCACGAGCGGCCCCTGGAGGCCCGGGACGACGCCGCCCGCGAGCAGCATCGTCAGCCACCGGGCCAGGTCTCGCACGGACGCGTTGGCGCCCCCCGCGGGCGCCTGGCCGTCATTGTTCGCGCCCAGGTCCGGCGTCCACCGACCGTTCACCAGCGTGTGCAGCGCCGCGCGGTTCTTGCTCGCCTGCAGCTCCGCGAAGGAATAGTTCGCGCTGGTCATCCCCAAGGGAGCGAAGAGCACCTCGCGCGCCAGGTCTCCCCACGAGCGCCCCGTGGACGCCGCGAACGCCACCGCGCCGGCCGTGAGCCCATAGTTCGTATAGGCATACGTGTCGCGGAAGCGGGACAGGGGATACAGCGCGAGCTTCGAGATGATCTGCTCGCCGGTGTAGCCGAGGTCCTCGAGCAGATCTCCCGCATGGTCCGGCAGGCCGCTGCGATGCGAGAACATGTCGGCGACGGTGACGTGCTGGCCCACCCACGGGTCCGCCAGGGTGAAGCCGGGGCGCAGCGACTGGAGCGTGTCGTTCCAGCCCTGCCCCTTGGACAGCTGCCGCGTCAGGGCGGCGGCAATCACCGTGGAGCTCAGGGGCTTGGAGACGGAGGCCAGCTGGAAGACGGTGTCCGGGTCGACGTCGCCCGCGACTCCCGCCTGCTTCTCCCCGATTCCCTTCAGGTAGCGGACGACGCCGTCGTACACCACGGCGACCGCGATGCCCGGGACGGTGGTGGCCGCCTTGTCCTTCTTGATGATGTCCTCGAGCACCGCCAGCGCGCGCGTCACGCCCTCCGCGGTGATTTCGCCGCAGGCCGGCACCGGCGCGGCCGTGGGCCCACGAGAGACCTGCGCGGGCACGGCGGCCTGGGCCGTCGAGGGGCCTCCCGTCACGGCCACCCCGACACCCGCGGCGCCAAGCCCCTGCAACACCGCCCTGCGCGGCAACACGGATGTCGAGCCGTTCACATCGTCCTGCGCCATGTCGGCCTCCTCGGTCTGACGTCGAAGAGGTTTCGACGAACCGGCGCGCGGAGGGTGGGAAGCAGCCAGCACGCGCGCAACGTCCCGAAGTCCAGTTGCGCGGCGCGGCCCTCACGGCAGGGGCCTCACGTTGACTTTATATACGGCCTATACAAATCATCCTGAAAACGCGTCATGGGGCCGCCGACGTGGCCCGGGAGAGAGACACATGGCGGAGCGCTGGCTTCTCCAGGGGGCGACGGTGGTGACGGGAGACCCCGAGCACGAAGACCTCCCGTGCGGTGACCTGCTCATCGAGGACGGCCTCATCGTGGCGATGGGGCGCGGCTTGAGCACGGAGGGATGCCGGGTGCTGCCGCTCACCGGGAAGCTGGTGATGCCAGGCCTCATCGACACGCATCGACACACCTGGCAGACACCGCTGCGCGGGCTGGGCGCGGACTGGACGGTGATGGACTACCTCGCCGCGGTCCGCGTGAAGCTCTCCCCGGTGTTCCGCCCCGAGGACCTCCATGCGGGGACGCTCGCGGGGGCGCTCGAGGCGCTCGACGCGGGCATCACCACGCTGGTCGACTACTCGCACTGCATCAGCTCGCCGGAGCACGCGGACGCGGCGCTCCAGGGGCTCCAGGACTCCGGCATCCAGGCCCTCTTCGCCTACGGCTTCGCGCCGGGCCCCACGCCAAGCCCGGCCTTCCCCTCCCCCGAACATCGCTTCGCGGACGCGCGCCGACTGCGAGCGGGCCCCCTGTCCTCGGACTCCAGTCGCGTGCGCCTGGGCATCGCGCTCACCGAGATGCAGGTGCCCTGGGAGCAGAGCCGCGCGGAGGTGCACACGGCGCGCGCGCTGGGGGTCCCCATCAGCCTGCATTGCTCGGCGTGGCCCGTCACCGGGCCGAGCGAGGTCGAACAGCTGGCGCGTGAGGGGCTGCTCGGTCCGGACCTCCTCTTCGTGCACTGCACGTTCAGCGGGGACGAGGACCTGGCGCGCATCGCGAACAACGGCGGCTCCATCAGCGCGACGCCGGAGTCGGAGCTGCAGATGGGCATGGGGTTCCCCATCGTCGGGCGCGCCCTGCGCGCGGGGGTGAGGACCACGCTGGGCTGTGACGTCGTGGCGAGCAACGGGGGTGAGCTGTTCACGGCGATGCGGCTCGCGCTCCAGTCGGAGCGGGGACGCGCGAACGCGCTCGCGGGACTGCCTCGACGGCTGGACCTGAAGGCCCGCCAGCTGCTTCGCATGGTGACGCAGGACGCGGCGGACGCCATCGGCCTGGGAGCCGTCACGGGCTCACTGCGCCCCGGGAAGCAGGCGGACCTGGTCGTGCTCTCGGCGGACTCGCTGAACCTGAGCCCGCTGGGGGCCCCGCGAGACGCCATCGTGATGCAGGCGCATGCGGGAAATGTCGAGTCGGTGATGGTGCGCGGAAAGCTCGTGAAGCACCGAGGCGTCCTCCTGGGGACGGAGGTGTCCGGTGTCCGACGCCAGGTGCTGCGGGCCCGCGACGCGGTGCTCGAACGGGTCGGCGGGATGTCGGCGCTCCTCGCCGAACACGCGCGGCTGGAGGAGCACTGGGACCTGGGCGCGGGGCGTGCACCTGGGACGACTGTCACGCGCTGACGACACGAGGCCCAGAAGCCGGTTGCGCGCCCCTGGAAGCCGACTACGTTCGCGGGAGTGAAGACCCCCAAACCGAGAGGGCGGCCTCCTCGGCTGTCCGGTCCGCTCGTCATCGAGACGGCCGCGAAGCTCGTGCGGGAGAACGGGCTGCGAAACCTCTCGATGCGCGCGCTGGCGGACAGGCTCGGCGCGACGCCCATGGCCTTCTACCACCACGTCGGAGACCGCGACGCGCTGGTGGCCCACGTGGTGGAGCACATCTTCGAGCAGCTCGTGCTCCCCGACGCCAGCCTCGCGCCGCTGGACTGGCTGCGTGAAGTGGCGATGCGGGTGCGCGCGCTGGGGCTGGAGCATCGAGGGGTGATGGACTTCCTCCTGGAAGAAGGGCCCGCGGTGCACGGGGCGCTGGTCGTCCTGGACAGAACCGTCACGAAGCTGCACGAGGCGGGCGTGCCGTGGCACGAGGCGGGGGACCTGCACAACACGTTCTTCTCCTGGCTCGCGGGCACCATCCGTCGCCAGGAGCAGTGGGCCGCGAGGCAGGAGGATGCGCCCCCTCCCCTCCAGCGCTTCCACGCCGCCGCCCTCGCGCTCCCAGCCAAGGACTACCCGGGTGTGGCGCAGACGCTGACGCGCATGCGGACCCTCGATGTCGAGGCCGAGTTCCAGAACAGCCTCGACTTCATGCTGGAGGGAATCGGCCGACGCCTGGAGCAACACCGCGCCAGGAAGCCCCGGGGGCGATAGTCGGACGGCTCCACGTTTGAAGCCGACGTCCAGGGCGCGGACGGACGGCGGGGGGCGCCGCGCATCTCGCGCCCCCCGCGTGCGCCGGAGCGCGCTACAGCGCTTCCACGAACAGCGCCAGGTCGCGATAGGCACCGGAGGGAGTCATGGTGACGTACCAGACGCCCGGCTCGGGGTCCAAGACCCAGCAGGAGTTGTAGCTGCGGAAGTCCGACGACATGCAGCCGTACTCCGTGGCCGTCGGCGGGCTGTCCTTGCGCGCCGCGACCTTCATCGCGCCCGCGGGAGAGCCCGTGTCCATGCCCGCCGCCTCCACCGCGAGGTGGTCCATGCCCGGGGGAACCATGACCTTGAAGGTCCTCGCGAGCGCGGACGAGGCGGTGAGCCCCTTCGTATAGGTGCCGCTGCGCACCAGCGACACGGCGTCCACCTGCTGGGCATGGAAGCCAACGATGCGTGCCGAGGTGAAGGTCGCCGAGGTGGACCTCACCAGCGCGTACCACGTGCCCGCCGCGGGCGCCGACACCTGACACCGCACGGTTCCCGCGGTGGGCTCCGCGCAGCGCGTGCTCGCCGTCGTCGGCAGCGCGTCCTTCGCGAGGAAGACCGCCAGGTCGCCCGTCGTCGCCGTCTGCTGGCCGGACACCTCGAAGAGCAGCTCCGTCTCCCCCGCCGGCACCTCCAGGTTGAAGAACTGGGGCTGGCCCGGCTTGATGACGAGGTTGGGCAGGGGCACGCCATTGGTGAGCGCCGTCACCGTCTGCGCGGCGAGCATGCCGCCGGTGAGCGACAGGCCGCGATACCGCGTCGTCCCCGTGAGCGACACGAACCACGTTCCCGCACTCGGGTTGGGGATGACGCACACCCGTCCGTGGGTGGTGGTGGAGCCGGTGCAGTCCACGCTCACGCTGCCCACCGGCCGACCTCCAAACTTCACCTTGAGGGTCGGGTTGCCCACGCCGTTCCCCGTGCCGAACCACAGCAGGCCCTGGCCCGGAGGGACCTCCATCCGCCACACCTGCTGCGAGCCGCCCTCCGCCGTCAGGCCGGTGAGCGCGACGTGGGACGACAGCGGGGCAATCCCCTCCGCCTGCGTCATCGAGTACGTCCCCGACAGGCGCGCCATGGACGACAGGTTCGTCACCGTCTGCGTCCAGTGCCCCACGTACCACGTGCCGGCGCGAGGCTGGACGAAGTCGCAGTTCTCCTCGCTGCCCATCGCGTTCCTCGACGCGCAGTCGTAGCTGTAGGTGGTCGGCGGAGCACCGTAGCGCACGTAGAGGTTCGCGTCGCTGGTGAGCGTGCCCTCGCCCTTCAGGTTGAAGTTGAGGTGGCTCGCGCCCGGAGGGACCTCCAGCCGATAGACGGTCATGGTGGACACGGGGACGCTCTGGACGGGCTGCTCCCACATGCCGTTGACCAGCGCGCGCGCCTCCCGGTTCGTCGTGGTGATGCGCATGGCGCCGTTGAACGCGGTACTGCCAGACAGGGTGATGTACCAGACGCCTCCCGCGGGGGTGGGGATGTCACAGGAGCGCCAGGCCTTGCACTTGTAGGAGAACTCGGTCGGATAGGCCCCGTGCTGGATCCAGAGCTCCGGCCCGACGGAGTCGTGGTACTGGCGGCCCAGCATCTCCACCAGGAGATAGGGCAACCCCTCGGGGAACTCCAGGCGGTAGGTCCGGAAGACGTTCGACGAGGACGGCACGGGCGTCGCGGTGTCGGTGACGACGGAGGAGATGGGCCCCGTCTCCGAGTGCCTCGCCACGAGGGAGGCGTTGGAGCCCGAGCCCGGAGGCGGCCACATGCTGGTGACGCGCACGAGCACGAACCAGGGGCCCTCCTGGGGGTCGAAGTAGTCGCACCGCTCGTAGGACGAGTACGACTGGGTGGAGGCGCAGTCGTAGTCCGTGTTCGTCGGCAGGGCGCCGCGCTTGACGTAGAGGCTCGCGTCCGCCTGGCTGTAGCCCTGCGTGACGAAGGTCAGGCCGGTGCGCCCAGGCGGTACGTCGAAGCGGTAGTAGGTCCCCTGGAAGGTCTCGGCGATGCCGTTCACGGTGACGCCGTTGAACAGGGGGAGCGGCGCGGTCACCTTCGCGGTGAGCGTGCGGTCCGTGAAGGCCGCGCGCGAGCGGACGCGCACGTACCAGGTGCCACCCGCGGGGCGCTCGATGAAACAGGGCGTGAGCATGAAGCACCCCGTGGTGCCCGTCGCGGGGGGCGGGCTGCCCGGCTGTGCATCCACCATGACGTCCAAGGTGGGGTTGCTCAGGGTGAACTCGAGCTTCACCTGGTGGGGCGGCACCTGGAGGGTGAACAGCCGGTCCTCCAGCGGCATGCCGGAGAACGATGCCGAGGGCTGGTCGAGCACCAGCGCTCCGGTGGAGACGGGCACGGCGCTGGTGTAGCCAGCCGTGAGCGTGTGGCCCGCGAAGTCGCCGTAGCCGCCCGGCTCCACCCAGAAGTGCCACGTGCCCGCCGCCGGCGCGTCGATGACACACGAGCCCGGCAAGGACTTCCGGCAGACATAGCCGCCGTCGTGCACGGGCCGGCTGCCACGTCGCGCCGACACGTAGCCCGAGCCCGTCCCACCCTGCGCCCAGATGGCCAGCCGCGCCTGTCCCGGCGGGACCTCCAGCGTGTAGTAGAGGCGGTCATCACTGTGGCCGCCCACGCCTGTCACTTGTTGGAGGTTCGTGAGCGCCGTGTTGCTGACCACGCCCTTGTAGCGGCCCAGGACCGAGAGGTACTCGAACTTGCGATACGGGTACTCCGGAGCCACCCGGACATACCAGGCACCCGCGCGAGGCTCCTCGAAGGTGCAGCGGCTCCCGGTGCTCGACCGGCTGCAGTCGTAGTCGGTGCCCTCGGGCGGACTGCCGTACTTCACCGTCATCAGGAAGGAGCCGAAGAAGAGGGACGGCACCTCGAAATAGAGCGTGGCGACGGACTCGGGGACATCCAGCCGGAACAGGAACGGCCCGCCCGATTCGCTGTCGAGGCGGGACACCTCCTGACCGTTCACCAGCGGAACGGCCAGCTCCAGGCTCACCGACTGCGCGAGCAGCGTGACCCCACTGAACGCCGCGTAGGCCCGCACCATGACGTGGTACGTCCCCGCCACCGGCGCGGTCACCGTGCAGGTCTCCGTGTTGCCGGTGACCCACGAGCGGCAGTCATAGCTGGTCGTCGAGGGGTTCCCGCCCCGCTTGACGTAGAGGTCCGCGTCGCCGGTGCCTCCCGAGAGCGTGACCTTCAGGGAGGCCTGCTGCGCGGGCACCTCCAGCGTGAAGAAGAGCATGGCGTCCTTGGCCGCCGAGAGGTTCGTCACCGGCTGGCCATTGATGAGCGCCGTCACGGGAGGCACCACCGTGCCCACCAGCCTCGCGCCGCTGAAGGCCGTGTAGCCGCGCAGCATGACGTACCAGGTCCCCGCCTGGGGGGTTGGCACCTCGCAGACTTCCGTGTTGCCGGAGGTGTTGGAGCGGCAGTTGAACGTCGCGAGGTCGGGCGTGGAGCCATGCCGGAGGTAGAGGTCCGCGTTGCCCGTGCCGTCCGAGAGCGCCACGCTCAGCCGCGTCTGCCCCGCGGGCACCTGGAGCGAGTACATGAGCCAGTCGCCCACGACGCCGGACACAGCCGTCATGGCCTGGCCGCTGGTGAGCGCGCGCACGGGGCTGGTGCCCGTGCCGTAGGCGGAGACGGTGGCCGTGAGCGTCACGTTGGAGAAGGAGCTCGTGGCGGTGAGCAGCACGTACCAGGTCCCGGCGATATCGCGGCCGGACACGGTGCAGCGCTCCACGCTGTCGGCTCCCGCGGACGTGCAATCACCCGTGGTGGCCGTCGGTGCGGCGCCGAAGGCCACCTTCATGTCCAGGTTGCCGGGCCCTCCCGTCGTGGCGAAGGTGACCGCGCTCTGGTGGGCCGGGACGTCCAGCGTGTAGAGCCGCTGCCCGCCCGTGGGGGCCGCGATGAAGGGGATGGGTGTGCCTGGGGTGAGCACTCCGTCCACCAGCTTCTGAGAATGGCCGTCGGTGGAATCCGGGTCCGACTCGGGTGACTCACCACGACAGCCGCTCCACAGGAGCAGCGCTCCCGCGAGCAGGAAGATGCGCTGAAGACTTTTCACAGGGGTCCTCGAATCGAGTCAGGGCCTCGCGGTGAGGGCCGCGAAGCCGCTGGAATTTGCAATCAGGTGACACTTGCTTCCGTCACCCTCGAACGGACCCGGGCGCGGATTGTCGCGTCGCGCCGCGAGGAATTTTCACCGGGTGTTCCAGACGAGGAGGACTCACGAGGTCTCGGAGCCGCCCGCGGAGGACACGGCCACCTCCTCGACGTCTCGGGTTCTCGAGGTCTCCATCTCCACCGGACTTCCGAGCGCGCGACATCGACAGGCCGGACTGGGCGCCATGGCATGGAAGCCATCTCGTGCCTGACGACTTCATCGCGCGGCTGCAGCAGGAAGCGGTGAACGCTCACGAAGTGGCTTGCGACCCCAGGACATTTGCATTGCTCATCAGTCGACCGGCGCCGCCACAGCGCGTCTGCTGGTCAACGCTCTCCACTCAGCGGCTTAATTGGCTTAATCCTGTTTTACAGCTCTATGCATGATGTTGGCGGCCCGGCCATCCGGAGCCAGCGCCTCCGCGCTCCCTTGGCGTGGAGCGCCCGAGAAACCGTCGACCACAAGGAGCACCATCATGTCTGGCCATCTTGTTTCACGCAGTCTGGCGTTGCTGGGAATCTGTGGGGGCCTGAGCGTTCTGGGAGGCTGTGAGCGCGCCGAGCCAGCGTCCGCGGACCTCGACCCGGTGGGCCAGGTGGAGAGCGCCGCCATCGTCGACACCATCACCGCGGGTACCTACGTCATCCGCTCGGTGATGACCAACAAGTGCATCGACGTCGCCTCGTCGAGCACGGCGGACGGCGCCAAGGTGCAGCAATGGGATTGCAATGGAACCAATGCACAGCGCTTCGTCGTCACGCCGACGTCCGGCGGCTACTTCAGCATCATCAACGTGAACAGCAACAAGGCGCTCGACATCAAGGAGGCCAGCGTCGCGGCGAACGCGCTCGTCCACCAGTGGAGCTACGGAGGTGGAACGAACCAGCAGTTCCGCTTCGTGAAGGAGGTGGGCAGTGAGTTCAGCATCCGCGCCCGCCACACGGACATGGCCATCGACGTGTACTGGGGCAATACGGCCAACGGCACGGAGCTGGTGCAGTACCCCTACGAGCAGCGAACGAACCAGCGCTGGACGTTCGACCGTGTCGATGGAGGCGGCGGCACGGGGCTGGCGGCCATCCTGAGCGAATCCACGTTCAACGCCATGTTCCCGAACCGGAACCCCTTCTACACCTACAGCAGCCTCATCGCCGCCGCGAGCACCTTCCCGGCCTTCGCCAATACAGGCTCGCTGGAGACGCGCAAGCGCGAGGTGGCGGCCTTCTTCGCCAACACGGCGCACGAGACCGGGAACTATGTCTACATCGAGGAGATCGCCCGTGGCCCCTACTGTGGCACCTGGGGCCCGCCGGGGTGCAACTGCGTCGCGGGCAAGCAGTACTACGGCCGTGGGCCCATCCAGTTGTCCTGGAACGGCAACTACTGCGCCGCCGGAGCCGCGCTGAACCTGCCCCTGCACACGAACCCCGACCTGCTGGCCCAGGACGCGAACGCCTCGTGGCGCTCCGCCTTCTGGTTCTGGACCACCCAGACGGGTGCCGGAAGCATGACTGCGCACAGCGCCATGGTGAACGGGGCCGGCTTCGGTGAGACCATCCGCACCATCAATGGCACGTTGGAGTGCAACGGTGGAAACCCGGGGCAGGTGCAGAGCCGCATCCAGAAGTATCAGGACATCGCCAACCTGCTCGGCGTGAGTCCTGGAGGCAACCTGGGCTGCTGAGAGGCAAGTCCCAACGCTCGTGGAGTGGGGCCGGAGAATCGACGGCCTCACCCCACGGGTGCGACTGCGCCAACATCACTGGAACGAGAGGGGAAGCTGCTGCCGGTACGCGAAGTCGGCCAGCCACCAGAATGGTCTACGTGCCCTCGTTCTTGCTTTCGAGTTCACTCTTCAGACCTTCAAGTTCAAGTTCGAATACATAGATGGTCGGATGGTCGGCGCCGGGACGCAGGGTGACGGCGAAGTTGGCGGCGCCGAATGCGGTTGAGGCCGTCAGCTCTACTTCGGGGATACCGAGCCTGTCGGAGACGACCTTCACGGCCCTGGCCATCGTGGGGTGCGACCCTTCATCGATATGGACGATGACCGAGCTGCCTTCGACTTTCTTGAAGTGAATTCCCACGAATGTCTCCGATGGAATGAGTAGGGGTAGGCGCGAGCCGGCGCCGTGTGGTTCGAGGATACTGCTCGGCAAACGACTGGTCGCCGAAATGCAGCCGCCTCACCCACGAGGACACCGGGCATGTCGCGAACAACCTTCTCGAACTCCGCGCGGGCCACCGACTCCGTCGTCCACCGCATCTGCGTGTCGCGCACGCTCCGCGCGAGGCCGTTCTCATTGGGCGACCTGTGGCTGACCGAGGCCTCTCTGGCGTGGCAGGCGGCATGGTGGATCGCGTCGGCTCGGTCATCGAAGAGTTCGCGCTCGTGTACGGCATCCGGTTGCGCGTGCCGTCGACCGAGTTCGCGGGGCTGATCCGCCAAGCTTGGGCGGACACGTCGGCCTTCGCGACCATGACCCGGCTGAGCGCGACCGAACTGCATCCAATTGCCAATAAGCGCACCGCGCGGTTCGTGGCTACGCTCGTGGAGCCGAACAGCGACTGACCCGTGCGCCGTGACTTGTGAATCGCGGTTCACCCATGCACCCAGGTGCTTCATGACCATGAGCGATGAGGCCGAAGGCTCGACCACGAAGACGCAGCTACGGCAGCAATTGGACGCCATGGAGAACGACGCGCTTCGACAAGCGGCCAACTGGTTCATCCTCGCCGCCGGCACGGCGAACGTGATCATGCAGCTCTCCAGGCCGGCCGTCGCCTACGGCGTCATGGAGAGCAAGGTCGAAGAGGGCAACCTCTTCAAGAACCCGAAGCGACGGGCCCGCACCACGCTGACGTACATCGCGGTGACGATGCTCGGCGGAGCGGAGGAGCGCGCCGCGATACGCCGGGCGACGAACGTCTCCCACGCGCGCGTCCGCTCCGAGCCCGGACATCCGGTCGGCTACAACGCGTTCGACCCCGCGCACCAGCGCTGGGTGACGGCGTGCCTGTACGTCGGCGCGGAGGACGCGTACCAACGCGTGCACGGCCCGCTGCAGGGCGAGTTCCGGGAGCGGTTCTACCAGCAGGGGAGCGTGTTCGGCACGACCCTGCAGATGCCGCCCGAATCGTGGCCGCCGACCCGCGACGACTTCGAGGCGTACTGGCAGGCGGAGATCTCGGGGCTCACGATGGACGAGCGCACGCGCGACTACCTCTGCCGGATCGTGCGACTCGAGTACCTCGGCCGCCGCATCCCCGCGCCCGTCCTGCGGCTTCGGCAGCGACTGGTCGCGGGCTACCTGGGGCCGGAGTTCCGCACGCTGATGCAGCTACCGTGGACGGAGGCCGACGCCCAGACCTTCGAGAAGTTCAACCGACGGCTGGCGGGTTTCATGCGTCTGGCCCCCACCGCCATTCGTGAAGCGCCGCTACGGCGACAACTGCGGGACGTGCGCAGGCGGCTGGCCGAGGGACGCCCGCTGTTCTGACACGGCTGGCAGTCAGCGCCGGAACTTCTGCGGGAACAAAGACTTCGGTGCAAGTCCACATCACCCCACGGGGACACCGGGCATGTCGCGAACGACCTTCTCGAGCTCCGCGCGGGCCACCGACTCCGGCGTCCACCGAATCAGCGTGTCGCGCACACTCCGCGCAAGGCCGTTCTCCCATTGCGCAACCCGGCCAAGCATCCATGAGCGGTCGCGAATCCGCTCCGCGCGCGGACGGCGGAGTTGCTCATACCGGGCCAGTGCCTCGTCCGTGGGCCCCATCGACACCAGGAGCTGCGCGAGCGCGGCTGCGTCCTCGATGGCCAGCCCCGCGCCCTGCCCCAGGTTCGGCGTCACCGCATGGGCCGCGTCACCTAGCAGCACGACACGAGGCTTCCACCACCGCAGCGCCGAACAGTCCTCGATGTCGTTGTGAAGCAGCCCTTCGAGCCCACCGAACGCCGCCAACGCCGAGCGGGCCGGGTCCGCGAAGCCTGCATACAGCGCCTGGAAGCCGGACAGGTCCTTCCACGGAGCCGGCGCGCGACGCGGGGCATTCAGCGTGAGGAAGACATAGGACTTCCGCTCGCCCAGCGGCACCACCCCCACGCGCCTGCCCGTGCCCCACATCTCCACCACCGCGTCCTCGAAGTGCCCCTCCACCACGCCGCGCCAGCACGTGTAACCGGAGTAGCGAGGGTGCACCTCGGCGCCGCACACGTGCTCCCTCACGATGGAACGGATGCCATCCGCGCCGACCACGACGTCGTAGCGCCCCGCTGTTCCATCGGAGAGCTCGACGTCCACGCCATCCACACCACTCAGCAAGCCCATCACCGTCACGCCCAGGCGCGGCGTGGGCGACACGGAGCGCAGGACCTCGAGCAGCTTGTTCCGATGAAGCGTGGTCGCAGGCAGCGACAATCCCGGCACAGCATACGGCGTCTGCTGGAGCACGCGTCCCGACGCATCCGTGATGCGCGCCAGTCCCACCGGATGCCCGGCGGCGAGGACAGCCTCGTGCAGCGCGAGCCCCTTCATCACGGCCATCACGTTCGGACCGAGCACGATGCCCGCGCCTTCGTCCCCATAGGAGGGCCGCCGTTCGACGACCTCCGCCACCACGCCCCGCCTCGCCAGCGCGGCCCCCAGCGCGAGCCCTCCGATTCCTCCCCCCACCACGAGGACCTTCACGATGACCTCCTCGAACCCAACCCCACGAACAGCATCTCCAGGTCACAGCGAAGGCGCGCTCGCGCCGTGGCCACCGTGGAGCCCGCCATCGGCACGAGCATCCGCATCACCGCCGCGAAATAGACGCCGAAGACCAGCTCCGCCGCCCGCTCGCAGTCCACCTCCGCTCGCAGCTCACCTCGCGACTTCGCGTCGGACACGACCGATGCCAGCGCCCCCACCAGCCTCGCCAGCGCCGGGCGATGCAGCTCCTCGGCGGCGCCCGTGAGCCATGGCAGCTCCTTCACCACCACCCGCGCCAGCTCCGGCTGCGACGCGTAGTGGGTCAACAGCGGCGAGAACAGGTGCATGCACCGGTCCACGAAAAGCCCCTCCCCCGGCAGCGACGTCACCGCCCGCTCCACGAGCGGCATCGCCTCCGCGCGCCACAGCTCGTGCAGCAGCGCGTCCTTCGTCTCGCCGTACACCAGCACCGTGCCCGTCGCGACGCCCGCCGCCTCGGCGATGGCGCGCACGGTCGTCCCCTCATAGCCACGCTCCGCGAACAGCCGCTTCGCCGCTGCCCGGATGCGCTCCCACTTCTCGCTCTTGGCTCGCTCCCTCAGGGACATATTGAACAGGTTCATAATTGAACGCGTTCAAAATCTCCAGGAATTCGCTCCCCGACCGCACCGGGAGCCACACAGGCAGGCGCTGGCGACGCGTCGAGCGTTGAAGGAAGGAGCGTGCCGCCGGCGTGGGATTTCGCGAGGCGGCGATGTAGGGATGCGCCGTGCCCGGACATGTTCGGGCGGAGGAGGACGGGTGACAGTCGCAACCCTCGAAGAAGGCCCGCTCAGGGGGCCGAGCTTCTTTCTCGACCGCACGGCGCTGCGGGCGGTGGCGCTGGCCCATCGCGACCGCTACGGCGTCGCGAAGCCCCATCCCCACGTCGTCATCGACGGCTTCCTCGGGACACGACTGGCGTCCGAGCTGGCCTCGGTCTTCCCGGGAGCGAACGACGCGCAGTGGAAGCGCAGGGACCACGTGGAGCAGGCAGCCCGCCTGGGACAGCTCCAGCGCAAGGCGTTCGAGGACGTCCCCGGCCCGCTCCGGCACCTGCTCTCGGAGTTCTCCGGCATGTCGTTCATCGACTTCCTGGAGACCGTCACCGGCGTGCAGGGGCTCATCCCGGACCCGCACTTCCGGGGCGCCGGCCTGCACCTCACGCTGCGCGGCGGACACCTGGCGTTGCACGCCGACTTCAACCGCGACCGCTTCCGAGCCCTCACCCGTCGACTGACCGTCCTCTACTACCTGAACCCGGACTGGCAGCCTGCCTGGGGCGGCGACCTGGAGCTATGGAACGCCGACCTCACGCGATGCGAGACGCGAATCTCACCGGTGCTCGACCGGCTGGTGGTCATGGCCCATGGCGATGACCACTGGCACGGCCACCCCACCCCACTGGACTGTCCCGAGGGACGAGGTCGCGCCGCGGTCGCCGCCTACTTCTACACCGCGGAGGTCGCCGCGGACGCGCCGGAGCCCCACAGCGCCATCTGGGCTCCCACGCGCCTGTAGCCTCTTCCCCCGCCCGCATCCGCGAGCAGGAGAAAGGACGAAGTCAGGGAGGGCCAGTTCACGCACGGGCCCCTCCGCGACTTCAATCCGAGCCGAGGAGGTCCTCTCGACTCAATAGATGCACTGGAGTCCGAGGTTCAGCACGAACGGGACCCCCGTGTTGGCGTAGAGGTTCATCGTGCCCGTGGTGTAGCCGAAGTACTGGCAGACCCGGTTGACGGACGAGCGCAACTGCCACCACGAGGTGAACGGCGGGTTCATGCCGCTGAGGAACGGAAACCGGGGGTCATCGGTGTCGACTCCGCGAGGCGCCACGTGGGTGCTCGGGATGCAGACCAATCCCATCAGGTCCGCCGACGTGTTCTGGAAGCCCGTGAAGAACCCCGTGTTGTAGACAGAGCCACACTCCCTGTCGGCGATGGCGCCCGCGTTGTACGCCGCCTGCGAATCGAGCGAGGTGGAGCTGCCCTGCCACAGAGCCCACGCCCGCGCATCCGAGCCAGGGAGGTCCTGCCAGGTCACCATGTCGGAGGTGAAGCAATGGATGCCCATCAGCTCACCCGACTGCTCTCCGGTATACATGCCTCGCGCATAGCCATAGTGGGCACACACCCGCTCGGCGCTGCGATTCGCGTAGGCCCAGCCCACGTCGTTACGATTCGTGATGGGATATCCCCCCGCGCTTCTGTCGGCGGCCGTCGTGTCGAAGAAGACAATCCCTGCGAGAGCAGGGGCCGAGACCAGTGCGACGATGGCGGCTGCAAGGGATGTCACGAGCTTGGAAATTCGCACGGCTCCAAACATTCTCTCTCTCCTGGAAGGAACATCGGCGGAGGTCGCCGAGAGAGATACGAAGCCCTGGTGAATCCTGGTCATCGTCGGCTGTGCATTTCCCGGGGAAGCCAGCAGCGCGCTGTACGATTCCCATGCAATCAAATACATGCCGCGCGACGCGTCAGCGAGGACCGGGAGCGCCCTGCGACACGCGCTCGGCACGGAAGCGACGCAGGCGCCGGCTGCTCACCAACATTCCATCGACGCCGCCTGATGCCCCCTTCGTGAAGGACACCGCGCCGAACGAGCTCACGAAGCGGTTGCCCCCCACGGGCTCGAGCAGGAGGTCGTCGCGACGGAACCAGCTCAGCGCCAGCTTCCCGTCGACGAGCCGCACCGTGTACGTCATGTCCACCTCGTCGCTGCGGTACTGCCCGACCAGGGCCTCCAGCTCGCCCACCGTGGGCATCGGCTCACGCACCCGGACGAACTCTCGCGTCGTCGGCCAGAAGTCCTGGATGCCCAGCACGGGCGCCCCCGGCGCCGCCGACGCGTTGAAGCGCCACATCCCGGGCGTCGGCTCGGCCGGTAGGAACGCCCCCTGACCGATGGGAGTCAGCGCCGCGGTGGAGCCCACCTCGCGCAGCGCGCCGTCCTTCACCTCCAGCCGCACCACCTCGTCCGTCTGGGGGCTCCAGTAGTTGCCGGCCAGCGCCGCCAGCTCCTCCGCGGGCACCACCACGGCGGGCGGAGTCATGTCCTTCAAAAGGCCGCCCAGGTACACCTCGGCCACCTTCCGCGCGAGCACCGTCGGGTCGATCTTCCCGTCGTTGCACAACACGGTGATGGCCAGCTTCTGCTCGGGGAAGAGGATGCTCTCCGTGCGGAAGCCCGCCACGTACCCGTCATGGCTCACAGTGCGAAGGCCCCGGTACGCCCCCAGCCGCAGCCCGCCGCCGTAGCCCGTCTCCCGGCCGTCGTTCAATCGACCCGAGGTCTGGAGCAGGTCCCGCAGCGCCGTCCCACCCAGGCGGCCATCGAGCAGGTTCTGCTGCCACGTCAGCAGGTCGTTCACCGACGAGTACACCGCGCTCGTGCCGTTGTACCCAAGGTCCGCCGAACTCAACCGCCACCCCCCTTCCGCGCGGGGCATGTACCCTGTCACGCGCTGGGGGATGGGCGGCGCCAGGTCATCCCGGAACGAGGTGTCCACCATGCCGAGCGGCTTGAAGATGCGCTCGTCGGCGAACGCCCGCAGCGACTTGCCGGACACGCGCCGCACGATGATGCCCAGCAGCGAGTACGCGGCATTGCCATAGAGAACCTCCTCGCCCGCAGCGAAGTTCACCCCGCGCTGCCGCGACTGGACCCAGAGGACATCCTCCTCGGTGTACAGGTCCTCGCCGCGCCATCCCGCCAGGGAGAGCAGCTGGCCCTGTTCGCGCAGCCCGTTGATGTGGTGCATCAGGTGCGCGACGGTGATGCGCTTGCCGTGGTCGGGCAGCTCCGGCACGTGCTTGCGCACATCATCATCCAGCGACAGCTTCCCCTCCTGCGCCAACAAGCCGATGGAGAACGCGACGAACTGCTTGGTGATGGACGCCAAATTGAACGAGGAGCGAGGTGTGAGCGGCACGCCGAACTCCAGGTTCGCCAGGCCATGGCCCTTCACGTAGTCGCGCACACCGTCGCGCGAGACGCCCACGCCGCAGCCGGGCGACGCCTTGCCACGCCAGGTGGCGAAGAGCGCATCGACACGGGCGTGACGCTGGGCGCGCGTCTCTCGCACCGGTTGGGCTCGGGCAACGGGAACCACCAGGCCCCACGAGACGAGGGCCACCCACAGCAGGAGAGAAAGGGAAGGTCGCATGCACGGAGGATTCCGGAAGCCGTTCCGCCAGGCGCCGCCCATCTGCGAAGCGCCGCCCGGCATCGGTGAGCGCCTCGATTCCGGCGGTGGACGACTCCCCCTGGAGGCGAGTCCCCTCCGCCCCGCCCAAGTGTCCCCCAATCCGCTGCCCATAAGCGCGCGGAATCATAGGGAGCCCCTCGGGTGAGACCTGAGTCACGATTCAGGAAGGCCCCTTCCCCCAGCCTTCCGACGACAAGACCTTCACCGAGGTGGACGGGACGAGGGATGCCGTCCTTGAATCCGCCGCATGACGCGGAGACTCGGCGAGCGGCTGGTGCTGGAAGGCGTGTTGACGCCGGAGCTGTTGTCGCGAGCGCTCGCGCATCAACAGGAGACGGGCCAGAAGCTGGGCGAGTGCCTGGTGCGGCTGGGCGTGGACGAGACGCCGGTGCTGCGGCTGCTGGCCCAGACGCTCTCGACGCGCTTCGTCTCCACCGAGAAGCTGAGCCTGGCGAAGGTGGACCCTACCCTGCTGGAGAAGGTCCCCGTGCGCCTGGCGGAGGGCTTCGACTTCATGCCCCTGCGACTGGCCCAGGGCGTCCTCTACGTCGCCATCGCGGAGCCGCAGCGCCAGCGCGCGCTGGAGGAGATTGTCCGCACCGTGGGCGTCACGCAGGTGCTGCCCTTCATCGCGGTGCGCAGGTCCATCCGCGCGGCCATCCGCAAGCACTACTACGCGGTGGCGGACGCCTTCGAGCACCCGCCGGAGGACGAGGCCTGTCCCCACTGCGGTGCGCCCACGCTCCCCAAGGACTTCCAGTGCCCCCGCTGTGAGCTGCTGCTGGTGCGCCACGTCGAGGACCTGCCGCCCCGCGACAACGTCTCCCTCGTCCGCGCGCTCCTGACGCAGCCCGAGCGACAGGGCACCTCGGGCACCCCGCGCGCTCCGCAGTCGGAGACCACGCGGGTGGCGCCGTTCGACGCGGCCCAGGAGGGCTCACAGGCCCGGCCGTTCCTCGTGGGCGGACTGAGCGTGACGAACCTGCGGCTCAGCCCCTTCGAGGCGTATGTGCTCTCCCTCGTCGACGGGCACACGTCGCTGTCGGACCTGTCGCTCATCACCCAGCTCGCGGAGGTGGAGCTGCGAGCGCTCTTCGCGTCGCTCGGAGAACGGGGCGTCACGCGGCTCTACGAGCCCCCCGCGCCGACAGCCCGCGCGGCACCCGCCGAGCCGACGCCTCCGCCCGTTCCCCAGGCGACGCAGGCCGGACGCGCGGTGCCCAAGCCCTTCGTGGAGGACGCCAACGAGGATGTCCTCCAGCGCGTCATCCGGTTGGAGCAGGCGGGACGGTGGGCGGAGGCCATCGAGCTGCTGGAGCGAGGCATCGGCCTGCTCCCCCACCCCGCGCCGCTCTACAACCGCCTGGGGATGATTCTGCTGAACCACCACCGGGACTACGAGCGCGCCACGGCCCTGTTCCAGAAGGCCTCCGACCTGGCGCCGGAGAACAACCTCTACACGATGAACCTCTACTCGGTGATGTGCCTGCGCGCGGACGCCACCAACGCGGGCCAGCACAAGGCGCGACGCTGAAGCGCCCCTTCGCTCACGACAACCGGGGACGGCCCAGCCACAGCAGCCCCAACCCCAGGGCCAGCAACGTGGGCCACGCGAGCGCGAGGAACCCCAGTGCCACCCGCGGGACGACGTCGGCACCGGGCTGCTCGACATAGGCGAAGCGCGGCAGTCGCGCATGGTCCGCCGCGCCCAGCGTGTCTCCCGCGAAGACGCGCGGCAGCAGGGCCTCGCGCCACGAAGCGTGGAAGCGGTCCACCTGCCGCAGGAAGTGCGCGTGCCGCGCTCCACCAGTCCCCGCCACATCCTGGAGCGCCTGCTGGAAGGCCAGCGCGGGGGACACGAAGCGCAGCAGCTCCAGCGCGGACTGCTGCGCGTCCAACTGCGACTGGAAGGCCGCGACCACGGGGGCGGTGGCCCGGGCCGCCTCGTCCTGCACCGCCAGCGCGGTGGGCCAGTAGCCCTCCGTCCGGGTCCCCTTCGGCGCCAGCTCCGGATGGTCCTCGAAGTAGGCGGACAGCACTTCGCTTCCCCGCCGCTGCGCATCCAGCGAGGCGTCGCGGGTCGCCCCCACCAACGTCACGCGCGAGGGCACCGGATACAGCGCGCTCACGCCGAGCTGCGCCGCCGCGGGCACCACCACCACGAGCAACAACCACACGCCCACCAGCACCAGCGCATTGGTGGCGGAGCTCAGCGCCCGCGCGTTCACCGCCAGCGCCAGACAGAACCAGAACGCCCCATAGCCCACCACCAACGCCAACCATCCCAGGAGCCTCGGCAGCCCGCCGCCGCCTCCCGTCAACACATGCCCCGCGAGGCCCGCGAGCACGCACAGGCCCAGGAGCACCGCCGCGCGAACGGCGAGCCTGCTCAGCGCCCAGCCCCGAAGCCCCGTGGCCTGCACCAGCACCAACCGGAGCGTGCCGTCCTCGCGCTCCCGCGACACCAGGTCGAACGAGAACGCGAGCGCGAACAAAGGCAGCAGATAGAGCAGCACGAACGACACATCCAGCGTCCCGGTGGCCAGGTGCGCCGGGTGCTCCAGCGTCTCGCGCGCGAAGTCCGTGAGGCGGCCCTGCAGTGACACCTGGTAGGACGACGGCAGCAGGTCCATCTGCCCCACCGTGAAGACGCTCAGCGGCCCCGGAGGCAGGAGCGCCTCGGGCTGGACGAGGAAGTTGCCCACCGGCACCGGCATCGTGGGGCTCTTCCAGGCGGGGGGCGCGGTCCCCTGCCCCTGACGCAGCGCCTCGGCCTGGGCCGCGAGCTGGTCGCGTCGCAGGGCCTCCTGGGTGAGCAGCGCTTGTTGATGCGCGCGCAGGTCCTGGGTGAAGCGCCAGCCGTTGTAGAGGCCCAACGCCATCAGCCCGAGCAGGAGCGCGGCGGCGAAGAGGAGCATCCGGTCCTTGCGAAGCAGGAACCACTCGTGTCGGAGCAGGGACATGTTCATGGGCTCGTGCCTCACAGCGCGCTCAGGCGTGCGCCGGCGCGCAGGGCGAACGCCGTGGTCCACGACAACCAGAGCCCGAGCAGCAAGAGCCCCGGAACCTGGGACGCGAGCGCGTCCGTCAGTCGCTCCGCCTCCAGGCGCAGCTCCGGCACCTGACGCCACAAGGACGCATCCGCCTTGTAGTTGGCGTCGCCGTGCTTCGAGCGGAACGCGACGTCATCGTTCATCCGCTTCACCAGCACCTGCCGGTAGTCCTCCGCCTGCTCGGTGAAGCGCAGGTGCGCGGACAGGTCCGTGCGCGCGAGCGACGCCGACACCTGCCGGAGCGCGAGCATGGGCGACAGCGGCGCGAAGGCGCGGTGCAGCCGCTCCTGGGACGCATATCGCTCCCGCAGCTCCCCGAAGCGCACCGCCGCCACCTTGCTGCTGTACTCCTCGCCCGCCTGGAGCGCGATGCCCCGGAAGTTCACGGGGAGCGCCTCCACCGAGTCCACCCCGTAGCGCGCCAGCGTCTCGCGCTCCAACGCCACCTGCCGCGCGTCCGCCGAGTCATGTCCGCTCAACCCCTTCTCATAGTCCTCCGCGAGCCTGCGCGCGAAGTCCTGCGCCGTTGGCACCGGCGCCCATGTCCGGGCCGCGTCCGCCGCGAGCCGGGGCACCAGCAGCGCGTTGAGCATCCACACCGCCAGCAGCACCACCAGCGCGCCGCGCGACGTGCGCGCCCACGCGCTCACCGCCAACCCCAGGAACACGAAGCCCGCCAGGTACAGCCCATACCCCAGCGACAGCACCGACAGGCGCCCCAGCAGGTCTCCCCACGAGACATCCAGGCCACCGCCCAGCCCCACCACCAACCCCAGCCCCACGACGACGAGCGGCACCAGCAGCGCCGCCAGCGCCAGCCCCACGCCCAGCGCCTTGCCCAGCACGAGCTGGTGACGCCGCACACCGGTGCTCAACAGCAGGCGGAGGGTGCCCTGCTCCCGCTCGGCCGTGAAGGCGGAGTAGGTCAGCAGGATGATGAGCAGCGGCAGGAGGAGCTGGAGCACTCCGGCGCCGGTGAGCTCTCCGAAGCGGGCCACCGCGGTGGCGTCCGTCGCGGGACGGTGCTGGGTGAGGTTGCGCTTGTGCGCCTCCAGGTAGACGGCCACGCCCAGGTACGGCTCCACGCCCCGGTCGAACGCGGCCAGGACGGACTCGGGCTTGAAGGCCCAGACGCCGTAGTGCGCCGCCGAGTGGGGATTCTTCTCCCCCTGCTCCAGCCAGTGCTGACGCGTCAGCCGAGAGCCCGCCTCGCGCTCGGCGCGCGACTCGCGCACGTGCAGCGCGCCCATGGCCAGCCCCACGACGGCCAGGAGCCCCACCAACATCCCCGCGGTCCGGAAGCGCCCGTCCCGCGACAGCTCCACCCATTCCTTGCGTGCGATGGCCCGAATCATTCGTGCGTCCTCAGCCCCGCATGTGCGTCAGGTAGAGCTGCTCCAGCTCCGCGTGCCCCAGCTCCCGCGTGGCGCGCGTCTCCACCAGCCGGCCCGACTTCATGATGCCCACGCGCGTGCCGGACTCCTTCGCCCGGAACAGGTCATGCGTCGCCATCAGCACCGCCATCCCCTCGCCGCTCAGGCGCAGCAGCAGCTCCGACAGCTCGTTGGAGGCCAGCGGGTCCAGGCCCGACGTCGGCTCGTCCAGGAGCAACGCCTTCGCCCCCTTGGCCAGCGCGATGGCGATGCCCACCTTCTGCCGCATGCCCTTCGAGTAGCGCCCCACGGGCACGTCCATCGCCCCCGGCTGCAGCCCCGCGCGGGCGAGCCAGTCCGTGGACTCCAGCGTGGACAGCGCCGGCCGTCCCGCCAGCGTGTTGAAGTAGGCCAGGTTCTCCCGCCCCGTCAGCCGGGGGTAGAGCATCACCAGCTCCGGCACGTAGGCGAGCAGCCCGCGCACCTGGGCCTCGTGGTGACGCACCTCCAGCCCCGCGACTCGCGCCTCCCCTCCCGTGGGCTCGATGAAGCCCAGGAAGAGGTTCAGCGTCGTCGTCTTGCCCGCGCCGTTCGCACCCAGCAGGCAGAACACCTCACCCGCCTGGATGGACAGGTCCAGCCCCTCGAGCGCCGGGTGCGCGCCGTAGCGCTTGGACAGGTTCCTCGCTTCAAGCATGGAGACTCCCATAACGGAGTCACCCGCAATATCGCAACTTGATTGCATCTACAAATCGATACACGTCCCGTGTGACTCCGGGGGCACTCCGGGCCGCAGGGGACGGACACGATCTCCCCTGCGGCCCCTCCTGGACGTGCGCGGCTCAGGACTTCTGGTACGCGTCCGCGATGCGCAGCAGGTCCGCGATGGTGAAGTCCCCGCCCGAGCCGTAGGTGGGCTTCCAGCCCTTGTTCTGGAGGAAGGACGTGGGGTCGTTGAGCAGGACGCTGAAGAACGTCTCCCCGACGATGCGTCCGCCCACCGGCCCGAGGAAGCGGCCCTGGTTGGCGAGGTTCGCCTCCTTGAGGATGTAGTACCAGAGCGGCGCCACCGTGCTCCCCCACCCCTGCGGCAGGCCGAGCTGCGAGTTGGCGTAGCGGGTCGTCCCCAGCGCCTCGGCGACCGTCTGGCCGGCCGGCAGGGTGAACTCGTTCTGGCGCAGCAGGTTGCGCCCCGCGAGCGACAGGTACAGCGGGTCCGGCTTGCCCTGGTATTGCGGATGGTCGAAGCCGGGGATGAGGGCCTCCGGCAGGTTCAACAGCTCCGAGGCCAGGTACGTGTCGAACAGCTTGGCGCCCTGCGGGGTGACGCCGGAGCCCAGGTTGAAGAAGTTCCTCCAGTCCACGCGCTTCTCCGGACTGAGGAACGTCCCGGGCTGGTGCAGGTCGAAGATTTGCACGTTCGAGTAGCTCGAGTTGACGGTGTACGTCTCCCGAATCGTCGCGTGCCCCATGCGGTAGGCGGCGGCGGAGAACTCGATGGGAATCTGCTGGAGGTTGGGTGGGAAGTACTGCGGCCCCTGGTTCACCAGCTTGCCGTAGAGCTCGTCGCCGACGAAGCGGCGCACGAAGTCATGGTAGACAATCCATTGGTAGTGCCAGCGCACCCGCTGGGAGGCCTCGGCGAAGAGCGCGCCTCCGGAGAACGAGCCCGACAGGTCCTTGACCACCTGGTTGTGGAACTTGATGAAGGCCAGGTGCAGCTGATTGACGAACATGTTGTCGTCGTTGCGCGGGTCTCCGATGATGGCCGTGCCCTGGACGTTGCGCAGCACGTCCCCGTCCGGGTTGTCCTGCCGCCCGAACAGCAGCGTGGCGCCGTCCTTCGCGTCGAACAGGAAGGCGTCCTGCACCGGTCCCCGGCCGTAGATGTTGCCCAGGTCCAGCGTCGGGGTGATGGCGTCGCGCGTCTGGTTGGGCTGGGTGCCCCGGCTGTTGATGTCCGAGAACACGTCGAACGTCAGGTCATGGTCCAGGAACTGGCCCAGGAACGTGTAGCCCGCGGGGATGGTGGGGTTGTCCTGCGGCACGCTCGGGCCCAGCCGGTCATCGTCCATGGGCCCGCCCGGCAGCGTGAGGGCGCGGAGGTCCTCCACGTTGAAGACGGAGGGACGCAGGTCCGGGAACATGCGGAAGAAGTCGGAGACGACGGGGCCGTTGTCGCCGGTGAGGGACTGCGCGGACTTGCTGGAGACAGCCGGGCCCACGACGCCGTGGGGGCGCACCAGGTTGCCGGACGGCGCCTTGGACAACATGGCCGCCCCGGTGCCCCGGTGGAACGGACAGCCGCTGCCCGGGAGCGCGGCCGTGACGCGCGGGGGAATCTTGTCACTCATGACGAATCTCCTGTGTGTCGAGCGGCGTGGCTCAGGTGGTGATGGTGATGTACGGGTCCCACGAGTACGTCCCCACCTTGTTGCCCTGGTTGTCCGTCACCTGGACGTAGAGCTGGTAGGTCACCTTCTGGTCCGTCAGCGACGCGGTGGGCTGCAGCGCGGTGGACTGGAAATAGAAGTCCACGTAGGGCTGGGTGTTGTAGCCATCCACCTGTCCCCCCGCGACCTCGGGGACCGGCACCTTGATATGGGACACCAGGGGCTGGGGCGGAGAGATGCACTGGGCATTGCCGGAGACGCGCATCTTGTAGAGCACCGCCGAGTACTGGGTGTTGAGCGTCAGCGACGCCATCCGCCAGCGCAGCGTGTCGCTGGTCTTCGCGGCGACGGTCAGCTCGGGAATCGCCTCCATGCCCACCGCGTCGTCCTTGCGCACCAGCATGTACACACAGTCCGAGATGGGCACCCCCGGCTCGTCCGCGGAGCCATTGGGGCCATGCACCTTCAGCACCTTGTCCACATCCACCACCGTGAGAACATCGATGAAGCCATCATCCTGCGCCATGACGCACCTGTTCCTTCCAGTTCGAGTCGAGACAAATCCAGACATCCACCCGCGCGCCGCGCGTCAGGCGGTGATGGTGATCTTCGGGTCCCAGGAGAAGTAGCTCAGGATGTTCCCGTCGTTGTTCGCCAGGGCGAACGTGAAGGTGTAGACCACGGGCGTCGTCGTCGGGTTCACCGCCGTCGCCTGGAAGTAGGCATCCTTGTACGTCTGCTTCGAGTCCACCGTGACCTGGGTGCCGTGCACCGACGGCAGGGGCACCGTCACCGTGGGCTCGATGAGGAAGGGCGGCGTGATGCAGCCCTCTCCCCGGAGGATGTCACACCCGTTGAGCGCGACGCTGAAGCGCGTGTTGCCCGTCAGCGAGGTGATTCGCCACCGGATGTTGTTGTTGGTGTTGACGACGATGTTCAGGTCATCCGTGGCCTGACCCGACAGCATCTCGTCGTAGCGGATGAACATGTAGACGTACGGGGTGGGCTCCCCCAGGTCCACGGGGTGGTTGGAGTCTGTGCTGAACTTCCCCTGGTAGTCCAGGTAGAGGTTCTCCGCGTCCACGACAATCAAGACATTGGCGGTGTTCTCGGTATCTGCCATGACGACCTCTGGGGTGCTTTCGGGGTGGAGTGCTCAGCGGGGCCGGAGGATTCCGGGCCGCTGGATGGAGAAGGGCTGGATGTTGGTGCGGGTGACGCCCGTGAGCGCGAGCTCCGACAGGATTCGGCCGAGCAGCGGCGCGAACTTGAATGCCTGCCCCGTGTCACCGGTGAACAGCAGCACGTCCGGGTGCCCGGGGAGGACATCCAGCACGAAGTTCAGGTCGGGCGTCATCGTGTAAAGACAGCCCACCGGGTCCACCGCCAGGGACTGCAGCCCCCGGAAATGCTCGCGCATGAAGGTGTTGAGCAGGTCCACCATGCGCGGGTCCGCCTGGGGCGGCGAGGTGGGCGGCAGCGGGGACTTCAGGAAGGTGAAGTCGGTGCCCACCTTGATGCGGCCGGGCGTCAACAGCGGCGGCAGCCCGTAGTACGTCGTCGTGTCGTCCCCGGGGAACTTCGGCGCGCCGAAGTAGAACCAGAGCGGATACGTGTACTGGGACGGGGACACCTCGAAATAGGCATACGTCATGCTCCAGATTTCGAGCGCGAGCTGGATGTTCAGACTGTCGAGCACGCCGTTGGTCCACGCGGACGGCACCAGGATGAGCTTCTTGCCGGTGTACGTCCCCTGCGCGGTGGTGACGGTGACCTGGCCGGGCGCGTCCTGGATGCGGCTGACCGTCCGGCGCGGAATCATGTCCACGCCCCGCTTGCGGCACTGGTCGGCGAGCGCGCGGAGCGCCCGGTCCGCCGCGATGACGCCCGCCTGGGGCTGCACCAGGCCCACCACGTCGTCGCTCAGGCCCTGGAGCACGGGGAAGCGCTCCGGGAAGTCCGCCGCGGTGAGGCGCTGGAAGGGCAGGCCCTGCTCCTCCAGGACGGCCTCGGAGTCCTTCAAGTCCCCTTCGGGCGTGTCCACGCCGCTGGGCGGGCCGAAGAACAGGAGCGAGGTGTCGTTGAGGATGCCGTTCAGGCCGCTGTCCGACTCCAGCTCCCGCCAGAGCGGATAGGCGGACTGCGCGAGCAGGGACAGGTGCGGGTCCGAGTACATCACCCGGAAGAAGCGCGACTCGCCCTTCGAGGAGAAGAAGTCGTTGTCGAAGTCGAACTGGTCCAACAGCAGGACCTTCTTGCCGGCCTTCGAGCACCACCAGGCCGCGGACAGACCGATGGCGCCCGCGCCCACGACGACCACGTCATAGGAGTCCATGTCTTCGTCTGCTTTCGTTTCGAAGGAGGGTGTCTGTCGTTACCAGCCGAGGTAGTACTGGCTGTCCAACCAGGCGGGCCACGCGAGCCCGAAGTGCGCCTGGAGCATCTTCTCCGCCTCGCAGAAGGCGCCCTCCACCCAGCCCTGCTGGTCCGAGTAGGCCTCGCCGCAGATGTGGAGGTGCTCGTCCGGGTCCGGCCGGCGCATGAAGCGCATCACGTCCCGCACGCTCACCCCGGCGCGCCACGCGTGGTAGCCGCCGCCATAGGGGTCCTCCGTCCAGTTGCGGAAGTAGGAGACGTACGGCTGGGGGACGGGGTTCGCGGGCCCGTGCAGCTCCTGGAGCTGGCTCACGGCCTCCGCCACCATCACCGCCGGGGCCTGCAGGTCCTCCACCTGGGCCAGCGCCTCGCGTGAGGCCAGGGCCGTGGGCCGGGGCTTGAAGCGCTCGAGCCGCTGGTGGGGCGAGTCCATCAGCGCGGACCAGAAGGGCGTGGTCCGCATGTCGTTGTAGCTGGCGAGCAGGATGGAGTGGCTGTTCACAGGGTCGGTGCCGAAGTAGTAGCACTGCCGCATGGGCAGGTCGGTGATCGACTCGCCCGCCACGGCCTGGAACTCCTGGTTCCACCAGGGGGACTCGAAGCCCATCAGCAGCTTGAAGGACGGCTCGGAGATGACGGCGTCCAGGTTCTTGCGCACCTGCGCGCTCACCTGGGGCCTGGTGAAGAACCGGTCCGCGCCAATCAGCTCCAGCGCGCGGCGGGGCATCGCGAGCACCACGGCATTGGCATACACCGTCCACGACTTGCCGCTCTGGACGTTGTTCAGGGTGAGGACATACCGGTACGGGCTGCCCTCCGGCGCGGCGGTGAGCGCCGTCAGGCCGTTCTGTCCCCAGAGGTGGGCGCGCTTGCCGCTCGGGTCCTGGGCGACGAAGCGCTGGGCGAGCGTGTTGCCCAGCTGGTCATAGCCGCCGTTCAGCGTCTGGTATTCCACGCTCGCCAGGGAGAAGTCGCCCACGAGGTACGGAAAGGCCTCCGCGGCGTTCCAGTTGATGGTGTTGGAGTAGTAGCCGCCGGCCACGGCCAGGAACTCGTAGGCCTCCTGGCCCACCTGGTCCTTGAGGAGGTTCCAGAAGCCCAGATCATTGACCTTCTTGCCCTGGTAGGGCCCCGGCTTGCGGTAGGTCAGGTTGGGTTTGATGTCGTCCCAGTCCCGGGCGGTGAGCTCGAAGGTGTAGTCGTAGGGAGGGGTGAACTTCACCTGGCTCGCGTAGCGCTCCTGGAACCAGGGGTCGGCCGTGAGGACGTCGTAGATGACCTTGTTGAAGAGCTGGTCCGAGTCGAAGCCCACCACGTCGTCGGGCAGGAAGTAGCGCGTCTTGAACGTGCGGCGGTCCGCCTGGGCGTTCGCCCACTCGTCGGCCTTGAAGCGCTGGCCGCGCAGGTAGCGGTAGTGGTTCTTGTCGTCGCCCAGGGGGAAGTCCTGGGGCGTCAGCTCCTGGGAGAAGACCTCCGAGATGAGCGAGTTGACGATGACATGCGATTGCAGATAGCGCATGCCGCCAATCTCCGCCGCCAGGGAGACGCCGGGCAGGAAGACCGACTCGATGCGGCCGCCCAATCGCTCGCTCAATTCGAAGACGTGCACCGAGGATGGGCGCGTGCCGCCCTCCGCGAGGTCGCCGACGAGCAGCCGCCAACCCGTGTAGAGCCCGGAGACGCCCGCACCGATGATGGCGACGTCGAGCTGGAGCCCGTCGTCCATTCCCGGGTCCATCGGGGGTGGATTCACTCGCGACATGTCTGCCTCTCAGGGGATGGGGCACCGCGCCCTATTTCAGGGAATTCCAGTGCAATCCCTGCACCACCAATTTCACGACTGCCTTTCGTCTGCCTTCAAGGACTTGCGGCGCGGCGGGGGCAGGCATTGACGTGTCAGGCTTCAGCCGCCTCGGGCGGACGACGCAGGGCGCTGACACGTCATGGACGGCGCGGACACGTCAACGCCCGGAGAGCCCCTGACGAGGAAAATTCCGGGCTGGACGTGATTGGGGGTCCGTGTCGATCTTCCCAGCGGATATTCGTCGCCGATTTGAAGGCGCCTTTTCGGCACCCTCTCGCACCTGGAGGAGCTCCCATGTCCTACATCGATGGTTTCGTCATCGCCGTGCCGACCGCGAACAAGGAGAAGTTCATCGACCACGCCCGCAAGGGCGACCCCGTCTTCATGAAGTACGGGGCCCTGCGCGTGCTCGAGTGTTGGGGGGACGACGTGCCGAGCGGCAAGCTCACCGACTTCCGCCGGGCCGTGCAGGCCAAGGATGACGAGACGGTGGTCTTCTCCTGGGTCGAGTGGCCCGACAAGGCCACGCGCGACGCCGGCATGGCGAAGATGATGGAAGACCCCGACATGAGCCCGGAGAAGAACCCGATGCCGTTCGACGGCGCGCGGATGATCTACGGCGGCTTCGCGCCGGTGGTCGAGCTGAAGAAGTAGCCAGGTCGAAAGCGCCGGGGGCTCAGGTCAAGAGCCGCCCCCGCGCGCCCTCGACGACCAGCTGCAGCAGGGGCGAATGCAGCCCGCCGCCGCCATGCTCGCTGACGCGGCTCCACTGGGGCTCGCCGGAGTCCGCGTCGAACGCCGTCAGGGTCTCCCGGTGCGAGACGATGACCTGCCCCTGCTCGACGAGCATCGTTCCGCCGGCGAACGTCGACGACTGCTCGGAGTCCACGCGCTGGGCCCAGAGCAGGCGCCCGCTCCCGGCGTCGAGCGCGTGGACCTCCAGGAAGACCCTCTTCGTGAACGTCCCCTCGGCCCCGCCGGAGAACACGAACACGCGCCCCTCGCGCAGCTCCGCGTACGTCGGCCGGGGCCGCACGCCCGGCACCGACTTGCCGGGCACGGCGAAGGTCCACACCGTGTCGCCGCTGGCGCGCTCATACGCCGCGACGAGTCCGTTGAAGGCCGTGATGAGCAGGGAGCCGGGTGCTGGCGAGGTGTCGTTCATGCCACGCCGGGATACCACAACCCTATTGCGCCAGCGTGGAGCGGTACGAGGCCAGGGTGCACCGCATGCGCTGCACCTGCTCCGCGGTGAAGCCCGTCATGCACGCGTCATCCGTCAGCTCCATGTAGTTCTGCACCGGGACGGGCGCGCCCCCACAGCTGGTGAGCCCCACGGGGCAGCCCTTGTGGGACGTGACGTTGGGCGCCGTGTCACAGATGCGGTCGCCCGTGGTGTAGCAAGCCGGCGCCGTGGCGATGCCACAGCCCTCGTAGTACGTGTGGAACAGGCCCAGGTAGTGGCCCACCTCGTGCGTGACGGTCCTCCCCTGGTGATACGGCACCACGGGCCCCACGCGGCCGAAGGCCAGCCAGTTGATGACCACCCGGTCCTGCGGCTGGCCCACCGCGCCCGAGGGGTCCGCGGGGAGGAAGGGCACATACCCGCGCGAGCCGCCCGCGCTGTTCGTGTAGAGGTTCAGGTAGCGCGTCGGGTCCCACGCAATGGTGTTCCAGTAGCTGCCCTGGTCCTGGTACCAGGTCGTGTTGCAATAGCGCTGGATGCCCGTCGTCGGGTTGCCCGCGGGGTCCTCGGTGGCGAGGAAGAACTCCAGCTTGCTGTCCACGCCCGCGGCCCCCGGCGTCCCTGTCAGCGCGCGGAAGTCCTCATTGAGGACCGTGATTTGACTGTGCACCAGCGCGTCCGAGATGTTGCCGTTCGCGCACGCCGCATCCGAGATGAGGTGCACCACCACCGGGATGCGCCGCACCGTGGTGGGCTGCCACAACGGCCCGGGCACGGTCTGCGCCAGGGAGCAATCCGAGGGCGTGAAGCTGGCCACGCGCAGCGCGGCCGCAGGCTCGGGCGCGACACAGCGGTCCGCGTGCGGCGAGAAGACATCCGAGGAGAACAGCGCCAGGACGGAGGACACGAGGGCATGGGCTGGGAGCATGGGCCTCACGCTACCGAGCCACGCTGACGCCTTCCAGGTGGCCGGGGTGGGCGCATGGGGGGTGGAATGGTAGGAAGAAGGAATGGCTCGCGCTCGTCCCACATCGCCACGCTGCCCTCGGTGCAACGCGCCGTTCACCCTGGTCGCCGAGCAGGTGTTGTACACCTGTCACTACTGCAACGCGTCCATCGATACGCGGGGAGAGCAGGCTCCGCGTCCGCTCTATCAAGCTCCGTCAGCAACGGGGCCCAACAGGTTGCCGCTCGTCCTGGGCGCGGGGATTGCCGTCATGCTGCTGGGCTCCGCGGCGGGCTTCTTCGCCATGGCGTCCTCGAGCGACTCCTACACGCCCCCGCCCGCGCGCGCCGAGCCACCCCCACCGCCCCCCACCGCGCAGGTGCCGCCCGCGCCGCCCCCGAAGCCGAGGTTCGCGTGGGACATGGACAACACCCCCACGGTGACGGACGTCAACGGGGACGGCACGGACGACATCATCGGGACCATTCGTCGCGGCACGTCGTTCGACCGCTATTCCACGGCCGCCTTCGACGGGAAGACGCTCGAGCCCCTCTGGGAGGTGCCCATCGAAGGCGCGGCCCCCACGGACCTCGCCTCCCGCGAGCGCTACATCCGGCAGGGAAATCGCCTGGTGCGACGGGAGGCCATGGCGGTGAGCCTGCTGGAGCTGGCCACTGGCAAGGTGGTGGGGCGCGTGGCACTGTCAGACAAGCCCGACAAGCTCTGCATCCCCCAGGGGGACACCTCCTCCGTGTGGGTCTCGGTGATGGACCAGCAGAACATCCTGCTCGACACGACGACGGCGACCGCGCGCCCCGCCTCCCAGACTCCGCCCAACTGTCAGCCCCCCGAGCGCGGCCGCTACGACTGCTCCCCCGCCATCCACCGGAAGACCCATCTGCCGTGCTCGCTCGCCCTCAAGGCCCCGCCCATCCCGGGCTTCCGAGGGCAATATCGCTACACGGCGCATGGGCTCGACGTGGTGCTGGGCGCCCGGAACCCGGGGACGCGCGTCCCCATGGCGGCGGTGTTCGAGAAGGGCGCGAAGGAGCCCCTGTGGCACGGCGCCATCGCCGACATGGACATCGAGCAGGTCTTGGAGACCACGCCGGAGGCCCTCGATATCTCCGAGGACGCCCTCTTCGTGGCCTACCGGCTGAGGGCCGGCGGCATGCACCTGGTCCGCCGGGACGTGAGGACGGGGGCCGTCGTCTGGGACGTGCCCATCCCCCGCTCCAAGGACGGCTCGCTCGTCACCAGCTTTCGCAAGCAGGGGGACCGGCTCTACGTGCCCCACTGGATGTGGCTGGATGTCTTCGACGCGAAGACGGGCAACGTGATTGGCACCCTCGGCACCTGGTAGCCGAGGGCGCCTTTCTGGGACTCAGCGAGCCGCCGGCCACAGGCGCACCACCAGGGCCGCCAGCGCGGACACGGTCGCAAGCAACGTCACCGCGCCCCAGCCCCACCCGGCCAGCACGAGGCTGCCGCTCACCGCGCCCAGCGACATGCCGATGAACACGCAGACGAACAGCACCGCGTTGAGCCGGCTGCGCGCGGCGGGGTCGATGCCGAACACCATCGTCTGATGCGCCACCAGCGTCATCTGCACGCCCAGGTCGAAGCCAATCGCGCTGGCGCCGAACAACCACAGCCGCGCATCCGGCTGGAACCACGGTGAGGCGAACATCGCGGCGAACGCCACCGCCGTCAGCCCCGCGCCCAGCCGCGTGACGAGCTCGGGCCCGAAGCGGTCCGACACGCGCCCGGCGATGGGCGCGCCCAGGGCCCCCGCCGCGCCCGCCAGGCCGAAGGCGCCCGCCGCCGCGCTGCCCAGGTGGAACGGCGCGCCATGCAGCATCACCGCGAGCGTGGACCAGAACGCGCTGAAGCCCACCGAGAGCAGCCCCTGGGCCAGCGCGGCCCGGCGCAGCGCCCCGTGCTTGCGCCACAGGCCCACGAGCGAGCCGAGCAGCGCGCCGTAGGACAGCGTGCTCGTCGGACGGAAGGCCGGCAGCCCGCGCCACACCACCGCGCCAATCACCACCACGCTGCCCGCGGCCATCAGGTACATGGCGCGCCAGCCGAGCTGCTCGGCCACCACGCCGCTGACGACGCGCGAGAGCAGGATGCCGAGCAGCAGGCCCGTCATCACCGTCCCGACGACACCTCCGCGCTCCTTCTCGGGAGCCAGGGTGGCCGCGGCGGGCACGATGTCCTGCGCCACCGTCGCCGTGAGCCCCACCACGAAGCTCACCACCAGCAGCGGACCGATGGCGGGCGCCAGGCCGCTGAGCAGCAGCGCCACCGCGAGCAGGCCGACCTTGATGAGGATGATGCGGCGCCGGTCGAAGCGGTCCCCCAGCGGCGTCAGCAGCAGGATGCCCAGCGCGTAGCCCAGCTGGGTGAGCGTGGGCAAGAGTCCCACCACCGTGTCCGAGGCGCCGATGGAGGAGCCCATCACCCCCAGCATCGGCTGGCTGTAGTAGAGCGAGGCCACCGAGAACCCGGCGCTCGCCGCCAAAAGCAGGCGCAGCCCCCTCGACATCGAGCCCGAGTCTCCGGGGCCCACCAGGGCGAGCCGAGGCGCGCGGGCCTCGTCCGAGGGCAGCGCGCCTCTTCCGGCGGGTTCATGTACAGCGCGAATGAAGGACATGACGTTCACCTGGGTTGCTGCGAGTCGAGGTGAAGGTGTCCCAGAGCGGCGGTCCACGGTAGTAGCGGGGTCCGCACAGCGGATATACGCTCCACGTATAACGCCATGCCCCGTCCCCCCAAGTCCGCTCGGCCGCGTGCCCTCCCGAAGCCGCCGCCCACCACCGCCGACCGGCTCGAGCTGATGCAGACCTTCCTGCGCATCGTCGACGCCGGGAGCCTGTCCTCGGCCGCCGCGCAGCTCGGCACCACGCAGCCAACGGTGAGCCGTCGCCTCCAGGCGCTGGAGCGCTCGCTCGGCCTGCGGCTGCTGCAGCGCTCAACCCACGCGATGAAGCTCACCGAGGACGGCGCGCGCTGCTACGAGCGGGCGAAGGAGCTGCTCGCCAACTGGGAGATGTTCGAGGCCGACCTGCGCGGCGCGAGCGACGAGCCGGAGGGCACGCTGCGCGTCGTCGTCCCCCACGCCTTCGGCCAGCAGCTCCTGGTGGAGCCGCTGACGGAGTACCTGCACCGGCACCCGCGCGTCAGCGTCGAGTGGCTGCTGCACGACCGCGCGGTGGACTTCATCGCGGACGGCATCGACTGCGCGATTCACGTCGGCGAGGTGAAGGACCCCAGCGTGGTGGCCATCCGCGTGGCGGAGGTGCCGCGCATCGTCGCCGCCGCGCCCTCGGTGCTGACGGGGCGCTCCCGGCCCACCCACCCCGACGAGCTGGCGCGACTGCCCTGGCTGTCGCTGCGCACCTTCTATCGCAACGAGCTGTCGCTGACCCACGTGGCCACCGGGGAGGCCCAGCCCATCGTCTTCCAGCCGCGCGTGAGCACCGACAGTCTCTATGCGCTCCGGAGCGCGGCGCTGAAGGGGCTCGGCATCTGCGTGGCATCCGCGTGGGTGCTGCACGAGGACATCGTGAAGGGCCGGCTCGTCCACCTGGTGCCGGAGTGGCAGGCCTCCGCCCTGCCCATGTACCTGCTCTATCCCGCCGCGCGGTTCCATCCCGCGAGGCTGCGCAAGTTCGTGGCCCTGATGCGCGAGCTGATTCCCACCGCGCTCGCCGTGGCCACGCGCAAGCAGTGAGACCTCGCGAAACACAGACATCGCCTCCCCGCAGGTAGCCCCCGCAGACAGCGGGGCCCCGCCCGAGTTCCCCGGCACATCTCACCAGAATGCCACAGCCCGATTGTCTGATGCCCGCCGTTCGGGCCGACGCGTTTGTGTTCATCTATTTCGTGCCTTAGACATGGAGTGCTGGATTTATCCGAGAGTCTGGCGGCGCCCGCTGGCGTCTCACGTCCAAAGAAAGGCATGACCATGAAGAAGCTGCTCCTGGGAATGTTCCTGGCAACACTGTCGCTCGTCGGCTGTGGCACCGAGGAGGCGAACCTGCCGGAGACCGGACAGGTGATGACCACGGAGGATGGCCGCGAGCTGGTCATCGAGCAGCGGTCGGCCGAGTCCGGTGAGGAAGCGCCGGATGTCGATGCCGCCAACGTGAGTGTGGACGAGGACAGTCTCGCCTGCTGGGTGGTGCTCAACTATTGCCGGCACCCGGATACGGGGCGGCCGCATTGCACGGCCACCGGCTGCACCATCGCCCAGGCCATCAAGCATTGTCAGGCGCTCATCAGGAAGCACTGCTGAGCCTTCACCGCGGCAGACGCATGGGACCTCTCGGCCGTGGCCGAGAGGTCCGAAGGTGACAACGAATGGCACGGGGCTTCAGCGGGGAGCGGGCGGCTGGTCGAGTCCCACGAAGGTCCGGAAGAAGCGCTCCGGGTCCATGGCCACCGAGATGAAGGTCCGGGTGCCGTGTGCCAGCTCGGAGCCCCACTCCCCGCGCTCGCGCACCACCTCCACCTGTGCCCAGGTGACGATTCCGGGGTCGATGGCCGCGCACGCGGCGAGGGGGTCGTGCAGGAGCTTGCCTTCGGGCCGCTGCGCCAGGTAGCGCTCCATGGCTTCGAAGATGAGCGCCAGCCCGGGCGTCGCGGAGGCGTGGGGCTTCATGCGCTCGTGGAAGGCGCCGTCGTAGGCCACGCCATGGGTGACGTTCTTGGACACCAGCTCTCGGCGACCCACCCGGTCCGAGGACAGGGCCAGCAGCGCGCCCTTGGGGTCTCCGTTGAAGTTGAAGGTCGGGCAGGTGCGCAGGCCCGCGAACTTGGGCAGCCGGTGCTCCGGAGGGACCACGTTGTCGCCCGCGAAGCCGCCCTGCGCCGCCCACCGGTGCAGGTGGACGTCCGGGTGGTGCTCCAGGAGCAGCCGCAGGTTCTGGAGCGGTGCGCCCGTCAACAGCGTCGCCTGGGGATACCGCCTGAGCGTGCGAGCCAGCACCTCGTGCGCCAGGCCATCCGGCGCGGCGGGAGCCAGCGGTCCCAGCCACTTCGTGTGGAAGGCGGAGAGACTCTCCTTCTGTGATTCCGGATTGCGCGCGCCCACGGGCACGTCTCCCCGGCCAGCCCGCGCGAGCAGGTGCCTCACCATTCCCACCTGGGCGAGCGTCCCCGGCGTCACGGTCACCGCCCGCAGGGTGACGGCGGGGTGCGTGGCCAACAGGCAGAGGGTGAGCGCGTCGTCGGGGTCGCTCGTCTCCATGTCGAAGAGGATGTCAAAGGCCATGAGTGACTCCGGGGCGTGACGTCCTCGTCGAAGCACGTCGGTGACGCGCGGCGGGGACGACGGATGAGGGGCTCACCCGTGCGTCGCGCCTGACGCGCTGCTGGGCGAGGTCCTGAACGGCCCGGGGCGGATTCGCGGCGAGCAGGACCTGGCTTCTGGCGACAGGCGTCTAGAGGATGGCCCTGACGAAGAGGGACGCGACCCACACGGCCCAGAGGAGCGAGAGGGCGAGCAGGACGGCGGCGATCGGCCGGACCCACTTCGGCGTCGGCGATCTATCACGCCAGGGCAGGAGCATCAGGTAGCCGCCCGCCAGGGAGGGGATGGGGAGCAGGTTCAGGGACGCCATCCGCGCGCTCATGATGCCCCAGGCCCGGACCAGCTCTCCTTCACGGAGCAGGCCGACGAAGCGCTCCACGCGGCCCGGCAGCGCGGAGAGGTTGAACACGGCGGGGAAGCCCTCGGTGAATTGATGGAAGCCCTCCGCGGGCCCCAGGCACGCCATGGCGACGCCAATCTGCACGTACCAGGGCACCGCCAGGGCCAGTGCGTGCAGCGGGGGTGGCAGCTTGAGCAGCCGGCTCTTGAGCGGCTCCGTGGAGCCTTCCTCGGCTTCTGGCACGAACGACGCGGAGCTGCCCAGGGTGATGGGATGCAGGCTCCAGCCGATGCCCGCCATGCGCCACGCCACCAACTGGGGCCCATAGCCGATGCGAACCACGAGGGGCCGAGCCCCGAGGGCGCTCGCCACCACCGCCTGCGCCAACGCCCACATCACGTTGACCGCGAGGAACAGCACCCACAGCCAGAAGAAGAGGGCGACCCTGTCCATGGGCGGAACTCTATCTTCTTCCCACGGGAAAGACCCCGGGTCGGTGCGGACGCCCGGTGCGCCCTGTCTCGATGACGCAACAGGGCACGACTCATGAGCGTGTGTCTTTAGCAATCGATTGTGACTGGAATCCCGGCACCAGGAGGCGCCAACACCCAAGAGCGCCTCCCGGCCGCTGCTCACATCCCAGGCTCAGTATCTGAACGAAACCACTCCGCTACAGCTCGTGCTGCCATAGCAACCCGCGACGATGGTGTATGACCCCGAGGACAGAAGCCTCAGCGAGATGCTCGACGCCGTCCCACACACCCCGCCGAAGTCATCATTCCCCTAGCCCGAGGTCGAAGGCGCCCCTGACCAGACGAAGCGCCCTTCTTGCGCCTGGCCATTGAATGGGCAAACCAAGAATTGTCGTCGAGCGCCGCAAACCACTCACCCAGTCGTCTATCAATGACTCCTCACGGGGCGCCCTCTGGCACACCCTCTTTTTACCCCAAATGCAAACATCCACCCCAACAGGGAGCGTCACGCCAGACCCAGCTCCATGATTGCGATTACCGCGCCGGCGCAAATCCTCACAAGCGCGTCGAGCCCGCGATGACCACAGGGTCGAGGTCCATGCCCGCTTCCTCATCCTCGGGTGCGGCCGCCCCCAGCCACTACCCCGTCCCCTGTCAGAGGCTGTAAGCACGCCCCATGAGAAACCACGCCAGCCTCCTGCTCCTGCCGCTCCTCTCGCTGTTCGCCTGCGCTCCGACGGAGGGCCCACCGGACGGTGAACCCCAGACGGGCGAGGCGCCCCAGGCTGCCGTGACGCCGCTGCGCGCGAAGGCGCTCGGGCGCATGCGCAACGCGGCGAAGTACTTCCACGACAACGTCGCGCGGCACGGCGGCTACGCGTGGCACCACAACGCCAGCAACCTGAGCGAGCGCTGGGGGGACATCCAGCTCGACGAAGAGCAGATCATGATTCAGTCCCCCGGCACGTCCGACGTCGCCATCGCCTTCGTCGAGGCCGCCCTCGCCGACCCCGCCACCCCCGCGCTCAAGACCTACGCGCTGGACACGGCGATGGCGCTGCGTCACGGACAGGTGAAGTCAGGAGGCTGGCGCCTCTACGCCGACTTCAAGCCGACGCCGACGCTGCGGGCCTGCTACCTCAACACCACGGCGAGCTGTGGCTGCGGCGGCTGCTCCACCACGGCCTATGACGACCAGGTCACCCAGAACGCCCTCATCGCGATGATGCGCGTGGACCAGCTGCTCGGGTTCGCCAACGCGGACATCTCCAGCGCCTCGGCGTACGCCCGCGCGCGGATGGAGACCTCGCAGTACCCCACCCACGGCGGCTTCCCCCAGGGGTTCTCCGCCCCCGTCGCCGCCCGGCCCGCGCTGGTGGCGAGCTACCCTCCGTCCATCGGGACCGCCTGCGGCCTGGCCCAGTGCCACGCGAATGCGTACACCACCGAGTACTGGGATGACCCGACGCTGAACGACAACCTCGCGACCGCCTTCGTCGAGATGCTGTACTGGGCCCAAGAGGTCTACCCGGCCCGGGCCGCGACGTATCAGTCCATGCGCGCCGCCTTCGGCGACTTCCTGCGCCGGGCGCAGATGCCCCAGCCCCAGCCCGCGTGGGCACAGCAGTACGACGGCCAGATGCAGCCCCGCTGGGCGCGCAGCTGGGAGGCCCCCGCCATCGCCGGCCAGGAGAGCCAGGACGTCATGTGGGCCCTGCTCCGCCTCTACCAGCTCGACCCCAGCGTCCCCGCGAACCGCGATGCCGTCGCCACCGCCCTCGCCTACCTGGAGACGGTCGACTTCGCCAACGACACGCTCATCCACCGCTACATCGAGCTCGATGACACGGCCCCGTCGAACATCGGCTTCTACACCGTGAAGGCCGGTGGCTATCCGGTCCGCTTCTCCTCGGCGGCGCCCACCTACCAGAACTACGCCTGGGAGGTCCCCTCGCAGCTCGCCGCCCTCCGCGCCGAGTACACCCGGCTGGCGACCGACACCACCGTGATGAAGCGCACGTGCCAGCAGCTGCGCTACGACACGGCGCAGGCCGTCGACGCCGCCGTCAACAACGAGAAGTGGATCACGACCTACAGCCCGGGGGGACCTCGCAGCGGCGCCACCCCCGGCGACTACCTCGACACGAGCACCTTCGTCCGGAACCTGCGCACCCTCGCCGAGTTCGTCACGCGCACCACGACCGACTGCACGGCGTGGAATTACTGATGCATCCCTGATACCACTCGGCGGGCCCGGATTCCGGGCCCTGCCCGGAATCTTTCCAGTCCTGGAATCTTCATGGGACGTCGTCGTTCGGAGGCAGGCACCAGGCCGACGAATGGACCCGCATCGTCGGCGAACCGCGGGACCGGGGCGCTCGGGTCCCCGAGGACAGCCGCTACGTCTTCCCCGTCAAGCTCATCCCTCGCTGACACGCACCACGAGCTTGCCGACGTTCTTCCCCTGGAGCATCCCGATGAACGCCCCCGGTGCGTTCTCCAACCCGTCCACGGTGTCCTCGAGCAGCTTCACGCGGCCCTCGGCCACCCACGCGTCCATGTCCCGGCGGAAGGCGTCGTAGCGCGCGCCGTAGTGGTCCAGGATGATGAAGCCCTGCGCGCGGACACGCTTCGTCTGGAAGACGGACATCACCTTCGGCAGCAGGTTCGGACCGGGTGGCGGCGCGTCCTCGTTGTAGCTCGCGATGGTCCCGCACAACGGCACGCGCGCGTGGTGGTTGAGCAGCGGCACCACCGCCTCGAACACCTCACCGCCCACGTTCTCGAAGTAGACGTCGATGCCGCGCGGGCAGGCGGCGGCCAGACGCTCGGCCAGCTTCGGCTCGCGCCGGTCCAGGCACCTCGCTCGACGCCCGGGCTCACGCGGAGCGGCGGCCCCAGAAGACGAAGAGCGAGAGCGCGACGAGCAGGACGTTGAAGGGCGTGCCCGCCGCCTCGCCACGTGAGACGTGGAAGACGATGGCGCTGACCTGGAGCGCCGCGCAGCCCAGCGCGGCCCAGGCCGTCAGCCTCGGACGGATGCCCGTGAGCGAGGGCAGCACGACACCGAGCCCGCCCAACAGGTCCACCACCGCCGTCAGGGAGAGGAACGCTCCCGGCACCTGTCCCGCCCAGGGAATCATCGCGGCGAGCTGGGAGACGGGCGTGAAGAGCTTCCAGAGCCCCGTGCCCACGAACAGCAGGGACAGCAACACCTGGACGCTCCACAGCCCCACCGAGAGCGCCCTGGACGGCTTCCCGCCGCCGACAGCCTGAGTCGTCATGGCCTTCCTCCTGGCGCCGCGGATGACTTCCACGCGCCGGACCCGGCCTCTGTCGCATACCGTCCGGTGTCGGCCAAGGAGGCACCTTGAAGTCACCAGGTAACGGAAAGATGACCATGAGCTACGAGGACTGCGTCGCGATGCGCGAAATCCTCAGCCTCATCGGCGACAAGTGGAGCGTGATGGTCATCGTCAACCTCTCCGAGAGCCCCGTGCGCTTCAGCGACCTCAAGCGCGCCATCGAGGGCATCTCCCAACGGGTGCTGACCCACACCCTGCGCGGGCTGGAGCGCGACGGCATGGTCAAGCGCACCGTCCACCCCACCAAGCCCCCCAGCGTGGACTACGTGCTGACGGCGCTGGGACGCACCCTGATTGAGCCCGTCAGCACCCTGGCCATCTGGGCCCACCAGAACCGGCCGGAAATCGAGCGCGCCCGCGAGAGCTTCGAGCGCGCGACGCCCTGACCTCACGCCGCGCGCTGCAAGCGGCGCTTGTACCGGTCTCCCCAATCGCGCAGGCCCAGGAGCACCGGCTCCAGCGAGCGGCCGAACGGGGTGAGCTCGTACTCCACGCGGGGCGGCACCTCCGGGTAGACGGTGCGCTTGACGAGCCCGTCCTCCTCCAGCTCGCGCAGTTGGAGCGTGAGCATGCGCTGGCTGCAGTTCGGCAGCCGCTTGCGCAGCTCTCCGAAGCGATGCGTCCCCTTCAACAACCAGTACAGCACCACGCCCTTCCAGCGCCCACCGATGACGCCGAGGGCGGCCTCCACCGCGCAGTTCGTCTTCGAGTCATCGTCGCGCTTGCGAGCCATGGTTCCCTTTTTGTGCGTACTGGCCAAACTTGTGCGTACTTGCGGAGAAATAACCCGAAACGTACGTCTGCACCATGAAGACATGGGAACTGCAGCCGAGGCCGGGGTTCGATGCACTCACGCGGGCCGAGCGCCCGTCGCAGAGCGTGGGCTCGCACGAGGTGAAGGTCCGCGTCAGGGCGGTGTCGCTCAACTACCGCGACCTGCTCATCACCCGGGGGGCGGAGAAGAACCTCTCCTCCCCTCGCGTGCCCGTCTCCGACGGCGCTGGCGAGGTGCTGGAGGTGGGCTCGGCCGTCACCCGCTGGAAGGTGGGCGACCCGGTGATGGCCAACTTCTTCCCCCACTGGGTGGACGGAGAGCTGAGCGACGCGCACCACGCCAGCGCGCTCGGCGGCTCGCTCACCGACGGCATGCTGCGCGAGGAGGTGGTGCTCCCCGAGCACGCCTGGGTGCGCGTCCCGAGGGGATACTCGTTCGAGGAGGCGGCCACCCTCCCCTGCGCCGGGCTCACCGCGTGGCAGGCGCTGTTCGAGGTCACCTCGCTCCGGCCGGGTGAGACGGTGCTGCTCCAGGGCTCGGGCGGCGTGTCCGTGTTCGCGCTGCAGTTGGCGAAGGCCGCGGGCGCGCGGGTGCTGATGACGTCGAGCAGCGCGGACAAGGCGGTGCGGCTGCGCGAGCTGGGCGCGGAGGAGGTCATCGACTACCGCGCCGACGCGAAGTGGGGCGAGCGGGCCAAGGCGCTCACCGGCGGCCGGGGCGTGGACCTGGTGGTCGACGTGGGCGGACAGGCCACCTTCGACCAGTCCTCCGCGGCGCTGCGCTACGGCGGCTCCATGAGCATGCTCGGCGTGCTCACCGGAGCCCGGGGCGAGGTCAACCTGGGCGCGGTGTTCCAGCGGCGGCAGACGGTGCACGGCGTCTACGTGGGCTCGGTCTCCATGTTCGAGCGCTTCGTCGCGGCCCTGGAGCACAACCGCATCAAGCCCGTCATCGACCGCGTGTTCCCCTTCGAGGAGGCCCGCGCCGCCTGGGAGCACCTGGCCAGCGCACAGCACCTGGGCAAGGTCGTGGTGAGCCTCCCATGAACGTCCTCATCGTCTACGCGCACCCCGAGCCCCGCTCGCTCAACGGCGCGCTGAAGAACCTGGCGGTGAGCCACCTCACCGGGCTCGGGCACACGGTGCGGGTCTCGGACCTGTACGCGATGAACTGGAAGGCCACCGCCGACGCGGGCGACTTCCTGGCGCACCCCGAGGGAGAGCGGCTGGCCTATGCCCGGGCCTCGAAGGCCGCCTTCGCGGGCGGCACGCAGCGCACGGACGTGGTGGCCGAGCAGCAGAAGCTGCTCTGGGCCCAGGCCGTCATCTTCCAGTTCCCGCTGTGGTGGTTCTCGATGCCGGCCATCCTGAAGGGCTGGGTCGACCGGGTCTTCGCCTACGGCTTCGCCTATGGCGTGGGCGTGCACGGCGGCGAGCGCTGGGGAGACCGCTACGGCGAGGGCACCCTCACCGGACGCCGCGCCATGCTCTCCGTCACGATTGGCGGACGGGCACCGCACTACACGGAGCGCGGTGTGAATGGCGCGCTCGACGACCTGCTCTTCCCCATCCAGCACGGCGTCATCTACTACCCCGGGATGGAGGCGCTCCCGCCGTTCAGCCTCTACATGTCGGACCGGCTCACGCCCGAGGAATGGCCGTCCGTGGAGGAGGCCTACAAGGCTCGGCTGGACGGATTGTTCACGGACGCGCCCATTCCGTTCCGCAGGCAGAACGGCGGGCACTACGACACCCAGCAGGTGTTGAAGCCGGGCCTCGGGCTCGGCGCGGGGGGCACGCGCATCCACCTGCTCCAGCCGGGTGAGCCGGAGCAGCACCGACTCAATTCGACGACGTCCGGATGAACCGCCCGGTCAGTTCACGAGGAAGTCGGCCAGCGACGACACGTCCGATGCGCAGTGGCCACCATAGAGCGGATGCCACTCGGTCTTGACGCCGCGCTGGCGGGCGAGCTGGGCCAGGCGCTCGGTGCCTTCGTAGTTGCCGTAGGCATCGTAGAGACCGCAGGAGAGATAGAGCTCCGGCGTGCCGGGCCCCGCCTGGGAGATCAACTCCAGGGGCGAGACGCGGCGCCACTCGGCTTCGTCGGCCACGTACCTGCGCGCCAGCAGCCAGACGCCGAAGACGATCTTCGGGTTGGCCCCGGTGCGCTCCATCGAGGCCCGGAGGGTTCCGAGGGAGGAGAACGGCGAGTCGAGATAGACGCCCGGGCAGAGCGCCGCGACCTTCGCGAACCACGTCGGATGCGAGAGGCCCGCGACGAGGACATTGAGGCCGCCCATCGACTCTCCCAGCAGCATCCGCCGCCGGGGGCGACCCACCTTGGCTTCGAGCGCGGGCAGCCGTGACATGAAGTCCTCGAGCAGCCCGCTGTCCTCCTGCTTTCCCTTCGGCGTCAGCAGCCACGTCGGACCGTAGGAGACGGTGACGACGGTGGGCGGCAGGACTCCCGCGGCGTGCCAGCGCGCCTGCAGCATGCCGGTGAAGTAGGTGTCGTCGTTCCAGAGCGTCTCATCGAGCTTGCGTCCGTGGTGATGGTAGACGACGTCACCATTGGTGCCCGCCGCGGCGGTGTTGATGCAGTAACGAAGTGGACCTTCCGAATCGCACACCTGACTCGCGGGCGGGAACGAGGCCTTCTGGTCGCCGCGGCTGCGCGTGAGTTCCGTCCACGCGAACCAGGACACGATGGAGAGCAAGACGACGGGCAGCAGGTATCGAACCCGCCGTCCAGGGCGAGGCATGGGCATGGTTGAGGTATCCGATGGGAGAGGTGCCGTGACGACCGACGCGTGCGGCCCCGCCGAGCCCGGCTAGGCCAGCGCGACCTTCGAGTGGAGGTCGCGCGGCGTCGGCGGCTCCCCGGGCGAGCCGCTCGTCGAGATGTCCCCCTGCCTCAGGGGCCCGGGCAGGAGCCAGAGGCTCAGGAGGTAACCGAGGATCGCGCTGCCGCCGTAGCCCACGACCGGAGTCGGATGGTTGCCGAGCGCGGCGGCGAGCATCGCCGCGAGCCAGGCGGCCCCGAAGGTGAGGCAGGCCGGGCGGAGGTGCGGCTCACACGCCCTGAGGCGCAGCGCTGGGACGAGCAACAGGGCCAGGCCAGCCACGACAGCGCCCCCGGCGAGGGCATGGGCCGCGAAGGAGGAATGGAGGACCTGGTCGACGAAGGGGGTGGCGGGGAGCGTATCGGGGCGCAGCAGCGTCACCACGAACGCCAGGAGGCTGGCCGCGAAGGCCAGGCACGTCAGCCGGGACGCGCGCGTCGCCGTGACGGCCACCATCGCCGTGGCCATCATCGCCGCCATCGCGCGGTCCGGCTGGAGCGCCATGGCCAGCGCGGCGACGACGATTCCCATCGTCCCGAGCGGAGTGCGCGTCCGGGAGTAGCCGACGAGCATGAGCGGCAGGAGCACGAGGCTCGGCTGGACGACCACACCGCCGAGCCCGACCCAGCGACAGGCCCCCTCGACCCGGAGGCCGAGGAGCGAGGTCGCGAGCAACAGTGCCGAGAGACAGAGAATCAGCGCTCCGGCCCCGCGCTCGACCGACTCCGGGATGCGGCGGAGGAGGGACAGCAGGACCCACCCGATGACGAGCGCGCCCACGTTGCTGCCGAGGTAGCGGACAGGCGCCCCCGCGAGCGTCATGTAGACGAGCCCCAGGGTGACCGCGCCGACCGCGCAGAGCACGCCAACGGGCCCCGGACCGCGCGCCACGCCGAAGCCACCGTCCGCGCGCGACGCACGCACCTCCGCGCTCATCAAGGAGAGGAAGGGTTGCAGCAGGAGCAGGCCGAGGGCTCGCGGCGCCAGCCCGCGGAAGCTCTCCAGCGCGAACCTCAGCGCCTGGGTGTCATCGGGAATCTCCGCGAGCTCCGCCTGGATGGCCCACGCCCAGTCGCGCTGGTGCGGCGGCAGCAGGAACCGCAGGGCCCGGCACAGCAGCTCCGCCACGCGTCGCTGGAACCGGATGCTCATGACGTCGCCTCGCGGAGGCCACGGCGAGCCACCTTGCCTTCCGGCGGATTGTCGCGCGCGAGCTGGACCCCACTCCGGGTCAGCCGATAGGCGTGCCTCGGAGGCCGTCCGCCCTCCGCCGGCTGCTGCCACTCGGCCTCCAGGTACCCCTGGGCCTCAAGGCGAATCAGCAGCGGATAGAGCGTGCCCGACTTCACGTCCGCGAGACGGCACAGCTCATACCCGTGCGACCAGCGCTCGCCGGCCTCCAACAGCGCGGCGAGCACGGCGCGGGCGTGATTCGACAGGGCGCGGGTTCGGGGCATGCCCCTTAAATCTACCTATATAGATTTAAAGTCAAGGGCCCGAGATGAACGCCGAGAGCCTGTCGACCACCCGGGCATCCACGTGCCCCGGCGTCTGGTATTCGGCGGGGCCAGGCTTGCCGGTGCCCTGGATGAACAGGTGGTTGCTCCCAGGAATCGTCACCACCTCGGCCTGGGGCAGCCCCTTCTTCCAGACGGCGAGGTCCTCCTCGGTGACCTGGTAGTCGCGCTCGCCGCGAAGGATGAGCGGGGGCCGCGCGAGCTTCCGGGCCATCGCGACACCGTCCCGTGAGGCCCAGTCCCGCCAGTAGGCGGCGGGAGCGCCCAGCAGCTTCTTGTCGCCGAGCGTCCCCGCCTTCAGCAGCTCCACGTCCTTCTCGATGCCGGCGATGAACTCCGGGGGCTGCTCGAGGTAGCGCAGCTGCGCGAGGAGGATGTCCCACGGCGCGCGCCCCGGCGGCGCCAGCAGGACTGCGCCCGAGACGGGGGCCGCGCGGACCGCTATCTCCGGCGCCAGGAGCGCACCCAGGCTGTGCCCCACCACGAAGATGCGCTTCGGGTCGATGTCCGCGCGGGCCTTGAGGGCCTCCACGGCGGCGACAGCGTCCACGACGACCTCGTCATCCATCGAGATGCCCGCCGCGGACTGCCGCGCGTACACCTTCGTCCGCTTGTCGTAGCGCAGGACCACGATGCCTCGCGAGGAGAGCCCCTCGGCCAGGTCCTTGAACGGCTTGTTGGGCCCCGCCGTCTCGTCCCGGTCATGGGGACCGGAGCCATGGACCAGGATGATGCCCGGGAAGGGCCCCTTGCCCGAGGGCACCGTCAGCGTCCCCTTCAGCTCCCAGGGCGCCTTCCCCACCGACACCTCCTCACTCCGGAAGGCCGAGGCCTCGACATACGGCGCGGCGGACACGGCGGTCGACGGCGCGGCCCGCACGGGGGCCTGGTCCCGCATGACAGGGGCCGCCGCCTGGGGCGCCTGGGACGACGACGAGCTCGCGCAGCCGCCAAACACCATCCAGGTGGTGAGAATCGAACCTCGAAGAACGCGACGCATGTTCCCTCCCCTCACAGAGGCCGCTGGGTGCCTTCGTCATCCGTCGAGCCGCGCTCGAGGCGGCGGGAGATGACGTACGAGTAGATGACTGGAATCACGACCACCACGCCCACGAGCACCATCACGAAGTCCGGCCCGTACCCCATCAACCCCGTGAGCACGAGCGCGAGGCCCGCGAGCACGAAGAGCTTCCCGCCCAACCGGTGCGTGCGCAGCCAGACCTCGTCGTTCGCGAGCGTCCAGGGCGTGCGGATGCCGAAGAAGAAGTTCTTGGTGACCTTCCCCATGAAGTTGCCCAGCGTCATGAAGAGCAGGCCCGTCCCCGCGTGGAGCGCGCGCGCCATGGGCACGTCCACGCCCAGCCCCGCGAGCAGCACCAGCCCGTTCACCATGAACAGGAACGCGAGCAGCATCGCCATGACGAACTCGTAGACGGACTGGAACCGCTCCATCCGATAGCCCCGGGGTGAGATGCGCGGCAGCGCGAGCATCACCAGGTACACGCCCGCCATCACCAGCGGCTGCATGAAGGGGCCCCAGGGCTTCGCCGTGTAGCCATCCGCTACGCCCTTCGCGTTCCAGTGCGTGGGGATGGAGTCCGGCAGCCGCTCGTAGAACACCACCGCCAGCGCGAACGACACGATGACGAGCCCCAGACCCACTGCGTTCGCGCGGCTGATTCGCATCACGGCTCCCCGTTCTTCTTCTCGACCTTGAAGAGGTCCATCAACAGCGCCGCCACGTCCTCGAACACCGTCGTGTTGAGGGAGTAGACGATCTGCTGTCCCCGTCGCTCGCTGCGCACCAGGTCCGCCGCCTTCAACACGTTGAAGTGATGCGAGAGCGAGCCCTTCGTGATGTCGAACGCCTCCGCGAGCTCGCCCGCGCTCTTCGAGCCCCCCTGCAGGAGCTTGAGCACCTTGCGCCGCGTCGGATCCGAAATCGCCTTGAAGACCTCCTGCGTCCGCATCAGGACCTTTCGATTGTTTGACGACTTTCAAAATAACGATTTCCGGAGGCCTGTCAAGCCACGGAGGCCCTGCGCTCAGGCGGCCGATTCGGCGGTGACGACGGCGACGAGCAGCTCGGACACCTCGCGCATGAACGAGGAATCCAGCGTGTCGGGCGTGTCCGTGGCGCGGTGGTAGTGGGGATTGCGGAAGTTCGCCGTATCGGTCCAGAGCACCGCCGGGCGGTCGGCCAGCCAGAACGGGACGTGGTCGCTGCGGGCCAGGTCGGGCAGCAACCGGTAGAGCGGTCCCCACGTCTTCGCGCCCATCAACCGCAGCCCCGCCGCCGCGTCCGAGCCGAGGGCCCGGTCCACCGCGCCATTGGAGCGCCCCTTCGCGAGCAGCCCGAGGAAGTCCGGGGACCGCAAGCCCTTGGGCACCCACGGCAGCGGCAGTTGCTGCGCCACGCCCGAGCGCTCGCGAAAGCCGACCATCTCCAACACGTGCGTCGTCCCCAGCCCGCATGGCAGCGCGGGCACGCCCTGGGTGACGAAGTCGTCGCTGCCCAGGAACCCGTCCTCCTCCGCGTTGAACGCGAGGAAGCCCACGCCCTCCCCCGCACCGCGGAGCGCCAGCGCCCTGGCGCACTCGAGCATCACCGCCAGCCCGCTCGCGTTGTCGTCCGCGCCAGGACAGTCCGGGACGCTGTCGTAGTGGGCCGCCACGAAGGTCACCGTGCGCCCCTTCGCGCTCCGGGGAAGCGCCACCACGTTCCCGTAGCGCCCCTGGATGTGCACGTCGAGCCCCAGCCGCTCGAACGCCTCCGCCAGCACGTCCCGGACCCAGGCGTTGTTGCGCGCGTTCACGACGAAGTGTCGAGGGATGGCCAGGCGCTCCACCCACCGGAGCAACCGCGCCTCGGCCTCCACGGCCGCCCTGTCGACAGATGCAACCACCGCCTCCGCTGCCCGCTCTCGAATGACCATGATTGACTTACTTAGTAAGCTTATGGTGTAAGCACGTCAAGTCGACATGAAGCAGACGCACAAACGAGAACCCCTTTCGAGGGAGCGGATCCTCAGCGCGGCGCTCGACATCGTCGACCGTGAGGGCCTGGAGGCCATCTCCATGCGTCGGCTGGGTCAGGCGCTGGGCGTGGAGGCGATGTCGCTCTACAACCACGTCCCCAACAAGGCGGCCATCCTCGACGGGCTCTTCGAGACGGTGCTCGCCGAGGTGCCCTCCGCCAAGCGCGGGGGGACCTGGCAGGCGGCGTTGAGGGAGCGGGCCCAGGCGCTGCGCAAGGCCCTGCGCACGCACCCGAACACGCTGCCGCTGTTCGCGACGCGCGCCGCCGTCACGCCCGGGGCCATCGCCCACGTGGAGGCGGTGCTCGACACACTGCGCACCGCGGGCTTCAGTCCGGACGAGGCGCTCAGCGCGCTCCAGGTGTTGATGGCCTTCGTCGTGGGCCACTCGCTCTCCAGCTACGCGCCCCAGCCCGACGACGCGCAATCACATCCCGCCTATCAACAGCTCAGCGAGAAGGACTTCCCCCGCGTCCACGAAATCGCGCGCGTGCTGGACAGCCACGACGTGGAGGAGGAGTTCGAGCTGGGCCTGGAGGCGATGATGACCGGGCTGGAGGCGAACCCGGCGCGCCGCAAGCCCACCCGGAAGTAGGCCCCACCCTCAGGCGCCGATGAGCCCCTGGCCGCAGACGCGCACCGTGTTGCCCGTCACGCCATGGGCGCCCGGGCTCGACAGGAAGGTGACGAGCTCCGCGACGTCGCGCGGCTGTCCACCCTGGGAGAGAGAGTTGAGCCGGCGGCCCACCTCGCGCGTCATCAGCGGCATCTTCGCCACCATGGCGGTCTCGATGAAGCCCGGGGCCACGGCGTTGGCGCAGATGCCCCGCGCGGCGAGCCGGGGCGCGAGCGCGGCCACGTAGCCGATGAGCGCCGCCTTGCTCGTCGCGTAGTTGGTCTGGCCGAAGTTGCCGGACACACCGCTGATGGAGGACAGGTACACCAGCCGTCCGTCGTCGCGCAGCGCGCCGGTGCCGAGCAGCGCCTCGTCGATCGCCACGATGGCCGCGAGGTTGACGGTGAGCACCTGCTCCCACTGCTCTGGCGTCATCTTCGCGAGCGTGCGGTCGCGGGTGATGCCCGCGTTGTGCACGACGATGTCCACCCCGCCCGAGCCCGCCCTCAGCGCGGCCACCAGCTTCGCGGGCGCATCCGGCGAGGTGACGTCCAACAGGAGCGCCTCACCGCCCACGCGCGCGGCGGTCTGCTTCAGCGCGTCCCCGAGCGCGGGCACATCCAGGCACACCACGCGCGCGCCCTCCTGGGCCAGCCGCTCCGCCGTCGCCGCGCCGATGCCACGCGCCGCACCCGTCACCAGGGCCACCTTGCCGCTCAACGCCGCGTGCAGCGGCACGGCCGACGCCGCGCGCACGTCGCCGGAGAGGTGGAGCGCCTGACCCGACACATAGGTGCTCCCCACGTCGCAGAAGAAGCGCACCGGGCCGGCCAGCCGCGCCTCGGCGCCGCGCGCCACGTAGGCGACGTTCGCGGTGACACCCTGGCGGCCCACCTCCTTGCCCAGGCTGCGCACGAAGCCCTCCACGCCACGCGCCGCGGCGGAGGCCGCGGGGCTCGGCGCCTCGCCCGGCTCCGCCGCCAGCACCAGCACCCGCGCGTTGCGCGCGAGCCGGGGGAGCAGCGGGTGGAAGAAGTCGTAGAGGGCGCGCGTGTCCTGGGGGCCGCCCAGTCCCGTGGCGTCGAAGAGGACCGCGTCCACGCGCTGGGAGGCGTCCGAGGGAGGACCATCCAGCACCCGGGCGCCACCGCTCGTGAACGCGGCCTGGGCGCCCTCTGCGGCGAAGCCACCCGGGGCCGCGCCCAGCACCACGACGCGGTTCGCGAAGGGCTGCGCCGCCCAGCCCCCTTCGGCCCGGGCCAGCCGCGTGGGCTGGGGCAGGCCCAGGGCCTTCACGAGCCCACGGGTGAACGGGTTGTGGGCCAGGGACATGAGCCGGTCGGTCATGGTGGGGGACTCCGGAGACTTGGGAAGGCGAGGCGCCGGGGACCGTAGCAGGAGTGCCCGGGCCTCGCGCTCAGCGCTTCGGCTTGTAGCGCAGCCAGAGCAAGTCCCCCGCGCGCTTCTCGACGGAGACCCGCTTCAGGTGCCGCGCGCGCCCCCGCTTCCCCTCCACGTCGAACAGCGAGGGCGTGCCCACGCCGCCATCCGCGATGGGCGCCACCAGGATGCTCAGCTCGTCGATGAGGTCCGCGGCCAGGAAGGTGCCGTTGATCTTCCCGCCCCCCTCCAGCAGGAGCTTGCGGATGCCGAACACCTTCCGGAGCTTCGCGAGCAGCTTCTTCAGGTCCAGCGAGCCCTTGCCGCCGAACAGGTACGAGACGCCCTTGGCCTGGAGGAACGCCAGGTAGTCGTCGGAGACCTGCTCGGTGAGGAGGGTGATGACGTGCTCCTCGTCGATGGAGCCCGACCTCCACGTGAGCTTCCCGGACGGGTCCACCACGATGGCGTAGGACTCCGCGTCGCGCCGCGCGATGAAGTCCTCGCGGGGAATCGGCGCGCCCGCCTTGCGCACGGGCACCTTCGCCTTGCCGGCGTAGGGCTCCATGGAGATGCGGCCAATCATCCACGCGTCCGCGTCGTAGGTCTCCGCCGTGCGCTCGTACTCGGCCATCGCCCGGGGTGGCAGCTTCCACCCCTTCGTGACGATGCGCCCGTCGAGCGATGAGACCATGTGGCAGATGACATACGGCCGCTTCGCGTCCTTCATGGTCCGGCTCCTGTCAGAGCCTGGAGGCCACGAGCTGGGAGAGCTCGATCATCCGGTTCGAGAAGCCCCACTCGTTGTCGTACCAGGCGAAGACCTTGGCGAAGCGCTCGCCCAGCACCTGGGTGAGCGTGGCGTCGAAGATGGAGGAGCGCGCATCCCCCAGGTAGTCGCTGGAGACCAGCTGCTCCTCGGTGTAGCCGAGGATGTTCGCCATCGGCCCCTCGCTCGCCGCCTTCATCGCGGCGTGAATCGAGTCCTTGGTGAGCGGCCGGGTGCTCTCGAAGGTGAGGTCCACGAGCGAGACGTCCATCGTCGGCACGCGCATCGCCTGACCATCGAACTTGCCCTTGAGCGACGGGATGACCTCGCTCAGCGCCTTGGCGGCCCCGGAGGACGCGGGGATGATGTTCTGCGCGGCGGCGCGCGCCCGGCGCAGGTCGCCCTTGCGGTGCGGCACGTCGAGCAGCGCCTGGTCATTGGTGTACGAGTGCGTCGTCGTCATCAGGCCGCGCTCCAGCCCGAAGCCGTCCAGCAGCACCTTCGCCACCGGCGCCAGGCAGTTCGTCGTGCACGAGCCGCACGAGATGACGTGGTGCTTCGCGGCGTCGTAGTCCTGCGTGTTCACGCCCAGGACGATGGTCGCGTCGTGGCCCTTGGCCGGCGCGCCGATGATGACCTTGCGAGCCCCGGCGGACAGGTGCGCGACGGCCTTCTCCTTGTCGGTGAACAGGCCCGTGCACTCCAGCACGATGTCCACGCCCAGCTCCTTCCAGGGGAGCTTGCCCGGGTCCTTCTCCGCGACGACGCGAATCTCACGGCCCTCGATGACGAGCTTGCCGTCCCGCGCCTCGGCCCGGTGCGTGGCCCGACCATGGACGGTGTCGTAGTTGTACAGGTGCGCGAGCGTCGCGGCGTCCGTCAGGTCATTGAGCGCGACGAGCTCCAGGTCCTTGATGCCTCGCTCGAACATCGCGCGGACGATGCAGCGGCCGATGCGGCCGAAGCCGTTGATGGCGAGTTTCCGGGTCATTGCGTCAGGTCTCCTTGGGAAGAAGGGATGGCGGGGGCTCCCCACGGATGGGGAGCCCGCCGCCGGGCTCATCAGGCGAACTCCACTACTCCGTGGCGCGGACCCAGTGCTGGGTGCGGCCCAGCAGGGACATGCCGATGTAGCCGCGCACCTTCAGCTTCTTGCCACCGTCCTCGACGGCGACCTTGCACTTGTAGGTCTTGCCGTTGGCCGGGTCGAGGATGGTGCCGCCCGTCCACTCGTCGTCGTCCTTCTTCAGGTTCTGGAGGATGGTCATCCCGATGATGGGCTGGTCCTTGAGCGAACCCTGGCACTTGTCGCAGACGGGGTTCTGGTCCTCGGTCGGCTCGCGGAAGAGCTTCTCAATCTTGCCGAACAGCTTGCCGTCCTGCTCGGTGATGACGATGACGGACTTGGGCTTCTTCGTCTCGTCATCGATGGTCGTCCACCGGCCCGTGGGACCGGTCGACGGAGCGGCGGCGGGGGCCTTCGCGGCCGGCGCGGCGGCGGGAGCCTCGGCGGCAGGGGCCGCGGCGGGAGCCGCGTCCTGGGCCAGGGCGTTCGAGGCCATCATCAGACACAGGGAAGTGAGTCCGAACCACCGGGTTGCTTTCATGTCTTGAGGTCCTTGCGCGCGGGGCTCACGTCGGAGGGGGCTTGCGCTCGAGCGCCCCACCAGCCCGGTTGTACTCCAACGTCACACCAGGAGGCAGCCCCGCGTGACGCGCACGGATGCCGCTGTGCGGCATCGACACCATTCGCCAGGGGCCACCCGTCAAGCCCGGGGCCTACCCCCCAGGGGTGAGCGACAGCCCTCGGGCGCGCGCCTATTCAAGAAGCCAGGCGCAGCACGAACCCGAGGACGTTCACGGCGATGCACTTCACGTCGAAGGAACTCGAACTGAGGGAGAGAATCATCACCGCCCTCCACAGCTCCCTGTCCCTGCCGCTGGTCCTGGAGGCGACGCGGGCCCCGCTGCTCGAGCTCACCCCCGCGGACCACATGGGTCTGTGCGTGATGACGCCGGGGCCGCCCCTCGACTTCCAGTGGCTGGTCCCCGGCCACCGGCTGGCGCTGCTGGACGAGTACCCCCGGTGGGCAGACTCGGACTTCGTGCGCGCGCCCATCTTCGCGCAGCCCAACGTGGTGCTCCGGGACACGCAGATGCTGCCGCGCAGGGCGCTGGAAGCCAGCGCGCTGTACCGGCGCAGCCAGGAGCTGGACCTCAGGCTGGAGCACGTCATGGCCGTGCTGCTGCCCGCCAAGGAGACCCTGCTCGGCGCCTTCACCCTGTACCGGGACCGCCGGGTGGAGTTCTCCGAGCACGAAGCCGAGCTCCTCACGAGCCTCACGCCCCACCTCACCAACGCGATCCGCAACTGCCGCGACATGCAGGCGGCCCGCAGCGGCGCGAGGCTCCTGGAGGAGCTCTACAACCGGCCGGACGCGGGCTTCCTGGTGGTGCTCCCGCCGAGCCGCGAGCTCCTGCGCTCGGAGCGCGCCAGGGTGCTCCTGGACACGTGGTTCGCGCCCTCCGACCTCCACGCATCGGGCATCCCGGGCATGTTGCTGGAGCGACTGCAGGCCCTGACGCGCATGTCCCCGGACGAGCGGCTCAAGCACAACCCGCTCGTGTCGCTGCGCGGCGAGACGTACCTGGTGGTGCGCTTCATCGAACTGCCCCAGCCCGAGGGCCCCGCCCAGTGGGCCCTGTCCATGAACGAGGTCCCCATGTCGATTCCCCTCCCGCAGAACATGCGCCTGCAGCTCACGAACCGGCAGGTCGACATCGCCCAGGGCATCCTGCGCAACTGGTCCAACGAGCAGATCGCCGAGCACCTCGGGCTCTCCGAGGACACGGTGAAGACGCACGTGCGTGACATCTTCGGCCGGCTGAAGGTCGACAACCGCGCGGACTTCCTCTACCAGGCCTCGCACCTCAACCGGCCCCTCTGAGCAGTCGCTCCTAGAAGCGTGGGAGCGCGAGCAGGTTGTCGGTGGAGATGCCGTTCGCCTTCGTGCGCAGGTACGGAGGCGTCGCCTCGACCACCTCCACCTTCACGTCCATGGGGCGGTTGCGCACCCGCGCATCCCCGCCCCTCTGGACCCACAGCACCAGCTCCGCGCGGCTGCACTCTCCCGCGTGGGTCGCCTCGACCCAGCGCAGGCGGGTGATGTGCTCGTGGAGCGTGCCCCCCTCGAGTCGTATCTGGGTGATGTAGCGCATGAAGTCGCCTCCGGTTCGAATGCCACGGTTGAGGGCGGAGGATCGCCGTCCAGGCGCAAGGTGTCTCTACCTCCCCGGAGGTAGAGGCCCGCTTCAGCCCTCCCGGAAGATGCCCGGGTAGATGCTGCGCGTGGCGCGCGCGGAGAGGACCACCGCGGCCTGCTCCTCGGGGTCCGTCAGTTCGCGCAGCACCGCGTTCATCTCCGCCACGTGGCCCTCGTCCAGCGCGCCGTGGCTGCGCAGGAACGTCACCGCCTTGCGGATATGGGGGATGGCGTCCACGGCGATGAGGCGCTCCACCGCGCCGCTCGCGCGCGTCTGGGAGAGGTACTCCAGGACGTACGCCGTCCCCAGCACCGCCGTCGGCACACCCGAGCGGGACGTGAAGAAGTTCCAGCCGGTGTACGCCTCCACCGCGGGCGTCCTCACCGCGCGCTCGACGCGCTCCGCCCCGACGCCCAGGTTCTTCAGGTCCGACAGGAGCCACTTCTCGTGGCCGCGCTCCTCGTCCGCCTTGCGCAGCAGCAGCTCCGCCAGCCAGGGGTGCGTGCCCAGCCGCCGCAGCCTGCGCCCGGCGTCGCCCAGCATCGGCGTGCTCCAGCGCGCGTAGTGGTACGTCTGGACGAGGTAGTGGATGTAGCCCGCCTCGTCGAGCGTGCCGTCGAAGAGCCGCCGCGCGTCCGGGTGCGCGTCCAGCGCCGCCACCAGCGCCCTCGCCTCCTGGTCCAGAAGCTCCACCCACCCCGTCGGGTCCTGCGTCCGCGTCTGCACGTGTGTCTCCTCTCCGGGCCACATCCGGCCGTCCATGTGACTCCCTTCGTCGCCGCGGCCCGGAGTGCGCCGCGGCGACGTTTGCGTGGGGAGACAGCGGGGAGAGGAGGCCCCTGTCCGAGGCCTGGGTGCCGCTACGCCGCGTCGTCCTGGTAGTGCCGCTCGTGCTGCTGACGGAGCACGAACTTCTGGGCCTTGCCGGTGGACGTCTGCGGCATGGCCTCCAGCAGGACGACGGACTTGGGCACCTCGAAGCCGCCGAGGTGCTGCTTGCAGTGGGTGATGAGGTCCGGCGCCGTGGCCGAGGCGCCGGGCTTGAGCACGACGAAGCCGGTGACGGCCTCCGCCCAGCGCGGGTGCGGCAGGCCCACCACCGCCACCTGCAGGACGGCGGGGTGGCGCAGGAGGACCTCCTCGACCTTGATGGACGGGACGTTCTCTCCACCGGTCTTGATCATGTCCTTCTTGCGGTCCACGAAGAGCAGCTGGCCGTCGGCGTCGAACATGCCGAGGTCGCCGGTGTGGTGCCAGCCGAACGCCCGCGCGCGCTCGGTGGCCTCCGGGTCCTTGTAGTAGCCGAGCATCACGTTCGGCCCGCGGTGGACGATTTCGCCCACCTCGCCGCGGCCGAGCAGCCGGCCCTCGTCATCCATGATGGCCGTCTCGTTCGTCACCACCGAGTCCCCCCAGTACGAGCCGAACCGCTTGAGCTGCTGCTCGGGCTTGAACATGGTGGTGGCCGGGTACATCTCCGTCTGCCCCGACGCGAGCGCGAACCCGCCCGGACAGAACTTCTCCAGGAGCTCCACGAGCAGCGTGCGCGCCATGGGCGCCATGACGTACAGACACATGCGCAGGCTGGACAGCTTCGTCGTCGGACGCGCCGGGTGCGCCAGCATGGCGCCGTACATGATGGGCAGGCCCAACAGGAAGGTGACGCCGCGCCGCTCGATGGTGGCGAGCATGGCGCCGGGCTCGAACACCCGCCGCACGATGACGGTGGCGCCCGCCATGAGGAACGACACGGAGACGGCGTGCTGCGCGCAGTGGAACATCGGCAGCACGCACACCGTCACGTCGCTGGGACGCAGCTCCAGCTCGAACAGGTTCCCGCTGAGCGCCGAGTGGATGGACGCGTGCGAGTGCATCACGCCCTTCTGCTGACCGGTGGTGCCGCTGGTGTACATGATCTGCGCCAGCTGCGTGCTCTCGATGTCCACCGCCGGCGGCGTGCCGTGCTGGCCCTTCAGCGTGTCGAGGAAGGCGACGGTGCCGCCTCCGGGCGCGGCCTGTCCCTCGGGGACACAGACGATGAGGCCCAGGCCCCGCGCGTCGAGCATCGCGCGCAGCTCCGGCTTCGCGAGCAGCTCCAGGTCGATGACCACCCGCGACACCTCGGCGTGCTCGAGGATGTAGCCGATGGCCTCCACGGAGAGGCCCGTGTTGATGGGCACCCAGACCAGGCCCGCCTTGTAGATTCCGAAGAAGGCGGTGACCATCTGCGCGGAGTTGCCGCAGAGCATGGCCACCCGCGCGCCCGGGGAGAGTCCTTCGCCGAGCAGGTGGTGGGCGAACGCGTTGGCCCGCCGGTCCAGCTCCGCGTAGGAAAGCTCCAGCTCACCGTCGATGAGCGCCGTGCGCTCCGGCCACCGGAGCGCCGAGCGGCGGAGGATGTCTCCCAGCGAGACGCGGCTGATGTGCTTGTAGACGGCTTCCGGGGTCTGTCCCATCGTGTGCTCCTTCCCGCCCGACTCGGGCGCGCGAGTGGTCCCCCCCGTCATGCACCTCAGCCTCGCGACTTGCGAGGCAGGGTGCCCATGGCCTTGCTGATGATGCCGAGCATCACCTCGTCGGCGCCGCCGCCGATGGACCCCAGGCGCAAGTCACGGTGCGCGCGCGCCAGCGGGTTGTCCCAGGTGAAGCCCATGCCGCCCCAGTATTGGAGGCAGCCGTCGACCAGCTCCCGGGCGAGCCGCCCCGACTTGAGCTTGCACATGGAGGCGAGCTTCACCACCTGCGGGTCGTCCTTGTTCTCGATGTAGAGGGCGACGGTGCGGTAGATGAGCGCCCGGAGCGCCTCCACCTCCGTCTGCAGCTCCGCGAGCCGGAAGTGCACGGACTGGTTGTCGAGAATCGACTGGCCGAAGGCCTTGCGCTCCCGCGCGTACTCGGCCGTCTGCGCGATGAGCCGGTCGAACGTCACCAGGGTGCTCGCCGCCACGAAGAGGCGCTCCTCCTGGAACTGCTGCATCTGCATGGCGAAGCCGCGCCCCTCGTCGCCGATGCGGTTTCGCACCGGGACGCGCACGCCGTCGAAGAAGAGCTGCGCGGTGTCGGACGCCCACATGCCGAGCTTGCGAATCTTCGCGCGGGTGATGCCGGGCCGGTCCATGGGGACGATGATGAGCGACTTGTTCGCGTGCGCCGGGCCGTCCCCCGTGTTGGCGAGCAGGCAGACCCAGTCCGCCTGCATGCCGTTGGTAATCCACATCTTTCCACCGTCGATGACGTAGTCGTCGCCGTCGCGGCGCGCGGTGGTCGTCACGCTCGCCACGTCGGAGCCGGCGCCGGCCTCGCTCACCGCGATGGAGCACACGCGCTCCCCGGCGAGCGTGGGCGCGAGGAACTCCCGTCGCAGCTCGTCACTTCCGAAGCGGGCGAGCGCGGGCGTGGCCATGTCCGTGACGACGCCGATGGCCATGGGCAGCGCGCCGCAGGTGCAGTGCCCCAGCTCCTCCGCGAAGGCGACCGAGAACGAGGCGTCCAGCCCCAGCCCGCCGAACTCCGTGGGCTTGGTGATGCCCAGCAGCCCCAATTCCCCCAGCTTCTTGAACACCTCCCGCGCCGGGAAGAGCTCCGCATCCTCCCACGCGTCCACGTGGGGGTTGAGCTCCTGCTCGACGAACTTGCGGACCGTCTGACGGATGGCGCGGTGTTCCTGGGTCTCGTGCATGCGCTGCCTCGGTGGCTCGAAAGCCAGAGAAGGGTCGACGAAGGGAGGGCGCCACCCCGGCGCGGCGCGCGCACCCAACGGGCGTCCAGCACACCCTCCTACCGATGAGCCCCGAGTCTGCATCCCGCCCTTCTAAAAAAGCAAGCACGCTTGCTTTTTTCAAGAACCAGACGAGCGGACATCCCGCCCCCCACAAGGACTCCTCCCTGGAGGGGACACCGTCGTGTCGTTCGCGGCACTTCGGCCCACCGCGTCATCCACCGGGATGTGCAGCGGGTGCGCACAGTGGCCCGACCCACGGTGCGCCCCCCTCCACGTGGCGCGGAATCGGGACGAGGGGCGCGCGCGTGGCCCGTGGAGCCGACCGTCACCGTGACGGTGGGTGCTCGCCGCCCGTGCACCCGATTCGTCGCGACATTCTCCCGGACGAGACGTTGAGGAGGACAACGCCCTTGGGCGCCCCCGCCCTGGAGAGTCAGGCATCATGCGAGCATTCATCCTCCTGCTGACCACGACGATTCTCGTCGGCTTCGGAGCCGTGGGCTGTGGAGGAAAGTCCTCCTCCGAGGCCCCCGGCGACTCCCTCCTGACCGACGCGGGCACCGCCGACGCGGGCAAGCCCGACGAGACCGACGCGGGTGAGGCGGACTCCGGGACTCCGGATGCAGGCACTCCGGATGCGGGAGCTCCGGACGCTGGGACTCCGGACGCGGGCCGCGAGGATGCCGGCACGCCCGACGCGGGCCGGAGTGACGCGGGCACCGAGACACTGACCGCGCCCACCGGGGTGACGGCGACGCCGGGCATCCGCGAGATGACCGTGGCCTGGAGCTACACCCCGTCCACCACGGGCAGCGCGCTGTCCTCGTTCGAGGTCGCCGCCACGCCCTCCAGCCTCAAGGTCAGCGCGGGCGCCGCCGCCCGAACGGCGGTCGTCACCGGCCTGGCCAATGGCACGCAGTACCGCTTCACCGTCACCGCCATCTACGCGGATGGCACCCGGCAGACCTCCACCCAGTCCGCCGCCGTGCGCACCTTCTCCTTGCCGGCCACGCCGACCTGGACCCGCTTGAAGGGCGCGGACCAGAAGGTGGAGCTGGAGTGGAGCCTGCCGTCGGACGGCGGCCAGCCCATCCAGGGCTACACCGTCACCGTGGCTCCGGGTGGCCAGGTCATCCACACGACCGAGAGGTCCGCGCTCGTCACCGGCCTCACCAACGGCCAGAGCTACACCTTCACGCTGGTGGTCACCACCGCGGTGGGGACCTCCACGCCCAACACCAGCTCGTCGGTCCGCGTCGCCGCCCTGCCGAGCGCGCCCCAGAACGTCACGGTGACGCCCTACATCCGCGCGGCGGAGGTGCGTTGGACCGCGCCCACGAACAACGGTGGCGCCGCGATTTCGGGCTACGTCGTCACCACGCACCCCACGGGCGTGTCCCAGCAGGCGTCCTCGACGGCGACCAGCCTCTACCTGACGGGCCTCGCCGACGGCGCCACGTACAGCTTCAGCGTGGCCGCGCAGAACTCGTCGGGCACGGGCGCCACCGCCACCACCCCCTCCGTGACGCTCCCCTCGCCGCCATCGGCTCCCGTCCAGCTCACCGGCGTCTACCACGCGGGGCAGCTCGAGCTGGACTGGCAGCCGCCCGCCAACGACGGTGGCCGACCCGTCACCAGCTACCGGCTCGTCTCCACCCCCGCGGGCGTGGACCAGAGCTTCCCAGCCTCGCCCACCGTGGCCCGCCTCTCCACGCTCACGCCCGGCGCCACCTACACCTTCACGCTGACCGCTTCGAACAGCGTGGGCGCTGGCCCGGCCACCACCTCCGCGCCCATCCAGCTGCGCGCCCAGCCGCGCGCGCCCACCGACGTGCGCGTGCACTCCACCTCCGCGGGCGCCGTCGTGCGCTGGAACCCGGCCTCCGCGCCCGCCACGGACCCCGTCACCGGGTACGTCGTCACCGCCACACCCGGCGGCGGCTCCGTCACCGTCCCGGCGAGCGCCCGCGTGGCCACGGTGCCCGGGCTGACCACCGGCACCACCTACCTGTTCCAGGTGAAGGCCCGGAACAGCGCGGGTGACGGACGCCCCTCCGCGCCGGCATTCCACCGCCACGTCGTGCCCCTGGCGTGCGCGACGCCGTCCTTCGCGCCCGTGTCCCAGTTCGCCTACCCCACGGGGGGAGACTTCATGGGCGCCGGCGACTTCAACGGGGACTCACGCCAGGACGTCCTGGTGGGCAACCTGTTCGACATCACCGTGCTCGCCAGCGGGCCCGGGCGCGGCTTCACGCGGCTGGCCAACTCCGCCAGCGCCGGCAACGTCCTCAGCTCGGAGCCCCCCGTGGTGGCGGACTTCAATGGTGACGGGAAGCTGGATGTCGCCGCCATCCTGGGCACCGACAGCGATGACAGGACGGGCGGCTTCACCGTCTACCTCGGCCAGGGCACGGGCACCTTCCAGGCGCCCCTGTCGACGCCGCTGGGCACCAACGTCACCACCAGCTTCAACTGCCTCACCGCCCGGGACTTCGACCGCGACGGGAAGCTGGACCTCTTCGCCCATGTCCACCTGGGACGGACGCTGCTCTATCGCGGCAAGGGGGACGGCACCTTCTTCGCCCCCACCACCGTCATCTCCTCCGACACGTACGACTGCCCCGTGGTGGCCGACTTCAACGGGGACGGGAACCTGGACTACGCCCGGCTCGACAGCGCCAACAACCGCATCGTGCAGGTCAACGGCACGGGCACCGGCTCGTTCCGGGTCCCCGTCTACGCTCCGTGCACCAGTTGCTACGGAAACCTGGTGGCGGGTGACTTCGACCACGACGGCGCCGTGGACGACCTGGCCCTGCTCCACCCCGAGAAGGTCCGCGTCTTCAGCCCCTCGGGTGGGACGCTGGCGCTCGCGTCCGAGATGCCCTTCGCCCGTCCGTTCGGCTCGACGGTCCGGTCGCCCCTGCTGGCCGACATGAACGGGGATGGCCGCCAGGACCTGTTCTGGACCAGCGCCCCGGGCGGGCAGCTCAACCTCCTGCCGGGCAGCGCCGGTCCCATGCCCTTCTCCACGCCGCGCAGCCTCGGCTACAACGGCGAGCACTACGCGCCCGCCGCGGGTGACTTCGACGGCGATGGCTTCACGGACGTGGCGCTCACCGGCTACATGTCCGTCCAGATGCTCTGGGGCACGAGTTCCCTGATGGAGAGCCTCCAGCTCGAGGGCGCCCCGGGCGGGCTCGCCAGCGGCGACTTCAACGCGGACGGCTTCGCCGACCTGGCCGCCGGGAGCAACGAGAAGAACGCCATCTTCATGTCGCTGTCGGGCAGCCCGGAGCGGAGCACCGCCGTGCTGTCACCCGTGTTCGTGCCTCCCGCGGGAAAGAAGGTCACCGCCGGGGTGCAGGACCTGGTCTCCGTGGACCTGGACGGTGACGGGCGCGAGGACCTGGCCGCCCTCACCACGTCGCTGACGCCGTCCACGGGCGTGCTGCCCCAGCTCGTCGTCTTCAAGCGCCTGCCGGGCGGAGGCTTCGCGCCCGCGGAGCGCTACGACGAGGACTGGACGCAGGCGGAGCTCATCGCGGTGGACCTCAACGAGGATGGCCGCTTCGACCTGGTGACGACGGAGCGGTTCACCCCCTCGAAAATCCAGCTCGGCGTGTGGCTCAACCAGGGCAGCGGGAAGTTCGCGCCCCGCCTCACCGTGGACGTGACGGCCAACTACGAGGTGCACACCCTGGTCTCCGCCGACCTGGACCGGGATGGCCACATGGACCTGGCGCTCCTGCGTCCGGGCAACCCCAACATCGACAAGGGCGAGGTGTACGTCGTCTGGGGCAATGGCGACGGCACGTTCACCGGACAGACGACCTTCACCGGCGAGTACACGCACCGCGCCATGGGTCGCGCGGACCTGGAAGGCCAGGGCACCGTCGGCCTGCTCATCGACCGGGGCGAGGTGGGACTGCTCACCTATGATTCGGCCCGTCAGCCCACGCTGACGCCCAAGCACAGCCTGGGCATCCGCGCGGGCAATGGCATCCTCACGGCGGACTTCAACGCCGACGGCCTCACGGACACCTTCTCCTTCGAGCCGTTCGGCGCACGCGTGGTGATGCAGACCACGCCCAACACCTTCGCCCTGGGTCCCCTGCCCGGCTGGGGACGCACCGCCCGCGACGGGCTCATCGCGGACTGGAACGCGGACGGCCTGCCCGACCTCGCCTTCAGCAGCGTGGACGCCCAGGCGGCGACGATGGTGCTGAACGTCTGCGTGCCGCCCTGAGGCAGGCGAGGACCCCGGGTCAGTGCGACTCGGACAGGTGGCGGGTGGCGTCCCAGCGCTTGCCATCATAGCGATAGAACCAGGTGGCGTTGCCCTCGCCCCAGTCCACGAGCGCATCCCGGCTCGTCGCGGGCACGCCATGGCGGCCGGGCTTCTTGTTCGGGAGGTAGAGCTGGAGGCAGCTCACCTCGCGGGGCAGTGACTGGACCTCACGCACGAGCCCCTTGCTCGTGAAGAGGACGCGCACGGGCACCGAGCCATTGCACGAGAAGCCCTTGCCCGGGAACGCGTAGTCCGGCGCGCCGTCCTGGTCGAAGTCGCCCCGGATGCAGGGCACGCCCGTCGTGCGGAGCACCTGCGCATCCAGCCCGAGCTCGCGCAGCGCGGACTCCGCCGAGCCCACGCTGCCCACGCACAGGCACTGCTGCGCCTCCGCCGGGTTGCAGCTCGGGTCCTGATAGGAGAGCTCCACGCGCTTGGGGGCCGCCGGCGCGGGGGCCCCCTGGGTGCTCGGGGTCACCACGGCTTGGGACGACGCCTCGGCGTAGCCGAGGGCAACCAACGGAAGAGTCCAGCCCAGCATCCAGCGCACACCCATGATGTATCGGTTCCTTCCAGGCCCAGGAATGAAACGGGCATCCGCCTATACGGCGGGGAGCGAGCGCTATTCAATGCGCCCGCGCACGAAGCGCGCCCCCTCCCCCAGGGCGGACCGTGTCGACCGGTGGCGCGTCCCCATGGACCCGGCCTCGTCCCGGGAGGGGCGGCGAGGCAGAATCGGCCGGCACATGCTCTTCGACGCGAGGACGTGGAGCCGGCACCTGCGCGGCTACGTCATCCATGACTGCGCCATCTCCCATGCGGGGCGACTCCACTTCACCCTCGTCCTGGATGAAGGCGAGGCGGGCTTCAGCCTCGACCCCGACACGCGCTTTCTCTGCTGCGACCTGGACGCGCCCGCCGCGCGGCGGTTCTCCCATGTGGACGCGCTCAATCTCGGTCCGGTGCGCAGCGCGGTGGCCATCTCTCCCTCACTCGAGCTGCTCGCGGTCGACCCCGCCGGGCGGCTCTACCGGTGTCCAGGCCGGGGCACGCCCACCCAGGATGCGCCCCCGCTGCCATGGAAACCTCGCCTGAAGCACCACGAGGGCCACGTCAGGAACCTCAAGCGCGTGGGCCGCCACGTCTACGCGCTCACCGATGCCCGCGAAATCCTCCGCCGCCAGGGCGCGCAACGCTGGGTGCCGCTCGCGGCGAGCGCGAAGGGCGCGCCCTTCCCTCGCGCGACGGACAAGCAGGCGGGATGGAGCACGGGCTTCAACGACCTGGATGGCTTCGCCTCCGACGACCTGTACGCCGTGGGCGGCTTCGGTGATGTCTGGCACTTCGACGGGAAGGACTGGACGAAGTTGCCCTTTGCCAAGGACACGCTGGTGCACACGGTGTGCTGCGCCGGTGATGGGAACGTCTACCTCACCGGCCACCGGGGCGCTCTCTGGGTCGGCCGGGGGAAGCAGTGGAAGCGACTCCAGGAGGGAGGGCTGCCCCTGTCGGAGTTCAGCGACAGCGCGTGGTTCGCGGGTGCGCTCTACTGCGGGACCCATGAGGGCCTTTGGGTGAAGACCCAGCAAGGACGGCTGCGACCCGTGCGCGAGGTGGACCCGAGGATGAAGGCGGACGTGGCGAGGTGCTCCGGTCGCATCGGACTCAGCCCGGATGGCACGAGGATGCTGAGCGCGAGCCACCGAGGCGCCTCCCTCTTCGATGGCGAGCGCTGGACACTGTTGTTCAAGACCTCCCGACCCTCCACGGCCCCACGGCGCAAGATGGACTCTCGGAGGAAGCCATGAAGCCCCCCACCCGCCCCCCGAAGCCCCGAGGACACTCACGCGGCCTGCCGGCCCTCGGGCTCGGACTCACGATGTCGATGACCGCGTGCCGGTCGTCCTCGCAGACTCCGAACGACAACGCCGCGCACCTCGTCTCATCGGAGTCCGCGCCCTTCGTGGAAGCCCCTGCCCAGACGCCCTCATGGCTCGGTATCCCCGCCTCCGACTCGCGGGTGCAGGTCATCGGACGCGCGTACCGCTCCGGGACTCGCGTGGTCTTCTCCCATCCCGGCGTGACGATTCGCGTGCGGTTCTGGGGCGATGCCCTGCGCATGCGCCTCGACGACGCAGGGACAGGCGGCGACACGAAGACCAACTACTTCGACGTCATCGTCGACGGGGGCGCGCCCCAGAAGCTGGAGGTGAAGAGCGGCGCGGCCACCTATCCGCTCGCCACCGGGCTCCCGCTGGGGCTCCACACGGTGGAGGTCCTCAAGCGCACCGAGACCTCCGTGGGCGTCACCACGCTCGAGGCGCTCGAGGTCCACGGAGAGCTCCGGGAGCCGCCGCCCCGCGCGGCGCTGCGGATGGAGTTCGTCGGAGACTCCATCACCTGCGGCTACGGCTCCGAGGTTGCCATCATCCCGCCCTCCCCTTCCTGGCGGGCGCCGACCTTCACCTCCAAGAACGAGAACCCCACGCGAGCCTACGCATGGCTCACGGCCCGGAAGCTGGGCGCGGAGGCCTCGCTCATCTGCCACTCGGGGCACGGCGTGTACCGCAACCTGGACCTGTCGACGACGGGACTGGTCCCCGCCCTCTACGAGCTCGCGGTCCCCGGCCACAGCGCGCCCTGGGATTCCTCCGGTGAATCACCGCACGTGATTGTCATCAACGCCGGGAGCAACGACACCCTCGCCGGTCACGGCACCGACGTGTTCCTCCCGGATGAAGCGGCCTTCAAGTCCGCCTATCGGACGTTCCTCACGCGCCTGCGCACGCTGCATCCGCGAGCACACCTCGTGTGTACGCTGGGCAGCATGACGGATGGCTACAAGCAGCACGAGCAGGGCGGCCAGGTGACCTCCGTCCACGTGGGCGACTGGCTCACCGAGCTGGTCGCGGAGCGCCATCAACAGGGCGACACGCGCGTCCACCGCCATGTCATGGCCGTGCAGAATCCGTCCGTGGACGGAGTCGCCGAGGACTGGCATCCGTCCGCCGCCACACACGCGAAGATGGCCGATGCGCTGAGCCGCTTCATCCAGGACGTGATTCGCCAATAGGGCATCTGCCAACAAGCCACGCCGTGGACAGGAGAATGCTCTGTCCTCATTGAACGACACACGTGTCCAACGGCTGATGGAGCGACCTGGCAGGCCATTGGGCTCACATGCTCGGTGTGCCATGCTTTGGCCATGGCGGACACGCTCGGGTCAGACGCTCCCGTTTCCGAAGGATTGGACCGCCGTCGCTTCCTGACGTGGGTCGTCGCTTCTCCCACGTTGATGATTGCGGCCCGGCTGGGGCTCGACGTGCCCACGGCCCAGGCCGCGCAGCCCGAGGAGACGGCGGCGGCGACGATGAACCTCTACCTGACGCTCCAGGAGGACGGACGCGTCACCACCACCCTTCCACGCACGGAGATGGGCCAGGGCATCACCACCGCCGTGGCCATGCTCGTCGCGGAGGAGCTCGACGTCGCGCTCGACGCGGTCTCCATCCTCCACGAGGACGCGGACTCGCGCTGGTTCACCCAGCTCACGGGCATGTCCACCACGATGCGCCTCCTGTCCGGGCCGCTTCGCGCCGCGGCGGCGGACGCGCGGGCCCGGCTCGTCACGGCGGCGGCGCTGCGCTGGCGGGTCCTGGCGCCCACGCTCACCACCGCGCGGGGCGTGGTGAGCGCGCCCGATGGTCGACGCGCCGGCTATGGCGAGCTGGCGCAGGATGCCGCTCGCGTGGTGCTGCCGCTGGTCTCCACGCAGCCCAAGCCGGTGAGCCAGTACACGCTGGTGGGCCAGCCCACCGGGCGCATCGACGCGCGGGACATCGTCACGGGGGCGACCCGGCACGCCCTGGACCTCGACCTCCCCGAGGCGCTCCCCACGGTGGTGGCGAGACCTCCCACGCTGCGCGGCACCGTCCGCACCGTCGACGACGCGGCGGCGCGGGCCATGGGCGGCGTGGTGGACGTGGTCTCGCTGGGCACCGGCGTGGCGGTGGTGGCCCGGACCTTCGGACAGGCGCTCGCGGCCCGCGCGGCGCTGCGCATCACCTGGACGCCCGGCCCCGCCAGCGCGCTGTCCGACGCGGACATCCGCACGCGCTTGCGCGACGGCATCGGCGCGCGGCCCCTGCCGCCGTTGTTCACGACGCGCACGCTGGAGGGGAGATTCGACTTCCCCTACCTGGCGCACGCCCCCATGGAGACGCAGAGCTGCGTGGCGCGCGTGCAGGGCGGACTGGCGGAGGTCTGGGTGGGGACGCAGGACCCGAAGCATGCCCAGCGCGAGGTGGCGCGGGCGCTCGGCTGGGCTTTGACGCCGTGGAAGGTGACGGTGCACACCGTGCGCGCGGGCGGTGGCTTCGGCCGCAGGTTCTTCAACGAGGCGGCGGTGGAGGCCGCGCTCGTGTCGAAGGCCATCGGCAAGCCTGTGAAGCTGATGTGGAGCCGGGACGATGACATGCGCCACGGGCGCTTCCGTCCCGCGAGCCACCACCGCATCCTCGCCCACCTGGGTCTGGGCGGGCGCATCCTGGGCTGGCACCACCGCGCCGCCATCCCCACCCTGGAGGTGCCGCACGGCTTCGGCGACGTCGTCACCGCGCTGGTCGGAGAAGTGCTCCCGGAGGTCACCGGCGCGGTGTTCTTCGCGCTGTCGCAGAAGCTCCCCTATTCGTTCGGACAGGTGAGCCACGAGCTGCGCGACATCTCCATCCCGATTCCCACCGCGTCCTTCCGCTCGGTGTTCACCAGCCAGGTCGGCGTGTCGAACGAGGTCTTCGTCGACCAGCTGGCGCGAGAGCTCCAGGTGGACCCGGTGACGCTGCGTCGCGAGCGGCTCGACTCGAACCGGCTCAAGGCGGTGCTGAACAAGGTGGTGGCGGAGGGGCAGTGGGGGCGCGCGCTGCCGCCCGGGGTGGCGCAGGGGGTCGCCGTGCTGGAGGAGTGGGGGAGCGCCATCGCGCACCTCATCGAGGTGGACGTCACCGGAGGGACGCCGCGGGTGCTGCGCATCGTCATCGCCGCGGACGTGGGCCTGCCCATCAACCCCAAGGGAATCGAGGCCCAGCTCCAGGGCGCGGCGGTGGACGCGATGTCCACCACGCTGAGCGCGGGCATCCACATCGACGCGGGCGCGGTGCGCGAGAGCAGCTACGCGGACTACCGCTGGATGCGCATGAAGCACGTCCCGGCCGACATCCAGGTGCACCTGGTGCGCTCGGATGACCGCGTGGGCGGCGTGGGCGAGCTGGGCTACCCCAGCGCCGCGGCCGCGCTGACGAACGCGATTGCACGGGCCCGGGGCACGATGCCCAACCGCTTCCCCATCCTCGACGAGGGAGTCTGAGCATGCCGGCCCATCAGTTCATCCTCAATGGTCAGACGGTGTCGGTGGAGGCGCCCGAGGACCTGTCGCTCCTGTGGGTGCTGCGCGACGTGCTGGGCGTGACGGGGCCGAAGTACGGCTGCGGCGTGGGCGTGTGCGGCGCGTGCACCAGCCACCTGGACGGCGAGGCGTTCCGGCCCTGCATCCACCCGGTGGGCACGCTTCAGGGGCGCGAGGTGATGACCATCGAGGGTCTGGGCGCACAGGGGCTGCATCCGGTGCAGCAGGCCTGGATGACGGAGGACGTGGCCCAGTGCGGCTTCTGTCAGCCGGGGCAGATCATGGCCGCCGTCGCGCTGCTGAAGAAGAACGCCCACCCGTCCGACGCGGACATCGACGCGGCGATGAGCGACAACGTCTGCCGGTGCGGCACCTATGTCCGCATCCGCGCCGCCATCAAGCGCGCCGCCCTGCTGCTGCGAAGCGGCGCGGGGGGCGGTTGAGGGGCGCCTGGCATGCGGGCGCCCCGAGCCTTGCCCGGACTCAGCCGAGCTTCTTGCGCAGCCAGGTGTCCAGGGCGAAGCGACCGGGACCCACGGTCATCAGCACCACCGCGATGACCAGGTAGAGCAGGGGCAGCTCATAGCTGCCGGCGTGGCCGACGAACGGGTCACCCTTCACCACGGCGTGCACGTGAGTCGCGACGGCCATGGTGAAGAAGAGGCCCAGGGACGCCAGGGGGACGAGCAGGCCCAGCACCCAGGCGAGCCCGCCGCCGAACTCGGAGAGCGCGGCGAGCGCCTGGAGGATGCCCGGCACGGGGGCCTCGGCGCCCATCCAGCCGAACGGGTTCTGGATCTTCGACCAGCCGTGGAACATGAACGCGATGCCAGCGACGAGGCGAAGCAGCAGCAGCCCGACGCTGGGCGCCGTCGGCAGGGGAGCAGGGAACAAGGAGGCGAGCTTCATGGCGAATCCTTCGAGGAGTCCGGGCTCTTCAGCTCGGGCGGGAGCGACGGGTGCGCTCCGGGTTTGACCTGACGCGAGACATAATCCAGGTCTTCCTCTGGTGGGAGGTCTCGCCAAGCGATTGGAATCATGTCCAGGCGATATCTCGTGGTGAAACCCGCGGGGCTGTCTTCACCACGGCTTGCGAGGTCCTCGCCCCATGCCCCATAAGGAACACATGCGGCCAGTGGACGGCGAGCGGACGTACCAGGAATGGGCCCTGTCCGCCGACTCGCGGCATCCTGGATGGACCGCCGTCGAGCGGTTCTTGACGAGCACCCTGCCCTCGTTGCGGCCCGCGGCGCTCGCCATCTTCGACTTCGACCCGCGCACGGGCACCTATCAACAGACCCGGGCTCCCGTCGTCGCGACAAGCGATGACCTCCAGCCTTCCGACATCCTGGCCGGCCTCCGGCGCGACGCGTACGTGGTGCTCCTCCTCCACGCCCCAGTGGAGATGAAGGACGTGTTCCCTGAATACGTGCTGAGCGCCGAGGGTGTCCTCGCGCCCCCCCGGAGCGAGCGCGTCTTCTACGCGCCTGTCACGGGGCTCGAAGAGACGCTGAAGCTGGGACGGCATGCCCTGGTGATGTCACACGATGGTGACCCGCTGTACTGGATTGCATCGCCTCCACCTCCCGGTGAGAGGCATCCCGACTCCGCCCTCACGCCTTCCGAGGATTGGGCTCCCGCGAAGGGCGCCACGGTCGGCCGCTATCTGCTGGTCGAGGTGTTGTCCGCCAGCGCCGTGAGCGTCGTGTACGACGCCTACGACCCGGAGCTGGAGCGCCGCGTCGCGCTGGAGCTCTTGCGCACCAGCAGCGCGCCAGGCACCGACGCCGAGCACGAGGAGCGCGCCCTCCTGCTGCGTGAGGCCCAGGCGCGGGCCCGCGTCTCCCATCCCAATGTCGTGGCCATCTACGACGTGGGCACGTTCGGGCCCCATGTCTTCCTCGCCATGGAGCGGGTGGAGCCCCAGACCCTCGCCGGCTGGCTGGCGGCTTCGCCGCGCACGTCGCGACAGGTGCTCGACGTCTTCATCGACGCGGGGCGAGGGCTCGCGGCGGCGCACGCGGTGGGCATCGCGCACGGAGGCTTCGGACCCGACCAACTGCGCGTCAGCGCGGAGGGACGCGTCCACGTGACCGGCTTCGGCCTGTCGAAGCGCAAGGCGCCGCTCCGGTGCTCGTACGCCGCGCCGGAGGTGCTCCAGGACGCCTCACTCACGAGTCCGGCGGCCGACCAGTTCTCCTTCTGCGTCGCGCTCCACGAGGCCCTCTACGGCGTCCAGCCCTTCACGGGCGGAGCGCCGCCCGGCGCCAGACAGCTCGCGCCCCTCCCTTCGGGCTCGCGCGTCCCCACATGGCCGCGCCGCGTGCTGTCGCGCGGGCTCGCCGACACGCCCTCGGAGCGCTTCCCCACCCTCACCGCGCTGCTGGACGCCCTGGGGCAGGACCCCACCGCGCGTCGACGACGCGGACTGTGGGTCGCGGGGGGCGGGGCGCTGCTGGCCCTGGCCGTGGGCCTCACCCATGTCCTCCACTCCCGCCGGGCCTGCGACGGCGCGAAGGAGGAGCTCACCCACGTCTGGGGCCCGGCGCAGCAGGCCAGCATCCAGGCCGCCTTCACGGCCACCGGCAGGCCCTACGCCCAGGTGGCCTGGGAGCGCGTCCGCCGCGAGCTGGACGCCTATACCTCCGCCTGGGAGCGGATGCGCACCGACACCTGTCGGGCCTCCCAGGTCCGCGAGGCGCCGACCGAGGCGGTGCTGGGGTGGCGCATGCGCTGCCTCGACAACCGGCTCGCGGAGGTCTCCGCGCTCACCACGCTCCTGTCCCAGGCGAACGCGAGGACGGTGGACGAGGCCCACCGCGCGGCGACGGGACTGGCGCCTGTCACGGCCTGCGCCGGACAACACGCCCCAGGCGCACCCCACGAGACGGCGGACGAGGGAGCCCCGGCGCACCGGTCGGCCCTGGCCCGGGGCCGAGCGCTCCTCGCCACCGGTCGCTACGAGGAGGGCCTCACGCTCGTGGAGCCGGCGGCGCGCGTCGCGAAGGAGGCCGGGCATCGACCCGCGCTCGCGGAGCTCTCGCTGCTCCTCGGCGAGCTGCGCGAGGGCGCCGGCCACTGGCGAGGCGCCGAGCGCGCGCTCTTCGAGGCCCTGGACGCCGCGGAGGCCACGCGCCAGGACGCCGTGGCGACCCGCGCATGGATACTCCTGGTCCGTGTGTCCTGCATCGGCCTGGACGAGTACGAGCTGGCCGCGCGATGGAAGGACCGCGCCGCCGCGGCGCTGGAGCGCCTGGGGGACGGACACCTCCTGGCGCGCATCCAGCTCCTCACCTACTCGGGGACCCTGCTGCGCATGCAGCGGCACTACCCCGAGGCCGCGGCCCAACAGGAGCAGGCCCTGCTGCTGGCGGAGCAGGCCTTCGGCGCCAACGGCCTCGAGGTGGCGGACGTCCTCCTGGAGCTCGGCGTCAGCCAGTGGCGCGACGCCCGGCTGGCCCAGGCCCGGGTGACACTGGAGCGCGCGGTGGACATCACCCGACGGACCCTCGGCGACGAGCACCCCGAGGTGGCTCGCGTGCGGCTGGCGCTCGTCCCCGTGCTGCGGGACGGCGCCTTCGTGCCCCAGCGCGCGAACGCGGAGCAGGACGCGCGCGACTTGGACCTGGCGGAGCAGACGGTCCGCGAGGCCCTGGCCATCCTGGAGCGCACGCTGGGCCCGGAGCACCCCCGCGTCTACGACGCGCTCAACGACCTGGGCTCGACGCTCGTGGTGCGGGAGCGCTTCCGGGACGCGCTCCCCATCTACGCGCGCGCCCTGGCCATCGCCGAGAAGACGGACGGCCCCAAGAGCCACGGCGCGGCCGTCATCCACGGCAACCTCGGGGTGCTCCGCCTCCAGCAAGGCGACTACCGGCTGTCCGAGGAGCACTTCCGCCAGCTGCTCGCCATCCGCGAGGAGCTCTTCGGGCCCCAGCACCCCATCCTCATCTCCACCCTGCGGCTGCTCGGGCGCGCGCTCATGCGACAGCAGCGCCATGAGGAGGTGCTGCCCTTCTTCCAACGGGCCGTCGACCTCCAGCTGGCGTTGCCGGACGACGCCGACGAGCGGTGGACCGCGTCCCTCCTGGACCTGGGGAGCGTCTACCTGTTGCTCCATCGCCCCGCGGAGGCCATCGCGCCCCTGGAGCGCGCCGTCGCGGGCTGGGAGCATGCGCGCCCTCTGCCGGGTCAGCGCACGGATGCGCGCTTCATGCTCGCGCGGGCCCTCTGGGAGTCGGGCAGGGACCGCGCTCGCGCGGCGCGGCTCGCCACCGAGGCGAAGCAGCTGGCCATCTTGGATGGCGCCCCACAGCCCTTGCGTGAACGCATCGACACGTGGCTCGCACAGCCGGCGAAGCGATGATTCACGCGCGCCTGGAGCCGTGATGTCCCGCGCCCGACGTCACGCGGCGCCCAGGCCGGACGTCGTTGGTTTCGCGCGGGTCGCGGGCTAGCGTCCGCGCACATGAAACAAGTCTCCCAGTCCATCGAGGCGTTGAAGCAGTCGAAGCTGCTGGAGCTGACCCTCTCCGAGCCCATCTCGGCCGACGCGCTGGTGAAGGCCGTGAAGCCGCACTTCGGCACCCTGCGCTGGACGCCGCCCCCCAGCTATCGCGAGGCGCTCGCACTGGGACTGTGCATCGCGGAGCGCAACCTCCAGGCGGACGGCCTGGACGTGGGCTTCTGGCTCTACGACGCGGAGGACATCGCCAGCGCGAACGAGGACCTGGTCCACCTGCCGGAGGGCGTCTCCATCGAGGAGGGCGTGGACCTCTCCACCAACCACCTGGTCGGCTTCGCGGAGGCGGGCGGCGAGGCCGTGTGGTGCTTCGACGTGAGCAAGCCGGGTCCGAATGGTGAGTACCCCATCTACTACCACCACCAGGACCAGCCGCGCGCCCGCGTGCTCGCGACCGGTGCGTGGCACAACCCCGAGGATGCCACGCCGGACTTCGAGTCCTTCCCGCAGTGGCTCGAGACGATGACCGCGGCCCTCACCGCCCCCAAGCCGCCGAGCTGGTTCAAGGACGTGGGCGCTCCCGGGATGACCTTCGCCGACAAGCGCCTGTCGCTGTAGTCCGGCGCCACGGCCCCCGAGTCGCGGGGGCCCTCGTGCCTCAGCGCGTGCTCGTCATGATGCCGCCCTGCTGGAGCAGCGCGAAGAGGTCCACGAGCGCCTCCACCGGGAAGACGTACCCGTACTCCGCGTAGGCCGCGTCGCGGATGTCCGCCACGGAGCGACGGCCGTCCGCGTAGCTCACGATGGCATCCGGCAGTTGGTAGAAGCGCAGCTCGCCCTCCCCCTGCGCCCGCAGCGCCGACGCGGCATCCCGGAACGCGGCCCGCACCGCGTCCACCCGGGGCTGGTCCGCTGGAGCCACCTTGCCCGCCAGCTCATCGAAGGAGGCCAGCTCCTTGCCCTTCACCCGTCGCGGGACGAAGGCACGGGCGCGGCGCTCCGCCTCCGTCACAGCGGGCTCCTTGAGCGAGACACCTCGCGCCTTGCCATCCGCCTCCACGCGCTCCAGGGCCTGCTCCTCGGCGCGGTCCAGTTGCTTCGTCAGCGTCTTCACCGACGCGGCCGGCGCGCCCAACGGCTGGCACGAGCGCAAGGCCTCGCGCTCCCGCGCGTAGGCGGCGCGCACCACCGCGCGCGCGAGCCGGTAGGTGCCCGCGACCTGCTCGGCGGGCGCCGCGGCCAGGTCCTTGCGCGCCCGGAACTCGTCCTCCGCCACGCGCCGGGCGCCGTGCACCGACACCAGCCGCGCCAGCTCCAGGGCCCCCGGGCCCTCCGCCCAGGCGGCCACGGTGATGGAGGCCAGCCCCGCGAACGCCGCGCGGTGCAGCTGCGTGGGGTCCACGTTCTCCGGCCGGTCCCCGCTCGTGTGATACGCGTCGTCCGGCCAGGTGGAGAACGCCACGCCGGGTATGCCGTGGTCATTGAAGAGCTGGTGGTCCGAGCCCCGGCCATAGCGCTCCAGGTGCATGTCCATCGGCTCGCGCGAGCCGGTGACGGAGCCGATGCGGAAGTCCTTGCGGGACGGATACGTCACCGCGTTGAAGCGGTTCATGAACGCCACCGTGGACTCCGTCACCGCGTTCACGAAGCTGCCCAGCCAGTCCGGCGTGTACGACGCGGAGAAGCGCGAGTGCACCTTCGTCAGGCTCGCGCCGAGCATGTCGAAGTTGTAGTGCGCCACCCGCCGCACCGGCTCGGCGCCGTGGCGCTCGAACCACTCGCGCGTCCCCTCGAACTCCGGCAGCCACAGCACCCGCACGGTGCGCACCGGAGGCGGCAGCACGCCGTCCCGGATGAGCGTGGTGTACGTGCGCACCATCTCCAGCACCGTGGCCGCGCCCGAGGCGTTGTCATTGGCCCCCGGCTTGTAATGGTCCAGGTGCGCGGTGAGGACAATCTCCTCGTCCGAGCGCTGGCCGGGGATGACGCCGCTGACGACGGAGTAGTGCCCCGGCTTCGTCTCGGTGGCGATGCTCACGTCCACCTTCATCGGGCCCGTCAGGAGCTGCGCTCGCAGCTCGCGCGCCTGGCGGTCGGTGAGCATGAACAGGAAGGGCGCCGGCTGCCCCTCCGGCCGAATCCCCGGCGGCACCACCGCCCAGCCAATCTGGTCGGGGAAGTCCCCATCCATGCGATGCGGCTGGTTCCAGGGCGGCGTCGAGTACGAGGAGAGCACGCCCACCGCGCCGAGTTTCCCGACCGCCCGGCGCAGGACCGCGACGGGGTGCCCCCGCGTGAGCACCACCTTGCCCTGGAAGTCCTTGCCCGCGTAGTCCGAGTCCTGGTTGCCCTGCCCCACGTCGACCAACTCCAGCGCCTTGCCCTCGAAGCTGCCGCTGCGCAGCGCCAGCGCCATGGGCTGGTCCGCGTGAGACGTCACCTTGTAGCGGTGCGGCCCGGACACCCACAGCTCGCCCCGGGTGGCGCGCCACTGGGGCTCCTCCTTCATCGGCTCCACGCGCACGTCCTGCAGCCCCGCGGCCTTCGCGCTCGCGGCGACCCACTCCGCCGCCTGCCCGTAGCCCTCCGCGTTGTCCCGGGCCAGCAGCGACAGTCGCTGCACACCGTCATGGATGCGGTCCCCGGAGCTCTCCGAGATGAGGGCGCGCACCACGTCGTCCCTCAGCACCAGGCCCGTCGTGGGCGACACCGGCCCCACGGGAGACACCGGAAGCTGGGCGAAGGCGGGGAGCGACACGAGCACGGCGACGGACAGGAGCAGGCGATGGCGCATGGAGGTCTCGGTGCAGGCAACTCAGCATCCCCCTTCGCTCGAGTCCAACATCCATTGCCTGCGGACCGACAGGTGACAGTTCGGGATGAACCCGGTGTTCCAGGGAGTCCACACCCTGGAGACTCCATGATTCCCACGCGCATCTTCCTGCGCATCGCCGGCGTGCTCGCGCTGGGCGGACTGACGCATTGCACCCCCGCCGAGCCGGAGCGGGACGTCCCCGAGGTCACCGCGGCGGAGCCCACCGCGACCGCCGAGGCGGCGCTGAGCAGCTCCGCTCCCGGCAAGCGACTGTTCACCCACGCCTTTCCGAACACGAACGGACGCTCGTGCGCGACCTGTCACGTGCTCGACGACAGCACCGCGCTCAAGCCCGCGCACGTCCAGGCGCTGCATGCCTCCAACCCGCGGGACGTGCTCTTCCATCCCATCGACGCGGACGACCCGAACGCGGCGGTGCCCACGTACGAGCACCTGAAGAAGGGACTGGTCCGCGTCGTCCTGCCCCTTCCCGACAACATGGATGTCATCGACGCCCAGGGGCAGGTCATCACCCCCGCGGACAGGAAGGTCTTCGTCTGGCGAGGCGTGCCGAGCATCCAGGACGTGGCCCTCACCGGCCCCTTCTTCCAGCTCGACGGGCGTGAATCCAACCTGGAGGACCAGGCCCAGGCCGCCATCACCAGCCACAGCCAGGGTGGCGCCGTCCCCCGCTCACAGCTGCGCCAGCTGGCGAGCTTCCAGCGCGATGCGTTCACCTCGTCCCGCCCGCGCTTCGTCGCGAGCCTGCTCGACGCGGGCGTCCCGCTCTCGCGCATCCCGTCGCCCGAGGACTTCCTCTGGCTCACGCCCGCCGAGACGCGCGGACGCGAGGTCTTCAAGGTCGGCTGCGAGCCGTGCCACGGCAGCCCCACGCTGAGCCACATCTCCCAGCCGGCGATGCTGGAGCTCGCCTCCGGCTTCCCGGTGACGAAGCCCGACGGCAACGTCGTCTTCACGAACGTCCCGGGCACGGGCCCCGTCCCCGTGCAGGGCCAACGCCAGACACCCGACATCCTGAACATCGCCGTCGGAGGCTTCACGTACCTGGGACAGATTGGCCAGTTCCCCACGCTGTACAACGCCTCGCTGGAGCTGCCGCGCTACCGGTTCCGCTTCTACACGGACGGCACCCGGACGCGGCAGGTGACGGACCTGCCCCCCATCCCCGTCACCGCGAGCGGAGACCCGTACGACCCGAACCCCGCCGTGGACGAGAACGGAGCGCCCATCGTCGGCCCCAACCTCTTTCCCCAGGCCTTCACCACGGACCCCGGTCGCGCGCTCGTCACCGGCAACCCGCTGGACTTCGAGGCCTTCGACATCCCCACGCTCCGAGGGGCCGCGCGGACGGCGCCGTACTTCCACGACAACAGCATCGAGACGCTGAAGGGCGTGGTCGACCTCTACAGCCAGTTCGTCATCCCCTTCACGTCCGCGCTCGAGCTGCCTCCCGTGCATCCCCCGGAGCTCCCCGGCGCACCGCCCGAGTCGCTCAGCCCCGCCCAGAAGCAGGACCTGCTGCGCTTCCTCGAGCGGCTCTGAAGACAGACGTGAAGGAGACCAACCCGCCAGCGTAGTCCGGCGGGCCTCGTCGACCAACCTGTCGTTGCCCCGTGGAGGATGCTCCTCGGGGCATGGTCGTTCTTCGCTTCGCGTGGCTTGTAATCCCGCCCGCGCCCGCTTCCCCACGGGCGCGGGCGTCCACCCCGGACGTCGCCTCTCGACAGGAGCCTCACCCTCATGGCCCTCGAGTCACCCGCCGTCCGCGCCATCTTCGTTGGACTCATGCTGCTGGGCTTCGCCTGCTCGGACGACAAACCCAGACAGCCCGAGCCACCTCCTCCGCCTCCGCCGGTGGACCCGTGGGACGGCACCTATACGCCGCTGGTGGACCCCACGGACTGGGAGGACCCGGGCGAGTACGCGCCCTGCACCGCCACCGTCGCCCGCGGCACGACGTTCGACTGTGATTCGCCCGCGCTGTTCGACGTGTCGAAGTGCGACACGGCCTCGCTCGCCACCCTGGACCCGCAGGGCATCTACATGGTGGACCTGCGCAACCAGGACGCGTACCCGGACTTCGTCAGCGTGAGGGTGCCCCGGGGCGGTGGGGCGGGGACGATGGACGAGCGGCCCCTCACCCGACAGGAGCTGACGGGCCGCTTCCACTTCACCAGCCGCTTCGAGCTCGCGAACGCCCAGCGGCAGGTGGCGCTCCTGGGCTGTCAGGTCTCCCGCCCCGGCTATGTGACGGGCTGCTATGCCCGCTGCACCAACGGCAAGGTGGGCGGCACCGGGACCTTCGAGGCCGCGCGGATGACGTGGGGGCGGGGTGAGGCCGAGTCCTCGGGCGGGCTGCGGCTGCTCTCCGAGACCTTCGTGACGCCCGGACAGCCGGTGGATGTCTACGTCGACGGGCACCACGCCTATGTCGTGTCCGTCCCCTGGGGCTCCCGGACGCCGGGGGGCCTCACCGTCTTCGACATCCGCGACCGCGCCCGCCCCGTGCTGACGAAGAAGATATCCCTCCCCGGAGACTCCTACTGGAACGCGGCCTGGACGCGCGGTGACGCGCTCTACGTCGCGAGCAAGGACACGGGCGTCCTCGTCTTCGACATCACCGAGCGCGCCAACCCCACCTTCGTGCGCAACGTGCCCGGCGGCCCGCCCCTCAACGTCCACACGCTCTTCGTCGAGGGAGACCGGCTGTACGCGGTGTCACCCGGTCCCTCGGCCCACGGGGAGACGCTGCTGTTCGACATCTCCCGGCCGCTCGAGCCGACCCTGCTCAACCGCATCGTCGTGTCCGACACGACGTCCTACCTGCCCTCGGCGCACGACAGCTTCGCCTATCAGGACCGGCTCTACGTCAACCACTTCAGCTCGGGCTATGTCGTCTTCGACGTGAAGGACGCGATGAACCCGAAGGAGCTGGGCGCGTACACCTTCGCGTCGGACAACAGCACGTCGATGAGCCACGCGGGCGCGGTGGGGACGTTCGGCGGGAGGACCATCGCGTTCGAGGGCGGCGAATACCAGGGCACCCACCTGCGCGTGCTGGACGTCACCGACCCCACGAACATCCCGCTCATCGGCCGGTACAAGCTGCGCAACCAGACGTCCATCCACAACATGGTCCTCAAGGACAAGCGTCTGTACATCGCCTACTACCACGAGGGCCTGCGCGTGCTGGACGTCTCCATTCCTCCCCAGCCGAAGCAGATCGCCCACTTCAACACCTTCCGCGAGGACGACCCGGAGCGCACCGACAACCTGCTCGAGGGCGCCATCGGCATCCGCGTGCCGGGCGACGGCCACGTCTACGTGGTGGACACCGCGCGCGGCCTGCTCATCTTCAACGAGCCCTGAGCTAGCGCCGGAAGAACGACGCCTGCTGGAAGCGCAGGCCGGCGAGGACCTGCTCCACCCTCGCCTCGGACAGCGCGCCGATGCGCGCTCCGAGGCGGGACTTCTCCACCGACTCGATCTGCGACACCACGACGACGCTCTGGCGGGGGAGGCCGCCCTCGCCGGGCTCCAGCAGGACGTTGCCGGGCTCGGCGGCGCGGTGCAGGTTGGAGGTGAGCGCGCAGACCACCACCGTGGTGATTCGCGAGTGGTTGAAGACGTCCTCCTGCACCACCACGTACGGATGCGAGTAGGCCGGCGCGGGGCCTCGCGAGTCATCGGGCGCGAGCCAGTACAGGTCGCCCCGGTCGATTCGCGACGTGTCGGGGATGGTCGTCATGGCGCAAGTATCTCCCGCGAAGCCCGGAGGCATGACCAGACAGGAGGGCCGCCTTCGTAGTCCCCCTGCCGCGCCGAGTGGGCGCGGCGGAACCCATCAGAAGGTCCCCCTCATGTCAGGAGAAAAATCCGTGCGTGTCACATCCTCCCTCGCCTGCATCACCCGCTGGCTCGTGTTGAGCCTGAGCCTCTTCGGAGCGAAGGCCTTCGCCGGCTACGTGGCCGCTCCGGATGGCACCGTCCTGCTCGGAATCGAGACCTCGAACCGCTACTACGTGGCGGGCGGGGCGCGCTTCTTCATCCCGCCGGCGCAGCACAGCCTCTACTCGGGCCGCTCGTTGGTGCCCCTGCCCCAGGCCACCATCGACTCGTACACCGAGCTCCCCATGGACGGCACCCTCTTCCGTCAGATTGGGACCGCACCCATCTACGTCGTCGTGGGTCAGCATTTCTGGTGGATTCCCAACCCCACGGAGCTGGACGTCTGGGATGACTGGAAGGAGGTCCACAACATCCCGAACAGCAACTGGAACGACCGCTTCATCGACTACACCTACGTCAAGAGCCTCCTGGTGCAGGAGCGCACGACGAGTCAGATCTACCTGTTCGTCGCCGGTGCCAAGTACCTGCTCACCGACCCCGCGGACATCGCGTACTTCGGTGGCTACGGCAGCGTGAAGACGGTTCCGCTCGGCACGCTGGCGAGCGTCTCGAACGAGCCGTTCTGCGGCGCCGTGCTGCGTGAGCGCTCCAGCAGCACCCTCTACGCGGTGGGCTACATCAACAGCAGCACCCCCGGCCTGCGCAAGCACGCCACCTCCCATCCGACGCACGGCGTGGTCCCGGATGGGGCCCTCTCCGCGTTCCCCACCATGTCCTCCGGGCTCTCCTGCATCTGGTAGGTGAAGACTCTCGCGGGAGGGCCTGTTGCACGGGCCCTCTCGCGGTCTGAGGTGTTCACCCTGGACCCGAAGCGGCGGGCCCGTCGAGCGTGTACGGGTCCGGGAACGCGGCGCGGATCGCCGCGACGAGCTTGGGCTCGAGGTCTGACCGCGTCGTTTCCTCCATCCACCGGAAGGAGCTGTTCAGCCGCTGGAAGAGCCGCATGAAATAGAACGGGGACTGACCGTTCGTCGGCACGGCGCCGCTGCTCCAGCGACGAATCACGTGTGCCAGCTCCCGCATGGGTTCGAAGAACGACAGCGCGGTCGCCAGCTCGAGGCACTTCTCTTTTTCGCGTTGGGGGTGCAGCGCGACGAGCAGGTGCAGCATCGCCACCGGGTCGTCGCTGGCCCGCCATGCGGCCATGACCGTCTCCGGCGCGACGCCAAGCTCCTGCACCGAGCCCCAATCGCGGGCTCGGCTGGACACCTCGGCCATCAGGTCGGTGAGGGTTCGCCCCGGGGTCATCCGACGACGATACGGGATGGCGCGGGCGGGATGCATCCTGGAGCGCCGGCCGAGCAGGCTCCCACACGATTCGTCAGGGGCACGGCGGGCGCTTCAGTGCTAGTCCATGGGGCCATGTCCGGCGAATCACCCGTTCCGCCCCCTGGCGGCCAGCCCACCCTGCGCTTCCCCCCCGAGCTCCCCATCTCGAGCCGGGTGGAGGACATCACGAAGGCCATCTCCGCCCATCAGGTGGTCATCGTCGCGGGGGCCACCGGCTCGGGGAAGACGACGCAGCTGCCGAAGATACTGCTCGCCATGGGGCGTGGCCGCCCTCGGCAGATCGCCGTCACCCAGCCCCGGCGCATCGCCGCGACCAGCGTGGCGGCGCGCGTGGCGCGCGAGCTCGGCACGGAGCTGGGCACGGACGTCGGCTACCAGATCCGCTTCGAGGACCGCTCGTCCCGGAGCACGGCCGTGAAGTTCATGACCGACGGCGTCCTGCTCGCGCAGATCCACAGCGACCCGCTCCTGCGCCGCTACGACACCATCGTGCTCGACGAGGCCCACGAGCGCAGCCTCACCATCGACTTCCTGCTCGGGTGGCTCAAGCGCCTCCTGCCCCGGCGCCCCGACCTCAAGGTGGTGGTGAGCTCGGCCACCATCGAGACCGAGCGCTTCTCGCAGTTCTTCGGCGGCGCTCCGGTCATCCAGGTGGAGGGCCGCACCTTCCCGGTGGACGTGCTCTACGAGCCGCCCCCCGAGGACGACGAGCTGGCGGACGCCGTCGCCGACTCGGTGGCGAACGTCCTCTCGCTCGACCCGGACGGGGACGTGCTCGTGTTCCTCCCGGGTGAGCGGGAGATTCGCGAGGCCGAGAGCGCGCTGAACGCGCGCAACCTCCGCGGCACGGTGGTGCAGCCCCTGTACTCGCGCCTGTCCGCCTCCGAGCAGTCGCGGGTCTTCGCCTCCATCCCCGAGCGCCGCGTCATCCTCGCCACCAACGTCGCGGAGACGTCCATCACCATCCCGGGAATCGTGTACGTCGTGGACACGGGGGTGGCGCGCCTGTCGCGCTACGACTCGCGCTCGGGCGTCACGCGGCTGCACATCGAGCCGGTCTCCCAGGCCAGCGCCGACCAGCGCAAGGGGCGCTGTGGCCGCGTGCGCGAGGGCATCTGCGTGCGCCTCTACGACGAGGCGAGCTTCACGTCGCGGCCCGCCTTCACCGACCCCGAAATCAAACGCACGGGACTGGCGGGGGTCATCCTGCGGATGAAGTCCCTGGGCCTGGGTGACGTCGAGGACTACCCCTTCCTCGACCCGCCCCAGCCGAAGGCCATCGCCGAGGGCTGGCGGGTGCTGGAGGAGCTCGGGGCCATCGAGGGCAAGGAGCGCGCGCTGACGCCCCTGGGGCACCAGCTCGCGCGCTTCCCGGTGGACCCGCGCATCGCGCGGATGATTCTCGCCGGCGCCGAGTACGGATGTCAGGACGAGGTGCTCATCGTCGCCGCGGCGCTCAACCTGCAGGACCCGCGTGAGCGGCCTCGGGAGCTGGCGCAGAAGGCGGACGCGCTGCACGCGCGCTTCCGTGACGAGCACTCGGACTTCACGGGGCTGCTCAAGCTGTGGGCCTTCATCCGCGAGGCGGACAGCCGCGGGACGTCCCATCTGCGGCGCGTGTGCCGGGACAACTTCCTGTCCTTCCTGCGGGTGCGCGAGTGGCGGGACGTCCAGCGTCAGCTGGAGGAGACGGTCCGCGACCTGCGCCTGCCGAAGAAGGGCAAGGGCGCGCCGGTGCGCGGGGACGTGCTGCACCAGGCGCTCCTCACCGGGCTCCTGTCGCGCATCGGCCAGTGGAATCCGGAGCAGCGACACTACACGGGCGCGAAGCAGACGCGCTTCATGGTGCACCCCTCGTCGGCGCTCGCGAAGAAGCCCCCGGCCTGGGTGATGGCGTTCGAGCTGGTGGAGACGTCCCAGCTGTTCGCGCGCACGGCGGCGAAGTTGGACCCGGAGTGGCTCTCGGAGGCGGCGCCGCACCTGCTCAAGCGCAGCTACTCCGAACCGCACTGGTCGGAGAAGTCCGCGCGCGCCGTCGTGAAGGAGAGCGCGACGCTGTTCGGGCTCCCGGTCTTCAAGGAGCGGCCCGTGGCCCTGGCGGGCATGGACCCCGAGCGGGCGCGCCTGATGTTCATCGAGCACGCCCTGGTGCGGGGCGAGTACCGCTCGCGAGGGGCGTTCCAGGAGAAGAACCGCCGGGTGCTCGAGCGCGTGGCGAGCCTGCGGGACAAGGCGCGCAAGAGCGAGCTGCTCGACAACGAGGCGCTGCTGACGTTCTTCGACAAGCGCCTGCCGGAGGATGTGACGGACGGCGCCGCCTTCGAGGTCTGGCGTCGCAAGGCAGAGGCGGCCGACCCTGACGTGCTCGTGCTCACGATGGAGGATGCACTCGCGTACGACCCGGGGCTGTCTCCGGCGAACTACCCGGATGCCATCAGTCTGCACGGCGCGTCCGTGCCGGTGACGTACACCTTCGACCCCTCGGCCGAGGACGATGGCATCACATTGAGTGTGCCGTTGCTGCTGCTCGCCCAGATGGTCCCGGGTGAACTGGACTGGACCATCCCTGGATGGCATCGGGAGAAGCTGACCGCCCTGCTCGAGCAGCTCCCCCGCGCCCAGCGCAAGCAGCTGGGGTCGTTGCCGGACCTGGTGGAACTGCTCGCGAAGGAGCTGGTGCCCTTCCGCGGGCCGTTGATTCCAGCGCTCTCTCGCGCGGTGTCCCGGCTGAGCGGCATGGACGTGCCCGAGGAGTCCTTCCGGGCGGAGGCCGTGTTGCCGTATCTGCGCCTGACGCTCCGGGTGATTGACGAGAAGGGGAAGGAACTCGCGCGGGGACGCGATGTCGACGCGCTGCTCAAGCAGTACGGAGGTCAAGCCCGGGCGGTGCTGCGCAGCACGGCGCCGACCTCGGATTGGGAGAAGAAGGGGCTGACGGCGTGGACGTTCGGGGAGCTGCCCTCCGTGGTCACCCGGCGGGTCGGTGGGCTCGAGGTCCGCAGCTATCCCGCGCTCGTCGACCGGGGGGCCACGGTGGACCTGGTGCTGCTGGAGACGTCCGCGGCCGCCGATGCGGCTTCGCGCACGGGGGTCCGGCGGCTCCTGATGCTCGCCGCGCGTGGGCACGTGGCCGTCAGCGCCTCGCGCATGCCGCAGCCCTTCCCGTCGCTGGACGGAGCACCGCCCGCGCGGGGCCAGGCCGAGGCGTTCAAGGCGCTCGTCCTCGCACGCGCAGTCGATGATGCGTTCAAGCTCGCGCCGGGCGCGCCGCTGCCTCGCACGAAGGCGGCGTTCGACACGCTGCTCCGGGAGGGCTCACCGCGCATCGAGCAGGAGGCACGGGACTGGGCGAACGCGGTCATCGTCACGTCTGGGGAGCTCGCGCAGACGCTCGCGGCGCTCAAGACGGCGTCCAAGGGGCCGAGCGGCGCGGCGGCCGTGCGGGACATCCGCTCGCAGCTCGCGCAGCTGTTCCCCGCGAAGCTCATCGAGTGGATCCCCTTCTCACGCTTGATGCACTACCCGCGCTATCTGCGCGCGGTGCAGGCGCGGCTGTCGCGTGCGGTGGCGAACCCGGGCAAGGACGCGGGGAAAGCCGCGCCGTTCACGCCCCTGTGGGAGACCTTCCTCACCAAGAGCGCCACCGTGCGCGACCAGGAGGCGGCGCAGGAGCTGCGGTGGGCGTTCGAGGAGCTCCGCGTGGCCATCTTCGCGCCGGAGGTGACGACGCCCGTGTCAGTGACAGTGGCGAAGGTCAGCGCGGCGCTCGCGGCGCTTCGATAGAACTGTTATAGGCCGCTCCGCTCGGCTGTATTCACCCGAGGGGGAAAACACCAAGATGTCGGAGCGGCATATTGAGATGTTCTGGCGTTGTTCGAGTTGCAACCACCGCAACCTCGGCCGCCACATGGTGTGCCAGCGCTGCAAGAACGCCAAGGACGGCAGCGAGCAGTACGAGATGCCGGAGGACACCGCCTCCGCCGTCACCGTGACGGACGAAGCGCTGCTCAGGATGGCCACCTCCGGCCCCAACTGGCGCTGCGCCTACTGCGAGAGCGACCAGCGCGCCCTCGACGGTGGCTGCAAGAACTGCGGCGCCTCCGCCGTCGATGGCACGAGCACCGCCGACTCCGTGCCGCCTCCTCCCGAGCTGCCCACCGGGAAGAGCAAGCCCCGCCGCATCGGCTGCTACATCCTCCTGGGCCTCGCGCTCTTCTGCTGCTGCCCCGCGATGATCGCCGGACAGAGCGGCTCGTCGTCCACGACGAAGGAAGCCGCCGCCGCCACCACCGCCGCCAAGGGCCCCGAGTGGACTCGCGCGCTCCAGGTCCAGGACGTCGCCTGGGAGCACACCGTGAGCGTGGAGCGCTACCGCCTGGTGGACGAGGAGGGCTTCGAGGAGGACCGACCGGAGGACGCCCTCCAGGTGAAGGCCCAGGGCAAGCGCCACCACCACGACGACCAGGTGCTCGACGGCTACCAGACCGTCTCCTACACGGAGCGCGTCCAGAAGGGCTTCACCACCGAGACCTACCGCGACAGGGAGGCCTGCGGCGAGGACTGCACCACCACGCCCGAGAAGTGCAAGGAGACCTGCACCAGCAACAAGAACGGCTTCGCCACCTGCAAGACGACCTGCACCGGCGGCGAGAAGCGCTGCAAGACGCGCTACTGCTCGGTGACGAAGACGCGCAAGGAGCCGCGCTACGTCGACGAGCGCCGCACGCGCAAGGAGCCGCGCTACCGCGGCGTGCCGCGCGACGCCACCTGGTTCACCTGGAAGGCGTGGCGTTGGACGCACGAGCGGGACGTGAAGGCCCAGGGCACCACCGTGCAGACGCGCTGGCCTACCGCCGCCGAGCTCAAGCCCGCCAAGGCCCTGTACTCTGGCGAGAAGGAGCGCGACACCCGCGAGGCGAAGTACACCGTGCGCTTCCACGGCGACGCCGGGCCCGCCATCACCTACGTCCCGGCCACGCTGGAGGAGTTCAAGCGCTACACACCGGGCAGCACGCACACCCTCCAGCAGGATGAGGGCAAGGTCTCCGTCGTCGCCCCGCCGACCCCCGCACCCGACGCCTCCACGAAGTAGCGATGCGGGGCTGCCCGGCACACCCCGGGCAGCCCTCGCCGCGAGGCCCTCGTCGGGGTCATCACCACCTCATGGCCCAATGCCTGTCACCGCACGCGCCTTGCCACGGCGCGCCATGAATTCGTGCGCTCATGCCGCACGACTTCACTGCGAGAGAAGCTAGTCTTCGGGACTCATCCTCGTGCAAGGAATCCCGAATGGCGACAGTCCGCTTCGACGTGCAAGGCCATGTGGCGCTCATCACCCTGGACAGGCCGGAGGCGCGCAACGCCATCGACGCGCAGATGGCCTATGAGCTGGCAGAGGCCTGGGAGCGGCTGCGTCGGGATGAACACCTGCGCGTGGGCATCGTCACCGGCGCGGGCGAGAAGGCCTTCAGCGCCGGCGCGGACCTGGTGAAGACCATTCCGCTGCTCTCCGGCGCGCGCAAGCCGCAGGACCGCTTCGAGGAGGCGCTCGTCGCAGACCGCAGCTTCGGGTGGAAGGCCATCCTGCGCGACTTCGACTGCGAGAAGCCCGTCATCGCAGCCATCAACGGCCACGCCGTGGCCGGCGGCATGGAGCTGGCCCAGGCCACCGACCTGCGCGTGGCCTGTCACGAGGCCTCGTTCGGCCTCCAGGAGGTGAAGTGGGGCCTGTTCCCCGCGGGCGGCTCCACGGTGCGGCTGCCCCGGCAGCTCCCCCAGGCCCACGCGATGGAGATGCTCCTCACCGGCGCGCTCATCCCCGCCTCCCGCGCCTTCGAGCTCGGCTTCCTCAACCGCGTCGTGTCGCGCGCGGAGCTGCTCCCCACCGCCTTCCAGCTCGCCGAGCAGATCGCCGCCAACGGCCCCGTCGCCGTGCGCCTCATCCGCCGCTCCGTGCGCGAGTGCCTGGGCCTGCCGCTCGAGGACGCCCTGCGCCGGGAGCTCGAAATCGCCGAGCCCATCTACCAGACGGAGGACGCCGTCGAGGGTCCCCGCGCCTTCCTGGAGAAGCGCCCCGCGCGCTTCGTCGGTCGCTGAGAGCCCCTGGAGCCCACACCCATGACAACGAACACTCCCTACCGTCCCCTCGCCATGCGCGGCCCCAGCGTGCGCGTCCAGTCCCGCCCGGATGGCTCGCTGCTGCTCGAGAGCGGCTACTCGTACACGGACGTCGAGCGCAGCATCGTCCACGTCCTCGCCCGACAGGCCCGCGCCATCCCCGACCGCGTCTTCCTGGCGCAGCGCGCGCCGGATGGCTCGTGGCGACAGCACACGTACGCGGACGTCCACCGGCAGGCGCGCGCCTTCGCCCAGGGCCTGCTCTCGCGCGCGCTGCCCGAGGGCCGCTCGGTGATGCTCCTCTCCGGCAGCTCCATCGAGTTCGCCGTGGTGATGCTCGGGGCCATGATGGCCCGCGTCCCCGTGGCCCCCATCAGCGTGCCCTTCTCGCTCTGGAGCGCGGACCACGGCAAGCTGCGCCACGCCTTCGCCGTGTGCCGGCCCGCAATCGTCTACACCGATGACGCGGACCGCTTCGCCAAGGCCCTCCAGTCCCTGGACCTCACCGATGTGGAGGTCGTCACCGCCACGGGCACTCCCACTGCGCCCCGTCACTCGCGGCTGTCCTCGTGGCTGGACACACAGCCCACGTCCGCCGTGGACGACTCCATCGAGCGCATCCACCACGACACCGTGGCCAAGTGGATGTTCACCTCCGGCTCCACCGCGCAGCCCCGCTGTGTGGCGCAGACTCAAGGGATGATGTGTCACCAGCTCGCGAGCTGGGCGGCGCTGGAGATGCCCGCCTCGGACCGCCCCGCGCCCGTCATCCTCGACTGGATGCCCTGGAGCCACGTGGGCGGCGGCAACATCGGCTTCAACCACAACCTCCTGCGCGGAGCCACCGTCTACCTCGACGAGGGCCGGCCCATGCCCGGCCTCTTCGAGAAGACCATCGCCAACATCAAGAGCGTGTCCCCCACGGAGTTCTCCTCCGTCCCCGTGGCGTTCCGCATGCTCGTGGACGCGCTGCGCACCGACGCCGAGCTGTGCCAGGCCTTCTTCCGCCGACTGGAGACGATGGCCTACGGCGGCGCCGCCCTGCCCACCCCCGTCGCCAACGAGCTGCAGGCGCTCGCGGTGAGGACGGTGGGCCACCGCATCCCCTTCACCACCATCTACGGCGCCACCGAGACCCAGTGCATCACCCAGGTGCACTGGACCACCGACGAGACGGGCCTGGTGGGCCTGCCCCTGCCCGGCGTGCAGCTCAAGCTGGTGCCCACCGATGACCGCCACGCCCTGCGCGTGAAGGGCCCCACGGTGACGCCGGGACACGACGCCGAGCCCACGGGACGACAGGGCTTCGACGAGGAGGGCTTCTACGAGCTGGGCGACGCGGTGCGCTTCCTGGACCCGGCGCGGCCCGAAGCGGGGCTCGTCTTCGCGGGCCGGCTGGCCGAGGACTTCAAGCTCAACACCGGCACCCGCGTGGCCGCGAGCGCCCTGAGGCAGCAGGTGCTGACCACCGCCGCGCCGCTGCTCTCCGACTGCGTCATCTGCGGGCTCGGGGAAGAGGCCGTCGGCGTCATGGCCTGGCTCAACCCCAACGCCATCACCGCCCTGCTCGGCCCCGCGCCGGCTGACACGCCGCCGCACGCGCGCGAGGACGTGCTGAACCGGCTGCGCGAGTCGCTCGAGGGCCACAACCGCGCCTTCCCGGGCTCGTCCCACGCCATCCGCCGGCTGCTGCTGGTGGCCGAGCCTCCGTCCTTCGACACGCACGAGCTGACGGACAAGGGCTCCATCAACCAGCGCGTCGTCCGGGAGAACCGCGCGGGCCTGGTGCGGGAGCTGTTCGCCTCCGAGCCCGGCGCTCGCGTGCTCGTCCTGGCGTGAGACACCGAGCCGGGGCCGGGTGCATACTCCCCCGGCCTCGGCCTCTCGCGGGCGTCAGCTGCCCACGGCCCTCGCGCCCAGGGGCAGGCCCTGGAGGAAGGTATCGAGCGGGGCGATGAGCGCCTTCATCCCCTCGGGCGACGTGGGCCAGTGGCCCTGCCCCGCCAGCTCCACGTACGCCTTGGGGATGTCCCCGAGCTGCTCGTACGTCTTGCGGCTGTACTTCATGGGGAACATCCGGTCCTGCCGGTCATGCATGACCAGGAACGGGAACCGCGCGGCGCCGAAGGGAACGCTCTTCCGGTAGTCGGACATCACGCTGACCATCGCCCTCAGCGTGCAGCTTCCCCCCACCAGTGGGTCCTTGCCGTACGCGTCGTTGAAGTCGGCCGAGTCCGACAGCCGCGAGTACTGGAGGAACGCCTTCACCGGCACGCGCACCTTCGGCATCAGCTTCGCGAGCCCCCGGAAGAGGCTCACCACCAGCGGCATGGCCTTGCCGGGGCTGAACTCCGTCTGGATGAACTCGCGGTCGCTCGGGTCCACGCAGGCGTACCAGGCCATGACGTCCACCGGCGTGCGCTCGGCGGCGAGATACGACGTCATGCCGCCGAAGCTCAGGCCGAAGGTGACGACGGGTCCCTTGAACTCCTGGCGCGCGCGCTGGATGACGTCCACCAGGTTCTTCACGTGCGCCTCGAGCGTGTAGTCGCCCAGGCCCTGACGGTCCAGGCCACAGCCCTCGAAGTCGAAGGTGATGACGTTGTAGCCCAGCTCGCGCAGCAGCAGCGCCGGGTAGGCGAAGAGCCGCCCGTAGGACACCGAGCCCGGCACCAGGATGATGACGGGCCGCTCGGGACTGGCTCCCGGGTAGATGTCCAGCGCGTGCGTGCGGTGCTGTCCGCGGTACGTGCTCTCGCGCACGTGCCGCGTCCACTGCCGCAGCGTCTCCTCGCCGCCGTACCAGCGCAGCAGGTAGTTCTTCCAGTACTCGGCCCCCGAATAGGGCAACGGGCCGCTCACGCCCGGGGCCTCGCGATGACCTCGAAGGGCTTCCAGATGTAGTCGATGACCTCCGTCACCTTGTAGCAAGCGCGCGGCTCGGCGGACTTGAAGAAGTTGGTCGCGAAGTCCTTGCAGGCCACCTGCTTGAGCGGCCAGCGGTAGCGCTCGATGACCACGCGGCGCACCACGCCGTCCGCGTTGACGGTGTAGGCGCGGTCCAGCGTGTTGGCGATGTCCTCGATTTCGGGGTCCACCGTCACCGGGGCGTGGTCATCCAGCTCGTAGCGCACGAAGCGGTCGCCGGTGCGCAGGTCCACGCGGTTGCCGGTGCGCGTGGTGACGCAGGACTCGATGACGATGTCGGTGAAGAGCTTCAGGCCCGTGCGCGCCATGAAGCTGGGCGAGCGCACCGCGGTGAAGTACAGGCCCTTGTCCTTCTTCTCCTCGTTGTACTCGGCGTCCTCCAGCAGCGTGCGGAAGAGGAACGCCTGATACGTGGGGCGCATGACGGGAGGCAGGAACTGGGGCCCCATGCGGTGCGGCGTCACGTTCACCAGGGACACGACGGACTTGCCGCCCACCGAGCGCACCTTCAACTGAGAGGGGATGTGCTGCTTCATCTCCTCCAGGTCCACGGTGAAGTGGACGATTTCGATGTCGTGCAGCTTGCCGGCGAGGGTGATGGGGAGGTCTTTGAGGCTCATGGTTTTTCCTTGGAGAGAGTGGAAGCGGGATGACGACTAGGACTTGAGCAGGGCCTGGAGCCGGGCATTGACCTCGTCCTCGGACATGGCGTCCACGTCCAGGGTGGGCTCGGCCGCGGTGGGCGAAGACTCGGCGGCGGGCGCGGCGCGCTTCACGCTCGCGAGCATCCGGTCCACGTGCGCGTCCAGGCTGAGGTCCTCGAAGAGCTGGGACATGGGCAGCGACACGCCCAGCTCCTTCTCGAGCACGTTCTTGAGCTGCAGGCCCGTGAAGGAGTCGAAGCCCAGCGAGATGAACGTCGAGTCGAACGCCACGGTGTCCTCCTTCGCGAGCTGGAGGACCTTGCGGATGCGCTCCTCGAGGAACGACTTGAGCTGCCCCCGGGCCTGCGCCGGGTCCGCGGACAGCGACAGGCCGCCCGTCGACTGCGTGGAGCGCACGGCGGCGGCGGTGCTGGCCGAGCGCGGCGCCTCGAGCGGGAAGCGGCCTTCCGCGTCCGCGTGGGCCACGATGTCCGCGTAGGCCTGCGGCGCGTCCAGGTAGCGCTGGTTCATGGAGAGCAGGACGTCGCGGCTGAGGAAGGGCTCCTTCTGGAGCGTGAGCACCAGGTACTGCGCGAGCCCCGTGCCCAGCAGCTTGCCCAGCATGTGCGGGCCCACGATGAAGGCGCTCTCGGCGGCGGTGATGTTCTGCTTGAGCCGCGCCATGGACGCGTCGTACTCGCGGTCATCGAAGAAGTTGCTGATTTCGCGGCTCAGGTCCACGCAGCCGATGATGCGCAGCCCCGCCTCGGCGAAGAGCTGCGCCCACTCCTTGCGCGGCAGCAGGTGCGCCTCGGACTCCTCGTGGCGCAGCGTCTCGTCCACCGTGGAGACGATGTCCGACGCGACCAACAGGCCTCCGTTGGCCAGGTGCCGCTGGATGTTGGCCAGCACGCCGCGCTTGTCCTCGATGTGATGGATGACCTGGAACGCCTGGATGAGCTCGTACTGGTCCGGGAACTCGTCCTTCGAGCTGTCGCGGTTGAACAGGCGCACGCGGTCCTGGAGGCCGCGCTCCTTCACCTTTTTGCCGCCCGCCTCCACCTGCGCGAGCGTGATGTTGTAGCCGTCCAGCTTGAGGTGGGCGTGGTTCTTCGCCAGGTCGATGAGGTCCGACGCGTAGCCGCACCCGATGTCGAGCACCCGCCGGATGGAGGAGAAGTCCACCGCGCGGTACGTGACGGAGCGCAGCTCGCGCAGCGCCTCGCCGTAGACGTGCTCGAAGTGGACGTGGTCGTCCTCGGGGAAGAGGTCGGGGTAGAAGACCTTGAGCCACGAGAAGCCCTTGGGCACCTCACGCAGCGGAGCCCAGTGCAGGTACAGCTCCTGGCCTCGCGTGTTGAAGCGCTCGAAGGAGCGGCCGAAGTCGGAGTACACGTCCGCCACGCCCACGCTGCCCAGCTCGCTCGAGGCCTGGAGCTGCGAGGCCACGCGGACCACGGACGACGAGGTGGACGGCGACGACACGCGCGGCTGGGGCACGGGCTCGGCGTGCCAGTGGCGACGCCGCTGGAACGGGTAGGTGGGCAGGGACACGGTGCGGCGCGCGTACGGCTTCTCGTACTCGCTCCACGCCACCTCCACCCCCTTCACGTACAGCGCCCCCAGCGCCTCCAGCGCCGTCTCCCACTCCCCCTTCCCCTTCCTCAAACTCGCCACCCACTCCAGCCCCTCCTCCTCCAGCGTCTGCCTCCCCATCCCCACCAACACCGGCGCAGGGCCCACCTCCAGGAAGATTCCCACCCCCTCCTTCCTCAGCGACTCCATCCCCTCCGCGAATCGCACCGCCTCCCTCACGTGCGTGCGCCAGTACTTCGCGCTCGCCACCTCTCCTCCCGCCTTCTTCCCGCTCACATTCGAAATCAGCACCCGCTTCGGCGCTTCCAGCTTCACCGCCCCCACCCGCGCCTCGAAGGCCTCCAGCATCGGCTCCATCTGCGGCGAGTGGAACGCGTGCGACACCTTCAGCTTCTTCGTCTTCGCGCCCTTCTCCCCCAGCCGACGCTCCGCCTCCTTCACTCCCTCCTTCAACCCCGCCACCACCCACTGCTTCGGCCCGTTTCGCGCCGCAATCGAGACGCTCTCCTCCAGCCCCTTCACCGCCTCCGCAATCCACTCCTCCGGTGCCTCCACCGCCACCATCTCCCCCTCCCCCCCCAGCGCCTGCATCAGCCGGCCTCGCTCCGCCACCAGCTTCAGCGCGTCCTCCATCCCCATCACTCCCGCCACCACCGCCGCCACGTACTCCCCCACGCTGTGCCCCAGCACCGCGTCCGCCTCCACTCCCCAACTCCTCCACATCCTCCACAGCGCGTACTCCACCGCGAACAGCGCCGGCTGCGTGTACCTCGTCTCGTCCAGCTCGCTGCCCTGGCCGAACATCACCTCCAGCAGCGGCTTCTCCAGCACCCCCTCCAGCACCTTCGCGCACTCCTCCAGCGCTTCCTTGAAGGCCGGCTGCGTCCGGTACAGCTCCTCTCCCATCCCCGCGTACTGGCTTCCCTGCCCCGTGAAGAGGAAGGCCACCTTCCTCTTCTCCTTCCCCACCGCCTGCCCCTTCACCACTCCGGCCACCGACTCTCCCGCCACGGTGCGTTCCAGCTTCGACTTCAGCTCCTCTGCTGAAGCGCCCACCACCGCGAGCCGCTGCTCCAGGTGCGTCCTTCCCACCGACGCCGTGAAGCACACGTCTCCCACCGCAGCCCCATCCAGCGCTCCCGCGTACTGCTTCGCCTGCTCCTCCAGCGCGCTCGGGCTTCGCGCGCTCAGCACCAACACGTGCTTCGGGCGCTCGACCACGTCCTGCTTCTGGACGGGCTCCGCCCTCGGGGGCGCCTCTTCCAGAATGACGTGCGCGTTCGTCCCGCTCAGACCGAAGGAGCTGACACCGGCGAGCCGGCGCGTCTGCTTGGGCTCCCACTGCGTCAGCTTCGTCGGTACCTCCACCGCCATCTGGTCCCAGCCGATGTGCGGGTTCGGCGTCTTGAAGTGCAGGTGCGGCGGCAACTGCTTGTTCTTCAGCGACAGCACCACCTTCATCACCGCCGCCACTCCCGCCGCCGACTCCAGGTGTCCCAGGTTCGTCTTCGCCGAGCCCAGCCACAGCGACTCTCCGCTCCGCCCCTCACCCAGCGCTCCCCACATCGCGTCCACTTCAATCGGGTCTCCCAGCGACGTCCCCGTCCCGTGCGCCTCCAGGTAGCTGACCTCCGTCGCCTTCACCCCTCCGTTCTCCAGCGCCTGGCGTATCACCGCCTGCTGCGCCATCCCGTTCGGCACCGTCAGCCCGCTGCTCGGACCGTCGTGGTTCACCGCCGTCCCGCGAATCACCGCCAGCACTTCGTTCCCGTCCGCAATCGCGTCCGACAGCCGCTTCAGCACCAGCACGCCGCAGCCCTCGCCGCGCGCATAACCATCCGCCGAGGCATCGAACGTCTTGCAGCGGCCCTCGGGAGACAGTGCGCCGCTGCTCGCCAGGTAGACGCTCACCTCCGGGGAGAGGATGAGGTTCACTCCGCCCGCGAGCGCCACGGGGCACTCGCCCAGGCGCAGGCTCTGGATGGCCAGGTGCATCGCCACCAGTGACGACGAGCACGCCGTGTCCACCGCCATGCTCGGGCCCTGGAAGCCCAGCGCGTACGACAGGCGGCCCGCGCTGAAGCACGCACCCTTCGCCGTGCCGAAGTACGGGTCCAGCTGCGACAGGTCCGCGTTCGCGAGCATGCGCTGGCTGTAGTCCGTGTTCATCACGCCCACGAAGACGCCCACGCGCTGCCGGCCCCGGCGCTCCACCGGATACCCCGCTCGCTCCAGCGCCTCCCAGCCGACCTCCAGCAACAGCCGCTGCTGCGGGTCCATCGCCGCCGCCTCGCGCGGGGAGATGCCGAAGAACTGGGCGTCGAACTGGTCCACGTCCTTCAGGAAGCCACCCCGGCGGGTGTTGATCTTCCCCGGCACCTGCGGCTTCGGGTCATAGAGCGCGTCCACGTCCCAGCGATTCGCCGGCACCTCCATCGTGGCGTCCACGCCGTCTCGCAACAGCTCCCAGTACGCCTCCGGCGTAGTGACGCCACCCGGGAAGCGGCACGCCATTCCGACGATGGCGATGGGCTCCGCTCGGGGCGTCGACTCGGCCTTCTCCAGCCGGGCCTCCAGCTTGCGAATCTTCACGAGCTGCTGCTGCACGATCTGCCGGTAGTTGATGTCCTCGGTCGTCATCTCGATATTCCTCAGGAATCCGTTGCCAGGTCCGCGAGCGCCAGACGGGCCAGCTCCGCGTCGGAGAGTGCGTCGAGGCTCACCTCGAGCTCGCCCTCGCCCGGCACCTCACGCGCCGGGGCGGGCTTCCTCTCGTCGTTGAACTTCAAGACAGCCTCGATGAGGTGGTCGGCGAGGAAGTCCACATTGGGGTGGTTCATCGCGATGGTCGAAGGCAGCGAGTGCCCCAGCCCGTCCTGCAGGGCGTTGCGCAGCTCGATGGCCATCAGCGAGTCCATGCCCAGGTCCGTGAAGCCCTGGCCCCAATCGACTCCTCCCGCCACGTCCAGGCGGAGCACGCGCCCCACCGCCTCCTGGAGCCTGCGGACGAGCACCTCCCGCCGCTCGTGTGGCAGCGCGCCCTGCAGCTCCGCCAACCACTGCTTCTTCGTCGTCGCCACGGCCGCGCGAGACTCTTCCTTCCGCGCCGGCGCCACCGCCGCGTAGAAGCCCGAGCGCCCCAGTCGTCCGAGGCCCTCCAGGTACGCCGGCCACCGGATGTGCATGAGCCCGAGCTGCGCCTGCGAGTGCCCCAGCGCCTTGCCCAACAGCTCCAGGCCCTGCGCCGTCGGCAGCGCGCGGATGCCCCGGCGCTCCAACGCCTTGGCCACCTGCGCGTCCGTGGCCATGCCCACCTCGGCCCACGGGCCCCAGTCCAGCGACAGCGCGGGCAACCCGCGGGAACGACGGACGTGCGCCAGCGCATCGAGGAAGGCGTTCGCCGCCGCGTAGCCACTCTGTCCCGGAGAGCCGAGCAGCGCCGCGGCCGACGAGAAGAGGACGAAGTGCTCCAGCGGCCGGGTCTCCGTGAGGCGGTGGAGGTTCCACGCACCCGCCACCTTGGGCGCCATCACCCGCTCGAAGCGCTGGGCGTCCTGCTGCACCAGTGCTCCGTCCTCGACGATGCCCGCCGCGTGGAAGATGCCGAGCAGCGGCACCGCCCCCGCGTCGATGCGCGCCAGCAGCGCCGCGACGTCCGCCTCACGCGCCACATCCGCCGAGGCCACCGTGACGCTCGCCCCCGCCTGCTCCAGCTCCGCGAGCACCGTGCGAGCCTCCGCCGTGGGCTCACGTCGTCCCACGAGGACCAGGTGACGCGCGCCGTGCTCCACCAGCCACCGCGCCATCGACAGACCGAGCGCGCCCAGTCCACCCGTAATCAGGTACGTGCCGTCCGCGCGGAAGGAGGTGACCTCCGCGCCACCCTTCGCCCGTTGGAGCTGGGGACGCAGGCGCCGCTCCCGACGGAGGGCCACCTCGACTCCCGGCGTGTCGCTGGAGCGCAGCAGCTCGGTGAGCAGCGAGGACACGCTGCCCTTCACGTCCCGAGGGTCCAGGTCGATGCGGCCGCAGCGCAGCTCACCGTGCTCCAGGTCGATGACCCGGCCCAGGCCCCACAGGGACGCCTGCACGGGCGAGGACACCGCCACGCCATCGGCGGGCTGCGCGCCCTGCGTGACGAGCCACAGCGGCGACTGCGTGCCGCTGGCCACGAGCGCCTGCGTCAGGTGCAGCGCTCCCGCCGTGGCCTGGAGCGTCGCCTGATGCAGGGCCTCGGCGGACCGAGTCTCCTCGGAGGAGGTCTGGTCCAGGCCCCACAGGTAGACAGCGCCCGCGCACGAGGCTCCATTCAGGGCCTCGCGCAGCAGTCGGGTGAAGTCGGCCGGAGCGCTCGCGTCGACCTCGAAGCGCTTCGGGGCCGTGTTCCGGAATCCAGCGCCAGGACGCACGCGGATGACGGAGGCTCCGCGCTCCTCCAGCCGCGTGGCCAGCTGCTCGCCGACGCCTTGCGCGTCCAGCAACAGCAGCCACGGGTGGGACTCGGCCTGGGGCAGCGGCGCGGGCGGCAGGGGCTCGGGGGTCCACGCCACCTCGTAGATGCGCTCCTCGGACTTCTTGTGCGTGCTGGCCTGGAGGACCTCACGGCTGGCGCGACGCGCGTGGAAGCCGAGAATCTCCGCCACCGGGCCGTGCTCGTCGAAGAGCTGCACGTCGCCGCTGAGGATTTCTTCCGTGATGGCCCGCTCGCCCGCGGTGGACTTCGCGTAGCACCACAGCGCGCCCTGCGGACGGCGGAAGAAGTTGAGCCTCGAGACACTGAACGGAATCGCCAGCGCGTCGGCCAGGCTCGTCGCGTCGCTCACCATCCAGTTGGCGAGCATCTGGAAGCACGAGTCGATGAGGCCCGGATACAGCTGGTAGTTGTCCGGGGAGTCCGGCAGCTCCGGCTGCTGCATCTGGCCGAACGCCTCGTCCTGGCTGCGCTGGAAGGGACCAATCCAGCGGAAGCTCGGGCCCAGCGTGTAGCCCATGGCTCGGAAGAACTTGTAGAAGTCGTCTCCCGAGCGCGACTCGGTGCAGCGCGCCAGCACGGCGTCACGCGCGGGCAGCGTCCTCGGCGTGGACACCTGGGACGGGTCCACTCGCAGCTCACCGGTGCCGTGCAGCACCCAGTCACCAGACTCGCCCTGGGTCATCAGCTTGAGGGAGTAGCCCTCCGCGTGCGGCGAGAAGATGAGCTGGAGCGGGCGCAGCTCGTCGTCCGCGAGCACCAGCGCCTGGTGGAAGGTGAGGTTCTCCAGCGTGCAGGCCTGGGGACCGAAGGTCTCCACGACGGCCGAGAGGACCATCGAGAGGTGAGAGGCCGCCGGCGTGACGACCGTGCCGTAGAGACGGTGGTCATCGAGGTACGCCGGACGGAACGCCCCGAGCGTCGTGCTGTAGATGATGTCGTCGAACGCGGGTGAGTACAGCCGGGTCCCGAGGTGCGGCTTGATGGTTCGAGCCTCACGCGGCGCGAGCAGCGCGCTCTGTCCCCGCGGCTCGCGGGTCCACCAGTAGCGCTGACGTTGGAACGGGTAGGTGGGCAGGGACACGGTGCGGCGCGCGTACGGCTTCTCGTACTCGCTCCACGCCACCTCCACTCCCTTCACGTACAGCGCCCCCAGCGCCTCCAGCGCCGTCTCCCACTCCCCCTTCCCCTTCCTCAGACTCGCCACCCACTCCAGCCCCTCCTCCTCCAGCGTCTGCCTCCCCATCCCCACCAACACCGGCGCGGGGCCTACCTCCAGGAAGATTCCCACCCCCTCCTTCCTCAGCGCCTCCATCCCCTCCGCGAAGCGCACCGCCTCCCTCACGTGCGTGCGCCAGTACTTCGCGCTCGCCACCTCCGCCCCCGCCTTCTTCCCGCTCACATTCGAAATCAGCACCCGCTTCGGTGCTTCCAGCTTCACCGCACCCACCCGCGCCTCGAAGGCGTCCAGCATCGGCTCCATCTGCGGCGAGTGGAACGCGTGCGACACCTTCAGCTTCTTCGTCTTCGCGCCCTTCTCCCCCAGCCGACGCTCCGCCTCCTTCACTCCCTCCTTCAACCCCGCCACCACCCACTGCTTCGGCCCGTTTCGCGCCGCAATCGAGACGCTCGCCTCCAGCCCCTTCACCGCCTCCGCAATCCACTCCTCCGGTGCCTCCACCGCCACCATCTCCCCTTCCCCGCCCAGCGCCTGCATCAGCCGGCCTCGCTCCGCCACCAGCTTCAGCGCGTCCTCCATCCCCATCACTCCCGCCACCACCGCCGCCACGTACTCACCCACGCTGTGCCCCAGCACCGCGTCCGCCTCCACTCCCCAACTCCTCCACATCCTCCACAGCGCGTACTCCACCGCGAACAGCGCCGGCTGCGTGTACCTCGTCTCGTCCAGCTCGCTGCCCTGGCCGAACATCACCTCCAGCAGCGGCTTCTCCAGCACCCCCTCCAGCACCTTCGCGCACTCTTCCAGCGCTTCCTTGAAGGCCGGCTGCGTCCGGTACAGCTCCTCTCCCATCCCCACGTACTGGCTTCCCTGGCCCGTGAAGAGGAAGGCCACCTTCCTCTTCTCCTTCCCCACCGCCTGGCCCTTCACCACTCCGGCCACGGCTTCGCCCGCCACCGTGCGTTCCAGCTTCGTCTTCAGCTCCTCCGCTGAAGCACCCACCACCGCGAGCCTCTGCTCCAGGTGCGTCCTTCCCACCGACGCCGTGAAGCACACGTCTCCCACCGCGGCCTCGCCCAGCGCTCCCGCGTACTGCTTCGCCTGCTCCTCCAGCGCGCTCGCGCTCCTCGCACTCAGCACCAGCACGTGCTTCGGGCGTTCCTGGAACGCGGGCAGCTCACGCGGAGCCGGAGCCTCCTCGAGGACCACGTGCGCGTTGGTTCCGCTGAAGCCGAACGAGCTGACACCGGCCAGACGGCGTCCCTGCTTCGGGTCCCACTGCGTCAGCTTCGTCGGCACCTCCACCGCCATCTGGTCCCAGCCGATGTGCGGGTTCGGCGTCTTGAAGTGCAGGTGCGGCGGCAACTGCTTGTTCTTCAGCGACAGCACCACCTTCATCACCGCCGCCACTCCCGCCGCCGACTCCAGGTGCCCCAGGTTCGTCTTCGCCGAGCCCAGCCACAGCGACTCCCCGCTCCGTCCCTCCCCCAGCGCTCCCCACATCGCGTCCACTTCAATCGGGTCTCCCAGCGACGTCCCTGTCCCGTGCGCCTCCAGGTAGCTGACCTCCGTCGCCTTCACCCCTCCGTTCTCCAGCGCCTGCCGAATCACCGCCTGCTGCGCCATCCCGTTCGGCACCGTCAGCCCGCTGCTCGGACCGTCGTGGTTCACCGCCGTCCCGCGAATCACCGCCAGCACTTCGTTCCCGTCCGCAATCGCGTCCGACAGCCGCTTCAGCACCAGCACGCCGCAGCCCTCGCCGCGCGCGAACCCGTCGGCCGAGGCGTCGAACGTCTTGCACCGACCCTCCGGCGAGAGCATGTGCGCCTTGCAGATGGACAGCGTGGCCTCGGGCGTGAGGATGAGGTTCACGCCGCCCGACAGCGCGAGCGTGGACTCACCGTTGCGCAGGCTCTGGCAGGCCAGGTGCAGCGCCACCAACGACGACGAGCACGCCGTGTCCACCGCCATGCTCGGACCGTGCAGCCCGAGCGCGAACGACAGGCGACCGGCGACCACGTTCAGCGAGGTGCCCGAGGCGAAGTACGCATCCACCGCCGCCGCATCCTGGTTGAGGATGACGCGCGAGTAGTCCGACGCGGTGACGCCCACGAAGACGCCCGTGTTCGTCTCTCGCAGAGAGTCCGCGTTGATGCCCGAGCGCTCCAGCGCCTCCCAGCCGACCTCCAGCAACAGTCGCTGCTGCGGGTCCATGCTCTCGGCCTCGCGCGGGGAGATGCCGAAGAACTGCGGCTCGAAGCCCGCCACGTCGCGCAGGAAGCCGCCCTTGCGCATGTACATCTTCCCCGGCGCCTCCGGGTCCAAGTCGAACAGCGCATCCACATCCCAGCGGTCCGCCGGCACCTCCATCGTCGCGTCCACGCCGTCGCGCAGCAGGCGCCAGTACGCCTCCGGCGTGTTCGCGTCCCCCGGGAAGCGGCAAGCCATGCCGATGATGGCGATGGGCTCGTCCGTGCGAGCGACGGCCTTGGGGGCCTCCGCGCGAGGCTTCTTCTCCTCCACGAGGCTCAGCAGGTGCTCGGTGAGCGCCTGCACATTGGGATGATTGAAGGCCAGCGTCGCCGGCAACGACTGCCCCACCACGCGCTGGAGCCGCTCCTTCAGCTCCACCGCCATCAGCGAGTCCATCCCCAGGTCCGCGAAGCCGCGTCCCGCGGGAATCGGCCGCTTCGGGTCCAGCCCGAGTACCCCCGCGACCTGCTGGCGCACCGCCGCCTCCAGCTCGTCCCGCCCCAGCATGGGCGCGGTGGGCGCCATCGGCGCGGCGGCGGTCTCCACGGCCTTCGTCCCCAGCGCCGCCAGGAACGGCCGAGGACCACGGGCTTCATAGATGGGCTTGAAGCGCTCCCACCGCACGCGCGCCACCGTGGCCTGCGTGACGTCCGCGCCGAGCAGCCGCTCGAACCACGCGACCCCCTCCTCGGTCTCCAGGGAGTCCACGCCCATGTTCGCGAGCCACCGCTGCGCATCCGGCGACGCCATGCCCCGGCCCGCCCACGGGCCCCAGTTGATGCTCGTCGCGACAAGCCCCTGTGCGCGCCGGTGCTGCGCGAGCGCATCCAGGAACGCGTTGCCCGCCGCGTAGTGTCCGGAGCCCACCGAGCCCCAGACCGCGGAGATGGACGAGAAGAGGACGAAGAAGTCCAGCGAGTCCCCTTGCGTCAGCACATGCAGATGCCACGCGCCCTCGACCTTCGGCGCCAGCACGGCATCGAGCGCGGAGGCATCCAGCTCCCGCAGCCGCGCGTGCGTGGAGACACCCGCCGCGTGGACCACGCCCTTGAGCGCGGGCATCGTCGCGCGCACGTTCTCCAGCAGCGCCACCATCTGCTCACGACGGGAGACGTCCGCGCGCGCGAGCACCACCGTCGCTCCCGCGGCCTCCATCTCCCTCACCGCCGCGATGCGCACGGCCACGTCACCACCACGAGCCTCCAGGGCCTCCCACTCGGAGCGCTCGGGGAAGGCGCTGCGCGCCGTGAGCACCAGGTGCCGCGCACCCTGCTTCACCATCCAGCGCGCCACCTGCAGGCCGAGCTCTCCCTGGCCGCCCGTGACGAGGTACGTCGCCGCCGAGGCCAGCGTCGTGGCCTTCGCCGCGGGGAGCGGCTTCGACTCCAGCCGGGGGACGAACCGACGCCCGTTCCGGAGCGCGACCTGCTCCTCGCCCTCACCCGCACCGCGCATGAGGACGTCCGCCAGCGGCTCGCCCTCCGCCTTCTCCACGTCCACCAGCCCGCCCCAGCGCTCCGGATGCTCCAGCGCCGCCACGCGGCCCAGGCCCCACAAGAGCGCCTGCGACGGGTCGACCTCCGAGGACTCCACCGCGCAGGCCCCGCGCGTCACCACCCACAGTCGGCCAGTCAGCTCCGACGAGGACTCGAGCGCCCGCAGCGCGGAGACCACGCTGATGCAGCGCTCCCGGGTGCTGGTCCTCAGCGCGCCCGGCGACTCCACGCCCGACGCATCCAGGCCCCACAAGTGCACCACGCCCGCGCGCGGCAGGTTCGCCGGGAAGGCCTCCTTCCACAGCTTCGCCAGCGCCACGCCGTCCGCGGGGTCCACGGCCAGGGCCCCCGGAGCGGAGGCGGCCCCCGCGTAGACCTTCACGTGCGGAACGCCCTGCTGCTCGAAGCGCGCGGCCAGCGCCTCACCCACGCCGCCCTGGTCGCACAGCAGCATCCAGGCACCCGGGACGCCCTGCCCGCTCGCCGTCGACTCCTCCCAACGCACCTGGAAGAGCGAGCCCGCGTCCAGCTCCGTCACCGCGCCGTGCACCGGGGCGCTTTCGGAGCGCCCCGTCGCGAGGCGAGGCGCCTCCGACGGCCAGTGACGCAGACGGCGCCACGGGTAGGTGGGCAGGGCCACCTTCTGTCGCGAGGGCTCCGCGTCCACCGCGCGCCAGTTCACATCCTGGCCCCGGAGGAACAGCCGTCCCAGCGCGCCGAGCAGCTGCTCCGCGTCGGGACGCCCCTTGCGCAGCGAGGCAATCCAAGCCGGCTGCTCTCCCAGACACGCGCGGCCCAGGCCCAGCAGCGTGGCCGTGGGCCCCACCTCGACGAACACGTCGATGCCCAGCTCGCGCAGCGACTCCATGCCCTCCTGGAAGCGCACGGCCTCACGCGCATGACGACGCCAGTACCCCGGCGCCCCCAGCTCGCCAGCGCCCACGGGCCGGCCCGTCACGTTCGACACGAGGGGAATCGTCCCCGGCAGCACCTTGACGCGAGCCGCCTGGGACTCCAGCGCCTCCAGCATCGGGTCCATCAGCGGCGAGTGGAACGCGTGCGAGACGACGAGCGCCTTGGTGCGCACGCCCTTCGCCTGGAGCTCCTGGTCCAGCCGCGCAATCACCTCTCCCGCGCCGGACAACACCACCTGGCCAGGAGCGTTCAGGCAGGCCAGCGACACCTGGCCCCGGTGCGGCTCCAGCAGCGGCTGCACCTGGGCCTCGGTGGCGAAGACGCTGAGCATCGCGCCTCCCGAGGGCAGCGCCTGCATCAGCCGGCCGCGCTCCGCGATGAGCGCGAGGCCATCCTCCAGGGACAGGTGGCCCGCGACGACGGCGGCGGCGAACTCGCCCACGCTGTGGCCCATCACCGCGTGCGGCACCACGCCCCAGCTCTTCCACACCTGCGCCAGCGCGTACTCCAGCGCGAACAGCGCCGGCTGGCTGTACTCCGTCTGGTCGATGGGCGACGTCGCGCCCTCCGCCGGGGAGAGCACCGACAGCAGCTCCATGCGGGGCTTCAGCAGCGCGGCGCACCGGTCCAGCGCCTCACGGAACACGGGCGACGTCGCGTACAGCTCGCGGCCCATGCCCACGTACTGGCTGCCCTGCCCCGTGAACAGGAAGGCCACCCGCGGGGCCTGGGGCGCGGCCTCCGCCGAGGCCACGGCGTCCGAGACGTCCCCCTTCGCGAAGCCCTGCAGCGCCTCCGCCAGCGCCTGCGTCGAGCCGCCCACCACCGCCAGACGGTGAGCAAAGCGTGCTCGCGTGGTGTTCGCGGTGAAGCACACGTCCGCCGCGTCCAGCTCCGGGTGCGCGGACAGGTGGCTCGCGTACTGACGGACCTGCTCGGCGAGCGCGTCCTCCGACTTCGCCGTCAGGAGCAGCAGGTTCGAGGGGGGCCGGCTCGGCGCCGCCGAAGGCACCGCGCGCACGGGCGCCTCCTCCAGCACGACGTGCGCGTTGGTCCCGCTCATGCCGAACGAGCTGACGCCCGCGAGCCTCGGCTTCTGCGAGCGGGCCCACGGCAGCGCGCTCTCCGCCGGGATGACGAAGGCCGTGCCGTCCATGCGGATGCGCGGGTTGAGCCGGGTGAAGTTCAGGTGCTTGGGGATGCGCTCGTTGCGCATCGACAGCACCACCTTCATCAGGCCCGCGATGCCCGCCGCGGACTCCAGGTGGCCCATGTTCGTCTTCACGGACGCCAGCGCGCACTGGCTCCCATCCGCCCTCGGCGCGCCCACCACGTCGGCCAGGGCCTCCACCTCGATGGGGTCACCCAGCGACGTGCCCGTGCCGTGCGCCTCGATGTAGCCGATGGCCGAGGGCTCCACGCGCGCGTTCGCCAGCGCCTGGCGCAGGAGCGCCTGCTGCGCGAGCACGTTCGGCGCCGTCAGCCCCGTCGAGCGGCCATCCTGGTTGATGGCCGAGCCCCGCACCACGGCGAGGATGGTGTCCCCGTCCGCCTGCGCGTCCGACAGGCGCTTGAGCACGATGACGCCGCAGCCCTCACCGCGCACGAAGCCGTTGGCCCACGCATCGAAGGTGCTGCACCGCCCGTTCGGAGACAGCGACTGCGTGCGGGCAATCATCTCCGTGCTGAGCGAGTCCAGGATGAGGTTGACGCCGCCCGCGAGCGCCAGGTTGCACTCGCCCAGCCGCAGGCTCTGACAGGCCAGATGCACCGCGACGAGCGACGACGAGCACGCCGTGTCCACCGCGAGGCTCGGCCCCTGGAGGCCCAGCACGTAGGAGATGCGACCGGGCGGGAAGCAGTGCCCGTTGCCCGTGATGTAGTACGCGTCGAGCTGGTCCGCGCCCATGGGCAGCACGCGCTCGTAGTCGTTGCCGGTGATGCCCACGAAGACGCCCGTGGACGAGCCCAGGAGCTTCTCCGGGTTCTGCCCCGCGTCCTCCAGCGCCTCCCAGCTCACCTCCAGCAGGAGCCGCTGCTGCGGGTCCAGGCTCGCCGCCTCGCGCGGGGAGATGCCGAAGAAGTCCGCGTCGAAGCCGTCCACCTCGTCCAGGTACCCGCCCCAGCGCGGCGTTCCCGTGTCGGCGCCCGTGCGGCGCGACGCCGGCTCACGGCGCACGGCGTCCCGGCCCTCATCGAGCAGCTTCCAGTAGGCCTCGGGCGAGTCCGCGCCCCCCGGGAAGCGGCACCCCATGCCGACGATGGCGATGGGCTCGGTGCGCGCCTTCTCGAGCGTGTCGAGCTTCGCCTGCACCTTCTGCATCGCGAGCACGGCGCGAGCCATGCGCTGCTTCAGTTCGTTCTCCTTGGTCGCGTCACTCACGATTCGTTCTCCAGCGCGGTCAGCGCATCGTCGAAGAGGTCCAGCAGGTGCTCATCCGAGAGGGCCGCGAGCTCCGCGGCGGACTCGTCGGGTGGACGCTCCTGGTTCGCCTTCGACGGCGAAGGGGTTGAGGGCTCGCGCACCGGCGCGAGCTCGAGTCTTTCGAGCAGGTGGACGCTCAGCGCGCCGAGCGTGGAGTGCGTCCACAGGAGCGTCGCGGAGAGCTTGAGCCCCAGGGACGCCTCGACACGGTTGCGAAGCTCCAGGCTCATCAGCGAGTCCAGGCCCAGCGCCCGGAACGGGTCCGCCCGGCCCACGCGCGAGGGCTCCAGCCGCAGCACCTGGGCAATCCGCTCGCGCAGGTGTGATTCCAACAGCTCCAGGCGCGCGCCCGGCTCCGCCTGCTTCAGCGTGCCCAGGAAGTCCGAGCCGGGACGGGCCACCTCACCGCGTCCCTCCGCGCTCAGCTCGGACCAGACGCGCAGCGGCGCCACGGACGGGAAGAACTCCAGCCACTGGCGCACGTCCAGGCGCACCGCGGCGGCCTGCGTGGCGCCCTCGTCGAGCAGCCGCTGGAGCAGCTCCTCTCCTTCACGTGCGACGAAGCTCGCCATGCCCTGGTACGCCAGGCGCTCGCCACGGTTGGACTGCGCGGCGGCCAGGCCCACGTCGGAGAACGGACCCCAGTTGACGCTCGTCGCGGGCAGCCCCACCGCGCGCCGGTGATGCGCCAGCGAGTCCATCGCCGCGTTCGCCGCCGCGTAGTTGCCCTGGCCCGGCAGGCCCAGCAGCGACGCCACGGACGAATAGAGGACGAAGAAGTCCAGGACCTCGCCTCGCGTCAGCTCGTGCAGGTTCCACGCGCCACGCACCTTGGGCGCCATCACCGTGCGCAGGTGCGACGGCGTCAGTCGCGCCAGGGTGGCGTCCTCCAGCACGCCCGCGCAGTGCAGCACGCCGCGCAGGGGCGGCAGCGCTCCGTCACGCGTCCTGGCCAGCGCGTCGCGCAGCTGCTCCGCGTCCGCGACGTCGGCCTGGGCCACGACGACTCGCGCGCCCTGCGTCTCCAGCTCCGTCAGCGTCTTGCGCGCGGTCTCCGACGGAGACGAGCGGCCCATCAGGAGCAGGTTCCGCGCGCCGTGCTCCACCAGCCACTTCGCCGCGGAGAGGCCCAGTCCGCCCAGACCACCCGTCACCAGATACGTGCCGTCCGCTCGCACGCGGAAGCCCGAGCGCGCGGGGGCCACCTTCAGCGCGGGGTCCTCCATGCCGATGACGAGCTTGCCAGTGTGCCGACCCTGCGCCATCTCGCGGAAGGCGTCCGCCACCCGCGAGACAGGGAAGCGCTGGTACGGCAGCGGCCGCAGCGCGCCCGACTCCACCTGCTCCATCACCTCCCGGAGCAGCCGCGCGAACAACACGGGCTTGCGCTCCTGGAGTCCCGCCAGGTCGATGGCCGTGTACGAGATGCTCTTGCGGAACGGCGTGAGCTCCAGCGCCCGGCCGTCGTAGATGTCGCGCTTGCCGACCTCCAGGAAGCGCCCCTCCGGACCGAGCAGCTCCAGGCCGCGCGGAATCGCGTCACCGGAGAGCGAGTTGAGCACCACGTCCACGCCCTCGCCGTTCGTCAGGCGCTTCACCTCGTCGGCGAAGGCCAGCGTGCGCGAGTCCATGACATGGGCGATGCCGAGGGTGCGCAGGAACTCGCGCTTCTCGGGCGTGCCCGCGGTGGCGAAGATTTCAGCGCCCCGGGCCTGGGCCACCTGCACCGCCGCGAGTCCCAGTCCGCCCGCCGCGGAGTGGATGAGGACTCGCTCCCCCTTCTGGAGCCGCCCCAGGTGCTCCAGCGCGTACCACGCCGTCATGAAGACGAGCGGCACGGTGGACACGTCCTCGGCGCTCATGCCCTCGGGGCACGGGCGCACGAAGCGCGCGTCCGCGATGACGTGCGAGCCCAGGCTGCCTCCGGCCACCGCCACCACGCGCTGTCCGACAGAGAGCCCCGTGACGCCCTCACCCACGGACACCACGCGGCCCGCGCACTCACCGCCCAGCGAGACGGGCCCGGGAGGCAGGCCCGGGTAGATGCCCATCGCCTTCATCACGTCGATGAAGTTGAGGGCCGCCGCCTCCACCTGGACCTCGACCTCGCCCTGGCCAGGACGACGTCGCTCGGCCACCCGCGCCACCAGCCGGTCCAGCACACCGGGCGTGGGAATCTCCACCCGGAAGGCCCGCCCCTCGACGGGGAGCCTCGGCTCGGCGGACTCACGCGACGCATCCACCGGGAGACGCCGCGCCAGTCGCGCCGCGTGCCGTCCCTGGGTACGCAGCGCGACCTGCTCGTCCTTCGCGCCCGCGAGCACCTCCTCCGCCAGCAGCGAGGCCGCCGCGTCCGGGGACAGCGCCTCGACATCGACACAGGTGCACCGCAGCTCCGGGTGCTCGTGCGACACCACGCGGCCCAGGCCCCACAGCGAGCCCTGCACCGCGTTCACCCGGGGCTCTCCGCCCACGGCCTGCGCGCCCTTCGTCACGAGCCACAGCCGGGGCGCGGTCCGCCACCCCGCGCGGGTCAACTCCTGCACCAGATGCAGCGCGCCGCCGCACAGCCGCTCGGCCTCGTCGCTCGCGCGGGCTCCGGACACCTCCACCTCGGAGGCCTCGAGCGCCCACAGGTACACCACGCCTCCGCACGACTCGCCCTCGGAGAAGGCCTCGGTCAGCAGTCGTTGGAAGTGCTCGCGCGAACCGGGGGCCACCGCGAAGTGCCGGGCGCCGAGCTTGCGGAACTCCGCCCCCGCCTCGACCTTCACGCACGTGCCGCCCCGCGCTTCGAGCTGGCTCACGAGCGCGGCGCCATGCCCCTGGCCATCCATCAGCACGAGCCACGGCGCCTCGGCGGACGGCGACGTCGCGGGCGCGTCCACGCGGTGCCACGCCATCTCGAACAGCGCCCGGTCCTGGGCCACCAGACGCGCGTCCCGCTGTCCCGCCAGGGGCGCCAGCACCATGCCGCGCACCTCGGCGACCGGCAGGCCCTCCGCATCGAGGAGCCACACGTCTCCCTGCCGAATCGTCTCCCCTGCCGCGGGCTCCGACAGGCGAGCGTGTGCCCAACGCACCGGCGTGCCCGCGCGACTCACCGCGAAGCGGCGCACGCGCACCGGGACGTGGGTGCCACCGCCCGACGGGAACGCCTCCAGGAGCACCTGCAGGCTCGCGTCGAGCATCGCCGGGTGCAGCCCTCGCACGGCGCCCAGCGCCTCGGGCACCTCCAGCCGCCCCAGCGCCTCACCGTCGCGACGCCACACCTCGCGCAGCCCCTGGAACGTCGGGCCGTAGCTCAGACCGCGCTCCTCCATCTCGCCGTAGTGCGCGGAGCCCTCGCGGACCTGCGTGCACCGACGTCGCACCTCGTCCAGCGACACAGCGGATGGCGTGGCCTCCATGGCCAGCGGTCTCACGGTGCCGGACGCGTGCACCGTCCACACCTCCGCGCTCTCGCCCGACACGGGCACGAAGCTGGAGACCTTGAACGACGCGCCCTGCGCCGACTCCGACGTCAGCACGAGCTGGGTCGGCCGCGAGCCCTCCTCGGGCAGCGCCAGCGCCTCGTCGATGCGCACGTCCTCCAGGGCCCACGTCCCCTCGCCCAGTCCCTCGCGCGCCGCGGCCAGCGCCCAGTCCAGATAGGCCGCCGCCGGGAGCACCACGGTGCCCTGCACGCGGTGGTCCTTCAGGTACGGCAGCTTCTCCACCGCCACATCCACGTCCCAGAACCGCGCCCCGGGCCGGAGCGAGGAGCGGCGCGACACCCCGAGCACCGCGTGTCCCTGTCCCGCGCTCCTCGAAGCCCCCGCCGCGCCCGGCTGGAACCAGTACCGGTCCCGCTGCCACGGGTACGTGGGCAGCGACACCTGACGGCCCTCCGCGGGTGTCACCGCGCGCCAGGAGACCTCGCGCCCCTCGGTGTAGAGGCGGCCGAGCGACTCCAGCATCACCACCCGCTCGGGCTGCTCGCGCCGCAAGGACGGCAGCACCGTGCCCGGCTTGCCCAGGTGCGCGAGCGTCTGCTCGATGGAGGGCAGCAGCACCGGGTGCGCGCTCACCTCGACGAACAGCCCGTGGCCCGCGGCCACCAGGGACTCCACCACCTGCGACAGCAGCACCGGCTCTCTCAGGTTGCGCACCCAGTACGCGGGCGTCAGCTCCGTCCCCTCCGCCACGCGCCCGAGCACCGTCGAGTGCAGCGCCACCTCGCTCGCGCGCGGGGAGAGCCCGTCGAGCAGCGCCAACAGCTCCGCGCGCAGCGGCTCCATCTGCGGGCTGTGCGAGGCCACGTTGACCTTCACCGGCCGGCAGAAGACCTGACGCTGCGTCAGCGTCTCCAACACCTGCTGGAGCGCCTGGGGGTCTCCGGAGAGCACCGTGGAGCGAGGGCTGTTGCTCGCGGCCACCGAGAGCCGGTCCTCCACGCCGCGCAGCACCTCGCGCGCCTCGTCGAGCGACAGCTCCGTCACCGCCATGGCGCCCTGGCCGCTGGTGCGAAGGAGCAGCCGGCTGCGGCGGCAGATGATGCGCGCCGCGTCCTCCAGCGTCAGGGCGCCGGCCACGTGCGCCGCGGCCACCTCGCCCATGCTGTGCCCCACCACCGCGTCCGGGGTGATGCCCCACGAGCGCCACAGCCGCGCGAGCCCCACCTGCATGGAGAAGAGCGCTGGCTGCACCACGTCGATGCGCTCCAGCCAGCCCGCATCGCTCGACGCCAGCACCTCGAGCAGCGACCAGTCCACGAAGGCCTTCAGCGCCGCGTCGCAGTCCTCCATCGCCGCGCGGAAGACGGGCTCGCTCCGGAGCAGCTCACGCCCCATGCCCACCCACTGGGAGCCCTGGCCGGGGAACACGAACACCACGGGCGTCCGCGAGGACGCGGGCCCCTGTCCCACCACGAGCCCCGGACGCGGCTCCTGCCGCAGGAAGGCCTCCAGTCCCTCGCGCGCGCCCGCCAGGTCCCTCGCCACGAGCGCCAGTCGCTGGTCCAGCGGGGAGCGGTGCAGCGCCAGCGTCGCGGCGATATCCGCGAGCGACGTCGACGACGCGGGGTCGCAATGCGGCACCAGCGAGCGCGCCAGGTCCGTCAGCGCCCGCGGCGTCCGGGCGGACAACGGCAGCAGCACCGCGCCGTCCACCGTCGGCGTCCCCGGCCAGCAGACCGACACGCCCCAGGCGTACAGCGCGCCCAGCGCATCCAGCAGGCCCCCGCGCGCGTCGTCGCGCCGCATCGAGGCCACCGTCAGCGCCTTCCGCTCCGTCCGGGCCAGCGCCTGCTCGAGCGAGCGACGCATCACCGGGTGCGCGCTCAGCTCCACGAAGGTGTCGATGCCCTCCGCCGCCAGCTTCTCCACCGCCTGCGTGAAGCGCACCGGCTGACGGAGGTTGCGGCTCCAGTAGGACGCCTCCAGCGACGCGCCCTCCAGGTCCTCTCCCGTCACCGTGGACACCCAGCGCGGAGCGCTCATCCGGGGCTTCATCCGCGCGAAGGCCGCGTCCAGGTCCTCTCGGATGGCGTCCATCTCCGGGCTGTGCGCGGCCACGTTGACGGGGATGCGCGAGCAGAACACGCCGTGCGAGGACAGGTCCGCGAGCAGCGCGTCGAGCGCCCCCGCCTCACCGGACACCACCGTCGTCGACGGGTCGTTGAAGCCCGCCACCACCACCCGCCCCTCCAGGGGCGTCAGCAGCACCTCCACCTCGACGCCCGGCAGGCCCACCAGCGCCATGCCGCTGCGGCCCGCGGTGCGCTGCTGCAACCGGCTGTAGTGGTGCACCAGCCAGACGGAGTCCTCGGTGCCGAGCGCGCCGGTGATGCAGGCGGCCACCACCTCGCCCAGGCTGTGGCCCACCACCACCTCCGGCTCCACGCCCCACGAGCGCCACAAGGCCGCGAGCCCCACCTGCACCGCGAAGAGCAGCGGCTGCACCACGTCCGCGTCCTCGGCGCGCGGATGCGGCGTCACCAGCGCCTCCACCAGCGACCAGCCCGCCAGGGGCCGGAAGGCCGCGTCCAGCGCCTCCACCTTCGCGCGGAACACCGGCTCGCGGTGCAGCAGCTCGCGTCCCATGCCGTCCCACTGGGAGCCCTGGGGCGTGCACACGAAGGCGATGCGCGGCGAAGGCCGCTCCCCCCTGCCCACCACCAGCCCGACGCGCTCCTGTCCCGCCAGGAAGGCCCGGGCCTCTTCCACGAGCTCGGCGCGCGAGCGGGCCGTGAAGGCCACCCGGTGCGAGCCCTCGCCCACGTCGCGCGCCCACGGCTGGCACAGCTCCGCCAGCGTCTCGAGGGACGCGGCGTCAGACGCGCGGGCCGCCACCTGCTCGACCTCGGCGCGCAGGCTCGCCGCATCCGACGCCGCCAGCGGCAGGAGCTCCGCGCGCGAGCCCGGGGCCTCCTCCAGCACCAGGTGACAGTTCGTCCCGCCCCACCCGAAGGCGCTCACGCCCGCGAGCGCCTTCTCGTCCTCCGCGGGCCAGGGCGACAGCCGCTCGGGGACCTTCAGGCGCAGCGTCCCGAAGTCGATGAGCGGATTGGGCGCGTCGAAGTGCAGGTTGGGCGGCACGCGGCGGTGCGACAGCGCCAGCACCACCTTGAGCAGACCGGCGATGCCCGCCGCGCCCTCCAGGTGACCGATGTTCGTCTTCACCGAGCCGATGAGCAGCGCGCGCTCCGCGTCCCGCCCCTCGCCCAGCACCGTGCCCAGGGCCCCCGCCTCGATGGGGTCGCCCAGGGCCGTGCCGGGGCCGTGCGTCTCCACGTAGTGCACGCGGCTGGGCGTCACCCCGGCGCGCGCGTACGCGTCACGCAGCAGCGACTCCTGGGCCGCCGCGCTGGGCGCCGTCAGGCCGTTGCCGAAGCCGTTGTTGTTCACCGCGCCACCGCGGATGACGCAGTAGATGGGAACACCGGCCGCCTGCGCCGTCGACAGCGGCATCAGCGCCACCATGCCCGCGCCCTCGCCGCGCGCGAAGCCGTTGGCGTCCGCGGCGAAGGCCTTGCTCGCGCCATCCGGCGACAGCCCACCGAACTTGGTGAGCGCCACGCTGGTCTCCGGCGCGAGCAGCAGGTTGACGCCGCCCACCAGCGCCAGCCGGCACTCCCCCGCACGCAGGCTCTGACAGGCCAGGTGCGCGGCCACCAGCGACGACGAGCACGCCGTGTCCAGCGTGACGCTCGGCCCGCGCAGGCCCAGCGCGTAGGAGATGCGGTTGGCCACGATGTTGAGCGCCTGTCCCGTCGCGGTGTGCGGCGTGACGGCCGCGCACGCGTTCTGGTGCAGCACCGCGTAGTCGTGCCAGATGGCGCCCACGAAGACGCCGGTGCTCGAGTCACGCAGCCCCGTCGCCGGCACGCCCGCGTCCTCCAGCACCTCCCACGCCAGCTCCAGCATCAGCCGCTGCTGCGGGTCCATCTCCGCCGCCTCGCGCGGGGAGATGCCGAAGAAGAGCGGGTCGAAGCCCTGCACGCCGTCCACGAAGGACGCCCGGCGCGCCACCATCTTCCCCGGGGCCTGGAGCTCGGTGTCGTGGTACGCGTCGATGTCCCAGCGCTCCGCCGGCACCTCGCGCATGGCGTCGTAGCCCTCGCACAGCCGTCGCCAGAACGAGGCCACGTCCGGCGCACCCGGCATGCGGCACGCAAGGCCCACCACCGCGATGGGCTCATCCACCGGACGCGAGGCCGACGTCGTCGCCACCGGCCGGGCCTCCGGCTCCGCGCGGCCCGACAGCGCCGCCGCCAGCGCGTGAATCGACGGGTGCCGCCAGAACAGCAGGGGCGACACGGGGCGGCCCAGCACGCCGGACAGCTCCGTCATCAAGGCCACGACCTTCACGGAGTCCAGCCCGTAGCGGCTCAGCCGCTCCTGGGGGTCCAGCGTCTCCAGGCCCAGCAGCGCGGTGATTCGCGCGACGAGCCACGCCTGGATGGCCTGCTCCGACATCGAACTTTCAGCCGTCATCTCCACGCCTCTTCCGCCCACGCCGGGGCCATGAACCTTCACGTCGGGCCTCGTCGGCCCGTGCCTCGGGGTGACTCAGCTCCGACGCGCCTTGCGCGCCCGGAAGAACTGCTCCTGCTTGCGCAGGCGCTCGGCCCGCTCGTCGTTCGACGGCTCGGCCTGCTTCTCGGGACCCCGGTCCAGGTACTCGGCCAGCGCGCGGATGGTCGGAAAGCGGTACAGCTCCGTCATCGGCATCTTCCGGCCCAGCCGCCGCTGCAACGACATGTGGATCTGCGTCAGGTGCAGCGAGCTGCCGCCCACGTCGAAGAAGTTGTCGTCGATGCCGAAGTGCGCGCCGCGCAGCGCGTGACCCCACAGCTCGTGCAGCGCGCGCTCCAGCTCGCTGCGAGGCGCGACGGGAGGCATCGCGCTCCGGGAGGCCGCGGCCACCGGCGCCGCCAGCGCCTTCTTGTCGATCTTCCCGTTCGGCGTGAGCGGGAACGCGTCCAGGAACACGAAGTGCCCCGGCACCATGAAGCGCGGCAGGCGCTGCTCCAGGAACGCCCGCAGCTCGCGCGGCTCCACCTTCTCGGAGCACACCAGCCAGGCCACCAGCTCCATGTCCCGCGAGGGCCCGGGCCTGGCCAGCACCAGCACCTCGCGCGTGGCGGGGTGCTTCGACAGCGCCACCTCGATTTCACCCAGCTCGATGCGGTAGCCGTTGAGCTTCACCTGGTCATCGCGCCGGCCCAGGTAGTCGAGGTTCCCATCCGCGCGCCACTGCGCGACGTCACCCGTGCGGTACATGCGCCGACCGGGCATGAACGGGTCCGGCACGAAGCGCTCGGCCGTCAGGTCCGGCCGGTCCAGGTACCCACGCGCCAGGCCGTCCCCCGACAGGCACAGCTCGCCGGGCACGCCCCGGGGCACCAGCCGCAGGTCCTTGTCGAGGATGTAGACGCGCGTGTTCGCCAGCGGCTTGCCGATGAGCACCTTCGGGTCGTCGCCCGGGAAGCGGTAGCAGGTGCTGTACGTCGTGTCCTCGCTGGGGCCGTACAGGTTGCGCACCTGGATGGGCAGGCCCTCCAGCTGGGACATCACGCTCTGCGGGATGGGCTCGCCCGCCATGTTCAGCACGGTGACGTTGCCCAGGTCCGCGCCCGCCGCGAGCAGCTCCTTCACCACGGAGGGCACCGTGTTCACGAGGATGCGCGACTCGCTGTCCAGGTACTCGGAGATCTGCAGGCTGTTGCGCAGCAGGCGGACCCGCCGCCCCACCGACAGCGTGTAGAACATCTCGAAGATGGACAGGTCGAAGCAGTACGACGTGCCGAAGAAGGTGACGTCGAAGTCCGTCGCGCGGAACTCCGTCTGGCACCAGCGCAGGAAGGACACCGCGCTGTGGTGCTCGATGAGCGTCCCCTTGGGCCGGCCCGTGGAGCCGGACGTGTAGATGACGTACGCCAGGTCCTCGCAGCCGGGACGGTGCGCCACGTCCTCGTCCGAGTCCCCCCGCGCGGTGGTGATGTCCACGCACCCCGCGGGCGAGCCCTGGCGCGCCGTCTCCAGGAGCTGCGGCTCGGTGAGCAGGACGCGGCTGCTGCTGTCCTGCAGCAGGTAGCGCACGCGCTCGGCCGGGTACGCCGGGTCGATGGGCACGTAGGCCGCGCCGGACTTGAGGATGCCGAGCGTGCCGATGAGCAGCCACTCGGTGCGGTCCACCATCAGCCCCACCAGCACGTCCGGGCCGGCCCCATGGTGCGCGCGCAGGTAGTGCGCCAGGCGGTTGGCCCGCGCGTTCAGCTCGCGGTACGTCAGGTGCGTGTCCCCCACCGACAGCGCCACGGCGTCCGGCGTGCGGCGCACCTGCTCCTCCACCAGGTCCACCATGGAAGGCCCGTCCACCCAGTCCATCGGCCGGGGGTTCAAGCCCAGCAGCAGCTCCTCGCGCTCGGACGCGGACACCACCTCCAGCGCGTCACACGTGGCCGACGGGCGCTCCACCGCGTCCGCCAGCAGGCACTCGAAGCGCTCCAGCAGCCGGCGCGCGGTCCGCGCCAGGAAGAGGTCCGCGTTGTAGTGCAGCGCCAGCACCAGCCGCTCGCCCAGCTTCAGGCACTCCATGCCCACGTCGAACTGGGCCTCCTGCTGCGGCAGCACGTACGGCGACACCGTCAGCCCGTGCACCTGGAACGTGCGGCCCTCGTCCACGGACAGGCCGAGCATCGCCAGCGGGTCGCGGTCGCTGACCGGCAGGTAGTTGAACATCACCTGGAAGACCGGCGGGCGCGACGCGTCCCGGGGCCCGCCCAGCTTCGCCACCAGCTGCGGGAACGGGTACGCCTGGTGCTCCAGCGCCTCCAGCACCCGCTTCTGCAGCTCGCGCGCGAAGGCGCCGAAGCCCAGCCCCTCGTCCACCGAGGAGCGCACCACCACGGGGTTGACGGCGTAGCCGACGACCTCCTGCAGCGCCGCGTCCTCCGCGGACATGAGCGTGTTGGTGGGCGTCCCCACCAGCACGTCGCGTTGGCCGGTGTGCCGCGACAGCAGCACGTGGAAGCACGCGAGCAGGAAGGTGTACAGCGTCACGCCCTGCTCTCGCGCCCGGGCCTCCGCGCGGCGCACCAGCCCCCGGTCCAGCTCGTGGATGACGGTGTCACCGTGGCAGCCCTGCTCCGCGGGCCGGGGCTTGTCCGTGGGCAGCTCCAGCGCGGGAGGCGCGCCCGCGAGGCGCTCCGTCCAGTAGCGCTCCAGCACCTCGCCCCGAGGACCGCCGAGCAGCGCCTGCTCCCACTCCACGAACTTGCGGTACTGCGCGCGAGGCGCCGGCAGGCTCGCCGTGCCCCCGGTGACGAGCTGACCGTAGAGCTCGAGCAGCTCCCGCTGGAGCACCTGCAGCGCCCGCGCGTCGTTGGAGACGTGGTGCTGGGTGAAGACCACCAGGTGCTCGCCGCCGTCCACGCGGGTGACGCTCAGCCGGGCCACCGGCCCCGTCGTCAAGTCGAAGGGCTTGCGCACCTCCTCGATGAGGCGGCGGCGCACCTCCGCCGGGGACACGCCGCGCGAGTCATTCAGGGTGAAGGGGAGCGTGCCCTTCTCCTGGACGCGCTGGAGCAGCCGCCCGTCATCGCTGACGCCGTAGGTGGTGCGCAGCACCTCGTGCCGCTCCACCAGCGCCTCGGCCGCGCGGCGCAGGGCCTCCACGTCCAGCGGGCCGTGCACGCGGAAGGAGAACAGCGTGTGGTACGCGTGGTTGTCCGGGTCGGACTGGTGCAGGTGGAACAGCGCGGCCTGGCCATAGGAGAGGGCGAAGGGCTCCTGCACCGCCGCCACCCGCGGGGCCGCGTCCTGTCGCGCCAAGAGGCGCTTCAGCAGCTGCTTCTTCTCCTCCAGGGACATCGATTCGGTGTCTCGAGACATGACTCGGCTCTCCTCGCCGACGGCGAGCAATGGATTCGGGAGGCTGTGGACGCTCAGGACGCGAGGCGCTCGCGAAGCAGCGAGGCGAGTCTCGCGACGTGAGGCTCCAGACTCATGGTGAGGTGATTGCCTTCCACCTCGTGGATTTCGATGCCGCCTCGGGCCTTCCCAATCCAGCCGTACTCCGGATGGTGGGGGATGAGGTGGTCCCGGACACTGGCCCGGAAGTAGAGGATGCGGGTGTCGACCGGCTGGGCCGCGTAGCGCAGCAGGGCCTCGTTGTGCGCGCGCCACAGGCGCAGGAAGCTGCCGCCGTTCTCCTGGTTCATCCGGACGAAGGCGTCGGACATCTCCGGCGAGAGCTTCTTCACGTAGTCGAGGACGAAGTCGTCCGTCACCGGCTCCGAGTGGCGCACCGTGCCCCCGTCATCCGAGGGCGTGTCGAGCATCGCCAGGAGGTCCACGCGCTGGCCCAGCGCCGTCAGCCTGCGGGCCATGTCGAAGGCCACGGTGCCGCCCATGGAGGAGCCGCAGAACAGGTAGGGGCCCTCGGGCTGGAGGCCCCGCACCAGCTCCAGGTAGTGCAGCGCCATGTCCTCGATGCGGGTGTCGGGCGGCACCTCGCCCTCCACGCCGCGCGCCTGGATGCCGTACACCGGCTGCTCCTTGTCCAGGTGCCGCACCAGGGGCAGGAAGCCGAACACCGAGCCGCCCGCGGGGTGGATGCAGAACAGCGGCGTGCGTCCGGGCACGCCCCGCTGCAAGCGCACCACGCCAGCGGGCAGCGCGGGCTCGCTCGGCGCCGCCGGAGCGGAGGTCGACGAGGGCCGGGTGGCGGACACCTGCGCGCCAATCTGCGCCGCGGAGGAGTGCTCCAACAGCGCGTTGAGCGACAGCTGCACGTCGAGCCGCTCCCGCAGCCGCGCGCTCAGCTGCACCATCAGGAGCGAGTTGAGGCCCAGGTCGTAGAAGTTGTCGTGGATGCCCACGGCCTCCACGCCCAACAGCTCCGCCAGCGCCTCGCACACCTGCGTCTCCACCTCGTCGCGCGGCGCCACGTAGGCCGTGCGCTGCGCGGGACGCGGCGCCTTCGCGCCCTGCTTCCGGGAGGCGGTGCTCTCGGGGCGCTGGGCGGCGCGGGCCTGGAGGGGCGCGCGGGACACGTAGACGTGCGCGCCCTCGAAGCCCGCGAGGATGCGCGTGAGGGCCTCCACGCCCTCCTGGTTGCTCAGCGCGCCGGGCAGCGTGAGGCGCCCGGGCGTGGCGCCCCCCGGAGTCCCCTCCGCCGTCGGCGCGGAGAACGTCTGGTGCATGTCGTCGAGCCGCTTGAGGGTGAAGCCCTCCACGTCCACCACCACCCCGCCCTGCTCGTCCATCAGGGTGATGTCGAACACGCGCAGCGACGCCGCGTCCTCGGTGTCATGCCGCCACCGCGTGTGCACCCGCACGCGCGCGGGGACGGGCCCGTGCACGGTCAGCCGACGGTAGGTCAGCGGCAGGAAGAGCCCCTGGGCCGCCGCGCCCGCCGTGCCCTTCTCGCGCAGCTCCAGGAGCCGCGAGTACCCCGTCACCACGTCGAGCAGCGCGGGGTGGAACCGGTAGACGCCCAGCTCCTCCCGGTACGCCTCCGACAGGGAGAAGGTCGCCAGCAGCTCCCGCCCGCCGAAGAACAGCCGCGAGTCCACCGTCGTCCAGCGCGGGCCGAAGAAGATGTGGTGCTCGTCGGCGTCCCCCATCAGCGACTGCGCGGACTCCAGGGCATCGGTGCACCGAGACTCCGCCTGCGCCAGCGGGTGGGCCCGAGCGGCGCCCTCCGTCCAGCGCGCGGTGCCCAGCACGTGCTCCTGCCACACGTCCTCGCGCGAAGAGGCGGGGCGGCTCTGGACGCGGAAGCGAAGGCGCTCGCCCGAAGGACTCAGCACCAGCCGCACCTCGCGGCGCTCTCCCGGCATCACCGTGAGCGGCGTCACGAAGACGACGTCGCTCAGCTCCACCGCCATGCCCGGCCGCTCCGCCGTCAGCGCGGAGACGACCATCTCCAGGTAGCCCGTGCCGGGCATCAACGGCTGACCGAGCACCCGGTGCTCATCGAGCACCCACTGCAGCTCGGGCGCCATCACCTGCGTGTAGACGAGGTCCTCACCCTCCACGCGGCGCATGCCCAGCAGCGGGTGCCCCGGCAGCAGGCCCCGCGTCGAACGGGCGCCCGCGCCACGCAGCGCCGCCACGGCCATGCCCGCCTCGCCCCACGTGTCCCAGCCGACGGACACGGCGCGCAGCCCCGTCGAGCGCAGCAGGTGGGCGTAGCCATCCAGGAAGGCGTTCGCGGCCGCGTAGGCCACCTGCCCCGGCTCGCCCCGCAGGCTCGTCACGGAGGAGCACAGGACGAAGGTGTCCGGAGGGTCCGCCGCCAACAGCCGCCCCAGGTGCAGCGCCCCAAGCACCTTCGGCCGGAACACGGCCTCCACCTGCTCGCGCGTCTGGAGCTGGAGCGCGCCACCTCCCGGCACGCCCGCCGCGTGGAGGACGCCCTCGATGCGACCGAAGCACTCCCGGGCCCTCGCCAGCGCCGAGGCGAGCTGGGCCTCGTCGCCCACGTCCACCGCCAGGGGCAGCACCTCGGCCCCCAGCCGCTCCAGGGCCTCGAGCTTCTCCAGCCGCTCCCGGTCCTCACCGTGGAGCTCCCCCGAGTCCCGCCGGGGCACCGAGCGCCCCAGCAGCACCAACCGGGCCTGCCGCGTGCGCGCCAGGTGCTCCGCGAAGACGAGCCCCATGCCGCCGAGCCCACCGGTGATGAGCCACGTGCGCCCGGGGAGCGGCGACTCCGCTCCGGAGGCCTCCGTCGCCGGCAACGCCACGGGCGAGACGCGCGGCCCCCAGCGCTGCGCTCCACGCAGGGCCACCACGCCCGCCGTCTCCTCGGCGGAGAGCTCGTCCACGAGCGCCCGCGCCAGGCCCTCCGAGGGCGTCGCGGCCACATCCACCAGCCGGCACGTCAGCCCCGGCACCTCCAGCGAGATGCCCCGGCACGCGCCCAGCAGCGTCGCCTTCTCCGGCCGCTCGCGCTCACCCTCCACCACCGCGTGGACACCGTCGGCCACGGCCACCAGCGCCACGGGCCGTCCACCGCCACGCTCACCGAGCGCCTGCGCCAGCCACAACAGGCTGTAGAGCCCCCGCTCCTGCGCGGGTCCCAGCGTCGAGGGCGTGAGGGAGACCTCCGAGGGCCCCGTCACGCTCCAGGCATGCACCACGCGGTCCGGGAGCCGGCCTTCCTTCGCCAGCGCCTCCACCAATCGCTGGTGGTCCTCGCGGCTGCCGGGGCGCAGGCGATAGAGCCCGTCCTCCCGCCGCTCGAACACGTCCCCCGACTCCACGCGCGTGACGAGGGCCGCCGCGACGCCCAGCTTCGCGAGCGCCTCCCGCGCCAGCTCCGAGTCGTCCAGGAACCAGAGCCACCGCTCCCCCTCGACGCGAGCGCGCGGCGACGGACGCGGCAGCGGGGCCCACGTGGTGACGTGGAACAGGCCCTCGTGCGCATCGCGCGCGGCGGCGACGGGCGCCTCCGTGGGAGCCTCCACCCAGTGGCGCTGACGCTCGAAGGGATAGGTCGGCAGGTGGACGCGGCGACGAGGCGCCTCGCGCCACAGGGCCGCGAGGTCCAGCGCGCCACCGGCCTCCCACAGCCGCCCCAGCGTCTCCAGCAGCACCCGGCCGTCATGGGCCGCGGCCTTCGGGTGGCGCATCGTCGACAGGATGGTGGCCGTGGCGCCCTTCTCGGGGAGCATCCGCGCCAGCGCGCCGAGCCCGTTGCCCGGCCCCACCTCCAGCAACACGCGCTCCTCGCGCAAGAGCGTGCCCACGCCCCGGGCGAACTCCACCGCCTCGCGCATGTGGCGCACCCAGTAGTCGGGTGACGTGGCCTCCGCGGGGGTGATGAAGCGCCCGGTGAGGTTGGAGACGAACGGGATGCGCGGCGCGGACAGCGTCACCTGCTCCACCACCCGGCGGAACGCCGCCAGCGCGTCATCCACCATGTACGAGTGGAACGCGTGCGAGGTGCGCAGCGCGCGCGCCTGGACACCCCGGCCCGACAGCGTCGCCGCCAGCGCGTCCACCGCCTCGGGATGACCCGCCACCACGCAGGAGGCCGGGCCGTTCACCGCGGCCAGCGACAGCCGCTCGTTCAGCAGGCTCCGCACCTCCTCGCGAGGCAGCGGCACCGAGAGCATCTTCCCCGGCGGCAACGCCTGCATCAGCTTGCCGCGCAGCGCGATGAGCCGCAGCCCGTCCTCCAGCGGGAAGACGCCCGCGAGGCACGCGGCCACCCACTCCCCCACGCTGTGGCCGAGCATCGCCGAGGGCTCCACGCCCCGGGACATGAGCAGCCGCGCCAGCGCGTACTCGACGACGAAGAGCGAGGGCTGCGTCAGCTCCGTGCGCGCCAGCCGCTCCGTCGCCGCGTCGCTGGCCTCCGCGTGGAGCACCTCGCGCAGATCCAGCCCCAGGTGCGGCCGGAGCAGCGCCGCGCAACGGTCCACCGTGTCGCGGTACTCCGGCTCCGTCTCGTACAACCCGCGCCCCATGGACGCGTACTGCGAGCCCTGCCCCGGGAACAGGAACGCCACCGGCGTCTGTCGGGCCGCCACCGGCTCCACCGGGAGCCTCGCCTCCAGCGCCCCGGCCGCCTGGGCCACGTCCGCCGCGACCAGCGAGGCGCGGTATGGCAGGAGCTTGCGCCCCATCGCCAGCGTGAAGGCCACGTCCCCCAGGTCCACCGAGGGCTCCCGGCGCAGGTGCTCGGCCAGCCGCAGCCGGGCGCGCTCCAGCGCCTCGGGCGTCCGCGCGGACAACACCAGCAACTGCTCGCCCTGGCTCGCCGGCATGGACTCCTGGGCCGGAGCCTCCTCCAGCACCACGTGGGCGTTGGTGCCGCCGATGCCGAACGCGCTCACGCCGGCGCGCCGGGGCGCGCCCAGCTCGGGCCAGGGCGTGGGCTGGGTGACGACGCGGAAGTTGCCCGACTCCAGGTCCAGGTGCGGGTTGGGCTTCTCGAAGTGCAGCGACGGAGGGATGGCGCCGTGGCGCAGCGAGAGCGCCACCTTCATCAACCCGGCGACCCCCGCCGCCGCGTCGGTGTGGCCCAGGTTCGACTTCACCGAGCCCAACAGGAACGGCGTCTCTCGGGGCCCCTCCGAGGCGAAGGCCCGCGTCAGCGCGGCGACCTCGATGGGGTCTCCCATGGGCGTGGCGGTGCCGTGCGCCTCCACGTACGCCACGCTCGCGGGGTCCACGTCCGCCAGCGTGTACGCGGTGCGAATCACCTCCGCCTGCGAGTCCACGCTCGGCGCGGTGTAGCCCACCTTCGAGGCGCCATCGTTGTTGACGGCGCTGCCCTTGATGACCGCGTAGATGGCGTCGCCGTCCCGCACGGCGTCCTCCAGCCGCTTGAGCACCACACAGCCCACGCCATGGCTGAAGACGGTGCCGCCCGCCCGCGCGTCGAACGTCCGCGTGGCGCCGTCCTTGGACAGGATGAAGTTCGGGTTGTGCAGGTAGCCGGTGCGCAAGGGCAGCGTGACGGCCGCCCCGCCCGCGAGCGCCATGTCCGACTCGAAGCTCAACAGGCTCTGACACGCCAGGTGCACGGCCACCAGCGACGTGGAGCACGCCGTCTGCACCGTGAGGCTCGGACCCCGCAGGTTCAACTTGTAGGAGACCCGCGTGGACAGGAAGTCCTTGTCGTTGGAGATGAAGGCCGCGAAGAACTCCTCGAGCGGCACCGGCACGCCAGGACGCGCCAGGTGCGTATAGAGGTAGCTGTTGAGCCCCACCCCACCGAAGACGCCCACCGGCATCCCCGTCAGACGGGTCGGGTCATAGCCCGCGTCCTCGAACGCGGCCCACGCACTCTCCAGGAACACCCGCTGCTGCGGGTCCAGCAGCTGCGCCTCCCTCGGGCTGAAGTCGAAGAAGCCCGCGTCGAAGCAGTCCGCGTCCGCGATGACGCCCTTGGCGCGCACGTAGGCCGGATTGCGCAACACCTCCGCCGGCACGCCCGCGGCCAACAACTCCTCATCGCGAAACCGCGAGATGGAGTCGACACCACCGATGAGATTCTCCCACAGTTGAAGAGCGCTCTCTGCCCCCGGAAAGCGCCCTGCCATGCCAATCAAGGCAATGCCTTGCAACTCCTGGCCCCCTGTATCCATCGACTTCAGCCCCTGATGAAGCGCGTGTTCCCCAAACACACAGTAGCATGTCCTATTCGGATTCAAATCATGCTTTCAGATCTTCCAGTGACAGCGGATTGGGCGAATCTTCCGAAGGAATCAGGGAGTCCTCGTTGCGAGAAATTCACGCATGAATTCCGCGCCACCCTGAACGCACGAGGGCCCTTTTCTTCCTCAGGACCCCCTGAGATTTCCCGCGAGCACCCGGTCGCCACCCTCGAGGGCGACACCATGCAACGCCCCTCTGACAAGCCCCCGTGGACGGGACTCTCCAGGTGGGTCCGGCGAGCCATCCCGGAGGGCTCGAACCGAGCCATTCTGGAGCAGTTCCAGCGCTGTAGCCTCGCAAGCTACAACTGACTCTCGACCTCCGATTGGATGTGATTGCGCATGAGCAGTATTTGGCGGGCAGGCAACAAGGCGCCGCGAAAGGCCACGCGTGTTCCTGACCTGGAGTCATGACTCGGGCCGAGCGAGGTCGGGCTCGAGGCCCGGTGACCTGAACGCCACGTCAAATCAGTCGTGCTGCCCGAGCTCGCGGGCCAGCGCATCGGCAGCTCGCGGGTGCCCTCATTGAAGACGCGCGCGGCGTTGGCGGGGTACATGCGCTCGAGGGGGGAAGCTCTTGTGGACGACGGGCGTGTTCATCTCTTCCTCCGGGGTGGGGTGGGGGCTTCGGTCTCTTCGGGCCCTTCCAACAGTGCTCCCAGGGCGTCCAGGCGGGCTGGAAAAGTCCGCGCGCGGGCGGTCCCCTCCCCTGTCCACGGGCGTGCTGATGAACACTGGTTGCGATGAGGCCACGGCGGCTCGCGGGGCTTTGCGACACTCATCCGATGACCGCCTGGCCCGACGAGGAACGCTGCGCCCGGGTGCTCCACGAGCACCACGGCCTGGAAATCTCGGCGCTCGAGCCGCTCACGGCGGGCCTGGATTCGGACGCGCGGGTGCTGAAGGTCACCACCCGGCGGGGCGCGCCCTGGCTCCTCAAGCTGCGGCGGAGGTGGTCGGACGCGCGGCTCCGACTGGCGTGGCATCTCCACCATCGGGAAGGCGTGCGGGAGGTGTCCGCCCCGATGTCCTCGCTGAGCGGGGAGCTCGCGCCGCGCGCCGAGGACGTGGGCTGGACGCTCTACCCCTTCATCGACGCGCCGAGCGGCTTCGAGCGGCCGCCCACCACCGAGCACTGGCAGCGCCTGGGCCAGGCCCTGCGGCGCGTCCACGAGGCGCGCCTGCCGCCGGAGCTGCACGCGGCGCTCCCGGAGCCGGACGCCCCGCCGCTCGAGGCCGCGCGGGCCCGGCACGAGGCGATGCTCCGCGGTGCGCTCACCACGGCGGCCACGGCGCCGCTGGTCGACGCGTGGACCCGAAACGCGGGCCGCATCGCGACGGTGCTCCAGCGCGCGGCCGTGCTCGCGGGGAGCGTCCGCGGCTCCGCGGAGCAGGCCGTGCCGTGCCACGCGGACCTGCACGCGGGGAACCTGCTCGTGGGCGATGACGCGCTCACCGTCGTCGACTGGGACTCCGCGACGCGAGGGCCCCGGGAGGTGGACCTCATGTTCATCGGCGCGGGTGTGGGAGGGATTGGCACCCGCGACGAGGAGGTGGCCGCGTTCATGGCCGGCTACGGGGACGTCCCGGTGGACCGGCGGCGGCTGTGCGCCTGTCGCCACGAGCGAATCGTCGTCGACCTGCTGGAGCTGAGCGACCTGCTCCTGGGCGAAGGCGGCGACGCGTCCGAGCGGGCGCGCTGGCTGGGGTACTTCACCGCGCAGTTCGACGAGGACAACGTCGTCGCCAGGGCCGAGCGGTCCTGGGCGGCGCTGTGAATCAGAGCGGCGCGGCGGCGCCCGCGGTGTCCGCGGCGGGGCTCGAGTCCTCGGTCACCGCCGAGTTCAACACCCAGTTGACGCCGTATGTCCTTCCCAGGGCCCTGTAGGTGGCGCGCTTGCCACAGCCCGTGACGCCCGCGGTGGCGTCGTCGATTCTCGTGGCGCTCAGCTGCGAGCGCGGACAGCCCAGGTCGAACTCCGCGCGGGCCCGCACGTCGGGAACCCAGCCGCACTGCCCGACGCGGCAGCGCAGCTCGTAGACGCCCTCCGCGTTGCAGCCGGACATCTGGTACTGGTTCTCCCCGAGGTAGGTGGGCGTCAGCTCCTCGGCGCACTTGAGGTCCTTCGCCGCGAGCTTCTCCAGGTTCGCGTAGCGCTTCGCGTTCAGGGACGGCCCCATCTGGGCGAAGTCCACCTTGGGGTGGCTGCGACGCCCGCCGCAGCCGGACGCCAGGACCGCCATGCCCATGCCCGCCAACAACCACCGTGAGAGGTTCATGGCGCAATGACATACCACGCCGTCAACGCCCCAGCGCGGCCGCCGCCAGCGCCGCGACGCGCAGGTCCACGGTCGCGTCCGCTCCCTCCTCCACCAGCCAGGCCGCGGACAGCCCCGTCCACGCGAGCACCCAGCGCAGCAACAGCCCGCGCTCCATCCCCGAGGCCTCGGACACCCCCTGGACGCGGCGCTGGAAGACCTCCGGGAGGACCGCCAGGGGCAGCTCGGGGTTGGCCATGTCCGGGTTGGTGAAGATGTTGGCGAAGTCGAAGCCTCGCGCACCCAGCAGCCGCTTCGGGTCGACGGCCAGCCAGCCTCGTGCGCCGAAGTCCAGGACGTTGTCGTGGTGCAGGTCGCCATGCAGCACGACGGATGGCGCCGGCGTCGCGAGCACCTCGCGCGCGGCCTGGGCCGAGCGGGTGAACACACCCCCGTGCGTGGCAGCGGCGAGCGCCAGGGGTTCGAACCAGCGCGGCAGCGGAACCAGGTCCTCCGGAGGCGGCGTCGAACGAGGCGCATGCAGCCTGTCCGCGACCGCGCAGAGGATGCGGCACGCCTCGTCATCCTCGCCACCCCGCGCCATCTGGGTGAGTGAACGGGCGCCCTCCGCGCGCTCCAGCAGCAGCGCGTGGCCCTCCGCCGCGAACACGCGCGCGGCGCCGTCTCCCGCCCACCACGTCATCACCCGGGCGCCGTGTTGCTCCTCCGCGTCCAGCGCGAGCTTGAGCATCGCGGGCGTTTGCCGCCAGCGCACCGGGAGCAGCCGCGCACCCGGGGTGACGATGGGCTCGCCCTCCGGTGTCAGGGACCAGCGGCGCAGGAATTCGTCGAACATGGGCCAAGCATAAGGCCCCGTGCGCCACGCGCCGTGCGGCCACGTCAGCACCGCTACTCACGCGCGCGGGTTTCGCTCACACTCGCGACATGGCGACCCTGCGTGAGCTGTCGGACTTCATCACCGCCGAATTCCCCCAGACGCGCGTGCGAATCCTGGAGGTGGGCCACCGGAGCGCCACCGTCGCGCACGAGGTGGGCCCCGGTGAGCTTCGGCCCGGCGGCACGGTGTCCGGCCCGGTGCTGATGGCCACCGCGGACGTGGCGCTCTACGTGGCCCTGCTGGGCGAGATTGGCCTCGTCCCGCTCGCCGTGACGACGAGCCTGAGCTTCAACTTCATGCGCAAGCCCTCCGCGGACCGCCGCATCATCGGCGTGTGCACGTTGCTCAAGGTGGGGCGGAGCCTCGCGGTGGGCGAGGTGTCGCTGTACTCGGAGGGCCTGCCGGAGCCCGTGGCCCACGCGGTGGGGACGTATGCCATTCCCCCTGCCTCGCACGGTGGCTCAAGGCCCTGAGGGACGCAGGCGTGCATAGAGCGCCTGGTCGTGCACGACGCCGTCCTTGACGGCGCTGCGCCGCAGCACGCCCTCGCGCTGGAAGCCCGCCTTCTCCAGCACCCGACAGGACGCCGCGTTGTCGGCGAAGGGCAGCGCGAAGAGCCGAAGGAGGTCCGTGTTCGCGAAGGTCCAGCCGCAGAAGGCGTCGAGGCCCGCGCTGACGATGCCCCGCCCCCACAGCGAGCGGCCGAGCCAGTACCCCACCTCCGCGGAATGGCGCTCGATGTCGGTGCCGGGAATCATCCCCATGGAGCCCACGGCCTCGCCGGCCACCTCGATGGCGAAGTCACGAGGCGGGGACACCGCGCCCGCGTAGCCCACCCAGCCCGCCGCGTCCTGGGCGGTGTAGGGGTGGGGAAACCGGTCGCGGAGGTTGCGCCACACCTCGCGGTCGTTGGCGTGATGGACCAGGGAGGCCTCGTCCCCGCGCCGCCAGGGGCGCAGGACACAGGGGCCACACTCGATGCGGAATGGAGGGGTCATCGGACGGAGCATGCCACGCGGCCGATGTCCGATTCGTTCAAGGCGCGCGGCGGAGACGTGCCCATCCTCAGCCCATGACCCTCTCCACCAAGGACGCCGCGCGCAGGCTCTATCGCCGACTCGAAGAGGCCATCCACTCCGGCGACTTCGACGTCGTCGATGACGTCATCCAGCAGGACGCCGTCGACCACCATCCGGACCCGGACATGATGCCGGGGCGCGAGGGCATCAAGCAGGGCTTCGCCGGCCTGCGGGCCGCGTTCCCGGACATCCGCTTCGAGCTCGAGGACCTGGTCGCCGAGGGGGACAAGGTCGCCTGTCGAATCACCGCCCGGGCCACCCACCGGGGGCCTTTCATGGGCTTCGCCGCGACAGGGCTGCCGGTGAGCTACACGCTGCTGGACCTGCTGCGCTTCTCCCCCGAGGGGAGGTTGGTCGAGCGCTGGGGGCTGGTGGAGGAGGGGCACCTGCGCCAGCAGCTCGGCCGTCCTCCGCGCTGAAGTCGCCGCGATGCGAAGGTGGAGGAGCCCCCAGGTTCACGAGCTTCGAGCCCCCGCATCGCGGCCTGCGGACATCGAGGCCGCGATGGGACGAAAATCCCTCTCCGGAACTGACACCCTGGCGCCGCGACGGCGGGCGCCCTGGGACCTCACGCCGCGTCGCGCTCGGCGCTCTGTTGGTGGTCCTTGCTGGCGCGGTGGCGGCCCAGGTAGTGACCGAACGCGGCGAGCAGGGCCTCCGAGTCCTTCAGCTTGTTCAAGCAGATGGACACCTTGCCCTGCGTGGCCCCCGTCCCGTTCAGGAGCAGGTCCAGGTACTTCTTGAACATGCGGTCCTCGGTGGTCGCCGTTGTCACCTCGTCCAGGTGCACCGGCGCCGCCCACTCCTCGCAGTACACCTCCGCGAAGCTCAGCCGGACCTCGTGGCCCTCCTCCTTCGCCTCGAACGTCATCGGCGGGAAGTACCGCTCCACGTGCTCCCGCTCCTCGTCGTTGGACGGCGCGTACCGGTACGCCAGCGCCACGTCATGCGCCTTCGAGAAGCGCGACTCGTACGCGCGCCACAGCCGCGCCTCGATGCCGTCCGCGTCCTCGAACGCCTCCGCCCACGAGGACGTCACCGGCTCCACCAGCATCTGCCCCATGTCCTCCGGCGACAGCTTCACGCCCACGTTCTCCAGCCGCGCCGACAGCGGCGGGTGCGAATCGAACGGGTGCGGCGTCACCGAGCCATTCAAATCGCCCTGCAGCGCCTCCGACTGCGCGTACTCCGCGAAGCCATGCGCCACCCGCTGCGCGATGGCCACGCTCTGGTGCTGCTCGTCACGGTTGAACAGCGCCGCCTCCACGCGGTCCCGGAAGTTGGCGTACGCGACCACCTTCACCAGCGAGTGCGCCACGTCCCGCCCCGAGGTGACGCTCGCCGCGAGCCGGTCCGCCGCGAACTCACTGGCGCGCCGGCTGCGCCCCAACGACAGCTCGAACAGCCCCCGATAGGACAGCATGAAGTAGTAGACCGGCCGGGTCAGCCCACCCTCGTGGAGCGCCTCCAGGTACTGGCCGAACCGCGCCAGCATCGGCGCCAACCGCTTGCCATGTCCCGTGTCGCCGCCCAGCAGGTGCCCCATCTCGTGCGCCAGCACCGCCTCCGCCTCGCGCCGCTCCAGCTGCCGCAGCAGCGACAGGCTCACGAACAGCGTGCGCCCCCGCAGCGTCCGCTCTCCCACGCGGATGTCGCCCTCGGTGACGAAGAAGTTCGCGTCGATTCCCGCCAGCAGGTGGTCCGGCGGCGGCGTCTGCAGCCGCTGACACAGCTTGCGCACGTGCGCCCAGAGCTCCGGCGCCTTCGACTCCTCGACGACCTCCGCCTCCACCTCGAAGTCCATCGGCGGACGCTTGAAGATGGCCACCACCACCAGGAACGCCGCACCCGCCGCCATCAGCCCCACCGCCAGGATGAGCTTCACCGAGTAGCGCTGCGTCAGCACCGCCGTCACCCAGTACGACAGCCACACCGCCAGCGCCCCCTGGCCGATGACCTGGAGCGCGGTCGCGATGCGCAGCAGGTTCCAGCCCACCACGAAGCTCAGGTACTGGATGGGCCGGGAGATGAACGCCGCCAGCCCGCACATCAGCGCAATCAACGCGGAGGCGAGCCCCAACAACACCAACCCCAACGCCCCGCGGTACGCCCAGCCGAACTGCATCGCGTCCGTGCACCCGTCACCAAAGCTCGCGCGAAACCCCGCCCGCTCCTCGTCCGTGCTCATGCACGCCTCCACCGCGGAGAAGGTGCTGTACGCCTCCAACACCTCCTTGCGCTGGACCTCGTCGAGCTCCCGGTCCTGCATCACCTGCTGCGAGATGGCGGAGCGGATGCGCTCGTCGAACCAGTTGCTGGCGTAGCCCGTGAACCAGAGCCCGAACACGGGAAGGGCGAACAGCAGGAGCGCGGGCAAGACATAACCGCGCAGGACACCGGAGACGGAAGAGGTCGTGGCCATGGTCTGTGGGAAGCAGGGCCCTTATCCCATGGATGGGTTCCCGCAGACCATGGCCTCCCAGGGCCCCGGAAGACAGCCACCGGGAATTCCCATCCCGCCAGACCTTCGCGTCAACGCTTCTCGAGAATCGAGCGTGGATCGAACGTGACGCGGATGTGGGTGATGCGTCCCTCCTCCACGTGGCACCAGTTGGCCACGGGCGTGGGCGCTCCGTCGTACGGATGAATCTCGAACCAGGTCAGCACCTCCGGGCCGTCCACGAAGCGGTGCAGCACGCGCATGCGGGGGGACACCTTCCACATGCCGTTGACGAGCCCCTTCACACAGGCCTCGGCACCCTGCGCCGTGCCGAGCGCGCCGACGAAGCGCACCTCGGAGGCGAGCGTCCCACGCAGCTTCGCCTCGTCCTTCGTCGTCCAGGCCTCGAAGTACGCCTCCACCACCTCCACGGGACTCTCCACGCTCCACCTCCTGGAATGGCCGACACGTCGATGTGTCGGAGTCACCGTATTCATGGTCCTCGGCGCCGACAGCCCTGTGTCAGGTTTCCGCGGCCCCCCGCGCGGAGCGGCGCGCTACCGCCGCCATTCCGCGGGCACGTTCTTCTCGGTGGCGTAGCGCTCCAGCTCGGAGAGCTGCTGGCTCGCCAGCTTCAGCTCCGCCTCCACCTCCTGCTGGCGCCGGGCCACGGGCTTGCCCGAGGCCTCGTCCTGCCGCAGGCGCGTGCGCTCCTCCTCGAAGCGGGCGACGCGCGCCCGGGCCTTGCCGAAGGACGTGCGCCACCGCTCCTCCTCCTCGCGCGACTGCGTCCCCACCAGTCGCTGCTTGAAGCGCTCGCGCTCCCAGCGCTGGATGCCCGTGGGGTTGCGGTTCCACGTGTCGCGGGCGTCCCGCACGTCCTTGAGCGACACCTCGATGCGCTCCAGGTTCTCACCGCTGCCCTGCCCCGCCTTCAGTGACGCCGTGCCCGTCGCGGGCAGCGCGCACGTCTCCACGGGCAGCCGCGCGCCTCCGACGTGGATGCCCCGGGTGAGCCCCTTCGAGAGGAACCAGCGCAGCCGCCGCGAGTCCTCCTGCGCCGCCAGGGACTGGCTCAGCGGCCGCCAGTCCTCGAACTCCAGGTCCAACGTGCACGTCTTCCCCTCCGCCTCCAGCTCCATGCGGCGCTTGAGCGACGTGGGCGGCGAGTCGAACCGCTCGAGCACCAGCACCACGAGCCCCAGCCCGTCGACCCGCTGCACGGAGAGGAGCACCTGCTGCTCGGTGTCCATCTGGAAGCGTTGCGCCTCGCGCGCCTCGTCGCGAGCCACGCGCTCGAGCAGCGCCTTCCAGCGCTCCGTGGACTCGGGCGTGGTGGGCACCGGGACGAGCTTGCTCGCGTAGGCGATGGGCAGCGCCAGCCCCAGGCCATCCGAGTTCTCGATCTTCATCGAGACGACGCCCACCACCTCGCCCTGTCCGTTCAGCAGCGGCCCACCGCTGTTGCCCGGGTTCACCGAGGCGTTGAACTGCACGTAGCCCGTCCCCAGGTAATGGCGGCCCACGTAGCCCACCTTCCCCTCGTGCACGGTGAAGTCCAGCCCCTGGGGGCTGCCGATGAAGACGAGCGGGTCTCCCGGCTCCAGGCGCGTGACGTCGCCCAGCGGCAGCGGCGCGGCCTTCGCGCCCACGACCCGGACGGTGGCGAGGTCCAGGTCCACGTCGCTGGCCACCGTCTCGCCGAGCAGCTCGCGCCCATCCGCGAGCACCGCCGTCATCATCTTGCCCGGCGGGCACACCACGTGCTCGTTGGTCAGCACCAGCTCCGGCTCCACGAAGAAGCCGGAGCCCGTCTTGCTCCCACACCGCAGGGTCAGGGTGCTCGGCCCCGCGCGGCGGGAGATCTCCGCGGTGGAGAGGGCCACGGGCCCAGGGGCCTTGTCGCCCGGAGGCGCTTCACCCGAGGCGAGGGACAGGACCTCCGAGCGCGCCTGCGCGAAGCGTGGGGAGCGGGCCACCCACACGCCCACCGCGACGGCGACCAGGAGCAGCACGCCGAGGAGCGCGCGGCGACCGCCCCTCGCGGGCTCCTCGGAGAGGACCGCCACCTCCACGAAGGGGCGCAGCTCCGCGCGGGCGCCCTGGGCGCGAAGCACCGTCAGGAGCTTCTCCGCGAAGGCGCGGAAGACACCGTGGGCCATGGGCGCGCCCGCCCTGGCGAGCAGGCTTCGAGCCTCGGAGAACGAGGGAGCAGGCGGGCCCAGCTGCGAGATGGACCGGGCGAGCGCGAAGCGCGCCCGTTCGTCCACCACCGCGTCCCGCAACACCACATCGACCCGGAGGCTGGCGCCGCACACACATCGCGCCACGTTCCCCGCATCCGGCGCACCACACCGGAGGCACCTCAGCTCGACCGACTCCGACATTCCCGCGCTCCCCCAGCCACCGCCCGTGGCTCCTGGCGCGCGTGCGTCCTCCGCGAGGTCGACGGCGCTCGTCCATCATGCCTCCGAACGCGCGCGCCGTCGCGTCCGTGCGTGCCCCCGCCGGAGGCCCCTCGCATGCTCGAGAAACCCGGGCTCGTGTGGGGACAGGGCTTCAGGAAGCTTCCGTTCGTGGCGAGCCTCCCGCCCGCTCGAACCCTGGAGGGACACAGCGTGATTGACCCCACGGGAATGGGCGTCGCGGATGTCGCGCGCTCGGCCTGCGGCGGGCCGAACAGCTCGCGGAGGACGGGCAGACCGTCGGCGTGGGCTACGGCATCACGTATCCCATCTTCTGGATCGACCGCCTCCACCCGCACGGCGTGCGACAGCACACCGCCTTCGCGGCGCGCAGTCGCGCGGAGGTGGACGCCTTCCATGCGGCGGCCGTGCAAGCGGGCGGCATCGACAACGGCCCGCCGGGGCTGCGCGACACCGCCCAGGGCTATCCCTCGGGCTACGACGCGGCCTTCGTCTTGGACCCCGATGGCAACAACATGGAAGCCCTCTATCGGGAACGCTGAGCGCGCCTCGGCCTCAGCGCGCGAAGCCGTGGGAGCCGAGCTTCACCCAGGGCTGAGGCGTCGGGGCGCCTCCGAGGGCATGTCGCGCCACGGTGGCCTGCAGGGCACGGGCTTCGGGGATGCCGAGCAGGGGGTTCTCGGCGCCCTCCTCCAGTTCCAGCAGCCCGAAGAACTCGTGGCCCTCGGGCTGGTGGAAGTACTCGAACCGCAGGCCCGGCGGTCGCTTCGCCTCGATGGCCGCGAAGGCTGCCTGGACCGCGGCCAGCACCTCGGGAACACCTTCCTCCTTCACCTTGTATCGGACCATCAGCGTCGGCATATTCGGCTCCTCGTCGCGTTCGTGTCGTTCATCGCTTCCACCGTGTTGATGAACCACGACCTCGAAAGGTGACCGGTGGGAATTTCCGCTGAATTTTCCGCGACCTTCGAGCGCGCCCGGAGTCGTCTGCGCGCGGTGGCCTTCCGCATGCTCGGCACCGCGGAGGAGGCGGATGACGCCGTGCAGGAGTGCTGGCTGCGCGCCAGCCGGGCCGACACGCGCGCCATCGCCAATCCCGATGGATGGTGGACCACGGTCCTCAGTCGCGTCTGTCTGGAGATGTTGCGCGCTCGCCAGCACCGAGGCGAGACACCGGCAGACACGGAGCTGCTCGAGGAGTCCTTCGCCCAGGGCGAGACGCCGAGCCTGGAGGACGAGGCGGTGCGAGCCGAGTCCGTGGGGCTCGCGCTCCTGGTGGTGCTCGAGACGTTGGGCCCCGCCGAGCGCATCGCCTTCGTGCTGCATGACCTGTTCAGCCTGCCCTTCGAGGACATCGCCACCATCGTGGAGCGCTCGCCCGTCGCCGCGAAGAAGCTGGCGAGCCGTGCCCGGCACCGCGTGCGAGGCAGACCGCTGGGCTCCCCAGCGGAGCTCGACCATCACCGTCAGGTCATCGAGGCGTTCCTCGCCGCCTCGCGCGCCGGTGACCTGGACGCGCTCCTCGCGGTGCTGGCCCCCGACGTCGTCCGGCGTGCGGACGCGGGAGCGCTGCGGCCCACGACACCAGCCGAGGTACGCGGTGCCCGCCGCGTGGCCGAGGAGACCCTCACCAACACGGGCCGGGCGCGCTTCGCCCGGGTCGCGCTCATCGACGGCAAGCCCGGCATCGTCGTCGCTCCACGGGGGCGGCTGCGGCTGGTCCTCGAAGTCGACATCGCGGGAGACCGCGTCGCCGCGTTCAACGTCATCAGCGAGCATGCGCACCTGCGCAGGTTGCACATCACCCTGCTCGCGCCTGGGTCCTGAGCTGCCGCGATGGAGGTCGGATGGAGCTGCGCACGCCAGGGTCGCACATGCGGCCCGGCTCCTCGCGCCGGCTCCCTTACGATGGGGTCGCGAGGGCGCCTCACTCACGCCGAAGCCCAACATGACTCGCCGGCTCCTCGCGCCGCCCTCTTCACGAGGAGGTCGCGAGGGCGCCTCACTCATGCCGGAGCCCTCACGGGCCCAGGCGCCTTTCGCCGACCCCTCCACGATGAGGCAGCGCGGGAGCGTCACACACGCCGGAGCCCACATGCCTCGCCGGCTCCTCGCGCCGCCCTCTTCACGATGAGGTCGCGGGCGCGCCTCACTCACGCCGAAGCCCGACATGACTCGCAGGCTCCTCGCACCGGCTCCCTTACGATGAGGTCGCGCGGGAGCATCACACACGCCCGGGCCCGACATGACTCGCTGGCTCCTCGCGCCGCCCTCTTCACGATGAGGCCACGCGAAAGCCTCACTCACGCCGGAGCCCCTCACGGGCCCAGGCGCCTCGCGCCAACGCCCACGGCGCGTCCTCGCGGAAGCCACGCGCACCAGCGCTCGCGAGGTCCTCGGCCCCTCGCTGAACACTCACACGCGGGCCCGTGCCTCAAACACACACGTCTGGCATAGACTGCGCGCCGTGCTCGAGCCCTCGCAGTCCGACCTCACCGCGATGGAAGTGGCGACGATGCGCGGCCTCGCCGAGCAGGCCGCGCTCGCCCAGCAGGGCGAGACCACGCTCGACGTGGAGACCCTGAGCGCCCGCCTGCGCGACGTGGCCCAACGAGGCGGGCCGCCCGAGCTGGGCGCTGTCCTATGGGAACTGCTGAGCTCCGGCACCCTGACGACCGTGCGCGACCGGAAGGGACGCTCCTGCCGGATGCTCGCGGTGAAGGCGCTGCTCAAGCTCGATGGCCCCGAGGCACGGCGCCTGGCACCCGAGGACCTCACCTTCGGGCGCACCCCCACCCTCGCACCGCCGCGATGGGTCCTCGTCATCTCGGCCGCGCTCACCACACTGGGGGGCCTGGGCACCGTGGTCGTGAGCCTGGTCGGCCACACCATGATGAGCCTCGCCTTCCACGGCTCCCCCATCCCCCCCTTCTCCCAGTTCGTGGCAGCACTCACCGGGGGCCTGACAGCCTGGCGAGCCCTCAAGCTGGTCATCGCCCCAGAAGCGCGCCCCTCGGACCTCCGGGCGCTGCTGCTGCTCGCCGCCGCGGGCGGGCTCCTCGTCACCCTGGAGATACCCGCCAGGATGAATGGCGGGCCCAACGGCCTGCTCTCCCCCCTGCTCGCCGCGCTCCCAGCGGCCCTGACGGCCGTCTTCTTCCGCGCCTCGGGCATCCCCTTCCGAGGCAACACGTGAGCCCTCCACGCGCCGGTATTCGTCGACCCACGAAGCCGCCTGTGAGAAGGTGCCCGGGCTTCACACAACGCAAGGGTGCAGCACACCGCTGCAGGACAGTGGATGGTCGGGCCGCCATCCGAGCCGGCTGAGTCGCCGGCGAGGATGCGCCATGTCGACCCCTGTTCCTCCCCGTCCCACATCTCCGCCGGAGGCCTGGGAGCCCCTGCTCCGCCTCGTGCGCCTGGCAAGCCGTCCCCTCGAGCGCTTCCTCCACATCCAGGCCGCGAGCGGAATCCTCCTGCTGGTGGCCGCGGCCGTCGCGCTCGCCTGGGCCAACTCCCCGTGGGCGGAGAGCTACACCCGCCTCTGGCACACCCCCGTCGGCTTCCGGCTCGGCGCGTTCAGCTTCGAGCGCTCGCTGGAGTGGGTCGTCAACGACGGGTTGATGGTCATCTTCTTCTTCGTCGTCGGCATGGAGATCCGCCGCGAGGTCCACCACGGCGAGCTGTCCGAGTGGCGCCGGGCGGCGCTCCCCATCGCGGCGGCGCTCGGCGGGATGCTCGCGCCGGCCCTGCTCTACCTCGCCTTCGCGGGAGCCCCCGAGACGAAGAGCGGCTGGGGCGTCCCGATGGCGACCGACATCGCCTTCGCGCTCGGCATCCTGACGCTGCTCGGCCAGCGCGTGCCGCCCGCCCTGCGCGTGCTGCTGCTGGCCCTGGCCGTCATCGACGACCTGGGCGCCATCGTCGTCATCGCGCTCTTCTACTCCTCGGGTGTCTCGCTCGTCGGGCTGCAGACGGCCGCGCTCGGCTTCGTCGGCGTGCTCGCGATGCAGTGGGTGGGCGTGCGCTCGAAGTGGGCCTACGTCGTCCCCGCGCTCGTCGCGTGGGCGGGCATCTACGCCGCGGGCATCCACCCGACCATCGCCGGCGTCATCGTGGGACTCATGACGCCCGTGCGCGCGTGGCTCGGCCCCCAGGGGCTCCTCGTCGACGTGCGCCAGAAGCTCGAGACGCTCGGGCAACAGGCCACGGACGCGCACTCGCCCGAGGACCTCTCGCGGGTGCTCCGGCACGTGGACGTCGCGCGGCGCGAGGCCCTGTCCCCCGCCGAGAGCCTCATCGAGTCCCTCCACCCCTGGGTGGCCTACGGCATCATGCCGGTGTTCGCGCTCGCCAACGCGGGCGTCCAGCTCTCGGGCGGGACGCTCGGCGCCTCCGCCTGGAGCGTGGCGACGGCCGTGGCCGTGGGCCTCGTCGTGGGCAAGCCCGTGGGTGTGCTGCTCGCCATCGGCGCGACGCTGCGGCTGCGCATCGGCACGCTGCCGGCGGGGCTCACCGTGCGCCACCTCGTGGTGCTCGGCCTGGTCGCCGGCGTGGGCTTCACCATGGCGCTGTTCATCGCGCAGCTTGCCTTCTCGGACCCAGGCCTGCTCGCGGGCGCGAAGCTGGGCGTGCTGGCCGCGAGCGCCTGCGCGGCGGTGCTCGCGCTGGTGCTCGGCCGGCTCCTGCTCTCGCCCGTCACCCCCGGCAACGCGGCGAGGAGCGCGGACGAGGCGGAGAGCTCCACCGAGCTGTGAGGCTCAGCCCGGCTGGAGGAAGCGCCCCTCCACCAGGTGGTCGATGACCTCCCGCGCGGAGTGGGGGTCCAGCCGGGCCTTGCTGCCCAGATGGGACACCGCGCTGGACACCGTGGTGGGGCGCTCGAACGCGGCGAGGGCCGCCAGCAGGATGGCCCCGTCGTCGCCCTGGACCAGCGTGGGGTCGGAGAACCTGCGCGGGTTGACGGTGGGCGCGCAGCTCAAGGTGATGCCGTCGACGGAGCGCAGGACGGTCACCTCCTCCCGCGCGACCTTCACCGGAGCCCGGTGGCTGCCCAGCCAGTCCCCCAGCGAGAAGCGCCGGGGCGAGGACGCGGTGTTGACCAGGCGCGTGCGCCCGTTGACGTCGAGGTTGCGTCGGGCGTCGCGGTGCTTCCACGCCAGCGCGTCCACCTGCTCGGAGGTGCGCTGCACCGCCGCCTCCAGCTTCGCGTCGCGGAAGCGAATCATCGGGACGGACACGTCCCCCGGCTCGCGGCGCTCGAAGAAGTCGAGGAACTCGTTGAACGTGCGCGCCTCGCTCACCATGTCGAACCGCGCGGGGTGCTCGGTGACGAGCGCTCCGGGCTGCGACTCCAGCCGCTGGTAGCCCACCACGCAGTCCTGGTCGATGATGCGTCTGACGAGCGCGAGCTCCTCGACGAGCGTGGCCTCGCTGGCGAACGGCAGCCCGCCGATGCCGGAGATTTCGACGCCCAGATTCTTGTAGCGGCGGCAGCCCTCGATGAGCTCGAGCAGCTCCCGGTCCTTCGCGCACGGCTTGAGCAGCCCGCGGCCCATCTGCTCCAGGCGCTGCTTCTCGGAGAAGCAGCCGATGTCCACCACCATGTAGACACGCTCGAAGGTGTTCGACAGCGCCTCGACCAGCTCCAGGCGCGGCACGCCCCACAGGAAGTACGTGCAGCAGTGGCGCGACAGGTCCACGCCCGCCCAGGTGCTGCCCAGGAACTCCGCCGAGCTCCCCGCGAAGTCGTAGCGCATCTGCCACGTCTTGCCGGCGATCTCCTGGTGGTCCCTCCGGACGCTCTCCTCGGAGCGCAGGAAGGGCTTTGCCCGACCGAAGGCGGCCTTCTGGTTGCCGCGCGCGCCGCCGCAGTACAGGCAGTTCTCGCCGCACCCCTTGCCCGGCGCCACCCAGCCGGAGAACGAGTTCAGGTCGAGCTGGCTCAGGAACATCTCGTCGAAGTGCGAGTAGAAGACGTCCTCGGTGTTGGTGGCGCCCTGCACGTACTCGAGCGGCAGCCGGCGCGCACGGCCATCCGGGTCCCGCCTCACGCAGTTGGGCGGAGCGTCCTCCCCCTGGCACAGGGCCAGCAGCGGCCGCTCACCGTCCCCCAGCACCACGTGGTCGATGCAGTCGAACGCGTGCAGCTCCCGCCACCAGAAGGAGGCGGAGTTGCCGCCCACGACGACGCGGATGGACGGGTCGATCTTCCGCAGCGTCCGCGCGATGAGCAGCGCGCGGTCCACGTGGTGGAACCACTTGAGGCTGATGCCCACCAGCTTGGGGCGCACGCGTCGCACCAGGGCCTCGAACGAGCGGATGACCTCGGCCTCCGTCTCGTCGCCGTCGTACAGCCGCACGAAGGCCTCGATGCCGCCGCGTCGCAGGTAGCTCGCCAGGTAGAGGATGCCGCACGTGGCCTCCCCCATCCCGGCACCGACGAGGAGCACTGGCGAGAGCACACGACCACCACCCATGGGACACGCACCGACCTTTCCGACGAAGGCCGCCCAGCGTAGTCCATCCGGGGCGGTGGACGCGCTCCAGGTTCGAGCCTCGGAGCGGGCCCTCAGTGGCTCGGCGTGCCCGCCCGGCCGCTCAGCCTGCGCCAGGTCAGCACCATCACCCCGCTGCCCCCCGCGAAGGGCATGGGGTCGGTCCGGAGCGAGAGCTTCTCGCCCTCCACGAGAACATGCCGCCGTTGCACCACCCCCACCCAGTTCGGGAAGAGGCTCCCCTCGATGGCGTGGGACACGACGCGCGCGTCCTCGTCGACGGAGTAGGTGCCGAAGTAGAAGGCGGCCCCATCCATCGCCGCCTTCGCCTCCTGGGGCTTGCTGGCCAGCGGGTCCGGGGACTCGAAGAAGGCCCTGTCTCCGCGCATGAGCTGGACGGACATGTTCGCGTGCGCGTCGTACATCAGGCAGCCCAGCAGGTGGATTCCGAAGGGGTGGCTGCGCCGGCCATCCGGCTGCACGTACTCCATGGACACGAGCTTCCAGGTTCCCACCAGTTCATCCTTGAGCATCACGTCACCTCCATGTGGAACATCGGGAATCACGTCGCGGGTCTCAGGCGGGCACGACCTCGAGCTTGAAACGGCCCAGCCGCTGGCCCGCGTCGCTCTCCACGGTGATGACGAACCGGCCCGCCCCGTCGGAGACACAGACGATCCGCTGCGCCTGGCCCGGGTCCACCACGTCCTTGCAGGCGATGGCACAGCGGCTGATCCAGAACCTCCCGTACCCGGGGAAGTGCCCCACCAACGAGCACGCATTCGCCAGGGTCAGGGTCAGGGGACAGAGCGGACGGAGGTCGAAGTGGCCCGCGAAGTCCTCGCGAGCCAACCCCGGCAGTGACGCCCGGAGCATCCTCCCGGGCTCCATCCACTCCAGCGTCATGGGCCGAATGGGGTCCGCATACGGGCTCGGCTGCCCGGGGGACCACGAGGGCCGCGCCGACGCATCAGCGCCCTTGAGCCCCACGAACTCCTCCTCCGTCAGGACCAGCAAGGCTCCGTCCAGCTCCGCGTAGCGCTCGCCCTTGTCCGTCAGACACATCCCGCTCACCCGATAGATGGGGAACAGGTTCGAGCGGTCGATGCCCTCCAGGCGTCCCACGCACTGGAAGACCTCCGATTCGGTGGCCTCCACCGGGAACACCCGGAGTTCGGCGCGGCTGCCCAGGTAGTAGTGACGGGCCTTCACCGGGTTCGCCGCGGCGCCAATCAGGGCGCCGTGGAGGGCCATGGAGCGCAGCGTCTCGGAGAGGCTCAACAACGTCGTCTCGGCGTGACGCCGCTGCTCGGGCTTGAACCAGCCGAGCACGACATCATCCTTGACCGTCACGTCGAACGCCCTGGCATACGGCGCGGTCTCTCCAATGAGTTCGAGCAGAGGCTTCATTGCACGCGTCCCTTCCTGTCCACGCCTGACGACAGCGCGGAGCGAGCCACTCGGGCAGGTGATGAATCACGCCCGGTCGGAAACCCGATGTCTCCCTGGATGAGCACGGCACGATTCACGACCGGGCGGCTCATACATCACCACGCCCGTCCCTGACGTCAACCCGAAACACAGACGTACTCCAGGGCAACAATCACAGACAATGCGGGCGCCGACACACCCCGCATCACGCGCCCCGCCTGTGTTTCACCCGCGCCCCGCACCCGCGCCCGGGGCTCGCCCGCCAGGGCCAGTGCCCACCGGTCGACACCGGGCCTCACCGGGCCTCCAGGCGCGTCAGCACGGCTCGCGGGAATGCGCGAGCACCCGAGCACGTCGACCCTCGAGGAGCGTCACCTCGGCGCCGGAGCGGCCAGGCCTCGTGGGAGCATTCCACGAGGCGGCCACGTCACGGCGAATCCGGCGCGGGGCGGAGATACGGACCGCCCCGGCAAGCCGTCACAGCCCTGCGAACGTCTCAGCCGCGGTGCTTCGCGATGAGGGCGCCCGCCGCCTTGGGGTTGCCCTGGCACTCGAGCAGCGCGCGCAGCATCAGCGGGACGACGATGGTGGCGTCCGACTCGATGACGAACATCGGCGTCGTCTCCGTCAGCTTGTCCCAGGTGATCTTCTCGTTGGGCGTGGCGCCCGAGTACGAGCCGTAGGACGTCGTCGAGTCGCTGATCTGGCAGAAGTACGCCCACGGCTTCACGGGCTTCTGCAGGTCGTACTTGATGGAGGGGACGACGCAGATGGGGAAGTCACCGGCGATGCCGCCGCCAATCTGGAAGAAGCCCACGCCCTGGCCCGCGGACAGCTCCTCGTAGCGGTCATAGAAGTCCGCCATGTACTCGATGCCGGACTTGACGATGCTCGCGCTGCACTCGCCCGACTTCACGTAGGACGCGAAGATGTTGCCGAACGTCGAGTCCTCATAGCCGGGGACCACGATGGGCAGCTTGCGCCGCGCCGCCTCGAGCAGCCAGCAGGCCTCCGGGTCTCCCTCGTACGCCGAGGGGTCCAGCATCTGGATGACCTCGTAGAAGTACTCGTGCCAGAAGCGGCGCTGGCCCTTCTCCGTCGCCGTCTTCCACATCGGGACGATGAACTTCTCCACCGCGCGGAACGCCTCGTCCTCCGGGATGCTCGTGTCCGTCACCCGGCGCATCCGCTGCTCGAGGATCTTCGTGTCGTCCTGCTTGGTGAAGTAGCGGTACTCCGGGAAGTCCTTGTACGCCGCGTGCGCGACGAGCCGGAAGAGCGACTCCTCCAGGTTGGCGCCCGTGACGGACAGGCCGTGAATCAGGCCCGAGCGGATGGCCGGCGCCAGGGTGATGCCCAGCTGCGCCGACGACATCGCGCCCGCGACGCTCCAGAACATCCGCCCCCCCGTGGAGACGTGGTCCCAGTAGGACAAGAGCGAGTCGCGCGTCGCCCGCGCGTTGAAGTTCTTGTAGTTCGCGAGGATGAACTCGAGGACGGGCAGTTCGGACGTCGACATGTAGGCCTCCAGCAACAACGGGGTCGATGCTCGGGAGGCGCCAGCCGAAGAAATGCCACCCGAGGACACCCTACGGTCGCGACGAGATGCCGCGCCGCCATCGGAGCGTCGAGTGGCTGGGCGCTAGCTAGCACAGCGGGAGCGGGCCGGCCAACTTCGTTCAACCCCGCCCCCAGGCGGGGCCCGCCCGGCCGCCTGCCCCCTTCAGATGCGCTCCACCACCCTCAGGGCGAAGCGCACGAAGCGCGCGTCGAGCGGCTCGTTGAGCATCAGCCGCTGCCACACCAGCCCGGAGAGCACGTTGACCACCAGCTCCCGGTCCGCCGGCCGCCGGTCGACGAGGCAGGCCCGGAGCTCGTCGCCGCGCGGCCGCACCAGCTGGGCGACCAGCCGCCGGTGGAGGTCCTCGTCGAACTGCGCCTCCGCCATCAGCGCGCGCAGCACCGGCGCCGCCTCCGAAGCGCCCCGGCACAGCTCCACCAGCGTGGAGGACAGGGACGGCCTGCGCGGGCCGCGCAGCCTGGGCGCCTGGCTCACCCACTCCGAGAACGCGTCCAGCACCAGCGCCCCCTTGCCGGGCCACCAGCGGTAGAGGGTCTGCTTCCCCGCACCGGCCCGCTTCGCCACATCCCCCATGGTGACGGCCGCATAGCCCCGCTCCAGCACCAGCTCCTGCGCCGCCACCAGGATGGCCCGGCGCACGCCCTCGTCCCTCGGTCGGCCTGCACGCATGACTTCTCTTTACGAGACTTCCTGTCTCGGAAGAAGCCGGATTACGAGACCCGGAGTCTCGTCAGGGCACTTACGAGACGATGCGTTCCGAAAGTGCGTAACGCGGTGCGCACCTGCGCAAAGCGCGCGCGTTGACGCAGCGAGCAACCCTATGTACCACTGCGCGCGACCATGGCTGACAAATCAGGATTGCTGCACCGTCTGGGTAATGCGGTGCAGAGCGGAACCGGCGAGCGCCTCGACGGCAAGTCGTCCACCGTGTCGTCTGGAGACACGCGCTTCACGCCCCCCGTCTCCCCCGCGTCCCAGGACGTCGAATCCCTCGAGGGCTGGGGCTTCGAGGACACGCGCTTCGTGGTGCAACCCGATGGCAGCACGCTGCTGACGGGCACCCGCTACAACATCAGCAACGTGGCGCTGCCGGAGCTGATGCCGTGGTTCGCCGCCAAGCTGGCCTCGCCGCTGGGCTACGACAACCGCAACGAGCCCCACTACCCGCCCCAGATTCCCGAGGCGAAGAAGGACGAGGCGCTGCTCACCGCGCTGCGCGCCTTCCTGAAGGAGGACCAGCTCACCGACGACCCGAAGCAGCGGCTGCGCCGGGGCCACGGGCACACGGGCGGGGAGATCTGGGCCATCCGCTACACGAAGCTGGACCGCGTCCCGGACCTGGTGGTCTTCCCGCGCGGCCACGACGAGGTCGTGAAGCTGGTGGAGACCGCCTCGAAGCACGGCGCGTGTGTCATCCCCTTCGGCGGCGGCACCAACGTCACCGAGGCCCTGCGCATCCCGCTGTCGGAGGCGCGCCTGGTCATCGCCGTGGACATGCGGCAGATGAACCGCGTCCTGTGGATCGACACCGTCAACCGCATGGCCTGCATCGAGGCGGGGGCCACCGGCCGCCACCTGATGAGCGAGCTGGCGAAGTTCGGCTTCACCATGGGCCACGAGCCCGACAGCCTGGAGTTCTCCACGCTGGGCGGCTGGATTGCGACCAACGCCAGCGGCATGAAGAAGAACCGCTACGGCAACATCGAGGACCTGGTGCTGGACATGCGGGTCGTCACCGCCCAGGGCATCGTGGAGCGCCCGCGCCAGGCGCCGCGTGAGAGCGTGGGCGTCAACCCGCGCCAGTACATGTTCGGCAGCGAGGGCAACTTCGGCATCATCACCACGGCGGTGGTGAAGCTCTTCCCGCTGCCCGAGGTCCAGCGCTACGGCTCGGTCATCTTCCCGGACCTCGCCGAGGGCCTGGCGTTCCTCTACGAGCTGCAGCAGTCCGGCGCGGTGCCCGCCAGCGTGCGGGTGATGGACAACACCCAGTTCCACTTCGGCCAGGCGCTCAAGCCCGCCAAGCACGGGCTGGCCGCGAAGCTGAAGAGCGAGCTGGAGAAGGTCGTCGTCACCAAGCTCAAGGGCTTCGACCCGTACAAGCTCGCGGTGGCGACCATCGTGTTCGAGGGCTCGCGCGAGGAGGTCGACTTCCAGGAGAAGACGCTCTACCGCATCGCCGCGGCGCACGGCGGCATGAAGGGCGGCGGCGCCAACGGCGAGCGCGGCTACCAGCTCACCTTCGGCATCGCCTACATCCGCGACCTCACCTTCGAGCACTGGGCCATCGCGGAGAGCTTCGAGACGAGCGTGCCGTGGAGCCGCGCGCTGGAGCTCTACGAGCGCGTGCAGCGTCGGGTGGAGAAGGAGCACGCCCTGCTGAAGCTGCCCGGCAAGGTGTTCTTCACCGGCCGCCTCACCCAGGTCTACCAGACGGGCGTGGTCATCTACTTCTACCTGGGCTTCTACGCGAAGGGCGTGGAGGACCCGGTGGGCGCCTACGCGGCGCTCGAGCACGCGGCGCGCGAGGAGATCCTCGCCGCGGGCGGCTCACTGTCGCACCACCATGGCGTCGGAAAGATCCGCCGCGACTTCCTGCCGGAGGTCTACTCCGAGGGCGCGCTGGCGCTGAACCGCAAGGTGAAGGCGGCCATCGACCCGCAGAACGTCTTCGGCGCGTCGAACAGCGGCATCAACGGCCCGGTGGCGCTCACCCCGAACGAGGAGCCTCACTGATGTCCCGCCATGTCTTTCTCACCGGCGTCACCGGCTTCGTCGGCAAGGTGGTGCTGGAGGCGCTGCTGCACCAGGGCGTCGAGCGCGTCACCGTGCTGGTCCGCGAGTCCAAGGACCGTCAGGGCCGCGTGCAGTCGGCCGCGGAGCGCTTCGCCAAGGTGGCCCAGGCCGCGTGCTTCTCACGCCTGCCGGCCGGCTGGACTCAGCAGGTCGACGTGGTGAGCGGTGATCTGGAGCAGCCCGCCTGCGGCCTGTCCGCCGCGGACCGGGACGCCGTGCGCGGCGGCGTCACGCACGTGGTGCACTGCGCGGCGAGCGTGGAGTTCGACCTGCCGCTCGCGCAGGCGACGTCCGCCAACATCCGCAGCGCGCTGTCCGTGCTGGAGCTGGCGCGCGAGTGCCCCAAGGTGGTGGGCATGGTCGACGTGTCGACCGCGTACGTCAGCGTCTGGCGCCCCGGCCCCGTCGAGGAGAAGCTGGCGCACCTGCCCAAGCCCGCCTCGGAGCTCTACGAGGCGTTCCAGGTGGCGCAAGGCGACGGCCGCGAGTGGCTGACGCTCACCGGCCACCCCAACACCTATACGCTCACCAAGAGCGTCGCCGAGCACCTCATCTGCGAGCGGCGCGGCCACGTGCCCGTGGTCATCGTGCGCCCCAGCATCGTGTCGGCCGCGCACCGCGCGCCCTTCCCCGGCTGGCTCGACAGCCCGGCGGCGCTCGCCGGGTGCCTGCTGTACAGCGGCCTGGGCGTGGTGCGGGCCTTCAACGCGGACCCGTCGGTGCGCCTGGACGTGGTGCCGGTGGACGTGGTGGCCAGTGAAGTGGTGCGCGCGGTGTTCGGCCCCATGCCGGCCGAGGGTCAGCCGGTGCCCATCGTCCACGCCACCATGGGCGTGCAGCGGGCGCTGCGCATCGACATGGCGGCGGCGGCCACCATCGAGTGGTTCAAGCACCGCCCCGGCGTGGTGAAGGCGCCCGACATGTTCGTCGGCCGCAAGGACCACGGCTTCGACGCCGCGGACCTGGTGCGGCGCGAGCTGCCCGTGCAGTTGCAGAAGGCCGCCCTGACGGTGCTCGGGCAGAGCAAGGCCCTGCGCAAGCTGGTGCGCGCGGACCAGAAGGTCCAGTACCTCAACGAGGGCTTCTCGTACTTCACGCACCACACCTTCGACTTCGTGCGCGCCGCGCCGCTGGAGGTCCCCGGCTTCGAGCCTCGCGAGTACGTGCGCGTGGTGAACGAGGGCATGTACCGCCACCTGCTGTCGCGCGACGAGTCCCAGGTGTCCTTCGCCGGGCCCAAGCACGATGACGGGCGGGCGGACAGCACGTGGCTCAAGGAGCGCCCGGCCTCCAACACCACGCTCAAGGTGTTCGGCTATGCGCTGCGCAAGACGTTCCGCCACTGCACCAGCGACGTGACGTTCGACCGGCCCTCGTTCGAGCGCGCGATGGCGCAGGTGCCCCCGGGCGCGCTGGTGGTGCTGGCGCCCACGCACCGCAGCTACTTCGACTTCCTGCTCACCAGCTACCTGTGCTTCCAGCACCCGGAGCTGGGCATCTCCATGCCGCACATCGCCGCGGCGGAGGAGTTCGGCCGCATCCCGGTGGTGGGCCCCATCCTCAAGGACTCGCAGGCCTTCTTCATCAAGCGCGGCGTGGGCCGCGAGGTGCCGGAGCTGGGCGAGGAGCTGCGCCGGCTCACCGAGAAGAACGCGTCGCTCATGTTCTTCATCGAGGGCCAGCGCAGCCGCGCGCGGCTGATGCTGCCGCCCAAGCGGGGCCTCTTGCGCGCCCTGCAGAACACGGGGCGCCAGTTCGTCGTCCTGCCGGTGGCCATCTCCTACGACCGGCTCCCGGAGGAGGCGTCGCTGTGCGAGGAGCTGTCGGGCAAGCCGCGCCCGAAGATGACGCTCACGGGCGTCATGTCGTGGCTGGGCCGGCTCGCGCGTGGGCAGGTGCAGCTGGGCCGCGTCCACGTGGCGTGCGGCCAGCCCCAGGCGATGGGCCCGGACACGGACGTGCGCGCGCTGAGCCACACGGTGATGGCCGAGCTGCAGCGCCACACCACGGTGAGCAGCTTCCACCTGCGCGCGTTCCTCGCCGAGCACCCGATTCCGGGCGTCGACGAGGCCTGGCTGAAGGACGCCATCGAGCGGCGGGGCGGGCGCGTCATCGCCAGCGAGCTGCCGGTGCCCTCGCCCCTGACCCCGACGCTGGCGCACTCGCTGCGCAACCAGTGGCAGAACTGGTTCGCGGGCGACGTGCTGGCGCGCCAGCCGGGCAACCCCGCGCTGGAGACGCACCTGTTGCGCTACCGCTGGTGCGCCACGCCACTGGCGGAGATGGGCGACGCGCGCGTCGACGCGGTGGTGAAGGCGCTCTTCGAGCCCGTGGTGCGCGACTACCTGGAAGCGACGAAGGTGAGCGCGCCGTGCGAGCTGAAGGCCGTGCCGGTGGCGCACCGTCCGCACCTGGACGGCGTGGTGCAGGCGCTCTTGTCGCTCGACATCGTGAAGCCCTCGGGTGACGACCTCGAGTGGGGCCCGAACGCGGCCCAGCTCGCCCAGTTCCAGCAGGCCTGCGCGTGGCGGGGCGAGGTGCAGTCGTGAAGACGCTCGTCACGGGTGCCAGCGGCTTTCTGGGGCGAAACCTGCTCGAGGTCCTGGGCGACGACGCCATTGCCCTGGTGCGCTCGCCGCTCGACGCGAAGGTTCAGCAAGTGTCGGGCACGCCGATGGAGCCCGACGCGTGGCTGTCCCAGGCGAAGGGCACGCGCGTGGTGATTCACGCGGCGGGCATGGTGCACCACAGCCGGCACCACGCCGAGGAGATGGTGCGCTTCAACATCGACAGCTCCCTGGCGATGGTGCGCGCGGCAAAGGCGCTCGATGCGCGGATGGTGCTGGTGTCGACGTCCGGCACGGTGGGCTGCTTCCCCCACGCCACCATCGAGGCGGACGAGCACTCGCTCTACGCAGAGGGCGTCGTCGGCCGCTGGCCCTACTACCTGTCGAAGATTCGCGCCGAGGAGCAGTCGCGGAAGCTCGCGAAGCAGCTGGGCGTGGAGCTGACGGTGGTGCGGCCTCCGGTGCTGCTCGGGCCGGGCGACACGCTGGGCCGCTCGACGACCAACGTCGCGCGCGTGCTCAACGGTCGGCTGCCGTTCATCCCCGCGGGCGGCATCGCCTTCACCGACGTGCGCGACGTGGCGCACGCGCTCGCGCGGCTGGCGAAGCGCGACACCTGGCGCGACACGTACCACCTGCCCGGGACGTCCCTGCCCTTGCGCACCTTCTTCGAGCGCGTGGGCGAGGTCGCCGGCATCAAGGTGGACAAGCCCGACGTGCCCACGCTCGTCGTGCAGGGCCTGGCGAAGCTGGGCTCGAAGGTGCCGCTCAAGAAGCTGCCGGACCCCGTCGTGCTCGAGATGTCCACGTGCCACTGGGGCTTCAAGACCCTGTGGAGCCACGAGGAGCTCGACTACCAGCCGCGCGCCCACCGCCAGACGCTGAGCGACACGGTGGCGTGGCTGCGGCAGTCCCAGCCCCGCGCCTAGAAGGCCTGGCGGTGGCGTCCCGTCCACCGCCAGCCTGACTCAGCCGCCGAAGGCCTTGTCCCACTGCGTGCGGAACCAGTTCTTCGCGGCGTCCACCTTGCCGCCCCAGTTGTTCCCGTGGGGCCCGGCGATGTCGACGACGCCGTTGACGCCCCGCTCGCGCAGCGCTTCGGCGGCCTTCACCGGGTCGTCGGCCTCGCCCCACACGGACACGGTGCCCGCGGGCAGGAAGGTCTCGATGGCCTCGTCCGACAGCTTGTCGTGGCGCACCACGAAGGTGACGGGGCCGCCCAACTTCTCGGCCTGCTCGACCATCTTCCGGGCGTCGGCGGCCTTCACCTCGCCTTCGGTGGGCGGGTTGATGGCGAGGATGGCATTGGGGAAGCGCTCGCGAATCTCCGGCCCCCACTTCTCCATGGCCTCGAAGCCCAGGTTGAGCATCAGCCTGTCCTGGGGAATGCCCACCTTCTCGATTTCATCGAGGACGGCCGGCACCTGGTCGCTCTCCTTGATGTCGAGCTTGAGCCCGCGCCCCGACTCCTTCCCCATCGTCAGCCATTCATTGAGGGTGAGGTTGTCGCCGTCCTCGTGCGCCTTGTCGTGACGCATCTCCGGCGTGTCGTTGTTGATCTCCTTGCGGACATCCCCCTCGAACCAGTTGGCGTCGCTGTCGAGCGCGGCCTGGAACTCCTCCTTGGTGTTGGTGCGGTGCGCGTTGCGGGCCTCCGACAACGGCAGGTCTCCGGACCAGGTATTGCCCGCGGGTGCCGAGGACTCGGCGGCGGGCTTCGCCTCGAAGGTGTCCGCCTGGGAGTAGCCCGTGGGCTTCGTGGCGGGCTTCGCCTCGGCGGGCGGAGGTGGAGGCGGACGTCTGGGCAGCTCCACCACCGGACGACGGATACGGCCGACGGAATCGAAAGACATGGCTCGAAGCCTCCCCATCACATTCTCGGGAATCAGCGCTCGAAAGGTGCTGCGTCCATCCGCGCGGGAAAAAGCGCCCCGCGGCTGTACGCCCGAGAAATGCCGCGGCTCGTCGACGCGGCTCGCCACTCACCGACGCCAGGCGCGCCTCACAGATGCGCCCCCTCCGGAAGCACGCGGGAACGTCTAACCTCCCCCTGGCGCGAACCCACACCCCGCCCACTCGCGCAGGGAGAACCCTCGTGCCCCACCCCCTTCCCACCCGCCGAGCGCTCCTCGCCGGCGCCGCCGCCGCGCTCGTGGTCCGCCCCGAGCTGTCGATGGCCGCGCCCGCCCCTCGCAAGAACTGGAGCCAGGACCCCGTCCGCCTCTTCTTCAACGAGAACCGCTACGGCCCCTGCGAGGGCGCCCTGCGGGTGATGCGCGAGTCGCTCCACCTCTCCAGCCGCTATGCGTCACAGGACCGCGTCGACGCGCTCAAGCGCCTCATCGCCGAGCAGGAAGGACTGACGCCCGAGCACGTCCTGCTCACCGCGGGCGCCTTCGAGGCGCTGGTCCTCATCGCCAACGAGTTCGCGTCCGGAGGCGGCGGCGTCATCTGTCCCGACCCGTCCTTCCCCATCGTGGCCAACTACGCCGAGCGGGCCGGAGGCAAGGTCCAGCGAGTGCCCCTGGACGCCACGATGACGCACGACCTGGACGCGCTCGCGGCGCGCGTGGACGCGGGCACGAAGCTCGTCTCGGTCTGCAATCCCAACAACCCCACCGGCACCATCGTCGATTCGGGCCGGCTGCGCGCCTTCTGCGAGGCCGTGGCCCCCCGCGCCACCGTGCTGGTGGACGAGGTCTACATCCAATACCTGGAGCCCGCGCCCGGCCTCTCCATGGTCGACCAGGTGCGCGCGGGGAAGGACGTCATCATCACCCGCTCCTTCTCCAAGATTCACGGCCTCGCCGGCATGCGCGTGGGCTACGCGCTGGCCCAGCCCGCGCTCGTGAAGAAGCTCTCCGAGCGGCAGATGACGCTGCCCAACGCCCTCTCCATCGAGGCCGCGCTCGCCAGCCTCCAGGACAAGGCCTTCGTGCCGCGCATCCGCAAGCTCATCACCGACGCGCGCCGCATCACCACCAAGGCCCTGGACACCGTGGGGATGAAGTACGTGCCGGGCCACGCCAACTTCGTCTGGATGCCCCTGCCCCCGGAGCTGCTGGATTTGCCCGTGCGCTTCGCGCCCCACGGCTTCCACCTGACGACCCAGCCCACCGTGTCCATCGCGGCGGAGGCCGCGCGCCTGCGGCTGACGGTAGGCACGGTGGAGGAGATGACCGCCTTCGCCGCGCTGCTGCGCTCAATGCTCGGGCGATGAGGCAGCCAGGCGAACATGTCGGTCCGTCGTCGGGCCCGGAGCCCTCTGGTACCCTGCCGCGCATGGACTCCCGCGCGGCGTCGAGGCCCTCCTTCTGGCCGATGCAGTTCGGCGGCTGGGGGCTCTACGCGCTCCTGCTCATCGTCACCTTCCTGCCCGCGGCCGCGGCCGATGGGCGGACCGTGTCACTGCTCATGGCCAAGGGCAGCCGGGCGATGTTCGGCCTGGTGCTCACCTCGTTGATGCGGCTGGGCTACCAGCGCATGTTCCCCGGGAGCTTCACCCGGCAGGCCGCCTGGGCCATGGTCACCAGCGCGGTGTTCGGCGTGGTGTGGATGGGCCTCGCCGAGGTGTGGGCCACGTGGCTGTATGACACGTACGACTGGCGCACCAACCGCATGATGTTCGGCAGGGCCGCGCTCGACTACGCGGTGACGCTCTTGGGCTGGAGCGGGCTGTACTTCGGAATCAAGCACGCCCAGGCGTGGCAGGACGAGCGCGAGCGGGCGCTGAAGGCGGCCACCCTGGCGCAGGAGGCGCGGCTGGCGTCCCTGCGGCACCAGGTGCGTCCGCACTTCCTGTTCAACGCGCTGACGTCGGTGCGCGCGCTGATTGGCGAGGACCCGGCGCGCGCCAGGCGCATGGTGACGGAGATGGCGGACTTCCTGCGCTTCTCGCTCCAGAAGGGGGACAGCCCGCATGTGCCCCTGGAGGAGGAGCTCGCCATGGTGCGCAGCTACCTGAGCATCGAATCGGTGCGCTTCGAGGAGAAGCTGGACGTGCGGGTGTCGGTGATGCCGGGCACCGAGCGGCTCTCCGTGCCCGCCTTCCTCATCCAGCCGCTGGTGGACAACGCGGTGAAGCACGGGCTGGCGTCGGGGAAGCTGCCGGTGCGGGTGCGGCTGGGAATCACGCGGGAGCACGACGTGCTGCGCATCCTGGTGGAGAACACCGGCGTGTGGGCGCCGCCCGCGCGGGAGATGGGCCCCGAGGGCACGGGCACGGGGCTTCGCAACGTGCGCGAGCGGCTGGCCCAGCTCTACGCGGAGCGCGCGCGGCTGGAGACCTCCGAGGAGGAGGGCTGGGTGCGCGTCCGCGTGGAGCTGCCCGCCCTGGAGTGGACCCCGATTCTCGCCGAGGAGTCACATGACGCCCCCGCTGCGCGCGTTGCTGGTGGATGACGAACGGCTGGCGCGCGCCGAGCTGCGCGAGATGCTGACGCCCTTCCCCCACGTGAAGGTGGTGGGCGAGGCGGACAGCGTGGCCAGCGCGCTCGCGCGAATCGACGAGCTGAAGCCGGAGCTGCTGTTCCTGGACGTGCAGATGCCGGGAGAGAGCGGGTTCGATTTGCTCGCCCGGCTGCCCGAGCCTCGTCTGGAGGTCATCTTCGTGACGGCCTTCGACGCGCACGCGCTCCGGGCGTTCGAGGTCAACGCGCTCGACTACCTGCTCAAGCCCGTGCACCCGGAGCGGCTGGCCCGGACGCTGGCGCGACTGGGGGACGCGGAGAAGGACAAGCCCGCTCCCTCGCAAGCGCCCTCGCGCCACAAGCTGACCGAGACGGACATGCTGTTCCTGGAGAACGGCGCGAAGTCGCGCTTCGTGCGGGTGGACCAGCTGGTCTGCCTGCGCGGCGCGGGCGACTACGTGGAGCTGGTGACGGTGGACGGGACGTGCACGCTCTCGCCTCGGCCCCTGAAGGAGTGGGAGGCCCGGCTGCCGGAGCGGACCTTCGCGCGCATCCACCGCTCCGCCCTGGTCAACCTGACGCTCGTCGAGCGCGTGGACCGGGGGCTCGGCGGTGGTGGCGACGTGTACCTGCGCGGCGTGGAGTCACCGCTGCCGCTCAGCCGCAGCTACGCGGCCGTGCTCAAGGAGCGCTTCGGCTGACGCCCCTGGCGCGTACGGCAGGAACTCGATGACACGCTGGACCTGCGTTGAGTCACACAGGCCGCATCACGACACGGGGCGCTGCGTCTCCGGGTCGATGACACGGTTGCCCTTGAACCAGTCGTGCTCGCCGTAGCGGTGCTTCGCCGAGTCCACGCCGCCGTAGTTGCCGGTGACGATGTCGGCCAGGTTGCCCAGGGACTCGGAGCCCGCGCGGTAGTACTTGGAGTGGTCCTCGAAGTTGCTCTTGTCCCCGCGGTCCGTCGCCTCGGCGGTGAAGCGCTTCGCGCCGAACAGGTCCTCGGTCGGGTCCTGGCCCAGCGGGTCTCCCGGCAGGTTGCTGCCGTTGAGCCAGGAGACGAAGTCCCGGCTGGCCGAGCCGGACCAGACGTGCCCGTTGGCGAGCGGCCCGTCGTAGTCCTTCACCGACTTCGCGCTGCCGGCGCCCGGGCTGCCGATGAGCACCAGGTCATCCGCCCGCAGGCCGTTCTTGTCCGCGGCGATGGAGGCCGTGGTGCTGCCGTAGCTGTGGCCAATCACCGTCAGGTGGGGCTGGTTGCCCTCGCGGCTGGCGCGGATGCCGGCCACGTCCGCGGCGAGCAGCTTCGCGCCATTCTCCGCGGCGTTGTCGGACGCCACGTTCTGGAAGCCCGGCGCGTCGTAGCCCATCCACGCCACCGTCGCGACCTCGCCGTGCTCCTTGCCCGCGGCCTTGTGCAGGTTCAGCGCGTCGCTGGTGATGTTGTCCATGTAGTCGCGCACGTCCGAGTTGAGTCCGGGCACGCTCACCGACACGTGCTTCGCCGTGTCCAGGTTGCCAGCGACGATGGCCGCGCGCCCCTCGCCCTTGACGAAGGCGGAGTCGTAGACGAGCAGCTGCGCGGAGCCGACCTCCTTCTCCGTCCGCTCCAATTGCTTCTGCACCGCCCGCGCGTTCTCCAGCTGGTGCTGCTTCTCCTTCGGGAGGAACTTCTCCGCGGGCTCGTCCGCGGCGCTGCCCGGACGGAGCGCGTCGCGCAGCTTGTCTCCCAGCGAGCGGTTGTCCAGGTAGTCCTTCTTGGCCTTGTCGGCCTCGGCGGTGAGCTGGGTCAGCTCGTTCTTGAGCTGCTGGCGGTTCGCGGTGTCGCGCACGGAGGCGGGCAGGCCATCCAGGGAGCCGACCTTCTTCGGGTCCGAGCTGACCGCCTGCATCTGCTCCGTGGGGGACAGCTGCTTCCACCAGCCCGCGCGAGCCTTGGGGTCCGCGGGCGCGGCGTCGAGCGGGCCCTTGGCCACGGGCGAGGCCTTCTCCCCTGTCAGCCGCTCCGCGCCCACCTTCCGAGGCCCCTCGAACGCGGTGAGCGTCTGCTGGGGCTGGGGCTTCCGAGCGGCCTCCTCCTTCACCTTGGCGGCGGCTGCCTGGGCCTGGGCGGCGATTCGCGCCGCCTCCGCGCGCCTGCGGGCTGCCTCGGCTGCTCCACGGTCGACAGATGAGATGGGGGCCATGACATCGCCTCGAATGGCTGGGGGATGCCTTTATCATCGCGACGGGTAGGAATTAGTTTCCCGATGTGCGCGAAAATCAGCTGACGCACAAAGACAAACACTCCAGGACGTGGGCTCTGTCACGCAAAGACAGAAGGCCCGGGGCCGCATCGACGCGGGCCACCGGGCCTTCATGGATACAGCGGGAGGACGTGCGCTACTTGTTGGGATTGTCCACGCCGTTGCTCGTCCAGACGAAGTCCTGGATGAAGCTGCCGCCGACGCCCAGGCCCCGCTCGCGCTCGACGTCGCCCACGAGCGCGTCCGGCAGGCCCTTGTCCTGGAAGGACTGGGGCACGCGCGTGCCCGACTCCAGGTGGGAGTTGTTCGTCACCTTGTATTCGAGGTTCGGCTTGCCCGTCTTCGGGTCGATGCCGGTGCACTCGATCTGCGTCCTGTACGAGCCCATGAACCACTCGAGCGCGGTGTACGGCGCGTCCTTGTTCTCCTCCGAGGTGCCGGGGCCGGTGAATCGATACAGGGCCTTGTCGTTCGCCTCGGCGATGGCCTTCGGGTCCCCGCTGGTCGGCGGGAAGACGTCGCCCGGCTGGGGGTTGGGGTACATCTTGAAGAACTCCTCGGTCAGCTGCTGCTGGTGCGGACGGCCCGCGAGGTCCTGGGTGTACTTGTCATCGGTGATGGTGACGCGGTCGACGGTGCGGCCCTCGCCGTCCGTCGTCTTGTCCCACGTGCCCAGGTCCGCCGGCTTCTCCTCCAGCAGCCACGTGCCCCACAGCTTCGTCCAGTCGGCCTCGAGCTTCTGGCCCGTCACCGGGTCCGTGGTGCGGTTGATGGCCTCCAGGTCGACCTCGCCCAGCTTCTTGAGGCTGTCGGTGAGCGAGGCGTCCTTGCCCAGCACGACCTCGGACGTCTTGGCGAGCGCGTCCACGCCCAGCTCCGTGCCCTTGAGCAGCACGTTCGTCGCGCCGTCCGGGAGCAGCGCGTTGGCGCCGTGGTAGGCGGTCCGCAGGCCCGTCTGGAACACGTCCCGCGCCAGGTCCTTGGGGTCGGTGATGGCCTTCTTGAAGGCGTCCGCGACGGGGTTGCGCTTCACGTCCTCGAAGACGTCGCGCGAGGTGTCGACGACGGCCTTCTTCGCGTCCTGGGCCTTGTCGACGACGGTGTCCTTCACGCCCTGGGCCTTGTCGACGACGGTGTCCTTCACGTCGTCCACCGTGCGGGTCACCGTCTTCTTCACGTCGTTGAAGCTGGGGAGCCGGATGCCCATGACTGGAACCTCGGGGGGTGGGGATGAGCGGGGCGTCTGTCCGGTTATCGGCCCGGTCCCCGCAAAGGTTTCTTGTGGTGTGAGAGCACGGACTACCAGGAGCTGAGCGAGCGTTCGACCGGGCGCGCCATCGAGTCAGGGCTGTGCGAAGGTGGACGTATGGGGGCCGCTCTCCCCACGAGGTCCCCATGCAGCCGCAGCCCGACTGGCGCCCCCATGCTCTCGACGGTGCCCTCCTCTGGTTCCATCGGAAGACGGGGACGAACCTCCGGCTCGATGCCCCCGGGACACGGCACCTGCGACGCCGCGCGCCCCGGCTGGTGCTCTTCGGCATCACCAACGCGTGCAACCTGGCGTGTGGTTTCTGTTCGCGGGAGCGCGAGGCGCGCAGCGACTGGACGGTGGACTCGGCGTTCGAGGTGCTCTCGGGGCTGGCGCGCGCGGGGACGCTGGAGGTGGCCTTCGGTGGCGGGGAGCCGCTCGCGTTCCGGGGCTTCGATGCGCTCGTCGAGCGGCTGGCGACGCACACGCCGCTGGCCATCCACTTCACCACGAACGGGGTGCTGCTCTCGGAGGAGCGGCTCGCGCGACTGCAACCCCACCTGGGTGAGGTGCGGGTGTCCCTGTACGAGGACAACGACTGGGAGGCCAGCGTGGCGCGGCTGGCCCGCGCGGGGCAGACCTTCGGGGTGAACCTGCTCGCCACGCCGGAGCAGGTGTCGGGCCTCCCGGAGCGGCTGCGGAGGCTGGAGGCGCTGGGGTGCCGCGATGTCGCGCTCCTGCGCTACGTGGGGCGGGATGCGGCGCTGCGGCTCGGCGCGGACGACGAGGCGCGGCTCACGGACATCGTGGCGGCGAGCCCGGTGCGCACGCGGCTGTCGGTCTGCTTCGGGGACATGCTGCTGGAGGTGCCCCGGCTCTTCGGCGGTGACTGCGGCGCGGGACGCGACTTCGTCACGCTGACGTCGGACCGGAAGCTGAAGTCCTGCTCGTTCCATGGCGCGGGCCTGCCCGTCGGCTCGGCGGAGGACGTGCTCCGGGCGTGGGAGGAGAATCAGGCGACGCTGTCCACGCCGTCGCCCCTGCCGGGCTGCGCGCGCGTGAGCTCGCCACGCGCGGATGCGCTCGAAGAGGGCGTCCGGGTGTGGCGCGGGTTCTCCGGCAACAACAGCGGCGACTGCGTGCTCGTGGGCCGCTTCGATACACCCGAGGAGGCGACGGCTTATCTGGAGACGCTCGTTCCGGATTGGAAGCCAGGGGGTGAATACCCCGAGCGGTGGAAGGCGTTGCTGGCGGCCGAGGGCATCCGCGTCGCGGCGGATGAGTACGCGCCCCAGGTGATGCTCGCGGTGGGGCGCGCGGTGCTGATGCACACCGACATGACGCTGGGAGACGACTTCCGCGCGCTGCGGTCGCGGGTGTGGAAGCGCAAGGGCCGCCTGGTCCACACGGGCATCCATGTCCACGCGCAGGTCCTGCTGGCCACGGTGTTCGGCGTGAAGGACGCGGCGTCGCTCCCGGCGCTCGCGCGCGCGTTGGACGCGGCGGAGTTCGGCCCCTTCGTGCGCCATGCGAACCAGCTCCACGGGCTGGTGGATTTCTGGGGCGAGGCCGGAGACGAGGATGCGCTCGATACGCGCGCGGCCCGCCTCTCCGCGGTGGCGCAGGAACATGGCGCGGTGCTCGCGGCGGAGCTGGTGGAGATGCCACGGGAAGCCAACCTGAAGCAGGCCCTCGCGTCGAGGCATCCGAGGGCCACTCGGACGCGGCTGTGGGCCCTGTTCGATTCGGCGGAGGCCGCGGCGCGCTACGCGCGGGATTTGGAGGGCGCCGTCACCGTGGCGGGCGCGCACGTGCTGCTCGAGGAGGGCCACTTCGGTCCTCGGCTGGGGTACCTGGCCCATCGACAGGGAGGACGGGCGCTCATGCTCACGGGCCAGCGCGTCATCGTCACCGGGTACTTCGCGAAGAAGAGCCCCGGGGCCGCTGACATGGTGCCACGCCTGCGGCCGTACCTGTCCGCGGATGACCGGCTGGAGACCGTGTCCTGGGAGAAGTCCCTGATGATTCAGGTCGACACCCAGGCGCCGGGGCCGGTGTTGAAGGGGTTCACGGAGCTGGAGGTGCTGCTCGGGATGCCCATCCAGGTGAGGCTCCATCCCGACAATCCGCTCGCGGAGGCCCTGCACCGCCTTCGTGAGGAGGTGGAGTCGGAGCGCTGAGCCCGGGTGGGCGGCTTGCCTCTCCGGGGCGCTGGGCTACGCTGCTGGCCGAATGGCGACAGAGAAGGCGCTGCTGCTCATCGCGGACATCGGCGGCTACACCCGCTTCATGAAGCACCACCGCTTCAGTCTTGCGCACGCGCAGGACTCGGTGGCGCAACTGCTCGAGGCGGTCATCGACGCGTCGGGGAAGCTCAAGCTCGCCAAGCTGGAAGGCGACGCGGCGTTCTTCTACGCGGTGGGAGAGGACCACGGCTCGCTCGCCCAGCGCATCGCCGACATCCGGCGTGCGTTCCTCGCGCGGCGGACGCTGTTGGACGTGGACCGGATGTGCAAGTGCGACGGGTGCACGCAGGTGGGCTCGCTGACGCTCAAGTTCGTGGCCCACTCCGGAGAAGTCGCGTTCCAGCGCGTGAAGCACCTCACGGAGCTGGCGGGCGTCGACGTCATCCTCGTGCATCGGATGCTGAAGAACGACGTGCCGGTGTCCGAGTACGTCCTGATGACCGACGCGGTGCACCAGCGGCTGGAGCCGGAGCTGCGAGGCAAGGCCCAAGGGCTGGAGCACGAGTTCGAGGGCCTGGGGCGCACGACCTGCCACTACCTGGACCTCAACGACAGCGCGCTGACGCTGCCCGTCTCCGTGAAGCCGAGCCTGCCGCGCAGGCTTTGGAACAAGCTGCTGCTGGAGCTGCGCACGCTGAAGTACGTGCTCGGCTTCGCCAAGCCCTGTGAGGACTTCCGCAACGTGGAGGTCGTCGACGCGAGTGACGCGTCCAAGGCGGACCACCGCGCCTGACCGGACGCGCGGCGGAATCTTCCAGGCTGGCCCAAGGCTCGATGCGTCGGCGCTCAGGTAGGCCACCCGCTCACCGGCGCACGCACTCGAGCGCCCAGGTGAAGCGCGGACGGAGTTTCTCGACACAAGCGGACCCGGACGCCAACGCACGGCCACCACGCACGCCATGGCGCGCCTCCGCGACCCGCGTCGGATGCGACGACAACGCGGCTCGGGTACCTTGCCGACCTCACCTTCACCTCGAGGTCCGCCGTGGAGACACTCGCCTGTGGCCATGCCGCGCCCGTCGCGGGTCTGTGCTGCGTCCACCTGCTCGAGAACGAGGACGCGGGTTACTACGTCCGCTTCACCGGCAGGGGCGCCTGGATGGACCTGCTCTGTGAGGACTGCGGCCGCGTCAGCCACCCCGGACAGGCCCACCGCGCCGTCTGCACCGACTGTCAGCAGGCCACCGTCGCCCGTGGCTTCGACCTCATCGGCGTCATCGGCCGCCCCGAGTCCCGCTCCCGCGCCACGGACCTGCGCTTCGAGCATCGCGAGCACAGCCGCTCCGCGCTCACCGGACGTACACCGCTCGCCGTCGCCGCCCTCGGCGCGTCGAGCTGGCTCGCGGTGGACCCGGAGGGCGCCCTGCTCCGCCTGGACCTCGACGAGGCCACCCCCGCCCGTCTGGGCTCGGTGAGCGACACCGCGCTCGACCTCGCCGCGCCCCTCGCGCTGCACGTCTCCGCCTGCGCCCGCTTCGCCGCCGTGGTCAACCTGCGCGGCAGCCACGGCGTCGTCGTCGACCTCACCACCGGCGCGGTGACGATGCGGCTCGACCGGGGCTCGTACCACACGAAGCACTGCGACTACTCCGTCGCCTTCTTCCGCGATGGCGAGCGCACGCTGCTCGTACACGCCACCGGGTGGAACCGGCTGGACCTGTCGGACCCCGCCAGCGGCGCGCTGCTGAGCGCCCGCGAGCCGCCGTCCCGAGGCGAGCCCAATCAACCCATCCGCGCGCACGAGCTCGACTACTTCCACTGCGGCCTCACCGTGTCCCCCAACGACGAGTGGCTCGTGGACGACGGCTGGGTCTGGCACCCGGTGGGCATCCTCACCAGCCTCTCGCTGCGGCGCTGGGTGCGGGAGAACGTCTGGGAGTCCGAGGACGGCCCCTCGCAGCGACGGCTCCGCGAGGTCCCCTATTACTGGGACGGCCCGCGCTGCTTCGTCGGCCCCCGCATCCTCGCGACGTGGGGCTTCGGTGGAGACGTCGACAAGCTCATCGACGCCGCGCTCTTCCACGACGTCTCCACCGGCAAGCTCCTGCGCTGGTTCCCAGGTCCCCGAGGCGCCTTCGAGTGCGACGGCAACCTGCTGCTCGCCAGCGCGGCGGACACCGGCACGGCCGTCTGGGACATCGAGACCGGTGAGAAGCTGCACGAGGACGCCACCCTCAAGCCCACCGCGTGGCACCCGGTGTCGCGCCGCTTCCTCACCGTGCTCCCCCAAGGCGGCCTGCGAGAGAGCAGCCTGAGCGGCACCGCCTGGTGAGCCGCGACGGACTCAGGCGGGGAACACCGCCACCTCGAGCTGGCTCAGCCGCTCGGGGTCGAAGATGGACTCGATGGCCACCACGCGCCCTGCCTCCACGGTGAAGCGCAGCACGGAGACCAGCCGGCCTCCCGGCGCGATGACCAGCCCCACCTGCCCATCGATGAGCGCCAGCTGCGTGAAGCGCGCACGCGCCGACGCGAGGGTGGCCTGACGCGCGACGAACGCCGCGCCCCGGACCTCCCGCGACGCCCCGGGTGGCAACACCCGCGCATCCGTGCGCGCCACCACGTCCGGGTCCAATATCGCGAGCAACGCGTCCAGGTCCCCGCCCCGCGCCGCCGCATGGAAGGCCGCGACCAGCTCCCGCTGCCGGCCCAGGTCCGCGTCTGGAGAGAGCGCGGCCCCATGCACCCGGCGCCGCGCCCGGCTGGCCAGTTGCCGGGCCGCCGTCGCCGTGCGCCCCACGATGGGCCCGATGTCGTCGAACGACAGCGAGAACAGGTCGTGCAGCACGAAGGCGATGCGCTCCGGAGGACTGAGCGCGTCCAGCACCACCAGCAGCGCCACGCCCACCGAGTCCGCCATCAGCGACGCCTGCTCGGGGTCGCCCGCGGCGGGCACATGCTCCAACCGGGAGACGCCCTGCAGGTCCGCGGACTCCTCGCGGCGGGAGCTGCGGGTGCGCAGGAAGTCCAGGCACACCCGCGCCACCACCGTCGTCAGCCAGCCCCGGGGATTCACCACATCATGGGTGTCCGCCCGACTCACGTGGAGCCAGGCCTCCTGCACCGCGTCCTCCGCCTCGCTCACCGAGCCCAGCATCCGGTACGCCACGGCCCGAAGGTGCATCCGGTGGGACTCGAACTCCCTGGCTCGCCGAATTTCTTCGTCCATCGGTCACATTCTTTCGCGGGGCTCCGTCATCGCGGCGCCGGACGCAGCACGGCGTCGATGTGACACGCAGACAGCGGTTCAGCAACTCCCTTCCACCGGAGCCCTTCGAGGCTCCCGGAGCACTCCTGTCATGAACTCCCGCATGAAGAACCCCGCGATGGTCGTCCCCGAGGCCATGCACGCGCTGATGGCGCTCTCCAAGGCCACGAGCCAGGGCGGCGTGCCGCAGAAGACGCTGGACCTGGTCCACCTGCGCGCCAGTCAAATCAACGGCTGCTCGGTCTGCGTGGACATGCACCCGCGCACGGCCAGGAAGGCCGGTGAGAGCGAGGAGCGGCTGTTCGCCGTCGCCGCCTGGCGCGACACGCCCTACTTCACCGACGCCGAGCGCGCCGCGCTGGCGCTCACCGAATGCGTCACCCGCTTGAGCGACCGTTCGGACGCGGTGCCCGACGACGTCTGGCAGGAGGCCGCCCGGCACTACGACGAGCCGGCGCTGGGCGCGCTCGTGATGTCCATCGGCCTGGTCAACCTCTGGAACCGCCTCAACGCGGCGACGCGCCAGCGGGTGGACCCGAACGCCCGCTGGTAGGTGACATGCGACGTGTCCTGAACGGGAACCCCTCCCCACGGAGCACGTTGGAAGTCCGGGCCTCCCACCCCACCGTCCGTTGCTTTTTTGGACCCGGAAAGGAACGGACATGCGGGCAAGACTCTGGTGCACCTTGTTGGGACTCGGACTGGCGGGGTGCGGAGTTTCCACGAGCCCCGAAGCGACACAGGCTGTCGACACGGGCGCAAGCGCAGCCCGTGCCCAGGCCTGTCCCCAGGGCACGGCCTCCCGGTTGAAGGTCATCACGCCACCGGGCTCGGGCCCCGTCCTCATCGCCGGCAAGCAGCGCGGGACGGACCTGCTCGTCGACATGGGCGGGATGCTCTACTTCGGCACCAACTTCCAGGATGGCGGCGCCACCCTCTGGCGCACGGATGGAACCCCCGGGGGCACCGTGGAGGTGAACCGCTTCGCCCCCGCCCCGCGGCGCGCCCCTCGACTGGGGAGCCTGGTGGCCATGGGCCGCAAGGTCTTCTTCGAGGTCGACGACCCCGACACCGGCAACGAGCTGTGGGTCAGCGACGGCACCCAGGCGGGGAGCCGGCTGCTCAAGGACATGACGCCCGGCGCGGAGGGCTCGTCGTTGATGCATCACACCGCGCTCGAGGACGTGCTCGTCTTCGTCCGGGCGACGTTCGACTCCCAGCCGCCCTACGTGCATCACGAGCTGTGGCGCTCGGATGGAACGCCCGACGGCACCGTCCGCGTGGCCCTCATCCCCGACGACGTCATCGTCCAGTCCACCTCGTTGAAGGTGGGCAATTCGCTGCTCTTCTTCCTGTCCTCGGAGCGCGGCGGCACCACGCTGTGGCGCACCGACGGCACGCCCTCCGGGACGCTCGCCGTCAAGAAGGTCGACTCGCGTGACGCGTACGTCCACCACGTGGACCCGACGGGCGACGTGGGTCTGTTCGTGATGAACGACGGCTCGCACGACGAGGTGTGGAAGACCGACGGCACCGCCCAGGGCACGGTGCGCCTGGACTCCTTCGGCAGGTCCACGCGGCTGCTCGGCGTGCTGGGCGACTGGGTCTACCTGGGCACGCTGTCGTCGAACATGCGCGCGCTCCACGTGGAGCGCCTCTCGCTGGAGGGCGGCGGCAAGGCGCGCATCACCACCCTGGACAACCCCTACGCGAATCGCCCGGATGCCATGCCCTATCTGCAGCGCACGCTGCGCTCCGGAGGGAAGCTCTACTTCTCCATGGCCATCGGCGGCACGGGGCCCGGCCACCAGGACGTGTCGCTGTGGGTGACGGATGGCAGCGCCGCGGGCACCCGGTTCATCCATCGTCCGTTGGACCTGAGCCTCGACTCCAGCTCCCCGCTGTTCGACACGGGCCACGGCGCGCTGCTCTTCAGCGGGTCCGAGTACGGGGCCACCGAGCCCTGGTTCACGCGGGGCACGTCGGCCACCACGGGGCAGCTCGCGGACATCACCCCGGGCCCATGGGGCTCCTCGCCCGCGGGCTTCCGCCGCCTGGGCGAGCACGTCTTCTTCTTCGCCAAGGACGACACGGGCGACCAGCAGCTGTGGAGCACGCCGGCCGACTTCTCGTGCGCGGCCAGGGCTACCCCGTAACGGCGAGCCCCACAAAACGCGCGGTGGCGCGCGCCTCGGAGCGCAACCAGGCGCGCAGCGTCGCCACGTCGGAGCGGCCCGACAGCGGCCGCGGGTGGACGAGCCAGTAGCCGTAGTCGTTGGGGAGCACCGTCTCGAAGGGCCGGACGAGCCGTCCGGTCCGCAGGTCCTCGGCGGCGAGCATCAGCCGGCCCAGCGCCACGCCCTCCCCCTGACGCGCGGCCTGGAGCACAAGCCCCGCGTCGTTGAACGCGAAGCCCTTCGTGGTGTCCACGCCCTCCACCCCGGCCGCGTCCAACCAGCGCCGCCAGCCGTCCTTCGGCGTGTCGTGGAGGAGCCGGAGCTTGCGCAGGTCCGAGGGCGAGCGCAGGCGCCTCGCGAGCGCGGGCGTACACACGGGCGTGAGCCCCTCCGGCGCCAGCAGCTCGGCCTTGAGCCCCGTCCACTTCCCCAGCCCGGAGCGCAGGCCGACATCGAAGCGGTCGTCCAGGAAGTCCCACAGCTCGCCGGCGCTCGAAATCTGGAGCTCCAGCGCCTCGTGTCGCTCACGCAGGGACGCGAGCCGGGGCACCAGCCAACACGCGGCGAGCGAGGGCAGCACGGTGAGCCGCAGCGGCCCCGGCTGGGCCTCGTACAGGCGCGTGGTCGCCTCGGCCAGATGCTCGAAGGCGGGGGTGAGCTCGCGCAGGTAGGCCTGTCCCTTCTGCGTCAGCGTCAGCGCGTGGCCCCGGCGCTCGAACAGCGACACGCCGAGCCAGTCCTCCAGCTGACGCACCTGATGGCTGATGGCGGCCTGCGTGACGCGCAGCTCGGTGGCGGCGCGGGTGAAGCTCAGGTGCCGTGCTCCCGCCTCGAAGGCCCGCAGGGCTCCGAGCGGTGGAATGCGTCGCATGCTCGATGAGCTCCCTTTATCGAGGGCCCGAGGATAGCTCGCTGGGGAGCGGGCTCGAAATGGAGTTTGTCCCAGCGTGTGCCCGACGCGATGGACGCGCCGGGGGCTTGGGGCTTGCGCCATGATTCCCGTCGAAGTCTGGGTGATGTTCCTCGGTTACACGGTGCCGATGGTGTTCAGTCCGGGCCCCGGCAACACGGTGCTCGCCACCGCCGGAGGCCGCTTCGGCCTTCGCGGCACACTGCCATTCTGGCTCGGCTTCGAGGTGGCCAACGTCGCCCTGTGCCTCGTCTACGGGTTGGGGCTGGGCCGTGCGCTGCAAGGCATGCCCGCGCTGCTGCACGTCCTGCGCTGGTGCAGCGTGGCGTACCTGCTCCATCTCGCGTGGAGCTTCGTGCGCGGCACGCGCGCGCCCACCGCGGAGGACGCGGAGCCGGAGCGGCTCGGGTTCGTCGAGGGCGTGCTCGCCGTCGCGCTCAACCCGAAGATCCACTCGATGGTCCTGGTGATGTTCTCGCAGTTCCTGAGGCCGGAGCTCGGGATGCTCGCGCAGACGGCGCAGCTCACCGGGGCCTTCCTGGTCGTCTGCGTGGCGTGCCACTTCCCGTGGATCTACGGCGGGAAGCTCATCCTGGGACGCTTCCGCTCCGAGCGGGCCCTGCGCATCCAGGGCTGGACGTTCGGCGCGTGCATGGTGGCGGTGGCCGCCTACGTCGCCGTGGCGTGAACCGCCCCCGAAGGCCCGCGGAGCCTCGTGGCTCCGCGGGCCTCCAGGTCCTGCCGTTACCGCTTGATGATGAACTCCACGCGGCGGTTCTCGCCGCGGCCTTCCGGGGTGTCGTTCGTCGCGATGGGACGCGACGGACCGTAGCCCCTGGCCTCCAGGCGCTTGCCGTCGATGCCGCGCTTGATGAGGTAGGCGCGCACCGACTCCGCGCGCTCCTGGCTCAGCGTGCGGTTGAGTTCCTCCGGACCGGTGTTGTCCGTGTGGCCCTCGATGCGGATGGCGACGTCCGGACGCGCCTTCAGCTGCGCGGCCACGTCATCCAGCACCCTGGTGCCCTCGCCCTCGATTTCGGCGCGGCCCACCGTGAAGGTGACGCGACGGTCCGCCAGCGACAGCTTCTCCTCCACCGGCGCCGGCTCCGGGCAGCCCTGACGACCCGCCACGCCCGCTTCGTTCGGGCACTGGTCCTGGTCATCCGGGATGCTGTCACCGTCCGTGTCCTTCGCGGCCGGGCAGCCCTGGTTCTCCGCCGTGCCCTTCTGGTCGGGGCACTTGTCCTCGCCGTCCGGCACGCCGTCGCCGTCCGTGTCCTTCGCCGCGGGGCAGCCCTGGTTCTCCGCCGTGCCCTTCTCGTCCGGGCACTTGTCCTGGTCATCCGGGACGCCGTCGCCATCCGTGTCCTTCGTGGCGGGGCAGCCCTGGTTCTCCGCCGTGCCCTTCTCGTCCGGGCACTGGTCCTTCGCGTCCGGCACGCCGTCGCCGTCCTTGTCCGGGCAGCCACCCGCGTCCTTGCTGCCGGCCTCGTTCGGGCACGCGTCGTTCCGGTCCGGCACGCCGTCGCCATCCGAGTCCGGGTCCGGGCAGCCCTCGTTGTCCGCCGAGCCCGCCTCGTTCGGGCAGCGGTCGGACTTGTTGAGCACACCGTCGTTGTCGTCGTCGTTGTCCGGGCACTGCTCGGGCGTGTGCTTGCGTCCGCCCTGGCAGACGTCCTCGCGGGCGGGGTTGTGCGCCCAGGCGATTCCCGCGCCCAGCCGCCACGCGGGCGTGCCGGGGATGTTCGTGAAGCCCTTCCCGGCGAGCGCGTTCACCTCGAAGCCGTGACCGATGGGAAGCCGCACGCCGCCGAGCAGCTCCACCGCCACGTCGGGCTGCACCAGCGACTCGGCCACCTGCAGCGCCAGCTCGCCGCGCAGCCCCTCGCCGCGCGTGGCCACCACCACGGACTGCTCCAGCTCCGTGCCCACGTCGCGGCCCGGGTTCACCTCCGTGGACCGGATGCGCGCGCCCGCGCTGGCGCCCAGCGCGAACATGCCCACCTCGCGGCCGAGCGAGACTCGGGGCGAGAACTGCAGGCCCGCCCAGTGCTCCTGTCGACCGAAGGCGCTCGCGCGTCCACCCGGGAGCCCCACGTCGAGCCCCACCGCGAGCGACAAGGGCGCGCCCTCGTCGCGACGCAAGAGCGAGTAGCGCGCGCCCACTTCCGGCGTGCCCAGGCCCGAGGACGACGGCGTGGAGATGCCGACGTACATGCCCTCGCCATGGCCGCCCTGGTGGATGATGACGGGCAGCCGCGCGGACAGCTCCAACCGGTCCACCGGCGACCACGCGCCCTGCACCCAGGCCGACGTGCGGTAGTGGAGGATGGAGCGCTCGCTGCCGTCGCTGCCCTCCAGCACCAGGATGCCGCGCTCGTACCCCACGAGCAGGCTGAGCCGGTAGCCGCCCTCGTTGAGCAGCCGCCCGGTGTCCACCGTCAGCGAGTCGACCGCCGACGCGTTCAGCCGCAGCCGCTCCGCGTCGAAGGGGCTCAGGGGAGTGGAGGTCGTCTGCGCCGAGGCTCCGCCCGCCGAGGCCAGCGCCGCGGCGAGCACACACATCCGTGCCGATTTACGCAAGGGAAGGTCCTTCGAGCTGAAGAGTCGGAGGAGAGGATTCGAGGCGCTCATCGACCCGCCTCCTCGCGGCCACGACGACGATTCGCCCACACGGCGAGCACCGCCAGCACCACCAACGCCAGGTTCGCTCCACCGCCCGCCGCCTGGCAGCTGCCGCCGGCGATGCGCACCACGAAGGTCTGCACGGTGACGTCGAACTCGCACCGGGAGGCGTTCCCCGAGGCGTCCGTCGCGGTGACGGTGACGCGCGTGCGGCCCGTCGGGAAGCGCGAGCCGGACGGGTGCGACGTCGTCACGGTGACGGCGCCAGCGGTGTCCGTCGGAGGCGGCACGCTGTAGGTCACCTCCGCGCCGCCCTGCGCGTCGGACTGGACCTGGATGTCGGCGGGGCACGTCAGCGTGGGCGCCGTCGTGTCGCGCACCGTCACCAGGAAGGTGCAGGTGACCTGCTGGCCGCCCGCGTCCTCCGCCGTCACCGTCACCGTCGTGTCGCCCAAAGGCAGCGTGCTGCCCGAGGGGTGCGAGTAAGTCACCGTGGGCGCGGGCCCGCCGTTGTCGGACGCCGTGGCCGGGGGATAGGTCACCACCGCGCCGGCCGCGCTCGTGGCGTCCACCACCAGGTCCGCCGGACAGGTGAGCGTCGGCGGGTCATCGGTCACGTCGACCGTCACCGTGGCCTCGTTGCTGTCGAGCCCGCAGTCGCGCGCCCGGTACGTGAAGCTGTCCGGTCCGATGTAACCCGGGTTCGGCGTGTACGTGAGGTCGGGCGGCGTGCCCGTGAGCGTGCCGTGCGCCGGCGGCGTGACGATGATGAACGTGAGCGCGGAGCCCTCCGCGTCCGTGCCCGTCAGCGTCACCTCCGCGGGCGCCCCGTTGCTCGACAGGGCCGTCAGGCCCTGCACGGTGGGCGCCGTGTTCGTCACCGCGCGCACCACGCGTCCACCGCCCACGCCGTTGGCGAAGACGGAGAGCACATACGCGCCCGGCGTCACGCTCGCGGGGATGGTGGCCGTCACGCCCGTGGCGGACATGTCGCTGCCCGGCAGGCTCCACAGCCGCCGGCCCTCGTTGGCCTGCAGGCGCACCTGCGGGAAGGCCGCAGAGGAGTCGCGGTAGTCACCCGAGCTGGCCCCGGAGATGCCCTGGAACCCCGTGCCGGTGATGCTCACCGGACAGCCGATGGGGACCTGGTCCGGCGTGGCCACCGTCGGCCGCCAGGCGGGCTGCGCGCCCGTGTCCTCGTAGCGCGAGGCGCTCGCCAGCCAGGCACCGCCCGCGTCCTGCCCGCCGAAGGTCAGCGCTTCGCCGGTGGACAACACGATGAGCTTCGAGAGCGTCCGGCCCTCGGGCAGGTTCGCTGCGGGCTGCCAGGTGTTCGTCACCGGGTCGTACAGCTCCGCGCTGTTCAGCACGCTCCCCCCGCCCTCGCCACCCGCGACGAGCACGCGCCCGGAGGGCAGCAGCGCGGCGGAGTGATGGGCCCGCGCCGTCGTGAGCGTCCCCGCCGGAGACCAGGTGTTGGTCGTCGGGTCGTACAGCTCCGCGGTCGCCGTCTCGGCCGTGGGGGAAAGGCCACCCGCGGCCAGCACCCGCCCGGATGGCAGCAGGGTCAGCGAGAAGTGGGCCCGGCCCTCCGCGAGCGACGCGGCGGGGGACCACGTGTCCAGGGCCGGGTCATACAGCTCCACCGAGTTGACCGACGTCGAGCTGAAGCGCCCGCCCGCCACCAGCACCCGACCGTCCGGCAGCAGCACCGCGGCGTGGTTCGTGCGAGTCTCCGGAGTCGTGGCCACCGGACGCCAGGTGTTGGCGGCCACGTCGTAGATCTCCGTCACGCCCGCGAGCCGTCCACCCGTCACCAGCACGTCGCCTGTCGCGAGCAGCGTCGCGGTGTGGCCATCGCGCGCGCCCGCCATGTTCCCCGCCGGAGTCCAGGTGTCCGTCGTCGGGTCGTACCGCTCCGCCGAGGACAGGCGCGCACCGCCGTTGTTGGCGCCACCGACGGCGAGCACCTGTCCCGAGCGCAGCAGCGTCAACGTGGCGCGCTCGCGCGTCGTGCTCATCGGGGCCGCGGCGGACCACGCGTCACTCGCGGGCGTGTAGCGCTCCACGTCGCCGAGCACGCCCGTGTCCGCGCGGCCTCCGGCGACCAGCACCTGCCCCGAGGGCAAGAGCACCGCCGACAGACCCTCACGCCCCGTCGCCAGCGCGCCGGCCGGCGTCCAGCGGGAGCTGGAGGCCTCGTAGCGGTCCGTCTCCGCGGTGAAGACCGTGGCTCCACCCGACTGGTTGAAGCCGCCGGCGACCAGCACCTGCCCGGTGACGAGCAGCGTGGCGGTCGCGTTCTCGCGGCCCGTGGCCAACGTGCCCGCGTCGCTCCAGGTCCCCGTCGCCGGGTCATAGATTTCCGAGACGGCCTGTCCCACCCTCGCGTCATCCGAGCCGCCCATCACCACGACCTTCCCATCCGGGAGCAGCGTGGCCGTGTGGCCGTTGCGGGGAAGCCGCAGCGCGCCCGTCGCGGTCCAGGTGTTGGCCACCGGGTCGTAGAGCTCCGCGTGCGTGACGACATTCGCGCCCGAGCGGCCGCCCGCGAGCAGCACGCGCCCATCGGGCAGCTGCGTCCCTGTCGCGTAATGACGCGGCACCAGGGGCGGAGCCGCGAGCGTCCAGGTCCCGGAGGTGGGGTCGTAGAGCTCCGCGCTGGGGACGTTCCCACCCCCAGGGTTGAAGCCGCTGACCACCAGCACCCGACCATCCCTCAGCCGCGCGGCGACGTGGGCGCGGCGGGCGGTGGACATGGAGGCCGTGGCCGTGAAGGTGTTCGTCGTCGGGTCGTACAGCTCCGCCGTCGCCAGGCTGGAGCCACCCGCCACCAGCACCTGCCCCGAGGACAGCAGCGTGGCGGTCGGCAGCGAGCGGCTCGCGGCCATCGCGCCCGTGGCGGTCCAGGTGTTCGTCGTCGCGTCGAACAGGCGCCCCGTCAGGCTGCCGTCCATGAAGGCGACGGCCCTGCCCGTCGGCAGCATCACGCCGACCGACGTATTGCCGGTGATGCCCGGGGCCGCGACGGCGGACCAGGCGCCCCGCGCGGGGTCGAACCGCTCCGCGCTGGTGACGAAGCCCAGGCTGTTGACGCCGCCCACCGCCAGGACGGAGCCATCCGTCAGCGGGATGGCGGCATGCTGGGCCCGCGCGGTCGCCATCACCGCCGTCGAGGACCAGCCGGGGTCAACCACCAGCGGCGCCTGGAGCCCCGCGAGCGCGACCTCCGAGACGATTCCCACCTGAGGCGCCACGACGTCGAACACCTTCGCGACGGCGCTCGCGCGCACGCCCGACAGCCGCGCCGTCCCGCGACGGGAGGTGCCTTCCGCGTCACGGACCTCGGACGGGTGGAAGCGCAGCACCGGCGCGCCGTCCTCGTCGAGGAACTCGAGGACCTCGCCCGTGTCCCGCAGCCGCGTCACCGTGGCCGGGAGCGTGACACGGTACTCGGCGCGGTGGGTGGGCTCGGAGGCGTCCACCACCCAGGCCTCCTCGATGCGCGAGCCGCGCCAGCCCTGGCTCAGCGCCGCGAAGCCGCCCACCGGGAAGAAGAAGTGCCGCTCGCCCACGTACGACACGGCGCCCTCGTGGCGCGGCGTCCCGTGGTCGGCCTCACCCGGCGACGACTCGACCCGGAAGGACAGCCCCCGGGTGGAAATCTCCAGCGTCCCGCTCCCGGTGAGCCGGGCCGTCAGCGCCCGCGCGTCCGTACTGGAGGCCGGTGTGTCCGACGAGGAGAAGCGCCTGGGGGCGGCCTCGTCCGTGGCGAGCTCCGGGAAGTAGCTCCGGGCCAGGGCGAGCGCATCCTCCGCCGCGGGCAGGTCGCGCTGTTGCTCGCACGACCACACCACGGCACAGCACAGCATCAAGACCAGGCGTTGCAAGACGCATCTCGACTGCATCTGTCACCCTCCCAGGACCCGAGCGTGAATCACGGGCCTACGCGCCGGGGCGCGTGCCACGCGGAAGGACCCGCGCGTGTCGACGCACGCTGTATCACGCTTTTCCTTGAACCGGACCCACTTGACTCGCCCTGGGAGGTCATGTGGGGTCCCTGGCTCCAGGAGGCATCCACCCATGACGTCGACGAAACACGAAGTCGTGAGCGCGCCGGGGCTGCCCAAGCCCGTGGGGCCCTACTCGCCCGCGATGAAGCTGGAGTCGCTGCTCTTCGTCTCCGGACAGGCCGCCACGGACCCGGCCACCGGGAAGCAGGCGGAGGGAATCGAGGCGCAGACGGAGCAGGTGCTGCGAAACCTCGAGCGCATCCTCGTGGCGGGCGGCTCCAGCCTCCAGCACGTCCTGCGCTGCGGCGTCTTCCTGACGGACATGAAGGACTTCCGCCGGATGAACGCCGTCTACGAGCGCGTCTTCGCCGGACACCGCCCCGCGCGCACCACCGTGCAGGTGTCGGCGCTTCCCGACGAGGGGCTGATGGTGGAGATCGACTGCGTCGCCTACGTGCCCTGAGCCGCGCGGCGCGGGCCGTCCGAATGAGGACCGGAACTGTCCTAGTTCGTCCGTACCGTGGGGCCTTCTTCTTCCGGAAGGCCCGATGCGACTGCCCCTCCTCGTTCTCTGCGGGTCCCTGACGTGGACGGCCCACGCGCTCCCGCCGGCCTCCGGTGCTGGAGCCACGCCCGTGAAACCGTCGTCGGATGAATGCTGCGCCGTGCTGGAGTTGAGGCAGTACACGCTGCGCGAGGGGCAGCGGGACGTGCTCGTCTCGCTGTTCGAGCGGGAGTTCATCGAGAGCCAGGAGGAGCGAGGCGCCCGGCTCGTCGGTCAGTTCCGGGACGCGGCGAGGCCCGAGCGCTTCGTGTGGCTGCGCGGCTTCCCGGACATGGTGGCGCGCGAGGCGGCGCTGAGGTCCTTCTATGGCGGCCCGGTGTGGAAGGCGCACCGGGAGGCCGCGAACGCGACGATGCTGGACTCGTCGAACGTGCTCCTGCTGAAGCCGCTCCCGGGCCGACGGGGGTTCCCCGCGTCGTCCCAGGCACGCCCGGGCGTGGAGGCGCGCGAGGTGCCCGGCTCACTCATCGTGGCGACGATTCTCCACCGCGACGCGCCCGTGGACGCGGCGTTCCTGGAGTACGTCGAGGGGAAGCTGGTGCCGGAGCTGACGATGGCGGGGGCCACGCCCCTGGCGGTGTTCCAGAGCGAGCACGCGACGAACACCTTCCCCGCGCTGCCCGTGCGCGAGGGGGAGCACGTGGTCGTCTACTTCACGCGGTTCGCGAGTCGGGAGGCGTACCGCGCGCACGTGGAGCGGCTGGAGGGCTCACGCGGCTGGAAGGAGACGGTGCGCCCCGGGCTGCGCGCGAAGCTGAAGGCGGAGCCGGAGACGTTGCAGTTGGAGCCCACGGCCCGCTCACGGCTCAGGTGAGCGGACCGGAGGGCGGTGCGGCGACTACTGCGCGCAGTAGACGGCGCGCTCGAACTTGCCCGTCACGTCGACGATGGAGCCGGAGCGGACCACGTACTCGCTGGCGCCGACGTGCGTGTCGGCGTTGCACCAGTCATACGTGTAGCCCAGGCCGGTCCACGGGTACTGCGTGCGCTGCCAGAAGCCGTAGCTGGAGGCGAAGTACGCGTTCATCCAGTTCTTGTGCTCGTTGGTGGCGGACTCGGGGAACTGCAGGCCGCAGCTGCCGTCGTCGATCTCCGAGTCCGGGCAGGGGCGGAACATGTCCGAGGGCTTCACCCACAGCTCGACGATGTAGCGCCCGTTGTCGCTCTCGCCCGCGGGGGGCAGGCCCAGGTACTGGTTGACGCGCGCCACCAGCTTGTCCTGGGGCACCGTCTTGCAGAACGTCTGCAGCTGCGGCGCGGGGGTGACCCACACCTCGCGGGTCAGCGTGTTCTGGCCCACCGTGTAACCCTGGAACGTGGTCCAGATGGCCATGCGCACGGCCGTCTTGTCCTCGTTCCAGACGAGCTTCGTGTTGGACGGGCTGATGGCCCACAGGTCCGTGGAGATGTCGGCGCTCGTGGGCTCCGCCGCGTTGCGCACGGCCTCGGCGTAGGTGGAGGCGTCACACGCCAGGGGCCCGGGCGGCTCGGGAGTGTCGTCGTCGTCGTCGCCACAGGCGGTCAGGGACAGGAGGGCCGCCATGGCGGCGAGGCTTCGCAGGGTGCGCGGAAAGACACTGAACATCATTCGTCTCCAACTGGGAGTCACAGGTTTCCTGGAAGTGTAGTGGAACCTGGGATTCAGAGCACCCCCGCAAACCACCTGAGTCGCGTGTGCCTCATGGCGCAAAGGGGGCCACCGCCACGGAGAGGATCCAGGGCCACCGCATCTTCTCGGGGCCCATGATGACCTTATTGAGGTTGAGCCGGAACCGCCTGAACAGGAGCAGTCCGACGGTCGCCTTGCCGTAGAGGGCCACGCGGCGGCCGGGCTGGCCGATGGACGAGAAGAAGTCGGCGGTGCCCCACAAGCCGCCCATGTTCGCCTCGGCGAACGCCGCGACGTTTCCATCGTCGATGGCGGCCTTCTGTCCATAGAAGCGCAGGCCGAGCTGGCTCACCCGAACCCCATTGTCCGAGGAGACGCCGAGCGGCTCGACGTCCGCGTTGATGAGCCCCATGACACTCATGGAGGCAATGCTGCGCAGTCCCGCGCCGGCCGCGGGCGACGGAGGGATGATCGCCATCAGGGGGAGCTCTGCCGTAAGGGTCAGGTTCCCTACCGACTCGATGAAGTTCTCGAGATTGCTCTCCTTGGCGGTCTCATCCGGTGAGTCGTCATTGCGGACAGTGGTCTTGTCATCAGTGATGGCGGTGTAGATGCCCAATTGGAGGTTGTCGAAGATGCGGAAGCCGATCAGCTTCGCCCCAATGCTCTTGCCGTCGCTCAGCATCCCGTTGAACGAGAAGTATTCCAGCAAGCTCAGACTCTTTTCACCGAAGTAGGCCTTCGAGACCTCGGGCGAATTCGTGGACCAGGTACAGATGGTCGCCTGCAGCACGAGCCACGGGAGCACCTGGAGCCACGGGAGCCACTGCAGGCACAGACAAAGACCCCACCCCCGGTGGTGCCAGGGATTGCGCGGACACAATGCTCGGGAAAAGGGCAAACCCTCCAGACACGACAAGAGCCAAGACAGTTTTCATGACATCCTCCGCATGGAACAACAGGGAGAGGCGCGCCGCCGTCGTCCGGCGGCCACGCTCTCGAACAGACTTCACACGGCCCCTGCACCTCGAGGAGACACATCCCCCTCTTCGCGACGGAAGAACTCCGTCACGCCCCGAGGCAGCCTCCTGAAACAGATTCGACGTCGCGAGACGCCGACGGCTCAGCGGTTCTTCAAATGCGACTCCAACTGCTCACGGCTCGGCGCATCTCCCTCACCGGCCCAGCGGAAGAGCGACCATTCCCCCGCCGGTCGTTGTCGAATCCCGACGATGCGTTGGGACACGAAAGCCAGCACCTCGATGTCTTCCACCGAGAACTGCTCGTCCCCCACGACGTCCGGCAGCTTCCGCACCCCCGCGGGGAGATAGCCCCAGGGGAGGAAGCCCTTCGATGCCTCCTGCCCCGAATAGGAGAAGAACAAACCGCTGCTGTCGCGATAGAGGGAGATGAGCGGGTTCTTCACCATCCCGCCCGATATCAAGAACTGCCGGGCAACCTCCGGACTGAATCCTTCGGGACCGAAGTCAGGATAATCGAGCGCCGCGATGGCTCCCCAGACCGTTCGCCGTTTCGTGCCTGTCGACAGCTTCTCCTGCAGCCCCCTCAGGACCCGGCGCCCCGCGGCGAGCGTTCCCGTCTCGCATCCGAGCAACCGCACCTCAGCCGTGTCATCGAGCAGGTCGGACAGCCCCAGGATGTTCTCCCAGGTCTTCTCGTCCGGTGTTACCACCTCCTGCCCCTCATCTCCCAATGTCAGTGAACCGGCGGAGCCATGACCGTAGATGTCCAGCCGCGACAGCGGACCCGCCCGGTACACCACCTCTTCGACAAGGGGCTTGAGCGCTTCCACCGTCTGGCAGCGAGCGAACCTCCGCCGGGGATTGCTGAAGCCATCCACCCGGAAGATGACTGGCTCGATCTCTCGGTCCTGGATGGCCGAATACCCGATAATGGTCAGATGCATGCGCTCACCGCAGCTCGTTCTTCTTCGCCTTGAGCGCATTCACGAGCACCCTGCCGGCTTGCGCGGCATCGGGCCCCAACACGGCGCCATTGCGTCGCATCAGATTCTCGATGAGCCCCGCCCAGAGGTCCGCCCCGAACGGCCACTTCCCCTTCCCGTCGGAGAAGTCCAGCGGGTTGGTGACCTTCGCGAACTCCAGGTACGCCTTCGACAGAAGCAAATAGCCACACTCCCCAGGGTTGGCATAGATGGCGCTCGAGTGCCCGGCCCATACATGTGCGAGATCGGCGAGATCAACCTTAAGATTTTTACTCTCCCTATCCCCCTCAGGTGACAACAGATTGAACTCGAAATCCGAAATGCTCGTGTTCACCACCCGAACCTTGAACCCACCGTATCCCCCAACGGCGACTTGATTGGTATCCGGCGCCCACCAGTTCTTCAGCAACTTGGCCGAGGACTGCGGCTTGAACGTGGACAGGTTGAAGAATTGCGTATCAGGCATGGAACGCTCCTCCCTTGAAACAACGTATTGAGACTTCACGACCGACAGCTATGAATCCCGACTGAGACCGAAGGCCTTCATCAGGTTGTAGATATGCTGACGCGTGAGGTCGAGCCGCCGAGCGACCTCCGTCACGCTCCAATCCGAGGCCTCCAGCTCCCGGCGCAGCAAATCCCGCTGGAAGCGGCGCGTCGCCTCGTGGAAGGACACAGGCATCGCGCCCTGGGATTCCATGCCCTCGAACAAATGGCGTGGCTCCAGACTCACCGCCGCCTCGGCGCTCGCGCGGATGAGGGCCGCCTCCAGGCGGTGACGCAGCTGTCTGACATTGCCGGGCCACTCCGCCGTCTCACAGGTGGCGTAGCAGGCCGGGGACGGTCTCAGGCACGGCAGACCGTTCTCCTCCGACAGCCTCTCCACCAACCCATCCACCAGCGGGACGATGTCCTCCCGTCGCTCCGACAGCGAGGGCATGCGCACCGTCAGGACATTGAGCCGGTAGAACAGGTCCTCCCGGAAGCGCCGCTCGCGGACGAGCTGCTCCAGGTCCGCGTTGCTCGCCGCCACCAGGCGGATGTTCGCCTTGAAGGGCTTCGGACTGGCCAGCGGGAAATACTGCCGCGACTGCAACAACTGGAGCAGCTTGGCCTGCGAGGCCAGGGGAATCTCCGCGATTTCATCGAGGAAGAGCGTCCCTCCCTCCGCGGCCTCCACCTTCCCCATCGTCCTCCGAGCCCCTGGGAAGGCCCCGGGAAAGGCCCCGAAGAACTCGCTCTCGAACAGCCCCTCGGGCACCGCCGCGCAGTTGAGCTCCACGAAGGGCCCCAGCCTGCGCTTGCTGTTGAGGTGGAGCGCCTGCGCCAGCTGCGTCTTCCCCGTGCCCGACGCCCCTCCAATCATCACCGTGACATCCAGCGGCGCGGCGACAGCGAGCTGCCCGAACACCCGCGCCAGCGCGGGGCTCCGACCGATGATGCCCTCGAGCTGCAGCCGCTCCCGGAACGTTCGCGTCGGGTCGTCCCGGTCCGCCCCCCGTCGAAGCAAGGCCCGCTCGGCCGCCGCCCCCAGGAAGCGCGCCACCGACTCCACCAGCGTCACCAGTCCCTCCTCGAATGGCCCCGCCCCTCGCTTCCCCTCCAGATAGAGCACCCCTGGCAGCCGGCCCGTCAATGGCACACAGAGCACCGCCTCCAGGCGCTGGGACTTGACGCTGGCGGAGCCCGAGAAGCGCGCGTCCAGGAGCGCATGCGCCGTATGCACCGTCCTGCCGGCGGCAATCGCCGAGGCGACGATGCCTCGCGACGTCAACGCGCGAATCTCCTCGCGCTCCAGTTCCGAGCAGCCATGGAACAGCGCCCACTCCCGCTGCGCCGCCTCGCCGTCATCGTAGAGCTCCAATCCGGCACGCTGCGCGCCCGACAGCTCGACCAGGCCCGCCAGGACATCCTGCAAGAGTGGAAGGGGCTCAGCAGCGTCCAGGACTCGAAGTACCGCGAGATACAAATCCCTCTCACGGGTCAAACGAACCTCAGGGGTGGACATGTCAGCCAACATACCACCCGGCCGAAGCACCACAACACTGAGGAGCCAGAGGTAGTACATGACTCCTGTCTGTATTGCAGGAGACACGCCAGTCACTGGCCCAGAGTGAGAATGGGCATCCGTGCCGAGGAAGGTGTCAACGCGCTTTGACGCGCCTCCCCTGCCTTGTCAATTCGAGTGGACAGGCGCGCTCATGGGCGCCGCTCCACGCAGCGCACGCCGATGCCGAACTCGAAGCGTCGGGGTGACTGGTAATTGGCCCAGACCAGCCGGTGGTGCAGCACCTCCGGGGGCGCGTCCCAACGCCCCCCCGCCACCATGCGGTGGCCCGGGAAGTCCCCTTCCGTCGCATCGGTCGCGGTCCACTCCGCCACGTTGCCCGCGAGGTCGACCATGCCGTAGGGGCCCAAGTCCTCTGGGAACGACTCCACGGGCGCGAGCGTCGGAAACACATCCTCGCCATTCAGGTTGGCCGGCGGCACACGCCTGTCATCACCCCACACCGTCTGTCGCCGGGGCATGGGATTGGGCACACGCCCGTCCGCGTCCAGGAACTCACCGCCGCGCCCTGCCTTCGACCACTCCTCATACGTGGGCAACGCCTTGCCCAGGAAATGGCAGAACGCCTCGGCCACCTCCGCGTCGATGGCCGAGACGGGGCGGGACGCCTCCGCCGCATGGGCATACTTCGGATGCTTCGGGGGCACCTCCCGCTGGCCGCCCACTCGGGGAAGGATGTGCTCCTCGAAGAGCTGGAACTGCGCGTTCGTCACCTCCGTCCGGTCCATCGAGAACGCGTCGACGTGGACCCGGACCTCCTGCTCGGGCCTCACCTCCGGACGCCAGTACCACCCCGCCGGAACGGGCACCTGCCCGGCCCGCGACGCGGCGCACGTGGGCACCGGCAGCCTCAGCGCCTCGCGCCGAGCCCGCTGCGCATACCCCGGCAATCGCAGCAGCCGCACCCGAGAGGGCGGACATGCCCCACGCCACACCGTGAGCCACGCCGCCCTCGAGGGCGCCTGCACCCGCTCCCGCCAGGCCCCCTCCCCATCCACCTGTCCCGGATGGCGCGTCAGCCGCGTGTCGTCATACGCGGGCCCCTCGCCTCCAGCCTCCGCGGGCGCGAGGCTCCACCGGAGCGGCTCGGTGACGGGCACCCGCGTCCACGCGAGCGCGCCCGCGTCGTAGTCGAAGAGCTCCAGCACGAGGTCGAAGTCCCCCTGGTCCAGGGACATCAGCTCCATCTCCCGCTGCCGCCGCGTCGCCTCCCGCTGGCTCTGCTGGAACGCGAGCACCACCGCCGTCCCGATGCCCGTCGCGAGCACCAGCAACAACCCTCCCGCGACGAACCCCAGCCGCCGTCTGCGCAGCCGCCCCTGCTCGCGCCGCCTCCCCGCCTCCAAGAACGCCCGGGAGCGACTCACCAACGGCACCTGCCCCTCCGACAGACGACGCAACGCCTGGTCCAGCGCGCTCCCGCCCCACGTCTCCTCGTCCCTGCGCCCCCGCCGGTCCCACAGCTCCGAGGCCTGGTCGATTTCGCTGACCAGCTGATGCTCGTCCCGCGACTCCTGCCGCCAGCGCGCCAGCTCCGGCCACGCCGTGGCCAGCGCCTCGTGCGCCAGCTCCACCAGCGCCCCGTCCGTCTTCACGTCCCGCGAGGCCACCAGCCGGTGCGTCAGCAGCGCGTCCAACACCGGCTTCGCCCCCGCCCCCAGCGTCTCCAACAGCTCCTCGCGCAGCCGGGGCCTCCGGGTCCCCTCGGGCGTGAGCAGCTCCAGCAGCAACAGCCGCGCCGTGTGGATGTCCCGCGCCGACAGCTGCCCGAGCAGCTGCCGCCCCTGCGCCGCCAGCGCCCCCGCCACGCCGCCCAGCTCCTCGTAGACGCTCGTCCGCAGCAACCGGGGCCCCCGCGCCCTGCGCTCCCAGAGCGCCGCGCACGTGGCCTGCAGGAGCGGCAGCCCCACCGGCTGGGCCCGGACATCCGCGACGATGCGCTCGACCAGCCCGTCCTCCAGCGCATACCCCACGCGCCGCAGCGGCCCGGTGACGGCCTCCGTCAACGCCCCGGGCGACAACGGCCCCACCACGAAGGCATGGCCGAGGAAGCCCCCCAGGTGCTCCACGCGCGCGAAGTGCCCCAGGTAGTCGTCGCGGAGCACCACCAGCACCCGCCAACCGATGCCCGCCGAGGCCACCGCGGCGAGACACCGCGCCAGCGCCACCGCGTCCTCCGGCGCCCCCAGCGTGAAGACCTCCTCGAACGCATCCACCGCCAGGAGCGCGGGCCCCGGGGCGCGTGCCTGCAGCAGCCCCACGAGCGCCCCCGGAGTCACGGACAACGTCTCGGCCAGCTCCCGCTCCAGCCCGAGCACCTCCACCAGCCTCGCGAGCGGACGCGCGCCCGGGCGCAGCGACACCACCTCCCAGCGCGCCATCTGCCGCAGCCGGGGCACCACGCCCGCGTGCAACAGCGAGCTCTTGCCGATGCCGGACGGCCCCACCAGCACCACGGGCGCGTCCTGACGCAGCCGCTCGACGAGCGCCCCCACCTCCACCTCCCGTCCCGAGAAGTCCTCCGCCTCGTCCTCGGCGAACGAGCGCAGCCCATGGAACGGCGCCCTCGCGCCCTCCTCCCCTTCCCCCGGCGCGGCGCGCACCGGCTCCAGCCATTGCGTGAGGGCCTGCTCCAGGGCCCGCGCCGTGGGCCGCGCCTCGGGCACGAGCGCCAGGCAGTCCTTGAAGAGCGAGGCCCCGTGCAGATGCGGCGCCGGCCCCGGGAGCGGACGTGGCTGGAACGCGAACGACGCCAGGTGCGCGTCCTCCACCGGCCGCTTCCCCTCCAGCAGCTCGTGCAGAATCACCCCCAGCGACCACACATCCATCGCCGGCGACGGAGGCGCGCCCCGCCAGCGCTCGGGGGACATGTACGCGGGCGTCCCCGACGCGGCCTGCGCGGTGGTGCCCGCGTGCCGGGCGAGCCCGAAGTCCACCACGCGCAGGCGCCCATCCCTCGGCAGGAAGACGTTCTCCGGCTTGAGGTCCGCGTGGATGATGTCGTGGCGATGCGCCTCCGCGAGCGCGTCCGCGATGGCCCGCCCGATTCGCAGCACCTCCCCGGGCGACAGCCGCTCGCGCGACATCCGCTCCCGCAGCGTCTGCCCCTCCAGGTACTCCAGCGCGAGGTAGGGCTGCCCCTTGAACACGCCCGCGGCGTGCACCGTGACGATGTGGGGGTGGTTGAAGCGGGCCGTGGTGCGCGCCTCCTCCAACATCCGCTCCGCGCCAGGAGGACCGAGCAGCTCCGGCCGCAGGAGCTTGAGCGCGACGTGGCGCCCCAAGGACAGGTCCTGCGCCAGGTAGACACGCCCCGACGCGCCCTCGCCGAGCAGCCGCAGCACCCGGAAGCCCTCCACGAGACAACCCGTGGAGAGCAAATCATCGGTCGCCTCCGGCGACGCGCCCAAGCCCCACTTGCTCATGTGCGCCCCACCCCCAGCGATTCCTCGTGTGTCCCGGTCGCGGCTCGCCCGAGGATGCTAGGGCCAACCGGCCGACAGGCGCCATGACCACCCGGCCCCACCCACGTCGGGGCGCCGTGGGCAAGCCGGGTCCGAATCACCACCCCTGGAGCCGACAGAGCGCGGCTGAAATCCCAGACGAGGGGCGCCTGCTGTAAGGGATTGACGCCATTCATTGTCCCAGTCGCCGCGTGAATGTCGTCTCACGGCCGCCGTCTGGGACTGGGGGCGGGGTTTGCTGCCGGGGGCTCTTCACCCAGCTTGCCTCCCGTGGCCCGTCCATCTCGGACCGCCACCGGGGCCCATGGCCCGTGCGACGCCGCGGCTGAGCGCGGTGCCCGACATGCCCCGAGAGGAGAATACATGAAACGCTGGGTGGGATGGATGGCCATGGCCGTGGTGCTGCTGTCGGCCTGGGAGACACACGCGCAGGAGCCGAGGGCGGAGGTCCCCCAGGAGCAGGGGCTGGCCATCACGAGCTGGATATACCTGGATGGCATGGTGGCGCCGTGGCAGGACTTCTCCTGGGCGCCACACTCGCTGACGAACACCTCGCCCGTCTCCGGAGGACGACACTCCATCTCCGTGACGATGCGAGCGAATGAAGGCCTGTTCTTCCAGACGGAGCCCCGGGTGGTGGCGGCCACCGACACCCTGGTCCTGCGCGTGCACGGCGGCACGGGCGGAGAGTCCGCGGCGGTGCAGGTGCGCGCCTTCCAGGAGAACGTGCTCACGCCGGGCACGCCCCTGGGCGCCCGCTGCACCGGGGGCCGCATCCGCGCCAACACCTGGGTGACGTGCCGGGTGCCGCTGTCGGCCCTGCTCTCCGTCGGCTCGCGCATGAAGGGCCTGGTGCTCCAGGAGACGCGCGGGGTGGCGCTGCCCACGCTCTACTTCGACGAGGTGCGCCTGGAGGACTCGGACGGGCCCGCGCCCGTGCAGGTCAGCGTCTCGCCGCCCGCCGTCACCCTGCCCCCAGGCGGCACCAGCACCTTCGTCGCCACGGTGACGGGCACCACCAACACCCAGGTGCTCTGGAGCGTGCGCGAGGGCAGCGCCGGCGGCGCCGTCACCCAGGCGGGCGTCTACACCGCGCCCGCCACGCCCGGGACGTACCACGTGGTGGCCCAGAGCCTCGCGGACCCCAGCCGGTCCGCCGAGGCCACCGTCACCGTCAGCGCCGCGCCCGGCGGCGGGCTGTGGGTGTCCGGCTATTACACCGGCTGGAACGCGGACCTGTACCCCCCGGAGAAGGTGGACTTCAGCGCCCTGACGCACATCCTGGTCGGCCGCGTCACGCCCAACCCCGACGGCACGGTGAACACCCAGTTCGACAACGACAACGGGCCGGCCATCGCCCGCACGCTGTCCACGCGGGCGCACGCCGCGGGCCGCAAGGCGCTCATCATGGTGGGCGGCTCCGGAGAGCACGACGGCTGGGTGGGCGCCGCCTCCAATGCCAACCGCGCCCGCTTCGTCAGCAACCTCCTCGCCGCCATGGACAGCTTCGGCTACGACGGCCTGGACATCGACTGGGAGCCCATCGAGCCGGAGGACAAGCCCAACCTGCTGGCACTGGTGCGGGAGCTGCGCGCGGCGCGGCCCAACATGCTGATGACCATCCCCATCAACTGGGTGAACGCCAACTTCCCCGAGGACGCGGACCCGTGGTTCACCAACCTGGTGCCCTACATGGACCAGATGAATGTCATGACGTACGAGATGACCGGCCCGTGGGGCGGTTGGGATTCGTGGTACAGCTCCGCGCTGACGGGCGAGTCCGGCACGCATCCGACGTCGGTGTCCTCCAGCCTCAACGCCTGGGTGGCGGCGGGGCTGCCCAAGGCGAAGCTGGGCATGGGCATGCCCTTCTACGGCATGGCCTGGCGCAACATCACCGGCCCCTACCAGCCCTACACCGACTGGTCCGACTACGTGGGCAGCGACAACGACTTCACCTACGCGCGCATCCTCCAGCTGTCCGCCAGCGGCACCTACCGCTGGGACGCGGCGGCCCAGTCCAGCTACGTCACCTTCACCCGCCCCGTCGTGGACGGCACCGTGCGGTGGATTTCGTATGACTCGCCGCAGGCCATCGCCGCCAAGGGAGCGTGGGCCCGCGCCAACGGCTTCGGCGGCACCATCATCTGGACCCTCAACCAGGGCTGCACCAATCCCTCCACCGGCGCCAATCCTCCCCTGGATGCCGTGAAGGAAGCCTTCCAGCCCTGAGTCCCCGTGGGGCCCGGGAGGGAAAGCGGCGGGCCCGAGAGGGAAACCCGCCCACCCTCCGGGCCCGCACACCCGGGCGACCCGAGGCGCGCCCGGGGTTCCCTCGCCCCGGCGGACGACAGGCGGTGGAAAGTCCGCGGCCCCGCGGGGCCGGCAGTGCCATGCACTCCACGCCGCGAGCGTGAAGTGCGAGGCGCCCCACGCCTGGCCGCCTTGGCGCCACGGGCGTTGGCGCCCAGTCTGCAATGGCCAGACGCCACGGAAGGGATTCCCCCGTCCGCCGCTGGAGCCATTCACATGAAAGCCATTCAAGGCACCCTCGCCGCCGCCACCGCCGCCGCCGCCCTCTTCACCGCCACGAGCGCCGACGCCGCCACGGCCACCGCCAACCTCACCGTGACGGCCACCGTCGCGTCCGCGTGCACCATCAACTCCGGCACGCTCAACTTCGGCAACTACGACCCGGTGGTCATCAACTCCGCGGGCGGCATCGACCTCTTGGGCACCGGCACCTTGACGGTGCAGTGCACCCTGCTGGGCACCGCCGTGGTGACGCTGGGCCAGGGCACCCACGCCGCCACGGGCTCGACGGACGCGGTGCCGCGCCGTCGCATGCGCAACACCAACTCCAATGACTACCTGGCCTACGACCTCTACCAGGACCTGGCGCGCCTGGTGGTGTGGGGCAACACCGCGGGCACGGGCCTGCCGTACATCGGCACGGGCCTGTCCACGCCGGTGATTGTCTACGGCACGGTGGCGCGCGGGCAGGTCGTCCCGTCCGGCACCTACAGCGACACCGTCGTCGCCACCATCACCTTCTGAGCCACCCGAGGCACCATGCATCCGCGTCTGTCTTCCTGGGCCCGCCACCTGCGCTGGTGGGCGTTGTGGCTCCTCGCGCTGCCCGTCCCGGGGCTCGCCGCCTCCGTCGAGGTCAACCCCGTGCGCCTGGAGCTCGTCGGTGGCGCCCGAGGAGTGGTGGTGACGGTGAAGAACCTGGGCGACGAGACCACGCGCTTCCAGGCGTCCATGCACACGTGGACCCAGGACGAGACCGGGCGCATGAGCCTCGAGCCGACGCAGGAGGTGTTCTTCTTCCCGTCGATGTTGACGTTGGAGCCGGGGGAGTCCCGCCCCATCCGGGTGGGCATCTCCTCGGCTCCCCGGGACACCGAGCGCACCTTCCGGCTCATCGTGGAGGAATTGCCACCCTTCGGCCCGGTGCCACCGAGCATGGGCCTGAAGATCCTCACCCGCGTCTCGGTGCCGGTGTTCGTCGCGCCCCAGCACAAGGACCTCCAGGCCCGCGTGGAGGAGGTGGACCTGCGCCAGTCGCGGTTCCACTTCCGGGTGAAGAACCCGGGCACCGTCAGCTTCTTCATCCGCCAGGCGCGCGTGCGCGGGCTGGATGAGAAGGGCCAGCGGCTGGTGGAGAAGGAGGAGCCCGGCTGGTACGTGCTGTCGGGCGGCTCGCGCGTCTTCGCCCTGGAGACGCCGGCGGAGCAGTGCCAGCGCATCCGCTCGCTGGAAGTGGAGGTGGAGACGGACCAGGGCGTGTTCCGCCAGTCCTCGCCGGTGAAGGCCTCCGTCCCCTGCGTGGCGCCCACCGTCCCATGAGCCGTGCGACAGCGAGGTGTTCGTGGGCGGCGCTGGCGCTGATGCTGGCGCTGCACGGGGGACGTGCGCGCGCGGTGGAGCCCGCCACCGTCCAGGCGCCCATCGTCGTCGGGCTGACGCTCAACGGTGTCCCCCGGGGTGATGTCTTCCCCAGGCCGCGGGGCGAGGACGTGCTGATGCCCGTCGTGGCGCTGGAGGCCGCGGGCGTCGACGTGGGGAGGCTGGGCGCGGGCGTGGAGCGCATCGAGGGACAGGACTACGTCTCGCTCCAGTCGCTGGGCGCGCGCTTCCACCTGGACGAGCGCACCACGGAGCTGGTGTGCGAGCTGCCCGCCTGGACCTTCGCCACCACGCGGGTGAACCTGAGCCCCGCGGCGCCGCCCGGCTACGCGCTGACGGGCAGCCCCAGCGCGTTCGTCAACTACGCGGCCCATGCCCGCAACGCGCGCGTGTCGCTGTTCGGCGAGACGGGCGCGTCGCTGGGCCGCGTGCTCCTCACCACCCAGGCGCGCTGGAACCCGGGCGCCACGCCCCTGCGGGGGCTGAGCCAGCTCACCGTGGACTTCCCCGAGCACATGCTGCGAGCCATCGCCGGCGAGGCCACGGGCTACGGGGGCGTGCTGGGAGGCGGCGCGGTGGTGGCGGGCGCGCACGTGCTGCGCTCGTTCGAGCTCAACCCCTACTTCGTGCGCAACCCGGTGCAGGACCTGGCCGGAGACGTCACCACGCCGTCGACGCTGGAGGTGTACGTCAACAACCGCCTGGTGAGCCGCAGCGAGCTGCCGCCGGGCCCCTACCGGCTGGAGAACCTGGCCGTGCCGCGCGGCGAGGGCACCGCGCGCTACGTGGTGCGCGACGCCTTCGGCCGCACGCGCGAGGTCAGCGCCGCGTACTCGCTGGGCGCGCAGCTGCTCGCGCCGGGGGTGGCCGACTACCAGCTGTCGCTCGGCGTCGAGCGCGAGTCGCTGGCCACGGAGAGCTTCGACTACGGCCGGCCGCTGATGCTGGGCCACTTCCGGATGGGCGCCACGTCGTGGCTGACGCCGGGCGTGCGGCTGGAGCTGTCGCCGGACCTGGTCAGCACGGGCGCGGTGCAGTGGCTGCAGCTGCCGCTGGGGGAGCTGGAGGTGTCGCAGGCGCTGAGCGTCAGCGAGCGGCGCACGGGGCTCGCGGCCGGCCTGGGCTACTCGCTCCAGGGCCGGTGGGCGGGGGGCTCGCTCTTCACGCGGGCGCTCAGCCCCCACTACGCCAACGCGAGCCGGGCGCCGGGGGCGCACCCGAGGCTGGAGGCGGGGGGCTCGCTCTTCGTGGCGCTGGGCAGCCGCGTGAGCCTGGGGGGACAGGCCGCGGTGACGCGCTGGAAGGGCCGCGGGTGGACGACGTGGCTGGGCGCGTCCACGTCCGCCCAGGTGATGGACCGGGCCATGCTCTCCTTCTCGGCCAGCCGCAACCAGGAGTCCCGCGGCCCCTCGGCGCTGGAGGGCATGGTGCACCTGACGGCCATCCTGGATGCGAGGACCTCGGGCACGGTGGGTCACACGCAGGGACAGCGCGGCGGCGACACGGCGGTGGACCTGTCGCGGGGAATCCCGCTCGAGGGCGGCCTGGGCTTCCAGGTCCAGGCGCAGGCGGGGCGGCAGGACCGGGCGCTCGCGCGCGTCGAGTACGAGACGGACGTGGGCCGCTATGCGGGCGGCGCGGAGTGGCGCCAGGGCGTGCTGGTGGGCGCCGCCGAGGTGTCCGGCGGCCTGGTGGCCCTGGGCGGGCGCATCCACGCCACGCGCGCGGTGGACCAGGGCTACGCGCTGGTGCGCGTGGAGGGCGTGGAGGGCGTGGGCGTGCGGTTGGACAACCACCTCATCGGCCATACGGACTCGCGCGGTGAGCTGATGGTGACGCGGCTGCAGGCGTACGGCGCCAACCGGCTGTCGCTCACCGACGGGGACCTCCCCCTGGAGGTGTACGTGCGCACCACGGAGAAGCTGGTGGCGCCGTGGCGACGGGGCGGCGTGGTGCTCGACTTCCAGGTGGACTCGGTGCGCGCCTTCCGGGGCACGTTGGTGCTCGAGGGTGGACGCGCCGCGCCCGCGCACGGCGAGCTCGAGCTCGTGGTGGACGGCCAGCGCTACAGCTCGCCCATCGGCTGGCATGGTGAGTTCGAACTGGTGGGAATCCCACCCGGACGCCACGTGGCACACGTCACCCACCCCGGTGGACGATGCGCCGCGACACTGGAGGTCCCATCCCTCGCGGGCCAGGTCATCGACCTGGGAACCGTGGGGTGTGTGGATGAGTCGTCGAAGTGATGCCCTGGGGTCGTGGGGGCTCGCGCTGACGGGGCTGTGTTGGCTCGCACCCGGGCAGGCATGGGCGGCGTGTCAGATTCGGAGCGCGGTGGGACTGAACTTCGCCAACTACAACCCCACGTCCCCGCTCCCGCTGGACACCGTGGGGAGCATCACCTACCTGTGCCTGCTGCAGCTCACGCCGATGACCATCGACCTGGGCCCGGGGCACTCGGGCAACCTCACGAACCGGCGCATGAGAGGCCCCACCTCCAATACGCTCGAGTACAACCTCTACGTGGACGCGACCCGGCAGCTCGTCTGGGGCAACGGCGTGTCGGGGACCTCGCGCTACGGGCCGGTCATCCCCGTGCTCGCCATCGACGTCACGGTGCCCATCTACGGGCGCATCCCCGCGCAGCAGACCGTCCCGGCGGGCGCCTACTCCGACACGCTCGTGATGACGATGACCTTCTGACGCGGCGGCTTTCGCGCCCGAGCGCCGGAGTCCCTCGCGGACGTTGCGGCGCGCCCCTCCACGTCCCACTCATGCCCGGGCGACCGCGTCGTTCGCGGGGACGGGAGGAGGGATGAGGGGTTCGTACACGAAGGCGCGCGGGGTCGCGCTCCTCGTCGCGGCGGTGGGAGGGCTGGGGCCCGTGGACGCCGGCGCCGTCTGTCAGATCCGCTCCGCGACAGCCCCCAACTTCGGCGTGTACACACCCACGGCCACGCTCCCCCGGGATGCCACGGGCGCCATCGTCTACCGCTGCGACGGCCAGCCGCAGTTCCAGCCCGTCACCATCGATCTGAGCACCGGGAGCGGCAGCGACTTCCTCAACCGCCGGCTCCAGGGCCCCTCGGGCAACAGGCTCAACTACAACCTCTACCTGGACGCCACCCGCCTGCTCGTCTGGGGCAACGGCACGCTCGGCACCTCGCGCTACGGGCCGGTGTTCCCCGTGAACGCCGTGGAGGTCACCCTCACCCTCTACGGGCGGATTCCCGCCGGCCAGGCCGCGGTCGCGGGGGCCTACTCGGACACGGTGGTGATGACGCTGACCTACTGAGCGTCCCGGGCCCCGGCCTCCACTTCGGGTGGGGGGTCGCCCTGGAGGTTGCGCTCGCCCGACCTGGGGCGCTCGCCTATCCTTCCCCCATGAGTTCTTCAGCCCCCCTCGCGCCCACCTTCGCCACCCATGAAGTCACCAATCAGGCGCCGCCCCTGGTGTACGACGCCTGGAAGACCGACCTGCCCCTGCGGGAGGCCATCCACCGCGAGGGTGGCGGCTGGGCGGAGGCGGACATCGCGAAGTACGGCCCGCTGGTGGGCGGCGAATTGATGCAGCAGGGCTTCCTCGCCAACGAGAACAAGCCGAAGTTCAAGCCCTTCGACCGCTATGGCCACCGGCTGGACGAGGTGGAGTTCCATCCCGCCTACCACCGCATCATGGAGGCGGCCATCACCCACGGCATCCCCAACTTCGCCTGGCGTCACGAGCAGACGCCCGGGGCGCACGTGGCGCGCATGGCGCTGTCCTATCTGCACAACCAGGCGGACCAGGGCACCAGCTGTCCGCTGACGATGACGTACGCGTGTGTGCCCACCTTCCGCCACCACGCGGGCCTCTCCCAGAAGTGGCTGCCGCTCGTCACCGCGCCGTCGTACGACCCGCGCTTCATCCCGTCCGAGAAGAAGACGGGCGTCACCATCGGCATGGGCATGACGGAGAAGCAGGGCGGCTCCGACGTGCGCAGCAACACCACGCGCGCCCACCGCCTGGGCGAGAAGGGGCCCGGCAATCCGTACTCGCTGGTGGGGCACAAGTTCTTCTTCTCCGCGCCCATGAGCGACGCCTTCTTCGTTCTCGCCCAGGCCGAGGGCGGCCTGTCGTGCTTCCTCCTGCCGCGCTTCACGCCGGACGGCGAGCGCAACGCCATCCGCATCCAGCGGCTCAAGGACAAGCTGGGCGACTGGAGCAACGCCAGCTCGGAGGTGGAGTTCCAGGGCGCGGTGGCGTGGATGGTGGGCGAGGAGGGCCGCGGCGTGGCGACCATCCTGGAGATGGTGGCCCTCACCCGGCAGGACTGCATGATTGGCTCCAGCAGCCTGATGCGACAGGCGCTGGTGCAGGCCATCCACCACACGCGCCACCGCAAGGCGTTCGGCCGCAGGCTCGTCGACCAGCCGCTGATGCTCAACGTGCTGGCGGACCTGGCGCTCGAGTCGGAGGCGCACACGGTGCTGACGGCGCGCGTGGCCCGGGCCGTGGACGCAGGGCCCCGCGACGAGCGCGAGGCGGCCTTCGCCCGCATGGCCACCGCGGTGGGCAAGTACTGGGTGTGCAAGCGCGCGCCCATCTTCGTCAACGAGGCCCAGGAGTGCCTGGGCGGCGCCGGCTACGTCGAGGAGTCCAACCTGCCCCGGCTCTACCGCCAGGCGCCCCTCAACTCCATCTGGGAGGGCAGCGGCAACATCCAGTGCCTGGACGTGCTGCGCGCGGCCACCCGTGAGCCGGCCAGCCGCGAGGCCCTGTTCCAGGAGCTGATGGCGGCGCAGGGAGGTCACCCCGCGTTCGACGCGGAGCTGGCCCGCATCTCCAAGGACTTCGCGGACACGGCCACGCTGGAGGGCCGCTCGCGCTTCGTCGTGGAGCGGCTGGCCCTGGCGCTCCAGGCCTCGCTGCTGCTGCGGGCCGGCAACAGTCAGGTCGCCGACACCTTCTGCGAGACGCGGCTGGGCGGCGCCCACGGCGCCTGCTTCGGGACGCTGCCCGCCCACGCGCCGTTGAAGGCCCTGGTCGAGCGGGCTTTCGGCGAGGACGCCTCGGCCTGAAGGGGGCCGCTTCGCTCCGGGTGCTTCCTCGCCTGCTCGCGCGGGGCGGGCGAGGGGGCCTCCGGTCCATCCACCGCCCTGCCAGGAGGGGGACGCCTTCGTCTACTGGACGAAAGGATGGGCTGGACGCTTGCGTGTCGACACTGACGTGTTCTCCTAGGCGGCTGGAAGAGGGCACCTTGGGCGACAACCACGACCACCTTCTGAACTCGAACGACGGGGTCATCACCTATTCGCGGAGGGACCGCGCCGGGCGGGACACGGAGGACCAGCTCCGGCTGCTCATCGCGAGCGTGTCCGACTACGCCATCCTCACGCTGGACGTGGAGGGCCACATCGCGAGCTGGAACCTGGGCGCCGAGCGCATCAAGGGCTACCGGGCCGACGAAATCCTGGGCCAGCACTTCAGCCGCTTCTATCCCCCCGAGGACATCGCCTGGGGCAAGCCCGCCTGGGAGCTGGAGTCCGCCATCCGGCTGGGCCGCTTCGAGGACGAGGGCTGGCGCGTGCGCAAGGACGGCACCCGGTTCTGGGCCAACGTGGTCATCACCGCCCTGTTCGACGAGAGCGGGGAGCTGCGGGGCTTCGGCAAGGTGACGCGGGACTTCACCCAGCGCAAGCACGCCGAGGAGACGCGGGAGCTGGAGCGGCTGCGCGAGGCCCTGCGGGCGCGCGACGAGTTCCTCTCCGTGGCCTCGCATGAGCTGAAGACGCCGCTGACGCCGCTGCAGCTGAAGCTCACCGCCATGCGGCGCATCGCGGAGACGAATCCCCAGGCGCTCCTGGCGGACGGCAGGCTGTCGCGCGAGCTGGCGTCGGCGAGCGGCCAGGTGCGCAAGCTGGCGGACCTCATCGATGACCTGCTGGATGTCTCGCGCATCAACGTGGGCCGGCTCACGGTGGAGCCCGAGCGCATGGACCTGTCCGCGCTCCTGCGGGACATCGCCGTCCGCTACGCGCCCCAGGCCCACGTCGCGGGCTGCCGGCTGGACGTGGACGTCGCCGGGCCCATCGAGGGCACGTGGGACCGGCGGCGGCTGGAGCAGGCCGTGACGAACCTGGTCACCAACGCCATCAAGTACGGCGCGGGCAAGCCCATCCACGTGAGCGCGAGGGTGGCGGACACGGACGCCGTCATCACCGTGCGGGACGAGGGCATCGGCATCGCCCCCACCCATCAGCGCCGCATCTTCGAGCGCTTCGTGCGCGCGGTGTCCGAGCGCAACTACGGCGGCATGGGCCTGGGGCTCTTCATCACCCACCAGATCGTCGAGGCGCACGCGGGAACCATCGACGTGGAGAGCGAGCTGGGGCGCGGCTCCACCTTCACGCTGAGGATTCCCCGCGAGGCGCTGCTCGCCAAGGTGGGCCCCACCGCGAAGCCCGCGCCCTGAGGCGCCGCTACGGCGCTGGCTCCGCCCGGTAGTCGCTCGGGAGGGTGAAGAGCGCGGCGCCGTGCTCCACCAGCCGGATGTCCGACAGCGTCAGGGTGCCGAACAGCTCGGACTCCTCGCGGATGGGGTAGCCCAGCTCCAGGTCCAGCCACCGCGTCACGGTGTCATGGGCCGAGTGCACGCGATGCCAACGCTGGGCGCGACGTCCCGCCACCGCCTCCTCCGCCTGACGCTCGCAGCCGGGGCCCCGTGACGAGCAGCCCCCGGGCAGGTGCAGCGGGAGGCCCGGCTCCTGCGCGTCCCAGTGCGTCTCGTAGGTGTGCTCGCGGGCATTCAGCATCGCGCTCTCGCCCGTGCCCACGTCGAAGAGGAGCGTGTACACGGACGCGCCCGTGGCGTCCTCCAGCCGGATGCGACCGCAGCGCGAGACGAAGAGCCGGTGGCGCAGCGTGCGGTCCCCATTCACGTGGGTGGCGATGGCGGTGAAGTCCTTCGGGTACACAGGGCGCGAGCACATCCCCGCCGCGAGCATGCCCTTGCCGTCACGGGGCGGGCTCGCCGGAGCCTCCCACGCCCAGGCCGCGCAGGAGACGGCCAGCACCCCCAGGGCGCTGCCCACGCGCCGGGCCCAGCCCCCGCCGCGCGACGGCTCCACGGGCGCGCGCCCCAGCAGCCGACGCACCCGCGCCGCCAGCGGATGGCTGCCCGCGCCGAGCACCAGCGCCGGCCCCGACTGCCGCAGCTCCTCCAGCCCCAGCAGCGCGCCCGAGTACAGCCGCACGTTGCCGCAGAAGCCCACCGCCACGTCGTCACAGCAGTGCTCGCGCTCCAGCCGCACCTGCGCGGACAGCCACCGCGCCGCCGGGTGGAAGAAGAACAGCGTCTCCACCAGGCACTGCAGGAGGTTGACGGCGGTGTCGTGACGACGCACGTGGGCCAGCTCATGCGCCAGCACCGACTCCAGCTGCGCGGACGACAGGCGCTCCCCCACCCCCTGCGGCAGCACCAGCACCGGACGCACCACGCCCACCACCAGCGGGGACGGCGCGAGCGGGGACTCGAGCGTGCGCACCGCGCGCCGCAGCCCCAGCCGCTCCGAGACGCGCGACACCGTCTGGCTCAGCGCCGAGGACACGGGCGTCGCCGGCCGCACCAGCCGCCGCGACGTGCGCCAGCCGCCCACCAGCAGCCGCGCCAGCCCCACGCACGCGCCCAGGACCCAGAGCCCGCCGAGCACCCGGGGCCACGGTCCGAGGACGTCACCGGATGCCGCCGCCTGGGGAACGAACACGCGCTCACCCGCGGGCGGAGCCTCCGTCCGCGCCCCCTCGAGCCCGGACGGGGCCACCTCGACGGCGCGCGAGGCCGACTCCCCCCGCGCGGCCTCCGGGGACGACAGCAGCAGCGAGCCCACCGGCGCGAGCACCAGGGCCGCCAACGCCAGACACCCCACCGCGTAGCGGGCCCGCGCCGAGCGCCCGCGCAAGAGCCACAGCGCCGCCGCCGCGAGCAGCGCGACGAGGCTCGCCTGCCACACACCCTGGGCCAGCCACACCGTGAGCGCCCGGGCCCCCTCCTCCATCAGCCAGGTCGGGCTCATCGCTTGCCCCCCTTGCCCTCGTCCAGCAGCTGGCGCAGGTCCTCGAGCTCCTCCTTCGACGCGGGCTTGAGCGACAGCGCCTGCACCGCGAGCTCGCCCGACGCGCCACCGAAGACGCGCTCCAGCAGGTCCTTCACCAGTTGGCGCTTGGTGCGCGCCTCACCGATGCTCGCCGCGTACACGTGGCTGCGGGCGCTCTCGTCACGGCTCACCAGCCCCTTGGCCGCCATCACCTGCAGCTGCTTGAGCGTGGTGGTGTAGCCGGCGCTCTTGCCGTCCTCGCGCCCCAGCGCCTCGTGCACGTCCCGCACGGTGCAGGGCCCGCGCTTCCAGAGCACGCCCAGGATGGCGAGCTCCACTTCCGTGGGAATGGCTTCTGTCGTCATGTCCCCAAAGTACGACTCGAATCGTATGTTGTCAACGACGCGCGTCGTACTTCGAGGAGGGGCTCACGAGGTGAGCGCGGGTGTGGCGGTCGCGCCCGGCAGGTAGGTGGCGATGCACCGTGAGAAGGACAGGCCCGTGTCCCGGGCACCCGCGCGGCCGGAGAGGCAGCCCAGGCGCAGCGCGTGGGCGAGCGCCACCAGCCTGCGCTGATGCTCCAGGGTGAAGTCGCGGCCGTTGGGGTGTCCGCCGAACAGGGGGCTGGCGCCCAGGCGTCGCCAGACCTTGTCCGTGTCCCAGCGCGGGAAGGCGGCGGACAGGTGCGCGTGCATGCCGTGGAGCGCCTGGGCACAGCACTCGAAGGTGTCCACGGGCGCCGTCGGTCCGAGCTCCAGCAGGAGGCCGTTGACGAGCGACGGCTCGATTCCCGCCAAGGACAGCCGCTGGAGCAGGCGCACTCCGGCGTCGTTGAAGCCCGCGAGCGCCCCCGGCGCGCCATCCGCCGGCAGCGAGTACGACAGCTTCAGCGACGGACACACCAGCAGGAGCTGCGACATGGCCGCGACGTGGCGCTCCAGGCCCACGTCATCGTGGAGGAACGCGCTGTCGAAGGCGAAGTCGAGGTGACGGACCTGGTAGTTGCGGAGGATGGCCGCGTAGGTGGCGACGAGGCGGGCCACATCCGTCTCCTCGACCTCCAGTGGCATCAGCCCGGCGCCGCCGCCGAAGGACAGCACCACCCTGCCCCCGCTTCGTCGGAACGCCTCCAGGTCCTCCTTGCCGTAGTCGGAGACGGAGGCCTCCGCCTCGTGGGAGCGCCCGTCCACCGCGTCCACCAGCCGCAGGTGTCCGCCCCACGTCACCTTCCGCGCGCCGCCCGCGCGCACGCCCAGCCCGCCGAGCATGACGCCATCCAGCCCGCACGCCCGCGCCAGCTCCGACACGACGGGCCGGGGCGCGGACACCAGGTCCAGGAAGGGCGCGCGGGGCACGTCCCAATCTCCCGCGTCCGGCGACGGCGCCGCCGTGCGCACCATCACCGGAGGCGTGAGCTTCGACAGGTTGTCGGACAAGTCATACGCCGCCACCGACACCAGGTACTCGGTGCGAGGCGTCAGGCCGGTGAGGGTGATGGAAGGCCTCGTGCACGTGAGCGTCCGAGACTCCTCCCGGTCCACGCTCGAGTACGTCACCTGGTAGCCCGCGACGGCCACGTTGTCGGTGGACGCGTCCCAGCCCAGCGTGAGCAGCCGCGAGCCCACGAGCGTCGCGCGCACGCGCCGGGGAGACGAGGGCGGCTCGACATCCCGCGGCGGGTCCGCGGGCTCGCCGTCCACGGTGAAGCAGGAGGGGAGCGCGCCCCGGTGCACCCCTTCCGTCCGGATGGACAGGCGGAACTCCTGGGACGCGCGCGGAGCAATGGTCTGGCGCTCGGCCACCAGCGTGCCCGTCAGCGTGTCGCCGTGACGCCGCCACACGAGGCCGTAGTTGTTCTGCACCACCTGGTCGGGCGCCACCCGGAAGCCGATGGCGGGGTTGACCACCGCCTCGTCCGACAGGTTGAGCAGCGTCACCTTGAAGGTCGACCACCAGGGACTGCCGCCCGCAACCCACTCCGGGCGCGCCACCACCACCATCGTGTTTCTGGCCATGCCGGCCGTTGTGCCGGATGGCCGCCGCACACGACATTGTCCACGGGGGGCGAGCCCCTGTCCTTCAAGCGACAGGGGCCCGGGTCAGTCCCCACCGCGTCCGAAGCGGGGCGGGGGCTACTTGTCCTTCGACAGGATGACGACGCTGTAGGGCCCCAGGTTGTTGAGGCTGCCGCTGGCGGGCAGGCCGTCCTTGCCAGTCCAGCGGCCGCCCACGTCGAAGCTCTGCGCGTTGCCGAAGTTGTCGGAGTAGCCCTTCCAGTCGCTGTTGTAGCGCACCTTCCACGTGCCGTCGGAGGGCAGGCCCAGCTCGTAGTCGGACAGGTGTTTGCCGCCGAAGTTGACGATGACGATGGTGTCGTCGCCCGCGCCGCCCTTGTCCCAGCGGTGGAAGGCCACGACCTTGTCGTGGTTGTTCACGTGGTGGACGTTGACGTGCTCACCGCGCAGCCCCGCCGTGTTGTCGTTCCAGTTGCGGCGCAGCTTGATGAGGTCCGTGTACGCCTGGTTGATGCCGGCGTACGTCTCCTTCTTCTTCCAGTCGAGCGGATCTCCGTCCTGGAAGTGGCCGTCCTCGAGGAACTCCTGGCCCTGGAAGAGCATCGGGATGCCGGGGCTCGTCATGGTGAGCGCGGCGCCGAGGATGGAGCTCTTCTTGGCGTGGTAGCCGCCCGCGTCCCAGCCGCCCACCTCGCTGGGCAGCCGCTGCTTGCCGTTGGCCACCTCGTCGTGGCTCTCCGTGTAGATGACGCGCTGGTTGGCGCTGCCGTTGTACTTGAAGCGGATGGCGTCGGCGACGGCGTTCATGTCCCGGGCCGCATCGGACGGGGCCGTCAGCGCCGCGCGGATGGGGTGCACGAAGTTGGAATCCCACTGCGTGTCGAAGTTGGCGCCGTCCGGGTGCGTGAGGCCCGCCTCGTTGCCCAGGTCCTCCGCGATGATGATCTTCTGCGGGAACTCGCGGTTGACCGCCTCGTTGATGTCGCGCAGCAGCTGCCAGCCCTCGGGGTTGTTCGCGCCGCTGGCCTGGCGGATCTCCTTGGTGGCGTCCAGGCGCAACCCGTCCATGTGGTAGTCGCGCAGCCACATCATCGCGTTGTCGCGCAGGTAGTCGCGCACCTCGTGGCGGCCGTAGTCCGGGCGCGTGTCGCCCCAGGGCGTCTTGGCGCGCCAGTCCGTGTAGAAGTAGCTGCCGCCCTTGCCGTACGTCTCGCCGTCGAAGTCCCAGTGGGGCAAATCACTGGGCCCCAGGTGGTTGTAGACGACGTCCATCACCACGCCGATGCCGCGCTTGTGCGCCTCGTCGACGAAGCGCTTCAGGTCATCCGGCGTGCCGTACGCGCTCTCCGGCGCGTTGGGGAAGGCCGGGTTGTAGCCCCAGGAGAAGTCCGCGGCGAACTCGGCCGACGGCATCAGCTCCACCACGTTGATGCCCAGCTCCTTCAGGTGGTCCAGCTTGTCGATGGCGCTCTGCCAGTTGCCGGGGCCCCAGCCGGGCTCGTCGTTGAACGTGCCCACGTGCATCTCGTAGATGACCGCCTCGTTCCAGGGCGGCATCTTGAACTCCCAGTCGTGCTTCCACTCGTAGGCCTTGTGGTCCACGACGACGGAGTTGCCCGTGGAGTTCGTCACGTCGTTGGCGCGCGGGTCTCCCTTCCAGCGCCAGTCGCCGTACTTGCCCTGCACCACGTACTGGTACTGGTCGCCCGCCTTCGCGCCGGGCACGTCGAGCGAGAAGTTGCCGCTGGGCTCGCGCTGCAGCTCCACCGACTGCCAGTTGCTGAAGTCGCCGGCCACCTGCACCCGCTGCGCGTTGGGCGCCCACACGCGGAACGTCGTGCCGCCGTCGTAGGGGATGGCGCCCATGCCCGGACGGCTGGAGGCCTGGGTGGGCACCGTCGCCGCGCTGGGCACCAGCGGCGTCGCCAGCAGGCTGCCGTCCTTGCGCGAGAAGGCCCGGGCCACCGGCCCGTGGTCCACCTGCGAGGCCTGGGTGGGCGCGCGCTTCGCCTCCGCGTTGCGCTTCTGGCGGGCGTCGTCGAAGAAGTCCTTCACCCCAGGTCCGCGCGCACCCGCGCCACCAGGGCGGGCCGCGGCCTGGGGCGGCTGTGCCTCGGACTCCGAGGAGCGGGCCTGCGAGGACGTGGAGGAGGCAGCGGGACGGCTCGGTGGGGGAATCCGGGGTGACATGTCTCGGCCGTTGTCTGGAGAAATCCAGATTCAGTATCGGCCAGGAGCCCCCAAGGTTGCGTGTCCCATGTGTCACGGCGCCGCGGCCGTCCTCGGAGCCGTCTCCGCCTGATAACAAATACACGTTATTCGTGGTTCTGACGCTGCCGGGTGACGACGACGTCGAGCGCGGCGTCCCGCGAGTCGCTGTCGCCGCGGAAGCCCGCGTCGCCCACGGAGGGCCTCGCGGCGCCCCGGAGGGACTCGGCCACGAGCTTGATGTCGGCCAGGCCCCGCTCGAAGTCGCGCCCCATCACCTCGTCCATGCTGGAGAAGAGCTGGAGCGCCTTGCCCGCGAAGGTGTTCTCACCGGCCATCACCCAGGTGAGCGCCACCCCGCCCGGCGCGGGCGTCAGCGTGTACTCGGTGGTGTTGGTGGCGCGCATGGGCTCCAGGAAGTCGACCCGGATGCGGACGTATTCGTGCGGGCGGCTCTCCACGATTTCCATCCGCCCGGAGCCGGTGCGCTGGCCCCGCCACTCGTAGACGGCCCCCACGCCCCAGGCAGCGCCCGTCAGGGAGACCTGCTGCGTGGGCTCCAGCTTCCACCACGGCGACCACTGCTCCCAGGAGCGGAAGTCGTTGACCAGCGTGAAGACGAGCTCGGCGGGAGCCTGGATGTGGGCCGTGCGCTCGACGCGGAAGGTGTCCGGCCTGCGACTGATGGCCACGAACAAGCCCAGGACGATGACCGCCAACAGGACTCCGGGTGTCTTCTTCATAAAGCTCCTCGAAGGAGTGGCGCGCGCTCGGTCCGACCTCTCCTGAAGGCCCCCCCGGGCCATGGACCGAGCGCGCCACTCGCCACTCTTTTTTCGCGACGAACGAGCAAGGCTCGGATCGACACGCTCCCCGGGCTTTTCCACGATTTCCCAAGTACCCGAAAAGATTGACGCTGGCGTCTGTGGGAGGTGGCCATTAGAAGTGGGCGACCCCACCCCGCCCGACATCATGCGAAAGACTCACCGTCCCCTGACGACCCTGGCGCTCGCGACGAGCCTCTTCATGGCGGCGCTGGAGGTCACCGTCGTCTCCACCGCGATGCCCACGGTGGTGGGCGAGCTGGGTGGCATCCAGCGCTACGCGTGGGTCTTCACCGCGTACATGCTGGCGTCCACCATCACCGTCCCCATCTACGGGAAGCTGGCGGACCTGTACGGTCGCAAGCCGGTGCTGCTGTTCGGAATCGGCCTGTTCCTGGTGGGCTCCATCGCCAGCGGGCTGGCGACGTCGATGGGGCTGCTCATCGCCTTCCGGACGTTGCAGGGCCTGGGGGCGGGCGCCATCCAGCCGGTGGCGCTGACCATCATCGGGGATTTGTACACGATGCAGGAGCGCGCGCGGGTGCAGGGCGCGTTCAGCGCGGTGTGGGGCGTGGCGGGGCTGGTGGGGCCTGTCACGGGCGGGCTCATCGTGAAGTACCTGAGCTGGCATTGGATCTTCTTCATCAACGTGCCGGTGGGCGTGCTGACGTTCGCGCTGGTGGTGGCGTTCTTCCACGAGCAGGTGGAGCGAAAGCCGCAGCAGTTGGACTACGCGGGCGCGGCGCTCTTGTGCGCGGGCGTGGTGGCGCTGCTCGTCGGGGTGCAGGGCCTGGGGATGAACCTGTGGGCGCTGCCGGTGGCGCTGGGGCTGTTGTGGGCGTTCGTCGCGGTGGAGCGCCGTGCGCCCGCGCCGGTCATCCCGATGAGCATCTTCCAGTCGCCCGCCATCGCCATCTCCTCGGTGGCCGGGGCGCTGTTCTCCGCGGCGATGTTCGGGGCCACCACGTACGTGCCGCTGTACGTGCAGGCGGTGCTGGGCAGCTCGCCCACGGTGGCGGGCGGGATGATTACTCCGATGATTGTCGGCTGGCCGCTGGCCTCGGTGTTCGCGGGCAAGCTGCTTCTGCGCACGGGCTTCCGGCCGCTCATCGTCGGGGGGCTGGGGCTGACGATGGTGGGCACGGTGCTGATGACGCTGCTGCTCGTCCAGGGCGCGTCGCTCATCGCGCTCCAGGTGGCCATGGCGCTGTTCGGGGTGGGGCTGGGCTTCGCGTCCACCGCGCTGCTCATCGCGGTGCAGACCAGCGTGGGCTGGGAGCTGCGGGGCGTGGCCACGGCGAGCAACATGTTCTTCCGCACCATCGGCGGCGTGCTGGGCGTGGGGTTGATGGGCGGGGTGATGGTGTCGCAGTTGATGAAGGACCCGTCGGTGCCGCTGTCGGCCGCCAACGCGCTGCTGGGGCCCGAGCGGGGGCACGCGGCCATCCCGGAGGCGATGCTCAAGTCGCTGAGCGGGGCGCTCACCGCGGGGTTGAACATCAACTTCTGGCTCATCTGCGCCTTCTCGGTGGCGGCGTTCGTGTCGGGGCTGTTCTTCCCCCGCGTGAGCCGGAACACGAGCGCGCCAGTCCCCAGCGACAGCGCCGCCGCGCCGCACTGAGGAGCGCGGACGTGCCGGGAGGGTGCTATGCACGCCCCCATGCCCAAGCTCCGTGCCTCCGACGTCGACTCGCTCTTCGCCCGCGCCGACAAGCTGCTCGACCAGTACCCCCGGAGCTTCGGCACGGCGAAGGCGCTGCTCCAGCAGGTCCTCACCGCGCAGCCCGACCACCTGGAGGCCCTGCATGCGCTGAACTGGGCCTACGAGCGAGACCGGGACCATTCGCCTGGTGAGTGGCAGAGCAGGCTCCAGGAGCCGCAGCGCGCGGTGCGTGGGCGCATCCTCGAGCTGACGAAGAAGGTGAAGGCGGATGGAGGCGACACGGTGGCGCACCGTGCTCGCGCGCTCGCGCTGGCGCAGCAGGCGGAGAACATCCTTCGCACGGACCCCACGCCCGCGCGGCTGAAGCAGGCGGAGGAGTTGCTGGCCGAGAGCCAGTCGCTGGATGCGGACCGCCCCGAGCAGCGGCGGGCCGAGCGCGGCGTGATGGCGTGGAAGGCCATCCACCGCGCGCGCAAGGGCAAGCCGGATGCCTATCAGGTGCTGCTGGACTGGGTGGCCGAGAACCCGCGCCCCTCACCCTTCCATCCGGATGACCATGCCTCCGCGTTCCGGGGGCTGGAGGGCGCCTTCGCGGACGAGGGATTCCTCGAGTGGCTCCGCGCTCGCAAGCCGCGGACGGCCAAGGGACAGCGCGCGAAGGACCTCGCGCAGGGGATGCTTCATGTCGGCGACTGGGATGTGTCCGCCGAGCTGAAGGGTCCCGTCACCACGCCCTGCCGCGTGGGTCGACTGCTAGCGCTCCGCGCGCTCGGCGCCAACCTGGACGTGAAGGTCGGCGGCAAGTCGCTCCTGGAGCGCGCCAAGAAGCTGGGTGACAAGGCGCTGGTGCGGGAGCTGGAAGTGCTGTCGGGCGCGAAGCCGGACGCCAAGGGCAAGGCGCCCACCGAGAAGAAGACCTCGAACGCGAAGGGGGCCTCGAACGCGAAGCAGGCCTCGAAGGCGAAGGAGTCCTCTGCCACCAAGCAGGCCACGCCGGACGTGTACACGACGGCCCAGGTGTTCGCGGACGTGCACGTCACCTCGGACGGGACGGTGATGGTGCTCGCGGGCACGCCGCACCCGGACTCCGACCACGGCGACACCGCGGGCGACGACCTGTGGGACTTCGACAAGAGCATCAAATGGAACCAGCCGTGGGATGACCGCGTGTGGCTGGAGCAGATCCACATGGACATCGACGAGGACGAGCTCGAGGCGAACGGGCTCTCCTACGACGTCGACTTCAACCGCCTGCTCATCCACGACGGCAAGACCTGGACCCGCGCGAAGCTGCCCAAGGCCCTGCCCTACGGCTACGTGGCGCCCGTCCTGCGGGACCTCGGCGCCCCCTGGGGCCTGTCCGCCTTCGGCGTCTCCGCGCTCGCATTCGACGGCGGCGGCAAGGGCTGGAAGGTGAAGGAGGTCAGCGGCCCCGGCGGTCTCAACCTCGTGGACGCGGCGGTCCATGACGGCGTCCTCTACGGACTCTGCGAGAAGACCGGCCTGGGACGGCTGGTGCCCGAGGGAAAGAACCTGAGCCTGGAGCTGCTCGGCGACGAGCAGTCCGGTCTCCACCGCCTCTTCTCCCACGACGGCACGCTCTACGCCTTCGGCGACGATGGCGTGTTCGTACTCGAGGACGGCGCGCTGGCCCAGCTCCAGCCCACCCGAGCCCCCGTCCGAGCCCTGTGCGCGGCCCCCGAGCAGGGCGTCTACCTGCACACCGACGAGCACGCCTGGTACCTGCCCCGGAAGGGCAAGGCCCGGAAGCTCGCGCTGCCCAAGGATGGCATCCACTCCATCGCCTTCTTCAAGAACCGCCTGTTCGTCAGCGTCGGGCAGCAGGTGCTCCGGCTGGAGAAGGACCGGGCCGTCGCCGTGAAGCTCCCCTCCCCCGCCCCCGGCGTCCCCCGGCTCGTCGTCGCCGGGGACAGGCTCTGGACGGTGTTCCCCCATCACCTGACGTCCTCGCGCGATGGGAAGCAGTTCGAGCCCATCGCGTTTCGCTGAAACAGCAGTAACAGATTCACAAGTGCGCGGTGTTTCCCGGGGACCACGGCATCTCTCCGGGAGACACACCGCATGCTGAAGTCGTACGTGGCCCTGTTGCCCCTCGCCCTCCTCGCGCTGGTGGGCTGCTCGGATGACCCCGAGTCCGCGTCAGAGCCGAAGGACCGCTGGTTCACCAACCGGGACGGGCTGAAGCTCCACTATCTGGAGGTCGAGGGGCGCGGCTCGCCCGTGGTCATGCTCCACGGGCTGCTGGGCAGCGCGCATCCGTCCTGGGTGGCGCCGGGCATCGCCGGAGCGCTGGCGAAGCAGGGCCACCGCCTCATCATCCTGGACCAGCGAGGCCACGGGCAGAGCGACGTCCCCTACACGGCCTCCGCCTACGGCGAGCCCATGGTGCGGGATGTCCTCGAGCTGATGGACACGCTCGGAATCCAGCGGGCCCACCTCGTGGGCTACTCCATGGGCGCGGCGATGACGCGCGTGTTGATGACCCGCGCACCCGAGCGGGTCATCAGCGCGAGCCTGGGCGGCGCGGGCGTGGAGGAGCTGGACCCGGTCCTCCGCGCGGAGGCCGAGGCCCGGGACCCGAAGGGCACGGACCCCGACGAGCAGCGCATCCTCGACGAAATCGCCGGAGCGCCGCCGCTGGACCCGCGCTTCGTCGCCGCCATCACCGAGGCGTGGACCGCGTGGTGGCCGCCCTCCATCGACCTGTCCTCCCTGCGCGTGCCGGTGCAGGCGGTGAACGGCGAGTTCGACGCGCCCTACTCCAAGACGGTGCGCCTGGAGCGCGAGCTCGCGGGGTTCGAGAACGTCATCATCCCCGGCCGCACGCACCTGACGACGCTCATCGACTCGCGCTACGTGGACAGCCTGGTGGACTTCCTCCAGCGCAACGACGAGCGCTGACCCGAAAAAACGGGAGCGCGTCCGCACCCGACGCGCTCCCGCACCCTCCCCGACAGCCCCACCTCAGTGGTGGTAGCCGGAGGCCTCTTCCCGCGTCATCGGCGCGCTGACCGGATGCCGGCGGAAGTGCTCGATGCACGCGAGCAGGTCCGTCACCAGCAGCGTGGCCAAATCACGACTCACGCCGTGGCGCACCAGCACGCGCTGCACCACCAGGTCCTGGATGTTCGCGGGCATGGGATAGGCGGGCACCAGCCAGCCCCGCTCACGCAGGCGGTCCGCCAGGTCGTAGAGGGTGAAGCCCGGGTCCGTCCCCTCCTTCAGCTTCCAGCACACGCCCGGCACGCCGCCCCGGCCGTCGTAGACGATGTCGAACAGGCCGATCTGCTCGATGGCCTTCGCGATGTAGTTCGCGGTGTCCGAGCACGCCTGCTGCAACCGCCGGTAGCCCTCCCGCCCGAGCCGCAGGAAGTTGTAGTACTGGATGACAATCTGGCCGCCCGGCCGCGAGAAGTTCAGCGCGAAGGTCGGCATGTCGCCGCCCAGGTAGTCCACGCGGAAGATGAGCTCCTCGGGCAGGTCCTCCTTGTCGCGCCACACCACCCAGCCGCAGCCCAGCGGCGTGAGGCCGAACTTGTGGCCGGAGGCGTTGATGGACTTCACGCGCGGCAGCTTGAAGTCCCAGACGACGTCCGGGTGGATGAAGGGCGCCAGGAAGCCGCCGCTGGCCGCGTCCACGTGGATGGGGATGTCCAGCCCCGTGCGCACCTCCAGCTCGTCCAGCGCCGCGGCGATGTCCGCCACCGGCTCGTAGAGCAGGTTGAAGGTGATGCCCAGCGTGGGCACGACGCCGATGGTGTTCTCGTCGCAGTGCTTGAGCACCTCCTCGGGCGTCATCACCATGCGCCCGGGCGCGAGCGGCACCTGGCGCAGCTCCACGTCGAAGTAGCGCGCGAACTTGTGCCAGCAGATCTGCACCGGGCCGCAGATGAGGTTCGGCTTGTCGGTGGGCTTGCCCTCGGCCTCGCGCCGCTTGCGCCAGCGCCACTTGAGCGCCAGGCCCCCCAGCATGGCCGCCTCGCTGGAGCCCGTGGTGGAGCAGCCCATGGCGCTGGACGCGTGGGGCGCGTGCCAGAGGTCGGCGAGCATGTTCACGCAGCGCGTCTCGATTTCGGCGGTCTGCGGATACTCGTCCTTGTCGATCATGTTCTTGTCGAGGCACTCGTCCATCAGCTTGTGCACCTGGGGCTCGGACCAGGTCTGACAGAAGGTGGCCAGGTTCTGCCGCGAGTTGCCGTCCAGCAGCAGCTCGTCGTGCACCACGGCGTAGGCATGGTCCGGGCTGTGCTCGTCCTCGGGGATGCGGTACTTCGGCATCGGCACGGACAAATCCGGCGAGGCGTAGACGTCATCGTTGAGGCGGTCCCGGACTTCGTCTTTTCCATGCAGGGGCATGTTCTCTCCAGGCGGTGAAGGCACTCTGGAAGAGGAGATGGTGTTGCCCCCAGGTGGGAGCCTCGTTCCCCGGAGAGGGACGAGCCTGCGGGCAGCCGTCCGCTCCGCCCGGGAGCCCCCGGTTGTCAGGTGCACGCGGCGCCGACGACGCGCGGGGAGGCCCGGCAATGCGCCCCGCCGCGCGAGCCGGGTGACTCGAGCGCGGCGGGGATGAAGCAGCAGGGACCGCGACTACTTCACGCCGACCGCGCCCCAGCTCTCCAGCACCTTCTGGGCCTCCACGGAGTCCTTGCCGTAGAGGTCCTGCGCCGCCTTGTACGTGGCCTCCTTCGCCTGGGCGAAGTTGGTGGTCGGCGTCATGTAGAAGTTCAGCGCGCGGGAGTAGATCTTCAGGCCCTTCTCGATGCCGATGCCGTCCTTCACCTCCACGCCGGAGGTGCGGTTCTTGCCACCCTCGGACAGCAGGTAGAAGGCGTTGTTCGGGATGCCCGAGTTGATGTGCACGCCGCCGTTGTCCTGCCAGCCGGTGTAGCGCTTCGAGTAGTGGTCCGGCGACATGCCGTCGCTGGAGGGGTTGCTCAAGTCACGCAGGCCGTCGGTGTCGTCGCCGTTGTTGGGCGTGAACGTGTCCTCGCCCACCGTCCAGTCGAACTTCACCGCGTCGTTGCGCTGGCTGGCGTACCACTCCACGCCCACGCCCATGATGTCGCTCATCGCCTCGTTGAGGGCGCCCGACTCGTTGCGGTACTGCAGGCCCGCGGTGCGCTCGGTGAGGCCGTGGGTGATTTCGTGGCCCGCGATGTCCAGCGTGGTGAGCGAGCCGAACTGGTCGCCGTCACCGTCGCCGTAGTTCATCTTCTCGCCGTCCCAGAAGGCGTTGGCGAAGTCCTTGCCCACGTGCACGTCGGAGATGAGCTTCTCGCCCTTGCCGTCGATGGAGTCGCGGCCCAGCACGTCCTTGTAGAAGTCGTACGTGGCCTGGGCGCCGTACTGCGCGTCCACCGCGTCCTTGTTGCGCGCGGAGTCGGTGCCCTCGCCCCAGATGTCGTTGTCGTCGGTGACGGCCGCGTGCGTGGTGTTGTCGGTGTTCGGGTCGCGGTTGAGCGCGTCGCGCGTCACCACGCCGCCGCCGCGCGAGGTGTCCTCGAGCGAGTACGTGCCGTCCGCGTTCTTCGTGCTGCCGATCTCCACCTTGCCGCTGTACTGGGTGGTGTCGTCCGCCTTGCTCGAGGGCGCGGGCGTGCCGGGCTCCTCGGTCGTCGGCGTCTCGGCCGTCAGCGAGGGCTTCACCCCGTGCGAGTGGCCCGCGTGGTCCGCGCCGTGCGCGTGGCTGCCCACGCCGCCCATCTGGTTGTACTGCTCCAGCACCTTGCCGGTGTTCGCGTCGACCAGGTACTGCATGCGGCGCGGGTCCTTGCCCGGGCCCACGTCCGTCGTGTTGCTCAGCTCCACGTGGTACGCGGCCTTGTACTCGCCGTTGGCGTCCTTGAAGATGACGCGCTCGGAGACGGGCTTGCGGTCCGTGGGGCCGTTGAACTCCTTCTGGGCCACGGCCAGCGCGTCCTCGGCGGACAGCTTCGTCTCCTTCTTGCCCAGGCCCGCGGGGATGGTGCCCACGTCACCCGTCAGGCTCTCCAGCTTGCCCTCGCGGTCCAGGTGACCCACCACCTGCTCGCCGAAGACGGGCACCCCCTCGTGCTTGCGGTCCATGCGCACGTGCGTGAAGCCCAGGTCGTCCTTCTCCACCGCGCGCGGCGCGAAGTCCGCGGCGTTGACGCCCTGCTTGCCGGCCAGCAGCTGCGACACCGTGGGCGCCGCCTGCTTCTGCAGGAAGTCCACCGTCGTCTGGATGGCCGCCTTGCTGGTGTCGCTGTCCAGGGCCACCGGGCCGGACTTCACCGTCGGCGCCGTCAGCGGCGTGGCCGACTTCGGCTGCGCGGGCTTCGTCGCCGCCTCGAAGGTGGAGCCCTCGGTGAAGCCCAGGGCCTTGTTCTTCACCTCGGGCGCAGTCGCGGGCCGGGTGTCCGTGGAACGCGTGACGGGAAGCTTCGGGAGGTCGGCGCGAATCTTCATGGTGGGGGGGCCCAGAGGTGACAGGTTCGTGAAGATTCTCGGACTCTGGGCACCCGAGGTTGTGTCGCGATAGGAGGAAAAAGCACACACGCCCTGTCGGAGCAGGCAACCTGCCGGAATCATGGAGGCCCCCGCTTCCGCTCGAGATGAGTCGTAACGGCCCCACCCTGGGCGTACGCTGTACGCCAGCCCCGCGCCCATGCCACGTCCCCGCTCGCTCACCCTGCCCGGCATCGCCGACGCCGCCCTCACCGTCATCGAGCGGGAGGGGCTGGCCGCGCTGTCCATGCGCTCGGTGGCGAGCGCGCTCGGCATGGGGACCATGTCCCTGTACCGCTACGTGGAGGGGCGGGAGGCGCTGGAGTCGCTGGTCGTCGACGCGGTGATGCGGGACGTGCGCCTGCCCGGCCCGGGCGGGGACACGCCCTGGACCGAGCGGGTGAAGACGCTGCTGGGACAGGTGCGAGGGGCGGTGGCGCGCCACCCTTGCGTCGCGCCGCTGGTGCTCACCCGGCGCCACTGCACCGAGGGCACGCTGGCGTGGGCCGAGGCGCTGCTCGCGCTCCTGACGGAGGGCGGCTTCGAGGGCCTGGCGCGGCTCGTCGCCCTGCGCACGCTGGTGAGCCACGTCTTCGGCTCCGTCCAGCTCATGCACCTGGGCGCCCTGTCCGGAGAGGGCACCGCCGCCCTCACACAGCTGGACGCCGGCCGCCATCCCCTGTTGCGTCAGACGGCCGGGGACGCGCGGCGGCTCCCCCCTGACGAGGAGTTCCGCCGCGGCCTGGACGTCGTGCTGCTCGGCCTGGAGGCCACGCTGGCCCGCCGCTGAGGACGGGCCCGCTCGAGGCGCCTCAGGCGGCGCGCAGGGGCCACGGCTCGGAGCGCGGGCCCGCCTCCCAGTTGTCGTGACGGCCGTCCCAGTACTGGACCGTGAGCTTGGAGAGGTCCACGCCGTCCAGGCAGCCCACGTTGATGGAGCGGAAGTCCCCGCCCAGCTCCTCGACGAAGCCACCGCCGTAGGCCTGGACGCCGCAGTGCTTGCAGAAGCGCCGGTAGTTGGGGCTCTTGCCCACGCGGTACTCGCCCGTCTCGCCCTCGCCCTGGAGGACGCGGAACGAGCTGGGGGCCACCTGCGTCGTCGTGCCGCCCATCTTCGTGCAGACGGTGCAGTTGCAGCGGTTCACCGCCTCGGCGAGGTCCACCTCGGCCTCGAAGCGCACGGCGCCGCAGTGACAGCCGCCGACGTACTTCTTCAGGGTGGGGGACTTCTGGGCAGGGGTCAGGCTCATGGCGGGTTCTCCTCGGTGAGTCGCTGTGATGAGGGAGTTATGGACCCTGCCCGTGACAGGAGTATGTCAGGTTTGTTCGAGGGCCTTCGCGGCCCGGGCCTCCCGCAGCAGGTCGGTCAGCGCCTCGCGGGCCTGGACCCGGGCCTCCTTGTCCTGGTCTCCCCGCCCCTGGTTCAGCACCCAGGCCGTCACCAGGGCCTTGGAGGCCTCCTGGGAGCGCGCCCACGCGTCGGTCTCCGCGTCCTCCTCCCCTGAGGTCCTGGCCGCCCAGACCTCCGCGAGGTGGCTGGCGGCATCGGCGAAGGCGGCGGCCGCGGGCTTCCCGCCCAGCACCCACGCATTGCGCAGGTCTCCCAGCCCGCTGGCGACGAGGTGCGCCTGGCGTGGAGGCGTCTTCGCGCGAGCCTGGGCGAACAGCTCCGCCGCCGGCCGCGCGTCCTGGATGCGCTCGGCCACCCGGCTCAACCAGTCCGCGCAGACCTGGTGGGCGCGCTCCTCCGGGAAGCGGTCGACCACGGAAGGCAGCAGCGGGTACAGGTGCCGGGCGCGGGCCCAGGCCTCCTCGGCGGAGGCGAAGTGGAAGCCATTCGCCTCGAAGATGGCGAGCATGCGGACATCGGGCGTCTCCTCGGACATGAGGAAGGCTCTACGCCTGCATCGACCCCACCGGCAACGCGGAATCAGGCGCGCGAGCGGAGGATGTCACCCGGCGTCACGCCCAGCACGCGGCGCATCCAGCGGGCCATGTGGCTCTGGTGGGAGAAGCCCGCCTCCAGGGCCACCTGTCCCGTGGGCAGTTCGCCGCGCAGGAGCAGCGTGCGGGCCCGCTCCACGCGGCGCTGAATCACGTACTCGTGGACGGGCAGCCCGGTGGAGCGCTTGAAGAGCGTCTTGAGGTGCGACGCGCTGACGGCCGCCACGCGGGCCAGCGTCGCGAGCGAGAGGTCCTCGTCCAGGTGCGTCTCCACGTAGTCCGTGACGCGCTGGAGCTGGTCCGCGGACAGGCCCCCACGCACCTCGACCTCCGCGCGGTAGTGGGACAGCAGCCGGGCCGCGAGCGCGAGGCCCAGGCTCTCCCGGTACAGCAGTCCGTTGGGGAAGTCCGCGCGGGCCTCCGCCTCCAGCGCCCAGGCGATGTGTTCGAGCTGCGCGTCGCGGAAGTGGTGCCGCAGCGCCACGCCCACGCGGTCCGGGTCCAACCCCATGTCCTCGGCCGCCCGCTGGAGCAGGGAGTGCGGCAGGCGCAGGTCCAGGCCCACGCTGTCATCGTCCTCCACCCAGGTGTCGGTATGGCCCGCCGGCAGGAGGAACAGCTCTCCTCGCGTGCGCACCGAATAGTGCTGGCTGGCGAGACAGGACACCCGCACGGGCTCACCGGCGTGGATGTTGAGGACATGGTCCGAGCTCGCCAGGTGGACCCGGTCTCCGGCGCGCGTGGTGCGCAGGTCGACCCCCAGGCCGACTCGAGGTCGTCGCGCGTGCTCGCTCATGGCCCCTGAATATAGGGGGCGGCGTCCTTTCGTGCTCCCGAAACATCCGTGCGTGCGCGACCCCCGAGGGGGCCGTCGGTATTCCTCTCCCACACGCGATGAAGCCGCCGCGCCCGACGCGCTCGGCGTGCGGCCATGCATCCAGGCAGGACCTCAGGGGAGAGACGACATGGGACGGTATTCCGGGAAGAAAGTGGTGGTGACGGGAGGAACGGCGGGCATCGGGCTCGCCGCGGTGAAGGCGCTGCTCGCCGAGGGCGCGGAGGTGCTGCTCACCGGCCGCGGCGAGCAGGGACTTGAGGCGGCGCGCAAGGAGCTGGGGCCGCGTGCCCATGTGGTGCGCTCCGACACGGCGAGCCTGCGGGACATCGACGCCCTGGCCACGCACGTGAAGCAGACGCTGGGCGCGGTGGACTTCGTCCTCGTCAACGCGGGGTTCGCGAAGCTGGTGCCCTTCGAGCAGGTGACAGAGGCGGTGTACGACGAGACCTTCGGCATCAACACGAAGGGGGCGTTCTTCACGGCGCAGCGGCTGGCACCCCTCGTGCGGGATGGCGGCGCGTTCGTCTTCACCACGTCGGTGGCGGACGAGACGGGCGCGCCGGGCATGAGCGTCTACTCGGGCTCGAAGGCGGCGGTCCGCTCGTTCGTGCGGGTGCTCGGCGCGGAGCTGGTGGCGCGGGGCATCCGGGTGAACGCGGTGAGCCCGGGCTTCACGCGCACGCCCACGCTGGGCGTCACCGGCGCCACGCCCCAGGAGGTGGAGGCCTTCGAGCAGGAGGGCCTGCACCTGACGCCCATGAAGCGCATCGCGGACGCCGAGGAGGTGGCCCGGGCGGCGCTGTTCCTCGGCCTCGAGGCCACCTTCACCACCGGCGCGGAGCTGCCCGTCGACGGCGGCCTGTCGCAGTTCTGAGTTCCACTTCCACCTCGAAGGACACACGACATGAAGCCACACATCAGCGTCATCGGCGCGGGCCGCATGGGCTCCGCCTTGGTCAAGGCCTTCCTCCAGAGCGGATACACGACGACGGTCTGGAATCGCACCCGGGCACGGTGCGAGCCGCTGGCCACGGCGGGCGCGCGCATCGCCGACTCCGTGCGGGACGCGGTACACGCCGCCAGCGTCGTCATCGTGAACGTGAACGACTACGACACCAGCGACGCGCTGCTGCGCCAGGACGAGGTGACGCGGGAGCTTCGCGGCAAGGTGCTGGTGCAGCTCACGTCCGGCTCGCCGAAGCTGGCGCGCGAGCAGGCGACGTGGGCACGTCGGCACGGCATCGACTACCTGGACGGCGCCATCATGGCCACGCCAGACCTCATCGGTCAGCCCCACTGCACGCTCCTGTACGCGGGCCCGAAGGCCCTGTACGACAAGCACCAGGCCGTGCTGGCGGCGCTCGGTGGAAACACGCAGCACGTGAGCGAGGACGAGGGCCACGCCTCCGCGCTCGACAGCGCGATGCTGTTCCACATGTGGGGCTCGCTGTTCAGCGGGCTGCAGGCCGCGGCCATCTGCCGGGCGGAGGGGATTGCGCTCGACAGGCTCGGCCCGCATCTGGACTCCGTCGTGCCCATGATTCAATTCGGCGTGGCCGACCTGCTCCAGCGCATCCAGCAGGAGCGGTACGGCGCGGACACGGAGAGCCCCGCCACGCTCGACACGCACAACGTGGCGTTCCAGCACCTGCTTCACCTGTGCGAGGAGCGGAACATCCACCACGCCCTCCCCAAGGCCATGGATGCACTCATCCAGACCGCCCGGAAGGCGGGACATGGACAGGACGACTTCTCGGTCCTCGCGCGCTTCCTGCGCTGAGCGCGCGAAAGGATAGAGCGGTGCGTCAGAGAGCATGGCTGATTGTCATTTGACGCTCTCACTGCAGCGTTCGCGCTCCTGGATTGCTTGCCTTTAGACTCCGGGTGCGCACTCCCGCGCGTCCCACCAGGAAGACAGGATGAAGAGAGCAAGCATGTGGCTGGCCACGGTGACGGCCCTCGGCCTGATGTTCGGATGTGGCGCACCGCTGCCCGAGGAGACTCAAGAACCCGTGAGCGAGCAGCCGGCGGATACCGGCTCGGACGTGAGCGCGCAGGCGTGTGAAGACAACCCGACCTGCCTGTGCAACCGCATCTGTCGTCAGCGGTGCGGCACCAACACGACGTGCATGACGCAGTGTCTCGCCGAAGAGTGTTAGACGGGATTCGTCACGAGGCGCACCGCGGGCACCCCGCGCGCGGTGCGCCTCGACCCGAACCCGTGGTGTTGCATGGCGCAGAAGAAGACCTCCTCGTCCCCCCAGAGCAAGTCCACGCCCCGCGCCTCCGCCGGGAAGCCGGAGCCTGTCGCTCCCGAGGTGGCGTGGACCGGGCTGGAGCAGCAGGTGCTCGCCGTGCTGGGGGAGAAGGCCGTGGGCCAGTACCCCGCGGACCTGGAGCCCATGAGCCGGGTGTTCGAGCAGGTCCCCGACGAGACGGGACTCCTGCCCGAGTCCTACCAGCGCTTCGTCGAGGCGCTGGGGTACCGCTGGCTCAACACGGGCAAGAAGGCCCTGGCGTTCCTGCCGCCCCGCTGGCGCGCGAGCGCGTCCCAGGGCATGGGCGAGCCGAACCGTCAGTGGACCGAGGTGCGTGAGGAGCGGGAGGCGGGCCGTCACGTGTACCGCTTCGTGATGTTCGCCTCCGCGGACTTGAACGACGTCAACGGCTTCGCCTTCGGGCTCGGTGCGAAGGGCGGCGCCCCTGTCGTGTTCCAGGTGGAGGACAGCCTGCCCCTGCGCGAGCTGGGAAGCTTCGAGGCGTGGCTCGGCAAGGCCCTCGCCCCCCTGCGCAAGGCCATCGCGAAGCCGGCGAAGAAGCCCGAGCTGGGAGACCCGCTCGCGCTCCTCCAGGAGTCCCTCGGCGAAGTGGCGGCGAAGGCGAGGCAGGCGGGCGCGGCGGCCCTCTTCGACACCTTCCCTCGCGACACCCGCGCCATCTCGCTGCTCCACCGCAAGCTGGGCGTGGTGCCGGACATGGTGGCCGAGTTCTCCCAGCTGGAGACCCTGACGGTGAAGGGGGCGGGGCTCAAGGCGCTGCCCTCCGTGCTGGGCCAGCTCACGAAGCTCAAGCAGCTCGACTGCTCCTGGAACGCGGAGCTGGCCACGCTGCCCGCCGAGCTGGGGCGCCTTCAGGACCTCGAATCACTCAACCTGGACCACACCGCGGTCGCCACGCTCCCGGAGGCGCTCGGGAAGCTTCCGCGCCTGCGCTCGCTCAGCCTCAAGAACACGCGCCTCACCGCACTGCCGGCGTGGCTGAGCCAACTGCCCGCGCTCAAGTTCCTGGACCTGTCGCGCACGGACGTCCCACCAGGGGAGCTCGAGGCCTTCAGGCAGGCCCGTCCCGAGTGCTCGATGTATCCGCGACCGTGACGGGGGGACTCACTCCTGGATGGAGTCGCCCACCTGCCGGAGGTCCTCGGGGTCCACGTCCTCGCGACGCAGCACCTTGCACAGCGCGCGGAACCAGTGCTCGAAGCTCTCGAAGCCGAACATCATCGGGTCGTTCTCGTCCAACCACGTGCCGTCGTCCACGTAGTGGCCAGCGAGCGCCTCGTAGTCGTTGTCCTCGAAGTAGACGGGCAGCTCTCCGTCCTTCGGTGTGGTGCGCGTGTAGAAGCACCACCGCGACGCCTCCACGCCCATGTACGCATCCGCGAAGGAGATGAGGTCCGTCGTCGTGATCTCCCGGCCATCCACCGTGGTGCCCGCGGGCGTCCAGGCCGCCGTGAGGGAAGCCATCGTGGGCGCCCAGACGTGGAACGGGCGATACGTCTCCCACTCCTCGGTGTCCGGCTGGTACTCGAGCCGGACCTCGCGGTGCAGCATCAGGAACTCGCGGTAGCTGTCCGGGATGACGAAGGCCTCCTCGCGATAGGGCGTCGGAAGCTCGTACTCGAACCCGGTCAGCATGCGGGGCAGCGCGTCCACCTCCTCGCGCGTCAGGGGTGCCTCGCGGATGAGCCGCCAGCCCCGCGCCTGGGCCCAGGCGTCCATCTCGTCCAGCAGGGCCTTCAAGTCCTCTCGCCACGTCGCGCTCGCCATGCGTGGCCTCTACCCCGCCCCGGGCGGAAACGGAAGTCGCTCGGGGCTTTCGGGGCGTGTGCTCAGGGCTGGCTCGCGAGGGTGTAGTCGAGCACGTACATGTGGACGCCCTTCTCGTCGATTTGAATCTCGTACGTGCCGGAGATGCCCTGGAGCTCGTCCGTTCCGGACTCGGGCACGACGGAGCCGACAACCTTGAATGCTCCGCGCGTCATGGAGCCCGAATGCATGAGGGTGAAGCTTCCCTTGCGTCCCTCGAGGGTGCCGGTGACGCGCTCCAGCGCGACGTAGCCACCGGACTGGCCATCGTCGAGCGTGGCGAGCATCTGGCCCACGCCCGTGCCCTCCAGTGCGCCGTGGTAGCGCTTGTCGATGGACAGCCGGCCGATGGGGGACTGCTCCGCGCCAGCGTCCGGGGCCAGGGGGGTCGCCTTGGCGTTGAAGATGCCCTTCACGTGCTTCGTCATGTTCGTCTCGCTTCCGGTCCGGGTGGGTGTCGCCGCCGCAGGGGTGCTCGCGCAGCCCTGGCAGAGCACGGCGCCGAGCACCCACGCCAACACATTCGTTCCCGTCTTCGTCATGGGAGCTCCTCGTGGTTGTGGGCCGTCAGATACGTGGCGGCGCGCCGGGCGGATTGCAAAAACGCGACACGCCGACAGAATGCGTGCCGGTGAGTCGCCCTCGCATCGACGCCGTGCGTGGCGTCCTCCAACGTCCCGCGCCCGCGGACAGCATCGTGCATGAGCGCTTCGCGCCCGCCGCGGAGCTGGAGGAGTTCATCCAGCACTTCTGGACGGTGCGGTGGGACTTGCGAGGCGAGCCGCCGCTCCTGGCGGAGACGCTCCCCCATCCCTGTGTGCATGTGGTGTTCGACCGGGGACAGGGCCGCGTCACGGGGGTGCAGTCGCGCCGGTTCCGCCGGAGGATTCAGGGACAGTCGCGGGTGTTCGGCATCAAGTTCCGGCCCGCGGCGTTCCAGCCGGTGTTGGGGGCGCCCTTGTCCCAGCTCACCGACCGGACGGTGAGCGTGCGTTCGGTGTTCGGGAGGGAGGGCATCGCGCTGAAGGACGCCATCCTGGCGGAGCCGGACGTGCGCCGGTGCGTGACGCTGGCGCAGGACTTCCTGCGGCGACGGCTGCCGCCCATGCCCGAGCCCATCGCGAGGATGCGGGACCTGGTGGAGCGGCTCGCGGCGGACGCGTCGGTGACACGGATGGAGCAGGTGGCCGCGCTGGCGAAGCTGGAGCCGCGCAACCTCCAGCGGAGGTTCAGCGCGGCGGTGGGAGTGAGTCCCAAGTGGGTCCTCAAGCGCTACCGGCTCCACGAAGCCGCCGAGCAGCTCGCGCGCGCCCAGGTGCCCGACATGGCGAGCCTGGCGCTCCAGCTGGGCTACTTCGACCAGTCCCACTTCATCCGCGACTTCAAGGCCCTGGTCGGCTGCTCTCCGGGACAGTACGCCGAGCGCGCCGCCGCGAGCCGGCGGGCCGCGGGCAAGTAGAGCCGTTCAGGGTCATGCCTCCTCGTCGGGGAGGAGTGTCCGGAGCAATTCGTCATCAGGCCCGAGCGGGCGCCAGCCCACAGGGGGAGGATTCGCCCGGAGCGCGGCAATCACCTGCCGAGTCCGCTCCGAATATGTTTCTGGAGTGGACCCAGACCACATGCCAAGTGCCTTCGCGACCTGGAAGCGAGTCACGTCATCAAGTGTCGCTGGCCACCCGTTGGGAAGCCCTGCCGCCAACTCACGCACGAGCAGGTCACGGACGAGTCGCGTGACTTGATTCCGCCGTTCCGCTTCAGCACGCAATCCGACCAACACCTGCGCCCCGGCGATGTCGTCCTTTCCAAGCTCTTCTGCCAGCGCGTACAGCGGCACGGCAGGGCGTGCCTCCGCAAAGGCCGTCAACGAGTCGAAGCCGCGCTCGCGGACCCGCTCGTAGAGCCGGACACGCCAGTTCCCCTGCCACGAGCGCCCATCGGTCATCGGCTCCGACCCTTGGTGAACTTCATTGGGATGTCGTAGAGCTTCATGTTCTCCGCGACGATGCTCAGTACCTCATTCCGCGTCAACGGCTGCCCTGCCGCCAACTCCGCATCGTTCAGGGTGCGCATGATCCTCCTATTCCATTCGTCGGGCCACATGCGTCCCAGCTTCCAGTTGCCCCCACCATGAATCGCCTCATGGTGGGAGCGCTCCAGCCTGACGCAGAAGCTGTCGATGTCCAGGTCGCCCTTGAAGCCACGCTGTTCGAACCACTCGCGGTGCTCCTTCGGCAGGACGTGGTGCTTCGGCGCCTCGGACATGCCGGCCCCTGCACGTCCCGTCACGTGCATGCCACGCACCTCGGGGCCATCCCCCAGCGCCTCTCGCACGCCCTCGGGCAGGTCCTGGTGCGCCTGCGCCATCATCACCTGCCCGCCGTGGATGCGGACGGCCGCGCCCACCACCGGAGCCGAGATGACGCCCGCCTGGACCAGCCTGCGCATCATCTCCACCCATTCGGCGGAGACTACGATTCGTGAGCCCACCATGACGCCGCCCGAGCCCATCGCGAGCCGCGCACCAAGCGTCACGGGCACAGCCGGCGGCGGACGCGGCAGCGACATCTTCAAGGTCGAAATCAGGGTGAGCATCTCCAACACCTGCACCGCCACCATCACCTTGCCACCCAGCTCCATGGCCGAGCGCGCGTCTCGGCGAATCGCATCGAACTCTCGGGACAACGTCCCCATCAGCGCGGGCATGGCGACCGCCGCGGCGGCGACACGCTCGGGGTCTCGTGACGCGAGTTCCTTCAACGAAGGCTCCATCAAGCCCTGGACACGGTGCAGCTCCGCGAAGAGCCGCTCTCTTCCGTACATGGGGCAGTCTCGAAGGACCGCGTCAGCGAGCTGGAGGAAGTCCACCCACGTGGACGCCAGCAGGGCACCGAACATCGCGGCCTGGAGACGAGGTCCGGCCATGCCGAGGATGCCCACCTCCATCCCCGCATCCCCCACTTCTGATGCCACGCCCACGAGCGCCGTGGCGCTCCTGGACTCTCCACGCAGCCACGCCAGCTGACGGGCGCCGTGCTCACGGTATCGGGTGAACACACCCTCGAGTCCACTCACACTGGATGAGGACGTTCGCTCCTCGAGTTGGGAGAGCACGGCTGAGACACCACCGAGGGAGCCCCGCACCTCCTCGATGGCTTCGAGGACGGCCTGACGCGTGAGCGTGACACTTCGTTCCCCGGCCTCGACAGCTCCGCTCCCACCCCGGACACGGGTTGCAGCATCTCGCTGCGCCACGTTGCGCCAGAGCCGTTGCCGCCCCGTGGGTGTCTCGGACGGCGTGTAGTTCCACACCTCGCCATGGCTGGACGCCTGCGGCACGGATGCACAACCCGTCGTGGTCAAGGCGACCACCAGGAGCAGGGACAGTGGACCAGACCAGCGGCATCGCCTCCTGGACATGCAGGACTCCTGGGCACGCCTCGGTATGGGCGTGGGACGAGTCCCGAGTCTCGCGGAGTCACTCGAGCCGTAGAAGCACCTCCAGCATCCTTCCCGTATCCGGCCTGAACCCAGCAACGGGGGTCCTCCCACCCACGAGTACGCAGGAAGCCCGCGCTCCGGCGCGACACGAACCTCCAGTCGCCAACACCTGTCGGGACAGGCGTTGAGTGGACCACGCCCGCGCGGACTTCCTTCAGACCGGGTTCCTACCTTGGCACGACCCAAGGGGAGGACACATGAGCGACGAGGATCCGCGTCACCATCAAGGGCTCCAGCAGGACCTGCGCGTCCTGATGGCACGCGCGGGACGCAGACAGGTGCTGCGCTGGATGGCCGGCGCCAGCCTCATTCCATGGCTCGGCTGCGGCGACGATGACGACCCGACACCGGACCCGTCCGGCTGCTCGCGCATCCCCGAGGAGACCGCCGGCCCCTACCCCGCCGACGGCTCGAACGGCCCCAATGTCCTCCAGCAGTCGGGCATCGTCCGCTCGGACATCCGCGCGAGCTTCGGCAACACCCGCACCGTCGCCGAGGGAGTCCTCACGACGGTGACACTCACCCTCGTCGACGTCAACGATGCCTGCGCCCCGCTCGCCGGCCGCGCCGTCTATCTGTGGCACTGCGACAACTCGGGGGAGTACTCCCTCTACGGCGCGGGCATCACGAACGAGAACTACCTGCGCGGCGTGCAGGAGACCAACAGCCAGGGCCAGGTCACCTTCACCAGCATCTTCCCCGCCTGCTACAGCGGCCGCTGGCCCCACATCCACTTCGAGGTGTACCCGGACCTGGCCTCGGCCACCTCGTCCACGAACAAGCAGGTCACCTCCCAGCTCGCCCTGCCCAAGGCCGCCTGCGACGAGGTCTACGCCACGTCCGGCTACTCGCAGAGCGTCGCCAACTTCCAGCGCGTCAGCCTCGCGACGGACAACGTCTTCAGCGATGGCTCCTCCACCCAGGTCGCCACCGTGACGGGCAGCGTCGCGGACGGCTACGTCGTCACGCTCGTCGTGGGCATCCCGGGCTGAAGCCGAGGCGCCCCAGGGGCACCACTCCACGCCCCGTCTCGCCGCCCGACGACGAAGCCATCCCCCGGCCAACATGCGCGTCGCAGGCACGCTGGCGCTGCGCGCGCCGAAGCCACACAGCGAAGGCGGACGAGGAGTGGCCCTGCTCCACTCCTCGCCCACCCCGCCTTGCCACCCGACGAGAACGCCGCCCCCGGGCGGAGGGCGCCCCCATCGTCAAACCCACCTCACGGCCACGGCGAGGACGGACGAGACGTGGCGCGGCTCCACCACGCCTCGCCCGCCGCGCCTTGCTGCGTGGCGAGGGCGCCGCCCCCGGGCGGAGGGCGCCTCGCCGTCACTGGAACAGCAGGCAGAGGGTGTCGAGCGTGTAGAAGTCCGACGGCACGAACGGGGCCCACGTCTGGCGCACGAAGTAGAGGTGACGGCCGTCCACGCTCAGCGACGGGTGGAACTCGTCCTTCTCCGTGTTCACCGCCGGCCCCAGGTTGATGGCCTTCGTCCACTTCCCGCCGAGGTTGACGCTCGCGTACAAGTCACCGAGCCCGTAACCCTCCGGCCGGTTGAGCGACGCGAAGATGAGCACCCGCCCATCCGCGGAGATGTGCGAGTTGTACTCCCAATAATCCGGGCTGTTGATGGCCGCGCTCAGCTTCTCCGCCGGCGCGTACCCCGGCCCCCGCCGCTCCGCGCGATACACGTTGAAGTCCGAGTCGAACGTCCCGCTCGCGAAGTACAACGTCCCATCCCGCGTGGCGCTCACGTACAGCTCCTGCCGGTCCGAGTTCACGTTCGGCCCCAGGTGCAGCGGCTCACCCCAGCTCCCATCCGCCTGCCTGTGCACCACCCACAGGTCCGAGTCCGCGCGCTCCTCGGTCCCCGTCACCGGCCGCGTGGACGAGAAGAAGAGCGACTGGCCGTCGACCGACAGGAACGGGTCCGTGTCCAGCCACGTCCCCGAGAAGGACACCAACTGGCCCGGCGTGAAGTGGCCGTTCACCTTGCGCGTCTCGTAGATGGCCTGGAACGGCGCCTCCGCCGAGTCCACGTGGTAGTACGCCGTGTTGCCGTCCGCGGAGAAGGTAAGCCGGTACTCGGAGCGGTCCGGCAGCGAGACCTCTCCAGGCGCGAACAGGCTGCCGCCCGGAGCGCAGTTCAGGAAGCGCAGGGCCTCGCTGGACACCTCGCTCGCCCCGAGCGCCTCGGCCACCGGTGCCGTCTCGGGCGCCTGCGAGGCGCACGCCATCGACAGGGAGGACAGGGCGGCGATGAATCCCACGGACCACGACTTGCTCGGCGTGAAGCGCTGCATGCGGCGTCTCCTTTGTTGGAGACACCATCGCCTCCCTGCTCGACGGCCGCATTGACGATGGGATGAACGGTGGAGCTTCCGGGACGAACCGTGGAGCCCGCCCCGACCAACGCTCAGGAGGGCAGGTCCAGGGCCCGCTGCAGCCGGGCACGGTAGCTGCGTCCGGAGGTCAGCTTCGTGCCGTCCCGCAGGGTGAGCACCATCTCCCCGGGCGCCAGCGGCTCCACCTCCTCCACCCGGTCCAGCCGGACGATGAGCGAGCGGTGGATGCGCACGAAGTCCCTCGGGTCCAGCTTCTCCTCCACCGCGTTCATCGTCTCGCGCGTCAGGAAGGACTGCTTGCCCTGGTGGACGCAGACATAGTTGCCCTCCGCCTCCAGGTAGTCGATGTCCTCCACGCGCAAGAAGCGCATGCGCCAGCCCACCTTGGCCACCAGCCGCGTCGCATACCGCTCCGGGGCGGGGGACAGTCTCGAGGACAGCGACTCCAGCCGCTCGACCAGCTCCGCGTCCAGCTCCGTCGCCCCCGTGCGCCTGCGCTCACGCACGCGCGAGAGGCTCCGCCGGAAGCGCTCCTGGTCGAAGGGCTTGAGCAGGTAGTCGAGCGCGTTCGCCTCGAACGCCTGCACCGCGAAGTCCCGGTGCGCCGTCACGAAGATGACCGCCGGCGGGTGCTCGCGCGACACCGCCCGCAGCACCCCGAAGCCATCCGGCTCCGGCATCTGCACGTCCAGCAGCACCAGGTCCGGGCGCTGCCTGCCGATGGCGTCGATGGCCTCGTTGCCGTCCCGACACTCACCGATGACGGCCATGTCCGGCTCCTCCGAGAGCAGCTCCTTGAGCCGCGCCCGGGCGAGCGGTTCGTCGTCGACGATGAGCACGCGGATGGGCTGCGTCACGCCGCACGCTCCGTCCGGAAGGGAATGGCCAGCGACACCCGCGCCCCACCCTCCTCGCGAGCCTCCAGCTTCAGCCGATGCGCGGGGCCGTAGAGCTGCACCAGGCGCTCGCGGGTGATCCACAGCCCCTTGCCGCCCCGCTCGGACTTCGCCGCCGCGCCCTCGCGCAGCCCCACGCCGTCGTCGCGGACCTCCAGCAGCAGCTCCGGCCCCTCGCGCCTGGCCGTCACCGTCACCGTGCCCGGCGCCGAGCGCGGCGCGATGCCGTGCTGGATGGCGTTCTCCACCAGGGGCTGCAGCACCAGGTGCGGCACCCGCGCGCCCAGCGCCTCCCGCGAGATGTCCTGCTCCACCCGGAGCCGGTCGTTGAAGCGCACGCCCTGGATGTCCAGGTAGAGCTGGAGCGTGCGCAGCTCGTCGCGCAGGGGCACCTCCTCGCGCCCCGCCGCCTGGAGCGTCTCCCGCAGCAGGTCACTGAGGCGCGCAATCATCCGCTCGCTGCCCAGCGGGTCCCTGCGCACCAGCGCGCAGATGGAGTTTAGCGTGTTGAAGAGGAAGTGCGGATGCAGCTGCGCCTCCAGCGCGTGGAGCTGCGCGCGGGCGAGCTGGGTGTCACGCAGCCGCAGCTGCTCCGCGTAGTAGATGGCGTGGGCCACGCCCAGGAGCGTCAGGTAGATGAACGGGTTGTAGAGCAGCGCATGCTCGAGCACCGCCGTGTACGCGGGCGGCGCGTCGTACCAGTGGAAGTACGGGTCCAGCGAGTAGATGACCGTCGCCCGGAAGAACGAGACCGCGAGCGCGCCCCCCACATGCAGCGCGAGCCGCGAGCGCCACAGGCGCCGGTCGAACGGAAAGCGTAGGCCGAAGTGCACCACCGCGATGGTGACGGGCGCCCACAGCGCCGTGGCGAAGCCATCCGTGAGCAGCGCATGCGTCCAGGACACGCCCCGCACGGAGTGCGCCTCACTGGAGGCCGCCAGTCCCTGCAAGGTCCAATAGGAGAAGGCCCCCACCCACAACAGCCAGCCGCGTCCGCGTGACATGGCAGCAAGGTACACAAACTCACATCGACATTCCCACCCGCGCGCATTCCTCCTCGGAGGCACGAACCCTGGCGAGCCCCTCCAGGACCTGACTTTCCTTCATTATGGCAATCGAGTGACAATAGAAACATGCCACTCCTTCGCGCCCTCTTCGCCTCGCTCGCCGTGGTCCTCGTTGGCTGCTCCGGGTCGCCCGCTCAACCAGAGGGGGAGGGCCCGCTGGACGAGGCGCTCGGCCAGGAAGCCCTGGGCGACGCGGGGACTCCCGACGCGGGAGACAGCCTCGCGGGGCTGACACACATCGCCACCGCGGAGTATCAGCTGTTCTACCTGGTGGACGGACGCGTGCTGGGGCTCGGCTCCAACCGCGCGGGGCAGCTCGGCGTGGGGCACTCCAACCCGTACAACCAGGTCCCGCCGGTGGACATCGCCCTGCCCCAGGGACTGCGCTTCAAGGACGTGGCGGGCGGCGGCTTCCAGAGCGTGGCGCTCGACACCCTGGGCCGCGTGTGGACCTTCGGGCAGAACCTCTACGGCCAACGCGGGGATGGCACCACGAACGACCAACCCAACCGCGCCACCACGCCGAACAACGGACAGCCGTACCTGGTCCTCACGGACTCCACCGGCGAGACGTTCGACAACGTCATCAAGGTGCGCAGCGCGCTGCTCTTCAACATGGCGCTCAAGGCGGACGGCTCCTTCTGGGTCTGGGGCATGAGCGGCACCGCGATTGGCAACACGCTGGGCATCGCCGGGGACGGGAATACGGCGCCGCGCAACATCACCCGGCCCACGAAGGTCCCCCTGCCCCAGGGTGTGCGAATCACGAGCTTCACCACCAACGACACCTCCATCTTCGCGCTGGATGACACGGGCAAGGCATGGGCCTGGGGCGGGAGCGCCGCGGCGGAGACGCTGGGCACGGGCAGGTTCAACGACTACGCGCGCCCCAACCCGCTGAGCATCCCGACGCGCGTGAAGGAGCTCGCCGCGGGTGGCAGCCGCTGGGCGGTGGCGCTCGATGAAGCAGGTGACCTCTGGGGCTGGGGCCTGCAGGGCACCTTCCTGGGACTCGGCCCGCCGGCGGGCGGCTGGTACCCCGTGGCCACGCCGCGCAAGCTGTCGTTCCCGGAGTTCGGCTCGCGCAGAATCGTGCACGTCACGGCGAACGGCCACGCCACGCACGTCATCCTGGACGACGGCTCGCTGTGGGGTTGGGGCGACAGCGCGATGGGCGAGGTGGGCAACGGCGTGATGCTGGACTTCGCCACCTACCACACGCCCTACCAGTGGGACTGGTCCAACTACCAGAAGATGGTCTTCCGTCCCGTGCAGGTCGCCCCGGGCGTGACGTTCAAGGCGCTGCACAACACCGCGCAGTCCTTCTACGGCTACGCCACCGCCACGGACGGCACCCTCTACTCCTGGGGCCGCAACAAGACGGGCGTGCTGGGCAACGGGGTGCTGCCCACCGGAGACGTGGCGGGCCGCCCGGACAGCTGGAACGTGGCCACCGCCACGCCCGTGCCCGCGCACAGGCTCACCGTCGGCATCCCCACGCCGTCGAAGTAACCAGCGCTCAACCGGCGTTCAGCACGACGGCCCGTCCGTGGGTGAAGGGCTGGGCCGACGCGAAGCGGGGCGTCAGCGCCCAGCTCCCATCCGGGTGGATGTAGCCGAACAGGCCGCCCTCCTTCGCGGCGGCCAGCCCTTCCGAGAACCCGCCGTTCACCGCCTCGAAGCGGGGCTCGATGACCTGGGCCCCCTTCGTGTCGATGAAGCCGTAGCGCGTGGCGGACATGACGCGGACCCTAGACACCAGGTCCGCGCCCGTCCACGCTCAGGGCCGCGTGCAGGAGCGTCCACCGCCCGCGTGATACATGAAGTCTTGGTAGACGGTTTGCGCGACGACGGGTGTGGCGCTCTGGAGCCGTTGCACCGTGACGCCGTTGCGCTGGAGCTCGAACACGGGCGTGGTGCCGGGAACGAGCGGCGCCTGGAAGGCCGTCACGCCGGCGCTCGTCACGTCCAGAGTGCGCACGTCCGTGCCTTGTATGATGACCAGCCGGCCCGGCTCCTTGAGGAACGCGAGCAGCTCCACCTGGTTGGACGCGGCCACGCCGCCGCGCAGCTTCATGGCGCGCGCGGTCTGCTTCGTGGCATCGAACGGCGCGTCGGTGCGGTGTCGGCGGTGCGTGTAGTAGAGCGTGTCGCGGACGATGGTGGGCCGCTGCCCCGTCTTGAACCAGGTGGTGTAGTACGCAATCCAATCCATGATGACGTAGCCGCGCTCCTGCGACGCCGTCATCCACGACTCGCCGTAGTCCGTCAGCGTCAGCAGCGTCACCCAGTCCGCGTCGCCCTCCATCGCCTTCTCGAACTGCGTGCGGAACGCCAGGCTGTTCTGCGCCTCCCAGTACACGCGGCTGCTGTTCTCGCTGTCGGTGAGCTTGTGGCGCACGTCCTCGAACGCCACGGGAGACATCCACCGCTTGCCGCGCCGGTGCGACTCCACGCTCCAGCGGCGCATCGCCTCCCCGGACTGCGCGGTGCGCTCACCCCAGGTGGAGAAGCCCGTCACCAGGTCGTTCCACTCCGCGTACTTCGTCACGTCTCCCGTGTACGAGAGCAGCGGCCAGTAGGTGACCTGGATGCCCTGGGACGCAAGCCGCGTCTTCACCTCCGTCCACCAGGCCACCGACTTGCGCTCCGGGTTGAAACTGGCCAGCACGACAGCGCCGTCGAGCCTGTGCACGGACGGGTGGTTGGCGACGGAGGCAATCATCGACACCAGGCCGTCCGTGGTGCCCGTGGCCTCGGTGGGGAAGTCGGGGCTGAGGACGATGCGGAACTCCGGGTCCACGGCCGCCGCGGCGGCGAGCATCGTGGTCAGCTGGTTGTTCCGCGTGTCGGACGAGACGCGGTATGGGTGCTCGTAGAGGAAACCGTCCATGCCGGCGGCGATGGCGCGGCGCACCTCCACCTCGAAGTCACGCTGTCGCCACGCGCTGTCGGCCCAGGGCGCTCGCGGCAGCGGCCGGTCACGCATCAGCCCGCCGATGTTCGCGTACTCCCCGCCGCGCGCCTCGGGCGTCAGCCAGCTGGTCCAGTGGTCCTCGGCGGGGGCCTTGTTGTCGATGGAGATGGGGAAGATGGGGTAATAGAAGCCGAAGACCTTCTTCGGCGCCGCGCGCAGCACGCTCGTCGCGGGCATGTCGAACGGGTAGCACTGCGAGATGGGCGAGGGCGCGGGTGCCACCGTCGCGCTCAGCTCCAGGTCGAAGCGCGCATCCGACGTGTTGGCCGCGGACTGGTGCAGCTCCACCGCGAGCACGTTCGTGCCCGTGCGCAGCGCCGCCGTGTCGAGGGCCTGCGCGTGCCACGTCTGCTCCTCCACGGGCAGGGAGATGGTGGCGGGCGCCAGCGTGCGATAGCCCACCGTGCCCGAAGGCAGGTTGCTGCGGAGCACCTCCACACCATTCAGGTAGACGATGGCGCCGTCGTCGCGCTGCAAGCGCAGGCGCAGTTCGCGCACCGACGCCGCGTCCGTCACCGTGAAGGCGCGCCGGAAGTACGTGGTGATGTGCTTGCTTGCCGTGTTGCTCCCGAAGGAGACCGTCGTGGACAGGTCCGTCTCCGCGTAGCCCAGCGGTGACGCGCCCGAGGCCCACGCGCCATCCGCGTAGCCCGGCGCCGTCCAGCCCGTGCCCAGGTCCACGCCCGTGTCCAGGTAGCGCCACGTCGCGCCCGACGCGACGAGCACCGTCTCCAGCGCGTCAGCGGCCGTCCCTAGGGAGCTCGCCTCCCCTGGCGTCGAGGGAGCCTCGTCCTGGGGAGTGCCGCCAGAGGAGACGTCCTGCTCCTCCGGTGCTCCACCCGCGCAGGACCACGAGAGCAACGGCACCAGCAAGGACACGGCGAGCCGTGCCCGGGGGAACGCCCAGGGTGTGTGCATGGATTGGACCTCGGAGGGCTCTTCGCCTTGGAGGACGAAGAGTGGGGGGTTGCTCCTCGGACACACGCACGCTCCGGATGGCGCGAACAATCCGGAGGTTTCCTGGTTTATCGACAGCGCACCGTGCGGGGTACCCGCCTCACGCCAGCAGCGCTTCCTTCTTCAGCAGCTTCTTGGCGAGCGTGGTGTAGGACCACTCGCCCTCCTCGTCGACGAGCCCCTTCTGGAGCAGCTTGCTCAGCCTGGGACCGATTTCGCTCGAGTGACCGACGAGGTGGTGCTCCGCGCTCACCTTGCCGATGGCGTCCTCGCGGTCATCCGCCACGACGAGCCGGGCCGTCAGCGTGTCGGCGTAGGTCGAGTAGTCGCTGTAGTAGGTCCACGCGACGCCCTGGACCTTGAAGGCGCCGAGGACGACGACCTCGCCGTGCACGAGCAGGTTGCCCGCCTGGAGCGCGCCGCCGACGAAGAGCAGCGAGTAGTCGAAGCCCTCGTGGATGATGCTGCCTTCGACGACCAGGTTGCCCGCGACGAGCAGCCGCCCCTGGTCCTCGAGCACCAGGTTGCCCTTCACCACGAGGCCGCCGCCCACGCGCCGGTCCTCGCCCTCGCAGATGCGCAGGTCGCCCGACACCTGCTCGACGGTGTCGGTGGGTGTCAGCTTCGCCTTGAGCGCCGCCCGCTTGGAGGCCGAGCCGGCCTTGTCATGCAACGAGGCTTCCTGCAGCAACGTATCGAAGAGCTTCATGGAGCCAGGGTAGAAGTCCGCGGCCCGGGTGACGAGGACAATGTCTTCGGCGGACTCCCTGGACGGACGTGGGGGCGCCGACTCCCTGTATAGTGGGGGCTCGGCCGGGAAAACCGTGGTGAGGTCCATGTGTCAGTGACCAGGGCTGTGCGCTGGGCGCCCCTCCAACAGGTGCTGCTCGCCTGCGTGCTCGTCTTCGCGGGAACGGGTTCGGCGCAGACGACGGAGGACCGGGCCTATGTCGGCATCACCGTCGCGCGGGGGACCCGCATCGGCTCGCAGGGCGGGCGACTGGACGAACGACATCAGCTGGATTTGCGCCTGCCGCTTCCTCCCCTCTTCCTGGGGAAGACGGTGCTGGTGCCCTCGTTCGGGTACGAGACGCGCTTCATGGGGCTCGAGCGACGCGGCCCGCTCGCGGACGTGTCCGAGGAGGACCTGAGCCGGCGCTTCCATCGCTTCAGCCTGGGGCTCACGGTGATTCGCCCGCTGGCGCCCCGGTGGATGCTCATCTCGGGCGTGTCCGCGAATCCGCGCACGGACTTCAAGAGCTCGTTCGACGTGGGGCTGGACACGTCGTGGGCGGGCTTCGCCATGGCGAACTACCTGATTGGCGGAGACCCGGACGTGCGGCTCACCTTCGGGCTCGTCGCCCTCTATCCGTTCGACGCCACGCCCATCATCCCCATGGCGGCCTTCACCTACCGCAAGGGCGCGTACATCCTGGAGCTGGGCCTGCCCCGGCTCACCGCGATGCTCAAGGTGGGCGACGGTCTGGAGCTGGGCCTCAGCGCCATGTTCGACCAGCAGGTGTTCCGCACGCGCCTGCCCGAGGGCAGCCAGGACCTGGCGGCCCGCTACGTGCGGGAGACGGCGCTGCGCGCGGGCCCCACGGTGAACACGCGATTGGGTGGCAGCAGCCTGTGGTTGAGCACTTCGCTGGGGCTCGACTTCCTGAACGACTACGCGCTGCTCGACAGGAACCGGGACCGGGTGGAGCTGGGGATGCTCCAGTCCACGGGCCCGGCGCCCTACCTGCGGGTGTCGCTCGGGTGGCGGCCCCCGAAGCGGGTCTCGGCCACCTCGCGTCCGGCCGCGAACAGCCTGTCGGGGGTGCCGCCGTCGAAGGGCAGCACGCCTCCGCTCATCCGATGAAGGGCGTGAGCGCCTTCACCCAGACGACGACGGCGGCGGCGCCCGCATCCGGGACACCGAGCGCGCGGCTCCCCAGGTAGCTGGCGCGCCCCAGGCGGGGCTGCATGCGCGAGGTGGCGTCGGCGCCCTGCTCCGCCTCGCGCACGCACGCGGCCCAGGCCTCGGCGGGTGGCTGTCCCGCCTTCAGCGCCTGGGCGAAGGTGTCCGCCGCGGGACGGAGCGCATCCAGCATGGTGCGGTCTCCGGGCCTGGCGCCGCCGAGGTTCGCCACGGCGTCGACGGCGAGGACGAACGCCTCCGCCCAGGCCGGCGCATCCACGGGCCCTTCCGACAAGCGGCGTGCGGCGCGCAGCAGCGCCGTGGCATAGAACGGCCCGGAGCTTCCGCCGATGGCGCGGCGCAGGGCCTCACCGATGGAGGTGAGGGCTCGCGAGGGACTCGTCCACGAGGACTCGGGGAGCGCGCGGATGGCCGCGGCGCCGCGCGACAGGCTGATGCCCAGGTCGCCATCGCCCGCCGCGCTGTCGAGCTCCGTCAGGCGCGACTCGCTCGCCTCGAAAGCGGACGCCACCGCGAGCGCCGCCGCGTGGACCTTCTCCATCCCCGCTGGCTTCGCGGCGGGGGCTGAGGACACGGAGGGCGCGGCGGTGACGGGCCTGGGCGCACGCTCCGGAGCGAGCCGCCCTTCCCCGCCCCATGCGGGCGCGGACGTCTTCGCGTCCAGCCGGGTCAGCAGGTTGTCGTCGACCTTCAACAGAGACAACGAGCAGCCGGGCATCTCCAGCGCGGAGAGGAACGTCCCGCTCCAGGCCCGCTCGACGCGAAGGCCTCGTTCGCGCAGGACGGCCAGCGCACGGCGCGTGACGATGGCGAGCTCCATCGGCGGCGTGCCACCGAGTCCATTGACGAGCAACGCCACGCGCGCGCCCGAGGTCAGACGGCGGTCCTCGACGATGGCGGCGAGCAGCGTCTCCACCAGCGCGTCCGCGGACTGGAGCTCAGCGCGCAGAACGCCCTGCTCACCGTGGATGCCCAGGCCCAGTTCGATCTCCTCGTCGCCGAGGGTGAAGCCGGGGCGCCCCGCCGCGGGCACTGTGCAGGGCCCGAGCGCGACGCCCATGGTGCCCAGCTCCGCCGATGCGGCCTGGGCCTCGCGGAGCACGTCCGACAGAGAAAGTCCGGCGGCGGCCGCGGCGCCCGCGACCTTGTGCACGAGCACGGTGCCGGCGATGCCGCGACGGCGCGACGGCTCCACGGTGTCGCGCAGGGCGACATCATCGGCCACCACCACGACCTCCACGGGAATGCCCTCGGCGCGGGCCAGCTCCGCGGCGAGGCCGAAGTTGAGCCGGTCTCCGGTGTAGTTCTTCACCACGAGCAACGAGCCCGCGGGGCCGGACACCGCGCGGATGGCGGTGAGCACGGCGTCGGTGCTGGGCGAGGTGAACACGTCACCGGCCACGGCCGCGTCCAGCATGCCCGCGCCCACGTAGCCGGCGTGAGCGGGCTCATGGCCACTGCCGCCGCCGGAGATGATGGACACCTTGCGCTGTCGGGGGTCCTCGGGCGTGTCGCTCCGGATGACCACCGTCTCGTCATCGAGCAACACCTGTCCTGGAGCGAGCGCGACGAATCCCTCCAGCATCTGCCTCACGACGGCCTTGGGCTCATTGACGAGCTTCTTCACCGGTTCCCGCTCCTTGGCGACCTGTGCTGTCCAGGGGCGGGAGTAAACCACGCGCGTGGCGCGCGGGTGCCGGGGACCCGCGGGCGACGGACCGGAATCGTCCGTCAGCGGGCACGTCACCCTCGTGCGTGAAGCGCTCGTGCCAGGGACACACAGGCGACGGACCGGGCTCGTCCGTCAGCGGGAACGTCACCCTCGCGCGTGACGCGCACTGAGGACACGCGAGCCAAGGACCGGAGTCGTCCATTACCGGGCGCGTCACTCACGCATAGGACCCACACATGTGCCGAGGACTCGCGGGCCCCGGACCGGAGTCATCCGTCGGAGGTCACCTCACGAGCATCTCGCCACCGGCGAGGTACTGCTTCAACCGGAACCACTCGCCTCGAGACCTCGCTCAACGCTCATCGCGCGCCCATGCTTCGCGGAGCTGGGCAACCCTCCTCGCGACGTCGACCTCCGCGGAGCTGCGAGCCAGTGCCTCGGCCTCGTCCAGGCAGACCTGGGCTCGGGCGACCTGCCCCGAGCGCCGATGCACCTCCGCCAGGGCAAGCAACAGGAGCGGCTCGCGCTCCGCCGCAACGGCAAGGGCCTCCTCGTAGTAGCGCACCGCGTGTGGCAGCCTCCCAGCCTCCTCACAGAGCAGCCCCGCCGTCCTCGCCAGGAGCGAGGTGTTGGCGGGGCGCTCCGCCATGGAGCGGGTGCGCCCCAACGCTGCTTCCAGGCACGAGATGGCCTGGTCAATCCTGCCCGCTCGCGCGAGCTCGGACGCGATGCGCAGGGGATGTTCATCACCCATGATGCGCTCCCTCCCAGGTGCGAGAGCAGACACCCGGAGGTGTCGCTCACGCCAGTCTCTTGCCCTGCACGAACTCCAGGCCCAGGGGATTGCCGCGGTAGTGGACGGGGTCCAGGAGCACCTTCTCGATGCGCCAGCCCTCGGCCGTCTTCACCACGTCATGCGTGTAGCGCGCGACGATGGTCCACTCCTGCTGCACGCCACCGAGCATGAAGTAGTGGGCCACCTCCGCGTAGGCCATCACCTGGGCCTGCGTCTCGTTCTTGAAGTGGATGCGGATGGTCGTCGCCGTGGCGTGCTGGACGCGGCGGAAGGCGCTCACCGCCACCCGGCCGTACTCGGCGGCCTGCTCGCGGGTGATGTGGATGGGCTCGCCGCCCATGAAGCGGCTGTAGTCCGCGGTGAGCTGGGGCGTGAAGACGTTCGCCCACCGACTCCAGTCCCCGGTGTCCTTGCCGAAGTCGATGGCCTGCCCGTACTCCGCCACCAGCTCCTGGATGGCAATCCAATCCAATACATACTGCGTGTCTTTTTCGCGCATGGACGGGAACTCTAGGCTCAGCCCGTCAGCCTGGGAATGCACGCTGAATTGCCAACAAGCGGCTCAGGGCGGAGGGAGGATTCCCGGAAGCTTCCAGTGGAGCAGGATGGCGAGCGTCCTCAATCCGAAACAGACGGCCGCGCCCACGCTCGCGGCAAGCACGGCGGAGGCGCCCAGCCTGCGCGCCAGGAGCAACGCGCCCGCGCCCGACAGCGCCGCCACCGCGTAGACATCCGCGCGCAGCACCAGGGGGACGCGCGCGAGCAGCACGTCCCGAATCGTCCCCCCGCCCGCGCCGGTGATGGCGCCCAGGAGCATGGCCGCCAGCGCGGTGGCCTTCAGCGAGAGGGCCTTGCCCGCGCCCGTCACCGTGAAGAGCGCGAGCCCCGCCGCATCCAGGATGAGCAGCGGCGTCACGGGCACGTGTCCCAAAGGGCCGCTCAGCAGCATCACCAGCGCGCCGCCGCCGAAGGCCGTCGTCGCGTAGCGCCAATCCTGGAGGGCCAGCGGCGGCACCGCGCCGAGCAGCACGTCCCGCACCATGCCTCCGCCCAGCGCGGTGGCGAAGGCGAGCACCAGGATGCCGAGCACGTCCAGGCCCGCGCGCGCCGCCGTCAGCCCTCCCTCGACGGCGAAGACGAAGGTGCCCGCGAGGTCTCCCGCTGTCAGCAGCGCACGCGACATCCCACGCGTGGGCGACCTCTCCATCGATGCTGGCCGCATCCCATCCCCCTGGAGCTCCTGGTCTGACGCAGCGCCCGCATCGATTCAACGCGACACGGGTGACGGAGGACATCTTCTGAACAGCACGGCACCGCGGGCTGTCAGCCGCCGAGCGACTCCTGTTGCGTCTCGTCCTCCGGCGGCGCCTGCACCACCGTGAGGATGGGACGCGAGTCCACGAGTGACGGCGTGAAGAGCGAGGGCTGCCCCGGGTCGTCGAACACGGTGGAGAAGTCCAGCGGCGTCAGGCCCCGCTCCAGGCGCGCGGCGAAGGTGTCCTTCAAGAGCCGCACGTAGTACTCGACGTCGTAGTCCCGCGGGTCCTCGGCGCCCTGCGCGGACACCTCCTCCACGTCATCCGGCTCCGGCTCGGGCAGCAGGCCCGCGCGCCCGCCCACCGCGCGGTAGATGCGCACGCGCTCACCCGCCGCCCACGACGTCCTGCCCGCGGTGAGCATCGCCTCGTACGCCAGCTCGCGCCTGCGCTCACGCACCGCCGCGTACTGCGCGGAGTCCTTCGTCAGCCGCACGTGCGCCGCCACCTCCGTCGTCGGCACCCGCCGCCTGCGCAGCGCCATCACCGTGTCCACGTACACGTCCCGCACGCCCGCCACGTCTCCCGCCAACAGACACCGCAAGGCCTTGCGCAGAAACGCCTCGCCGAACGGCTCCGCGCGGCTGGAGCGGAAGGCCACACCCTTGAGGTGGAGCGTCCCGTCATGCGACTGCAGCGCGTAGTTCTTCGGTTCGTGCGACAACATCGCCGCATAGCGCCCGTCGAACTCCAGCTGCACCCGGCGAGGCAACAGCGCGGCCACCTCCGCCACCACCCGCCGCTCGTCCTCCTCGCGCCAGTCCTCCGGCACCGCGAAGTACACGCCGTCCGTGTCCGCCTCCAACAACGTCACGCCCCGCCGCGCGAGCTCCCGACACAGGAGCGCCAGCACCGCGCGCCCGCGCCGCGTCACCTCGTTCGCCGCGTGCACGTCCGAGAAGCGCGTCAACCCCACCGCGCCCATGTACCCATAGGCCGAGTTGACGATGATCTTCATCGCCGACGACAGCGCGTCGTTCTCGTGCCGCTCCGTGGATCCCGCGGGCGCCGCCCGGGCCCGCTTCTTCGCCGCCAGCCGCTGGTCCACCAGCCGGTCCACCATCGACAACAACGCCCCCAACCTGTCCCGCTTCGGCCCGATACGGTACTCGCGCATCAACGACGGATACAGGCTGGCCACGTCCGCCTTCACCACCCGCCGCGCCACCCCCGTGGCGAACAGGTGCAGCGCCGCGCCGCTGTGCGCCGTGCCATCCCCGCCCTCGTGCGCCGGAATCGCCGCCCCCGAGCGCAGGTACGCCCGCACCAGCAACGGGTCCAACACCCCCGTGGCCGGCCCCGCGTCCGCCAGGCGCTCGTACCGGCGCGGCGCCATGCGCGCCAGGGCGAACGCCGCCCCGCCCAACAGCCGCGCCACGCCCTCCGCCTCCGCCACGTCGTCCCGCGCGTAGCGCCGCACCCGCTCCGGGTCCGTCTTGAAGACCTCGTGCACCCGCGCCCCGGGGATGTACTCACGCGCCGGGCCCGCGATGCCGAAGTGCCGCGCCACCACCTTGAGCCCATGCCCCGGCAAATCCCGCGCCGAGAAGTCGTGCCGCAGCACCGCGTCCAACGTGTCGATGAACTCGCGCCCCGGCACCGTGTACCGCGCGCGCCGCATCGAATCCGCGTTGCGCTCCGCCCCCCGCCCCAACGCCGAGCCCCGCGCGGACGGACGGTGCCGCAGGCCCGGTGAGCCCGCGCGCCCCAACGCCAGCGGCACATCCAGCCGCCGCGCGCGCCGCGCGACGAAGGGCAGGTCGAACCCATGCAGGTTGTGGTTCTCGATGACGTCCGGGTCCCACTGGCGCACCCGCTCCACGAACCGACGCAGCAGGTCCGCCTCCGCCGCGTCACCGTCCCCGTGCGCCTCCAGCACGTCCGTGTCCCCGCGCGGCCCCCGCATCGCGATGAGGAAGATGCGGTCCTTGCCCGGGTCCAGCCCCGTCGTCTCCAAGTCGAACTGGAGCCGGTGCAGCGACTCGAAGGAGAGCCCCCGGAAGTACGTCCGCCCGGACGCCGTGAGGTACTGCTCCTCCGGCGGCAGCGACAGCACCGTCTCCGCGCTCAGGTCCCGCAGGTTCGCGAACGGCCGCCCCAGCCGCCGCGACGCGCCCTGCAACACGTCCGATGCGAGCGCGCGCCCGTCCTCCGCGCGAATCAGGAAGCGCAGCGCCCCCGGCCCCGACAGCTCCTGGTACGTCACCCGACGCGGCGCGGGCCCCTCACGCTCCGGTCGCAGCCGCGGCCCCAGGTGCTCCAGGTCCTCCAGGTTCGACAGCACCAACCACGGCCGGAAGCGCACGTCCTCGCGCACCAGCGCCCCCGACTCCGGGAGCCTGCGCCATACGAAGGCGCGGCCGTCGGGCTCCGCCCACACCGAGACGATGCCCGGCGTCGCGTCCCAGCCCCACAGCCATTCGTCCTCCACCATGCCCGCCATCATGCCCCACACCTTGCCGCTCCCGGGTGTCAGCGGTATGTCAGGAAACCCACGCCATGCAACGCACCGAGCGACTCTTCGCACTCGCCGAGTACCTCCGGGGCCGCCGCACCGGCGTCACCGCCGAGACGCTCGCCGAGCGCTTCGGCGTCACCATCCGCACCATCTACCGCGACCTCGACACGTTGCGCGCCGCGTCAATGCCGGTGGCGGCGGAGCGGGGACGGGGCGGCGGCTACGCGCTGGACCGCAGCTACAGCCTGCCGCCGGTGAACTTCACCGCGCGCGAGGCGGCGCTGCTGGTGGCGCTGGGACGCTTCGCCATCGACATGCGGCTGATGCCCTTCGCGGGCACGCTCGAGTCGGCGTTGGACAAGGTGCGCGCCGCGCTCTCCACGTCCGCGCAGCGCGAGCTGCTCGACCGGCTCAAGGAGCTGAGCTTCCTGGGCGTGCCATCGCTGCCGAGCAAGCCCGCCGTCCGAGCGGCCATCGAGCGCGCCTGGTTCGAGCAGCAGCCGTTGCGGCTGACGTACGTGGACGGCAACTTCCTGGAGACCACGCGCGAGGTGCGCATCCTCTCCGTCGTGATGGACCGACACGAGACACGCCTGGATACCCAGGACATGCAGAGCGGCGCGCGGCGCCCCTTCCGGTTGGACCGCATTGTCCACGCCGAGGTGCTGCGCGCCTTCGAGCCCTGAATTCCCCGCGCGCCGGCTGGCATGCCGCACCGCATCAAAGGCAGACAACGAACATCGGTGACGTGAAGGGTCGAACAGGAGCGCAATCGGGATACCATCCGCGTCCCCCAACCCAACCCCACGACACGCGCCTTGGAGGCGAGCCGATGGAGAAGCCCTGGTTGAAGCACTATCCGCCTGGAGTCCCGGCGGAGATCGATGACCGTCAGTACCCGACGCTGACGCACCTGCTGGAGGAGTCCTTCACGAAGTACGCGGACCGGCCCGCCTTCAAATGCATGGGCAAGATCATCACGTACCGTGAGCTGGACGCGCTGTCGCGCCGGGTCGGCGCGTGGCTGCAGTCGCGCGGGCTGGAGCGTGGGGCGACCATCGCCATCATGATGCCCAACGTGTTGCAGTACCCGGTGTGTATCGCCGCCATCCTGCGCGCGGGCTACATCGTGGTGAACGTCAACCCGCTCTACACGCCGCGCGAGCTGGAGTACCAGCTCAAGGACAGCGGAGCCCAGGCCATCTTCATCCTGGAGAACTTCGCCACCACGCTGCAGCAGGTGCTGGACAAGACGCCGGTGCGCCACGTCGTGGTCGCGACGATGGGTGATTTGCTCGGCGGCCTGAAGGGCACGCTGGTCAACTTCGTGGTGCGCAAGGTCAAGAAGATGGTGCCCGCGTACGAGCTGCCGCGGGCGGTCAGCTTCAAGCAGGTGCTGTCGGAGGGGGGCTCGCGCACGCTGACGCCGGCCACCACGACGCGCGACGACATCGCCTTCCTCCAGTACACGGGCGGAACGACGGGCGTGTCGAAGGGCGCCATGCTGCTGCACCGCAACGTCATCGCCAACCTGCTGCAGGTGGAGGCGTGGCTGGCGCCGGCGCAGAAGGGTCGCAACATCGACCAGGTGAACATCGTCTGCGCGCTGCCGATGTATCACATCTTCGCGCTCACCGTGTGCGGGCTGATGGGCATCCGCATGGGCGCGATGAACATCCTCATCCCCAACCCGCGCGACATCCCGGCGTTCATCAAGACGCTGTCGGAGCAGCCCTTCCACATCCTGCCCGCCGTCAACACGCTCTACAACGCGCTGGTCAACCACCCCGAGTTCGCCAAGCTGGACTTCTCCCACCTGATGGTCTCCAACGGTGGCGGCATGGCGGTGCAGAAGGCGGTGGCGGACAAGTGGTTCGCGCTCACGCGCGTGCCGCTCATCGAGGGCTACGGCCTGTCGGAGACCTCCCCGGTCGCCACGAGCAACACGCCCGTCGCCACCGAGTACTCGGGCACCATCGGCCTGCCCGTGCCGGGCACGGAGATCGCCATCCGCGACGAGGACGGCAAGGACGTCCCGATGGGCGAGTCGGGCGAAATCTGCATCCGCGGTCCGCAGGTGATGGCGGGCTACTGGAACCGTCCGGACGAGACGGCGAAGGTGATGTTCCCGGACGGCTTCTTCCGCTCGGGCGACATCGGCATCATGGATGAGCGCGGCCACACCCGCATCGTCGACCGCAAGAAGGACATGATTCTCGTGTCCGGCTTCAACGTGTACCCCAACGAGGTCGAGGGTGTGGTGGCCATGCACCCCGGCGTGCTGGAGGTGGCCGCGGTGGGCATCCCGGACGAGCACTCGGGCGAGGTGGTGAAGCTCTTCATCGTGAAGAAGGACCCGTCGCTCACCGAGGCGCAGATCATGGACTTCTGCCGCGAGCAGCTCACCGGCTACAAGCGGCCCAAGTCCATCGAGTTCCGCACGGAGCTGCCGAAGACGAACGTCGGCAAGATCCTCCGCCGCGAGCTGCGCGAGAAGAAGGTCGCCTGATTCAGGCGGCGCGCCGCTCGTCACGGCGGCCCGGGGCATGCTGGCCCTGGGCCACCGGAAGAGGCGCGCTAACGGGACGCTGACGCCTCTACCCGGGGCGTCAGCCTCCGGAAGTTGTCCCCGCGCTCCCGCTCGATTCGCAGGAAGCCCGGGTCCACGCCCACGTACGCGGGGCGCTCCTCCACGATGAAGGCCACCTCCGTGGACGGGCCCTGGAAGCGGTGGCGCTCCACGCGCAGCGGGACGTCCTCCACGACGCCGTCGCGCGGCGAGCCACGGTAGACGGCGAGCTCGAGCACCTCGTCCATGGGCAAGGGCACATCCTCGCTCCCGCGCCGCGCGTGCTTGGCCGTGGCCACGCGCGCCGTCACCCGGAAGCGCCCGTCCTCCAGCGCCTCCACGGTGGCCGACTCCACCTTCAAGTCGTAGAGGACGACCTCCTTCATCCACTGGTCGATGAGGACGCGCTGCTCGGCGGACGCCTGGGCGTGCAGCGCGGCCAGCAAGTCCAACGTCGTCAGCGTGTTCTCACGCGTCTGCGAGGCCAGCAGGTGGCGCAGCGCCGCGTCCAGCCGCGATTCGCCCAGCAGGTCGCGCAGCGCGTTCATCACCAGCGCGCCCTTGCCGTAGTAGAGGTAGGACTGGCCCGCGCCCTTGTAGAGCGGCGGCTCGGCCTCCGCCTCCTCGCCCCGGCCGGAGAGATAGCGGTCCCTGTCGAACGCGAGCACGGGCAGGAGCGAGCGCTCACCGTCCTGTCCCGCCAGCACCCGCTGCTCGGCGTACTTCGTCAGGGACTCCACCAGCATCGTCGCGCCCTCGACGGGAGCCGGGTCCAGCAGGTGGCCGAACCACTGGTGGGCGACCTCGTGCGCCGTGCGCCGCGTCACCAGGTCCACCGCGTCGTCCTCGCGCCCCATGTCCGTGAGGAAGCCCCGGTCCTCCACGAAGTAGATGACCTGTCGCATGGCCAGCGCGCCGAAGTCCCAGTACGAAGGAATCTCCACCACGCGCAGCTGCGCGTCCGGGTAGCGCTGGAAGCGCGCGCCGAAGTCGTCCAGCGAGCGTGTCATCGCCGCCTGGATGGCCTTCACGTTGTAGGGGTGCGACGGGTGGTAGTACACCTCCACATCCACGCCCTGGTGCCGCGTCCGCTCCACCGCGTAGCGCGCGGAGACGATGGCGAACATCGGCGTCATCGGCCGCGCCTCCACGAAGTGGAAGTGGCGCCGGCCCGCCTCGGTCCACTCGCGTCGCAGCGCACCCGGCGCGACCGCCGTCTGGTCCCCGTCCGTGGACACGGTGAGGTCCAGCGTGTGCCAGCCCTGCTCCACCGGCGCGGGCACGGCGCCGCGCTCGTCCAGCCTCGGCAGCCTCGGCTGCTCCGGCAGGCCCCGCGCGCGCCGCTCGGCCGCGTTGCCCAGCTCATACGTGCGGCGGTAGCCCAGCGAGGGGAACACCTCCGTGTTGCGCAGGAAGGTGCCGTTCTCCACCAGCGACAGCTCGAAGTCCGTCGCCCTCACGCCCCGCTCCTCCCGGGTGACGTCGAACGACAGCTCGGACACGCCGCCCGGTGGCAGCGCGGGCGACAGCGCGAAGCGGACCATGCCGAAGCGCTCGTCGTGGGACACCTGCTCCGCGCCGCGCAGCGCCAGCGACACGGGCCGCGCGGACCGGGGCACCGCGACCCACAGCGTGTCGATGGGCTCCCGGGTGCGGTTCTCCAGCCGGTAGCTGCCCGTGACGCGGTAGCGCGCCTCCTGGGGGAAGAGGTCCACATTCGCCGTCACCGCGGTGATGCTCGGCACCGGGAGCGCCTCGTGCACCTTGTACGTGCGCTCGTACGCCTCCTTCCAGTCGCGTGAGGCCTCGCGCGACTCGTACGTCCCCTGGAGCACCGTGTCCCGCAGGATGACGCCGCCCATCAGCACCAGCACGCCCCCCGCGACGCCCGCCGCGAGCCACCCGCCCCTGCCCCACCGCGCCGGAACACTCCGCAGGCGCGCGAGCAGGCAGAAGCCCAGGCCGCGCCGCCACAGGCCCCAGGTGACGAGCGCCAGCACCACGGCGAAGGCGCTCCAGTACACCATGAAGGCGGTGAACGAGCCCGCCATGGGCCCCAGCCCGTTGAGGTCCGTGTGCACCACGCCCGGCGCCGCCGCGAAGCGCGTCAGCGGATGCTCCAGGCCCCAGCCCGCGCCCTGGCTCGAGACGATGGCCAGGGCCAGGCTCAGCACCATGCCGACATACCGATGCGGGCTCACCGCCTGCAGGAACAGCACCGCCACCGCGAAGAGCACCAGCGGCAGCCCCGCGAAGTAGAACGAGGACAGGTACAGCCCCGGCTCCAGCGCCGTCACGCCCCGCGACAGCTGGAACGCCATGCCCAGCAGGATGGGCGCCCCCGTCAACACGCCCACCAGCGCCACCAACGCCAGCAGCTTGGAGGCGACGAACACCGCGCTCGACACGGGCGTCGCGTCGAGCAGCGCGTCGAAGCGCGCCATGCGCTCGCGCCACGCCAGCTCCGCGCCGAAGTAGATGAGCACCAACGTGCCCAGCTGCGACAGGGGCGTCCAGAGGTGCTCCACCACCCGGCCCGTGGTGGGGATGCGAAGGGTGCCGTACTCGCCCCGGCCCGCGCCCGTCACGACCTCCATGCCGACGATGAAGAGCCACAGCACCAGCAGCGCCAGGAACGGCCAGCTTCCGAGCACGTGCCGCAGCTCCAGCCGCGTCGCGGAGACGAGCGCCGCCCACCAGGAAGCCTCACGCACCTCGACGGGCCGGTACGTGGACGGCGCCCCACGGGAAAGCTCATCCGCGCTCGCGTCGGGCCGGCGCTTCACCGCGGACTTGCGGAAGGAGAAGCGCGCGTGCACCCAGCCCAGCACACACGCCGCGACGCCCAGCCACAGCAGCCGGTTCCACAGCAGGTGGCCCTCCAGCGCGAAGAGGCGGGTGTTGCGCTCGGCCTCCGTCCAGTAGCGCGTCTGCTCAAAGAAGGCGGACAGGCCAAACGGGTCCAGCAGCGCGGCGCGCGCCAGGGCCTCCGGCGTCTGGGGCGACGTCCCCGCCATCAGCGGCGAGTCCGCCCACATGGAGCCCACCACGTACACCGCGTAGACGAGGATGCCGCCCACGTACGTCGCCAGGGTGCTGCGCGACAGCGCGGAGACGGCGAACAGCAGCGACGCGGCGAAGACGATGTTGGGCAGCACCAGCACGACGAGCGGCCACAGGTAGCGGCCCACGCCCACCGGCCCCACCCGCTCGGGCGCGAGCGTCACCAGGAAGGGCGCCGCCATCAGCGCGAGCGTCGCCACGCCGAACACCGCGAGCGTCGCCAGCGTCGCGCCCAGGAACCGGCCCAGCAGGTAGTCCCGCTTGCGCACGGACGTGGTGTAGAGGAGCTCCGTCATGCCGTGCTCGGCGTCGCGCTGCACGGTGTTCGCGCAGAAGATGCCCAGCACGAAGAGCGACGTCAGCGACAACAGCCCCAGGGACTGCGCCACGCTGTGCGGCGAATTGACGTGGAGGTTGTCCCCCCCGTAGCCGGTGGAGACGAAGAGGAACGCGAGCGCGACGAAGGCCGCCGCCGCCGCGAAGAAGACGGCCTGGCGCGTCTGGTGGCGCCACTCGAAGTGGAGGATTCCGCCGAGCATGCCCGCCTCCCTCACGCCGCGCGCCGGGCGGACAGCGTGGAGAAGTAGACGTCCTCGAGGTCCGGAGCCACCGGCTCGAAGCCCTCCTCCGGTCGCGCGTCCGCCAGCACGTGCACGTGCGTGCGCCCCGCCCTCAGCTGCGTGGACAGCACCGGGAAGTCCGCGCGGTAGCGCTCCACCGCCGCCTTCTCCACCGTCTTGCGCCACACCCGCCCCTCCAGGGACGCCACCAGCGCCTCGGGCGCGCCCTCGCACAGCACCCGCCCCTCCGACAGGATGGCCATGCGCGGGCACAGCTGGCGCACGTCCTCGACGATGTGCGTGGAGAGCAGCACGACGACGTTCTCCCCCACCTCGCCCAGCAGGTTGTGGAAGCGCTGGCGCTCCTCCGGGTCCAGGCCCGCGGTGGGCTCGTCCACGATGAGCAGCCGGGGGTCGCCCAGCAGCGCCTGGGCGATGCCGAAGCGCTGCCGCATGCCGCCGGAGAAGCCGCTGACGGCCTTCTTGCGGTGGGCGTACAGGTTCGTCAGGTGCAGCAGCGCGTCCACCTGCTCACGGCGCGCCTTCGCGTGCGACAGGCCCTTGAGCAGGCCCAGGTGGTCCAACAGCTCCACCGCGCTCACGCCCGGGTACACGCCGAAGTCCTGGGGCAGGTAGCCCAGGTGACGGCGGTGCGCCTCCGGGTGGGCGAGCACATCCAGCCCGTCGAACGTCACCTGCCCCGCGTCCGGCGCCTGCAGCGTCGCGAGGATGCGCATCAGCGAGGACTTGCCGGCGCCGTTGGGCCCGAGCAGGCCGAACAGCCCCCGCTCGATGTCCAGGTCGATGCCGCGCAGGGCCTGGACGCCGTTGGGGTAGGACTTGGAGACAGCGGAGATTCGCAGCATGGGGCGCCGGAGGAAGCGTTGGGGAGGACCTCCCACCTACGCTCCCACCCCACGTGCGATTGCACGGCCGCGCGGGCGAGCGGCGCGCTTTCAGTCCAGCGCGCGGACGTTGGCGGCCTGCAGCCCCTTGGGGCCCTTGGTGACGTCGAACTCCACCTTCTGCCCGTCCCGCAGGGTGCGGTGCCCCTCCGACTGGATGGCGGTGTGGTGGCAGAACACGTCGGCGCCCCCATCGTCCTGCGCGATGAAGCCAAAGCCCTTCGAGTCGTTGAACCACTTCACGGTACCCGTCGCCATACTCGGCATCCTCCCTGTCGCGACGTCGGACGTCGCCGCGTGCCCGGAACGTGGCACGGGAGTGGACGCGTAGCCCACACCCGGAGGGCGTGTCGACGGGGCGAGGGGGCGATCATCCACCAGTGAGCGATTGCCCCCAGGACACTTCAGCTCCGGACACGACAAGGCCCACCACGAAGACGCGTGGTGGGCCTCGATGGGGAGACCACGACTCAGTACTCCACTTGCGGCTGCGGCCCCGGAACGATGTCCGCGATGTCGGGGTCCACGTCGCCAGGCTGGCGGGGTCCCTTCTCGGCCTTCAGGCGCTTGCGCTCCTCGCGCTTGACGTCCTTCTCCTGCTGATGCTGCTTGCGCGCCTGCTCCTTCTGGCGCTTCGTCGACCTTCCTTGCATGCCGCCTCCCTCCTGAAAGTAAAGGCCCGGCCCCTCGCGAGGAGACCGGGCCACGGGTTACCAGGCGACGCGCTCAGATGGGACGAACGTTGGACGCCTGCAGCCCCTTGGGGCCCTTCGTAACCTCGAACTCCACCTTCTGACCCTCGGCCAGGGTCCGGAACCCGTCCGCCTGGATGGCGGTGTGGTGGCAGAACACGTCAGGGCCGCCATTGTCCTGCGCGATGAAGCCAAAGCCCTTCGCGTCGTTGAACCACTTCACGGAACCAGTCGCCATATGCGTCTTCTTTCTTCTCGCGGCATCCAAGGCCGCCCTGCCCCCCGAACCTGGGGAGCGGAACTGCCCTTAGCCTGATAGGAGGCCCCTGTCATCTCCCGGGTGACCTCGAAAAAACCCACCGACCCCAACCCCGCGCGGAAGAACGCACGGGCACCCCGAACAATTCTCGTTTCAGCTTAATGGTCGCCCCTCCGGTCCGCCGCATCTCGGAAGGTAAGGCGCGCGCGCGGACGGGACATGTGGGACGCTTGGACGAAGCATCCAGGCAGACAGGCGAAACGCCGGGTCCGCCCTCGAAGTGACGAGGGGCCGACAGCGTCTTCAACGCACAGTGTGGGGCACTCGACGTCGTCCCTGGACGCGGGGGTGTTGACGGGCGGCCAACGCCTCCAGGAGCCCCTGTCGCCCGCCGAAGTGGTAGCGCGGGGCACCCCGGCCCGCGTGGGCGCGTCGGGCCACGGCCTCCAGCGTCAACGCCTGGGGGCCCTCCTCGCGCAGCAGGGATTCGGCGGCGCGCAAGAGGCGCTCACGCATTCCCTCGATTCTCGCGCGCGGTGGCGCGACGATGAAGTGGAACCAGGGCACCCCGAACATGACGCTCCCCCTTCCCTCGTTGGATGGGCGCTACGCCCCCCACCTAGCCCGCTTGCGCGCGTTTCCAACAGTGATGGCTCGTGATTCAGGACATCACCCCGGTGAATTCCCCTGGACCCGGCCCGGCCCGGGTTCCAGCGCCGGGTGGGAGCGGGCGCGATGACGTCCGCGAAGCCCGCGCCTCGCGGCGGCAAGCCCGCTCGGCGTCGCGCGCGCAAGCGGCCTCCGGTGATGGCGGCCACGTCGGTGGTGCTGGACGGCTCCACGGGCGCTTCGCTGCAGACGCAGCTGGTGGAGGCGCTGCGCTCGGCCATCGTCTCGGGGCGGCTGGGGCCGGGCACGCGGCTGCTCTCCACGCGGGCGCTGGCGGAGCAGGTGGACGTGTCGCGCAACACGGTGCTCAACGCGTACTCGCGGCTCCTGTCGGAGGGCTATCTGCGCGGTCACCTGGGCTCGGGCACGTACGTGGCCAGCGAGCTGCCGGAGCGGCTGCAGTCCTCGCGGCGCGCCCGGCAGGAGGCGCCCGGGGCCCGGCACACGCCGGGAATCTCTCGCCGGGGCAGCGCGGTGGCGGGCCTTCCGGACGTGCGGCTCAGCGCGCCGGGCATCCCCGAGAGCCGCCTGGCCTTCCGCATGGGCACGCCCGCGGTGGACGCCTTCCCGAGCGACCTGTGGGGCCGGCTGCTGCACACGCGCTGGCGGCGCTCGTGGGGGGACCTGCTCAAGCGCGCGGACCCCGGAGGGCACCCGCCGCTGCGCCGCGCCGTCGCGGACTACCTGGCCACCTCGCGCGGGGTGCGGTGCGTGCCGGAGCAGGTCATCATCGTCAACGGAGCGCAGCAGGCGATGAGCCTGGCGGCGCAGGTGCTGCTGGACCCCGGTGACGCCGCGTGGGTGGAGGACCCGGGCTACTTCGCCAGCCGGGGCGCGCTCGTGGCCGCGGGCGCCACGCTGGTGCCCGTGCCGGTGGACGACGAGGGGCTGGACGTGGAGGCGGGCGCGCGGCTTGCGCCGGACGCGCGGCTGGCCATCGTCACGCCCGCGCACCAGTTCCCCCTGGGCGTGGCGATGAGCCCGGCGCGGCGGCGGGCGCTGCTGGCGTGGGCGGCGCGCTCGGATGCGTGGATTGTCGAGGACGACTACGACAGCGAGTTCCGCTACGAGGGCCGGCCGCTGCCCGCGCTCCAGGGGCTGTCGCCGGACGCGCGCGTCATCTACATCGGCACGTTCAGCAAGGTGGTGTCCCCGGCGCTGCGGGTGGGCTACCTCGTCGTCCCGGAGTCGCTGGTGCGGGCCTTCTGCGCGGCGCGGCGGTTCATCGACACCCACACGCCCGTGGTGGAGCAGGCGGTGCTCGCGGACTTCCTCCACGAGGGCCACTTCAGCCGCCACGTGCGGCGCATGCGCGTGCTGTACGGGCGCAGGCAGCAGGCGCTGCTGGAGGCGGCCCGACGCGAGCTCTCCGGACGGCTGCGGCTTGAGCCCCTGCACACGGGCATGCACCTGGTGGGCTGGCTGCCAGCGGGCGTGGACGACGGGGTGGCCGCGGCGCGGGGCATCGAGGCCGGGGTGATGACGCAGCCCCTGTCCGCCTTCCGCGTCGCGTCGCGGGGGCCCGGGGCGCTGCTGCTCGGCTATTCCTGCGTGCCCGAGGACCAGATTGAAGAAGGGGTCCGCCTGCTCGCGCGGGCCCTGCGCTGAAGTGGCTCCATCGACGGGTGCGCGAGTGGCCCTCGCGCCGTGGGCGCCGCCCGGTTACTTCACGCCCATCGACGAACGGACACGACGTCCCGCTCGCCACGGAGGAATCACCATGGAAGCGCAGCGTTTCGAAATCGCGAAGCTCGCCCCGGGCATCTACAGCGCGATGATGGGGCTGGAGAAGTACCTGCACCAGTGTGGCCTGGAGGCGGGCCTGCTGCACCTCATCAAGCTGCGCGCCTCGCAGCTCAACGGGTGCGCCTACTGCATCGACATGCACTGGAAGGACTTGCGCGCCCTCGGCGAGTCGGAGCAGCGGCTGTACGGGCTGGACGCCTGGGAGGAGAGCCCCTACTACACCGAGCGTGAGCGCGCGGCGCTGGCCTGGACGGAGGCGGTGACGAACCTGAAGGAGGGCCACGTGTCCCACGCCGTCTTCCAGGCGGTGAAGCCGCACTTCACGGACAAGGAGCTGGCGGACCTCACCGGCGCGGTGGCCACCATCAACGCCTGGAACCGCCTGGCCATCTCCGCCCGCACGCTGCCCGGCACGTACCAGGCGCCGAAGGCCGCGCAGAAGGCGGGCTGAGCCGGAGGCCGTCGGGCGTGGGCGCCTCGTATCGACGCGGGCCTGGGTGACGCACTAACGTCCCCGGTCCATGGCCGAGACCCGAACCCAGTCGCCGCCCACCCACTTCACCGAAGCGGAGGCCGCGGACCTCATCCGCGAGGCGAGCACCCACGCCCTCAAGAGCCGCGCCCACGAGCGGAAGCTCACGCGCGAGGAGGTGCTCGCCATGGCGCGCGAGATGGGCTTGAGCGAGGCGTCCGTGGAGGCCGCGCTGGCGACCCGCGGGAAGAAGAACGAGGACCGCCTGAAGCTGCGCAAGGACCTGCTGGGGCTCGCCACGCACGGCCTCAGCTACACCATCGTCATCGGCGCGCTCACCCTCATCGACATCCTCTCCGGCCCCACCTGGTTCGTGGTCTGGCCCGCGATTGGCTGGGGCATCGGCCTGGCGTTCCACACCATGGGCGTGACGATGGGCATGGCCCGACGCGCACTGAACGTCCCGGAGGATGAGTAGCGCGCGAATGCGCGTGGGATGGACCTCGAGATAAGGCAGACTCAGCCTCGCTTTCCCAGAATTGGGTTGAAACCGAGCGAGGCCACCGTGTCGACCGAGCAGCTCCGGGTATCTCAGTCCATCTTGTTGATGATGAACGCGCAGGGACAGATGACCGCCATCGGGTCCATGTCCCAGCCACCCTTGACGCTCACCCCCGCGCAGTGGTGGTTGGTGGGCTCGCTGCAGGCGGCGCTCCCGAAGGAGGCGCTGCTGTCGAAGCCGAGCACCTTCTCGCGCGAGCAGCTCACCGAGGCGCTCGACACGCTCGTCGAGCACTCGCTGGTGGTGCCGGTGGAGGGCGCGGCGGTGGACAGCTCTCGCTACCTGATGGGGCCCGGGGGCTTCGCGGACATCACCGAGCACCACCGGATGCTCTACGACACGGTCCGCGTGCACGCGTACCGCTCGGCGCTGTTCCGGCACGCCAGGGACCAGGTCGTCCTGGACATCGGAACGGGGACGGGCGTGCTCGCGATTCTCGCCGCGAAGGCAGGGGCGCGGCATGTCTATGCCATCGACGAGTCCGCCATCGCGGAGGTGGCGCTGGAGATGTACGCCGAGAATGGCGTCGCGGACCGCATCACCCTGTTCCACGGCAACAGCCGGGACGTGGAGCTGCCCGAGCGCGCGAATGTGATTGTCCATGAGCTGCTCAACGTGGACCCGTTCGGGGAGAACCTGCTGCCCGCGATGCAGGACGCGACGCGGCGGTTCCTCGCGCCCGGAGGCCGGCTGATTCCGCATCGCATCGAGGCGATGTGCGTCGGCGTCCAGATGACCGAGCCGGTGAGCTCCGGTCAGCGCATGCTGCGCGAGGCGGAGAACCTCGACGACTTCTACGGCCTGTCCTTCCGCCCCGTGCTCCAGCGCCTGCGCGAGGCGTACGACGTGGCCGGACCGAACTTCGACCTGGGCGGGATGAACGTGCCGCCAGGCCCGCCGCAGACGCTGCTCACCAGGCCCTGCGTGCTGCGGGACGTGAGGCTCGACCAGGACTTGACGGAGGCGATGGACGAGGCGCCCGTCGAATCCGTGCTCGAGGCGGACGCGCCCGGCACCCTGGGCGGCGTGGCCCTCTACTTCCGCGCGCACATGGACGAGCACACCGTGCTGTCGACCTCCCCCACCGCGCCCGCGACGTGCTGGGGCTTCCTGGTGAAGGAGTTCCGGGAGCGGGTGCAGGTGAAGCCCGGGGACAAGGTGCGCATCCGCTCCAGCCTCCAGCGCTCACACGGACACCGCTTCAAGGTCGAGCTGGCCTGAGCGACCTCCAGGCCCTCGGGGCTCAAATCCCCGGGGGCGTGCGCGGCAGCTCCGTGCCGAACACCGCCTGGAGCAGGTCGACCAGGCCGGGCCACGCCTCCGCGCCCAGCCACAGGCCCTCCTCGACGTGCTCGACGCTCATGGCGAGTGACGCGTTCTCGAAGAGCTTCGCGGACAGCACGCCCTCCGGAGGCAGGCGGCCCTCCACCTGGAGCACCTGACCATCCCAGCGGAACCCCGGTGGCAACAGGCGCTCCGCCATGGCGCGCAGCGCGGAGCGGCCGGCCCCCGCGCGCAGCAGGCCCATCACCAGCGACGAGGCGCCGCGCGACTCCTCCAGCTCGACGCGGCCGGGCGTGCGCAGCCACAGCCGGTAGCGCCCCGAGGCGAACTCCACGCGCTCCAGCGTCGTCTCCACGCGCACCTTCCAGCCCTTCACGGACAGGCGGATGTCATAGAGCTCCGGGCGGGCCTCCCAGTGGCGCAGCTCCACGTTCTTCGCCTTGACCAGCAGCTGGCGCACCACCGTCTCCACGCGCACGTGGGACAGCCGCAGCCGCTTGCCGCCCACGTCCACCGCGACGTCTCCGGAGAGCGGGGACGGCAGGCGCTTCGCCCACTCCCGAGCGCCCTCCAAGAGCTTCATCGCCAACGACTGACCCGACATCCATGTCCTCCCGAGTGCGCGCGCAGCATGCACCGGATTCGCGTCGTGCGAAGGAAGCCCTCGGGGGCGAGGGCCTGTCACCCCGGAGGCTCAGGGGGCGAGCGGCGGGAAGCGTCCGGCCTCCCAGTCCGCCAGCCGCGCGCGGCCCTCGGCCACGCTGTCCACCACGAAGTTCCACCAGATGACCAGCGGGTCCGGCAGCGGCTCACCGCCCAGCACCACCGCCCGGCCGCCCCGCACCGAGTGCAGCGCCAGCGTGGCGCCGCCGTCCTCCAGGTGCGCGAGCACGCCCCGATCCACCGTCGTCCCACCCACGGCCACCTCGCCGTCCGCCACATAGAGCGCGAGCGCGTGCGTGGGCTCCACGGGCAGCGACACCGAGGCGCCCGCCTCCAGCTCCACGTCCAGGTACGTCAGGGGATGGAAGGTGGGGACGGGGGACACGGCGTCTCCCAGGCGGCCGGCGAGCACGCGCACCCGGGCGCACTCGTGCTCGACGAGGGGCAGCTTCGAGGCGGGGACATGCTCGAAGGACGGGGTCGTGTGGCGGTGCTCGCGCGGCAGGGCGACCCAGGTCTGCAGGCCGTGCAGCGGGGCGGCGCCGGGCCCTGAATCCACGTCCTCGGCGTGGACGATGCCGCGCCCGGCGGTCATCCAGTTCACGTCCCCCGGGTGGATGTCCTGCACCGAGCCCACCGAGTCGCGGTGACGGATGGCGCCGGAGAACAGGTACGTCACCGTCTGGAGGCCCACGTGGGGATGGGGCGGCACGGACATGGTGCCCGGCACGGCGGGCGAGGGGCCGAAGTGGTCACAGAAGACGAAGGGACCCACGCGCCGCAGCTCCACCCTGGGCAGGGCGCGCAGCACCCGCGACTCGCCCACCAGCTCCGTCGGCTTCGCGGTCCACAGGGCCGCGACGCCGCGCTCCACCGAAGTGTCCACGCGCGCCGCCACTGCTGACTCCTTCCCCATGCTCGATTCTCCTGGCCGGGCGCCCCGTGTCGTGGAGCCCGGATGCCGGATGCTAGTATCACCTGGCCTTCTCCTCGCGCATCCCCCCGGACCCATGGCACGAGCCTCCACCGCACTCCCGGTCGAACCGTCCCTCGCCCTGCCCAAGGCCTTCTGGAAGCGCTTCGCCCGCGAGCACTGGGACGTGGGGCCCACCCTCTTCCCCAGCCTGTTCCCCCGCCACTTTCCATCGCCCGCCGAAGTCTTCGAGGCGCTGGTGGACGTGGGCACGCGCTACCGCCAGGGCGAGGTGATGCTGCCGGTGCGCTTCTACGTGGAGCACGAGGCCACGGCGGAGGGACCGCCGGAGGTCTTCGCGGCCGTGGCGATGTCGCGCTACCTGCCCCTGGCGGAAGACGGCGACGTCGACGGGTACGCGCGGCGGATGGAGCACCTGCTCCACGGACGCAGGTTCGGGCTGGTGCTGAGCAACACGCAGAGCCACCACTGGAGTCACTGGCTCCAGATGCGCACCTTCCTTTCCGGCGTCCACGGCGCGCTCGGTGTGCCGCTGGGGGGCGCGGACTCCGCGCTGTTCCTGGGCAACTACCGACACACGCCCTTCGGCATCCACAAGGACGACCTGCACGTCTTCTACTTCGTCATCCGGGGGCGTCGACGGATGAGCTTCTGGCCGCTGGAGGCGATGCGCTCCAGACCGGAGGTGGCGCCGCACGCGGACCCGGGGCTGAAGGACCGGCCACACGGCGTGGTGCTGCGCGACGCGGAGGACACGCGTCAGGTGATGGCGCAGGCGAGCTTCCTGGAGGCCGGCGCGGGCGACATCATGTACTGGCCCTCGTCGTACTGGCATCGCTCGGAGCCGAGCGAGGGCCTCACCATCGCCGCCTCGCTGGGCTTCAACTTCCGCGCGCCCATGTTCCTGGACCGCGCGCCCGAGCAGCCGTGGCCGCAGCGGCTGTCCCATGGAGAGCTGCCCCGGGTCGAGGGTTGGGCGCTGCCGAGGTCGGTGCGCGACGCGCTCGGCAAGCAGGGGCGCGGACAGGGCTTGCGCACGACGCGCAACACGCTCACCGAGGGCTGGGTGCGCTTCCTCACCAACGGCGCGCTGGATGGGCCGCCTCCGGAGGCGCGGGGGCTCTCGCCGCTCACGCCCGAGGACACGGTGGTGGGCAGCCCCGCGCGGCCCATCGTCACCGTGCCGCTGGAGGGCGGGCAGGTGGTGGTGGCGGCCAATGGGTTTTCGCGGACGCTGCGCCCTTCGCCGGTGGCGCTGCGGCGGCTCGAGGCGCTGACGGAGACGCTGAGCTCCGGCAGGCCGGTGTCGGTGGGGACGTTGGAGGAGGACTTCTTCCGGCGACTGCCGCCGCGTGCGTTTCCTCGCGCGGGGGTGCGCTCGCTGCTGGATGAGCTGGCGCGGTGGCGCGCGGTGTGGCGCCACGAGCCCGTGGCTCGGCGCTGACGGCTCAGCCTCCCGGCGGAGGGAGGACCAGGGTGGGCGTGCCGCAGCCCTCCGCCGAGGGGAAGAAGGCCAGGTCCGAGCCCACGCCGCGCAGGGAGCGGAACGTCTCGAGCACGGGCAGCTCCAGCTCCAGCGGCTCCACGCGGTGCACGCGGCGGCCGTCGCGGACCTCCCAGCCTCCCGCGATGAGCGACACGATGCCGGGCGTGGGCATGGTGGAGAAGTTCTCCACGCGCGCCACCAGCTCCGTGTAGTCGGCGGGCAGGGTGTCCTCGCGCGGCAGGACGCAGAAGTTGAGGGCCGTGGGCGTCGCCGGATGCACGAGGTCGCGGAGCCCTCGGCCTCCAGGTTCGACGCCGAGGCGCGCGGCCGTCTCCTCCGAGTGGAGGAAGCCCACGAGGCGCCCCTCGTCGACGAGGCGCAGGACGCGGGTGGGCCGGCCTTCGTCATCGAGCTGACGGCGCTGGAGGCCGCGCGGGTCCAGCGGGTCGTCCTCCACGGTCAGGATGGAGGGGAAGAGCTTGCGGCCCACGGCGCGCACGAGCGCGGGCGTCGCGGTGGCGATGTCTCCTCGCAACAGCCACGTGAGCCCCGCGACGAGCGGCGCCGCGACCAGGGGCCGCAGCACGAGCGGGAGCGCGCGGTCCGCTTGCTTCGCGGGTCCTTCGAGCGCGGCCACGGCGTCGGCCAGCCGGGCGCGGATGGGCTCGAGGTCGCCCTTCCCCTTCGAGGCCTCCCAAGAAAGGGGCACGGCGTCCACCACCGCGCCGCGAGAGGTCTCGCAGCGCAGGAAGGCGACCTCCTGATGGGTCCGACGGAACGCCTCGAAGCCGTCGCTTCGCACGGACAAGGCGCCCGTGCATTCCTGCTTCACCACCAGGGCCTGCACGACGACGCCGGGGGGCAGCACGTCCTTCACCATGCGCTCGGCGCACAGGTGGGCGCGAGAGAAGTCTGTCGCCCCGCGCCATGCGTCCGTGGGCAGCGGGGTTCCTGGCGACGGTGTCGTGGGGAAGGCTCCGGTCGAACCCGTGCGAGCCTTCTCCTCCGCGGACAGCAACACCTGCTCCAGGGTCGCCCGGTCATGCACGCACTCGATGGCGGTGCCCACGGCCTCCCCGAGCCAGACCCGGGCCGAGACGGTGAGCGCACCACCGGAGCTGCTGGAGAAGGTCTTCGAGGCGACGTCGTAGTCCAGCGACAGGTTGTCGTACGACAGCAGGTAGAGCTCCACGCCCCGCCAGCCACGCTCGCGGCCCAGACGGTCCATCACCTCCCGCGCCAGGACACTCCAGTCCTGGGGCGACAGGCCGCCCGTGGAGACCAGGCTGGCGTCTTCCAACCTCACGTCCTCGTCATGCTCCGACATGCAGACTCCCGACTCGCATCGCTCGGCACATCCGAAACCTGACGACCTGCCCACCGTCATCACGGGATGAAGCCCATCATGAATCAACCAACGAGACCGAGACAGATGCATCACGGAAGTCCGCCACGGCCCTCGACCGGAGGCCCCGCGCACCACGAAGCACGCTCTCCGTGGAGATCGGCTCCCATCGGAGCCCACGGGACTGACCGAGCCAGTCTCATCGCGGGAACCTGGCTGGAGTCCATCGCCGTTCTCGACCCGACACCTTGCTCGCCACGAAGCGCGCGAGCGGCGGAGGCCGGCTCCTATCGGAGCCCGAGGGCCAGACCGAGACAGGCTCGTCGCAGAGACCTGTCCGAAGTCCGTCGCGGCATCAACCCGATGAACTGCTCACCGCGAAGCGCCCCGGCCTCAGGGGCTCGCAGGCTCCCATCAGAATCAGTCGGCGCGCGCCATCGCGTATGACCGAGGGCCCTCTCCCTGGGGCCGTCATGCCCTTCGGACTGATGCCCGCCCACTGCGAAGCACCCTGTCGACACGGGCTGGCGGGCCTCATCGGAATCAATCGGTGCACCCAGACAGGCTCGAGGCCGAAGCCGCCCGGAGGTCATGCTCGACATCTTCGCGGCGCGTGCGCGCGGGTGGGGTCTCGGTCCAGCAGCGCGCAGCGTGATACAACCCGGAGGGACGCGTTCCCTCGCGCGCCCCCGACGCTGACACAAGGAGCCCTCGTCTTGGATTGGTTCGTGGAGCGGCGCGAAGTCTCCGACGTGCTCCACCTCCGCTCCGGCACACGGATTCTGCCCGCGACCTTCGAGCGTGGCGCCTGTGTCCGCAAAGGTCCCCCGAGCCACGGTGAATACACGTGGACGGAGTTGTCTCGTGGAACACCCGCTCCGGGGCTCCTCCCGTCCGAAGTGCTCGAACGGGCACGTGCGCCGCTCGCCGAGTCCTCCAGGCTCTCGGAGGGCGCCGCGCTCCGTGAGGACGTGGTGCGCCGGCTCGTGGACGTCGCCCGCTCAGCCGGGGCGCTCCACCTCGAGGTGACGCTGCGTGAGGTGGACCGCTGGACGCTCCACGCTCAGCCCGAGCGGATGGTGGAGGACCGCACGCGCCATGCCTTGCTGGAGGTGAAGGCGTTCCATGGCGAGGCCGGCGGTCCCCGGTTCGACGCGTGGCGCTGCGTCACGCATCCCGACGCCACGCGCCTCCATGCCGCCCTGCCCTCGCTGGAAGCGTGGGTGGACACGCTGGTGCGTGAGCTCCGGGAGACGACTCCCGCCGTGCCGTGCCCCGACGAAGCGCTGCCCGTGCTCTTCCCCCCGGGCGCGGCGTCCGCGTGCTTCTTCCATGAGGTCTGCGGCCATCCCCTGGAGGGCGATGTCGTCGCGCGCGGCGGCTCCTTCCTCGCGCGCAGACTGGGACAGCGCGTGGCCGAGCCCTTCGTCCACGTGTCCGACGACCCCACGGATGCGCAGGGTGCGCTCGGCTTCACGTGGGATGACGAGGGGCACGCCGCGCGCGCGGTGCCCCTGCTGCGTGGAGGCATCGTCACCTCGCCCATGCTGGATGCGCGCAGCGCCCGCGCGCTCGGCCTGGAGCCCAACGGTCATGGCCGGCGCGTGGACTTCCGTCACCCGCCCCTGCCACGCATGGCGCACACCCGCGTGGAGCCGCATGAAGGCGACCTGGCGTCCCTCCTCGCGGACGTGGGCCACGGGCTGCTCGTGCAGCACCTCACGCCGCGGCACATGAACCTCCTGTCGGGGGACTTCAGCTTCCACATCGTCGAGGCGCGCCTGGTGCGCGACGGGCGCGCGGGCCCTCGCGTGGGCCCAGGCGTCCTCTCCGGCAACGGGCTGACGGCGCTGGCCCACATCGATGCGGTGGGCGCCGACGCGCGCAACCTCTTCGCCACGCGAGGGTGCCGCAAGCTGGACCATGGCCCGCTGCCCGTGTCCTTCGGGCAGCCCTCGGTCCGCTTCCGCGAGCTGCGCGTGCGGCCCGGGACCTGAGCGGAGGCCCGAGGCGGGCACCTGCCGCCACGAGCTCGCTCCTCCAGCCGAGGACGCGAAACCTCGGGGCGAAGGCTCGCGTGGCCTACCGCCATCCGGGCGCGCGCCTCATGGCCGCGGCATCCGAGCTAACCAGGCGGAGACCGGGTGCATCGAAGTCGGAGCGCGTGCTCACGTGGCGTACCGCCCCTACACACGAACCCTCACGACCGAAGCATCCCCACGAAACGAACCGAGGACGGCTCCTCGACATCGGAGCGCGTCCTCGTGTCACGACCCAAAGGCCTCGGGGCCCTCGTCGCTACTCCGCCGGCGGACCCTCGGGGTCGACAGGCTCCTCGGGCAGCTCCACGGGCGGAGGCGGGATGTAGCAGGTCCACGTGGGCTCCGGCTCCGGCGGCGGCGGGTCCTCGAGCCCACCACCGGGAGGCGGCTCCTCGCCCGGCGGCATCGGAATCTGCCCGAAGGCCCGGTACACGCTCACCTCACCCGGACGCGGCTCCACGATGACCGGCGGAATCAGGTACGGCCGGGGCGGCGCCTCGGGGTCCGGCTCCGGCTCCGGCACGAAGGTGTCCACCAGGTTCACCGTCACCGGCTCCGTGGCGTTGGGCGGCAGCACGAGCGCGAAGTAGCCCAGGAAGCTCTCCGAGCCGGGCAGCACCATGAAGCCCATCGGCGACTGCCCCGGCAGCGGAGCCTCCTCCACCGGCGCCCAGTCGAGCGGGAAGAGCCGCCCCGCGGACGCCTCCGCGATGCTGGACACCGGCGTCTGGAACAGGTCCGCCAGGAAGCTCATGTCGTGCACGAACAGGAGTGCGACACCGCCCGTCTTCGTCGGGTCCAACAGGTCCGCGGGCGTCGTCGGCGTGCCCGCCTCCGTCATCGCCTGCGCCACCGCGTCCAGCGCGCCCGTGTTGCCCACGAGCACCGCGGCCTGGCCGTAGCACTGCGTGACGCTCGCCAGGATGGGCCGCACGTACGTCGTGGGGAAGTACGTCGTCGTCGGCATCGGGACGGGGAAGTCGGGGTTCGGCTCCACCGGCTCCTCGGGAGGCGTCGCGGACGCGAGATAGGCCGTCGTCTCACCCGACGGAGCCCCCACCACCGACCAGGTCCCTCCGAAGTCCGACGGCGCCGACACCAGCGCGCCGCCGCCCTCCGGTGACGACAGCGACACCTGCCCCCCCATGATGGCGGACAGGAAGGTGTACGGCCCCTCGAAGAGGCCGGGCAGCGCGTTGCCGGCCTCCTCCTCGGGCACCGTCATGAAGGCGACGAGGAACGCCTCCGGGTCGTAGAGCACGCCGGAGACGTTCGTCGTGCGCGCCGGCAGGTCGACGACGGGCGCGGTGTCCGGCGGGATGTTGACGGGCGCGTCGGAGCTGGAACACCCACCGGCGGCGGCGAAGAGCAGGAAGCTGGAGGCTAGGGAGCGGAGCTTCATCGCGGTCCTCGAAGGGCTCAGCGCGCCGGCAGCACGTGCTCGGCGGGAACCGTCGTCACGTGGCAGGCGTTGGCGCAGTTGCCAAAGGCGTTGGGGGGAGAGTTGAGCTCCTGGAACTGCAGGTCGAAGTACTCGGTGCCGTGCGTGCCCGGGTGGCAGCCCGCGCACGCGTTCATGCTCGGACGCAGCGTGCTCTCGCGCGTCAGGTGGCACAGGGTGCAGTCACCCTTGTTCTGCGCGTACTTCGGCGACGAGATGTGCAGCCGGTGGATGAAGTCCGACACGTGCCCCACCACGTCGTCGTGGTGACACACCTTGCACGTCTCCACGTGGTCCACCGAGACGCCGTGGTGCACGTTGCTCAGCGAGCCCACGCCGTTGTGGCACACCTGGCAGTTGCCGATGCGGCCCGGGTACGAGGTCGGCGCGGCCTGGCCCACCTGGAAGAAGAACGGGTCCAACCGGTTGAGCCGCTCACCCTCGTAGTTGCGGTGCCCCTTGAGCAGGATGGCGTAGGTGCCGGGCTTCGCGTCCGGAGGCAGCGGCACCGCGTAGCGCGTCGTCGGACGCACCGCCATGCCGCCCGCGACGGCCATGATGTCCGGCGGCACGTAGAACTGCGGCTCGCTCGCGGCCGGATAGGCGAAGTAGTCCTTGGGCACGTAGTCCCCGTTGACCACCTTCAGGTTCTGCAGCGGACCCACGACCTTGAAGCCGGACTCGGACGCGCTGCTGTCACGCCACGTCAGCAGCATCTGCTCGTTGAAGTAGGCCAGGCCGTTGGAGCCCTCCCCCAGGTAGTCGAAGTAAGACGGCATGGAGTCGCGCGGGTGCAGGCCGTGGCCGTCGCCGTCCTGCAGCGACACCACGAAGTCCACCGTCTCACCGGCGTTGAAGAAGGTGCCGTTGGCGGGGCGCGACACCTGCACCTGCTGCTTGAGGCCGAAGCCGCACGGCGTGGGCACGTCCGTGGCCAGCCCGTCCGGCCCCAGCTGGTAGCACGTCGCGAGCCGCTCCGAGGAGGGCTGGAAGGTGACGGGGAAGAGGAACGGCTTGAGCGGCAGCTGGCTCCAGGTGAGGCGGATGACGCCCTCGCCCCGCAGGTCCGGCATGGTGAAGGACTTGAACGGGTTGGTGGAGTTGGCGAGCGACACCTTCACCGCCGTGGCGAACTCGAGCGCGTCGTAGCCCTCCGCCCGGCGCGGCGTCGGGTCTCCGGGGAACAGCGGGCGCTGCAGGCCCGTCACCGTGAAGCTGGCGCGGGTGCGGCCCGTGACGGCGCTCTCCGCGAGGAAGTCCCGGCGCGAGTACGTGATGCTGGTGCGCACGTTGCCGTCCGCGTCCAGCACCTCCAGGAGGAACGTGTCGTCCGTGGCCAGCATCCACGCGGCGTTCTCGTAGAAGGTCTCGCGCAGGAACGTCTTCGGCTCCAGGCGCTTCCACGCGTCGCGCCCCGAGGACAGGCCGGACCAGTCCAGGTCCTTGAAGAGCGACTCCATCCGCATCCACGCGGCCGGCGTGCGCCTGTCGTTGGGGTCCTCGAAGCGCGCCAGCTCCACGTCCATCGCGGAGAACTCGCGCAGGAAGTACAGCTCCCCCGGCGTGACGATCATCCGGGCGAAGGGCTCCACCGGCTCGAAGGGCTTCGTCTCCGAGGGGTAGCCGTTGTTCAGGTTGTAGCAGGTGGCGCCATAGTCCGGCAGGTTCAGGTCGCCCTTCGTCACGGGCTCACCCGTGGGAAGCATGGCGCAGCCCTTGTACCAGAGCAGGGACAGCGAGATGGCCCCGGAGGCGGAGCTCGAGTACGGGTCGAACGCTCGCGCACCACGGCCACGCGTACCTTCCACGTCGGACGTGTCGAGCAGGTTGCAGCCCGAGGCAACCGCCAGCACCGGGAGCATCAGGACGCACTTCTTGAAGGACAGGGTCATGAGATTCGAGTCCAGCGCGGCTCACCAGCGCAGGGCACGGTGACGTTCAGCGGAGGGCTAGGCGTGTATCCTACTTTCTCAGAAAGCGCCGCGCCAATTCATGGGCCCGTGGCGCGCTGCGTTGCCGTGCCCTGGGTCTTGAGGAAGCGGTACACGGCGCGAAGGTCCTCCTCCTTCATGGAGGAGAAGGCGCGCCAGGGCATGGACAGCTTGTTGACCTGGCCCTTCTTGCTGGGGGCGGGGGCCAGGTCCTTGAAGGCGGTGAAGCGGGCGACGAAGGCGTCCTCGCTCAGGTCCTTCAGGATGGGCCCCTCCGGGAGCAGGGACGGCACGGGCTCCTCGCCCAGGGGCGTGGGGGCGGCGCGGCCTCTGGCGAAGGGCCTCGGCTCCTCGTCCGCGCTGGCGTGGCAGAAGGCGCACTGGGCGATGGTGGCCAGGTAGCGGCCCCGGGAGACGTCGTCCTGGGCGGGCTCGGCCACGGGTCCGGGCAGGGGGCCGGCCAGGTCCTTGATGTCCGCGAGCACCTCGGGCGCGAGCTGGGAGGGAGGCGTGGGGAGGGCCACGGCGGGCACGGTGCGCAGCCACGCGACGACGGCCTTCGCGTCACCGTCGGACAGGGTGGCGCGCCACTCCATGTACGGCATCATCGGGAAGAGCGTGCGGTCGCCCTGGCCGTAGCCCTCGCGCAGGGTGCGCAGCAGCTGGGCGTCGGTCCACCTGCCCACGCCGTGCACCGGGTCGGAGGTGATGTTGGGCGCGCACAGCGTGCCGGGGAGGTCCCACTCCGGGCCGAAGCACGCGCCGGCGAGCGGAGGACCCGACAGGGGTCCACCGAAGCGGCCCGTGTCGCGCCGCGTGTGACAGTCCACGCAGCCGAGCACCGACTCGCCCAGGTAGCGGCCCCGCTCCACGAGCGCGGCCTGGGCGGACACGGGCTTGGGGGCGGGAGGCGCGGCGGGCTTCGCCTCGACGACGGCGGGCGGCGGCGGCGGCTTGGGGGCCGCGTCCTTCTCCCGACAGCCGCTCACGGCGACCAGCAGCGCCACCACGGACACGCACCTCTCCCAGCTTCGGCCCCCGGCATTCACGTTCGAGCGACTCCTGTGGCTAGTCCAATGCGGGCGCGTCCGGAGGACGGCCCAGGCGCAGGGCCGCGAGGGCCCGGCGGTATTCGATGGGGAGCCGGTCCGCCTTCACGGGGACCTCTCCGGAGAAGTCCAGCGGGTGCGCGCGCGGGCGCTGCCCCTCCGCGACGCGGCGGTCCTGCTCCAGGATGGCCGACTCCGACTTCACGAACAGCTCCGCGAAGTTGCGGATCCTCGGGTGGTACGAGGCGAAGTAGAAGCACTGCATCTTCTCCTCCGACCAGGGCGAGGCCACCGCGTAGACGGTGTGCGGATAGAAGAGCGTGGGCTTGAAGGTGAGCCGCGCGGTGAAGGGGAACGTCACCTCGTACGTGAGCGTGGTGCGGTCCACCCGGGGTGGAGCGCTCCCCACCGCGGGCGCCAGCGCCGGGTAGACAATCTGCGCGCGCAGCCCGTCCGGCAGCTTCTCCACGTCATACGCCGGCACCTCGGGCTGCTCCGGATTGCCGAACGTGCCCTCATGAACGAACGATAGGTGAGCCACGTCCAGGACGATTTCCACCATGCGTCCGGCGGACGTGTCCCAGTCCAGGCGGGGCAGCGGCACCGTGGCCACCGTCGCGCTGTCGGCCAGCTCCGGCCACTCGGGCAGCGGCGCCGCGGGCTCGGGCGAAAGACAGACCCAGATGAGCCCATGCCGCTCCGCGGCAAGGTAGCTGCTCACCCGGGCCCGCTCGGGGACGGGCGTCTGGGGTTGAGAGGGAATGCGGACACACGAGCCGCTCTGGGCGTATGTCCATCCATGGAACGCGCAGCGAAGTCCCTGGGGTGTGACAGTCCCGGCGGAGAGGTCTGCTCCGCGGTGCGCGCAGTAGCGTTGGGTGGCCGCGACACCGGAGGCGGTGCGCCAGAGGACCAGCTCCGACTCCAGGAGCCGGGCGGCCAGGGGGCCTTCCCGAAGCTCATGGGCGTACGCCACCGGATGCCAGTACGGGACGAAGGTGTCCCGGTACGAGCGGACCTCGCCAGCCGTGCTCATGCCAGGGCGAGCGGGGCGATCTTGCTTTCAATCTCCTCGAGGAGGAAGTCGATCTCCTCTATCTCATCGAGCTTCTCGGGAGCAGCTGACACCGCCTCGGGAGCCTCGGAGGGATTCGGAGTGGATACCGCGTTCGCCGCTGTTTCGGATGGGGACTGAACCGCCTCTTCCGACGCCATGTGGGTGGCCTCCACTACGCAGGGGGAGGTGGATGCTCGGAGGAAGAGCGGGGGAATGTCAACCCACCGTGGGTTTCCACGCGTGTCACAACACCACTAGACTGCGGCCCTCCATGCCCCCTGCCCCCTCTGTCGTGCGCATCGTGGCCATGTTGTGTCTGATTCATGGCACGGCTCACGCGGAGCCCTGGAAGAAAGCCAGACCGGGCGTCACGACCGAGGCGCAGCTGCGCATCCTGTTCGGCGAGCCCGACGCGAGACGCCGCGAGGACGGCGCGCTGGTGCTCGACTATCAGGGGCAGTCCTCGCCAGCGGGGACGCAGCGCGCGCGCTTCACCGTCGATACACGCACGCGCAAGCTGCGGCGCATCGATGTCTTCCCCACCCGCGCGCCCACGCGCGCCGCGGTGGAGAAACAATTCGGCCCCGCGTGTCCCAAGACGGGCTGGAGCAAGAAGCCCTGCTACGTGGTGAAGGCCACGGCGGACACCTCGCTGTATTTCCATTATCCGTCGCGGGGCCTCGCGGTGTTCTTCGCCGGTGGCGACGTGCGCGCGCTGACGTATCAGAAGCCCGTGCGAGGCAAGCTCGCGCTCACCGCGAGCGTGGAGCCGCCGCCGGAGCTGTCCTCCGCCGGCACCGTGGCCCCGGAGGAGGCAGGCGACACGGTGTCCGCCTCCGGCACCGCGTCCGAGGACGATACGGAGACCGCGGACGGCAACACGGTGGAGGCCTTCGCGGAGCCCGCCACCGCCACGCAGCCCGCCGTGGCGAGCCTGGAGCTGGCGGTGCCCACCATCGAGGGCGAGACGGAGGCCCCGCGCCCCGCGCCGCCCATGGACGTGGACACGTCGCTGCGGCCGGTGGTGGTGGATGACGTGGCCGCGTCGGGCACGAGCGTCGCCTCCGCGGCGGGAGGTCCCACCGCGGGGCCCCAGCCGGTGACGGAGGACGCCGTCGAGGAGGACCCGCTGCACCCCTCCGCGTTCCTCAAGGTGCCCGAGCTGCTCACGGTGGGCGGCTTCTATCTGCAGCGCGCGGAGGTGGCCGGGGCCAGGCGCGCGAGCACGTCGGCCACGGGAGTGGACCCGTTCTTCCCGGCGCTCCTGGACGTGTACCTGGACTTCAAGCCGTTCGACGGGCTGCGCAGCTTCGCGGTGGGCCGCATGGCGTACGACCCGCTGGACCCGGTGCTCTCCACGCCCGCGACGAGCCTGGACCGGCTGTGGATCTACTTCGGCCTGTTCGACCACGTCTTCATCACCGCGGGGCGGCAGCACATCAAGTGGGGCAGCTCCAAAATCTGGAACACCACCGACTTCCTGCGCGCGCGCAACCCGGACCCGCTGTTCCTCTATGACTTGAGGCCGGGCGTGGACATGGTGAAGGTCAACGTGCCGTGGGAGGAGATGGCGGCCAACCTGTGGCTCATCGGCACGGCGGACCTGTTGGACGAGGTGACGGCGGACGGGGACCGCGTGCGCTACGGCGGCGCGGTGCGCGCGGAGATGGCGCTGGGCACCAGCGAGCTGGCGGTCTCGGGCTCGTTCATGGAGGGCCGGCGGCCCCGCTACGGCGTGGACTACTCGATTGGCCTGGGGCGGCTGGACTTCAACACCGAGATTGCGCTGGTGCACGGCGCGGACGTGGCCACGTGGGAGCGCTCGCGGGCGGGGGGCTTCCAGGTGCGGGCGCTCGACGGGCTCCAGGTGCAGGCCAGCGGCGGCGCGCAGGTGGAGCTGCGCGTGGCGGACACGTTCAAGACGGTGGTGCGGCTGGAGGGGTTCTACAACCAGCTGGGCAGCGACGACCGCGAGCTGCTGACGTGGGTGCAGGCGGTGGGTGACTTCCAGCCGCTCTACTTCGGCCGCTTCTACGGCATGGCGCAGGTGGCCGTCACCGCGCGCAACATCTACGAGCCCACGACGACGCTCACGGTGATGGGCAACGTGGGAGACCCGTCCTACGTGGCGCGCCTGGACATCAATGCCTCCCGGCTGCGCGACGTGACGGTCGCCGCCTACGTGGAAGTTCCTTTTGGAGAGCGCGGCGGCGAGTTCCGCTTCCAGCCCGACGCCAGCATCGCCCCCAGCGCGCCGGTGGACATGGGCCTGTTCCGCGCCGGCATCAACGTTCGACTCCGGCTCTGAGAGCACAGACTTCACGATGACCGCTCACGACGATTCCGCCCCGACCTCCCCCGGTCCGCACGGACGGAAGGCTCCCCCTGTCGACTCCGCCGCCGCGCCCGACGCCGCCCCCGTGGCCGAGCGCGCGATGGCCCCACGTCCCGTCCTCACCGAGGCGCTGCGGCACCGGGTGCTCGTCACCTTCAATGCCTCCGAGCAGCACCTGGAGGGCGGCGACACGGTGGTGGCCTGCTTCGAGCAGCAGGTGGACCGCGCGCCGGACGCGACGGCGCTCGACTTCGAGGGCACCCGGCTGACGTACCGGCAGCTCGACGAGCGCGCCAACCAGCTCGCGCGCTATCTGCGCTCGCTGAGCGTGGGGCCGGAGACGCGCGTCGCGCTGTGCGCGGAGCGCTCGGTGGAGCAGGTGGTGGGGATGCTGGGCATCCTCAAGGCGGGAGGCGCGTTCGTTCCGCTGGACCCGGCGCATCCCGCGGAGCGGCAGGGCTTCGTGCTCTCCGACAGCGGCGCGCCCGTGGTGCTCGCGCGGCAGCAGATGCTGGACGAGCTGCCGCTGCGAGGCGAGCTGACCGTGGAGCTGGACGGGCTGCTGCCGCCGTTCGCCCGGCACTCCGTGGAGCGGCTGGAGGCAGTCGCCTCGGCGGACCATCTGGCGTACGTCATCTACACGTCCGGCTCCACGGGGCGGCCCAAGGGCGTGCTGGTGGCGCACGCGGGTCTGCGCAACACGGCCCTGGCCGCGGTGCGGGCGCATGGGTTCCGGTCCGAGGACCGGGTGCTCCAGTTCGCGTCGATGAGCTTCGACGCGTCCGTGTGCGAGGTGTTCGCCACGCTGCTCGCGGGCGCGACGCTGGTGCTCGCGCCCCGACAGCGGCTGCTCCCGGATGCCCCCCTGCGGACGCTGCTGCGTGAGAGCGCCGTCACCGCGGTGACGTTGACGCCGTCGGTGCTCGCGCAGTTGGAGACGGACGGGCTGGAGGGCCTGCGCACCGTCATCTCCGCGGGCGAGGCCCTTCCCATCGCGGTGGCCGAGCGCTGGGGCCAGGGCCGGCGGCTGCTCAACGCGTATGGACCGACGGAGGCCACGGTCTGCGCGGCAATCACGCCGTACGCGGTGGTGCCGGGCGCCATCACCCTGGGCACGCCGTGGCCCAACACGCGACTGTACGTGCTCGATGAGGCGCTGGAGCCGCTGCCTCCTGGCGTCGCCGGAGAGCTGTTCATCGGCGGCGTGGGCGTGGCCCGTGGCTATCTGGGGCGACCGGACCTGACGGCGGAGCGGTTCCTGCCGCATCCGTTCGGCTCGACGCCGGGTGAGCGGCTCTACCGCACGGGAGACCTGGCGCGGTGGACGGTGGACGGCGAGCTCGAGTACCTGGGCCGCGTCGACTCGCAGGTGAAGCTGCGCGGCATGCGCGTGGAGCCGGGCGAGGTGGAGGCCGTCCTCTCGCGCCATCCGGAGGTCCGCGAGGTCGCGGTGGTGGCTCGCGAAGTCGCGGAGGGCGAGCTGGCCCTGGTGGCCTTCCTCGTCCCCGCCGAGGGACAGGATGAGACCCGGGTGAGCGCGGTGCTGCGCCCGTGGTTGAAGCAGCAGCTCCCCGAGCACCTGGTGCCCTCCGCGCTCGTGACGCTCACCGCGCTTCCGCTGACGTCCTCCGGGAAGGTGGACCGGAAGGCGCTGGGCTCGTTGTCGCTCGGCCGCGTCGACGCCGCGAGCGCGTCCGCGGGCAGCGCGCCGCGTGGAGAGCTGGAGGTGCTGCTGGCGGGGTTGTTCCAGCAGGTGTTGGGCGTGGAGCGGGTGGGCCGGGACAGCGACTTCTTCGAGCTGGGCGGGCACTCGCTGAGCGCCACGCGACTGCTGGCGCGCGTGCGGCACGCGGTGGGTGTGGACTTGCCGCTGACAACGCTGTTCTCGCACGCGACGGTGGCTCGTCTGGCCCGGGCGCTGGGTCCCATCTCCGAGTCGCTCTCTGCGTCACTCGCCGGCCCCACGCCGCTCCCCGCGGACGTCGCGCCGATGCCGTCCCTGGCGCAGGAGCGGCTGTGGTTCCTCCAGCAGCTCCAGCCGGATTCGGCGGCGTACCTCGTCGTCGATGCGCTGGAGCTTCGGGGCACGCTGAACAGGGCCGCGCTGGAGGACACGCTGCGGCGACTGGTGGAGCGGCACGCCGCGCTCCGCGTCACCTTCACGCCCGTGGAGGGGAGCCCGCGACTGCGCGTCCACCCGGTCCGCGAGCCGCTGCTCACGGTGGAGGACGTGTCACGCCCGCCGAATGAGAGTGGGACCGCGGAGGCGTTGCTCCAGCGCAGGCTGCGCGAGGAGGCCTCGCGACCGCTCTCGGTGGAGGAGGGGCCGCTGTATCGGTTCCACCTGTTCACGAGCGGCCCCGAGCACCAGGCGCTGCTGCTGGTGCTGCATCACCTGGTGGTGGATGGCCTCTCGATGGGCATCCTCCTCAACGAGCTGGCGACGACGTACTCCGCGCTCCAGGAAGGCCGCGTCCCGCCTCCCGCGCCCGCCACCCTGGACTACGTGGACCTGTCCGCCTGGCAGCGCACGCCCGAGGTCCGCGCTCGCGAGGACATCCACCTCGACTACTGGAAGCGACAGCTCGCCGACGCGCCGTCGCTGCTCGCGCTGCCCACGGACAAGCCTCGTCCGCCGGTGTTGTCCGACCGCGGCGCGTACTCGCGTCGCCACGTGTTGCCTCGCGAGGTCCGGCTGCGGCTGGAGGCGCTCTGCCGAGAGCACCAGGTGACGCCGTTCATGGCGCTCTACGCCGTGTTCGCCACGCTGCTCCAGCGCTACTCGGGCGAGCGCGAGCTGTGCATCGGCACGCCGGTATCCGGACGCACGCACGCGGCCTCCGAGGACATCGTCGGGCTGTTCATCAACACGCTCGTCCTGCGGACACATCTGCTGCCTTCCGCGCCGTTCTCCATGTTGCTGGCGCACGTGTGGGCGACCGCGCTGGAGGCCTTCAGTCACCAGGATGCGCCGTTCGAGCGGGTCGTCGATGCGCTCCACGTCGAGCGCAGCCTCAATCGCGCGCCCCTCTTCCAGGTGATGTTCGACCTGCGCCGCGTCGACTCGCCCCTCTCCTTCTCCGGCCTCTCCTCACAGCACGTCTTCGTCGACAACGGCACCAGCCAGCTCGACCTCGCCCTCACCGCCACCGAGCTGCCCGACTCCTCCCTCCAGCTCTTCTTCCAGTTCCGCACCGACCTCTTCGAGCACGCCTCCGTCGAGCGCATGCTCTCCCACTTCGTCATCCTCCTCGAACAGGTCCTCGCCTCGCCCCAGGCGCCCCTCTCCAGCCTCTCGCTGCTCTCCGTCGAAGAGCGCCAGCGCGTCCTCTTCGACTTCAACGATTCTCACCGTCCCTTCGACTCCGACGGCACCGTCGCGTCCCTGCTGCTTGCTTCCTTCGCGAGGACTCCGGACGCCGTTGCTCTCGTCGCTCCCGACGCCACCCTCACCTTCTCCCAGCTCCACTCTCGCGCCTCGCGGCTCGCCGCGCATCTGGCGGCTCTTGGTGCGCGTCCGGAAGCGGTGGTGGGCGTCTGCGTCGAGCGCTCGTCCGAGGCTGTCGTCTCCCTCCTCGCCGTCCACCTCTCCGGCGCCGCGTGCCTCCCTCTGGAGCCTTCGCACCCGCCAGCCCGGCGCGCACAACTGCTTCAGCAATCCCGTGCCTGCCTCGTCGTCTCTTCGCCTGCTCTCTTCGAGGGCGTGGCGCTCGACGCGGTGCTGGTGCAGCCAGGAGATGCGCAGCGTGCTGACGCGGCGCTGGCGGAGCCTCTGCGCGCCCTGCCCGACAACCTCGCCTACATCCTCTACACCTCCGGCTCCACCGGCACTCCCAAGGGCGTCCTCTCCACCCAGCAGAACGTCGTCCACTGCTTCGACGCCTTCGACGCCCTCTACTCCACCTCCACGGGCCACACCTGGGCCGCCTCCGGCAGCCTCTCCTTCGACATCCACCAGGAGGAAATCCTCTTCAGCCTCTCCCGCGGCGCTCGCGTCATCCTCCGCGACGTCGGCCCTCTTGGCCTCGCCAACGACATCCGCCGCCACTGCGTCTCCCACGTCGTCATCACCCCCTCCTCCCTCGCCACCGCCCTCGAGGAGCCCGGTGCCCTCGACGCCTTCCGCTCCCTCTCCGTCCTCGTCACAGGCGGCGAAGTCCTCCCAGACTCTCTCGTCCACTCCCTCGCGCTGACTTCCACCCGCCTCGTCAACACCTACGGGCCCACTGAAGCCAGCATCAACGTCGCCGCTGAAATCTCCCTCCCTCACCGGCCCGTCCGTCTCGGCAGCCCTCTTCCCCGCTGCCGCCTCTACGTCCTCGACGACTCCCTCCAGCCCCTCCCTCCTGGCGTCCCCGGCAACCTCTTCATCGGCGGCATCTGCCTGGCTCGCGGCTACCACTCACTCCCCCACCTCACCGCCGAGCGCTTCATCCCTGACGCCTTCAGCACCTCTCCCGGCTCTCGCCTCTACGACACCGGCGACAGGGCCCGCTGGAATGACGACGGCTCCCTCTCCTTCCTCGGCCGCTCCGACTTCCAGCTCAAACTCCGCGGCGTCCGCGTCGAAGTCGAAGAAATCGAAGCCGCTCTGCTTCGCCTCTCCGGCGTCCGCCAGGCCGCCGTCCTCCCCTTCCGCCCCTCTCGCGACACCTTCCTCGTCGCCTTCCTCGTCCTCGACGACGGCGCTCCTCCGCTGGCTTCCCTCCGCGATGCGCTGGCTTCCTCCCTCCCTGAAGCCCTCGTCCCCTCTCGCTTCCTCTCCCTCCCCTCTCTCCCCTTCACCACCAGCGGCAAAGTCGACAGGACGGCCCTCTCCTCCTTCGACATCTCCGCCGCGGAAGTCCCCTCCTCCGACGCTTCTCCTCGTGGACAGGCCGAGGCACTCCTCTCCCAGCTCTTCGCTGACGTCCTCTCCCTCTCTCACGTCCCTCGCGACGCGGACTTCTTCTCCCTCGGTGGCCACTCCCTCTCCGCCACCCGCCTCGTCTCCCGCATCCGCCTCGCCTTCGGCGTCGAGCTTCCTCTCGCCGCCCTCTTCTCCTCCCCCACTGTCGCAGGGCTCGCTCTCCTCCTCTCCCAGCACCACGACTCCCTTCCGCTTCCCGCTCCTGCTCCCTCCTCTCTTCCTCCCCAGCCCTCCTTCGCACAGGAGCGCCTCTGGTTCCTCCATCAGCTCCTGCCTGACTCCGCCGCGTATGTGATTCCGGAGGCGATCGAGCTGACGGGAGTCCTGGATACAGCCGCGCTGGAGGCCGCGCTGCGACTGCTGCCGGAGCGGCACTCATCGTTGCGCGCGGTCTTCGGTTCGTCGGAGGGGATGCCTCGGTTGGCGTTCCAGCCCGTCCCCGAGCAATTGCTCGACGTGGAGGACCTCCGGCCTCGCGTCCGTGGCGAGGAGGCACTGCGCGCACTGCTCCAGCAACGTCTGGAGGAGGAGAGCTCGCGCCCGTTCTCACTGGAGAAGGGGCCCCTGTATCGCTTCCGTTTGTTCAGGGTCGCGGTCGATCGCCATGTCCTGCTGATGGTCATCCACCACATCGTCGTGGATGGCCTGTCCATGGACCGGCTCCTGAGCGAGTTGGCGCAGTCGTACTCAGAGCTGAGCCGGCAACGAGCGCCGCTGCTCCCCACGCCGCCCCTCACCTACTCGGATATCTCCGCGTGGCAGCGGACCCCCGAGTTCCGCGCGCGTGAGGATGTCCACCTCGACTACTGGAAGCGGCAGCTCGCCGATGCCCCCGCGCTGCTCGCGTTCCCCACCGACAAGCCGCGTCCGCCGGTCCTCACGGATCGAGGCGCCTTCTCGCGTCACCAGGTCCTGCCTCGTGAAGTCCGCCTCCGGCTGGAGGCGCTCTGCCGACAGCATCAGGTGACGCCGTTCATGGCGCTCTATGCCGTGTTCGCCACCTTGCTTCACCGTTACTCGGGTGAGCGCGAGCTGTGCGTCGGCACTCCCGTCTCCGGCCGCACGCACGCCGCCACCGAGGACATCGTCGGCCTCTTCCTCAACACGCTGGTCCTTCGCACGCAGCTTCCAGCAGGGATGACCTTCGCCTCGCTGCTGGCGCAGGTCCGGAGCACTTCGCTCGACGCCTTCAGCCACCAGGATGCGCCGTTCGAGCGGGTCGTCGATGCGCTCCACGTCGAGCGCAGCCTCAGTCACGCGCCCCTCTTCCAGGTGATGTTCGACCTGCGCCGCGTCGACTCGCCCCTCTCCTTCTCCGGCCTCTCCTCTCAGCACGTCTTCGTCGACAATGGCACCAGCCAGCTCGACCTCGCCCTCACCGCCACCGAGCTGCCCGACTCCTCCCTCCAGCTCTTCTTCCAGTTCCGCACCGACCTCTTCGAGCACGCCTCCGTCGAGCGCATGCTCTCCCACTTCGTCATCCTCCTCGAACAGGTCCTCGCCTCGCCCCAGGCGCCCCTCTCCAGCCTCTCGCTGCTCTCCGTCGAAGAGCGCCAGCGCGTCCTCTTCGACTTCAACGACTCCCACCGTCCCTTCGACTCCGACGGCACCGTCGCGTCCCTGCTGCTTGCCTCCTTCGCGAGGACTCCGGACGCCGTTGCTCTCGTCGCTCCCGACGCCACCCTCACCTTCTCCCAGCTCCACTCTCGCGCCTCGCGGCTCGCCGCGCATCTGGCGGCTCTTGGTGCGCGTCCGGAAGCTGTCGTCGGTGTCTGTGTCGAGCGCTCGTCCGAGGCTGTCGTCTCCCTCCTCGCCGTCCACCTCTCCGGCGCCGCGTGCCTCCCTCTGGAGCCTTCGCACCCGCCGGCCCGGCGCGCACAACTGCTTCAGCAGTCCCGTGCCTGCCTCGTCGTCTCTTCGCCTGCTCTCTTCGAGGGCGTGGCGCTCGACGTGGTGCTGGTGCAGCCAGGAGATGCGCAGCGTGCTGACGCGGCGCTGGCGGAGCCTCTGCGCGCCCTGCCCGACAACCTCGCCTACGTCCTCTACACCTCCGGCTCCACCGGCACTCCCAAGGGCGTCCTCTCCACCCAGCAGAACGTCGTCCACTGCTTCGACGCCTTCGACGCCCTCTACTCCACCTCCACGGGCCACACCTGGGCCGCCTCCGGCAGCCTCTCCTTCGACATCCACCAGGAGGAAATCCTCTTCAGCCTCTCCCGCGGCGCTCGCGTCATCCTCCGCGACGTCGGCCCTCTTGGCCTCGCCAACGACATCCGCCGCCACTGCGTCTCCCACGTCGTCATCACCCCCTCCTCCCTCGCCACCGCCCTCGAGGAGCCCGGTGCCCTCGACGCCTTCCGCTCCCTCTCCGTCCTCGTCACCGGCGGCGAAGTCCTCCCAGACTCTCTCGTCCAATCCCTCGCGCTGACTTCCACCCGCCTCGTCAACACCTACGGGCCCACTGAAGCCAGCATCAACGTCGCCGCTGAAATCTCCCTCCCTCACCGGCCCGTCCGTCTCGGCAGCCCTCTTCCCCGCTGCCGCCTCTACGTCCTCGACGACTCCCTCCAGCCCCTCCCTCCTGGCGTCCCCGGCAACCTCTTCATCGGCGGCATCTGCCTGGCTCGCGGCTACCACTCACTCCCCCACCTCACCGCCGAGCGCTTCATCCCTGACGCCTTCAGCACCTCTCCCGGCTCTCGCCTCTACGACACCGGCGACAGGGCCCGCTGGAATGACGACGGCTCCCTCTCCTTCCTCGGCCGCTCCGACTTCCAGCTCAAACTCCGCGGCGTCCGCGTCGAAGTCGAAGAAATCGAAGCCGCTCTGCTTCGCCTCTCCGGCGTCCGCCAGGCCGCCGTCCTCCCCTTCCGCCCCTCTCGCGACACCTTCCTCGTCGCCTTCCTCGTCCTCGACGACGGCGCTCCTCCGCTGGCTTCCCTCCGCGATGCGCTGGCTTCCTCCCTCCCTGAAGCCCTCGTCCCCTCTCGCTTCCTCTCCCTCCCCTCTCTCCCCTTCACCACCAGCGGCAAAGTCGACAGGACGGCCCTCTCCTCCTTCGACATCTCCGCCGCGGAAGTCCCCTCCTCCGACGCTTCTCCTCGTGGACAGGCCGAGGCACTCCTCTCCCAGCTCTTCGCTGACGTCCTCTCCCTCTCTCACGTCCCTCGCGACGCGGACTTCTTCTCCCTCGGTGGCCACTCCCTCTCCGCCACCCGCCTCGTCTCCCGCATCCGCCTCGCCTTCGGCGTCGAGCTTCCTCTCGCCGCCCTCTTCTCCTCCCCCTCCGTCGCAGGACTCGCCCTCCTCCTCTCCCAGCACCACGACGCGCTCCCGCTCCCTTCTCCTGCTCCCTCCTCTCTTCCTCCTCAGCCCTCCTTCGCGCAGGAGCGCCTCTGGTTCCTCCATCAACTCCAACCCGAGCTGCGCGCCTACAACATCCCCGAGGCCGTGGAGCTTCGCGGCGCACTGGACATCCCGGCGCTCGATGGCGCGCTGCGGTTGCTGCTCGATCGTCACCCGGTCCTGAGAACGACCTTCATCGCGGAGGACGGGCGGCCGGTTCCACGACACAACCCGCTTCCCGTGGAGGTGCTCCACGTCGAGGAGCTCTCCGCGACCAACGCTGACAGTCCCGCGCTGCACCTCCGGCTGCGCGAGGAGAGCACTCGCGTCCTGTCACTGGAGCAGGGGCCGCTCTACCGCTTCCACCTGTTCCGCCTCGCCCCGGAGCACCATGTCCTCCTGCTCGTGCTGCACCACGTGGTGGTCGATGGCCTGAGCATCGACCTGCTGTTGAGCGAGCTGTCCCTGGCCTACGCGTCCCTGAGCCAGCACCAGACGCCCTCCCTGCCGACGCCTTCGCTCACCTACGCCGACGTCGCCGCGTGGCAACGCTCCGCTCCCGTCCGGGCCCGTGAGGACCACCACGTCGAGTACTGGAAGCGCCAGCTCGCCGGCGCTCCCGCGTTCCTCGCCCTGCCCACTGACAAGCCGCGTCCCTCCGTCCTCGGTGACGCGGGCGCGCTGAGCCGCTTCCATCGACTGTCTCCCGCGCTGGAACAGGCACTCACCCAGATCTGCCGGGAACACCACGTCACACCCTTCATGGTGCTGAGCGCGGCGCTCGCGGCGCTGCTGCATCGACACTCCGGGCAGGACGACGTGTCCGTGGGCACGCCCGTCTCCGGACGTCCGCACCCCGCGATGGAGTCCATCGTCGGCCTCTTCACCAACACGGTCGTCCTCCGCACCCGCTTCGACCCGGGGACCACCTTCGCCGAGCTGCTCGCGAGCACACGGACCACGGCGCTCGAGGCCTTCACGCATCAGGATGCCCCCTTCGAGCGGGTCGTCGAGGCCCTCCAGGTCGAGCGCAGCCTCGCTCACGCCCCCCTGTTCCAGGTGGGCCTCTTCTGGGAGCGCGCGGAGAACACGCTCGCCGGGACCTTCCCCGGCCTCCAGGCCCGGCCCCTCGTCGTCGACGGCCTGAACACCCAGACCGAGCTGGCCCTCACCGTCACCGAGAATCCCCAGGGCCACGAGCTGTCCTTCCAGTACAGCACCGACCTCTTCGAGGCGCCCACCATCGAGCGCCTGCTGTCCCACTACGTCCACCTGCTCGAGGACGCACTGCGCACCCCGAGTCGGCAGGTCGCGCACCTGTCCCTCCTCGATGTCGACGCGCGCCGCCAGGTGCTCCGCGACTTCAACGACACCGGGCGGGAGTACGACGCGGACACGACGCTCGTCTCGCTCATCGAGGCCCAGGCGGAGCGCACGCCCGGGCACCGTGCGCTCACCTTCGAGGGACACCACCTCACCTACGGAGAGCTGGAGGCCCGGGCCAATCAGCTCGCACGGCATCTCCAGTCCCTCGGGGCGGGGCCCGAAGTCCTCGTGGGCGTGTTCCTGGAGCGCTCCCTGGAGCTCGTCATCGCGCTGGTGGGCATCCTCAAGGCCGGCGCGGCCTACCTGCCGCTGGACCCGGAGCTGCCTCGCGAGCGACTGGCCGGGATGCTCGAGGACGCAGGGGCCGCCGTCGTCCTCACGCGCCAGGAGCTCGCGAGCCACCTGCCTTCGCACCCGGGCCACACGGTCCTCCTCGACGCGGAGGCCACGCGGCTCGCGAGCCTGCCGAGCACCCGCGTCTCGGGCAGGCCGCACCCCGACTCGCTCGCGTACGTCATCTTCACCTCCGGGAGCACGGGGCGCCCCAAGGGCGCGATGAACGGGCACCGCGCGGTCGTCAATCGACTGACGTGGATGCGCCAGGTCCACCCGCTGGTCGCGGGTGACAGCGTGCTCCAGAAGACGCCGACCAGCTTCGACGTCTCGGTGTGGGAGCTGTTCTGGCCGCTCACCGTGGGCGCGCGGTTGGTGCTGGCACGGCCGGGCGGGCACCGCGAGCCCGCCTACCTCGCGCGAGTCCTGGCCGACGAGCACATCACCGTCACCCACTTCGTCCCCTCCATGCTCGCGGCCTTCCTCGAGGAGCCCTGGCAGGAGTCCTTCGCGGACCTGCGCGCGCTCGTGTGCAGCGGCGAGGCGATCTCCGCCGACCTCGTCCAGCGAGCCCACGAGCGGCTGCCCACGACGGAGCTCCACAACCTCTATGGCCCCACCGAGGCCGCGGTGGACGTGACCCACTGGCGCTGCCCTCGGGGCGACCCGCGCACGAGTGTGCCCATCGGTCGCCCGGTGGCGAACACGCACCTGCTCGTCCTCGACACCGCGGGGCACCCCGTCCCGGTGGGCGTGCAGGGGGAGCTCTTCATCGGCGGCCTCCAGGTCGGGCGCGGGTACTGGCGTCGCCCCGAGCTCACCGCCGAGCGCTTCCTCCCGGACGCCTTCAGCGACACGCCCGGCGCGAGCCTCTACCGCACCGGAGACCTCGCACGCTGGCGTGGCGACGGCACGCTGGAGTACCTGGGCCGCACCGACTTCCAGGTGAAGGTGCGCGGCCAGCGCATCGAGCTGGAGGAGATTGAGGTCGCGCTGAGGCGACTGCCCGCCGTGCGCGACGCGGTCGTCGTGGCTCGAACGAGCCCCCGGAGTGATACGCGCCTCATCGCCTACGTCGTCCCGCGAGAGGGGCGCGCGGAGGAGGCCGCGGCGTCACGCGCGGCGCTCAAGCCCGTGCTCCCCGAGGCCATGGTCCCCTCGACCGTGGTCGTGCTGGACGCGCTGCCGCTCACGCCCTCCGGGAAGACGGACCGCCGAGCCCTCACTTCGCTCCCTCTGCCGGAGCCGGAGGTCGCGCGAGGCGCTGGCGATGCGCCGCCGCGCGGACCGCTGGAGCAGTTGCTCGCGAGCTTCTTCCGCCAGGTCCTCGGACTGGAGAGCGTCTCCCGCGACGCGGACTTCTTCGCGCTGGGTGGCCACTCGCTGAGCGCCACGCGGCTGGTGTCGCGCATCCGCCGGGCGCTGGGGCAGGAGCTGCCGCTCAAGACCCTCTTCCTCGCGCCCACGGTGGCGGGCATCGCGCGAGCCCTGACCGAGCTGGCGCCAGGACAGGCCCTCCCGCTCCCCGAGCCCGTGCCCCGGCCCGGTGACGCGCCCACCGTGCCGTCGTTCTCGCAGGAGCGCATGTGGTTCCTCCAGCAGCTCCAGCCTGACTCCGCGTCGCTCGCCATTCCGGAGGCCACGGAGCTGCGCGGGCCGTTGGACGTCGAGGCGCTGGAGTCCGCGTTGTTGTTCCTGCTGGAGCGACACACCGCGCTGCGCGCCATCTTCACGCCCGCCGAAGGGGGCCCGCGGTTGGGGCTCGAGCCCGTGCCGATGCGCGTGCTCGACCGCGAGGACCTGTCGGCCGAGGCCGCGATTCGCGACGTCCTGATGCGGCGGCTGACGGAGGAGTCTGAGCGTCCCTTCCGCCTGGACACGGGGCCGCTCTACCGCTTCCACCTGTTCCTCCTCGCGCCCGAGCACCATGTCCTGCTGCTCGTGTTCCACCACATCGTGGTGGATGGCCTGTCGATGGACCTCCTCCTGCGCGAGCTGGCGGAAGCGTATGCGGCCTGCCGCGAGAACCGCTCGCCGACGGCGCCGCCCCTGACTCTCGACTTCGCGGACGTCGCCGCCTGGCAGCGCACGCCGGCCGTACTCGCTCGACAGGATGCCCACCTCGAGTACTGGCGGCGCAAGCTGGACGGCGCGCCCACCGTGCTGGAGCTGCCCACGGACGTCCCCCGGCATCCGGGGCGCGGACACGCGGGCGCCTTCACACGGCACCACCCGCTGCCGGTGCACCTGGTCGAAGCGCTGCGGGAGCTGTGCCGCGAACACCAGGTCACGCCCTTCATCGCGCTGTACGCGGCATTCACCGCGCTGCTCCATCGCTACACGGGACAGTCGGACCTGAGCATCGGCACGCCGGTGTCGGGGCGGGTCCATCCGTCCCTGGAGCCCCTGGTCGGCCTGTTCATCAACACCGTCGCGCTGCGCACGCAGGTCGACCCCGAGGCCTCCTTCGCTTCACTCCTGGGTCAGGCACGGACCACGGCGCTGGAGGCGTTCGCGCATCAGGAGGTCCCCTTCGAGCGGGTGGTCGAGGCCCTCCAGGTGGAGCGCAGCCTCTCCCACGCGCCGCTCGTGCAGGCGATGTTCGAGCTGAGCCCCAGCCCGCGGACGCTGTCGGATGGGTTCCCCGGCCTGGAGGCGCGCCCGGTGCAGCTCGGCTCGGCCGCCAGCCTCTATGACGTGATGCTCACCGCCGAGGAGGACGAAGACCAGTTCGGCTTCTACCTCGAGTACCCCACCGCGCTGTTCGAGGCCGCGAGCGCGGAGCGGATGGTCTCGCACTACGTGCGCCTGCTCGAATCCGCGCTGCTCGCGCCCACGACGCCCGTGCGCCGGCTGTCCCTGCTCACGGAGGCGGAGCATCGACAGGTGCTCGTCGACTTCAACGCCTCCGAACGCGCCCGCGACGCCCACGACACCGTCGTCTCCCGCTTCGCCGCGCAGGTCGCTCGCACGCCCGACGCGGAGGCCCTGGCCTTCGAGGGACAGACGCTCACCTACCGGGAGTTGCACACGCGCGCCAATCAGCTCGCGCACTTCCTGCGGGAGCTCGGCGCGGGGCCCGAGGAGCGCGTCGCCCTCTGCCTGGAGCGCGGCCCCGAGCTCATCGTGTCCATGCTCGCCGTGCTGAAGGCCGGCGGGGCCTACGTGCCGCTGGACCCCGCGCATCCTCCGGAGCGACTCGCCCAGCTCCTCATCGACGCCGGCGCGCGGGTCCTCGTGACGCGGGAGGGCCTGGGAGACCTGTTCTCGTCCGTCGCCATCATGTCCGCGTACGTCGACACCGACGCCGCGGAGATTTCACGCAAGCCGGTGGAGGACCTGCCCGAGTCCGCGCAAGGCGCGCAGCTCGCGTACGTCATCTTCACCTCGGGCTCCACGGGCCAGCCCAAGGGCGTGCTGCTGACGCACCAGGGCCTGTGCAACACGGCCCTCGCGGCGATGGAGGCCCATGGGCTCCAGCCGGGCCGGCGGGTCCTCCAGTTCGCCTCGGCGACCTTCGATGGCTCGGTCTGGGAGATCTTCTCCACGCTGCTCTCCGGCGCCACGCTGGTGATGGCGCCCAAGGAGCGGCTGCTCCCCGACCTGCCGCTGCGCACGCTGCTGCGAGAGCAGCGCATCACCGACTGCGCGCTCACGCCGACGGTCCTCACCCTGCTCGAGCCCGAGGGACTGGAGTCGCTCCAGGTGATCGTCTCCGGCGGCGAGCCCCTTTCGGCCGAGCTGGTCCGACGCTGGGCCCCGGGCCGCGCGCTGCTCAACTCCTACGGCCCGACCGAGGTCACGGTGGCCGCCACCGTCACGCCCTTCCCGGGGCTCGGACGTCCGTCGGGCGGCGGGTCCACGGAAGTGTCCCGCGTCACGGTGGGAACGCCCTGGCCCAACACCCGCCTCTACGTGCTCGATGAGCGCCTGGAGCCGAGCCCCATCGGCGTGCCCGGTGAGCTGTACGTCGGCGGCACCGGCCTCGCGCGGGGCTATCTGGAGCACCCGGAGCTGACGGCGGAGCGCTTCATCCCTCATCCCCTGGCGACCACGCCGGGCGAGCGGCTCTACCGCACCGGAGACCGGGTGCGCTGGCTCGCGGACGGGCAGCTCGAGTACCTGGGTCGACTGGACACGCAGCTCAAGGTGCGTGGCATCCGCGTGGAGCCCGGTGAAATCGAGGCCGTGCTCACCCGCCACGAGTCCGTGCGCGAAGTCGCCGTGGTGCCTCGCGAGGACGTGGACGGAGGCGCGCGGCTGGTGGCGTTCCTGGTCCCCACGCATCCCGGGGCCCTCGTCGTCGACGCGGTGCGCGCGTGGATGCGTCAGCGCCTTCCCGAGCACCTGGTCCCCTCGGCCTTCGTGCTCCTCGACGCGCTGCCGCTCACGTCGTCGCGCAAGGTGGACCGCAAGGCGTTGGAGCGCCAGGAGCTGCCTCGGCAGGAGCTGCCCTCGCTCGGTGACGACGCGCCCCACGGCACCACGGAAGAGCGGGTGGCCACCCTGTTCCAGGCCGCGCTGGGACTGGCGCGGCTCTCCCGTCAGGCGAACTTCTTCGAGCACGGCGGCCACTCCCTCTCGGCCACCCGGCTCGTGGCGCGGCTGCGTCAGGCCTTCGGCGTCGAGCTGCCCCTGGCGGTGTTCTTCGCGAACCCCACCATCGCCTCGGTGGCGGCGTTCATCGACGCGGCGCCTCGCGCGGTGCTCGAGGTCCCCACCGTCGTCGCCCGCCCGGAGGTGCTGCCCCCGTCCCTGGTCCAGGAGCGGCTCTGGTACGCGCTGCAACTTCCCCAGGCGCCGCCGTATGTCCTCACGCTCGGCCTGCTGCTCGAAGGCGCGCTGGACGCGGACCGGTTGGAGGAGGCCCTGGCCGCCGTGGTCGAGCGCAACGAGACGCTGCGCACCACGTTCTTCCAGCAGGGTGAGGCGCTCCGTGTCCGCGTCCATCCTCCACGCGCCTCGGTCCTCACGCGCGTGGACCTGTCCCGCCTGTCCGCGACGCACGCGCTCGAGGTCGCCCGCGACGCCGTGGTGCGGCTGGACCGGGAGCACTTCGACCTCGCGCAGGGCCCGCTGTATCGCTTCGAGTTGTTGAAGCTGGATGAGCGCGGCTCACGCCATGCGCTCGTCCTAGCCTTCAGCCACACCGTGAACGACGGCGTGGGTCTGGCCACCTTCGCGGAGGAGCTGGCGACGGCCTGGAACTCGGCGGTGGAGGGTCGCCCCGCGCGACTGCCCCCGCTGGCGCTCCAGTACACCGACTACGCCGTCTGGCAGCGACAGCCCGAGCAGCTGCGCAGGCTCGAGGAGGGCCTCGCGTCGTGGAAGCAGGCGCTGGCGCATGCACCGCCGCTGCTGGACCTGCCGCTCGACTTCCCGCGCCGCGCGCCCGCGCTCAACGACAACATGCGCGCCGTGACGGTGTCGCTCTCGGCGGAGCACTCGGACACCATCCGCGCGCTCGCCCGGAGCGAGGGCGTGTCGTCCTTCAGCGTCCTGCTGGCGCTGACGCAGGCGTGGCTGCACCGCCTCAGCGGCCAGTCCCACGTCGTCGTCGCCACGCCCTTCTCGGGCCGCTCCACGCCCCAGGTGGAGTCGCTCCTGGGCTACTTCGCCAACGTGCTGCCGCTGTGCACGGAGGTGTCCGGCGCTCCCAGCCTGCGCGGCCTGTTGCGCCGCGTGCGCGATGTCGTGGCCCACGCCACCACGCACCAGGAGGTGCCGTTCAAGCGCATCGCGGACACGGTGCAGCCGGATGGAGACCGCACCGCGCCCCGACTCGCGCAGGCGCTGCTCCAGGCGGAGCGTCCCGGGCTGCCCGACCTGGACGGACTGTCCGTCACGGAGCTGGACGTCGACGGCGTCATCCCCGCGTATGACGTGGTGGTGAGCGTCACGCTCGGAGACGCGGGCCCGCTGTCCGGCTTCATCGCCCTGGATGGAGCCCTCTTCACGCCCGAGACCGGCGAGCGCTTCGCACGCGCCTTCGAGCAGCTCGCCGCCTCCGCGCTGAGCGCGCCGGAGGTCTCGCTGCCCCAGCTGTCCATGTTGTCTCCCACCCAGCGCAGGGAGGTGCTCGCCGCGCTGGCCGGCCCCGCGCAGGACATCGCGCCGGACACGTGCATCCACACGCTGTTCGAGGCCCAGGTGCGTCGCACGCCGCACGCGGCCGCCGTCGCGCATGGAGACGTCACCTGGAGCTACGCGGAGCTCAACGCACGCGCGAACCTCCTGGCCTCGCGCCTGCTCGAGCGAGGGCTGAAGCCCGAGGAGCGGGTGGGCGTGGTGATGGAGCCGTCCACCCAGGCCATGGCCGTGCTGCTCGGCATCCTCAAGGCGGGCGGCACCTACGTCCCGCTGGACGCGGACTGGCCCGAGCCACGCAAGCGCGACGTGCTCGTGCGCGCCGAGGTGCGCAGGCTGTGGGTGGACGCGAACGTGCTGGAGCCGCACCTGTCACTCGTCGAGGACGTGGAGGTGCCGCCCCTGCCCGCGTCCGTCTCGGACGATTTGGAGCCCGGGCCGCGCCGCGTCCTCGACGCGCAGACGGCGTACATCGTCTTCACCTCCGGCTCCACGGGCGAGCCCAAGGGCGTGATGGTGGAGCACCGCTCGGTGGTGAACCACAACGTGGGCATCGCGAAGCGCTTCGGGCTGGTGGAGGGGGACCGGATGCTCAACTTCGCGCCGCTCACCTTCGACGCCGCCGCCGAGGACCTGTACCCGCCGCTCCTCGTGGGCGGCACGGTGGTGATGCGCAGCGGCCTGGTGCCCGCGCACGCGATGACGCCGTACCTGGAGGAGACGGGCATCACGATCATCAGCCTGCCTCCCACGTACATCGAGGAGTGGATTCGTCAGATGGAGGCGCTGGGCCAGCGTGTGCCCGCGCGCCTCAAGCTGCTCGCCCCCGGTGGCGATGTCCTCAAGAAGGAGACCTTCGAGGCCTGGGTGCGCGTGGGCGGTGGACACGCGCCGTGGGTCAACGTCTACGGCCCCACCGAGTGCACGATTACGTCCGCCACCTGTGACATCCCCGGGGTGGAGGGACTGGGCACCGCCGCCACGTTCCCCATCGGCCGGCCCATGCCGCGCGTGTGCTTCTACCTGCTGGACGAACACCTGGAGCCGGTGCCTCCCGGGTTGCCGGGCCGCGTGTACATCGGCGGAGCGGCGCTCTCACGCGGCTACCTGCGCGCGCCACACCTCACCTCCGAGCGCTTCCTGCCGGATCCGTTCTCCGCCACGCCCGGCGCGCGCATGTACCACACGGGCGACCTGGCCCGGCTGCTGCCCGACGGACGCCTGCGCTTCCTCGGCCGCGCCGACCACCAGGTGAAGGTCCGTGGCTTCCGCATCGAGCTGTCGGAGATTGAGACGTGCCTGCGCCGCCACCCGCTGGTCCAGGAGGCCGTCGTCATCGCGCGCGTGTCTCCCTCCGGCGTGACGTCGCTGTACGCCTACGTGCAGGCTCCGGGCGTCGCGCGCTCCGAGCCGTTCCGCGAGCACGTCGCCTCACAGCTCCCCGGCTACATGGTGCCGGCGACGTTCGTGGTGATGGACGCGCTGCCCATCAACGCCAACGGCAAGGTGGACCGCAAGGCGCTGCCGGACCCGGACGCCGTGGTCGCGCCCGAACCCGCGTCCGCGCCCGCGTCCGACTCGAAGCTGGAGACGCCCTTCCGCACCACGCTGGAGATGGTGCTCCAGCGCCTGTGGACGGAGGTGCTCGGCCGACCGGGCGTCCAGGCTGGCGACGACTTCTTCGCGCTGGGCGGTGACTCCATCCTGGCGATGCGACTGCTCGCGCGACTGGAGGAGGAGCTGGGCCTGCCGCTGCCCCTGGCCACGCTCTTCCAGAGCCCCACGCTGGGCGAGTCCTCCGAGGCCATCCTCGCGCTGCTGCGAGAAGGCCCCCGCCGCACCAGCGCGGTGCGCCTGTCGAGCCCCCGGCTCCCCGAGGACACGCCCCCGCTGTTCCTCTTCCACGCGGGCGACGGCGAGGTGCACCACTACCGCGACCTGGTCCCCCGCCTGGAGCCGCACTTCCGCTGCCATGGCATCCAGGCGCCGGAGACGCTGGCCACGGGCCACGGACACGCGACGCTGGAGGCTCGCGTGGAGGCGTACGCGCGCGACATCCGCGCCATCCAGCCCCACGGTCCCTACCGGCTCGCGGGCTTCTCGTACGGCGGCTATCCCGCGCTCGGCGTGGCCGCGCTGCTGGAGGCCCAGGGCGAGACGGTGGAGCTGCTCGCCATGATGGACACCGCCACGTGGGAGGCCATCCGCGCCGTCGCGCCGTCGTCCGATGAGGACGCCGTGCTGGTGCTCGCCAGCGAGTTCGGCGTGCGCGACGCTGCGATGGAGCAGGAGCTGGCCGCGCTCTCCCGCGAGCAGCAGTGGGAGCACGTGGCGAAGCGGGCCCGCGAGCGGGGAACGGCCGCGCCGCACTTCCGGGGCAGCGACTTCGCGCGCATCTGGCGGGTGCTGGGTGAGGTGCTCACGCCGCAGGCCCGCGCGTGGACCATCCCCCTGACGCGCGTGCGCCCGACGCTCATCACCAGCCGCGCGCTGCGTGAGCAGGTGGGTGACGCGCGCCTGGGCTGGACGCACCACCTGCCCGCCGAGCACCTGGAGGTGCTGGAGATGGAGGGGGAGCACGCCACCGTGCTCCACCCGCCCGAGGTCGACACCCTGGCCGCGCTGCTGCTCGCGGCGCTGGGCAAGGCGTGAGGCGGGGGCCGCGTTAGCGGAAGCGGCCCTCCAGCCACGTCTTGGTGAAGATGTTGGGGCTGAGCGGCGCCAGCTCCACCTCGTCGTAGCGCACGGTGAGCTGCGTGCCCTCGGCCTCCTCCACCTCGAGCACCTCGCGCATCAGGTACACCGGCCGGTTGTCCGCGGCCGGGTCGAGAATCTTCTGGTAGCCGCGGATGACGTCGGTGCGAAGCGTCCGGCCCGAGGGCGCGTAGCCCACGCGCTTGACGATGTTGTAGTCGGGGTCCACCCAGACACGCAGCTGCGGGAAGGACGCCTCCATGCCCGGGCGCACCTTGAGGAACAGCTTGCGGAACTTCGTGCCCGCCGCCGTCTCCTCACCCTCGTCCTGCACCTCGTAGGTCTCCAAGAGGTGCGAGCGGTCGAAGTCCTCCTCGCAGGAGATGGTGTTGACGATGTTGCCGCGCGAGGTGGTGCGCTGCCAGTGCCCCACGGACGGGTCGTACTCCCACAGGTTGCGGCCGATGCGCAGGTAGCCGCCACCCGCCATGTTGCGCGGCTTGGTGATGTAGATGAGCAGGTCCTTCGACGAGTCCCGGCGGAACACCAGCATCTCCAGCAGCGCCTCGGTGCCGTCCTTGCGCTTCTCGCGCAGGCGCACCGTGCTCTTGAAGTCGCTCTTGAGCGCCATGCGCGCATCCACCCGCCGGATGACCTCCTCGGCGGACACGGCGGCCTTGGACTCCGCGGCCTTCGGCTCTGCGGGCTTCTCTTCCTTCTGCGCCGCCGGGGCCAGGGGCGCGAGCGACAGGGCGAACATCACGGCGAGACGGCGGATGGATGTCTGCATCACAGGGACTCCATGGCGGACCGAGGTGTCAGCGAGGCGGCACGCGCCGCCGGAATGAAGGTGGCAATCCCCGCGCCCACGGTGACGAGCACCACGGCGAGGACGCACAGGCCCACGTTGGGCGTCAGGGGCAAGGTGCCACTGAAGAACAGGTTGGCGATCTCTTCGTGCAAGGGCACCGCGCCGCGCAAGGTCACGCACAGCACCGAGGACACCACCACCCCCAGCGCGGAGCCCACGAAGCCCAGGAGCAGCCCCTCCGTCATGAAGAGGGCCACCACGCTCCGGCGCTGCATGCCCATGGCGCGCAGGGTGCCAATCTCCCGCGTGCGCTCCCGCACCGCGACGCTGAGCGCGACGAAGAGGCCAATCACCACCAGCACCAGCACCACCAGGCTCACCAGCACCGCCAGCGCCGTGAGGCCCAGCGTGACGAAGGACATGAACGAGGACTCGTCCTCCCACGTGCTGACGTCCAGCTTCTGGCCCCGCCAGCCCTCGCGAAGGAGCAGCATCTGCTTCTCCGCGTAGGACTGGTTCGCGGCGGGCAGCACGTCGAAGCCCGCGCCGCGCAGGGAGTCGCGCAGCGACGTGCCCAGCGCGTCCACGTCCACCGGCGTGTCACCGCACACCACCTGGAGCACACCCGCCGAGCCCGGCTTGAAGCCGTCCAGCTCCCGCAGCGTCTCGTTGGAGACGAGCAGGCCGGCGGACTCACCCAGCAGACCCGCCTTCTCGGTGATGGCCACCACCTCCACGTCCAGCGCGTTGCGACGGCCTCCGCCCACCGGCTGCGCGAAGAGCGTGGCCAGATCTCCCGTCTTCACCTGGAGCCGCTCGGCCAGCGTGGTGGACACGGCCAGGGTGCGCGGCCGCGCGAGGTCCTCCAGCCGGCCGGACGCCACGCGGAAGCGGGCCAGCGAGTCCTTCTCGCTCGCGACGTCCATGCCCACCAGGAAGGAGCCCGTGCGACGGCGCCCCGCGCCCGCGAGCGCGAAGCTGCGGCCCCGCTCCCGCAGGTAGCAGCCTTGCGGCACCTGGGGCTCCAGCACGCCGCGCACCTTGCCGGCGTCACCCACCACCGGCGCAATCGAGTCCGGGTGGACCTTGAAGAAGCCGCCCACGTTGAGGTCGCCCGTGAGGAACGTGGTGACGGCCTCGCGCTGGGCCGTGGCCACCCCGGCCGCCAGCGACGACACGGCGACGATGACGCCGCTGGCCGCGGCGGTGATGCCCAGCAGCAGGAGCACCCGCTCCCGGTGGGCGAAGAGGTTTCGCAGCGCCAGATGCAGAAGGGAGAACATGGCCTCAGTCCTCCCTCTTTCGCATCGCCACCGCGGGCGGCACCGCGCTGCCCCGCCACGCGGGCACCAGCGACGCCACCACCACCACGCCCACCACGCCCAGCCACACCCCCAGGCCCTGTCCCCACGACAGCCGGGGCATCAACACGGGGCCGCCCATGAAGAACTGGAGCGCCTCGTCGGTGACCAAGATGCCATCCCCCATGGACCCGAACAGCAGCAGCGCCGAGAGCGCCATGCCCACGCCCGCGCCCAGGCCTCCCAGCAGGAGCCCCTCCATCAAGAGCGAGCCGAACACGTCCCGCCGCTGCATGCCCACCGCGCGCATCGTCCCCACCTCGCCCACGCGCTCCTGCGCGAGCAGCAGCAGCGTGCCCGCGGAGACCAGCACCACGAACAGGCACAGCATCACCGAGAAGGCCAGCAGCACCACCCGCGTCATGCCCACCACGCCGCTGATGAAGCCGCCCGCGGCCTCCCAGTCCACCGTGGCCAGCGGCGCCGAGGCGCTCGTGCCCTCTTGCACCACGACCTCGGCCACCCGCGCGGGGTCCGCATCCGGCGCCACCACCACCGCGGCCTGGAGCACGCTGCCTCCGCGCAGCTCCGTCGCGGAGAAGGTGTCCGGCCAGGCGCGGGCGCGCGGGAAGTCGGGGATGTCCGTCGCGCGCGTGGGCACCGTCTCCACCTCCACCACCGTGGCCGGCTTGAGCTGGTCCACCTCCGCCTCCGACAGGAAGTCGAGCCCCAGCGACTGGGCGTCTCGCTTCGCCTCCTCCACCATGTCCGGCGACAGACGCCCGGACAGGTAGCGCGCGCTGACCAGGTCCATCAGGCTCAGCGTGTTGACGCGGCTGGTGTCCCCGCCGAGTCCCCGGAAGCGATACGTGCCCCACACCTTGAGCGGCACGCCGTTGACGAGCGAGTCCAACCCCTTGAGCACCACCGTGTCCCCGGGCTTCACGCGGTACAGCGGCAACAGGGGTGCCAGCTCCGCGTAGAAGACCTGGTGACGGGCGGCGAAGTTTTCGTCATCCAGCTGCAGGAACTCGCGCCACAGGGCCTCCGGCTCCCCCGCGTGCCCCAGGACACGCTGGAGCACCGCGCGCGCGGCGTCGGAGCGCTCCGCGTCCACGCGGGCCAGCAGGTCCGGCAGCTCCGCCGAGGCGCGCTCCACCAGCGTGCGCAGGCGCTCGTCCTCCGCGAGCAGCGCGCCCCGGTCCAGCTCCCGCTTCAGCTCATCCAGCCGCGCCGCCACCGGCAGCTTGAAGCGCTGCTCGTAGAGGCCGTGGCCCAGGAGCAGCCCCCGGTGTCCCTCGGGCGGCAGTGTGCCCGTCACCATCTCGAAGCGCGGGAAGGCACGGGCGAACTGGGACAGGTCGCTGCCCAGGTACTCGATGTCGATGGACTCGCCCTCGCCCACCTGCCGGGCGACGTGGTTCTCCAGGTACTCGAGCGCCACCAGCGGCTCGGCGCGGAAGCGCTCCCAGAACGCGGGCTTCGACGTCTCCTCCAGCGCCGCGCGGTCCATGCGCGCCTCGTCGGCGGTGAGGAAGGCCTCCGTCTGACGGTCCGCGTCGCGCGCCACGTCGCGCAGCGTGCGCTCCAAATCGGTGGCCAGCCGCGAGAGCCGCGCGTCGCGCTCGGGCGAGGGAGGCTGACGGGCCACGGCGCGCGCGGTGGAGAGCTTGTCGTCCAGGTAGTTGCCGCGGAACGTCGCGGCCATGCCCACCTCGAGCGGCACGACGTCCTGGACACCCGGTGTCTGTCGCAACCGGGTCTCGAGTGACGGGTAGTCGGGCAGCGGCATCAGCACCGGCGCGCCCGTGGGGCCGGTCACCACCACGGCCTTCTCGGCGGACTGGGAGTTGTAGACGAGGAAGTGCCCCGCGCCGCTCTCGATAACGCTGCGCTGGGTGCCCTCGGAGATGCCGGCCACCATCGCGAGCCCCAACGCGAGCAGCAGCGCGGAGCCGAGCGCCAGCAATGCGACCACCCAGCTCCGAGGCCGGGCCACGACGCTCTGAAGCGCGAAGGACAGCAACGTCAATGGAGACTCCTCGCGATGCGGACCCAGCACCCTCGCCCCAGCGGGGCGGGCGGGCGTCCTCGACCGGACGTGGAGCCCCCGACGATAGAGAACCCACCCGGGCGATACAAGCGATGCGCCCCGCCGGGTTGCGCGACGCGAGACGACCGGACCAAGCTGCGAGTGCATGTCGGCCACCCCCAGCCCCTCCCTCGCGCAGTCGGTCCACTTCTGGGCACGCAACGCCGCGAACGAGTCCGCGCTCCTGCGCGCCTCGCTCCGCCTGGGCCTCTTCGACGCACTGCCGGTGGAGGGCACCACCACCGCGTGTTCGCTCGATGCCCTGGCCACCGCGACGAAGTCCTCGCCCCGCGGATTGCGCGCCCTGCTCGAGCTGCTCGTCTGCCTGGGCTACGCCTCCCTGGATGACACGCGACACTTCGCCCTGGCGCGTCATGCCGCGACGTTCCTGCGCGACGCCACCTTCCTCGAGCGGCTGCGCGCCGAGCTGCCCTGGTGGGCCCCCCTGTCCCTGCTCGACGAGGCGGTGAAGCGGGGCGAGCCCGTGGAGCACGAGGGCCAGCGCTGGGACGTGCTCGGGCACTACCGCGCGCTGTTCCTGGAGGACACGCGCGCCAAGGCAACCGTCGGTGGGAGCGCGGAGGACTTCTTCGACCGCTTCGCCCGGAGCGGCGCGCGCACGCAGGTGCTCATCACTGCGGGGAGGCTGGGCCTCCTGGAGCTGCTCGCGTCCGCGCCGCGCACGATGCCGGAGCTGGGCGCGGCCACGTACCTGAGCACGACGGGGCTGCGCGTCGTGGTGGAGGTGCTGGAGGCGCTGGGGCTGGTGACGCGCGAGGGCGAGACCTTCGGGCTGAGCACGGAGGCGAAGCGGCTCCTCGACGGCAAGGCGCTGGCGTACCTGGTGCGCTCGCTCAGCGTGTCCGCGCAGTACACCGAGGCGCTGGGCCGGCTGGACGAGACGGTGCGCGAGGAGCGCTTCATCCTGGACCTGAAGGACCCGGAGGTGAGCCGGCGCTTCTACGCGGACAACTCCAATCAGATCACCGCGGTGTTCGCGTCGCACTTCCAGCTCAGCCGCAAGGCGGCCACCACGCTCTCGAAGGCGCACCCGCTGGAGGGCGCGGCGGTGCTGGACATCGGCACGGGCTCGGGCGTGTGGGGCGCGGCCTTCGCTCGCGCGACGCCCACCACCCACGTCACCTATTTCGACCAGGGCGTGGTGCTGGAGCAGGTGAAGACGAACCTGGCGCGGCTCCAGGTGGCGGACCGCGCGCGCTTCTGGCCTGGGGATTTGTTCACCCACGACTTCGGCGAGGCGGCCTTCGACGTCATCATCCTTCCCCAGGTCTTGAACGTGCTCAGGCCGGAGAGCCTGCCCGGCCTGTTCGCGCGCGTGGCCCGGGCGCTCAAGCCGGACGGGGTGCTGCTCATCGCCGAGTATGTCTTGAACGAGCGGCGCGACGGTCCGCTGGACCACCTGTACTTCGGCCTGCGGCGGTTCATGACCAACGAGGGGGATTTGCTGTCCGCCTCCGAGTACGGACAGCTCCTGCAGGCGGTGGGGCTGTCCTCGTCCGTGTGCATCCCCCTGCCCACACAGGAGATGATTCTGGCGGCCCGGCCCGGGGTGGAACTGCCCTCCCGACTGGCGGACTGAGCACGCGCCGCGTCAGAGCCAGGGATTTCACGGCCCCTTGCTTGCTCGTGGCGCGGCACCCCGACTACCGTCCCGATTCCCCCCGCGTTCGAGCAAGACCCCTGAAAGGTCCTGATGCGCGCAGCGCCGCAGCTCGACAGCCCTGACACCCAGACCTCACCCGAGACGGGCGAGCGGGGCGGGTCCATCGCCGCGAAGCTCCGTGGACGGTTCGCCCGACGGGTGGCCTCGCTGGGCTATCACTCGCATTCCCTGCCGGGCGGCGTGGGACATCTGCTGTTTCACATCGGTCTCGGCGCGGGCGCGGCGCTCGGGTGCGCGAGCCTGCTGGCGATACATCCCTGGGCGGGCTGGGTGCTCTACCCGCTGGTGGCCTTCTTCATCGGCACCCGCTTCCGCGCGCTGGGCAACATGCTGCACGAGGCCTGTCACGGCATGTTCGTGCGCGGCAAGCGTCGCAACCGCGCGCTCGGCCATGTGCTGGCCATCATCGACTGGACGGCGCTGGAGCCGTACACGCGCGAGCACTTCACGCACCACCTGCACCTGGGGGATGCGCAGAAGGACTTGGACTTCGCGCCCCGCCGCCGCTTCGGCTTCGCTGAAGCCGACCGGCCGTTCGTGAAGGACCATCTGCTGCGGCCGCTGACGCTGATGCACCTGCCCGCGTTCCTCAAGCCGGTGCTCTTCCACCGCGCGGACCCGTGGATGGTGACGCTCGCGCGGTGGGGCTTCATCGCGGGGCTGGCGGCGCTGGCGCAGTGGGGCATCGGCTGGAAGGCGTTCGCCCTCTTCTACGTGGTGCCGTACGTGGTGCCGTACCAGGTGATTCGCTACTGGTCGGATGCGGTGGACCACGCGGGGGTCATCGGCTCGGCGGATGAGTTCCACCGCTCGCGCAATCACATCTTCGCGTGGGGCTGGCTCAACCGGGTGCTCTTCCCCCGTCATGACCAGTACCACCTGACGCACCACCTGTTCCCCGCCGTCCCCACCGCGTTCCAGGGCCGCGTGCACCAGCTGCTGCTCGAGGACGCGGACTACTCGGCCAGGGACCACTCCTTCTCCGCGCTGCTGCGGTAGCGAAGCCGAGGGCGCAGCGAGCCCCGAGGGCCTCACCGCTCCAGGGCCTCTGTTTCAGGCGGCGCGCCGGAACGCAAAAGCCCCGGCCCCCTGAAGGGACCGAGGCTTTCTGGAGCATCGCCGGTGTGGGCCGGACGTTACTCGATGGGCATGAACACCTTGAAGCCGGTGCGGCCGCTGTTCGTCGTGTTGCGTTCGATGAAGTCGCTCGCGGACGAGTGGCCGTCACCCAGGGTGATGGCGGTGTGGCCGTAGATGCTGCCGAGGCGCGTGGAGGTGCTCTCCCACGTGAGGACGAGGCCCGGAATCTTCAGCGCCTCCTCCAGCGACATGTTGACCTGCTTGAACTTGTCGCGCGGCAGGTTGTTGTCGATCTGGTTGCCGTTGCCGGACACGCCGATGCCGTACGCATCGCGGATGGCGCGGCTGACGCCCGTGGCGCACAGGCCCTGGCTGTTGTAGCCGCCCATGCCCATCGCGGCGCGGCGCGCGGCATCCGCCAGCCGGGACATCCCCGACGACGCGCTGCTGGGACCCACGCCCGTGGGACCGCCCACGTCCTGGCCGCCCGTCGGACGACCACCGCCGCGAAGGCCCTGACGCGAGCCGCTCGGCTCGAAGGTGTCCTTGCCGGAGTAGCCCACCTTCAGGGACGCGCCCGTGAAGATGAGGTCCTTGTTCGCGATGTTGTTGTCGCGCGCCAGCTTGTCGACGGTGGTGCCGAACCGAGCCGCCAGCTTCGTGAGCGTGTCGCCACGCTGAATCACGTAGTCCTTGGGGGTCGTACGGCGCTCACGAGGATTGATCCGGTAGTTGGCCATAAAAGCTCCTGCCCTATTCTCGGGGTTCCCCTGGCTGAGTTGCTGCCCGCCCCGCAATTCTCTGCCTGTTTACAAAATTGTGAGATTTCTACCCGGGCTGTAGAGCAGCCCCCGTCTCCGTGGGAGATTTCCAGACGGAGAGTGACAAATCCCCGCGCGTATTCACTCCAAGAGGACTCACGGCGCGGTGGCGCGCTCAATCACTGAGAGGGCCTCCGCGAAATGGGCGGGCTCGGCCCCCAGTCCCAGCCGGAAGCCGTGGCCCCGCTCCAGCGGGTGGCTGCCGTTTGGATCTCCCACCTCCATGGCGCTCAGCGGCAGGACGAAGACGCCCTCCGCCGCCAGGGCCTCCAGCCGGGCGGTGAAGGCCGCCGGCTCCAGGGCCCCCTTCACGCCGATGCAGGTGACGAGGCCCCCCTGGGGCGCGGTGCCGTACACGCCCCGCGAGCGCTCCAGGAACGCAGCCAGGGTGCGCCGGTTCTGGAGCCAGTCCTCGCGCGCCCGCTTCAGCGCGGGGCTGTGCAGGTCCTTGAGCACCTCGTACGAAATCCACTCCGTCACCGGGTTCACCGTGTGCGTCGTGTAGTTCTTCTCGTTCTGCATCCGCGCCAGCATCGCCGTGTCGCCCACGCACCAGCCGATGCGCAGCCCCGGACAGCCCAGGCACTTGATGAACGAGCCCGTCACGAACGAGCGCGTGCCCGGCCGATACACCGTGGCCCCCAGCACCGCGTCCTCGGAGGACAGAAAGCGGTAGTGCTCGTCCCCCACCACCGTGGCCCCGTTCGCGTCCGCCCACTTCGCCACCATGTCCAAGAGGCCCGCGTCCAGCACGAGGCCGCTCGGATTGTGGGGCGTGTTGAGGATGACCACGTCGGGGCGCTCGCGCTCCAGCCGCGCCACCCAGTCGCCCGCGTCGATGGACGGTCGGCCTCGCTCGTCCCAGCGCACGGGCAGCTGCACCACCTGCGCGCCCTGCTGCATGGGCAGCTCATAGAGGAGCTGGAACGCGGGCCACGCCAGCGCCACCTTGCGCGGACGCAGCTGCCGGAACAGCAGCAGCAGCGCCTCGCTGGTGCCCGTGGTGATGAGTACGTTCTCGCGCGTGGCGCCCGGGTGCATCGCGGCGACCAGGTCGCGCAGGTCCGCGCGTCCCCAGTTGGGGCTGTCGCGCAGCAACGTGGACAGGAAGACGGCCGAGGCCTCGTCGGGGCTCACCCCCGAGCCCGTCAAGAGCTCGCCCACGGTGACGGGACGGCCTCCGGACTCACCCAGGTTGTAGCGCGCGGTGAACCGCGAGCCCTCCAGGTAGTCCTCCATGAAGAATGAGCGCAGCGGTTCCATCTCGACTCCAGATGTGAGGACTCAGGCGGCCGGCACGGCGGCGACTTCGGGCCAGGCGACATCCCCGCGGTGCGCCACCACCACCTGCTGGATGGGCATGTCGAACGCTCGCGCCGCGGTGAGGCCCACCGGCGAGAGCAGCGCCTGGAACTCCGGCAGGGACAGCACGTCCCCTTCATTGGACACGTAGCGCCGCAGCGCGAAGTAGAGCGCGTCGAGCGGCCCGTCGCGGCGGTCCGTCAAGAGATAGCCGGAGATGAGGAGCAGTCCGCCGGGCTTGAGCGCCCGCGCGAGCTTCGCGAAGAAGCCCGGCAGCGCATCGGGCGGCAGCGCGGGGATGATCTGCGGCAGGAGGATGACGTCGTACTCCGCCTCGCCGTAGTCCACCGAGAGGCAGTCCCCCTCCCACAGCCGCGAGCGCGCCTCCAGCTTCAGCTTAGTCAGGTGCGGGCGCACCGCGTCAAGCACGTGCACCGAGTCCAGGTACGTCACGTGCGTCGTGGGCGCCGCGAGCCCGAAGGCCGCGCCCCACACGCCCGAGCCCGTGCCCACGTCCAGCACCCGCGCGCCAGCGAGCGAGCGCATCTGCCCCACCAGCTCCGCCGCCTTGCGGCTCAGCCGGAGGTGCGAGCCGAAGATGCCGGAGATGCGCGAGGCGTTCTCCTGATAGATGCGGCGCGCCGTCTCCGGGTCCCTCAGGTCCAGGCGGAAGCGCTGCTCGCGCACGGCCTCCCCCAGATGCCCGAAGGCCTCCCAGTAGGCCATGGTCGCCGGCAGCGCGCGCTGGAAGTACGGCAGGCTCGTGGCGTCGAGCATCCGCGCCGCCGCCTCCGTGAAGGACCAGCGCCCCGCCTCCTCCCGCGCCACGCCCAGCGAGGCGAGCACGCCCAGGAGCACGCCCAATCCCTCCGGATGCACCTTCAACCCGGCGGCGAGCTCGTCGCGAGGCGTCGCGGTCTCCACCAGCCGCGCGAGCAACCCCAGCTCCGCGGCGGTCACCAGCGCCTGCGTGCGCGCGAAGTTGCGCGCGTACCGGTCGAAGAACTCCTCGGCCCGCGCGTTGGGCGCGGCAGGCGACGGCTCCAGGAACAGGGCGCGGAACCACCCCAGCAAATCCCGCCCGTCCACCGCGGCGCCGGTGCGCACCGCCTCGGGCATCTTCGCCACCACGTGCCACCAGTCCGGCACCGCCCGCAGCCGCGCACGGAACGACGCATCCGCGAGGAACGCGGCCGTGTCCTCCGCGAGCAGATACCCCTGGCCCTCCTGGAACAACACGAAGCCCAGGCCCACCAGCGGCTCGAGGATGGCGCGGACCCCGCGGCGATTCGCGCCCAGGTGCTCGGCCAGCGAGTCCAGGGACAGGGGCCACGCGCCCGGCCCCGCGGAGAGCTGTCCGAACACCCCGAGCGAGAACGCGGCCTGGAGCGCCGCCGACTCGTTGCTCGCGTCACGGCCGAGGAAGTTGAGCTGCTGCACGAAGGCGGGCGACGCGGGAGGCTTCGACATGGACTCTCCTTCAGACCCAGCGGAACCAGCGCAGCGCGACCACCAGGGGGAGCACCGTCCAGGCCGCGAGCACCCACATGGCCGGGCCCAGCGCCAGCAACGACGTCCCCTCCAGCATGATGGCGCGCAGCGAGTCGTTGAGCGCCGTCAGCGGCAGCGCGTGGATGACCGGCTGCAACCAGCCCGGGAAGTTGTCCGACGCGAAGAAGACGCCGGACAGGAACAGCATCGGCATGGACACCAGGTTGACCAGCCCGCCCACCGCTTCCTCGTTGTGCGCGCGGATGGACACCAGCAGCGCCAGCGAGGCGAAGCACATGGCGCCCATCAACCCCATGCCCAGCAGCGCGACGTAGCTGCCGAACATCGGCACCCCGAAGAGCCAGCGCGCGAAGGCACAGAAGAAGGCGACCTCCAGCACCGCGAAGGCCGTGCGCCCCAGCAAGAAGGCCAGGAAGAAGTGCGTGCGCGACATCGGCGTGCCCGCCAGTCGCTTGAGCAGCTTGCCGCCGCGCATGGACACCAGCGGCACCGCCAGCGCCCACAGGCTGGAGGACATCAACGACATCCCCAGGAGGCCCGGGATGAGGAAGTCGATGTAGCGATTGCCCGGCTCCGACACCGGCGTCGTCCGCACCGCCTCCAGCCGAGGCGCATCCGGCGCGCGCGACAGGGCCTGCATGACGAGCAGTCGCGCCGTCCTCCCCTCCGCCTGGCTGGGGTCCACCAGCGCCTCGGGCTCCGGCGTGCCGGGCACCAGCACCAGCATCACGCGCCCCCGGGCGAGCTGCCGGCGCGCCTCGAGGAGCTCCAGCGTCTCCACCTCCAGCTCCGGCGTGCCCGCGAGCCGGGCGGAGAGCTCGGTGGCCCCTTCGCCCTGCGCGATGGCGACGCGCACGGGCCCGAGCGACTCGTTGCGGAAGGCCAGCCCCAGCACCAGCGTGGTGACGATGGGGAAGACGAACGTCCAGAACAGCACCTCGGGCTGCCGCCACAGCACCCGCAGGCGCATCAACACCAGCTCACCCAGCGAGCCCATCACGCCGCCTTCTCCTCGTTGCCCTCGCGCAGCGAGCGCCCCGTCAATCCGATGAACACGTCATCCAACGTGGGCCGCCGCGTGGACAGGTGCTTGAGCTTCGCGCCGGACGCCTCCACCTCGCGCAGCACCCACGGCAGCGCCTCGTGCAGCGCCCTCACCCGCAGGGACAGCCGGTCCGCGTGACGCTGCGCGGAGACCACCGCGGGCAGGGGCGACAGCCGCTCCAGGTCGAGCGACGGCTCCGCCTCCAGCTCGATGACCTGCTCGGCCCCCAGCGACGCGACGATGTCCCCGGGCGTGCCCCGGCTGATGACGCGCCCCCGGTCGATGATGACCAGCCGGTCGCAGAGCACCTCCGCCTCGTCCATGTAGTGCGTCGTCAACACCACGGTGCGCCCCTTGGCCTTGAGCGTCGCCACCACGTCCCACAGGGCCCGGCGCGACTGCGGGTCCAGGCCCGTGGTCGGCTCGTCCAGGAAGAGCAGGTCCGGGTCTCCCGCCAGCCCCAGCGCCAGGGCCAGCCGCTGCCGCTGGCCGCCCGACAGCTTGCCCACCCGGGCGTGCCGCTTCTCGCCCAGCTGCACCATGCCAATCAGCTCCTCGAGCGGCAGCGGGCGCGGATAGAAGGACGCGAACAGCCGTACCGTCTCCTCCACCGTGAGCTGCTCCACCAGCTTCGTCTCCTGGAGCGTCAGCCCGATGCGCTGGCGAAGCCTCGTCGCGTCGCGCTTCCAGTCCAGCCCGAGCAGCCGTACATGACCGGAGGTCGGCTCCTGGAGGCCCTCGAGAATCTCGACGGTGGTCGTCTTGCCGGCGCCGTTGGGGCCGAGCAGGCCCACGCACTCGCCGCGTCGGATGTCCAGGTCGATGCCGTCCACGGCGGTGACGTCGCCGAAGCGCTTGACCAGTCCCTTCACCTCGATGGCGAGCTCGTCTGGGGATGTCATGGGGGGAGTGGGCGGCAGTATGGCCCAAGGCGGGCCTGGGCCCAACGGCGCGCGCGTGGAATGCGGCGGGCCGCGTCCGGGGGTGCTACGGTCCGCCGCCGTGGCCCTGAGCGACGGATTGGATGCGCGGGTTGACCGGCTGGAGTTGCCGTTCAACGAGTACGGCGTGGACCCGTACGGAATCTCCCGGAAGCACGTGAGGGATGCGCTGCGCGTCTTCGCGCTCATCTACCGGTACTACTTCCGGGTGCGCTGCCACGGCATCGAGCACATCCCCGCCCGGGGCCGGGGCATGCTCGTGGGCAACCACTCCGGCGGCGTGGCCGTGGACGGCGCCATGGTGCTGACGTCCACCCTGCTGGAGATGGACCCGCCCCGGCTCGCCCAGGGCATGGTGGAGCGCTTCCTCCACAAGTTCCCCGTCTCCTCGCTGTGGGCCAGCCGCACCGGCCAGTTCACCGGCCTGCCCGAGCACGCGCGGCGGCTGCTCGAGGACGACCGGCTGCTCATGATTTTTCCCGAGGGCGCGCGCGGCACGGCGAAGCTGTTCCCGGACCGCTACTCGCTGGTGGACTTCGGCACGGGCTTCGTGCGGCTGGCGCTCCAGACGCGCTCGCCCATCATCCCGTTCGCGTTCCTGGGGGGCGGCTCGGCCATCCCCACGGTGTTCAACGCGTACACGCTGGGCAGGCTGCTGGGGGTGCCGTACGTGCCGCTGACGCCGTACCTGCTGCCGGTGCCGCTGCCGGTGCGGCTGGAGATCCACTATGGCGAGCCGCTCGTCTTCCGGGGCACCGGGGACGAGGAGGACCACGTCATCGAGGGGTATGTGGCGAAGGTGAAGGAGCGCATCGCGGGTCTCATCGAGCGCGGCCGGGCGGGGCGACAGCACCGCGGGCTGGCCAGAAAGCTGCTGCCATGAGGGTGCTCATCCCGGGTATCTCCGGAGGAATCGCGCGCAAGCTGGCGCTGCGGTTGAAGCGGGCGGGCCACGAGGTGGCGGGGGTGGACATCCGTCCGTGGGACACCGCCCAGGAGGCGGACATCCAGGTGTTCCGCGGCGACGTGCGCAAGCGCGTGGCCGAGGACGTCTTCCGCCGCTGGCGTCCGGACGCGGTGGTGCACATGGCCACCGTCACGGCCTTCACGGTGCCGGGCGCGGAGCGCGGGCGCATCAACCTGGACGGCACCAAGGCGGTGTTCGACCACTGCGCGACACACGGCGTGAAGCAGCTGCTCTTCGTCGGGCGGCACACCTTCTATGGCGCGGCGCCGGACTCGCCGCTGTACCACTCCGAGGACGAGCCGCCGCGCGCGCTGGAGGCCATCCCGGAGCTGGCGGACCTGGTGGCCGCGGACCTGTACGCCGCGACGGCGCTGTGGCGCCTGCCCGAGGTGACGACGGCGGTGCTGCGGCTGCCGTACACGCTGGGCGCGCCGGGCACGGGGACGCTGGCCTCGTTCCTCAAGGGGCGACGGGTGCCGATGGTGCTCGGCTATGACCCGCTGTTCCACGTGCTCCAGGAGGAGGACGTGGTGACGGCGCTGCAGCTGGCGCTGGAGAAGAAGATCCGGGGCATCTTCAACGTGGCGGGGCCTCCGCCGATTCCGCTGTCGGTCATCGTGCGCGAGACGCGGCGCACGGCGGTGCCGCTGCCGGCGCAGGTGCTGTCGTTCCTGTTGGGACGGGCGGGCTTCCCGCGCCTGTCGGTGGGGGCGCTGGACCACCTGCGCTATCCCATCGTGGTGGACAACCGGCGCTTCCTGGAGGCGACGGGGTTCGAGTACCGGCACAGCGTGGCGGACACGCTGCGCATCTACCGTGAAGCGGCGCCGCCGCCCGTGTCCGGGGGGCTCATCTAGGGCCCCCGCGTGGACGTGGTAGCGTGAGGGCCCCCTCGTGCCGCGAGTTGGAGCCCCATGCCGATGAAGCCCCTGCCCTTTTCCGCCAGGCCGGTCCGCAGGTTGGAGCGCCCGTCGCTCGAGGAGCTGCGGGAGTGGCACTACCGTGAGCCGGTCATCGTCCGGGGGCTCCTGGACGCCTCGGGGGCGCTGGACGCGTTCCGCGCGCAGGGGACGTTGGACGGGAAGCTCGCGGTGCTGGAGGCGCAGCTGGGGGAGCGGCCGCAGCATTACTTCTGCGTGTTGCCTCCGGAGTCGGGCGGGCACTACCGGCCCAAGCTGGTGGTGAGCGACGCGGAGGGGGGCGTGGCGGTGATGCCCGAGCAGGGCAGCTTCGCGGACTTCGCGGACCGGCTGAAGGCGGCGGTGCGCACGGGCGAGTACGTGTACATGCAGAACGGGATGCTCGAGCAGTCCCACGTGCGCGAGAAGCTGCGGTTCGACTTCCTGTCGTTCAGCGACCCGCTGGGGGTGGAGAGCAAGTTCTGGGTGGGCTCGGACGGGCAGGTGGTGAACCTGCACTACGACGACTGCATCAACTTCATCTGCATGTTCGAGGGCACCAAGCGGGTGACGATGTTCCCGCCGGAGCAGCTGGAGAACCTGTACCACGCGCCGCTGGACGTGCTGGGCGGCGGGGCGCCCACGACGCCCGTGCACCTGTTGAACCTGGACCTGGAGCGCTTCCCCCGGTTTCGCACGGCGATGGAGCACGCGTGCGTGGCGGTGGTGGAGCCCGGGGAGGCGCTGCTGATTCCGCCCTTCTGGTGGCACCATGTGGAGTCCTTCGGGGCGATGCATGTCATGGTGAACAGCTTCATCACCACGATTCCGTCCACGGCGACGCTGGAGCTGTGGAAGGACCTGTCGGCGGGCATCCGCGCGCTGGCGAAGGCGACGCCCGAGGAGCGGAACCGGGAGCGGGAGTTGTTCCGCCGTCGGGTGTTCGCGGGGGAGGAGGTCTCGGAGTCCTCGGCGCTGGCGGAGCAGGCGCGGGTGACGTTCCAGAAGCTGCCGGGTTCATGGCGTGAGCATGTGGCGCGGCTGTGGGAGGCGTTCGCCTTCCAGACGCACGGGGCGCCGTTCGAGGAGACAGCCGGCGGGCTCGCGGGGCTCCTCGAGCGACAAGCGGGACAGCTCACGCTCTATCCCAACGCCAACATGCTGGCGGAGATGCCGGATGTGATGGAGCTGCCCGCGGGGGACCCGGCGCCGCGGTAGGGATTGCGCCCCTGACGAAGACAGTCACTCCAGTCCATACCACCACGGGGTGAGTCACTCCTCGCATCGATGTCGTGACAGACCCGGCGGGCGGTGTGAGACATTGGATGCACCGGGTCCCGCCGCTTGCAAGGAATGACATGAAGGGCGCAGGCTCTACCCGGTGTGACGGGTCCATCTCCGGGGACCCGTGGGGGCATGGGCTTGGTGACAACCGCAGACACCGCTCTCCTGGACTCGCTGGACCGGCATGCCCGGCGCCGTGCGGAAGGGATTCCCACCCTGAGCGCCCTGGTGGGCGACCCGGAGCGCGCGCTCCGGCTCTGGACGGAATGGCTCCACCGCAGCGGCTTGAAGGCGGCCTTCGCCCAGAGCGAGGACCTGCGCTCCACCGTCGCCGCCTGGGCCACCCAGCTCGCCCGTGAGCGCAATCTCTTCCGAGACGCGGAGAGCTACGTCGTCTTCTCCCAGCGCGCCATCTCCTCCCGCGAGCTGCACTTCGAGGGCAAGACGCAGCACGACCGCCGCGTCCTCTTCGAGCGACTGGAGCCGCCCCACGCCGAGCCCGTGACGTGGGCCCTGTGCCGACAGCTGCTCGAAGCCCCGGAGCCCGCGCCCCCAGGCACGCTCCCCAACGAGGTCCGTGAGGCCATCTCCCACGACCCGCTCCGCGTCCTCCACGCGCTGCTGCTCATCATCCCCGAAGGCCGCGCCCCCGCCCTCCACCTGGCGCTCTCCCCTTCCGACCCGCGCAGCCTCCGCACCGCGACCGCCATCTGCTCCGCGGCCCCGCTGCTTCACGTCGCCTGCGTGCTGCCACCCGATGCGCTCGAAGGCACCCGTGGACGCAAGGACTCCCACGCGCTCGCGATGATGCGGGAAGGGTTGCTCGAGCTCCCGGACCCTGTCGCCGTCACCTCCGAGCAGGGAGCGCCCGTCGGCGAGCCCGCGTCCCCTCGACGTGCATCCTCGAAGAAGAAGGCTCCGGCCTCACAGCCGGAGCCCCACGTCGCGCCGCCGTTGCTGGAGCGCTTCCGTGAGAACGCGGAGGCCATGGTCGCCGAGCGCGAGAAGTCCGAGGCCCGCGCCCGCAGCAAGATGGAGCACTTCTTCTACCACGACATCCTGCAGGTCCATCCGGCCACCAAGGACGTCTTCACCCTCAACGCCAAGGTGGAGCTCGGCGAGGGCAAGCGCCCGCTGGAGGTCGACCTGCTGAGCCGCGAGCTGCGGCTCGCCGTCGAAATCGACGGCCAACACCACTTCCTCGACCCCGAGCGGTTCCGTCGGGACCGACGCAAGGACCTGGCGCTCCAGCGCATCGGCTACTGGGTGGCCCGCTTCCTCTACGAGGACCTGCACCCTCACTGTGAAGACATCTTGAAGACCCTCGAATCGCTCATGGAGGCCCGGCGGCGAGAAGCCACCGCGCAAAGGACAACGCATGGACAGCCCTGACAACCGGTTGGCGGGACTCGCACTCACCTGGCTCGCGCCGCGTCCACAACGCAGCGGCACCCGCACGGAGCTCGGCAATGCCCTGCGCCCCTTCGTGGAGCACCGCCTCTCGCGCCCCGAGTGGAAGGCCCGACTCGACGCCGTGCTGGAGCAGCTCCTGCGCGATGAGCTCGTGGCCGCGAAGAAGAAGGCGGGCCTGACGCTCACCAGCGCGGGGATGGAGCGCGTCCTCCAGTTCCTGCGCCTGGAGCAGCTCCCCAAGGGGCTCACCTGGAAGAAGCTCAAGGCCACCTACCTCCTCGCGAACAGCCTGGACGTCGCACCTTCCAAGGCCACGCTCACCCGCCTGAACGACGCGGATGGCGTCCGCGCGGTGGTGCTCGCCCGGCACCATCCCGAGGTCGGAGAGGGAGAGCCGTCCCTGTCGCAGATTCGGGACAGGCTCCTGTGGCGCCAGCTGGGTGTGGAGACGGAGCGGCCGTTCTCCCTGGGTGCCGTGCAGGCCCACCTGCTCGGCAAGATGCTCGACACCGAGGTGAAGAATCCGCGCAAGGCCGTGGAGCAGCTCGCGGCCCGCGCCGCTGGGGCGACTCGCGCCGACGCGGAGATTCTCCGCCTGACGCTGCTGCGGCAATGGTTCCTCCCTGAGCAGGGTTCCGCGCCCGCGAGCGACACCCGGTCTGTGCCCCAGCGAAACACCGCGTCCACGCGCGAGGCTGGGGCAACGCCCCAGCGAACCCCAGCGCCCACGCGAAACACCGTGCCCTCACGCGACACCGGGTCCGCGCCCAATCAAGCCCCCGCGCCCGCCGCGCCGCCCCCCACGGTCCTCGTGGAGTCCTTCGCCGAGCATGTGCTCTCGGTGGCGCGGGCCCTGCCCACGGGTCGCTTCGGGCGCGACAAGGTGTTCATCTCCCACGTGTGGCGAGCCCTCCAGCCCGAGTGGAGCAATCGCGAGGCGTTTGACGCCGCGCTCCTGGAGGCCAACCGCACCCAGCATCTGTCGCTGACGCGTGCGGACCTCGTCTCGGCCATGGACCCCAAGGACGTCGCCGAGTCCGAGGTGCGCTCCTACGGCGCCAGTTTCCATTTCGTCGTCGTCTGATTCGTCCTTCCAGGAGCGCCCATGTCCCGCGACCCTCGACTCGAGGTCTTCCTCTCCGACGGCGGCGAGGTCTTCAGCAGCGTCCAACAGGGCCAGTACCTCTGGCAGCCCGACCCGTTCGACGTGGAGACCCTCAACCCCGCCGCGCGCCGCGCCTTCAAACGCCTGTTGGACCGGGCAACGGCGTCACCTGCTCCCGACACGGGAAAAATCCTTCTCCTGCTCGGAGAGTCCGGCAGCGGCAAGACGCACCTGGTGCGCGCCTTCCGCAACGCGGCGCACGAGCAGAAGCGCGGCTTCACCGGCTACATGCCCATGACGGTGGATGCGGCGCACTACGACCGGTACATCCTGTCCAACCTCATCGACTCCATCGATCATCATCCGTACGACGTGGCGCAGGATGACGACAGCGGGATGATGTACCTGTCGAACCTGCTGATGGCTCAGTGCACCAGCCTCTTCGCGCCGCTCATCGAGCCCGAGGAGAAGGTCCTGGAGGACGACGAACTCCACGGCACCGTCCGCGCGGTGGCGGACGATCTCCTCTCCGACCCGCGCTTCCGCGGCGTCGAGGTGGACCTGCTGCGCGCGCTCATCTACTTCCAGCGCCGGGACCCGCGCATCAACCGCCGCATCTTCAACTGGCTGCGCTGCGAGGACATCACCCCCGAGGACCGGAAGGTCATCGGCGAGTTGGTCCCACGCACCTCCGACGACGCGCCGGCTCGCATGGTCGAGCAATTGGGCCGCGTCATGAGCGCGCTGGGACACGCGCTCGTGCTGTGCATCGACCAGATCGAAGACATCAGCGACTTCGAGCAGCGCCCCCAGGCTGAGAATGCCTTCCGCCGGGCGATAAATACCCTGGCATCCATCGCCGGCAAGGTGCCCAACGCCATCGTGGTCATCTGCTGCCTCTCCGATTATTGGGAGAAGATGCGCCCGCTCCTCACGCGGGCCATGGTCGACCGCGTCGAGAACGACCCGGACCCCGTGACGCTGGAGCGCACTGTCAGCGCGGCCACCGCTCGCGACATGGTCGCTCGGCGCCTGCGCTTCCTCTACGAGCAGCGCGGCGTGCAGTACCGCCCCGAGGAGCCCACCTACCCCATTCCTCCCGAAGGCTTCGAGAAGCTCGCCGGCCAGCGTGCCCGCGACGTGCTGAACGAGTGTCGTCGCTACCGTGAGAAGGCCATCGAGCTGCAGCGCCTGCCGGACACCTTCCCGCTGCCGAGTCGAGACGCGCGTCCACCGGCCCCTCAACCTCCCGCTGGCGTCGACATGGACCGGATGTGGACGGACTTCCGCACCGCCTACAAGGAGAAGCTCCCCGAGGACGCGTCCGACATCACCGCCCTGCTCGCGTGGGCCGTCGAGATGGGGAGCGAGGAGATGGGAGGCTCGCCTCGCTTCGCTGTGAAGACGCGCAACGGAGACGACCTGCTGGACGTGGCCGTGCACCCCTCCGGCAAGAAGCTCGTCCTCGCGCTCTGCGAGCGCCGTCCGCACGGAGGCGGGTTGGGCCGGCAGATGAGCGAGGCCCTCACCGCCGCGAGGGGGAAGACTCCGGTGCTCATCCGGACCTCCGACTTCCCATCGTCCACGGGGACCCTCGTCTCGGACGCCTTGAGCAAGCTCATCCGGCAAGGTGGACGACGCGTCGTGCTGGGCGACAGTGACCTCCGCGAGCTGGTCGCCCTGCGTGACTTCCGTGCCCTGCACGTCGGACAGGCGGCGCTCGCGGAGTGGAGCCGCGCCGCGCGTCCCGTCACCCGACTGAAGTCCATGGGTGACATCCTTGGACTGGAGCCGCTCGGCCCTTCGCTCCCGCCTCCGGGCCCCGCGAAGGACCCGGTCGCGCGGGAGTCCGAGAAGCGAGAGACCAAGGCAGCCGAGGTGACGCCTCCGCCCGTGTCACCTCCCGCCCCCGTCCACGTGAAGAACGAGAACAACTTCGTTCCCCGGCAGTCGGGCCTGTTCTCGGACGCCATGGTGACGACGGCTGCGACGCCGACACCTCGCAACGCATCGAGCCCTTCTCCCGCGCCGACGACTCCCGCGCAGTCCTCGAAGCGTCCTTCCGGGAAGGTCGCCACCGTCACGCCGCAAGCGAGCACCCCACCCGCCGCGGGTCCGAAGACGGCTGCCACCGAAGATGACGACACGGACCTGTCGACGATGAAGCCCGTGAGCAATCTGCTGCCCGACCCGGACCCCACGCCGGTCCAGAAGCCCGAGGCCCCCGTCAATCTGGTGCGCAAGCCCCGCCCGACACCCGCGACAGGCACCCCCGCCGTCCCGAACGTGGTCCTCACCGGCCCCCTGCGCCTGGGCGTCTCCGAGGGGCTGCTCCCCCAGAACGTCATGCTCGACACCGCCGAGCTGACGAAGCACAGCGCCTTCCTCGGTGGCTCGGGCAGCGGCAAGACGACGCTCGCGCTCAATACGCTGGAGCAGCTCCTGCTCCGAGGCATCCCCGTCATCCTCGTGGACCGGAAGGGCGACCTCGCCGCCTACGCCCGCCCCGAGGCCTGGGAGGAGCCCATCGAGGACGCCACGCTGCGCGAGCGGCGCCGACTCCTGCGTGAGCGCGTCGACGTCGCGCTCTACACGCCGGGACGCTCGGATGGCAGACCGCTCGCGATTCCCATTGTCCCCCAGGGCCTGGAGACACTCCCCGCCGAGGAGCGCGAGCAGGGCGTCCAGCAGGCCGCGGACGCCATCGCCGGCATGCTCGACTACCGGACCAGCCCCAACGACAAGGCCGCGAAGGCCGTGCTCGCCCAAGCCCTCCGGCTGCTGATGAGCCAGTCCTTCGGGAAGGAGGTCACCCTCGAACTCATCCAGCAGTTCGTCATGTCGCAGGACCCCGCGCTGCTGGAGGCCACGGACGGAATCCCCACGAAGACCCACGCCAAGCTGGCCCAGGACCTCAGCGTGCTGCGCATCAACCTGCGCACGCTGTTGGCCGTGAGCGGTGAACGGCTCGACCTGGATGAACTGCTCGGGCGCGGCGTCCACGGTGTGCCCGGTCGCACGCGCTTGAGCATCATCAGCACCAAGTTCCTCGGGGACAACTCGCGCATCCTCTTCTGGGTGTCGCAGCTGCTCCTGGAGACCCACCGCTGGGCCAGCCAGCACCCGTCACCCAAGCTCCAGGCCGTGATTCTCTTCGACGAGGCGGACATGTACCTGCCCGCGACGAGCAAGCCCGCGACCAAGGAGCCGATGGAGAGCCTCCTCAAGCGCGCGCGCTCCGCGGGCCTCGGCATCATGCTCGCCACGCAGAGCCCGGGGGACTTCGACTACAAGTGCCGGGAGAACGTGCGCATGTGGTGCGTGGGCCGGGTGAAGGAGGACAACGCCCTCCGGAAGCTCCAGCCCATGTTCACCGAGGCGCGCGTCGACGCCGACGCCAAGCTCCCCGGGCAGAAGGCCGGCCAGTTCCACGTCCTGCGCGAGGGCAAGGTCCAGCAGCTCAAGGCGGACCGCTCGGCCATCAGCACGAACCAGCTCTCCGAGGACGAAATCCTCCTGTACGCGCGCAAGTCACGCGAGGTCCAGGCGGGCGGCCCCCAGAGCACGGGCACGTCCTGAACCACCGCCGGATGCCCGTTCCGGGACTTCCTGCTAGGAAGCCCCCGGAATGAGCACCCGGCCGCTTCCGCCACCGTTGGACCGCGAGCGCTTCGATGCGCTCGTGGCCCAGGGCTTCAACCAGGTCCCCGTGTATCGACGGTGGGACACCGGTGCGCCGCGGCCCGTGGACCTGCTGCGCGCCCTCCCTGCGCAGCACCGCTTCCTCCTCGAGAGCACCCGCATCAGTGACGAGGGGCGCTACTCGTTCCTCGGCGCGAGCCCCTTCCTGCGCTTCGTCGCCAAGGGCCCCAAGTGCTTCATCGACGACGTGCCCCAACAGGGTGCGCCCCTGGACACGCTGCGAGCCCTGTTCCGTCGGTGGCGCGGCCCTCGCATCGATGGGCTCCCGCTCTTCCTCGGCGGCGCCGTCGGCTTCTTCGCCTACGAGGCCAACCACTACTTCGAGAAGCTCCCCGTCCACCCGCGCGATGACCTGGCACTGCCGGACATCGCCCTGTCCTTCGTGGACACCTTCCTCGCGGTGGACCATCTCGAAGGGCACCTGCTCGCCATCGCCACCGGCTCGGACTGGGAGGACTGTCAGCGCCGCCTGGACACCCTCGCGTCCATCGTGCGCCAGGCCACGCCCACCTCGCCTCCCGCCCCCCCCGCCGCCGATGCCCCCCTCGCGGAGCCGCGCTCCAACTTCACGCAGCAGGGCTACCTGGACGCGGTGGAGCGCGTGCGCGAGTACATCCGCGCCGGAGACACGTATCAGGTCAACCTCTCGCAGCGCCTCGAGGTCGACTTCCCGGGCGAACCCCTCGCGCTCTACGAGACCCTGTCCGCCACCAACCCCGTCCACTTCGCCAGCTACCTCGAAGGCGACGGCTTCCACGTCGTCAGCGCCTCCCCCGAGCGGCTGGTCCGCGTCGAGCACGGACGCGCCATCACCCGCCCCATCGCGGGCACCCGCCGCCGGGGCACGCCCGAGGAAGAAGCCCGCTTCGTCCAGGAGCTGCGCACCAGCGAGAAGGAGCGCGCCGAGCACGCCATGCTCGTGGACCTGGAGCGCAATGACCTCGGCCGCGTCTGCGCCTACGGCACCGTCGAGGTGACGAAGCTGATGGAGATCGTCGAGTACGCCCACGTCCTCCACATCGAGTCCGAGGTGACCGGGCAGCTCACGCCCGACACCGAGCCGCTCGACGTGGTGGGCGCGCTCTTCCCCGGCGGGACCATCACCGGCGTCCCCAAGATTCGCACCATGCAGCTCATCACCGAGCTGGAGCCGCACGCTCGCGGTCTCTACACGGGCTCGCTCGGCTACGTGTCCTTCAGCGGCGACCTGGACCTGAACATCGTCATCCGCACCCTGCTCGTGAAGAACGGCCGCGCCTATGCACAGGTCGGCGGAGGCATCGTCCACGACTCGCAGCCTCGCCAGGAGTTCAAGGAGACGCTGAACAAGGCGCGCTCCCAGCTCCTCGCCCTGCGCGCGAGCGGAGCCACGCGATGATCCTCCTCATCGACAACTTCGACTCGTTCACCTTCAACCTCGTCCAGGCGCTCGGCGCGCAGGGCGCGAAGCTGAAAGTGGTGCGCAACGACGCCGTCACCGTGCGCGACATCGAGGCCCTCCAGCCCGAGCGCATCGTCATCTCCCCCGGCCCCGGGACGCCCGAGGATGCCGGCGTGTCACTCGAGGTCATCCGCGCCTTCGGCGGACGTGTCCCCCTGCTCGGCGTGTGTCTGGGCCACCAGTGTCTGGGACAGGTCTTCGGCGCGAAGGTGGTCCGCGCTCCCGTCCCCGTGCATGGGAAGACGGCCGAGGTCCAGCACGAGAACCAGGGGGTGTTCCAGGGACTCCCACGGCCCTTCGTCGCCGCGCGCTATCACTCGCTCGTCGTGGAGCGGGAGGGCCTGCCCGAGTGTCTCGAAGTGACGGCCTGGCACGAGGGGCTCATCATGGGCATGCGGCACAAGGCGCTGCCCGCGCTGGAGGGCGTCCAGTTCCATCCCGAGTCCTTCCTCACCACCCACGGGCCTCGACTGCTCGCCAACTTCCTGGCGGCTCGGCGCTGACGGAGCCACACCATGCTCTCCACCGTGGCGGTGAACGGCGAGGTGAAGCGCTGGGAGGACCTGCGCCTGCACGACTTCGCGCAGGGCTTCTTCTTCGGCGCGGGCTTCTTCACCACCTTCCGCATCGAGGACGGCGCCCCCCTCTTCCTGTCCCGTCATCTGCGCCGACTCACGGCGAGCCTCGCGGCTCACACGGACACCGTCCGCGCGCCCTCGCCCGAGCTGCTGGAGCCCGCCTCCGTTCGTGACACCCTGCGACGCTGCCTCGCCGCCGACCCGCTGCTCGGTCCCCGCTTCCAGGGCATCGGCAAGCTGTCCGCGAGCGATGGGCAGCTCCTGCTCACCCTCCGGCCCCACGCTCCCGACGCCGAGCGACTCCAGCACGAGGGACGCGCCATCCTCACGGTGGAGCACGGCGCCTATCGTCACGGGGAGACGTCTCCGAACCACAAGGGCTTGTCGTACTTCCGGCAGTTCTCGCGGATGCAACAGCTCCCCGTGCTGGCCAACGAGCTGGCTCACGCGTGCGAGCTGCCCACCGCGAACCTCTTCGTCCTCCTGGACGGCGCGCTCGTCACTCCGCCGCTCGATGCGCCGTGCCTCCCCGGTGTCATCCGCGCGGTGCTCCTCGATTCGGGCTCCATCGATGGAGTCCCCATCATGGAGCAGGCGCTTCCCCTCGCGCGGCTCGCCGAGGCGCGTGCAGGCGTCTTCACCAACGCCGCGGTGCTGGCCACCGGAGTCCCGCGCCTCCTCGGCCACACGTTGCCCGAGAGCCTGTCACTCGCGGCGAGGCTCCGGGAGCACATCCTGGCGATGGCATCACGCGAGGACTGAGGCAGACTGCGGCCCCATGAGCCGCACCCTCGTCGTCGTGCACCGCTGGGCCGGACGTCCGAACACCGACTTCTATCCCTGGCTCGAGGAGAAGCTGCGCGAGCCTCCCGCGCCCTTCGACGACATCCTCACGCTGGACATGCCCGAGCCCGCCACGCCGACCATCGACGGCTGGGTGTCCACGCTCACGCGCACGCTCGGCCCGGTGCCTCCACCGTCCACCGTGTTCCTGGGCCACAGCGTGGGTTGTCAGACCCTCCTCCGCTACCTCGCCGCGATGCCCGAGGGACACCGCGTGGAGGGCGCCGTGTTCGTCTCCGGCTGGTTCGAGGTGGACAAGCCGTGGGACGCGCTGCGCCCCTGGCTCGACACGCCCATCGACTTCGCCCGCGTGCGCGCCGCGCTGGGCCGCGCCGTCGTCGTGCTCTCCGACAGCGACCCGTTCACCTCCGACTGGCGTCGCAATCAAGGACTCTGGGAGGAGCACCTGGGCGCCGAGGTCATCGTCGTCCCCGGGGGACGCCACTTCAACAACCCGCGCGAGCCCGCCGTGCTCGAAGCGGTGCAATCACATTTCGGCGCACGCCCTCGATAGGACATGGAAAGCTCACGCCATGGGCGCTGTGCCTCCCCCTTCATCTGACGGCGCCTCGTCGGACTCCCCCTGAGCGCCGAACCCCAGCGCCTCGGAGACCTCCGCCGCACGCAGCTCCCGCCATCCCCCCTCGGGCACGTCGAGCACCACCGCGCCCACGGCCTCGCGATGGAGCGTGAGCACCGGGTGCCCCACCGCCGCCAGCATCCGCTTCACCTGGTGGTGCCGGCCCTCCGTCAGCGTCAGCTCCACCACCTCCGGAGCCCGTGACTCGGCCCGGGATGGACGCGTGAGCCCGTCCTCCAGCTCCACGCCGTCCCGCAGTCGCTGGAGCGCGGACTCGACAGGCTGGCCCTCCACCCGCGCCACGTAGCGCTTGGGCAGATGGGTCTCCGGCGCCGTGCCGTGGCGCACGAAGCGCTCGTCATTGCTGAAGAGCAACAGCCCCGTGGTGTCCCGGTCCAGGCGGCCCACGGCGAGCCACTCGTAGCCCCGCAGGGACTCGGGCAGCACCGCGCGCAGGCGCTCGAACACCGTGCCCACGCCCTCCGGGTCCGTGCCATGCACCACCGGCCCCGCGGGCTTGTGGAACATCAACACCCGCGTCACGGACGTCAGCGTGTGTCCCTGCCCATCGACTCGCACCGTCTGCTCCGGCCCCACCGGCGCGAAGGGCTCCGTCACCACCCGTCCGTCCACCTCCACCCGGCCCGCGCGAATCGCCGCCTCCGCCTCCGCCCGAGGCATCACCCCGGCGCGCCCCAGCGCCCGCGCCAGCCAGTCCGAGCGCCCCGCCGCCACCGCCACCGCGTCCCGCTTCCGCGCCGCCTCCAGCCACCTGGGCGTCCTGCTCTTGCGCGCCATGCTCTCGTCTCCTTCCTGCACCACCCCGACATCCCTTGTCTTCTTTGGAGACCCCATCAGCCGTGCTTCCCGAGCGCGCATGGCGGACAGGCGGACGTCACCGTGCCGCCATTTGACTCCACCCGGGCGGCTCTGCCATTGCGCCGCGTGTGGCCGTCCCTCCTGAAATCGCCGCCTCGCTCCAACACCACCCGGCACCGCCAGGGCCGTCCGTCGCCTTTACCCTGAGACTGGCCGAGGCGCTGCACCGCTACGGCACTCCCTCCCACCGGCTGGAGGGGCTGATGAAGCGCGTGTCCGAGCGCCTGGGCCTGGAGGGCCGCTTCTTCTCCACCCCCACGTCCCTGTTCGCGTCCTTCGGCCCGCCCGAGGCGCTGCGCACCAGCCTCATCCGCGTGGAGCCCGGGGACATGGACCTGGAGCGCCTCACGCAGCTCGACGTCCTGGCCGACGACGTCATCCACTCGCGCCTCACGCCCGCCGAGGGCGCGCTGCGCGTGGAGGACATCCTCGCCCGCCCCCCGCGCTTCGGGCCCGTGCTCCAGATTCTCTGCTGGGCGCTCGCCGGAGGAGCGGGCGCCCGTCTGTTCGGCGGAGGACTGAAGGAGATGGCGGTGGCCACGGTGAGCAGCCTGCTCATCGGAATCCTCAGTGAGGTGACGCAGCGCCAGCCCACCACCGCCCGCGTGCTCGAGCCCGTGGGCGCCATCCTCTCCTCCGCGCTCGCCGTGCTGGCCGCGAGCGTCATCGGCCCGCTGTCCATCCAGGTCGCCACCCTGGCGGGCCTCATCGTCCTGCTGCCCGGCCTGACGCTGACGGTGGCCCTCAACGAGCTGGCCACGCGCCACCTCATCTCCGGCACCTCGCGCCTCACGGGCGCCGCGGTGGTGTTCCTCCAGCTGGGCTTCGGCGTCGCGCTGGGCAGCAAGCTGTCCGTGCTGCTGCCGCCGCCCGTCGCCCCGCCGCCGCCCTCGCTGCCCTCGTGGACCCAGGCCGTGGCGCTGCTGGTGGCGGGCGTCGCCATCGGCGTGCTGTTCCGCGCGCGGCCTCGGGACTGGGGCTGGATTGCGGCCGCGGGCACGTTCGCGTTCTTCGGGGCCCGCCTGGGCTCGGAGTTGCTCGGGCCGCAGCTGGGCGCCTTCGTGGGGGCGCTCGCGCTGGGCATCGTGGGCAACGTGCTGGCGCGGCTTCGCAACAAGCCCTCCGTCACCGTCGTCGTGCCCGGGCTGATGCTGCTGGTGCCCGGCAGCGTGGGCTTCCGCAGCCTGTCCTCGCTGCTCGAGCGCGACGTGGTGGCGGGCGTCGACACCGCCTTCAACATGCTGATGGTGGCGGTGGCCCTGGTGGCCGGACTGTTGTCCGCCAACGCCCTGGTGCCCACGCGCAAGGTGATGTGACGCGGGGCCTTCAGCGCATGCGCGTGAAGTAGATGGCCGCGAGCGACAGCAGGAAGTACGGCACCAGCCCGCCCGCGCCCGCGTAGTCCTTGGCCATGCGCTGGCCGAAGAAGAGGCACACCAGCGACACCGCGGACAAGAGCGCGCCGAAGAAGGCCAGCGCCGGGCTGCCCGTGGCGATGAGCGAGACGAGCCCCGCGCCGCTGAGGGCGCCGGCCGCCAGCTCCAGCAGCGTGACGACGCCGAGCATCAACGGCACCATGCCCTTCAGGGGGCTCTTGGCGAAGTGCCCGGTGAGCCAGCCCAGGTTGCCCTTCCAGTCGATGACCTTGTCCAGTCCGGACTGGAGGAAGAGGATGGCGAGGAAGGCGGCGCACAGCGCCTGGAGCAGCCACGGGGTGAACTGACTCGATTCGAATGCCGGCATGGCGGGGCACTCTAGCCGCCCGGGGCCCGGGCCCAAGTCTTCTTGCTCGTGGAGCAGGCAGCCGGCCTGGGGGGCCGCCTCCCCCTTCCCTCCCGCGCAACCCGCCCTAGCTTCACGGGCATGGCTTCCGAGCAGACCGCCCGGCGTGTGTTCACCGGCCTCATCCTGCTGTCGCTGTTCCTGCTGGCCCTGGTCATCAAGCCCTTCGCCAAGGGCATCTTCCTGGCGGCGGTGCTCGCGGGCGTCTTCTATGGGCTGCACGTCCGGCTGACGCGCAAGCTCAGGGGGCGCAAGAACATCTCGGCGGGCATCCTCTGCACGGCCGTCATCCTGGCGCTGCTGTTGCCCCTGGGTGGGCTCACCGCGTTCGTGGTGGCGGAGGTGTCCTCCGGCGCGCAGTTCATCACCAAGACGGTGCAGCAGGAGGGCGTGGAGGGGCTGGTGCAGAAGCTGCCGAGCCCCGTGCGCAAGGGCGCCGAGAGCCTGATGCAGCGGATGCCCCTGGAGGAGCAGGAGTTGGACCAGACCATCCAGGAGCAGGTGAGCAACCAGGGAGGGACGGCGGCGCGCGCGGTGACGGGGGCGGTGGCGGCCACGGGCTCCATCGCCTTCCAGACGGTGATGATGCTCATCGCCCTGTTCTTCTTCCTCACGGACGGGCGGGAGCTGGTGCACTGGATTGAGAGCGTGTCGCCGCTCAGGCGCGGTGAGACCTTGGAGATCATGCGCGAGTTCCGCAGCGTGTCCGGCGCGGTGCTGCTGTCGTCGGTGGTGACGGCGGGCGTGCAGGCCTTCGCCGCGCTCGTGGGGTTCCTCATCGTCCAGGTGCCCGCGCCGCTGTTCTTCGGCGGCGTGGCGTTCTTCATGGCGCTGATTCCCGCGGTGGGCGCGGCCATCGTCGTGCTGGTCGCCGCGGCGCTGATGTTCTTCAGCGGTCACCCCTGGGCGGCGCTGTTCCTGGCCGTCTGGGGCACGGTGGTGGTGGGGCTGGTGGACAACATCGTCAAGCCGCTGCTCGCCAAGCGCGGCATGCACCAGCACGGCGCCATCGTCTTCTTCTCGCTGCTCGGCGGCCTGGCCGCGTTCGGCACGGTGGGCCTCTTGCTGGGCCCGCTCATCGTCGCCTTCTTCCTGGCCCTGGTGCGCATCCACGAGCGCGACTACGGCCGCAACCACCCGACGCCCGCGAGCCCGCCGACGCCCGGCCCCCAGGATGGAGGCGCACACACCGCGCGGGCCCCGGAGCGCGAGGGAGCGCTCACGTCTCCGGGCGAGAGTCACTGAGGCACCAGCGACCCGACTCAAGGTCAACCTGGACTCTCGTACCGGTCGATTCCCTCACTCCGCGTTAGCCCGTACGATGGGCATGGCAGTCTTTGAGGGAAGACCACATGACACGAACGGGGGAGTCGGGTCCGCCGCCGCGGGGGACCGCGGGCTGGCAATTGGTGCTGGTAGCCCTGGCACTCGCCATCTTCGTCATCAACGTCGTGTTCCCTGGGCTCGTCGTCGGGATTGGCTTCACGGGACTGATGGGCTTCATCTGCGCGGGCTTCGTCCTGGAGACGCTGGGCGCGCTCGCGACCGGCGTCTTCGAAGGCACCGCGCAACTGTCCATCATCTTCCTGGGGATGACCCTGATTGCCTTTGTCGCCGCCACCAGTTGGAACGGCTTCCAAAGGCTCGCGGGCAGGACCGCACCTCCGCCCCTGCTGCTTCGCTGGCCCTGGCTCCTGCTGGGGCTGTTGCTGTTCATCGCCTGCGCTCTGACGCTTCCAGCGCGCGTCGGGCGCAGCGCCCTCCCCGTGCTTCCCGGGGCCTTCGTCATCGCCTTCACGGTCTGGAGCGTCATCTCCGTCAGCGTGTTCCTCGTACGGATGAGCCTGGGTGTGCTCCAACACTCATGGCGTCTGGCGAAGAGGTCACCGTTCGGTGCGGGCATCCTGACGCTCGGTGCCATCGCGGCTTCGCTGGCGGTCGTTCCCCTCGCCAAGTCGCTCGTCTCAGGCCTCCCTCGCGCTCCCGCTCCACAGGCCAGCCGTTGCGACGACCTGTCGTGGGAATGCACCCGACAGGCCATCCTCGCTTCAAGGCAGGCGTATCCCGGGCCCGCATGGGCGTCGAAGGAGGGCCCGTCCTCGAACGCAGTGGCTTTTGCCTCGTATGGCGCAACGCAAGCCGAGGTCGAACTCAACGCCCTGGCCTGCCTCGAACAGCAATTCAACCTGCACGACATGATGCCGAAGGCCCGGCGCATCGCGCAGGGCATCATCCAAAGTGACGCGGAGGCGGAGGACCTCATCCACGCGGTCCTCATGAACATCTGCCTGCGAAAGAAGGCGCCCCCACGGGACTTCGAGCCCTACTTCCTCAAGGCCGTCAGGAACAGCGCGACCAAGCGCTTCGTGCGACTCAGCCGCGCATGCCCCCTGGACTCACAACCCGAGCCGGAGTGTCACCTCCGACCCGAGGACGAGTTCATCTCGATGGAATCCCATGAGGCGCTCCGGAACGCGTTCTGCACCCTCTCGAAGGAGCATCAAGAGGTGCTGCGCCTGCGCTATTTCGAGGAGCTGGATGAAGCCGAAATCGCGCTCCAACTGAAAATCACCCATGCCGCGGCGCGCAAGCGGGTACAGCGGGCCCGGGACAATTTAAGGACCGAATTCCTCCTGCGATGTCAGTGACTTACGATTCGGAGTCACACTTTTTGCGCCGAAGGAAGTGGTGCTCGGAGCGCCCCGATGACCGGGACCTCCACTGGAGGCACCATGGACCCCTGCGCAATGCAGCCCGCGACCTCGACGTCGGTCGCACACCCCGCCACACCGCCGTCCGTCAATTTCCACCTCTGGGAGCCGTGCAACATGCGTTGCCGGTTCTGCTTCGCCACGTTCCAGGACGTCCGCCGGGACGTCCTCCCCAAGGGACACCTCCCTGAGCAGGAAGCGCTCCAGGTGGTGTCGGTGCTGGCGTCACGGTTCCAGAAGATCACCTTCGCGGGAGGCGAACCCCTGCTGTGCCCCTGGCTCCCGCGACTGGCCGCGATGGCCAAGGCCCACCACGCCACCACCATGTTGGTGACGAACGGAAGCCGGCTCGACTCCGCCATGCTCGAACGCCTGCGCGGTGTCATCGACTGGGTGACCCTGAGCATCGACAGCATCTCGCCCGACACACACGCCCGCTTGGGTCGAGCGGTCCATGGGAAGGCCTTGACGCCCCAGCAATACCTGGACATCGCCGAGCGCGTCCGTGCGGCGGGGATTCGCCTGAAGGTGAACACCGTCGTCACACGGCTGAACGTGGACGAGGACCAGACCGCCTTCATCCGCCTGCTGAAGCCGGAGCGCTGGAAGCTGCTGCGGGTCCTCCGCGTCGAAGGCCAGAACACCGACCCGGGCGAGGGCCAGGAGCCCCGGAATGTGGAGGACCTGCTCTGCGCGCCCGAGGACTTCCACCGCTTCGTCGAGCGCCACCGCAGGCTCGAGGCCGACGGCATCGTCCTGGTGCCCGAGGACAACGAAGACATGCGCGGCAGCTACGCGATGGTCGACCCGGCGGGACGGTTCTTCGACAACGTGGAGGGAGGACACCACTACAGCGACCCCATCCTGCGCCGAGGCCTGGACGCCGCGTGGTCCCAGGTCCGGTTCCATCCCGAGCGATTCCTGGGCCGCGATGGCTTCTACGATTTCGGAGGTGAGTCATGAGCCGGCCCTTCAGCCTCATCTGCCTCGCGGGCGTCTCCGGGGCGGGCAAGGACACGCTGGGCCAGTTCATGGCGGAGCGGTACGACTTCGAGCGCGTGGCCCTCGCGGACCCCATCAAGGCCGCGTTGATGGGACTGCTGCAACTCGACCCCGAGCAACTGTGGGGTGAGCGCCGCAACAAGGTGGACGCGAGGCTCGGCCGGACGCCCCGGGAGCTCTATCAACGCTTCGGGCAGGCGTGCGTGGAGCTGGACCCGGACGTCTGGCTGCGCCCCTTCCGACTCCGGGTCGACGCCATCCGTCGCGGGGGAGGACGCGTCATCTGCACGGACCTGCGGACCCGAGCCGAATGGCAGGCCGCGCGCGAGCTGGGGGCGTCCATCTGGCTCATCGAACGCCCTGGCGCGGGAGCACCCGGTGACCTGGCCAGGCACGCGACAGAGACCCAACTCACGCAGCAAGGGCACGATGCGTTCGACGTGGTCCTGAGAAACGACGCGACGCCGCAGGCCCTCTACGACACGGTCTCCCGCATCCTCACAACTGGCGGCGCATCGCGAGGATAGCGCTCGTCGGGTGGGGACCCGCGACCCGCGTCCCCACCCGACAGTCCCTCTTCACACCGAGGGGGCGCGGGCCCGCATCAGAACGCCGCGCCGCTCACGCGCCGGCCCGGCGAGGACGTCAGGCTGGACAGGCTGGTGTGCAGCACGAAGGTGGCGGCCGAGCCCAAATCCGGGCTGCGGTTCGCGGACACCCCGTCCGTGCCCGACATCGCCGAGGACAGCACCGCCGTGTCCACCACGGTGCCGGAGGCGTTCTTCACCGTCACGGTGTCACCGCTGTTCGACAGGCCCAGCGTGCCCGTGGACGCACCCACCGCGTTGGGCGTGCCCGAGGGGATGCCCGCCGCGCCGCCGAACACCACGATGACGCCGCCCGCCGGCACCGTCGTCCCGCTGGGGAACGTGTGCCGCACGCTCGCCGCGTCCGACACCGTCCACCCCGCGATGCTCAGCGACGCCGTGCCCGTGTTCACCAGTTCCACGAACTCGCCGCTCACGTCCGAGCCCGCCTCGTTCACCAGCACCTCGTTGATGAGGAGCGTCCCGGTGCCGCCGCCGCCCGTGGAGATGGAGAAGGCCGCGTCGCTGGTGTCCGTGATGCTCGCGTCGGACGTGTCCGTCACCCGCACGCGCGCCGTGGTGCTCGCCGTGGTGGGCAGCGTCCAGGCGAGGCTCCCCGCCGAGGCCGACGTGCTCGACGACAGCGTGGTCCACGTGCTGCCGTTCAGCGTGTACTCCACCCGCACGCTCGACACGCCCGAGGACGTCCAGGAGATGGAGCGGGCGCTGCCCGTGGTCCAGCTCTCACCGCCGTTGGGCGACGTCACCGTCAGGCTGGAGGACACCGCATCCCCCGGGATGAGGAAGTCCTTGATGACGCCCATGTGCTGCATGCCGGACGCGCCGCTGTCGCCCGAGAGCGCCGGGGCAATCTCGCCGATGGGCGAGTACACGCGCGTGTCCACCACCAGCCCGCTGGAGAACGTGCTGCCCCCAATGACCACCGCCGTCTGGTACGGCCGCAGGTCGCTGTCCACCAGCACGTGGTCATACGGGCTGTTGCGGCCCGCGTTGGTGTTGGTGTTGCCGTTGCGGTCCGCCGGATACGGGCTCGCGGTGGTGACCACCTGCGACAGGGTGCCGAAGCACGACTCGGAGCGGCTGCCCGTGTTCAGGTCGCCGCCAATCACCAGGTAGTCCCCCGCGGGGATGTTCGCCTGGATGCGGCTGACCAGGCTCTGCGCCTCCGTGTTGCGCGTGCTGGCGTTCGCCGTCAGCAGGTGCACGCTCACCGCCCACAGGTCCTTGGGCCCGGGGATGTCGATGCGCGCCCAGGCGAAGTCGCGGTTGCTGACCTGCGGGTCGTCCCACTCTCCCGAGGCGATGATGGGGTAGCGGCTGATGATGCCGTTGGGAATCTGCGCGCCGGACTCGCGGTAGTACGAGAAGCCCGGCCCGAAGGCGGTGTCCACGAAGCCGCGGAGGTCGGCGGCGGAGTCCGTCTTGTAGTTGAACTCCTGAATCATCACGATGTCCGCGTCCGTGCCCTGGAAGATACGGATGCCGTGGCCCGGGTCGTAGTCCTGCCCGTTGCCACTGGAGAGGTTCGCCGCCATCAGCCGCAGGCGCACGTTGGCCAGCGCGTCACCGCGCTCACCGAGCGACGTCTCCTCCGAGGGCGCGTCCGACACGGGCGCCTCGCCACCGCAGGCGGCGAGTCCCAGGAAGAACACCATGAGCCAGTGGCGCCATGACGACAGCGCGCGCGTCGAGACTGCGAGGGTGTTTCGCACGAGGTCCAGTCCTGCTCCCGCCAGTGGGAGCGGTTGAGGGTCGGCAACGAATGCTGAACGGGTGGGCCAGACAGGCTTCGCCTGGAACCACGGCCTCAACTTACCTTCCGGGACTGACGGAAATACTGGCGAAACACGATTGAAACATGACGAGACGTCGCCCTACAGGGCAGCGGCGGTGGACAGGGCGACGAACGCGTAACGCAGGCCCTTGCCCAGCGTGACGAAGACGACGAACGGCAGGGGCCTGACGCCCACCATGCCGCCGGCGATGACGAACGCGTCGCCGACGATGGGCATCCACGACATCATGAGCGCGGGCGCGCCCCAGGTGCGCAGCCGCGCCTCGACGCGCTCCATGCGCGGGCCCTCCTTCTCACGGCGGCGCGCATACCAGCGTCCCAGCGCTCCGCCTCCGCCGCGCGCCACCCACAGCCCCAACAGGTAGAGCGACACCGCGCCCAGCACGTTGCCCACCGTGGCCACGCCCGTGGCGAGCATCGGCGGAGCGCCGCCATAGATGAGCGCGGCGAGCAGCGCCTCGGAGGGCACCGGCACCACCGAGCCCGCGAGCATCGCGACGAAGAAGAGGCCTGGGAGCCCCCAGGCGGAGAGGAATGAGGCGTCTGGCATGGAGAGGTGGGTGCGAAGGACCCCGGCAGTGTGCCATGTGCACACGCAGGCTCGCAGCCTCCGCGTCCAGCCCGCCTGCCCCCACCGGGGGTGAGCCCGGGCCCGCAGGAACTGCGTGCCTGCTCCCGGGCGCGCAGGAAATGCACGGCGCGCAGGTGGCTGGCGCCTGGGTCCCCGAGGGAGGACAGGCCTCGGCGCACGCCTTGCTACGGGGAGGGGACATCACCTCACCGTGAAGGAACCCCGTCTCATGAGCAGCAGCGACCATCCCGCATCGGGCTTGAGCAACGACCTGAGAATCGTCCCCGTGGAGATTGCTCCCGAGACGTTCTGGGTGGGCAAGCGGGAGCCGGGCAACATCTTCTACGCCAACCCCTATCTGAGACGCTTCCGGGGAACGGACGTGAAGACGCAGCGGGCCTCGGAGTTCAACCTCCTCATCGACCCGGGCTCGAGCAGCGACTTCTCCACCATCCACACCAAGGTGACGTCGCTCATCGGAGGGATGGAGCGGCTGTCGGCCGTGTTCATCAACCACCAGGACCCGGACGTGGGCTCGTCGGCGAGCATCATCTCCGCGCGCTATGCGCCTCGCGCCGGCATCCTCTGCTCGGAGGACACCTGGCGGCTCATCGTCCACCAGAACCTGCCGCGCAACCGCTTCATCGCCACCGAGAAGTTCTCGCAAGGGCTGAGCGTCCCCACCGGGCACAAGCTGCTGCCGGTGCCCTCGCCCTTCTGTCACTTCCGGGGCGCGGTGATGCTCTACGACCCGCAGACGCGCGTGCTCTTCACGGGGGATTTGTTCGGCGGGCTCACGGACGCCAACGCGAAGGGGCTGTACGCGGACGAGTCCGACTGGGCGGGCATCCGCGCGTTCCATCAAATCTACATGCCGGTGAACGCGGCGCTGGCGCGCACGGTGGCCACCATCCGCAAGCTGACGCCGGCGGTGGAGATCATCGCGCCGCAGCACGGGCGCGTCATCCGGGGGCCGCTGGTGCAGCAGTTCCTGGAGCGGATGGAGCGGCTGCAGGTGGGCCTGGACATCATGGACGAGGCCCAGGACAGGACGCACATCCAGGCCTGGAACGCGGTGGTGGACCGGGTGCTGGCGCTCGCGCGGGGCTACCTGGGCGAGTCGGTGGACGTGAAGCTGGGGGCCAGTGACGAGCTGTCGGACACGTCGACGTTCGAGGGCAACCGGCTGGTGGTGAACCGCCTGGGCAAGTGGACGGTGGAGCACGTGGTGGACGTGCTGTGCAAGGGTGAGCCGCCGGAGATCGCCGGCCCCATCATGGTGGAGGCCACCAGCGCGGCGGCGGAGTACAACCTGCCCACGCCGCACCTGGACATCGAGGGCGCGGGAGCCCCCTCGCACATCTCGCTGCTGGACCCCTGAGCCGCGGCACGGGCCAACGGACACCGAGGGAGGAGCGGTGGGCTCGACGGAAGATGACGCCGGGGGTGTGGTGTACCTCGGCGGCGTGCAGGAGACGAAGGTGACGGGCGGCGTGACGCCGCCTCCCGCGCCCGAGCTGTCGTGGGGTCCCGCGCCGACAACGCCTCCGCCCCCGGTGTCCCTGGGCGAGACGCTGCGCGCTTCGACGCCCGTGTCCCCGCACGGGACGCTGCTCCAGGGAATCCCCACGCCCGCGCCGCTCCCCGCGGCGCTGGTGCGAGGGCTGATGCCGGGGCAGGTGGTGGCCCAGCGCTACCGCGTGGAGCGCTGGCTGGGCGCGGGTGGGAGCTCCACGGTGTACGAGGCGCACGACCTGCTCGAGCGGCATCGCGTGGCGCTCAAGGTGCTGGCGACGCCGCACGCGGACGCGGCGACGGTGGCGAGGTTCCGACAGGAGGTGGAGCACGCCCGGGCGCTGGAGCACGTGAACATCCTGCGCGTCTTCGACGTGGGGATGGATGGGGAGCGGCACTTCCTCACGGTGGAGTTGTTGGACGGGATGGACTTGCGCCAGCGGATGCTGGAGCGGCGCCCCACGCTCTCGGAGGCGCTGCGGTGGCTCACGCACGCGGCCGTGGCGCTGGAGCACGCGCATGGACGGGGGGTGCTGCATCGGGACGTGAAGCCGGCGAACCTGTTCATCACGCGCGGTGGGGTGTTGAAGCTGATGGACTTCGGCCTGGCGAAGAGCGCGCATGTGGCCGGGACGACGGCGCAGGGGACGGTGCTGGGGACGCCCGAGTACATGGCGCCCGAGCAGGTGATGGGCAGTCCCCCCGTGTCGTCCGCGACGGATCTGTATGCGCTGGGCATCGTGGCGTACGAGCTGCTCACGGGGCAGTTGCCGTTCCGCCATTCGGACCCGGTGCCGCTGATGTTCCTGCACGTGCAGCAGGCGCCGGTGCCGCTGACGACGCTGCGGCCGAACCTGCCGGGGGCGTTCGAGCGGGTGGTGCTGAAGCTGCTGGAGAAGCGCCCCGAGGACCGCTACGCCAGCGCGACGGAGTTACGCTCGGCGCTCGCCAAGCTGTGGCCGTTCGCGCTCAAGGAGTCGCACTGAGGCTCAGGCCTCGCTCGTGGATTTGCCGGGAGCGGCCACGGCGAGCCCCAGGGCGACGACACCGGCCAGCCCGCCCGCGATGGCGAACTGCAAGGCGAAGTGGCCTCGTGCCAGAGCCAGCGCGGCCACCGTGAGCGAGCCTCCCAACAGACGCGTCGCGTAGAGGCTGCTCGTGACGATGCCCCGGTGGTGCCAGGGCGCACGCGACTGCGGGCCGATGAGCGACGTGCTCGCCGCGGGGCCCAGCCCCATGCCCAGCACCGCGAGCGAGGCGAGCGCCGAATACGTGCCCCACCCGTACGCGGCCGTCAGCGCGAGCAGCCCGGCGCCCGTCGCCGCCACGGCGAAGCCCACGCCCGCGCTGAGCCGCATACCGCCTCGCACCAGCAGCTTCACGCCGAACGTCGACCCCACGGACCATCCCAGCAACATGGGCAGCAGCGTCAGTCCGGCGACGATGGGCGTCTGTCCGCCCTGCTCCGTCATCCACAGCGGCACCCACGCGGCCATGCTGTAGAGCAGCGCGCCACCGGCGATGCCTCCCGCGACACCGCTGAGCACCGTGCGGTCCTTCACCAGCTCCATCGGCAGGAGGGGCGCGTGGGACTTGCGCTGCTGGAGCACCAGCCCCGCGCCCAGCACCACCGCACCCAAGAGGCACAGCCACCTGAGCTCCGCGTGCCCGGGCTCCAGTGAGAACAGGAGCATCGCGGCGGAGGTGCCCGCGAGCACGGGCCCCCAGCGGTCCAGCTTCACGTCCGTGCGGCGCGGCGGGTCTCGGTACGAGAGATACAGGAGCAGCGCGGCGAACAGGCCCACGGGGACGTTGACCAGGAACACCCACCGCCACGACGCGTGCATCACCAGCCAGCCGCCGATGAGGGGGCCCACCGCGTTGCCCGCGCCCCACGCGCCGGTGAACAGGCCCTGCACGGCGGCGCGCTCGCGCAGCGTGTAGAGGTCCGCGCTGATGGTGAGCGTGGTGGGCTGGAGCGCGCCGGCTCCGAGCCCTTGCAGCACCCGGAAGGCGATGAGCGCGTGCACGGAGTCGGCGAGCCCGCACAGCGCGGAGCCGACGAGGAACAACCCCATGCCCGCGAAGAAGACGGGCTTGCGGCCGAGCCGGTCCGCCAGCTTGCCGGAGATGAGCACGCCGACGGTGGAGGCGAAGAGGAACGCGGAGAAGACCCACGAGTAGAGGTGCTGGCCGCCCAGCTCGCGGGTGATGGTGGGCATGGCGCTGGTCACCACCGTGCCCTCGAAGGCGCTGACCACCAGGGCCAGCAGCACCGCCCCGGTGGCCGTCCGCCTCGCCACCCCGGGCCGAGCGGAGGGCACCGGCTCTACCGACACACCGCTTCCATCCATTCCGAACGTGTAACCGGGGGCTGGTCATGCGGAAATCGCAACTTCCGCATAGAGTTCTTGCCGAATCCGCATGACTCGAGACCAGCTCCAGGCCTTTCTCCGAGTGGCACAAGAGGGGCGCCTCTCTCCGGCGGCCAAGGGACTGGGACTGTCCCAGTCCGGACTGTCCCGGCAGCTCCAGGCGCTCGAGGCGGAGCTGGGCACCCGGCTGCTCGTCCGCACGCCCGCTGGCGCGGTGCTCACCGACGCGGGTGAACGCTTCCTGCCCCATGCACGACGTGCACTGGACGCACTGGCCGCGGGCACGTCCGAGCTGGAGCGATTGTCGGGGACGCCTCGCGGCCCCGTGTCACTGGGGACGCTGCACACGGTGGGGGCGTACCTGCTGCCGGACATCATCCCGACGTTCGCGCGGAGATTCCCGGAGGTGCGCCCCCGACTCAGCGAGGGCATGAGCACGGCCCTCGAGGACAACGTGGTCCGAGGCGTCCTGGACCTGGCCATCGTGTCGTTGCCGGTGCGGCACACGGACCTGGTGGCGCAGAAGCTGTGGGAGGAGGTGCTGGTGCTGGCGGTGCCGCGTGGGCATCGCCTCACGAAGGTCACCCGGCCGCTGTCCTTGGCGGACGTGGTGGAGGAGACGTGGGTGGTCATCCCCAGCATGAGCGGGACGCGGGCGCTGGAGGCCGAGTGCGAGGCGCGCGGGGTGACGCCCAGGCTCGCGCTGGAGACGGACAACGCGGAGGCGATGCGGCGCATGGTCGAGCGTGGTTTGGGCGTGGCGCTCATCCCGGAGTTGATGGCGCGGGACCACCAGTCGCGCGGCTTCGACGTGGTGCCGCTCGCGAAGAGCGGGCTGAAGCGCCAGGTGGCGCTCGTGCATCGGGGCGAGGGCTACCTCACCGCGGCGGCGCGCGAGCTCAAGTCGTTCATCGTGGAGAGCGTGCGAGCGATGCCCGAGCCATGGGGGGCGGGCAGGCGCGCGGGAGCGGCCTCGGGCTCGCGGGTGCGGTAGCTTGGCGAGCCCACAGAAGCGTCCTTGAGGCGAGAGAGGAGATTCATGCCGCTGAAGGTGATGACGTTCAACGTGTTGCAGGGAGGCGAGGAGCGGTTCGACGACATCGTCACCTTCCTCGCCCGGAACGCACCGGACGTGCTGGTGCTCCAGGAGTGCCTGGGCTGGGACGACGGCGGGAGGCTGCGCCGGGTGGCCGAGGCGCTGGACGTGCCGCAGGACGAGGCGCACCTGGTGCTGGGACAGTCCCGCTCGCGGCCCAGCGGGCGGTGCTACCACGTCGCGGTGGTGAGTCGCCCTCCCCTGCGCTCGCTGCGCATCCACAATGACCGGCACTTCCTGGGCCACTGCATCGTCGAGTGCGAGCTGGAGGCCAGCGGCCCGGTGACGCTGTTCGGCACACACTTCGACGCGCACCACGAGAAGCTGCGCTACGTGGAGGCGCGCTACCTGCGCTCCCTGCTGGACGCGTCCCGGTTCCGCGAGGGGCAATATCTGCTGGTCGGCGACCTCAACTCGCTGTCGCGCAGGGACCCATATCCGGTGGACCTGGAGGACCGGCTGCGGCGGGCGGGCACGGACAAGTATGGACATCCACCGCGCTTCGACGTCATCGACGACATCGAGGACTACGGCTGGGTGGACACGCTGCCGACGCGGGCGGCTTCGACGCGTTGGGTGACGGCGCGGCGCAACCGGGGCGGCGTCACCATCGACTACCGCACGGACTATGTCTTCGCCTCGCCGCGCATGGCGGAGCGACTGGTCTCCGCGGAGGTCATGGACGTGGGCGACACGTCGGACCACAACCCGCTGGTGGCGACCTTCCGCTAAGAAGCGGCGCCAGGGAAACGGAGGAACACGGTGGCTCGAATGGACAGCTTCGTGGAGTACACGGTCGAGTTGTTGGAGAAGCTTGGCCCGGTGCAGGCCCGGCGGATGTTCGGCGGCTGGGGGCTGTACTTCGGCGGGCGGATGTTCGGCCTCATCGGCGACGGCCAGCTCTACTTGAAGACGGACGAAATCTCCCGACCGGAGTTCCAGGCCGCGGGCTGCCGTCCCTTCGTCTGGGAAGGCGGGGGCCAGCGCATCGAGATGAGCTACTGGACGCCGCCCGCCGACGCCAGCGATGACGCCTACGCGCTGCTGCCCTGGGCCCGTCGCGGCGTCGACGCGGCGACCCGGGCCGCGCTGAAGAAGGCACCGAAGAAGAAGGCTGCCGCGAAGAAGACTCCTGCGGAGCCCGCGAAGAAGGCCGCCGCTCCACGCAAGGCCACCAAGACCCCGGCGAAGAAGGCTCCCGCCAAAAAGCCCTCGGCGAAGAAGAAGCCCGCCGCGAAGAAGGCCTCCACCGCGCGCAAGGCGAAGCCTTCGTCACGCCGTCGGTGAGCCCGCGCGCCGCTCAGGCGGTCTTGATGTCCGCCGCCGTCTGCAACCCCAGCTCGGCGACGGAGACCTCGCGCATCCGGAACTTCTGCACCTTGCCCGTCACCGTCATCGGGAACGCATCCACGAGCTTCCAGTAGCGCGGAATCTTGAAGCTCGCGATGCGCCCGGTGCAGTGCTTCGTCAGCTCCTCCGTCGTGAGCGCCACGCCCGGCTTCGCCTTCACCCAGGCCATCACCTCCTCGCCGTACTTCACGCTCGGCACGCCGATGACCTGCGCCTCGCTCACGCCCGGGTGCGTGTGCAGGAACTCCTCCACCTCGCGCGGCGAGATGTTCTCCCCGCCCCGGATGATGAGGTCCTTGATGCGGCCCACGATGCGCACGTAGCCGTCCGCGTCCATCGTCGCCAGGTCACCCGTGTGCATCCACCCCGCGCGGTCCACCGCCTTCGCCGTGGCCTCCTCGTTCGCCCAGTACCCCAGCATCACGCTGTACCCCCGAGTGCACAGCTCCCCCGCCGTCCCGCGCGGCACCACCTCGCCCGTCTCCGCGTGGACGACCTTCACCTCCAGGTGCGGATGCACGCGCCCCACCGTCGACACGCGCTTGTCCAGCGGGTCATCCAGCGAGCTCTGCGTCGACACCGGTGACGTCTCCGTCATCCCGTAGCAGATGGTCACCTCGCGCATGTTCATCTTCGACTGCACCTGCTTCATCACCTCCACCGGACACGGCGAGCCCGCCATGACCCCCGTGCGCAGCGTGGAGAAGTCGAACTCGCCGAAGCGCGGATGGTCCAGCTCCGCGATGAACATCGTCGGCACGCCGTACAGCGACGTGCACTTCTCCGCCTGCACCGCCTGCATCACCGCCAGCGGCTCGAAGGCCTCCCCCGGAATCACCATCGTGGAGCCGTGTGACGTGCAGGCCAGGTTGCCAATCACCATCCCGAAGCAGTGGTAGAACGGCACGGGGATGCACACCCTGTCAGCGGGGCCGTACTTCAGCGCCTCCCCGATGAAGTACCCGTTGTTGAGCACGTTGTGGTGCGACAGCGTGGCCCCCTTGGGGAAGCCCGTCGTCCCGGACGTGTACTGGATGTTGATGGGGTCATCGAACTGGAGCGACGCCTCGCGCGCCTCCAGCGTGTGCCCGCTCACGTGCTTCGCGTTGGACAGGAGCAGCTCCCAGTCCTCGTCCAGCACCAGCGCCACGCGCAGCTCGGGACAGCGCGGACGCACCTGCTCCAGCATCGACTTGTAGTCCGTCTGCCGGAAGCCCTTGGACAGCAGGAGCACGCTGGTGCCCGACTGGTTGAGCGAGTACTCCAGCTCCGCCGTGCGATAGGCCGGGTTCAGGTTGACCAGGATGGCCCCGATGCGCGCCGTCGCGTACTGCGTCACCACCCACTCGAAGCGATTGGGAGACCAGAGCCCCACCCGGTCCCCCTTCTCCACGCCCATGGCCAGCAGCCCCTTCGCCACCTGCGTCGTGGTGTCCCACAGCTCACGGTACGTCGCCCGGTAGCCCTGGGAGACGACCACGAGCGCCTCGCCGTCCGGGTACCGCTCCACCGTCCGCCGCAGGTTCTGCCCGATAGTCTCTCCAAGCAGCGGAGTGGAACTGGTGCCATGCACGTACGAGGGAGGCAGTGGGCTCATGCCGGCATCGTCACGCCGTCCATCGCGGTGGGCAAGCCTCACCGACCTCGCCTGCACACTCCCCATCGTCGCGCAGGAATTGCGCGGCACCTCACCGGGCCGTCGAGCGGGCGGTCCGCTTCTTCACCTCGCGCCGCGTCGCTTCTCCTGGACCGCGCGAGCCTTCTTCTTCGCGACCCGAGGTCGAGGCACCGCGTCGACGCCCTGGCACTCCGCGCAGAAGAACAACCCGCGCGCCGCCAACTCGCGCCTCCGCACCTTCGCGCCACAGCGCGGACAGGGCTGTCCCTCGCGGCCATACACGCAGAAGCGCTCCGCGCGCTTGCGCCCCGCCACACACTCCGGCACCCGCGGCGCGCCCGGCGTGACGATGTGTCCGTCCCGAGACGCATCCGACAAGAGCCGCTGGAGCACATCCCACAGCCTCGCGAAGTCCGCCTCGCTCAACGCGCCCGCCGGCAACAACGGAGGAAGCCTCGCCAGGAACAGCGCCTCCGCCCGGAGGATGTTGCCCACGCCGGACAGCCGCTCCTGGTCCAACAGCGCGAGCGCCAGCGGCATCCGCCCCCGACACAGCTTCTCGCGCGCCCGCTCGGGCGACGACTCCGCGCGCAGCGGGTCCTCTCCGAGCCTCGCGCGGAGCTTCGCCTCGTCCTCCGCCGTCAACAGCTCACAGGCCTGCGGCCCGGACAGGTGCAGCGTCGCGTGGGGCGAGGACAGCCGCAGCCGACAGGCCGGGGACGGCGCGGGCGCCTCGCTCCGGAAGTGGCGGATGTTCCCGAACAACCCCAGGTGCACATGCAGCCGCACCTCGCCCTCGAAGCGATAGAAGAGGTGCTTGCCGTGCGCCTCCACCGCCTGGAGCACCCGCCCGGACACCACCCGCGCCCCGTCTCCGAAGCGCCCCTGCGGCGAGTCCGCCGTGAAGCGCCGGCCCGACAGCCAGCGGCCATGGACCCGCGCCACCCGGTGGATGATGTTCCCTTCTGGCATCCCCCTGGGTAACCCCCGGCCCTTCCAGGCGCCAAGGCTCCCCTGCCCCCCGCCCGGGGACCGGCCGGGGCGGCGCCCCTGTCCACTGGGCTCCTCCCCACCACCGAATCGGGCGTTCCCCTGATGCGCGCTCACCACGCACCGCATTAAAAGGGGGAGGTTCATGGAAGACTCAAACGCCAGGCTGGTCGCCGCGCTGCTGGAGGCCCGACAGCGCCACTGCTTCCCCCCGGATGTGCGGCGGGCGGCTCCCGAGTTCGTCGGACAGGTGCTCGGACTGCTGTTCCCCCACTTCGCCGAGCGCCTGGAGTGTACCGCCGCCGCCGTGCGCCGGGACGTCACCACCGTGGAGGCCAGCCTCCACCGCCTGCGCGAGACGCTCGCCCCGCTCTACCCCGACATCAACGCCAGCATCCCCACGCGCTTCATGGAGCGGCTGCCGGAGCTCTACGACTGGCTGCGACAGGACTCGCAGGCCATCTTCGAGGCCGACCCCGCCGCGCGCTCCGTGGACGAGGTCATCCTCACGTACCCGGGCTTCCTCGCCATCGCCATCTTCCGCGTGGCCAACGCGCTGCACACGCTCGGCTTCCCGCTGCTGCCGCGCCTGCTCACCGAGCACGCGCACCAGCGCACCGGCGTGGACATCCACCCGGGCGCCACCATCGGCCGCAGGTTCGTCATCGACCACGGCACCGGCGTGGTCATCGGCGAGACGACGCTCATCGGCAACAACGTCACCGTCTACCAGGGCGTCACGCTGGGCGCGCTCATGGTGGAGAAGGCCCTGGCCGACAAGAAGCGCCACCCCACGCTCGAGGACGACGTGGTGGTGTACGCCAACGCCACCATCCTCGGCGGGGAGACGGTGGTGGGGCGCGGAAGCATCGTCGCGGGCAACGCCTGGCTCACCCAGAGCATCCCCCCCAACTCGGTCGTCACCCGCCGCAGCGAGATTCGCCCCCGAGGGGCCGACGGCGCCATGGACGCCATCGAGTTCCACATCTGAACGCTCCCGAAGCACCCACCGCGCAGCCCCCGACGAGGCCCGACATGAAGGCGAACAACATCCTGGAGACCATCGGCAACACGCCGCACGTGCGTATCAACCGGCTGTTTCCGTCTCGCGTCACGGTCCACATGAAGCTCGAGCGCGCCAACCCCGGCGGCAGCATCAAGGACCGCATCGCGCTCTCCATGATTGAGGACGCGGAGAAGCGCGGCATCCTCAAGAAGAACAGCATCATCATCGAGCCCACCAGCGGCAACACCGGCATCGGCCTGGCCATGGTGGCCGCGGTGAAGGGCTACAAGCTGGTGCTCGTGATGCCGGACTCGATGAGCATCGAGCGCCGCCGCCTGATGTCCGCCTACGGCGCCACGTTCGAGCTCACCCCGCGCGCCCAGGGCATGAAGGGCGCCATCGCCCGCGCCAAGGAGCTGGTGGAGCAGGTGCCCGACGCGTGGATGCCCCAGCAGTTCGAGAACGAGGCCAACATCGAGGTGCACAAGCGCACCACCGCGCAGGAAATCCTGAAGGACTTCCCGGACGGGCTCGACTACCTGATTACGGGCGTGGGCACGGGCGGCCACATCACCGGCTGCGCCGAGGTGCTCAAGCAGCACTGGCCCAAGCTGAAGGTGTTCGCGGTGGAGCCCACCAAGTCGCCCGTCATCAGCGGCGGCCAGCCCGGCCCCCACCCCATCCAGGGCATCGGCGCGGGCTTCATCCCGGCGAACCTGCACACCAACGTCCTCGACGGCACCATCCAGGTGAACGAGGAGGACGCCGCCGAGTTCGCCCGCCGCTCCGCGCGCGAGGAGGGCATCTTCGTGGGCATCTCCTCCGGCGCCGCGCTGGCCGCGGTGAACCAGAAGCTGGGCGAGATGCCCGACGGCAGCCGCGTGCTGTGCTTCTGCTACGACACCGGCGAGCGCTACCTCTCCATCGAGACGCTCTTCCCCGCGCAGCAGTAGACGCGGGTTCAGCCGCCGAAGCCCCTCACCAGCTCCACCAGCCGGTCCATCTCCGACGGCAGGTTGTAGAAGTGGGGGGACAGGCGGATGCGGCCCCGGCGCACGGAGTGGGAGACGTGGTGCTCGGACAGGTACGCGCTGAGCGCCCGAACGTTGGCCCCGGGCGGCAGGAAGGTGAGGATGCCCGCGCGAAGCCCGGGCGTGGGCCCCACCTCGCAGCCCAGCTCGACGAGGCCCTTCTCCAGGCGCGCGAGCAGCTCCTGGATGCGCGCCTCGATGTTCTCCACGCCCACCTCCTGGAGCAGCTCCAGCGCGGCGCCCAGCGCGTAGAGGCCAGGGTAGGCGGCGCTGCCCTCCTCGAACTTGCCCGCGTCCGGACGCAGCTCGAAGTGGGTGCGGTTGAAGTTCCAGGCGTCCGTGGTGCTGCGCCAGCCCACGAGCACGGGGCGCACGCGCGGCAGCACCTCCTTCGCCACGTACAGCACGCCGATGCCGGAGATGCCGAGCATCCACTTGTGGCTGTCCGCGCTGAGGAAGTGGATGCGACACTTCTTCACGTCCACGGGCACACAGCCGACGCTCTGGATGGCGTCCACGCAGAACAGGACGCCGGCCTTCTCACACAGCGCGCCCACCGCCTCCAGGTCCGTGCGCACGCCGGTGGCGAACTGCACGGAGGACACCGCCACCAGCTTCGTGCGCGGGGTGAGCGCCCGGGCCACCGCCTCCACCGTGACACCGCCGGACGGTGCCTCGATTTCGCGCACCACCACGCCCCGGTCCGCCAGGTGCTGCCAGGGATAGACGTTGGAGGGGTACTCCAGCGACGTGGCCACGGCCACCTCGTCCCCGGGCTTCCAGTCGAGCCCCTCCGCGACGAGCCCCAGGCCATGGCTGGTGTTGCGCACGAAGGCCATCTCGCCCGGCTCCGCGTTCAGCAGGCGGGCCGCCAGGGCGCGGATGCGCTCGCAGTGGGCCTCCCAGCCCCGCTCGTGCTGGATGCCATGGTGGACCAGGTCCTCCATCCACCCGCGCACGGCCTCGGCGGCGCGCAGGCTGGTGGGGGCCACTCCCGCGTGGTTGAAATAGAGCTGCTCCTGCAGCACGGGGAACAGGGCACGGTAGGACTCGAGAGGGCGCGTCATCCGCGCGAGTCTAGCCAGGAGCCCGGCCAGCCGGGCGGGTGACGTTGACACTCCAAGGAGCTGCCCGTTCACCCGAGAGCAGGAGCCCCCCTCCCGGGACGGTGGGTGGATGGGATAAACATCGGGCCCCGGTTCCAGGAGAGAGGGCAGCACATGCGACGCGAGGTCCGCGGTGTCGTGAGGAGCATGGTGTTGGCGAGCGTGTTGCTGGCCGGATGTGCCGGCACCGTCAAGGCGCCCTATCCCAAGCTCCAGGCGGACACCTCGCCCGCGGCCATCGCGCGCGGCGCCGCCATCTTCCACGCGAGCTGCGAGTCGTGTCACCGCGGCGGTGACAACGAGACGGCCTCCGGCGCGCCCCTGCACGAGCTGCCGTCGTACATGGGGAAGTTCCACGCCTCCAACCTGACGTCCCATCCCACGGCGGGCATCGGCTCCGCGACGGACGAGGAGCTGGCGCGCGTCATCCGGTACGCGGTGAGCCGGGATGGCCGGCTGATGGTGATGCCCAGCTACGGGATGGGGGACAAGGACCTGGCGGCGGTGCTCGGGTTCCTTCGCTCGGGGCATCCGCTCTTCACGCCGGACCCGACGCCCGCGCCCCGCTCCGAGTTCAGCTTCATCGGCGGGCTGGGCTTCCGCATCATCACCGGCAACGAGCCCATTCCCCGTCCGCCGCTGGGAATCCCCGTGCCGGAGAAGGCGGCCACGCTGGAGTACGGCCGCTACATGGCGCATGACGTCTATGATTGCGCGTCCTGTCATACGCCGGGCTTCAGCCCGCGCAAGACCGAGGGCGACGAGGTCTTCTCCGGCGGCATGTCCTTCAAGGACCCCGAGGGACAGGACGTCGAGTCGAGCAACATCACCTTCCACGGGACGGGGCTCGCGCACTGGACGCTGGAGGACTTCACCCGCGCGGTGAGGGACGGCATCGCGCCGGACGGGTCCGCGCTGCGCTCGCCCATGCCCCGCTTCCGTGGGATGGACGCGGTGGAGGCGCAGGCGCTCTATGACTATCTGCGCTCGGTGCCGCCCAAGAAGAACCACGTGGATGGCGCCCGCCCGCGCCTCACCGCCACGTCCGTGCGCCCCACCTGGGTGACGAAGCTCCATGGCGCCGATGACGGTGCGGAGGGCGATGAGGGCGCCGAGTCGACGACCGTGGCGGAGGCGGCGTCTGCCACCACGACCGGTACGGGCACGGCATCTGCTGCGTCGACGACTGGCTCCGTCGCGGGCACGACGCCGCAGGGCCCGGCCACCACCGCGGCGGGCACGGCGACTCAAGGCTCGGCCACCGCGGTGGCCTCGAACACCGTGGCGGGTACGACGTCGCAGGGCCCGGAGACAACGCGCCCCGTCGCAGGCACGCAGGCTCCCGCCACCACGCCCCCCGCGCCCCGCAGGCCCCGGCCCGCGGCTCCGAAGGTGGACGCGCCCAAGCTCTTCACGCAGCTGGGCTGCGCGGGCTGCCATGCCCCCGGCGCCCGCTACCACGAGCAGATTGCCCGCGCGTCCCGCCGCTCGGACACCGAGCTGGTGCGCTGGGTGCGCAACCCGGAGCAGTTCCAGCCCGGCACCCCCATGCCCACGTACGCGGACCTGCTCGACGAGCGCACGGCGCTGGCCCTGGTCCGCTGGGTGAAGTCCGGTGGCCCCGCGACGCTGGCCCCTGTCGCCCACTGAGCCCACCGCGACGCACGGCGAAGCCACCTCGCGCCCCGCGTGCCAGCCGCGCGGCATAATTCGCGCGAAATGACCCGAGAAAGCACGCCCCCACGTATCTGGGTTGGAAGTTCCTCGGGGTGTCTTTCGACAACACCGGGGCACGCGCCACCCCGGTGCCATCCGGCCCCTGCCCCGGGGTGGCGTGTGTAATCTTCCGAGTCCTCGCTGCGCTTCCCGGACAGAGGGCTGCGTCCGGGACGCGGCTCGCATAGCGTGGACGCATGACGGAGTGCCTCCTCAACATCGACCTGGGTGAGCTGCCCGACGAGGATGAGCGGCTCTACGCGCTCGCCCACGTGGCCAACATCGCCTGCGGCGCCCACGCGGGCGACGATGCGTCCATGCGCCGCGCGCTCGCCCTGTGCGCACGGCATGGCACCCGCGCCGGCGCGCATCCGTCCTACGAGGACCGGGAAGGCTTCGGACGCCGCGCGCTCGACGTGCCCCCCGAGGCGCTCCGTCGACAAGTCGCCCACCAGTGCGCCCGCCTGGCCCGCCTGGCCCGCGAGGAGCGCCTCCCCGTCAGCCATGCCAAGCCCCACGGCGCGCTCTACCACGCGGCCAATGCCTCACCCGCGCTCGCCCGCGCCGTGGTGGAGGGCATCGTCGAAGCGCTGGGCACCGGCGTCACCCTCATCGGCCCGCCCACGGGCGCGCTCGCCGACGCGGCGACCGACGCGGGCCTGTGCCTCGCGCGCGAGGGCTTCGCCGACCGAGGCACCCTCCCGGACGGCTCCCTGATTCCGCGCGGCCAGCCCGGCGCCGTGCTCACCGACCTGGCCAGGGTCCGCGAGAACACCGTGCGGCTGGTGACGGGCGGAGGCGTCGACACCGTCTGCGTCCACGGCGACACGCCCGGCGCGGTGGAGCTGGCCCGAGAGGTGCGCACGACGCTGGAGGCCCTCGCCCTGCCCCTGGAGCCCCTCGGCGACGGCGCGCTGCGCGTCGTGCTCCCCGCCGGAATCGAGCGACGCGCCGCGCGCGACGTGCTGCATGCGCTCGAGGGCGTGGTGGACGCCGTCGTCACCGAGGAGCACGCGTGCGTGTACTTCGACCCCGACAGGCCGCCCGCGGAGCCTCGACTGGCCCTCGCCCGGCTGCTGAGGGAGCCCGTGGCCACGCAAGCCGCCGCGCTCGTCACGCTGCGCGTGCGCTACGACGGCCCCGACCTGGAGAAGGTCTCCGAGCGGACGGGCCTCTGCGTCGACGACGTGGCCCGGCTGCACACCGCGCGCGAGTACACGGTGCGCTGCGTGGGCTTCCTGCCCGGCTTCGCGTACCTGGGCGAGCTGGACCCGAGAATCGTCGTGCCCCGACTGCCCACGCCGCGCACGCGCGTGCCGGCGCTCGCGGTGGGCATCGCCGGAGGCCGCACCGGCGTGTACCCGTTCGCGTCCCCCGGCGGCTGGAACCTGATTGGCACGGCGCTGGACTTCACGGCCTTCCACCCGGACCGGGGCGCGGTACTGCAGCTCGGTGACAGGGTGCGCTTCGAGCGGGTGGACTGATGGCGGGCTGGTTGGACATCACGGCGATGCGGGCCCCCGCCACCGTGCAGGACGGCGGCAGGCCCGGACAGATGCACCATGGCGTCCCTCCCGGCGGAGCGGTGGTGCCGGAGCTCTTGGCGCGCGCCAACCGCGCGGTGGGCAACCGCTGGGACGCCGCCGCGCTGGAGTGCCTGGGCGCGCTGGAGCTGCGCGCGCGTGGCGCGCCCCTGCGCGTCTCGGTGGATGGCCATGAGCCCCACGCGCTCGATGAAGGCGAGGTCCTCCGCGTCCCCGCCTCCGAGCGCGCCAGCGTCAGCTACGTCGCGGTGGCCGGCGGCGTGGACGTGCCGGTGGTGCTCGGAGGCCGGGGCACGCTGCTGGTGGCGCGGCTGGGAGGACATGAGGGGCGGATGCTGCGCCCGGGAGATTCGCTGCCTGTCGCGGACGCGCTCTCGCTCGCGATGCCCGTGGAGGGACCATGGGAGGCGGCGGGCCCCATCCGCCTGACGCTGGGCCCCGACACGCGCCACTTCGACTCGCTGATGGCGGCCTCGCTGCTGGGCGGCACCTTCACGGTGTCCAGCGCGAGCGACCGCGTGGGCATGCGGCTGCAGGGGCCCGCGCTCGCGCACGGCGACGAGGGCGCGAGGACCTCACGCCCCATGGTGCGCGGCGCCATCCAGGTGACGCTGTCGGGCGAGCCCATCATCCTCGGACCGGACCACCCCACCACGGGCGGATATCCCGTCATCGCCACCGTCATCCGCGCGGACTGGGGACGGCTGGGAGCCCGGCGCGCGGGCACGTCCGTCGAGTTCCAGGCGGTGAGCCCGCGCGAGGCCCGCGAGGCCTGGCGCGAGCACGCGCGGCGCTTCCACGCGGAGAGCTGACATGGAGCTGCGCACCGAGCGGCTCGTCCTCCGGGACTTCCGGCGCGAGGACACCCCGAGCGTCCTCGCGTATCAATCCAAGCCCGCCTACCTGGAGCACTACGGCCACCCGCCGCCCACAGCGGACGACGTGCGCGCCTTCGTGGAGCTGCTGACCCGGTGGGCCCACGAGGTCCCCCGCGCGAAGTACCAGCTCGCCATCACCCTGGAGGGCCGCGTCATCGGCACCTGCGGCGTGCGCAAGGCGTCCGCCGGGGACACCGTCGCGGAGTACGGCTGCGAGCTGGACCCGGCGTTCTGGGGCCACGGCTACGCGCACGAGGCCTCACGGGCGCTCATCACCTTCGGCTTCACCACGCTCGGCCTGAGGCGGCTCTTCGCGCTCACCCGGCCCCAGAACCGCGCCGCCATCCGGCTGGCGCAGGCCCTGGGCTTCCACGGCGTGAGCGACGAGCGCTACGAGCGCGGCCCGGACTGACCCGGCGCGCCCGTGGGGAGCGAGAAGGTGAACGTCGTCCCCAGCCCCAGCTGACTGCGCACGCTGACCGTGCCGCCGTGGGCCTCCACGATGCCCCGGGTGATGGAGAGCCCCAGGCCCACGCCGCTGCCCGGCGCGCGCGTCGTGGGGCGCTGGAACCGGTCGAACAGGACGGGCAGCAGCTCCGGGGAGATGCCCGCGCCGGTGTCCTCGACGCTCACCTCGACGACGTTCTCGCGCACCTGCGCCATCACCGTGATTCGTCCGCCCGCGGGCGTGAAGCGCACGGCGTTGCCCACCAGGTTGGAGAACACCTGGTGGATGCGGTCCGGATCACACCACACGTCGACGTCATGGGTGTGGTGGCGCAGCTCCAGGCCGATGCCCCGCTCCTGCGCCAGGGGCCCCAGCTCCGAGGCCTGCTCCATCAGCCGCGACAGCGCCATCGACTCCTGGCTCACGCGGAAGCCGCCGCCCTCGATGGCCGCGAAGTCCAGCAGGTCATGGATGAGCCGCTCCATGCGCAGCGCGGAGCGGTTGAGCGTGTCCAGGTGATGGCGCGCGCGCCCGTTGAGCGGGGCCAGGAGCGGCGCGAGCAATGACGTCGTCATCGTGATGACGCCCAGCGGGTTGCGCAAGTCGTGGGACACCATCGCCAGGAGCTCACCGCGCAGGCGCGTCTCCGACTCCGCCGCCTTGCGCGCGCGCCGCTCCGCGTCGTACAGCCGCCCGTTGTCCACCGCGACGGCGGCGGAGTCCGCGAGCGCCTGGAGCAACGCCACCTCGCGCGCGCCCGGCATGCGCCGCTCCGCCCAGTACGCGCCGATGGCGCCCACCGGGTCCGCGCGGCGCACGGGCACCATGACCAGGCTCTTCACGAAGGTGGAGCGGTAGACGTCGTGCGGGATGCGCTCGTCCGCGTAGATGTCCTCGATGACCGCCGCCTCGCCATGGAGGATGGCCCAGCCGGAGATGCACGCGTGGATGGGGAAGCGCCGCCCCTTCCACAAGGGCGCGATGGCCTCCTCGTCCGCGTAGTGGACCATGTCCCCTTCGCGCAGCACGAACGTGACGCCGTCCGCGCCACTGAGCTGTCGGGCCGCGCGGCGCACCAGCGCCATCACGTCCTCCAGCTCCCTCAGATGGGACAGCTCCTGCACCACTTCCAACAACACCAGCGCGTCATCGAATGTCAGCGCCTCGAGTGGCAAACGTTCCTGAAACCTTCTCAAGGACGACCTCCCTGGGAGCAAGACTCAGCCAACACCTCCGAAAGGAAGGACGTTCACTCGCTCGCCGCGCCCGCCAGGGAAGCGGCCTGGCGACCTGCCTCCATCCGTCCTGTCTCCACACCCTTCCACACCCCTCGTTCCCGCAGGAACGGAAAAAGTTGCAACCGCGCGCGCCCCTGGAAGGTTCCGCTGCGCCCGTTCAGAAAAGCGAGCACCCGGGTGAGGGGAAAAAAGCGGGGGTTTCGTTCAGGGGACAGGTGCGCATCCCGGCCCGTCATGACGACGACCGGGTGCCCCTTCCGAGAGGCTCCCCGTGTCATCGCATCAGGACGTCGCCCTTCGCCTCCGCCGCTCGGACAGCCCCCATCCCCGCGGTGACGCCCGCACGCGCTGCCGCCGGCACCCCGTGGCGCGGCGCCGCGAGCACCGCCGTGCGCGAGTCTCCGTCACGCTTGCCGCGGGAGGAGCCTTTCGATGACCATGAGCTTTCCCCGGAGGATGGTCCACGTGGAGCCACGACCGAGACCGACCCAGGCCGCGGGCGCCCTGCTCGATGACGAGCTGGAGAAGCTCCGAAGGGATTTGACCCACGCCGTCGCGCGGGTCTGCCCTCCCCGCCTGGCCGAGCGGCGCGACGACCTAGTGCAGACGGCGATGATGCGTGTCATGGAGCTGCAGCGGCGCGAGCCCGAGCGCTCCAAGCTGGCCCCCGCGTACCTGTACCGCGTCGCGTACACCGCGCTGGTGGACGAACTGCGCGGAGTGCAGCGGCGCAAGGAGGTGGCGCTGGAGGAGGTGGAGTCACTGCCCGAGTCGCCGGTGGCCTCGGGTGACCCGGAGCGCTCCGCGGGCTCCTCGCAGATTGCCCGCGCGGTGCGCGCCTGCCTCAAGCGACTGGTCCAGGACCGACGGCTGGCGGTGACGCTGTACCTGCAGGGCCACACCGTCCCGGAGGCCGCGGAGCTGTTGGGTTGGGATGGGAAGCGTACCGAGAACCTCGTCTACCGCGGACTGGGCGGCCTGCGCGCCTGCCTCTCCGCGAAGGGATTCGAGCCGTGAGCGAGCACCGACGCGACGACACCGTGGTTCCCGAGGAGGCCACCGTCGAGCGCCTGCGCGCCGTGGTGCGCGGCGAGGACGCCCCCGAGGACGCAAGCTCGCCGGTGGACCCGGACCTCATCTGGCGCGCGGTGAGTGGAGAGCTGCCGGCCGAGGAGCGCCGGGCCGTGGTGGAGCGCGTGGCGGCCGACCCCGCCTGGGCCGCGGCGTGGCGGCTGGCGCACGAGCTGAACCGCGCCTCCCGCCGGTCCACCTCCGACGAGCGCGACGACGGCCAGGGCTTTCGGGCCCGGAGGAGCCGTGGCAGGGCGCGCGACGAGCGGCGGTTCCGCTTCGCGTGGAGCCGGCCCATGTGGGGCGCGGTGGCCACCGCGGCGCTGGTGCTGGTGGTGGTGGCCGTCAGGCTCCCGGAGGACGCCGACGCGCCGAACCTGCGGGGCAGGGACACCGCGGGGCTGGTCTCGCGCGTGCCCGAGGACGCGCCGCTGCGAAGGAATGACTGTGTCCTGCGTTGGAGCGGTGGAGTCGAGGGGACGCGCTGGTCGGTGCGGCTGTCCACCGAGGACCTGGGCTGGGTGCACCGCGCGGACTCGCTGGAGCAGAGCGAGTACCGCGTGCCGGAGTCGGTGCTCGCGCCGCTGAAGTCGGGCACGAAGCTGCTGTGGCAGGTGGAGGCGCGGCTGCCGGAGGGTCAGGTGCTCAGGAGCGCCACCTTCGTCAACCGCGTGGAGTGAACTCATGGTGGGGAATCACGAAGGGGGACGCCTCATGAAGACGAAGCATGCGATGACGATGCGAGGATGGATTCGCGGGGGACTGCTGACGCTGGCGCTGGGCCTCTCCGCGCAGGCCTGGGGACAGGCGACGACGTACACGAGCGGGAGGACCCCCTCCATCGCCGGCGAAAGCGGCGACACGGTGGTGTTCTCCGTGGTGGAGAACGCGGTGCGCACCGGGGCGACCCAGTCCGTGGTGCTCCAGGTCGTCGATGCGAGCACGGGGGCGGTGCTCGCGCAGACGCAGGGGACGGTGGGGCCGGACGCGCCGATGCGGCTGTTCTATCGGCCCTCGGTGAGTGGCCCCGTGTATGGACGAGCCTTCGCGCCCACCACCGGGCCACAGCTCTCCGTGCCCGTCCTCACCGTGGAGCGCTGGGACCCACGCTCCCCGACGGGGTGGAGCTACCCGCAGACCTGCCACTGGGAGCTGGTCCCCATCATGCCGGAGCCGGACCGCCCCGACGGCCCCACCACGGTTCGCGTCTGCGTTCCCGATGACCCGCCCCCCACCCAGGTCCGCGCGGCCCCGTAGGGATGAGATGAGTCCGACGCGACGGCTCCGGCGCGGCACCGAGCACCTCCTCACCCTCGTGGTGGGGATGCTGCTCGTCGTGTGTCCGGCCGTCGCGTCCGCCGCGGAGGACGCGCGGGCCCCCGCGCCCACCCTCGTCGACTGCCAGGAGCGCTTCGCGGCCCGTCCCGATGAGCAGGCGGCGGTGATGTGCTTCTACGAATGCGCGCAGGTCCCCCAGGCGCGGGACACCGTCCGACGGGCGTTGATCTCGCTGGGGGAGAAGCACCCGTCGAACGGGTGGCTCGCCCTGGTGCTCGGCCACGTGGAGTTCCTGTCGGACCGCAAGGCCGCCGAGGCGGCCTATCTGCGCGCGGCGGACCTCTTCCACGAGCGACAGGACGCGGAGGGCGAGGTGCTGGCGTCCATCAACCTGCGCTCCATCCTGCTCAAGCAGCGGCGCACGGAGGAGGCCCTGTCCTGGACGCACCGCGTGGGAGAGGTGGCGCGCGCCTCGGGCAAGCCCGACCTGCTCGCCCGCGCGCTCATCGTCGAGGCCAGCCACCTGCACGACGTGGAGCATGACCTGGGCCGCGCCGTCCGCGTGCTCAAGCGCGCCGAGCCGCTCACATTCCCCGACGGCGCTCCAGGCTTGCAGAAGCAGTACCTGACGCTGCTCCACTCCATCAGCGAGCGGCTGGGGTGGCTGGAGGAGGCCACCGAGGCCTCGATGCGGCTGGCGGAGGTGGCGCGCGGCTCACGCGACCTCTTCTCGGAGGCGCGCGCGCGGCACTCCCTCGCCAACCTCATGACGCGCCGGCACCTGCGCGACAGGGCGCCCGAGACGCGCGCCCAGGCGCTGCGCATGGCCCGGGATGCGCTGGTCGCCGCGCGCAACGCGGGTGTCCAGCAGCTGGAGGCGAAGGCGCTGCGGCTCATCGCCGACCTGCTCGGCGACAGCCCGGAGGAGCAGCGCGAGGCGGAGGAGCTGCTGCGGCAGTGCATGCGCATCGCGGAGGAGCTGGCCTCGGACGAGCGGAAGATTTCGTGCCTGTGGACTCGCGCGGAGCGCAGGGCCCACGACGACCCGGTCGGCGCCATCCAGGACTCGGAGGAGTCCATCCAGCTGGCGCTCGGTGTCCCGGACCCGCTGATTCTCGCCCTGGCCCTGCGGGGGCGCGCGCAGGTGGCGTACCTGACGCAGGCGCTCCCCATGGCGCTGGAGCACGCCGAGCGCGCCCTCGACGCGGTGGAGTCCCTGCGGGCCTCGCAGAGCGACGCCCTCATCCAGGCGGAGCTGTTCGCCAGCTGGGCGAGCGACTACCACCGGCTCGCGGGGTGGACGCTGGAGGCGGGCGGCGCCACGGGGAAGAGCGTGCTGATCAACCCGCGCGAGGCCCTGAGCCGGGCCTTCGCCCTGAGCGAGCGCATGCGGGCCCGCAGCCTGCTGGACGCGCTCGTGGCCTCACACGCGCTCGCGGCCGTGGAGGAGACCCCGAAGCACAAGGCCCAGCGCGACGAGGTGCGCGGGCGGCTGACGGCGGTGCAGCGCAAGCTGCTGGAGCCGACGCGCACCGCGGAGCAGCGGGAGGCGGCGCTGCGCGAGCTCCAGGAGCTGGAGCGCATCGAGCGGGATTTGCGTCCCGCGCCGCGACAGGGCGCCCGGGAGTTCGCTTCACTGGAGAGCATCGAGCAGGGGCTCGGCGAGGACGAGGCCCTGCTGGCGTTCCTGGTGGGCGACGACACGGACACGCGCGGCGGCTTCGCGGGCGGCGCGTGGGTGCTGGCGGTGACGAGGAGCGGGACGCGCGCGCACCGCATCCCGGAGCGGGCGCTCCTGACGCCGGCCATCGCGCTGTTCTCGGGACTGCTGGAGCGGCGCGACGGCTCCGAGGCGGGCGCGGCGGCGGCCCTGTACGCCCAGCTGCTCGGCCCCGCGCTCGCGCAGCTGCCCGCCGGGGTGCGTCGCCTGATGGTGGTGCCGGACGGTCCGCTGCATGACCTGCCCTTCGCCACGCTGAGACCCAGCGCGGACGGGCCGCCGCTCGTCTCGCGCTACGAGCTGTCCCTGGTGCCCTCCGCGAGCCTGTGGCGTCACTGGCGCCAGGCCGCCGTGCGCCCCCCGGGAGGCCAGGCCCTGGTGCTGGCGGACCCGGACCGCAGCGTGCGCGTGTCGGACGCGCGCGTGGTCGCCAGGGAGCGCATGACGGTGTTCGCCGAGGCCGCGCGCGTCGGAGCGCTGCCCGAGGCCCGGCGCGAGGGCCGCGCGGTGGTGGAGGCCCTGCAAGGCACGCAGGTGACCCCGGACCTGCGCACGGGCACCGCGGCCTCCGAGCGCGCGCTCAAGCGCGCGCACCTGGAACGGGTGAGGGTGCTGCACGTGGCGGCGCACGCCGTCGTCGACGCCGAGGCCCCCGAGCGCTCGGCGCTGGTGCTCGCCCCGGGCAGCGAGCAGGAGGACGGCATCCTCCAGCCGCGTGAAATCGCGGAGCTGGGCCTCCAGGGCGCGCTGGTGGTGCTGTCGGCATGTCGCAGCGCCTCTGGCGCGGTGCTGCCGGGCGAAGGCGTGCTCAGCCTGTCACGCGCCTTCTTCGAGGCGGGCTCGCGCGCGGTGGTGGCCAGCCTGTGGCCCCTGCGCGACGACGAGGCCGCGGACCTGGTGGCGCGCTTCTACCAATACCTGGCTCAGGGCCTTAGCAGCTCCGCGGCCCTGAGGCGCGCGCAGCTCGACGCCATCGACGACGGCCTGCCCGCGGCGGCCTGGGCTGGGCTCGTGGTGCTGGGGGACGCGTCGCTCACGGTGACGCCGCCGCGCGAGGGCCCCCTGCCCTCCCTCCTCCTGCTGGGAGTCGCTGCGCTCGCCGGGGTGCTCCTGCTGGGCCTCGTCGGGTGGCGGTGGCGCTCCCGCCTGACTCACCGCTGAAGCAGGCGCGCGAGGAACTCACGGGTGCGCGGGTGCTGGGGCTCGCGCAGCACCTGCTGGGGGCTGCCCTCCTCCACCACCTTGCCCGCGTCCATGAACAGCACGCGGTGGGCGACGTCCGCCGCGAAGCCCATCTCGTGCGTCACCACGCACATCGTCATCCCCTCTCGCGCGAGCGTGCGCATGACCTCCAGCACCTCGCCCACCAGCTCCGGGTCCAGCGCGCTCGTCGGCTCGTCGAAGAGCATCAGCTCCGGCTTCATCGCCAGCGCCCGCGCAATTGCCACCCGCTGCTGCTGTCCACCGGAGAGCTGCGCCGGATAGGCCTCCGCGCGCGCGTCCAGGTGCACCATCCCCAGCATGCGGCGGCCGAGCGCCTCGGCGTCCGCGTCCGACAGCCCCAGCACCCTGCGCGGCGCGAGCGTCACGTTGTCCAGCGCGCTCAGGTGGGGAAACAGGTGGAAGCGCTGGAACACCATGCCCACCCGGCGGTGCAGCGCCTGGAGCGAGCGCGGGTCATCGCGCACGGGCGTTCCGCCCACCACCACCTCCCCCTCCGACGGCACCTCCAGTCCACACAGGCAGCGCAGGAGCGTGGACTTGCCACAGCCGGAGGGGCCGACGAAGACGACCACCTCTCCGGGCTGCACCGTGAGGTCCACGCCCTTGAGGACCTCCAGCGCGCCGAAGCGCTTGTGCAGATTGCGAACCTCGACGAGCGCCATGGCCTTCCTCACGCCTGACGGTGGAGGCGCTTCTCCAGCGCCGAGGCCAGCCGCGTCAGCGGCAGCGTGGCCATGAGATAGAAAAGCGCCACCAGCGGCCAGACGGCGAGCGGTGCGGCCAGCTGGCTCGCCAGCTCCTGCCCCGCCCGCGTCAGCTCCGCCATGCCGATGATGGACACCAGCGAGGAGTCCTTGAGCAGGGCGATGCCCTCGTTGGTCAGCGGCGGCAGCACGTTGCGCACCGCCTGCGGCAGGATGACGTGGCGCATGACCTGCGCGCGGCTCAGGCCCAGCGCCCGCGCCGCCTCCTCCTGCCCCGGGTCCACCGAGGCGATGCCCGCCCGGAAGATTTCGGCGACATAGGCCGCGCTGTTGAGCGTCAGCGCCAACACCGCCGCCAGCATCGGCGCCAGGTCCACGCCGAGCAGCTGCGGCAGCGCGTAGTAGATGAAGATGATTTGCACCAGCAGCGGCGTTCCACGAAGCCCCTCGACGTAGGCCGCGCACAGCCACGACAGCGGCTTGAAGCGCACACGCCGCCCCAGCGCCACCGCCAGCCCCAGGGGCAGCCCGGACACGAGCGCCAGCAGCGTGAGCCCCAGCGTCAGCCCCAGCCCCCGCGCCAGCCGCCACGCCACCTTGCCCCAGGGCACCTCCGCTCGCGCGGCCTGGGCCTTCTGCGCCGCCTCGCCGAAGTAGCGCTCCTCCAGCGCGGCGAACCTCCCGTTGTCGCGCAGTCGCTGGAGCGCGCCGTCCACCGCCTCGCGCAGCGCGGTGTCATCCGGTCGCAGCGCGATGCCGTAGTGCTCCTCGGTGAGCAGCCCGCCCGCGGCGCGGAGGCCCTCGAAGCCGTGGGCGAGGAAGTAGCGCAGCGTCGGCCCGTCCCCCACCACGCCCGCGAGGTTGCCGTTGCGCAGGTCCTGGAGCGCCAGGTCGATGCTCGGATACTGCCGCACCTGGATGTCCGGGTACTTCTCCAGCACCAGCGAGGCGCTCGTGTTGATTTGGATGCCCGCCGTCTTGCCTCGCAGCGTCTCGATGCCGGTGACGGACGTGTCGCCCTGGCGCACCACCACCAGTTGGCCCGCCGTGTAGTACGGCGTGGAGAAGCCCAGCCGCTGCTGGCGCTCGGGCGTGATGGTCACCGCCGAAATCACCAGGTCGAACTTGCCGGCCATCAGCGCGGGGAACACGCCGTCAAAGGACGTGTTCGTCCACGCCACCTTCGCGCCGAGCTCCTCGGCGACGAGCGCGCCCAGCTCGATGTCGAAGCCCACCAGCTCGCCGTCCTTCACGGACTCGAACGGCGGGTAGGTCGCGTCCGTGCCGATGCGCAGCGTCTTCCCCGTCCAGTTGCTCCGGTCGGCGGGAGCGTCCTGGCGGCCACAGCCGAGCCCCACGAGCACCAGCAATCCCCAGGCGAGGCAGGACAGGACGCGCCCACGAAGGGGGGCCCAGAGGGAACAGAGGCGGTGGCGCGGCATGGGACGAACCGCTCACATGCACAACATTCCCTGTCCTTTCAAGGACTTCCGCAGGGGCCGGGCCAGCCCTGACAGCCGCGCAACTTCCGCCCTCCTCGGAGCGATACTTCCTCCACATCATGAAGACCCCCATCTCCGGCCCCCGCGTCCAGCCCCGTCCGCTCGAGACCCCCGCAGCGCCCCCGCCTCGCAACGAGGTGAAGCCGCAGGCTCCGGTGGCGCGCGGTGACTCCCGCGACGTGTCCCGCTTCGACGTGGGCACGCCCCAGAAGCCGGTGGTGGCGCTGACCCCGCCCGTCGCGCCCCAGGGCACGCAGGTGGCCCCGGGCAGCTACCCCAGCGTGGCGGACGTGAAGGCCATCTCCTCCATCCAGGACCCGGTGGCGCGCAACTACGCCATCACCCAGGGCTACTCGGACCTGTCCAACGCGCTGGGGCAGATGCTGGGCAAGGAGAACGCCAACTGGTCCACCTTCGCGACCTGGGCCTCGAAGCAGGCGGGCGTGAGCATCCGCAACGAGGACATGCCCAGGTTCCTCACGGACGCGCTGCAGAAGGCCGGGGACTTGGCCGGTCCGCTGAAGAAGGTGGACGACGTGCTGCGCAAGGTGGGCCTGCCCGCGCTGCCGCTGGGTGACATCGCCGCGGCGGGCAAGGAGGCGCTCGACAACGTCAGCGGCTCCATCGCCGAGGGCAACCAGTTCGTCTTCAACGAGGTGGGCCAGGAGTTCGCCCGCTTCATCGAGACCTTCCAGGGCGACACGTCGTACGACGCGGCGAAGGCGCAGAAGTACCTGGACGGCTTCGCGAAGGACAAGCCGGTGCTGAAGGAGGCCTTCGCGCACTACACGAAGGCCATGTTCGAGAAGGACCCGAACAAGAAGGCGGAGCTGATGCTGCTGGCCAACGACAAGATTGGCCTGCACGAGCAGACGCAGCTGCAGGGCTTCGTGGAGAAGGCGCTCAACTCGCCGGTGCACGACACCTTCCGCAACGTGCTCAAGCAGAGCATCGAGTCGGGCATCAACGGGCTGCCCTTCCCGGCGCGGCTCGCGGGTCAGGCCGCGCTGAAGACGGGCCTGGTGGACGCGGCGCTCGGCCCCGTGGTGGACGCGACGGCGACCGTGTTCCGCAGGCTGGCCACCGAGCACATGATGAAGCTGGCAGTGCCGGGTGGCGCGCTGAAGCTGGGCAACGATCTGCCGCCGCCCGCGGGCATGGAGTCGACGCTCTTCCCGCCGCACCTGCGCTCCATCGAGAACCCGGAGCTGCGCGCGCTGCTGGGCAAGCTGGACTCCAGCCCCGACAGCCTCAAGGGCACCGCGGCCAAGGACTGGAGCAAGCTGGACCAGCGGATGGACTACATCATCGACCTGTTCCGCACGCGCCAGTCGGACCCGCACCTGTTCGACGCGCCGTTCGGCAAGACGGGCACCACGTACCCGCTGCCGGCCACGCAGCCGCGCGGCGGCTGAGCCGTCAGACCTCGTCCACCACGAACTGCTCCTGCCGGGCGATGCCGAGCTTCTTCATCCGGCTCTGGAGCGTGGAGGGCTTGAGGCCGAGCAGCGCCGCGGCGCCACCGACACCATAGACGCGGCCCCGGGTGAGGGAGAGCACGTGCAGGATGTGCTCGCGCTGGACCGCCGCCAGCGTCAGCACGGAGCCGGGCTTCATCGTCGCGTCCACCCCACCGGGGACCGCGGAGGCCTCGAGCTGCGGCGCGCTGCTGGTGGCGCCCGCGTGCGAGGTGATGTCGAAGGACGAGGGCCCCAGCTCCGTGCCGGTCGCGAGGATGGTGGCGCGCTCCAGGGCGTTCGCCAGCTCGCGCAGGTTGCCGGGCCACTCGTAGGACGCGAGCCGGGCGAGCCCCGCGGGGGACACGCGCATGCCGCGACGTCCGGTGCGCCGGGCCTGCTCCTCGAGGAGGAACGCGCACAGCTGCGGCAGGTCCTCGCGCCGCTCACGCAAGGGCGGCAGGCGCAGGGGAAAGACGCTCAGGCGGTAGTAGAGGTCCTCGCGGAAGCGCTTCTCGGCGATGGCGCGCTGCAGGTCCACGTGGGTGGCGGCGAGGATGCGCACGTCCGCGCGCACGGTCTTGTCGCTGCCCACGGGCTCGAAGGCCTTCTCCTGGAGGGCGCGCAGGAGCTTGGCCTGGAGCTCGACGGGCAGCTCGCCCACCTCGTCGAGCAGGAGCGTGCCGCCGTGGGCCATCTGGAAGCGGCCCGCGCGGTCCTTGGTGGCGCCGGTGAAGGCGCCCTTCACGTGGCCGAAGAGCTCGCTCTCCAGCAGGCCCGCGGGGATGGCGGCGCAGTTGAGGGTGACGAAGGGCTCGTCCGCGCGGGAGCTCCAGCGGTGGATGGCGCGCGCGAGGCGCTCCTTGCCGGTGCCCGTCTCGCCGGTGATGAGGACGGGGGTGTCCGTCTCGGCCACCTGCCGGGCGCGCCGGGCGAGGTCGCGCATCACGGTGCTGAGGGAGGTCTCCAGGATGCCCTCGGACTCGCCGCCGAGCTGGGCCTCCAGGAGCTTGGCGTGCTCGTGGTCCTGTCGGTGGAGGCGCTCGAAGGTGGCGCGCTGCTCGGCGGCCTGGAGGGCGGTGGCGAGCATCTGACCGTAGACCTCGACCAGGTCCACCACGGGCTGCGGGTAGGTCTCACACTCGGCGCGGTCGAGCGTGAGGACGCCGTAGGAGCGCTCGCCCGCACAGAGGGGGACGACCATGCAGGCGTGGCCCGGAGGCAGGTCGAGGACGCCGTCGAACGGGTCTCCGTCGCCGTGGGAGTGGTCCTCCTCGGTGAAGGCGCGCGCGCGGCGGGTCTCCAGGGCCTGGCGCAGGGAGGGGAACTCCGAGAGCGGCAGGGCGTGGTGGCGCACCTTGGCGTTGGCGAGCGGGCCGCGCGCGGCCACGGAGACGAGCTTGCCGTCCCGCAGGAGGAACAGGGTCGCCAGGTCGAAGCGCACCACGCGCGTCAGCCAGTCGAGCCCGCGACGCAGCAGCTCCTCCACCGAGTCCTCGGTGGTCGCCAGCTCCACCAGGTCCCGCGCGTCCTTCACGCCCTCGACTCGGCCCGACAGTTCATCCGCCATGAGGCGATGGATAATAGCGTTCCACCGAAATTGCAGTGCCCGAGGCACCGAGATTTCGTGGCGCGGGCACGGGATGTAGGCCCATCTGCCGAAACGCTTGCAAACCCAACACTCGGCGCGAGGGAGGCGGCTTCGACCTTCCGCACCTGAGGTGAATCGGGCGCGGGCTTCGTTCCTGGCTGGCAGCCACACCGTCAAGCAGGAGTCCACGCACATGAAAGCCTTTGGAATGAAGCCGCTGCTGACAGCCCTGTCAGTGCTGATGGCATCCCTGGTGGGATGCGGGGTCCCCGAGCAGGAGGCCCCCGCCGCTCCGGAGTCCTCGCCGGAGTCCACGACCCAGCAGGCCCTGGTTGGTCCCTATGACCCCTGGGTCGCCCGCCACAACCTCACCGCCGCGCAATATCAGACGGAGTTCAACACCTGGACGGGGCAAGGCTATCGCCTCTCCTATGTCAGCGGTTACGAGGACGGGGGCAGTGCCCGCTATGCCGCCATCTTCGAGGACACGAGCGGGCCCGCCTGGCGGGCCTCACACGGGCTGACCTCCGCGCAGTACCAGACGGCCGTCGTCAACCAGAACGCGCAGGGCTACCGCCCGGTGATGGTCAACGGCTACAGCGTCGGAGGCGTCGCCTACTTCGCGGTCATCTTCCACGCGGACAATGGCGCCCCGTGGGTGGCCCGCCATGACATGACCGCGGCCCAGTACCAGACGGAGTTCAACACCTGGACCGGCCAGGGCTACCGTCCCGTGCACGTCAGTGGCTACACGTCCGGTGGCGCGGAGCGCTACGCGGCCATCTGGGAGCAGTCGGCCGGGCCGGCCTGGCGAGCCCACCACGGGATGACCGCGGCCCAGTACCAGTCCACCTTCAATACCAATGCGTCCCAGGGCTACCAGCTCGCGAAGGTCAGCAGCTACAACGTGGGCGGCACGGACCGGTACGCGGCCATCTTCCACGCGTCCTCGGGGATTCCGATGGCCGCGCGCCACGGGCTCACCTCGGCCGCGTATCAGCAGGCCGCGACGGACCTCAAGAACCAGGGGTACCGCCCCGTCCTGGTGGCGGCGCACAACAACGGGAGCGCGCCCGAGTTCTCGCTGCTCTGGCAGAACCTGACGTTCAGCGCCGCGGACCTGCAGCACATCGACACCACCGTCCAGCAGGCGATGAACGCCACGAACACCGTCGGCCTGTCGCTGGCCATCACCCGCCGCGGGCGCCTGGTGTTCGCCAAGGGCTATGGCCTGGCCGACCGGAGCAACAACACCCCGGTCCACAGCTCCCACCGCTTCCGCGTCGCCAGCGTCTCCAAGCCGATGACGGCCATCGGCATCATGCGGCTCATCGAGAGCGGCCAGATTCAACTGACGGACCGCGTCTTCGGCCGGGGCGCACTGCTCGGTGAGCTCTACGGCGCGCAGGGCACCTACGCCGACAGCCGCGTCCTGAACATCACGGTCCAGCACCTGCTGGAGCACACCGCGGGCGCCTGGGACAACGACGGCGGCGACGGCACGGGCGACCCGATGTTCATGAACACGGCCATGAACCACGCGCAGCTCATCCAGTGGGTCCTGCAGAACGTGCCGCTCGAGTTCGCGCCGGGGACGCGGTACCAGTATTCGAACTTCGGCTACAGCGTCCTGGGTCGCATCATCGAGCGCGTCACGGGGATGACCTACGACGCCTACATGCAGAGCCGCGTGTTCACGCCCAGCGGCGCCACCAGCTTCGCGGTGGGCGGCGACACCCTGGCCGCGCGGCTGTCCAACGAGGTCGCCTACTACCAGCTCGGCGCGGGGGCGGCCAACCCGTACGGCATGCCGGTGCGGCGCATGGACGCGCACGGCGGCTGGGTCGTCACGCCCATCGACCTGCTGCGCGTCTCCGTGCGCGCGGATGGGTTCTCCACCGTGCCGGACCTGCTGAGCGCGGGTTCGACCACCACGATGACCACGCGCACGACGGCGCCGGACACCGCGGGCAACGCCGTCAACTACGCCAAGGGCTGGTCGGTGAACAGCATCCCCAACTGGTGGCACGGCGGCTACGTCCCGGGCACCCAGGCCTTGTTGGTGCGGACCGATGACCGCTACGGCCCCAGCCGCACCGAGGAGTTCACCTGGTCGGTCATGACCAACTCCGACAACAGCACCAGCTCGGGCGTGCCCGACATCAACCTCGACAGCCTCATGTGGAGCGTGGTGAACGGCGTCAACGCCTGGCCCGCACACGACCTGTTCTAATCCGGCACATGGGACCGGCGGGACGCGCCAGCGCCTCCGCCGGTCCCTTGCCCTCTCGTCGAATCTCGCTCAACCTTTCGGCCTGACGGCGTTGTTCCATCGGAGGCACCCGAGCTCGGGAGGCACGCGATGCGAATGCACACCAGGCAGGCCCAGGACCCGGTCCGGTCCAGTGCCCCTCGGCCCATGGCGAGGGTCGGCAAGGGCCTCGTGGGGAATGACGCCGAGCACGTGGCCGGCGCGCCCCTGGGGTCGTGGAGCATCGGCGACATCCCGCTCTTCCCACCCACCGCGCCCCAAACGAAGCTCTCCATCGGAGAGGCACAGGGCCCGCTGGAGCGCGAGGCGGACCGCGTCGCCGACCAGGTGCTGCGCATGCCCGAGCAGGTCGGCCCTGTCGGCACCTCCCCGCTGCAGGTCAGCCGCAAATGCACCTCCTGCGAGGAGGAGGACACAATCCAGACAATGGCCGCCGGGTCCCGGCCCGCGAGCTGGTCACGTGACACGGTGAGCGACGTGCTGCGCTCGCCAGGTCAGCCGCTCGATGCGCAGACCCGGGCCTTCTTCGAGCCGCGCTTCGGGTACGACTTCTCCTCCGTGCGCCTGCACACGGACACCCGGGCCGCGCAGTCCGCCCGGAGCCTGAATGCCCATGCCTATACCGTCGGCCACGACGTGGTCTTCGGCCGGGGGCAGTTCGCGCCGGGAACCCACGAAGGGCGGCGCCTGCTTGCCCATGAGCTGACGCATGTGGTGCAGCAGTCCGGCGCGAGGGGACTGCGCTCCGGCAGCCACCAGGACACGCCTCGGGTCTCCGCCGGGGGCGCCTCCACCACGCTCATGAAGAAGGGCTTCGAGAGCACGGTGCAGGTGTGTCACCGGGTCCTCGAATCGAGGAAGTTCGAGGTCACGAACGGCGGCCTGCGCGTCGTGCTGCTCCCTCAGGCCGTGGACCGGGACGTCCCCAACTGCCGGGACTTCGATTACCACGTCACGTTGACCCGCTCGGTGGACTGGGGGTTCGACCAGGAGATTGGCACCTGCGAGGCCACCACGGGGGGCCCCAGGACCTTCACCTTCGGCAACCTCTCGTCCGGAACGTATTACCTGACGGTCTGGCGCAACTTCGACCATCCCCACTGCTGCCTCGAAGGGGACCTGATGGTCTTCGACGAAGCAGTCTCGGAGGACTCTTCCGGCTGCACACGCCACAAGTCGCTGTCGGCCATGGACATCGTGCATGGCGCATTGGACCTCGCGGGGTTCATTCCAGTCCTGGGAGCCATTCCCGATGGGGTGAACGCTGGCATCTATGCGTTGGAGGGCGACTGGGCCAACGCGGGCCTCTCGGCGGTGGCCATGGTGCCCGCCTGGGGAGATGGCGTGAAGCTCGGGGCCATCGCGGGCAAGGGGGCCATCAAGGTCTCCGAGAAGGCGGCCTTCCGGCTCGGCGAGGAAGGCATCGCCAAGGGCCTGAAGGAGGTCAAGGCCGCGAGCCAGGCGGAGAAGGCCGCCGTGGAGGCCTCGCAAGGCGCGGCCAAGACGGAGAAGGCCGTCGGCAAGGAGGCCGCCGCCCAGGCCGAGAAGAAGGAGGCCAAGGAGGCCGCCCAGGCGGAACAGGCAGGCAAGGACTCCAAGAAGAAGAAGGACAAGGGCTCGGGAGGGAAATGGACCTGCTACGGCCACAGCGCCGTCTTGCAGATCCCCAGCGCACTGCCTGAGCACAAGTGTCCCTACGATGGCACCTACGTCGACGGCCCTCCCGTGAGCGCCGCCAGCGAGGATGCAGCGTGCCTCGCCGCCAAGCATGCCTTCAATGCGATGATGCCGCGTGGCTGCCGCCCCAAGCACCTTGCTTGCAGGTGTTCGAAGCGATGAAACCCGACCGCAAGCTCGCGAAGAAGTTGGACGCCATCGTCCAGGGAACCCTCGTCGATGGACGGGCCCAGACCGAGGCGCTCGTGGCCTCCGTCGTCAGCGCGGGAGGGACATCGGAGCAGCAGCTCGTCAGGATGCTGGGGGACCCGAGCCTCGACCCCGAGCTTCGCGCGGACATCTGTTGGTTGATTCCGCGGCTGGAGCTCGACGGGGCGCAGACACTGCTCGAACCGCTCATGTCCGAGTCCTCGGACAAGCTCCGGGAGGAGGCGGCGGTGGGACTGGGGCTCGTCGCGCACGACGCCTCCATCGAGGTCCTGCTCAAGGCGATGGAGCAGGATGCCTCCCCATCCGTCCGGCGGGCCGCGCTCCACGCGTTGGGCATCTTCAGTCCACCGCGGGCCGCGCCACACGTGATGAAGCTCCTGCTCGACCCGAGCGAAGATGAAGAGATGAGGGCGGACGCCGCGGAGGCCCTGGCCCACTTCAGACATGAGGGCATCGTGGAGGTCCTCATCGACCAGCTCCGGGACGCGTCCGCGAAGGTGCGCTACTCGGCGGCCTATTCGCTCGGACAACAGGGTGATGCAAAGGCCATCGAGCCGCTGCGAGAGGTCTCGCTGAGAGACCATGCCGCCACGCCGTGGGGCAGCGTCTCATCCAGCGCACGGAACGCCCTCGATGAGCTGGAGGGCCGCGACGCCTGAGGCACGTCAGGGGGCGCTCGATGCCTGGACGACCAGGGCATCCAGCTCGATGACATCGCCCACGGTCCCTTCGTCGCCCGTCACCTCCACGGACACCCGCGCCGTTCCCTCCGGAGCCGTCAGCTCGAGCGCGGTCCGCCCCCACTGCCCGGAGAGCACCGGGCTGGTGAGCGTCTGCGCCTGCAGCTCCTCGCCGTCCGAGTCACGCCAGCTGACCTTCAGCTGCGCGACGACCGAGCGTGCCGTGGTCCCTCGTGCCCAGAAGGAAGCACGGTGTGCCCCCGGCGCCGCGGCGAACCCCGGCCAGTTGTCCAGGTGAACACCCCAGCCATACGGCTCCGTCACCTCCACGCGCAGGACCGCCTCACCTTCTCTCGCGTCGGTGGATGCTCTCGAAGCGGTGACGCCGTACCACGCGGTCCACACGCCGAGCCCTGTCTCCAGGGAAGCGGTCTCGGCGTCGAGCAGGTTGGAGGTCGGAGCATGGTCGATGACGACCTCCCCGCAGGCGGTCAGCGCGATGGCCAGACACAGCAGGCTCCGGCGACTCATCGCTCCCGCCCTTCGCAGGACAGCGTCCCACGCGCACGTTGGACGGCCTCCGCGTAGCGTCCGCGCCGGAACTGCTCTTCATGCCGGGCCCAGTGAGCACAGGCCCGCTGCGCGTCCTTCAGCTGGTACGTCAACAACGAGCCCAGCTCGAAGCTGAGGCGCTCGCGCGTCGCCACCGGCTGCTTGCGCATCGACTCCTCGAGGTACCGCGCCGCTTGCTCGAACTCGTGGCGACCGCGAAGGACCTCCAGCTCTCGCAGGACCTCGTCCACGCTCGGAGCACGCACCGACGTCGCGGGAGGACGAGAGGGAACGACCTTCGGCGCCGGCGGCGGCGCCAGCGTGGGAGGTGGCCTCGTCTCGGGAGGGAGGGATGGCTTGTTCGGGTCGACCACCGGCCACGCCAACGTCTGCCCTGGCTTCACGGGGACCACCTCGCCACCGAGCCGTCGGAAGGCGATGGACCCTTCATGCAAGGTCACGGTGCCGCTCCCCCCTCGCTCATCCACCGTGAAGCGCGTCCCCATGACCTCGATGGCGCCGCCCGACACGAGCACGACCGCTGGGAGCGCATCGGTCGGCCGATGATTCACCGAGAACTCCGCACGCCCCCGGACCAGCCGCACCCCGGTGGACTCCCGACGAACGACGAGCGCCCCCTGGTTCCGGAGCGTGATGCCGCGGGACACGTCCAGCAGCGCGGCCTGGCCCCTTTGAATCACCACACCCTCGAAGTCCTCCCGCACCAACAGGTCGGTGCTCGCCTGCGCAACCTCGAGCCCGCCCACGGAGCGCGGCGCAGGAGCCCGCGTGAAGAACACCACGAGGGCCACCGCGACCGTCGACACAACGAGCCCCCAGGACACCGGACGCCTGTGCCACGCGGTGGGCCTGGGCTCGCGTGCGTCCCGCAGCCGCGCGCCCACCCGGGCACGGACAGCGGGCGGCATCCCTTGCTCGCGGCGAAGGGCTTCTTCACGCCGCAGCTCTGCGCGGAGGTCACGGGGCGCCATCGTCCACCTTCCATCCCCAGGCCGTCAGGCGGCCCTGGGCGCGGCTGATCAACTTCGACACGTAGCCCTCTGACAGCGAGAGGAGCTGGGCAATCTCGCGCTGGCTCAAGTCGTCCAGGAGCTTCAAGGTCATCACCACCCGCTCCTGCCCCGGCAGGCGGTCCAACGTCGCCGTGGCGCTGCTCACCGCTTCCCTGCGCTCAAGGGCCGCATCCGGCGTGGACTCCGGCGGTGTGGAGGACTCCGGAAACAAGAAGCTGGCGATGCGCTGTCGGAACGTCTTCTCGCGACGCAGGGCCGAGAACGCCACGTTCTGCGTGACGCGAAAGAGCCAGCCCCGCACATCCTCCTCGCGCAGCCAGGTCTGGTGCTCCCAGGCCTTCAGGAACACGTCATGCGTGACGTCTTCGGCCCACCCCGTACGGCCCGCCGCGTACCGCATCGCCCACACGTAGACGTCCTCGACGTGCGCCTCGTAGAGCGCGTCGAAGGACACGGGCCGGGCAGGCAGGGCCTTGAAGTGGACAGCACGCGACATCCATCACCTGCGAACCTACGAATGAGGCGGAAGGAACTTTCCTCCGGAAGCTACAGCCCCCATGAGAGCTGCACGCCGGTTTCGAACCTCGCCCCTCCTCGTGACCACAGTGTCTCGCCCTCGCGCACATGCGTCACGGGCCGCAGCAGCCCCAGGGCCACGCGCACCTCCGCGGCGAGACGCTCGGTGAACCGCCAGCCGAGCTTCAGCCGGGCCCAGCCCGCGGGAGAGACCTGGGTACCGCGCGGCTCCGACACCCAGGTGTCCTCGAGCCGGAAGGCATGGACGACGAGGCCCGCGCCCACCGCCGGCTCCAGTCGCAGGCGCTCCGTCACGGCGTGGCGATAGCTGAAGAACGCACCACCCTGCACCTCGACCACGTTCAGCGCCGGCTCGCGGGACACACCGAGCCCCGTCTCCACATCCAGTCCCAGGTCCCCCAGCCCCCACCTGGCCGAGAGCAGGAGGTGTGGAGCCACTCCGGGTCCGCCCCAGAGCGTCCCCAGCCCCAAGCCCAGGTCCACCCCGGATGCGTGCACCGGCGGGGCAGCGGCCACCTCCACGGGAGGCTGAAGCACCGGCTCGGGCGGGGACGGCTCAGGCTCCGGCGCGGGCTGCACCGCGCGTGTCATCTCGGCGAGCTTCTGCGCGACCTCCAGATGGAGCTCCGCGATGGAGCCCCGGCCCACGCGCACACGTTGTTCCACGCGTTGCCGCGGTCCGACGGCCTCCAGCAACAGTCCATCGGGAGTCCGGCTCGCGCGCAGTCGGAGCTGGGCCGGGCCGCGTGGGGAGACGACCGCGAAGCCCTCCTGAATCAGCCGCAGGGCCACCTTCCGCTCCAGCTCCACGCCGTCCCAGCGCCGATAGTCCTGCTCCGGGAGCGCGCGAAGGTCGAAGGAAACAGACACCACCGGGGACTGGGTCAGGACGACGAGGGAGAGCGCGCAGAGCAAGGCGGTCATGCGGTGTCGGCGAGAGTACCGTCGGCCGTGTCCCTTCGGGCAGGAAAGTATTTTCGGCCTCGGGAGTAGCCAGGGACATGACGCTCCTTCGCTCCGTGAGCATCCTTCTTCTTTGCGCTGGCGTGGCCGCCTGTGAGGGCTCCGCGAAGAACAACCACCATGTCGGCGGAGGTGGAGGCGGAGGTGGCGAACCCGAGCCTCCGTCCCCGTCCGACGTCATCCGTCCGGCACCCGCGAAGTTCTCCTGCGACACGAGCGCCGTCCCCACGGAGCTTCCGTTGCCCCGGCTGTCCCGGAAGCAGCTGATGAACTCGCTGCGCTCCGCCGTCGACCGCGCGCTGCCGGAAGAAGCCGATGCCATCTGGACGAAGCTCACCCCCATCCTCGCCCGCTACCCCACGGACCAGCGCACCCCCGCGCCCGGCGACGTGAAGGGCGGCTTCAGCCGGCTGGACCAGTCCATCCAGCAGACCCAGGTCGACGTCATGTACGACCTGGGCAAGGCCGTGGCCCAGGAGCTCACCAGCACCGACGCGCGCCGCGACGCGCTGCTGGGCCACTGCGCCAGCGACAGCCAGACCTCCAACGACCGGGCCTGCCTGGAGTCCTTCCTCCGAGGCTGGGGCGCCCGCGTCCTGCGCCATCCCTTGTCCACCGCGGAGGTCACCGTCTTCGCGGACATCGCGGGCACCACGCCCGTGGACAGGGCCGCGGTGGCGGACGTCATCACCACCCTGCTGAACTCGCCCGGGTTCCTCTACCGGATCGAGCACGGCACCACCGCCGGCCAGCCCGCGAGTCCCCTCTCCGCGTTCGAGCTGGCCGCGAAGCTGTCCTACCAGTTCTGGCAGGCGCCTCCGGACGACGCGCTCTGGGCCTCGGCGGAGGATGGCTCGCTCCTGACGGAGAGCGGCTTCGAGGCCCACCTCGACCGGATGCTCCAGAGCCCCCGACTGCGCGGCTCGCTGGACGAGTTCGTCAGCGAGTGGCTGCGCCTGGATGAGCTGCCGTCCCTGGTGGCGCTCCGGAACGACCCCATCTACCGCTCCTTCGTCGGCGCGCAGATGCCCACGGATGCCACGCGCACCGCGATGTTCGAGGACGTCCAGCTCTCCGCGTGGAGCACCCTCGTGTCGGGCGGCTCGGTGAGCGACTTCCTGAACGACCGGCGGTCCTACACGGCCGACCCCTTCCTGGCCGGCATCTACGGTGTCCCCGTCTGGGATGGCTCGGGTCCAGCGCCCGTCATCCCCTCCCAGAATCGCAGCGGCCTGCTCACCCGCGCGGCGCTGCTGGCCACGGGCACCGCGTCGACGCGTCCCATCCACAAGGGCTACCTGGTGCGCAACGCGCTGCTCTGCCAGCAGGTCGGCGCCCCACCGCCCAACGCCAGCGACAGGCCCCCCGCGCCGACGGACCGCATGACGACGCGGCAGGTGGTGACCCAGCTCACCTCCGGAGGCAGCTGCGGGGGATGCCACAACAACTCCATCAATCCCCCGGGCTTCGTGCTGGAGGGGTTCGATGCGCTGGGACGCGAGCGCGGCGTGGAGCGGCTGTTCAACCCGCAGGGCCAGGAGACGGCCGCGCCCGCCGTGGACACCTCCGCGGACGTGTGGCTCTACGACTCCGAGCAGCGGGTCATCTCCAACGCCGCGGAGCTGTCGCGGATGGTCGATGAGAGCCAGCTCTTCGAGTCCTGCGTCGCGCAGCACTACTTCCGCTTCGCGCACGCTCGCGTGGAGTCCACCTCTCGCGATGGCTGCCTGCTCTCGGAGCTGGAGTCCGTCGCGCGCAGCGGCGCGCCGATGGCCGACCTGCTGAAGACCATCGCCCGACACCCCACCTTCAAGCAGAGGAGCTTCCAGTGAGCAACACACCTGTCATCCGATGGGACCGCCGCATGTTCCTGCGCGGCGCGGGCGGCGCCGTGCTGGCGTTGCCGCTGCTCCCCTCGCTCTTGAGTCCCCGCGAGGCGAAGGCCCAGGCCGCTCAGCGCCCGAAGTGCTTCGTGCACTTCCGCACCCCTCACGGCGCCATCTTCGGCGCGAGCATGTGGCCGACGGACGGCGCGCTGACACAGAGCCTGTTCTACGCGGACCACGACGTCCGACGCGGAGACCTGGTCGCGACGGCCAACGCGAGCGGTGACGCGGCCATCAGCCGGGTGCTCACCGCGAGGTCGTCCGTGCTCACGCCCACGCTCGTCTCGAAGATGAACATCCTGCGGGGGCTCGATTACCCCCTGTACATGGGTCACAACTTCGGCGCCCCGCTGGGCTACTACGACTTCGACAAGCAGCGGCCCGGCTCCCCCCGAGCGACCATCGACCAGGTGATGGCCTACTCCCCGGCGTTCTATCCAAGCGTCGCCTCCGTCCGGAAGCGGAGCGTCGCCATCGCCGGCTCGGGCACGTCGACGGGCAGCTGGGGATACAGCACGCCCGGGGTCCGCTCCTCCGGCGTCGCCACGAGCGCCATCGGCGGCACGGAGAGCTCACTCGCCCTCTTCGACACCCTGCTGGCCGGGACGAGCAGCCCCGGCACCACCCGGCCCTCCGTGGTGGACAAGGTCCTGGAGAGCTACCGGCGGCTGCGCAACGGCAACGGTCGGCTCTCGGCCGAGGACAAGCGGCGACTCGACCAGCACATCGACGCCGTCGCCGAGCTGCAGCGCCGCCTGGAGACCACCAGCGCCGGTTGCCAGGTGCCGGCCCGCCCCACCACCGACAACCTGTCGCTGCGAAACTCCAGCGCCTTCGCGGGCGACCCCGCGATGAACGTCGAGTACTTCCGGCTCATCAACGAGGTGCTCGCGGTGGCGATGAACTGCGGCGTCTGCCGCGTCGCCACCCTGAGCATCGACGAGAACAACCAGAACCTGACCTTCACCCCACGCGCGCCGCAGGGCGAGGACTGGCACAACAACGTCGTGCACCCCTCGACGGTGCCCGGGGCCAACCAGGACCTGGTGGTCCAGTTCAACCAGGTCTTCTTCTCGCAGGTGTTCCTCGACCTCGTCTCCCGCTTCGAGCGGTTCTCGAACGGCGCGGGAGGGACGCTGCTGGATGACGCGCTCATCGCGTGGGGCCAGGAGAACGGCAACACGCCGCACTTCTCCTTCTCCGTCCCGGTCGTCACCGCCGGCAGCGCGGGGGGCGCCCTGAAGACAGGCAGCTACTGCGACTACCGGAACATCACGCGCAAGGTGAGCGGCGACTCGAGCACGGGCAGCGAGGGCAGCTTCCTGTGGGCGGGGCTGCTCTACAACCAGTGGCTCGGCACCGCGCTCCAGGCGATGGGCATCCCGAAGTCGGAGTGGAGCGAGACGGACCACCCCGGCTACGGCTGGAAGGCGTCATACCAGTCCACCTACGAGTACCTCTTCACGAACAAGGGCTTCAGCTCGGCGCAGGCCTACCCGGCGTCGATGTGGCAGAAGACCGGAGAGCTCCTGCCGTTCCTCTCGCCCTGAATCAGAGCGACTGGAGGAACCTGAGGAGCGCCGCGCGTTGGGCGGCGCTCGCGGTGCGGAAGGCCTCCTTGGAGGACTCGGCTTCGCCTCCGTGCCACAGGATGGCCTCGGAGAGGCTGCGCGCGCGGCCATCGTGCAGATAGGCCTCGCCGCCGCTGACGCCCGCCGTCAGGCCGATGCCCCAGAGGGGCGGCGTGCGCCACTCCGCGCCCGACGCCCCCTCCTCCGGGAGGTTGTCCGCCAGCCCCGCGCCCAGGTCATGCAACAGCAGGTCCGTGTAGGGGCGAATCACCTGGCTCCGCAGCTCGGCGTAGGGGTGGTACGGGCTGGTCGTCAACGTCGAGACGTGGCACCGCGCGCAGCCCATGCCCCCGAAGAGGCTCTCCCCCTGGAGCGCCTGGGCGTCACCGAGATTGCGGCGCGCGGGGACTCCGAGCAGCGCGATGTAGCGCACCATCTTCTCCAGGTCCGCGTCCGCCAGCTCGGTGCTCGCGCCCGCGCAGGTCTGCTGCGAGCCACAATCCGGCATGGGGAAGACAGACGTGGTGACGCCCATGTCGACATTGAGCGCGTTCGCGACCTGATGTCGGAGCCTCGCCTTGCCCGCCTTCCAGCCGAAGCGCCCCGCGCGCGTCTGCCCCGTCTGCGGGTCCACCACCGTCTGCACGCGGCCGGAGATGCCATCGCCGTTGGCGTCATTCGGGTCAGCGAGGCTGGCCAGCGTGTTCTCATCGATGGCCTCCAACAAACCCAGGCCGACGAGGGGCGGCGTGATGCGAGCCGAGTGGTGCGTGGGAACAGGCCCGGTGAAGGCGTAGACCGGGCGCCGCAGCTGATAGCCCGTGCCGTCGCCATACGTGCCGTTCGTCACCGTCCAGCCCGAGATGCTCACGCTGCCCTCGGGGGTCCCCTGGGTGCTCTGCGGCTGGAGGACCCATCCCAACGCCGGATGCGCCGTCACCGTGGTGCCCACCACCCCCACCCTGACGGTGTGGCGCAGGGGCGGCGCGACGACGACGTGGCCATGGGGGCTGGCTCCAGTGGAGTCCGCGCCGTTCACCGTGATGCTCACCGGGGACGTGGTGCTCAGCCCTCCCGAGGAATTGCCGATGGTGAAGTGGTACTGCACGACCGAGCCCGCCGGGACGTTGGTGAGCACCTGGGTGTTCGTACCGGAGCTGTCACGCGCCATCCGGAAGCTCTGCTGCGAGCCCCCGTTGAGCCGGTAGTGCACGTCCGCCCAGGGCGCTGCGTTCACATAGAACCGCACGGTGTACAGCGACGTCGCCGGGTCCGGCGGGAGCGCGCGGCCATTGTTGATGTGACAGGCCACGCAGCTGCGAGCGATGTAGGAGGGTCCCAGCTTGTTCTGCTGCGCGGTGAAGCTCGGGTTGCCAGCCTCCGAGTGGGAGCCGTCCGCGAAGTCGGTGTGATGCAGGCGCCGGCCCTCGACGAACGGCTGGGCATTCACCGGCGCCAGGTTGGTCGCCATCTGCTTGAACAGGTGCGCCGGCTCGTTCGAGTAGTTGTAGCCCAGCGTCGTGCGCCCACCCAGCCACGCCGTCTCCGCGAGGGGGAACGAGTCCAGGTTCGCCCCCCTTCCCTCCCAGGGCACCATGCCGCCCTGGCCCACGATGTAGAGGAACGCCGTGCCGTAGTAGTTGGCGCGCCCCACCACGGGAGGCAGCATGAAGGGGCTGATTTCAATCTCCATGCGGTCGCCCACCTGCAGCCGCCGGTTCTCCTTCGCGTTGTAATTGATGGTGGCCGTGTAGCGCAGGGGGTCCACCTGCGCCATGTCCACGTTGAACCAGTATTGAGAGAGCACCGCCTGGCCTTGGTAGAACGCGCGGAAGTCCGGCGTGTCCAGGGGCCAGAGCGAGGTGATGTTGACGGTGATGTCGTTGCCGCCCTTGGCCACCCTGTCGATGACCTCGATGCTGTACGTGCGGTACTCGAAGTACAGCGGCAGGTAGTGCTCGTAGCTCTGGAACTGTGACTCCCGCGCGTGGCGATCTCTCGACCGGTCCGCGAGCCGGGTGATGAGCGCCGTGGGTGTATCCACCACCAGCGCGGGCTCCAGCGGAGTGCTGGCGTCGAAGAGCGGGACCACCGGGGCCAGGGCCGCCACGGTGGAGGAGGCTTCCGGCGGCGCTTCCTCCGGATGCGCCTGGGGCGCGTTCCCACAGGCGCCCATGAACAACCCCAGGATGGCCAGACTCCAAGCCGCCGCGCGTGTGCTGGAAGGCTCTCTCATGCCAGGGATTATATCCCGGCCAAATCAGCAATTCGAGAACTCACGGATGGACGTTTCGCATCCCTCCCATGTCTGTTTGAAATCAGATATCGGCGGGGCCTCACCGGGTCGCGGCATCCCCCCGTCTGCGTGGAGCTCCGGCGTCCAGGACCACCTGTCCGTCCTTCATCACGAAGCGCACCTGCCTCAGCGCGTGGATGTCCTTCAGCGGGTCGCCCTCTACCGCGACCAGGTCCGCGAGCTTGTTCGGCTCCACCGAGCCGAGCTGGTCCTGCAGGCGCAGCAGCTCCGCCGCGTTCAGGGTCGCGGCGCGCAGGGCGAGGCGCGTGGGCACCTCGGGCTCCAGGCCCCATGCCGGAAGAGGAAGGCTCCACCAGAGGAGCGTGCCCATGACAGTCGTCCACTGCCGCCGGGAACGATGGAACAAGGTGTGACGCCCCCGGTGCGCGGTGTCCAGTCACTGTGAGCGCCCGGACCTGTCTGCTGAAGACGGTCACCTCGCGACGCCCCTGGCCATGTATCTTCGCCAGCGCGATACGGCCAGGCCTCCTCGCGCGTCCTCACCCGTCGGGCTCTTCACCGCCGCCGCGCTGGCGTCCAGCGGAGGGGCGCTCGCGGACAATCCGCCGCTGACGGGCTCCGTGCTGTTCAGCGGCGCGGTGTCGAACGCCATCGGCTTCGACTCGTTCCTGTCACAGCGACTGGAGCGCTCGGGGCGGCGGCTGTCGGGAAGGCCTTCGCGCGCGGCATGGGTTCGCTCCGCGCCGGCGCGACCGGAGGCCTACAGGACGATGGCGGGGATGTAGATGACGCCGCTCGGCAGCCAGATGCGGAACACCATCCCACGAATGAGGTCCTCCAGCGTGGCGGCGCCGGGGGGCTTGCCTCCAATGAGGACCCGCGCCGCAGGGACAGGCCCACCCTCGGGCCTCGTCAGCGAGGTGGTCTCGAACGTCGCGACGACCCGAGCGACCTCCTGCCCCGCCAGGTCGAAGAACCCGACGCTCCCCGAGTACGTGCCCACCTGGATGTCACCCGCCTTCGCCGTGGCCCTCAGCCGGTAGTAGCCCACCGGGATGTTCGAGGAGGGCGAATCCAGGTAGACGAAGGCCACGTCCACGCCCTGGGCGTATTGCAGGGCGGAGACGTTCTCGAGCCCGACGACAGCCCCCGCCGAGGCGACATACAGGTCCGAGGTCGCCGTCGAAATCCGCCCGACATGGATGGGGACTCCCGCCTCCTGCGCCGCCACCGAGAGGGCTCCCGGCAGGTCCGCGCAGGACAGGGATGACTCCGCGAGAGGCGACCCGGAGGCTTGTCCAGGCGCGGCGGCCCAGACGGGATTCGAAGCAAGGAACAGCGTCGCGACAAGCGCCGCGCACTCGAACGTGAGGCTCTTCATGGACATCTCCAATGGAGAACGACTGTGATTGAAACAGCCTCGGGGCACACAACGGCAGTCGCCCCCCACTCGCGAAGCCACCCGGATGCGCCGGACAGCCCTCGCGGTGTGGAGCCCCACCTCGAGTCATCCCCTGGAGGTCGAAATCAACGTACGATTCAAATCGTACTTTGTCAACGCGGCGCTCCTCCTCATCCGTCAAGCATCCACGTGGATGAGCCTGGGTGCCGACCATAATGTCGGCACCATGCGCCCCCCTCCATCGACGCTTCGCCTCCCGACAGTGTTCCTCGCGCTGGCCCTCCAGGCCTGCGCGGGAGACCCGAGGCCGCTCCCGGAGCCACCCCAGGAGGAGGTGAGCCCGGTGCTGGCCGTCCCGGCAGGGATGGGGCACTACTGCAGCATGCGCTGGCCGGAGCAGGGCTGGGCCTTCGCCTGGGAGCCCACCACGGACTCGGCCCCCTGCGAGCAGCTTCGCGCACAGTCCGCGGGCGGCAGCGTCGTCCGGGCCGGTCTCTACTCCGCCCAGGGACGCAACAACGTCATCTCACGGTGCGCGGACGGAACGGTGGGGCTGTGGAGCGGCCTGGGCGCCTCCCCGCTCCAGTCCGCCCATGCAGACGCCACGAACCACCGGCGCCATGGCTGCGTGTTCACCGCGGCGCCCGACGCGCTGCCCATCTTTGATGCTCCCTTCTCGTTGCTGACGCGCGTGTTCCACGCGACGGGCTTCGACTTCGCGCAGGACGTCCCCCTGGACGTCGCCGACTTCGGCCAGACGGGCTCGGCGAGCGCGCACATCGTGGACCACCTGGGGCGGGACCAGTCGAATGCCAACTTCGTCAACAACCACGATGGCCATGACTGGGGGATGGTGACCGGCACGCCCATCCTCGCCGTGGCCAACGGCACGGTCCTCCTCGCCAGGGACCGGGAGGTCCCCTGCGCCTCTCCCATCCAGAAGGAGGTCTACGTCCAGCACGACGTCGGTGCGGGTGAATACCTGGAGCGGTTCGTGAGCTACTACGCCCACTTCAAGTCCTACGTCGTCACGGACGGGCAGGTCGTCAAGAAGGGCCAGGTGCTCGGCTACGCGGGCACCACGGGGTGCTCGTCCGGCCCCCACCTGCACCTGGCCGTGGCGCGCCTGACGAACACCGCGTCGGAGTACCGTCGGGACTACTCGATTCCGAGCACGGACCACCCACCCATGACGAGCAACATCGAAATCTATGGGTGGGCCGCGCCCAGCGGCTTCGACCCGTGGGCGTGGCGCAATCATCCCAGCGGCGCCCTCAGCATCCACCTGTGGAACGAGGGACAGGCGCCCGTGAACCCCAACTTCTGACGGGCGCCCCCGTGCTCACAACGCGATGGTGCGAATACCCCGCGACCTCCCAACCTCGCGGCCCCTTGGACAGGCACAGCGTCGGAACATTCGCCGCTCAGCCCTTCTCCTTCCGGGTGGCGAAGAGCCCGTAGCGCACGAGCGTGAAGAGGAGGAAGTAGCCGAGCGCCATCAGTCAGCAGGGCCCGCGTGAGCCACATTGCGTACTCCACCCGATACGCAATGCCACTGCTGGACCAGGTGTCCACCCCTCCCATCGAAATCACCCTCCATGCTCGAGAGGAGGGGTGGAAATGAATCTTCGTGCGAGAACATGGACGTTTCTCTGGGGGCTCGGTTGCCTGCTCTTCGCGAGCAGCAGCCCTGCCATGGACGAGGCGACAGCGAATCGTGCCCTGCAATTCGCCCAGCAGCAGGCGACCAGGACGGACGCGCTGGTACCCGCGGGCCGCTATCCCCAGGCCACCACGAACGGTGGGTGGACCACCTTCGATGGCGCCGCGCCCATTGAATGGACCCAGGGATTCTTCCCCGGCGAGCTCTGGTATCTCTTCGAGGACTCGGGCATCGCCACCTTCAAATCCCTGGCGGCCGCCCGGACGGCGCCGCTGAAGGTCCAGCAGACCAACTCGACGACACACGACACGGGCTTCAAGCTCATCACCAGCTTCGGCAACGCGTACCGCCTCACGGGCGACGAGACCCAGCGGCAGGTGCTGCTCACGGGCGCCGCGTCGCTGGCCAAGCGCTACAACGCCAGGCTGGGCGTCATCGTGTGTTGCGATTGGAACCGGCCCGTGTGGCTGGCGCCCATCTTCGTGGACACGATGATGGACCTCGAGCTGCTCCTCTGGGGCGCCGCGCACGGGGGGCAGGCCGCCTGGCGGGACATGGCCGTCAACCACGCGCTCAAGACGCTCAGCGTGCTCGTCCGCTCGGACGGCAGCTCCTTCCACATGGCGGACTTCGACCCGAACACGGGCGCCATGCGCCTGCGCGGCACGTTCCAGGGCGCCTCGAACTCCTCCACCTGGGCCCGAGGGCAGACCTGGCTCATGTATGGCTACACCATGGTGTACCGCTACACGCGCGACACGCGCATGCTGGCCGCGGCCCAGAAGACCACCGACTGGTACCTGAGCCACCTGCCCGCGGACATGGTTCCCATCTGGGACTTCAATGCTCCGGCGAGCCAGCAGTACAAGGACACCTCCGCGGCCGCCGTCGCCGCCTCGGCCCTGTTGGAATTGAGCAACTACGTCACGGACACGGCCACCCGGCAGCGCTACCGGGACGCGGCCCTCCGCATGCTCGATGCGCTCAGCGCCGCGCCCTACCTCGCCAGCGGGACGAGCAAGGCCAGCGTCCTCCAGCACGCCGTGGGAAACCTGCCCGCGGGCAAGGAGATTGACGTGGGCCTCATCTACGGGGACTACTATTTCGTCGAGGCCCTCCAGCGCTTCAAGCAACAGGACCGCCTGCTGGCGGGCTGGGGCGCGCGCACCAGCTTCCCGGCGGGGGTCCATGACCTGGGGACCCAGAACACCGGCGTCGTCACGGTGGAGTTCGACGTGACGCCACGGCGCTACCCCATCGATGGCGTCATCGGCTACGCCGACACGTCCACCACCGTCACGGGCTTCTCCAGCATGGCCATGGGCATCCGGATGAACACGGACGGCCGCTTCGACGTGCGCAATGGAGGGGGCTACGCCGCGCTCACCCCGGTGCCCTACGCGTTCGACACCACGTACCACGTACGCATGGTGACGAACCTCGACACCAGGCGCTACAGCGTCTGGGTACGTCCGCCGGGCGGCGCCGAAGTCCAGCTCGCCAGCAACTACGCCTTCCGCTCGGACGCGCCCGCCACGGATGACCTCGGCAAGGTGGTGCTCAACAGCACCACCGCGAACGACGCGTACACGGTGACCCGTCACACGGTGTCAGGTGCCTCTTCGATGGCCTGGCCCTCGCGGGTCGATTTCTCGGCGGCCGTGCATGGGTTGGGGACGAGCAACACCGGCACGGTGACGACCGAGTTCGACGTGACGCCGGCCCTCAGCCCCATGGATGGCGTCATCGGCTACGCGGACACCTCCACCACCATCACGTCGTTCTCCAGCTCCGCCATGCTCATCCGGATGAGCACGGACGGCCGCTTCGACGCGCGCGACGGAGACCGCTACGCCGCGCTCACCACCGTCCCCTACACCGCCAACGCGACGTACCACGTGCGGATGGTGACGGACCTCGACGCCAGACGTTACAGCGTCTGGGTGCGCCCGCCGGGCGGCGCCGAAATCCAGATCGCGAACAACTACGCCTTCCGCTCGAACGCCCCTTCGACGAATGACCTGGGGAAGGTGACGCTCAATGGCACGACGGGCAATGACACCTATGTCGTGAGGAACCACGTCGTCAGGAGCGGGGCGGCCGCCGAGCCCACGCCCGACGCCGAGGCCCTCGGTGAGGTGCTCCCGCCCGAGGACTCACCGCAGGCACAAGGGGGCTGCGCCGCCAGCCCCGGCCCCGGGGCGCTGGCCCTCTGCGGCGTGGTGCTATGGCTGACGCGTCGGCGCGGGCGCTCACGCATCGCGGCCTGAGGGCACCCCGCCAGGTTGACGCCCGCCTCGGGCCACGGCCCGAGGCGGGCGTCGCCGTTGCACGTCGATGGCATGCGCCTGAGGTTTGTCGTGAGGTGGACCCGAGGCACATCCCGCCGGGGGGAATCATGCGAGCAACCGTCTTTCGAGGCGTCGGGGACTTCGGTCTCGAGGAAGTCGAGCAACCCCGGGCTGGAGCGGGCGAAGCCGTGGTCCGCGTGACGTCGACGACCATCTGCGGCACGGACCTGCACATCGTCCGAGGCGAGTACGCCGTGAAGCCGGGCCTCACGCTCGGCCACGAAATGGTGGGGGTCATCGAGGAGCTGGGCTCCGGAGTGCATGGCTTCCAACCGGGCGAGCGCGTCCTCGTCGGCGCCATCACGCCGTGCGGGCAATGCAACGCCTGCCTGTCCGGACACCTGTCCCAGTGCGGACATGGGACGGGATACGAGGCGATGGGCGGCTGGAGGCTGGGCAACACCCTGGATGGGGCCCAGGCCGAGTACGTCCGGATTCCCTCCGCGCAGGCCAACCTGGCGCCGGTGCCCGCGGGGCTCTCGGACGAACAGGTGCTCTTGCTGGCGGACATCGCCTCCACGGGATTCAGCGGCGCCGAGTCGGGCGGCGTGCGCATCGGCGACACCGTGGTCGTCCTCGCCCAGGGCCCCATCGGACTGTGTGCCTCCCTGGGCGCCCGGTTGATGGGCGCCGCGCGGGTCATCGGGGTCGACGGGGACGAGTCCCGGCGGGCCTTCGCCCGGCGGATGGGCGTGGACGTGGTGCTGGACCCTCGAAGCCAGGACGTCGTGGCGGAGGTCAAGCGGCTGACGGGGAGCGGCGCGGACGTGGCCATCGAGGCCCTGGGCGCCCAGGAGACGTTCGAGACGGCCCTGCGCTCGCTGCGTCCGGGCGGCACCCTCTCCAGCCTGGGGGTCTATTCGGGCAAGCTGCAGCTGCCCTACGACGCGTTCGCCGCGGGGCTGGGGGACCACCGCGTCGTCACCACCCTGTGCCCGGGTGGCAAGGAGCGCATGCGCCGGCTGATGGCCGTCGTCCAGTCGGGACGGGTCGACCTGACGCCCCTGCTCACCCACCACTTCGCGCTGAAGGACATCCGGGACGCGTACGAGCTCTTCGGCCAGCGCCGCGACGGCGTCATCAAGGTCGTCATCCACCCGTGAGTGACGCCCCCCTCCGCCTGAACCGGAGCCCCCATGCTCAAGCCCTTCGAGGTGCACGTCCCGGCGGAACCCCTCACCCGCTTCGAGCACGAGCTGGACGAGCAGGGATGGAACGCACTGCGGACGCTCGCACAGCAGACGCAGGCCCGAATGGCCGGTCGCACGTTCTGGAACATCAGCTCCACGGCGAGGGGCGGCGGCGTGGCGGAGATGCTCCCACGCCTCATCGCCTACGCGCGCGGCACGGGCGTGGACGCGCGCTGGCTCGTGCTCACCGGCACCCCGGAGTTCTTCCACATCACCAAGCGGCTGCACCATGCACTGCATGGCTCCCCCGGTGACGGCTCCGGGCTGGGGACGTCCGAGCACGACTGCTACGACGAGGTCCTCCGCGACAACGCGGAGGAGATCCTCGTCCTGGTGAAGCCCGGGGACGTGGTCCTGCTGCACGACCCGCAGACCGTGGGGCTCGGCCCCGCCCTGTCCTCCGCGGGCGCCCACGTGGCCTGGCGCTGCCATATCGGCCGGGACACGCCGAACGCGGAGGTGGAGCGGGCGTGGGAGTTCCTCGCGCCGGGCCTGGCCGCCGCCCGGCTCACGGTCTTCAGCCGGGCCGCGTATGCGCCCCCCCAGTGCGCGGGCCGGGCGCTCGTCATCCAGCCCTCCATCGACATCTTCGCGGTGAAGAACCAGCCCATGGCGCCCGAGGTCGCGCGCGCCATCCTCGCGACCACCGGTCTGCTGCGCGAGACGCCGGACACGGCGGCGCCCGTCTTCACGCGCGCCGACGGCGTGACGGGGCGCGTGTCGCGGGGCGTGGACGTCATCCGGCTGGGCGCGGGGCCCACCGCCGAAGTTCCCCTCGTGGTGCAGGTGTCCCGGTGGGATCCGCTGAAGGACCCGGCGGGCGTGCTGCTCGGGTTCGCGAGGATGCTGCGCAAGGCGCCCCACGTGCACGCGGAGCTGGTGCTCGCGGGGCCCGCCGTCACGTCCGTGGCCGATGACCCCGACGCGGCGGCGACCCTCGAGGACGTCCACGCGCTGTGGCGACAGCAATCGCGCTTCGTCCGCCAGCATGTCCATCTGGCGTGCCTGCCCATGGCCGACAGCGAGGAGAACGCCGCCATCGTCAACGCGCTGCAACGCCACGCGAGCGTGGTGACGCAGAAGAGCCTCCAGGAGGGCTTCGGGCTCACCCTCACCGAGGCCATGTGGAAGCAGCGCGCCGTGGTGGCGAGCGCGGTGGGCGGACTCCAGGACCAGGTCGTCACCGGGGAGAACGGCCTGCTCATCCGGGAGGCCGGGGACACGGAGGCGTTCGCGGGCGCGGTGCGCTCGCTCCTGGAGGACCCGGCGCGGGCCGCCGCGCTGGGGCGCCGTGCCCGTGAGACGGTCCGCGCCCGCTTCACCGCCCCTCGTCACCTCACGGACCTCGCGCGCCTCATCGAACGACTGGACGCGCGCTGACACAGGAGATGGAAGCATGGACCCTTCCCATGAGAGCCAGCAGCCCGTCCGGCCCGACGCGCCCGGCGCCACCTCAGACCTCATCCGCTGGTTCGACTCGCTGTCGCGAGATGACGTCAGCGTGGCGGGAGGCAAGGGCGCCAATCTCGGGGAGCTGACCCACGCCAGCCTCCCCGTACCGCCGGGGTTCGTGGTCACCGCCGCCGCCTTCCAGGAGGCCATGGCGCCCGTGCGCCCCCGGCTCCGCGAGCTCTGGCAGCGCGTCGACCCGGAGGACCCGCAGTCCCTGGCGGAGGTCACCGAGGCGCTGCGAGCCACGGTGCGCCAGGTCCCCGTGCCCGAGCGCCTGCGCTCCGCCCTGCTCGGCGCCTATCACCAGTTGGGCGAGCAGGGGGCCGTGGCCGTCCGCTCCTCGGCGACCTCCGAGGACACCGGCGCCACGTCCTTCGCGGGCATGCACGAGACGTACACCAACGTCGTGGGTGACGAGGCGCTGCTCGACAAGCTGCGCGCGTGCTGGGCCTCGGCCTATGGACAGCGCGTGGTGGCCTACCGGAAGGCCCAGGGCCTCACCGAGGAGCCGGCCATCGCCGTCGTCGTGCAGCGCATGGTGGACTCGACTCGCGCGGGGGTCATGTTCACCGCGGACCCGGCCACCGGGGACCTCCACCGCGTCATCATCGAGGCCGCCTACGGCCTGGGCGAGGTGGTGGTGAGCGGCCAGGTGGAGCCGGACACGTACGTGGTGGCCAAGCAGGGTCCGCGTCTGCTGGAGGTGCGCGTCGGGGAGAAGTCCTTCCAGCGGGTGCGCGATGGCGTGGGCCAGGAGCGGCGCGAAGCGCTCTCCCCCGAGCAGGCCCACCAGCGCGTGCTCCAGGACGTGGAGGTGTTGGAGCTGGCGCGCCTGGGCCTGCGCGTGGAGCGCCACTATGGCGCGCCGCAGGACATCGAATGGGCACAGGCCGGTGGCAGGCTCTATCTCGTCCAGTCGCGTCCGGTGACGACGCTGGGCGGGGCGACGAAGGAGGAGCGCCAGGACGCGCGGCCCAAAAGCCCCCGGGTGTCCGGGCTGGGCGCCTCTCCGGGGGTCGCGACGGGGCGCGTGCGCGTGCTGCGAAGCCCCGAGGAGGGCCGGCGGCTCCAGACAGGCGAGGTCCTGGTGGCGCCGATGACCTCTCCGGACTGGGTGCCGACGCTCCGGCGCGCGGCCGCGGTGGTGACCGACAGCGGCGGGATGACCTGCCATGCCGCCATCGTCAGCCGGGAGCTGCGCAAGCCCTGCGTGGTGGGCACGCGCACGGCGACCCGGCGGCTCCAGGACGGCGAGGAGGTGACGGTGGATGGCTCCGCGGGCACGGTCCTGGAAGGCCGGGTGGAGCAGCAAGCCCCAGGGGTCGTCTCGTCCGAGCCGCGGAGGCAGAGCGGCCTGGCCTCCGCTGGAACCGTCACGCCCGAAGTGCTCGCCACGCGCCTCTACGTCAACCTGGCCCTCCCCCAGCAGGCCCGCGACGCGGCGGCGCTCCCCGTGGACGGCGTGGGGTTGCTGCGCGCCGAGTTCATGCTCACCGAGGCGCTGGGCGGAGTCCACCCACGCAAGCTCATCGCCGAGGGGCGCGGCCGTGAGTTCGTCGAGCGGATGTCCGACGCGCTGCTCCAGGTCACCCGCGCCTTCGGGAGGCGGCCGGTGGTGTACCGCACCACGGACTTCCGGACGAACGAGTTCCGGGGCCTGGAGGGCGGCGCCGAGTTCGAGCCCGCCGAGTCCAACCCCATGATGGGCTTTCGTGGCTGCTACCGGTACATCCGCGAGCCGGAGGTGTTCAGGCTCGAGCTGGAGGCGGTCGCCCGCGTGCGGGAGCAGACCCCCAACCTGCACGTGATGATTCCCTTCGTGCGCACCACGTGGGAGCTGGCCGCCTGCCTCGATGCCCTGGACGCAAGCCCCCTGGGCCGCCACCGCGGGCTGGAGCGCTGGGTGATGGCGGAGGTGCCCTCGGTCGTCTACCGCCTCCCCGAGTACGCGCGGCTGGGCATCAGCGGCGTGTCCATCGGCTCCAACGACCTCACGCAGCTCATGCTCGGGGTCGACCGGGACTCCGAATCGTGCGCGGAGCTGTTCGATGAAGCGGACGCGGCGGTGCTGGACGCCATCGTCCGCATCATCCGGGCCAGCCGTGAAGCCGGCATCACCTGCTCCCTCTGCGGTCAGGCCCCCTCCAACCGCCCCGAGTTCGCCGAGCACCTGGTGCGCGCGGGAATCACGTCCATCTCCGTGGACCCCGCGGCGGCCTGGGCCACACGCGAGGTCATCGCGGCGGCGGAGCGACGGCTGTTGCTCGAGGCCGCGCGAGCGCGGTGATGCGTCGCATGCGACGGACAGCGCCACGAGCACCCTCCTTCTGGGCCCGCCTGCGCCTGCCGCGGCTGCGCCAGGCGAGGCGCTCCCGAGCCGCGCTGGAGAAGTCGCTCCGGCTGGCGGAGGCGCGCCTGTCTGGGCTCATCGCCACCACGGTCGACGCCATCATCTCCGTCGACACGCAGCAGCGAATCACCCTCTTCAACGAGGGGGCGGAGCACATCTTCGGGTACTCCGCACGGGACGCGGTGGGTCAGCCCCTGGACCTCCTGCTCCCGGAGCGCTACCGAGCGGCCCACCAGCACCACGTCCAGCGATTCGCGGCGGGCTCCCGGCTCTCCCGACAGATGGGCGAGCGGAGCACCATCATCGGTCGGCGCAGCAATGGCGAGGAGTTCCCCGCGGAGGCCAGCATCTCCAAGGTGGAGCAGGAGGGCACGCTCGTGCTCACCGTCATCCTGCGCGACATCTCGACCCGCAGGCAGGCGGAGGAGGTGCTCCGGACCAGCGAGGAGCGCTTCCGCACGGCGTTCGCGAACGCGCCGACCGGCATGGCCCTGGTCGGGCTGGATGACCGGTTCCTGAGCGTGAACTCCGCCATGTGCGACATCGTTGGCTACACGCCGGAGGAGCTCCTCGCCCGGACCTTCCGGGACATCACCTGGCCCGGGGACCTGGAGGTGACGCTCCAGAACAGACAGCGACTGCTGCGGGGGGAGGTCCACACCTGTCAGCTGGAGAAGCGCTACCTGCACAAGCAGGGGCACACCGTGAGCATCCTGCTCACCGCCTCGTTGGTCCGTGACTCCCGGGGGCAGCCGCTCCACTTCATCGCGCAGGTGCAGGACATCTCCGAGCGCCAGGAACTGGAGCGGGCCCAACATTTCCTGGCGGAAGCGGGGCCACGACTGGCGGGCTCGCTGGACTCCCGGACGACGATGGCCGCCGTCACGGGGCTCGCGGTCCCCGCGCTGGCCGACGGGTGCATCGTCGGCCTGGTGGACGAGCACGGGCAGGTCCGGGCGGTGCAAGCCGCGGCGGTCTCCCCCGAGAAGTCCAGGCGCCTGGACGCGCTGCTCGCCCACCACCCGTGCCTCCCCTCCCTCCAGGGGGAGCTCGTCGCGGGTGTGCTCCGAACGGGGCGCTCCGTGGTCCTGCCGGAGTCCTCCGGAGCGGAGACACCGCGGGAGGATGGCTGCCCGCTGGACCTGCTGCGCGGCCTCGGGTCCGTCTCGGGACTCATCGTGCCGCTGCGGGCCCGGGAGCAGACCCTGGGCGCGGTCATGCTGTGGACGTCCGAGTCCGGGCGCCGCTACGGCGAGCAGGACCTGGCGCTGGCGGAGGCCCTGGCCAACCGCGCGGCGCTCGCCATCGACAACGCCCGCCTCCACGAGCGGTCCGAGCAGGCGACCCGCTTGCGGGACGAAGTCCTGCGCGTCGTCGCCCACGACCTCCGCACGCCCCTGAACGTCGTCGCGCTGTGCACGGAGTCCCTCGGCAGGAGGCCCCCTGGCCAGCGGCCTCCCACCCAGACGCTCGAGACCCTCCGCAAGGCGGTGGAGCGGGCCCAACGGCTCATCCAGGACCTGCTGGATGTCGCCCGGATGGAGTCCGGGCACCTGCTCGTCGAGCGTGCGCGGGTGGATGGCGCGTCTCTCGTCCAGGAGGCGCTCGACCTGCACCGCGCGCTCGCCGAGGAGAAATCCATCCAGCTCTCCAGTGACGTCCCCCTGCACGCCCCGGCGCTCCTCGCCGACCATGCCCGGGTGGTCCAAATCCTCTCCAACCTGCTCGGCAACGCCATCAAGTTCACGCCCGCCGGCGGACACGTCCACCTCCAGGCCGTCCCCGAGGGAGCCATGATGAGGTTCTCCGTCCGGGACTCAGGGCCCGGGATTGCACCGGAACACCTCTCGCATGTCTTCGAGCCCTTCTGGCAGGCGCAGGCGGGGAGGAAGGAGGGCGCGGGACTCGGGCTCGCCATCGTGAAGGGGCTCGTCGACGCGCATGGCGGCAAGCTCTGGGTGGACAGCCGCCCCGGACAGGGAAGCACCTTCTGCTTCACCCTCCCCACGCAAGCGTCGGCCGACCAGCCACACCCACCTCACGCGTGAGTCCTCGGCTTCGCGCGCCCTCCCCTCCTGCGGCTCGTGGCGGTGACCACCATCACCCTGCTGTATGTCGTCGCAGCGGAGCAGGCCAAGGGGCCCTTCTTCCGGAGACAGGACCCAGCCCACGTCCGATGAGCAGCGGCACCAGCGCCACCAGCACCCCCAGCGCGACGCGCGCCCAGTCATCGACATGCAAGGGGTGCAGCCCCAGCACCGCCGCGAAGGGCCGCACCTGGATGAGCAGGACGGACACGCCCAGGGACAAAGCGCAGATCCACCGGGCCGTGCGGGTGCGCAGCCCCGTGAGCACGGCCGCGAAGCAGGCGCTCGCGAGCGTGAGCGAGGCCAGCGCCACCGCGCGACCGTGCTCCACGTCGCGCGTGGGGCCGAGGCTCCGGTCGTAGCCCCAGACCAGTCCCGCGGTCAGCAACCCGCCCGCCACCACGAGGGTGACCCAGTCCCGCGAGGAGAAGACGCGCGTGGCGCTCCGTCCCCGGGAGGGCCCCAGCCGGCCCGGCCGCGCCGCCTCCTGGAAGGCCAGCATCGCCGTGGGGTGGATGATGAGCTCCAACCACACGATGTGGATGGGCAGGTACAGCAGCGGATAGCCCGCCAGCGGGAGCAGCGCGGCCGTGAACACGAGCGGGATGTGGACGAGCAGCAGGTACTGGAAGCAGCGCTGGAGGTTGTCGAAGAGCTGTCGGCCCTCCGCGATGGCGCGCACCAGCGTGCCGAAGTCGTCGTCGAGCAACACGATGGACGAGGCCTCGCGCGCGCCGCGCGTCCCGCGCTCCCCCATGCAGATGCCCACGTCGGCGGCCTGGAGCGCGGGGATGTCGTTCACCCCGTCCCCCGTCGCCGCCACCACCTCGCCGTGCTCTTGCAGCGCCCGCACCAGCGCGTGCTTCTGGGCCGGCAGCGCCCGGGCCACCACGTCCACCGCCGGGGGCGCGCCCGCGTCCTGAAGGCGCGCCTCCAGCACCTCGCCCGTCATGACCACGGGCCGTGCGCCGCCGAGCCCCAGCTCCCGCGCCACCGTCAACGCCGTCTCCGGATGGTCCCCTGTCACCATCACGGTGCGCAGCCCCGCCTCCCTGCACTCGCGCACCGCCTCCCGGACCCCGACGCGAATCGGGTCCTCGCAGGCGATGACCCCCAGGAAGTGGAAGCCCTGGTCGGGCTCGCCCCCACGCCACGAGGCGGGGTCCAGCGGCTGACTCGCGCACGCGATGACCTTGCGCCCCTCGCGCGCGAGCGCCGAGACGCGCTGGGCCCACGCCGCCCGGGCGTCGGGCGCGAGCGCAGCGCGGGCCATCACCTGTTCGGGGGCTCCCTTCACGGCGGCGAGCAGCCCAGCGCCCTCCTCCACCACCGCGGTCTCCCGCTGGCGCTCCTCCGTGAAGGGGAACGTGGCCCGGACCCGCCCTCCGCGCACGGGGACCGAGGCCCGCGCGGCCTCTTCGAGCAGCGCGGTGTCGAGCGGGTCCTGCCCTTCCTCGCGCGACGCCAGCGCCGCGACGCGCAGCAGCTCCTCCCGGGTGACGTCCGACGAGGGGAGCACCCTGGCCACGCCCAGCCGACCCTCCGTCAGCGTGCCCGTCTTGTCGGAGCAGATGCACGTGACCCGGCCGATGTTCTCCACGGAGACGGCGCGCCGCACCAGGGCCTGCCTGCGCGCGAGCCGGTAGACGCCCGCGCCCAGGAAGAAGGTGAGCGCCAGGGGGAACTCCTCGGGGAGCGCGGCCACGCCGAGCGTGGCGGCGCTCAAGAGCGCATCCGCCCATCCGAAGCCCTGGCGCCAGCGGACGAAGGCGAGGACACCACACAGCCCGGCGGCCACCATCACCAGGACGGAGACCAGTTGCGCCACGGCCTGCTGGAGCGGTGTACGGGCTCGCGCGCCCCGCTCGGCGGAGCGCACGATGCTCCCATAGAGCGTGTCGGCGCCCGTGTAGACGACGCGCACCCAGGCCGTCCCCGTCAGCAGGCGCGTCCCGGCGAGGCCCCAGTATCGCCCCTCCACGGGTGGCGCCTCTCCGGGCGGCAGTTGCCCCAGGGGCCGCTTGCCCACCGGCAGGGACTCGCCCGTCAGCGAGGACTCCTCGGCCTGGAGTGCCTCGCCCCGCACGACCAGGCCATCGGCGGGGAAGTAGGCACCGGCGTCCACGCGGGCCAGGTCCCCCACCACCACCTCCGCGGCGGGGACCTCCGCCTCGCGCCCATCCCGGAGCACGACGGCCCGCGCCGCCAACCGGCTCTGCAGGCCCTCGGTGGAGACGCGCGTGCGATGGTGAAGGAAGGCATCCATGCCGAGCAGTGGAGCAATGGCTCCCAGCAGCACCAGCCCCTCCGACACCTTGCCCAGCACGAGGTAGAGCGTGCTCATCCCCACGAGGAACCAGAGCATCGGGTCGCCCGCCGCCTCGCGAAGGCTCGCCAGGGTGGAGCGGCGGGGCCTCACCACCACGTCATTGCGGCCATACTGCCCGCGTCGCGCCAGCACTTCGTCGGATGCGAGCCCCGTGGCCTCTTCCAGGGGACAGGGCAGGCGGCGGGTGGGGACGGGGATGCGCATGAGCGCTCACGGTGCCGCTTCGTCGCGAGGCTGGCGGGTCGCCAGGGCGTCCACGGAGACGGGTCTGGCGGCGACGCCCGACTCCGGATGGGCTCGAGGGAAACGTGCGGCGGGAGCACGCGTCGCACATTCACCGCCCCCACGCAGGGTCGCTGCGTCGGCTCCGTTCGGGCGCTCGGCGCGCTGTCCCCCGCCGGGTCCCGCCAGGACGCCCCCGACCCGCCAAGACCGCGCCGACGGGATGGGCTCATCCCCTGGCGGGCATCAAGGTCGAGCAATGGCTCCAGGTAGAAGAGGTCCACTACCGCCAGCGACAGGAACAGGGTCAACAAGCGGCGCCCGCCGGCCACCCCCACTGCGCCATCCCGGAGGAAGTGCTGCCCTGGGCCCGTGGTGCGTGGGGCCCGCGTGCGCGCTCCCTGGCGCGCGGACGGCTGGCGCGTGCCCGGACAGCCCGCTTGAGCTCAGACGAGCGAAGGGCGATGGACGTCCGCAGGGCTCACGTCGCTGGCCTCCAGGAGCTCGCTGAAGGCGTCGAACCCTTCCTTCTGGATGAACGCGTACTCCGCTTCATGCAGCGGCACGAGCCAGCACAGCTCGAGGTGCTGGGGGCCCAGGTGGAGTCCGCCGAACTCCTCGTCCTCCCCCACGGCCTCGTCCACGGGCGGTGGCGAAGCGCGCGACGGGAGACTCCGCGGAGGCCGGGAAGAAGTAGACCTCGACGACGTCGGTCTGCCGGGAGAAGCGCTGCCGGTCGCGCGGCATGCCCCAGTGCCGCAGGTAGGCCCCCAGCACGACGGTCCGCCGGAGGTCCTGTTGGAACAGCTCGGGTGAGTCCATCTGGCCAGTCTACCGTCACGTCACTTCGTGGCGGGCGCCGGCGTCTTGACGGGCTCGGGCCGCGGCGGTGCCTGGAGCGGAGGCAGTGACGCGGTCAACGCGCCCACGTAGAGCCGGCCGGAGAAACCATCCGGCTGTCGGGCGGGGTAGAGCTTCAGCCCCGCGTCCTGCGCGGTGGCCTGCCGCGCCTCCAGCGACGGGCTGATGCCGAAGACGTTGCACTCCACGTCCTCCTCCCAGACGCTGTAGCGACACACGTACTGGGTGCCGCGCCGGAAGCCCACGTCCAGCGCTCGCACCGAGGGCAGCACCTTCGCCACCCGCGAGCCCATGGGCTCCAGGTCCCCATCCCAGCTCACCTGCGTGGTGCGAGCGTGGACGCTCCCCGTGAGCACCAGCGTCCAGGCCTGGGGGCGCCTGGCCTGCGCCTTCAGCAGCCCCTGGGCCATCCGCTCCTCGCGCTCGTTGCCGTGCGCCTTGTCGGAGTCGATGGCGACCACGGCCACGTCCTTGCCGGAGACGCGCAGGCGGCGCGCCTGCTCGACGAGCCAGAGCATGGCGCGGCTGCTGCGCCCGTCCTGGTACACCCGGCGCCAGAAGGCGCTCCCCGAGAGGAGCTCCTGCAACGCGGAGGAGTCACCGGAGCTGCCCAGATAGCGCTCGAGCAGCGGCTGCTCCACGTCGGGGATGGACAGCGCCAGCGTCACCGGCAACTCCCGGGACGTGGCCTCACACAACATCCGCAGCGCCACGGACGGCACCTCCTGCGTGCCCAGCGGGTCCGCCACCAGCAGGACGCCGCCCGCGGAGAACAGCGACGAAGCGCCCTCCACGGGAGCGCCACAGGCGGGCGGAGCGACGGGGGCGCGCTCCTCCTCGTTGCCTCCCTCCATCACCACCGAGCGCATGGGCAGGGGAGGATTGCCACCCACCAGCTCCAGCGCGGGAGCCATCTCCAGCGCCGCGAGGAGCCGCTGCTCCACGCCCATGTCGCGAAGGCCCTGCGCCGGCCGGTAGCCCTCCAGGCCAGGGAGGCCCTTGAAGTCGGCGATGATATCCACCTGCCTGCTCGGGGTGCCGCGGACCTCGGAGGCGAACGCCGGGTCATGCACGTAGCGAAGGCGGAAGATGCGGACGACGGACTGTCGGGGGCCGTGCCGCTCACCCTGGATGTAGAAGCGCTCCGGCGGGGAGATGTCCGGGATGAAGGAGGAGAACATCTCCAGGCCGCCCTCCTTCTCCAGCACGTCGAAGCGGCCCGTCTCCAGGATGTGCCGGGCCGTCATCATCGCGTCCTCGACGGGCACCTGGTAGACGAGCTCCTCCGCCGGAACCTCGTATTGGCCCGTCTCCGGGTTGTACTGGGTCGCGATACCTCGCGTGGGGCCGGCACATCCCACGAACCCCAACAGCCCCAGCATCACTCCGGACCATCGCATCGAAGCCTCCATGGCCAACCCGCGGCCCTCGATGAACGACTGGCGCGCGCCGGACATATTCCTCCACCGTCGGATTCGTGGGAACCCGGGCCCGTGCGAGCACCGGCTCCGGTGCGGACCTGGCAGCTTGCCCCCGCCTCGGGTGCGCTTCGCGCTTCACCTCGCGGAGGGCGTGCCGCGCGGGTAGTCCGTGTACCCCTCCGCGCCACTCGCATGGAGCAGCTCCTTGCGAATCTCCGCCAGGGGGAGCCCCTCTCGTGCGCGCGTGACGAAGTCGGGGTTCGCGATGAATGGCGAACCGAAGGCCACCAGGTCCGCCTGCCCGGCGGCGAGGGCGGCCTGGGCGCTCTGCGTCGTGAAGCCCCTGTTGGCGATGAGCGTCCCCCCGAAGGCGGCGCGGAGCGCCTTCACCGTCGTCGGCAACGCCTCGTGCGAGTTGCCCACCACGTGGACATAGACCAGACCGCGCAGCCGGCCCGCGACGTAGGTGTAGAGCGCGTGGATGTCGTCGTAGAGGGGCATGTCCACGTGGGTGTTGTAGGGCGACAGCCGCACGCCCACCCGGTCCGCGCCAATCGCCTCGGCGCAGTCGTGCGCCACCTCCACCAGGAGCCGCGCGCGGTTCTCCAGGCTGCCGCCATGGGCATCCGTGCGCGAGTTCAGGTGCGGGTTGAAGAACTGCTCGAACAGGAAGCCATTGGCCCCGTGCAGCTCGATGCCGTCGAAGCCGGCGTCGATGGCGTTGCTCGCGGCCTGGACGAACTCGCGTCGGACCTGGGCCACGTCCCGCGAGGTCATCGCCTCGGGCGTCGAGATGGGCCTGGGCCCCTGGGCGTCGGTGAAGATGTCTCCTTGGGCCGGCACCACGCCCGGCGCCAGCAGTCGCGCCCCCGGCGGCAGGTTGAGCACGTGGCCGACACGGCCGCAGTGCATCACCTGGACGAAGATGTGGCCGCCCGCGTCGTGCACGGCGTCCGTCACCTCGCGCCAGCCGGCCACCTGCTCGCGGCTGTAGATGCCCGCCTCACGGGCGAAGCCGAGGCCGTTGGGCGAGGGGCTCGTCCCTTCGGTGATGATCAACCCCGCCTCCGCCCGCTGCCGGTAGTAGTCGCGCATCAGCGCGTTGGGCGTCCCACCGATGGCGCGACTGCGCGACATGGGCGCCATGACGACGCGGTTCGACAGCGTGATGCGACCCAATCCGTAGGGAGTGAACAGTGCCATGCGCGGAACATGCGCTGGCGAGGGTCTCCGGACAATCGAACCTGTCTGGGATACACTGTCCGGATATGCGGACAGTCGACCCCAATGGCATCATCGCGTTCCTGGAGGTGGTCGAGCGCGGCAGCTTCCGGGGCGCCGCGCGGGCGCTGGCCCTGCCCAAGTCGACGGTGAGCCAGCGTGTGGCGGTGCTCGAGGAGCAGCTCGGCGTCCAGCTGCTCCTGCGCACCACCCGCACCGTCATGCTCACCGACATCGGCGCCAGCTACCAACGTGAGGTCGCGCCGGCCATGGCCGCGCTGCGTGACGCCGAGGCGTTGGTGAACGAGCTGCAAGCGCACCCGAGCGGACGGCTCCGCATGAGCGCGCCGGTCGAGCTCGGACAGCGGTTGATGGGCGGGGTGCTCGCGGCCTTCGCGCAGCGGTATCCGCAGGTGAAGCTGGAGCTGGAGCTCTCCGACAGGGAGGTGAACATGGTCGAGGAGGGACATGACCTGTGCATCCGCGTCGGACCGCTCCGGGACTCGCAGCTCATCGCCCGCAAGCTCGGCGCGCCCTCGCACGTGGGCATCTTCGGGAGCGCCGCCTATCTCAAGAAGGCGGGCAGACCCAAGCACCCTCGCGAGCTGCCGGCGCACCGGTGCTTGAGCATGGGCAGCTCCACCTCACCGATGACCTGGGCGTTCAGCGGGACGCGGCCCGTGAGCATCCGGCCGGCCATCGCGGTGAACAGCTTCCAGGTGCTGTGCGCGCTGGCGGCCGCGGGGGCGGGACTGGCGCGCCTGCCCCGCGCGCAGGCGAACACGCGCGCCCTGGTGGAGGTCCTCGAACCGTTCGCGCCAGCCCCGCACCAGGCCTTCGCCGTCTACCCGGCGGCGCGGCACCCGAGCGCGGCGCTGCGCGCGATGCTCACGGTGCTGGGAGAGACGTTCGGCTCCTGTGAGGCCGCGGTTCGCGGGGGTGAGCCGTGATGGCCTCGCGGCGGCGGGAGGCGGTGCCCGTCCGGCTCAGCCTCGCCCCACGGCGCCTCTCACCGGGGCTTGAGCCGGGCCTCGGCCTCGACGTGCCGGGCGCGGAGCTTCTCCCATGCGCCGGGCAGGAACGGGTCCTTCCCATCCGCCATCAACTCCCACACCGACTCCTCGTGGTAGCCGTCCTCATCCAGCGCCTCGGGGACGAAGAACTCCGCGGCCACGTCCTTCGAGGTGAAGTGGAGCGGCAGGCCCCAGCCCTCGCCAGCGAACACCACGGCGTCGAGTTCGGTGGCGTTCACCCCCGTGTGGCCATCGAGCATCACCACGCGGGCCCTCAAGCGCGCCGTGTGCAACTCGGCCGACTCGTCCCCGTGGTCTCCGAAACAGCCGCCCGTGAGCTCCACTGACTTCGTCACGTAGCAGCACGCGCTGCCGCTGAAGCGCAGGTTCCTGGCGCGAACCTCGCCGAACACCACGAACAGGCTGATGTCGTAGGGGCTCGTCGACAGGTCGATGTCACCGGCCACCTCGAGGTCGCCATCCACCACGAGAATCCACGGAGACTCGGGGACGAGCTTCTCGAGCCGCACGGGCCCGGTCGCCAGGTGAATCTCGGGCACGGGCTTGTGGTGCTGCCCGGCCCGCTCCTGGATGTGCTCGAGGTTCTGGACGAACCAGCCGAAGGTCTCCGCTTCGTTCGCGGCCTCGAAGCGGGCCTTGATTTCGTCGAGCGGGACGACGCGCGTTGCCAGGTCGGGGAACATCGGGCCGTCATATCAAACGCGGCCCGCGCCCAGCGTGCGTCAGGCCACGTCGATCCAGAGGGCGGCGCTCCCGGTGGTCGCGCTCAGTTGGACCTCGCCCTCCCCCAGCTGCGCGCCCTCGCCGAGCGCCAGGTCCACGCCCGAGCCACCTCCCACCGCCTCCACCCGGACGGGCCCCGTCGTCGCGAGCAGGTAGCCACGACGGGCACGGCCGATGGTGAGCCGCTCCGACCGACCCGCGGCGAGCGGGAGCCACCAGACCTTCACATCCGCGCGCAGTGACATGCCCTCGTCGCCCGCGATGAGCTGGCGCCCTCCTCCCGAGAAGTCGCGCGACGCGTAGACCGGCGGCCCCCCATGGGTGTTCGGCCGGAACCACAACTGGAGCATCCGCGTGGGGCTGTCCGTGTCGTTCCCCTCCGCGTGCACCATCCCATCCCGCGCGGAGATCAACTGCGCGGTCCTGGCACCCATCGTGGCGCCGTGCGCCTGGTCTCCGTGGTGGGACAGCGTCCCCTCCACGACGATGCTGAGGATCTCCATCTCCTCGTGCGGATGGAGCGGGAAGCGCGACTTCGGCGCGAACGTCGCGTCCGCGAGGACGAGCAGCGGCCCCAGCGGCTTGCCCCGACCGGCGTGTGGCCCCACCGTCGCCACGAAGTGGTCACGGAGCGAGAGCCACGAGAGCGTGGTTCGGGGCAGGGAGGCGAGCGGACGGTGTTCGAGGTGCGGCATGGGCGTGCTCTTTTCGGTGCGACAGCCGGAGAGGGCGCCGGCGCTCCCGGCGACGAACGCTCGACGGGAGAGCGTCACGACGTGCGCCTGGGAGGCGTCGCCGGGCGACCCGGTGCCCGAGCGGCGGAAGGTGGGGTGGCGGGCCATCAGCGCGTCCTCCTGCGTGGTGGGATTGATAGCCGGGCACGCCTCGTTTGACATCTGCGCGTGGGCGCACAGAGGATGTGTGCCCATGCACATCTCCTGGGATGAGATTCAGACCCTCGAGGCGCTCGTCCGCACCGGCGGCATCGAGGCCGCGGGGCGCGAGCTGTCACTGCGCCACTCCTCCGTCTCCAGACGCATCGCCGCGCTGGAGGCGCGCCTGGGAACGGCGCTCTTCGCGCGGGGTGCGCGCCTGGTGCCTGGCACGCTGACGCTGCGAATCGCCGAGCGGGCCGCGCCCATGCGCGATGCGGCCCGGGACATCGAGGGCTTCCTGGGGTCCGAGCGGCGGGGTCGGGAGCGGACCGTGGTCGTCACGACCAGCGACGTGCTGGCGCCGCTCCTGTTCCGCGCGCTCGCGAAGGCACGCCCCGCGCAGGCGGTGGAGGTCCTCGTGAGCGACGACGAGCTGGAGCTCTTGCCCGGCCAGGTCGACCTGGCGCTGCGCCCCGGCCAGAACCCGAGCGGCTCGCTGCGCGGTCGGCGGCTCGGGCGGCTGAAGGTCGGCGTCTACCGCGCGAAGGGCGGAAATGCGGACTGGCTCCAGCCGAGCGCCGAGCTGCGCGCCAAGTCCTCGATGCGCTGGTGGCGCGAGGTGCCCGGGGATTCGCCGGGCGCGGTGACGTGCAATTCACTCCTGGCCATGCGGGACGCGTGCTGCGTGGGGCTTGGGAGGGCCGCGCTCCCGTCCTTCCTCGCGCATGGAGATGCCCGGCTGCAGTTGGAGCGGGAGCTCGACGGTGGGCCACCGCTCTGGCTCCTCGCGCCGATGGCTCGCGGCGTCCCCAAGGCGCTTCGAGAGACCCAGAGCGACATCTTCACCGCGCTGCGCTCGACGGAGGACGCCTTCGCCGAGTAGCGCGGAGGTCACGCGAGCATCAGGGACGAAGCTCCCCGAGCAGACGCAACGTGACCTCTGTCCATGGCGGCGCCATCATCGATTTCGGCATCCAGCCCCTCGACGACGCGGTCCTCGAGCGTCCGCCATGTTATGCGGTTTCGCCCAAGCATCTCCGCCACGGAGCAAGCCATGCGCAGCCTCATCCTCTGGACCCTGTTGTTGTTCGCCACGGAGAGCCTGGCCGTCGAGACCCGGCTCGTCGTCCGGGCGCGCGCCCGGGACGGCAAGTTCGTCGGGACGTCCATGGGCGGCGTGCAGGTGGTGCTCCGCGATGCACGGACGGGTCAGGTGCTGACCCAGGGCGTCACCGCCGGCTCGACGGGCAACACCCAGACGCTGATGAAGCAGCCCCAGGTGCGCGGCGCGCCGCTCGCGGACGAGGCCTCCGCGAAGTACACGGCCACGGTGGACCTCACCGAGCCGACCCTGGTGACGGTGGAGGTCTCGGGGCCCCTCGCGCAGCGGCAGGCGCTCGCCACCAGCACGACGCAACTGTGGCTCCTGCCCGGCAAGCACGTCGAGGGCGATGGCCTCATCCTGGAGCTGCCCGGCTTCGTCGTCGACGTGGTGACGCCGTCCGCGCAGGAGTTCATCAAGCTGCCGGCCGACAAGAAGCTCACCGTGCCACTCCGCGCCAACCTGGTGCTCATGTGTGGCTGCTCCACCGAGCCCAACGGCATCTGGGACTCCAATCGGTACGAGCTGCGGGCCTCCGTGAAGCACAACGGCAAGCCCCTCTCCCAGGTCCCCCTGAAGTTCGCCGGGAAGACCAGCACCTACGAGGCCGCGCTGTCCGTGCAGCAGCCGGGCATCTACGAAGTCACCGTGACGGCGTTCGACCCCGCCACCGGAAACTCCGGCGTCGACTCCACCACGTTCGTCGTCGAGCAGTAGCGCGGCGCCTGTCCGCCCCTGAACGAGCGGACGCCGCCTCCGAGTCGGAGTCAGCGTCCGCAAGTCACCAGGAGGCCGACACCGCCGCGGCTCCGTGCGCCCGAAATGGAAGACTCGCGCTCGGGGTGGATTCGACTTCCCCGAGGGGAAGGCTCATGCCCGGGCGCCATCTCCTGACAGCGGGCCATCGGAGCGTGACATGCAAACCGAGACAAAGACTCTCTTCGCGAAGGGGTGGGGCACGGCGTGTGTCCTGACACTGATGGGAGCCTGTAGCGGTGGACTCGAGCCCGCCACTGACGAAGCGGCGCTCACCCGCCTCGTCCCAGAGGAGCGCGCCGGCCCGGTCCCGACACCGCTGGCGTCACAGCCATCGTATGCCCAAGCCGTGGACTCGACCTCCACGGCGGGCGTGCTCCAACCCGCGCAAGCGCTGGGTCCGCCCGATGGACAGGCGGCGCTGGTGCTGAGCCTCCCTGGCGCGGCGCTGGTGCTGGACATGGGAGAGGGCACCGAGGGGACGGGAGACCTGGAGGTCTCCTATCGGAACGCGACGGTGGAGGTCCTCACGTGGGTGGAGTTCCTGCGCGCGGACAAGAGCGTCATCAGCACCGGCCCGCTGCGGCTGGCGAACCTGGAGCTGGGCACGCACACCACCACAGTGCCGTACCAGGACAAGCCCGTCCCCTATCGCTATGTGCGGATGACAGGCGTGCTCGCGCTCTACGGGGTGGACGCGGTGCGGAACATGGGCTCCGACGGCATCACCTGTGGCGACGGCCAGCCGAACGAAGGCGAGACGTGCGACGACGCGAACCGGACCTCCGGGGACGGCTGCAGTCGCGACTGCCAGAAGGAGGCGGGGTTCAGGTGCGAAAGCACCCCCAGCGTCTGCACGGACATCGACGAGTGCGCGGAACGGCTCGACAACTGCGCCGCGGGCTTCTCCTGCATCAACAGGCCGGGAAGCTTCTTCTGCTGGGAGGGCGTCTGCCGGCCGCCCCACTCCGTCTGCGGCAATCAGTGCTTCAACCTGTATACGGACAAGGAGAACTGCGGCCGCTGCGGCAATCGCTGTGGCTGGCGGGATGTCTGTGCTCGTGGCGTGTGCAAGACCATCGGCAAGCTGGCCTTCACCCTGTCCTGGAGCCGGCCGGGGAACGGAGACCTCATCGTGAGGGCCCCCGGCGGCATCCATTACAGCGCCCAGAACCCAGGACCGGAGGGACAGGAGCTGTTCGTCTTCGATGACCAGGATGGGAAGGGGCCGGAGGTCGTCTACTGGGCGCCGGGCGTCGAGCCAGACCTCGGCGACTACAACATCTGCTTCGAAGCCAGGTCCTTCGACCCGGCCCCCAGCTTCAACAATCCGGTCAGCGCCTCCGCGACGTACCTGGGCCCCTGGAATGGAACCACCCACCTGGGCAGCACCACCGTCACCGCCCACTCCACGGGAGAACCGGAGTGCGGACGGCCCACCCGTGGATTCGTGGGGCGGATGACCTACTGGGGCCGCTTCGCTCCGGAGCCTTCCGCTCCGTAGGCCCCCACGCGAAGTATCCTGACATCCCCCTGTCACTCCGGGTGGGTAGAGCTTCCGCTCATGAAACTCTACTTCCATCCGATGTCCGGCAACTCGCGCCGCGTGCTGCTCGTCGCCACCCACCTCGACGTGCCCCTCGAGCGCGTCATGGTGGACCTGCCCAAGGGCGAGCAGCGCGCGGCGTCGCACCTGGGTCGCAACCCCAACGGGCTCGTCCCCGTCCTCGACGACGACGGCTTCCTGCTCTGGGAGTCTCGCGCCATCATGCAGTACCTGGTCGAGCTGACACCGGGACAGACGCTGCTCCCCACGGAGGCGCGCGGGCGCGCGGATGTGAGCCGCTGGCTCTTCTGGTGCTCGGCGCACATGGCGCCGGCGTGCACCATCCTGGTCCAGGAGAACTTCGTGAAGGCGATGACGGGCCGTGGACCGCCGGACCCCGCCGAGGTCGCGCGAGGGGAAGCGCTCTTCGCGAAGTACGCACGCCTCCTGGACGAGCACCTCGCGGGCAAGACGTGGGTCTCGCAGGAGCGCCTGACGCTCGCGGACTTCTCCCTGGCCGCGGGGTTCGCGCTCGCCGGACCGGCGCGCCTGCCGCTCGGGGATTTTCCGAACGTCCGGACGTGGCTCGGCCGCGTGCAGGAGCTCGAGGCGTGGAAGCGCACCGCTCCGACCCTGCCGCTGCCGGCTCGCGGCTGAGTCGAGCGGAGACGGCCTTGGGGTGAAATCGGGGACGGGCGAGAAGGCGAGGTTGCAATCGGGGCACCCCTGGAGCGTTCCTTGAGCGCCATGGCCCCTCGTCCACTTCAAGCCCCCCGTCCCCACTTCGCCCACCTTCGCTCGGGAGTCCTCGGGCTCGCGCTCCTGATGGGTGGATGTGCCACCTCCCGCCCCGCCCCCGGCGTGGCGGCCGCGTCACCGGACGGTGCCGACGCGGCCCATGCGGTGGGCTTCACATCGCTCAGCTACACGGATGGGGCGCGCCAGCGCACGTTGAAGACGGTGGTCTGGTATCCGGCGGCCGAGGGCACGCGGATGGAGGAGCACCCGACGTCGCCCATCTTCGTGCCCTTCGTCGCCGCGAAGGACGCGCCGGTGGCCACGGCCCACGCGCGCTGGCCGCTCGTCGTCCTGTCCCACGGCAACGGCGGCGCGGCCATCAACATGTCGTGGTTCGGCGCGCACCTGGCGGCCCATGGGTTCATCGTCATGTCGGTGGACCACCCCGGCAACACCTACGGCGACACGAGCCCAGAGGGCTATGTGCGCGGCTGGGAGCGACCCCGGGACTTCACGGCCCTGTTGGATGCGGTGTCGAAGGACGCGGTCTGGGGACCTCGGGTGGATGCCGGGCGCATCGGCGCGGCGGGTCACTCCATGGGGGGCTACACGGCGCTCGCGCTGGCGGGGGCGCGGCTCAACCTGTCACCCATCATGCAGGGGTGCACCGCGCCGGAGACGCGCGAGCACCCGGGCTGCGATGAGCTGCGCGATGTGGACTACAGCCGCATCGACTTCGCGGTGGCGCGGGCGTCGTACAAGGACGCGCGGGTGAGGGCGGCCTTCTCCATGGCCCCCGGCATGGCGGGGAGCTACGAGGCACGGGACGTCGCGGACATCGACGTACCGGTGGCGCTGGTGCTGGCCCAGGGGGACGAGCTGATGCCCCACGAGCAGAACGGCATGCATCTGGCGAAGCTGTTGCCCTCGGCGAAGACGGTGGTGCTGGAGGACGCGGCGCACTTCACCTTCCTGCCCCGGTGCACGGAGCTCGGATTCAAGGTGGCGGAGATGCTGTGTCGGGACGCCACGCCCGGGACGCGAGGGGCCTCGCAAGCTCGGACGCTCGCGGAGGCCGTGGCGTTCTTCCGGCGGACGCTCGGCGGCGACTGAGCGGGACTCGCCGGTCCCGTTCGCCGACGGATGGACCCCGTTCGCCGCTCGCGCGGGCCCGCTGACAGAACACTCCACCCGCGTGCTGCTCGCGCGGGCACCGTGCCTCCACGACCTGTTGCCTGGAGGCATGTCCCATGTCGTGCAAGCGGCGCGCTGTCCTTCTCTTCGCTGTCGGTCCGGCGTCATGTGCGACCGAGGATGACGGCGACACCCAGACGGCCGTGGGCGGCACGCCATCGTGAGTCACCACTCACGGGGCGTTCGTCGACTGGCGCTCGCCCTCGTCCTCGTCGCCGTTCCGACACACGCCGAGCCGCTGCCTCCTCTCAAGGTCGAGGACGCGATGCTCAGCCCCGTCCCTCCCGCACCCCGACTCGTGAGGAGCTGGGGTGAGGCGCTCGCGCTCGTCCGGGAACGGTCCACGGATTTGCGCGGCGCCGAAGCGGGCGTGGAGCGCGCGAGCGGCCGCTGGCGACAGGCGCTCTCGGCGCTGCTGCCCCAGGCACGCACCCAGGTGGCGGTGGCCCAGGACCTCCTCAATCCCTCCCAGGCCCCAGGTGTTCTTCCCGGGGCGGCAGGGGACGACCGCACCGCCACCCAGCCCGCGCTCACGCTCACGACCACGCTGACCCAGTCGCTCGTCGACCTGGGCGCGTGGCGAGGCCTGTCCTCCGCGCGAGAAGCCGAGGCCGGCGCGGTGGCCACGCTCCAGGACCTCCGCCGTCGCCTCGTCCTCGGGCTCGCGCAGGCCCTCGTGGCCACGGTCGCCGCCGAACGCGCGGCCGAGATGAACCGTGTCGGCCTGCTGCGCGCCCTGGAGCGCGCCGCCCTCACGCAGCGCGCCTTCGAGCTGGGCGCGGGCAACCAACTGGACGTGGTGCGCGTCCAGCAGGACGTGGCGGTGGCGCGCGGCGCGCTCGTCGCGGGGGATGAGCAACTGCGACGGACGCGTGAGGCGCTGGGACTCGCGCTCGGCTTCGGAGAGTCGATAGGCGTCGACCCGTCCTTCGACCTGCACGGGCTGGTGGATGACACCCGGCGGGACTGCGTCGCGCTGGAGAGCCTGGACGCCCGGGCGGACCTCGTGGCGGCGCGGACGCAGGTGGCCGCGGCTCGTGACAGCCGGAGACAAGCTGTCGCGGGATATCTCCCCACCCTCGGTGTCAGCAGCACGCTCCTCGGCCTCACCACGGAGCCGGGCTTCGGTCGCTTCGCGACGTGGAGCGTCTCCGCCGTGCTCTCCCTTCCGCTCTGGGAGGGTGGCCTGCGTGAGGGGCTCGTGCGCGAGCGCACGGGGCTGGAGAAGCAAGCCGAGGCTCAACTGGAGGACACCCGCCGCGACGTCGCGGTGGAGATGGCACGCGCACGTCGGAGCGCGGAGGTGGCCGAGGCCCTGGTGACGACAGCGGTGGAGTCACGCGACCTCGCCGAGCGCACCGACCAGCTCACCCGCCGTGCGTTCGAGGTGGGACGGGGCAGCAGCCTGGAGCTGGTGCAGAGCGGCGCGGCCCTGCGAGAGGCCGAGCTGAACCTGGTGCTGCGTGAGTTCCAGCGCGTCCAGGCCCACCTGGATGCCTTCCTCGCGGAGGCCCGATGCAACGGATGAAGCGGCTGGTGCGCCCCTGGAGACTCGGATGAAGCGGCTGTGGAGTGTGGCGTTGTGGGTGGTGTTGGGGTGCTCGGGGAAGAAGGCGGCTCCGGCCGCGCCCGAGCCTCGGGAAATCGACGTGGTCACCGTGGCCCCTCGCGAAGTGCGAGACACAGGGGAGTACCTGGGCAGCCTGCTGTCGCGACAGAGCGTCACGGTGCTCCCCCGGGTGGACGGCTACGTGCGCCGCATCCACGTGCGCCCGGGCCAGCACGTGGAGTCAGGTGCACCGCTCCTCGAGGTCGACTCCCGCGTGGAGACCGCCGCGCTCGACGGTGCGCAGGCGCAGCTCAGCTCCGCGAGGGTCGAGCTGGAGCTGGCTCGCCGCACGCTGACCCGCACCCAGGCGCTGCGTCAGGAGGGGCTCGCCAGCGCGCAGGAACTGGAGAGCACCCAGGCCCGCGTCGAGGCCGCCCAGGCCACCGAGCGCGCGGCCTCGGCCCAGGTCGCCCAGCGCCAGGTGCAGCTCCAGTTCCACGTCATCCGCGCGCCCTTCGCCGGCACCGTCGACGACGTGCTCGCCCGTGAAGGCGACTTCGTCACCGCCTCCACCCCGCTCACCCGCGTCGCCCAGGCCGAAATCCTCGAGGTGAGCGTGTCCGTGCCATCTCATCGCGCCCGCTCGCTGAAGCCCGACACGGTGATGGAGGTGCTCGACGCGAAAGGCGAGGTGCTGCTCACCAGCCCCCTCTTCTTCGTCGCGCCCCAGGCCGACCCTCGCACCCAGCTGGTCGAGGTGAAGGCCGCGTTCCAGAACACCCAGGGCCTGCGCCCCAGTGAGCTGGTGCGAGCGCGCCTCGTCTATTCCGTGCGCGACGCGCTCCAGATTCCCGCGCTCGCGGTGGTGCGTCAGAGCGGCCAGCCCTTCGCCCTCGTGGTGCGCGAGAAGGACGGCGCCACCGTGGTGGAGCGTCGGCCCATCACCCTCGGCGCGCTCGGCGAGCGCAGCTACGTCGTGGAGCAGGGCCTGGAGACAGGCGAGCGGGTCGCCATCTCGTTCCTGCAGGCCCTGCGCGACGGTGCGCCCGTGAAGGTGAAGGCCCCGCTGCACACCGCCGCGCGGATGAACGGACGCTGACATGTTCATCGACTTCTTCATCCGCCGGCCCGTCTTCGCCATCGTCTGCTCCATCCTGCTGACGCTGGTGGGCCTCATCGCCATCCCCACCCTGCCCGTCGCGCAGTACCCGGACCTGGCGCCGCCCCAGGTCACCGTGTCAGCCACCTACGTGGGCGCCAGCGCCGAGGTGGTGGAGAGCGCCGTCACCATCCCCCTGGAGCAGGAGCTCAACGGGGTGGAGGGCATGCGCTACATCTCCTCCACCAGCGGCAACGACGGCACCAGCAACGTCACCATCACCTTCGAGGCCACGCGCGACATCGAGGTCGCCGCCGTGGACGTGCAGAACCGCGTCAGCCGCGCCGCCGCGCGACTGCCCGCCCAGGTGAACCAGACGGGCATCGTGGTCAACAAGGCCTCCAGCCAGATCCTCCTCTCCGTCGCGCTCTACAGCCCGGATGACCGCTACGACGCGAAGTTCCTCTCCAACTACGCGGATGTGAATCTCAAGGACGCCATCAAGCGCGTGCGCGGCGTGGGCGACGTGCGCATCTTCGGCGAGCGCAAGTTCTCCATGCGCGTGTGGCTGGACCCCACCGAGCTCGCCCGCCGCAAGCTCACGCCCCTGGACGTGACGCGCGCCCTCCAGGAGCAGAACCTCCAGGTGGCCGCGGGACAGGTGGGCCAACCCCCGTCCGAGGAGGACCAGCCCTACCAGCTCGCGGTGCGCGCCCGCGGCCGCCTCATCGAGCCGGAGGAGTTCGGCGACATCGTCCTCATGCGGGACGAAAGCGGCAGGGCCGTGCGCATGAAGGACGTGGCCCGCGTGGAGCTGGGCGCGGAGAACTACGGCACCCTCTTGCGCTTCAGCGGCAAGCAGGCCGTGGGCATCGCCACCTTCCAGCTCCCCACCGCCAACGCGCTCGAGGTGCGTGACGCCGTCCTCGCCGAGCTGCAACGCCTGTCCGCCCAGTTCCCTCCGGGCATGGAGTACCAGACGGGCACCGACACCACGCTCGCGGTGCGCGCCACCCTGCGCGAGGTGGTCCGCACGCTGGTGGAGGCCATCGTCCTGGTCGTCCTGGTCATCTTCCTGTTCCTCCACGGCTGGCGCAGCGTCCTCATCACCGCGCTCACCCTCCCCGTCTCCCTCGTCGGCACCTTCGCCTTCGTGAAGCTGCTCGACTTCTCCATCAACACGCTCACCCTCTTCGGCCTCACCCTGGCCACGGGCCTCGTCGTGGACGACGCCATCGTCGTCATCGAGAACATCGAGCGGCTGATGCTGGAGCGGAAGCTGACCGCCGCCGAGGCCGCGCGCGAGGGCATGAAGGAGGTGTCCGGCGCCGTCATCGCCATCTCCATCGTGCTGGTGGCGGTGTTCCTCCCCGTGGCCCTCTTCCCCGGCACCACCGGCGCCATCTACCGCCAGTTCGCGCTCACCATCGCCGCGTCCGTGGCCCTCTCCACCTTCTGCGCCCTCACCCTCACCCCCGCGCTCGCCGCGCGCATGCTGTCCCACCACACCGGGGACAAGTGGGTCTTCTTCCGTCAGGTGGACCGCGTGCTCGACCGGACACGCCACCTGTACGGCCGAGGACTGCGCCGGCTCCTGACGCATCCGGCCCTCGTGCTCGGCGCCTTCCTCCTGTGCGTCGTCGCCACGGCCGCGCTGGTCGTCGTCACGCCCACGGGCTTCATCCCCGACGAGGACCAGGGCTACCTGCTGGTCACCGTGCAGGGCCCCGAGGGCACGTCCCTCTCCCAGACGCAGAAGGTCATGGCCGAGGTGGAGCAGGTGCTGCTCGCCCAGCCGGAGGTGCGCGCCCTCTTCGCCAACGGCGGCATGTCCCCGCAGGGCACCGGCTCCAACCTGGCCAACATCTTCGTCCCCCTGAAGCCCTGGGACGAGCGGACCGGAGAGGACCAGAGCGTGGCCGCGCTCGTCGAGCGGCTGCGCGCCCCCTTGAGCCGCATCGGCGGCGCGCGCGTGGTGCCCTTCCAGCCGCCCGCCATCCGGGGCGTCGGTGCCGTGGGCGGCTTCCAGTTCGTCGTCGAGGACACCGCGGGCGTAAGCTCCCTGGACCAGCTCGCCTCCGCCGCGCGGCAGCTCATGGCCCAGGGCAACGAGGACGGCCGGCTGCGCGGCGTCTTCACCGGCTTCAACGCGGACACGCCGCTGCTCGACGTGGAGGTGGACCGCCAGCTGGCCAAGGCCGTGGGCGTGCCCATCGACCAGATCTTCAGCACGCTCCAGGTCTACATGGGCAGCCAGTACATCAACGACTTCAACTACGCGAACCGCGCGTACCGCGTCTACGTGCAGGCCGAGCAGCAGTTCCGCGACAGCCCCGCGGACATCGCCGCCTTCTACGTGCGCAGCGACACCGCCGACATGATTCCGCTCGAGTCCCTGGTGAAGGTCCAGCCCACCATCTCCGCGCAGCTCATCCGCCACCACAACCTGTTCCGCGCCGTGGAGCTGAGCGGCCAGGCCGCGCCCGGCGTCTCCTCGGGCCAGGCCATGGAGGCCATGGAGGAGCTCGCCGCCCGGCACCTGCCCCAGGGCATGAGCGCCGAATGGACAGGCATCAGCCTGGAGCAGAAAGAGAGCGGCGGCCAATCCCTGCTCATCTTCGGCCTGGGCCTGCTCTTCGTCTTCCTGGTCCTCGCCGCCCAGTACGAGAGCTTCAGCCTGCCCCTCGTCATCATCCTCTCGGTGCCGCTCGCCATCCTCGGCGCGCTGGGCCTGCAGCTCTTGCGCGGCCAGGCCAACGACGTGTTCTGCCAGCTGGGGCTGGTGATGCTCGTGGGGCTCGCCAGCAAGAACGCCATCCTCATCGTCGAGTTCGCCGAGCAGCTGCGCGCCCAGGGCCGGAGCATCACCGACGCCGTGGTGGAGGCCGCCGAGGTCCGCCTGCGCCCCATCCTCATGACGTCCACCGCCTTCCTGCTCGGCGTGGTGCCCATGATGACCGCGTCGGGCGCGGGCGCGGGCTCACGCAACTCGCTGGGGACGGCCGTGTTCGGCGGCATGCTCGTCTCCACGGTGGTGAACCTCGTGTTCATCCCCGGCCTCTACGTGCTGGTGCAGAAGCTGCGCGGCGAGGCCAAGCTGGCCGCCCCCGACGCACGCGTTGTCGCCACGCCCTCGCACTGAGGAACGAAGGCCCTGTCACCGGCCCGGGCACCCACATGTCGGGGCCCGGGCCTTTTCAGTTGGCGGCCCATCAATCGGGCGTCTGCCCGCCTGTACCGCGTGCAACCTCGCGAGAGTTCTCGTATTTTCCGCCGGCTCTCCAGCCGTGATGGAGGGCACTCCACCGGCCCGGCTGTTCATCCACCGAAATTGCAGTGGCGAGTGCCACCGACATTTCGTTATTCACCGCCCCGGCGGCAGTGACTCGCAGGGGATGGAAGCCAAGTCCCCGGAATCATTGCAGTGGATGGGCTGGCACGAAGACTGCTGTAGCAGTGCGCAAGAAGACACCTTCCCAGGGGCCATCCCCGGCCCCCCAAACCCAAGGAGCAGTAACGACATGCTGACCGTTGGCGACAAGATCCCGAGCTTCAAGGTCAAGGCCACCGTGAGCCTGGAGAAGGGCAAGGAGTTCCAGGAGATCACGAACGAGACGTACAAGGGCAAGTGGCTGGTGCTGTTTGCCTGGCCGAAGGACTTCACGTTCATCTGCCCCACGGAGATCGCGGAGTTCGGCAAGAAGAACAAGGACTTCCAGGACCGTGACGCGCAGGTGCTGGGCCTGAGCACCGACAGCGAGTTCGTGCACCACGCGTGGCGCACGCACCACCCGGACCTGAAGAACCTGCCCTTCCCGATGCTGGCGGACCTGAAGCACGAGCTGTGCAACGCGCTGGGCATCCTCCACAAGGAGGAGGGCGTGGCGCTGCGCGCGACGTTCATCGCGGACCCCGAGGGCATCATCCGCCACGTGACGGTGAACGACCTGTCCGTGGGCCGCAACGTCTCCGAGACCGTGCGCACGCTGGACGCGCTCCAGACGGACGAGCTGTGCCCCTGCAACTGGAGCAAGGGCGAGGAGACCCTCACCCAGAAGCTGGCGAAGGCGGGGTAAAGCATCATGGCCTCACTCGAAGTCGTCCGCGCGGAACTCACGGACGCCCACAAGGACACCCGCCTCAACCTCCAGGCCGTCCTGGAAGGCGGCAGCCTCACCCCGGAGCAGCGCTGGGGCGTGGCCGTCGCGTGCGCCTTCGCCGCTCGGAATGAGCGGCTGAAGGAGGCGATGTTGAACGAGGCGCGGAAGGCACTCACGAACGCCGAGCCCGTCATCGAGGATGCGCGCGCCGCCGCCTCGCTGATGGCGATGAACAACGTCTACTACCGCTTCCGGCACATGATCGGGAAGGAGTCCTACTCGACCAAGCGGGCCGGTTTGCGGATGAACAGGCTGGCGCAGGTGCTGACCAACAAGGTGGACTTCGAGCTGGTCTGCCTCGCGGTGAGCGCCATCAACGGCTGCGAGATGTGCATGCAGTCCCACGAGAAGGTCGTCCTCGAGGGCGGCCTGTCGGAGGACCAGGTGCACGACGCGGTCCGCGTCGCGTCGGTCATCCACGCCGCGGCGGTGGGTCTGGAGTCGTAAGGCTCCCAGCCGCGAGTCACTGACGTGATGTGAGGCGCCCTCCGGTGGAGACACCGGGGGGCGCTTCCTTTTCCGGCGCCGCGCATCCAACGGGCGTCCAGAACGAACGAGCACGAAAGGAAAGCCATCATGTACCGCAGCCCCAGCCCCCTTCCCGAGAAGACCCGCGCCTCCGTCGTCGAATCCCTCAACGCCCGACTGGCGGACGGCCTGGACCTGCATTCGCAGATCAAGGTGGCCCACTGGAACATCAAGGGCCCGCAGTTCGCGGCGCTGCACCCGCTGTTCGAGACCTTCGCGGTGAGCCTGGCCAATCACAACGACTCCATCGCGGAGCGCGCGGTGACGCTGGGTGGCAAGGCCTACGGCACCACCCGCCACGTGGGCAAGGCGAGCCGCCTGCCGGAGTACCCGCAGGAGACCACCAAGGATTTGGAGCACGTGAAGCTCCTGGCCGAGCGCATCGAGGTGTACCTGGACGGCCTGCGTGAGAGCCGCAAGCTGTTCGTCGAGGTGGACGACGCGGACTCCGAGGACCTGGCCACCGGCATCATCGTGGAGTTCGAGAAGCACGCCTGGTTCCTGCGCGCGTCGCTGGAGAGCTGAGACAGCCCTGTCACGTGCGGCGCGTGTGCCCGGAGTGTGCACCGCGCTTCACGCCCCTCGCGGGGGGAGGATTCGGCCTTCCCCTGTCCTTCCGCGAGGTTGCCTCCAGGCACAGCGGTTGCTCTCCCAGGGTGCACCCCGCCCGCGAAGGCGCGGATGGGATACCTTGGAGCAGCGCCATGCGAAGCCTCCTCTCTTTGTCCGTCGTCGTCGCCCTGCTGTCCGGCTGTGGTGGTGAGCCTCCGGAGGAGCTGGTCCAATCCGCGAAGGCGAAGGTGGAGCGCGCCGCCGCGGTGGGGCACCTGACGCGCGGGGCGCTCGAGGTGCTGGGGCTGATGCCGGTGTACACGTGCGGCGAGCCGCGCCGCGGCTTCCTCGACGTCGCCACGGTGGACCTGTCCCAGCGGCTCGCGTGCGCCACCACCACGGTGGAGTCGCTCGACGCGGTGACGGACGGCGTGGTGGTGACGTTCAGCGGCCCCGACTGTCAGGTCCACGGCCTGGGCCTCTCCGGGCGCGTGTTCTTCAAGTACCGCGGCGGCGAGGACCGGATGGAGGTGGAGGCGGACCTGCGCCAGTTGCGCGTGGAGGGCGTGGTGCTGCCCGCCGAGGTGGGCTACGGCACCTGTGGCGATTTGACGAGCGTCTGGGTGAAGGCCGAGGGCGACATCCCCGGGCGCGAGGGCCACACCCTGCGGATGGACGCGAAGGTGACGAAGCGTCCGGGCATGCCGATTCTGGGCGGCTCGTCGCTGCTGCTCGACGGCACGGGCGAGCTGAGCGGCCCCGACGGCGTGGACAAGCTCACCCTCACCACCCTGCATTACGAGGTGGGTGAGTATCTGCCCAAGGAAGGCATGGCTGTCCTGGAGACGGCGGATGGCCACCACGTGGAGGCGAGCTTCAAGCCGGTGCTGTGGCGGGTGGGCAAGGTGGAGCTGACGGTGGATGACCACTCGCCGGTGACGGTGCCCATCGTCCGGTAGCGCCGGGCCACGCGCGCGGCGCCGGTTTTCCGCTAGGGTGTGGCGCCGTGAGCGACGACGTCACGATTCCCGCCTTCCGCTCCGTGCCGCGCACGGGCGTCATCTACGTCACCGCCGAGGCCACGCGCCGAGGCTACCGTTCCAGCGACCCTGACTGGTGCAACCTGGGCCAGGGGCAGCCGGAGACGGGGGATTTGCCCGGGGCCCCCGCGCGGCTGGGCTCGGTGAACATCGACGTGGCGGACATGGAGTACGCGCCCGTCGCGGGGCTGTGGGACGTGAGGGAGGCCATCGCCGGCCTCTACAACCGCCTCTACCGCAAGGGCATGCCCGGCCAGTACAGCGCGGAGAACGTCTGTCTTTCGGGTGGCGGGCGCGCGGCGCTGACGCGGGCGGCGGCGAGCCTGGGTTCCATCAACCTGGGCCACTTCCTGCCGGACTACACGGCGTACGAAGAGCTGCTGGACGTCTTCAAGGCCTTCACCGCCATCCCCATCCTGCTGGAGGGCGAGCGCGGCTACGCCTTCACGCACGAGGACCTGCGGCGAGAGGTGCAGGGGCGCGGCCTGTCCGCCCTGCTCTTCTCCAACCCGTGCAACCCCACCGGCAAGCTGGTGCAGGGGGACGAGCTGGCCCGGTGGGTGGGCGTGGCGCGCGAGCTGGAGTGCACGCTGCTCATCGACGAGTTCTACTCGCACTACGTCTGGACGGGCCGCCCCGGGCACCTGCCGGTGGAGAGCGCCGCGCGCTACGTGGAGGACGTGAACCGGGACCCCATCGTCCTGTTCGACGGCTTCACCAAGAACTGGCGCTACCCGGGCTGGCGCATGACGTGGACGGTGGGGCCCAAGCAGGTGATTGAAGCCGTCTCCAGCGCGGGCAGCTTCCTGGACGGCGGTGGCAGCCGGCCCCTGCAGCGCGCCGCGATTCCGCTCCTCCAGGAGGAGCCGGTCGTCGCGGAGACGATGGCCATCCACAACACGTTCCGGGAGAAGCGAGACAGGTTCCACTCGCGCCTGGAGCGGCTGGGCATCCGCACGGACCGAGCGCCGGACGGGACGTTCTATGTCTGGGGCAACGTGTCCGGCCTGCCCGCGCCGCTCAACGACGGCATGGGCTTCTTCCGCGCCGCGCTGGAGGAGAAGATCATCACCGTGCCCGGTGAGTTCTTCGACGTGAACCCCGGCAAGCGCCGCGCGCGCCCCTCGCGCTTCCGCAGCTACGTGCGCCTGTCCTTCGGCCCGTCGATGGAGGTCCTGGAGAAGGCCCTCACGCGGCTGGAGGCGATGGTGCTCAAGCACAGCCGCTGAAGACAGACGGCCACCTTCCGGAGCGCGCTTTTCCGCGGCGACTCCGGAAGGCAATCCCAGACGAAGACGGCCTAGAGGGCCTTCTCCAGCAGGTTCACGATGCGCTGACGGCGCTCGTGCGTGTAGTTCTCGATGTTGCTGAAGTTGTGCCGGTACGACAGCGTCTTGTTCTCGAAGCGGTAGAAGATGCGGTCGTCCGGCTCGATGCCGCTGATGAAGTACTTCTTGAAGCCGTCCCGGATGGCCTGCTTGGAGAAGTCATCCACGCCGATGTCCTGGAGCGCCAGCACCAGCGGCTCGAAGTAGATGGCGTCGATGCCCTTCTCGAAGAGGTGCGCCAGGCCCTCGGCGCCGAGCGTGTCCCACTCGACCTCGATTTCGACGGGCGCGCCCACCAGGTCGTTCAGCGTCTGCTGCCACTTCGGGAAGATGTTCTGCTTGTACTGCGCGATGGCTCTTCGCTCGGGCAAACCCATGACTGCCCCCTCTGAGGTGGAATCCCAGTGTGCTGATGGGAGGCGCGTCACGATTCTATGGAGGCCCTAACCTGTCAAACACCCCGGGTCCCGAGAAAACGAGACACGTGGTTGTTGGCACTCAGCGCGAGGCGGGCGGCTCGGCGCCGGGTTCCGGGACGACCCGGCGAGCCGGGGCGGGTGCCGGGTTTCCAGGAGACCGTCCAGCGATTGAGGGGGGGCCCCCGCGCGCACGCCAGGCGCCCAAGCGAGCCCGCGCGGCGCGTTTCAGGAGGCCCTATGCTCGGCGGTGTCCATGAGACTCCCCGCCTCCCGGCTCGCACTGCTCGGCATCCTCTACTTCGTGCAGGGCCTGCCCTTCGGCTTCCAGGCCACCGCGCTGCCCGTCTATCTGCGCGGGCAGGGGGTGTCGCTCACCGCGCTGGGCTTCGCGGGGGTGCTCGCGCTGCCCTGGGGACTCAAGGTGCTCTGGGCGCCGCTGGTGGACCGCTACTCCTCGGCGCGCATCGGACGACGCAAGTCGTGGATCCTCCCCATGCAGGCGGGCCTGACGCTCACGTGCGTGGCGGCGGGGATGCTGGTGTCGGAAGGCGGCTCGCTGAAGGTGCTGCTCGGGCTCATCCTGGTGATGAACCTCTTCGCCGCGACCCAGGACATCGCCGTGGACGGGCTCGCGGTGGACCTGCTGCGCCCCGAGGAGCTGGGCCTGGGCAACACCGTACAGGTCGTGGGCTACAAGCTGGGAATGCTCACCGGCGGCGGGCTGCTCGTCTGGGCCAGCAAGTACCTGGGCTGGCCGGGCCTGTTCCACGGCATGGCCCTGCTGTGCGCCATCGCGCTCGGGGTGACGCTCCTGTCTCGCGAGGCGCCTCCGCGTGAGCGCGACGCCGAGCCCACCGCGCCGAAGACCGAGAGCTGGCGACAGTGGTTCGCGGTGTTCCTCACGACGGTGCGTCAGCCGGGCATCGGCTGGGTGCTGCTCTTCATCGGCACGTACAAGTTCGGCGAGACGATGGCGGACGTGCTCTACAAGCCCTTCCTCGTCGACGCGGGCATCCCCGCCTGGCAGATAGGCCAGTGGGTGGGGACGTGGGGCAACGCCGCGTCCATCCTCGGCTCCGTGACAGGTGGCGTGCTCGCCACGCGCATGCCCATCCTCGGAGCCCTGTCGCTCACCGCGTCGCTGCGCGTGCTCCCGCTCATGGGGCGCTGGTGGCTGGCCACCCACGGCGTCAGCGAAGCGGGCGTCATCGGCGTGACGCTCGCGGAGGAGCTCGTCGGCGGCGCGCTCACCACCGTGATGTTCGCGTTCATGATGTCGCGCGTGGACCGGCGCATCGGCGCGTCGCACTACACGCTGATGGCCAGCATCGAGGTCTGGGGCAAGGCCCCCGCCGCGCCTCTCGCGGGCTGGTTGGCGGACCCCCTGCACGGGCTCGCGTTGGGTTATGGCCCCGTGTTCCTGCTCGGCGCCGGACTGTCCGTCGCGTTCCTCGCGCTGCTGATTCCCATCCGTCATCTCCAGGCGCGTTCCGTCACGGATGTGTCACACGAAAACAGCGCCCCACAGCCTCGAGACGAGAGCCCTCCCGTGGAAACAGGCACACGCTGAGCACATCGCGAGACGTGTCAGTCGCGGGTGCTAAGTGCGTACGCGCTGTCCCCCATTCATCGTGGGCGCGCTCGCTCACGAGAGGTGCAACACATGCTCTCTTCTTCGATGAAGTCCCTGTTGGGTGGTGTCGTCCTGGCCGCCACCCCTGCCCTCGCTGACAGCACCACGACGATTCCCGCGTTCGCGGCCGACATCGCCGCCGCCCGCCTCGCCACGAGCCCGGGTGGCACCACCGTCATCCGCTCCGAGATGCGCGGTGCCGTCGACCGTTTCCTCCACGACGACAGCAAGGTCGACGCCGTCGAGCGTGCGTACCTGGCCGACCGCATCGCCGACCTGACGTTCAAGCAGGGCGTGACGGCCACCGCGATGAAGTACCTCATCGACACCCACGAGCTGAATGACGGCCTGACCTGGTACTCGCCGCTGTGGCTCGACGTCCTCCCGCAGACGCCGGCCGACTACTTCGGCGCCACCGGGCCCCTCACCACCTCCACGGACATCAAGGAGGGCAACATCCCCGCCGGGATGGGCGTCGCCAACCAGCGGACGCTCACCTACAAGGCCAACGCGGCCTGGGGGCTCCAGGGCGTGTCATACTTCAAGCCCATCACCGTGCAGGAGCTGCTCGCCATGCTGAAGGAGCAGGTCATCAACGGCACGCCCAACTCCGATGAGGTGGACGGCGCGCTGGCGTTCATCACGCAGGTCTCCCGCAACAGCAACCGGCTCTACACCACGGGCTGGTCCTGCCAGACGTACTGCGGCGGTGGCGGCCCCGGCGACGCGGGCGGCTTCTTCATCGCCGCGGTGAGCACGGAGCGCAACTTCGTGCGCATGGTGCGCGTGACGACCTGGTCCGACTAGTTCTCCATCGGCGCACCTGCGCCACGGAGAGACACGCGGGAGGGACGCTGCCTCCCGCGTGGGTCCATCGGAGTCACACTCCTCGTGTGCGTGTTGAATACGCGCGCGTCGTCCCCTTGCATCGTGGACGTGAGAGTCCGCGAGAGGAGCAACGCGTGTTCTCTTCGTCACTGAAGTCGCTGCTGGGTGGTGCCGCGCTGCTGGCCGCCGCTCCCGCGTTCGCGGACAGCACCACCACGATTCCCCTCTTCGAGGCGGACATCGCCGCCGCCCGTCTCGCCACGAGCCCGGGAGGTGTCACCGTCATCCGCACCGAGATGCGCGGCGCCGTCAGCCGCTTCTTCCAGGATGACAGCAAGATTGACGCGGCCGAGCGCACCTACCTGGCCGACCGCATCGCCGACCCGCCCTTCAACGTGGGCGTGACGGCCACCGCGATGAAGTACCTCATCGACACCCACGAGCTGAACGACGGCGCGACCACGCATGCGCCGCTGTGGCTCGACGTCCTCCCGCAGACCCCGGCGGACTACTTCGGCGCCACCGGGCCGCTGACGGTCTCCACGGAGATCATGGAGGGCTACATCCCCAACGGCCAGGGCGTCGCCAACCAGGCCACGCTCAACTACAAGGCCGGCGCGGCCTTCCGCCATGGGTATCCGCGCAACTTCCACCCCATCACCGTCCAGGAGCTGCTCGCCGAGCTGACGTCGCAGACGGACAACGGCCTGCCCAACTCCGACGAGGTGGATGGCGCGCTGGCGTTCATCACGCAGAGCTCCCGCAACAGCAACCGGCGCTACTCCGCGAGCTGGTACTGCCGGACGTACTGCGGCGGTGGCGGTCCTGGCGACACGGCGGGCTACTACATCGCCGCGGTGAGCACGGACCGCCGCTTCGTGCGCATGGTGCGAGTGACGACCTGGTCGGAGTAGTCCTCAGCCGGCGCGCATGCGCCACTCGAGGCCCGCGGGAGGAAAGGTGCCTCCCGCGTGGGTCCACTCGAGTCGGACTTCACGCCGGCCCTCGGGCGGCAGCTCGAAGCACGCGAGCACCCGCCCCTCGCCCCGCTGGTTGACGCGAGCGTCCAGGCGCTCACCGTCGACGTTCATGGCGAGGGTGAGCACGCCGGCCTGCGGGAAGAACTGTTCCGAGGGATGACGGCGCGGGGAGGTGAGCAGCAGCTCCACCTCGCGCGGCTCGGCGTCGGCGTTCTCCAGGGTGTACGTCAGCGCGTACGAGATGCCTCGGGCTCCCTCGTGGGTCCGGGGCGTTCTCGGCTCGGGCTCGCGCGCGGTCGGCGTCAGGGGCGCGGCATCGGGCCAGACGCCACCGTGTCTGCCGGGCATGGACATGACGAGGTCTCCGGCGCGCTGGCCCGCGGACAGGCGCACCGTGCGGCCGCCGACGAAGACACTGCCGGCCTCGAGCACACCTTGATGGGGAGGAAACGCTGGGGCGCTCGTCTCGGGTGCGTCCGTTCCCGCGCTGGCCATGGGGTGCTCTCCGCGGGAGATGGCGGTGAGCTCGTCCGCAGTGAGGGGCAGCGGGCTGGACACGGTGGCCAGCCGGAACCTCGCGCCCACGTCGAGCTGCCCCTTCGCATCCACGGCCGTGAAGTCCAGGAGCGCCTGGAGCGTGCCGCCCTTTTCATGGCGCGCGGCGAGGACGAGCACGGCGTCACCGGGCTGCACGGTGAGGGCGGCCTCGATGCGTCCGCGTGTGCCCAGACGCACGTCGTCGAGGTGAGCCAGGTCGAGGTCCTCGCGGAGCAGCGGCTCGGCTTCGCGCTCGTCCTGGGGGCGCGGGTCGACGCGCGCATCGAGGAAGCCCGAGGCGAGCACGGCGTGAGGACCACGGAAGAAGAGCCCCTCCGGGTCGGGGACCTTTCCTGACGCCGAGTCGACGAGTCCGGTGAGGTCCTCGGCGAGCGCGTCCTGCTCATCTGGATTGAAGGGCTCGCCGCGCGCGTTCGCGGGGAACTGGGGCGTGAGGTACCTGGAGAAGACGACGCCCGCGAGCCGCAGGTGGATGGGGCGGCCCGAGGTGTTTCGCAGCACGATGGAGCAGCGCTGCGTGCCCGTCGGGGGCAGGGTCTGCGTCACCTGTCCCTGTTCAGCTCGCGCGAAGGTCTCGCCGACGCGATTGACGGCGCGAAGGAACAGGCGGGCCTGGCCGGCGAACGTGAAGCCGCCCTCGCTCTTGCCAGGCACGATGCGCCCCATCGTCGTGCCGAGGACTCCGGAGGTCCGAATCGGCTCGGGGCTCGCGTGGAGGAGCAGCGGCGCGCCCGTGAACGCGCCATCGAGGGGTTCGAGCGCCGCGATGGGGAGCACGTCCGCGTCGAGCGCTCCGACGGGCAGCGGGGGCCGCTCATGCGGATGCGCGGAGACACGAGGCGCGGGGACCTCCTCCTCGCGGGTGGCGTCGACTTCGAGGGCCCTCGCCAGCTCACGCACGTCATGCGCGGCCTCTGTCTTCTCGCCCGAGGCAGGCAGCACGTTGTCTGCGTCGCCGCTCTCTTCCGAAGACTCCGGCGCGCGCCGCGGGACACCCGCCTTCGCCCCATCCTTCGTCGCGCCGGCGCCCTCTTCCGCGGACACCATGACGAGTCGCCGGACAACCTTCACCGCATCCGTCGTCTTCTCAGCGACGTTCTCGTCTGGAGGCGCCGCGACGAGCTGTGGCGCCCCCTTCATGGCGGCCTCCTCCAACAACAGCCCCCCGGGCTCCGCCGTCTTCGTGGTGGCCTTCCCGTTGGAAGGGACCAAGACGGGCGCCGCAAGCGTCTCAGCGACCTGCGCTCCGGCAATCGCTGTCTTCTTGACGCCCCTCCCTTCCGAGGGCGGCGCCGCGGACGTCACGGCGGCCTTCGCCCCCACCGTCTTCGCGACCGCCTTCCCCTCGGAAGGAGACACACCAGCCTTCGCGACAGTCTTCTGACCCGAGGCATTCGGCGCCGTCTTCGCGGCCTTCGCCGTCTTCGCGACGGGCTTCGCCTGTCCTCGCTGGGTCGCCACGCCCGGCGTCGCGGCCCCACCCGCCTCGGGCTTCCGCGCGGTCTTCTTCGCGGCCTCCGCAGGGGGCTTCGCCCCCGAGGGTTTCGCGGCGGGACGTCGAGGTGGCGGCTTCGAGGGAGGCATTCCCGGGAATCCTCACAGAGAACAGGCCTGGATGTCGCCTCCCCTTGGCGCCGGGTCTCCCCCACCCCGGCGCCACACCGGGCCCCACCTCACCTCACGCGCGCGCCCACTTGCGCCACACGGTGTGGGTGAGCGCCAGCACCCCCGCGGTGGGCAGCGCCCACGGCAGCACCTTCGCCAGGCGGTGCTCCCAGACATCCACCCGGTCCGCCAGCAACAACACCATCCAGTGGCGGGCCTTGTGGTCCGGGAACCCATAGGCCACGCGGCGCAACACCCCACTCAGCCCCTTCGGCGGCTGCGCCGTTCCATACACCGGCGGCAGCTGCGCCCGTCCCGGGTGCTTGAACACTCGCACCGGCGAGTGCTGGAACCGGATGGGCATCCGAGCCCCCGGCAAGGGATGCGGCAGTGTCTCCATCGGGACGCCGGGGCGGCTGGAGAAATCCAGGTCCGCGGCGGCGCCAGGTACAGGTCTATCCGGCATGGCTTCACTCCCTCTCGTCACGCATGGCCCGGCGTGAGGACGCACTTGACGCAGCCGTCACGCTTCTGGGCGAACAGGTGGTAGGCCTCCGGCGCATCCTCCAACCCGAACCGGTGGGTGATGATGGCCTTCGCATCGATGCGCCCCTCCCGGATGTGCTTCAGGAGGTGCGGCATGTAGCGGCGCACGTTGCACTGGTTCATCCGCAGCGTGAGCCCCTTGTTCATCGCGGTGCCAATCGGCATCACGTTCCACGGCGGTCCATACACGCCGACGATGGAGACATTGCCGCCCTTGCGCACGGCATCGATGCACCACGAGAGCACCGTGGGAGCACCCGCCTCCAGCTTCATCCCCAGGCCCATCACCCGGTGCGTCGTGGAGCCCTCGGCCTCCATGCCCACCGCGTCGATGCACACGTCCGGGCCCCGGCCCTCGAACATCTCCTTGAGGTAGGCGACGACGTCCCCCACCTCCTGGAAGTTCACCGTCTCCACCTTCGCGAACCGCTCCGCGAAGTCGAGCCGGTACTGCACGCAGTCCACCGCCACCACGCGGCCCGCGCCCATCAGCCACGCCGAGCGCATGGCGAACAACCCCACCGGGCCCGCGCCGAAGACGACCACCGTCTCGCCGCCCTTGATTTCGCCCATCTCCGCGCCCATGTAGCCCGTCGGCAGGATGTCACCGAGGAACAACACCTCCTCGTCCTCCATGTCGTCCGGAATCTTCAGGGGCCCCACGTCCGCGTACGGCACGCGCACGTACTCGGCCTGGCCACCGTCGTAGCCGCCCGTCGTGTGCGAATAGCCATACACGCCGCACGCCACGTCGCTGGAGGGGTTGCTGTTCTCACACAGCGCCGTGAGCCCCCGCTCACAATAGAAACAGCCGCCGCACGAGATGTTGAAGGGCACCACCACGCGGTCGCCCTTGCGCAGCTGGGAGACCTCCGTGCCCGTCTCCTCCACCACGCCGGTGAACTCGTGCCCGAAGGTGTGGCCCACCCGGGTGTCCGGGACCAGCCCGTGCAGCAGGTGCAGGTCCGAGCCACAGATGGCGCTCTTGGTCACCCGCAGGATGACGTCTTGGGGGTGCTCCAGCCGGGGGTCCGGCTTGTTCTCCACTCGGACCCTGAAGGGTCCCTGGTAGGTCAATGCTCGCATGAGGGCGTCTCTCCCGTTTCATCTACGGGTGAGGACGCCAGCGCCGTGCGGCAAGGCGCGTCATCAGCGAGCCCCCCGCTCGCTCACTCGCCATGAAGCGCGAGGGGCGCCGCTCAGCCCTCGGACGGCTCCCAGCTCAGCTCCGTGGCGCGCCACATGTACCAGCTCGCCACCGAGCGCCAGGGCCGCCAGCGCTCGCCGTATTCCAGGAGCGCCTTCGGCCTGGGCATCTCCTCCAGGCCGTACGCGAGCATGAAGCCCTTGCGCACGCCGAAGTCGTCCACCGGCAGCACGTCCGGGCGGCCGAGCCGGAACATCAGCAGCATCTCCACCGTCCACTGGCCGATGCCCCGCACCTGGGTGAAGTGCTCGATGAGGGCCTCGTCGCTCATCCGGCGCACCCGCGCGAGCGGCGGCACCGTGCCATCCAGCGTCTTGCGCGCCAGGTCCTGGAGCGCGGCCATCTTGTTGGCGGACAGCCCCGCCTCGCGCAGCGCCTTCTCCGGCGTCGCGAGCAGGGCCTCCGGAGTGAAGTCACGGCCCGTGCCCACCTGAGCGCTGACGCGCTCGAAGATGGTCGCCGCGGCCTTGCCGTGCAGCTGTTGGAAGACGATGGAGCGCGCCAGCGCCGCGAACGGGCTGTGCAGCGGGCTCAACTCCATGCGGAAGGCGCCCACGCGCTTCATCAGGGCGCCCAGCGTCGGGTCGGCGCGCGCGAGGGCACGGCGGGCGCTCGGGGTGAAGGCTTCGGGCAGGCGCGGAGCGGAGGAGGCGGGGCGGGGCATGGACAAACCCCATGCTGCCGCTCCGGCCGCTCCGCGCAACCCGAATCTTGCGGCCTACAGCGGCGCCGCGTGGTCCGTCTCGGCGGGGACGTTGTTGCGGGGCTCGTCCTCCATCAACTCCTCGAACTGCTGCTCCATCAGGATGCCCAGGTCCTCGAGCTGCTCCTTGGACAAGAGCTTGCGGACCTTCTTGAAGAGCTCGCCCTCCTCCTCCTCGACGTGGTGTTCGATCTGCTCCTGGAGCACCTTCATCTTCGGGTCGAACTCCTCGTCGTCCGGAGACATCTCCAGCAGGTCCGCGATGATGCGCTTGGCGGACAGGTGCTCCTCCACCGCCTCACGCAGCTCGTCCTCGGTCCGCTCCGACTTGGTGGCCGGATAGAAGTACAGCTCCTCGATGGTGGCGTGCGCGGCGAGCCGGTCGGCGATCATCTTGAACAGCTCGCCCCTGCGCACGTCCGCGTGGTCCGGGAGCTTGCCGTACTGGGCAAAGAGCTTCTTCACCTCGTCATGCTGCTGCTTCAGCAACTCAATCGCGTTCATGTCATGTCTCCATGTCGGCGGGGTTCAAGGCTCGTCTGACTTCGGGAGACGCGCGGGTGGCGGGCGTCAGGTGGGCAGCTTGCGGGAGGGCAGGTCCTTCACCGCGGGTCCGTTGAGCACCTTGCCCGTGGGGCTGAAGCGCGCGCCGTGACAGGGGCAGTCCCACGAGCGCTCCGCGCCGTTCCAATGCACATGGCAGCCCAGGTGCGTGCACACCGGAGAGACGGCGTGCGAGGTGCCGTCCTGCTCTCGGTAGACGGCCACCTTCTGCCCGTCCACCTCCAGGACCTTGGCCTCACCAGGAGCCACCTCGGACAGGTGCTTGCCATCGGGCTTCGCCAGCCGGTCCGCGACGAAGCGGAAGGCCACCTCCGCGTTCTCCTGGATGAAGTCCTTCACGCCCGCCATCGGCTTGACGCGCGTGGCGTCGTACAGCGCGGCGAAGGGGTTCTCCCGCCCGAGGATGAGGTCGGTGAGGAGCATCCCCGCCAGCGTGCCGAACGTCATCCCCGTGCCGGAGAAGCCGGTGGCCACGTAGACGTGCTTGCGGGCGCTGTCGCGGCCGATGTAGGCCAGCCCGTCGGCCGGCTCGATGACCTGACCGGACCAGCGGTGGGTGATGGACTCCACCGGGAAGCGCTCGCGCGCGAAGTCCTCCAGCGCCGCGTAGCAGCGCGCCGTGTCCTCCTCGGCGCCCACCTTGTGGTCCTCGCCGCCGACGATGACGTAGGTGCGCCCGTCCACCGGCTGCGTGCGGATGTAGTGATAGGGCTCCTTGCAGTCGTAGTACTGCGCGGGCTCCAACGCTCCGTCCAGCGGACCGGCCACCGCGTAGGTGCGGTACGGGAAGAGCTTGGTGTGCATGAAGACGCGGTTGAGCGGCGTCGTGGTCGCCTCCACCACGTCGGTGGCGGTGACGACGCCCCGGTCCGTGACGACGCGGCAGGGCTTGCCGTCCCGCACCTCCAGCACCCGCGTGTTCTCGAACAGGTGACAGCCCTCGCCGGGGATGCGGTCCGCCAGCCCGAGCAGGTACTTGCGCGGATGGAACAGGGCCTGGTCCTCCACGCGCAGCGCGCCCTTCACCGCGAAGGGCAGCGGCACGCGCTGCGTGAGCGTGGCGAGCAGCCCCGCATCGCGCGCGGCGGACACCTCGTCCTCCAGCGACTGCAGCTCGCGCGCCGTCTCCGCGTACTGGAACATGGGCACGCGCTGGAAGTCGCAGTCCAGGCGCAGCTCCTCCACCAGCGACGCAATCTGCTCCATCGCGGCGCGGCTGGAGGACGCCGCCAGCCGGGCGCCCTTCTCCCCGAAGTCGCGGCGCAGCGTGGCGTAGGGCGTGTCGAGCAGCTCCGTGAGGTGCGCCGTCGTCTGCCCCGTCTGCCCGGACAGGATGCGGTTCATCTCCAGCACCACCACCCGCTTGCCGGCGCACTTGAGCAGCCACGCCGTGGTGAGGCCCGCCATCCCTCCGCCGATGACGGCCACGTCCACCGTCAGGTCCCCGGGCAGCGTGGGGAAGTCTCGCGTGGGCGTGGTCAGCGTCCAGAGCGAGCGATGCGTCCGCGTCTCATCCATGTCCCAAGACTAGGGATGCGCCTCAGGTGCGATAACCCGACGCGGCCGGCGCCCATGCCTGGCCGCCTGCTCGGCGTCGGGGCCACCCCGGATGTGAACGGGCAAACAGAGCGGGCCGCCGGGTGTTGGCAAGTCACGCGGGATTCCAAGCGGTTCTGGGGTGGTGGAGCGGCCCGCGATACATAGAGGCAGGGACGGCCCCCCGACCCCTGCCTCGTACCCAGGGAGCCACGAAGGATGCCGGTGGAAAGATTGGCTGGGAGCACCAGCCTCGTCGATGTGATGGACCGGGTCCTGGACCGCGGCCTGCGCTGGGACGGCACCGTCCCACCGGACGCCCCCGAGCCCTGCGCGCCCGTCGTGGTGACCTCCCTGGAGCTTCGCGTCGAAGACACCCCTCCTGCTGACGACACACCTCGACTTCCTCCTGGAGCCTGACGCATTGGTCTCGTACGCCCCGCTCGCCCCAGCCCCCGCCTCCTCCGTCGACGCGCGCCTCGCCCTGGCCGAGCAGCTGCTCGCCTGCGAGTCCGCGAGAGGGTGTGCCCGGGCCGTGGTGGAGTGGCTGCCCGCGCATGCCCAGGCGCTCGCCGCGGCCTGCGTGGCCCGCGAGGAGCCCGGAGCCCGGATGACCTGCCTGGCCGCGCAGGGGCTCTGCGAGGCCCAGCAGGCGGCGCTCGCCGCGTGGTCCGACGCCGACTCCACGCACCCGCTGGCGGACGTGCTCACCCAGGCCGTGCCGCGCTTCTTCCCGAAGGAGCGCGCGCCCCTGCCCTCCCCTGGCGCGCAGGGCCTGTTCGCCGTGCCGCTGGGACGCGCGGGCGCATCCCCCGTGGGCCTGCTGCTGGTCTGGGCGAGCACCCCCGAGCTGCCCGCCGAGGTCGCCTGGGTCGCCGGGCACGCGGGGCCCTTCCTCGCGCGCCAGGCCACGTCCGGTCCGCTCGCCGCGGGGGGCTCGGAGCTGTTCCGCCGCATCATCGACGCGGTGACGGACCCGGTGCTGCTGACGGACCTGGAGGGACGCGCGCGCCTGGCCAACGCGCGCGCGGAGGCGCTGCTGATGGCGGGCCCCGACGCGAGCCACGGCCGCCGCCGCGCCGTGCACCTCAACCAGCGCGTGTTCTCCGCCGCGGTGGCGAGCAGCGCCAGCGGCGGCCAGCCCGGGGTGAGCTGGCGCGAGGTGCCGCTGGTGGACCCCGTGGAGGGGCTGGACCTGCTCTTCGAGATGGTCAGCACGCGGGTGTACGAGCCGGACGGCCGCGAGGCCATGGTCAGCGTGCTGCGCAACGTGACGGACCTGGGCCGCGCGACGCAGGCGTTGGGTGAGAGCTACCGGCGCCTTCGCGCCACCGAGCGCGAGGCGCGCAGCGAGCGCCACCGGCTGGACCGGGTGCTGGACTCCGTGGCGGACCCCATCATCCTGTCGGACCCGTCCGGCGTCACGGTGATGATGAACGAGCCGGCCGAGCGGCTCTTCTCGCTGCCGCCCGAGGGAGGCCGCGCAGCGCAGCGCCGCGTGCGCTCCAACCACGCGACGTTCGTGTCGTTCCTCGCCAACGTGCTGGACACGGGCGGCAGTCCCCGCTGGCGCGGGCACCTGAGCCTGGTGGACCCGACGAGCGGCGCCACCCTGCCGGTGGAGGCGGTGGCGAGCAAGGTGCTGGGCGAAGGCGGGGAGCTGACGGGCATCGTCACGCTCTTCCAGGACCGGGGCGAGGCGCTGGAGAAGGCGCGGCTGCTCGAGCGGCTCAAGGAGGTCTCCACGCTGCTGGAGGCGCGCGTGCAGGTGGCCACCGCGGAGCTGGCGGAGCAGAACGAGAAGCTGCGCCGTCAGGCCATCCAACTGGAGCAGGCCAGCGCGGCCAAGTCCCAGTTCCTGGCCAACATGTCCCACGAGTTCAGGACGCCGCTCAACGCCATCCTCGGCTACACGAACATGCTGCTGCAGGGCGTGTCCGGGGAGCTGACCGCGCCGCAGAAGCGCAACCTCACGCGCATCGACTCCAATGGCCGGCACCTGCTGGAGGTCATCAACGAAATCCTGGACATCACCCGCATCGAGGCGGGGCGGATGCCGCTGCACCTGTCGGACTTCGTCATCCCGGAGCTGCTCCAGGAGGTGATGGCGGAGATGGACCCCATCATCGCGCGCAGCAAGCTGACGGTGACGACGCACCTGGGCGCGCGGCTGCCGCCGGTGCACAGCGACCGTCAGAAGGTGAAGCAGGTGGTGCTCAACCTGCTGTCCAATGCCCTGAAGTTCACGCACGAGGGCACGGTGAAGGTGGTGGCGGAGTACCAGCCGTCATCTTCCATGCTCACCATCTGCGTGGAGGACACGGGGATTGGCATCGCCCCGGCGGACCAGGAGAAGATCTTCGAGGACTTCCAACAGGTGGACAGCTCGCCCACCCGCGCCTATGGAGGCACGGGCCTGGGGTTGTCCATCTGCAGACGTCTGGCCGACATGCTGGGGGGGCGCGTCACCCTCCAGAGCACCCAGGGGCAGGGGTCGGCCTTCACGCTGCACTTCCCACGACGCCCGAGGCGGACATGACGAATCCCTCCCCGAATCTCAAGCCGCTCGTGCTCGTCGTGGACGACTACGATGACGCGCGTGAGATGTACGCGGAGTACCTGGAGTTCTCCGGGTTCCGCGTGGCGCAGGCGAGGAACGGGCAGGAGGCGCTGGACCAGGCCTTCGCGCTCACGCCGGACATCATCCTGATGGATTTGTCGTTGCCCATCATCGATGGGTGGGAGGCGACGCGGCGGCTGAAGAACGACGCGCGCACGCGCACCATCCCCGTGGTCGCGCTCACGGGGCATGCGATGACGGGCCAGTCCGATGAAGCGAAGGGCGCGGGGTGCGACTCCTTCGTCACCAAGCCGTGCCTGCCCGACGAGCTCGTGGCGGAGGTGCGGACCATCCTCGCCCGGCGCGGAGGCGCCGCGATTCGCTGAGGCGTGCCGTGTCCCGGTCCCCCCGTCCTCCCAGCAAGGCCTCTTCCCGACGAGGCGCCGCCTCGCCCAAGCCCTCCCGCGTCCGACGCGCGGCGCCCACCGCCGAGGCGAAGCGCCCGGGGGGCTCCGCGTCCCGCGCCGCGCCTCCGCGGACCTCCGTTGCTCCCGACACGCCCGCGCGTGGCGGCAAGGCGGAGCGGCCCGAGCCGCGAGCGACGACGCTGTCCCGTGGGAGCAAGGCCGCTGTCACGCGAGAGGTGACGCCCACGTCCGATGTCTCTCCGGAGCTGGTGCCCTCACGCGGGAGCAAGGCTGCGTCCACACGGAGGCTGACACCCGCGAGTCGCGGCGCGGATGACAATACGGCCTTGGGGGAGGCAGCGCTCGCTCGCGGGAGCAGGACTGCCCACACCAGCTCGGACACGCTGACGCCCGACGTCCCGCCCCAGGTGATGCCCGAGAGCCACATCGTCGGTGTGACACCCGACGGTTCGCGGGACGTAGCGCTGCTCGAGAGCACCGGGGGGGCCGTCATCCTAAGTGAGGCCGCTCCCGCGCGAGGCGGCGACAGCCCTCGCCCCATGCGGTCCGCAGCCCCAAGCACTCGGGAGGTGCGGGCCGACCCTCAGGGCAAGAGCGCTCGCCCCCAGCCGGACGCCCCCACGGCCGAGGAGCTCGCGGGGCCCCAGTATCTCTACGGCGTGGTGCGCGCCGACGGCCCGCTGGACTTCGGTCCCATCGGCCTGGGCATGCCGCCCTGCCACGTGCGCGCCGTGCGCGAGGGGGGGCTGGCCGCGCTGGTGTCCTCCACGCCTTCGCGCAGGGTGGACCCGACGCGGGCCCATCTGCTGGCGCACCAGCGCGCCGCCGAGGTGGTGCTGCGCGAGCACACGCTGCTGCCCGTGGCCTTCGGCACCGTGCTGGGCTCGGAGGCCGACGTGCGCGCCATGCTGCGCTCCACGCAGGAGGCGCTCACCTCCGTGCTCACCGCGCTGGAGGGCAAGGTGGAGCTGGGGCTCAAGGTGCTCTACCACCGCGAGCACCTGAACCGACGCATGGAGCTGGAGGACGAGGCGCTGCGTCGGCGCGGGGACGAGTCGGAGGTCGAGCACGAGCAGCGACTGGGGCGCGCGGTGGAGCTGCGCGCCGCGCTGGACATGGCGGCCATGCTGGAGGGCCTGCGCCCGCTGGCGGCGGCGTCTCGCACCGACGCGCCCGTGGGCGAGCGCATGCTGCTCAACGCGGCCTTCCTCGTCGCCCGCCGCGACGGCCCCGCCTTCGAGGCGAAGGTCCGGATGCTCGCGGCGCGCTCGGACCTCTACACCTTCCGCTTCACCGGCCCCTGGGCGCCGTACAGCTTCGTCGACGTGCGACTGGGCCGCGCCGACGCCCTGGAGCCCCGGGTGTCACGGACCGCCGGCTGAGGACACCGGCGTCGTCACCCGCGCGGCCTCGGCGGCCAGCGGGTCCACGCCCGCGTGCAGCCGGACCCACCCTGGCGTGTGCTCGGTGCGCGCGTAGAAGCCATCCGTCGCGCGCGCCACCGTCAGCTCGCCCACCGGCTTGCCACCGCGCCGGTACTCCACGCGGAAGGACTCCTTCGGCTCGCCCCCCGGAGGCTGCTCGTCGCGGCCCAGCAGGTCCAACGGCACCAGCCGCCACACGCGGTCATGCCAGTTGCGGGTGAACTCGTCCGGCTTGTCCGGCGACTCCTCCGGCGAAAGCGTCACCGGGTTGGGCGCCTTGCCGCTCGCCACGAACGCGCGCGACGAGCCGCCCGACGAGATGACCACCGAGTCGAACTCGCCCAAATCGAAGACATGCAGCCGCCGGTCGACCAGGCGCGTCGTCGCGTTCTCCAGGTCCGGCAGCAACGCGGGGCCGAGCAGGAACACCTGTCCGTCCGAGTCACGGCGCAGGTAGGGCGTCCCCCACCCGCCCGTCATCGACGCGAGCGTGAACGACTCCGTCCTGCCACCCAACGTCAGCGTCAGCTTGCGCTGCGAGCCCGTCAGCCCCACCTCCGCCAGCTTCTTCTCGTCGAGCACGCCCAACGAGCGCGTGGCACGCAGCGGAGCGAAGCGCGGATAGAGCTTCTGGGCGACCTCGTTGGCCCGCATGTCGCGAGGAGGCGGAGGCGGCTGCGCCGAGGGCTGCGTCCCCGCGTCGGCCGCACCCTGCGCCAACGCCGCGCCGGAGCCGCCATCCGTGGCCGGGCCACCGTCGGCGGACGCGTCGGCGACACCCTCCACCGGGGGCAGCGGCTTCGCGGGCTTGAAGCCCAGGCGGACCCAGAGCGCGTCCCGGTCCTGCGAGTCGCGGTACAGCTCCACGTAGCGCGCCTCATCCTCGTAGCGCACCTTGTCCAGCGCGCGCGCCGGCAGCTCCACGACCGTCACGTCACCAGGGGCGCCCGCCGGAGCGCGCTGCCACACCAGGTAGGCGGCCACCAGCGCCACCACCGCGAGGGCGCCCTGCAGGGCCAGGTCCCGGGCCTTCATCGCTCACCTCCCGCCGCCACGCTGGCGCGCGGAGCACGGCGGCCCCGCCGCCGCGTCGTCACGAAGCCCACGGCCAGCACCAGCGCCGGCGCCAGGAACACGGTGGCGTAGAACCACGCCACGTCCTGCTCGCGGGTGTGCTGGATGGGCACGTCCTCCTCCGACGACACCGCGCCGGCGACGGCCTCTTCGCCCGTCAGCCACCGCAGGGTGTCCACCGCGAGGTACGCGTTGCCCATGTTGGGCAGCACCACGTCGCTCACCACGTCCGCGTCCGCCATCACCACCGCGCGCATCGGCTCCTTGCCCTTGGCGGCGGGCTCCTCCACCGCCACCACCAGCGGCCAGGTGCGGCGCATCTCGCCCGGGTCCGGGCTGAAGTTGCCGTTGGCGTCCGCGAAGGTGGCCCCATGCGCGCGCACGGAGATGTCGTGCATGACGCCGTTGGGCAGCGGCTGGAGCTGGTCCAGCGCGCCCGCGCCCAGGAAGGCCACGGGGGACTGGCCCGCCATCGCGGACAGCGACGTGACGGACGGGTGCGAGCTGAAGCTCGCCGTGCCCAGGTTGCCGCGGTCGCTCTGCTGACGGGCGGTGCGGAAGTACACTTGGTCGTTCGCCAGCGGCGTGCCGAGGTACTTCAGCCCCATGGGCGCGAGCAGCGCCTCGAAGCTGGGGCCCTCCGGCTCCAGCGCCATCCACAGCCGCCCGCCCCGTGACAGGTACTCGCGCACCGCGGTGAGCTCCTCGGGGAGGAAGTCGCGCGTGGCGCCCATCACCACCAGCGCCGCCGCGTCCCCAGGCACCTCGCGGCCCAGTCCCTCCGCGACGCCCAGCGGACGCACGTCCACGTTCTGCGCGCGCAGCAACTCCTTGAGCTGCGCCACGGACGGCTTCGGCATCTCCCCGGGCACCGGCCGCGTCTCCGCGCGCTCGCCATGGCCCGCGGTGAAGTAGACGACGCGGCGGGGCCTGGCCACCGTCAAGAGGCGCCGCTGCACCTCCTGGTCCAGCCGCTGCAACTGTCCCCGCGCGCGGTCCAGCTCCAGGCCCACCGTGAAGGGCTCCTTGCGCTCACCGCGCGCCAGGACGATGGTGCCGTTGTTGTGCACGCCGAGCGTCTTCGCGCGCGCGGGCTCCACCGCCTGGTCCAGCCGCTCCACGCTGAGCAGCCCCGGGCTCTCCACCGACAGGTCGCGGAAGTACTGCCCCACCGCCTCGCCCACCTCGTTCGCGGGCGGGAAGAAGAGCATGACCTGGAGCGGCTCGTTGAGCCCGCGCACCACCTTGCGCGTGGAGTCACCGGGCTTCGCCGTGCGGAAGTACGACAGGTCCCAGGTCGTGTTCGCCTGCGTGACGACGTACATGGTGGCGAACGCGAACACGAGCACGAAGGACAGCCCCAGCCCCGAGTACAGCGCGCTGCGGGCCCGGCCCGTCTCCATCACCGGCGCGCGCGCCATGGCCTGCGTCGCGACCTCCACCAGCGCCAGCGGCACCAGGCAGCACGCGAGCAGCGCGGGGAACAGCGCCGCCAGCATCACCGCCAGCTTCGGCGCCTTCTGCGACAGGGGGGCGTCGAACAGGGACAGGCCCAGGTCCGACTGGAGGAAGTAGAGCCCCAGCGCCAGAAGCCCCAGCCCGTACAGGCCCAGCACCCAGCCATCCACGCGGCGACGGTCGAGGCTCGCGCCGCGCGAGCCCACGAACCGCCACGCCGTCGCGCCCACCGCCAGCGCCACGCCGAGCCCGGAGAAGAGCCCGCGGCCCGTCCCCACGCCCAGGATGCGCTCGCCGATGAAGACGGCCAGCAGGCCCGCCACGAAGGCCAGCGTCGCCATGAGCCCGCTCCCCGAAGTGCGCGCGCTCATCGCCACCTCCGCGCCTCGAGCACCCGCGTGGCCGCGAACAGCGCCACGTAGGTGACCACCAGGTAGTAGACGACGTCACGCACGTGCACGAGCCCCGATTGGAACGGCGGGAAGTGCTGGTTCCACAGCGACATCGCGCTGAACACGTCCGCCAGCGGCTGCTCCGTGATTCGCGCGAGCAACCAGCAGAGGATGAGCGCCACCAGCATCACCGCGGAGGTAATCGCCGCGAGCAGCTGGTTCTTCGCCAGCGCCGAGCCGAACGTGCCCACCGCCAGGGACGCGCTGCCCAGCAGCAACAGCCCCAGGTAGCCGGCGCCCACGTGGCCCCAGGACACCTTGCCGTTCACCAGCACCAACACCGGCATGTACAGCGTGCACAGCACGTACAGCGCCAGGAACGCGAAGCCCGCCAGGAACTTGCCCAGCACGATGTCCCTGTCGCGCAGCGGCGAGGAGTACAGCAGGGGCAGCGTGCCCGTCTGTCGCTCCTCGGCGAGCAGGCGCATGGAGATGAACACCGAGGCGACGATGGTGAAGCCGCTCGAGTAGTAGAAGAACTGCGAGAGCACCTCGGCGGAGCGCTTGCTCGCGCCGCCCAGGGCGTACGCGTTGAAGAACAGGCCGTTCAACGCGAGGATGACCGCGATGACGACGTAGCCGCTGAGCGTGCGCAGGTAGCCGGACAGCTCGCGGCGGGCGATGAGCAGCGCCTTCACGCGCGCACCTCCTGACCATGCGTCAGCTTGAGGAAGATGGACTCCAGGTGTCCCGCGCCCACGTCCAGTCGCAGCAGCTCCAACCCCGCCCCCACCACCGCCTGCGCCACGCGCGGCCGCACGTCCGGCGACGCGCGCAGCGTCAGCGCCACCAGCCCGTCGCGGGCGCTGCCCACCTCCACCTCGCCGAAGGGCCGCAGCACCTCGACGGCGCGCGCGGAGTCGCCCCGCACCTCCACCTCGACGGAGCCTCCGCCGCCCATCTTCCGGCCCAGCTCCTCCTCCGTCCCCTGCGCCACCAGCGTGCCCTTGTGGATGATGAGCAGCCGGTCACACGTCTGGGAGATCTCCGGGAGGATGTGGCTGGAGACCAGCACCGTGTGCGTGCCCTTGAGGCCGCGGATGACGTCGCGCATCTCCACGATCTGCCGCGGGTCCAGGCCGCTCGTCGGCTCGTCGAGGATGAGCAGCGCGGGCTTGTGCACCAGCGCCTGTGCCACGCCCACGCGCTGACGGTAGCCGTGGCTGAGCGTGGAGATGAGCTCGCCGTCCACCTCGCGAAGCCCTGTCTTCTCCTCGGCCTCGCCCACGCGCGCGGGGGTGTCCCTGGCCGTCACGCCGCGCAGCTGCGCGACGTAGGCCAGGTACTCGCCCACCGTCATCTCCTCGTAGAGCGGCGGCACGTCCGGGAGGTAGCCGATGCGCTGGCGCACCTCGTGGGCGTTGCTCACCACGTCATGGCCGTCGATGACGACGCGGCCGGCGGTTGGCAACAGCACGCACCCCAGGACCTTCAGCGTCGTCGACTTGCCCGCGCCATTGAGGCCGAGGAAGCCGATGACCTCTCCCTGGCCGATGGTGAAGGCCAGGTCCCGGATGGCCGCGTGCTCACCGTAGTACTTGGTCAGCCCTTCGACCTGAATCATAGGGGGCCATTCCATCAGTCCCCCCAGGGGGGATTGTCAAGCCTCGAACCGCTCAGCCATGGCGGAACTCCGGGCCCGCCGTGGTGCGGCCGAGCGTGAAGCGCAGCGCCCCCTCCAGCTCCGGGAAGAGGAACGCGTAGCCGAGCCGCTCGGCGGCGTTGGGGAGCACCCGGGCACCCGACAGCAGGGCCTCCTGCCCCATCTGTCCGAAGAGCGTCCTGATGACGGCCGCGGGCATGGGCAGGAAGGCGGGCCGCCGCAGCACCCGGCCGAGCGTCCGGGCGAAGTCCGCCTGCCGCACCGCGCCCGGCGCCACGGCGTTGATGGGCCCCCGGGCCGCCGGGGTGAAGAGGCTGAAGTGGATGAGCCCCAGGATGTCCTCCATCGACACCCAGCCCATCCACTGGCGCCCCGAGCCGATGGGCCCACCGCCGCCCGCGAGGAACGCGGGCAGCATCTTCGCCAGCGCGCCATCCCGCGCGTCCAGCACCGGGCCGATGCGCAGGTGCACCACGCGGATGCCCGCGGCCTCGGCGGGCGCGGTGGCGGCCTCCCAGACGCGGCACACGTCCGCGAGGAAGCCCGTGCCCGGCGCGCTCTCCTCGGTGAGCGGCTCGTCACCCCGGTCGCCGTAGATGCCGCTGCCGGCCGCGCACACCAGCACGCGGGGCTTCTTCTTCATCTTCGCCAGCGCCTCGGCCAGCGTGAGCGTGCCCTCGGAGCGGCTCTTGAGGATGGCGTCCTTGTACTCGGGGGACCAGCGCTTGCCGGCGACATTGGCTCCCGCCAGGTGCACCACCGCGTCCACGCCCTCCAGCGCGTCGGTGTCCACCTGTCCCTTGTCCGGCGCCCACGCCACCTCGTGCCGCGAGGCGTCCGCCCGCCCTCGCACCAGTCGCTGGACCTGGTGGCCTCCGGTGGTGAGCAGCGGCAGGAGCGCCGAGCCGATGAGCCCCGACGCGCCGGTGACGGCCACGCGCAGCGGGCCCTGGTCCGCGAACGCGGCGTGGCGTCGCGCGTCCGTGAGCGTCACCCGGTGGCGATAGGCGAACATCCGCTCCAGGGTGTGGCGCGCGAAGCCGCCTCCGAGGAGCCGGCCTGGCGGGCCCATGGGCAGGACGTACTCGATTTCGTCCTCGAGGATGGAGGAGTGGGTAGCGGGCTCGGGCCACATGCGATGGGTGTGGACCCACTTCGAGAAGGGGCCGGACACCTGCGTGTCCTGGAAGAGGGAGCCCTCGACGTACGCGGTGTGCTCGGCCACCCAGCGTCGGGGGATGGGGCCCATGCGCATCCGCATGACGACGCGGGCGCCGGTGTGGATGCCGTCGCCGGTGCGCTCGAGCAGTTCCATCCGCTCCCATGGGGGCGTCAGCCGTGCGAGCGCCCCTTCCCGGGCATGCCAGGCGAACAGCTCCGTCGCGGGGATGGGCGCCCGACTGCGCGCCTCGAAGACGAGTGACTTGCTCATGACGCCTCCTGGCGCGACAGTGCGGCATCGCATGGTAAAGCCGGAGCTCGTCGAACGCGCGGTGGAAGTGCTGCGCAGTGGTGGTGTCATCGCCCTGCCAACGGAGACGGTGTATGGCCTGGCGGCCAACGCCGAGGACGAGCTGGCCGTGCGTCGTGTCTTCGCCATCAAGGGTCGCCCCGCCACCCATCCGCTCATCGTCCACCTGGCGGGTGTCGAGCACCTGACCTCGTGGGCCCGGGAGGTCCCCGAGGCCGCGCGTCGCCTCGCGGACGCCTTCTGGCCGGGGCCCCTCACGCTGGTACTCCCGCGCACGTCGCGCGCCACGGACGCCATCACCGGAGGCCAGGACACGGTGGCCCTGCGCGTGCCCGGACACCCCGTGGCGCTCGCGGTGCTCAAGGCCCTGGGCGGCGGCGTGGCGGCGCCGAGCGCGAACCGCTTCGGACGGGTGAGCCCCACCACCGCGGAGCACGTGCGCGTGGACCTGGGGAGCGACGTGGACCTCGTGTTGGATGGCGGACCGTGCGACGTGGGCGTCGAGTCCACCATCGTCGATTTGAGCTCCGGCTCGCCCGCCATCCTGCGGCCAGGCGGACTGTCGGCCGAGGCCATCGAGCGGGTGCTGGGGCATCCGGTGCCTGTGCGCGTGGCCTCCAAGGTCCGCGTGTCGGGCTCGCTGGAGTCGCACTACGCGCCCCGCGCGGGCGTGGTGCTCGCGGAGCCCACAGAGGCCGCGGCCCGCGTGCGTGCATTGAGGGAGCAGGGGTTGAGCGTCGGCGTGCTCGGGCCGCGAGGGCTGGAGCTGCCGGGGGATGTGCCGCGCTTCGACGTGCCGGAGGACCCGGCGGGCGCGGCGCGCGTGTTGTACGCGAGGCTGCGCGAGGCGGACGAGAAGGGACACGACGTGCTCGTGGCCTGTCTGCCCTCGGCCAGCGGCCTGGGCATCGCGGTGCGCGACAGGCTCGCGCGCGCCGCCGCGCCTCGCACGCCCCATCACTGAGCGCTTCGGCCACCTCGGCCGGCACGCGCGTCCGGCACGTGAGCGTGGCACAGACCTGCGGGCCCTCGAGCATGCCGGCGCAGGTGCATGCACTGACGTCACTCACGAGGCAGGGCGCACGCCCGAACCGTGGCACCACCCGAGCCGTGCGGTCCCTGGCACATCCGAGGCTTGGCGCACGCTCGAACCGTGGCACCACCCGAGCCGTGCGGTCCCTGGCACATCCGAGGCTTGGCGCACGCTCGAATCGTGGCACCACCCGAGCCGCGCGGTCCCTGACACATCCGAGGCAGGGCGTCTGAATCGACCTCGCGCCGCCTGCGCCGCGCGGCCCCTGGCACATCCGAGGCTTGGCGCCTGACGACCTCGCGCCACCTGCGCCGCGCCTGGCACATCCGAGGATTGGCCCCTGACAACCTCGCGCCGCCTGCGCCGCGCAGCCCCTGGCACATCCGAGGATTGGCGCCTGACGACCTCGCACCGCCTGCGCCGCGCGATATGCCGCGCGCGCGTCCGCGTTGTTCAGGACGTCCCGCGTGTGAGGCGAGTCACCCTCCGCACGCGGCCACACCCGGGAACGAGGCGACGATGACGATGACGAGACGGTGGCTCGCCGTATGCGCGGGCCTGGCGGCGGTCGTGTGCGCATCCGGCTGCGCCAGCAGTCCTCAGAAGGCGCTGCTCGGTCGGACCAGCGGGCTCGTCGTCTACGACCTGCCCGCCATGCAGGTGATGAAGGCCGCGGAGGCGGAGCTCGGTGAGCGCGGCTACGCGCTGCTGCCCAGCACCGACCCCTACTTCCTCCAGACGCCGTGGAAGGTGAGCGGCAACTACGACATGGGCTCCAGCTGGTCGCGCCTCTACGTCGAGGGCCGCGTCCGCGCGGACGGGCGCTTCGTCGTGCGCGCCTACGAGATGGCCGCCACCACCTTCGCCAGGACACAGGCACTGCCCTTCGGCCTGCGCCAGACGACGAGCGCCACCATCGACGACAAACCCAACGCCACCCCCGCCGAGCTCATCGCCTCCGAACCCGAACTCCAGACGCGCTCCGCTCGCGCCAACATCCGCCGCAACCTGGACCTGGAGTGGGCCATCCTGGAGCGCCTCAACCCCGACTTCGCCAACAAGGTGAAGGAGCAGGTCGACCTCTACGTCGCCCACGAGCCCCGATGACGCATCCGGACAACCCTCGCGGCCCCTAGCAGCGCCGCGAGGGCACGTCCCCAGGGCCAGAGGCCCGCTCGGACCGTGACTCCACCCGGGCGCGCCGGGGGACACGCGGCCGGGTGACGGACTTGAATGAGGGGTGGGGCTCCGATATCCCGCGTGTACTCCCAGAGGAGCGTCCCCGCGTGATGCGAAGCCTGTTCGGACTGGTCGTCGCCCTGTCGTTGTCCGCCTGCAAGGAAGAACCCCGAGGCCAGCTCGAGCCCATTCCTCGTCCTCCGGGCCTGAAGGACGCCCCCGCCCCGGGAGCCGCGCCCACCGCCGCCGCCCAGCCTCCGGTGGACCCGTCCAAGGTCACCCTCCGCTGGAAGCTCGCCGCGAGCGCCCCCGTCACCTACCACCTGGACCTGGAGCGCTCCGGCGCCGCCCCCGCGCCGCAGGAGGCCGCCGAGGAGACGCCCGCCAAGGGCAAGAAGGGCAAGGGCAAGGAGGAGCCTGCTCCCCCGCGCGCCGCCGCCCCCGCCGCGTCCTTCCCCACCGGCTTCACCTACGTGCTGGAGCGCACCAACTCCGGCGACTACCGCCTGCGCGTGCTCCCCGAGGGCAAGGACACCACCGAGGACACGGGCGCGCTGAGCGAGCGCGGCTTCGTGCTCGACGGCCTCCAGGGCATCAACCGCAACATCGCCGCGCTGGTGCTGGAGCTGCCGCTCGCGCCCGTGGGCCCCAACGACACCTGGGCGCTGGGCACGGAGCTGCTCACGCACGACGCGCTGGGTCCCCTGTTCACCACCACCAAGACGGAGCGCCGCAACCGCGTGAAGCTCACCGCGCTCACCCAGGAGGGCGACGACCAGGTGGCCACGCTGGAGTACGACCTGCTCGAGCAGCTCTCCGGCAAGGTGACCAGCCGCCGCGCCCCGCCCGCGGTGCCCGCGCGCGCGGACGACCCGGCCGAGGAGGACGCCGAGCCCGCCGACGAGTCCGCCGGCCCGCCCACCACGGACGCCAGCGCCGAGGTGCGCATCACCGGCAAGGGTGAGTTCCTGGTGAAGGCCGGCCGGTGGCGCACGTGGGAGGGCACCATCGCGTCGTCCTCGCGCGGGCCCTTTCCCACCAACGCCCTGCAGGTGCCGCCCGGCACGGTGAAGCTCAAGCTCACCGCGCGGGAGTCGGCGCCCCCCGCGGCCACGGCGAAGCCCCAGCAGTAGCCGCGCCGTCGGACTCGCGCACCATCCGCACCACCGCGTCCACCCACGTCGGGTGGGCGTTGAGCGAGGGGACGAGCGTCAACGACTCGCCCCCCGCCTCGACGAACTGCTCGCGGGCGCGCATGCCCACCTCCTCCAGCGTCTCCAGGCAGTCGGCGACGAAGGACGGGCACATCACCGCCAGCCGCTTCACGCCCTGCTTCGCCAGCTCCGGCAGCACCAGGTCCGTGTAGGGCTTCACCCACGGCGTGCGCCCCAGCCGAGACTGGAAGGACACGCTGAAGCCGCCCTGGGGAAGTCCCAGCCGCTCGACGATGCCCCGCGTGGTGGAGAAGCACTGGGCGCGGTAGCAGTGCCGGTTGGCGTCCGTGAGCGCGTCACAGCACCCCGCGGACGCGAAGCAGTGCTGGCCTGACGTGTCCGTCTTGCGCACGTGCCGCTCCGGCACGCCGTGGTAGCTGAAGAGCACGTGGTCCGCGCGGGCCTCGGCAATCACCGGTCGCGCCACCTCCGCGAAGGCGTCCAGGAACGACGGGTGCCCGTGGAAGGCAGGCACCGCGCGCACGTTGGGCACGTCCCAGCCGCTGGAGAGCACCTCGTACACGCGCGCCAGCGACGACGCCGACGAGGACGTGGCCTCCTGCGGGTACAGCGGCAGCACCGTGAAGTCCGACACGCCGCGCGCGCGCATGGCCGCCACGGTGTCGGGGATGGACGGGCTGCCGTAGCGCATGGCCAGCGCCACGTCGTACTCGTGGCCCAGCTTCTCGCGCACCGCCACCTCCAGCGCCCGGCTGTACACCAGGAGCGGCGAGCCCTCCGGCATCCACACCTTGCGGTACGCCTCCGCGCTCTTGGCCGGGCGCGTGGGCAGGATGATGAGGTTGAGCAGCATCCAGCGCCCCACCGGGTGGATGTCCACCACGCGCGGGTCGCTCAGGAACTCGCGCAGGTAGCGCCGCACCGGCCCGCTGTGGGGCGCGTCCGGCGTGCCCAGGTTGACGAGCAGCAACCCTCGCTTGTTCGCGGGCGTGTTCATCAGTGCAGGGCGTTGGGCAGCGTGAGGGCGAACTCGGCGATGCGCGCATCGAAGTGCGAGCCGTCCGGGCGCTCCATGTCGTAGCTGCCGCGCATCGTCCCGAAGGGCGTGCGCAGCATCGCCCAGCTCGTGTACTCGAAGCGCTCGCCCGGGGCCACGCGGGGCTGGCGGCCCACCACGCCCTCCCCCTTCACCTCCTCCACCTTCCCGGAGGCATCCGTGATGACCCAGTGCCGCGCCTTGAGCTGCGCGGGCGCCTCCCCCTCGTTGACGATTTCCACCGTGTACATGAACGCGTACTGCCCCGACTCGGGCGAGCTGCGCTCGGGCCAGTAGGCCGGCTTCACGGTGATTTTGATGCCATCAGTGGTGGCGCTGGAAGACATGCCTCCACATTTGAAGGCAAGGCCCCCGGGTTGCAAGCAAAACCCCGGCGCCCCCCCGCCCCCGGGCTCAGGTCTTGGCGCTCTCCCGGTCCTGACCGGGCTCCGGGCTCTTGGGCCAGATGAGCGAGGCGATGATGGCCAGCAGGAGGATGCCGCCAATCACGCCCAGCGACAGGCCGATGTGGATGTGGATGTCGAAGAACGTGATGAGCATCTTCACGCCCACGAAGGCCAGGATGGCGCTCAGCCCCAGCTTCAGCAGGTGGAACTTCTCCATCAGGCTGGCCACGACGAAGAACAGCGAGCGCAGGCCGAGAATCGCGCACACGTTGGACGTGTAGACGATGAACGCGTCCTGGCTGATGCCCAGCACCGCGGGGATGGAGTCCAGGGCGAAGAGCAAGTCCGTGGCCTCCACCACCAGCAGCACGATGAACAGCGGCGTCACCTTGCGCCGGCCGTCCTCGGTGACGAAGAAGCGGCTGCCTTCGCCCATGCGGGCCACCGGCAGCACCCGGCGCGCGAGCTTGACGATGCCCTGCTGTTCCGGGTCGATCTCCTCGTCCTTGGAGAAGAGCATCTTCAGCGCGGTGAAGACCAGGAAGGCGCCGAACAGGTAGATGAGCCAGTGGAAGCGCGACACCAGCGCCGTGCCGGCGATGATGAGCACCGCGCGCATGACGAACGCGCCCAGGATTCCCCAGAACAGCACCCGGTGCTGGTGCTCGGGCGCCACCCGGAAGTAGCTGAACACCAGCAGGAAGACGAACAGGTTGTCGACGGAGAGCGAGTACTCCACGACATACGCCGTCACCCACTGGAGCGCGGGCGTGCTGCCGGAGAAGTACCAGATGCCTCCGCAGAACGTCAGGCTGATGGTGATCCACACCAGCGTCCAGATGCCCGCTTCCTTGGGCGTCACCGCGTGGTCCTTGCGGTGGAACAGCCCGAGGTCCACGGCGAGCATCGCCAGGACGAAGAGGTTGAAGCCCACCCAGAGCGCGACTTGCGTATTCACGTATGAATCCTGTTTCAGGAACGGCGGGCGCACCCTAGCGGCGGCGCGTCCGGGCGTCGACACTTCCGTGTAACCGCCCAGGCCCCCACCTGGAGGCCCGGCCCATCGTCCCCGCCCGCGGCGCTACTCCGTCGACGGCCGGCGCAGCACCATCAACGAACGCCCCGCGACCTGCACCTTGCCACCCGCCGGTGTGTGGGCGTGCTGGGACTCCTCCGACGTGGACGTGTCCACCACCTGCTCCCAGTCCGCGCCCCACTCGAGCGCCGGCAGCAGGAAGCTGATGGGCTCGTGGTGGGCGTTCATCAGCACCAACAGCGTGTCACCGACAATCCGGTTGCCCTCGTCGTCCGGCGCGGCGATGGCGTCCCCGCCCAGGAGGATGGCGAGCGAGCGCACATAGGGCTTCTCCCAGTCGTCCTTGCGCATCTCCTTGCCGTCCGGCCGGAACCACGCCAGGTCCTTCAGCTCGCTGTCCCACATGTGGGCGCCGCGGAAGAAGCGGCGCTTGCGCAGCACGGGCTGCTCGCGGCGCAGGCGCGTCAGCCGGCAGGTGAAGTCCAAGAGCGCGCGCTGGGTGTCGTCGAGCTCCCAGTTCACCCAGGACAGGGCGTTGTCCTGGCAGTAGGCGTTGTTGTTGCCCTTCTGGGTGCGGCCCATCTCGTCGCCGGCCACCAGCATGGGCACGCCCTGGGACAGGAAGAGCGTGGCCAGGAAGTTGCGCTTCTGCTGCTCGCGCAGGGCGTTGATTTTGACGTCGCCCGTCTCGCCCTCCACGCCGCAGTTCCAGGAGTGGTTGTCGTTGCCGCCGTCGCGGTTGTCCTCGCCGTTGGCCTCGTTGTGCTTGTCGTTGTAGGTGACCAGGTCGTGCAGCGTGAAGCCGTCGTGCGCGGTGACGAAGTTGACGCTCGCGGAGGGCTTGCGGCCCGACAGCGCGTACAGGTCCGAGCTGCCCGTGAGCCGGTAGCCGATCTCCGCCGCCTGCCGGTCATCGCCCTTCCAGTACCGTCGGATGGTGTCGCGGTACTTGCCGTTCCACTCGCTCCACAAGACGGGGAAGTTGCCCACCTGGTAGCCGAAGTCGCCCACGTCCCACGGCTCGGAGATGAGCTTCACCCGGCTGAGCACCGGGTCCTGGTGGACGATCTGGAAGAAGGCCGCGCGGGTGTCGTAGCCGTGCCGGTCGCGCCCCAGCGTGGTGGCCAGGTCGAAGCGGAACCCGTCCACGTGCATCTCTTCCACCCAGTAGCGCAGGCTGTCGGCGACCAGCTTCAGCGCGTACGGATGCGTGGCGTTCCACGAGTTGCCCGTACCGGTGACGTCCAGGTAGTAGCGCGGGTCCTTCTCCGTCAGCCGGTAGTACGCGCCGTTGTCCAGGCCCTTGAAGGACAGCGTGGGCCCCAGCTGGTTGCCCTCGCAGGTGTGGTTGTAGACGACGTCGAGGATGACCTCGATGCCCGCCTTGTGCAGCGCCTTCACCATCCCCTTGAACTCGTCCACCTGGGAGCCCGGGCCTCCCGGGGCGCTGTAGCGCGCGTCCGGCGCGAAGTAGCCCAGCGTGCTGTAGCCCCAGTAGTTGGTGAGTCCGCGCTCGACGAGGAACGGCTCGTCGACGATGTGGTGGATGGGCAGGAGCTCCACCGCGGTGACGCCCACCTTCTTCAGGTGCTCAAGGGTGGCCGGGTGTCCCAGGCCCGCGTAGGTGCCGCGCAGGGCCTCCGGCACGCGGGGGTTGAGCTTCGTGAAGCCCTTGACGTGCAGCTCGTACAGGACGGTCTGGTGCCACGGCACGCGCGGGTGGGTGTCCCCCTCCCAGTCGAACGTGTCCTCGAGCACCACGGCCTTGGGCACGCCCGCGGCGTCGTCCTGCTTGTCCTGGACCAGGTCCTCGTCCTTGCCGCCCTGGACGTGGCCATAGATGGGCGCGCGGTAGTCCACCTGCCCGTGGATGGCGCGGGCATAGGGGTCCACCAGCAGCTTGTGCGGATTGAAGCGGAAGCCCTTCTTGGGCTCGAACGGCCCGTGCACGCGCAGGCCGTACAGCGTGCCCGGCTTCAGGTCGGGCACGTACCCGTGGAACACCTGGTGCGTGGTCTCCAGGAGCGGGAAGCGGCGCGTCTCGCGCGTGGGCTCCTGTGCGTCGTAGAGGCAGACCTCCACCTTCTTCGCGTGCTCGCTGAACACCGCGAAGTTGACCCCGTGCCCGTCATACGTGGCGCCCAGGGGGAACGGCTTCCCTGGAAGCACCTCGGCCCTCCTCATCCCGTGCTCCTCTCCAGCAGCACCACCGGGAACCGCTCCAGGAGCGGCGCGAGGGGCAGCACCACGCCACCCGCACCACGCTCGGGCCGCACCTGTCGCCCGGTGAAGACATCGCGGAACATCATGCCCGCATATGCCTCGGGAAGGTCCAGGAACGTGTCGGCATAGGCGCCGGAGAGCCCCTGGGGCGACTCCAGGGCCTCCAGCACGTAACGCGGCGCGCACACCACCACGCCCGCGTCGTCCAGCTCGCGCGCGAAGGCCACCGCCGCCTGGGCGCGGGGCCCGGACAGCTCCAGCGCCCGGTAGCCGCCCCGCCGGAACAGGTCCTGCTGACGCTGGCGCAGCCGCAGCCCGTGGGCCAGGAGGAAGAGCTTGGCCCGCCCGTCATCCAGGCCCGCCACCAGCCGCGAGCACAGCCCGGGCGCGTCCTCTCGCGCCTGCGCGTCCAGCTCCTCCAGGAGCCGTGAGCGCAAGGTGAAGTCCACCGGCCGCCGGTTGTCCGGGTCCACCAGGGACAAATCCCACAGCTCGCAGCCCTGGTACGTGTCCACCACGCCGGGCGACGCGAGCTTGAGGACCAGTTGCCCCAGGGCGTTGTGCTGCCCCGCGCGCTCGATGCGGCGCTTGAAGACGCGCACCTCCTGCAGGAAGTCCGCGCCCTTCTCCTCGTCGAAGCACGCGTCCACGAAGGCCGCCACCGCGTCGTCATAGGCGCCGTCCGGGTTGGTCCACGAGGTGCGGACCTTGGCCTCCTTGATGGCCTTGGACATGTACTCGCGCATCCGGCGGTGGAAGTCGGCCCGGGCCTCGGGCGACAGCGCCTCCCCCATGGGCCAGGCGCCCACGAGCGTCTGCAGGAACAGGTACACGTCGTTGGCGCTGGGTGCCGCGCCGGACGGCAGGGCCTGCGCGAACTTCTCCGTCAGCCGCAGCCAGCGGCGCGCGAGCTTGCGCCACTCCTCGGGCAGCTCCGTCAGCACGTTGATGCGCGCGCGCACGTCCTCGCTGCGCTTGGTGTCGTGGGTGCTGGTGGTGAGCTGGCTCGCGGGCCAGTGCTCGGCGCGCTCCTGGTTGCGCAGGTGGAAGGTGGTGGTGCGCGTGCCGAAGCGCTCGGGCTCCCCGCCCACCTCGTTGAGGCTCACCAGCCGGTTGTAGATGTAGAAGACGGTGTCCTCCAGGCCCTTGGCCATGACGGGGCCCGTCACCTGCTGCAGCTTCATGGCGAAGCGCAGCATGACGGCGCGCTCGCGCTCGTCGGACTGGGGCGGGTACTGGCGCAGGAGGATGTCGCGCAGGAAGTCGAAGATGGACGCGTTGGTGGTGGCGTTGCGCTCCTTGGCGCGCTGGATGGTCCACTCCACGTACTGCACGTCGCGCGCGTCCAGCCCCGGCCGCCAGCCGTCCACGTACGTGCGGTACACGGGGAACAGCGCGATGAACTCCACCAGCGCGCGCCTGAGCGAGTTGAGCGTGAAGTCGCGCGTCCTGCGGCTCATCTCCGAGATGCGGTTGAGCTCGTGCGCCAGCACGTTGATCTCACTCGCCATGGACACGCGCATGATGAGCAGCTTCTTCTGGTAGACCAGCTCGGCGAAGTCGCCCTTCTCCCCGGTGAGCCGCTCGTACGTCTCCGTCAGGTGCGGCTCGGCCGCGGGGTGCACGAACACGCCGCTCACCGCGTTGGCGAAGCGGTAGCCGGTGGTGCCGTGCACCGCCCACGCCTCCGGAATGCGCTCGCGGCCGCCCTGAATCTTCTCCACCACCACGTACAGCGCCTTGCGCAGGACGCTGTCCGGAGACTGCGTCACCTCCGCGCGCCAGCGCTCCCTGAGCGCCGCCTCCACGCCCGGCCAGCGCGTGTCGTCCCCGGCCAGGTCCTGGAGGAACACCGCGTGCGCGCGCTCCACGAAGTAGCGCTCCTGCAGGTCCAGGAAGTACGCCGTCGGGTCGAACAGGCCGTCCGGATGGTCGATGCGCAGCCCGGTGACGCAGCCGTCGCGCAGCCAGCGGAACACCAGCGCGTGCGCCTCCTGGAACACCTCCGGGTCCTCCACGCGGATGGCCGCCAGCCCGTTGATGTCGAAGAAGCGCCGGTAGTTGATCTCCTCCCCCGCCACCCGCCAGTGCGCCAGCCGGTAGCTGCACGAGGCCAGCACCCGGTCCAACAGGTCGAACGAGCGCGGGTTGCCCGGCTCGCCGTTGAAGACGCGGATGTTGTCCTCGATGTACGCGGCGACCTCCGGGCTCTTCTCCACCACCGCGGCGAGCCGGCGCTTGATGACCTCCTTCTCGCGGTGGCGCTCCACGACGCGGGGGCGCTCCACCTCCGTGCGCAGCGGCAGGTGCTCGATGGCGGTGAGGATGGAGAGCAGCTCCACCATGGGCTCGGACTCCGCGCCCAGCTTCGCCTCCAGCCGCTCCAGCCCGTGGCGCAGCACGCGCCCGTATTGCCGGGGCGCCAGCGGCAGCAGGTGGTCGTAGTAGTTCACGAAGAAGGCGCCGTCGCGGAAGGACAGCTTCAGCTCGCCCTTCTCCAGCACCACGCCGTACTGGTCGCCGAGTATCGGCAGCAGCACCTTGTCGCGCAGCTCCTCCTTCACCGGCGACCAGTCGATGTCGAAGTACTTGGCGTAGACGGAGGACGGGCCGTTCTCCAGCACGTCGAACCAGAGCGGGTTGCCGCGCTCGATGCCCATGTGGTTGGGCACCACGTCCAGCACCTGCCCCAGGCCGTGCTCCTGCAGCGTGGCGCACAGGGCCTGGTGGTCCTCGGTGGAGCCCACCTCCGGGTTGAGGTGCTGGTGGTCCACGCAGTCGTAGCCGTGGGTGCTGCCCGGCGTCGCCTTGAGGTAGGGGGACGCGTACAAGTCACTGATGCCCAGGCGGCGCAGGAACGGCACCACGTCGCGCGCCTGCTGGAAGGTGAAGCCCTGATGCAGCTGCACCCGGTAGGTGGACAGCGGCGTCCGGGGGCGCTCGACCAGCGCGTCCTTCACCCGCTTGAACAGGCCCTCGGCCAGGGCCTCGGCGCTCAAGGTGGCACCCGACGAGCCCGTGGGAGCCGTCCCCTCTTCTTCCAATCCGTCGCGGAGCATGGGGCCCAGAGGTAGGGCGCCGTCGCGCGCCGCGCCAGCACCCAGAGCGGCTTCCGACCTCCAGCCAACGCTCCAAGGGCCCGGATTCCCACGAGCCTCGCGCCACAAAAGCAGAGGGCTCACCGGAATCCACCGGAGAGCCCTCGAGATGCAGCCGCCGGGCGGGCCGGCGTCGGGTTCAGCTCAGCTGCTTGTTCACCAGCGAGGTCATCTCGAACATGGTGACGTTCTTCTTGCCGCCGAAGATGGGCTTGAGCTTGTCGTCGGCGTTGATCTGCCGCTTGTTCTTCGCGTCCTGGAGGTTGTTCTTCTTGATGTACGCCCAGAGCTTCTTGACGACCTCGGTGCGCGGCAGCGGCTTGTTGCCGACGATCTCGGCCAGGGCGGCGGAAGGAGTCATCTCCTTCATGAACGACGCGTTCGGCTTACGCTTCGGGGCAGCAGCAGCCTTCTTGGCGGCGGGAGCCTTCTTCGCAGCAGCTTTCTTGGCAGCCATTCGTCTTGAGTCTCCTCCCCTCCGAAGGGGACGTTGTGCGGCCTCGCTTGATTTTAAGCCAGTGCCGGTGGGGCGTAGGTAGCACGCCCAAGCCCGAAAAACAGCCCTCTCCTGCGTTTTTCCCTCGGGAAACGCCCTACGCAACGCGTTTCATGCCCGAGAAACCGGCTCCGCAGCACGTTTTCCCTCGGGGGCGAACCTCACGGACGCGAAAAATGCGCCCGGACGGCCACCGCGCCAGGGTGCATTCTCGCTCGGGAGCGGCCCCCTTCGTCGCCGCCAGGGCCCGACCATCCGGCCTCCGCGCGATTCGTCGTCCCCCGGGCGCTCGAACGGGCCCGGATGGGAAAACCCCTTGCGGACGAGGTGTACTTTTTCGGATGAAACGCCCATGCCCATGCGTGCCCTCATCACCGGAGCTGGTGGCTTCCTCGGAATCTGGCTGACCCGCGCCCTCGCCGCGCGGGGTGACAAGGTGACGTGCCTCCTCAGGCGGGGCTCGGATGCCTCGGGCCTGGAGGGCATCCCCCACACCCGCGTGGAGGGGGACGTGACACAGGGGGCCTCGCTCGGCCCGGCGGTGGAGGGACAGGACGTCGTCTTCCATCTGGCCGGTGTCCGCCGCGGCGCGACCCGCGAGGACTTCATGCGCGTCAACGCCGAGGGCACCCGCCTGTTGTGCGAGGCCATGGTGGCCTCCGGGAGCCGCCCCCGGCTGGTGCTCGTGGGCTCGCTGGCCGCCATGGGCCCCTCCTCCCCCACCCGTCCCCATGTGGAGGAGGACCCCTTCCGGCCCTACGAGTGGTACGGCGAGAGCAAGGCGGAGGCGGAGCGCATCGCCTTCTCCTATGGAGACCGGCTGCCGGTGACGGCGTCCCGGCCGCCGCGCATCCTGGGGCCGTGGGACCGCGAGAACCTGGCCTTCTTCCGGCTGGCGACGAAGGGCATCCGGCTGGAGCTGGCCGGAGGGCCCCGCCCCCTCACCATGGTGGACGTGGAGGACGTGGTCGACGCGCTCATCCTCCAGGCCGAGCACCCGCGCGCGGTGGGCGAGGCCTTCTTCTGCGCGGGTCCCGGCGAACCCCTCTCCCTGGAGTCGGTGCAGGACCTGGGGGCCCGGGCGCTGGGGCTGTCACCCCGCACGGTGCGCGTGAGCCCCTGGCTGCTCACCACCCTCGCGTCGGCGGCGGACGGCGTGTCGCGCGTGACGGGCCGCAAGCTGCCCCTGAGCCGGAAGATGGCGCGGCAGCTGCTCGCCCCGGCCTGGACCTGCTCGGGCGCGAAGGCCGAGCGGCTGCTGGGCTTCCGTCCCCAAAGGGGGGTGGAGGACGCGGTGCGCCGCAGCGCCGAGTGGTACCGCGAGCATGGCTGGCTCTAGCCGTGCTAGCAGGGTCGGGGCTTGCCGCCCCCCGGCCCCCTCGTTTCGTTGACCTACCCCCCCTTGGAGTGTCAGGAAGCTGCGCTGCCACATGCCCTCGAAAGCCGCATTTTTCGATGTCGACGGGACGCTCGTGAAGACGAACGTCGTCCACGTCTACGCGTACTACGCGATGAACCGGGGCTCCGTGCTCGGCATCGCCGGCAGGACGCTGAGCACCGCGATGAGCGTGCCGCTCTTCGGCGTCATGGACGCGCTGGACCGCAAGACGTTCAACGAGTTCTTCTACCGGTACTACGCGGGGTTGAGCGAGGACCGGCTCGTCACCATCGCGGAGGACATGTTCGAGGACGTGCTCAAGCCGGCGCTCTTCGAGCAGACCCAGGACCTCATCGACCAGGCGCGCCGCAGCGGCTGCAAGGTCGTGCTCGTCACCGGGGCGCTGGACTTCACCATGCGTCCGCTCGCCCGGCACCTGGGCGCCGATGACCTGATCGCCAACAAGATGCAGTTCGTGGGCGGCAAGGCCACCGGCAAGGTGATTCCGCCCATCATCGAGGGCGCCAACAAGGCGAACTCCATCCGCGCCTACTGCACCAAGGAGGGCCTGACCCTGGACAAGTGCCACGGCTACTCCGACAGCGCCTCTGACTACGCGATGCTCGCGGTGGTGGGACGTCCCACCGCGGTGAACCCGGACCTGCGGCTGCGCTCCATCGCGCGCGCCTACAACTGGCCCATCCTCGACCTCAAGTAGCCCCCTGCCCGCCATGCGCCCGTTCAAGACGCTCCAGAAGCTGTACGACGAGGAAAGCCAGGTCGTCATCACCGAGAAGGGCAGCCCCCCACGCGCCCTGTTCTACGGTGAGGGTTTCCTCCAGGAAGACCTGCCCGTGGGCACCCGGGTCATCTTCCCCCGTCCGCCCATGGCGGGCGTGCCCAACGTGAAGGCCGCCATCCGCTGGGCCATCAACCACCCGGAGGGCATGGAGCCGCTGCACGCGCTGCTCAAGCCGGGCATGCGCCTGACGTGCGTCATCGACGACATCAGCGTGCCCCTGCCGCCCATGGTGACCCCGGACGTGCGCCAGTCCATCCTGGAGATCGTCCTGGAATTGGCCGCGGACAGCGGCGTGGACGACGTGCACCTGGTCATCGCCAACGCGCTCCACCGCCGCATGACGGAGGGGGAGATGAAGCGGATGGTGGGCGAGAAGATCTTCGACGCCTACTACCCGGACCGCTACTACAACCACGACGCGGAGGACCCGGACGGCATCGTGGCGCTCGAGCGCACGGCGCACGGCGAGGAGGTCTCCGTCAACCGCCGCGTCGCGGAGAGCGACCTCATCGTCTACGTGAACGTGAACTTCGTGCCCATGAACGGCGGGCACAAGTCCATGGGCACCGGCGTGTCCAACTACGCGTCGCTCAGGCACCACCACAACCCGAAGACCATCCGGGCGTCGGACAGCTACATGGAGCCGAAGACCAGCGCGCTCTATCGCAGCAACGAGCGCATCGGGCGCAACATCGACAAGCACCTGAAGGTCTTCCACATCGAGACCACGCTGAACAACCGCATGTTCGGCGCGCCCGTGGACTTCCTGGCCAAGCGCGAGGAGGACTACACCGAGGGCGACCGGCTGAAGTTCCAGGCCATGCGCTACGCGCTGTCCAAGATGCCGCGCGCGGCGGCGCGCAAGGTGCTCAACGCCATCCCCGCGCCCTATGACGTCACGGGTGTGTACGCCGGGGCGACGGAGCCCGCGCACCAGAAGACGCTGGAGACCAGCTGGAAGCAGTACTCGGTGCCGGTGGAGGGGCAGAGCGACATCGTCATCTTCCCCATCCCGTTCATCTCCCCGTACAGCGTCAACTCCATCCTCAACCCGCTGCTCGTGCAGGTGATGGGGCTGGGCTACTTCTTCAACCTCAACCGCGGCGTGCCGCTGGTGAAGAAGGGCGGCGTGCTCATCCTGCTGCACCCGGCCTACGACGAGTTCGACCCCGAGCACCACCCCAGCTACATCGAGTTCTTCCACCGGCTTTTGCCGGAGACGCGCGACTCGATGAAGCTGGAGCACAAGTACGAGAAGGAGTTCGCGGAGAACCCCAGCTACGTGCACCTGTACCGCAAGAACAACGCCTACCACGGCGTGCACCCGTTCTACATGTGGTACTGGGGCGAGAACGGCCGCCAGCACGTGGGCAAGGTCATCGTCGCGGGCGCGGAGAACAACCACGTCCCGGCGCTGCTCGGCTGGGACCGCACCGACACGCTCACCGAGGCCATTGAAGAGGCGCGCGGCTTCATGGGCCGCTCGGCCACCATCAGCCTGCTTCGCATCGCCCCCACGGTGATGGTGGACGTGAAGTGAGGACGGCCATGTCACCGCTTCCCGAGCTGAACGTCTCCCAGGTCTTCACCGGCAAGCGCCTGCTCTTCGCCGGTGCCACGGGCTTCGTGGGCAAGGTGACGCTGTCCATGCTGCTGCACCGCTACGGGCAGGAGCTGGAGCGGGTGTACGTGCTCGTCCGCAAGGGCAGCGCGGCCTCCGCCGAGCGGCGCTTCTTCGACAAGGTGGCGACGAGCGAGCCCTTCCAGCCGCTGCGCGACACCTACGGCGAGGAGGGCGCGCTCGAGTTCCTGCGCAAGAAGTGCGAGGTCATCGACGGCGACATCACCGACCCCTGGGTGGGGATGGAGGAGTCGCGGGTGGCGGAGCTGACGGGCCAGGTGCACGCCTTCGTCAACTGCGCGGGCCTGGTGTCCTTCAACCCGTCGCTGGAGGTCGGCCTCAACGTCAACACCCACGGCGTGAAGTACGCGGTGGAGCTGGCGCTGCGCTGGGGCGTGCCGCTCATCCACATGTCCACCTCCTTCGTGGCGGGCAACCGCAACGGGCTCGTCTTCGAGGACGAGGAGGTGCGCGGCTACTTCCCGAAGAAGGACGAGCTGGACGGGCGCGACTTCAGCCTGGAGCAGGAGCTGAAGGACGCGGAGCGAATCGTCGCGCGGCTGCGCGAGCAGGCCGATGACCGCGCGCTGACGTCCACCTTCCGCAAGAAGGCGCTGGACCGGCTCGCCGAGGAGGGCCGCGACGTCAACGACGAGAAGACGCTGCGCCTGGCCGTGGGCCGCGAGCGCAAGCTGTGGCTGAGCGGCGAGCTGGTGCGCGCGGGCATGGAGCGCGCGGCGCACTGGGGCTGGCCCAACACGTACACGTACACGAAGTCCCTGGGCGAGCAGGTCATCGCCGCCACGCCGGGCCTGCGCTACGCGATTGTCCGGCCCTCCATCGTGGAGAGCGCGCGGCACTTCCCCTTCCCCGGCTGGAACGAGGGCTTCACCACGTCCGCGCCGCTCGCCTTCGCCGGCATCAAGGGCCCGGGCGGCATCCCCGCCGGTGAGAACACCATCCTGGACATCATCCCGGTGGACCAGGTGGCGGGGGCGACGCTCGGCATCACCGCGCACTCCATCCAGGTGGAGGAGCGGCGCGTGTACCAGCTCGCGTCCGGCGACGTGAATCCGTTCTACGCCAGCCGCTCGGTGGAGCTGGTGGGCCTGTACCGTCGGCGCTACTACCGCAACCGCGAGTCGGGCAACGCGGTGCTCAACTCGCTGCGCTCCAGGCTGGAGCCGCAGCCGGTGAGCAAGCTGGAGTTCGAGCTGTTCAGCGCGCCCATGCTGGTGCGCGGCGCGAAGTTCCTGAAGAAGGCCATCGACGAGGTGCGGCCCGCCTGGGGCGCGCCCGCCGTGCAGGCCATGCTGGACAAGGCGAAGGTGTCGCTCGACGGGGTGGTGGACGGCAACGCGAGCCTCATCGCGATGACGGAGCTGTTCCTCCCCTTCCTCTACGAGAACCGCTACGTCTTCCGCTGCGACAACACGCGCTCCGTCTATGAGCGCATGGCGCACGCGGACCGGCTGAAGATTCCCTGGGACCCGGAGCACATCGACTGGCGCGCGTACTTCATGGAGACGCACCTGCCGGGCCTGGAGAAGTGGGTGTTCCCGGGCCTGGAGGAGGAGCGCGAGAAGCGCACCGTCATCCCCGCGCACCGTGACTTGCTGGAGATGTTCGAGGCGACGGTGCACGCGTACCGTCACCGGGTGGCCTTCCGCATGGTGTCGGGCGAGAAGGAGGAGCGCTTCACCTTCGGGGAGGTGCACCGCTACGCGGCGCGCGTGGGCAGCTTCCTGCTCAGCTCGGGCGTGAAGGCGGGAGACCGGGTGCTGCTGGTGTCGGAGAACCGGCCCGAGTGGGGCACGTGCTTCTTCGGCATCCTGCGCGCGGGCGCCACCATGGTGCCGGTGGACCCGGGCCTGAGCGAGGCGGAGGTCATCAACATCGCGAAGCGGGCGGAGGCGAAGGTGTGCCTCATGTCCGAGGACGCGGCGCGAGACTTCCCCGGCCTGTTCGGCGCGCTGGGGGACTCGGTCCTCATCGCGAGCCTCGCGCAGGCGATGACGGGCGACCCGGCGGCCAAGGACGACCGCATCGGCACGGTGCGCAAGTCGGCCTCGGCGGATGACCTGGCGAGCCTCATCTTCACGTCCGGCACGACGGGCACGCCCAAGGGCGTGATGCTCACGCACCGCAACTTCGCCTCGCTGGTGGCGAAGCTCGCGGGCGTGTTCGACGTGGGCGTGGGCGACGGCGTGCTGTCGGTGCTGCCCCTGCACCACACCTTCGAGTTCTCCGCGGGCTTCCTCACCCCGTTCTCGCGCGGCGCGGAAATCACGTACATCGACGAGCTGACGTCGGACCGGCTGGGCGAGGTCTTCGAGACGGGCCGCATCAGCGCGATGATTGGCGTGCCCGCCCTGTGGCAGCTCCTGCACCGCAAGATGACGCAGGAGTTCGCCAGCCGTCCGCCCATCGTCGAGCAGGCCATCAAGGCGATGATGGCCACGCACGGCGAGCTGCGGAACCGGGCGGACATCAACCTGGGCAAGCTCCTGTTCTGGCCGGTGCACCGCAAGTTCGGCGGTCGCATCAAGGTGCTGGTGTCCGGTGGCTCGGCGCTGCCCGAGGAGGTCCACAAGGCCTTCCACGAGCTGGGCTTCAACATCACGGAGGGCTACGGCCTGACGGAGGCGGCGCCGGTGCTCGCGGTGGCGAACCCGGGCAACAAGCGCACGCCGGGCTCGGTGGGCAAGCCGCTCACGGGCGTCGAGGTGAGAATCCTCAACCCGGACAACGACGGCATCGGCGAGGTGCTGGCCAAGGGCCCCAACGTGATGGCGGGCTACTTCGGGGACCGCGAGGCGACGGAGGCCGTCCTCAAGGAGGGCTGGCTGCACACCGGAGACCTGGGCCGGCTGGACGCCGAGGGGCGGCTGTACCTGGTGGGCCGCGCCAAGGACGTCATCATCGACCACAACGGGAAGAACATCTACCCGGACGAGCTCGAGGAGCTGTACCAGGAGCACCCGCACATCAAGGAGCTGTCCGTCGTCGGTCTGCCCGACGAGGCGGGCGGCGAGAAGGTGGCGTGTCTGTGCGTGCCGGACTACGGCGAGCGTCCCCGCGAGGAGGTGCGCCGCGAGCTGGAGGAGCACTTCCGCAAGACGGGCGCGGGCATGCCCTTCTACCGTCGCGCGAAGGTGCTGCGCTTCTGGGACGGCGAGCTGCCGCGCACCTCCACGCGCAAGGTGAAGCGCAAGCTGGTGGTGGAGGAGCTGCAGCGGCTGGAGCGCATGGCGGCCTCGGCCACCAAGGCGCGCGAGAAGGTGTCCGCCGCGACGACGACGACGGGCGGCGTGGCCGACTGGCTCTTCCCGCTCATCGCCGAGGTGAGCCACAAGCCGGTGGCGAGCGTGCGGCCGGAGACGCAGCTGACGGGCGAGCTGGGCTTCGACTCGCTGATGCTCACGGAGCTGTCCAGCGCGCTGGAGGCGGCGGGTGTGCCGCTGCCGGCCATCGATGACCTGACGCAGGTGCAGACGGTGGAGGACCTGCGCAAGCTGGTGGTGGCGTCCGGGAAGCGGCCGTCGGCGGAGACGCGGGCGAAGGACATCTCCAAGCAGAACGCGAAGGCGGAGGAGGTGGAGATTCCGGTGCCGGACGTCGTCGCGGACGTGGGCCGGCAGCTGCTCTCCTTCGGGCAGAAGGTCCTCTACGGCGGCGTGTTCGACGTGAAGGTGACGGGCCGTCCCTTCATCCCGATGAACCGCAACTTCCTGGTCATCGCCAACCACGCCAGCCACCTGGACGCGGGCCTGGTGCGGGTGGTGCTGGAGGAGCAGGGAGACCGGCTGGTGTCGCTGGCCGCGCGCGACTACTTCTTCGACACGCCGCTCAAGCGCGCCTGGTTCGAGAACTTCACCAACCTGGTGCCGATTGAACGCCATGGCTCGCTGCGCGAGTCGCTGCGTCAGGCCGGCGAGGCGCTGCGCCAGGGCTTCAACGTCCTCATCTTCCCGGAGGGCACGCGCTCGCCCACCGGCGAGCTGCAGGAGTTCAAGTCCACGCTGGGCTACCTGGCGCTGACGTACCGGGTGGACGTGCTGCCGCTGTACATCCACGGGGCGTTCGACGCGCTGCCCAAGGGCAGCGTGTTCCCCAAGTCGAAGGACCTGAAGGTGAGCATCGGTCCGGCGCTGGGCCACGAGGCGCTGCGCGCGCGCACGCAGGGCATGGCGCGCTCGGAGAGCTACCGCTACGCCACGCGCATCGCCGAGGACGCGGTGCGGGAGCTGCGCGACGGACGGGTGCTGCACCTGGACGCGCCTCCTTCGGTGGACGTGCAGGTCATGCCCGCGCATGACGCGCCGGGAGGGAAGAACTCGTGAAGCTGCTGGTGACGGGAGGCACGGGGTTTCTCGGCGCGCATCTGGTGCCGAAGCTGGTGGCGGCCGGGCACACGGTGCGCCTCATCGGGCGCTCGCGTCCGACGGGGCCGGCCTACGAGGGCACCGAGTACGTCGCAGGGGACCTGAAGGACCGGGACGCGGTGCGCCGCGCGCTCGACGGCGTGGAGGGCCTGTACCACCTGGCCGGGCTCGTCTCCTTCCAGCCGAAGGACGCGCGCAAGATGTTCGAGCTGCACGTGGACAGCACGCGGGAGCTCCTGCGTGACGTGCGCGAGGCGGGCGTGAAGCGCGTAGTGCTCGCGTCCACCTCCGGCACCACGGCGGTGTCGAAGGAGGAGGCGGTGCTCGACGAGTCCGCCGACTACCCGCTCACGGTGGTGGCGCGCTGGCCGTACTACCTGTCCAAGATTTACGAGGAGAAGCTGTCGCTGGAGTACTGCCGCAAGCACTCGATTCCGCTCGTGGTGCTCAACCCCAGCCTGCTGATGGGGCCGGGGGATGACCGGCTGTCGTCCACGTGGACGGTGGTGAAGTTCCTCAACCGGGAGATTCCGGCGATGCCGGGTGGCGGCATGTCCTTCGTGGACGTGCGCGACGCGGCGGACGCGTTCCTCCAGGCGCTCACGCGGGGTGAGGTGTACGGCCGCCACCTGATGGGCGTGAACATGACGATGACGGAGTTCTTCCACCGTCTCGAGCGCCTCACGGGTGTCGCGGCGCCCCGGCTCAAGCTGCCCAAGCAGGTGAACATCCTGGGTGGCCACCTGCTGGAGCGCTGGGCGAAGGTGCGCGGCACGCCCGCGCCGCTGGACCCGCAGGAAGTGGAGATTGGCGAGCACTACTTCTGGCTGGACGCCGCCAAGGCGGAGGCCGAGCTGGGCTTCCGCGCGCGGGATGCGCAGGAGACGCTCGCGGACACGGTGAAGCACATCTACGCGAAGCTGCCTCCTGGAAGCCTGCCCGGCACCAAGGGTCGCCTCGGCGAGCTGCGCGACGGGACCTGAGCAACACTCGATATGGGCCGGGACACGGGGCCCGTATCGAGACCCGGGGCCGTGCACGGCTCAAGCACCGTCCCCCAGGGTGAGCCGCACCGACGCGCGCGAGTGATGCCGCCCCGAGAGCGCACCTCGTGGGTACGCCCGCCTCGCGCATCCATCCGGGTCCTTGCGCGAGCCTCTCGCACCATCGGGATGAGCGCGCCCCACCTCACGCATCCATCCGGGTCCTTGCGCGAGCAGCTCGCACCATCGGGATGAGCGCGCCCCACCTCGCGCATCCATCCGGGTCCTTGCGCGAGCAGCTCGCGCCATCGAGATGAGCGCGCCCCACCTCGCGCATCCATCCGGGTCCTTGCGCGAGCAGCTCGCGCCATCGAGATGAGCGCGCCCCACCTCGCGCATCCATCCGGGTCCTTGCGCGAGCAGCTCGCGCCATCGAGATGAGACGCGCTCCCCTGGAATGGTCCCGGAGCCCCCTGCCCTCTCAGTGCTGTCCCGCGCGCACGTGCTTGAGCGTCACCGCCGCGAGCACCGCGAGCGACGCGAAGACGACCACACCCAGCCCCGCCGCGATGTTGATGCCTTGCGTGAAGGACTCCCGCGCGGGTGCGAGCACCGCGTCGCGCAGCCCCGCTGGTAGCGCGGAGGTCGACGTCACGGCACCGATGATGCTCTCTCGCACGCTGTCGGCCACGCCGTCCGGAACTCCCGCCGGCACCGCGTCCGCCATGTTCCGCCGGTAGATGGCGGTGGCGAAGCTGCCCAGGATGGCCACGCCCAGCGCCACACCGAGCTCGTTCGCCGTCTCCGACGTGGACGCGGCCGAGCCCGCCTTCTCTGGTGGCACCGAGCCCACCACCAGGTCCGTCCCCAGCACCGCCATGGGCGCAAGCCCCATCGTCACGATGACCGAGCCGATGACCAGCACGACGGGCCCACCCACGCTGTCCACCTGGGACATCACCAGGTAGCCCACGCTGGAGAGCGCCAGTCCCGCCGCCATGACGTAGCCCGGCCGCATGCGGCGCACGACGAAGGGCCCCAGCGACGAGCCCACCATCATCCCCAGCATCTGCGGCACCATCCACATCCCCGCCTCCAGCGGCGTGCGCCCCGCCACCATCTGGAGATAGAGCGGCACCAGCAACCCCATGCCGCCGGTGACGATGGCCACCAGCAGCAGGATGAGCAGCGTGGCGCTGAACGCGCGATTGGCGAACAGCCTCGGGTCCAGCAGCGGGTGCTCCAGCGTCAGCTGCCGCCGCACGAACACCACGCCCATCCCAAGCCCCACCACCAACGCGACGAAGGCCTCCACCTGCCAGCCGTGCCGCGCCAGCTCCTTGATGCCGTAGATGGTCGGCAGGACGGCCGCGAGCGACAGCACCACGCTCGTCAGCTCCAGCCTCCCCGCCGAGGCATCCCGGTACTCGGGCAGCAGCACGGGCGCCGTCAGGAGCAGCACCCCCATCACCGGCACGCCCAACAGCAGCGCCGCGCCCCACCAGAATTGCTCCAGCATCCAGCCCCCGAGCAACGGCGCGATGACCATGCCGATGAGGAAGCAGTTGAGCCATACGGCGATGGCCACCGAGCGCTGGCCCGGCGCCTGGAACATGTTGCTGATGAGCGCCAGCGTGGAGGGCATCAGCGTGGCCCCCGCGATGCCCAGCGCCGCGCGCGCCGCGATGAGCATCTCCGGGCTTCGCGAGTACGCCGCCACCACCGACGCCACGCAGAACCCCGCGGCGCCCACCAAGAGCAGCTTGCGCCGGCCGATGCGGTCCCCCAGCGTGCCCATCGTCACGAGCAGCCCGGAGAGCATGAAGCCGTAGATGTCCATGATCCACAGCTGCTGCGTGCTGCTCGCGCCCAATTGGGAGCTGAGCTGCGGCAGGGCCAGGTACAGCACCGTCACATCCACCGAGATGAGCAGCGTGGGAAGCACGAGCACCGCCAGCCCCGTCCACTCCCGCCGTCCCGCCCGCGCGGGCACCGGGCTCGCCAGGTCCTGCTCTGTCGTCAGCATCGTGGGTCCCCCCGCTCTCGCGGCGAAGCGCTGCCTCGGGATGCCCCAGGTCGGCGCCGAGCCCGCCGACGGCCACGTCGCCCACTCCTGACAACACACCCCTGGCGGCCCGGACACGAGCGCGCCTCTTCCATGTCCTGTCGATTCAGTCGGGACCGCGCCGTCACGGAGGGGGCCTCGGGAGAGGAGGCCGTCCGCTCCGGAGGCTAGCGGCCCACCGTCTGGCGGGCGCGCTCCACCATCCGCCCCGCCCAGGGCTCCGAGCGATGGCTCCACACCCAGGCCGCGCCAAGGAAGCCCAAGCCGAGCAGCACGAGCACCAGCCGCGCGAGCACCGAGGGCCCCGCCTCAGCCTGCGCCATGCTCAGCCCACCACCTTGTTACGGCCGGTCTTCTTCGCCTTGTACAGGTTGGCGTCCGCGACCTTGATGAAGTGCGTGGGCTCCGTCATGTCGCCGGTCATCTCCGCCACGCCGATGGAGATGGTCACCGGAATCTCCTTCTCGTCGTAGACGAACGCCTTCTCCGCGATGAGCTTGCGAATCTTCTCCGCGAACAGGCGCGCCTTGTCCGGCCCGTCCTCGGGGATGACCACGGCGAACTCCTCGCCGCCGTAGCGCGCGAAGCACTGCTCGCGGCGCACCAGCCGCTTGACGGACTGGGCCAGCTCCCGCAGCACGTAGTCCCCGGCCAGGTGCCCGTGGACATCGTTGATCTGCTTGAAGTGGTCGATGTCGAACATCATCAGCGACAACGTGCCCTTGTACCGGCTGGAGCGCCCCATCTCCCGCTCGAGGTACTCGAGGAAGAAGCGCTTGTTGTTCACGCCGGTGAGGCCGTCCGCGATGGTCAGCGTGTAGATGGTCTCGTGGTACTGGGTCTCGATGTTGTCGCCATCGAGGAACTTGAAGATGGAGCCGCCGACCTTGATGAGGTCGCCGCTGCGCAAGGGCTGCGCCTGGAGCACTTCCTGGTCGTTCAGGTAGGTGCCGTTGGTGGAGCCCAGATCCTCCACCAGCATCTTCCCGCCCCGCCCCAGCACGCGGGCGTGCCGGCGGGAGACGTTGTCCAGGTCCACCACGATGTGGTTGTGCTGGTCCCGGCCAATGGTCAGCTCGGAGTCGTCGACAAGGTACTTCTTGCCGAGCTCCGGGCCGTGGATCTGCACGAGGCAGCACTCGGTGCTGCGCTCCGGGCGCAGATCCAGGGAGGAAATCTTGGTGACGCGCGTTTCGTCGCCTGACATCGCCGCCAAGGCTAGCACGACCCCGTTTTCGGAAGCCAAGCAACCCAGGTGGGAACCGTGCTTCCCGGCGTCCTGCCGGAGCCCCGGGGGCGCCGATGTCCCACATCTGGCGAGTCCGGCCCGGTGAAGAGGACGTGGGCGGGCGGTTGGGCACTCAACGAAGGCAGCCGAGCAGGCCTCGGCGCCCTTGTCGCCCGAGGGGGGCGGACTAACGTCCGGCCCACCTATGTCCAAAGTCCTGGCGATGATTCTTGCGGGCGGCGCTGGCACGCGCCTGGAGCCCCTCACCCGTGAGCGGGCCAAGCCCGCCGTCCCCTTCGGGGGGCGCTACCGCATCATCGATTTCGCCCTGTCGAACTTCACCAACTCCGGCGTCTACCGCGTCAAGGTCCTGACCCAGTACAAGAGCGACTCGCTCAACAACCACCTGTCCCGCGCCTGGCGGATGTCGGCCTTCCTGGGCCACTACGTGGAAGCCGTGCCCGCGCAGATGCGGACCGGCGTGGACTGGTACAAGGGCAGCGCGGACGCCATCTACCAGAACCTCAACATCATCACCGACGAGGAGCCCGACTTCATCTTCGTCTTCGGCGCGGACCACGTGTACCGGATGGACACGCGGCAGATGCTCGACTTCCACGTGTCCAAGCGCGCCGCGTGCACGGTGGCCGCCATCCCCGTGCCCATCGAGCAGGGCCGCGAGTTCGGCATCATCGACGTGGGCCCCGACGGGCGCATGCGCCAGTTCCTGGAGAAGCCCAAGGACCCGCCGCCCATGCCGGGCAACCCGAAGATGTGCCTGGCCTCCATGGGCAACTACCTCTTCACCACGGAGGTGCTGGTGCAGGAGGTGGTGCGTGACGCCGCCAACGAGGCGAGCGCGCACGACTTCGGCAAGTCCATCATCAGCGAGCTCTACAAGTACGCGCCGGTGTACGTGTACGACTTCGCCACCAACGAGATTGCCGGGCAGGAGGGCAAGGAGCGCGGCTACTGGCGGGACGTGGGGAACATCGACGTGTACTACCAGTCCAACATGGAGCTGGTGGAGGTGGACCCCATCTTCAACCTCTACAACGACCGCTGGCCCATCCACACGCAGGCCAACAACTACCCGCCGGCCAAGTTCGTGTTCGCGGACCAGGACAACCAGCGGGTCGGCCACGCCACGGACTCGCTCATCGCCGAGGGCTGCATCATCTCCGGCGGCAAGGTGAACCGCTCCGTGCTGTCCCCGAAGGTGCGCGTCAACTCCTACTCGGAGGTGGAGGCGTCCATCCTCTTCGAGAACGTCACCATCGGCCGCAGGAGCCGCATCCGCAAGGCCATCATCGACAAGAACGTGGAGATTCCGCCGGGCACGACGATTGGCTACGACCCGGTGGAGGACAAGCGGCGCTTCCACGTCACGCCGGATGGCGTGGTGGTGATTCCCAAGGGCATGAAGGTGACGTGAGGCGGCCATGGGCGCGTCGGGCGGGCTCCACCTTCGGCCAGCACGGGACTCGGACCGGCGCGCCCTGTGGCGCGTCCACACCGAGGCGGTGGGGACGTTGTGTCAGGGCGTCTATGCGCCCGACGAGCTGAGCACCTGGGTGCGGCTGTTGCGGCCGGAGGGCTATCTGCGCCCGGACCGGCCGCGCACCGTGCTGGTGGCGGAGCGGGACCGGCGGCTGGTGGGCTTCGGCCAGCTGGACTCGCTCAACGGGGAGCTGGAGGCGCTGTATGTGCTTCCGGACCAGGTGGGCCACGGCGTGGGCACCCGCCTGCTCGCCGCGCTGGAGTCGGTGGCCTGGGGCGGAGGAAGTCCCCAGGTGGGCCTGGACGCGAGCCTCAACGCGGAGGACTTCTACCGTCACCGGGGCTACGTGTCGCTGCACGAGGCGCGGCGGCCCCTGACGGCGCGGGTGCAGCTGGCCTGCGTGCGGATGCAGAAGCGCAGGCCCGTGCTCCCGACGCGCCGTGGGGCCACCACGGCAGCGCCCGCGCCTATCTGAAGGCGGCCTTCACCTCGGGCTTGAAGAGCACCACCAGGGCCCAGATGCTGATGGGGAGCGCCAGGCAGCCACAGGTGCCACAGCATGGCACCAGTGACGCGAAGCAGCCGGCCACCGCGAGCCCCCAGTTCTGGAGCTTCTTCATCATCAGCGCGCCGAAGAAGGCGAGCGCGTTGAGGAGGATGACGGGGCCGTACCACATGAGCCGGCCCGCGAAGGAGCTGGTGGAGGTGAGCAGGGCGCGGTTCTGCTCCAAGGCGTCCTGATAGGGCGCGAGCGCCGGGTTGTTGAAGAGCTGCTCCAGGTCGTCCGGATTCACCGGCGACAGCAGGCTCACGATGGCCCACAGCAGGCTCACGCCGGCCAGCACCATGAGCAGGATGGCCGGAACCGACACGGCGTCCTTGGGGTTGGAGCGAGGAAAGCCGTCTCCCGCGGGAGCTCCGTAGGTGTTCTCCATGTCCTTGTCTCTCCCTTGAAGCGTGAAGGGTGGGCCCGGGCCCACGCGCGTGGGGCGCATTCCAGCCAGGGGACGGGGCGTGGACCAAGGAAAATGGCACGCCGTCGTCCCCGGGCTGTCGTTGTAGCTCAGGCCTTGATGGTGAGCAGCGGGGCCAGCCGGGCCACTTCGCGGACGATGCCGGCCTCCACCTGGGAGTCCACCACCGGACGGATGGGCTTGTAGGCGGCGGGGGCCTCCTCCACGCGGCGCTCGGCGCGCAGGGAGATGCAGTCCACGCCGGACAGGCCCAGCGCGGCCTCGCTGTGGTCCGCTCCGCCGCGCGACATGGAGAAGCGCGAGCGGGCGCGGCCCGCCCCGTGCGACGCGGACTCGAGCGAGCGCGCGTCGCCGCACCCCACCATGAGGAAGGACGTGGCGCCCATGGAGCCGGGGATGATGACGGGCTGTCCGTCGCCCGCGGGGCAGGCCCCCTTGCGCGCCAGCCACCCGCCCTCGTACGGGAGCGTGAGGTTGTGGGGCACGTCGTAGACGAGCGGCGCCTCCACGTCCCCGAACAGCTCGCGCAGCGTCTGGCGCAACAGCTCCGCGAGCAGCAGCCGGTTGAGGAAGGCGTAGTTGGCGGCGGTGGCCTCGGCCTCCAGGTAGCCGGCGACGAGCGCCTCGTCGGCGAGCGGGAGGATGCCGCTCTCCGGGAAGGGCGCGCCCTGGGGCCAGGCCTTGCGCGTGCGCTCCCTCCAGGCCACGCCCACGTGCTTGCCCACGTCCCGGCTGCCCGAGTGAATCATGAACGCGAGCTGGCCTTCGCGCACGCCCCACGCCCAGGCCCGCGCGCGGTCCTCGACGGCCTCCACGCGCTGCACCTCGACGAAGTGGTTGCCTCCGCCGATGGTGGCCAGGCCCGCGTCGCGCACCACGCCCTCGCGGGTGAGCGCGTCCGGTGCCCAGGTCGGGTCGCCGTGCAGCGCGCCGCCCAGGTGGATGCGGTCCACCTCCGCGTCGAGCTGCGCCAGGTCCGCGGTGCGAGCGCAGCCCAGCGGCGTGTCCAGCGTCTCCAGCAGCCAGCCGGGGAGGCCGTCACGCAGGAGCGCGGTGGAGGCGCGCGAGGACATGGCGACGTCCCGCGTGCCGAAGAAGTAGTGGCCCTTCATGCGCTCGACGAAGTCGTCCCGGCGGGAGAGGAAGTCCTCCACCGACAGGTCGGCGACGTGCAGGCGCATGCCGCAGTTGATGTCGGTGCCCACGGCGCCGGGGACGACGAGCCCCCGCGTGTGCAGCACCGAGCCGATGGCCACGCCGGAGTCACCCGGGTGGAAGTCGGGGGTGGCGCGCACGCGGAGGACCTCTCCGCCGCCCGGGTGCTTCAGGGCCGCGAGGTGCGCGAGTTGTTGGAAGGCCTTGCCCTCGACGGGCAGGTCCGGGGGGAGGAGCACCTCGGCGGGCGGCGCGTTCGCGTCACCCAGGAGGCGCACGGAGTAGAGGCGACCGTCATAGGTCACCTCGAGCCCCTCGCGGGCAAGCGCCCGCAGGAGCCGATTCAGTTTCGGCTGCATGACCAACTCGGGAATGCCCCGAGGGCTCGCGTACGAGCGCCCCGGGGGGACGTGGCGGAGGAGATGGTGGACCTTGGGTCAGCAGCCGCGGTCGCCGGACGGCCCGAAGGCCATCCTCAGCGCGCAGGGACGCCGTGGGTCCACGAACCTGACAACGTCCTTCGCCCGTGCGCCACTACGTCGCGCCGGACAGGCCCCCATCCACGTTGATGGCCGCGCCGCTGATGTAGCCACCGCGCGGCGACAGCAGGAAGGCCACCACGTCGGCGAACTCGTCCGCGCGGCCCACGCGCCCCAGGGGGATGCCCGCGTTGCGCGCCATCTCCGCCTGGAACGTCTCCACCGGCTTGCCCAGCTCCTGCGCCCGGCGCACCCACTGACCGCTCTCGATGATGCCCACCAGCACCGCGTTGACGCGGATGTTGCGCGGCCCCAGCTCCTTCGACAGCGCCTTGGTGAGCGCCAGACCCGCCGCGCGCGACACCGACGACGGCGTGGACTGCGCGCCCGGCGTCTTCGCCCCAATCGCCAGCACGTTGACGATGGCGCCACCACCCGCCTCGCTCAGCAGTGGCAACACATGGCGCGACGCTCGCACGGCCGCGAACAGCTTGAGCTGGAGGTCCGCTTCCCACTCCGCGTCCGACACCGACGCGAAGGGCCGGGCCGCCGCGGTGCCGGCGTTGTTCACCAGCGCGTCCACCCGGCCCCACCGCGCATGCGCGGCGTCGACGAAGTGCTCCACCTCCCACGCCCTGGACACGTCCGCCTGCACCGCGAGCACGTCCCCGCCCTCGGCCCTGAGCGCCTCGGCCGTGGCCGCCAGCCGCTCCGCGCCCCGGGCACAGAGGGCCACCTTCGCCCCCTCGCGCACGAGCCGCCGGGCCACCGCCGCCCCCAGCCCGTCCGAGCCCCCCGTCACCAGCACCACCTTGCCACCCAGCTCCAGGTCCACGTGCGCCTCCGTCCCGGGCCATGACACCAGGGGCCCGGGAGGGAGCCGCCTGCCTGGCCACCGACGCGCGACCGATGACGCCGCGCGCACGGTGGAGGCTACGCCATCACGCCGGCTGCTTCACCGGAACATGCCGCTTCTTGTCGAAGGCCACCAACGTGTTGGCGATCTCCTCGTTCACCAGCCGCAGCATGTCCTGCTTCTCCCGGAACGGGAGGAAGGCGCTCTTGAAGCCGGAGACGATGATGGTCGCCAGGTCGTCCAGCGACAGCCCCAGCTCCTTGTGCGCCACCCACAGCTCCTTCGTCACCGTGGTGTCGGTGATGAGGCGGTTGTCGGTGTTGATGGTCACCCGCAGGCCGTAGTCGAAGTAGAACTTCAGCGGGTGCGCCTGGAGGCTGGACACCGCGCCCGTCTGCACGTTGGACGTGGGGCAGACCTCCAGCGGAATCCGGTGGTCGTTGACGTAGTTGAGCAGGTCCCCGTCCTCGCGCAGCCGCGTGCCGTGGCCGATGCGGTGCGAGCCCAGGTTGTGGATGGCCTGGGAGATGGACTCGGGGCCGTACGCCTCACCGGCGTGCGCGGTGCAGTTGACGTTGTTCTTGAGGATGAGCTGGAAGGCGTCCTTGTGGTCCTTGGCGGGGAAGCTCGCCTCGGCGCCGGCCAGGTCGAAGCCGATGACGCCCCGGTTCTTGTAGGCCACCGACAGCTCCGCCAGCCGCATGGACGTCTGCGGGTTGATGTGGCGGATGCCGCAGACGATGACGCCGCACTTGATGCCCGTCTCGCGCTTGGCCACGCGCAGGCCCTCGAGCACCGAGTCGATGACCGTGGTCATCTTCAGGCCCTTCTGCAGGTGCAGCGCGGGCGAGTAGCGCACCTCCAGCCAGCGCACGTTCTCCGCCGCCGCGTCCACCGCCAGCTCGTACGCCGCGCGGTAGAGCGCGTCCGCCGTCTGGAGCACCGAGAGCGTCACGTCGAACGCGACCAGGTACTCCTCCAGGCTCTTGCACACCTCACCCATGTGGATGGCGCGCGCCAGGCCGTCCTCGGTGTCCGCGGGCAGCTTCACCTTCTGCTGCTCGGCCAGCTCGAGGATGGTCTTCACCCGCATGGAGCCATCCAGGTGGCAATGCAGGTCCGTCTTGGGGAGCGCGTGCAGCAGCTCCTCCGTCACCGCCAGCGTGGGGGGCGGGACGAAGTCCGTCCGCCGGGCTCCAGAAGGGATGCCGGTGGCGCTGGGAATCTCGTCGTCACGAATCGTAGGCATGGTCGAATTTCCTTCCTTACGCCATCCTCCAAACCATGTCGCCCCGCGCGTGTCCATGCAGGCACACCCTCCTCGCCCTGGCCCTGACATTGGTGTCGGCCGCGGGGTGTCGAGAACCCGCGCAGACGGCTTTCCGGTACTCCACGGATGCATCCTCCCGCGCGGGCCTGACGCCGCTGTCCGACGGGGTCCTCACCGGCAACGAGGCCGGCGCCGTGGTGCGCCTGGACCGGACGGGCACCCTGCAATGGCGGGTGGCCCTGGGCCGCGAGGTGGCCACGCGCCCCGTCGTCGCGGGTGACAGCGTCATCGCCGGGACGGTCGCCGGAGACCTGGTGTCCCTCTCCCTGGCGGACGGCTCGGAGCGCTGGCGGCTCACCGGTGAGCCCCCCGTCCTGACGCCCCTCGTCGTGGCTCCGGACGGGCAGTCCCTCTTCGTGGTGGCCCCGGATGGCGCGGTGCGTTCGCTGGCGGTGGACACCGGGAAGGTCCGCTGGAGGACCCCCGCGCCCAAGTCCGCCGAGCCTCCACCAGAGTCGAGCCGGGGCCTCCCCGCGCCAGTGCTGGCCGACGGACGGCTCGTCGTCGCGCTCGTCGGCGCGGGCCTCGTGGCCCTGTCCGTGGCGGACGGCGCCACGCTCTGGCGGCAGGCCACGGAGGACGTGCTCGGCCTGGAGGCGGAGGGTGACGTCCTGTTCCTCGGCACGAAGGCGTCCCAGGTCCGGGCCCTCCGCGCGAAGGACGGCGGGATGCTCTGGGAGAAGACCGTGGCGGACTCGCTCACGGGCCCGCCGTCCCTGGCGCTGGGCATGTTGTGGGTGGGGGCTCGGACGCAGGACGCGCCGGTGCTGGTGGGACTGTCTCCGTCGGACGGGAAGGAGCTGGCGCGCATGGGGCTGCCCGACCCGCTCACCACGCGCGTGGCCGAGGCCATCGGGGAGCTGCTCCTGGTGCCCACGCAGGGACGGCAGGGGCGACTGGTGGCGCTCAAGCGTCCGACGTGGGAGCGCGCGTTCTCCCTGCGCACCGACACGGCGCTGCGCTCGCCGCCGGTGGTCCAGGGGGACCAGGTGTTCGTGCTCGGACAGGACGGGCGGGTGCTGTCCTGGAAGCTGCGCCCGCTCGAGAACAGTCCCTGAGGCGAACCCTGTCTGTCAGACGCCTTCGTGCCAGCGCGTCCCTGCCGGAATCCGCGCCCGTCCGACGAGGCCTTACACGCTCAGGACTCTGCTGGTTCGAATCCAGCCCCCTCCATTCACGTGGAGGGGTAGCCAAATGGTAAAGGCACCAGATTAAAAACCTGGCAGTCGACCCTCATGGCTTCCTCACTCGGGCGCGGACTGCCCCACCCCGCTACCCTGGCATCAGGAAGCGGGCGATGACGCGCTTGAGGCCCACGGCGCCGCCGAACTCCACCGTCACCTTCGCGTTGGGCCCCGTGCCGTCCGCGGCGACGATGCGGCCCACGCCGAACTGCTCGTGCCGCACGCGCATGCCGCGCACGTCGCCGCTCACCCCGTCCATGTCCGACGTCTGCGAATAGGAGCGGTCGATGCGCGGGCCGTCGTCCTCGTCCCAGGTCCGCTTGCGCGGCGCCGCCATGGGAGCGGGCCGGGGCGGCTCCGGGATGTCCTGCTCGCTGATGCCGAACAGCTTGGGAGGCACGTCGCGCAGGAAGCGGCTGGGCGGGTTGTAGCGCAGCTCACCGAACAGCGAGCGGCACTGCGCCAGGCTCACGAAGAGCCGCTGGCGCGCGCGAGTGAAGCCCACGTAGCAGAGCCGCCGCTCCTCGGCCATCTCCTCGCCGTTGTCCGGGTCCTCGCCCTTGAGCGCGCGCGAGTGCGGGAAGACGCCGTCCTCCAGGCCCGTGAGGAACACCGCGTCGAACTCCAGGCCCTTCGCCGCGTGCAGCGTCATCAGCGCCACCCGACCCTCGCCCACCTCCGCGTCCGCGTCGCCCACCAGCGAAATCTGCTCGAGGAACGCCTGCAGCGGGGGCGTGTCCGCCGACAGGGGCGCCGCGTCCACCTCCGGAGGCACCTCGACCTGAGGCCCGGACGCCGCGGCCACCGCCGCCGCCGCGCGGTTCAGGTCGAACTCCTGCGCGGCGCCCAGGAACTCGCGGAGGTTCTCCGCCCGCGTCGTCGACTCGTCGCTGCCCTCGGCGACCAGCGTCTCCACCAGCTTCGTCTCGCGCAGCATCTCGTCCACCGCGCTCGCCGCGTCCGTCGTCCCCTGCGCGTAGCGGTGCAGGGACTCCAACAGCCCGTGGAAGGTGCGCAGCCGCTTCACCGCGGTGGTGTTGAGCGCGGGGATGAGCCCGGGCTCGGCGAGCACCTCGTAGAGGCTCTGGTTGCGGGTGTTCGCGTGGTCCACCACCCGCTCCACCGTGGTGTCGCCGATGCCGCGCGCCGGCGTGTTGATGATGCGCAAGAGGTCCGCGTCCGAGCGTGGGTTCACCATCAACCGCAGGTACGCGGAGGCGTCCCGCACCTCGGCCCGGTCATAGAAGCTGCGCCCGCTCACCAGCGTGTACGGCACGCGCGCCAGCCGCAGCGCCTCCTCCAGCACGCGGCTCTGCGCGTTGACGCGGTAGAACACCGCCATGCTGGAGAACTTGATGAAGCCCTCCCGCTGGAGCGCCAGAATCTGCCGCGCGACCTCCTGCGCCTCCATCCGCTCGTCGCGGTTGAGCATCAGCTGGAGCGTCTGGCCCGCGGGCCGGTCCGACCACAGCTTCTTCTCCATCCGGCGCGTGTTCTTCCGGATGACCTCGTAGGCCGCGTCCAGGATGTTGCGGTCCGAGCGGTAGTTCTGCTCGAGCTTCACCACCTTGGCGCCGGGGTACTCGCGCGGGAAGTTGAGGATGTTGTCCACGTCCGCGCCGCGCCAGCGGTAGATGGACTGGTCGTCGTCACCCACGACGACCAGGTTCGCCGAGGGCGGCGGCGCCAGCTGCTTGAGCAGCGCGTACTGCACGGGGTTGGTGTCCTGGAACTCGTCCACCAGCACGTGGTGGAAGCGCCGGCGGTAGTTCTCCAGCACCTCCGGTCGCTTGCGGAAGAGCGTCACCAGCAGGAGCAGCAGGTCCCCGAAGTCCACCGCGTTGGCCGCGCGCAGGCGCTCCTGGTACGCGTGGTAGACGCGCTGGACGAGCAGCCCGCGCTCGTCCCCGGGCTCCACCTCCATGTCCTCGGGCAGCCGGGCCTGGTTCTTCTCCTGGTCGATGCGGCTCAGGATTTCGCGCGGCTGCATGGACTGCTCCAGCCCCGCCTCGCGCATGGCGCGCTTGACCACGTTGAGCTGGTCGCCGTCGTCGTAGATGACGAACGAGCGGGTGAGCCCCACGTGCTCCGCCTCCCGGCGCAGAATCATCGCGGCCGAGGAGTGGAAGGTGCTCACCACCAGGTCGTTCGCCTGACGCCCCAACAGTTGCACCAGGCGCTCGCGCATCTCGCGCGCCGCCTTGTTGGTGAAGGTGACGGCGAGGATGCGCCAGGGGAACACCTCGTGGACCTTCACCAGGTACGCCACCCGGCGGGTGATGACGCGCGTCTTGCCGCTGCCCGCGCCCGACAGGACGAGGAGCGGGCCGCCGTGGTGCAGCACGGCCTCGCGCTGGGGGTCATTCAGGTCTTCGAGGAGGGCGGATTCGTGGACGTTCACGGGCGACTCGGGGGGAGCCCCTGCTTCTAACGTCTTTCACCGTCCGGTGGGCGTCCTTCCGCACCCCCTGGCACGCCCGGCCGGTCCCTCGGGCGCCGAGGCTCGGGTATATAGGGCCAGACATCATGTCCGACGCCCCCTCCGTCCCCCCGGCGAAGCCCTCCCAGGCCGCGCTGGACCGCTACGCCGAGCTGTTCAACCAGAGCCTCACCCTGCGCCACTTCGGCGCCCAGGTCGCCTTCCCGGAGGGTCGCAAGGTGGTGGTCACCATCCCCGAGCTCAAGCCCGAACACCGCGGCGGCGTGGGCAGCGCCGCGGCCGTCAACGGCGGCATCCTCGCCGCCCTCTTCGACTACGCCATCGGCACCAGCGGCGCGCTGGTGGACCCGTCCCGGAGATGCGCCACCGTGCAGCTCTCCATGAGCTTCCAGCGCCCCGTCACCGGCGACCACCTGCGCGTGGAGGCCGAAATCGACAGCCAGGGCCTCACCCTGCTGTTCGCCACCGCCCGCGTCTACGACAGCGAGAACCGCGTCTGCGGCCAGTGCCAGGGCGTCGTCCGCCTCTCCAACCTCCCCTGGCCCTCGGGGGAAAGCCCCGCCGCGAACTGACCTTTGGCCACCCCTCCGCACATCCTGCTGGCGCCCGGCGATATGTCCGCCACGGACGTACGTTCCCCGGAGACCGGGGAGCGGCCAGAGCCCCCAGACGCAGCAGAGCGACGGGAAGACGGCATGAGTGCAGCCGTGCAGGGCCTGCGGATGACGACGGTTCGACTAGCGAGGGAAACCGAGGAGCCGATGGAGGCGGCGCGCGGGGCGGACGAGGAGGTCCTGGCGCGCAAGGCGCTCGCCGGCGACCGGTCTGCCTGGGACGCGTTGGTTGCGCGCCACCACCGCCGCGTCGTGGTATCGCTCCTGGCCCGGGGCGTCCGGGTGGACCGGGCCCACGAGCTCGCCCAGGAGACGTGGGCGAGGCTCATCCAACAACAGCAGCGTGGGCTGCTGACGGAGCTGCGCCTGCCCAACCTCGCCCTCACCCAGGCGGCCTTCCTGGCCGCGGACGATGCCCGCCGGGCCCGGCGAGAGTCCATCTCCGGGGCGGTGGAGGAACTGCCCGAGCGTCAGCATCCGGTGGACCCGGCCGTGTCCGCCGAGCGTCGCCTGCTGTCCGAGGAACAACTGTCCCGCGCCCATGCCGCGCTCGCCCAGGTGTCGCCGAGCGCGCGGAGCGTCTTCCTCCTGGCCTGTGACGGCCAGGAGCTACCCCATGCCGAAGTCGCCGCGAAAGTCGGACTCTCCGTCCAGCGCGTGCGGCAGATCCTGTGCGAGGTGCGCAAGAAGCTGCGCTCCGCGCTCGAGGAGGAGACCCATGCTTAAGCCCCACCTGACCCGCGACTCCGCGGAGCAGTACATCCTGGGCGCGCTCGCCCCGGAGAAGGCGGCGGCGTTGGAGGCCCACACGCTGGAGTGTGAGCCTTGCGCCCTGCTGCTGCAGGAAGAGGCGCTCCTGTCCGAACAGCTCAACGAGGTCGCCCAGGACTGGAGCGTCCGCGAGGAGCGCGTGGCGCGTCCCGCGCGCTGGCACGCGCGCCGCGCGGCCGCGGGCGTCGCCATCGCGGCCCTGGCGGCCTCGCTGGCCCTGGTGCTGCTGCCCGGGGGCAAGGCCACGCAGTCGCGGGAGCTGGAACCCGGGGAGGCGCTGCCGCCCACACTGGCGCTCGGACTGGAGGAGGACCTTCCGGCGACGAACGTGGTGGCCTGCCCGGACCTGGCCACGCAGGCGTTCTGCACGCGCAAGGCGGCGGAGCGGGGCCTGCTGGTCATGACCCCCTCGGGCATCGCCGAGGTCCCCCGCTATGAGGCCCGGACGGGTCTCCCCGAGGGCGCGCTGAGCGCGCGCCAGCCCGTGTCGCTGTGAGGACGCCCGCCATGGACTTCCGGAAGAATCTCGCCGCCCTGCTGCTCGCCCTGGCCGCGCCCGCGGCCCTGGCCGAGCCGTCGGGCAGCACGCCGAAGCTGCCGGTGGGCTGGTACGTCACCGAGAGCGCCCCCAAGCGCTACGAGGCGGGCGTGGACACCAGCGCCCCGTGCGAGGGCAGCCGCAGCGCGTACCTGCGCTCGCTGAGCCACGACGAGGCGGGCTACGGCACCTTCATGCAGGCCTTCGGCGCGCAGGACTTCCGCGGCAAGCGGCTGCGCTTCTCCGCCGCCACACGCGTGAAGGACGTGGATGGCTGGGCGGGGCTGTGGATGCGCGTGGAGGGGCCGGACCCCAAGCAGCCGCTCGCCTTCGACAACATGCAGTCGCGCGCGCTCGTGGGCACCCGCGGCTGCAAGCGCCACGAGGTGGTGCTGGACGTGCCCAAGGAGGCCACCACCATCATGGCGGGCCTCATCATGAGCGGCACGGGCCAGGCGTGGCTGGACGGCGTGCGCTTCGAGGTGGTGGACGAGTCGGTCGCCGTGACGGACCTGCTCGCCTCGCGCCAGCTGGTGGCCTCCACCGGCCCCGCCGGCCTGGACGAGCCCACGCCGGTCGCGAAGAACGACCAACTGCCCGTGGGCCGCGTGGGTGACATCTGGTTCAACAATGGCCGCATCGCGGCGGCCAAGCCGTACACGCGGCGCCAGGACGGCGTCTGGGTCAGCATCCTCTCCGAGGAGATCTACGAGCACGGCATCGCCGTGACGGGCACCTTCGGCCAGCGGCAGGTGGACCTCCGCGTGAAGGCCGGCACGTCGCTCACGCACATCGAGGGCAGTTGGGGCGAGGAGCCCGTCAGCATCCAGCTCAGCCCGGACGCGCTCACCATGAAGTGGGGACGGCTGGCGCGGCAGCTGACGCGGGACAAGGACGCGCCGGTGGACAGCACCTGCAACCGCTATGTGACGACCGAGGGTCCGCGCGTCCTGGACCTCGTCGACGTGTGCGGCGCCGCGCTGAGCACCCGCCCGCCCACCGCGCAGCTCGTGCTGAGCTTCCTCGACAACGGCTTCCGCCGCGTCGTCCCCCCGCGCAACTTCCCCATCCCGCAGCCGCCCGTCCGCAGCCGCGAGGCGCTCAACACACCGAGCGTCACCGCTCCGCCGCAGTAGTCGTGACGGTGGGCCCTTGGAGTCCCGAGGCCGCTCGCGCGGCCCCTGGGACGGCCGGGGCCTTCCTCTCAGAAGGCGAAGTCCCGCTCCAGCGTGTCATTGCCCGCCTGCACCGAGAGGTGCGCGGTGCGAGCGCCGGTGGCGGAGGCCGAGGACAAATCGAACGACAAACCCTCGGGCCCGTTCGTGGGCCTGAGCGAGGGCCGGCCGGGGCTCAGGAACACCGCCGCCGTCACCGTCCTGCCCGCCAGGGGCTGCACCAGGAGCCGCACGCGCTGACGCTCGCGCACCAGCACCACGCGGAAGTCGCGCCGCTCCTCCAGCACCTCGCGCTGCTCCGGGTGGCGCGCCGAGGACGGGCGCTGCGACACCGGGGCGCGGGACGAGCGCGCGGCCCGGGCCACGCCCGCGTCGCCCTCGTCCATCTCCAGGGCCTCTTCAATCGCGTCGTCACCCTCGCCCAGCGCCAGCACCGCCTGGGCGCACTCGCCACAGCGCGCGGTGTGCGCGTCCACGCGCTCGCGCTCGTCGGCCGTCATCAGGCCCATGTCGAAGCGCCACAAATCATCCCGTGTGAGGTGACGACGGGGAGGCGCATCCACCGGCGCGGCGTCCGCGATGTCCGCGCGGCACTCGGCGCAACCCTGGATGTGGGGGGTCGGACTCTGGGGGCCGGAGGTCCACGTCGCCACCAGGTCATCGCAGCCGGCCCGGGCACCAAACCACCAGGCCTTGTCCTGCTCCGCGGGCTCGAGGAGCGCTTGCTCCTGGCGACGCTCGGGGTTGAGGGGAATGAACCAACGGGCCCTGGGAAGCAGCAGCGCGTCCAGGTTCCCGAGCGACTCGAGGAAGCGGTCTCGATTTCGCGCCGCATCCCCCTGCAAGTCGCCATGCAGGCCCTCCCAGGCGGCGAGGGCAGATGCCTGCGAGGCGGCCCTGTCACGAGCGGCAAGGCCCTCCAGCGCCGAGGCGCGCCACACCTCGGCCTCCTCCCCCCCGTCCAGCGCCACCTCCATCGCCTCTTCCGCGGCCCTCAACAGCACGGGCTGGAGCGCCTGCGGTTTCTGCGCCTGAAGCCAGGTCTCCACTTCCGGTCGACCGAGGCCCCGCAGGGCCGCCTCCACACCTTCGGTCCCCCATTGGGTCGCCCGCCTCAACAAATCTCCGGCGGCTTCGAGGACGACTCCTGGGGGGACACTCGCGGCGGTGAGCTGGGAGCGACGGGCGGCAGAGCGGGACATGGCTTCGGTCTTCATGACTTCATTCCTCCTGAATACCCCGGGGTGTGGCCGGGAAGGAGGCTCACGCTTCCTCCCCTCGTGGCGACTCGCGCTGGAGATCCAGCAGGTAGAGCTTCAAGTAGGCCTGCGCGCGACTGACGCGCTTGTAGGAATTGACCACGGTGATGTTCAGCCGACGCGCGCATTCCTCGTGATCCTCCACGTCCTCGTGGTGATACAGCTCCCATGCCGAGGCCTCCTTGGGGTGCTCCTGCTGGAGCCGTGCGAACGCGGCCCAGTACAGCTCCTGGGCGTCCGCGCGCTCCTCCGTCCTCCTGCCCATCTCGACAGCGCGAGCCCGCTCGGAAGGCGGCTCTTCCATGACGTCATCGGGGTCCGACGAGGGCGCCGCGAGCTCCTCGCGGTGCCGCCGGTAGAAGTCGATGGCCACGTGCTTGACGATGCGCAGGAAGAACGTCTTGGGAGACGCACTCCGGCCCGGCATCTGCTGGGAGATGCCACGGAACTGGTCCAGCCCGCGGTCGAGGAACTTGCCGACCGCGTCCTGATAGAGCTCGTCGCCGTCCGCTGGGGAACCGCGACCGTAGCTCGCCTGAATCTTGCTGATGACGTACCGGGCAGGCCGGCTCCACCGCTGAACCAACGCTCCGAGCGGGCCCCCAATGGGCTCGTTCGTGGCGCGGCGGCGGACCACCTCCGCGAACAATTCGTCATCCGTGAGCTGCTCGAACACCGGAAGGACCTGGGAGCTGTGCCCGGAGACCCGCCCCGGGAGATGGGATTACAGGGATGTCGCGCGGCAAGGTACCACGTTGGCATCCGCAGGCAGCCTCCGAGTGGAGCAGGGGTGCCCAGGCCACCCGGACGACCGGACAGTCGTGGCACCCACGAAGCCCGACGCCCGGGTCGCCGACTTCCTGACAGGATGATCCCCGGGGCCGTCCGGGAGGGGGAACGGGAATCTCCCGGTCAGGAACGTGGGGGCCCCCCGTCCCTGGCCGCATTGCTTCCGGGCGCCTGCCCACCCTCCCGCTTCCAAGGAACCCTCAGTCATGTCCCCCCGCACCATCGTCATCGGAGACCTCCACGGCTGCCACGACGAGGCCCTGGAGCTGCTCGCCAAGGTGGGGGCCACCTCCAGCGACCGCGTCATCTTCGCGGGGGACCTGGTGGACCGGGGGCCCAAGCGCCGGGAGTGCGTGGAGCTGGCCATGCGGCACGAGGCCATCCTGGGCAACCACGAGGAGACGACGCTGCAGCAGCGCCACCGCGCCGCCGAGCGGCTGAATCCCGACCACCTGGAGACCCGGCAGGTGCTCGAGCCCGAGCACTACGAGTGGATGGCCCGGCTGCCCCACTACCTGAGGCTGCCCGAGCACAACGCCGTCGTCGTCCACGCCGGGATGATGCCCGGCCTGCCCGTGGAGGCGCAGGACCCGTACCACCTGCTCCACGCGCAGTGCATCCAGCCGCCCGCGAAGAAGAGCTACTGGCCCTCCAAGGCACCGGCGGGGTGGACGTTCTGGACCCACCACTGGAAGGGCCCGGAGCGGGTCATCTTCGGACACACCGTGTTCGACCAGCCGCTCGTCACCGAGCACGCGGTGGGCATCGACACGGGGTGCGTCTACGGACGCTCCCTGACGGCGGTGGTGCTGCCGACGTGGGAGCTCGTCTCGGTGCCGGCCCGGAAGACATACCGGGGCGGCAAGGACGTGGCGAAGTTCCCGGTGCATGGCGACGTGTGCGTCTACTCGTGAGCACCCGTCACCGACGCGTCGACTCCGACTGAAAAGCCTCGCGCCCGGCCGACAGGGCCAGACACGCAATGAGAGGTGCGGGTTCGAATCCCGCCGGGGCCGTCAGGCTCCGTAGTTCAACGGTAGAACACTGGACATTCAATCCAGCATCACCGGCCTCGTCACTCGGGCGCACCTTCCTTCCTCCTCACTCCCAGCTTCGCGCGGGTGGCCGTGCCTCGTGCACCTGACGCCCCCCGTGCGCTCCACGCGCGGTGCACTCCCAGGGCCCTGTCGGGCTCGAGGTCCGCCCCGCGCCTGACCCGCCGCACGTCCCGAAAGGGGGACTCCCCATGTCGACGAACCCGAACACGCAGCTGTTGCCCGAGTCCCAGCGAGGCCCCGCCGAGAAGCTCCTGGACCTGGTGCTCAGCGGCTCGGCCCACCTGTGGCACAACCGTCCGGGGCTGGACGTGGGCGGCACGTGGGTGGCCGCGGCGCACGCCACGCCGGCGCAGCGCGCGGTGGGCAAGCCCGTCAAGCCGGGCCTCTTCGTGCCCGCGGCGGTGAAGCTCTACCGGCAGCTGCTCGACATCCACCAGCTCAACTCGGAGCTGATGGCGCACTTCGCGTCGTACGCGCTGACGCAGACGGACTGGCGTGACCTGAAGGTGGCCACGTGCGCGCTCATGCTGGTGCAGCAGCACGCGGGCCAGCCGGTGCGCGGTGACGACGGCCAGGTGGCGTTCCACGACGACGACTACCGCTCCATCGGCGAGGCCATGGTGCTGCACTACGAGCGCAAGTCCACGCGCATGCTCACGCCCAAGGCGGTGCTGCGGGTGGCGGAGCTGCTCGAGCTGCCGGACATCGCCAGCCTCAACCGGCAGGCGGGCTTCGGGGACCCGGCGTCGCGCAAGCCGCCCATGGGCCGCTGGAAGCGCGTGGCGTCCAGGTGGCTGGCCGCGCGGGAGTCCAACCTGTCGATGCTCCAGGGCCTGATGAAGGCCGGCTACAAGGAGACGTTGAAGAAGCTTGCGCGCAAGGCGGGCTACAAGCCGCTCACGCAGGGCTTCTTCGAGGTGCTCGGCTGGAAGCAGAAGCAGGCCGAGGGCGGGCACCGCACGGTGGGCCTGAGCGGGCTGACGCTGGTCAAGCGCGAGCGCTTCGACGGGCTGTCCGAGGCGGAGATCTGCGAGTGGATCGACTCCGAGCGGCTCTCCTACAAGGAGGTCGTGGGTCGGCTGCCGAAGGACGTGGGGATGACGCCGGCCATCATGGCGGCGCTGTTGCCCTCGTTGTCGGACCGCGACCTGCGGCTGATGACGCCCACGTTGGAGGAGCTGGGGTTGCTCGCGGAGCCCACGGTGCGCGCGCGCTGGGAGAAGGCCGTGCAGACGGCGACGGACCAGCGGGCGCTCAACATCGCGAAGAACGTGCGCAGCGAGGTGCTGCGCCAGAAGCTGGAGGAGGCGAGCGACAACGCGGCACGACAGGCGGTGGCGGAGGCGACGGCGGAGACCGACGTGCGGGTGATGTTCCTCATCGACAAGTCGGGCTCCATGGACGGGGCCATCGAGAACTCGAAGGAGGCGCTCGCGCGCATCCTCGCGGGCTTCCCGATGGAGAAGCTGCACATCGCGGCGTTCGACACGATGGGCACCGTGCTCCGGCCCAAGGCCTCCAACCGCACGGCGGTGCAGCACATGCTCGCGGGGCTGAAGGCCTCGGGTGGCACGACGCACGCGGCCGGCGTGCACGCGCTGCACCGGGACGGCATGAGGGTGCCGGAGGGGGCGAAGCTGGTGGTCATCGTGGTGGGCGACGAGGCGGGCGAGGCGGGCGACCAGTTCGCCCGGGCGTTCCGCGACGTCGGCTTCCCGGTGGCGGCGATGGCGCTGTTGGTGAGCGTGGCGGGTGGCCGTGGCAACACGGTGCGCACGTGCGCGAGCCAGCTGCGGGTGCCCTTCAGCGAGGTGAACGTGGACCAGTTCGCGGACCCCTACCAGGTCCCCCGGGTGCTCAAGGCGCTGCTGGACGCGCCGACGCTGCCCGGTGCCAGCCAGTCCGGCTGGGTCGAGCGGGTGATGCGTACGCCGCTGTTGAAGGTGGCGTGAGCTCGAAGTCGCGGTGAAGGCAAGGAGGCGTCGTGGACTACCGGAAGTTGCTCGGGAAGGTGGAGTCGGCGGTGCTGCCGTATCTGGGCGGCGGCACCGTGGACACCGCCACGCGACGCCTCCGTGTCACCACCCCCGTGGCCCCGGGGTGGTGGCGCTTCGAGTTGAAGGGGCGCGAGGCCACCGCCCGTGAGCCCGCCGGGCCCGAGGGTCTGGAGGCGCTGCCTCGGGTGCGCGGTCATGTCTGGGGAGCGCGCCTGGTGCTCGAGGGCGCGGTGGCACGGCCCTTGGAACTGCTGCCGGAGGATGAGCCGTCACCGCTCGCGCCGGTGAGCGCGCGGCGCTGGCACGACGGCGCGCTGCTGTTCGACGGCGTGGAGTTCGAGGGCGAGGCGGAGGACGCCGCGCGTCGGGCCTTGGAGGAGGGACGGCCGCTCGCGTCCGTGAAGGGCGTGAGCGCTCCGCTGCGCGCGGCGTTCGGCTATGCGCTGCTGGAGGCCGCGTCGAGGACATTGGACATCCGCTTCGCCCCCGCGGAGACGCGAGGGCGGGTGCTGAGGGTGGCTGAGCTGGGCCGTCCGGAGGCGGAGTCGTGCCTGCGCGCCCTGGCGGAGGAGCGGCGGGTCCACCAGCGGGCGCTCGAGGCGCGGCGCGTGGCCGAGCAGCAGCGAGCGTGGCTCGACGCGCAGACGGTCCGCGCCTCCGAGCTGGCCCAGGAGGCCCGTCGACGGGTGCTGTCGGGCGACATGTCACGGGGCCGGGGCGCGCCAGTGGGAGACCACTCCCGCGCGGAGGTGGCGCTGCGGGGCGCGGGAGCGCGGCTGCTTCATCATCGTCGCATGGCGGGGAACCAGTTGGAGGTGACGTTCAGCTTCATGGGGGAGCGGTTCGTCTCCATCGTGGACGCGCGCACGCTCCAGGTGCTGGACGCGGGCGTGTGCCTGGCGGGCGCGGACAGCGAGGTGACGCTGGAGAGCCTGCCCTCGGTCATCCGCGAGGCCATCGACACGGACGTGCTGGTCATCACCCGGCACGCGTGACACGCGAAGAGAGGAGGAACCATGTCGTCGCATGAGGTGTGTCTGCTCATCGGACGGGACGAGGAGGTGCTGTGGTGCGAGGCCTCCGACAGCCCCGTGCTGCTGCCTGACTCCCGCGCGCGCTGGGAGGCCATCTGGTACTGGCGTGAGGAGCTGGTGGAGGTGACGCACAGCCACCCCGAGGGTCCACTCGGCTTCTCCGAGGAGGACGAGACGACGATGGCCGCGTTGACCGAGGCGCTCGGACGCGCCCCCCGCTTCTCCGTCGTGGCCCCCGGCGGCATGGTGGCCCGCGAGGACGGCCGCGACGTCTGGGTGTCCGAGGAGCCCTGGTGGACGGGCCCCCTGCGCGAAATCTCCGGCATGCGTTACACGCCGATGGCGCGGGCCTGACGTCAGCTCGGACGGCGCCACAGCTCCCTGAGGTCCTCGGGGAGCTGGTCCATGACGTCCTCGGCCTCGCCCTCGGAAATCTGCGCCCGCACGGAGTTGAGCACCGCGCGGACCACGGGCTCCACGGCCTCCGGGTTGAGAGCCAGGTCCTCGCCCACGCGCGCGAGCAGCTCCTCGCGGCCGAAGCCCTTGGGCAGCTCGTCCTCGTGGCGCTCGCAGCGGTGCAGCAGCAGCGTCAGCTTGTTGGGGAGCTGGGCCTCCAGGTCCTGCGTCTCCCCCTGGGTGATGCGCTGCTCCACCGCGCAGAGCACGGACACCGCGGCCTTCTCGGCCACCGAGGGCGACATGCCGCCCCGCTCGCACAGGTGCTTCAGGAAGGCCGCGTAGTGCTGGCTCGCGTGCGCCTCCTTCCGACGGGCGCGGCGGGCCTCGATGGGCAGACCGCCTCGCTCGTTCGAGCCGTCCGTCGAAGAAGACTCCTGCCCTTCGCGCTCCCGCTTGTCCGCCATGGCCGTGTCCTCCCAGAGTGCCTTCGTGGGGTCAGGTTGCCCACGGCGCACGGGAGGAGCACCACCCGCTGGCACGGCGGAACAGGCCGCCGGCTCCCCGCCCGCTACGCGGCCTTCTTCACATAGGTGTCGTAGAGCGCGCCGAAGAAGAAGCGGCCGAAGCGCAGCAGCGTCTGCCACTGGCCCACCGCGTCCCGTGCGCCGAGCACGCGCAACGTGGAGAGCTGCTTCGCGAAGTCCGCCGGGTCCAGTGACAGCACGCCGCGCGCGACGCAGGGGCCCGAGATGTCCATGCCCCGGTACACGGACACGAGCAGCCGCGTGGTGTCGGCCCACAGGTCGAAGCCCGCATCGTCGTGGACGTCCTTGTACCCATCCAGGAAGAAGCGCTCACCCGACTCGGCGACGAGCGGCAGCAGGTAGCGCATCCGCCGCCCGCCAGGACGTGCGCCCTCCTGGGTCATCAGGTGCAGCTCGCCCCCCTCCACGACGAGCGGCCGGGGCGACAACGCCAGGGCCTCCACCATGCCGGAGAGCGCCAGCGGGTGCAGCCGGTCCTCGAGCGTGCGCTCCAGGTCTCGCGTCTCCACCGTGACGACGAAGCGCAGACGCGTGGCGCCCTCGCGCTTCGGGTCTCCCGCGACGAGCTCATGCTCATGCACCGCGCCGGACACGTGGCCGTACATCGTCTCGGAAAAGCGCACGCCCACCGGCGTCCGCGCGTCGGCCGCGGGTGCCTCCAGCGCGGGCGTGTAGTCGATGTGCCAGCCTCGCCGACGCGCCAGCAGCGCGACGGAGCGCTCGGCCACCGCGGAGATGGTGAACAGCGGGTTGGTCCCCAGGGGCCTCGGAATCACCGAGCCGTCGCTGACGTAGAGCCCCTCGTGGACCTCGCTCCCCTCATGACGGGAGAAGACGCGCCCCTCGTGGTCCACCACGCCCGCGCCCGCGTGCTCCGCCATGACGCAGCCTCCGAGCGGATGGGTGCACAGGACCTCGTGTCCGGTGAGCCGGTTCCACAGCGGGTTGCGCACGAAGGTGCCGCCCAGGGCCGCGGTGGCCTCGCGCAGCCGCTGGTCCACGCGCGCGAGCTCCGGCTGCGTGCCCACGTCCGGCCAGTGCACCCGCACCCGGTCCCCTTCCATGCGCAGCTCGCCCACGCCCGCGTCGTGGGACATCACGAGGAAGGTCTGCGTGTTGCGCATGGCCCCGTGGTACGGGCCGCGCACCGCGCTGTCCGCCACCCGGGCCAGCTCCTCCAGCTTGTCCTTCAGCCCCGAGTCCATGTCCTCGCCGCCCACCGCGGCCGCGGCGGACAGCAGCGCCAGCATCGGCTTGCCGAACGCGCCCGGCATGGCCCCGTTCTCGATGACCATGCCGTCCTCCTGCCGGGCCGTCGCGCGCTCGTCGATGATGCCGCTGATGGTGGGGCCCACCGGCTCGCGGCCCTCCGGCGGATTCACGCCGTGGCCCACGCCGTTGACGGGCACGTCCGTGTTGTAGCCGAAGGCCATCACGTCCCCGTTGGCGCTGAAGCGCTGGCCCAGCTGCTTCGACAGCGACAGCCCCAGCGCGCGCGAGCGCATCAGGATCTCCGCCGTACCCATGGTGCCCGCCGCGAGCACCACCAGGTCCGCCGTCAGCCACAGGTCCGGCGCCTCGAAGCGCTCGCGACCGGTGTTCATCGGCCGGTAGTAGATGCGCCAGCGATTCCCGTCGCGCGCCAGGTAGCGCACGGACACCTCGGTGAAGACCTTCGCGCCGTGGCGATGCGCGTCCGGCAGGTAGTTCATCAGCACGGAGTTCTTCGCGCCCTGGTTGCAGCCGGTGAGGCAGTCCCCGCACAGCGTGCACGCGCCCTGCTTCACGCCGGCGTCGTTCACCTGCTCCTCGAAGGAGACCGCCAGCGGGGGGCGCTTGAAGGTGCCGCCCATGCGACGGGCCGCGCGCTCCATGGCCGCCAGCGAGGCCAGGCGCGGCGAGGACTCCGGATAGGGCGTGGGCCGCAGCATGCGCTCGGCCCACGTGAAGCCATCCTCCAGGAGCCCGGGCACGTCCTCACGGAACGCCTCCGGCCAGCGTGAATCCTGGAGCACGCGAGGGTCCGGCCGCAGCGTCACGCCCGCGTTGATGAGCGACGTGCCGCCCAGCCCACACCCCGACACCACCGCCACGTCGCCGCCCCGGTGCAGTTCGAACAGGGCGGTGGCGCGGCCCAGGTCGACGTTGCTCTCCGCCTCCATGTGGACCTGGAGTTCCTGGGCGAAGTCCGCCTCCGTGCGCGGGTAGTCCCCCGGCTGCAGCTCGCGGCCCCGCTCCAGCACGCACACCTGGCGCCCCGCCCTGGCGAGCCGGCTGGCGGTGATGGCGCCGCCATACCCCGACCCCACCACGACGACGGGGTAATGCGACGCCAGCTCACTCCACCGGGATGACAACCTCCGCATCGACGCTCCCACGGGCGACCCCCACCTTCGCTGCGCCACCCTCACGAGAGCGCCCACGCCCTCTTCGCGCCAGGTGGCCGGGGACACGTCCGCCCGGGCCGTGCTCGCGCCCGGAACCGTCCCCATCTCGAGGACTCTGGACATAGAGGTCGTCGGGCCGTCGGTCAAATCCAGGGAGGTCGTCTCACTCCAGCTCCGCGGCCTCGCCGTCCGCGCGGCGCAGCGCGTTCACCATCCGGTGCGCGTGACGCGTCGTCTCCGGCTCGCGGTACTTCGGGCTCGCCCGCAGGACCAGCTCCACCGCCGTGGGCAGGTCCATCAGGTGCCCCGGCGAGACGTACACGGGCTGCACCGACTTGCGCGTGCGGACCGCCATTCCCACCACCTCGCCCTTGTGGATGATGGGCGACGTGGAGCCACGCGCGTCCGCGAGCTTGCCGTGCGTGCCGACGAGCAGGGACTTGGCGCACCCGATGGAGGGGATGCCGAACAGGAGCCCACCGTGGCTCGCGATGCCCAGCCGTCGCGGATGGGCGATGCCGTGCCCGTCGAAGATGAGGACGTCGGGCCGCATCGAGAGCCGCTCCCACGCGACGGCGACCACCGGCAGCTCCCGGAACGAGAGCAGCCCCGGCACATACGGAAACCCGAGGGTCACCGCCGAACCCGCCTGGGCCACGGGCACGAGCGTGCCGGCGTCCAGCACCACGACTCCGCCGAAGCCCGTGTCCCGCCCCTTCTCCGTGGACACGTCCGCGCCCGCGACACGCTCCACCCTCAGGCCCGGCGGGGGCTCGAGCACCACCCGCTCCCGGAGCTCGCGCTGGAGCGCCACGGCCTCCGTCGGCGTGACGTCCCAGCGATGCATCCGAGCTGACAGTTCCATGTGTGACACTCCTCCTCTCGCCTGCCCCGAGGATGCGTCCCCGCACCGCGACCGCAACCCGGGAGGTCACCCGAGGACGTCCTGGGCGTGGACCAACCAACGCTCCCACCGACTCCTGGGGCAAGCCCCTGTCCCCCGTCGCACTGCCCTCCAGGTCCAGCCTGGAATGCACGGCCGCCGTGCCTACCGTGCAGCCTCCCAGGCATCGGTGAAGCCGCTCCCACGGACCTCTGCTTCGCGCCGCGCCTGGGACACCAGAGGGCCGGCCCACGGGAGCGTCGCATGTCCGGGAGTATCTGATGCGTCGAGTCCTCGCAGGCTGTCTCGCGGTATCCGCGCTGGGAGCATCGCTTCCCGCCGCCGCTTCGGAGTGTGGCTACACCGCCGCCGGGTGGAACGCCCCCAACGGCGCGGTGGTGTTCAGCCGCAGCAACGACGGGCCCATCCGCAACGTCATTGATGCGATTGGCGAGTTCCGTACGCACTCCATGCTCTCCCACGGCCCCACCGGCGGCGTCACCCACGCCACCATGAAGGACCCGGCCCAGAACAACTGGCCCACCGTCTGTGGAACACCGCTCGTCGCGTCGCAGCTCCAGTACGGCTACCCGGGCCTGGAGCAGGTGAACCAGGGCGGCATCTACCACTACCTCTACGATGCGAACGGCCACGGGCCGGACTGGACGGCGTGGCAGCTGGGCGACCCCGCGGGCGCGGCCCGCATCGCGAACAGCCTCTGGTTCAACCACCCATACGTCAGCGACGTCTCGCGCGTCGATGGAAGCCAGCGCATCGACCGGCCGCTGTGGAACGGCTCACGCGTGCCCTACTCGCTGTTCCAGTACCGGGACCTGGAGGCGGCGCACGAGATTCCGGGCAACGCGGCCAACAACGGCATGGTGTGCTCCACCTTCCTCGCCTACGCGCACGTCTACGCGGGCAAGGGCGCCGTCTCCCCGTACACGTACCCGCACGAGGTCACCGCCAACGCGGCCAACTCCGTCCACTGGGGCGTGCATGGCCAGTGCAAGGAGTCGCTGGGCTGGTTCGAGAACGTCGCGCTGAGCGTCATCTGCCCCGTCTTCTGGAACGTGTGCACCAACGCCGGCAACCAGGTGGCCAACTGCATGTCCGCCAACCGCTGCGACACCAGCACCAGCGTCATCTGGCGGCAGGTGCGCGACGACCCCAACGCCACCGCCACTTCCATCAGCCCGGACCGCATCGGTGGATGGGGCGTACACCCGTCCAACGTCACACTGTGGGCCAGCGACTACTCCCATCAGCTCCAGTGGAACTCCGGCGGCAACGTCTACGGCTGCTGGCAGTGAGCCCTCACGCGTCGCTCGAATCCACAAGGAGCCCTGGATGACTCCCACGCAACCCTCACGGTGGCGCAGACGCAGGACGTTCATGCTCGGACTGGGAATCGCGGCGCTGATGGCGGGTGTGCTGCTGCGCTCGAACGAGCCGGACACACCTCCCGGCCCCGAGCCCTCTCCCGCCCTCGACGGCACGCCCACGCGCGCCGAGGTGCGGACCACCGCGGTGTTGCCCTCGCGAACCGAGCACGCGCGGAGGCCCACCGCTCCGCCTCGCGTCCCCGCGCCCATCATCGACGAGGTGACGGTGGAGAAGCGGGAGGTCTGCTCCGGCGAGGACAACCTCATCAGCGTCCGCGCCCACTCGCCGGACGGAGACGATACCCACCTGCACGCCACCATCGGCGCGGGCAGCGGCATGCGCGTGCCCCTGCGGGTCTGGCGGATGGCGGATGGGACGTACGAGCTGCCCACCGTGACGGTGTTCGGCAAGGACAACGTCGCCACCCAGGCGCGCGTGCCCCGGTACACGGTGAAGGACTGTGAGCCGGAGCGACAGGTGGACATCTTCTCCCGACGCGCGCCCAACACGGAGGAGGAGTTCGAGTTCCTCGCGCGCATCCTGGAGCGTCCCCGGGCCGGCGGCGCGCCCACGCCTTTCGCCCCCGTGAAGTTCGTCTGGACCTTCGACGACCGCCACACTGTGACGACGAGCGCGCCCCGGGTGACGCACTCGCTGCGCCCCGACCCGATGCGGCCCGCGGCGCTGTACTCGCAGCACCTGGTGAAGGTGGAGGCGTTCGATGCGTCCGGGAAGAAGGCGGCGGGACGCTCCTCGCTCCAGCTCCTCGATACGACGTTCGAGAACTTCGCCAAGAAAGGCATCGTCACGGTGCTCGCGGTGGGCTCGCCGCGCTTCCCCGTCGAGGACGCGCAGGGCGTGGTCCGTCAGACCTTCCAGCTGTCCCACCGCTGGAAGCGTCCGGTGCGGCTGGAGCGGGTGACGGCGCTGCGCTCGCTCGTCCCGGAGGCCGATGCACCGCCGCTTCCCGAGGACACCGCCGAGGTGAGCCTGGGCGTGGACCTGCTCCCCGTGGGCCAGGACGTGGGAGTCCCCGTGGCGCTCGACACCCGCGCCGAGGCTTCGGTGACACACGTCACCTATCTGCTCGAGGGAACCACCGAGGATGGACATCCCGCGCGGGGGACCTTCTCCATCATGCGACCGCCTCCCCGCCCCACGCGCGAGAACAGCACGCCCGTGTTGGACCCGGTGCTGCTCGCGAAGGTCAAGCGCGCGCGCGAGCTGCTCGGCCAACCCTTCGTCACCGATGAGGACCTCTGGCGGCTGGAGCGTGAGGGTCGCTTCAGTGACTTGAAGGTCCAGCGCGAAGGCCCCTGAGGCCACGCCGTCCAGCCGGTGGGAGCGACCACTCCCACCGGCTCGGCGACCGGTGAGGACCCCGTCGCCCACGGCCCGGCGCCACCATGCTCCCCTGTGGGACGCATGCCCTCCCCGCTCCTGCCACTGCTCCTGCTCGCGCTCGGTACGAGCGAGGCCGGCCTCACGGACACCCCACCGACGGAGGCCCCGTCGGCCCCGTCCCTGGCGCAACTGGAGCGGAGAATCCTCGGACGAGGCTGCGAGCCCCGACTCCTGGGCGACGCGAGCCGCCGCTTCGTGGAGGCGCAGCTCCTGTGTGACGGACACCTGTCCTTCATCCTCGTCCAGAGGTCCCTCGCGGGGAGCCCCCTGCCCGAGACTCCCAGGCGACTGAAGGCGCTCCTCGACGACGCCCTCACACGGGCCCGCGCGCCCTTCCTGCGGGACGGCGTCACCGTCGTCCAGGGACACTCGCTTCCGCGCAGCGTGCTGTACCGGGGCTACGTCCTGTTGATGCTCGCGGGCATGGAGCGCGCGGGCGTGTCCGACGCGCAAAGCACCGCCCTGTTCGACGCGCTGGCCGACCAGCTGGTCGAGGCACTGGAGCGACAGCTCCTGCTGCCCTCCTTCGGCAAGTCCATCTGGCCGTGTGACAGCGCGCCCGCCGCCGCGGGGCTGCTCCTCCACGGACGGCTGCGCGGCGACGCGGCCTCGCTCGCGATGGGTGAGCGCCTCACCGCCCGACTGGTGGAGCTCGCGGCCCTGCCCTCGGGCTTTCCCACGAAGGTCGATGCGCGGGGCAAGCCCGTGGAGCCCTTGCCTCGCGGCACCACCCTGGCGTGGACGGGCGCCTTCCTGGCCATGGGCGCGCACCCTTCCGCCGCCACCTTCACCTCCGCGCTGGTGAAGGGACACTGTGACCACCCAGCAGGTGCCCTGCTCCCCTTCGCGGCCTGTCGGGAATGGCCTCGCGGCGTGAAGGGCAAGGAGGACTCCGCCAGTGGTCCCCTGCTCCAGGGCGGCTACTCCGTGGGCGCCAGCGCCCTGGCCATCGCCGCCACGCGACTGTCCCCGGAGCATCAGGACTGGCACGCGGACCTGCGCAACACCGCGCGGGAGATGGGCATCCGTCCGATGCTCGAAAAACCACATCAGCATCCGCTGGAGGCCTCCCTCTACTGGTGGGGAACCACCGCGCGCGCCTGGTAGGCAATACGCCCCCATGTCGGCATTCCGCGCTTCGTTCAATGACAGACGACTGTCTCATCCCTCGGGACACAATCAGGATTAAGCCGATTTATAAGTCCATCCGTATCATTCGGGGAGACCCAGTGCAGGGGGATGAGCCATGAATCGACGCACGACAGCGATGACGCTGGCCATGGGTGGACTGGCATTGTTGGGGGGCTGCTCGAGCAGCCGGCCCACCTGCAGGGACGCGACGGCCACCGCCGCGCTCCTCGCGCCGCCTCGGGAGAAGTTCGTCGAGGTGAGCAAGAAGGTGCCGGGCGAGTACGTGGTGGTGCTCAAGGAGCCCGAGGCCAGCCTGGAGCCGCTCGCCGTGGCCCAGCTCACCCAGGGCCTCACCACGAAGTACGGAGGCACCGCGTTCTCCGTGTACGAGCACGCGGTGCGCGGCTTCGCCACGCGGATGACGGAGGAGCAGGCTCGCGCGCTGTCGCAGGACTCCGCCGTGGCCTTCGTCCAGGAGAACGGCGTGGTGTCCATCCGCGAGAGCCAGCCCAAGCCCACGTGGGGCATCGACCGGGTGGACCAGCGGCAGCTGCCGCTCGACAAGCTCTACATGTACAACGCCACCGGGCTGGGGGTGCACGTGTACATCCTGGACACCGGCGTGCGCTTCTCCCACAAGGAGTTCGGCGGCCGGGCCTCCGTCGGCTTCGACGCCATCGGCGACAGCATGAAGGGCAATGACTGCCATGGCCACGGCACGCACGTGGCGGGCACCGCCGCGGGCAGCTCCTACGGGCTGGCGAGGAACGCCACGGTGCACTCCGTCCGGGTGCTCGGCTGTGATGGCAGCGGCACCACGGCCGGTGTCATCGCGGGCGTGGACTGGGTGACGAAGAACCACAAGTCGCCCGCCGTGGCCAACATGAGCCTGGGCACCGACACGGACCCGGCGCTCGACGAGGCGGTGCGCCGCTCCATCGCGTCGGGCGTCGTCTACGTGCTCGCCGCCGGCAACGAGTCGGGAGATGCGTGCAAGCACTCGCCCGCCCGCGCGCCGGAGGCCATCACCGTGGCCGCCACGGACACGAGCGACAAGCGCGCCCACTTCTCCAACTACGGCGACTGCGTGGACGTCTTCGCGCCCGGCAACAAGATCACCTCCGCCTGGCACTACGGCGACTTCCAGACGCGCATCCTGAGCGGCACCTCCATGGCCGCGCCGCACGTGACGGGCGTGGCCGCGCTCTGGCTGGAGCTCAACCCCCAGGCCACCCCCGACGCCGTCGCCAGCGCGCTGTTCGAGAACGCCACCGAGGGCGAGGTGCGCAGCGCGGGTGAGTGCACGCCCAACCGCATGGCGTACTCGGGCTTCATCGGCGCCTTGCCGCTCAACCCCACGGTGAGCACCCCGCCCGGGCCCTCGCCGACGACGGTGAGCGGCGAAGGCGCGAAGTAGGAATCCGGCCGCGAGGACCCTCCCCCTCGCGGCCCCCGAGGGCCGGGCTCCGTCTCCACGGCGGAGTCCGGCCCTCGTCTTTCCAGCGCACGGGCGCGCCCGGTCAGGAAGCCGCGCCCACCCGCGTCCCGCGAGCCACCCCGTCGGCCGCGCTCCCGCGTCCCACGAGGGCCCCGCGAGGAGCCCCACCATGGCCACGCTGAACATCACCTACGACGGCATGTCCGCGGACGTGCCGGTGGAGCTGGACCGCCCCGTCTCCGACGCCGACGTGCGCCGCATCGCCACGGAGATGGTGCGCTCGGGCGGCGTGCCCGGCCTGCACCTGGCCCACCTGCGCGAGGACGCGTTCCAGCACTTCATGGTGGACCGCTTCCGCGGCGCCCGCGGCGACGAGCGCATCTACCTGCGCCCCAAGGTCCCCTTCGGCGCGCGGTGAGGTGACGTCATGCGCATCGTCTTCTGTGGCGTGGGGGCCGTCGGCTCGCAGGCGGCCGTGCTGTGCCGCAACCTGGAGGCCACGCTGGTGTTCATCGACTTCGACCGCGTGGAGTCCAAGAACCTGCTCGCGCAGGCCCACGTGAAGCCCTCCGTGGGGAAGAACAAGGCCGAGGCGCTCAAGCTCCAGTTCCTCAACCTGCACGGCGTGAAGGCGGAGTCCTTCGGCGTGCGCGTCACCCGCGACAACGTGGCGGCGCTGTGCGGCGGCGCGGACCTGCTGGTGGATTGCTTCGACAACCAGGAGAGCCGCCTGCTGCTCTCCGCATTCGCCCGGGAGGCGGGCAAGCCGCTGGTGCACGGTGCGGTGAGCGCGGATGGCACCTTCGGTCTGGTGCGCTGGGACGAGCGCTTCACGCCGGACGCCGAGGACACCGCCGGACAGGCCACCTGCGAGGGTGGCGCGCACCTGCCGCTGTTGGGGTTGCTGGCCGCGACGCTGGCTCGCTGCCTCCAGGACTTCGTCAAGCACGGCACGAGGCGCGACGCCCTGGTGAACCTGTCGGCCGTCATCCCCACCGCGGGGACGTGACGAGGCGCGGGGAAGACAGGGCGGAGTCAGGGATGGAAATCCTCCGCCGTCAATCCCTCGCAAGTTCGTTGGAAGCGCAGCAACGCGGGTGTCGTCCAGCGGCAGGATGACGGTTTCCCATACCGTCGACACGGGTTCGAATCCCGTCGCCCGCTTCGCCTCACGCAACAAACCCTACCGGGGTCGTCCAACCAGCAAAGATGGCGGACTCTGACTCCGCAGATGCAGGTGCAAAGCCTGCCCCCGGTTCTTTTTCTCACGGCACGCTCCATCGCAGCTGACGGCTTGCCCGCGCGCGACTGGAGAGCGAGCCTGCGCCGCATGGAGATGCATCAGGTCCGGTACTTCCTGGCGGTGTCGGAGACCCACAGCTTCACGCGCGCGGCGGAGCGTTGCCGTGTGTCCCAACCCACGCTGACCGCCGCCATCAAGAAGCTGGAGGGCGAGCTGGGCGGGCCCCTGCTCCTGAGAGACAGGAGCGGCGCGAAGCTCACGCCCCTGGGCCGGCGCGTGCTCCCCCGGCTCCAGCGCATCGAGGATGAGAACCGGAGCGTGGCACTCATCGCGGAGAACCACCGTCGGTTGAAGCAGGTGCCCCTCCGCGTGGGCGTGCTGAACACCATCGGCCCCGCGCGGTTGGCCCGCGACCTGGCGGCGTTTCGCGCCGTCGCGCCCGGCGTGGAGGTCGAGCTCCGCATCGGCACGCGCGACACGGTGGTGCAGCAGTTGGAGGAGGCCGAGGTGGACCTCGTCATCACCCACGCCGCCGCGCCCACGCCCGACTGGTGTGTCGTCGCGCCCCTCTATGAAGAGCGCTACCTGGTCGTGCTCCCACCCGGACATCGCCTCGCCGCGCAGGACACCGTTCCCCTGGCGGCGTTGGCCGATGAACCCTACATCGACCGGCTCTCCTGCGAGATGCGCGAACAGGTCGGCGCGCTGTGCACGTCCCGCAAGGTGGCGCTGTACGCCAGCTATCGCACGGAGCGCGAGGAGTGGGTTCAGAGCCTGGTCGCCGCGGGCGTGGGCTTCGCATTCATGCCCGAGCACTCCATCCTGCACGCCCAGGGCTCCGCCACCGCGCGGCCGCTCGTCGACCCGGCGCTCCAGCGCACCGTGTCCCTGATGCGCTCGGGAGACCGGACCGCGCCTCCCGCGGCGAAGCTCTTCTGGCGCACGCTGCTGGACAGCGCGGGACGCGGGCGCCCAGGTGCCTGAAGGCGCTGTCGGTCAGAGCTTCACCGCGAGCACATCCACCTTCTCGATGGACGGGGGCTGGGCGAGCAGCTCCGGGGCCTGGGCCATCAAGGCCGCGGCGACCTTGCCCGCGAGGTGCGCCTGCCGGCCCGCTTCGTCCGCGAAGGTATCGAAGATGCCGAAGGTGGTGGGACCGAGGCGAAGCGCGAACCACTGCGCCGTCGCCGGCTCCGCCTGGACCACGGGCAGACCGCCCTCCAGGAACCGCTGCACATCGGCCTCCTTGCCCGCCTTCGCCTCCAGGCGGACCAGCAGCCCCACGTGAACGTTCCCGGCCTTCTGTGATTGCGTCGTCATGGATTCACCCTCGTGCAAGTGGACATGGCTCGGCCCCGTCCCAGCAGGGACGTGGACCGCGCGCTGAAGGTCCAGTGGTCACGAAGCGCGGTGAGAGCAGACGGCGTTCAGCGCGTTCGTGATGGGTCTACGTATAGACCTCGCCGCCGCTCACCGTGAATCCCGCGTCGTCAATGGATGGATAGTCATCATCTATGGACGAGCACTACAGGAACTCGTCCCCGCCCGTCGTCTCCGGCTCCTGCGCGGAGAGGAGGACCTTCCCAGGCTCCTGCTCCACGCGCAGGCCCAGCCCCATCGCCGTCAACTCCTCGACCGCGGTGAGGGCCTCCATCACGGGCTCGACGTCCGCGACCTTGGCGGGCACGGCGATGCGCTCGAGACGCGAGCCCACCTGTTCCATCAACGCATGAGCCGGGAGCGCCTCGACGTAGCGACCGTACAGATAGGCGGGCGCGCACAGCTGGGAGACCTTCGAGGGAGTCACGGACGCCACGAGCGCATCGAAGCGCGCCCTCACCTCCTCCGTCGACGTCTCCTTCCTCCAGAGGCCGAGCAGGGAGCGCAGGAAGTCCGACAGCGGTTGCCCCAGTTTACCTTCGGCGACCTCCAGTGCCCGTTCAGCACGGCTGGCGTCGGGCTCCACGAAGTACAGCGGCAACACCTCTTCGATGCCCGGCGTGTAGAGAGGCTCGGCGAGCTGCTCCGGTGCGCCCGCGAACGCGCGCAGTGTCCCGGGTTCGAGCGGCTCCCCTCCGAGCCAACGGCACCACAGCGCCTCCAGAGAGCCCGCCGCGAGCGCCGCGCGGCGCAGCAGATGGGCGCGTGCCTGCTCCACGCCTCCGAACAACACGGCGGTCACCAGGTCGCCGAAGGCAGGCCCCTCGGGGAACTCGAGCGCATCCACTCCCGCCCAGTGCGCGTAACGTTTGCGCTTCAAGTCACGCTGGACCTCACTCGCCACCTCGCTCCACGCGGACCAGGGCACGCCGAGCGCCGCGTAGTCCTTCCGCAGGCCCTCGTCCGCGGGAGCCGAGACTTCGTTGGGGCGCTTCTTGAAGTCGGCCCGTACGCGCTTGAGCTCCTTCGCGAGCGCGGGCAGCTCCTCCGCCGGACAGCCCCCCGTCAGCAGCCGGAGACGGGAGACAGGAACGCCGGTCAACTTGAGCAGCCAGGACTTGAACGCCGACCAGGCGGGTGCGGAGAGGTGTCGTGACTCCAAGGGCTGTCCTCGCTCAGTCGGCAGGTCCGCTCCCTCGCGAGGGAGCATCGCGCCAGGGTGCTCACGTCATGATAGCCGCGGCGAGAAGCTAACGCGCGCTGCCCGCCGGGACGCCCAGCCGCTGCTCATAGGCATCCAGCGTCCGCTGCCAGGCGGGCCGTTGCTCACAGCGCTCGCGATAGGCGGAGACCCTCGGAAAGCGCTCCAACACGCCCGCGTTGCGGACCTCACGCAGGGCGGTGACCATCAGGATGTCCGCCACGGTGAACGCCTCGCCGGCGAGATACGGACGGTCACCCAACCAGACCTCCACCGCGCCCAGCACGCGCTCGGCATACTGGACCACCCCGGGACGCCGCTGCGCGCCCGTGGGGTCCGCGGCGCCGAGCAGGTCGATCATCACCAACTGGAACAGCGGAGGCTCGACGCTGTTGAGCGCGGCGAAGCACCACCGCGTCACCTGGGCGCGGCCCTGGAAGTCCGCGGGAATCAACCGGCCCGTCTTCTCCGCGAGATACAGCAGGATGGCACCCGACTCGGTGAGCACGAAGCCCTCGTCGTCGAGCACTGGCACCTGGGCAAAGGGGTTCATCCGCCGGAACTCCTCGCTCCCGAGCTCCCCCGCGGGATGGTCCACCCCGTGGACCCGATAGGGCACACCGAGCTCCTCGAGCGCCCACAACGCCCGCAGATCCCTCGTGAGTCCCACCACCTTCGAGTTGACGCGGCCAAAACCATAAAGCGTGAGCATTTCCACAGTATTGGCACCCAGCCTCCCTCCGTCGAGGGCCACGAGGCACCGCCCCGACACTCTTTCGCGAAATAAATGTCCCAGGTGTCCCAGCCCGCGTGTCCATGGGTGTGAAGATGCCGCCAGGGTTGAGCGCCAGGGAGGTCCAGGACCTGTACGACCGGTACGCCCCTGGCATGTACCGGAGGGCCTTCGCATTGCTTCAGCGGGAGGCGGATGCCTGGGACGCGGTGCAGGAGTCCTGCATCCGCGTCCTCCAATCCGCCGCCGAGTTCCGCCGTGAGGCCCGGCCGATGACGTTCATCTACCGGGTGACGACGAATGTGAGCCTCAACATGCTCCGCGCCCGCGCCCTGCGTGACGTCGCGCCAGCCCCGGTCGAACACGAGGGCACCGTCGACCCGCTCGCCACCACCGAGTGCCGGGACTTCCTGCTGAAGCTGGCGCGCGAGCTGGACGAGCGCGCCCTCACGGTGGCGACGCTTCACTACCTGGACGGAATGACCCAGGAGGAGATTGCCCAGATCCTGGGACTGTCTCGGAAGACCATCGTCCGTGACGTCCAGCGCATCAGCGCCCTGGCCCGCTCACTGGGCGAGCCGGAGCGGAATCGAAGAGGTGCCGGATGAGTGAACACCTGTCGGACCTCGTCATGGACGAGGTGGTCGCTGGCGGTGTGAGGCCGCCACACCTGGAGACCTGTGCCGCCTGCCGTGAGCGGCTGGCACTGATGGAAGCGCACGCCGAGCAGGTCCGTGCCGGACCCCACTTCGCCCGGACACGGGCGCGCGTCCTGTCGGAATCGGAGACCACGCCACACAGGCCCGGCTTCCCATGGCTCACCCATTGGCTGCTCGTCCCCGTCCTCGCAACCCTGGCCTCCGTGGTCGTGGTCCGCGGAACCCGCGCGGAGGACCCGGCGACCGCGCCAGCTGTCCTCCCGGGGGCCGTGGAGCCGCTGGTGGGCATGCGAGTGAAGGGACCTCCCCAGGTGGAACTGCTCCGGCTGAAGGACGGTGAAGTCAACCCCCGGCTCCAGGAAGGGGACGAGGTGGCGCTCCGGCTGAGGAGCGCGGGGCACCGCTACGCGCTGGTCGTCGCCATGGACAGCGGAAAGCAGGTGGAGGCCCTGTGGCCACCTCGAGGACATCAGAGCGGCGAGCTGGCCGCCGCACAGCCCGCCCCCCTGTTCCAGGTCACCCAGGGGGACTTCGTGGTGCACGCGCTGTACTCGGAGACGCCGCTGCGGCTCGACACCGTTCAGGAGTGGTTGGGCACGCTGAAGCCCGAGTGCCACGCCACGCCGATGTCGGCCTCGTGCCTGTCGCTCGCCAATGTCCCACCGGGCGTGGCGCACGCGGCCGTGGCGCTCCAGGTCGAGGCCCGGCCATGACGCTCGCCCTGCTCCTGGCGGCGGTGGTGGCGACGCAGCCGGCGACGGCCGTCGCGGAGGCGGGCCCGCGCCGGTTCGCCCTCGCGGTGGGAAACAACCAGGGCTCCCGCGAGGACGCGGTGCTGCGCTTCGCGGAGCGCGATGCACGCAACCTGATGGACGTGCTGCACGAAGTGGGTGACGTGCGCCGCGAGGACGCCGTGCTCGTCCTGGGCCATGACGCGGACACGGTGCGGCAAGCGGTCTCCCGCTTCGAGCGCCATCTGCTGGCGCAGGCACGCCCGGGAGACCAGCTCTTCGTCTACGTCTCCAGCCACGCGGACGCGGGCGAGCTGCACCTGTCCGGCACGAACCTCCCCTTGCAGGAGCTGGTGCGGTTCATCGAGCGCGCGCCCGTGAGCGTCGCGCTGCTGGTGGTGGACTCGTGCCAGTCCGGTGAGGCGGTGCGGCTCAAGGGGCTCAAGCCCATCCCCGGCGTCCTGGTGAGCGTGGAGCGGCCCCAGCTGGCCGGACGGGTCATCATCACCGCCTCCGCCGCGGATGAAGCCGCGCAGGAGTCGGACGCGCTCGGAGGCTCCGTCTTCACGCACCACCTGGTCGCCGCGCTGCGCGGGGCGGCGGACGTGTCCGGGGACGGCCGCGTCACGCTCGCGGAGGCCTACACCTATTCCTATGCGCGGACGGTGGAGTCCTCGCTGCTGTCCCGCGCGGGCACGCAGCACCCCAGCTTCCACTTCGACCTCCAGGGGAAGGGGGACCTCGTCCTCTCCTCTCCCGCGCGGGCCTCGTCGCTGCTGACGCTCGCCATCGACGAGCCCGGGGACTGGACCGTGTTCACGCTGGCCGGGGAGCCCTTCCTCGGCAACCTGCGCAAGGGCGCGGGCACCGCCACGCTCGCCCTCCCCGCGGGTGGATACATCGTCACCACGCGCGGCGAGCACACCGCGCTGACCGCGCGCGTGCAGGTACCCGACGCCGGACGTGCGCAGCTCACGCGCGCCCAGCTCCGCCCCCAGCGACTGGAGGCCACCGCGCTCAAGGGCCCACCGGCTCCCGTGTTGCGTCTCCACGTGGGGCCCAGTGTCGGCCGGCCGCTCGTCCCGTCCTTCGGAGCGATGCTGGGTGGCAGCGCCATGCTCCAGTACACGTGGGCGGCGGCATGGGTGAACGTCCTCACCGCGGGCGTGGACGTGCGGCATGGACGACATCCCTCCGGGAACCTCCGACAGAATGACCACACGCTGCGGCTGGGCGCGGGCAAAGACATACCCCTCTGGCGAAGCCTGCGGCTGCACGGTGGAGTGGAGGTGGGCGCCACGCTGTCGCGGCAATGGCAGCCCAGCAACGGGGAGAAGACGCTCGCCCTGCATCCCACCCTGGGCGCGGCGGCGGGAGCATGGATGCCGGTTCGTGGGCCCTTCGCGGTGTCGCTGCTCGTGAACGCGGGACACACGTGGGTGCGCGCGGAGACAGGCACCGCGTCGACGGTGTCGCTGGGGGCAAGCCTCGGAGTGGGCTTCACGCACTGAGTCCCAGTCCGACGGCTTCGCGTGTCCAAGGCCTGACTCGCGAAACTCCATCCGAGAGGTCATCCATGCACCCCACCCGCCCTGCCTGGGTCCTCCCGCTGCTCTTCATGGCACTGGGAACGACCGCTTGTGGCACCCTGAAGTCCGAGCCGACGCCGCCCGCCGTTCGCGAAGAAGAGCCACCTCCCGAGTCCGAGCTGCGCGTCACCGTTCAGACCGAGGGCCCCTCGCTCTGCGGGGAGGGACCGTGGAGGCTCTCCGTCCTCGTCGAAGGTGGCACCCCCGAGCGCGTGGAGCTCCTCATGGATGCGCGGGAGCCCCTGGTGCTGGAGCCGCCGTATCAGCACGTCGTCGACTGCGCCACGCACGCCGAGGGCTCGTTCACGTTCGTGGCCCGAGCCGTGGGCGGGGAGCGGAACTTCGAGTCGGAGAGCGTCTCCGTCACGGTGGACCGCACGCCCCCCTCGATTGTCGCCTGGTACCCGAGACAGAGCCATCCATCGGTGACCTCGCCCATCACGGTGGTCTTCTCGGAGCCGCTGCTACCGGGTTCTCTCCAAGCCTCTTCCACCCGGCTGCGCGACGAGAATGGCTTCTCCGTCGCCCATCAAGCGGTCCTCAGCGAGGATGGAACCACCCTCGCGCTGGTCCCGAAGTCTCCGCTCCTGCCCCCTGTCACGCTCCATGCGGAGCTGCTCCAGCGGACCTTGACCGACCGGGCCGGCAACCCGCTCGACCCGAGCCAGGCAACCGTCTCTCACACCTACGAGTCCACCTACTGGCCCTTCACCGACGGCACCGAGCCCCTCTCCTCGAACTTTGCCCGCTTCCCCACGTCGCTCGCGCTGACGCAGGAGCGCCATGGGACGAGCCCCGTCGTCGGCTACATCGACCTCGCCTCGACGACCCAGGAGCCAAGCGTCGCGCGGTGGGATGGCCAGGCGTGGCAGCTGCTCCCTCCGCTCCGAGCGGAGAACGCCCGCTCGCGGCCCGCCAGGAACCTCACGGTGGCGGCGAAGCAGGGCGAGCTTGTCGCCGCGTGGGATGAACGGGATGAAAAAACCGGCATCTACCAGCTCCATGTCGCGAGCCATGAAGAGACAGGGTGGAGACACCTGGGAGAGCCCTACGACACGCAAGCCAGATATGTGCGTTTCACGATGGCGGTGGACCCATCGGGCAGACATGTCATCGCCTGGGAGGGGATGCCCACCGAGACGGACAAGGAGGTGCGAGTCATTCGCTGGAATGGCACGCAGTGGCTGCCCCTGGGGGAGGCGCTCAGCGCGAACCCAGCCCCTGGCTCCTGGTCGCATGAGCCCGCCATCGCGTTGGATGATGAGGTGCTCGTGAGCTGGCTGGAGGCGTCCGCCGATACCGGCGCCACCCACCTCCATGTCCGCACGTACCTGGCCGGGGGATGGACTCCCGTCGGGGCGTCCATCCCCATTCCCGAGGGCGCCGTCGCCGAACGTACCGGGATTGCGTTCGAGCGATACGGAGGCGCCGTCCTCGCCTGGGCCGAGCACCGCCCTTCGACCAGTGTCAGCACCCTCCGGCTCTCATCCATCGACAACGTGAACAGAGGGTCCGATTGGTCCACCCCCGAAGCCGTCGAAGTCCTGTCCACGACCACCACGTTCGAGTCGTTCAGACTCGTCATCGACCGCCACGACGAGCCCTGGTTGGCCTGGACCGAGTATCCTTCGGGCGAGGGACCCCAGAGCTACTATCGCAGGCGTCGCGCCAAGGTCTGGGAGCCCAAGCAGCTCATCTCGCCTGCCGAGCTGTCGGCATTCCTCGTCGACGAAAACGCGTTCCCCTGGGCCTTGGCTGGCATGACCGTGGTTCGTCCGCAGTAAGGCGGGTGGACGAAGGCAGCGGGAGCGCGCTCGCACGATATGCTGCGGGGCCATGCACCCGACGCGTCGTCTCCTGTCCCGTGGGCCGTGGTTGTTCGACATCAATCCGCATCGACTCATCATCATCCACGGAGCCGAGGGTGTTCGCCGGGAGCTGGGAGGGGGCTCGCCGGGCCACCCCTCAGCCCCCGTGGTGCTCGCCGCGCTCGCCGAGGCGAAGGACGTCTGGGTGGGGAGCGGAGACGGGCGTGTCTTCTCCGTGGGGACCGATGCGAGCACTCCCGCCCAATCCTTTCCGAGGGAGTGCTTCGATCTCATCACCGATGGGGACCGGCTCATCGGAGCGCAGGTGGACGACACCCTCTCGCTGACCACCCTCTTCACGACCGATGGGTCCGGGCAGACGTGGGAGCCCATGCCCCTGCCCGAACCCGTGTCCGCCACGCACGGGTACGGATACTCCGAGGGGCTCCCGCTTCCGGAGTCGCCTGACGGGGCGTTCCTCGACCGCAGCCCCTTCGGCATCACCGTCGTGGAGAAGGGCCGGGGCCGCGTCCATGTGCTCCGCTCGGGAGCGACGCAGCCGGAGGGAGCGCTGCAACTGGAGCCAGGCCATGAACAGGACTTCTGGAGGGCCCTGGCCACGCCGCATGGCGTCCTCCTCCTGCTCATCGTCAACTACAAGCTGACGGGGCTCCTCCACTTCGCGCTCGATGGGACCCTGCTCGGCTCCCTGCCGCGGAGCGACAGCGATGAGGACGAGGATGAGCTGACCTGGGGTGGTGCCGGGATATGTGTCCTCGATGCGGACCGGGCGGCCCTCTTCGTCCAGGACAAGCTCCTCCTGGTGTCCCTGCCCGGGCTCGAGGTGCTCGAGACGCTCGAAGGGGAATGGCCTCGACCCGTGTCCGTGACGTCCGCCGGACGCGACCGGTGGTGGGTGGGCCGCGAGGACAATGACGCGCTCTTCCTGCTCACCGCCGAGCCCGGCCATCCCCTGCGCATCCGCGCCACGACCCCTCCGGTGAGCCCGGGCGCTCCGCTCGAGCTTCGTGAACGTGTGGGGTGAGGACGCCGGCGCTACGGAGTCGAAGCGGGGGCCCGCGGGGGCTCAGGTGCGGCCCCCCTCCGCCAGAGCAGGAGGCCGCCTCCCAGCAGCAACACGAGCCCCACGGCCGCCGCGAGCACCCGGCCTCGCTTCTTGAAGGGCCGTGGCTGGGTCTCCAGGCGGTCCGAGGCCGGGCTCACCTGCTGGGCGAGCTGGGCCACGTGCTTCGGTTTCACGGACTCGCCCGTGGAGCGGATGAATTCCTCCAGGTCCGCCTTGAACGCGTGGCAGTCCGGATAACGCTCATCCCGCTCCTTGGCGAGCGCGCGGGCGAGGATGGCGCGCAGGGCGTCGGGCAGGTCCGGTCGGTGCCGCTCCGCGGGGATCATGGGCTCGGTCAGGATGGCCTGCATCACGCTCTTTTCGGGCGTGGCTTCGAACGGCTTGCGCTGGGTGAGCAGCTCGTAGAGCACCACGCCGAGCGAATAGACATCCATCCGACGGTCCATCGGTGCGCGGCTCATCACATCGGGCCCGGTGTAGACCTCCTCGTGAAGGAGGGGAATCAGGCGCGGGGTGAACCGGGACCGCAGTTCGTCGACGCCGAAGTCCACCATCATGGCCTGCCCCTGGTGTGACAGGAGGATGTTGTAAGGCCTGACGCAGCGGTGGATGAGCCTCAGCGGCGCGCCCGTCTCGGAGTCCGCGAGGTCATGGGCGAAGGCGAGCCCCGCGCAGACTTGCGAGATGATGCGCGCGCACAGGGTCGCCGGCAGCGTCATCCGTTGGGCCGCCATGTGATTGAGCACCTTGCGCAGGGTGGGGCCCTCGATGTGCTCCCTGGCGAGGAAGTACGTGCCGTCCGTCACCCCGAAGTCGAAGACCTTCACGATGTTCGGGTGGTCGAGCAGGGTGGCATGCCTCGCCGTGTCGAGGAACATCTCCGCGAACCCGACATCCTCGGCCATGTCCGACCGGAGGCACTGGAGCACCAACGTCTTCTCGCGCCCGCGCGGGCTGGTGACTTGCGCGAGGTGGTCCTCGATGATGCCACCGAAGAGCAGACGGCTGCGTGTGTATGGACCGAGCTGGGATGTCACGAGACGGATGAATAGCAGAGGTGCCGCCCCCGATTGCGCGACCGGGGGCGAGAATCGGGCCGCCGCTTCGAACACCGCGACCCAACTCCCGCTCGAGCGCCGGGTGGGTCAAGGACCGCCGGGCTTCGTCTTGAGCTCCAATCTTTCATCCCGGAGCGCCTCGCCCTTCAGGAAGGACTTCATCCGCTCGAGGATGCGCGGGTCCGACTGGAAGAGCCCGTCATGCCCCGCGCCCTCCAGCACCAGGTGCACGGCCTTGGAGAGCCCCGGGCGAAGGGCCTCGGCGTTGTCCGGGCTCGTGCGCCCGTCCAGGGTGCCACTGATGAGGAGCACGGGCACCGAGGCTTTCAGCGGGCCACGGAAGGCCGCACCGAGGTCGCTCACGCCGGGCACATCCGCCGCCACCAGTGCGCCAGGATTGGCGCTGCCCCCGAGCAGTGACTTCGACGCCTCCTTCCGGATGAGGGCCTGTCTCGCCGGGCTCACACCAGAGGCCGCATCCATGGCGAGCGACATCGGTCGCAGCGACCCTTCGCGCAGCAGGCCCGCGAAGGGCGCCATCGGCGCGAAGTCTCCGGCCTCCAGCGCCGGGAGCAGCGCGAGGAAGCGACGGAAGGTGGCGGGGTCCCTCATGGACTCGAAGAGGGTGCGCTGAAGGTCGAAGGGGCTGACCTTCCAGGTGCCGCGCTCCCCTGTCTCCGGGTTCGTGACCTCCACGGTGCGAGGCTCCCGACGCAGCGACTTCAACAGCTTCGCCAGCCGCGCCCTCAGGCCCGGACCCCGCTCGCCCTCGGCGCGCAGCGCGGCCTCCCAACGGTCGAGCAGTGCCTCCGCGTGGGCGGGCCGCTTCCAGGTGTCGTCCGGTCCCTCGACGCCGGCGAGGAGGATGTGGTCCACATGCTGTGGGTAGCGCCGCAGGTAGGCGAGGCCCAGGTGGGTGCCGTAGCTGATGCCCCAGAGGTTGAGCTTCGGGGCGCCCAGCGCCTTGCGCAGCGCCTCCAGGTCGTCGGCGTTCTCCACCGTGGTGTACGCGCCCAGGTCCACACCCGCCGCCGTCCAGGCCCGGCTCGCCTCGGCCGCGGCCCTCTTCATCGTGGTGTCGAGCAGCGCCTCGTCCACGCGCTGGTCGAGCGGAATGGCCCAGGGATGTGACAGCTCGGCATGAGGATTCGACTCACCGGTGCCCCGCTGGTCCAGGGCGATGACATCGGCCACCTCACGCAGCGCGAGGAACAGGTCGAAGCGACCATGGCGCGCGGCATCGATGCCGGAGCCCCCCGGGCCACCCGCCAGGTACACGATGGGCGCACCCGGGGACGGATTCGTGCTCTTGAAGCGCACGAAGCGCAGGGACATGCCCGGGCCCTCGGGACGAGCGTGACGCAGGGGCACGGTGAAGGTGCCCAGCTCCGCCTGGACGCTCCGACCGTCGCGAGCCTGGAAGGAATGGGGTTGCAGCTCCAAACCCCGAGCATGGGCAACACACACGGGAAGAATGAGGGTCATCAGGAGCACGGCGCGCATCGGGTTCCTCCGCGAAGGACTTCGACGAGGAGGATGCGGTGGCCAGCACGGCGCGTGGGGTGCCCGTCGCCCAACGTCTCGCGGGGTCGCCGGAGTGCACGAGGGCCGTCCCGGGGCTGCGTATGCTGGGCGCCATGATGTCCTCCATCGTCATCGCGGGATGCCTCGCGCTCTCGCTCACCGTCTCGGCCGCGATGCCCTCCGTGAGGCAGGGACAGGTCCAGGTGAACACGGAGGCGCTCACCCCCGAGGTCGCGCTCTCCGCGGACGAACGGGGCTGGCGCACGGTGCCGGTCGACGAGGTGAACGAGGGGGCGGACCCGTATTGGCTGCGCACCCAGGTGGACGTGCCCCCGCGTGAAGCTGGAGCCCCGACGCCGGCCCTCATCCTCTCGGTGCTCGGCGCATGGGAGGCCTGGTGGGATGGCAGGCCCCTGGGTAGCAATGGACAGGTGGGGCGGACCGCCACGGAAGAGGTCCCAGGACGCGTCGATGTCCTGCTCCCGCTTCCGCCCGAGCTCAGCACGCCGGGCCCTCACGTGCTGACGATGCACATCTCGGCGCACCGGCTCGGCTTCCAGCCCGTGGGCACCATCCACCACGTGCACGTCGGCGAGGCTGCGTCCCTCGCCCAGGCGCGGATGCTCGGCCTGGTGCCGTCCCTCTGCATGCTGGGCGCGCTGGTGCTGATGGGGCTCTACCACCTCGTGCGCGTGCGGCTCTCGCAGGGAGGGCTCGCCACGCTCCTGCTCGGACTGCTGTGCTTCGCCGCCTCGGCGCTCATCCTGCTGGAGGCCTGGCGCGGGCTCGCCAACTATCCCTATCCCCAGCACGCACTGCGGCTGCGGCTGCTGGCGGCGGCCATGCTGGCGGTGGCGGCGCTGCTGCCGGCGACCGTGCACGCGGCCTTCAGCGAGCCACGCCGCTGGATGCGGTGGCTGGGACTCGGGCTGGGGCTGCTCTCGCTCGCCTTCGTTCCAGGGTTCGATGGCAAGAACACCCTCGCGCTCGGGGCCTCGCTCGTCGTCTCCACGGTGCTCTGCGTACGGGCGTGGCGTCGAGGAGAGGTCGGGGCGCCCCTGGGCACGCTCGCGGGGCTCGGCTTCGCCGGGACGCTCTTCCTGTTGGAGCCGTGGGGCTTCTCCGAGCGAGGCTTCTTCCTCGCCTTCGGAGGGCTGCTGCTCTGCCTCACGGTGGTCCATGCCCGGCAGCAGCGCCGGCAGCAAGAGCGGCTCGAGAGCGCGACGCGCGCCGCGGAGCGCCTGCAGTTGGAGTTGCTCAAGCGCAGCCTGCAGCCGCACTTCCTGATGAACACGCTGGGCGCGTTGAGTGAGTGGGTGGAGACGGAGCCCGCGCAGGCCGTGCGCTTCATCGAGGCCCTGGGCGCCGCGTACCGGCACCTGCTCGCCGTCTCCGGTGAGCGCACCATCCCGCTCGCTCGCGAGCTGGAGCTGTGTCGCGCCCACCTGGAGGTCATGGGCTGTCGCCAGGGCACATCCTTCCACCTGGAGACCGAGGGCGTGGACCTGAAGGCCCCCGTCCCCCCTGCCCTGCTGCACACGCTGCTGGAGAACGCCTTCAGTCACAACCGCTACGTCTCGCCCCACACCTTCCGGCTCGAGAGCAGCGTCGTCGCCCAGGGCACGGGGCCACGTCGGCGCTATGTCTTCCTCGCGCCGGTGGGCACGGGTCCGGGCCGGGGTGGCGGTGATGGCACTGGGGCGCGCTATCTGCGTGCGCGATTGGAAGAAGCCTTCCCCGGGGCGTGGAGGCTCGAGGATGGGCCCACCGCCGCGGGATGGCTGACGCGGGTGGAGGTGCCGGCGTGAGGCTGCTCATCGTGGAGGACGAACCGCTGGCCGCGCGGCGTCTCACCCGGCTGTGCGAGCAGCACCTGGGGCCCGGCCAGCCATCCCCGCGCGTCTGCGCGAGTCTGGCCGAGGCGCGCGCGCTGTTGGCGGAGCGCACCGTGGACGTGCTGCTGTTGGACTTGAACCTCTCGGGCGAGGACGGCTTCACGCTGCTCACGGAAGCAGTCTCCGGCGCATTCCAGACGGTGGTGGTCTCCGCGAACACCGACCAGGCGCTGCGCGCCTTCGAGCTGGGCGTGCTGGACTTCGTGCCCAAGCCCTACACGCCGGAGCGGCTCGCCCTCGCGCTCGACCGTGTCGGAAGCCGCGCGGCCACGCCCTTGCGCACCCTCGCGGTGAGGAAGGGCGGAGGCGTGGTCCTCGTCCCCCTGGACTCCGTCGCGTACATCCAGGGCGCTGGCGACTACGCCGAGCTGGTCCTCCGCGGAGGTGGCACCGAGCTGAGCGAGAAGAGCCTGGAGCGCCTCGAGCAGCTGCTCCCCACCGACTTCTTCCGCATCCACCGCTCCTATCTCGTCCGGGTGACGGACGTCCGCGAGCTGGTCGCCTCCGAGGGCTCACGCACCGCGGTGGAGCTGCGGGACGGCACCCGACTGCCGGTGGGTCGCAGCCGACTGGCGGTGCTGCGCAAGCGGTTGGAGGTGTAACCAACGACTTGCGTCAAACGCAGTCACGGGCCGCGCATGGTAGGGTGCTCCCCCCTTCGAGGAGGACACATGCGGTCATTCATTCTTGGTGCGCTGCTGGCGACGTTGCTGGGCTGTGGCGGTCCCATGACGCAGGAGGGCGAGCCGGACCTGGCCTCGCAGGAAGCGCCGCTGCCGGACTGCTCCAGCGAGCCGAACGCGAACCTCTACAGGTACTACAGCGACGCCACCTACACCGAGCTCATCGGTGAATGGGGTTGCTACTGCGGCGGGCTCTACGTCTGGGGTGGCCGGTCGGTCTATTCGGAGTACATCCAGGAGTGCTGAGCCGACGTGTCTGGCGAAGACGGCATCCCCACTCAGGGGCTGCCGTCTGCCCGGACACCCGCATCCTGGCGGAGGAGCCCGAGCGCGTCCTGCCTCAGGGCAGGATGACGCAGTTGGGGCGGCTCTGCTTGACGTAGAAGTCCGACATGCTCCCCTCGACCTCGAGTGAGCTGCCACAGAGGCAGTAGCCCGTGCCCACCACCGTGGTGCGTGTGGCGTCCGAGTAGAACGTCACGTCATAGTTCTGGAAACCGCACACCCGGCTCAAGGCGGCACTTTCGACCTGCCCGAGCGTTTCGGGCTCTTCGGCGATGGCCGCGGCTCCACCACAGCCCATTGACAGCACCGCCGCAAACACCGCTCCGATGATGCCTTCTCGCATCTGGACCTCCTGGATGTGGCTTGCTTGGGTACGGCATCCCCAGGATAGCACGGATGAGGTTGGGATTGCGCCCGGATGGGAATGGACATGAACAGACTCAACGCCGAGCCCCTTCACCTCGAAGTCCGACTCAAGGAGTCGGTCGAGAGCCGCGGCGCACAGGTCACGCTGCCATCCGGAGCGATTGTGCATACATCGGAGCGCGACGAGACCCGAGCGAGGCGGTCTATTGCCATCAACGAGAGAAGCCTCGGGGATCTGGCAGGTTCAACGAGTGCCAAACAAAGCCCGAGGGAGCATTCCCATGAACACCCGCCTGCCGAAGATTGCCTTGGAGGAAGCCTACCTCCCCCCCACGGAGGTCGCCCGGGTGCTCGGCGACGAGGCGGCCCTCGTCCAGCTCTCCGATGGCGGTGGCGTCACGACCGACGATTACCGGCCCATCCTGCACCGCCTCGGCGACTTCGATGAGGCACGCCTGCGCGGCATGGACGAGGCGGGCATCGCCCATGCCATCCTGTCCCTGACCGCGCCGGGCATCCAGCGCATCGTCGACCCAAGGAAAGCCGCCGCGCAGGCCCGGCTCGAGAACGACTTCCCGCACCGAGGACCCGAACGTCGGCCTCTACCTCGATGAGCCTGCGCTCCATGGGGTCTGGGAAACCATCTGTGAGCTCGACGTCCCGCACCCTCGCCCGGCGCTTCCGGGAGGGCTCGCGGCCTACGCGGGTCACCCCGAGATGAAGGGCGCCACCTGGGGCTTCGGCACGGAGACCGCTTCACACACCGTCCGGCTCCTCCTGTGCGGGCACTTCGACCGCTTCCCGAGCTGCAAGCTCATCCTCGGGCACATGGGAGAAGGCCTCCCCGCCCTGCCGTGGCGAACCCAGAACATGTTCGACCTGAACCACTTCGACAAACGGCACCAGAAGACGTTGCCGGAGTACTTCGCCGACAACATCTGGCCCACCGCGAGCGGCAGCCTCTCCGACAGCGCGCTCACGAACGCCGTCCTCACCGTCGGAGCCGACCACATCATGTTCTCGGTCGACGACCCCTGCTCGGAGAGCGCTCCGGCGGCGGCATGGCTCGACCACGCCCCCATCAGCGAGCTCGACCGACGGAATACCACCCACGGCAACGCCAGGGATTTGTTCCAGCTCCGGCCGTGAGCGGGCCTTCGGGGTTCCCATCGGTGAAATCCCAAAGCCAACCGCTGTCGTGTCAGGGGCGAAAATCTCCCGCCGTAGAGTTCCCATGAAAGGAGCGGTGACCATGACGACGGTGATGAAGCGGACGAGCCCGGTGAAGTTCAGCTATCGCAACCACCTCTGGACCCAGCGCGACGCCGCCTCCCGTTCGCACGTGAGCGCCGGCTCGATTTCCATTTTCGGTTTCGGCCTCCATCACGGCCATCCGCCCGTCCCCTGCTGACGCTCGCGCTCCGTCTTCCAAGCGCCAAGCCATGCAGAGGCCGGGCTCCCATCCAGGGACCCGGCCTCTCGGCTTTCAGGGCCCTCTTCTCCCGGGGACGTAGAGCGTTAGGGGAGACGCGCGGGCCTGTAGAGCCCGAGCCCGACAGGGCCCGCTGGGTTCAACTCCCAGCGTCCCCATGCAACACCCATGTGGCCACTGGCCGCGCACCGCAATCACAGACTTTCTTCACGGGGTATGGCTCTAAGGAAGAGTGCTCGTCTGATAAGCGAGCGGTCCCGGTTCGATTCCGGGTACCCCGACATCATGTTGACCGAAGGCGAATGGTGAGCCACCGGGATGTGACCCCGGCGAAGAGGGTTCGATTCCCTCCGGTCAACCTCGAGAGTGCGCAGGCCTCCGTCGACGATGAAGCAGCCGGAGGACGCCTCCCGTGCCACGGGCCCCCTCCAGCCCGCGGGTGCCCATGGCACGCGCCTCCTGCACATCAAGAGGCTCGAGTTCACGCCCCCTGCCGCTGCAAGCACCATCGTTCACGGACACGGTGGCCCCCCGACGGCCCGGAGGGTCGCAGGAGCGTGTCTCCCGTACCTTGGGGCGCCCGTCATGCCTCCACGTGCCGACGGTCAGGGGCTGGCCCGCCGTGAGCGTGACGCCGCGGGTGACGGTGTTCAGCGAGGCATCCGCCGTACTGCTCGCGCTGAAACGCAGGATGGGGCGCCCTCCAGGATCTGGTGCGGCGCTGACGGTGATGCTCCGGGAGCTCGACACAGGGCCAGACACCGCATCGTCACCAGGGTCCATGGCGTCTTCAAGCAACGCCGCCTCATGTTCGTCGGCGTCGCGGTGGCGATGGCCGGGTACGACAGGGTGGGGCAGTCCCGTGCATGAACCCAGGCGGCCTCATCGTGTGATACTGAACGCTCGGAGCACCCCGGGCAGGAGCGGGGTGGGGAGAGGGAATGCGAGCAACCCGCTGGGCAGCACTGGTGACATGCGTGCTTGGACTGGCCTGGGCCCCCCCGGCGCACGCGGGGCGCCGGCCCTTCATCTGGACCTTCGATACCGACATCGTTCCCAAGGGGGACGTTGAGCTGGAGCAGTGGCTGTGGGCTCGCAGCCGCTCCCCTGACGTCCCGGAGCGTCCGTCTGTCTACTGGATATGGTGGGGCCCCGTGCTCGGGCTGAGCCAGCACCTCGAGCTCGCCATCCCCTTCCAGGTCCGCTCCACCCGGGACGGCACTCAGTTGGAGTCCTTCGAGGCGGACTTCCGCTACCGGCTCTTCCCCAGGGGAGATGACCGCGCGTTCCAGCCGCTCATCCGGGGCGTCTGGCACCAGGCCATCGACACGGGGACAGCCTCGCGCGTGGACGTGGACCTCGTCGGCTCGTACCAGTGGGAGAGCGGGCTGCGTGTCGCGCTGGACCTCGGCACCCAGGTGAGCATCCCCGGGCTGCGTGGAAGCGATGCTCCCGTGCGCATCCTCGGGACATGGTCCGCGGGCGTGTCCCACTCCCTGGTCGCGGACGAGCTGCGCCTGTCGCTGGAGACCTTCGGCGAGGTCGGCTTGAAGTCGGCGGGCCGGGAGGTCCACTTCTTTGTCGGCCCGAGCGTGGCGTGGACGTTCGGGCGGGTGTGGGTGACCGCCGGGACGCTCGTCGGCGTGACGGCGGTCGCCCCCGAAACCCCACGCTTCATGCCGAGGCTCATATGGGCGGTCGCGCTCTGATGAACCCGTTGCTCCTGGCGCTCCTGGTCGCTGCCCCTGTCGCGCACGCGCAGTCGGGCCGCGTCCAGGGAGAGGTCGTCATCACCGTCGTCGGGCCGGATGGCAAGGCCATCGCGAAGGAGGACCGCTCCGGCGTGGTCGTCTACCTCACCGGCTACACGGACCCGCCGCCCACCGAGGTGGCGCGCATGAGCCAGCGGGACAAGACCTTCTTCCCGTCGGTGCTGCCCATCGTCGCGGGGCAGTCGGTGGAGTTCTCCAACAAGGACGTGGTGCTGCACAACGTCTTCTCGCGCTCGGTGGCGCGCCGCTTCGACGCGGGCAAGAACCGACCGGGGGAGACCTACGTCGTGACCTTCAACAAGACGGGCATCATCGACGTCTACTGCGACATCCACGAGCAGATGGTGGCGACCCTCGTCGTGGTCCCCAACCGCGCCTACGCCGTGACGGACAAGGCCGGGCGCTTCGAGCTGAAGGGCGTTCCCCCCGGGCGCCACCCCCTCTTCGCGGTGCACCGCCGGGACGAAAAGAGCGACATCGCCCGCGCGGAGGTCGTGGTCGAGCCAGGCGGGGCGGCGCGGGCCACGCTCCAGCTCACGGAGACGCGCGCGGACGACACCCACCTCGACAAGCACGGCAAGAAGTACACGCCTCGCGCCGACTACGCCGGCAAGGAGCGCTAGCGCCGTGACGCTGACGCGCAAGCTCATCCTCGCGTTCATGGCGCTCGCCGGAGCCTCCGTCGTCGCCGCGCTCCAGCTCACCACGCTCGCGGTGGAGTCCTCCGCCCAGCAGAAGATCTCCACCGACCTGGAGCGCACGCTGGACGCCTTCCAGCAACTCGCGCGCGCCAGCCAGGAGCGCATCCGCGACGTGGCGGAGGCCCACACGCGCGACCGCTCGTTCAAGGACATGTCCCTGTTGGTGAACTCCCAGGATGCCGCGGCGGGGCTGGGGGACGAGGGCACAGAGGGCGACGGGTTGCGCCTGGCCCGCGAGGTCATCACCTCCGCGGACACGGACGTCTTCGGCTCGGAGGACGACGCCCCCACGCCCTGGGCCTTCTTCAACGCGAGCGGGCGGCTGGTCTACACCCACGCCGCGCCGGAGCGCTTCGGAGACGAAGCGCCGAGCCTGCCCCTGCTGGCCACCGCGCTGCGGGGTGTCCCCACGTCGGCGCTCTGGTCGCCCGCGCGGCTGCGCCAGCTCCCCTTCGCCTTCGTCGCGCCGGAGCAACTGCGCGAGACGGACCTGCTGCTCGTCCACGCCCAACCCGCGTTCGCGTCCGGCCGGGAGCTGGTGGGCGTGGTCCTCTCTGGACAGTGGGTGGGGGACGTGCTGCTCGCAGACCCCTGGGCCCCGCGCGCGCCCAGCGCGCGGATGGGGGACACCCGGGCCCGCTTCGCCGTGCGGGCGGAGGACGGTGCCGTGGTCTCCCAGCTCCCCCTGGGAGCGCTGCTCCAGCAGCGCGCGCCCCGTCCAGGGCAGGCCCAGGACGTGGACGTCGGGGGTGTGCACTACCTCATGCGCGAGGCGACGCTGAGCGGCGTGGACGGCTCGACCATCGGGCAGGTGTTCGTGCTGCGGGACTTCGACGCGGAGATCAACCCCATCCTCGAGCGGTTCCGGCGGTGGCTGGTCCCCGCGGCGCTGGGCATCGCGCTGTTCGCGCTGACGGCGGCCATCTTCATGGCGCGAGGGTTGGCCGCGCCGCTCGTCGAGTTGGAGGCCGCGGCGGGCCGGGTGAGGCTGGGAGACCTCTCCGTGGAGGTCCCTGTCCGTGGCTCCGACGAGGCGGGCCGCGTGGCGCAGGCGTTCAATGAGATGGTCGGCGGCATGCGCCAGCGGGACCACATCAAGGGCCTCTTCAAGCGCTACCTGGCGCCCCAGGTGGTGGACGAGCTGCTGAAGCACCCGGAGAAGGCCGCGCCTGGCGGCGAACGGAAGATGCTCACCGTGCTGTTCAGCGACCTGGTGGGCTTCACGTCGATGAGCGAGAGGCTGAGCCCCGAGGAGCTCGTCACCCTGCTCAACACCTACTTCGAGCAGGCCACCGACGTATTGACCCGGCATGGCGCCACGCTCGACAAGTTCATCGGCGACGCCATCATGTGCTTCTGGAACGCGCCGCTCCCGCAAGAGGACCACGCGGCGCGGGCGTGCCTCACGGCGCTGGAGCTGGTGGCGGTGGTGGAGCGGCTGGCGCCCTTGTTCGAGGCCCGAGGCCTGCCACGGCTCGACTGCCGCATCGGCATCAACACCGGCCAGGGCGTGGCGGGCAACCTCGGCTCGAGCGCGGCGCAGGACTACACCGTCATCGGCGACACGGTGAACCTCGCCTCGCGCCTGGAGGGCTCCGCGAAGGTGTTCGGCACCCGCACGCTCGTGGCCGAGGACACGGTGCGCGCCGCCGGAGGCGTCGTCCTGACGCGAGAGCTGGACCTGCTGCGCGTCAAGGGCAAGCAGCAGCCCGTCCGCGTCTTCGAGCTCGTCGGCCCCGCCACGATGACCCCACCGCTCCACCTCTCGCGCTATGCGGAGGGACTCGCGCTCTACCGTGCCCGCCGCTTCGCCGAGGCCCGCGACGTCCTCGAGGCCTCGCCGCTGGACGCGCCCTCCGCCCGCCTCGCGGACCGCTGCGCGGCCCTCCTGCGGGCGCCCCCCGCGGACGACTGGGACGCCGTCCTCACGCTCGACAGCAAGTAGCGCCCGGGACGCAACCTCCCGGCAGGGCCGCCCATCGGCGGGTCACGGTCCTCCCGCCACGGCGGACACGTTGCATCCTCTCCCGAGCGTCGAATCCGCGGCGCCCGCCAGGACGCGGCTTGCGACGCACACGTGAAGGGAACTGGTACGGGCCTTGCTCATCCGGTGCGCACTCCATCCCCAGGAGCAGCGCACCGCATGAAGAAACAGACCCAGGCAGCAACGACCGAGCTCATCCTCGACGGCGAGAACTTCTTCGGAACCCTCTTCGATGCGATGGACGCCGTCGAGCGCTCCGAGCCCGCCCCCAACACCTACGTGCGGTTGGCCTTCTGGGAGGTGGAGCACGACCTGCTGCTCATCCGACACCCCGAGGAAGTCACCCTCGAGGAGAAGCTCAAGGCGGTCGCGGACGCGGGCCACCACGTCCAGCTCATCATGTGGTGCCCGGCCCAGTTGGACATCCACTTCCAGAAGAAGGGCTTGAGCGAGCACATCTACAACACCAACCTGGCGACGGCGAACGCGCTGGGCGGCTACCGCGGGCGGGACGACAGCGGCGGGTCCATCGAGGTCTTGATGGAGATCTACAACGGGTGGAACGGCTCGTCGGTCCACCAGAAGCTCGTCCTGTGGTCCATCGAGGGCCAGCTGACCGCGATGGTGGGCGGCATGAATCTGGCTAGCTTCTACTGGGATACCGAGAACCATGAAGGGCGTCACAACGGAGGCATGGGCGGAGCCCCCTTGGGTCGCACGGTCCATGACTCCGCCCTCCGACTGGACGGCCCCGCGGCCGTCGTCGTCGAGGAGGAATGGCTCCGGCGCTGGAGGAAGCGCTACTACAAGACGCAGCTCCTCAACAACCGAGGCACGGGAACGACGCCCGTCGCCGACCCCAAGGACTACGAAAGCCAACCCAAGGCACGGCGGGAGGATCAGCCCCCCGGATACGAGGACGTGGTCATCGCGACGACCAGCTCCGAGAGCTACGGCGGCCGCGCCGCCGACATCCAGTCACTGCTCGTCGAGCGGATCCGCGCCGCGAGGCGCTACATCTATTTCGAGAACTACATCTTCAGCGACCCGACGCTCGTCGAGGCGCTGGCCACGCGCCTGCGGGGCCCCAGGCCCCCCATCGTCATCATCATGGTGCCGATGCCCTACGAGGAGAATCCCTACCCCTTCGACTACCTGAACTACATCTCCTTCGCCAAGCTGGCATTGGCGAGCTGCGACGCGGTCACCGCGAAGGGCCGTACCGTGGAAAGAGAGCGCTGCTCCAACTGGAAGGTGAGTGAGAGCATGAACGCCTGGAGCACGCTCCGGAGCATGACGTCCACCGTCACCAATCGTTGGCTGGAGACCGACGCCTTCTCGTGCCAGCCCCAGAACGGCGCGGAGCTCACCTGCCCGCTGCTCCAGCTCCAGGGGTTTCGTGGAGGCATCCGGTTCTACGCCCCCGTCCGACGCCCGAGCATGAACAGCGCGCGGACGGCCATCTACATCCACTCCAAGCTGGCGCTCTTCGACGACAGCGTGGCCGTGGTGGGCTCCGCGAACTTCTCCTATCGGAGCATGGTCTACGACGGAGAGCTGAGCGCCTTCGTCCATGGGGATGGCGCCAGGAGGATTCGGGAAACGCTCTTCCGTCACTACAACATGAACACGCCCGAGGACTGGGACGACGACGCCGTCGGCGACCTCACGGACCTCCCGCTGTGGGAGACGGGCGTCCTCCGCCTGGAACTGGAGGACTTCGACCGACGGGTCCCCTCGGACAAGAGCCCCGAGTACAAGTGGGGCAACCACACCTTCTTCTGACCGGCGCCCTGTCGACATCCAGACGCCCACCTCGGACAGCACGCCGAGGTGGCACGTCGCCAGGCGCCGGGCAGGGGCCGTTCGGCCTCCAGGACGGGCGCGGCGAATGCCTCACCCCCCGAGGCGGCTACTCGGGGTCGGAGACCCGCGACACCCACGGATGGCTCAGCATCTGTCGCCGCTGTGAGGGACTCCAGCCACGAGCGCCAGCCCGGCTCGGGTGGGGGTTCATGATGTTCTGCTCCCCCGTGTCGTCCAGGAGGTCCGGCGTGCCGTCCGTCTCGACGGAGTGGTAGAGGCCCAGGAAATGCCCCAGCTCGTGCGCGAGCACCCGCGCGGAGGTTTCCATGGGCGCGTTCGTGGGGTCCGCGCCGAAGCCGTCGCAGCGCAGGCCGGGCATGAAGACCGCCGACGCCGGACCCGCGCCACCTCCCACGCGAGGGGTGAAGCCCTCGACCGACACGGGCGGCCCGAAGAAGGGGTCGTCATACCGGAGGCACCCGGCGAAGACGACGTCGACCGTCGCGTCCAACGCGGGCGGCGCGTGCGCCACCAGGGCCGAGAGCGCGGAGAGCTCGGTCACCCAGAAGCGCGCCTCCGGAGCGGCGTCCGGAAGCTCGACGCTCGCCGCCAGCGTCACCCCCAGGCCCGCCTCCGCGAGCTCGTCATTCAAGCGCTCCAGCAGCTCGCGCTGTCGCCCGGGCTGTCGAAAGAGCAGGGAGTGTCGCGACACCAGGAAGCGCAGCCGGAGGAGCCCGCGCGTCATCGGCGCCTCCGGGCGCGGCCGCCATTCCAGGCGGAGCCGGGGCGCGGCCCCACGGCTCGACGGGGTGAGCGTCTCACACGCCATGAGCCCGAAGCGCACCGTGAAGCCCTCGTGCGGCGCGAAGCCCCCGCCGCCGGAGAGCACGAACAGCGCCTCCTCCTGCGCCAGGGAGGTCCGCACCCCGCAGTCGATGCAGTAGGGCCCCGGCTCCCGCTTGTCCACCCAGCGACGGCCCTGAAAGTCCACGAGCGAGGCGAGCGAGAAGCAGACCCCCGGCTCGGCCGTGGCCCACAGCGCGACCGACGCTCCCGCGAACGGCGGGATGGACAGCGGCGGCGTGAGCCCGTCCGCGCCGAAGACCACGGGCCCCGCCGTGAGCAGGGGCGCATCTTCCTCGAGCGCGGCGCGGGGAGCCACGGCCTCCCCGCCACACGCCACCAGCCCCACGGACGCGAGGAGGACGACGAGGGCTCGCGTCCGTGAGGAGGTCATCGCATGAACTCGCGCAGCTCGCCGGGCGTCACGAAGGCCCCGATGCGCTGCTGGAGACGGACGTTCGGCTCCCGGGGGAAGTGGGCGGCCAGGACGCGGCGGGCCTCGCGCTGCCCCCGGGCGCGGCCCACCCATTCGATGACGCCGGCCCGCTCCTCCACGCTCGCGGAGCCGGCGAGCTTCCGTCCGGCCAGGGCGAGCTCAGCCCCCGTCAGGTCGAGCTCGGTGCCAGGCGCCAGGTGGCTCAGGCTCCGCAGGATGACGGCGCTCACCCCCGGGCTCTCTTCGCGCTCGAGCTGCGACACGAGGAGCGGACGGGTGACCTCGTGCGACAGCCGCCCGAGCGCCTCGGCCGCGCGCCCCCGCAGGGCCGGAGCCTCCGACTTCAGCCGCGCCTCCAGCGCGTCCCGGAACCCGTCGTCCCGGCTGTTCCCGATGGCGTCCAGAACGGCCAGCTCGTCGTGGGTGCCCGCGGCGCGCGCCAGCTCTTCGCGCAGCGTCGCGCGCAGCGCCTCGTGCAAGGGGGCGCCAGGCGGGGTGCGCCCCGCCATGCTCCCCAGCCCGAGCAGGCTCACGTTCGCGACCATGGGCGAGTCCGACTCCCGGACCTGGGCAAGCAGCGCGTCCGCCGCGGCCCGCGACGGCGCGCCGTGGTCGGCCAGCGCGGACGCCGCCCGACTGCGGTCGAGCGCCGACAGGTCCCGGCTCACCAGCGCGTCCGCGAGCGCCTGCCGGGACTGCTCGGTGCCCGCCAGCTCGAAGGCCAGGAAGAAGGCGGCGCGCGCCACCTCGTCGATCTCGCCGCGCCGGAGGTCGGCGAGCAGCAGGGCGCTCTGCTCCGGGTGCGCGCGCAGCCACCCCGCCAGCAAGCGCGCCGCGGGGAACACGGCCCCCTTCGCGCCCCCGTCGAAGAAGGCGAGGAAGCGGGCACGCGCCGCGCCCCTGTCGAGCGCCACGAGCGCCGCATCCACCGGCGCGGGCCCCACGTCCGCCCCGGACACCACCGCGAAGTCCGCCGCTTCGGGGGCCACCGAGTCCCGTACGGAGACGAAGACCCCGTCCTCACGCGCCAGGTGGAACCGGTGCGTGAAGCCTTGGGGGACCTGCCCCGGGAGGTGGATGCGAATCGTCTCCTGCCCCTTCACCCGCAACATCCAACCGCCACGCGCGGCGTCGAAGTCCGCCTCGGCCCTGGCGCCGAGCACCTGCAGGCGCAGCCCCAGGCTCCGGACGGTGTCGTCGAGGCTGTAGCGCGGCTTGGTGCGGGTGATGCGCGTCTCGCCGTCCCGCGCCTCGTCACGGCGGTACTCCGCGGTGTAGGCGCCCACCCCGTCACGCTGCTCGACGCGCCAGCGCGTGGAGTCGTCGCCCGGCAGCACGAACTCGAAGCTCTCCAGCAGCGTGCGCACCAGGCGGCGACTGTCGCCGCTCCAGTGGGGAGCGAAGCCGATGCCGACGAAGCGGCACCGCGTGTCGACCCGGACGTAGAAGGGGCTGTCCTCGAGCTCCACGGCGCTCACCCGCTCCTGGGAGAGCGCTTGCGCGAGGACCACGGAGCTCAGGCCCGCTCTGAGGAGCGCGGGGTGTCCCGGCCGCGCGGGCTCGACGACGACCCAGCTCAGGTGCCCCTGGAAGTGGTCCTCGGCGCCCGGAGCGGGGGTGGCATCGAGGGTGGCGGAGGACCCGAAGGAGAAGGCGGCGCGCGCGTGTCGCTCGAAGCGGCACGCCAGGACCTCCGGCGCGGCCTGCTGGGGCCGCGCCACGGCGCCCGTCACGGCAGCCCCGCCCGCCTCCCCCAGGTGCGCCCAGGCCCCGACCCCGAGCCCCACGGCCGCGAGCCCGAGCCCGGCCGCGACGACCCAGCTCCGCCCGCTCACTCGAGCACCTCGGCGATGTCCATCGAGCGGTCGAGCAGCGTCTGGGAGAAGCGCCGCGAGCTGAAGCTGAAGAGGTGGACGCGGAGCGTCCGGCTGAAGCGGCGAATCCCGACGCGGCCCACGATGGACACGTCGCCTCGGATGAGCTGCATGCCGAGCTCCCAGTTGACGCTGCCGAGCACCACCAGGTTCCCATTGTCGCGCTGACCGAAGGCGAGCGAGGCGGTGAGCGGGAAGTCGGTGTTGACGAGGTCGAGGTCGGCCACCACGGCGGCCTTGACGATGCGCACGTCGATGCCTCCCTCGATGGAAGCGGTGAAGTTGAACCCCGGGGTGATGGCGCGAGCCATCTCCCCGCACAGGCCGAGCGCGTCCTCGCTCCGGAGCAGCTCCCCGCACCGCGCCGGCTCCGTCGAGAGCGAGAGGCTGTCGTTCGTCGTCAGACCGACCTCACCGCCGAGGCTGAGCTTGAAGCCGACGCGCACGGGGCCGAAGCCGAAGCCGAGGTTGGGGAACGCGAACGACTTCGCCGCCGAGAACGCCTCCTCGTGCTCGAGGCTGGGGGCGCTGCGGGAGAAGCTGTGGATGCGCTGGTCGAACGCGTCGACCGTGAGCTCGTAGCCCGTGTCGCCCGGATTGACCGCGAGCGTGGCCTGGCCCACCGCGCGCGCGATGGTGACCGAGTACGAGCGCCCGAGCTTGCCTTCGAGCTCGACCGCGCCCTCGATGCGGCTGGAGGCGCCGGTGCGGTCGAGCTGGTTCTGGGTCGTCAGCGTCACCGCGATGCTCATGCGGTCCGGGTTCCCGAGCTTCCGGCTGAACTCCTGATTGAACCCCAGCGACGTCGCGGAGGTGGCGTCCGGCGTCTCCCGCACCAGCACGACCGGGAGGACGCGGCAGTCGCTCGTGTCTGCCTCCCCTTCGTTCCCCTCCTGGGCGAAGTCCGCCACGAAGCACCCCCGCACCTGGAAGTCACTGACGTCGGCCCACTCGCCGCCCTCGCTCAACGCGGCGCGGGTCTCCCCCTCGGCGAAGAGCTCGTGGGCGAACAGGTTGGAGGTGCCCGGCAGCAGGTTCTCGATGACGACCTCGGCGACGCGGCCGGACTCCGGGTCCGGGGCGCCCACGGTGAGCGGGCGCCAACCGTTGCTGGCGCCCTCGGGCACGAGCTCGTACCGGAGCGTGGCGCGGCCGGGCATGGCCGTGAGGGCTCCCAGTTCACCCGGAGCCTGTCCGAACTGGAGGTCCCCGGTGATGCCCGGCGCGAGGGCCTCGAGCTCCGGAGGCACATCCTGCGGCGCCAGCCCGGAGATGTAGGGGTCGCGGCCATTGACGACGAGCGTCGACTGCACGACCAGGCTCGGCGCGAGCGCCTGCCCGGTGGCGTCGGGGGCGACATAGGGGAGGAGGGCCACCGACGAGGCGGGCTCCATCGCCTCGAAGCGGACGTCGATGAGGCTTGCGCGTCCGTCGCTCGGGGTCGGCTCGAGGTCGATGTCGTAGACGCAGCCTCGGCGGGAGTCCGGCGCGGCCGCGCCCCGGCAGGACTGGTTGGGCTCGTCGCCGCGGGCCGCGTCGCTGAAGGTGACCGCCGGGTAGTCGATGCCGGTGTCCGGCTCGTCACCATCGAAGGTGACGCGCAGGTTCACCTCCTTGTCCACCAGCGCCGCGCACAGCGAGGTCGGCCAGATGAAGCCCTTGAAGCGCTGCTCCTGGCCGTCGCCCACGAGCGCCACGTCGATGGCGCTGGAGGCGCACTCGATGGGCTCCGCGGGGTTGGCGGGGTGGGCCTCGACGAAGCTGAAGCTGACGGCGACTTCGCGGGTCGCCGGAGCCGTCGCGTCGAGGCTCGTCGACGTGATGCCGAACTGGATGGGCACGCGGTTGTTCACGTAGACGGGCTTGCTCAGGTCGTAGCCCACGTCGAGGTAGGTCAGCCGCACCTTCGTGAGGCAGACGCCGTTGTCGGCGCTGTTGGGGCACACGGCCACCTGCGGAACGCCCGAGTCCGGCTCGCCCGTGTCCGCCCCGCCGCAAGCGCTCGCGAGCAGGAGGAAGAGCGCGCCGAGGACGCCGGTGCGCCTCCTCGGGCCATGGTTCAGGACGGGCAGCGACGATTGGGCAAGGTGTTTCATGCGGGACCTCCGGGTGGTTGCGACGTGGATGGGTGCCGGAGGCCTAGGCAATCGACGTACCAGGACGTCGAGCGGGCGGGCGCGCCCGGATTGTGGGGCGCGGCCTGTAGGGAGTCGCCAACACCCCCTGGGGACGCAACCGACAGGGGGCCGCGTGGTAGCGTCCGGGACCATGTCCAGCGGAACGACGCGCCCCGAGCGCCCCATGGGGCTGCCCATCCGCACGCTGACCATCGAGGTCGTGGGCGGCCCCGACCAGGGCCACACCCACACGGCGGAGGGCGAGACCGTGACGGTGGGGACGGCCGAGAGCAACGAGCTGCGCCTGACGGACCCCACCGTGTCCCGCTACCACCTGGAGCTGTCGCGCAAGGGAGACCGCGTCGCGGTGGCGGACCTCGGCTCCACCAACGGCACGGCGGTGGGTCCCGCGCTCCTCGAGCGTGGAACCGTGGCGCCCGGGAGCGTCCTCACGCTCGGGCGGACCTCGCTGCGGGTGGGCGATGGGCCCACGCGCACCCTCTCACTCCACGAGTCCGGAGCCCTGGGCCCCCTGCGGGGCCAGAGCGCGTCGATGCGCAGGCTGATGGCGCAGATACTCCGGGCGGCCCGCACGGACGCCTCGGTGCTGCTCCAGGGCGAGTCCGGCACGGGCAAGGAGCTCATCGCCCGGGCCCTCCATGACGAAAGCGCCCGCGCCAAGAAGCCCTTCGTGACGCTGGACTGTGGCGTCATCTCCCCCGGGCTCGTCGCCAGCGAGCTGTTCGGCCACGAGCGCGGCGCCTTCACGGGGGCGGACCAGCGCCACATCGGTGTCTTCGAGCGGTCGCACGGCGGCACTCTCTTCCTGGACGAGATTGGCGAGCTGTCCGCCAGCCTCCAGACGGCGCTGCTCGGCGTGCTGGAGCGGCGACGCTTCCGGCGGCTCGGGGGCAGAGAGGAGCTGTCCGTGGACGTGCGCGTCATCAGCGCCACCCATCGGGACCTGCGCGCCGAGGTCAACGCCAACAGCTTCCGCCTGGACCTCTACTACCGGCTCGCGGTGGTGCGGCTGGAGGTACCCCCGCTCCACCAGCGCGTGGACGACATCCCCCTGCTGGTGGAGCACTTCCTGAACGAAGCCGGCTACACCCACCCGGTGTCCACGTTGGTGCCTCCGCCGCTCATGCGCACGCTGCTGACGCACCGCTGGCCGGGCAACGTGCGGGAGCTGCGCAACTACGTGGAGGCCATTCTCGCCATGGGAGAGCCCCCCGCCCTGGAGCAGGCCGCGCCGGGCGCCAACGCGCCCCCCGCGGCGGCCCCCCCGGCCCCTCACGTGGCCGTCCCCCTGGAGCAGGGCTACCGGGAGGCACGCCAGAAGGTGCTCGAGGACTTCGAGCTGCAGTTCCTCAAGGCCCTGCTGGAGCGCGCGGGAACCAACATCTCCCTCGCCGCGCGGCTGGCGAGGATGGACAGGAGCTACCTCATCGACCTGCTCCACCGGCACCACCTGCGCTGAGGCTCAGGGCCTCCAGTGCAAGTCCCCCGAGGCGCAGACCCGCACGCCCTGGGCGCACTGCTCGGTGAGCGTGTCGAAGCCCAGGTACACGTCCCCCTCGATGGCGTTGAGCGCCACGGGGCAGCTGTAGGCGCACCCCACGAGCGCCTCCTCGCGCAGGGCCGCCCCACCGCCGCTGGCCGCCAGCTCCTCGCAGGACTGGAGGGTCGCGGTGGCGCGGACGATGACGAACTCCTCCGGGGCCTCGCTGGAGACGGAGGCCCCCGAGAGGCTGCCCAGCGCCTGGCCAATCACCTGTCGCGCCTCGGGACGCGGCAGGTCGGTGATGTCGGGCAGCGGGGCGGGGATGCACACGCGGTGCCCGGGTATCACCGCGCAGTCATGCTCCGCGCACCAGCTGACGAGCTGCCCCGAACGACACCCCGGCAGGCCCCCCAGGCGGATGAAGTCGATGACGAGCGAGGACGGGACGGCCCCACCTCCGGCGGGAAGTGCCCGCGAGAGGAGGTAGGCGCCGTCGTCCTCCCGGCACAGGAAGCCGTCGAGTCCCTCGCCCTCCGCGCCGAACGTGAGCCGCACCTGCCGCACCTCGTTGCAGCCGGTGAAGAGCCCCCAGGCCAGCAGCCCCGCGAGGATGTGTCGTCTCAAAATCCCACCTCCGTGCGGACAGGCTGCCGCCAGAGCAGGGCCGTGGTGGTGGCGCCGGCGATGAGCGCGGCCACCCCCACCGCTATCCAGAAGTCCCTGCGCTGGTAGAGGGCCGGAGCGGGCTCGACGACGCGGCCCTGGACGAGCAGGTCGCGCAGGACGCCCTCCGCCGTCGCGTCGAGGGCCCGCGCGTCCCCCCGGCGCTCGGTCCGCGCCGCCGCGCGCCCATCCAGGGCCAGCGCGCCCCGCAACCGGACGCCCTCCTGCTCGGCCTCGGCGGTGAGCAGCACGAGCCGCGGCGCCCGGAGCGCGGTGGAGAGCAGACTCAGCGAGCCCGCGGAGTCCAGGTTCGCGGAGGAGTCACCATAGTGCGTGGACCACTGGCCGGCGGCCAGCTCGGGCGAGGCGGGCACCGTGGTGAAGGCGACGGGGAGCTCGGGGCCCCTGGCCGACACGACCTGGACCGCGAAATGTCGCCCCTCTGCATCGACGCGGAGCACGTGCCGCCCTTCCAGGACCTCGAGTGAGCACGGCGCCGTGCATACCCCGAGCCGTCCATCCAGGGAGATGCGCGCGGGGCCGGAGTCGGCGGAGATGCGCAGCGTCGTTCGCCCCCGCGCGGCCCCCTGCTCCGCCCCGGCGACGAGCACGCGCCCCACCTCGGGAGGCAGCACGCCGAGGTCCGCGGGCGGCTCCAGCCCGAGGACGCCCAGCTCGGAGGCCGCCTGGAGGGCCGTCTCCTCGCGCCCCAGGCCCAGATGACACGCCACCTGCCAGAGCAGCCACCGGGCGGCGACCTCGCGCCGCCCCTGGCTCAGGGCCCGGGGGAGCCCGCCCTCATCGCCGACGTCCTGGAGACAGTCCGCGAACTCGGCGTTGATATAGTGCCGCCGTGCTTGCTGCAGGCGCCGCTCGGCCTCCAGGAGCTGGGCCTCCCCTCCAGGTCGGGCGGTGGCCGCGGGGAGCTCGGCGAGGCGCAGCGTCACGGGCACGCCCGGGGCCCCCTGCCGCGCCCAGGCCTGGACGGAGGCGCGCGCCTCGGGGTCCCCGACGACGAAGAGGGTGACCGCGGGGCGCGCGGCGGCGGGCTCGAGCGCGGACGCGCCGCTCCCCCAGAGAACCAGGAGCACCCATCCAAGAGAGAATCTCGGGCCGGAGGCCCCCACGCGGCGGAGGTATAACGAAGGTTCGAACGGACTCACCGGAGCGAGCCTCCAGAGGTGGAGAGACAGCGTGGAGTGGGGTGGTCGCTATCGGTTGGTGCGCCAGCTCGCGCAGGGCGGGATGGGCGAGGTCTGGGAGGCGAGCGCGACAGGTGAAGGCGGGTTCGCGCGGCGGGTGGCCATCAAGCGGCTGGTGGCCGAGCATGAGCGGGATGCGTCCCACGCGCGGATGTTCCTCGACGAGGCGCGCATCGCGAGCCGTCTGCACCACGCCAACATCCTGTCCATCCTCGACTATGGCGTGACGGACGGCCTCCCCTATCAGGTCCTCGAGTATGTGGACGGACTCGACGCGGAGCGGTTGCGCCAGCGGGGGCTCGCGGTGGACGAGTCCTTTCCGGTGGAGCTCGTGCTTCACGTCTGCGCCGAGGTTGCCCATGCGCTGCAGTATGCCCATGCGGCGAAGGATGAGGCGGGGCAGTTGCTGCAAATCGTACATCGGGACGTGAGCCCCTCGAACATCCTCGTGTCTTGGACCGGGGACGTGAAGCTGGCGGACTTCGGCATCGCGCTGGCCAGGGACCGGCAGGAGCGGACGCTCGCGGGGCAGACGAAGGGCAAGCTGGCGTACATGCCACCGGAGCAACTGACGCGGGGGGAGATGGATGGGCGCTCGGACCTCTTCGCGCTCGGGTGCGTGCTGCACGCCCTGCTGACGGGGTATAGCCCGCTGGCGCACGAGGACCGGATGGCGGACCTGCTCGCGGGCAAGGAGCTGGAGCTGTCGGACACGCTCCCCGAGGACGTTCGCGCGCTCGTCGCGCGAGCCGTCAAGAGGTCCCGACATCAGCGATTCCAGAGCGCGGCGGAGTTCGCCGAGGCGCTCGGCGAGGCGCTCACGGAGCGGACCGGGCGCGCCGGGCGCGTGCTGCTGGGCGATTGGCTGGCGCGACTCCAGGAGAAGGAAGCCGCCCGGGAACGCCCCGCTTCGGGATGGGCAGGCTCGCTCCTGGAAGTGGAGCAACTGCTCGACGGGGTCGTCGCTCCGACCGACAGGAGCATCACGGCCGTCCCTGTCCCGCCCTCCCCTCAAGTCGAGCAGCGCGCGCGGCCCCGGTGGTGGCCCTGGCTCGCGGTCCTCACGCTGGGGGGGCTGGCGGTCGCCGTGCGCCCCTGGAGCGCCCCGCCCCCCGTGCCCGCGGCGGCACGGCCTGACGCCTCCCCGCCCCTGGAGCGGCTCCCTCCGGAGAAGCGTGAAGTCGCCGCGGGAGTCGCCGAACGCGCACCGCCCGCCCCGGCGCCCGCGCCCGGCGAGACTCCGCGAGCACAGCAGACGCCCCCGAAACGGCAGCCCCGTGTGCAGGCGCCCTCGTCACAGGGCGGCTCGGGGACGCTGACCGTCGGCGGTGAAGGGGCCCTGCGCGCGGTGGTCATCATCGATGGCGAGCGCCGGGGCCACGCACCGCTGCGCATCGAGCTCCCCCTGGGCGAGCATGTCCTGGAGCTCGAGACCTTCGATGGCCGCCACCTGGGCCCGGAGCGGCTCTGGCTCACCGAGTTCCACACACCCGCCTCGCCGTTGCGGTGGGTCGCCCCGGCTTCCCGGAGCGCCCCCCAGACGCCGTAGGGCCCGCTGCACACTTCTCACTCGAAAAACTGGTGGGCCGCCCTTGGGTGATGGATGGTTGCCCCCACTCAGTGACACCCCTCCTTCGCTCGCCCATACAGTGGCTCTGGCTGCGCTGGTCCTCCATCTCCCCGGCCATGCTGCTGGCCCTCTCCTTCGGGGTCCTCATCGCATTCGGGACGCTCGGACTGCTCTGGCTGCCGGGTTTGTACACCGGGCCGCGACTGGGGCTCCTCGACGCGCTCTTCACGATGACCAGCGCGGTGTGCGTGACGGGACTCACCGTCGTGGACACCGCCACGACCTTTACCCGCTGGGGCCAGCTGTGGCTCCTCGTCTTCATCCAGTTGGGTGGGCTGGGACTCATCACCCTGGCCACCCTTGTCATTGGCGCGCTCGGCCGGAAGCTGTCCCTTCGCAGCGAGGTCATTGTCGGTGCCCCCATCGACTACACGCACCGACAGAACGTCGTGTCGCTGACCCTGCGGGTCGCGCGCTTCACCCTCTGGGTGGAGGCATTGGGGGCGCTGCTCCTGTGGCTGCTATGGCTGCCACGGTTCGGATGGAAGGAGGCGGCGTGGCATGCCGTCTTCCACTCCGTGAGCGCATTCTGTAACGCGGGCTTCTCGACATTCAGTGACTCACTGGTGGGCTTCGCGAGCGCCCCACTCACCCTCTTCATCGTCTCGAGCCTCATCATTCTCGGGGGATTGGGCTACCTTTCAGGAGAGGAGGCGCTGCGCTGGTGGCGCGGTCGGAACCAACGCTCGCGGCGCATGAGTGTCCATACCTTCGCGGCACTGCTCGTCACGAGTGTCCTCCTCGTTGGTGGCGCCGTGCTCTTCACGCTCTTCGAGTGGAACGGGGTGCTGCGGTCCATGGGCTACGTGGACCGGGTCGCCAACGCCTGGTTCATGTCCGCCACGGCGCGCACCGCGGGATTCAACAGCGTGAGCTACTCCGAGGTGAGCAACGCGAGTGGCTTCTTCACCATCCTGCTGATGGTGGTGGGGGGCAGTCCTGGCTCCACCGCGGGAGGCCTGAAGACGACGACGCTGGCGGTGCTCGCGGCGCTCGCCTTCACTCGAATCCGGGGCCGCCGGCATGCCGAGTTGCACGGTCGCGCCATTCCGGAGGGCACCATCGAGCGGACCGTATCGCTCGCCCTCATCGCCTTTGGGGTGATGACCGCCGCTGTCTTCGCGCTCAGCTTCACGGAGGGACACGGCGAGGAATCGGTGCAGGCGGCTCGCGCCAGCTTCCTGCCCCTCTTCTTCGAGGTCGTCAGCGCCTTCTGCACGGTGGGGCTGACCATGGACGTGTCCCCTTCCCTGAGCGTCGCGGGCAAGCTTCAAGTCATCGGGCTGATGTTCGTGGGAAGGCTGGGCCCCCTTGCCTTCTTCGCCGCCCTCAGCCTGCGTGCCCGGACGCACCTGAGACATGTGCGCCCCGCGCAAGAGGACCTCATCGTTGGTTAAGGAGCAGGGATGAAGCGCATCATCGTGGTGGGCCTGGGCAACTTCGGCTCGGTCATCGCCGCGCGCCTGCACGAGCAGGGACATGACGTCATCGCCATCGACCCACGGCCAGCGGTCGTGGATGCCCTGGGCTCGCGCGTCTCCAAGGCCATGGTGGGAGACGCCACACAGCGCCAGGTGCTACAGGAGGTGGGCGCGCGCGGCGCGGACGCGGCCATCGTCTCCACGGGCGAGGACCTCTCGGCCAGCATCCTCGCGTTGCTCGCCCTGCGGGACACAGGCATCCAGGACATCTATGTGAAGGTCCGCTCGGACGACCATGCGCGCATCGTCAACGCGCTGGGGGCCTCGGAGAGCATCTTTCCCGAGCGGGAGAGCGCGCTCGGGCTCGCCAACCGCATCACCAGCGGCCGGCTCCTCCAGTACGTCCAGTTGGGGCAGGACTTCGGCTTGCAAGAGATGCCGGTGCCGGAGGCCTGGTATGGAAAAAGCCTGCGCGAGTTGGCGCTGCCGCAGCGCTACCGCGTGCATGTGGTGGCCGTGCACGACGTGCTCCAGGACCGCATGCTGCCAGTACCGGATCCGGACCGGCCGCTCACTCCTTCCGACGCGCTGCTCGTCGCCGGAGAGCCCTCGGCGCTCGAGGCCGTGGCCGTGCTGAGATGAGGCCCACCTCCCTCGCCAAAGTCTCTGCCGTGCCCGCTCACCGTACCCTGGGGAACCCATGTCATCGGAACTGCTCACCGCATTGGGACTCTTTGCTGGAGGCGTCGTGCTGCTGTTGCTGGGTGGCGACCTGCTCGTCAAGGGCGCGGTCGCCCTGGCCGAGCGACATGGTGTCCCCGCCCTCACCATCGGCCTGACGCTCGTCGCCTTTGGAACCTCGGCCCCGGAGCTCGCGCTCAACGTCGCGGCCGCGCTCGGCGGCTCGACAGCCCTGACGTTCGGCAACATGACGGGCTCGTCGCTCACCAACATCGGCCTCGTGCTCGGCCTGGCAGCGGTGGTCCGCCCCGTGAAGGTCCAATCCTCGCTGCTCCGGCGGGAGCTGCCCGTGCTGCTGGGCACCGTGGTGCTCCTCCTGACGCTCTCCTGGCTTCCCAACCACCTCGATTCCAGGCGACAGCTCGGCCTGTCGCGGCTCGACGGGGTGCTCCTGGTGGGGTGCTTCCTCGGCTTCCTGATGATGCTCCTCCGCGCGGCGAAGCAGCCCTCGAAGGTGGGCGCCGCGCTTGCGAGCGACGCCACCGAGGTCGTGCGACGCGAACCCCTGCTGTCCTGGCGGCTCGCAGTGGTCATGGTGCTCGGAGGGCTTGCGCTGCTCGGGCTCGGAGGGAAGCTCGGTGAGGTGGGCGCCACCGGGGCGGCGCAGGCACTGGGTTTGTCCGAGCAGCTCATCGGGCTCACCGTGGTCTCGATAGCCACCACCTTGCCGGAGCTCATCACCAGCCTGATGGCGGTGCGGAGGGGGCAGTCCGACATGGCCATGGGGAACGTGGTCGGCTCCAACATCTTCAACCTGCTCTTCATCCTGGGCACGACGTCCATCATTGCCACGGTCCCCTTGCCCGGGGGTGGCCCCCTCATCCTGATGGCCGTTCTCGGGTTTACCCTGGTGCTCTTCCCACTCTCCATCACCTTCGACTGGACCATCACCCGCCCAGAAGGACTGCTGCTCGTCGCGCTCTACCTGGCATTCATGGGCTGGCAGCTCTGGGTGGGGCTCACCAGCACATAGGCAAGAGGCCTGGCAGGGCCACATGGTTTCCGTGGCTTGGAGCCCCCTGTTCTGAGACACTGGCCACACATCTCGAAGGGTGTGCGTCGCGCGCTCCTGGCACGCACAGGTTCCTCGGTGGTCGGGCCGCCACCCGCCCGCGGTTGTTGCCGCGGACAAGCTCCTGAATGGGGTTCTCATGCGCGTGCTCATCTCCACCTACGGAACCCGAGGTGATGTCCAACCCTTCGTCGCGCTCGCCAAGGCACTGAAGGCGCATGGACACGTCGTGGCACTCTGCACGCCCACCGGCTTCCGAGGCATGGCGGAGCGCCACGGCATTCCCTACGCGCACATGGACAATGCGGTGCTGGAGCTGACGGAGGCGGTTCTACGCGCCCCGACACGTGCCGAGCAGCGGCGGCTGTTCAAGGGGTTCGGCGCCATCATCCGGGCGGGCCTGGAGGACGAGTGGAAGGCGGCGCGGGAGCTGGAGCCGGACGTGCTCGTGTACCACTCCAAGGCGCTCGGCAGTCATCACATCGCGGAGAAGCTCGGGGCCGTCGAGTTGCTGGCGATGCCGCTGCCGCTGACTCCGACACGCGAGTTCCCGGTGCCGATAGTCCCGAGTTTCCGACTCGGCGGTTGGCTCAACGCGCTCAGCTATCGAGTCCTGACGCTGGCCAACGCGGTTTGGGCCGGAGCAACCAACGACTTCCGGGTGAAGACACTGGGCCTCCCGCCGCTCTCTCGCTTCGCGGACCCGATGAAGAAGGCCGATGGCTCCGCGGTGCCGGCGCTGTACGCATACAGCGAGCAGCTGCTACCACGTCCCTCCGACTGGCCTCCCCAGGCCCAGGTGACGGGCTGCTGGTTCCTCGACGAGGCTGACCAATGGACTCCGCCCGCCGAGTTGCACGCGTTCCTCGAGGAGGGGCCTCCGCCCGTCTACGTGGGCTTCGGCAGCATGGGCGCGGCGCATGCAGATTCTCGTGCCGCCACCGTCCTGAAGGCCATCGCGTTGACCGGCGAGCGCGCGGTGCTGGCCACAGGCTGGGGAGGCATGAAAGCGCGCGAGCTCCCGTCCAATGTCTTCATGCTGGAGTCCGCGCCGCATGACTGGCTGTTTCCTCGAATGAGCGCGGTGGTCCATCACGGCGGGGCCGGCTCCACGATGGCGGGACTGCGCGCGGGCAAGCCCACTGTCATCTGCCCCTTTCTCGGCGACCAGCCCTTCTGGGGGCACGTGGTTCTCCGCGCGGGGGTCGGGCCACAGCCGGTACCGCAGAAGTCGCTCACAGCCGAACGGCTCGCGAATGCCATCCGCACAGCACTGTCTCCGACGGTACGGGCGCAGGCCGCAGCGGTGGGTGAACGCATCCGAGCAGAGGACGGGGCCGCGCGCGCCGTACGCCTCATCGAACAGGCACATTTGGAGGGGAGTTACCGGCGGGCATCAACCTAATGCATGCCCCTCGCCAATCGGCCGCTCAGCCCGCTTTGGATTTGCCTCTCAATTCGGCCGCGGCGTCATTGGGGCGTGGCCCGACTCCGTAGACAGGTGGGTCAAGCTGCCAGCCTGCTCGTTGCGGCCACCCGCTCGAACTCGACCGGGCTGATGTAGCCCAGGGATGAGTGGCGACGCCTCCGGTCGTAGAACACCTCCATGGACTCGAACAACGCTCGCTTCACTTCCTCACGCGTCTTGAAGCAGGTGGCGTAGACGAGTTCCAGCTTCAGCGTGGGTGGCACGGCTCGACGAACACATCTCCTCACGTATCATCCATCGATGAGCGATAATCCGGTCTCGGACCGATACCATGCTTGCATCGCGCCCCTCGCGGCTTCCTCGGTGGCGAAAGCGGGTCGGTGCGTTCTGTCGTCTGGCCACAATGGCGCCGAGCTCGCCCGCGTTCGACAGACTCTGACACTGCCCGCGGCACTCGAGCGCTTCTACGAGCAGGCTGATTCCATGCAGATCCGATGGCGCTTGCAACCAGGCGCCGCAATCGAGTACCTCGACCGCGAGATCGACATCGTTGGGGGAGAGGCGAACATCCTCCCTGTTTCCACATGTGTCGACGGCATCGACGGCCGACGTGGAGCGGAACTCCTCGATCCGTACGGAGCCTTTCCGGAGGCGCGTGAGTTGCTCGACCGCCTCGCGCCCTTCGATTACTGCGAGGGCGAGTTCGCGGTCTGCCTCGAAATGGAATCGGGCCGGGTCCTCGACCGGCTGCATTTCGTGCCACGCGACGGAGCCGGAGAGCTCCGTCCGCTACCCGTGGGCGTCGAGGACTATCTGCAGCGCGGCTTTGCCATGCGTTTCATACACCACTGGGTCGAGGCAGCACTCTTCGACAGTCCTGACTGGATGGCGTTCTCGAAGCACTATCTCTCGCAGGTCTTCGGTTCGGAGTAGGAGACCGGCGACTCGCGCTACACCGGAAATCGGGACCTGATATCTCATGAGATTTCGGTGTGTTGCTGCCGATGGTTCGACAGTCTGTCCCATCGACACCAGCGCATCCGGCTGCTCTCTTTCGGACGTGCAAACGAACCGGGAGCAATCTGGTTTCTTCCCTTACATGCTTTGCAGGCTTCCGAAGGGGCGTCGCGATGCGGGCAAGGCCCCTACGGGGGGCCGGCCTGCGCGCTCCTACCCTGCGTCCCCGGCGGCCCCAACTCCCGCAGCACCTTCATCTCGCGCCGCAGCCTCGCCAGCTCCTGCAGCTCGTTCGTCGTCAGCCCGTCCTGAAGTGTGCCCTCGTCCACCTCGCCCTGACGCCCCCATTGAGCACCGTCGTGTCGGTGACCTGGAACTCCTCGGCCAGGCTGCTGGTCGTTCTCCCTGACTTGGCCAGTTCGACAATCCAGGCCCGGAACTCCGGAGGATATGGAGGCTTCGGTTGAACGGACTCAACGAAACTGACGCAAACCCAGTGACGGCTGTATCACAATGGCCCAGCGTCGCTGTGATTTCCTGCCCCTGGCGGCGGACATATGACATTTCCCGTGCCTGGGGCACAACGCGAGCCCCTACAGCTCCACGCGGCTGCCGTCCTCCAACACACGCCACGCGGCGTCGCCCTCCAGCAGCAGGCCCTCCGAGTGTCTTGGTGGAAGGCTTTCGCGGTGGTCCAACGGGTGTTTGACGTCGATGGCGAACACCTTCTTGTCGAACAACGTCGTGACGCGCCAGTTCAGCGTGTGGCCGACGACGACCGCCTTCGCATCGAACCGGGACAGGGTTTGCTCCACCTGCTCCTGCGTCAGGTCGTCCTTGAAGTAGCCGCGATACCATGACGGCCCTGTCTTGGTGTCTAGCAGCAGTTCCTCCTCGCCAGCTCCGCGACGGGGGTACCACCGCTGGCGATAGTGCTCGCGCACGATTCGGTTGAGGTCGTCGAGGGAATGGTCGCGCTCGGCGAGCGCCGGATGCAACCCGCCATGCACGAACAGGACGCCGTTGATCTCCTCTATGGTGTTCTTGCTCATCAGCCAGCGCCCCAGGAAGGAATCGTCTCCGAAGAGCTCCGACTGCTGTCGACCGAGGATTGTGGCGACATTGAAGTACTTCTGATGCGACGAATGAAGGTCGCCTTGCAGGCTTTTGATTTCGTGATTGCCCAGGATGTAGTGCACGCGTCCGCCCGCTTGTCGGGCGCTGTGCTCCAGCTTGTAGATCAACCACAGCACCTGCGTGACCGAGGGGCCGCGGTCGACGAAGTCACCGAGCAGCACCAGATGTCCTTCCCCGAACGTCCAGTTGAGCTGGGCATCCATCACCCGCGCGTGGACCAGGAAGTCGCGCAGCGCCTTGTAGTTGCCCTCGATGTCGGAGAGGGCCAACACCGGTCCACTATCTTGATAGCGGGATGGCGGGGTGGCGAACTCCGGGGTAGCCTGGACGCTGAACCGGCTCCGGTCCAACGGGAAGGACACCTCGAGTTGGAACGTGTCCGTCAGCGCGTGGCGTTTCTCTTCGACCCAGAACCCCTCCTCACGCGTACCCCGCAGGGTCTGTGATACCCATTGCCCCCCCTGCTGGAACACATGCGGTCCTTCGTCGCCCGTCTTGAAGGCTTCCGTGTTTTCTCCATAGTAGACGTCGACCCCCTCGTGGAGTCCGATGCCGGCGGCGACCACCACCAGAATCGAGAGCACGGAGAGGAAATGCCAGACGAAGGTCCAGACGATTCTCACGGCAGATGCTCCTTCTCTTGAGACAAAAGAAGGCCCGCAGCCGCGCGGGCCGCAACACAATGCTTCCTATGGAGAGGGGGCTTGGGTTTGCTCAGACCAGCCCACGTCGCAAGACGCGCAGCACACGACGGGTCAGCTCCGCGCACCACGCCGAAGCCAGCAGGGCAAGTGGTATCAACCCCAACCCCAACAGCTCCGTGGCCTCCGGAGACGGCGAGCCCGACCAGCCCACCGTGACGGATTCGCCGCTCCGGGTCGACCACACGCCAACAGACGAAGGCTCGAATACCTTCGCCAGCGCCAGAAGCAGGAGCGCCGCGGCGACCGAGAAGCCGAATGCGCCCATCGAGTAATACAAACCGTGCGTGACAGTCTGTCTGACCCGCTGGATGACGCGAAAGCCGGTCGGAGGGGGCGCACCCGTCTGGATGTGCGCCACATACTGCTCGGCCAGCACATCCGGAGCACCGAAGCCTTCCAGCAACGCGGCGACGTCAGGTGTTTCACCTCGGGATTCGGCTTGCTCCACCACCTCGTGGAGATGGCTTTCGATTTCGCGGATGACCTCTTCGGCCTCGGCCGGGTCCAACTTGCCAAGCCGCAAGCGGAGCGCGTGCATGTACGCATGGATGAGTTGACGCGAGTCCATGTCAGCTTCCTTTGTCGGAGAGTTCGGTGCTGGCCGATGCGGTCAGCAGGGCGTCGATATCAGCGACGGACTGCCGCCATGCCTGCACGAGCGCGGTGAGCTTCTGCTCGCCCTTCACGGTGAGTTGGTAGTACTTGCGAGGCCGGCTATCGCCTTCCTGCAACCAATCGGCGCTCACCAGTTCGTCGCGCTTGAGCCGATCCATCAGCGGATACAGCGTGCCTTCCGTGATGGCCGTCGTGGGAAAGCGCTGCAGATGGCGCAGCAACGCCAGGCCGTACACGGACCGCCCTCGTAACGCCGCCAGAATCACCAACTCCAGCGCCCCCTTGCGCAGTTGTACCTGCCACTTCTCCTGCGGATCTTGGTCTGCCACTCCAGCACCTTGCCATGCCGCATACCTTGTTATGCAAGGCATACTGCTGGGCAGGGGGCCCCCTGTCAACCCCTTCGAGAAGAGCGCCCCTGGGTCAGCGGCGATGACCTCGACACCTCGGCTCCTCACCGCATGTGCGCAACGAAGGAGGGGCGCGGTCACATTGTTGCGTCAGTGGGCGCGGACCGAGCATCAAGGAGGGGGGCCACTGCCGCGACCCTCTCGCGGCCTTCTTCCTTCACACGGGCTCGTGCCTTGCCGGACATCCCTGAAGCTGGTTAGCCGCCCCGACCTGCCTCACCGAAACCAGCGCGCCAGCCGACACTCTCTGGCGCGCAGGGCAGGCCCATCTACATGGGACTCGTCCATCGCTGCTGCGGAACTGGGCTCCCTCCCAGCGACATCCCGCCCTGCGTGGACGACACCGACGATGCTCACAGTGCCCTGGCGGCATCCCTGAGCTTGAGTGGAGGCGTTGTCGAGGACGAGGTGAATGCGGCGGGCCCGCCGGTGGACACTCGCCAGACGCGAGAGCCGTTGGATGAAGAGGGAGCTCACCTTGGACTCACCCTCCACCCATGCCAGTTTCCCGTCCGGACATGGAGCGCTCCGGCCAGGTAGCACTTGCGGTTGTCGCCGGGAGCCACCACCACGCCCGCTTGGCCTCCGACCCGTTCGAGAATCACGAACCTCGGTTTAGGGGGTGTAGACCAGGGACAGATGCTCGTTGGTGCCGTTGAGGGGGTCGGTGAAACCGTAGACCGAGTTCCAACCGCAGTAGCCGCCCCCTGTCAGGTTGAACACCTGGGCGTTGATGACCTGGGTCGCGCCGACCGGTTCATAACCGTTGCGGGCGAAGGGGTTGCTCGACACGCTGAAGGAGGTGCCGCGCAGGTCGAGGTTGGCCATGCCCGAGGCGGTCCAATCACACGACATGGCCGTGGCGTACGGCATCGAACTCACCGGGGTGCTGTTGCCGTGAAGGAGCCCCCCCGTGGAAGAGGTGAAGGTCCGGTCCGTGATGACCACGTACAGGTTGATTGGGTCGATGCGCAACCTGGAGTAGGACGTGCGCACGCTGATTCCTGGAGAGGCCCCCCCAGCGGTGTACTGGGAGTAGTTGGAGGCGCCCACATTCTTCAACACCAGGTAATCGAGGGGCGAGCCAGCCATGTTCCGGCACCACACCTGCCAGGGCTTGTTGGGGTTGCCATTGACGTACACCGTGTATTCGTTATCCACCGAGTCGCCATAGGCGGCCTTGAGCTCCTCGCAGGACCTGGGCTTGTTGTGCGTGAGCTTGAGTTGCAGCTGGCCGCCGTTCTGGTTGGAGGGGTTGCTGATTCCGGTGAGCGAGTTCCAGCCGCACCAGCCGCCTCCCAGCATGTCGACGACCTGGTCCGACTGGCTGTAGAGACTTGAGCCGAATGGAAGATACCCTCCGAGGGAGAATTGGTTGGCCGCCACGCTGAAGGGGGTGTCGCGCAGGTCCAGGTTGGCTGCTCCCGCGGCGCTCCTGTTACAGGACATGGCCGACGCGTACGGCATCGAGCTCACCCGGGAGCCCATGAAGTAGAGCCCTCCCGTGGAGGAGGCGAAGCGCTGGTCCGAGGTGTTCACGCGCAGGGTGAGGGGGTCGATGCGCAGCTTGAAATAGGTCGTGCGCACGGTCTCGCCAGTCGTTTCCCCGCCGACGGTGTACTGGGAGTAGTTGGCGGTGGTGCCCGTCTGTTTCAGCGTCAGGTACTCGGTGGGCGTGCCGGCCATGTCATGGCACCAGGCCGTCCAGGGCTGGAAGCGATAGCCGTTGAAGTACAGCGTGTATTCACCATCCCCCGCCGAGGGGTTGGCGCTCTTGACCTGCTGGCAGGTGGCTGGAGTGCCCTGCAGGTCCTGCCGCGCGAGGGCGGAGAAGGTCTCTTCGTCGCCCGACTCCCCTGCGTCGCCGCAACCCGTGCTCAACGCGACCAGGCCCATGAAGAGGGCCCCGAGCCCGGTGCCAAGACGAGGACGCCATGCGACGGCGGCGGAGAGGAGCGGCTTCTTCCAGGTACTCATGATGGGACTCCTTGGAGAGACGACAGACCGCGGAATGCAGTCGGGCGGCGCTTGAGCAACACGGATGCCACGCCGTGGAAACGGGGCTCGCGAGGAGCGCCCCGCCAGCGCCCCTTTCAAGAGGCGCTTCCACGCGTCGAGCCCACGCCGCCACGCGTGGACGTTCGTCCCGCTCGATTCACTCCGACGGGCCGGGTCGGCAGTCACCCTGCTTCGTGAGAGGAAAGAGCGAAGCAGGGTGACGTAGAGTCACCGCTCCCGCGGCGGTCCCCTCTGGAGTTTCATGCGCGAGCCCCCCATGGAGGACTTCTCCACGGCGAACGTTCCCGAGTCTGGTGACGAGCGGCACCCTCTCGGCGCACCGCTCCTCACGGCGCTGACCGTCGTCTCGCATCCCCAGCCCCACCGCGTGGGGGACCGCGTGCTGCTCGAGGCGCTCGCCGTGGGCCGCGAGGTGGAGCTGTCGCGCAATGCTCCGGCCTTCGTCCCTCCTGGCTCGGCCCTGGGCTCGCACCTGGCCGACCCGTTCATCAGCCGCAAGCCGCTGGTCCTCTCCCCCGGCCCGCACGGAGCCCTCTGGCTGTCACCGGCCGAGGGAACCAAGGTCTCGCTCGGCGGTGAGCCGCTCCAGGGGCCCTGGGAGCTGTCCTCGGCGGAGGTCGCCGCCGGAGTGCCGCTGGTGTTGGCGGGCCGCGTGGTGCTGCTGCTGCACCTGGCGGAGCCCCCGTCCCCCAGGGGCCATGACATGCTGGGCATGGTGGGAGCCAGCGCCGGCATCCAGCGGGTGCGCCACTACATCGAGCAGGTGGCGGACCTGGGAGTGCCCGTGCTCATCCGGGGCGAGACGGGCTCCGGCAAGGAGCTCATCGCCCGCGCCATCCACCAACGCAGCCCCCGGCGGGAGCGGCCCTTCGTCAGCATCAACCTGGGTGCCATCCCCCGGGAGCTCGCGGCCTCGGAGCTGTTCGGCGCACGCAAGGGGTCCTTCACCGGCGCGGTGAAGGACCAGGACGGCTTCTTCCAGGCGGCCCAGGGCGGCACGCTGTTCCTGGATGAGGTGGGCGAGGCGCCCCCAGAGGTCCAGGTCATGCTGCTGCGCGTGCTGGAGACTGGGGAGCTCTATCCCGTCGGCTCACGCACGCCCATCTGCGTGGACGTGCGGCTGGTGGCCGCCACGGACGCGCATCTGGAGGAGCAGATTCGCGACGGCCGCTTCAAGGCGCCGCTGCTGCACCGGCTGGCCGGCTACTCCATCCGCGTGCCCTCCCTGCGCGAGCGGCCCGAGGATGTGGGGCCGCTCTTCCATCACTTCGCCCGCGAGGAACTGGAAGCGCTGGGCGAGGCGCACCGGCTGAGTCCCGGAGACCCCTTCCGCGAGCCCTGGCTCCCAGCCCCGCTCGCGGTCCGCCTGGTGCGGCACGGCTGGCCAGGCAACCTCCGACAGCTGCGCAACGTGGCAAGGCAGCTCGTCATCGGCAGCCGCGGCCAGTCACGCCTGAGGCTCGACGCCCGACTCGAAGAGGAGCTGTTCCCCGTCGCGGCTCCCCCCGCGGGCCGCCCCATCAGCGCCCCCTCCACCCCGGCGCCCTCCGCCTCCCGCCGCAAGCCCGCGGACATCTCCTCGCGGGAGCTGCTCACCGCGCTGCGCGAGGGAGGCTGGGACTTCCAGGCCGCCGCGGACCGGCTCGGCATCCACCGCACCTCCATCTATGACCTCATCGAGCGCCATCCCGACCTGCGCACCGCCGGAGACCTGAGCGTGGAGGAGCTCACCCGGTGCTTCCACGCCTGCAAGGGGGACCTGGACGCCATGGTGCGCCAGCTCGAGGTCTCCCGGCGCGCGCTGTGCCGCAGGCTCAAGGAACTGGGCCTGGGCTGAAGGTCACGCTGGTCCGAGCGTTGCAATTGAATCCTCCAGGAGGATTGGACAGACATGAGCAGGAACGAGTCGAGGGCTTGGGTTCATCGTTGGGTGCTGGCGGGGCTGCTGCTGGGGACGCTGGGATGCGCCGGGAGGAAGGTCAGAGCTGGGGACAGGGCCGACGCGGCCGACCAGGGGCCGGTCCAGCACTATTTCTGCCCTGTCCTCAAGGCCTACGGCGAGCTCGCGGTCGAGGTGGATGAGCTCGGCGACAGCAGAGGCTGCGTCGACCCCGGCGGGACCATCACGTTCGATTCGAAACGCCAGGCCGTCACCTACGTCCTCTTCGCTGGAGAAAAGACGCTCGACCACTCCCAGCCGCAGCCGACATGCTTCACCCGCGCCGATGAGTGTCAACAGGAGCTGGGAATCATTGGGACCATCACCCTCGCGAAAGGTCAGAGCTGTCAGCTGACCCTCTCTCGAGGAGTTTCCTCCGGACAGATCACAGCCGTGGGAAACACGAGCGACCCTGCCCGCGCCCCCCAGGGGAACGCGGTGACGCGCATCCCCCCCATGGACGTCATCATCGGCAAGCTGGAGGTAGCGACCTCCACGACTGGAGAGGAGGACGCCCGCGCGCCAAGGTGACCCCCTCAGGGAACGACCCGGGACACCGATGGGGCCTGCCTCGCCCAGAGGTGCCCCAGGTGGGGGTTTCGCGCGAGCGCCGCGTCAGCCGCCTCCCGCATGCCGCCCCCCGCCCGCTGTTCACCGGGGGCGGTCAGCCTCGACTCCTCCACCCGCAGCAGGCTCGCGCGCAGCAGCAGCGCTTCCGCCCACTCCGGACGCGCGATGAGCAGCGTGTCCGCCACGCCCAGGCCCCGCGCCAGCCACGGACCCGGAGCCTGTCCCAAGGCCTCCGCCCAGAGGGCGCGCGACCGGCAGAATTGACCGAAGGCGACCTGGTGGTCCTGTCGCCCGGGCTTGAGCTGGAGCGCCTTCTCGAAGGCCCGTGCCGCCTCGTCGAAGGCCTGCTTCGCGGCCTCCCGCTGGCCGCGCGAGGACAGCCAGCTCGCACGCACCTCGTGGACCCGCCCCTGGTACAGCCAGGCCTGGGCCTCCTCGGGGTTGCGCGCGAAGGCCTCGCGGAGGGCCTCCAGGGCCTTTGCCAGCGCCGGGGACGGGTCGCGTCCGTGCTCCAGCGCGAACACAGCGCGCAGGTGGTGCGGCTTCGCCAGGTTGGCCCAGGGATGAGCCAGGCCGGGCAGCAGCGCGAGCGCCTCGCGATAGGCCGCCTCGGCCTCGCGAGCATCTGCCTCCGGGTCCTCGCCCAGCAGCCACCGATACAGGGCGCGCGCGGCGTGAACCTCGCCCAGGTTGTTCTGTCCATAGCCTTGCCGGGGGGCCACGGCGATGGCCCGTGCGCAGGCGCTCCCAGCACGCTCCAGCAGGGGGAACGGGTCCCCTCCCCGGTCCCAGGCCTCACGCGCCAGCTCCAGCAACACCCCGCTCTCCCCGAGGTGGAACTGGGGGATGCGCGCGTTGATGGCGATGCCACGCTGGTAGAGGTCCAGCGCCGTCTCCAGGTCCGGTCGGGCGTCACCACCCTGGCGCGAGCGCCGGCCCGCCAGCTCCTGGTGGAGCTGGCCTCCCAGGAAGTACGTGACGAAGTTTCCAGGGTTGAGCGCCCGGGCCTTCTCCAGCGCGACGCGGGCCCCTTCCAGGTCTTCTTCCGCGCCGGGCGAACTCGGGAGGGTGGCCCGCGACAGGAGGTTCGTTCCCAGGTTGAGCCAGGCATCTGGGAGCTGTTCGTTCAGGCGGATGGCCTCGCGATAGGCCTGGATGGCCCGCGCGCGGGCGGGCAGCGGATCCTTGCCCGTGGCCTCCGCGCGGTCGGCCTGGATGCTGAAGACCAGGCCGAGCGTGGCATGCAGCTCATAGTCCCGCGCCTTCTCGGGGACACCCTCCAACGCCTCGATGGCCTGGCGCAGCGGCTCGCTGGGGTCCAGCCCCCGGGCCTCCAGCGCGCGGGCCTGGCGCCGCAGGCTCTGCCCCAGCTCCATGCGCGCCTTGAGAGGCTCGGGGCGGAAGGCCAGCGCCTCTCGCGCGGAGGCCATCGCCTTCTCGAGGAGCGGCTCCACCGGCTCCCCCCGCATCATCCCATGCTCCGCCATGCGGTTGTGGAAGCGCGCCTCCAACACCTTCGCCCGCGCGAAGCCCGCATCGGCGGCGAGCGCCCGCGCCACCGCCTCCAGCCCGCGGGTGTACGGGGGCTGGACGTCGCCCTTGCCGTACAGCTCCATCACCAACGCGGTGTACTCCAGCCGCGCCAGCGTGAAGTGGACGTCAGGCACGCTCTCCGCGGTGGCGGCCGCGGCCGCGCAGGCCCTGCGTCCCGCCTCCAGGTCCGCGCGCGCGCCGTCCCGGTCCCCCGAGTTCCAGCGCCGCGCGGCCCGCGTCTGGAGGATGTCGCCGCGCAGCAGCTGCGCCTCGTGGAACCACGCCCTGCGCCGCCCCGCTGTCTCCAGCCGTGCCAGCGCCTCGTCCAGCCGGTCCTCGTAGAAGGCGAGCAGCGCCGCCACGTAGTCCGTGGAGGGCACCTCCGCGCCCTCGCTCGAGCGCAGCCAGGTCAGGACCGGCTCGCGGTAGTCGCGGGCCAGGGCCTCGCGGCGCGCCTGGCGCTCAACGGCGTCCGGCAGACGCTCCACGTCCAGCAGCGCCTCCTGGTACAGGTGTCCCAGCACCACCGCCAGCGCCCAGGCGACGCGGGGCTCGCGGTAGCCTTGACGCCACGCGGCCTCCAGGTGCCCGCGCGCCGTGGCCTCCTCTCCCAGCGCCAGGAAGCCGCGCCCCAGGGCGTACTGGCCCGGTCCGGCGGCCAGCGCACCCGCGTCGCGCACCTCCGCCGCCAGCGCCTCCAGGTGCCCACGAAGCTCCTCGCGGTCCTCGCGCGTGTCGTGCAGCCGCGACAGGCCGGAGTAGCGGGCCAGCGCCTCCACGCGCTCCACCTGCTCGGTGAAGCGCTGGGCCAGGCGCTCGCGGCGGGCGGCCTCCTGGCGGGTGTACGCGGCCTGTCCCAGCGCGGCGCCCGTCAGCACCAGCGCCAGGCCGACGACGGTGGCGAGCACGCGGTGCTTGCGCAGCCGCTTGCGCAGGCGGTAGCCGGGCCCGACAGGGCGCGCGCGCACGGGCTCTCCCGCGAGGAAGCGCTCCAGCTCCTCCGCCAGCTCGCGCGCGGAGCCGTAGCGGGCGCCCCGCTCCTTCTCCAGACACTTGAGGACGATGGCCTCCAGGTCCTCCGGGATGGCCGCCTCCAGCGCGCGGGGCGGGCGGGGCTCCACGGTGGCCACGTTCGCGAGCACCTCCAGGGCATTGTCTCCGGGGATGGGGGCCTGACCTGTCAACAGGTGGTACAGCGTGGCGCCCAGGCTGTAGACGTCCGCGCGTCGGTCCAGCCGGGACACCTCTCCCCGGGCCTGCTCGGGGGCCATGTAGTGCGGCGTGCCCAGCACGGAGCCGGTGGCGGTGACGCCCTCTTTCCAGTCGCGCGCCAGGCCGAAGTCCATGACGTAGGGCCGGAGACGGCCGTCCTCGGCGCGCTCCACCAGGATGTTGGAGGGCTTGAGGTCCCGATGGATGAGCCCGGCACGATGGGCGGCATGGACGCCCTCGGTGATGTCGCGAAGGACGAGCACCTTCTGCTCCACGGTCAGCTCGGAGGCGAGCTGGTGGAGGGGCTGTCCTTGCACGTACTGCATGCAGATGTACGGGTGTCCCTGGACCTCGCCCACCTCGTACACCTTGCACACGCGCTCATGCTCGACGCGAGCCTGCGCGGACGCCTCGGACAGCAGGCGGCGCACCAGGTCGGGGGCGCCACCGAGCACGAACTTCAGGGCGACCTGGCGGCGCAGCCGTGGGTCATGCGCCAGGAAGACCTGCCCCATGCCACCCTTGCCCAGGAAGCGCACCGGCTGATAGCGCTCCCAGCCGGGCACCGGAAAGGCGGGCTCCGAGACCGAGCGCTTCCCGAGGTGGGCGTCCTTGCCGTCCGACACTGTCGCATCGGCGTCCCCAACAGGAGCGCGCGCGGCATGGACGTGCGGCGAGGGGAGCTCCGCCGCCGAGAGCCGACCCTTCTCCGCGAGCAAGGCCAGGAGCCCGACCCCTCGACGTCGTGCCTCCTCCAGCAACGCGTCCGCCTCGTCGCACGAGACAAAGCCCTCCGCCAGGGCGATACGGAGTTCGGCTTGCAGGTCCATGAGGACGCAAACCCTATCATGTCCGCTTGAATTCGCTGGCCCCGACCGCGACGACGCGGAGTGTCGCCTTTGACTCCGCGCCCCGTGGAGCTGAACTCGACAAGGTCTTGACGCTCACGGGATATCCTCTCCGCATGCGACTTCGACTGCGCGGAGTTGCTTCCCAGGTGCGTACCCGCGCGGCGTCCACGCCCCTGGCGAAAGACACCATTCCCTTGTGCCTAGAGCGCCGATCAAGGTTACGGCGAGGGAGCAGGCAAGCGGTAGGGGATCGACTCGGGCTGTGGTCGCGTGTTCAGGTCGCCACCTTCGGAGGTGGCGCATGGAACGCTGGAAGCCGGCTGTGGAGCAGAGCGCACGGGAGCAGCGCCTGCTGAAGCTGGCGGGGAAGAGCAGGAAGCTTTTCGTCTTCCTGCGCGAGCATCGGCACGAGTTGTTCGACGAGGCCTTTCAGGACGAGCTCGAAGCGATGTACCGACAGACGGGCCAGGGACAAGAGCCGCAGCCGCCCGCGATGATGTGCATGGCGCTGTTGGTGCAGGCCTACACGCAGGCATCGGACGCCGAAGCCGTGTGCCTGTCGGGCACTGACAGCCGGTGGCGGATGGTGTTGGACCGACTCGGCGCGGACGAGGACGAGCCCGCCTTCTCCCAGGGCGGGCTGCAGCAATTCAGGGAGCGACTCATCGCGACCGAGATGGACCGCCGGCTGCTGGAGCGCACCGTTGAGGTGGCGAAGCGGACGAAGGGCTTCGACCCGAAGAAGACGCCGAAGACGCTGCGCGTGGGGGCGGACAGCCGCCCTCTGGAAGGGGCCGGGCGGGTTGAGGACACCATCAACCTGCTCGGCCACGCAGGCCGCAAGGTGGCCGAGGGCATGGCGCTCGCGCTCGGCACCGACGTCGAGGAGGTGTGTCAGCAGGCGAATGCGCCGTTGCTGATGGCCAGCAGCATCAAGGCCGGCCTCGACATCGATTGGAGCGCGCCCGACGCGAAGCTCGGCGCACTCAATCGCCTGTGCCGACAGCTCGACCGTCTCATGGCCTGGGTGGCGAAGCAGTCGAAGTCGTGCGTCGCGGCTCCACTGACGCGCTACATCGAAGCGCTCGCGCAGGTGAAGGCGCAGGACCTTGAGCCGCGTCCCGAGGGCGGAGTGCAGATTCGGCAGGGCGTGGCGGCCGACCGTCGCATCTCAATCGAGGACCCGGACATGCGCCACGGGCGCAAGAGCAAGAGCAAGCGCTTCAATGGCTACAAGCAGCACGTCGGCACCGACCTCGACACGGAGTTCGTGGTGGCCTGCGCCGTGACGCCGGCCAACCGACCCGAAGAGGAGGCGACGGGGGCCCTGCAGGAAGACATGGCCCACCAGGAGCTCTTCCCCGACGTCCTGCTCATCGACAGGGCGTACCTCAACAGCCCCATGAGCGAAGACGTGCTGGCCAGCGGCGGCGACGTCGTCTGCCGGCCGTGGCGTGGAGCCAGCGCGAAGCCCGGACTCTTCGGCAAGCGCGACTTCAAAGTGAACATCCGCGACGGCACCATTACGTGTCCTGCTGGCGAGGTGGAGCCCTTCGAGCCCGGCGCCGTCGTGCACTTCGACCCGGAAGCCTGCGGACCATGCAAGCTGCGCCCGAGTTGTACCCAGGCGGCGTCCGGCAAGGGGCGCAGCGTCACGATGGGCGACGACGAGCGGCTCCAGAAGCGCCTTCGCTCACGTCTGCAGTCGCGCGCAGGCCGTGCACAACTCCGCGAGCGTGTCGGTGTCGAGCATCGCCTGGCACATCTCGCCAACCGCCAGGGCCCGAAGGCCCGTTATCGAGGCACGCGCCGCAACCTCTTTGACCTGAGGCGACTCGCGGCCGTCCAAAACCTTGAGGTCGCCGCTCGCTACCAGCGCGCGGCGTGACCTAACCTGTTCGGCGCTCTAGGAACTGCCGCTTCCAACAGGGGCTCTGCGACTCCAGCGTCCCACGGCCGAGCCTCGCAGGCCTTGCGGGGTCTCCACCTCCGGGAGGCCGCGTGCCAGGCATCCCACGTGGGGAGTCTTACGCGGGTATCCACGGCTCGATCATGGATGAGGCGCGGACCGCCCAGGTCCGACGGCCGACGCAACCGGTGGTACCGCCGAAGAAGCGTGAGCGACCACACCGGGCAGATCTCTTCGTCAAGAAGCTTCTCGGAGACCAGCCCAGGCCAATCCCTGCTCCACAGCAGGCCCGGCCCGCCAACGGTCGGTGTACGGGGTCTCAAGGCCCCTCCCCTTGAAGAGTTCGGCCCGTCGACAGCGCGCCAATAACCACGAGGACTCGGGAAATTTTCCAACCCGAGATGCGAATGATGGGTTTCAATTCCTTGCACACCCACCATTCGCTTCCGTTTGGAACGCCACCCTGGGCGGGGACACCGTTGGAGACGGTAATTACCGGGCGCTGAACTCATCCCAGGGGAGGCAGGGCTTCATCTCTTCGGGAGGGATGAGGTATCGCTCCTCCCGGCCCAGGTTCTGGACCAGCCCCGGCGCGGCGAAGCCAATCTCGCCCCCTCCATCAAACCGCAAGGCCATCCAGTCATTCTGCGCTGCACGAAACACCTTGTCAGCGGTGCCAGAGCCGTCGAAATCCATGGCGTAGCGCCTGAAGTCGAGATTCCCATTACCATTAAAATCAGCGTGATTCCCGTTTCCATAGATCACCCTGCCATTGACACGCAGCGCCGTGAAGCTGCCGAGGTCATTCACGGTGGTCGGAGGAATGGGCGTCAGCGCCACCAGTTCAAAGACATTCGCTTCGTCGAAGGCGGCGACCTGGACACGCGAGTAGTCGAACACAAGCGCATTGTTGAACCTGAACCCATAGAAACCATACTCGTAGTTCATGACACTCAGATAGTTGGGCTTGAAGTTGTCATTATCATCGCCGCCGTGGAGCAGGCCAAGGTTGTGCCCCAGTTCGTGCATAAAGATACCGGCTTGCTCCAGCTCCGATCCTCCCCCCATGAAGCCCATAGTCACCAGGAAGTCGTGCGCAGGGGCACCGAACGAGTAGCCAGTGGAGTTTCCCCCGTCATACTGATGCGCGAACACCATGTAGTGGAAGTATGGCGCGCGGGCCGCGGCGAAGTATTTGTTCTTGAGGATGCCGAACTCCCACCACGCGGGGGATAGATCTAGGTCCGCGTCCGCAGCGGCAATCTCCTGGTCCACCACCACGTGCAGCGTGATGCCACTGGTGCCATCGGGGTTCGTCACCGGGGCGTTAGCGAAGGAGGTGATGACCCGGTTCAGTGCGGCCTGAGAGGGCCTGAGACCCGGGTAGTAATCCGCCTCGACGAAGACGTCCTTTTTGCGCGGGTTCGCGCCGAGCGTCGGCAGGTCTAGGATGCCGCCGAAGCCGAACGCCTCAGCGTAGTCACCAAGGCGGTCGCCGTCCGTGTCGGTGCTATTGGGATTGGTTCCCAACACGGCCTCGACGAGGTCGCAGATGCCGTCGCTGTCCGTGTCCAAGGCGGCGAGCGGGCATCCTGGGACAGGAAGAAGCATCTGCGCCGCCATGGCCAGGTCCTGATGGGGGACTGCCTTCTTCATCTCTTCGGGGGCGGCGACGTCACATCCGGCCAAGACCACGAATGCCACCGAAGCCGCCAGTTGGAACTTTTGAAACAGGGACATAAGGCACCCAGAGCAGACCAGTACACCGCCGGTCTGTAATTCTTGAATAACACCACGCATGACAGCCCATTGCTTCCCCGTGCCAGACTAAGGGCAAACGGTGAAGCGTGGGGTTGTTCATACTCCGCTTACCAGCCCATGGATAGTGGCCTTAGTGCCTACGCCTTCAAGGCGTGCCCAAGGCCTTGACAACTAGGGCATCCAGGTCGATGACATCGCCTGGGATGGCCTCGGCCCCCGTCACTTCCACCGGCTTCGCTTCTCCATAACGGAAGCGTGAGCGCGCGGCCCGCTCATTCCTGCGGGCTTCGGGAGAATGGGTGGAGGCTCGAATCCGGGAGGCCAGACCACCGAGTCTCCTCGAATGCCGACGATGTATGGCAGCCCCCGTCGCGTGAGTTCCTTCAGGAGCTTGACGTCGTTTCCATATCCGCAGTCTGCGAGGAACAAGCGCTGCTTCACTCAGAAGCGCCAATAGAGAATGGGCACGGGGATGTCATGGACCGATACCACCTTCAGGACGAGCTGCAGGGTGGGCAGCGGCACGAGGCGCCCCACGGCCCCCGTGCTCAGGAGCCCGAGGACAACCGCCAACGCAAAGGGGCCTCCTCGCGCCGCGTGCAACGCCTTCAACGCCCGCATCGCGAAGACAAGAAAGAGGGTCGCAGGTCCCATCATCAACAGCACTACGGACAACCCCACCCACTCCGGAGCCTGTTCGACGAGAAATCGCTTCTCCCCCCGAACAAGGACGCCCAGACTCCAGGCCACCGCGCCGAGCGCATGGACCAACAACATGCCGAGCGTGGCGAAGGTGCCACCCGCGTAGAGCACCATGGCCACGGAGCTGGACCAGCGCCGCTGACTCCCGAAGTGCCGCAGCACGACATGCATCACCAGCCCGAGCTGCGCGTAGTACAGATGCGGCGCGAGCGACATCAGGAACTCCGAGAACAGGGACCGCGGTGGCGGCTCCCCCGTCAGCGTCAACAAGGCGCGGGTGCCGAAAGTCACCAACGTCGCCCCCACACTCACGAAGGCCAGCGGATTCATAACCTCGTCCCACCCTCCGCGGGCCCAGCGCTGGGCGAAGCGTCCGGGGCCTCGCGCGAACTCCCAGGCGGTGACCAGCACCTTCAGCACTGGGGCTAGGACATCCTTGTCCCAGCGCGGCTCTTCGACGGGCACTGCCGTCTCGGACTTGGGGCTTCCCCCTGCGGGCACAACTTCGGAGGGCGGCGGCACTGAAGCAGGAGCGGCCATGAACCTCGACTCTAGACAGTGGCGAAGAGCATGAGCCGAACCGGCGCGCCACCGCGCCAGGCGCTCCGTTGGCCAATGAACATCCCTCGTACGCCGCACAGAGGAGAGGCCAGCGCGGTCGAGCGGGGATTGAGCCTGAAGCTCAGACTCGAATTTCGCCCTGATAGGCCGCGCAGAGGCCATCGCCTCAGTCGAGGAAGAACTCTGACGGGCGCGCGTCGATGTAGCGCAGGAAGAAAGCTTCCAGCTTCCCTTCGTCGTAGAGGCGCTCGCTCAGCGGGTCGATGTGCTCGTTGAGCCAAGGGGCAAGTCCCGAATCGTGTGTAGTTGGTTCGGAGGGGGTTCGGGGGAGGAATGCTCCTTGGCGGGGTCAAGCAGCGGCAGTGTCTGGGGTTGAGTTGAGCAGGGCCATGTCGAGGTAGCGGCGGTCATCTCAGATACCAGTCACTTCGAGGGCGACGGCGGTGATGAGACGCAGCGCGCTGGCACGGTCCGGGAAGGCGCCCACGGAGCGGATGCGGCGCTTCACTTCGCCGTGCAGACGCTCCAGGCCGTTGGTGCTGCGCAGGCGCTTCCAGTGGACCTTGGGGAAGAAGCAGCAGCAGGTGGCTGCGGCGAAGCCCTCGCGCAGGCACTCCATGGCCTCGGGGACCTGGCGGCCCAGTCCGGACTGGAGCGCCTCCAGACGCTTCCTGGCGTCCAGGAGAGAGGGGGCCTCGAAGACGGCCGAGGTCTGCTTGCCGAGGCGTCCTCGCAGGCGCCAGGGCGCCTTGGCGAGGACGTTCCGGGTGAGGTGCACCGTGCAGCGCTGGAGCTGGGGGCCTCGGGCAGTGCCTGCCGGGCCGCGGCGGCCAGCCCCGCGTGCCCGTCGGCGATGACGAGCCTCACACCCCTCAACCCTCGCTCGAGCAGTTGGCGCAGCAACTCCAGCCAGGAGTCCTGCGACTCGCTGCCTCCCAGAGTCACGGCCAACAGGTGCCGGTGCCCATCCTCTCCCACGCCGTAGGCCACCAGGGCCGAGACGTTCTGCACCGTGCGCGCCCACCGGGCGTCCAGGAAGGTGGCATCCAGGTACAGGTAGGGGAAGGCCTGGGTGAGAGGCTGGGTGCGAAGGCCCTCCACCTTCTCTTCCAGGGACTTCGTCACTCGGCTCACCGTCGAACGCGAAACCTCCTCGCCCATGAGCGCTCGCGTCACCCGACCCATCTTCCGCGTGGAGACGCCCTGCACGTACGCGCTGGTAATCGCCTCGTCGAGCTCTTCGCTGCGCCGCTTGTAGCGACCCAGGACGGCCTGTGCCGAGCCGCTGGCCCGCGTCCGGGGCACGGCCACCTCCAGGTGCCCCATGGACGTCAGCAGGCCGCGCAGGTAGCTGCCGTTGCGCTGGTCTTTCCGCCCCGCCACCTGCTGCCAGCGCCCGGCCCCCACCAGCCCCCGAATCTCCTCCTCCAGCAGCATCTCCAGCGTCATGCGGATGGCTCCCAGGAACAGGCCTCGCACGTCGGTGCGCACCTCCTCGTGCGAGGGCGCGGCAAACTCGGTATCGTCCACTTCAGGGAACTCCTCGGCTCCCCTGCCAGGGGGAGACCGTCTCGGTTGGTTTCACCGAGGAGCTTCCCTCTTTCCCGCTCGTCCCTGCTCGCCGACTACACACTTATAGGGACACGACCCTCAGGCCCGATAATGGCGGCCTCCTACTGACACTCGGGCCGCAGAAAGCCCCTCAATTCATCGAGCCGTGTCAGGAACGAAAATCCCCCGCCGTAGAGTCTCCCTGAAAGGAGCGGTGACCATGACGATGTTGACGATGCGGACGAACCCGATGAAGCGCAGCAATCGCAACAGCCTCTGGCCCCAGTTCGACGCCGCCTCCTCGGCCCTCGTGAGCTCCGGCTCGAATTCCACCGTGGGATTTGGCCGCCTTCACGGTCTTCCGCCCGTACCCTTCTGCTGAAGCTCGCGCTCCGTAACCCAAGCGCCAAGCCACGCAGAGGCCGGGCTCCCATCCAGGGGACCCGGCCTCTCGGCTTTCAGGGCTCCCCCCTTCCGAAACATCGAGCATCCGGGAAGACGCGCGGGCCTGTAGCGCCCGCGCCCGACAGGGCACGCGGTCGCACGTGAGAAGTCCAGGCTCGAGCCCGCACCCGACAGCATCAAGGTCTCTGACCACTGAATCGTCGTGGTGAATGTCATGCCGCCCGCCAGTAGGAGGGGCGGCGAGCAATCTGCCTCCGTAGCTCATCGGAAGAGCATCCGCCTCTTAAGCGGACGGCGAGGGTTCGAATCCCTCCGGAGGTACTCATACCGGGGTCGTCTAACCAGCAAGGATGGCGGACTCTGACTCTGCAGGTGCAAAGCCTGCCTCCGGTTCTCTCCATGCCCCTCTTCTGAGGGCCAGCTCCCTGCCGAAGTTCGCAGCACCAATCGGACCCCGATTGAAGGACAACCGCAGGCTCCAGTCTCAAACCCCTGAATATTACTTGCCTTTCCACAGCCCAGAGAGTTCGAGTTCTCTAGAGAAAAACAGAGAACGAGTTCGCACAGAGTTTCGTTCGGGGAGCTTCACACTTGCCGACCTGGCGTAGGTGGTCCGCGCGCCCGTCTGAAGAGCGGGAGGACTCGGTTCGATTCCGAGGGTCGGCACTCGCAGCACCTCTTCACCTTCATAGGCCGCGCTCCGGGAGCAGCTTGGACTCCAAATCCGAGCGGGCGGGGTTCAACTCCTCGGCGGCCTGCTTCGTCTCGCCCCTGTAGCTCAGCTGGTAGCAGCACCGGTTTCGTAAACCGGGGGTCGTCGGTTCGAACCCGACCGGGGGCACTGTTTCACGCGAGTCATCATGGGTCCGTAGCTCAATGGGAGAGCACTCGGTTTGCACCCGAGCGGTCCGGGTTCGAGTCCCGGCGGTTCCACTTCTCGCCCCTGTAGCTCAGTGGATGAGAGCGCACGGTTCCGAACCGTGAGGCCGCAGGTTCAATCCCTGCCAGGGGCACACTGTTTCTCTTCACGCTCCCGTAGCTCAGCGGAACCAGAGCACGCGCGTCCTAAGCGCAAGGTCGCAGGTTCGAATCCTGCCGGGGGCTTCACAAGCTTTCACCTCTTTCTGCGGTGTGGGGTCGGTGCCCCACTGGGCCTCATAAGCCCGGCCTCCAGGGTTCGACTCCCTGCTCCGCAACTCGTCTTTCGCACGCCGAGCCAGCTGGAGACGGCGACGGTCCCACACACCGTTCCCGCCGGGTTCGATTCCCGGTTCGTGCACTGTTTTTGCGAGTCGTTACAGGTGGTTAGCGGTGGCGTCCCCGCGTGTTGCACGTATGTCGCACGCCAGCGCGAGGGGGCCGTCCAAGACCGTGACAGCCTTCCTCCGAGAGTCGGGGCTCAGGTGGGCGTAGCGCATCGTCATCTCGACGGTCGCGTGGCCCATCAGCTCCTGAATGACCTTGAGCGGCACGCCGTGCATCGCGAGGTGGCTGCCGTATGTGTGTCGCAGGTCATGCCAACCGACAGCCCCTTCCTCTCGGGAGATGCTCGCCGCTCGGAGGGCACGACTCAGCGGTGCCGCCATCTTTCCTCGGGTGAGTGGGCGCCCATCCTCCTGGCAGAAGACGAAGCGCCCCCGAAGGTGCCGGTGGGCCTTGAGCGCATCCACCACGGACTCAGGCAGTTCGACTGTCCGCTCACGCCCGCCCTTGGGCAAACCCTCAATGCCTCGCCAGATGCTTCGTCGGACGTGAAGCGTGCTGCGTGGCAAGTCCAGGTCGTTCCACTGGAGCCCAATCAGCTCTCCCTGTCGAAGCCCTGCCTTGACGGCCACGAGCAGCACGGCCCGCCATTGCGGCTCGGCCGCGGCGAGGAGCTGTTCGGCTTCCTCGAAGGATAGGAAGTCGAAGGGAGGCTTCGGGAGCTTCTTGAAGACCTTGACGCGTGTCGCCTGCGCAATGACCTTTTGCTCTTCTGCGAGTGCGAGCAACTTCTGGAGCACTGTCAGTACGTTGTTGATGGTCTTCAAGCTCAGCGGCTTGAGGTCCCTCTTCAGTCGCTTGCGGACCGCCCGCTTTGACGCAGACTCTTTCAGCTTGTGAGCCGCCGACTTCTTCTTGCGCATGAGCGCCTTGAAATCCTCGACCTTGACCGTGTCGATGCTCGCAAGAGTCATCATCCCGAAGAACGGGAGGATGTGGTCCCTGAGAATCTGCCGTTTGCTATCCACGCTTGAGTGTTTGTTGTTGTTCTCGCTGTAGGTGAGGAATCGCTCGGTGAAATCCGCCAGTGTCAGCGGCTCTTCCTCGCGTACACGCTCCCTTCCGAAAGTCCCATTGAGCAGGGCGTTGCGCAGCTCACGTTCGTATTGCTCAGCACCCCGACGGGTCTGAACGGGCGAGACCTTCACGACTCGCTGTTTCCGTCCGTCCGAGTGCTGAAAAACGAAGTCCACTTGCCACGCCTCCTCTGACTTCCCGTCCTTCGTCGTCCACTGCCGCAACCTGGCGCTCATCGTCGACTCCCAAGCGCAGAATCACGGCCCTTACCCGAGGGCGACGTTACGATGGCTTCCCGTCGAATGCGCAGCGCTTTTCCGACGCGGACCACGCCCGGCATCTGTCCCAGGCGAATCGCCTCGTAGAGCGTCTTCCGGTTCACCCGGAGGAGCGCTGCGGCTTCGTCGACCGTCAGGAACTCGGGAGGATGCATGGCGCTCACCTCGGGAAGACCTTCCGGGGCGCGAGTCGGCCGACGACGTGCAGACCGATGCCGATGGCGTCCCAAACGTTGTGGTGCTTGTCCTGGGCGCGCGGGAGCTGGACTCGCAGGTACTCGTGCGGTCGCTCGCAGAGGCGTGCCTTGATGCGCTCGACCATCACGTCGGCATCGAGCGTCCCCTTCCACTCGCGCGGCAGGTAGCTCCGCTCCGACGTGGCCTTCAGGGAGCCCGCGACGCGTCCCACGACTCCCGCCAGTTCGATGAGGTCGTTCGGGTCGCCCTTGCTCTTCCCGGCCGTGTAGACCTGGGGGCACTCGCTCGCGACGGTGACGGCGACGACCTCACCTGCGGCCCTGAACGGCTCCAGGAACGGCGAAACGAACGCGGACACCCCATCGGCCATCCGCGCCCATGCCGGAAGCCCTCGGGCCCGTCGCTCGGCATTGGTGGGCATGCCCGCCGCGAGCAGCTCGCCCGAGCCCAAGTCGAAGAGCGCGACGCCACATTCGCGAAGCCCGGGGTCGAGCGCCACGAGGAGCTGTCGCGCGGTGGAAGTTGAGTTCATCCGTTGCACCATCCAGAGAGCGCGTGTGCTTCCTAAATGGGTGCGGATGCCGGGCGTGGTTCAGGCCGCGCGCTTCGCGGGTGGCTCCCAGACGAGCAGCCGCCCGGAGCTGTCGCGCACGGTGGCGACGTCCTTCGACATGATGCGGGACAGTGCGGGCTCGGCTTCGATGGCGGGTGCCAGGTCGGGCGTCACCTCTCGCATTGCCTGCCGCATGAGTTCCGCCTTGCGCTCGGCCGCGTCGTGCAACTGCTGCGGGTCATCGGCGCGCAGCTCGCTAATCAGCTCGTCGTGGACCATGAGCACGAGCCGCGAGCCGTACAGGGGCGAGCTGCGGTCGACGTACATCTCGCGACTGACGCGCCACATCGCGCGCTTGCACCCGACGGCGCCGAGTCCCTGGAACGGCGTGTTCAGAATCTGGGTGTAGCCGCATGCGCCCCGCAGGATGTTGGCGCCCGGAATCATCACATCGGCGAACCCGCCCCCGTAGGTGCGCGACTTCGCCCGGTGCTGTAGCTCGCGCTGCTCGGGCCACGCGTTGAGCCACTTCGTGTCCAGTTCCTTCGCGACCTCGACGCACGCCCGGCAGACCATCTTCGGCTTGCGCTGGACGTGCACGACGACGCGCTCGACACCGCAGACGTCCGCGCGCTTCGCCAGCAGGCAGAAAGAGACGCGGTCCTTCGCGCGTGCGTTGTAGACGAGCGAGCCGCCCGTCATCCCGCCGCCCTTGCCGAAGTTGAGAATCTTCGCGAGCTGGCGGAAGGCGACCGCGACGGGCTCTTTCGCCTTCACCTTCGCGAGCAGCTCGTCGTAGCTCGTCCCCAGGAACTCAGCCGCGGCAAGGGTGTGGACGTCGAGCCCACTGTTAAGCGCGTCCGCCATCTTCGAGAAGCCCAGTTCCCAGATGGCCCGCTGAGCCATGGTGCGCAGCTCCAGCCCGCCGTAGTCGACCGAGCAGTAGACGAAGCCGGGGCGGGCCTCGTGGACCTCGCGAATGCCGCCCTTCTGCGGGAGCTGCTGGTAGTCGCTGGAGACGCGCGTCGTTGACACCAGCACGTTGAAGCGCGGGTTGATGGGATGCCCCGTGCCGGCCTCGACGACGTCCAGGTAGGTGGACTTGTACTTGTCGACGCGCCCGCTCTTCCCCAAGTCTTCGAGGAGTGCGTCACCCGAACCCAGCAGCGTGTCGCGGTCGGTCGCGACCTGGCCGTCGGGGAACCTGTCGCTGGGCGCGGTGATGGGAGGTTGCCCGTCGTAGGCGGCAGTGACGAGCGCCGCGAGGCACTTGGAGTCCTTCGTGCCGTCTTCGCGGTAGATGCCCGCCGCCTGGAACTTCGCCCGGTTTTCGCTCCACTCCCGCTCGACGCGCTCACGGAGCTGGGCCACCGACGCGCCGTTCGTCCGTATGCCCCAGATGGAGGCGAGATGGAGCGCGAAGGCGGCGCGCATCTGGTCGGCTTCGGCATGCAGGTTGCCGCCGTTGGGCGCCTCGCGCGCGATGGCCTCCTGCCGGTAGAAGACGTCGAGCGTGTAGCGAGCGTCGCGCTTCGGGTACTCAGCCGCTTCCTGGGGCCAGCGCTCGACAGGGACGCCGTCGAGTTCTGCGTAGCGAAGCCGCCAAGCCTTCGGGTTCTTCTTCTCCTCGCTGATGTCGAGCCCCAGGTGGCGCTGGACGAGGAGCGCGAGCGGGTAGCGTGCGCCCTCGTCATCGTCGAGCTTCCGGCCGGTGGACGGGTCGACGCCGTACAGGCCCCGGGCAATGTCGATGAGGGCTTCACGGACCTGGACGCAATGCAGGCGGCCGGCATCGAGCGCTGCGAAGATAGGGGCAACAAGGCGCGGGTCATCCGCCGCCATCACCCCCAGGTCATAGACGAGGTTCGCCCCAACGAGGTGCGTGTCGAGGGCGTTGATTGCCTCGTGGAAGAAGGCGCGGGCCTGAGCCTTGTCGAGTAGCCGTTCGGTGCCCGGGGCCTGAGCCGCGACGCTCCCGCAGACGAGAGGGGGCGCAAGCAAGCCGGGCTGAATCAGCCACGTCTCCGTGTCGAACGACCAGACGTTCACGGGATGCCTTGTGTGGAAGGGAGAGCGGCCCGTGTCGTGGGCCATCCGCCGACGGAACACGCGCCGTCAGTCGCAGCCCGGAATCAGGCCAGGGCGTCGGCGAGCGCGGGGAGCTTGCTGCCCTTGCGGGCCTGCTCGACCTGGGAGAGCTGCTCGTCGTTCAGCTCGACGTGGGACCAGCGGAAGCCGGTGATGACCTTGCCGGCGTGACCGTCCTTCGCGGGGAGCTGCTTGGGGAAGACCTCGCAGCGAATCAGGACATGGGTGCCCGCCTGCCGCTCGTCGAAGAACTTCTTCAGGACGGCGGGGTTCGCGAACTCGTGCTCGTCGGCCCCCACCAGCGTCATGAGGAAGGACTTGAAGCGTCCGCCGCCGCCCTTCTTCTGGTCACTGAGGTTCTCGACGTAGTCGACCGTCTCGCCCACGCGGCTGGGGAACTCGCTACCCGGGAGGGGTTCGGACTCGCGGACCTTCAGCTCGGCGATGGCCGAGTCGCCCTTGAAGCCCTCCTTCATGCGGATGACCGCGACTTCGAGCAGGTAGCGCCCGGCGCGAGGGTAGCGGCCTCCGGTGGCGGCCTGGGCGGTGGCAATCTTCGTCAGTGCGTTGTTCATGGTTACGTGGGCCCTTGGGCTTGGGTTGCGTCAGCAGCGAAGTGCGCTGACCCCACGTAAATGCGTGCGGATTCTGGGAATGGTTCAGTGTGCAGATGCCCGTATGGGGCGCTTTGCAGAAGTCGAGAAAAGGGTCGATATGCTTGGCAAGGACCGACTATGAGATTCTGTCTGAGTGGCTGCGCATTTCCGCCCCACTCTGCAAGCGTTTCGCGCTTGGCATTCGGGGGCTGCATCCATCGGGGCTCCCCTTGGTTCTGGAGAATCAAGCCGACCGGGTGCTCATCGACCCGGGGCGTTCAGTCTATGCGACTAGCACAGCAGGTGGCAGAATGGCCACCATGGCCAGCGACAAGAGTGATGGTTCCCCCGGCAGTGAAATGCTGATTCTGAATTCAGTATACCGGCATCCGGAGTCGATTTTTTCGTTTCGGCCGAGGCCGTTGCAGGAGATTAAGCCGAGTGCGATTGTTGTATTGGATACAAATGTCTTACTTGTTCCATTCAAGACGGGAAAGGACAGTCTTGTTCAGATTAGAAAGGTATATGAGGCGCTGATTTCCGAGAAAAGACTTGTTATTCCAGGGCAGGTTGCGCGTGAGTTTGCGAGAAATAGATCGGATAGGCTTAAGGAGCTTTATCAGCAAATCAATAGAAGGCGCCTTGTGTTGCCCGAAGCGGCGTATCCGCTGCTCGAGAACTCACCGCAATATCGGGAGATGAAGAGGCTGGAGGTAGATCTTCTGGTGAAGCTAAGAGAGCACGCTCAGGCTGTTGATCTCCTGTTGGAGGAAATCAAAGGGTGGCACTGGAATGACCCCGTGAGTGCGCTTTATCAAGATCTTTTTGGCGCAGGGGTAGTGCTTGAGTCGAGTAATCGCAGCGAGCGCGAGGTGGCTGTTGAGGTGGAGCGCCGCTATGCGCATGATTTGCCGCCTGGATATAAGGATAAGAACAAGGCCGACAGAGGGGTCGGAGACTATCTGATTTGGAGCACAATCTTGGAGGTTGGAAGGGCGCGGGGGGTAGATACGATTTTCGTTTCTGCGGACCGAAAATCTGATTGGTGGATTCAAAGTGAAGGGAGTCCTCTCTACCCTCGTTTTGAGTTAATTGAGGAGTATCGCCACGCTACGGATGGTAAGAATATACACATCATTGATTTTGCTACGTTGCTGAGAATGTTTGGGGCAACGAAAGAGGTTGTTGCTGAGGTTCAAAGCAAGGAGGTTCCGCTCACGCCGGTTGCCTCGGCCGTGCAGAGGATCCGACGCCTTTCGCTCAATATGGAGGTGAAGGCGAGAAGAACTCGGGCCGTAATGAAGTGGCTTCGCGGCTGGCAGGGGGTCGATGATGTAGAGCTGATTAGTGAGACATCTAATCGACAGTCGTATCGCATGATTTGGGATGTGCGGATGCCTCCGGGGAATGCGCGCACGGTGTTTGTGGGATATCCGGATAATGTCGTCGAGTGGGAAGACATTCGGGATTTGGCAGAGGCAGCCGAGTCAGAGGAGGTTTTTGGAACTGGTGGGCAGGTTGTGCTTGTTTTTGATGATCCGTTTTATGCGGAGATTAGCTCCGTTGCTATTGATAGATTGGCGTCATCTTCTGTCCCATTGAAGGTGCATGTGGGGACGATTGTGAATGATGTGTTTGAGTTGGTTTCGTATTAGGCCCGAGCGCGTGTGTGTGGCAACACGTTTTCTGGTTTGCAGGAGAGAGCCGGAGTAGTAGCCAGCCCGTTTATGAGATGGTCAGTCCTTTCTTGTGACTAGGACCTTCTGCGGTGTCCCCTCAGTCTCTTCAATGAATCGGGCGAAGTCGCGGGCCTTCTGGAAGGCCCCGACTAGCTCGTCGGTGTGTTGGTACAGTTCCACCTCGACTTGGTCGGCGAGCTGCCCCTGTCGGTGGCACCGGCCGATGGCCTGTTCCCACGCGGCACCGTCCGCTGGCGGGTTCACGAACAGCATCCGCGAGAACATCGTCAGGTTCTTCCCCGTCCCGTGGGCGCGGAGTGAAGCAACGATGGAGCGCTTCCCATTCTCCCGGATGATGGTCGCCGACGCTTCCGGGCCGCCGCCGTAGAATGGCACTCCCGACGCCTTCGCGATGCGCTCGCCAAGCTCCGGGAACTCGACCCACACAATTCCCGGATGCCCCTTGCGCAGCGCCCACTTCGCCGCGTCCTGCACGATGAAGTCGGACAGCCACACGGCCTCTGTGACGTGGACGACGCGCTTGTGAATCTCGCCCCATGCGGGCCAGGACACTGCGCGCCACGTCGGCAGGTCGCCGTCATAGGGCGGGGACTGGTGGGCGCGAATCGCGGCGCGCACGAGCAGCCCCGGGGAGTCCAGGTGCTCGGCGGGGCGCTTGAGGCGCTCGCGCAGCTCCCTGTTGAACTCCTGCCGGCGAGAGAACCAGCGAAGAATCAGCTCAGGGTCCTGCGGCACTCCCTGAATGGCCGGATAACGCCAGCGGTGGAAGAAGCCGCTCGCAAGCTGACGCGCGCAGACGACGCGTTGCAGCTCGTCGACGAACTCTTCGCCGTCGGGGCGTTGCCCGCCGAGCGCCGTTTGAATGTGGGCGAGCAGCTCGTCGGGGACCTTGCCCGGGTCGCGCGTGCGGATGACCAGCGGCATGCCGACGGCGCTCTCGTCAGTGGCCACGACGCCCGGGGTTGCGTTGCGCCAGCGCCGATATGCGTCCCGCACCTGACGGCGCTCGCGCTCGGCTTCGTTCTCGCCTTCGAGCGGGGCCAGGGGCGCGGCTGGGTCGACCAGCTTGAGCAGCTCCCCAGGGGGCGCAACGGCATGGCCGGGGTCCAGTGCCGCGGCCCACTCCTCGACGACGTGGTGCTTGCGCGGGAGCGGGCTGCCGTCACGTAGCGCGTACTCCGCGAGGTGGGCGTAGTCCTTCACCGTTCGCGTCGCCAGCGTGCCCGACTGGGCCACGAGGCGCGTTTCGGGGTGCTGTTCCAGGTATCGAAGGAACCGGCCCGTGCGTGCGCTCTTTCGGTCCTTCAGCTTGTGGGCCTCGTCGCAGACGATGAGGTCGGGGCGGATGCGCGTCAGGAGGTCGGTGCCTTCCTGGGTTGAGAACTTCTCGTAGGTGATGACGTGGAGGACCGGCAGACCAGGTCGGAACCATCTGCCGCCCGCGAGGTTGGGCAAGCGCCAGTGCCCGCCGTAGTAGTGCCAGTCTACGTCGACGAGCTGCGCGCGAAGGTTGGACGGCAAGAGGAGCACGGCGACCTTGCACCCGGGCATGACCAGGGGAAGCAGGAGGTCGACCAAGGTCTTCCCATGGCCCACGCCGATGGGGAAGAGCCCGCCACCCGTGCGCGCGGCTTCCAGGAGGGCAAGGCGCTGGATGGGGAGCAACGAGGATGGGCACCGCTTCCCGAGTGCCCGGCAGGTGCAACGAGCTTCAGGATGCGCGCGCAGCGAGGCTTCCAAGGTGGCGAAGTCGCCGTCCCCATAGATGCGCGCGAGGTCACGGCGAGGGAGGTCGAGAACCCGCACGAGGTCGGGGGACCAACCGACCGGTTGCCCCCTCGCTAGTGTGGCGCGGTCGCCCGTGACCTTCGCGAGGGCGATTGGCGTAGTGGTGGATGGGCGCTCAGCGGAAACCGCCGCACCTGGATGAAGTCGGTGGAGGAGTTTCATTCTGATGTGGGCACGAGTTGACCGTGAGGGCAGGTGGCCCAGGGCCAGTTGTTCTGAGCACGAGCAGAAGGGGGCCCGCCTCGTTAAGAGATCAACCGAGGGCGCCGTAGCTGATTTCAGAGGGCGCTTCTCGATGACAGCCCCCAATCAAGGGGGTGTACCTAGAATGAAAGGAGGCGAAATGTCCGGTAAGAACTGGCACTCCGCAACGCACGTGTGGAAGGACCTGGTCAGGCCGTCAACGAAGGCGAAAGCAGCGCGCGCGAAGATGATGCGTGGTGCGGGCATGCCTGTTTCTAAGATCGCCACGCAGCTTGATCTGAGTAGGAGCAGGATCTACGAGCTGTTGAGGCCGTAGGCGCGGCGTAGTCTCGTGCTGCTGCGTGCGGGTGCTGTTCTTGCACCCGCGCGAGCGGCAAATACCGCTGGGCAGATGGCGCTAGCGAATGCCGCGAACGACGACGTCGAACGACGGTTCGAGCGCCTCGACGATGACCTGCATCAGCTCCGAGTGCGCGAGCCCGAGCGCGAAGTAGTGCCCCGGGCAGGGAGGCTCGGCGCGAACGGCCATCGCCAGCGCGCCGCGCCACTTGCCGAAGCCCAGCGAGGAGTCCGAGCCAGCGAAGCGCACGTCGTCGACGCCGCCCGCCTCGGCGACCTTGCGGTGCATCCTGTCGACGTAGGCGGTGAGTGCCATCGGGGGCGGCCCGTCGAACGTGGTCGGCATGCAGTCCACGAAGAGCACGCTTCGCTGACGCGTCGACGCCGCCACCTCCGCGACCTGCTCAGACTTCGGGGGCCGTCCACGACGCTTCGGCGCGGGCTGCTCGGCGACCTCGGGGGCCACCTGGACGGGATTGGGCTGGGGCGCGTCGGGCGGCAGAACGGCGGGCAGGTCGGACTTGTTGAGCAACTTGTCACGCAGGGACATCGGTTTGTTCTCTCCTGTGAGGCACTTCGCCATGAACGGACACCCGCCGTACTTGGTGCAGGCGGGGCCGTAGTTCGCGGGCACGTCGGAAGCGCGGGCGGCTTGCGCGTGCTCCTTCATCGCTTCGACCTCGGGCTCGACCTTGGTCCGCCACTCGCGCGCGATGTGCTCGACGGGCACCGACGCGACGACAGAGGCGGCAAGGCGCTGGCCTCGGGTCTGGTAGTAGAGGTGTTCGAGTTCCAGGACGCGCAGGCCCGGGAAGCGCTCGACCTGGCCGAGTGCCCACGCGCCATAGCCGACCATCTGGAGCCCGGGTTCCGTGTCGGCGTCGGCGAGCTGCTCGGCTCTCGCGGCGTTGCTGGCGATGTTGCTCGTGAACTTGTGGTCGGTGATGCGCAGCACACCGTCGGATGCGAGTCGCCGCGCGTCCACGAGGTCGATGAACCCGGTGAAGAGGATTCCGCCCGCCGTCAGTGGTGGGGCACCGTCGAGGGGCTGTTCGACGAGTAGGTCGGCGCCGGGCGTCGGCAGGAGGTGGGCGCCCGCCTTCGCGAACGCGCCGAGCACGTCTTCACCCGTCGACAGGAAGTGCTCAAGCTGCGCGTGGCCTTCGGTGCCGACCTGCTGCGCCCCCGAAGTGGGCTCCGGAAGGCGCATGACCTTCTGGAAGAACCACGCACGGGGACACAGCTTGTGACGCTTGAGTTGCGAGACGCTCAACCGCTGGATGACCCCGGCGATGACCGAGGGAGTGTTGCTGGGGGCGTCGCGAGAGGGCGTCACCCTTCCTAAATGAGTGCGGATTCTGCGAGTGGCTTACATGCGAGGCCTATAGGGTAGTTGCAGGCAGCATGGGTCTAATCGACTCCAGTCAGTCGGTGCTGACCCGGACTGAATTGCTAGGCGTAACGAGCTTGATGAACGCCTCTGGCTAGGCCAGTGAAGGATTGTGAGTTGATTTGAGTCTTGTCACTGCTGATAATGGCTGCGTGGGGGTGTTTGGACGAGGCGCGTGTCGTTTTGTGGCGACGAGAAGGGGGATGCGAAGATGAGGCGTTTAGGCGAAACGGTGCTGGTGATTATCTTGGTTGCTGCTGGGCCTGCCTGGGCCAATCAGACAGCCGATCTTGTTGAGGGCGAGCAAGAGCCTGCCCCGGCTGTGCAGAACTCTGATGATGCGACAAGGGGCTCTGATGAAGCCGCGCAGGCTCTTGGTGATGCAGCACGGGAGCTTGGTAAGGCGGCCCAGGTTCTCGACAATGCGGCACAGGCTCTTGGTGGCCGCAAGCCCCCACCGCCGCCCGGGAAGCCTCGGCTCACTCTTGATGACATCAAAGGCGGAATGCTCTTTCGGCACGGATTCTCATTTGGCGTAGGATTCCAGGCGCACCTTCCGCGCACGTCGGGGAGGCAGGGGAGTGCTGGTTTTGGTCTTGTGCCATTTGTGTCTTTATTTCCTGCCACTTGGTTTATTGCTGATGAGACGAGTACGTATTGTGCGTCGAGATGGGGGGGCTTTGGAAAGGATGAAGCGAGGGGTATAGCAAATAGTGTGGCTCGCGCTCGTACCACTTCTCTGACGGGAGATAAGAATCCGAGTGATGCAGAAGTGCAGCGAGTTACCAATTGGGATGTTGAAAAGCCCGGGGCGTGGTGTTGGCGACAGTGGATAGGTTTGTACGTGGGTGTCCCTTCGAAGTTTAAGGCGGATGCTGCTCTTGGTGATGATGTTGCGGAGACAGTGTTCACCGAGTTTAATCCGATCTTTTCCGGAGGGGTGATTTTTTCGCCGAGTACATACTTCTCCGTGCTGGGTGGTCTTACTCGATCGCGGATCGCGGCGAATGGTTCTCCAAGTCACCCTGTTACATCCGTGAGTATTGGCCTCGGTGGCTCCATTGAGATAGTTGGTTTGCTTATTGGGAAGTAGATGGCCGATAGGTCCGGGGGCGCTGATACGGTTATTGGAGAGCGACGGTGAGCCCGTGATGACGTATAGCCGGGCTCATCAATCGCGGGTTAGCAGTTGCTGCGCGAATAGACTGTTGGCGGCACATGCTGTGTGTTGCGCGGCTCAGCGGGGGCGTTCTTCAGTTCGTCAGGCAGGTAGTAGACGAGTGGGCGCCTCCCGTCCCCCATCCGGCGCTGGCCACGGGTGAAGCCCAGTGACTTCAGGGCCGCCCCAATCTCCCGTGAGAACCGCATGTCCACCTGGGCGGGATGGAGTGCGAAGGCTTCGACGCCGACCTGGAGCAGCGTCACGTCGTTGGGCCGCCTGTCGGCCGGCATCTCGAGAATCCACTTCAGGATGACTTCCTTCCGGCTGTCCCCCACGTTCTCCATGCGCAGTGAGGCTTGCTGCTCGGCCCCGGCCGCTTCCTCATTCGTCAACCACCAGTCCTCGCCCTGGTGGAAGCGCACGACGGCCTCGGCCCAAATCTGGCTGCGGTCGCGAGCGAGCCCCTCAGTGTCGATGCGGGAGCACTTCACCGGCCAGAAGCGCCGATGCCCCGTGGGGTCTCGCAAGTAGTCATCGTCGTTGGTGGTCCCGACGAAGATGCACCGACGCGGGCTCTTCACGTTGGCGCGTCCATAGGGCGGCCGGTAGGTGTCCTCAACCCGAGTGATGAACGCCTTCAGGGCTTGGTCTTCGCTCTTCCGGAACGTGCTGAGTTCGGCCAGTTCGATGAACCAGAACTGAGAGGCGAGCATCGCGCTGTCCTTGCTGGTGACGTCGATGGTGGCGTCGCTGAAGTACCTGCCGCCCAGAATCCGGAACGCCGTCGACTTCCGCAGGCCCTGGGGCCCCTCCAGAATCATGACCGTGTCGACCTTGCACCCGGGGCGCAGCGCGCGCGCAACGGCTGAGATGGCGAACTTCGCGCCGACGGCCCGCAGGTAGTTGGGCTCACCCCGCGCGCCGAAGTACGTCACGAGCAGCTCGTCGAGCCGCGGCTTTCCGTCCCAGACGAGTTCCGCGAGGTAGTCGGCCACCGGGTCGTAGCTGTTGGCCTTGGCCACGGCCAGGAGCTGCTGCGCGACGACGTGCGCCTTCGGCATCAGGCCGAGCTGTCCGTACTTGCTGAGCTGAATCCAGTTGGCGACGAGCACGTCGAGCGTTTCCAGGTCCACGCTGGGGCCGAGGGGACTGGCCTCCACTTCGATTCCCTTTGTGACTTCGTTGAAGCGGAAGACGCCGCGCCACTCGGGGGACTTGAGGAGCACCGTGAAGACGTTCGCCTCGCAGTTGCGAATGCGCTTGCCGCCGTCCTTCATGGTGTCGAGCAGCAGCTCTCCCACCCAGGCGTCGGGGTCCGGGGCGTCTTCCTCGAAGCCGGGGGCGTCGATGGAGAGCGAGGTAGGCGCACTCCCGCCAAGGGCCTCCCAGATGGCGCGGTTATCGGCGAGTTGCGACGCATCCCGGGCCCGACGGCGTTCCTTGTGGCGCCGCAGCTTTAAGAGGGCCTGCTCGCACAGGTGCTCCGTCCCTTCCTGCCAGTTCGTGGCCGCGAAAGACGCACGGAACAGCTCGACGATGGCCGATTCGGGCGTGGCGAGCGGCAGGATGAAGGCCGCGCACGACATCAGGGTGTTCAGGGCGTTGTCTTGCCCGCCGACAGGGGCCAGGGGCTCACCAGCAAGGGCCCGGCGCACGAGGGCGACATGCTCGGGCTTCCGGATGCGCCGCAGAAGGGCCCTCAGCTCGTGCAGGTCGGTCGGAGCGCCCTCAGGGAGGGGCGGAGTAGCCGCAAGGCCCGAACGTGCCAGGGCGAGCAGCCCTTCGACGTCCAGGGGCATTCCCTCGCCACTAAGGGCCATGGGCTCGACTCCCTCGGGGGCATCCGGCAGGAAGTAGAGGCGTGCCAGGTCCTTGGTGGCCGGGTCGGCGGGGAGGTCGAGCAGGCGGATTGCGGCCTCGCGAACGGCGGACCACTCCCGGGGCAGGACGGGCCGGGACAACGGCATCACCAGCCGCATGCAGTAGTCCTCGGGCGGGCGGTTGCTGTGCGTCGAGTGGACCGCGAAGGCCAGTCCCCGGCTCCTAACGGCATCCAGGCAGGAGAGCTGCGACGAGCCGAGGTGGTCCAGGTCAAACACGGCCACGGTGACGGCGCGCACGTTCTCGGTGCGTCGTCGCTCGACGATGTCGACGGGGCTCCATGCCGGGCCATTCTTCGCGGGACAGCCACGCGGGCAGGGCGAAGTCGGGCAGTGGCTGCGACGATGGACGAGGAGCTTTGCTGACAGCTCGGTCCACGAGAGTTCCGCGACCTGCGGCACGTTGTCTTGCGCGGACGCGTAGAAGGCGACCTTCATCCGGTGGGCATGAAGGGGCGAGGGGACGGGCTTCGGGGCGGAAACGTCGAGTGGTTGGCTCACCCCTGCTAAATGCGTGCGACTTCTCGCAGTGGCCCGCGTGCTCGCTTTTGTTCGCCGGCAGGAGGGTATGTCAGCTCGTCACTCGTCAAAAACGCTGGCTTGCTAAACCCTTTAGCTCCCCCTACCTCTTCTCCTCCCTTGTACTACTTCACCTTCTTATTCTTTAGAGAGATAGAGAGAGTAAAGAGAAGAGAGGATAGACAGTTGACTAGATAGGGTCGGTTTGGAGCTGAGGTCTCTACCTCGGGCTCGACTCGCCCTCTTCTGCTGGTGCCGCCTGCTTCGCTGGGCCACGGTGAGAAGTCACACGCATTTACTCAGGGACGGCGCTCATGCCGTTGGGCTGCCGCCGCGCGGTCCTGTTCCGAGGGACGATGTGTCACCGTGTCTGAGACTGCGTGTGAATTGGGTGGGGTCGGCATGAGGCGTGCTTTGCGCGCGGCGATGTATCACGAGCCCAAATGTTTCAGGGCCAGCGCTGGGAGGGCCGTTGCACGCTACTGGTACGCCACGGAGGCAGCACAGCAGACTGTCCTCGTGGCGCGAATCGTTCAGGCCCGAGAGGACGGGGACGCCGCGCTTGAGCGACTCCTGTCCGCCGAGCTGCTCGTGTCCGTGCGTCCTGTCATCCGGTGCGCCGTCTTCAAGTGCCTGCCGTTCGCCGGATCGCTGTCGCCTGAAGATCTCGAACAGGTCGCCGCGATGGCCGTGCTGCGCACCGTCGACAAGTTCGACCCTTCGCGGGGACGGCAGTCGTTCGGCGACGTGGCCTACTTCCGTGCGCGGACCGCGTGTGAGCAGTACGCGCGACTCCACGCGAGCGACGTGCATCCGAGCGACGGCGCGCACAAGGGCCGCACGGCGGGTTCAGTGCGTGATGCCGAGCGCAACACGATTCGAATCCATCGCATGGATACACCGTCTCATTTCTCGGACGGTTCCCCGGGCCACGAAGAGTTGTTCGACGAACTGGAAGCCGCACTCTACGAGCGCTCGGGGCGTGATGCCGACGACGAGACGCCCGAGGCGATGCTGCTCGCCGCGGAGTCGCGAGCCCTCGTGTTCGAGGCTGTGCGGCAGTTGGCTCCCCAGCAGCGAGAGCTGGTGTCCCGTGTCTTCGGCATCAACCGCCCGGCGCAGTCGGTGCGCTCCGTGGCCGAAGCATGGGGCGCGCCGAAGAGCCGCGTCGACAGGATGCTCGCGCGGGCGCTGGAGGTGCTGCGCGAACTGATGGTCACCTGTTGGGTGGGGTAATGTTCTTGTTGTGGGCTCAATGTTGTATTGGATGAGAGCTGCGGGGGCGCCCGACTGAAACAGTAAGGCACTCGCCGCGAGTGATGTCTAGTCGAATAGCGCCATTGGAGGGCACGGTCTATTCGCTGGTGTCGTCTTGATGAAGAAGTCTGTGTTTTTTCCAGAATGGGATAAACTGTAGGCTGGCGGGATGGTCAGCATGTTCTTCATAGTAATGATGGAAAGTTGGCGGTGCCGACTTGAGAAAGGCGGCTAGCTCTCCGAGGAGTTGGTAGACGTCGCGATTCCGCTGCGTGGATTTTGTGGGCCAGATAATCCTTGCGGATGTGTAGTCACTCGTATGCATTGGCCAAGCATTCTCTGTTCGGAGTTGGCCGCGATTTACTGCGTCGTCGATTTCGCCCTCGCGTTCCGGAGGTTCCATGAGCTTCTTGCCGCGTATTTCGTACAAAAATGCGACTCGGACTAGCGGGGGTAGCTTTGCGAGCGTGGCTCGCAAGTCGGAGATTAGCTTTAGGAAGATCTGTTTCGCGTCTTCAAGTGAAGTTTCCGGCTGACTTGCTGGAGGAGTTGGCTTGTTTGCGGTTTTTGTGGTTGGGGATGTAGGAGGGACGGCGGAGCCTTTTAGTTTCTTGGGTAGTGCTTTAAGGAATGAATCGCGCTGCTCCTCGAAGGTCCCGTGCCCCGTCGGCGTGAGCCAGTTGGCTTTTGGCTGACTAGTCTTGGTGAATAGATCATAGAGAGCCGATAGGCTCCCTTTGTTGTTTAGCTTGAAGCACTGCGTTCCTTTTAGGACGCCAGTTGCATTTTCGAAATCAAGAGGTGGAACGAGTATTGGGATTAGGTTGCCAAATGCCCACGCTGCGCCTAGTTCCGCCATTGCGAAAGGGCGTTCGTAGTATGCTTGAGTGACTAGTGTAATTATGGTTTCGGCGCCTCGCAGGTTTTGGCGGATGTCTTCTGTGAAGTTTGAGCCTGGAGGAATAGGGCTTGCTGTGGCTGAGGTGTTGAAGATTGCTTCATGGTTTATTCCAATGCCACGTATGAGGATGGTGTCTATGAAGAAGTTGACAATGTCTCGATCTGAGGCTGCGTGGCTGATAAAGACTGGGCGGGTGGTGGGGTGTTCGATTGACTGTTTGCGCATCGGTTCTGAGGTCATGTGGGTGTTCTGCAGGGCGGAAGATTCTACTTAAGTGACCCTGTCGGGTTCTACCTGCAGGGACTGTGACGAAGCGTAGTGGGATCGACAAAGAAGCGAGGTAGGCCCTTGTGGGTGGGGATTCCCGTGGCGGAGGAATTTTGTGGCCCCCGGATAGATTTTCTGTGGTTGGACGAGTTCTGGCTTGCTCGGCGCGCACCACTTTTCAGAAATTTTTGGGAAAACTGCTGGGGCCGCTGCGTTTTGTTGGGCGCACCCATGAAAAAGCCCGCGAAACCGCACGCATTTAGATGGGGTGGCACGACCGACCAAACTCACCCCTGAGCTTCAGCAGCAGATCTGCGACCACTTGAGGTCCGGCCTCTTCCGTCGAGCGGCGGCGGGCCTCGTGGGCGTCGACGAGCAGACCCTCTCCCGCTGGTTCCACCGTGGCGCGAGCGAGCCGCGCGGGCTCTACCGCGAGTTCTTCGTCGCGGTGAACCGGGCCGAGTCCGAGTTCATGCAGGGGGCGACAGAGACCCTGCAAGCCGCCGCGACGACGAACCCCAAGCACGTCCAGTGGTTGCTGTCCCGCCGCTTTCCGGAGCTGTACGGCCGGCGCGACAACGTCGAGGCGAAGAGCCCCGAGGACCAGGCCGCCGACACCGCCGCCCTGCGCGAGCTGCTTATTGACCGGCTGGGGAAGTTCCTCCCCGACGAGCCTCCCGCGCCCGCCGAAGCCGCTTCCACCGTGCCGCCTGACGAGAAGGGGGGCGAGTGATGCGAAGCCTCCTGACTGGGGCCTGGGCGAAGTTCGCTGAAGGGCTCGCGCCCCACGAGTCGCCCGCGTCGAGGATGGTCCAGACGGCTGGCTCCCGCGCGCAGCTCGCGAAGCTCTTCGGCGGGCTCGACGACAAGGAAGTCGAGCTGCTCGTCTACGACCTCGACTACTGGGCGCGGCGCGAGCAGACCCCTCCGGACAAGTTCTCGACGTGCTTCATCATGGCTGGGCGCGGCTTCGGCAAAACTTGGTCGGGCGCACGGTGGGTCATCAAGAAAGCGTGGCAGGCGAAGAGCGTCGGCGCCCTGATTGGCCCGACGGCTGCCGACGTGCGCGACACGATGATTCGCGGCGCGTCGGGCATCCTGGCCCTGTCGCCCCCCTGGTTCACCCCGAAGTACGAGCCTAGTAAGCGGCGCGTGACGTGGCCCAACGGCGTCTATGCCATCTGCTACTCGGCGGATAAGCCCGACCGACTGCGCGGCCCGAATGCCGGATGGGGCTGGGGCGACGAGCCGGCTTCGTGGAAACACGACATGGCCGCGGTTGACCAGCTCCCGCTCGTGCTGCGCATCGGCACGCGCGAAGACCCGCCGCAGCTCCTCCTGACGGGGACGCCGCGTCCGCTGAAGAAGATTGAGGAGCTGCTCTTCGCGAACACGGAGACCCAGGAGCTGAAGCCGGGCGTCGTGCTGCGCACGGGCTCGTCGCTGAGCAACGCCGCGAACCTGGCGCCCACTGCCGTGGCGAACATGCGCGCGCTGGCGGGGACGCGTTGGGGACAGCAAGAGGTGCTTGGGCGCCTGCTGCTCGACACGCCGGGGGCCATCTTCGGCTCGGCGAAGTGGCGGCGCGTCGACGCGGACCCTCACGAGTACGCGCAGCAGTTGGACCGGCGCATCGTCAGCGTGGACCCGAGCCCGACGAGCGAGACGGGCTCCGACGAGACGGGAATCATCGTCGAGGGCTGCAAGTCGAGCGCGCTCTTCGGAGCCGACGGCATCCCCCTCAAGCGCGTGTCGGTGCTCGCGGACCTGTCGTGCCGGGCCAGTCCTCGAGAATGGGCGACGAAGGCCATCCGCGCCTATCTGGAGTGGGGCTGCGACGCGCTCGTGGTGGAGGTGAACACAGGCGGGGAGATGGTGGAGACGCTTATCTCCACCGTCGCGGGAGAGATGGGCGTGTCCGTCAACGTGAAGCCCGTCCGGGCGACGAGCGCGAAGAGCAAGCGCGCCGAGCCGGTGTCCGCCTTGGCCGAAGCGAGTCGCGTCGAGTTCGTCGGGACGTTCCCGAAGCTGGAACAGCAGCTCAGCAAATTCACCGGCATCAACGGGCGGCGTGATGACCGTGCCGATGCCTTCTGCTGGGGCGTCCACGACCTCGTGTTCGCCGAGCAGTTCTTCGCGGTGTGAGGTGATTGGTATGGGGTTGATCGACAGGATGCGCGCCGCGCTGGGTGGTGGTGCGAAGCGCAAGGGGACGGGGCTGGAGCTGAGCCGATGGACGTCGGCCCCGCCGCGCCGCGAAGTGCCCGCGCTGCTCGCGGCCTACGCGGAGATGCCGTGGCTTGGGACCATCGTCGACACGGTGGGCGACGCCTTCGCGGACGTGACGTGGCGCGCCTTCGTGCGGCAGGACCCCACGACGCGGAAGGCGCTCGTCGACGTGTCGCTGCGGCGGGCCTGCGGCGACGTGCGACGGGAACGGTTGAAGTCGCTCCTCGAACTGGGCGGTGCGGTGGAGCTGGCGGACCATCCGCTGCTGCGGCTGCTCGCGGACCCGAACGACCTGATGACGGGCAGGGACTTCGCGAAACTCTTCTGCCTTCACTACGACCTGACGGGCGAGTTCTTCGCCGTCGTCGAGGAGCTTGCCGGCGTGCCCGTGGGTCTGTGGCCCGTGCCTCCCGACTGCGTTCTCGCGCTTCCGGACTTGAGCAAGCCGAAGGCGGAACGCACGTACACGGTGACAGCCGGTGGGCGCATGTTCTCGCTGCCCGCCGCGAGCGTCGTCTACGTGAAGCGGCTGAACCCTGCGGACCCGCTCGGCCGCGGCATCGGCATCGCCTACGCGCTGGGCGACGAGGTCGACACGGACGAGCACGCGGCGCGCTACACGAAGAACGCCTTTTACAACAACATGCTGCCGGGCGCGGTCATCGCGATTGAGGGCTTCAACGAGGGACAGGCCGGGCCCGCGCGAGCCTTCAAGGAAAGCCTCGCGCGCGAGTACGGAGGGCCCGCCAATGCCGGCCGGGTGATGATTACGAGCGGCAAGACGACCTTCGCGCGCCTCGACACGCCCTTTCGCGACATGCAGCTCGTCGACCTGCGCCGCTTCCTGATGGACTACATCCGGATGGTGTACCGCGTGCCCCCGGAGATTGTGGGCGACGTGACGAGCAGCAACAAGGCGACGAGCTACGCCGCACGCGAGCACCTCGCCGAACAGGCCACGAAGCCGCGCGCGGAAGTCTTCCTGGCCGCCGTGCAGAAGTACCTGGCGCCGCGCTTCAACGACGACGTCCTGCTCTCCTACGACTCCCCCGTGCCGGCCGACCGTGAGCACCGCTTGCGGGTGATGGGCACACTCCCGAGCGCCTTCACCTTCGACGAGTGGCGCACCGAAGCGGGCTTCAAACCCCACGCCGAGCGCAAGGGCTTCGCGGAGCTGTTGCCGGGCCAGAAGCCCAATGAGCCGGGGCAGACGCCGACGCCCGCCGAGGGCAGCTCAGCGGAAGCGAATGCCGAAGCCGCAAGCGAGCGCTGAACCACTCCCAGAAGTCACACGCATTTACAGGGGGAATGACAATACCCATTACACGCTCCCTGAGTTTGAGCGCCGTCCGAAAGGACGCGGCGACGTTGAGCGCCGTCGAATCCGTGGGCGGGCGGCGCGTCTACAAGTTCCGCGCGAGTGACGGCGACTTCGACCGCTACTCCGACAGGCTCAACGTGAAGGGCTGGCGCGTCGATGGCTACAACGCCAACGGCGTCGTCCTCTTCAACCACGACGACGGCGCCGAGGCCGCTTCGTCGGGTGCCGAGCCGCAGTTGCCCATCGGCAAAGGGCGCGTCTACGTCGAGGGTGACGCCCTCATGGTCGACGTGGAGTTCGACGACGAGGACGAGTTCGCGAAGCGAGTCGAGCGCAAGGTGTCCAAGGGCATCCTGAATGCCGTCTCCGTCCGCTACCTCATGCTCCCGGGCCAGTACCGGCAGAACGAGCGGGGCGGCTACGACTGCGACGCGCAAGAGCTGCTCGAAGTCTCCGTCGTGACGATTCCGGGGAACGCGCGGGCCGTGCGCGCGAAGTCCTTCGAGGACGAGAGCGAGGACATCGTCGAGCGGATTGCCGCGCGCGTCGTTGAACTGCTCGGCGCACGCGCCGAAGCGAAGTCGACGGACGACGAGGACGAGACCGAAGTGCCGGAAGCGGCCGACGAGCCCGAGCCCGAGACGAAAGAGGCGCCCGCCGACCCGCCGAAGGCGGACGACGAGGACGAAGACGACTTCAACGCCCCCGACGCCGCGAAGCGCTTCGTCGAGGCATTCAAGGGCTACATCCGAGGAGTGAAGCAATGACGCGCGAGCAGGTTGCAGAGATGGTGAAGGCGCTGGGGCCCGAGGTGGCGCGCGAGCTGATGGACGCCGCCGCACGAAGCGCGCCCGGCCGAGTGGAGTCGGGCAAGGGGGCGCTCCCGGGAGGCGTTTATTCGAGCGTCGAGAACCTGGGCGCCTTCGCGAAGAGCGTCATCGCGGCGGGCCGCCGCACGGGTGCCGTCGAGCTGGTCGACGCCGCGAAGCGCTTCGGCAACGCCGACGTGCAGAAGGCCGTTCAGCTCAGCAAGTTCGACTCGGCGGGCGTGCTGGTGCCGATCCAGCAGAGCGGCGAGGTCATCGAGTTCCTGCGGCCCGAGGCCGCGCTGCTCAAGCTGGGCGTGCGGACCCAGGCGTTCAAGGGCGAGCTGCACATGGGGCGGCAGACGGGCACCTCCGAATTCCGCTGGGTGGGTGAAGGCGAGACGGTGCCGAAGAGCGCCCCCAAGTACGGCAAGGTCGTGCTCAAGGCGCACAAGGGCATGGTGCTCGCCGACATCAGCAACGACTTGCTGCGCACCCCGGGCGTGGGTGATGCCGGCGTGGGCGAGGACATCCGCGCGACGGTGGCGGACGGGCTCGACGACGCGGGCTTCAATGGCGACGGGACGGGCGCGGCGCCGAAGGGGCTCTTTGCTCAGCTCGACGCGGCGCACTCTTTCGCGTCGACGGGCACCACCGCTGCCGCGTACCTGGCCGACATCGACAAGGCGGTGGAGCTGCCGCTGACGGCGCACGTGCGCATGGGCAACGCGGCCTGGGTGCTTCACCCGACGCGGGCGACGGCGCTGCTTCAGCTCCAGAACTCCGGCGTCTGGGTCTTCCGTCAGGAGATGCTCGACCGGGGCACCATTCGGGGCTTCCCCTTCGTGATGACGACGCGCGTCCCCGCGACTCGAATCACCTTCTCGGCCGACTGGCGTCAGTTCATCTACGGCATCGACGAGGACCTGATTCTGAGCGAGCACGACACGCGGGCCGAGTTCGACGAGACGACCATCCGCGCCATCGTTCGGGGCGACTTCAAGGTCCGCCAGCCGAAGGCGTTCAGCTCCATCACCTACGGCACCTGAGAGGACCCACCATGAACGCCAATTCCACTGACGCGGGCGTGCTCGTTGGCATTCGCCCCGGAACCTCTCCCGCTGCCGTCGGCGCCGGGACTCGCAACAGCGCCGCCGTCGACCGCATGGGCTTCGACTCCTGCGTGCTGACGGCTTCGACGGGCGCCGTCACGGGCTCCCCGTCGGCCCTGTCGCTCGCCGCGAAGCTCCAGGAGAGCGCCGACGGCCAGAACGGGTGGACGGACCTGCCCGGTGCCGCCGTCGAGCCGCTCACCACCTCCAGCGCGGTAGTCCGGGTCAACGTCCGGCTGCCCACCGCGAAGCGCTACCTGCGCGTCGTCGAGACGGTGGCCCTCACGGGCGGCACGTCCCCGACGCTCGGCGCGTCCAGCCTGATTGTCCTGTGCGGGCCCGACGAGATTCCCGCCGCCTAGTGCCACGAGACGAAGCCGGGGCCCCTCACCCCTCCAGGCCCCGGCTTCGTCGCTCCTAGGCCCTCCTGAGTCCCTTCCATGGCCCGTCCGACAGACCTCTGCCTTGCCGCCACCGTGGCCGCCGACTTGGGCGTAGCCGTCGACCCCCACGTCGAGCGCTGCGTCAGTGCCGCGAGTGGGGCCATTGCCGCCCTGTGTGGCCGGGCCTTCGAGCGGGCCACGGTGACGGAGTACCCCGCCAGCTACGCACGCCCCTACGTCCTGCTCGCCCGCCCGCCGCTCGTCGAGGTCATCAGCGTTCGGGAGGGGGGCGAGCTGCTTGACGCCCCGGCCTACACCTTCGCTGGGGACCTCGCGGCCGGGGGGCTCCTCTACCGGCTCTCCGGAGTGTGGCCCGAGACGGCGCATGCCAGCGGGCTCATCACCCTCACGGTCGACAGCCGACAAGGACATCCGGGGGCGCTGGCGGTGACGTACACGGGCGGCTACATGACGCCTGGGCAGGTGGCCGGCGACGCGTCCCTGGGCCCCGTCACCCTGCCGGCCGAAGTCGAGGAAGCCGCCATCCTCGAAGCCTGCGCGCTCTACCGGGGCCGGGGACGCGACGCCGACGTGTCCGCTGAGAGCCTGGGGGATTGGTCCGTGAGCTACCGGGAGCGAGGGGCAGGCCAGCGCCTTGCGAGTCCCCGCGCCGAGCTGCTCGTCGCGCCGCACATCCTTTGGAGGGCGAGCTGATGGGCGGCCCCGAGACGCACTTCCGGCAGTTCGTCCGCTACGCCGAAGTCACGGGCCGCGACGCCTGGGGGGCGCCTCTCCTGGGACCTGTCCACGAAGCGCCCGCGCGCATCCAGCCGAGCCGGAAGCTGATTCGAGATGCCAACGGCGCCGAGTTCGTCGCGTCGTTCGTCGTCTACACCGCCGCGCCGCTCACGCTGCGTCATCGGCTCTGGTTCAAGGGCGACGACACCAGCGACTTCAACCACGCACGCCGCCCTGCCGCCGTTGACGAGCACGTCGACGGTGGCGGCGTGGTGCGCTACCGGAAGGTCTGGCTCTGATGGCTCGCGACACCGCCGCCGACGTTGCGACGCTCCTCGCCGCGGGCAACCTGGGCCTGCGCGTCGGCACCAACCTCTTTCTTGGCCCGACGCTTGAGGACGACGACGCGACGGTGCCGGACGTCGCGTGCTTCGTGCTCCAGACGGGAGGCGACGCGCCGCAGGGCTACCTCGGAGGGCGCAAGGTGTATCGGACTGTCACCAGTCAGGTTCGCGTGCGCTCGGACCGCGAGAGCTTCCGGGCGGGACAGTCCCTCGCGCTCGCGGCCCTCCACGTGCTGCACCTCGCGGATGCCGCGCCCTACGTGCTGATGGAAGTCGACGAGGGCAGCCCCAACTACATCGGCACGGATGGCAGTGACCGCCACTGGTGGACCTTCACCGTGGACGCATCCTTTGTCGATTCGGGCGCGTGAGCCACTCCCGGAAGTCACACGCATTTACAGGGGGCAATGGCACTCAAAGTCGCGCTGGACTTCAGACTCCTCGACAAGCTGCGCAAGGTCGAACGGCCCGTGCTCGACGACCTGGCTCCGCTGGCCCACGCGCACGCGTCCATGGTGCTCCAGGCAAGTCGCGCACTTGTCCCCGTCGGTAAGCGGGACACGGACGGCAAGCCGCCGCTGAGCACCTCGGGATTCGTCGATGGCCCGGAGCTGAACCGCGAGAAGTCGAGCGTCAGCGCAACAGCGGGCTACGAGCACGACGCGGCCGGCGCCATTCACGAGGGATTTCACTGGGGCGAGCAGCGCTTCGCCGAGCCCGTCCACTTCCTGCGCAAGCCCGCGAGGAAGGGCCGCGCGAAGTTCCGCAAGGCGGTGGCGGCTCAGATTCTTTCAACCCTCTCGCGGCTCTTCCCGAGCCGATAGGCACTCCCATGTCCACCCCTGTTGCTGCCCACCTCGATAGCGTGTCGGTGCGCTCGGACACGACTGCTGCGCTGCCCGCTGACCGCGTGGACGGACTCACCGACGCGTCGCTGAGCGAGACGGGCGACTTCACCGAAACGAACTACCTCGGGGGCTCGGGCTACAAGTCCCGCGTCCAGACGTTGAAGGACACGAGCGCGGACCTGTCCGGCCACTTCATGGAGGGCGACGCGCCGCAGTCCGTCCTTCGCGATGCACGCGATACCGGGGGCACCGTCTACGTGACGTTCGTCTTTGACCCGAGCGCCGCCGCTGGCAGCAAGGGCAAGCGCATCCCCATGGTGGTGAACAGCTACGACGAGAAGATGACGCCCGGTGGGGTCGTCGAGTTCTCGTGCAAGCTCCTCGGCAACGGCGCCCCGGTGGCCGTCTGATGTCGGTCATCCCCGCGCACGTCGGCTCCCTGTCCATCGCGGGCGAGCCGGAAGAGTTCCTCAATGCCGACGCCGCCCTCGTGGCGGGTGGCGTGTTCCGAATCGTCGACCCGGCCCTTCGTCGGCTCGACCCTGGGGCGCCTGTACTCGTCGAGACCTCGTCCGACGGTGACGAATGGGAGGATGCCGAGGCCGTTGTCGACGCGCTCTTCGGCTTCGTCCACCTCGCCAACGCTCCGGGGCCTTCGGCGCGCGTGCGCGTCTCGGGGGCCTCGCTGCCAGTCCTCCCGGTGGCGCTGGTGCGCTCCCTCTCCCTGTCGGTGACGAACGACGTCGTCGAGCTGCAAGTCATGGGGGATGGGTACAAGCGGCGCGCGGTGTCGCTGCGGGACTTCTCAGGGGAGCTGGTGGGGCTGACGGCGCTCGACGTGCGCTTCGAGGACGGCGCCCCGCTGCTCGTCGAAGTCAGCAAGGGCGCGGGCTCCGAAGTCTTCCGTGCCTGGGTGAAGGTGCCCGAGCTGTCGCACAAGCTGACGCCCGGGGCCCTCTACGAGCGCACGGTGAAGTTCATCGGCCACGCCTTCCAGTCGGAGAACGGCAGCGCCATCGCCTGGGGCTACGGCATCCCCTGAACCACTGCCGGAAGGGAAAGCACATGTCGAACAAGCACAAGCTGCTCGCGAAGAACCGTCGTGTCGTGAAGTCCGTCGAGATTGATGGCGTCAAGGTCGACATCATCAAACCCACCATGGGGGACCGGCTGCGTCTGATTGAGCAGGCACGCGCCGCGGGCGAGATGACGGAGAAGAACGAGCCCACGGGGGACCGTGCCGGTGCGCGGATGCTGGCGCGAATCGCCGTCTGCGTGATTCACGACTCGGAGACGGGTCGCCCCATGTTCTCCGTCAATGACGTCGACGAACTGCTCGACGAGTCCTGGCTGGAGGACTTCGCGACGGACCTCACGGACGTGTTCAACGTTACCGAAGAGAAGATGCGGGGAAAATAGACGGCGACCCCGAGGCGAGTCTGCTCTACGGGGTCGCGTCGCTCCTGAAGGTGCCGCCCGACACAGTGCGGACGATGGCATACGAAGACGTCGTCGGGCTGGTGGCCTACGCCCGGAAAGAGGCCGAGGAGTTGGAGCGCCGCTCTTCCTCGCCAACCGCCTCGGGCACGTCTCCACAAGGACAACAGTCAGTTCGACGTTTGCGTCGGAGGTGATTCGTCATGGCGGGCGGTGGTCTCAAAGTCGGTGACGTCTATGTCGTCGTGACGGCCGCCGTCGGCGAGTTCACGAAGTCGATGCGGAAGATTGTCTCCGACGTGGCCGCCGCCGCTGGGAAGGTCGAGCAGCTCGGCAACAAGATTGGGGAGATTGGCGCGATTGTGAGCGCGGGCCTGTACGGGGCGCTCGCGGCTGCGGCAGCCTTCGATTCGTCCGTGACGGAGCGGATGGACCGAATCGCGCTCGTCTTCCAGAACGTCGGCGCGGAGATAGGCAACGCGATTCTCCCGCACCTGGAGCGGCTCTCCGACGCGTTGGAGCAAGCCCTCGGGTGGTTCCAACGGCTCGACCCGGCCGTGAAGTCCTCCATGGGGAGCTTCCTCTTCTGGGGCACTGCGGCGGGGCTCGCGGGCGGGGCCGTGGGCAAGGTGGCGGGCGCGGTGAAGCAGTTCGCCGAGAGCTTCCTGGCCTTCGTGGTGCCCGCGTTGGATGGGGCGGGCAAGTCGGTGGTGCGCTTCTCGTCGTTCCTCCGTGCAGAGACGCCCGTCGTCGAAGGCAACTTGAAGAAGGTCGCGAAGGGGGCTGAGCAGGTCGACGAGAGCTTCGCGAAGGCGTTCCGCAACGCTGCCGCTCGTATCCTGACGGTGGGGGCGCCCCTGGCCGCGGTTGCGCTGGCGGTGACGGGCGTCGTCATGCTCGCGGGCACGCTGTACAAGGCATGGCACGACAGCAGCACGGGCATGCGCGATGCCTTCGTCGCCATGTGGCGGGCGGTGACGGACGTCGCGGGGCGCGTCGCGAGGTTCTTTCAGGAAGTCTTCGCGGGGCTGGCGGCTGTCGTGGGCATGTGGGCCCGTCGTCAGCTCGACACCTTCGCCTTCGTGGTGCGCAACCTGGCTCGACTGGCCGCGCCTCTCGCGCGTGCGCTGAGTCTGGACGGTGTCGCGGGCGCGCTGGAGGGGCTGAAGGACTTGACGGGCGACGCCGTGCTCGGCGGGCTGAAGGGGCTCGTCGACAGCACCGTCGGCACGCTTCGCGATGGGCTGGTGACTGTCTGGGAGGGCGTGTCCTACGGGGCGAGCTACGCCTTCGACGGTGTGAAGCTCATGGGAGGCGATGCCGCCGCGTTCCTCCGCGAGAAGTTCGGCGGTGTCTTCGACGACATGCTCGGGCCCAAGGGCAAGCTGCGCACCCCCACGGAGTCACCCGAGATTGAAGTTGGGAGCGTCGAAGTCGGAAAGTTCGACGCGAAGAAGTTCCTCGCGAGCGTCGGCAACACGGCGTCCATCATCGCCGAGGTGGCGCGCCGCAAAGCGAAGGAGCTCGCCGACGCGCTCGCCAAGGCGGCCGACGAAGCGAAGCGGGCCCTGACGAGCCGCTTCTCCCAGGCATTCGGGCGCGTCTACGAGCTGGTCGACCGCTTCCAGCAGGGCATGTCGGCTGGTGGCGTGTGGGGCGGGTTGATTGCCGTCGTCGCGGAGCTGCTCTCCCAGTCGACGACCTTCGGCACGTTGCTCCAGATGGTGACGAACTTCATCCAGTACGTGGCGGACGTTATCGGCCGCGTGCTGGCTCCTGTGCTGCCGCTGCTGGCGTCCGTGTTCAACATGGTGACGCCGCTCCTGGATGCGCTGGTGCCGGTGCTGGAGATGTTCTCGAAGCCCATCGAGGCGATTACACCCATCTTCGAAGTGCTCGGCATGCTCTTCGAGGGACTGGCGCCGGTGGTGACGGTGTTCGGCCAGATTCTCGTCGCGCTGCTTCAGCCGCTGACGGTGCTCTCGGGTCCCATCATGAAGGGGCTCTTCGCCGTCATCCGCGTGGTGGCGATGGGAATCCTCTACGTCGTGAAGGGTATCGGCACGGTGTGGAACGCCATCATTGGGTTCATCGCGAGCGTGTTCAAAACGCTCGGCAAGATTCCCTTCGTCGGTGGTGCCTTCAAGAAGATGGCGCAGGGCCTGGAGAGCATGAAGGTGCCGATGGACCAGGTCGACGGTGCCTTGGATGCGCTGAAGGACTCCAGCTATGACGCCGCCGCCGCGAATGCCGCCGCTGGTGTTGCCGCCTGGGAGAACGCCGCCGCGACCAACCGCGCGACGGAGGCGCTCACCAACGTTCCGACGGGCTTCAAGGTGGCCCTGGCCCGCTTCAACGCGCAGGACCCGATTGGAGGGGCGCCGCTGGCTCCTGGTGTGTCGCCCGTCACGCCGAGCCCTGTCGTCCCGGTGAGCGGCGGCAACGTCAGCGTGGGGCAGATTGTCGTGCAGGGCGTCGACGACCCCGTGGAGACAGCGCGACACGTCTACATCGAAATGAAGCGCGAGGCCCACCGACGCCGCGGCAACGGTGAATGGCTGAGTGGGAGGTACTGAGATGACCTTCCTTGCGCTGAACGGCATCCCCGTGCCCGTAGTAGAGGGCCGGCGAAGGCAGGTGAGCATCGGCACGGACTCGCGCGCCTTCAGCGGGGCCTATCGCCTGGGGCGGCGCGCCGTCCGGCAGGAGTGGGAGTTCAAAACGCCCCCCTTGCCGCGCGACGAGGTGCTCGCCCTGCGAGGGCTGATTGCTGGGGACGGGCACACGGTGTCCTTCGACGGTGACGCCTTCACCAGTCGCGGACTCAATCAGGCGAGCGCTACGGGGCTCGTGGTTCAGGGCGCGCGCTTCGGCGGTGGGCTCAACCTGGCTGTCGGTGCGTCCGCTTCGTGGTCCATGCAGCTCGGGGCTCGCTGGACGACCCTGCACCACGTCTTCAGCAGTTCGACGGGCGCGTGGCTCCAGGTCATCAACCGGAGCGACGGCAAGCGGTGGGCGCAGGGCGTGCCTTCGGAGAATGCCGGGGGCTTGGTCGTCGTCTCCGGTGCGCTCGCGGTGACGGGCGCCACCAACAGGGTGAGCTTCGACGACGTGGTGGGACTGCCCTTCGAGGTGCCCGACGCGTGGGTGCCTCACCTCGTCGCGTGGCACTCCGCGCGCCCCTGGAGCGCTCTTCCATTCCTCGTGGCGAGCGGGAGCTTCCTGCCCTCCGAAACGAAGGTGCTGGGAGAGGTCCGCGACGGCGAGTTCGTCGAGTTCAGTCACAACGGGACGCGCGTCGTCGGCGAGCGGCTCGAATTCACGTTGAGGGAGGTCTAGTCCGTCATGCGCGCTGTGTTGTCTCAGGGGCTCGCGGTCCTCACGAATCCGGCGGGGCATGCTTCCCATGTCCGGGTGTTGGTCCGAGGCGGGGCAGGTGGTTGGGTGGACTTGAGTCAGCTCGAAGGGCGCGACTTCCTCGACGCCGTGGAGGTCGACGAGGACGTTGACCAGCCCGTGTCCGCCGCGACGGTGACTCTCAAGCGGCAGGTCGACCTCATCAGCCTGTCACCGCTCAGGGCCGACTCAAAGCTGAACGCCAACAACGGGCCGCTCATCCGGCCAGGTCGCGAGTTCATCGTCGAAGCGGCGGTGTCGCCCGTGGGGATGGCGCCGAGTGCGAGCGAGTGGCGCATGCTGTTTCACGGCCACGTTGACGAGGTGGCCTTCGGGGGAGATCCACTCGTCTTCCGTGGGCGAGACCTCGGGGGCCGGCTCCAGGACACGTTCATTGAAGTGGAACGTGCCTACGGGGACGACGTGGCCGGTGTCGCGGTGGAAGCCGTCATGCAATCCATCCTGACCGACAACGGAACGGGGGTGCTGCTGCATACGCCCGTCTCCCCCGGCTGGAAGATTCGGAAGTACGCGCGGAAGAAGGCGAGCGTCCTGGACGCGCTCCGCGACTTGGCCCAACAGATTGGCTGGGAAGTGCGCTACCGCTGGCGAGAGGGGAGCGGGAGCTTCGTCTTGACGTTCAGCGAGCCCCAGCGCGCGAGTCCCTTGCTGGCGTGGACCTTCGGCCCGAGCGACTACCGCGACGTCACGAAGCTCGACATCAACGTGGCGGAGGTTCGGAGCAAGGTCGAGGTCGTCTACTCGGACGCGGGAGACCTGGACGTCACGGGGCAGCCCAAGCGCAAGAGCGTCATCGTCGAGGACGTCGCCAGTCAGGCCACCTATGGCGTGCGGTTCATTCAGCTCGCGGAAGACGCATCGAGCAACATCGACCGAGAGGCCGAAGCACGGCGTATGGCGGAAGCAGCCCTGTCCGACTTGAAAGAGCCCCTCGCGGACCAGGAGGTTGAAGCCGACTTCTTCCCGCTAGTGGAGCTGGGGGACCTCTACCAGTTCCGTGCGAACGGGGTGCATTACTCCGATGACCAGAACCTGGCTGTCACCGGCTTCCGGCATGCCTTCACCTCGGAGGGTGACGCGAGGACGACTCTCACCACGCGAGGCAAGCCTTCCTTCGGCGTCTCCGTGTGGCTGGAGATGGACGCGCGCCCCGGGTTGAGTGAGCCGGCCCACACGCTCCCGCCGTTGGACCCGCTCAACGTGACGGTGTCGCCCGTAGTCAACGGCTTCAGCGTGTCGCTCAAGCCGGCCCTGAGTGGCCCTGCGGTGGCCTCCTACGAACTGCACGTCTCAACGGCGAGCGACTTCGCGCCGAGCAGCTCCACGTTGCGCGGCACGTTCGACACGACGGCCTTCGGAGTAGCGGATCTGATGCCGGGGACGTCCTATTTCGTGCGCGTCGTTCCTCGAGACCGGTTCGGCAACCGCGGCAACGCGTCCCCCCAGTTTGAAGTCACCCCGAAGAGGCTTGAAGGCGCCTCGCTGGACGACTCCGCGGTCGGCTATCGGCACCTTCTGCACCCGCCGACCGACAACCTCATCCCCAACGGCTACAACGACGCGGGCCTTCGCGCGGTGGGCAAGCTCCCGGAGGGCGACAAGCTCGTCGAGGACCCGGTCAACGCGCGCTCGGGGCGCTGGGTGCGGCGGGTGGAGCTGGCGAGCGCGGGGGCCTGGGTAGGACTGAACTGGACGGGCGGCTACGGCTCCTCGGCTCCAGGCGGCCGGCTCAAGTGCTCGCCCGGGGACCAGTTTCTCGCCGAAGTCCACGTCAAGTCGTCGTCGGCCACCGTGGGCGGCATGGGCACGCTCTATCTGCTCTGGGAGGACGCGAGCGGCGCCTACGCCGGGCAGACGTCGGCTGTGGAACTGGGGACTGTGGGGACAACCTATCGGCGCGTGGCGGTGACGGGGACGTGCCCGGCCGGCTGCACGGGGCTTCAGCTCTTCTGGGAGACGGAAGTCATGCCGGCCGACGTGGGCAAACGGCTCTACTTCGACGCCGTCTCGCTCCGGAAGATGGTCACCTTCGACTTGCTCGCCGCGAACACGCTGAAGACGTCGAACTACGCGGAGGACGGCAACGGCATCCCCACGGCGGGCGCGAAGCTCGACAACGTGGGAACGACGCTGAAGGTCGCGTCGAACAACGTCCAGGTGGGGCGCTACTACCTGAGCGACGGGTTCTTCCGTTCCGTGCAGGCCCTCGCGGACACGGGCAGCCGTGTCTACTACCGCGGCAACAACGACGGCGTGCCGAACATCGACCGTCTCAACATCCAGGTGGTTGAGGGCAGCGCGATTGTCGGGGCCAGTGGCGGCGCCGCGAACTTCACCTGGGCGCACTACAGGGCCTCTATTCAGCCCAGTCACAGGGCGACAACCTGGACGCGCTGCGCTTCATGGAGGTGGGCTTCTATTGGGCGTATGGGGACAACAACGTGCCCCAGTGGCTCTACGGCACATCCGTCCCGTTGCCGGATAGGAAGTACCAGAACGGCGCGCAAGACGACGACACCAGTAACGCGGTGAGCGCGGGCTTCTCGTTCATGTATGGCGACCGACTCAATCGCCTGCGCGACTCGCTGTCGAACAAGCTGCTCTACCTGAAGGTCCGTATCCACAACGCGAGCGGGTTCAGTGCGGAGCGGTGGTTCTTCCCGCCCTACGCGTACGGAACCAACATGGCTCGCAGCGCGACGGGCCCGGCCTCGACGCCCTCAAGCGGCGGTGATGACGGGGGAAGTGACCATGGAACGTGCGTGGCGCCCTGGGAGTTGGTGATGCTCAGCAACGGAGCGGAGCTGCCTGCTGGGATGTTGCGGCCCGGCATGCGTGTGCTCACCATTCACGAGCACGAGAAGGATGGGGGCGTATTCGAGGTGACCCACGTCGGCCGCCACAAGGCGCCGCGCTCCAGGCTGTTCATGGAGGACGGCCGAATGCTCGTCGTGACGCCGGACCATCGCTGGCGGACGGTGGAACGTGGCTGGACGCGTACGGATGCGCTGAAATCAGGAGAGACGATTGAAGGCTTCGTGCCGGGCCGTGTGGCGAGAATCGAACCCACGGCGGCCGGCGACGTGATGCAGATTTCGGTGCGCTTTGCGAAAACCTACGTCGTGCAGGGGTTGCTGGCGCACAACCTCAAACCCCGCGAGTAGGGGCAATAGCAAGGAGCCCGTCTGTTTCTGGGGCGCTGCTCTTCCCTTTCGTGGACGAGGCTCGTGCAAGCGCCTCTTCACACACGGCTTTATACCCAACAGTCGGAGGCTGCGGAATGCGTCTGTTCATAGGGTAGATTGGAACAAACTCCACCTCGGGCTGCATGAGCAATTCAACCAGCGCCAGCGAAGGTGGAACGCCAATGGCTTGCCTAATCTTCCAGTTGAGCTCTCCCACCACTCGGATCTTGTTCAGCCAATCCGCAGCCTCCTCCATTGTGATGCACATGCAAGGGGGGTCCATGTGCGCAAAGTGATTTCGAACTGCCTTAATGAAGCCAAATGCAGCGGTTTGGTCGCGTGCGTCCAGATGAACGCCTGTGATGGCATAGACCCATTTCAGCTTCTCCATGATTCTGCTTCCGTGGCGAGGTCCCAATGCGACCTCGTCGAACTTCCACATGGGGAGTGGATCGTACTGTGCTTTGAAGTAGAGCTGATGCAGGGTGTTGTCGATCATCGTCACTGCTTCAGATGTCAGTGTGCGCAGAGTTGTAAGAAAGCCCCATGGATTTGTTGTGCCCAGGCGGCTCACGTCAACAGCCTGCTTTCGCTGCTCGGCAATGTTTAGGAGAAGGCTTTTTTGGAAGGACACCTCCATGACACCTTCCCGATCAAGCATTGGTCTCAACGGAAACTTCGGACCTAGGCTCGGATCTACTTGCATCTTGACCGTGCCTCCGTCTGGGTCGACGTGATGAAACCCCATGAAAATTGGAATTGATGCATCGAGCCAGTTTGGGCGAAGCTCTGGCAGATTCAGTGCGCCTATGAAGCCCGACCCTTCTGTCTTTATTGCGCGCTCAATGACACTTTGATTAAAGGGTTTTGATGTGACCTTCTCCATGAGAGGAGTGCCATCCGCTGCCTTCCCCCCGGCAGCTCTTTCCCAGGTGATGGTGAATTTGGGGTGGCCCTTCCATCTCTTGAGAGACCATTTATTTTGAGTGTAGTGGTTTGCGAAATCAAGCGCTAGCAGTCGGGCGTGCGTTGCATCCCGCCCGTTGGTTTTGAATCTGAGGAACTTGTGCAGATTTTGGTCGGAGGTTGTTTGGTCCATGCCTGAGCCCTTTTTTGTTGGCGAAGTGAAGCATGGCAATTGGTTGGGTTCAAGCAGGTGGCTGCTCGCACCGCGTAGGGTTGTCGTGAGCCACCGCCAGAAGTCACACGCATTTACCTGGGGCACCCCAAGCTCCTGGTGAAGTCGTGACCGCAGAAGAGACCCAGTCCCTACAGCTCGTAGTCGGCTCCCTGCTCGGAACGGCGGGGGTCGGTGTCCTCACTTGGGCCGCGAAGTCCCTCGTCGGGGAGATTCGCTCGCTCGTTGAGAAGGTCGCCCGTCAGGACGAGCGCATCAACGCCCTCGCGGTGGAGCTGGGCGCCTTGCGGCGTTGGCGCGATGAGTTCAGTGTCGGGTTGCCCGCACAGGTCCGGCAGACCGTCGAGTTGGAGCTTCTTCGCAGGACCCAGTCCGCGTCGGGGGATTCCCGATGACCCGGGCCAACTTCAAGCGGGTCGACCTTGACCGCGTCTACCTGCCGCTCGTGTCGGTCGCCCTTCAGCTCGTGGCGCGGTGCGAGGCCAGGGGCGTGAGCTACGTCGCGACCTACGGCTTCCGGAGCCTCGAAGAGCAGGCCGAGCTGCGGCGCCTGTTCCTCGCGGGCAAGGGCGGCAAGGCGTCTGCGGCTGGCCTGTCCGCGCACAACTACGGGCTCGCCTTCGACTTCGTCTGTGACGGTGACGCTCGCCCCGGAGTCCAACCCGACTGGCGCCTGCCGGCGTACCGCGTGCTCGGCGAGGAAGCGACGAAGGCGGGACTCGTCTGGGGCGGCAGGTTCGGCGACGCGCCGCATGTGCAGTGGCCGGGCTACGTGAGTGCGCTTCAGCTCACGCCGCTTCGGACGCTAGTGGAGAGCAGTTCGGTCGCCGCTGTGTGGGCTCGGCTCGACGAAGAGCGCAAGTCGCCGCAGTGGCGTGCCGCAAACCCGAAGCTCGCGGCCGAACTGACTCGGCTGGGCTTCTGACTCGGAGGAAACATGGTTGACGTGGGTATGGTCGGGCCGAGCCCCGAGCAGTTCGAGGTGTTCGCTCAGATGCTTCTCGACGCGGTGACGGGCCAGAACTACGCGCTCGTCGCTTCCCTGGTGGTGGTGCTGCTCGTCTACCTCCTGCGACGGTTCGGCGGGTTGGTCGTCCCGTTCTTCAACACGGACCGGGGCGGGGCGCTGCTGGTGCTGGGCGTCTCCCTGGCGGGTGCTGTCGCGAACGCGCTCGCCGCTGGGGCGCCGTTCTCTCTGTCCCTGATGCTGACCACGGTGAAGGTGGCCCTGACGGCGGCGGGTGGCTTCACTCTCATCAAGCGGCTTCTCTTCGGGGACGCCGCGATTGAGAGCGCGGAGCACGCGGGCGAGGTTGCCGCCGGCCAGGTCGCGGGCAAGGCCGCGGCGATTGCTGTGCTTGAGCAGCTCGACAAGCGGGGCGACAAGTGAAGCTCGGCGCGCTCGTGCTGGTGGTGCTCGTCGCGACTCCTGCGGCGGGCTCCGAGGTCATCGGCGTGGAGCGCGCTCAGCTCTTTCCGGATGGAGGGACGGCAGCCGTCGAGGTCGAGGGCGGCTGCTGGTTGTCCGAGAGTCGCTGTGTCCGGACTGCCGCCGAGCTTGAGCGACTCCGGGCCGAGAACGAGTCCCTTCGCCAGCAGGCAGGGGACGTGTCCTTCACCGTTGCCGCCGTGGCGCTGGTGCTTGGGCTCGGGGTCGGGTTCGCCGTTGCGAAGCTCGCGGACTGAGGGTGGGCGACTGCGGCATCGGCGCGGTTGGTCTGGGACCTCGCAACGCCGTGTGATGCGTACTCACCGCAGTCGCCCGTCGGTGTCTTAGTCATGGGGCACAGGTTGCGGCAACGAAGGGCGAGTGCAAGGGCGTCTTACCGTGGACGTTGCCCCTGCCGCGTTGGCCTCCTGCGTTCGCGAGTTCGGACCATATTGATTCGATTGTCTGGACTTTATAGGTTTGTTGCGTTGAGAATCCTCGGGAGCCACGCATTGCCTTCCGAGGACCTCATGCCCTCCACGACTGACAGCGGTAGCCGCTCCGACCCATCCCGGTTCTTCCCGCCGCTCCCCACTCCCGACGCCCCGCAGCCGCTCTTCAGTGTGGGTGATGTCCGTTACGAGGCCGTGCGCGAGGTAGTGAAGATGCCGACGGGCGAAGTGCTGCTCTTGGCTCACCGCTACGCGCTGGAAGAGGAAATGCCGGGACAGTGCTTCGTGCGCCGCCTGCCCAGCCCCACCACTACCGAGGGGCGCAGGCGACTCTCGGACGAGATTCAACTGGCCTTCCGACTCAATCACCCCGGCATTGCCCAGGTCTTCCACCTGAAGATCCATCGGTCCACGCCGCACGTCGTCATGGAGTACGTGGATGGGCCCTCACTAGACACGTTGGTGACCGCAGGCGTGGTCCGGGGCAAACCCATGTCCGAGGCGTTGGCCCTCTACATCGGCGCCGAGGTTGCCGACGCCCTGCACTACGCCCACAGCCTGCGAGGGGAGGACGGCAGGCCACTGGGCATCATCCACCGGGACGTCAACCCTCGGCATATCTACCTGGGGACGCACGGTGGGGTGAAGCTGGCCAATTTCGGCGCGGCCTACTCGCACATGGTGGGGAGGCTGGAGTCGCCCGCCAGTCTCGTCCGGGGAGATGTTGCCTACGCCTCCCCCGAGTACCTGGAGCGGCTGCCGTTGTCGCCGGCCTCGGACATCTTCAGCCTGGGCGTGGTGCTCGTGGAGCTGCTGACGGGGCGCCATCTCTTCGACGTGGAGGACGTGCCCTCACCGCCCAAGGGTTTGAGTCCGCTGATGGCCGAGCAGTTCACCTCCCTCCCGCTCGCTCAGATGCGCGTGCTGCTCTCCAGCTTCAGTCCGGACGACGTCGAGGCGGCTGTGACCGGGCTGGCGCCGGACGTGAAAGCCATCCTCCATGCGGCTCTGCGCGTTGTCCCCGGTGAGCGCTTCGCCACGGCGGCCGATATGGGGAGCGTGCTGCGCGCGGCCCTGACGAAGCGGCACCCCTCGTATGGGCGGCAGGACGCTCAGCAGGAGGTCGCCCTCATCATCGCGGAGGGGAGCTGCCTTCGTGACGTGGTGGAGTTCGGCGAGGCCGGGCTGTTCCCCGAGGGGCTGGACGCGCACGAGCTTGAGGCGCTCGCCGACGAGGACTAGCGAGTCAGTGCGGTGGCGACGTGGAGGAGCGCGTCCAGCTTCTCCTCGTCCAACCTCCGTCCGAGGGCGAGCAGTCGGCGCAGTTCGGGCGTCTCGACCTCCACCAGCGATGCGCGCGCGGGCTTCTTCGACGTCCCCTGCGTCGCCGTACCCATCAGGACTTCGGGAGAGAGGTCCAACGTCAGGCTGATGCGGTGGAGGACGGTGACGCTTGGCAGCACCTTGCCGCGCTCCAGCCGGCGATAGGCGGGCTCCACGAGGCCCACGCGTTCAGCCACCTCGGTCCGGGTCAACCCCAGCCTTTCCCTTGCTTCACGAGCGGCGGTGCCGATGGTGATTGCCAGTTCTTCATTCATGGGACTTCCCTGCGGAGAGGAGGGCGAGAATCGCTCGGACCCGAGTCTCGTCCAACTGCCGCACTTGGTAGAAGAGCCGACGACGGGCGGGCGAGTCTGTGTCGCGAGGCTTCGCGCGTGTGTAGCCGAGCAGCTCGTTCGGCGACACGTCCAGGACTTCGCAGAGGCGGTGCAAGGTGGAGACGCTGGGCAGCATGTTCCCGCGCTCCAGCCGGCTGTAGACCTCGCTTGCAAGCCCCATCTGCTTGGCAACTTCGGCCTGCGTCAGTCCGAGGCGGCTTCGAGCGGTGCGAGCAACGGGACCGATGAGGGCGGCAAGGTGCTGGCGGCGCTTGGGGTCGGACGTGGCCTCTCTCATCCCGCCTTCGTAGCGGAACAGAACATCAGACGTCTAGTGCATATCGATGAATGTCAGGAGTCTTCCGGCGCACGCCTTCCGCGAAGAGAGCCCCCCTGCCGAGTGGTCCATTTGGTACGTTGCGTGCCTAGTTGGGAGGGAACGCGAATGCGCGAAGGCCGGACTGCTGGGAGACGGGCGCTGTGAGAATGAGGGAGCCAGCCCTCGCGTTGCTTGCGCCCGGTGTCCAGGTGATGGGCTACACGGTTGAGCGTCGGCTCGGCAGCGGCGGCTTCGGTGCCGTGTATCTCGCGCGAGGCGGGGGACGGGCTTACGCGCTCAAGCTGCTGGACCTGGCCCGCGTGGGGCGGCGGGTGGAGCGCGAGGTCTCCATCCTGTTGAAGCTGAGCCACCCCAACGTGGTGGGCATCCACGGTTTCGGGATGTGGCCGATGGCGTCCCCGGAGTTCGGCGTCATCGTCATGGAGTACGTGGAGGGGCGGCAGCTCGACGTCTGGGCGTCCGAGGAGAATCCTTCCGCGCGGCAGGTGGCGAGTGTCGTGCTGGACGTGGCGCGGGCGCTGGAAGCCTCCCACGCGGCCGGGGTGCTCCACCGCGACGTGAAGGAGTTCAACGTCATGGTGCGCGCCGCGGATGGCGTGGCCAAGCTGGTGGACTTCGGTGTCGGAGACTATGAGGGTGCGCCAGGGCTCACGGGGGACATCCTCCCGCCTGGGACGCCCGAGTACCGTTCCCCAGAGGCGTGGGGCTTCTTCCGGCAGAACTTCCACGTGAAAGGGGCCATCTACTCGCCGGGCCCCTCGGACGACTTATGGGCGCTGGGGGTGATCCTCTATCGACTCCTGACGGCGCGCCCGCCCTTCTCTCTAGAGCACATCTCGTTGGCGGATGCCGTCATCTCGGATGATGCCGTTCCTCCCTCTCGGATGAATGAGCGGGTGCCCTCGGCGCTCAGTGACGTGTGCATGTCGCTGCTGGCGAAGACTCCGGCCGCACGGACACCGAGCGCGGGGGCTCTACGGGTAGCGCTGGAAGAGGCCCTTCGAGGGGCGGGCGCGACGTGGGACGTGCCGCTGTGCGATGGCTACGACGAGAGCACGGCGACCACGGAAGGGGGCCGGGACAGTCACGAGCTGTGGTTGAACGAGCTGGCGGAACGGCCTCGACGGGGGATGCGACCGAAGAAAGGTCTGCCGCCCAGGGGGGAGGAACCGGCTTTGTCGCGGGAGGAGCCGACGGTAGAGGCTCCGAGGCCCGCTGCGACCTCACGGAGCTGGGGCCTCGCTGCCATGGCGCTGGTCGCGGTGCTCGTCGTGGCGGGGCTGGTGTGGAGCTGGCGCACGCCACACGTCGAGGCCCCTGTGCCAACCCGTCAGGAAGTAGCGCGGCCTGGGAGTTCGTCCCAAGCTGTTCGCGCCGCAGCTCCCCCCTCTGGCGCGGGGTCCACACCTGCGGCCATCGCTGCTCCTGCGATGCTCCCCGAGGCCACAACTGTGAAGATGGAGAAGACCGAGATCCCGCCGCCGAAGCCCCCTAAGAAGGGCGCGGGCGTCATGAGCAGGGCGATTGTTGCGGTGGCAGCTTGCGCGGGGTTTGCGTGCCCAGGAACACAGGTGCGCCCGCAGCCTCCCCCCGAGTCGTGCCCCGATGGAGCCATTGAGGCGATGGAAAAGTGGGGCGTCGACGTCGGGGACCACCACGCCGTTTCCTTCCCGGTGATGAAGCCGCAGATCATCACGGTGTCCGATGGACCAGCGGAGCTGAGGCTACTGGCCGAGTGGAACCGGATGCCGGACGGCACGGTTTTCTCTGGGCGACTCATCGTGAGCGACCGTGTCTATGGACGCTTCACCCATGCTCGTACTCGCAACGGAAAGAGATTCCCCGTGTGCCTGGAACTGCAATCCGGATCATTGGAGAAGGGCTTGGAGCGAGAGTCGGGGGATGACAACCCCACATCGGCGCGTGTCTTCGCGGTTGGTGATGTGAAGGCTGTAAGTGAGTTTGAGTGACGTGGCGTCAACGCGCGTTGCCATATGAGGGAGTCGCGGACGGATGCATGCATCATCATTGGGCGTTCTCCTCGTGGTCTCCCTCGTGGCGGGAAGTTCAGCGGCCCAGGGGGGGGTGATGTCGGGCAATGGGGCTCGGCGCATTGAGATTGGGCCTGATGAATCCGGAGTGTCAGTTGCGGTGGCCGTCAGCCCCGGACTGTCCACCGTGCTTCTTTTCGACTCCGAGTTGGCGCAAGACTCGATCGACATGGATGCGCCAAAGAGTTTTTCCATCATCGATGTGGGGCGCATGACCCTGCGGGTGGTGCCCTCTGCGAAGGCGGCTCCAGGGGAGAAGTTCCGTGTGTCAGTGCGATTCCGTGATGGCGCGGCGCCCCCTGGTGCGTCGTTCCTGCTTACTGTCCATCCTGCGCGCGCGGATAACCTCGTTGAGGTGTACCGAAGCGCTAGGTCGATTGAGTCCTACCAGCAGGAAGCGCGGGAAGCGCGAGCCGAAGCGCTCCGGTTCAAGGAAGAAAACGCGCGCTTGATGTCGGAGCACAGCTCGCCGGGCGGCCTCGCAGGGTTGCTCGCGATTGGCGGCATCGATGTCAGCGGAGTGGCGGGAAAGTTTGTGACCATGACGATTTCCCCGGACCCGAAGAGCTCGCTCCAACCGATCAACGTGCTGAGTTACCGCTCGAAGGACCGTGTTGCGCTGGAGGTCTTCCTGAGTGACCTCCGAGGAGAAAAACCGTGGACTGCCAGTGGCGCCACACTTCGTGGACCTCCTGGCATCGAGTTGAAGGTGCTTCGGGTATGGCAAAAAGCACCCATCACCTCGGGAGGTGCAGATCGGGTGGTCATCGAAGCGGAGGCGACGGCAGAGGCAGCGCGCGGCGCCTTTTCCCTCAAGCTGTGGGAGGCTGATGGGCCGCGTACCGTGACGATTGGCAACGTGACGTTCCCCTGAGTGGCTGTCGGAAGTGTCGGCGTGACGGTGTAAGATTCCGCCCGCTCGTCGATTACCTAGGTGCTTGTCAGACGCCAATGCCAGCATTCCCGCTGCTTGCCTGCCCATGTGGGAGGCTTGGGGGTGAGGAATGCGTGCTGGCCTTTGGGTGGTGGGTGTCGCCCTGCTGTTCGTGGGCTGCGCTGGGGCTGAGTCGTCGACTCGCAGGGACACGTTCCATCAGCGCGCGGGACTTCCCGGGGAGCGGTGGAGCGCTTCGGGCGAGGATTCCGAACGCGAACAGGAAGCCGAAGAGGCCGACGCCCCATCGAGGCAACCGCTCTACCGCCGCCACATGTTCCGGGAGTCTGTGTCCCTTGGGGCAGGCCAAAGGCAGCAGGATGCATTCGATGTCCTGCTTCAGAGTGCGGGACTCGAAGAGCGCGACACGCGGCCAGTCGCGGGAAGTTCTCTCTCACCGACTCACGCGGCGCGACTCCTCAAAACGCTGTTGAAGAGGGACGTGACGCTGGGCCAGTTCCCGTCGCGGGTCGCGGTGGGCTTCGTGCTGCGGGAGGTGCTGGCGACGGGCGAGGTGTCGCGGGCGGAGCTGGTGCGCCGGGTGGCGCGCTTCCGGCATCTGGCGGTGCTCCGTCCTGACGGCTGCCTCGCGTGGGTGATCAGCGGGCGGACACAGCAACGGGTGGCGCCCGTCGAGTGGAAGGACGGGGCCTTTCGCGCGCACGCCTTCGAGCTGGGTCGCTTCTACGACGGGCGGACCGGCGTCTTCCGACTGCTCAACGACGAGCTGCGGGAGGAGAACGGCTTCGCACTGGCCGACGTCCACGACGATGCCGACGTCATCAGTCGCACCCTGGACGGGGCCGAAGAGGCGTTCGTCGGGCTCGCGCTCGCGGTGGGGAAGTTCTTCTCGACGTCACCAGCGGACAACCTCGCGGCGCTCCGTCAGATGCCGGCCGCCGTGGTGGCGTTGCTGGAGTCATCGCCCGAGTACCTGGAGCGCTTCCGGTACATGACGCGGGGCGAGCAGGTGCAGGCCGTCTCCAGGCTGGTGACGAACCTCGTGGCCACCTGGGGAACCGTGTCCGCCGCGACGCGCACGTTGGGGGGAACAGGCTTCGCCACGGCAGAAGTCCCAGCGCTCGTGTTGTCCGCTGACGGGACGGTCGCCATGCGACTCGTGTCCTCATCTACGGGACGCGCGGCGGGGGTGCTGAGCGGTGGGCCGGGGGCAGCCATCATCCTTCAGCGAGCGAGCACGGCAGCGAAGAGCGGGGCACCGTCGAAAGGGCCCGGCCAGTGGGCACCTGCCAACGAGAAGATGTCCCCTCGTGCGCGGCGCTACCAGGAACAGATCTCCAGGCACTCGGCGGACGAGGCATACTGGGTCGGAGGCACGACGACGAAGAACGGAGGCGTGAAGTTCGATGGCTTCGAGAAGGGCGTGCTGCTGGAGGCAAAGGGGCCGGGCTATGCCAAGTTCTTCGAGGGGCTGGACCCGAAGTCCTGGTTCAAGAACTCGGGAGCGAAGTCTCTTGTCGAGCAGGCCCAACGACAGCTTCGTGCCGTTCGCGCAACAAACACGCCTGTCCGATGGCACGTCGCAGAAGAGTCTGCGGCAGATGCGATTCGCAATCTGCTTGAGCGATATGAGGACGCCGCCGGCATTGAGGTGGTGTTCACGCCCCCAGTGATGTGAGGAGGCTGCAACCATGGATGAAACCTTCTATGCGGGGGCCTACTGGGGAGCCCGGCAGGAATCGTCGGAGATGTGCGCCGAGCGATTGGAGAAGTTCCTTACAGGGCTCCCTGAGGCGGCCCCAGGACTCACGCGGTGGTTCCAGCTTGGGAAGTCACGCAAAGATGCGCTGAAGCGACCGTTGACCCCGAATCGAAGTGACTTGGAGAAGCTCGTTCGTCGGGGCCGAGATCGGGTGTTCGAGGATCTCGGGTTCCGCATTCGAGGCTGGAATGGCGCAGATGAAGATCGGGACGTGGTTGACTTCGACATCCTCTGCGGGGGCTACACAGATGCCGTGGGTAATCTCTGTGTGTTCGGGCTTCCGAAGCGAGGGCCTGAAGCAGAGCGGATTGTGGCTGCGCCTGTGCTGGCGGCAACGCTGAGAGCCACCGCTATTGCGTGGGAACCGGACTGGGGGGTGGCCATCTCGGAGGAGCACCGAGACTCGCTGAAGGCACGGCGTCCCAAGGGAACTCCGTATGTTGGATGGGTCACGTACCTCGCGCGCCATCGGGGCACTGTGCCCCCGCTTCCGGCGCCGGTGCGTATCGAGCCCGTTGAGGACAAGGGCACTCTCATCGTCCTCACTCCTGAGCGCTTCACCGCCAGCAACCCGGACCACGTGGCGTTGGCTGAGCGAGTGCGAGAGCTGCTGGACCGCGCGGGGGTGTTGAAGCCGCTCCAGGTCCAACCGTAGGAACGACGAGGGACCGAGTCACTGTCGCTCGGTTCCTCTCAACCCAGGCCCGCCATGTTGCACGTATGTCGCATGAACCTGCGGAACGAACTGGGACAAGGTGGGACAACATGGGATGCGGCGGGAGATCGAACCCGTGAGATTTCGGGCGGTTGCGAGGTAAGGGTGCGATTCTGCTGGGTATTTCGCACCGTCCGTCACGGGTTCGATTCCCGGGGCGTGCACTGTCCTCGAAGTCTTGCCGGTGTAGCCCAACAGGTAGAGGTGCCAGGTCGAGAACCTGGAGGTTGCGGGTTCGACTCCCGCCGCCGGCACTGTTCGTCGTCGTCGTGTCGTCGCAGGTCAGCAGGAGCTCCCGAAGTCCGTCCGCGTAGCCCAAACGGGAGAGGCCGCCGGCTCAAACCCGGCCCAGTGCGAGTTCGAGTCTCGCCGCGGATACAAACGAAAGGCGTTGCGTCATGGAGACGCTGGTTCTCAGTCAATCCTTCGAGCCCGTCGCGCGGATTCCCTGGCAGCGCGCCGTCATGCTCATCTTCCAGGGCAAGGTCGAGGTGGTCGAGGAGTACGAGGACCGCTTCGTGCGCTCGGTGACGGTGGAGATTCGCATGCCGTCCGTCATCCGGTTCTTCCGCGGCCTGCGCAAGGGGCCCAAGGGCGTGAAGTTCAGCCGGGAGAACGTCTACGTGCGAGACCACTGCCGCTGCCAGTACTGCGGCCTGAAGGTGTCGCGCGCGGAGGCCACGTATGACCACGTGGTGCCTCGCGCCCAGGGCGGCCGCACCACCTGGGACAACGTCGTCATCGCCTGCGTGCCCTGCAACCAGAAGAAGGGCAACCGGACGCCGGAGCACGCGAAGATGGCGCTGCGCTGCGCCCCGGTGAAGCCCAAGAAGCTGCCGGACACCCTGCACCTGTCGTTCGTCTTCGACAAGGGCATGCCCATGTCGTGGGCCAAGTTCCTCAGGGACGTGGCGTACTGGCATGGCGAGCTGGAGTCCTGAGCTCCCTCCGAGTGGAGGAGGTCCGCCAGAGGCGGGCCTCCGTCCCCTTCGTCCCCGCCCACACGGGTGACGGGGGATGAGGAGGTCCGCCAGAGGTGGACCTCCCGCCCGGAGGAAGCTCCCCGCGCGCCGGCAGGCGGGAGCGCCGCTGCCGGCACATTTCCTGGAAGACCGACGCCAGAGGCTGGCGGCCCGTTTCGAAAACGGTGCGGGTGCATGACGCGCTCGGGGTTCGAGTCCCCTGTCTTCCGCTGTGTCTTGGAGCATGCAGGCCGGGTGGCCGGCCGCCCGGCTGGAAATCGGGAGGGCCCTTCGGGGCCCGTGGTTCGACTCCACCCTGCTCCGGTCTGTCTCTTTGGAAGTTGGACTGGCGATGGCGCCAGGCCCCGCTGCTACCGGGTGCGAGCCGGCCTTCCGGCTTGGGGTTCGAGTCCTCCGACTTCCGCTGCCACACCCGCCCACCCTGGGTCCGGGCCCGGCTCGCACAGGCGGGCCTGTTGCCGACCCAGGCCGGGATTGCGCGCTCACCTCGACGGTTCAGCGGTTACAGTGCGTGCTCCGGCGAGGGGGCGGTTGACGAGACATGGCGACGAGGAAGAGCGAGGACCAGGAGCGACTCATCGACCGGGACCTGACCGCGTTGGCCCGGGAGGGCCGGCTGCCGGCCGCCCATGGCGTGGACGCCGCGGTGACGGAGGTCCTCGGGTTGCTGACGCGCGGTGGCAAGCATCCCCTGCTGGCCGGAGACCCCGGCGTGGGCAAGAGCGCGCTCGTGCAGGAGGTGGCCCGGCGCATCGCCGAGGGCCGCGTGGACGCGGAGCTGGCGCAGGCCCGGCTGGTGGAGGTGTCCATCGCCAACATCCTCGCGCGCTCCACCCAACGACAGGCGGCGGAGAGCTTCGAGGAGCTGCTGGCTCGGCTCGCCCGGCAGGCCTGCCCCATCGTCTACATCCGTGATTTGCCCGTGGCGCTCGGCGGCCCCCTGGCCCCCGTCGCCGTGCGCGCGCTGCGCACCAGCGGCATGCGGTTCATCTTCGAGACCGAGCCCAAGCGCGTCCAGGAGCTCCTGCGCTCCGACGAGGCGCTCGCCGAGCGGCTCCACCTGCTGCCCCTGCACGAGCCTCCGCTGGAGAAGGCGCGCTGGGTGCTGGGACGGGTGGCGGAGGAGCTCGAGCGCGAGCTGCGGCTGCCCATCGACCCGGCGGCGTGCGACCTGGCGCTGCGGCTGTCGTCCAAGTTCCTGCTCGCGCAGCGCATGCCGCGCAAGGCCATCGAACTGCTCAAGGAGACGGCGGCGGAAGCGGCGGGCGCGGCCAAGGACCACGTGGGTCCCGAGGACGTGCTCACCCGCTTCTGCGCCGCCACGCGCCTGCCGCGCTTCGTGGTGGACGACGCGATGCCGTTGGACCTGGAGGAGACCGAGCGCTTCTTCGGCGAGCGGCTCCTGGGCCAGACGGACGCGGTGGCGGCGGTGCTGCGCTCGGTGGCGCTGCTCAAGGCGGGGCTGAACGACCCGCGCCGGCCGCTGGGCGTGTTCCTGTTCGCGGGCCCCACGGGCGTGGGCAAGACGCAGCTGGCGAAGCTGCTGGCCGAGTACCTCTTCGGCTCGGCGGACAGACTGGTGCGCCTGAACATGGCGGACTACCCGAACGACGGCGACGAGAGCGTGCCCTTCGGCGCGTCCTGGGCGCCGGCGCTGGAGACCCGGCGCGGCGAGCTGACGGCGCTGCTCGACGGCAAGGTGTTCTCCGTGCTGCTGCTGGACGAGTTCGAGAAGGCCGCGCGCAGCGTGCACGACCGCTACCTCCAGCTCTTCGACGAGGGCACGTTCGTCAACGGCGCGGGCGAGGTGGTGTCGTGCAACAACACGCTCATCGTCGCCACGTCCAACGTGGGCGCGGAGGTGTACCGCGAGCCCGCCATGGGCTTCGCGGGCACGCGGCGCGCAGAGGAGATGGTGACGGAGGTGGACCGGCGCATCGGCGAGTCCTTCCGTCCGGAGTTCCTCAACCGCTTCGACGCCATCTGTCACTTCCAGCCGCTGTCCAAGGTGGACATCCGCAAGATTGCCCAGCGCGAGGTGGGCCGCGTGCTGGAGCGCGAGGGCATCCGCGCGCGCTCGCTGGACGTGGAGGTGACGCCCGAGGTGGTCGACATCCTCGTCGAGCGCGGGTACTCGCCGCAGTTCGGCGCGCGCTACCTGCAGCGTGAAATCGAGAAGACGCTCACCGCGGCGCTCGCGGTGGAGATTGCGCGCAAGCCGCTGCCTCCGGGCACGCCCGTGCGCGTGGAGGCACGCGCGGGGGACCGGGTGGTGGCCGTGGCCGAGCCCGCCGCCCCGCCGCCGTCGCCCACCGCGCAGTTGCTGCTGCCCTCCGCGCGCGCGGCCCCGGTGAAGCGGCGGCTGGACCGCAAGTCGCTGCTGGTGGAGATGGACCGGCTGGTGGGCAAGGCGCGCGCGCTGGCGGCGTCCTCGGGGCGACCGGAGCTGGAGGAGCGCAGGACGGCCCTGCTCACGGAGACGCAGGCCCCCAACCTCTGGGACGACCCCACGCACGCGGCGGACGTCATCCGCGCCTTCCGGCTGGTGGAGGCCCACCTCAACGAGATGGAGCGGCTGGAGGCGGCGTGCTTGTTCGCCCGCCGGCTGGTGCGCGAGGCGAAGAACGAGGTGCAGCTGGGCTCCGCGGCGCGGCAGGTGGAGGAGGTCGCGCGCGAGGTGCAGATGGCCGAGGCGCTCCATGCCTCGGGCGCCTCGCAGCAGGACACCGAGGCGCTGGTGGACATCTGCGCGAGCGACTCGGCGGAGACGCAGGCGGTGTGGGTGCAGGAGCTGGCCACCATGTACCTGGGGTGGGCGCAGCGCCGGGGCTACGAGGCGGTGGCGGTGGCCGAGGCGGACGAGCCCTCGCGTGTCGTGGTGCGCATCGCCGGGCCGGGTGCATACGGGTTCCTGGCGGGAGAGGCGGGCATGCACCGACGCCTGGAGGACGAGAAGCGCCAGCGCGCGTATGTCCGCGTGCACCGGGGCGGCGCGCTCTCCGAGGAGGAGTTGGAGCTCTTGGAGGTGCTGGGCCGTCCGGTGAAGAGCCACGAGGGCGCCTACCTCCAGCGCGTGCGCACCGAGGTGACGGTGAAGGACGAGTCCACCGGGCGCGTGCTCACGCTCACCGGCGCGGGGGAGCTGGAGGAGCTCAAGGACATCGCCGCGCGCGTGGTGGCGGGACAGGGCGGCAGCACGGACGAGGCGCGCCGCTACTACCTGGGACGCAGCGCCCGGGTGGAGGACCCGCGCACCGGCGCCGGCACGCCCCGCGTGAAGGACGTGCTGCGAGGCGAGCTGGACGTGTTCATCGCCGCGTGGATTTCACGCGCCCCCACCGAGCCTCCGCTGGGGAGCTGAAGGCAGCGAGGGGACGGGCTCGACGGCCCCGTCCCCTCCGCCCTCACGCTAGTTCGTCACCGTCAGCGGGGTGGTGCGCGTGTTGTTGTCCTCGCGCAGCTCCTGCTGCGCCAGGAACGAGTCCACGTAGGCACCGAGGAACCGGGCACCGGGCGCGCCCTGCGCATCCGGGGGCAGGCTCACCTGCAGGTTGGTCACCGACTGCGTGATGCAGGCTCCCGGGGCCAGGCTGGGGATGTTCGCGCCTCCCATGGGCACCTGGTCCAGCGGCGGCACGCCCCCCGGGAGCACGGGCGCCTCCGGGGCGAGGCTCGTGTCCAACGAGACCACGAACGTCACCGTGCTCGAGGCGCTCGCCGTCGTCCCCTGGTTGCACACCCGAACCGTCGCGGAGATGCGACTGCCGGAGATGGCCGACACCGGCCCCGTCAGCGAGGACACGACGAGGTCCGGCCTCGCGCCGATACCGATGAGCCCGTGGACGAAGGTGTTGTTGTCCTCGCGCAGCTCCTGCACCTGCGACGCGGCGTCGACGATGGCGCCCAGGTGGAAGACCCAGCCCTGCAGGCCCGGCGGCGCGGTCACCGACACGGTGGTGCCGCGCTGCAGGCACTGACTCACGGCCAGGGCGGGCACGTCCACGGTGCCGAGCGGCTGCTGCTCCTCCGAGGGCAGCGGCGACGCGGAGAGCTGGTCATCGACCGACAGCAGGAGGCGGACACTCGACACGGGGCTGGGCATCGTCCCGTGGTTGCAGACCATCACGGAGACAGACAGGGACTGGCCATTCTGCGCGCTGGCCGGCGCGGTCATCGCGGTCACGACCAGGTCGGAGCGGCTGCCCACGCCGATGAGGCCGTGGAGGAAGACGTTGTTGTCCTCGCGCAGCTCCTGCACGGAGTTCGTCTCGTCGACGATGGCACCCAGGAAGTAGGCACCATCGCCCTGCGCGTCCGGCGGCAGCCAGGCGTTCGGTGTGAGCGAGCGGGAGAGGCACTGGCCGATGGCGAGCGCGGGGACATCCACGCTCCCGAGCATCACCTGGTCCATGGCGGGAGGCGCGGACGGCGCGGTGGCCGTCAGCACGGCGTCCGTCGACAGGTAGACGCGCGCGGTGGACGGCGGGCTCGACAGGGTGCCGCGATTGCAGACATTCACGGACAAGGCGAGCGGCAGGCTCACCCCCACGCTCCGGGGCGCGGTCATCGCGGTGATGACCAGGTCCGGGCGCTGGCCGACGCCCACGCGCTTCACGAAGCTGTTGTTGTCCTCGCGCAGCTCCTGCACGGACGACGGCTCATCCACGATGGCGCCCAGGAAGAACGCGCCACCCCCTTGCGAGTCCGGCGGAATGGAGGCCCACACCGGGTTGGAGCGCGTGGTGCACTGGCCCGCGCCGAGGGACGGCACGGAGACGGAGCCCACCGGGACCTGGTCCATGGGCGCGGGGCCGGGGCTCGACGACATGGGCGAGAGCACCGCGTCCGAGGACACGAAGAGCTGCGCCTGCGTCGAGTTGCTGGGGCGGGTGCCCTGGTTGCACACCGTCACCGTCACCGTGGTGGGCCCCGAGGTTGGCAGGCTCTCCGGCGAGCCCAGCGCCGTGACGACCAGGTCCGGCATGAGGCCCACGCCCACTTGCCCCTGGATGAAGGCGTTGTTGTCCTCGCGCAGCTCCGGCACGGAGGCCGGGTCGTCCACGATGGCGCCCAGGTAGTACGCCCCATCGCCCGTTCCAGCCGGCGGGATGACGGCGCCCGGCATCGCCCCTTCGCGCACCAGGCACGCGCCCGGGCTCAGCGAGGGCACGGAGATTTCACCCTGCGGCGTCTGGTCCAGCGGCATCGACGGGCCGGGCCACGGCGTCATCGGCGTCAGGGCCGTGTCCGTCGACAGGTAGACCTGCGCGCGAGCGGGGTTGCTCGGCTGGGTGCCCTGGTTGCACACCGTCACCGTCGCCTGGAAGGGCTGCCCCGAGGCGAGGCTCGGCGGCGCGGTCATCGCGGTGATGACCAGGTCCGGCCCGTTGCCCACGCCGACCAGCCCCTTCACGAAGGTGTTGTTGTCCTCGCGAAGCTCCAGCACCTGGTTCACGTCATCCACGACGGCGCCCACGTAGAAGGGGCCCGCGCCCGTCGCACCCGGCGGCACCATGGGCCAGCCCGTCAGCGAGCGCGTCGCGCACTGTCCCGGCACCAGCGAGGACACCTGGACGTCGCCCACCGGCGACTGGTTCGGCGGCATGGGCGCGGGGCCCGACGGCATGGGCGACAGCGTCGGAGTCGTGGAGAGGTAGAGCTGCGCGCGCACCGGGTTGCTGGACTGCGTGCCCTGGTTGCACACCGTCACCGTCGCCTGGAAGGACTGGCTGAAGGACATCGAGGGCGGAGCCTGCACGTCCGTGACGACGAGGTCCGGGCGATACCCCAGCCCCACCAGGCCCTTCACGAAGGTGTTGTTGTCCTCGCGCAGCTCCAGCACCTCGCCCGCGTCATCCACGATGGCACCCAGATAGAGCGCGGTGGCCTCCGTGGGCATGGGCGGGAACGAGGGCCAGACACTCTCCTCGCGCGTCAGGCATTGGCCAGGCGCGAGCGACGGGAACGAGCCCATGCCCACCTGCACCTGGTCCGACGGCGGAGGCCCCGGAGGCGTCATCGGCGTCAGCACGTCATCGAGCGACAGGTACAGCCCGAGCCGCGCCCAGCCACTGGACTGCGTGCCCTGGTTGCACACCGTCACGCGGACGGGAGTGGACTGCCCGGGCGTGAAGCTCGCGGGAGACGACAGCTCCCGGACCACCAGGTCCGCGCGACTGCCCACCCCGATGACGGTGGTCGCGTGGGTGTTGTTGTCCTCGCGCAGCTCCGGCACGGAGGCCGGGTCGTCCACGATGGCGCCCAGCACATACCGCCCCTGGCCATTTCCCGACGGCGGCAGCCACGCGCCGACTTGCGAGAAGCGAGCGATGCACTGCCCCGGCTCCAACCAGGGGAGCTGCAGCGAGCCCACCACGACCTGGTCCTGCGGAGGCGCGCCGGGCCCCGACGGCGTCAACACATCATCCACGGAGAGCAGGAAGCTCACCCGCGTGCTGGAGGAGGCCGTCGTGCCCTGGTTGCACACGCGGGCCTGGACCTCGAACATCTGCTGCGTCATCACGCTGGCGGGAGCGCGCAGCTCCGTGATGACCAGGTCCGGGAGATTGCCCACGCCGATGCGCTGGACCGCGCTGTTGTTGTCCTCCCGCAGCTCCTGGACGGAGGACGGGTCATCCACGATGGCCCCCACGTAGTAGGCGCCGTCCTGCTGGGCCAACGCAGGCAGCGAGGCGGTCAGCGAGACCTCACGCGATACACAGGCTCCTGGAGTGAGCGTCTGCGACAGGGAGGAGTCTCCCACGAGCAGCTGGTCCAGCGGCGGAGCCTGGGGGCCGCTGGGTGTCAGCACGTCATCCACGGACATGAAGAACCGGGTCTGCACGCCGCTGACCGGCGCGCTGCCCTGGTTGCACACCGTCACCGTGGCGTTGAAGCCCTGACCCCGACTCACACTCGCGGGGACCCGCAGCTCGCGGATGACGAGGTCCGGCCCCGTCTGGAGCGGACTGGATGCCGCCTCGACTCCGGGCTCCCGCGAGGCCCCTTCGCCTCCCGAACAGCCCGTGCCCACACCGATGAACAAACCCATGACCAGCCAACTCGTGGCAGTCACGCTCCACTCCGGCCTCTTCATGAAGTCTCCCGTTGAAGTCACATGTGGAGCACGGCGACGAGCCTCGACGCCGGCTCCAGGCACGCGCACTAAGGGTGTGGCCGCCCGAATGAAAGCCCTGATGAAACATGACCGTTTCATGAAGTCGGAAAGGACTCCCTCGACGACAAAACCTCACTTCTCGATACGTGTGACGGCGAGCGAGTCCCCAGCCCCCCCCTGAGCGCGACGCGCATCCACGGGTGAACGTGTCGAGGGCCTCGGGTTGCCCTGTGTGGAAGTCCTCTGCTATCGCGCGCCTCGCGCCGCATGCGGCGAACTGCCCGGGGGGCTGTCCATGGCGAAGGGTTCCGAGACGATGCGAGGGTTTGCCGCGCTGCTGGTGCTGTTGACGACGTCCGCGTTCGCGGCCGAGCCCTTCTCGCAGGGCATGGTCACCATCACCCTGGATGACGGCTGGGCCACCCAGTACACCAAGGCGCGGCCCGCGCTGAATGCGCGAGGGATTCCCGCGACGTATGGAATCATCACCCAGGCGCTCGCCCAGGGCTGGGGTGGCTACATGAGCACCTCCCAAGTCCAGACGCTCATCGCCGAGGGCAATGGCATCGCCAGCCATACCCTCACGCACCCGGACCTCACCACGCTGTCGCCCACCGAGCTCGTCGCCGAGCTGCGGGACTCGCGCGACTGGCTGGTGGGGTCGCTGGGCCTGAGCGCGGTGCCGGATTTCATCATCCCGTATGGGGCCTACGACGCCACCGTGCTCGCCTCCATCCGGCAGCACTACGCCAGCAGCCGCACGGTGAACGCGGGCCGGAACTTCCGCGACACCATCGTGTACGAGCTGCGTGGCAACGACGTGGCGCGTGGCGTCTCCGTCGCCACGGTGCGCGGCTGGATTGACCAGGCCCTCGCGGAGAAGAGCTGGCTCATCCTCGTCTTCCACGAGTTCGTGGACGGAACGCCGACCCGCGACACGCAATACAAGACGTCCAACTTCGCCAGCATCCTGGACCACCTCCGCACCCGGGGCGCGCTCACGGTGACGCTGTCGCAGGGGCTCGCGCTGATGAACGGCCGCACGGAGCCGGAGCCGACCGCGGGGATGAGCATCTATGGCGATGCCCTGGAGGGAGGCTTCGCGGATTGGAGCTGGGCGGAGCACTCGCTGGACGAGACGACCACGGTCCACTCGGGCTCGGCGTCCATCCGCTTCGAGCCCGACGCGTGGGCGGGGTTGATGCTCCACCACTCGGGCGTGGACCTGTCGGGGTACCAGTCCCTGGAGTTGTGGGTGCATGGTGGCACCACGGGCGGTCAGGGGGTGCGCGTCGTGCTGCATGACGGCACCAACGTGCTCGGGAGTCAGCGGCTGGACGAGGCGCTGGGCGGGCCGCTGGTCGCGGGCGAGTGGCGCAAGGTCACGCTCTCGCTCGATGCGCTGGGGGCCTCGTCGGGCGTGATGCAGGACCTCTACATCCAGGACGACTCGGGAGCAGACCAGGCGGCGGTGTACCTGGACTCAATCGCTCTCATTCCCCGATGAGGCTCCCGGGCGGCGCGGGGTCGGCTCGCCGCGCCGCGGCATCCGGGGGTGGGGCCGAAAGGACAGACAGGGCTCCCATCGGCTGAGAATGGGCTGTGTCCGACCCTTGTGTGGCCCATTGGGAGTCGCGAATCCGGGCCCCCTTCTCATGTACCCGCCGTGTGGGGTTACATCCGAGGGGTGTCCTGCTTCGACGAGAAGACCGCGCAAGCGCTGGTCAGCGGTGTGCTCTCCGTCGCGGAGGCCCAGCGCCTGCGGCGCCATGCGGAGGGATGCCGTGCGTGCGCGGCGCTCCTGGCGAGGCTGACACCGCCCGGCAGCGCGGCACATCGCGTCACGCCGCAGCAGGAGGACGCCACGGAGCTGGCCCTACCGCGCGCCGCGTTGATGGCGATGGTGGGGGATTTCGACCCGCCCACGGAGCCACTGCGTGCCGCTCGGAAGAGGGGCATGGACCCGGAGGTGGGCAGTTCGAGCGCTCATCCCGAGGAGGCCGCGCCGGACGCGGGGACACTGATTGCGCCAGTGCCCCGGCGCCTGGAGGGTCCGAAGACGTTGCTGGAGCTCCCAGCGGTCGCGGAGGCGGGGACCCAGATTGCGCCGGCGCCGAAGGTGTCCATGAGTTCGGGGCAACCGTCGCGGCCTCCCGTCGGCGCGAGCAGTCCCGTCACCTCGCCTCCAGCGTCATCCGCGAATGAGGGACGTTCGGCCGCGGCTCCACCGGCTCCGCTCGGGACGAGCGTGGCGGCCACATCGGCTCCAGCGTCATCCGTGGCGGCTGGACGCTCGCCTACGCCACCAGCGGGGCCTCTCAGGACGAACGCGGCGGCGACATCGGCTCCAGCGTCTTCCGAGAATGAGGGACGTGCACTTGCGCCACCAGCGGAGCCTCTCAGGACGAACGCGGCGGCGACATCGAACCCAGCATCATCCGCGAATGCTGGACGTGCACCGACGCCACCAGCGGGGCCTCTCAGGACGAACGCGGCGGCGACATCGGACCCAGCATCATCCGCGAATGCTGGACGTGCACCTACGCCACCAGCGAGCCCCCTCGGGACGAACGCGGCGACCCCTTCTTCCCCGGCCTCGTCCGCGAGCACGGGGCAGTCCCCCGTGAATCCATCGCGCCCCCTGGTCGGTGAAGACGCTTCCGCGTCTCCTCCGCCGTCGCGCCCCCTGGCCGGCGCGAGCAGCTCCGTGCCGCCACCGTCATCGCGGGCACCGGTGGGCACGAGCACCTCCAGTCCGCCGCCTCCCTCTCGGCCACTGGTCGGAGCAAGCACCTCCGTACCCTCGCCTGCCTCTCGGCCGATGGCCGGTGCGAGCGCCTCCGGTCCTCCGCCTCCCTCCGCCTCCGAGCCGGTCGCGGCATCCCAAGGCCCGTCCAGCGCCGGCGCTCCATCACCGACCTACGGCGAGGGCACGCAGGTCGCTCCTCCGCCCCGCCCTCCCGTCGTCGAGGGCACGCAGGTCGCTCCGCCACCCCGCCCTCCCGTCGTCGAGGGCACACAGGTCGCTCCTCCGCCCCGCCCTCCCTTCGGCGCTGGCACGCAGGTCGCTCCGCCACCTGGCAACAGCCAGCGTGTGCCTCGCCCATCGTCGGAGCCGCCATCCATCGAGGCTCCCTCGCGGACGCTCGTCGGCCGCTATCACATCCTCGACAAGCTGGGCTCGGGCGGCATGGGCGTCGTCTACAACGCCTACGACCCGGAGCTGCACCGCCGCGTCGCCATCAAGCTGCTCCACCCGAGCGCCAACACCGTGGTCCGCGCCGACGGCGCGACGCGCCTGCTGCGAGAGGCCCAGGCCATGGCCCGCCTCTCCCACCCCAACGTCGTCTCCGTCTACGACGCGGGCACCTTCGCCGGCCGCGTCTTCATCGCCATGGAGCTGGTCGACGGCGTGTCCCTGCGCCACTGGCTGCGCGCCACGGACCACTCCTGGCGCGACGTCCTCGACCTCTTCCGCCAGGCCGGCAAGGGGCTCGCCGCCGCGCACGCCGCCGGGCTCGTCCACCGTGACTTCAAGCCCGCCAACGTGCTCGTCAGCCGCGACGGCCGCGCGCAGGTGACGGACTTCGGACTGGCTCGCAACAGCGCGGACCAGGAGGCCGCCGAGGATGGTCGTCCCACCGCGCCCTCCCAGCTCGCCCTGCGGCGCGAAGACCTCCTGGAGTCCCCGCTCACCGAGGCGGGCCTCGTCATGGGCACGCCCGCGTACATGCCGCCCGAGCAACACGAGGACGGACGCACCGACGCGCGCGGAGACCAGTTCAGCTTCTGCGCCTCGCTCTACGAGGCCCTCTACGGACAGCTCCCCTTCGAGGGCAAGGCCGCCAGCGTCTACCTGCGCGAGTCGCTCGCCGGCAACGTGCGCCCACCTCCGCGAGGCAGCCGCGTCCCCGCGTGGTTGCTGCGCGCCATCAGCCGGGGACTCGCGCCCACCCCCGACGCCCGCTACCCCTCCATGGAGGCCCTGCTCGCGGAGCTGAGCAAGGACCCGTCCGTCATCTGGCGACGCCGGGGAATCATGGCCGCCGGCGTGCTCGTGCTCTACGGCGCCATCGGCGTCGCGTGGTGGATGGGCAATCGCCGTCACGCGCCTTGTCTGGAGGCAGGGGCGCGGCTGACGGGCATCTGGGACGCCTCGCGCCGGGACGCCGTGAGCAAGGCGTTCTCCGCCACCCACAAGCCCCAGGCCCCCGAGCTGCTGTCGCGCGTGACGCAGAGCCTGGACACCTTCGCCCAGGACTGGACGCGCATGCACCTGGAGGCCTGCGAGGCCACCCGTGTGCATGGCCACCAATCCGACGCGGTGCTGTCGCTGCGCATGGCGTGCCTGGAGCGGCGCCGCTCGACGCTCGACGCCGTGGTGGGCGTGCTCGCGCAGACGGACGAAGCCTCCTTCGCCACCGCGCTGGACGCCGCCCAGCGGCTGCCCTCCGTCGACGACTGCGCGAACGTGGACGCCCTGCGCCTGGGCCTCCCCGAGTCGAGCGAGCAACGCCAGCGCGTGGAGCGCCTCCGCGCCGGACTGGACCGCACCACCGCCCTGGTGGACGCGGGCCGCTACGAGCAGGCCCACACGGAGCTCCAGGCGCTGCTCGTCCAGGCCCGCGCGCTCGGCTACCGCCCCGTGCTCGCGGAGGCGCTGGAGCTGGAGGGACGCCTGGGCCTGGTGCTCGGAGACGAAGCGCGCGCGCAGAAGGCGCTGCGAGAGGCCCTGCTGCTTGCCCAGGCCACGCGCCATGACGAGGTCGCCGCGCGCGCCGCCGCCCGCTGGGTCACCACCCTCTCGCGCTCCCCCGAGCTCGAGGAGTGGGGCGTCGCGCAGGCCCGCGCCAGCATCGAGCGCGCGGGGGGCGCCCCGGAGCTGGAGGCCCTGCTCCACACGAGCCTCGCGCGCAACGCGTTCTTCCGCGGCCAGTACGCCGAGGCCGCGGAGGCCTTCGGACGCTCGGCGGCCCTGCGCGAACAGGCGCACGGCCCCGAGCACCTGCTCACGCTCGAGTCCCTGCGCAATCAAGCCTCCGCTCTCTCCCGCACCGACGAGACGGAGCGCACCTCGAAGCTGCTCCACCGCGTGCTCGACCTCACGAAGGTGGTGATGGGGCCCGACCATCCCCAGACGGCCCTGGCCGCCAACGCCGTCGGCTATCACCTGACGCTCCGCCGCCGCTTCGACGAGGCCCTGCCCTACCTGCGCCAGGCCATCACCCTGGAGGAGCGCGCGATGGGCCCCGACAGCGCGACGCTCAGCTATCCCCTCAACAACCTTGCTACCGCATTGGAATCCCTCGGGCGCTTCTCGGAGGCGCGTCCACTGCGGGAGCGCGCCCTCGCGCTGGACCTGAAGACCCACGGCGCCACGCATCCGGAGACCGCGGCCGACTGGGCGCTTCTGGCCCAGCTCGCGTTGAGCGAGGGACGCACGCGCGACGCGGTGGAGCTGGCCCGCAGCAGCGTGAACGCCTACGAGGCCTTCCAGAAGGGCCACCCCGACCAGGCCGCGCCGCTGACCACGCTCGGCCTCGCGCAGCTCGCGCTGGGACGCACCCGCGAGGCCCGGGCCACGCTGGAGCGCGCCCTCACCCTGCGGGCCACCACGCCGGGCCTCGGAGAGGACCTGGCCGCCACCCGCTTCGCCCTCGCCCGCGCCCTCGGCGCCGCCGAGTCCTCCCGCGCGCGCTCTCTCGCGCAGCAGGCCCTGGGCTTCTACGAGGCCACACCGGACCTGTGGACCGCCGAGGCCCGCCGCGTCCGGGACTGGATGAGCACCGGCCCCGTGTCACGTCCCTGAAAAGCCAACCCTCGAAAACCATCCCAAGCACCTTCGCGCCGGCCTCGCCCGATACTCCCCATGCAAGCCTTTTCACTGAAGGCACCGCACGCGATGGGGGATTGCGTCATGAGCATCGACAAGCCATCGAAGTCCGCCGCCAGGATGGGTCCACGCCCGGCCACCTCGAAGCCCACTCCCCCGGCGCCCCGGCCCGCGTCACCGAAGACGGGAGCCCCCTCCACCCCTCGCCGGGACAGGTTCGACGGGCACAGGCTGGAGGGCGCGGGGCTCCCCATCCGACTCTCCGGGCAGCCCCCTCGGCCGTTCCTGAGGCTGCCGCTCAGGCCCTGGACCCCTCACACGAAGCTGGAGCCCTGGAGCGGCGTCGCCCAGAAGCCCTGGCTGCGCTACCCGGACCTCTTCGGCACCAGCGCCACCGCCCGGCCCGCGTCGCCCTGCGGCTGCGGCCTGCCCATCCGTCTCTCCTAGGCCGCCCGCCGTCCAGGTTCATCGCCGGGGTCCGCGGCCCCTTCATGGATGTCACGGCGAAACTTTCCACCGCGCGAGGCGGGGTGAGTCCTTAGACTCCCCCAAATGCTTCAAGTCATTCCCCTGGGCGGCCTGGGAGAAATCGGCCTCAACTCCCTGGTCATCGCCTGCAACGGGGAGATGCTGCTCATCGACGCGGGCCTGATGTTCCCCTCCGAGGGGATGCCCGGCGTCGACATCATCATCCCGGACTTCACCCACCTGAAGCAGAACGCCGCCTGCCTCAAGGGCGTGGTGCTCACGCACGGCCACGAGGACCACCTGGGCGCGCTGCCCTACCTGCTGGGCGAGGTGAATGTGCCCGTGTACGGCACGCGCTTCACGCTGGCCATGGCGCGCCACCGGCTGGACGAGCTGGGCGTGGAGGCGGACCTGCGCGAAATCGAGCCGCGCGAGCCGTTCAACGTCGGCACCATGTTCAAGGTGGAGGCCAGCCGCGTCACGCACACCGTGCCGGACGCGGTGGGCTTCATCATCCGCACGCCCGAAGGCACCTTCATCCACACCGGCGACTTCAAGCTGGACCCGGACCCCATCGACGGGCTGCGCACGGACCTGGAGCGCTGGGGCGAGGCCGGCGAGGAGGGCGTGCTGTGCCTCTTGTCGGACTCCACCAATTCCGAGCTGACGGAGGAGACCGGCAGCGAGCGCGTGGTGGAGCAGACCTTCGAGCGCCTGTTCCAGGGCGCCACCGGCCGCATCGTCGTGGCCCTGTTCTCCTCCAACCTGCACCGCGTGCGACATCTCCTGACGCTCGCGGAGAAGCTGGGGCGCAAGGTGGCCCTGCAGGGCCGCAGCATGCAGCGCAACGTGGAGATGGCGCGGCAGCTGGGCTACCTTGACGTGCCCGACTCGCTCTTCGTGCACCTGGACACGGTGCCGCTGCTCCCCGCCCAGCGCGTGCTCGTGCTCACCACCGGCGCGCAGGGAGAGCCCCGCGCGGGCCTGTCGCAGCTCGCCTCCGGTGACGGGCCGCTGAAGGTGGGCCCCGGAGACCTGGTGGTCCTCAGCTCCCGCCCCATCCCCGGCAACGAGCGCGGCGTGGGGGCGTTGATCGACCAGCTGCACTGGCGGGGCGCGAAGGTCGTGTACGCCCAGGTGGAGCCCGGCGTCCACGTGTCCGGCCACGCCAGCCGGCCCCAGCAGCAGCGCGTGCTGGAGCTGGTGCGCCCCAGCCACTTCATCCCCGTCCATGGCGAAGGCCGCCACCTGCACCGACACCTGGCCACGGCCCGCGAGGCCGGCCTGGAGCCCGCGCAGTGCCTGCTGGCCCAGGACGGCGACGTCGTGGGCTTCGAGGAGGGCCGGGGCCGCTTCACCGGGAGCGTGCCCTCCGGCCGCATCTTCAAGGACCGCTTCGGAGGCGGCATGGTGACGCCGGACACACTCCACGAGCGGGTCCGCCTGTCGGAGACGGGGCTGGTGGCCGCCGTCGTGGTGCTGCAGCGGGGCACGCAGCAGCTGGTGGGCGGCCCCCAGCTGTCGGGCCAGGGCCTGTCGCTGGATGAACAGGTGCTGCTGCCCCGGGTGGCCCAGGACGCCCGGGCGCTCTTCGAGGAGCTGTCCGTCCAGCTGCGGGGCGACGACGCCCTGGTGCGAGAGGAACTCACCCGGGTGGTGCGCCGTGCGTTCCGGCTGTACAGCTCCAAGCGCCCCCTGGTGGTGCCCATGGTCGTCAGGGTGTAGGTGTGTTAAGCGCCGCTGTTGCCCATGCCCTCGTTCGACGTCGTCTCGAAAATCGACATCGCCGAGCTCGACAACGCGGTCAACCAGACCAAGAAGGAGCTCAGCACCCGCTATGACTTCCAGGGTGCGCAGGCGGACGTAGTCATCGCCCCGGACAACACGGCCATCACCGTGAAGGCCAACAGCGAGGACCACGTCAAGGCCGCCAAGGTCGTCCTGCTGGCGAAGCTGGCCAAGCGCAACATCAGCTTGAACGCGCTCGACTACGGCGACATCGAGAAGACGGGCCTGCACAACGTGAAGCAGGTCATCAAGCTCCAGCAGGGCATCCCGGTGGAGAAGTCCAAGGAGCTGGTGAAGCTCCTCAAGGATTCGAAGATGAAGGTGCAGGGCTCCATCCAGGCCGACCAGCTGCGAGTCACCGGGAAGAACCGGGACGACCTCCAGGCCGCCATCGCCCTGTTCCGCAAGGAGCAGGACCGACTGAAGCTGGACATGCAGTTCACCAACTTCCGCGATTGATAGAAGCCATGCGAGTCGCTGCCCTGTCCCTCTGCTGTCTGCTCTGTGTCCCGGCCATTGCCTCCGCGCAGGACGAAGCCCTTCCCCCGCCCCGGCCGTCCAAGCTGGTGCCCAACATGTCCAAGCCGCCGAAGCTGCAGGGCGGCCTGAAGGGCTTCGCCTCGCCGCTGACGCTCAAGTCCACGGACGTGTCCGGCGCCAGCGCGTCGTTCACCGCCAAGGTGGGCTTCCGCAAGGACACGCTCTACGTGGGCGTGGACGCCAAGGACGACCAGCTGCTCGCGGGCGACACCGTCACGCTGTCCATCTACTTCCCGGACACGGGCCCGCTCACGACGGGCTACACGTGGCGCTTCGGGTTCGACGGCAAGCGGGACTCGGGCGCGACCAGCGGGACGCCGGAGTTCGCCCAGCAGAAGGTGAACGGGGCGGTGGAGCGCCGGGGCACCACGCTGTCGCTGGTGGCGGCGGTGCCGGTGCGCGCGCTGCCGCGCTTCCCCTCCATCGACCCGATGGTGATGGACGTGTGCATCACCTACGAGGACCAGGATGGCGAGGGCAAGGGCGTGCCCGTCTCCAACTGCCAGAGCGGCACCATGGTGGGCGAGGCGCTGCGGCTGCCGGACGAGCCGCGCAAGGCGCTCAAGCTCAAGCCGCCCGAGTCCGTGACGGCGCTGGAGCCCGCGGCCACCGGCTGGCTGGGGTGGGACCTGCTCAGCTACCCGGCCTGGGCGCAGGGGGACGAGGAGCTGTCCCCCGAGTCGCTGCGCGAGCTGGTGGTGGGCAAGCCCGTGGACGCCAAGTCGGTGAACGTGAACGTCCCCGAGTCCCTCAGCCTGACAGGCGAGCTGTCCTTCGTGACGGTGCTCTCGGGGAAGAATCCATATGCCGTCGCGGGTCAATGCGACGCCGAGACGGAGCTGCGGTTGGGGCTCTACCTCGTGACGGGGAAGACGGCGCGGCGAGTGCTCGAGTGGCCGGCCGCCACCTGCGCGCTGGGGCGCGCGTCCTCGGTGGAGCTGGACGAAGAGGACGGGCTGACCATCCGTTACTCGAACGGCGCGATGATGAACTTCGTTTGGAGTGGGGACCACTTCACGCGAACCGAACTGGGAAGCAGGTAGACCGCAGTGGAAACCACCAAGAGCCTGTACATGATGACCCTCGGCTGCCCGAAGAACCGGGTGGACTCCGAGGTGATGCTCGGCACGCTGAAGCACCGCGGCTACACGCTGGTGCAGGAGGCCTCCGAGGCGCAGGTCATCGTCGTCAACACGTGCGCCTTCATCGGTCCGGCCAAGCAGGAGTCGGTGGACTCCATCCTGGAGATGGCCGAGCTGAAGAAGTCGGGGAGCTGCAGCACGCTGGTGGTGACGGGCTGTCTGTCCCAGCGCTACGGCGAGGAGCTGGCGAAGGAGATGCCGGAGGTGGACCACTTCCTGGGCACCAGCGCGTACGCCCAGATTGGCGACCTGCTGGCGGCCGAGGCGTCGCCGCGTCAGGTGATTCCGGACCCCGACTACATCCACGACGCCGACACGCCGCGCATCAACTCGATGCCGAAGTACACGGCGTACCTCAAGGTGTCCGAGGGCTGTGACAACGCCTGCGCGTTCTGCATCATCCCCACGCTGCGCGGCGGGCAGCGCTCGCGCACCATCGAAGACATCGTCATCGAGGCGAAGCGGCTGGCGGACAGCGGCGTGCAGGAGCTGAACCTGGTCGCGCAGGACCTCACGGCGTACGGGCATGACCTGCCGGGCCGCCCGAAGCTGCATGATTTGCTCAAGGCGCTGGTGAAGGTGGACGTGCGGTGGATCCGCCTGCACTACGCCTACCCGCGCGTGTTCCCGGACGAGCTCATCGAGGTGATGGCGTCGGAGCCGAAGATTGCCCGCTACCTGGACATGCCGGTGCAGCACGTGAGCGACAAGCTGCTCTTGTCGATGAAGCGTGGCCGCAACTCGGAGTTCCTCAAGGGGCTGCTCACCAAGCTGCGTGAGCGCGTGCCGGGGCTGGTGATGCGCACGTCGCTCATCGTGGGCCTGCCGGGTGAGACGGAGGAGGACTTCGAGATGTTGAAGGAGTTCGTGAAGACGCAGCGCTTCGAGCGCCTGGGCGTCTTCCAGTACTCCGACGAGGAGGGCACGGCGGCGTACGACCTGCCCGACAAGGTGCCGCAGAAGATCATCGAGCGCCGGTGGCGCGAGGTGATGGCCATCCAGAAGCGCATCAACCGCGAGCAGAACAAGAAGCTCGTGGGCAAGCGGCTGGAGGTCCTGGTGGAGGGCCCGGCGCCGGAGACGGAGCACCTGCTGGTGGGTCGCCACCAGGGGCAGGCGCCCGAGATTGACGGTCTGGTCTACATCAACGACGGCCTGGCGTACCCGGGTGAGCTCGTCACCGTGGAGGTGACGGAGGCGCACGACTACGACCTGGTGGCGCGCGTGGTGGAGCGGCCGGACCCGAAGCAGCGTCAGCACGTGGCGCGTGACGCGCACCCGGCCCCCGTGCCGGTGGTGCCCGCGCCCCGGCCGGTGACGCGGCTGGAGTAGACGTGAAGCATCCCGGGCCGCGCGCCTTTCGCGACGTGGCCCGGGCGTCTGGCTGTCTGGGGTGAGGTGCCTGGAGGGAGCGTGGCTCCTCGGCACCGCGCGCCTCGGGGCAGCTCACCGTCTTCGCGACGGAGCCCCGAGGAAGGACCCGGTGACTGGGGGGAGCGAGGCTCCTCGACAGTGCCGCTCGCGCCCGCTCACGCGGGTGCACGGGGCCTCGGCGCGTGTCACGCGAGCCCGCGCGCGACTACCGAGGGTCCTCGGGCTCCAGCTCGCGCTCCTCGGGCGGGGGCTCGCGCGAGGTCTTCTTGCGGGATGGCGCCGCGACGCCTTCTCCGAGCGGCGTGGGCTGGCACTCGCACACCGTGCGGCGCGTGGCCGTCTCGGTGACGAAGGCGCACGCCGTGGGGCACTCGGGCTGACGTGCCTCCTCGTAGAGGGACAGCCGGAAGTCCTTCGCCTGTGTGAGCGCGGCGTGGCACGCGGGCAGCGATTGCGCCAGGGAGGGCCAGGGCAGACGGTGCTGCGTCGTGAGACCCCGGCTGGTGGCGGGGAAGCTCAGGCCCACCGCGCAGCCCGGCTCCAGGCGCTGCCCCTCCGCGCCCACCGGCTCCAGGTGCACCCGACCTCCCTCTGGGAGGTCTCGGAACACCGCGCCGACCACGGAGACCGTCCCGTCCGGCTCGCGGCGCACATGGAGCCCGTAACAGGCCTCCTCGCTGAAGACACCGTGTGCATCCGCGCAGCGCTGGCGCGGTGTCAGCCGTGAAGATGGAGCTCCCGACGGGCTGGAGACCTCCCGAGAGACCTCCGCCGGTGTGGCCGCCGGCCCGGGTCTCGATACGTCATGCGTGTCCTCCAACGCGGCTACGGGCCCTGGCGCTGGCGTGGAGAGGCCGTCGGGACGAGCCCCCTTCGACGAGGCGCCTCCTCCCGACGCGATGCCCGAGTCGGGAGAGCTGCCCTGCATCCGCCCCACGCTCTCCACGTTGTCCGGGCCGAGCGCCTCGGTGCCCCTCGACGCTGAAGCCTCGGACGCGAGGACCCGGGGCCTGCGCAGCACCAGCACCCCGCCCTTCGCGTCCAGCGTCGCGGTGAAGCGCCCCCAGACATCCGGGCCCAGTCGACCGAGGCTGCTCGGTGAGTCCCATCGCCCCGCCGCTTCGACGACGAGAGGCCGCACGCCCACGCCCTCCGCCACGTCCACCGAGTCCACCGCGAAGGTGCGTGGCGGCAGGTTCGCCGCCGTCTCCAGCGGCTGCAGCCCCTGCGCCTCCGCGGGCCCCAGCGCGATGCGCGAGAAGGGCTCCCGCGTCGACAACACGAACGGGCCCGTGAGCTCCGACTCCCCCTGTGCCACCCGAGCGGCCAGCAGCGGCCAGTCCCCCACCGGCTCGCGGCTGAGCTCCACGCGGTGGACCTCCCGCGCCGCGTCCGACGCGGAGGTCTCCGCCACATACGCCTCCCGCGACCGAGAGGCCGTGAAGGTCACCTCGCGACGCAAGGGGTCCACGGTGAGCGCGTAGGGCTCCAGCACGTCCGAGCCCAGCGTGACCGAGCAGGGCTTCTCCCCGGACACGCCCGCCGTGCGCAGCGGCACGGACGCGCCCCCCACCGTGAGCGCGGGCAACGGCACCACCGGCCAGGCACGAAAGCCCCCGGCGATTTCGGGCGCGCGCACGGTGCCCTCGGGCGGAGGGATGCCGCCCTCGAAGCACTCCTGGGAGACCATCGACAGGGGCCGCGCCACGTCCAGGACGACGGGCACCGTCCGCGTCCCCAGCTTCCCCGCCACCGTGAGCCTCAGCGCGGGCGAGGCCAACAGCGGCAACGTGCGGCCCACCAGCCCCTCGGTCCGGGACGACGGGCCGGGTGCCACCTCCCGGTGACATCCCGAGCCCACCACACCCAGACACAGCCAGAGCAGGAACGCGCCGCGCACGCCGCGCAGGTTACTGCGTCTTCTGCTTGGTGAAGTCATCCACGCGCGTGTCGTCCGGGACATCCAGCTTGAAGCTGTCCGCGGCCAGGCCCACGTTCGTCTTCAGGTTCACGAAGGAGATGGTGTTCTCGCTGCCATCCGGGTCCACCACCGTGCTCTTCAGCACCTGGGCCGACGCCGGGTCCACCTCCAGCCGCACCTGCTTGAAGCGCGGCTCCTCCTTCAGGGGGTTCAACACCAGCAGCGTCCCCTTGCAGTCCTTGCAGGCGCCCTTGGTGATGGCGAACTCGTCCGCGAGCCGCCCCTGGCCGAAGAGGAACGTCACCGACGCGGACAGCTGGCTGGTGTCCACGCTGGCCACCGTGAGCGACTGGGCCGCGGGGTCGTACGCGTAGACCTTGTTGCCGGCCAGCACGAAGGTGCGCGCGGAGGGCGTCTGATACTCCCACCGCATCAGCCCCGGCTTCTTGTACGTGACGACGCCCTCCGACGACTGCGTCCGGCGGAAGGTCTTGTACTTGTAGTCCTGCTTGAAGCTCGCCCGGAAGTCGCCCGTCTTCTCGTAGAACGCCTGCATCCGGTCGACGAGCGTCTTCACCTCGGGCGTCATCGGCGTGGCCGGCTTCGCCGCGGGCTTCGTCTCGGCGGCCGGCGCGGGCGTCGTGGCCGGCTTGCCCGGCGCCTGCGCGGGAGCGGCCTGATTCACACCGGAGGGCGCCGGAGTCTTCGCCGCCTCGGACGGAGTGACCAGGGGCTTTCCAGCGCCCGCCGGGGCTCCCTGGGCCACCGTGGCGGCCGGAGCGGGAGCGGAGGACTGCGGCACGGCTTGCGCGGACAGGAGCGTGGCGAGCAGGGTTTCCAGGAACATGGCGTGCGTCTCCAGGAGGGCAGGTAGGCCCCCGGCGTCCATCTACCCCATACCGACGCGCCCCGGGGGGCCGGCATTCATGGCTGCTTCTTGAAGAGCCGCTTCCTCTGTTTGATGGCCAGCACGTAGAAGCGCTCGCGCAGGGCCTGCGCCTCCTCGGGCGGCAGGTCCCCCGAGCCGCCTTCCAGGTTCTCGTCCCGCCAGGCAATCGCCCGGCTGACGCACGCCGAGGCGGCCGCGGAGATGTTGAGGCTCTGACTGAAGCCCTTCATCGGCACCCAGAAGGTGCCGTCCACGGCGTTGAGCACGTCGTCGCTGACGCCGTAGCGCTCGTTGCCGAGGACGATGGCCACCTTCTGGTCGAAGCGCAGCGAGTAGAGGCTGGTGGCGCCCTCGCGGATGGCCGAGGCGTACAGCTGGAAGCCCCGCGACTTCAGGTGCTCGCGGCACTCGGCGAAGGACTTGTACAGCTTCACGTCCAGCCACTTGTCACAGCCCTGGGCCACCCTCGAGTTCGGCAGGAAGGGAGCCTCCGGGTTGATGACGACGTGCACCTCCTGGACGCCCATGGACTCGCAGGTGCGCAGCACCGCGGCCATGTTGAAGCTGTCCTCCAGCCGGTCCAGGACCACCGTGAAGTTGCGCGTGCGCTGGCTGACGACGCGGTCGATCTTCTCCTTGCGCACGTCGAGGAGGAACTGCTCGGGCTCCAGCTTGTCCTTCTCGAAGCGCTCGTAGCGAGGGCCACCACCGGACATCGGATCAGCGCCTCCCGCCCGACTTCTTCGCCGGAGCCTTCTTCGCGGCCGGCTTCTTCGCCGGAGCCTTCTTCGTGGCGGACTTCTTGGCCGAGGTCTTCTTCGCGGCCGGCTTCTTCGCCGGAGCCTTCTTCGCGGCGGCCTTGGTGCTCTTCGCCGCAGCCCTCTTCGCCGCGCCCTTCTTCGCCGGAGCCTTCGCGCTCTTCGTGGCCGGCTTCTTCTTCGCGCTGGCGGCCTTCTTCGCCGGAGCCTTCGTGCTCTTCGCCTTGGCGGCCTTCTTCGCCGGGGCCTTCTTCGTGCTCGGAGCCTCGCTGCCCGAGAACGCCTCGCGCACCGCCGCGATGGTCGCCCTGGCCACGGAGGCCCCGGACTTCCTCGCCGCGCCCTTGGCCCGAGGCGGCGCCTCCACGTGGAGCTTGTCGGTGCGGCCGGTGAACAGCACCTCCGCCACCGCGTCCATCAGCGCCTGCATCCCCTCGCCCGTGGCGCACGACACCGGGAACACGCGGATGCCGCGCTCACGCAGGGCCTCCGTGAAGGGCCCCAGCCGCGCCTGCGCGTCCGGCAGGTCCTGCTTGTTCGCCGCGACGACCTGGGGCCGCCTCGACAGCTCCTCGCTGTACTTCTCCAGCTCCCGGTTGAGCACGTCGAAGTCGTGCAGCGGCTCGCGCCCCTCGCCCTCCGCGCCCATGTCGATGAGGTGGATCAACACCTTGCACCGCTCCACGTGCCGCAGGAACTGGTGCCCCAGGCCCACGCCCTCGCTGGCGCCCTCGATGATGCCGGGGATGTCCGCCATGACGAACGACAGGTGGTCCTTGTACTGGACCATGCCCAGGTTGGGGGCCAGCGTGGTGAACGGGTAGTCGGCGATCTTCGGCCGCGCCCGGCTCACCCGCGAGATGAACGTGCTCTTGCCCGCGTTGGGGAAGCCCAGCAGGCCCACGTCGGCCAGCAGCTTCAGCTCCAGCCGCAGCGTGAACTCCTCGCCCTTCGTCCCGTCCTGGGCGAAGCGCGGCGTCTGCCGCGTCGAGGTCGCGAAGTTCATGTTGCCCAGGCCGCCCCGCCCGCCCTTCGCCGCCTCCCAGACCTGCCCCGGCTGGCTCAGGTCCACCAGCAGCTCCTCCGTGGCGTGGTCCTTCACGAGCGTGCCCACCGGCACCTTGAGGATCATGTCCTCCGCGGCGCGACCGTTACAGTCGTTGCCCATGCCGTGCTCGCCGCTCTTCGCGCGGTGGTGCTGCTGGTAGCGGTAGTCGAGCAGCGTGGTCAGCTGCGGATCCGCCACGAAGATGACGGAACCACCGTTGCCGCCGTCACCGCCGTTGGGACCCCCGCGCTCGATGAACTTCTCACGGCGGAAGGACACACAGCCGTTACCGCCATCGCCCGCCTTCACGAAGATGCGGACCTCGTCGACGAACTTCATGAAAGCTCTCCTGAAAAACGCAGAGCGGGCCGCCTCACGTCCTGTGCGCCAGAAGGCGCGGGGACGGGAGAAGCGACCCGCTCGTGGATGCCGCGCGGCGACCGGCCCTCAGAGGGGCCGGGAAACCGTCAGGCGCTGGGCTGCTCAGCGGCCGGGTAGACCGAGACCTTCTTGCGGTCGCGGCCCAGGCGCTCGTACTTCACCACGCCGTCCACCACCGAGTAGAGGGTGTAGTCGCGGCCGAGCTTCACGTTCGCGCCCGCGTGGATGACCGTGCCGACCTGGCGAACCAGGATGCTGCCGGCCGAGACCTCCTGGCCTCCGTACACCTTCACGCCGCGGTACTGCGGATTGGAATCGCGACCGTTGCGCGAAGAACCCTGACCTTTTTTATGGGCCATGACACCTTGCTCCTGAAGTTGAGGTGAAACCGTCCGGACTAGCCGGAGATGGAGGTGACCTTCACCTCGGTGTACGGCTGACGGTGGCCACGGCGACGGGTCCAACCCTCCTTCTCCTTGCGGAAGTGAAGGACGCGGCGGTGCTTGTCCTGCGCCAGGACCTTGCCCACGACGCGAGCGCCGGAGACCGTCGGCCGGCCCACCTTCGGGCTGTCCGTACCGCCCAGCAGGAGAATGTCGGTGAAGGACACCTCGGCCCCGATGTCGCCGGCGATCTTCTCGATCCGGAGGACATCGCCCTCGGCGACGCGATACTGCTTTCCGCCCGTGCGAATCACTGCGTACATCGTCTAACCCCTGTCAGCTTCGGGTTGGGTCAACCCGTGGAATCGGCCGCGCATTTCGGACGGACGGGCCGCCCTAGCGCAAAGGACGGCCGGATTTACGGGAGATGCCCTGGGGAGTCAAGACGGATGCTGGATCATCTCGTCCGGCGGTGCAGATTGCCCCCGCTCCCAGGCGCCCCTACCTGAGGGTCCGGCCGAAAAAGCCCGGCCTCACACCGTCCTACCATCAACCCCCGGGGGGAATTCCACAATGAAGAAACTCATGTACGGCCTGGTGGCCGCCGGCACCCTTTTGTTCGGCGTCGGCTGTGGCGGCGACGACGTCTGCGACGACCTGGCCGACGCGAGCCGGGCGGTGAACGATCAGACGGAGGCCTGTGGGACCGACACGGGGATGGACGAGGAGGACTTCGACAAGGGGCGCTGCGAGGACGCACTGGAGGCCTGCTCGGACAGCGACAAGGACCGCCTGCAGGACGTGGCGGACTGCATCCGGGGCCTGCCCGATTGCCGGGTGGGAGCCGAGATGGAGTGGGTCGATCAGTTCAGCGCCTGCTTCCAGCGGGCAGAGGGCCTGAGCGCCGCTTGCGCCGCGGCGGCCGGTGGGTAGGTGGGTAGCCCGCCGTCCGAGCTGGTGGCACCGGGCCCGGCTCCCCTCAGGGGGGCCGGGCCCTCTCGTTCGAGGGCTCCGCGGCGGCGCCCCGGGCGTCCAGCGCGCGACGGACGCTGCGGTAGCGGTGGTGGAGGCTGGACTCCAGGGGGTCCAGGGCGAGGCCCCGCTCGTAGGTCTCCAGGGCGCGGGCGAGCTGGCCCTCGCGCTCCAGGGCGGAGCCGGACAGGTAGTGCACGCGCGCCATGCCCGCGGACTGGGGCCGCCGGGTGAGGAACTCGCGGCGGAGGGACTCGAGCTGCTCGGGCGTGAGCCCTGCCTCCAGGCAGCGCGCGACGCCCCGGTGATTGCCCCGCCAGGCGTCGTACAGCGCCCGCTGCGTCACGGTGCCCAGCACCTCCCCCGCTTCGTGCAGCCGGGTGAGCACCGAGTCGAGCAGCAGGGACTGCGCGGAGGACAGGGGACGCTGCCGCAGGGACTCCAGGGTGGTTCGGGCCTCGCGGGTGCAACGGCGCAGGGAGCCCATGTCCAGGTCGGGGGGGACGGCCAGCACGGCGTAGTGGTCCCCCGTCAAGCGGGCCCGATAGGCCTCCAGCACGCGGGCGGCCTCCTTGTCCTCCGAGGGTGAGGCGGCTGCGGGCGGAGCCACCCGTCTGCCAGGACCCGCGCGCAGGAGCGCGTCCACGGAGGACTTGAGGGCCAGGGTGGCCTCGACGAACTGGACGCCGAAGCCGGTGGGCATCCCCCAGACCTGGGCCTGCTCCGCGGGCACGTGGCGCACCACCTCGCAGACGACGGACTGCGGGCCCGACTCCAGTTCCAGAACGAGCGGCAGTCGCGCGAACAGCGGGGGCAACAGGCCGTCGCTGCGCAGGAACAACCCACCGCGAGACAGGTCGGACGCGGTCAGCCAGACCGGCGTCTCGCCCGGGCGCAGCACGACGCGAACGGGGAGTTCCACCGTGCGCGGCCGGGCGGCTTGTGAGACTTCGCTGGGGCTGGGCTGGGCTCCGTCGCCCGAGGGGTGGAGGACCGGAGGTGCAGCGCCCGAGGCGTTCTGCACAGCGGCGCCCCAGTTCCGGGATGCGAGGCTCGCGACCGGGGACCAGGGCGCGACGGAGTCCTCCGACGCCGCGACCCCCTTCGGCGTGGGGACGGGAGGCACGCTCCGTCCGGACGACAGCGGGGCAGCCGGCGCGCTGTGGTTCGGTGTGGCGAGCATTGGAGCATCACGTCTGTCGGATGACGGGCGCCCGGAGGGCGCGACATCGGACGCGCGGGGTGGGCTGCCCGGGGACGACGGACGACGAGCCTCCGTCGGCATCTCGTCGGTGCGTGGACGAGCCATCCCTGATGGGGAAGGACGACGAGCCTCCTCTGCTGGCTTCGCGTCGATGGACGGCCGGGCCTGTGCGTGAGGCGATGGCGAAGGACGACGTGCCTCCGCTGACTTCTCGCCGACGGACGGTCGGGCCTGTGCGTGAGGCGATGGCGAAGGACGTCGAGCAGCCTCCGGTCGTGCCTCGACGGACGGCCGAGCCTGCATCGGGGCAGGCCCAGCCCCCGGCGACATCGCGCCTACCGGCGATTGAACCGGCACCGGCGGCGACGGACGCGCCCCCAGTGGCATCACCCCTATCGGCGATTGCACCAGCACCTGCGGCGACGGACGCGACCCCGGTGGCATCGCTCCTACTGGCGATTGCACCGGCACCTGCGGCGACGGACGCGACCCCGGTGGCATCGCGCCCACTGGTGAGTGAACGGGCACAGACGGAGATGGGCGCGCCCCAGATGGCACCACTGCCATCGGTGATTGCATGGGCACGGACGGCGACGGACGCCCCCCCGGTGGCATCGCCCCCATCGGCGATTGCACGGGTACGGACGGCGACGGACGCGCCCCCGCTGGCATCGCTCCCACCGGCGATTGCACGGGCACAGGCGGAGACGGACGCGCCCCCGCACCCGCCCCCCTCGCATCCACAGGCTGCGACACCTGGGCGCGCGGCGACGGCCGCGGGCCTCCCGACGTCGACACCTCGCCCACCGCGTGCACGAGTCCCGGCGGCGAGAGACGGGCCTCCTCGGACCGTGCCCCGTGCGGCATCGCCCCCTCCACGGGCCGGACCCCAGTCGACTTCACGCCCTCCACGGGCCGGCCCTGTCGCGGCGCCACACTCCCGTTCGACACGGGCTCGGGCAGGTCCGTCTCGAGCATCACCGGAACGGGAAGCGCGTTCCTCCCCTCGCCCGCCACGGGCCCCGGACCCGCCACGGGTGCGGGAACACTCCGGGCTCGAACAGCGGGCTCCACGGGCCGCGCCTGCCGAGACCGGACATGGATTTCCTCGGCCAGTGCCCCCTCCAGCGCCGCGCGCAGGAGCGCCGCCGTCGCGTACCGCTGCTCCGGCGCCTTCTCGAGCGCGCGCAGGATGACCCGCTCCAACGACACGGGCACGGCCGCATGCACGGACCGGGGCGGCGGAGGCGCCCGCATCTGATGCGCCACCAACTGCGCCGTCAGCCCCTCGTCCTCGAACGGCAGCCGACCTGTCACCAGCTGATACGCAATCACCCCCAGCGCATACAGGTCCGCGCGACCATCCACCCGTCGACTCAGGGACTGCTCGGGCGCCATGTACTCGGGCGTACCCACGATGATGCCGGCGTGGGTCTGCGGCATGTTCGCGTCCGCCAGCTTCGCGATACCGAAGTCGAGCACCTTCACGAACGGCGTGCCCCGCCCGCGCCGCACCAGGAAGACATTGTCCGGCTTCAGGTCGCGATGGACGATGCCGCTCAGGTGCGCCGCCTGCAGCGCGTCGCACACCTGCGAGAGCACCGACACCACCGCCGGCGCCGGCAGCGGCGAGCCGACCCACGCGGACAAGGGCGCCCCATCCAGATACTCCATGATGAGGTACGGCCTGGGCGGCCCCGCGTTCAGGTCGAAGATGCTGACGATGTTCTCGTGGCCGATGACATTCACGGCCCGCGCCTCCGCGTGGAAGCGCTGCACCAGCTCCGGGTACGTCGCCAGGTGCTCGTGCAGCACCTTCACCGCCACCCGGCTGCCAATGGACACGTGCTCGCCCAGGTACACCGCGCCCATCCCCCCGCGGCCCAGCCGACGCACCAGCCGGAAGCTCCCCAGCTTCGTGCCCACCAGCGGGTCCACCTCCACGGAGACGGACGAACAGCGGGGCCGCGCGGGCACGCTCTCACCCTCGGCTCGGACCAGCGTCGAGCATGACGACGCCGACCCATGTCGGTGGCCGCACGCCTCGCACGCATCAGCGCTGCTCTCCTGGGCCATGCCACTCCCCCGGGCCTGCCCAGCTAATCTGGACATTCACGTCCAGGCGGGGCCACTGCCGGCCTCCGGTGATGTCGGCTGGCGAAGTGGGCTCTCGCGCCGCGGTGCCAGGAGACGGTCCTCCGGAGGACGCTGAAGGTGCCGACAATCCATCACGCTCGATTAGAGTGCGGCGCCCATGTCCGGAACCTCACGCCGCATCCCCCTCATCGACCTGTCCCACTACCGCACCGGCACTCCCACCGAGCGAGCCCGCTTCGTCCAAGTCTTCGGCGAGGGTCTGCGTGAGTTCGGCTTCGTCTCCGTGGTGGGACATGGCATCGACGATGGCCTCATCCGCCGCACCTACTCGGACGTCGAGAAGCTCTTCCAGCTCCCCGAGGACGTGAAGACGCGCTACGCGGTGCCGGAGCTCGCCGGCCAGCGCGGCTACACGGGCTTCGGCAAGGAGCACGCGAAGGACCGCAAGGTGGGGGACCTGAAGGAGTTCTGGCACGTGGGCCGCGAGCTGCCCGAAGGCCACCCATACCTGAAGCACTACGGCGCCAACGTGTGGCCCGGCGAGGTCCCCTCGTTCCGCGAGCACGCGCTCACCCTCTTCCGTGAGCTGGATGGCGCCGCGAGCGTGATGCTCCACGCGCTGGCCGAGTTCTTCGGCGTGGCGCGCGACACCTTCAGCGGCATGGCCACGGAGGGCAACTCCGTGCTGCGCCTCATCCACTACCCGCCGCTGAAGGAGCGCTTCATCCCCGGAGGCGTGCGCGCCGCCGAGCACGAGGACATCAACCTCATCACCCTGCTGTGCGAGGGCACCGCGTCGGGCCTGGAGTTGCTCACGCGCGATGGCGAGTGGCTGCCGGTGGACACGCTGCGCGGGCAGATCGTCGTGGACTCGGGCGATATGCTCAGCCGCGTGACGAACGAGGTCATCCCCGCCACCACGCACCGGGTGGTGAACCCGAAGAGCGCGGACGAGGACACCGTCCGCTACTCGCTGCCCTTCTTCGTGCACCCCTACTCCGACTGCGTGCTGGAGCCCCTGCCCTGCACCCAGACGCCGGAGAACCCCGCCCGCCACGGGCCCATCACCGCCGGCGCCTTCCTGCAGCAGCGCCTGCGCGAGAACGGGCTCATCAAGTAGTCCCTCACCGTCCGGTGTCCGACGCGCGCGTCCCACCGGGCATTGGATGCACTCGTGGACGAAGCACGCCTGCCCACGCATGTGGAGCTGTTCGCCCTCCAGCCGCGCGTCGCGCTGGAGGACTACGCCTCCCCTTCCACCTTCGCCGCGAGGCACCGCGCGCTCGCCGAGCGGGTGGACCGCCTGCGGACCCGCGACGAGGCAGGTCGTCCGCGCCATCCCGCCCTCGCCGTGTGGCCCGAGTGGGTGGGCGCGCCGCTGGAGCTGCTGGGCCACGTGCAGCGCGTGCAGCGCCACACGACGGTGAGGAGCGCGCTGCGGAGGGTGGCGCGCGCCGAGTGGTGGGACGTGTGGCGCACGTGGAAGGAGCTCCACCCGCCGACGATGGTGGAGTGCTTGCATGCCACGCTCGCGTCGCGCGTGCACCGGGTGATGCACGAGACCTTCTCCGCCATCGCCCGGGACTTCGGCCTGTGGGTCGTCGCGGGCAGCGCGTTCCTTCCCGACAACCGCCTGACCAAGGACGGCCCGGACTTCGAGCCCCGGGGCGCGCGCATCTTCAACACCAGCCACACCTTCTCACCCGAGGGTGTCCGCGTGGCCACGGCGCGCAAGGTGAACCTCCTGCCTGCGAGCGAGGACCGCCTGCGCCTGAGCCCCGGCCGGCCCGAGGACTTGACGCTCATCGACACGCCGTTCGGCAGACTGGGGACACTGCTTGGCTACGACGGTGCCGCGCGACCTCGCACGTCGAAGGAGCCCTGGTTCGTCCCCTGCGCACAGTACCTGGATGCCTGGAGGGCCCAGGTCGTCGCCCATCCCTCCGCACACCCCGGGGACTGGGATGAACGCGCACTCGATGAAGGACTCCTCGGGCAACTCCCGGGCCTGCGTCACGTCCGCTACACCGTGACGGCGCAGCTCGCGGGTGAGCTGTTCGACCAGCGCTTCGAGGCGCCCTCGCTCATCGTCGAGCGCACGAGCGGGGGAACGACGCGAGTCCTCGCACGAGCGGAGCCTTCACGAGCCGATGAAGTGCTTCACACGCTCGTACCGGTCTGCGCCGCCTGACGCGCGCCACCCCGAGGCACGTCCTCGAAAGGTGATGAGCGCTTCACGCGCTCGCGCCCTGAACATCGCCTCCAACGCGCGGCAGTCCTCGTGAGGTGATGGACGGCGTCCTGCGCTCGCGCCCGCCCATCGGCTCTGCCCCAGTGCCAACCCACGACGGGCCCTCGCGCATGCGGAGCCCCTTTGCGGAAGAGGGCCCGCGTCGTCAGTCGCCGAGCTTCTTCTTCAGCAAATCATTGACGAGCGTGGGGTTGCCCTTGCCCTTCATGGCGCGCATCACCTGCCCCACGAAGAAGCCGAACACCTGCTTCTTGCCCGCGCGGTACTTCTCCACCTCGCCCAGGTTCTTCGCGAGGATGTCGTCCACCACCGCCTCGATGGCGCCCGTGTCGCTCACCTGCGCCAGGCCCTTCTCCGCGACGATGTCCGCGGGCGCGCGGCCCGTGCGGAACATCTCCCCGAGCACGTCCTTGCCCGCGTTGCCGGACACCGTGCCCTGGTCCACCAGGGTCAGCAGCTCCGCGAGCTGTGCGGGCGTGAAGCGCACCTCGCCCACGGTGGTGCCCGACTCCTTGAGCAGCCGCAGCAGCTCCCCCTGGAACCAGTTGGAGAGCTTCTTCGCGTCCGGGTAGCGCTGGGCGCACGCCTCGAAGAAGTCCGCGAGCGGGCGCTCCGTGGTGAGCAGGCGCGCGTCATACGCGGGCAGCCCGTACTGGCTCACGAAGCGCTGGAGCTTCGCGCGCGGCAGCTCGGGCAGCGACCTGCCCACCGCCTCGACGACCTCCGTCGTCACGTGCAGCGGCGGCAGGTCCGGCTCCGGGAAGTACCGGTAGTCGTGCGCGTCCTCCTTGCTGCGCATCGAGCGCGAGACGCCCTTGTTCGGGTCCCACAGCCGCGTCTCCTGGTCCACCTTCCCGCCGGACTCGATGACGTCCACCTGCCGGGCAATCTCGTACTCGATGGCCTGCTTCACGAAGCGGAACGAGTTGAGGTTCTTCAGCTCGCAGCGCTGGCCGAACGTGTCGGAGCCCTTGCGCATCACCGACACGTTGGCGTCGCAGCGGAAGCTGCCCTCCTCCAGGTTGCCGTCGTTGACGCCCAGGTACACGAGGATGTCGCGCAGCGCCTTGAGGTACTCCACCGCCTCGTCCGCGTCGCGCAGGTCCGGGTCGCTGACAATCTCGATCAGCGGCACCCCTGCCCGGTTCAAGTCCACCAGGCTCTGCCCACCGCCCCCGTCGTGCACGCTCTTGCCCGCGTCCTCCTCCATGTGGATGCGGCGGACGCGGATGACCTTCTCACCTTGCGGCGTCTCGATGGCCAGGCGCCCGAACTCGCAGATGGGCAGGTCGTACTGCGTGATCTGGTAGCCCTTGGGCAGGTCCGGATAGAAGTAGTTCTTCCGGCTCCACACGCTCCTGGCGTTGATGCGGCACTCCAGCGCGAGCCCCGCGCGGATGGCGAAGTCCACCACGCGCTCGTTGAGCACGGGCAGCACGCCGGGCATGCCCAGGCACACCGGACAGGTGTTGCGGTTGGGCTCGGCGCCGAACGCGGTGGAGCAGCCACAGAAAATCTTGGACTGCGTGAGGAGCTGCGCGTGGACCTCGAGGCCGATGACGGGCTGGAAATCGCTCACGGGCATGGCGGTGTCACCAAGCGGCCCTACGCCTCGACAGGCGCGAGGCGGCGGAAGAAGTCGTGCTCACGCTCGAAGGCCCGAGCGATGCGCAGCAGCAGGGCCTCGTCGAAGGCCCTCCCCAGCACCTGCAAGCCCACCGGCAGCCCCGCCTTCGTGAAGCCACAGGGCACCGACAGGCCAGGGATGCCCGCAAGGTTGCAGGGCAGCGTGTAGACGTCCATCAGGTACATGGACAGCGGGTCATCCACCTTCTCCCCCAGCTTGAACGGCGCCACGGGGGAGATGGGGGCCACCAGCGCGTCCACGTCCTTGAAGGCGCGCGTGAAGTCCTCGCGGATGAGCGTGCGGACCTTCTGCGCGCGCAGGTAGTAGGCGTCGTAGTAGCCGGCGGACAGCGCGTACGTGCCCAGCATGATGCGGCGCTTCACCTCCGGTCCGAAGCCCCGCTCGCGCGTCTGCGCGTACAGCTCCTTGAGCCCCCGCGCGTCTTTCGCGCGCAGCCCGTAGCGGATGCCGTCGTAGCGCGCCAGGTTGCTGGACGCCTCGGCGGGCGCGATGAGGTAGTACGTCGCCAGCGCGTACTGCGTATGCGGCAGCGACACGTCCACCAGCGTCGCACCCAGCCGCTCGTACTCGGCCAGCGCGGCGCGGACGGAAGCCTCCACCTCCGGGTCCATGCCTTCGGCGAAGTACTCGCGCGGCACGCCCAGCTTCAGCCCGCGCACCCCGCTCTCCAGCTCCGCCGAGTAGTCTGGCGTCTTCGCCGGCGCGCTCGTCGCGTCCAGCGGGTCGTGCCGCGCGATGACCTGCAGCAGCGCCGCCGCGTCCGACACCGTGCGCGTCATGGGCCCCGGCTGGTCCAGCGACGACGCATACGCGATGACGCCGTAGCGGGACACCCGCCCGTACGTGGGCTTGAGCCCCACCGTGTTGGTGAAGGCCGCGGGCTGACGGATGGAGCCGCCCGTGTCCGTGCCCAGCGCGCCGAACACCTCGCGCGCGGCCACCGCCGCCGCCGAGCCTCCCGAGGAGCCGCCCGGCGTACGCGTCACGTCCCAGGGGTTGTGCGTGGGGTGGTACGCGCTGGACTCGTTCGAGGAGCCCATCGCGAACTCGTCCAGGTTCAGCTTGCCGACCAGCGGCAGCCCCGCCTCCTTCAGGAGCCGCACCACCGTCGCGTCCAGCGGCGGCACGAAGCCCTCCAGCACGCGCGAGCCGGCGGTCGTCTCCACGCCCTCGGTGAGGAACAGGTCCTTGAGCCCCACCGGCACGCCGTCCAGCGGGCTCGCCGGGGTCCCCGCGCGCCTGCGGGCGTCACTCGCCTCCGCGGCCGCCAGCGCGCCCTGCTCGTCCACGCGCAGGAAGGCGCGAATCCTCGGGTCCACCTGTTGGATGCGCGCCAGGCACGCGCGGGTGGCCTCCACGGAGGACACCTCGCCCGCGTCCAGCTTCCGCGCGAGCTCCAGCATCGTCAGGTCCGTCAGCTGCATGACGTGGAACCCCTCCGGCTAGTCGATGATCTTCGGCACCGCGAAGGAGGTCCCCGACTTCGCCGGGGCGTTGGCCAGCACCTTCTCCGGCGGCAGGGAGGGCCGCGTCACGTCCTCGCGGAGCAGCGAGGCCGTGAGCGTGGCATGCGAGGTGGGCTCCACGTCCCCCACGTCCAGGGTCTGCAACTGCGCCACCGCATCCAACACCGCCGACAGCTGCGTGGCCATGCGCTGCTCCTCTTCAGGAGTCAGCGCCAGCCGCGCCAGCGTGGCCACGTGTCGCACCTGCTCGAGCGTGAGGGCCATGCCCGCAGACCTCCCCGGGACCTCGGGTCTACTTCTTCTTGAAGAGGTTCAGGATGGCGCCCATCACCTTGCCGCCACCCTCGTGCCCGTGCTGCGCCACCATCTGGTCCAGCTCGCCGGCGTCCAGGAAGACTCCGCCGCAGTTGAAGCACGTCTCCAGCTCGACCTTGCCCTGCTTGAGCGTCTGCAGGTCCATGCCGCACTTGGGGCACTTCATCCAGTGGAGCTTCTTGAGCTCGTCGCGCTGGGCCTGGGCCGTGTCGGCGGCCTGCTGGAGCGCAAGCTTCCGCTTCTTCTCAATCTCCTCGCGGGCGAAGTACTCCTCCTCGCTCGAGGACGGCTTGTCGTTGTCTGCCATGGCGATGTACCTCCAGGAAATCGTGGCGGCACCATACCCCCTCTGGTGCAACGCGCAGCCGAAATGTAGGCCCCCTGTCCGGCAGCCGGAAAATTGACCGGACCCCCTCCCTCCCTACACTCGTCGCGGGCATTGCTACAGCCCGCTACGCGGCTGAGACGCGCAGAGGGAAGAAGGTCATGACGGCGAAGAAGGGTCGGGCGGAGAAGGCAGTGCTGTCCCGGCAGGAGATCGCGACGCGTCGCAAGGCGCTCGCGGACAAACGGCGCAAGGCGGGGGTCGACGGCGGCGACGGCACGACGGCCCGAGCCATCACCGGTGTCTTCCTGCTGGCGGCGTCCCTGCTGTCATTGTTGTCGGTGGCCACGTTCGACGCCCATGACCGGGTCGGACCGGGCTTCCGCAACGCGGTGGGCCCCATGGGCCACCTCATCGCGGAGACCCTGCGGGGGATGCTCGGCGTGTGCGCCTACCTGGCACCCGTCGGAGGCGTCTACGCCGCGATGGTGCTCTTCGTGGGCAGCCGCGAGCGCAAGCGCGGGCCGCAGATCGTCAGCCTCGTGCTGCTGACGGCGAGCGTGGCCGTGCTGGCGCAGCTCATCTTCGCCGGCGACAAGGGCTGGGCACACCCGCCCGGCGGCGCGCTGGGCGCGAGCCTGGGCGGCGTCATGGAGGGGCTGTTCTCCACCGTCGGCACCGTCATCCTCGTCACCGCCATCAGCGCCGCGGCGCTCATCGTCGGCACCCAGTACACGTTCTTCAAGCTGTGCTCGCTGGTGTGGGCCGGACTGTGCGTGCTGGGCCGCCGAGTCTCCGAGTCCGCCGAGGCCTTCTGGGAGCAGCAGAAGGTCGCCTACAAGGCCCGCCAGGAGCGCGCCGCCGAGGAGAAGCTCGAGGAGGCCGCCTTCCTCGCGCAGATTGAGGCCGACGAGGAGGAGCTCGCCGAGGCCGAGCGCGCCGCCGAGGAGGCCGAGGCCGCCGAGGCGGAGGCCATGGCCGAGGAGGCCGTGCGCCTGGCCCGTCAGAACGAGAAGGAGCAGGCCGCCGCCGCGAAGCTGGCCCTCAAGGAGGCTCGCGAGAAGGAGAAGCTGGAGAAGCAGACGCGCAAGGCCCTGCCCCTGCCCGAGGACACGGACTCGCTGCCGCCCACGTCCTCCCCGCCGGTGGCCGCCGAGAAGCTGCTGCCGCGCATCGCGGAGAAGCGCCCCGCCCCCGGCGCGGACCCGGCCTGGGCCGCGTCGTTCCTGGCGCCCCAGCCCCACTCCGCGCCCCCCATCGTCCCCGAGGGCGTCGAGCCCCCGCGCGGCCGCCGCAAGACGCCGAACATCGTCACCGGCCCCTCCGCGCCCGTCGCCGCGCTGCCCGAGTCCACCGAGCCCGTGGCCCCGGCGCCCGCGCCCGTCATCTCCCTGCCCCAGCCTCCGCAGGCCGCGGCGCCCCAGCCCGCGCCTGCCGCGTCCGCGCTGGCGCGCATGCCGCTCATCGTGGAGCCCAAGGCGCCGCCCAAGCCCACCGTCAAGAAGACCCAGGACCAGTTCGAGTTCGTGGGTGACCGCAAGAGCTTCTCGCTGCCGCCGCTCGACGTGCTCGAGTACGACAAGAAGGAGCGCTCGGAGCTGGACAAGGACGCGTTCCTGTCCACGGCGGAGAAGCTGCGCGCCAAGCTGGCCGACTTCGGCATCGTCGGCGAGGTCGTGGAGATCCGCCCCGGCCCCGTCGTCACCATGTACGAGTTCCTGCCGGGCCCCGGCATCAAGGTGAGCAAGATCGCCGCGCTCGCCGACGACCTGGCCATGGCGATGGAGGCGATGCGCGTTCGCATCGTCGCCCCCATCCCCGGCAAGGGCGTGGTGGGCATCGAGGTGCCGAACAAGGACCGTGAGACCGTCTATCTCAAGGAGATCGCCGAGCAGGACGCGTTCCTCAAGGGCCCCAGCAAGCTGACCATGTGCGTGGGCAAGGACATCGAGGGCATGCCGTACGTCTTCGACCTGGCCAAGGCGCCGCACCTGCTCATCGCCGGCACCACCGGCTCCGGCAAGTCGGTGGCCGTCAACTCGATGATCATGAGCATCCTCCTGAAGTCCACGCCGGAGGAGGTCCGCTTCATCATGGTGGACCCGAAGATGCTGGAGCTCTCCGTGTACGAGGGCATCCCGCACCTGCTGCTGCCCGTGGTGACGGACCCGAAGAAGGCGGCGCTCGCGCTGCGCTGGGCCGTGGAGGAGATGGAGCGCCGCTACCAGATGCTGTCCGAGGCGGGCGTGCGCAACATCGCCGGCTACAACAAGCTGGTGGAGAGCTCCGCCTCCGAGGTGAAGGAGGTGCTCGCCGCCGCGGAGCCTTCGCCCAAGAAGTCCAAGCCCAAGAAGGTCCTGGTGGTGGACCTGGAGGGTGGCGAGCCCAAGCCCGCGGCCCAGGCGTCGGACGGGCTGGGCGTGGCCGCGCCGCGCGAGGACATGGAGGACCTGCGCGAGGCGCTGGTGTCCTCCGAGGACGAGGCCGCCCCGGAAGTGCCCGAGGTGGAGGCCGAGCCCGAGGACGACGACGCGGGCGCGCCGCTGGACGCCGCGGAGGCCAAGCCGGAGAAGAAGGAGCTCAAGAAGCTGCCCTACATCGTGGTCATCATCGACGAGCTGGCGGACCTCATGATGGTCGCCAGCCGCGAGGTGGAGACGTACGTGGCGCGCCTGGCGCAGATGGCTCGCGCGGCCGGCATCCACCTGATGGTCGCGACGCAGCGTCCCTCCACGGACGTCGTCACCGGCATCATCAAGGCGAACTTCCCCACGCGCATCAGCTTCATGCTCCGCTCCAAGCCGGACTCCATGACGATTCTGGGCACGGTGGGCGCCGAGGCCCTGCTGGGCATGGGCGACATGCTCATCATGCCGCCCACGAGCGCGCACCTGCAGCGTGTGCACGGCGCCTTCGTGTCGGAGAACGAAATCAAGAAGGCGGTGGACCACCTCAAGGCCCAGGGCAAGCCCGTCTTCGACGAGTCCATCCTCAAGCCGCGCGACGAGGACGTGGAGTCCGGCGGTGAGGAGGACGAGCTGTCCGACGAGCTGTACGACCAGGCCCTCGCCACGGTCAGCGAGATGCGCGCCGTCTCCATCTCCATGCTCCAGCGCAAGATGCGCATCGGCTACAACCGCGCCGCGCGCATGATTGAGCGCATGGAGCGTGACGGAGTCGTCGGCGCCGCCGATGGCGCCAAACCCCGCGAGGTGCTCATCCGAGGGGTGGGCGACATGCCGGGCGCGGGCGCGATGTAGTCCACCCGCGGCGCACCGTTGTTCTCCCAGGGGGTGTCCGGCTTCGGTCCGGGCGCCCCCTGTCCGTTTCTCCTCCCCGCGCGGGCATCCCCAGCCCGCCCCGACGTGTTCCAGGTGAGTGCCCATGATTGTCGCCATCTCCCGCTTCCGCGCCGCGCCCGAGGACGCCGAGCGCCTGGTCGCCCGCTTCCAGGAGCGCGCGCGCAGGGTGGACGCGCACGAGGGGTTCCTGGGGCTGGAGGTGCTGCGCTCGTTCGAGCGCTCGCCGGAGCTGCTGCTGGTGACGCGCTGGCGGGACAAGGAGGCGATGCGGCGCTATTTCCAGTCGGAGGACTTCCGGAAGGCGAAGGAGGCCAGCGCCGAGCAGGAGGGGGCCACCTTCGCCATCTACGAGGTGGTGGGCACGTGAGGCGCGTATTGGATTCCCAAGCAGGCGCAGGTCGTCTATGGGCGGTGTCCCATGGCTGAACGCATCGCCCTATTCGCCACCACGACCCGAGGCACCGAGGACCTGCTCGCCGACGAGCTCAAGGAGCTCGGCGCGCGCCGCATCCGCCAGGACCGTGGCGGTGTGCGCTTCATGGCCTCGCTCGACGAGGCGCTGAAGGTCTGTCTCTGGTCCCGCATCGCCATGCGCGTGCTCTACCCGCTGGGCGCCTTCGAGGCCCGCGGCGCGCAGGGCCTGTACGACGCAGCCCGCGGCGTCCCGTGGGAGGAGCACCTGACGCCCACCACGACGTTCGCCGTGGACGCGACGCTGAAGGACAGCGAGCACAGCCACTCGGGCTTCGTCGCGCTGAAGGTGAAGGACGCCATCGTCGACCGCATGCGCGACGTGGTGGGCACGCGGCCGGACGTGGACACGAAGAACCCGGACGTGAGCGTGGTGGCGCACCTGTCGCGCGACACGCTGTCGCTCTCGTTGGATTTGTGCGGCGAGCCGCTGCACCGCCGGGGCTACCGCGTGCGGCCCACCGTGGCGCCCCTCAAGGAGACGCTGGCCGCCGCCATCCTGCGCGCCGCGCGCTACACGGGCGACGAGGCGCTGGTGGACCCGATGTGCGGCTCGGGCACGCTGCTGATTGAGGCGGGCATGATGGCCCGTCGGCGCGCGCCCGGCCTCAACCGCGACTTCGCCGTGGAGCGCTGGCCGGAGCTGGGGGCTCGAGCAAAGGAGCTGCTCGCGGACATGCGCGCGGATGCGCGGCGCGACGAGCGCAAGGTGGAGGTCCCCCTCTGGGGCTTCGACAAGGACCCGGAGGCCCTCGACGCCGCCCAGCGCAACGTGCGCGCGGCCCGGCTGTCCGAGGAGATCACCCTGGCCGAGGGCGACGCGACGAAGCTGCCGCCGCTGCCGGCCTCCAGTGGCCTCATCCTCACCAACCCGCCCTATGGAGACCGCATCGGCACGGGCGGACAGAAGGGCATGAAGAGCTTCTATTACAAGCTGGGCGAGTCCTTGCGCGTGCCCGGCTGGCGCGTCTGGGTCCTCAGCGGCAACCCCGCCTTCGAGAGCGCCTTCCACGCGCGCCCCTCCGCGCGGCGCGACCTGATGAACGGCCCCATCGACTGCACGCTGCTCGGCTACCGGCCCTCGGGCGGCGGCGGCGAGGACTCAGAAGCGCCGCTCGGTGCGTCGCATGAGCCGGTGGATGTTGCTCCGGTGCGTCCACAGCATGAGGGCGAAGAGGACCGCTGAGAGGCCCGCGTACTCGGGCGCGCGGGCGGTGAGCGCGGACGTGCCCACCGCCGTCGCCCCCGCCGCGAGCGAGCCCAGCGAGCTGACGCGCCACACCGCGAAGATGGCGATGAAGACGAGCCCGGCGGCCAGGGCCGCCTGGGGCACGAGCACCAGCAACACACCCAGCGCGGTGGCCACGCCCTTGCCACCGTGCAGCCTCAGCCACACCGGGAAGACATGGCCCAGCACGGCGGCGAGCGCCACCAGCACGTGCACCCCGGGCAGCTCCGGCACCAGCCGCATCGCGAGCGCCACCGGCAGCGCGCCCTTCACCGCGTCGAGCACCAGCACCACCGCCCCCAGCTTCTTGCCCGCGACGCGGGTGACGTTGGTGGCGCCGATGTTGCCGCTGCCGCTCTGGCGCACGTCCACGCCGCGAAGCCACCGCGTCAGCAGGACACCGAAGGGGATGGAGCCGGCGAGGTAGCCCAGCAGGACGAGCGCGAGAGTCACGACCCCACGCTATAGCAGCAGGTGGGGGAAGCGCGTCTTCACCACCACGTAGGCGTAATTCACCAGGACGATGACGGGCATCACCACCTGGAACGCCTTCCACTCCCGAAGCGAGAGCTGGATTTCGGGGATGGGGACGGCGAACACCAGGTGCACCACCATGGCCACGGCCGCGAGCGCGAACAGCACGGCGGCCACGGTGCCCAGGGGGTTGGCCTCCCACGCGCCCACGAAGTTGAAGTGGGCCACGCGGTCCGCCACGCGGGTGAGGCCACAGCCGAGGCAGGGCCAGCCTGTCCGCTCGCGCAGCACGCAGCCCCAGAACGGGATGAGCTTCGCCACCGGGATGAAGCGGGCGACGAGCAGCCCCACGAGGCCGATGAGGCCCAGGTAGTCCACCGTGCCAAGCCGGCGGTTGCGAGGAGGGAGGAAGACCTTCATGGGCTGCGCGCCCCGGGGTGTGCGGGAGTCACACTCTAGTACGGGCGCCGCCTTGCCGGGGCAACGAGTTTTGACTAAGCGGGCAGGTCATGAACTCGCTCCGCACGTCCCTGATGCTGCTGGTCGCTGTTCCCCTGGTGGCCCTCGCTGGCGACAAGACGCCCGCCAAGGGAAAGACGGCTGACAAGGCCGCGGCCGCCGCCGACTGTCACCACCCGGCCGACAAGGCCGCGGCCGCGCCCAAGCCCGAGGCCGCGAAGGACGACAGCTGGAAGCTCACCCGCGGCGAGGCCCTCAAGGGCGCCTCCGAGGTGAAGCTCGCGGACCTGCTCTCCAAGCCCCAGGCCCACGACGGCAAGACGGTGCGGCTCGAGGGCACGGTGCGCAAGGCGTGTGAGAAGAAGGGCTGCTGGATGGAGCTCGCCCCCGAGGGCCAGGCCAAGGGCCCGGGCGTGCGCGTGACGTTCAAGGACTACGGATTCTTCGTGCCGCTGGACTCGGCGGGCTCGCAGGCGCGCGTGGAGGGCGTGGTGAAGGTGGCCGAGCTGAGCGAAGGCCACGCGGCGCACTACGAGGCCGAGGGCGCCATTGTCCCGCGCGGCGCGGACGGCAAGCCGCGCGAGGTGCAGTTGGTGGCGACGGGCGTCGAGCTGCGCCGGTAACACATGGCGCGCAGCTTCAGCATGAAGGGCGTGCAGGGCGCCGCGGACCGCGCCGTCCAGCACGCGAGGGCGTGGTTGCTGGAGACGGAGCCGGGTTCGCGCGTGCACGACGTGCAGTCGGACCCGCGCTTCCAGCATCGGGGCGTGGACCTGCTGTGGGAGCTGCCCTCGGGAGAGGTGCGCGGCATCGAGGTGAAGGGGGACCGCAACGCCACCCGGAAGCGGTACTTCTTCGAGCTGGTGTCCAACCTGGAGAAGGACACCCCGGGCTGCTTCCTCTACAGCGGCGCGGACCTGCTCGTGTACGTGTTCCTCTCGCAGGGGGAGATGCACGTGTTGCCGCTGCGCGCGGCGCGCGACTGGTTCCTCCCGCGAGCGAAGGAGTACCCGCTCAAGCACGCCTTCACCCAGACGGGCGCCATCCGCTACACGACGGTGGGCGCGGTGGTCTCCACGCGAGACGTCGTCGAGGGCGTGCCCAACGTGCTCAAGATTCCCCTGAGGCGCTCGACGCCGCTGAGAGCCCAGGAGGAGTCCACGACGCCCGAGGCTCCGGGCGCGGCGGCCATGCCCACGAAGCAGGGCGAGCTCGAGGACATGGCCCCGGTGAAGACCGCCCAGGAGGACGCGAAGCCCGCGCCGAAGAAGCGGGCGCGGCGCCGCAAGTGCACGGACGCTTCCGAGAGCAGCGGCCCGGGCACGTCGGAGTGACGGGGCGCTCACGAGCCCATCGCTGACCTGTCAGCGCGTCCTTCTTCGAGCCCTCGCGCCGTGGTGTCAGCGAACTCACGGCCAGTGACGGCAACGAGCGTCGCGGGGTAACGCTGCTCGTATGCAGCCTCGAGACAGGGACCTGGCCCTCAAGCCCACGCGCCAGGCAGATAGAGGCCTCACACCCTGGTGGCGACGAGGGTTTCAGGATGACCGCGGTCGTACGCGGCCTTGAGCCCGTGACTCGGGCTCTTCGTCACGGCCCATCAAGCCCCTGCGCCAGGCCGGATGAAGACTCACGACATGGCGAGGCGACAAGGGTTTCAGGATGACCGCGGTCGTACGCGGCCCTGAGCCCGTGACTCGGGCTCTTCGTCACGGCCCATCAAGCCCCTGCGACAGGCCGGATGAAGACTCACGACATGGCGAGGCGACGAGGGCTTCGCGATGACCGCGGTCATGCTCTGCCTCAAGACATCCACTCGGGCACGGCGTCGTGGACCCGAGGTCCGCGCGCCGTGCCGGAGGTCCTGCTCACTACCTGTGACGGTGACGGTTGTGACCGGGGTGGATGCGGTCGTGCTCGGACTCGAGCCGCTCGGCGATGCGCATCAGGTCCAGCAGGGCCACGCGGTCGTTCTGCGCCTTGTAGATGTGCTCCAGGCGCGGCATGAGGTCCAACGCGAGGTGCAGGTCCTTGTTCTCCTCCGCCCACGCCAGCAGCGTCCGGGCGGCCGTGGCGGCCACGCCGTGCGTCTGGAGGTGGATGAGGCCGTCGACGGCCAGGATGCGAGCAATCGGAGAGCGGCTCGTGTCCTCGGACAGCTTGACCAGGTCCGTCGCCGCCTCGTCCTTCTCGCCCTTCGCCGCGCGCACCATCGCGCGCGAGATGCCCTTGCGGTCCGGCAGGAAGAACTCCTCCATCTCCGCGAAGGACTCCGCGTGATTCACGTGGCCCGAGCGCGCGAGCAGCTCCGCGAGGCGGTCGAACAGCTCCGCGTCCTTCTCGGAGAACGGCGCGAGCGCCTCCTGCATGAAGCGCTCCTGGGGCAGGCCCTTGTCATCCACGGGCAGCCGCGCGCGCAGGCTGGTCATCCTCTCGAAGGCCGCGCTCACCGGCGCATCCGTCTTGCCGTTGAGCAGCTCCAGCAGCGACTTCATGAGCGACGCCAGCGTGTCCGTCATCTCATGCGGCGCCACGCGGTCCGGCAGCCAGCGGCGCCACAGCTCCACGGGAGCGGCGACGACGAAATCCTTGAAGGGCCCGGTGCCCTTCCACTTCGACTTCCACTGCTGGGCGATGCCCAACGGGAAGGTCGACTCCGACAGCTTCCGGAAGTCCTCCTCCGTCACCGGGATGCCGTAGTGGCCGAGCGTCCCGAGCAGGGCCTCCGTCGAGAACTCCTTGAGACCCTTCTGCTGCCAAGCCTTGTCCACGCGCTGCGTGCTCACCTGGTTCTCCGCTGCCCCTGGGCGCCGGCCATCGGCGCATGCGGTCTTCTAGCGGAACCCGGGCCCACAATGCATGGCCCTCGTACGCCCGCCGTCACGCGGCCGACGGCGCGGGCGCCACCTTCGGAACAGTGGGCCAGAGGGTGGGATTGCGCCGCCCATCCTCCACCCGACGCGCGAGATAGGGCTCACAGCCCCTCGCCTCGAAGGCCTTCTTCCACGCGGAGAAGCCGCCCCCCGCCCGCCAGGCATCCATCGCCGCCAGCCCACCCTCGGGACCACACTGGGCCAGCATGTACTCCACCCAGGCCCAGCGTGCGGACGTGGGACGCACCTCCGCGCGTCCCCGCAGGCCCTTGCGCAGCCGCTCCAGCCGGTTCTCCACCTCGCGGATGCCCGCGAAGGGCGCGCCGTCCAGCGGCGTGTTCCGCTTGGCCACGAAGGGGGCCACGCCCAGCGCCACGGGGAGGATGCGCGACAGCTCCGCCGTGAAGCGGATCAACTCGTCGATGTCCGTCCCGTCCTCGAACGGAAGGCCCACGACGTTGTACACCTTGAGCTGCTTCATGCCGGCGGTCCGGGCATACCCGGCCGCGCGCACAATCTGTTCCTCGGAGTGCTTGCGGTCCACCATGTCCCGCATCCGCTGCGAGGCCCCGTCCGCCGCCACCGTCAGGTTCGTCGCCCCGCCCCGGCGGAGTTGATCCACCAGCTCCTGCGTCAGCCGATCCGCCCGGAGCGACGACACGCCCACCTCGCGCCCCGAGTCCACGAGGGTGCGCAGCAGCTCGACGATGCGCGGGTGGTCCGTCACCGCCGCGCCCACCAGGCCCACCCTCTTGGCGTTGTCCGGGATGAGCGACAGCACCCGCTCCGGCGGCACCGTCCGCATGCCCCCGTTGGTGGTGCGCCGCATGACGCAGTAATGGCACCCGCGAGAGCAGCCGCGCTCCGGCTCGATGAGGAACATCGAGCGCAGCTCCGTGTGCGGCGTGATGATCTGCGAGCGGGCGGGCAACCGCGAGTCCGTCGCCCGGGCCACGTGGTAGCGCGCCCCTCCCCTGCCCGGCACCCGAAAGCCGGGGATGCGGGCCAGATGATCCAACAGCGCCTCGCGCTCCATGGAGGCCGCGGCCTCCACCAGGACGTGGATCAGCTCCTCGGACTCGCCCTGGACGAGCACGTCGACAAAGGGCTCCAGCGGATCCGGGTTGGAGAACGTCAGGGGCCCACCGGCGACCACCAGCGGATGGCGACCATCCCGGCGCTCCTCCGCCAGCACGGGCAGCCCGGCGAGCTCCAGCAGCGAGAAGAACCCCGTCAGCTCCAGCTCGTACGCCACCGAGAACGCCAGCATCTGGAAGCTGGAGACCGGGGCCTGGGACTCCCAGGTGAACAGCGGCGTGCGCGTCTTCTTGAAGGCCTCCACGTCATCCGGGAGGAACACACGCTCGGCGGTGGCACCGGGGTGCTGGTGGATTTCCCGGTAGATGGCCTGGAAGCCCAGCGAGCTCATGCCCACGTGGTAGGGGCTCGGGTAGCAGAGCGCCACGCGGAAGGGCGCGTCCTTGTAGAGGGTGCCCTCTTCGTCGTCCAGCAGCGAGCGGACGTGGTGGATGAGTGAGTAACGGCCCTCCATGTGCCTCCAGTGGGTACTGCCTCCAAACACCGCGGCCCCGACAATCCACTCCCTGAGGAGGGCTGCCGGGGCCGCGAGGCGCCACCCAGGCGGGTGGCGCTGTTCAGCGATGGACGACTACTTGAACGACGGGACCGGCTTCGACGGCACGCAGATCGCCGTCGTCGCGCTCACCTGGAGGCACTCCGTGGCGAAGTCCGGGTTCAGGTTCGCGTTGGTCGCGCACGAGGTGGCATCGGACGGGTCGCAGGCGACCGCCGGCCACATCGAACGGATGGCGTAGTTCGAGGTGCACCCATTGCGCGTGTACTTCACCTGGCCACGCAGCTGCGTACCCGGCGTCGACGGCGCCGCGTACACCTGGATGTTGCTGAACTCGTAGCTGATGGTCGTCGCCGGAAGCGTCTGCGTGGCCGCGGCGTTGACCGAGGCAACCGAGAGCGTCTCCGCCGTGCAGAACTCATCCGCGTCCGGCTCGGTGTCGAACCGGCCCAGCGCCGTCTGATCCGTCGTGGGGCCCGGGTCGCGGTTCGCGATGGACGCCACGCCCTGCGGACGCAGGGTGAGCAGCGAGTTGCTCAGGTCATCCGGATCGCTGAACTTGTAGACGCCCACCAGCTCACCGACGGGAGCCCGCAGTTCACAACCCACGCCATTGGCATCGACAGGGTCGTCGATGGGGTCATACCGGGTCGCCCAGCTCGCGCTGTCCTGCACGAAGCAGGGAGCCTCGGGCTGGTCGAAGTTGCAACCCGTCAGCAGACCCGCCGTGCCAACAAGGACCATTGCCGCATTGAAGATGTTCTTGGTCATGTGACTTGAAATCCTGGTTCCGTGAATGGCCAGTGACTAGAACGTGTACCGGACACCAAGGCGCATCTGGCGCGGCGGCTGGTAGCTGGTCGGGTTCTTGAAGTTGGGGTTGACGTCGTTCTCGACCGTGCCGAACGGCTCGTCGCGCTCCTCGCCGGCCTGCCACTGGACGTTGCCAGGGAGGTCGGACGGCTTGCCGCCCGCGATGGGCTGCACGGAGAGCAGGGTGTACGTCTGGTCGACCGTGCTCACGCCCTGGAAGTTGAACAGGTTGAACACGTCCAGGGTGACGGAGATGACGCTGTCCTTGCTGACGCGGTAGTTGACGCCGATGTTGGAGTCAATGACGTTCAGCCAGGGCGTACGACCACCCGCGCCACGGGGGAGGACGAAGGACTCGTCCGGACCGTAGAGCGAGTGCGCGCCGAAGTAGTTGATCGGCGAGCCGGAGTTGCCGCGGTAGGACAGACCCAGGCTGGCGGACAGCTCGTTCGTGAAGTTGAACTCCTTCGCGCCGAACACCTTGATCTGGTGCGTACGGTCGAACGGCAGCGGACCCGTGCGGTTGGCCAGGAGGCTGACGAGGTCGAAGTCCGACAGGATGTTCGGGTCGAGCTGCGCGGTCTCCGGGCGGAACAGACCGGGGTAGTTACCGTTCAGGCGGGACCAGGTGTAGTTCGCCGCGGCGAGCCAGCCATCCGAGAACGTACGGTTCAGGTAGACCGTGACGTTGTCGTAGTTACGCTCCGGCTTCGGGAACTCCTTGGCGAAGCCGCTGCCCGGGTTGCCGAGGAAGTACGACGCACCGTCATCGCGGCTCATGTCCTCGATGACCATGTTCATGTTGCGGTGCGTGTAGCTGGCGCCCACGCGGGTGTTGGCGATGAGCTCGTACTCAGCGCCGACCACCAGCTCGTTGGACGACTGCGGCTTGATGTCCGGGTCGATCGGCTCGTTCTCGACCTTGCCACCCGTGTAGAGGCGGTTCGGGTTGCGGTTGCTCTCGGGCTGCGCGAGCACGTAGGCCGGGTCACGGCACTCCGTCTGCTGGCTCTGGCGGTCCGTGGGGTTGCAGCCCGCCTGCGTGTCCGACGCGAGCGCGCGGCGGGCCTCGTAGCGACGCTCACCCGGGAACGCGCGGTCGAGCATGTTCAGGGGAACCTGCTCGTAGTAGCGAGCGAAGTTCACGAAGAACTTGGTGCGGCCGTTGGCGAACGGGTCGACGATGGCGCCGAGGCGGGGCGACCACTGGTTGCCCATGATGAGCGCCAGCTCGCCGTCGCCGCCGTACATCGCCTGCACGTCGTAGCGCACGCCGAGGTTGAGCGTGACGCGGTTGGCGATGGACCAGGAGTCCTGCAGGAAGCCACCGACCGTGGTGCTGGTGGTCTTCGACTGCTGGGTCAGCTGGGTGATGGGGCTGTCGGGCGAGGCCTGGTAGCCGTAGCGACGGTAGTCCTGCACCGCGCCGCCGGAGTAGGGCTGGCCGTTGAGCGTCGCGCCCGCATACGGAGCGGACTCACGGAAGTACACGCCACCGCCGTACGCCTTGAGCTGGTCGTAGGACAGGAACTCCGCGTCCGCACCGGCCTTCAGCACGTGGGTGCCGAGCGCGTTGAGCAGGTAGGTGGCCTTCGCGTTGAACTGGTAGCGATCCAGCTTCGAGTCGTTCATGTAGCCCGGGCCACCGACCGTGTAGCCGATGACGGGGCAGCGCTCGACAACGACGGGATTGCCGTCCTCATCGACCGTCTCGAACGGGGCGCAGGCGCCCTCCTGCCCGGCGGGCAGGGCCTCGAGGTCCGCCAGGGAGCGCTCGCTGGTGTACTGGAAGCGGGAGTAGCCCGCGAGGCCCTCGGAGGAGCCCAGCTTGCTGCCGTCCGCCGGCAGGGTGGACGCCGTCTGGTGGAACCAGCCAGCCGTCGCGTCGACGAGGACCTTCTTGTCCATGAACGCGCCGCCGTACTTCAGGGCGACGGACGTGGCGTTCGCGTTCGTCTCCGTGAAGGCGAAGTCGCCCGGACGGGAGAAGATCGCGCCCGGCAGACCACCGGACTGCGGGTTGATGGACAGCTTGCCCATGCCACCCGTGGTCGTCGGCGTGCCGTTGAGGGCGAGCGAGACCGTGTGGTCCTGGTTGATGAGGTAGGTCAACTTACCCATGTACTGCACGGTCCGGGAGTCAGCGTAGTACTGACGATCCGAGCCCGCGATGGGGTCGACGACCGTGAAGCCCGTGTCGTCCGTGACCGTGTTGCCCTGCGCATCCAGGCGGATGGCGTTGAGCGTACGGGTGTGCTGGTAGCGCGTGAAGGACGGCGCGAAACCGGCGAAGAACCACAGCTTGTCCTTGAGGATCGGACCACCGAGGGTGGCGCCGAAGTCGCCCATGTTCTTCAGCTCGTTGAGGCCGCTGATGACCGAGCCTTCCGACCGGATCGTCTTGCGGGTACCCTCGAACGTGCCAGGCGTCCAGTTGGCGAACACGGAGCCGTGGAACTCGTTGGAGCCCGACCGGGTCACCGCGTTGATGACGCCGCCCGTGGAGCGACCGAACTCCGGCAGGTAGCCGCCGGTGATGATGTTCACGTCCTGCACGAACTCGATGCTCATCGGGCTCGCGTTCACGCCGTAGGCCGGGTCGTTCGTGGACAGACCGTCCACCACGTAGCCGTTCTCAGGCGAGGTCGCGCCGTTGATGGAGACACCGTACTGGTCGTTCTGGGCGCCAGGCGCCAGCTCGGCCAGGGACTCGAAGGAGCGAGCCGCGCCGCTCTTGCCACCCGGACGGGCGACCGCGATGCGCTTGATGAACTCCTGATCCACGTTGACGCCCGTGGTCGTGGAGCCCACGTCGATGGTCGGCGGGGCGCCGACGATCTCGACCACCTCACCGAGGGACTCGGGGAGCAGTTCGACGTTGACGCGGATGGTGCGGTTCAGACGCAGCTGCACGTCCGACCGGGCGTAGGGCTTGAACTGCTCCTTCTCGAACCGCAGGGTGTAAACACCAGGCGGAAGCTGGGGAATACGGTAGTTGCCCTGTGCGTCGGAAACCACGGTCTGCTCACCCTGAAGGTTGGGCGAGGTCGCGGTTACCACCACGTCAGGAACAGGCTGCCGACTCTGAGCGTCGATGATCGTTCCGATCATCGTGCTCGACTGCGCGAAAGCCGCCGATCCATAAAGCAGACCTGCGGCCAGGACAACTCCGGTTTCCCGGAGCACTCGGTTCAAGTGCATACCAGACCCCTCCAAGGTGGGCTGCAACCGAAAATGACTGGGGAAAATATCCGAGGTCGAGCAGTTGTCAATAGACCGTTGCTTTTTGGTAACCAGTGGGGCAATTGCGCGATCACGTCAGTTACCCTTGACCGTGCTCACTTGAACCCGGAACGCGTTTCTGTATGGTGGCGCGCCCTTTCAGCCGGGGGTGGCGTGGTGGGTGTCCACTGGTGAAGAGGAGTCTAGTACATGTTTGATTCAGTCCTTGACCGCGGTCAGGCGCCCAAAGCGCGGTTCGGTGTGGGAACCACCATCTCGGTGATCCTGCATGTGGCGCTGTTCGTGGTGGCCTACGTTCTTTCGACGAGGCCTCCGGTCGAGGAGGAGAAGGAGATCGAGGTGACGCTGAAGGCCACCATGGCCCCGCCGCCTCCTCCGCCGCCGCCCCCTCCCCCGGCGGCGACCTCCAAGCCGAAGACGACCCCGAAGAAGCCCAAGAAGCCCGACGCCATCGTCCAGCCCAAGGAGATCCCGAAAGAGGTCCCCAAGGAGGTCGAGCCGACCGAGCAGCCGGAAGAGGCCGCCGAGGAGCCCAGTGAAGAGGCGGTCGAGGGCGGTGTCGAGGGTGGCGTGGCCGGTGGTGTCGTGGGCGGCGTCGTCGGTGGTGTGATCGGCGGCGTGGTCGGTGGACAGCTGGGTGGGACGGGCACGGAAGTGCTGCCGTTCGGTGCGGGCATGACCCGTCCGGAGAAGGTCTCGGGTCCGCAGCCCGAGTACACCCGCGAGGCGCTCGAGTCTCGCGTGCAGGGCACGATGATCGTCAAGTGCGTCATCACCGTGGAAGGCCGTGTGGAGCGCTGCCGAATCATCAAGCCCCTGCCCCACATGGAACAGGCCGTCATGGACGCCCTGACGTCGTCACGTTACAAGCCCGTCACGTTCCAGGGCCGTCCGGTCCAGGTGGATTACACCTTCACCCTGAATCTGAAGCTGCCGCGCTGATCCGGGCGCGCCGTAGAGAAGCACCGCCGACCACCCCGCGCTCGTGAGGAGGAGCGCTCCAAAGCCATGCAATTCACTCTCGTCGAAATCTGGGCACACACGGGCCTCTTCGCCCGTATGATCATCTTCACCCTGGCCATCATGTCGGTGGCGTCCCTGGTCGTGATGGCGGAGCGGATGATCGTCTTCCGCAAGACCCGGTCCGACAGCCGCAACTTCGCGGCCAAGATGGGTGCCATCCTGGCAAAGGGTGACCTGACCACCGCGGCCAACACGAACCTGGGCAAGGACGTGGGCCACCTGGGCCGGGTGATCAACTCCGGTCTGACGGCCTACCGCATCAGCCCCAACAACAAGGACGTGGCGGTGGAGTCCGTGGCCCGCGCGCTCGAGCGCCAGGCGCAGCGCGAGGTGCAGAGCATGAAGCGCGGCCTGGGCCTCCTGGCCACGGTCGGCTCGACGGCCCCCTTCGTCGGTCTGCTCGGCACGACGATGGGTATCGTCAACGCCTTCCAGCTCATGGCGGCGGCCGGCTCCGGCGGTCTGGGCACCATCTCGGCCGGTATCGCCGAGGCGCTCATCACCACGGCCTTCGGTCTGCTCGTGGCGATCCCCGCCGTGATGGCCTACAACTTCCTGCAGGGCTGGGTGGATGCTCGCGCGGTGGACATCAGCGAGTCCTCCAACGAGTTCCTCGACGTCGTGGCCCGCCACCTGGGCGGCGGCGCGCAGTCCTCGCACGCGGCCTGAGCAGTCACCGGCGAGCCCGGGGACGACCCGAGGCCCGCCTCCTGAAGTGAACGCGGCTCCTGAACCTCGGGGCTCGCGACGCCACCTTGGGAAGGCGGGCTTCCACCATCCGGAAGCAGGTTAAACGCATGGGAATGTCAGCAGGCCCCAAGGGGGGCATCAAGAGCGACATCAACGTCACGCCGCTGGTGGACGTGGTGCTGGTGCTCCTCATCATCTTCATGGTCGTCACCCCCATGCTCCAGCGCGGCAAGTCCGTGGAGCTGCCCAAGGCCACCGAGATCGAAAAAGAGAAGGGCAAGGACTCGGACCCTCTCTACGTCTCCATCACCCCGGACAAGAAGGTGTTCGTGGAGAATGATCAGGTGGACGAGCAGGCCCTCCAGGACCGCATCGCGGAGGAGCTGGTGAAGGACCCGGGCAAGAAGATCCTGCTCAAGGGTGACAACACGGTGAACGTGGGCGACGTGCGCAAGGTGCTCGACGTGGCCCGCAAGGCCAAGGCGAAGCAGATCGCGCTCGGCGTCGAGGAGAAGAAGTAATGGCCGGCCACAAGCAGCGCCAGTGGGTGAAGCCGCAGTCGGCGCCCAACTCGGAGATCAACGTCACGCCGCTGGTGGACGTGGTGCTGGTGCTCCTCATCATCTTCATGGTCGTCACGCCCCTCCTGGAGAAGGACATCCTGGTGCGCGTGCCGGACACGGAGGTGGAGAACGAGCCGCCTCCCGAGGATCCGAACAACCAGCAGCTGGTGGTCCTACTGGACAAGGACGGCAGCTACTCCATCAACACGGAGAAGGTGCCCGCGTCGGACTACATCAACCGTCTCAAGCGCATGCTGGCGGCGAAGAAGGCGGACGAGAAGGTCGTCTTCTTCATGGCGGACGACGCGACCAACTACGGGCGGCTCATCGCGGCCCTGGACGGCGCGAAGGCGGCCGGCGCGAAGGTGCTCGGCATGGCGACGGAGCTGCCGTCGAACGCCATCATCCAGGGCACGCAGGTGGACACGGGCACCCCGGCGCCCGCTCCCACGCCCTGACATCTCCCTCCCAGAGCCTACGCTCCGGGTTGGAGTCGCGGTTCACAATCAGAAGCTCGTCGGCTAGAGTCCACTCCTCATGGCCGACGAGCTTCTCGTCTTTGAACAGACCATCGAAGCCCTCTTCCTGCGCGCGCTGCACGGGCGGCTGACGCCTGCCTGCAAGCAGCGGCTGAAGCAGGCGGGGCTCGACGTGGACCAGAAGCTGCGTCCCGCCTACTCCTTCACGTCCTGGATGGCGTTCCTGCGCATCGCCGCAGAGGAGCTGTTCCCCCAGGAGGCCGTCGCCCAGGGGACCTGGAAGCTCGGTGAGGCTTATATCGAGGGCTTCCGCGAGACGATGCTCGGCCGCGCGGTGCTGTCGCTGCTGCGGGTGCTGGGGCCTCGCCGGACGCTGATGCGGGCCACGCAGAACTTCCGGGCGGGCAACAACTACACCGAGTCGAAGCTGGTGGAGCTCACGCCCACCCAGTTCGAGCTGTGGATGAACGAGGTGGGCGACTACCCGGACTTCACGGCGGGCATCATCCACGCCGGCCTGCGAGTGGCCGGCGCCCAGGAGGTGCGCGTGGAACCGTCAGGCTACGACGGCCACGCCTGCACCTATCGCATCAGCTGGAAGGAAGCCTCGGTCTCCTCGGGCGTGGCCGGCAGCGGCGACTCCAAGGCAGCCATGAGGTCCGGGTCCATCAGCTCCCTGTAGATGAACTCGGCGATGAGGCCGGTCACCATCCAGATGGGCAGGATGTAGAGCGAAGTCATCTGCCCCATGATGGCGCCCGCGTCGCCGTAGTACCAGATGCGGTAGCCGGTGAGCCGCTCCAGGACCAGGCCGCTGAAGCCCTCGAACAGCAGGATGCCGACGCCATAGACGGCGGCCCGGAGGCTGGCGTGCTGGTAGAGCATCCAGCGGAAGACGGGCTCCACGAAGAAGAAGCAGGCGATGGCGTAGATGAAGAACATCCACAGCGAACACTGCCCGTATGCGGTGACGGCGGGGGTGTCCCAGATGGCGTTGAGCCCCAGGCGGTCATCCACCCGCCACTGGAACTGGAAGAGCGAGCCGAGGACGGGCACGTCCCGGGATACGCGCACCAGGTTGTAGAAGAAGATCTCCGAGCTGATGCCCACCATGCCGTAGAGGCAGAAGCGGAACATCGCGAAGGCGACCTTCATCCGCTGACCCCGCTTCATGTCTGCCCGGCGGATACGGACCGGACGACGCCGCTGAATCTCCTGCGACCCCATTTGCGTCATTCCCCCTGCGTTCCCCAACTCCCCGCCAAGCTACCCAAGGCGCACCCGCCCTGGCTAGAGGCCCCTTCACTTATCCAGTGAGTATGGAACCCTGGAGTTCCTGGGGATGGGACAGGCATCCGCCCCAGGGGATTGGCTCTCCACGGGATTCTCCTCGGAGGGCTGGCGGTACGCGGGTTGCTCCACGCGGAGCCGGGCGATGCGGGAGGGGGACGGATGCTGGCGAGGGTGCGGTCGGGGGCGTTGATGGGCATCGACGCGGTGGTGGTGGAGTGCGAGGTCGACATGGCGCTCGGCCTCCCCTACTTCAACGTGGTGGGACTGCCGGAAGGCGCGGTGCGCGAGTCGAAGGTGCGCGTGGTCTCCGCGCTGAAGAACACCGGCTTCGAGCTGCCACAGAAGCGCGTCACGGTGAATCTGGCACCGGCGGACCTGCGCAAGGACGGCGTGGCGTTCGAGCTGCCCATCGCGTTGGGAGTCCTCGCGGCGGCGAAGCTGCTCGAGGAGGCCCCCCTGGGGCGCTATCTCTTCGGCGGGGAGCTGTCGCTCGACGGCACGCTCAAGCCCATCAAGGGCGTGCTGCCGCTCGCGGTGGCCGCGCGGGACAAGGGCTTCGAGGGGGTCATGGTGCCCGCGGCCAACGCGGCCGAGGCCGCGCTCGTCGAGGGCTTGAGTGTGTTGCCCGTGACGAGCCTACGCGAGGCGGTGGACCACCTCACCGGGACGCGCGTCATCCCTCCCTTCTCTCGTCAGGGTGTCTCGCATCCAGTGGGCCGTGGACGCGCGGAGCCGGACATGGCGGACGTGAGGGGACAGCCCGACCTCAAGCTGGCGTTGGAGCTGGCGGCGGCGGGCGGGCACAACGTGTTGATGTGCGGCCCCCCCGGCTCGGGCAAGACGATGCTGGCGCGCAGGCTGCCCGGCATCCTTCCGGCGATGACCTTCGCCGAGTCACTCGAGGTGACGAAGGTCTACTCGGTGTTGGGGCTGCTCAACGAAGGCCACGCCCTGGTGCGCGAGCGTCCGTTCCGCGCGCCCCACCACACGCTGTCCGACGCGGGGCTCGTGGGAGGTGGCCCCCTGGCCCGTCCTGGAGAGCTGTCGCTGGCGCACCACGGCGTCCTGTTCCTCGACGAGCTCCCGGAGTTCCGTCGCAACGTGCTGGAGGTGCTGCGACAACCGCTGGAGGAGGGAATCATCCACCTGGCGCGCGCCAACCAGAACATCAGCTACCCGTGCCAGGTGATGCTGGTGGCGGCGATGAACCCCTGCCCTTGCGGCTACTTCAACGTGCCGGGACACACCTGCACGTGTCCGGAGCACCGCGTGTTCGACTACCACGCCCGCGTCAGTGGCCCGCTGTTGGACCGCGTCGACATCACCTTGCAGACCCGTCCGGTGGAGTACCACCACCTGGCGCGCGCGGAGGCGAAGGAGTCCTCCAGTCGCCACCATCGGGAGCGCGTGGAGGCCGCGCGGCAACGTCAGCGTGAGCGGTACCGGGACGAGCCGAGCGTGCACTGCAACGCGCAGCTGCCGTCCCACCTGCTGCGGCGTCACTGCGTCCTGAGCCCCGGCGCCGAGCGGATGCTGGAGCTGGCGGTACGGCGCCATGGGCTGTCCGCGCGAGCCCATGACCGGCTCCTGAAGCTCGCCCTGACTCGCGCGGACCTGGAGGACCACGGACGCATCGAGGACGTGGACATGCGGCTCGCCATCGACTCCAGGGCGCTGGACCGACGAGGCTGGCTGCACTCGAACACCCAGGGAGGCCCCCCTCCCCTTCGTTCAGGCGCGGGCGGGCGGTGGAGACCGCCCGCCGCCGATGGGTCCCTGCCCAGTGCCCGAGGCGTCAGGCCTCAGTGGGTCGACGGAGGAGACAGCTCATTCGAGGAGGAGACGAGGCGCGACGCCCCCTCCGTGTCATCCGTGGGGGCCCCCTTCCCGTCCGGCGACGAGGCCACGAGCGTGAGCTGATCCAACCTGGGCGCGGGGCCGGTGATGATTCGGGCCGACTTGCCGAACGTCAGATAGGAGTAGGCCCAGTTGAGCATCACCGCCAGCTTGCTCCTGAAGCCGATGAGGAACATCAGGTGGATGAACAGCCAGGCGCCCCACGCGGGCAGCCCTGTCTGTTTGAAGCGCCGGAAGGCGATGCCCACCGCGTGGCCACGGCCAATCACCGCGTAGGAGCCCCTGTCCCAGTACTTGAAGGGCACCATGGGTTCCCCGCGCAGCCGGCGCAGGATGTTGGCCGCCGCGTGCTTGCCCTCCTGCATCGCGGCGGGCGCAAGCCCCGGCACGGGCGTGCCGTCCTCTTGATTGAGCGAGGCCAGGTCCCCCACGACGAAGACGTCCTCGTGACCGGGGACGGTCAACTCAGGCGTCACATGCACGCGCCCCGCGCGGTCCAGCGGCACACCGAGCGAACGCGCCACCGGCGAGGCGGCGACACCGGCGGCCCAAATCACCGTGCGGGCCGCGATGAACTCCGTGCCGATGTAGACACCCGTCTCGTCGATGTTCGTCACCCGGGCGCCCGTGCGGACCTCCACACCGAGCTTCTCCAACGTGCGACGCGCCTTGTCCGTCAGGTCGTCCGGATAGACGGGCAGGACCTTGCCCAGGCCCTCGATGAGGATGATGCGCGCATCACGCGGGTCGATGTTCTTGAAGTCGCCCGACAGGGACTTGCGGCTGATCTCCGCCAGCGAGCCCGCCATCTCCACGCCCGTGGGCCCCGCTCCGATGATGACGAAGTTGAGCAGGGCCTTGCGGATGCGAGGGTCCGTCTCACGCTCGGCCAGCTCGTACGCCAGCAGGACCCGGCGTCGAATCTCCACCGCGTCCTCGATGGACTTCAGACCCGGTGCATGGCGCGCCCACTGGTCATTGCCGAAATACGAGTGCGTCGCCCCCGTCGCGATGACGAGGTAGTCGTACTTCAGCTCTCCATCCGAGAGCAGCACCCGCTTCCCCGCAGTGTCGACACCCGTCACGTCCGCCAGCACCACCGCGACCCCCTGGGGTCCGAGCAGGGCCCGCAGCGGCGCGGCAATCTCGCTGGGGCTCAGCGTCGCCGTGGCCACCTGGTACAGCAGCGGCTGGAAGAGGTGGTGGTTGTGCCGGTCCACCAGGGTGAGACGGACCGGCGCCTTGGCGAGCTGCTGCGCGGCCCGAAGCCCGGCGAACCCGCCGCCGAGGATGACCACATGGGGCATGTCTTCGCGTTGGGTTTTCACGAGCGAAAGGTCATGCCGCCCCCTCCAAACTTCAACGCAAAGCGCCGTGAATTCAGCAGACGGACGAGCAGCCGCTCGCTCATCCTGGAAATCCAGACGTCGGCTCGCCCTCCACCGCGTGAGACGCCCGCAGTCCCTCGCGGACGCCGCTCTTCATGTGTTCACAGGGAGTACCTCGCGGCATGCCTGTTGCTCTCTCCCGCGCCGATGCGTCGGGCGCCCCGCTCCGGGGCGACAGGGCGCAGCACGGACTCAAGGACAGGGCGGCGAGGGAGCGATGAGCAAGCTGACGGAGAAGCTGAAGGCAGTGGCGGCGGCGGTGGCGTCCATCGAGAAGCAGTTCGGACGAGGCTCGGTGATGACGTTGGGCGGGGACACGCAGGAGCACAAGGTCGCGGTGATTCCGTCCGGCTCGGTGGGGTTGGACCGGGCGCTCGGCGTGGGAGGCTATCCGCGGGGCCGCGTGGTGGAGGTGTTCGGCAACGAGTCGTCTGGCAAGACGACGCTCACGTTGCATGCGATTGCGCAGGTCCAGGCCGCAGGCGGCGTGGCGGCGTTCATCGACGCGGAGCATGCGCTCGACATCTCCTACGCGCGCAAGCTGGGGGTGCGGGTGGAGGAGCTGCTGGTGTCCCAGCCGGACACGGGTGAGCAGGCGCTGGAAATCACCGAGCAGCTCGTGCGCTCGGGAGCGGTGGACCTCATCATCGTGGATTCGGTGGCGGCGCTGGTGCCTCGCGCGGAAATCGAGGGTGAGATGGGCGACGCGCACATGGGTGTGCAGGCGCGGCTGATGAGCCAGGCCCTGCGCAAGCTCACGGGCGCGGTGAGCCGCTCGGGGTGCTGCATCGTCTTCATCAACCAGATTCGGATGAAGATTGGCGTGATGTTCGGCAACCCCGAGACCACCACCGGAGGGAACGCGCTGAAGTTCTACTCCTCGGTGCGCATGGAGATTCGGCGCACGGGCAACCTCAAGGAGGGAGACGCCGTGGTGGGCTCGCGGGCCCGGGTGAAGGTGGTGAAGAACAAGCTGGCCCCGCCCTTCCAGGAGGCGGAGTTCGACCTGTTGTACGGCAGCGGCATCCACCGCGCCGGGGAGGTGCTGGACCTGGGCGTGGCCACGGGACTCATCGACAAGTCCGGCAGCCACTTCAGTCTCCGAGGCGAGCGCATCGGCCAGGGAAGGGAGCGCGCCGCGGAGTGGCTGCGTGAGCACTCCGACACGATGGAGGCGCTGGCCCGGGAGCTCGCGGGGACCCCGCCGCTCCCCTGCCCCTCGCCCGCCGTGGAAGCCGCCGCCTAGACGGAGCCGGTCAACGACTCCAGGGAGAGCGCCACCGGGTGCTGGCGCTCTCCGGCGCGCACGACCAGCCCGCCATCCGGGCCCGACTCCAACAGCGCTCCGAACTGGTACTGGCCATCTCGCGAGAAGCGCGCCTTGGCCCGGCCCTGCTTCACCCGACACGACAGGACGCCCGCGCCATCCACCTGGAGCGAGTCCAGCTCCAGGGCCTCGGCGGTGCGGTCACTCAAGCGGATGGACACACGTGCGTCCGGCGTGACGTCCACGGTCCGGACTTCGTACGCGGCGTCCTCGACCTGCACGTAGCACCAGTCCTGCCCGATGCGCAGTTGGTAGCGACCCTCGTCGTCCAGGATGAGAGAGGCGTTGAAGAGTTCGATGATTTTCGGGTGCTCGATGGGCTCGTCGTCATGCCACCAGCGCAGGGCGGCATCGAGGCGGATGCCGCTGTCCTCGCGAGTGTGCCAGCGCTTGCCGGCGGGGGGCTGTCCGGTGGGAGGTTGCATGGCTCTTCTCTATCTGCGCGCCCGGCCCGGGGGTTTCAACCCCTCGGGAGGCAGCGCCCTACCAGTTCCGGACAAGCTCCGTGTAGCCACGGAAGGCCACCGCGCCCCAGAAGTTCACCAGCACGCCCAGCACCAGCGTGCCCATCACCACGCGCTGGCGGAGCGACCAACCCCCGATGGCGAAGAGCAACAGGAGGTAGGGCGTGTAGTCGAGGCTGAAGCGGAAGCCGAACTGCATGTAGCCCGTGTTCTGGTAGAACAGACCGGGCAGCGCGCACACGGCCACGGTGAGCCACAGGGGCCAGTGAAGGCGAGGCCGCAGCTTCGGCACCAGCAGGAAGACGAGCAACGGCAGCGTCAGGAGCAGCGTGAGCCCGCGCGGGTCATACCCGAGCTTGAGCGGCGACAGCGACAGGGAGGGCCACTTGAGGAAGGCGGCCTCCAGGTTGCGCCCCAGGTATTCCCAGTGGAAAAGGCCCCACCGGTCGATGTCCACGTTGACGCGGTTGTTGAAGAGATACGCGTGGCCGAACTCGCTCAGGCGACCGAAGCGATACACGTTGTAGCCGGCGGCGAGCAGGCCCAGGGGCGCGGCCCCCAGGGCGAACAGGCCCACCTTCCTCGCGGCCTGCTTCCAGTGGCGCCCCAATTCCTTGAGCTGCTGCAAGCGGGGCTCGGGGCCCGGACACAGGGCCTCCAGCACGAAGAAGAGCCCCGCGAAGAACAGCGGAGTGCGCGTGAGCGTCGCCATGGAGAAGAACACACCCGCCAGGACAGGATGGCGGGCCCGCAGTGCATTGCGCACATAGAGGCAGGTGAGGGCCACGCCCATGACCTCGGCGCTGAACCACACCTCGCCACGGATGGCGCAGTAGAAGAACAAGGTCCCGAAGGCGAGCGTCAGCGCGAGCACGACGTTCTCGTCGCGGGTGCGCGCCGTCTCGCCTTCCCGGGCAAGGAAGCGCAGCAACGAGTAGAACAGCGCCACCGCCAGCGCGCCGATGATGACGCCGAAGGAGGTGTCGTTGAACTGGTACCCGTGCAGCGCGACGAAGGGCAGCATCGCCACGGCGGGGAACGACGGGAAGCTCACGAACCAGCGGTCATCGGGCAGCGGCCGGCCCTCGCAGCGGACCTTCTGGCCATTCACCTGCCGCACACAGGCCCAGTCCTCCAGGTTCGGAAGCACCTGGGGGTCCACGTCCAGCCGCCCCTCCAGCCACCCCTGTGCCTGGTAGATGAAGTGCGGCGCGGCGCTCTGGCGCAGGAAGCGCTGCGAGCTGAAGCTGGCGAGCACGACGAACGCCACCAGGAACAACAGCACCTCCACCCGGTAGGCCGCGAACCACACGCGAAGGACGGCGCCGACCGAGCCTCCACTGCCCACGGGCCCGGCCACCCCTTCGGTGACGGCGGGAGCGGCGGGCTCCACGGGCGCGGTGGCGGCGGGCTCGACCGCGGGCGCGGGCCGAGGCTCGGGCATGGACGGCGCGGGGCGCTTGGACTTGGAGCGGCTCATGATTGGGCGGCGGTCAGCAGGTGCTGCCGCAGCATCTCCAGGGTGTGGGAGGCAGCGAAGAGGCGCACGCGCTCCCTGTCTCCGGAAAAGGACATGCGCTCGCACCGCGTGGCGAACCCCGGCCCCGCGAGCGCGCAATACACGGTGCCCACCGGGTCATCGGGCGTCCCGCCTCCGGGCCCCGCATACCCCGTCACCGCCAGGCCATATGTGGCGCCGCAGGCGGCACGCACACCCTCGGCCATGGCCACGGCCGTCGGAGCGGAGACCGCGGTATGACGCTCGAGCACTTCGGTGGGGACGCCCACCCAGGCGGTCTTCATCTTCTCCGAGTAGACCACCGCGCCACCGATGAAGACGGTGCTCGACCCCGGCACCGCCGTCAGCCGCTGGGCGATGAGGCCTCCCGTGCAGCTCTCCGCCGTGGCCAGCGTGGCCCCGGCGCGCCCCAGCGCCGACAGCAGCGCGGGCGCGTACTCCTCGCCGTCCGCGGCGAAGACATGCCGCCCCAGCACGCGACGACACTCGGCCTCCACCGCGGCCAGGGCCTGGTCGGCCTCGGCCTGCGTGGGCGCCTCCGCCATCAGCTTGAGGTGGTTCTCCGGCGCGTGCGTTCGGAAGCCGAACACCACCCTGGGGTGGCTGGGCACGAGGGGCGCCACGGCCAGGTCCAGTTCGGACTCGGGGATGCCGACGGTGCGCAGCAGCCGGAAGGCCCGGAACAGACGGCCCGGCCTCGACTCCAGCTCCGCGCGGATGCGCGGCAGCACCTCGTTGTCCAGCAGGGCCCGATATTCGCGCGGCACCCCTGGCAGGAAGAACAGGCGACAGCGCCCCAGCGTGAGCACGACGAGCGGCGCGGAGCCCGCGGGATTGCGCACCGGCTCGGAGCCACGGGGGATTCGCGCCATGCGCAGCGCGCTGGGATTGATGGGGATGCCCCGCGCCGCGTAGCGCTCGCGCAGCCACTCCAGGACCCGGGCGTCCTCCTCCAACGGAACTCCCGCGGCGGCCGCGGCACACTCCAGGGTGAAGTCATCCGCCGTGGGGCCCAGCCCGCCGGAGACCACCACGACATCCGCTCGCGCCGCGGCCTCGAGCAGCGTCTGGGTGATGTCCGGTCGGACGTCCCCGACGAGCACCACCCGCTCCACCTTCACGCCCAGGTCGAAGAGCCGGGCCTCCAGGTAGGTGCTGTTCGTGTCCGTGATGAGGCCGGTGACCAGCTCGTCACCCGTGCACAGCAGTTCGACCCGCATGGGGCGCGCATCCTAGCGACAGGCGAGGACCTCGGCACGGACGGATGCGTCTTCGGGCCCTGCCCTCCAGGCGGGAAGCCGGCCGGGTGTCTGGCAGCCTCCACCCTGAACCCGGCTGGCGAGCGGGCCACACCCCCCGGGACGGGCCGGGCAGGACGTGCTGCCCGGCGGCCCGGGGACCTCAACTCAGAGGAAGGCGGGTCCGTTGCTGCGGGGACCTTCGCCGTCCTCGGACTCCTCGTCGTCGTCCTCGTCATCGATGACGCCAGCGACGGCTGCGGAGCCTGCGGCGAGCTTGCGCGCGGCCAGGTGCGTGCGCACCTGCACCGCGGACTCCACCAACCCGAGCGCGAGGTAGGCGCCACAGCAGGCCACCAGCAACCAGGCGGGATGATACTGCGTCGCGATGGCCACACCGGCGGCCACCATCAACATGAACACGGCCGCGCTCTTCCGGTTGGGGCGGGTGTCCTTGAAGGTGCGGTAGCGCACCGTCGACACCATGAGCAGCGACAGGCCCGCCACCGCCACCGCCACCGGGACGTAGGCAGACTCGCGCAGAGACTCCCCCTGCGAGGCCACGTGATGGGAGATGATGACCGAGACGAGCATGCCCGCGGCGATCGGGATGGGCAGGCCCACGAAGAAGCTCCCGCCCCCCCCGTGGGGATTGCGCGCCGCCAGCACGTTGAAGCGCGCCAGCCGCAGCGCGCCGCACGCGGCGAACGCGAACGAGACGAACAGCCCCGCGAAGCCCAGGGGCGCCAGCGCCCACTTGTAGACCAGCAGCGCGGGAGCCGCCCCGAAGGAGACGACGTCCGCCAGACTGTCCAGCTGGACACCGAAGTCGCTCTGCGTCTTGGTCAACCGGGCGACGCGGCCGTCGAACCCGTCGAAGAACATCGCGAAGAAGATGGCCAACGCGGCCTGGTAGAGGTGGACCGGCTCCGCCTCGCCCGCGCACAGCGTGATGGCATAGAAGCCACAGAAGATGGACGTGACAGTGAAGAGGTTCGGCAGCACGAACATCAGTTTCCGTAACTTCATCGATCCCTCGACTTCCTCTGATGCCCATGAGTTCCTGGCAGCAGGACGGCCGGAGAACGAACCTTAGCAGGGTTTTATTCGAGGAACCGTCAGACCCAGGGGTCGGCAAGGAGAGCAGGCGCGATGGGAGACGGGCGCTGGGTCGTGTGGGTGCTGGTCGCTGGCCTCGTCGTGGTGCTGGGGAATGTCCTCTGGGTGGCGCTGGTCCGGCGGTGGTACCGTCTACGCACGCCCCTTCCCCAGGCCTTCAAGGCACGGTGCGCGGACGGGTGGGAGGTGGCGGTCCATGTCCGGCGCGCGCCGGTGAGGCGCTTCGAGGAGCCGGTGCTCCTGTGCCATGGGCTGGCGGCCAACCGGTTCACGTTCGACTTCGAGCCCCCCTACTCCGTGGCCCACTACCTGGCCGAAGCGGGCTTCGACTGCTTCAGCGTGGAGTGGCGGGGCACCGGGCACTCACGCCTGCCACCGCGAGGGCGGCGGTACACCGACTTCACCATCGACGACCACATCCTGCAGGACGGGCCCGCGCTGCTGGAGCTGGCGCTGAAGCAGACGGGCGCGAAGCGGGCGTTCTGGCTGGGGCACTCGCTGGGCGGGCTCGTCGGTTATGGGCTGGCCCAGGGGCCGGAGGGCGAAAAGCTCGCGGGGCTGCTCACGCTCGGCGCGCCCGTGCACTTCAAGTCCGAGCCGTTCCTGCGCACGCTCATCTCGCTCGGCGTGCGCGCCGCGTGGCCGGCCCGCTTCCGACAGGAGTGGATGAGCGCGAGCCTGGCGCCGTTCCTGGGCTACGTGACACTGCCCCTGTCCGACCTGGTGGTGAATCCGCTGCACATCCCTCCGCGCATCCAGCGGCAGGTGTACGCGAACATGATGTCGTCGATGAGCCGCAAGGTGCTGCTCCAGTTCCAGGACTGGATCGAGCACGATGCGTTCCGCTCGTTCGACCGCACCCGCGACTGGCGCGCGGGCATCGCCGGGCTCCAGCTGCCCATCCTCGTCATGGGCGGAAGCGCGGACCGGCTCGCCACCGCGGAGAACGTGGAGAGCCAGTTCGCCCTCGTCACCGCGCCGGACCGCACCCTCCACGTCTTCGGCAAGGACCGCGGCGACGCGATGGACTACGGCCACGGAGACCTCGTGTTCGGCAAGGGCGCTCCCACGGAGGTCCATCCCGTCATCCGCGAGTGGCTCGAGAAGCATGCCACGCCGCTCGGCGCCTCCGCCGCGTCCCCGCCGCCCGCCTGAGCCGCCGCGTGCCCGCGGCTCAGCGCGGCCCCGGTGCGGGCTCGACCGTTCGCTTCACGCAAGACAGCTCGGTGCCGCGCGAGTCCTCGCTGTCCACGCGCCCCAGATGGATTCGGGTGGCCCCGGTGCACTCGGCCCCGACCAGGCCCTGGCCGCTCTTTCTCGAGCGGAGGACGTCCACGCGGAGGACACCGTCGCCCATGGCCGACAGGGCCGTCCGCGCGCTGTCGCGCACCTCCACGCTCCGGGCATCGAGCGTCGCGAGCGTGTCCGCGAGCAACGCGGCCTGACCACAGCGTTCGAGGTCCGCGTCACGCAGCGTCACCCGTGCGTTCTGCGTCGCCAGCACGCAGGCGCCCGAGGCGCCCCGCACCACCACGCCCTCCACGTCCGCGACGACCTGGCGCAGGTGCAGCGCGTCACCCGTGATGCCGTCCGACGAGTGCACGCGCGACACGATGGCATCTCGCAGCCGCAGGCGACCTCCCACCGCGAGCACCCCATACTCCTCCGCGGCCTCCACACGCAGCCGCCGCACCTCCACCTGCGAGCCCGTGAGCTGGAGCGCGCCGTGGCTGCCGCTGCCCCGCACCACCACGTCCTGCAACACCACGTTTCGCGAGGCGACCACGGCGAGCCCCGCGCGCCCGGCGCCCACGGACTGGAAGCCGCGGACCTCGAGCCGAGGTGACTGCACGACGGAGAGCGCGAGCTCGTGGCCCGCCACACTCACCTCCCGCAGCACCAGGGTGCCCTCCACCACCGAGAACGCCGCGCCTGTTCCCGCCTGGGCCGACGAGCGCCGCACCTCGGCGTGGCCGCCATCCATCCCCAGGGCCGACACTGCGCCCGAGACGACCACCTCCTCCAACAAGGCGGAGGCCTGCGCGCCGCGAACGCGCACGGCCCGGCGGAAGGGGCCCGTGAAATGGATGTCCCGGAGGCGCGTGGTCCTCGGTGACACGGGCGCCACCGCGGCCTCCGGCGGGGCCTCCAGAACCACGCCCACGGTCTCCGGAATGCTCGCCTCGAAGCGCGAGGACTCGGCGTCGAATCGGCCGGCGCGGACCTGGACGCCGCCTCGACGCTGCCCGGTGAAGGACACCTTCTCCGCGCGCACCTGCCGGCCACGCGTCACCTCCACCCCCCAGGCCCCCCCTCGGATGGACAGGTTGCGAAGGAGCGTTACGCCCTGCTCGGCAACGAGGGGTTGATCCGCGCCCGAGGCGCTTCGTGATTCCGGGCTCGGCGCGTCGAGGACCGGGGGCAGGACGTTCTGCTCGGCTCCCTCGGCTCGCAGCACCACGGCCTCCGGGCCCTCCGCCACCAGCACCGTGGCGGGCCCCTCGCCCTCCAGCCGGACACCCTCGGGCAAGGTGAAGCTCCCCCGGTACTCCCCCGCCGCCAGGTGCACCGTCACCACCCCTGGCCGCCCCAGTGCCTCGGCCAGGGACGACCACGGTCTCTCGCGCGTGCCGTCCCCTGGCCCCGGGGTCGTACCGTCCACCCAGAGCTCCGTCCGCCCGGACTCCGGCCTGGAGACGACCGCGGGCGCCTGGGCCGAGGGGCCCGGACTCCGGCAGGCGCCCAGCGCCAGGATCACGACGGTCGGAAACGTTCGGAAACGCACGAGAGGCAGCAGCCTACCCCATTCCGGCCCCGCCCCGCCCGGGCGCGATCAGCCACACACGCCAAACGATCGGAATCTCAAAGACTTTCTTCCAATCACGATCAGCCAGAATGCTTTTGGCGTGTGATTTCCGCGCGGTGTGTCGGTGGCTCCGACGTGGATTCCCCACTCTGTCTACGCCCGGTGTTTCACCGAGCCAACTTTTCGTCCGGAGGCCGATTTTCCGGCCTCGGAACGCGGTCAGCATTGACAGGGAAAAGAACGATTTGTTACCACCGGTTGGCTTTCGCGCATTCAAGGCCAGACAACGCAGGACGGAGGGGCGTAATGACCAAGGCAGAGCTCGTCGAGGTGGTGGCGGCGCAGACACGTCTCACCAAGAAGTCGGCGGCGCAGATCCTCGACATCGTCTTCACGAACATCGGCAAGGCCGTGAAGAAGGATGCGCGCTTCAGCTACCCCGGCTTCGGCACGTGGTCCGTGCGCTCCCGCAAGGCGCGCAAGATCCGCAACCCCCAGACGAACGAGATGATGAAGCTCAAGGCGTCGAAGACCATCGGCTTCCGCCCGGCCAAGGAGCTCAAGAACTCGCTGTGAGCTGACGCCACCCCGGTCCAGCCCGCGGAGTCCCCGGGACTCGCGCTGGGCCGGGCTCCTCCTCAGGGGCGCTACCTTCGTGGGTGGCGCCCCTGATGCGTTGCGGGCCTCAAGAGCCCGTCGCGCCGCGGGCCACGGGCGGCGCGCGAGGGCGCTCGTCACCTGCGTCCTCGAGCGCGTCCAGCGGGTCCACCACCTCGCCGTCCTTCCACAGCTCGAAGTGCAGGTGCACGCCCGTGGCCAGCCCCGTCTCGCCCGCGAGCCCCACCGCGTGGCCCGGGTCCAGTATCTCGCCGGGCTCCACCAGCACGCGGGACAGGTGGCTGTAGCGCGTGAGCCAGCGGCCCTCGTGCTGGACCTCCACCTGGAGGCCATGGTCGCCGTTCCAGCCCGCTCGCAGCACCACGCCCTTCGCGGCGGTGTAGATGACCTGCCCCTGCTTCGCCGCCAGGTCCACGCCGAGGTGACGGCGCTGCTCGCCCCGGATGGGATGCCAGCGCTGACCGAAGACGCTGGTGATGGTGACCGGGTCCACGGGCCACGCCAGCCGGGGCAGGCCGTCCGCGTTCTCCGGGTGCTCGAGCCGGCGCAGCTCCGCCATGCGGACCGCGAGCCGTCCCACCCTCAGCACCACCGCCTCGGCGAGCGCACCCGGCATGTCGCCGTACGTCCTGCCGTCCTGCTCCAGCTCGGTCTCCAGGACGCTTCGGGCCTTCGCCACGTCGCGGGCGTCCGTGCGCTCCAGGGCGCGCTCCAGGAAGGCGTCGAGGACGCCGTTCATCACCTCCCAGCCCTGCACCTGTCCCAGCGGCATCGGACCGCCCCGGGCCACCTTGCGGCGATGGGCGCGGGCCCGCTCCGCGAAGGTGGAGAGGGCGCCCTGCAGCTCCTCGGAGGGCTCCGGCGAGGCCATGCGCGAGAGCGTCCGCGCGGGGGCGGGCTGGGGCTCGCGGGGAGCGACCGGGGCGGGCTCGGTGTCGACGTACTCCGAGGTGTCGTAGACCTCGTCAAAGCTCATCTTCTGCTCCGACCGGGTCGAGGAGCAGGCGCAGAGACCGACGAAGGCGAGGAGGGGGAGTCGACGCACGGCCCGGCGAGCGTACCACGCCCCTGCCGCGCGGCATGCCCACCCCGCCCCCGGCGCGGCAGGCAAGGGAGCTCGGCCAAGGGATCCATCCGTTGGCGCCGAGCCCGCATCCGCGTTGCTCCCAGGGCACATACGAGAGTCGCCGCGGGCCCTGCCCTGCGGCACCGCGTCCCGCGGCCACCGCGCGACGTGCTCACGAATTGAACGCCCAGGCTGCCCGGCGGCGACCGCCGACACAGGAAGCGCGGATGCCGTGTCCACGATGTCGGCAACCCATCGCATCGAAGTGAACCGAGAGGGGCCTGACCTGAGCCCGCGGTGGACGCAGGCAATCGCCTTGTCGATGCCGATGGCGGACGTGCTCCCCGGAGTCACCCCACGGCACGGCTCGCGCCGCCGGGCGCGGCTCGCACGACTTCAGCGTGCGACCTACGCACGCCGTGGCCTTGCCTCAAGGCCCGTGGCGGACACATTCGCAAGGTGCGGCCCTCCACGGTTCAGCTCAAGCCGCCGGGCGCGGCTCGCACGACTTCAGCGTGCGACGTGCGCACGCCGTGGCCTTGTCTCAAGGCCCGTGGCGGACACATTCGCAAGGTGCGGCCCTCCACGGTTCAGCTCGCGCCGCCGGGCGGGGCTCGCGCGCTACATCAGCGCGCGACGCACACGCGCCACGGCCTCGTCGATGTCCGCGGCGGACACATCCAGGTGCGTCACCAGGCGCACCGTGTGGGGGCCGCCCGCGGGGTTCGTCAACACACCTTGGGTGCTCAGCAGCGGCACCACCTCCCGGGCCGGACGCGCGAACTCGGCGAAGACCATGTTCGTCTCCACCCGCTTCACGTCCACCTTCACGCCCGGCACCTCCGCGAGCCCCGCCGCGAGGCGACGCGCGTTCGCGTGGTCCTCCGCGAGCCGCTCCACGTGATGCTCCAACGCGTACAGCGCCGCGGCCGCGAGGATGCCCGCCTGACGCATGCCTCCGCCCAACCGCTTGCGCAGCCGGCGCGCCTCGCGGATGAGGTCCGCGCGTCCCACCAACGCCGAGCCCACCGGCGCTCCCAACCCCTTCGAGAAGCACACCGCCGTCGTGTCCGTCAGCTTCGCCCACGACGACGCGGGGACTCCCGCCGCCACCTCCGCATTGAACAACCGCGCGCCATCCAGGTGCACCGCCAGCCCCGCGTCACGCGCCACCTTCACCACCTGGGCGAAGCGCTCCACGGACCACACCGCGCCACCGCCCCGGTTGTGCGTGTTCTCCAGCGACAACAACCGCGTGCGCGGATTGTGGATGTTCTCCTCGCGCACCGCCGCCGCCACCATCTCCGGCGACAACACACCCCACTCGCCCGGCAAAGGCTGCGGCTGTACACCCCACAGCGCCGGAACCGCGCCGCCCTCGTAGTGCAGGATGTGACTGCCCGCCTCGGTCAGCACCTCGTCCCCCTGCCGGCAGTGCGCGCCGATGGCCAGCTGGTTGGCCTGCGTGCCGGAGGGCACGAACAGCGCCGCCTCCAGACCGAGCCGCTCGGCCACCTTCGCCTCCAGGCGCAGCACCGTGGGGTCCTCGCCATAGACGTCGTCGCCGACCTCCGCCTCGGCGATGGCTCGCCGCATCGCCGCGGTGGGCTTCGTGACGGTGTCGGAGCGAAAGTCGATGGGCTTCATGGTTCTCCCGAGAGTGGACACAGCCGGTGCTTGGGGACCCGGCAAGGGTGACATACAACGGCCGCGTGCCCGGACGTGAGACAGCGGCGGCGAAGCGCGAGCGCGCGGTGAAGGTCATGGAGCGACTGGAAGCCTCCATGCCCGACGCGCGCATCGAACTGGACTACCAATCCCCCCTGCAGTTGCTCGTGGCGGTGATGCTGTCCGCCCAATGCACCGACAAGCGCGTCAACATGGTGACGCCCGCCCTCTTCCAACACTTCCCCGACACCCAGGCGTACGCCCAGGCCAAACCGACCGACGTGGAGCCGTTCATCCGCACCTGCGGCCTGTACCGCGCCAAGGCGAAGAACATCGTCGCGGCGGCGAAAATCCTCGCCGAGAAACACGGCGGCAAGGTGCCACTCGAGCGTGACACGCTGGCGGAGCTCCCCGGCGTGGGCCGCAAGACGGCGGGCGTGGTGTGCATCCACCTGGGCGGCGACAACGCCTTCCCCGTGGACACGCACGTCAAGCGGCTCGCGTACCGGCTCGGCTTCACCCTCCAGGAGGACCCCGACAAGGTGGAGGCCGACATGCAGGCCGTCCTGCCCCCGGAGCGCTGGATGATGGGTCACCAGCTCCTGGTGTGGCACGGACGACGCACGTGCTTCGCCCGCTCGCCCGAGTGCGCCCGCTGCGTCGTGGCGGAGCTGTGCCCGAAGAAGGGCGTCGATGCGCGTGAGGCGGGGCCGGAGAAGTCCCCGGCCCCGGCTCGCGTGAAGAAGACGGCTACCGCGAAGCGCCCAGCTCGTTCTCGCGCGAAGCCTTGAGGCGCTTCATCCGCTTGCGGATGAACTCGCGCTTCAGCGTGGAGACGTGGTCCACGAACACCGTGCCGTTCAGGTGGTCCGTCTCGTGCTGCACGGCGATGGCGAGCAGCTCGTCACAGCGCAGCGTCTGCTCGTTGCCGTCCACGTCCAGGTACTTCACCGTGACGACGGCGGCGCGGTCCACGTCCTCCGACTCACCGGGGATGGAGAGGCAACCCTCGGTGTAGGTCGTCTCGCCCTCCAGGGTGATGATTTCGGGGTTGATCATCGCCAGGGGCTTGGACTCGGGCTGGCGGGGCGTGGTGTCCAGGACGATGACGCGCTGGAGCACGCCCACCTGCGGCGCGGCGAGCCCCACGCCGTCGGCGGCGTACATCGTCTCGAACATGTCCTTCACCAGCGCGCGGACGGAGTCGTCCACCTTCGTCACCGGCTTGGCCTTCTGCTTCAGGATGGGGTCGGGCCAGATGAGGATTTCACGAACCATGCGGGCCGTCTTAACGCCCCCCGCGCGGACGGGCAACCCCGCCCCGGCCGCCGCCCGCCCTCCCTTCGCGCAGGACGTCCACCCCACGTCAGTCGAGCAGGCTCCGTGCATACTCGGCGCGCAGTCGGTCATCCCCCAGGGCCTGGGCCGCCTCGGACAACACGCTGCGAATCTGCTGCGCGCGGTGCTGGAGGGCCGGGTCCGGATGACCCGCGAAGCGCAGGGGGTGGAACTCGGCGGTGAGCAGCTCGTAGGCCCGCTTGACCTCCTCACCGCCCGCCGTGCGCGCCAGCCCCAGCACGGTGAAGTAGTCCGCGTCTTGAATCTCCTCGAACTTCGACTCCAGCCGGCGCACGTCAAGCTCGGGAGGCAGCTCGTCGGAGTCCTCGGTGCTCGCGGGCTGGAGGGTGATGAGGCCCAGCGTCCTCGCCACGGAGAGGGCCTTCAGCGCCGAGTCCTGGGGCAGCCCCGCCCCGAGCAGCAGCGCCTCCAGCGTGTGCTCGCCGTCCACCTGGGAGAGCAGCTGCAGGTCCCTGGCGGGCAGGCCGAAGTCGTCGGGCGCGAGGTGCAGGTCGCCACGGGTGACGCGGGCGCGCAGGCTGCCGGCGGCCTCGAGCAGGGACTCGGCGGTCAGCGTGTTGCGCAGGGACTCGGCCAGGAGGAACAGGGGCGGCCGGGTGGCGGCGGCGAGCGCCACCTCGTGTGGCACCGGCTCCTGGACCAGTCGGTACAGCGTGGAGGGCTCGGAGAGGGCGTCGAGGAAGACCTGCTCCGTGTAGCGCTGGACCAGGGGCACGGACTCGGACTCGCGCAGATAGCCGCGTCCCCGGAGCGCGTCGAGCAGCGCGCCGGTGGTGGCGCTGCGCACCAGCCGCAGCTCGCCTTCCTGCCTCGCGTCGATGAGGCCATCCGCGCGGGCGCGGTCGATGAGCGACTCACCGGGAGCCGATGAGACGGCGCCCACGAGCAGGCCGTCTCGCAGCCACAGCACGCGCAGCGCGTTCATCACCTTCAGCTCCAGGCGCACCTCCATGCGCGCCTCGCAGAGCCGGAGCACCAGTCGGGCGAGACCTTCCTGTGTGACGCTGCCGCTGCGCGAGACCGCGAGCTCCGGACGTCCTGGAGGTGCCTCCAGGGGGAGCAGCGCCGCTCGGGCCTGCGCGGCGGCCTCCTCGGCCTCGCGACGTCCCCGCTCCTCGAGCTCCAGTCGCTCCTGCTCGGCGCGGACACGCTCCTCCGCGGAGTCCTTCTCCAGGCGGGCCTTCTCCTCGCGCAGCGCCTCCAGGGCCGCGCGGGCCTCCTCGTGCTCCGTGCGCAGGCGCGCGAGCTCCGCGTCCGTCTGCTCGAGCTGTCCCTGAAGCTGGGTGGCGCGGGCCTCGGCGGCGCTCAACGCCAGGGCCTGTTCCTCGATGCGCGTCTCCACGGCGGCGCGCTGACGGGCTTCCGCCTCCAGACGCACTTCCAGGGCGGTGCGGTGACGGCCCTCCGTCTTGGCTCGCGCCTCCGCGTCGACCAGGGCCTGCTCCGCCTTTCGGGCGCGGGCCTCGGCGTCCGCGCGGACCTCGGCCTCGGCGGCGGCTCGCGCGTCCGCCTCCGCTCGCTGACGGGCCTCTGCTTCCGCTCGCGTCTCCGCGACGACTCGCTGCTTCGCGTCCGTGTCCGCTCGGGCCTCGGCTTCGGCGCGCTGACGGGCCTCCGACTCGGCGAGCGCCTGGGCCTGCTTCGTCTCGGATTCGGTTTCCTCGCGCCGCTTCGCCTCGGCTTCGATTCGGGCCTCGGCCTCCTCGCGCAGCTCCACCTCGAACGCGGCCTCGGCTTCGGCGTCCTCACGCCGCTTCACCTCGGCTTCGATTCGGGCCTCGAGTTCCGCGCGCTGTCTTGCCTCGGCCTCCGCCCTCGCTTCGGCTTCCTGGCGCTGCTTCGCTTCGGACTCGGCTCGCGCCTCCGCGTCCTTGCGCTGCGACTCCTCAATCTCCGCACGGGCCTCGGCTTCCTTGCGCTGCTTCTCCTCGGCCTTGGCGCGAGCCTCGAGCTCCTTGCGCTGCGACTCCTCAATCTCCGCGCGGGCCTCGGCCTCCTTGCGCTGATTCTCCTCGGCCTTGGCGCGAGCCTCGAGTTCCTTGCGCCGTGATTCCTCGGCCTTGGCGCGGGCTTCGAGGTCCTTGCGCTGCTTCTCCTCGGCATTGGCGCGCGCTTCGAGGTCCTTGCGCTGCTTCTCCTCGGCCTTGGCTCGGGCCTCGAGGTCCTTGCGCTGCTTCTCCTCGGCCTTGGCGCGCGCTTCGAGGTCCTTGCGCTGTTTCTCCTCGGCCTTGGCTCGGGCTTCGAGCTCCTTGCGCTGTTTCTCCTCGGCCTTGGCTCGGGCTTCGAGGTCCTTGCGCTGCTTCGCTTCGGATTCGGCTCTCGCTTCCGCCTCTTCGCGGCGCTTCGCTTCGGATTCGGCTCTCGCTTCCGCCTCTTCGCGGCGCTTGGCTTCAGCCTCGGCGCGTGCGGTGGCTTCCTCTCGCTGCTTCTCCTCGAGTTCCGCTCGCGCCTCGGCCTCCTCGCGCGCCTTGGCTTCCGCTTCCGCTCGGGCTTCGGCCTCTTCACGAAGCTTCGTCTCGGCCTCGACCTTCGCTTCGGCTTCGGCGCGAGCCTGCTCCTGGGCTTCGGCCCGGGCTTCCGCCTCTTCGCGCGACTGGGCCTCCTGCGCGAAGCGCTCTCGTGCCTCGGACGAGGCTTGGGTCTCCAGTTGCGTGAGCGCCTGGACCTCGGCCCTGGCGCGCGCCTCCGCCTCCTGGCGCGCCTTGGCTTCCGCTTCCGCTCGCGCCTCGGCTTCGCTCCTCGCTCGCGACTCCAGCTCCGCCTGGGCTTCCGCTTCCGCGCGAGCCCTCGACTCCGCCCTCGCTCGAGAGTCCGATTCGAGCCGGGCCGCATCCGCGACCTCCGCCCGGGCCTCGGCCTCTGCTCGGGCCAGGGCCTCCGCACCCGCCCTCGCCTCCGCTTCGACGAGCGCCACTTCCGCGGACTTCACTCGTGCCTCGAGCGCCTGTCTCGCACGGACCTCCGCCTCGGCTCGCGCCTCCGCGTCGACACGGCCCGCGGCCTCGTCCTCGAGGCGGAGCTCGACCTCCTTCATCGCCTGCGCCGACGCGGCCTCTCGCGTTTCAGACTCCGCGAGCTTCGCCTCCAGCTCCACGAGCCGGGCCTGCGCCTCCGCCCGGGCGAGCGACTCACGGTCGGCGCGCTCCTGCGCATCATCCCGGGCGATGAGCGCCTCGCGGACCTCCGCCTCCGCGCGCGCCAGGGACTCGGCCGACTGCTTCGCCTGCTCGCGCGCCTCCGACGTCGAGGTCTCCAACAACGCGCGCAGCTCGATGAAGTCCTGCTCTCGCGACTCGATGCGTCCGAGCGTCGCCTTCGCGGCCTCGTCCACGGAGGCCCGCGCGCGCGCCTCGGCTTCCGCGAGCGCCTCCGCCTCCACCAGTCGCGCCTGGAGCTTCGCGAGCTCCGTGCGCAGGGTCTCCGCCTCCGAGCCACTGCGCACACCCTGCTCGGACTCACGCTGGCGAAGCAGCTCCAGCTCGGCCTCGAGCTCCCGCCGCGCACGAGCCTCCCGCGCGAGCGCCGCCGCGTTCTCGTCTTCTCTCGCTCGGGCTTCCTGGAACTGCTGGTCCACCTCCGCCAGCAACGTCGCGTCGCCAGAGCGCTCCTCCTCGAGGACCTCGAGCCGCGTCTGGAGCGATTGGAGCTGCTCCGTCTGTCGGTCTCGCGCGGTCTCCGCGTCCACGCGCAGCGCGGCTTCGCGGTCCAGGATGGTGCGCAGGGACTCGCTCAGCTCGCGGGCCTCCTGGGCCTGTCGCCCGGTCTCCTGGCGAAGCGCGCGCTCCTCATCCAACGCGGCCTTCAGCGCGTGGACCCGCTCGTGCGCTTCCTCCAACTGGCGCTCGAACTCCTCCCAGCGCGCGCGCAGGGTCGGGTCGTCCACGGTGCTCGCCGACACCGCGTCCGCGGTCTGCTCCGGCGCGGTTCCGACGGAGGGCTCATTCGGCCCGGGCTCGTCGGGAGAGGCGGTCCTCGCGGTCGCATCCGGAGACTCCGTGTCGGCGTCGAACCACCCTTCGCTCGCGGAGGGCAGCGTCGAAGCAGGCAGCTCGGGCTCCGCGTCGAACCAACCGGAGGAGGCCTCGGGCTCTTCGGGAGACGCGACGGCTCGCGCGTCCGCATCCACTCCCGACGCGGTGGGGTCGGAGGGCTCGACCGTGTCAGCCCAGCCCGCGGCGACGTCCGCCATCGAGGTGTCGGCGTTGGCTCCCGCCGTCCCCCAGCTCACCGCCACGCCGGATGCCGAGGCGTCCGCCCTGGCGCGGGTCCAATCGTCGACGTCCCCCGGCTCCGACTCTCCGAGGGCAGAGGGTGGAGTCGTGGACTCGGCCGACTCCGGTGCATCACCGGAGGGCTCCGGATGCGCTGCTTCCGTCGTGCCCTCTCGAGTGTCGAGGGCGGGCGCCTCGAGGTCGCTGCCGCTCGAGGCCGTGACGTCCGGAGGCGACTGCTTCTCGTCGGACTCGGAGTCGAACCAGTCCTCGCCCACCTGTCGGTTGTTGACGGACTCGGGGGGCGTGCTCGCGGAGTCTTCGTCCTCGGCCCGGACCTTGGCTTGGAGGTCGGCCTCCAACACGTCCCAGGGCGAGGCAGGCAAGGCCTCTTCTTCTTCGCCTGTCGCTTCGGCGGAGGGCTCGGTTGAAGGTGCATCCGCGCTCGCGTCGATGTGCGCGGGCAGGGTCGGTTCATCCGACGTCGTGAAGCCCTTCGCGGCGTTCTCGACCTCGGGGTCGGGCGGAAGCTCGGTCCAGGCAGACGCGTCGACCGGCTCGGGTACGCGTTGCTCGGCATCACGCATCGCGGCCAGCTCCGCCTCGGCCGCCGAGAGCGCATCGCCTTGTGGCGCGGGAGCGTCGACGTCGAAGAAGCCTTCCTCACCGAGCTGCGGCGACTGGGTCTCGGGCCGAGTGGCGGCGGAGACGGGCTCCTCCGTCCAGGCGAGCTTGCCCACCGGCAACGGGGCTTCGTCCCCCGCCGAGGACGCGGCGGACCACTCCGCGGAGACGGCCCCCGTGTCGGAACCACTCACGCCATACAGCACGGTCGCTGGACCGCCTGAGGCGCCACTCGTGCTCCCGGCGTCTGACGCGGGAGGCCCGAAGCCAGCCGAGAACGTGTCGTCTCCCGCGCCCTCCCCCATCGCGGCGGGGCTCGGAGGCACTCCGTACGCCGTGTCGGTTCCCTCCGCGAGAGGAGCATCCGCGCCGTCGGCAGTTTGCGCGTCAGCGGGTGACGTCGTGGCTGCCGTGAAGTGGGCCTCCGCGGACTGGGACGACGTGGCATCGAACGCCCCCTGTTCCGCGGGCTCGCTCGTCCACTCGTCGCCGATGGACGCGTCGTCAGCGCCCTCGCCCAGGAGGTCGCCGCGCTCGTCGGTGACGGCTCCCGTCCACGGCGCGTCGCCGTACACGCGGGTGTCTCTTCCGACACGAGCCACGCCTGGCGGTGTTCCCCATGCATCGGCGCCGTAGTCATCCGACGCCTCTCCCTGCTCGGGAGCGACACCTGTCCAATCCGTGCCGTCGTTCGTGCTCACGGAGTCCAGGCCCGGTGCGGTGCCGTGCTCCGGAGTCCCCTCCGTCATTCCATCGCCACCGTAGGCGTCCGCGCCCGAAGGCGTGCCCTGTTCCGCCGCGTCGTCGAACCAGGTCTGCGGACCGTGGGCTGCTTCCGGATTCGAAGCAGGGGCCGTTTCCTGCTCGGTCCATTCAGCGTTCTCCGTCGCCGGAGCCTCGCCCTCCCACGACGGTGCATCCGCCTGGGGCCCCGCGGCGCCATCGCCCGGAAACGCGGACTCGCCCTCGCCCCGGAACACCTCGTCCGCGGGCAGCGCGCTCTCGTCGAACGCGCCCTCCCCCGCCACCGCCGCGCCCCAGTCCTCGCCGCCTCCCGCCAACGCGGTCTGCGCCGAGGCCAGCACCGCGGCCTCCTCCTCCTGCTGCACCTTCTCCAGCGTCGACTGCACGTCGAGCGGCGCGCGCCGAGCCTGCTCCTCGTGCTCGCTGCGCTCCTCGCGCGTCATCGCCGCCAGCTCCCAGTCCGTCTGGTGCAGCGGCGCCAGGTCGCCGAACAGCGCGTTCGCCAGCGTCGGGTCCCCACCCACCGCGGACCCGGGCGCCGTGGCGTGCCACGTCTCCGCGTCCTCCGCCCCCTTCGCCTCGGGCATCCCCGGCAGGCTCCGGTTCTCCAGCACATGCCACGCGTCCGCCGCCGACGGCGCGCGGATGAGCGAGTCCACCAGCTCCACGAAGCTCGTCCCATCCAACGGCAGCGGCGCCACCGGCGCGCTGAACCCCGCGATGGGCTCGCCCAACAACAGCACCCGGGCCACCTTGCCGTCCGGATGCTGGAGCAGCTCCTCCAGCACCAGCCGACCCCGGCCGCTCTCCACGCCAGGAGCCAGCACGATGAGCGCCGGCAGGTGATGCCCGTAGGCGATGAGCGCATCCGCGGCGGAGGTCGCGAGGATGACCTCGTGCCCCTCACGGGTGAGCAGACGCCGCACTGCGGCGATGGTGGCGATGTCGTCGTGGACGAGGAGGACCGGTGCGCCCATGGGGGGGCACCGAGTCTACAGCATGGCCCCCGGATCCACGTCGAGGACGACCTTCACCGCGGAAGGAACGTCGGCCAGGGCCGTCTCCACCCTGGCGAGCAGCGGGGCGAGCGCCACATGTGTCGGCCCCTTCAAGAGCAGCTGCCAGCGCGTCTTCCCCCGGATTCTGGCGATGGGCGCCACGGCCGGCCCCAACAGCCGCACCCCCGCCGACGCCGGGGGCATGTTCCGGGAGACGAGGTTGCCCAGGTGCCGGGCCACGCTGGCCACCTGCTCCGGGTGCTCCCCCTCCAGTCGAATCGAGGCCATGCGCGCGAAGGGCGGATACGCCAACGCCTTGCGCCACTCCAGCTCCTGCTGGGCGAACCCGTCGAAGTCGTGCGCCAGCACCCGCTTCACCGGCTCCGCGTCCGGATTGTAGGTCTGCACCAGCACCCGCCCCGGGTCCTTGCCCCGCCCCGCCCGCCCCGCCACCTGGGTCAACAGGTGGAAGGTCCGCTCGGCGGCTCGGAAGTCGGGAATGGCCAGGGACGTGTCCGCCATGACGACACACACCAGCGTCACGCCCGGGAAGTCGTGCCCCTTGGCCACCATCTGCGTGCCCACCAGCACGTCCAGCTCCCGGCGGGCGAACGAGGCCAGCAGCTCCGTCAGCCGCTCCGCGCTGGTGGCCGAGTCCCGGTCCAGCCGCGCCACCCGCGCGTTCGGGATGCGCTCGACGACCTCCGCCTCCACCCGCTCCGTGCCGATGCCCAGCCTCAGGATGGGGCCCGTGCACTCCAGGCACCGCTCGGGCACGGGCATCGTCAGCCCGCAGTAGTGGCACACCACCCGGTTCTGCGAGCGGTGGTGCGTCAGGCACACGTCGCACGAGGTGCACTTGAGCGACAGGCCGCACACCTCGCACAGGAGCACCGTGCTGTGGCCCCGGCGGTTCAGGAACAGGATGACCTGCTGGCCCTTGGCGAGCGTCTCCTCCATGGCCTGCAGCAGCGGCGGGCTCAGGATGGGCGCCTCCTCCGTCACGATGCCCTCGCGGGGGCGCTCCTGACGCAGGTCCACCAGCTCGATGGAGGGCATGGGCCGGTCATCCACCCGCCGCTTCAGCTCGAGCAGCCGGTAGCGCCCCTTCTTGACGTTCTCCAGCGTCTCCAGCGCCGGCGTGGCCGAGCCCAGCACCACCACCGCGCTGGCCTGCTTGCCGCGCACGACGGCCAAATCGCGCGCCTGGTAGCGCAGGCTGTCGTCCTGCTTGAAGGACGGGTCGTGCTCCTCGTCCACGACGATGAGCCCCAGGTTCTCCACCGGGGCGAACACCGCCGAGCGCACGCCCACCGCAATCTTCACCTCGCCCCGACGCAGGGCCTGCCAGTGGAACAGCCGCTCGCGGTCCTTCAGCGCCGAGTGCAGCACCGCCACCTCCGCGCCGAAGCGGCTGCGGAAGCGGCCCACCAGCTGCGGCGTCAGGGCAATCTCCGGCACGAGGATGAGGCTGCTCTTGCCCAGGGACAGCGCGTGCTCGGCCGCGCGCAGGTACACCTCCGTCTTGCCGCTGCCCGTCACGCCGTGCAGGAGGAAGGGCTGGAACGCGCCCGCGTCCAGGGCGCCGCGCAGCTGCTCACCGGCGGCGGCCTGCTCGGGGGTGAGGCGGTCGGGGCGGCCCTGAATCAGCCCCTCCTTCACGCCCGCCTCCAGCTTCTTCTCCTCGATGCGCACGAGGCCCTTGGTGGCCAGGCTCTTGAGGTGCGCTCTCGCGCCGGGAATCGCGTGGCTCACCTCCTCCAGCGGGGCGCTGCCGCCCACGGCCAAGAGGTACGCGAGCGCGGCGGACTGGGCATGCGCGCGCGCGAGCGCCGCGGGCACCTCGTTGACGAGCGCCACCGCGAACTGCTGCACATCCGGCTGGGCCTCCTTGCCGTCCACGGGCTTGGACAACCCCGGGGGCAGCGCGCCGCGGATGACCTCGCCCAGGGGGTAGCGGTAGTGCTCGGCCGCGAAGCGCAGGAGCGCGATGAGGTCCTTGGGCAAGGACGGCGAGTCCTCCAGCACGCGCTGGATGGGCTTGAGCCGGACCTTCTCGCCCAGCGTCACGGTGGAGGGGCCCAGGTAGAAGCCGAGCGCGGTGCCTCGACCGAAGGGCACGAGCACGCGCTGCCCCGGGGCCAGGTTCCCCAGGAGGGCCTCCGGCACGGAGTAGGTGAATTCACCCCGGACGGGGCGGGCCACGGCGACGGAGGCCAGGACGGGAGGGTGCTCGCTCACTGCGAACGCCACTGTAGCGGCCTGTTCCGGTTGGGACAGTTCCCGGCGACGTCTCGCACCCAAGGTACGCAGCGGGATGGAACCCCTGGTGGAGGCCTCCTCCGCGTCGTCCGCCGTCGGCTCGTCCCACAACGGTCGCTGTTCCATGGCGCTCCCTTCGACCCACCGCCCCTGCCCCGTCCGTCCTGCTACCGGGGTCCACAGTGCCAGGGCTGTCTGACATGGGCGTCCCGAGGGACGTGGGCCGTCCGGCGCCAGCGCGTGCTCGCCCACCACCCGTCCGGGCGTGCGAGCCGTCCGACTCCGGCACGCGGACCTCAGCGCCGACCGAGCCGAGGCACCAGTCGCCGCAGTCCCTCCAGTGGCCGGCGCAGATAGGCGCGCTGGGCTTGCACCACGACCTGGATTTCGGTCCCGCGTCCCTCGCCGCTGATGATGTCGAGCCGGCCGCCGACCTTCTCTGCGCGCTCGCGCATGCCGCGCAAGCCCCAGTGCCCGGCGCGTCCGCCCCGCTCCAGCGTGGCCACGTCGATGCCTCGGCCGTCGTCACGCACGCACAGCCGCAGCTCGGGGTGCTCGAACAGCAGGCTCACCTCGACCTCGCGCGCCTGGGAGTGCACGAACGCGTTGCCGATGGCCTCGCGGCCGATGCGATAGAGCTCGTCCGCGACCAGGGGCTCCAGCGTGCGCGCCTCGCCCCGCACCACCATGCGCAGCCGGGGCCCCTCCCGCTCGTCGAGCTCCCGCGCCAGGGACGTGAAGGCCTCGGCCAGGTCGTCCTTGCTCGCGGAGGTGTCCCGCAGGGAGCTCACCCGGTCCCGACCCTCCGTCAGCACGGAGTCCGCGCGGTCCAACGCGGACTCGAGCCCGAGCCGCGCATCCCCCGCTGGAAGACTCGACGTCACCACGTGCACGTTGAGCACGAGCCCCTGGATGCCCTGCAGCAGGGTGTCGTGCAGCTCCCGGGCGATGCGCTCGCGCTCCGCGTGGCGCTCCTCCAGGCGCAACCGCAAGCGCTGCGTCACGCGCCACATCCGCAGCGCGTACAGCAGCCACAGGAGCCCCGCGCCCCCGACGACACACAGCACCGCGAACGCGCGCGTCTGGAAGAAGGTCGGCGCGATGTCGACCTCGAGCGACGCGCCCTGCTCGTTCCAGACGCCGTCCTCGTTGGCCGCCATCACCTGGAAGCGATAGTGGCCCGGCCCCAGGTTGGTGTACGTCGCCTCGCGCCGGGCGCCCGCGTCCTTCCAGCCGTCATCCACGCCTTCGAGCCGGTAGCGGAAGGTGACCCGCTCCGGCATCCCCAGGCTCAGCGCCGTGTAGGCGATGCGCAGCTCGCGTGTGCGCGGCGGGAGCGCCAGTCGCGCGGTGCCCGCGTACGACGTCTCGCCGGAGGACACGGAGCGAATCATGACCGGCGGGGGCAAGGCGTTGCGCTCGATGCGGCGCGGGTCCATCCAGCCCAGGCCGTTGACGGCGGCGAACCAGAGCCGACCGTCTGCTCCCCGCACCAGCGTGGGCAACGGGCGGATCTGCTGCGCGCCGCCGGGCATGCCGTCGTTCATGTCGAAGCGCTCGACGGGCATCACGAAGTCCGGCTCCGCCAGCGCGCGGCGCAGGTCCTCCGCGGCGATGCGCGCGCCACCCGCCTGGCCGTTGAGCCACAGTGCTCCGTCGTCCGTCTTCACCAGGCCGGTGAGGCCCGTCAGCACCTCGGCCTGCGTCGCCTTCAGCATCCGGAAGCGCGCGCCGTCGAACGCGGCCAGCCCCAGCGCGCCGCCCACCAGCGTGGTCTCTCCAGGGAGGATGGCCGTCACCGTGCCGGTGCGCAGGCCCTGTGCCTCGGTGAAGGAGCGCACGTGCGCGCCCTCGAGGATGACGACCTGGTTGGAGCTGTAGCCGAACCACAGGCGGCCCTGGTCATCCAGCACCGCGCGCGCGGGCGGCAGGTCCGGCAGCGCGGCGAGGCCCCCCTTCGGCGTCCAGGTCTCCCCATCCAGCCGGTACACCGTCGAGGCGCGGAAGGACACCCACAGCCGGCCCTCGGCGTCGCGCACGATGGCCTGGATGCGCTGTTCCTCTTCCTGCTCGGGGCGGGAGAGGGTCTCCACGTGGCCGGTCTCCGGGTCGAAGCGCCAGAAGCCCGACGAGCCGCCCAGGAGCAGGCGCCCGTCCGAGTCCAGCAAGGTGGCGGTCATCTCCCCTTCGATGCCGGGCACGCGGACCGGGGACGCCTCCAACCGCCACCAGAAGTCGGTGTTGCGCACCCGCATGGCGGAGCCCGACCACACGCGGCCCTGACGGTCCGCCACGAGCGCGAAGTAGCTCGTATGCGTGGGGAAGCGCAGGGTGGCGACGTCATTGCGCCGGAAGCGGTCCACGCCGAGCTGGGTGCCGACCCAGACGTTGCCCTCGCGGTCCCGGAACAGCGTCATGGCCGCGTCCGACGAGAGCCCCTCGCGAGCGCCGAAGACATCGGTCGCCTCGGTGCGCCGGACGAACCGCCCCCCTTCGAAGGGCTTCGCGACCCGGCAGATACCGCCTTGCGGACACCCGACGAGCCAGTTGGAGCCATCCCGGTCGAAGACGGAAATCACCGCGTGGCTGCTCCACGCCTCGGCTGGGACGTGGGCCGAAGGCGCTGGAAAGCCAGGTCCTCGCAGGGGGCTGGCGCCGCGCTCGTCGTACCGCCAGAAGCTCCCATCGTGGCCCAGGACCAGGGAATGCAAGGTGGGGCCGTCGTGCTCCACGCGCTCGAAGCGACGGGTCCCGGGTCGCAGCACGTACACGCCGCTCGAGCCCACCATCCACAACGCGCCGCTCACGTCCTGGAGGCTGTCGGACCATTCATCCTCCGGCAGCCCCCAGCGAGCGTCCGCACGCGACCAGCCGCCCGCCTCGAAGACATGCAGCCCCTGGGGCGTGTGGGCCCAGGCACGCCCGTCGCCGTCCTCGTCGAAGGACTCCACGGGCTTGCCCTCGGGCAGCCCGCCCGGGGCGAAGTGGCGCACCTCGCCGCCCGCCCCGAGGACACTCGCGCCGCCGAAGGAGTAGCCGACCCAGAGGTCTCCGTTGCGAAGGGCGTGAAGCACACCCACCGAGCGCGACGCGAGGCTCCCCTCGGGCAGCAGGTCGTGGCGCTCGAAGTGGACGCCGTCGAAGCGATACAGCCCCGAGGCCGTCCCCAACCACAGCCAGCCATCGCGCGTCTGCGCCATGGCCCAGACTCCGGCGGGCGCGCCATCCTTCTGGGTCCACGCCGTGTGATGGAAGTCCTGGAGCGTGGCGTTCCGAGGCGCCTGGGCCCACGCCACCGACGAGGTCAGGACGAGCGCGAGCACGAGCCCACGGAGTCGTCCGCTCCTGTCATCGCATCGCGCCGGCCCGGGGGTGGCCTGGCCCCCGTCACATCGTGGTCGAACACCCATCGGGGCGCACCATAGAACGAGTCCCCACCCCGGCCAGGGCCCACGTGACGCGAGGGCTCCGACGTGAAGCCGGTCGGTTCGCCCGCGACCTGGCTGGCACGAAGGCGAGCGTGTCACCAGGTGCTCGGCGGAGGCCCTGGGTGGTGAGGCTCGCTCCAGGGATGGCGCACCGCGGAGGCGCCTGACTTCAGAGCAGGCGGACGGCACGAGCGGGATGACGGACCCGCGCAGGGTGAGCCCGGGCTACAGTCCCTGACGCATGAGCGTGGGCATCGAGAGCCTGGGGCCGGAGCTGTTGGGACAGGTGGGCCCGATGTGCGCGCGTGCCTTCGATGACTACCCGTTCCTCGCGGAGCTCTTCCCCGGCCCCTCCGAGCGCCGGGCGCGGGTGTCGGCCGAGTTCTATCGGGCCACCGTGGAGGACTGCCTCGCGCACGGCGTGGTGCATGCCACCGTCGCGGACGGGCAGCTCACGGGCGTGGCGGCGTGGTTGAGTCCGGGCGGCTTCCCCCAGTCACTCGGGCGGCAGGCCATCTTCCTGCCCACGGTCTGGGCCGGACTGCGGTACTTCCCAGGGCGCGCGCGGCTGGCCCTCCAGGCGCTGGCGAGGCTGGAGCGATACCACCCGCACACGCCGCCCCACTGGTACCTGGCCACCATCGCCGTGGACCCGGCGCACCAGGGCAAGGGCGTGGGCGCGCGGTTGATGCGCGCGGGGCTGGCGCTGGCCGAGGAGACCCGCGCGCCGTGCTTCCTGGAGACGGCCAAGGCCTCCAACCGCGACTGGTATCAGGGCTTCGGCTTCGACCTGCAGCGCACCGAGCCCTGCTTCGACGGCGGCCCGCCGCAGTGGTTCATGTGGCGCCCCGCGCCCGCGCACGAGGCGCCCCGAGCTGACTCCGACGTCGCCCGGCGCACCTCGGGGGCATAGCAGGACGCACCCGCGAGCATCTCGCGCGAGGTGGCGGTCCGCCGACGAGCGACACACCACTGCATGCGCGAAGCACGTCGAGCGAGGGACCTCGCCCGCGCGAGAGGGGGCTCCCGACAAACGCCGCACCGCCACACGCGCGGCACCGGGCTCGCCGCTCATCCGTCCACGGCCGTCGGGCCCGATGCGAAGCCGCGCGACAGCACCTCCCGCTCAAAGCCCACGGGACCGCGCTCACGGGCGAGCACGGCCCCGTCGCCGCTCGGCTACGCTCCGGTCACCTTGCGCCACGCGGGGCGGCCGCTGATGCGCTCCCACCACGCGGCCACGTGCTTGTGCTCGGCCAGCAGGGCCTTCTCCTCGTCGAAGGTGAGGAAGAACGTCAGGTCCGGCAGCCACGCCACCTCCGCGAGCGAGAAGCTGTCACCCGCGAGGAACGGCTGCTTCGCCAGCACCGGGTCGAGGATGGCGAACACCTTCGCCACGCCCTGACGCCCCTCGGCCACGCGGGCCTCGTCCACCGGGCCGCCGCCCATGTGCGGCTTGAAGAGCCGCTCCCACGACACCTTGAAGGCCGAGGGAGAGAAGTAGCACTGCTCCACGCTGAGGTACTGCTCCATCAAGCCGTAGGCCTTCGGCGCCGCGGGCGTGAGCGACGGCCCCGGCAGCACGCGGTCCAGGTAGCGGATGATGGCGCGCGACTCGTACAGCATGAAGCCGTCATCGTCCTCGAGCGTCGGGATGACGCCGAACGGATGCCGCGCGAAATGCGCCGGCGACTTGTGCTCGCCCTTCGTCAGGTCGACGAGCACGAGCTCCGCCTCGCGCCCCTTCTCCGCCAGCGTGGCGAGGACCTTGCGCGTACAGGTGCTCAGCGGATGGCCAAAGACCTTCATGTGCGTTCCTCCGTCAGTGGGCCGGCGGACAGCGACCGGACGGGCGTGACTCTTCAACGCGCCACCGGAACGTCGCAAGCGAGTCGCAAGGAACACCCGGCACCGCCCTCGCGCCTCGCCGTGACGCGTCAACGTCTCCGGCGAGGGGAGCGGTGTCGCACTACGGCGTGAAGAGCTTGTCGGGCACGGTGGCCCGGGTGTCGCCCTTCAGCGCGGTGAAGCGCACGGCGCGCTGGTCTCCACGCCACACCTCGATGGTGCGCGGCATGGCCTCACCCACCGCGGGCGAGTTGTAGTCGAGGAAGCGCACGTCCCAGGCCACCTTCGCCGCGTCCGTGTAGCGCAGCCGCGCGGGGCGGAACGAGTCCTTGTACACCCAGAACTGGGGACGATTCTCCCCCTGCTCGCCGAGCACGTACGTCACCTCTCCGCTGAAGCGCGCCAGGCCCGTGCGCGTCGTGTCGACGCCCAGCCCCTGCAGGTACTGCTGCACGGACTCCTTGAGCTGCTGCACGGGGCCGCCGCCCGCGGCGAACAGCGGGCACACCTGCGCGACGAGCACCGACAGGGACGCAATCTCGTTGCCCTCCAGCCGGCGACGCCCCGCCACCTGCACCACCGCGGAGCGCGAGTTGCCATCCGGCACGGACGCCTCGAAGCGGCAGCGCCCCGGCATGCGCAGGTACAGCACGCCGTCTCCCTGCACGTCGGGGCGGTCCGTCGCCGCGCCCAGCGCGGCGCCAGCCTCCTTCACTGCGGGACCCAGGAAGCTCAGCGAGCCCTCCACGCGCAGCCCGGACAGCTTGAGCTCGTCGCGCTCGGTCACCATGCGCCGGAGGATGGAGCCCCCGGGCAGCACGTAGGCGAAAGCGGTGAAGGACAGCAGGACTGCGACGAGTGCGACGATGCGCTTCACGGCTTCTCCGTCTTCACGACCTCACGCATGTACTCGAGCAGCCCGCCCCGCAGGTCGGGGCGCTTGAGCGCGTAGGCGATGTTCGCCTTGAGGTACCCCACCTTGTCGCCCGCGTCATAGCGCTGACCCTTGAATTTGTAGCCCAAGAGACCGTGCGACTGCTGCAGCGTGGCCAGACCGTCGGTGAGCTGGATTTCCCCGCCGACCCCGGGAGTCTGCTTCTCCAGGATGGGGAAGATCTCCGGCGGCAGCACATAGCGGCCGATGACGGCGAGGTTGGAGGGAGCGGTGCCCTTCTTGGGCTTCTCCACCACGCGGTCGATGCGGATGACGCCGTCGCCCAGGTCCGTGCCCGCGGCGATGCCGTACATGTGCGTCTCGTCGTCGGGCACTTCCATCAGCGCGATGACGGCCTGGTTGTACTTGCGGAACACGCGGGCGAGCTGGCGGATGCCCGGCTCCTCGGCGTCGATCATGTCATCGCCCAGGAGGACGCCGAAGGGCTCGTCACCGATGGCGCTCTTGGCGCAGAGCACCGCGTGGCCCAGGCCCTTGGGCTCCTTCTGGCGGATGCTGACCACGCGCACCAGGTCCGCGATGGCGCGCAGCTTGTCGGCGTCCGCCGTCTTGCCGCGGGCGCGCAGGGTGGTCTCCAGCTCGAAGCCGATGTCGAAGTGGTCCTCGATGGCGCCCTTGCCGCGGCCATTGATGAGGACGACATCCTCGATGCCGGCGGACACGGCCTCCTCCACGATGTACTGGAGGGTGGGCGTGTCGACGATGGGGAGCATCTCCTTGGGCACCGACTTGGTGGCCGGCAGGAAACGCGTGCCCAGCCCGGCTGCCGGGATGACACACTTGCGGATGAGGGACTCTGCCTTCGGTGTGTTGGCGGACATGAGGGCAGCGAATCTATTGGCGCCCTTCCCCCCCATCAAGCTGGTTAGGATGGCCATCCCATGTCGCTCCGTCCCGTCGTCCTGTTGTTGGCTGTGTGTGTCTCCACCGCCGCTTCCGCCCAGCCCTCCGAGGACCTGAGGGACATCATGAGCGCGCGCGCCTATGGCATGGGGGGCGCGTACCGCGCCCTGGGGTTGGGCACGGAGGCGGTGCTGGGCAACCCCGCCGCCATGGCGCTGTGGCCGGCCTACCGCTTCGAGGGCACGGGCGCGTGGGACACGGCGCTCAAGGAGGGCATGCTCGGCATCTCCGTCATCGACGGGGCCACCAGCAAGCTGGCCATGGGGGTGGACTACCACTGGGTCAGCCTGGGCCGGGGCGGTGCTCGCACCAGCGCGCATCTGAGCTCGCTGGGCGTGGGGTTCCCGCTGACCCCGGGCATCCTGATTGGTGGCGTGGCGCGCTACCTGCGCATGAGCGGCACGGGGCGATATGCCAACTCGGTGACAGTGGACACGGGCGTGCTGATGCGGCTGTCGCAGTCGTTCGTGGCCGGCGTGTCGGGGCACAACCTCATCAACACCGACAACGTGGAGCTGTCGCGCTACTACACGGGCCACATCGGCATCATGTCGGGGATGTTGACGCTGGCCGGTGACGTGCGCGCGGACTTCGAGACGGACGACAAGACGACGCTCACGTACGCGGGTGGGCTGGAGTACCTGATGGGGATGCAGGTGCCGATCCGCGCCGGCTATTCGTATGACGGCTTCACGCGCACGTCGCGGCTGAGCACGGGCCTGGGCTTCATGACGGAGCAGGGCGGCGGGCTGGACATCGCGTACCGGCACGAGCTGGGTGGGGAGAAGAGCCGCATGCTGGCGCTCACCATCCGCCTGCAGGTGAATTGAGGCTTCAGCGCGAGGGGTCGCGCAGCGCGAGATAGCGCTCGGACGCGGCGAAGCGCAGCAGCTCTACCAGCTCCGGGTCCTGGGAGCGGCGGGAGCGAATCACCGTGACGGCGGGGCCCACGCCGCCGCAGGCCACCAGGCCCGCGCGGTTGGCGGAGTCGCGCGCGGCGTCCGCGAGGGCGGAGGCGTTGAAGTCGCGGGTGCCGGGCTCGAGCAGCTCCAGGGTGCGCTCCAGGGCGCGCGGGGACAGCGCATCGCGCACGAGCCGCGCGTCGGCGCTGGAGTCCTTGGGGTCCTTGAGGACGGTGGACAACAGGGCGAGGGCGCGCAGGAGCTGGGCGCCCTTGAGCGCGCGCAGGGCGAGCAGGTCCGGGGAGAGGGACAGGAGGGCGCGGCCGGCGTGGAAGCGCAGCTCGGCGGCGGGCAGGGGCTGGCGGATGGCGGCGCGGCCGACGAGCAGGCGCGGCTTGTCGGTGTGGACGGCGGTGAAGGGCGGGCCGTCGTCGTCGGCGAGCACGAGCTCCGGCAGGTTCATCGCGAGGATGCGCGCGGAGGTGTGGAGTGCGTCGAGGACGGCGGGCGCGCCCGGGCCGGCGACGGCGCGCAGGGGCTCGGAGGCGTCCGCGGCGCGGCCCTGGGCGGGGAACAGGCGGCACAGGGCGATGCCGGCGCAGGCGAGCAGCTCGCCCGAGGCGGTGCGCAGGCCCGGGTGACGCAGGCCCGCGCGCTCGTCGCCGGTGAGGGGTGGACGCTGGAGGCGGGGGGCGGGCGTTTCGCGACCGGCGAGGGCCTCGACGATTTCGCGCATGAGGACGGCGCGGGGGGCGTCGCCTCGGGTGTCGAAGAAGTCGGCGAGCTGCTCGTAGGTGGCGGTGTCGAGCGGGCGCTCGCGGAGCTGGCGGAAGACCTCCGGCTCGGTGTCCGAGGCGGGGGCCGGTTCGGGGACGACGATGGGGTTCTCGCGCGTCTCGGCGGCGCCGACGAGCGGGGCGGCGGGCGGCGGGGGCTTCGCGATGAAGGTGCGGCCCGGCGCGGGGCCGGCGGCGGTGCCCTCGGGGCGGTTGGCGCGGTGGACGCGGCGCACGGGGTCCATGCGGCCCGGCGGGGCTTCCCAGGAGATGATGCGCGTCTCGGGCACGGGCGGAGCGTCGAGGTCCATGGCGCCGCCGCTCATCAGGTCGATGGCCCTGCCACCTCGCGGCTGGGGCTCCGGGGGACGCGCGGGGCTCGGGGCTCGGGGCTTCTCGTCTCGGGGCGCGCGGGGCTGCGGGTCCGCGCGAGGCGCGGGGGCGTTCTCGCCGAAGACGACCGTGGAGCCCGACGGGGCGGGACGCTCCAGCTCCGGACCGAGCGCGGCGAGACTGTCCTCGCGGGGCGCGGGCTTCTCCACGCGAGCGAGGACCGGGGGCGCGGGCTTCTCCGTACGCGCACCGGAGGGCGCAGGCTTCGCGGCGCGGGGCGCGGGGTTCTCCCCGCGAGACGCGTTGCCGGGCGCGGCGCCGGTGGAGAGCGCGGGCTTCTCCGGGCGAGATGCGTTGCCGGGCACGGCGCCGGTGGAGAGCGCGGACTTCTCCGAGCGAGGTGGGTTGCCGGGCGCGGCGCCGGTGGAGAGCGCGGGCTTCTCCGGGCGAGGTGCGTTGCCGGCCGCGGCGCCGGTGGAGAGCGCGGGCTTCTCCGAGCGAGGTGGGTTGCCGTCCGCGATTCCCGCGGACGCAGCAGGTCTCTCCATGCGAGATGCGTTGCCACCAGCGTCTCCCGCGGACGCAGCAGGTCTCTCCGTGCGAGATGCGTTGCCAGGTGCTGCGCCCGCGGATGCAGCTGGCATCTCCGAGCGAGGTGATTTGCCGACTGCGGCTCCTGAGGACGCAGCAGGATTCTCCGGACGAGGTGCGTTGCCAGATGCGGCCCCCGCGGACGCTGCAGGCTTCTCCGTACGAGCTGCATTGCCGGATACAGGCCCTGCCGAGGGCGCCGGCTTCTCCGTGCGAGATGCGTTGTCGGGAGCGGCGCCGGTCGATGGAGCGGACCTCTCATTACGAGGCGCGTTGCCGGATACCGCACCTGCGGAGGGGCCAGGCCTCTCCGTGCGAGATGCGCTGCCGGGTGCCGCACCCCTCTCCGTACGAGGCGCGCTGGCGGGCGCACCACCGCTGGGCAGAAGGCCCCTCTCCGCACGAGATGCATTGCCGGGCGCGACATCGGCGGACGCAACGGGCTTCTCCGCGCGAGGCGCGTTGCCAGCCGCAGCACCCTTCTCCGCACGAGGCGCGCTGGCGGGCGAGACACTCGTGGGCGCATGAGTGCGCGGAGAGGAAGCGTTGGCGGACAGCCCGTCGGCGGGCTGCGCGGACTTCCCACCTCGCGGACCCGGGCTGTTCGTACTCGACGGCGTCGCGACGTCGCCGGGTACGCCCCTCTCGCCCCTGTCACTCGGGCTGTTCGCCCCCGCCGGAAGTGCGGACCTCTCGGCTCGTGGTGCGCCGGAGGGAACGGCAGCGGCGCCCGCCTGCGGCTGTGAAGCGGCTGCCCCGGACGCACCACTCGCCGCCGACGGTCCCGTCGTCCTGTCGCCTCGAGGAGGCGCGATGCTCGTCGCCTCGACGCTCCCTTGTCCCGGAGGGACATTCGGGTCGGAGCTCGAGGTGATCTCCTCGGACAGGTCTCCGCCCGCCGCCACGAGCGACGTCGACTTCGCGGGCGAGGGAGCCAACGGAGACCTCGGCCCACTGGACTCGCGGCGAGGCGTCGCGCTGCGGGGCGGCTCGGGCGGCGGCAGCGCCGCTTCCCGCTCCTCACGCGCCAGCCTCAACCCTTCCGCGCGCCGCGCGTAGACCTGCGCCCGCTCCGCGTTGCCGAGCGACTCGCGCCACAAGCGCGCCAGCCGCTCCCACGTCTGCTCGCGTTCGAGCTCGTCCTCGGTCGCGGTGGCCGCATGCTCCAGCGCCCAGGCCGCCTCGCCCTGGTTGCCACGCGCCCACAACCGCTCCACGAGCAGGAGCCACGCCTCCTTGTGCCCCGGCTCGAAACGCACCGCCTGGCGAAGCTCCCCCAGCGCGGCCTCCATCTCCCCGGCGGCCTCCAACGTGGCCACCAGCTCGAGCCGCGCCTGTCGCGCCGCGGGGCCGCGTGACTCCCGAGCCAGCTGCGCGCGCAGGAGCTTCCCCAGCGACTGCGTGTCCCCCAGCTCGCGCGCGAGCCACAAGAGCCGCTCCCGAGCCTGCTCACTCTCGGGGTTCTCGGCGAGCACCTCACTCCAGGCCCACTGCGCCAGCTGCGAATCACGCAGCTGCTCCTCGGCGGTGCGCGCGAGCACCCGAAGCGCCTCGGCCCGGTCGGGCGTCCGACGCTGCAATCCCGCGAGCACGGTGCGCAGGCGAGACGCCAGGGAGCGTCTCTCTTCGCCCTCGACACAGAGCAGCAGCCCCGCCAGCGCGGGCACCATCCCCGGCACCAGCGCATCCGCGGCCTCGAAGTCCGCACGGGCCTTCTGGAGCTCCCCCATGTGCAGCCAGCGCTCGCCTCGCGTCAGCAGCGCCGTCGCACGCGCCCGCCCGGTCCGCGCTCGCTGGATGGCCTCGTCGAGCGCGCGCCGGACCAGCGAGGCATCATCACGAGAGGACAACAGCCGCACCTGCTCACGAAGCGCGACGCGATCTCCCGTCAGCTCGACGATTTCGCCGTACATGCGCGCGGCGCCCGCGGGGTCCTGGAGCTCGGTCTCCATCACCTCCGCCAGTCGCGTCAGCGCCTCCGCGCGCACCGCCGGGTCCTTCGCCCGGTCCGCGCGCTTCAGGTACAGCTGGGCCAGCTCCTTCCACGCACGACGCGCGATGAACTGGGCCTCCAGCTTCTGGGAGTGCGCCCACTCCTCCGTGTCCTCGCCGTGGACATGCTCGCCCGACCCCGGACGTCCCGAGCGCGGCGGCACCGGGGCGCTGCTGCTTCCCACGGGAGCAGGCGCGGCTCGACCCGCGTTATCGCCACCCGTGGATGCGCGCCCGAGCGCGGCGAGGAGGTCCGCGAGCGGAACCTCCGTCGTCTCCGAGCGCGGAGCGTCCTCGACTCGAGTGGGGCCAGCGCCCCGCGCGGACGGCTCCGTCTCCGCGGGCTGGAGGGCGGGAGGCTCCACAACCGACGGGTTCCCCTTCGGGGGGGCGGGCCGCGGCGCAGCCGGCTCCTCGGACGCGTCGTCCCAGGGAACCGAGAGTGCACCCAGGCGGACCGCGGGCATCTCGACCTGGGTCTTCGCGGGCAGGTCGGTCTCGGAGGGCGGAGCCTCCAGCAGCGGACGCGCGGAGCCCTCGATGGCATCCGTCGAGGAATCATCCGGAGCCCAGTTCCGGCCGATGGCGGCCGAACCGCTCGCTTCAAGAGACTGAGGACCCGACGCGCCTCCAGCGCCCTGCTCCGCGCGAATCAGTTCCGCAGGATTCCTGAACGACGAAGGTGTCTCCGGACGGATGCTCGGAGCCGCGCGCTCGGTCGGACTCGTGCCCGATGAAGTCTCGGCCGCCGCAAAGCCCAGGCCGACGTGTGCTTCGCTTCCTTCCGCCGAGGCCCCGCTCGCCCCTTCGCCAGCAGACGCATCCGCGCGGTCAGCGGCCGGCGCACTGCCGACCGCCGGGGTCGCACTCGACGAAGCATCGGCAGCCGTATCCGTCGGGCCAACATGAGTCGGGAGCCCGACCGCAGGGACCGCGCCCGACGAACCATCGGGAGTCCCTTCGACGGGGACACCGTGCGTCGTGCCCGACTCTTCGCGAGCTTCATCGCCCAGTGGCAGGGCCAGCGCATCGGTACGACTCACACTCGGTTCCGTACTGGCGAGTGGCGAGGCCGCCACCTCCGTCGGCTCACGCGTCTGCGTGTCCTCTCCCGCCGAAGCCCGAACATCCTCTCCCGCACCAGACTCGGAAGACCGACTGGCCGCGCTCGACGCCTCGACCCGCGACACACCCTCGACCGCCGACGCCTCACCCGTCGTCGCCGAAACCCGCGCGTGCGCCACCGGCTCCGTCGGCGTCACCTCCCATGGCACGGCTCCACCACGCGTGCTCTCCCGAGGCTCGCCCTCCAGCGACCGAGCAGCCCCGGAGGTCTCCAATCCCAGGGGCGGTCCCTCCACCTGGAACTCCACCCGCGACAACTCCATCGTCAGCGAGCGCGGCGGCGGCGCCACCGGTGTCACCTTCGGCGCCACGCCCGAGGTGTCCACCACCGTCGCCGCGTGGTAGTCGACCTCGTCCTCCTCCCAGATGGACACGCCCTGCGCGCCCGTCTTCTTCGTCGGCAGCTTCTCCAGCACGCTCCCCACGGGCGCGGCGGCGGGCTTCGTGCTCTTCGCACGGAGCGCCTCCAGGACCCGCCGCGCGCGGCGCTCGTCCGGGAACTCCCACGTCAGCGCGTCGAGCACCGCCACCGCGCGGGTCCCCTGCCCCGTCTTGCGCAACAGGCGCGCGAGCTGTCGGCGCACGGCGAGCCGGACGTCGGCGGACTCGGTGGGCGGCACGGCTTCCAGCAACCCGATGGCAACAGTTTCGGCCCCCGCCAGCCGCCCGAAGCGCACCAGCGCGGCGGCCAGGCGCGGCGTCATCGGCAGGGTGCGGCGGGCGGTCGTCAGCTCCTCGAACGCCCGGGCGGCGGAGCCCTCGCGCAGCCAGCGCGCGGCGGCCCGGAAGTGCCGAGCCACCCCTTCCGCCGCCTCATCCGTCGACCCGACGTCGAGCGTGCCGGCTCGCGGCACCTCCTGTCGGACGGCCGCGGGCTCCGGCGTTCCGGCGCCCTTGCCGTTTCTCACGCCACCCATGGGTGCGGCAGTCTACACAACGATGGCCATCCCGGTTGTCACCGTCCTCCTTCCCGCTCGAAATGCCGAGGCCACCGTGGCCCGCGCCGCCCGGAGCCTGCTCGACGGCACCCTCCAGGACCTCCGGCTGCTGGCCATCGACGACGGCTCCACCGACGCCACCCGCGCCGTCCTGGAGGCCCTGGCCGCCCGGGACTCGCGCCTGGAGGTCCTCACCGGCCAGGGCCGGGGCCTCGTCTCCGCGCTCCACCTGGGCCTCCGGCAAGCCTCCTCCCCCTACGTCGCCCGGATGGACGCCGACGACGAGGCCCTGCCCCGACGCCTCGAGGCCAGCCTCCACGCCCTGGAGGCGGACCCCGGGCTCGCCGGCGTGGGCACCGCCGTGGAGCTCTTCCGGGACGACCAGCCCGTGAGCCCCTCCCTCCAGTCCTATGCGCGGTGGATCAACAGCCTGACCTCCCCCGAGCAGCTCTTCCACGCCCGCTTCATCGAGAGCCCCCTGTGCCACCCGTCCGTCTGCCTGCGCCGCGACGCGCTGACGTCCACCGGCGCCTGGCGGGACGGGGACTTCCCCGAGGACTACGCCCTCTGGTTGGAGCTGCTCGAGCAGGGCCACGCCCTCAAGAACCTGCCCGAGGTCCTCCTGCGCTGGCGCGACAGCCCCGCGCGGCTGACGCGGACGGACCCGCGCTATGGCCTCGAGAGGCTCATGTGGACCAAGGCCCGCTACCTGGTGGCCCGCCGCGGCCCCCTCTCGAAGGCCCGCGTCTGCACGCTCTGGGGCTCGGGCCCGAGCGGCAAGCTCATGACGCGACTCCTCCGTGAGCACGGCGTGGAGGTGCGGCGCTACATCGATGTGCATCCGCGCAAGAAGGGCACCCGGCTCAACGGGATTCCCGTCGTGGGCCCCGAGGAGCTGGGGCCGCCGGGACAGGAGCCGCTCCTCGTCTGCGTCGGCGTGCGCTGGGCCCGCGAGGAGCTGCGTCAGGACCTGGCCCACCTGGGCTGGGTCGAGGGCCGGGACTTCACCTGCGTGGCCTGAGGCGCGCTACTTCTCGGGCACCGCGCCGCTCGGCACCGCGACGCCCGCGAGGGTGAAGAAGCGCAGCAGGTCCTCGGGCACCGGCGCCTCCACCGAGAGCGTCCGCCCCGTGTCCGGATGGGCCAGCTCCAGCGCGTGCGCATGCAACAGGCACCGCGCCGCCTCCGTCCCCGCCGCCCTCGCCGCGCCGCCATAGCGAGCGTCCCCCAGAATCGGTGCCCCCAAGGCCGTCAGGTGCGCGCGCAGCTGATGCGTGCGGCCCGTGTGCGGCAGCAGCTCCACCACGCAGAACTCCGGCCCGGCATACAGCGTGCGGAAGTACGTCAACGCGGGCACCCCGTTGGCGGCCCGGCTCGCCCGCCACCGCCCCGGACGCGACGGGTCCTTGGACAGCGGCAGGTCCACCTTGCCCGACGCGGGCAGCCCCGGCCCCGTGGCCGCCACGTAGCGCTTGCGCGCGCGCCCCTCGCGAAACTCCGCCGCCAGCGCGGACGTCGCCCGCGCCGACTTGCCGAACACCGTCACGCCCGACGTCTCGCGGTCCAACCGGTGCACCAGCCCCGCCTCGCGTCCCAGGTACCGGCTCACCTGGTCCACCAGGTTGCCCCCCACGCGCGCCTCCGTGGGCTGCGCGGGGAGCCCCGCTGGCTTGTCCACCGCGAGCACCTCCGCGTCCTCGTGAAGGACCCGGAACGTGGGGGCCTCCGGCGCCTGGGCCAGCGAGCTCGTCCCACCCTCCTCCAGCACCACCGCCACCACCTGCCCGGACGTCAGCCGCAGCTTCGCGTCGCGGCAGCGCTTGCCGCCCACGTACACGGCGCCCACGTCCACCAGCTCGCGCGCCTGCGCCTCGGGCAGTCCGAGCTCCCCGGCCACCGCCTCCGCCACGGCGCGCCCCGCGCCCTCCACCCGGAATGTCCGACGCTTCACTCGCGGCACCTCACTTCCAGTCCGCTCGCTACAGAAAGGCGCGGCCCACCACAAGGCCCACCCGCCAGGTCCGCGAGCCACCAGGGCCCCTCACCTGTTCCCCCGGGCGAGCGCGTCCCCTGGTAGCTTGCGCGGCCCCATGGACCGCCCCCTTCACTCGGTGCGTACGCGGCTGGACGACTTCCTCGCCGAGCTGGCCACGCTCCAATATCGCCACGGCGCCGGGCTCTCCTCCGAGCCCCCCAGCCTCCACGCCTCCTTCCCCGAGCTGTCCTCCCCGGACACCTTCATCGCCGCCAACGAGGCGCTCGCCAAGGCCCGCGCCAAGGAGGACCCCCTCGCGGTGCGCCGCATCCAGTTGCTGCGCGAGCTGGTGGCCACCCACGTCGAGGAGGCGCTCGCCGCCCGCGCCGCCCGGGCCGTGGCCGACCTCGAGAGCAAGGCGGTGCTCACCGTCGACGACCAGACCTACGCCTTCACGGAGGCCCTCGGCCGCCTCCCCCGCGAGCCCCGCCGCGCGCGCCGCGCCGGCCTGGAGCGCGCCGTGGGCAACTTCCTCTGGGAGCAGCGCGGCCTCTACGGAGACCGCCGCGACGCCGCCCTCCACGCCGCCGAGCGCCTGGGCGCCACCGACTACCCCACGCTGCGCCAGGACGTCACCGGCATCCCCTACGCCGACCTCGCCAAGGCCGCGGACGAGACGCTCCGGCGCACCGAGGACGCGTACCGCGACGTGCTCGCGTACGTGCTCAAGAAGGTGGACCCGCTGCTCAGGCCCCTGCCCGGCGGCGACGCGCGCCGACACGACGTGCAGGCCGCGCTGCTGGCGCCCTGGATGGACGAGCACCTGCGCCGCGAGGACGCGTGGCCCGCCGTGGTGCGCTGGCTGATGGAGTGGGGCTTCACGCCGCACGCGGACGGCCGCATCCGGCTGGACGAGGAGGACCGCCCCGGCAAGTCCTCGCGCCCCTTCGTCGTCACCGTGCGCGTGCCGGACGACGTCCGCCTGGTGCTCCAGCCGCGCGGCGGACTGGACGCGCTGGGCAGCCTGCTCCACGAGCTGGGCCACGCGCAGCACCGCGCGCACGTGTCCGCGACGCTGCCCATGGAGCTGCGCCGCCTGGGCGACGCGGGCATCACCGAGGCCCACGCCGCCGTCTTCGAGCGCCTGCTGCTCTCCCCCGAGTGGCTCAAGCGCTACCTGGGGCTGGGCGCGGTGCTCGCGCGCGACACGGCGAGGCTGGCCGCGTTCCAGGCCCTGGCCGTGCTTCGGCGCCACTGCGCGAAGCTGTCCTACGAGCTGTCCCTGAGCCAGAAGGGCGCATCCACCGAGCGCGCGGACGAGTACGCCGACGGCCAGCGCCGCGCCCTCTTCGCCGAGCCACATCCCGGCTTCTTCCTGTCCGACGTGGACCCGCAGCTCTACGTGGCGCACTACCTGCGAGCGTGGGCGCTGGAGGCCCGGCTCACCGGGCGCCTCACCGAGCGCTTCAACGAGGACTTCTGGCGCAACCCGCCCGCCGCCGCCTGGTTGAAGGGGCTGTACGCGCGGGGTGGAACGGATGACGCGGAGGGACTGGCCACGGAAATCTCGGGCACGCCGCTGGCGCTGCCCGAGGCGGGAGAGCGCCTCGTGGCCATCCTCAACCGGTAGTGGTGACCGCGCGGGCGACTACTTCTTCTTGCGCAGCGCCCGGACAATCTTGTCCTTCGTCGGGTTGGCGGCCGTCTCGCGAGCGCGCGGCGCGGCGGGCGCCGCCGCCTTCGTGGCGGGCGTCTTGGCCGCGGCCCGGGCGCGCATGGCCTTCATCAGCTGCATCTCGATGAAGAGCAGCTCGTCACCCAGCTCCTCGTTGTCCCCTGCGGCGCGCGGCAGCGGAGCCCGCGTGCTGGAAGCGTCGGCGCCGTGCCGCATGCGCAGCACCTTCTCCTCCTCGGCCGACAGCGTGCGCGTCTTCTCCAGCGCCGCCTTGACCTCCTTGGCCGTCACCGTGCTACTCCCGACCTTGCGCTCCATCTCCGCTCCCTTGCTGTACAGCCCACTGAACTTCCGAGCATGTCGGACGCGTCTGGGCCGCAACCGACGAGGATTGTAGAGGACGCAAGAGTCAGCGCAAATTTTCTTCCAACAGGTTGGGCCCGCCCTGTAGCGCGAGGCGCCTACAGGTGCATTCCCAGCCCCAGGAATCCGGACGAGAGCGCCTGTCGCTCCCCGGCGAACGGGGAGCCGGTGGCGGAGAAGTTCTGGTAGCGGGCCTCGGCGGAGAGGAAGAGTCCCCGGCCCAGCTCCACGTCCAGGCCCCCGCACAGCTCCGCCCCCAGCTGGAGGGAGCGCGTCGCCCCCTCCTCCCGGAGCGCGTGGGCCACCATGAAGCTCAGCCCGAGGCCCAGGTAGGGACGGACCCGTCGGGGCCCCGGGGGCGTGATTCGCAGGGACATGGGCGTCGCCTCGGTGAGCTGTCGACTGGAGGCCACGTGGCCGCCCACCTCGAGGAGGGACGCCTCCCGGCGATAGCTCCAGGCCAGTCCCGCGCTGTAGCCCGCCTCGCGCCCGCCCTCCGTGTCCGACAGGACGTAGGCGCCCACCGGGAACACGGTGACGCCCAGGCTCCGGGCAGGGGGCTGCGCCTGGACGCGGGACGCGAGCAGCCCGCAGAGACAGGCCAGGAGGGGGCGGAGACGACGCATGGCCCTGCGGGAGAGCAAGCCACACGCCACGGAGGAACCCGAGTGAAAACAGTGGGTTGAGGCGATTCAGCGTGGCCCTGACGCGGGCGTCCGGGCGGAGCCGTCAGGGCAGGCGGGCGGACGTCGAAACGGCGGAGAGGAGGGGCCCCATGACGCGACTGTCCGGGTGCGGCGATCCCCTCGAACCGGGCCCAGGCGGAGGCGTCACCCGCCTCCACGCCCAGGACGTCCAGCGACTTCAAAGGGGCGTCACGGGAAGCCCCGCTCGGGGCGACTCGCCGCCACCATCGTCCTCGGGCGACGAGGACGCCTCACACGGGGCGACTCGCCGCCGCCCCATCCTCGGGCGGCGGGAACGCCCCGCAGCGGGCTACTCGCCGCCGCCCTCGTCCTCGGGCTCCGGAGGGGCCTCACCGGCCGTCGAGCCCTTGGCGCCCTCGGGCTTGGCGCGCTCGATGCCGAAGCGGTCCAACGCGTCGGCGATACCCTGTGGCTTGTCCGCGTCGGGCAGGAAGCTCTCGGGAGGCGCCAGCTTCTGGTCCTTGCCCACCTCGGTCAGGGCCGCCTCCAGCGTCATGCGCAGCTCCGCCGCCTCGGGCGTCTTGTCCGACGGCACGCCGATGCGCCCGTCCAGCCGCGCCTTGAGGACCACCGACGTGGCCGCGTCCACCAGCACCTCGCCGTCCAGCGAGCGCGGCAGCCGGTGGGCGAAGAAGTTCCCCCGGCGACGCGTCGTCTCGTCCGCCCCGTTCTTGGGCTGCAGCAGCGCCGGCAGCGGCCGGGAGGCATCCCCTTCCGAGGCGGGAGCCAGCGTCACCTGGTAGCGCCACGCCGTGCGCCCCTCGTAGGTGACCGTGCCCTGGGGCGACAGCTTGAGCCGCCCCTGGAACAGGCTGTCGAAGTCGCGGATGGCGCCGGTCAGCTCCGCGCGGGTGCGCTCGGCCATGCCGCGGTCGCGCAGCCGCTGACGGAACGGGCCATACCGGTTGCGGGCGAACACCTGCCCCGCGATGCGCATCACCTCCAGGCCCTGGTCCCGGGAGTTCTCCAGCACGCCGTGGAAGTCCCCGCTGACCCCGCCCGCGCCCGCGCGGAAGGTGCGCGTCTCGGTGAGCTTCACCGGGTTGGACTCGGCGGAGGTCCACTCGTAGCCCAGGGTGGCCTGGTAGCGGTGGGGCCCCAGCCGCTCGGTCACCTCGGCGGCGTCCATGCCGAGGATGCGGCGCGCCACCTGCGGGTTGTCCGCGACATCCTCCGGGGGCAGCTTCTGCTGGGCGGAGGCCACCACCTTGGGCGGGTCCTCGGGGGAGAAGATGCGGGCCTTGGCCGCCTTGTCGACCGGGTCCGAGCAGCCCGAGGCCGCCAGTGCCACGGCGAGGATGAAGGCGGACTTCTTCGAACGGCTCACGACTCCTCCGGAGGGGGTACCACGGGGGCGGCAAGTTACGTGGCGCGTACAGGAGCGGCAAGCTGCGGCTTGCGTGCGGCCGTGCAAGGGATAGAACGCCCATCTCATGCAGAACCTGCGCGACAAGTTGTTGAAGGCGGGCCTCGTCACCGAGGAACAGTCCAAGAAGGCTGATACGGCGGCCAGCCAGGCGGAAGCCCGGAGGCCCTCGTCCCAGGACGGCGGACGTCCAGGCGGAAACCGTCCCCCACCCCGACGTGATGACCACCGGACATCCGGGGGTCCTCCGGCGCGGAGTGAGGAGCGGCCTCCCCGCGAGGGTGGCGGTCGTCCCGGTGGCGGCGGTGGCAGGCCGGGTGGCGGTCGTCCCGGTGGCGGCGGCTCGTTCCGTCCCAGCGGCGGTGGCGGCGGTGGCTCCTTCCGTCCCAGCGGCGCCCCCCAGCACGGCCGGCCGTCCTCCTCCGCTCCGCCCGAGCGGCCCATCCCGAAGCTGCCCCCCATGCCGGGCTCCAAGGCCTACCAGCGCGCGGAGTCCAAGCGTCAGGTGGAGCTGGACAAGGCGCTGCGCGAGCTGGTGATGGGCTCGCAGGTGGCCCAGGAGCCGGGCGAGACGGCGTTCTACTTCATGACCCGCAAGGGCAAGCTGCGCCGGATGGAGCTGACGCCGGAGCAGGCCAAGCGGCTGGAGGACGGCGAGCTCGGCGTGGTGGAGCGTCCGGACCCCGCTCAAATCGAGCACGCGCTGGTGCCGGCCGCGGCGGCCGAGCAGATGTTCGCGCTCTCGAAGAAGGCGGTGCGCTTCCTCAACCGGAAGGACAGCCCCATCGGCTTCATGAACGACGAGGAGCTCAAGGCGCAGCAGGCGGCGGAGGCCGCTGGCACCGCGCCCGAGGTCTCCGACGAGCCCGAGGCCGAGGCCGCCCCCGAGGCGCCCCCCGCCGAGGCCGAGGCGTCCGCCGAGACGCCCAAGCCCGAGGGCGGCGAGAACCAGGGCTGACGTCAGGCCCCCGCGAAGCGCACGAGGCCCTCCCCTCTTCCCAACGGAACGAGGGGAGGCGCCCCGCGCGGAGGCCTTTCAGTCGAACGCGTCGAGGCCGGTGATGGCCTTGCCCAACACCAGCGTGTGCACCTCGTGGGTGCCCTCGTAGGTGAAGACCGATTCGAGATTCAGCATGTGGCGCACGGGCGGGTACGCGTCGGTGATGCCATTGGCGCCGTAGATGCTCCGCGCGACGCGGGCAATCTCCAGCGCGCTCTTCACGTTGTTGCGCTTGGCTAGGCTCACCATGACGGGCGTCACCTTGCCCTCGTCCTTGAGGCGCGCCACGCGCAGGCCCACCAGCTGCGCCTTCACGATGTCCTGGAGCATGTCCGCCAGCTTCTCCTGCGTGAGCTGGTAGCCGGCCACGGGCTTGCCGTGAAACGACGCGCGTGACAGCGCGTACTCGCGAGCCCCCTCGAAGCACGCGATGGCGGCGCCGGTGACGGCGAAGGCGATGCCCAGCCGCGCGTTGTTGAGGCACGACAGCGGACCGCGCAGGCCCACCACGCCGGGCAGCACGTTGCGCGCGGGGACTCGCACGTCCTGGAAGGACAGCTCGCTGGTAATCGACGCGCGCAGGGAGAACTTGCCGGGGATGTCCCGCGCGCTGAAGCCGGGCATGCCCTTCTCCACGAGGAAGCCGCGGACGGACTCGGGGCCGCCGTCGTCCGTCTTCGCCCAGACGATGGCCACGTCGGCGATGGCGCCATTCGTAATCCACGTCTTGGTGCCGTTGAGGACGTAGTCGTCGCCGTCCCTGCGCGCGCGGGTGCGCATGCCGCCCGGGTTGGAGCCGAAGTCGGGCTCGGTGAGGCCGAAGCAGCCGATGGCCCTGCCTCGCGCCATGGCCGGCAGGAAGCGCTCCTTCTGCTCGTCGCTGCCGTACGCGTGGATGGGGAACATGCACAGCGAGCCCTGCACGGACGCGAAGGAGCGCAGCCCCGAGTCACCGCGCTCCAGCTCCTGGAGGATGAGGCCGTAGCTGACGGTGTTCATCCCCGCACAGCCGTGGCCGTGCAGGTTCGCGCCCAGCACGCCCATCTCCGCGAGCTGGGGGATGAGGTGCACGGGGAAGGTGCCGTCGCGGAAGTGTCCGCCGATGATGGGGAGCACCTCGCGGTCCACGAAGGCGGCCACGGTGTCGCGCGCGGCCTTCTCCTCGGGGGACAGCAGGTCGTCGAGCCGGAACAAGTCCGTGATGTCCGCACGTGCCATGGCGCCGTCCTAGTGCCCGCCTCGGGGAGCGTCAAACGGGGCGAGGGCTTGTTGGCACTGACGGGCTGCGAAACGCAGGTGAAGACGTGCCCCTTGTCGACGCCGGGGGCGCTAGGCTCGCGCGCCATGACGACGACCCAGAAGACCGTGGTGGTGACGGGTGCGAGCCGGGGCATCGGCCGCGCCGTGGCGCTGTCCTTCGCGCGTGAGGGCTATCGCGTCTGGGCCCTGGCCCGCGCGGCGGATGCACTCGAGGCGCTCGCGAAGGAGGGCGGCGAGGGTGTCCGGCCGCTCGTCGTGGACGTGGCGAGCGAGGACGCGCTGATGGCCGCGACGAAGACCATCCTCGCGGAGGGCACGCCCCGGGTGCTGGTGAACAACGCGGGCATCACCGTGTCCGCGCCGCTCACCAAGACGCGCACCGAAGACCTGGCCAAGGTGATGGCCATCAACGTGACGGCGCCCTTCATCCTCTGTCGTGAGCTGATGCCCGCGATGGCCAAGGAGGGTGGCGGCCGCGTCATCAACATCGGCTCCATGGCCGCGGTGCGGGGCATGAAGTACACGTCCGCGTACTGCGCCTCCAAGCACGCGCTCCTGGGCCTGACGCGCGCGCTCGCGGTGGAGTACGCCAAGAAGAACATCACCGTGAACGCGGTGAACCCGGGCTGGGTAGAGACGGACATGTTCTCCAACGCCACGGCGGCCATCACCCAGACGACGGGCCGCAGCGGGGAGCAGGCGCGCGAGGCGCTGGCGTCGATGAACGCCATGGGCCGCATCGTCCAGCCGGAGGAGGTGGCCGCGCTGTGCCTGTTCCTCGCCTCGGACGCCGCGGGCGCCATCACGGGCGCCGCGCACGCCATCGACGGCGGCGAGCTGGGCTGAGCGCCCGCGCCTCGGCCCCTCGTTCACGCACGGGGGCCGTCGCGCCTCACGCGGCCCGCCCGCGCCTCGCCAAGCGGAGCACCACGCCTCCGGTTGCGAGCGGTGGGGGTGAGCCGCTCCTCGTCCCGCCCATCAGCGGCCTCCCGCCTCGACGCACGGAGCAGCCCACAGGGGGGCGAGCCGCTCGACGGGCCTGCGGGCCCCTCAAATCTGGTAGCGGCCGACGATGGCGGAGAGCTCGCCCGACGCGGCGGAGAGCTGGATGGCGGCCTGCTCACTCTCCGCCATGCGGTCGACAATCTGGTCCGCCACGTCCGCCATGGAGCTGAGCGCGGCGAACAGCTCCGCGATGCCCGCGTCCTGCTGGCGCACGGCGTCCGAGATGCTCTTCACCGTCTGGCCATTGCTCTGGATGATGCCGGCCAGCGAGCGCAGGCTCTCACCCGCCGCGCGCACCTGCTCCAGGCCGCCCTCCACCTCGCGCGCGCCGCCCTCGCTGATGCGCACCGCGTCCGAGATGGCCCGGCCGATATCGCCCAGGATGCCCTGCACCCGCGTCGTCGCGCCCGCGGACTGGTCCGCCAGCGAGCGCATGTTGCGCGCCACCACCGAGAACGCCCGGCCCTGGTCCCCGCTGCGCGCCGCCTCGATGGACGCGTTGAGCGCGAGCACGTTGGACTGGTCCGCCAGGTCCTTCACCGTGCGGGTGATGTCGCCCACCAGCCGCGTGCGCTGATGCAGCTCGGAGATGGTGCGGCCGATCTGCTCGACATGCGAGCGGATGTGCGTGAGCCCGCCCACGCTGCCGGACACCGCCGCCTCGCCCGCCTGACCGAAGCCGCTCGCCTTCTCCGCCTCGCGCTGAATCGTCTCCACCCGCTTCGCCGCCGCGCGCGAGCTCTCCTGGAGCTGCTGCGCCGCCAGCTGCGTCTCGTGCAGCGCCACCGCCTGCTGGGACACCGCCTCGTTCTGCACCGTCGCGGAGTCGGTGAGCTGCGACGCCGCGGCCTCCAGCTGCTCCGCCGAGCCCTTCAGCGCCATCAGCAGCGAGCGCAGCTGCACCATCATCTCCGCGAAGGACGACGCCAGCTGACCAATCTCATCCCGCGAGTGCACCTCCAGCGTGCCCCGGAAGTCGCCCTCCGCCACCACCCGCGCCGCCGCCGCCGTCAGCTCCCGCAAGGGGCCCGTCATCCGCCGCACCAACAGGAAGATGATGCCGCCGGCCGCCAGCGCCGTGAACAACCCCAGCCCGACGATGAGCACCACCGCCGTGGTGAAGCGCGACGCCTCCGTGCTCTCGTCCCGCGCGAGCACCAGCTCCAGCCCCGCGCCCACCGGCTGACGCGCCACGCGGAAGCTCACGTCCTCCACCTCCACCCGTCCCTCCCCCTCCGCCGCGTCCACCGCCGCCAGCAGCGCCTCCGGCGACACCGTGTCCACCGAGCGCGCCACCAGCCGCGAGCCCGCGTGCAGCACCAGCTCCACGCCCCGCTGGTTGCGCAGGTCCTTCAGCGGCGCGTCGTCGAACCGGCTGCCGAGCACCAGGTGCCCCACGCCACGCCCGTCCACCTCCACCGGCCGGGACACCGCCCAGTACGGCGTCTCCCCCACGAACAGCACGCCCGGCGTGCCGGACTTCACCATCCCCGCGAGCGCGGGCAGCGCGCCCGCGTACGAGCCCGCGACGAGCTCACCCTCGGGCCGGGTGATGAGCAAGAGCTCCACCGACACCAGCGCCTGCTGCTCCTTGGCGAAGGCCTGGAGCGCGGCGGAATCCAACGTGGGCCCGGACAACAACGCCCGCAGCCGGGCGTTCGCCGCGGCGCTGCGCAGGAGGACCCGCAGCGTGCGGCCCTCCTGGGCCACCAGCCGGCTCCAGGCGGACTCGTCCTGGGTGAGGGAATGCGCCAGCTCCGTGTCCATCCGGGAGCGCAGCACGACGCCCGTGAACGTCACGCACAGCGCGGTGAGGACCAGGATGACCAGCGTGATGGCGGCGGTCAGACGAGCGGCGAGGCTGTGCGTCATGCGCTGCGATGTCGGACGAGAGGGGGAAGGGCCCCGGATGGGAGCGCCACCGGGAGGGCCCACCCTACCGCAACATCCGGGGATTTCGCAGTAAGGCGAGGATGACCCGGGAGCCCCCGGTTGACCCTCCCACCTTCACTGACGTGTTCTCACGCGTCGGCCACACGCAGGACGACGGCGGTGATGTTGTCCTTGCCCCCCGCCTCGAAGGCATCCGCCACCAGCGCGTCGCAGACCTCACGCGCCGAGGACAGACACAGCCTGCGAGTCAGCCCCTCCAGGCCCAGCGGCTCGTAGAGGCCATCCGAGCACAGGAGGAAGACGTCGCCGGGCTGGGCATGCAGCCGCTGGAGCGTGGGCTCCGCGTTGTCGGTGCCCAGCGCCCGGGTGATGAGGTGCCGCCAGTTGGAGGCGCCGCCGGGGGGCTCCATGCCCACGTCGCGCAGCTCCTCGATGAACGAGTGGTCCCGGGTGAGCGACTCCAGCTGGCCACCCCGCAGGCGGTACAGGCGGCTGTCGCCGACGTGCACCACCGCCGCGCCGTCCCGCCCCACCGCGAGCGCCACCACCGTGGAGGCCATCTCCGCCAGCCGGCCCACCCGCTGAGCCCGCAGGTTGGCCTGGGCGAGCTGTGAGCACGCCGCCAACAGGTTCTCCTCGCGCGTGCGCCGGGGGTCGGCCACCTCCGGCCACGCCGCCTCGTGCTCCCGCTCCCATCGCTGGCCCAGGCCCGCGAACGTATCCACCACACAGCGGCTGGCGACCTCGCCGCCCTCCTGCCCACCCAGCCCGTCCGCCACCACGTACAACCCCAGCTCCGGCAGGACACAGTAGGAGTCCTCGTTGTGGGGCCGGCGACCGATATGGGTCTGTCCCGCGCTCTCGAAACGCAGCATGACACCGCCTCCTCGGGCCCTCCCCCAGCAAGCGGGAGGCCAGCGCCCATCCCCAGGTGGGCACCCACTACGGATACCTCTCTTTGTGTGACGGCTGGGACCTGAGTGCCAGGGGACCTCGGCGCGCGCCCCGCACTCGTTCGCTGGCGGACGTTGCAAGCGCCCGGGGCTCGCGATTGTTGACCATCCCAAGGGGGGGTGTACCCCCCAGGTGATGGGCGCGCTCCCCCCGTCCCCTGGCAACTTCTCCGTGGGAGAACCGACAATACGGATGCAGCCCGTCGTGCGTCCCGGGAGGTGACAGATGACATCCATCCGCCGACTGTCCTCGAGCATCCTGTCGTCCCTGCGGCGCACGTCGCTGGACGCGGACGTGGGCTCCGTGGCGCCCACGAAGCCTGGCGAGTCGCTCGAGGCCGTGGAGAAGGTGCGCCGGGGGTTCTCCGACGAGAGCGACTTCCAGGTGGACGGCGCGGACGGCGCCGACGCGCTCCTCGCCTCGCTGGAGTCTGCGGACATGGAGCCGGGCGACACGCGCGAGCTGGACCACGCCGCCCTGCGCGTCTTCTCCGGGGAGAGTTCCTTCGAGGCCGCCGCGCCCCGCTACGCGCAGCGCCTGGGCTCGCAGCTTCCCTCGTCGCTGGGCGCGCCTCGCGACTCGGGCAACGCGGTGGGGCCGTCGTCGCGTCGCGGGGGCGCGAGCGTGCCGGATGCCTCGGACATCCTGTCGCCGGACGAGGCCGCGTGGGAGCTGCAGAACCTGGACACGTCCTCGCCCAGCGTGGACGCGCCGGAGGATCTGCTCTCCATGCTCGACCCGCCGGGCAACGCGTGGGGGCCGGTGCACCCGGCGCTCGACCTGCACATGGACGGGTTCGAGGACGCGGTGGGCGGCGCGGATGGACTGGACGCGGGGAGGTACGCGGCCGCGGAGTGGATGGACGCGTCGGTGCGTCCGGCGGGGCCGAGCGAGTTCCTCGCGGACCTGGATGACCTGGGCGACATGGTGCCGGAGGACATCGGCCCGGGGGACGCGGCGCTCGCGGGCGTCATGGGCTCGCTCGCGGCGAACCCGGCGGCGGCCGGCGTGCCCGTCAGCGCGGCGATGAGCGCGCAGGGCGTGGACGTGGTGGCGGAGTCGGTGGAGCTCCAGCCGGACGCGCGGCCCGTCGACACGGCGACGTCGCTCGATTCGTTTGCCTCGCCGGGCGTCGTCACCGAGGCCTCGGCCGAGGCGCTCTCGCAGCAGGTGGCGTCGCTCACGGAGCAGTCGGTCTTCGTCGAGCCGGCCGTGGCCCAGGCCGACCTCCCGGGCGAGCCCTCCGCCTCCGAGCGCGGCACGGAGCCGACCTCGACCTGACGCTCGCGAACCGCCGCGTCACGCGCGGCCTCGAGCCCACCGGGCCGCTGGCGACGCCTGCCGTGCGCGGCAGGCCCGTCCCTCCCTCAAGGCCGCTTCTCGCTCGGCTCCTCGAAGGTGGCGTCGTACTCCCGCTGGGCCTCATCCACCTGGCGCTGGTACTCGTCGATGTAGCGCAGGCGCTGCTCCCCCTGCCACTCCGAGGGAGAGAACACGGACGACGGATACACCTGGGTGGTGTGCAGATAGCCACGCTTCGTGGCCATCAGCTCGCGGTCCGGGTCTCCGGACTCCTTGAGCAGGAAGCCCTCCACGTCGCGCAGCTGCAGCGGGAACGTGGGCGCGTCGTCGAGCACGAGCTTGCCGAAGACGGTCAGCTTCACCTCCCGGGCGCCCTCCTTCAGCTCCTCGTTGAAGGACACGTGCGCGAAGGGCTCGCCGCTCTCGTCGTCCAGACGACCGGCGACGACGTACCGCCCCGCCTTGCGCACGTCGATGCCCAGGTACAAGGACAGCGAGCCATCCTCCACCACCTCGCGCACCTTGCCCGTGAGCACCGCGGGCGGCGTCGGCGTGTAGAGGATGTCCAGGAACGCCGGCCCCTCCGCGCGCCCCGAGCGCACCTGCACGTCCACGCGCAGCGTGCCCGAGTACAGCGGGAAGCCCTGCTTCGACGGCTGGAAGCGCCCGGTGAAGACACCATCCCCCGCGAGCGCGTCACCCGCCGCGCCGTCATCCGTGAAGGCCACCGGCACCGCGGGCATGCCCCCCGCGCCCGGCATGTGGTCGGCCTCGCGCGCGGTGGCGGACAGCACCTCGCACGGCCTCGGCGCGCGGTGCGCGTCCTCACAGGACACGGAGAAGAGCACCACCTCGTCACCCACCACGAACACCCGGTCCTGCTTGAGCCGCAGCTGCACGTCGGTGTGCTCGCGGCTCAGCGGACGCGTGCGCTCCGGCTCGGCGAGCACCACCTGGTCCGGATGGTCGCGGATGGAGCGGGACTGCGGCGGATACCGCGTGGAGGCCACATACGACTCCAGCGTCTCCTTCGCCCGCGCCAGTCGCTCGGCCCACAGCTCCCGCCGGGCCAGGCGCTCGCGCTGCTCCAGGTTCACCACCGACACGTGCGTGCCCTGCGCATTCGGCGACGGCCCCTGTGCCAGCCCCACGCCGTCACCGATGCGCTCCATCCTGGACGCGGGGCCGGCCGGCGAGCCCCTCCAGGCGGCTTGCGCAGTGGCGGACGCCACGTCAGCGTCCCCCTGCCCGGACCTCGCGCTCCATCGCCACCACGCCGCGCCTCCGAGCGCCAACACAATCACCACGAAGCCCCACCCGAGACGACGCGGGTGGGAGACACGAGCGGACTCAGGGCGGGCGGGCATCATGCGTGCTTCGCGGCGACGGCCCTACTTCGCTTCCGCCACGACGGCCTCGCGAACCTTGGCGACGATGCCGCCCCAGTTCCCGTTGGCGTAGTGATTGAACGACTCGCCGTCGTCCCGCAGCTTCACGTCGTGGTTGAGCCACTTGGCCAGGCCGTTGCTCGTCTTCCCCGTGCCCGTGGTCAGCGTGCCGCCGCAGAACCAGTCACCGGGGTTGCACAGCGAGCTGCCGGCGCTGCCCGACACGCCGCCCGTCGAGTGGTACGCCACCGCCTCGTCGTCCTGGCCCGGCAGGAGCCCCGAGTACAGCGTGCCCTTGGAGGCCGCGTACATGTAGAACTTCACGTCCGCCGTGACGTTGTGGTTGTACATCGTGCGCGCCGTGGTGGTGACCAGGTCGCTCACCAGCGGCTCGCTCACCGCCCACTCGCCCAGGTCCGCCAGCTCGCTGCCGCCGCCGGCGCCGGACGCCACGCGCACCGAGCGGATGTTCCAGCCCGTCTGGGTGGAGCCGTCCGTGTTGCCACACACGCCGCTCGCGTTGGGCGACGCGTTCTTCTTGGTGCGCTGGCTCGTCCCATACATGGCGAGCGCATAGCCAATCTGCAAATCACCCGCGCTGTGCACGGCGATGTAGCACCAGTTGTTGCCCGTGCAGAAGCAGTCGAGCGCGTCGCGGATGCGCGCGTTCTGCCCGCCGATGCGCTCCTTGCCGTTCCAGTTCACCGCCTTCTTGTTCACGCCCGCCGCGGTGCCGGCCGGTCCCCAGTAGCTGAAGTCGGCGTAGTTGCCCGCCTGCGTGGTTCCACCGTTGCGTCCGTGAATCCACAGCGTGTAGTCGGTCGCGAAGGCCTGCGTACCGAACAACAGCGTTGCTGCGGCAACCGCCGTACCCATCAGCTTCTTCATCGTGGAACGCCTCCGGCTCGGAGTGGGGGAGCTGCCCGTCGGGTGGGGGACCGGACAGGGGAGCGTCCACTCTAGAGTCTCGGGGTGTAAAAGGTCGAGAACACGGAAACCGTGAACCCGGCGCAAAACCTGACGCAACGCGTCGTCCTCTGTCACACGTGTGTTGTCTCACCGGGTGTCGGAGACGAAGCGCTCCAGGCGTGACAGGGCTTCGGGCAGGCTGGTGCGCCCCAGGCCGAGACGGAAGTGATTGCCCGGGAAGTCATAGACGTCTCCGGGGAGCAGCAGCACGCCCTCGCGCTGGACGAGCGCGTCGGTGAAGTGCGCCACGGGCTGCTCTCGGAGCAGCCGCGGGAAGGCCACGCTGCCTGCGCGCGGACGCACCCAGTGGAACGTGTCCGCGTGGCGCGCGAAGAAGTCGTCCAGCAGGGCCAGGTTCGAGGCGAGCAGCGCGCGGCTCCGCGCCAGCACGCGCTCCTTGGCGCGCAGGGCGATGAGGGAGAGCACCTCGCTGGGGGCGCTGTTGCAGATGGTCGTGTAGTCCTTGTACGCCATGCACCGGCGCAGCACGTCCACGTCGCGGCAGGCGAGCCACCCCACGCGCAGCCCCGCGAGGCCGAAGGCCTTGGACATGACGCCCAGGCTGAAGGCGCGCGGCGACAGCGACACGGCCGCGGGCAGCCGCGCCGACGCGTCGTGCTCCAGCAGCCGGTACACCTCGTCGGAGAGCAGGTGGATGCCGCGCTCGTCGCACAGCGCGCACAGCGCCTGGAACGTGGCCAGGTCCGGCAGCGCGCCGGTGGGGTTGTGGGGGAAGTTCACCACCACCAGCTTCGTGCTCGGCGTGAGCGCGCGGCGAAGCGCCTCCACGTCGAACGCCCAGCCGTCCTCCTCGCGCAGGGGCAGCAGCGTCACGTCGGCGCCGGTGGCGCGCGCCACCTCGTACAGGGACTGGTAGCCCGGCCAGGTGACGACGGCGTGGTCGCCTGGCCCCAAGAGCACGTTCATCAGGATGAACACCGCCTCCTCGGCGCCCGCGAAGGTGAGCACCTCGTCCGACGACAGGCCCGGGTAGAGCGTGGCGATTTCGTCGCGCAGCGCGGGCAGCCCCGGGGCCTCCGTGTAGCCGAGCGTGAGCGCCTCCCAGCGCCCCAGCGCGTCCGGGTCGGCGAGCGCCAGCAGCTCCTTCATCTTCCAGCCCTCGATGTCGGAGGAGCACAGCGTATAGGGCGCGGCGAACTCCCAGCGCGCGAAGTACCGCTCCAGCTTGAAATCGGGGATGCGCATGAGAGCGACTGTCTGCCCTCTCGGAGGGCCTGCCGTCCAGCGACAGCCGCTCCGGACGTTCTGCTCCGGGCAGGCGGCCGGCACCCCGGTCCGGGCGGGCGTTGGGGGATGCATAGCTTGAGGAGCGTCCTTCAAGTCCCAGCCCCTTTCGCGGGAGCCCGTATGCCCACGCATGACATTCCCCTCACCCTGTTGGACCCGGATGGCGGGTGGATCAACGCGCCCGTCCACGTCTCGGAGCTGGACGAGCTGCCGGTGCTCCTCCACTTCTTCTCGCTGGCCGAGGACGCGGACGCCAACGACTTCGCGTCCCTGCAGCGCTTCCTCGCGGAGTTCGGTCCGCGCGGGCTGAAGGTCATCGGCGTGGACGTCACCCACTCCGCCAGCGAGCTGCGAGACACCAACGCGGTGGAGGCCTTCGCGCGCGAGCACGGGCTGGTCTACCCCATCGCCGTGGATGACGGCTCCATGGCCCGCGCGTACGGCGTGAAGCAGACGCCCGCGTGGCTCGTCTTCAACGCGGACGGGCGGCTGCGCCACCACCTGTGCGGCAAGGACGCGGCCCGGCGCGTGCGCCCGCTGCTCGAGCGCTTCACCCAGTACGACACCTCGGCCGCGGCTCCCGCGCCCTGAAGGCTTCCCGGAGGTCACCTCATGGCGGACTGGCGCAAGAACAGGACGGCGGCGCGCTTCACCCCCGGCACGCTGGCGGCGGCCGGCATCGGCGCGGCGCTGGGGCTGCGCGGGCTCCTCAGACGCCCGCGCTATTCATTCGAGGGGCGCACGGTGCTCGTCACCGGCGGCTCGCGCGGGCTGGGGCTGGTGCTCTGCCGCCAGCTGGTGCGCGAGGGCGCGCGCGTGGCGCTGTGCGGCCGCGACACGCAGTCCCTGGAGCGGGCGCTCGAGGAGCTGGAGCGCGAGGGCGGCGAGGTGCTCGCGCTGCCGTGCGACGTGCGCGACTCCGTGCAGGTGGAGGCGATGGTGGGCGCGGTGCTGGAGCACTGGGGCGCGGTGGACGTGCTCATCAACAACGCGGGCACCATCCAGGTGGGGCCGATGGAGTCCATGACGGTGGAGGACTTCGAGGACGCGGTGGACACGCACCTGTGGGGCCCCCTGTACACGACGCTCGCGGTGCTGCCCGCGATGAAGCAGCGGCGCGAGGGGCGCATCGTCAACATCGCCTCCGTGGGCGGCAGGCTCAGTGTGCCGCACCTGTTGCCCTACTCCGCCAGCAAGTTCGCGCTGGTGGGCCTGTCGGATGGACTGCGCGCGGAGCTGCGCCAGGACGGCATCCGGGTCACCACCGTGTGCCCGGGCCTCATGCGCACCGGCAGCCCGCTCAACGCGCGCTTCAAGGGCCAGCACGAGGCGGAGTACGCGTGGTTCTCCATCAGCGACTCGCTGCCCGGCGTCTCCGTGAGCGCCGAGCGCTCCGCGCGCCTCATCCTGGACGGCTGCCGTCGGGGCGACGCGGAGGTGCTGGTGGGCGCGGCCGCGAAGCTGGGCGCGGTGGGCCGCGCGCTCGCGCCCGAGCTCACCGCCACGCTGCTCGCCTGGGCCAACCGGCTGCTTCCGCAGAGCAGCAGCCAGGATGCCCACCGGGGCGTCGACAGCCAGACGCCCCTCACCCGCTCCTGGCTCACCGAGCTGTCGCGCAGGGCCGCGGAGCGCAACAACAACCAGGACGTGCCCCTGCACTGACAGGGGCACCGCGCGGGGCGTCAGTCCTGGGCCATCTCCATGGCCCAGTGCCCCCGGTGCTCGTACGCCAGGGCGAGCTGCTCCTCGAGCGCGGTGAGCATCTTCGTGTTGCCCTCCTGCTCGTAGCCCTGGAGCGCCTGCTGGCAGCGTGGCACGCGCGAAAGGAACTCCTTGAGCGCGTCCACCGTCAGCGTCTTCACGTACATCCCGTACCCCAGCTGCTCTAGATATAGGGCGTTGATGATCTGCTCGAACTGGCCCTCCAGCGGGATGCTCAGCACGGGCTTGCGCAGGTAGACGGCCTCGCTCATCAGCGTGAAGCCGCCGCTGGCGACCACGCCGCGGGACGTGCGCAAGTCGTCGATGAAGCCCTTCTCGCTGAACGGCCGGTACGTGAGGTTGCCGTCCACCAGGTCCTCGGTGAGGTCCCTTCGCAGCCCGTACACGCGGCAGGGGATGCCCGCGGCCTTGAGGATGTCCGGCAGCGCGGTGTTGGTGGTGGACGTCTGGTAGACGAGCAGGTGCTCGCCGGGCTCCGACCTCGCCTCGATGATTTCGGGCCGCAGGATCGACGGGGCCAGCGTGGTGCGGCGCTTGCGCACGGGCGGGTAGAAGAACGTCGTCACCAGGTAGTGGAAGGCGCCCGGCAGCTTCGCCTTCACGATGGCGCGCGAGGTCTCGAAGCTGTCCTCGTACCCGGCCAGCAGCGACGGCTCGTGCTGACAGCGGTTGATGACCTGCATGTTGTCCACGCTGATGACGGGCAGCCGGTGGGTGCGCGCGAACAGGTAGCTGAAGGACTCGAAGTCGCTGACGACGACGTCGGGCTTGAAGTCGTCCACCAGCTCGAAGTACTGGCGCACGTTCTGCGGCCAGCCCTTCACCGCGCCGGTGAGGTTCTGCAGCACCGTCTGCCACTTCTTCACCGAGTTGCCCTCGTACGCCAGGGTCAGCCCCCAGATGCCGTGCACGTTCTGGAAGCGTTTGGCCAGGTAGTCCTGGGCCCGCCCGGAGACGACGATGTGGACCTCGTGCTTCTTCGTGAGCTCCTCGAGGAGCACGCGGGAGCGCGTCGCATGGCCCATGCCTTCGCCGACGACACCGTAGAGGATTCGCATGGTGCGCGAGCATACGCGGCCTGCCCCTCGCCCGTTGAGCCCGCCCGCCGCTCGCGGCTATAGCTACCCTCCCACCATGCCCTCCGCTCCGCCGCCCCCTCCCAAGCCCTCGCTGCCGCGCGCCGCCGCGCTGGGGCTGGCCGGAGGGCTGCTCCTCGGGGGCCTGGGCCTCCTCGCCGCGGGTCTCAGGGGACTGTTCGGCACGCTGGAGTGCGCGGGGCTGTCCGGCCCCGAGTGCGAGCTGCTCCAGCAGGCCACGCACGAGCTGGGCCGCTTCCAGAGCCTCGCGGGCGGCGCCCTCGTCGCCCTGGGCAGCGCCCTCTTCGTCCTGGTGCGTCGTCGCCCGCCCGTCCCGCCCCAGGCGCCCTGAGCACCAGCCCTCCGGGGCCCTCGTCCTTCTTTCGCCCGACAGCCGGCCGACTTGAAGGGTTAGCTCATTTGGCGGTGTGACGTAGGCTGACTAATTAATAGTGGCCAGGCCATTAGGTTCGGGAGTAGGGAGCGGCCATGCAGCTCGAGTCCCTGAAAATGTTCTGTGATGTGGTGGAGACCGGCTCCTTCTCGCGAGCGGCGCAGCTCAACCACGTCACGCAGTCGGCGGTGAGCCAGCAGATTCGCGCGCTGGAGAACCGCTACGAGCAGAAGCTCCTGTCGCGCAGCGCCCGGCAGGTGACGCCGACGCCGGCGGGTGAGCGGCTGTTCCGCGGCTGCAAGGAGATTCTGGCCCGCTTCGCGGAGGTGGAGCAGGAGATTCGCGAGCAGGCGACGGAGGTGGCCGGCACGAGCACCGTGTCCACCATCTACTCGGTGGGTCTGCACGAATTGAACGCGGTGCAGAAGCAGCTGCTCAAGGCGCACCCCAAGGTCAACATGCGGCTGAACTACCGCCGCAACGACCAGGTCTACGACGACGTGATTCTGGGCGCGGCGGAGATTGGAATCGTGGCGTACCCGCAGCCGCGCGCGGGCGTGGACATCCTGCCCTTCCGCGACGACAAACTGGCCGTCGTGTGCGCGCCGGGCCACGCGTTCGCCTCCAAGGCGAAGGTGAGCCTCACGGCGCTGTCGGGCGTGCCCTTCATCGCGTTCGACCGCGAGGCGCCCACGCGCAAAGCGCTGGACCGGCTCTTCCGCGAGAAGAACATCGACATCAACCCGGTGATGGAGATGGACAACGTGGAGACCATCAAGCGGGCGGTGGAGATGGGCCTGGGCGTGGCCATCCTCCCGGTGTCCACCGCGCAGGGCGAGGTGAAGGGCGGCTCGCTGGTGGCCAAGCCCTTCGCGGAGGGGCCCGTGTCGCGGCCCATCGGCCTGCTCATCCGCAAGGGCAAGTACCTGGACCGCGCCTCGGCGGCGGTGCTGGAGGCCTTCAAGGCGGCGGCGAACCTGCCCGCCACCGAGGAGGCCTGAGCGTCTCTCAGTAGAGCTTCCGGAGGCGCGCGGCGAAGAACCCGTCGAAGCCCTCCGGACCCGGCAGGGTCCTCAAGTAGGCCTGGGTGAGCGGCAGCTTGAGGCCCGGCAACACGGGCGGCTCCGCCGTCCACTCCGGGTGGCTGCGCAGGAACATCTCCACCTGGTCCTGCCCCTCCTGCGGCTCCATGGTGCACACCGCGTAGACGAGCAGCCCGCCCGCCGGCACCGACTCCTGGCAGTTCTCCAGGATGCGCCGCTGCAGCGTGGCCAGCCGCGAGAGGTCCTCCTCCTTGCGGCGGTAGCGCAGCTCCGGGTGACGGCGCAGCGTGCCCAGCCCCGAGCACGGCGCGTCCACCAGCATCGCGTGGAACTCGCCCCACGCCTCCGGGAACGGCTCCGCCGCGTCGTGCGCGTAGGCCTTCAAGCGCGACGTCAGGCCCAGGCGCTTCGCCTCGCCGTCGATCTTCCTCAGCTTGTGGGCGTGCAGGTCCACGGCGACGACGTCGTGCTCCTGCGCCAGGTGACAGGACTTGCCACCGGGGGCGGCGCATGCGTCCAGCACGCGGGCGGACGCGGGGATGGCGCCGTACACGCCGACGAGCTGGGCGGCCTCGTCCTGCACCTGCCACAGGCCCTCCGAGTAGCCGTAGACGTCCTCCACGCGGCCCACCGGCGGCAGGATGATGCCCACGGGGGACACGGTGGCGGCCTTCGCGTCGACGCCCACCTCCTGCAGTTGGGTGAGCAGCGCGTCGCGCGTCACCTTCGCGGTGTTGGCGCGGATGACGACGGGCGGGGACTGGTTGTCGGCCACCAGCATGGCCTCGGCGCGCTCGCGGCCGAACTGGCGCAGCCAGCGCTCCACCAGCCACTGCGGATGGCTCTCGCGCACGGACAGGTGGTGGGCCACGTCGGACGGCGAGGGCAAGGGCGGCGAGGGCAGCTCCGCGAGCTTGCGCAGGATGGCGTTGGTGAAGCCCGCCGCGCGGGTGAGGCCGACCTCCTTGAGCGCCTGCACCGTCTCCGCCACCGCGGCGCGCGCGGGCACGCGGGTGTGGAAGATTTGATAGGCGCCGATGCGCAGGGCCGCGAGCACGCGGTCCTCCATGGCGTCCAGCTTGCGGTCGGCGAAGCGGGTGATGGCGTAGTCGAGCGCGAGCTGCCGGCGGGTGGCGCCGTAGGTCAGCTCCGTGGCGAGGCCCGCGTCGCGCGGGTCCTTGGGCGGTGACTCGGACAGCATCGTGTCCAGCACCACGTTGAGGTAGGCGTCCGTTGCGCGGACGCGCGCCAGCACGAGGATGGCGAGTGCGCGGGGATTCATCCTTCGTCGAGCCGGGTCATCAGGTCCACGAGCTGCTCATCGGAGAGCCGCGTCGAGGGAAGGTGGGACAGCGTGAGGCGCTGGAGCTGCTCCTCGAGCACGGCCCGCTGGCCTTGCTCCGCGGGCAGTCCGCGCTGGAGGGCCTCATAGCGGGAGCGCGCCCAGGAGGCCAGCTCCGCGGCGGTGAGCCGGCCCGCGAGCCGGTCGGAGATCTTCTGGTGCACCAGCGCCCGCGTGAGCAGGTCCGTCGTCACCGAGGCGGACTTCGTCCCCCGCCCCAGCGTCTTGCCGCCCTTCGACTCGGGGGCGTCGTCCTTCGACGGGGATGCCTTGCGCCCGAGCGTCTTGCCGCCCTTCGAGGCCGGCGCGTCGTCCTCGTCCGAGGACGCCTTGCGCCCGAGCGTCTTGCCCCCCTTGGGCTCCGGCGCGTCGTCCTGCGCGGCGGTCTTCCGCCCCAGCGTCTTGCCGCCCTTCGACTCGGGCGTGCTCTTCGACTTCCTCGGGGACCGGATGAGGTCCTCGTCGTCATCACCCTCGGGCGTCTTGCTCGCGCTCCCGGGCGTGAAGACGCCGCTGGCGAAGGTCTCCAGCGCCTCCAGGTACGGCTCGAAGCCACCGGCCCCGTGCACCTGGAGGACACACGCCTCGGCCACCACGGACTCGCGCGCGGGCGGCCGCAGCATGACCTCGATGGCGGGCAGCCCCACCGACTCCAGTCCCTCCTTGAGCGCGTACGAGCCGAACAGGCCCGCCGGATTGACGAGGACGCCGTCCACCTTCTCGCGGTGGGCGGCGAGCGCGTCCAGCAGCGCGCCCTCGTGGTTGGACTGGAGGACGGTCAGCTCCATCCCCAGCGACTTCGCGCGCGCCTTCAGCGCGGCATCCAGGTCCGACAGCCCGCGCCCGCCCTCACGCACGCCCAGCAGGTTCAGGTTCGGCCCGTGCAACACCAGCAGTCTCATACCCATGCGCCTGTACTCGAAAGAGTCCGTCTCGTCGTGGCCATCGACTAGGTGCCGAACGGCTGGCTGCCCACGGCCAGCTTGTGGCCCGTGAGGAACTCCGCCGCCTTCATCACCCGCTTGCCTTCCAACTGGATGTCCAGCAGCACGAGCGAGCCCTCGCCGCACGCCACCTCGATGCCCTCCGCGCCCGCGGACAACACCGTGCCCGGCGCGCCCTTCCCCTGCGCCACCTTCACGCGGTGCACCTTCACCAGCTTGCCGCCCATCGACGTGAACGCCCCGGGCCACGGCGTGAAGGCGCGCAGCCTGCGCTCCAGCGCGATGGCGGGACGGGTGAAGTCCAGCTTCCCCTCCTCCTTCTCGATGATGGGCGCCAGCACCACGCCCTCCGAGGGCTGGGGCACCGGCTTGAGCGCCCCGCTCAGGTACGCCGGCAGGAACTCGCGCAGCACCTCGCCGCCCAGCGCGGCCAGCTTCGGGTACATGGTGGCGCTCGTGTCCTCGGGGCCGATGGGCAGGCGCTTCATCGCGAGCACGGGGCCGGTGTCCAGGCCCTCATCCATCACCATCAGCGACACGCCCGTCTCCGTGTCCCCGTGCGCGATGGACCACTGGATGGGCGCGGCGCCCCGGAAGCGCGGCAACAGCGAGCCGTGCACGTTGACGCAGCCCTTGGGCGGCAGCTCCAGGATGTCCTTGGGGAGGATGCGGCCATAGGCCGTCACCACGCAGACGTCCGGCGAGAAGCGGCGCAGCTCCTCGACGAACGGGGGCGTGCGCAGCTTGGCCGGCTGGAACACGGGCACGCCGCGCGCGACGGCCAGCTCCTTCACCGGCGGCGCCGTCACCGTGTTGCCGCGCCCCTTGGGCTTGTCCGGCTGGGTGACGACGGCGACCACGTCGCCCAGGTCGAAACAGGCTTCGAGCGATGACACGGCGAAATCCGGCGTGCCCATGAAGACGATGCGGGGTCTGCTCATGTTGTTCGGGCTCTCCTCGGGGCAGGCTTCAAGCCACGGACTTGAAGGTGCTCGCGGTGGGATTGTCCACTGCTTGACGCTTGCGCGTGCACAGCGCGGACAGGGTTTCCAGCGCCTCGCGCGCCTCGGGGGTGGTGGCCACCGGCTTCAACGCGGCCAGGGCCCCCTCCAGGGCGTGCGCCTCGTCCGCCTCGCGCTGGCGGATGCGGTCCACCGCCTCGCTGAAGCGGTCGAAGAAGCGCTTCAATTCGTCCTTCTTGCGCAGGGGCCGCAGCCGGGGATAGCGCCCGGCGGCCAGCGCGGCGACATACAGGCTCATCACATGGACGGGGCCCGCCACCCGATGGGTGAAGAGCAGGCCGAACAGGCCCAACAGCGCCCCCAGCCCCACCGAGCCCAGCACGGTGAGCCACATGATGGAGTCACCCGCTTCCACGCCGGAGTCCACCGAGGAGGCATGGAGCCGGTACGCCAGGGCTCCGAACACCGCCACGCTGCCCGCACCGATGCCAGCCAGCAGAAGGATGTACTTGAGCTGGAATTCCCGGTCGAGCAGGTAGGTCCGTCGGGTGTAGCCCGGGCGCGGCGCCTTGTGAGTGTCGTCGGACATGTCGTTGACCAGCGTACCCCAGGTGACCTGGGTGGTTTGCTTCCTTCGTGACAGGAGGTTTACGACTGCCGACAGGACAACCCCGCAGACGACGCCCAGGAGCCTCGATGAGCCGCCCCCTCGCAGCGTGGTGTGTTGCCGCTGTTCTCTGTTTTGTCGCCTGTAAGTCGGACCCGAACTCGCCCGACTACTGGGCCGGGACGCTCCAGCAGACGCGGCGAGCCGAGGACCGGGTGCGCCTCATCGAGGCGATGCGGACGAAGACGAAGGTCAACGAGAGCTTCCTGCCCATGCTGCACGAGGCGCTCTCGCAGGAGCGCAAGCCCGAGGTGAAGGCGGCGCTGGCCCGCGCGATTGGCGACGTGCACCACGCCTCGTCGGTGGAGGCGCTGTCGGCGGCCATCGACCCGGCGGCGGGTGACATGTCCTCGCAGCTGGCGAACAAGGCGATGGTGACGGCGCTGGGCGCCATCGGCGACGTGCGCGCCGTGCCCGCGCTGGTGCCGCTGTTGAGGGCCAAGGACACGTACGCGCGCATCGAGGCCATTCAAGTCCTGGGGAGCATGAAGGCGAAGGAGGCGGTGGAGCCGCTCATCGTCCTGGCCACGGACGAGGGCGTGGAGCCGTTCCTCAACAAGAAGGCCATCGAGGCGCTGGGCCACATCGGTGACGGCCGCGCGGCGCCGGCGCTCATCCGGATGCTGACCAAGGAGCGCAAGGGCAAGTCCTTCTACGTGGAGAGCAGCTTCGCGCTGTTCCAGCTGGGCCAGCCCGCGGCGGACGCGCTGCTGCCCGCGCTGGAGGGGCGTGACGCGGAGCTGCTCGCGTGGGCGAAGACGAACGGCGTCAACCCGGCCAGCTACCCGATGAAGGCGGCGACGGTGCTGGGGGATTTGCGCGAGAAGCGCGCGGTGGAGCCGCTGCTCAAGCTGCTGTCGTTCTCGCACTCGGACGTGCAGATCCAGGCGCTGGTGCGGATGCAGGCGGCGGACGCGCTGGGCCGCCTGCGCGCGACGGAGGCGGTGAAGCCGCTGACGACGCTGGTGCTGGAGACCGACCCCACGGTGCGCGACGCGTACGTGAAGGCGCTGGTGCGACTGGGCGGTCGCGACGCGCTGCCCGCGCTGGAGAAGGCCGCGGGCACGGGCGACTGGTATGCGCGCGAGGTGGCGGTGAAGGGGCTGGCGATGCTGGGTGACGCACGCGAGCAGCCCGTCCTGCAGAAGCTGGCCACCGGCGAGCCGGCGCGCACCGCGGCCGACTGCAAGGCCACGCAGGAGGAAGGCTGCGAGGACGCGGCGGGGCTGGGCAAGAAGCGCGCGGATGAAATCACCGCGCACGCGGCGCTGCTGGAGGCGGGGCAGGCGTGCACGGGCAACGCGGGCTGCTGGGTGCAGCGCATGGACAAGGCGACCAAGCCGATGATGGAGCGCGCGGCGCTGGAGGTGGGGCGCGCGGGCTCGGCGGAGCACGCGCCGGCGCTCGCCGCGAAGCTGTCCGAGCGCGACACGGAGGTTCGCCTGGCGCTCATCCTCGCCATGGGGTGGTTGGTGGACGGCTCGCAGGACGCGGCGAAGAAGGTCCGTGAGACGTCGCTGCCGGACCTGCGCAAGCAGCTCCAGGCCGAGCAGGGCGTCACCCAGTACGCCAGCGTCAACGAGGACCTGCGCCGGCTGCTGGCGCGCATCGAGCGGACCTGATTCGAGGACTCACCCCGTGAGCTGCGGCGCCGCGCGCACCGTGGCCTTGTGAAGCACGGTGAGCTGACGCACCAGCCGGTCCATCTGGGTGCGGGAGAGCACGTCCAGGCCCTCCTGCGCCGTGGACCTGGGCAGCGGGGACGGTGCGCGGCGGTGCTCCACGGCGAGCGCCAGGTCCTCGAGCACGTTGCCCGCGTAGCCAATGACGGGCGCCAGGTCCTTGCGCCCCTGCCGACTGGCGGCGAGCGCCGTCACCGCCGAGCCGAAGCGCCGGGCATACGCGAGCAGCGCCATGGCGGGCTCGAGCTGGTGTGAGGAGCCGCGCCACTCGGAGAGCAGCCGCTGGAAGGAGGCCTCCGCGGACAGCAACTGGAGGCCCAGCTTGCGCCGCGCCTCGCGCACCTGGGGCTCCGCGTCCGAGCGCGCGGAGGCCACGCTCAACAGGTAGTCGCGGTCGGCGCGCAGCGCGTTGGCCACCTCCTCCGGGAAGCGCGAGTGCTCGGGGCTGGGCCACAGGAGCCACGCGCCCACCAGGGCCAGCACGCCGCCGAGCAGCGTGTTGATGACGCGCACTCCGGCCAGCTCCCAGTCTCCGGTCTGGATCTCCGCGAGCAGCACCAGCGCGGGCGCGAGCAGCACCTGGAAGGCCGCGAGGCTCATGGGCTTCACGGCGATGGCCACGGCGAAGAACGCCATGATGGCGCCGAGCAGCACCACCGGGTCCCTCACGAGCGCCACCAGCCCCGCCGCCAGCGCGCCACCGAGCAGCGTGCCCGCGGCGCGCTGCACCCCGCGCTCGAAGGTCATCCCCGAATAGGGCTGGAGTACGACGATGACGGTGATGATGACCCAATAGCCGTGATTCAGCCCGAGTCCGCGCACGAGCGCGGTGGCGAGCGCGGCGGTGATGCCCAGGCGAATCGCGTGGCGGAAGATGACGGAGTCGGTGCCCCAGTTGTCGCGCAGGGGCTCGAGCAGGGGACGGCTCCGCGCCGACGCGGGATGCGGCCCCATGGGCAGGTCCGACTCGACGGGGCCGCCGTCCTCCAGGTGGTTGGCCACCTCCAGCAGGGCCTCCGAGTATTCGCGCAGACGGACCAGCAGGGCCTCCGCATGTGAGTACGCGGCGCGCGCGGAGTCGGGCAACCGGCCCTCGGTGACAAGGGACGCGAGCGCGCGACGGACCCGGTCCGTGCTCCAGACCGAGGACTCCACCTCGCGCTTCTCCTGTTCCAGCGCGCGGGCGATGTGCAGGAGGTCCCGCGAGTGGTCCGCGAGCGCTCGCTGAATCTCGGCGCGCAGGGCGTGGAAGCGAGGCTCGCGGGGCGCGAGCTCCAAGGTCTCCGGCAGCGCGACCAGCATCGCGAGCAGCGCGTCCGCGCCTTCGAGCAACACGAGCAGGTGCTCACCCCGGTTGCTCTCACCCGCGCGGTTGCGGCGGGTGGAGGCCAGCACGCTTCGCGCATCCTCGAGCGACATGCGCACGCGCGACTCCCAGTCGACGACCTCCACCAGGTTGGCGGGGGGAGGCGGACCCTCGAGTGGCCAGCGACCGACCTCCTCGGCGCGGGAGGCCAGCGCGCGGTAGCAGCGGGAGATGGCGAGGCGCGCGGGGCGATAGGGGCGCAGCGGCCAGAGCACCAGCGCGAGCATCATGGCCCACAGGCCACCGAGGATGAACAACCCGGAGCGGGACAGCGCGTCGGCGAAGCCCTGCGCGGGCAGCGCCAGTGAGACCACCGTGTAGTTGGCGAGCACCACGCCCATGAGTCCGGGGGTGTCGCCATAGGAGCGCGCGAAGCCGCACGCCGTCACCCAGGCGAGGGTGAGCAGGACATCGGCCCAGTCGGGGAGCTGCAGCGCGGAGACGAGCCCCATCACCGCGCCCAGGAGCGTCATCGCGCCCATGTTGACGGCCCTGTCGCGGTAGGGACCGCCGCGGTCCACCAGCGTGACGAAGAGGCCCGCCATGCCCACCCATGTCACGGCGGGCAGGTGCTGGGTGGCGGCGACCACCATGGGCAGGCCCACCGCGAGCGCCGCGCGCAGGCCCGCACCGAGCGCGGGGCGCACGGGCTCCACCCGGACGAACGACTCCAAGTGGCGCCGGAACACATTCATGGAACCCGCGACTCCCTCATCACGCCCCTCCACGCCACAGCACCGGAGTAACGCCAGGGCGCGGCGCTCGCCATGCGAGGCGACGAGCGCCATCGAGCCGTACGTGAGGCATCGATAAGCCACGGAGATGAGGCGCACCGTGCGGACGCGCGCCGCGCGGTCCAGCGCACGTTCCGTTCAAGCCGCCCGCGCCCATCCGGCTCCGCCATGGCCGAATGGCGCCGAGAGGACCAACCTCCCGCGGTCGCGGTGTCCCCGCTCGTCCAACATGTGACGAGAGAGGCCATTCGCAGGGGGTCACGCGGTGCCCTCGCTCCACTCGACGACCCCGGGCCCCGCGACCGCGCGGAAGCAATCCGAGAACCACGCCGCCGCCATGCGCGCCGCGCGAGCCCGTGGCTCTGCCTCCTCGAACCTCCGGCTCGCGCCCTCGACCAACTGGAGCCCCTTGCGCATCCCCGGCGCCAATCCGTCGAACACCCGCCGCGCGAGCATCGCCCGGTCCGCGTCCTCCCCTGCCCCGAGCACCAGCGTGGGCACCCGCACCTCCGCCACCACCGAGCCCGCCTTGTCCGGCCTTCCCCCCAGCGTGACGACCGCCTGCACACCCCGAGGCTGATGCGCCGCCGCCACCAGCACTGCGGCCGCGCCCAACCCCATCCCCAGGAACCCCACGGGCAACAGCGACAACACGTCGTCACGCTGCAACCAGTCGCGCGCCACCTCCAGCCGATGCGCGATGAGCTCCACGTGCGCGCCCTCGCGCACCGTCCAGTCCTCGGCCTGCTCCTCGTCCGCGGTGCGCCAGTCGAGCCCCAGCGTCGCGAGCCCCGCCGCGTGCAGCACCTCGCGCACGGAGGAGTCCTTCGCCAGTTCCTCATCCCCCACGAGCATCACCAGGCCGCTCGCCCGCTCGGGGACACACAGGAACCCCGCGAGCAGGCGTCCGGCGACGCCGACCTCCACATCACGCTGATGGACGCGCATCGGCCTTCCTCCCGCGGGGAATGGGCGCCACGCGGGCCCGGTCCGCCCCCTGAAGCTGGGGACCGTCCGCGCCGATGGCAGCGCCTTCACGCCAGGAGCCAGGGCAGGCCGACATCCAAGCGGCCGACCTCCCGTCTCACCCCGCCTCGCGCTCCGGGCCGAAGTCCTCGACATCGTCGGGGAGCACGTCGGGCACGTCGTCGTCCTGGAACGCGCTGGGCAACAGGCTGAACGGCAGCAACTTGGCCAGCGCCGCCAGCAGCAGCAACCCACCGGGCGCCGCGAAGATGGCGAGCGCCGGAATCGCCTTCGCCACGTCGATGAGCTGCGCGCGCATGCGCTGCCGCTCGTCCTCCGTGAGCTTCTGGCGCCGAGCCACCTTCGCCACCAGCACCGCCAGGTCCCCCGTCTCGCGGACCTCCTGCATCAGCCGGTAGAAGTTCTTCTCCAGCGTCTCCTGCATGCCGGCCACCATGTCGTCACCCATGGCGCTGGCCGCGTCCCGCACCGTGAACACATCCACGATGGAGCGATGGCGCGCGTAGAACTCCGCCATCTCCAGCTCCAGCCGATGCAGCTCCTCCTTCGACACGTGCAGCGCGTCCGCCAGCGTGTCGATGAAGGCCCGCTCCCGCCGCGTGCGCCGCCCGTCCACCAGCGCCGCCAGCAGCGTCTGCTCCAGCAGGAAGTGGCGCATGTCCACGCTGCGCACCTGGCGCACCACGTCCCGCACCGAGCGCCGCCGCTCGAAGGACTGCTTCACCGCTGACTTCAGCTCCGACGCCATCGCCGCCGGCAGCCGCAGGTCCTCCACCTGCTTGAGGATGGCCCGCCGCGCGGGCGTCCCCGGCAACCGGTCCACGCACGCCAGCCCCGTCAGCACCTCCACCAGCAGCGCCTTCTGCTTCGACGCGAAGTCCAGCCGCCGCCGCGTCTGCTCGCGCGACAAGCGCCCGCTCGCGAAGTAGTCGATGGCCTGCCGACAGAACAGCTGCGCGTCCGCGTACTGCGCGCCGTTGTGCAGCACCAGCCCGTACACGGGGTCACCGGCCAGCGTGGGCTCGCGCTTGCGCAGCGCCACCTCCACCTTGGCCACCTGCCGCTTCGTCACCGGCTTGCCCTGGGCCAGCTGCTCCGCCAGCACCTCCGCCAGCACCAGCTCCCCGCCCAGCACGCAGAAGAGCACCAGCAGCTGCTCCACCCGGCGCCCCTCGGGCGCGCCCACCTGCCGCGCCAGCTCCAGCGCGAGCGCCGCCAGCGTGCGCAGCACCGCGTGGAAGAGCTGGTCCTCCAGCGCCTGCGCCTGGAACTCGGTGTCCGGCATCGCGTCCAGCGCCGTGGGCGCGTCCGCGGGAGTGCCGTACAACAACCCGCTGGCGCGCAGGGTGCGCCGCAGATACGCCCGAGCCCGGGCACGCCCGGGCCCCAGCCGCAAGGCGCTCTCCTCCGGAGCGGGCGACCCCAGATGGGCCGCGACCGCCTCGTTGAGGAGCGGGGTCAACCACCCCGCCTTGCTGAAATCCAACACCGGAACACCCCCGGACCCGCCGACGGACGCCTGGAGACGGTCCGCCGGATGTAACCCAGGGGGCCTCCGCGACGCCACCCGGCCTTCGGGAGATTCGACCGCCCGGAGTCAGCCCCTCCAGAACCCAGACTTCTACGGCGCCGGAAGAGTCCCACCCCGGACGCAGACCCGGGCCTACAGCGCCGTGGACTTGCCCGGCTCCAGCTCCAGCACCTTCGAGCCCGGGCGCGTCTTCTTCAGCTCGCCACGCAGCGCATCGGGCGTGCCCTGCAGGAGCGGGAAGGTGCCGAAGTGCATGGGGACGATGCTCTGCACCTTCAGCAGCCGCGCCGCCTGCGCCGCCTCCGCGGGCCCCATGGTGAAGTGCCCGCCGATGGGCAGCATCGCCACCGTGGGCTTGAACTGGGTGGCGATGAGCGACATGGACTCGAACGCGCCCGTGTCACCCGCGTGGTACAGCGTGGGCCCCTTGTCGACCTTCAGCACGTAGCCCAGCGGCGCGCCCGCGTACTGCGCCGGGGCCTTGGGGTCCGCCTGGTAGCTGCTGGAGTGCACCGCCTCCACCAGGTGCACGGTGACGTCCTTCACCTGGAACGTCCCGCCCGCGTTGGCGCCCATCGCCTGCCCCTCCGGCAGGCCCAGCAGGTTCACCAGCTCGAAGGAGCCGTACACCTTCGCGCCCGTCTTCTGCGCCAGCGCCTTGGCCTCGCCCACATGGTCGAAGTGGCCGTGGGTGATGAGGATGGCGTCCAGCGCCTCCGGCTGCGGAGCGTCCTTGGGCGCCTTGGGGTTGGTGAGCCACGGGTCGATGGCAATCACCGCCCCGCCCGGGGTGCGCACCACGAAGGCCGCGTGGCCCCACCACGTCACCTCCACCTTGCCCTTGGTGGCGGCGGGCTTCGCCGCATCCGCCTTCTTCGGGGCCGGGGCCGCCGGGGGCGTGGCGGCGTCCTGCGCCATGGCCGTGCCACCGAAGGTCAACAGCGCCCCCACCGCGACTGCCCTGAGCTCGTTCCGCATGGTTGTCCTCTCTCGGGTCGAAAGTCTCGACGTGTCGCCGGGTTGCCACGAGGGCACGCCCCGGCCGGGCCGCCGCTTGGCACTGTCCGGGCGGCCAATCAAGGGCCTGCGCACAGCGCCTGCCCCGGGGCGGACAGATGCCCCGGCGGCTCGAAGGCCGCAATCTTGAAAGAACGGTCGACATGACGGGCTCCGGGAAGGATGGTGGACCCAGCGTGGACCACCGATTCCAAGTCAGCCTCCGTGGGGTCATCGACCTCCTGTCCCACCATCTGTACAGCTCCCCGGGCGTCTACCTGCGCGAGCTGCTCCAGAACGCCACCGACGCCATCCGGGCCCGCCAGCACCTGGAGCCCTCCCACACCGGCACCGTGCGTCTGGAACTGGTGGAGAAGCAGGACGGAGGCCCCCCCACCCTGGTCTTCAGCGACGACGGGGTGGGCCTGACGGAAGAAGAAATCCACCGCTTCCTGGCCACCATCGGCGAGTCCTCCAAGCGCGAGGCCCTGGAGGCCCGCCGCAAGGACTTCATCGGCCAGTTCGGCATCGGCCTGCTGTCGTGCTTCATGGTGTGCGACGAGCTCTTGCTCGTGACGCGTTCGGCACGGGGGGACGGGCGGACGCTGGAGTGGCGCGGCCGGCACGACGGCACCTACGCGGTCCAGGAGTCCGCGCATCCGTTGGACAAGCCTGGCACGCAGGTGTTCCTGGTCGCGCGCGCGGACATGGCGGAGTGGTTCGCGGCGGAGCGGGTGCGCCAGCTGGCGCGGCACTACGGGGGCCTGCTGCCCTTCCCCATCCAGTTGTCGGTGGGCGGCGAGGTGGAGCGGCTGGACGCGGACGGGCCGCCGTGGCGGCGCGAGTACGCGAGCGCGGCCGAGCGTCGCAAGGCGCTGCTCGACTACGGGCGCGAGGTCTTCGAGACGGACTTCATCGACTGCATCCCGCTGCGCTCCGAGGCGGGCGACGTGGACGGGGTGGCCTTCGTGCTGCCGGCGTCGCCGCACTTCAACGCGAAGCAGAAGCACCGCGTGTACCTGAAGCACATGCTGCTGTCGGAGAGCGCGGAGAACCTGCTGCCGGAGTGGGCCTTCTTCGTGAAGTGCGTGGTGAACGCCAACGCGCTCAGGCCCACCGCCAGCCGGGAGTCGTTCTACGAGGATGACTCGCTCGCCCAGGCCCGCGCGGCGTTGGGTCAGGGGCTGCGCAAGTACCTGATGGACCTGGCGCACGAGGACCCGCGCGCGCTCCAGCGGCTCATCGGCCTGCACGGGCTGAGCGTCAAGGCGCTGGCGCTGGACGACGACGACTTCTACCGGCTGGTCATCGGGTGGCTGCCATTCGAGACATCGCTGGGCGTGACGACGCTCTCGGAGTACCGCCGGGCGTACCCGGTGGTGCGCTACACGTCCACGCTGGATGGCTTCCGGCAGGTGGCGCGGGTGGCGGGCGCGCAGGGGCTGTGCATCATCAACGCGGCCTACACGCACGACGCGGCGCTGCTGGAGAAGCTGCCGCACGTCATCCAGGACGCGCAGGTGGAGCCGTTCTCCTCGTCCGACCTACCGCAGAGCTTCGAGGAGCTGACGCTGGACGAGCGCGACGCGGTGTTCCCGCTGTTGCGCACGGCCGAGCAGGTGCTGGCGCCGTTCCACTGCGGCGTGGCGGTGAAGAAGTTCTTCCCGGCCGAAGTGCCCACGCTCTACAGCTCGGACGAGGAGGGCTCGTTCCGGCGTGACGCCGAGCGGGCCCGCGACGAGTCCGACGACTTGTACGCCAGCGTGCTGGAGGGCGTCATGGCCGCCGCGGGCGGCGAGCCGGTGCAGCTGTGCTTCAACCTGCACAATCCGGTGGTGCGGCGGCTGGCGGCGGTGTCGGACCGGAACATGATGAAGCTGTCGGTGGAGATGCTCTACGTGCAGGCGTTGCTGCTCGGGCAGCACCCGCTGAACGCGCAGGAGATGACGCTGCTGAACCAGGGACTGTTGGGGCTCATCTCCGCGCAGTTGGGCACGGGTGGCGGAGAGGGAGACGGAGGCGGAAGCTCGGGAGGGCTGCACTGATGTCGACGGACTGGCGCGAGGAGGCCCAGGCGCTCTGGGACAGGGCGAGCCGGCAGCGCTCCAGCGAGAGCAAGGTGCGGCTGCTGGAGGAAGCGGTGCGGATGGCCGACTCGCACGGCGACGTGCAGCTGGGCTACGAGCTGCGCGACGACCTCATCGACGCGGCGACCTTCGGTGGCTACCCGGACAAGGCGCTGGTGGCCTTCGCGTGGTGCCGGGGTCAGCAGAAGAAGGACCCGGAGCGCTTCGACCCGGAGGCGATGCTCTGGAAGCAGAAGTGGGTGGTGGGGCGCATCAAGGAGTTCCCGCACATCTCCCGCAAGCAGATCGTCGACGCGCTGGACGACATCGAGCAGTGCTTCACCAAGGTGGACGCGGGCAAGCGCTCGGTACTGAAGCTGCGCTACCAGGCCGCGCGGGACATGGGTGATGACGTGGCGGAGGTGGACCGGCTGTGGGAGGCGTGGCTCGCGGCGCCCCGGGACCACCTGACAGACTGCCGGGCGTGTGAGCTGGACGACGAGCTGGACCACCACGTGGAGAAGGGCGAGTGGGAGCAGGCGCTGCGCAAGGCGAAGCCCATCCTGGACGGGCGGGTGAAGTGCGCGGAGATTCCGCACCTGACGCTGGGCACGCTGCTCTATCCCCTGTTCAAGCTGGGGGAGCTGGAGCGCGCGGCGGAGCTGCACCGGCGTGGCTACGCGCTGACGTCGAAGAACCGCGACTTCCTGGCCACGGTGGGAGACCACCTGGAGTTCCTGACGCTGACGGGCAACCTGGCGCGAGGGCTGACGGTGCTGGAGAAGCACCTGGAGTGGACGCTGGACCACGGCAGCTACAATGACCGGTTCATCTTCCTGGTCGCGGCGACGTTCCTGCTGGAGCGCGTGCTGGCGGCGGGAGACCGGGACGTGGTGAGCCTGCGCCTGACGAAGTCGTTCCCCGAGCACCGAGCGGACGGCGGCTACGAGGTGAAGGCGCTGCACGCGTGGATGCGCCAGCAGGCCCAGGCCATCGCCACGCGGTTCGACACGCGCAACGGCACGGACCGCTACGCGCGCAGGCTCGCGCGCATCCAGCGGCTCACCGAGGAAGTGCGCGAGTTCCCGCTCGATTGATGGTGAGAGGCGCCCACGGGGTCATCACGGCCTCGTGGGAATCCACCAGGGATTGATTGGAATCCTGCGTTTGTCTCGCGGTGTCTGTGAAGCAGCCGGCAATCCAGACACAGCCCATACCCTGGCCGGATGGACTTCCCTTACAAGGGTCCTGCGCCCATCCCAGGCGCCCCCGGCGGATGCTTGTCATTCGTCCGGGCACTCGAAGCCAGACAGGACCCACCATGCATCTCGCGAGGCACTCCCTTCTGACGATGTTCGCAGTGGTCGCAACGGCTTGTGGTGGCGGTATGGAGTTGGACGAGGGTGGCGCGACGGAGCCCGTCACGCCGCCCGCCGAGGAGCAGGTTTCGCCCGACACGTCGTCCGAGGACGGCCGGGTCAGCGCGTTCGCCACGTGTACCGGCTATGACGGCAACAACTATTGTCTGGCCGAGTGCAACGACTCCGTCAGCTATTGGTACGTCGTCGGCCACGTCTCCGTGGTGGGCTATGGCAACTGCGCCTCGGCGGCGTTCGATTTCTGCCGGTCCCTTGGCTACAACGGCCACAACGGCGCCTGCTGGGGCTACTAATCGTCAGTCATTGCTTCGCCGCACATGAACAGACGTCATGCCCCACCACGTTTCAGTGGTGGGGTGTGGCGCACGAGCCTGGGCTCAGCACGTCACCTCCCACAGGTGGCCATTGCTGTCATTGAAGTACACGCGGCCCGCGCCACCGAGGGGGTCCTGGGTCTGCCCGTTCGCCGTGTCGAAGTGGTCATTGCCGAAGGGGACGCGCTCGGCCTGGAGCCGCTCCACGACCTCCGCGAATCGCTTCGCGTCGACGCGGAAGGCCACGTGCGAGAAGCGCGGCTCGGACGAGGCCGAGAACAGGACGAAGCACCCGTGGTCCAGGTCGATGCGCCGCATGTCGTCATCGGCGCCCTCGGGGACGGGGGCCTGCGCGCCCAGGATCCGCGCGAGGAATCGGGAGGACGCGTCGACGTCGCGTGCGTCCACGGCCAGGTGGTCCAGCTGCATCATGTTGGTTCTCCTTCGAGCTCTGTGAGGGCGGCTTCGAGCGCGGACACCAGCCGCTGCTTCGTGGGCTCCGAGAGGCGAGCGGAGCCCAGGGCGAGCTCCTCGGCGCGCACCTTCTTGAATGCGGTGAGGAAGCGGCTCGCCTTCGGAGTCACCTGGAGCGACTTGCGCCGGCGGTCCTCCGGATCCTCCCGCCGCGTCACATAGCCGAGCTTCACCAGGCGCTCGGCCATCTGACTCACCGAGGGCAGGGAGAGCCCCATCCGCTCCGCGAGGCTCGACAGGGGCTCGCCCGGCTGCTCGCGCACGTGGCGCAGCAGGATGCCCTGGTCGGCCGTGACGCCGTGCTCCGAGAGGAGCGAGAGCACCTGGCCACGCGAGTGCGACACGTGGCCCAGGAAGGATTCGAGGAGGCGGCCGAGCCGTTGGTTCATGCGCCCATATAGTTAACGCGCATGAATCAAATTCGCAAATGCGGGCCGTCCCACAGGCACACAAGGTCCAAAAGAAGGGGCCCATGGGCGCGGGGGCATCTCGAGCACCCGCGCCATCGAGCGGGGGCTCCGCCTCAGCGCTTCAGCTTCGCGAACGGATTGTTGAACGGCTCCGGGCCCTTCTTGTCACCACCACCACCCGGCCGCTGACCACCTGACGAGGAGCCCGGGGCCTGTTGTCCCCCAGGCCGCGCGCTCGCTCCACCACCCGGCCGAGGCGCCCCCGCCCCACCCCGCTCCGTCATCCGCGCCGCCCCTGAAGCCCCGCCCACCGCGGGCCGCCCCGAAGGCTGCGCCGCTCCGCCCTCCTGCGCCGCGCGCACCGACAACGCCAGGCGCTTGCGCTGCAAATCCACGCTCAGCACGCGCACCGTCAAACGGTCCCCGACCTTCACCACCTCGGACGGGTCCTTCACGAACTTCGTCGAGATCTGCGACACATGCACCAGGCCATCCTGGTGCACGCCCACGTCCACGAACGCGCCGAACGCCGTGACGTTCGTCACCACGCCCTGGAGCACCATCCCCTCCTTCACGTCCTCCAACGTGCGCAGGTCGTCGCGCATCGTCGGCGCCGAGAAGTCTCCACGCGGGTCCCGGCTCGGCTTCTCCAGCTCCGCCAGGATGTCCTTCAACGTCATCTCGCCCAGGTCCGGGCCCAGGTACTTCTTGGGGTCGATCTTCCGCACCAGCGACGCGTTGCCCACCAGCGCCCCCACCTCCACGCCCAAATCCTTCGCCATGCGCTCGACCACCGCGTACCGCTCCGGGTGCACCGCGCTCGCGTCCAGCGGCTCGGGCCCTCGCACGCGCAGGAAGCCCGCCGCCTGCTCGAACGTCTTGGGCCCCAGCCCGCTCACCTTCAACAGCTCCCGCCGCGTGGTGAAGCGCCCCTTCGACGCCCGGTGCGCCACCAGCTTCTTTGCCAGCGACGGCCCTACGCCGGACACGTGCTCGAGCAGCTGCGGCGACGCGGTGTTCACATCCACGCCCACCGCGTTCACGCACGAGTCCACCACCTCGCCCAGCTTCTTCTTCAACAGCCCCTGGTCCACGTCGTGCTGGTACTGCCCCACGCCGATGCTCTTCGGGTCGATCTTCACCAGCTCCGCCAGCGGGTCCTGCAACCGCCGCCCAATCGACACCGCGCCGCGCAGGCTGACGTCCATCTCCGGGAACTCGTCACGCGCCACCTCCGACGCCGAGTAGATGGACGCGCCCTGCTCGCTCACCGACACCACCGGCACCTGCACCCCCAGCGCCTTCAGCGTGTCGCGAACGAAGGTCTCCGCCTCGCGGCTGCCCGTCCCGTTGCCCACCGCGATGAGCTCCGGCTTGTGCTTCTGCACCACCGCGGACAACAGCTTCGCCGCCCGCGCCCGCTCGTCCGCGCTGCGCTCCGAGTAGAGCGTCAGCGTCTCCGCCACGCTCCCCGTGTTGTCCAGCATCGCCAGCTTGATGCCCGTGCGCAGCCCCGGGTCCAACGCCAGCACCGCCCGAGCCCCCGCCGGCGCCGTCAACAACAGGTGCCGCAGGTTCTCTCCGAACACACCGATGGCCCCCTTGTCCGCGCGCTCCTTCAGCTCCGCGCGCAGCTCCGACTCCAGCGACGGCCCCATCAGCCGCTCCCACCCATCCTCCACCGCCGCGCGCAGCTCCGAGGCGAACAGCGCCTGCGGCTTCGTCACCACCCGGCTCGCGAGCAGCGCCTTCACCTCGTCGTCCGGCATGTTCAGCCGCACCTTCAACACGCCCTCCTCCTCACCCCGCAGGAGCGCCAGCACGCGGTGGGACGGGGCCTGCGACAGCGGCTCCTCGTGGCCGTAGTAGTTCTCGAACTTGGTGGGCTCGCCCTTCTTCGCCGGCACCACGTCCGAGCGCAGCGTGCCCCGCTTCGCGCACACCTCGCGCGACTCGCGGCGCAGCCCCGCGTCCTCGCTCACCCGCTCCGCGCAGATGTCCCGAGCCCCCGCCAGCGCCGCCGCCAGGTCCGGCACCTCCTTCTCCGCGTTCACGAACGGCCGCACCTTCGCGTCCGCGTCCTCGCCCTTGCGGCCATCATGCTTCCACAAGAGGTCCGCCAGCGGCTCCAGCCCGCGCTCCCGGGCAATCGCCGCGCGCGTGCGGCGCTTGGGCCGGTACGGCAGGTAGAGGTCCTCCAGCTCGGTGCGCGTCTTCGCCGCCTTCAGCGCCTTCGCCAGCTCCGGCGTCAGCTTCCCCTGCTCCTCCACGGAGCGCAGAATCGTCTCGCGACGCGAGTCCAGCTCGGCGCGCTCGCCGGCCCGGTCCAGGATGGTCTGGATCTGCACCTCGTCCAGCCCTCCGGTGACCTCCTTGCGATAGCGCGCGATGAAGGGGACGGTGGCTCCGTCGGCGTTCAGCGCCAGGGTGCGGTCCACCTGCTCGGGCTTCAGCCCCAGTTCCTGCGACAGCTCAGCGGCGTAGGCGTGCATGACGCCGCTTCTATAACCCGCCCCCCACACGGCTCCCAGCGCGCGTCACCCGCGCCCGCGTGCCTCCCAGTCACTGCGCGACATTCCCCAGAATTGCTGGTCCTTGCGCTCCCCTCGCAGGACGCTGTGCCCCCGCATCGTCCCCTCCAGCGAGAAGCCCAGCTTGCGCGCCACGCCCTGGGAGCCCAGGTTCTCCGACAGCGTCGTCAGCCACACCCGGTGCAGGAACGGCAGCGTGAACAGGCGCTCCAGCATCATCCCCACCGCGCGCGAGCCCAGCCCGCGCCCGTGGTACGCCTCCGCCATCATGTAGCCAATCTGCAGGCGCCCGTGCTCCCGGGACACGTCCCGCGCGGACACCGTGCCCACCCACGCGTCCCCCAGGCGCACGAACCAGCGGAACCCCTTCGCGCGGGGCTCCCCCAGCGAGCCCGCCTCCAGGATGCGCTTCACCAGCACCTCCCGCGAGTCGTCCTCCGTGTCCACGTAGCGACGGGCCCCGGCCTCGGCGCGCAGCGCCAGCCAGAAGTCCACGTGCTCGGGATGCGCCGGAACGAGCAACAGGTCCGGGGCCGCGACGCCAGTCACCATGCCCGGACTTCTAACCCGTTCCGGCGAGCGGGACACTCCCCACGGAAGGTCAGCGCGTCTTCAGCGTGAGGCGGTTGGAGTCCTGCGTGACGGTCAGCGTGATGGCGTTGTCGAACCCGAGGCCCGCACCACAAACGACGCCCTCCAGCAGCGACGGCTCCACCGTCTCGAGCGTGCTGAGCGTCTCCTTCTTCAGGGTCAGCTTCTTCTTCGGGGACTGAGCGCTCATCGTGCTGCCTTCCTTTCCAGGTGAACCCGCCAGGTGTCTCACCGTGCCGGACGACGACACGGAGGCCTCGAGGCTCATTCACGAAAAACGCCAGTCCCTAGGAAATTTTCCAATTCCACCAAAGCGGTGAGGGCCGCCACCGGGAGAAGCCTTCTGGCTCCCGGCGCGGCCCTCGTTCTCCCACGGGTGAGCGTGGGAGCGCTTCAGTGCCCGCGGGCTCAGAGCTTCGTGATCGCCCCGTTCTGCACGCGGAAGTCCACGCGGGTGAACTGCGCCTGCAGCTCCGCGGCGCCGCGCACCGAGTAGTCCTTGGTCACCTCCGTGCTGGGGATGAGGTGGAAGGCGGCCAGGGCCTCGTCGCCCTTCACCTCCAGCACCACGAAGCCATGCGCGTCACCGTTCACGTAGCGCATGCCGGGGTTGCCCGCGGCCAGCGACTCGTTGAGCTCCGTGACGACGTACTTGTAGACGGCGCTGCCCGGGCCGTAGCCCGCGCCGATGACGGCCAGCCCCGCCAGCTCCTTGATGGAGCCGGAGGTGATCGCGGGCGCCGTCAGCGCGGGCACGCCGCCCTCCACGGACGCGAACGACGCGTGGATGTCGCCGGAGATGAACATCGCGTTCTTCACCTGGTTCTGCGCGATGAACTCCAGCAGCTCCTTCTTCTTCGCGGGGAAGCCGTCCCACTGGTCCGCGTTGAAGTAGAAGACCTGGCGCAGCGTCGGGTCCGGGATGTCCGTCTTCGCCGACAGGTCGAACACCATGGACGTCATCGACACGGAGCTGACGACAATCTTCCAGGTGTTCGCCGCCTTCAGCTGGTTCTGCAGCCACGCCTGCTGCGTCGCGCCCAGCGCGTCCTCGCTCAGCCCGGCCGAGGTGGCGTAGCGCAGGGCGGAGAACAAGTCGTAGATGGGCTTCACCACGATGTAGCGCGAGCCCTGGATGTTGAAGAGCGAGCCCTTGCCCAGGTGCACGTACGCGAGCCCCCGCAGCGTGCCCGCGGTGGAGAGCAGCGGAATCGCGGGCTGCCCCGCAGCCTCGCGCGCCGCGTTCACCGCCGTCAGCACCTGATTGGCGTAGAAGAGCGACACGTTCCCGGACACCCACGTCTGGGCCTTCACCGTGGCCGCGTCCTGGGTGAGGCCCGCCGCCACCGCCTGCTGCACGTACGCGCCCTGGAGCACCGCCTTCTGCGTCGCGTGCTCCGGCAGGTCCAGGCTCGTGTACGCGAACGTCTCCGACTGGAGCAGCGCCTGCACCGGCGCCGGCAGCGTCGGCAGCGCCAACCCCAGCACCGACGCCTCCACCGCCACCTTGCCCGGGTACGCGTCCTCGGGGATGAGGTGGTCCGGGCGGTAGGTGCGGTAGTCGGACACCGCCAGCTTCAGGTGCTTGCCGAAGTCGAAGTCCCGGTAGACGCGCGTGTTCGGGAACACCGGCGCGCTCGCCACGTCGATGGCGCCCTCCGCCGAGGCCGTGTTGTCCAGCGGGATGTACTCGAAGAAGGCGCGCTCCGAGTTGCGCTTGCGCTCAATCTGGTTCTCCGCCGCGCGCCCGTCCAGGTACGTCGCGTTGGAGCCCCAGCTGTCGTCGGAGAACTCGTGGTCGTCCCAGATGATGATGAACGGGTAGCGCTCGTGCACCTGCTGGATGAGCTTGTCGGTGCGCAGCGTCTTGTAGAGGTCGCGGTAGTTCGACAGCGCGTTGGCCGCGTAATACGTCGACTCACCCGAGCCCAGCTGCAGCGCCTTGTCCGGCTCGCTGAACACCACGCGCCGCTCGGTGTTGCCCGACTGGAAGGACTTGTCCCCCGTCGTCTCGTAGACGTAGTCGCCGAGGAACACGATGAAGTCCAGGTCCTCGTCCAGCTCCAGCAGCCGCTGCCACGCGTTGTAGTACCGGCCGATGTAGTCCTGGCAGCTGGCGAAGGCGAACTTCACCGCCACGTCCGCCCCGGCCGCCGGCGCCGTGCGGGTGCGGCCCGTCGCCGTCGTGTACTCCGTCCCGTTCTTCGTCAGCACGAAGCGGTAGTAGTACGTGGTGCGCGCCGCCAGCTTCGTCACCTTGACCTTGAGCGCGTGGTCGTTCGCCGCCAGCGCGGTGAAGTCGCCCCGGAACACGAAGTCGCTGAACTCCGCGCGGGTGGACACCTCCAGCCGCACCGGGGCGTCCGCGCCCGCGTTGTCCGGGTCCAACGCGCGCACCCACAGGATGACGCTGTCCGGCCTCGGGTCTCCCGAGCAGACCGACTGCGGGAAGTACTTCGCATCGGCGGTGGGCTTCTTCGTGTCGTCATCATCCGAGCACCCGAATGAGGTACTCGCCGCGACGGCGACCACGGCCTGAAGGAAGCTGCGACGATTCAGACGGTCGAACAAGGTGACACTCCCAGGGGCAAGCGCTAGCGAAACGAAACGCCCGGGAGTCTACGGCCCTCGTCCATCACTCCGGCAACATCCCCGCCACACGCCGGACACAACGCGTCGTGTCAGCACTCGGCGCCCGGGGCCACCCGTGCGCCCCGCATGCGTGGGGCCGGCAACGACGACGGGGCCGCCCCCACGAAGGAGGACGACCCCGTCTGTCGAAGTTCCGCGAGGGAAGGCGTTACTTCACGGCCTTCACGCGCTGACGCTTCTCGCTGGCACCCTCGGCGGGGGCCTCCTCCGCGGGGGCCGCGGAGAGGGGCGCGCCCTTCGCGATGCCGTACTTCTCCAGCACGCGGGTCTCGATGTCGCGCGCCACCTCCGGGTGCTCCCGCAGGTAGTCCTTCGCGTTCTCCCGGCCCTGACCGATGCGCTCGCCGTTGAACGAGAACCAGCTGCCGCTCTTCTCCACGATGTTGTCGTTGGAGGCCAGGTCGATGAGGTCGCCCTCACGGGAGATGCCCGTGCCGTACATGATGTCGAACTCGACCTCCTTGAACGGAGGCGCCACCTTGTTCTTCACCACCTTCACGCGGGTGCGGCTGCCCACCACGTTCTCGCCATTCTTGATGGCGCCGATGCGGCGGATGTCCAGGCGCTGCGACGCGTAGAACTTCAGCGCGTTGCCGCCCGTGGTCGTCTCGGGGTTGCCGAACATGACGCCGATCTTCATGCGGATCTGGTTGATGAAGATGACGCACGTCTGGCTCTTGGCGATGGTGCCCGTGAGCTTGCGCAAAGCCTGGCTCATCAGACGGGCCTGCACACCCATGTGCGCGTCGCCCATCTCGCCCTCGAGCTCCGCCTTGGGAACGAGCGCGGCCACCGAGTCCACCACCAGCACGTCGATGGCGCCCGAGCGCACCAGCATCTCCGCGATTTCCAGCGCCTGCTCACCGGTGTCCGGCTGGCTCAGGAGCAGGTCGTCGGTGCGCACGCCCAGCTTGCGCGCGTAGCCCACGTCCAGCGCGTGCTCGGCGTCCACGTAGCCGCAGATGCCGCCGCGCTTCTGCGCCTCGGCGACGATGTGCAGACACAGCGTCGTCTTGCCGGAGGACTCCGGTCCGAAGATCTCGATGATGCGGCCCTTGGGCACGCCGCCCACGCCCAGGGCGATATCCAGCGAAATCGAGCCCGTCGAAATGGCCTGCACGTCCCGCATCAGCGGCTCGTCGTTGCCGAGCCGCATGATGGACCCCTTACCGAACTGGCGCTCCACCGCGGACATCGCCAGCTCGATCGCCTTTTCCTTCTCCTGATTCACGGCCATTTCTCTTGGCTCCTTGTATTGGCGAGCCACCCCGGCTCACCTGAACGCGCTTTTAGTACGCGATGGGTAGACCCTAGTCCACCCCTCTGACATCCGTGTTGAATCCTGCCGGTCAGCTCTCGCGGAGGGCAGCCAGGAGGACGGCCACCGCGCCTGCCACACCTGCCCACAGCCCCCCGGCATGCCCCGCCGAGCCGAGGGCCAGCAGCAGCCCGTAGCCCGACACGAGGGCCAGCAATCCCAGGCCCAGGCGGTACACGGGAGTCCGGGGCGGGGCAAGCCACAAGGCCAGCATGGCCAGCACGCACAGGCCCACCTGCAAGGTCACCGTGCCCTCGACCACGCCGGGACGCAGGAACTCCTCCACCATCTGGGCGAAGAGGCCGCCGCCCAGCACCAGGGCGGGGACCTCCGGGCCGAAGTCGAGCGCGCCGGGGCGGCCCTGGGGGCGCGAGGCGTGGTTGGCGCGCAGGTGCTTGAGGTCCTCGGGCTGGACCTCCAAGGCGTAGGGGAAGCCCAGGGACAGGAGCGCCTCCACGGCCACGGCGCGGCACGAGCGCCCCCGGGCGTCCACCAGTCCCTCCAGCCGGCCGCTGTCGAGCAGCCGGTGCAGGGTGTCCGCCACCTGACGCTCCCCGCCGCCCTGGGCGAGCTGGGCGAGGACCTCGTTGAGCCGGGAGGCGGCCTCGGGGCGCTCCGCCTCGGGCGCGGCCACGGCCTGCTCCACCCGGACGAGGACGGGCAGGGGCAGCTCCACCGGAGGCGTGGGCCGGACCAGGTGCGCCGGGGCGGGCGCGGCCCAGGAGGAGAGGTCCGTCAGGCCCTGGGTCCCGGCCTCGGCGCCAGGGGGCGTCCAGGGCGCCAGGTCCCCCAGACGCTCCTCGCCGGGCTCCTGCTCGGTCTGGTGCAGGGGAGGCTGGGTGCGCGTGGCGTCCGACACCCGGTGACTGTATCCACGCAAGCGGGTGGGCATCAAAGCGCGAGGCGCCCGCGACTTCCTCCGGGCGACAGCATGCCGGCCCACCGGGGAGGCCCGAGCCCCGGAACGACAGGAGCCCGGGCCCCCATCAGGGGAACCCGGGCTCCGCGTGCATCAGGAGGCGCGAGCGACGGCTACTCCACCGTCACGCTCTTGGCCAGGTTGCGCGGCTGGTCCACGTCGTTCCCGCGCATCTCCGCCACGTGGTACGCGAGGAGCTGCAGCGGAATCGTGGCCACCACCGGCGCCAGCAGCGCGCACGCCGCCGGAATCCGGATGACGTGGTCCGCCAGGCCGTCCACCTGCTTGTCGTCCTCGTCGATGACGGCGATGACCTTGCCGCCGCGCGCGCGGACCTCCTCCACGTTGCCGATGATCTTCTCGTAGGCCACGTGCGGCTGCTTCGGCGCGATGACCACCACCGGCATCTTCTCGTCGATGAGGGCAATCGGGCCGTGCTTCATCTCGCCACCCGCGTAGCCCTCCGCGTGGATGTACGAAATCTCCTTCAGCTTCAGCGCGCCCTCGAGCGCCACCGGGTGCATGGGGCCACGGCCGAGGAAGAGGAAGTCCTGCGCGTTCATGAACTCACGCGCCACGCGCTTGACGGCCGGCTCGCACTTGAGCACGTCCTCGATCATCTTCGGAATCTCGGTCAGGTGCGTCAGGTGCTCCTGCGCCGCCTGCACCGACAACGTCCCGCGCATGCGGCCCAGCTTCACCGCCAGCAGGTAGAGCGCCACCAGCTGCGTGGTGAACGCCTTGGTGGACGCGACGCCAATCTCCGGGCCCGCGTTCGTCAGGACGGAGAACTCCGCCTCGCGCGTCATCGCGCTGCCGATGACGTTGCAGATGGCCATCGCCGTGGCCCCGCGCGCCTTGGCCTCCTTGAACGCCGCCAGCGTGTCCGCCGTCTCACCCGACTGGCTGATGGCGATGGCCAGGTGCGTGCCCTCGACGATGGGGTCGCGGTAGCGGAACTCGCTCGCCAGCTCCACCTCGACCGGCAGCCGCGCCAGCGTCTCAATCATGTGCTTGCCGGCCACGCCCGAGTGCCACGACGTGCCGCACGCGAGAATCGTGATCTTCGTGAGCGAGCGCACCTTCTCGGGCGTCAGGTTCCAGCCCTCGAAGTGGACGTCGCCCTCGGACAGGAGCATCCGGCCGCGCAGCGTGTCCGCGACGGCGCGGGGCTGCTCCCAGATCTCCTTGTGCATGAAGTGCTTGTGGCCGCCCTTCTCCGCCATCATCGGCGTCCAGTCGATGCGGCGGGTGGCGCGGTTCACCGGCTGACCCTGGCGGTTGAAGATGTCCACCTTGGAAGCGGTGACGATGGCCAGGTCACCCTCCTCCATGTAGACGATGTCGCGCGTGTGCTCGAGCACCGCGGGCACGTCGCTGGCGATGAAGTTCTGCCCCTCGCTCAGGCCCAGCACCATGGGCGACGCGTTCTTCGTCGCGACGATGCGGTTGGGGTCCGTCGCGCTCACCACCGCCAGCGCGTACGTGCCCTTCACCTGCTCAATCGCGCCGCGCACCGCGTCCGGCAGGTCCTTGCCCTTCTCCAGCTCCTCCGAGATGAGGTGGGCGAAGACCTCCGTGTCCGTCTCCGAGGAGAAGACATGGCCCTTGGCGCGCAGCTGCTCCTTGAGCGCCAGGTGGTTCTCGATGATGCCGTTGTGCACCACCGCGACGTTCTTGTACGTGTGGGGGTGCGCGTTCTCGTCCGAGGGACGCCCGTGCGTGGCCCAGCGCGTGTGACCGATGCCGATGTTCCCCTTCGGCTGGTCCGCCACCACACGGTTCTCCAGGTTGCGCAGCTTGCCCGTGGCGCGCACCACGTTCAGCTCGTTGCGGTTCACCACCGCCACGCCCGCCGAGTCATACCCCCGGTACTCGAGCTTCTTCAGCCCGGAAACGAGGATGGGAGCCGATTCCTTGTCACCGACGTAACCAACAATCCCGCACATGTTCTGACCTCTCTCTCACGCCCACGCCCGCCGGAGCAAACCGAGGGATATCCGTACATCTCCGGGAGCGGCAGTCCGGCCGCCCCCCAAGCAAGAGCCACGCCCTGGCTCAACCACCCTTGGCCGCGCGACGCGCCTCTTCGCGGCCACCCAACCTTCCTTCGTCACCTGTGGCGCACGTGACACAGCGAGGCTCCCAGGAGGCACGTTTTTCGTCACCGTGGTGCCCGCCCCGACATAGGCCCCGTCGCCCACCTTCACGGGCGCCACCAGCTGCGTGTCGGAGCCGATGAAGACCCCGTCGCCCAGCTCCGTCAGGCTCTTGTTCACCCCGTCATAATTACAGGTGATGGTGCCCGCGCCGATGTTGCAGCCCGCGCCAATCCGGGCGTCCCCCAGATAAGTCAGGTGGTTGGCCTTGCTGCCCTTGCCGATCTGCGCCTTCTTCGTCTCCACGAAGTTGCCCAGATGCACGTCCTCTGCCAGCTCCGTCCCCGGGCGCAGGCGGGCGAACGGGCCGATGACGTTCCGCACTCCCACCTTCGCCTCCTCCAGCACGGAGTAGGGCTTGAGCACGGAGCCGTCCGCCACCGTGGAGGCGCTCACCACGCAGCCGGGGCCAATCACCACGCCCTCGCCGATGACGCTGCCCGCGGTCAGCGACACCCCCGGGCCCACCTCGGAGTCCGAGCCCACCACCACGTCCTCCTCGATGAAGGTGGTGTCCGGGTCGTGCAGCGTGACGCCCGCGCGCATGTGCGCGTCGTTGATGCGCCGCTGGAGCACCTTGGCCCGCGCCGCCAGCTCCACCTTGTCATTCACCCCCGCCGTCTCGGTGGCGTCCGCCACGACGGTGCCCACCGGGCCCTGCCTCGCGGCCAGCTCCACCAGGTCCGTGAGGTAGTACTCGCCCTGCGCGTTGTTCGGCTTGATATCGGCCAGCGCCTTCCAGAGGAAGGCCGCGTCGACGGAGTAGATGCCCGCGTTGCACTCCTTCACCGCGCGCTGCTCGGGGCTGGCGTCCTTCTGCTCCACCACCCGCGTCACCCGGCCGCCCTCGCGCAGGACGCGCCCGTAGCCGGTGGGGTCCTCGAGCACCGTCGTCACCATCGCCAGCACGCCGCCCGCCGCGTCATGCGCGGCCAACAGCGACGCCAGGGTCTCCTTGCGCAGCAACGGCACGTCCCCGTAGAGGATGAGCACGCGCCCGGAGAACCCCTTCAGGGCCTCCTCCGCGGAGCGCACCGCGTCCGCCGTACCCCGCTGCTCACGCTGGAGCGCGAAGGTGAGGGGCGCCTGGGGGAACAGGGCGCGGACCTCCTTCTCCACGCTCTCCGCTTGATGGCCCACCACCGGCACCACCGACGTGGCACCGAGTTCGAGCGCTCGCTTGAGGGGATACGCGCACAGGGGCTTTCCGAGGATGGCGTGAAGGACCTTGGCCTTCTTCGACTTCATCCGCGTGCCCTTGCCCGCACACAGCACCACCGCCGACAGAGCTGTCATGCGGCGGAGGATTAGGGACCGGGATTCGAGTCGTCAACCGGGCGAAGCTCCGAAGTCTCCGAGGTGTTGTCGGGTCGGGGCTTTGCCTGCACGGCGACACACAGCGCGTTGCTCTTCACCGTGATTCCAAAGCTGGGCTTGAGGAAGAGGGTGACCCGGCCGGAGGGCGGAACAGACCCGGGTCGGGGCTGTTTGTCTGGGATGACCGGTGCGCTCATGTGCTCCCCCACTCGCGGCTCATGATGGGGGAAGGATGCTCCCTCTGGAGGAACAATCCAAGAGGAAAAATGTTGCCGAGTTGAAATCATGGTCCGGTGCGGACAGTTCGTGCATACCGGGAGAGGTGTAGTCGCTCAGGCGCCCCCGAGTCCCGGCCCCAAGGTGTGGGTGAGTGTCCGCCGGGTAACACATCCCCTGCGACGAATGCCAGCCACAAGGTATTGATTGCGCCCCGAGGAGGGGTGGATTCCGTGAACGACACGAGCTTCGAGAAGCAGGCCCCGCGCACGCGCGCGAAGGTGCTGGAGGCGGCGGCGCTGGTGGTGCTGATGCTGGTGGCGGGCGTGGCCCAGGCGGCGCGGCCGTACCGGGGTGGCGCGGTGGCCACGGCGTACCCGCCCGCGAGCGAGGCGGCGCTGAAGATGCTCGAGAGCGGCGGCAACGCGGTGGACGCGGCGGTGGCGGCGGCCTTCGTGGCGGCCGTCGTGGGGCCCTACCACTCGGGCGTGGGCGGCGGCGGCTTCGCGCTGGTGCACGACGCGAAGACGGGCACCACCCGGGTGCTGGACTTCCGCGAGGTGGCGCCCAAGGCGGCCACGCGCGACATGTTCGTCAGGGACGGCAAGGTGGTGCCGGGGCTGTCCACCGACGGCGTCTTGAGCGTCGCGGTGCCGGGCGCGGTGGCGGGCTACCTGGAGCTGCTCGAGAAGCACGGCACCCTGCCGCGCGCCGTGGTGCTGGCGCCGGCCATCGAGGCGGCGAAGAAGGGCCTGTGGGTGACGCCCCGCTACCGCGCGCTGGCGGAAGGCCGGCTGGAGTGCCTGCGCAAGGACCCGGAGGCCCGCCGCATCTTCCTGACCAAGAACGAGCAGGGCGAGGCCATCATCCCCCCGGTGGGCCACCTGGTGCGCCAGCCGGACCTGGCGCGCACGCTGACGGCGGTGTCGAAGAGCGGCGCCAGGGGCTTCTACGCGGGCAGCGTGGCCAAGGGCATCGTCGACACGGTGAAGGCGGGCGGCGGCATCGTCACGCTGGAGGACCTGTCGTCGTACAAGACGCGCGAGCGTCAGGCGCTGGAGGGCAGCTACCGCGGCCACCGCATCCTCACCATGCCGCCGCCGAGCGCGGGCGGAGTGGCGGTGCTCCAGGTGCTGGGCGCCATGGAGCAGCTCAGGCCCCAGGGCTTCACCTGGAGGGAGCCGGACAGCGTGCACCTGTACGTGGAGGCGCTGCGGCGCGCGTACGTGGACCGGGCCAGGTACCTGGGCGACCCGGACTTCGCGGACGTGCCCACCCAGCGGCTCATCTCCAAGGGACACATCGCGGACCTGGCGGGCTCCATCGACCCGAAGAAGGCCACCTCCAGCCTGGCGCTGCTGCCGCAGGCGGCGGGCACGCAGCAGGGCTCCACGCTGACGGACAAGCCCACCACGCTGACGCCGGAGCCGGAGCGCAAGAACACCACGCACATCTCCATCGTCGACAAGCAGGGCAACGCGGTGGCGCTGACCACCACGGTGAACTACAGCTTCGGCTCGTGCGTGGTGGCCAAGGGCACCGGCGTGCTGCTCAACGACGAGATGGACGACTTCGCCGCGCAGCCCGGCGTGCCCAACGCGTACGGCCTCGTCACCGGCGAGCCCAACGCCGTACACCCCGGCAAGGTGCCCCAGTCCTCCATGTCCCCCACGCTGGTGTTCTCCAAGGAGGACCCGAAGAAGGTGATGCTCGCGGTGGGCAGCCCCGGCGGCTCCACCATCCCCACCACCGTCATCCAGGTCATCAGCAACGTGGTGGACGGCGGCATGGACGTGGTGCGCGCGGTGAACGAGGGCCGCGTCCATCACCAGTACCTGCCGGACGAGCTGTGGGTGGACCGCTGGGGGCTGGAGCCCGCCACGCTGTCGGCGCTGGAGGCCAAGGGCCACAAGGTGCGCCGCGTGGAGCAGTGGGGCGACGCGGAGGCCGTCTTCGTCGACCCCAAGACGGGGCTGCGCTTCGCCGCGAGCGACCCTCGCAACGAAGGTGTCTCCCTGGGACAGGATTGACGCCGTGGCCGAGCCCCTCCCCATCTTCGACGCGCACCTGCACCCCGAGGGCCTGAGCGACCAGGACCTGGAGTCGATGCGCTTCTTCGGGGTGGAGCGGGCGCTCGTCGTCGCGCACCACTTCCCAGAGCCCACGTCCAAGGCGCTGCTGCGCCACTTCGACGACATCGTCGAGCGACAGCTCCCCCGGCTGGAGAAGCTGGGCATCCGCGCGTACGCCGCGCTGGGCGTCCACCCGCGCTGCATCCCCCGGCGCGGGCTGTCGGAGGTCCTCTCCACGCTGCCCGACTACTTCCAGGGCGGCCGCGTCGTCGCGCTCGGCGAGACGGGGCTGCACGCCGGCGGCGAGGAGGAGGAGGAGGCCTTCCTCGAGCAGCTCGCCCTGGCGCGCCGCCTCAAGCTGCGCGTCGTGGTGCACACGCCGCTCTCCGACAAGGAGCGACACACGCGCCGCATCCTCACGCTGCTGCGCCAGTCCGGCGTGCTGCCCTCTCGCGTGCTGGTGGACCACGCCAGCGCGCGCACCGTGCGCACCATCCTGGAGGTGGGCCACTGGGCCGGGCTGACGCTGCACCCCGAGGCGCTCGTCGCCGAGCGCGCCGTCATCCTCGTGCGCAGGCTCGGCAGCGAGCGGCTGGTGCTCAACTCCGACGCCGGCGACGGCGCGGGCGACATCCTCGGCCTCGCCCGCGTCACCAACCTCCTGTCCAAGGCCCGCCTGTCCGAGCGCCTCGTGCGCCGCGTCACCCGCGACAACGCCGCCCGCTTCTTCCAGCTCACCCCCTGAGCCACCCTCGCCGGCCCCTTTTCAGGCCCGCATGGATTGGCCCCGCGACTCCGCTTTCACTGAAATTTTGCAACAAACTGGACTCCCATCCGTCCTCTTTGCGAAAGCGGGTACGGGTTAGCCCCCAGGTGGCGCGCTCCGCTTCCACACTTGCCGGTTCGGGAGGGCCTTTGCGTTTCAGGTTCGTCATCGTCGTCACGCTGCTGCTGGCGGGCTGTACGGGCCCGTCCCGGCAGGGCCCTGTCCGCGCGGGCGACGCACGAGGCGCGCTGCTGGTGCCGGACGCGGGGCGGCTGCTGGCCACGAGCCCCTCGCGGTTCATGGAGGCGTGTCGGCGCGACATCCAGACGGCGCGCGCGGCGGTGGCGAAGCTGACGGCGCCGTCCACGCGAGCGGCGCCCGAGGTGGACGTGCTCACCACGTACGACGACGCGATGGCGCTGCTGGACGACGTCGTGGGGCGCTCGGGCATCGGCGCCAACGTGCATCCGGACGCGGCCTTCCGCGCCGCCGCCGAGCGGTGTGAGCAGGCGGTGGAGCGGGTGCGCACGGACATCGCGCTGGACCGGCGCGTCTACGACGTGCTGTCGGGGCTGACGCTCGCGGGCCAGGACGCGGTGACGCGGCACTGGATGGCGCGGGTGCTGCGCGGCTTCAAGCGCGCGGGGGTGGACCGCGACGAGACGACGCGCGAGCGCGTGCGGCAGCTGCAGGAGGAGCTCATCCTGCTGGGCCAGGAGTTCAGCCGGCACATCCACGAGGACGTGCGGCACCTGGACGTGGCGCCCTCGGCGCTCGCGGGCCTGCCGGAGGACTACGTGCGCGCGCACCCGCCGGGCCCGGACGGGCGGGTGCGGCTGCGCACGGACACGTCGGACCTGGGCCCCTTCATGACGTACGCGCGCGACACGGCCACGCGCGAGGCGCTGTGGCGGCTGGGCCGGCGCCGGGGCCACCCGCGCAACCTGGTGACGCTCGCGCGCATGCTCCAGGCGCGCCACGCGCTGGCGACGCTTTTGGGCTACCCGACGTGGGCGGCGTACGCGGCCGAGGACAAGATGGTGAAGCGCCAGGACGTGGCGGCGGACTTCATCGAGTCGCTGTCCACCACCGTCACCGGGCGCGTGCGCGAGGAGTACGACGCGCTGCTCGAGAGGAAGCGCCGCGACGAGCCCGAGGCCACGCGCGTGGAGCCCTGGGAGCAGGCCTTCCTGGAGGACCGGGTGCGCGCCGAGCGCTTCCGCTTCGACTCGCGCGAGCTGCGACCCTACTTCGAGTACACGCGTGTGAAAGAGGGCGTGCTGGACCTCACCGCGCGCCTCTTCGGGCTCACCTACCGGCGCGTGGTCGACGCGCCCGTGTGGCACCCGGACGTGGAGGTCTACGACGTCCTCGAGGGCCCCGTGCGCCTGGGCCGCTTCTACCTGGACATGCACCCGCGCCCGGGCAAGTACACCCACGCGGCGCAGTGGGACCTGGCCGTGGGCCGCGCGGGCAAGGCGCTGCCCGAGGGCGTGCTCACGTGCAACTTCCCCCGCCCCGGCGCGCGCCCGGCGCTCTTGCAGCACTCCGAGGTGCGCACCTTCTTCCACGAGTTCGGCCACCTGCTGCACCACCTCCTGGGCGGCCGCACGCGCTGGGCGGGGCTGTCCGGCACGCGCACGGAGGTGGACTTCGTGGAGGCGCCCGCCCAGGTGCTGGAGGAGTGGGCCTGGAGCGTGGAGACCCTGCAGCGCTTCGCCCGGCACATCGACACGGACGCGCCGCTGCCCGAGGACCTCATCACGCGGATGCGCCGCGCGGACTCGTTCGGCAAGGGGCTGTGGGTGCGCCAGCAGCTCTTCTACGCCGCCGTCAGCCTGCACCTGCACGACGGAGACCCCGCCGGCCGCGACTCCACCGCGCGCGTGCTGGCGCTCCAGGAGCGCTACCTGCCCTTCCGCGCCGTGGACGGCACCTACGCCCACCTGGCCTTCACCCAGCTCGACGGGGACTACTCGGCGCTCTACTACACGTACCTCTGGTCGCTCGTCATCGCCCGCGACCTGCTCACCCCGTTCGAGGCGCACGGGCTGATGGACGTGGAGACGGCCCGGAGGTACCGCGACAAGGTGCTGGCGCCCGGGGGCTCCGAGGACGCCGCGGACCTGGTGCGCGACTTCCTGGGACGGGGCTACGACTTCGGGGCCTACTCGCGTTGGCTGGAGGGCCGCTGACGCGTCACGCCGGAGGCTGTAAATTCAAAGGGCCCCGCGATGTGAATCGCGAGGCCCCTTGTGTTGTGAATCCGTCAAACCGGCTCCGCCGCGCTCACGAGGAGCGCGGGAGTCAGTGCACCGCGGGTGCGGACGGAGCCACTTCGGGCTGGAGGGTGATGGCCTGCGCCTCCGGATCCAACCGGACCTGCACGGGCACGCCCTGGTAGCGGTACTGGGCCAGCGAGTCCGCCGCCCCGTCGAGCAGCAGCTGGTAGCGCTCCTCCAGCTCCACCGCGATGAGCAACATGGTCTCACCCGCGTCCGCCACGCCCGGGCGGTACACCTGGCACCGCTGGAACCGCGCCCAGCGACCGTTCTGCATCTTCACCAGCTCGCCGTCGTAAGCCATGCGCAGCTCCTTTGCGTCCAATGCGACGTGGGCAATGTAGGGATCAATTAACTTCCTGTCATCCCCCCTCTTGAAAATTCGTTAAGCGCCTTTGATATCCGTGGGTTACGCGACAGTCAGGGGGTGCGGGCGAGCGAGGTCCGCGGTGACTGCTCAAAAATGTAAATTTGCTGGGCCGTCAATCCGGTTAAGGGGCCTGGCGGCGCCCGGTCTGGAGGCCCGCGCGGCGCCCGGGCCCCGTGGGGGCGGTGGCGCGGGGCGTCGGGGTCTCCTAGATTTGGAGGAATGAGGTTGCCAGGGCTGTTCCGCAAGGAGCGAACCACCATCAAGAACGCCGATGCCCAGGACCACGCCGAGAAGTTGTTGGCGGAGTCCTTGAGGCTCTTGAGCCAGGTGTGCACCAAGGTCGCGGACGCCATCGAGTCCCAGCGACTGTCTCGCCAGGGCTACGCGCACAACACGTACCTGCGCCGCACGGACACCGCCCAGGCGCCCGGCGACGCGGACGTGACGAAGAAGACGCACGAGTGACGCGGGTCCCGAGGATGGCTGTATCCCGAGGGTGGTTGGCTGTTGAAAAGTCGCGTGCCCCCTTCCGGAATCCCGCAGCCGTTCCCATCTTGCGGCCCATAGAATCCCGCGGTTAGAGACGCCGCAGCTCCCCTCTGAGGCCCTGCCATGTCCCACATCCTGGTCGTCGATGACGACGCGAGTCACCGCACGCTCATCTGCGATGCCCTCGAGGAGATGGGTTACCAAACCGCCCAGGCCGCCAATGGCCGGGAGGCGTTGGATCATCTCGAGGGCGACATGCCCGCCGCCGTGCTGCTGGACCTGCGAATGCCGGTGATGAGCGGCTGGGGGTTGCTCGACGCGCTGAAGAAGATGCCGCGCGCTCGGGGACTGCCCATCATCATCATCTCGGGCTACGGCTTCGAGTGGGAGGCGGAGCTGGTGGGCGCCGCCGGCTACATCTCCAAGCCGGTGGACCTGGACAAGGTCCGCCAGACGGTGCAGCAGATCGTCGGCATGCCGGAGATGACGTTCGTGCACTGACGCCTCCGGGCCCCGGGTGGGGTTGTCGGCGGGGTGCCGGCTCGGGTGAGATGGCGCCACTTCATGACGCCCTCCCCTTCCGATGAACTGGCCGTCGACGCGCGCGGACTCGTCAAGCGCTTCGGTTCCTTCACCGCGCTCAACGGCCTGGACCTCCAGATTCCGAAGGGGGCCTTCTACGCGTACCTGGGCCCCAACGGCGCGGGCAAGTCCACCAGCATCGCGCTCCTGACGGGCGTGTATGGCCCCGACGCGGGCAGCATCCGCATGCTGGGCGTGGACGCGGTGCACAAGCCCATGGAGGTCAAGCGCCGGGTGGGCGTGGTGCCCGAGGAGCTGAGCCTCTTCGAGCGGCTCACCGGCCGGCAGTACCTGACGTTCTGCGCGCGCATGTACGGCCTGGACGGCGACGAGGCGGCCTCGCGCGCGGCGGAGCTGCTGGAGCTGACGGAGCTGACGTACAAGGCGGGCGCGCTCGTCGCCGAGTACTCCAAGGGGATGCGGCGCAGGCTCGCCATCGCCGCGGCGTTGATCCACGCGCCGGAGCTGGTGCTGCTCGACGAGCCCTTCGAGGGCATCGACGTGCTGGCCGCGGGCGTCATCCGGGAGCTGCTGCGCGAGCTGTCGCGTCGCGGGGTGACGCTGCTGCTCACCACGCACGTGCTGGAAATCGCGGAGCGGCTGGCGACTCACGCGGGCATCATCCAGGGCGGGCGGATGCTGGACCAGGGGACGGTGTCGTCGCTGCTCGGACGCTACGACTGTCCGTCGCTGGAGGCGGTGTTCGAGAAGCTCATCGCGGTGCCGGCCTCGCGCAACGCGCGCCTGTCCTTCTACGGTGAGGCGCCCGCGCCCGTCGTCGCGCTGCGGGAGCCGGCATGAGCCGCCCCGCCGTCCCGGGCTTCTTCCGGCACCTCTTGTTGTTGTGGGGGCTGCGCTTCGACATCGGGCTGAACCAGGGGCCGGGCAAGAGCCGGCTCCTGGCGGTGGGCGCGTTCCTCGCGTCCAGCGCGCCGGGTGTGTTCTTCGGCCTGTTCTTCTTCGGGCTGATGCGGCTGGGCCCGGTGGCCCGGAGCGACGTGTGGCCGTACTTCATCCTCAACCTGCTGTGCTTCGTCACCTTCTCCGTCTGGGTGACGTGGCCGCTGTTGTCCGCGGGCGTGGATGACCACTCGGAGCTGAGCCGGTACGCGGCCTTCCCCATCTCGCCATTCCGGCTGCTCATCGCCTCCACGGTGGCCAGCCTCTTCGAGCCGCGCGCGCTGGTGTTCTACGCGCCGCTCACCGGCGCGGCGCTGGGCTTCGCGTCGGTCAACCGGCTGTGGGCGCCGTGGCTCGCGGTGGTGCTGTACGTCTTGTTCGCGCTCCTGTGCGCCGCGTGGAGCCGGGTGGCGCTGTACGCCGTCATCAACGTGCTGCGCGAGAAGCGCAGCGCGGAGATCATGGGCGGCGGCCTGCTGGCCTTCCTGGTGGCCGCGTCGTTCATCCCGCCCATCGACACGTCGTGGCTGACGGCGGTGGGCACCGAGGGCGTGGACGCGCTGGACATGAGCCTCATCATCAACGCGGCGGTGGCGCTGGGCCGCGTGCCGCCAGGCTTCTTCGGGGACGGGCTGGGGCAGCTCGCATGGTTCCGCCCGCGCGTGGCGATGGCGGAGGCGGTGGGCCTGTTGTTCTTCGCCGCGCTGGGCATGGGCGTGGCGTACGCGCTGCTCATGCGCTTCCACCGGCAGGCGGGGCGAGCGGGGCCGCAGTCGAAGGACTCGCAGGATGGGAACCCGTTCGCGCGCACGCGCACGCGCTTCTCCACGCTGGTGACGCGCGAGGCGCTGGACCTGTGGAGAAACCCGCGCGCGAGGCTGCTCGCGTCGGTGCCCTTCATCCTGGCCATCCTGCTGAAGCTGCTGTCCGGGCGGGACCTGTTCGTGTTCCTGCTGGGGGCTTCCGCGGACACGTGGTTGATGGGCGGCTTGTGCATCTATGGCGCGGTGGTGATTGCGTCCACGTTCTCGCAGAACACATTCGCCTATGACGGGCAGGGCTTCGCGGCGTTCCTCGCGGCGCCGCTGAACCTGGCGGAGGTGCTGCACGCGAAGAACCGGGTGCAGGCGGCGGCCGCGCTCGGGATGGCGGTGCTGGTGGCGCTGTTCTACCGGGTGTACTTCGGCTTCGGCACGTGGGTGGACATCGCGTGCGCGCTCGCCGCGGTGGTGGGCGTGCTGCCCATCCTGATGGCCGCGGGCAACTTCCTGTCGCTCTACTTCCCGGTGAAGTTCCACGCGAACCTCAAGCGGCGCGACAAGGTGCCCCTGACGGCGTCGATGCTCGGCATCGTCGCGGCCAGCATCGGGTGCATGCCCTTCGGCTGGACGTTGAAGCTCGCCGGCAAGGACGGGCCCACCTGGCAGTCCGCGATGATGATCGCGCTGTGCGCGGGGCTCTACCTGGCCATCTACCGGGCCTCGCTCCCGCTGGCGCTGCGCCTCTTGGACCGGCGGCGCGAGGCCATCCTCCAGGCGGTGACGCGCGAGTAGCTCGTCGCGCCGACGAGCCCCGCGCCGCGACGCGAGCAGACTCCACGCAAGGAGCGACTCCTTCTCCGGACGCATCGCACCGGGCGGCGTCGCGAGCAGACTCCACGCAAGGAGCGGCTCCTTCTCCGGACGCATCGCACCGGGCGGCGTCGCGAGCAGCGGCCTTGCGAGGGGCAGCCCGTCTCGTGCGGCACCACATCAAGTAGCGTCGCCACGCCGCGCCGACACGCATGCGACTCTGGCGCCGGAGCCCCCCGCTCCGGCCGCCCAGAGACTCAGTACGTCACGCCGTGCCGCGCGGCCTGCGCCTTGACGCCCTTCATCACGTTGGCGTCGAAGGCGTCCTCCTTCTCGGGGCGGCCGCCCAGCGACCTCAGTACGTCACGCCGTGCCGCGCGGCCTGCGCCTTGACGCCCTTCATCACGTTGGCGTCGAAGGCGTCCTCCTTCTCGGAGCGGTTCTTCGCGAGCCACGCCTCGCGCTCCGCGGCCAGCTTGGAGGCCTTCGCCTCCAGCACCTTCTTCTCCTCGCCCAGCTGCTTCACCTTCGCCGCGCGCGCCTTGTCATCCAGGCCCTTGAGTTCATCGGGCAGCTCGTCGGCACTCACCCGAGCGAGTGCCCCCGGCGCGACCACCAGGTCCACCGCGCCATCCACCGCGACGGGCGCGCTGCTCGGAGCGGCGGCGCCGGACGAGCCCTTGTCCGCCGTCTTGCGCATGTAGCTGATGCGCTCCGACGCGGCCTCCGGCGCCAGCTCCGCCATCGCCTTGGCCCGCTCCTTGTTCTTCGCCTGGACCGCCGCCTTGCCGGTGTAGAGCGTCTTGGAGGCCAGCTCCGAGTTCACCTTCGCCAGCTCCGCGTCATAGGGCGTGGTCACCGCCACCATGCCGCCGGACTGGTCGATGGAGTCGTAGGTGCCGTCCGTCAGCTTCGCCACGAACTTCCACGACTTCTGCGTCTCGGCATCCAGACCGCACCGCACCGTGTTCACCACGATGTGCTTGTCGCGCGCCCGCTGCGCCCAGTGCTTGAAGTCCCAGTCGTCGTTGCGCGCCGCGGGAGGCGCGTCCCCCACCAGGAAGATGGCCTTCATCACCGTGCGGTCCTGGCTCCACGACAGCTTCGACACCGCCTCACCCAACCCGCGCCCCACGTGCTCGGGCGTGTCTCCTCCACCGCCCGCCTGGAAGCGGCGCAGGTTCGCGAACACCGTGTCCAGGTCGTCGCTCAGGTCGAAGCGCTTCGTCACGTAGTCATCGCCGACGTCCCGGTACGCCACCAGGCCGACCTTCAGGTGCGGCGTGGGCCGACCCTGCGCGATGCGCGAGGCGATGGAGTAGATCTTCTGCTTGGCCCCTTCCAACAGGCCGCTCATCGAGCCCGTCGTGTCCAGCACGAACACCACCTCGATTTCGGGCCGGGCCGCCTTCACCTCGACCTTGTCCTGGACCTTGGGGGCCACGACGTCCTGGACCTTGGGAGCCACGTCGCCCTGCGGCAGGGCAGGCGTGGTGACCGCGGCCCTCGGCAGCGACTCGGCCAGCGCGGGGGTGGAGGACAGGGTGAGGGCGAGCGCGGCCGACAGCACGGCCCGCGACAGGGACGAAAGGTCCATGGCGAAGAACTCCGGAGGAAGGGTCTGCGTGGAAAAAGGGGTGGCTGCGCGCGCGTTCCCCTCCATGAACGGACCAGCCCGTCCAAAGGTCTACGCCCCCCACATTTCGCCGAGGAATGCCCCTGAATCCCGGACGTTGGGATGTCCTGCTTCCTTCACGCCGCCGATGTCGCTCCGCGCACGCTGTCCATCCGGGCGGCTTGCTCCACGGGGGGCGGCGGTTTCATGCTGAGCCGTTCCCGGGAGAACCACGCCCATGATGCCCGTCCTCCGCCGAAGCCTCTTCCTCCTCGGCTGTCTGCTCGTCGCCTCGTGCAACAGCAACTCGCCCTACTACCGGCTCCAGTTCACCATGCCCTGGGCCGTGAGCCTCGAGCCCGGCCAGTCCACCCAGTTCGAGGTGACGCTCAACCGCGTGGGCGACCAGCCCGGGGAGCTCCGCGTGAACATGGAGTCCGCGCCCGAGGGCATCACCATGGCGCCCGAAATCATCGTCCCCGAGGGCGAGGGCATCACCACCCAGATGGTCACCGTCAGCGTCGCGCAGGACATCGCCGTCACCGGCGCCCAGCGCACGCTGCTCCTGGCGAACGACTCCGGCAAGGACCTGGTCTCCGGCGCCGAGCTCTACGTCGTGGTCCTCCCGGCCACCACCAGCCAGCCCGACTTCTCCATCGCCCTCGCGCAGCGGCAGCTCACCCTGTTCGTCGGACAGTCAGAGCTCACGCCCGTGCAGCTCACGCGCGCCGAGGGCTTCACCGGCCCGCTGACGCTCACCCTGGAGTCCGACTCGCGGCGCATCACCGCCCAGCCTGTCGTCGTCCCCGGTGACCAGGCGTCCGCCAACATCCTCATCGCCACCACGACGAGCGTCGCCCGCATCCCCGTGGCCGTCACCGTGGTCGCCACCGCCGAGGACGGGCGCACGGCCAGGACCAGCCTCACGCTCGACATGCGCTGAAGTCCCAGGACGCACGAGGGCCGGGGAGCAGGGACCTTCATCCAGGTCCTCGCCACCCGGCCCGGGTGCGACTCGCGAACGCCCGGCGCTCACGCGCTCAGGCCATGTCGAACAGCAGCGCCTCCACCGGCGTGTCGGCGGTGAGCACCAGCTTGTCCTCGGACGACACCGCCACGCCGTCCCCCGCCTTCACCTTCACGCCGTTCAGCGTGCCCGAGCCCCGCGCCACCTGCACCCAGGCGTGACGCCCCGGCGAAAGCGCGTACTCGGCGGACTCGCCCTTGCCCAGCAGCGTGCCGTGCAGCAGCAGGTCCTGGTGCACCGTCAGCGAGCCCTCCCGCCCGTCCGGCGACGCCACCACCCGGAAGCGCCCCTGACGCTCCTTCGCGTCGAACGCCTTCTGCTCGTAGCCCGGCTTCAGGCCCTTCTCCTTCGGGAGGATCCAGATCTGCAGCATGTGCAGCGGCTCCGAGAAGTTGTTCATCTCGCTGTGCACCACGCCCGTCCCCGCGCTCATCCGCTGCACCTCACCCGGCTGGATGACCGCCTGGGTGCCCATGCTGTCGCGGTGCTCCACCTTCCCGCCCAGCACGTAGGTGATGATCTCCATGTCCCGGTGCGGGTGCATGCCGAACCCGCGCTGCGGCGCCACGGTGTCCTCGTTGATGACCCTCAACGTGCGGAACCCCATGAAGTCCGCGTCGTAGTAGTCCGCGAACGAGAACGTGTGATGCGTGTCCAGCCAGCCGTGGTTGGCATGGCCCCTCTCCTCTGCATTCCGGACGTAGATCATCGCCTGCCTCCCTTTCCCTTCGAGTTGCAACTCAGATGCATCAACCTCGCCCCGCGTTGCGGGGCGCGACAGGAGCCCGCCACCCACCAGGCCCGAGGCTCCGACCAACAGCCCGCCCGTCACGGACCTGCGGGACAGCGGGCGCCCCGCCGCATGCCACTTCACGCCGCCTGCTCCGCCGCCACCGCCACCGCCTGCACGTCCAGGGTGATATCGACACGCTCACCCACCAGGAGCCCGCCTGCCTCCAGCGCCTGGTTCCACGAGAGCCCGAACTCCTTGCGCTCGATGCTGGTGCTCGCCTGGAAGGCCAGTCGCTCGTTGCCCCACGGGTCCTTCACCTTGCCCAGGAACTCCGTGTCCAGCGTCACCTCGCGCGTGACGTCGCGAATCGTCAGGTCGCCCACCACGCGGTAGTGCCCCTTGCCCGCGTCCTGCACGCGCTTGCTGCGGAAGATGAGCTTGGGGAACGCCACCGCGTCGAAGAAGTCCGGCGAGCGCAGGTGGTTGTCACGCTGCTCCACGCCCGTGTCGATGCTCGCCGCTTCAATCTTCACCTCCGCCGAGCCCTGCGACAGGTCGTCCCCGTTCACCACCACCTTCCCCTCGAACTTCGTGAACCGGCCGTGCACCTTCGCCACCACCATGTGGCGAACCATGAAGCCGACCGTCGTGTGCGCCGCGTCCAACTGCCAGGTCTTGAGGGCCATGTCCGTGTCTCCTTGGGTTACCGCGTCTGACCACCCATAGAGCAACCGTCAGGCCAACACGTAACCCATTGGAATTACTTCAGACCCAAGCTTGAGTCGGCGCAAGTCATCTCAAATTGATACAGCCACCATCTCACCCCGAGAGCCTGCCCGGCCGCCTGGAGGACGGAGGCAGGCCGGGTGGGAGCGGGAGCGCGAGGGCGCCGAGTCAGTCGGTGCAAGACACCGGCGTCGAGGGCTACCTTTCGAGAGACGCCATGACCACCACGACCTCACCCACCCGCCGACAAGCCGCGCGAGAGGCCCTCGCGCTCGACGACGAGGCCCTGCTGAAGACGTGCGAGGTGGATTACTTCATCGCCTCCGGTCCCGGCGGGCAGCACCGCAACACCACCGCCAGCGGCGTGCGCCTCACGCACGCGGCCACCGAGCTGTCCGTCTCCGCCACCGAGCGGCGCAGCCAGACGCAGAACAAGGGCGTGGCCCTGGAGCGACTGCGCGAGGGCCTGAAGGCGCTCACCATCGTCCCCAAGGTGCGCCGCCCCACGCGCCCCTCCGCCGGTGCGAAGCGACGCAGACTCGAAGGAAAGAAGCGCACGTCGGAGAAGAAGTCCCTGCGGGGCAAGGGCGACTGGTAGCTCGGGATTCCCGGGCGCCTGGCTACGCAAGCCGTTGCGGAGTCGCAAAGTTTTCATAGCCGTTCGTCCCCCGAGCATTCAGGGCTGAGGAGAAGTTTCCAGCACTCCACTGGGAGCAAGCGGGCGTCGGAGACGGGCACAGGGTGTGCAGTCGGGTGGCCAGGCTGACCCTGTCCCGGGTCGGCTCACCCCCCCCCGGTGGGAGCACCCCATGAGCCCTCGGCCCCCCTCCTCGCTGCTGCGTCGCGCGCTGCTCGCGATGTGCGTCCTGCTGGCGCTCCCCGCGTCCGCGGCGGACCTCGTCACCTTCAGTCGCGGCTCGCTCATCATCCCCGAGAACGCGACCTTCCAGCAGGGCTGCGGCTCGCTGTCCGCGTACGGCCTGGTGTGGCGAATCCTCCAGGCGAACCAGCCGGGCGGCTTCAACGCCAACAACCCGGTGACGGTGTATCTGGCCATCAACGACCAGAAGACGTCCCCCAACCGGTGCGTGCCCACCAACCGTCACACCGCGCCGGCGCCCGCCAATGACGACCGGTGGAACGACGGCTGCGACTTCACCATCACCAACACCAAGGAGAACGAGCAGCCCGTGGTGCCGGTGAACTACGGGGTCCCCTTCCCCGCGAGCGGCGTCTATCCCAACGCCGCCATCGAGAACTTCACCACCACCGCGACCCAGGCCCGGCCCTACTTCACGGCGGTGACGCTGAACCACACCGTCGCCAACCCGCGCTTCACCACCGCGCGCTACTCGGGCGGCGCCTTCATCATCGCCGCCGAGGACGCGAAGAACGCCATCGACTTCATCCGCTCGGGCTCCGGTGATTTGTCCCCGGAGAAGTTCCGCACCACCTGCGCCCGGGGCTGCGCCACCTTCACCAACAACAGCGGCTGCCACCACGTGCGCATGCACCAGGCCACCATCGAGTTCACCGCGCCGGTGGCCCGCCGCATCAACCGCGTCCCGCCCAAGATCGCCCTGCTGGATTTGTCGGACGGCTTCAACAGCGCCGGCGACCCGCTGGTGAAGGGCGGCATGCTGGACGACTACCTGCGCAACGCCGGCCTGGACTTCCCGGGCGCGGGCGGCTGCCCCGAGGGCACGACGTCCGGCTGCACGCTCAACGGCAAGAAGCCCGGCCTCATCTACGACGCGCTCCACGCCAACGCGGACCTGGTCTCCACCGCGACCTTCAAGAACGGCCTGCTCAACGCGGTGGACCCCGTCACCAAGAAGCCCCGCTACAAGGTGTTCTGGGCGCCCCACTGGGAAATCGGGAACATCACCCGCCGCGAGTACGTGCCCAACGGCGACGGCGCCACCACCCAGCGCGAGAACGCCCTCAACAACGTGGAGTACTTCACCAACCAGCGCGGCAACGGCCTGTTCGCCGAGTGCGCCAGCATCTGGTCCTACGAGGCGACGCTCAAGCCGGACCGCACGCCCGTGCTCTCCTCGCGCTTCCAGGCCGAGTCCGGCTTTCAAATCAACCAGCTCAGCGGCGGCAGGAGCTGGGACGGCCGCAACTGCACGGACCCGGACTACATGGCGCAGGCGGAGCGCAACCGCGGCCAGTGCGTCATCTACCCCAACGCCGGGGACCCGTTCTCCCAGATGGGCGACTTCCGCTTCAACAACGTGGTGGGCCACACGGAGAACTACCGCGCGACGTACAAGGACGGCGTGCGGCGGCTCGCGGTGAGCTGGTACGGCCACAAGGACGAGCACGTCTACGACAACGCCACCCACGTCGGCCAGGACGCCCGGCGCGGTCACGACTTCTTCACCTTCAACCAGAAGGACAACGACCCGAAGAAGGCGACCGTCGTCTACCTCGCCGGCCACGACTTCAAGGCGAGCGTCCCCGGCACGCGCATCGTGCTCAACACGCTGCTCAACCTGGGCTCGGAGCCCTTGAGCAACGAGCGCGCCCTGTCCGCGCCCGTGGCCTTCGAGGACCCCAACGGCAGTGACGGCGACGGCTCGCGCGCGCTGGTGATGGCGGCCACGTACGACGCGGTGAGGGGCTACCCGCCCGGCGCGGACACGTTCCTGCCGACGCAGGGCTCCCACTGGGTGTTCCCCTACTACCCGGGCCACCTGCGCGCCCACTCGCTCATCGGCGGCAACGCGCTCGCCACCGGCGAGAGCGCGCTGGACGAGGCCACCCTGTGGGACGCGGACACCGTCATGCCCCACCCGCGCGAGCGCAACCTGTTCACCTACTTCGGTGGCCAGGTGAAGGAGAACCCGTCCCTGGGCACCGGCCTGCGCGCGCCGCGCGGTGTGCTCCAGGTGGGCTGGAAGCCGCAGAACGTGGCCGGCACCGCCATCAACGCCAACTACGGCTCGGGCCCCAACCCCCACTGCGTGGACGTGCTCAAGCTGGGCGAGGTCAAGAACCCCGACGACACCTCGCGCTTCGACTTCGTCACCACGCCCACCGGCGACGGCGTGTGTGATTTGCAGCAGGCGGTGCAGTTCACCGAGCAGCTCGCGGGCACCGACTTCGGCCAGAGCACCGCCGCCATCAACAAGGCGAAGCTGGCCAACGACTTCAACGCGGTGGCGCAGATGCTCCAGCGCGTGCGCGGCTTCTGCTACGCCACCTCCACCGGCAACGACGGCTCGGGCAGCCCCGTGCTCGAGCCCTCCGACAGCCAGTGCAACAACGAGGACGCGGAGAACCGCGCGCGCCTGGGCGGCTTCGTGCACTCCTCGCCCGCGGTGGTGAAGCCCAGCGGGTACATCCCGGACAAGGTCGCGCCCCGGCCCACCGTGGCCTACGCCGCGGGCCTGGACGGTCAGCTCCACGCCTTCTACGTGTCCGGCGGCGCGCGCTACGCGGGCCCCGCGGAGAACCTGTCCTTCCCCAACGTCAGCCCCGCGGACACGGCCTTCCCCAAGAACTGGAGCGCCAGCTTCCAGAGCGGCTCCACGCCCCCGCCGGGCACGGAGCTGTGGAGCTTCCTGCCCGCCACCCAGCTGCCGTGGCTGCGCAGCAACGCGGCCGCCGTCAACAGCGCGCCGGTGGTGCTGGACGTCTTCGCGGACTTCGTGGGCAGCGGCAAGCGCGAGTGGCACACGGTGCTGGTGGCCAACGCGGGCCAGAAGGGGCGGGACCTGTTCGCGCTCGACATCACAAACCCGCTCAGGCCCGTGCTGCTGTGGCACCTGGTGGGCAGCCACTTCCAGGCGGGCAGCTTCCCTCCGCACGCGCCGGTGGAGCTGGCGGACCGAGACACGGGCGGCACCCAGTGGGCGTGGAAGTGGCGCGAGGAGACGGCCCACTTCGTCATGGCGCCCCTGGACGACCCGGGCCGCCACCCGACGGGCCTCTACAACTACACGGAGATGGGCGGCACCCGGGGCCTGTCGGTGGGCGTGGTGCGCCAGGGCCTGGAGCCCACGTACACCGTCTTCGTCGGCGCCAGCAGCTCCGGCGCGCAGGGCTCCCCCACCTTCGGCATGCAGGTGTTCGCCATCGACATCGCCACCGGCCAGAAGCTGTGGCAATGGGAGCGCGGCTACACCCAGGCCTGGGTGGACAACACGCCGCCCCACGCGCCCACCGTCCTGACGGACACCGGCGGCGCGGCGCGCGTGTACACCGGCGACATGGAGGGCAAGCTGTGGGAGCTGGACGGCGCCACCGGGCAGAACGTCAACGTGGCGCGCGCCAACCCGCCGTGCGCCACGCCGTGCAAGTTCACCGGGCTGGACGCGCAGTCCGTCACCGGTGACCGCCGGCCGCTCTCCACCAACGTGGCGCTGGCGCGCCTGCCCCAGAACATCACCGCGGGCAGCGCCCTGAAGAACTACGAGGGCGAGCTGGTGGCCCTGGTGGGCACGGGCGGCGTGGACTGGGTGCCGGCCGACGACGCGGGCCAGCTGCACCTGGCGCTGCTGGGCACCTCGCGCCGGCTGCCGCTGGGCACCGCGGGCCTCAAGCTGGACGGCACCAACATCAGCGCCTCGGAAGCCAAGGGGCTGGCCACCCAGCAGGGCATCCTCCAGGAGCCCACGCCCTTCCCGCTGACGTTCGGCGCTCCGCAGCACGTGTACGGCACCATCACCGTCGCGGGGCGCACCGCGTACTTCTCCACCGCGAACGGGAAGATCGGCTCCGACCTGATGTCCGTCGAGGGCAACATCAGCGGCAAGACGTGGGCGCTGGACCTGGGCAACACGGCGACGTCGGGGACGGGGGCCGTCAGCAGCCTGTCCTCCATGACGGTGGCCAACTTCGGCGGCGTGGCGGTGTTCCAGCAGGGCAGCGGCGCGTCGTCCCAGAGCCACGTCATCGGCCTGGGCGTGAGCAAGATTGCCCGCCACACGGTGAACGACCCGGCGGGGGCGAACACCCCCGAGGCGAAGGAGCAGATGCGCGTCAACGGCCAGAACGGCTTCGTCTTCCGGCTGCTCAACTGGAGCCAGAGGTTCTTCGAATGAGCTCGCAACGTCTCGCCGCGCGCCGCGGTGCAAGTCTCGTCGAGGTGCTCGTGTCCATGGGCGTGCTGGCCCTGGCCGCCGCGGGCGCGGTGGGAGGCATGGTGTTCGCCTCCCGCGACGTCCATGACGGGCAGCTCTTGCAGGCCAAGCGGATGATGCTCGACGCCAGCATGCAGCGGCTGCGGCTGGCCTCGAAGTCGAAGCTCATCGTCGACGCGGTGGAGCGCCCCGCCACCTTCCCCACGGAGCTGGCCCCGGGCGCGGCGCCGTGGAAGGCGGACGTGAGCACGCACGTGCCGGGGGACCCCTCCTCCGGCGCCTACTTCAAGCTGTCCGCCGACGGCACGGTGGAGCCCCTGGCGGGCATCCCCGCCGGCACGCCGTGCAACGCCCCCGCGCTGCCGGACGGCACGTACTGCCGGGAGATGCTGGTGACGAAGGGGCTGCCCAGGGAGCCCGCCGTCCCCGGAGTCCTCCCCCCGGGCGCCCAGCCGGTGACGGTCTGGGCCCGCATCGTGCGCAAGGGCGACACGGCCGCCCGCGCGCAGGCGCACAGCGAGGTGTTCGTCCAATGAAGACGCGAGGCATGACGCTGCTGGAGACGATGGTGGCGCTGGCGCTCACCAGCATCATCATCGCGGCCGCCGCGGCGCTGATGGTGGCCGGCAGCCGCGTGGTCCACAACACGGAGCACACGACGGACAGCCACGACTCGGCGCGCCTGGCGGGCGAGGCCATCATGAGCCTGGTGCGCCAGGCGGGCGCGGGCGCGCCCAACGGCATCTGGGTGCGCCGCAACGGCGTCCCGGTGCGCACCAGCGCCTTCTTCGGACGCGACGGCACCACCGGCGCGGGCACCTCCGGCAACGTCACCACGGCCGACGGCAGCGACGACCTGTGGCTGGTCGTGCCGGACCGCGACTACCTGGGCGAGCCCTGCGTCACCCCGGGCGCCGCCGTGTCCGTGGTGCGCCCCGGCACCGGCGAGCTCGAGGTCAACTGCACCCAGAGCCTCAAGGCCCCGCAGCTCCACCTGGTCAGCAACATGACCTCCGCGGCGCTCATCTCCGAGCTGAACATCGTCCCGTCCACGCCGGGCGTGCCGGGCCGGGTGAACTACGCCGAGTCCGGCACGCCGGGCTTCTCCAACGCCCCGGAGAAGGGCGGCTTCCAGAAGGGGGATTTGGTGTACCCGGTGCGGCTGGTGCACTTCTTCATCGGCCCGCATCCGGTCTCCAGGCGCCCGTCGCTCCTGCGCACCGAGGGCCGGCTGGTGGCGGACGCGCTGGGCCGCCCCTTCTCCGACATGGCCGGGGCGACGCCCTTCGTCGTGCAGGAGAACGTGGAGGACTTCCAGGTGGCCTTCGGGTTCGACACCACGGGCATGGATGACCCGGCGCAGTACACCTGGAGGCACGGCCAGGGCGCCGACCATCAGTCGGGGCTGCGCACGCTGCGCATCAGCGTGGTGGCCACCGGCCGCAACCCGCGCCGCAACAGCCAGAGCTCCGCGGTGCTGGCGGACGACAAGCCCGTCACCGTGGAGAACAACGTCCGGGCGCCCACGGTGGCCGCGGACGGCTACTACCGCAGCCTCTTCACCCGTCGCATGGAGCTGCCCAACCTGGCGGCCGCCAACCTGTGAGCCCGAGGATTCCCATGCGCACCCCTCCCTCCCCTCGCGGGGCCACGCTGCTGGTGGTGGTCCTGCTCGTCACCGTGCTGCTGGGCCTGGTGGCCAGCCTGATGATGTACGCGGGCGGCGAGCGCATCCGCGCCGTGGCCAGCAGCCGCGCCAGCCAGCGCCAGAGCTGCGCGGACAGCGGCCTGCAGCTCGCGCGCAGCTACTTCGGGCGCAACTACCCCAGCTGGAACACCTACCTGTCCCAGCCGGCCGTCTATGACCCGGTGCGCTCCAGCTTCAACCCGAACCCGGCCAACCCCGCCGACCCGACGCTGCGCTCCAACCACCCGGAGCTCTTCGCGGACGTGGACGGCGACGGCAAGCCCGACGTCTACATCTACATCCGCGACAACGAGGACGAGTTCGCGCCACTGACGGTCGACTGGCGGCGGGACAACGACCAGGTGGCGCTGGTGGGCGCCATCTGCATCTCCGAGACGCTGCGCCCCCGCCGCGCGGACGGTGCCCAGACGCCCACCCAGCTCGCGCTCGAGGGCCTGCTCAGCTACAACGGTGGAGGCGGCACCAACTGCGCCCAGGGGACCGCGGGCTCGGGCTCCGGCAACTGCAACTGACGACGCGCCGCGCGAGGGGGCCCACCCACGCGCGACGCCCCGGCCTCCCGCGGCGACATCCTGGGCCTCCCGTCACGGAGGACACCTGGAATGCGCACGCTCGAAGACGCGATTGCCCTCGCGGTGGAGGCGCACCGCGGGCAGCGGGACAAGGCCGGACAGCCCTACATCCTGCACCCGCTGCGGCTGATGCTGAAGCTGGAGACGGAGGAGGAGCGCACCGTCGCCATCCTCCACGACGTGGTGGAGGACACGCCCTGGACGATTGAGCGCCTGCGCGAGCAGGGCTACGCGGAGCCCGTCCTGCGCGCGCTGGAGGGCCTCACCCGCCGCCAGGAGGAGTCCTACGAGGCCTTCATCGAGCGGCTGCGCCCGGACCCGCTGGCGCGCCGGGTGAAGCTGGCGGACCTGGAGGACAACATGGACGTGCGCCGCCTCACCCAGGTGACGGCGAAGGACCTGGACCGGCTGGCGCGCTACCGCGCCGCCTGGGCGCGCCTGAAGCAGCTCTGAAGACACCACGGCCCGGAGCGCCGCAGCGGGCACTCCGGGCCGTCGTGTGAGCCGGCACCCCGCCGAGGAAAGCGGGGCCCGTCTCGTCTTCGTCTTCGCGGCGCGCTACGCCTTCGCCAGCTGGCGCAGCACGTACTGCAGGATGCCGCCGTGGCGGTAGTAGTCGAGCTCGTTGGGCGTGTCGATGCGGCACACCACCGTGAAGCTCTTCTCGCCGCCCTCGCCCGTGGCCTTCACGGTGAGCTTCTTCTGCGGCGCCAGGTCCTGCGCGACTCCGGTGATTTCGAACGTCTCGTGGCCGGTGAGGCCGAGCGACTGCGCGTCCTGGCCCGCCTCGAACTGCAGGGGCAGCACGCCCATGCCGACGAGGTTGGAGCGGTGGATGCGCTCGAAGCTCTTGGCGATGACGGCCTTCACGCCGAGCAGCTGCGTGCCCTTGGCGGCCCAGTCACGGCTGGAGCCCGTGCCGTACTCGGCGCCGGCCAGCACCACCAGCGGCGTGCCGTCCGCCTGGTACTTCATGGACGCGTCGTAGATGCTCATCCGCTCGCGGGTGGGGATGTGGACGGTGACGCCACCCTCCACGCCGGGCACCAGCAGGTTCTTCAGGCGGATGTTGGCGAAGGTGCCGCGCACCATCACCTCGTGGTTGCCGCGGCGCGCGCCGTAGGAGTTGAAGTCCTTGGGCTCCACGCCCTCGGCCATGAGGTACTTGGCCGCCGGGCTCGTCTTGGCGATGTTGCCCGCGGGCGAGATGTGGTCCGTCGTCACGGAGTCACCCAGGAGCGCCAGCACGCGCGCGCCCTTGATGTCCTGCGTGGCCTTGGGCTCCTTCGGCAGGTTCTCGAAGAAGGGCGGCTTGCGCACGTAGGTGGACTTCTCATCCCACTGGAACGTGGAGCCCTTGCCCACGGGCAGCTGCTGCCAGAGCGCGTCGCCCTCCATGGCGTTGGCGTACTGGCTGCGGAACTGCTCGGGCTTCACCGACGCGCGGATGACCGCCTTGATTTCGTCGTTGGTGGGCCAGATGTCCTTGAGGAACACCTCGCGGCCGTTCGGGTCCGTGCCCAAGGGCTGCGTGTCCAAATCCAACCCCACCTCGCCCGCCAGCGCGTACGCCACCACGAGCGGGGGGCTCGCCAGGTAGTTCATGCGCACGTGCGGGTTGATGCGGCCCTCGAAGTTGCGGTTGCCGGAGAGCACCGCGGCCACCACGAGGTCGCCCTCGACGACGGCGTTGGCGACGGGCTCCGTCAGCGGACCCGAGTTGCCGATGCAGGTGGTGCAGCCGTAGCCCACCACGTGGAAGCCCACGGCCTCCAGGTACGGCAGCAGGCCGGAGTCACGCAGGTACTCGGTGACGACGCGGCTGCCCGGCGCCAGGCTGGTCTTCACCCAGGGCTTGGGGTTGAGGCCCCGCTCCACGGCCTTCTTGGCCAGGATGCCCGCGCCCACCAGCACCGCCGGGTTGGACGTGTTGGTGCAGGACGTAATCGACGCGATGACCACCGCGCCGTGGCCCAGCTGGTAGCTCTGGCGGCCCTGCTTCACGATGACGCTCTGGGCCAGCCGCTCCGCGGGGACCTCGGCCGCGGGGGCCACCTTGGCCTTGCCGCCGCCCTCGTCATCCTCGCCCTTGCTCTTGCCGGCGGAGAGCATCTCCACGAGCGACTTCTCGTAGCCGGACTTCATGTCCTTGAGGGGCACGCGGTCCTGCGGGCGCTTGGGGCCGGCGAGGCTGGGCACCACGGTGGACAGGTCCAGCTCCAGCGTGTCGCTGAAGACGGGGTCCTTCGCGTCGGCGGCGAGCCACAGGCCCTGCTCCTTCGCGTACGCCTCCGTGAGGGCCACGACGGCCTCGGGGCGGCCGGTGAAGCGCAGGTAGTTGAGGCTCTCCTCGTCCACCGGGAAGAAGCCGATGGTGGCGCCGTACTCGGGCGCCATGTTGGCGATGGTCGCGCGGTCCGGCAGGGACAGGCCCTTGAGGCCGCTGCCGTAGAACTCCACGAACTTGCCGACCACGCCCTTCTTGCGGAGCATCTGCGTGACGGTGAGGACCAGGTCCGTCGCCGTGGCGCCCGCGGGCAGCTGGCCGGTGAGCTTGAAGCCCACCACCTGGGGGATGAGCATGGTAATCGGCTGGCCGAGCAGCGCGGCCTCCGCCTCGATGCCGCCCACGCCCCAGCCCACCACGCCCAGGCCGTTGATCATCGTGGTGTGGCTGTCGGTGCCCACCAGCGTGTCCGGGTACACGGTGCTGCCCTGGCGGAACGTCACCTGCGCCAGGAACTCCAGGTTCACCTGGTGGCAGATGCCGATGTCCGGCGGGACGACGCCAAAGCCCTTGAACGCGCTCTGGCCCCAGCGCAGGAAGGCGTAGCGCTCGCGGTTGCGCTCGAACTCCAGCTCCGCGTTCTCCTTGAAGGCCGCCGTCGTCGCGAAGGAGTCGATCTGCACCGAGTGGTCGATGACCAGGTCGGCGGGGTTGCGCGGGTTGATCTTCGACGGGTCGCCGCCCATGGAGGCGAGCGCCTCACGCATGGCGGCCAGGTCCACGACGGCGGGGACGCCGGTGAAGTCCTGCAGCAGCACGCGCGCGGGGTGGAAGGAGATCTCGACGTCCGGGGTGGCCTTGGGGTCCCACGCGAGCATCTTCTCCACGTGCTCGCGCTTGACGACGCGCCCGTCCTCGTTGCGCAGCAGGTTCTCCAGCAGCACCTTCAGCGAGAAGGGCAGGCGGTCCACCGACGGGTGGGCCTTGGCCAGCTTGCTCAGGCTGAAGTAGTCATAGGTGGCCGAGCCCACCTGGAGCTTGGACTTCGTGCCGAAACTGTCGGTCATGTGCGGTGCCCTTCCGTGCGCAGGATGTGGGGACTTCTAGGCTCGCCTTTGACGCGTTGCAAAGGGTTCCTGCACACGCATCCGGCGATGGACGGTTGACCCAGCAAGGGTCCAGCCCCGCTCATCGGAACCATGCGTCCCGCTGGGGGAATGTCGTCCGCGACACCTCTTGCGTCACGGCGGGGCAGCCCCAGGACAACCCCGGGGCGGGCCCTCAGAGCACCTTGCGCAGGGCGTACAGGGCGCGCTCCAGCAGCTTGCGCCACAGGGGCCGGCGGCGGAACTCCGCCAGCGTCACCTCGCGGCAGTCGCCACAGTCCGTCCGGAAGGACTCCTCCAGTTGCCGGCCCAGGCGCGGGTCGGCGAAGACGGCGTTGACCTCGTGGTTGAAGGCCAGGCTCAGCCGCTCCAGGTTGAACGAGCCCAGGGTACCCCAGGCCCCGTCCACGACGGCCGTCTTGGCGTGGAGCACGCCGCGCTGCCACTCGAAGATGCGCACGCCCGCGCCCAGGAGCTTCTCGTAGAAGGCGCGGGTGACGAACTCGAGGAGGGGGTGGTCCGAGCGGGCGTTGAGCAGGAGGCTCACCTCCACGCCCCGCCGGGCCGCGTCGCGCAGCGCGGCGACGAGCCGCCGGTCCGGCACGAAGTAGGCCGCGGCGATGAGCACGCTCTTGCGCGAGCGCTGGATGGCGTGCAGGTACGCCCGGTGGATGCTGCGGCGGCTGGACAGCACCGCCAGCCCCACCTGGCCCCGCGCGCCCCCGCCCCGCCGGCGCCGCAGCCGCCCCAGGCCCGTGGCCCAGCGGTGGAAGCGGTCCTGGAACATCATCCGCCACGTGGCGAGGAAGCGGCGCTCCAGCGCGTGCACCGCAGGCCCTTCGATGCGCAGCACGTCATCGCGCCAGCCGCCGCCCTCCCCCGCCGGCGCCCAGTGCGCGGAGATGTTGACGCCCCCGGTGAAGGCCACCTCCCCGTCGACGATGAGGATCTTCCGGTGGTCCCGGCGCAGCAGGTGGCGCCAGCCGCGCGACAGGTTGAAGGGCTTGAAGGGGCGGATGTCCACGCCGCGCTGGCGCAGGGTGTCGAAGTACGACTTGCGGCTGGTCCACGAGCCCACCGCGTCGTAGAGCACCTTCACGTGCACGCCCCGCTCGGCCGCCTCCGCGAGCGCCTGGCCGAACAGCTCACCGACGGCGTCGGTGATGAACATGTACGTCTCCAGGCGGATGTAGCGCCGCGCCCGGCGGATGGCGTCCAGCATCGCCGGATAGGCCTCCACGCCGTCGCGGAGCAGCTCGCACGCGTTGCCCCGGACCACCGAGTGGCCGCGCGGCAGGTAGTAGCGCGCCAGCAGGAGGCTGGAGACACCAGGGCTCCAGACGGGCGCCTGCTCCGGCAGGGGGCCCTGGGAACAGCCGGCCTCGGGCGGCTCCTCACCCGAGACACCCGTCCTCTCGCTCATGACCTCCAGGTCGCGCATGGCGACCTTACGGTGCGGACGGCCCCTCGCGCCGGCAACCCGACGGGCCTCGCGGACGGCCCCTCGGGGTGATGCACCGTCCTGTGCAGGACGGTGCATCCCGGCGAAAACCCGCGACGACTACAGCCCGTACTCGGCGCGCTTGTTCTCGGCGCGCGTGGCACACGGCTGGTCGTACTCGGGGAAGTACTGCTTCACGTGGTCCAGGGTGGCGGCGGCGCCCTTGTAGTTGCCCTGGTTGTAGTACTTCTCCACCTCGAGCAGGAGCTTGGCGCAGGTGCGGTCCAGCTCCTGCTGCGCGGTCTGCATGCGCTCGCGGGCCTCGTAGTAGAGGTCCGGCTTGGGCTCCGGGTGGGCCTCCAGCATCAGCCACGCCTCGCGGAAGCCCTTCCAGGCCTCGTAGCGGTTGCGCGCGCCGATGTCCGGCGTGTCGCTGTTCTTGCGGCCGCGCTTGTAGGACTCGCTGGCCTGGCGCACCAGCTCCTCGGGGAGCAGGTCCGGCAGGAGCGCGCGCTCCACCCACACGTTCCAGATGCGCCAGGGGTCCTCACCCGGCGGGTTCTTCGTGTTGTCGAAGACGATGCGGTTGGGCTCGCCCTTCTTCAGGTGCTGGGCGGGAATCATCAGCTCCAGGGAGCGGTCCTGGCTGGCCAGCGTGTCCGGGGGCACCTTGCCCACGTCCACGCCGTTGACGCTCACCATCACCTCGTCCTTGGAGATGCCCTGCGCCTGGTAGTGGAGGATGACCACCGCGCGGGTGGCGGCGGTGTACTCCCACTCGAAGATCTTCATGTCCGGGCGGTTCCACGTCACGTCCGGCCCCAGGCCGAACGAGTCGCGGATGGGCTGCCCGGTGAGCATCGCGGGCTCCTCGCCCACGGGGCCCGTGTCCACGCCGCTGAGCACCAGCCAGTACAGGAGGCCGAAGATGCCCAGCACCAGCACCACGGCGCCGCCGATGATGCCGCCGCGCACCATGTTGGTGGCGTCCGCCCAGAACAGCTTCGCGCTGGCGACCAGGCCCGGCGACTCGCGGCGGATGCGGGCGCGCTCGGCGGCGGACAGGCCGCTGGCGGCGCCCGCGTTGGAGGTCGGCCTGGAGCGCACGGGCGCTGAAGCCCCCGTGCCGGGACGGGCGCGCGCGGGGGCGGAGGACGCGGCGCGCTCGATGGCCGCGGGGGCCTCCGCCGACGCCGACGCGGGCAGCGCGGCGCGCGCGCCACTCTGGCCGGCCGGACGCAGGGCCCGGAGGTTGTTGCGCGTGGCGCCCTGGCGCATCTCCGCCAGGGACTGCTCGTCGGCGCCCTCGGGGGCCAGGGCCACGCCCTTGTTGCGCTGACGCTTGAGCGCGTCCACGGACACGATGCGCGTGCTGTTCGCGCCGTCCTCGGCGCCGGCGGGTATCTCCTCCTCGCCGGTGGCGGCGTCGGCCGTCATCAGCGTGAAGACGAACGTCACCGGCCCCAGGGTCAGCTTGTCGCCGTCCTCCAGGGCCTGCGTCTGCACGGAGGTGCCATTGAGCAGGGTGCCATTGGCGCTGCCCTGGTCCTCGACGCTGTAGGCGTCACCGTCGAGGAACAGGCGGCAGTGGCGGCGGGAGACACCTGGGTCGTACAGCACGACGTCGCATTCGGACGTACGACCGATGAGCACGGAGTCCTGGTCGAAGACGAACTCCTTGCCGGCGTCTTTTCCCTCGGAGATCGTCAGCTGGAAAGGCATGGGGCTCTACAATCCTATCGAGGCTCGCGCCGCTCGGGCAACGGCGGCTCGCGCGGAGACGGGTTCCATCACCTCCGCCTCGCCCCCGAAGGACAGCACCCACTGCGTGAGCCAGCGCTCGCTGTCGCCGGCCACCAGGACCTCCACGCCCCCGTCAGCGAGCGGGCGGGCGTCCTGGCCGAAGCGCTCCTTCACGTAGGGCGCCGCCACGGGCGAGAAGCGCACGCGGACGGACGCCTCGGAGCGGCTCCGGGCGGGATTGGGGACATCCGCCCGGGCATCGGGCGGGGGGAGGAAGGGGGTGTCGGTGACGGCCAGGTCCTCCATCCGGTCCAGCCGGAACAGTCGGGCGTCCTGCCGGGTGTGGCAGAAGCCCTGCAGATACCACTGCCCCCGGTGACTGAGCAGCTCGTACGGGCGCACCCTGCGGGGCTCGGCGGGGCGTCCGGGGCTGGCATATCCGAAGGTGACTTCTCGCCGCTCGAGAATCGCACGGGTGAGCGGCCCCAGGGCCTGGGGCGCCTCGGCGGAGGCGTCGATCTTCCGGTACATCTCCCGGTAGCGCTCGCGCACCTGGGGCGGCAGCACGCGCTCCAGCTTCTGCAGGGCGCTCTGCAGCGCGTCCCCGGAGGCCGGCCGGAGCAGCTCCGCCGCGGCGGCCAGGGCCGCGGCCTCCCCGGCCGTCAGCCGGGGCGGCGCGAACAGGCGCTGGTCCAGGTCCACGTAGACGCGGTCGTTGTCCACGTAGATGTCGATGTAGTCGTCCGGGTTGAAGGGCGGCCGGCCCACGCACGTGAGCAGGTCCAGCTCCTCCAGCAGGTCCTCCCGGCTGACGTTGAGGGCGCGCGCGAGCGCCTCCACCGTGACGCCGGGGTTCTTGGACACGTAGGGGACGAGGAACAGCAGGCGGCGGAGCCGCTCGTGGACGTTGCTCATGCGCTCACCTTGTCTTCCTGCGCGTCCGCGTGGCGGTTCGCCACGCGCGCGGCCATCTCCCGCAGGCGGGCACAGGCGCTCTCGGGTCCCTCCACCACGCAGTCCGCCCCCAGCGACAGGCAGAAGCGCACCAGGCCATCCAGGAAGCTCACCTTGAGGTGGGCCCGGGTGATGCCCCCTTCGGCCACCTGCTCCAGCACGGCGCCGGGGAACAGGCCCGAGGCGCGCGAGGCCAGCGCGCCCGACAGCCGCAGCACCACCTCCTGCGGCTCGTGGAAGCGGTGCTGCCACGGGAAGTACGCCACGTGGTTGTCGAGCGAGAAGTCCTCCGGCACCTGGAAGTCCGGGGTGCGCGGGCGCGCGGTGTTCACCTTCAGCTCACGCACGCGGTGGACATGGAAGGTGCGCAGGCCGCCGCGCAACTGGCAGTGGCCCACCAGCGTCCACACGCCGCGCCGGAGCGCCAGGCCATACGGGTCCACGCGGCGCTGGGTGGCGTGGGGGTGCTTGGGGCTGGCGTAGGAAATCTCCACCCACTTGCGCGCGGCGCACGCGTCCCAGAGCTGCTCCAGGCGGGCGGAGATCTCCTTCTCCTGTCCCTCCTGCACCGCGCCCAGCTCCATGCGGACCCTGGGCGTGGGCAGCGACTGGCCGGCGAAGAAGCCAATCTTGCGCAGGGCGTGCGCCAGGTCATCGCGGCCGGGGAAGGCGCCGGACGTGAGCGCGGCGGAGCCGGCGGCGTAGAGCACGGCCAGCTCCTCCTTGGTGAGGTCCGCCTCCGGGAGGTAGTAGGCGTCGCGGTCGACGATGTAGCCGTCGCGGCGCTCGTCGTCTCCCTGGACGTAGGTGAGCGGGAAGCCCAGCTCCACCAGCTCCGCCTTGTCGCGCTCGAACTTGCGCTCGGCGGCGTCGTCCGAGCCTCCGTAATCAGCGGGGAAGTGCTCGCGCAGCTCGGCCCAGGAGATGGGCTCGCGCGCGTCGAGCAAGAGGGCCACGAGGTCGAGGATGCGTTCGGTGCGGTCCATTCGGGAAGGTCGGCGACGATGCCGGGCGGACCCCAGGGGGTCAAGGAAGGGGCACGTGACAGGAGGAAAACAACGGCCCGGCCCGCACGCGTCCAGGCAGATAGCCAGCCAAGACTGAACAGGCAAGCAGGTAATTAATTGTGTGATGGTTGCAACACAGGTGGGAAGGTTGAACCCGCCAAGGAGGGCTCGCACTATGGGCGCGACTTGGGATATTCCTGCGCCAGCTTCAGAAGGGACCTCTCCATGAACCGCACCTTCCGTGACGTGGTCGCCGGGCTGGCACTGCTGGTGGGGTTGTTCTGCGGGATGATGCCTGCCTCCGCTGAAGCCGAGCCCCTCTATTTCGCCGTGGAGGTCTGGCGCGACGGGCGGCTGGTGGCCCAGCCCAAGCTGCTCGGAGAGACGGGCCGCACGCTGCGCGCCGAGCGCCGTCGCCCGGGCGCCGCCACGGCGGACTACCGACTGGTGCTGATGCCGCGCGCCGAGGGCGAGTCCTTCCTCCTCCAGCTGGACCTGCTGCTGCCGGAGGCCAAGGGCCACTCGGAGCTGGCGCTGCTCCACGGCCAGCAGCGCAAGCTGCAGCTCGGCCGCGTGCCGGGCGAGCTGGAAGTGTCGCTGCTCCTGATGAAGGTGGACTCGCCCGAGTTCCGAGCCCTCATGCAGCTGGGCACCGACGGCGGCAAGAGCGGCACCTCCTGCTCCATCTGATCCACGCCGGCTACAGCACCGCCAGGTCGTCGCGGTGCACGGCCTCATCCAGGTAGCGGTACCCCAACACGGACTCGATGTCCGACGTGCGCCGTCCGGCGATGCGCCGCAGCTCGTCCGCGCCGTAGGACGCCAGCCCCCGCGCGAACACCTCGCCGGACGCGTCCGCCAGGTCCACCGGGTCGCCCCGGTCGAAGTCGCCCGTCACCTGCTTCACGCCGCTGGGCAGGAGGCTGCGCTTGCCGTGGACGATGGCCTCGCGCGCGCCGGCATCCACGGTGAGTGTGCCCAGGGGCCGCAGCGCATGGGCAATCCACGCGGCGCGGGAGCCCCGGCGCGCGCCGGTGGGCTCGAAGAGGGTGCCCATGGGCTCACCCTCCAGCACGGCGCGCAGCCGGCCGGGCAAGGCGCCCGAGGTGATGACGCCCCGGATGCCCTGCTCGGCGGCGCTCGCGGCGGCGCGGACCTTGGTCGCCATGCCGCCGGTGCCCACGCCGCTGGAGGTGCCCCCCGCGAGCGCGAGGACGTCGGAGGTGACCTCCTCCACGGTGTCCAGCAGGCGCGCGCCCGCGTCGCGGCGGGGGTCCGCGGTGAACAGGCCCTCCACGTCGGAGAGCAGCACCAGCGCGTCGGCCTCCACCACGCCGGCCACCAGGCCCGCCAGCGTGTCGTTGTCGCCGAACTTCAGCTCGTCCACGGAGACGGTGTCGTTCTCGTTGATGACGGGCACCACGGACGCGGACAACAGGCGCTCCAGGGTGTGCTTCACGTTGAGGTAGCGCCGCCGGTCCCGCATGTCCTCGTGGGTGAGCAGCACCTGGGCCACCGCCTGTCCCTGGGCGCCGAAGACGTCCTCGTACGCCTGCATCAGCCGGCTCTGTCCCACCGCGGCGCACGCCTGCTTGCCCGGGATGTCGCGAGGGCGCGAGCCCAGGCCCAGCCGCTCCATGCCCAGGGCGATGGCGCCGCTGGACACCACCACCAGCTCGCGGCCCTGGGCCGCCCACAGCAGGTCCTCCCCCAGTGCCACGAAGTGCTCGCGGTTGAAGCGGCCGGTGGCGTGCGTGAGGGCGTTGGTGCCGATCTTCACCACCACGCGCTTCGCGGCGCGCAGGGCGTTACGTCCCGAGTGAGTCACGTCCGCGAGCGTAGGACGGAAAAGGAAACAGGGCGCAAGGGCCGTGTGTTCACTACGGTTCCGGCAACCCGGGCCGGAGGGGCGTGTCAGCCACATCGTTGGGGCGCCGTATAAAGTGCCGGGAAGGACGGGGTCAGCCGGCTTCCGTCAGGAGAGCAAGCGTTTGAAGGAAATCTACGGCAACACCCTGGGCCTCAAGGCGAACGAGCAACACCGGCTGCGGAACACCTTCCGCCGGCGCGTGTCGCCTCACGAAATCGTGTCGCCCGAGCTCGCCCGCCACCTCACCGAGCTGTCCCACGAGACGAACCGACAGGTGGGCGTGCTCATCAACCGCAAGGGGGAAATCGAGCACGTGGTGGTGGGCAATGCCCACAAGCTGGAGCTGCCGGACATCGGCCGCGCGCGTGCGGGCCAGGTGCGTCTGCGTGGCCTGCGGCTGGTGCACACGCACCTCAAGAGCGAGCCGCTCACCAAGGACGACCTGACGGACCTGGCGCTCTTGCGCCTGGACTGCGTGGCCGCGGTGGGCGTGGGACAGGAGGGGCTGCCGGGCGTGCTGCACTACGCCCACCTCGTGCCGGAGAACGGCACGGGTGAGTTCTGGCAGGTCACCACCCTGCCCTCCGTGCACCTGGAGCAGCCGGACCTCATCGACACGCTGGACGCGCTGGAGGAGGAGTTCAACCGCAAGGCGGCGGCGCGCGCGGTGAGTGGGCGGGAGAAGGCCATCCTCGTGGCGGTGTGCCTGGACGGCAACCGGGCGCAGGCGGAGGCGAGCCTCGCGGAGCTCAGGGAGCTGGCGCGCACCGCGGGCGTGGAGGTGGTGGACAGCGTGCGCCAGGTGAAGCGCGAGGCGGACCCTCGCTACCTCATCGGGCGGGGCAAGCTGGAGGACCTGAACCTGCGCTCGATGCAGTCCATGGTGGACCTGCTCATCTTCGACAAGGACCTCACCCCCTCGCAGGGGCGCCACATCGGCGAGGCCACCAGCCTCAAGGTCCTGGACCGCACCCAGCTCATCCTCGACATCTTCGCGCAGCGCGCGCAGAGCGCCGAGGGCAAGCTCCAGGTGGAGCTGGCGCAGCTGAAGTACCGGCTGCCGCGGTTGGTGCAGAGCGATGACTCGCTCAGCCGGCTCGCGGGCGGCATCGGCGGGCGCGGCCCCGGTGAGACGAAGCTGGAAATCGACCGACGCCGGGTGCGCGAGCGAATCACGCATCTGGAGAAGCGCATCGACACGATTGGCCGGGAGCGCAGCGTGCGGCGGGCGCAGCGAAACCGCCGCGAGCTGCCGGTCATCTCCATCGTCGGGTACACCAACGCGGGCAAGTCCACGTTGCTCAACGCGATCACGAACGCGCAGGTGCTGGCGGAGAACAAGCTGTTCGCCACGCTGGACCCGACGAGCCGCAGGCTGCGCTTCCCGCAGGAGCGCGAGGTCATCATCACCGACACGGTGGGCTTCATCCGGGACCTGCCCAAGGACCTGGTGGCGGCCTTCCGCGCGACGCTGGAGGAGCTGTACGACGCGAGCCTCCTGCTGCACGTGGTGGACGCGGGCGACCCGGCGCGCGACGACCAGGTGGAGGCGGTGGAGAAGATCCTGTCGTCGCTGGGGTTGATGGAGAAGCCCCGGTTGATGGTGTGGAACAAGGCGGACCTGCTCTCCGCGGAGGAGGTGGAGTCGCTGCTTCGCTCGCGGGGCGGGGTGGCCATCAGCGCCCAGACGCGCGACGGGCTGCAGACCCTCCTGGCGAAGGCGGACACCACGCTGTTCGCAGAAGGGGCGTCCGAGTCGATGGGCATCGTCTGACGCGGCGTGCGGGTTGCGAGGTGGGCATGGCTCCCCCTAGAGTCGGGGGGCCGTGTCCATCTCCCTCGCGTCCACCTTGTCGTCGGTCCTGCTCGCCCAGGCGGTGCCGGACTACACCCGTCCCGTCTCCTCCATGTCTCCGAAGTACTTCGAGATTTTGGAGCAGAACAGCCACATCATCTACCCGCTGGTGGCGGTGCTGACGCTGGTGCTCATCGCCGCGGGCATCCTCCAGGCGTGGAGGACGCAGGACCTGGACGGCCTGCAGAAGAGCGAGTTCAAGAAGGCCATCGTCAACGAGCTGCGCAGCAACATCACCGGCCTGCCCGGTGACGTGCTGGCGAAGGCCGTGGGGCTGGACCGACTGAAGACCCACCGCCTGCTGGAGCAGATGCAGCAGGACGGCATGGTGGTGAGCCACACCAACTCGCAGCGCCTCACGGTCTGGCGCATCCGTGGCGCCGCCCCCGAGGCGAGCGCCCGGCGGTACTGAGGTCGCCTGTGAAAGGGGGGGAGGCATGCAGTTCACGATTGTTGGGTGCGACTGCGACAGCTTCAGCTACCTGTTGCTCACCTACAGCGTCCCTATCATTTTCATCGTCGGTCCGTTGCTCGTGTGGTGGCTGCGTCGCGGCGCCAGGCGCTCCGGCTACGGACTGTCGTCGACCTCGACCAGGTAGCCCCGAAGGACCGAGGCCACTTGTCCCACGTCGGGGGCGCGCAGGATGGAGTAGTGGTCTCCCGCAATCGCGTGCACGGTGAGCGCGCCTGTCGCCACCTGCTCCCAGCCGTGAACTCGGTGCGTGCCCGTCGCTTCGATGGAGACGACGGGCCCTGAGTAGGGCCGAGGCACGTAACTCCACGCGGCCAACAGGTTCACCTCGAAGACGCGGCGCAGGGCACTGAGTGACGGTGTGACGCCACTCCCCTGCTCTCGAGCGTGAGCGTCCAGGATGCGCAGCAGTGCCTCGGGTGTCTCGGCGCTCTGGGCCGCTTCGCCATGTCCCATCGCTCGCAGCAGGTCCAGATGGAACAGTTCACCGAAGCGCTGCGCCTCGTCGTGCCCTGGCGCGGCGCCGTCTCCATCGTACGGACGCACGAAGCCGTCGATGAGCGCGAGCACCTCCACCCGCTCTCCTCGCTGCTCGAGCTGCTGCGCCATCTCCCACGCGATGCTGGCGCCCATCGACCAGCCTCCGAGCCGATAGGGCCCGTGCGGCTGCACGTCTCGCATCGCCGCGAGGTAGAGGCTCGCCATCTCGGGGATGCTCTCGCAGGGCGGCGCTTCACCATCGAGCCCGCGTGACTCGAGCCCGTGGAACGGCTGCTCCGGCCCCAAGTGCTTCGCGAGCTCCGTGTAGCTCAGCACCGTGCCGCCCACCGGATGCACGCAGAAGAAGGGCCGACGTCCACGTCCCTCGGTCAGTCGCACCAGCGGCGTCCAGGACGACGACTCACGTCGCAGCACCGAGGCCACGTGCTCCACCGTCGCGCGCTGGAAGAGCGCGGCCACCGGCAGGCTCCTGCCCACGACGCCACGGATGCGCGCGAGCAACCGGATGGCCATCAGCGAGTGACCTCCCAGCGCGAAGAAGTCCTCCGTCACGCCGACAGGGCGGACGCCCAGCACCTCTTCCCACACGCCCACCAGCGCGCGCTCCAGTGCGTCGCGAGGTTCCTGGTGTCCTTCGCGAGCCACGCGTTGGAACGAGCCCGGAGCGGGCAGCGCCTTGCGGTCCACCTTACCCGTGGGAGCCAGGGGCAGTGTGTCCAGGCGCACGAGCACACTCGGCACCAGATACTCCGGCAACCGTGCTTCGAGGCGCCCGCGCAGCACCTCCACGTCACACGGCGCCTCGTGCACCACGTAGCCCACCAGTCGCTTCTCGCCGCCATCCTCCTGTCTCGCCACCACCACCGCGTCCCTCACACCCGGCAGCGCCTTCAGCGCCACCTCCACCTCGCCCAGCTCCACGCGGAATCCACGCACCTTCACCTGTCCGTCCACGCGCCCCAGGAACTCCAGGTTCCCGTCGCCGAGCCACCGCGCCTTGTCGCCCGTGCGATACAGCCGAGCCCCCGGCACCTCGCTCAGCGCATCCGGGATGAAGCGCTCCGCGGTCAGCTCCGCCCTGCCCCAATACCCGGGCGCGAGGCTCGCGCCGCCGACGTACACCTCTCCCACCACGCCCACGGGGCTCGGCGCGCCCCGCTCGTCCAGCACGTACACCTTCACGTTGGAGATGGGCGTCCCCACGGGAGGCAACGCTGGCCAGGTCGATGGCGGGCCTCGCGCCCTCCAGGCCGTGACGACGTGCGCCTCCGACGGGCCATACTGGTTCTCCAGCACGCAGCCTGGCAGTCGCTCGAAGAAGGACACCAGCGCGGGCGTCACCTGCAACTGCTCACCCGCCGTCACCACCTCGCGCAGGGGCGGCAGCCTCGCCTCATGCTGCGCCACCTCGCACAGCGCCTGGAGCGCCACGAAGGGCAGATACAAGCGCCCCACTCCATGCGCCACCATGCGCCCGAGCAGCGCCACCGGGTCCTTGCGCTCCGCCTCCACCACCAGCAACACCGTGCCGCCCAGACACCACGTGCCGAACAGCTCCTGGAACGACACATCGAAGTTCAGCGACGCGAACTGCAGCGTCGTCGCACCCGGGTCCACGGTGCGCGCGAGCAGCCACCGCAGCATGTTCCCCACCGCGCGATGGGACATGAGGATGCCCTTGGGACGCCCCGTGCTCCCCGACGTGTAGACGAAGTAGCAGGGCGTCTCGGGAGACAGGGACAGCGCTGGAGCCTGTCCGGGCCTCGTCCGGATTCGCGCGGCCTCATCCTCCAGGCGCACCCGCCTCGTCCCCGGATGCTCGGGCAGCGCGCGGCCGAGCTCTCCCTGCACCAGCACCACCGGCGCGCCCGTGTCCTCCAGCATCTGCGCCAGCCGCTGGGCCGGATAGCTCGGGTCCAGGGGAAGAAACGCCGCGCCCGCCTTCAGCGTGGCCAGCACCGCCACCGGCATCTCCAGGTCGCCGCGCTCCAGGCACAGGCCCACCGTGCTCCCAGGCTTCACCCCCAACGCGAGCAGGTGATGCGCGAGCTGATTCGCGCGCTGCTCCAGCTCCGCGTACGTCAGCGAGGCCACGCCATCCGTCACCGCCACGGCGTCAGGCGAGCGCGCCACCTGGGCCTCGACCCACGCGTGCATCAGCCCCGCGACAGCGTCCGGTGTCTCGCGCCCACTCCACTCGCGCAGCAGCTGCCGCCGCTCCGATTCCGCGAGCAGCGGCGCATCACCGACGCGCACGCTCGGGTCAGCCACCAGTCCCTCCAGCAGCGTCACGTAGTGCCCCGCCATCCTCCGCGCCGTCGCCGCGTCGAACAGCGCGGTGTTGTACTCCCAGAAGCCCACCCAGCCCTCGGGCGTCTCGCGCAGGAAGCAGATGAGGTCGAACTTCGACATGCCGGAGTCGAAGGACACCTCCTGCTCCACCAACCCCGGCAACGACGGCAGCGAGCGCGGCCCCTGGATGACGAACATCACCTGGAACAGCGGCGAGCGACTCAAGTCACGCGGCGGGCGCAGCGCCTCCACCAGCGTCTCGAACGGGACGTCCTGTCGCGCATAGGCGCCCAGACACACCTGCCGCACCCGGCCCAGGAGCGAACGGAAGGACTCCTCCGGGTCCACGTCCACACGGGGCGCGAGCGTGTTGACGAAGAACCCGATGAGGTTCTCCAGCTCGCGCCGGTTGCGTCCCGAGATGGGCGTCCCCACCACCACGTCACGCTGTCCGCTGTAGCGCGACATCAACACCTGGAAGCACGCGAGCAGCAGCATGAACGGCGTCACGCTCTCGGCGCGCCCCAGGGCCTTCACCGCCTGGGAGAGCGATGGAGACAGCGGCACCGCCACGGTGGCGCCCAGGAAGGTCTGCACGGGAGGTCGGGGCCGGTCCAGGGGAAGCTCCAGCGAGGGAGCGGCTCCCGTCAGCAGCTCCGTCCACCACGCGAGCTGCTCATCCAGCAGCTCCCCCTTCAGCCAGTCGCGCTGCCACACCGCGTGGTCCGCGTACTGGATGGGCAGCGCGGGCAACACGGGCGCGCGCCCTTCGGTGTGGGCCGCGTAAAGCTCCCGCAGGTCGCGCTCCAGCACGCCCAGCGACCATCCGTCGCAGGAGATGTGATGCAGCATCAGGAGCAACACGTGGTCGTCTTCCGCCACGCGCAGCAGCCGGGCGCGCAGCATCGGCCCCGTGCCCAGGTCGAACGGGCGCCGCGCCTCCGCCTCCGCTTCGCGCCGTGCCTCGGCCTCGTCGGCGACCTGCGCCACCCGCAGCGTCACCGCGACGTCTGGCAGGATGTGCTGCACCGGCCGCCCCGCCTCCTCGCCGAACGTGGTGCGCAAGGACTCGTGCCGTCGCACCAGGTCCGACAACGCGCGCTCCAGCGCCGGGACATCCAGGCGCCCCTGGAGCCGCGCGAAGAAGGGCACGTTGTAGGAGAAGCCTCCCGCGTCCACCTGAGAGAGGAACCACAGGCGCTGCTGGGCGAAGGACAGCGGAGGCGCCGTGTCCCTCGACACGGGCACCAGAGGAGGGAGCCCCCGCCCCCTCCCCACCACTCGCTTCGGCTCGGGCGCGGCCATGGCAGCACCTCCGCCGCCACTTATAGCGCCAAGCGACGTGCGGGTTCGAGCAACGGCCTCAGCCCGCCGCCTTCCACCGCTGCTTGGGACGCCAGGACATCATCCCCGGGCTGCCGCGCACCTTGTCCAGGTAGAAGCCGAGCAGTTCGGGGGTGAAGGTGGGCTCCTGAATCCCCGAGCCGGCCAGGTGCTGGCGCACATGGGTGCAATCCCAGACGTAGTTGTCCTGGTACAGCTCCACCATCGCCTGTCCCCCACTCAACGGGTCCCTGAAGATGCTCAGCAACGGGAAGATGGGCGCCTCGGGGTCCGTGTCCCACAGGGAGACCCATTCCTTGAACGGCACCACCGGCAGGGGACGTCCCAGGGACTTTCCCACCCGCTCGAAGAACTCCAGGAGCGTCAGGTCGTGCTCCGGGGCGGGCGCGACGTGGAACTTCTTGCCCAGCCCCTTCGGGTCGCGGGCAATCACGGCGATCGCCGACGTCATGTAGTCCACCGTGGTCAACCCCTCGTGCAGCCCCCGCAGGTCCGGGACGGCATCCAGGATGAGGCAGGTGCTGACCAGCCGTCCCCACCACTGGTAGCTGGCGAAGGCGCCCGTGCGGCTGTGCAACGTCGCGTAGCCCAGACGGAACGTCATCAAGGGCAGTCCCTGCGACTGCGCGAGGTCGGCGATCTTCTCCATCACCCACTTGCTGCTCGCGTAGCCGATGTCGGAGATGACGGCGGGGAGGTTCTGGTCGATGTCGTCCGTCTCCCGCATCACCTTCTTGCCGGTGAGCCGGTTGCCCCAGCTGTGGATGGAGAGCGTCGAGAACAGCATCAGCGCCTTGACCCGCTGATGGCCGGCGAAGGCAATCACCTGCCGCACGCCCTCGACATTGTCGCGCTTCATCTGGGAATAGGGCTCGATGAAGTTCACCGCGCCGGCCGAGTGGTAGATGACGTCCACCGACGCGGACAGCTGGCGGTAGTCCTCCTCGGACATCCCGAAGCGGGGCGCGGCGATGTCTCCGGCATGGACCCGCACCCGCTCCCAGTCACGCTCGCTCAGCGGCACCTGATAGTGGTCGACCACCTGTCGCAGCCGCGCGCGTCCCAGCGCGTCGCTGACATCGCGCACCAGACAATGGACGTCGGCGTCGTTGCGCGAGAGCAACTCCGACAGCAGGTGGACGCCCACGAAGCCCGTGGCCCCCGTGAGCAGGATGTGCCGCGGCCGCGCGAGCCGTCCGGGGTCGAAGCCCGAGGAGAAGTCCGTGCCGGGCAGGAGCCAGACATCCTCCCGGAGCGCGCGCAGGGGCTCCGGGTCATGCATCGCGCCCCCGTGCGCGGCTCGCGGCTCCAGCGCCGAGGCGAGCTTCCGAACGGTCCTATGCTCGTAGACGTCACGAATGTAGGTCTTCAACCCGAGACGACGGGAGACGCTGGCGGCGAGCGTGGAGGCCAGCAACGAGTGCCCTCCCACCTCGAAGAAGCTGTCGTCCGCCGTGAACCCGGAGTGGCCGAGGACCTCCGTCCAGGCGCTGGCGAGGCTCTTCTCCAGTTCGCCGGAGAACGCCTCCTCGCCCTGCGTCCGCACCGTGGAGGTCCGCAGCATCTCCCGCAGGGCCTGCTTGTCCGTCTTGCCATTGGCGGTGGTGGGGAGCGAGGCCAGACAGAGGTACTGGCCAGGCAGCATGAAGTCGGGCAGCTCCACGCGCAGCGCCGCCCTCAGGCTCGCGATGAGCGTCGAGGTGGGGACCTGGGTGTCACGCGGCGAGACGAACGCCACCAGTCGCTTGTTGGAGGGACCCGCGGAGTCATCGACCAGTACCGCGGCGGCCTTGAGCGCCGGGCCGCGCATGAGGACGGACTCCACCTCGCCCATCTCCACGCGATTGCCGCGAATCTTGATCTGCTCATCCTGTCGCCCGAGGAACTGGATGCTCCCATCCGGCAGCCCACGCGCCAGGTCCCCCGTGCGATAGACGCGGCCACCGAGCGAAGGCGGCGTGACGAAGCGCTCGGCCGTCAGCGCGGCATCTCCGAGATAGCCGCGCCCCAGGCAGTCACCCGCGATGCACAACTCCCCCGCCTCCCCCCAAGGCACCACCTCCAGTCGCTCATCCAGGATGAAGACCTCGGCGCCGGCGACGGGCGTCCCGATGGAGGCGGGCCGGTTCAGGCGCCTGCTCTCCACCACCCGGTGGGTGACGAAGATGGTGGTCTCCGTCGGTCCGTAATAGTCCACCAGGGTGTAGGAGAGTCCCTCGGTCTCCACCGGATGGAGCTTCTCGCCCCCGGTGAAGAGGTAGCGCAGGGCCAGCTTCTGGTGTGCGGACCTTCCGACGAAGTCTGGCACCATCACCGTCGGGAGGAAGGCGTGGGTGATGCCGTGCTCGGCGTAGAACGCCAGCAAGGCCCCCACGTCCAGACGGATGTCGTCCGTGAGCACGTGGATGCAAGCCCCCGCCGCCAGGGCGGAGCCCACCTCCCATTGCGAGACATCGAAGGCCACGCTGGCCATCAACAGCGTGTGACTGCCAGGCCCCATGTCGAACCGGGCGTTGTGCCACCGCACCAGCTTCGCCAGGGAGTGGTGCTCGATGACCACGCCCTTCGGCTGCCCCGTGGTCCCCGACGTGAAGATGGCATAGGCCGCGTCATGCCCCTGGATGTCCACTTCACGGAAGGCCTTCACGGGCGCCTGGCGCAGCAGCTCATCGAGGGACTGCACCTCCCAGCCCGGCAACGTCATGGTCGAGGACGTGGTGGAGAGCACGAGGGGCTCATCACATTGGCTGGCAATGGCTTGCTTGCGGCGGTCCGGGAAGGCCTTGTCGATGGGCACGTACGCCGCGCCCGCCTTCATGACGGCCAGGAAAGCGACGATGAGGCTCTCCGAGTGCTCGGTCACCACGGGCACCAAGGAGCCCCTGGCGACACCTCGCGCCTGGAGATGGGCCGCGACCTTGCTGCTCCTCGCGTCCAGCTCCGCATAGGAGAGGCGCTCACGGAGCCCCACCACCGCGGGGGCACTGGGATTGAGGGCACACTGACGACGAAAGCCGTCGAGCACGGATTTGTTCGACACGAGAGGCCTCCATGGACAGAGAAGGAGCCAGCAATGGAAGACACAACCGCTGGCCCACACAACAATCACACAACAACCGCGCCTCATTCCACCCGAGCCCTCGGACGCAAACCCATCGCGGCATACCCAGTCCCGCAAGCCCTCTCGGGCTGAAAGACAGTTCATCCAACACCCCGCACCTCCCTGCGCCTGCGGGCCAGGCACGACCCGCGACACAACGCGGGTCTGGAACCTGGGCGACCTCGTCGGAACGGGTGCGCCGCTCCCGCGCGGGATGGCAAGCGGGGGCACATCCCCTCGGGACTCCACTGGAAATATCGTGGTGCGGGCTCAACTCGCGGAGCGGGGCATGCTCTATTTCAGGGATGAGTGAGCACGCGTCCGCCATCGCCATCATCGGGTTGTCGCTCCGCTTTCCGGGCGCCTCTGACGCGCGGAGCTTCTGGTCCAACCTCATCTCGGGTGTCGACAGCGTCACGGTGCTGGACGCCGAGCAGCGGGCGAGGGCCGGCCATCCCTCGGAAGAGGGGTGGGTCGCGGCGGCGGGTGTCATCGAGGGCGCGGACCTCTTCGATGCGCGCTTCTTCGGCTACTCACCGCGCGAGGCCGAGCAGTTGGACCCGCAGCAGCGGCTCTTCATGGAGTGTTGCTGGGAGGCGCTCGAGGCCGCGGGCTACACCGCTCGCGCCCGGCCCCTGCACGTGGGCGTCTACGGCGGTGCGTCCCTCAGCAGCTATCTGCTGACGAACGTCCTGCCCAACATGGAGCGCCGCTCCAGCGACTGGACGGAGAGCGTCCTCGGCACGCACAGCGACTTCCTGGCGACGCGCGTGGCCTACAAGCTCAACCTCACCGGCCCCGCGATGACGGTGCAGACGGCGTGCTCCACATCGCTGACCGCCGTGCACCTCGCGTGTCAGTCGCTGCTCGCGGGCGAGTGCACGCTCGCGCTCGCCGGTGGCACGGCCGTGCGCTCGCCGCAGTTGAGCGCCTACCCCACGCAGGAGGGTGGCATCTCCTCGCCCGACGGACACTGCCGCGCCTTCGATGCCCAGGCGGCTGGCACCGTGCCGGGCAACGGCGTGGGCGTGGTGCTGCTCAAGCGCCTGGAGGACGCGCTCGCGGATGGCGACCCCATTCGCGCGGTCATCCTCGGCTCGGCCGCCAACAACGACGGCAGCGGCAAGGCGGGGTTCACCGCGCCCTCCGTCTCCGGACAGGTCACCGCCATCGGTGATGCGCTGGCGCTCGCGGGCGTCGAGCCGGGCTCCATCTCCTATGTCGAAGCGCATGGCACGGGCACGCCACTGGGCGACCCGGTGGAGGTCACCGCCCTCAAGCAGGTGTTCGAGGGCGTGGCGCCGGGCTCCATCGGCCTGGGCTCGGTGAAGAGCAACCTGGGCCACCTCGACTCGGCGGCCGGCGTGGCGGGACTCATCAAGACCGTGCTGGCGCTGGAGCACCGCCAGCTCCCTCCCACGGTCCACTTCCGTCGGCCCAATCCGCTCCTGGGCCTCGACGACAGTCCCTTCTACGTCGTGGCCGAGCCGCGTCCGTGGAGCTCCAGCGGGCCGCGCCGCGCGGGCGTGAGCTCGTTCGGAATGGGCGGCACCAACGTGCACGTGGTGCTCGAGGAGGCCCCTGTCAGTCCCGCGTCACCTGCGTCCCGCGGGACGGAGCTGCTGCTGCTCTCCGCTCGCTCCGACGCCGCGCTGGAGCGGATGACCACCGAGCTGGCCGAGCACCTGGAGCACACCCAGGACGCGCTCGCGGACATCGCACACACGCTCCAGGTCGGACGTCATCGCTTCGAGCACCGGAGCTTCGTCACCGCGAGCACCGCGAAGGACGCGGCCGCGCGCCTGCGCGACCCGGGACAACGTCCACGCACGAGCCACGACCCGGTGGAGAAGCGTGGCGCGGTCTTCCTGTTCCCCGGCGCGGGCTCCCAGCGGGTGAACATGGGCGCGGAGCTGCTCGACGAACCCGTCTTCCGACAGGCCATCGACCGCTGCGCGGCGCTGCTCCGAGGTCCTCTCGGCGCGGACGTGCGCGACGTGATGTTCGCCCCCGCCGAGCGCTACGACACCGCGGCGCGAGAGCTGTCACGCCCCCTCTGGACCCAGGCCGCGCTGTTCACCTGCGACTGGGCGCTCGCGCAGCTGTGGCTCGCCCGAGGCGTCCAGCCCGAGGCGCTGCTCGGCCACTCCCTCGGCGAGTACGTGGCGGCGTGTGTGGCGGGCGTCTTCACGCTGGAGGAGGCACTGGAGCTCGTCACCGCGCGCGGAAGAATCATGGAGCAGCTCCCGCCCGGTGGGATGACGGCGGTCCTCGCGCCCGTGGCCCAGGTGGAGGCGCTGCTCCATCCACGACTGTCCGTGGCCGCGCTGAACACACCCTCCGATTGTGTCATCGCCGGCGCACTGGAGGCGCTCGACGCCCTCGAGTCGGAGCTCGGCGCGCGAGGCATCGAGGCCCGACGGCTCCGGCTGGGACAGGCCGCGCACTCGTTCATGTTGGAGCCGCACCTGCCGGACTTCGCGCGCGTCGTGTCCCGCATCAAGCCGCGCGCGCCCAAGCTCCCCATCGTCTCCAGCCTCACCGGAGACTGGCTCACCGAGCGCGAGGCCGTCACCGTCGACTACTGGTGCCGGCATCTGCGAGAGACGGTGCGCTTCTCGGAGGCCCTGCACCTGCTGCTCTCGGGCAAGGAGCGAGCCTTCATCGAGGTCGGCCCCGGAACGGCCCTGTCCTCGCTCGCCCGACGCCATCCGAGCCGCTCCACCCAGCCCGTGGTCTCCACGTTGCCGTACACCTCCGAGGAGCCGACGCATCCGCTCGCGTCACTCGGCGAGGCGTGGCTCGCGGGCATCACCATCGACTGGGAGCGCTTCCGAGCGGGCGAACAGCGGCGGCGTGTCATCCTCCCCGGCTACAGCTTCGACCGCGAGCGGTACTGGATTGAACCCGTCACGGCCACTCCGCGCTCCGTGGGGCCCCGTGAAGAACCCAGGCCCGCGCCACCACGGCCCGAGGGTTCGCGCGCCGCGCCACCTCGCGACGACACGGAGGCCACGCTGCTGGAGTGCTTCCGCCTCACGTTCCACCTCGACAACATCGGCATCCACGATGACTTCTTCGCGCTGGGTGGCGACTCCCTGCTCGCCTTGCGCCTGAGCGCACGCATCCAGGAACGCCTCGGCGCGAAGCTGCCCTTGAAGGCCGTGCTGGAAGCCTCCACCGTCGCTCGACTCGCCGAGCGCATCAGCGGTGCTCGCCCGACACCGAAGACGAGCCCCGACTGTGTCGTCCAGCTTCAGACCGGCACGTCCTCGAAGGCCCCCCTGTTCTTCGTGCATGCCGCGGGCGGACAGGTGCTCTTCTATCGGGAGCTGGCCCGACAGCTCGCGCCCGACCGGTCCGTGTACGGATTCTCCGCCGTGGGACTCGAGAGCGACGAGCCCTGCCTCACCACCGTGGAGCAGATGGCGGCGCACTATGTCGCCGCGCTCCGAGTCATCCGACCGACAGGCCCCTACCTGCTCATCGGCGCCTCACTGGGCGGCACCATCGTCTACGAGATGGCGCGGCGCCTGTCGGCCGAAGGCGAGGCCGTGCCCCTGTGCGCGCTGTTGGACACGCCGCCTCCTGGCTCCTTCTCCACCGAGCTCGCCGACCGGATATCCCTGCTCGCCTTCCGCGCGGGGGAGATGTTCGACCCCGCCGCGAAGTGGCCCGAGGACCTCCCCGTGGAGGAGCAGTTCCGCAGGCTCCAGGAGGAGGCGGAGCGCCAAGGTCTCGCGCCGCCCTTCGCCACCGTCGAGGACGCGCGTCGGCAGCTCGACGTGCTGCGAGCGAACTCCCGGGCCCTGAGCCTCTACACGCCACCGCGCTGGGAGGGAGGAGAGGTCCAGTACTTCCGCGCCCGACGTCCGCCCCCGGGGTTCCCTCCACACCCCGAGCTGGGCTGGCTGGACCTGGGCGCGGCGACGCGCGTGGACATCACTCCTGGCGACCACTACACGATGCTCCAGGCACCTCACGTCGAGGTGCTCGGAGCGAAGCTGGCGCGGCTGCTGCCCTAATCCGAGCCCGGCCGCTGACGCCGCTGGCGCGCGAGCCGCTGGAGTCCCTCGCGCCGGTTCTCCGCCGTCGACGGAGACTTCGGCGCCTCCTGCGTCGGGGACAGGTGCTCGGCCAGCGTTCGCACGGAGGGGAACTGGAGCAGGGACACCAACGGCACCTTGCGCGACAGCTCCGCCTCCACCTTCACCTGGAGCGTCTGCAACAGCAGCGAGTTGCCACCCAGGTCGAAGAAGTTGTCTCCCGCGCCCACGCGGTCCAGCCCCAGCACCTCCGCGATGAGTCGCGCGAGCACGGCCTCCAGTCCCTCCCGGGGCGCCACGTAGCCGCCACTGAGCTCCGGGCGACTCGACTCCGGCGCGGGGAGCGCCTTCCAGTCCGGCTTCCCGTTCGGCGTGAGGGGCAGCTCGCGCAACAGCACGAAGGCTGACGGAATCAGCGCCTCCGGGAGCGTGCGCTTCATCCACGCTCGCAGCACGTCCACCGTCAGCGTGACGTCCTCCTCGGGCACCACGTAGGCCACCAGTCGCATGTCCCCCGGAGTGTCCGCGCGGCCCATGACGACGGACGACCGCACTCCCGGGCACGTCGCGAGCGCCGCGTTCGCCTCGCCCGGCTCGATGCGCACGCCACGCACCTTCACCTGGGTATCGGCTCGACGCAGGTACTCGAGCCGTCCGTCCTCCAGCATGCGCACCACGTCGCCCGTGCGGTACAGGCGGCCTCCGTCCGCGTACGGGTCCGGGACGAAGCGCTCCGCCGTCAGGTCGGGTCGGCCCAGGTAGCCTCGCGCGAGCCCCATCCCTCCGAGATACAGCTCACCCCAGACACCGGGCGGCACCAGGTGCCCCGCCTCGTCCATCACCCTCACGACCACGTTGTGCAACGGCCGGCCAATCGTGAGCCGGGCGCCCGCGAAGCACTCACCCCAGGTGCCGCACACCGTCCCTTCCGTGGGGCCATAGCCGTTGACGAAGCGACGCCCGGGGCTCCAGCGCGCCACCAACTCCGCGTTGCACGCCTCGCCCGCGGAGAGCAGGACCCGAAGCGCGGGCAACTCCACCACCGGGGACACCGCGAGCACGGAGGGCGGGAGGATCGTCACCGTGATTCGCTCCCGCGCGAGGAGCTCCGTCAACGGGCTGCCGGGTGACATCTGCTCGCGACGCGCCAGGCACAACGTCGCCCCGTTCAACAACGTGGGGATGAGCTCCGCCACCGAGCCATCGAAGCTCACGGGCGCGAACTGCAACACGCGGTCTCCTGGCCCCAGCCCTCCGAGCACCGTGGGGAAGGACCGCGCCAGATTCGCCGCGCCACGGTGCTCCAGGAGCGTGCCCTTCGGGCGGCCCGTGCTGCCGGACGTGTAGATGACATACGCGAGGTTTCGCGCCGTGACCTCGGGCGCCACCTCGCCCGCGCGGCCCTCCGGCACCACCACCCGGTCCAACAACACAGTGTCTCCCGAGTAGTCGAGCCGCGAAGCCTCTTCCGAGCGGGACACCAGCAGCCGCACTCCGGAGTCGTTCAGCAGGTAAGCGAGCCGCTCCGTCGGATGGTCGGGGTCCAGCGGCAGGTAGGCGCCTCCCGCCTTGAGGATGGCGAGCATCGCCACCACCCACTCGAAGCCCGGCCGCAGACACAGGCCCACCACCATGTCGGGCCCCACACCCCGCTCGCGCAGCAACACCGCCAACGCCTGGGAGCGCAGGTCGAGCTCCGCGTAGGACAGCCGCTGTCCGTCCATCTCCACCGCGACGCCGTCGGGCGTGCGCGCGGCCTGGGCAGAGAAGAGGCGATGCAGGCACTCGCCTTCGGAGGGTTCCGCGTGGCCTTGCTGGGTGAGCAGCTCACCGTGCGCGGCCCCGGACAGGAGCGGGAGGTCCCACAGGCGCGTCCGCGGCGCCTCCACCGCGGCCTCCATCAACCGGACCAGGTGCTCGGAGAAGCGGGCCATGGTCGAGACGTCGTACAGGTCCGCGCCGAACTCGAGGAGGCCGTCGATTCCATCGGCCGTCTCCCGCAGGCCCAGCGACAGGTCCACCTTCGCGGCCTTCAGTCCCAGGTCCAGGGGACGCTGCGTGAGTCCCTGCAGGGACAGGTCTCCGGACGGCGTGTTCAGCAGGTGGAACACCCCCTGGACCACGGGCGCGCGGCTCATGTCCCGCTTCGGGCTCAGCGCCTCCACCAGCTTCTCGAACGGCGTCTCCTGGTGGCTGAACGCACCGAGCACGGACTCCTTCACGCGCCCCAACAGCTCCAGGAACGTCAGCGCCCCCGTCGCCTCCGTGCGCAGCACCAGCGTGTTCACGAAGAAGCCGATGAGTCCTTCCACCTCCTTCACCGTGCGGCCCGACACCGGCGAGCCCACGACCACGTCCCACTGTCCGGTGTAGCGCGCAAGCAGCACCTGGAACCCCGCCAGCAGCGTCATGAAGAGCGTCGTGCCCTCCTTCTGGCTCAAGCGCTTCAACTTCTCGCTCAGCTCCCGCGAGAACCGCACCGGGACGCTCGCGCCCCGGTAGCTCTGCACCGGCGGCCTCGGGCGGTCCGTCGGGACCTCCAGGTACTCCGGCGCTCCCGACAGCCGCGTCTTCCACCACGACAGCTGCTCGTCCAGCACCTCACCCTTCAACCACTCACGCTGCCAGACCGCGTAGTCGGCGTACTGCACCGGCAGCTCCGGCAGCGTCGCGGACTCCCCCCTCACGTATGCGCCATAGAGCGTCTCCAGCTCCTTCGCGAGCACACTCATGGACCAGGCGTCGGACACGATGTGGTGCACCACCAGCACCAGCACGTGCTCCCGCTCGCTCAGCTTCAACAGCGTCACGCGCAGCAGCGGGCCCGTGACCAGGTCGAACGGACGACGGCTGTCCTCCGCGCCCAGACGCAGGGCTTCCTGCTCGCGGGCCTCAAGCGTCAGCCCACTCAGGTCCACCACCGGCAGAACCAGCGCCGCGGAGGCGTGGATGTGCTGCACCGCCCCCCGTGCCTCCTGCTGGAAGGTGGTTCGCAGCGACTCGTGACGCTGGATGAGCGTGTTGAAGGCGCGCTCCAGCGCCGCGACGTCGAGGTCTCCCTCCAAGTGCATCCCGAAGGCGATGTTGTAGAGCGAGCCCCCGGGCTCCAGGCGGTCCAGGAACCACAGGCGCTGCTGCGCGAAGGACTGCGGCATCCCCTCGACCCGCGTCACGGGGACGAGCTCCGGCCGCCCCGTCGCGCCTCCGCCGCGCACCAGCGACTCCAGCTTCGCGGCGAGGGCGGACACCGTGGGCGCCTCGAAGAGCAGGCGCACCGGCACGTCGCGCGCCAGCACCTTGCGCAGCCGCGAGGCCACCTGCATCACCAGCAACGAGTGTCCACCACGCTCGAAGAAATTGTCCTCGGCGCTGATTCGCTTCACGTCCAGCAGAGGCACCCACGTCTCGATAACCAGTTCCTCCATCGCGGTCCTCGGCGCGATGAAGCCCTCCGTCATCTGACGCGACTCCCGAATCCTGGGGCGCTCGGCCTGGATGCGAGACGCGGGCTGCTTCACGGGCACCTCGCGATGCCCCGGCATCGAAAGCTCGCTCAGCTTCGTCTCCGGCACTTCGACCGCGGCCTCCAGGATTGCCTGGAAGTGGTCCGCCATGCGCTCGATGGCCGCGCGGTCGAACAGGTCCGTGTTGAAGACCCAGTACCCCGCCAGCCCCTCCGCGTCCTCGCGCATCGCCAGGGCGAGGTCGAACTTGGCCACCTGCGAACCCAGGTCCAACGGTCGCTGCGTGAGCCCCGGCAAGGACAGCTCACCCACGGGCGCCGTCTGGAGCGCGAAGGACACCTGCACCAACGGCGAGCGGCTCAGGTCGCGACTCAACTGCAACGCATCCACCAGCTTCTCGAACGGGACCTCCTGGTGACCGAACGCGCCGAGCACCGACTCCCGCACCCGTCCCAACATCTCCCGGAACGTCAGCTCTCCGGCCGCCTCCGTCCTCACCACCAGCGTGTTCACGAAGAAGCCGATGAGCCCCTCCACCTCCTTCACCGTGCGCCCCGACACCGGCGAGCCCACCACCACGTCCCACTGTCCGCTGTAGCGCGCCAGCAGCACCTGGAAGCCCGCCAGCAGCGTCATGTACAGCGTCGCGCCCTCCTGTCGGCTCAGGTGCTTCAGCTTCTCGCTCAAGGCCGGAGAGAGTCGCGCCGGCACGGCGGCGCCGCGGAAGCTCTGTACCGCGGGCCTCGGACGGTCCGTCGAGACCTCCAGGTACTCGGGGGCTCCCGTCAGCCGCTCCTTCCACCACGACAGCTGCTCCTCCAGCGCCTCGCCCTTCAGTCGCTCACGCTGCCAGACCGCGTAGTCGGCGTACTGCACCGGCAGCTCCGGCAGCGTCGCGGCCTCTCCTCTCACGTCCGCGCCGTAGAGCGCCTCCAGCTCCTTCGTGAGCACCCCCATCGACCAGCCGTCGGCCACGATGTGGTGCACCACCAGCACCAGCACGTGCTCGTGCTCGCTCAGCTTCAGCAGCGTCACTCGCAGCAACGGCCCCGTGACGAGGTCGAACGGACGCTGCTCCTCCTGGGTCCCCAGTCGCAGGGCTTCTCGTGCTCGCTCTTCCGGGGGCAGGCCCGTCAGGTCCACCCGGGACACCTGGATGGAGGCGGCGGGGTCGATGTGCTGCACCGCGCCCTGCTCGGTCTGGCGGATGGTGGTCCGAAGAGACTCGTGGCGCCGGACCAGTTCCTGGAACGAGCGCTCCAACGCTCCGACCTCGAGCGCCCCCTCCAGCGTCAACGCGAGGGCGATGTTGTAGAGCGGACTGTTCGGCTCCAGCCGGTCGAGGAACCACAGGCGTTGCTGGGCGAAGGAGAGCGGCGGGGCTTCGTCTCGTGTCGACTGGACGAGCACCGGGCTTCGAGGCGTCGTGCCCCCTCGGACCCATCCCTCCAGGCTCTCCGCGAGCGAGGACACGGTGGGGGACTCGAACAGCATCCGCACCGGGACCTCGACGCCCAGCGCCTCACGCAGACGGGACGCCGCCTGCATCACCAGCAACGAGTGGCCGCCCTTCTCGAAGAAGTGGTCCTCGGCGCCGATGCGCCCCACGCCCAACAAGGGCTCCCAGACCTCCGCGACCCGCGTCTCCATCGCCGTCCTCGGCGCGATGAAGCCTTCCGCCTGGGAGCCCTGCGCCTTGCCCCGGGCGGAGATGCGCGCGCCCGTGACCTTCCGTGACGGCTCGCGATGGCCCGGCATCGGGAGCGCATTCAGCTTCGCCTCCGGCACCTCCGCCGCCACGTCCAGCAAGCGCAGGAGGTGCGCCGTCATCCGCTCCACGGTCGCCGTCTTGAACAGGTCCGTGTTGAACTCCCAGGCGCCGACCAGTCCCTCCTCGTCCTCCCGCAGGGCCAGGGCGAGGTCGAACTTGGCGGTCCTCGTTCCCAGGTCCAGCGTGCGCGCGGTGAGCCCCGGCAAGGACAGCTCACCCACGGGCGCCGTCTGGAGCGCGAAGGACACCTGCACCAACGGCGAGCGGCTCAGGTCACGGCTCAACTGCAGCGCGTCCACCAGCTTCTCGAACGGGACCTCTTGATGCGTCAGCGCTCCGAGGACGGCGTCCTTCACCCGTCCCAGCATCTCCCGGAACGTCAGCTCCTCCGCCGCCTCCGTGCGCACCACCAGCGTGTTCACGAAGAAGCCGATGAGCCCTTCGACTTCCTTCACCGTGCGGCCCGACATCGGCGAGCCCACCACCACGTCCCACTGTCCGCTGTAGCGAGCCAGCAAGACCTGGAAGCCCGCCAGCAGCGTCATGTACAGCGTCACGCCCTCCTGTCGGCTCAGGCGCTTCAGCTTGTCGCTCAGCTCCCGCGAGAATCGCACCGGAGCGCTCGCGCCTCGGTAGCTCTGAACCTTCGGTCTCGGACGGTCCGTCGGCACCTCCAGCGCCTCCGGTGCTCCAGCCAACCTCGCCCTCCACCAGGACAGCTGCTCCTCCAACACCTCCCCCCGCAACCACTCTCGCTGCCAGACGGCGTAGTCCGCGTACTGCACCGGCAGCCCTGGCAACGTCGCGGCCTCGCCTCTCACATGCGCGCCGTAGAGCGCCTCCAGCTCCTTCGTGAGCACCCCCATCGACCAGCCGTCCGCCACGATGTGGTGCACCACCAGCACCAATACGTGCTCGTGCTCGCCCAGCTTCAACAACGTCGCTCGCAGCAGCGGTCCCCTGCCCAGGTCGAACGGGCGACGTCCTTCCTCGACGGCCAGCCGCAGCGCCTCCTGCTCACGACGAACCCCGGACACGCCGCCCAGGTCCACCACGGGCAGCGCCACGGGGCCCGCGGCCTGGATGGACTGGACCGCGCCCTGCCCTTCCTGATGGAAGGTCGTCCTCAAGGACTCGTGGCGGCGGACCAGCGACTCGAAGGCACGCTCCAAGGCACTGACCTCGAGCGCGCCTTCGAGTCGCAGCGCGAGCGGGATGTTGTAGAGCGGGCTGTCGGGCTCCAGGCGGTCCAGGAACCACAGGCGCTGCTGCGCGAACGACTGCGGCAAGGCGCCGATGCGCGGCACGGGCAGCAGCGCGGAACGCTCCGCTCCAGGCCCTCCACGGACCAGGGTCTCCAGGCTCCTCGCGAGCGAGGACACCGTGGGGTTCTCGAAGAGCGTCCGCACGGGGACGTCTCGCCCGAGCACGTCACGCAGCCGAGAGGCCACCTGCATCACCAGCAGCGAGTGCCCGCCCTGCTCGAAGAAGTGGGCCTCCGCGCTCACATGCTTCACGCCCAGCAGCGGCGCCCAGACGCCCGCCACCAGTTCCTCGAAGCCTGTCCGAGGCGCGATGAAACCCTCGGGCACGGAGTCGCGCGCCACACGCTCGAGCCGACGCGCCTGGATGCGCGCCACGTCCACCTTCTCCGGCACCTCGCGATGTCCCGACAGGGGCAGCGTCCCCACTCGCGCCTCGGGGTCCGCCACGGCCGCCTCCAGCACCTGCTGATAGTGCGCGGCCATCCGCTCCACGGTGGAGACCTCGAACAGGTCCGTGTTCAGCTCCCAGAAGCCCGTGAGCTCCTCCGCGTCCTCCCGGACGGAGAGCGCGAAGTCGAACTTCGCCATCCCGGGCTCGTACTTCACCTCCGACGCCTTCAGGCCTCTCAACGCGGGCAGCCGCGCCGGCCCGTTCAATCCGAAGGCCACCTGGACCAACGGAGCCCGACTCGTGTCACGCGTCGCCTGCAGCGCCTCCACCAGCTTCTCGAACGGCACCTCCTGGTGACCGAACGCACCGAGCACCGACTCCTTCACCCGTCCCAACATCTCCCGGAACGTCAGCTCCTCCGCCGCCTCCGTGCGCACCACCAGCGTGTTCACGAAGAAGCCGATGAGCCCTTCGACTTCCTTCACCGTGCGGCCCGACACCGGCGAGCCCACCACCACGTCCCACTGTCCGCTGTAGCGAGCCAGCAAGACCTGGAAGCCCGCCAGCAGCGTCATGTACAGCGTCGCGCCCTCCTGTCGGCTCAGGCGCTTCAGCTTCTCACTCAGCTCGGAGGGCAGGCCCACCTCCACCGTCGCCCCTCGGTAGCGCTGCACCGCGGGCCTCGGCCGGTCCGTCGGCACCTCCAACACCTCGGGCGCTCCTGTCAGCCTCGCCCTCCACCAGGACAGCTGTTCCTCCAGCACCTCGCCCTGCAACCGCTCGCGCTGCCAGACCGCGTAGTCCGCGTACTGCACCGGCAGCTCCGGCAGCGGCTCAGCGCTCACGCCGTAGAGCGACTCCAGCTCCTTCGCGAGCACCCCCATCGACCAGCCGTCCGCCACGATGTGGTGCACCACCAGCACCAGCACGTGCTCACGCTCGCTCGACTTCAACAGCGTCGCCCGCAGCAGCGGCCCCGCGCCCAGGTCGAACGGCTCGCGCGCGCGCTTCTCCACCGCGTCACGCAGCTCGCCCTGCACGGAGGCCACCGCGAGCCGCACCACCGCCTCGGAGGCGATGCGCTGCACCGGCTGTCCCTCCACCTCCTCGAATGTCGTCCTCAGCGACTCGTGTCGCCGCACGACCTCCGCGAGCGACCGCTCCAACAACTCCACGTCCAGCGGGCCACTCAGGCCCACGACGAACGGCAGGTTGTACGAATACCCGCCCGCGTCGAGTTTCCCCAGGAACCACAGACGCTGCTGCGCGAACGACAGCGGCATCCCCGCGAGCCTCGGCACGCGCGACGGCACGGAGAGGCTCGCACCGGAGCCTCGCGCCGTCAGCCCCTCCAGTCGCTCAGCCAGCGCCTCCACCGTGGACGTCTCGAACAACCACCGCACCGGCACGTCACGCCCCAGTGCCTCCCGCAGTCGCGACACCACGCGCGTCGCCAGCAGCGAGTGGCCCCCCAACGCGAAGAAGTCGTCCTTCACGCCGACCCGCGCCACGCCGAGCAGCGGTGTCCAGATGCGCGCGACCAGTGACTCCATCACCGTCCGAGGACTCTGCACCTCCTCGATGCCCGGCCCCTCCTGGTCCGGCGACGGCAAGGCCCTGCGGTCCACCTTCCCGTTGGCCGTCAGCGGCAACGCCTGCAGTCGCACGAAGGCCGAGGGCACCATGAACTCGGGCAGCTTCTGCTTCAGCCACTCACGCACCTTCAGCGTCTCGGGCCCTTGCTGCTCGACGTAGTACGCGACCAGCCGCTTGCCGCCGGCTCCGTCCCGCACCACCACCAGCCCCTCCTTCACCGAGGGATGCGCGAGCAGCGCCGCCTCCACCTCGGCCAGCTCGATGCGATAGCCCCGCACCTTCACCTGGCTGTCGCGTCGCCCCAGGAACTCCAGCACCCCGTCCGGGCGCCACCGCGCCAGGTCCCCCGTGCGGTAGAGGCGCTCTCCCGGCGCCGCGCTGAAGGGATTCGGGATGAAGCGGTCCGCCGTCACGTCGGGCTGGCGCAGATAGCCTCGGGCCAGTCCATCGCCACCGATGAACAGCTCTCCCGCCACGCCCACGGGCACCGGTTCCATCCCTTCGTCCAGGATGTAGACCTGTGTGTTGCCGATGGGCCGGCCGATGGGCACCGACGTCCCCACGTCCTCCACCCGCGTCATCCGATGCGTCGAGGTGAAGAGCGTGCTCTCCGTGGGCCCGTAGCAGGCCGTCACCGGGATGCACAGCTCCTCCAGCGAGCGCCTCACGTGCGGCGCGGACACCACGTCGCCGCCCGTCAGGAGCTGACGCACCGTCTTCAGCCCCTCCAAGCCCAGCTCCACCATCTGGCTGAACAAGCCCGACGTCAGATGCAGCAGCGTCACCGAGTGACGTCGGAGCACCTCGGACAGGAGGTCCAGGTCACTCGGAGAGCGCGGCGGGAAGACCACCAACCTTCCGCCGAGACACAAGGGACCCCAGACCTCCAACGTCGACGCGTCGAAGGAGATGGGCGCGATGAGCAGGAACGTCTCCTCCGGTCCCAGCTTCGCGTAGGGCGCGCCGTACAAGAGCCGCAGCACGCCCCGGTGCTCCACCGCCACGCCCTTGGGACGGCCCGTGCTCCCGGACGTGAAGTCCACGTACGCCAGATTGCGTCCCGACACCGGCATGCGCGGCGCCGTCGTCGGCTGTCCGTCCAGCCGCTCCTCCTCCAGCAACATCAGCTCGGGACGTCCCTCCCGAGGCAGCTGCTCCAGGAGGACCCGGGTGGTGATGAGCAACCGCGGCGCCGAGTCCTCCAGCATCTGCTCCAGTCGCTTCGCCGGGTAGCTGGGGTCGAGCGGCACGTACGCGCCACCGGCCTTGAGGATGGCCAGCAGCGACACGATGAGCTCCACCGAGCGGTCCAGACACACCGCCACCAGCACGTCCACGCCGACGCCGCGCGCCCTCAAGGCCCAGGCGAGCTGATTGGCTCGTGCCTCCAGCTCCCGATAGGTGAGCCGCTCGTCACCGAACTCCAGCGCCACCGCGTCGGGGCGCAGCGCCACCTGCTCCTCGAAGAGGTGGTGGACACACGCCTCACGCGGGAACTCGACCGCCGTCTGGTTCCACTCGACCAACAGTCGCGCACGGTCCTCCGCGGGCAGCAGGGGCAGCGTCGACAGTCGAGCCTGGGGACGGGCGGACAGGCTCGACAACAGCTCCAGGAAACACGCGGCGATTCGCTGCACCGTGGACGAATCGAAGAGGTCCGCGTTGTAGATGAACTGGCCCTCGACGCTCGCGCCGGGGGCATCGACCAGCAACAACTCCAGGTCGAACTTGGCGATGGTGCTCGCGAAGTCCCAGGGGCTCGCGGTGACACCGGGCAACGACAACAGCGGCGCGGCGTCCTGCAACGTGAAGAGCACCTGGAACAGCGGCGAGCGGCTCAGGTCCCGCTCCGGACGAAGGTGCTCCACCAGTCGCTCGAAGGGCACGTCCTGGTGCGCGAGCGCCCCGAGCACCGACTCCTTCGTCTGACGCAGGAACACCTCGAAGGAGCGCGCCGCATCCGGCTGCCCCCGCAGGGCCAGCGTGTTGACGAAGAAGCCCATGAGGCCCTCCGTCTCCCTCGCCGTGCGACCCGACACCGGTGAACCCACCACCACGTCCCACTGTCCGCTGTAGCGCGCCAGCAGCACCTGGAAGCCCGCCAGCAGCGTCATGTACAGCGTCGAACCTTCGCGCCGCCCCAGCTGTCGCAGGGACTCGCTCAGCTCCGCGGACAGCCGCACTGGCACGCTCGCGCCCCGGTAGCCCTGCACCGGCGGCCTCGGCCTGTCCGTGGGCAGCTCCAACACTGGCGGCGCGCCCTTCAACGCCTCGCCCCACCACGCGAGCTGCGCGGACTCCACCTCGCCCTTCAACCAGTCCTGCTGCCACGCCGAATAGTCCGCGTACTGCACCGGCAGCACAGGCAGCTCCGCCCCGACGTACAGCGACTCCAGCTCCCGCGTAAGCACGCCGAGCGACCAGCCATCCGCCACCAGATGGTGCAGCACCACCACCAGCACCTGCTCGTCCCGGCCCGCCCTCAACAGGCTCGCCCGGAGCAGCGGGCCTCGCGTCACATCGAAGGGCGACTGGACCTCGCGAACCACCTGCTCATGCACCGCCGCCTCCACGTCGACGGCGTCCTCGACGGACGTCACGCACAGGGAGATTGCCGCGTTCGGGGCGATGCGCTGCACGGGCTCTCCGCCCACCTCCACGAAGCTCGTGCGCAGCGCCTCGTGTCTGCGCACCACCTGCGTGAGGGCCTGCTCCAGGACACGCGCGTCCACCGCCCCCTGAAGCCGGACGACGAAGGGCAGGTTGTACGAGTGTCCTCCCGCATCCAGCTGCGCGAGGAACCACAGCCGTCGCTGCGCGAACGACAGCGGTGGGTCCACCGGTCGGTCCCCGCGAGTCAGCGAGGGGCGCCGCGGACTCCCGCCCGCCGTCGTGCCCAGTCGCTCGGCCAGCGCCTCCACCGTGGGCGCCTCGAACAACAGTCGCACGGGGACGTCGTGGCCCAGCTCGTCCCGCAGGCGCGACACCACGCGCGTCGCCAGCAGCGAGTGTCCACCCAGCGCGAAGAAGTCATCTCGCACGCCGACACGCGGTACGCCCAGCACCTCGCGCCACACGTTCGCGAGCATCTCCTCCATCGCGGTGCGCGGCGCTTCGTAGCGCGTACCCGGCTCTTCTCGTGCTGACTCCAGCCGGGGCAATGCCCGGCGGTTCACCTTCCCGCTCGGCGTCAGCGGTAGGGCCTCCAGCGGCACCAGCACCGAGGGCACCATGTACTCGGGCAGCCGCTTCGCGAGACGACGCTTCAGCGCCTCGGCATCCCAGGCGCCCGTCGCGACGACATAGCCCACCAGTTGCTTCCCACCCCGCTCGGAGACACGCGCCACCACCACCGCGTCCTCCACGCCCTCCACTTCCTTCAGGGCGACCTCGACCTCGCCGGGCTCCACGCGGAAGCCACGCACCTTCACCTGCTCGTCCGAGCGCCCCTGGAGCTCCAGGTTCCCGTCCGCGAGCCACCGTCCCCGGTCACCCGTGCGGTACAGGCGCCTCCCGTCCCGGCCGCCCTGCACCGCATTGGGGACGAAGCGCTCCGCCGTCAGCTCCGGACGTCCCCAGTAACCGTGCGCGAGGCTCGGCTCTCCCAGGTACAGCTCCCCCGTGACGCCGATGGGGCACGGCTCTCCGAACGCATCCAACACGAACACCTTCGCGAGCGTGATGGGCTTTCCCACTGGAGGGAGCGCGGGCCACGTCGACGGCGGGCCCTCCGCCCTCCAGGCCGTCACCACGTGCGACTCCGTCGGACCGTACTGGTTCTCCAGCACGCACCCGGGCAGCCGCTCGAAGAACGACACCACCGCGGGCGTCACCTGCAGCGGCTCGCCCGCCGTCACCACCTGCCTCAACGGAGGGAGCGCCGGCTCGTGCCGGGCTCGCTCGGCCAGTGACTGGAGCGCGACGTACGGCAGGAAGAGCCGCTCCACGCCATGCTCCCGCATGTGCGCGAGCAACAGGGCCGGGTCCTGCCGCGTCGTGGCCGAGACGAGCACCAGCGTCCCGCCCTCGCACCACGTGCACAGCATCTCCTGGAACGACACGTCGAAGCTCAACGCGCTGAACTGCAACGTCCGCGCGCGCGGCGCCGCCGTGCTCTCGAGCTGCCAGCGCACCAGCGTGTCCAGCGCGCCGTGGGACATCGTCACGCCCTTGGGCCGGCCCGTGCTCCCGGACGTGAAGAGGACGTAGCAGGGCGTGACGGGAGACAGCACCCACGCGGGCGCCAGCGTGGACGCCTCGGCGATTCGCTCGGCCTGCTCATCCAATCGCACCCGACGCGATGCACCCTCCGGAGGAAGCACGGCCTCCAGCGACGAGTGCGCCAGCACCACCGGCGCGCCCACGTCCTCGAGCATCCGGGCCAGTCGCTCCCGTGGGTAGCTCGCATCCAGGGGCATGCACGCAGCGCCCGCCTTCAACGTCGCCAGCACCGCCACGGGCAGGTCCAGGCTGTCCCGCTCCAAGCACAGACCCACCACGTCACCCGGGAGCACCCCCAGCGTCCGCAGGTGGTGCGCGAGCTGATTGGCCCGCGCCTCGAATCGCGCGTACGTCAACGACTCGCGTCCATCCGTCACCGCCACCGCGTGCGGCGTGCGCGCCACCTGTGCTTCCACACGCCGATGCAGCAACCAGGAGGGAGACCGGTACTCCTGCCTCCAGTGCCACTCCCGCACCACCGCCCCCCGCTCCTCGTCATCCAGGAGCGGCACCATTCCCACCCGAGCTTCCGGGTTGCCCACCACGCCCTGCAGGAAGCGGACGAAGTGCCCCGCGAGCCTGCGCACCGTCGCCTCGTCGAAGAGCGCGGTGCTGTACTCCCACAACCCCATCCAGCCGTCCGGCGTCTCGCGCACGAAGAGCGTGAGGTCGAACTTGGCCACGCCGGGCTCGAAGTCCGCGTCGCGCGACTCCAGCCCCGGCAGTCGCACCAGCGGCGGCGCGCTCTGCAGGACGAGCAGCACCTGGAACAGCGGCGAGCGGCTCAGGTCACGCACCGGCCGCAGCGCGTCCACCAGTCGCTCGAAGGGCACGTCCTGGTGCTGATACGCCCCCAGGCACGAGCGGCGCACCCGCGCGAGCAGCGACTTGAAGGACTCGCCCCCATCCACGTCCGTGCGCAGCGCGAGCGTGTTGGCGAAGAACCCGATGAGCCCCTCCACCTCGCGCCGCGTGCGCCCCGCGATGGGCGTGCCCACCACCACGTCCGGCTGGCCGCTGTGCCGCGACAGCAGCACCTGCAGGCTCGCGAGCAGCCACATGAACGGCGTCACCGACTCCTGCTTGCACCGCTCGTGCAGCGCCCGCATCAGCTCCGCGGGCAGCGGCACGCCCAGCACCGCGCCTTGCGTCGACTGCACCGCGGGCCTCGGCCTGTCCGTGGGCAGCTCGAGCGCTGGCGAGACTCCCGCCAGGTGCTCGCGCCACCACGCGAGCTGCGTCTCCAGCACCTCGCCCGTCAACCACTCCCGCTGCCACGCCGCGTGGTCCGCGTACTGCACCGTCAGCGCCGGCAGCGCGGGCTCGCGCCCCTCGACGAGCGCGCCGTACAGCTCGCGAAGCTCGCGCTCCAGCAGCGACAGCGACCACCCGTCGCACGCGATGTGGTGCAGGGTCAGCAGCAGCACGTGGTCTTCTTCGCCCAGCCGCAGGAGCCGGGCGCGCAGCATCGGTCCGGTGCCCAGGTCGAACGGACGCCTCGCCTCCTCCTCCGCGTGCCGACGCGCCTCCTCCTCCCCTTGCACCCGCTCCGCGTGCAGCGTCACCGTCGCCTCGGGCGAGATGTGCTGCACCGGCTCGCCCGCGACCTCGGCGAAGGTGGTCCGCAGCGCCTCGTGCCGGCGCACCACCTCCGTCAGCGCCCGCTCCAGCGCGGCCACGTCCAGCCGGCCCTTCAGCCGCGAGAAGAACGGCGCGTTGTAGGCGAAGCCCGAGGGGTCCAGCCGCGAGAGGAACCACATGCGGCGCTGGGCGAAGGAGAGCGGCGGCGCGCCCTCGCGGCGGACCGGCACCACGGGGGGCGGCCTGCGAGCACGGGGGCTCGCGGGCTTCGACTCATTCGCGGACATGTCGACACCTCAACTCAAGGAAGCAGATCTCGAAGACACGAAGCCCCACGACACGGACAGGTCGCTTCACTTCGCGAAGGCGTGAGGCGTGAGGCGTGAGGCGTGTGCCCGGGGACTGCCCGGGCGGGACTTCAAGCCGCGGGGAAGGTGCGGCCCTGCTCGCGCAGCTGCTCCTCGCAGACCGCGGTGACGTGCTCCAGCGTGTCGAACAGGTCCACCATGGAGAGCTGGACGCCCAGCTCCTCCTCGATGCGGTTGGCGAGCATCGTCGCCATCAGCGAGTTGCCGCCCACCTCCAGGAAGTGGTCCTGCGGCCTCACCACCTCGGCCCCGAGCAGCTCGCGCCAGTACGCGGCGAGCTGGCGCTGAAGGGGCGTGGTGCTCGTGTCAGTGCTCACGTGTGCTCCTCATGGTGACGCCTCAGCCCACCTTGGCGGTGGGGCCCTTGAGCCGCTCGCGCAGCAGGTACTTGCGAATCTTTCCCGACGGCGTCTTGGGCATCTCCTCCACCACCTCCAGCCGGTCCGGCCAGTACTGGTTGGACATGCCCAGGCCCTTCAAGTGCGTGCGCAGCTCGTCCAGCGTCGGCGCCTCGTCGCGCGCCACCACCACCGCGCACACCCGCTCGCCGCCGATGCGGTCGTCGGAGTGACCGATGACGGCCACCTCCTTCACCTTCGGATGCGAGTACAGCGCCGACTCCACCTCCACCACCGGCACCTTCTGGCCATAGCGGAAGATGACGTCCTTGAGCCGCCCGACGATGCGGATGCCCCCGCGCCCGTCGTCCCGCGCGAGGTCCCCCGTGTCGAACCAACCCTCCGCGTCCACGCTCGCGCGGTAGAGGTCCTCCCGCTTGAAGTAGCCCAGGCACTGGCTCGCGCCCCGGACGAGCAGCCGTCCCGTCCCTTCCGGATAGGGCGAGCCGTCCTCCGCCAGCGCGGGGACGATTCGAACCTCCATCCACTCCACCGGGCGCCCGTCGCTGTGGGACGGCCAGTCCGGCGGGTCGTCGCGCCGCGTAATCGTCACCGCGCCGTTCTCCGTCATCCCCCACAGCGTGTGCAGTGGCACGCCAAAACTCTCGCGGACCGCGGCGATGAGGTGCGGCGGCACGGGGATGGAGCCGGTGGACAGCCGACGCAGCGAGGATGTTTCACCGCCGCGCTTCTTCTTCGCCGCGATGACGTTCATCACATACGTGGGAATCCCATACATGAACGTGACGCCGTGCTCCTGGATGCAGCGCAGCGTGAGCTCCGGGTCCCCCACGTCCATGTAGACAGCCGTCGCCCCCAGGTTCACCGCCATCAAGTACAGGTAAGTAAATCCGCTGGAGGCGGTGAGCAGCGAGGGCAGGCACACCACGTCGTCCTCGCCCAGGGCCATGACGTCCGCGATGGCGCGGGTGATGCCGTAGTTGGTGTTGTGCGAGTGGACCACGCCCTTGGGCTCGCCCGTCGTCCCGGAGGTGTAGAGGACATTGCAGATGTCGTCGGCGCGCGCGGACCTGGCGTCCAACGTCGCCGGGTCGACTTCGTCCTCCCAGCGCCGCTCGACGAAGTACGCCTCGAAGTCCAGCTCGCCCGGCTGGGTGGCGCCCTGCGCGCCGAGGAAGACGCGGTGCTTCAACGCCGGCAGCGACGACACGGCCTCGCGCAGCATGTCCCGGTGCGAGTGGCCGCTCCAGCTCAGCGGTCCGATGTAGACGGAGGATTCCGTCCTGCCGAGGATGAACTCCACCTCGCGGCGCCGGTAGTCGGGAGGGATGGGCGCGATGACGGCGCCGATGCGCGCGCACGCCAGCGCCAGCGCGGTGAACTGCCACCAGTTGGGAAGCTGCACCGCCACCAGCTCGCCCCGGGCCACGCCCAGCGACACGAGCGCGCCCGCGAAGCGCTCCGCGTACCGTCCCAGCTCCGCGTAGCTGATGCGCGTGACATCCTTGACGAAGTAGCGCGCCGCGACGATGGCCGGCTTGTCCGGGTGCTTCTGGATGGCACGACGCAGGTCGTCCAGCACCGTCTCGTCACGCCACCAGCCCCTGCTCCGGTACAGCGCCGCCTGCTCCCGCGTGGGGCCGCTTCCGAACCGTGCGTCCATCGTCCACATCCTCCATGGACCGCGTGACTTTCCGGACCGCGCGAACCATACCGATTCGCATGTAAAACCAGCAAGACTGCGAAAGCTCACATGTCTGCACCCCAAGGACCCTCACTCACATTGACGGGGCCGCTCTCGGTTTCCTACTTTGGAATGAATAGCCAGGATTGTGCGTCCCACGCGATGATGACACCGGGCACGCTTCCACCGGCATGACACCCATGGTCCAGGTACCCCTCGAGGAGCGCGCCCGTCGCATCCGCCGGACCATCCTCCGGCTCGCCGCCACGCCCGTGGGCTGCCACCTGGGAGGCTCGCTCTCCATGGTGGAGCTGCTCGTGGTGCTGCTCGGCCGCGTGATGAACGTGCGGCCCCAGGAGCCCCGCTGGGAGGAGCGCGACTCGCTCATCCTCTCCAAGGGCCACGCCGCCGCGGGGCTCTACGCCGCCCTGGCCGAGTTCGGCTTCATCGACGCTGAAGAACTGGTGCAGCGCTACAACGCGGAGGGCAGTCCCTATACCGGACACGTGAGCGCGGCGGTGCCGGGGGTCGAGTTCCCCACGGGGAGCCTGGGACACGGCGTGGGCCTGGGCGTGGGGATGGCGCTGGGGCATCGGCTGCGGCAGCGCGCCAACCGCGTGTTCGTCATCTGTGGAGACGGTGAGATGGGCGAGGGCTCCAACTGGGAGGCGCTGCAAATCGCGGCGCAGCACAAGCTGAGCGGGCTCACGGTGCTGGTGGACCGCAACGGCGGACAGAACGACGGGCCCACGGAGAGCATCCTCTCCCAGGCCGCGCTGGTGCAGCGGCTCTCCGCGTTCGGCCTGGGCACCGTGGAGGTGGACGGGCACGACCTGGACGCGCTGGCGCGAGCGCTGGAGGCGCCCGCCGAGGGGCCTCGCGCCATCGTGGCGAACACGAAGAAGGGCGCGGGGGTGCCGATGCTGCGCGGCAAGGGGCCGCACTACGCGACGTTCAACCCGGAGCAGCTCAAGCGGGCGCTCGCGTCGCTGGGGGAGGTGACGCCATGACGAGCTCCACCTCCAGCGGCGCGGACCTGCTGACGGCGCCCTCGGACTGGCTCGCGGAGCAGCCGGGCCTGTCCAACCGGCTGGTGTTCCGGCACGCGCTGGCCCGGCTCGCGGACCAGGATGAGCGCGTGGTGCTGCTCGAGGCAGACCTGGCGGGAGGTGGAGACCCGTACGCCGCGCGCCACCCGGAGCGCTTCCTCAACCTGGGCATCTGCGAGGCGGCGATGCTGGACATCGCCAGCGGCATGGCGGCCACCGGCCACGTCGTCTTCGCGCACACGTTCGCCCCCTTCGGCGCGATGCGCGCATGCGAGCAGGTGCGGTTGGGGCTGGCCTATGCGCGCGCCAACGTGAAGCTGGTGTGCGACTACGGCGGCCTGTCCGGCGCGTTCTTCGGCCCCACGCATCACGCCATCGAGGACCTGGCCATCCTGCGCGCCATGCCGAACATGACGGTGGTGTCGCCGGCGGACGGGTTGGAGACGATTCAGGCGACGCGGGCGGTGCTGGAGCTGGAGGGCCCGGTGTATCTGCGGCTGGGCCGCAACCGCGTCACGCGGCTGGACGTGGCCCGGCCCGCGTTCGCGCTGGGGCGCGCCATGTGCCTGCGCGAGGGCGGCGACGTGGGCATCATCGCGCACGGCGAGGTGGGCGTGAGCGTGGCGCTGGACGTGGCCGCGAGGCTGGAGACCCAGGGCGTCTGTGCGCGCGTGGTGAACCTGCACACGCTCAAGCCCTTCGACGAGGAGGCGCTCCTGGAGACGGCCGAGCGGACCCGGCTGCTCGTCACGGTGGAGGAGCACTCCATCCTCGGCGGCCTGGGCGGCGCGGTGTGCGAGAGCGTGGCGAGTCATGGGTTGGGCCGGCGCGTGGTGCGCGCGGGCATCCAGGACCGCTACGACTCCACGGCCGGCACACACGAGTCGCTGCTGCGGCGCCACGGCCTGGAGGCGGGCGCGCTGGTGGAGACGATTCTCGGCGCCCTGCCCCGCCCCCGGCTGGCGGCGCTGGCACCGGCCAGGAGGGGATGATGCAAGGCCACGAGGTCCACCTGGTCTACACCCGCCTGCGCACCGAGGAGCGCATGCTCGCGGACGCGCTGCGCGCGCGGGGCTTCGGGGTGAGGACGCACGCGGACTCGGAGCTGGTGCTCCCGCTGAGTCGCGAGCGCTGGCAGGACGGCGGCCCCGTGCTGATGCGCAGCATGTCCTTCACGCGGGCTCGCTACCTGGCCTCCATCCTGGAGGTGAAGGGCTCGCGCGTGCTCAACACCGCGCAGTGCATCGCCACGTGCGGGGACAAGGCGCTCACCACGCTCGCGCTCGCCAGGGCCGAGGTGCCCATCCCCTGGGCCTTCGTCGGCTTCGAGGAGGAGGCCTGCGTCGCGCAGATGCAGGAGCGCGGCTTCCCCGTGGTGACCAAACCCGTGCTCGGCTCGTGGGGGCGGATGGTGGCGCGCGTGGACGGTGTCCACGCGGCGGAGGGCATGATGTCCATGCGCTTCGAGATGGGCGGCGCGCAGGACCACGTTGCGCTGGTGCAGCAGTACATCGACAAGCCGGGCTACGACTTGCGCGTGTACGTCATCGGCAAGGCGGTGGGCGGGATGCGCCGACGCTCCGAGCACTGGGTGACCAACACCGCCCGGGGCGCGGTGCCGGAGCGCTACGAGGTGCCCGAGTCCCACGCCCGGCTCGCCGAGCAGGCCGCGCTCGCCGTGGGCGGGGAGATGGTGGCGGTGGACCTGCTGGAGACGCGGACAGGCGAGGTGCTGGTGAACGAAATCAACCACTGCGTGGAGTTCGCGCGGAGCATCGAGTTCACCGGCATCCCCCTGCCGGAGCTGATGGCGGACTACGTGCGGGAGACGTTGCGATGACGCGCGTCGCGGTGCTGGGGGCCGGGGGCTACGCGGGCGGCGAGGTGCTGCGGCTGCTCCTCGCGCACCCGGCGGTGGAGGTGGCCCAGGCCACGTCCGAGCAGCACGCCGGCAAGCGGCTCGACTTCCCCCACCCGCACCTGCGCGGCGCGAGCACGCTGCGCTTCGCGCCCCACGACGCGCTGGAGCCGTGCGACGTGCTCGTGTCCTGCATGCCCTCCGGCGAGCTCATCCGCCGCTGGTCGCAGGTGAGTCCGCTCGCCGCGCGCATCATCGACCTGAGCGCGGACTTCCGGCTCGGCCCCGTCGAGCACGCGCGCTGGTATCCCCGCGCGCCCCGGCCCGCGGAGCTGCCCGAGTTCGTCTATGGCCTGCCGGAGTGGGCGGGCGCTCGACTGAGGGACGCGCGGCTGGTGGCGGTGCCCGGGTGCATGGCCCACGCGGCACTGCTCGGGCTGTTGCCCCTGGTGCGTGCGGGGCTGGTGCGTCCCGAGATGGTGGTGGTGGACGCGAAGACGGGCTCGTCGGGCGGCGGCGCGACGCCGGACCGCTCCTCGCATCATCCCGAGCGGGCCTCGGCCCTGCGCTGCTATCGGCCCACGGGACATCGGCACACGGGCGAAATCGAGGCCGCGACGGAGCGCTTCACCGGCACGCGCGCCACCGTGCACTTCAGCGCGACGGCGGTGCCCAGCGTCCGCGGCATCCTCGCCACCGTGCACGCCTTCGCCGCGCGTCCGCTCGAGGACGCCAACGAGCCCCTGCGCGCGCTCGCGTCGACGTACCGTGAGCATCCGTTCGTGAACGTGCTGCGCGCCAACGCGAGCGCGTCACCGTTCCCCGAGCCGGGCCCGCTGTCGGGCACGAACCACTGTGACTTGTCGGTGGACGTGGACGCGGAGCGCGGGCGCATCGTGGTGAACGCGGCGCTGGACAACCTGGTGAAGGGCGCGGCGGGTACGGCCGTGCATGCGTTGAACCTGATGCTGGGCAGGCCCGAAACGGAGGGCCTCGGCTTCCGCGGCCTCCACCCCCTCTGACGTGAAAGACTCCCCCATGCGCCACCTCCCCCTCGGTGTCCGCCCATGAGCACGCTGACCGTCCTCTACATCACCGGCTGGTGCCGCAGCGGCAGCACCATCATCGGCAACGTGCTCAACGAGGTGGCGGGTTGCTTCCACACCGGTGAGCTGAGCTTCCTGTGGAAGAACGCGTACGGGAACGGCTCCAACACGATGTGCGGCTGCGGCACGCCGCTGGTGCAGTGCGCCCTGTGGGCCAAGGTGCTGGAGCAGGGCGTGGCGCCGGGTGAGTCTGCGCAGGGCCACGCCGCGCGAGTGGTGCGCCGACAGCTGGACACGGTGCGCACGCGGCACACGTGGCGCGTGCTGCGGCAGGGCACGCCCTCGCCAGCGCTGTACGAGCACGCGGAGCTGCTCGCCCGGACCTACCGCACCATCGCGGACGCCACGGGCAGCCACATCATCGTGGACAGCGGCAAGTTCCCCTCCGAGGCGGCGCTGCTGCCGCACGTGGACGGAATCACCCCGTACTACCTGCACCTGGTGAGGGACCCTCGCGCGGTGGCGCACTCGTGGACGAAGACGAAGCAGTACGTCGTGCCGATGTCCGCCGCGCGGAGCACCGCATACTGGCTGGGCTTCAACGTGGCCTCGGAGCTGGTCACCCGGCGTCACCCGGAGCGCTCGCTGTTCCTGCGCTACGAGGACTTCATCGCGTCGCCTCAGGCCACCATCGACTCGCTGCTGGAGCTCATCCAGGTCGACCGCTCTGTGAATCCGGTGAAGGGGCGCACGGTGGTGCTGGGCCGCAACCACACCGTCACCGGCAACCCGGACCGGTTCCTCAGTGGCTCCACGCTGCTGCGGCCCGGCGACGATGCGTGGCGCAAGGAGCTTCCGGCGAAGGTGAAGACGCTGGTGTCCACGCTCGCGTGGCCGCTGACGGGGCGCTACCAGTACCGGGGAACGCCAGCCCCCGTGGACGTCGGCTCCGGAGCGGAGCCCGCGAAGAATGTGTCGGACGCTCGGAGTGGGAACCTGGGGACCGGGACTCATTCATAAGGCCGCGCTCATCGACGGTGGAGCCCGGGGACCGGGGCTGGCGAGGAACCCGCGCAGGTGCAGGCCCCACCAGGACATGTCGGACACTTGAGGGAGAACCGTGGAACTGGGACTCATGCAGGAGGTCGCGCTCATCGCCGGTAGCGCCAGTGGACTGGGGCTGGCCGTGGAGCCCGGCGCTGCGGCAGGCCCCGTCAGGAACGTGTCGGAACCTTGGAACCGGGACTCATCCATGAGGTCGCACTCATTGCCGGAAGCTCCGGCGGGCTGGGGCTGGTGGTGAGCTCCGACCCTGGAGCAGGCCCCGTCAGGAACGTGTCGGAACCTTGGAACCGGGACTCATCCATGAGGTCGCGCTCATTGCCGGAAGCATCAGTGGACTGGGGCTGGCGATGAACCCCTGCGCTGGAGCAGGTCCCGTCAGGACCGTGTCGGACATTCGGAGGAAGAACCTTGGAACTGGGACTCACCCATAAGGTCGCGCTCATCGCCGGTGGCTCCAGCGGACTGGGGCTGGCCGTGGCCGAGGAGCTGGTGAAGGAAGGCGCGCATGTCGCCATCGGCGCGCGCGACGCCGAGCGGCTGGCTCGCGCCGAGGCGCACCTGCGCTTGATGTCGCGCGGCGGGAAGGTCCTGGCCACGCGTGTGGACCTGAAGGAGCACGGCGCCGCGAAGGCGTGGGTGGAGGACGTGGCCAGCAAGCTGGGCGGCCCCCACATCGTGGTGACGAACAGCGCCGGGCCTCCGCCGGGGCCTGCGACGAAGTTCGACATCAGCGCGTACCAGGAGGCCATCGACACGGTGATGTTGCCGGCCATCAACCTGGCCCTGGCCTCGCTGCCGTACATGAAGGCCGCGAAGTGGGGACGGCTCTTGCTCATCACCTCGGAGACGGTCGTGCGGCCGGTGGCGCGCTTCGCCCTGTCCGGAACGGCGCGCCTGGGCATCGTGGGGTTTGCTTCCGCGCTGGTGCAGGAGCTGGGCGACTGCGGTGTCACCGTCAACGTGCTCGCGCCGGGCTATACGCGCACGCCGCCCGTGGAGCGCACGGCGGGGAGCAATACGTCGGGCGATGTCGAGGCGGGGCTTCGGGCCATGGCCGCGCACATCCCGCTCCGGCGGGTGGGTGAGCCGGAGGAGTTCGCCGCAGCGGCCGCGTTCCTCGCCAGTGAGCGCGCGTCGTTCATCACCGGCACCGTGCAGCTCATCGACGGCGGCGCGAGCGTCATCGGATGAGCACCGTGTCCCAGCCGGCGCCCCTGGTGGTGAAGATTGGCGGCGCCGCGGGCGTGGACCTGGAGAACGTCTGCGCCGACGTGGCGGAGCTGCGCCAGCGTGGCGAGCGGGTCGTCGTGGTGAACGGTGGCTCGGAGGCGGGCGACTCGCTGCTGGCCTCGCTGGGCATGGAGCGCACCGAGGCGCTGACGGCCTCGGGCAACGTGGTGCGGCTGACGAACGAGGCCACGCTGCGCGTGCTGACGATGGCGTGGGTGGGGGACGTCAACAAGCGCGCGGTGCTCGCGCTGCTGTCGCGCGGTGTCCCCGCGATGGGGATGTGCGGCGCGGACGGGCGGGTGCTCGTGGCCCGGCGCAGGCCTCCCTTGAAGATTCAGGACGGGACTCGCACGCGCATCGACCGCACGCACCTGGCTGGCGAGATTGTCGAGGTGAACACGCGGCTGCTCGGCGTGTTGATGGACGCGGGCCAGACTCCGGTCGTGTGTCCTCCGGCGGTGACGGAGGACGGGACGTTGGTGAACGTGGACGCGGACCAGGTGGCCGCCGCCATCGCCGCCGCGCTGGGGGCTCGCGCGCTGGTGATGTTGTCGAACGTGGCGGGGCTGCTCGAGGACCCCACGGACCCAAGCTCGCTCATCCGCGAGAGCGATGAGGTCGAGCGGGTCATGGGCTTCGCGCGGGGACGCATGCGCTACAAGCTGGAGGCGGCTCGGCGCGCGCTCGCGGGAGGCGTGCGGTCCGCGCACGTCACGGCTTCGGCGGCGCCTCGGCCCGTGCTGTCCGCGCTGGCGGGCGAGGCGGGCACGAAGCTCACTTCTTCGGGTGTGAAGGTGGCTGATGCGGGTGCGTGAGGCGAGCTCGGAATTGCTGCGGTGGATGCTGGAGCACTACAGCCCCAGTCACCAGGAGCGCGATTTCTCCCGCGCGCTCGCGGACCGGCTGGAGCGTCGCGGCTGGCGCGCCCATGTCGACGAGATGGGCAACACCGTGGCCAGCCTCGGCGACGGCGACACCTGCGTCGCGCTGCTGGGCCACATCGACACCGTGCCCGGCGACATCCCCGTGCGCCTCGAAGGCACGCGCCTGTTCGGCCGAGGCGCGGTGGACGCCAAGGGCGCGCTGGCCGCGTTCATCGAAGCCGCGGAGCTGCTCGACGACTCGGAGCGCGCCGGCAAGCGCTTCCTGCTGCTGGGCTGCGTGGAAGAGGAGGTCGCCATCACCCGGGGCGCCCTCCACGCTCGCGAGCACCACCGCCCGGACTTCGTCGTCAACGGCGAGCCCAGCGGCGCACACGCCATCACCCTGGGCTACAAGGGCCTCGTCCGGCTGGAGCTCGAGTACCGCGCCACGCGCAAGCACACCGCGAGCCGCAACTATCGCGCCCCCGCCGAGCACCTCGTCGACGCCTGGAACGCCCTGCGCCGCCGCTGCGACGAGCGCAACGCGGGCTGCACCCTCTTCGAGCAGGACCTGCCCTCGCTCCTGTCCTTCCACACGGGCACCGACCACGACACCGAGTGGGCCACCGCGAGCATCAACATCCGCACCGGCCCCACCAGCGACGTGGACGCCCTGCTCGCGTGTCTCACCCGCGTGCCCGACGTCTCGGTGCGGACGGTGTCCCGCAAGGGCGCCGTGTCCGCCGAGGGCAATGACCCGCTCACCCGCGCCTTCAAGCAGTCCATCCGCGAGCGCGGCGCGCGCCCCACCCTTCGCGTGAAGACGGGCACCTCGGACTGGAACACCGTGGCAGACACCTGGGCCGTGCCCACCGTCGCCTACGGCCCGGGTGACTCCGCGCTGGACCACACGCCCGACGAGCACATCGAACTGGGCGAGTACGAAGAGGGCGTCGCCGTGCTGGCCCGCGTGCTCGCGCTCCTGCCGAACAAGGCCTGAGACGTCAGGTGCTCGCGACGTCGACGGTCCTCGGGCGCTGCCAGCGCAGCCCCACCATCGACAGGAAGAACAGCGCCGCCGCCGTCGCCGTGACGCCACGCACGCTCACCCGGTCCGCGAGCGCACCCTGCGCCCAGACGCCCACCGAGTAGCCCACGTTGACGAGCATCATCGCGAGGCTGCTCACCCGGCCCTGCAGCTCGCGCGGCGCGCGCTCCTGGTTGCGCGTGCTCAGCCCCGTCATCACCACCAGGTACACCGCGCCCAGCACGAACATGCTCCCCATCGCCACCGGCAGCGTGGGCGACAGCCAGTACGCCATCGTCACCGGCCCCATCAACATCATCGACAGGTCCACCACCCGGTCCTTGCCCCAGCGCACCGCGAGGCCACCCACCAGGCCCGACGCGACGAGCGCTCCCACGCCCTGCACCGCGATGAGCACCGACGCGGCGGACGCATCCGCGCCGAACACCTGGAGCGCGAACACCGGCACCAACGCGATGAAGGGCGAGATGAACAGCGCGAGCAGGAACAGCGCCACCATCGACAGGCGGATGCCCGAGTCGCCGCGCGCCAGCCGCGCGCCCTCGAGGATGTCGCCCCACAGCCCCCGGGAGGATGCGGGCAGCGAGGCCCTGGGCTCCGCGCGCACCTGCGCCACCGCGAACAACACCGCGAAGAACGACAGCGTGTTCGCCACCATCACCCACGCCACGTTGCCCGCCGCGAGCAACCCCGCCGCGAGCACCGGCCCGACGATGCGCCCCAGGTTGAACTGCGCCGACATCAGCGTCATCGCGCTGTGCAGGTCCTCCTTCGCCACCAGCCCCGCCACCAGCGCCGTGTACGCCGGCCCCGACAGCACGTGCACGCAGCCATTGAGGAAGCAGATGCCCGCCACCGCCTGCACGGTGAGGTTCCCGGTGAAGGCCAGCGTCGCCAGCACCCCCGCGAGCAGCGCCTGCGACGCCGCGCACACCGCGACGTACTTGCGCCGGTCGAACCGGTCCGCCAGCGCGCCGCCCAACGGCGACAGGATGAGCGAGGGCAGGTACGTCAGCGCCGCCACACCGCCCGTCCACTCCGCGCGCCCCGTGACCTTCGTGACGAAGACGCCCAGCGCGAGCACCTCCATCCACGTGCCCACGTTGGAGACGAGCGCCCCCGACCACACCGCGAGGAACTCCCGGTGACGGAAGGCACGGAAGGACGGCAGGTTCGCCAAGCTCGAGAGGGACACGCTGAGCCCGGTTTCTAACAGCACCCCGACGCGCGCCGGAACAGCGCGCGGGGCCCACATCCCAACCCGTGTCAGACGAGCTCGGACTTGGGCTGACGCGTCATCAGGTCCACCACCGCCATCTTGGCGTTCTTGTCCTCGTAGGCAATCAGGTAGACCTGCTGGCAGATGGGCAGCTCCACGCCCGTCTTGAGCGACAAGTCGCGCGCGCTGCGCGCCGTCTTCACGCCCTCGGCGACCTCCTTCATCTGCCCGAGGATGTCCGCCAGCTTCTTGCCCTTGCCCAGCTCCATGCCCACGTGCCGGTTGCGGCTCAGCTCACCGGTGCACGTGAGCACCAGGTCCCCCATGCCGGACAGGCCCGACAGCGTCAGGGGGTTGGCGCCCTTGCGCACCGCCAGCCGGGTGATTTCGGCCAGGCCGCGCGTGATGATGGCCGCGCGCGCGTTGTGGCCCATGCCCAGGCCGTCCGCCATGCCCGCGGCGATGGCGATGACGTTCTTCAGCGCGCCGCCGTACTGCACGCCCACCACGTCCGTGGACGTGTAGCTGCGGAAGGTCTCCGTCTGCAGCGCCTTCTGGCAGCGCACGGCCACCTTGTCCCAGTGCGACGCGATGGTCACCACCGTGGGCATGCGCCGCGCCAGCTCCTTGGCGAAGCTGGGGCCGGAGAGCACGGCGAGGTACGGGTGGAACTCCTCGGGCAGACAGTCCTCGAGCAGCTCCGTCATCGTCAGGAGCGTCTCGTTCTCGATGCCCTTGGACACGGTGATGATGGGCACGTTGCGCGGCAGGAAGTCCTTGGCGCGCGCGAGCACCTGGCGCGTGGCGTGGCTGGGCGTGGCGAGCACCACCAGCTCCGAGCCGGCGAGCGCCTCCTCCAGGTCCAGCGTGGCGCGCACGCGCTCGGAGATGGGGATGCCGGGCAGGTAGGTGGGGTTCTCGTGCCGCGTGTTGATGGCGTCCACCACCGTCGGCTCACGGCCCCAGAGGCGGACGTCCTCGCAGTTCGCCGCCAGCACGTTCGCCAGGGCGGTACCGAAGGAACCCGAGCCGATGACACTGCCACGCATGAAGACCTCGCTTCGAGGGGGTGGAGGGCACCGGCGCTAGAGGCCGGTGACGATGCCGATGGAGACGACCGGCATGAAGGTCGCGTCCTCGGGGCGGCTGCGGAAGTCACCGCCCAGGGAGACAGAGTAGGACGTTTTCTCGCTCAGCGGCACTTCGGCGCCCAGGCGCACGGGCACGGAGCCGGAGGACACCAGGTCGGGCGGCAGTCCGCCCAGGGGCGTGCGCTGGATGGGCTCGGTGTCCAGGGCCACGTGATAACGCACGTCGGCGAAGAAGCGCGTGGCGCGGGGGCCGCGCAGCTGGAAGGTGCCGACGAGGCCGGGCATGAGGTTCCAGTTGCGGCGTCCGCTCAGGTAGCGCGCGCCCCGGTCCTCCAGGGTGGCCGAGCGCAGGAAGAACGCGTGGCTGCCCTCCATCACCAGGCCCAGGCTCCAGCGCGGGCCGCCGTCCAGGGCCGTCCAGCGCAGGCCCAGGCGCGGCTCGTTCATCATCCCGTAGAGGGTGTCGAAGCCCGCGAGCACGTCGACGCGGGGCAGCACGCCCAGCGCGGCGCGGGCGGAGACGACGGGGAAGCCGAGTGACAGGCCCACGGCCACGCCGCCGGGGCCCACGGAGCGCGCGCCCAGGAGGCTGACGCGGTTGGGGACGGGGGGAGGGCCCGGTGGAGGCTCGGGGATGCGCGGCGTCGAGGGCGCGACGGGGACGGGCTGCTCGTCGTCCGGCACGGGGACGAGGGGTGGGACTTCGGGCAGGCGGGGCAGCGTCGCGGCGTCCGGTCCGGCGGGCGCGGTGGTGGCGCCCGGGAAGCCGGTCCAGGAGGCGTCGTCCGGGGAGTCGTTCCGGGAGGGCGCGGGCACCTGCTCGGCGGGCTGTGGGGCCGAGGGGTCCCACGGTCGCTTCTCGGGCGGAGGGGTGCGGACCACCGGGGCCTGGGCCCAGGCGGTGGCGGGCCCCAGGGCGAGGGCGAGCGGCACCAGGAGGAAGCGGACGGAGGGCATGGAGACGAGCGCGAGCTTAGTCCACGGCGTGGGAGGGACACGAGCCGGGTGCGGGACGGAGCGCGACCCTGGGTATGCCCCGTCGGCTGGTGGGCAGGGGGCGGTGGGAAACGTGTCCTCGCCAGCGCCGCACCGGTCTACCATCCGCGGCGCGCCGGGTGGTGGGCGACCGAGGAGAGCCAAGGGATGAGGGCAGGAGGGCGCGTGGCGTTGTGGGTGACACTGGCCATGGGGTTGGCGTGTCGCTCGCGCGCGACGGAGGCGGACACGGATGCGGGAGTGGCGGCGCGGGTGGCACAGGTCAACGCGATGCTGCCCGCGTGCGAGGTGCTGCTGCCCTCGGACGTGCGTGAGTCGATGCTGCCGGGCTTCACGATGAAGGAGGACCGGGCGTGTCCCACGTGCGGTCCGCTGTGCACGTTCCGCTCGGCGTCGGAGAAGGACGTCACGGTGTCGGTGACGTGGGACTGCAAGCCGCACTATTCACAAGCGGACACGCAGGCCTTGTTGCAGCCGACGTTGAACCTGGGCGGCGAGGAGATTCCGGCGCTCGGCAAGGCGGCGGCGCGCAGGGCTCCGGCGCAGGGGATGTTGCAGGTGATGGCGTGGGATGACGACACGCCGTGCGCGCTCATCGTCACGTGGCTCGGGGGTTCGCCGGAGCAGGCGCTGGATGTCGCGCGCCTCGCGCTCGGCGCCACGCGTCCGGACTCCTTCCGCGTGCCGACGCCGCCGGAGCCCGAGGTGGACTCCGGGACGCCGTGAGCCGATCCCGGCCGGGAGCCTCGCCACGAATGAGCCGCTACTTCTTGTTGGACGAGGACAAAGCAGCCACGGCGAGGCACGGCGGCGAACTCGATGGAATGCACAAGTGGCGACTGCCCGGTGTCCGCTGCCACGCCTGTGGCGCGACCTGGAGCAGCGTGGGTCATGACCATCCCGAGGTCGACCTCTCGGGGATCACCGAGCACGCTGAGTTCGAGCGACCAAGACCCGAGCCCTTCACGGAGTTCGTGCGCCTGCGGGAGTTGGCCCGCCCCTTCGTCCCACCCGGAACGCCCCTTCCACCAGGAACGACCTTTGGGCCCCTGGTGGGACGCGCCTCGGGCAGGTTCGGCCCCATCGACTGGCTCGGAGGAATCCGGCTGCTGATGCAGCCCGATGCGCTGGAGCGACTTCAAGCCGAGGGCATCCGCGGTCCCCGAGGCTGCTGCACCGAGCTGCGCTTCCGGCAGAAGAACCCACCAGAGCTGCTGGAGATTCAGCTCAACCCCCTAGGGCGACTGCACCTCGACTGCATGCCGCCCGACCATCCACCGCCCTGCGCAACGTGTGGTCGCCTCAACCTCCGGTGGCCCGAGGCCCCCATCCTGGATGCGGCCTCACTCCCCACGGAGCTGGACCTGTTCAGGCTGGGCAACTTCGCCACCATGCTCATCGGCACCGAGCGCCTCGTGGACACCGTGAGCCGCCTGCAACTGGACGGCATCACGTTCCGCGAGCTTCCCATCCGCTGAGCGCACGCCTCACAGCGTACGCAGGTACTCCACCAGGTCGTCGACCTCCGACTCCGTGAGGTCCACGGTGGTGCCGTGCTTGTTGGACGCCCTGCCCTGCATCAGCCAGCCCTTGAGCGACAGCGCGCTGCCGTCGGTGACGAAGCGCGTCCGAGGGCGCCCCTACTCGCCCCCTTCTTCACGGGTAGGTGCGGCGCAGTTCCTGGAGGGCCTAGCGCCAGCTCCCATTTACGCGCTGCTCCCACCGTCTCGGGCACACCTACCGCCTTGCGCCGCACTGTGTCCGTTACCCGGTCCTCGGGCAGGTACAGCCGCATGCCGATGCATCCGCTGCCTCGCCGCCCTGCCAGATGCAGGCTGACGGCCACCTGGCAGTTGTCCGTGCGCCCCAACGTGCCCGAGGACTGCCGGCCACCCCACCGAGTGCTGCCCCTTCTTCGGAAACCCCGTGTCGTCCACCAGGGTCTCCAATTCCGGCACCTCGGTTTCCAGTGTCCTCGCCAGCCGCTCTCGCAGCGCTTCGTCACTCCACGTCCCCTGCGAGACGCACTGCTGCAGCCGCTGGCGCATCACCTCCACCTCGCGGGTGTCCTCAACCAGTCGGGACGCCATCGGCTCGACGCTCTTGCGTTCCCCGTCCAGCAGCAGGCCCGTCAAATACGCCTCCATGGCCCGGCGGCGCTCCAGCCGTCCCATGCCGACCACCATCTCATCGAGGTAGGCGCTCAGCGCTTCATCCAGCTTGCACAGATGTGCGGGTGTCTTCCCGACCGAAGATCATGACCGCCACCTGGATTCATGTGACCGGGCAACACTAGCACTGACTGCAAATCCGTAAAAACATGCACTCACAACACGACTGCATCCAGCGATTCAGCGTGGCCGGGGACCTCATGAAGACGCTCAGGTGGTGGGTTTTGCTGCTGCTGTTCTCCGCTGGCTGCGCAGGTGCGCCGGCACATGTTGGAACCGACGCCTTGCGCACGGCCAACGTTGAAGACTCCTCGGAGTCCTGCGCCGCGTCAGCAGGGGCGTCCGAGGAGGGCTGCTATGCCCCGTCGTGCAGCGAGGACGAGTGCGGCCTCTTCCGCTGCGAGGATCTCGCCTCGCCGCCGTATGCCCTTCGAGTTGCACCTGCCCGGAGCGCAGACGCCGCGACAGCACGTATCCAACGGTACTGGGGTGGTGCGGTTCCCCTTCCAGGCCGCGAGGCTGTTTTCATCATCCCGTGGTACCGAAAGGAGGAGCTGCCGAGCGTCAAGGCTGCACGGAAGGCAATCTCGGAGTGGAAGCGCCGTGAGAAGGAGCGACACCATATCTTTCCGCGCGCCTTCGAGGCGTACTTCCGGAGGAACGGCATCGACATCCACAAGTACACTCTGCTCGTCGACGTTGCTGAGCATCGGAGGGTTCACGCCGGAAATGATGGCGGACCATGGAATCGAGATTGGCGCATGTGGATTGAGAGTCAGCGAACACCACCGTCTCAAGCGGCGCACTTCCGGCATGGCGGAGTGATGGTCGAGCGCTATGGGCTCATCGGTGTTCCAATGACGTACTGGCAGAAGCTGGCGATGACCGCTGCCGCGGGAGAGTGAATGCGCTACTACGCGCTGAGGGAACGACGCGATGTGGAGCGGTCTAAATGGAGCGGGAGCTTCCACCTCGACCGGCAGTGGGGATTGCCCGGAGTGAAGTGCCCAACCTGTCGGGAGACTTGGGCTGGTGTCGGCTACGACTATCCGACCGTGGACCTCTCCTCACTGACGGAGAGGCGCGAATTGGAACGAGCGCAGTGCGTGCCCTGGGAGCAGTTCGTAAAGCTGAGGGAGCGGGTGTTGCCGCTGGTGCCCCGCGGAGCCGTCGTTGAGCCGGGCACTGGGTTTGGCGCGTTGACGGGGAAGGCCAAGGGGAAGTTCCCCCCGGTGGTCATCCACATGCCGTGGCTACTCCTCATCCAGCCGGCATTGGCGGCGCGACTCACGGGGCTCACCGGCGCCATCCCTGTCCCGACACGCTTCAAGGCACGTCCGGGAGTGGCAGAGCTGCTGGAACTCGAGGTTCAGCCTGGCGGGAGCATTCGGGGAGTCGATGCCGGCGAGCCCTGCAGGACGTGCGGCCGCGGAGACTCCGAGATGCCGCTGCCCCCGTTCGACGAGATGCGCCTGGACAATGTGCCAACGGTCGATTTTTCGAGAGTCTTCCGGACCGTCGTGGTCGTAAGCGAGCGCGTCCTCGAGCGGCTGGGCCGCGAGTTGGAGGAGTCGGAGATTCTCGCGGTGGACGTCACCAGCGACCGACCGACGAGGACGTCGGCCCGGCGAGCCGGTGTTGACGTTTCGCCGTGAGCTGGTGGTCCGCGGCCTCGTCGGCTGCCGCTATCCCGGGCTCGTCAGCCTCCGGGCGCCGCCGAGGCCTCCACGCGCGATCCAGCGCCGCCGCGCTCACCGCGCCAGGGACTACCATCCGCTTTACCATCTGCGTCTTGAATGCATCCGTGTACGGCACCAAGTCCTGCCTGCTCTCGCCCCCAAGGCGTCGTCAGCTCGGCTTGTTCGCCGAGGCGACAACTTCCCTGACACAGGGGGCTACTCTCCCTACCCGAAGGATCGTCCCGGCACGGAGCTTTCGACCGCTGCTGACCTTATCGATGTCTCGCAGGTGCGAGTCCTGAAACACATCGGACTTGATGGAATTGGAGAACCGCTCGTGGACCGGGGTATCAACCAATGCCTCCATGACATCGCTCACCCATGAAACAGGCGTTGTCACAAGCTCGACCAAGGTGCTGGCCCAGTCCTTCGGCATCGTTGACCTCGCGTTCTTCCGTCACATCGTCGAACGCTGTCACCTCACAGCGTGCGCAGGTACTCCACCAGGTCGTCGACCTCCGCCTCCGTGAGGTCCGCGGTGGTGCCGTGCTTGTTGGACGCCCTGCCCTGCATCAGCCGGCCCTTGAGCGACAGCGCGCTGCCGTCGTGCAGGTACGGCGCCGTGCGCGCCAGGCCCAACAGCGACGGCGTGTTCAACCCGCGCTTGAGCGTGTTGTCGTCGTCCCGCATCGGCCCCGTGGTGATGAAGGTCCCCACGTCCGCCTGCTGGTTGTTCGTGAAGTGCGCGCCCTCGTGACACGTGTCACACGCGGCCTTCTTGAACACCTGCTCCCCCCGCGCCTGTGCCGCAGTCTGCACACCGCTCCGATACGGATTGTCCGGCGTGGGAATCACGTCGATGAACGCGGACAGCTGCGCCACCATCACCCCATCCAACGACGTGCCGCCCATCCGCCCCCGCACCGTCGCGTCCAGGAAATCCCTCATCGAGGGGAACTCCCCGCTCCAGTGGAACGGACCTGTCTCCGTCACCTTCCGCCCCGCCAGGCTCGGCGTCTGCCGCGGCCCGTCCGGGAAGCCCCACACGTGCCCGTCATCCCGCCCGTCCAGGTGACACGACGCACACGACGCCGCCACCCCCGCGCTCGTCATCCGTGAATCCAACGCTGAATAGAACAGCTTGCGCCCCGCCGCCTCCTGCGCCGTCAGCACGTCCTCCCCCACCACCGGAATCGGCGCCCCCTGCGTGCGCACGTTCGCCACGTTCCCCGAGCCGTCGTTCACCAGCGTCGTCACCGTGTGGTCGAACGCGTTGTAGACGTACACCTTGCGCCCATCGCGCGTCATCGCGATGCCGCTGGGCCCCGAGCCCACCCGCACCAACTGCCGCACCGTGCTGCCCCGCTCCCCCGTCAAATCCAACCCCGTGCGCCGCTGCGTCGGCAGGATGGCCACGTTGTCCGTCTCGCGGTTCACCAGGAACAGCCACTGCCCGGACGGGTCCACCACCGCCGCCACCGGCCCCTGGATGGGGTGACTCGACTCCGGGCTGACGATGGTCGACGGCGGGAAGTCCGGCTCCTCGCTCGGCGGCGGACGGCACTGGTCCAAGTCATCCACCCGCGGCGAGCCGTCCTCCGTGTTGAACGTCAACACGCCCGGCGCCACCACGCCCGCCGTGTTGCACGGCCCACCCCCGCCATAGAGCGACCCCCCAGGCCCCCGCCCGTCACTCGTGAGCGAGTCCTCGCGCGCCCACAACGTCGGCGCGAAGGCCCGCGCGCCGTCCGGTGCCACCACCACGTCCGCCATGCCTCGCGGACGGAACAGCACGTCCGACGAAGGGAAGGGAATCGGCTCATCCGCCGCCACACCCTGCCGCGTGTTCGCCCGCGCGTACAGGTCCGTGCCCTCGCGCTGCATGCGCGGCTGGTGCGCGTCCGACAGGTCCACCGTCACCAGGTCCGCGTGCCGGAACAAGCTCACCAGCGCCCTGCGCCCGCCATCCACCAGCGCGACACCGCGCGGCTCCTCGCCCACTGGCAGCTCCCAGCGCACCTCCAACGTGCGCGTGTCCACCGCCATCAGCGTGCCGTACACCGAGGAGTCCAGCGCCGTGCTGTTCACCACGTAGAGCGTGTCCCCGTTGGGAGACACCGTCAGCCCCATCGGCTCCACGCCCACCGCCACCCGCGCGGCCTCGTTCCAGTCACCCCGCCGGATGACGGACACGCTGCGGGCCCCGCGGTTGGAGACGTAGACGGTGTCGTCCGGGCCCACCACCACCCGCTCCGGCCCCGCGCCCACCTTCACCTCGCCCACCTTCTGTCCGCTCGCGGTCTCCACCACGGCGAGCACGCCGGTGTCCGCGTCCACCACGTACAGGAAGGCGTCGTCCCGGCTGAGCGCCACCGAGCCCGAGGCGTTGGTCCACGCCGCTCCCGTGGAGCGGTCCTCGCACGCACACAGCCCGAGCGCCGCCGCCAGGACCCCGGCCAGAAGATGCCGCTTCATGAAGTCTCCTCTCGCGTCCCCCGACGGGACCCCACCCACCGTGCCTCATCGTCGGAAGTTGCCGCGCTGTGTCGGAGGGGAGGACACGCCCGGCCCTGGTCGCTCGCCTCCCCCGCGAGCCTGGCATGCTTGCACCAGACCCCCCGCGAAGTCGATGGCCTCCCGGGGCGGCCTCCGGGTGCCGGACAGACGGCCTCGCCGCCCCCCAGGACGAAACGCCCGAGCGTGTCGCACCGGGTGGGAGTAAAGGAGTGGGACGTGTCCCGTTCGTCCTCCGTCATCCTGAGCTTCCGGCGCACCTTCGCCCTGCTCATCATCCTGGTGGTGCTGCCCTCCGCCGGCCTGTCCGGCTTCGGCGTGGTGGCCATCATCAACGAGCGCGCCGCGGTGGAGAAGCGCCTGGAGTCCGCCTGGCGCGGGACGCTGGAGACGCTCTCCCAGGAGCTGCCCCGGCAGCTCGCCGAGGCCCGGCTGGAGCAGGAGGCCGGCACCCTGCGCCTGGAGGCCGCCGACGGCCGCATCCTCTCCGAGCCCGACGGCACCTTCCAGCTGGAGGGCGGTCGCGCCATCACCGAGGACCCCCAGCTCGCCGAGGCCCTGGGCACCGTGCTGCCAGAGGTCGGCTCGCTCCCCGAGGCGCCCACCTTCTTCTCCCTGTCCACCGGTGGACGCTCCGTCGTCGTGGTGGCCGAGCGTGACGGCGCCGTCGTGCGCGGCGTCCGCCTGTCCGTGCGCGCCCTGGAGACGCTGATGACGGAGCAGGTGGAGCCGCGCGCCGTGTCCAGCGAGCCGGTGCGCTTCGGCCTGATGCCCGTGCCCCGCGAGTCCTCCGGCGAGGGCGGCCTCATGGGCAAGCTCGTGTCGGAGGTGGCCCAGGCCCGCGCCAGCGCGCTGGGGCCGCAGGTGCTCGCCGAGCGCGTGCTGTCCCCGCCCCTGCAGGACTTCCGGCTGGTGGTGCTGCCCACCGGCGAGGACCCGGTGGCCCGCGCCTCCACGCGCAACCGCGCGGTGTACGGCGTGCTCTTGGGGCTCTTCTACCTGACGCTCACCTTCGGCGTCGTCTACACCGGCCGCGTGCTGTACCGCGAGGCGCGGCTGTCGCGCATGAAGACGGACTTCGTGTCCCTGGTGAGCCACGAGCTGCGCACGCCGCTCACCTCCATCCGCATGTTCATCGAGACGCTCGCCCTGGGACGCCTCAAGGACCCCGCGCAGATGCAGGAGGTGCTCACCCTGCTGACGCGCGAGACGGAGCGGCTGTCCGTCTTCATCGAGCGGGTGCTGGACTGGTCGCGCATCGAGGGCGGACGCAAGGTGTACCAGCGCGAGCCCCTGCCGGTGATGGACGTGGTGGACACCGCCGTGTCCGCCTTCCGCGCCCAGCGGCTGGAGGGCGGCGTGGACCTGAAGGTGGACGTGGCCGGCGACCTGCCGCGCGTGGACGTGGACAAGGAAGCCGTCGCGGGCGCGCTGCTCAACCTGCTGCAGAATGCCTACAAGTACAGCGGGCCGGCGGACCGGCGCATCCAGCTGAGCGCGCACCGCTCCGGCCGGTGGATTGACTTGACGGTGGAGGACAACGGCGTGGGAATCGCTCCGAAGGAACGCAAGCGCATCTTCGAGCGCTTCTACCGGGTGGACAACCTGCTGACGCGAAAGACGGAGGGCAGCGGGCTGGGACTGGCCATCGCCCGGCGTATCATCGAGGCCCACGGCGGCAGCATCACCGTGAAGAGCGAGCTGGGCCGTGGCAGCCGGTTCACCATCCACCTTCCGGTGCAGAAGGCATGAGCGACACGACGCGGCGCATCCTGGTGGTGGAGGATGACTTGTCCATCCTCACCGGCCTCTCCATGAACCTGCGCTTCGAGGGCTACGAGGTGCTCCAGGCCCAGGACGGCCGCACCGGCCTGCAGCGCGCGCTGGACGACAACCCGGACCTGATGGTGCTGGATTTGATGCTCCCGGAGCTCAACGGCTTCGAGCTGCTCAAGGAGCTGCGCCAGCGCGGCCGGGACACGCCCGTGGTCGTCCTCTCCGCCAAGGGCATGGAGACCGACAAGATTCTGGGCCTCAACCTGGGCGCGGACGACTACGTGGTGAAGCCCTTCGGCCTCCAGGAGCTGCTCGCGCGCATCAAGGCCGTGCTGCGCCGGCGCTACCCGACGCCGGGGGGCGCGCCGCCGGTGACGTTCGGCGACGTCAGCGTGGACATGAACGCGCGCACCGTGGCCCGGGGCGGCGCGGCCGTGGAGCTGACGGCGCAGGAGTTCAAGCTGCTGGCGCACTTCCTGGCGCACCCGGAGCGCACCTTCACCCGCGAGGAGTTGCTGTCCGGCGCGTGGGGCTACCACTACGAGGGCAGCGCGCGCACCGTGGACAACTTCATGCGCCAGCTGCGGCTGAAGTTCGAGCCGAACCCCGAGGAGCCGCGCCACTTCGTCACCGTCCGGGGCCTGGGCTACCGCTTCGAGAAGTAGCCGTGGAGCTCACGGCCCCGCGACGCCGATGTGGCGCGAGTCTTCCAGGTCGAAGGGCTTGCCGTCGAAGCGCCCGTAGCGCTCGCGCGGGATGAAGCCCGCGGCGGTGAGGGCGCTGTCCAGCTCCTGGGGCGAGAAGTGCCGCAGCTTGAGCCGGCGGATGGGGCTGGGCACGCCCGGCTGCTTGCGCTCGCGCAGGTGCAGGGCGAACAGCGGGCGGCGCGGCTCCAGGCCCGCGTTGGGCTCTTCATCATCGCGCGGGAGCACCGGCTCGCGCGGCGTGTTGAGCACGTCGTAGACGAAGGTGCCGTCGGGCGTGAGGTGGTGGCGCACCGTCGCGAGGAACGCCTCCAAATCGTCATTGCCCGGCATCAACCCCAGCGCGTGCTGGGGGGCGAGCACCAGCGGGAAGCGGTCCGGCATCCGGAGCGCTCGCGGGTCCGCGACGAGGAAGCGGGCGCGGTTGGAGACCTCCGCGGACTCCGAGGCGCGGCGCTCCTCGGCGGAGCGGATCATCACCGCGGAGGGGTCCACGCCCACCGCGGTGTAGCCGTGCTCGGCCAGGGCCCAGACCACCCGGCCGTTGGCGGCGCCCAGGACCAACACTGGCCCGCCGTGCTCGGCCGCCTGCCGTGTGTAGAAGAGGAGGTCCGGCTCCTGGCCCACCAGGGACAGCGGTGTGCGACCTCGCGCGTCGTTCCCACCCATGGAGGCAAGCCACTAGCACGTTTGCTGGGGTCTTCGGGACAGCGACTTGCCCTGGCAGGGCAGCCGATTGCCCACCCGTTGTCCGGGAGCGGACGAAGGGCGGCTTGGAGCGGCGGTAAACCCTGGCATCGGCCTTGCGATGCAGGTGCCCGGACGACGGTCGCCCATCCGGGGCGGTCCGGGTTTCGCGGGGTGGATGCGGATGACGCGGGGATGGCGCTGGGCGGGTGCGCTCTTCATGGCGGGCGCGATGTGGACCGTGGCGGGTTGCGACTCCAAGAGCAGCGACGAGTCGCAGCAGGACAACCCAGGCATGGACGACCCGGGTCCTCCGCCCGAGCGGCCGGGCCCCTCGGACGGGACGGACGCGGGCACGCCGGACGGCGGGGGCGGTGAGCCCACCGAGCCCGACGCGGGCACGCCGGACGGCGGGGGTGGCGAGCCCACCGGGCCGGATGCCGGCACGCCGGACGGCGGTGGCGGCCCGACGACGCCGGACCCGCGCGCGGACGCGGAGATTCCGCCGCTGCCCTCGGCGCCCGGCTGGCGCTTCTACGGCGCGGACCAGGGCGGCCCGCTCACCGTGTACGGCGTGAGCGCCGACGAGGCGGGCAACATCTGGGTGGCCGGCGGCGAGGAGGGCCTGTTCCTGCTCAAGCGCGGCGCGGAGCGCTTCGTGCGCTACGGCATGGAGGACGGCCTGCGTCCGTACGGGTACATGGACGACGGCAGCACGCCGCCGGGCGCCAAGTACCTGAAGGTCATCTCCGTGGCGGGCGGCAAGGCGGGCACCGTCTTCGTCGGCTACGAGGGCATGCCCGGCAAGGGCTCCGAGCACTGCGAGAACAACTGGGATGGCCCCAGCCCCGACCCCGCGCGCTACAAGAGCGGTGACGCGGACAAGGTGACGCTCAACGGTGACGGCACGCTGGACGTCATCCACTACGACATCTTCTCCGGTCCCAACGTGGTGGCCGCGGAGCCCCGCGGGCGCGAGAAGCTCTGCAACATCCTGCGGCTGCGCTACGACAAGCGCACCAACAGCATCTGGTTCGGCGGCAACCACGGCTTCGCGCGCGGCAACGCGGAGTTCAACGGCGCGCCCATGTGCAACGGCCAGCTCAACTGCACCGGCGTGTTCGAGCACGTGCACCCGCACGTCAACGCGCTGGACGCCAACGGCCGGGTGATTCTCCTGACGGACGCGTACTACGGCGTGGCGGTGGACCCGGGCGGCGACGTCTGGTTCGGCGGCTCGGACCGCACCACGCGCTTCCGCTACGGCACGCTGGGCGGCAACTTCTGGCGCGCGCAGACGGGCTCGGAGAACGACTCCAGCAACAAGCTGGACCTGTGGCCGGACGCGAAGCCGGAGTACTCCACGCCCGCCGAGCGCGTGCCGGACAACATCTCCGGCGCGGTGGTGGCCAACGACGGCACGGTGTGGCTGAGCTCCTTCAGCAACGGCCTGGTGCGCATCGACGCGAACGGCGCGGTGCTGGGCCACCTGGGCAAGGGCTCGGGGCTGGTGGACAAGTACCTGTCCGCGCTCGGCAAGGACCCGTCCGACGGCAGCATCTGGACGGGCGCGTCGTGGGGCGGCGGTCTGTCGCGCGTCAAGGGCGGCAACATCACGAACTATGGCCTGGACGTGTTCGGTCGCCGCTACGGGATGTCCCGGGTGAGCGACATCCAGGCGGATGCTTCCGGCAGTGGCCGGCGGATGCTGGTGTCCTTCCTGGGCTACCAGGACTCCACCACCAAGAAGTGGGTGGCGGGGGTCATCGGCATCTATGAAGGGAACTGAGTCGGGCCCGCGCCTCGTGTCCCGATGAAGGCACGCGGCGGCCGTCCTCCTCGGGGGGCGGTCGCCGCGTGGTTAATTTCAGCGAACGTCCCGCGCTACTTCGCGGGCAGCGCGCGGTGCTTCTCGAAGAGCGCCTGCTGACGGCTGACGAGCGGCACCTGCCGTCCCGCCAGCCACATGCCCAAAGGCCGCGTGGCCGACTCCAGCGGGTCTCCGTTCCACAGCACCACGTCCGCCGTCGCTCCCGGGGCGAGCCGCCCCACCGGCAGCTCGAGCGCGTCCGCGACGTTCGACGTCATCGCCTTGAGCGCCTCGGTGTGCGGCAGGCCCCAGGCCACCGCGTTGCCCGCCTCCTGCGCCAGCGTGCGCACCATGCCGGGCTCGCCCAGCACGGAGAACAGCACCTTCACGCCCGCCGCGCCCAGCAGCGCCGACGCGTCCAGCCGGCTGTTGAGCCGGTCGAAGTCCAGGGGCAGGTTCTGCGTGGGCTGCAGGATCACCGGCACCTTCGCGTCCGCCAGCTCCTTCGCCACCAGCCACGCCTCGCTGGCGCCCGCGATGACGAGCTTGAGGTTGTACTCGCGCGCGAGCGTCAGCGCCGCCCGGATGTCCGACGCCTTCTGCGCCACCATCACCACCGGCAGCTTGCCCGCGAGCACCGGCTGCAGCGCCTCCAGGTCCAGCCGGCTCGCGCCCACGTCGCGCATGCGCCGCTGCTCGAAGTCACCCTTGCGCCGGCCATACTCGCGCGCGTCCGACAGCACCTCGCGCAGCCGCTCCAGCACCAGCGCCCGCGAGCCCGACACCGCGTCCCGCCCGCCGATGCCCAGGTGGATGTGCATCGCCAGGGGCGTGCGTCGAACCGCGCCGTCCGTCGACACGAGCGCGCTCTGTCCCGAGATGAGCCCGCCGTGCTGCACCGTCAGCGCGCTGGTGACACCGCCCAACCGCGCCACCGCGAACGCGGCGGACACGGGGTTGACGTCCTCCGCGGACACCAGCGCCGCGCGCACGTCGCGCTTGTTCGCCTCGCCGCGCAGCCCGTCGTCCTGAGTCGACACCTCCGCGCCCACCTCCACCAGTCCGAGCTGTGTGAGCGGATCCACCAGGCCCGGCGTCAGCACGCGGCCCTTGCCGTCCACCGTGCGGCACCCCGAAGGCACCGCGCCGCCCTCGCCCTGCTGGCGCACGCTCGCGACCTTGCCGCCGTTCACCACCACCGTGGCGCCCTTCACCCAGGCGGCGCCCGTGAAGGCCGTCACACCCTGGAACACGGTGCAGGCCTCGGTGCCCAGCGCCAGGGGCTGCGCGCACTCGCGCGTCTTCGTCACGTCGCAGCGCTCGGTGAGGCCCAAGTCGGTCAGCGACGGCACCGGCGCGGACGCGGCCACCAGCTTCGCCGGGCCCTGGGCCATCTCGCCCACCTCGAAGTCGCTCGCCTCCACCGCGCCCGAGCCCGCGTCGAACGTCACCACGCCGTCCGCCCACACCCGCTGGGCCCGCGCGTAGACGCTCAGCGGGTGGCCCTTCCACAGCACCACGTCCGCCATCTTCCCTGGCTCCAGCGAGCCGGTGACACCCTCCACGCCCATCACCCACGCGGCGTTCAGCGTCACCCAGCGCAGCGCCTCCTCCTCCGGAATCGGGATGCCCGACTCGCGCGCGCGCCACATCGCCTTGCCGGCCTCCTGGTTCAGCCGCTGGATGCCATAGGCGGAGTCCGAGTGGATGACGGCCTTGCCGCCCGCCTGCGACAGCAGGCCCGCGTTCTCCGGGATGCCGTCCCACGCCTCCAGCTTGAAGCCCCACCAGTCCGCCCACGTCGCCACCGCCACGCCCTTGGCGGCCAGGCTGTCGCGGACCTTGTAGGCCTCCAGCGCGTGGTGGAAGGCGCGGATGGTGTAGCCCGCCTCCTGGGCCACCTGGAGCATCACCTCCATCTCGTCCGCGCGGTAGCAGTGGTTCTGCACCAGGATGTTGCCGCGCAGCACCTCCGCGAGCGTCTCCAGCTTCAAATCACGCATCGGCTCCGGACCCGCCTCGTCCGGGCTCTTCTCCTTCTTCTTCGTCCACTCGTCCCGCTTGGCCATGTAGTCGCGGGCCTGGGCGAAGGCCTGTCGGTAGCCGGCCACGTTGGCCATGCGGGTGGCGGGCGCCATGTTGCGCCCCGCGCCGTAGACGCGCCGGGGGTTCTCGCCACACGCCATCTTCAGCGAGTCCTTCGCCCCCGGGAAGCGCACCTCCGCCGCCGAGCGGCCGAAGTGCAGCTTCACCGGGAAGCCCCGGCCGCCAATCAGGTTGGCGCTGCCCGGCAGCACCAGCAGGGACGTGACGCCGCCCGCCGCGGCGCGGCGAAGCCCGGGGTCCTGCGGCCAGAACGAGTGCTCCGCGGAGACCTCCGCCGTCACCGGCGCGGTGGCCTCGTTGCCGTCCGAGTTGGAGAAGGAGTCGGGCGACGCATAGACGCCCAGGTGGCTGTGGGCGTCGATGATGCCCGGGGTGACGTAGAGGCCGGTGCCGTCCACCTCCTCGGCGCCCGGGGGGCTCGTGACCTCGGCGTTGCGTCCCACCGCCGTCAGCTTTCCATCCACCCAGGCCACCGCGCCGTCCTCGATGGCCGGGCCGGAGGCGGGCAGCACCGTGGCGTGGCGCACCACCACCGCGCGCGTCTGCTTCCAGACACGCGTGGCCCCGGGGGGCGCCTCGGCGGGGGTGGTGGGGGTGGGAGCCCGCGGCACGGTGGCGCAGGCGGAGGCCAGCAGCAGGAGCAGGGAGGAGGAGCGCATAGGGGTGGCCCGTCGTATCACGGCCCCCTGGGGCTCCAACCATGCCCGGTCGCCTGGAGGGCGGCCTGAACCCCACCCGACAGGAAGTCACCTCGCGACGAGAAGCCGTCTAGAATCCCCGCCCGGTCATGCCCCCTCTGCCCCCAGCCCCCATCCCCTCGCACACCGTCATCAACGCGCGAGGCCAGGGTGAGCGACTCTCCGCGCAGCAATTCCACCTCGTCCTCCTCGACACCGAGCGCGCCGGCACCGTCTTTCCGCTCGCCAACGAAGCGCTGCGCGTCGGCAAAGCGGCCGACAACGACGTCGTCATCGACCACCCCACGGTGAGCCGCAACCACCTGGTGGTGCGCCGCCAGGGTGACCGCTTCCTCGTCCAGGACCTGGGCTCCACCAACGGCACCTTCCTGGACGGCGCCCAGGTGCGCGAGGCGTACCTGCGGCCCGGCGCGCTGCTCGAGGTGGGCGATGTCCGCCTGCGCTTCAGCCCCCAGCTGGCCCCCGTGCAGGTGGAGCCCACGCTGGAGGACCGGCTGGGAGATCTGGTGGGCCGCAGCCTGCCGATGCGGCAGATCTTCGCCCTGCTCCAGCGCATCGCCCCCACGGACTCGACGCTGTTGCTCGTGGGTGAGACGGGCTCCGGCAAGGGCGCCGCCGCCAAGGCCATCCACAAGTTGAGCCCGCGCGCGCCCGGGCCGCTCGTCGTCTTTGACTGCGCCAGCGTCTCCGACTCGCTCATCGAGAGCGAGCTGTTCGGCCACGAGAAGGGCGCCTTCACCGGCGCCGTCAGCCAGCGCATCGGCTGTCTGGAGCGCGCCAACGGCGGCACGCTGTTCCTCGACGAAATCGACGACCTGGCGCTGGACCTCCAGCCCAAGCTGTTGCGCGCGATTGAGGACCGCGAGTTCCGTCGGCTCGGCGCCTCCACGCCCATCTCGTTCGACGCGCGCATCGTCGTCGCGAGCAAGAAGGACCTCTGGGCCGAGACGCAGGCGGGCCGCTTCCGCGAGGACCTCTACTTCCGCCTCTCCGTGTTCACCGTCAGCCTGCCGCCCTTGAGAGACCGCAAGGAGGACATCCCCCTGCTGGTGGACGCCTTCGCGGGCGAGGGCCTGTGGCTGCGGCTGCCGGAGAAGATTCGCGAGCAGTTCAACGGACACACCTGGCCGGGCAACGTGCGCGAGCTGCGCAACGCGCTCGAGCGCGCGCGGCACATGGTGGACATCCCGGAGCTGGCCGGGGACGCGCTGCTGCGCGAGTTCACCCGCGAGGCCCCCGCCCCCGCCGGCGACTTCCTGCCCGCCGAGTTCACCGGCCCGTTCAAGGTGTGCAAGGACGAGCTCATCCGCGCCTTCGAGCGCGAGTACCTCACGCGCCTGCTGGGCCGCGCCAAGGGCAACATCGCCCGCGCCGCTCGCGAGGCGGAGCTGGACCGCAAGCACCTCTACTCGCTGCTGCACAAGTACGGGCTGGTGCAGAGCGAGGGCGACTGACCTCGTCACCGGGCCGGAGCACACGCGGCGTCGAGCAGCTCCGGCCGGTACTCGAAGTGCATCGTGTCGTAGTGGTACCAGCGGCCTCCCCAGATGAAGCCCTCCGCCTCGAACGCGTCCACGAGGGCCTGGGGGATGGAGTTGCGCCAGCGCACGGGATTGCGGGGCTTCTGCCATTCCCAGTAGTGCGAGCGCGCGACGTTGAGGTCGATGGAGACGCCGTACGCGTGGGCGCTGCGTCGGTTCGTGTTGGCGATGTTGCGCCAGACGAACGTGCCGCCCACGCCCTGGAGATAGGGCTTGAGCGAGGCCTGCTTCGCCACGAGTGACGCCAGCCGGGCGCTGACGCGCTCGAAGGCGGGCGCCACCTTGCGGTTCACCTTCAAGCGCTGGCCCAGGAAGTCGATGGGGATGACGTCCACCTGCTCCCGGGCAGCGCCGTAGGTGGCCTCGAACAGCGGCTCGAAGCGGATGCGCCCGGGGTCTTCGTCCTCGCGGGTCACCGGGGTGATGGGCCCCTTTCGATAGGGAATGGACAGCGTGTCCTCCAGGTCCGGGGCCTCCAGCTTGCGGGCGAACGACTTCGTCTGTCCGTCGTCGAACGGGAAGGAGCGTCCGTCGGGCAGCAAGAAGCCCCAGCCCGAGTCGAGTCGCACGGGCGTGAGCGCCGGATACCACCGGGCCAGACACACGAGCGCGGCGGGTGGCGCATCGGCCTCACGGGGCTGTGCGCGCGTCTCGGCGTCGACGGGCTCGGCGGCGTGCACCGGCAGGGACAGGAGCCACGCGACGAAGGCTTTCGATGACAGACGCGGGGAAGGCATCCCCCGCATCCTCGCACCTCGGAGGGCTGGGAAGTGCTGTCCATCGGATGAAGCCACGAACACGGTGTGCCGGGGAAAACCGACGTGGCATGGTGCGTCTGCCTTCGCAGTCCTTCCATCCCCCCAGGAGGGTTCACGATGAAGCGTCCGTCTCCCTGGCTCGCCGTGCTGTGCGCCGGTTTCATCTCGATGCACGCGACCGGGTGCTTCGGCAGTTTCAAGCTCACGCAGAAAATCTGGCAGTTCAACAAGAACATCTCGGGCGAGAAGTTCGTGCAGTGGCTGATGTTCCTCGTGCTCGTCATCGTGCCCGTGTACCAACTGGGCTCGCTCATCGACGCGCTCATCATCAACAGCATCGAGTTCTGGAGCGGCAACAACCCCGTGTCCAGCGTGGACGGCGAGGACGACGGCACCCGCGTGGTGCGCCTGAGCCCCACGGACGTGCTGCGCATGTCGCGCGACGCCCAGAGCGGCGTGATGCGGCTGGAGCTGGAGCGCGAGGGCCAGGAGCCCGTCATCCGCCACTTCGAGCCGCTGGAGAACGGCATGGCGGTGCGCGACGACGCGGGCGCCCTGCTGGTCCGCGCCGAGGGCGCCGCGGACGGCACGGTGGCGGTGACGGACGCCGCGGGCCAGACGCTGACGGTGCACGCCAGCGAGGCCCTGGCGCTCGCGCGGCGCATCTACGAGGAGGGCGGCGCCACGGCGCTCGCCCGCCACACCGTGGACCAGGCCCGCGTGTCCCAGGGGCTCGCGCTCAACACCTGCGCGGCGCACTGACGGGGCTCCGCGAGCAGCGCGCCCGGCGGGCCCTCCCGCACGCTGACGGAGGGCTCGCGCCAGGCGCTGGCGCGGCGGCGGCGCTCCTCAGGGCCGACGCGCCGACCCCGAGACGCGCGGAGGGTTCGCGCCAGGCGCTGGCGCGGCGGCGGCGCTCCTCGGGGCCGACGCGCCGACTTGAGACGCGCGAGCGGACCGCGCCCCTCGCGCGAGGCGACGCCCGAGCCTCCGGGCGTCGCCTCCGCCTCGGTCCTACGGAGGCGTACCCGCGTCGAGCGGCTCGCCCTCTTCCGGCCCGAAGCCCGCGTCGCGCGCCTCGGAGGAGAACGTCCCCTCCAGGCTGCGACCGGCGCCGTAGCCCTCGCCCTTCTTGAAGGACATGGAGAAGTCCCCGCGCGTCTGCTCGCCGGGGTTGCCTCCCGACTCCAGTTGCAGGTCCCCCTTCTCCACCGGCGCGAAGACACGCGCCGGCTCGCCCGCGTTGAGGTGCACCACCGTGGCGCGCGCCACGCCCGACGGCGTCGTGCCCGCCAGGTTCACCTTCGCGCCAGGCCGCAGGTCCAACCCCTCCGTGGACACGGTGAGCCGCACCACCAGGTCCACGTCCAGGTCGTTGTTGCGGAAGTAGCTCACCTGCAGCGCCTCCGCGTTGCGGAGGATCTCCACCCGCGACACCTCGAGCGGGAACAGCTCCGACACGCTGCCGGACAATGAATTGTCCGGACGCGCGCACGCGAGCATCCCCGCGCCCGAGACCACACCCGAGAGCGTCAGCGCCGCGAGGGCGCGGACCGCGCTCCTCATTGCTCCACCGCCAGACGCAGGACACCCTTCTTGGACGGCGCCATCACCGGCAGGCGGTACAGCACCACGCGCTTGCCCGTGGACAGGTACGCGAGCTTTGGAGACCACGCGCCGTCCTCGTCCACCACCGTCTCACGCCAGATGCCGCCGATGCGCGTGCTGATGAGGAGCCGGTCCTCCGTCGGGTTGCAGCCCGTGTCGTTGTTCCCCGACTCCGACGAGCAGAAGTAGTGCGCGATGGAGGGCTCGTGGTTGATGGGGTCGAACGCGAGCGACGGATACCAGCCACCCGTGCCACGGCCGAACACCGGGTCCGGCGTGGACCACTCCCCCTTCGTGTTGCAGCTCGTCGCGGTGGGGCTCGGGCAGTCCAGGTACAGCAGCACGTCGCCGCGGGACGAGGAGCCGCGGTTCTGCACGGCGATGCCGAAGCCCTGCTCCGGGTCGAACGCCATGGAGGGCCCCAGCTGCGTGTTGCCGATGCTCTCCGCCGTGGCGACCTCCACCGGAGCGCTCCACGCCACGCCATCCGCGGCGCGCCGCTGGAACACGATTCCGGCGCCCGTCGCCTGCGCGCCCTCCTTCACGTAGTCGTGCACCACCGCCGGCTGCGCGCCCGCCATGATGAGCCCGATGTGTCCGCCGTAGCCCGCCTTGGTGTCACCCGACGCCGCCACCATGCGGAACGCCCAGCTGGACGGGGGACCGCCGCTCGCCAGCTCCAGGTCCGCCGACTCCCAGTCCTGGCGCCCGAAGTTGCCGTTGTGCCCGTCGCGATACGCGATGAGCGCCTGGCTGCCCGAGAACACGATGGACGAGTTGAGCCCCACCAGGAAGCCCACGTCGCTCAGCGGGTTGTTGATGGCCGCCGCGTTGGAGCGCGTGGCGACGATGCTCTCCGTCCACACGCCCGCCGCCGAGCGGTAGGACACCGCCAGGTCGCTCTGCAGCCAGAACGTGGAGTTGTCGCGTCCGCCGCCCAGGTACGACACCGCCGGCTGGCCGTTCGCGCCGAAGGCCACCGACACGCCGTACACCCGCTGCACGGTGGCAATCTTCTCCACGGGCCCGAGCACGCCCGCGTCGAACTCGCGGTAGCGCAGGTCGTAGTTCGTCTCGCTCCCCGTCGCCGTCCCGTTGTTCACGAAGTACACCATGCCGATGCGGTCGTTCGGCCCCACCGCCATGGCGATGTTGGAGATGGGATTGAACTCGCTCGCGTCCGCGTCCACCTCCAGCTTGGTGAAGGTCTCCGTCGTTCCCCCGCCGCCATCCGGCCGGCCCGCGTCCGGGTTGTCCGGCTTCGAGTCCTTGCCGCAGCCCATCGCCAGCGCCAATCCCAGTGCCCAGGCATGACGTCTCATCTTGGTCTCCTTGCGTTTCCGGCCGTGCACAACGTTGCGTCGCATCCTAGTTCACCCACGCACCCGAGGGAGCAGACGAGCAGCGCGCATCCAGACACGCGCCAGGCACGCCCCCGCTGGGTTACGCTTCCGCGCCTATGTCCCGTGCGCGTCCTGCTCGTCGGCGCCTGACCCGGCGCTCCTTCATCCAGCGGCTGAGCTTCCTCGGCGGAGGCGTGGTGTTGCTGGGGCCCCTGGCCTGCAAGCGCTCCTCCGAGGAGCCCAAGCCCGCGAAGGACCCCGGCCCGCTGGGCACCACCTCCGGAGGGCGGCAGACGCACACCTTCTCCGCCTTCGAGTTCGCCGTCGTGGCCGCCGCCACCGAGCGCATCCTCCCCAAGGACGAGGACCCGGGCGCGCTCGACGCGGACGTGCCCGTCTACATCGACCGCATCCTCCAGACACCCTCGATGCAGCCCATGCGCGAGGACTTCATGTCGGGGCTGGCCGCGCTGGAGCACCGCTCGCAGCGAATGTTCCAGAAGGGCTTCGCGTCGCTCACGCCCGCGCAGCAGGACGAGCTGCTCACGCTCTTCAAGGACAGCCCGCCCAGGAGCGGCGAGGCGCACTTCCTGGAGCTGCTCACCGTGCTGACGCTGGAGGGCTTCCTGGGAGACCCGTCCTACGGCGGCAACAAGGGCAAGGTGGGCTGGAGGCTGATGGGCTTCGACACGGTGGGCACCGTGGCGATGGCGCCCCCCGAGGGCTACGACGGCCCGAAGTGCCTGCGCGAGTGCGGGGTTCACAAGTGAGCCTGCCCCCGGTGGATGTCTGCATCATCGGCAGCGGCGCGGGCGGCGCGCCCATGGCGCTGGAGCTGGGCCGCGCGGGCTTCAAGGTGGTGGTGCTGGAGAAGGGGCCGCACTACCGGCCGCAGGACTTCGTCCACGACGAAATCCTCAACAGCCGCCGCAACTTCTTCATGCCGCTGCCCTGGGAGGAGCCGCACCTGGTGCGCAAGGGCGCCCAAGGGAAGTACGAGCGCAGCACCGCGGCGTGGACCGCCAACTGCGTGGGCGGCGGCACCGTGCACATGAGCGGCTTCTTCTACCGCCTCAAGCCGGTGGACTTCCGGCTGCGCACCACGCTGGGCGCGGTGCCGGGCAGCACGCTCGCCGACTGGCCCATCTCCTACGAGGAGCTGGCGCCCTTCTACGACAAGGCCGAGGCGGAGCTGGGCGTGTCCGGACAGGCCGTGCCCCACCCCTTCGCCGAGCCCCGGAGCGGCCCCTTTCCGCTGCCCCCGCTGGACGTGCACCCGGTGGCGTCGGAAATCGACAAGGTCTGCCAGGCCATGGGCTGGCACTCGATTCCCACCGCGCGCGGCATCATCAGCCGCCCGTACAAGGGCCGCGCGCCGTGCGCGTACTGCGCGCTGTGCGGCAGCTACGGCTGCGAGATGGGCGCCAAGAGCGGCACCAACGCCAGCCTCATCCCCGCCGCCGTCGCCACCGGCAACGTCCAGGTGCGCCCCGGCTGCATGGCGCGCACGGTGGAGGTGGACAAGAAGGGGCGCGCCAAGAGCGTCGTCTACCTGGACGCGGACGGCGTGGCCCAGGAGCAGCCCGCCAAGGTCGTCGTCGTGTCCGCCACCGCGGTGGAGAGCGCGCGGCTCCTGCTCAACTCCACGTCCAGGCGCTTCACGCGGGGCCTGGCCAACGGCAACGGCCTGGTGGGGCGGAACCTCATCTTCAGCTCCTTCGGTGAGTCCCAGGCGACGTTCCGGCAGTCGAAGCAGGCGGAAAGGCGCCCGTGGCTGAAGGACCCTGGGCCCTTCGTCAACCGCAGCCTCCAGGACTTCTACCTGATGCCCGACGCGCGCTTCGGCTTCCGCAAGGGCGGCACCCTGGGCTTCATGTGGACGCACCCCAATCCCATCCACGCGGCGTCGGGGCTGGCGGGCAGCGGCGCGTCCGCCGTCTTCGGCAAGGAGCTCAAGGACCGCATGCGCGCGTACCGCGACTCGCGCGTCCTGCTGTTCGAGGTCTACGCGGAGTACCTCCCCACGCAGGGCAGCTACGTGAGCGTGGAGGGCGACGTGAAGGACAAGCACGGCATCCCCGTGGCCGCCATCACCGTGGAGCGCCACCCCATGGACCTGGCGGCGACGCGCTTCCTGGTCGAGCGCGGCGAGGAGGTGCTCTTGCGGCTGGAGCCGGACTCGCTCGAGCGCAAGAGCGTCGCCGGCGAGACGACCATCCTCCAGCACGGCACCTGCCGCTTCGGCGACGACCCGGCCGAGTCCGTGCTGGACCGGAACTGCCGCGCGCACGAGGTGGACAACCTCTACGTCGTGGACGGCAGCTTCATGCCCACCGGCGGCAGCGTGCCCTCCACGCTGACCATCGCCGCCAACAGCTTCCGGGTGGCCAGCCACCTGGTGCGCACGCTGAAGCAAGGCGTCTCCTCCGGCGGCTAGCGATTGCGCAGGGGCGTCACGTCCACCTTCACGGCGTAGCGCGCCTGCATGTCGGACTCGAACTCGATGAGGTGGTCTCCCACGCCGGTGAGTTCCGCCTCGCGCGTGAAGACGCTGAACTTCTCCATCGAGTCGAGCACCGCGCGGCCGTCCGCCGCGGTCCGGATGCGCGCCCGACAGCCCTCCTCGTGGAAGATGACCACCGTCTCCTCGCCCGCCGCGGTGACCTCATCCAGGTAGAAGCTCACCTTGATGTGAGACGCCTCCGGCACCTGGACGATGAACTGGCTGCGGCCGGGGAAGCGACCCTCCGAATAGCCTTCCTCGCCCAGGATGCAGCCGGCGACGCGGCCACACACGGGCCATGACTCATCACACACATCCTTCACACGCGGACCGATGAAGTCGTCGCGAGTGTCTCCGCATCCCACCGCCAGCAACGTGAGCAGGAATGCACCGACGCTCTGGGCCTTACGACAGAACACTGTTACAACATTCATCATCATCGACCCTCTAGCGAGGAGTGAACGTCCATGCGACTGCACACCCCGTGGCTCCCCATTCTCTTCTTCTCACTCGCCGCCTGCGGCGAAGGCGCCGAGGAAATCCCCAAGGCCCCGCAGCTCATCTCGGACCGCGACGAGATGGCTTTCGACCAGGAGTTCCGCTCCGGAACCTACGTCGGAACCACGGGCTTCAACTCCGTCCAGGTGAAGAACATGGGCGAGGATACGCTGGATGTCTCCAGCATCGCCCTCTCCGGTCCGAATGTCTTCACGATGAAGGTCTCCAAGGACGGCCAGGACCTCAATCCCCAGGAGGCCTTCCAGGTGAAGTCCAAGGAGCGCTTCTTCGTCGAGGTGGCGTTCCGCCCCCGCGAGGCCCAGCAGTATCAGGGCGCGCTGGTCATCAAGTCGAACGCGGCGAACCTCCCCGAGAAGAGCATCACGCTCAACGGGCTGGGCATCGCGCCTCCCTGAGACACGTTGGACGAAGCGATGACGGGCGGCCCTGACCGCCCCATCCACCCTGGCGCCGTGCGGTCGACTGCCCGCCAGGGTTTGCGCCACGAGGCCCTGCCCGCGGCCTCGCGCGAGCGCCCCCGTTGCAATGACTTGCATGCCGACCGCGTCGGCATCCCGACGGCGGACGCACGAGTCGTTCCGGACGACCCCTTCATGGCCAGACACGGCTTGCTCGCGTGGGGGGAGACCTTGTCCCGGTGGGAGCCGCGCCCGCCGGACACGACGGCCCGGGAGCGCCCACCCGAAGGCGGGCCCCCGCCCCCCACGACGCTCAAGGCTGACGCGTGAAGACACAGCCACCACTCAGCGGAGCCACGCCGCCATCCGGGTCCGTGCCCGCATCCGCGGGTCCCGGGCACTGCGTGGTGACACCGCCATCCCGCGTATAGGATTGCGGGTAGTCCGCGTAGCCGGTGCGCAGCGTGTAGCCCACCTGCTCGTAGGAGTTGCGCTCGGACGCGGAGACATCCACGCGCATCTTCCCGCCGCGCACGAAGCGTCCCTCCAGGCAACCGCAGGCATACGGCGCCAGGGTGACGACGGTGGAGTTGGGCCGCTCCTCCAGCGTGTACAGCGGCTGCAGGGTGCTGGCCGAAGCACCCGCCGGCGTGTGCCAGGCCCTCAGCGCATCCGAGCGGTAGCCCAGCGTGAGCCCCTGGTTGCGGCTGCCCGCGCGCACCACCGCGCAGTTCTCGATGCCCGCGTCCGGCGTCGCCGGGGCGTCGCCGTCGCAGAACGTCAAATCCAGCGCGAGCCCGTGCGCGGTGCCACCGTCTGGTGACTTCGCCACCTCCCACTGCACCAGCCACGCGCGGTCCTCCGGCGCGGGCACGGCGGGAAGCGTGAACAGGTACGAGTCCACGTCGGAAGGCACCGCGTCGTAGTCCATGGGGCCGCGCACGCCGCGGCCGTTCACCCGGTCGTCACCGCTGCGCAGCCGGCCGTAGCCGTGGGACAGCCTGCCGGAGACGCTGTACTCCGCGGTGTCCGGCGGCGCGGGGAACGCGGTGGTGGAGGCCATGGCCTTGGTCACCACCTGCTCGACGCCGCCCGAATAGCGCCCCTGCTCGTCCGCGTCCTCCTCGCGCCACGTCACCACCAGGTCGTAGTCCTTGTCGTCCGCCCAGCCCACGCCGTTGTCCTGAACGTTGAAGAGGTAGCGCTTCTCCCCGGTGAATGCCGGCACCGGGATGACGCCCCGGAAGTTGCTCAGGTTCACGAAGCGCGGGTTCTCCGACACCTCCTCGCGCAGCGAGTGCAGGCACATGGGCGCCGGCAAGTCCGTGCGCCGGCAGTAGTCCTGCACCAGCGGGGCGATGTCCGGGTTCTCCCCGTAGCCCTTGGGGCACTCGGTGCTGTCGTTGACGCACGCGGTGCGCCAGTCCTCGATGGTGGCGCCCTTGGACACCAGCGTGAAGACGAGCACCTGACGGTCCGGGATGTCCGGCAGCGGCGGGAAGCGGCCCCCCTCGCTCTTGGGGACCAGGTGGTAGTGCAGCCGCGTGGGCGCGGCGGTGGCGGGCAGCCTCACCTCGTACCAGTCCTCGTCGCCGATGTAGCCCAGGCGCCCCGTGAAGGTCGTCGTCGCGCCCGAGGGAATCGTCGTGGCCAGGTCCTGCGCCGGAGCGGTCAGCCCGCGCGCCAGCGCGTCCGCCACCTTGTCGTTGCCCACGACCACGCCGTCCACCACCCGCGAGTCCTGTGCGTCGGCCTCGTCCAGCACCCGGACGTCCACCTGATAGGCCTGCTGGATGTCACCCGACGCGGTGTCCCGGTCGCTGATGCCACGGTAGCCGCGCACCACCAGCATCCACTTGCCGCCGTACTTCGCCTCCTTCACCTTGCGCGCCGTGGCCAGCACGCCGGGGCGCACGCTCGGGCGCACCTGGTCCTCGTCCTCCTTCTCCTCCTTCACGAGGAAGCCGGGACGCAAGAGCTGGTACGACAGCCGCCAGTTGGGCACGAAGCCCTGGTCCGGCGCGGTGAGGCCCACGTAGAGGACCTTCCCCTGCGGCACGTCGAAGGTGAAGCGGTCCACGTCGTTGTCCGTGGCCAGGTAGCCGGTGGCCGTGCCCGTGAGCCCCCCGCCCGCCGACGTCAGCGCCACCGGCGTGGCGGCCGCCATGGCGTCGTTGGGCTCGTTGGTGTCCGGGTTCTCGGTGATTCGCGCCGTCAGCCGGTAGGGGCTGCGCGCATCGAACTTGGGCTGGGAGACGACGTCCGGCGAGTCCTGCACCAGCACCAGCAGCGTCTTGCCCGCCAGGTCCGCGCGCAGGGGCAGCACCATGTCCACCGGCTTGGGCGCGCCCTGGCCGTGCTTGTCGTCCTTCTTCGCGAGCGCCGCCTCCTTGCCGTCCGGCAGCGTCTCCAGCACGGTGAGCGACAGCTGCACCGCGGTGCTGGAGGCCACGTAGACGCCGTTGAGGTTGAGCAGCGTGCGCGCGGTGGTGTTGGCGGGCAGCACGATGCGGTACCAGTCCTGGTCACCCTCGCGCTGCGGGCCCTCCTTCGCCAGGAAGCGCTCCAGCGTCTCACCGGGCTTGAGCTCGCACTCGTCCAGCGTCAGCGCCTCCTCGCGGCTGTTGCAGACATCCACCACCGCCACGGTGCCGGCGTCCTCCTTGTCATCACCCTTGGAGGAGCAGGCGGCGGCGAGGGCGAGCAGCGCGAGCGACAGCAGTCGGGCTTGGGTCTTCATGGCAGCGTCGTTTCTCACGGCGTCGGGAGGGTGACGTCGGGACGGCCGGGGCAGCCGTCGACGAAGTCCTCGGGATTCACGCGGATGATGCCGTCGGCGGGGGACTTGATGCCCCCCACCGGGTAGCGCACGTGGTTCACCCGGAAGGTGCGCACCTGCGTGCGCGCGGTCGGGTCGTCGGCGGGCACCATGGCCACCGACAAGGCGATGTCGTTGTAGCCGGCGCCCCGCACCACCACGCCCGCGTCGTCCGCGGAGGCGATGGTGGGCGCCAACAGCACGTTGTCCACGCGCAGCGTGTAGCACTGCCGGCCCAGCTCGTCCGGTGGGCCGTCAGCCTCGAAGGAGTAGCGGTAGCCCTCCGCCGCCAGGTTCGCGGTGTCCACCACCAGCGGGCGGGTGTGCAGGCGCAGCTCGGCGCGGCTCGACAGCCCGTCGTTGTCCGGGTCCTCGTCCAGGTCGTCGCTGGCGCCCTGGGTGCCGCCGCGCCACTCGATTCCGTCGGGCACGCCGTCGCGGTCGCTGTCGGCCAGCGTCGCGTTGGTGCCGATGAACTGCTCGTCGCAGTCGAGCAGGCCGTCACAGTCCGAGTCCGACGCGCGCAGGAGCGGCGGGCAGCCCTTGTCCAGGCCACCGCCGTCCGGGTCCGCCACCTGCGTGGGGTCGAAGTCCACGCCGCGGTCTCGGAAGTACACCTCCACGCCGTCGCTGAAGCCGTCGCCGTCGGTGTCCACGCGGTTGGGGTCCGTGCCCTCCTCCCGCTCGCGCGCGTCCGACAGCCCGTCGCCGTCCGTGTCCGCCTCGTCGAAGGGGCTGCCCGGCGGCGAGGAGAAGTTCGTCGCGATGACCTCCTTCACGATGAACGTCCGGCGCACCTGCCCGAAGCTGAAGTCCAGGAAGTTGATGGGCTCGTTGTTGCGGAAGTCGCGGAAGTTGCCGCCGCCCAGCGCCGCCATCTTCTCCAGCCGGTCCGAGTTCTGGTTGATGATGAGCAGCGGGCAGCCGCCGTCGCCCGACAAATCACACACCGACGACACCGGCTGCGTGGGGTTGAAGACGTGCACGGTGTTGACGCGCACGTCCTCCACCAGGTCCCGCAGCTGGCGGATGCGCACCACCGCGTCACCCTGCAGCAGCTCGTCGTCCTGGTCCGTGGTGGGCCGACCATCGGACAGGAAGAGGACCGAGTAGCGCGCCTGGGCCAGCGCCTGCGCGCCGCCCGGCTCCAGCCGGCTGCGCGCGATGTCCGTGTTGATGAGCGAGTAGATGTCCGACAGCGGCTTGACGAAGTCCGTCGAGTCGCGGTTCGGGGAGTTGTCCGGGTTGCGGAAGGTGAGCAGCTGCTCGGTGAGCTGGCGCATCCGCGCGTCGTCGAAGCTGGCCACCTGCACGAAGCCGTCCTGCGGCGGGCTGCCCGGCGTCTGGGTGAGGAACGCCGTGGTGCTGCCGGCGAAGAGCACCACCGCCAGGTGGACCTCCGGGTCCCTGGGCAGGTTTTCGATCAGCTCCACCAGCGCGGTGGCGCGGGTGCCGTCCGGGTCGCTGACGCGCATGGACTGCGAGGCGTCCATGGCGACCACCAGCTTGATGGGCCGCACCACCTCGTTGGAGCCCGTGCTGCAGAAGCGGCCCTGGATGGACACCGAGCGGTCCACGGGGACCTCCACGTCGCGGCGCGGGTCATACAGATACGAGTCGGTGCAGGCCACCGTCACCGCCACCGCGACCACCAGCCCCGCCAGGATACGTGCGGCCACACTCACGGAAGCAGACCTCCCTGCTGGCCCGAGGGCGGCGCGCCCACGCACCGGCCCTGGCTGTCCCAGGGATTGCTCAATTCCGTGGGCACCATGAAGTTGTCGTTCGTCAACGTCAGCTCCGGCCCCACCGGCACGCGCACGCTGGGCGGCGAGTACTGGGACCACGCGCAGGCCGCGCGCCACACGCCGTAGTCGGTGGCCACGCCGCTCTCCGGCGCCTCCGCGAACCACAGCTTGAACAGGTTGAAGCCCTGCTTGGTGCCCGGCCGGTCCGGCGTGGCGACCATCTGGAGGTTCGAGACGGTGTAGTCGTAGCAGATGCTCCCGTTGGGGAGGACCTCGGCGATGCGCGTCTCGTACTGGAAGCCGTTCTTCTCGAAGAAGGCCCTGTCGCGCCGCGTGGGGTCCGTGCCCGCGCGCAGCTCCACCTCGTCCGGCAGGCCGTCACCGTCCGTGTCCAGCCCCGCCACGCTGGGCTCCAGCGGGTTCAGGCCCCAGCGCGCCTCGATGCTGTCAGGGATGCCGTCGCCGTCGCTGTCGACGATGGTCTCGCGCGTGCGCAGGTAGGCCTCGGCGAACTGGGAGAGCCCGTCACCGTCCGTGTCGCGGCACGTGCAGCGCGGCGTCAGCGGCGAGTTCGGGTTGCAGCCGCGCGCGTCCAAATCGTTGGCGGCCCTGAAGCCCTGGTCCTCGCGGCGGTGCTCGAAGCCGTCGTCCAGGCAGTCGCTGTCACTGTCGGAGGTGAAGGGGTGGGTCTTCAGCGTGAAGGAGTTGTCCACGTCGTCCGGCACGCCGTCGCCGTCGCTGTCGATGACGCGTCCATCCAGTCCGGGCGAGGAGCTCAGCGGCTCCACCAGCAGCGTCTTCATCACGTTGCGCGACGCGAAGGACGAGTAGTCCAGCGCGCCCAGGCCCAGGTTGGAGATTTCGGCCGTGTCGTTGAACTCCTGGTAGACGCCGTTGCCCATGTCCGCGAAGCGCTTGAGCAGCCAGGAGGCGATCTTCTTGGCGGCCTCCGGGTACTGGGCCTGCGGTACGCCGGGGTAGATGCCGTAGATCTCCTGGCAGATGGGGCCGCACGCGCGCACCGCCTCCTGGTTGAAGAGCAGCACCGTGTGCATGCGCACGTCGCCGACGTTGTACTGGTCCTTGAGCTCCATCAGCCGGCGCACGTAGCTGAAGAGCTGGTAGTTCTGGTTGCGGTCCGTGCCGATTTCGAACCCGTCGATCTGGTCCGTGGTGTTCGTGGCGTTGCAGAAGCTCACGATGGAGTCCGCCCACGTCAGGTCCGGGTTGTCCGGATTGGCGTACACGCTGAGGTTGTCGGTGGCCGAGCAGCGCGGGTACGGCGTGCCGTCCGTGAGGAAGACGACGACGTAGCGGGTGCGCGGCAGCACCTCCGGGTTGGACAGGGCCACGGCGTTGATGTCGCTGGCGATGAGGCTGTACGCGTACGACAGCGCGCCCTGGTAGTCGGTGCCCTTGCCCAGCTGGCTCTGCAGGCCGTCGATGTAGCTGTCGATGTTGGTGTCGGGCCGGGCGAAGCGGTTGCCCGTCGTGGCCGGCGGCCAGACGTTGCGCACGTTCGTCTCGAAGGGGGCCACGGACACCTGCACGTTGCCGCCCGCCGCGTTGACCTGACGGAACTGGTTCACCAGGCGCTTGAGGGCCCGCACGCGCGCGGGCTCGGTGACGCCCGGCGGGATGATGGCCTGCACCTCGGCGCGCTGACAGAAGCCGCTGTCGGTCTGCGCGCCCGGCGGGTCGCTGATGCACATGCTGCCCGACTCGTCGATGACCACCACCACCTTCACCGGGAAGCCGGAGGGGTTGGGCGGGCGCGTGCACACGCGCCCCTGGAGCATCACGCGGTCATCGACGTGGGTCTGCTGCTCCGTCCGGGGCTCCAACATGGAGTCGGTACAGGACAACAGCCCCGTGGCCAGGAGGCCCGCCATCAGCAGCGGGAGTCGGACAAGGCGACGCATGCGGTACGACCTCCTGGCGAGGGGGACGACGAGATTACTGCTCGCTGCGACGACGGCGCATCAGCATGCGCAGCAGCGCGGCGCCCAGCGCGGTGGCGCTGAAGCCGGCGGGGACGGAGCTGCAGTTGCCGCCCTCGCCGTCACCCTCACCCACCGTCAGCACGAGGGTGCTGGTGGAGACGCGCTGCTCGGGGAAGACGCGGTCGGCGAAGGCCAGTCGGGCCTCCACGGTCAGCTCGTACGTGCCCTCGGTGTCGGGCACGAAGTTGGGCACGCTGCCGTCCACGTACGAGTACTGCCAGTTGCGGCTGAGCGTCACCGCGCCCTGGGGGTTCTCCACCACGGCGTTGGAGCCCGAGGGGCGCTTGGTCACCGTCCAGCGGTACTCCATGGCCGCGCCGTTGCGGTTGGCGAACAGCGGCGGGCGCAGCGACTCACCGGAGCGGGAGAGCTTCATGGTGCCGCCGGCGCTGACCGCGAAGGCCTTCTTCGGGTCCAGGCAGTTCTGCTTCTGCGTGGGGTCCACCACGACGCAGAAGAGGATGTCGCACGCGTCGCCGTCGCCGTCGCCGTCGCTGTCGGCCTGGTCGCGGTTCGCCACGTCCTTGCAGTTGTCGGCGTCATCGAGGACGCCGTCGTCGTCGTCGTCCGGGTCGCACGCGTCACCCACGCCGTCGTTGTCCCTGTCGGTCTGCTCGGGGTTGGCGAGCCCGGGGCAGTTGTCGCTGCTGTCGGCGATGTTGTCGCCGTCCGCGTCCACGCGGCACTGGCTGCCGTCCGCCGGCATCACCTGGTCGGGGTTGGCGACGCGCGGGCAGTTGTCCGTGCCGTCCGCCACGCCGTCGTTGTCGTCGTCCGCGTCGCAGACGTCGCCCTGCGCGTCACCGTCCAGGTTGGCCTGGTCCTGGTTGGGAATCAGCGGGCAGTTGTCCTGCTCGTTGGCGATGCCGTCGTTGTCGCGGTCCGGGTCGCAGTCGTCGCCGATGCCATCACCGTCGGCGTCGCGCTGCTGGAAGTTGGAGAGCGTCGCGCAGTTGTCGCAGACGTTGCCCACGCCGTCGCCGTCGCTGTCCGCCTGGTCGCGGTTGGACGCGAACGGGCAGTTGTCGCGGTCATCCGCGCGGCCGTCGCCGTCCGCGTCGTCCGTGTAGGCGAGCGTGTCGCCGTCGTCCGTGTAGTTCACCCACACCGAGCCGCCGCACCCGCACCCGCACCCGCCGCCCTCCTCCTGGGGCTTGCCGCAGCTGTCGCCGAGACACTCCGGGTTGTCGGGATTGTCGTTGGACTGTGCCTGGGCAAGACCGGGGTTCACGACCAGCATTGCCCCGAGCATCAGCACCGGAGCGAATCGAACGCGTGACATGGTGACTCCTTTCAGCCCCGAGCCCTTAGCAAGAGTCGATCCGCTCCCCGTCGTGAATCAAACATCCGTGATTCCAGAGGGTTGCGCATTGAGTGAAGAGGACTGGGCGGAGGAGTGTGGGGGGCACTCCCCAGCCCGGGCGAGGGGAAGACCCCACACCCACGGGTGGATCAGGTTCCGAGGATGAAGGCCTCGGGGTCCAACAGGAGGGTACCGGAGGGGGTGCGTCCCTCCTTCTCGTCGTACTGGATGCTCTGGATGAGCAGCGAGCCGATGCCGGCGCCGCGCGGGTCGTTGTCCCGGCCGGCCTGGAGGTACAGGTAGATTTCGTTGGTGCCCGCGGGGATGGTTTCGCCGGGCACGAGCGGGTGGGGCCGCGCCAGCGTGCGCACCAGGGTGATGTTCTCCACGCGCGAGTCGTAGCAGGTGCGCCCGTCCACGGTGGGCTCGGACTCCACCAGGTCGTAGCCGTAGGCGCGCTCGCGGTGGAAGTCGAGGTCGGCGCTCAGCGGGTCTCCATGCGCCTCGATTTCGGCGACGTTGGTGATGCCGTCGCGGTCCGAGTCGAGCAGGTCCTCGGGCACCAGCGGGTTGGTCTGCGACAGCACCTCCACCAGGTCCGGAATCGTGTCGCCGTCGCTGTCGCCGATACAGGGGTTGGTGCCCAGCACGCGCTCCTCGCAGGTGTTGAGCCGATCTCCATCCTCGTCGAGCGACAGGTTGCAGCCGTTGATGATGTCGGGGACGAGCGGATCCAACCCGACGCGGACCTCGATGCCGTCCATCAGCCCGTCCTGGTCCGAGTCGACCACCGTGGGGTCCGTGCCCAGGGCGACCTCGTCCACGTCCGGCAGGCCGTCTCCGTCGCTGTCGACGAGCACCTGGCCGGCGCGCACCACCACGTTGCGGTTGAAGGCGAGGAAGCGCTTGAGCTTGAGGGTGTTGGTGCGCGCGGCGTACTGGATGCCGGAGAGCGTGGGGGACAGGCCCGCCGCGTCCGTCTCCACCGCCTGGGTGCCGCCCGCGTGGGCGATGGCCGCCACGTGCGCGCGGGTGTTGGGGTCCGCGACGTCGCGCACGTAGATGGGCTGCACCACCACCTCGCCCGCGCCGTACTGCTGGGCCAGCGCCTTGATTTCGCCGGTGACGGCGGTGAGCTCACACTGGCTGCAGGCGACCTTGTCCGTCAGCGCGTTGCACGTGGCGTCCAGGCCGATGTTGAAGGCCGGGTTGGCGCAGCTGGTGTCCTGGCTGCGCACGACGACGACGACGACGTAGCGCGTGCGGGCCACCTCGCCGCGACACGACGTCTGCATGTCACCGGCGAGCAGCGTCTTGGCCAGCCGCAGCGAGGAGCGGATGCTGACGGGCCCCGTCTCCTGATAGGTGGCGAAGCGCGGCAGCGCGGCCTGGAAGTCCGCCGCGTCGGAGAAGCCGCCCAGGATGCCGGTGGCCACCGAGTGGTACGCCACCAGGCCGAACTTCACGAACGGCCCGGAGAAGCGGCTGGAGAGCGTGGCGAGGCCGTCGGTGGCGTAGCCCACGATTTCCGTCTCGACGCCCTCGCCGCCCTGCAGCGCGAAGAGGACCTTGGTGGGGAACGCATCGCCGCCGGCGAGCGGCACGCAGACCTTGCCGGAGAAGTTGGCGCGGTCTCCTCCGTTGGCCCCACGCCCGTCGATGGCGTACAGGCCCGCGTCGGAGCAGGACAGGAGCAGAATCGGGAGCAGCGGCCACGCGGAGCGCGGAAGGAGGCGCATCAGATGGATTGTAGACCGCAGCCCCCCACGACAACGCAAGCGACAGCCGCGTCCGCGACGAAATCTCCTCGCGCTCGCACACAGCGATGGCGGTGATTTCGCCCCGCCACGGAACCTGGACGCGCCAGGTTCGGCCTCGCGCTCACAATGTGAGCAGGAAGGCGAGCACGTCATCCCGCTCCTGGGGACTGAACGCGCGCGCGTCTCCGTGGGCGGGGCCCGACATCTCCAGCACCTTCCTCAAGGGGAAGCGCGTGTCGACCACCAGGCGGCCCTCCTTCGCGGCGTAGCCCGCCGAGGCGCTGGTGAGCAGCGGCCACACATCCCACGTGCCCACCAGGGAAGGAGGCGCCGCGCCCACCACCAGCTCCTGCTGCTCCAGCCGCAAGGGCAGCGCCACCGGCGTGCCCACGTCCAGGTACTGGCCGCGCGTCGCCGCGTCCTGGTCCAGCGTGTAGAGGGGCGCGGGGTGGCAGGCGACGCAGCCGCCCTTGCCCTCGAACAGCGCGCGGCCCCGCGCCGGGTGCCCCACGGCGCCGTCGGGGAGCGTCACCGTCGGCGGCGGCGCGCCGTCCTCGCCGCGGTACGGATTGGGCGGCGTGGCAATCAATGACGTGAAGAGCGTGAGCGCCTCCACCTCCGAGGGTGACGGGTCCGGGTTGTGGAAGCGGTTGCGCGCGCCGACGAAGCTCGCCGTCTCCGCGAGGCTGTGCTGGCTCGCCGGCGTGAAGAAGGGCGGCGTGTCGCGGCTGCCCTGCACGGTGGGCGAGCGGTAGATGCGCACGGGATGCTTCTTCGCGTAGAAGAGCCCGCCGGTGTGGCCCTCGATGTGGCACCCGTCGCAGGTGATGCCCGAGCGCCCCAGGTCCGCCGAGTAGAGGACCTGTCCCTGCCGACGCTTGGCCTGATGCCGCAGCGCCACCACGGGCAGCCGCCGCGCCACCACCGCCCCGCCCTCGCGCGCCTCGCCCGCGTCCACCACCGCCACCTCGCGGGTGAAGCGGTTGAGCACGTAGAGCCGCTGGCCGTCCGGGGACAGCACCAGCGAGCGCGGCCCCGAGTGCAGCTCCGGGCCCGCGCGGCCCTTGACGGAGAAGTCCTCCGCGGGGCGCACCAGCGGCGTGCCCTCGGGCGGCGCCACCACCAGCTCCTGCAACACCGCGTCGCGCGCCAGCCGGTCGTCGTTGGACACCAGCGCCCGCGCGTCGAGCACGCGCACCTGGCCCAGCGCCACGTCCGCCGCGTAGAGCAGCCCCGCCGCGTCATCCAGCGCCAGCCCCTCCGTCATGCCCACGCCGAAGCCCCGGTGGCGCACGAAGTCGCCCGTCGCCGGGTCGATGACGGACACGCCGCTGCTGCCGTGCACCTCCTTGCGCTGGGGCATGGGGCCCACGTTCGGCCCCAGACTCCCCATGAACAGCCTCCCCAGCCGGGCGCTGGCCACCAGCGAGCGCGGCGCGTGGCCGCCCATCACCTGCGCGCGGAAGGGCTCCGTGCGTCCGCCGACGATGGCCACGCCCGGCCCCGGCGCCACGGTGAACACGGGCGTGCCGTCCCGCAGCCGCAGCAGCTCCACCTGCCCCGTCTGGAGGCTGCCCACCGCGAGCACGTCGCGCCACCGCGCCAGCGCGCGCGGGTTGGGGTCCACCGGCGTCGCCCACTGCTCGCGCCCGTCCTCGAGCGACACCGCCCGCACCGTGTCGCGCACCTGCTCGGCGATGTAGGCCACGCCCCGCGCGCCATCCACCTCCAGCCCCGAGGCCCCCAGCGGTGCGGGCCACACCCGCGGCGCGCCGCGCGCCTCCAGCGCATACACCCACAGCTCCGGCTGGAAGCGGTGCACCACGCCCAGGAAGGCCCTGCCGCTCGCGTCCTTCCACGTGGCCAGCGCGGAGGGCCCGTCACCCACGGGGAGCGCCTCCACGTGGCCCGAGCCCACGTCCAGCGCGTACACCGTGTCCGTGGGCGGCGAGACGACGAACAGCGTGCGCCCATCGGGCGAGGCCACCATGCCCGTCAGGTCCGGGAAGGCGGTGTCGTTCACCACCGTGAGCGCGTCCTGTCCCTCGCAGCAGTCCGCCCGCTCCGACACCAGGCGCGCCTCCACCACGACCTGGGGCGAGTCCTCGGGCAGCTTCAGCCCGGAGGGCAGCCGCGCGAAGGCGTGGCGCGAGTCCACCACCCTCAGCGGCAGCTCCAGTGACAGGGGTGGACCCAGTGACAGTCGCAACCCGGTCACCAATTGCTCGCCATGCACGGAGAGCGGCTGGGAGGTCTCGTTGCTGGTGAGCCTGGGGCCCACGCCGGTGAGCCGGGGCCCGGCGGTGGTGGGTGGAGTGGGACCTTGTGCCCGCGGGGGCGGCTGACCCCGGGGCTCCCTCGCGCTGAGCCGGTATCCGACGACACCCGCGGCGGACCAGAGCAGGACGCCCACCGTCAGGAGACTCCATCTGCGCAGCGCGCTCGTCACGCGCGCAGCATCTCCCATCCCCCGCGTCGCCGCGATGATTCTCCGGGCGCTCGCCCGGTTGGACGGCGCCTCCTTGGATTTGGATGCGGAGCGGCACGCCACATTTCCAGTCGGCCGGCAACGCGAGACACGAGTCGTGGAGCACGCGCCCCACATGGGGTGGAGTGCCCCCCACACCTGTCGCACCACGCCTCGTGAATGGCCCTGGAGTGTGCGTTGACAGGTCCATACGCGCATCGCTTAACCTGTTGATGATGCGACGCTTCCTCCTCTGCATGGTCGTCGCCCAGCTCCTCGGCATCGGTACGTTGTTGCACCCGAGCGACGCATGGGCCCAGGGCCGCGGCCGTTCCGCGAAAACAGCGAAGGCCAAGAAGGCGGCGGGCAAAAAGTCCGGCCCCAAGGCTCCGCCCAAGATCGAGACCAAGGGCGCGCCGGTGACGGACCCGGTGACGGGCGAGCCGGACGCCACTGCGTCCGCGGCGCCGCCGCAGCGCGGGCCCTCGCGCATCGACTTCGATGACCGGCTCATCCAGGGTCAGACGAACAAGTCGGGCGCGGTGTATCTGTATGACCGCAAGGAATTGAAGACCCGGTCGATGATCCGCGAGCGCGACAGCTTCCGCGCCGAAACGCTCGCCACCGTGTACGACCAGTAGGGCAGTACCGCCCACCCGCCCTTGAAGGGAGCGTCACCGTTGAGCGGCCAGCCCAGCGTCCTGCAAGTCGTCATCCTCCGCGACGGACTCCTCGTTGGGACGGAAGTGTTCGTCCCCGGCACGTATGCGCTCGGGTCGGACCCGACGTCGGACCTGCGCCTGGATGACCCGGCCGTGGAGCCGCGTCACGCGCTGCTCTACTTCCAGAACGGTCGCGCGGCCATCCAGGACGCTGGCACCGCCACGGGCCTGTTCGTCAACGGCCACCGCGTCACCGCGTGTGAGATCCGCTCGGTGGACGAGGTGCTCTGCGGTCCCTTCGTCCTCAAGACGCGCGTGCTCGCGCAGCGCCCCCAGGAGGTGAAGCCCCAGCCGCCGCCGGAGGTCGCCGCGCTGTTCGGCGCGCCGCAGCCCGCCCCGCCCCAGCCGCCCGCGCCGCAGGCCGCGCCCGTGCGCCAGCTGCGCCCCGTGCAGGCGGCGCCGACGCAGCCGCTCGCCACCACCGTCCCCGCGGTGCGCGCGGTGCCGCAGCAGACCGCGCCCTCCGCCGCGACGCAGGCCATCTATCCGCAGCACGCGGCCCAGCCCGCGGTGGTGCCCATGCCGGCGCCCGTCGCGCCGCAGGCGGCCGTCCACGGCGCGGTCGCGCACGCCGCCCCGCCCGCGCAGCCCATCCCCCTGCACGCGCCGGTGCCCGCGGGCACCGTCCCGTCCGTGCGCCGCCGCGCGACCCAGGAGCCCGCCCCCGCCGCCGCCGCGCCCGTCAACACCGGCATGCTGCTGGCGGACGACCTGCTCGCGGACGTGGCGCTGGACCCGCTCCCCGTCGCGCAGGGCCCGCTGCTCCAGGAGCCGCGCGTCACCGCCTCCCGGCCCACGCACGCGCCGCGCATCGACCCGGGCAAGGGCGCCTCCCAGCTCTACCTGGAGCTGTACTGGGGCACCGTGCGCCGCGACGCGCGCCGCTTCGCGCCGGACAGGAAGAAGCCCGTGGTGGCCTCGCTCGAGCTGCCGGAGGCGATGCCGCTGTGGGGCTTCACGCTGCCGGAGACCGGCGCGCCCTTCACGCTGGCCGAGTCCATCAGCGGCTCCTTCCGCCTCTTCGTGCCCCCGGGCACCGAGGTCGAGAAGAGCGGCTCCGACGGCCGCTTCACGCCCGTCACCGGGGCCTCGCTCGAGTCCGACGGCAGCCGCCGCTTCATCACGCTGCGCGAGGGCGTGGGCGCCCGGCTGACGCAGGGGCAGATGTCGCTCGTCGCCTACGCGGCGCCCGTGCCCGCGCGCGTGTTCGTCAACCCGCTGCGCGGCCTGCCGTGGCTGGCGATGACGTGCTTCGCGCTGTTCGCGTCGGGCCTGGGCGCGTTCATCGCGCTCAAGCCGCCCACGCCGGAGACGGCGGACTTCACGCAGAAGAACCTGCCGCCCGTGGCGCTGCGCCTCATCGCCCCCGAGCCCAAGAAGAAGGAGGAGGCGAAGAAGAAGCTGGAGGCGCTCAAGGAGAAGGCCAAGCCGGTGAAGAAGGAGGAGGCGAAGGTGGCGGAGAAGGCGCCGCCCAAGCCGGTGGAGAAGACGCCGCCGCCTCCCCAGCCCGCCAAGGCCGTGGCCGCCGCGCCGCCGGAGAACAAGGCGCTCAAGGCGCTCGCGAAGCTGTCGGCCGCGGGCCCCGCCACCAACGACCTGCTGGCCGCGGTGGACAAGCTGGGCAGCGGGCCGGGTAGCAAGAACGTGAAGAACTCCAACTACAAGCTGTCGGGCCTCATCGGGAAGGCGCCCATCGCCAACGCGGGCCTGGGCACCTTCGGCCTGGGCGGCGGCGGCAAGGGCGGCGGCGCCACGCTGGGCGCGGAGCTGTTGCGCGGCAAGGGCGGCGGCGGCATCGGCGCCCTGGGCGCGGGCTCGGTGGGCAAGGGCAAGGTGGGAGGCACCGTCACGCGCGCCACCGCGCGCAGCATCGCCTCCACGCAGGGCACGGTGGACCGCGAGGCCGTGGCGCGCGTCATCAACAGCCACCTGAACGAGGTGCACGGCTGCTACGAGCGCGCGCTGCTCAAGGACCCGGGCCTGGCCGGCAAGGTGGTGCTCGAGTGGACCATCGGCGCCAACGGCCGCGTGGCCGCGGCGAAGACCAAGTCCTCCACGCTGCGCAACGCCTCCGTCGAGGCGTGCATCCTCTCCAACCTGAAGACCTGGACCTTCCCCGCCCCCAAGGGCGGCGTGGTCATCATCACCTACCCGTTCCTCTTCAACTCCGTCGGCTACTGACGCGAGGGGGACCACCCCCTCCTCCCCGCGTTCCGTTCCGCTCATCCGCCAGGAAGCCCCCACCGTGCGATACGCCCTGCTCATCCTCTTGTTCCTGGCGCCCGGCCTTGCCCGCGCGCAGGCCGAGGCGCTCGAGAACCCCGGCTCCGTCTCCGCCATCCAGGAGCGGCAGTACCGGATGCACCACGAGCTGTACCTCGGCGTCGGCGTGCTGCCGGCGGACGCCTTCTACAAGGGCCTCACCGGGAGCGTCTCGTACACGTACCACTTCAGCGACACGTTCGCGTGGCAGGTGGGCCGGGGCACGTACAGCTACAACATCCAGACGTCGCTGCGCCGCCAGCTGGAGCGCGACTTCGACGTGGCCCCCACCGCGTCCGCGTTCGAGGACCAGGTGCAGTGGATGGTGGGCTCCGACCTGGTGTGGAGCCCGCTGTACGGCAAGACGGCGGTGCTCAACAGCTCCGTGCTGCACTTCGAGGCGTTCCTGCTCGGCGGCGGCACGGTGGTCAAGATTGACCGGCAGGACGGCTTCCGCCCCGCCGTCAACCTGGGCCTGGGCGTGCGCATGTTCTCCGGCAAGACGGTGTCGTTCCGGTTGGACGTGTCCAACAACGTCGTCTTCGCCGGCGCCTCGCGCATCATCAACGTCCCGGTCGTCCAGCTCGGAACCGCGTTCAACTTCGGCGCCACGGAATGACTTCACGCTCACTCATCGCCGCGCTCGCCAGCGCCGCGCTCGTCGTGTCTCCAGCGGCCGCCCGCGCCCAGTCCGGCGCCGGCGCGCTGCCCATGCCACCACCGCCGGGGAGCGCGAAGCCCGCGTCCGCCGGCACGCCGCCCGCGTCCGGCGCGCCCGCCGCCAAGCCCGCGGAGGGCAGCGCCGCGCCGGGAACGCCCGCCGCCGCGCCCGGGGCCGACAAGAAGGCCGAGGGCGACAAGAAGGCCGAGGCTCCCCCGGCGTCGCTGCCGCAGAAGGTGGACCCGGCCACGTTCGACCGCGCGCTGCAGGACTACTTCGACGGCAAGCCGCGCGACGCCGCCGGCCCCCTGTACGCCTGGCTCGAGGCCGCGCCCAAGACGGACGACAACTACGCCTGGGGCCAGTACTTCCTGGCCAGGAGCCTCATCGACCTGGGGCTCACGCACGCGGGCGCGTCGTACCTGGCGCGCATCGCGCGCGAGCGCTCCAACCCCAACGTCATCCCGCGCGCGCTCGACGCCCTCAAGGCGCTGACGGACCAGCCGCACGATGACGTGATGATCGACGAGCAGGTGTTCGGCGCGCTGGACCTGGGCTTCTTGCCCGAGGACACGGGCGCATACGCGCACTACCAGCAGGGCCTGGTGGACCTGCGCGTGGGCAACGAGCGCTGGGCCAACACGCACTTCGCCAAGCTGTCGGAGACGAGCGCGGAGGCGAGCCACGCGAAGTTCGCGCTGCTCGTCACCCGGCTCAAGCAGGTGAAGGAGCCGTCCGAGGAGCTCATCTCGGACTTCCTCACGCTGTCCAAGGACGAGAAGCTCACCCGCTCGGCGCGCAACGAGGCGGCGCTCGCGGTGGCCCGCCTGCGCTACGAGCGCCAGGACTACAAGGGCGCGCTGGAGGCCTACAACCTGGTGAAGCTGCCCCAGCTGGACCCGGGCCGCGCCAGCCTCTACCTGGAGGAGGCGTGGACCCGCTACAAGCTGGGTGAGCCGCGCGCGTCGCTGGGCATCCTCACCACGCTGGACGCGCCGTCCTTCCGCGACGAGTTCCTGCCGGACAAGTACCTCTTGCGCGCGCTCATCTACCGCGACCTGTGCCACTACCTGCCCGCCAAGCGCGCCGCCAAGGAGCTCACGCGCCGCTTCGCGGACTCGCTGGAGGCGGTGCGCAACCGCGATGACCTGACGCAGGACATCCGCCTGCGCCGCGCGGCCAACTCGCACGGCGGCACGAAGCGCGCCTCTCGCTTCGTGGAGACGCTGGATTTGGAGGGCGAGCGCCTGGGCCGCTACGCCGGCAGCTTCGGCGACCGGCTCTTCACCCACCTGACGAAGCTCTATGACCTGTCCCGCGCGGAGGCCGTGCGGGTGTACGACGCGCGGCTGGCCAAGGCGGTGCGGCAGGAGGCGGACACGCTCTTGCGCGCGGCCGAGCAGGTGCGGCTGATGGAATACGAAGTGGGACTGAAGCTGTACGAGCGCGTGAAGAAGGGCTCCAAGCTGGTGGTGCCGGTGGATGAGCCCCTGTTGACGCCCGACAGCGTCGCCTTCCGCTTCGACGGCGAGTACTGGAACGACGAGCTCAAGTCGTACCGGGTCAGCATCGAGAGCCGCTGCATCGAGGAGACCCCATGACCGGCCAGCTTACCGGCCTGATTGCCGCCGCCCTGCTGGCGGCCGCCCCTGGAAGCCCGGGCCGCAACGCCGCGGGCTTCAACCCCATCGTGTCCAAGGCGAAGGAGCGCGACGAGCTCATCGCCAAGCTCAAGCGCGACATCTTCAAGGTGGACCGCGCCATCGGCGAGACGGAGAAGCTCATCTCCAAGAGCCGCAACGCGCCGTACCTGCCGGACCTCCAGTTCCGGCTGGCCGAGCTCTACGTGGAGAAGAGCCGCTACGTGTACTACCTGCAGGCCGAGTCCCGGCCCGAGGGAGCCACGGGCGCCATCGTCTCTCCCGAGACGCGGCTGATGAAGCAGAAGGCGGTGCAGATGTACTACCGCCTCCTGCGCGAGTACCCGGACTTCAAGGACGGCGACCAGGTGACGTTCTACCTGGCGCACGAGCAGCGCGAGCTCGGCCAGTTCGACGAGATGCTCAAGACGCTGGGCGATTTGACGCGCAAGTTCCCCAACAGCCCGCTCAGGCTGGAGGCGGAGCAGATTCTCGGCGACCACTTCTTCGACAAGGCCGACCTGGTCGAAGCGGAGAAGCACTACCAGGCCATCCTCGAGGCGCCGCCCTCCCCTGTTCACGACCTGGCCCGCTACAAGATGGGCTGGATTCGCGTGAACCAGGCCAAGCACGCGGAGGCGGTGACGTTCTTCGAGGCCGCGGCCGCGAGCGCGCCCCTGCCGGGCGTGGACGTGAAGAAGGCGCTCAACGTCAAGCGCGAGGCGCTGCTGGACCTGGTCTACAGCTACACCGAGGCGAAGCCGCCCAAGGGCGCGCTCAACTACTTCGAGAAGCTCAGCGACAGCCGGGCCACGTACGCGCTCGCGCTGGACAAGCTGGGCAACCGCTACTTCATCAAGCAGCAGTACGAGTGGGCCATCCCCGCGCTGCGCAAGCTGATGGAGATCCAGCACGACCCGGAGATGGACCTGGAGCGGAGCCAGAAGCTCTACGACGCGCTCAAGGCGGCCAAGGGCAAGGTGCTGCCGGAGCCGGAGGACCTGCGCGTGCTGGTGCGCGCGGCGGTGCAGAGCAAGACGGACCCGGAGCTGGTGGAGGTCGAGCGCAAGAAGCAGCTCGCGGAGCTGGAGGAGATGGGCCGCGACCTGGCCACCCAGTTGCACCTGGCGGCGCAGAAGAAGGAGGAGAAGGAGCTCTACCTGAGCACCGCCGAGGCGTACGAGGCGTACCTGAGCCTCTTCCGTCCCGAGCAGTACGTGCGGCCGATGATGAAGAACCGCGCGGAGGCGCTCTTCTCCGCCAAGGCCTTCCCGGAGGCGGCGCGCCAGTTCGAGGAGCTGGCCCGCTACGAGGCCAAGGCCAAGGACGTGAAGGGCGAGGAGGACGCCATCTACGCGGCGCTGCTCGCGCACTTCTCCACGCTCAAGCCGGAGGAGGCGCTCAAGCGCAACGCGTATGAGGTGGCGGACGCGCGCCAGGCCATGAAGCTGCTCGGCGCGGAGTACGTGTCGCGCTACCCCAAGAGCCCCAACGCCCTGGACGTGAAGTTCAACATCGCGCGCGCCTTCTACGAGGACGGCGACTATCCCAAGGCCGCGGAGCTGTTCACCGCCTTCGCCCTCTCCCACCCGCAGCACAAGGAGTCCACCGTCGCGGGCAACCTGGCGCTGGACAGCCTGCGGCAGGTCAACGACTTCAAGGGCCTGGACGAGACGGGCAAGAAGTTCCTCGGCGCGCCCTTGCCGGGCAACTTCCGCGCGGAGGTGCAGAAGATCCTCACGCAGAGCCGCGCCGAGGCGCTTGACGAGCTGGCCTTGCAGAGCGCCCAGGAGACGGGCGACGTCATCCAGGGCCTCGTGAAGGTGGCCGACGAGAACAAGAACAGCGACATCGGCGAGAAGGCCCTGTACGGCGCCTTCACGGCGGCGCGCGAGAAGAGGGACCTGCAGGCCGAGCGCGAGCTGGGCTCCAAGCTGTCGCAGGACTACCCCAAGAGCCAGTACCTGTCGGACGTGCTCCTGACGCTCGGCCGTCACGCGGCGGAGGCGGCGGCGTTCGGCGAGGCGGCCAGCTGGTTCGAGCAGGTGGGCCAGAAGCTGGGCTCGGACGTGGCCGGCGTGGACGGGTGGCTTGCGGGCGCGCGGCTGCGCATGGCGCTGGGTGAGTACAAGGAGGCCGCGCGCAACCTGGAGACGGCGGCGGAGTCCTCCGGCGCTCGCAAGGGCGACGTGCTGGTGCTGCTGGCCGAGGCGCGGCTGAAGGCGAAGGACTACTCGCGCGCGAAGCTGGCGGCGGAGGCCGCGCTGAAGCAGGACCCCAGGAGCGCGGGCGCGGCGGCGGTGCTCGCCGAGGTGCAGGCGACCACGGCGCCCACGGCGAGCGCGGACGCGCTGGTGGCCACGCTCACCACGGCGGTGCAGGGCCCCAACGGGCAGACGGAGGAGGCGGCCAAGGGCCTGTGGTACCTGGGCGAAATCCTCTACCGCGGCTACAAGGACCTGCCCTCCGACAAGGTGGAGGAGAAGGTCGCCGCGCTGCAGGGCCTGGAGGGCATCTACACGCAGGCCGCGTCGCTGGGTTATCCCGAGTGGGCGGTGGCGTCGCTGTGGCGGCTGGCGCTGGCGTACGGACACATCGCGGACGTGGTCGAGTCCACGCCGGTGCCGGGCGGGCTGTCGGCCTCCGAGTCGCAGCAGTTCCAGGCGGCGGTGAAGGAGCAGGTCGGGCCGCTCAAGGCGCGCTCCGAAGAGGCCTTCAAGGCGTGTCTGTCCCGCGCCGAGTCGCTGGAGGTCTTCAACGCCGCGGTGGTGGGCTGCCGTGCCCGCTCCGAGCAGGCCTCGTTGCCGGTGCCGCAGCCAGGCGCGCCGATGCAGTCGGCCGCGCTGGACGAGCTGCGCAAGAAGGCCGAGCGCACGCTCAGCGTGGAGGCGCTGGAGGCGCTGGGCATGGCGTACCTGGACGCGCGGCAGTTCGGCGTGGCGCAGCTGACGTTCGGCCGCGTGACGGAGCTGCAGGACACCAAGGCCTCGGCGCACTCGGCGCTGGGCTGGGCGCTGCTCAACATGGGCGACGCGATGGGCGCGCGCGAGGCCTACGCCAAGGCGATGGACTCCGACCCCACCTACGACAAGGCCCGCCTCAACCTGGCCGCGCTGCGCTGCCGCTTCGGCGACGTGGACGGGGCCCGGCGGGAGCTGGCGGTCCTCAAGGACGTGGGCTCGCTCACGGGCTCGGACGTGGACAGCGCGGGCTGGAAGGCGTGCAAGTGAGCCCGGGCATCCACGCCACGTCCATCTCCAGCGTCCGGTCCCTTCGGGGGCTGGCGCTGGCGGCCGTGCTGGTGGCCGGCCTGTGCGCGTGCGGCGACGAGGGCGGCCGGCTGGAGGGCAGCGTCTCTCCGCTCCTGGATTTGCGCTACACGCGCGCGGAGGCGGTGCTGGCCGAGGGTGAGCTGTCCATCAACTTCGTCAAGCCGCAGGGGCCGGGCGTCAACACGCTCCTGAAGGTCAGCGCGCGCGTGGGGGACATGATTCCGGAGGGCTACACGGGCGGGTTGGACATCAACCTGGCCGAGGTCCTGGAGGGTGGCGCGCAGCGGGGCGCCATCGGCCGCAGCGTGCTGGACGAGCCGGCGCGCGTCTTCCCTCCGCTCGAGCGGGGCTCGCTGGTGGTCCAGCGGATTCCCACGGCGCAGGGCCAGCGCATCAGCGGCGAGTTCCACGTCACGTTCGTCAACGGCACCGACATCTATTCCGGCCGCACCATCTTCGGCAGCTTCGAGGCCACCGTTCCATGAAGCACTTGCTCCTGCTCACCCTTCCCCTGCTCGCCGCCGGCTGCGGCTCCAGCTACGGCATGAAGGTGCCCAACTCGTTGGTGAAGAAGCTCCCGTTCGAGGTCCGCATCGAGCTGCTCGAGGCGGAGAACGAGCTGGCGCTCGCCGTCGACAAGGTGGACGAGGCGAACAACGAAATCGACCGGGCCCGCGACAACATCCGCCGCGCCAAGGACCGCCAGGAGGCGGCCGAGGACGAGGTGGACCGCGCCACGGACGAGGTGTCGCGCGAGGTGGCGAAGCTGGCCATCGAGGAGTCCGAGGCGCGCGTGGAGTACCTGCGCGCGAAGCAGCGGCTGTCGGTGGGCCTGCGGGACGTGTCGGAGCTGGCGCGCGACTGCGCCTTCGCGAAGTTCGAGCTGGCCAAGCTGACGTCGGCCCGCAAGGCGAAGGTGCAGGGCAGCGAGGAGCTGGACCCGAAGGAGTACGAGGAGCAGGTGGCCGAGTGCGAGGCGGAGGTGAAGTCGGAGAGGGCCGAGCTCGCCGAGGAAGAGAAGGAAGAGAAGGCGGCGCGTGAGGCGTGGGAGGCGAAGAAGTCCGCCCTCGCCAAGAAGACGTTCGACGCGCGCGCCAGTCCCTACGTGGAGAACCTGTGATGACGAAAGCCGGCGTCCTAGTCCTCCAGTTGCTCACCGCCCAGGCGCCTCCCCCCGACGCGGCGGCGCTCGAACGCACCGCGGCGGTGGAGAGTGCCCGGTTGCGCGCGTCCCCGGACGACGCCGACGCCCTCTACCGTCTGGGCACGGCCTTCCTCGCGCTGAACAAGCCGAAGAAGGCGGTGGAGCCGCTGACGAAGCTGGTGGAGCTGGAGCCGGAGCTCGTCCCGCCGAGGCTGGCGCTGGGACGCGCGCTCAGGCTGGCGGGCGACGCGCAGAAGGCGCGCACGCTGCTGGACCAGGCCATCGCGGCCTTCCCCGAGGACGCGACGCTGCGCTCGGAGCGAGGGCTGCTGGCGCGCGTGCTGGACGAGACGGACGTGGCCATCAGCCAGTACTCGGTGGCGGTGGAGCTGGCGCCGCAGGACGCGGAGCTGCGCTTCAACCTGGGTGAGGCGCTGCAGCGCGCCAACCGCACGGACGACGCCATCGAGGCGTACCGCGAGGCGCTGAAGCTCAACGCCCAGCTCAACGTCGCGCGCATCAACCTGGGCAAGGCGCTGGCGGAGAAGGGCCTCAACGGCGAGGCGAAGGCGACCTTGCGCGAGGCCACGCGCGAGAAGCTGGGCGACGCGGAGGCGCACTACAACCTGGGCGTCATCCTGCTGCGCGAGAACGACTTCGACGGCGCCATCGGCGAGTACCAGCGCGCCATCGCGGCGGACCCGAAGCACGCGCGCGCGCAGAACAACCTGGGCGTGGCGCTCAACGAGAAGGGCGACCCGCGCAAGGCCACCGACGCGTTCATCAAGGCCATCGCGGCGGACCCGAAGTACGCGGAGGCGCACTTCAACCTGGGGCTCGCGTACTACCAGCTGGGCGACAACGTGCGCGCCACCAAGGCTTTCGAGAAGGCGCTGGTGCTCGAGCCGCGTCGGGCCAGTGGCCCGTACACGCAGCTGGGCCACCTGTACCTGGAGCAGGGCAAGAAGAAGCAGGCGGTGGAGGCGTTCAAGAAGGCCATCGAGAAGAGCTCCGACGACGGCAAGAAGACGACGGAGGCGTACCAGGGCCTGGCCCGGGCGTACCTCTCGCTGGGCAAGGCGGACGAGGCGGTGGCCACGCTGAAGACGGCGGTGGAGGCGTTCCCCAAGGACGCGGCGGCGCGCGCGGGTTACGGCGAGGCGCTCAAGGCCAAGGGTGACCTGGATGGCGCCATCGCGGAGTACGAGGAGTGCGTCGCCCTGTCGCCGACGGTGGAGAACCGGCTGGCGCTGGCGGACACGTACGCGAAGAAGCGCGTGGCGGCGAAGGCGCAGCCCCTGTTCCTGGGCGTGCTGAAGGAGGACCCGAACCACCGCGCGGCGAAGCTGGGCCTGGCGGACCTGCTGATGGCGATGGGGGACTACCCCGGCGCGGAGACGTACCTGCGCCCGAAGGAGGGCGAGGAGGCCGACACGGCGGCGCTGGCGCGGCTGGGCATCGTCCACTCGCGGCGCGGGCGGCCGGAGCAGGCGGTGACGGAGCTGGAGGCGGTGGTGGCCAAGGACCCGGCGCAGATTGAAGCGCGCGCGGAGCTGGGCTTCCTGTACCTGCGTGGTGGTGATGGGGCAAAGGCGCGCAAGGTGCTGAGTGATGCGCTGGCGGTGGAGCCTCGCAACGCGCTGACGTTGTTGTACCTGGGCCATGCGCTGTACCAGCAGGGCAACACGAAGGACGCGGAGAAGTCCTTCAGGGGCTCCGCGCAGGTGGACCCGACGTTCGCCGAGCCGCACAACGCCCTGGGGCAGTTGCTTGAGGCGACCCAGCGCGTGGATGAGGCGAAGCAGGAGTATCAGACGGCGCTGAAGCTCCAGCCGAATCACGAGGATGCGCAAATCGCCCTGAAGCGACTGGGTGGTGCCGCATCCGCGAAGGCGGAGTAGTCAGCCGGCGGGTGGATGCCCGCCCTCTTCAACCCGGGGCCACGGCCCTGGCCCGGGTCCGAGTGGCGGTGATTCGCGCCGGGATGCCGAGCACCGACTGACGCGAGCACCGTGTCCGTGCTGGCGCGTCCCCCGGCAAGCGGCTTCACGCCAGCGGGCACAGCAGCGCCTCCTCCTGAGCTCACTCCGCCTGGGCGGTTGTTACGCCGGGATACCGAGCAGCACCGCGCCCACAGACACGAGCACTGCGCCCGAGAGCTGACGGTGTCCGAGCCGCTCCCCTTGGAGCGCGGCGAGCAGCAGCGCGAAGGCGATGGAGGTGTTGCGCAGCGTGAGCACCACCCCTGCCCCGCTGTCACTCAACGCCGTCAGCAAGAGCGAGAATGACAGCATGCTGATGGTGCCACCCACGAGCACCAGCCAGGGCTGACACCAGGCCTGTCGCAGGAGCACCACGAAGCCAAGCTGTCGCCCGCGCTCCACCATCAACACTGGGAGCGCGATGAGCAGGCCCGTGGTGAACAGGGCGGGCGGCAGCGCACGCTCCGCCAGCGCCAGCTTGTAGCTCAGGTGATAGCCCGCAATCGCCACCGCCGACAGCGCCGCCCACGCGACGCCCGAGGCCGCGCGGCCCTGCGGACGCGACACGTGCATCACCACCAGCCCCGCGCCCAGCACCCACGCGCCCGTCAGTGACCACACCGACACGCGCTCCGCCAGCAGCAGCACCGACACCGGCCACACCAGCAACATCGCGCCACCGCGCGACACCGTGTACGCGAGCCCCAGCGGTGCCCGGTGCAGGGCTCGCGCGAGCGCCACCAGGTAGACGCTCTCACATGCGCCCGCGCACAGCGCCCACATCAATCCTCGCGTCGTCGGGAACGCCTCGCCCCGCATCCCGAGCGCCCACAGTCCTCCGCCCACCGTGGCCACGGTGATGACGCCCACCACCCCGGCCTCCGGATTCGGATGCCGCTTGAGCATCGCGTTCCACGACGCGTGGAGGAACGCGGACAGCAACACCAACACCAGGGCAGCGGTCTGCAACGAGGCACCTCGGAACGACGAGGCCCCGTATCTACTCCAGCCACGCCTCCCGGGTCCTCATCTGCTCACGAGGCGCCATCCGGTCTGCCTGGCATCACGCTCCCGAGAGGAATCCGGGCCTGGTGGGCGAAGGTTGACGCGCCATCCGCCTCGCGCAGGTCCTCACCTGCTCACGGGTCCGATTCACCGGGCCCGCTCCCAGAGAAGAACCGTGCAGGCAACACCGGCCCCGTGGGCACGGGCTGACGTTCGAGCTGGCGCTCGCGTCCGAAGGTGTACCGCGCCTCCGCGTGCGCCCCGAAGGACCCGCCTCGCGCCTGCGCGGACAACACCAGGTCCGTCTCCGGAACCACGCCGGGAGCAACCGCCACCACACAGGGCGTCACCCGAGCATGGGCCCCCGCGCTCCTCGGCAACACGAACTCCGTGGAGCCCTCGACGACACGCGCACCCTCGGGGAGCACGATGCTCACCTCGATGTCCGCGTCGAAACCCGCGCGTCGCTCCACCTCGGCCACGAGTGACAGAGCACCGCCCTCGGACACCACCTCGCGCCAATCGACCCGCATCGGCGCGGGCATTCGCGACGTCAGCCCCCTCGCCGCGCCCGTGGCACTTCCCGAGTGGACATGTTCGTCCGACGAGGTCCGGGGTTCTTCCTCGCGACCGCGCGAAGAAGGTGTCCGAAAGAGCGCCTCTCGCACCTGATGACGCGCACCCGACTCGCGCACCACGGCGGTCGCCGTCGACACGCTCCCGCGAGACGAGGCCCGAGCAGGTGCCTCCACTTCGCGCGCCATCCGAGGCGTGGCACGTGAAGACACTCCACGGCCCACGGCTGCGCCCTCCTGCTGTGAGAGCGGCGGCGAAGGCTCCGGACTCCTACGCGGACGCCCTCGGGCTCGCTCCACTCCCGAGGCCACTCCCGCCGAGAGCGCTCCCACCAACGCCAGCGCCAGCACCGCACCCGCGATGCGCCGTCGAGGACTCGCGAGCCACCTCATGGGCGACCCGCGTCCACTTCCCATCATCGACACGACGAACTCCCTACGGCCCCTGGCGCGAACATGGACATGCTCCGCTCACCTGCACAGGGGCGCGTGGCTCGGATACGGATACGCCACGGCGGGCTCGGTGGCGGCGTCCATCAGCTCGCGGGGAAAGCCTCCGCACATGAGCGCATCCAGGAAGTCCGCCAGACACGGCGCGGCCTCCAGCGTCTCCGCCACATCCACGGGCGTCCCCTCCTCCATGCGCCACGTGTGCTTGCGATAGCCCCGCGCCCACGGAGCCAGGTTCATCGCCGGAGCCGCGAGCGACTCGTACAACAGCTGCCGCGACGGCGTGCTCGTGCCCAGCCGATAGAGGATGGCGGCCACCTCGTTCTCCTCGATGGGCTGGAGCAGCCCGTCCTCGGGACGAGGCCGGCTCCACGCAATCATCTCCGGTGAGCGTGTCTCCAGGTCCAGCCAGAACATCGTCCCGCCCTGGCGGTCGTAGTAGCGGGGACTGCCACGTGTGTCCGAGCTGAACCATGTGGCCCACCCCTCGCTCCACGCCTGCCCCGGAAACGTCGGCACGCCCAGGAAATGAGGCCCGCCCTCGGCCGGGCTCGTCCCATGGCTCGCCATGGCCCAGTGTCCCAGCTCGTGGAGCACCATCGCCTCGGACCACCACGCCGCATCCGAGTCCCCGGGCAGCCAGAGCTGCGCGGACCAGCGGCGCCCCACCGCCGTCACCTGCCACGGCGCGAAGCACGCCCCACAGGACCACGTCGTGCCGAAGCCCAGCCAGGCCACCAGCGGCAGCCCCGTGTCGCCATATCGCTCCCGCGTCCCGTGCCACGCCGCGCTCACCGCCTCGAACACCGCCGCGGCCCCGGAGCCCTCGGACTCCTCGATGGCGACCACGGGTGAATCGAGCAGCGCACGCGTCGGCCTCGACCAGCTCCAGATGCGCGCCGAGGAACCAGGCGTCGCGGGCACGCCCTGCGCACCCGACAGTCCCGGGTCCGCCACCGCGTACTCCACCAACCCCGTCTGCCCCTGCCCCGCCGCGTACACCACCACGGCGTCCTCCGCGCCCACCTCCCGCGCCACGCGCACCGTGAATCGCCCCGAGCCATCCGTCACGGCCAGGTCCACGAGCGCCCCGCCCTGGAACGATGCGACAAGGAAGCCCCGCGCGGACACCCACTCCGCCTCCGGCGCCCAGTCGCGGAACGACGCGTCCGGCAGTCGCCGCGCATAGCGGGCCACGCCGCTCAGCGTCCGCCCGGGAGCGCCGCAGAAGCCGCGGTTCCCTTCCGCCACACAGCCCGCGTCACACGCGGCGGATGCCCAGCGCCCATCCGCGCAGCGCTCCAGCGCGCCCGCGTCGGAGCAACGGGACATGCCCTCCACACAGGCCGCCGCGGCCTCGCAGTGTGCGCCGCCTGCTTCCACACAGGCCTCGCCCATCGCGCAGTCCCGCTGCTGGAGCTGTCCATCGACACAGCGCTCCACCACGCGAGGGCCCAGACATCGCCCCTCGGGGGGAAGCGCGTCACAGGCGATGCGCATCCGAGGGCTCTCCTCGGGCAGGGCGCCGCACGCGCTCTGTCGGCACGCCTCATCGGAGGGCTCGCACGCGGAATCACAGGGCGCGCCCGCGCCGCACGCCAGCAACCCCACGCTCCACACCACCAGCGCCCACGCTCGCACCGCGGACTCGAAACCCACCAGGGGGACATCCTCCACGCCCGCCACACTGGTGACGGGTGCGCGGCAGGACAACACGCGCTCCTCCGAGGACTGCAGGAGCAGGAAGCGCGGGGGTCCCCTGCTCGCTCGCATCCGAGCGCGCACTCTGTCCATCAGAAGACAACAGCAGCTGGAACACCGCCTGCCCGGCTGCTCCACGCCCGAGGACGGGCGGTCAGCCTGGGGTCAGACAAGAACACTCCTCGCGGGGGCGGGCGCCCGGCGGTACAGCCTGGAGGGAGGCCGGGTTCGCCGCACACCCCCGCGAGAAGCAGCTTCAGACAACGACTGCCAGACTCCCGCTCACGCGGGAGGTGAGACGCGGCCCGAGGGGATGACGAAGGGACCGGGCACCTCCGGCCATTCGACGACCTGGACCTGCAGACCAAAGGTGCTCGCGATGAGGTCCGCGCGGAGCACCTGCGCGGGAGGGCCCAGCTCCACCAGCCGACCTCCCGCGATGACGGCGATGCGATGCGCGTACCGCGACGCCAGGTTCAAGTCATGGAGCACCGCGAGCACCGCGCCACCGTTGCGCGCGAAGTGCGTCGCCTCTTCCAGCACCAGGTGCTGATGCGACAAATCCAGACTCGACGTGGGCTCGTCGAGCAACAGGTAACGGCCCCCATGCGCGGGCGCATCCCAGAGTTGCGCCAACACGCGCGCCAGCTGCACGCGCTGCCGCTCGCCGCCCGACAGCGACGTATACGGACGCGAGGACAGGTGACGGATGTCCATCACGTCCAGCGCCGCCTGCGCCACGTCCAGGTCCGCGCCACTGTCACCGCGCATCGGATGCGGACTGCGTCCCAGCAGCGCCACCTCCAGCACGGTGAAGCCGAACCCCAGGGATGACTCCTGCGGGAGCACGCCCAGCCGCAGCGCGCGCTCGCGAGACGGCCACTTCAAGAGCGGGCGCCCATCCAGCAGCACCTCGCCCACGGTGCAGGGCAACTCGCCCGAGAACGCGGACAACAGCGTGGACTTGCCCGCGCCGTTGGGCCCCACCACGGCGAGCACCTCCCCGGGCACCAGCTCCAGGGACAGCGGCCCCAGCGTGCGCCCGCGGCCCCGCCACACCTCGACGCCTCGTGCCTCCAGGCTCATAGGGTCCCCTTGCTGCGCGCCAGCAACACGATGAAGACGGGCACCCCCAGCGCCGACGTCAGCGCGCCCACGGGCAGCTCCACCGGAGCCGCCAGGGTGCGCGTCAGCGTGTCCGCCACGACGAGCAGCGCCGCGCCCAGCAGCGCCGAGGCCCCCATCAACCGACGGTGGTCCGGCCCCATCCCGAGCCGCAGCAGCGCGGGGACCATCAGGCCCACGAAGCCGATGACGCCCGACGCCGACACCGCCGCCCCGACGCCGAGCGCTCCCGCCAGGATGAGCCTGCGCTTGAGCCGCTCCACGTCCACGCCCAGGTGCCACGCCTCGCGCTCCCCCAGCAGCAGCAGGTTGAGCGAGCGCGCCTCTCGCAACAGCAGCGCCAGCGCCACCAAGAGCGGCGCCGCGGCCGCGCCCACCACGCTCCACGAGGACCCGCTCAGGCTGCCCCACGTCCAGAAGGTGATGGTGCGCAGCTGCGCGTCGGTCGCGATGTGCGTGAGCAGGCCGATGCCCGCCCCCGCGCCCGCCGTCACCGCCACGCCCGCGAGCAGCACCCGCGTCGTCTCCGAGCGTCCTCCCCCCGTGCCCAGCCGCTGCGCGAGCAACGTCGCGCCCAGCGCGCCCATGAAGGCCATGCCCGGCACCGCCAGCAGCCGGAACGCGCCCAGCCTCGAATCGATGGACAGGTCCAGGATGATGGCCAGCACCGCGCCCAGCGCCGCGCCGCCCGAGGTGCCCAACAACCCCGGCTCCACGAGCGGGTTGCGGAACAGGGCCTGGAGCGCGGCGCCGCACGTGGCCAGCACCGCGCCCACCATCACCCCGAGCACCACGCGCGGCAGGCGGATGGACAGCAACACCGCCTCCTGCACGGCCTCCAGCCGATGCCCCGTCTCCACCCCGAGCGCTCCCAGCACGCTGCCCGCCAGCCCCAACAGCGGCACCCGCACCGAGCCCACCGAGAGCGACGTCAGCGCGGCCACCCCGAGCGCCGCGCCCAACACCCACCACGGACGTGGACGGAGACGGGCCGGATTCACCGACTCGCGCGCGGGATAGCTCGCGGGAGCCGGTGCCACGTCCGAGGCGCTCATTTCGCGTCCCGCGCCGGCAACCCCATGCCGTCCTGGATGCGCTGCACGGCCTTGCCCAGATGCGGCCCCAGACTCATGAAGTGCACGTCCTCGACGGTGGTCGCCTTCCAGCCCTTCGCCTGGGACAGCCCCGGCACGTTGCGCAGCCCTGCCTCCCCGCCAATGGCCGTCAATGTGCCATCCGGAACCAGGATGATGTCGGGCGCGGCGAGGATGACACCCTCCGCCGTGAGCGGCCGGTGCCCCGAGTACTCCGTCACCGCGTTGACGCCCCCCGCCAGACGGATGAGCTCGTCGGTGGGCGTCTCCTTGCCCGCGACCATCAGCGCGTTGGCGCCCCGCGCGTACAGCGCGAGGATGCGCACGGGCTTGTTCTGCTTGCCCTTCGCGGCCCGCGCCGCCGCGTCCTGGAGCTGCTTCTCCAGGTCCGCCACCAGCGCCTCGCCCTGGGACTCGCGCCCCAGCTTCCTGGCGAGCACGCGGACGCGGTTGCGCGCCTCGTCCAGCGTCGGCTTGTTGGACAGGATGACGACGTCCAGGCCCGCCGAGCGCAGCTGCTCGAGCACGCCCGGAGGCCCCGCCTCCTCGGACGCGAGCAGCGCCGTGGTGCCCAGGGCAATCAGGGGCTCCGACGCGAGCGCGCGCTGGTAGCCCACCTTGGGGCGGCCCCGCGCCACCGGCAGCGCGAGGCTGGTGTCGTCCACGCCCAACACGGCCTCGCCCATCCCCAGCGCGAACACCGTCTCGGTGACGGCGGGCCCCACCGTCACCAGCTTCACCGGCGCGCTCTTCGCGGGAGCCCCCTTGGGCGCGCTCTTCGCGGCGGCAGCGGCGGGCGCGGCGGCCAGCGCCCCCTGCGACAGGAGCAGCGCGGCGAGCCCCAGGCTCCAGCGCTTCATGACACCACCCCGGGCGCGGGCAGCACGGCGACGAGCTCTTCCACCAGGGCCCGCCAGTCGGTGGACTCGGGCACGCCCGGCTTCCGCTTGCCGAAGATGAGCGCGATGTTCTCGCCGTCCTTGTCGAACAGCTCCAGCGACGTGACGACGCCGTCCCGCGTGGGCTTGCGGACGATCCAGGCCGAGTGGATGTGGTCGGTGCGCAGGTGCAGGTTGAAGCTGGGGTCCAGCACGTTCATCCACGGGCCCATGGCCTTCACCGTGTGCACCGGGCCGGTGTGGATCTGGATGGCGCCGGGGTTGCCCACGAACACCATGATGGCCAGCCCCGAGGCCGCCACCTTCTCCAGCACCCACGTCAGCGACGCGGGCGCCACGGGCGTGACGAACTCCTTGCCCACCAGCCGCAGCGCCTGGGTGCGCGCGACCTTGAAGCGGCGCAGCAGCGGGAAGAAGTCATGCGTGTCCTGCAGCCCGCGCCAGCCCTCCACCAGGCCCGCCACGTCGATGTCCGCGTCCGGACGCGGCGCCTCGGGAGCGGTGGCCGCCTCCACGGGGACGACCTTCGTCTGCTCCGCGTGGGTGAAGTCCTCGACGATGCGCTCGAACGCGGAGACGCCCTGCTCGTCCTCCAGATAGATTTTGTGCAGGGCCATGCCGGTGGCGTCGAAGAAGTGCAGGCTGCGGCGGATGCCCTCGGGCCGCGTCTCGCGCACCGCGTAGCCGAAGCGCCAGCGCGTCAGGAACAGGCGCAGGTCGATGTTCTCGTCGAGCACCAGCGCGACCGCGCCGTTCACCTCGATGTTGCGATACAGGCCGCGCTTCTCGTGCACCGCGCTCTCGTTGCGCGTGAGCGTCATCACCTTGCCCAGCGTGTCCAGCCGGGGCAGCAGGGCATCGAGGCGCAGGTCCAACCGGACGACGTCGCCGCCCACGCCGGTGGCGAGCAGCTGGGCCTCGCTCACGCCCAGCTGCTGGGCCGCGTCGCGGATGCGCATGCGCGGCTCGGCCTCGCGCAGCGCGTTCCAACGCTGGAGGAGGGCGGTGGGCTCGGAGGAGGAGGCCGTGGAGGCAGGGTTGGAAATCATGGCGGACACCTGGAAAGGGGGGAACAGGACGGCGACATCAACGCGAGGCTTCGGCGGAGAGTTCTTCGGACGGCACGTCATCGACGGCCGCGCCACCCGTGGGCGCCGTCAGCTTCGACCAGCGCAGCTTCAGCATCGCGGGCGTGCCGGCGTCGTCGTAGTAGGACTCCATCTTCACCTTGACGTACGCGCCGGAGTCGGTGCGCACCACGTACACCTGCGCGCGCGGCGTCAGCTTGTGCGTGGACACGTCATACGAGTACCAGGCGCCGTTCGCCTCGAAGACGGTGTCGGGGTCCGAGCCCTCGTCGTCCCCGTCGTCCTGGTCCACCGCGTAGCCGCTCGCGGGCGCATGGGTCAGCCCCGCGAAGTCCTGACCGGACACCACCGCCACCTCCACGCCACCCGTGCCGTTGACGCCGCCGCGCGAGCGGATGTGGTAGCGATTGAAGGACAAGTCCCAGAGCGCGTCCGTCTCCGGCGGCACCTGCGCGCCCTCGTCCAGGTCCAGGCCAATCCAGACCGACGAGTCCGTGGCGTTCACCGTGGTGGTGATGGAGCCGTCCGCGTTGCTCACGTGGCTGATGTGCGTGCCGTCCGTCGGGTCCAGGTCCTCGCCCGGCGTGGGCTCCAGGTCGTCACCGCAGGCGGCGAGCAGACCGGACAGGCACAGCGCGGCGACGCGGGACGCGGAGAGGAAGGTGGGACGGGACATACGGGCTCCTGGGAAGTGGGGGTGGAAGCTCACAGCCGGACAGCGACGCCGGCCTGGAAGGAACGCGGAGGAATGGGCAGGTCCGTCGGGTTGCCCGCATCGGCCAGGTTGGAGCCGATGACGAAGAACTGGAGCGCCTCGCGCGGACGCCACGCGATGCGCGCGTCCAGGGAGAGGTACGCGTCCGAGTCGTACGGGTTGGCGACGCCGTCCCCATCCATGTCCGGATAGAAGGGGCGCTTACCGACGAGCGCGCCGCGCACCCACGTCTCCAGGCCCCACTCGCGGTGGCGCCAGGTGATCTGCGCCGTCAGCCGGTGACGCGCCTGGCCCTCCAGCGCGCGCTCCTGCGACTGGTCGCGGCCGTCGGTGAGCGAGTACGCCAGCTCCCCCGACAGTCGCCACGGGAACTGCTGACGGAGGCCCAGCTCGCCGCCGCGCACCCGCGCGCGCGCCACGTTGACGTAGGAGAACTGCTGCTGCTCGCCGCCCTGCTCCACCGACGTCCCAATCATGTCGCGCAGCGAGTGCTGGAACGCGCTCACCCACAAGAGCGAGCGCTCCGTGGGGCGCACCTCGGTGGCGACGCTGAAGCTGCGCGAGCGCTCCGGCTTCAGGTCCGGGTTGCCGCGCACGACGTAGCCCACCGAGGGGTTCTCGAAGTCGATGAGCAGCTCCTGGAAGCCCGGCGCCCGGTAGCCCCAGCCGTAGCTGGCGCGCACGGTGAGCCACGACAGCGGGTCCACCTTCGCCGCGAGCCGGGGCGTCACCGCCGAGCCGAACTGCGTGTCCACGTCCACGCGCGCGCCGGGGACCACCACCAGCCTGGGCTCCGTCAGGAGCGTCCAGCTGTCCTGTGCGTACAGAGAGCCTCGGCCCCGCTCGCCCGTGCCCGTCTCCAGCCGGTCCGCCGTCAGCCACTCGCCCAGCGCCTCCGCGCCGACGACGAGCGCGTGCCGCTCACCCAGGCGCGCGTCCAGCTGCGTGCCCAGGCGGGCCTGCTGGTCGCGCGTCTGTTCCACCGTGTCCAGCGCGGAGGAGCGGCGCTGGTCGCGCAGGTACGTCCGCTGGAAGCGCGAGTACGAGCCCTCCACGCGCAGCGACGCGTCGTCGCTCAGCTTCCACGACGGCGCCACGCGCGAGTTGATGGACGTGTCTCGACTGGCCCGGTCGAACACCGCGCCGGTGGCGCCCAGGTCGATGCCGCGCTGGGTGCGCCGCGAGACGCCCGCGGACGCCTCCAGCGACATCGCCCCCTGGTTCTTCAGGTCGCCGCTCGCCGAGACGTCGAAGCCGTCCAGGCTGCTGCCGCTGGTGCCGACGTCGGTCGTGTCCAAATCGTAGGACGCGCGGCGCTGCAGGCCGCCGCTCAGCCGCAGCCCCCAGCTCTCGCCTCGCGCCTCACCCGTGGCGTCCAGGTCCAGCCGGTCCAGCTGGCCGTATGCCAGCCGCAGCTCTCCGCCGAGCGGCTTGCGCGCGCGCCGCGTGATGAAGTTCACCACGCCGCCCACCGCGTCGCTGCCGTAGAGGACGGACGAGGGGCCTTTCACGATTTCGACCTGCTCCACGTCCTCGAGGGACAGGCGCGACAGGTCCACGCTGCCGGCCACGCGACCCGCGACGCGCTCGCCGTCCACCAGCACCAGCACGTACTCGGGTCCCAGGCCCTGCACCTGGAGCGACGCGCCCGCGAACGTCTGGTTCACCACCAGGCCCGGGTGCGCTGCGAGCAACTCCGACGCGTCGCGCGCGCCGCTGGCGACGATCTCCGCGCGGGTGATGACCTCGGTGGCCACCGGTGTCTCGCTCAGCCGCTCCTGCCTGCGCGACGCCGTCACCACCGTGCGCGCCGTGGGCACCTCGTCGAACGACGCGTCCGTCGGCGCGGGCACGGGCGTCGAAGATGCCGAGGTCGTCGAGGCCCCTGGACCCGCGACGACCTCGGCCTGCTTCGACTGCTCCGCCGCATCCTCGGTGACGCCCGACGCGGAAGACTCCGACTGCGCCGGGACCTGCTCCCCGGCGGACTGAACTTCAGAAGGGACAGAGAACTGGGGCGCGGCGTCCCCGGGTGCCTGGGCCGTGACAGCCCCGGGCTCCGACGCCATCGAGCCCCACGCCATCGACGGCGCGGCACAGGCCAACACGAAGAGACACCAACTGCCGCGCATACAACGTCCTCCGGCCCGCGACCGGTCGAGACTCCAAGGCGTCCTGGAGTTCCGACGGGGCACTGGGCTCAACGGCCTCGGGCCTCAAAGTCCAAACCTGTGACACCCCGGGACGGGTGCCCCGGAACGCCCACCGCTCAACCGTGCGCGCCCTTCGCGCTCCCATCACCCGGCGGCCGCTCCAGCGGCACCACCCGCGTCCGATGACACCGCCGGCACTTGAGCTCCACGCCCTCGGGCACCAGCCTCGCCAGCAGACTTCCGCACAGACACCGCAGCTCGCCCGCCTCGCCTTCCCGCTGGCATCCGTCGCGCATCTCCACCCCGGTGTCTGAAACGCGACCGACGATATTGATACTCATTATCAAAGTCAACCTCCTCTCCCAGGTTCTGTCCCGGGGCGGACAGGTGCGGGTTCCAGGAGGACGGTGAGTGGGGATTGGCGCACCCATGGACTGTCCGGGGCGGACACTCCGTGGGGCCGGGGCGAGCGGAGGGCTCGCGAATGGGGAGGCGGGGAGTCACTTCGCGAGCGGGGCACTGCGGAGATGGGCGCAGACGGCCTCTCGATGAGGACGCGGCCCGGGCGTCACCGCACTGGCGAGGCACCACGGAGACGGGAGATGGGCGCAGCAGCCCCTCGGCGCAGCGGAACTTCGCGCGGAGAGCGAGCGCGCCGCTGAGTCAGAAGCCAGGCGCTATCTCTCGGCTCAGTGGGGCTTCGCTCAGGCGACGGCCTCGCCGTGAGGCGGGAGCTGGGCGCGCCACTCGGGTGCAGTGGAGCTTGGGGCGAACAGCGGCCTCGCCCTGAAGCGGGAGCTGGACGTGCCCCTCGGGGTCAGTGGAGCTTGGGCCGAGCGGCGGCCTCGCGCTGGATGCGAGGCTTGGGCGTCACCATGCGGGCGATGCCGTAATAGAGCTGGTCCTCGGTGTAGACCTTGCGCACGCGCCGGTGGGTGCCGGGGACGTAGGCGGGGCCGGGACGCTCCAGCCACTGGAGCACGCGCACCTCGCCGGTGAGGGCCAGGGCGGAGAGCAGCTCCGGAGGGCACTGCTTGAGGTAGCGGCGCACCAGGGGGCGCAGCTTCCGGGAGAAGTCCTTGCCGAGCACCGCGTGCCTGCGCCCCGAATGCAGCGTGCCGTCGAAGCGGCGCGACATGTGGAAGAGCTCGTGCATCACCGTCTCCAGTCGGGCCCGGGCGGTGGACCCCCGGAAGAACAGCGGCCGGAGGGTGATGCAGTAGAGCATCCGCCGGCCGCGGATGCGGATGACGGGCTTGCGCCGGCCCCGGCGGTCCTTGCACTTGCCGCCCCGGAAGCACAGGGGCTTGACGGTGCCGCGGGAGGCTCGGCGCGCCTCCCCCGCCACCACCAGGATGCGGCCCGCCTTCACGTGGGCGAACTCCGGCAGCTTCGTCGCGATGTCCCGGATGAGGGCGCGGACCGTCTTGTTGAAGTTGGGGCGGCGTCGGACCACGAGTGGTGGACAGTCTAGCGGAAAAGCCCTTGGGGAGGCCCTCCAGGGTGCACACAATGTCTAGCGTCATGCGCAAGACTTCGCTCGTCGTCCAGCTCGCGGCACTCGTCTGCTTGGGTCTGGGGTGCGCCTCGGCCCCCTCCCGTCCGTCGGCCTCGGCCTCGCTGACAGGCCAGCAGACCTCCGTGGAATCCCAGGGCCTCACCGAGGCCACCCTGCGCTTCGGCGCCCAGCTCGAGAGCGCCGGCCCCGGCATGGTGGAGCGGGCCGACTACGAGCTCGTCTCCGACGGGAAGGTCCTCAAGAAGGGCTCCGCCAGGCTGGAGACAGCCCTCCAGCCCGGGACCGCGACGGAGGTCTCCTTCGAGGAGAAGGCCGCCTACGTCCAGAGCCCCGAGGACCTCGCGCGCCTGAGCGCCCAGGGCGGCACGGTGCTGCTCGCCCTCCGAGGCGTATTGGTGGTGCGCTCCGGCGACTCCGAGCAGCAGGTCCCCTTCGCCGCGAGCCGCGCGGTGCGCGTGCCCCGCCTCCCCACCGTGGTGGTGGAGGAGCTGGATGGGGCGCGCTACTCGGCCGAGGAGGTGCAGCTCAACCTCCGGCTGGGTATCCGCAACCCCAACCCCTTCCCGCTGAAGCTGGATGGGCTGACGTGGCAGGTGGCGGTGGCGGGCAAGGCGCTGGACAGCGGGACGCTGGCCCAGGCGGACAGCGTGGATGCGTCCGCCACGGGTGTGTACCCGGTGGAGGTGGCGGTGACGAAGGACTCGTGGGGGCCGGAGGTGAAGTCCCTCATCTCACGGGGAATCCTGCCCTATGGGGTGACAGGAGAGCTGACGGGTCCACTGATGCGGGTGCCGTACTCGCTGACGGGCGAGGTGAAGCTGAACGTGTCCCGCTAGGATGGGCGATGCGTGCCCATCTATCTGTTGAGTGAAGAGCACCCGGAGCTGTTCCCTCCTCCGGACCGCGCGGACAAGAGCGGCGTGCTCGCCGTGGGCGGGGACCTGAGCCCCGAGCGGCTGCTGGCGGCGTACTCACGTGGCATCTTCCCCTGGTTCAGCGAGGGGGACCCCATCCTGTGGCACTCGCCGGACCCGCGCTTCGTACTGGAGCCGGACAAGCTCCACGTGGGCCGCAGCCTGAGGAAGACGCTGGCGCGGGGCGAGTACGAGGTGCGCTACGACACGGCCTTCGCGCGCGTCATCACCGAGTGCGGCCGCGTGACGCGCCCCGGGCAGAACGGCACGTGGATCACCAACGAGATGCTGGAGGCGTACGTCGCGCTGCACGAGCGCGGCTATGCGCACTCGGTGGAGGCGTGGGCGGGAGGCGAGCTGAAGGGCGGGCTGTACGGCGTGTCGCTGGGCGCGGCGTTCTTCGGCGAGAGCATGTTCGCGCTGGCGCCGGACGCATCGAAGGTCGCCTTCGTCACCGCGGTGGAGCGCTTCAAGGCGTGGGGCTTCCAGTTCGTGGACTGCCAGGTGGAGACCGAGCACCTGTCGCGCTTCGGCGCGGAGTCCTGGCCCCGGAAGCGCTTCCTCACCGCGCTGCGCGAGGCCCTGCGCCAACCGACGCGGCAGGGGAAGTGGACCCAGCCCGCGTCCGATTGACGAGCGCGAGCGTCAGTCCTCCACGCCCCACAGCTCCACGGTGCCGTCCGCCCTGCCCCACGCCACCAGGCGCCCGTCGGGCGAGAACACCGCGTCGCTCGTGTGCAGGTCCTCGCCGTCGCCATGGCTGAACAGGGCCTCGCCCGTGTCGAAGCGATGCACGCCGAAGCCTCGGCCATCGCGAGAGGCGGCGAGCAGCGCGCCGTCGGGGCTGAAGCTCAGGTTGCACGCGTAGCCCTGGAAGCCCGCGAGCGACTTCACCTGGCGACGCTCGCCCACGTGCACCACGGCGACCTCCTCCGTGATTCCGCCCACGGCGAGCAGCGGCTGCGTCGGATGGAAGGCGAGACTCCACACCGTGGACGCGTCGATGGAGAGCGCCACGGGGCGGGCCTCGGAGGCGATGTCCCAGAGCCACAGGTTCTCGCGGCGTCGGTCATCGGCGTGGAAGGTCACCGCGGCGTAGCGGCCCTCCGCAGAGAGCGCGCACGCCATCACCGACACGCCCAGGTCCATCGGCGTGAGCTCACGAAGCGGCCGCCAGGACTTCAGGTCCCACACCTCGGGCGAGTCACCTTCCAACGGAATCAGCAGCAACCGCGCGCCATCCGAGGACACGGCGAGCCGGGTCACCGCGTGCGTCAGGTGCCGCTCACGCACCTGTGCACCGTCCGTCGCGCAGAAGGCCACCAACCTCGGCCGCCACGGTCCTTGGGGCGACCGGTTCGCGGACACCACCGTCAAGATGTGCTCGGCGTCAGGGAACGCCAGGGAGTGCATTCCGGACGCGGCCTCGTGGGTGCCCATCGGCTCCGGCGAGAGCGTCTCCACATCCCACCACCGCAGGGGCTGTCCCCTCCGCGCCAGCGCGCCGAGCCGGGCACCCGTCGGGTCGAAGACGAGCCGCTGGCCACAGGCAAACAAGTCCGGCACAGCGGGACCGAGCCTTGCCACCGGTTTGAGGCTCTCCGCGTTGGACTCGGTGATGACGGGACGGGAAGCTCGCATGGGGATGCTCGGCCGACGGGGCGGGAGCGGGGGCCTGACCGCGCCCCACCCTCCGCATACGAAGCCAGGGCGCGTCCCCGGTCACCGGAGACGACGAACTCCCTCAGCGCCTCACCTTGCACGGGGACAGGGTGCGCTGCTGCATCATCAGGTCCTCCTCCGAGGGGCTGCTGTAGCGCACGGCCTTCGGCGCGGCCTTGGGCTTCGCCACCTCGTGCACGTAGAGCGACATCAAGTCCCGCGTGAGGATGAACTTCAGCCCGCCGCTGTCGTGCAGGCCGCCGAAGAACACCGAGCCGCCATTGCGAAGCTGCACGGGCGTCAGCGCGCCGATGGGCTTGTGCAGCACCAGGGACAGGTCCTCCGTGGCCCAGTCACACGGGTTCTTCTTCCCGGCGCGCTCCATCCACGTCACCAGGAAGTCGCTCACCGTGGTGCCGTCCTCCCAGCTCGCGCCGATGCGCTCCCACAGCCGTCCGCACTCCGGCATGTCGCAGTCGCGCGCGGGCACGTACTCCATCACGTCCGAGGGCAGCCCCTCCGCCTCCTTGCCCGTCTCGCGCTCCGTCGGTCGGCGCAGCTTGCAGCCCGTGGGCTCGTCCTTCTGCCGCAGCGCCACCGGCGTGCCGGACAACCTGCCCGGCGGCAGCAGGTCGCACTCCGCCTGCACCTCCGCCATGAGGAACGTCTTGCGTTCCGCGTCCGTGGCGCCCATGCGCACGGCCCACCAGGCGCTCGGCACCGCGCGACAGGGCACCGCGTCCGTCTTGCCGTAGATCCACAGTGGAATCGTCGGGTCCGGCGCGCCCAGCTTCCGGATGTCCAGCTCGTCCACCCGCTTGACGCCGGCGCGCTCCCGCTCCAGCCCCTTGAAGTAGGGGTCCTTCGACTCGGGGATGATGGCCTGGTGCACCAACCAGCCCGAGCCCTCCAGCCCCGCCTGCGAGCGCTGGGTGAAGGGCACCACGTCCGGGCGCTTCGGACAGCCCCGCTCCACGTCGGAGGGGACGATGAACTTCACCGAGCCATCATCGTCCTGCGCCCCCGCGCTCCACGGCGCGAGCAGCGCCCATCCCAACACCCACGCAGTCGACCGCATCGACAATCGCATCCGCTCTCCTCCAGGCGACTCGAATCCTGGATGCGTTCATACCCCAAGCCCGGCGCCTGGCGGCACCTCGACGCACCGCGCCCGAAGCACGGCCAGCACCTTCGCGATATGACCCCCCCGACACCCACTCACCAGGATGAGCCCATGCGCGCCCTGTCGATGCTGGCCGCGATGACACTGGCCTTGATGGCCTGCGGCAAGGACAAGCCCGACCCCGAGCCCCAACCTCCCGTCAGCGATGCCGACGAGGGCGACTGGGAGGACACGGGCCCCTTCGCCACCTGCGGCGTGGACGCCGCCTCCAACGCCTGCGGCAGCCTGGGCAGCTTCGACATCACCGGCTGCACCCCCGGGCAGCTCGCCTCGCTGGACCCCGACGGCGTCTACACGATTCACGTGCGCGCGCGCACGCCCCGCTACGGCAACACCTACGCCTTCTCGTCGCAGTCGATGCGGCTGGCGGACGCGGGCGACCAGTACGCGGGCGGCCTGCCCCTCGACACGCGGCAGGTGCATGCCGGTGGCGTCGTCTTCGCCTCCGGCTCGTTCACCTCGGGCACCACCTCCCGACGCCGCTCGTTCATCGGCTGCCAGTCCCCCGCCCCGAACCGGCTGCAGGGCTGCTACGTGGACTGCATCAACGGCCGGCTCGAGAGCGAGGGCACCTTCGACGCATGGAAGGTCACGCCTCGCGACGGCGAGCCGGTGTCCTCCGGCCTGGAGCTGATGTCCGAGACCGCCGTGTCGGCGGGACTCGCCGCCGACGTCTACGTCACCAAGGGCCACGCCTACGTCGTGTCCCTGTACGGCGGCCTCTTCGTCTACGACGTGAGCGACCCGGCCAATCCCCGGCTCACCCGCAACATCCGCCGCGCGAACGACAACTACTGGAACGGCGTGTGGGCCAAGGACGACGCGCTCTACATCGCCAGCGACTCGCGCGGCGTCATCGTCTTCGACATCAGCACCCCGGGCGAGCCGCTGGAGGTGCGCGCGATGGGCACCGCGCGCACCAACGTGCACACGGTGTTCGTCGAGGGGAACCGCCTGTTCGCCGCGTCCCCCGCGCCCACCGGAGAAGTCCTCGTCTATGACATCTCCCAGCCGCTCGACCCCCAGCTGACGGGCACGTTCCAGGCCACGGGCTTCACCGCGGCGACGTCCTACGGCCCCCACGACATGTTCGCCTTCGAGGGGCGGCTCTACGTCAACTTCTGGCGCGCCGGCTACGTCATCGCGGCGCTGCAGGACGACGCCGCGCCCCGTCAGCTCGGCGCCTACCGCTACGAGCACTCCAACAGCCACGCCAGCGCCGTCGCGCGCTACGGCGAGCGCCTCATCGCCTTCGAGGGCGGCGAGGACTGGGGCGCGCACCTGCGCGTGCTGGACGTGACGGACGCCGCGAACCCCAAGCGCATCGGCGAGTACCGCCTGCGCCAGCACGTCTCCATCCACAACATGGTGCTGTCCGGCACGAAGCTCTACGTCGCCTGGTACCACGAGGGCGTGCGCGTGCTGGACGTGTCCACCCCGGAGAGCCCCCGCGAGGTGGCCCACTACAACACCTTCCGTCCGGACGACCCGATGCGCGGCGAGAGCTTCTACGACGGCGCCATCGGCATGCGCGTGCCCGGGGACGGCTTCATCTACGCGGTGGACACCTCGCGCGGCCTGCTCATCCTGCGCGAGACGCCCTGAGCCTCACTGCGCCTTCTTGCGCGCGGGCTTCTTCGGCGCCGGCTTGAGGATTTCAATCTCCACCGGGGGCTCCGACTTCACGTCGGGGCCCGCGTCCGGCGTGGCGGCCGAGGGCTCCGGGGCCTTCACCTCCACCCGGTCCTCCAGCGGCACCCGCCCCGCCGAGCGGCGGAACAGCTCCCACAGCGCCTTGTGCCAGTCCTCGCGGCTCGCCGAGCCCGACACCACCAGCCCCGCGCCGCTGTAGCGCGCCTCCAGCCCCAGCGGCTGCAGCGCGGTGGTGAACGACGTGAGCTGCTCCTGGAGCGCCGGCACGTCGAACGTCAGCTCCAAATCCCGCGCGACGAAGGCGTCCGTGCGCAGCACCTCCAGCAGCGCCGCGCGGCACGCCGCGTCCTTCACCGTGGCCGTCAGCGCCCGCTCCGCGCCCTGCGAGGCCTTCAGGTCCGGACACGCCTTGCGCGCCGCCGCCAGCCGGGGCGTGGCGTCCTCGTCCGGAGGGTTGCCCACGGTGAGCCGCCACACGGCGAAGCGCCCCTCCGCGTACAGGAGCATCAGCGTGCGCCCGGGCTTTCGCCCACTGAGCAACAGTTCGTTGCTGCCCTGGAGCACCTCCACGTGGGCCACGGAGGGGTCCTCCACCTCCACCCACTCGACGGCCGCCAGCTTCTGGAACTGCTCCTTGTCGACGTCCAGGGGACGGACCAGGTCCACCGGCCACGCCAGGGCCAGCGTGGGGACGAGGAGGGCCAGGAGTGCTCCAAGGGAATACATGCGAGCGGGCATCGGGGCTCCGGCGGGGTGGAACGGACCCTTAGCACGGGATAAGAACGGTGCTCTATGCCTACCTGGGCCCTCTGGGTCGCCTGCCTGGCGCTGTGCTTCGTCAGGTCGCTGGTCGCCGCGGCCGAATCCGCGCTCTACGGAACGTCGGACCTGCGTGCACAGGAGCTGGCCGAGTCCCACAAGGGCGCGTCGAGCCGACGCGTGCTGCGTCACAAGACCGAGCGCGAGGCCACCGCCACCGCGCTGCGCCTGGGCACCCTGCTCAGCGGGTTCCTCGCCGCCGCCATCGGCGCGTTCGTCCCGCCGCGCATGCTGGATTTGACGCGCTACGGTGAGGCCGCGTGGCTGCCCGTCGCCACCGTGGCCGCGGGCGCGCTGTTCGTCGGCGTGCTGGCCAGCCTCATGGAGGTCACCATGCGGGGCCTCGCCAACGCGAACCCGGAGCGCTGGGCGCTGCGGCTGTCGGGCGTGGTGTCGCTGCTGGTGGCGGTGCTCTATCCGCCCATGCGCGTGGTGCTCGGCGTGCTCAACCTGATGGCGCGCACCTTCGGCCGCACGCTGCGCTTCGAGCCGCCGCCGCCGCCGCTCGAGGAGCTGGAGAAGCTGCTCGCCGCGCAGGCCGCGAAGAACGAGGTCGACAAGAGCGCGCCCCAGCTCATCCGCTCCATCTTCGAGCTGTCCGACAAGCGCTGCCGCGACGTCATGGTGCCGCGCACCGAGGTCGTCACCGTCGACAGCACCATCTCCTCCGAGGACCTGCTGCGGCTGCTCGCCGAGGAGAACCACTCGCGCATCCCCGTGTACCGGGACGACGTGGACCACATCATCGGCGTGCTGCACGCGCGCGACATCATCCCGCTCCTGCAGCACCCGGAGCTCATCGTCCTGCAGGACATCATCCGCCCCGCGCACTTCGTGCCGTGGATGAAGCCCATCGGCGACCTCCTGCGCGACATGCAGAAGCGGAAGATCCACATGGCCATCGTCGTGGACGAGTACGGCGGCTTCATGGGCGTCGTCACGCTGGAGGACATCCTGCGTGAAATCGTCGGCGACATCGGCGACGAGTTCGAGGTGGAGGAGAAGCAGGTCGAGAAGATGGCGGACGGCAGCTTCATGGTGGACGCCGCCATGGAGGTGGACAGCTTCACCCAGGCGTTCGGCTTCCCGCTGCCCGAGGGCGACTTCGACACGCTGGGCGGCTACCTGTCGTCGCTCGCCGGCCACCTGCCGGACGTGGGCGAGCGCTTCACCTACAACGGCTGGCAGTTCGTCGTGGCCAACAAGGAAGGCGCTCGCATCGACCGCGTGCGCATGTCCCGGCTCAAGAGCGCCACGCCGGGCAAGGACACGCGCCCCAAGGAGCCTCGCTCCGAGGCCTCCGCGGCCAAGTCCTGAGCGTCACTCCGCCATGCCCTCCAGCGGGGGCACGTGCGTGAGCTTGCGCGAGCCCTGGGCCCGGAAGGACGCCCGCCGCTCCGTGCCGCCGAAGCGCAGCACCACCCCGCCGCGCAGCCGCACCGGCACCGCCCCCGTCACCGGCACCACGCGCTCGGCGGCCAGCGGGAAGAGCACGCGCAGGGGCACCTCGCCCTGGGGCGCCAGCGCCGCGTCCACGTGCTGCTGCCCGGTGGCCACGCGCCGTCCGTCCACCCACAGCTCGAAGTCCACCGCGGTGAGCGTCGCCGGGTCCGACGCGGGGTTCCTCACCTGGAGCCCGACATCGAGCAGGCCCGAGCCGTCCGCCTGGAAGTCCACGTCCAGCGACTCGACGCGCACCGCCTCGTCATAGGCGCGCGGCTTGAGGGGCACCGCGCCCAGGCAGCCCGGGCCGACGAGCGCCGCCCATGCCCCGAGGACGAGGAGCCGCGCGCGCATCAGCCGCCCAACAGGGGCTGGAGCGCCTCCACCGTGAGGGGCCAGCCCGCCCGGCGGGCCAGCGCCTCCAGCGCCTTGATGAACTCCGCCGCCGACTGGAAGCGCCGCGCCCGGTCCGCGAAGAGCGCCTTGCGCACCACCAGCCCCGCGTAGTCCGGCAGGTCCGACGTCACCGAGGAGAGCAGCGGCACCCGCGCGTCGCGCACCTTGTGCATCAGGTCCGCCTCGTTGTCGCCCGAGTACAGCCGCCGGCTGGCGAACAGCTCCCACAGGATGATGCCCACCGCGAACAAGTCGGTGCGCGCGTCCACCGCCTGCCCCAGCACCTGCTCGGGGCTCATGTACGGCAGCGTGCCGCGCAGCGCGCCCGCGTCGCCGCGCATCATCCCCTCCACCTCCGCCACGCCGAAGTCCGTCAGCTTCACGTCGCCGTTGATGCCCAGCAGCACGTTGGCCGGGTTGAGGTCGCGGTGGACGATGGTGGCGCCGTTCTCCCCCACCTTCGCCCGGTGGATGTAGTCGAGCGCCTTGAGCAGGCACCACGCGATGTAGCACGCGGCCTCGGGCGGCATCGCCGCGCCGGCCTTGAGCAAGAGCTCCTGCATGTAGCCGAGCGTCCGGCCACTGACGAGCTCCTGCACCATGAGGTAGTCCGGCCCCGCCTTGAACAGGCGGAACGTCCGGACGATGTGCGCGTGTCGCAGGCGCACCGTCAGCTTCGCCTCGTCGACGAAGGCCTTCACGTAGGCCGTGTCGTTGCGGAACGACGGGTGCAACCGCTTGATGACAACTTCGTCAGGCTCGCCGGGCGAGCGCTGCGTCGTGGACCGGGCTCGCGCCTGGTACACCTCCGCCATGCCGCCAACGGCCAGTCGGCCGACTACCTCGTAGCCACCCAGGTCCGGAGCATCCGCCACGACACAAGCCTACTGCGATTTTCCGCAGGCACCCACTATTCAGCCATCAAGGCTGAATACAGGGCCTCGTATCGCCGGGCGGAGACATCCCAGGAAAAGTCCTTCTCCATGCCCCGCCGCCGGAAATCCGCGAGCCGGGGCGGGTCCGCGTAGAGGGCCTGGGCCCGGCGGAAGGCGGCCAGGAGCGCCGACTTGTGGAAGGCCTCGAAGAGGATGCCGTTGCCGTCCAGCCCCCCCTCCACGGTGTCCACCAGCCCCCCGGTGGCCCGGACGATGGGGACGGTCCCGTAACGCAGCGAATACATCTGGTTCAGCCCACACGGCTCGTAGCGGCTGGGCATCAGGAAGAAGTCGGCGCCGGCCTCCACCAGATGTGACAGGGCGGGGTCGAAGCCCAGGTGCACGGACACCTGGCGCGGGAAGCGGGCCTGCAGGGCGCGCAGGCCCTCCTCCAGGGGGCCCTCGCCGCTGCCCACGCCCACGAAGCGGAGGTCCGCCTGCAGCGCGGTGGGCAGCACCTCCAGGAGCAGGTCCATGCCCTTCTGCCACGCCAGCCGGCTGACGATGGCGAACACGGGCGCGTCCCCCTCCGGCAGGCCGAAGCGCGCCAGCAGCGCCCGCTTGCACACCGCCTTGCCCTCCATCTCCCGAGGGCCGAAGCGCGCCGGCAGGTAGGGGTCCGTGACGGGGTTCCACTCCTGCACGTCCACGCCGTTGAGGATGCCGTGCAGCCGGTGGGCGCGGCGGCGCAAGAGCCCGTCCAGGCCGTAGCCCTGCTCGGGCGTCTGGATTTCGCGCGCGTACGTGGGCGACACGGTGGTGAGCGCGTCGGAGAACACCAGGCCCCCCTTGAGCAGGTTGACGGTGTCGTAGAACTCCAGGCCGCCCTCCGAGGTGAACAAATCCCACGGCAGCCCCAGGTCCGCCATCGCGTCCTTCTGGAACTGCCCCTGGTAGGCCAGGTTGTGGATGGTGAACACGCTCCTGGCGCGCGACAGCGACGTGGACTGGAAGCCGCGCCGCAGCGCCACCGGGACCAGCCCCGTCTGCCAGTCGTTCGCGTGGATGATGTCCGGCTGGAAGCCCACGCGCTGGGCCGCCTGGAGCGCGCCCACGGACAGGTAGGCGAAGCGCCGCGCGTTGTCGCCGAACTCACCCGCCGCGTCGCCGTACAGCCCGTGGCGGCCGCCGAAGAAGTGCTCGTTCTCCAGGAAGAGGACCTCCAGCCCCTCCGCCACGCGGGCGGAGAGGATGGGCCCGCCCACCTCGCCGAAGGGGAAGCGCAGCTGGAGCGACTGTCCGGTGGGCGCGAGTCGTCCGGCGTCGCGCAAGTCACGGTAGCGCGGGGTGACGACCTTGACGTCGTGACCCAGCGAGGCGAGCGCGGCGGGCAGCGCGCCGGCCACGTCCCCCAGTCCCCCCGTCTTCGAGAAGGGCGCCACCTCCGAGGAGATGAAGAGAATCTTCATGTGACAACCATGACGGTTGCGCCGGATGAGTCAACCGTGAACGTGCGCCCACTGTCCGCGTCCCTTATGGTGCGCCCGTGCTGATACCTCCCGACCCCATCCAGCGCTTCGCGGACGTCTTCGAGCGCGCCAAGAAGGCCATCCCCGTGGACCCCAACGCGGTGGTGGTGGCCAGCGTCGGCGCCGACGGCCGCCCCAGCGCGCGCGTCGTCCTGCTCAAGGACTTCGATGCGCGCGGCTTCGTGTTCTTCACCAACCACGAGAGCCGCAAGGGCCAGGAGCTGCTCACCCACCCCTTCGCCGCGCTGTGCTTCTACTGGCAGCCCCTGGACGAGCAGGTCCGCGTGGAGGGCCGCGTGGAGGTGGTGTCCCCCGAGGAGGCGGACCAGTACTTCAGGAGCCGCGCGCGCGGCAGCCAGGTGGGCGCGTGGGCCAGCCTCCAGAGCCAGCGGCTGGGCTCGCGCGATGAATTGGAGTCGCGCGTGGAGGACGTGGAGAAGCGCTACGCGGGAGGGGACGTGCCGCGCCCGCCGCACTGGTCCGGCTTCCGCGTGGTGCCCGACCGCATCGAGTTCTGGCACGCCCAGCCCAGCCGGCTGCATGACCGGCACGTGTACCTGCGCGACGGCGACGCGTGGCGCACGCAGATGCTCTACCCGTAGCGACGCGGCCCCTCGTGCTACCAGGGCACCTCCGCGCCCTGGTAGTCGAAGAAGCGACCACTGTGCTCCGCGCGCAGCTCATCGATGACGTTGAGCATCCCTCGCACCGAGTCGCGTGGCGGCAAGGGCGCGTCCGGCCCGCCCATGTCCGTCTTCACCCAACCGGGGTGCAAGAGCACGGGGACGATGCCCTGGGCACGCAAGTCATTGGACAGGTTGCGCACGCCCATGTTCAACGCGACCTTGGACATCCGATAGGCATAGGCGCCGCCGTCGCTGTTGGACGACAGCGAGCCCATGCGCGAGGTGACGTAGGCCACCTTGCGCGAGCGGCCCCGCAGGAGCCCCGGGAGCAGCGCGCTGGTGACACGCAGCGGCCCCAGCGCGTTGACGGCGAAGGTGCGCACCACGTCCGCGTAGTCCACGTCCGTCAGCGCGCACCACAACCCTGGCACGCCCGCGTTGTTGATGAGGACATCCACCGGCTCCAGCAGCACCTCGTCGGCGAAATCCCTGACACTCGCCTCGTCGGCCACGTCCAGCGCATGGACTCTCAAGCGCCCCGCACAGTCGTGTTTCAGCGGCTCCAGCCGCCGCCTCCCCTCCTCGGTGCGCACCCCGGCGTCGACGATGTCGCCGCGCTCGAGGAGCTGTTGGACGAACTCATACCCAATGCCCCTGCTCGCTCCGGTGATGACGTAGCGCATGCTCTTCATTAACGCGCCGAATGGATGTCCTTGGCAAAACACGGACGAATGACGCGAGTGAGTGCACGCTGGTCACCGGAAAATTTGATTCAGGAGAGACAACCCATGACTGTCGCCGTCGTAGGAGGTGGGATTTCAGGTCTGGTCGTCGCCTGGCGATTGCGCTCCCGCGGTAGGGATGCCGTTCTCCTGGAGACAACCCCCCGGCTCGGTGGCGCGGTGGGCACGCGCGCGCAGCAGGGCTTCCTCCTGGAGACGGGCCCCAACAGCTTCCTGGACCGCGAGCCCGCCATGCGAGAGCTGGCATCCGCGCTCAATCTGGAACACAGGATTCGCGCGGCGGATGGGGCGGCGAAGCGGCGGTATGTCTACACGCGGGGGAGGCTGCGCTCGGTGCCCGCATCGCCGCCGGCGTTCCTGAAGTCGGACATCCTCCCCTTCGGCGCGAAGCTGCGGGTGATGGGGGAGCTGTTCAGCGGCCGCGCGGCGGCTGGTGTGGACGAATCCCTGGCGGACTTCGGGCGCCGGCATCTGGGGCCCACGGCGACGCGGGTGCTGCTGGACGCGGTGCAGACGGGCATCTTCGCGGGCGACGTGGAGAAGCTGAGCGTGGGCGCCACGTTCCCGCAGCTCGTGAAGCTGGAGCGCGAGCACAGAAGCCTCCTGCTCGGCGCCATCCACGCCCAGAAGGCCCAGGCGAAGGCGCAGAAGGCCCTGCCCGCGGGCAGCACCGCGCCGAAGCTGAGCGGCGCGCTGAGCACCTTCGAGGGCGGGCTCGGCACGCTCATCGACGCCCTGGGCACGGCGCTCGGGGACGCGGCGCACACCGGTGCCACGGTGGAGGGCCTGACGCGGGGAGACGACGGCTGGCGGCTCGCGGTGAGCGAGCGGGGACAGCGCTCGGAGCTGAAGGCGTCCCACGTGGTGCTGGCCGCGCCCGCATACGTGACGCGGGGCCTCCTGGAGCCGCTGGACGCGGAGCTGGCTTCTCGCGTGGGCGGCATCGACTACGCGCCCATCGCCGTGGTGCACCTGGGCTTCGACGCGGGGACGACGCCCGCGCCGGACGGCTTCGGCTTCCTGGTGCCGCCGATGGAGAAGCGCCGCCTGCTCGGCGCCATCCACGCGTCCACCGTGTTCCCCTTCCGCGTGGAGGCGGGCCGGGTGCTGTACACGTGCATGGTGGGCGGCGCGACGCGGCCGGACCTGGTGGCGCTGGACGAGGCCGCGCTGGTGGCGCTGGCGCGCGAGGAGCTGCGGGCGCTCGCGGGCGTCACCGCCACGCCGACGCTCACCGAGGTCTTCCGCTGGAAGCGGGGCATCCCCCAGTACAACGTGGGTCACCTGGAGCGGATGGACGGCGTGGACCGGGCGCTCACGCGCCTGCCCGGGCTGCACCTGGCGGGGAACGCCTACAAGGGCGTGGGCCTCAACGACTGCATCCGCAACGGGCTCCTCCTCGCGGACGCGCTGGTGGACGCGGGGGCCTGAAAGCGACGGCTCGGCCCCGGGCGGCGACCGTCCGGCGCCACCGGGTCAGTGGGGCACGAGGGGCACGTCAGACTGGGCATGCATGCTGCGCAGCCTCCGGAGACCCCCATGCCCCCCACCCTCCTCGTCGCCGCCGCCATCGTCCTGTTCCCCGTCGTCCTCGCCGGAAGCATCCTCGTCGACGCGCTCGAGCTCGACGTGGACAAGGCCCCCGAGCAGTGACGCCTCCGACGGTGTAGGCTCTGTCGGGCGCATGTCGGAGAAGCCCGAAGGGTCCATCGTCCGCGCCACCCTGCGGGCCCTCGCGGAGCCCCGCAGGCTGGTGCCCATCCTCCTCGTCTGCGCCCCACTCGTCGCCGCGCAGGTGAGCTTCAGCCGCGAGCCGCTCGCCCCGCACCTGGGCGTGCTCATGTGCCTGGTCTTCGTGGGCGTGGCCCCCGTCACCTACCGGGTCCTGTTCCCCGGCGGGCTGGATTTGAGCCACGGCGGCGTGCGCGTGCTGATGTACGGCACGCTGGGCAGCGGCGTGGTGCTGATGATGGGCATCGTGCTGCCCAAGCTCCTGGACATGGGGCCCACGTTCCTCACCCAGCGCACCAACCTCATGGTGTGCAACGCGCTGTTCCTCGTCGGCGGCTGGGGGCTGGGGCGGGACATCGGCTTCGAGGAGTCCCTGGCCAAGGAGCGCGCCCGCGCGGCCCGCTTCGCGCTGGAGGCGGAGCAGGCGCAGTTGCTCGCGCTGCGCAGCCACCTGGACCCGCACTTCCTCTTCAACACGCTCAACGCCATCGCCGAGTGGTGCCGCGAGGACGGCGCGGTGGCGGAGGCGGCGGTGCTCAGGCTGTCCACCATGCTGCGCTCGGTGCTCGCCGGCGTGCGCAAGGCGACCTGGCCCCTCTCCGAGGAGCTGGCGCTGATGCGCACCCTCTTCGACCTCCACCTGCTCAGGGACCCGGAGCTGTTCCAGCTCGCGGTGGACATCCGCCCCGGCGCCGAGGACGTGCCGGTGCCGCCGCTGGTGCTGCTGCCGCTCGCGGAGAACGCGGTGAAGCACGGCCCCGCCGCGGGCCACCGGGGCCGGCTGTCGCTGGAGGTGCAGGTGCGCGACGGCCAGGTGGCGGTGGCCATCGAGAACCCCGGCGCCTCCCGGGGGCCGCGCGAGGGCAGCGCGGGCCTGCCCACCGTGGAGCGCAGGCTCGCGCTGGCCTATGGCGAACAGGCGCGCCTGTCGCTCACCAGTGACGCGGAGCGCACCCGTGTCACCGTCACCCTGCCCCGCTCGGGCCCCCTGCCAGGAGTCATCACGTGAGCCCTCCCCTGCGTGTCCTCATCGCCGACGACGAGCTGCTCGCCCGCAAGCGCCTGTCGCGACTGTTGGGCGCGCTGCCCGACGTGCGGGTGTGCGGCGAGGCGGCCGACGGGGAGGCGGTGCTCGCCGCGGTGCGCGCGGGCGGCGTGGACGTGGTGCTGCTGGACATCCACATGCCCGGCCTCAGCGGCCTGGACGCGCTCGCGCTGCTGCCGGAAGACGGCCCTCGCGTGGTGCTCTGCACCGCGCACGCCGAGCACGCCGTGGACGCCTTCGAGCACGGCGCCGTGGACTACGTCTTGAAGCCCGTGGAGCCCGCGCGGCTGCAGAAGGCCCTGGAGCGCGTGCGCGCGAGAATCGGCGCGGAGCCCCGCGCCCGCGGGGACGGCGCCCCCACGGAGAAGCCGCCGCAGCAGGCCCGGGCGCTGGCGCGGCTGCCCATCCCCACGCGGCAGGGCATCGTCCTGGTGGACCCGGAGACCATCTCCCACGCGGCGCTGGATGACGAGCTGGTGACGGTGTTCACCGCGCAGGGCGAGTTCCTCACCGACTTCACGCTCAACGAGCTGGCGGAGAAGCTGCCCCAGGACCTGTTCCAACGGGTCCACCGCCGGGCGCTGCTCAACCTGCGCCACGTCGCCAGGCTGGAGCCCCTGGAGACCGGGGGCTACCTGGCGCGCACGTCGCGGGGCCACGCGGTGGAGGTCAGCCGCCAGTCCGCGCGCGAGCTGCGAAGGATGCTGGGTCTGCGCAAGGGCGCCGAGGACGAGGGCTGACCGCAGGTCCCCCTCGCGTGTCGCGGCGCGCCCAGCTCGCGCCGCACCTCACCTGCGACTACTGCACGCTCACCTCGACGTCGACGAGCTGGCCGTTCTCCTCGCGCTGGAAGCGCACGTTGCCCTCCTCGGTCCACGCGGGCGAGGTGCCCTGTCCCAGGCTGTAGGCCGACGCGACGTTGTCCTGGGCGTCGAGCTTCATCACCCGCACCTCGGTGGTGGTCGTCGTCTGCGGCGCGAGGTAGACGATGATGCGGCGCTGGTTGGGCCCCCACTGCACGGGGGTGTTGCTCACCGGGGCCGGCACGTAGGCGGGGTCCGTGGCGAGCGACGTGCTCCGGTTCGTCACCTGCATCAGGTTCTTCCCGTTGGCCTTCACGCGCCAGAAGGACGCGAGCCCCGAGCGCAGCTTCGACTGGAACAGGATGCTCTTGCCGTCCGGCGTCCACGACGGGCTCTGGTCGTCATGGCCCGTCGTCAGCCGCTCCGTCTTGCCGTTGCTCGCCTTGTAGAGGTGGAGCTCCGCGCTCTTCACCGGCTCGCCCACGTTCCACGAGGAGGGCAGCTTGGCGAACACCACCTGGCTGCCGTCCGGCGACACCGACGGGGCGCTCGCGCGCTCGGCGATGAGCGTCGACTTGCCGTCCTTCACGCCGTACAGCTGCTGGCTCGGCGTGAGGTAGACGATGATGCGTCGGTCCGCGACGGCGCCCTGCGACTGCTCCGCCACGGTGGCGTCACCGCCGGAGGATGCGGCCTCCATGTCCGCGCCACCGCAAGCGGTCAGCGCCAGAGAAGAAGCCATCCACATCACGAGTGTCCCGCGACGAGCGATGCTTCGGACTTCATTCGGATGCATACGGTCCTCTGTGTGAAAATTTCCGCTGCCGAGTACGAATACTGACAAAGGAGTCTGACCCGCACTCACGGGTATTTCACGTCAGACTGCTGGAACAATCCACCCAGTCTCAATTGACCCGCCGATTACCCAACGCGCCTCTCGCACCGCGTCAGCGGTTGACGAACAGCGCCGGGATGCGCGCCGCGTCGTCGCCCAGCACTTCCGAGAGGAGCTGGTGGGCAGGAGTGGGAAGCGTGGTGCCGGCGCGTGCACAGCGGGAAGCCTCGTCCAATGTGCGCATGGGCACGTCGCAGTAGGACTCGCGCCAGTGGACGGAGAGGGACTCGGCGAAGCGGCGGGCCATCAGCTCCACGCGCTGCTCCAGCCAGCCCTCGGGCGAGGTGAAGCTGGCGCGGCGCGGGCGAATCTCACCGGGCTCGAAGTGGACGTCGTGCTCCAGCGAGGACTCGGACAGGTGGTCCTGGAGCACCGTCGCCAGCGGGGCCCGACGCGCGTCCAGCACCCCCGAGGAGGACAGCGTGAGCTGGTGCTCCACCGACAGGCGCAGGGCGTGGTACTCGAAGGTGCGCGCCACATCCCTGTAGCGCGTGACGGGCACGGTGAAGTTGCGCGTGTACGTGCGCACCTTGGTCACCTTGCGCGTCTGCGTCTTGCCGTCCTTGTCGGTGTACGTCTCGTCCGCCTCGAACGGCTCCTCGATGGTCTCCTTGCGCTCCTCGTGGTCGGTGTAGGGGACGCGCTCCGTGTACGGTGCCGTCATGGCCACGTTCTCGCTGCCGCGGCGCGTGTCGAAGCGGCCGGCGAGCAAGAGCTCCGGCTGGGGCTTCGCGGCGGGCGAGTACCAGGGCGACAGCTCGTAGGCGCGCGCGAGCCGCGAGCGCAGGAGCGCCATGCGCGCGGAGTCGAGGCCCGACACCTGGCCCTCCCACGTGGGCACGCCGGTGAGCTCGGGGGCCGGAGCGGGCTCGGGGGCGGGCTCGCGCCAGTGGCGGCAGTAGCGCGACACCACCTCGCGCCAGTGCGCGCCGGTGTCGGACGTCACGGCCTTGAGGCGCCCGCAGGTGTCCTTGCCGCTCTGGAGCACGGAGGACTCCATCTCGCGCTGGATGCCGACCATCTCCTTGTGCGCGAGCAGCGGGCGCTTGCGGATGAGCGCCTCCTCCGCCGTCAGCGCGTGGCCCTGGCTCGCGGGCGCGACGATGACGGCGCGCAGGTGCCGGTGCGTGCCCTCCATCTCCTCCAGGAGCGAGCTCTCCAGGCCGCCGCTGAGCTTCGCGTTCCACTGCACGCGCCGGTCGAGGAAGCGCAACAGGTCGTCCTCGGCCTTCTCGTCGATGCCGTCCAACCGGAAGCGCCGCGCGTTGCCGAGCAGCTGGCTGAGCGCCTTGCCGCGCAGGCCATCGCGCTCGATGACCAGGGACTTGTCATGCGGGTCCTTGGCGACGAGGTCGTCATAGAGGCTGGCGGCCTCGACGAACTGGCCGTTGCGCGCCAGCTCGTCGGCGCGACCTCGCAGGGTGGAGCAGGCACTTCCCAAAAGAGCGAGCAGCAACAGCGGAGGAAGGAGTCGGGACATGGGCGCGAAGAGCAGGACCTCTGCCGCTGACGTGGCGGGCGCCCGGATATTCGCCCCAGCCGCGCCCGGCTCGCAACGACGGGGGTCCTCCCGAGGCCGCCCGCCCGCCTGGGCCTACTCCACCGGCCAGTCGTGCACGGGGGCGCCGGAGGCCGTGAGGTCCAGGTAGCGCTCCAGCATCGCCGCCAGGGCGTCCCTGCGGGGCATGCCCGCCTCCAGCCGCGTGAGCACCTGCCGCTGCCAGCGCGCCCCCGTCCTGCGCGTGTCCACCCGGCGGGAGATGACCTCCATCATCCGGTCCGCCTCCTGTGCCTCCACGCCCGCGGACACCAGCCCGCGGTGCGCCACGGGGACGAGCCTGCGCACCAGGTCCACCACGGGCACCACGCGGGGACTCGGCGCGGACTCACCCGGCCACAGCAGCTCCGCGTCCAGCCCCTTGCGCGAGGCGCGGATGAAGTTGCCCGCGGCGTGCGCGAAGGGCAGCGCGGGCAGCAGCGCGTCGATGCGCTCGGCGAGCCCCAGCGTCAGGCCCAGGAGGAACGCGCCGTTGGCCACCATGTCCACCACGGAGGGCCCCGCGGGCAGCGCGCGCAGCTCGATGCGCAGGTGCCCCGCGTCCTTCGGGTCATAGACGGCCCGGTTCCAGGACCACACGGTGCCCTGGTGCAGCCGCAGCTCCTCCAGCCCCGGCGGACGGCCCGAGGCCGCGTGCTCCAGCGGGGACTCGTGCCCCACCACGGGCAACAGCGGCGCGTGCAGCGCGACCGACTCGGCGAACAGCTCGTAGGCGCCCTCGCGCACCCAGCCGTGGCCGAACGTCACGCGCCCGTGGGGCTGGAAGCCGCCCTCGCCCGGCTCGCCCCGGTCATCCACGGACTGACGGAACAGCGCCACGCGTGTCTCGTCCCAGAGCTTGCGCCCCAGGAACAGCGGCGAGTTGGCGCTGATGGCCAGCGCGGGCGCGGTGGCCAGCTGCGCGGCGTTGTACAGGCGCGCGAAGTCGGCGGGCGTCACGCGCAGGTGGAACTGGAGGGACGTGTTCGCGCCCTCGAGCGTCGTGTCGTCCCAGGCGAGCGTCAGCGCCTCCTCGTCGCCCCGGATGGCGACCTCGATGGGCTTGCCTCGGCGCTGGCGGATGGCGTTGTTCAGCGCGCGGTAGCGAGGCTGGGCCGTCAGCGCGCCCTTGCCCAGGTCCGCCTCGCGCAGCGTGGGCAGGATTCCAATCACCGCCACCCGCGCGCCCTCGGCCGCCGCCGCGCGCCGCACCTCCGCGAGCGCGTCCTCCAGCTCCGCCTCAAGCGCGGTGAAGGGCCGCCCCGCCAGCGGCCCCGGGCGCAGGTTGACCTCCAGGTTGAAGCGGTTCATCTCCAGCGTCACGCGCGGGTCCTTCGTGCGCGCGAGCACCTGCTGGTTCATCGGCAGCGGGAAGCCCCGGTCGTCCACGAGGAACAACTCCAGCTCCGCGCCAATCGTCGTCGGTCCTTCGCCGAAGCCGGGCCTGGCGAGGACGACGCGCAGCGCCTCCAGGCTCTCGTCGAGCCTGCGCGAGAAGCGCTCGAAGTCCTCCGGACCGAACTGCTCCTGCTGGATGGAGAGCCCCATGCGCGGACAACCTGTGCACGGTCGCCCGCACCGGCAGCACTCGCCAGGGGCTCGCCGGCCCGGCCGCCGGGACTGCCTCGGGCCGTCCGCTCCGGAGGCACGCCCGTCTTCCACCCCGGGGCACCCGGGTGACGAGGGGCCCGGGTGTGTTATCTGGCGTCCTGGCCATGCCGTCCGACACGCCCACCAACCTCTACGACCTGACGCGGCCCGCGCTCGGCGCGCTGCTGTCCGACTGGGGCTACCGGCCCCACCACCGCGACGTGCTCTGGTCCGGCCTGTACCGACAACAGGCCCGGGCGCTGGACGAGGTAGAGGGGCTGCGCGCGGACCTGCGCGAGGCCCTGCGCGAGCGCGCGCGGCTGGGACAGCTCACCACGCACCACGAGGCGTTCAGCTCCGACGGCCACACCCACAAGCTGCTCATGAAGCTGGAGGACGGACAGACCATCGAGACCGTCCTCATGCGCTTCAAGGGCCGCGCGACGGTGTGCATCAGCACCCAGGCAGGGTGCGCCATGGGCTGTGTCTTCTGCGCCACGGGGCAGATGGGCCTGTCGCGTCACCTGACGCCCGGCGAAATCGTGGGACAGATTCTGCATGTGCAGCGCATCCTCCGCGAGTCGGGCGAGACGCTGCGCAACGTCGTGCTCATGGGCATGGGCGAGCCGTTGCACAACTACGACAACACCCTGGCCGCGGTGGATGTCCTGGTGGACCCGCTGGGCCTGGCCATGGCGCCGCGCTTCATCACGCTGAGCACGGTGGGCGTGGTGCCGGGCATCCGTCGACTCGCGGACGAGGACCGACCGGTGCAGCTGGCGGTGAGCCTGCACGGCGCGACGGACGCGGAGCGCGCGGCGCTGGTGCCCGCGGGACGACGCTGGCCGCTGGCGGAGCTGATGGACGCGTGCCGCTACTACATCGCCCGACGCAAGCGCCGCATCTTCTTCGAGTGGACGCTCATCGAGGGCCGCAACGACACGGTGGAGCACGCCCACACGCTGGGCGCGCTGTTGGGTGACATGGACGCGCACGTCAACGTCATCCCCCTCAACCCCACGGTGGGCTACGACGGCGGGCCGAGCCGACCCGAGTCGGTGCGCACCTTCCAGGACGTGCTGATGTCGCACGGTGTCCCCAGCACCGTGCGTCAACGCCGGGGCATCGACATCGACGCGGGCTGCGGTCAGCTCAAGTCCGCCGTGGAGCGACGCTCGCGCCGTTCACTTCCCACCAGCCCGTGACGCGCTCGCGCGCGCATGTCAGCCGCGCCCGTTAACGTCGCGCCGCCGGAGGCCTTGTGCCGAGCTCCGGACCCACACCCTCATCTTGTGTCGCTGGAGGACACCCGCGAGGTTTCCGCGGGGGGGCTCTTGCACGCTCCATGGCCGTGGGCACATTCTTTCCATCGGCTTCCCCGGGGAGGTGGGCGATGCTTTCCATCCAGGAGCATTCGACGACGGAAGAAGCGAGCAGCGACCTGCTCGACTTCATCCTCCAGCCGTCCAACTGGCTCTCGGCCGCGCGCCGGGAGACGGACCCTGCCGTATGGCCGGGTCAGAACACGCTCTACCAGCGCCGGGTGGGCCCGCTGCGCATCAGCGCGTGCGTGGAGGTCTCCGCGGGGCTGGAGGTGCTGCTGCACATCGCCTTCCGCGCGCCGGGGCTCACGCCCGTGAAGGCGGCGGACCAGCTGGAGAGCTTCCTCAAGGAGCGGCTGCCGCTCACGCCCAACTCCGAGTGGCAGGTGGAGGTGGACGAGCGCCGGTGGATCCACTTCTCCCGGCGCTACGCGGCCTCGCACCTCACGGCGTGAGGCTGTCCAGTCGGTGATGGCGCAGGGGCTGCGCCACGTTCTTCACCGGCGTCTCGGTGAGCGCGCCGAAGCGCAGGCCCTGGATGAAGGGCTCGGTGGAGTCCACCAGCACGTCCCGGGCGCTCGCCATGACGAGCGTCTCGCGGAAGCCCGCCAGTGACTGCAGGCGCGCCGCCTGGTTCATGCCGCTGGAGAAGGCGGTGTACTGACGGTTGGGGCCGAAGAGGCCGCAGTTGACGTGGGCCAGGTTGACGCCCACGGCCACGCCCAGACCGGGGAGCTTCACGCGCTCGCACAGCGCGGCCACCTCTTCACGCGCGCCGAGCCTGGCGGTGAGCGCCTGGATGTCGCACGCGGCCCGAACGGCGGCCTCGGCGCGCTCCTTGCGGCTGGACTTGAAGAAGGGCGGGCCGAACAGGCCGATGACGCAGTCGCCGACCATCTTGTCGAACACGCCGCCGTGCTCCCAGATGCAGTCCACGGCGCGCGCGCTCCACTCGTCCACGAAGCGGCCGATGTTGCGCGGGCTGTCGAAGCCGTGCTCGCAGATGCGCGTGAAGCCGTTGATGTCCGCGAAGAGGATTCCCACCTCCTGGTCCTGCGCGCGCAGGTGCTGCGCGTAGTTGGGGTCCTGCAGGAGCGCGTCGATGATGCTGGTGGGGAAGAACTGCGACAGGTGGATGCGCTCGCGGTTGTAGTCGAGCAGGCGCTGGCTGAGCGTGGAGGCCAGCACGCGCAAGAGGTCCATCGTGTACGCGGAGAAGCCCTCGTCGCAGGCGACCGCGATCTTGCCCAACGGCTCGCTGGAGGCCGAGCCGGAGATGAGCACCGCCTCGGTGGTGCGGCCGGGGAGCAGCTGGCGCAGGGCGGAGACCTCCTCGGACAGCAGGCGGTGGCCGTGCTGGCGCAGGGCGCGCTCCACGTCCTGGCTGGGCTGCTCGCCGCTCTCGAACTCCAGGTGGCCGTTGCGGTACAGGCGGTAGTGGAGCACCTGGGGGCGCACGGCGTCGCGGTAGAGCAGGAGGAAGGAGGGCACGCGCACGCGCTGGGCCAGCGTGAGCACCGCCTGGTCCATGCCCACCTCGAACACGGGGTTGGCCAGGTGCGCGTTGCACTGGATGATGAGCTGGTGCTTCTCCGACGCGGTGTGGACCAGGCACAGCACGGTGTCGAGCTGCTCGGCGATGGTGTCGAGCAGGCGCAGGGCGCGGGCCGAGGCCTCCGGTGACGTGTGGTCTCCGGAGAAGAGCAGGCCGAAGGAGCCCACGGGCTCTCCGGCGACGTCGAGCGGCTGGGTGACGAGCGTCGCGTCTCCGATTCGCTGGGGTCCGGGGGCGCCGTCGAGCAGCGGGCCGGGGAAGTCTCCGCCCCAGTCGCCCTCCTGCCAGGTGCGGGTGCGCAGGTCCTCGTCGCGCGTGGTCAGCGCCACGGCGCGGGCGCCGGTGAGCGCGAGGATGGGCGGGAAGCAGCGGCGGAAGGTCTGCGTGAGGTTCTCACGCGCGCGGAGGCTCTCCTCGAGGAGGTCATCCACCGCGCGGTGGAGCGCGCGCAGCGTCTTGTATTCCTCGAGGCTCAGGTCCGTGGCCAGCGGATGCGTCATGGGGCGGGTTCTACCGCCGAGGACGCGGCGTTGTCACAGGGAGGGCGTCTGGACCTGGCCGCCCACGACCTGGCCGTGGGCCACCTCGATGAGCCAGTAGCCCTCGTGGCCGGCCTCGGTGGAGGAGCCGGCGCCGAAGATGTGGGGGCGCTCGGCGGTGGCGGGGTGGTGGTAGCGCTGGTGGATGTGGCCGTGGAGGACGGCATGGCGGGGGCCTGGGAGCAGCCCCAGCAGGGCCTGGGCGTCGCGCAGGCCGTGGTGCCAGCGGTCGGCGCGTCCCTTGCGCGTGAGGGGCGCGTGGTGGACGACGACGAGGATGGCGCGGCCGTCCAGCCGGGGGTCCTTCAGCAGGGCCGCGAGGCCGTCGAGCTGGGCGTCACCGATGACGCCGTAGGAGAGGCCGGGCGAGCGAGGGACGCGCGCGGACAGCAGGCCCACGACGGCGGCCTCGGAGCCCACGAGGCGGACGAAGGGGAAGGCGCCCTCGCGGCGGTGCTCGGGGAGGTCGCTGTGGAGCAGGTGGCCGAAGTGGCTGGCGAAGCGGCCCTTCTGGTGGCTGCCGGGGGTGTAGACGTCGTGGTTGCCAGGGATGACGGTGCAGCGGCCCGGGTCGTCGGAGAGGGGGCCCAGGGCCTGGCGCGCGCCCTTGAACTCGCTGTCGAGCGCATAGGCGGTGAGGTCGCCGGAGAGGATGAAGTGGTCCGCGGCGTGGCGGTCGACTTCGCGGGCGATGGCGGAGAGGGCGTGGGGCGCGCGGGCGTAGCGCTTCGCGCGGCCGCCGACGGTGAGCTCGGCCAGGGCGACCCAGCGGCGCCAGCCGAGCTTGCGCAGGGGCAGCGCGAAGTAGTCGTCGGTGACGTGGACGTCGGAGCAGTGGATGAAGCGCATCAGGACTCCCGCCCGGGAACGGCGGGCCGGGTGTCGACATTCTCTCCGGATGAGGGGTGGGGGGAAGCGCCATCGACAGGCGCATGCCCGCTCATGGGCCTGGCGCGCCCGCTACTTGCGAGGTCTGCGGAACAAATCCCCCAGGCCCTTGCGCGCCTGGTTCACCGGGTCCTCGAGCGCCTTGGGCACCGCGGGCAGCAGCCCCTTCGCGATGTCCGTGGGACTGCCCGCGCTCACCTTGGGCTCCTTCAACGTGCCGGTGATGGTGAGGGGGATGGACACCGGCGCCTTCACCGGAACCACGCCCCCCGTGAGGCTTGAGACGAAGTCCTTGGAGGCCTCCACCGTGCCCTCCAGCTCCAGGCGTTGATCCAACCCCACCCGCCCCTTCAGCGTCCCATCGCCCAGGTCCGACTGGAACGCCATGGGCTCCGAGAACGAGACCCAGCCATCCCGGACATCGAACCGCGCGCTCAGGTCCCGCAGCCGCGTCCCCTTCCCCGCCTTCTGGACGCGCTCCGCGGAGCCCGGCTGTCCCAGCTGCGTGAGCCCTCGCGCCAGGACCGGGGCCAGCGTCGCCCCCAGGTCCGCCGTCGAGAGGGCCCCATCCCGAAGCCGCACGCTCCCGCCTCCAGTGACGTGTTCGCGCTGCGTCGCCCAGTCCAACCCCTGGCCCACCAGGTGGAGCTCTCCACTCGCGCGGCCCTGCAATGACGACTGGTCGGACAGCGCCTGGAAGGCGCGCGCGGTGTCCATCCCCTCGAGGTCCGCCTTCAGCGTCCATGCGGGCCGCGACTTCGTGAGGTCCACCTTCGTGCCGGAGAGGTCCGCGCGGCCTCCGTACACCGTCGCCTCGCCGCGTTGAACGACGAGCACCCCGTCATCCAGCTTCGCCTGTGCCCTCACGTCCGTCGCCTGGAGCGCGCCATGGCGGAGGCTTCCAAGCCCGAGCACACCGTCCACCTCCACCTTCTCCAGTCGCGCGCGCAGCGAGGCCGGGAGCGCCGCGGAGGACGACTGCGCCTGCGACTCGGGCGGGAGCGCGCCGAGCAGGTGGCTCAGGTCGAGCTCCTTGCCCTCCAGCGCGAACCGGACGCGCACCGGCGCCACCTGGACCGACGCGGTTCCCCCCAGCTCGACGCCTGGGCCCGAAAGCGCGAGGCGGGTGAAGTCCAGCTTCGTGGCCCTCGGGTTGGCCGGGTCCACCCGCGCGCCGAAGTCGAACGAGCCGCTGGCCGGGTCTCCGCGAAGCCGCAGCCCCTTCGCCGCTCCGTGGCCCGAGAGGACGTAGTGCCCCGCATCCGTCTTCACCTGCGCGTCGACGTCCACCAGGCCCCCGGTGAAGGAGGCGCTCGCCGAGGGGGGCAGGAAGTCGCGGAACGCGCGCACGGAGAGGTCCCTGCCGCGCAGGTGCATCGTCACCGTGGGCCAGGGCTGCCCCGGCTCCGGCTTGCGAGTGGGGAGCGGGTCGACCTTGAAGTCCACGTCCACGTTCTGCTTCGCGGCGGCCACCGCCCCCTTCAGTGAGCCCTCGAGCGGCAGGCCGGGGCCCACGTGCTCCAGGTCCACATCCAGGTCCTGGAGCACGGCCACGGCCGTGCCCCCCGCCGCCTGTCGGTCCGTCACCTGCACGACGCCATCGCGAATCCTCAGCGCCTCGACGGAGGTCTCCCTTCCTTCCTCCGCGCTGGAACCTCCCGGGGCCTTGCCCACGGCCTCGTAGTTCCACGTCCCGTCCTCCCGCCGGACCAGGTTCACCCGTGGCGCCTCGAGCTTCACCGCGCCCACGCGCACGTCCTTGCCGAGGCTCCGGACGAGGGGCCAGAGCTGGACGGTGGCGCTCGCGCGAGGTGCCTCGATGAAGACGGGCTCGTCGCCTTCACCCTCGGCCCGCAGGTTCGTGAGGGTGGCGCCCGGTCGCGGGAACCAATGGGCGTCCAGCTTCTCCAGGGTGACCTTGTGACCGAGGGCACGGGTGGCGACCGTCTCGACCTGACCGCGCAGCCGCTCGCCGAGCCAGGAAGGCTTCACCGCCAACGCGACGACCAGCAGCACCAGCGCCACGGCCACGACGCCGAGCGCGACCTTCAAGGCGTGGTGATGAGAAGGGGCTCTCCTGTTCATCGCATCCTCTTCTTCTCCATTGCGTCAACGATGCGCAGACCCGGGCTTCGCGGTGCCCCCCGACGGGACGACCCTCCGGTGGGACGCCCCTGGCTCCAGTGAGGCGGGGCGATGCGGCTTGGATGCAGCGCCGCAGCCCGCGAGAGCGGTCGAGCCATCGCGTCACGCCGCTCACGCAGACCCTACGTTGACAGTCGGAGGTTGCGACGCGCGCCTCCCGGTTCAACGCATAACGACTCGAGGAGACAGGTCATGGAACGATTGGAAGCCGACCGTTTGAAGTCGGGACTCGCGAAGGGGATGGCCGTACTCGCCATCATCGGCGCCATCAACTGGGGGCTGATTGGCTTCTTCAACTGGAACCTCGTGGCGGCCATCTTCGGTGGCGAGACACGGGAGCAGGCGAGCGCTCTCTCGAGACTCATCTACTGCATCGTGGGCCTGGCGGGAGTCGCGCTCGCGCTCACGTTCCCATGGCGTCGCATGGAGGCCACCACGACCACCACGACGACCACGCTGACAGGCCGAAGAACCATGAGCGGGAGGACCTGAGCCAAGAGGACGCCTCTCTCCACACATCCGGAGGAGCACCGTCCGCGACGCCGCGGTGAGCCTCACGCGCGTGCTCGCGCTCCTCTCGGCTGAAGCGCCAACGCCTCCCAGGTGTCCCGCATCGGCCGCTTCGCGCCCGACGGCCGTGCGCGTGCCCTGGAGAGGCTCCCTCGGCCGATCGACACGGGCAGGAGCTCCGTCCGCGCGGCATCGCTCGCCGCTCCGTGCTAGGAACACGTTCGGAGTCACCGCCGACCATGAAGCGATTCGCGCTCCTGCTCTGCCTCGCCCTGGGCGCCTCTTCCCTCGCCGCGCAGCCACGCGTGCCACGGAAGAAGGTGGCCGTGCTGCCCTTCCAGGCCATCTCCGGCGATGTCCCCGCCCGGGCCGGCCCTCGCCTCGCCGCGCGGCTCGCCTCCGAGGTCCATGGAACCGCCGGGCTCGCGCTCGTCGACACGCCCGCGACCACGCCTTCCGAGACCACGGTCGACGCGCTCGCCGCCGCGCATGCCGCCGTGCAGGAGGCCACCACCGCGCGAGCCGCCCGTGACTTCTCCCGCGCGGATGCCGCACTCGGCCGCGCGCTGGAGTCCTACGCCGACAACGCCGCCCACCTCACGGACGGCGCCGAGCTCTCCGACACCTACGCCCTGCGCGCCGCCGTGCGCTACGCCGTCGGCCGCGATGACGAGGCCACCCTGGCCCTCACGCACGCCCTGTCCATCGCGCCCGGGCGGCCCCTTCCTCTCGCCGCGACGTCTCCCCTCTTCGCGCACACCGTCGAGCGCGTCCGCACCACCCACGCCGCGCAGCCTCGCGCCACCCTCCGCTTCGAGTCCGTTCCCTCCGGCGTCGAAGTCACGCTCGATGGAATCAGCGTCGGCACCACGCCCGTGCGCGTGCTGCACGTGCCTCCCGGCGCGCACCTGTGGCGCGCCACGTTGCCCTCGGGCGAGGTCGTCTCGGGCGTGACGGAGGCCGTGGCCGAGCGCGAGGTGCCCGTGCTCCTCATGCCTCCGGGGGAGGGCCCCGCCGCGTCGCTGGCGCTGGCGCTCTCCAACAATCAACTCGATGCATCCACGCTCAAAGCCGCGTCGACCCTCGGTCGCGACCTCGGCGCCGACCTCATCGTGCTCGGCACCCTGTCTCGCTCGGGCGCGGGCCTCGCCCTCGACGCGTTCGTCCTCGCGCCCGGCGACACCTCGCCACGCAGGCTGCCTCGCATCGCCATGGACCTGGAGCTGCTCGACGCGGGTGAGCCGCTGCGCGCGCTCGCGGCACAGCTCGCCTCGCGTGGCGTGGAGGCGGGGCTCGGCGAGTCCGTGCCACTCTCACCGAGTCCCGGAGCCTCGCGCGGCGCACGCACCTCGCAGACGGTCTACGCCGTGCCTGTCGAGGCCACGGCGAAGCCCGTGGCGCCCGCCCGCAAACCTGCCGATGCCATCCGCAAGCCGCTCGTCCGTCCATGAGCACCTTCCGCGGACGCTTCGCGCCCAGCCCCACGGGCCGGATGCACCTGGGCAACCTCCGCAGCGCGCTGCTCGGCTGGCTCCAGGCCCGCGCCGCCAACGGGCGCTTCCTCTTGCGCATCGAGGACCTCGACCGCGCTCGCTGCAAGCCCCAGTACGTCGACGACCTGATGCAGGACCTGCGCTGGCTCGGCCTCGACTGGGACGAAACTCCCCTCATCCAGAGTCAGCGCGACGACCTCTACCGCGAGGCCCTCGCCACGCTGGAGCAGCAGGGCCTCGTCTATCCGTGCTTCTGCACCCGCGCGGAGATTGCCCGCGCCGCCAGCGCGCCCCACGGCCTCTCCGAAGAAGGCCCCCGCTACCCCGGCACCTGCGCCCACCTCACCTCCGCGCAGCTCTCCGAGCGCGCCAAGACCCGCGCTCCCGCCATCCGCTTCCGCGCGCGCCCCGGCGAGGTCCACTTCATCGACGCGCTCATGGGCCCCTACGCCCAGGACGTCGACGCCGTGGTCGGTGACTTCGTCGTGCGCCGCAACGACGGCGTCGCCAGCTACCAGCTCGCCGTCGTCGCCGATGACGCGGCCACCGGAATCACCCACGTGCTGCGCGGCGACGACCTGCTCTCCTCCACGCCCCGCCAGCTCCAGCTCTACGACGCCCTGGCGAAACGAGCGCCCGACTTCCTCCACGTCCCACTCGTCCACGGCGAGGACGGCAAGCGCCTCGCCAAGCGCGAGGGTGCCTTCGCCCTCGCTGAACTGCGCGAGCGCGGCGTCGCCCCCGTGCGCGTGCTGGGCCTGCTCGCCGCCTGGAGCGGGCTGGGCGACGGGACGCCCAGGACACTCGACGAGCTGCTGCGCGCCTTCTCCATCGAAGCCCTCCCCCGCTCGCCCGTGGTGGCGAGGGAAGCCGTGCTCATCGAGGCAGTCGGCCTGCGGTGAGCCTCCGCCGCCTCCCTCTCACCGAGGGGGCGTCCTGGAGCCGTGGAATCGTCCGTTGCTCGACGATGCCCATCTTTGCCGCGGAACCCGAGCAGCCCCCTTCAGGGGTGCTCACCGCGGCAGGAGGCCCGGCCCATGGCAACAACCATCGTGGAAAGAGAGAAACCCGGCGTCATCTCCGCCAGTGCGGGAACGCCCTTCAAGCTCAGCTGGGGCGCCATCCTCGGCGGCACCTTCGTCGCGCTCGGCGTGCTCATCCTCCTGTACTCGCTGGGCCTCGCGCTCGGACTGTCGTCCGTCGACCCGAGCAACCCGGGCAGTGCACGCTCGGCGGGCATCGGCACCGGCATCTGGGGCCTCATCGCTCCGCTCATCGCGCTCTTCGCCGGAGGCTTCGTCGCCTCCCGCACCGCGGGCGTGGTGGACAAAGGAGGCGGCGCGATGCACGGCGCGGTGATGTGGGGACTGACGACCATCGCGGGCGTCGCCCTCATGGGCATGGTCATCTCCACCATCGTCGGCACCGCGGTGCGCACCGCCACCGGAGTGGTAGGTGCCACGGGCGCCGCCGTCGCGGGCGCCGCCTCCCAGGGTGACCAGGTCGCCAACGCCTTCGGCCTCGACGCCAACGACGCGCTCGGCCCGGTGAACGAGCGGCTGCGCGCCGAGGGCAAGCCCGCCATCACCGCCAACCAGCTCGAGGCCGCGACGAAGGACATCGTCACCACCGCCGTGCGCACCGGCGACGTGAACCGCGAGCTGCTCGTCGGCTCCATCGCGGAGAACACGCGCCTGTCCCGACAGGACTCGGAGGACGTCGCCAACCGCGTGCAGGGCCAGATTGACGCCGCCAGGGCGAAGGTCGGCCAGGTGGGCCAGCAGGTGCAGCAGGGCGCGCTCGTGGCCGCGGACAAGTCGGGCCGCGTCTTCTGGGGCATCTTCGGCGCGCTGCTGCTGGGCCTCATCGCCTCCGTGCTCGGCGCGGGTCTGGGCGTGAGCAAGCGCCAGCGCGTCTACGCCGAGGGCGCCATCTCCACGCCGGGCACGGGCACGACGACCCGCCGTGAGGTGTATCCGTAAGGAAACGAAGCCCCCGTGAAGCACACGCGAGGCCCGCTCCTTCACGGGGGTGGGCCTCGCGTCGTCTCCTCCGGCCCATCGCTCGCTCTCGATATCGGGCCGCGCCTCACGAAGCGCGGCACGTTCGCACAACCCACAAAAGGCCCCTGGCTCCGAGATGACGCGCGGTTGCGATGTTCATCGCGTCGCCACGGAACACCCCGCACCTCACGACGACGCGCTGGGACGTGGGCCTCCTGCGGTAACCTGCTCGCGAGTCGTCATCAGGGGGGCGCCCTCACACCTCCAGGCCCCCAGTCACGCTCCATGACGGGGGAAGCTCGTGAACCGAAGTCGGACGTCCCTGCTGTGTCTCGTGCTGCTCGCCACCTTCAATGGCGGCTGCTTCCTGCGCACCGGCTACATCCTCGAGGCGCTCAACGAGCCCTCGGAGCCGAAGACGCCTCCTTTGCCCCCCTCCTTCCGCGAGCGCGTGGGCCGCCTGACGCGCGCCCACCTGGTCGACGCCTACGCCGACCCCGCCGAGGTCGCGAAGTGGATGTCCGCCCTCGGCGGCGCCCCCCGCCCCATCGTCGAACAGGTGGAGTGTCTGCGAGCCCACGCCGGCGGCAGCAACGCCACCTGCTACGATGCCTTCCTTCGCGCCACCGTCCCAGGTGGCCTCTGGGGCCTGCCCGCCCAACCCAAGAGCGTCAACCCGACGGCGCCCACCGCCGCGGAGGTCGACGCGCAGCGCTTCCTCGGCAACGCGATGGGCATCGCCGCGTCGCTCGCCGCGCTGGGCGACTCGCTCTCGGACCCGATGAACCCCAGCCTGCTCAACCAGGGCCTGCGCGAGGGCGCCGAGTCCGCCGCGCAGTATGTGAGCGCCCGCCGCTGGAGCCGCAAACTGGGCCGCCCCTCCAACGCCATCGTCCTCAGTGGCGGCGGCGCCAACGGAGCCTTCAGCGCCGGCATCATGTGGCGCCTGCTCGGCGTGCTCGAACAGTGCCGGGGCAAGCCCGAGCCCGAGGGCTGCGGCGACGCGCGCATCGACCTGGCCGCGGGCTCCAGCACCGGCGCGCTCATCAGCACGCTCGTGGACCTGTTCCACACGCCCGGCCACGAAGAGAAGGCCCGCGACATGCTCCTGGGCAACTACACCTGCTCGGTGGAGTCGGACCTCTACTGCGTCAACTCCACGTGGGTGTGGAAGATCGCCTCCGACCTCAAGGGCCTGGTCCGCTTCGACGGCGTGGAGAAGAAGCTGCGCTCCGCCGTCGTCCCCGCGCAGCTCACCAACGGCACGGAGCTGATCTCCGTCTCCGTCGACTTCGAGACCGGTGACGTCCACGGCGTCAGCGACCAGGACCCCGCGGACTTCTCGCCCACCGCCACCGATGCGCAGCGCGTGGACGGCCTCATCAACGCCGTGCTCGCCTCCATCGTCGAGCCCGTGCTCGCCGAGCCCGTCCCCTGGATTCCCTCCAGCAAGGGCCGCCACGCGGGCACCTTCCTGGATGGCGGCGTGCGCTCGGGCCTGCCCGTGCTCCAGGCCGTGCAGCGCGGCGCCGAGCGCGTGCTGGTCATCTCCACCGGCAACCTCGAATCCACGCCCGTGCCGCCCCCGGACAACGCCGTCACCACGCTGATGCGCACCATCGACCTGTTCGTCGCCCAGCCGCGCGTGGGCGAGGTGCAGCAGGCGGAGCTCGCCGCCGTGGGCCGCCGCTTCGCCGAGTACAACGTCTGCGCGCTGCGGCTCGCCCAGGTGGAGGACCCCACCACCACGGAGCCCTACTGCCGCCGCACCGGCACGGGCTTCGTGCCCACCGAGCCGCGCTCGCTCCAGGCCGCCACCAGCATGTGGCTGGGCCCCGCCCGCTTCGAGCAGGTCGCGTCGAGCTGGCGCACCTCCTGGATGTTCCGGCCCGAGTCGCAGCTGGCCACCGCCAGCGGCTACTCGTTCTCGCCCCAGGTCATGCGCCCGCTCTTCAAGGAGGGCGTGAAGTCCTTCCAGCAGCGCTGCGCCGAGGTGCTGCGCCTGTTCGAGGTGCGCGGCACGCTCGCCCAGAACGAGTGCGCCCGCCCCGTCGACGACGTCGTCACCGAGGCCGAGTCGCGCTTCGCCCCGATGGGCCAGTGCACCGACGGCAAGCCCGACCAGCGCTCCTGCGATTGAAGGCCCCAGAAGGCCGGGGCCCGCATCCCGTGCCATGCGGGCCCCACGGACGCCGGCGTCGGCATATCCTCGCGCGCCCGCTTCACCCGAGTGCGCCATGTCCCAGAGCTCCACCACCCGCTGGCTCGCCCTGCCCCTGGTCTGCCTGAGCCTCCTCCTGCTCCTGGCCGCCCTGGCCTACTGGCTCACCCAACCCACCTCCCCGCCGCCACCACCGCCCGAGGAGCCCATCGCCCAGGCGCCCCCGCCGGCCCCCACGCCGCCGCCCCGCCTCACCCCGCCGCCCGTGGTGCCGCCCCCCGCCTTCCCCTCGCCCCAGTCCGAGGTCCCCATCCCCGAGCAGCCCGACAAACGCCGCGTCATCCAGACCGAGTTCACCCTCGAGGAAATCCACGGTGACTTCCGCCCCGAGGACATCGAGGCCGCCCTCAAGGCGGTGACTCCGCTCGTGCAGCAATGTTTCCAGGATGCCGCACAGCGAAACCGGGGCCCACAAGCCGTGAAGCTGCGCTTCAACCTGGAGTCACGCGGCGAGGGCGAGGGGCGGATGGACAAGGGGGAGGTGCTGGCGAGCACCATCCCGGACCCGATGGTGCAGGCGTGCGTGGTGGACTCGCTGCTGGACATCGGGTTCAAGACGCCGTCCCGAGGGGGCCGGGCAACGGTGGTGTACCCCTTCGAGTTCCGCGTACCGTTGGAGTAAGGTCCCCGAGCCCCCAACCCCACCTCAATGCCCGTCTCCGTCGAACAGCTCGGCCCCCAGGACGCGGACGCCCTGCGGGCGTTGCTCTCGAAGGACCCGGTCCACAACCTCTACCTCTTGGGGTTGCTGGAGGAGTTCGGCATCGCCGCCCGGGGCCGCATCCCCTTCGCCTTCTACGGCCGCTTCGACAACAAGCTGCTGACGGCCGCCGTCTTCGTGGGCGGAGAAGGCGGCCTGGTGGTGCCCAGCGCCAGCGACGCGAGCGCCACGAGCGTCATCGCGGACGCGCTGGCCTCCTCGCTGCGCCTGAAGGCCGCGGTGGGCGACAAGTCCTCGGTGGACGCGCTCCTGCGCAGCCTGTCCCCCGGCAAGCCCCGGCTGTCGCGCACGCAGCGGCTGTTCAGCGTGTCCGCGGATGACCTGGGCCCCTTCACCAACCCGCTCCTGCGGCTCGCGCGCGAGGAGGACCTGCCCCGCCTGCTGCCGCTGGCGCAGGGCTACGTGCGCGAGGCCATGGAGCGAGACCCGCTCTCCGAGGACCCCCGGGGCTACGAGGCCCGCGTCGTCCAGCGCGTGCGCCAGAAGCGCACCTACGTGCTGGAGGAGAACGACGCGCTGGTGCTCAAGGTCGACATCGGCAGCCGCTCCCAGTACGGCGCGGAGCTGGAGGGCCTCTACACCCTGCCCTCCGAGCGCCAGAAGGGCCACGCCACGCTGTGCCTGGGACAGATTTCCCGGCACCTGTTGTCCTCGCTGCCCCGGCTGACGATGCGCATCGACGAGCGCGACGAGAGCACCGCCCGCATCGCCCGGAAGGTCGGCTACCTGGCCGGCCGCACGTGGCGGCTGGTGCTGGTGGAGTAGCTCGCCCAGGCCGGGCGCGATGCCGTACAGTCCGCGCCCTCCATGAGCAGCCGTCCCACGCCTTCCCGCCGCCCCCTCTCCGGAGAGGGCCCCGTCATCCTCCACTCGGCCACGGACCCGCGCTGGCTCCCGCTGGCGCTCGAGCACTTCGACGCCGTGCTGGTGGACCACGCCCACTGCGAGAAGAAGGCCGCCGCCAACGCGCTGTCGCTCCTGCAGGCCTACCCGGACCTGCCGGGGCTGCCCGCGCAGATGGCCCGGCTGGCGCGCGAGGAGAGCGCGCACCTGGCCCGCGTGCTCGACCTCATGGAGGCCCGGGGGCTCACGCTCACCAAGGACTCCGGGGACCCGTACGCCCAAGGCCTGCAGAAGCTGGTGCGCACCCCGGCCGCCGAGCGGCGCACGGACAGGCTGCTCGTCGCCGCCATCATCGAGGCGCGCTCCTGTGAGCGGCTGTCCCTGCTCGCCGAGGGGCTGACGGACCCGGCGCTCGCGCGCTTCTACGCCGAGCTGGCCCAGTCCGAGGACGGCCACCAGTCGCTGTTCTTCCGGCTGGCCGTCACCGCGTCCGGAGGCGCCGACGCGCCCGTGCGCGAGCGGATGGAGTGGATGCTCGACCACGAGGCGCGGGTGCTCGAGGACATCGGCGTGCGCGCGGCCATCCACTGACGCCCTCGCCTCAGAAGGGCCACACCCACGGCACCGCCACCGCCAGCACCACCACGAGCAGCCCGGTGAGCGGCGTGCCCAGCCGGAAGAAGTCCGTGAAGCGGTAGTGCCCGGGGCCGTAGACCATCACGCAGCTGGGCTCCAGCGGCGTGATGAACGAGCAGCTGGCCGCCAGCGTCACGCCGATGGCGAAGGGGCGCACGTCCACGCCCAGCTGCGCCGCCGCGTTCACGGCCACCGGCAGCACCACCAGCGCCGCGGCCTGGTTGGACATGGGCGCGGACAGGACGATGGTGAGAAGCATCAGCGCCACCAGCACCGTGCGCGGCCCGCCGAAGTCCCCCAGCTCCGCCACCCGCTGGCCCAGGAACTTCCCCGCCCCGCTCACCTCCATGGCCAGCCCCAGCGCCATCATGGAACCGATGAGCAGCACCACCCGCCAGTCCACCCGGAACGCCTTGCGCGCGTCCATGCAGCCGGTGGCGATCATCGCCAGCATGCCGGTGAGCCCCGCCACCGACAGCGGCAGGATGTCCAGCGAGCCCGCCGCGAGCGCGCACAGGAACAGCACCACCGCGAGCAGCGCCTTGCCGTAGCGCGGCGGCTGGTACTCGTGGCCGCTCAGCACCGTCAGGCTCAGCCCGTCCGCCAGCTCCGCCGCCTTCTCGCGGGGTCCGCGCAAGAGCAGCACGTCCCCCACCGCCAGGGGCAGCAGCGACAGACGCCGCTCGCCGAAGGTGCGGCCCAACAGCTGGAGCTTGGTGACGCGCTGGAGGCTCGGGTGGCGGTGCAGGGCCAGCGCCACCAGGCCGTAGCGCTCCACGAAGAGCGCCTCCTTCAGGCTGCGCCCCACCAGCGGGCTGCCCGGCGGTACCGCGGCCTCCACCAGCGCCGTGTCCTCGTCGAGCTGCGCCTCGTCCGCGTGCCGCAGGTCCGGACGGATTTCGATGCCCTGCAGGTCCTTCACCCGGAGGATGTCCTCGCGCGAGCCCTCGACCAGCAGCCGCTCGTCGCCAAAGAGCACCTGCGAGGGCGAGGCCGACGTCGCCTTCCCGTCGCGCAGGAGGCCGATGACGCGCAGGCCCAGCCCCTCGGTGATCTCCGCCAGCGGCTTGCCCAGGTAGCGCGAGCCCTTCGGCAGCACCGCCTCCGTCAGGTAGTCGCGCAGCGTCCACTCCTCCGAGCTCCCCTTGCCCTCCCTCGCGGGCAACAGGAGCGGCCCCAGCACCACCACGACGAGGATGCCGATGACGGCCACCGGAAAGCCCACCGGCGCCAGCTCCGCCACGCCGATGGGCCGCATCCCCATGCGCTCGAGCGCCGCGGACATCACCAGGTTGGTGGACGTGCCGTAGAGGAACACCATGCCGCCCAGCATCGACGCGTACGCCAGGGGCAAGAGCACCTTGCTCTTGGGCACCTTGGCCCGGTTCGCCGCGCCGATGGCCACCGGCAGGAAGGCCGCCGTCGTCACCGTGTTGGAGATGATGGACGAGAACACCGCCACCACCACCATCATCGCCAGGACGAACGTCTGGTGGCCGAAGCGCGCGAAGAACGCCAGCCGCTGCCCCACCAGCTGCACCACCCCCGTGGAGGCCAGCCCCTGCGTCATCGCCAGCAGCGTGAAGATGAAGATGACGGTGTCGTTGCTGAAGCCCTCGAAGGCCTGCCGGGGCGTCAACACCCCCGTCAGCGCCAACAGGCACACCACCACCAGCGAGCTGACCTCGATGGGGATGCTATCGATGGTGAACAGAACCAGCGCGATGAGAACGACGGCCAGGACGATGGCGATGGTCATGGAAAACCGGTGGGGGCCGCCAACTTGTGCCCTGTCCGACGGGACGGCGAGCCCCTGCCGCACCGTGTCGTCAACTACTAGATGACCGAGCGCTGATAAGAGGAATTAGGAGATGGAACCGGGCGGACCGGGTCATCGTCCGACGCCAGTTGCTTTTAGGCGCCCCTTCCAGAAGTTTTGTCGTCTCTCCCGCTGGTAGGGGCCGTGCCCTACTTCACCAGGACGGGGAGCCCCTATCTTGAGAGAACACAAGGAAACTTCCATGGCTTCGACGCAAGTGGCGGCGGAGGGCTCCAAGGCCCCCACGAACAACCCCACGCTGCTGGCCTGGGTGGCCGAGATGGCCAAGATGACCCAGCCGGACAGCATTGTCTGGTGCGATGGCTCCGAGTCCGAGAAGAAGCGGATGACGGAGCAGGCGGTGAGTGAGGGCATCCTCATCCCGCTGAACCAGCAGAAGCGGCCCGGCTGCTACCTGCACCGCTCCAACCCGAACGACGTGGCGCGCGTGGAGCACCTCACGTTCATCTGCACGCCGAACAAGGCGGAGGCGGGCCCCACCAACAACTGGATGGAGCCGGACGAGGCGTACCACAAGCTGGGCCAGCTCTTCACCGGCAGCATGAAGGGCCGCACCATGTACGTGGTGCCCTACGCCATGGGCCCCATCGGCAGCCCCTTCACCAAGATTGGCGTGGAGCTGACCGACAGCATCTACGTGGTGCTGAACATGCGCATCATGGCGCGCATGGGTCAGCAGGCGCTGGACATGCTGGGCGACAGCGACGACTTCAACCGGGGCCTGCACAGCACGGGCGACGTCAACCCGGACCGCCGCTACATCTGCCACTTCCCGCACGACAACACCATCTGGAGCTTCGGCTCGGGATATGGCGGCAACGTGCTGCTGGGGAAGAAATGCCTCGCGCTGCGCATCGGCAGCTTCCTGGGCCGCGAGGAGGGGTGGCTGGCCGAGCACATGCTCATCCTCGGCGTGACGAGCCCCAAGGGCGAGACGACCTACGTCGCCGCCGCCTTCCCGTCCGCGTGCGGCAAGACGAACTTCGCGATGATGATTCCGCCCGCCGAGTACAAGGGCTGGAAGATCGAAACGGTGGGCGACGACATCGCCTGGATGCGCCCGGGCCCGGACGGCCGGCTGTACGCCATCAACCCGGAGGCCGGCTACTTCGGCGTCGTCCCGGGCACCAACAACAAGACCAACCCCAACGCCATGGAGACCATCTCCAAGGACACGCTCTTCACCAACGTGGCGCTGACGCCGGATGGTGACGTGTGGTGGGAGGGCAAGGACGGCGAGGTCCCCGAGGAGCTCATCGACTGGCAGGGCCGGCCCTGGAAGAAGGGCAGCACGGAGAAGGCGGCGCACCCGAACAGCCGCTTCACCGCGCCCATGTCCAACAACCCGGTGCTCAGCCCCAAGGCGAATGATCCGATGGGCGTGCCCATCTCCGCGCTCATCTTCGGCGGCCGTCGCTCCAGCACCGTCCCCCTGGTGCTCCAGGCCTTCAACTGGACCCACGGCGTGTTCCTGGGCGCCACCATGGGCAGCGAGACGACGGCGGCGGCCACCGGCAAGGTCGGCGTCGTGCGCCGCGACCCCATGGCCATGCTGCCCTTCTGCGGCTACCACATGGGCGACTACCTCCAGCACTGGCTGGACATGCAGAAGACCATTCCGCAGCTGCCCAAGATCTTCCAGGTGAACTGGTTCCGCCAGGACAAGGACGGCAAGTTCCTGTGGCCGGGCTTCGGCGAGAACATGCGCGTGCTGGAGTGGGTGGTGAACCGCGTGCACGGCCGCGTCCCCACCAAGGAGACGCTGCTGGGCTGGGTGCCCCGTCAGGACGAGGGCCTCAACCTCAAGGGCCTGGACATGTCGGCGGACGCCGTCGCCGAGGCCACCTCCATCAAGGAGGACGAGTGGAAGACCGAGCTCAAGAGCCAGGAGGTGTTCTTCGAGCAGCTGGGCACCAAGGCGCCGGAGGCGCTCATGCTCCAGCGCAAGCTCTTGATTTCGCGTCTGGAGCACTGAGGCGCCCGTCGGCTGTAGCGCCTTGAAGCACCCGTCGGGGTCGCTCCCTCTCCCAGTCTGGGGGTGGAAGCGGCCCCGACCTCGTTTCACGAGGTGTGAGGTCACCCTCTTCGCCCCGGGGCCGAAGGCGCGCTAGTCTCGTGTTCATCATGAGACTGGTCTTCGTATTGTCGGCGGCCCTCGCGCTGTCGCCCCCGGTGGCGTTCGCCCAGCGCGCCAAGAATCCAGCGGCCCTCATCAAGGAAGGCGAGCGGCTGTATCAAGCCGGCAAGTACCAGGAGGCAGCGGACGCGCTGAAGAAGGCCCACGAGGCCCAGCCCAACCCGCGGCTCATCTTCAACATCGCCGTGGCGCTGGAGAACGCCGGGGATCTGCGCGAGGCGCTCTCCTGGTACCAGCAATACGTGGGCAACACCGAGGGCACGGACCCGGCGCTGCTCAAGCGCAGCGCGCGCAGCATCGACAAGCTGCGGCTCTTGCTCGACAAGGAGAACCAGGCCCAGGCCACCGCGGAGGCCGAGCGGCTGAAGCTGCAGGGCGAGGCGGAGGCGGCGAAGAAGCGCGCGGAGGAGGAGCAGCTCGCCGCGCAGCGCGCCGAGGAGGAGAACCTGCGCCAGCGCCAGGCGGAGCTGGACCGGGCCATCAAGTCCTACCAGCGCCAGAAGATCGCCGCCTACGCGGTGGGCGGCGTGGCGGTGCTGGGCGTGGGCGCGGGCGTGCTGTTCGGCCTGCAGGCGCGCGACGAGCGCGAGAAGTTCGACGCGGCGCGCACCGAGGACACCAAGCAGACCTTCGCGGACAACACGAAGACCAAGGCGCTGCTCGCGGACATCGGCTTCGGCGTGGGCCTGGCCGGCGCCATCACCGCCATCATCCTGTATCCGAAAGACGGCCCCCCGGCGGAAGGCGAGGTCCGGATGACCCTGGCGCCTCGTGGCACCGGCGCGGGTCTGGAGGTCAGCTTCTGATGAAGACCCTGCGACTCATGTCGTGCTGCGCGGCGCTCCTGGCCGGCTGCAGCTTCACCACCGCGGGCGGGCTCGACGAGTGCGAGACCAGCGCGGACTGCGACACCAACCAGGTCTGCTCCTCGGGCGGCTTCTGCCTGCCCCAGCCGGAGGGCTGCGGCGAAATCGTGGGCCCCACCACGGGCAACCCGATTGTCCTGGGCGCGGCGCTGCCCCTGACGACGTCCACCGGCGAGGACGTGTCGGAGCGGCAGGCGCTCAACGCGCTCAAGCTGGCGATGGAGGAGATCAACCAGCGCGAGGGCGTGGGCGGCCGGCGGTTCAACCTGCTCATCTGCGACACGCGCTCGGAGCCCGCCCGGGCCCGCGAGCAGGCCGAGTGGCTGGTGACGGAGCGCGGCGTGCCCGCCATCTTCTCCTCGGGCAGCGCGCAGACCATCGCCATCAGCACCATCACCATTCCGCGCAACGTGCTCTTGATGACGCACACGGCGACCAGCCCCGACATCGCCACGCTGAGCGACAAGACGGCGGCGTCCGGTGAGGCGGGCCTGGTGTGGCGCACGGCGCCGTCGGACCGGCTGCAGGGCCGCATCATCGCGGACCTCGTCAGCAACGTGCGCGCGGTGAGCGGGGACCAGCGCCCCTTCGCCGACACCACCACGGTGAGCCTGGTCTACGTGAACGACGCCTACGGTCAGGGCCTGTTCGACACCGTGCTCGGCCGGGTGAGCAACGGCCGGACGCCCTCCTCCGCGTTCTACGCGCGCAACGGCGACGTCAGCGCGGCCGTGACGCACTTGGCGGCCAACCCGGCGCCGAGCATCGCGGTGATGATGGGCTTCTCCGAGGACAACGCGAAGATCATCACCCAGGCCGCCGCCCAGGGCCGTACCAGCCAGCGCTACTTCTTCACGGACGCGAGCAAGGACTCGAACCTCATCACGTCGCTGGGCACCTCGAAGGACATCGTCGAGGGCGCCTATGGCACGGCGCCCGCGCAGGCGCGCCCGGGTGACGCGGTCTACACGACGTTCAAGGAGCGCTTCCGCACGGCGTACAGCGGCACGGACCCGGGCCAGTTCTCCTTCACGGCGCACGCGTACGACTCCATGTACCTGGTGGCGCTGGGCGCGGCGTACGCGGCGGGCGCGGAGGTCAACAACCCGCAGCCCATCACCGGCGACCGCATCGCGCAGGGCCTGGCCAAGGTGACGCCGCCTCCGGCCACCCCGGCCACCACCTACGCGCTGGGCTTCAGCCGCTTCACCGAGGCGCGCGGCGAAATCAGCGCGGGCAAGTTCATCAACGTGCAGGGCGCCAGCGGCCCGCTGGACTTCGATGCCACGGGCGAGGCGCCGTCCGAGTACGAGCTGTTCCAGATTGTCGACGGCGCCTTCCAGACGGTGGAGCTCATCGCTCCGGCCGCGGACTGAAGAAGCCCGGGTTGAAGGAGCGCTCCCTCGGTCGGGGGAGCGCTCTACCCCGCCGCCCCGAGCACCCGCGTCAGGGCGGCGACGGACGGTGGAACTCATCGCTCCGGCCGCGGACTGAAAGCGCCGGTGCGTGGAAGGAGCGCTCCCGCAGCCGAGGGAGCGTGCGACCCCGTCGCCCCGAGCACCCGGGTCAGGGCGACGATGGACGGTGGAGTTCATCGCTCCGGCCGTGGACTGAAGAAGCCTGGGCTGAAGGAACGCCCCCTCATCCGAGGGAGCGCGCTACCCCGTCGCCCCGAGCACCCGCGTCAGCGGCGCCAGGGCGGCGAGGAAGTCCTCGGGCAGGGTGAGTAGCGAGAGCACCAGGAACGCGCCCCCGCCGAAGTCGTAGAAGTAGCCTGGCTGGACGAGCACCCCCGCCTCCAGCAGCGCGAGGCACGTGGCCTCCTCGCCCGGCTCCCTCGGAATGCGCAGCACCGCGCTCCAGCCGCCGTGCGCGGGCAGCACGTCCCACGTCGCGCCCGGGGGGCGGGCCCGCAGGAGGTGCTCGCGGTTGGCGCGCACGCGCTCGAGCAGCGCCGCCTGGAACACGGGCACATGGGCGAGCAGTCGGGGCAGCGCGAGTTGCACGGGCGTGGCCACGGACAGGTACGTGTCGGCCACCCACTCCAGGCGGGCCAGGGCCTCGTCGCGCGCGGCGTCGGGTCCACCCACGTGCATCCACCCGAGCTTCAGGCCGGGCAGGCCCGCCACCTTGGACAGGCCGGACAAGCTGAAGGTGGGCATGGGCAGCGCGCGGCCGGCCACCGTCGTCACGCGGCCGGGCGCCGGGGCCCAGGCGTAATCGGCGAACACCTCGTCGCTGATGAGGGCCAGTTGGTGGCGCGCGCAGACGTCGGCGAGCGCGGAGAGCTCGCCCTCATGCAGGAAGTGGCCGGTGGGGTTGCCGGGGTTGATGATGAGCACGGCGCGGGTGCGCGGGCCGAGGGCCGCCTCCACCTCGCCCGCGTCCAGGCCGAAGCCGTGCGCGAGCGGAAGGCGGTAGGAGCGCGTCTGGACGGCCTCCAGACGCGCCAGGTGCTCGAAGAGGGGGTAGCAGGGCGCGGGGACGAGGACGTCGTCACCCGGCTCGCACAGGAGCTTGAAGAGCCAGCCGTAGGACTCGCTGGTGCTCGCGCTGAGCACCAGGTGCTCCGGGGAGACGGCGGTGCCCCGGGAGCGGAGGTACCCGGCCACCGCCTCGCGAGCCGAGGGGAGGCCGAGTGCTTCCGGCGCGTAGTCGAAGGCGCCGGGAGGGTGGAGCACTCCGGCGTCGGGCGCCGGGAGCCCCACGCGGGTGGGGTTTGAAACCGTGAGGTCCAGTGGGGGGAGGCCCTGGGCGCGGAGCCCGGCGAGCGCTTCCGCCAGTGGATTCGGGGTGCGGGAGAAGTCCGAGCGGAGGGAGAAGCGGCTCACAGCCCCGTCTGCAGCATGGCGTTGGCGACGCGGCGGATGAGCTCGCGACGCACTTCCTTGCGGCAGTGCTCGATGGCCTTCTCATGAGGCCTGGGAAGCTCCGGGTCCCTGGCTCGCAGGGCGGTACGGAGGACGAGCTCCACCTTGGTGGGCTCGATGTGGAACAGCCGAGCCCCGTCCTTCTGGAGGAAGTAGGACAGCCCCCTCTGGTCGATGAGCTTGTGGAAGAAGCGTCGGACGTCCGCGAGGAACGTGAGGTCGATGATGTCCGCCATTCGTGACGGCTTTCTCGCGCGGAAAAATCGGCCCGTCCATTTCACGGCCGCGTCACCCGAAAACTTGCGCGACCTGTAGCACCCGTCCGTCCGGCCGAACGCGCGGGAGGCCGAATTCTCGGCCCCGGCGCTCACGGCATCAGAGGGCGCAGGGCGCGCCGGAACGCGGCGTGCCGACGTCGCGCGTCGGGCTCGAACGGCACCGGCCCGAGCACCGGAACACCGTGGCGCGCCTCCAGCCGCGCGCGGTTGTCGCGCTCGGAGACGTCACGGGCGGAGGTGCTCCGCGAGAGCAGCACGGCGCGCACGGGGATGCGCCGGGCGGCGAGCGCCTGGAGCGACAGCGCGGTGTGGTTGAGCGTGCCCAGGCCCGCGCGCGCCACCAGCAGCACGGGCAGCCGCAGCGTCTGGATGAGGTCGATGACGTCGTGGCGCGAGTCGAGCGGGACGAAGAGCCCCCCGGCGCCCTCCACCACGGCGGGGCCGCCCTTCAGCTGCCTCCAGGCCGACAGGGTGGTCTTCCAGTCCGGCTCGCGGCCCAGGCGCGCGGCGGCCACGCCCGGGGCCACGGGCAGGCGGAAGCGGTGCGGACACAGGACATCCAGCGGGAGCGTGCTGCCGGCGGCCTCTCGCAGCGAGAGCGCGTCGGCGGGGGCGCGCAGGGAGGCGCAGCCGGACTCATAGGGCTTGAAGCCCTGGGGCGACAGGCCCGCGTCGGCGAGGAGGGACAGGAGCGCGCGCGAGGCCTGCGTCTTGCCCACCCCCGTGTCCGTGCCGGTGACGAAAATCTGGAATGGTCGGCTCATGCGGTGTTGTCTCCGTGGATCATCCCCGGGCCTTCGCGCGAAGGCCGCCTCATGACGAGGCACGCTCGCGCGACGTACCGAATGACGAGGGCGTCTGGTTCGCGGGCGCGCCGCGCGCGTGAGGCGTGGCCCGAGGCCCTCACCACGACGTGCCACGGTCATGCACGCCCACGTGCCGCAGCGCCTCGAGCGCGAGGTCCACGTGCCCCAGCGTATGGCCCGCCGACAGGCAGAACCGCAGCCGGCTCGTCCCCTCGGGCACCGTCGGCGGCCGGATGGCCTTCACCAGCACCCCCGCCTCGCGCAGCCGCCGCGCCGCGTCCAGCGCGCGCCCGGGCTCGCCCAGGATGACCGGGAACACCGCGCTGCGAGCCTCCGCGCGCAGGCCCATGCCCCGCAGCCCCTCCGCGAAGCGGCGGATGTTGCGCCACAGCCGCTCGCGCAGCTCCACGTCCTTCTCCACCGCGTCCACCGCCACCTCCGCCGCCGCGCACAGCGCCGCCGGCAAGGCCGTGGAGAAGATGAACGGCCGAGCCCGGCTCGTGAGCAGGTCCGCCACCACGCGCGACGTGGCCACGTAGGCCCCCTGCCCTCCCAGCGCCTTGCTCAACGTCCCCATGCGCAGCGCCACCCGCGACTCCAGCCCCAGTTCCTCGCACAGGCCCGCGCCCCGAGCGCCGAGCACCCCCGTCGCGTGCGCCTCGTCCACCATCAGCGCGGCGCCATGCGCCTCACACGCCTCCACGATTGCACGCAGCGGCGCCACGTCCCCATCCATGGAGAACACCGTGTCCGTGACGACCAGCTTGCGCCGCGCCGTCGTCGACGCGAGCGCGCTCGTGAGCGCCTCCACGTCCGCGTGCGGATACACGACGACCTTCGCGCGCGACAGCCTGCACCCATCCACCAGCGACGCATGGTTCAGCGCGTCCGAGAACACCGCGTCCCCCGGCCCCACCAGCGCGGGGAGGATGCCCGTGTTCGCCGCGTAGCCGCTGTTGAACAGCAGCACCGCCTCCGCCCGCTCGAACGCCGCGAGCCGCGCCTCCAGCCGGTGATGCGCCAGGGTGTCGCCCACCACCAGCCGGCTCGCGCCCGTGCCGACGCCGTACCGCTCCACCGCGGCAATCGCCGCCGCCCTCACCGCCGAGGACGCCGCGAGCCCCAGGTAGTCATTGGACGAGAAGTTGACGAGCGTCTCGCCCCCCACCGTCACCACCGGCCCCTGCGCCGAGTCCAGGGGCTCCAGCCCGCGCCGAAGCCCCCGCGCCTGCAGCGCCGACACATCCTCGCGCGCCCACTCCGAGGCCACGTCGCGCGTCGAATCACTCACGGCCCACCGTCCTACCGGTCCTGCCGCGGCTCCAGCGGACGGATGCCAGCCTTCTCCAGGAGCGCCATGTCCTGGGTGTACTCGGGGTTGCCCGTGGTCAAGAGCTTCTCGCCGAAGAACAGCGAGTTCGCGCCCGCCATCATGCAGAGCAGCTGCGCCTCCTCGTTCATCTGCTGACGGCCCGCCGACAGCCGCACCATCGACTGGGGCATCAGGATGCGCGCGGTGGCGATGGTGCGCACCATGTCCACCGTCTCCACCCGGGGCTGCTCCGCCAGCGGCGTGCCCTCCACCGCCACCAGCGCGTTGATGGGCACCGACTCCGGGTGGTGATCCTGATTGGCCAGCGTGCGCAGCAGGTTGCAGCGATCATCCACCGACTCGCCCAGGCCGATGATGCCGCCGCAGCACACGGAGATGCCCGCGTCCCGCACCCGCCCCAGCGTGCGCAGCCGATCTTCATACAGGCGCGTGGAGATGATGTCCCCGTAGTGCTCGGCGGACGTGTCCAGGTTGTGGTTGTACGCGGACAGCCCCGCGTCCTTCAGGCGCTTGGCCTGGCTGTCCGTCAGCATGCCGAGCGTGGCGCACGCCTCCATCCCCAGCTCGCGCACGCCCCGCACCATCTCCAGCACGCTGTCGAACTGCGGGCCGTCCTTCACCTCGCGCCACGCGGCGCCCATGCAGAAGCGCGTGGCCCCCGCGGAGCGCGCCTTCTGGGCAGCGGCCAGCACGTCCGGCACCGCCATCAGCTTCTCCGCCTTGACGCCCGTCTTGTAGCGCGCCGCCTGCGGGCAGTACGCGCAGTCCTCCGAGCACCCGCCCGTCTTGATGGACAACAGCGAGCACAGCTGCACCTTGTTGTCCTGGAACACCGCGCGGTGCACGGTCTGCGCCCGGTGGACCAGGTCCAACAGCGGCAGCGCGTAGACGGCCTTCACCTCGGCCAGCGTCCAGTCGTGCCGCACCGCCACTCCCTCGGGAGCGGGCTCGGCGTGGTGGGCATGGCCGTGGAAGGACTCGGTGGCGACGTCGGACATGGGCTCCTCGACAGACGGCAAGAGGAGCGCGAACGTGCGCGGGCGGCGGAGACTTGTCAACCACTCAGCGAGAACAGGTTGACGACTGCCCTCCCACCCCCGAACGGACGACCGGCGCCCGAGGAGAACCCTGGAGCGCCGGCCTTCCACCCTTCATGTCATGCGGGCTGGCGTCAGACGTGGACGCGGCGCCGGCCGGCGAGTCCCACCAGGAACAGGACCAGGAGCGCGCCCAGGACGGAGAACAGCAGACCGGACGGGTGCAGGTCGAAGACGCGGCCGTCGCTGCGGAACAGCGAGCCGATGAAGCCACCCACGAAGGAGCCGACGATACCCAGCAGCGTCGTGGCCACCAGACCCATGGACTGGTTGCCGGGCATCAGGGCCCGAGCGAGAAGACCGGCGAGAAGACCGATGACCAGGAAAGCGATGATCCCCATGACACGACCTCACAGTGAGTGGTGAAGGGGGCGCACGGTGTGGCGCCCACCCGGCTTGTGCGAGGGTCAGCGCCCATCGCGCCGCCCGTGGGAATGAAGCTGGGTCGCCCCTCCCCAACGTACAACTCGACGGCATGGGTCTTGACACCAAGCCTGCCTGCTCTCCAGACGTGCCTGCTCGTCCGCCCGTGGCGACGTCAGGGTAGTGCGATACACACCCGACCCATGGCGAAGGCGAAGACGCACTACACCTGCCAGGCGTGCGGGTACCAGACGGCGAAGTGGCTGGGGAAGTGCCCGGACTGTGGCGCATGGAGCTCGCTCCTGGAGGAAGCCGGGGCGAAGCAGGACGAGAAGCGCCCGGCCTGGGGCGCCTCGGGCGGCGCGGCGAAGCCCATGCTGCTCAAGGACGTCAGCGGGGACGCGGAGGTGCGCCAGCGCACCGGCATCGCCGAGTTCGACCGGGTGCTGGGCGGCGGCGTGGTGGCGGGCTCCGTCGTCCTGTTGGGCGGCGACCCGGGCATCGGCAAGTCCACGCTGCTGCTCGCGGCCCTGGACCGGCTCGCGCGCCAGGGCGCGGTGCTCTACGTCTCCGGCGAGGAGAGCCTGCGCCAGACGAAGATGCGCGCCGAGCGGCTGCGCGTGGAGGGCGACTCCATCCACCTGTTCGCGGAGACGGACGCGGAGCGGGTGCTGGCCGCCGCCGAGTCGCTCCAGCCGCGCGCGCTGGTGGTGGACTCCATCCAGACCATGTACCTGCCGGAGTTGGGCAACGCGCCGGGCAGCATCACCCAGGTGCGCGAGGTGGCCGGGCGGCTGATGGCCTACGCCAAGCGCACGGGGGTGCCCACCTTCATCGTGGGCCACGTGACGAAGGAGGGCTCCATCGCGGGCCCCCGCGTGCTCGAGCACATGGTGGACACCGTGCTCTACTTCGAGGGCGAGCGCGGCCACCCGTTCCGAATCCTGCGCGCGCACAAGAACCGCTTCGGCTCCACCAACGAGATTGGCGTCTTCGAGATGAAGGGCGCGGGCTTGGTGGAGGTCTCGGACCCGTCCGCCCTCTTCCTGTCGGAGCGCCCCGCGGGCAAGTCCGGCAGCGTCGTCACCAGCACGCTCAACGGCACCCGCCCCCTCCTGGTGGAGGTGCAGGCCTTGGTGGCCCCCACCGGCTACGGCACCGCGCGGCGCACCGCCATCGGCGTGGACAGCAACCGCGTGGCCCTGCTCGCCGCCGTGCTGGAGAAGAAGGAGGAGATTCCCCTCGTCGGGTGTGACTTGTTCGTCAACGTCGCGGGCGGCATGCAGCTCAACGAGCCCGCGTGCGACCTGGCTGTCTGCGCGGCGCTGGTGAGCAGCCTGCAGAACCGGCCGCTGGACCCGCACACGCTGGTGCTGGGCGAGGTGGGCCTGGCGGGTGAGGTGCGCGCGGTGGGCCAGGTGGAGCCCCGGCTCATCGAGGCGGCGAAGATGGGCTTCAAGCGGGTGGTGATGCCCGCGGGCAGCGCCCGGCGCATGGAGGCCACGAAGCTGCGCGTGGTGGGCGTGGAGACCCTGGGCGACGCGCTCCGGGCCATGTTCGACTGACGCAGCCCTACCCGCGCGTGGGCCCCGAGGCGGGAGGCGGCTTGGGCTTCTTGTCGTAGCGGCCCCGGGCCGTCTGGATGGCGGCGCGGCTCTGCAGCGCCCACTTCGCCAGCTCCTGGACGGGGTCCAAGAGCGTGTGCCCCAGGGGCGTGAGCGCGTACTCCACGCGGGGCGGCACCGTGGGGTACTGGGTGCGCGTCACCAGCCCGTCCCGCTCCAGCCCCCTGAGGGTGAGCGTCAGCATGCGCTGGGAGATGCCCTCGATGCCGCGCTTCAAGTCACTGAAGCGCAGCGGCCCGTCTCCCAGGCTGCCCACGACGAGCACGCTCCACTTGTCGCCCACGCGCGTGAGGACGTCGCGCACGGCCAGACAGGACTCGGTGGCGCCGTGGGGATTCTTCGAGCGGGGCGGCTTGGCGGGAGGTGGTGACATGGATGTGCCTTCTTGCGGACGAAACGGGCCCCCGTTACACGAGCGCCGGTTACGGGTTGTAACCGACGAACCTTTCGGAACCCACTCCCATCAGGAGCCGTCCCCCATGACGACCGCCGCCGCCACCGCCGTCCCCGCCTCCAAACCCTGGGCCCTCTGGACGGGCCGGGTCTTCTCCGGCCTCGTCGTGCTGGCGCTGGTCGCCAGCGCGGCCATGAAGCTGCGGCAGCCCCCGGAGGTGGTGGAGGGCTTCGCCAAGTCGGGCTTCCCGGCGTCGGTGCTCGTGCCCATCGGCATCGCGGAGCTGCTCTCGGCGCTGCTCTACGCGGTGCCGCGCACGGCGGTGCTGGGGGCCATCCTCGTCACGGGCTACCTGGGCGGCGCCACGGTGACGCACGTGCGGCAGGGGGACTCGTTCCTCATCCCCGTGCTGCTGGGCGTCATCGCCTGGGGCGGTCTGTTCCTCAGGGACGCGCGCGTGCGGGCGCTGCTGCCCCTGCGCGGCCCGAACTAGGAACCACCTCCTGCCTGCAAGCCGCCGCGCCCTCGTTCCCGACGGGGGCGCGGCGGAGGTGTCCTTCCGCTACCAGGTCACGATGAAGGTGCAGGAGGCGCCGCCCTTCTGACGGCAGCCCTGGTCCGGGTCATGCGCGACGACGGCGTGGGGCATGAAGCGCTGGGCCATGCCCTTGATGAGGCCCTGGTCGAACCGGCACGGATAGGGATTGCCACACACCACGTGGCCCTCGTTCTTCCCGGGCACCGCGCTGTACGAGTAGTGGCCGATGCCGTCCGCCATCTCCCCCGTGAGGGGATTGAACATGGACCGGCCGTTCTTCCGGTGGTTCATGTGGAAGGCGATGTCGATGGAGGCGAGCCCCTTGTGGATGTCGGTGATGTCCGAGGGGAACACGGCGTTCTTGGGAATCATCGAGCCGACCTTCTCCAGGCCGCGCCCGCCCAGCAGGGAGTCGATCTTCCGGTACGCCTGGAGGTAGTCCTCCAGCGGGTACCAGGCCGTCACGTCGATGGCGCGCTCGGCGCCCGCCCCGCGCGCGGGGACCTTCATCACGTCCAGCAGGGCGTTGACGAGGACGGTGAACGACTGGATGGCCTCCACGATGGAGGCCACGCTCGCGCCCGTGACGGTGATGCCGGGCTCGTGGGTGACTTGGGACATGTGAGTCTGGGTTCCGGAAAGAGGGTTCGGAGGGCTACCGGCCGCCCGCGTCGAGGGCGCGGTGGGCGGTGTGGTTGCGCAGGTACAGGAAGCACTCCTTCAGCCCGTCACGCAGGCTGCCGAGCGTCTTCACGTCCCGCAGGTCGACGCCAATCTGCGTCAGCGTCTGGGCGATGACCGGGCTGATGCCCGTCACCACGCAGTAGGTGCCGAGCAGGCGGGCGGCGTTCACCATCTTCACGAAGTGGTTCGCGGTGGACGTGTCCACCACCTCCACGCCCGTGATGTCGATGATGGCGCAGCGGGCCTTGCCCTGGGAGATGCGGTGCAGCAGCCGCTCGGTCATCTCCAGCGAGCGCTGCGTGTCCACCACGCCGACGATGGGCAGCGTGAGCACGTCCTCCCACAGCTCGATGATGGGCGTGGACAAGTCGCGGATGGCCAGCCGCTGCTTCTCGATGGTGGAGAGCTTCTCCTCCAGCTCGCGCCGGGCCGCGTCGAGCTTGAGCATCGACTGCTCGCTCTCCTGCACGGACGCGTGGAGCTGACGGGCGAAGAGGTTGATGGTGTCCTCGAACGAGGAGAACACGTCATGGTTCTCCACCGCGATGAGATGCTCGTCCGGGTTGAACTCCCCGAGCGAAATCATCGCCAGCACGTCCCGGATGCGCTCGAGACGCTCGAGGTTGATTTCGATGACCTGCGGTTGCGACTGATTCATGGGCGATGAGGCCCGGGCCGTGGACGAGGGAGTTGGCGTTGGACGGCCCGAAACGGATTCGACACATCAGGGTATGCCCAAAACCTCTCAAGGCTTCAAATGGGTGGACATCGACCCGGATGAAACATTGAAAAGCCCGCCTCTCCCGAGGGAGAACAGACTCCCTGGGAAGCGCTGTCAGCCCAGCGGGGCGCGGCCAATTCCTCTCAAACCGGAGGCCCAAACCCAGACGGACGGGCGAGCGCTCGCGGACCGCCCGCGCGCACGGGCAACGCTTCGCGTCGGAGCCATGGACACTTGCGTGGGCTCCTGGACGTCGCGGGGCCCTTCGAGTGCGGAGCAGTCGACGCTCGGGGCGGGGCCGCCGTCCACGGGTGGACGGGATGTCCGGGGCGCTGACGCGCCGGTGACCGGGCGTGACTAGGACAGGGGGCATGGCGTCCATCGTCCCTCCCGAGCTCCGCGCCGTGGTCGCGGAGGTGAAGCCCCGGCTGCGAGGCGTGTCGCACGCGCTCGCGTTCCTCGCGGCGTTGGGCGGCTTCATCGCGCTCGCGCTCGCGCCGGCCAAGGGCCTGCAGCACTTCGCCGACTGCGTCTTCGGCCTGTCGCTGGTGCTGATGTTCGGGACCAGCGCCACCTACCACGTGCCCACCTGGGGCCCGGCCGCGTACCAGCGCCTGCGGCGGATGGACCACGCCGCCATCTACCTGCTCATCGCGGGGACCTTCACGCCGCTGGCCACGCTGGACGCACCCGACGCGTGGACGCGGCACCTGCTCTGGGTGATGTGGGGCTGCGCGCTCACGGGCGCGGGCCTGTCGCTCTTCGGCATCTCCGGCACGCGGGGCGTGCGCTCGGTGCTCTACGTCATCCTGGGCGCGCTCTCCGCCCCGGTGATGCTGCGGCTGCCCTCGGTGGTGGGCACGACGCGCGCGACCTGGCTCCTCCTGGGCGGGCTGCTCTACGCGGTGGGCGCCGTCGTCTACGCGCGCCGGTGGCCGGACCCCAGCCCCGCCGTCTTCGGCTACCACGAGGTCTTCCACCTCATGGTCATCGCCGCCGCCTCCACGCACTACTTCGTGCTCGTCGACTTCCTCTGGAGCCGATGACGACGGGGTGACGGCGCGCGCCCGCACCAGGACGATGCGTGCATGCGCCCTCACGCATCTCCTCTAGTGACCCGCGCGCGCCTGGCCCCGAAGCCAGACACGGGGTGAAAACCATGCATGCATCGGAATGAAACCCCATTGAAGGGTTACCAACTTCACGCGTGCGTTGGCGCGCATTCCAGGTAGTTTGCCATTGCGGTTCCCCCCTCCTCGAGGTCTCTCCATGGTCGCCAGGCAACGCGCTGCTCCCCCCTCCCCGCCGATTTCCAAGGGAGAGCGAAGGGACGGCTTCGCGTTCCGGGCGGGGCGCGTGTCGCTGGACCTGCCGGCGACGCTGGCGGGGCGGCTGAAGGACACGCCCCAGGAACTGCTCCAGACGCCGAAGGACCTGGGCCGGTGGCTCATCGCCGCGGGACTGGCGGCGCAGGTGCAGGAGCCCACGGCGGAGGAGCTGGCCCAGGCGCGCGAGCTGCGCGAGGCGCTCCACCGGCTGGCCCTGGCCCTCGCGCGCGGGGAGAACTTCTCCGCGAGGGACCGCTCCATCCTCAACCGCTGGGCCGCGGAGCCGCCGCCCGCGCCCCAGTTGGGGCCTCGCGGGCTGTTCTGGGCGGGCGCGGACATCCGGGGGCTGTTGGTGACGGTGGCGCGCGACGGCGCGGAGCTGCTCGGCGGCGAGCTGGCGGAGCGCGTGCGCACGTGTGAGCAGCGCGACTGTGGCCTGCTCTTCGTGGATACCTCGCGCTCGGGCTTGCGGCGCTGGTGCTCCATGTCCGGCTGCGGCAACAAGGCCAAGGTGGCCGAGTTCCGGCGTCGTCAGCGTCAGGAAGCCCGCTAGCCACCACCTCGCGCCAGGGCCAGCAGCTTCTGGGCGCGCGCCTCCAGCGCTGTGCGCAGCCCGTCGGGGCGCTGGATGTGGAACGCGAAGGGCAGCCGCGCCAGCTCCCGCGCGAACCAGTCCAGGTCATCCGTCTGCCCCGACAGCCGCACGCCGCCGGGCACCGCCTCCAGCACCCCCAGTGTGGCGAAGAGGTGCTGGCGCGCCCTTCCCAGGTCCGTGTCGAGCAGCACCTCCACCGCGAACGCGCGCGGCAGCGACGCCACCGCGGCCTCCACGTGCGCCAGCGCGTCGAAGCCGTCCGGCCGCGTGAAGTGGACGTCGAGCGGGAGCACCGCGCGCACCCGGTCCAACCGGAAGGTGCGTAAATCCTCGCGCAGGTGACAGACGCCCACCGCGTACCAGCGCCCGCCGCGCCAGACGAGGCCATACGGGTCGAAGTCGCGCTCGGTGTCCTCCTCGCGCGCTCCCCGGTAGCCCAGGCGCACGCGCTTGCGCAGCTGGGCCGCGGAGCTCAGGGAGACGAGCGCGGTGTTGTCCGCCATCTCGCGGGCGCGGGAGATGTCGAGCGTCACCGACTCGTCCACGGAGCGCACGCGCCGCTTCAGCGTCGCGGGCATCACCCGCTCCAGCTTCGCCTGGGCACTCTCCACCGCGGGGGCCGCCTGCGCCAGGCCCAGCCCGCGCGAGGCGAGCAGCCCCACCGACAGCGCCAGCACCTCGTCCTCGGTGAACATCATCGGCGGCAGCTTGAAGCCCGCCACCAGCATGTAGGCGCCGTCCCTGCCGCGCTCGGCGGTGATGGGGATGCCCAGCTCCTCCAGCTTCAGGATGTAGCGGCGCACGGTGCGCCGGTCCACCTCCAGCCGCCGCGCCAGCTCCGAGCCGCTCATCCGCCCATGGGTCTGCAGCAACTCGAGCACGGTGAGCACGCGCGTGGTGGGCCGGGACATAGGTCGGGAACCTAACGCCAGGGGCGCTCGAATCAGGGCCGATTCCGCCCTACATGCTCCGTACGGTGCCGCCCTCCCCGCTCCCCTGGAGGGCGCCCCCATGACGCAGACGTCCCACCTCTGGCTGTTCTTCGTGCTCGTGTCCGGAATCGTCATCCTCCCCGGGCTGGACATGGCCTTCGTCCTGGCCAGCTCCCTGGTGGGAGGACGCCGCTCGGGGCTGGCCGCGGTGGGCGGCATCATCTGCGGCGGCGTGTGTCATGTGGCGGTGGGGGCGACGGGGGTGGCGGTGCTGCTCGCGGTGGTGCCCGCCGCGTTCAACGTGCTGCTCTGGGTGGGGGCGCTCTACGTGGCGTGGATGGGGGTGGCGCTGGTGCGAAGCCCGTCCACCTTCTCCCCGTCCTCGCAGGCCGGCCAGCGCTCCGCCCTGGCCACGTTCCGCCGGGGAGCGCTCACCAACCTGCTCAACCCGAAGGCCTACGTCTTCATGCTCGCCGTCTTCCCCCAGTTCCTGCGGAAGGAGTATGGGCCGCTGTGGCTGCAGGCCCTGGTCCTGGGGGCCATCATCGCGCTGACCCAGGGCGCGGTGTACGGCGCCATCACCCTGGTCGCGGACCGCGCGCGCGGCTGGCTGGAGTCACGTCCCTCCGCCAGCGCGCGCGTGGCTCAGGCCGTGGGAGGCCTCATGGTGCTCGCCGCCGTCGTCACCGCCCTCGAGGGCTGGCGCGGCACCTGAAGCCGCCCACTCATGTGCGTCGGACGCGTGTCGAGTGGATGGCTCTCAGGATGAGCAGCAGCACCACCGCTCCGATGAAGGCCACGAAGATGGTCCCGGCCAGGCCGCCGAAGGGCGTGCCCGCTCCCAGTGCACGGAAGATGAAGCCGCCCAGGAACGCTCCCACCACACCCACGACGATGTCGCCGATGAGCCCGTAGCCCCCGCCGACCACGGCCGACGCCAACCACCCGGCGATGAGGCCGATGACCGCCCACACTAGAATCGTTTCCAAAGACATCTCTTCCTCCTCGGGTCGCACTGATGTGTCTGGCGCAAACCTAAGCACGCCGGTTCGCGTTCGAACGGAGGCCGGTCCGTTCGCAGGGCAGGCAAGCGGGCGTCGAGCCGGTTTTGACTGACTTTCCGCTCTTTCGGAGGTAGCTGAAGGAAGACACCGCGCAAAGGAGAGCGCCCATGGGTCGTCATCGGAATGATTCACTGTGGATGAAGTGCGGAGCCCTGCTGTGGGCGGGGGCCCTGGTGGGGTGTGGTGGGGCGGAGGTGGGAGGTGGGCCGGTGGAGGAGGCCCGTGGGGAGCAGGGGCTCGCGGCCTGCGCGTATGTGATTACGACGAACACGTACGTGGGCGCGGACTGGTGGGGCACCATCGTCTTCAAGAACACGGGCGCGGCGGCGATGACGAGCCCGACGATTGCGTTCGGGGTTCCCAGCGGCGTGACGTGCGACCACGACGAGCCGGGCTGGACGCACACGCAGAGCGGGAGCACGTGCACGTACTCGCGCACCTCGGGGCTGACGGTGGGGGTGAACGCGTCCTACACGTTCTACTACTCGACGAACTCGAACACGTCGTGGACGGCGAGCAACATCGTCATCAGCGACCCGAGCTGCGGGAGCACGCCGCCTCCTCCGGGAGGTGGGCTGACGGAGAACCAGAAGAAGGTGTCGGAGGGGCTCACGAGCATCTGGGAGAACGACACGCCGGTGCTCGCGTATGCGTATTCGGAGAACATCCAGGACGGGCGCGGGTACACCAGCGGGCGCGCGGGGTTCTGCACGGGCACGGGCGACGCCATCCAGGTCATCCAGTGCTACAACGCGCGGCGCAGCGCGGCCAATGGCAACGTGATGGCCAAGTACATGCCGGGGCTGACGACCATCAACAACCGCTTCCTGTCCACGGGGCAATCGCAGCCATCCACGTCGGAGCTGGATGTCATCGGCAACTGGCGGGCGGACTGGGCCGCCAGCTACAACAACACCACCACGCGCGCGGACTTCAAGGCGTGCCAGGACCAGGTCAGCGACCAGTTCTATTACACGCCGGCCATGGCGGAGGCGAACAAGTGGGGCGCCACGAGCGCGCTGTCGAAGATGGCGCTGTATGACGCGTACATCAACCACGGCGAGTCGGGGGTGAAGAGCCTGGTGCGCGCGGCGAACAACGCGCTGGGCAACACGGCCCAGGTGGCGCCGGCGGTGGGCTACAACGGAATCACGGAGTCGTCGTGGCTGCAGCGCTTCCTGGAGAAGCGCCGCGACGTGCTGGCGGCGGACGCCACGTGGCTGCAGGCCATCGACCGCGTGGCCGCGTACGAGAAGCTGCGCCGCCGGGGCAACTGGGATTTGTCCGCCGCCGTGCGCAACGACGTGCGCGCCAGCGACTGCTGGAACTCGCCCTATCCGTTCAGCGGCTACACCGTGCGCAACATCAACGCGGACGGCACCTGGAGCACGCCCGGCTCGTACACGTTCTCGTGTCAGTGAGGGGTGGGTGAGCGCCCGGGGAGCGTCAGTCCCTCGTGCGTGGGCCGAAGGAGTAGAGTCCGGCCCACGCATGAGCCCGGAGCGCCGAGACACCTTCCGCTGGCGGGACGTCCCGCACCTGTTGTCGACGCGGCTGCTCGCGGCGTTCCTCGTCCCCACCCTGCTCATCCTCGCGGTGACGGGCACGGCGGTGTACCAGCTGGCGCGCGCCATCCTCGAGGAGGAGCTAGGCACCAGCCTCTCCAACATCGCCGCCGCCACCGCCAGCCAGCTCAACGGCGAGCGCATGCTCACCATCGAACCCGGCGACGACGTGGGCGGCACCCGCACCTGGCGCAACGTGGTGCGCCTGCTCGAGGGCGTGCGCGAGGCCAGCAACGTGCGCCGCGTCTTCGCCGTCGACGTCCAGGGCCGCGTCCGCGCGGACGTGGGCGGCGGCCTGCCCGTGGGCGCGGAGGTGCCGGAGCTCGCGCGCGACAGGCTGGAGCTGGCGCGCGTCTTCGCCGGCCAGCACGCCGCCAGCCAGGTGCTCTTCACCGGCTCCGACGGACGCCTCTACAAGACGGGCTATGCCCCCATCACCCTGGCGGGCCAGGTGGTGGGCGCGGTGGGCGTGGAGGGCAGCGCGGCCTTCTTCGGCCCCCTGCAGCGGCTGTCGCGCACCTTCGCCATCATGGGCGCGCTCGCCCTGGCCGCGCTCGCCGTCGTCGCGCTGCTCACCGCGCGGGGCCTCGCGCGCCCCCTGCGCCGGCTGATGGACTCCGCCCTGCGCATCGGCCGGGGCGACCTCACCACGCCCGTGCCGCCCGAGCCCACGCGCGAAATCGGCGTGCTCGCGCGCGAGCTGGAGGAGATGCGCGGCGCGCTGGAGGGCCGGGACAGACAGCTCAAGATGATGCTCGCGGGCGTCGCCCACGAGGTGCGAAACCCCCTGGGCGGCATCGCCCTGTTCTCCGGCCTGCTCCAGGAGGACCTCCGCGCCGGCGCCCACGAGGACGCCCGCGCGCACGTCGAGCGCATCGAACGCGAGGTGGCCTTCCTGCAGCGCATCGTCGAGGACTTCCTCGCCTTCGCCCGCGAGCAGCCCCTGGCCCGCGCGCCCGTGGAGGCCCCCGCGCTCCTGTCCATCGTCAGCGAGCTGTCCTCCGCCGAGGCCCAGTCCCGGAACGTGGTCCTGGACGTGGACGCCTCTCCCGCCCTGCTGGAGGCCGACGGCAGCCTGCTCACCGCCGCCCTCTTGAACCTGGTGAAGAACGCCGTGCAGGCCTCGCCGTCCGGAGGCCACGTGCGCATCCACGGCGCCGTGCGCGACGGGCGCTACGCCATCCAGGTCCACGACGCCGGCGCGGGCGTGCCCGACCTCCAGAAGGAGCGCATCTTCGAGCCCTTCTTCACCACCCGGGAGAAGGGCACCGGCCTGGGCCTGCCCCTGGCGCGCAAGATTGCCCGCGCCCACGGGGGCGAGCTGCACCTGACGTCCACGCCGGGCGACACCACCTTCACCCTGACGCTGCCGTTGGGCGCCGTCAGCCCGCCTCGTTGAACTGACGCGCCATCTGCCCCACCTCGCCGGACACCTGCGCGAGCGTGCTCGTGGCCTCCTGCGTGGACTCCAGGCGCTTCATCGTCTCGTCCATGATTTGCGACAGGTCCGAGACGGCGATGGAGATCTGCGAGATGCCCGCGTTCTGCTGCGTCACGGCGGCGGCAATCTGCCGGGCCGCGGCCGAGTTCTCCTGCGACATCAGCGACAAGGCCCGCAGCGAGTCGCCCGACGCCCGCATCTGGTCCAGCCCCGTGCCGATGGTGCGCACGCCCTGCTCGCCCATGCGGGCCGCGTCCTGGATGCCCACGCTGACGTCCTGGAGCACGTCGCGGATGCGCCGCGTGGACTGCAGCGACTGGTCCGCCAGCGCCCGCACCTCGCGGGCCACCACCGCGAAGCCCTTGCCCTGCTCCCCCGAGCGCGCCGCCTCGATGGCCGCGTTCACCGCGAGCAGGTGCGACTGGGCAGCCAGGTCCTTCACCGTCTCCGTGATGTCGCCAATCAGCGAGGCGCTCCGGGCCAGCTTGTCCAGCCGCTGCTGGATGCCGTCCACCGCGCCGCGGATGTCCGCCAGCCCCGCCACGCTCTTCTCCACCGCCGCCTCGCCCTGCAGCCCCAGCGCCTCCGCGCGCCGGGCCACCTGCAGCACCGCCTCCGCCCGGTCCGCCGCCATGCTCGAGGTGCGCCGTATCTCCTCCGACGTCACCTGCGCCTGGTGCAGCGCCGCCGACTGCTTCGACAGGCTCTGCTGCTGCGCGTCGTTCGCCGCGCGCAGGTGCCCGCCCGCCTCTCCCAGCCGCGCCGCCGAGGCCTGCAGCGTCAGGGGAAGCTGACGCAGCCGCGCCAGCACCGCGTTCATGCCCTCGGCCAGGTCCCCCATCTCGTCCGTGGACACCCACGCGGGCGCCACCACGCGCCCCGCCGCCACGGATTCAATCGCCTGCCCCACCGCGTCCGCCGCCCGCGCCTGCCTGCGCGCCAGCATCCACATGGTGATGCCCGGCAGCAGCAGGAGCCCGCCCACCCACGCCAGGCTGAACGTCAGCTCCCCCGCCAGCACCCCGCCCAGCTCCATCAGCATCCGCGCCGAGCGCCGCGCGCCCTCGGACTCCAGCTCCAGCGCCAGCGTGTCCCGGATGGCCTCCAGCTTCACCACCACCACGCAGCCGCTGAGCACCAGCGCGGAGATGATGGAGCCGCCGAAGGTGAAGGGCAGGAACCACGCCTGCCGGGGCCACGAGAAGCCGCCGCCCGCCAGCGCCACCGTCGCGTGCTTGCGCTGCTCCTCCAGCGCCAGCGGCAACAACATCCGCTCCAGCGAGACGCTGATGGGAAAGCCCAGCAGCACGCCACAGCACACGCCGATGATGGTCCCCAGCACCACCTGCGACAAATCCTTGTGCCACGTCAGGCACACGTGGAGGCTGAACCAGAAGCCCCCCAGCGTCCACCCCACCCACGACGTCCCCACCGCCACGCGCCACGGCAGCCGCAGGATGCGCTCCAGTCGCTCACCCGGCTTGTCGCCCGCGCGCGAGCGCAGCGCGTTGCCCACCATCCACCGCATCAGCAGCGCGGGGTAGAGCATCCCCAGGCCCACCAGGATGGGCGGCAGCACCCACGCCACCGCCCTCACGCCCTCCCACCCGGCGACGCCCATGGACATGCCGTTGAGGTACGCCGCGATGGGCGCCGCGGGGACCACCCAGGACATGAACACCCTGAGCGCGCGCCAGCGATACTCGCGAATCAACGAATCTTCGATGCTCATGCGGGATTGCCTTCCCGCGCCTCCGGCCAGGGGACGCGGTGAGTCCAGGAATGGAGGGATGGCGGACGACCCCATTCTCCGCACGTCGTCGAGACGAAAGCGAGCGGCGCACGCCCGGTTCCAGACATTGCACTCCCGTCAGCCGGGCGCTCGTCGAAAGGCATACACAGTCGGGAAATCAACCTCCTCCAGAAAGATTGAGCAAGAAGACAGACGCGGCGATTTCGGCCTCAATCCACACAGCAGGCGCGGATGGCGGAGGTATACAGGCGCAGGGACTTGCGCGTGGCGTCGAGCACCCGGGCAGGCTCGTCCCCGGTGGGGTCCGTGCAGAGCTTGAGGATTTCGAGCGCCTCCACCGGGTGCAGGTCGTCATAGCGAGCGTGCGCCTTGAGCCACATCATCGCGCTGGCGTCGATGCGTGCGCCGTCCGCGGCATAGGCGCGGAAGGGCTCCACCACGTCGCGCGTCCACACGCCGGTGATGCCCTCGATGGCCCAGTTGGACGCGGCGATGCCCTCCGCCAGCGTGCCCCGGGCACAGGTGTCTCGCAGGTGCGCGTGCAGCGCCTGGAGCTCCGGCAGCGGCCGCACCTGGAAGAGCGCCTCGGGCTCCAGGCCGAGCGCGCGCACCCAGTCGATGAACCACTCCGCGTGGCGCGCCTCCACGGCCAGGTTCTGCAAGAGCCAGCGGCGGATGCTCGCGTCCCCCTCGGAGCGGCCGTACGTCGTCTTGGCCAGCGACAGGGCCATGTACTTGGGGAAGGACTCGACGATGAGGAAGAACTGCGACAGCACGCGGCGCCAGTACACCAGCGGCGGGCGCCGGCCCTCGGCGGTGGCGCGGAACAGCGGAGGCCAGCACGCCGCGTCCCAGTCCCGGCGGGTCGCATCCAGCATGGACTCGAGCCAGCGGGGATGCGCCGACGGGTTCAGCGGCGGAGGCCCATAGCGGCGCACTGGCACACGAGACGTGAGGCTGCGCACTTCCTGCTCGGAAGACGACATGGCGGCACGAGGCTCCTGCACCCGGCGGGTTCCAGACCGACATGGCCCCCCTCACCCGCCAGGGCGGCCCCATAGTGGTGACAGCACCTCCACGAGGCCACGCGACTGTCGTCGCCCGACGCTTTTCTCACCGCCTTGTTTCAGATTTCAGCCGGGGGCACCTGGAGGCGTCACGCGCCCCACAGCGGGCCTGTCTCTCCGACCGACGCCGACTCGCGCCCGCTGTCACGGGGTGCGGGCCACCTGGCGGCGCGCCTTCTCCAGCATGCGCTGGAGCGGCGCCTCGTCCGCGCGGGCGAGCGCCTCGTCCCAGGTGAGCCACTGCGCGCCGGAGGACTCGTGGGGGTCGTGCGCGAGCGACTCCGGGTCCTCGGCCACGACGAGGTAGCGCACGTCCAGGTGCTGGTGCTCGGGCTCGTCGCGGCGCGCGGGGATGGTGTGGACGTCCACGTCCAGCGGGCGGGGCGCGGTGGGGTGGAGCACCACGCGGCAGCCGGTCTCCTCGCGCGCCTCGCGCAGGGCGGTGGCCTCCATGTCGCCGCCGTCCGCCGGGTCCGCGTGTCCGCCCGGCTGCAGCCACCGGTGGAGCTTGCCGTGCAGCACCATCACCACGCGCTCGCCCCGGGGGTCCACCACCACCGCGCTGCCGGTGAAGTGCGCCGTGGCCTGCGCGCGGGAGAAGGGCGAGGCGAGCGTGGCCGCGTGGTGGCGCATCCGCTCCAGGTCCTGGCGCTCCTTGTCGTCCCCGGGGACGTGGCGCGCCAGGAGCTCCCGCAGGGCGTGGGCGTTCTGGGATTCCATGCGCGACCACGTATCCCCGGCGGGCCCTCACACGCCAGCGCCTTCTGGAAGCGGCCGGCCCGCCCGGGGCGGTGTAGGGTTCTGGCCGGGTGTGTTCTCATGCGGACGCACCCGGGGCGGCCGGCCCCGCTGGCATGAGGACCTGAGGGCAAGCACCTGCATGGCGCGCATTCTCGTCATCGACGACCACGACACCCTCCGCGAGGGGATGACCGTCACGCTCACGCGCTCCGGGCACGCCGTGTCCGCGGTGCGCGGCGGCGCGGACGGGCTGGCCGCATACCGCAAGGCCCCGTTCGACCTGGTCGTCACGGATTTGAAGATGGACGGCATGGACGGCATCGCCGTCACCCAGGCCCTCAAGGCGCTGGACGCCTCCGCCGTCGTCATGGTGGTGACGGCCTTCGGCACGATTGAGACGGCCGTGCGGGCCATGCAGGAGGGCGCCTACGACTTCATCACCAAGCCCTTCACGCCCGACGTGCTGCGCGCCAAGGTGGACAAGGGGCTGGAGCTGGCGAGCACCCGCCGGCGCGTGGAGAAGCTGGAGGGGCGCACCGCCGCGCACGACGCGGACGCGGCCCTGACGCACGGCAGCCTGGTGGGCGACAGCGAGCCCATGCAGAAGCTGCTCTCCCAGGCGCGCAAGGCGGCGATGAGCGACGCCACGGTGCTCGTTCGCGGCGAGAGCGGCACCGGCAAGGAGCTCATCGCGCGCATGCTGCACCAGCAGTCCCCGCGCAAGGACGGGCCCTTCGTCGTGGTGCACTGCGCGGCGCTGGCGGAGACGCTGCTGGAGAGCGAGCTGTTCGGCCACGAGCGCGGCGCCTTCACCGGCGCGGTGAAGCGCAAGCTGGGCCGCTTCGAGCTGGCCGACGGCGGCACCCTCTTCCTCGACGAAATCGGGGAGATTCCCCACGCGGTGCAGACCAAGCTGTTGCGCGTGCTCCAGGAGAAGGAGATCCAGCGCGTGGGCGGCGAGGAGACGCTCAAGGTGGACGTGCGCGTGGTGAGCGCCACGCACAGGGATTTGCAGGCCGAGGTGAAGGCGGGCCGCTTCCGCGAGGACCTGTACTACCGGCTGCACATCGTCCCGCTGGTGCTGCCGCCTTTGCGCGAGCGCCCCGAGGACATCGCCGCGCTGGCGCGCCACTTCGTCGCCAAGCACGCGGTGCGCGTCAACCGCCGGGTGACGGGGCTGGACGAGGGCGCCCTGCGCGCCCTGGCCCGCCACGCGTGGCCCGGCAACGTGCGCGAGCTGGAGAACGTGGTGGAGCAGGCGCTCGTCTTCGCGGAAGGGGAGGTGCTCACCGCCCAGGACCTGCCCGGCCACCTCACCGGCGGCACGCCGCGCATGGACGCGGGGCTGCCGGTGCCGCACGGCGACAGGCCGCTGCCGGACATCCTGGAGGACCTGGAGCGGCAGCTCATCGCCCGCGCCTACGAGAAGGCCGGCGGGGTGAAGACGGAGACCGCCCGCCTGCTGGGCATCAAGACGTCGGCGCTGTACTACAAGCTGGAGAAGTATGGCTTCCTCCCCAAGGGCACCGCGCCCGAGGAGGGGTGATCCTCGGAAATCCGTGACCCACGGCCCCCGCCCCATGACTTTCCACCGGTCCCCCCACCCCACCCCGTCCCACCCGGCGCGCCCAGACGCCTGGAATCCCAGCGCTTTTCGTGCGGGGCCGGGGCGCGGGGGCGCCGCGGGGCTGGCATCCGCCTTGCTCATGGGGGCCTGTTGATGAACCCCCGCTCCCTCGTCCTCGCGTTGTGCCTCTTGGTGGGCGTGCCCGCCTGGGCCGCGTCCGGCCTGGAGGCGGCGCGCGCGCGGGCGCAGGTGGCGAGGACGGAGGCGCGGGCGCTGAGGACCCAGCAGCAGACGCTGCGGGACGAGCTGCAGGGCGTGGCCGAGCGCATCGAGGCGCTGAAGGCCCGTGCCCAGGGGCGGCTGACCACGGGCACGGAGCTGGAGACGGCGCTGAGGCGCTCGCAGGAGCTGAGCGGCTCGCTCACCCAGCTGGCGCAGGCGGTGTCCACGGCCGAGGGCGAGTCGGAGCGCGCGCACGTGGCGCTGCACCAGGCGCTTTCGGACGAGCTCGGTCGGCTGATGACGGCCTGGGACAAGACGGCGGACCGCGCCCAGCGCGCCACGCTGCTGGAGGTGATGCGCACCACGCGCACCGAGCGCGACTCGGTCCGCCTGGCGCTGCCAGCCTCCAAGGTGCCCACGCTGGACAGGACGACGACGGGCGGCGACGACCCGGAGGACCTGCTGGAGCAGGCGGACACCCTGCGCGACGCCGAGGACAAGGTGCGCGAGCGGCTCAAGCTGATGCGCGCGCGAATCACCGAGGCGCGCGAGGAGCGCGACCTGGACCGCCGGATGAGCGACTTCCTGGGCGAGGAGTCGATGTTCGACGAGCAGGACCGGCGGCTGCGGCTCAGGATGAGCGCGGACAGGAGCCTGCGGGTGGAGCCCAGCGACCGCGGCGGTGGCCTGTTCCAGGAGGCCAGCGGCGACAGCGACGCGCCGCCCATGTCGGGCAACCCGGGCACGGGCGGGCCGCCGGAGCCCTCCATGCCGGACACCCCCGGGACGCCCACCACGGGCCGCCCCGAGCCCATGTCCGTCCGCGCCACGGACCGCCGCCCCCTGGTGGACGGGGTGCGCGCCCAGGACCTGGCCGCCGGAGGTCCGGTGGACCTCACGGCGATGGAGGCCGAGGCCAGGCGCCTGGAGGCCCTGGCCGGGGAGCTGGATGGCCGGGCCGGCGCGCTGGAGCGCCGCGCGCAGGAGCTGACGAAGTAGGGCCCTCGGGCTAGAGCAGCCCGGACTCGACCTCGAGCCGCACCACCGCGCGCAGCCGCACCTCGCGCTCGGGCGTCCGGCCCTTGCCGCGGATGATGATGCTCATGGTGGGCGCGGCGACGAAGGGCTGCAGCTCCACGTCCGCCAGGTCCAGCCGCAGCGTGGGGTTGGGCGCGCGCGGGCTGCCACGGGACAGGTCATTCTTCCACGCGATGCGCGACTCGCGGTCTCCGGCGCGGACGAAGAACTCCACGTTGTCCAGGAAGGTGAAGTCCACGTCGTTGGGGCTGAGAATCTGGAGCGAGAGCGAGTCGACGTGGACGGAGGTGGCCTCGCTCTTGGAGAGCCCCTGGTTCTTGAAGTCCTGGTTCTGGTCGAAGTCCATCCCCGCGAAGCTGCTGATGGGGGGGAAGGCGTTGAGCTCGGTGCTGCCGCCCGGCAGGCTCGCGGGCACGGTCGTCTCGCCCCTCACCTCGGTGATGAACGTCGACTGGGCGCAGGCGGCCAGCCCGAGGCCGACCGCCGCGGCGAGAAGTGAGGCAGGGCGCATTCCAGCAATGTACCGGGCGCGAGCCGTGTCGTCACCGTCGCCAGCCAACCGGCCGGGCCCGTCCTCCCGCGAGTGGGGCGTGCAGGCACGAGGCCGGGTATGGTGCCCCGCGTCGTGTCCCGCGTCCGCCCTACCCTCCTGGTGTTCCTGGTGCTCGCCACCGCCCGCCCCGCGTCCGCGGCCGAGTGGGAGGGCGCGCTCAAGGGCACCCTGCGGCTGCTGGCGGACACCAACGCCCCGCGCGACTTCACCGACGGCAGCACGCCTTCGCCCGGAGTGGACCCGGCGCTGAGCGTGCTGGGGTCGGCCGAGGGGAAGGGGACGTTCGAGCGCACGCAGCTCGTCGGCCGCTACGAGCTGGGCGCGCGCAAGTACGCGGGCTTCTCCGACGAGGACACGCTCATCCAGGCCGGCGCGCTCGAGGCCTCGCTGGCGCTGGGCACGGAGTTCGGCCTGGGCGCGGAGGGGCACGCGAAGGACCGGCGGGGCGGCACCCGCGCGTACTCGGATTTGGGCGCGAGCGCCTTCGCGGAGTACGCCCCGGACGTGCGGCTGGCGCTGCGGGTGCGCGCGGGCGCGCGCAGGTTCGTCTACCGGCCGGACCCCACGGCGAACTTCGGCGGGCTGGAGCTGGGGGTGCTGGGGCGCTACCGCTTCGACCGGCGCCACAGCCTGTCCGTCTTCGGCGACTGGGGCGCGCGCCGCTACGGGCCGCTGGCGCGCCCGCGTCCGGGCGTGGAGAGCTCCCCGGGGCGGCGCGAGGACGGCGCCCTCACCGCGGGCTTCGGCTACAACTACCGGGGGCCGCTGACCCTGGGGCTGCGCTACACGTACCAGGAGGTCTCCTCCAACAGCTACGGGGAGACGGTGCTGCGCCACCGGGTGTCGGCGAACGCCGGGGTGCGGCTGCCCTGGCGGATGACGCTGCTGGCGCAGGGCTCGCTGGGCGTGACGCGCTACCCGGACGGCATCTATTTGTCGCCGGAGATCATCCTCGTGGAGGAGGACGAGGGGCAGAACTCCCTGTCCCTGAAGCTCGCGCGCCCCGTCTCGGAGCGCGTGGACCTGGAGCTGTCCTGGGGCCTGTGGAGCACGCGGCTGCCGCGCAACGACTTGAGCTACTCCCGCCAGGTGTTCGGCGTGGGCGTCACCTGGCGCGACTGAGGGCGCTCAGCCCAGGTCGGAGATGCGCTCGTCGATCTCCTCGGCCAGCCCCGGGTGTCCCTGGGCCAGCGCGTGCTCCTTCGCCCGGGTGAACACCTCGCGGGCGCGCTCGGACTGCCCGGCGCCCGACAGCGCGTCCCCCAGGGAGACCATGGCGGCCGCGTAGGTCCCATCCAGCCGCACCGCCTGCTCCAGGGCGGCGGCGGCCTCGGCGTACTGCTTGCGGTCCAAGTACAGCTTGCCGAGGGAGAAGTGGCTCATGGGGGAGTCGGGGAAGTCCGCCACCATCTTCTTGAACTGTTCCAGCCGGGCGTCGCTCATGGACAGGACCCTTAGAGGACCCATGGCGTGTTGCCAAGGGTGCGGTAGGGTGCGCCGCACATGGCAACGAAGAAGAAGACGACCCCCAAGAAGAAGAGCGCGGCCAAGAAGGCGCCGGCGCGCGGCAAGAAGTCGGCGACGGGCAGGACGGTCGCCGCGAGCAAGGCGCCCGCCAAGGCCAAGACCCCGGCGCGCAAGAAGACGACGGGCAAGACGCCGCTGCGGCCCAAGAAGAAGGCGAAGCTGCCAGCGGCCCCGCAGCAGAAGACGGGCCCCGCGGAGAACCCCCAGGCGCAGGCCCTGGCGCGCCGCATGGCGCAGCTGCTCATCGACAAGAAGGCGCTGGACGTCGTCATCCTGGATGTCCGGGGCATGACGTCGTACGCGGACTACATCGTCATCGCCTCCGGCGAGAGCGACCGCCAGGTGAGCGCCATGGCGGAGAACGTCCAGGTGCAGCTCAAGCAGGGTGACGCGCCCGAGCGCGCGCTGGGCACCGAGGGCGTGGACACGGGCCAGTGGGTGCTGCTCGACTACGGCGAGGTGGTGGCGCACCTGTTCCTCGCGGACCTGCGCGCGCACTACGACCTCGAGGGTCTCTGGGCGGACGCCGCCCGGGAGAAGGTGTCCTGAAGGTCCGCCTGCTCTCCATCGGCAAGGACCGCTCGGGCCTCTTCGAGCCGGCGGTCCAGGAGTATGCCCGGAGGCTGGGGCACTACACCCGCTTCGAGCTGGTGGAGCTCGCCGAGGCGAGCGGCAAGAAGCTCAAGCCCGGCGACGCCAAGACCGCGGAGGCCCAGGCCATCCTCGCGAAGCGAAAGCCGCAGGACTGGCTGGTGGCGCTGGACGAGCGCGGCTCGCTCATCGACTCGGTGGAGCTGGGCCGCTACGTGGGCAAGGCCCAGACGGGCTCCAGGGACCTGCTCTTCGTCATCGGCGGCGACGAGGGCCTGGACGAGAGCGTGCGGGCCGCGGCCCACCTGACGCTGTCCTTGTCCAAGATGACGCTGCCCCACCGGCTCGCGCGCGTGGTGCTCGTGGAGCAGCTGTACCGGGCGTTCACCATCCTCAAGGGTGAGCCGTACCACAAGTAGGCAGGCGGGCCTCCCAGGCCCCCTTGCGCGCTGGCGTCAGGGCCGTCGGACAGGAGGCGTCAACGGGCCGCATGAGCACCGCCAGCACTGAGACCTCCCTTCCCTCCCCCGCCGCCACCGTGCGCGTCATCGCCTCGCCCCAGTCGTGGGTGGAGGGTGAGGCGGTGCGACAACTCGAGGCCGTCGCGCGGCTGCCCGGCATGAAGGCCGCGGTGGGACTTCCGGACCTGCACCCGGGCAAGGGCGCGCCGGTGGGCGCGGCCTTCACCTCGGAGGGCCTCTTCTATCCCTACCTGGTGGGCAACGACATCGGCTGTGGGATGGGGTTGTGGGACGTGGGGATGCTGGCGCGAAAGTCGAAGGCCGAGCGCTGGGCCTCGAAGCTGGATGTGGAGGGACCCTGGAACGGTGACGTGGAGGGGTTCCTGGCGGAGGAAGGGGTGAGGCCCTCGGGCTTCGAGGGGGCGCTGGGCACGGTGGGCGGCGGCAACCACTTCGCGGAGCTGCAGCGGGTGGACGCGGTGCACGACGCGCGGGCGTTCGCCGAGCTGGGGCTGGAGGCGGACCGGTTGCTGCTGCTGGTGCACTCGGGCTCGCGGGGGCTGGGCGAGGCGATTCTGCGGGCCCACGTGGACCGGCACGCGGCGGGCGGGCTGACGGCGGGCTCGGACGAGGCGCGGGCGTACCTGACGCGGCATGACCACGCGGTGGCGTGGGCCCGGGCCAACCGGGCGCTGGTGGCGCGCAGGGTGCTGGATGGCATCGGCGCTCCGGCGCGGCGAGTGTTGGATGTCTGCCACAACAGCGTCACCCCACGACGCGAGGACGGGGCCCTGAGGTGGTTGCATCGCAAGGGCGCGGCGCCGGCGGACGAGGGGCCCGTGGTGATTCCGGGCAGTCGTGGCGCGCTGAGCTATCTGGTGGCGCCGGTGGGGGATGGGACGGGCAGCGCGTACAGCCTGGCGCACGGCGCGGGGCGCAAGTGGACGCGCACGGCGGCCCGGGAGCGCATCAAGGAGCGCTTCACGGCGGAGTCGCTCACCCGGACGAGCTTCAAGAGTCACGTCGTCTGCGAGAACAAGGACCTGCTCTTCGAGGAGGCGCCGCAGGCGTACAAGGCCATCGACCGGGTGGTGACGGACCTGGTGGAGGCGGGGCTGGTGAAGGTGGTGGCCACGCTGGCGCCGGTGCTGACGTACAAGACGCGCTCCCACGAGGAGTAGCGCGGGCCCGCGGGAAGAAGCCGGCCCTGGAGTCGCAGCGCGTTTTTCCCCTCCGCGTCCGGCGGGTGCGTGGTTAGGGTTCGGGCATGACTCCCGCGCACAAGGTATTGCTCTGCATCCTGGATGGTTGGGGCATCCGCCACGAGCGAGAGGCGAACGCCATCCTCCTGGCCGGCACGCCGAACCTGGACAAGCTGACGAGCCCCTACCCGTTCACCGAGCTACAGACCTCGGGGCTGGCCGTGGGTCTGCCCGAGGGGCAGATGGGCAACTCGGAGGTCGGCCACACCAACATCGGCGCCGGTCGCATCGTCTACCAGGACCTGGTGCGCATCAACCGCGCGGCCGAGTCGGGGGAGCTGGCGCAGAACCCGGTGCTCCGCGCGGCGATGGACGGCGTGAAGGCGGACGGCAAGGCGCTGCACCTGTTGGGCCTGGTGTCGCCGGGTGGGGTGCACTCGTCGATGGAGCACCTGTACGCGCTCCTGAAGGCGGCGCGGGAGCGGGGTGTGCCGCACGTGTACGTGCACGCGTTCCTGGACGGACGTGACACGCCGCCGCAGAGCGCGCTGGGCTACGTGGAGGCGCTGGAGCGCTTCCTCCACGAGACGCACACGGGCCGCATCGCCACGGTGAGCGGGCGGTACTACGCGATGGACCGCGACAAGCGGTGGGACCGGGTGCAGCTGGCGTACGAGGCGCTGGTGCACGCGCGCGGTCCCAAGGCGCCGGACGCGCTGAGCGCCATCCGCGCGTCGTACGCGGAGAAGGTGACGGACGAGTTCGTGAAGCCCACGGTGATGGCGAGCGGGGATGGGACGCCCGTGGGCCGCATCCAGGATGGGGACACGGTGGTGTTCTTCAACTTCCGCGCGGACCGGGCGCGGGAGCTGACGCAGGCCCTGGCGTATCCGACGTTCAAGGAGTTCGACCGGGGCGGGCTCCGGCTGGGGCGGTACGTGTGCATGACCCAGTACGACGAGACCTTCGACCTGCCGGTGGCGTTCGCGCCGGACCAGCCGCAGGACATCTTCCCGGAGATTCTGGCGCGGCAGGGGCTGCGGCAGTTCCGCACGGCGGAGACGGAGAAGTACGCGCACGTGACGTTCTTCTTCAACGGCGGGCGCGAGGTTGTGTATCCGGGTGAGGACCGGCACCTGGTGCCGAGTCCGCGCGACGTGAAGACGTACGACTTGAAGCCGGAGATGGCGGCGCGCGAGGTGACGGCGGAGCTGGTGCGGCGGCTGGATTCGGGGACGTATGACTTCGCGCTGGCGAACTTCGCCAACCCGGACATGGTGGGGCACAGCGGCCGGCTGGACGCGGCGATGCAGGCGGTGCGCGTGGTGGACGAATGCCTGGGGGTGCTCGGAAAGGCGTGCGAGCGCAACGGCTGGGTGATGGCCATCTCGGCGGACCACGGCAACTGCGAGCAGATGGTGGACCCGGTGACGGGCGAGCCACACACGGCGCACACGCTGAACCCGGTGCCCTTCCACCTCATCCACCCGGCGTTCCGGGGACAGAAGCTGCGCCCCGGCATCCTCGCGGACATCGCACCCACGCTGTGCAAGGTGATGAACCTGCCGCAGTCGAAGGAGATGAACCGGCAGGGCGTACTGCCCTGAGCACGGGGCCCCTCCGGTCCGCTACGGCTGGAGGGGCTTGAGCAAGCCGGCGTTGTCCAGCAGCTCCCGCACGTGCTCGGCCAACGCCACGTGCTGGGGGTTGCTCGCCGTGAAGCGCTCGGGGGTGAGGATGATGAGGGTGCCCTTGTCCTCCACGGGTTCGACGCGCACGGGAGCAGGCAATGGAGGCACCGTGCCTCGCTGATGCGAGAGGTACGTCACCCACCCGATGCGAGGAGCCCCCTTGAGGCTCCGTGCGTCCATCAAGCTGCCAAGAGCATGCGAAGTGGCGACTCCCCAGTCAGGCGCCCACGCGACAGCGGAAGCGCGCAGGAGCCCAGCCAGCACAGACGCGGTCAACACCGGGTCTGCATGCGGACCCTGACTCGGGAGAGTGAACGCACATGCGTTCTTCACCCTCGCTGCGTAGCTACCGCATGTGACTCGGAAGCTGCTCGCTCCGTGGTCATCGCCCACGCCGTTCCAGGCCTCGATGCGAAAACCAATCTCCTTGACGACCCGGTCCTTGCCTCGACGAACGAGCGCCTCGAGCTCATTGGCATCGGGCTCGATGGGCCGCAGCAATGCGTCATGGCGAGACTTGCCGGTCTGGAACCACTGCGCGAACGAGGGAGCTACCGTCCTCAGCTCCGTGAGGAGAACCGCCATCCGTCGAGCGCAAGCCTCGGGCAGTTCCTCCCTGGGCCCCCAGTAGGCCCCTGCATAATAGGTCTCGTTCATGCGCGGCTGACTCGCTCAGAGCAAAGGGGTGAAGACGACTTCGATTTCGTCGATTCCGTTGACTCGGAACAGCTCCTTGATCGCTTCAGCTGTCTTCTCTTCCGCGATGTGCCACCGAATCGACGTGCCCTCGGGCGCCTTGGCCAACTGCCTCTGCGCCTGGTCTACGAGGGCCTTGGCTCCCGACTTCTCGAACCAAACCCTCGGCGTGAGGTTGTCGAGGAACTTGTTCGCATAGCCCGGCCCCTTCGCCTCCAGCAGCACGCCCCTCTCGAACCCATCGAACTTCACGCCTCCGCTGTCCCTGCCGACACCTCCGACCCAGTATGCCTCGTCCGCCGAGTGGCCCGTGATTTGTTCCTGGTAGCGACGGGCGCGAGGGGACATGGACTCCTTCGCGGGTCCCCACTGCCCAGGCCCCTTCGATGGGCCCCCCTCCTTCACGGCCGTGCCCGCCCGCTGGAGGATGATGGCCGCGCCAGGGCCGCCACTCAGCACCGCGGCCGCATGCCCCACGGGCGCCGCCACGATTCGCATGGCGACCGCGCCGTCAGCGGACAACGCGAGCACCGGCACCTCCGCCGTGGCGAACGCCGTCCCCTGCAACGTGCGCGTCGCCGAGGACACCGTGCCCCACGTGGCGATGAGGTTCGTCATCAGCCTGGAGACGGCCTGCACCTGCTCGCCTCGCGTCATGTACCGGAAGCGCTCCAGGTACTCGGGCGATGACTCCAGCAGCGCTACCACAGCGGCCGGCATCTGACGGAGCGCCGCGAGGTTGTCCGCTGGCGACGTCGAGAAGAACTTCCCCACCGCGAGGGCGAGCCCGACGAATGCCTCTTCAGCCCCATCGAGCGTCCGACTGATGACGTCCGCATCGTCGTGGACGTCGGCCAGTGGGAAGCCGTTCTCCTCCTCCAGCTCCGCGTTCAGCAGCCGGAAGGCACCCGTGCGACCGTCGTAGAACCGACCCAGCTCGAAGCCGTGCGCGCGGAAGGCCCCAGCCCTCCACTCGACGGGCGCCACCCGTTGCTGCGTCCGTCCACTGCGCACCCACGCCAGGCATCCATCAGGCCGGAGCACCGCCAGATGCTTGAAGCGCTCCACCCGGCGCACCAGCTCGGCCCGCGACACCTCGCCCGTGGTCAGCACCTCTCGCAGCATGAAGCCCAGCGCGACACGCGCGGGGAACTGCCCCAATGTCACGTGCTTCCCCTGCAGCGTCCGCAGGAGCCGGGCCGCATGCCTGGGTGTCAGCGCGCTCCCCGCGACAGGCAACGCGTCCTGCTCCTCCAGCCCAGCACTCTTCAGCAAGGCGTCGAACGCATCACGCCGCTCCCCTCCGTGCGCCCAGTCACCCGCTTCGCGCGCGTCTCCAGCCCACCCGGCGCGTTGCTGGAAGGTGCCCCTGTGAGAAGACGCGTCGACCCCGGCGCAGCCCGTGGCGAAGAGGACGACGCCAAGAATCCAAAGGTCCGCACGCATTCCGCACCCCCAAGCCTCCCTTCACGGAAGACAAGTGACTCGAATGCTGGCATCGGCGTCTGACCCACGAATCCACTCGACGCTCCCCTCCACCGCCGCCTAGCCTTCCCCTCCGGCGGTGGGGGAACGGGCGATGGGGATGGGGACGACACGAGTCGGGTGCAGGGGTTCCACGCAGCGGGCGTCCACGAGCGCGCGCCCATGCTGAGGGCCCTGCTGGACGTGCTCTACCCGCCCGCGTGCATCGCCTGCGCGAAGGTCCTCCCAGGCCCCGGCGCCTTCTTCTGCGAGCCCTGTGACACCGCCGTGGAGCGCCTGCCGCCCGTGTGCTGCCACACCTGCGCGGAGCCCGGTCCGTTCCCCGCCGGCATGTGCCCACGCTGCCGCGCTTCTCCCCCACCCTTCTTGCGCGCCTGGGCCCCGTTCGCGCACGAAGGCCCCGTGGCCCGCGCCGTCCATCGCTTCAAGTACGAAGACCACCCGGAGCTGGCCGCGCCCCTCGGAGAGATGCTCGCGGCCGAAGCCCACCGATTCCTCACCCGCGCGCCCCGACTCGTCGTCGCGCTGCCGCTCCACACCCGCCGCTACCACGCGCGCAAGTACGACCAGGCCCAGTTGCTCGCGGGCGCGCTGGCGAAACACCTGGGCCTGCGAGCCCCCGTCGGGCTGCTCACGCGCACGCGGGAGACCCAACGACAGGTGGGCCTCACCGAGGCCGAGCGCGCCGACAACGTCGCGGACGCCTTCGTCGCCTCGGACGACCTCGCGGGTCGGGACGTGCTCCTCCTCGATGACGTCTTCACCACCGGCGCCACCGCGCGCGCCGCGGCCACCGCGCTCCTGTCCGCCGGCGCCACCCGCGTCGAGGTGCTCACCTTCGCGCGCGCCTTCACCGTGACGTGAACGCGACCTGACACAGCAACTGTCACAGCGCGTCAACTGCAACCGGGTCCACGACAACTCACGCCCGGATTCAGCATGGACCCCGCGTGTCTTTCATTACCCATCTTCCGCGACTTTCCGTCCCGTGCTCTTGCATCAGTGCCGTGTCACGAGACATTTCGCGTCGCGTTTCACGGCTCGCTTCCCCCTCTTCGAAACGGAGTCCGTGATGAAGCTCCCCGTGTTGAGCTCGTTCGCCCTCGCCGGTGTCGTGTGCGCGCTGGGCCTCCCCGCCCCCGTCCAGGCCCAGGTCCCCGCGCCCTCGTGGACGCGGCAGTTCGGCGCCAACCTCGACGAGCAGGCCCGCGCCGTCGCCGTCGCGGGCACCGCCGTCTATGTCGTGGGCAACACCACCAGCCAGCTCGGCCCCGAGCCCAAGGCCGGCGGCAACGACGTCTTCGTCGCGAAGTACGACACCGCGGGCACGCTCCAGTGGGTGCACCAGTTCGGCACGCCCGAGGATGACCGCCCCGCCGCCGCGGCCACCGACTCCGAGGGGAACGTGTACGTGACGGGCCGGACGTACGGCTCGCTGGGCTTCCACACGAACGCCGGCGGCTATGACTTCTTCATCACCAAGTACAGCCCGCAGGGCCAGCAGCTCTGGGTGCGCCAGCAGGGCACGCAGATGGATGACTTCGGCACGGGCCTGGCCATCGGCGCGGACGACACGCTGTACTTCTCCGGCTACACCGGCGGCAGCTTCGCCCACGGCGGCAACCCCGGCCACTACGACGTCCTCGCGGGCCTCTACGACTCCGCCGGCAACCCGTACTGGCTCAGGCAGCTGGGCACGACGAGCAGCGACATCGCGCGCGGCATCGCCGTGACGCCGGACCACAAGGTGTACGTCGTGGGACAGACGAGCGGCAGCCTCGACGGCGCCACCACGCCCACGGGCACGGACCTGTTCCTGCTGCGCCTGGACATCCTCGGCGCCACCCAGTGGGTGCGCCAGCTGGACCTCTCCGACCTCGACGACGCCAAGGGCGTGGCGGTGAGCCCCGACGGCGGCGCCTACCTGGTCGGCGACACCTTCGGCACCCTCGACGGCCACACCAACGCCGGCACCATCGACGTGGTGCTCGCCCGCTATGACGCCGTGGGCAACCGCCAGTGGAGCCGCCTGCTCGGCGGCGCGCAGCCCGACTACGCGAGCGGCGTCGCCGTGGCCGCCAGCGGCACCGTGAACGTCACGGGCTACACGGCCAACGCCCTGGACGGCCAGCCGTACGCCGGCAGCCAGGACGCCTTCTTCACCCGCTACGACGGCTCGGGCACCAAGCTGGGCACGCGCGTCGTCGGCACCCATCTGCCCGACGTCGGCAGCGGCGTGGCGCTGGACACCAGCGGCAACGCCTACGTGACGGGCTCCACCTACGGCAGCCTGGGCGGCACCAACGCGGGCAGCTACGACGCGTTCCTCGTCCGCTTCTGAGACAGGTCCGCATTCCGTGTCCGGACGTGGGACAGGTGTTCGTTGCCTGTCTCACGCGGAATCCAGGACAGGAGCTTCGCGGTAGCCAATCGTGGAGGGCGCGATAGCCTCGCGGCATGCGCTGGCACTCCCTCCTCCTCGTCCCCGCGTTGCTCTCACTCCACTGTACCCACGCCACCGGGTCCGCCGGGCCGTCCAAGCCCGAGGCCACGGTGGCGGCGGCGCCCGAGTGGCCCGAGGCCCAGCCCCCCGCGCTGCGCCTGCCGGACACCGTCCAGCCCCTGCACTACCTGCTGGACCTGAAGCTCATCTCCACCGAGTCCACCCACTCCGGCACCGTCACCATCGACGTGGACGTGCGCGAGCCGGTGCGCCAGGTCTGGCTGCACGGACAGGATTTGGAGGTCACCTCCGCGCGCATCGAGACGCAGGGCCGCGCGCTCGAGGCCAGGCCCGTCACCGCGAGCGAGGGCCGGCTGGGCCTGCTGCTGCCCGAGACGCTGCCCGCGGGCAAGGCGCGCATCGTCATCGCCTTCACGGGTCAAATCGACAAGGAGCGCAGCCGGGGCCTGTACTCGCAGGAGGAGGGCGGCCACAACTACCTCTACACCTTCTTCGAGCCGGTGGACGCGCGCCGCGCCTTCCCGTGCTTCGACGAGCCGGGCTTCAAGGTGCCCTGGCAGCTGCGCTTCACGGTGAAGGCCGAGGACGTGGCGCTGGCCAACCACGCCATCGAGGCGAAGGAGACGCTGCCGGACGGCCTGCAGCGCATCACCTTCCGCGACAGCAAGCCCATGCCCAGCTACCTCGTCGCCTTCGTGGTGGGCCCGTTCGACGTGGTGGACGCGGGCACCACCGGGCGCAACAGGGTGCCGCTGCGCTTCGTCGTCCCCAAGGGCCGCGGCGCGGAGACGGCGTACGCCGCGAGCGTCACCCCGCGCATCGTCACCGTGCTCGAGGACTTCTTCGACCAGGCGTACCCGTACGAGAAGCTCGACGTCGCGGTGGTGCCCCGCTACTGGGGCACCATGGAGCACCCGGGCCTGGTCGCCCTGGGGCAGCCGCTGACGCTCATCCGCCCCGGCGAGGAGACGCTCCAGCGGCGCAAGTGGTACGTCAACATCGCGGGCCACGAGCTGGGGCACTACTGGTTCGGCAACATCGTCACCTGCCGCTGGTGGGACGACATCTGGCTGAACGAGTCGCTCACCTCGTGGCTGGACCGCAAGCAGATGGACGGGTTCGACCCGAGCTGGGGCTTCGGCCGGGACGCGAGCACCAACGCGCTGGCGGGCGCCATGAGCGCGGACGCGCTCGCCGCGGCGCTGCCGGTGCGAAAGCCCGCCAACACGCATGACGAGGTCATCGGCTCGTTCGACAACTCCACCACCTACGCCAAGGGCTCCGCCATCATCGGCATGTTCGAGTCGTGGCTGGGCGAGGACACGATGCGCGACATCCTGCGCGCGCACATCCGCAAGCACGAGTGGGGCACGGCGACGTCGGATGACTTCGCCGCCACGCTCGCCCAGGCCGCGAGCCCCGACGTCGCGCGCTCCTTCCGCAGCTTCATCGACCAGCCCGGCGCGCCCCACATCTCCGCGCAGCTGGTGTGCGACGCGGGCAAGGCGCCGCGCCTGAAGCTGTCCCAGGAGCGCTTCCTGCCCGCGGGCTCCACCGCGTCCAAGGACGCCACCTGGTCCGTCCCCGTGTGCGTGCGCGCCGGGGACCGCGCGGGCGATGTGCGCGCCTGCCAGCTGCTCTCCGAGCGCACCGGCGAGATGGAGCTGCCCATGAAGCGCTGCCCCCAGTGGGTGCTGCTCAACGCGGGCGGCATGGGCTACTACCGCGCCAGCTACACGCTGCGGCAGTTCCAACAGGTGAACGGCGTGGCCAGCAAGTCGCTGACGGTGCCCGAGCGGCTGGCCTTCTTCGCGGACATCGAGGGCGCGGTGCAGCGGGGCGACGTGCGGCTCGGGGAGGTGCTGTCCCTGGTGAACGACACGGCGAAGGACCCGGACCGCGGCATCGCGCTGAGCGGCGCGCGCCTCTTGCATCTGGTGGGCGAGGACTCGCTCACGCCCGCCGAGCGGCAGCGCTTCCGCGCCTGGGTGGGCAAGCTCTACGGCGCGCGCGCCCGGGCGCTGGGCTGGCAGCCGGCGAAGGGCGACAGCGACGAGGTGAAGCAGACGCGCTCGTTGTTCCTGTCGCTCGCGACGATGATGGGTGACGAGCCCACGCTCACGCGCGAGGCCAAGGCCCTGGTGACGAAGTGGCTGGCGCAGCGCGACAGCGTGAGCCCGGAGGCGGTGCCGGTGGCGCTGGCGGTGGCGGCGCGCAACTCCGACCGCGCGCTCCACGAGCAGCTCCTCACCCGCGCGCGCAAGGCGGAGGACCGCAACGAGCGCAACCAGATGATCTCCGCGCTGTCGGCCTTCCGCGACCCGGAGCTGGTGAAGCAGAACCTGACGCTGGCGATGACGGAGTTCGACGTGCGCGACGCGCGGCCCTTGTTCGCGGGCGCGTTCAGCGGGCCGGAGACGCGGGCGGTGGCGTGGCAGTTCTACCGCGAGCACTTCGACGCGCTGGCCTCGCGCGTCCGCTCGGATGAGCTGGGCTGGCTCATCGCGATGACGGGCTCGCTGTGCGACGACACCAGCCGCGCGCAGATGGAGGCCTTCCTCGGGCCTCGCGTCGACAAGCTGGAGGGCGCGCCGCGCGCCTACGCCCGGGCGCTGGAGTCCGTGCGGCTGTGCGTGGAGTCCAACCGCCTCCACCAGGACAGCGTGCGCGCGTTCATCGGCAAGCTGCCCCAGGTCACCGCGGCGCCCACCCGCTGAGGGCCCATGCGGGCTCCCTCGTGTTCAAGAGGGAGCCCTCTCCACGCGGCGGACGGTGCGCGCGCCCCGCGAGCGCGCTAGACATGGGGCCATGTTCGACTCCGCCCGCTACCTCGAACGCATCGGCGCCCCCGCGCACGCATCGCTCGCCGAGCTGCAGCGCGCCCACCTGGAGTCGGTGCCCTTCGAGAACCTGGACATCCACCTGGGCCGGCCCATCCAGCTGGACCCGGACGCGCTCTTCGACAAGGTCGTCGTCCGGCGGCGCGGCGGCTTCTGCTACGAGCTCAACGGGCTGTTCTCCCGCCTGCTCACCGCGCGCGGCCTGCGCGTGACGCCGCTGTCCGCGCGCGTCGCCACCGAGCCCCGGGACGGCACCTTCGGCCCGGAGTTCGACCACCTGACGCTCCAGGTGGAGGACCGCGAGGGGACGTGGCTCGTCGACGTGGGCTTCGGCGACAGCTTCCTCGAGCCCCTGCGCCTGGACGAGAGAGGCGTGCAGACACGCGCCGGCCGCGACTTCCGGCTGGCGCCCGAGGGCGACCGGCTCATGCTCCTGCGGCGCGACGACTCCGGCTGGCAGCCGCAGTACTCCCTGTCCCTCGTCCCGCGCGCGCTCGGGGACTTCGTGGACATGTGTCACCACCACCAGACGTCGCCCCAGTCCATCTTCACGCGGGGGCGCCTGTGCACCCGGGCGACGCGGGAGGGCCGCGTCACCCTCAAGGAAGGCGCCCTCGTCCTCACCCGGGGCACCACCCGCGAGGAGCACCCCGTGCAGGGCGAGGACGCCCGCGCCCGGGCGCTGGCGGAGCACTTCGGCATCCGCCTCTAGCCAGGCCCCACGCCTCAGGGCTTCTGCTCGGCGGCCTGCCTGCGCATCGCCTCGAACGAGGCCTTGTACTCCTCCATCGTCCCCAGGCCCACGGCCGCGCGGCGAGCGTCCACGTTGGCCGGGTCCTCCAGGTTCTTGGGCTCCATCTGCCCGTTCACCTCTTCCATCTGCGTGCCGTAGCGCTGCGGCTTGCCCGTGTTCACCAGCACCCGGTCCGTCAGGTACGCCAGGTTCTGCTTGGAGCCCTCCCCGCGCGCCACGGCCTGCTCCAGCATGGGCAGCACCTGCTCCTGGAACGCCACGTCCTTGTCCGCGTGCTGCACCAGCAGCCACGCCGCGAACGAGGCCTTCTTGCCCACCAGCGCCTGGCCCGGCCAGCCCTTCTTCGCGATGACGTCCTTGAGCCAGGCCGTGTTGCTCGCGTCGACCTCCTCCAGCTTCTTCTTCGCCGCCTCGTCCTGGAAGTTCGACTTCATCAGCGTCATGCGGACCTGCTGGTCCACCTCCATGCGCGACAGCAGCTCGTCGCGAAGCGCGGGGTCCGCCGCCTTCAGCTGCTTGGCCTCCTCCTCGGCGACGCGCTTCTCGACGGCCGCGAAGCCCGGCAGGCCCCGGACGTTGTCCAGGTCCGTGTCCTTCTTCATGTGGGCCACGTCCTCGAAGCCCTCGTCCGCCGCGCGCCCCAGCCACATCAGGGCCTCCTCGCCCTGGTTCAAGAGCGACGCCGCGCAGGCCGCGTTGTAGGCCATGTTGTTGCTGCGCACCCCGCCCTCCCAGGCGGCGCGGAACAGGGGCAGCGCGGCCTCGTTGTTGCCAGCGGCGGCCAGCCCGGTCGCCTCCATGGCGGCCTTGCGCGCCTCCGGCGTCGCCACGGGCTTGGGCGCGGCGGCCTGGGCCTCGGCGGGGGTGGCCGCGCCTCCAGACGAGTGGGCACAGGCGGCCAGGTTCAGCGCGGCGAGCAGGATGACGAGACGACGCATTCGGGGGCTCCAGGGGGTGTGAGGTGAAAACGGGGTAGCAATGTAGGCGGGTTTTTCGGGACACCAAGCGCTCGTCCACCCTGAAATCCGCCGGATACCCACCCACACCCACCCCGTTCCCGAGCGCACCCCGGGTAACGTTTTCGGTTGCCTGTGCGCCGTCCGGGGTCGCATGCAGGGGAAGGCCCCGGAGGGCCCGCCTGTTCATCGCCGTCGGCGCCCCCAGGAATGGGACGCTGTGCCCCACGCATGTCGCACCGAGGAGAACGGATGTCGCGCTTCACATGGCTGGCCGCAGTCTTCGTGCTCACCTGCCCCCTCTGGGCGCAGGCCCGGCCCGCGGCGGACGAAACAGCGCGCGTCTACGCGGCCGAGGCGATGAAGCAGGCCTCCTCGCCCCGAGGCGCCGCCGGCCTGTTGCGGCTGCACTCCCTGGTGGACGAGGTGGAGGACCTCACGCCGCTGGTGAGCACGTACGCCTTCATCGCCTCGCGGCGCCAGTTCGACGCGAACACGCGCGCCACCGCGCAGCTGCTCCTCTTGGACACCGAGCGGGCCCGCGGCCGGCTGACGCGCGCCAACGAGGTGCGCCAGTGGATGGGCTTCGTGGGCGACTACTACGTCGTCGGCGGCTTCGACAACGAGGGCAAGTCCGGGTGTGACACGGACTTCGGCCCGGAGGCCGCGGCGCTGGATTTGACGGCCACCTACCCGGGCGCCAAGGGCCGCCAGGTGTCGTGGCGCAAGCTGACGGCGAACACGGCGGACGGCTACGTGGACCTGGCCACCGCGGTGCGCCCCAACCGCGAGGCCGTGGCGTACGCGGCCACCTGGCTGGAGTCCAACCAGGAGTCGCGCGTGACGCTGGGCCTGGGCACCTCCGGCGCCTACCGCCTGTGGGTCAACGGCCAGCTCGCCTCCAAGGAGGACCGCTACAACCTGCCGCGCCCGGACCAGGCGCGCGTGTCCGTGAAGCTGCGCAAGGGCCTCAACCGCGTGCTCCTCAAGGTGTGCCAGGAGACGGGCCCGCTGGGCTTCTACCTGCGCCAGGAGTCGCCGGGCGTGCGCGCGTCGCTGCCCGCCAAGGCCCCCGCCGTGGAGCGCGGCGCGGCCCCCGCGCCCCAGGTGCTGCCCACGCTCACCTCCGCGCTCAAGGCGCTGGTGGAGAAGAACCCCGACGACGCGGCCCTGCGCGGCGACTACGCGCGAGTGCTCGGCTTCTACCGCGGCTTCGATGACCGCGAGCACACCGCCACCGTGGAGGCCACGCGCGCCGCGGAGCTCGCCCCCCAGGACGCGCGCCTGCAGATGCTCGCGGCGAGCCTCCAGCGCGATGACCTGAACGAGCGCCGCCGCTTCCTGGAGGCCGCGGTGAAGGCGGACCCCGCGCTGCCCGAGGCCCGCGTGGCGCTGGCCGACTTCGAGCTGGAGCGCGGCCACCCCGAGCGCGTCATCCCGCTGGTGGCGCCCGTGCTGGAGAAGACGCCGGACGACGCGTCCGCGCGCCTGGTCCTCGCGCGCGCCCACGAGGCGCTGGGTGAGCGTCCCCGCGCGCACGCGCTGGTGGAGGAGGCCTTCCGGTACCAGCCCCGGCAGCCGCGCGCGGTGCGCTCGGCGGCGCAGATTTCGAGGCAGTTGGGCCGCAACCGCGAGGCCATGGACCGCATGCGCGTGGTGCTGGCGCTGCGCTTCGACGACACCGGCACGCGCCGCTCGCTGGCCGCGCTGCTGGCGGACTCCGGTCAGGTGGAGGCCGCCGAGCGCGAGTACGCGCAGCTGGTGGCCCTCAACCCGTTCGACAACGGCGCGCGCGTGCGGCTCGCCGAGCTCAAGGCCAGCAACGGCAACGTGGAGCAGGCCGTGGCGCTGTTCGCCGAGGCCCGCGCGCTGTCGCCCGATGAGCCGGAGGTCTACGAGCGCGAGGGCCGCGCGCTGCTCGCCGCCGGTCGGCGTGAGCCCGCGCTGGCCGCCTTCGAGCGCTCGCTGGTGCTGCGTCCGCAGAACCCCGGCCTCAAGGAGGCCCTGCGCGCCCTCAAGGGCGAGGGCACCGGCGCCGGCATGCAGCACGTGGTGGACGCCAGGCCCCTGGCGAAGGAGGCCGAGGCCTACGTCCACGAGGACGCCATCTACCTGGTCGACAACACCTACGTGAATGTCCAGAAGAGCGGCCTGTCCAGCCGGCTGTCGCAGATGGTGGTGAAGGTGCAGAACGCGCGCGGCGTGGACGCGTTCCGCTCGATGCCCATCACCTACTCGCCGGACCGGCAGGAGGTGCGCATCCTGCGCGCGCGCGTGACGAAGGCGGACGGCTCCGTGGTGGAGAGCTACGGGGAGAACGACCGCAACATCAACGAGCCGTGGACGGGCATGTACTACGACGCCCGCGCCAAGGTGCTGTCCTTCCCGTCGCTCGCCGCCGGCGACACGCTGGAGGTGACGTACCGCCTGGACGACACCGCGCAGGAGAACCTGCTGTCGGACTACTGGGGTGACGTGGAGAGCGTGCAGGGCGTCTATCCGAAGCTGCGCTTCCAGTACCTGGTGGAGACGCCGAAGGAGCGGCCGCTGTACTGGAACAAGAGCAAGCTCACCGGCGTGGAGAGCGCGCAGGAGTCGCTGGAGGGCGGCCGCGTGCTGTACCGCTGGGGCGCGAAGCACGTGGCCAAGGTGGTGCCGGAGCCGGGCATGCCGGGCTGGGCGGAGGTCGCCCAGAACCTGCACGTCTCCACGTACCAGACGTGGGACCAGGTGGGCCGCTACTGGTGGGGGCTCGTGAGGGACCAGCTGCAGCCCAACGCGGAGCTGAAGCAGACGGTGGACCAGGTCCTCCAGGGCGTGGACCGCAAGAACGAGCTGGCGGTGGTGCGCGCCATCTACAACTTCGTGGTGACGAACACGCGCTACGTGGCGCTGGAGTTCGGCATCCACGGCTTCAAGCCCTACCGGGTCGACCGCGTGCTGGCGCGGCGCTTCGGTGACTGCAAGGACAAGGCGAGCCTCATCCACTCCATGCTGCGGGTGGCGGGCGTGGACAGCCGGCTGGTGCTCCTGCGCATGCGCAACCTGGGCGCGCTGGACGCGGAGCCGGCGAGCCTGGCGGCCTTCAACCACGCGATTGCGTATGTGCCCAAGTTCGACCTGTACCTGGATGGCACCGCGGAGTTCCACGGGGCCAAGGAGCTGCCCAGCTCGGACCGGGTGGCCAACGTGCTGGTGGTGGAGCCGGACGGCAAGAGCACCTTCATGGTGACGCCGGAGGCGAAGGCGGAGGACAACGCCACGGGCCTGAAGATGGACGTGACGCTGCGCGCGGACGGCAGCGCCGAGGTGACGGGCTCCAGCACGGTGAGCGGGCAGAGCGCGCCCGAGTACCGCCGCGCCTACCGTCCCGAGGCCACGCGCAAGTCCACCTTCGAGCGCGCGTGGGCGCAGAGCTTCCCGGGCCTGACGGTGAACGAGGTGTCGCTCAACGACACCACGCGGCTGGACGAGGACGTGGCGATGGGCTTCCGCATGAGCATCCCGCGCTACGCGGAGGTGCTGTCCAACGCGGTGCGCTTCCTGCCCTTCGGCACGGGCCGCACCTACCAGCAGGCCTTCGCGCCGCTGGCGGAGCGCCGCTTCGACCTGGTGATGCAGAGCCCGTGGGTGAACCTGTTCAACCTGCGCTACACGCTGCCGGCGGGCTGGTCCGTGACGGAGCTGCCGCAGGCGGTGGACGAGACGAACCAGTTCGGGCGGCTGCGCCTGACGTACCGCGTGGAGGAGGGCAAGCTCATCGCCGAGGGCGAGGTGAAGCTCTCCGTCGCGCGCATCAAGTCGGACGAGTACCCGGCGTTCAGGGAGTTCCTGGGCCGGGTGGACCGCGCCTTCGGGCGTCGGGTCATCATCCAGGGCCCCGGCGGCCGCACCGCGTCGCTCACCCCGTGAGGTGAGTGGAGCGACGTCCCCCCCGCGCCCCGCCTTGGGGCCGGGGCGCGCGGGCAGCAGCTCCGCGAGGGTTGCCGTGGGGACCTGGCCGTGTACTGTCGCCTCCATCATGGGAGGCGGCTCGATGAGGCACCTACGTCGCGGAAGACTCGCGGGACTGGCTGTGGCGTCGATGGTCTTCTCGGGCTCCGGCGCGGCCTCGGCCGAGCCCGAGGTGAAGCCCCTGCCCGAGATCCTGGAGGTGGGCACACTCACCTCGGCCTTCGCTGAGTTCCAGCGGACGTGTGCCGCGGACGGACAGCGGCTGTGGGGCCACTCGCTGTGTGCTCCGCTCCTCGTCGTCCATCCCGGCACGCGCGTCTTCGTCGCGAGCACCTGGCCGAAGGGCGCGGGGACGGGGCCCTGGGTGGGGGTGCTGCCCTCGGAGCTCACCATCGCGAACACGGCCCTGACCTGGGCGGGAACCACGTGGGTCCAGCTCCAGGGGCCGCTGCCCGACGTCCCCGTGCGTCGCCGTGCGCTGATTGCCCACGAGGCCTTTCATCGGCTTCGGACCACGCTGGGACAGCCCGGGCGGGAGAAGGACAATGCGCACCTCGATGGCATGGAGGGCCGCACGCTGCTGCAACTCGAGTGGCGGGCCCTCGCGGCAGCGCTGCGCGCGACGAACCCTTCGGTGCGCGCTCGGGCTGTCGAGGACGCGCTGGTGTTCCGTCGCGAGCGTCGAGCGCGCTTCGAGGGAGCCGCCGTCGCGGAGGGGCTCCTCGAGGAGAACGAAGGTCTCGCGGAGTACACGGGCGTGGCGCTGGCGGGGGCCGATGCACGTGGCAGGCGAGCCCTGGCGCTGGAGAACCTCGAGGATGGCGCCAAACGGAAGTCCTTCGTGCGCGCCTTCGCCTATGCATCGGGTCCTGCCTACGGCCTCCTGCTGGACGAGGCGGGCCCACGCGCCCAGGGTTGGCGTGCCCGGGCGCTCGCCGGGGCGGACCTGGGAGCGCTGCTGCAGGAGGCACTGAAGCTGGGGACGCCCGAGCCTTCACCCGAGCGAGAGGCACGCTACGACGGCGCCGCGCTGCGGGAGACCGAACGCGAGCGGGCTCGCCTCGCCGAAGCCCGGGCCGAGGCGCTGCGCAAGAAGCTGGTGGAGGGCCCGGTGCTGCGCCTGCCCCTGGTCCGCATGCGCATCCAGTTCAACCCAGGTGAGCTCATCCCGCTGGCCGAGCACGGCACGGTGTATCCCGGTGCGCGCATCGTCGATGCGTGGGGCTCGCTCACTGTGAGTTCCGATGTGCTCCTGTCCTCGGACTGGAAGACGGCCACGGTGACCGCTCCTCGCACGGAGCCTCGAGATGCCCGCTGGGAAGGCGAGGGCTGGGTGTTGGAGCTCGCCCCTGGCTGGCAGGCCAAGGCGGGGCCCCGACCTGGAGACCTGGTGCTCCAGGCCCCCGACGCTCGCGCACCGGCGCCGAACCCTTGACGCGACTTGAGCGAGTCCTCGAAGTGCGAGCATCGGGTCCGCGGAGGCCGCCGACGCACTTGTGGTCCCCAGCATCAACCCACGCCCCTCGCGTACACGAGGAGCGACTTTGCCCCCCACCTGGCATGTCCCCGCCCGTGAGGTGAGCTGAGCGACGCTCCGCCTCAGGTTCGGGGCACGCGGGCGGCGAAGGTGGTGGCGATGATGCGGTCGGCGAGCACCGGCCGCGCGTGCCCCATGCGGTACGTGTTGAAGGCATAGACGAGGCGCCGGCTCGAATCCCGCGTGGCGCCCATCCCGCTGACATAGCCCTGGCGCGCCCCGCGCCGTCCCCACACCGTCACGCCGCCCAACTCGTAGCGCGCCAGGCCCGCGCCGTGCGCCGCGCGACCACCGTGGGCCGAGGGCACGTCCGGCACGGTGAACATCTCCTCCAACTGCTCGGAGGGCAGCAGCCGGCCCCGGAAGAGCGCGGAGAGGAACGTGTCCAGGTCCGCGGTGGAGGAGATCATCTCCCCCGCGGCCCACATCAGGGACTGGTTCGCCTCCGTGACGTCCACCCAGCGCTGCGTCCCATCCGCGCTGGCGAGGGCCTCGTAGCCCCGCGCGTGGGGACCGGGAATCGTCGGGTCGTTGCCCGGCACGGACGTGTCGCGCAGGCCCAGCGGCGTGAGGATGCGCTCGCGCACGGCATGGCCGTACGGCCGACCCGTCACCTTCTCGATGAGCAGCCCCGCCACCAGGTAGCCGATGTGGCCGTACTCCTGCACGGTCCCCGGCGTGAAGCGCGGCCCCTGTGGGAGCGCCAGCGCCACCAGCTCGCGCGGAGACCAGCGACGGAAGCGGTGCTCGAAGAACCACTCGGGATGGCGCATGGACAGCGGGACACCGGGCAGGCCGTGGGTGTGGTTGAGCAACTGCCGGACGGTGATGAGCGGATAGTTGGGTGGCAGCAGGCCGGGCAGCGAGTGTTGCACCGGACGGTCCAGGTCCACGCGGCGCTCGCCGGCGAGCTGCAACAGCACCGTGGCGGTGAAGGTCTGCGTGAGGCCGCCGATGCGGAAGCGCGCGTCACCAGGCATCGGCGCGCCGGTGTGCAGGTCCGCCACACCCGCGGAGCCGAGCCAGCGGCCCGCGGAGCCTTGCACGCGGACCTGGGCGGCCGTCGCGTCGGGCAGCTCGATGATGACCTGTCGCAGCGTCTCGCGGTCCAACGGGGCCAGCAGTGACTGGCCCCAGTCCAGGCCCTGTTCACGGGTGTCCACTTCGTTGGAGAGCGCTTCGTCCCCGGGAGCACACCCCGTCCCGGAGAAGCTCACCACCAATACCGCGGCACCGACCCGCAGACCCCGGCGCGGGACATCCATGTTCCCTCTCCCCTCTCGAAACTCCGGCCCGGGGACAGAACACCAGTGAGGGGGAGCGGTGTCACCCGCTCCGTGGGGATTTCGTGGACTGGACCACGTCAGGTCAGCGGAAGCGTCGGGCCCACGCCTCCACGTAACCCTCCGGGGCGGCGATGGGCGCCTCCCTCAGGGCCTCGGGCAGCGCGAAGGACTCCAGCACCCGAGGCACGTGGGGCAGCAGCTCCACGCAGGCCTCGCGCAGCTCCACGTCCAACCGCCGCGCCTCCTCCGCGCCGAGCAGCCCCTCGGACTGGAACCAACCCGCGTGACGCCGCAGGCCGTCGGCCACGAAGACCCGGAGCACCGCGCTCGCGGTCCGGAATCCCTCCGACGACGGGACCTCCGCCCGGAGCGCCACCTGCAAGCACTCCAGCGCGAGCGCCTCGCCCTGCGCCTCCGCCAGGGCGATGGCCTCCGTGGACCACGCGTTCCAACGCTCGAAGCGATCTTCCCCGGGCCCCAGAGGCGCCTCCAGGCCCTGAGCGATTCGCGTCCGCAGCCGTCGGGCCCGCTCGGCGAACAGGCTGGAGCCCTCCGTCCGCGCCGCGTCCGTCCCCTCCGAGGGGGTCCAGAGGTGCTCGCCCATCACCAGGCGCCTGGCGGCGGTGAGCTGGAGCACCTGGTTCTCCCCTTCAGCCGTCATCACCGCCTGACATGTCCCCAGGTACTCCGGGATGCGATTGACGCCGAACATGCCCTGCGCGCCGCAACGCTCCCGACACGTCTGGATGATTTCGAAGGCCGTCCGGGAAATGTACGGTTTGAGCAGCATGGCGAGCAGCGAGAGCCTCTCGCGCTCCTCGTCCCCCTCCTCACTGAAGCGTTCCTGCACGAACCGGCCGAACAGCGTGCAGGCGTGGATGCGAGCCAACCCGACGAGCAGGTCGTGCTGGACGTTCCAGCAGTCCAGCATCGCCGCGGTGCCCCGGTCCGGCACCGCGACCCGCCGCTGGCGAGCGTAGCTCAGCGCGATGGAGAGCGACGCGCGGGCGCTCGCCACTGTCCCGCACGCCAAGGCCACCCTCCCCGTCTGGAGCATCTCCACTGTGCGCCGGAAGCGCTCGCGCTTGCCGTAATCGCTGTGGAAGACCCCCTGCTCGCTGATGGAGCCCGCGTCCCCCGGCAGCCAGTCCCGGAAGGAAAGCCAGACACGGTCGAACCCGATCATCGCGTTGTCCATGGCATACAGCGGCCGCTCCGGCTGGGGCACCACACGCACGCCCTGATGGAGGCCGCCGTCCTTCCCCCTCAGGCGGAGGATGAAGGGGAAGACGCCCTGGTCCTCCCCGGCCACCTTGAGCCGCGCGGCGATGACGACGAGCTTGGGGACGTCCTCCGCCCCCACGTTCGGCATGAACTTCAACGCGGCGTCGCGCGGCGTGGTCAGCCAGAAGCCGCGCCGGTCATGGTCATACTCGGCCTCCGTCTCCAAACTGAAGACGGTGCTGCCATACCCCAGCTCCGTCAGCAGGAAGACGCCCACCGAGTCCCCGCTGTCGAGCTCGCGCAGGTAGTCCTCCAGGTCCGTGCGCCCGCGCCCCAGGCTCAGCAGCGCGTTGAGCGTGAGGTTGAAGTGCCCGCTGAGCACCAGGAACAGCTCCGGCGCCAGCATCGCCGACCACTCGAACAGCGCGAACAGGCTGGGCAGGTCCTGGGCGATGGCCTTCCCCGACCCGAGCCCCCGGTGCACCTCCTGGAGCTGTCGGTACGCATGCCGCGCCCGCTCGCCCAGCGTCTGATGCTCCCGCTGACGGAACACCTCGGCGGCGAAGAGCCGCGCGAAACGGGACTCGCGCTCACGCGCGTTCGACTCGGCCACCGGAACACGGGACTCGGACATGCGGACCTCGCTCTGGAGTGGACAGCGGCGTGTCTGATAACGCAGACCCCACCACACTGCCCAATCAAAGACAAACATCCAGACCCGCAATCCCAGCCATCCATTCCCCGCACCCGCCTCCACCTGCGGGCGAGCGCGAAGCCCCCAGCCCATCCGCGCTCAGGAGGCCACGAGCGCGGCGAGCAGCTTGCGCACCTCCTCCGGACCGCTGACGCGATAGGTGGCGCGCGTGGGCTTGTTGCCCGCATGAATCGTGAGTCCGTCCTCGGGCATGGCCTCGAACAGGTCCTCGTCCGTGCGGTCATCGCCGATGGCCACCGCAAGCGTGCCGGGGGGCAGCCCGCGCAGGACGCCCTCCACCACCCGGCCCTTGTGCACGCCGTGCGGCCGCACCTCCACCACCTTGTCGCCTGGGAGGACATCCACCGGCCTGCGCGCGAAGGTCTCCGCCAGCTTCAGCCGCAGCTCGCGCGACTGCAGCGCGCCGAACTCCGGGTCCACCTGCCGGTAGTGCCACGCGAGCGACGCGGACTTCTCCTCCACGAACGAGCCCGGCACGCGCGCGGCGAACTCGTCGAGCACCGGCCGGGCCGCGGCCTTCCACTCGGCGGACACCCCCTCCAGCATCTTCCACGTGTCCCCGGGCCTGGGCCGCGACCACAGGCCGTGCTCCGCGTAGAGCCCCAGGTTCAGCGTCCCGAACCACGCCTCCAGCGTCTCCTTGGGCCTGCCGCTCACCACGCTCACCGAGAGGTCCGGCCGCGCCAGCAGCTTCGCCAGCAGCTCGCGCAGCGCATCGTCCGGCGCGGCCAGCTCCGGCCTGCGCGCGAAGCCCACCAGCGTGCCGTCATAGTCGAGCATCAGCGCCAGCCGCCCGGCGGACTTCATCACCTCCAGCGCCTCGGTGGCGCCCTGGAACTTGCGGACGGAGACCGAGGGCAGCCCCTGCAACCGCCCCAGGAAGCTGGACACCCACCAGTGGACGTCATGGGCCTTCACCTGCGCGCGCAGGGCGCGCATGCGCTCGCGGCGCTCGGGCTCGCCCATCTCCAGCGCCTCCTCGATGGCGTCCGCCGCCTTCTCCACGTCATAGGGATTGACGGAGACGGCCCGGTGCAGCTCGTCCGCCGCGCCGGCGAACTCGCTGAGCACCAGCACGCCGTCGTCGTCCGGCCGGGCGGCGCAGAACTCCTTCGCCACCAGGTTCATCCCGTCCCGCACCGGCGTGACGAGCATGACGTCCGCGGCGCGGTACAGCCCCGTGAGCTGCTTCTCGTTGAAGGAGCGGTAGAGGTAGTGCACGGGCACGTTCTGCGTCGTGCCGTACTGGCCGTTGATGCGCCCCACCAGCTCGTTCACCTGCTCGCGGTACGTGGCGTACTCGCTCACCTGGGTCCGGCTGGGCACCGCCACCTGGATGAAGCGCAGCCGCCCGCGCCACGTGGGCTCGCGCTCCAGCAGGCGCTGCACGGCGAGCAACCGGCGGGGGATGCCCTTCGTGTAGTCGAGCCGGTCGATGCCCAGCAGGATGCGCTGGCCCTCGGCGCTGCGCCGCAGGGACGCGACCTCCTCCAGCACGCTCGGCTCCTTCGCCAGTGACTCGAAGGCCTCCGTGTCGATGCCCATGGGGAACGCGCCCACGCGCACCTGGCGCCCTTCCCACATGATGCGGTCCACGTCCGTGTCCAGGCCGAGCTGCCGCAAGAGCGAGCCGGAGAAGTGCCGCACGTAGCTCACGGTGTGGAAGCCGATGAGGTCCGCGCCGAGCAGCCCCTTCAGCAGCGCCTCGCGACGGGGCAGCGTGCGGAAGATTTCGGACGAGGGGAACGGGATGTGGTGGAAGTAGCCGATGCGCGCCTCGGGCAGGCGCTGGCGCAACAGCCCCGGCACCAGCATGAGCTGGTAGTCGTGGACCCAGATGATGTCACCGGGTTGATAGTGCCGGGCCACCAGGTCCGCGAAGCGCTCGTTGACCTTGCGGTACACCTCCCAGTCGCGGTCCTGCCGGGGGACGCGCTCCAGCATGTAGTGGCACAGCGGCCAGAGCACCCGGTTGGAGTAGCCCTCGTAGTAGCGGCTCACCTCGCTGGGCGACAGGTGGATGGGCACGCAGCGCTCCTCGGCGAGGCGGGCCTCCACCTGGGTGCGTTGGGTTTCCGACAGACGGGACACGTCACCGGGCCAACCAATCCACAGGCCGCCGGAGCGTTCATGGGGTCGTCGAAGGCCCGTGGCCAGCCCGCCGGAGCTGAGCACCACGGCGACACTGTCCTTCTCCACCTTGACGGTGACAGGGAGACGATTGGAGACGAGCAGGAGTCGAGGCATAGAACCTCAAACCCTTATTCACTCCCTCCACGAATGGCCATCGCCGATTCGCGCGAGGTGGCGATTGTTGGACCCTCGCGTGTCGCCCGAGGTGCCCAGCCCAGTCGCGCGAGCAACGCGGGCTCGCGGCCGGGTTTCCAGATGAACGCATCCAGCACGTAGTGCGTGGCCTGCGGCAGCGCGAGCAGCGGCACCACCAGCGCCAGCAGGTCCGGCGACAGCGTCCACTCCGAGCCCCCGAAGAGGCCCGTGCGCTCGTGCCAGATGAAGCGGTCCCACAGGAGCTCCTCCGCGAACGCCAGCGCCACGAGGAACAGGAGGAAGCCCGGCAGGCCCGCGCGGAGGATGGAGCTGGCGACGCCGAAGTCCCCTTCCCCGTCGCGGCCTCGCGCGTAGCGGAACAGGAGCGCGAAGTACGGCACGCCGTGCAGCACGACGTTCATCACCGTGAAGGTGAAGTCGTCGCGCGCGAGGACGATGCCGCCGAACCACGTCACCCACGTGGCGCCGATGAGCAGCACCTTGCCCAGCTGGAGTCCCTCGCCGCGCGCCACGCGGGCGAGCTGGAGGCCAGCCCAGGTGAGGAGCACGCCCGCGTGCAGCACCAGGGCCACGGTGCCGAGCCACGGGGGCAGCCCCGGGAGGAAGTCGCCCTCGACGAACCACCAGAACGCGCGCGGCAGGTTCGCGTGCCACCACACCACGGGGCCCACGGTGGCGGCGTAGATGGCGGCGGCGTCGAGGCGACGCTCCAGGTCCGAGGCGCGGGCCTTGCGCGTGTAGAGCGCCACCCAGCCGTACTGCTGGCGGACGAAGTGGAACAGCGCCACGTAGGCGAACAGGGTCCAGAACGCGCCCGCGGAGATTTGATGCGCCAGCACGCCCACGACCCAGGCGACCAGGGGAGCCCCCAGGTAGAGCCCGGGGCGCTCACGCAGCTGCCCCGGGTCCAGGTAGGTGCGGAACAGCGTGGACCAGACGTGGGCCACGTCCACGCAGACGACGAGCAGCAGCCACGCCCAAGGAGGCGTGTCCCCCGCGGCGCCGAGCCACGGCGCGGCGAGCACGAGGGCCACGGACGCGAGGGCACTGCCAGCGAACACGGCGAGGTCCACGCGCGGACCGAACAGCCAGCTCTGGGAAGGCGCGAGGAAGCGGGGCATCCGGACCGAGAGGCTATCAGCACCGTGGAGCGGTTGGGTGGCGAGGCTCGGCCCCCTCGTGGGGGCACGAGGAGGCGAGGTGTCCAGGCCACATCGCCATCAACTCGGATGAGCCGAGTGGTGCGCCGCTCCCACGTGGGCGACGCAGACGGAGAGCACGAGAGAGAGGCGGGCATCTGACCAGGCCGGCAACGCCATGGAGTGGAGGGCCCCAGGCAGGGTGTGTCCGGCCCTCGCGGCGATTCAGTCCGCGCCGGGAAGTGGAGGGGCTTGCAAGCGCGGCGCGGCTCCCGCGTAGTGCGCCTGTCGACCTCCTTCCCGAAGCTTCCGCCATGTCCTCCACGCCCCCGCCCCCTCGCTTCCGTCGTCGGCTCCTGGCGGTGATGCTCCTGGCGGGACTCGTGCCCCTGGTGTTGCTGGGCGTGGTGGCGCAGGGCGTCCTGGAGCGTGTGCTGTCCGTCTCCGTCGCGCCCGTGGAGGCCGTGCTGGACGAGGTGTCCGTGAACCTGGAGCGACAAGGGCTCTCTCGTGACGCACTGGACGAGGCGCGGCTGAACCTCGCGCAGGCGGAGCTGACCCGACGGGCACTGGCGCGCCGGGTCCCCGCGTTCATCACCGTGCTCGTGTTCGTCTCGGGCTGTGTGCTCGCGCTGGCCGCCGTGCTGCTCGGCCGCGCGCTGACCCGGCCGGTGACGACGTTGACCGAGGGCATGTGGGCCTATGCCCGTGGCGACCTGTCGGTGCGTCTGCCTGCCGTCGACCCGCCGCGCGACGAGCTCCAGTTCCTCCTGGGCCAGTTCAACCGGATGGGACAGGAGCTGGTCGCACAACGCGAGCGCGCGAAGTCCGCCGAGCAGATCGCCGCATGGCAGGACGTGGCGCGCGCCTTGGCCCATGAGCTGAAGAACCCGCTCACGGCGATGAAGCTCTCGCTCGCGCGGCTGTCGCGCTCGGACCCGGCGTCTGCCGCGGACACCACGCGCATCTCCGAGTCCGTGGCGCTGCTCCAGGAAGAGGTGGAGCTGCTCATGCGCATGACGCAGAGCTTCTCTACCTTCGCGCGGCTGCCCGCGCCGCACTTCCAGGACGTGCCGCTCCGGCCGCTGCTCTCCGAGGTCTGCTCACTGTACGCGCGGACGTCTGCGGTCCCCGTGGAGCTCGTCCCCGGTCCCGAGGTCTCGTTGCGCGCGGACCCGGACGGACTTCGCCGCCTCTTCGGCAACCTCGTGAAGAACGCCACCGAGGCATCCTCCGAGAGCGCCGCTCCGGTGCGCGTCTGCGTGGAGGAGTCCTCCACGGGCGGCGTGCGCGTCACCGTGACGGATGGAGGCAGCGGCGTCCCGGGTGTCCTCGAGGGCGCGGCGCTCACCCGTGGACTCTTCAGCACGAAGCCCGAGGGCAGCGGACTCGGGCTGCCCATCTCGCAGAAGATCACGCACGAGCACGGCGGACAGCTTCGCCTGGAGCCCGCGCCGGGCGGCGGTACGCTCGCCAGCGTGGAGCTTCCCCTCGTGCCTCCGCCCGCCCAGGTGTCTCCGTCATGAAGCCCGGCTCGCGCATCCTCGTCGTCGATGACGACCCTGGCATCCTCGACGCCGGTGCGCGACCTCCTGCGCGGCGTGGAGTCCCCCTGGTGCCACGGCCCCTCCAGGTGTCTCCGTCATGAAGTCCGGCCCCCGCATCCTCGTCGTCGATGACGACCCTGGCGTCCTCGATGCCATGCGCTGCCTCCCGCACGACGTGGAGCATCCCCTCGTGCCTCAACCTCTCCAGGTGTCTCCGTCATGAAGCCCGGCCCTCGCATCCTCGTCATCGATGACGACCCCGGCGTCCTCAAAGCCCTGCGGGGCCTGTTGAGCGACGAGGGCTTCACTGTCGTCGAGGCCCGCTCCACCGCGGAGGCGACCCGCGTCCTCGATGCCCCCGAGGCTCCGCCCGCGATGATGTTGCTCGACCTCCGCATGCCCGGAGAGACAGGCCTGGAGTTCCTCGCGCGACTGCCCCGCCCCCTGCCCGTGCCCGTCGTCGTGCTGTCGGGCGAAGCCTCTCCCTCCGAAGCCGCGCAGGCCCTGAAGCTCGGCGCCACCGACTTCGTGGAGAAGCCCCCTTCCCCCGAGCGACTCCTCACGGCGCTGCGCAACGCACTGGCGCTCGGCGCGCTCCAGGAGGAGCGAGAGCGACTGCTGGACGCGCTCGCCCGCCCTGGACACCTCGTGGGCGACAGCCCCGCCATGGAGGCCCTGCGCCGGCTCATCACCCGCGTGGCCCCGAGCGACACGGCGGTGCTCATCACCGGCGAGACCGGCACCGGCAAGGAGCGCGTCGCACGCGCGCTGCACCTGGCCTCGGGCCGCAAGGGACGCCTCGTCGCCGTCAACTGCGCGGCCATCCCGTCCACGCTGCTGGAGAGCGAGCTGTTCGGCCACGAGAAGGGCGCGTTCTCCGGCGCGCACAGTCGGCGCGCGGGGCGCATCGAGCAGGCCCACGGCGGCACGCTGTTCCTCGACGAGATTGGCGACATGCCGCTGGAGCTGCAGGCCAAGCTGCTGCGCGTGCTGGAGACACGCGAGGTCGAGCGACTTGGCGGCTCGGCGCCCGTGCCGGTGGATGCGCGTGTGCTCGCCGCCACCCATCAGGAGCTCGCCCGCGCGGTGAAGGACGGCCGCTTCCGACAGGACCTCTTCTTCCGCCTCAACGTGATGCCGCTCCACATCCCGCCGCTGCGCGAGCGCCCCGAGGACCTGCTCCCCCTCGCCCGCGCCTTCGCCGCGGAGTTCGCCGGACGCGAGGTGCCCCTGACGCTCGCGCCCGGCGCGGAGGTGGCCCTGCGCGCCTACCCGTGGCCCGGCAACGTGCGCGAGCTGCGCAACGTCATCGAGCGGCTCAACCTGCTGCGCGGCGACGGGCCGATGTTGCTCGGACCGGAGGCCGTCTCCGGCCCCCTCGCCTCCCCCACCCCCAAGCGCGCCAGCGTGGGCGAGAAGAGCTACCGCGAGCACGTCGAGGACTTCGAGCGTGAGCTCATCCGCGCCGCGCTCCAGGAAGGCGAGAGCATCGCCGGCGCCGCACGCCTGCTCCAGGTGGACCGGGGCAACCTCTACCGTCGCATCAAGGCGCTCGGGCTCCCCGTGAGCTGACAGCGCCTCACGGAGCCGCGGGCCGCGGCTTCACGTCCGTGTTCTGCCCCGCGACGATGCGCCACGCGCCGTCCGCCGAGCGCTGCATCACGTAGCGCATCTGCGTCCTCAGGACTCCCGGCTCGGTGTTCTGCACGCCCGGAGGAAGGCCCGGATGGCCCGTCACCTCGTGCGTCGTGTCCACCACCGCCACGTCGTCGCCGACGAAGGAGATGCGGCGCACCGTCACCTTGCTCTGGCTGCCCTTGAACAGCGACTCGAAGATGGCCGCGTGGCGCTCCTGGATCTGCGCCTTCCCCTCGAACATCGTCCCCGCGATGTTGATGAAGTCCGCGTCGGGCGCGAAGTCCTGGGACCACACCACCGCGTCCTGGCGGTTCCAAGCCGCCGTCTGCGCGTCCACCTGCTCACGAATCCGCTGCTCGTCCCGCGTGTGGTCCACGTGTGAACACGCCAGGGGGAACATCAGCCATGCGCACGCGGTCATCACCCGAAACCTCCGGGCGGTGTCGAGGGGCAGTTCGGGGAGCAGGTCAGCGAGCATCAGAGGGTTCTCGGGGTGGGTGGTGGCCTTGGCGTGCCATTCTATCCTTCGCTGGGGCCCGTCACGCGTTCAAATGACACTCCAAGGTTCCCGACTCCTTCGAGTGCGTTCTTGATGTCTTCGGAAACAACGAGCGCGACCTTGAACTTCTTCAGCCGGAAGACCTGCGCGCCCTCGGTCTTCGAGGGGTCGATGCGAAGCCCGTAGATCCAACGGTACTGACCTGCGAACTCAGGGAAGGTTCCTTCGCGGTAGTGCTGCACTTCCGCGCACCGTGCCTCATCAATGGCATCAACCGCCTTGATGGCATTGACGACGAAGCTCCTATCAGACTCTCCCTCGATTGACACAGGGAAGAGTTGAACGTCATCGGGTGCCAGGGTTCGGAAGACGTCAGCGATTTCTTCATGACCGAGGGGCGTTTCCTCGACCCCCGCGAACAGGAATGTGCGCTTCTGGCCGGGATGTGAAATCCGCGCTTTGAGGGGCCCAGGATCTACAAGGACGTGCCCTTCTGTGAACATCCAAGGCTCATCGAACGCCTCGCCAGAGGCTCGTGTTGGCGTTTCAAGGAGCCAATGCGGCACATTGGCAAGCCTCACCCAATAGAAGTGGCGCTCCACCCTACTCCTCCACCTTCACGATGAAACGCCGAAGCTTGGAGTCCGGCGTCATCAGCTCGTTCGCGATCTGCGCCAGCTCCTCCGTCAAGCTTGCACGACAGGTCTCTATCGTCCGGCAACGCGAAACAGAGCGGTCGAGGCGCTGCATGACCTCTCGATGGTACAGCTCGGGGTGAGGGCCCTCGTGCCCCTTGAGCCGCACCTTGTTTGCCGCATCCTCCAGACTCATACCGGCCTTCTTGAAGATGCGCTCACACTCGGGCGTCCACGGCCCCCCTGTTGCATCCGAAATCGAGTTCTTGTTCGTGCAGATGTGGTGAACAGGCCCGACCTCGTCACCGGGAATCCGCCCATCCGAGTACATCGCCAGGGCAGCGGCTGCGCCAGGCGCCAGCGCGACATGGAGCACGCCGGCGGCGGGAAGCGCCATCGAAGTCACACCGCCATTCATCGCCGCTCCGAGCTGGAACCCCGATTCAGCCCGCGCTCGGACCACGGCTTGCGAGAAGCCAGGGAGCTTCGGACCTTGAGCCGCCATGGCGTTCTTGCCGCCCAGCGCCGCGGTGACGAGCAGCACCAGGACGCGCGTGCCGTTCGTCCCCAACACCCTCCCGAACCGATGCCCGATGTCCTGCAACTCGATGACGCTCGTTGCTCGCTCCGCGTCGTCCCACAACCTCACGAAGCCCCGGCCGATCTCCCAGACCGGCAGGACGCCCAGGTAGGCCACCATCGCCGCCGTCAACGCCACCGCGATGACCTTCGTGATGGGCTCAGGAAGAGCCATCGTGAGGAGCACTGTCAAAGCAGCCGAGGTCAGCAGGGCCTTGAGTGCCGCCGGGTTCAGCACCTTGCCGACCTCCACCTCGACGCTCTCCCAAACAGTATCGAGCGCGAAACGACAGCGCCATCAACGTCCGGTCCCTGCGAGAGAAGGTCAGACCCGTTGCCCCAACGAGGGTCAGGCACTCATCGCCATCAGGGCAGATGCGCGCGGACAGCGACTCGGGCGAGCCTCCATGGCCTGAGTCCACAATGCCCTTCGAGGACGCGAGCAGCGTCCTGGACCGCACCCAACCTCGTTGGTCGGCCTCGTCCGCTTCGCGAAAGGCGACGTCCATCCGAAGGTCGAGGATGAGTGCCGTGAGGGCGGACTTGAACTCATCCTCGGTGACCTCGACCGGGTCAACGTCCACGGACTCGTGGACGACCCGCTGACCGCTCCCCGTGTCGAGCTGGACGACGCGGCCGGTGGCACAACCGGCCGTGAGCAACAGCAGCGGGAGTATCCCAACCCACCTCATAGAGTCCCCCGAAGGTGAATCTCCCGAAATCCAGGGCGGATGGCATCCTGGGTCCAGTGTCCAGCAACTTCAACGGGATTCCCCGTGCGACTCCCAGTGAGCAGGAAACCCAGGAAGCCCCGGGGCGATAATCCCATGCGGCCACCCCCAGGTCGCCCCACAGGAAGAGTCGCCCCATGTCGAACCGCATCGGCCGCCCCACCTTCGTCCCCACCGCGCAGACGGGCCTCACCCCGGAGCGCGAGCGGTCGGCCCGGGCCACCGGCGACAAGTCCTCCCAGACCCGCGCCAAGGTCGACCAGTTCGAGTCGCGCGCCGCCCGCCCCAACGCGTCCCTCCTGGGCACCGCGCTCCCGACGGCGGCGGTCGCCCTGCCTTCCAAGGCCGCGGACATCCAGCCCCAGCTCCACGCGGCCACGGGGTACTCGGCCCACTTCGGCTCGGGCAAGCGCACCGCCACGGCGCACGTCGAGGGCCAGGGACAGGTCCACCTGCCCACCGGCTCGGGCCGTGGCCCCTCCTTCCACGCGGAGGCGGGCAAGCCGCTGACGGTGACGGCGGACCCGGCGCGCTTCTCGTCGCAGCACCAGAAGGTGGAGCTGGTGTGGCGGCTGGTCCCCGGCGGCGCGGAGAACGTCGTCCCCATGTCGGACGGCACGCGCGACGCACAGGGCCGGCTGAACCTCCAGCCGGGCACCTTCGACGTCCCTCCAGACGCGACGGGCCTGGTGCGCATCTCCTTCCGCACCACGGACGCGTCCGGGCGCACCAGCAACCAGTGGGACCCGAGCAGCGACGCCTCCATCGCCTCCGCCGAGGGCGCGACGGTGTCCTTCACCGACGACTTCCAGACGCAGGTGGACGGCACGCTGCGCGCGGGCGACAAGCTGCAGCTCGCGTATGACCAGGACCGGCTCAAGTCGCTCGCGGGCGGCAAGACGCCCACCGAGGTCGTCGCCTGCGTCTCCTTCAACGGCGAGCCGCCGCTGGAGTTCCCGCTGGACCTGCAGGCCCAGGACGGCGGCAAGGGCGGCGCGTTCATGCCCTCGGTCCGCGTGCCCTTCGAGGCCACGGACGTGCAGGTCTGGTTCCGCGGCAAGGCGGACGACAACACGACGTGGGACTCCGCCAACGGGCAGAACTTCAAGTTCTCCGTGGGCGTCACGCGCGACGACGCGGAGCCGGGCTGGAAGAACGAGCTCTTGCGCAGCAAGAGCTTCCCCAACCTCAGCGCGGACAAGTTCGTGGGAATCGGCCCTTCGTCACAGCGCTACAACTGCATCGCGTGGACGCTGGGCAACCGCAACGAGTGGGTCTGGCCGGGCACGCGCGTGGAGGACTTCGACAAGCTCTACGCGCAGCAGGGCTACCAGCCGCTCGACACGTTGGACCTGAGCCACGACCCCACGCTGGAGAAGGTGGTCATCTACGGCCGCAAGCCGGTGACGGGCAACGGCCCGCTCGAGGTGACGCACGGCGCGCTGATGGACGAGCAGGGCCGCTTCACGAGCAAGATCGGCACCCAGCCGCTCATCCGTCACAACAGCGCTGACGACCTCACCGGGCCTTCGTATGGTGCGCCCGTGCGAGTCTACGTGCGGCCCCGGCCGGTGAGCGTGTCATGAGCCCGTCCAGCGAGCGCTTCGACGCCCTGGCCGCGGAGTGGGAGCGGCACTGCGAGGAGCACCGGGAGGCATCCAATCCCTTCGTGTTCGTCCAGCATCCGTCCTTCGAGTCGCTCGTGGGGCTCGGGCGCGCGGCGGTGCCGCTCATCATCGAGCGCTATCGCCACGGCAGCGTGTTCTGGGGCGCGGCGCTGCGCCGCATCACCGGCGTCACCACCTTCGGCGAGGGCGTCGTGGGGGACCTGGAGGCGAACCGGCGCGGCTGGCTGAAGTGGTGGGACGCGCACCAGGCCGAGTTCCCGGGCTGAGACGAAGCGGGACGCCGGGCCGGAAGGCCGCGCCCCGTCTGACACACCCACGTCCTCCGACAGCGCGAGCCTCCGGGACCCGGAGTGCTCCCTCGGGACAGGCGTGAAGACGTGCCGCAATCGCGGGGCGCGATGTCAGTATCACATCCGGATTCGACATCAGGATGTGCCCATGACATCGACACGGCTGGCCGGCCCTCGTCCTTTCAAGCACTTGTCACGACGCGGCGGCTGGAACGCAGCGTGCTCTGTCCCATGCGCATGAACCGCCTCGCGCTTCTCTCCTGCCTCGTCTCCCTCGCCTCCGGCGCCCAGTCCGTGCCGGACGCTGGCGTCGCCGCCGGGCCCCAGGCCGTCGACACGCCCTCCTCCACCACGCCTGGCCCCGCCACCACGGCGAGTCCAGGGAGCGCCGCCCAGCCCGAGGGGCGCGACCCGCGAGCCGACGACGAGCGTGACGACAAGCACGCGTCCGAGCCCGAGGGCGACTACGGTCAGCTCCGCGTGAAGACGTCCGAGGAGGACGCACGCGCCGAGCACCAGCGCTCGAAGCGCGGCAAGAAGTCGCGCGACGGCCGCAAGGACGCGTCACGCGAGCAGCGCGACCTGTGCGAGGACGAGGACCTGGAGGACGACGACAGCGACGAGCTGTCCGTGCTCGCGCCGCTCCAGCTCGACGTCGACGGCCGCGCGCTCACGCCGACCACGCTCGAGCTGCACGGCCTGCATCGGCTGACAGACGCCCAGGTCCGCGCCTTCATCCGTCCCACCCCGGAGGAGGGCAGCACGCCCACACCGGCGAATCTCCGGCAGACGCTGCGCCGGCTCGCGCGCACGGGCCTGTTCTCCCGCGTGGAGCCCCGCGTGCGCGTCACCGAGCAGGGCGCCGCGGTGCTCGAAATCCACCTGGAGGAGCACCCCATCGTCACCCAGGTGGAGGTCGAGGGCCTGCGGGACCTCCAGCTCGATGAAATCCTGGAGGAGCTGCTCCACCTGCCGCCGCGCTACCCGGACGAGGACGGCGACGAGGAGGACGAGGAGTTCGTCGCCACCCTTCGGGTGAACGGCGCGCGCGGCACGCTCACCGTCACCAGGCCCTGCCCGCCCCAGCACCCGCCCCGCGAGTGGCTGGCCCGAATGGACAAGGACACGTACCGCCCGGGCATCGTCCTCGGCGGCGTGACGGCCGCGCTGCAGCGCGCGTTGAGGGAGCTGCGCTCGGACGGCTACATGCTCGCGAGCCTCTCGGGGACGCTGACGCCGGACGGCAAGCTCACCGTCATCGTGGACGAGGGACGACTGGAGGCCGTCGACGTCGTGGGCGTGGAGGGCGCCATCGCCGACCGCGTGCGCGACGCGCTGGACCTCAAGCCCGGAGACGTCTTCCTGCGCAGCGACGCGCGCCGCGCCATGGAGCGGCTGGAGGCCCGCCTGCCGTTCCTGGAGGCGAAGAGCGTGGACACCGACTCCCGGGACACGGCCCGGCGCCGCGACGCGCGCATCGTCGAGGAGCGCACCGCCGATGGCGTGCGCCACTACCGGACGCAGGAGCAGAAGCGGAAGGAGAAGCGCCGCCGCGACAACGTCGAGGTCGAGCTGAGCTGGGGCGAGCTCTTCGAGTCCTGGCGCCACGGCCGCGACGGGGACGGCATCACCCTGGAGGGTCGCAAGCTGGTGGTGCACGTGCGCCCGCGCCGCCCGGACGTCGACGTGTCCCTGCTGCCCATCCACACGCAGGTGACGGGACTGGCGCCGGGCCTGGCGGGCTCGCTGCGCCTCTGGGATGGGAAGGACCGCATCCACACCACGCTCGACGCCGCCGCGTTCCTGGCGCTGCGATTGGGCGGCCAGAAAATCCCCGACGACCCCGAGGGCACGAAGCGGCAGCGCCGGGTGAACCTGCTCGGCGGCGCGAAGGTGGAGATTCCGGCGGTGGGCCTGGCGGAGCTGGGCGCCCAGGCGCACGACTTCACCGACACGCTGGACCGCTGGCGGATGAGCGACATCGACTCGTCGCTGTACTCGGCGCTCATCAACCGGCCGGACCGCGACTACTTTCGCCGCAAGGGCGTGGCGGGCTTCGCCACGTTCCGCTGGTCCGACTGGCTCGCGGGCGTCGAGTACCACTCGGACCGCTACGAGACGCTGCGCAGCTTCTCCCCGCCGCTCTCGCTGTTCCGCCGCGACTCGCCGCCCTTCCCCAACGCGCCGGTGACGGAGGGCCGCTTCCAGTCCGTGGTGGCCCGGGTGGAGTACGCCAGCAACGCGCCACGCGGAACGAAGGTGGGCTCGCTGTTCCGCACGCCGGAGACGGCGCTGCTCGACATTGACGGGGACTGGGACCACCGCCCGTTCCTGCACGCCTTCATGACGCTGGAGGTGGGCGAGGGGCCGGCGACCACCGGCGCGGACGAGCGGTTCTGGAAGCTGGTGGGCGACGCCTCCCTGGTGGTGCCCACCAGCGCGAAGACGGGGCTGCGGCTGCGCCTGCGGGGCGCGGGCGGTGACAACCTGCCTGAGCAGAAGCGCGAGGCGCTCGGTGGGTGGACGGCGCTGCGAGGCTTCGGCTTCAAGGAGTTCAAGGGCGACGTGTCCATGCTCGCGAGCGCCGAGTACCGGTGGCATGCCTTCGGTCTCTTCACGGACCTGGGCACGGTGCGCGGGGAGGGCGAGTGGACGGACCCGCGACTCGGCGTGGGCGCGAGCTTCCACTTCACCGACGACGTGCGCATGGACGTCGCGTGGCGCACGGACGAGAAGGCCACGGCCACGCCCGAGGCGCGCCTGTTCTTCGTGCGGACGTTCTAGAGGCCCATGGCACGCACGGGAATACACCGCAGACGCAGGCTCGGCGCGGCGATGGTGGCCGCGCTGGGGCTGTTCGCGCCCCAGGCCCTGGCGGAGGAGCCTCGCGTCGCCTGCACCGCCACGCTCTCCGGTCGGCGCGTGCTGGTGCGCCCGGAGGCCTTCGCCTTCCTCTCGGAGGAGCTGGACCGGCTGGTGCGGCTGGGCATGGCGGGCAAGGTGGAGGTGGAGCTGTCGCTGTGGAAGCGCCGGACGCTGTGGTTCAACACCCGGCTGGACGGCGCGCGGCTCACGCAGGTGATTGGTTACGGCCGCGAGGGCTATCTGCTGGATGGACGGCTGCTTCCACAAGGGCCCTCGGCGCTGGAACTGGAGCGCGTCGCCTGGACGCTGGAGTCCCGCCCCGACGTGGCCGACCGCTTCGTCGTCCAGGTGGAGGTGAGGCTGAACGTGGTGACGGCGGCCAGCCTGGGACGCATGGCCTCGTGGCTGCGGTGGAAGGATGAAGAGGCAGAGGCAGGCCGCAGCAGCCTGACGGGGACGCTGCTGCGCTCCGTCGCGGAAGACCTCACCCGACGCGCCTCCGGGCGCTGCGACGTCGCTCCGCCCACCTGAGGCGGAGGGACGCCCCGGCAACGACAGACACACACGCCCATCCCCATGGGTCCCACACGAATCGCGGTGCCCGGCCTCGCGTCGGGGCACGGAGAATGGTCATGCGCCGCTGGCTTCTCACCCTGTCCGTCCTGCTCACGTCCTGTGGGCTGCGCCTGGAGTCGCTTGGGAGCACGGTGCATGTCTTCGCGCCCGAGGACGCCGAGGCCCAGGGCGCGAGCATCCCGGTGCTCTATCTGGAAAAGGACCGCGCCCTCTTCTTCCCCGAGGGGGTGAGCGGCGCCGCCGGCGCCGTGGAGCCGCGCCCCAGCGAGCTCGTCGCGCTGGGGCAGCGAAAGGACATCGTCATCATCGCGGTGGACACGGAGCGCACGTCGGGTCCCTGGACGCCCTCCGGCATCCCGACGCGCTACGTCACCCACCTCGGCGCCACGGCCAAGCCCTGACGGCCCCAGGAAACCCTCTCACAAATCATTGACTAAACTACAGAAGCAACCAGACTGCGCCTGTCAATCAAACCCCTGGGGGGATTCATGCGCGATGTCGTCCGTGGACTCGTGGTCTGGGCGCTGTGCTCCACGCAACTGGGCTGTGGTCAAGAAGACCTGCAACCCTCGCACCTCGAACCGGATATCGAGGTCGTCGCCTCCTCGTCCGCCCCGTTGAGCACGAATGACGTGGGAGTCATTGCGCCCGCGGGTGGCTGCCCGGCCTTCGCTCCCACCGTCTGGATTCACATGGACAACGAGGACAGCCGCCAGACCAGCTCTGTCAGCGGCTGGGTGGGGGCCACCCAGGTGAACGGGGCCGGCAACACCACCTTCACCTTCTGTCGGGTCGACGGGAACAAGTTCAGGGCGCTCTCGACCAGCGCGGGCCCGTCGAGCAACTTCGCGCTGCTGAAGCTGGGGGCGAGCTGTCCCGCGGGCAGCGCCGAGTTCAGTCGCTACTTCGACAACGAAGACCGCGACAACATGAACTCGAACTCGAACTCGGCCAACATCTGGCCCAACCTGCAGGGTCGGGACACGACCCTGTACTTCTGCCTCTTCACGGGGGCGACGACTCCCGCCAGCTCGCTGCCCATCCTCGAGTTCGAGTATGGCGTCTTCGCGACCCCCTACTTCCGCTTCGGCAAGGGAGCGGGTGTCATCTTCACCGACGACGAGGACACCCGGAACGCCAACGCCTACACCGTGGCCTACGACTTCCAGTGGGCGGCCAAGGCCATCGTCACGGAGGGAGGGAACACGACGCTCTACACGGCCCACGCCGCGTATGTCTATTGCGGCGACAACAGCTGCAATGCCCACGAAGGCGAGCTGAGCTGCGCGTCGGACTGCACCGTCTGCGGCAATGGCATCTGCGGCCCCCGGGAGACCGCCACCTCCTGCGCCGATGACTGCGGTTGGTGCGGCGATGGGGTCTGCAGCAACAGCGAGAGCTCGAGGACGTGCGGGAGCGACTGCGCCCAGTGCGGTGACTTCGTCTGCAACGGTGGCGAGACAACCCAGTCCTGTCCGCTCGACTGCCGCAACTGCAACGACCTGACCTCCACCCCGGACGGGCTCATCCCCACCTGCCCCGGCCCCAACGGCTAGCCTCCCCCGAGGCGCGCCGCGATGCCGTGGCGCGCCTCACCCCACCTTCACTACCGCGCGCCCGAAGTTCTCGCCGCGAAACAGCCCGGCGAAGAGCGCGGGCGCGGACTCGAGTCCCTCCGCCACGTGCTCGCGGTGCTTCAGCGTGCCGTCCTGGAGCCACTCGCGCAGCGCCGTCCGCGCCTCGCCGAAGCGCGCGAAGTAGTCGAGCACCACGAAGCCCTCCATACGCAGCCTGTGGGTGATGAGGAACGGCGTGTTCTTCAGGCCCGCGCGCTGCTCGGGCGGCACGCCGTAGTCCGCCACCAGTCCCGACACCACGACGCGGCCCCTGAGCGCCATGCACGCAAGCGTCGTGTCCAGCATCGTCCCGCCCACGTTGTCCAGGTACACATCCACGCCCCGTGGACACTCGCGTCGAATCGCCGCGCCCAGGTCCACCTCCGCCCGGTAGTTGATGACCGCGTCGAAGCCGAGCGCGTCCTTCACCCAGCGGCACTTCTCCGCCCCACCGGCGATGCCCACCACCCGCGCCCCCTGACGCTTCGCGATTTGTCCCGCGACGGAGCCCACCGCGCCCGCCGCCGAGGACACCAGCACCGTCTCGCCCTCCTGGGGGCGCCCCAGCTCCAGGATGCCGAAGTACGCCGTCAGCCCCGGGATGCCCAACACGCCCAGCTCCGCGGACAGGGACTCGCTTCCGCGCTCCACCTTGCGCAGCCCCTTCGCGCTCACCACCGCGTGCTCGCGCCAGCCCCACCCGCCCGCCACCACGTCCCCCACCGCGTAGCGCGCGTCCCGCGAGTCCAACACCTCGCCCACCGTCGCGCTCCCGATGACCTCTCCGGGCCTCAACGCCGGCGCATACGAGTCCACGCCGCCCAGCCGCGCCAACGTCCCCGGGTCCACCGACGCGAACAACGTCCGCACCCGCAGCTCCCCCTCCCCGGGCGCGCCCACCTCCACCGGCTCCAACCGGAAGTGCTCCGGCTCCGGACGCCCGGGAATGTGGCGCGCGAGGACGATGTGACGGCTCGGCAGAGGGCTCATCGACAGGCTCCGGGTTCGAGGCGCCCCACCTTCTTCCGTCCACCTCCGACTGGCAACAGGAAGTCATGTCTTCCTAGGCTGTCCACCATGACGAGTCTCCCCACGCCCCCCGTCCATCCCCTGCTCGCCACCGCCCGGGAGCTCGCGCCGCGCCTGTCCGAGCGCTCGGCCGAAATCGAGAGCGCGCGCCGCCTGCCCGCGGACCTGGTCTCCGAGCTCAACCGCGCCGGCGTCTTCCGGATGATGATTCCCGAGACCTACGGCGGCCTGGAGCTGCCCCCCGCGCTGTCGTTCCAGGTCATCGAGGCGCTCGCGCGCGCGGACGGCGCCACGGGCTGGAACGCGATGATTGGCGCGGCCACCGCGCTGACGGCCGCGTGGCTCCCGGAGGCCGTGGGCCGCGCCATCTTCTCACGGCCGGACGTCATCACCGGCGGCGTGGCCGCGCCCCTGGGCCGCGCCGAGCGCGTCGAGGGTGGCCACCGCGTCACCGGCCGCTGGACCTGGGCGAGCGGCAGTCAGCACTGCCACTGGCTGATTGGCGGCGCGCTGGTGACGGAGGGCGGCAAGCCCCGCATGGTGCGCGAGGGCGTGCCGGAGACGCGCCTGTTCTTCTTCCCCGCCGAGCACGTCACGCTGCACGACACGTGGTTCGCCGCGGGCCTGTGCGGCACGGGCAGCGGCGACATGGAGGTGAAGGACCTCTTCGTCCCGGACGACCACGGCTTCTCGCTCTTCGCGCCCCCGCGCGTCGCCCGGCCGCTGTATGGCTTCCCCTTCGGCCTGCTCGGCCTGGGCATCCCCGCGGTGGCGCTCGGCATCGCCCGGCGCGCCATCGACGAGCTGACCCTGCTGGCCCGCCAGAAGACGGTGGTGGTGGAGCGCAGGCTGCTGGCCGCGCGCCCCGCGGTGCAGGAGGCCGTCTCCGAGGCCGAGGCCCTCGTGCGCTCCTCGCGTGCCTTCGCGCTGGAGACGATTCACGCCGTCTTCGACGAGGCCTCCCGCGGCCCCGCCTCGGTGCGCGCGAGGGCCGAGCTGCGCCTGGCCATGACCCACGCCACACGAAGCTCCGCGCGCGCCGTGGACCTCATGTACGAGGCCGCGGGAGGCCCCGCCGTCTTCCACACGAGCGCGCTCCAGCGCTGCCTGCGCGACGTACACACCCTCACCCAGCACGCCATGGTGGCCCGGCCCACGCTGGAGCTCACCGGCGGAATCCTCCTGGGCTTCGACCCGCCGACGCCCGTGCTGTGACACGAAAAAGGGGCCCGGCCTCCCTGAAGCGCTGGGAAGAGACCGGGCCCCGAGGGGCGACGACGTGTCACCCCATGCCTACTGCCGAGCCATCACCGTCTTGCGCTCGGCCTGTTCGTCGCGCAGGTGCTCGCCGGAGACGTCCACCACCACCTCTCGCAGCGTGCCGCCCCGGAACGCATAGGGCGGGTGGTACATCGTGCTCACCGCGGAGTTGTCATCCCGTCCGCACGTCAGCCCCTCGCCCAGGCTGATGACCAGCGGCATGGTGGCGGTGATGTCGCTCTGCGCCACCAGCTCCCCGTCGATGAACAGCCGCCCGCGTCCCGGCGCGCCCTGGCCTCGGGCCAGGTCCGGCGCGCCCGTGGGCTCGAACTCGAACCTCAGCTCCGAGGACCCCACGGGTATCTCCACCGCGGACTCGATGTGGAACTCGCGCTCGCCCACGAAGTTGTAGACGTAGTGCAGCCGCCGATCCTGGATGAAGAAGGTGTAGCCGCCCGTGAGTCCGCCGTGGCAGAGCAGCACGCCCTCCGCGTCGCCCTCCACGTCCACCCTGGCGGTGATGGAGTGTGGCCGGTTGAGCACGTGCACCGCCACGTTCTCCGGCGCCGGTGACGTGTGCGGCCGGTACACGTAGCGCTTGCGGTCCGGGCTGATTTGCGGCCGCGTCAGCGAGAACAGGCTCCGGTCCGGCGACGACAGCGGGAGGACGTTGTAGCGGCCGGCCTCCACGTACCAGAGGGCAATCATCTCCAGCAGCTTGCCCCGCTCCTCCTCGGCCACGTCGTGCGTCTCCGAGCAGTCCTCCGCGACGTGGTACAGCTCCCAGCCCTCCGAGTCCAACTGGCGCAGCCGCTCCTCCGTCAGCGGCGACTCGCCGAACCCCTCACCCGCCTCGGTGAAGGAAGGCCCCGGGAAGGGGCACACCGCGCGCCAGCCGTCGTGGTAGATGGCGCGGTTGCCCATCATCTCGAAGTACTGCGTGTGGTGCTGGCTCTCGGCGCGCGCGTCATCGAACGTGTGCTTGAAGCTGATGCCCTCGAGGGGCGACTGCGTGACCCCCCGGAGCGAGTCCGGCGGCGTCAGCCCCAGACAGTCGAGCACCGTGGGCACCATGTCGATGGCGTGGCAGTACTGCGAGCGCACCTCGCCGCGCGTCCGAATGCCCTTGGGCCAATGGACGATGAACGGGTCCGTGGTGCCGCCCCGGTACACCTCGCGCTTCCACCGTCGGAAGGGCGTGTCCCCCGCCCAGGCCCAGCCCCAGGAGTAGTGGTTGAAGTACCTGGGCCCGCCCAGCTCGTCGAGGGCCGCCAGGTTCTGCTCCAGCGACTCCGGCGTGTTGTTGAAGAACTTCAGCTCGTTGACCGAGCCGTGCGGCCCACCCTCCGCGGAGGCGCCGTTGTCGGAGATGACCATGATGAGCGTGTTGTCCAGCTCCCCCGTCTCCTCCAGGAACGTCAGCAGCCGACCGATGTGGTGGTCCGTGTGCTCCAGGAACCCGGCGAACACCTCCATCATCCGCGCGTAGAGCCGCTTCTCGTCGGCGGACAGCGAATCCCACGCGGCCACGTCCGGGTCATGTCGGGACAGCTTCGTGCCCGGTGGAATCACGCCCAGCTTCAGCTGGCGCTGGAAGACCTTCTGCCGGTACGCATCCCAGCCCTCGTCGAACTGGCCCTTGTACTTGTCTGCCCACTCACGGGGCACGTGATGGGGGGCGTGCATCGCGCCGGTGCAGAAGTACATGAAGAAGGGCTTGTCCGGCGCGACCTGCTTGGCGTCCGCGATGAAGTCCACGGCGCGGTCCACCAGGTCCTCGGTGAGGTGGTAGCCCTCCTCGGGCGTCCTGGGCGGGAGCACCGGGTGGTTGTCGTGCATCAGGTCCGGGAAGTACTGGTGCGTGTCGCCGCCGAGGAAACCGTAGAAGCGCTCGAAGCCGCGTCCCAGCGGCCAGCGGCTGTAGGGCCCCGCCGCGCTCGTCTGCTCCGCGGGCGTCAGGTGCCACTTGCCCAGGGCATACGTGTTGTAGCCGTGCTCCAACAGCATCTCGGAGAGGAAGCCGTTCTCGAAGGGGATGGTCCCGTTGTAGCCGGGGTACCCCATGGAGCCCTCGGTGATGGTGGCCATGCCGTTGGAGTGGTGGTTGCGCCCCGTGAGGATGCACGAGCGCGTGGGCGAGCACAGCGCGGTGGTGTGCATGCCGCTGTAGCGCAGCCCGCCCTTCGCCAACCGGTCCAGGTTGGGCGTCTGGATGGGCGAGCCGTAGCAACCCAGGTGCCCGAAGCCCGTATCGTCCAGGACGATGAAGAGGACGTTGGGCGCGCCCTCCTTCGAGCGCACCGGCTGGGGCCAGGCCGGAGACGACTCATCTCGCGTCCGCGCGATGGTGCCGGGAAAGGCGCTGCCGGGTTTGTATTCCTTGAGCGACATGTCGCGTGCCTCCAAGAAGTCGTGACACCTGGAGCCCGTCACGCGCGTCGCCCGTTCCTCGGGAGGACACCGCACCGGCCCCGAGACTCAGGAATGGGCACAGCATCGGACAGCCACCGCTGTCCCCAGGGTGGAGCCGGGCGAGCAGGGCCCGGCTCGACAGCCCCTGGACGTCACTCGCGCTACAGCCAGCTCTCGGAGGCCACGCCCAGTCCCGCCAGCACGCGCTCCGCGGCCTTCACCCCGAACCAGTTCGCCTCCTCGAAGAGGGCCAGTCCCCCCAGGTCCGTGTGCGCGAAGTGCAGGCTGGGCCCCAGGCTCTCCTGCGCGGCCTGGCGCTCCGGCCCCCAGATGAAGCCGGGCGTCGGCCGCACCATGGCGTGGCCCCAGCGCTGGACCTCCAGCCGCTGCGCCTGCGCGGAGATTCCCGGGTGCGCGGGGCGCAGGTCCGCCATGACGAGTGCCTCCCAGTCCGCGTAGCTGGCGGAGAGCGCCTTCTCCCGCTCCGCCTTCACGTCCCCGCCCGCCATCGGCAGGTACCAAGTGAGCACCGTGGGGCCGTTCTCGTCCTGGCGCAGCCGCTGGTGCGTGGCCACCACGTAGCCCAGGCTCTTGCTCTCCTGGAACACGTTGTCCCACGCGAGCGGGAAGCCCCGGGACACCGGCGGCGAGGACAACGTCAGGTTCGCCACCACCCACGGCGCGTAGGTGAACGCGGACAGCCACGCGGGCCGCTCCGCGCGCCACGGCGCCACCACGTGCGCGGCGATGAAGCGGGGACACGTCAGCACCACCTGACGCGCCTGGAAGGAGCGCGGCTGGCCCGTGCGCGCATCCAGCGCGTCCACGCGGCACCCCTTCGCCGAAGGCGTCACGGTGTGCACCAGCACGTCGCGCTCCACCGCGCGCGGAGGCAGCGAGCTCGACAGCTGTTGGACCAGCCGTCCGTTGCCCTCGGGCCAGCTCAGGAAGCCCTCGCTGCGCTCGCCCTGCCCGTCCTGCCGCGCGGCGAAGTACCAGATGCCCGCCCACGCGGAGACGTGCTCGGACGTGGCGCCGTAGTCGTCGCGGCACGCGTAGTCCACCAGCCACTTCAGCCGCGTGGAGTGGAAGCCCTCGCGCTCCAGCCATTGGGCCATGCTCAAGGCGTCCAGCGCCGTCCACTCCGCGTCGTCGCTGGAGCGCGAGGTGGGCACCGCGAAGGCCTTGCGCCCCTTCGCGTCGCGCGCGGCGGCGAAGGCGTTCATCCGCGCATCGAAGCGCTCCAGCTCGGCCAAGTCTGCGGCCGTGGCGCCCACGCGCAGGTAGAGCCCCTCGTACCAGTGGCCCCGGTAGAAGTGGCGCTCGTCCGGCTCCTGGATGAGCAGCGTCTCCTCGAACGTCGGCAGGCCCTGCGCGTCCACGCCCGACACCGCGCCCATCTCGCGCAGGAGCCGCACCACCGGGCCCCGGTCCTCCGTGGGCGCCGGCAGGTAGTGCGCGCCCCAGGGGAAGGACGTCACCGCATTGCGCCCGGAGCGGGACGTACCGCCGACGTCCGCCTCCAGCTCCACCACGCGCACGTCCTTCACGCCCGCGCCCATCAGCCGCCACGCGGCGGACAGGCCGGCGATTCCGCCGCCCACCACCAGCACGTCCACCGGCTCCACCGTCTGGGCGACAGGAAGCGGGCCGCCGCGCAGCTTGTGGCCCACCTCCACCGCCCGGTCCACCACGGCGCCGGGGATGGGCGCGCGGGGAGCGTCGCGCTTGCACGCGCTGGCCACCGCCGAGCCGAGGAACGCGGCGATGAGCTCCCGCCGCGTCAGTTCCACCGCCGCCACTCCTCCTCGTAGTAGTGCACCAGCACCTGGTTGTTGAGCCGGTTCACCTCCGTGGGCAGCGGGCCCATGTCCGGAGGAAAGCGCGTCAGCGACTCCAGCGTGGGAATGTCCAGGAAGCGCAGGCCCTCGGGCAGCGCGCGGTGGTGGCCGGGCGCCTCGTGCGCCACCAGCACGTAGCCCCACTCACCGAAGGACGGCACCAGCGCGTGGTAGGGCTCCGTCCAATAACCCGCGGCCCTGAGCGTGTTCTCCACGCACCAGAAGGAGCGCCGCGCGAACAGGGGGCTGGTGCTCTGCACCACCGCCACGCCGTCGGGCGCCACCCGCTTCTTGAGCAGCTTGTAGAAGCCCGTGGTGTACAGCTTGCCCAGCGCGAAGTTGTTCGGGTCCGGGAAGTCGACGATGACCACGTCGTACTGCTGCGTCCCCTCCATCAGGAACTGCATCGCGTCCGTGTTGATGACGCGCATGCGCGCATCCGTCAGCGAGTGGTGGTTGAGCTTCACCAGCTCGTCGAAGCGCATGGCCAGGCCCGTGATGGCCGGGTCCAGGTCCACCAGCGTGACGGAGCGCACCTCCGGGTAGCGCAGCACCTCGCGCGCGGCCAGCCCGTCGCCGCCGCCCAGGATGAGCACGTGCTCCACCTTGCCCGCGCGCACCATGGCCGGGTGCACCAGGGACTCGTGGTAGCGGTACTCGTCCAGGCTCGCGAACTGGAGGTTGCCGTTGAGGAACAGCGAGAAGCCCCGCTTGCCGCGCGTCAGGATGATGCGCTGGTACGGTGAGCTGGACGCGTGCACCACGTCGTCCGCGTAGAGCTGGTCCTCGTAGAACGTCGTCAGCCTGTCCCCCAGCGCGAAGCCCACCACCAGGAACACCGTCAGCACCACCGCCTTGATGCGCAGGCGCAGCGGGTTGCCCAGCAGCGGCGCCAGGAGCCACGTGCTCCACAGGCCCACCGCCGCGTTCAGGATGCCGAACAACAGTGACGTGCGCACCAGCCCCAGCTTGGGGACGAGCAGCAACGGGAACGCGACGCTCGCCGCCAGCGCGCCCAGGTAGTCGAGCGACAGCACCTGGCTGACCAGGTCCTTGAACTTCAGCTGGTCCTTGAGGATGCGCAAGAGGAGCGGAATCTCCAGCCCCACCAGCGCGCCGATGACGATGACGCTGCCGTACAGCGCCACCTGGAACATGTCCGTCAGCGTGAAGGTGAGGAACAGCACCGGCGCGCAGATGCCGCCCAGGAGCGCCACCGCCAGCTCCACCTCCACGAAGCGCTGGGCCACCCCCTTGTCGATGTAGCGCGACAGGTAGCTGCCGATGCCCATCGCGAAGAGGTAGCCACCGATGACGGTGGAGAACTGGGTGATGGAGTCGCCCAGCAGGTAGCTGGCCAGCGCCCCGACGACGAGCTCGTAGACGAGCCCGCACGTCGCGATGACGATGACGGTGATGTACAGCAGCGTCTTGTTCACGTCGTCACTTCACGGCCGCGTCGGTCCACCCGACGGCAAGCGCCCCGTCAACCACCGATGGCCGCGGCCACGATGATGGACAGGCCGAGGATGAACGAGCCGATGACGATGCCGACCGCCGTGTTCTGGTCGACCTCCAGCTCCTTGTGCACGTCGAACGGCATGATGAGGCGGATGACGTAGAAGCCCGCCACGAACACCGCCAGGCCGATGAGCGAATAGATGACGCTCGCCAGCACACCCTGCCAGCTCACGACGACGCCGAGTAACAGCATCACTTCCCTCCCTGAAAACCACCAGTCCACAACAGGATGCCGCCCGGGCCGCGCTTCACGGTGCCCGGCACCCGGTCCTTCTCCTCACGGGTGAACGGAGACCACCCGGTCAACATCATGGCCGCGTACGCCGCGAGCACCACGCCTCCGAACCACTTCATGCCCCGCCTCCGTGTCGTGCCATCGCGAGCCTACTGACTGCCCAGGTTGCTGTCCGCCCACCTGCGCGTCTCGAAGTTGTGCGAGCGGAAGAACGCGAACACCGGCCCCAGCAGCATCAGCACCAGCGCCACGCAGAACCAGCTCCCGTTGGGCGAGTCGTGAATCAGCTTCACGCTGTAGTTGCGCGCGGTGGGCTGCGGTGACGCGTCGAAGGACGCCGTGGTGCGCAGCACGTACTTCCCCGCCGGCAGCGTGGACAGGTACAGGGTCTCGCTCGGGCTGCCCTCGGACCAGGAGCCGTCGCTGTCCTGGCCGAAGTAGTAGCTGAGCTCCTGGTAGAAGGTCGTCACGTCGCCCGTGTCCTGGTTCACCAGGTCGCCCTGCACGCCCAGCCAGCTGTTGCCCAGCCCCGCGGCGACCTCCACCTTCATGTTGCCGCGCTTGGTCAGCTCGAACGGCTCGCTGAAGCGCGTGGCGGACGGTGTGTTGGACATCGCCTCCGGCGGCACCGTGATGCTCTGCTCCAGCACCACCCGGTTCAGCGAGCTGATGGAGAACAGGCCCGAGAGCACCACGAGCCCCAGGAACCAGATGAAGGACCACAGGAAGGTGGACTTCATCCGCTCGGAGAAGGGGTTGGGCTGGCTGGGCTGGATGCCCTCGGGCGAAGGCAGTTTCTCCAGGTTGAAGGCCTTCTGGATGACCTCCGGCGCCAGGTACTCGCCATGCGTGTACGTCACCTCGTCCTCGGTGGCGTCCACGTTGAGGGAGTACGGCGGATTCACGTACTCGGTGGCCTCGGCGGACTCGCCGGCCTGCACCTTCCAGTAGAACTCGCCCTGCACCGTCTCCGTCACCGCGTGCACGTTCTGGAAGGCCTTGTAGCGCCGCTTGTCGAAGAAGGCGGACGTCAGCGGGGCCAGCGACACGTCACCGGCGGCCACCGGCTCCAGGAACACCCAGTGGCCGTTGGAGTTCATCAGCCAGACGAAGCCCTTCGCCCGGTGGTACAGCAGGTACTCCTCCCACGGGTAGCGCACGCCCTCCACCGTGCACGAGCGCACGAGGAAGCCGATGCACATCCACTCCGTGTTCTTCAGCGTCCCCTTCGCGCCCAGCGGGATGAGGGGCGGATGGTCGGGCTTCTCGAGCAGCCGCAGGAAGGACAGCTTGCCCTTGCGCACATCCAGCAGCGCGCCGCAGAACGGGCACGCCACGCGCAGCGACTGGTCCGGCGCGCGCAGCTCCAGCGGGCCGTTGCACTCGGTGCAGCGCGCCTGCTGCAGGTCCACCTTGCGCTTCGCGCGCGGGCGCAGCTGGTCGGCGGGGATGCCGAGTTGGTCGAGCTTGAGCCGCTCCCCGATGAAGACCTCCGGGTCGCGGTGGCGGGTGCCGAAGTCCAGGGTGAGGAAGGCGCCGTTGGAGCCCGTGGCGTCGACGTAATAGGAGTCCTGCGTGGGGTCCACGTCGCTGGGGAGCTGTCCCTCGGCGGCCACCACGGTGCCGTGGCCGCGCTCCTCCACCACCCAGACGCGGTTGCGCAGCTTCAGCCGCTCTCCGGGGTGCATGTCCTCCAGCTGGAGGCCCTCCTCCACGCCGCCGTCGAGCAGCAGGTGGAAGGCGCCCTCGGACTCGCTCATCCACGCGGCGCGGCCGTCGTCGAACTCCACGTACCACTCGTCCCACGGGCCCGCGCCATGGTCCTTCTGCAGGTGGCCCACCACCCGGAAGCCCGTGCGCGCGTAGCGCCCCTCCGCGCCCAGCTGGAGCGGGGAGTCGGTGGGGACGATGCGGCCAATCTTCCCGTGCGACTCGAAGTCATCGCCCTTGCGAGCCACCACCGTCTGGCAGTGTCCGCACACCACGACCTGCGCCGAGCCGGCGGTGAACTCCACGTCCGCGCCGCACGACGGACACCTCCCCTGACTCACGCCATCACCCCCCGCTTCAGCTCACGCACCTCGCATGAGGCCGCGCCCAGGCGCCTGGCCAGCAGCGACTCGAAGTCGGGCCGGGAGCGCGGGCGGCAGCAGTAGACATTGAGCGCGGCGAAGCCATGCTCGGGGAAGGTGTGGATGGCCAGGTGGCTTTCGGCCAGCAACGTCAGGCCGGTGATGCCCCCGGGCTCCGGGAACACGTGCCACTGCGGCTGACCCACGACCTTCAGGTCCAGCAGGACGATGAGCTCCTCGAAGAGCGCCGCCAACGCGGCCGCGTCCTTGAGCAACCCAGGCGAGCAGCCGCTCGCGTCAACGAGCCATTCCTGTCCGGTCGTCAGCTTCGAAGTCCTCCCGCCTCTGCCCACCTCTTTAGCACGAGCCCCGACCCACGAAAGCCGCTCGTGCCCCCGGGGCGCCCCCTCGTTGGCGTCCGGCCCGCGCTTGCCGCTACGCTCCGCAAGTGAAATGACGCAGCCGTCGCCCCCCGAAGTGCCCGTGTCCCCCATCCCCACGCCCTCTCCGGAGCGGGAGCCCGGGGCCATCGCCCGGCTGACGCGAGGTCTGAGAGGACTTCCCGCCGCGCCGCGCTGGTGGGGACCGGGCTGTGGCGGCATGGCTGGCTGGCTCCTGAACCTGCCGGCGGGCGCGCCTCCGTCGGTGGACCTGACGCCGCGCTTCCACGCGCTGCTCGCGCGGGTGCGGGACGGCGAGCCGGTGTTGCCGGTGGAGGCGTGGCGTCACCAGTACGTGCTGGTGCGGGGGATGCTGGGCGACGAGCTGCCCGGGTACCTGTTGGACAACGTGCAGCGGCTGGAGCGCCGGGGCCTGGACGTGCGCGAGGCGCCGGTGGACACCGAGGGGCTGCTGCTCGACAACGTCGCGGTGCTGCGCGAGGCGCTGCTGGACGCGGCGCACTTCGGGCGCTCGGTGGTGCTGGTGGGCCACAGCAAGGGCGGCGTGGAGTGCACGGCGGTGCTCGCGCTGTACCCGGAGCTGCGCCGCGTGGTGCGCGCGGTGGTGACGCTGCAGGCGCCGTACGGCGGCTCGCCCATCGCGCACGACCTGTCCACCACGCCGGAGATGCGCAGGCTCATCGACTTCGCCTTCCCGCTGCTGTTCCACGGGGTGTCGCGCTCGGTGGAGGAGCTGTCCTACACGAAGCGCATGGAGTTCATCCGCCGGCACCCCTACCCCCTGGACATCCCCACGGTGGCGCTCGCCACCTCGCGCCTGTCGAGGCTGTCGTCGCTCTACGCGCTGCAGCGCTACCTGGACGAGCGCTACCAGTACGCTTCCGACGGCATGGTGACGGCGCTGGACGCGGAGGTGCCGGGGGCGGGCCTGGTGCGGCTGTCGGACATGGACCACGCGGAGGCCGCGCTGCGCGCCTTCCCGGGCTTCAGCCGCTACCACCCGGGGGACCTCACCGAGGTGATGGTGGCACTGGCGCTCGAGCCCCGCTGAGGGGGATTGTGCCCTGCGGTGGACGTCCGGGGCGGGGGGCGACGAGACGTCCTGGAATCCGGCGCGGGTGGGGGTAATCTGCGCCGCCCATGACCTTCCGAATCCTGACTGCGCTCGTGCTGAGCCTCTCCCTCGCCGCTTGCAAGGACTCCTCCGACAAGAAGGAGCCCACCGCGGCCACGCCCACCCCGCCCGCCGCGACGAAGCCCGCGGACAAGCCCGTCGCGGCCACGCCGCCCCCCGCCGCCCCCGAGGCCACCGGAGAGTGGACCAAGAAGGTCCAGGCCGGTCAGGACCTGCTGGCCACGATGGAGACGAACCAGGGCACCATCGAGCTGCGCCTGTTCTCCAAGGACGCGCCGCTGACGGTGGCCAACTTCGTGGGCCTGGCCACGGGCGAGAAGCCGTGGAAGGACCCGAACACGGGCGAGCAGGTGACGGGCCGGCCGCTGTACAACGGCGTCATCTTCCACCGCGTGATTCCGAACTTCATGATTCAGGGTGGCGACCCCACGGGCACCGGCCGCGGTGACCCGGGCTACCGCTTCGCCGACGAGTTCCAGAGCGGCCGCACGTTCAACAAGACGGGCCTGCTCGCCATGGCCAACGCGGGCCCGGGCACCAACGGCAGTCAGTTCTTCATCACCACGGCGGTGACGGACTTCCTCAACAACCGCCACACCATCTTCGGCGAGGTGACGAAGGGCTACGACGTGGTGGAGAAGATTTCCAAGGTGAAGACGGGCCCCGGTGACCGGCCGGTGGAGCCGGTGGTCATCCAGAAGATCACCCTGGCGGACGCGCCGGCCACGGCCGGGGCGAAGTGATGAGCCCGCCCAAGCTGCGCCGCGTGGCGACACGCCTGGGCGAGCTGGACTGCCAGGTGGTGGACGGGCTGTCCGAGGGCGCCACGCCGGAGCTGGTGGTGGTGCTCTGCCACGGCTTCGGCGCGCCGGCCACGGACCTGGTGATGCTGGCGCCGGAGCTTGTCGGGCTGGAGGCCTCGCTGGCCGGGCGCGTGCGCTTCGTGTTCCCTGGGGCGCCGCTGTCGCTGGCGCAGTGGGGCATGGCGTCCGGACGTGCCTGGTTCCATCTGCCCGAGTCCATCATGCGCGGGCAGCAGCGGGACTGGGACACGTATGGGAAGAGCGTCCCGGAGGGCCTGCCCGCCGCGCGCCGCGCCGTCACGTCCGTGGTGGACGCGGTGTCGACGGCGACGAAGCTGCCCTACAACCGCATCGTCCTGGGCGGCTTCAGCCAGGGCGGCATGGTGACGACGGACGTGGCGCTGCGGCTGGAGGAGTGCCCCGCGGGGTTGTGCATCCTATCGGGCACGCTGCTGGCGGAGGCGGAGTGGACGCAGAAGGCCAAGGCCCGTCAGGGGCTGCCGGTGTTCCAGGCCCACGGTCGCCATGACGACGTGCTGCCCTTCGCGGCGGCCGAGCGCCTGCGCGACACGTTGGTGAAGGCGGGCCTGTCCGTGGACTTCTTCCCCTTCGACGGGCCGCACACGATTGACGGGGGCGAGCTGACGCGCCTGGCCGCGTTCCTGAAGGCCCGGCTGGGAGGCTGACGAGAGCATGTACCACGCGAAGCAGCTCACGGTGTCCACGCGGGGACGCGGCTTCACGGACATCACCGGGGACGTGCGCGAGGTGGTGGCGCACAGCGGCCTGGAGCAGGGGCTGTGCACGGTGTTCCTCCACCACACCAGCGCGTCCCTGGTGTTGAGCGAGAACGCGGACCCGGATGTGCGCCGGGATTTGGAGGCCTTCTTCGCGCGGCTGGTGAAGGACGGGGACCCGCTGTTCGTGCACGACGCGGAGGGGCCCGATGACATGCCGGCGCACGTGCGCACGGTGCTCACGCAGAGTTCGCTGAGCATCCCCGTGAAGAACGGCGCGCCGGACCTGGGGACGTGGCAGGGCGTCTACGTCTGGGAGCACCGCACGTCGCCCCACCGCCGACGCGTCACCGTGTCGGTGGTGGGCTGAAGCGGCGGTGATTCAGCGCAGGCCGCGCGTGCTGGCGACGACGCGCGCCTTGCGCTCCTTCTGGGTCTTCGGGGGCAGGCTCGCCTGTCCCCGGATGCGCACCCACGAGCCGGGGGACTCCGGCGTCGCGTGCACCATGGACCAGCCAGTGGGGACCTCCGGCGCGGCCCAGGTGTAGAGGAGCCGGGCGTCGCGCGGCGAGAGGTTGACGCAGCCGTGACTCGTGGGCTCGCCGAAGCGGTCGTGCCAGTAGGCGGTGTGCAGCGCGTAGTCGCGCTCGAAGAACATGGTCCACGGCACGGTGGCCACGCGGTAGGTGTCATTGCCCGCGGTGCCGGAGCCGGTCATGTCGGCCTCGGCGAACTTGATCCAGACGCGGTAGAGGCCCTCGGGCGTGTCCGTGCCGGGCTTCCCGGAGGAGACGAGCGTGGCGTACACGGGGCGCTCGCCCTCGTAGGCCACGAGCACCTGCGCCTCCAGGTCCACGTCCAGCCAGCGCTCACCGGGCTCGACGCCAGGGGGCGCGTGGGTGAACCAGGCCACGTGCAGGTCGTCTCGCGCCACCCAGTGGTCCTCGGAGATGAGCACCCAGCGGCCATCAGGGGACAGCTCGCGCACGGCGACGAGCGTCCTCGGAGGGAGCACCGTCTCGCGCGCGGCCTTCTCGTCGGGGGCGACGCGGACGATGACGGGCGCGGTGGGCTTGAGGCGTGACTGGGCCCAGGCGAAGGGCGAGGAGAGCTCGGACATCTGCTCCGCGTCCACGCCGACGAAGGCCGAGGGCCGGTACTCGCGCAGCACCCGGGCCTCCAGGTACTGGCCATCCGTGGTGCGCCAGAAGGTGCGGCGTCCCACGCGCACCTGTCCGCGCAGTTGCACCGTCACCGAGCCCTTGAGGAGCACGCCCTTCCTGCGGACGCGGGCCAGGGCGAGGCTGGGGTAGGCGCGCACGCGCTTGCCGACGACGCGTGCGTAGATGCCGGGGGTGAGCTCGCCCTCGCGGAGGCGGGGGAGGTCGCGCACGCGGGGCTCGCGGAAGTTGCGCTCCAGGTAGCGCTCGCAGACCCAGCCGCGCGGCTGGATTTCGACCCAGGCCTCGCACTCGGAGTTGCGCATGGCCGTCTCGCTCTTCCACAGGACGCGCATGTCCTGGGCCACGGTGCCCAGGGGTGGTGAGCTCTGACGCGGCTCGGAGCGCACGGCAATGGAGCGGAGGACACGCAGCGAGCCGGCGTCGGGCTGGTAGGGAATGGCGACGGGCTCGGAGCCCGCGTCGGGGCTGGTGGAGGCCGTGGGTTCGGGGTCCTCGCCTTCGAGCCCGAGAGCGGGGTCATCGAGCACGAGGCTGGTGTCCTCGAGGGGCTCGCCGTCGGGGCCGAGCACGAGCTCTTCGCTCGGGTTCTTCCGGTCGGGGATGACGACGAGCTGCTCGACGGGGGGCGGAGCGTCCGTGTCTTCTCCGGAGGGGAGGTCCTGTCGCTCGGGCTTCGGGGTGGCGCTGAGCTCGGGGTCGATGGAGAGCGAGGGCTCGTGGCCGGCGGAGGGGGCATCGGAGTGCGGAGGCGGCGCGGCGACGACGGGACGCGAGGGACCGCCATCCGTGTCGAGCACCGGCGCCGTGCGGTTCCAGGCCGCGAGCAGCTCGCCTGGTGTCGCGGCGGTGACGGGTGTGCCTCCGTCGACCGGGGGAACCACCGAGGAGGGTTGCGCGGAAGGGACTGTCGTATCGGCCCGAGCCGTGTCGCCGAGTGCGGAGGGATTCGCGGTGGGCGCCGCCCCGGGCCCTGATGGGGCACCGTTCACCCTGACTGGCGAAGACGCTGTTTCGCTCGGCGTGGCCGCGCTGTTCGCGAGGCCCTGGGCAGAGGAAGGACTCGCGAGAGGCGCGGCTCCGGGTTCCATCGGTGCGCTGTTCACGTGACCGCCGTTCGTGCCGATCACACCGTTGGCGCGCTCCTCTCCCGAGGGGCTCGCGGGAGGTGCTGCTCCGAGGTCCGTCGGTGCACCGCTCACATGACCTGGCGGCGTGGCCGCGCTGTTCGCGAGTCCCCGCGCCGAGGGAGGATTCGCGAGCGGTGCTGCCCCAGGCTGCGTCGGTCCGCCGCCTTCGAGTCCGCTCGAGGGTCCCATCTCGGTGGCCGTCGGCGCTGCTCCGCCGCTGTTCGCGCCACCTGGAGCAGCTCCGAGCCCCTTCGCGGCGGAAGGCGTCCCCGCTTCATCACGCGCGGCGGCTGCTATCGAGCCAGGAGGTGTGACGGTGCCCGCCGGACCGGGCTCCTCCGTCTTGGACGAAGGCGTGCAGGCGATTCCAGGCAGGAGAAGGGCGAGCTGAAGCCAACGTCGCATGTGGACGACACGGTACGAGGGCTCGCCCGCTTGCTCAACGTCGTCCGAGGTGGGGCCCCCTGCGCACGACTCCGCCCGGGTGCGTAATCCGTGCCGCCACGACGGTGGATGTCACATGTAACGGAATGGAGCCTCCCGCGCCCCCACCCGCACGAGTGGAAACCCGTATGCACCGTGAGACCCGAGACATTGTCTCACGGTGAAACAGCCCCCACGCCCCGGTCAGCGCAGCACCCCAATCAGCTCGACAGGAAGCGCGGTGCCCGAGGGCCACAGCACATACGTCGCGCCCCGAGAGTGCTGCCACGCGCGCCACAGCTCCTCGCGCTTGTACGTCACCGACACCGTCTCATCCGTCTTGAAGGCGGGGTCGTTGCACACGACATCCCCCTCGGGGGTGAAGCCCTTGAGCACGATGAGGTGGCCATCGGAGCTGCGCACGGGTGAGCCGGTGAGCTCTCCCTCCTCGTAGGCGATGCTGATGCTGACCGGGATGCCCGCGGCGATGAGCCGCTCCACCTGCGCGAAGCCATCCAGCCGCAGCACCGCGCCATGCAGCGCGCCGTCGCCCATCGCCGAGGCATAGGCCGTGTTGAAGACCCAGTTCCCCGTGCCCTTGTAGACCCAGTCATACGTCCGGTCCGCCGACGAAGGCACCGTGGTCACCAGCTCCGGCCGCCCCAGCCTCCGCCCCCAATACGCGAGCAGCATCGTGGTGGACGTCGGCGAGCACCACACAGGCCCACCGTCCGGGTACAGCATCTGCGAGTGGCCGGGCACCTCCAGCACCGTCCCCCAGACGCTCCGGTCTCCACCGCCATCCCATGCGACACCCTGCTTGTCGCTCACCGCCGCCGACAACGCACGCACACGCGGCGTGGCCTCCGGGTTGGACGAGAACAGCCACACCGTCATCCGCAGCGCGTCCGCGCGACGCTTGAGGTTGAGCGTGTCCGTGAACACCTGACCGTCCGCGTCGCCCTGTCCCTCCACGCTGTGCCGCGCCACGGGCTCCTTGTCGAAGGCCCACACCCCCAGGTGGTAGTCCTTCGTCCAGACGCCCTCGATGCGCGCGGCCAGCGTCACCTTCACCCACGTGCCCGGCGGCGTCAGCGCATCGAAGGACGGGATGACGCTGTTGAAGCCCCCTGGCACGAGCTGCACCTCGGAGACGGCGCTCCCCAGTCGGTAGGTCGCCTCGTGGTAGCGCGTGCTCCCATCCTCCAACCGGCCCGCGGGCACGGGCACGTTGTCGGTCCGCGCCGAGACCTCCAGCACGAGCACACCGTCCGCCGTCACCGCCGTGCCCTCGCGGGTGAAGCGCTCGAAGTCGCGCTCGCTCGCGCTGCGCCGCCACAGTCGCGCCGGAGCCCCCGGCTCCTCCACGGGCAGCTCCTCGCGCCCCTTCTGCGGCGAGACACAGGCGGTCTGCGTGGAGGTGATGAGAAGGGCCAGCGTCGACAGGGAGCGCGCGTTCACGGCCCGGAGTCTGCGAGGGCTCCGCCATTCCAGACAAGGCGCATCGCAGCGACACACTCCATCACCGGACAGCTCGCATGCACCCGGAGCGGCCCTTCGCAGGCGCAGCGGAACACCCGATGACGAACGAGCGCTCGGAGCGCCTCACAGCCCGGCACGCGCTCGGGCGCCGCGCCTTCGCGACGGCATGAGAGCGCCCCGCGCCCCCCACCCCGGCACTACCGCATGACGGCGCCGACCTACGCGCCACCGCATACGGCCCCGCGCACCGCACCTCGACGCTCTCGCGAGCGCCTCGACAGGCGCGATGCACACGGTCCTTCACGCACAACGGTCTCGACGAGAAAGCGGCCGAGCCGCGCCAACCCGAAGCGCCTATGCCTCCGGCGTCTCCGTGCCCGCGCCATCCAGCAGCTTGTAGAGCGTCTTGCGGTCCACATCGAGCAGGCGCGCCGCCTCGCTCTTGTTGCCACCCACCGACTGGAGCACGTGCGCCGCATACCGCCGCGACAGCTCCGCGAGGCTCGGCATGTCCCCCGCGAGCCCCGTCAGCCGCTTGGGCGCATCTCCAATCGGCTCCGGGAAGTCCTGTGGACCCAGCACGCCCGTCACGTTGAGCGCCAGCGCCCGCGCCACCACGTTCTCCAGCTGCCGCACGTTGCCCGGCCAGTCGTATGCCGTCAGCCGCCCCATCGCCTCCGACGTCACCACCGGGCTCACCCCACCCCGCGCATGCCGCGACGCGAAGTGCTGCACCAGCGCCGGGATGTCCTCTCGCCGCTCACGCAGGGGCGGCAGGTGCAGGTGCACCACGTCCAGCCGGTACAGCAGGTCCTCGCGGAACACGCCCTCCGCCACCCGCTCCTTCAAGTCCTTGTTCGTCGCCGCCACCACGCGCGCGTCCACCTTCACCGGCACGCTCTCGCCCACCCGGCGGATCTCGCCCTCCTGCAGCACGCGCAGGAGCTGCGACTGCACCTTCATCCCCACGTCGCCAATCTCATCCAGGAAGAGCGTCCCGCCGTTCGCCTCCTCGAAGACACCCCGACGCGCGCCCGAGGCGCCCGTGAAGCTGCCCTTCGCATGGCCGAACAGCTCGCTCTCCATCAGCGACTCGGTGATGGCGCCGCAGTCCACCGGGATGAACGGCCCCGTCGAGCGCGGCGAGCGCTTGTGCAGCGCCCGCGCCACCATCTCCTTGCCCGTCCCCGTCTCGCCCGTAATCAGCACCGGCACGTTGCTCGCGGCCGCGCGGGCCACCTGCTTGTAGACCTCCAGGAGCGCGGGGCTGCGTCCCACCAGCGCCGTGCGGTCCACCTGCTGGCGCAAGGAGCGGTTCTCCTCCACCAAGCGCTTCTGCTCGAGCGCCCGGCGCGCGATGCGCAGAATCGCATCCACGTCGAAGGGCTTGGCCAGGTAGTCGAACGCGCCCAGCTGGATGCTGTCCAGCGCGCCCTCGATGTTGCCGAACGCCGTCACCACGATGACCGGCGTGTCCGGCAGGTGCGCCTTCACCTCCTGCAGCACCTTCAGCCCATCCCCTGGCTCCGGCATGGCCATGTCCGTGAGCACCAGGTCGAACGCGCCCTCCGCCAGCTTCTCCTGCGCGGCCTTGGGGTGCGCCGCCTGCGCCACCGAGCCGAGCGGCCCCAGCAACCGCTGGAGCAAATCCCTCGCCTGAGGGTCATCGTCCACGACGAGGATGCGCGCTGAGCTCACGAAGCCACCTTGCGGATTGCGGAAGCCGTGGACGACTCCGCGGACTGGACGGCGCTTCCCACCGTCTGCCGCGCGACCTTCGGGAAGCGCACCACCACGCGCGTCCCCTTCCCCTCCTCCGAGCGCACCGCCAGCGTCCCCCCGTGCGCCTCCACCACCCGCTTCGTGGTGACCAACCCCAACCCATGCCCCGGCAGCGAGCGCGCCTCGGGCGCGCGGAAGAACGGCTGGAACAACGACGTCAACACCGCGGGCCCCATGCCGATGCCGTTGTCCGACACCTCGAGCACCGCGTCCGCCCCGTCCGTCGCCACGCTCACCGTCACCTTCGCGTCGGGCCGCCCCGCCGAGTACTTCACCGCGTTCGTCAGCAGGTTGCGCGCGGTGACCTGCAACAGCTGCCCCGGGCAGTCCACCGCCACGCCCGCCTCCAGCGCCCGGTCCAACGCCACGTTCTGCAGCGCCGCCACCTGCGACACCTCCAGCAGCACCGTCGTCACCGCCGTGTCCAGCTCGCCCACCGTGCGCTCACCCCGCGTGCCCGCGCGGCAGAAGCGCAAGAGCGCCTCGATGAGCTCCCCCATGCGCACCGCGCTGGACTCGCACTGCGCCAGCATCTCCAGCGCGCCCGCGTCCTTCACCGCGCCCGTGCGACGGATGAGCGTCAGGTAGCCCTTGAGCGGCGCCAGCGGGCTGATGAGGTCGTGCGCCACGCGGCGCGTGAAGGCATCCAGCTCCTGGTTGTGCCGCCCCAGCTCCTCCAGTTGCCCCTGAATCGTCGCGTCCTGACGCTTGAGCAGCCGCGTGATGTGCCACCCCACCAACACCGACAGCAGCATGGCCAGGAGCGTGGTGCCCGCGCCCAGCGCCGTGTTGCGCACGCGCAGGTCGGCCAGCCGCCCCACCAGCCGGCGCGCCTCGTTCGCGTTCTCCTCCGACAGCGACTCGCCCAAGGCGTCCAACTGCGCGGCCACCGGCCGGATGCGCTCGGCCAGGTGACGACGCGCCCGGTCCGCCTCGCGCCGCTGCGAGAACACCGCCGCCGCGCGCACCTGGTCCGCCAGCCCCTGGCACGCGGCGTTGAAGCGCTCCCACATCGCCTTGTCGCCCGAGGGCAGGTTGCGCGTGTACGCCTCCGACGCGAAGCGGATGTCGGTGAGAATCTCTTCCATCACCGCGTCGGCCGCGCCGCGCTCCCGGTCGTCCGTGGCGCGGATGTGCGCCTCAATCGCGGACTCCAGCGACAGCGCGTCCACGCGGATGCGCCCGATGAGGCCGGCGCGCTCCAGCGCCTGCTTCACCAGCGCGTCCACCTGCGCGCCCGTACGCACCTCCGTCCACAACATGAAGGCGGTGACGGCCGACAGCAGGGCCACCACGAAGAAGAAGCCGGCGCGATAGCCGCGGATGGACTTGCGGGTGCTCACCAGGGTCGTCCTGTACCACGGAGCACGGGCCGAGGACCCGCGTCCTGACCTTCAGGGCGCCGCCGTCCCGTCGCCTGCCGCCGGAGCATCCGGCTGCCGCGCCGACGGCAACCGCCGCCGCGCCCGCTCCAGCGCCGACTCATAGAAGACGTCCGACAGCTGCTCGTGCATCTCCCGCAGCTCGTTGAGCTCCCGCTCCCGCGCGAGCAGCTGCGTGTTGTGCTCCTCCAGCGCGTGCCGGTCCGCCTCCGTGCGCGCCAGCTCCTCCATCAGCGCCGCGCGGCCCTGCTCCGCCTCCGCGCGCTCCTGCTTGAGCCGCTCGATGGCCGACTCCAGCGCCGCCAGCTTCACCGCCACCGACTCCATGCGTTCGCGCTCCGCCTCGTACTGGCGCTGCCAGTGCAGCGTCTCCAGCACCTGCGCCTCCAGGCGCTCAGGCGGGATTCGCGCGCACCCTGTCGCCAGCCATGCCACCGCCGTCGCCATCGCGAACCACAGGGACCGCATACACCGTCTCTCCCGCGCCGCGGTCGCGAGAGATTCGCGACGAGGTGCGACGGGCTCGTGTCCTGTTGCAGCAAAGGACGCGTGCGCAGCTTGCTCAAGTGGCCCGGTGTCGTCAAAGCGACAAGCGCCCGTCTGGGGAGCAAGCCCCCAATGTTGGAGCCTCAACTGAGGATTTCCTCCCCAGCACGCGCACGAAAGCCCACGCGCTTCCCTCGGAAGGCCGCGCTGGCACGCCCGCTGCTCAAGCGCCTGTCCGCTGATACGGCGCAATCCTGCGTCGTCCTGCCTCAACGGAGCATTCCATGAAGACCGTGTTCGCCGCCGCCCTGCTCGCCGCCGCCACCGCGTTTGCCAACACCCCCGCTCCGGCCGCCGCGGAGGCCAAGCCCGCCGCCGCCGAGGCGCAGCCCGCTCCCGCCGCCGAGATGAAGGCCGAGGAGGCCAAGCCCGAGACGGCCGAGGCCAAGCCCGCCGCCGAGACCAAGCCCGCCAAGGGCAAGAAGGCCAAGAAGGCCGCCCCCAAGGCCGAGACGGCCGCCGAGACCAAGTAGTCTCGATTTCCTCACTTCGAGGAATCCCCGCGAGGGCGCCCTTTCCAAGGGGGGCGCCCTCGTGGCATTTCGGGGTCTGTCATCACCCGGACACTTCACGACCAGGTCGCCTCCCTCGGAAAGTCACCTGTGTCATCTACACCCCGCCTGGGTCATTGTCTCCGTGGCGAACTCTTGATTTTCAGCAAAGCTGGGATTTGACAGAAACACAGTAATCGCGCTTAATACGACTTCAGAGGATGACAGTCGGTTCCGGATTCCTGCGGAACCCCATTGCAAATCCGTCTTTTCCTGGAGTCACCCCCATGGTGGAAGCCTTCTCGAAGGTGTCGGAAGCCTCGAAGCTGTTGCTGGAGAAGGGCCTCTGCCCCGCCACCGCGGTGGAGTCGCTGGGGCTGGTGGGGCACGCGATGGGCGTGGACCGGGCCTACATCTTCGAGAACCGGGTGTCGCAGACGTACGGCCGGTTCGTGACGGACCTGCGCTACGCCTGGGCGGAGCCGCCCACCGCGTCGCCCCTGGCCAACCCCGTGCTGCGCGCGTTCTCGTTCCGGGACTTCGCGCCGGGCTGGGTGGACATGCTGGAGGCGGGGATGGTGGTCGCGTGCCCCACCCGTGACGCGCCGCCGATGATGCGCGATCTGCTCGAGCGGCAGGGGACGCACTCCATCCTGCTGTGCCCCATCAACCCCTCGCGTCAGCAGTGGTGGGGCGTGGCGGTGTTCGAGGACTGCCGGCAGCCCCGGGCCTGGAAGCCCGAGGACGTGTCGCTGCTCAAGTCGCTGTCGCGGGCGGTGGCGGCGTCGGTGCGCCACGGGCAGATGCGCTCCTCGCTGGACCAGGTGCGCAACAGCCTGAGGGCGGCGGTGGGCCGCACGCCGGCGTCCGGGCACTAGCCCCTCGCCTCCCCGGTCGCCAGGCGACGGAGGGCGCGGGCGACCCTCCCCCCTTGAGCCCTGGCCCCGTGCGTCGAGGGTTTCTGCTACCCTGGCGGCCCCCTGTCTACCGCCATGTCCTCCATCGACCCGACGGCGATCAGCCGGCCTCGCTCCCCCGACCTCATCAGCGGCTACCGCCTCGAAAAGCTCGTGGGCACCGGAGGCATGGGCGAGGTCCACAAGGCCACCCAGCTGTCGCTCGGGCGCACGGTGGCGGTGAAGCTGCTCAACCAGGAGCTGGCGAAGGACCCGTCCTTCATCGCGCGCTTCCAGAAGGAGGCCGCGGCGCTCGCCGCGCTGAGCCACCCCCACGTCGTCTCCATCGTCGACAAGGGGAAGACGGACGCCACCTACTACCTGGTGATGGAGTTCGTGGACGGCCCGTCGTTGCGCGAGCTGATCCGCCAGTCCCAGTTCGACATGATGGGCGCGCTCAGGCGCATGCTCGAAATCTGCCGGGCCATCGAGTACGCGCACGGCCGCGGCGTCATCCACCGCGACCTGAAGCCGGAGAACATCCTGCTGGACCAGCAGGCCGGCGGCATCGCCAAGGTGTCGGACTTCGGGCTCGCCTCGTTCCTGGATGACGCCAGCCCCTCGTCGCGCTACGCGCTGACGTCCACGCACGTGTCCATGGGCACGCTGTCGTACATGGCGCCCGAGCAGCGCGTGGACGCGAAGAACGCGGACGCGCGCGCGGACATCTTCTCGCTGGGCGTCATCCTCTACGAGTGGCTGACCGGCGAGGTGCCGCTGGGCACGTTCGACCCGCCCTCGCAGCGCAAGCCCGGGCTGGACGCGCGCCTGGACGGCATCGTCACCAAGTGCCTCAAGCCGGACCCGGAGGACCGCTACCCGTCGGTGGCGGCGCTCATCGCGGACCTGGAGCTGCTCGTCCCCGGCAGCCTGCCGTCGATGCTGCCGGTGAAGCAGACGCGGGTGCAGCGCTTCAAGGCGGGCGTGCGCAAGGTGGTGCGCACCACCATGCAGGCCGCCGCGGTGGTGATGGTGCTGGCGGCCAGCCTGGTCCTGGGCACGGCCTTCTATCTGAGCGGCGAGCGCCGCGCGGCGTCCGCGCCGGGCGCCACCCTCATGGCCTACCTGGGCGAGCCGCGCATCCAGCCGGTGCCCGGGCGCGAGGAGTCCAACCCCGAGCGGCGCAGGCTCACCCTGGGCGAGGGCCTGGCGGAGCAGAGCCTGGTGGTGGCCGGACGCCCCGTCACGCTCGAGGACAAGACGCTCGTCTTCCCCTGGCAGGACGACGAGCAGAGCGTGGGCCGGGTGCGCGTGGACGTCACGCGCCGGGACGGCGACAGCCTCAGCCTCACGGCGCAGCTGCTCACGGAGGCGCCGCCGCTCACCTTCGAGCGCCGCCTGCGCGACATGTTCAGCCTCTACCAGCCGTCCCCGCCGCCCACCGCGTCCATGCTGCTGCTGGGCAGCACGGGCCGCTACGTGGCGCTGGTGCACAACGGCGTGGGCGAGCCCTTGCGGCTGGAGTGGGCGCTCGGCGAGCGCCGTGGCGCGATGCTCGGCATCGAGTCCCCCAAGGCGGGCCCGGTGAACGTGGAGCTGGCGGTGGACGCGGAGGGGCGGCTGGAGGCGTTCCTGGGCACGGGCAAGGACCGCCGGGCGCTCTTCGAGCCGCTGGTGCTGGGAGCGGGCTGGGTGGAGCAGTTCGGCGACGCGCCCTTCCCCGGCTTCGGCTGCATCGAGGGCACCTGCCGCGTGTCCGGCATCACCTACGTGCTCAAGCAGTCGCCGCCCGGAGGGACGACGGCGCCGGTGCCGCCGACGCCCACCCCGTCCCCGCCGAAGGTGGCCGCGGCGGTGCCGGCCAAGGCGGTGGTGCCCAAGAAGGCGCCTCCTCCGCCCCCCAAGAAGCAGCCCGTCAAGCCCGCGCCCAAGAACGGCAAGCGCCGCTAGACGGGCACGAAGGCGACAGAGTTCCGCAGGGGAATATGGCCAGTGACGGGGGATTGCATTATCCCTCGGCACTCCTATGCGCACCTTCCGCCGCGGCCTGACCGCGTTCGCACTCGTCGCCGGCCTCACGGGCTGCTCCCACTCCCCCACCCCCAGCGTCGCGCCGCGCGTGCTGGAGAGCGCCGCGGAGAAGGCGCGCTCCGGCACGGACGAGGCGCGCACGCTCGCCTTCGCCGGCTTCCACGCGTACCTGATGGAAGGCGACGCGGCGGCGGCGCAGCAGCGCTTCGACGCCGCCGTGGCGAAGGACCCGGCGGACCCCTACGCCCTCATCGGCCAGCACCTGCTCGCGCGCCGCGCGGGGCGGCCGGACCGGGCGCTCGTGGCCGCGCTGGAGGTGGTGACGCGCGCGCCCACGCACCCGCTGGCGCTCATCGGCGCGCGCTACGCGCTGGACACCGTGGGCACCGCGCCGCCCCTGGATGAGGCCATCCTCGCGGCGGCGCAGAAGGCGCTCGCGGCGGGCGCGTCGGGCGAGACGGCGTACCTGCTGCGCGGCACGCGGCTGTCGGTCGCGGTGACGCGCGGGGACCTCAAGGCGCGCGACGCGGTGCTCAAGGAGCTGGGCGGCGTGTCCGAGGCGACGCTCGTGGGGCCCTTCTCCGCCTTCCATGTCCTGTCGTGGGACGAGGCGTGGCCCACCGGCCAGGGCGGCTCGCTCACAGGCCCGTTCACCGGCGCCTTCGGGGCGCTCCCCACGCGCAAGCTGCTGGCGCCGGACGGCCGGCTGGATTTGGGCGGCGAGCCGGGCGAGGGCGACGTGTACCTCATGGCCTTCGACGCGGAGGTGCCGCAAGGGGCGACCTACGTGGCGCGCTCGGTGAGCGCCGCGTCGCACCAGGTGGTGGTGGACGGCACGCTGGTGCTGGAGCGCGCCGCGTGGACGCAGGCCACCTCCACCGTCACCAGCCGCGCCGTGAAGCTGTCGGCGGGCAAGCACCGCATCATCGTCCGTCAGCTCAAGGGCGGCACCTCCGGCGTGCTGTCGTTCTCGCTGCTGCGCGAGGACGGCCAGCCCGCCAACGTGCGCTTCACCGCGGCCACCGGACCGGCGCCCGCGACGTGGGGCAGCGCCCCCTCGCTGGCCGACGCGAAGGGCGTTTACCCCACCGCGAAGTCCATCAAGGACGCGCTCTCGGGCGAGGCGGGGGAGCTGCTCTCCACGTTCCTCGCGGCGCGTGACGGCCTGGCGCGCGACGCGGACGGCGCCCGGCGGCTGATGGCGGACGTGGACGCGACGACGCCCGCGCTGCTGGCCCTGCGCGCGGAGGTGGCCGCGGCGGACCGGACGGTGCCCTCCAAGGTGGCGCGCGGCCGGGCCACGCGGGATTTGGAAGCGCTCTTGTCCAAGGACCCGACCCACGTGGCCGCGCTGCTCTTGCGCGCGGACCTGTTCATGGACGACGGGCAGGCGGCGAGCGCGCTGGAGACCCTGAAGACGGCGAGCGAGGCGGTGCAGCCTCCGGGCTTCCCGCTGTTCCTGATGCGCGCGCGCGCGGCGCTCACGCTGGACGTGGACGCGCTGGCGGAGGAGTCGCTGGCCGCGGCGCTGCAGCTCCAGCCGCAGCTGTGTGAGGCGCTGGGGCTCCAGTACAACCTGGCGCGGCGGCGCGACGCGGTGGAGCGCTCCAACACGCTGGTGGAGGCGCAGAAGGACTGCCCCGGCGTCGCGGCGCGGCGGGCGGACCACGCGCGCACGCGCGGGGACCTGGAGGCCGCCGCGCGCGAGTACGCGCAGCTGCTCGCCCGGGACCCGACGAGCGTGAGCGCGGGCACGTCGCTGGCGACCCTCTACGTGGGCCTGCGTCGCCATGACGACGCCATCGCCGTGCTGGAGAAGCTGGCGGTGACGTGGCCGCGCAACACGGAGCTGCTCAAGCGCATGGCGGACGTGCGCGAGTACTCGGGCAAGGGCGCGGAGGCGCTCGCGCTGCGCGAGAAGGCGCTGGCGCTGGAGGGGGACGATTTGTCGCTGCGCCGCGCGGTGGAGCGCGCGAAGACGGGCAAGGAGCTGCTGCAGGAGTTCGCCATCGACGGGCAGGAGGCGCTGCGCGCCTACGACGCGGAGCCCGTGACCGGCGGCGCGGCGGTGTTCGTCCTGGATGCCGCGGCGGTGCGCGTGTACCCGGACGGCAGCATCGTCAACCGCATCCACACCATCCAGAAGGCGCTGGAGCAGTCGGGCGTGCAGGAGATCGCGGAGGTCAACGTGCCCCGCGGCGCGCAGGTGCTGGCGCTGCGCACGCTCAAGGCGGACGGGCGCGTGCTCGAGCCGGAGAACATCGAGGGCAAGGACACGGTGAGCCTGCCCGGCGTGCAGGTGGGGGACAGCGTGCAGGTGGAGTACCTGCTGGCGGAGAGCCCGCGCGGCCCCGCGCAGCCGGGCTTCACCGCGTCCGCGTTCTACTTCCAGATCGCCAACCAGCCCAACGCGTGGACCACGTACACGGTGGCCGCGCCCAAGGGCACGGGCATGAAGGTGGACGCGCACGCGATGAAGGCGCCCCAGCCCACGGTGAGGGGCGACGAGGAGGTCTTCCACTACGAGGCGCGCCGCGTGCCGCCGTTCATCCCCGAGCCGGACGCGCCGCCCTCCGGCAACGAGTACCTGCCCTTCGTCATGGTGGGCGCGGGCGCCACGGGCAACGACAGCCTGGCGCGCATCTACGGCGACGCGTTCCAGGAGCGCTGGGCGCGCACCGCGGAGGTCGTCCGCTTCACCCGCGAGGCCACCCAGGGCAAGGAGGGCCTGGAGGCGGTGAAGGCGCTGCACGCGGCGGTGATGCAGCGCTTCTCCGGACGGGACAACGGGCTGGGCCAGTCCGCGGCGTCCACGGTGGCGCAGGACCGGGGCAGTCGGCTGACGGTGCTCAAGGCGGGCCTGGAGGAGCTGGGCATCCCCTCGCGCGTGGCGGCGGTGCGCACCTTCAACGTGGACCCGGCCGAGTACCTGTTCCCCAACGACAGCCTGCTGCCCTACGCCGCCCTGCGCGTGGAGGTGCCGGGGAGCGAGCCGGTGTGGGTGGACACGTCGGTGCGCTACGGGCCCTTCGGTGAGCTGCCGGAGTTCGCCATGGGCGAGCTGACGGCGTACCTCTTGCCGGAGCCGGGCAGGAAGCTGGAGGTGGTGAAGACGCCCGCGACCAAGCAGTCCACGGGCAAGCAGGTGCGCCTGACGCTCTCGCTCGACGCCGACGGGAAGCTGACCGGCAAGGGCGAGGAGACGTACACGGGCTTCGAGGCGGCGCAGCTGGCGGAGGCCTTCAACCAGCTGTCGGCGGAGAGCCGCAACCAGGCGCTCCAGGGCGCGGTGGCGCGCTACTTCGGCGGCGCGGCGCTCTCCAGCGTCACGCTGGACCACCAGGACCAGGTGGGCGCGCCCTTCGTGCTGCGCTACGAGTTCACCGTGCCGCGCTTCGGACGGCTGGAGGGTGGCAACCGCATGGCGCTGGGCCCCCTCACCTTCCCCGCGCAGCTGGGCCGCCGCTACGTGCAGCTGAGCAGCCGCCGCACGCCGCTCTACATCGACAACACCGAGGCCAGCAGCACGCAGGTGACGCTGTCCTTGCCCCCGGGCTGGAAGCTGCCCGACCCGCAGCCCCCCATCGACGTGAAGAACCCCTTCGGACACTTCACCCGCACCGAGAAGCAGGAGGGCGCCACGCTCACCATCACCGAGTCGCTGCGGCTGCCTCGCGCGCGCGTCGCGCCCCGCCAGTACGAGCAGTTCGCCGGCTTCACCGGAGACGTGGACCTCATCCAGACGCGGGAGATGTTCCTGGTGAAGCAGTAGCCCGCCCGCCTGTCCGCCCGCTCTGCCGGCGAGACGGGTCGACCCGTGAGGGGCTCCCGGGTTGAATACGGAGCCCCTCCCCGCGTCCGAAGGGCGTGAGGTGCCCCTTGCACGGGGCGCTGGATTCTCAACCTGGAGAAGACGTCATGAGTCCTCGAAGCTGGCTCTGGATGGTGGCCCTGCTGTCGGCCCCGGTGGTTCAGGCGCAGACGACGCCAGTGCCCGCCGCGGACCCCTCGTACGACGGCCGCGAGTACGGCGAAGGCGAGTTCGACGAAGACTCCGACGAGGAGATTGCCCCCATGGCGCCCCAGCCTCCTCCGGCGCTGCCCACGGAGCAGCCCTCGCGCAGGCCCTATGCCGGCGCCGTGTGGGCCTCCGGGCACTGGTACTGGGACGGCGACGAGTGGCGCTTCAACCCGGGCACGTGGCTGGCCCCCATGGAGGGCTACCAGTTCGTGAACGGCTACTGGGAGGAGGACCGGGGGGCCTGGTACTGGGTCTCCGGCGGCTGGGCGCGGCGGGGCACCACCGAGGTGGAGATTCCCATCGCCGTGTCCTCCGAGGCCCTCACCGTGCAGCAGGCGCCTCCCGCGCCGCGCCAGGAAATCCGTCCGGCCGCGCCCTCCGCCGACCTCACCTGGGAGCCCGGCTACTGGTACTGGTCCGGCAACAACTGGGACTGGGTGGATGGCACGTGGGCCGCTCCGCCGCGCGCGGGCCTGGTCTTCGTGTCGCCCCGCTGGGTGCAGCGCGGCCTGACCTGGCACTTCGTCAGCGGAGGCTGGGCGCCGCGCGGCTCGCTGCACGTCACCGTGCCCGTCTTCCGCCACGCCCGCGTGTCCGTGCGCTGGGGCCACCCCAACTACTTCGCGCACACGTGGTACCGCGCGCCGGCCGTCCGCTACTACTACCACCGCCCGTGGCGCGCCTCCGGCCACTACTACCGGCATGACCGCGTCTGGCGCTCGCCGACCTACTACCACCGCGCCTCGCCGGGCCCCGGCTACCACCGCCGCGACGACTCGTGGCGCGGCCGCGATGACCGCTGGAAGAGCCACCACCGCGGGCCGGAGCGCCACGAGCGCTGGCGCGCCCCCAGCCACCGCTCCTCGCCCCGCGGCCATGAGGCCACGCCCGTCCGCGGCGGCGACCGCCACCGCGGCGGACGCGGCGGCGGCTGGGGAGACGGCGACCGCCGACGCTAGAGCCCTGGCTCGGGGCCCGCCTCCCCCCGGGGGCCCCCCCAGCGTTCACCCCTCGACAGGGGCGTCGTTCAGACTCGCGAAAATCAAGACTAAACAGCAAAACCCAGGTGCCTCATCCCCCTCCTTCAGGAGTGCACCATGACACCTGGGTCCTGTCGTTTCGCGGTGTTGCTGTCCTTGTTCCTCGTGGCCCCGGCCTGCGCGCCGGAGCCCGCGGCGGAAGAGACTCCGGCCCCGGAGGGCCTGGAGACCTCCCGCGCGGCCATCACCCTGCCCCCGTCGTACACGGACGCGCAGGTGACGGCCATCGCCCGGCCCACGGCGCTGGCCTTCACGCCGGATGGGCGGCTGCTCATCACCACGCAGACGGGGCAGCTGCGGGTGTTCAGCGGGGGCGTGCTGCTGCCGACGCCGGCGTTGGACCTCTCCGCGGTGCTGTGCACCAACTCGGAGCGCGGCCTCTTGGGCGTGGCGGTGGACCCGGACTTCGCGACCACCGGGCACATCTTCCTCTATTACACGTTCAACAAGTTCAACACGTGCACGACGAACATCGCCAACGTGGCGGTGAACCGCGTGTCGCGCTTCACGCTGCCGAGCACGAACGTGGTGAGCCCGTCGAGCCAGGTGGTGCTGCTCGACAACATCCCGTCCCCGGGCGGCAATCACAACGGCGGTGATTTGCACTTCGGCCCGGATGGGCTGCTCTACGTCAGCGTGGGAGACGGCGGCTGTCAGCTCGGGGACCCGAGCCGCTGCGGGGGAGCGAACACCACGGCGCGCAGGCTGGACGTGCTGCTCGGGAAGATGCTGCGCATCAACAAGGACGGCACCGCGCCCACGGACAACCCCTGGTACGCGGTGTCGGGCAGCCGGCGCTGCGGCAATCCCGCGGGGGTGCCGACGGGCACGGGGCCGTGCCAGGAGAACTACGCCACGGGCCTGCGCAACCCGTTCCGCTTCGCCTTCCAGCCGGGCACCAGCACGTTCTTCATCAACGACGTGGGCCAGAGCCTGTGGGAGGAGATTGACGAGGGCATCAAGGGCGCGGACTACGGCTGGAACACGCGCGAGGGGCACTGCGCGAACAACTCCACCACCAACTGCGGCGCGCCTCCGGCGGGGATGACGAACCCCCTCTTCGACTACAAGCGCGGCACCAACCCCACGGGCTCGCCGTTCCAGAACTGCAACTCCATCACGGGAGGGGCCTTCGCGCCGCCTGGAGCGTGGGCGAACGCGGACGACAACGCGTACTTCTTCAGTGATTACATCTGCGGGAAGGTGTTCAAGCTGGTGCGCGGCGCGGGCGGCGCGGTGACGGTGGACGCGTTCGCCACGGGCCTGGGCTCCGGCTCCGCGGTGACGCTGCGCTTCGGCCCGTCGGGCACGCGCCAGGCGCTCTACTACACGACGTACGCCGGAGGCGGAGAGGTGCGCCGCATCGAGTTCACCGGCACGCGCACCGTGACGCCGTAGCGGGAGCTCGACAGGCGGGGCCCCGGACGTGACGCGCTGACGCCCGTCCGGGGTGTCCGCTGTCCTCGCCCGCTCCAGCGGATCAGCGGATGTCAGTAGTAACAGAGGAAGTCGGGCCCGCAGGAGCCCGGACGCCCATTGCAGACACAGTGCCTGTCCTCCGAACACTCCTGCATCTCGCACACCGGGTCACCACCACCGCCACCACCTCCGCCTCCCACATCGAACTCACAGACATTGCTCGCATTGCAGAAGACGCTCCGGGCAATGGGGCACAGGGACCAGCAGTCGCTCTCCGAGAGGCAGTCCCCCTCGGAACAGAACAAGGCCCGCGGGGAGGAAGACGCTTCACAGACCACCGCGTCGTCCGACTCCGCGCGAGCCGCGCCGAGCCAGAGCAGCATCACCGCGAACAGCATCCGGACAGGGGAACGCCACGACGAGGACACGCACCTCATGCAAAAGGCTCCTTTCGGCGCAAGCGGACCCGCCCACCCGTGGGTCCACCCCTGGAGCCTACAGCAGTATCCCCGTTGCAATCCGGCGACGAAGCCCCCGAGGCGTCAGGGAGGCAGCCCCGTGGAGAGCACCTCGCGAATCTCCCCCGCCGCATACTGCGTTCCCCAGAGCGCGTTCACCAGCACGGCGACCCCCTCCGAGCCCGAGTAGACGCTGCCCGAGGTCATCTCGACCAGGGTGACGCGAGGGTCCGCAAGCTCAAGCAGGCGCGGGGCCACCTGGGACACGCCCCGCCCGTTCAGTTGGAGCACGCGCTGCGCCTGGAGCCACCCCACCAACGCGTCCTGCACGAAGGGGACGTAGAGCGACTGCTCCTCGGGCCCCAGGTTCGTCAGCAGATACCCCAGGGACACCGTGGTGAGGGCATGGGCGTACTGGACCACCAGTTGCCCGTGGTCCAACGCGCGCGTGTTCCAGTCCGGGACCTCCAGGTGCTGGATGTACAGCGGAGACATCGTCGGGCCCACGAGCGGCGCGAGCGTCTGCGTCTGCTCCACGGGGACGAGCGTGTCCCAGTCCTCGTGCAGGACGAGGAAGGGCGTCGTCAGCCTCGGCGCGAGGTGCTCGCGCGTCCACGCGCTGTAGTCCGCGCCCGGCGCCCCCGGAGCCCCTCCCGTGGCGGCGACGATGCGGCGCCGATAGGGCTCGAAGAACGTGGCGTACTGGGAGCGCACCCACGGGTCCGACACGCGCGAGGGAATCACCGTCTCCAGGTATTCGAACTGCCGCGCGAAGTCGGACAGCGGGAAGAACGCCACGCCCGCCCTGGGACGCACCGCCCCCGGCGCATCCGCCGCCGCGTAGAGCGCCTCGAAGCCGCCCCAGGAACCTCCCTGGATGCCGATGCGTGAGCGGTCCACCTCGGGCGCCTGCTCGAGGAAGCGCAGCCCCGCGTGCATGTCATCCCGGTCGTTCTGGATGCTGCCACCCGCGTAGAAGCGGCCGAAGACGTTGAGCACGCCGAAGCCGTTGTACAGGTAGAAGAACGACTCGCCCGCGATGAGCTCCGGCGTGCTGATGGTGTAGGCGATGTTGGACGAGCCCGCGTGGTGGCCCGGCTCGCTGTCATCCGGATGGAAGCCGTTGCCTCGCGCAGCCCACTTCGCGTCCACCGCCTCGCCCGTCCACGTGATTCCGTCATAGGGACGGGTCAGCATCATCACGGGCCAGGCGCCCGGACTCCTCGGCGGGAACCACTGCGCGTAGGACGCCGCCTTGCCTTCCTCCTGGAGCCGCAGCAGTTGGTACGCCCACTGCTGCCCACCAGCCGCCGCCTGCCCCGAGCCCAGGACGGTCACCGTCAGGGGCTTGGAGTCGTTCTCCTGCTCCTCGGGAGGAAGCGGCGCCTCGGGCTTCGGGTCGGACGAGGAGCAGCCCAACAGGGCCAGGACGAGAATCACCCATCGTGTCGTGCGCATGAGCCCCAAGACACCGCAGTCCGGATTTTCTGGAAGCGGCGAGCGCGGATTCTTCGTCACCGCCCCGACAGTGCGCCCGCGCTACCTCGACGCCTCAGGCTCCTTGAAGATGGCCACGTGGGGCTGACCGTCCTCGCCCACGTAGCCGCGATACATGCCCGAGGAGTTGAACGGCATCGCCACATTCCCATCGCGGTCCATCGCGATGACGCCGCCCTCGCCTCCCGCCTTCACCAGCACGTCGTTGACAACGAGGTTGGCGGCCTCGGGCAGGGGCAGCTCCTGGTACTCGACGCGCGCGCAGATGTCGCGCGCCACGGTGTAGCGGATGAAGAACTCTCCGTGCCCCGTGGCGGAGACCGCGCAGCGCGGGTCCGCGTAGGTGCCCGCGCCGATGATGGGCGAATCCCCCACGCGGCCGTAGCGCTTGTTCGTCATGCCTCCGGTGGACGTGCCCGCCGCGAGGTTGCCGGCCTGGTCCAGCGCCACCGCGCCCACGGTGCCGAACTTGTGGTCCCCCGTCACCGGGTCATACCCGGGTCGCAGCGTCGAGGGCGTCGTGCCCGGAGCCGGCGTCGCGCGCTCCTTCTCCAGCGCGCGCTGGAGGCCCTGCCAGCGCTCCTCCGTGTAGAAGTACTTCGGGTCCACCAGCTCCACGCCCTGCGCCTTGGCGAAGGCCTCCGCGCCCTCTCCCATCATCATCACGTGCGGCGACTGCTCCATCACCCGGCGCGCCAGGTCGATGGGGTTCTTCACGTGACGCAGCCCCGCGACAGCCCCGGCCGAGCGCGTCCTGCCGTCCATGATGGCCGCGTCCAGTTCGTTGACGCCGTCGTGGTTGAAGACCGCGCCCTTGCCCGCGTTGAAGTGCGGAGAGTCCTCCAGGACACGGATGGCCGCGCTCACCGCGTCCAGGCTCGTGCCCCCCTGGGCCAGCACGCCATGTCCCGCCGCGAGGGCCTGCTGGAGCGCCGCGCGGACCTCGGCCTCGCGCTCGGGCGAGAGGTTCTCGCGCGAGATGACGCCCGCGCCGCCGTGGATGACCAGCCCCCATCGGGGCTTGCGAGCAGCCGAGCCCTCCTGGGTGAGTCGGGCGTCATCGACCCGCGCGCCCTGGGTGCTCGTGCAGCCCACGGGCAGGAGGAACAGCGCGGTCCCCGCGACGAGGCTTCGGGGAAGAGACGGCAGGGAAGCGAACATTCCGTGACCTCCAGCGGGACCCGCGAGACGACGCGTATGAGGTGACGACACGCGTGTTCGCAGGCGATGTGCCCGCGTCGGTAGCACGGCGCTCCGAAGGGCACAACGACGGCCCCCTGCCTGCCCTCCAGGCGATGAGCAGGCCACAGACGAAGGGCCTTCCCGTCCGCTCCGTCCCCCGTGCCGGATGGCGCTGGCGTGCACAGTCTCGGGGTCGTCCACGGAACCGGGGAGCGCGTGATGAAGAAGCTGAAGGGCTTGCGGGTGGCGGTGCTGGCGACGAGCGGCTTCGAGCAGGTGGAGCTGACGCGTCCGGTCAAGAAGCTGCAGCGCCAGGGCGCGGAGGTGACCATCGTGTCGCTCTTGCCCGGCCATATCCGGGGCATGAACCACATGCTGCCGGGCAAGAAGGTCCGCGTGGACGCCACGCTGCGCGACGTGAAGGCCGCGGACTTCGACGCGGTGCTGCTGCCCGGCGGGCTCATCAACCCGGACACGCTGCGCCAGAGCGCGCTGGCCAAGGACTTCGTCCACGACGCGGACTCGCTCAACCTGCCCATGGCCATCATCTGTCATGCGCCGTGGCTGCTCATCTCGGCGGGCCTCACCGAGGGCCGCACGCTCACGTCGTGGCCCGGCATCCAGGACGATGTGAAGAACTCCGGCGCCCTGTGGCGCGACGACGAGCTGGTGCGCGACGACAACTGGGTCTCCAGCCGGGGGCCGCAGGACCTGCCCGCCTTCGAGCGCGCCATGGTGGAGCTCTTCGCGGAGAAGATGCCCGAGGTGCGCGAGCGCCTGCGCCAGGCCCAGGACGAGCACCCCGTGGCCGCGCGCTACCACCCGACGACGGAGGAGTCCGGACGGCGCTGGCCCCGGCTGCTCGCGGGCAGCCTGGCCACCGCGGCCATCAGCTTCGGCGTGCGCCGGCTGGCGGCTTCACGCTGAAGCGCGCGAGGGCCGTGGTGCGTTCCACGGCCCTCCTCGGGCCCGACGAGGTCGAGCGCCGCTCAGAGGCAGCGGGGATTTCCACCCACCTGCCGGCAGGTGCACTCCCCCACTTCCCCGTCATCGCAGCAGGAGAAGGTGGACAGGTCGAGGCAGATCTTGGTCCGCGCGAAGGAGCAGGTCGGCATCCCAGGCCGGCAGCCCGTGGGCGGGCACGCGTACGTCGTGCCATCACAGACCACGCTCACGTAGTTCGTCGAAGTGCAGGTGACGGGCGTCGTCGGACACGTGACGGTGGTGCCATCCGAGCAGGAGGCGTAACAGCCCACCAGCGCCTCCGAAGCGGAGGTCAGGGCATCGCCCTCGTCGACCGTCGTCTCGGCGGGCACTCCGCCACACCCCACCGCAAGACTGACGGCGCAAGCCCACAGCCACAGCTTCAGAGACTTCATGGCAGACCTCCTGGTGTCGAGAAGGTGTGCGAGCGAAGGACGACCGAGCCGGCGGCATCCTCCGCAATCCGGACATCAAGAGCAACTCGGGGGCAGAAGTATCGCTCCGCGGTCTCGACACGCGCGGGCACGAGGCCCGCGGTGGGCTCGAATCAGGGAGTCACATCCACCCGAGCTGCAACCGGGCCACGTCCGTCATCCGGCTCTGGTCCCAGGGCGGGTCCCACACCAGCTCCACGTGGGCCTCCTTCACGCCGGGCACGCCGCTGACCTTGGTGCGCACGTCATCCACCAGCACCGGCCCCATGCCGCAGCCGGGCGCCGTCAGCGTCATCTGGATGTCCACGCGCTGCCCACCCTCCGGCAGCGGCTCCGCCTTGCACGCGTACACCAGCCCCAGCTCCACGATGTTCACCGGAATCTCCGGGTCATACACCGTGCGCAGCTGCTCCCAGACCTGCTCCTCGTGGAACTCGCTGGGGTCGCCCGCGGCTTTCTCCTTGGGCGCGTACTCCTCGCCCAGCGCCGCGCCGTCCTTCTCGTCGATGCGGAAGAGCTGCCCGTAGGGGTCCTGCACCGTGATGTTGCCGCCGAGCGTCTGCATCACCCGCAGCTCCGCGCCCTCCGGCAGCACCACCCTGTCACCGCTGGGGATGATGGTCGCGGGGACCTCCCGCTCCAGCATCGCCGTCACGCCTCGCATGGTCCGCTCCCTCCTTCCCTACTCCGTGGAGACCGCTTCACTGTGTCCCGCCAGCGCCGCGCGCATCGTGTGCCACGCCAGGCTCGCGCACTTCACCCGCGCGGGGAACTCGCTCACGCCCGACAGCACCGCGAGCTTGCCCAGCGCGTCCAGGTCCACCGACTCCGGCCCTTCCGTCACCAGCTTGTGCACCTGCGTGAAGAGCGCCTCCGCCTCCTCGCGCGACTTGTCCTTCACCGCCCCCGTCATCAGCGACGCGGACGCGCGTGAAATCGCGCAGCCCTGCCCCTGGAAGCCGATGTCGCGGATGACGTCTCCCTCCATCTTCATCGTCACGGAGAGCTGATCTCCGCACAGCGGGTTGTGCCCCGCCGCCTCGTGGTTGGCGCCCTCCACCACGCGGTAGTTGCGCGGCCGCTTGGAGTGCTCCAGCACCACCTCTTGATAGAGGTCCTTCAAGTCATCCGAGCCCGAGTTCATCCGAACACCTCCCTCACCTTGTGCAGCCCGCGCACGAGCGCGTCCACGTCCTCGCGCGTGTTGTAGAGCGCCAGCGACGCCCGCGCCGTCGCCGGCAGCTTGAAGTGCTGCATCACCGGCTGCGCGCAGTGGTGGCCCGTGCGGATACAGATGCCCTCGCGGTCCAGGATGGTGCCCACGTCGTGCGGGTGGATGTCCTCCAGCGTGAAGGACAGCACGCCCGCCTTCTCGCGCGCCGTGCCGATGAGCCGCAGCCCCGGCACCGACTCCAGCGCGGCCGTCGCGTAGGCCATCATCTCCCGGTCGTGCTCGGCGATGGCGGACAGCCCCACGCCCTGCAGATACCGGATGGCCGCGGCCAGCCCCACCGCGCCCTCCAGGTTCGGCGTCCCCGCCTCGAAGCGGTGCGGCACGCGGTTGTACGTCACCTTCTCCATCGTCACGGAGAGGATCATGTCCCCGCCGCCCTGGTACGGAGGCATCGGCTCCAGTCGCTCCAGCCGCCCGTACAGCACGCCGATGCCCGTGGGGCCGAACGTCTTGTGCCCGCTGAAGGCGTAGAAGTCACAGCCCAGGTCCTGCACGTCGACGGGGAAGTGCGTCACCGACTGCGCCCCGTCCACCAGCACGGGGATGCCCTTCGCGTGCGCCCGGCGCGTCAGCTCCTTCACCGGGTTCACCGTGCCCAGCGCGTTGGAGACGTGGGTCACCGCGAGGATGCGCGTCTTCTCCGTCAGCAGCGCGTCGACCGCGTCCAGCACCAGCTCGCCCCGGTCATCCACCGGAATCACCTTGAGCGTGGCGCCGGTCTGCTCGCACAGCATCCGCCAGGGGACGATGTTGGCGTGGTGCTCCATCTGCGTGATGAGCACCTCGTCCCCGGCGCCGATGTGCTTGCGGCCGTAGGTCTGCGCCACCAGGTTGATGGCCTCGGTGGTGCCGCGCACGAAGATGATTTCGCGCGCGTCGCGGGCGTTGAGGAAGCCGCGCACCGTCTCGCGCGCGCCCTCGTAGGCCTCCGTGGCGCGCTCGGAGAGGATGTGGACGCCCCGGTGCACGTTGGCGTTGTCGTGCTGGTAGAAGCGGACGATGGCGTCGATGACCGCCTGCGGCTTCTGCGCCGTGGCCGCGCTGTCCAGATAGACGAGGGGACGGCCCCGCACCTCCTGCCTCAGCAGGGGGAAGTCCGCGCGCACCTGCTGCACGTCGAACGTGCTCATGCCGTCACCTCCGTCCGGGCCGCGCCCGGCAACCGCTGGGCCAGCAGTGACTCCACGCTCGCGCGCACCGGCCCCTCCGGCACCGCATCCACCAGCTCACGGGCGAAGGCATACGTGAGCAGCCGCTCCGCCTCCGCCTGGGGGATGCCTCGCGAGCGCAGGTAGAACAGCGCCTGCGCGTCCAGCCGCCCCACCGCCGCGCCGTGCGCGCACTTCACGTCGTCCGCGAGAATCTCCAACTGCGGCCGCGTGTCCGCCTGCGCATGCTCGGACAACAGCAGGTTGCGGTTCTGCTGCCGCGCGTCCGTGCGCTGCGCGTCCTGCCGCACCTTCACCAGACCGTGGAACGTGCCGCGCGCCCGGTCATCCAGCACGCCCTTGTACAGCTCGCGGCTGGTGCAGTCCGCCACCGCGTGGTCCAGCGCGGTGCGCACGTCCTGGTGCTGCGTCCCGCGCCCCACGTACAGGCCATTGAGGGTCGCGTCGCCACCCTTGCCCGCGAAGGAGACGTGCACCTCGTTGCGCGCCAGCACGCCGCCGAAGGCGAACGTGTGCGAGACGAAGCGGCTGTCGCGCCCCTGCTTCACGTGCAACCCGCCCACGTGCAGCGCCGCGTCCCCCTCCGACTGGAGGCGGTAGTGCTTCAGGCTGGCGTTGTCCCCCAGCGTCACCTCGGTCACCGCGTTGGTGAACGTGGCCACGGGGTCTCCGCTCGCGCTGGCGTACGTCTCCACCAGCGTGCCCTCGCTGCCCTCCTCCGCGAGCACCAGCACGCGCGGGCTCGCCAGCACGGCGGCGTCGCCGCGCGTCAGGAAGACCAGCTGCACGGGCACCTCGCTCAGCGCGCCCTTCGACAGGTGCACCAGCGCCCCATCCTCCAGCAGCGCCGCGTTGAGCGCCGTGAAGGCCTGCTCCGACGCTCGCGCCCTTTGCCCCAGGTGGGCCTCGAGCAGCGCCGCGTCCTCCGTCAGCGCCACGCCGAGCGGCTTCACCGTCAGCCCGCGCGGCAGCCCCGTCACGCTCGACAGCTCCGGAGCGAAGCGTCCGTCGACGAAGACCAGCCGGGGTCCACCGACGAGCGCGAGCCTGTCCACCACTGGCGCCAGCACCGCGCTGTCACGCAGCGCCGACACGGGCGTGAAGCCTCCCTCCGCGATGGGCGAGACGTTGGTGTACTTCCACGCCTCGTCCTTCGTCGTCGGCAGGCCCAGCCGCTCGAAGTGCGCGAGCCCCTCCTGACGCAGGGCACGCAGGAAGGCGGGCGCGCTCGCGGACTCCTTCTGGAAGCGCGAGGCGACGTCCAGGTAGCGCGTCATCGCCGGACCTCCCCGCCCTTCGGCGCCCCCTTGCCACCCTCCAGGCCCAGCCAGCCGTAGCCCTTCTCCTCCAGCTCCAGCGCCAGCTCGCGCCCGCCCGAGCGGACGATGCGGCCCGCCGCCATGACGTGCACCTTGTCCGGGACGATGTAGTCGAGCAGCCGCTGGTAGTGGGTGATGAGCACCATGCCGCGGTCCTTGGAGCGCAGGCCGTTCACGCCCCCCGCCACCGTGCGCAGCGCGTCGATGTCCAGGCCCGAGTCCGTCTCGTCGAGCACGGCGAGGCGCGGCTCCAGCACCGCCATCTGGAAGATTTCGTTGCGCTTCTTCTCGCCGCCGGAGAAGCCCTCGTTCACCGAACGGTTCATGAAGGCCGCATCCAGCTGCACCAGCTTCGACTTCTCCTTGGCGAGCTGGAGGAAGTCCATCGCATCCAGCTCCTCCAGCCCCTTCACCCGGCGCTGCGCGTTGAGCGCCGTGCGCAGGAAGTGCAGGTTGCCCACGCCCGGAATCTCCACCGGGTACTGGAAGGCCAGGAACACGCCCTCCGCCGCGCGAGCCTCGGGCGACAGCTCCAGCAATGACTTGCCGTCGAGCAGCACCTCGCCTTGCGTCACCTCGTAGGCGTCACGCCCCGCGAGCACGCTCGCCAGCGTGCTCTTCCCCGAGCCGTTGGGCCCCATGATGGCGTGCACCTCACCGGCGCCCACCTCCAGGTCGATGCCCTTGAGGATGTCCTTGTCGCCCACGCGGGCGTGCAGATTCCGAACCGACAGCAGCGCCATGACCTACCCCACGCTCCCTTCCAGACTCACTCCGAGCAGCTTCTGCGCTTCCACCGCGAACTCCATGGGGAGCTCCTTGAAGACCTGCCGGCAGAAGCCATTCACAATCATCGACACCGCGTCCTCCTGGGAGATGCCGCGCTGCCTGCAATAGAAGAGCTGGTCCTCGCCAATCTTCGACGTGGAGGCCTCGTGCTCCACCTGCGCGGACGCGTTCTTCACCTCGATGTACGGCACCGTGTGGGCGCCGCACTTGTCACCCAGGAGCAGCGAGTCGCACTGCGTATAGTTGCGCGCGTCCTGGGCGCTCTTGAGCACCTTCACCAGCCCCCGGTACGTGTTCTGTCCCCGCCCCGCGCTGATGCCCTTGGACACGATGGTGGAGCGGGTGTTCTTCCCGATGTGCACCATCTTCGTGCCCGTGTCCGCCTGCTGCAGGTTGTTGGTGAGCGCCACCGAGTAGAACTCGCCCACCGAGTCATCCCCCTTGAGGATGACGCTCGGGTACTTCCACGTAATCGCCGAGCCCGTCTCCACCTGCGTCCACGAAATCTTCGCCTTCTCGTGCGCGATGCCACGCTTGGTGACGAAGTTGTAGATGCCGCCCTTGCCCTCGGCGTCGCCGGGGTACCAGTTCTGCACCGTGGAGTACTTGATGGTGGCCCCCTTGAGCGCCACCAGCTCCACCACCGCCGCGTGCAGCTGGTTGGTGTCGCGCTGGGGCGCCGTGCAGCCCTCCAGGTAGCTCACGTAGGAGCCCTCGTCCGCGACGATGAGCGTGCGCTCGAACTGGCCCGTCTCCGCCGCGTTGATGCGGAAGTACGTGGACAGCTCCATCGGGCACCTCACGCCCTTGGGCACGTAGACGAACGAGCCGTCGCTGAACACCGCCGAGTTGAGCGCCGCGAAGAAGTTGTCCGAGTGCGGCACCACCGTGCCCAGGTACTTCTTGAGCAGCTCCGGGTGCTCGCGCACCGCCTCCGAGAACGAGCAGAAGATGACGCCCGCCTTGGCGAGCTTGTCCTTGAACGTCGTCGCCACGGACACCGAGTCGAACACCGCGTCCACCGCGACGTTCTGCAGTCGCTTCTGCTCCTCGAGCGGGATGCCGAGCTTCTCGTAGGTGCGCAGAATCTCCGGGTCCACCTCGTCCAGGCTGTCCTTCTTCGGCTTGAAGCGCGGCGCCGAGTAGTAGCTGATGGCCTGGTAGTCGATGGGGCGGTACGTCACCGCCTGCCACGTGGGCTCGCGCAGCGTGAGCCAGTGGCGGAAGGACTTCAGGCGCCACTCGAGCAGGAAGGCCGGCTCGCCCTTCTTCTCGGACAGCGCGCGGATGACGTCCTCGTTCAGGCCGGGCGGGAAGGTGTCCGCCTCCACGGCGGAGACGAAGCCCGCCGCGTACGGGCGGCGCGTCAGCTCCTGAAGGGTGTCGGTGGTCATGAGCGAACTCCTGTCACGGATGAAGTCGTCGGGGGGGCGTTGGGGCTCGTGGGCCGCGAGGGCACGCCCAGGCCCACCAGCCGCTCCGGCATGCGCGGCGCCGGGGCGATGAGGTCCGCCAGCGTCAGGCGCGCCAGCGACTCCTGGATGGCCTGGTTGATGAGGCGCCAGTGGCCGCGCACCTGGCACACCGCCTCCAGCTCACAGGGCGCGCCGCCAGTGGGATGCACGCCACACTCGGTGAGCGACACCGGGCCCTCCAGCGAGGCCACCAGCTCCGCCAGCGACAAGGACGCCGGCGGCCGCGCCAGGCCATAGCCTCCGTTGGCGCCGCGGTGGGACACCACGAGGCCCGCTTGAAGCAGGCCCTTGAGCACCTTGCTGGCCGAGGGCAATGGCACACGGGTGCGTGCCGCCAGCTCGCGAGTGGTGCGGGTGCCACCCTCCGCGCGAGCCAGCTCGGTCATCAGCACGATGCCGTAGTCGGTCATCTTGCTCATCCGAAGCATGCGGGACGCTCTCTCCTCTCTGGGTCCATTCCCACGCGGGCCCTCCAGCCCGCCGGGGCGTCATATGTAATCTGGACCGTTTCAGTCCACATTGCATTTTGACGGAAGGCGGGCGGCCCTGCGGTTGGAGGGCTTCTGGGACAGGGCTAGGGTGAAGCCCCTGTCACCTGGAGGGAATCCGCCGATGCGTCATCTGCTGCTCCTGGCCACCCTGGCACTGAGTCTGGCGGGCTGTGAGAAGAAGTCCGCGCCCACCCCCACCGACGCCCCGCCGAGCGGCCAGGCCACGGCTCCCCAAGGCTCCCAGGAGGGCACTCCAGCGCAGGCGCCCACCCAGCCGGGCGCTCAGGCGCAGGCGGATGGGGACTCGGGCCCCATCGTGGTGGGTGAGGTGGGCAGCCTCACGGGCAGTGAGGCCACGTTCGGCGTGTCGGCGCGCAACGGCATCGAGCTGGCGCTGGACGAGGCCAACGCCGCTGGCGGCGTGAAGGGCCGCAAGGTGGTGGTGCGCGTGTACGACAGCCAGGGACGCCCGGAGGAAGGGGCGCAGGCGGCGACGCGGCTGATTACCCAGGACAAGGTGGTGGCGATTCTTGGCGAGGCGGCCTCGTCGGTGTCCATGGCGATGGCGGAGAAGGCGCAGGCGGGCAAGGTGCCCATGATTACGCCCACGTCGACGAGCGCCGAGGTGACGAAGAAGGGCGACTACATCTTCCGCGTCTGCTTCATCGACGAGTTCCAGGGCCTGGTGATGGCGAAGTTCGCGCGCGAGAACCTGAAGCTGTCGCGGGTGGCGGTGCTCACGGACAACAAGAGCGCGTTCTCCATGGGGCTCGCCAACGTCTTCACCGCGAAGTTCCAGGAGTTCGGCGGACAGGTGGTGGGGACGGAGAGCTACTCGAAGGGGGACACGGACTTCCGCGCGCAGCTGACGGCCATCAAGCAGTTGAAGCCGGAGGCGGTGTTCGTGCCGGGCTACTACACGGACGTGGGCATCATCGCGCGGCAGGCGCGCGAGGTGGGCCTGAAGGTGCCGCTCCTGGGTGGCGACGGGTGGGACTCCGACAAGCTGTTCGAGCTGGGCGGGTCCGCGCTGGAGGGCAGCTACTTCTCCAACCACTACTCGCCGGGCAACCCGGACCCGGTGCTCCAGTCGTTCCTGGCGCGCTACAAGGCCCGCTACGGCAGCGTGCCGGACAGCGTGGCGGCGCTGGCGTACGACGCGGGCCGGGTGCTGGTGGAGGCGATGAAGCGCGCCCCGGACCTGAGCGGCCCGTCGCTGCGCGACGCCATCGCGGTGACGAAGGACTTCCCGGGCGTCGCGGGGCGAATCACGCTGGACGCCAACCGCGACGCGGTGAAGGAGGCCGTCGTGCTGAAGGTCGCCGGCGGCAAGGCGGAGTTCGTCACCACCGTGACGCCGTAGCGGTGACGCGTGCCCGGTCCCCCGTCCTCACGGGATGGGGGACTGGATGACGTAGTAGATGGAGTTGAAGTAGCGGTGCAGCGCGTTGAGGAGCTGGACCAGGAAGGGCCAGCCCACCGTGGTGATGCCGAGCAAGGCGGCGGAGACGACGGCGTACTCCACCATGGATTGGCCTCGGCGATTGCGTCGCGTGAGCGAGGCCATCAGCACTTCCCCGGCTGCTGGCAGCCCATGTAGTACTCGCCGCGCGCTTGCGCCGTGGCCTGGTTGTTGTTGGCTTCCCAGTCGCGCCACTCGTTGTTGAAGTAGGTGCCGGCACCATCGCCCTGGTCGATGCGCTGGGTGGGCGCGTTGCTTCCAGTCTGGGCCTTGATGGAAATGCTCACGTTGCGCGGGTCATCTCCGGCATCGTTGTCCAGTTGCAGGGAGGTATCGAGCAACTTCCGTTGGATGGCCTGCCGGACCAGCTGCTCCGCGGCGGGAGACATCTGAGTGAAGCCCGAGTTCTCCTGGCTCGAATAGATGTGAGCCACACGCACGTAGACGTTGGTCGGCTCGGTGTCCTTCACGCCAGGCTCCGTGTTCTGCGGCGTCGTCAGCGCCCACGTGTCGGTGACCAGGGCGATGCGCTCCCACGGGAGGTAGTAGGTATCCTTGGTTCGATCTCCCTTGGCCTCCGCGTTGTCGTGGACGTCGCCGTCCTTGTGCTCCTTCGCGAGGTCGACCTGGGAGAACTCCTGGAGGAAGGTGGTCGGGAGCAGGTAGTTCTGGACGCCGCTGCGCGACGAGCATCGGATGAGCCCACCTCGATTGAACTGGCGCATGTACGAGGCATGCAGCGTCACCCCGTAGCTTCCGACAGCGTTCTGGTCGACCGTGCACTCCACCTGCTGCGCCTCGGGATGCATCCAGCAGGCATGTGCTACCAATTCCTGATGGTGATGCATGGTCCGCAGCCGGCACTCGGGAGGGTCGGTCTGATAGCTGTCGATTCCCGACTCATGGTCGCAATACATCTGTCGCGCGAGTCCCTGCGTCTGGCCGAAACCCGCGAAGGCCTCTCCCCCCGTCGGCTCCGCCGCGTAATCCGACACGGCGTAGTCCCAGATGGTGGACAGCGCGGTCTCCTGGGCGTCCAACGTGTGGCGCAGGAGGTCATCCAGGAAGATGGCGTACATGAAGACGGGGATGATGACGAGCATGCACAGCGCCGTCTCCACCGCGGCTGAGCCCCGAGCGCTCCTCGTCCCTCGTCGCGTCCGAGTCCTCACAGCGACACCCCCGGTGCATCCGCGATGGTCGACGCATCGGAGTTGCCCGAATCCTCGAGAACCCGCTTCGCCTCGGGCGCCGTGAAGGGGTGCAACTTGGCGCGCCAGTAGGGGGAGAAGAGGTTGGGCGCCTCCGTCCAGCCTCCCTGCTTGAAGCGGTGGTAGTACACGAGCGACTTGGACATGGCGGTGCCATCGGCCGCCGACAACGTCAGGCTCCCCCTGCCCTGCCCGCCGTGCTGGAACCTGACGGAGCGCGAGCTGTTGAGCTCCCAGGGCGCCGTCTGAGGGTCCCCTACGTTCAGCCTCATCGAGTAGTAGCTGTAGACCCGGGGCTGCCCCCAGTCGCGCGCCGAGCTCGGGTTCGCGCGGTACTTCATGAAGCAGTTGCCCGAGCCGGCGCACGACGTGAGCGCCTTCGCGTTCGTCCCCTCGAAGCGGTGTTGCCCCACATGCTGCCGACCGCCGTTCTCGTGACCTCCACCATTGGCGTCACTCCAGACGACGGTGTCGTAGTCCGAGGACACCAGGTTGTGCTTCCACTGGTGTTGGACGGAGCCCTTCTCGGCGCCGGCGATGGTGGTGCCCTGGTTTCCACTCCTCGAGCCCTCGCTGAAGACCCTGGACTTGTTCTGCACCGCCTTGGCGGAGCCGTCGTGCTGGAGCACCGTGTAATTGCCCTCGCCCGGGATGTCCTTGAGCTTCTTGAGGAAGTCCGGGTGAAGATGCTTGGGTGGCTTGCCATTGCGGTTGGCAGGCCAGTCCGAGCGGCTCGCATTCCCGATCTCCGTGACCACGCGGGCACGCGCCTCGGGCGACGTGTTGGCGACACTTCCCTGGCACTCCATGCCATCCACGGCGCAGTTGAACTCGTTGGCGTTCAGGCTCCCGACCGCCGATGCCAGCTCACTGACATTGGGGGCGGTATCCCCCTTGAGTCTGGACAAGCCATGGCTCGAGCCATCCTTGACGGCCTGGAGGGTCTTCTCATGCACTTCCCGCTGGGACGTATGGATGTTGTCGACCATGAGGTCCATGCCCTGCATCGCCGTACGGAAGCTCGGTTCGAGGCCGCGGACGTTGCTGTCGACCATCAGCGCATCCTTTTCGAACCGATTGGCGATCTTCTTGGCCTCGGCAGCATGCTTGCAGTGGTCACACGAGAAGCGGCAGGCGACGCACAAGGCCATCTCGATACGGAAGATCTTGTCGAAGTTGTCCTTGCCCGCCCGCAGCATCTCACCCGTGACACTCGCGGCGGCCATATAGCCGTGCAGGCTGTTCATCGCCACGTAGGAGCCCGCGACAGCCCGGTTGCTGACCGCGTAGTAGTTGAGCGCCCGGGCCTCCAGCACCGCCATGGAGAACGACATGGAGTCACTATGTTGCTGCAGGCTCATCTTCTGCCGCAGCGCATGACTCAAGTTGAAGCTGAGCGTCACCATCAACGCCAGCACCAGGAAGGACAAGGAGCCCAGCACGATGGCCTGCCCGCGCTGGCGGCGCAGCCCTGGCCGGCTCAGTAGGAGAACGGGAAGAGACATGCGTTCCTCGAGGGGATGTCCGACGTATTGAGATACAGATTCGACTGCATCCGCATGGTGTAGGTGGCACGGATGGGAGCGATGTAGACCCCCTTCGATGCCGCACCTTCGTAGGGCCCCTCTCCCGTGGAGACGCTCCCGAACCTGCGCTGAGCCACCTTGGACCGTTCATCGTCCTTCACCTGCCCCAACCGCAGCGACATGTGCAGGTCCCGCCCCCGTGCCGCGTAGTAGATGACCCGGTCCGCGAACGGAATGATGAGCCTGTAGTTGAACGTCACCTGCACGCGCAGCTTGGTGCGTTGGCTCTGTCGCCAATTGTCGGAGGTGGCATTGTCGGGGTCGTCGAAGTCCAGCTCGCCACTCCCACCGCCCAGGTCCTCGCGGGTGGGCCCGCAGATGGTGACCTCGGCGTACTTCAGGCCAACCTTGTCCATCCGGTTGCCCGCCATCTCGTTCCACTTGTCCGTGAACTCCTGGCCACTGCCCACCGGACGCACATACTCGATGCCGTCGGGTCCCTCAGCGCGCTTGGCCAGCATCGGCAGGAGCACGGCGACCGCGGCCTTCTCCATCTCCGCGACGCTGGCATTGTGGATGGAGCCAGCCCGCACCGCCTTGTAGGCCGCGTACTTCGTGAGCAGCCGCGCCTGGTGCATCAGCCCGAGCTGCAGGATGCCCAGGATGAGGAACACGAAGAGCGGCAGGACAACCGCGGTCTCCACCGCGGACTGCCCGGACTGCGCCCTCGCGGGATGTGAGCGGAAGGGGCATCGCATCCATCAATCACTACCACGCACACGGAAACAGCCACAAAGCCAGGGGCTCAAATCTCCCATTCCTGGCCTGCAATGTCCTGCGCCGCACACCCATGACAACCACACATTGGGACGAACCCACTCCAGCAGCCCGCCTGCCCGCCCGCAGCTCGAAGACTGTCTTTCGGGAAACCCGTAAGGATTCACCGTCCACCCTCCAGACAGGCAGCGCCCCTACGGAATGGGCGACTGGATGACGTAGTAGATGGAGTTGAAGTAGCGGTGCAGCGCGTTGAGCAGTTGCACGAGGAACGGCCAGCCCATCACGGTGAAGCCCATCAGCGCCGCGGTGACGACGGCGTACTCCACCATGGCCTGGCCGCGAGGCTTGCGTCGGTTCAGCACGGCCATCAGCACTTCCCCGGCTGCTTGCAGCCCATGTAGTAGTTGCCCCGCTGCCGCGCGGTGGCCTGGTTGTTGTTCACCTCCCAGTCGCGCCACTCGTTGTTGAAGTAGGTGGCGGGGGTCAGTCCCTGGATGACGATTTGCGACGGGGCGCCGCCGTTCTGCGGCTGGATGGAGAGGCTGACGTCACGCGGGTCGTCGCCGGGGGTGTGGTTGAGCGCCAGGCTGGAGGCGAGCAGGTTGCGGTCGATGGCCTGTTTGACGAGCTCCTCGGAGGCGGACGCCATCTGCGGGTAGCCCGAGTTCTCCTGGTTCGAGTAGAGCTGCTGCACGCGCGCGTAGAGGTCACCCTCCTCCTTCTGTCCCTCCCCGGGCGAGAAGCTCTGGCCCTTGGTGAGGGCCCACGTGTCCGTCACCAGCGCGATGTACTCCCACGGGAGCAGGTAGGTGTCCTTCTCGCTCCCTCCCTGGGAGTTGCTGTGGACCTGCCCCTTGTTCTGCTTCTGCTCCTTCGCGAGGTCCACCTGCGAGAACTCCTGGAGGAACGTCGTGGGGAGCAGGTAGTTCTGGACGCTGCTGCGCGCCGAGCAGCGGATGAGCCCTCCCTTGTTGAACTGCCGCATGTAGGCGGCGTGCAACGTGACGCCGTAGCTCCCGACAGCGTTCTGGTCCACCGAGCAGTACACCTGCTTGGCCTCCGGATACAGCCAGCACGCATGGGCCACCACATCCTGGTGGTGGCGCACGTCGTTGTCGCACTCGGGCCCCTTGCCGGGGCCGTAGCTGTCCAGCCCCGATTCGTGGTCACAGAACATCTGCCGGGCCAGGCCCTGCGTCTGACCGAAGTTCGCGAAGGCCTCACCGCCCTCCGGCCTGGCCGCGTAGTCCGACACCGCGTAATCCCAGACGGTGGACACCACGGTCTCCTGGGCGTCCAGGACGTGCTTCAACAGGTCGTCCAGGAAGATGGCGTACATGAACACGGGGATGATGACGAGCATGCACAGCGCCGTCTCCACCGCGGCCGAGCCCCTCGTGAGACGGCTTCCGGTCCTGGCGCTCACAGCGACACCTCCGGCGCCTCGACGATGGCGACCGCGTCCGAGTTGCCCGCCTCCTCCAGCACCTTCTTCGCCTCATCGGGCTTGAACGGATGCAGCTTCACACGCCAGTAGGGCGCGAAGAGGTTGGGGGGCTCCGACCAGCCGCCCTGCTTGAAGCGGTGGTAGTAGACCAGGGACTTCGACAGGCTCATGCCATCGGCCGCGGACAGCGTCAGGCTGCCGGTGCCCTGCTCGCCATGCGTGAACTTCACGCTGCGGGAGTTGTTGAGCTCCCAGGGGGCCTCGCGCGGGTTCCCCACGTTCAGCTTCATCGTGTAATAGCTGTAGACGCGCGGCTGGCCCCAGTCGCGTTCCGAGTCGGGGTTGGCGCGGTACTTCATGAAGCAGTTGCCCGAGCCGGCGCACGACGTGAGCGCCTTCGCGTTCGTCCCCTCGAAGCGATGCTGCCCCGAGTGCGCCATCAGCACCGTGTGGCCTCCGCCCCTGTCGTCGCTCCAGATGTTGGCCAGGTAGGGCGCGGTCGCCGGGGTGGCGTCCTCCCACGACAACTGGGCGAGGGCCCCCGTCTCGTTGGCCGCCACGGTGGTGCCCTGGTTGCCCCCCATCTGTCCCGGCAGGTAGACGCCCAGCATGTTCTGCACCGTCTTCGACGAGCCGAAGTGACCGACGAACTGGTGCGTCCCCTTGTTGTTGGGGATGGTCTTGAACTCCTCGAGGAACTTCTCGTGCAGGTGGTTGGGCGGCAGGCCCTTGCGGTTGGCGGGCCAGGCCGAGCGACTCGCATTGCCAATCTCCGTCACCACGCGCGCGCGCGCCTCGGGCGAGGTGTTCGCCACGCTGCCCTGGCACTCCATCCCGTCCACGGCGCAGTTGAACTCGTTGGCGTTGAGCGCCCCCACCCCCGACGCCAGGTCGCTGACCTCCGGCACCGTCTGCGTCTTCAGCAGGGAGAGGCCATGGCTCGAGCCGTCCTTCACCGCCTGCAGCGTCTTCTCATGCACCTCCCGCTGCGAGGTGTGGATGTTGTCCACCATGAGGTCCAGGCCCTCCATGGCGTTCTTGAACTTGCCCTCCAGGCCCCGGACGTCCCGGTCGTACATCAAGGACTGCTTGGCGAACTTGGCGGCGATCTGTCCCGCCTCGACGGCGTGCTGGCAGCAGGGGCACTTCCCCTGACAGGCGGCGCACTTGGCGGCCTCGGAGGCGGCGATGGCCGTGAAGTTCACCCCGCCCGCGCGCAGCATCTCGCCGGTGACGCTCGCGGCCGCCATGTACGCGTGCAGGCTGTTCATCGCCACGTAGGAGCCGGCGATGGCCCGGTTGCTGACCGCGTAGTAGTTGAGCGCGCGCGCCTCCAGCACGCCCATGGAGAACGCCATCGCGTCGCCGTGCTGCTGCAGGGACATCTTGCGGCGCAGCGCGTGGCTCAGGTTGAAGCTCAGCGTCACCATCAGCGCCAGGACGAGGAACGACAGCGAGCCCAGGACGATGGCCTGCCCGCGAGGAGAGCGGCGACGCGGCCGGCGACTCAGTATGCGAACGGGAAGAGGCATGCGTTCCTCGAGGGCAGGTCGTCGGTGTTGGTATAGAGGTTCGACTGCATCCGCATGGTGTAGGTGGCGCGGATGGGGGCGATGTAGATGCGCTTGGACGCGGCGGCGTCGTAGGGGCCCTCGCCGGTGGAGGCGCTCCCGAACTTCCGGACGGCCACCTTGCTCTTCTCCGTGCCCTTCACCTCGCCCATGCGAATCACCATGGGCATGTCGCGGGCACGTGCGGCGTTGAAGATGACCCAGTCCGCGAACGGGACGACCAGCCGGAAGTTGAACGTGACCTGGATGCGCAGCTTGGTGCGGTGGCTCTGCTTCCAGTCAGCGGAGGTGGCGTTGTCCGGGTCGTCGAAGTCCACCTCGCCGCCGCTCCCGCCCGCGTCCGCCTTCGTCGGCCCGCAGATGGTGACCTCGGCGTACTTCAGCTCCGTGTCCGCCATCTTGTTGTCCTTGAGCTCCTTCCACTTGTCCGCGAACTGCTGCCCGCTGCCCACCGGCCGCACGTACTCGATGCCCCCCTGGCCGGACGCGCGCTGGGCGAGCATGGGCAGCAGCACGGCGACGGCCGCCTTCTCCATCTCCCGCACGTTCGCGTTGTGGATGGAGCCAGCCCGCACCGCCTTGTAGGCCGCGTACTTCGTGAGCAGCCGCGCCTGGTGCATCAGCCCCAACTGCAGGATACCCAGGATGAGGAACACGAAGAGCGGCAGGACAATCGCGGTCTCCACCGCGGACTGCCCGGACTGCGCCCTCGCAAGATGTAAGCGGAAGGAGCATCGCATCCATCAATCACTACCACGCACGCAGAAAGAACCACAAAAGCCGAGGATTCGATTCTTCCACCCCTGACCGGGAATGTCCTGCGCCTCACATCAATGACAGCCATGAATGGACAAAGCCATCCCAGCCTCCCCGCCTGCCTGCCCGCAGCCACATCAAACAAATACAGGCAACGACCTCGGGGGAATCCACGACATGACGACGCCTCCGCGACACTTCATCGCCCTGGAGGGCAATGAGGTGGCTGTCTTTCGGAAAACACGTAAGGGTTTCCCGTCCGCCCTCCAGGCAGCCGGCGCCCACGCGCGCGAACGCGAATCAACCAGACAGGAATGAAACAGCCCGGTCGAATCCAGCGCGCCAGGAGCGCGCGACTCGTCCCGGGCCAGGGGTTGCCGCCGGCGCCCTACGGAATGGGCGACTGGATGACGTAGTAGATGGAGTTGAAGTACCGGTGCAGCGCGTTCAGCAACTGCACGAGGAACGGCCAGCCCATCACGGTGAAGCCCATCAGCGCCGCGGTGACGACGGCGTACTCCACCATCGACTGGCCCCGGGCACGCCCCTGCTTCCTCAGCGACTTCTCCACCACGGCCTCCTTCATGGCACAGCCCCGCGCTGCAGCAGCGACAGCTGGAGCTCCACGCCCGGCTCGGGCAGCTTCAGGCGCAGCGTGGCGCGACCCATCGTCGTCCCCCGCATCACCTCGAACCCGATGCCACCGGCGTCCATCGGCTCCACCGCCCCCACCTCCCAGCCCTTCTCCTTCAACAGCGCCCGGTACGTCTCCCCCACCGCCTGGGGAGAGTCCCCCGGAAGCCTGCCCGACACCACGTGGTGCGCCGCGCCCTCCATGTCGAAGGACAGCGTCACCGGCCCGCTCAGCTCCGGCGGCAGCGGCATCCACGACGGCACCTTCGAGGCCCGCTTGAGCAGCGGCGCCACCTGCCCCGCCGACACGAAGCCCAGGGTCTCCCCGCCCTGCGCCAGCACGGACACCAGCCGCATCTCCTCCGTGGCCGGGCTCCAGTACCCCACCCAGCCGCCGTTCACCCCGTGCCGCTCGCCGAGCACCGGCAGCCCGTTGTCGAGCAGCACCTTGCGGTAGTGCTCCAGCACCTGCTCGGGCGTGTCCTGCGTGGTGAACCAGGCCACCGCGATGGGCACGTCCGGCCCCAGGTAGTCCACCGCGAGCAGCTCCGCGCGGCTCGCGCGCGGGTACGCCGGGAAGTGCACCAGCGCCCGCTTCAGCGCCGCCTCCTCCGCGGGCGAGCGGCCCGGCGCCTTCGCCGGAGGCGCGTCATCCAACGAGGGCGGAGGAGACCACTCCTCGGACACGTCCCGCCGCCCGTAGACGGCTCCCTCCCAGGCGAAGCCGATCAACGCGCCCACCACGGCCACGGAGAACAGCAGCGCGGGCACGCGAATGACCAGGCTCGACGACTTGGGCATCAGCAGCGCTCCGCCTGGGCGCAGCCCAGGTAGTTGTTCCCTCGCGCGTTGTGCGTCTTCTCGTTGTTGTTGCGGTCCCAGTCCCGCCACTCGCTGTTGAAGTACGTGGCGCTGCCGCCATTCTGGTTCATCGTCTGTGTCGGGCCGCCGCTGGACGGGAACGGGACGATGGAGAGGCTCGCCTCGCGCGGGTCATCCCCCGGCGGCATGTCATCCAGGCGGATGTCGCTGCTGAGCACCTCCTGCGTGGCCTCGTTGACGAACGCCTCCGCGGCCGAGGACATCTGCTCGTAGGCCGGGTTGTCTCCGCTCTTGTAGATCTGCGACACGCGCGCGTAGAGGTTCTCCTGGTCGCTGTCCTCGGTGCCCGGCTCGTAGCGGGCCTCCTTGGTGAGCGCCCACGTGTCCGTCACGATGGCGATGCGCTCCCAGGGCAGCAGGTAGACATCGCCCGCGAGGCCCCGCGGGTCGTCCTGCAAATCACCACCCTGCGCGTTGCTGTGGATGCCGTCGCTCTTCTTCTTCGTCTGGCGCGCCAGGTTCACCTGGCTGAAGTCCTGGAGGAAGGTGCGCGGCAACAGGTAGTTCTGCACGCCCAGGCGCGCCGAGCAGCGGATGACGCCGCCCTTGCCGAAGTCATCCATGTACGCCTGGTGCAGCGTCACGTTGTACGCGCCCGCGGGCCCACCACCGCCGCCGCCGTTCGGGTCCGCCTGGTTCAGCGTGCACTGCACCTGCTGCGCGCCCGGGTTGAGCCAGCACGCGTGCGCGGTGACTTCGGCGTGGTGGCCCTCGTCGTTCTCGCACTCGGGGCCCTTGCCGGGGCCGAAGCTGTCCAGGCCCGACTCGTGGTCGCAGTACTGGAGGCGCGCGTAGTACTGGGCGCCGTTGAAGCCATAGAAGGGCTCCTCCGCGCCGCCCTCGGGCGGAGGGTTCTTGGGCTTCGTCGGATAGTCCTGGACGGCGTAATCCCAGATGGTCGACAGCGCCGTCTCCTGCGAGTCCAGCGTGTGCCTCAGCAGGTCATCGACGAAGAGCGCGTACATGAACACGGGGATGATGACGAGCATGCACAGCGCCGTCTCCACCGCGGCCGCGCCGCGCCTCGCGCGTTGTCCATAAGTCTTCACAGGGCCACCCCGTCCACCTGGGACATCTGCGCCGCGTCCGAGTTGCCCGCCGCGTCCAGCACCTGCTGCGCATCCCCCTTGGTGAAGGGGTGCAGCTTGGCGCGCCAGTAGGGCGCGAAGAGGTTGGGCGCCTCCTTCCAGCCCTCCTCGCCGAAGCGGTGGTAGTAGACCAGGGACTTGGACATGGCCATGCCCTCGGTGGCCGCCACGGTGAGGCTGCCCTGGCCCTGCTGTCCGTGGGTGAGGCGCACCTGCGCGGACGAGTTGAGCTCCCACGGCGCCTGGCGCGTGTTGCCCACGCGGAAGGGCATGGACACGTAGCTGTAGACGCGCGGCTGGCCCCAGTCCCGGTCCGGGTCCGGGTTGGCGCGGAACTTCATGAAGCAGTTGCCGGAGCCCGCGCAGCCGGTGAGCGCGCGCGTGTTGACGCCCTCGAAGCGGTGCTGGCCGGAGTGCGCGCCGTTGTTCACGTGGCCACCGCCGCCGTCGTCGCTCCAGACCTCCGACTTGAAGTTGCTGGTGCCCACGCCGTGCTCCCAGCGGTGGAAGATGTTGCCCTCGTCCGACGCGGCCACCATGATGCCGTCGTTGCCGCCGGACTGGCCGCCCTGGGTGAGCTGCCCCTTGCTCTTCACCGTCTTGGCGGTGCCCTTGGTGCCGGAGATGAGCTTCGTCGCCTCGTTGTCCGGAATCTCGTCCAGCTCATCGAAGAACTGCGAGTTGAGGTACTTGGGCAGGTTCGCGGACGCGCCGGCGCCGGGGCTGTCGCGGTTGGCGGGCCAGCCCGAGCGCGTGGCGTTGGCGATCTCCGTCATCACCCGCGCGCGGGCCTCGGGCGAGGTGTTGCTCTCGCTGCCCTGGCACTCCATGCCGTCCACGGCGCAGTTGAACTCGTTGGCGTTGATGGAGCCCACCGCGGAGACCAAATCCGTGGCGAGCGGCGCGGTGTAGTCGCGCAGCTGCCCCAGGCCGTGGCTCCTGCCGTCCTTCACCGCCTGGAGCGTCTTGTCGTGGACCTCGCGCTGGGCGGTGTGGATGTTGTCCACCATCAGGTCCAGGGCCTCCATGGCTTGACGGAAGTTGGACTCGAAGGCCTCCACCTTGTCGTCGTAGTCCTTGCCCGCGTCGCGGAAGTCGCCGGAAATCTTGAACGCCTCCGCCATGTGCTCGCAGTGGTCGCACATGAACTCGCAGGCGACGCACAGGCCGAACTCAATCATGGCGATCTGCATGAAGTTGTTCGACGACGCGCGCATCATCTGGCCGGTGAGGCTGGCGGCGGACATGTACGCGTGCAGGCTGTTCATCGCCACGTAGGAGCTGGCGATGGCCCGGTTGCTGACGGCGTAGTAGTTGAGCGCGCGCGCCTCCAGCACCGCCATGGAGAACGACAGCGTGTCGCTGTGCTGCTGCAGGGACATCTTGCGGCGCAGCGCGTGGCTCAGGTTGAAGCTCAGCGTCACCATCAACGCGAGGACGAGGAACGACAACGAGCCCAGGACGATGGCCTGCCCGCGCTGGCGGCGGCGGGCGGGCCGGCTCAGTAGGAGAACGGGAAGAGGCATGCGTTGCTCGCGGGCAGGGCGTTGGCGCCCAGGTACAGGTTGGACTGCATCCGCATGGTGTACGTGGTGCGGATGGGCATGATGTAGATGCCCTGGGAGGCGGCGCTCTCGTAGGGGCCCTCGCCCGTGGCGGCGCCGCCGAAGCGACGGGTGGACGTCTTGGATTGCTCCTCCGCCTTCATCTTCCCCATGCGCATCAGCATGGGCACCTCGCGGCCGCGCGCGGCCTTGTAGATGACCCAGTCCGCGAAGGGCACCACCAGCCGGTAGTTGAGCGTCAGCTGGATGCGCAGCTTGGTGCGGTGGTTCTCCCGCCAGCCGTCCGGGTGGATGTTGTCCGGGTCGTCGAAGTCGAACTCACCGCCGCCGGACACCTCCTCCTGCGTGGGGCCGCAGATGGTGACCTCGGCGTACTTGAGGTTCGCCCCGGGCATCTGGTTGTTCTTCAGCTCCTCGAACTTGGTCTCGAACTCCTGGGCGCTGCCGACGGGCTTGACGACCTCGATGCCCGCCTCGCCCGAGGTCCGGGTGCTGAGGATGGGCAGGAGCACCGCGAGCGCGGCGGCCTCCATGGTCTCCACCTTGGCGTTGTGCAGCGAGCCGGCGCGCACGGCCTTGTACGCGGCGTACTTCGCGAGCAGCCGCGCCTGGTGCATCAGCCCCAGCTGCAACGTGCCCAGGATGAGGAACACGAACAGCGGCAGGACGATGGCGGACTCCACCGCGGCCTGGCCTGATTGGGCCCTTGTGGGGACGGAACGCATCCAGCCTCGCTTCAGGAGCGGCCGCCCCACCGGGGGCTGCCGCCGGACGACAACAGGGTTGCACGGACCTTTAGATCTCGCGAATGAAGGGCCCGTTGTTGCGAGCCCCTTCCCCCCCTCTGGGAGCATCCCTCTCCTTGGGGGAAAATGCCGTGCGCGAAAGAGCCGTTCGGCCAGATGACCGATGGGTCCCGGGAAAACTCTCAGCGCCTGGAAAAGCGGGTGACGTGAAGAGACATCCATGCACCGCTCGGACGGCTGCTTTCGGGGGGATTGACCGGGCTAGCGGCGGCGGGCCATCTCCTGGATGAGCTCCACGTAGCGGCGGTTCTTGGGGTTGATCTTGAAGGCCTTGCGCAGGGCCTCGTCGGCCAGGGGCCACTGGCCCTCGCCCTGGGCCACCTCGCCCAGCAAGGCCCAGCCATCCTCCAGGCCGGGCTCCTGGCGGACCACCTCCTGGAGCTCCTGGAGGGCCAGCCGGCCGTGGGACTCGGGCTTCATCAGATACCGGGCCCAGGCGCGCCAGGCGTGGTGCAGGGGCTTGGGCTCGATGTCGCAGGCGTACTCGAAGTACTCGAACGCGCCGGCGTACTGCTTGTCGTTGAGGCGGCGGCGGGCCTCGTCGAACTGCGTCCTGGCGTCGAGCAAATCCGTGCGGATGCGGAACTGCTCGGCGGTGGAGGGGCGCCCGGTGGCGGTGCGCTCCTTCTCGCGGTGGGCGGCGCGGCGCTTCCGCCACAAGAGGTTCTGCTCCGCGTCGGACAGGGTGCCATAGGCGCGGGCGTAGGCGGCGAGCAGGGACTCGGCCTTCTCCTTGAGCTCGGGCGTCTGGAAGCGCAGGGGTGAGAAGCGCTCGGCCCAGGCGAGGAAGGCCCGGCGCAGCGGCAGGGGCTGCACGTCCTCGGGCACCTCCAGCAGCGCGAAGGGGTCCTTGGCGCGGTGCGCGAGGAAGGCCGACACCAGCGCGTCGCGCGTGGGCACGTCCTCGTCGCTGAAGGGCAGGCCCCGGGCGGCGACGGGCTCGGGCGCCACGGGCTCGGGAGGCGGGGCGGCCACGGGCACCGCGCGCGAGGACAGCTCCACGGCCCGGGCGTCCACGTCCTCCACGAAGCCCGCGACGCCCAGCAGGCACAGCGCGTACAGGCGGCGCAGGACGGTCTCCATGTCGAAGCCCGTGCGCTCCATCAGCTCGTTGAAGGTGGGGCGCTGGCGCAGCTGCTGGAGCAGCCGGGCGTCCTTGGACGACAGCTTGGGGCCCGACTCCACGGCGGGCATCTGCCCGAAGCGGCGCTCGTCGGTGAAGGTGAAGTGGGTGGCCACCGCGTCGAAGGGCATCACGCCCTCCACGCCCGTGAGGATGAGCTGCGCGGTGTTCATCCGCACGCTCGCGTCGGGCGTCTCCACGTCCGCGATGAGGCGGTACTTCGCGTCCACCCACCGGAAGCAGTCGAGCAGCTTGTGCGCCAGGTTCGCCTGCAGCTGCTTGTACAAGTCGAACGGGCTGATGAGCCCCTTCTGCACCAGCAGCCCGCCCATCTGCATGCCCGAGGAGACGCTCTCCGCCAGCGACTTCTGGTAGTCGGACTCGGACAGCTTGCCCTTCTCCACCAGGTACTTCCCCAGCGTCTCGTGGAGCAGGTTGGACTGGCACGCCACGGGCGAGCCTTCCTCGAAGAGGATGCGCTTCTCGCGCTGGCGCACCTTCAGCTCCAGCGTGCACGTGCGCTCCTCGGCCATCAGCGCCTGGAGCAGCAGCGGGAAGGGCGTGTCCGCGAGCAATCCCTCGCGCTGCCGGAGCACCTGCGACGGGGAGGGAAACATGGAGCGGGGCCTCGGCTGTGGACGCGGGGAGGGACGACGTCTTGAAGCCTACGCCCGTCCCGCCACTCCAGACATCCCCCGGCCCCAGGGCCCTTCACCAGGAGGTCCGAACAGCGAGCGGACCGGCCTCCACTCGCGGTCCTGGGGTCTGGGGCTACCCGGCGCGCTACTCGATTGGGGGCCCGGCCTCTTCCCATCCGGCGGCCGAGGGGGCCTCGCCCGGGGGGTAGCCCTCGCCGTAGCCGCCGCCGTAGCGGTGGGTGCGCTGGGTGAACAGGCCCATCTGGCGGGCCATCGTCGCGCCCGTGCCCAGCACCAGCGCGAGCAGCACCGCGTAGGTCAGCGGACGGCTGGGTCGGGACAGCCACGCCCACCGGCGCTCGCGGCGACGCTGGAAGCCCGGGGCGACGACGTACTCGTTCCACGCCGCGTCCCGAGCGCGCTTCGCGTCCGCGCTGCGCCCGTCCTTCGCCAGGGCCCGGGCGAGCAGGTAGCGGCCCTCCACCGAGCCCAGCCGCGTCGCGCAGAAGCGCTCCAGCGCCTCGATGGCGCCCTTCACCTCGCCGCGCTTCAATCGGAAGCGGCCGCGCTCCAGGTCGATGGCGCCCTGGCGGTAGCCGGCGTCCAGCTTCGCCGCCTCGTCCAGGAGCAGCTCGCCGCGCTGCGCGTCGCCCGCGCCCAGGTACGCGACGCCGAGCAGGAACAGGGTGTCCACGTCCTCGTCGCCCGCCTCCAGGTTGGGCTTGAGGATGTCCACGGCCTCCTCATAGCGCTTCTGCTCCACGCGGATGTCCGCCAGCTCGTGGCGCGCGCGGCGCTCGTGGGGGTTGGTGAGGATGGTCCCCGCCAGGTACCCGGCGCGCTGGAAGCGCTTCATCATGCGCACGGGGCTGGGCAACAGCCGCCACGTGAAGCGGTCCGCCACGAAGATGAAGACGATGACCAGGCCCAGCGACAACAGCGGGCTGCCCGTCAGCAGCGTCAGGAACATCCACAATAGCCACTTGCTCATACGCTCCTCGAAATCCCTCGCGCGCGCCGGCTCGACTACAAGAGCCGCGCGCAGACGGCGCTGTGCACGTCCGCGCCCTTCTCCGTCAAGGCCAGTCGCCCGTTCGTGAGCGTCGCGAAGCCGTGCTCCACCAGCCGCGCCACCTCCGCCCGTCGGGGCTCCACCGGCTGGCCATATCGCTCACACACCGCCTCCCAGTCCACGCCCGACACCAGCCGCAGCCCCATCGCCAGCCGCTCCGCGAACAGCTCCTCGGCGCCCAGCGCCTCGCGGCTGTCCTCGGGCAGGCGCCCCGCCTCCACCTGGGCCAGGTACCTCTCCGGGCTGCGCAGGTTCGCGTAGCGCGAGGGCTCGGGGGACAGCAGCATCCCCGTGGCGCCCACGCCCAGCGCCAGGTACTCGCCGCCCGTCCAGTACAGCGCGTTGTGCCGGGAGCTGAAGCCCGCTCTGGCGTGGTTGGAGACCTCGTAGCGGGTGAGGCCCGCGGCGCCGTACACCTGGCGCACCGTGGCGGCCATCGTCACCACGTCGTCGTCCGAGGGCAGCTCCAGCTCGCCGCGCTTGAGCTGCTTGGACAAGGGCGTGTCCACCGCCAGCACCTCGCGCTCCACCGTCAGCGCGTACGTGGACAGGTGCTCGGGCTGGAGCGCCACCGCGCGGCGCGCGTCCTGCTCCACCTGGGCCACCGTCTGGCCGTGCACGCCGTAGATGAAGTCCATGGACACCACCGGGAAGCGCGCGCGCCGTGCCAGCTCCACCGCGCGCTCCACCTGCTCGGCGTCGTGCGCGCGGCCCAGCGCCTTGAGCGTCCGGGGCTCGAAGGACTGGACGCCCAGGGACAGCCGATTCACGCCCGCGGCCCGGTAGCCCTCGAAGCGCTCCGCGTCCGCGCGCTCCGGGTTGCCCTCCAGCGAGACCTCCGCGCCGGGCGACACCTTCAGCCTCGCGGCGATTCCGTCCAGCACGCGGGAGACGTAACGCGGATGCCACAGTGACGGAGTTCCACCGCCCAGGAAGATGGACTCCAGGGGCTTGTCGCGCAGCCCGGGCGAGAGGGCGAGGCGCGCGTCGAGCTCCGCCAGCACCGCGTTCGCGTAGCGCTCCTCGGGCACCTGGCGCGCCACGGCCACGGCGAAGTCGCAGTACGGGCACTTCGCGAGGCAGTAGGGGAAGTGCAGGTACAGCCCGAAGCGGGCCGCCGGCATCCCCGTGAGCAGGTCCACTGGCGCGTCGAACGGCATGAGGGGCAAACCTCTACTTCCGGCCCTTCAATTGCGCTTCCAGTTTGGCGATCTTCGCCTTGTAGCCGGCCGCCGCCTCGAGCGCCGTCTCGGCCGCCACCAGCTTGCGCTTGAGGTTGGCCGCGTCCGCCTTGAGCCCCTCCCGCTCGGCCTCCCAGTCGGCGGGCGCACTCGACGCCACGGGCTGTGGTGCCTGGGCCAGCTTCTCTTCCAGCGCCTCGCGGGCCTGCTGCTCGGCGCGCAGCTTCGCCTCCGCCGCGGACAGCGCCGCCTTCGCCTCCTCCAGCTTCTTCTCGGACGCGGTGCGCGCCTGGGCGGACTCCTGCGCCTTGCCCGCCTGCGAGGACTCCGCGCGAGCGAGCCGGGCCTCGGCGTCCTGGAGCTTCGAAGTCAGCTCCGCGCGCGTCGCCTCCGCGTCCTGGAGCTTCGAGGCCAGCTCCAGCCGAGCCACCTCGACGTCCTTGAGCCGGGTCTCCGCCGCCTGGGCCGCGGCCTCCTCCTTCTGCTTGCCGGCCTGCGCGGTCTGCGCCGCCTGGCTCGCTCGGGCCGCGTCGGCCTTCGCCGTCTCCAGCGCGCCCTCCAGCATCTTCAGCCGCTGCTGGAGCCGCTCGGCCTTGTCCGCCTCGGCGCGCGCGGCCTCCAGCTCCTCGCGCAGCTCCGCCAGCTGAGCCTCGGCGCCGCCCTGCCCTTCCGCCAGAGCGTCCGCGCGGGCTTCCACTTCCGCCGCGTGCACCTGCGCGTCGGAGCGCTCCGCCTCCGCGGCCTCGCGGCGCACGCGCTCCAGCGACACCTCCTCCTTCGCCTGCGCGAGCGCGCCCTGCACCCGGACGAGCTCCGCCTCGCGCTGCGCGGAGGCCGTCTCCAGCATCGTCACCCGCGCGGCCAGTCCCACGCGCTCGGCGTCCGTGGTGGCGGTCTTCATCTCCGCGGCGGCGAGCTGCTTCTTGAGCTCGTCGCGCTCGGCGTGCGCGGCCTCCAGTGCCGCGGACACCTCGCCCACCTTCGCCTCGGCCTGCTGCGCCGCCTCGCCCAGCGCCGCCGCGTCCGCCTCCATGCGGTCACGCAGCGAGACCTGCTCGACCTCCAGCGCCTCCAGCGCCTCCTTCAGCGCCGCGGCCTCGCCCTCCGCCACCTGCGCCCGCTCGCCGGCCTGCGCGAGCCCCTCTTCCAGGGCCTGGGCGCGCTCGTTCGCGCGCGCGGCCTCGGTCTCCAGCCGCGCCGTGAGTCGGGCCACCTCGGCGGCGCGTTGCTCCAGCGCCTGCCGCAGCACGGGCAGCTCGGAGGCCTCCGTGGTGCGCGCGGTGAGCGCCGCGCGCAGGCCCACGATTTCGGCGTCCTTCAGGGCCAGCGCCTTCTCCAGCTCGGAGGTCTGCGCCTGCAGCGTGCGCAGCCCCTCCTCCACCACCGCGAGCTGGCGGCGCGCCTGGTCGCGCTCCTCCTCCAGCGTGCGCGAGCGGGTCTGCGCCTCCTCCAGCGAGCTCTTGGACCAGTCGCTCTCGCTCTCCACCGCGGAGAGCGCGCCCTGCGCCTCGGCGAGCGCGGCCTCCAGCTGGCCCACGCGCAGGCCCAGCGAGTCGCGCTCGGCCGTGGCCGTCTCCAGCTCGCCGCCCAGCCGCTCCACGTCGGAGAGCACCTGCTGGTACTGCTCCTGGACGGCCTCCAGCGCGCCCTGCGCCTCGGACTTCTCCGCCGCCAGCTCCGCGACGCGGTCCTGCGCCAGCGACAGCGCCTCCTTGGCGCCCACCAGCTCCTCGGCCACCGCGCCCCGCGACTCGCGCTCGTCGTGCAGCTCCGCCGTCAGCCGGGGGACCTCCGACTCCACCTCCGCGAGCGCCCGCGACAAGTCCTTGCGGTCCGCCTCCACCGCGGACAGCTCCGCCTCCACCGCGGCGAGCTTCGCCTCGGCGTCCGCCGCGCGCTTCTCCGCGCTGGCCAGCGCCTCCGAGGTCTGCGCCAGCTTCGCCGGGGAGTCCTTCACCGCCCCCAGCTGCGCCTTGGCCTCCGCGGCCTCCTTGCGCGCCTGGGTGAGCGACTGCTTGAGCCCCGTCACCTCCCCGTCGCGCTCGGCGTACAGGGTGCGCGCCCGGGCCAGGGTCTCCGTCTTCTGCCGGACGACGGCCCGGAAGTACTCGAGCTTCTCCTCTGGAGAAGCCCCCATGGGCATCCGGGGCTCGGCGGCCTCCTTGAAGGGATCATCCCCGGGCACCCGCACCGCCCGCGAAACCGGGGCCGGGGTGGTGGCGATGGGGGCGGGGGCCTTGGCCGCGCCCGTGCCCGCCGACGACAAAGCCGGGGACGCCGCCGGACGGCGAGGGGGCAGAGGGGGCGGAGCAGCGGGCGGTGGCGCCGAAGGCGGGGGCTTGGGCTGGGGCCTGGGGAGGGCAGTGGCGGTGGGGGCGGGGGGGGCCGCTTGGACGCCAGTGTCCTCCAGGTCCAGGCTGTCGCGCAGGTCCGCGAGCGGATCCACCTCTTCCGGAGGTGACGGCATGGGCGTTCCCAGGTTACCGCCCGGCGGCGCGGCCTACCAGGGACGCGTGACGGGAAGGGTCGGTTCAGGCGACCGGACGCGGGGAGGCCCCTCGGACCCCTCGACGCCAGGGCGCCTGGGCGTTAGCCAGTGAGGGATAAATCTCACCTCGCCTTGCCCTCCTGGGGGGCGAGTGCCAGCTTCGGACCCTTCCATATGGCCATCCGCTACGCGCTGCCCAACGGGCTCACTGTCGTCTTCGAGGAACAGCACGCCGCCAAGGTCGCGGCCTTCCAGGTCTGGGTGAAGGTCGGCAGCGCCGACGAGCGCCCGGACCAGGCGGGCCTGGCCCACCTGCACGAGCACATGCTCTTCAAGGGCACGGAGCGGCGCGGCCCCGGCGAAATCGCGCGGGACGTGGAGGCCCACGGCGGGGAGATCAACGCCTGGACGTCCTACGACCAGACGGTCTACCACATCGTCATCGCCAGCCAGTTCGCCCGGACGGGCCTGGACATCCTCGGGGACGCGGTGCGCCGCTCCGCCTTCGACGCCGAGGAGCTCTCGCGCGAAATCGAGGTCGTCTGCGAGGAGATCAAGCGCAGCCAGGACACCCCGTCCCGGCGCGCCTCGCGCGACTTGTTCTCCACGGCCTTCCAGCGCCACCCGTACCGGCTGCCGGTGCTGGGGACCGCCGAGAGCGTGCGCAGCTTCAGCCGCGAGAAGGTGCTGGAGTTCTACCACCGGTACTACACGCCGAAGAACATGGTGCTGTCCGTCTCGGGGGACCTGAGCGAGGCGGAGCTGCGCGGGTGGGTGGACGAGATCTTCGGCGGGGACTGGGGCCGGCCGTTCGAGGGGGAGGTGAAGCGCCCCGAGGAGCCCGCGCTCACGGGCCGCCGCGTGCTGCTGCGTCCGGACGAGGTGAAGGAGGCGTGGCTGCACCTGACGTTCCCGATTCCGGAGGCCGCGCACCCGGACACGCCCGCGCTGGACGTGCTGGCGATGATGGTGGGTCAGGGAGAGGCGTCCCGGCTGTCGCGCGAGGTGAAGCGCCGCCACAACCTGGTCAACGACATCCACGCCTTCGCGTACACGCCGCAGGACCCGGGGCTGTTCTCGGTGTCGATGACGCTGCAGCCCGGCCACTGCGAGCGCGCGCTGGAGGAGGCGGCGAAGACGCTGGCCACCATGCGCGTGACGCCGGTGACGGCGGACGAGCTGTCCACGGCGAAGGCGCTGCTGGAGGCGGAGGCCGTCTACCAGCGCGAGACGGTGCAGGGCGTGGCGCGGAAGATGGGCTACTTCCAGTCCGGCATGGGCAGCCTGGAGGCGGAGGCGCGCTACTACGAGGCCGTGCGCTCGCTGACGCCCGAGCACATCCAGAAGGCGGCGGAGAAGTACCTGCGGCTGGACAAGGCCATCGTCACGGCGCTGTTGCCGCACGGGACGGAGTTCACGGAGGCGCAGGTGAACGCGGTGCTGGACCGCGTGGAGAAGGGCCCCGTGGCCGCGCCGCCCGAGCGCAGGGCGAGCAAGGTGTCGGCGGGCGAGCCCTCGCTCAAGCTGGGCGCGAAGGCGAAGGGTCCCAGCGACATCATCCAGGAGACGCTGCCTTCGGGGGCGAAGGTGGTGGTGCGCGTGGAGCCGGCGGTGCCGCTGTTCGCGGTGCGCGCGGCGTTCATGGGCGGGTTGCGCTACGAGACGCCGGCGGACAACGGACTGACGACGCTCTTGGCGCGCAGCCTCACGCGGGGCACGCCGACGCGGGACGCGGAGGAGATTTCGCAGCTCGCGGACATCTACGCGGGCAGCATGGGGGGCTTGAGCGGACGCAACTCGGTGAACCTGCGCGGGGAGTTCCTCTCGCGGCACTTCGAGGCGGCGTTCCGGCTGTTCTCCGACAGCGTGTTGCACCCCTCGTTCCCCGAGGTGGAGGTCGCGCGGGAGCGCTCGCTGATGCTCCAGGACATCCTCACGCGGGAGGACAAGCCGTCGGGCCTGGCGTTCGACCTGTTCAACCGGACGCTGTTCCGGACGCACCCGTACCGGATGCCGACGCTGGGTGAGAAGGAGTCGGTGGAGGCGCTGGGGCCCGAGGCGCTCCGCGCGTACCACGAGAAGTACATGGACCCGTCGCAGCTGGTGCTGACGGTGGTGGGCGACGTGAAGGTGGACGAGGTGCTCGCGCTGGCGAACGAGTACTTCGGCAAGTCGCGGGGCAAGGCCGCGCCGGCGCCGCGCATCCTGGAGGAGGGGCCGCTGGAGGGTGCGCGCGAGGAGAAGCGCGTGCTGGCCAAGGCGCAGTCGCACCTGGTGATGGGCTTCCGGGGCATGCGCATCAACGACCCGGAGCGGCACGCGCTGGAGGCGCTGTCGGGGGTGTTGTCCGGCCAGGGCGGGCGGCTGTTCGTGGAGCTGCGCGACAAGCGGTCGATGGCGTACAGCGTGAGCAGCTTCGGCGTGGAGGGCATCGAGCCGGGCTACTTCGCGGCGTACATGGGGACGAGTCCGGAGAAGGTGGACGCGGCGCTGGAGGGCATCCGCGCGGAGCTTCGGCGCGTGCGTGACGAGCGGATTCCCGAGGCGGAGCTGGAGCGGGCGAAGCAGAACCTCATCGGCACGCATGAAATCGCGCTCCAGCGCAACGGCGCGCGCGCGGGGATGATGGCCATGGACACCCTGTACGGGCTGAACCTGGACAACTTCCTGCACTACGCGGAGCACATCGCCGCGGTGACGTCGGAGCAGGTCCGGGACGTGGCGCGCAAGGTCATCGACTTCGACAAGAGCGTGCTTGCCGTCGTCGGGCCGTGATGTCGGGTGGGCGAGCGCCGGGGTCGTGGCGCTCGCCTTCTCACGACGGGGCTACTTCTGGCCGCTCAGGGCGGTGAGGAGTGGGTTCTCACGGTAGACGCGCCAGAAGGCCTCGCCGTGCTTCTGGAGGGCCTCGTCGGGAATCTCGAAGGGGTGCCAGGTGATGTCGCGGAAGCCCGCCTCGGCGAGGGTGGCTTCGTAGACCTGGGTGGACCAGCGGAAGTACTCGAAGGGCGCTGGGGGCTCGGTGAGGAAGAGGGCCTTGCAGAAGTGGCGCCCGTCCTCGAGTTGCTCGCTGAGGACCTCGACGCCGTAGGGCGCCCAGCTCGAGCGGGCCACGTCGAAGGTCGGGTCGATGGTCATCGCGATGAAGCGCCCACCGGGCTTGAGGTTGGCGTAGGCGCCGCGGCACATGTCGAGCAGCTCCTGACGGGCGCCCGCGTAGTTCAGCAGGTAGACGGCCGTGACCAGGTCGAAGTCGCCGAGTCGTGGGAGGGCTCGGGCGTCGAGCACGTGGTAGCGCAGTCCGCGGGGTTGGGTTTGTTCCTTGTCGCGCGCGAGCTGGACCATCTCCAGGGAGATGTCCACGCCCTCCACGCCGTCGGCGCCGAGTTCGTTGAGGAGCCGTGAGTAGTGGCCCGTGCCACAGGCGAGGTCCAACACACGCTTCCCGCGCAGGTCGCCGACCAGTCGCAGGAAGGTGTGTCGCTCTGGGATGGGCAGAGCGGCGGTGTTCTTGAACTGCTCGTACTTGGTCCCGATGCTGTCGTACTGCTCGGACATGCGTGCGCCCCCGGTGGAAGGGGACGATGCGAGCAGGGGTGCTGGCGCGAGTCAAACGGGTGTGAGCTTCACGCCGGTGGCCTTCTTCTTCGTTAGGGCACGCTGGAGGTCCTCGGAGACGATGAGAGCGATGGACCAGCCCCAGGTGCGGAACACCTTCGCATCCCCCACCTTCGCGGGGTCGATGCGCATGCCATAGACATCGCGGTACTGGCCCAGCTTCTCGGGTCGACGGTCCTCCTCGGTCCAGTAGAGCACCTCTTCCGTCGCCCCATCGTCGATGCAGCGGATGAGCTTCGTCGCCACGAGGATGAAGTACGCGTCGGGGCGTCCCTCGATATCCACGGGGACGAGTTGCACATCGTCAGGGGCAAGTTCCTGGAAGAGGTTGGCCACGGTGACATGGACTACCGGGGTGCTGAAGCCCGCCAGGGAGAAGTCGAGCGCCTTACCCGGCACTTCGATGGGAACAGAGAGCCGTCCGCTCACCGCTACCGGATGGCCCTCCCTGAACATCCAGGGGTCCTCCAGCTCACGTCCTCCAGACTCGCGGGGATGCCCCAGGTCCCATCGGCCCGGCACGGAGACATCGTCGGTCAATTGGAAGTACCGCTTCACCATCGCGCAGCCTCGGTCTCACTCGCTTCGCGTCAGCAACTTGTTCAAGCCCGAGCCAGGAGTGGAGACCTCCCTCGCGAGCCGTCTGAGTTCCGTGACCAGGACCTCACGACACTCCATCACCGTCCGGCATCCCTTCGTCGCTTCTTCCAGCCGTGCATAGACGCGCTCATGATAGCGCTGCGGATGGGGACCTCGATGGCCTTGAACCTCGACCACGTTCTCGGCGTCCTTCAGCTCCATCCCCGCCTTCGCGAAGATTCGTCGGAACCGTGGCGTCCAAGGGCCACCCCGGACCGGAGATTTGCTGTTCTTGTCGGTGGCGATGTGATGGTTCTCGGGGTCCCTGCCGCCCATCTCACGTGACGCCATGGCGACGGCGTTGGGAGCCAGCGCGATGGTGAAGCCATCTGCTGCCATCGCCACCGACTGGACGCCTCCGATCGCCCCGTAGCGGTAACCCGCCTGAGACTCGACGAAGAGCGCGGCCTGCGAGGAGCCGGGCAGCCTTGAGGAGCGAGCCAACAGTCCCGCTGTATTCCCCAGAGCAGCGGTGGTCAGCATGACGAAGATGCGCGCCGCGTTCTCTCCAAGGACTTCACCGTAGACCTCTCCCGCGTCACGGAGTTGCTCGAAGGTCGTGGCCCGGTCCACGGTCCGCACCAGCGAGACCCATCCATCCAGGATGCGCCAGACCGTGTCGACGCCCAGGTAGGCGATGGCCGAGGCCGTCAGCAGCGCAGCAAGGCCCTTACTCATGGGCTCGGGCAATACCCAGAGGAGCATGTACATGCTGACGGAGGCACTCACCGTCGCCATCAATGCCTGTGGGTCCGCCATGTCCTCCAGCGCTTCCGCCGTCTCCTCCCAAACTGACTCCATTGCGATGGCCATGGCCAACGAGTACTTGCCGTCGCTGGCCAGCAATGGGCCCTCCGTCAGCAGGCGGAGGCAATCACCCGGTTGGTTCTTCCGCTCACACCAATGGCCGTAGGCGCGCGTCAGCGCATCGTCCGCGTAGGACTCCAGCAGGCTCGGTCCATCGGGTGAATCTTGCTCCTTCCGGGGGATGAGCCGTGGTCCCTGGTTGTCGAAGAAGAACACCCCACTCCGCTCGGGAACACCGAAGAGTTCGCGTGCCTCTCGCATGGGACTCGCGAAAGGTCGCACGTCTCGAGCGAGTACCACCACTGCGGCCTCGAACTCCTCTTCGTCCAACTCCACCGGCGCAGCATCGTCCTGGGCGATGGGAGCGTGTGCCAGTGGAGGCTCGACCCCTGTCTCCAGGCGAACCAGACGCGTCGTCCTGCATCCCGTCACGGCCAGCGCAAGCAACAGCCCGACAATCCCGAGCGCTTTCATCCACGCCCTCCCTCTCCGGACTCGTTCCCCGAAGACTGGGCTCCGGGATATCAGAGTGAGTGGGCTGGTGAGGACAAGAGACTCCTCCGCAATCAATCAGAGTTCAGTGCCAGGGAGCACGGGTGACGGCGGCGGTGGCTCCGCTTCCGGCACCTCCCGGAGTCCCATCGACAGCGCCGAGTCGAGCGCATCGAGCAGTGGCCCCGTGGGAGCCCCAGGCAACGTGTTGCACGCCCGGACAAGGTCGCGCTTCCTGCGCAGCTTCTCCGGCTGCCGCTTCGCCTCCACCGCGAGCGCCTCCACATCCACCGGCGCCGACAGCAAGACAGCACACGTGCGGAACAACTCCATCCGCGCGCGGTCGTCCTCCTCCAACAACACCGGCGCCCCGTCCAGCTTCAGCCCCTTGAAGCCCAACGCCCGCACCTGCTCCACATCGAGCACCAGCACACCGTTCTCCGTGGGACGTGGCGCGGGCGGCTCGCCCTTGCCTCCGGTCAGCTCCACCACCCCGTCCGCCGGCTCGGGATGACAGGGCACCTCGCGCAGCGCCACCATCTCATCCGCCTTGCGCGTCTCCGTCGTCTCCCCTCCCCTGTGGAGCTGGATGAGCCCCGCGACCAGCGCCGGCACGCCCACCGACAACAACACCACGCCCCACGTCGTCGCCACCTTGCGACTCGAAGGCCCGTAGTGCCCGTCCCGGTCGATGCCATCCCGGTCCGGCGTGTTCGAGAACAACGTCCTCCCGAGCACCAGGAAGCCACCGATGCCCGTGAGCACCCCACCCGAGCTCACCGCCCCCGCCGCGCCCGGTGACGAGTGCGTGCTGATGAGGTTCTCCGTGTACTCGACGTGCTGCTCCGTCCGACAGACGTCCGCCGTGGAGAACCGCAGTGAGAGTCTTGGCCAGTCCACCTCGGCGCTCGCGAAGGGCATCCGCTCCCCGAGCTGCGACTCCTGGACATACGTCCGCAGCACAGGGCCCCGCTCGGTGCGCCGCTCCACGTCCAGCGGCGTGCACCCCACCGCCAACATCAACACCGACGCCACCCACCGCTTCATGGCTGCTCCCCCCGGAAGTACGCCGCCACGTCCGGGCACTCCACCAGGAAGCGCGTCGTGTCCTCGCAGCTCGGCGCCCGCTCCGTCGTCGTCCCCACCCGGATGAGCGGCTCCCGGCAGTCCAGCACCCGCTCCCGCGCGGGCGTCACGAAGGCGAAGTCCTCCGAGCCACACCCCGTCCGCTCCAGCAGGGTCGTCTCACAGGAGGTGTCCAGGTCGAGCTGCTCGGCGACTCCAGGGCAGGCCGACGTCTGGCAGAGGCGGGTCACCACATCCCGACAGACCGCCGCGTCGGGTGCTTCCGGGCCGGAGCAGGCACACAGCCAGGCCAGGGGCCACAAGATGAACAGGTATCTCACGGCGCTCCCACGCTACGCACGGCGCGGTAAAAGGGCCCGCATGTCCCAGACCTATCTGTCACTCACCGTGGAGTTGCCCGAGGAAGCGTCCGAGGCCGTACAGGACCTCCTCCACGAGTCCGGTGCGCTCGGCCTCGAGGTACGAGACCGCGAAACCCCCACCATGCCCGGCGTGAAGCCCCCCAACGCGGGCGAGTCCATCGTCATCGGCTACTTCGAGGACCGCCCCACCGCCGAGTCCGCGCGCGACAGCGTCGCCGAGTCCTTCCCCGACGCCCGCCTCGGCCTGGACGAGCAGCCCCAGCAGGACTGGAGCAACGAGTGGAAGTCCCTCATCAAGTCCGTCCACGTCGGCCGCCTCTGGGTGGGCCCGCCCTGGGACGTGGCCAACGCCCCCGCGGACGCGGTGCGCCTGGTCATCGAGCCCAAGATGGCCTTCGGCACCGGTGACCACCCCACGACGTCCCTGTGCCTCGCCGCCGTGGACGCGTACATGACCGACCACCCCGGCGCGAGCGTCCTGGACGTCGGCACCGGCACCGGCGTGCTCGCCATCGCCGCGAAGAAGCTGGGCGCGGGCCGCGTGGTCGCCACCGACAACGACCCCACCTCCGTGGAGCTCGCCCAGGAGAACCTCACCGACAACGGCACCCCGGACATCGACGTGTCCGGCAAGGAGCTGACCGCCGTCGAGGGCACCTTCGACCTGGTGCTGGCCAACATCCTCGCCAACACGCTCATCGAGCTGGCGCCGCTCATCGCGCCCAAGGCCAAGGACCGGCTGGTCCTCGCGGGTGTACTCTCCCACCAGCGCGCCGACGTCGAGGCCGCCTACCGCAACCTCGGCTTCACCGTGCTCCCCGGCGCCACCCAGGGTGAGTGGGTGCGCATCGACTTGAAGCGCTGATGAGCCTCAACGCTCCGAGGGCTCGAACGAGGCCAACCCCTCACGAGCCTTCGGATGCCTGGAGCACTCCTCGATTCCGAACCCAGGAGTGGCCCTTCGCGACGCCACTCCACCTCGCGCGCGAAGGCCCCCCTCGTGCCCTACTGCACGACGAGGGGACGCGGTGCTGAGCCAGGACACGTGTCCTGCGCCTTCACCGCCTGCTTCGGGCCTCGCGTCAATGCGTCCCGTTGCTCGGCGGAGCGCGAACGGGCTTCAGCTCCTTGTCCAGCTCGACCACCGCGGAGCCGAGCCCGCCACTCTGCATCCGCGAGTAGCGCACGTCATCGATGGTGACGCGCCAGCCCTGCGCCGTCTCGCGAACCTGATACGTGGGCAGTCGCAGCCAGTTCGACAGTCCGCGCAAGTGCGGCGCCGCGAGCGCGGCCTGGATGACCGGGCCCGGATTCGGCTCGCGCGGCAGCGTCGGGCCGTTGATGCGCAGGTGCTCGTCTCCGCCCTTCAAGAAGTCCGCCGTCACGAAGTGGTAGCGGTCCTTCCCCACCGCGATGAGGTCTCGCACGAAGGGGTTCGCCGGCACCGGCCCCGCGATGACGCGCTCCACCGACTGCCCCTGCCCCTCCAGCCACGCCTTCGCGCGAGGCGCCGCCACCTGCGAGCCCAACAAGATGGCCCCCAGGTACAACACCAACCCCACCCCACACACCGTCGCCACGCGCTGCGTGGACACCACCTGCGTCCCCTTCAATCGCAGCCACACAATCGCCGCCACGCCCACCACCCACAGCACCTTCGCGGGCCACGGCACGAAGTCGGGCACCGTCACGAGCGCCGTGCTCGCGATGCCCAATACCATCCACCCCGCCGCGGACTTGCGCGTGCGCGCATCCGCCATGATGACCGCCGCCCCCGCGAGCAACCACACCCACGGGTCGACGATGAACAGCGTATCCCCGTAGAACCACGCCCCGTCGAACGGCATCAACAACCGCACGCCATACGTGTTGAGCCAGTCCAACGCGGGATGACTCAACACCGACAGCGTCGACAACAACAACAGCGGCCCCGCGCGCGCAGGCTCCAGCTCCGGATGGCGACGCCTGCGCACGAAGCGGTCCCACGCCAGCATCAACCCCGTGAGCACGAACGGCCAGAGGGCCAGCATCAACACGCCGTGCGTCCACCCGCGTCGCCAGTACAGCGAGGCATCCGAGCCCGCGAACGTCACCACCGCGTCCACATCCGGGAGGTTGGCGCCGATGACGAGCGTCGCGGTGGCAAGCGGTGTGTAGCGCTTGAGCCCCGCCTCCGCCATCCAGGCCCCGACGAGCGAGTGCGCGAGGTTGTCCATTCCCCCCGAGGCTACTTCACCCCACGCGGACCTCGACACCTCGCGTCAGCCGAATTCCTCCAGCACGGCGGACACCGGCGGATTAACACTCGCCCCGCGCACCCCTTCTTGTGGAGCACTCCATGTCCCTGTCGATGTACGAGGCCACCATCCCCGTCTTCATCCGCGCCCTCGAGGTGCTCTCCACCCTCGTCACGCAGGGCGAGAAGTACGCCCAGGAGAACGGCCTCGACCCGAAGCAGGTGCTCGAGGCGCGCCTCGCGTCGGACATGTTCAACCTGGTGCAGCAGGTCCAGCGAGCCAGCGACACCTCGAAGGCCACCGCCGAGCGGCTCAGCGGAGAACCCGCCCCGCGCATGCCCGACACCGAGAGCACCTTCGATGAGCTGCGCCAGCGCATCGCCAAGACCATCACGTATCTCAAGTCCGTCCCCGCCAAGAGCTTCGCGGGCAGCGAGAACCGCACCGTCACGCTCACCACCGGCACCCTCAAGCGCGACTTCAAGGGCGACGAGTACCTGCTCACCTTCGGCCTGCCCAACTTCTACTTCCACATCACCACCGCCTACGGAATCCTCCGCCACCTGGGCGTGCCCATCGGCAAGAAGGACTTCATCGGCCCCATGTGAGCCCCGGCTGAACGCCTCTTGGGCCCGACGCGCCGGACAGGCTAGCGTCCCCGGCGCGTGGAGCCCCCTGCCTCCCAGTCCCTCCCGAGACCTCCCACGGAGGTCCGCTCGCAGCTCGTGGGTCCGCTGCTCGCGTACCTGCGCGCCACGGGCCTGGACCCCTCGCCCCTGGTGGAGCGCTTCGGCCTGCCGCTCGACGCGGGCTCGCTCCCCGAGGTCAGCCTCCCGCTGACCACCCTGCACGCCTTCCTCGACGCCGCCGAGCGGCTCTCCCAGGACGCCTTCCTTGGCCTGCACGTCGCCCAGCGCGTGCCTCGCGGCAACTACGGCCTCGTCGAGTACATCGCCCGGGCCTCGCCCACGCTGCGCGACACCTTCCGCGCGATGGCGCGCTACATGGCCCTCCTGGAGCCCGCCTGGAGCGCGTCCTTCACCGACGACGCGGACGGCGGCGGCACCTTCTCCTACGGCATCGAGGGCGCCCCGCTCGCATACGGACGCCACGCCAGCGAGTACGGGCTCGCGCTCTTCACCCACGTCGGCCGGCAGCTCACCGAGCGCCCGTGGTCGCCGCGCGCCATCGCCTTCGCGCACCCCGCCCCTCCGGACATCGCGCCGCTGGTGGACCACTTCGGCGTCGCGCCCACGTTCAACCGCGGCCGCAACGCGCTCACGCTGGACGCGGCCACGTTGGATTTGCGCGTGCTCGGCGCGGACGCCGCCCTGCTCTCCGTGCTGGAGCGCGCCGCGAGCGCCGCCGTGCCCTCGCCCGCACCGGATGCGCCCGGCTTCGTCCAGGCCGTGCGCGACACCATCCGCGCGTCCCTGCGCGAGGGCGCGCCCCAGGCCGCCGACGTGGCCAAGGGACTCCACCTGAGCCTGCGCACCCTGCAGCGCCGCCTCACCGAGCACGGCACGTCCTTCCAGGACGAGGTCGACACGGTGCGCCGTGAGCTGGCCTGCCAGTACCTGCGCGACGCGAACCTGGGCGTCAGCCAGGTCGCCTTCCTCCTGGGCTACTCCGAGCTGAGCACCTTCGACCGCGCCTTCAAGCGGTGGACGGGGATGACGCCGCGCGTCTGGCGCGAGGGCGCGGAGCGGGGCTGAGACACCGGGCGTGCGGGCCAGCCGACCCGTGGCGTCCCGTGCCAGGAGATTGGCGTGAGCCGCCAGGGACACGCGCCGGGGGACTCTCCTAGTTTGGGAGGTCCCTGCTCCACCGTCCGGAGGACGCCATGCTCAAGGCCCCCATCGCCGCGCTCTTCGACGAGTACTACTCGTCGCACCAGCACCCCACCAACCGGCTGACGCACAAGGTCGCCATTCCGGTCATCGTCCTGCACATCATCGCGATGCTGGACTGGGTGAGGCTGGCGACGGTGCCCGCGCTGCCGGGCGGCGTGCTGACGCTGGGCATGGTGGCCTGGGCGCTCGCCGCGGTCTGGTACCTGCGCGCGGACGTGAAGCTGGGGCTCGTCGTGGTGGCCTTCATGGCCGCCTGCTTCCCCCTGGGCCGGCTGATGCCCACCTGGAGCGTGGTGGCCATCGCCGCGTTCGGCTGGCTCATCCAGCTGGCGGGCCACGCCGTGTGGGAGAAGAAGTCCCCGTCCTTCCTCACCAACCTGGTGCACGCGCTGGTGGGCCCGCTGTTCTTCGTCGCCGTGCTCTTCGGCGACTACGTCATCAAGCCCCAGCCCCAGGGCGCCACACCGGCGCGCGCCTGAAATATCCTCCGGACTCCCATGAGCTTCGCCGACAAGCTGCGCACCTGGATGCCCCTGCACGAGAACGGCCCCAGCCGCGCCGTGCACTTCGTGGGCGCTTACATGTTCATCTTCGCCCTGCTCGTCCCGCTGGGCCTCGTGCGCTTCTCGGTGGGAGGCTTCTCGCTGTCCGCCGCCCACGTGCTGGTGGCCCTGGTGGCGCTGTACGCCATCAGCCTGGAGTGGACGGCGGGCCTGCTGATGAGCCTGCCGCTCGTCCCCACGCTGAGCGCCGCGCTCGCGGTGGGCCACCTTCCCGGCACCACCGTGGCCATCGTCGCCGTGTCCGTGATGGTGGTGCGCTTCGCGCTCGTGGTGGGCGCGCACGTCGTCCTCGAGAAGAAGACCCACGGCCTGTCCCTGGGTGGGCCGCAGCTGTTCTTCATCGAGCCCGTGTACCTCATCACGCTGTTGCTGTTCGGCATGGGGCTCAAGCGCGACCTGCACGCGCGTGTCATGTCCGGTGGGTCCCGCCCCGCGCCGCTGACGGTGTGACGCCCGAGCGCCTGGGGGCCTTCCTCCCTCAGGTGCCGCTGGCGATGCGCACGGGAGCAGGCGACTCGACGTCCGCGTCGAGCGCGTGGCCCTGGAGCGCGTGGACCACCACCGCTTCCCGGCGTCCCTTCACGTGGGCCTCGCCCAGGCGCAGGCCGACGAAGTCGCCGCCGCCGCGCGTCCACGTGCTCTCGCTCACCAGGATGTCCACGCCGTGCACCTTGGTGAGCCCCTCGACTCGCGAGGCCAGGTTCACCGCGTCGCCGATGACGGTGTACTCGTGCTGCTCGGCGCCCCCGAGCATGCCCGCGGCCACCACGCCCGTGTGAAGCCCGATGCCGATGCGCAACGGAGGCAGGCCCCGGCGCAGGCGCAGCACGTTGAGCTCGGCCAGCTTCTCGCGCATGGCCAGGGCCGCGCGCATCGCCTGCTCCGCGTGGTCCTCGCTCGAGTCCGGCACGCCCCAGCACGCGAGCATCCCGTCCCCGAGGAACTTGTTCACGATGCCCCCGTGCGCCATCACGATGTGCGTCATCCGCCCGAAGTACTCGTCGAGCAGCTCCAGCACCTCGCGCGGCTGCAGCGTCTCGCTCAGCATGGTGAAGTCGCGGATGTCGCTGAAGAGGATGGTCACCTCGCGCTGCACCGGCCGCAGCGACGTGTCCCCCGACGCCATCACCCGCTCCACCACCGGCTTGGGCAGGAAGCGCGACAGGCCGTCGCGGCGCCGCAGCCGCAGGAACATGCTGCCCACCTCCGCGTTCGTCATCGCGATGAGCAGCCCCAGCGTCACGTAGCAGAAGACGACGAAGCTGGTGCTGGACCAGGTGCCGTGCCCGGACACGCCTGCGACGAAGGCATACCCCATGGACGACAGCGCCGTGGACAACAGCACGTGCAGCCACGAGAAGCGCGCCACGGAGAACACCAGCACCATGCCCATGCTCGCGCCCAGCATGCCCGCGTCGAACTGGCCCGTGCGCGCCCAGGCGTGCCACCCCATGAAGGCGAAGAAGCTGGTGTCCGCCACCGTGGTGGGCACCGGCAACCACCGCGCGTGCCTCAAGTGCGGCCGCTGGCGCAGCAGCACCACCAGCGCGAGCACGGAGAACAGCCCGTACAGGACGATGGCCAGCACACGCTGGAGGTCATGCGGCGGCAGGGACTCGCCGGTGACGTGGGCGATGCCGCCCTGGCTCACCGCCAGGAGCGCCATCAGCGCCAGCCGCACCCACGCCACGCGCCGCTCGCCTCGCAGCGAGCTCTCCGCCAGCACCAGCTCCTCGTTGGCGCGGCTCAGCGCGAAGCGGGCCACGGCGGAGTCCTGTCCCGGCGAGAAGCCCTCGTCGTCCCGGCCCATGATGGCGAGCTCCCCTTCCTTCCCTTCCCGGGGCGGAGCCAGGACCTCCGCCTGGCCCGTCATCGTCACGTCCGCGCGTCCACCACGCCCCGTGCGCGAGCAGGTCCAGGGGAACCTGCCACGGGGCACCGACATGCCCATGGTGCCTGAAGTCGCGAAGGCCAGCGAGCCCTGGCATTGGGCCGGCGCTTGCTGTTGAAGTCCCCGCCCCGACACGCCCCCACCCCGTCGCCGCTGGAGAAGCCCACGTGGTCCGCCTCTTCGTCCCCATCGCCGAGCCCGCCCCCGACACGCTCGTGCTCACCGGCGAGCGCCGCCACTACGTCGTCCACGTCCTGCGCCTGGGCGAAGGTGACGCGCTGGAGGTCTTCGACGGCAAGGGCCGCGCGTTCGAGGCGAAGGTCACCGGCGTGGACGCCGAGGAGGTGCGCGTGAGCCTGGGGGCGTCGCGACAGGCGCCGCCCCGCCGCGCGGTGAGCGTGGTGCAGGGCCTGCCCAAGGGCGACAAGCTGGAGTGGGTGCTGCAGAAGGGCACGGAGCTGGGCGCGGCCGCCTTCCTCCCGGTGGACACGCTGCGCAGCGTGGTGAAGCTCGAGCCCAAGCGCGCGCAGGAGCGCACCCAGCGGTGGACGAAGATCGTCGAGGAGGCCGCGCGCCAGTGTCGTCGCGACGACGTTCCACGGGTCGAGGTGCCGAGCGCGTTGGGTGATGCCGTCCGCGCGCTCGCGCGGGGGACGGTGGTATTGGTGTTGGACGAAGAGGAGTCCGCGGTGCCGCTGGGCGAGGCGTTCCGGGCCGCGGGCGCGGGCACGCCCATCGCGCTGGTCGTGGGGCCGGAGGGGGGACTCGCCCGTGAGGAGGTGGAGGCGCTGAAGGCCCAGGGCGCCCGACCCGTCACGTTGGGTGCGCGTATCCTCCGTACGGAGACGGCCGCGCTCGCCGCCCTGGCGGTGATGATGCACCTCGATGGGGAGCTTGGTTAGCGGGGGGCCGGTCGAGCGCCCGTTCCATACGGGTTCCCACCTTCTCTGGGTCATTCCTACGTTTGGGCCATCTGGGACCTTCCGGGTCCCCACAGACAGGAGAAGGGTTCATGGGGATCATCGCATTCATCATCATCGGCCTCATCGCGGGCCTCATCGCTCGCGCCATCCTTCCCGGCAAGCAGAGCATGGGCCTGTTGGCGACGACGCTGCTGGGCATGGTCGGCTCGCTGCTGGGCGGATTGGTCGGGTCCCTCTTCACGCGGGACGGACGGCTCTTCGACCTGCGACCCTCGGGTCTCATCATGTCGGTCGTGGGTGCCATCGTCGTGCTGCTCATCGTCGGAGCGGTGGGGCGGCGCCGTGTCCACGCCTAGCGTGAGGCGCTCCACACCGGCTGTCCCCCAGGGGACAGGTGGACGCCTGTCGTTGACGAGCCCCTGACGGTTCCTCGACCGAGGGACCTCGGGGGCTCGCCACTTTTCTTGCTCCTTCGGTGCGGACGTCTTTTCATGGCGACGCGTCTCATCCCGGAGGAGAGTCCGTTGTCCAAGTGCATGAAGTGCGGAGCCCTGTTGCCGCCCGTCGGAGAGTGCCCCGCCTGCGCCAAGGCCGCCGCCCAGACCACCCTGCCGGGTCTGCCGAGCTTCCTCGACCGGGACCTGCAGATCGACCGCCGCTCCGGCGTGCGTGACGACGGCCCCGCCTTCGCCGAGCGCAGCCCCGCTCCCCCGGCCCCGCCGTCCGTGGCGCCGCTCGCGGGCCCGCTTCCTCCGCCCGCCGCGCCCCGCGCCGCCGCGCCCCAGAACCCGCCCGGGGTCGCCCGCCCCACCCCGCCGGGCATGACGCCCTCGCACCGGCCCGCGCCTCGCGCCGCGACGCCCCCGCCGGCCGCCCAGCCGTCCTGGGCCCAGGGGGGCGGCTTCCCCGTGGACGTGCCGCCCGTGCCCGCCACGGCGCAGACGCCCATGTCCGCCATGACGCCCGCCTACGGCACCCCGCCGGTGCCGCCGCGCGTGCAGCCCCTGGTGGCACCCGCCCCCGGCCTGCCCCGCGTGGAGACGCCGGCGCCCGCCGCGAGCCTGGCGGACACGGAGCCCGGCTCGCCCATGCCGTCGGGCCTGCCCTGGTCCGCTCCGGAGCCCTTGGCCCCGGTGTCCTCGGGCCTGCCGGTGATGACGGCCCCGGAGACGCCGGCGCCTTCCGCGTCCAGCCTTCCAGCGATGGAGTCCGCGCCGGCCCCGGTGTCCTCGGGTCTGCCCGTGATGGCCAGCGCCGCGCCTCGGGCGGAGAAGCCGAAGTCCGTGCGCACCGCCGCGGTGCAGCCGGGGGTCACCGAGGTCCACGCGCGCCCCGCGTCGCTGTGGCGCCGGCTGCTGTCCTTCAGCATCGACGCGGCGGCCATCGGTGGCGTGGCGGCGCTGTACATCACCCTGGCCTCGTCGGTGACGGGGATGAAGGCGCCCGAGGCGGGCCTGTCCGGCCTGGACGGGTTCGTCGCGTGGCTGCGGGCGCTGCACACGGTGCTGCTGCCCGGGTTTTTCCTGGTGCTGGTGTTGGCGCTCGTGTACTGCGCGGTGGCGGCCTTCCTCTGGAACGGACGCACGTTGGGCCGACTGCTGCTGGGCCTCAGGCTGGTGGACACCCACGGCCTGGCGCCGGCGCCGGGAAGGGCCATCGTCCGCGCGATGCTCGCCAGCCTCTCCTTCGTCCTGTTCCTGGGCGGATTCTGGATGGCGCTCTTTGATCGCCGTGGACAGACGCTCCATGACAAGCTGACGTCCACCTTCGTCGTTCAACCGAGCTGAACCACCGCTTCATTGTGCCTTGCGGCCGCGGCCGTAAGATGCCGCGCCTACATGCCCGCCCGCCTTGCCCAGCTCCTCGTCTCCCGCACGCTCCTTTCCCAGGAGAAGGCGGGAGAGTTGTTGCGACTCCAGCAGGCCCAGGGCGGACATCTGGACACGCTGCTCTTGGAGCAGGGGCTCGCGAACGAGGCGGATGTCCTCTCGCTGCTCGGTGACGTCGCGGGCTTCCGGCCCGTGAACCTGGTCGACTTCGAGCCGAACCTCGAGGTCGCGTCCTTCATCCCGCCGAAAATCGCGGAGCGGCTGTGCGTGGTGCCGCTGTCGCTGGATGGGCAGACGCTGCACGTCGCGTGCGCGTATCCGGTGCCGAAGAAGGAGCTGGACGAGGTCGGGTTCCTGCTCGGCAAGCCGCTCGAGCTGTGGGTGGCCACCGAGGTGCGGATCCGCGAGTGGATCTCCACCATCTACCGCCAGCCGCTGGCGCCGCGCTTCACGCAGCTGGTGTCCGCGTTGGACCCGGACAAGCAGCTCCCCGTCACGCCGCCGCCTCCTCCGCCGGCGGACGAGTCGCTCACGGTGGACATGGTGGAGCGGCTGGCCCGCTCCGTCGCCGGTGAGCCGGTGGCCGCGGAGATTCGCGCCGCGCCCCGCGAGGCGCCCGCGCCCCAGCGTCCGCCTCCGCCGCCGCCTCCCGACCCGGTGCCGCCACCCGCCTTCGTGCGAGCCCCGCTGCGGCTGAACATGCCCGCGGCCGAGCGTCCCTCGACGCCGCCGTCCAGGCCCGATACGTCTCGCCCGGCCCAGCCGCCGGTGCTCACGGCGACGCCCCCTCGGCCTCCCGTGGAAGCGACGCCCACGACGGTTCAACGGGGCGGTGTGCCGTCCGCGAGCGGTGCTCCGACTGGGGCGCGCGCCGGAGGGACTTCGCCGACGGGCGCGCAGTCTCCTGCCCGGTCCACGACGGGTACCTCCGGGGGACAGCCTCCGCCGTTTTCCCCGACGAGCGGAGCCTCGGCCGGAGTGCCCGGAACGCAGTCCTCCGCGAGCGGCGCTTCACCGACAGGCTTCGCGGGACAGCCTCCCGCGGCGAGTGGTGCTTCGCCCGGCACGCAGCCCGCGGCGGGCGGCGGCTCAACGACAGGGTTCGCGGGACAGCCACCGGCGCAGCTCGCGGCGAGCGGCGCCTCCTCGACGACTTCAGCGGGCCGCCCCGCGACAGGTCCCGGCGCGCAGCCTCCGGTGACGACGGTGAGCGGCGTTCCGTCGGCCACGTCCACGGGCCGACTCGTGACAGGCCCCGCCGCGCAGCCTCCGGCGACGACGCAGGGTGGTGCTTCTTCTGGCGCACGTCCCTCCACGGCGCCTGCCACGCAGCCTTCCTCCCAGCCCGTGACGGGGGCGCGTGCCTCCACGGCTCCGGCCAGCGGAGCGCCTTCTTCCGCGACGACGCCTGGCGCCGCGCCCCCGTTGTGGCCGCCCGCGCAGTCCGGTGGCGCGCCGCAGCTGTGGCCACCGGGTCCCGCCGCGCCCACGTCGGGGGCGGACTCCGTGCCGCTCTCCACGATGCGCTTCGGCTCGCCGCTGTTGGCCGGAGGTCCTCGGCCCGAGGTGCCGCCCGCGCAGCCTCCGCGCTCGAGCGAGCCCGCGTTCATCGTCTTCCCCAATCCGAACAAGCCGGCCGCGCAGCCCAAGGCCAGGCCGCCCGAGCCCGAGGTCCGGCCGCCGCCCACCGCGTCCGCCAATCAGGAGGTCCCTGACTGGACGCTGGCGGCGGCACGCGCCGCGCTGCGCGAGTCCACCAAGGACCGCGACAAGTTGATGGACGTGGCGCTGCGCTTCGGCCGGCGGACGTTCGATTACGTGGCCGCCTTCGCGGTGTTGCGAGGCGCGGCGATTGGATGGGAAGCGCGCGGCGAGGGCATGGCGAGCGAAGGGCTCACCCAGGTGTCCGTGCCGCTCGACGCGAGCAGCGTCTTCCGCACGGTGGCGGTGACGCGGGGAAGCTACGCGGGGCCGCTGCCTCCGGACGCGCTCACCCGGCACTACCTGGAGCTGTTCGGTCGGCAGACGCCTCGCACGGTGTTCCTGTACCCGGTGGAGGTGAAGGGCCGGCTGGTGGCCATCCTCTACGGAGACTGCGGACAGAAGCCGATGAGCCAGCGCCGGCTGTCGGACTACATCCTGTTCTGCCAGGACCTGGCCTCGGCCTTCCAGGAGCTCATCCTCTTCCGCAAGCAGCGCGTGTCCGAGCCTCGCTCCGTCGAGGAGGACATCACCATCGACGTGGACGTGCCGGTGGCCGCCACGCCCGCTCCCGCGCCCGCGGTGGTGGCGGGGCTGGGGTGGAGCCCGTTCTTCGGTCGAGGCGCCGCGGGCACGGTGGGACGCGCCGCCGCGCTGCCGCCTCGCGCGCAGTCGCAGGAGGAGCGCCCGCCGCCGGACTTCGCGCCGCTGCTGCGTCGGCTCACGGGCCCGGACGCCGCGCAGCGCTCGAACGCGATGGTGGAGCTGGCGCGCTCGCCCGAGGCGAGTGCCCGCGTGCTCGCCCAGCACTTCCCCGGCCCCACCGCGTGGAGCCGGCTGCCCGTGGTGGAGCTGCCCGAGGCGGACGAGCTCGGCCCGATTCCGGCGGCGCTGTCGCGACTGGGACGCCCGGCCGCGCAGGCGCTGGCGCCGCTCCTGGATTCGCATGACGCGGACACGCGCTACTTCGCGCTGCTCACGGCGGGCAACCTGCCCTACGTGGAGCTGGTGGACGGGGTGCTGCGCGGCCTGTTCGACCTGGAGCCGGACATCTCCAGCGCCGCGCGGGTGGCGGCGGCCGCGCTGAAGCAGTTGCCGAGGTTGGACTCGGCGATGCGTGAGCTGCGCCAGGAGCTCAACAGCCGGGACACGATGCGTCGCGCGCTGGCGGCCCGGGCGTTGGGAACGCTGCATGACCGCGAGGCCGTCGAGGGCCTCATCCAGCTCACGCGCAGCGAGGACGAGATGTGCGCGCAGGCCGCGGCGGAAGCACTGCGCGAGGTGACGCGCATGCCGCTGGGCCTCAGCCCGAAGCAGTGGGCGGCGTGGTGGGCGGAGAACCGCAGCCGTCGCCGCGCGGACTGGCTCATCGCGGCACTGCGACACCGCGAGCTCGACGTGCGGCTCGCCGCCATCGAGGAGCTGAGCCGCGCGCTCAACGACACGCTCGGCTACTACGCGGACGCGCCGGAGAACGAGCGCGAAGTGGCCGCTCGTCGGTGGGAGAGCGCCGCCGTGGACCCGGCCAATGCGCGCCGGCTGGGCATGCTCTGAGCGTCGGTGAGTCGAGGCGAACACCGCCTCGGCTCCGGACGCCGCGCCATCCCGCTATGCTGCGCCGGTGACGCCAGCACGGGACAGGACCCCATGACCGGTGGGATGTGGATCAGCCTCATCGCGTGCGCCGGGCAGCTCGCGCTCGCGGGGCTGGCATTGGCCCGGGTGGGACGCAGCCCGCTCGCGCTGCCGCTCTCCCTGCTCTCCATCGCGCTGTCCGCGTGGAACTTCACCGGCTACGCGTATGCCGGCGCGGGAGAGACGGGCTGGCGACTGGTGGGCTTCGCCGCCGCGCTGATGACGGTGCCGTGCACCCTGCACTTCACCCTCGCCTTCGTGGGCCGCCGCCGCCGCTCGGCCTGGGCCATGTACGGCACCTATGCCGTCTTCGGAGCCCTCGCCCTGCTGATGCACGTGGCGCTGGGCGTGCCCTCGCTCGCCGCGACAATCCTCACCCTGCGCTTCGGCATCTTCGTCACCGTCCTCGTGGTCCCCCCGGTCATCGGGACCTTCACGCTGCTGGCGCTGCACCTGCGCGACGCGCGTCGCCCGGACGAGCGCGCCCGCGCGAGCTTGATGGCCCTGGGGCTCACCTTCCTCGTCGCCCTGCTCCTCACCGAGCTCGCGGTGGAGCTCGGCCTCAGACAGGTGCCACGCCTGGGCAACCTGGGCACGCTCCTGTGCATGCCCTTGATGGCCACCGCCTCGCTGCGCTTCGGACTCTTCGGACGCGACGAGAGCGAGGGCGCCCCGCGCATGGCGCTGCACGCGGTGGTGCTCGCGGGCGTGGGCGTCCTCGCCTACCTCACCGTCTTCCGCCTCTTCGCCGCGCAGGTGGGCGCGCTCGTCCTGTGCACCACCGCCATCACCTTCTCGCTCGTCGCCGCCACGCGCCGGGGCGTCACCGCCTTCGTCACCCGGGGCGAGCGCATGGAGCGCCTGGCCACCCTGGGCCGCTTCTCCGCGCAGATGGCGCACGACCTGAAGAACCCCATCGCCGCGCTCAAGGGCGCCGCCCAGTACCTCAAGGAAGAGCACGCCCGAGGCCAGTCGTGGGACACGCACGGCGAGTTCCTCGACCTGATGCTCGAACAGGTGGAGCGCCTGGGACGCGTCGTGGACACCTACCAGCGCCTCGCGCGCGTGGAGCCCCTCCCCCGCCCCGTGGACCTGGGCCGGCTCGTGGAGGGCGTCCTCTCCCTCCAGTCCTTCGCGAGCACGAGCCCCATCACCATCGTCCGCGAGCTCACCCCGGACCTGCCCGCCTGCGCCGCGGACGAGGACCTGCTCACCAACGCCGTGGAGAACCTGGTGCGCAACGCCACGGAGGCCATGCCGAAGGGCGGCACACTCACCGTGCGCACGCTGAGGGACGACGAGGACGTGGCGGTGGAGGTGGAGGACACGGGTGAGGGCATGGACGTGCGCACCCGCGAGCGCGCCTTCGACGACTTCTTCACCACCAAGGCCTCGGGCAGCGGGATGGGGCTGGCCTTCGTCCGACGCGTGGTGGAGGCGCACGGAGGCACCGTGGGTCTGACAAGCCGGGAGGGGCGCGGTACGGTGGTGCGTCTGCGCCTGCCGGTGGATGCCCGGCGCGGGGACGGTGGGGCCGAAGGAGAAGCCGCGTGAGTGAGTCGTTGAAGGGAACCGTGCTGCTGGTCGATGACGACCCGGCGGTGGCGAAGGTGCTGGGTGCGCTCCTGGGTCAGGCGGGCCTGGCCACGCACACGGCGCGCAACGGGACGGAGGCGCTCTCGCTGCTCGAGCGCTGGCCGGTGGACGTGGTGGTGAGCGACGTGCGCATGCCCGGCATGGACGGCATGCAGCTGTTGGCCGAGATGGGCCGGCTCTGGCCGGACGTCCCCGTCATCCTCATCACCGCGCACGGCACCGTGCCGCTGGCGGTGGAGGCGATGAAGGCGGGCGCCGCGGACTTCGTGCTCAAGCCCTTCGACCGCGAGGAGATCCTCTTCACCATCCGCAAGGCGCTCCTGCGCGCGCAAGGCGAGGCGACGAACGAACCGCTCCGCACCCCGAGCGCCTTCGTCGGGAGCAGCCAGCGGATGCTGGAGGCCCAGGCCCTGCTCGCGAAGGCGGCCACGGGCATGGCCACGGTGCTGCTGCGCGGCGAGTCCGGCACGGGCAAGGAGCTGGCCGCCAAGGCCGTGCACGACGGCAGCCCCCGGCACGCAGGGCCCTTCGTGAAGCTGCACTGCGCCGCGCTGCCGGACACGCTGCTGGAGAGCGAGCTGTTCGGCTACGAGAAGGGCGCCTTCACCGGCGCGGCCACCCGCAAGCCCGGTCGCGTGGAGCTGGCGCACGGCGGCACGCTGTTCCTGGACGAGATTGGCGACATCTCCCTCGCCGTGCAGGTGAAGCTCCTGCGAGTGATTCAGGAGCGGGAGCTGGAGCGGCTGGGCGGAACGCAGACGGTGAAGGTGGACGTCCGCTTCGTCGCCGCCACGCACCAGCCGCTCGAGGAGCTGGTGAAGGCGGGGAGATTCCGCGAGGACCTCTTCTACCGCCTCAACGTGGTGCCCCTGTGGCTGCCGTCACTGCGCGAGCGCCCCGAGGACATCGAGCCGCTCGCGCGTCACTTCCTGGACATCCACGCGCGCACCAACGGCAAGCCGCCCTTCACGCTCACCCCGGACGGGCTCGCGGTGCTGCGCGCCCAGCCCTGGCCGGGCAACGTGCGCCAGCTCCAGAACTTCCTGGAGCGACTGGTGGTCCTCTCGGACGGACAGACGCTCACGGGCGACGACGTCTCGCGCGAGCTGGCCCGGCAGCCGGGGCTCACCACGCCCGTGCTCACGCCGCCTCAGGGCGTCACCGCGCTCGCGAGCCCCGCCGCCGACAGCGGCCGCACGCTCGAGTCCCAACGCAAGGGCACCGAGAAGCAGGCCCTGGTGGACGCACTCGCGCGCGCGGGCGACAACCGCACGCTGGCGGCCCGGCTGCTCGGCATCAGCCGCCGGACGCTCTACAACAAGCTGGAGGAGCACGCCCTGCTGTAGCTACGCGACCTGCGTCACCCCGTCGCTCAGCGCCTCCAGCTCCGCGTGGAAGTGGTCGATGAGCGCGTGCGGGTCCGGCACGCGCAGCTCATCCGCGGCCACGCCCACCGTCACCTGCCCCGCGTAGCTGAACAGGCTCACCCCCAGCCCCAGGTGTCCCGCCTGGGGCACCCAGAACGTGAGCGCGCGCAGCTTCACGCCCGCGAGCGACACCGGCTGCCGGGGCCCCGGCACGTTGGTGGCCACCAGCGAGGCCTTCGTGGCGAAGACATCCACCACCACCCGCTCCAGCGGCGCGGGCGTGTAGCCCAGCAGCTCCAGCGCGCCGAAGGTCACCACCGCCTCGGGGGACTTCTTCACCAGGTCCATGCGCCGCGACAGCTCGTGGAGCCGCCGTCGAGGCTCGGCCAGGTGCACCGGCAGCCGCAGCAGCACCACGCCGAACCGGTTGCCCAACGCCCGAGGCACCGGCTCATCCAGCGGCCGCAGGTTCACCGGCACCACGGCGTGCAGGTCCTCGGGAGGGACGTTGCGCGCCTCCAGGTAGCGCCGCAGCGCGCCCGTCAGCGCCGCGAGCAGCACGTCGTTCACCGTGCCGCCCAGGGCCTTGCCCACGGCCTTCACCCGCTCCAGGGGGATGGGCGAGGACCACGCCGCGCGCTTGCGAGTCCCCAGGGGCCCCCTGAGCGGCGTGCGCGGGTCCGGCGTCACCACCATCAGCTTGCCGAGCGCCGCGGCCCCCAGCGCCCCCTGCCGCACCAGGTCTCCGGCGAGGATGGGCTCCGCGGCAATCTCCGCGCCCTTGCGCAGCACCGTCCGAGCCGTGCCCGCCACCGCCCGCGCCCCGCGCATCCACTTCGCGAGCCCTCCCTCACGAGGCGCTGTCCGCGAGGACTCCGGCGCCTCCTCCCGCGCACCGTCCCCATCCGTGAGCGTCAGCAGCACCCGCGCCAGCGCGATGCCATCCGACAGACAGTGATGCAGCCGCGCGAGCAGCACATCGCCCCCGTCTCCACCCTCCAGCACGTGGAACTGCCACAGCGGACGCGAGCGCTCCAGCGGCGTGCTCATCCACTCGCTCACCAGGGACTCCAGCGCGGCGCGGTCTCCGGGGGCCGGCACCTGGAGTCGCCGCAGGTGCGCGTCCAGCGAGAAGTCCTGGGCCTCCTCCCACTGCGGCTGCCCCAACCGTCCCATCACCACCTTCTGGCGGAAGCGCGGGTAGCACTCCACCAGGCGCGTGCGCACCAGCTCGCGCAGCCGCTCGAAGTCCAGCCGGCCCTCGAAGCCGAGCACGGCTGTGATCATCATCAGGTTGGCGGGCTCCTCCATGTGGAACCACAGCGCGTCCACACTCGCCATCCGCTCCTGGTTCATCCCGGCCACGCGTGCCTCCGTGCGTCCCACCCGACGGGACACACCATGATGGCGCAGGACGGCCTCCCGTGGCGCGCTGTCTTGACGAGGGGGCCGCTACTCCTCCTCGCGCTCGAACTGGAAGGTCTGCTTGGTCGCGTCGTCGACCGTCAACGTGAGCGTCTCCTCCTCGAAGTCCCACCGGAACGAGCCGCCCTTGAACTTCACCTTGGAGCGGGCCAGGGGGATGACGCGCTTGTCACCACATACCGGGCCCACCGCCTGGCCATCCTTCGCGAGCAGCTTCACGTGGTGGTCATCCAGCACCTCCATCGTCCCCCAGGCGCGCACGACGAGCTGGTTGCCCTGCCCCAACGTCGCGTCCTTCAACGCGGTGCGCAGCACGAAGCACCCCTCGGGCGTGATTCGCAGCGTGCGCGCATAGTCCGCGCGCGGCTGGGGTTCGATTCGCGTGAAGCCTCCGTCCTGCTGCAACGGCAGGCTCGCGGCCGCCAGCCGCCAGGCGCCCACCAGCTTCTGGGGCACGGGCCTGGCCGAGGCCGCCTGCCCGTCACACGGAGACTTCTGCTCCTTCTCCGGACTGGGCGGCGCGGGCTCGAAGGCCTTCTGACACGTGTTGCCGCACGCCTTCGCCGAACACTGCGTGTCGTCCTCGGCGCAGCCCGCCTTCAGGGTGCAGGCCTTGAGCCGGTCCAGCGACTGCTCGCAGCCCTCGCGCAGACAGCGGTCCACGCACTCGGGCTCGATGCACTCGGCCACGCACACCCAGTTGGCGCTGCCGCAGACGCCCGCCACCGTGCGTGGACGCTCGCCCCCTTCCTGCCCCAGCGCCGTGAAGGCGCTCAGCAGGCCCCCCACCACCACCCACCCACGAATGGAACCCATGCCGGGGTGAAACCTAGGCACGGTCCGACGGAGGCGAAGCCCTCCAGTCCCCCCGGGTGTCCACCCGCGAGCACTGCCGCCCGCTCCCTCAGCGGAAGTGCCAGCGCCAGGTGCCCACATCCCCCGGGTCGGCCAGCTCCAGCTCGAAGGACAACAGCTCGTTGCGAGCGAAGTCGCGCGGGTCCACGCGCAAGAACGTCATGCCCGCCGGATTCTGTCCTCGCAGCGGCGACACCGTGAAGGACAGCTCCGCGTCGAAGGCCACCTTGTAGAACAGGCAGAAGCCATCCACGCGCCCCGCCTCCATCACCGGCCGCTCGTAGCGCACGCGCTGGGGCAGGCCGTCCGCCGCCATCGTCTCCAAATCAAAGGCGAACGCGGGCTCCGGCTCGCACAGCAGGTGGTCCACCTCGTACGAGCGCACCACGCGCGTGAAGTAGGACGGGTTCATCGCCTCGCGCAGCGTCTGCAGGCAGCTGTAGTCCACGCCCGGGATTCGCTGGCTCCAGATGAAGGGCAGGCACGCCTCGTCGCGCAGCTGCACCGGCTCCACGAAGACCTCGAAGCGGTTGGGGAGGATGCGCCCGCCGGGCCTGAGCAGCCGCGAGCGCAGGTCCAGCATCCTCGGCACCAGCCCCGCGTCGAAGAGCGCCTCCCCGAGCAGCTCGTGCAACAGCACGTCCACCTTCTCCGGCGGCTGGAAGCCCCACGGCTGCGCGCGCACGAAGTCGATGTGCTCGAGCCCGTTGCGCCGCGCCACCCACTGCGTGGTGTCCAGCAGCCGCGAGGGGTCCACCGCATACAGCCGCCGCGGATGACGCGTCGCCGCCGCGAAGGTGCGCAAGCCCGCCCCCGCGCACACGTCCATCACCACCTGCCCCGGCTTCACGTACCGCGCACACGCCTTCTGCCACGCCAGCACCCGCGCCGGGTCCGACAGCGCCGAGTCCTGCGGCGCCGGGCTCGACAACGCCAGACTGTCCGGCACCACGTTGCGCAACGGCAGCTGCGACACCAACGGCAGGTGGCTCAGCCGAGAACGCAGGTCCATCAACGCCTGCCGAGGCAGGTCGAGCAGATTGGGCATGACACCCCCCACGACAGGAGACGGAAGAACCCCGGGGCGGGCCGTCGGCCTACCGGGGATTACCAATCATGCTGGAATTACCTGGAGCACCCCATCCACCGTGGGGACAGGGTCTGTGTCCCCACATGAACGGCCCCGGCGTCGAGTCGAGGACAGTCCCGCCTCGTTGGCGGCGGGGTGTCAGGAGGAGGACGGGAGCTTCGCGCCGAAGGCCTTCAATCGCTCGCAGGCCTTCTCCAGCTTGTCGCGGGGGATGGAGAAGACGGCGCGCACCCGCTCCGGGTCCGAGCACCAGGGGCCGCCGTTGAGCACCACGTGCGTGTGCTCGTAGACGACGCGCGGCAGGTTCTCGGGCGTGAGCCGCTCGCCGTCCACCGTGCGCCCCAACCAGGACGTCACGCGGGGCGCGAGGAACAGCCCGCCCGCGTCACCCACCTCCGCGCGCGCCTCGCTCGGCAGCACCGCCGCGAGCAGGTCGCGCTTCTCCGCCAGCTCGCGGCGCATCTTCGTGAGGAAGGCGCGCAGGGAGCGGTGTCGCGCCGGGTAGAGCAGCTGGCCGTCCGGGCTGCGCGCGTAGGCCGCGTACAGGTAGGCCGCCGCGCGTGCGGTGACCAGGTGCAGCACGCCCGGGCCCGCCTCGCGCATCGCCGAGGCCAGCGCGCGGTCCCTCGTGGCGAGCCAGCCGACGCGCAGCCCGCCCGCGGCGAACTCCTTGGACAGGCCGCCGAGCACCACCGTGCGCGCGCCCACGCCCGGCACCGCGCCCTCCAGCGTCACCGGGCTGTGCACCGTCTCCGCCGTGGGGCTGGTGAGGTTCACCAGCCCGAAGATTTCGTCGGACACCAGGAGGCAGCGCTGCTCCACCACGTAGTTGGCGAGCGCCACCAGCTCCTCGCGCGCCACGTAGACGCCCGTGGGGTTGGAGGGCTGCGAGATGACGACGGCGTCCGGGACGAAGCCGCCCTGTCCCCGTCGCGAGAGCAGCTCCGACAGCGTGCCCTGGTCCACCTGGCAGCCGGCGGAGAGGAACGTCGGCGGCAGCACGCCGTAGCAGGGCGTCGTCAGGAAGACGCGGGGCGCGCGGCCCAGGCGCTTCTTGAGGGCGACGCCCAGGTGGTGGATGAGCGGCCAGACCCCCGGCGCGAGCACCAGCTCCTCGGGCGTGTAGCGCACGGCGCGCGTCTCCAGCAGGAAGGCGGCCACGGCCTCCGAGAGGCCCGTCTGCGCGCCGGACTCGCGAGGCGCGGCCGCGGCGGCGATGAGCCCCTCCACGAGCGGCTCGGGCAGCGGCCCCTCGTTCTCGCCGTAGTCCAGGCGCACCAGCTCCGCGTCGTCCTCGCGGAACACCTTGGGCGCGAAGGCGGGGAAGGCCGAGAGCGTCTGGATGCGCGAGGAGCGCGGCAGCGGCACCACCGGGTGCCGGCGGGGCCCGGGCGGCTCCGGCTCCGCGAAGGAGATGCGGAAGGACAAGAGGTCCGCGAAGGTGCGCTCGTAGAACCACTGCGCCAGCGTGCTGATGCGCGAGTACGTCACCTCGGCCGCCACCTCCAGGTCCGCGCGCAGCGGCTCCGGCACGGGCAGCAGCAGCGTCAGCTCCAGGTCCGGCCACACCGCGTTCTTCACCAGGCCGTAGAGCACGACCAGGTTGGGGGCATACGGCTCGCGCGCCAGGAACTCGAAGAGGGTGAGCGGCTCCACCTGGCCAGTGATGTTGAAGAAGGCGCTCTCGTCCAGCACCACCCAGATGCCCCGCCGCGACGCCTCCGCGATGATGTCGCGCAGCACGGACAGGTTGGTGCGCTCGCCCTTCTCCACCGTGAGCAGCACCATCTTCACGTCGAAGGCGGACAGCAGCCGGCGAATCTCCTCCAGCGTCGTGTGCGTCACGGTGGCGCGCACGCCCGCCTTCTCCAGCGCTCGCGCGTAGAGCGGGTGGAGGTTGCGCGACACCAGCACCTCGTCGCCCGCGTCGCACGTGGCGAGCAGGAGCGAGTACACCGCCTGCTCACGCTCGGGCGCGACGAACAGCTCCTCCGCCGACAGCCTCAGGCCGAAGTAGCGCTCCAGGTAGCGCACCAGCTGACGCCGGAACGACGCGTCTCCCGCCTCGTGCGCGTACGGCAGCAGCGGCCCCTTCGCGAGCCGCTCCGACAGCGCCGCGACGAAGCCCAGCTGCTCGGGCGAGGCGGCGCCCAGATCCAGCTCCTCCTGCAGCGCGGGGATGCCCAGTCCTCGAAGCGACTGGCGCAGGGCCAGCGTCTCGCGCGGACGCGACAGGTGCGCCTCCCACACGGCCACCTCGTGCCATACGGCATGGCCCGACTGTAGCCAGCCCAGCGCGGTGGCGGCGCGCAGGGGCTCGGGGCTGTGCGCCTCCATGAAGAACTCGAACTCGCGCCCGGTGCGCTGCTCCAGCGCGACCAGCGGACGGATGTCCGTGTCCGCCGCCTGCCGCACCCGCCGCGCCACGCGCACCCGCGTGGAGAAGCCGCGCCGGGTGAACATGCGCTCGATGATGGGACGGCCCGGGCGGCCCGCCAGGTTGAGCAGCAGCCTGCCCGTCAGCGCCAGCCGCTCGGGCGCCTCGTCGAGCAGCCGCGCGATGAGCCCCAGGCCGAAGTGGTCCTCGTACACGTTCTGCAACGTGCAGTAGTTCGACAAGTCATACAGCGCCTGCTCGTCGGCCTGGGACAGCTCCCCGGGCAGCTCCTCCGTGCGCAGCACCTGGGGGATGCAGCCCACCACGAAGTCCCACGCGGGCTGCGCCGGGACGCCGCGCAACAGGTCGCTCTCCGCGAAGGACAGCCGCGACACCAGCGTCTCGTCGCCGTTGAGCCACGCGTTGCAGCGCGCGACGACGGGCGAGTGCGGGTTGAGGTCCGCGCCGTGCACGTGCGCCAGCCGGGTGAACTTCGCCAGCGCGATGCAGATCCAGCCCGAGCCCGCGCCCACCTCCACCAGCCGCTTGCCGGCGTACTCGTCCAACGGGACGCTGAGCAGCCCCTCCAGGAAGGTGTAGGCCCAGGACTCGGGCGCGAAGATGGAGGGCAAGAGGAACAGCTCCAGCCGCTCCTGCGAGGCGCCCACCGCCACGGTGACGGTCACCAGCCGCAGCGGGGCCGACTCGGGCTGGTCGCGCGACAGGTCCGCCAGTTCGCGCAGCTCCACCCGCGCCTGGGCGCGCCGCTCGGGGTGGGCCAGGTCCTCCGACAACGCGCGCAGCAGGTGGAAGGCCTCTCGGGGTGAGGACGGATAGGTCGGCATGGCGCGCGCGACTGTCCCGGGCCCACCGCCGTGTGTCAACGCACTCCTGGCGCATGCACGCAACCCTTTGGCGCCGTGGCTCCAATCAAGATTTGGCCGCTCGCGCGTAATGAAGGGGTGGTCGCGTGGGTAGGACGGGAAGGCAACGGCTGGAACGAATGAAGTCGGTCACGCTCGTGGACAGACCCCGTGGTGGAGAGGGGGCACTGATGGAACTCAGTTTCGGGTCGCCGATGAAGGTCGGCATGCAGGCCTTGATGAGCATTCAGCCCTCGCGGAACCGAGTCCTAAGGGACCCCGCGCGTGTGCGGTGGGAGTCCCAGCCGTGGCGTCGTCAGCTGCGCAATCCGGAGGAGTTCGAGACGCCGGTGTCCCGCTCGGCGCTGGTGAAGGCGCTGCTGGATGAGCAGCTGGAGGTGGACGCGGAGGTGGCGCGGTTCGCCGGGGCGTCGGAGGACGCCGACTGCATCAGCATCGCGCAGGTGGTGCGCTTCGCGGAGCTGTTGACGCGGCGCATGACGCTCGCGGACGCGGATGACCAGGTGCTCCAGCTGGCGCACCTGCGGCGCAACACCGAGGATCTGGCGGAGCGGATGATCGAGTGGGCCAACCAGGGCCGACTCTGAGTTTTCTGGAAGTCGCAGTGCATCCCGGCTGACTCGACATGCCGGGCCGTACGGGCGGACGCCTGGGGCCCGGGGCCCCGGGCCCACGTGCCCGCGGCGGCCTGGGCGAGGCGGCACGGGATGGGGAGGGGGACCGGTGGGCAGTCGGGCGGACTGGCTCCGCCTCGCTGTTCCACCGGGGTTTTACCGGCGCCATCGTCAACCACTGGCCGTTCGGGTGAGGCCCCAGCGGGTTCCAAGGGCACGGGGGGTGCGAGTGCCTTGACAGGGGTGGAGGTGCGCTGCTCTCACGGAGGGCATGCTCTCCTCGCTCGTCCTCGCCGCCACGCTGGCGGCTGCTCCCGCGCCCCGTTCCGCAGCCCAGGCCCAGACGGTGGTCCACGTGCCCAAGCTGGACGCGCTGGCGGGGCTCACGGCCTTCCTGGAGCGCGCGGGGACGCACGCGGCGCTGCTCAGGCCCGCGGCGTGGCGCGCGGAGCTGCACCCGTTCCTGACCATCGACCCGACGAAGCCGGAGACGTTGACGGCGGTGGGGCTGGACCCGGCGGGGCCGGCGACGGTGTCGCTGCGCACGGATGGCCGCGTGTCGTGCATGCGGGTGTCGGACGCGAAGGTGTTCCAGGCCAAGGCGGCCGAGGCGATGACGCAGGCCGGGGGTGAGGAGGCGAAGTCGGCGACGTCGAAGGGCGTGACGACGGTGAGCACGACGCGCTCTGCGGGTGGGGCCATGGGCTATGCGCTCAAGGGCTCGGACGTCTGCGCGTACGGGGCGACGGATGAGGGCGGGGCGGCGCTCCTGAAGGAGTCGGTGAAGCTGGTGGGCAAGGCGCCCGCGGCGGATGCGCGGCTGGGGAAGGTGGCGGGGGTGGCGTTCCTGGCCACGGGTGGAGCGGTGCTGGGATTGGACGGCAACGCGACGGGGCTGAAGGTGGACGGCACGACGACGAAGCTGCCGTTGCCGCCGTTCCAGGCGAAGGCGGCGAGCCCATATGCGGCGATGAAGCCGGAGGGGCTGTTGTTCTCGCGCGTGGCGGTGGCGCCGGCGGGGGTTTCGCAGGCGGTGGGCTCGCTCAGGGCGAACATCCAGGCGCTGTGCGCGTCGTGTCCGAGGGAGCAGGTGCAGGCGACGACGGACGCGGTGGCGAAGCAGCTGACGGGCAACATGTTGGTGAGCATGAGCAACGTGCAGGTGCGCGGCTCGCTGCGTGCGCCGGAGGCGCGCTTCTTCGCGGTGAAGCAGGCGCTGGCGGCGGAGGTGAAGGACGCGGCGGCGATGAAGAATGCGCTGGCGCCGCTGGGGAAGTTGCCGGGGGCGAAGGCGCTGGAGGATGGCTGGGCGCTGACGGTGAAGGGCGGCACGGTGCAGGTGCGGCAGAAGGGCAAGCACCTGGTGGTGGGCAACGACGACGCGGTGACGCAGGCGACGATGGCGGCGCTGCCGGAGACGACGGCGAAGCTGGAGCGGGCGGCGGACTTCTCACTGGACCCCAAGCTGCTCGCGCGCGGACTGTCCCAGGTGTCGCTGGCGGACGTGCTCTCGGACGAGAACCTCGCGGCGATGTTCGCGGTGAGCTCCGAGCTGGGGCCGCTGCTCGCGCGCAGCGAGCGAATCACGGGCTGGCTGGACAGCGCTCCGGGTGGCGCGCACCGGTTCTTCTTCGACTGGACGTTGCCGGAGTCGAAGTAGGGAGCACGGGGCGCTAACGCGCCTCCCCCGGAAGGTCGCGCCGTTCCCGGGTGACACACTTTCCCGAACCCACGCCTATCCTCTCCTCGCTGTCCCCACACCCGAGACACCCAGGAGAGCCCATGATTGGCACGACACATCCCCGATGGACGGCGAAGCGCGCGGCGCTCGCGACGCTGGTGCTGGCCCCCATGGCGGCTGGCGCCGTGAGCCAGAAGCTGCGCTACCGCTTCGACACCGTCACCACGCCCGTCACCACCGTCACGGACGACAGCGGCAAGGGCCACACCGGCACGGTGCAGACGAACAATGGCGCCACGGTGACGGCGGTGACGGGCTTCGAGGGTCTCGGCGTGAGGTTCCCCGCCGTCTGTGATGGCACAGGCTGCCCGCTGGCGAACATCACCACCCCCGACGCGACCGACCTGAACCCCGGCACGGCGCTCTTCACCTTCGGCGCCCGCGTCCGCCTCACGCTCGCCGAGCTACTTGAAGGGCCCTACCAACTGGTAGGGCCCTTTTTGTTTAACAAGGGCCTCGCGATGATATCGCGGGGCCTTCGTGCTTAAGCCCCTGAATCGCAAGGGATTTTGGCTCGCGGTGCTGCAGAGGGCGTTCTCGGCGCTCGGCTCCGCAGAGCGAGATGCCCTCTCCTCTCCGCCGCCAACTGGGCCCTCTGAAGCGCTCTTTCGCCCGATTTGGGGAGAGAGCGGCCGAGAGTGGTTAACAGTTTTGTTAACCACCGCGGGCGCCCGATTCTGACAATCCCTGGCTTTCGATGTCGTACCTTCCAGGGTTGCGCCCTTTCCCTCTTTCAGAAGGCCAAAAAAGGCCACCTGTTAACCAAGGGAGCGAAAAAGGGCTTTCCGTTACTCGGTATTCTCGACTTCGCCGCGCGGCGCAGACTCTCCGAGAAACCTCTCGGCGTGTCTCGGCCACGCCCCCGGCACGGCCCTCTGCCGCGCCTCGCTGCCCTTGCCCGCGCACCGTGGTGGCTCCGGCTGGCCACGGAAGGGCGGCCCGGGGATGCACCCGCGTTCGCCCGCTCCTGTCCTGAGCCACCCCAAAGGCCCGCGCAGCAGCCCGCCGCGACTGCCCCACGACGGGCCCGCTGGGGCGCGGCTGCGCTTCCGCCCGCGAGGAACTGCGCGTGAACGAGCATCAGCGGTTCGGGCGGGCTCGGCCCGCGCAGGGGCTCGTCCAGTGCTGGAAGCGAACGCGCAACAGTATACGTTCGCAAATCCACCCTGCGGCATCCTTTGACCCGCCCAATCAGACTGAGGACCTACGATGAACCTCACTGCACCAGCCACCATCACGCCGGCCATTCTTTCCTTTTCAAAGGAACTCACTGGCAGGAACACCCAACCAGTCTACGTGCCCATTATCCCCGCGGTGAACGCCAAGGGACTCGACTGCTACGTCAACGCAAAGAACGTGGCGGAGCAGTGTGGCGGGCAAGTTGTCTACGGTTGGCGGATATGGGAGTGGCCGGGGATTCTCCTGGAAGCCCAGGCGCATGCGGTCGTGCAGAAGCCTGATGGCACATTCGTGGATGTCACCCCTCCGCATGACGGAAGCACCCAAGACCTCTTCGTGCCCGACCCGCGAAACGTCTACAACGGCAAGCGAATCCTCACGCGACAGAAGGCCCTGGCCGCAAGCCGAACCGTTGACAAGTACATCGAGGCAGTCGCAGTAGTGGGTAAGCTTGAGGCCGCGAACTACGTCGACAACGGCGACGATGAGGCTGGGGTCTACCTCGATGAGCGAGCAGAGAGAGAGCATCACAAGCTCACGAAGAAACGCATCGAGGCACAGATGCGTCTGGAGGGATTCAGCCAGCGCCGGCCTGCTCATGTACCTGAGACCGGCCGATGCACTTGTGGAAGCGGAGACAAGGTCGAGGACTGCCACGGTCCCCGGCCGTTGTAACTGCGTAGGACAATGTTAGGCAGAGGGGGGGCGCGACAAGGCCCCCCCGCGAGCCAACGCTGGCAACCCGCGCTAGTCCTCCACGTGAACGACCTGCCCGCGCTGAATGAAGAAGTACTTCGTGTTGATGACCTTCCCACCGAAGGCATTCTTTCCCCGGAAGGAACTCTTCACAACCCAGTAGCCATCGCGGGCAACAGGAGCCGACGACGAGACATGCTCGTAGCTGTCCGGGTCATTCATCACCTGCCTGAGGTACTGCTTCACCTCCAACACGGAGCCGTCCCAGGCTGAGTTCACAGGCTTCGGCCCGCGCAGCTCCACCATCAGCTTCTGGGCCTCGCGCTGGAGCTGGAGTTTCTCCAATCCCGGCTGGATGCGCTTCCGCTGCTGAGCGGCCTGGCCCGACAGGGTGCTCCACTCCTTCGACTTGGCGACCTCGAGTCCCTCGAATGCCTTCAGGGTGGCGTCAGCCGCGTTCAGCTCCGTCTCCGCCTCTTCCCATTGCTTCGCCTTGGCATGGGTCAATGTGGGCTTGATCCGCATCAGTGGACACCACGGAAGAGGCAGATACGGTGTCCGCCATGAAGGAAGAGAAGAAGCCGAGACGGCCCCGACGTAGCTACACGGAGGAGTTCAAGGCCGGAGCGGTGAGGCTGGTGCTGGAGGAAGGCAAGACGACGTCACAGGTGGCAAGGGACCTGGACCTGACGCTGTCGGCATTGCGGATGTGGGTGGACCAGGCGCGAGCCGACAAAGGCCAGGGCAAGCCTGGGGCGCTGACGAGTGCGGAGCGGCAGGAGCTCACGAAGCTGCGCAAACAGGTGCGCGAGCTGGAGATGGAGCGGACGCTGCTAAAAAAACTACGCCGGCAAATATGGCCTGAGCCCATCCTCGATGTCTCGGAGGTAGCCATCCGGGTTGACACGAAAGCGTCGGCCCATGATGCGAGGAGCGCGCCGCTGTTCGAGCTGGGCGCGCAGCCGCTGCCAGTCATTGATGTCTTCAGGGGCCAACTGGGGGCCGTCAATCTCAGGGAGTAGCAGGGCCGAGGCGATGGCTGGCAACCTTACCGCTCCGCGCACGACAAGGCCCGCGCTGCCGCGCACCCGGCCCGAGGAGCGCCGCTCGTGGTAGCGGCAAGTGCCGAAGAGGTGTTCCAAGTCATTGTCGGTGCGGGGCAGGTCCGGCGCGTCGTAGCAGTGGAAGAGCCCCTTCCAGTATCGACGCGTCTCCAGGAGAAAGTGGGCAAGGGCCTGACGCAGCACTCCACGGTGATGTCGGCCTGTCCACCGCACGAGGGCCGCCAACAAGGCCGCGAGTCTGCGTCGTACGCCACCCGCGTCCAGACCAGGCTCATTGCGGAGGATGGTCGCGGTGCGCTCTATCCATTGATAGGCCCGCGCCAATCCACGCCACATGTTGGCAGTAGCCTTCAATGCCTTTCGCAAGACTGTATGCAAGCGGCTCAACTCCGGCGGGCAGGCCCCCCTTTTGACACTCGCTCCAGGCTCTTCTCGATGGCGCCCAGACGTCGACGCAGCAGTAGTCCGGAGGGCTTGAGTGGTGGGCGATGGTCGTCGGTGAGCGCGCTCCTGACGGCAGCCGCGTAGGCGCGTGTTGTTCGAGCGCCAACGTCCTGGCGACCTTCCACCACTCGCTCTACCTTTCTCACCTCGCGGACCTGCTTCTTCAACTCCTTCTTCGCGTGCCGGTCCATCTCATAGAGGGGGCGAGCCGCCTCACGCAGATAGTGGAAATGGCAGAGCTGGTGAGGAACCTGGGGCAGCGCGTGGGCGAGAGCGTTGCGGATGCTCCTCTGCCCATCGGACACCACACCAACGATGGGAATTGGCCCCAGCACGCGTTCGACTTCATCGAGGAGTGGCACAAGTTCCTGCTCGCTCCCGGACAGCAGGGGACGAGCCAACAACACCTGGCCCGATAGGCATTCGCGTACCACCCAGAGCACCTCGTGTCCCACGTCTGGAGCGAGCCCATCAATGGCGAGCACAGCACGCCCCTGTCGTTGGAGGGTCTCTCTCAACCGCCCGGAGTCGAGCAGTTTGAGACTGACGAGTTCATCGTACCGGTCGAGAAGGTTGGTGCAGGTGCGCTCCGAAATGCCGACGGCCATCTGGCGCAACAAGGCGTGGATTTCCGGCACGCTGCGGTGCTCCCGGTAGCGCTGCGCCCCGATGAAGGCCAGGACGTCCAGGCCGAACTCATGCTCGGGCAGCGCCCAGTATCCCTCTGTCTCGGCCCGAAAGGAGACTCCCTCCAGCAGACAGCCCTCGCGATGACACACCCGCACCTGCACGGAGAGTCCAACGCAGCCAGAAAGCGTCGTCACACAGCGCCGCGAGCGCCAGTCCGCACGCGTCCTCGTGCCGCACGCCTCGCAGCGTCGGCGCTCGCTGTCGAGCCGCACCTCCCGAACTGCCACAGGGCGTTCTGTCGTCCGTGCCATGGCGCCTCTCCTCTCACTTGGAGAACACCTGGGGGGCAGGCCATATTTGCCGGCGTAGTTTTTTTAGCAGCGTCCGCTCCATCTCCAGCTCGCGCACCTGTTTGCGCAGCTTCGTGAGCTCCTGCCGCTCCGTACTCGTCAGCGCCCCAGGCTTGCCCTGGCCTTTATCGGCCCGCGCCTGGTCCACCCACATCCTCAAGGCCGACAGCGTCAGGTCCAGGTCCCTTGCCACCTGAGACGTCGTCTTGCCCTCCTCCAGCACCAGCCTCACCGCCCCGGCCTTGAACTCCTCCGTGTAGCTACGCCGGGGCCGTCTCGGCTTCTTCTCTTCCTTCATGGCGGACACCGTATCTGCCTCTTCCTTGGTGTCCACTGAGACGGATCAAGCCCACTCACCACCACAGGCAGCAAGCGCGCACTGTGAACACGCCATGCACGGGCCCCGCGAGGTATGCCCGCCCAAGCATGGCAGCTTTTCCACCGTGCCACAGATGGCATCCAGGACTCATGGTCCGGCAGCGGCGGATGGATGTCTGCACCATGCTTGGGCGGGGAGTTCGCCGGGCTAGTTGTCGTCGCCCTCTTCTCCCATGAGAGGAGCGCGCACGCCGGGCAGCTTTCGCTGAAGGCTCTTCCGTACTCGTTCCAGACGACGGCTATCCCACCCGTTCTCCCTGGCAGCCTCCGTCTCGGAAGCCCCATTGAGGCGAGCAAGCAGCAGCGTGCCGGTCTCCCCGTCCAAATTCACCTTGGCGACGCCATCCAACGTTTCGAAGCGAGAGAGCTGCTGGACGTTCCGCGGATCACCACCTTGTCGCTCCAAATGGAGCACGGGGTCCTCGCTCCAGTCCTTGTGGTGGAAGACGTAGCCTCCCTTGCGCCCCCCAGTGATATCGAGCGCCCTCTCACGCCGGCGCAGCTTGGACACCGTGCCCCTGAGATAGGCAATGGGGTCGCTAGCGTTCGGCCAGTTCGACTTAATGAGGGCCACCGCAACAAGATGAGCATCTCTCGGGTTGAGGAGCAGCGTCTTCGTCGTGAACTGCTGCACCAGGGCCACTTCCGGTCCGCGTAGGGAATACTCCACGAAGGCGCAGCGAGCGATGACCTCCCAGTTCTCGTGCCGCGTCAACTCGACGAGGTTCCACACCCAATCAGGGATGTTGCGCGCAGCACGCGCCACTCCCTCGAGCACGGGCGAGAGGTCGAGAAGGGCCGGGGCGATGGAGAACTTCCATTGATGCTCCGCCTCCTCCAGAACAGGCTGCGCCCACACGACGACTGCCCTACGCACGGCCTCAACGACGATAGGTGCGGCCCTGCGGGCCAGCTCCGCCACGCCCATCAGGAAGGGGTACACCTCCATCACGAGGGGAGAGAGGACCTCTTTCAGCGCGGCCTCGTAATCGGCTCCCCCGTTGTCGAGCCACAGAGGGCTCGGCACGCCGCTCGCCAGAGAAGCCCCATGGGCGTCAACCACCGCAGGCCTTTCGGGCGTGGCATCCAGGACCAGCTCCTGTGCTGTGGTGGGGGCCTCCGATTTGATGCAGTCGGACGAGCTCGGCTGAGGGTCCACGGGAGAATCGTTCGTACTCATGATTCGCATTCCATGGCGTCAATTCGGTTGAGGACGGCAGGCGGAGCTGACACCGCGGAATCTCGCGCCCTACAAGTTAGGGCACGAGCTGCGGGGCACTTCGGGACATGCTCCCCAAAAAAAGTTGAGGTGGGACTCCGGTGAGGGAGCCCGACGAGCGGCCACGCTACTCCAGGGCCTCGGAGCGGCCTGGCGCAGCCCCGCCTCAAGGAAGAGTGGGCCGAAGTATGACATTGACCACCATGCCGCTCTCGTGAGGCCAGCACCGTCAATGCAGGTCTGCTGCGCCATGCGCAACCAATGAAGGGATGCCGACACCGCGCTCGCGCCAAGCTGCGAGTCCAGTCCTCGCGAAGGTGCAGAACCATCGAAGCCGGTGGCACCGTCCATGAGCGGGTGGAATGCAGTCCCACATGACTCATCTGACTTGTGCGATGCGCCCTGCATCCTCCCCTTCTGAAGGATTGTGGACGCCCTCCTCTCTCCTGCGCGCCCGTCGGCTGGTGCACCGCAGCTTCTCGCCGGGGTCGGCGCCACGACCGACAACCCAACGTCACACACCAGCCGACACCTCAGCACCAGGGTTTCGCCGCTGAGTGCTCAACTTGTCTGGAGCCGTTGTGAGTCGTAACATCTCCGCATGGGCACATCGCCTGCCCTTGCTCATCCCACCCGCGCTGGGGGACAGGGAGGAGAAGCCGGCCATCGCGTCGGTGGCGATTCAGTACGGTTCACTTGTCCTTGGCGTGCCCTCTTCCTCGAGGCGCGCTGTGCGCGGGCCAGCAAGCATCGAGTGAGAAGACGGACATGTCGTCGTTCAAGGCTGTGGTGCGTGCGCTCATGGAGCCCACCGGATGGACGTACCAGCAGATTTGGAACGCCCTGAAGAAGCTGGGAAATCTCCCCGAGGAACTGAGCGCTGAGAAGGGATGGACCCTCGCCACCTGCCGTGCCCTGTATGCACAGCACGGGTTTGAAGATGTTGACTTCCGCGAGGCTCAAGTCGTCGAGAAGGCGATGTGCCAGGAGTGCGGGGAAGATTTCCCGTACGCGGACGCTCATCCCTACGACAGGGCGACCCGTGGAGCGGGGCGCATGGAGCCGCCGCAGTTCTGCTTCCGCTGCCGCGCAGCGAACGGCGTGCACGACTGCTACGGCGGGTGCGGCGGCCGGCAGGTGCTTGGTAGCAACCAGGACTTGATGTGCGACCAGTGCAGGGACGAGGCGCGCTACAAGATGGAGCACGACTAGGCGGGACGCCGCCCAGTTAGGCGAAACCGAAAAGACGTGCCAAGCACGCACTCCGCTGTTCCCCCCAGTGCTCATGAACGGCTGGGGTTCCTCAGCGCAAACCCGTTGGCTTGGCCATCCACCGGACGCCAGGAGGCCCACCGCAAGGGCCAGGCACGCAGCGGCCGGCGGAGCCCGTCCGGAGCGCGGCATGAAGTCCCACATGCCCCACCCCCGGCCTATGCGCCACTTCCCTGCATCCACCCTGATGAAGGACACTGGTCGCCGTCCCCAATCCGCGATACTCGGGGAAAGAGCCGCACGGAAGTTTGCGGACACTCAATCGGGCCCCGAACTTTCCGGACTTCACCTAACCCCAGGATTTCTCTCGTGTTTTCCGTCGCAGTCTCTGGAGCCTGTGCCGAGAACGAGTTCGCGCAGGCCTTCGTTCGGGGAGCTGAATAGAAGGCCCTGCCAACTGGCAGGGCCTTCTTGTTTAACACGGGCCTCGCGATGAGAATCGCGGGGCCTTCGTGCTTAAGCCCCTGAATCTCAAGGGATTCTGGCTCGCGGTGCTGAAGAGGGCGTTCTCGGCCCTCTACCCCGCAGAGCGAGATGCCCCCTCTTCTCAGCAGTCGACTGGGCTCTCTGGAGCGCTCTTTCACCCGTTTTGGGGAGAGAGAGGCCGAGAGTGGTTAACAGTTTTGTTAACCACCGCAGGCAGCCGATTCTGACAATCCCAGGCTTTCGATGTCGTACCTTCCAGGGTTACGCCATTTCCCTCTTTCAGAATGACGAATTGGGCCACCTGTTAACCGAGAGAGCGAAACGCGGCTCGCCGTTACTCGGTATTCTCGATTTCGTCGCGCGGCGCAGAACTGTTGAGCATAGGGACGCTGCCCCGGACTGGGAGCTTTTCAGAGCGTCCCCCACGCCCTCCGCAGCATTGGCCCGCGCGTCGCTTCGAGCGAGCTGAGCGCCGAGCGCACCGGGTCAAAGGCGTCAGAGAAGCTGCGGAGCCCGGGCAACACGCCGGCCCGTACAAGTTGCCGCGCCTGCCGTTCGGCAGCATCCAGCGTTCGGCGAAGGTTGGTCACTGTGGCGTCGAACGTCGCGGCGCGAACACCCCGCGCCTGATGGAGCAGACACTGTAGGTAGTGGCGGAACGCCTCCTGCTCGCCGAAGCCAACGGAGCTCGGCTGCACGCCCGAGAACAACGGCGCGGCATAGGTGCTGCCGAATGACGCTGGTGGAGCCATCGACGCGAGCACACCTCGCTGCTGCGCCATGTCAAGGAAGGCTGGCTTGTACTCGGAGAGGCTCGCCGGATCGTAGTACCATACAGCCTTCCGCTTGATGTCCTCTTCCGCGGCAAGGAAACGGTCCGGCGAGAACGCTCGCACGTTCATCCAGGTGCCCGAGGCGATCGCGTTGACAGAGGCTGCACCGAGGCACAGCAGTTCGTGGTTCGCGTAGCCGACGATGACGGTCTTCCCAAGTAGCCGAAGTCCAGCCGCCAGTTCCAACGCGTTCGCGAGCCAGATGGGATCCTGAACGATGTAGTCGCCATTCGTGTGCTCGAAGAGGAGGTACGCTCCCTCAACCTCTAGCGATTCGAACTCGGCGAGCACATCCTGGATCCCAGAACTGTTCCGAACGCCGTCAGCGCCGAGCGCGACCGTCGCGTAGAGTGGAATGCCAGCGTTCATGGTCACCGCGTGTTCGGCCGTCGCCCGAAGGGTCGCGAGCCAGTCGTCGTCAATCGTTGTCGCCATTAACCCTGGGAGAATGACGGCCGAACAGCCGAGGTCTCGGTTGAGCTGCAGCACCGCGCTCATCAGCGTCTGCATGCCTGGCCCACCGAAGAAGCCGTTGGTCTCGTAGCTGGCCGGCCAGTAGTCGTGCGCGGTGAGGCGGAAATGGTCGCTGCGTGGGACGTAGAATTGAGGGTCTACGAGGACCTGTCCACCGGGCAGGTCACGAATCTCATCCGAGAGCTTCACGAGTTGCTCTCGCTTCAGGTCTCGTGGACTCAGAATGACGGTCCCACCGCCCCACGAGCGAACGAGATGGCGGCAGTGCTCCATCATTCCGTAGCCAAATTGAAAGTGAAGGTCCATCAGACATTCCTTACGCCAGCGGGAGCGATAGCATGGGTAGAGGCGATCTCGGTCATCCACTTCAGTGCATCGGCAACGGAGCGCGGGCGCTGGTTCGGGTACTTCTGCGTGAGAGCGGCGACGAGATCGGCAAACGAGCCATCGCAATCAGCCACCAACTGCAGCCGAGGAAGCTGCTGCTGCTCGACACGCTTCAGCACTTCGAGTTGATCGCGCGCCCCAACTAAAAACGGATTGATACCCGTTGCGCACTCGTAGAGCAGGACCCCAGCAGCGAAGAGGTCCGCCCGTCCGTCGATCTCTCGCTTCCGATTTCGCATCTGCTCAGGGGGCGAGTACCCGACCGTGCCAACACCGAAGGCGAACCGAGTGGCCGTCAACGACTCAAGATCGAGGTGTCGAGCTAGGCCAAAGTCGAGCAGCCAGAAATTGCCGCTCCCGTCGACCATCATGTTCTCCGGCTTGATGTCACGATGCACAATCCGCTTGGCTTCGGCCAGCGCCAGCGTCGCGAGCAACTGCACACCGAGCCGAACGACAACAGCAAAGTCGAACGCGCCCGTGCGGAGAGGCGTGCGCAGCGTAGTGCCTTGAACGCGTTGCTCGCGCAGCCAGATGCAGCTCCCGATCGGTGTCGCGAGCTCACCGGTCTCAAATACCCGAGGCACGCGCTCGCACTCGATGAGCTGCCCTGCGAGCACCTCTCGCTCGAGGCGCTCCTCACCCGTTGCCTTCAGCAGGAGCTTCAGCACGACGTCGCCGTCGCTCGCATGCTGCGCGGCAAAGACCACCTTCTGTCCCCCTGTCGCGAGCGGCTGCAGACCAGAGAGCTGCGGAAACTGTGCAGCGATCCACGGAATATCCATGCTCAGCTCCCTCTTCCATCAGATCGCGCCCGTTTCACGGGCAATGCGCCAAGTCCATTCGTTGAAGAGCCACGAGCCGTAAGAGCGAGGCACGACGCGAATCGACGCCGCGCATACCTTCGTCACTCGGTCTTCCTCGAAGCCGAGCACTCCGACACCGAGGGACGAAGCTACGCCCATGAGACGCTCCCCGGCACGTCGACGTGGAAGCAGTGCGTGCGATTCGGAACTAAACCACGTATTCGCACTCGCCTGCTCAAGCGCTCGCTGCGTCGCAGAGACCTTCGCCTCTATGGCAATGATGCGTTCGACAGCAAAAATGCGCTCCATGCTGCGAGCCCGGCATTTTGACTTCCCAATCGACACGACGCCGGCCTCCTCAAGCCGAGTCAGCATGCCGTTGAGGCCCCGCTGAAAGAGCCTATGTAGGAACGAGAATTCCATCACGCCTTGGGTCGCCAGCAGGTGTAGAAGCCGCAGATCCATCGCGCGAAGGCGCTCGCGTTCGGCGCTCCATTCGCGAGCCAAATCGCTGCGCCAGACCACCCCAACGAGGTCGGGGAAGCCAGTATCGATCGCAGGCTCGGCGAACACGGTCAGGCGCCGGCAAGGGCGAAGCTGGATCGTGGCCGTGTTGAGGAAGGTCTCGACGAGCACCTGCTCGGGACCGGAAACGGACCCACGGAAACGCAGCCCAAGCCCGCCCTCACTCGACGAATGCCCATGCGACGAGTCGACGAGGAAGTCCGCCCACATGGACGCGCGACGTCCTCCTCCGCTACGCGGCGGGTCGAACACACTCGATGGCGTCGCCTGCGTCACGTCTCTCCCCACGCTCACTCCCTACAATAGTTAACGTGCGGCCCGCTATCGCCGTTTTTGTTGGGCATTCTGGTCCACCTTTACCCTGCATAGCCTCAGAGGTCAGAGTTCACCCAGCCTGCTCTGAGGGCAAGCTGACGGTCCCTCCAGTCACGAGAGATGCCGCCCCCCTCGCTTTCGGAAGAACTGCGTGAGCGAGTAGTCCAGCAGCGACTGGCGGGACTGCATGTACCGAGGGGCGCGGAGGAAGAGCACCAGGCGCGCTTGCCAACGCGCACCAGGGACTCCTTCCTCTTCTGGCGCGGCCTCCCATCATCTGCCCAGCCGTCGCAGCAACCCCACGTTGGCGCCAAGGCAGAAGGAGTGCAGCGCGTTCGAAGGCAGAGGCAGGCATCCTGGTCCATACCACCCAGGGGTGACTCCCTCGCGGCCGGCAGCGCCTCGACTCGCCATGGGGAGATGGCTACTGTCTCTAGGAAGGCTGCCCGCGGCGCTGCCTGGCGCCCGCTGTGGACATGGGCGCTTGGGGCGGTGCTGTCACTGACGCCGCCCGCCTTTCGGGCATAGACGAACCGAACGAACTCGTGGGCGTCATGCACGTCATGGTCAGCGAGGACTGGGGTACGAGGCGCGGCGTCATCTCACGTCGTGACGGCGGTATGGTCGTCATCGGTAAAAGGGGAGCGGGCCTCCGTCCAGAATAGGTTGACCGCCTCTCTCCCTACGAGAACCACCGCAGTCACATCCGCGGGCTATAAATTTGAGTACCATTTGCGCCAAGTGTGGTGGGGTTGGGGCGGAGTTGGTTGGTCGGCGCTGGAAGGATGAGTGGTGTCCGTCACAAGGAGCCTAGCTGCCATGAGCGATATTGATGAGCCTTCAGAATTTGGTGAACACACGTTCACGATCCCAGAGAGTCCAGCTTCGATCCAGGCGCATCAGGATGCGAAGCAACGGCTTCGTGACGTCGTGCTTGCGATGACCCGCCCCCTTAAATGGATCTTAGATAGCACCATCACTTTGGATATTGAGTGGCTCATCCACGAGAAGCATCGGTGGGAGACCGACGCAGCAAGCGACATCGACAACATCCTCAAGCCGCTCATAGATGCCTTTACTGGACCCGAGGGCATCCTGATTGATGACTCGCAAATCAGCAGCCTCGGAGTGAGCGTGCACTCAACAATGTCAGACACGGAGAAGCTAATCGTTCGCTTTCGGTTCGATGCGGATCACTACCTACCGAAAGCCGGATTGTGCTTTGTCCGGATCAAAGGGCCAATGTGTTACCCTGTTCCCGGCGAAGTACGCGGAACTGCGGCACTTCCACTCTGGTTAGCTGGACTGGAGACTGCCCTACTAGCGCGAGCAGGGCTGGAGAAACTCACGGGCTCGTATTATCCAGCCCGCTACGTGCTCCCTCCCGGGTTCATTCACCGTTCGCGCCTTCAAAAATTTCCCGTGCTCGCTCCTGGTGAGTTGTTGAAGGAGGTACTTGGTCACCAGGGTGGTTCCACCTGACAGCGTAGCCCGGGTATGTAGAACAACGAGGTAGCCGCAGTGGTCAAACTACCCCGAGGCATTGTGTGGGAGCTGGTAGAGAGCGCGAAGTCGATGCCTAATACGAGGCGCGAAGTCATCGCACCTCGTGACGGCGAGTGGGAACGGACCATTGCCTCACGTTCGTTGCTCGCCAGCCCGTCATCGTGTTCGCGACTTAAATACCCGACGCACCTGGGCCCATAGCTGGTCAGGCGCAAGGCATTCTGTGAGACGCTCGTAGAGGATTGCGCGGGGCTTACTACGCACGCCCCGCGCGGCTCCGACCTCCTCAAGCGGCCTCCGCATTACCCCTCAGTCGCGCCACTCCCACTGGCGAAACGCGGGGTGCCCTGTCTCTTTGTTGTGAGCGGCGACGTCCGCATCGGCCTTCGCGTCAGCGTCTGAGCCGGTATACGCCGGGCCCTTCCAATTCGAACGTCTCCGACGGGTAGCGACGCGCAGCAACAGGCGTGCGCCCACTTCCTATCCTTCATCCCGCTCGCCGCGATTCGCCTCGGCCTCCGTGCCCACAGCCCAGCGGCAATGCATTCAAACTTGCTTGTGGTAAATTCCTCGGCTCGCGCAGCTCACACCCCATGCCTGTCAGGTGGAATGGATGGTCAAGCCTCTTCCCTGGTCATCGGCCGGTCGTGTCATCGCCCTCTGTCTTGCTCTGATTACATCGAGGCCCGCCACGGCATTCTCGCCGCAAGGCCACGAAGAAATCGAGGGTGAAGCTTACTCGCTCATCCCACCGGAGGATTTGAAGCTACTCATCGACAGGCACGCGATCCGCTCTTACATCAACGGACAGCCGGTGCGAGGTTCCGGAGGACCTGACATGGCAGTCGAGCGACAACTCGACACCGAGCAGCAGTGCTATCACTTCATGGCGCCCAACAGTGCGGTCCCCCGCAAAGACGACGCAGCCAGACTTCTCCTTCGCAAGGCCTATCCAGAATGCCTAAAACTCATGCGCATGCTGTATGACGAACTTCTCGAGAATCCGCTGGGTGCACGTCAAGCAGGACGCGGACTTTATGTGCTCCAACACATCGTTGGGGATTCTTTCTCACGGGAGCACACCACCCGCGATACGAGTGATCGAATTGAACGCCTGAAGGCTTGGCTTCTCCTTAATCCAGGCAGACTCAGCACCTCTCAGTTGGAGGCAGAGCCTAGTCGCAATGGAGAGCTCAGCGTCCTTCTCTACTTTCATACCGATCAAACAAGCCCGTCTGCCGACAGCGAGTGGGGCGAGTGCGCCTTTAGCGACGAGAAGCAGGTGTGCTCTCTTTCACCCAGGGGGGCTCGCACGGCCGTTGCCGTTGCAGATCTCCTCAAGACTGTGGCGCAGGCGCTGCGCGCGCCCGAAGCAAGAGACACTCTTTGGAGCCAATGGATCCGGGCCCACTTCGACAACTCCGTATGCCCACTCACAGCAAATGGACAGTTTGAATGCCCCGCCAATACGACTGCTCCAGAAATTCAGCAGCTCAATCTCACAGACAAGCTCGACGACTGGGACGCTGATGTATTTCCATCCAGGATGCTGGGAATTGGCTACGGGTTCGGATTTCCCCGCCATCAACTGCTTGGAACATGGAGGCACTTCACACTTCCCTGGGAGGCAAGGGGCATCATGACACGGCTGTTGTGGGGCTATCGCATCGCGGGGGCCCTTGACAATGCCAGCGGAACGGCCTGGGTCGAACCTCAATTGGGCGTTCCCTTCAGCGCAAGATCGCGTCTTTTCCTTGGCCTTGGTGGCGCAGGGGGCAGCATCATTTGGGACAAGACTTCGACCCAGGCCGACCAGACGCTGAACTTCCGACTTCCCGTGGCTTCCCTCGCCTTCGAACGGTCACTTTCGAACCGACTGGCGGCACGTCTAGGGGCCAGCCTCATGTACCAGACGGGGAAAGAGGGTTGGATAGGCTTGGTGAGTCTTGAACTCGGATGGACGTTTCGAGTCCGGCGCGTCATCCTCCCTCCACCGTCGAAGGAAGAAGTGGCAGCAGGCGGCGAGCATTGACGCGCATGGCCTCGGATTGACTCGCTGCTACTCGCCGAGATGCATGCCCGTGGACGCATGCATCGACGGACGGGATGAGTGTCCCGGTGGATGCGGAAGGAAGAAGCCGCCAGGCACGCCTGCCGACACGCGTCCTGGCTGCTCGATTTCCTGCCGCGTCCAGCCGCCCTCGATTTCAGGGCCGGTACCGCTCCGCCTCATGGAAGAACTGCGTGAGCGAGTAGTCCAGCAGCGACTGGCAGGACTGCATGTACCGGCGGGCGCGGAGGAAGGGCAGCCAGACGCGCTTGCCCACGCGCACCTGGGATTCTTCCATCTTCTGCCGCAGCACCCACGTCCCTCCCAACCGCCGCACCAGCACATCCCCCAGGTAAGCTCCGAGCGCCGGCGCAGTGTGCCCATCGATGAGTTGCCGCTCGTACTTCTCGGGGAAGTCTTCCCTCCAGAAGAAGAAGTCGAGGTCAGTGAGAGAGTCGGCCGTCTCGTCCATGATGGAGGGCACCTTCGTGTGCAGCCCAGCCACGAGGCCTTCGGACAAGTCTCCGTAGGATTCGAGGACGCGCTCCGGATTCGCCACGTCCGATGGAAGGGCAACCGGCAGCCACTCCTCCGGCACCGGCGGCCGGAAGGCGTTGAGTTCGGCAATCTTCCTTTGCCGCTCGCTGATGGAGAACTCGTCTGGCAGCCGCGAGAGGAATGGCGCCACGTCAGGGTGGAAGCGCGGCTCGACGGGTACGAGCGCGGCGCTGCGCTCCCGCAGCGTTCGCATCACCGTGTCGAAGTCGAGGTCCGGCCGCAGGTGGAGGTGGGCTCGGGCCTGCACCAAGCGCGCATCCTCACTCGCGAACTCGGCGGCAGTGGGCCAGAGCACCAGGAGGATAGAGCCATTGGGAAGCTCCTCGACGAGATGCGCAGGCGTCGAGAGCATCCGCTCGCGACCTACGCTCTCTACGAGCTTGGGGCCAAAGACGTTCAGCCAGCACAACTCATAGATCTTGTCGAACCCATCCCGCTTCCACGTCTCATCGTCGCGGCCGAAGGCGGGAGACGCGGTGAGTCCTCGGTCGGCAAGGCTATGCGCTGAAGCATAATCCGAAGGATACCGGGAGGCCCAAGCACGGGCTGCAGCTACAAAGCTGCGACTAGTCTCTGCCTCGGAAAAAAATGAGAGCGGTTGAATGCTGATATTGATGCTCAAGCTGGCCTGTTCGTCCATCGGTCCGAGATTGAGCACCATCGACACACTGGGGGCCTCCGACCGGAAAAGCCCGATGATCGTTCCATAGTCCGCGCGCCGCTCCTCCAGCGCGCGCCACACGGCGCCCCTAGAATATTTCCGCTTGCGGCTAGTTTTGACGATGCTCGGCATCCACCCGCCAGCGCATTGTTCAAGCGCATCAAGGAGTGGTGCCACTTCGTTCTCCAGCCCGTTCCTTGGGTCGTAGGCTCCAGTAAAGGAGAAGTGCAGGCTATCCACCTTGCTCAAGTCTCGCAGCGTCGGAACCCTCATCGAGACAGCACCTCCACGCCCTTAACGTTTCTCTTCGCCGAATCCACCGCGGCGTCCCACATCGCTCCGTCCTTGGGCAAAAGCTTCTGCCCCTCATAGACAAGGCGAACTCGCTTCACAGTCGCCTGCTGTCGCATACCATCCCGAAGAATTTTCAGCGTCCCACCGTAGTATTTCATCGCGTTGCTCGCATCCGTATTCACCTGCACCTCCAGCGCCTCCCAATCCAGGAGGCTGAGGTTTCGACTCTTGAAGCTGAACGTCTCCACCCGGGGTGGCTGGCCCGGTGGGGGGCGCTCCTCGATGACGAGGACGTCGGCGTACCGGAAGTCCACCTTCGACACGCCCACGTGCGTCTCGATGCGCGGCTGCTCGAAGTCGCCGAGCCACCGCCGCTGAGCACGGGGCAACGCGGCGTCCGCCTCCAGGATGGCGATCATGGTCCGCTCGAAGGCCATGCCCCGAGCATAGTAGGCGCGCATCCCCCCGTACCCCTCCCACTTCAGGGGGCCCTTGACGGCCTCACCGTCCTGAATCTCCTTCAGCCGCCTCTTGCGGTAGGCGACGTACTCCTGCCAAAGCGGAGCCCCCTTCTCGACTCCCGGCGGCGGCTCGTTCAGCTTGGGCGCCATCTCCTTCAGCAGCTTCACATCCTTCGGGAGACGGGGCCCCGAGGACTCCAGCTCCGCCTGGAACAGCTTGGCCCTCGCGGACTCCTTTGCGCCGACCTTGGCGTCCTGCGCGAAGAGGTCCAGGTTGACGTACCGATTCCCGCTTGCGCCCCGTGAAGCCGCGGCCTCGCGACTCGCGCCTCCTCTCGTCGCCGCAGCCCCGGACGACTCGCGGCTGGCCGCCTGCGCCTCCGCGGCGGACACCTCGGCGTTCTGCTCGAAGAGGTCCAGGTTGACGGGCCGCTTCCCTGCGGAGCCCCTGCTGGCCACGGCCTGGGCGGACTCGCGGCTCGCCGCCTCCATCAGCACGACCTGCGCCTTCGCGGGGTTTCCGCGCGCCTCGTACAGCGCCAGCAGTCCCGCCTCCCCCCACTCGGCGGCCACCAGCGCGCCCTCGCGGCTCGCCTGGAGGTAGCGCAACAAGTCGCGCGCGGCGGTGATGCCGAGCTGCTCCTCCAGGCGCGCCATCAGCGCCTTCATGCCGGCCACGTCGAGCGCCGGCATCTGGAGCCGTCGCAGCCCGCCGCGCGACTCCACCAGGGCCCGAGCGCCCTTGCCCCCGGCGTACACCGCCACCATCAGCGCGGCCGGCGCCAACTCGCGCGTGGCCTGCTCGTACTTGCCCTGCGCCAGCGAGTACGCCCCGTGCCCCGTGCCTACCGCCAGGTGGTAGAAGCCCACTGGCACACCGAAGGTCAGGTGGTCGAAGGCTCCCGCCGAGACGCTTCCCGGCGAGTAGTGCCTCTCCATTAGCGCCTTCTGCACTTCGTCGAGGGCGGCCTGGTAGGGCGACGGCATCTGCCCACGCATCGCCATGAGCTCCGTGTACCGGGCCTCACCGCTCACCAAGGTGCTGGAGAGCATGTCCCGGCCCGCGCGCCCAAGCCCGCGCAGCACGTCGCGGCCCTGCTCTCCCCGCTCTGGGAAGCCCTCCAGCGCCAGGCCCCGCCGCTTCAGCTCCTCGCGGACGACGGCCATGGCGCCCAGCGTCTCGCCCAGTTGCTTGTCGCGGGCCAGACGCTGCACCACCTCACGCAGCTCGTCGTCGAAGGCCGCGTGGAGGACGAAGAGGGCGAGCACCTCGGAGTACGGCACGCCGTACTTCTCCACGGACGTGACGAGGAAGGCCGCGCGCTGGCGGCCGAGGACGGCCGAGGCGTCTTCGTCCAGAGGCCCCAGGGCGCCCAGGCGGACAGCGTCCCAGGCCGTGAGGGACTGCACCAGCGCGGCCATGTCCACCCCGCGCTGCATGGCCACGAACTCCGCGGGCGAGGCACACGCCAGGAAGGGCGCCAGCACCTCTCGGCTGGAGTCCAGGCGGGGCCAGCCCGAGGGCAGGGCCTTGCCGCCGCAAACGAAGGCCCCTCCCTCTCCGCTCGAACCGCGCGTTCCCTCCTCGTGGACGACCCTGCCGATGACTCCACGTCGAAAACCCATCGGTGACGGCTTGGACGGCCCATCCGCGGAGCCCGACGCCTCCCCCTGGTACACACCCGTCGCCGCACTCCTCGCCGCCTGGGAGGGCACAGAGAAGGGACTGAAGGCCAGGGCCGCCCCACGGCCCGCCTGGCCCGGCCTCGCCGGCAACGAGGCGCACCCGGAGGCCAGGAGGGCCACCACCAGCGCGAGGCCAAGCCCGCCGCGCGGCAGTCGCTCAGCGCGCATTGTCCACCCCCAGCCCCACGGAGGCGAAGGCGCCTGGCCGCAGCGTCCCCTCCGCCGTCGGGAAGAGCAGCGTGCCCCCCTGCCCCACCGCGTACAGCTTGCCGCCCAGGAAGCGCCACCGCGCGTCACCCGAGGCGAGGTAGCGCGCTCCCGGCTGGCCCGCGCCAACCGCCAGGCCGCCCACCCCCACCGAGAGGTTGCGGTGGAAGAGCTGCGTCTCCAGCCGGCCGTCCACGTCCACCCGGCCCCAGTTGAACATCTCGGCACCCATTGACAGGCGGAAGTGGCGCTGTCCCAGCACGCCCAGGCTCTCCGCGTCCCAGTTGAGAATCACCTCGCCGTGGGCTGAGTACCCATCCGGAAACGGCGCGTCCGCCTGCGGCAAGCCGTCCGGGCCCGCCACCTGGAAGCGCGCCAGCTCGTAGTCCGGGCCGAAGGCACCCTGACGGAAGCCTCCACGCTGAAGGCGGCCCTCCAGGCGCGCGCGCATGTCCACCGTCGAGGACATGTACTCCGCCCCCAGCCCCGCCACTGCGCCCCACGCGCCGCCCTCTCCGGGACGCCCGCCCCATCCCGCGTTCGCCTGCAGCTCGAAGCCGCCTTGCCCGTTGCGGCGGCTGACGAGGATGGCCGTCCCGTCGAGGTGGGCCAGCGTCATCGGCTCCGACGTCCCTCCCGCCTTGCCCCAGTCATGCACCGCGGACAGCGCCAGCATGTATTTCATGGGGTACGGCTGGCGGCCCATGAGGATGTGCTGCACGTCCAGCACGACTTCCGCCCCCATCAGCCGCGCGCCCAGCACGTCCGAGGCGAAGGCCTCGACGTAGAGGGGCCTCAGCATCCCCGTCACCACCGCGCCGGCTGGGTTGTAGTTGGGGTTGCCCCGGTTGTTGTAGCGGCGCACCAGGTGCCCGGACAGCAGCGTGTACGACTCCAGGGCTCCCACCCACACGAAGTTCGGCGCGTCGCCTCCCACCATCAGGTTCTGCACCACCTGGCCCCAGTCGGAGAGCTCGTCCCAGTCCTCCTTGCGCACCAGACTGGCGCCCGCCTCTCCACCCCACATGCGCAATCGCATCGGAGCGCCCAGCTCGAGTTGGAGCAGGCCTGGCTTGACGACCTCCAGCCGTGGATGCACCTGCAGGAAACCTTCATCCGTCCCCGCCCCTCTCCGCGGCAGAAGCGCCCACGTCGTGGTCTCCAGGCTCAGCCGGTTCGCCCAGCGAGTGCCCGAGCCGGACGAGGCCGGCTCCTCCTCGACCAGGGCGTCACCCTCGTCCATGGAGGGCTCGAGCTGCTCGTCCACCTCTGGCTCAAGGAGGACGATGTCGTCCTCGACCTTCGCCAGGTCGTCTTCATAGGCAATCTCCTCCGCCCACCCCACTCCGGGTAACACCAACAGCAACACGACGGCCCAGCGCATGAACATCGACGTCTCCTGTGAAGGCCCCGGGAGGGGCAATGGACAGAGGCTTCCCGTTCAGTCCGGCAGGGCGCCGGGCTGCGGGGTGAATGCATTGCATTGCGGGAATCGCCGGCAGGCCGACTGGACCAAGCTATGGGCAGACGTGTCACGTCACGGCGCCAGGAAACCCAGCGCAGTCTCAACAGCAGGCAGACGTGTCACGACACGGCGACAGGAAGCCCAGCGCAGTCTCAACAGCAGGCAGACGTGTCACGTCACGGCGCCAGGAAGGCCTGGCTCCGCTCATGACTCCAAACGTGAGCATGGGGATGACGGAGGAAGGGCTCCTCAGCGGGCGTCAGGCATGCAGCCCGACGAAACGCAGACGACTCCTCGGCGCACGACGACCGTCGGCACGCGCCTCACGTGGCGGCGCGGGGAAGTCTCTGCGCGGTGCGAGAGCCCAGCGCCTACTTCGAAGCCGATTCATGAAGGTGGATCAGGCGCGTCGCCCTCCAGGCGCTCTTCGTGGCCACGAAGGAAGCGCGCAGTCGCGCGCACACACTCCAGCACAGTGGGGAACACATCGCCTCCAGGGCACGCCAGAATGGACTAGACCAATAGGTATAGTCCATTTGACCCTAGATTGGCATTCCGCACAAGCCCCCAAACGCCGGTAACTCACGAGAGGGCGTGGAGGCAGTGCTCGTAGGGTTAAGGGAAGGAGACGTTGCTCAGGGTGATGGTGCGGCGCATATCTGCATCCCAGAGCTTGAGCGTGTAGCTCCCCAGGGGGGACTCGGACGCGGCTTCAGCCTCTACCACCACTCGCTGGACCGACGAACCGGAGGCCACGGGACCCGACTGCCACACTCGAAGTACCTTCAGCTCGTCGTTGGTCTTGCCCCGGAGCGTCGCCCCCACTGCGGTCCAGGGCTGAGCGTCCCCTACATATTTGAGCGTGACCTCGACAGCTACCCTACGGGCTGCGCGATATGCATAGACATTGTGTTTGCTTGCTGCCCCTCCTGGGGCCTGGGTTACAGCCTTTGTCACCTCGCGGAAGTCAACGCCTCGCTTGCTGAGGACTTCCGTCGATATGAGTCCCGTCAGCCCATCAGGAGCACTTCGCTCCGCGCGCAGGCGCTCATTCTCCTCTCGGCATTGCTCAGCCTCGATGCGCGCCTGACGGACTTCCTCCTGGTATGTCTCGACGCTCCTCTTGCGCCGATAGACCTCGATGAGCGCTTCTGACCGTGCAGGGTGCGCGACCAGGACAACCGTCGCGCTCGCCGGGGCCGCTCCGTCCAGAAACCGTACCGTCAACTTGAGCCGCTCTCCCGCCGAGATTTTCTCGGACGGGACCAGACGCAAGGTGGTGAGCCCAGCGTCCACCACCGCGAAGCGCTCGCGTCCTTCGAGCGTCAGCCCTTCTCGACTCACCTCCGAATCGAAGATGAACACCGTCGAGAGCCCTGGGCTCACCGCGACTTCAGCCGCTGGCTGAGCATCATCCGAGACCAGCTCGATTCGGCGAACGCTCAGCCCCGCTGTAGCCGGGGGCGACTGCGCCAGAGCTGTCCCCTCGCCTGCGAGGAGTAGGAAAAGCAGAACGGCCGACACTGAATGATGCACTCGACATTTCTCCTGGCCCAAGCCAGCAGCGACGCCCCTGGCGGCTCATGAGCGTCTGCCAAACAGCGGCAGGTCATTCAAACTCACTCACTGCCTTGACCCAAACGGCAGAGTACACGCGTGCCTTACCGGTATCCCCTCCGCCGCCCTCTATCTCTAGTCCGCGGTTGCGAGTGCCGTCCTGTACCTCCAAGCACACGGGGAAGCTCTCTCCGCGAAATCGCGCCCGAGTCAGTCGGACATAGACGCGGTCGGCAATAATGAGTCGCCCAGACAGAGTGGCCTTGTCCGAACCAAGGATGATCTGCGCAGTGCCGTCCTTCACCGTTACGTACTTTTCTTCTCCCCTGACGAAGCTCGCCCCCTCCTCATCCCCAAGCCCCATGCCCAGCATCTTCATGCCCTTGGTGGCGCCTGCTGGGCACGGTTCAGGATCCGGAGCAGGGCGCACCTGGGGGCCCGAGCAGGCCAGCAAGCCACAGAGGGCCGTCGTCGCCAGGGCAGGGCCAACGCTCCTTGTGGCCTTCTTGGCAGGCGGCGGGGAGGTCGGGGTGTCACTCTTCTTCGTCGTCACGGTGGCAGTCACCTCGGGAAGCATCGCGGGAGGCGCGACGGCCGCAGGTGTTGCCTCCGGCCCGGTGGGAGCTGCGGCCGGGGCAGCTTGAGGTTTCTTTGTATATGGCGCTACTTCTTGGCCGGGGATGGCTTGCGGCTGCGGTGAAGCCGTCCGCTGTGAGAAGTACGCCCCAGACGCGAGGGCCATGGCCAGCAGCCCCGCGCCCAGCACACGCCCCAGCCGGAGTCGCGAGAGGAACGAACGCCGCCCCACCTCGACGACGGAGTCCTCGGGCGCCGCCTGCGGGGGTTCCGCCGCCATCCCCTCCTCCAGCACCAAGCCCGGCAGTTGCGCCTCCACGGGCCGCGCAGCAGCCACCGGAGAGGCCTGGGGCAACAGATCCGCGGGCGGACCCGCGCCCAGCAGCTCCGGCCCCGGAGCCTTGCCACGGCGCATCTGGCGCAGGGGCCGCTTCGCCCAACGAGCCAGCTTGTCCACCTCGCCCTCGGTGGTGGCCGAGTTCGGGCCATAAGCGTCGAACAAGGGAGTGTCCCACGCCTCGCCTTCCGCCTGGGACAGGAGCTGTTCCAGGGCCGCACAGACAGCGCTCGCGTCGGGACGTGCAGCAGGGTCCTTCTCCAGCAGCCGCATGCACAACATGGCCAGCGGCTCCGGGACGAAGCGGTTGACGTGGTGAGGGGGCACAGGCGACGTGCCAATGACACTCCTGATGTAGTCCTCCTCCGACCCCACGTCGAAGGGCAGCCGCGCGGTCAGGAGGCGGTAGAGGACGTTTCCCAGGGCCCACACGTCGTCCGAGGGGGCGGACACGTAGCGGAAGCCTCTATGGCCGAGGTGCTTCTGCAGGAAGAGCCAGGCCTCGGGGGGCCGGTACTCCATCGTCCCCGGCGGCAGCAGGGACTGGGTGACGCCGGGCGCTCCCTTGTAGTCCCCGATGCCGTAGTCCACCAGCACCGCCGGGCCGTCCGCGCCGCGCACCATGACGTTGGCGTCCTTCACGTCCCGGTGCACCACTCCTGCCGCGTGCGAGGCCGCCAGCGCCCGCGCCACGTCGAGCGTCACCTTCGCAATCTGCCGGGCCGAGGGATTCTCCTCCTTCACCCAGGTGCTCAGCTTCCGTCCGTCCACGTACTCCATGGCGATGAGGGCGAACTCACGCTCCCATGCCTGCCAGTAGGAGAAGCCCCGAATCCCCACCACGTTGGGGTGCTTCAAGCTCACGAGAATGGCGATTTCTCTCTCGACCCGCCCCTCGACGCGCTGCCGCTCCACGACCTTCAAGGCGCAGGGCTGCCCGTCGTTCGTCGCGAGGTACACGGTGCCGAAGCCGCCCTGGTCCAGGTGCCGCACCACCGTGTAGCCCTTCACCACGTCCCCGGGGGACAGCACGGCCGGGGGGCCGTTGTCCCTCATGGCGACGTCCTCCTGGCGACTCTGTAGGACAGCAGGACTGCGGCCACGCGCATGCAGCTCCCTCCCCGACGCCGCCCCACGGTACCAGAAGCCCGGGGAAATCGCGCGAAGTCTTCCCCCACCTCCAACCACCCGCCAGCGATGACACCGAGCCATTCAACAAGGTGAAGTTGACTAGACATTCAGGTACAGTTTATTCGGAATGCATATCCCCCCGGATACCCGCGTCTTCGCTCCTCCGAAGCCGCCCTCCCGTCCCTTACCCGCCATCATCGGCGACACCCTGCGCACGGCCCGCCTTCGTGCCGGCCTGAACCAGTCAGAGGTGGCCAAGGTCATCTCCATCTCCCGCAACGCCTACAGCCGGCTCGAGCGAGGACTCATGCTCCCCAGCGTCGCGACGCTCTACCGCCTGTGCACCGCCCTCAACGCCACCCCCAACGAGTTGCTGGGCTTCCACACCGCGCTGCCACCGGGCGGCGTCGCCGCTGCCAAGGACGCCCTGCGACGCCGTGTGCACAATTTGAGCGCGCACCAGGCCCTCGCTCTCATCCAGCTCCTGTCGGGCATGCCCTGATGGAATCGCACTCCCTTGACAACGCGCAACTCAGGTATACTCCCTTGTACCTATGAACGAACAGCTTGCAGCGCACCTTGGCGCTATCGCCCGCCTCGCCCGGGAGCAGATGAGCCTGACGCAGGTCCAAGTCGCGGAGCGCGTGGGGATGGCCTCCGCCGTCTATAGCCGAATCGAACGCGGGCACATGATTCCCAGCGTTGAGACGCTGAAGAAGTTGTGCATCGAGCTGATGGTCTCTCCGGAGGACATGATGGGCCTCACCGAGTCCCCCGACAGAGGGGCTCCTACTCGGCCGGAGGATGACGTCACCTTGCGCCGGCTCCTCTTCCTCGCGCGGAAGCTCGACCCGGCGAAGTTGGACGCCCTTGTCCGCGTCACCACCGAGCTGGCCCGCTGAAGCAGCTTCCTGGGCGGAGGGGCGCCGCCAAACGGCTCACGCCGCTCTCCCAGCTCGAGGCGGCTTGCGGCCAGCGATCCGGCACCTCCGAGCAGGGAGCAGGCCTGGCGAGCAGAGCCCCATGCCTCGGGGCCCTGCACCAGAGCACTCGCCCTCAACCCGAGCGGACCTGCAGCAGAGCACTCGCCCTCAACCCGAGCGGACCCCGGCGTTTGCGGAGCGCCTCCCCGTCGGAAGGAGGAGGCACTCCGCTACGCCGCGCCGCGCTCCGCCAACTCCTCATTCACTTCGGCGAGTTGCGCCTCCAGGCCCTTCTTCCTCAGTTGGAGGCGGGCTACATCGTCCAGCCCCGCCTCCTCGTCGAGGTATCTCTCCCTCGGAGGGTCGGCCTCCAAATCATCACGCACCTCCACTGTGAGGACGTCGCCGGCGCGGATGTTCTTGGCATAGCACCACTTCAGGTGCTCGCAGTGCTCCCTGCCCGTGGAGCCCCCAACATAGAATGTCATCTCCGGGTTGTCGCGACTCTCGTCGTGAGGGCGACGCACCCATGACAGGATGGTGTTGACGACGCCGAAGTCCGACACCCCCGCAGTGGTGATGTGCCGGCCATTGCGCAGGACGCGAAAGCAGAGCATCGGCGGCCTACTCCTTCTTGGGCAGCCCCAGTTCGTGCTTCTCCAGCCCATCCGGGTAGAGGCCCGCCTCGCCGAACTCCACTTGGTCACGCAGCACCCCGCCCTCGGACACCACAAGGGCGGCCTCCTTGGCGGCCTCCGCGCGCCCATAGGGCTCGCGAAGCTGGGCGTGGGCGACACCGCGAAGTGCATCCCGCATGTCCGCCGCCGTCGCGAAGCGCTCCTCGGGGTTGAGGCGCAGCGCCGTGCGCAGCACCGCCTTGAGGTCCTCATTGAGGTGGGCCACCGCCCTCTCGACGACGTCCGGGCCGAACGTCTCCATGAGGGCCTGCATCTGCTGCAGCGGCAATGACGGCTGCATCTCCGGGCGGAGCCGGCTCTCCTTCGCCGCCACCAACGGGACGTCGCTCACCTCGAAGAGGTGTCGGCTCGTGAGGGCCTCCACCAGCAACACACCCAGGCTGAAGACGTCGGAGCGCGGCGTCAGCCCCTCCTTGCGGAGGTATTCGGGGCTGGCATAGGCCACGTCCCCTCGGAGCAGATTCTCCGGCGACTCCTCCCGCCCCACCAGCAGCGAGTACGCCGCGCCGAAGTCCAGCACCCTCACCTCCCCATGGAGGCCCAATGCGATGTGCCGGGGGCTCACGTCGCGGTGGACAATGCCCAGGGGCACTCCCTTCTCCGACGTGAGCGTGTGCGCGTAGTGCAGCGCATCCGCCACCTCTGCCCCCACGTACAAGCAGAAGCCCTCCGAGAGGGGCTTCCCTCTCACCAGAGCCGCGCACACCAGAGTCTCCAGCGAAGGCCCACCCACGTACTCCATGATGGCGTAGGGGGCGTCCTCCTCCTCATCCACCTCCATATGGAAGACTTGAGCAATGTTGGGATGGTTGAGACGAAAGGCCAACTGCACCTCTTCAATCATCCGCATGCGCTGCATGTGCGTGGATGGGCTGGCAATTCGGCGGACCAGACACAGACCGGACAGCGCGCCGCCCGCCACGCGCCGCTCCACCTTCAGCAGCCGCTCGCCACTCGGCCGCACCTCCAGTTCCCGCACCGCCTCGTAACGCACGCCCCCCACCTCGAAGAGGAAGTGCGCCGCGCTCGGTGCAGGCAGGGTGGGGACGCTGGGCGGTAACTCTTCCGTCGTCACATCATCTTCCGAACGCTTCGGCATGGCTGTGAATCCTCCTGAAAGAAGGGGCGCGACCCCACGGGCAACGAGATTCGCGTCGCCGGGCGCCTCCCCGGAAAACCGCAAGGTCTAGTTGACTCGACCGTCGAATTAACATGACCTTGCATACCTGTGAAGCCCTCTGACACCCGCAGCAGACAGGCCGCTGCTCCATGAGCGCCTATCCCTCTCCTGGGTGCAAGTGAACCCAGCCCTGGCTTCGCATGCAGGCTTGGGCTGCTCCCAAAGGAAAAATGACTCGTGAGTGAAGCCGTTGATTGGGGTCCCATCCGCGAGCTGGCCCGCCGCGTCTTCATCGAAAGAACGCGCCTGGCCCTCACGACGGAGGTGAAGGCACTGCTGAAGCGCACGGCCTCCGAGGTGGGCATCAGCGACACCGAGGCCGAGAGTGCACTCGCCACGGAGGAGGGCGCCTTGGGCCTCTTGAGCGAGGAGTCCCGGCGCATCCGAGAAGGCTCCCGCAGGCTCATGGACGCGTTGCACCGGATGTACCAGCACAAGGACAAGGGGGACTTCGGCAGCGCCCGCGAGGAGATGCGGGGCGTGCTCAAGGCGGAGGTCGTGCCCCACTACCGCGCCCTCGCCCAGGGGCAGCTCGAGGCCATGCCCGACGAGCCGTGACGACGGGCGCGGCGCACCTTCAATCAGCGGTGTGTCGGGCGAAGGCGCGTCTCGCGCGCTCGACCTACTTGCCGCAGGAGCGCCCTCCAGCGAGGGCGCTTCGCGGCCCGGACTCAGGCCGGCGTCACCTTGTCGAAGGGGCGCACTACCTTCCTACCGTCGGAGACGCGCGCCAACGTCACCGTCCTCGCCTCCTTGTCGACGGCCGTCACCTTCGCCGAGAAGCTGCCCCGCCCCTGCTTGTAGCGCACCTCCTGCCCCTCGGCATAGGCGACGGACGTCGCGGCGCTGGAGCTGGGCGCGGCGGCCGTCGCCGTGCGTGCCGCCGCAGGCGGACGCCCTCGGCGCTTCTGGGGCGCGGCCTTCGCCCGCGCGGGCTTCGACGCAGCCTCCGGCTTCACCCACTTCCGCACGGGCACAGTGGGCGTGCGCTTCGTCGCGGGCGCGGACGCGGGGGTGCGCTTCGGCGCGGACGCCGCAGGAGCGCGGCTGGGCTCGATGCCCAGGAACCGAGCAATCTGCTCCAGCAGCTCCGTCTGCCGGCCCATCGCCTTCCCCACTTCCTCCGCCACCGCTGCCCGAATGGCACTCTTCATGTCGTTCTGCATGTGCTCTCGCTCGCTTTCCTGGCGGACCACCCGGCCCGCCTATTCTTCACCACCACAAACAGCCTCTTGCACTCACGCTACACCAGGGAGTCCAGGCATTCGGACTCCTGTCTCAGAATGAAGCCTTCACGTCGCGCCAGCGCTCGCGCTGCACCTCCCACGTCCCCGCGTGTGCAACGGCCCGGAGGACTCGCTCGCTGAGGGGCTCCTCACCCTCCACGGCCTCGAGGAACAGCACCTCCTCCTGGATGTCGGGCGCCAGCAACCGCAAGTCCAACAGGTGCGTCACACGCGCCCGGGTAAAGCCCAACTGGCCTGCGACGTCCGCTGCGCTCGCCACCAGTCCCCGCTCAATGACGGACTCCACATGGTGCGCCAGCGCCAGCATTCGCGCGACGTGCGCGGGCCTTCGCGCCACTTCTCGCGGCGACGGTGGCGCCCCCTCTCGGAAGCGCACCTTCGCGCGATGCACGCGGTGGAAGTGCGCGCTGACGAGGCCGGCCTCCGCCGGCTGTGACTCGGGACTCGCGCTCACGCTGCCGCCTCCTCGCGCGCGGGCGCTGTCGACTCACCGGCATGGGACAGGTAGACGTCAACCTGCCCCGTCGCCTCGTTCACCACCACCCGGCCAACGAGGGCTCGCAGCAGGCGCCCACGGTTTGTCGCCGTCAGCGCGTCCCACACCGCGTCGAAGTCCGCCAGGGCCTGGGCCACCCACTCCGCCTCCACCTTCTCCCTCTCCATGGCGTCCAGGGCGCGCTCCACCTCCGCCAACCGCTTCCTCATGCCGGCGACTTCCTCTTCCGCAGCCGTCAGCTTCTCCTCCAGGAGGCGCCGGGCGGGGCCCTCCAGTTTGGCGAGGGAGTCCACCCACTTCCCGGACTCCCCAGCGCGCTTGCCCAAATCCTTCGGAAGCTGCGCGCGCTCGGCGCGTAGGGCCTTGTGCTTCTCCTCCATCCGCGCCGTGAGGCGGGCGTGTACCTGTGCCGCGAAGCCCTCACCTACCGAAACCTCCCTCAGCCGCGCGACGACGAAGTCCTCCAAGGCGGCTGCCGGAAGGGACGCAGCCCGGCACCCCTCCTTCCCCTGCTTGTCCCGGGTGATGCAGCGGTAGTAGCGGTACTCACGCGCTCCCTTGCGCGTGCTGCCGGGCGTCATTGCCTCGCCACACAGCCCACAGCGCAACAGGCCTCGCAGCACGTAGTCAGGGTTGCGCCCGTGGTACTGGATGCCGGGGCCACGGCCCTCCAGCATGTCCTGCGCCTGATGGAAGGTGGCCCTGTCCACGATGGGCGAGTGCTCTCCCGGGTGCATCTCGTCGCCATACGGCACGAAGCCCGCGTACAGGGGACTCCTCAAGAGGCGCAGCACATCCTGCGTCGTCCATTTTCGAGCCGCGCGCGTGGCACCGCTCCGGGCCTCGTGCCGCTTCGTCTTGCGCCCCACCTCGTTGAGGAGGCGCGCCACCGTCGAGGCCTGCTGGTGCTGGAGGTACAGCTCGAAGGCCTCCCGCACCACCGTCGCCTCGTACTCATTCACCACGAGGCGCTTGTCCTTCACGTCGTAGCCCAGCGGAGCGCGTCCCCCCGTCCACAGTCCCTTACGGCGCGCGGCGGCCACCTTGTCCCGCGTCCTCTCCGAAATCATCTCCCGCTCGAACTCGGCGAAGGACATCAGCATGTTCAGCGTCAGCCGCCCCATGGCGTCCGCCGTGCTGAAGTTCTGCGTCACCGAGACGAAGGAAGCGCCCGCTGTGTTGAGGCGCTCCATGACTTTCGCGAAGTCGAGGAGGCTGCGGGAGAGGCGGTCCACCTTGTACACCACCACGACGTCGACCCGGCCCGCGTCGACGTCCTGCAGCAGCCGCTGGAAGGCGGGCCTCTCCATGTTGGCGCCGGTGAAGCCACCGTCGTCGTAGCTTTCATCCACCAACGTCCAGCCGGGCTGGCGCTGCACGTAGGCGACACAGGACTCTCGCTGGGCGTCCAGCGAGTTGAACGCCATCTCCAGGCCCGCCGCAGTGGACTTGCGCGTGTAGACGGCGCAGCGCTTCGCGTCCGTGGGTGGCGACTTGCTCTTCCTCATGGCCCCTCCGAATCCCCGGGCGACGGTTCCCGTGGCTCGACGCTCGGCGCCGGCTTCTGCCCGGCGAGTTGCTCCGCCACCGTCACCAGCCGCTCCAGGTTGTCGTTGAGGCGCCGCAGCTCTCGGACGAGCTGCGGCATCGTCGTCTCGTAGAAGCGCTGGCCCATGTACGTTTGAAAGAAGGCGGGGCCACTCATGACGTCACCGCCTTCGAGCCGCCGGCCTTGAGCCCGAAGAAGGTGAAGCCATTCCAGGCCGTGCCCGAAATCAGCTTGGCCACGCTTGAGAGGCTGCGATGGAGCTGCCCCTCGTACTCAATCCCGCCCTCGCGCACCGTTACCCGGTGCTGCGCCCCTTTGAATGCGCGCGTCAGCACCGTGCCCGGCGGCGGCAGGCGCGCGTCGCGTCCGCCCGCAGCGGGTGCGCGTGCGTCCGCAGCGGCAGGCGGAGGCGGTGCTGCGGGCTTCGTCACCTCCACCTGTCGCATCCTCCAGCGCTCGGGCAGCTTGTCGCCCAACTCCGAGATGCGTGTGACAGCGCGCGCGGAGAGCCCCCCTTCGGCCAGCTCCTGAATCCGGAAGGCCAGGCGCTTCTTCAGGTAGTCTCGGTTACGGCTGCGAGTGGGCTCGCCATACAGCTCCTGGTACTTCTCCGCCAACTCCGGCACCGACATGCTGGCCAGCGCGGCCAACTGCTGTGGCACGTCCGCCAACTGCGTGCGCGCGGCACGTGCAGTCCCTCTCTTCGCCATGGTGTTGTCTCCTTTGCCCCGGGCAGCAGGCCCTCGGGCGAAAACCATGGACGCTCTGTCCCCAGAAGAAGACAAGTCGAGAGTCCGCGGCTCAGCCATGCGCGCTCCTCTTGGTGCAACTTCATTACGTGCGGCGCATTCTGCGAATGGCGACGAAGCACCAACTCCCAGAGGGCCTCCGAGAGAATCTCCACTGCGTCCTCGCGCCGTTGCTGCGGGGCGCGCCGGGTCACTCCTCCGCCCATGGGTCGACCTCATCTACCTCTGCGGCAGCCATGTCTGCATTCACCTCCGGCTCGCCTCCCAACTTCTGGAGTGCGTACATCGTCCGCTTCTTGCGGTCCTGGTTCCGCACCACCACCCGCAAGTCCCCAAAGACTCGGTCCCTCGCCGTTTGCAGCGCTCGGCCCAGCCGGCTCTGCTGCGAGCGGGAGCCGCCCTCGCCTCGCACCTGCAGCATCAGTTCGTCCTTCTCGCAGAGCTCGTTGAGACTGGAGACGAGCACCTCCCCAGCGCCGTGCGCGCCCCACCAGGCCTGCACGAATTCGCGCCAGGACTCCCCTTCGACGTCCGCATTCGCATAAAGCTCGTCGAGGTTGCCGAGGAAGCCTCCCACTCCAGCCACATTGAGAAGGCCGCCCATGACGGCCGCCCAGTGCTCGAAGGAGCCCAGCCGCTCGCGCCCCAGGGGCCTCCCCGCGGCAATCCACGCCTGCACGAGCGTCAGGGCCGCACGCACCAACTCGCTCCGGTGCTCCTTCACCCAGAGGATAATCGGGTCATGCTTGAAGCGACTTCGCGTCCAGGCCCTGTCCAGCTTGGGGTCGATGCGGATGCGCACGGAGCGACGGGCAATGTCCTTTGAAAGCTTCGGGTTGTTGCCGGTGAGCATCCACATGGCGGTATTGGGCAGCGTCAGCTTCTGCGTCTTGCCCAGGAGGCGGTCCGTCCAGGAGGTACTCGTCAGCATGGCGGCGAGGGCCGCGGAGGAGAGCGTCGCCTTCTCATTGGCGTTGTCGAGGAGGATGAGGGGGCGCGCCAGGGCGAGCTCGGCGGTGAGCGTCTTTCGAATCTCCTCTTCATTCTCAGGCAAGGTGCCAATGGCGAACGCCCTGCCCGTCGCCACCCACGAGACGAGGTCGCACAAGAGGCCCTTGCCGGAGCCGACAGCGGGCGCCTCCACGACGTGGAGGGGAGTGCAGCCCTCAATCATCCGCCGGACGAAGGGCAGGAGGACGGCGGCGAGGGCATGCGCCTTGTCACTGGGGTGCGCAAATGGGAAGTCCACAAAGACGTCGTCGAAGAAGAGGGCACGTGCAGCGGCAATCTCCTCAGGTGTCGGCCGCTCGGGCACGGCGCCAAGGTGAAGGGCGGGGGTGGGCTCCAGCCAGAGTCTGTCCTCCGGGTGCAGCCCGGGCATCAGGAGGAGCTTCCCGTCCTGGCCGAATACCGGCGTGGTAATGACGGCCTCCACCGGGGGAAGGCCCGGAGGCGGGTACGCGAGGAAGTCCCGCGCGACGTCCTTCGGCGGGAAGACGGAGTGCGGCCTGCCCTCGACTTCCGTTACCCACGCCGCCTCCCGCAGGAGGACTCCGTAAACGGCGGCCTCCGTCATCTCCGAGAGAATGGGCGCCTCCTTCTCGGGCTGCGCGAGTTGCACGAGGGCGTTGCCTCGCACAAAGAGTGGCGCCGCCTCATTGGCGAAGCCCTGCGTGCTGGCAGCCCGCATGCGACGCTCATTCGCCTGCACCACCGCTTGGCGCGCCTCGGTGACAATGGCCCAGAGTTGGCGGTTGCCCACGTTGATTTCCGGGCGCGCGGCGGACGCACGGCGCTGCGCAGTGGCCGCCGCCTCCTTCTCCGCCACCACCCCCTTGAGGTTGGCGTTGAGTGCCCGCCTCCGTAGGCCAAACTTCGCCGAAATGGCGTCCAGCACCACGTCGGCTCGGACTGCCGTGCATTGCTGCAATGAGGCCAGGAGGGGCGCCAGCGCCTTGTCCAAGTCTGCCTTGGGCGCACTCTCTGGAATGCCATCCAGCAGGTACTCCGGGTATGCCCTCGCGCGGCCCAGGACTTCGTGGAGCGTCGCGGCGCCCTGCGACGCAACAAGCGCGTTGACGTCCACCTTCTCGGTGCCCTGCGGACGTGGAAGCAGGGCGACGCACGCCTCGCGGCCCTCGGCCCAGAGGGCTGCGGCAGTCTCCCGCGCGCCCGCCTCTCCGGCGCCGCTGGCCTCGGCGTCATTGCAAATGACGACGCGCCTGGCGTCGCGCGTGAGCCTCAGCAGCCGAGGAATGTCCTGCTTGCGAAAGCGCGTCGTGGCCGGAGAGAGGCAAGGAATGCCCGCCTGCATGGCGCTGATGCAGTCGGTGACGCCTTCCGTAATCAGCAGCGTGTCGGCCTTGCGTGCCGCGTCCTCGTTGTAGAAGTAGTCATTGCGGACGGTGGTCGAGATGTAGGGGTGCCGCTCCGAATGGGTGAGGAGCTTCTTGTACTTCGCCTTCTCCCACTCTTCGTCGCCCGTATATTGCGTCGCGCGGGCGATGAAGTAGACGACGCGGCCATCCTTCCAATATGGGAAGACGAGGCGCTCCCTGAAGAAGTCCTCGACGTGGCCGCCCGGCAGTTGGACGAAGAGTCCCGTCTTGAGGGCCGCCTCGCGGCTCGCGCCCATACCCTCTCTCAGGTGCGCGAAGAGGCCGCCGTCTGCCCACCCCAGCTTGAGGCTGTCCACCACCTCGTCGGTGAAGCCGTAGTGCTGGTTGAAGGACTCCTCACGGAGTTTGGGGGGCAGGCGGCGGTGGTAGTAGTCGGCGGCGGCAGTGAGGAGTCGCTCGACGTCGCGGCGCTCCACCAGCGCCTCGAGCTCACGCGCGTGGGACTCGTCATGGGGCGAGGGAGGGGGAATGCCGGCGCGCTCGGCCAGCCGGAATACCGCCTCCTTGAAGTCAACCTTCTCCCTCTCCTGGACGAAGTTGAAGACGTCTCCCCCCAGGCTGCCGCCGTTGGAGAAGTCGTGCCACGTCTGCGTGGTGGGCCACACGACGAAGGAGGGCGTCTTCTCGGGGTGAAAGGGTGAGAGTCCCTTGAGGGTGCTACCTGAAGAGCGCAGCTCGACGTAGGCGCCGACAAGGTCGGCGATGTCCGTGCGGCTCCGCACCTGTTCCACGAAGGCGCGAAAGCTCATGGGGCCCGCACCTGGGCGCTGCGCCTCGTCGCCGCGGAGTCCGGCCCTCGACGCACGCCAGGTTGGCGCGCACGCCACGCCAGCAGGGCGCTGGGCCGCCGCTGCGCAATGACTGTTGGGAGGCCGAGGACACGAGAGGCACCGCGCCCCTCGTCCCCGCGGCTCGCGGAGAAGGAGTCCTGCATGGGTTGTTTTCCTGAGACGGGCGGACGGGCTGCCTCGCAGCGCGCCCTCAATTGGCGGCTCAACTCACCTCGGGCTGGCGCTCAGCAGTTCCGTTCCCAAAACGCCCGGTACTCGACTGCAAGCGCTTCGACGAAGGTTTGCCACTCCTCGCCGCGCATGGCTGACACGTCCCCAACCTGCTGCATTCCGAGGTGATGGAGGAGGCGCTCCACCCTCTTGCGCGGCATGGTTTTCAGTACGTCAGAGAGGTACTGCACGAGGCGCGTGTTGGGTGGCCTTGCGCCCGCGTCGCCGCGGCGCGCCGCTTCGGCTTCCGTCGACGCGTCCACCCGGAGCTTCGCCAAGTCGTGAAGCGGCAGCCCCTGGAAGGCCTGCTGCTGCTCTGGGGACAGGCGGCGCTCGGGCTGCAGGGAGTAGCGCGTCTGCCACCAGTCCTTCGGGGCCCCGTGACGCTGGACTTCAACGGCCCATGTCTCCAACCCAAACGTGTGCCGCACGCGCAGGACGTCCTTGAAGAAGGCAATCCCGTACTCCAGCACCTTCACCTCGCGCGTCTCGAAGAGGGCGACGTTGTGGGTAAATCGCAGCACGGGATTGTGTCCCTCCGCCTTCAGCCTCCGGGTGAAGGGGACGAACTTGTTGTCGATGAATGCCACGTCGCGCGGGTGCGGCTCCCCGAGGAAGACGACGACGGCGGTGTCTCCGTCATTCTCCAACTTCAGCCAGGCGTCCCCGACCTCCTTGTGCGGCTTCGCCAACTCCTGCGTGCGGCAGTCCTCCCTCGATGGCTGGGCTGGGGCAGGGCCGGGCGTCTGGGTGAATGGTCTGGGGGAGTCGCTCTCGTCACGCATGCGTGCCTCAGGGCCGGAGGAGGTTGTGGCCGCCGCTACTGGGGAGCCGCTCCGCCCAGCAGGGACAAAGGCTCGGTGCCCGCAATCGGGGACATGCTGACGCGCCCGAATTTCCACCGGGGCCTCCGACTCTCCAGGTACTCAGGTTTTGCTGGAGTCCTGGTGGCTTGCCCTGCGTCCGGCAGCACCATGAGGAGGCCGCGGCGGGCCATCCCGCATGGAGGGGCGCTCCTTCATGAGGGCGGCGATGGCCGCTGCTGGGCGGGCCTCATGCCCCTCTGCCTTGAACACGGGCGGAGTTCCCACCTCCTCCATTCGGACGCCCACGCTGCGCTCCAAGGGGAGCGGCCACGAGCACTCCACGAGGGGCTGGCCATGACTGCTCGGAACGAGTGAGGAGTGCGTGGGCGAGGCAACCTTCGCGCCGAAGGGCGCGGACCACCGTCTTCCCCAGAAGCCGCTCTCGCTCGAACCAGGGCAACCCCAGCAGACGCATGGGGTGGTGCTCACCGGTGACGCGTAACCGGCGGCCCCAGCACGGCGCGAGGGCAAATAGGACGATGAAGGCGGGGAACAGGAGAGTGCGTGGCCTCACCACCTACATTCTCCCCTCCGACTCTCGCATTCCTGCCGGACTGCCGGACTTCATGCCGGACTTCCCCCGCTGAAGTCCGGCACCCAAAATAGCTGTAACTACGAGGGGTTAGACCCTCCTGCCGGACTTGCCGGACTTCCTCCCCCGTCCCTCCCCTCTACGGGGAAATATTTTCTGCGCGCTTCCCTCCCAGAATATTTTCCCTCGCGTACGTAAAAGTGGCTTTGAAGTCCGGCAAGTCCGGCAGAGTGAATCAACCCCATGAAGTTGTTACGGAAATTGCTGCCGGACTTCATGCCGGACTTCTGCCGGACTTTGGAGAAGTCCGGCAGCTGAAGTCGGGGTGTCGGTGCCTTGCTTCAACTGGAGATACAGGGCGCCTGGGTGAGACCTCGGCACCTCCGGCTTCCCTGCCCTGGTTGCGCTGGACGCCAGGGACCGGCTCAACGGATCGCATCCGGGTCGGCCAACCAGCTCGCGACTCCTGCGCTCTCAGGACTGGCCACTTGCGCCCGGTTGCCCTTCGCCTGCGCGAGGAAGGCGGGGCAAGGGCGAGAACCGTTCAGGCTTCGGCGAAGCGGCCCTTTGACGCTCCTGAGCACCCGGGCTGCTTGAGCGGAGCGGGACTTCGATTCGCGCAGGTGCCCCACAGGAGAGGGCGGCCCATGACAGCTCGAAGGCGCGGCTGTCTCGGCGGCTGCGCGAAGCCCGAAGCTGTTCGTCCAGGTGGGCCCAGGGCCAGCGACACTCCCGCGCTCGGAGAGATGTCCCTTCGGCAGGCTCTCTTCCCCCCACGCCCCCCTTTGGGGCGAATCCCAAGAAAGTGAACGGGCTTCATTCCCGAGCTTGTTCACTTTCAGGCCCGTTCACTTTCACCGGACCAGGCCCCACCAGGCCAGGCTCCGCCATGGAGCTCTACCAGGCGCGCGGAAGCACACGCCTGGCGCCGCAGGTCTCGTAGTTTCGCGGGGTTGGGGCGCCAAGCCACCAGGTGCTCGAGCACCGCGGTCCGAGTCCGAGCCTGAACTCGCGCCCGGAAGCACACTCCGTCCAGCGGGCCGGACTCCAGCGCGCCATTCACTTCCCCGGCCCACCTGCCCCCTCCCCGCTGGGGTCCGCTTGCCGCCCCCTGGCCCCTAGCGCGCGCCCCCGATTCAGCCCCGCGCGCCAACGCCTCCTCTGCGTGGCGCCCCGTTCGTGCGCGCGTGTCCTCCAGCGCTTCGGGCCGCAGGGCTTTGTGCTCTCCGTGAGCCCCACGAGGCCCCGAGCTGCCCTCGAAGCACCAGCCCTTCGCCCCGCGCGCACCTGGGCGCGTGTGCCGTTACCAGGGCCGAGCCGAATGGCCGGAAACAGGTAAAGGCGGCCATTCGGCGTCACGGACCCCACGCTGTTTCGCGCGCTTACGAGGCCTCATAAAGGGCCGAAGCGCCGAGGCCGATTGCCGCTTTCCGCTGGTTGGGGCCGCCTGCCGCGCACCCTCGCGGCCCAGCTCCTCCCACGTCACCGTCACTGCCTGCCCCTGCCGGGCGCCACCATGCCTACCGACGACGCCAGCACGCCTACCCCGCCTACCCCTGACGCCAGGGTGGGGGGTGGTGCGTTTTTTCGTGCGGGCCTCGCCGCCGGGGCGTGTACCTGGGGCCCTTTTCGAGAGAGTCACCTCTGAAAAAGTGAACACCCCGCGCCTGTTCATTTGCACCCGGTAAGTGAACGCCTCGCGCTGTTCACTTTCGCCGGCCGTGCCTGGGGCAGCCCGCGCGATCTCCGCGCACAACTGCCCTCACCGCCTCCGCGCGGCACCCCGGCCCAGCCAGGGGCTCTCGCGGGCGCTCAGCGCGGAGGCGGCATTCCCCATCAGCAGGGCAAGTCCTGCGTCACGCGCACCAGCTCGTCGTCCGAGGGGTGCGTGTAGATGACCGTGGAGTCGATGCTGCGCTGCCGCGCGAAGCGCTGGGTGAGGCGAATGTCCTTCGTCCGCCGGTACACCCCGGTGCACGCGGTGTGGCGCACGGCGTGGAAGTTGAGGTGCCGCTCCAGGCCCGCGCGCTGCTGCCACACCGCGAAGCCATGGCGCACCTGCCGCGTGGAAAGGCGCAGGCCCTTGCGGCTCAGGAAGAGCGGAGCCTGGGGGCCCACGTCGTGCCCCAGCGAGCGCTTCAGGCGCAACAACTTCTCCAGCTTCGCGCGCACCGTGTCCGAGAAGACGACTTCCTGGGGGCCCGGGTGCCGGCGGCAACCCTTGAAGACGCGCAGCGGTACGTGCCGGCGTGCGCGTCCGCGCTCGTCGAAGATGTCGCCGACGTTGAGGGCCACCAGCTCGTGCTCGCGCAGGCCCGATGCCAGCGCGAGGCTGTAGAGGCAGTGGTCCCTGAATCCCTCCTTGTGCAACCCCGTGGTGCGCAGCAGCAACGCCACCTCCTTCTCCGTGAGAGTGCGGGGTGCGCGCGCGACAGCAGCATAGGCAGACATGGAGACTCCTTCGTGAAGAGGACGCGGCCATGCACGCTCTGTCGCCCCCACAAGACAAGTCATTAACCACGCTGCGCATTCTTGAGTCGGGCCCCGCGCGGCCTCGGCGTTTCCCCGAAAGGAGTCGCTGTGCATCCGCTGGCCCATTTCAACTTCGAGACACACCGCATCCGTGTCTCCATGGACGAGCGGGGTGAGCCATGGTTCGTCGCCGCCGACGTCTGCGCGGCCCTCGGCATCGCCAACAGCCGGGACGCCCTGAGCCACCTGGAGGCGATGAAAGGGGTGTCGGCCCTACCACCCCATGGTTAAAGACGTCGCAGCTGACCTTGAGCATCGTATGTCCAGCCCCCCATACGGACGCTTGGCCAGAGGACGAGGTCGATACGCACGTGGTGCGTACCAAGGAAGGCGGCTCAAACGGTACCCATCATCAACACCATGCATGATTACGACCACCTCGTCGCGACGTACTGGCTCGGCGCGTACACCGCTCTCGCGTGAGGACTCGAACGGCCCTCTACGAAATCACCTCGACTGAAGTCCTGCAGCGCGGCATCAGGTGCGGCAGAGACAACCGCCTTGCCCTCGACCCTCAGGAGGTGGGCGTCGCCCGGCGAGGGGACGCGGATGACAGCCTCGTCCAACTGCCCCCCTGCCCCGCCTGCCGATCCACCGAGTTCCTCACCCGCGCAGCCGAGCGCGAGCCGGGGCACCCCGTCCCAGGCAGCTTCGGGCACCTGCACCGGCTCCTCGTCGCCCACCTCCATGCCGAGCTGGTCCAGCGCGGGCGCCTGCACACGGTGCTCAAGCCCAAGGGGGGCAGCGCCGGCAAGGTGCTGATGCGGCCCCTTTCTCAGGAGGCTCGCGAGCGCTGGCTCCCCCAGGGCCTCCGAATCGCGGTCCCCGCCGACGAGCAGCCCCGCGCCCCTGAAGAGTCCAGTCAATAGACATACACTGTCGGCAAAACAGTCCCTCGCGCCGCGATGCCCCGGGGCGTCGCGAATCCCTCGTTCCTCGACTTGCTATGTCCCCAAGACAGAGCGTGTATGTCTTCACGCGCCGCCTACTGCGCGCCAGGGAGACACGCATGTTTATCGGCACTGACACCACCTACATCGGCAATGAAATCCCCGGGCTCCGGGGGCAGAGGGTCCGCATCTTCGCGGTGTTGCGAGGCAGCCTCCGCCCCGACGCCAACCCGGACGCGGACGACTACTACGTGAATGACAACGAAAAGCTGGCGCGCCTCGGGGGTGTAACGGCCGAGGACTGCATCGACGCGGCTCCCATTCACCCGGACGGAACCACCTCCTTCGTGCATGTCGACCCGCGCGCCATCGATTTGGAGTGCTTCGCGCACCTGAGCAAGCCCAACGAACAATGACTTGTCATACGCACAAAACAGAGCGCGTATGTCTCACGCGCGCCTCCGAAAGCGTACGAAAAGACGAAACAATGACACCCCGCAAGCCCCGCCCCGCCACCGCCGCGAAGCCCACCCGGGCGCCCGAAGAAGTCCTTGAGCGCATTGCACGCCAATCGCTCAACATCGAAACCCTGAAGACACGCAACAGCGACAGCCTCGACTTCCACGACGTGGCGGTGTGGGGCCTGAAGGAGGCCCTCGAAGCGGCCTATCAGGCCGGCCTGAGCGCCGCCAACAGCGCCCGCAGCAAGTAGCACCTCCTCTCACCACCCACGCCCCGCCCAGCGGGGCACCAGCGCATGAGGGCCACCGGGCCGCCCTCGTGAACGGCAGACGTGTACCCACGGCCCGGAAAGGAAAACAGCACCATGTCCCGCACCACCGCCCCGAAGAAGAAGCTGGAGTCCATGAACCTGACGGAGCTGCGCGCCCGCTACCGCGAAGTGGTGGGCGAGGAGACGCGCAGCCCGAACAAGAAGTTCCTCATCCGCCGCATCGAGGAGTCTCTCGCCGCCAAGAAGCGGCGCAGCCCCTCCCGCCGGGCGACGGCCACCGCCCCCAGCGCGCCTCCGGCGCCTGCCGCACAGCCCCCCACGTCGGTCGAGGGCACGCAGTCTGCCAACCAGCGCGGGCGCTTCGCCGGCATGTCGCTGGAAGCGTTGCAGGCGAAGTACCGCGAAGTCGTGGGGCGCCCGACGGGCAGCAGCGACATCCCCTACCTCAAGTGGAAGATTCGGGAGGCGGAGGCCGGACGCGTGCCGGTGGGTCCCCGTCCCGAGCGCGAGGTGAAGGTGCGCGAGGACGGCAAGCGCGTCATCCCCCTCTCCTTCGACGCGGAGGACTTGGCGGCCCTGGACAAGGCCTGGCGCGACGCGGGCATCCCGAGCCGGACTCGTTTCTTCATGCGCGCGGTCCACCGAGAACTCACGGCCATGGGCGCCACCGAAGCCGCCGCGCGCTTCGCCCCGAAAGAGGAGGAGTGAGGCCCGCATCCACTCGCCCCAGCAGGACAGCGAATAGGCCGAGAGGCCCTCCCAACCCGGACGAGCTCCGCCCCGCCGTCCACACGCGAGGCGGGCGCCAACATCGCCGTGAAGTGAAACACCGCCCGAGACCTTCGACCGGCCCCTCCTTCAACGCAGTCCCCACGGGAACAACATGAAGACACGCGAAGAATTGGAAACGATGACCGTCAAGAAACTGCGCCGCTACGTCATCGACACCGGAAACAGCTTCCCCTACTTGGGGGAAACCAAGAAGGCCAAGATCATCGACAAGCTCATGAAGATTCGAGCAGAGCGGGAGGACACGAAGCCCACGCCGACCGCCAAGGGTGCAACCTAGCCGCAGCCCCTCGCCATTCGAGGGCCTTGCCGGGCTGCGACAGGCACGTCCGGCAAGCCACTCGAAGCGGCCGAAATAGGCCCCAAGCGCGCACGCCCAGCCTCACCACCAGACACACGCTCCATCGGGAACAGCGCCCCAGCCAAACGCCAACGCCCCGCCACAGAACATACACCCCAAAGACAGCAGAGAGGACTTGATACGCCCGCCCACAAGAGCGTGTATGCCCCTCGCGACGGGCACAAAAAAGCACCGCGCAATCCCACAGGAATACCGACCATGAGCGCGACGGCCATCCCTTTTCACGTTATCCCGATGAAGGTGATTGACTTCAGCAACGCCAAGCTGAGCCTCGACCTCGGCAAAAGCCGGTACGGCACGGCCCAGCCCCAACTGGACATCTTCCTTCCGCCCAGCGCAACCCACCGGCAGATGAGCGCGTTGCTCCACGCCTTCGCCGCCAGCCTGGAGCTGAGCACCCCCGCCAGCGAGCGGTGGATCGTGCAGAGCGAGCGCCTCTCGGAGCCGAACCATGGCCGCATCTACCTGGAGCTGGCCGAGGGGGACCATGCCGAGGCCATGCGCGGGATGATGCTCCTCAACACCCTGCTGGGCTGAGCGGAGAGGTCAGCGGGAGTCCGCGCCGCAGCACCGCGCAGGTTTCCCCGTCCATCCTCACCCAGTCAATCACACACACTGGAATTCCCCCACCAGCCGCAACCCAAGCGCCTGAAACACGCGCCACCCGTCGAGAGCGGACGAGAAACCCCGCGTATTCTCGCGAATACTCCAGACGCCCAAATCCGCCCTTCCGGCCGTCGAAGTGGACTTGCTTCATTCGCACACAAGAGCGTGTATGTGTTTCGCGACGGGCGCCACAGCCCCGCGCGGACGCGAGAGGCAAACTCCATGAAGACGCTCCGGTTTGGAATTGAGATTGAGACGGTTGGCGCCAGCCGCCAGAAGCTGGCCCACGCGATTCAGGGCGCGGTGGGCGGGCACGTTTCCGGCGACTACCGGGGCTGGCAGGTGACGGACTCCCAGGGCCGCGCCTGGAAGGTGGTGCCGGACGGCTCGCTGAGCGGGGGCGAGTACAGCGGCGAAATCGTCTCCCCCATCCTCACCTACCAGGACCTGGAAGCCTTACAGCAGGTGGTGCGCGCCGCTCGCGAGGCCGGCGCCCGCGCCGACGCTTCCACCGGCATCCACATCCACGTCGATGGCAGCCGCTTCGACGCCAAGGGCGTCACCAACCTCGTCAAAATGGTGCACAAGCAGGAGCGCCTCCTGGAGACCGCCCTCGGGGTGAGCGCCGCGCGGCTGAACCGCTTCTGCAAGCCCATCGACGGGGCCTTCCTCCAGCGGCTGGAGGCCCGGCGCCCGCGCACCCTCCAGGACGTGAATGAGGCTTGGTACGGGCGCCGCAACCTCGCCCCGCAGCGCTACGACTCCAGCCGCTACCACGGCCTCAACCTCAACAGCCTCTTCTTCCGGGGCACGATTGAATTCCGATACTTCAACGGCTCGGTGCACGCGGGCGAGGTGAAGGCCTACGTCCAACTGGTGTTGGCCCTCGCCGCCCGCGCCCTGGCCTCGAAGGCCGCCTCCAGCAAGCGCCGCGACTTCAACCCCGCCACCGCGAAGTACGACTTCCGGGTGTTCTTGCTCCACCTGGGCCTGATTGGAGAGGAGTTCAAAACGGCGCGCCTGCACCTTCTCAAGCACCTGGAAGGCAGCGCCGCCTGGAAGGGCCAGCGTCGCGACGGGCGCGGGCCGGGTGGGGAAGGCACGCCCGGCAGCGAAGGCGCGCAGGGCGGCAGCGGCAGCGCCCAGGGCGGCACGAACGAGGCCCTGGCGGCCGCCTGAAGCGGACTCAACGCCGGGGCCCTTCGGGGCCCTGGTTGGCACTGACAACGGCGGGCCGCGCGCCTGCCACCCACGGGAGAATCCCCATGCTCTACTTCGCCTACGGCTCCAACCTCGACAGGGCCCAAATGCGCGTGCGCTGCCCCAACGCCACTGTCGAAGCCCGGGCCACTCTCTCCGGCCACACCCTGGTGTTCGGCGGATACAGCCGCCGCTGGGGCGGGGCCGTCGCCAGCCTCCAGCGGGTGCGCGGCGCCCACGTCGAGGGACTGCTGTACCGCCTCACTCCCGAGGACCTGCGGGCCCTCGACATCTTCGAGGGCCACCCCTTCGCGTACCGGCGCGCCATCCGGCTGGTGATGGACAGAGCTGGCCTGCGCCGCCGCGCGCTGGTGTACCTCCAGCCCGAGACTGGCTTCGAGGCCTGGCCGCCCGCTGGCCGCTACTTCCGCGTCCTCTGGCACGCCTACGGGCGCCTGGGCTTCAACCGCGCCGCGCTCGCGGGCGCCCTCGGAGGTGTGGCGTGACGCGCGCGTCGACATCGACACGCGTTTTCGTCTACGGAACGCTGCTGTCCGGCGAGCCCAATCACCGCCTCCTGCGCGGCGCACGCCTCATCGGCCCCGCGCGGACGCGTCCGCGTTTCACGCTTCACGACTACGGGCCCTTCCCCGCTCTCGCCTCCGGCGGCAAACACGCCATCGAGGGCGAAGTGTACGAAGTCGACGCGCTCATGCTGGCGGCGCTCGACAGGCTCGAGGGGCACCCTCGCTTCTACGAGCGCACGCCCATTGCCCTCGACGGTGCCGGCCGCGTCGAGGCATACCTGTTTCCCAAGGGGCGGTTGGCTGGCCGCCCCATCATCGAGTCCGGTTGCTGGCGCACACACCTGAAGGAGAAGAAGTCATGATGATCATCATGCGCGACGGACGTGTCTTCGAGGGCACGGCCGTCCAAATCGTGAAGGGAATGCAGGACATCGCCTTCGGCGTGGAGCGCCTTTCCATTCCCGAGTACATCGACTGGGTGGTTGCCAATACCCAGCGTTTCGAGTCCGTCGCGCTGCGCGTGCAGGGCGCAACCGCCGAGGAGAAGGCCGCGTCACTCGTGGATGAAATGTTGCGCGGGGGCCTGGCGACGCGAGGGTGAGCCGGGCCGGTATGGCATGCCTCTCAGGGTATGCCCATGCGGCCCGGGCCCGTCCGCCTGCCGAAGCGCCCTGTTTCACCTGATGTTTCACGCACGTCCAGGAGGCGCGCCCCTCATGCGTGGTGCTCGCCACTGCGGAGGGGCAACTCTCTCGCCCCGCGAGTAACCCACTCCCGCAGTGCTTCCTGCTCCGGGGCGTGAGCGCACGCCGAGTCATTCGCCTCCACCAGAGCATCAACGCATCCTCGGCGCCCAGCACGTGCAGCGCCGCAGCCTCTGCCGTTCGGTACTCCGCCTTCGCCCTGGCCATCCGCGTCCGCGATTCGGCACTCCCGTCCATTGTCGCGTACGCTCGCTGCAACGCCACCTCCACCCGCCGCAGTGCTTCTGCGAGGGCCTCCCGCTCGCTCATCGTCATCCGCACTCCCCACAGCACGCGACGTGCCAGTTCGCCGGGCGACGCATGCCAACAACCATTTCCGTGAGGTCGCTTCGTATTGTCACCAGAGGCGGGCGCTCCCTTCCTCCACTCAAGCACTGCTCGACTACGACACATGCCCAGAGGATGGTAATCATTACCCGCCGTCCCAACGCGCATTCGCCCCGAATACACAGCAATGCGAGCAAAGCCACACATGCCCAAAATCCCACGCACTCCTGCTTCGAAGGCTCACGGCACATCCTCTTCCACGAGGGAGCCGCTCCGCTCGTCCGCTCCGAAGTCCACGGGCTCTCTTGAGTCGGCCTTCCGCGCGGCCCTTGATGAGGAGCTGGCGCGCCCACTCGCCAGCCTCGTCGCGAGACTGGCCGGGGTGGCGAGGCGCCTCGCCCCGGGGCCCCAGCAGGAAGTGTCGAGCCGGCGCCCAGGCCGCGACGCGAGGCCTCCTCCCCCTACGCAACAGCAGCGCCGGCCCCCGCTCCCGCCTCCCGCGCAACAACAGCACCGGCCTCCGCTCCCGCCTCCCACGCCTACAGCCAGGGCATGCGCCGTCATCGGCTGCAAGCGCACCCACCGCAGCCAGGGCTACTGCGGGGCGCACTACCAGAAGCGGCGCCTCATGTTGGCCACGGGGCGCCTGCACGCCGCATGGGTGGAGGACGCCGCGCCCCACAGCATCCCCGAAGTCATCCTGCCGCGCGGGCGCAGGCCCAGGGCTGACGCCGCGCCTGCTACGCCGGCTCCCGCCGTCACCCCTGCCCCTCGCATGTGGGTGCGCAAGAAGGGGGCAACGGGGGCGGACGGCGCCGCCGGCCCTGGGGCGCCCACGCCGGCCGGGCAACCCAACGCGAGTTCGGAGCAGGAGCGCGCCAAGGCCACCGTCCAGCGCTGGGCCAGCGAGTTCCGCTCGGGGAAGCGGCGCGCCTGAAGCGGCCCCGCCCGCACCAGGCCCCCTCCTCCTGCCCCAGGAGGGGCGCCCCTTCCCGCGCGGTGACGTCAGGGCCGCCCGTCCGGTTCGACGGGGGTCAGGCGCCCGTCCATCGTGACGCGCAGCACGTGGGCGGGCGCGGACGCACCAGCCCGGCCGCAGAAGACTTCGTCGAGTCGCTGATTCGTCGTCCCCACCACGAGGTTCCCCGCCTCATCCAGCGCGTGTGCCAGCGGCGCGCCTGGGAGTTCCACCCAAGGCGTGGCGCCCCACCGTCCCTCGGACGCGTCGACACGCACCAGACGCCCGTCTCCGCCAAACAGGTGTGAGAGTCCCTCCACCACCACGAGGGTGCCGTGCACCCGCACGGCCAGCAGGGGGTTGGCGTGTGGCTCCTCCAGCACCGTCACCCGCCCGGCCTCGTGCACTTCCAGCGTGCCGCCAAACTCCCCGGAGTCCCGGCCGACGAGGCAGGCCTCCCCCATGGCTTCGAGGACGGACGCGAAGTCCGCTCCAGGTACGTTCGCGCATGGCCCCTCTCGTGACGGCGCCTTCGGCTTGTCCCAGTGCAAATGGATGGACGTGGGGCTCTGGCACATCTGCCAATCCGGGCCGCGCCCTGGAAGCACGCTGGGGGGCTCAGACGGCGACGCCGGCTGCACCTCCTCACCGGAGAGAGCCTGCAGGGCCCACCTCGCGTGGCTCCGCGCCACAGGAGAGGCATGCGTCGTCAGCACCTGATGGAACAGCGGCTCCAACTCTTCCGCATAGGGCCGGAAGGTGGAGCTGCCCAGCGCCCGGACAGCCGCGGCCTGGACTTCGCTGTGCGGCTCGTACACCGCCTGGCGCAGCGCCTCGAGGGCGGCTGGGTCTCCCACGCGCCCAAGTGCCTTCGCCGCCCGCGCGCGCTCCCACCCCTCCTCCCCCGTGGCCAGCAGGCGCAGCAGCGACCCCGTCGCGACTGGCCGCGCCACCGGCCCCAGGGACGCGAGGCTCGTGAGGGCCCGGGCGCGGCATTCAGGCACGGCGAGCTGCTGGAGGACCTCGGGCACCGCCGCAGGGCTGTTGAAGGCCACCAGCGCCTGCAGCGCCACGGGTGTGAGGCGCACGTCCGCCCGTTGTAGCCCCTGGAGTACCTCGGGCGCTGCCTTCGCTCCCCGGCGCTCGTAGGCCGCCAACACCGACGCCACGTAAGCCGCTCGCGGGGTACACCCGTCGAAGATGGCCTCGCAACTTGGCGCTGGAGCTGCCGGGCAGGACATCCCTGGCGGGCGCCGGAGAGTGGGCTCCGCCAGCTCTCGCGCAAGGAGCGTCCGCAGGCGCGGGACGAAATTCTCCGTGAGCATGGAGGCGCGCCGGGCGAGCACGTAGCGCACCCGCACCAGCGCCTCCCAGCTCGATTCCGGGTTCTCCAGCACGTCCAGCAGCACCGGAACCAATTTCGGTCCGAGGTGCTCCAGTGTCGACGTGGGCGACTCCATGAGGTGTCGCACCATGGCTGGAGCTGCTCGCGCGTCATCGAGTGAGGAGAGCGCGTGCAGAGCCATTCCACCGGGCTCGCGTTCATAGGCTTCGAGGAGCGCAGGCACGGCTTGCCTGGCCTTCTCTTCCATCGACGCCAGCGCGAGTGCTGCACCTCCGCGGACCCGACGCTCCCCATGGCGAAGAAGCGGAATCAGCCGGGGGACGACGTCCTCCCCCTCTCGCCCCAGCTTCCACGCAGCACACTGCTGCTCCGGCGGCAGCCATCGCTCCCCACTGTCTGGGCCGTGGACTTCCTGCAGGAGCGCAAGGCACGCGTCGGCCCCCTTGCAGCAGCCCTCCCACGTCATGACGTCGTCCCGCCTCCACGCCTGCCGGGCACACCCCAGCGACAGCGCCACCACCGCGCACACGAGCCCAGCCAGCCAGCAGGGGCGCCCGGACCTCACCTCTCCCTCCATGTCATCGCCTCTCATTCTCCCTTCGCTGTGAAGAGACTCCGAACCCAGCGCTTCAGCCAGTCACGAGCCGCGCAGCGAAGGAGCGCTGTGCGCGAGGGGCCTTCACGACGCGGGTGCCGGCCATCCAGTCGTGAAGACACCGCCGGTCCTCTCCAACGCAGAAGAGCGCGTCCACGAGGCCGAACCACCCGCAGTAGCCGCAGAGCGCAATCGGGAGCGCGTTCCTCAGCAGGGCGATCCTCCACACCTCCGCTGGACGGCCATCTCTTCGGACGACGCGGATTCCCAGGAGCCTCTTGCCGAGACTCGCCCCCGTCCCTCGAATCAGGCTCGCCTGCACGAACAACACGAGGAGCGCCGGGGCGTAGACGACCGGAGCCTTCATCGCTGCCTCGTCCGGAATGGCCAGACACCGAAGGACGCCCAGGAGCAGGGACGGCAAGAGGAGCGCGGAACCATCGACGAGGCTTGCCGCGAGCCGGGCCCTGCGCGTCGCCAACTCAGGAGCGGCGTGAAGGCACCCGAAGCACCGGCCCGCCCAGGACAAGGCACAGAAGGCACAGACGAAGGTGCCGCAACGGATACAGGCACCGGCAACGGAGAAGCCTGGGTGCTCGGAGCATTGGGCTTCCGAAATCGATTCAACGGCCTCGCGGAAGTCGGACATGGGGAGCCGCAGCACAGCTACCCCGCCCCAAGACGGCAAGTTCCTTCAACGAGAAGTTCCCCTTGCACCCACAAATGCAACCTAACAGGTTTAGTCTACTCGACCGTCGCGGAAGCCCTCCTGCCACCCACGGGTTACCGCGACGCCTGTTTCCACTGATTGGAGGATCGTCCCACTCAAGAAATGAACCCTTGAAGCGCACTGCTCCAGGGAAGAGCCACGGCGGAGGGACCCTATATTTGGCGGGAGGAACGACCAACCTCGATTGCTGCGCCTCGATAGCGTCAAGGCTACGCGAGGACCTGCGTCATCATGGTTCAACGAGGCGCGTGGAGAGCATTGTCGGCTCGGCGCGTCCACGGGGGCGACAACATTCCTGCCCCAAAGGGCCACTCGTTGGCACTCACGAGGCCTCGGTGCAGGAGTCTCGGGGTAAAGAGTCAAATTCTACGCCACGAAGAGGGACACGTAATGGACCGACGTGTCCCGCAAGCCGGTGTCAATGGCGTTACGAGGATGAGCCGGGCTCGACCGGTGCCGGTGCATTCACGTCGATTCCGTCCCGGCGAAGCTCGTCCGTGCCGGCCGCAATCGCCAGTGTACTGGGCGGGTTGTCGTACCAGCCCGGGTCCGCGTAGCTCTCCAACCTTTCGCGAACCTTAAGCACGGTGAACATACCACCTGCGGTTATGTAGTCGTGCTTGCCCCGGGCCCCCAGCATGGGAATGGAGTTGGGTGGAACGGGCATCCCCATTTCGGCCATCTCCGCCATGCCCGTCTGTCCCATCGTCATGTAGCCCGGCAGCAGCGAGCGCACCTTCGCGTCCAGACTCCCCGGATTCACGCCAATCATGTTGGGGAACTCATGGCCCATCTGGTTCATCATGTGGTGGGTCATGTGGCAGTGCAGGGCCCAGTCACCGGGCGCGTCCGCCACGAACTCGATGACACGTGTGCTGCCCACGGGGACGAGCACCGTCCCCTCCGGCTGCCGCGCAGACTCGGGGACGCGCCCGGCGTCCGTTTCGGTGATTCGGAAGTGGTGGCCGTGAAGGTGGATGGGATGGTGGTTCTGCGGGCTCAGGTTGCCCAACCGGATGCGCACCCGCTCCCCCTGGCGCACCACGAGCGGCTCCGTGCCTGGAAACGCCTTCGCGTTCATGGTGAGCACGTTGAAGTCCGTCATCTCGTTCGGATTGGGCCGCCCCGTGCCGACGTCGATGCGCCATTCATGCAACAGGATTGCGAAGTCCCGGTCGACGCGGGGCCCCGCAGGCTGGCGAGGATGGATAATGAACATCCCCGTCAGGCCGAGGCCAATCTGCGTCATCTCGTCATGATGCGAGTGGTACATGTTCGTACTCGCTTGGCGCAGGGTGAATTCGTACCGGAACGTCTCACCCGGGGGGATGGACTTCTGGCTGAGGCCCCCCACGCCGTCCATGCCGCTTGGAAGCAGGATGCCGTGCCAATGGATGGTGGTGGCCGCTGGTAGCCGGTTCGTGACGTAGATGCGCACTCGGTCACCCTCCACCGCTTCGATGGTGGGTCCGTGGACCCGGCCGTTGTAGCCCCAGCAAAAGGCTTTCAGTCCCGGAGCAAACTCGTGCTCCACCTCCTCGGCCACCAAGTGGAAGACCTTCACGCTGTCCACGACCCTCCATGGCAGCTTGGAGCCATTGGGCACCACCACGGGTCGGTAGTCCCGGTTGGGCATTCCGGGGCGCAGCCAATCCTGCCGCGTATGGCGCTGGCCGATGTCTGCGGCGGAGCCCTCGCGGGGCCCCTGGGCCCTTGGGACGTCTGACTGAGCGCGAGCCGCAGAGCCGCTCAGCAGCAGCGCGCCTCCCGTGAGCGTGACGCCGGCCGTGGCCAGCATGCTCCGCCGCGTCAGCGTTCCCTCGGCTCCAGTCTCGGGAAGGTTTCCAGGGGGGCCCCTGCGCTCCGGAGTCCGAGGAGCGTCATCCTCGCGGCCCGGTGCGTGCTCGGTCTCAATCGTGCGGGTTCTCATGGGGAGTCTCCGTGCCGTTGGCGGTGTCCTGTCCATGCCCGGTGTGCGTCCCAGGCTGTGCTGGCTGCGAGGGTTGCGCGGGCTGGATGGGCGGCCCGGGCTGCGCTGGTGGGGCGGGCTGCACCGGCTGCGTGGGTGATGGCGTGGATGTCGCACGACCCTCCCGAAGCCGGCCGCCTACGAGCCGCTCGAGTTCGGCCCGCGCCATCCAGTAGTCGCGGACGGCCTCGATGTAGCCTCGGTACGCCTCCACCTGCTCGCGCTTGGCGGAGAGCAACTGGAAGAGGCCAATCTGCATGGCGTTGTACTGGAGTTGCGACTGCTCGACGACCTTCTCGCGCAGCGGCAGGACCACCCGCCGGTAGCGGTCCGCCACCCCGCGGAGCGCCAGCAGCCGGGCGCAGGCGGCGCGGACCTCCGAGCGGGTGTTGACGGACAGCTCCGTGAGCCGCCGCTCGCCCTGGCGGTGCTGGGCCTCCAGGCGGGCAATGAGGGCTTGGCGCTGGTCGAAGATGGGCAACTCCAGGGACAAGGTTGGGCCGAAGAGCCTCGGGCCGTCCGCGTCCTGGTGCGTGTGGACGCCCACTTCCACCCGGCCGAAAAAGCGCGTACTCCGCGCTAACTCCAGCGCGTTCCAGAGCAGCGCGGCCTGCTTCCGGGCTGCGTCGATGTCCAGCCGCTGGCGGATGGCAAGCGACTCCAGGTGTTCCAGTGGGGCTTCCTGCTCGGGCAGCGGCGGGAGCTTCTCGGACACGGTCCACTGCGTGCGTGGGCCCCACAGTCCCATGAGGCGGTTAAGGTGCTCCCGGGCCTCCACCCACGCGACCTCACCCTCCGACAGCTCGAGCCGGGCTTCCTCGGCAGCAGCCTGCTCACTGGCAAGGTCCAGTTCGGTGATGTTACCTGCGGAGCGCAGCCGCACAGCGAGGTCCGCCGCCGCTTCAGCCGCCTGGAGCGCCATGCGTCGCAGTTCCACGAGCTGCTTGAGGGCCTGCACCTCACTGTAAGCCTTCCGCACCTCGGCCGCGGTGGCCAGCGCTTCATGCGCCACGCGCAACGTGTCGGCCATGAACTGTTCCCGGGCGACGCGCTTGCGCAGGGGAAGCGTGAAGAGGTTCACGAAGTCCTGCACCAGCGAGACCTCGTACTCTTTGGAGCCAACTCCGGAGATGGGAAAACCGAAGCTCCCGTCCAACGTCGGGTTGGAGAGCAGCCCGGCCTGCACCATGTCGGCCTGCGAGACACCCAGTTCCTCGTAGGTGCCCTGGAGCGCCGGATTGTTGAGCAGGGCCACCTCCACCGCATGGTCCGAGGTGAGGTCTTCCTTCAGGAGCGCATCGAGATGGCGGGCGACCTCGGCATCCTCCGGGGTGCCCTGGTTCCAGCGCGTCTTCCGGCCCAGCCGCTCCTCGACGAGGGCCGCCACCTCCGCGTGGCCACGCTCCTTCTGGATGGACGCGCAGCCGCCCGCCATCAGCGCCGCGCCAGCGAGTACGGCCAGCCTCATGGATGCCCTCCGTGTCCATGGTCATGGCCCGTAGGCGCTGAGCCTGGCTGCCCCGCATCGGTGGCCTCCGCGCCCGAGGGCTTCTCCGGCACCAGCTTCATGCCGCACTTCGGGCAGGTGCCCGGCTTGGCGGACCGCACCTCATGGTGCATCGGACACGTGTAGACGGTGGCTCCCGCATCCGAGGCGGAGGCCGGAGAGGATGCCCCGTGCTGGGTGTGCCCCGCGCCTTCTGGCGCCTTGGCGGGCGCGGGCACTTCCGGAGTGGGGGCCGCGAATGCGGTCGGCTGGGCAGCAGGTGGAGCCTCGGGGGCATCCGGATTCGATGGGTCCATCGCGGCGGGTGGCCTCTTCGGCTCGGAGACGCAGGCCGCGAAGGACAGGATGCTCGCCAGCACAACGAGGGTTCGGCGCATGGGGGACCTCGGGGACATGCCGCGATAGCATCCAGGAAGAGGACCCATGTCGATGCCCCAGTGGTCCATGGGGTTCACAACCTCACGGCTCCGTGCAACGAGGCCGCTTCACGTTCCACCTGTGACCGAGCCGGTTACAGCGAAACCCGTCTGGGCACTCCGGACAGGGGCCTCGCCATGGCAACTCCGCCTGAACAGGCGCGTTCAGCTGTCGGCACGCGTTGTGCTCTAGCGAGCCGTACCCACAGGATGCCGGACGTCCCGAGGGCATCCTCACTCCGGGAGCAACCAACCGATGAAGAAGAGCCTGATGGGAGTCCTTGCTGCCCTCCCCCTGTTCGCCGCGGCCCCTGCGGTCGCGTGTGAGGAGCACGCCAAGCAGAGCGAGCACGCCAAGCACAGCGAGCATTCCGCACACGGAGGCACGGCCAAGGCCGCAGCGCCTACGCAGAAGCCCCCCTCGGCCCCTGCCGCCAAGAACGGCCTCCAGACCGTGGATCTCACGGTGACCTCCAAGGGCTTCGAGCCCGCGAACGTGAAGGTGAAGGCCGGCCAGCCAGTCCGCCTCGTGGTCACCCGCAAGACGGACAAGACGTGCGCCACGGAGATCGTCGTGGCCGACCTGGGCATCAACCAGTCGCTCCCCCTGGACACGCCAGTGACCGTGGAGTTCACCCCCAGCGAGTCGGGCACGCTGCGCTACGCCTGCGCGATGGACCACATCAGCGGGCTCGTCACCATCCAGTAGTCCGCCGCGCCGTGGCGCGGGCCTCGCGTAGGGCCGCGCCGCAGCTAGGCATCCAGCCGTTCCGGGACGACGTTGCACCGGGAGAACATGGTCTCCAGACAGCGTCCCCGCGCCGGTTCAGCACGCAGCTCGCGGTGTGATTCTTGGAGTTACACCGTGACTCCACGGGCTCCGGCTTCCTCGGGCCCGCGCGCGAATCTCCCGCGGCGCTCCCTCTCACCCACGAGGGCCTGCCCATGGCACAGGCCCTGCTGCCCTCTCTATCGTGCAATCAACTCTCGACATGTCACAGCCAGCCCTCTCCCCTGTGCGGCGATGCGGCTCGATGAGGCACGTGGCTCTCATGCTGGCGCTGCTCTCTCCGGTGGCGGCGCTGGCCCAGGAGGACGCCCGCGCGCCAGCCATGCAGGCCACCTCCATGCCGGCGCTGTTGACTGACCCAACGCTTGCGCAGCTCCTCACGGAAGCCCTTGAGGCGCGCCCTGAGCTGCGTCAAGCCAAGGCACAGGTCCAGGCGGCGCAGGAGCGCGTTCCCCAGGCGGGTGCCCTTCCGGACCCGGTCCTGCAACTGGGCATCCAGAACGACGGCTTTGGCGAGCTCATGATTGGCGAAATGGAAGGCAGCTACTACAGCATCATGGCCTCACAGGCCGTACCCTTCCCTGGCAAGCGTTCGCTGCGTACCGAGGTCGCACGCTTGGGGGCCAAGGCCACGTCAACGCAAGTCCTGCGAGCGCGGCTGTCTATCGAGGCTGAGGTGCGCCGTGGCTACCTCAACCTGGTGCTGACGCGCGAGCGGCTCAGGCTGCTGGACCGGCTTGAGGCGATCTGGAAGCAATCCGCCGAGACAGTCCGCATCCGCTACGAAACCGGTGAGGGCGCCCAATCCGACCTGCTGCGCTCCCAACTCGAACTCAACCGGCTGCGTCAGCGCCGGGTGGCACTGAACGCCGACGAGCGCACCCGGGTGCAGACCCTGAACCGGCTGAGTGGCCGGCCTCTTGATGCGCCCCTGCCCACCACTCTGCGCGTGCGCGACCTGGGGGTGCCGGAGTTCGGTGACGCCGAATCAGCGACGAAGGACGCGCTCGCCCGCAGCCCCGAGCTAGCCCAGGCGCGCGCAACGGTGGAGCAGGCAAGCCAGCAGGTGGCGCTGGCGCGACGTGAGCGCCTGCCCGACTTCACCGTGAGCGCGGGAGTCATGCCCCGTGGCGGCGACTTCCCACCCATGTGGCAGGCCAATGTCGGCGTCACCCTGCCCATCTTCTCCGGGAGGAAGCAAAACCGCGCGGTAGCGGAGAGCCGCGCCAATGCCGAGGCCACCACTCAGGCCACGGAGGCAGTCGAGCAGGTGCTGCGGCTGCGGGTGCTGGAGCGCCTTACCGCCCTGGCCGCGCTGCGCGACACGGTGACCCTCTTCCGCAGTGGCATCTTGATGCAGTCGTCAGCGACCGCCGAGAGCACCCTGACGCAGTACCGCGTCGGACGCGCCTCGTTCGCCTCGGTGCTGGAGGCCAACACCGGCATCATCCGCGACGAGGAGGAGTACCTGCGGACGCTCGTGGATGCGCAGCGCCTCGCCATCGCCCAGGCCGAGGTGAGCCTGGAGCCCGTCGGCTCCATCGCCGCGGGCGGCCTCGGCTCGGGCGGCATGCCCGGAGCGGGCAGCACCCCGTCGGGCCCCGCCCCCGCCACCTCGCCTGGTGGCACTGCCGGCGCCGCGCCCGCCGCCGCCTCCTCGTCTTCCATGTCCGGAATGTAGTTCTGGAGAACCCATGTCTCTTGAGAACCCTTCGCCGTCCCCCGCGCGCCGCCGCTTCGGAGCCGCCGCGCTCGCCGCCGCGGCGCTGGCCAGCGCCGTCCTGGGCGGAGGCGCCGTGCACCTGCTGTCCCACCAGGATGAGGCGCATGAAGCCCTCGCGCCGGATCCCTCGGCCAGCTCCACCCCATCCGCCTCCGAGCCAGCCGCCACTCGCTACCAGTGCCCGATGCACCCGAGCATCGTGCAGGACCACCCGGGCAAGTGCCCCATCTGCGGCATGGATCTGGTGGCGCTTGCGCCGGCTGCTCCCGGAGGCGAGGGAGCCGCAATGGTGCAGGGGCTGGCCCCCGTCACCATCGACGCCTCGCGCCAGCAGCTCATCGGCCTGCGCACCGCTCCGGTGACGGAGGGCAAGGTCGGGGGCACCTGGCGGACCAACGGCCGCGTGGCCGTGGACGAAACCCGCGTGCGCCGCGTCAACATGAAGGTCGCCGGCTTCGTCGAGCGCGTGCACGCGGACTTCACCGGCAAGCCCGTGCGCCAGGGTGAGCCGCTCCTCTCCCTCTACAGTCCCGAGTTGCTCGCCGCGCAGGAGGAGTACCTGCTGGCCCTGCGCACCCGCCAGGCCCTGGGCGAAGCCGGGGGAATGGCCACGGACGGCGACACGCTGGTCGCGGCGGCCCGACGCAAGCTGCTGCTCTGGGACGTGCCGCCGGCCGCCCTGGAGCGGCTCGCCCGCGCGGGCGAGGCCACCCGCACCCTCACCCTGGTGTCGCCCATCTCGGGCGTCATCACCAAGAAGGATGTCGTGGAGGGAGCGCGCCTGGAGATGGGTGCCACGCCCTATGAGGTCGTCGACCTGTCGCGCGTGTGGGTCCTCGCGGACGTGTACGAGAGCGAGCTGCGCCACGTGAAGGTGGGCATGCCCGCCAACCTCCAGCTCAAAGCCTTCCCCAACCGGGTATTCGCCGGGAAGGTGGCCTTCCTGGACCCTGTGCTGGAGCCGGCCACGCGCACCGTCAAGGTGCGCCTGGAGTTCCCCAACCCTGACGGCGACCTGCGCCCCGAGATGTTCGGTGAAGTGGTGCTCCGCGGCATGACGCGGGACGCGCTGAGGATTCCGTCCGACGCCGTCGTTCCCACCGGCACCACCCAGGTCGTCTTCCTGGCGCTCGGCGACGGGCGCTTTCAGCCCCGCGAGGTCCGCCTGGGCGAGTCGGATGGAAAGAGCGTGGAAGTGACGTCGGGCCTGAAGGCCGGCGACCAGGTCGTCACCGGCGCCAACTTCCTCGTCGACTCCGAGTCGCGCCTGCGCGCGTCGCTGGCCGTGCTGGCCTCCTCTTCATCCGGCAGCGCCACGGCAGAGCCTCCCCCCTCCTCGCCTCCGGCGAATGCTCCCCCGGCCCCCTCCGGCCACGAAGGTCACTGAGCCATGATTCGCGCCATCATCCGCTTCTCGGCGGAGAACAAGTACCTGGTCATCGCAGCCACCGTGGTGGCGCTCATCGGCGCTTGGTGGACCATGCGGAACATGCCGCTGGACGCGCTGCCCGACCTGTCCGACACCCAGGTCATCGTCTACGGCCGGTGGGACCGCAGCCCCGACATCATCGAGGACCAAGTCACCTACCCCATCACCACCGCGCTGCTGGGCGCCCCCAAGGTGAAGGCGGTGCGCGGCTTCAGCGACTTCGGCTTCAGCTACGTGTACGTCATCTTCGAGGACGGCACGGACATGTACTGGGCACGCACGCGGGTGCTTGAGTACCTGTCGAAGATAACGCCCCAGCTTCCGCAGGACGTGAAGGTGGAGCTGGGCCCGGACGCCACCAGCGTGGGCTGGGTGTTCCAGTACGCGCTCGTGGACAAGAGTGGCAAGCACCGGCTGGACGAGCTGCGCTCCTACCAGGACTGGTTCCTGCGGTATCAGATTCAAAGCGTCCCCGGCGTCTCCGAGGTGGCCACCGTGGGCGGCCAGGTGCGCCAGTACCAGGTGACGGTCAACCCCAACACCCTTGCCAGTTACGGGCTGTCGCTAGACGCGGTGGTGCGCGCCGTCCGTCAGGGCAACAACGACGTGGGTGGACGGCTCGTGGAGGTGGCCGGGCGCGAGTACATGGTCCGGGGCCGTGGCTATGTGAAGAACGTGGAGGACATCGAGAAGCTCGTCCTCAAGGCCCAGGGCGGCACCACCGTCACCATCAAGGACGTGGCCAGCGTGGCATTGGGCCCCGAACTGCGCCGTGGCGTGGCCGACCTGGACGGTGAGGGGGATGCGGTGGGCGGCATCGTGGTCATGCGCCAGGGAGAGAACGCCCTCAACGTCATCGAGCGCATCAAGGCGAAGCTCGAGGAGCTCAAGCCTTCGCTGCCCGAGGGCGTGGAGGTCGTCACCACCTATGACCGCTCGGACCTCATCGAGCGCGCCATCGACACGGTGACGCACAAGATGGTGGAGGAGATCATCATCGTCTCCATCATCATCCTCATCTTCCTGTGGCACGCGCCTTCGGCCCTCGTACCCATCGTCACGATTCCCGTGTCGGTAGCGCTGGCGTTCATCCCCATGTACGCGATGGGGCAGAACGCCAACCTCATGTCGCTGGCCGGCATCGCCATCTCCATCGGCGTGCTCGTGGACGGCGCCATCGTCGAGGTGGAGAACGCGTACAACAAAATCCACCACTGGATTAAGGACGGGAAAAAGGGCGACTTTCACCAGGTGCGCCTGGAAGCGCTGATGGAGGTGGGGCCGGGCGTCTTCTTCAGCCTGCTCGTCATCGCCGTGGCCTTCATGCCCATCTTCACGCTGGTGGACCAGGAGGGCCGCCTCTTCCGCCCGCTGGCGTACTCGAAGAACCTGGCCATGGCCATCGCCGCGCTGTTGGCCATCACCCTGGACCCCGCCATGCGGATGCTCTTCGCGCGGGTGGAGCCCTTCCGCTTCCGCCCGAGGCTCCTGGCGTCGGTGGCCACCACGGCCCTGGTGGGCAAGTACTACTCCGAGGAGCGGCACCCCATCAGCCGGCTGATGCACCGGCTCTACGAGGGCCCCTGCCGCTTCGTGGTGCGCCACGCCAAGGCCACCATCGCCGTGAGCGTGCTGCTGGTCGCCACTACCATCCCCGTGTACCTGCACCTGGGCAGCGAGTTCATGCCGCCGCTCAACGAGGGTACCATCCTCTACATGCCTTCGGCGGTGGAGCCCGGCATGTCCGTCGCCGAGGCGCAGCGCGCGCTGCAAGTCCAGGACAAGCTGCTCATGCGCTTCCCCGAGGTGGAGCGCGTCTTCGGCAAGGCCGGCCGCGCCAACACCTCCACCGACCCCGCCCCCTTCACCATGATGGAGACGACGGTGCTGCTGCGCCCCGAGTCCCAGTGGCGCGAGGTGCCACGCTGGTACAGCAATTGGGCTCCCGAGTGGCTGAAGAGCGTCCTGCGTCCCTTCTGGCGTGACCGCATCACCCAGGCGCAGTTGGAGTCGGAGATGAACGCCGCGCTCCAACTACCGGGCATCTCCAACGCGTGGACCATGCCCATCAAGGGCCGGCTGGACATGCTGACCACCGGCATCCGCACCCCCGTGGGCATCAAAATCATGGGCGCGGACCTGGCCACCGTGGAGCGGATTGCTCGCGAGACGGAGGCTGCGGTGGCCCGGGTGGAGGGCACCCGCAGCGCATTCGCCGAGCGCGTGGCGGGCGGCTACTTCCTGGACTTCGTCCTCAAGCGCGACGAACTCGCCCGCTACGGCCTGAGCGTGGACGACGCAAACATGATGGTGATGACCGCGGTGGGCGGTGACAACCAGTCCACCACGGTGGAAGGTCGCGAGCGCTACGGCATCAACGTGCGCTATGCCCGCGACTACCGCGAGGACCTCCAGGCGCTCAAGCGCGTGCTGCTGCCTCTTCCCGGCGGCCAGGGCCAGATTCCCATGGAGGCCATCGCGGACGTGGTGCTCGCTCACGGCCCCTCGATGATTCGCAACGAGAACGGAATGCTAACCGGCTACGTCTACGTGGACTTCGACACGTCGAAGTACGACGTGGGCGGCTTCGTGGAGCGCGCCAAGGAAGCGGTGGCCGCAGGCGTGAAGGTGCCCTCCGGCTACTCCATGACCTGGAGCGGGCAGTACGAAAACATGCTGCGCGTCCGGGAGCGGCTCCAGCTCGTCATCCCGCTCACGCTCGTGCTCATCTTCGGGCTGCTGTACATGAACACGAAGTCAGCCTTCAAGGCGGGCTTGGTGATGCTGGCGGTGCCCTTCTCGGCCATCGGCGCGGTGTGGCTGCTCTGGGCGCTCGACTACAACGTCTCCATCGCGGTGTGGGTGGGCATGATTGCCCTGATGGGACTGGACGCGGAGACCGGCGCCTTCATGCTCCTCTTCCTCGACCTCTCACATGACGAGGCGAAGAAGCGGGGCCTGCTGCGCACTGAGGGCGACCTGGTGGAGGCCATCATTCACGGGGCCGTGAAGCGCGTGCGGCCCAAGGCGATGACGGTCATGGCGGCGATGCTCGGCCTGCTTCCCATCATGTGGTCCACTGGCACGGGCGCGGACGTGATGAAGCGCATCGCAGCGCCCATGGTGGGCGGCCTCGTCACCAGCTTCCTGCTGGAGCTGCTCGTCTACCCGGCTGTCTACTTCCTCTGGAAGCGCCGCGAGGTGGTGCCGGGGCCGGCAACCCCCGAGGCCGAAGTCGCTGGCGCCGCTGCCATCCCCGCCTGACACTGTCGCCGTCACAGTGTGACGCTCTTGGTCACGCTTCACACTTCCCTGCCCACAAGACCGGAGCCTGTGTCAGGAACGAATTCAGGCACTTGCTGCGGGCAGGGTGTTGGCCTGCGCATTGCTAAACTGCCACCTTCGTTCGCTGGGGGACGCTGTGTCCGGAACCGCTCGCAGGCTCCTATACGCCTTCTCGCTCCTCGTCCTGGCCTTCGGCGCGGCGGCCTATGCCGCGCTCGAAGGCATGGCGGAGATCCACGAAGCCCTGCACAGCGTGCGGAGGCAGGAGACCGCCGTGCGCACCACGTTGTCGCTCGCGACCGCGGTGCGAGACCTCTACGCGCACCTGGCCCATACCCTCATCCTCGGCAATGCCAGCCACCTGCCGCTCTACGACGGCGCCCACCGCCGCGCGCTGGCGCTCCTTGAGCAGGTCCAGGCGCAGGCAATTACCCCCGAGGAGCGAGCCCAGGTGGACACGATGCGCCGCACCACGGCGGAACTGGACTTGCTCTTCCGGGAGGCACTCGTCCCGGCCGTTCTGAAAGGGGACCGCACCACAGCGGTCCGTGAGCACTCCCGGGCACTGGAGCTGGTCGGAGTCATCCAGGAGAGCGCGGACACACTGGCTTCGCACTACGAGCGCGCCATTGGGAATTATGAGGAGCACGCGAGCACAGTCCAGCATGGCAGCTTCCGATGGACCGTCGTAATCCTGGCCGCCGCGGCCCTCCTCGCAGCGGGTGTGGGCCTCTATATCGGCCGTTCGGTAGCCCGTCCTGTGTCCCTATTGGAGGCCGGTGCAGCCCGTATCGCTGCAGGCGACCTCACCACCCGCATCGCGCTGAACCGCCCGGATGAGTTCGGAAGATTGGCACAGCAATTCAACCGGATGACCGCCGCGCTTCGTGAGCACCAGGAGCGTCTGGTGCAGAGCGAGCGGCTGGCGGGCATTGGCCGCCTGGCAGCGGGCGTGGCGCATGAAATCAACAACCCCCTGGGTGTCATCCTGGGCTACGTGCGCCTGCTTCAGCGCAAGGCGGAAGGCGCGCTGGCCGATGACCTGCGCATCATCGAAGAGGAGACGCTGCGCTGCCGTGACATCGTGGAGGGGCTGCTCGACCTGTCGCGACCGCTCCAGGTTCCGGGTGAAACGCTGGAGCTGCGAGAGCTGGTGGAGGAGGTCGTCTCCCGGCTGCGAGAGTCCGCCCAACTCTCCGACGTCTCCTTGACGGTGGAAGGCGAAGCCCGGGTGGCCGGCCACCCGCAGCGGCTTCGCCAGGTGGTCACCAACCTGCTCAAGAACGCCGTGGAGGCCGCAGGGCCTTCGGGACAGGTGACGGTGGCCATTCACGCGCGCGAAGGTGAGGTGGCGCTCACGGTCCGCGACACCGGACCAGGCCTTGCTCCCGAAGCGCACGAGCGGCTCTTCGAGCCCTTCTTCACCACCAAACCTCAAGGCACCGGGCTGGGGCTGGCCGTGTCACAGGCCATCGCCCAAGCCCATGGAGGCCACATCCAGCCACGCAATCTCCCCGGACATGGCGCGGAGTTCACCCTGCATCTCCCCCGGAGTACGCCGTGACGAACAGACCGAGCGTTCTCGTCGTCGACGACAAAGAGAACATGCGTCACCTCTTCACCCGGATTCTGGGTGACGCCTACCAGGTGAGGACGGCTGAAGACGGCGGCCGTGCGCTCACTCTCATCCAGACCCAGGAGTTCGACCTCGTAGTGACGGACATCCGCATGCCGGGGGCAGACGGCTTCGAGGTGCTTAGGGCCGTCAAGCAGCACTCGCCGGCCACCGAGGTCATCATGATGACGGCGTATGCCTCCGTCCCCAAGGCAGTGGAGGCCATCAAGGAGGGGGCCTACGACTACCTGCCGAAGCCCTTCGACCCGGACGAGGCATCCCTGGTCGTGGCTCGCGCTCTTGAGCGCAAGCGGCTCAAGGAGCAGGCGGCCACATTGCGGCGCGAGTTGGAGGGCATCTACAGCTTCCAGAACATCATTGGCAGGAGCCCACCAATGCGCACGCTCTACGGCCTGCTGGAGCGCGCCGCCGAGTTGGACATCACGGTGCTCATCACCGGAGAGACGGGAACGGGCAAGGAGTTGGTGGCCCGGGCCATCCACCACCACGGCCCGCGGAAAGACCGGCCCTTCGTCGCCGTCAACTGCGGCGCGCTGCCCTCGGAGCTCATCGAGAGCGAGCTGTTCGGTCACGCCCGGGGGGCATTCACCGGCGCGGTGGAGACCAAGCCCGGCCTTTTCGAATCCGCGTCGGGGGGGACCATTTTCCTGGACGAGATTGGCGAGCTGCCCCTGGCTGTCCAAGTAAAGCTCAACCGAACTCTCCAGGATAAAGAGGTCCGACGTGTCGGTGACTCGGTGGCGCGCCGCATCGACGCACGCGTCATCACCGCCACCCACCGCGACCTCAAGGCCGACGCCGCCGCAGGCCGATTCCGCGAGGACCTGTACTACCGGCTCAATGTCTTCCCGGTACATCTGCCGCCCCTGCGCGAGCGGCGCGAGGACATCCCGTTGCTGGCGATACACTTTGTGCAGAAGGCGGCGAAGACCTACCACCAGTCGGTGGACGGCTTGGAGCCGGACGCGCTACGCGCGCTGACCGGGTACAGCTGGCCCGGCAACGTGCGCCAGTTGGAGAATGCCATCGAACGCGCGGTTGCCATCGCCACGGGCTCCCGCCTGGGCCAGGGCGACCTTCCACCGGAAGTCGCGGGGGCGCCCCAGGGGGCACTGCCCGCGAGCCAGCTGGTAAAGATGCCCTTCCGTGAGGCGGTGGACCTGGCGCGGGACCACGCGTCCCGGGACTATCTCATCGCCCTGCTGAGGGAGTTCGGGGGCAACGTGACTCGAGCCGCGGAACGGGCGGGCATGGAGCGCGAGAGCCTCCATCGACTCCTCAAGCGCTATGGACTGCGTTCCGATGACTTCAAGGAGCCAGATTGAACGTCCAGCTCACGCACGCCAAGGAACGCTTCGCCTCCAGCAACGCCACAGCAGAAATTAAATGCAACCGAGTTTCACAAACACGCAAGCACGTCTATTAGGTCCCCCCTGGTCTGACTCTTCACGCGGACATTCCGAAAGGCTCGACTGATGGAACTCCTCAAGCGGACGCTGTGGGCACTCCCTTCCCTGGCGTTACTGACCATAAGCGGCTGTGACGACGACTCGGACACCTTCCCCTCCGCCGAGAAGGACGTCGTGTTCGTTGTGAATGGCGGGAGCCACTCTCTCAGCGTCATCGACGTGGAGCAGTGTGAGTTATCCGCACCACGTCAACCTGAGCCCGGATGGAACCTCGCTCGTGGTGGCCGTCCCTGGCATGGACCTGAGTGGAGGGCACGGCGGCGGCCACGCGGGCCACACCATGCCGGGCAAAGTCCTCCTCCTGGACGCGAAGACGGGCGAGACCCGGGCCATATGGCAGTTCGACGCGATGCCCCACAACGGCGCCTTCTCGCCAGATGGCACCGAAGTCTGGACGGCGTTGATGTCGGAGCCGGGCACGGTCCTCGTACTCGACAGCCGGACGCTGGAATCAAGGCAGACGGTCACCGTGGGGGACATGCCCGCGGAGGTGACGTTCTCACAGGATGGCCGATATGCCTTCGTTGCCAACGGTGACTCCAACAGCGTCACTGTCATCAACGTTGTGACCAAAGCAGTGGAGAAGACAGTGCCCGACGGTGCCAACCCCGTGGGGGCCTGGCCGGGGAACGACGGCCTCATGTACGTGGACAACGAGGACGGGAAGAGCCTGACCGCTATCAACTCCGGGACGCTGGAGGTCGCGCGCACCTACGGATTGGGCTTCACGCCGGCCATGGCCGCCACGGCCCCCAACGGCGACCTCTGGGTGACGGACACTGACAATGGCAAGCTCATCTTCTTCGCGGCGGGAACCACGACGCGCCAGGGGGAACTCGCCACAGGTGCCGGCGCTCATGGCATCACCTTCTCCGCCGACGGTGCCACCGCCTTCGTCACCAACCAGGCAGCGGGGACGCTGAGCGTCGTGGAGGTTGCCACCCGTACCATTCGGAAGACGCTCACTGTGGGCACCAAGCCCAACGGTCTCGTCTTCCGCAAGAACTGATTTCTTCCAACAGCAGCCCTGGCCTGAAGTCGCAGTGCGCGTTGGCTCGCCAAACCGCACAAGTAAGCCTCGCGGGCCAAGCCTGTAACCTCGCCGCTCACAGCTGACAAGGAACTGCTCCGTGCTCAGTTTCTGGTCCTGCGAGCGTTCCTAGTGCCTCGGCTCGGCGAGGCGTACAGGGCGTCGAGCGTGGAGGTTGCGAACATATGAGTCCCCCTATGCTGTGCCGCGCACTGACGGTCGTATTGCTCATGGTGGTGGCAGGCTGCGGAGACGACGAGTCGAGCTCCCATGGCATGTCCATGGGCGATGACGTCGCCCCCGAACAGCTCGTCGTGGACGGCAACTACTCCGACGAGCGGTTCATCGACATGATGGCCGCGCACCACCAAATGGCCACCGAGATGGCCATGGTCGAGGAGCAGCGCGGGACGCGCCAGGATCTCCGGGCGCTGGCGACGAAGATGATCCAGGATCAGCGGCAGGAGATTGACGAACTGAAGGCCCTCAAGCAGGCCCATTTCGGCTCCTCGGACGTGCCGACCATGATGAGCGAGTCCGAGATGCAGAACAGCGGCATGCTGATGCCCGACGAGCTTGCGCAGAAGCCGGACGTCGACAAGGCGTTCATCGACTCGATGATGCCTCACCACGCGGGCGCCATTCAGATGGCGACTGTCGCGCTCCAGCGGAGCAGCATCGCGGAGATCCGCGCCATGTCCCGGAGAATCATCGACGCGCAGGCGGAGGAGGTCGGCCAGCTGATTGAGTGGCGTAAGGCGTGGTACGGCAGTCAGCCATAGGAGAGCCGGGCGTGCTCAGGGTTGTAGGCGGCAAGCCACCGCTTACACCGCCATCCCACTTTGGCTCGGCCAAGCCATCCTCCAGCTTCGGCAGCACCTTTTCTTTGGGGAAGCTCGAGTCAGGGAGGAAATGCCATGAGGAATTTTGGGTACGGCCTACTCATCACCACGGGACTGCTCTTCGGACCGCTCGCTGGAGCCCAAGGCACCAGTCAGGCGCCGAAGGCGGAGCGCCAGACGGACGCATCCGCGCAGCAGCAATCCGGCTGTCCCTGCGAAATGATGGGCGGCGGAATGATGGGCCAGGGCATGGGCGGCGCGGGAATGAACTGCTCCATGCGCGGAATGGCGGACGTGAAGGTGGAGCAGACGCCGACAGGGGCCATTCTGCGGCTCACCGCAAAGAACGCCGGCCAAGTCGAGGAAGTTCAGCGCATGGCGCAGGGGATGCAGCGCTGCATGAGCGGAAGCGGCACCCAGCAGCAGGGCCAACCGGCCTCGCCCGGTCAGTAGCAGCGCTGACGACAGCGTGCTGTCTCGGTCTGGAATGTAGTGTTCCTGAGAGGCACGCTCACGGATGGAGGCGGCGAGCCACCGCCTGCACGGCCTTGAGCCCCTGCCCGAAGCGGCCCATCGCCTCGCGGTGGCGCTCCAGCTCACCGTAGGGAAGGTAGCGCACGTCGAGGTCCGCGACTCGGCGGAAGGCAGGGCGCACGAGCTGCTGCCGGACATCCTCCTCGCGGCGGTCTGGCGCGACGAGGAACAGGCCCCTCGTGGCGGAGCCCGGGGCCCCCAGCGCCAAGTCTAGCAGCCGCACGATGCCGGAGTAGATGGACGTCGTGTGCTCCACCTCGAACGCCGCGGCCACCGCGGCGCGTCCCTTCTCCAGCCAGAGCACGTCGATGAGACGGACCGCTTCGCCCCCTGGTGCCGTCGCCACGACTGACGGCAGCTCCGCGAGGCACCCATCTCCGAGCAGGCCCGTGCCGCAGCGGCGTCCGCGGTCATTGGCGGCCACCCACACGTCGTAACCGAGTGCGGCGCCCAGGTCTCTCAGCCAGCCCTGGACCTCGGTGTGGGTGAGGTCCTCGGCCTCGGCAGCCTCGCGGGCCTTACGTGCCCCCGCTGCCTCGGTCCGCACCTTGGCCAGGTCCGCCTCCCAGGCAGCTCGCGCCTCGACGTCCTCCTCCCCGGGCGGTGGCGCATACCGGCCACTGCCGATGTCGAAGAGCAGCCCGCCCACGGCGCCCAGGTCATTGGAGAGCAACTCGCGGTGGGTCGCATTGAGCCGGAGGACGCCCTCGCGCATGGCGAGGTACTCCTCCCACTTGCCCAGCTTCACCTTCGCACCGGTGAGCGCGTTGTAGCCGTTCACGATGGCCGTGTTGAACGGCGGCATCAGCGTGGGATGCAGGAAGTAGAGCAGGTTCGCCGCGGCGGGCCCGAGCCCCTTGATTTTCCGCTCATCGAGGGCGCGGATGGCCGCCACGAGCCCCTCACCGTCACCACAGCAGGCACACGCGGACAGGAAGCGGCCGAAGGCGCGCTGGTTCTCCGGGGACTCGTAGATGTCCGGGATGCGCAGCTTGGGCTTCCACAGAAAGGCGTGGTCCGCGCCCTTGAAGATCTGCCGCTGCTCGGACACCGAGCCCACCACGGTCTCCAGGGACGAGCCCTTGTACACGTTGCCGAAGGTGCCCTTCTCGATCTCCTCCACCACCGTGGCCAGGCCGCGGCGGATGGAGCGGAAGTTCTTCAGGCGCTCCTCCCAGAGGAACCAGGAGCGGTAGGTTCCGCCCGGGTCTTCGCGCCACCGGGAGATGAGGGAACGGAGCGGTTCGGACATGCCCTCATGTTCCAGCGCGCCCGCGGGGTTCGCAAACCGGGTGTGACCGACCTCATCAGGGTGTAACAGCACCGGTTACGCCGCGAAAGCGTACGCCTGAGCAGAATTGCGGACTTACCTCTCAGGCATGGCTGGCCTCCGGGTTGCTTGTTACCGGGATGGGGAGGCCTCCTCATCGAGAGCATCCCTCCGAAGCGGGCGGGCAGCCGTGGGCCGCCTCCAGATTCACCCGGAACTGTAAGAGGGGATGGGGTGCTTCGTGAGCACCGGTGAAAGGAAGCGCGACGATGACGACGCATCACCCCCCAGATGTCCACGCCGGGCACCACCCTCCGCACCTGCCGGAGGACAAGGTGAAGGACCCCGTCTGCGGGATGTTCGTGGACCCCCATGACGCGAAGGGCGGCAGCCACGTGCACGAGGGGCACACCTACTTCTTCTGCAACCCGAAGTGCCGCGAGAAGTTCAAGGCGGAGCCGCAGAAGTACCTCTCCCCCGAGACCCAGCCGCCACCGGCACCTGCCCCTGCTGGCACCGCGTACATCTGCCCGATGGACCCGGAGGTGCGGCAGGACCACCCGGGCACCTGTCCGAAGTGTGGAATGGCCCTGGAGCCCGAGCAGCCAGCCGTCCAGACACGCACCGAGTACGTCTGCCCGATGCACCCTGAGATTGTTCGGCCCGAGCCCGGGACGTGTCCCATTTGCGGCATGGCGCTTGAGCCACGGACTGTCACCCTTGAGGAAGCGCCGGACCCGGAGTACCTCGATATGCGGCGGCGCTTCTGGGTGAGCCTTGCCCTCTCGCTCCCCCTGTTCGTGCTGGGTATGTCCGAGATGATTCCCGGGCAGCCCGTGCAGCGCCTCGTTCCAGGGCCGCTCATGGCCTGGGTGCAGCTCGCCCTGGCGACGCCCGTTGTGCTGTGGGGCGGCTTCCCCTTCTTTCAGCGGGGTTGGGCGTCGGTACGCAACCGGCACCTCAACATGTTCACGCTGATTGCACTGGGAACGGGCGCGGCCTACGGCTTCAGCGTCTTCGCCACCCTCTTCCCCGGCCTCCTGCCCCATTCCTTCATCGGCCACGGGGGCCACGTGCCCGTGTACTTTGAAGCCGCAGCGGTCATCACCACGCTGGTGCTGCTGGGCCAAGTGCTGGAACTCCGGGCTCGTCATGCCACCTCGGGAGCCTTGAAGGCGCTCCTCGGGCTGGCTCCGAAGACGGCACGGCTGCTGCGCGAGGACGGGCGCGAAGAGGACGTGCCGCTGGAGCGGGTCCACGTGGGTGACCGCCTCCGGGTCCGCCCTGGTGAGAAGGTGCCCGTGGATGGCATCGTCCTGGAGGGCGAGAGCGCCGTGGACGAGTCCATGGTGACGGGTGAGCCCATTCCCTCCGAGAAGGCGCCCAATAGCCGGGTGACGGGCTCGACTGTCAATGGCACGGGCAGCTTCGTGATGCGGGCGGAGCGCGTCGGCCGCGACACCCTCCTCTCACAAATCGTGCAGCGGGTGGCCGAAGCCCAGCGCAGCCGGGCCCCTATCCAGCGCATCGCAGACACCGTCTCCGGCTGGTTCGTGCCCGCAGTGGTGGGAATCGCCGTCCTGACGGCGTTCGTCTGGGGGCTGTGGGGGCCGGAGCCCCGCCTCGCCCACGCGCTGGTCAACGCGGTGGCCGTCCTCATCATCGCGTGCCCGTGCGCCCTGGGCCTGGCCACGCCCATCTCCATTGTGGTGGGCATGGGTCGCGGCGCGCAGGTCGGCGTCCTCATCCGAGACGCGTCGGCACTCGAGGAGTTGGCGAAGGTGGACACTCTCATCGTCGACAAGACGGGCACGCTCACGGAGGGCAGGCCAAGCCTCGCCACGGTGGTGCCGGCCCCCGGCTTCGACGAGGCGCGGCTGCTTCACGTGGCCGGCAGCATTGAGCGCGGGAGCGAGCACCCGCTCGCGTCCGCCATCGTGAAGGGCGCACAGGAGCGCGGTGCCGTCCTCACGGAGGCCACCGGCTTCAAGTCCGTGACGGGCCAAGGAGTGACAGGCCACGTGGGCGGTGCACAGGTGGCGCTGGGGAATGCCAGGCTCCTCGCGGGGCTCGGCATCGACGCCGAGCGACTCGTGCAGAAGGCGGAGTCCATGCGGCGGGAGGGCCAGACGGTGATGTTCGTCGCCGTGGATGGCAAGCCTGCGGGGCTATTGGGCGTGACCGACCCGGTGAAGGCCACCACGCCCGAGGCCATACAGCAGCTGCGGGCCGACGGGCTGCGCCTCGTGATGCTTACCGGCGACAGCCGGACGACGGCGGAAGCGGTGGCCCACCGCCTGGGCATTGACGAAGTTCATGCCGAGGTGCGCCCCGAGGAAAAGAACGCGTTGGTGAAGCGCCTGCAGGCCGAGGGGCAGGTGGTGGCCATGGCCGGAGACGGCGTAAATGACGCGCCCGCGCTCGCCCAGGCCAACGTGGGCATCGCGATGGGCACGGGCACCGATATCGCGATGGAGAGCGCTGCTGTCACGCTGGTGAAGGGTGACCTCCGCGGCATCGTCCGCGCCCGGCACCTCAGCCGCGGTACCGTGCACAACATCCGCCAGAACCTCTTCTTCGCGTTCATCTACAACGTGCTCGGCGTCCCCATCGCCGCTGGGGTCCTCTACCCGTTCTTCGGTCTGCTGCTGAGCCCCATGATTGCCAGCGCGGCGATGAGCATCTCGTCCGTCTCCGTCATCACCAATGCCCTGCGGCTCAGGCGGCTCGACCTCTGACCACCGCCCCCGCCAGCTTCAGGAGGAGAAGCTACCGTGAGCATGCGCCGCAACGTGGTGGGAGGACTGGCCGTGATAGGCGCTCTGGCGCTCGCCCTGGGCGTGGGTGGCGGGGTGTATGGGCTGGCCATGGCGCGACGCGGCTTCTCGGCCCGAGACGAACCCTCGGCGCTCGAAACAAAGGTGGCACGTGCGGCACGGAGCCTCAGCATGCCTGCCGGCGCACGGGAGGTGAACAATCCACTCGTTCCCGTCCCGTGGCAGGCGCTCGCCGACGCACGTGCTCATTGGGGTGACCACTGCGCCATCTGCCACGCGGCGGACGGCAGCGGACAGACCCCCATCGGGCAGGGGCTCTATCCACGCGCCCCCGACATGCGCGCGGCCCCGACCCAAGACCTGAGCGATGGCGAGTTGTACTGGATCATCCAAAACGGCATCCGCCTGACGGGTATGCCCGCCTGGGGGCAAGCCCACGACGAAGTGGGCAACAACGACAGCTGGGCTCTCGTCGGGCTCATCCGCACGTTGCCGCGCCTCAGCCCGGAAGAGTTCGACGAAATAAAGGCCGCCATGCCCCAGTCCCAGCACGAGTTCAACGAGAAGCGCATGGAGGACGAGTTCCTCGACGCGCAGTAGCGCCCAACTACGCAAGGAGAGCAATGCCATGAGAACTAAACTCCATCGTCCTCCCCTCACCGGCCTCACCGTACTGAGCCTCGCCCTGCTGATGCCGGCCATAGCACTCGCCCACGGCAAGGACGGGGCGCACGTCATGGGAACAGTGAAGGAGGTGAAGCAGAACACTCTCGTAGTGGAAACGAGCGACGGGAAGCAGCAGGAGGTGATGACGGACCCCAACACTCGTTACGAGAAGAGCGGCGTGGCAGTCACCGCTGCCGACCTCAAGGCAGGTGAGCGCGTCGTCGTCCACGGCATGAAGATGAACAACGGACAGGTGCATGCGCAGTTGGTGAAGTTCGGCAAGCCGCACGCCAATGGCCCTGAAAAGCAGAAGGGCGATACCAAGAGAGCCGAGCCAGCCCCCACTCCGCCGGCGCAAGGTGAAAGCCACGAGCACTCAGGACACTGAGGCCTGCGTCTATCTGGCGCTCGCGACTTCGAAACCTGGGCCGAACCTCGCAACAGACCATGAGGGGGCCGACCGTCCCTCCCCCCATTCAATCGCTGCGTCAAGAGCGCGGCATAGCCACCTTCGGCACCGCGTCAATGCGAGTGAGCGAGGCGCGCAAGGGGCCAGCGAGTTCCTCTGCAAGCGCGGTGGCGCCGGAATCACCAAGCGCACTGCAAACAGCCTTGAGGGTGGGCACCAGCCCTCACCCCGCCCGAGCGAATTCGAAGCAGCGTTGAAGTCCGCGTCCTCGCCCATGGGACCAGGCCACAGCCCCAAGCCTGCCAACCGAACCGCACCCGCTCACCCCCCCACGGGCTCTGAGGCGGCAGGGAGCGCGGGCGGCCGGCCGAAGCGCCGGAAGAGGACTGGCACCACCAGCATGTTGAGGAAGGTGGAGGACAGCAGTCCCCCGAGGATGACCACGCCCATGGGCGCCTGAATCTCATTGCCCGGCTCGTTACCCGCGATGACGAGCGGCACCAGGGCCAGCCCCGCGCACAGTGCCGTCATCACCACGGGCGCCAGCCGCTCCAGCGAGCCCTGCACCACGGCCTCGGCGAGCGTCTTCCCTTCCTCCTTCATCAGGTGCTCGTAGTGACTCACCATGAGGATGCCGTTGCGCGTGGCGATGCCAAACAGGGTGATGAATCCCACCAGCGACGCCACGCTCACCACGCCGGAGGTGAGCGCCACGGCAACCACACCGCCGATGAGCGCCAGCGGGAGGTTGATGAGTGTCAGCAGCGAGTTGCGCACTGAGCCGAAGGCCACCACCAGCAGCAGGAAGATGCCGACCACCACCCCCACGCTCAGCCAGCCAATAGTTCGCGAGGCCTCCTCGGCGCTCTCGAACTGGCCGCCGTAGTCCACGTAGTAGCCCGTTGGCATGGGCACTTCGCGGGTGAGGCGGGACCGCAAGTCATCCACCACCGAGGTCAAGTCTCGGCCCGCCACGTTGGCCTGCACCACCATCTTCCGCTGCACGGCTTCGCGGCTGATGGTGTTGGGACCTGACTCGCGCGTGAGGCTCGCCAGCATCTTCAACGGGATGCGTTGGCCGCTGGGCGTGTCAATGAGCGTGGAGGATATAGCATCCAGGTCCGCACGCGAGGCGTCATCCAGGCGCACGGCGATTTCCACCACCCGCTGTCCCTCCAGCACGGTGCCCACCATCTCCCCGGCAAAGGCCCGCTCCACCGACTCGGCCACCTCGCCCGCGGTGAGCCCGTAGCGAGCGACCGCATCCCGGTCCATGCGAATCTCCAGCTCGGGGATGTCCACCTGCTGCTCAATCGCCACGTCCACCGCGCCAGGGGTGCCCTCGGCCACCTTCTTCACCTGCTCCGCCAGCGTGCGCAGTCGGTCCAAATCATCGCCATAGATTTTCAATGCGATGTTGGCCCGCGTGCCCGACAGCATGTGGTCGATGCGGTGGCTCAGTGGCTGGCCGATGGTGACGATGACACCGGGCACCTGGGCCAGGGCCTTGCGCATCGCCTCCAACAGCGCTTCTTTGCTCCGCTCACCCTTCGAGAGGTCCAGCCCTACGTCCAATTCGGCGGCGTTGACGTCCTGCGCGTGCTCGTCCAGTTCGGCGCGGCCGGTACGCCGGGAGGTGGACGCCACCTCGGGGAAGGACAGCAGCACTTCCTCCACCCGCCGGCCCAGTTTGTCTGACTCCTCCAGCGATGTACCCGGCAGCGTGACGACATTCAGCGTGAGGGTGCCCTCGTTGAACTCGGGGAGGAAGGAGCGTCCGAGGAACGGGACAACGGCCAGCGTGGCAAGCAGCGCCAGCGCGGCCCCGGCGAGGATGGCGCGAGGCCGTGAGAGTGCCCACAGCAGCACCGGCCTATAGCGCTCCTTCAGCCAGCGCAGAACCGGCCCCTCATCCGCGCCCAGTGCCTTGGCCTTGGGCAGCAGGTACGCACACAGCGCGGGCGTCAGCGTTACCGCCACCACCAGCGAGGCGGCGATGGCCACGATGTACGCCAGGCCCAGCGGCGCCAGCATCCGCCCCTCGAGTCCCGACAGGAAGAAGAGAGGCAGGAAGACGAGGATGATGATGAGGGTGGCGAAGACGATGGCCTGGCGCACTTCCACCGAGGCCCGATAGATGACCTCCAAGGCGGGGCGGTGCTGACCTTCGGGCAGGTGAGCATTCTCCCGCAGGCGCCGGAAGACGTTTTCCACGTCGATGATGGCGTCGTCCACCAGAGCGCCGATGGCGATAGTGAGGCCGCCAATCGTCATGGTGTTGAGCGTCACACCCATGGCCTTGAGCGCCAGCACCGCGGCAACCAGCGACAGGGGGATGGCGGTGAGGGAGATGAACGTCGCCCGCGCGTTCATCAGGAAGACGAGCAGGATGAGCGCGACGAGAATGGCCCCGTCTCGCAGCGCCACGGACACATTGCGCACCGCAACGGAGATGAAGTCCGACTGGCGGAAGATGTTGCGGCCCACCACCATGCCCTGCGGCAACGTGGCCTGCACCTCGTCCAACGCCGCGTCCAGCCGCTTCGTCAGCTCCAGCGTATTGGCATCCGGCTGCTTCATCACCGCGAGGATGACGGCAGGCTCTGCGTTGGCACTGCCCTCCCCGCGCTTGAGGCGAGGCCCTACTTGAACGTTGGCAACCTGCCCCACGGTGATAGGCACGCCCCCACGGACGGTGACAACCGTGCCCGCCAGGTCCTCGACGCCCTTGGCGCGGCCCACGGCTCGCAGCAGGTATTCCTGCCCGCCTTGCACGTAGAAGCCGCCGGAGGCGTTGTGGTTCGTCGTGCGCAGGGCGGTGGCCACCTGCTCGAAGGAGACATTGAGCGATTGCAATGCCTCCGGGCGCAGCAGGACCTGGTACTGCTTCACCACCCCACCAATCGGCACCACCTGGGAGACGCCCGGTACGGACAGCAGGCGCTTGCGCAGCACCCAATCCGCCGCTCCTCGCGCTTCCATCATCTGCGCCTCGCGGCCCGCCGCGTCCGCCGCCAGCGCGTCCTTCTGCCAGGAGACGGAGAGGAAGAGGATTTCCCCCATGACGGAGGAGATGGGCGCCATGGAGGGCGGGGGCACGTCCGGCGGGAGCTGTGCGGCGACGAGTTGGAGCTTCTCGTTCACCACCTGCCGGGCCGTGTAGATGTCCGTCCCCCACTCGAACTCCACCCAGACGATGGAGATGCCCACGCCCGAGGCCGAGCGCACCCGGCGCACACCCGTGGCGCCGTTGACGGCCGTCTCGATGGGGAACGTGACGAGCGTCTCCACCTCCTCGGGCGCCAAGCCATGGGCCTCGGTGAGGACAGTCACGGTAGGAGCAGTGAGGTCTGGGAAAACGTCCACTGGCATGCTCCGGGCCACCTGAAAGCCCAGCACCAGCAGCAGTACGGAAGCGGAAACCACCAGCAATCGGTTGTCGATGGCCCAGCGAATGAGGCGATTCATCGTCGTCGTGCCTTTAGTGCTGGTGGCCATGCTCCGGGATGGCCCCGGTGGCGGTAGACAGCTTGAGCTCGTAGGCGCCACGCGAGACGACGCGCTCGCCCTCTTTGACTCCGTCCAGCGCCTGCACCCAACCGCCGGAGCGCACTCCAGGGCGGATGACGCGCTTGAAGAAGGACTCACCACCCTCCATGACGAAGACAGTGGGACGCCCGTTGTCGTCCACCACCGCTGCCTCCGGCACGGCCAGCGCGCGCACCGTCTCGCCCGTGAAGAGCGTCACCTTGGCGAACATGCCCGGCTTGAGGGCGCCATCCGGGTTGGGCAGCTCGAAGAGCACGGGCACTGTGCGCGTGGCCGAGTCCACGACGCTACCCACTGCCACGCGGCGGCCCGACTTCTCATCCACGGTGAACTCGCGCGTGAAGCCCGCCACCGTGAAGGCCGCGCCGGGCGAGCGCTCCACCTTCGGCGCGTCCGCCTCGTACACCTTCGCCTCCAGCCACAGTCGCGAGGGGTTGATGACGGACACGAGCCGCGTCCCCGCGACCACCACCGCGCCCGGCATCACCTCCGCGAAGGACACCACTCCGTCCAACGGAGAGCGCAACTCGAAGGCAGCTCCGCCCACCCCACCGCCCGACCCGCTCTGCGTGCTGCGGTACAGGGTGAGCTGGCGCTCTGTCGCGGACACCCGCGCAATCGCCATCTCCCGAGCCACCCGGGCCGCATCGAGCTGCTTCTCGGGGATTGCCTTCGCCGAGAACATCTCCTCGGCCCGAGCCACCTCGCGCTCCGCCAACCCCTGCTCGGCCCGGGCCCGCGCGGCCTCCATCTCCACGGTAGCCAGGTCCATCGCTCCTGCCACCGTGGTGGGGACCACCCGCACCAGCACCTCGCCCTTCTTCACCACCTGCCCCAGGTGCGGCACCGGCCCGCCCACGGGGATGCGCCCGGCTACGGGCGCGGACAGCTCCGCGGCCTGGCCCGCCACCGGCTTCAACTCGCCGTTTGCGCGCACGCCTCCCTGGAGGACGCGCACCTCAGCGGGCGCCGTGGCGTATTGCGTCTTCCACTGCTGCTCTTTGAGGAATGGAACCGAAGACTCACCAACCGCTTCGGGAGGAGCGGCAGACACGGCTGCAGCCACGGTGGGGTACACCGTCACCTTGCCTGCCTCCACCGTCCCGGCGACTTGCTCTCCCTCCAGCCGTAGGGTGAGCGTGGCTTGGCCTGATTTCGTGGGACGCACCTCTGGCTTGAAGATGCCGTCACGCAACAGCTTCTCGGCAACGAAGCGCTCCTCGGTGCCATCGGCGTAGCGGAGGGCGGCCGTCACCTTCCCCTTCGTCACCACCTTGAAGCCGTCAGGGGCGCGTGCGTCTGTGAAGTGAGCCACCAGCGGGGAAGGCTGCCCCACCACCAGCGCCGGGTACTCCATAAACAGCTCCAGGCCGTCCTGATAGGCAGTCACGGAGAGGTCCGGGCGCTCCGCCTCTGCGGCACCATGCGCGCCACCCTCGTCGTGGCCATGGGCGGCCTCCCCCTCGTGGTCATGACCGTGCTCCTTGCAGGACACCGCGAGGACAGACGCGAGGACCAGGGAGAGAAGATGCAGGCGACTCATGGCTGGACACTCCGAAGTTCGGCGCCGTCCCAGGCACCCGAGAGAAGGAAGAGGTCTGCTTCGCCCTCAGCGACGCCGAGGGACAGGTCCACTGCCGTCAGCTGCGCCTCGCGGGCAGTCCGCTCGGCATCCACCAGGACAAGGAGGTCCGCGCTTCCACCCCGGTAGGCCACCTGGGCGATGCGGCGCAGTTCCTCCGCGCGGGTGAGCACGCCCTGGCGCTGCCTCACGCGCCGCTCCCGCCGGCCCGCCACCTCCTCCAACACCGTGGTGAGGCGGGAATGCGCGGTGTGCAGCAGCGCGGCGCGGCGGGCCTCGGAGAGCCGCTGTCGTGCTTCTGCTTGGGCCTCCTGCCCCTGTCTCCGCTCGAAGAAGGGCAGCGGGATGGCGAGCCCCACCACGTACCCTCCTCCTGCCCCGGGCAGGCCCACGTCGAGGAGTTGAATGCCAGCGTTCACCGTAGGATCCGGAATCCACCCACGCGATGCCGCCTGGCGGGCCAACTTCGCGCCTTGCGCCTCCAGCTCCAGCGCACGCGCATCTGCACGGCGGGCCTCCAATTCAGCCTGCAGTTGGCCCGCAGCAGGAAGCGAGCGTTCCTGAGCCAGGGGTCCCTCGAGCGGAGGCAGCACACTCACCCCGGGCCCCAACAAGCGCAGCACCTCGGCCCGCGCCCGACGCTCTTCGAGAACAGCGCCACTCAACCCGTCCTCCACGGCGGCAGTCTCCGTGTCGATGCGCAGTCGGTCATAGCCCGCGGCGTCGCCCGCGCGCTCTCTCGTGGCGATGGCTTCCGCCAGGCGCCGCAACGCGGACAAGGACTCCTCGAAGATGGCCCGTCGCTCCTGTGCGGCCAGGGCCGTGGCGAAGGCACGGGCTGCCTCGTGGCGCAGCTCTCCCCGAGCCCGCGCAAGGTTTGCCCCCGCGGCTTGGGCACTGCGCCCAGCGGCCTCGGCCTCCAGTGCCAGACGGCCGGAGAGCACCAGGGGAATGGAAACACCCACGATGTCCTGGCTCGCCCCGTCCGCCACGCCAGAGGTGGCCTTCTCACGCTGCCACTCCAGTGTCGGATTGGGCCAACGTCCGGCCCCTACAGCCGCAGCCCGTCCTACCGCTGCCTCCGCTTCGGCGACACGCGCCTCCAGGCTGGCGGCGATCACCTGCTCCACGTACCGCGACTCAGTGAGTGGCGACTGGGCCGCTGCACCACCAGCCATCAGCACCAACAAGATACTACTTGCGATAGTAGGCGAGGACGAAGAACAGCGACGCGCGCGCATGAGCATGGCCATCGTTCAGGAGAGGATGTGAAGGGCGGTCTCCACCGCATGGTGGAGGAAGGCCGCATGGAGCAACGCGAGGGTCAGCACCCCAGCCGCAGCGCCCATCGCGAACAGGAGCGCGCGCGAGGGGAGCGCGGGCGGTGCTTCCTCATCCAAGAGGCGTCTCACCCGCTGCTCGAGCGCCAGTTTGCCGAAAGCAGGCACGCCAGCCACATCGCGCGCCCTCCGCTGAAGAGCCGCCATCTTCACCAGCGCCCCCGCCACCACCGTACCGTCCCCGACAACGCGCACCGCTTCCGCGTCGCAGGCCTCCTCGGCCGCCGTCTGGTAGACAGAGAAGAAGACGCGCGCCAAGGGCGGGGGCACGAAGAGGCCTGAGACAGCGAGCAGCAATGCCGCCAGCGGGTCTCTACGTCGCAGGTGGGCCTCTTCATGGGCCAGCGCTCCGCGCAGTTCCTGCGGGGCCAGGGCACCTTCCAAGCTGGCGGACAGGAAGATGCGCCGGTGGAGCACCCCAGCGGCATGGCAAAGCCGCGGTGCGCCCGGAACGGCCACCACTGGGAACACACCTGGGCGAGCGGAGCCCATCGACTCCAGCGCGGCCAGCCGGGCCCGCGTATGCCGCACGCGCCACAGAAGCCCACCCGCGCGGAAGACGAACACGGCGAGCGCCACCGCCCCCACCACCGCGAGCACCGGCCTCAACCCCGACGAGTGCAGAATGCACAGATGGAGATGGTGCCCATGACTACCACAATGGTCATGGCTCCAGCCCAGCATTGCGGACAGGGATGGCGCGGCAGCGGCGGACACCACCGCCAGCGCCACGACCGCAGGCAGGGTGCCCACGACAAAGGCCGCATCAGCACGGAGCGCCGGGCGCACCTGTGACACAGGCCACGGCAACAGGGTGGCGACTCCTACCAGGAGCGAGGTCAGCACGCCGGTGGCAGCGGCCACGGCCGCGCACTCCAGGAGGAACGCCAGGGCCGCCATCACTTGTGCCCTCTTCGCCGCTCGGCGATGAGCTGAGAGAGTCTGTCGAGCAGCGATTCGTCCACCTCGGCCGCGGCGTCCACGAACGCGGCCAGCGCCGCCTCGCCATGCGACTGGAGAATGTCGGCCGCGAGCCCGTCCGCCAGCGCCTTCTCAAACTCAGGCTGGGAGAGTGCCGAATTGTAGCGCCAGGCCAGGCCGTCCTTCTCGCGCACCAGCAGGCCCTTGCGGTGCAGTCGGTCCATCGTCGTCATGATGGTCGTGTATGCCCGCTCCTCGCGGCCAGTCATCCGGTCGCAAACCTCTCGGGCTGTAACGGGCGCCTGCGTCCAGACGACCTTCATCACGGCCGCTTCCAACGTGCCCAGCGGCTCCCAGGTGCGCTTCTTCACGAAGACGGTTCTATCCTCAGCCATCTACTATCGTCAATAGTACCTACCAACAGTCCAGGCGCAGGCATGATTCGAGAGGAGGAAGCGTGACGGTGTCTCCACGTGTGAAGGGCGCGGTACTCGGACTGTCCGCGGCAGCCCTCTTCGGGGTCAGCGCGCCCGTGGCGAAGCTGCTGCTGCCCTCCAGCACTCCTCTGGTGTTGGCCTCACTCCTCTACTTGGGAGGCGGGCTGGGGATGGCCTGTCTGGAAGCGCTGCGCCGACTGCGCCCGGTTGGAGTCCCCAACCGCGAGGCACGCCTGGGGCGCAAGGACGTTGCCCCACTGCTGGGGGTCATTCTCTGCGGCGGAGTGCTTGGCCCGGTGCTGATGCTGATGGGCCTGCAGCGGCTCTCCGGAGTGGCGGCCTCACTGCTCCTCAACTTGGAGGGCCCCTTCACCATCCTCCTGGCGCTGCTCGTGTTCGGCGAACACCTGGGCCGGGCTGGCGCCCTCGCCGCTGGTTTCATCATGGCGGGCGCCGCGGTGCTGGGCTTCCAACAGGGCGAGTTGCACGGGGACGTGCTCGGCGTGCTGGCCCTGGCCGGCGCATGCCTGGCGTGGGCCGTGGACAACAACCTCACGCAGCGACTCTCCCTCAAGGACCCGCTCGCACTCGTGCGCATCAAAGCGCTCGGCTCCGGCACGTGCACCCTCGTACTGGCCTGGCTCACCGGGCAGCCCTTCCCCTCCTTGCACATCTTGAGCGCAGCCCTGGTGCTCGGCTTCGCCAGCTACGGGCTTTCCATCGTCCTGGATGCCTATGCCCTCCGCCTGCTGGGCGCGGCCCGCGAAGCCGCCTACTTCGCTACGGCTCCGTTCGTGGGAGCCCTCGTAGCGGTGCCCCTGCTTGGCGAGCGGATGCGGCCACTGGACCTGCTGGCGGGCGTACTGATGGGCGCGGGCGTCTTCCTTCTGCTGCGCGAGCGGCACGGCCATGTGCACACGCACGCTGCGCTGGAGCACGAGCACCTGCATATCCACGACACGCACCACCAGCACTCGCATCCCCCTGGCGTTGATGTGACCGAACCACACAACCATCCCCACCGGCATGTGCCGCTCACGCACGACCATCCGCACGTGTCGGACCAGCACCACCGCCACAAGCACTGACTGCCTCGGCTCGTTGTGCCCACCCGAAATTCGCCCGCTGCATCATCGGTGCGTCAAAGCCACGCCAAGCAGTGCGTCAAGGCGAGCGAGCGATGCGCGCGCAGGGCATCGTCAGCTCGGTGCGTCCGCCGAGCCGACTACTTCCCTGATACAAAGGGCGAAGGCTGGCGCCTCATGACGCGGCACATCACGACCGCGCTCGCAGGGCATGCTCCACGGAGTTCCTCGGAGGCATGCAACTCTGGGGGGAGGGCAGCGCGGTCGATGCGGACAAAGCCGAAGCGCGGGAAGTAGTCCGCAGCAGTGGTGGTGAGGAGGAACAAGGCCTCGAGCCCATCTGCGCCGGCTCGCTCAACGAGCCGTTGGACCAACTCTGCCCCCACGCCCTTCCCCTTCTGGTTCTCGTTCACGACAACGGAGCGAAGGAGGGCGCTCGTCCCGTACAGCTCCAACCCTGCTGCAGCCACGAGCGCGCCTTCGCGCTCTGCCACGAGGAAGTAAGGCAGGTGGTCGGCCACTCCTTGTCGAGGCAGGTCTGCGGCAGCGAGGAGTGCTTCAACTGCGCCGAGGTCGGCGGGGCGGGCGGGCCGAAGGGTGAGCATCATCGCGCCCACCCTTCGCTGGCCAGGAGTTCAACCACCCGGGCGCGCACATCGTCGCGAATCTCGCGCACGCGCTCCACCGACTTGCCCTTCGGGTCTTCCAGAGGCCAGTCGCCGCGCTTCAGCCCCGGCACGTATGGGCAGGCATCGCCGCAGCCCATGGTGATGAGCCACTGAGCGCCCTGGGCCAGCTCATCCGTGAGGCGCTGAGGCTTGGCGCCCGACAGGTCGATGGCCACCTCCGCCATTGCGGCCTTCACTTCGGGGTGAACACGCTCTCCCGGCTGGGTACCAGCAGACACGGCGCGCGCCTTGGCTGGGTCCGACAGAGCGTTGAAGAAGGCCGCCGCCATCTGCGAGCGGCCGGCGTTGTGTACGCAAGCGAAGATGACCGTCTTCATCGTGATGACTCCTATGAAAGGCGGCTACTGCTCACCGATGCCGCGGGTGAGCGCCGTCAGGCGTAGCCGGTCCAGCTTCTCGATGGGTAGCGCGAGGAACAACTCCAGCCTGCGGGAGATCTCCATGGACACCTTGAGGAAGGCAGACTCCTTCTCCGCCTCGCTGCCTTCTACTGCCGCCGGGTCCGCACTTCCCCAGTGAGCGATGACGGGCTGATACGGCCACACCGGGCAGGACTCGCGCGCCTTGTCGCAAAGGGTGATGACGAAGTCGAAGCGCACGTCCCGGAACTCCTCCCAGGATTTGCTGCGCGCGTCGGCAGCGGGAATGCGGAAGCGCTCTCGAAGCAGCCGGAGGGCGAGGGGATGGACCTCACCTTTCGGCGCCGCACCCGCGCTGTGCACCTCGAAGCGCTCACCCCCCAAGCGCTTGAGCAGGAACTCAGCCAGGATGCTGCGGGCAGAGTTTCCCGTGCAGAGGAAGAGCACTTTAAAGGGCGTTGGAGGAGTCACGGGGCCTCGAGAAGGAGCACCTAGGGGACGACGTCGGCAGCCGGGTCCTACGGGTGCGCTCCGCCAGGCCCGGACGCAGGCGTCTTCCCCTCGAAGCGACGAGGCAGCACGGCTTCACCGGCTCCGGGGAAGAGCCGACGCCTGAGCCAGAGCGACAGGTAGACCAAGGCGATGAGAGCGGGAACCTCGATGAGCGGCCCCACTACGCCCGCCAGCGCCTCTCCTGAGGCCATACCGAACACGCCCACCGCCACTGCGATGGCCAACTCGAAGTTGTTGCCCGCGGCCGTGAACGACAACGACGCTGTCTCCTCATAGGAGAAGCCCAGCTTCCTGGAGAGGAAGAAGGCACTGGTGAACATGATCGCGAAGTAGACAACGAGCGGGAGGGAGATGCGCACCACGTCCAGCGGGAGGCGGGTAATCTTCTCCCCCTGCATCGCGAACATGAGGACGATGGTGTACAGCAGACCAATGAGCGCGGTAGGCCCCAAGCGCGGCAGGAAGCGCTGCTCGTACCATGCCTCTCCCTTGAGCCGAGTGAGGCCGATGCGCGTCAGCGCGCCAGCCACCAGGGGCACGCCCAGGAAGATGAGCACGCTCTTGGCGATGCTCCACATGGACACATCGAACGCCGCCACATCCGCGCCGAGCCAGCCCGGGATGACGGTCAGGAAGAGCCAGCCAAGCACCGAGTAGAAGAGAATCTGGAAGACCGAGTTGAGCGCCACCAGCACGGCGGCCACCTCATTGCTCCCGCACGCGAGCATGTTCCAGATGAGGACCATGGCGATGCAGCGGGCCAGGCCGATGAGCACCAGACCGTTGCGGTAGTGCGGAAGGTCCGGAAGGAAGAGCCAGGCCAGGGCGAACATCAACACCGGCCCCACAACCCAGTTGAGCACCAGGGACGTGGTGAAGAGCTTGCCCCGCGCGCGCAACCGGCCCAGCTCGCCGTAGCGCACCTTCGCGAGCACCGGGTACATCATCCACAAGAGGCCGATGGCGATGGGCAAGGACACGGTGTCCAGCCTCACCGTGTCCAGCCTCGCGCCCAGGTCCGGGAAAGCCCTGCCCAGGCCGATGCCCAGGCCCATGGCGGCGAAGATCCACACCGGCAGGAACCGGTCGATGACGGAGAGCTTCTTGACGATGCTGTCTGGAGCAGTGGTTGCGGTCATGAGAAGGCTCTTGGGTCTACTTGCAGGCGTTGGGGCCGCGGGACTTGAGGAGGCGCGCGACGTCTTCCCGGAGGACATCCCTCTTGGTGAAGGCGGACACGAGCGCCTTGAGCTGGGCCTTGCACACCTCGTCCAGTTGCGGAGCCAGTCGGTAGTACACCCAGCTCCCGTCCCTGCGGGCCTCGACGATGCCAGCGTTCTTCAGCACTCCGAGTTGGCGGGAGGTGTTGGACTGGGTCAGGTCCAGGGCTGACTCGAAGTGGCAGACGCACAGCTCCCCGTGGCTGAGGAGTGCGACGATGCGTAGCCGAGTCTCATCCCCCAACGCCTTGAAGAGGCGGGAGGCGGAGCGAACATCTAGAGAGGCGGCGGCAGGTGCCATGAAGACATTACGATATTCGAATATCATGTGGCCCGCCACAACATCGGCCTCTGCAAGCTTCCTGTGACACCACCAGACGCTGTGACCACGGAGGAGGCAGCGACAGAGCGCACGGCTGGTGGGCATGGCCACGACGGGCATTAGGAGCCTTGGTTCGTCACCTCCGTCGTGAAGACCGGCGACTACGTTCCGAAGCGGCGACGCCATTTGGCGTCCCCAAGTGCCGTCGTACCGTGAACAGGTGTGGCCCGGGGGATCCGCGCCAAGAAGTACCAGCTCCTTCTTGTAGACATTCACTTCCAATCTGCCCTTCCAGTGTTGAAGCACCCGTGGGCGGTCGGTACAGTCCCATCGACAATGCGGGCCCGCGCCATCAGCACGCTGCTGTTGCTCGTCGTGACGAGTTGGGCAGCCACACCCGCGCGGGCAACTGTCGAGTGCCGGGCTGTGTCCACCCAGGCCCGCGTGGGGTGCCCACCTCCCTGCCCCCACTGCAAGAAGGCCGAAGGCCCGAAAGGTCCTGGGCTGAGCAAGGAATGCTGCGTCGTCCGTGCTGCGCCCGCCTCGCAGCCGGCTGAACCCTCTGCCCGCAAGGCCCATGTTCCCTCAGCCGCGGTGGTGGCGCTGCCGGACTTCTTCCAGCCCGTGGCGACGCATGTGAGTCCGGAGGCACCGCGCCGAGGGGCACTCGTTCCGCTGCCTCTTCAGATCAATCGACCACTCCTGAGGTGAGCGTCTCCAGAGCACCGGGTCTTCCGTGTGCTGCACCCAGGAGCGCGTTGCCCAGAAGCGCGCGCATCCAGGCCCCGGCACTACTCGCGGCGCGCTGACTACTGTCTCGTGGGACGGCCCTGCAAGGGCTGCGCTCACAGAGCATGAGGTGCGCCTCCCTCACATCCTTCCAGGCGGTGCCCCTCGAACGGGCTCCCGCTAGGCGAAATGTCATGACCTTGTCTGCCGCGGTCGGCGGGCTCGCGCTGCTGGTGTCCACGCAGGGCCCCTCCGGAGAAGTGCTGGACTTGCCCAGCGCCGTGAAAACGGCGCTGCAACACAACCCTGAAGTCGCCCAGGCCCGCGCGGCCCGCGACGCGGAGCGGGCCGGAGCCGCAGGTGCTCGGGCATGGCCGGAACCGAGCCTCTCGTACCAAGCGTGGCAGCAGCCACTGGCCACCCCCTTCGACCCGACCGCCACCAACATGCACATGCTGGGCATCCGCCAGACGCTGCCCTTCCCCGGCCAGCTCGGACGCGCCGGAAGAGCTGCCGAGGCCGGAGCCGCGGCCCGGGGGGCCGACTTCCTCGCGGCACGCCTTCGGCTGGAGGCGCAGGTAGCGCACGCCCTCAACGGCTACTGGCTCATCCAGCATGAGTTGGAGGCCCACGCGCGCCACCTGGAGCTAGGACAACAGACCGTTGCCGCCGTGCGCGCGCGCTACGTCTCGGGGCAGGCCCGGCAGGCGGACCTTCTTCGCGCCGAGACGGAACTGCACCGACAGCACGCGAGCATCGCAGGGCTCCGCGAGAACCTCCGGGGCACCATGGCCCTGCTCAACGCACTCCTTGGCCGTCCCCCAGACTCAGCATTGCCCGCCGCCAGCGAGCCCGAAGCCGAGCTGCCCTCGGGAGCCTTGGAGCGCCCGGAAGTCGCCGCAGCGAGACTTCGCACGGTAGAGGCACAAGAGAGCGCGGCGCTCGCGGACAAGGCCCGACGCCTCCCGGAAGTCATGGTGGGCTTCGACTACATGCTGATGCCCGGCATGCCGGACGCGTACTCGGTCATGCTCCAAGTACCCATGCCCTGGCTGTCCGGCAGGCGCACTGCCGACGCAGAGCGAGCGCGGCGCCAGGTGGAGGAGCTGCACTTCGCGAAGGCGTCGGCCGAGAACGCGGCGCGCTACGAAGTGGCCGAGGCCCAGGCGGGTGTAGCGGCTGCGAGAGCCCAGCTCGTGGTGACGGAGGAGAAGCTCGTGCCAGGTGCGGAGCGGGCACTGGAGGCGACCCGGGCCAGCTACGTCGCGGGGCAGGCGGACCTCTTGGCCCTCCTCGACGCCGAAAGCGCGCTCCTCGACGCCAGACTCTCCCAAGTAAGACAGCGCGCGGCGCAGGGTGACGCCATAGCGGACCTGCGCCGGGCGTTGGGACTGTCCCTCATCTCGGAGAAGCAGCCATGAGCGAGCACCCTCACCACGCCCCCCTTCCGGAAGGGGAGGAGTCACCGCCCCCAGGGACGCGCGCCATGTCCATCGTGCGCTGGGTCATCCTCGGCCTCATGGCCCTCGCGGCACTCTACACCGTGGCGCTGGCAGCCTTCGGAGCCGTGCGGCCCGTGTCGTCACCCAAGGAGGGAGGCGCTGCCGACTCCAGTCACGCGGAGCCCGCGCAGGCAACCACCCGCTACACCTGCCCGATGCACCCGCAGGTGGTGTCCGACAATCCTGGCCAGTGCCCCGTCTGCAACATGAATCTCGTTCCCGGGAAGCCCGGCGCCGCGAGCACCACGGGGCAGGAGGGCCAATCCGACGCGGGAGACGCCGGCGATGCAAGACGTGCCGTTCCCGGGCTCGTCCCTGTCGATGTCGACCCAACCCGCACACAAACCATCGGCGTGCGCGTCGAAGCAGTGCGCCGAGAGACGCTCTCCGGCGGGCTCTCTCTCTTCGGTCGCGTGACGGCGGACGAGTCGAAACTCGCGCACGTCTCCGTGCGTGTCTCTGGGTACGTCGAGAAGCTCTTCGTTGCCGAGCAGGGCGCGCGCGTGAGCCGGGGTCAACCGCTGGCGGCCATCTACAGCGACGAGTTGCTTGTCCTCCAGAGTGAGTTGCTCCAGGCCCGCCGCTGGGGTGGAGACACCGCAGCGCCCGTGCGCGAGCGCCTGCGGCTGCTCGGCATCTCTCCTGCTGACGTCGCGGCCATTGAAACGTCCGGTGAAGTCCAGCGCGCGCTCACCCTCCACAGCCCAGTCAGCGGGTATGTCATCGCCCTGAACGTGGCCCAGGGTGACAGGGTAGAGCCTGCTCGCGAGCTGTTCGCGGTGGCCGACCTCTCCCGGGTATGGGTGATGGCGGAGGCGTACGAGCGCGACGTCGCCCACATCCGCCAGGGCCTCTCCGTCCAGCTTCGTCTGGACGCCTACCCTGGCGAAGTGTTCCGCGGGCGCATCGACTACGTCTACCCCACGCTCAACCCTCAGACTCGCACGCTGCCCGTCCGCGTCGTCTTCGCCAACCCGGACGGCCGGCTCAAGCCCGGCCTCTTCGGGACGGTGGAAGTGGCGCTCCCCTCCACCGAGGCGCTCACCCTGCCGGCGGAGGCCGTCATTGACACCGGCGAGCACCGCTACGTCTTCGTGGAGGTGAAGTCTGGCCGCTTCGAGCCCCGCGCCGTCGAAGTGGGCGCTCGCACGGGCGACCGGGTGCAGGTAGTGGCCGGCCTCGCCGATGGTGAGCGCGTCGCCACGAGCGGCAACTTCTTCATCGACTCGGAGAGCCGCCTGCGCGCCTCCGTGGCCGCAAGCCCTTCTCCCGCGGCCAGCAAGGCGCCGCCCCCGCCTGGCGCGGCCCCTGACTGTAACGTGGACTTCGACGCGAAGGGCGCCCCGGACAAGTACGCCCAGTGCAAGGCGTGCGAGCGCGTCCACCGTGGCATGGGGACGATGGAAGCCGACTGCAAGAATGCCATCCCGAAGCCCTGGAGGCAGCCATGAATCGCCTCCTCGGGGCACTCATCGAGTGGTGCGCCCGCCACCGCTACACCGTCATCGCCGCCTCCCTGGTGGCGGCGGCCGTGGGGTACCTCTCCCTGAGGGCCGTGCCGGTAGATGCCATCCCGGACCTGTCGGACCCGCAGGTGGTGGTCTTCACCGAGTGGATGGGCCGCAGCCCCACGCTGGTGGAAGACCAGGTGACGTACCCCATCACCTCCGGACTGCTCGCGGCCCCAAAGGTGACGGACGTGCGCGGGGTGTCCATGTTCGGGATGAGCTTCGTTTACGTCCTCTTCGAAGAGGGCACGGACGTCTACTGGGCACGCAGCCGCGTCCTCGAGTACCTCCAGACGCTTCAGCGGCGACTCCCCCCAGGCGTCAGTCCCACTCTGGGCCCTGACGCCACCGGCGTGGGCTGGGTGTACCAATACGTGCTGGTGGACACGAGCGGCCGGCACGACGTCGCCGACCTGCGCACCTTCCAGGACTTCTCCTTGCGCTATGCGCTGGAGAGCGTCCCGGGGGTTGCCGAGGTCGCGAGCGTGGGCGGCTTCGAGAAGCAGTACCAGGTGACGGTGGACCCTCGCCGCCTCCAGGCGCTGGAGCTCAGCCTCGGCGACGTGGCGCAGGCCATCCGGCGCTCCAACGCGGAAGTGGGCGGACGGGTGCTGGAGATGAGCGGGCGCGAGTACTACATCCGCGGGCGTGGCTACCTTCAGGACCTGGGGGCACTGGGAAAGGTCGTAGTGAAGGCGAGCAGCATTGGCGCCCCAGTGCGTCTCTCCGACATTGCCACGCTCTCCTTCGGCGGGAACATCCGGCGCGGCGCAGCGGACCTGGACGGGGAGGGCGAAGTAGTGGGCGGCACAGTCGTGGCCCGCTACGGTGAGAATGCCCGCGCGCTCATCACCCGCATCGAGCAGAAGCTCCAGGAGGTGAAGCCCTCACTCCCGGAGGGAGTGGAGGTGCGGCCCGTCTATGACCGCTCGGTACTCATCGACCACGCGGTTGGCACGCTCCACCGCACGCTCTTCGAGGAGGCCTTGGTGGTTTCGCTCATCATCTTCGCCTTCCTCCTGCACGTGCGCAGCGCGCTGGTAGCCATCCTCACGCTGCCCGTGGCGATACTGCTCGCCTTCGTGCCCATGCACGCGCTGGGGCTCTCCACCAACATCATGTCGCTCGGCGGCATCGCCATCGCCATTGGCGCGATGGTGGACGCGGCCATCGTGCTGGTGGAGAACGCGCACAAGCACCTGGAGGTGCTGCCGGAAGACGCGGGCGAGGCGGAGCGGTTGAAGGCCATCACCGCCGCGTGTCGCGAGGTGGGCCCTCCCATCTTCTTCTCGTTGCTCATCATCACTGCGGCCTTCGTGCCCATCTTCGCGCTCAACGGGCAGGCGGGACGGCTCTTCCACCCGCTCGCGTACACCAAGACGTTCAGTATGGGCTTCGCCGCGCTCCTATCCGTGACGCTCGCCCCCGCGCTGATGGCGCTCCTCATCCGAGGGCGTATCGTCCCAGAGCACCGCCACCCGGTGAGTCGTGGACTCATCGCTCTCTACAAGCCGTTCGTCTACGTGGCGCTCCGCAAGCCGAAGACAACGCTCGCCATCGGAGTCCTCGCGGTCATCTCCGCGCTGCCGCTCATTCCTCGCCTGGGCAGCGAGTTCATGCCCGCGCTCGACGAGGGCGACCTGCTCTTCATGCCGGTGACGATGCCCAACATCTCCATCGAGGAGGCACGGCGCGCGCTCCAGGTGCAGGACCGACTCCTGCGCGGCTTCCCCGAGGTCCTCTCCGTCTTCGGCAAGGTGGGCCGGGCCGAGACGGCCACCGACCCCGCCCCCCTCTCCATGGTTGAGACTGTGGTACGCCTGAAGCCCCACGCCGACTGGCGAAAGGTGAAGGTGGCGCGCTTCTACAGCCACTGGCCGGGCTGGCTGAAGGCGCCCGTTCGCCCGCTATTCCCCGAGGAGCGGCAAAAGACGACCGAGGAGTTGATTGCCGAGATGAACGCGGCCCTGCAACTGCCCGGGTGGACCAACGCCTTCACCATGCCCATCAAGAACCGGCTCGACATGCTCACCACGGGCATCCGGACGCCGGTGGGCGTGAAAGTCTTCGGCACGGACCTCGCGGAGATTGAGCGCGCGGGAGAGGAACTGGAGCGGGTGCTCGCCTCCGTGCCCGGCACGCGCAGCGCCTTCTACGAGCGCTCTCAGGGCGGGCTGTACGTGGACATCATTCCGGACCGCGACGCACTCGCCCGCTACGGAATGACTGTGGGCGACCTCAACGACGTCATTGAAGGGGCCATCGGCGGTGAGCCCGTGACGATGACGGTGGAAGGCCGCAGCCGCTTCAGCGTCAGCGTCCGCTACCCCCGCGACGTGCGCAGCGACGTGGAGAGACTGCGCCAGGTCCTCGTCCCTGTCCGCGACACCTCCGGGGACATGGGTACTTCCGGCATGGGGAAGACGGGCCTCGACATCCGCCGCCTGCTCTCGGGCCCATATGCGCTGGCGCAGGCGGACATGGGTGGAATGGGCCGAGCCACAGGTGCATCCCCTGGGATGGGAGGCGGCCTGGAGTTGCGACTGCCGGAGCGCCCCAAGGCGATGGCCTCTGACACCGGCCTGGGGATGCGCCTGATGCCTCCGGGCGGCGCCATGGTGCCTCCGGGCGAAGGCATGGCACCCGCCTCCCCAGCGTCGGTCGGTGCGGCCCCAGCGGCGCGCACATTCATTCCTCTCTCGGCGCTGGCGGAGGTGAAAGTAGTGCAGGGGCCCCCAATGCTGCGCGACGAAGCGGGGTTGCTCGTGGGCTACGTCTACGTGGACGTGGACACTGGCGCGCGTGACGTGGGCGGGTACGTGCACAGCGCCAAGGCGGCCGTCGAGTCCGCGGTGCAGGACGGGCGACTGCGCCTGCCCCGGGGCGGCTATCTGAAGTGGACCGGGCAGTACGAAATGCTGGAGAAGATGATGGCCCGGATGCAGTGGGTGGTGCCCCTGACACTGCTGCTCGTGGTGCTCTTGCTCGTGGCCAACTTCAAGCACCTCACCGAGGCGCTCATCGTCCTCTTGTCCGTGCCGTTCGCGCTCGTGGGCAGCGTGTGGCTGATGTGGCTGCTCGACTACCGACTCTCCACGGCGAGCTACGTGGGCCTCATCGCCATGGTGGGCCTCGCGGCCGAGACGGGCATCGTGATGATTGTCTACCTGGATGCGGCCTTCGAGCGGCGCCTGCGCGCGGGCAAGGTGCGCGACCTCAACGACATCATCTGGGCGCACATGGAGGGCACCGTCCAGCGTGTCCGCCCCAAGCTGATGACGGTGTCCACGATGCTCTTCGGCCTGGTGCCCCTCCTCTGGAGCCATGGCACGGGTGCGGACGTGATGAAGCGCATCGCGGCGCCAATGGTGGGTGGCCTGCTGTCGTCGGCGTTCCTGACGCTCGAAATCATCCCCGTCGTCTACACCTACTGGCGCCTCTGGCAGCTCCGCCATGGCCGACTGCAGCTCATCAGTCTGGGAGGTGCGCCAGACGCTACGAGCGACCAGCGGCCCTGAGGGTCCGCGAGGGATGTACGCCGTGCCAGCTCGGGCCTATGCGGTCGGTGTGTGACTTCGGCCCCCAGGATCGCCTCGCGGTGAATACCTGCGGACATTCGGCCAGGGGGCTTGGCATCTCACGTTCGCGCCACCCACGACCCGCTCGCCCTGTCGCTGATAGGTGAGACGTATGCCTTGTGGCGCCCTTGCGCCGCACCGTGAGATACCGTCTGGCGTGAGGCGCATCCATCGCACGTGGCGCACGCTGACGCTCTGCCTACTGGCGGTGAGCTGGGCCTGCCGGAGCGAGCCTCCGCCCGGCTACATCCGCCTTGATGGACTTGCACCGATGCTCGCAGACGCACCGGGCTCACACGCACTGCTGGTAGTCTTCTGGGCTTCCTGGTGCCCTCCATGCAGGGAGGAGACGCCCCAACTCCTCTCCCTGGCCGAGTCGCCTCCCGAGGGACTTCGGGTCGTCGTCTTCAGCCACGATGCGGACCTCAAGGCAGTGGAATCATTTTTCGAAGGCCCTCCCCCGCCGGAACTCCGCCTGCGCCTGGATGTGGGCGAGAAGGTCGCCCGCGAGTACGGGGTGGAGCAGCTCCCGACGAGCATCCTCGTCGTCGAAGGGCAGTTGGTCGCCCGCTTCCCTGGCCCACGGGACTGGGACTCCAGAGCCATGCGACGCCTCCTGGAAAGGTTGACCCGCGAGCGTGCCATCCGGGCGACCGGCTCGGCGGATTGACACTTGCCCTGGGCCTTTGTAAGCCACCTACTGGATGCAGCTCCTCTTGCGACTCATGGTCGTGCTCCTCGTCCTGACGACGGGCGGCGTCTTCCAGACGCTGGCCTTCGCTTCGGACACGCACGCCGACTGCATGGAGGATGAAGGCGATGACTGCACGGACTGCGCCCCCAGCTGCGTCCTGTGCCCATGCTGCCCGCTGAGAGCAGCCCCCGCTCCGGTTCCCGTCATGGGGGACCTCGCGGCCGCGCCCACACCGCCGCTGGTGCCCAGCCGCGTGGACGAGCCGGTCCTCTCCGGGACCGCTACCGACATCTTCCAACCGCCTAGAGCCTGACGCCTCCCTTCACGGGAGACGTGTGCCGTGCGCGAGCCCTACCGGGTCCGTGCGTGCGCATGCGCGTCCTCTTCGCCTGAAGCCCTGTCCATCCTCTCCGCGCACTCTCGCGCGGGCATTCACCGCCGTGGGCGACTGCCCCGGCTGGAGTTTCCTCATGCGTTCGTTGCGCACCATGTCCATCGTCGTCTCGCTTCTCACCCTTCCCGTCCTCCCCGCGCTGGCCGAGGAGCCCAAGCCCACCGAGAAGTCCCAGACCGCTGAGGCTGAGAGGCCCAAGTGTGAGCACGGCGTCCAAAAGTCCCTGTGCACTCGCTGCAACCCGAAGCTCGCGGCCGTCTTCAAGGCCAAGGGCGACTGGTGCGCGGAGCACGAGCGACCTGAGTCCCAGTGCTCTATCTGCAACCCAGCGCTCTCCAAGAAGGGCGTGAAGTAGATGATGCCAGCCTCCCGCGTCGGTCCGGTGATGCTGTTGGCCCTGCTCGCGCTGGGCGCAGCCAACTGCTCGAAGGAGTCGAAGCCCGCCGTGGCTGAGAAGTCCTCCGCGCCTCCGGCCGCCGCGGGAGGCGCTTCCGGACCCTTGCAGTCCCTACATCTGTGCGAACACAAGGTGCCGGCGGAGCTGTGCACCCGGTGCAACCCGGACCTCATCGACGTCTTCAAGGCGCAAGACGACTGGTGCGAGGAGCACGGAGTGCCAGAGTCCCAGTGCCTCCAGTGCAACCCGAACCTCACCTTCACCACACAGCCCACCGCGCCAAAGGACTGGTGCAAGGAGCACTCCGTCCCCGAGTCGAAGTGCACCAAGTGCAACCCGGCGCTGGTCGCGAAGTTCATCGAGGCGGGCGACTACTGCCGGGAGCACGGCTTTCCGGAATCCGTCTGTCCGTACTGTCACCCTGAGCTGGTGAAGGCGGCGGGCGCGGAGCCGCCCACCTTCCCCGAGCCAGGAACGCGCGTTCGGCTCGCCTCCGCCGAAACCGCTCGAGAGGCCGGCATCCAGACACGTCGCGTGGAGAAGCGGCCCTTTGCCCGCACTCTGGACGTTGTTGGCCAGCTCGCCTTCAACAACAACCGGCTGGCTCAGATGTCGGCCCGAAGCGAGGCACTGGTTCTGGAAGTCCGTGTGGACGTCGGCGACGAGGTGAAGGCCGGGCAACCCCTCGTGGTGATGACCTCCGGCGCCGTAGGCACAGACCAGGGGCGCCTCTCATCGGCCCAGGCACGGCTTGGAGTCGCGCGCGCCGCGCTCACACGCGAGCAGTCGCTCGTCGAGCGGGGCATCAGCGCACGCAAGGACCTGGAGCAAGCCCAGGCGGAGGTGGCCGAGGCCGAGGCCGAGCGCGACGCGGCCCGCGCATCCCTGACCGCCGCAGGGGCCTCCGTCCGCAGCCAGCAGGGGACCTACGTGATGACGGCGCCTTTCTCCGGCACCGTGGTGGCACGTGACGCCGTCCCCGGCAGGCAGGTGGGTGCGGGGCAGACGCTCCTCCAAATCGCTGACCTGGACACCATGTGGGCCCTCCTAGAGGTGCCCGAAGCAGACGCGGGAATGGTGCGCGCGGGCCAGCGCGTCACGCTCTCATTCGAGAGCATGCCCGGCGAGACGCGTGAGGCAACCCTCACCCGCGTGGGCGCCTCCGTGGACCCGGCCACCCGCACCGTGCGCGCCCGCGTGGAGCTGCCCAACCCGGACGGCGCCCTCAAGGCGGGGCTCTTCCTCCGCGCCAGGGTGCAGGTGACCGCCGAGCAGGAGTCCGTGCTGGTCCCCCGCGAGGCCATCCAACGCGCCGAGGGCCGCGCGCTCGTCTTCGTGAAGAAGGGCGCGGGCCTCTATGAGCCCGTCGTGGTGGAGCTGGGTGCCGGCACCCGTGAAGAAGTCGCCGTGGTGAAGGGACTCTCCGCTGGTGCGGAAGTCGTTACCACTGGCGCCTTCCTCCTCAAGACGGAAATCCTCAAGGAGTCCATCGGTGCGGGCTGCTGCGAGACAGAGGGAGGCGAATAGTCCCATGCTGACCCGAGTCATCGACTGGTCCCTAGCACACCGCTGGGCCGTCCTCCTTGGCACCCTGGCCCTCGTCATTTCGGGCCTGCTGGCCTTCCGGGCACTGCCCATCGACGCCATCCCTGACACCACGCCCACGCAGGTGCAGGTGAACACCATGGCCCCGGCCCTCACCCCTATCGAGGTGGAGCGGCAGCTCACCATCCCCATCGAGCAGGCGCTGGCGGGCCTGCCCCACGTCAGCGAGCTGCGTTCCATCTCCAAGTTCGGCCTGTCCCAGGTGACGCTCCAATTCAGCGACGGCACGGACCTGTGGTTCGCGAGGCAACAGGTTGCCGAGCGGCTCGGCCGGGTCGCCGTCCCCGCGGGCATCGAGCGCCCGACGATGGGGCCGGTGGCCACAGGCCTGGGCGAGGTCTTCCACTACCTCGTCAAGAGCCGGACGAAGAGCCTCGAGGAGCTGCGCACGCTGCATGACTGGGTCATCGCTCCACAGTTGCGAAGCGTGTCCGGCGTGGCAGAGGTGAATGCCTGGGGCGGCCAGGAGAAGCAGTGGCACGTCGTCGTGGAGCCGCGCCGCTTACAGCAATTCAATCTCTCGCTGCAGGACGTCTACCGCGCGCTGGAGGAGAACAACGCGAACGTGGGGGGCGGCATGGTGGAGCGCGGGGGCGCGGCGAGCCTCGTCCTCGGCGTGGGTGTCCTGGAGGACGGCAAGGCCGTCGAGGACGTCGTCGTCGCGGCGCACAACGGCGTGCCCGTGCGCATCCGGGATGTGGCCCGCGTGGAGGTGGGCCATGAAATCCGCCGGGGCGCCACCACGGCCGACGGTGAAGGCGAAGCCGTCCTGGGCCTGGGCTTCATGCTGGTGGGGGAGAACTCCCACACAGTGACGAAGGCGTTGGCGCAACGGCTCGACGAGGTGAAGCGCACCCTGCCCCAAGACGTCTCCGTGGAGCCCGTCTACGAGCGCACCGAGTTGGTGGACCACGTGCTGCGCACGGTGCGAACCAACCTCCTGGAGGGCGCGCTCCTCGTCATCGCCGTCCTCTTCCTCTTTCTGGGCAACTGGCGCGCGGGGCTCATCGTCGCGGCGGCCATTCCCCTGTCCCTACTGTTCGCCTTCAACGCGATGCTGCGCTTCGGCATCGCCGGCACCCTCATGTCGTTGGGGGCCATCGACTTCGGGCTCGTCGTCGACTCCTCCGTCATCCTCGTGGAGAACGCGGAGCGGCGGCTCGCCGAGGCCAGGGGGAGTCGGTCCATCCTCGAGGTGGTGCGCGACGCCGCCGTCGAGGTGCGCGGGCCCACCCTCTTCGGTGAGCTCATCATCATGGTGGTGTACCTGCCCATCCTCGCGTTGGAGGGCGTGGAGGGAAAGCTGTTCCGCCCCATGGCGCTCACCGTCATCTTCGCCCTGCTCGGCAGCGCGCTGCTCTCCATGACGTTGATGCCGGTGCTGGCATCCTTCGCCTTGAAGCGTGGCGGAGGGCACCACCGCGAGCCGCGCCTCGTCACCTTCCTCAAGCGCTGCTACCAGCCGGTCCTCGACTGGGCCCTCACCCACACTCGGGCCGTCCTCGCCGGCGCGGGGCTCCTCGTCGTGGGTGCACTCATCGCCGCCACGCAGCTCGGCAGCGAGTTTGTTCCGCGCCTCTCCGAAGGCACGCTCGTCATCAACACCGTGCGCCTGGCCGAGGTGTCCCTCACCGAGTCCGTCCGCTATGGCACCGAGATTGAGAAGGTGCTGCTCGCCCGGTTTCCTGACGAGGTTCAGCGCGTGTGGACGCGCACCGGCACGGCGGAGGTGGCCACGGACCCCATGGGCATCGAGCTGTCCGACGTCTTCATCACCCTCAAACCGCGCGAGGCCTGGAGGCGAGCTTCCACTCAGGACGAACTCGTGGCGGAGATGAAGGCGGAGCTGGCGGACCTGCCCGGGATGCGCATGGCATTCCTCCAGCCCATCGAGATGCGCGTCAACGAGATGATTGCAGGCGTGCGCAGCGACGTGGGCATCAAGCTCTTCGGGGACGACCTGGACGTGCTGAAGGCCAAGGCCCGTGAGATTGAGGGCGTGGTCAAGGCCATCCCAGGCGCCGCCGACGTCACCGTGGAGCAGCTGACGGGCCAGCCCGTGCTCGAGGTGACAGTGGACCGAGAGGCCGTGGCCCGTCATGGCATTTCCACCCGTGCGGTGCTCGACATCGTCGAGGCGGTGGGCACCCGGAGCGTGGGCGAGGTGCGCGAGGGCGAGCGGCGCTTCGACCTGGCCGTGCGTCTGTCCGCGGAGTACCGGGATGACCCGGCGAAGCTGGCCACCATACCGGTGACGGGGCCAGGGGGTGCACGCGTGCCGCTGGGGCGGCTTGCCCGCATCCGCGAGGTGTCCGGGCCCACTACGCTCCAGCGCGAGTGGGGCAAGCGCCGCATCGTCGTGCAGGCCAACGTGCGCGACCGAGACCTCGGCGGCTTTGTCGAGGCGGTGCGCCACGCGCTTGACGAGAAGCTGGAGCTGCCCGCGGGCTACTACCTCCGCTTCGGCGGACAATTCGAGCACCTGGAGCGTGCCCAGGCGCGCCTGCTCATCGTGGTGCCGCTAGCCCTGGCCCTCATTTTCCTCCTGCTCTACCTCACCTACCGGCGCGTCCTCGACTCCGTGCGCATCTTCGCGGGCGTGCCCTTCGCACTGGTGGGCGGAGTGCTCGCGCTCCTGCTGCGGGGACTGCCCTTCTCCATCTCCGCCGCGGTGGGCTTCATCGCCCTCTCCGGGGTGTCGGTGCTGGGAGACATGGTGCTCGTCTCACGCGTGCGCTCCCTCCTCGATGCAGGCCACGCATTGAGCGAAGCCATCCGCGAAGCGGCCCTCTCACGCCTGCGGCCCGTGCTGATGACGGCCGCCGTAGCCGCCATCGGATTTCTGCCCATGGCTCTCAACACAGGCGTGGGAGCGGAAGTCCAGCGACCACTCGCCACCGTGGTTATCGGCGGCATCCTCTCCTCCACACTGCTCACCCTGGTCGTGCTTCCGGTCCTCTATTCCGTGTTCGGGGGTGGGCGGCAAGCACCCCTCCTGAGCCCCTCTGAGCGGGCCGGCGTTACGCAGGCACCCGAAGGGGAGTCAACCCGTGCGGCGAGTTGAAAGGTCCAGCCCATGAGCCCAGAGCCCCTCACGCTCCTGCTCCAGAATCGGCGGCGATTCCTTGCCTTTCTAACGCCACGCATCGGTAGCGTCGAGGGGGCCGAAGAGGTCCTCCAGGCCGCGCTCCTCACGGGCTTTGAGTGTGGGAGCCCCCTGCGCCAGGAAGACAGCGCGGTGCCATGGTTCTACCGGCTTCTGCGCAACGCCCTCATTGACCGCTACCGGCGACAGGAGCGCAAAGAGCGCGCGCTTCGCGAATGGGGCAGTGCCAGGTTGCTCTCCACTGAGGAGGCGACCGAGTTGGAGAGAACCGTCTGCGCCTGCATCTCTGCCCTCACCACCACTTTGAAGCCAGAGTACGCGGAGGCCCTGCGCAGGGTGGATCTAGAAGGTCAGAGCCTCGCGGCGCTCGCCGAAGCGGCTGGCATCACCACCACGAACGCCAAGGTCCGCCTGCACCGGGCCCGGCAGGCACTGGGCAGGAGGCTGGTGCAGTCCTGCGGCCCCTCCTGCTGCGAGCGAGGCTGCGTGGACTGTCCATGTGAGCCAGCCTGAGATGAGAGCCCTGCATCGCACCCGGGACCGGACCAGCACATGCCCACCCCTATGATGGAACGCCTCGCGGATGGCGACGCTGCAGCCGCCTTCATCGCCGTTGCGGCGCTGGGCCTCTGCGGCGCGATGCTGCACGAAGCCTGGCGTGGCACGAAAGCGCGCTGGGCGCGCACCGCGTCCATATTCGTGATGGTCCTCGTGCTCGTGCTGGCTGCCCTACCCGCCCTCGAAACAGTTCTGCCTGGGCAGCCACTTGCTGCCGTCGAAGTGACGGAGAAGGGACAGAGCATCCCCCTCCCTCCTTCTGTGAATGGAAGGGTCCTCGTCGTGGTGAGGGGCAGGCTCGCCCAAACAGGCGACACCGAAATCCTGTTTTCGATAGCGGGAATGGAGGAGATGATACGTGGGACGCTGGAGCGGTCGCGTACCTACATCCGGGCGAAGCGCGGGCGCACCCATGTCTGGCGCAACCGATTGAGCTTCCATCAGCGAGGCTCCATCCCGCGAGGCGTACACGCGCTGACGGTGGAGCAGTTGGAGGGGAGCCTTGAAGGCCCTTTGCGCGTGGAGTTCTACCGCAACCGGTGGCCCCCCCTTCTCGTATCCTGGGCTGCGGGCCTCGTGCTGCTCACAGCCTCGGTGCTTCAAGCCCGCCTCCAGCTCCGCCGATACGCGCTCTGGGCTGGTACTGCGCTCGGAACGAGCCTGTTCATCTACAACTGGGGCGAACCCCGCGCCGACATCACGTTCGCTGCGGCCTGCCTCTTCTTGGGATTCACAGTGGGCGCTCCCATAGGGTGGTTGGCGTCCCAAGCACTGCGGGCGCGGTCCCCTTCGCCTGCTCGACGGCGAAGAAACCGGAGCTGAGCTCCAGGCAGCCATGAGAATTCGGAGGTCGGGGAAGGCGTGCACTCCCATCGGGCGCTGGCGGGGCCGCTTCGTCAGCGTCCGCGCGCGACAAAAACGTGGAGGTGTAACCCTGGGCAAATCCGTTCGTCAGCCCAGGTAGATTTCAGGAAGTCCCTGCTGGCACACCGGAAAAGGAGTGTGCAGCGGAACTGTTTTCACTCTGGAGGCACCCACGCCCATGTCAGGTTCCCACAGTCACGCACCCGATTCACCCGGACGGGCATTTGCCATCGGTGTAACCCTCAATTTGGCCTTCGTTGCTGTCGAGGCCACCTTCGGCGTCATCTCCAACTCTCTGGCGCTAGTGGCGGATGCCGGCCATAACCTGAGCGACGTCCTCGGGTTGATGCTCGCCTGGGGGGCGAGCATCCTGGCCAGGCGAAAGCCGACAGCCCGCCACACCTATGGTCTGCGCAGTTCGTCCATCCTGGCAGCCCTCCTCAATGCCCTCCTCCTGCTCGTCGCCGTGGGCGCTATCGGATGGGAGGCTGTGCAGCGCGTCGGAGAGCCCGCTCCTGTCTCCAGCGTCACCATCATGGCGGTAGCCGGGGTGGGCATCATCATCAACACCGCCACGGCCATGCTCTTCTGGAAGGGCCGCAAGGACGACCTCAACATCCGGGGTGCATTCCTCCACATGGCTGCGGACGCAGGAGTGTCGCTCGGTGTCGTCCTGGCCGGCGCCCTCATCCATTTCACCGGATGGGCATGGCTCGACCCCGTGGTGACGCTCCTCATCGCAGTCCTCATTTTCTGGGGGACATGGGGACTACTCAAAGACTCCGTCAATCTCGCCTTGCATGCAGTGCCGCAGAACATCGACATGACCTTGGTACGGGAGCAGCTGAGCCGAGCACCTGGCGTCGTCGACGTGCATGACCTGCACGTCTGGGCCATAAGCACTACCGAGGCGGCCCTCACCGCGCATCTCGTCGTTCGGGGGATACAACTGGACGACCCGCTCCTCGACCGCATGAAGCGGCAACTCCACGATGAGTTCGGCATCGAGCACGTCACGCTCCAGGTGGAGGCGGGGCAGCTTTCCAACTGCTGCAACATCGCGCCCGCCGAGGAGCCTGTCGTGGCGCACCCTGGAGAGGAAAATCATGTCTGAGACGGCCACCTTGCCCGACGGAAGACTGCCGCTTCTCAAACGGGCCAAGGCATTGACGCTGGTCACCGTGGGATGGAACCTCATCGAGGGCACCATCGCCGTGGCCGCAGCCCTCGCTGCCGGCAGCGTGGCGCTACTCGGCTTCGGAGTGGACAGCTTCGTGGAGAGCACTTCCGCAGCCATCATGCTGTGGCGCCTCTCGGCGGAGCGGCGAGCTCGGCGCACTCCCGGGGAACTGGAGCAACTGGACCGCCGCGCGCACCGGCTCATCGGACTGTCACTCTTCGCGCTGGCCGCATTCGTGGCATGGGAAGCATCGACATCGCTTCTGAACAGCGAGCGGCCCAAGACGAGCCTCGTCGGCCTCATTCTTGCGACTGTCTCACTGGCGGTAATGATGTGGCTCGCGCGCGCGAAAAAGCGGACCGCCGTGGCCCTGGGCAGCCGCGCCATGGAAGCCGATGCCTTCCAGACCACTGCGTGCTGGTGGCTGTCCCTCATCACCTTGGGTGGTATCGGCCTCAACGCGGCTTTCGGTTGGTGGTGGGCGGACCCAGTGGCCGCCCTTGGGATGACGCTCTTCCTTGTGAAGGAAGGCCGGGAAGCGTGGCGGGGCGAGGACACCTGCGCTGCGTGTCACTGACGCATCAGAAGGAGGCGCCTTGATGGAACCGAAGTTGCGAATTCATTTCGAGAAGGAACTGCGACAAGCCTCCGAGGCCGAGGCCAAAGGCCACCTCCAACTGGCGTGGCATTCGCTGGAACGCGCTCACATTCTGAGCCAGGCCCACGCGTGGCCTCATCTTCAGGTCCACGGAGCCATGTTCTGCTTCGCATGGAGGAGAGGAAACCTGAGCGAGCTGGCCGGACAGTTGCCCCGATTGCTGCTGGCCGCCCCTGGCTCCTGGCTCGGGCGCGCTCCCCTCGGCAACACCGGAGGCGCCAACGTGGGCATCTTCACGCCCATGCCCATTCCAGGGGACCTCCAGGCCATCTTCCAAGAAGCTGCCCGGCAGGAAGGGCAAGGGCCCCCCAGGCAGGCCCCCTGAACGAGGTGAATCCGTGCGCCAGCAAACCGTGACCACCAGCCGTATTGCCTTCTTCCACTAAAGTCACTACGAAGACACCGTGCTGCGCCTTCTGATGTTCATCGTGCTGGTCAACGGCCTCGTGCCTTCCTTCGGGGAGGCCGTCGAGATGGCCGTTCACTACGCGGCGTCCGGGCATCTCGCGCACTCCATTGCGGACGAGTCAGACCTGGGAGAGTCCAGCCGGGAGCACGGCTGTGGCCCAACCGAGCACCATTGCGGGTGCTGCCCCAGCCAGTCCGTCATTCCTGAATCCCTGCCGTCACCGGGTTGGGCCATCACGGTCAAACCGCCGAAGATTGTCGGGCAGAACCAGGAGGCGGCCGAGGAAGTGCGTCCCCGCCTCCTGCGTCCGCCTATATCGGCCTAACGGCCGGTTCGTGCGCCCCTCCACCTCCAGCCGTGCTGTGGCCGTGACGTCCTGCGGCCATGCGCGTGCGGCAATTCTCGCACGCTTACGGGGACTCTCGCTTCGAGAGACCAGGAGATAGGCCGCGCCTTCGCGCCGATGACGCGCGAACGGACCGGACGCATGTGCCTGCTCAGGCGTGCCCGGTACCGCCATGCGCGGCGCCGGCCTTGGGCCATCTCTCATCCACTCATCAGCTGCGGCTGACGCTGCAGGTGTGCTCGCGTCCTGACGGTCTGACTCCGCCGGTTCCGCACATCCTCCAGCCCAGGCGCGGCCCTACCTCTTTTCAATTTGGTGAGCGTCGTGTCTCCATCAATCCGTCTCATAAGTCTGCTCCCGCTCCTGCTCGTCGCGGTGCCGGCCTTCGCGGCCCGCCCTCTCACGATGGAGCAAGCTGTGGCACTCGCACTCGAACGCAGCCCCCGACTCATTTCCACCCAGGCCGATGCCGCCGCAGCTCGAGCTCAGCTTTCGGGAGCATCCCTCCTGTTCCAGACCAATCCGGACCTACAAGTCGCCATCGGCCCACGCTTTCGCGCGAGTGGGAACAACGTCGACGTGGGCGCCGGGGTGAGCCAACAACTGGAACTCTTCGGCCAGCGCGGAGCGCGCAGGGACGCCGCAGCGGCGACACTTTCCGCGAGCGAGTCGCGCCTCGCGGTCTCTCAGGTAGAGCTCGCGGCCGAAGTGCGCCAAGCCTTCGGCAGGGCCCTCGCGGCCGAGCAGGAACTGCAACTGGCCAATGATGCACTCGTACTCGCAGAGCAGGGCCGGGATGCCGCAGAGCAGCGACTGCAGGCTGGAGCCGCCTCTCGCATCGAAGTGAACACCGCGCGGGTGGCGCTGGGCCAGACCCAGCGTGCCCGTGTTCGCGCCGTCCAGCGCCGGACGCAGGCCCTCGGAGAGCTGCGACTGCTGCTGGGCATCGAACCAACTGAGGACATCGCACCCGAAGGGAACCTGCGCGCGGAGGCGGCCGCGCCCCCAATCCTTTCCGTCCTCCTGGAGCGAGCGGCGGCGCAACGCGCGGACCTCAAGGCAGCCAAGGCCGAGTTGGAGGCAGCCCAGGCAGAGGTCCGGCTCGCCAGCCGGGGGGCGCTACCCCGCCCTCGATTGGGGGTGAGCTACAGCCAGGAGGAGGACGCCCAAATCGTCCAAGGCACACTCGGCATCGACCTGCCCCTCTTCAACCGCAACCAAGCGGCGCGAGGGATTAGCACGGCACGGGCGGCCCAGGCGGAGCGGGCGCTCGCCGCCACCGAACGCTTCGTGCGTTCCGAGGTGGTGCTCGCCCTCGAGCGCTACCGCACTGCCCTGTCAGCCGCGGAGGTGTTCGGCGGCGATGTGATGGCGGCCGTGCAAGAGAACTTAAAGCTGATCAATGAGGCCTATCGGGCCGGGAAGGTGGACTTCCTGGAGCTGCTCATCATCCGGCGCGAGGCCCTCGATACGAGCCGTAGCTACATCGAGGCCCTTGAGGAACTCAACGCCGCGGAGGCCCAACTCAAGAAAGTGGTGGGGAACATCCAATGAACGTTCACACGAATCTGTCCATCGTCCTGGCGGCGGCCCTTCTTCTGGCCAGTTGCTCCGACAAGAAGGCCGCCCCCCCCTCCGATGAAGCGAAGACGGCCCCGTCCGGCAAGGAGACGAAGGGCAAGCCCCACGCCGAAGAAGAGGGCCACGACCACGAGAAGGAAGAAGGCGAAACCCATGGTGAGGGGGGAGAAAAACATGACGAGGTCATCACCCTCACGCCAGAGGCGCTGCGCTCGGCGCAGCTCCAGTTGGCCCAGGCAGAGGCAAAGCCCCTCGTAACCGGCCTCATCGTGCCAGCGCGTATCACCTTCACCCAGCAAGGCGTAGCCAGAGTGGCCTCCCGCGTTCCAGGACGACTCGCCACCATCCAGGTAGCTCTCGGCCAGAAGGTGAAAAAGGGGGAGGTGCTGGGCCATCTCGAGAGCCCTGAGCTTGGCCAGGCGCGAGCGGACTACCTCTCCGCCGCGACCAAGGCGCGCGTGGCGGAGCAGAACTTCCGCCGGGAGAAGGATCTGCTTGCTAAAGGAATCACCAGCGAGCGGGACATGCGCGAGGCGGAAAGCACCTTCGTCACCGCCGAGGCGGAGCGCAACGCCGCCGACGGCCGGCTTCATGCGCTCGGCCTTTCCGACGGAGAAATCAGCACGCTGCGTAGCAACGAGCACTACAGCTCGCGCTTTCCGGCCATCAGCCCACTGACAGGCACGGTGGTGGAGATTTCGGGCACGGTGGGCCAGGCGGTGGAGGCGGCCACGTCCCTCTTCACGGTGGCGGACCTCACGGAACTCTGGGTGCAGTTGGACCTGACGGAGTCTCAGCTCCCGCAGGTCCATGCCGGTCAGCCGGTGGAAATCACCGTCCAAGCACGGGCGGGCCAGCGCTTCGCGGGCCGCGTGGACTACATCGGAGACGTCGTTGATGAGAAGACTCGCACCATTCCGGTACGAGTCGTGGTGTCCAACACCGATGGGGCGCTCAAGCCGGGCATGTTCGCCCAGGCGGAAATCGCCACCACCTCGGGAGAGACACGAGACTCGGGCTCCGCCTCGCCCACACGCATCGTTGTCCCACGAGAGGCCGTGCAAAAGGTCGGCGAAGAGCAGGTGGTCTTCGTCCCAGCCGGCGAGAACCGCTTCCGCCCCGTCGAGGTCCAGACTGGCGCCAGTTCCGCCCAGGACGTGGAAATCCTCTCAGGTCTTCAGCCCGGTACCTCCTTCGTCACTCAAGGAGCCTTCATCCTCAAGTCCGAGCTCTCGAAGGAGAGCATGGGCGAGGGCCACTCCCACTAGGCGGGCGCCATGTTCGACAGGCTCATCCATTTTTCCATCAAGAACCGCATCCTCATCTTCATCCTGACGGCGGTGCTCATCGGCTTCGGCCTCAACGCACTGCGCTCACTTCCCATCGACGCGGTACCGGACGTCACCAACGTGCAGGTCCAAATCCTCACGTCCTCACCGGGCCTTGGGCCGGTAGAGGTGGAGAGGTTCATCACCGTGCCCGTCGAGACCGCGATGAGCGGCTTGCCGGACACCGAGGAAATTCGCTCCGTCTCCAAGTTCGGGCTGTCCGTCGTCACCGTCGTCTTCAAGGACGAAGTGAACATCTACTTCGCGCGGCAGCTCATACAGGAGCGGCTGACAGCGGCGCGCGAAAGCATCCCCGAAGGCTACGGCTCTCCGGAGATGGGGCCCATCTCCTCGGGCCTGGGAGAAATCTACCAGTTCGAAGTACGGGGCGAGGGCCAGGGCCCCATGGAGCTGCGCAGCATCCTGGAGTGGCAGGTTTCCCCGCGGCTACGTGCCGTGCCCGGCGTCGTCGAGGTCAACGCCTTCGGCGGAGAGCTCAAGACTTATGAGGTGCAGGTGGACCCCTCCAGGCTCACGGCCTACGGCCTGTCTCTGGGCCAGGTGTTCCAATCCCTGGAGGAGAACAACGCCAACGCCGGAGGCGCGTACATCGCACGCGGTCCGGAGCAGGTGCTCATCCGTGGCGAAGGCCTTGTGGAGACGCTGGATGATATCCGCAGCATCGTCCTCTCCACGTCGCCACAAGGAGTCCCGGTCTATGTCCGAGACGTGGCCAACGTGGCGTTCGCTCCACAGGTCCGTCAGGGCGCGGTGACGCGTGACGGCCGGGGCGAGGCCGTTACGGGCATCGTGATGATGCTCATCGGGCAGAATTCGCGCGAGGTGGTCAACGACGTGAAGGCCGAGGTGGAGAAGATCCGCCCCACCCTGCCTCCTGGCGTCACCATCGATACCTTCTACGACCGCACGGACCTGGTCCGGAAGACCATCCAAACGGTGGCGAAGAACCTCGTCGAGGGCGGGCTGCTCGTCATCGTCGTGCTCTTCGTCATGCTGAGAAACCTACGCGCGGGACTCCTGGCCGCCGCGGCCATTCCCCTGTCCATGCTCTGCGCCTTCATCGGGATGCGGGCGCTGGGCGTCTCAGGAAACCTGATGTCCCTGGGAGCCATCGACTTCGGCCTCATCGTCGACGGCGCGCTCATCATCGTGGAGAACGCGGTGCGGCACATTTCGGAGCAGAGCCACACGCTGGGCCGCGCCCTCACGCGTGAGGAGCGCGACGAAGTCGTCTATCGCAGCGCGGTGGAGGTGAGACAGGCGGCCGCGTTCGGTGAAGTCATCATCGGCGTGGTCTATCTGCCCATCCTCGCCCTGAGCGGCATCGAGGGGAAGATGTTCAAGCCCATGGCCATCACGGTCATCTGCGCCTTGGCGGGAGCCTTCGTCCTGTCACTCACCTTCATCCCGGCCCTCGCCTCCGTCCTGCTTCCCCGAAAGGCGAAGGAGCAGGAGAGCTTCATCGTCCGCGGGGCGCGCCGTGTCTACGAGCCCGCTCTGTCCTGGTGCCTCCGGCGACGCGGGGTGGTGGTGGGCATCGCTGGCGGGCTGCTCGCGGTGAGCTTGGCCACGGTGCCCTTCCTGGGTGCGGAGTTCATTCCCCGGCTGGATGAGGGAGCCCTCGCGTTGCAGGCCTGGCGTGTGCCCTCGGTCTCGCTGGAGGAGTCGGTGCGACAGACGGGCCTCATCGAACGGGTGCTCAAGCGCTTTCCCGAGGTCACCACCGTGGTCTCCCGAACGGGGCGCGCGGAGATCGCAACAGACCCCATGGGCGTGGAAATCAGCGACATCTTCGTCATGCTCAAACCCCATGAGGAGTGGACAACGGCGAAGGACCGCGAGGGGCTCATCGTCCGCTTCAACGAAGCGCTGACGAAGGAGGTGCCCGGCACCCTCTTCAGCTACTCGCAACCCATCGAGCTTCGGGTCAGCGAGCTCATCTCCGGCGTGCGCTCGGATGTGGCGCTCAAGCTCTATGGCGAGGACCTGGACGTGCTGAAACAGACGGGAGACAAACTCGCCGCCGCGCTGGCCAAAGTCCCGGGCGCCGCGGACGTCAAGGCCGAGCAGGTGGCGGGCCTCCCCGTCGCGCGCATCCAGATAGACCGGCAGGCCATCGCCCGCTATGGCATCAACGCCCGGCAGGTGCTGGACACCATCGAGGCCGTGGGTGGCAAAGAGGTGGGAACGGTGCTGGAGGGCCAGCGGCGATTCGCGCTCCAGGTGCGCTTCGCACCGGGCGCTCGGCAAAGCGTGGAGCAGCTTGAGGGAATCCGGGTGGCCAGCCCTTCCGGGCAACTCATCCCGCTCTCACAGCTCGCGCGCATTGTCGTAGAGGAAGGCCCCGCCCAGGTGAGCCGGGAGAACATCCAGCGACGACTCACCATCGAGACCAACGTGCGCGGGAGAGACCTCCAGGGCTTCGTCACGGAGGCACAGGCTGTCATCGCGCGCGAGGTCAAGCTGCCGGCAGGCTATTGGGTGAGTTGGGGCGGACAATTCGAGAACCTTCAGTCCGCGTCGAGCCGCCTCGCACTCGTAGTGCCCCTCACCCTTTTCCTCATCTTCGTGTTGCTCTACACCACGTTCAACGCGGTGCGGCCGGCCCTTCTCATCTACCTCAACATCCCCTTCGCGGTGACAGGTGGGCTGCTGGCGCTCCTGGCGCGGGGGATGCCACTGTCCATCTCCGCGGCGGTGGGCTTCATCGCCCTCTTCGGAGTCGCGGTGCTCAACGGCTTGGTCTTGGTGGCCTACATCCTCAAGCTGCGTCAGGACGGCCTGTCTCCTGCCCAAGCAGCCCATGATGCAGCCCACGTGCGCCTACGGCCGGTCCTCACCACGGCGTTGGTGGCCTCCCTGGGCTTCCTCCCCATGGCGTTCTCCAGCGGAGCGGGTGCCGAGGTGCAGAAGCCGCTGGCCACCGTCGTCATCGGCGGGCTCTTCAGTTCCACGCTGCTCACGCTGTTGGTACTGCCCACTGTCTACACCTGGTTCGACCGCGGCAACCCCAAGGTAGTCCCCGTCCCTCCAGAGCAGTCCCCTGCGCCCACGGGACACTCCCCCGTCGCCGAAGGAGGTGTTGCGTGAAGGAAATCAAGGCCATCATCCAGCCCTTCAAGGTCAGTGAAGTCACCGACGCGCTTGAAGCCATCCCCGGTGTGGGTGGCATCACCGCGCTGGACGTACGCGGCTTCGGCCACCAGCGCGGACACAACGGCATGGAGGCCCGCGCACACGGGTCACTCAACTATCTGCCCAAGGTCATGCTCCTCCTCGTCATCCCGGACTTACTCGTTGATACCGCGCTCGCCACCATCCAGCGGCATGCTCATACGGGCAACGTCGGAGACGGAAAGGTGTTCGTCTCCCATGTTGAGGACGCGCTCAGGGTGAGAACCGGGGAGAGGGGCGAATCGGCGCTCTGAGCTACCCTCTTCTCTGCGGCCGAGCTGCGAGCCAGGGTCTTTACGGGAAGGGTCAGACGCGCTGGAGCGAATGGCGCCGTTCACAGGGGGGCATGAAGTCCCACATGCCCCCCTGCCCAGTACGATGCATCCCCACACAGCCTCCCCTGCTGAAGGATGCTGGACGCCCTCCCCAATCCGCGCTACTCGGGGAAAAAGCCGCAGTGAAGTTTGCGGAGACTCAATCGGCCCCCGAATTTTCCCGACTTCGCCTAACCCCAGGATTTTTCTCGTGTTTTTCGTCGCAGTCTCTGGAGAGGGCACAGAGAACGAGTTCGCGCAGGGCTTCGTTCGGGGACCTCTCCACGGCCCACGGCTCCAACCTCGTGCAGAAGGGGCTGGCGAGCACCGCCCAGTGGAAGCTCCAGCTCGATGACGCCGTGCAGGGCCGACCCAGCTGCGTGGTCCGCACCACGGGCGGAGTGAATCCCATCATCGTCAAATCGTCGGTGGGCGTCGCCGATGGCGCCTGGCACAAGGTCGCCTGCCAGCGCACCAGCACCACGCTGACCATCCTCGTGGACAACGTCGCGCGCGGCAGCGCGCTGCTCCCGGCCACCTACGACATCAGCCCCACGGGCCAGGCCGTCAACGTGGGCGCCAAGAGCGTTGGCAACAACAACGACCAGTACCACGGCGAAATCGACGACGTTTACTTCAACCTCGACTGAGCCTCGCCCCCCGGCTCCGGTGGGCTCCCTCACACCGGAGTCGCGCCGTCTCGTCCCGCGCGAGCCAGTCCCTCGAGACCGCTCACGCGGGCCGCTCCTCGCGCCACCGCCGTGCATCCCGCTCCGCCCGCTCCTCCCGGTTCTGGAAGAGCGTCAACCCGCGCTCCACGTCGCCCAACTCCAGCGTCCCCGCCAGCCGCCCGTCCGCGTCCACCACCAACAGCAGCGGAGACTCCTCCTCCGCCATGCGACGCAGCGCCTGCCACCCGTCCTCCTCCAGCCGCGCCACCGGCGTCGCGCGCATCACCTCGCGCACCTGCCGCCGCGTCCGCTCCCCCGCCGGCACCGCGCGCACCGCCTCCACCGCCACGCGCCCCAGCGGCCTGCCGTCCTCCGTCACCGGCAACGCCGTGCGCCGCTCCACCCGGAACTCCGACAGCGCCTCCTCCAGCGACGCCCCCACGTCCACGCCCATCCAGCGCGGCGTCATCAACTCCGCCACCCGCACCTTCTCCAACGTGGCCTTCATCCGCACCTGCTTCGCCTCGCCATCCGCGCCCATGAAGATGAAGAACGCGATGACCATCAGGAATGGGTTGAACGTCGCCAGCCCCCACACCCCGAACAGCAGCGCGAACCCCCGCCCCACCACCGACGCCACCTGCGTCGCGCGCACCATCCCCATCCGCCCCGCGAGCAACGCCCGCAGAATCCTCCCGCCATCCATCGGGAACGCGGGCAGCAGGTTGAACACCCCCAGGAACAGGTTCAGGCTCGCCAGGTAGAAACACGCGAACTGCAGATTGAACGAGCCCGTGCCCGCCACGCCCCACGTGGCCAACGCGAGCAGCCCCGCCAGCGCCAGGCTCGTCAGCGGCCCCACCAGCGCCATCAGCGCCTCGTCCCGGGCCCTCGGCGGAGCCTCCGACAACTCCGACACCCCGCCCACCATCATCAGCGTTATCGAGCGCACCTGCCCGCCCCGCGCCAACGCGTACAACGTATGCGCCAGCTCGTGCACGAACACCGACACGAACAGCCCCACCGCCACGGCCAGCCCCCATGCCCACGGCGCGCCCCACAGCTGCCCCGCCGGAACCGCCGCCACCTCCGCGGCCCGCCGGAACGCGCCGCCAAAGACATACGCGAGCAACGGCAACACGAGCAGCAGCGAGAAGTGCACGCGGACGGGAATGCCGCGCAACGAGCCCACCTTCAACGCACCTCGCGTCTCGCGCATCTCGCCTCCTCCTTTTCCGGCGCGCCCTCGCCTGCCCCCACCAACCTCCGTCAGCCGCGCGACGCGCGCACGGTGCCAGGGGCGACGCGTTCGCCCGCCCGGCCCCTGAGTGTCCGCTCCCCATCCCGGCAGGTGTCCACCCACGAGCACACCGCTGACGACACGGCGCCACGCGCGTGACTCGCCAGCTAGCGTGCCCGCGCTCGACTCCCCGCCGTGCCCCTTCCCCTCGAGAGGCCCCGCATGAACCTGAACAGCCCCCTCACCCTCGCCCGCGAAGTCTGGCGAGCGGCCCGCGTGCTCAGGGACCCCCACCGCCTGCAGGACATCATCGACCTGGCCCGCGTGCTCGTGCCCCCCACCGCCATGCGCCGCATCGTGGAGCGACTGAGCCAATCCCCCACCTGCGCCCGCGCCCTCGCCGAGCGCCCCCGCGTGGGCCGCCTCCCGCTCGCCACGCTGCGAGCCCTGCCCGAGGGCACCCTGGGCCGCGCGTTCATCGACCACCTGGAGCGCAACGGCCTGGACCCCGACGCCCTGCCCCAACGCGAGGCCCACACCCCCGAGGACTACGTGCGCGCGCACCTGCTCGAGTCCCATGACATCTGGCACGTGCTCACCGGCTTCGACACCGACGTGGCCGGAGAGCTGGGCGTCCAGGCCTTCAGCCTGGCGCAGGTGGGCACCCCCTTCGCGCTCGGCATCCTCACCGGCGGGCTCGCCAACACCCTGCTCTACGCCTTCTCCGAGCGCGACGCCCGCGTCCAGGCGCTCGCCCGAGGCTGGGTGCTGGGACGCCGCGCCCACCCCGTGTTCGGCGCCCCCTGGAGCGAGCTGTGGGCGCGCCCCCTGGAGGAGGTCCGCCAGCGCTACGGCCTGGACTTGTTGGCAGTGGACGCGCTGCTCCCCGTCCTGATGGGCCCGGTAAAGGACGACCCCGCCCGACGCGCCGCCTGAGCGAAGGCGGGCAGCGCGCGAGCGCCCCAATCGTGCTAGAGCGCGGGCCCATGGACGAGACCACCGAGAAGGACCCCCTCCGCGCACGCCTCCAGCAGATGGAGAAGCAGGCCGAGCTGGGCGGCGGTGCGGACCGCATCGCCAAACAGCACGAGGCCGGCAAGCTCACCGCTCGCGAGCGCATCGACCTGCTCCTCGACCCCGGCTCCTTCTGCGAGCTGGACAAGTTCGTCACCCACCGCTCCACCGACTTCGGCATGGGCGACAAGAAGATTCCGGGCGACGGCGTCGTCACCGGCTACGGCACCGTCGAGGGCCGACAGGTGTTCGTCTTCGCCCAGGACTTCACCGTCTTCGGCGGCTCGCTGTCCGGCGCCTATGCCCAGAAGATCTGCAAGATCATGGACATGGCCACCCGCGTGGGCGCGCCCGTCATCGGCCTGAACGACTCCGGCGGCGCGCGCATCCAGGAGGGCGTGGAGAGCCTCGCGGGCTACGCGGACATCTTCCTGCGCAACACCCTGGCCTCCGGCGTGGTGCCCCAGATTTCGCTCATCATGGGTCCGTGCGCGGGCGGCGCGGTGTACTCGCCCGCCATCACCGACTTCATCATGATGGTGAAGGACACCTCGTACATGTTCATCACCGGCCCGGACGTCATCAAGACGGTGACGCACGAGGAGGTGTCGAAGGAGTCCCTGGGCGGCGCGCTGACGCACAACCAGAAGTCCGGCGTGGCGCACTTCGCCGCGGAGAACGAGCAGGCCGCCATCGTCATGACGCGCGAGCTGCTGTCGTTCCTGCCCTCCAACAACCAGGAGGACCCGCCCGTCCAGCCGTGTGACGACGACCCGTTCCGGGCCGAGGAGTCGCTCAAGACGATTGTCCCGAGCAACCCCAACAAGCCCTACGACATCAAGGACATCATCAAGGCCGTCGTCGACAACAAGCACTTCTTCGAGGTGCAGGAGCACTACGCGCGCAACATCGTCGTGGGCTTCGCGCGCATGAACGGCAAGAGCGTGGGCATCGTCGCCAACCAGCCCGCGGTGCTCGCCGGCGTGCTGGACATCGACGCCAGCGTGAAGGCCGCGCGCTTCGTGCGCTTCTGCGACTGCTTCAACATCCCCCTGCTCACCCTGGTGGACGTGCCCGGCTTCCTGCCCGGCACCGACCAGGAGTGGGGCGGCATCATCACCCACGGCGCCAAGCTGCTGTACGCCTTCGCCGAGGCCACCGTCCCCAAAATCACCCTCATCACCCGCAAGGCCTACGGCGGCGCGTACGACGTGATGGCGTCCAAGCACATCCGCGCGGACATCAACTACGCCTACCCCACCGCCGAAATCGCCGTGATGGGCCCCGAGGGCGCGGTCAACATCATCTTCCGCAACGAGCTGAACAAGGCGCAGGACGCCGCGGCCGAGCGCACGAAGCTGGTGAACGACTACCGCGAGAAGTTCGCCAACCCGTTCAAGGCGGCGGAGCTGGGCTACATCGACGAGGTCATCCGCCCCGAGGAGACCCGGGCCAAGGTCATCCGGGCGCTGGAGATGTTGAAGGACAAGCGTCAGGAGAACCCGCCGCGCAAGCACGGGAACATCCCGCTGTAGGCTCCCTTCCGGGCCCCTGGACGCCTGCTCTCCCTCGGCTGGAGAGCAGGCAGGCTCGGGCCGCGCGGGAAATTCTCGTGCGGCCCGAGGGCTTTCACCGGGCCAGGAAAGGAACCCCCATTTTGCCCCACCGCCGACTCCTTCTGTTTCTCGCCGACGTCGAAGGCAACCTCACCGCACTGCGTCAGACGCTCAAGCGTGTCTGCGAGGCGGTGGACCTCCCCACGCCGGAGGTGAAGTGGGTGGAAACGCCCCCGGACGGGCTGGCCGATGCGGGCTGGCACGCCGCGGAGGTGGCCCTGCCCCCGGCCCCTGGCCGCAAGGCGCGCAAGTCCGAGCAGCCCTTCCTGGAGGAGCAGCTCGACGCCATGGCGCAGGCCCTCTCCCAGGACTTCCGTGAGCGCACGCTGGGCATCTTCGTGGACCGGGAGCACAGCTACGCGCGCACGTGCGTCAGCGGCCCGGGCCGTCCCTCCAAGGCCGTGGAGGGCGAGGTGCTGGATGTGATGCGCCAGGCCGCTCGCTGGCTGGACGTGGAGACGGGCTTGCTGGCGCGGATGCTCGGGGGTGGCAACACCGCGCGCAACCTGCTGGCCGCGGCCGTGGATTTCGGTGGGGACGCCGCCGCGGTGCCGTCCAAGCCTCCGGAGCCGGATGAGGATGACCGGTTCGTCGAGGCGAAGCTCGCGCAGGCGCGGGCGTACATGGAGCAGTACCGCAGCGCGCGGAAGTAGGGCGCGCGCGTGTGACGCCCGGAGGGGTCTTCCGGGCGGGAAGAGGTTCGAGACGTACCGGGTGGACTCGAGCGTGGAGGTGGAAGCCTCCACTCCCTCCGAGAGCCCGACAGGACGCGCTCGGTGCCAACAACGGGGCCCGCATCCAACCCACGCAAAACGAGGCGGCCCGTGGTAGACGGGCGCCCATGCCCAAGATCCGCAAAGTGCTCGTCGCCAATCGCGGCGAGATCGCCATCCGGGTGATGCGCACCTGCAAGGAGCTCGGCATCGCCACCGTGGCGGTGTACTCGGAGGCGGACCGCGCCGCCCTGCATGTCCGCACCGCGGACCAGGCCATCTTCGTCGGCCCTCCGCCCTCCCGGGAGAGCTACCTGGTCCAGCAGCGCATCCTCGACGCCGCCAAGGCCGCCGGCGCGGACGCCATCCACCCCGGCTATGGCTTCCTCTCCGAGAACGCCTCCTTCGTGCGCGCCTGCGAGGCCGCCGGCATCACCTTCATCGGTCCGCCGGCCTCCGCCATGGACGCCATGGGCGAGAAGACCCGCGCCCGCGCGAACATGATCAAGGCCGGCGTGCCCGTGGTCCCCGGCACCACCGAGCCCATCGCCACGGAGGCCGAGGCGCGCGAGTACGCGCAGAAGATCGGCTTCCCCATCATGCTCAAGGCCGCGGGCGGCGGCGGCGGCAAGGGCATGCGCCGCGTGGAGGGGCTCGGTGACTTCGAGTCCGCGTGGCGCTCCGCCAAGAGCGAGGCGCTCAACGCCTTCGGCAACGACGCCGTCTACATCGAGAAGTATCTCGAGAAGCCACACCACGTCGAAATCCAGGTGTTCGCCGACACGCACGGCAACGTCATCCACCTGAACGAGCGCGAGTGCTCGGCGCAGCGCCGTCACCAGAAGGTGGTGGAGGAGACGCCCAGCCCCATCCTCACGCCGGAGCTGCGCTCGAAGATGGGCGAGGTCGCGGTGAAGGCGGCCAAGGCCGTCAACTACGTGGGCGCGGGCACGGTGGAGTTCCTGGTCGACGTGCACCGCAACTTCTACTTCCTGGAGATGAACACGCGCCTCCAGGTGGAGCACCCGGTGACGGAGTGGGTGACGGGGCTGGACCTGGTCGCGCTGCAGATCAAGGTCGCCGAGGGCGAGAAGCTGCCCCTGCTCCAGGCGCCCGCGCCGCAGGGCCACTCCATCGAGGTGCGCGTGTACGCGGAGGACCCCGCGCGCAACTTCATGCCCAGCCCGGGCAAGATTACGTACCTGCGCGTGCCGGGCGGACCCAACGTGCGCGACGACTCGGGCGTGTTCCCCGGGTACACGGTGCCCAACGTCTACGACCCGATGATCTCCAAGCTGTCCGTGTGGGCCCCCACGCGGCGCGAGGCCATCGCCCGGGCGCAGCGCGCGCTGTCCGAGTACGTGGTGAAGGGCATCACCACCAACATCCGCTACCTGCGGGCGATTCTGGCGCACCCGGAGTTCGTCGAGGGCGACTACGACACGGGCTTCCTCGGCCGCGAGCACACCACGCTGCAGGGCGTGGAGGACCCGAAGCTCAGCGAGATGGCGCTGCTGGCGAGCGTCGTCTACGCGCACCAGCGCGATGCCAAGCGCGCCAAGACGCTCCCCGGCGCCAAGGCCGCGAGCAGCTCCGACACGGGCCAGGTCAGCGCGTGGCGCCAGGCGCTGCGCTCGCGTCGCCGCTAACCCCACCCTGAGGCTCACGAGACTTCCATGCGCTATTTCACGAAGCAGCAGGGACAGAAGGAAGCGGTGCCGGTGGACCTGGAGGCGCTGGGTGGCGAGCGCTACAAGCTCACCGTCAACGGCGTCACGTACCAGGTGGACGCGCTCGCGCTCGAGCACGGCACCATGAGCATGTTGGTGGACGGCCAGTCCTACAGCGTCGAGTTCGAGGAGAACGGCGACGAGGTGGGCGTGCTGCTCCGCGGCCAGGTGAGCCGCTTCGACGTCGCGGACGAGCGTCGGCTGCGGCTGCGCGCGGGCACGGCGGGCTTCTCCGTGGAGGGCAAGCAGCTGGTCACCGCGCCCATGCCGGGCAAGGTGGTGAAGGTGCTGGTGAAGGTGGGCGACGAGGTGAAGGAGGGCCAGGGCCTGGTGGTGGTGGAGGCCATGAAGATGGAGAACGAGCTCAAGAGCCCCAAGGCGGGCAAGGTGACCGAGCTGTTCGCCAAGGAAGGCACCACCGTGGAGAACAACGCGAAGCTCGTCGTCGTCGAGTAGCCAGGGCGTGGCGGCGCGTGCCCGGTCTCGCGCGCGCCGCAACCCCGTCGTTCAGGGCCGGGGCGATAGTCCGAAGCGCCTCGCCTCGTAGGGGTCGTCCGATTCGGCGGCCAACGCCTCCACCCGCGTGAGCGCCCTCGTCAGGGGCGCGGGCAGCGGCGCCTCCACGAGCGGAGGCAGTCGCAGCGGGCCGGAGTGGGACTCGAGCAGCTCCGGCGAGTCCGCGTCCAGCCAGTAGCGCACCAGGAAGTGCCGCCGCTGGAGCGTGCCTCGCGACAAGCGCTGTCCCTTCGCGTCCACGGCGATGGCGGCGATGGGCCGACGCAGCTTGTTTCCCTGAAGCGCGGAGCCCGTGGGCAGCTCTCCGTCCAGCAACCAGCGGACAGCGACGAGCGCGGTGGCGGCGGGGCCCTGGCGCGTCCAGGAGCGCAGCTCCACCTGGGGCAGCGGCGGCCACTCGGGCCCTCGGGCCTGGACCGTGAGGTCCACGACGCACACGCCCTGGAACGTCAGCTTCAGCGCGCGGGTGCCCTTGGGCACCGCGGTGATGAGCGCCAGTCGTCGAGGCTTCGCCGCGGCGCCGAGCGACTCGAAGTAGCGGTCCACCGGCGCGCCCTGGTCATCCAGCAACACCCACTGGAAGTCGGACGCGGGGGGCCTCCCCGCTCCATCCTGGAGATGGATTCGGACGGGCTCCGCGTCCCGGTGCGAGAAGTCGATGGCCACCAACTCCGTGGACGGAGGGGGCTGCACCGTCGCCCCGCCCCGGAACACCCAGGCCCGGTGGACCCGGACCTTCCCCTCGCACGCATCCCCTTTCGCGACAGGGGACGCGGCCAGGAGTGAAGCGGTGAGCCCCACGAGCAACGAGAACATGCCCCGAGCGTAGGCACAGCCCCCCCTGGACTGCACCTGCATCCCGGGTGCGCCAACTCGCGCGAGGGATTCAGCGGTAGTACGGGGACAGCGCGGCGGTGATGCGGGCAATCAGGTCCGTCGTCTGCAACCTCTCATCGGCGCTCAGCGTGGGCAGCGCGGCGGTGAGCGAGTCCCGCGCGGACATCAGGATGGAGTACGCGGCCAGCGACTGCTGGACCTTCAGGATGTCCACCATGGCGCGGCGCGCGGCGTACCCGCGCACCCCATCCGAGTTGAGCAGGATGCCCTGCACGTCCGCCAGCACCAGCGACGTCAGCGCGGGAGCGTCGGGCGGGTTGGCGCTGAAGGGGCCTCGCTGCGCCGCCGGGTCCAGGTACAGCCGCGCCAGGAGCCTGCGCGCCAGGTCATCCGCGCGCGACGCGTAGTGGGCGGGAGCCCCAGGAGGGATGACCAGCGGCGGGCGCACCTGCTGCATCGCCAGCTGATACGCCTGCGCCTGCACCGCCGGGCTGCCCGCGCGCACGAACTGGAGCACGGGGTTGGCCGTCGCGTTGAACCGGCCTGCCAGCGACGCATACAGGAGGGGGTGCGAGACATTCAGCAGGGTGTTCATCGCCACGTTCATCGCGGGCACGTAGAACTTCGTCAGCGGCTCGTCGGTGCGGTCATACCGGTTGCAGTACGGGTCGACGCGCGCGTCCACGTCGGTGCAGTACGGCTCGGTGGGCAGGTCCGGGGACAGGCCATAGAGGTAGCGCACTGCCTGCACGTCGTAGGCGCCCGGCGCGTCGCCGTACACGGCATCCCGAGGGTCCAGGTACTCCATCACCGAGCTGGAGCGCGCCCCCGTCGCGCCGCCGTCGTACACCTGTGAGCCCGCGAAGTTGTGCCGAAGCCCCAGCGTGTGCCCCACCTCGTGCAGCACCAGGTACGTGAGGTACGCCTCCACCTTCTGCTTCTTGGTCATCGGCGAGCCGGGCTCGACGAGGAGCTCCGCCCCCTGCTCGCCCTGCTCGAGCAGCGCCTCGGAGTGGAAGTCACACCGCGCCTCGCCCCCCATGCCGGCCCAGGACATCCGCAGCGACGAGGCGGGGCGCTCGGTGGCCACCAGCGCGCCCACGTCCCCTGAGAAGGTCTGGTGCGCCACCTCCAGCCAGTTGCTGCCCAGGTAGATGCTGGCGCCACGAATCTCGCCGGTGTTCGGGTTGGTCCGCCAATCGGCGAAAGCGAACGACGCCGCGCGGTCCGGGTCGACGATGAGGTGGTTCTCGTCATCGCGGCCGAAGTCGCTCGAGCTGTCCCCCATCACCGCCTCGAGCGCCGGGAAGCCGAAGGCCGTGTTCCATCCCTCGATGCCCCGCTTCACCGCGCCCACCAGGTCATACGCCTGGAAGCGCGGGTCCGCCTGCACCGTGAGCAGGCTGGGTGTGATGCGCCAGCGGATGGGCGTCATGCCCGGCTGGATGGCCCACTTCGCGGCCACGCGCTCGGTGGCGCCTCCCGTGTTCGGAATCAGCTTCGGCTCGCTCAGGAAGTAGTGCTCCCGCGCGGGCGCGGGCGTGGGCACGTACCCCGGGCTCTCCTGGTAGCGGCGCAGCGCGATGCTCAGCGTGCCCGACGTGCGGAAGGGGTTCTCCTCCAGGTACAGCGGCGCCATGTCATCCGGCAGGTTCGAGTAGCCGGTGAAGACCTGCTCGAAGGTGACGCCGTCCGCGATGGGCCGCAGCTTCTGCGCCAGGCTCAGCTCCACCTGGAACTGCGCGCGCATCATCACCGCGTTCAGGTCCCCCATCACCCCGAAGCGGTTGAGCCCCGCCGCCGGGTCGATGAGCACGTACTGCTCCGAGCCCCGCCGCCGGTGGAACGGCGGGTGGTCCTCCACGATGGGATACGCCTCCACCAACACCTGCGGGTCGAAGATGTCGCTCAGGACCTTGCGGTCATCCACATCCAGGACGAACAGCTTGCCGTTCTGCTCCTTGAAGCTCACCACGCGCGTGCCCAGCGAGTTGGCCGCGAAGTAGGCGGCGCCTCCCGGGTGGTATTGCTGGATGTACGCGGACAAGAACCACTTCGTCGCCAGTTGGTCCCGACGGATGGCCAGGTAGAAGCCGCGCCCCGAGTCCTCCACCACGCCTCGCAGCTTCTGCTCCACCTGCTGTCGCTCGGCGGCCCCCACCTCCCGCGGCACCGCCACGAAGGCCCCCTCCAGCACCTCGTCCGGCAGCGCCACGTCCGGAGTGTCGGGCGGAGCCTCGCCACAGCCCGTGCCCCACAGCAGGGCCAGCGAAAGCACTCCCACCCACGAGCACCGAGGGAACCGCCTGCGTCCGCGCATCGCGTGTCTCCGAGTCCGGGACGCGCGAGGAGGCGCGCCCACCCACGGGTCAACGACGCGCCCGCACCATCTTCCCGGGAGGGGACACGATTTCTCCGCCCCGCCGGGAGCCGTCCGCGACTTTAAATGCGACCCGCGCAACCCAGATGCTTTTGCTACTCAGTTCGACCCGAGCGGTCGCTCACCTGGAGGCACCATGCGGAGCTGGAACATGAAGGGGCTGTGGTTGGCTGGCGTGCTGTTGGCGGGCTGTGGTGGCACCGAGGCCCTGGACGGGCAGCCCGAGGCGGCCGCCCCCGAGCTGGCCCAGACGGAGGCCGCCCTGGAGTACAACGAGGACCTGCACTGCATCGTCATGACGCCCTCGGTGCGCTGCAACAACGGCCTGCAGATGTACGCGTACTGGAGCGACGAGCTCGGCCACTACTTCATCCCCCGCAACGTCTGTGGCAGCCGCGGGCCCATCGTGTGCCCGCTCTAGTCACTCCCTCACACTCCTAGTGTGAAACGGCGCCCCGGCCCGCCTCGTGGTTTGTTCGCACGCAAACCAGATGGCAGACTGGGGCGTCATGAAGGTCACTGGTCGCCGAGTCCTGCTCGCGGCCCTGGGCGCGTCGCTGTCGGCGTGCGCGTCCCGGCCCGCCCCTCCGGTCCTGCACTACAGCTTGGGCATCTCCCGAGCGGACTACCGAGACTACGGGGGTGCCAAGGCCAGCCCCTGTGACGCGGAGCAGCGCTGGTTGTCGGACGAGCTGACGGCCGTCAACGGCGTGCTGGCGCGCTTCGTCAACGGCACCGACAAGCTCGACACGCCCGCCTCGCTGGACCATGCGAAGCAGGTGGAGCTCCTGAAGGAGGCCCAGCAGACGCTGCCGCCGGTGCTGGCGGTCCACGAGAACAACCTCCGGGGCCTCGCGCAGTGCGGGTTCAAGGACAAGGGCGCCTTCCCGGAGATTTCGCGCCGGGGTGGGGAGCTGGTGAAGGAGGCGCGCGAGCGGCTGTCCAGCGCGGACTCGGTGCTCGCCGCCGTGTCGCTGCGCCAGGCCCAGGACAAGTGGAAGGAGGAGTCGCCCCAGCGCGAGGCCACCGCGCGCGGCACGTGGTGCACCGCCGACCCGAAGATTGGCGAGGCCACGGTGTTCTACGCGCGCGCCGCAATGGACGGCACCTTCCGGTGGCACTTCTGCGACGGCTCCCTCGTGGAGCAGCGCGCAGGCGCGGAGCCGACCTACGTGGAGCCCGAGGGGCTCAACAAGCGCGACCGCCGCCGCATCCAGCCGCCGCGCTACCTGGAGGCGGCCGCCAACTTCCCGGCCGAGGAAATCGACCGGCCGCCGGAGACCGGCACCCCGAAGAGCGCCTCTCCGACGCCCTGACGTTCTACAGTCCGGGAACCACCGGGCGGCCTCGTGCCGCCCCCTGCCCCGGAAAGCCGCCCCATGCGACACGCCGCCGCCGTCGCCCTCGTGATGCTCTGCTCGCTGCCCGCGCTCGCGGCGCGGCGCGAGGGCACCTGTGAGGTCCGGGTGATGGGAGGCCTGCAGCTGGCCTTCTCCGGCAAGGGCGGCACGCAGTCCGCCACCTCGGACCACTGGATGTCTCCCGAGGAGATGCGCGCGGTCTACGAGAAGATCCACAGCCGGATGAAGCAGGACCCCAAGAAGGTCCAGGCCGCCGCCGCGAAGCTCGCGGCGAAGGGGACGATGAGCGGCCCCCTGTCCATCCACTGCATCAGCGCGGGCGGCATCCAGTCGGCGAGCCTGAGCATCCTCTCCGGGCAGAACACCAAGGAGAGCGTTCCCTTCAAGCCCGGCGCGTACCCGCTCGTCACGCTGGACGAGAAGCCCGGCGAGTTGCCCGTGGCGCTGCGCCTCAAGGGCGTCAACTACATGCTCACCGTGCCCGGCGTCCTGGTGCTGACCCGGTTCGACGGCCGCGGCGTCGCGGGCACGTTCAAGTTCACCGCCCGCACGCACAGCTCCGCCAACAAGAAGGACGCCACCGAGCGCACCATCCGGGTGGAGGGCAGCTTCGACTTGCCCTGTCCCGTGAAGAGCCGCGTCTGCAGCTAGCCGTGCGGGGCGCGCGGCGGCACGCCGAACTGGGAACGAGTCTGCATCTGCCATTCGGCTACAGTGGTGTCCGCGGTCATCCCCCACGCCACGGAGCACCTCCATGCAGCTGCGCCCCTTCCTCGCGTCCCTCGCCGTCTGCCTGTCCCTCCTCGGCTGTGGTGGCGGCGCGCCCGCGAGCGAGCCGGTGAGCCCGGAGGCGCCCCAGACCGAGACCTCGACGAGCGCCCAGGTCTCCTGCTGGGACGAGTGCTACCAGGCCAACGCCTGGTGTCCGTCCCAGTGCGGGGTCTCGAGCGAGGTGTGCGCCCAGGCCATCTCCGTCTGCTACGACTCGTGCGAGCGCGGCGTGGGTCCCTGGCTGCCCTGCTGAGCGTCACCTGCCAGCGGCCGTGGAGCGCTCCGTCATGGACAGCTCCACGGTGTGGCTGCTGTCCGGTGAGAGCTCCAGGTTCATCTGGCACGTCTCGATGTGGCGCGGCCCCTTCGCGCAGACGGTGAACACGCCCGCGCGCACCTTGGGGAAGCGGGCCATGCCCTGCGCATCCGTCTTCAACTGCTCCGGATGCAGCCGACGCGGCTGGCCCTCGCTCACGATGGCCACCGTGATTCCCGGCACCGGCTTGAGCCCCCAGGGGTCGAGCGTCCGCACATAGACGCGCCCCAGTTGAGAAGGCGCCAGCGTGCGGGGGTCCTCGGGGTCCTCGATGGGCATCGAGCCCGCATCCGGCGAACCCGCGTCGGAAACCCGAGCGGTGGCGACCTTGGGTCGGGGCTCTTGCGCCAGTTGCCGCCGCAGGAGCGCCGCGAGCGACAGCGACACCCCGACGCCCGCGATGGCGATGACCCAACGAACCCCTCGGTGCATACCCGAGCTCCCTGGCTTCCAACCGCGAGGACGACGGCCCGACGTCGGAAGCCTAGCATTCCGAGGACTCGCGGCCCGCGTCGGTGGACCTGGGGGCGGAGGGGCCCGCATCGAAATTCCGCACGCTCGCCCGGGACTGGTAGGGTCCGGCGCCGCTCCACTTCCCCCGGCTTTCGCGTCACACGAGGTCCCCCGCATGGAGATGCTCTGCACCTTGCGCAGCGTCACGGAGGCGCAGCGCGGCGCCCTGCTTCAGGCCCCCGAGCGCCTGGAGGACTTCCTCGACGACGACGAGGACTTCGGAGACCCGAAGGGCGGAGCGTTCCTGGAGCTGGACATCGGCGAGGCGTGGCATGCCCTCCAGTACCTGCTCACCGGCACCGCGTGGGAGGGCAGCGCGCCGTTGGACTTCCTCGTCCGCGGCGGTGACGACGTGGGCGACATCCCCTCCGACGAGGGCACCGCGCGCGTCTTCGCGCCCGCGCAGGTGAAGGCGCTCGCCACCGCGCTGAAGGACGTCTCCGAGAACACGCTGCGCCGCCGCTTCGACCCGGCGAAGATGCAGGCCCAGGACATCTACCCCGGCACCTGGGATGAGCCGCCCGAGGACAGCGACCCGCTCGAGGAGGTGCTCTCCTACTTCGAGGAGCTCCAGAAGTTCGTCGCCCAGGTGTCCCGCCGCGACGGCGCGCTGCTGGTGCACATCGGCTGAAGGACCGTCAGCCCATCACCACGTCGCGTCCCAGCTTCAGCACCAGCGCCAGCACCACGGCGAGCACCACCTTGCGCACCAGGGTGTCGCCGCCCTTCACCGCCAGGTGCGCGCCCAGCCACGCGCCGGTGAACTGCGCCGCGGCCATGGGCAGCGCCACCTTCCACAGCACCACGCCCTTGAGCGAGAACAGGATGACGGACGCCAGGTTGGAGGCGAAGTTCACCACCTTCGCGTCCGCGGACGCTCGCGCCAGGCCGTGGCCCAGCAGCGTGTTGAAGCCGACGATGAGGAAGGTGCCCGTGCCCGGGCCGAAGAACCCGTCATAGGTGCCGACGGCCAGCGCGATGAGCGCGCCGATGGCCTGGGCGCGCGAGCGGGGCGAGGGCTCCGCGTGCGCGGGGGCCTTGGGCGGCGCGCGGCGGAAGGCGAGGAACACCGCCACGGCGATGAGCAGCACCAGCACCAGCGGCTTGAGCACCTCCGGCTTCACCAGCAGCACCAGCGCCGCGCCCGCGAAGGCGCCGCCCAGGCCGAAGGGGAACGTCACGCGCGCCAGCTTCCAGTCCACCAGCCCCGCGCGCGAGAAGCGCACCAGCGCCGCGAACGAGCCGAACACGGACTGCCCCTTGTTGGTCCCCAGCGCCACGTGCGGGGGCAGCCCCGCCGTCAGCAGCGCCGGCAGCGTGATGAGCCCGCCGCCGCCCGCGATGGCATCCACCATGCCCGCCACCAGCGCCGCGACACACAGCAGCAGCAGGTGCTGCGCACTGACGTCCACCAGTAGGTCCACCCTGTGTCTCCCTCGCCTCGAGCGGCGCCTGGGTACCACGGGCGCCGTCGCGGCTGCTCGCTTCTTGCGTCCCCCGCCACCTTGGGCGTCAATGCCCCGGTCGTTTCACCTCCGAGGTCTTCATGCTCGCCTCCCTCTTCACCGTGCTGGCGCTCACGCTGGCCTCGGCTCCACCCTCGCAGGACCCCAACGCGCCCACCTGCCGGATGATGAACAGCCAGGTGGCGTGTGGATATGGGTGCAAGTCCGACTCGAACCGCGCCCGCTGTGCGCAGACGCCCCAGGGGCGCTGTCAGCTCATCGACGGGCAGGCGGTGTGCTTCGACCCGCCGGCGTACGTGGTGAAGGCGTATGGCGCGGCGCTGCCGGAGCCCGAGTGCAAGGCCATCGACGGGGCGGTGGCGTGTGGCTACCACTGCGTGACGCAGCCGGGCCGGGTGAAGTGCGCGAAGTCGCCGGCCGGGGTGTGCAAGGCGCGCGGAGGCGAGGTGGAGTGCTTCGACCCGCCGGCGGTGGTCTTCGCGGTGTACGGCAAGGAGACGCCCCGCGCGGACTGCCGCAGCAACGGGGTGGAGCTGACGTGTGGCTACAACTGTCTCAACGCGTCAGAGGGCGTGCGGTGCACCCGGACGCCGGCGGGGGTGTGCAAGATTTCGAGCGGGCGCATCACCTGCTTCGACCCGCCTGCGGCGGCTTTGTGCACCTGGAAGCGCGCGATTCCCGCGCCGGAGTGCCGCAACACGGAGTCCGGCCCGGCGTGTGGATATGCGTGCACGACGGCGTTCTCGAAGTCGGCGTGTGCGTCCACGCCCTCGGGCATCTGCAAGGTGTTCGACAGCGAGGTGCACTGCTTCGACCCGCCCGTCGAGCAGCAGGCGGACCCGGCCTGCCTGTCGGTCCTGGGGATGGCGGTGCTGGACGGGGCCACGCCCTGACACAGGGTATGAGCCCTCCGCCCCGCCGTCTGCTTTGAGCCTTCCTGGGAGAGCGGTAGGGTTGCCGTCTTCTCGCAGCAGGAATGGAGCAGAACCGCGCATGGCGGAGGGTGACGTCCGTCAATATTGGGTCCGCAACGACAGGGGCACCCTGTGGGGGCCCCTCACCCTGCCGACCATCGAGCTGCTCATCGACAGCGGCGCCATCAAGGGCAAGCTCCAGGTCTCCGAGGACGGGCTGAACTTCGCCTTCCCCTGGCGCTTCCCCGAGGCCCGCGAGGTGTTCCCGCGCGAGCTGTGGGGTGACGGCGCGCCGGCGAACCTCGGCCCCGGGCCCCAGGCCCCGGTAGCGCGCCCCGGTGTCCCCATGGCGGGGCCGGGCGGTGTGCCCATGGCGGGGCCGGGTGCGGCGCCCATGGCCGGTCCGGGCGTGCCGATGGCGGGACCGGGAGTACCGATGGCGGGCCCAGGTGCCGCGCCGATGGCAGGGCCAGGTGCCGCGCCGATGGCGGGGCCAGGTGCCGCGCCGATGGCGGGGCCAGGTGCCGCGCCGATGGCGGGGCCAGGTGCCGCGCCGATCGCACGCCCAGGAGTTCCCATGGCGGGCCCGGGTGCGCCCATGGCGGGGCCCGGTGCAACCGGGCGTCCAGGTGTCCCCATGGCGGGCCCGGGTGCGCCCATGGCGGGGCCCGGTGCAACCGGGCGTCCAGGTGTCCCCATGGCGGGCCCTGGTGTCCCCATGGCGGGCCCAGGAGCCCCGATGGCAGGCCCGGGAGCGCCCGTGGCTCGACCAGGGGTCCCCATGGCAGGCCCAGGTGCACCCATGGCGGGCCCAGGGGTCCCCATGGCGGGTCCAGGGGTTCGACCGGGGGATCCTCGGGCGCAAGGCAACCCGATGCAGGCCGCACGGCCTCAAGTTCCAGGTGCGGCCCCCGGAGCCCCCGGAGCCGTCGCACGGCCCGTCGCGCCGCCCAACGCGGCCACCGGACAGCCCCAGGTCGCCACGCCGCAGGCGGGAGCCGTCCCTCCAGCAGCCCCCTTCCCCTCCACGGCAGCCGCGCCCGCCGTCTCCACGGAGTCCTCGCCCTACGCGATGCCCTCGCAGGGGCAGCTCGAGCAGACCTCGCCGCTGAACCTCTTCGGCCGCATCGCCTCCGCGGAGCAGACGGGCCTGCTCAAGCTGGCGCTCACGGACCGGGTCACCCTGATTCACTTCCGCAAGGGCAACCCGGAGTTCGTCGACTCCAACCACCCCGAGGACTCGCTGGGCACGTCGCTGATGGGCGCGCGGCTGCTCACGCCCGAGCAGCTCCAGCAAGCCGAGTCCGCCAAGGAGCGCTTCGGCGGAGACCTGCTCGCCGCGCTCTTCGGACTCGGTCTGCTCCAGCCCGCCAGCGCGTTCTCGATTCTGGCGCAGCGAGCCTCCAGCATCCTGTTCAAGGGCCTGCGCGCCGAGTCCGGCATGTTCGCCTTCGAGCTGCGGGAGCTGGCGGGCAACAAGGCCATGCCGCTGGGCAACCGGTGGGCGGTGCTCAGCGACACGGTGCGCCGCATGCCCTCCGCGGACATCAAGCGTCGGCTCATGCCGGTGCTCAACCTGCCCATCATGAAGTCGGGTGGGATGGTGGCCGCGAGCGAGCTGCGGCTGACGCCGCACGAGGTTCGCGCGCTCACGGTCATCGATGGAGTGCGCTCGGTGTCGCAGCTCCTCGCGGACTTCCCGCAGGACGCCGACCACCTGCTGCGCCTGGCCTTCCTGCTGCGCGAGCTGGACGCGGTGTCCTTCGCGGCCGCGCGCCCGGCCCCCGCGACGGTGGCGGGCCCCACGGCCGCCGCGCAGCCCGGTCCAGCGCCCACCGCGGGTCCCACGGCCGCGCCCCGCCCGGCCCCGCCACCGGGGGCACAGGCTCCGACCGCCGCGCCTGGGAATCCCCCGGGAGCGGGCTCACCGCAGGCCGCGCGCCCGGGCAATCCGCCGGGTGCCGCCGCGCCGGCAGCGGCCCGTCCGGGCAATCCTCCTGGAGCCGCCGCGGCCCCCCGTCCGCCGCCCGTCGTCGGAGCGGCGCCAGCCCGTCCGGCGAGCCCCGCGCCCGCCGCGGCAGCACGTCCGGCGCCGCCCACGGTCTCCGGCCCTCCGCCGGGCGCCGACGAGATTCCGGCGCTCAAGCAGCTGGCGATGGCGTTGAAGCAGCAGAACCACTTCCAGCGGCTCGGGTTGGCGGAGCAGGCGGACGGCAGCGCGGTCAAGGTCGCCTACTTCCGTCTGGCCAAGCTGTACCACCCGGACACGCTCCCGCAGGGGGCGCCGCCGGAGCTCGAGAAGCTCAAGGCCGAGGTGTTCGCCTACATCGGCGATGCGTACCGGACGCTGTCCGACGACAAGAGCCGGGCGGCCTATCTCGAGGAGCTGAAGAGTGGTGGCGCCGGGGCGGAGGTGGACATCAACGCCATCCTGATGGCGGAGGAGCTCTTCCAGAAGTCGTGCATCCTGGTGAAGGCGCGCAAGTTCCCGGAGGCCGTGAAGATGTTGAACGAGGCCATCCAGCTCAACGCCGAGGAGGCGGAGTTCTACGCCTGGCGGGGCTATGCGCGGTTCTTCACGGCGACGGACAAGAAGGCGGCGCAGCCGGAGGCGTTCCGGGAAATCCAGAACGCCATCAAGCGCAACGAGCGGTGTGCGCCGGCGCACTACTTCCTCGGGGTGATTGCGAAGCTGACGGGAGACACCGCGGGGGCGCTGAAGCACTTCAAGCGGACCGTGGAGCTTCAGCCAGACCACATCGACGCTCAGCGGGAGATTCGCATGGCGGCCCAGAAGAAGTAGGGTGCGCCCCCCATCCGGAGGGGCCAGGGGCCCCGCGGGTGGAGTCGAAGGAGACAGCAACGTGTCGCTCACCGGGAAGCAACGCCGCCATCTGCGCGCGCTCGGACACCACCTGGAGCCGGTGGTCATCGTCGGTCAATCCGGCGTCACCGAGGGCGTCATCGCCGCCGTCGAGCAGGCGCTGCACGACCACGAGCTCATCAAGGTGAAGATCAACGAGGGCCCCGAGTCGCGCCAGGAAGCCGCCGCGCGCCTCGCCGAGGGCACCAGCGCCGAGCTGGCCCAGCTGTTGGGCCGCACGGCGCTGCTCTTCAAGAAGCGCAAGGAGAAGTCCAAGTTCGAGAAGTTCTGACGGACCGTCCCCGGGCCCCGCATGTCCGCTTCACTTGCCGCTGAAGCGGGCCTCGCGGCGCTCGAGGAAGGACTGGACGCCCTCGGCGGCGTCCTCCGTCTTCACCAGCTCCAGCAGCCGGGGCAGCAGCGCGGCCCTGGCTGCGTCGGGCCCTTCGTGCACCGCCTGTCGCGCGGACGCGAGCGTCGCCTGCACGCCCAGCGGGGCCTGCTTCGCCACCGTCTCCGCCAAGGCGAGCGCCCGCTCCAGGTGCCGGCCGCGCTCCACCACCTCCTGCACCAGGCCGATGCGGTAGGCCTCGCGCGCGTCGAACTCATCGCCGGTGAGCAGCCACCGCATGGCGTTGCCCCAGCCCGCGCGCTGGGGGAAGCGCACCGTGGCGCCGCCGAACGGGAAGATGCCGCGCTTGATTTCAATCTGTCCGAAGCGCGCGTCCTCCGAGGCCACGGTGATGTCCGCCGCGAGCACAAGCTCGATGGACAGCGTGAGGCACAGTCCCTGGACGGCGAGCACCAGGGGCCTGGTGCGCGGCGGTCCCTGGATGCCCCACGGGTCGATGAACCCCTCCGCGTAGAGCGGCTCGCCGCTGGAGAGCGCGGGCGCGACGCTCGCGAGGTCCAGCCCCGCCGAGAAGTGGTCGCCCACCGCGAAGATGACCATGCACCGCACGTCCGGATGCCGGTCCGCCTCCGTCACCGCGGACGAGAGCCCGCGCAGCATGCCCACGTCGAACGCGTTGCGCTTCTCCGGCCGGTGGATGCCGATGAGGGCAAGGTGTCCGCGCACTTCCAGGGTGATGCGAGGGTCCGACGGGCTCATCTGCGCTCCACGGTGAAGGTGGACGCGCATTGTCCGCCACGCGGCGCCGCGCGCACCATCACGCGCGTCACGCCGTCCACCGCACGACGTTCAGAACCGCCCCGCCAATCCACCCACGAGGCTCCCCTCCTTCGTCCGGGCGAACGAGGGCACCACGACCACCTGCTGCGAGAGCCTGCGCTCCCGCGCGCGCACCGTGGAGGAGTGTGAGAGGCGATAACCGACGAACGAGCCCAGGATGGGCGTTACGACCAGGTTGAGCACGCCGATGGTCGCCACACCGGGGCTGTTGCTGTTGAGCAGCAATGATGACGGCATCGCGCCGATCGCCGCGCCCAGCAGCGTGTAGCCGAAGCTGCCCTCCCCTTGAAGCCATCGCCCCGAGAGGTAGACATCGCTGGCCGCGCCAAGCGACGAGCCCACCCCCAGCGAGAACGCGAGCCCCACGCTGTTCCAGCAGGGAAAGCCAGCACAGCCTGCCAGCCAGTTGCCCGCGACGAGCCCCACCATGGCGCCCGACACCAGCCCCGCGCCGCCCAACAAGATGCCCAGGGAGAGGTGCGTGCCACGTCGATAAGGATGCGCCGCGAGTGACGCGGAGCGAGCCTGCGCGGAGGACTCGGGCACCGCCGCGTCCGGCACGGACACCAAGGGAGGAGACAACGAGGCGGAGTCCCTGTCTCCGGGAGACTCGGGCAGATGCTGCCCCCACGCCGGCAGCCCCACGAGGACCACGGCGAGCACGCCCACCACGCATCGCAGTTGCATCGGAAATCCCCCCCTCTCCCGCGGGACTTCAGGCCACCGCGTCGCGGCCTGTCAATCCGGGGCCCGACACACCCAGCACGCCAGGACGAGTGCAATCCAGCGCATGCACGCGGGTGACACCACCGTCAGCGCGTGAAGCCCGCCGTGCTCGCGGCCAGCTCCGCCGCCACGCCCAGACGCTCCAGCAACGCGGGCCCGAAGTACTGCCTGCGCGACTCTCCGCCCTTCGCGTTCACCAGGTCCGGAGTCTCCACGTAGCCCACGTAGCCCCCCGCGAGCCCCAGCACGCCCGAGGCTCCCGTGCGCCGCACCAGCTCCGCGCCCGCGTCCACCGTGGGCTCGCCCGGCACCGTCACCAGCTCCAGCGGCCCCAACACCAACGCGGACACCTCGGCCACGCGCTCGGCGGAGCTGCACAACAAGTTATCCCCAGCCGCCCGGGTGAAGGCCGGCACCAGCCGCGACGCATCCGGCCGGGGCATCACCGCCTCCGCGCGCGCCAGCGACAGCCGCACGGACGGCCCCGCCGAAGCCAGGGGCGCCTTGCCCGCCAGCTCCGACAAAGCCCGCGCGAAGCCCGACACCCGCTCCAGCCCCTGCCCCTCCGAGTACGCCACGGACGCGTTGCCCACCGCGCCCTGCAACAACAGCGTCACGCCGCTGCCCTCGGACTCGCGCAGCGTGCTCAAGCGGCCCGGATAGTCCGGGTCCACGTACGCGCGCTGCCGAGGCACCATCGCCGGGTGCGCCGCGAAGAAGAGCAGCTCCGCCACGGGCGCTGCCTCACCGCGCAGCACCGCGCGCGTCAGCGTCCCATCCGGCGCGGTGCCACCCGAGCGCGTGTAGACATACGAGGACTCCTTCGCCTCCCCCAGCTCCAGCGTCACGTCCGTGAGCGAGGAGGCGGCCTGCCCGAGCGCGGCGCTCGCCGCGGCCACCACCGTCGCTTCCGAGTCCTCCCGATAGCGCCCCGTGCCGACGAGCTGCGACACCAGCCGCGAGTCATAGCCCCCGAGCGACGAGTGCGTGTGCGTGGCCAGCACCAACACATCCTGCAGCCCCAGCGTCTTCGCGTGCTCGCGCACCCGCGCCGTCACCACATCCGTGACGAGCAGCAGCTCCAGCGACACCAGCCCCACGCGTGAGCCCCCCGCCTCCAACACCACCGCGCGCGCATGGAGCGGCGGGTCGGACTGCGTCGCGTCGGGACGCGGCGGCGAGTACCCCGCCACCACCACCGGGAACGGCGGCGCCAGGGCCACCTTCGCCGCGCCCGCGCGCAGCGGCCCCTCGCCCTTCACCTGCGACAGCAGCACCGGCGCGCGCTCCGCCCACGTGCCGCACCAGTTCCAGGAACCCAATGCATAAGCGGCACCCACGGTGAGCAAGACCAGGGGAAACAGGGAACGCCAGGAGGCTCGTCGTGGAAACACCATGCGGTGCGCAGACTAACGGCATGCGGCACTCGCCGCGAGGCTCGTCTGCCCACATCGGCCGACTCCGGTGACGGGTGGAATACCCACCAGAGGGGCGTGCGTTCCTGTTCCGCTCACCGCCCGAAAGGAGTAAGGCAGCGCGCCATGTGCGGCATCTTCGGAATCACGGGACACGCCGAGGCCTCCAACCTGACGTACCTGGGGCTGCACGCCCTGCAGCATCGCGGGCAGGAGTCCGCGGGTATCGTCGCCTCTGATGGTCATGGCCTGCGGGCCCACCGTCAGATGGGGCTGGTGGCCGACATCTTCGATGCGCCAGTGCTCGCCGGCCTGCCCGGTCAGTCGGCCATCGGCCACGTGCGCTATTCGACGGCGGGCGGCAGCCAGCTCAAGAACGCGCAGCCGCTCTTCGTGCAGTACGCGGGCGGTCAGTGTGCCATCGCGCACAACGGCAACCTGGTCAACGCGGCGGCGCTGAAGGAGAAGCTGGAGGCCGACGGAGCCATCTTCCAGTCGGACGCCGACACGGAGGTCATCCTCCATCTGCTCGCGCGCTCGCGACAGGGGAGCTTCGAGCAGAAGCTGGTGGAGGCCCTGCGCAAGGTGGAGGGCGCCTACAGCCTGCTGGTGCTCACCGAGAACAAGCTGGTCGCGGTGAGGGACCCCTTGGGCATCCGGCCGTTGGTGCTCGGGCGGATGAAGGAAGGCGCGTACGTGCTCGCCAGCGAGACGACGGCGCTGGACCTCATCGAGGCGGACGTGGTGCGCGAGCTGGAGCCCGGTGAGCTGCTGGTCATCGAGAACGGCGTCATGCGCACGAGCAAGCCGTTCGCGGAGCCGGCGCGACTGGGCCGGTGCATCTTCGAGCAGGTGTACTTCGCGCGGCCGGACTCGGTGCTGTTCGGCAACAGCGTGTACGAGGTGCGCAAGCGGATGGGCATGCAGCTGGCGCGCGAGCAGCCGGCGAACGCGGACCTGGTCATCGCGGTGCCGGACTCGGGCGTGGCGGCGGCCATCGGCTTCTCGCAGCAGAGCGGGATTCCGTATGACGTGGGGCTCATCCGCAGCCATTACGTGGGCCGGACGTTCATCGAGCCGCAGCAGTCCATCCGTCACTTCGGCGTGAAGCTGAAGCTGTCGGCGGTGCGCAACGTCATCAAGGGCAAGCGCGTGGTGGTGGTGGACGACTCCATCGTCCGCGGCACGACGAGCCGCAAGATCGTGAAGATGATCAAGGCGGCCGGCGCGCTGGAGGTACACCTGCGCATCTCCTCGCCGCCGACGAAGTGGCCCTGCTTCTACGGCATCGACACGCCCAGCCGGCAGGAGCTCATCGCCGCGAGCCACAGCACGGACGAGATTGCCCGCTACGTCACGGCGGACTCGCTGGGCTACATCTCCATCGAGGGCCTGGGCGAGGCCGTGGGCGACCCCAGCCGGGGCAGCTTCTGCACGGCGTGCTTCTCCGGTCAGTACCTGCTCGGGGAGATGGCCGGCTCCGGACAGGAAGCCAACAAGCTCACCGCCTGACGCCGCGCATGCGCGCGTGAGGCCCCAGGCCCCCTGCCCTTCATCGGGTCGGGGGCCTTCGTCGTTTCAACGGCTGGGTGCCGTGGAGGGCGGAGGCGGCAGGGGCGCGCCCGCGATGAAGTCCGCGAGGTCCGAGGGGAGCGGCGCCGAGAACGAGACCTCCGCGCCGGTGCCGGGGTGCGGGAACACGATGCGCTCGGCGTGCAGGGCGTGTCGGGGCAGTCGCAGTCGAGACCAGGCCTCGGGCTCCAGGCTGTGCTTGCTGAAGCGGTCGAAGTAGCCGGGATCCGGGCCGTACATCTTGTCACCGACCAGCGGGAAGCCCGCCTCACGCAGGTGGATGCGAATCTGGTGCTGACGTCCCGTCTCCGGGAAGCAGCGCAGGAGCGCGAAGGGCTCACCATCGCGGGTGAAGCGCTGGAGCACCTGGAAGCGGGTCCGGCTCGGCTTGCCCTCGACGGCGTCGATGCGCACGGCGATGCGGATGAGCTCGGTGCCCTCGGCGATGGGGGCATCCACGGTGAAGGTGTCCTCGGGAGGATGTCCCTCACAGAGGGCGAGGTACTCCTTGTGCACGTCGCGCGAGACGAAGAGCCGGCCGAGCACACGGCAGGCTTCGGTGGTGCGACCGCAGACGACCAGGCCGCTGGTTTCGCGGTCCAGACGGTGCGCGGGCTCGGCGAAGCGCTCCCCGAAGCGCTCGCGCAGGATGGAGACGAGGGTGCCCTTGTGGTAGCGCGCCGTCGGATGGATGGGGAGACCCGCGGGCTTGTCGAGCACCAGCAGCCACTCATCCTGGAAGACGACGGGCAGCGTGGTGGGCGTCTCCGGCTCCTCGCTGCCGGGGCGGCGCAGGCGGAAGGCCAAGCCAGGGTACACGGGCGTGGAGGGCTTCAGCCGCCGTCCTTCGCAGCGGACGCCGCGCAGGATGATGCCGGCCAGACGCTCGCGCGGCATGCGGCGCAGCTTCTGGCCCAGGTAGTCCTCCAGGCGCCAGCCCGCATAGTTGGGCTCGACGACGAAGGAGATGTCGACGAAGCCCTCGGGAGCGGCGTCCGACGCGGGCGCACGACTCGAGCCCCCCTGCTCGGAGGGCTCCTGCTCAGGGGAGGAGTCCTCCGCCGATGAATCCTTCTCGCCGTGCATCACCTCCGCGCTCTAACACGGCGCGGGACGGCGCACAGTCCGAACCCTTCAGGGTCGGGAGGCCTCACGACGAGGCACCACCCGAGCCAGCGCGGAAACAGAAGGACCTGCGCATCGAAGCGGCTTCACGCCGACGTCGACGAGCCCCTGCGGAAACACGCCACCTGGAGGAGTCCTCACTCCCCCGCCGCGTACGCGGTCACAGCCTCACGCGGATGCAGACACGCGCCACACGGTGAAGCCCAAACATGTCCCCGTCGCTTACGCCCTCACAACGTCACACCGAGGCGGGCACACGCCACGTGGTGAAGCCCACACGGGCCCCCATCACATGCGCACTCACATCCTGGCGCCGAGGCGGCACGCGCCACACGGTGAAGCCCACACGAGCCCCACCGTGCGCCGTCACACGCTCACGCCGAAGCCGCGCGCCGGGCGTCGTCGCTCACGCCCAGGAAGCGCGCGAACAGGTCCGCGATGCGCTCGCCGGAGCGCCCATCCCAGTACTCGGGGATGCGGCCCTTCTTGCCCTGACCATCGAGCACGCGGTCCGCCGACTCGCGGATGCGGTCCGGGTCCGTGCCCACCACCTCGTTGGTGCCCTGCTCCACGGTGATGGGGCGCTCGGTGTTCTCGCGCAGCGTGAGGCACGGCACGCCCAGCGCCGTGGTCTCCTCCTGCAGACCGCCCGAGTCGGTGAGGATCAACTTCGCCTGCGACGTCAGCGCGAGGAACTCCAGGTAGCCCATCGGGTCCACGGGGCGCAGGTTCGGGCTGCGCTCGAACCACGACCCCAGGCCCTGCTCCGAAATCATCTTCCGCGTGCGCGGGTGCACCGGGAAGATGACCGGCACGCGCGAAGCCACGTGCGCGATGGCGGACAGCAGCCCCCCGAGCAGCTTCGGGTCATCCACGTTGGACGGCCGGTGGAGCGTGCACACCGCGTAGCCGCGAGGCTCCACGCCCAGGGTCTTCAGCACGGGCAGCTGGTCCGCCCGCTCCTTCGAGGCGAGCAGCGAGTCGATCATCACGTTGCCCACGAAGTGGATGCGCTCCGGGTCCGCGCCCTCCTTCAGGAGGTTCGCGTCGGCGTCGCGAGAAGGCGTGAGCAGCAGGTCGGACAGCCGGTCCGTGACGACGCGGTTGATCTCCTCCGGCTGGTGCCGCGAGTAGCTGCGCAGGCCCGCCTCGACGTGCGCGAGCGCGATCCCCAGCTTCGACGACACGAGCGCGGCGGCGACGGTGCTGTTGACGTCACCGACGACGGAGACCAGGTCCGGCTTGTGCTCGAGGAACACCCGCTCGAGCTCCACCATCGTCTTGGCCGTCTGCTGCGCGTGGCTCCCCGAACCGATGCCCAGGTGCACCTCGGGCGCTGGCAGCCCCAGGTCCGAGAAGAAGACGTCGCTCATCTTGACGTCGTAGTGCTGTCCCGTGTGGACCAGGACCTGCTGGAGCTGATTCCGCGCGGCGATGGCGCGGTGGATGGGCGCGACCTTCATGAAGTTCGGGCGCGCGCCGACGATGTGGATGACCTTCTTCATGTCGCCAGCCAAGCTAGGCACGCCGGGTCGGATGCCTAGTGGCTGCGGGGCGCCCACCCATCCGGGGGCCAGCGTCCGTTCTGAATCTGATAGACGGAGTGTGCCATGCCCTCCTCGCGCACCATCGCCGTCATCCCCGCCCGTCACGCCAGCACCCGCTATCCGGGCAAGCCGCTCGCCCTCATCGCCGGCCGTCCCATGGTGGAGCATGTCTGGCGCCGCTGTCAGGAAGCAGGCGTCTTCCACGAGGTCTGGGTCGCCACCGACGACGAGCGCATCCGCGCCACCGTCGAGTCCTTCGGCGGCCGCGCGGTGATGACCAGCCCCGCCTGCGCCACCGGCACGGACCGCGTGGCCGAGGTCGCCCGCGCCCGTCCGGACGTGGACGTCTGGGTGAACGTCCAGGGCGACGAGCCCCTGGTCGACCCGGCCGCGCTCGAGGCCCTCGCCGGCCTCTTCGACGACACCGCCGTGCGCATGGGCACCCTCGTGCGCCCCCTGGAGGCCGACGAGGCGGAGAGCCCGCACGTGGTGAAGGCGGTGCTCGCGCTCAACGGCGACGCGCTCTACTTCAGCCGCAGCCTGGTCCCCCACGCCCGCGAGACGGGCACCCCCGTCCCCCGCTGGGGCCACATCGGCCTGTACGGCTACCGACGCGACGTGCTGCTGCGCCTCGCCGACCTGGCCCCCACGCCGCTCGAGGAGACGGAGAAGCTGGAGCAGCTGCGCGCGCTGGAGCACGGCATCGCCATCCGCTGCGCCCGCGTCTCCTGGCGCACGGTGGCCGTGGACATCCCCGCCGACGTCGCGAAGGTCGAGGCCGTCATGCGCGAGAAGGGCCTGCTGTAGTCAGAGCATCGGCAGCTCGTCGCTGTAGGCCCCCAGCGGGAACGCGGCGTCCAGGCGCGCCAGCTCCTCCCGCGACAGCCTCAGCGACGCGGCCGCGGCGTTGTCGCGCAGGTGCGCCACGCGGCTCGCCTTCGGGATGGCGAACAGCGAGGGCCGCCGCACCAGGAACTGGAGCGCCACCTGCCGGGGCGTGACGCCATGCGCGCGGGCCACCGCCTCCAGCACGCGTCCGCCCGGACTGTCGGGACGCGGGAAGCGCCCGTTGCCGAACGGGCTGTAGCCCACCACCGCGATGCCACGCGCCTCGCACCAGGGCAGCACCGCGTGTTCGATGGCGCGCTCCTCCAGGTGGTACAGCACCTGGTTGCACGCGACGCGCTCCGGCTTCGCGAGCTCGACGAGCTCCTCCAGCTCCGCCACGCCGAAGTTGCTCACGCCCCACGAGCGAATCTTCCCGTCCGCCACCAGCTTCTCGAAGGCGCGCACCGTCTCCTCCAGCGGATGCGAGCCGGGCCAGTGCAGCAGGTAGCAATCCAACACGTCGGTGCGCAGCCGCTTCAGGCTCCGCTCACACGCGGCCAGGGTGCCCGCGTACGTCGCGTTGGACGGCATCACCTTCGACACCAGGAAGACCTCCTGACGCCGGCCGGCGATGGCCTCGGAGACGATGGACTCCTCCACGCGGCCATGGCCGTACAGCTCCGCGGTGTCCACATGCGTGAGCCCCAGGTCCAACCCCGCGCGCAGCGAGCGGATGGCCTCGTCGCGGTCATCCTCCTCCATCTGCCATGTCCCCTGCCCGAGGACGGGAACCTGCCTGCCGGTACCGCCGAAGACGCGCTGCTCCATGGCCTACCTCCGTGTCCGGAAGGATGAGCACCTCCCACCCGCTCCGACAGCCGGGAGCCGTGCGAAGCGGGAAACTCCGCGCTAGTCTCCGCCGGTGTCCGCCCGCCCGTCACCCGCCAAGCCCCGGCTCCCCTCGCGCGTGACGCTGGGTCGCCTGCTCACCCTCGCCCGGCCCGAGGTCCCCACGCTCGTCGTGGGCACCCTCTTCCTGCTCCTCAGCAGCGCCGCCACGCTCGTCTTCCCCCGCGCCATCGGTGATTTGGTGGACGAGGCGCTCGGCGCGCGCAGCCGCGACAAGCTGGACACCATCGCGCTGGTGATGTTCGCCGTCTTCGTCGTGCAGTCGGTGGCCATGGCGCTGCGCGCCTACCTCTTCAGCACCGCCGGCGAGCGCGTGGTGACGCGGCTGCGCAAGCGCCTGTTCCAGAGCCTGCTGTCCCAGGAGGTGGCCTTCTTCGACGAGCGCCGCACCGGAGAGCTCACCAGCCGGCTCGCCTCGGACACGAGCGTCCTGCAGAACACCGTCACCACCAACGTCTCCATGACGCTGCGCTACACCTTCCAGGCCCTGGGCGGCGTGGCGTTGCTGTTCTTCACCTCGCCCCGGCTGACGCTGGTGATGCTCGCGCTCATCCCGGCGGTGGCCATCGGCGCGGTGGTGTACGGCCGGCGCGTGCGGGTGCTGTCGCGCCAGGTGCAGGACGCGCTCGCCGCCTCCAGCGAGGTCGCCGAGGAGGACCTGTCCGGCATCCGCACCGTGCGCTCGTTCGCCGCGGAGGCCCACGAGGTGGAGCGCTACGGCGCCGCGGTGGACCGCGCGCTGGCGCTGGCCAAGGACCGCGCGCGCCAGTCCGCCGTCTTCATGGGCGTCGCCTCGCTGGCCATGTACGGCTCCACCGCGGCCATGCTCTGGTACGGCGGCCGCCTGGTGGTGGACGGAGAGCTCACGGTGGGCGCGCTCACCTCGTTCCTCATCTACACCTCGCTCGTGGCGCTCTCGCTGAGCGCGGTGGCGGAGGTGTGGGCGGACTTCATGCGCGCCAGCGGCGCCGCCGAGCGCGTCTTCGAGCTGGTGGACCGCGTGCCCGCCATCCCCGCCGGAGGCCACCAGCTCCCGTCGGTGAAGGGCCACGTGGAGTTCCGCGGCGTGCGCTTCTCCTACCCCACGCGCGCGGACGTACCCGTGCTCCAGGGTCTGGACCTGGAGCTCAAGCCCGGCGAGGTCGTCGCGGTGGTGGGCCCCTCGGGCGGAGGCAAGTCCACGCTCGCCTCGCTCATGTCGCGCTTCTACGACCCGCAGGGCGGCGCGGTGGTGCTGGACGGACATCCGCTCACCACGCTCGAGCCCGAGTGGCTGCGCCGCAACGTCGGCATGGTGGCCCAGGAGCCCCAGCTGTTCTCCTGCTCCATCGCGGACAACATCCGCTACGCCAGGCCCGACGCCACCGACGCCCAGGTCGAACACGCCGCGCGCGCCGCCAACGCCCACGACTTCATCCAGCGCTTCCCGGAGGGCTACAACACCCAGGTGGGCGAGCGCGGCGTGCAGCTGTCCGGCGGCCAGAAGCAGCGGGTCGCCATCGCCCGCGCGGTGCTCAAGGACCCCCGCCTGCTCATCCTCGACGAGGCGACCAGCGCGCTCGACGCGGAGAGCGAGCACCTGGTGAAGGACGCGCTGGAGCGCCTGATGAAGGGCCGCACCACGCTCGTCATCGCCCACCGCCTGTCCACCGTGGCCAACGTGGACCGCGTGCTCGTGCTGGAGTCGGGCCGCATCGTCCAGAGCGGCACCCACGCCAGCCTCATGGGCCAGGACGGCCTCTACCGCCGCCTGGTCGAGCGCCAGTTCGTCGCGGCCTGAACGGCCGCCTACCCTCCGCGTCCTTCGCTCATCGCACCGGAAAGTGGCGCGAAATCAGGGGGGCGATTAGTTGTTCCGGCCTCAAGAAAGGAGGTGATGCCTTGACCGACAGCAAGAGTCAGGCGTCCACCTCCGCTTCGGTGGCCTGAAACGGCTTTCCGTCGCGGTGGAAGACGCTAAAGGTTTCAGGGGCCCGTCTCCGCACATGCGGGGGCGGGTCTTTTACTTTCCGGTCGGGAATGGAAGTCCCGACAACCTGTTCCGACGCGCCGGGGGGAGTGGCCGACCCTTGACGTACCCATCCGGGAGATTCGCCGTGTCCATCACCCCGTGCCCCAGCCCTCTGCCCACCGCCCTGCGTGACGAGGAGTCCGTCCAGGCGCAGCGCAACCTGTACTGCCCCAACTACGACGCCTGCCTGCACATGGTGGTCAAGCGTGGCTGGGAGGGCTGGAGCTGCCGCAACTGCGACTTGCGTGACTTCCGCGTCGGACAACCCGACGTCCGGGAGTTCGCCGTGTCCCGCCCGGGTGCTTGGGACGGCAACTGAGGCGGCGTCAGCAGGCGGACCGGTCGCCCCCCCGTCCGGCGCAGAATAATTGACGCATCCCTGCCCTACTTGGCAGAACGGGATATGCGCTCCAAGAAGACCAAGTTCATTTTCGTGACGGGCGGAGTGGTCAGCTCCCTCGGCAAGGGCCTCGCCTCGGCCTCCATCGGCGCCCTGCTGGAGAACCGTGGCCTCGCCGTCACGTTGCTCAAGCTGGACCCGTACATCAACGTGGACCCGGGCACGATGAGCCCGTTCCAGCACGGCGAGGTCTTCGTCACCGAGGACGGTGGCGAGACGGACATGGACCTGGGCCACTACGAGCGCTTCACCAACGCGCGGATGAGCCGGCTCAACAACTTCACGTCGGGCCGCATCTACCACGCGGTCATCATGAAGGAGCGCCGCGGCGAGTACCTGGGCAAGACGGTGCAGGTGATTCCGCACATCACGGATGAAATCAAGGCGAGCATCCGTCAGGCGGCCCAGGACGCGGACGTGGTCATCGTGGAGGTGGGCGGCACGGTGGGCGACATCGAGTCCCTGCCCTTCCTCGAGGCCATCCGCCAGATGCGCTACGACGTGGGCAGCCAGAACGCCGTCTACGTGCACCTGACGCTCTTGCCGTACATCGGCGCGGCCGGCGAGGTGAAGACCAAGCCCACGCAGCACTCGGTGATGAAGCTGCGCGAAATCGGCATCCAGCCCGACTTCCTCGTGTGCCGCACGGACCGCGAGGTGTCGCGCGAGCTCAAGGACAAGATTGCGATGTTCTGCAACGTGGACACCGGCAACGTGTTCACGTCCCCGGACGTGCGCAGCATCTACGAGCTGCCGCTGGAGCTGCACCGGCAGGGCCTGGATGACCGGCTCGCGGAGGTGCTCAACATCTGGAGCCGCGCGCCGCACCTGGAGCGCTGGGAGAACATCATCCGCAAGGTGTACGAGCCCGCGCGAGGCCAGGTGCAGGTGGCCATCGTCGGCAAGTACGTGAACCTGACGGAGAGCTACAAGAGCCTCAACGAGGCCTTGCTCCACGGCGGCATCGCCAACGACGTGAAGGTCAACCTGCACTTCGTGGACAGCCAGGACGTGGAGGCGCAGGGGCCCGAGAAGCTGCTCGCCGGCGTGGACGCCATCCTGGTCCCCGGCGGCTTCGGCGTGCGGGGCACCGAGGGGAAGATCGCCGCCGTGCGCTACGCGCGGGAGAAGAAGATTCCGTTCTTCGGCATCTGCCTGGGCCTGCAGATGGCGGTGGTGGAGTTCAGCCGGAGCGTGCTGGGGCTCACCAACGCGAACAGCCTGGAGTTCAACGAGCACACGCCGCACCCGGTGGTGACGCTCATGGAGAGCCAGGTGTCGGTGCAGGACAAGGGAGGCACCATGCGCCTGGGCAGCTACGCCTGCGCGCTCAAGCCCTCCACCCGCGCCCACCAGCTCTACGGCCAGGACCTCATCCAGGAGCGCCACCGGCACCGCTACGAGGTGAACAACGCCTACCGCGGCCGGTTGCAGGAGGCGGGCCTGGTCATCTCCGGTCATAATCCGGAGCTGAACCTGGTGGAGATGATTGAACTGTCGGACCACCCCTACTTCGTCGGCTGCCAGTTCCACCCCGAGTTCAAGAGCAAGCCCTTCGCCCCCCACCCTCTCTTCTCCGGCTTCATCAAGGCCGCGCTCGACCAGCGCGACGCCTCCGCCGGCCAGGTGCGCGCATGAGCGCCAGCAGCCTTCCGATTACCCTCTGTGGCCACAAGGTTGGCCCGGGACAGAAACTCTTCGTCATCGCCGGCCCGGACAGCATCGAGTCCGAGGAGATGGCGCTGAAACATGCTCACTTGCTCAAGGGCATCACCAGCCGGCTGGGCGTGCCCTATGCCTTCAAGTGCTCGTATGACAAGGCCAACCGGACAAGCGGGAAGTCCTTCCGAGGTCCTGGCCTCCGGGAAGGGCTGCGCATTCTAGCGCGTATCAGGGATGAAGTGGGCGTCCCGGTCCTCACGGACGTCCATGAAACCAGCCACGTAGGTCCTGCCTCGGAAGTTGTGGATATCATCCAGATACCGGCGTTCCTGTGCCGGCAGACGGACCTGGTCGAGGCGGTGGCTCGCTCGGGAAAGGGCGTGAACTTGAAGAAGGGACAGTTCGTGGCCCCCAAGGACATCGTCCACTCGGCGCGCAAGGCGTTCGAGACGGGCAACCCCAACGTGCTCGTCACCGAGCGGGGCTCGACCTTCGGCTACAACAACCTGGTGGTGGACATGCGGGGCCTGGCGCAGATGCGCGAGGCGGGCCTGGCCGTGTGCTTCGACGCCACGCACTCCGTGCAGCAGCCCAGCTCCGGGGACGGGGTGACGGGAGGCGACCGCAAATTCGTCTCACTGCTCGCCCGCGCTGCCGCGGCCGCCGGGATTGATGCATTGTTCACGGAAGTCCATGAGGACCCTGACCGTGCCCTGTGTGACGGTCCGTGCTCCCTCAATCCACAGATGTTCGAGGACGTGGTACGAAATGTGCTGGATATCCGCCGGGTGTTGGGACACGAGCCCGGCTGATGAACACGACGAGGGGAGCCGAGCAGACGATGCAGACGGACGCACCTTCCAAGCCTGGAAAGGAAGAGCTGACGTCCCGCGCGGCGCGCGTGCGGCTCTTGGTCTTCGACGTGGACGGGGTGCTCACCGACGGCGGCCTGTATTACGGCGACGGCGGGGAGCTGATGAAGCGCTTCGACGTGAAGGATGGCCACGCCCTGGTCATGGCCCGGCTGTCGGGCCTGCCCGCCGCCATCCTCACCGCTCGCACCTCAGGAATCGTGGAGGCACGCGGGCGGGAGCTCGGGCTGGCGGCTGTGTTTCAAGGCCGCCGGGACAAGGGTGCCGCACTGGACGAGCTCCTCCAGCAGCTGGGCGTCCCCCATGAGGCCTGTGCCTACATGGGGGATGACCACAATGACCTGGCCCCGCTGTCGAGGGTGGGCTTGTCCGCGTGTCCCGCGGATGCAGTTCCCGAGGTGCGTCAGGAGGTCCACTTCGTGGCTCAGAGCCCGGGAGGCCGTGGGGCCGCCCGGGAGCTCGTGGAGCTCTGCCTCAAGGCCAGTGCCCGTTGGGACGGGGCCGTGGGTCTGATGAGGGGGACTGATGGACGCAGTGCGCAGAGAGGTTGAAGGAAACCCCGTATTCAAGGTAGGTGGTTGATTCCATGGGCAGCGGAATGATGCAGCAAGAGGGGAGTACGGCGATGACGGACCAGCTCTACACGACGCACGACATCAGTCGTTTGCTTCAGGTGGATCCGTCCACGGTGAGCAAGTGGATTGACCGGGGCATCCTGATGGCCTTCAGGACGCCGGGCGGTCACCGCCGGGTGCGCTCGGCGGACCTGCGCACCTTCCTCATCGCGCACCAGATGCCGGTTCCGGAGGAGCTGGGCAGCGGCACGGTGCGGCTGTTGGTGGTGGATGACGAGCGGGCGGTGCTGGACGCCGTCAAGCGCGCGTTCAAGCCGTTCTCCGCGCAGGTGGAGCTCCAGACGACGACGAGCGGCGTGGAGGCCCTGCTGCTGGTGTCCGAGCAGAAGCCGCACGGGATGATCATCGACCTGAACATGCCGGACATCGACGGCCTCGAGGTCTGCCGTCGCATCCGCGCGCGCAAGCAGATGGAGGGTGTGCGGCTCATCACGATGACGTCCATGCACACCGCCGACGTCGTGGAGCAGTCCAAGCAGGCGGGCGCGCTCGCGTGCCTGGCCAAGCCGCTCGATGTGCAGCAGGTGCTGGAGCTGTTCCGCGTGCCCATCTCGCTCGGCGCCAAGCGCTGAGGTCGGGAGGGCTTCCGCCGCCCCCTCGCGGAAGCCCTCGACAGGGGTGAAGAAGGAGGAAGCCGCGCCGTTCTTCCCCGGACAGCGGCCTCCCAGCAGGGGTGTGCGCGCGATTCGACGCCTCGCGCGAAGCATCAGCCCTGGACCTTGACCTCGATGACCCGAGGCTTGGACTCCTCGCGTCGAGGCAAGGTGAGCGTCAGCACGCCCTGCTCGTAGCGCGCCTCCACCTTGGTGGCGTCCACCGTCTCCGGCAGGGAGAACGAGCGCGTGAAGCTGCCCTGGGCGCGCTCCTGGCGGCGCACGGACACGCCCTCGGCGATGGGTTGCGCCTTTCGCTCGGCCTTCACGGTGAGCACGTCGCGCTCCACCGTCACCTGGATGTCCTTGGCGTCCACGCCCGGCATGTCGAGGTGCAGGGTGACGCCCGCCTCGGACTCGAGGATGTCGGCCGCGGGCACGCGCTCGCGGGCCGTGGACTGACGGAAGAAGCCCGGCTGGGCGAACTCACGGAAGAGCGCGTCGAAGTCGCGCATCAGGGGGTTCACCACCACGGCGGAGTTGAACGGGTTGCGATTCTGCATGGTCTTCTCCTGTGCGTGACACTCCTCTGGCGGAGTGCACGGTGTGTGAATCACAGACGTTGTCGTTGTCGGCGGTTCCGCCTCGGGGGCCCCATCGGGGCTCCACTCCAGCGCCGCCTCACAAGACTCAAGAGAACCATGCTCCGGGACGTGTCAAGCAACGCCCCCGGGCCCTCGCGGCCCCCTCCCGCCATGCCCGCACGCCTGCTCTGCGGACATCCGGACGAGGGCCTTCCGGGACGGGTGGACCCGGGCCGTCAGTCGTCGTCGCGGGCCAGGGCCACGGCGTAGGCCTCCTCGTCGCGCGACACGTGCACGGTCCACGGGCGGCAGCAGACGGGACAGTCCTCGATGTAGCGCTCCGCGCTGGCGCCGATGGGGTCCACGTCGACCTCCACCTCCTCGCCACAGTAGGGGCACTGCTGGATGGCGGCTTCCGCGAAGGGCTGCATGATGGTGCCTCCTCGCCCTCGTAGCGGGCGAAAGCGTCGCGGACTGAGCGTCCGCGCCGTCAGACGGTAGACTCCCGAGCCATGGCTTCTCCTTCCCGCAATCGCATCGGCGAAATCCTCGTCAAGGCCCGCGTCATCGACGAGCTCCAGCTCCGCAGCGCCATGGCCACCCTGGACCAGTGGGGCGGGCGGCTGTCGCGCGTCGTCGCCGACCTGGGGCTGGCCACCGAGGACACGATTACGGAGGCCATCTGCCAGGGCCTGGGGATGCAGCGCGTGCAGTTGGGCAACATCAGCCGGGACGCAGGCGCGCTCTCGCGCGTGGACATGACGCTCGCCGAGCAGAAGGCCGTCTTCCCCGTCACGCTCAAGGACAACGGCAAGACGCTGGTGCTCGCCATGGCGGACCCCACGGACCTGGCCACGCTGGACCAGGTGGCGGCCCGCAGCCGCGCCCGGGTGGTCCCCATGGTGGCGGGCGAGCGTGAAATCGAGCACGCCATCCTGCGGCACTACCGGGGCCAGGAGCCGGTGGTCAGCACGCGCTTCTCTCCCTCGCGCAACCAGTCCTCGGACACGCAGGCCACCGTCGACGAGCAGGAGGACGAGTTCAAGGTCGTCGACATGAGCGGCAAGACGGTAGTGAAGCGCATCGCCGACATCGTCCCGCCCGAGTCACCCGCGGCGGCGCCAGCCCCCCGCGCTCCGGAGCGGCCCGCACCGCCCGCGGCGGCCCAGGGGTCGAGCGCGGCGGACATCCTCGACGAAATCCTGGCCGGTGGCCCGTCCACCTCGCCCGAGTGGACGGACGAGGACCTGCAGCGGCTGCAGACGCTCCAGCAGAACCAGGAGAAGAGCTCCAAGATTCTGCGCGCCCTGCTGGAGCTGCTCCTGGAGAAGGGCAAGCTGCAGCAGCGCGAGCTCGCCGCCAGGATGCGCCTGTAGCGCTCAGCCCGCTTCCTGGAGCTCCCGCCCGGTGAGCCCCAGGAGGTAGAGGATGGTGTCCAGCCCGCCGGCGGAGATGGACGTGTCGGCGGCCTCGCGCAGCCGGGGCTTGGCGCGGAACGCGATGCCCAGCCCCGCGCGCTCCAGCATCAGCAAGTCATTGGCGCCGTCGCCCACCGCGATGACCTGCTCGAGCAGGATGCCCTCCTGGGCCGCGAGCTGCTCGAGCAGCTCCGCCTTGCGGCGCGCGTTGACGATGGCCCCCACGGTGCGGCCCGTGAGCCTGCCGCCCTCCTCCTCCAGCACGTTGGAGTAGGCATGGTCGATGCCGAGCCGCCCCTTGAGCGCCTCCGCCGCCACGGAGAAGCCGCCGCTGATGACCGCGGTGCGGTAGCCCAGGCGCTTGAGCACGCGCACCAGCGTCTCGGCGCCCTCCGTGAGGGGCAGGTTGGCCGCGAGCCGGTGCAGCACGTCCACGTCCAGCCCCTTCAGCAGCGCCACGCGCTGGCGCAGCGACTCGTCGTAGTCCATCTCCCCCTGCATGGCGCGCTCGGTGATGCGCGAGACCTGCTCGCCCACGCCGTGCGCGCGCGCCAGCTCGTCGATGACCTCGATGCGGATGAGCGTGGAGTCCATGTCCATCACCACCATCCGCTTGCCGCGCCGGAACAGGCTCTCCTTCTGCAGCGCCACGTCGAAGGTGTTGTCGCGCATGGACAGCGCCAGCAGCGAGCGCTTGAGCACCTGGGGCTCCAGCGCGGGCGGCAGGGTGACGTGCAGCTCCATGGAGCCCAGGTGCGGCTCGGACAGCCGGACGATGCGCTCCACGTTGGCGCCCGCCTGGGCTAGGTGCGAGGTGAGCGAGTGCAGCTGCCCCGCCCCCAGCGCGCGCCCCACCGCGGTGACGACGTAGCGCGCGGGCATGGGAGCCCCGGGGTCCGGCGTCTCCACCGCCTGGAAGTCCAGCGCCACGCCCAGCTCCCGCGCGGCGAAGAGCAGCGCCCGGGGAATGCCCACCGACTCGGGCAGCCGCACCAGGAGGCACAGCGTCAGCCGGCCCTGCACCACCACCTGCTCCACGTCGAGCAGCTCGGCGCCCGCGTCCGCGAGCAGGCCGGTGAGGCGGGCGGTGATGCCGGGGTGGTCCTTGCCCGTCACGGTGACGAGCACACAGCCTGGAGCAGTGGAGGTCATGGCGCGCGGCACAATGCCATGACCCCGCCTGGACGGGGCGGACGCCGCGAGGCCCCCACGTCGTGCCTGCCTGCTACCGCGGTGGCGGAGGGCCAGGGCACGGCCTCTCCACGCCACCGTCCACACGGGGGACGAGCCTCACGAGGAGGCCCGCGCCCTGGAGCGCGTCACTGCTGGGGCGACTCGGAGGACAGGATGAGGTCGCCGCGGACGAGGAACTCCTTGTCCGGGAAGGCCTTGTAGAAGTCCTCGAGCATGGCGTCGACGTCCGGGTAGCGCTGCTCGCGCTTGTCCTGGGTGGCCTTGTCGAAGAGCTGGTCCAGGCCGCTGGGCGCCTCGGGGTTCACCTCCGAGGGGAGCGGCGAGCGGCGGCCCGGAATCTGCCCGGTGAGCATCTCGTAGAGCAGGATGCCCAGCCCGTACACGTCCGCGGAGGGGCCCGGGTCCTTGGCGCCGCGGTTCATCAGCTCCGGGGCCATGTACGCCATGCCGCCGGTGCCCACGAAGACCTGGGGCATGCCCTTGGTGGCGTCCACCTCCACCACGCGGCCCAGGCCGAAGTCGGACAGCTTGGCGTTGCCGTAGGCGTCGAAGAGGACGTTCTCCGGCTTGAGGTTGTGGTGCGTCAGCCCCGTGGCGTGGGCCGCGCGCAGGCCGTAGGCCATCTGGAGGAACGTGCGCAGCGCGAAGGGCACCGGCACCCCGCTGCCACCGCCCGCGTCCAGCCGCTCCTTCAGGCTGCCGTTCATCAGCTCCAGGACGAAGTAGGGGCGGCTGGCCTCCACGTTCTGGTCCACCACCTGGACGATGCCGGGGTGGCGCACCTGGGCCTGGGCGCACAGCTCCTTCTTCAGCCGCTTGAGCACCTCACCGCGCTGCAGGAAGGAGAAGTACCCGAAGATGTCCTTGAGCTCCTTCAGGCAGATGTCCAGCCCCAGCGCCGTGAAGCGGCCCTTGAAGACGGTGCCCAGCGGGCCCGTGCCGATGGGGTCGAACTTCTGGTAGCGCAAGTCCAGCTCCGTGCCCTTCGGGGCGACGGGCGCGGCGGCGACGGGAGAAGTGGCGGCGGGAGGGGGCATGGAAGGGGCGGCGGACGACGACGGGGGAGCGAGGGGCAGCGGCGCGGTGGGAGCCAGACCGATGGACGTCTCCCGGCGAGGCTCGGGCGTCGCGGGGGTGATGAGCGCCACGGGCACAGGCGGCGTGAAGGGCGCCGGGACGGGCACGGGTACCTGCGACGTGTTGGGCGGCGGCGTCAGGTCCAGCGCGGGCATGGCCGAGCGCGCGGCGCGCATCGGCGGCATGGGCGGCGGCGACGGGGGCGGCGCAATCTGCGTGGCCGCGGTGGGCACCACCTCCGCCTCGTCCAGGAGCAGCTCCGGCGGGGGCGGCGGCAACACCAGCGACTCCTCGGTGCCCTGGGCCACGGGGGGCTCGTCCTCGGCCGAGGCAATCTGGTCGGCGAAGAACTCGCCCACCTCCACGGAGAACTTGTCCGACAGCTCCCCGCCCGCCACGCGCTCGCCCTGCTCGGTGAGCTTGAGCTGGGCCTCGCGGTCCATGGCGATGTAGTGGAACTTGCGCAGGAAGAAGAAGTAGTTGTCGAAATCGAGCGAGACGGACGGCTCCAGCGCGGCCTTCACATCGGCCAGCTTGTTGGAGCGTCCGAGTTGGCCGTTCTCCCTCAGGTTTCGGAGGATGAACAGCGCCTCGCCACTGACGGCGTCGCGGTTGATGGCGGCCTTCGGCATGGGTGGGCGACTCTACGACGTCCACCCGCCACCGCTCAACGTGGGACTGGCGGAACCCGGGGGGTTCTCAGCGGATGCGAAGCAGCTGCTTCACCGTCTCCAGGACCTCGACGAACTTCACCGGCTTGCGCAGGTAGATGTCCACGCCCAGCTGCAGCGCGCGGTCCTGGGCCTCCTTGCCGCCGGCGGAGATGGCGATGACGGGGATGGCCCGCAGGGCCTCCTCCTCGCGGATGCGCTCCACGAGCGCGAAGCCGTCCATCACCGGCATGTAGAGGTCCGTCATCACCAGGCTGAAGCGGCCCTCGCGCAGCATGCCCAGCGCGTGGTGCCCGTCCGGCGCGAAGTGGACCTCCAGGGGCACCTTCCCGTGCAGCTCACCGGACGCCAGCTTCTTCAGCACGTAGCTGTACATCTCGATGATGTGCGGGTTGTCCTCGACGATGAGCACACGGTACCCCTCGTGCTCGGCGTGGGGCGCGTGGCTGTTGGGTCCTGCCGCACTCAAGATGTCACCCAGTCTGCGCCTGTCCTCCGCGCGCTCGACGCGGACCCCGACTCCTCCGGGCTGATCGACGCCCGCGGGCCTCATCCAGGCCACGATGCCGGTGACTTCTACCGGATCCAGCAGTCCCGGGAAAGAAAGTGCGAGCCGCACCTCGTCCCCCAGGGTGAAGACCTGGTCGGTCTGCACGAAGAGCCCCGAATGGGACAGGTTCTCCGTGACGTCACGCGCCTGGCGTCCGTCGGCGTACTCCACCTTCAGCACGGCCGGGACCCGGGGGTGCTGACGCTTGTTCTCTGGGCCCGGGGTCATAACAAGGGGTTGAAATCGCTCGGCAATTTGCTGATGGCGGCCCAGTGTACCGTCGAGGGTTTATGTTGACAACGCGGCCTTTGGAGCAATACGTAGCCCCCCGCCATGGCGGAGCCCCTGTTCACTCCTGAAGAGCAGAAGAAGTTCGACGCGGGTATCGCGGAGATCATCTCCCACTACCCCTCTGATCGCAAAAGCGCGGGCATGCTCCCGGCGCTGCGCCTGCTCCAGGAGATCAAGGGCTGGCTGCCGCCCGAGGGCCTGCGCCTGGTCGCCAAGCACCTGGAGGTCACGCCGGAGCGCGCCTACGAGGTCGCCAGCTTCTACGTGATGTACCACCTGAAGAAGCCGGGCAAGTACGTCATCGACGTCTGCACGAACCTGTCCTGCTCGCTCTGGGGCGCGGAGAAGATGCTCGCCTACCTGGAGGAGAAGCTCGGCCTCAAGGCAGGTGAAGCCAACGAGAAGTTCACCTTGCGCGAGACCGAGTGCCTGGCCTCCTGCGGCACGGCGCCGTGCCTTCAGATCAACGAGGATCACCACGAGAGCCTCACCCGCGCGAAGCTGGACGCCATCCTGGCCAAGCTGAGCTGAAGCGCCACCCTTTCACCCAGGCAGGACGTCATCACATGGCCTCTACGGCAAAGGGCATCGACCCGATCATCTCCGCGGCCTGGGGCAAGCCCCAGTCCTGGACGTTGGACAGCTACAAGAAGCGCGGTGGCTACGAGGGTCTGAAGAAGGCGCTGGAGATGCAGCCGGCCGCCATCATCGACGAGGTGAAGAAGTCCAACCTCCGCGGTCGCGGCGGCGCCGGCTTCCCCACGGGCCTGAAGTGGAGCTTCGTCCCCAAGGACAGCCCCAAGCCCAAGTACCTCGCGGTCAACGGCGACGAGTCCGAGCCGGGCACCTTCAAGGACCGCTACATCCTCGAGGACGACCCGCACATGATGCTGGAGGGCATCGCCATCGCGTCGTACGCGCTGGGCGTGCACACCTGCTACGTGTACCTGCGCGGCGAGTTCAAGTTCCCCGCGGAGCGCTGCCAGGCCGCCATCGACGAGGCGTACAAGGCGGGCATCTTCGGCAAGAAGCTGATGGGCAAGGACTACGAGCTCAACTGCTACCTGGTCCGCGGCGCCGGCGCGTACATCTGCGGCGAGGAGACGGCCCTGCTGGAGAGCCTGGAGGGCAAGAAGGGCTGGCCGCGCTTGAAGCCCCCCTTCCCCGCCGTCGTCGGCCTGTTCGGCAGCCCCACGGTGGTGAACAACGTGGAGACGCTCGCCAGCGTGCCCCACGTCTTCACGGGCGGCTCGGACTGGTACGCGAAGCTGGGCACGGACAAGTCGGGCGGCACGCGCCTAGTGTGCCTGTCCGGCACGGTGAACCGGCCGGGCGTCTACGAGGTGTCGATGTTCACGACCCTCGCGGAGCTCATCTACGACGACAAGTACGGCCGGGGCATGCCGGCGGGTCGCAAGGTGAAGGCCGTGATTCCGGGCGGGTCCTCGGCGCCGGTGCTGGGCGCGGACGAGCTGGACGTGGCCATGGAGTTCGAGGCCCTCAAGGTCAAGCAGACCATGGCGGGCTCCGGCGGCGTCATCGTCATGGACGACTCCACCTGCATGGTGCGCAGCCTGTGGCGCGTGGCGCGCTTCTACGCCGAGGAGTCCTGCGGCCAGTGCACGCCGTGCCGCGAGGGCACGCCGTGGCAGACGCGCCTTCTGCGCAAGATTGAAGAGGGGCGCGGCGAGCCGGGCGACGTGGAGATGCTCTCCAACGTGGCATCCTCCATCGCCCCCTACCCGCCCATCGGCCTGGGCAACACCATCTGCGCGCTGGGTGACGCGGCGGCGCTGCCCACGCACTCGTTCCTGATGCGGTTCAAGGACGAGTTCGAGGCCCACATCCGCGAGAAGCGCTGCCCGTTCGGCGACAAGCCCTGGGGTTCGTTCGGAGACTGGTCTTGAACATCGAGCTCATCCTCTTCGGGGCGTTCGCGCTCCTGACGCTGCTGTCGGCCGGGATGGTCATCTTCGCGCGGAGTCCCATCAACTCCGCCATGGCCCTGGTCTCCACCTTCTTCTTCCTGGCCGGGCTGTACGTCCTGCTCTGGGCGCACACGGTGGCGGTGCTCCAGGTGCTCGTCTACGCGGGCGCCATCATGGTGCTCTTCCTGTTCGTCATCATGCTGCTGAACCTGAGCGAGTCGCCCTCGCGTGGAAAGCCCACGCTGACGAGGCTCGTGGGCGGGGTGGCGACGGTGGGCCTCCTGGCGGTGCTGGGCATCGCGCTCAGCAAGCTGCCCTCGGGGCCGCCCCCGTCCATGGGCGTGGAGGCGCAGGCGACCTTCGGCACCATGGCGACGCTGGGTCAGGTCATCTTCACCCAGTGGCTGCTTCCCTTCGAGGCGGTGAGCCTGCTGCTCCTGGTGGCCATCGTGGGCGCGGTCGTCGTGGCCAAGTCGCGAATCTGATCGCAGCCGACTCCCTCAAACTTTCTGTGCTAGATGGCGGCGCAGGTCGTCCGCCCGCGAGGCCCCGAACCGGCCATGGTCCCCATCTCCTACTACCTCCTGCTTGCCGCCGCCCTGTTCTGCATGGGCATGTTCGGCGTGCTGGTGCGCCGCAACGCACTGGTCGTCTTCATGTGCGTGGAGCTGATGCTCAACGCGGCGAACCTGACGTTCCTGGCCTTCGCCCGCATGCACGGCGACAGCATCGGGCACGTCTCCGCCTTCTTCGTCATCGCGGTGGCCGCGGCGGAAGCGGCCATCGGACTGGCCATCGTCATCGCCGTCTTCCGGAGCCGAGGCAGCATCCTGGTGGAAGACATCCGGACCATGAAGCACTGACGGACACGCCAGGAGCCCACTCATGAGCACCTTCTCGGAATTCCTCCAGGTCGCGCCGGTCGCGCCAGAAGTGATGGCGCCCTCGCTCTGGCTCATCATCGCGCTGCCCCTGTTGGGCGCGTTCATCTGCGGCGTGTTCGGCAAGATGCTGGGCCGCGCCAACGTGCACCTGGTCGCGTGCTCCGCGGTCGCGGGCGCCTTCGTGCTGAGCGTGCTGGCCTTCTGGGCCACCAGCTCCATGGACCTGGAGAGCCGCCGGCTCCTGTCCTTCATCGTGAACCCGTTCGGCAACGAGCGGGACTACGTGCGCTACGCGATTGCGCACGACTACGGCACCTGGTTCTCGGTGGGCGACTTCCGGGTGAACTTCGGGCTGATGGTGGACCACCTGTCCGGCATCCTCCTGCTGGTCATCACCGGCGTGGGCTTCCTCATCCACCTGTACTCCACCAGCTACATGGAGCACGACGAGGCCTACTGGCGGTTCTTCGCGTACCTGAACCTCTTCGTCGCGGCGATGCTGACGCTGGTGCTGGCCGACAACCTGGTCCTGCTCTTCGTGGGCTGGGAGGGCGTGGGCATGGCCAGCTACCTGCTCATCGGCTTCTGGTACACGGACCCCGCCAAGGCGTGGGCCGGCCGCAAGGCGTTCGTCACCAACCGCATCGGTGACTTCGCGTTCCTCATCGCCACGTTCCTGATGGTGCTGATGGTCGGCGCCTTCAACCGGCAGGCCGACGAGCGCGACTACACGGCGGCGGGCAGCACCAGCCAGCGCTACGCCTCCGCGCTCGAGGACAAGGGCCCCGTCACCTTCCTGGGCCTGCAGAAGTTCGCCGAGGCGATGCCCGAGGGCGGCGCCGGCAAGGTGGACCTGTCCACGACCATCGCCGCGGGCCCCCTGGAGGGCTACACGTTCGGCGGCGTGATGACGGTGGCGCTCCTGCTGTTCCTCCTGGGCGCCGCGGGCAAGAGCGCGCAGCTGCCGCTCTACGTCTGGCTGCCGGACGCCATGGCCGGCCCGACGCCGGTCTCCGCGCTCATCCACGCCGCGACGATGGTGACCGCGGGCGTGTACCTGTTCAGCCGCATGTCCGCGCTGCTGGTGCTCAGCCCCACGGCGATGGCCACGGTGGCCATCATCGGCGCGCTGACGTCGCTTCTGGCCGCGCTCATCGCCTTCGCGCAGGACGACATCAAGAAGGTGCTCGCCTACTCCACGGTGTCGCAGCTGGGCATCATGTTCATGGGCGTGGGCATGGGCATCTTCTGGGCGGCCGTGCTGCACCTGGTGACGCACGCGTTCTTCAAGGCGTGTCTGTTCCTCGGCGCCGGCAGCGTGATGCACGGCAACGGGGACGAGACGGACATCAAGAAGCTGGGCGGCCTGCGCCACGAGATGAAGTGGACGTGGGGCACCTTCTTCGTCGCCACGCTGGCCATCACCGGCATCATCCCGCTGTCCGGCTTCTTCTCGAAGGACGCCATCTTCCACGGCGTGCACCACAACCACCTGGCGGGCCTGCACTGGGTGTCCAGCGCGGTCTACTACCTGGGCCTGCTCATCGCCGCGTGCACCGCGTTCTACATGACGCGCGTGTACCTGCTGACCTTCGAGGGGCCCCGCTCCAAGGAGGCCAAGGTGGCGCACGCGCACGAGAGCGCGTGGCAGATGACGCTGCCCCTGGTGGTGCTGGCGGTGCTCAGCGTGGTGGCCTCCGTGTACGCGTGGCCGCTGCTCAAGGCGCCCGGTGACGGCCGTCCGCAGCCGGTGTTCGAGAACTTCCTGAGCCCGGTGTTCGCCGCGATGAACCGCGTGGTCGCCACGGGCAAGACGGTGGAGCTCGACACGAGCGTCCCCACGCTGGGTGACTACGGCTTTGCGTGGCTGGTGGCCGTCTCCGGCGGCGCGCTGGCGGCGTTCCTGTACCTGCGCTTCTTCCCGTCCCGCGCGGGTCAGCCCGCGCCGGCCTATGCCCGGGCGGTGCGCCGCGCGGCGCAGAACAAGTTCTACGTGGACGAGCTGTATGAGCTGGCCATCATCCGGCCCATCAAGTTCATGAGCTTCATCCTCTTCCGCGTGGTGGACGCGCTCCTCATCGACACCGTGGCGGTGCGCGGCACGGCGTGGGTGACGGCGCGCGTGGGCAGCGCGCTGCGCTACGTCCAGTCGGGCGACGCCCAGGCCTATGCCGCAGTGATGGCCCTCGCCCTGCTCGGCGGCGTGGCCTACGCCCTCATCCAGGTGCTGCAATGAGCTTCTTCGACACCCACCTGCTCAACCTCGTCGTCTTCCTGCCGCTCGTCTTCGCGGCGCTGGTGCTGATGCTGCCCGCCGGCGAGGCGGGACAGATTCGCACCGTCACGTTCATCGGCATGGTGGTGGACCTGGTCTTCGGCGTGTGGGCGTACTCACGCTTCGAGGTCGGCGGTCCCGAGTTCCAGCTCGAGTACCGGGTGCCCTGGTTCCAGGAGTTCGGGCTGAGCTACCACCTGGGCGTGGATGGCCTGGCGGTGAGCCTCATCCTCCTGACGGTGTTCCTGGGCCCCCTGGTGGTGCTGGCCTCCACCACGTACATCAGCCACCGCATCAAGGAGTTCCACCTGGCGCTGCTGGTGCTCCAGACGACGATGCTGGGCGCGCTGGTGTCGCTGGACGTGCTGCTCTTCTACATCTTCTTCGAGGCCATGCTCATCCCCATGTACCTGCTGGTGGGTGTGTGGGGCGCCGAGGACCGCCAGATGGCGGCGGTGAAGTTCTTCCTCTACACGCTGGTGGGCTCGCTGCTGATGCTGGTGGCGCTCATCGCGGTGTACTTCATCAGCTCGCCGGCGGGCGCGCGCTCGTTCGACTACGCGAGCATCTACAACGGCCTCCTGGACGCGAACCGGCAGCTGTCCGCGTGCTCCGCGGGACCCGCGGGCGCGTGTGATTCGCTGACGGGCATGGCCGCGACGCTGCACACATACGGCCCCTGGCTGTTCGCGGCGTTCGCGCTGGCGTTCGCCATCAAGGTGCCGATGTGGCCGGTGCACACGTGGCTGCCGGACGCGCACGTGCAGGCGCCGGTGGCCGGCTCCATGATCCTGGCCGGCGTGATGCTGAAGATGGGCACCTTCGGCTTCTGGCGCTACGCGATTCCGCTCTTCCCGGTGGCCGCGCAGCAGGCCCGGCCGTTCCTGGCGACGCTGGCCGTCATCGGCATCGTCTACGGGGCGCTGATGTGCCTGGCGCAGCGGGACATCAAGAAGCTCATCGCGTACTCGTCCGTCAGCCACCTGGGCTACTGCATGCTGGGCATCTTCGCGCTGACGGCGGAGGGCGCCACGGGCAGCGCGTACCAGATGCTCAACCACGGCGTGTCCACGGGCGCGCTGTTCCTCCTGTTCGGCTTCCTCTACGAGCGGCGCCACAGCCGCCTGATGGCGGACTTCGGCGGCATCGCCAAGGTGATGCCGGTGTTCACCACGGCCTTCATCATCATCACCTTCTCCTCGGTGGCGGTGCCCGGCACCAACGGCTTCATCGGCGAGTTCCTGGTGCTGCTCGGCACGTTCAAGAGCGACCTGGGCGCGGCGGCCGGCAACCCGCACCTGACGGCGGTGTTCGGCGCGTTCGCGACCACGGGCGTCATCCTGGGCGCGGCGTACATGCTGTGGATGGTGCAGAAGGTGTTCTTCGGTGGCCTGACGCACCGGGAGAACCAGCACCTGCGCGACATGAACGTGCGCGAGAGCCTGACGGTGCTGCCCTTCATCATCCTCGTCGGGGTGATGGGCCTGATGCCCCAGCCCTTCCTGGACCGCATCGAGCCGTCCACGGAGCGCTTCCTGTCCCGCGCCCGCGTGGGCACGCCCGGAGCGGGTGTGCAGGCCGACCAGGTGCGCGTGGAGGTGATGTCCCTGCCGGCCAACCCCACCGTGGCAGCCCCGAGCGCCCCTGCCCCGCTCGCCGCCCGGGCCGTCCCCTCGTCCCGGCCGTAAGCCGACTGAGCCCTCGCCATGACCTTGCCCCTGCCCAATCTGACCCTGGCAGACTTCCTCCCGCTGATTCCCGCCATCATCCTGGTGGTGGGAGCCTGCATCCTGCTGCTGTCGGAGGTGTTCCTCAGCAGCACCGCGTCGCGGTCCTACCAGGCCGTGCTCTCCGTGGTGGCGGCGGTGGCGGCTGGCGCCGTGGCCGTGTCCAACATGTTCGAGCCGGCGCACGAGGCGTTCCTCGGCTTCGGCGTGCTGGACCCCTTCTCCAGCTTCCTCACCTTCGTGGTGTGCGTGGGCCTGGGGCTGGCGTCGCTCAGCTCGGTGAGCTTCCTGCGCAAGCGAGGCGCGGAGCGCGGTGAGTTCTACGCGCTGATGCTGTTCGCCGCGGCGGGCATGAGCCTGTTGGCCCTGTCCAACGAGCTCATCACCCTGTTCGTGAACCTGGAGGTCCTCTCCATCGCCACGTACGCGCTGACGTCGTACCTGCGGCGCGGGACGCGGCCCTCGGAGGCGGGCTTCAAGTACTTCATCCTGGGCGCGTTCTCGTCCGCGGTGCTGCTGTACGGCGCGGCGCTGCTGTACGGCGCCACCGGCACCACCACGCTGACGGCCATGGCCGGGCCGCTGTCGACGGCGCTCGCCCAGCAGCCGGCGCTGGTCTACGCGGGCCTCATCCTCCTGGGCTCCGGCTTCGCCTTCAAGGTGGCCGCGGTGCCGTTCCACATGTGGACGCCGGACGTCTACGAGGGCGCCCCCACCCCCGTCACCGCGCTGATGAGCGCGGGCGTGAAGGCGGCCGCGTTCGCGGCGCTGGTGCGCGTGTTCCTGACGGTGGGCAAGGGCATCGACCCGCAGATGCCGCTGGTGCTGTTCTCCACCCTGGCCTTCCTCACCATGGTGGTGGGCAACCTGCTGGCGATTCCGCAGCGCAACGTGAAGCGCATGCTGGCGTACTCGTCCATCGCGCACGCCGGCTACCTCCTGGTGGGCGTGGCGGCGCTGTTCGTCACGGCGCCGGGCGAGCAGTTCCGCCTGCTGGGCCCGTCGGAGCTGACGGGTGGCTCGCCGCTGGAGCTGGCGCGCTCGCAGGCGCTGCGCGGCATCCTCTTCTACCTGCTGGCCTACACCTTCAGCGCGGTGGGCGCCTTCACCCTGGTCTCCGTGCTCGAGCGTCGCGAGGACGAGGAGAAGGGCACCGCGTGGGATTTGGAGCGCTTCAGTGGCCTGGCGCAGCGGCGCCCGGGCTGGGCCGTGGCCATGGCCGCGTTCATGCTGTCGCTGGGCGGGATTCCTCCCACCATCGGCTTCATGAGCAAGCTGCTCGTGTTCCAGAGCGCGGTGGACGCGGGCCTCATCGGCCTGGCCATCATCGGCGTGCTCTCCAGCGCGGCGGGCGTCTATTACTACCTGCGCGTGGTGGTCTACATGTTCATGCGCCCGGTGCCCGAGGGCGCCCAGGCGCTGGAGCGCAGCTGGTCCACCGAGCTGGCCCTGGTGCTCTCCACCGCGGCCGTGGTGGTGCTGGGCATCCTCCCCGGCCCCGTCACCGCGTGGCTGGTGCAGGCCAGCAGCCTCTTCGGTCAGTAGCCTTCGCGGGCCGCGAGCCCGTCGACTCCGCCCGCCCCGGCCTCGTGCCCGGGCGGGCGTCGTCTTTCAGGGGCACCGGAGTGCGTCAGCCCGGGAGCTCGCCGCGCAGCTCGTACGTCTCCAGGCGCGTGCGGGCGCCGGCCTTCCGCAGGACGGCCACCAGGGGCTCGTTGTCCGTCATCACCACGCCCAGGGACTGCCGCGCGGGCCCCACGCGGGTGAAGGCGTCTTCCAGGAGCGCCCGGGCATGCGCGAGGGACACCGCGAAGAACGGGTAGAGCACCGCGCCGCCGGAGCGCAGGTCCATCAGCCCCAGCAGCTCCGTCCCGCGCGTCAGCTTCCAGAGCTGGTGCGAGGCGAGTGAAGAGAAGCGCGCGAGCTTGCCCGGAATCATCCCGAAGGCCTCCGTCAGCGGCTCCCAATCCGCCGACTCCACCGGCGACGTCTTCAGGCCCCGGGGCGCTTCGGGCAGCGTGGCCACGTGGGCCCGTGTCACCTCCAGGTCCGTGGCCTGCCGCGCACGCCGCATCCCCAGCGAGCCGTACAGCTCCAGGGCCGGGGTGTTGTCGCGCACCACCGTGAGGGACCAGCGCTGGCAGCCCTGCGCCCGGAAGCGCTCGGCCGTCCTCAGCATCATCCACCGCCCCAGCCCCTGACGACGCGCAGCGGGCGCCACCACGAGCTGCCCCACGTACCCCATGACGCCCAGGGCCTCCGTGGACGTGTACCCCACCACCCCACCCTGCCCCTCGACGAGGAAGGTACGAGCCGCCAGCTCCTGCTCCCACATGGACGCCGGCGGCGGAGGGTCCTCCAGCCCCAGCTCCGCGAACAGCCTGACATACGTCGGGTAATCGTCGGCGCGTCCGGGCCGCTGCACCCACGGACACGGCCCCACATCCACCGTCATCGGCCTGCCTCCGGTTAGAAGGAGCGATACCGACGCGAGCCTGACTCAACGTCCGACGGCACAAAAGAAGGCGGCCCGACACTCCAGGGGAGGGTCGGGCCGCGGGTCTTCTGAAGGTGACTCACCGGAAGTGCTGAAGGGGTGGGGGGGAACCGCCTTCAGCCTCGCTTCGATGTGTCCCGCGTGAACCTATAGCAGTCGCCGTGCCAGACCCCGATTTGAGACAAACTCCAGTTTTCTCAGGCACTTAGAGGTCTGCCCAACACTGGCCCACCCCGGCGATTGCATTTCAGCCCTGCAATCGGCTTTCAGAACTGAAAATCTCCAATGAGTCCGGGTGGTTGTGTTTTTCACCGATGAACCCCGTTCATTTCGGATCTGAATCCACGGGTGCGCAAAAGTTACACGTCCAACTCCACCCTACTCCCGACCCACCTCGTTGGGCGGCCGGAGGTTGAGGCGCTTCATCTTGCGCCACAGGGTGGTGGAGGAGACGCCCAGCTCGTCGGCGACGCGGGCCAGGTCCACGCCGTGGCGCTCCAGGGACTGGGCGATGGCGCGGCGCTCGGCGTCCTCGACCACCTGGGCCAGGGTGGGCCCCGCGCTGGTGCCAGGGGGCAGGCTGCCCGGGCCGTCCAGGGTGCCCAGGGAGTGGGTGCCGGCGACGGGCGTCAGGCGGGCCTGGCGCAGCGGGAAGTCCTCGGGCAGCAGCTCGTCGCTCTCCGAGAGCGCGGCGGCCTGCTCGACCAGGTTCTCCAGCTCGCGCACGTTGCCGGGGAAGTCGTAGCTCATCAGGTGCGTCACCGCGGCGGCGGACAGGCGCCGGGGGTTGGGGCTGCGGGCGTTGGCGCGCCCCAGGAAGTGCTCGGCGAGCGCGGGCACGTCATCCAGGCGCTCGCGCAGGGGCGGCACGCGCAGCGTCACCACGTTGAGGCGGTAGTAGAGGTCTTGGCGGAAGCGCTTCTCGCGCACCTCCTGCTCGATGTCGCGGTTGGTGGCCGCCACGGTGCGCACGTCCACGCGCAGCGCGGTGGACTCGCCCACGCGGCGCACCTCGCCCTCCTGCAGCGCGCGCAGGAGCTTCGACTGGAAGGTGGGGCTGGTCTCCGTCACCTCGTCGATGAAGAGCGTGCCGCCGTCGGCCTCCTCGAACAGGCCCCGGCGGGCCTTCACCGCGCCGGTGAAGGCGCCCTTCGCGTGGCCGAACAGCTCGCTCTCCAGCAGCGTCTCGCTGATGGCCGCGCAGTTGACGGGCACGAAGGAGCGCCCCTTGCGGCGGCTGTGGGCGTGGAGCGCGCGCGCCACCAGCTCCTTGCCCGTGCCGCTCTCGCCCTGGATGAGCACCGTGGCGTCGCTCTGCGCCACGCGCATCAGCCGCGAGGTGAGGTCCCTCATGGCGGCGCTGCGCCCCACCAGCGCGGACAGGCCGTGGCGCTCGTTGAAGTCCGTGGCCAGGTTGTCCACGTCGCGCAGCAGGCGCGCGCGCTCCAGGGCGCGCTCCACGCGGTAGCGCAGCTCGCTCTCCTTGAACGGCTTGGTGACGTAGTCGTACGCGCCCAGCCGCATGGCCTCCACCGCGCTCTCGATGGAGCCGAAGGCCGTCATCATGATGACCTGCAGCCGGGGGGCCACCTCCAGCGCGCGCCGCAGGAGCGTGAGCCCGTCCATGGGCTCCATCTTCAGGTCCGTCAGGAGCAGGTCCATGCTGCCGCCGGCCAGGTGCGCCAGGGCCTCCTCGCCGGTGCCCGCCTCGAAGACGGTGTAGTGCTCGGCGCGCAGGAGCAGCGCGGTGGTCGCGCGCATGTTGCGCTGGTCGTCCACGACGAGGATGCGTCCGCGGGACGGCGGGAGGTTCGCGTCGGTCATGGGAAGGACGGGGGCTGCGAGAGGGGGAGCCGGAAGGTGAAGGTGGTACCGCGACCGGGGGTGCTGTCCACGGCGATTTCGCCGCGGTGCTCCTCGAGGATTCGTTTCACGACAGCCAGTCCCAGGCCGGTGCCCTGGGCCTTGGTGGTGAAGAAGGGCTCGAAGACGCGGTGGAGCAGCTCGGCGGGAATCCCCGGCCCCTGGTCCGCCACGTCGATGCGCAGCTGCTCGCGGCCCGCGTGGGCCTCGCGGCGCGCGCGCACCTGCACCAGCCCCCCTTGCGGCATGGACTGGATGGCGTTGACGGCCACGTTGACCAGCGCCTGGCGGATGAGCCGGCGGTCCATGGGCACGGGCGGCAGCCCCTGCTCCACCTCCGCGTCGATTCGCACCGGCCGGTCCGGCGCCCCACCCTGCGCGCGCGCCGCCTCCAGCGAGTCCTGGAGCACGCGGCTCAGGTCCTCGTGCTGGAGCACGGGGTCGCGGGGCCGGGTGTAGTCGAGCAAATCACCGACCATGCGGTTGAGGCGGTCGCTCTCCTCGCCCAGGATGTCCAGCAGCATGGCCGCGTCGCCGGAGGGCTCCAGGAGCCGGCGCAGCGAGGCCACCGCGTTGAAGATGACGCCCAGGGGGTTTCGCACCTCGTGGGCGACGATGGCGGACAGCTCGCCCAGCGCGGCCAGCCGCTCGCGCTTCACCATCTCCGCGCGCGTGGCGGCCAGCTCCGCGTAGCTGGCCCACAGCGACTCGTACAGGCGCGCGTTGGCGATGGAGAGCGACAGCTGGCCACACGTGGCCTCCGCCAGCTCCACCAGCTCCGGGCTGAACGTCCGCGCGCGGCGCGTGTCGTCCACCAGCACCACGCCGATGAGCTCCTCGCGCGAGGTGAGCGGCAGCGCCAGGAGCGCCTTCTCCCCGAAGCGCTGGACGAGCTGCGGGTTGAAGCCGCCGCCGGAGGCCTCCACGTCCTCGATGACCACCGGCTTGCGCTCGCGCGCGGCGCGCGCCGCCACGCTGTCACTGGAGAGCGACAACACCACCGTGCGGAAGAAGTCGCGGTGCGCCGCGGAGGCCGCCGCGCCCCGGAGCACCTTCGCGCTCTCGTCGTACAGCATGATGTAGCAGTTGGAGACATCCAGCAGGTGGACGAGGAAGTCCGACGCCACGTCGAGGATGCTCGAGGTCTCCAGCACGCCTGATGTCGTCCGGGCCAAATCCAGGAGCAGCCGCGTCTCGGTGAGCTGGCGCGCGGACTCCGAGCGCAGCCGGCGCTGCTCGAGCAGCGTCATCAGCAGCTCCGACAGCGTGCCCAACAGCCGCACGTCCCGCGCGTCGAAGGGCCGGTCCGGCGCGCGCAGCACCTGGAGCACGCCGCACACCTCGCCGCCCCGCGCCAGCCGCACCGCCGCGCCGCTGCCCAGCGTCCCTTGCGAGGCCTCGCGCAGCGCCTGGGCCTGCGCCTCACTGGTGAGGTCGCCATCCAGCGCGTCCGGCACCGAGCCGCCCATCACCCCACCCAGCCGCGCGACATCGCCGCCCGGGCCCACCACCTCCGTCAGGCCGACGTGGGCCGACAGCACCAGCGGCCCCTCCGCGCCCCGCGTCAGGTGCAGCGCCGCGGCCTCCGCCAGCAGCAGCTCCGACACGCGCGAGAGGAAGTCCTCGGGCGTGGGCGGAATCGGCCGCGCCACGAAGCGCGCCATCTCCGCGACGGCCCCCACCTCCCACCGGCTGCGCGTGCTGTCCGACTGCACGCGCGCGTCCGTCAGCGCCGCGCCCACCACCTTCGCGAAGAGCGTCAGCACCGAGCCATGCCGGGGCGCCACCCACGGGCCCTCCACGCGAAGGACCTCCACCTGGGGGCCGCCGACGGGCAGGTACACGTGCGTGGGCGAGGCCCGCTCCGCGCCGCCGAACACGGGGCGCCCGTCCGACAGCGCCTCCAGCCCCAGGGCCACGTCCGGCGGAGGAGCACCACCATCCAACGGGTTCAGCCGCAGGCCATCCCAGCGCAGGAGCCGCACCCGGAAGCCCGCGGCCTCCAGGCCCTTGAGGGCCACGCGGCGCACCGCGTCCTCGGAGTGCGCGGACACCAGGCTCGCCGAGGTCTCCACCAACCGCTCCGCCATGGACAGCTCGGGGGGCTTGTCCGTCAGCGGCAGCAGGTTGAGCAGCAGCGCGTGCCGCCCGCCCTCCAGCGGGATTCGGGACGCGTAGAGGGCCACCTCGCGCGTGACGCCGTCGGCCGAGGGCACCTGGTAGACCTGCGTCCTCGCCTCCATGGCCCCGCCGGACTCCACCAGGCGGTAGCGCTCGATGAGCCGGCTGCGCTCCTCGGGCTGGACGAAGTCCATGACGGAGCGCCCCTCCACCCGCTCCCGGGGCAGCCCCAAGAGGGCGAGGTAGGCGTCATTGGCCGCGGACACGCGCCCGTCCACCACCGCGAGCACGGGGTTGCCGAAGGGCTCGATGAGGGCGCGCAGCGACGCCTCGCTGTAGTGGCTGGTGCTCATCCGCGACGCAGAACCCGCTTCTCGCCCACCCGGAGCGTCACCTTCTCCCGGTCGAAGTACTCGGACAGAGGGATGACGAACTTGCGGCTCTGTCCCACCAATTCCTTGAAGGACTGGGTGGTAATGTCCTTCTTCTCGCGCAGGTGGGCAACCAGCCGTTCCTTCAAGGCCTCCAGACAGCCCGCGTCGAAGCACAGCTCCTCGCTGACGCGCACCACCTTGCCTTCGGCCACCAGGAGCTTCAGCAGCTCGCGCAGGCGGGGCGCCGGGAGCTGGAGCTTCTGGGACAGCTCGCCCTCGGTGGGCGGCGCCAGACCCGCGGCGGACAGCTCCGCGGCGAGCCGCGCCCGCGCCGCCTCGTCCCCCAACGACAGCGCGCGTCCACGCCCCTTCAGGCGTACCAGGTCCCGCTCGACCTCCAGCTTCCCGGCATCCCCCAGCCCCTGCAACACCCGCTGGAAGGCCCTCGCATCCAGCTCACCGGACAGCCGCTGGCGAAGCTCCTCGCGGGACAGCCCCTCACGCAAGGGCTCACGCTCATGGAAGGCCGCCAGCACCGCGAGCGCCCGACCTTGCAACCCCTCGAGCACCTCGCCGGACAGGTACAGCCGGCTCTCCCGGTCCAACAGCACCACCGCGCCCCGGGCGCCCAGGAGCTCCAGCGCGCGCGTGAGCACCTTGGGCCCCAAGGCCGAGCGGCCGAACAGCGCCTGCTGCGTGAGCCCCGCATAGCCCGCCTGCCGGAGCAGCCATGCCACCTGCCCCGCCGGGTCCGCCTCGCGCAGCGGCGCCACGATGGACGCGCCGCCCTTGCGGCGCCTCGGCGGGGAAATCGACAGCACGCGCCCACCCGCCACCGTCGCGCCCCGCCCCGGCAGCGCGCGCGAGCCCCGGAGGATGAAGCGCTGCCCCACGAGCGCGGCCACGGGTGCGTCCAGGCGCAGCTGCGCGAGCGTCGTCTCGCCGGGCTCCAGCCGCTCCACGTCCAGCAGCGCCACCGTGGCCTCCACCTGCGCGGTGCCCAGGTGCAGCAGGAGCTTGCGGCGGCGCGGCAGGGGCGACGGCGCGGAGGGCAGCAGCGTCAGCTCCACGTCGAGCATGCGCGTCTCGGGCAGCTCTCCGGCGCGCGTCAGCACCTGCCCCCGGTGGAGCGACTCCGGCTCCACGCCCGGTAGGTTCACCGCGGCGCGCTGGCCCGCCTCCACTCGCGCCACCGCCCGGCCATGCTGCTGCACCCCGCGCACGCGCAGCGGCCCGGGCGTGCCCGGCAGGAGCGACACCGCGTCATCCACCGCCACCGTGCCCGACAGCAGCGTGCCCGTCACCACCGTGCCGAAGCCCTTGAGCGTGAAGACGCGGTCCACCGGGAGGAACGTGGGCCCCTCCGAGGGGCGCTTCCCCAGCGAGCCCACCGCCCGGGTGAGCGCCGCGCGCAACGCCGCGAGCCCCTCGCCCGTGCGCGTGGAGCACGGCACCACGGGCGCGCCCTCCAGGAACGAGCCGGCGGTGAGCGCGGCGAGGTCCGCCTCCACCAGCGCGCGCCACTCGGGCCCGGGCTCGTCCAGCAGGTCCGACTTGGTGAGCGCGACGACGCCGGCACGAACGCCCAGCAGCCGGCAGATGTCCAGGTGCTCGCGCGTCTGGGGCATCACACCCTCGTCCGACGCCACCACCAGCACCGCCAGGTCCACGCCGCCGGCGCCCGCGGCCATCGCCTTCACGAAGCGCTCGTGGCCGGGCACGTCGACGACGCCCGCGACGGTGCCGTCATCCAGCGTCAGGTGCGCGAAGCCCAGCTCCAGGGTGATGCCGCGGCGCTTCTCCTCCTGGAGCCGGTCCGTGTCGATGCCGGTGAGGGCCTTCACCAACGACGTCTTGCCGTGGTCGATGTGGCCCGCCGTGCCGACAATCATCGCATCACCGCGGTACGGCTCAGGCTCCGGCCTTGTCCGGGTCCTCGTCGAAGCGCGCGTCGCCGGTGCCCGGCGCGTAGTCCCACGGGAAGACGACGAGCGCCCCCGTGGAGATGCCCGCGAACTGGGGCGCGTACGCGTCCGGCTTCACCACCAGGCACGCCGTGGACACCTTCTTCGCCCCCGCCTCGCGCGCCAGCGCCATGGCCAATTCCAGCGTGTCTCCGCTGGACGCCACGTCGTCGACGATGAGCACGCGCTTGCCCTTCAGCTCGCGCGGCATCTCGTTCGCGGGCTTCGGTCCGCCCCGCGGATGCGCCTTGTCGCCGCGGTCCCTGCTGCGGCGGCTGATGCGCACCGGGAAGAACGCGCACCCGAGCGCCGACGCCAGCGCGCCGCCCACGAACACGCCGCCGTGCGCCACGCCCACCACCGCCTCGGGCTGGAAGGACTGGCGGATGTCGTCGGCCATCTGCTGCACGGCGCGGTCCAGCTGCGCCCAGGACAGCTCGCGCAGCACGCCCGCGGTGCGCTTGCGCGACTGGTCCTTGCCCGTCGGCTGACGGGGGGCCTCCGCCTGGGGCGCCAGGACCATGTCCGTCGGGATGGAGACCAGCTTGCGCGCCTGCTCGCGCGCGGCCGGCGACGGCGACGCGACACGAGACTTCGCGGGGGCCTTCTTCGACGACGAAGGCTTCGGGGAGGATTTCGCGGTGGGCTTGCGCTTGCCCTGGGCCTTGGGCCCGGGTGCTGCCCGCTTGGTGGCCACGGCGGTGAGCTCCGGCTGAAGTGCGGCCCCGTCATACCCCGAGGCGCGCGCCCTGGCCACATCCCCGCTCACATCCCCACCACCTCACGGACACACGAGGCGGTGGGGACCTCACGGCCCTCAGGCCTGGAGCTTCTCCTCCACCATCCGGTCCGCCACCTGCTCGGGGCGCAGGCCCGACTCCTTCGCGCGCCGCAGCACCGTGTCGATGGTGTCGAAGATGTTCGCCGCCCGGGCGTACGCCTTCTCCCGGTCGTACCCCGCCCACTCCTGGGCGACGTTGATGAGGCCGCCCGCGTTGGCCGCGTAGTCGGGCACGTACAGGATGCCCCGGCTGGCCAGCTGCTCGCCGTGGCGCATGGTGAGCAGCTGATTGTTGGCTGCTCCACACACCGCCTTCACCTTGAGCAGGGGCAGCGTGGTGTCGTTGATGGCGCCGCCCAGCGCGCACGGGGCGTACACGTCCGCCTCCATGCGGTGCAGGGTGTCCGCGTCCACCGCCGTGGCGCCGTACTGCTTCACCGCGTGCTCCACGCTGGCCGCGTTGATGTCGCTCACGAAGATGTGGGCGCCGCGCTCGTGCAGCTCCTTCACCAGGTACATGCCCACGTGGCCCACGCCCAGCACGGTGACGCGCAGGCCCTTGAGGTCCGCGCTGCCGAAGACGTGCTTGGCGGTGGCCTCCATGGCGCGCGCCACGCCGTACGCCGTGACGGGCGACGGGTCTCCGCTGCGCTCCTTCAGGCCGACGACGTTCTTCGTGTGCTTGCGCACGTGCTCCATGTCGTCGGTGCTGGTGCCGCTGTCCTCGGTGGTGATGTAGCGGCCGCCGAGCGACTCCACCGCGCGACCGAAGGACTCGAACAGCTTCGCCCGGTCGAAGTTGCCGCGGGGCAGCATGATGACCGCCTTGCCACCTCCGTGCGGCAGGCCCGCGAGCGCCGCCTTGTATGTCATCCCGCGCGCCAGCCGGAGCGCGTCCGCGACGGCCTCCTCCTCGCTGGTGTACGTGGACAAGGCACGCGTGCCACCCAGCCCAGGGCCGAGTCGCGTGTTGTGCATTCCGACGATGGCGCGAAGTCCCGTGCGGGAATCGCTGAGCAGGTGGACGGCCTCGTAGCCGCCTTCGAGCAGTTGCGTGAAGTAACTCATGGCGCGCGGCCTCTACCGAGGCCACGCACCCAAGTCAAACCGAGCCGGTCTCCAACATGCGCCGAATTTCATCTCCTGGAATGACATAGCGCGTCGTGCAGAATTGACACGTTGCTTCAGCCTGCCCTTCCTTCTCCAGCAGGTCCTGGAGCTCCTCGCGCCCCATGGCGAGCAGCGCGCGCTTCACGCGGTCCTCGCTGCACGAGCAGCCGAAGCGCAACGGATAGCGGGCCATCACCTCGAAGTCCGCCTCCGGCAGCAGCGCCCGCAGCACCGCGGACGCACCCGCGGGGGCATGGGCCCGAAGGGCGCCTTCGGCGTCACGACGCAGCCGCTCACCGAGCGCCTGGAAGACCTCCAGGTCGGCGTTGGGCAAGGGTTGGACGAGCAGGCCCGCGACGATGCCCAGGGACTCCGGCTTGCCGCCCACCTCGGCGGGCAGCTGCGCGAGCACCACATGCGAGGGGAGCTGGTCGGACTGGTGGAAGTAGCGCTCCAGGTCGCCCGCCAGGTCGAAGCGCTCCAGCTCCACGGAGGAGCGGTAGTGCTCGCCGCCGCCCAAATCGCGCAGGACGGAGAGGAACCCCTTGTTCCCCAGCACGGGACGCCAGTGGTACTGGTCGTCACTGCCCGTGTACTCCACGAGCGTGTTCTTCACGTAGCCCCGCACCAGGCCGGACGTGTCACCGTCCACGAAGAGGCCCCTCAAGGGGCCGTCGCACTCGAGCTGGAGGTTGACGCGGGAGTCGCCCTTCTGGAGGGCGCCCAGCAGGGCGGCGGCGGTAAGGGACTGGGACAGGAGCGCCGCGGCGGCCGGGGCGGTGTGGTGGGTGGCCCGGGCCTGGCGGGACAGCTGCGTGGTGAGGGCCAGCACCACGCGGACATCGGACTTCTTCAGCAATCCACTGACGAGCTCATCGGACATGACAGGGCGAGTAGCGTGCCCGAGCCCGGCGTGCCCGCCAACGTCAGAAGGCGGACGCCCCGTCGCATGCCGGCCCGGCAGCAGGCCCGGCCGGGGTGACGCATAAGTCCAGGCTTATGCCTCCATGCGCGAAGGCTGGGATGCGCATGTGCGGAAGAAATCCAGCGTCGTGGCCGGAACGGCTATAAACCGCCGACCGACAGTCAGTCACCTGACCTTGAGCTGGGGCGCGGCCACCTGCCCGCGCGCCATCGCTGGAGAAACGATGAGCACCCAGGCCGCCACCGCCGACGCCGTTGCAACGAAGACTCCGCTCCTCAAGTCCCGCCTGGGCTCGTTCCTCGCGGTGGTGCCCCTGAGCTTCTGGGTCGTCAACCACCTGTGGGACAACCTGTCCGCCTTCAATGGCGGTGACGCGTGGCAGAAGTCCGTCACCACGTACTCCAACCCGTATGCCCAGGCGCTCACGTTCATCATCGTGATGCTGCCGCTGCTGTTCCACACGGGCTGGGGCCTGGTGCGGCTCTTCAGCTTCCGGCCCAACAACAACCGCTACAACAACTACGGCAACTTCAAGTACATCCTCCAGCGCGTCAGCGCCCTGGGCGTGCTCGCGTTCCTGGGCGCCCACATCTGGCTGGCCTTCCTGCGCCCGCGCCTGATGCTGGGTCACCCGGAGCTGTTCGAGGACATCGCCCGGGAGATGCACTTCCACGGCCCCACGCTCGTCGTCTACCTGCTGGGCACGCTCGGCACGGCGTACCACCTGGCCAACGGCCTCCAGGGCTTCGCGATGGGCTGGGGCCTGCTGGGCTCCGAGCGCGCCATGCGCCGCTTCGAGCCGGTCTCCATCCTCATCTTCCTGCTGCTGACGGCGATGAGCTGGAGCGCCATCTACGCGCTGTACCAGGCGGGCGGGGCCCTCGGGCCCGCGGGCCACTAGGCCTTCCTGTGTCACCGGGCACTCCGCGAGGAGTGCCCTCCTCACGGTCCACACGTCTCGAAAAGCACACCGGCCGCCCCCGAGTCCTTCCGGGGAGCGGCCGGTTCGCTTCTGGGGTGTCCGACCGGAGCGGCCGGAGTCCCGACACGGCTCAGAACGGGATGTCGTCCTCGTTGTTGCCGCCGCCGCCACCGCCCATGCCGTCATCCATCGGAGGCGGCTGGCCGTAGTCGTTGTTGTCGCCGCCGCGCGGCTGCGAGCCGAAGTTCCGGCGCCCGCCACCACCGCCGCCGCTGCCCATGTTGTCCCCGGCGTCACGGCCGCCCAGGAACGTCACCGCGTTGGCCACGACCTCGGTCGTGTAGTTCTTGCGGTTCTCCTTGTCGGTCCACTCACGCGTCTGCAGGCGGCCCTCGACGTAGCACTGCCGTCCCTTCTTCAGGTACTCGCCGCAGAGCTCCGCGAGCTTTCCCCAGACGACGATGCGGTGCCACTCGGTCCGCTCCTGCTTCTGGCCGTTCTTGTCGGTCCAGCTCTCGCTGGTCGCGATGCGGAAGTTCGCGACCGCCTGACCTCCCGGGGTGAACCGCACTTCGGGGTCCGCGCCCAGGTTGCCGATGAGGATGACCTTGTTCACGCCTCCTGCCATGACTGCTCCCTCTTCCTTTTCGTCGAGATCCCCCCCGCCACGGGGGGGATACGGGCCCACCGGGCATCAGCCCTGGCAGGTTGCCTTCCACGTATAGCAGTGCGCCCTGACATTTCCAGAAGGCGGACCGCGGCACGGGGCCCGCCCGGGCGACAGCGCACCAGGCGGGCAGACAGGACCTGACGGGTGCGGGACGGGCCCACCCGGGCGCGAACCCGAAGCCCCAGTGCACCCAGGACCGCACACGAGGCGAACCAGGGCGTGGGTACGCCCCGAGCGTCGCGCGGCGAAGCCCGCCTTGAATCACGCCCAGGGGACACCCGCACGGCGATGCCCCTCGGTTAAACGAGGCTCGGGATGAGCTGAGGCGGGCTCGCCGCCCGCTTCGATGCGGTGCACGCGCGACAGCACGCAAAGCCCCCGCATCCAGGTGCGTCGCGGCAGGGAATCGCCGCCCGGATGCAGCTCAAAGATGCGAGCCCCGGCCCCGGAAGGCCACCCGCCCGGCGCCTTCCGGTACGACGGCCCGCGGTGGCGCGACGCTCGCTACCCGCCCGGGTGCGTCTCGGCGGTGCGGGCCTCGGGGGCGCTGCCCTGGGGCTTCGAGGACGCCGGAGGCGGATTGCCCGCCGGAGCCACCACCTGCACCGGCGCGCCTTCCACCGGGCGGGCCTTGGCCTCCGCCACCTTCTGCGACAGCGTCGAGTCCAGGCCCTTGGCGAACGTCGCCACCTGCGGATCCGCCGCGCCCACCAGCTTGCGCAGCGATTTCCAGAACGGATGGTCCGACTGGCCCGTCTGCACCAGCGCCCGGGCCAGCAGCGTCGTGGACGCCTCGCGGTCCGAGGTCGACGCCGCGCGCAGCGCCACCACCAGCTCCTCCGGCGCCGTGCGAGCCACCTCCCCCAGGGCCACCGACATCTCGCCCTGCGCGGTGGCATCCGCGCCCGTGGCGCCCGCGAGCTCCAGCACCCGCGCCAGCGCCTCCGTGTTCCCACCGGCCGCCAGCTCCACCATGCTCGTGACGCCCGGCACCTCCACCGCCAGCACCCGCGCCACCTCCCTCAGCCGGCCATACACATCGCTGCCCGCCGAGTAGCTGTCCAGCAACGTGCGCGCGCCCAGGTAGTCGTGCGGGTTGGACTGGTACAGGCCCTCCGCCAGCACCGCGCGCACCGCCGGGTCCCTCTCGCTGCGCCACGCCGTGCGCAGGAAGCCCAGGTTGCGCGGATCCCTCTGACGGCCCAGCTCCAGGTACGTCTTCACGCGCGAGGCCACGTCCCCAATCGCGCCCGCCGCCTTGCCACCGTCCGCCAGCGACGCCACCGCGCTCGAGGGCCCCAGGCTGGAGCCCGTGGCCGCCACCGCCGCGCCCAGCGCGTCCAGCCCCGCGACGATGGGCCCGGCCCGGCCCGCGAAGTCGTTCACCATCATCGAGAACGAGAAGCGCTCACCGCCCGCGCTCGTCACGTAGCCGCTCAGCGCGGACACCCCCTCCAGCGTGCCCGTCTTCGCGCGCAGCCGGCCCACCGCGTCGCTGCCCTCGAAGCGGTACTTGAGCGTGCCGTCCTTGCCCGCGATGGGCACCGAGGACAGGTACTCCGGCGCGAACGGGAAGCGCTCATACATGTAGCGCAACAGCTTGTTGAGCTGCGTGGCCGAGAAGCGGTTCGCGTCGTTCAACCCGCTGCCGTTCTTCATCACGTACGTGCCGCGCTGGATGCCCACGTCGCGCTCGAGGAACTGCTCCACCACCTCCACGCCCTTGGTGAAGGTGCCCGGCTGGCCCCGCCCCTCGGCGCCCATCGTCTTGAGCAGCTGCTCGGCGACGAAGTTGCTGGAGAGCTTGTTGAGCCGCTTGAGCAGCACGTCGAACGTGTCCGACTGCGCCACGTACACCGCCCGGGCACGCGACGGCGTCGCCCCCGCGCGCACCCTCCCCTTCGCCTTGACGCCCCGCGTGTTCAGGAGCTGCTTGAGCGTCTGGCCGAAGTACATGGGCGGGTTGTCGATCTTCTTCCAGACACTCACCGCGCCGCCGCGCTCGGGCGGCACCTGCCCGCGCACGACAATCTTCTGCTGCGGCCCCACCGGGTCCGACGTCACCGACACCCGCCGCGCCCGGCGCGCTCCCGTGGAGAGCTGGTTGTCGACGATGAAGTAGTCGCTGGGCGGCTCCATCTCCACCACGCCCTTGGCGCCTGCGCTCGCGCCGGGCCGCAGGTAGATGGCCGCCGCGTTCCAGTTGAGGCTCAGCGCGCCCGTGGGCGCCATGTACGCCCGGTCCGAGTCCTCCTGGTCATACCCGGGCGGCGTGCGCTCGGCGTCGAACCACGAGTCGTCCACGACGATTTCGCCCACCTCGCGCACGCCCACGTGCCACAGCTCCGACACCATGCCCCACAGCCGCTCGGTGGTGACGGACGGGTCGCCCTTGCCGCGCACGTAGAGCGTCTTCACCTTGCCGTCCGCGCCCAGCTCCGGGTCCACGAGGAACTCCGTCTCGTAGCGGAACTCCGGCCCGAGCGTCGCCAGCGCCGCCGCGGACGTGACGAGCTTCACGTTGGACGCGGGGTTGAGCAGCTCGTCCGCGTTGTGGGTGAACACCACCGCGCCGTCATCCAGGCTCTGCATGTGCACGCCCACCCGGCTCACCTTGAGCGGGGCACGCTGGAGCACCTCGAGCAGCGCCGCGCGCAACGCCTCGCGGTCCGCGCGCTTCTCGGCGGAGGGCGGCGCCGCCAGGGCACCGGGGGGAAGCAGCAGGGAAACGATGGCCGTCGCGGCCAAGAGGTGTCTGGCTCGAAGAACCTGCACGCACGCTCCGGGGAAGTCGGCGGCCATTATGGTGAATCGCGTGAAACCACGGCAAGGGAGAGGGGGTGCGGGAGTCCACGGCTGGGCGCTCGCTCTACCGCCAAGAACAATTTGGCCGCCCTGGCATGTGGACTTCTTTTCATAATCCAAGGGCGCAAGATGCCACGCGCCCCTGACAGTCGTCGGTGGACAATCGGCCCTGGGAGGAAAGTTCGATGCGTGCGGTGGTGCAGCGAGTGCTGGAAGCGTCGGTGACGGTGGACGGGCAGAAGGTGAGCGACATCGGCCCGGGGCTGCTGGTGCTCCTGGGCGTGGGCAAGGGCGACACCGAGGCGGACGTGGCCTGGATGGTGGAGAAGCTCGCCACGCTGCGCATCTTCGAGGACGCGGGCGGCAAGATGAACCTGTCGCTGGAGGACACCTCGCGGCAGCTCATCGTCGTCAGCCAGTTCACGCTCTACGGCGACGCGCGCAAGGGCCGGCGCCCCAGCTTCATCGACGCCATGGAGCCCACCGTGGCCAAGGCCCTGTACGAGAAGGCCTGTGAGGGCCTGCGTCAGCGCGGCCTGTCCGTGGGCACCGGCATCTTCGCCGCGGACATGAAGGTGGCGCTCGTCAACGACGGGCCCGTCACGCTCCTGTTGGAGAGCCCCGGGAGCACCGCCGCCGCCACGCCCAAGGCCTAGATGCGGACGGAGGTGCCCTTGGTGACGAGCGCCGCGAGGCCCTGCTTCGCCAGCGCCGCCTGACGGATGTGGCCGGTGAGCGCGCCCAGCTCGCGAATCCAGTTCGCCGCGCGCGGCCCCAGCCCGGAGAAGGCCACCGTCAGCGGCGGCGGTTGGGCCTGCTTGCCCAGCCAGTAGGCGAGCACCTCGTCACGCTCCGGCAACGACGGCAGCTTCATGCGCTCCTGCTCGCGCGTGAGCAGCCGCTCCAGCTTGCGCGGCAGGTTCACCTGCCAGTGCGCCACCGCGCGCGCCGGGCGCCAGGCCCAGTCCGCGAAGGCGAAGCGCTCGTTGGGGAAGTACTCGCCCCGGCCCTGGGTGACGAAGACGCGGTCCGGGGGGAACTCCGGGAAGGGGTCCCACTGCCCCGCCAGCAGCGAGGCCAGCCCCACGTCCGCCAGCGGACGCAGACGGAAGCCGTCGCGCACCTCGCGGGACGTGCGGTTGTCCCAGTAGGGGTAGTGGGCCTCCTCCAGCATCAGCGCCAGGTGCAGCGCCTCGTCCCAGGCGTCCGCGTACCCCGCGTGGCGAGGGTCCACCTCCCAGCCCATGGGCCCCGTCCTCCACGGCTGGAAGGCGAGCCGGTCCACCAGGTCCGCCCAGGGGTCCGCGTCCACCGAGCCCAGGCCGCCGGGCACCGACGTCGCCAGCATGCGCTCGCACAGCATGCGCGACTGGCCGTCCCCCAGCTGCTCCATCAGCGACTCCAGGGCCCCGCTGGCGTCGCCCATGGCGCGCGTGAGGAACGGGAGCACCTGCTCATGGAAGAACGCGTCGTTGATGGGCCGCAGCACCACGTCCATGGTGTCCCCCCGGCCCGGCGCTCAGGGCCGGGCGTCTTCCTGGATGATGAGCGCGTGGATTTCCGCGGTCGTGGGCGCCTCGAGGATGGCGGCCCGGAAGCGGGGGTTCTTGAAGAGCCGGGAGATGCGGGCCAGGGCCTTCAGGTGCACGCCGGCGCTGTTCTCCGGGGCCACCAGGGCGAAGAACAGGTGGGTGGGCTTGCCGTCGATGGCCTCGAAGTCCACGCCCGCGCGGGACACGCCGAAGGCCGCCTGCAGCTGCGTCATGCCCGGCAGCTTGCCGTGGGGGATGGCCACCCCCTCGCCGATGCCGGTGCTGCCCAGCTTCTCGCGCTCGCGCAGCACCTCCACCAGCCGCTCCTCCAGGAGCGGGGGGTGGGCCCGGGCCAACGTGGCGCTCAGCTCGCGCAACACCTCCTGCTTCGTCCGCGACTGCATGTCCGCGATGACGGCTTGGGGGCTGAGGAACTCGGCGATTCTCACTGACGCTCCCGCGCTGGCGCTCCTGAGATGGCGGCAATTACTCCTCACCCTCGATTCGCGCAAGGGTCGCCTGTCGTCCCGGCGCCACCCCCGCTCACTGCGCGTCAGGGACCGGGACCACGGGCCGCCCCCATGTCTCCCCGCCCCGCCGTCCCCCAGGGGACGATATGCCCTCCCCCAGCGTCCGTTTCCTTCAGTGAACCACGACAGCAAACGAAAAGGGGAGCGACCGCCATGAAGCGAACGCTGTGCTCGAGCCTTGTCCTCTCGCTGCTGGCCACCGGCTGCGCCACGACCGGTGTCCAGGGCTCCGCGCTGGGAGACGCCGCCGAGGAGTCCCTGCTCCTGCGGGGAGACGCCATCACCGGCCCCACCTCCACGCTGAGCATCTCCGACAACAGCATGCACGGGCGCTACCGCCGCCACCCCGTGGCGCTCCAGTGGGACTACCAGTTGCTCACGGGCTCGGTGGCCCAGCAGGGCACGCGGCTGGAACTGGCCGAGGGGGACGACACCCGCGTCTGGGGCACCTTCGGCGGCCAGCCGGTGGACCTCACCGAGGACGGCACGTGGCTGCATGGCCGGGTGGGCAGCTGCGTCTACCTCCTGAAACGGGAGGCGGAGGCGCTCTCGGGCATGCGCGAGTGCGGGGGAGCGCGCGAGACGGACATCGTCGTGGCCTTCCCCTCCGCCATCCACTCGCGCCCGCTGGGTGAGCGGGCCGCGCTGATGACGCTGGCGCTCGTCAACGTCCGGGCCCCCGCCGTCACCACGCCCGTGGCCGTCTCCACCGGCGTGTTCACCGACCTGCGCAACGCGCAGGGGATGTCCAGTTGCAAGAAGGGCTACTGACGGCCCCTCCCAGCCAGGGCCGAGGCGCGCTCCATCTCCCGGGGGAGAGATGGGGCGCGTCGTTTTTACCGGAAGCCCCCCGCGATATGCGCGGTGGGCCCAGGCGTTCTTGGGGATGGATGCGCCAGCCGCCCTACCCGGGCGGTTGGGGGGACACCGACAAGGCCGTGGCCGACCGCGAGCCTCGTGGGAAGCAGCATCCGTGAAGGACCGACGACGCTCCCGTCATCGACTGGATGGGAGCGTCCGCGCTCCGCCTCCTCGAGGGGGGTGGCGGAGCGCGACGCTTCCTTCAGGCCCTCGCCTCAGGTGCCGGCGGCCGCGGCCAGCGCGGGCGGCTCGTGGGGCTCGATGAGGCCGTACTGGCCATCCTTGCGCCGGTAGACGATGCCCAGCGCGTCCGACTCCACGTTGTGGAACACGTAGAAGTCGTTGTTCATCAGGTTCATCTGCATCACCGCCTCGTCCACCGACAGCGGCTTGACGGTGAGCTGGGTGGAGCTCACCACGCGCGTCGTGGCGGCCACGGGGGTCGCGGGCGGGGCGGCGGCGAGCTTCGGCGCGGGCGTGTCCACCGTGGACTGCTCGGCGATGTCCGCCAGCTCCTCCGCGTCCGGCACCTCGAAGACGGCGTGACGCACCTTCAGGTGGTTCACCAGGTCCTGACGGTGGTGGACGCGCTCCTTTCCGTGATGCGTCTTGAGCTTGTCGCGGTAGCGGCGCAGCTGTCGTTCGATCTTGTCCATCGCCAGGTCGATGGACGCGTACATGTCACTGCTCTTGTCGCGCCCGCGGAGCACCCAGGCGCCTGAGTGGACGGTGATGTCCGCGTGGTGGATGTGGTTGGCTTCCAACCACAGGACGACGTGTGCCTCTCCTGCTCTATCCAACAGCTTGTTCACCCGCTCGACCTTCTCGCGTGCGTACTCCTTGAGGGAATCCGACGCCCCGAACTGACGGAAGGTGATGTTGAACTGCATGCGTGGCTGCCTCCTAGGGTGAGGGGAGCTGCGTGACAGATCAGAAACGTTCTGCCCCCGGGAAAGCAACCCGTCCCCCCAGGTTGACTCTTCCCAAGCGCACCTGCCGTCCGGGGCCTGACAACACGCCGTGACTGGTGCTCGGACCTGCGGGGCACCAGACTCTTCAACCCCTCGGAATCAGGCGGTGCGCCGCCGCACGGACAACGGCGCACCGGGTAGCTCGGGACACGGGCTCAGGCGAGCAGCCTTCCTCCGGTGACACCCAACACCTCCGCGTTCACGAAGCGCGATTCATCCGAGGCGAGGAACACGTAGGACGGCGCCAGCTCCGCCGGCTGCGCGGGGCGGCCCATGGGCGAGTCCTCGCCGAACGTCGACACCTGCTTGCCATCGAAGGACTGCGGAATCAGCGGCGTCCACACGGGGCCGGGCGCCACGGCGTTGACGCGGATGCCGCGCTCGATGAGCTGCTGCGCCAGGCCCTTGGTGAAGGTGACGATGGCGCCCTTCGTGGTGGCGTAGTCGAGCAGCGGCGGCGTGGGTTGATACGCCTGGATGGAGGCGGTGTTGATGATGGTGCCGCCGGCCTTCATGTGCGGCAGCGCGTAGCGCACCAGGTGGAACATCGCGAGGATGTTGACGCGGAACGTGCGCTCCACGCGCTCGGCGTCCAGCTCCTCGAACCTCTCCACCGCCTTGCCCTGGAAGGCCGCGTTGTTGACGAGCACGTCGATGCGACCGAAGCGCTTCACCGTCGCCTCCACGAGCTCGCGGCACTTCGCCTCCACCGCCAGGTCCCCGGGCAACAGCAGCGCCGAGCGCCCCGCGTCCTCCACCACGCGTTGCACCTGTCGGGCGTCGTCCCCCTCGCTCAAGTAGGAGACGGCCACGTCGGCGCCCTCGCGCGCGAAGGCCAGGCACACGGCCCTGCCAATGCCGCTGTCGCCACCGGTGACGAGCGCCACGCGGTCCTTCAGCCGCCCCAGTCCCTTGTAGGACTGCTCGCCGTAGTCCGGCTCCGGCGACATCCGCCCCTCCTTGCCCGGAGGGGCTTGAGTCTGCTCGGGGAAGGGAGGCTTGGGGCCCGCCTCACGCGGGTCGGGGTTCTTCTGGGCCATGGCTGCGGTCCGTTCAGGGGAAAGAGGGTCCCTGCACGGTGGCGTCCGAGGCCGGCCACGACAACCGGGCGAAGCGGGCTCACGTGCCCGCCCGCCCCGGAGGGATGCGAGCGGAGGGCTACTGCACCGAGACGACCTGCTCCTCGGAGTGGAAATAGGTGCCCGAGCAGCTCGTCACGCCCGTGCACTCCAGCACCTCGCCCTGGACCTGGCCCCTGACGGTGAGCAGGTGCGTGGCGGCGCCCAGGTTGGGCGGCACGGTGAAGGTGATGCGGCCCCCGTCGCGCGTGGTGGTGAGCGTCGCGGTGACGGCGCTGCCCTCCGCCAGCAGCGTGGCGCCGGCGGACTCGAGCTTCTCGGTCGACGGCATCCACTGGTACGAATAGGACTGGCCCCGGAGCAGCCGCTGCACGTCGGACACGCCGTCGAAGGAGCGCTTGGCCTGGGCCTCCTTCATGACGACGGTGATGGTGGTGCCGGAGCCGTCCTGGAAGACGACGCGCGCATCGGTGGGCGGCAGCGCGGCCCACTCATCCGGGGCGTAGTCGAAGAAGGCGCGCGTGGGCAGGCACAGGTCGCGGCCCGCGGTGCCATCCACCCCGCCCCGCTCCACCTGCATCGGCTCGCCGTTGAACGTCGCCGTGACGCCCTCGTTCAACCGCGTGCAGACGTCGCCGCCCGCCTGGGAGAAGGTGACGGTGACGCGGTGCGAGCCCGCGGCCTGCTCCAGCTCGAACAGGTCCACATCCGCGTGCGTGTACAGGAGCGTGCGGCCGGACAGCCCCGCCAGGTCCACGTCCTGCTCCTTCAGCGAGGAGCCACAGCCGGCCGCGAGGAGCCCGAGCGCGGCCAGGACACCCGACACCACGCCACCACGGAAACGAGAGGAAGAGTGCATACGGGCCGCACCTATACCGCCCGCGCCCGCCCGACGGGAGCACCAACGGCATGACGCCGTTGCCTTTCCCACCCCGGACCGAGGCCCGCCTGCTCGCTAGCCCTCCTTCTGGAGCATCCCCGAGAGCCGGGCCTTCACCTCCGGCCACTCGGTGTCGATGACGGAGTAGTAGGCGCTGTCGCGCACCACCCCACCCCGCACCAGGACGTGGTGGCGGAGGATTCCCTCGAACTTCGCGCCCAGCCGCTCAATCGCGGCGCGCGAGCGCGTGTTGCGCTGGTCCGTCTTGAGCTGCACGCGCATGACGCCCAGCGACTCGAAGGCGAGCTGGAGCAGCAGGAACTTGCACTCGGTGTTGACGCGCGTGCGCCACACCCTGCGCCCCAGCCACGTCCAGCCGATCTCCAGCGTGCGGCTGTCGCGCTGGATGTCCAGGTAGCTGGTGGAGCCCACCGGCGTGCCCGTCGCCTTCTCGAGGATGACGAAGGGGCGCTCGGTGCCCTTCTCCGCGCCGCGCAGGCGGTCCGCGATGAAGCGCTCCACGTCCGCGAGCGTGCGCGGCACCACGGTGAAGTACGTGAAGAGCTCGTCCTCGCACAGCGCGGCGAGGGCCGGGGCGTGCTCGAGCGACAAGGGCTCCAGGCGCACCGCGCGGCCTTCGAGGAAGACGGGGGGAACGACCAGCGGCAGGGGCTCCCTCCAGGGGAGCCCCTCGTCCGAGGGAAGCAGCGGGACAGGGGCGCTCATGAGGTGCCCACTGTCCGTCGGCGCGTCCCCACGCGCCAAGAGCCACTTGTCGCGGGCTCAGTAGTACCGCTTGCGCTTGCTGCTCGGGAGGATGCCCAGCACCTCGCGGTACTTGGCCACCGTGCGGCGGGCAATCTCGGTGCCCTGCGAGCGCAAGAGCTCGACGATCTTCTGGTCCGAGTACGGGTTGCGCGCGTCCTCCTGCGCGACGAGCTGCTTGATGTGGTGCTTCACCGCCTCGCTGGCGGTGTCCTCGCCGGACACGCGGGCGATGGACGAGTTGAAGAAGTACTTCAGCTCGAAGATGCCCTGCGGCGTGTGCACGTACTTGCTCGTCGTCACGCGGCTCACCGTGGACTCGTGCATGCCGATGTCCTCGGCCACGTCGCGCAGGATGAGGGGCTTGAGGTGCGCGATGCCCTTGTCCAGGAAGTCGCGCTGGAACTTCACGATGCTCTCGGTGACCTTGTAGATGGTCCGCTGCCGCTGGTGGATGGAGCGGATGAGCCACACCGCGCTGCGCAGCTTGTCCTGGATGAAGTCCTTCGTCTGGCCGGGGCCCACCGCGCCCGTCTTCAGCGCGTTCCGGTAGGTGCCGGAGATGCGCAGCTTCGACAGGCCGTCGTCGTTGAGCACCACCGTGTACTCGTCCCCCATCTTGTAGACGAAGACGTCGGGGGTGATGTACTGCGCGTCGTCCCCGCTGAAGTTGCGGCCCGGCTTCGGGTCCAGCTTGGGGAGCAGCTTCACCGCCTCCACCACCTCTTCCAAGGTGACCTTCAGGTCCTTGGCGATGGCGGGCAGGTTCTTGCTCTCCAGGTACTTCATGTGCCGCTTGATGATGAGGCCCAACAGCGGCGCCTGCGGCTCCTTCATCCCCTGCAGCTGGATGAGCAGGCACTCCTGCAGGTCGCGCGCGCCGCAGCCGCGCGGCTCCAGCATCTGGATGCGACGCAGGGTGCGCTCGGCGATGTGCATCGGCACGTCCGCCTCGTTGGCCAGGCGGATGAGCGGGTCTCCCTCGATGTCCGGCAGCTTGAGGTAGCCGTCGTCATCCAGGTTGCCCAGGATGAGCATCGCGATGCGGCGCTCGGCGTCGTTCAGGCGCAGCGTGCCCAGCTGCTCCTGGATGTGGTCGACCAGGTCCTCCTTCTTGACCAGGTTCGCCTCGAACGACGGCAGGTCGTCCGTGGCCACGTTGCCCTTGTTGGACGCCGTGGTGGGCTCGTTGAACTGGTAGCTGTTGAGGTACTGCTCCCAGTCGATCTCCGGGGGCCCGTCCCCGTCCGCCTTGAACTCCGGGGCGTTGTCCCCGGAGGCCGACGGCAGCTCCACGTCGCGCGGAATCTCGACGTTGTCCGCCTCCAGCGACGCCTCTCCGGGCTCCTTGTCCCCCACGTCGCCCGGTGCCTGCTCGTCCGGCTGCTCCAGGAGTGGATTCTGATCCATCTCCTCGCGGACCTGCTCCAGCAGCTCCATCCGGGAGAGCTGAAGCAGCTTGATGGCCTGCTGCAGCTGCGGCGTCATCACCAGCTGCTGCGCAAGCTTCAGGCTTTGTTTGAGTTCCATCGCCATGAGACAGGGTCTCCCCGAGTGATTCAGCCCCTACACGACACGGGACCAATCAAAGACCGTGCCAACGTAACAAGGCCCCCTGACGGCGTCTAGTGCCCGAATCGTGGTCCCTTGCTTGCATATTCAAAATTCCACAAGGAAACCAAGAGCTTGCACGCACTGAGCGTGACTGGGCCTTGTTGACCTGTCGACGCAAAAGCGAGGCCAACCGGAGTCTATGCACTCGGTTGGCCGCTTGCCAGTCGTCCCTCAAAGCGGCTGCTGGAGGCGGAACCGCTCCCCCAGGTAGACGGCGCGCGCGCGGGGCGAGGCGGCGATCTCCGCGGGGGTGCCCTCCTCGAGGATCTGCCCTTGTGTGATGATGTAGGCCCGGTCACAGATGCCCAGGGTGTCCTGGACGTTGTGGTCGGTGATGAGGACGCCCAGGCCCCGCTCGCGCAGCAGGAAGATCTGCCGCTGGAGGTCGCCCACGTTGATGGGGTCCACGCCGGCGAAGGGCTCGTCGAAGAGGATGAAGCGCGGCTGGGGCAACAGGCTCCGGGCAATCTCGGCGCGGCGGCGCTCACCGCCGGAGAGGGTGCCGCCCAGGGACTCCGCGACGTGGGAGAGGCCGAACTCCTCCAGGATGGCGCTGGCGCGGGCCTCGCGGGCCTTCTTGTCCAGGCCCTTCTGCAGCTCCAGCACGGACAGGAAGTTGTCGCGCACGGTGAGCTTGCGGAACACGGAGGCTTCCTGGGGCAGGTAGCCCACGCCCCGGCGCGCGCGGCGGTGCATGGGCAGGTGCGTGAGGTCCTCGTCGCCCACGCGCACGCGGCCCGCGTCGGGCGTCACCAGGCCCACCACCATGTTGAAGCTGGTCGTCTTGCCGGCGCCGTTGGGGCCCAGCAGGCCCACCACCTCGCCCGGGGACACGGTGAAGGACACGCCGTTGACCACCTGGCGCCCGCGATAGGCCTTCTTGAGCCCCTCCGCGTACAGCTTCGCGTCGCTCATCGCGGCGCCGCCTCCGGGGCCACGGGGGCCGTGCGAGCGGGCGCGGGCGCGGCCTTGCGCTTGGGGGACGAGGGGGCCGACGGCGGCGACTCGAAGATGATGACGGCGTTCTCCACCTCGAGCTTCTCGCTGCCCAGCGTGAGGCGGACCTTCGTCCCTCGCATGTACGTGGTCCCCTGGCGCGCCTCCGGGGTGCCGGTGACGACGAGCACGCCCGAGGCGACGTCGTACTCGGCGCGCTCGCCGCGGGCCATGCGGTCGCCGTCCACCGCGTGCACGCCGCCGGTGCACACCACGCGCGTCACCACGCGGGGCGGCGCGAAGTAGGCGGTCATCCGGTCGCACTTCAGGTCCAGGGTGCGGTGCTTCACCTTCACGTTGCCGGTGAGCGTGGCCTGCGACTTGCCGCCCTCGATGAGGTCGGCGTTGATCTGCACCGGCTCCTTCAGGTCCACCGGCCCCAGGGGCCCCTGGCCCGGGCTGCCCGCGGCGGCGGCGGCAGGCGTGCCCCCATCCGTGGGCGTGGCGGCGACGGCGGGCACCGGCTGCGCCACGAAGAAGGCCATCACGAGGAACTCAATCACGCCCTGATTCTCCCAGCACGGTCTCCACCGAGCCTTCGAAGGTGAACGTCTCATCCGGGAAGGACAGCTCGAAGCGGTCCGCCCGCAACCGGTACGCCGGCCCTCGTACCTTCACGCCCTCGTTGCCCCGGGCGCCCTTCTCCACCGCGTCGTAGGTCAACCGCGGCGTCTCCACCACCATGCCCTCGCCCGTGCGCACCACCACGCCGCCGGACGCCACCAGCTGCTTGGACGCGAGGCTTCCCTCCATATTCGGGGCGCTGATGTCCAGGCCCTTCTCGGTGCCCACCGACATGCCCTGCTCGGGGGTGCCCGGGGGGATGCGCAAGGTCGCGTTCGTGGCCTGCACGTCGCCGCCGGAGCGCTGGTACGTCAGCGACTCGGCCTTGCCCGACAGCGTCAGGCGCTCGCCCTCGTAGGACACCAGGCGCGCGCCGCGGAGCACCACCTGCGGCGGGGGCTGCTGGGACGCCCCCTCCGCCGGGCGACGCGGGGAGCACGCCGCGACGAGCAGGCAGAGGGCGAGGAGGCAGACGGGCTCGGAGCGCGACACGAGGGTGCCTTCTATCACCGGGCGGTGGCCGGCGCCGCCCCGGCGAGCAGGGCCTGGGGGGAGGCCTCGACGGGGGGCCGCGTCTTCCAGCGCTGATGCATCCACACCCACTGCTCGGGGGTGCGCCGGATGGCCGCCTCGATTCGCGCCGACAGGGCGGCGGTGAGCGCCAGCGCCGCGGCCTCGCGGTCCTCGTCCTCGGGCAGGGGCACGTCCTCCATGACCAGCCGGTAGCCGCCGCCCTCCACGCGGTGACAGAAGCCCGTCACCACCGCCGCGCCCGTGCGCACGGCCAGGTCCGCCGCCGCGCGGGGCGTGGCCGCCAGCTGCCCGAAGAAGGGCACGAAGAGCGACTGCACCTTGGTGTCCTGGTCGATGAGCAGCCCCAGGATTTCACCGGCCCGGAGCGCGCGCAGCATGGCCCGCGCCGCGCCGTCCTGGCCCCGCCAGATGCTGCGCACCCCACCCCGCTCCCGGAAGCGCTCCACCAGCTTCGTCAGGCGCGGGTCCGTGGTCTCCTTCGCGATGCTCTGGCTGGGGTAGCCCGCGCGCGCCACCCGCCGGGCCAACAGCTCCCAGTTGCCCACGTGCCCGGAGATGAAGACCACGCCCTTGCCCTTCGCCAGGGCCGCGTCCAGCACCGCCCGGTCCGCCTCCGGCCATGCCACCAGCGACTCCAGCCCCCGGTCCAGCGCGCCCGTGCAGGCCACCTCCAGCGCCGCGGCGCCCAGGTGACGGAAGGACGCGCGGGCCAGCGCCTGCCGCTGTGCGTCGGACTTCTCCGGAAACGCGGTGGCCAGGGACTTCAGGGCCTTGCGGCGCTCACCGCCCGCGATGGCGTAGGCCCACCCGCCCAGGCGGGAGCCCAGGGCCCGGGCCCACCCCAGGGGGAGGGGTTGAAGGCACAACAGGACCGTCCGGATGAGCAGGTACCGGAGGAAACGTTTCAGGCGCTTTGCTAAGGGTGGACGCTCCACACGTCGCTCCATATCCCATGCGCGAATACAACTTCGACGGGCTCGTCGGTCCTACCCACAACTACGCGGGTCTGTCGCCCGGCAACCTGGCGTCACAGAGTCACGTCGGCGAATCGAGCCACCCCCGGGAGGCCGCGCTCCAGGGCCTGGAGAAGATGCGCTTCGTCTCCGGCCTGGGGGTCGGCCAGGCGGTGCTGCCGCCCCAGCCGCGCCCCTCGCTGCGCGCCCTGAGGACCCTGGGCTTCACCGGCACCGACGAGGAGGTCATCACCCGCGCCGCGCGCGAGGCCGAGCACCTGCTGCGGCTGACGTCCAGCGCGTCCTCCATGTGGACCGCCAACGCGGCCACCGTGGCGCCCAGCTCCGACACGGCGGACGGCCGGGTGCACCTGACGCCCGCCAACCTGTCGCAGATGTTCCACCGGGCGCTGGAGGCGGACACCACGCACGCGGTGCTGCGCGCCATCTTCGCCGACGAGAAGCACTTCGCGGTGCACGCGCCCCTGCCGCCCGGCAGCCACTTCGCGGACGAGGGCGCGGCCAACCACACACGCCTGGCCACCCCGGGGCACGCGGGCGTGCACCTGCTCGCCTGGGGCCGCAGCGCGTGGCAGGACGTGGCGGGCCCCAAGCGCTTCCCCGCGCGACAGACGCTGGAGGCGAGCCAGGCGCTCGCGAGGCTGCACCAGTTGGACGCGCGCACGGTGCTCTTCCCCCAGCAGCACCCGGAGGGCATCGACGCGGGGGCCTTCCACACGGACGTGCTCGCGGTGGGCAACGAGCGCTTCCTCATGCTGCATGAGCTGGCCTTCGTCGACCATCCGGGGCTGCTCCAGGTGCTGCGCGAGAAGCTGGGCCCCGACTTCCGCGCGGTGGTGGCCAGCAGCGCGGAGCTGCCGCCCAAGGACGCGGTGAAGGCGTACCCCTTCAACTCGCAGGTGCTGACGCTGCCGGACGGGACGATGGCCATCGTCGCGCCCATCGAGAGCCGCGAGACGCCCGCGGCCCGCGGCTTCCTGGAGCGCGTGGTGGCCGAGGACACGCCGGTGAAGGCGGTGCACTACCTGGACGTGCGCCAGTCCATGAACAACGGCGGCGGGCCCGCCTGCCTGCGCCAGCGCGTGTGGCTGACGGACACCGAGCGCCGCGCCATCCACGCGGACGTCTTCTACACGCCCGCCCTGCACGAGTCCCTGGCCGCCTGGGTGCGCCGCCACTACCGCGACGTGCTGCGCCCCAAGGACCTGCAGGACCCGTCACTCGCGCGCGAGACGATGACCGCGCTGGACGAGCTGACGCGAATCCTCAAGCTCGGCAGCGTCTACGACTTCCAGCAGTGACGCCCGCCCGCCTGCTCCAGTGACAGGACGCCGAGCCCTCGTCCCGGGGGCTCCGTCCCGAGGGGCGAGGAGTGCCGTGGCCCCAACCGTCGCGGTGACACACCTTTCGTTCAAGGAGGTGGCGTCCCGTGATTCCGGCTTCCATCCAATACTATCTGCGTCGCAACCGAGTCCTCTACGAGCGCTACTGGCACCCCCGGGCGGTCACCGCCCAGGAGCTGGCCGAGGCGCTCCATGTCTCCGGCTGGCGCGTGGCCAAGTCCGTCATCGTGATGGCGGACCGTCAGCCCTGGATTTTCGTCGTCCCCGCCGCGGGCACCGTCGACCTGGAGCGCGTGCGGGAGCTGCTCGGCGTGCGCACCGCCCGGCTCGCCACCGAGCGGGAGTTCTCCGACCACTTCCCGGACTGCGAGGTTGGCGCGGAGCCGCCCTTTGGCGAGCTGTACGGCCTGCCCGTGGCGGTGGATGAGACGTTGAGCCTCACCGAGCACCTGCTCTTCCGCGCGGGCTCGCACGAGGAGGCCCTGGAGATGCGCTTCCAGGACTTCGCCACGCTGGAGTGGCCGCTCGTCGCCTCGTTCATCCACGAGCGGCTTCAACCCTCGGCCTCGGCCGTCACCGTCATCCCTCCCATCCTGATGGAGCAGGACGCGCCGATTCCGGCGTGAGGAGGGTCAGGGTTCCACGAGCGGCTCGCGGGAGTCTCCCAGCAGGTGCTCCAGCTCCTGCGCGCGCGGGTCGCTCAAGAGCTCCTTGCGACGCGAGTCCACGCGAGCACGCTCGGCGGACTCCAGCCGCGTCATCCAGGCCCGCGCGGCCTCGCGGGCATCGGGCGGCAACAGCGCCAGTCCCTCGCTCACCGAGCGAGCCGCCGCATCGTAGCGCTTGAGTGACTCCTGCAGCCGCGCCACCGCGAAGTGGGCCTCCGCGCTCGGCAGGAGCCGGGCCACCGTCTGCCGCCGGTCCACCGCGCGCGACAGGAGCCCCTCGCGCTCAAGCCCGTCCGCCTCCATCGACAAGAGGCGCGCCCGCTGACGGTAGTCCGTGACGAGGCCGCCCACCTCCTGGAGCGTCTGGCGCGCCCGCCGCGTCAGGCCCGCGTCCATCTGCCAGGAGGCCAGCATGAGGGCCAGCTCCAGGTCCTCGGGATGACGTGAGCGCAGGGCCTCGATGTCCCTCAGCGCGGCGTCGCTCTCCCCTCGCCCCCGGAGCACCTCGGCGCGCAGGAGCGCGGTGTCACGCTCACCCGGCGCTCGACGCTCGACCTGCACGCAGGCCGCCTCCGCCTCGGGCAGCTCCTTGCGCGTCAGCCGCAGCCGCGCCTCCCGGGCCCACAGGGCCGTGACACCCGGGCGGCCCTCGAAGTGCTCTCGCGCCCAGGCACCATAGGCCAGCGCGAGGTCCGAACGATTCAGATGCCAGGACAGCGCGTCCAGCAGCGCCCCGGCGATGTCGGGCGAGTCCGGCGTCATCGCCACCAGGTCCTCCACCGTGCGAGCCCGGCGGACCGCGTCGCCCACGAGCGCGCCCTTCTCGCCCGCCTCGTACGCCAGCCGGTACTCCAGGAAGGCCTGCGAGCGGTGCCCCATCGCCAGCAGCGCATGCGCCGCGACCCGATGTGACACCGCGTCCAGCGGCGCCAGGTACAGCGCGCGATTCACGAAGGCCAGCGTCTGGCTCGCGCCCTCGACCCCTCGCGCCGCGTGCGCGGAGGCCACCAGTCGATACAGCAGGTAGTCGGCCGGGTGCCGGTCGATGAGCGCGAGCCCCCGCGCATGCACCGTCTCCACCGGCGCCCGCGCGCGGACCTGCTCCGCCAGCTCGGTCTCCGCGTCCGAGAGTCGCGAGGCACCGGGCAGCAAGGCCACCAACGCCACCGCCATCAGCGCACCACTGGCGCCCAGCGAGACGAGGGACGAAGGCAGCGCCCACACGTCCGCGGTGTCGCGCTCGCGAGGGCGCGCCACCGTGCCGAGCACCACCAGCGCCGCCACCGCGCAGGCCGGCAGCTCCAGGCTGAAGTCGAAGAGGTTGTGCAGGGCCAGCGCCGCCACGCCCGCGAGCGCGGACACCTCCAGCGCGTCCAGCCCTTCACGTCGCGCCAGCCGCGCGAAGCCCCAGACGGCCAGGACCAGCAGCAGCAACCCGGGCAGGCCCAGCTCCGCCGCCAGTTGGAGCACGGCGTTCTCCGGATGCGTGAGCGTGTTCGGGTTGAGCTCGGACTGGTAGCGCGGGAAGGCCGCCTCGAACGCGCCGCGCCCCATGCCCAGCGCCGGGAAGGACGCGGCTGCCCTCGCCATCATCGGCCACAGCGACACCTTGGACTGGCCCAGCTTCTCCAGGCTGTCCGCCGAGCGGGCCTCGGCCCAGAGCGGCTCCGCCACCGCGTACGCGCCCACGGCCAGCACCGCCACGAGCCCCAGCACCGGGACGAAGCTCCGCGCGGACGTGACGCCGCGCCGGTCCTCCTGGCGCCTTCGCGCGAGCCACAGCGCGAGCAGTCCCTGACCGAGGACGAGGAACACGATGCCGCCCCGTGACAGCGTCAGCACCACGCCCAGCCCACACGCGCCCGCCGCCAGCGCATACGGCAGCGCCTTCATGGGAGGCCGCATCGTGAGCGCCAGCCCCACGCCCACCGACGCCCCCAGTCCGAGGAAGCCCGCCAGGTGGTTGGGGTTGCCGAAGAACGTCACCAGCGTCGGATGCGCGTGCACCCAGGAGCGCAGGCCGAACAGCGACGTCACGCCCATGAGCGCGTGGCCCAGCCCCACCAGCGTCACCGCCGCGCCCGTGAAGGTCACCACCGCGAGCAGCCTGCGACGGCTGTCCTTCGAGCGCGACACCTGGACCGTGGCGAGGAAGACGAGCAGGTACGCCAGGTGCTTCGACAGCTCACGCCACGTGGCCGGCGGGTCCAGCGACACGGGCCGCGCGCCACCGAGGCCCAGGGGCTCCAGCGCGAACTCCCGCAGCGCCGCGGCCTCGGGGCTCAACAGCCCCAGCACGCCGGACGGCAGGGGGACGAGCTGCGCCGCGCACAGCGCCGCGCCCGCGGCCAGGGGCGCGGCCACGAGCGGGAAGCGCAGCGACTGCCCGTGTCGCCGCGCGCCGATGCACGCCAGCAGGGCCGCCGCGCCGGAGAGGAGGCCCAGCGGGACGAGCACCCACTTCGCCGCGCCGCCGAGCGCCAGCGGACACACGACGACGAGCATGGCCAGGGCCACTTCGGCGAGCCGGGTATACCGGGAGCTGCTGCGTTGCGAGGGGGCCATGCGAGAGGGCCTGCGAGTATGGCATGGGCTCCGGAACCCTCTGCTTTCCGGCCCGCACGTCCTGCTCGGCGGCTGACAGGGCCGGCAGGCGCGGAGCCCCTCCCTCCCTGTCCGGCGTTGAAAACCCCTCCGGCCCCCGAGTGGGCTTGCATCCCGAAGACCTTCTGGCATCTTCGCCCGCACCCATGCGCCGCTTCCTGCTCGCCACCGCCCTCCTCTGCGCCACCCTGTCCGGCCTCGCCGGCTGCAAGGGGCCCTGCCGCGAGCTGTCCGAGAAGCTGTGCGACTGCTCCATCAACTCGGTGGAGAAGGAACTCTGCCTCCAGAACGCCTCGCGCGAGGAGAGCCGGGTGGAGCCCACCCCCGAGCAGGAGGCCGTCTGCGAGACGAAGCTCGCCGGCTGCGACTGCAAGAAGATTGAAACCGCCGAGGGCAAGCGCGAGTGCGGCATCGCCCGCGAGGGCGGCATCGACTGAGGAGGCGGTAGCCCTCAGGCCCCCGGCGCCACCGGCCGCGCGCGCGTGGATGCCCCCTCCGCGTCCACCCACGGCTGCAGCGCCTTGCGCACCCGGGAGCGCATCGGCGTCTCCACGTACCGGTGCACCAGCACGGACGCGGGCAGCGCCAACAGCAGCACCGAGCCCAGCCAGCCCCACGGCGTGTTGAGGTCCACCCACGGCGACAGCACGCGCTCCAGCTTCATCGCCGCCTCGCCCGCGGGGTACTGGAGCAGGTACAGCGCGTAGCTCGCCGAGCCCAGGTGCACCGCCCACGGGCGTGACAGCACCCTGCCCAACAGGCCCCCACCCCGCGCCAACCCGTACACGAGCAGGCCCGAGGCGGGCGCCAACAGCGCGTTGTGCATCAGCACGTACGGAATCCGCTCGCCCGCCGCGCCCGCCGCCACCAGCAGCGCCGCGCCCAGCGCCGCCAGCACCGCGCCCGAGCCCTTCGCCGCACCCACCTGCCGCTCGCGCACGAAGCACCAGCCCAGGAGCACGCCGAAGAGGAACTCCGGCAGGCGCGAGAGCGGCGCGAACTTGAGCACCGCCAGCCACGCGCCCCACGAGTGCGCATCCACCGTGTCCAGCCCATCGGGCCGCAGCGCGAGGTAGAGCACCGGCGGCACGAGCCCCAGCACCCACGTCGCGCCCAGCGCCACGGGCAACAAGGACGGCTTCAGGCGCGACAGCCCGCGCGCGAGCTTCGGGAACAGCGCGTAGAAGAACGCCTCCACCGCCACGGACCAGCCCGGCGGGTTCCAGTACAGCGCGAGCAGCGGCACCCACGCCTGCACCAGGGCCAGCGTCGCCACCGCCGCCACCGCGAGCTTCACCAAGGCCACGTGCCACGCGTTGCTCGCGAACGAGGCGAGCATGGTGGGCGGCGCGGACAGCAGGAAGGTCAGCAGATACACGGGATAGACGCGGGCCACGCGGGCCGCGAGGAAGGCGCGCGTGCCCGTCTCCATGCGCCCGTCCGCGTCCAGGTAGTTCCAGGCGAGCACGAAGCCGGACAGGACGAAGAACACGCCCACGGCCGAGAAGCCCGCGCCCACCAGGTTCTGCAGCCACTCCGGCGCCGGCGCCAGGGCCGGACGCGCGAAGTGGAACAGCACGACATGCAGGGCCGCGAAGAAGCGCAGCCCCGTCAACGCATCGAGTGAACCGCCCCGGCTCACCGCCGGCCGATGCCGTAGTACGTGAAGCCCAGCTCGCGCATGCGCACGGGGTCGAACACGTTGCGGCCGTCGAAGATGACCGGCGCCTTCATCAGCGACTTCATGCGCTCGAAGTCCGGGTGACGGAACTCGTTCCACTCCGTGACGACGAAGAGCGCGTCCACGCCCTCCAGCGCCTCGTAGGGCACGCTGGCGTAGCGGATGCGGTCACCGAAGACGCGCCTGGCCGTGTGCGTGGCCACCGGGTCGTGCGCAACCACCGAGGCGCCCTTGCCGATGAGGCCCTCGATGACCTCGATGGACGGCGCCTCGCGCATGTCGTCCGTCTTCGGCTTGAAGGCCAGGCCCCACACGCCGAACTTCTTGCCCTCCAGCGAGCCGCCGAAGTGCTTGGCCGCCTTGTTCACCAAGAGCTTCTTCTGCCGCTCGTTGGTGCGCTCCACGGCGCGCAGCAGGTCCAGCTCCAGGCCGAACTCGCGCGCGGTGGCGCCCAGCGCCTTCACGTCCTTGGGGAAGCACGAGCCGCCGTAGCCCACGCCCGGGAACAGGAACGGGTAGCCGATGCGCTTGTCCGAGCCCAGGCCCTTGCGCACGAAGTCCACGTCCGCGCCCACCTTCTCGCAGAGCGCGGAGATGTCGTTCATGAACGAGATGCGCGTGGCGAGCATCGCGTTGGCGGCGTACTTGGTCAGCTCCGCCGAGCGCGTGTCCATGAAGAGCACCGGGTTCTCGGTGCGCACGAAGGGCGCGTACAGCTCGCCCATCACCTTGCGGCCGCGCTCGGAGTCCACGCCGATGACCACGCGGTCCGGCTTGAGGAAGTCGTCCAGCGCGGCGCCCTCCTTGAGGAACTCCGGGTTGGAGACGACGTCGAACTCCACGCTCGTCACCTTGCGGATGGCCTCGCGCACCTTGTCCGCGGTGCCCACCGGCACGGTGCTCTTGTCCACCACCACCGTGTACTGCTTCATCGCCTTGCCGATCTGCTCGGCGGCGGCCAGCACGTACTGGAGGTCGGCGTCGCCCGTCTCACCCTCGGGCGTGCCCACCGCGATGAACACCACGTGCGCGTTGGAGACGGCCTCGGCCAGGTCGCGCGTGAAGAACAGGCGCTTCTCGCGCACGTTCTTCTTGATGAGCTCCTCGAGCCCGGGCTCGTAGATGGGCACCTCGCCCGCCTGGAGCATCCGGATCTTCCGCTCGTCGATGTCCACGCACGTGACGTCGTTGCCCGAGTCCGCGAAGCAGGTGCCCGCGACCAGGCCGACGTAGCCCGTTCCGATGATGGCAATACGCATTGAAGGAGTCCCAGTGGGGAGGTGTCTTGACCAGAACTCATACGCCGGGACGCGCTCGGAAAGGAAGCCCGTCCCTGGGGCAGTTCAGCAACCGGGCGGGCTCACTGCCCGGTGAGCAGGCGCCGCACTCTTTCCAAGCCCCTGAGAGCCGAGGTCCGCCCGGGGGTGCTGACTGGACCCACCACCGTGCGGTCCAACAGCTCGCGCGTCGCCCGGCGCAGGGGCGGCAGTGCGGCGGTGGCGTCGGCCGCGGCCTCCGGGAAGAGGCGGGCGATGATGGACAGCGACGTGTACAGGGCGCGCTCCAGTCGCCAGTCGGCGGCCCGGGCGAGCAGCGCGGGCACATCCAGCGGGCGCGAGTAGACACCGCCCATCCACTTGGCGCCCGTGACGAGCTCGCGGAGGTCGATGAAGGACAGCCAGGGTACGTCGTACCCCTGACGCGCGTGCTCCAGGCAGACCAGGAGGACCGAATCCTCCAGGTCGGCCCGGTACATGGAGGGGCCGTAGACCTTCATCGGCTTGGCGCGCTCGATGATGCCGGCGGTCTGCTCGCGGCGCTGGGGACCCAGGATGTCGGAGTAGAGGTGGATGGCGGTGCGGCCGTCGGTGACGACCTTGGTGGCGCCGCTGTGGGAGGCGTCGGCCTCCGGCTTGAACTCGTGGTTGGAGAGGAAGCCGGCGAAGCCATCCACGTCCATGCGGCGCAGGAGCAGCTGCAGCTCGAGCACGGGGCGGAAGCCGATGTGCGGATAGAGCGCCTCGGCGAAGGCGGCCGAGCCCATGAGGACCAGCTTGCGCCCCTCCAGCTCGTCGACGACCTGCTTGAAGTTGACGAGCTTCATCACGTTGTCGTTGACGGAGCCCTGGTAGACGGAGAGCAGCCTGTCGCGGGCCCACTCGGGCGCGGCGCTGGCGCCCAGGCGGTACTCCAGGTTGTAGGCCGCCAGCGGCGCCAGGCCCTGGGCGATGGCCCAGTCCACGTACTCCTCCCAGGGCGCGCCCTTGAGGGCACCTCGCGGTGGGTCGAACGAGGCGAGGACGCGGAAGGTGTCGAGCAGGCTGAGCGGCATGGTGGCCCCCTTTAACGGGCCCACCGCATGCCCTGCAATCACTGCCTGCGCCCCTCGGGACGACGCCGTGGTGGACAGCGGACATCCGGCCCGTCCCCCAGGGCGAGCCCCCACCCGCTCACCTGTCGGGCGGGCCGCGCAGCAGGGTGTCCAGGCGCCGCAGGGCATAGCGGACCATCGCCCCGGGCTCGGGCGACAGCAGCAGCTTCGCCGCCATCCAGCGAGGCCGGCTGTGCACCAGCTCGGTGGCCACCAGCCGAGGCTCGGAGAAGAACCGCCGCCCCAGGCGCCTGCGCCACCCCGAGGGCGCGAGCGCCGCCAGGACGTCCTCCGGCACCGGCGCGCCCAGCAGCCGCCGAGCGACCTCCCAGCTGTGGAAGACGAGCTGGGGCAGCCCCGAGTCCCGAGCCCCCTCGATGACGCGGTCCCAGTCCAGGCCCCGCGCCGCCAGGAGCTTCAGGTCGAACAGCCAGGCCAGCCGCTGCAGCAGGTGGTGGCTGGCGTGGAGGGCCAGGTAGACGGCCTCGTCCTCGGGGCAAAGCCACCGCACCCGCTGGCCATCCACCGTGCCCTCCACCGCGCGCGCCAGCAGCGCATCGCCCTCGAGCGCCCTGCCCCAGCCCGCCAGCGCGCGGAAGTGCAGCTCCACGAGCCCCGCCTTCCCCTCCAGCTCCAGGTGGTGCGAGTCCACGTCCGAGTGGCGCCCATCGCGCGACGGGCGCACCGTCAGCCCCAGGCTGGAGAGCTGGTGCACCGCCGTCGCCACCTCGGTGCGGGACACGAGCAGGTCCACGTCGCGCGTGGCGCGCTGGAGCGGGTCCGGGTACAGCCTCAGCGCCAGGCCGTAGCCCTTGAGGGACACGGGGACGATTCCCTCGCGGGACAGCGCCTCCAGGCTCTTGAGCAACAGCGCCTTGACCTGGAGCGAGCGGGCCGCGCCGGCGAGTGACTCCCGGCGCAGCAGCGCGCTCGACTCCGAGGGGAGCTGCCACCCGGCCTGCCCCACCGCGTGGGCCACGAACCCGGCGAGCCCGTGGCGGACGGCGCTCCGCACGAAGGCGTCCGCGTCGGCGCCCTGGGGAGCGCGAATCTCCGGGGGCTCGGGCCAGGCGCGCAGCAGCCCGACGAGGGGGCTCGGGCCTGGGCGGGTCGTCATCGGCGCAGCGCGATGACGCGCCCGGGTTCGGCGTCCGCGACGGACAGGAACTTCACGGCGCGCGCGGCGATGGCGTCCGCCACCAGCTCCAGCGCCAGCTCCTCGTCCCGGTCGATGGCGTCGCGGCCATCGCGCCAGATGAGCAGCAGCGAGCCGAGCACCTGGTCCTCGTCCTTCACCTCGAGCCTCCGCTCGAAGGGCAGCGACAGCCCCGCGGCGCGCTCGGTCTCGAAGACGATGCCCTCCACGAGCTCGTCGTGGGCCTGCTGGAAGCGCAGCTCCTGGCGCGACACGCCCAGCACCTCCGCCAGCGGGCGCACGGCGCTCCAGACCTCCTGCGGCGAGCGCGCCTCACGCACCGAGCCGATGACCTGCTTCACCACCGAGCGCAGCCGCAGGTTTCTCTGCCGGCGCTGCTGCATGTCCCCGGCCCGGCCCAGGTCCAGGTAGCCCAGCTTGCGCATCATCACCGCGATGACCACGCCCATGCCGCACAGGAGCAGGGCGCTCTGCGCGCTGTTGGCGAAGTTCAGGCCCAGCGCGGTGAGCATGAACAGGCCGCACAGGGCATACAGCACCAGCACGGTGGAGCGGTGGCTGAGCACCATGCGGCTCATCACCCGGTGATGGATGTGCTCCTTGTCCGCGCTGAACAGGGGCCGGCCCAGCAGCGAGCGGCGAATCACCGCGAGCAGCGTGTCCATGATGGGCAGGCCCAGCGCCATGATGGGCACGAGCATGGCCACCGCGGTGCCGCTCTTGGTGCTCGTCTTGATGGAGACCGCCGCGAGCACGAAGCCCAGGAACATGCTGCCCGTGTCCCCCATGAAGATGGAGGCCGGGTTGAAGTTGAAGACGAGGAACCCGAGGATGGCCCCCGCGAGCGCCGCCATCAGCAGGCACAGCAGCACGTCGCCTCGCGACAGCGCGAGGATGAAGTTGGTGCTCACGCCGAAGAACGCCACGCCGCCCGCGAGCCCATCCAGCCCGTCGATGAGGTTGAGCGCGTTGACCACGCCCACCATCCACAGCACGGTGAAGGGCAGGCTCAGCGCGCCCAGGCTCAGCTCGGGGCCGAAGGGATTGGCGATGACCTCGATGCGGAAGCCCAGCGCATACAGGCCGAGCGCCACCGCGAACTGCACGCTGAACTTCAGCCGCGCGTTCGCGCCCCGCAGGTCGTCGTAGAGCCCCAGCGCGGCGATGACGCCACCGCCGACGAACAGGCCCATCACGAGGTCGGTGTGGGAGCGGAAGTTGTGCCCCACGCCCGAGTCCACCAGGAACAGCGCGCACAGGGGCGCGAAGAAGCCCGCGACGATTCCGATTCCCCCGAGCCGGGGAATGGGCCGCACGTGGACCTTGCGACTGGAATTGGCCTGGTCGAGCCACCCCCACGCGAGGGCCTGGTTGCGCACGACGTACGTGAGCCCCAGGGCGACCATCAGCGAAACGAGGAAGGCAACGAAGAAGGTGATCATCGAGGTGGGCCGCCTTCGTCATGCTGACGGTGAGCGTCACGGCGCGTCAATGAATGTCGTTGTGCGACACCCCGATGTCGCACGAGTCGTCCCTCGCCGAGCAACCATGCGGGCTGCGGCGTGTCATTGTTGACCTCGAACGGAACCGATTCCTCGTCGGCGGAGAATGCGAGAGGCCGGCCCTGCTGGCAGGCCCTTCGTCGTCCGCTGTTGACGCCTTCGCTTCGGGGGACACAATGCGCCCACCTCTTGCGCATGCCTCCCAGGACATCCATCCGCCTACAAGCCCACGGGCCACTGCCGCTGGGAGCAACCCGTTGAGTGGCGAGCTCGCGTCTCCGCGGCGCATGGATGGGCTGGATGTGCTGCGGGCCTTCGCCATCCTCGGCGTGCTGGTGTTCCATGCGCCCGCGGCGGTGCATGACGCCGTGCCGTACGCGGTGCGCTTCGCGTTCGCGCACGGATGGATGGGCGTGGACCTGTTCTTCGTGCTCTCGGGCTACCTCGTGGGTCGGCAGGTCTTCGCCACGGAGGAGGGGCCCACGCTGGGTGCGCAGCTGCGCACCTTCTGGCTGAAGCGCTGGATGCGCACGCTGCCGCTGTACTTCGTGGTGCTCGCGCTCTACGCGCTCAAGCCGTGGCTGGTGGGCACGCCCTTCGTGGGCGGAGGCTGGCACTACGCGCTGTTCCTCCAGAACTTCGGGTACCCGCGCGACTTCGTGCAGAGCTGGTCCTTGTGCGTGGAGGAGCACTTCTACCTGGTGCTGCCGCTGATGGCGTTCGCGCTGGGTGGGCGACGCTGGCCCGCGTGGGCGTGGCTGGGCTCGGTGGCGCTGAGCGTCGCGGCGCGATGGCTCTTCTCGCGCGGCCTGCCGGCGGATTTGCCGATGACGGAACTCTCCACGCTCGCGCCGTGGTCCACGGAGATGCACCTGGACGGGCTGGGCATCGGCGTGTTCCTGGCGAAGACCGCGCCCACGTGGCGGAGTTGGTCGCCGCGCGGCCGCATGCTGTGTGGCGTCGCGGGCGTGGGCGTGCTGGCGCTGACGGTGGGACAGTACGGAGCCATCGTGACGACGACGAGCCACATCTGGCTCTTCGCCGGACTGGCGGTGGGCTTCGGCGGGGTGCTCGTGGGCATCGAGTCGCTCCAGTTCCCCCGGGCCCCGCGTTGGGCCATCTACCAAATCGCGCTGCTGTCCTATGGCGCGTATCTCTGGCACGGGCTCGTGCTGCGAGTGGTGGAGCGGCTGGACCTCCGCCTGGGCGCGTGGGGGCTGGACCTCCTGGCGTACCTCGCTCTGACGCTGGGCGTTTCGTGGGTGACCTACGTCGCGGTGGAGAAGCCGTGCCTCAAGCTGAGGGACTGGATGCTCACGCGAGGGGCGACGCCTCATGGAGTTCCGGCGCCATGAATCAACCAGGCGTCACGCTGATCATCCCCACCTACAACGGCGCTCGCCGGGTGGAGGCTCCCCTGCGAGCACTGGTGGAGCAGACCGCGCCGAGCGGCTGCTTCGACGTGGTCGTGGTGGACAACAACTCGACGGACGACACGGCGCGCGTGGTGGAGCAGAGCGCGTCCGTCGCGGGGCTGCGCCGTCGCGGCGTGGAGGTCCGCGTCGTGAACGAGGCGCGGCAGGGGCTGCTCTTCGCGCGACTGTGCGGAATCCTGAGCGCGCGACGGGACATCATCTGCTTCCTGGATGATGACAACGTCCCGGAGCCGAACTTCATCGTCGATGGACTGGCGCACTTCGCGGATGCCAGTGTCGGCGCGGTGGTCTCGCGGCTGTATCCTCGCTACGAGACACCGCCTCCGCCCAGCATCTCCCGGAGGGAGCACCTGCTCGCCATCAATCACCGAATGGGGGATGCGGTCATCGACTTCGGCGCGGGGGCCACGATTGCCCCCACGATTGGGGCCGGACTGTGGCTGCGTCGCGCGGCCTTCCTGGAGGCTGTCCCCTGGCAGACACCGGAGCGGCTCATGCCGGACAGGCTGGGCAACCGACTCCTGAGCGGAGGAGACATCGAGCTGGGGTTCCTGCTCGGCAAGGCGGGACACCGGCGCATCTATTCGCCTGCGTTGAAGGTGTGGCACCTCATCCCGCCCTCCCGATTCGAGACGCGGTACTTCCTGCGGCTCATCGTCGGCGTGGTGCGCAGTGAGAAGACCCTGGAGGCGCGCTATCTGGGGCGACGCATGGGCGCGGTGTCCCGGATGAAGAACTGGGCACGACTGGTGGGAGCAGGACTTGCGAGCCCCGCGCTGGCGCTTAGAGGAGACCCCGTGCGAGAGGTGTTGTTCGTGCTTGCGAGCCGCTGGGCACAAGCGCTGGGCCCCTATTCCCACCTGCATCAGTCACGCTGAGCGAGCCCTCACCATGGCGGCCCCACCGCGTCCCACATTGAGTGAGTGTCTGGAGGGCCGGGGGAACAACCTGGACTTCCTTCGCTTCGCGGCGGCCACGGGGGTCATCGTCAGCCATGCGTTCCCGTTGGGCGAGGGCCCCGCGAATTCCTCCGAGCCCCTGATGGACTTCACGCGAGGGCAGCTCTCGCTCGGGCTGGTCTGCGTGGCGGTGTTCCTGGTCATCAGCGGACTGCTCATCACGCGGAGCTGGGAGCGCAGGCCCGACGTCCGAGGCTTCCTCCTGGCGCGCACGCTGCGAATCTTCCCCGGGCTCGCGGTGTCGCTGCTGCTGACCGCCTTCGTGCTCGGCGCCGTGTTCACCACGCGCCCTCTGACGGAGTACTTCTCGTCGAGGGATACATACACCTTCGTCCTGCGCAACCTCACCCTGGTCGAGCCACAATGGACGTTGCCCGGGGTGTTCGAGGCGAACGTGTACCCGGGAGCCGTCAACGGCTCGCTGTGGACGCTGAAGTACGAGGTGGGCTTCTACCTGCTCGTGCTGGGCCTGGGCGTCACGGCCTTGTTGCGCAAGGAGCTGGCGCTGGTGGGTTGGTGTGCCACGGCGGGGTTGTCGTTGCTGCACATCGGGCGGCTGGGCTTCTGGCCGAACCTGGGGCTCGCCTTCGGGGGCGGACTGGTGCTCTACCTCTGGCGCGAGCGCGTGAGGATGAGTCCGTGGATTGCTGCGGGATGTGGGCTGGTGCTCGTGGCCACGTCACTCTTGGGCAAGGGGCTGCCCATCGCCATGGGCTCCTGTGGCGCGTACCTGGTAGTCTTCCTCGCGTTCCTTCCGAGCCGGCTCGCGAGCTTCGGGCGCTACGGAGACTTCTCCTACGGGCTCTACATCTACGCCTTTCCCATCCAGCAAGTCGTCGCGGCGCTGATGGGGAGCAACAGCCCGTGGTGGTGGAACACGGCGCTGGCGTTCCTCCCCACGCTCGTGCTCGCCGTCCTGTCGTGGAGACTCGTCGAAGCAAAGACACGTTTCATCGACGGACGGCAGCGTCAAGCCGCGCCCCAGCCCCCCTGAACAGGACGCCGGACCATCACTGCATCAGACATTCCAAAGCAGTCGTCAATGCATCTGACTCCCGGAAGACCCTCTGCCCGCCCGAGAAGAAGAACCACGCCACCCCAACAGCTATCACCGTCACGAAGCCCCACGACGCAATCGTCGAGCCCAGCATGAGAAGTATCCCGATCGCGGCAACCAATGAGCCGACGACGCAACGCACCGCAGCCATCATGCGAAGCTGCGTCACGAGACGGACCCGGCCATCCGCCAACAACTCCAACTGGGACTCGATGTTCTTCCCCATCCGAGTCAACAGGTACTCTCCTAGCGGGAGGTCACGTCTGACGACGAGACGCGAGCCATCTCTCCTGCCGCGATACCACCCTTCCCCGCCGGAGGAACGCAAGCCGGGCGCCACCTTGAAAGGGCCTTCCCAGCCCGCCAGTCGAGCTTCCGTCTGGCCCTTGTCTCCCGTGGGCTGCAAGACCCGCTCTATGTGTATTTGGAATAGACGCATCCGCAGGGTCCTCACTTCAATAACGTCTGCAAATCCACCGTCTCCATCCGGTAGGAGCTTGCTCCTGCTCCAGGTCCCTTCGGAGACCCAATGGTAAGCGTCTTGGCACTCGCGCTCCAAGAAAACGACACGGATATCATGGGGAGGTCAAGGTTCAACGTGTCAGAAGCACCTCCGAACTCACTTGCATTGCTTGCGGTCGTCATCACGAGCCCCATACTGACTCCCGCAGCCGCCCCCACTGCTGTCGCCGACGAGTCCTGCTCGGGCATACCGGAAATCTCCGAGGGAGTGCCATCCGTGCGCTCTGTCTTGGAGAAAATACCTCCCGTAAAGGTCATCGCCTGCTCGCCCTTCCATGTCTGATTATCAGAGAAGGTCATGATCTGCCCAGACATCTGCCCCGCACTCTTCACCCCCAAAGTCTCATAAAGATAGTCGACGGCCAACGTGAAGCCGGCGCCGAACGACAACCCGAATCCGACATTGCCGTCCGGATCCCGGTAACCCACTGGATTGTTATAAGCGTACGAGTAGATGGGAACACTGCGCCCTGCCTTGGCTTGTGCCACGACCCACTGAGCCTCCCGCATCATCAACTCGGGGCCCAGATACCGCCCGCTACCCGGCTCGTAGAATCGATTCCAGTTCTCGAAGAAGCCCGTCTCCTCGTCATGGTACTGCCCGGAGAAGCGCAGGGGCGTCCACACCGGCGTCGCCCCTACCTGGAAGCGCCGGTACTCCACGCTCCCCAGCGCAGCATCCTGAATCGCCCCCGAGGTCGACGCGGACTGGAAGCGCACCTGCGCACCTCCCGTGGAGCTCGGGACAACCCAGCGGGAGACGGCCTCCGCGGCCCGCACATTCGTCATCAGCGTCGACGAGCCATCAACCCCGTTCAGCAGCCCCCCGGCGCTGTCCGCGAGATAGACGCCGCTCCCACCCTGCACATCCAAGACAGGGAACCGGGCCCGCATGTGCGTCACCAGGGCGCTGGAGTTGGGGACCTGCGCCGTTGCCATCAACACATCCTGCCCGGTCGACAAGACCGGCGAGTCTGCCACCAGCGTCGTGCGATTGACCTGCCCATAGGGGTCGTAGTCCGCGACGCCCGTCACACGCCGATAGGAGTCGAGCGCCAGGACGGGCTTCCCCAGCGCATCCGTCACCAGGAAGTAGAGCCCACACGGAGCGGGCTGCCCGTAGCGGGGGCATTCTCCCGCAAAATCCTGCGTACGCCGTTTGTCTTGATCGAACCGGACCTTGAAGAACGCAATCGGCTTGCCGCCGAGCCAGATGTACTCGTCATGCACGGGCACCGCGGTGCTGGGGTTGAACGTCGTGTTCCCCCAGTCCTCGAGCAGCCTCGTCCCATCATGGAAGTACTCGTCCTCGAGAACCCCCGCCGAGGTGCTCACACAATAACGCTTCAGGCGCCTGCGCCCGACCGCATCGTAGAAGTACTCGTAGACACGGTCCTCGCTGTCGGACACCTGGCGGTAGACCGCGCCAATCGCCGCATGCGGTCCGTCCGTGGTCGCATCCAGTGACACGGCATGGAAGGGTGACGCGACGGCATCCGTCCGATTCTTGTAGGTCGCGATCCGGCTCACGCGGCCATCCGGGTCATAGGTGTACCGCTGAGTCACGCCCAACCGGGGCGGACAGATGGAACCTCCGCAATCCACTCCCTCCAGATAGCGCGAGGTCAGCTGATCCACGCGAGAGCCCCCAGCCGCATACTCTCCCTTGAACCGCCAGCCCTCCTGTACATCCAGCAGACGGTTCCCTCGCGCGTCATACTGGTACGCCCGGCTCCCGAAGGAACCACCAGCCGTTGACGACGAGTTCGCGACCTGATGCGCATGCTTCAGTTGCAGCCGCGCGTCGTAACCAGGTGCGCCGCTGGAGGCCTCCGCGTAGCGAATCGAGTTGGGCGGCACATTCCCGGTCTCGAGGACACACGTGTCCTCGCGCAGCAGCTGGTCCGCCTTCCAAGTGTAACCACGCTTGAAGATATCGCCTTGCGCGCCACCGGCCTCCAGCCGGGATACCGTGAGCCCAGAGAGCCGCCCTGTCGTATCCCCGCCGGCCGAGAATGCAGTGCCGTTGCAAGTGGACAAGGGCTGGTTCGCCCCATTGAGGTGGTACTCGACTCGCGCCTTCTGAGCCCCCGCAGGTGCCTTGGGCGCGACGAGGACATAGGAACGGAGCCCGCCGAACGGCTCCCACCGGACCTCCTCCACGACCCGAAGGAGCTGGTCCCACGCCACGCCGTTGAAGAGCACCGCGTCGACGGACTCGATCTGGTGGGGGCGCCCCGATTGGAGAGAATGGTAATTGTAGGCCAGGACGCGCCCCCCGGGATACGCCTCCGAGAGCAGACGCCCTGTGTTGTCGTAATAGCGCCCCGCATTCGGAGCATCTCGGTTGCCGGACTCATAGCAGAGGTCCGTGCGAGCGGGGATTCCAGCGCGCGGCCTGTTCCGAGCGACATGCACGACGTTGCCGTGCGAGTCATAGCGATACCAGCTATCCCCCAAGGAGTCCGTGAGCACCTGGGCGCGCCCCATCGCCTTCGAAGGTCGGGTGGGGGCATAGCCAGGGCACCCCCACGGGGGTGTCACGGTCTGGTCGTAGTAGTACTCGAAGAGCGTCTTCCGGGACTGGACTCCTCCCGAGGACTCGACGGCCTCCGACTTCAGAATCCGCTTCATCTGGTCATACTGATTCTCGACCCACTGGGGCTGCGTGGCAGCTCCCATGGACGGCGTCTGCTTGCGGGTGGGGTTCCCCGCTGCGTCGTACTGATAATGGAAGCGCCCACGCCCCTGCGGCCCCCCCGTGGTCTCCGCCGGTCCCGAACCCCAGGGCGCGTCGATCCGCACGACATTGCCGAAGTCGTCATGCCGGAATCCGAGCAGGGGCTGGTTGCACTGGCTGCAATCCCCCGCGGCACCGCTGCCCTTCGGGCAGCCCTGACGAACCCCCTGCAGATTACCAGCCTTGTCATAGGACAGGCACATCTGGACGGCATCCCCCGTCGAGCTGGTGCCATCCACCGGCTCCAACAGTCCAACAAGACGGTTCAGTCGATCATAGGCAAAGGCCTTGCAGTGCGGACTCGCCGGCTGGCGCGGAACCCCTTCGCCCAGACTGTTGGGGTCGAAGCCGCCGCACCAGGGCTCGGGGTCGACAGCCGCGGGCTGGTACGGCTGCCCCAATCCCACCCGGTTGCCCTGAGCATCGAAGAGGCTCGTCTGCGTATACCGGAGGTCCGACGCGAGGGCCGGACCGGCCGCGCCCCAGGCCTCGAAGGTCTGCCGCTCCAGCGGGTCCCGGTCATAGAAGCGGGTGCGACGAACCTGGTTCGTCTCATCGCGGAAGGTCTCGCTGCGCAGCTTTCCCAGATGGTAGGTGTAGTCGACGCGCTCGGCATGCGTCGCCCCCGACGACAAGCTGGACGTGGCCTTCCACTGCAGCAGGGTCGTGAGCTGGCCGCCCGTGCACCCCTGCCCGGGCAGCGTGTTCTTCCGATAGCACAACACCTCGTAGCGCCCGTCCGCATACCGCAGGTAGTCCCCATGCGTGGCGTTGTCGTCATAGCCGTACTCCGTCGCGGCCTCGAGCTGAGGGTCGCCCGCCGCGGCCGTCTTCCGGACCAGCTTCATCCCTTCGAACTCGAAGCGCGTCACGATGCCATTCGCATCCGTCATTTGAAGCAGGCGGCCACGTGCGTCGTAGTCGTCATAGTGGGTGACGATGGGAGTGGACCCACAGCCCGCCGGGTAGACCTTCTTCGCCTTCATGTGCCCGGCGCGGTCGTCCGCGGCGGAGGCGTCCCAGTACTCGTAGGTGGTGATGGGAACAGCCGCCCCGGCCACACAGGCGGTCGCCGAGCCCGAGGCCACCTCACACGGCCCCATCACCGTCCGGATGCGCCCTTGCGCATCCGACAGCGGCTGCGACGAGCACACGTCCTGGGTCAGATAGTAGGTCCCCACCGAGCGCGCGACGCGACTCCACGAGTTCGACGCAGGGGCGAAGGTCATCGTGTAGCCGCTGCGCACGACGCCCAAAAGTCGATTCGTGACGGGGTCGTACTGCCGCTGGACCACCACATTCAGGCTCGGGTCTTCATCACGGAACGCGGAGGCCGACGTGTCGGAGGCCACCAACTGCTCGAACGCCTGCCGCGCGGCGGGGCGGCCCGCGCCACCATAAAGATAGGTGTACTCCTTCTCCTGCAAGGCCGAGCCACCGTCGAGGTCCGTGGCCCCCAGGGAGACCTTGCGAAGCTCGGCCGGTGGAAGGAAGGCCTTCCCCATCAGGCTCGGCGCCAGTGCCTGATGGTAGACGGTGCGTGAACCATTCGGGTGGAGGGCGCTGCCCGCGGCCTCGACCGTCCGCGTGACGGTCACAGGAAGCTCCTTGACGCGCCAGGAAGCCTGCGCGGGCGGCGACTCCAGCCCCAGACAGGGGACATCACATTGCACGGTGGTCAGCTGGCTGGACATGACCACCCCCTGGTCGCCCAACGGGTCCTGTCCCGCCAGGCTCATCCGGAAACGAGACATCACCTGGTTCACGAAGTAGCCGCTGCCATCCCCCACGCTTCGGCCGTGGGTGGTGAAGTACTGGTCCTGGCTGAGGCAGGACCCCGTCGCGGAGAAGACGCCCGGCTGACAGCCGTTGGCCTCCGCCGTGATGAGATAACGGTTCTTCGTGACGGAGTTGCCCTGTCCATCCGAGTCGTCCAGCACGTCCCCCCGCGCGCCCAGCACCTGGTGTACGACCTGCACCCCGTCCTTGCGAATGCTCCAGACGCCTGCGTCACTGGCCCAATAGCCGTACTCCAGCTTGGAGGCCGTCACAGGCCCCCCGCTCTGGTCCGGCCATTCCGTGGACACCAACAGGCCCGCCACCGGCTGGGGCCCTCCCTGCAGGGAGCGTTGCTCATACTGATAGGTCACCGCGGAAGGTTCGATGGAACCATCGCGCCCCACCAAGTCCACCGCGCGCAGGACACATTCGTGCGTCTTGCCGATGAGGCTCGGGACCCGGGACAGGAGCCGCTGGTAACGGAACACCATCCGGGCGCCATTCGCGGCGCTCACGGAGCTGAGCAACTCGACGTCGGCGCCCCCGGTCTGGGCGATGTCCTGCGATGACCCCTGCCTGCAATCGGAGGGAAGCGCATAGGACAGTCGCGCGATGCGTCGGTGGCAGGAAGCCGCGACATCCGAGCCCGCGTCCTCGAAATACTCGAGGGGACAAGCAGCCTCGTCATACTGGAGCGGTTCGATGAATTGCAGCCGCCAGATGTTCGACGCCGGGTTGTTCGGATCGGGGTTCAGGTAGACATAGCGCCCGTCCCGAGAATGGACGATCAGGGCCCCATCCAAAGACTGGAGGCGGAGGTCCTGCACGGAGCCATTGGCACCGAAGCAGCCATCCACCTCGCAGAAGTCGAAGGTCACCTTCGTTCCAGCGGGCCCACCGTGGACGTCCCAGTAGAAGCCACCACACGTTTCGTCCACCGGGCACGGGAAGCCCAGGTCCTCGCGCAGCTCGATGTAACTATGGAAGTTGTGCGTCCAGCGCAGCCGCGTCTTCTGGGGACTGGTCGTGGTCGGACCCGCAATCCTCCCGAAGGGAGAGATCACACCACTGCTTTCCCAGGCCCCCTGCGGCGGCCCCGCCATGCGCATCAAGGAAAGGGGACCCAAGGCTCCCTTGATGGACAGGTCCACATGCGAGTAGCTGGGCTTGAGCGCGCCGAGCGTGACAGGACTCTCCTCGGACGCGCCATACTCCCCAGGTCCCGCGAGCGGCGGCTGGGGATTGACGGTGAGCTCATCGATCTTGGTCGACAGCTCCTCATCGGTCATCGCGCCGCCGTCATCCACGGCCCACGCGCCGACCGCCGAGAGCAGACCTCCCACCACGACCGCCATGACTGCGCGGTGCATCCGAAATCCACGCCCGCTCTTTGTCTCTTGCGTCATCCTAGACCTCACTCGAACAAACACCTGGGCACACCCCGCCCACAGGCCCCCGGGCCTCGCCACGACTCAAACAGACTTGTCTTTGAATTCCGGCTTTCAGCCCTTACCAGGAGAAGGTCTACAGACGGCTTCCGTCGACCCCGGCACGACACTCACACAACGCCAGCCCGACGGGCAGACTGCGTCCTGCTGACACCACTCGCTGCAGATATGCCCCAAACCCTTCAGGCCGCGGACCTGGATACACAATCCACTCAGACATTCCGCACCACCGTGCTGGGTACAGTCCTCTCCCGCGGCCTTGGTCGCAGCCTGCTTCGTGGAGGCTGGACGCCACTCCCTCACGACCGGGCTCGACTCTCCTTCGGGCTTCGGAGTAGAGGACACATCTTCCGAGAAGGAGTCACACCCTCCGAGCCCCCAGAGCAGAAGCGCCACGATACCCGTCCGGAGGACCCCTCTTGGAAGGGTCCTTCCACCACGCCCCAAGCCCAGCATCGGAGTCTCCCCATTCTTCGACACTCGGCACCCAGGCGTGCCAAGGACAAACCAGAGTCAGTGTCCGCCACAATACCTTGAATGACTAGGAATGACGATAGGGAATCGGTGGATTCGCGTCTCAGAAAGCCATGAGCAAACCATGCGTGAAAAATGACGTGACCAGGAGGCCCCCTACGAACCGTGCCTCCCAATCCGGCGCGCTCCGGGTGCCTCGGGTCGACTTCGCGGGGGCGGGTACGAGCAGCGGCTCCCTGCGCTGGGCGCGGCCTCATTCGGCCGAGGCGCGTCGATGAGCTCGTCTGGCGTCACGGTCATCATCCCCACGTACAACGGAGCCCGGCGCGTGGAGGCGCCACTGCAGGCCCTGGTCGCACAGGAGGCTCCGAGCGGGTGCTTCGAGGTGGTAGTGGTGGACAACAACTCGGCGGACGGGACGGCGGGCGTGGTGGAGCAGAGCGCGTCCGTCGCGGAGCTGCGGCGCCGAGGCGTGGACGTGCGCGTCGTCCCCGAAGCTCGCCAGGGGTTGCTCTTCGCGCGCCTGTGCGGAATCCACAGCGCGCGGCGGGAGGTCATCTGCTTCCTGGATGACGACAACATCCCCGAGCCGAACTTCATCGCCGACGGGCTGGCACACTTCGAGGACGCGGGCGTCGGAATGGTGGTGTCGCGCATCTACCCCCGGTACGAGACGCCGCCTCCGCCGAGCATCTCGCGGCGCGAGCACCTGCTGGCCATCAACCACCAGATGGGGGATGCACTCATCGACTTCGGTGCGGAGGCGACGCTCGTGCCGACGATTGGCGCGGGGCTGTGGATGCGCCGCTCGGCTGTTCTCGAGGCGGTCCCCTGGCGGACGCCCGAGCGGCTCATGCCGGGCCGGCTGGGGAAGCGGATGGTGAGTGGGGAGGACATCGAGCTTGGGTATCTGCTCGGCAAGGCGGGGCACCGGCGCATCTACGGGCCCACACTGAAGGTGTGGCACGTCATCCCGAGCACCCGATTCGAGACGCGCTACTTCATCCGGCTCATCATGGGCGTCGTGCGCAGCGAGAGGACTCTCCAGGCGCGCTACCTGGGGCGCCACAGGGGCGCACTCTCCCGGCTGAAGGAGTGTGTGAGCCTGGTCGGGGCGGGTCTCGCGAGCCCGGCGCTGGCGCTCCGAGGAGACCCGGTGCGCGAGGTGTTGTTCGTGCTCGCGAGCCGCTGGGCGCAGGTACAGGGGCCGTATGCGCAGTTGCACGAGTCGCGTTGACTGACGCGCCTGGCGCTCCGGCTACGGTCTATGCCACGTCAGGCTCGACCAGCAGCGCCGCGCCAATCGCGCCTGAGAGCTCACCCAGTTCCGCAACCAGCACCGGCGGCTGTCGCTCCGTCATGAAGACATGGGGGCTCATGGCCTCGTGAATCAGCCCGGCGTATCTGGCGCCCAGGCGTGAGCCCAATCCTCCGCCCAGGATGACGGCCTCCACGTCCAGCAGGTTGATGGCCGACGCGATTCCGACACCCAGCATGTGCACCGCGCGCTCGATGAGCTTCGTGGCCAGCGCGTCCTCCTCCTCCAACGCCTTCTTCCAGATGCTGCTCGTCAACCGAGTGCGCTGCTTCTTGCGCATCAGCTCGAACAACTGCGTCTTCTCGCCCTTCTCCTCCGCTTTACGCGCGTCACGCTCCAGGTTTCCGCGTCCGGCGTACGCCTCCATGCAACCCCGCCGGCCACATCCACACCGCGCCCCTCCGGGCTTCACCACCATGTGGCCAATCTCTCCGGCCGCCCCTCGGCCTCGCCAGGGAACACCGTCCAACACCAATCCTCCCCCCACCCCGGTGCCCCACCACACCCCCAGCACCGAGCGATAGGGACGCCCCGCCCCCAGCCGATACTCCGCCGCCACCGCCACCTGGACGTCGTTGCCCAACACCACCTCACCTCGGGTCAGCTCGGACAGACTCCCCGCCAGCGGAAACGGAGCCGTCCATCCACGCCCCACGTTGCTCACCCGCGCCAGCGTCCCCGCGTTCGCATCCACCGCCCCAGGCGCCCCCACGCCGACGCCTCCCAATCGCGTCAGCCGCAGCCCCGCCGTCTGCACCGCGTCCTCCAGCGCGCCGTACATCTCGCGCACCACGTCCTCCGGCTCGCCCTGCGTGGGCGTCGGATGCCTCGCGTGACCTATCGGCTTGCCGTGCCCGTCGATGACCACGGCTTCGATCTTCGTCCCGCCCAGGTCGATGCCTCCCCACACCTTCCCGCGTCGCGGAGTTCGCGACCTGCGAGACGCCACCGTCCTCTTCGAGCGGACCCGATCCATGTCCAGCCTCCGAGCAAGGGCCACACAAACGTCCCTCGGAAGATGCGCAGACCTCGCTCCGTCCGGCAGCCCGTAGGGCCGCCTGCTGTGGAGAGACTCAAGACGGACAAGGCCCTGGCCGCTCGGCCGGACTCAGCGACGGCGCACGACGTGCGCCAGCCGCCTCACCGCCACCTTGGGCAGGAACCCCAACAGATAGCGCCACCGGGGAACCTCCCGATGGAACGGCAGCCCCCGCCAGTACAAGTCCAGCGCGAGGTCCATCCGCTGGTGGTCCACCATCACGTGTGACACGTGCCGCGTGGCGTACAGCAACATCTCCAGCCGCTCGCGCCTGCGCTCAGGGCCTCCGGGATAGCGGCCCAGTCGCTCCTGCATCAACTGGTACGCCATGCCCTGATGCGCCGCCTCCAGCATCGTCGACTCGGAGCCGTGGTGCTGGCGATAGCCCACCATCACCGGCGAGCGCACCCACGCGAAGCCCCGCTCCGTCCCCAACCGGAACAACAGGTCGTAGTCCTCCGCCACGATGCGCAGCGGCGTGAAGCCCTCCACCTTTCGCAGCGCCTCCGTCCGCACCGCCAGCACGCAGGCCGTGCGCGGCGTCCGGTCCAGGGCGCTCGCCAGATAGTCCGCGAACGGTGACGCGCGCACGGGCTCACGGACCACCCGCGCCAGCTCCGACTCGTCACGGAAGGTCACCGACGTGCCCATCACCACCGTCGGCTTCCCGTGCTCCTCAATGACCTGCCGATACGACGACAGCGTCCACGGGAACCACAGGTCGTCACTGTCCAGGAACACCACGTACTCGCCCCGGGCCGCCTCGATGCCCCGGTTGCGCGCGACTCCCGGTCCCGCGTTCACCTGCTGGAGCACCCTCACGCGCTCGCCCAGCCGCGACAGGACCTCCAGCGTGTCGTCCGTGGAGCCGTCGTCCACGACGAGCACCTCGTAGTCCCGCTCCTCCTGCGCGAACACCGACGCCAGCGTCCGCTCCAACAGCCGTGCCCGGTTGTACGTGGGGATGACGACGGAGAAGAAGGGCATGTCCTCAGACCCGCGTCCGCAGCCCCATCTCGGAGATGCGCAGGAACGTGGCGAGCTGCCGCCGATACTCCGTCAACTCCATGCGCCCTCGCAGCAACGTCTGCGTCAGCACCAGCGAGTTGTACGGCAACGTCCCCACCAGGATGGCGCGCAGCATCCACTCACGCATCCGACCGTGGTGCTTGCGGAAGTACGCCACCCGCGTGCGCCACAGCTCCACGCGCACCTTGTCCGGCCCCGTGGCCGAGGGACGGAACGAGCGGCTCGTCAGGTGCGTAATCACCGCCTCCGGACAGAAGGCCACCTCCCAGCCCGCCTTCCACGCCCGGACACACCAGTCCGTGTCCTCCGTGTTCCCCAGGGGTGACATCGCCTCGTCGAGCAGCCCCACCTCCGCCAGCGTCTCCTCGCGCACCACGATGCACGCGCCGAGCACCCAGTTCACCCGAGCATCCTCGTGCCCGTACTGCGCCGGGTCGATGTCCTTGCGCTTCAGGAAGTGCAACGGACGCGGCAGGAACACCAGGTCGAACAACTGCCCCGACAACGACATCGGACGGAAGGTGCAGTTCTGGATGGTGCCATCCGCGTTCAACAGCCGCGCGCCCGCCATCCCCACCCGCGGGTTCTCGTCCATGAACCGCACCAGCGAATCGAACGCCCCCTCGTGCACGATGGTGTCGTCATTGAAGATGCAGAAGTAGCGGCCCGACGCCTGCCGCAGCACCTGGTTGTGGTTGGCGGAGAACCCCTTGCGCGCGGTGTTGAAGAGCCAGCGCACCTGCGGAAAGTCGCGCCGCATCGCCTCCACGCCCCGGCCGTCCGTGGCGTTGTCCACCACCCACACCTCGAAGGTGCACTCGCGCGTCGTCGCGTACAGCGTCCGCAGGCAGTCGTGCAGCAGCTCCGGGTTGCTGTGATTGACGATGGAGATGATCAGGTCGGGCTTCGACATCGAATGCCTCACGTCCTTCATGACGCCGGGCTCGCCGGCGCGGACCGGGCCGCGCGTCGCGCCCGGACGAACTCGATGATGTCTCGCACCTCGCCCACCATGGAACGCAGCCCCGGGAGCCACTCACGCGCGAGGACGAGCAACAGGAACGACACCCCGCCCACGCCCCACCGCGCCCAATCTCCCTCAGGGCCCCATTTCAGCGCCACCAGCGCGGACACCGCCAGCAGGAGCCCCACCGAGACCAGCGGCTCCACCACCTGCCACATCAACCCTCGCAGCCCCGGGTTCAGGTGCGACACCCGCCACGCCGTCACCCCGACCTCGAGCATCGACACCACCAGGCCCACCGGGCCGATTCCCTCCAGCCCCCAGCGATGGATGGCCCAGGTGCCGAGACTCCACTTCGCCACGCCGATGCCCACCACCACCGCGAAGCGCTCCCAGGGCCGACCACCCGCGTTCTGCGCCGTGGCCAACAGCCCCGTGAGCGTGATGAGCAGACACTCCAGCGTGAACCACTGCACCAGCGGCACCGCGGCAATCCAGCGCTGCCCGAAGAACAGCGGCACCAACACCGGCATCCCCAGCACCGCTACCGGCAACGTCAGGAGCAGCGCCGCGGACAGTCGTCGCAACGAGGTCTTCAGGTACTCCGCGAACCCGCTCGGGTCATCCTGCATCCGGCAGTACGCGGGGAAGGCCACACGGTTGAGGACCACGCTCAGCATCATCGGCGTGGAGGCGAGCGCCCAGGCCCAGTTCACCAACCCCACCACGTCCTTGCCCAGCACCTGCCCCACCACCAAGGGCACCCAGCCCGCGACCAGCGCCGCCACCAGCGGAGGCAGTTGGAACGCCAGCCCGTATCCCAGCAGCCGCTTCAACACGTCCCGCTTGAAAGTCCCGCTCGGACGCCACGGGGACGCCCACGCGATGCAGACGAGCCCCACGGCGCCTCGGATGAGCGAGCCCACCACCAAGGCCCAGGCCCCCATCCCCGCCGCCGCCAGGGCCAGTGTGCCCGCCACCTGCGCCACGTTCTCCACCAGCTCCGCTCGCGCGATGGTCGGGAACGCGAGCTTCCGCTCCAACGCCATCAACGGAATCACGCGCAGCGACGACAGGAACAATCCCAGCGCCATGGCCCAGACCATCGGCACGGCTTCCGCGCCCAGCGCGTAGCCCTCGGTGAGCACGGGCGCCATCGCGCACACCGCGGCCACGATGACGGCGGTGAGGGCCTGGTGGCTCCAGAAGATGGTGAAGGTCTCGTCCTGGGTGGGCTCGTGCGACTGACGCACCAGCGCGGCGCTCAGGCCCAGGTCGCCCAGGAACACACCCAGCGAGCTGGCGTAGGCGACGATGCCGAACAGGCCGTAGTCCGAGGGGAACAGCAGCCGGGAGAGCGCCAGCGCGCTGATGACCCGCAGCCCTTGCGAGGCCACGGTGCGCAGCACGAGGACGACCATGCCCTTCAGGGCACGGGCCTTGACCTCGCCGGTGTTCACCTGGGGTGCCGCGGTCGCATTCATCGCAATGGGGGGCTGTCTGCTTCCGAGCCGCGGTGAGAAGGCCGGCCTGCGTGGACGGCACCCACCCGCGCTCGAGGCTCGAATGAGGGTTCGATGGTAGCGAGGCCCCTCTCCCCTCACAAGCGACACGCGCGTGTGCCGCGTGGGTCACCAGAGGACCAGGGCCCGCTCGGCCGCCAGGGTGCCGCACTCGTGGTTGCCACCCAGGAAGGCGCGAGGCTACGGTCCGCCCGCCATGTCACCGAGCCCATCCCTCTTCCAGTTCCTCAAGCGCGAGGTCCTCGTCGCCGAGCACGAGGTGTTCCACCGCACGCTGCGAGAGACGCTCGTGGGCACCTGCGACAGCGTGCTCGACATCGGCTGCGGCTCGGGCTCTCCCTTGAAGCACATCTCCCACGAGTTCTCGCGCACCGTGGGCGTCGATGGCTACACCGCGAGCATCGAGCGCAGCCGCGCCGCGGGCATCCATCAGGAATACCACCAGTTGGACCTGCTCCAGGTGGGGCAGCACTTCGCGCCCAAGAGCTTCGACGCGGTCATCGCGCTCGACGTCATCGAGCACTTCGACAAGCCCGAGGGCTATCGGCTGCTGGAGATGATGGAGTCGCTCGCACGCAAGCGCGTCGTCATCTTCACGCCCAACGGATTCCTGCCGCAGGACGAGTGGGACAACAACGTGCACCAGGTGCACCGCTCGGGTTGGGAGGTCTATGACTTCGAGCTGCGCGGCTACCGTGTCACCGGCATGAGCGGCCTGAAGCCGCTGCGCGGAGACTTCGCGCTGCCGCGCATCCGGCCCGCGCGCCTGGGCAGCCGCCTGTCCATCCTCACCGAGCCGCTGGCGACGCGTGTTCCGCAGCTCGCCTTCCAGCTCTTCGCCGTCCGCGACATGGAGGCCTCCTGAACCGTGGAGGCCCCCACGTGGCACCTGCTCACGGGTGAGTATCCGCCCCAGCCCGGCGGCGTCAGTGATTACACGGCCCTCGTCGCCCGGGGGCTCACGCTCCGAGGTCAGAGGGTCCACGTCTGGGCTCCCGGCGATGCGGGCACGCTCGACGAGCAGGGCGTCACCGTCCACCGCATTCCCGGGATCTTCACGCCGCCGGGATTGGTCCGCCTGACGCGTGAGCTGGACCGGTGTCCGGGGCCTCGGCGATTGTTGCTCCAGTACGTGCCGCATGCCTTCGGGATGAAGGCGATGAACGTGCCGTTCTGCGCCTGGTTCTCCTCGCGGGTGCGGGACGAGCGCTGGGTGTTCTTCCACGAGATTGTCTACCCGTGGAGTCTGGCTTCGCCCGTGCGCCATCAGGTGCTCGCGGGCGTCACCCGTGTGATGGCGCGGCTGGTGGCCCGGGACGCTCGGCGCATGTTCGTCTCCATTCCCACCTGGGCGGACCATCTGCCCTCCGCGATTCGCGGACGCGCGGAATGGAGGCCGGTTCCCAGCACGCTGCCCACGGAGGTGCCCGAGGACCTCGTGCGCAGGATGCGCGAGGAGTTGGGCGCGGGCCTCTGGCTGGGCCACTTCGGTACCTATGGGGCCGCGATTCGAGGGCCGCTCGAGACGGTGCTCGTGTCGCTGCTGCGCGCGGATGAGCGGCGGCGTTTCCTGCTGTTGGGTCGAGGCAGTCGGCACGTCGCGCGGGAGCTGGGCGAGCAGCATCCGGAGCTCGCCGCGCGAATCGTCGCACGAGAGGACCTCGCGCCCCTGCTGCTCGCTGCGCACCTGTCCGCGATGGACGTGTTGATTCAGCCCTACCCGGATGGGGTCAGCACCCGACGCACGTCCACCATGGCGGGACTGGCGCTGGGCCGCGCGCTCGTCACGCAGACGGGACTCCTGACGGAGCCGCTCTGGCGTGAGTCGGGCGCCGTCGCGCTCGCGGGGGATACGAGTCCCGGTGCGATGATTGAAGTCGCCGAACGGCTCCTCGCTCGGCCGGAGGAACACGTGGCGCTCGGTGAGCGCGCGGCTCGGCTGTATCGGGAGCGCTTCGCGCTGGAGCACACCGTGGAGACGCTCCTCTCGGATATCGGGAGTCGCTCGTGAAGACGTCACTCGAGCTCGCGGTGCTGATGGACCCTCGTGAGGAGGGCTGGCACAGCATGGACCTGGTGGGCGAGGCGCTCCTGGAGGAGCTCGCTGCACACCCTTCCGAAGTCTCCGCGCATGCGCTTCGTCCCCCCATCCCCTCCGTGGCGCGACGGATGCCGGGAGTGGGCGCGCGGAACGCCGCGTTCAATGTGGACCGGCTGCTGACCCGCTTCGGTCTCTACCCGGCTCGGGCGCTGCTCTCGCGGCCCTGGTTCGACGCCTTCCATGTCGTGGACCACAGCTATGCCCAGCTCGTCCACGCGCTCCCGGCTTCGCGCACGGGGGTCTACTGTCATGACCTGGATGCGTTCCGCTCCATCGTGGAGCCGCACCGTGAGCAACGGCCCGCGTGGTTCCGGCTCCTGGCGCGAGCGCAGCTCCGTGGACTCGAGCGCGCCGCCATCGTCTTCCACAACTCCCAGGCCGTTCGTGACGAGCTCCTCGCCCACGGACTCGTCGACCCCGCGCGCCTGGTCTGGGCGCCTCTCGGAACCTCGCCGGAGTACAGGCCCGAGCCCGTTCCCGGCGACCAGAGCGAACAGGTGCTCGCGTCCCTCGAGGGCCGTCCGTACCTGTTGCACGTCGGGAGCGCGATTCCGCGCAAGCGACTGGATGTCCTCTTCGAATTGTTCGCCGCGCTGCGTGCACGGCATCCAGACCTGCGGCTCGTTCAGCAAGGTGGCGCGCTGAATGCGGCGCAGCGAGAGCAGGTCGCTCGACTGGGGCTCGGCGATGCGCTCGTGCAGCCCCCCTTCCAGCCTCGCGCCACGCTCGCGGGACTGTACCGACACGCCCAGGCCGTGCTCATCACGAGCGAGGCCGAGGGCTTCGGCCTGCCCCTCATCGAGGCCCTCGCCTGCGGCGTCCCAGTGGTGGCGAGTGACTTGCCCGTGCTGCGCGAAGTGGGCGCGGACACGTGTCTCTACTGCCCTGTCGGCGACCTCGCTGCGTGGACGATGACCGTTGACGCGCTTCTCTCGGGGAAGCTGTCCCCGCCTCCACTAGACGCCCGCCTCGCTCGCGCTTCGCGCTTCACGTGGAAGGCTCACGGTCGAACCATCCTGGACGCGTATCAGCACCTCTTGCGCTGAAACCGACACACGGCTCACAGCGTGACGTGGTGCTCGATGAACGCGCCCGCGTGAATCTCCAGCGAGCCGCTGTACGTCGTCGCGGCATCCCGGCCCCGCACCTCCAGCCGATGGATGCCCTCGGGCAGCTCGAGCACGTAGCGCTCCCCGTGACTCTTCCCGTTCACGAGCACCTCCCTCAGCGGAGGTCCGCTCACCCTGAGCACCACGGTGCCCGTCCCTGGCACCTCGCTCACCAGCGCCGGAGTCGACTGGCGACGCATGGAGGCCGCTCGCGCCTGTGACAGGAACGCCCAGCCTCCGACCACCAGCACCAGCGCCAGCGCTCCGCCCATCCACCACTTGCGCGAACGCCGAGGACGCACCGTGCGGTGGTCCAACGCCGTCTGCTCCAGCAACATCGTGGGCGCTTCCACATTCGTGCGCTGGTCCGAATCCGCAGCCGGGGCGCGACGCTCAGGCACCCTCGCCCGCCGCACCTTCGCCTTGGGAGGCGCCTGCAACGGCGCCATGGAGAGCCGCGTGGCCCCTTCCGAGAAGCTCGCGAGGATGCCCTTCAGCTCCCGACGCACCGCCTCCGCCGACGCGGGCCGCGCCGAGGGAGCCTTCTCCAAGAGCCGCGCCACCAGCGCCGCCAGCGAGGCATTCACCTCCCGATAGCGCGACACGGGCGGAGGCGGCGTGCGGACATGCTGCAACACGATGCCCATCGCAGACTCCCCCTCGAAGGGCAGCCGCTTCGTGAGCATCTCGAAGGCCATCACCCCCACCGCGTACAGGTCCGTCTGCGGACTCACCTGCTGACCACAAGCCTGCTCCGGCGCGATGTACTCCGGCGTCCCCACCAACGCGTTGGCGTGCGTCTGCGGCGTGCTCCCGTACGGCGCCTCGCTGCGCTTGGCGATGCCGAAGTCGAGCACCTTCACCGACTCCGAGCCATCCCCCTCACGCACCAGGAACACGTTGCCGGGCTTGAGGTCGCGGTGGATGACGCCCACGCCGTGCGCCGCGCCCAGCGCGCTCAACAGCGCATCGAGAATGCGGATGACCTCCACCTCCAGCATCGGCGCGCGCTGGAGCAGCACCTCGTCCAACGGCGCACCGTCCAGGTACTCCATCACCAGGTACTGGCCCACGTCGGGGATGGTGCCGAAGCCGAAGATGTCGATGATGCCGCGATGACGGATGGCCGCCGCCGAGCGCGCCTCCGTGGCCAGGTCCCTGGCGCGACCGCCCTCGACGTAGTCCGGGCGGATCACCTTCACGGCCACCCGGCGACCGATGACGGCGTGCTCGCCCTCGTAGACGATGCCCATGCCGCCATGGCCGATGCGGCGCTTGATGAGGTAGTCGCCCACCTTCGTGCCCACGAGCACGTCGCGCGTGACGGAGTCCTCCCACGTCATGTCGCCCGCGGGAGCCTTCGCCACCAGCGGCCGCACGACCTCCGTGCGCGTCTGCCGGCCTCGCTTGAACGTGGCCTCATCCGTGTCGTCACGCGACTCGGAGCGGTACGCCCCCGCGCCAGCGGCGACACCCGCACGAAAGACCTCGCGCGGGCACACCGTCACTCCCGGCCTGTGGTTCGCACCACAGCGAGGACATTTACGCGCAGGACTCATCGTCGCTCGCATCATGGCCCGGCAAGCAGGCCGGAAGCCATCTCACCCGCGGGTCTCCCAACGGCTCGGAAAACACTTTTCTGGATTCACTTCTCTGGCTTGATTTCATTTCCAAGACATCGCGGCATCCCCATGAGTCCTTGACGGACTGTGACCCAGGGGTGCGGTCCCGCACGACTTCATGAACCCTCATTGACGCCCTCGAAGGGCTCTGCTTCGGTCCATCAGGCGTGCGCGTCCTCTTCCTCAATCCTGTAGGTATTGTCGGCGGCGCGGAGCGCGCGTTGCTCGATTTGATGTCCTGCCTGCGCGAGCTGGACGCGGGGCTGTCGCTCCACCTGTTCTCGGGGACAGAGGGGCCGCTGCTGGAGCAGGCCCTTCGGCTGGGCGTGGACGCGCGCTGCCTGCCACTGCCCTCGCGCCTGTCGAGCCTGGGGGACAGCGCGCTGCGCGGACAGAGCCTGGGAGATACGCTGCGCTTCGCGAGCAAGCTGCTCCCGGTGCCCGCCCTGCTCGCGAGCCACGGACACGTGCTGCGACGCGAGGTCTCTCGCCTGCGCCCGGACCTCATCCACTCCAACGGCATCAAGTCCCACCTGCTGAGTGCCGTCACTGCGGGCCTGCCGCTCCGGCGCGTCTGGCACGTCCACGACTTCCTCGGTGAGCGTCCCCTGGTGCGACGTGCGATGGGCGCCCTCGCACCACTGGCCTCGGCGGCCATCGCCAACTCGCGAGCCGTGGGAGACGACACCCGTGAGGTGCTCCCCAAGGTGCCCGTGCAGGTCGTCTACAACGGCGTGGACGTGAGCCGCTTCGCGCCGGACACGGGAGACACCGCCGACCTGGACGCGCTCGCGGGCCTGCCTCCCGCCCCGGTGGGGACGTCGCGCGTGGGACTCGTCGCCACCTATGCACGCTGGAAGGGCCAGGACCTCTTCCTGGAGGCCGCCGAGGCGCTGACGCGCGTGGAGCCGTCGCTGCCCGTGCGCTTCTATATCGTCGGCTCGCCGCTGTACCAGACGGCGGGCTCGCAGTTCTCTGAGGACGAGCTGCGTCGCCTCATCGCGCGGCGCAACCTCACCGGACGCGTTGGGCTGGTGCCCTTCCAGCCCGACTCCGCGCCCGTCTACCGCGCGCTGGACGTCTTCGTACACGCCAGCACGCGGCGCGAGCCCTTCGGTCTCACCATCGCGGAGGCCCTGGCCTGTGCCCGCCCCTCCATCGTCTCGCGCGCGAGCGGCGCGGCCGAGGCGCTCACCGATGGCGTGGACGCGCTCACGCTGGCGCCGAACGATGCCCATGCCCTGGCGGAGGCGCTGCGTCGGCTGCTGACGGACGCACCCCTGCGTGCCAGGTTGGGCGCCGCGGCCCGGAGCACCGCCGTGGAGCGCTTCTCCCGCCAGCGCTACGCCCACGAGATTCTCGCCGTGTACCGCGCGCTGCTGGGCGGACAGCCCGTCTCTCGCGCGGGTTGACCACCCCGAGGGGCTCTGGTTTCGTCCGCCGCTCACTGGAGCTTCCGTGCAGCGGCCTCGCAGACTCGTCACCGTCTCGCACTCGTACGTCGTCACCCTCAACCGGCGCCTCGCCAACGAGATGGCCCGCGTGGGAGGCGGCGCGTGGGACGTCACCGCCGTGGCGCCTCGCTTCTTCCATGGTGACCTGCGGCCCATCCACCTCCAGCCGGATTCCAACGAGCCCGCGAAGGTGGAGGGCGTGCGAGCCTTCCTCAGCCGCTCACCGCACGCGTTCCTCTACGGCCCCGAGCTGCGCGAGCACCTGCGGCGCGGCGTGGACCTGGTCCATGCCTGGGAGGAGCCCTTCGTCCTCGCGGGGCTCGAAGTCGCCCTGCTCACCCCGCGCCGCGTGCCCCTGGTCTTCAGCACCTTCCAGAACCTCTCCAAGCGCTACCCACCGCCCTTCGCGCAGACAGAGCGCTTCGTCGTCGGGCGCAGCGCCGGTTGGGTCGCGGGCGGGCAGACGGTGAAGGACAACCTGCTCGGCCGACCGGGCTATGCCGAGCGCCGCTCCTGCATCATCCCCATGGGCGTGGACACGGAGCTGTTCCGACCGGACCGCGCCTCGGGAGAGGCCGTGCGACGCGAGCTCGGGTGGAGCGCGGACGGTCCTCCTGTCATCGGCTACCTCGGACGCTTCGTCCCCGAGAAGGGCGTGTCGCTGCTGATGCGAGTGCTGGAGCAGCTCCGCACACCGTGGCGCGCGCTGTTCGCCGGGGGAGGCCCCCTGGAGGCGGAGCTGCGCGCCTGGGCCGCGCGCCACGAGGACCGCGTGCGCATCCTCACCGGCATACCCCACGAGGGCGTGCCGCGCGTGCTCAACGCCATGGATGTGCTCTGCGGCCCGAGCCAAACGATGCCTCGGTGGAAGGAGCAGTTCGGCCGCATGCTCGCGGAGGCCTTCGCGTGCGGCGTGCCCGTGCTCGCGAGCACCTCCGGCGAAATCCCCCACACCGTGGGCGACGCGGGACGACTGCTGCCGGAGGCGGATGACTCCGCGTGGGCTCGCGCGCTCTCGGACGTGCTGGAGAGCCCCGAGCTCCGGCGCGAGCTGTCCTCACGCGGCCGCGAGTGGGCCGTGCGGCGCTTCTCCTGGCCCGTCGTCGCTCGCGCCCACCTGGACTTCTTCGAAACGCTGCTCGAACGGCGCTGAGGCGTTCAGCCCTCGCGCTCCATCACCTGGACGATGCCGGCGGCCATGTCATCCCACGTCCACGCGCGCAGCCGCTCCGAGAAGGCCGCCACGTGGGGCGCCCACGCCGCCTCGTGCTCGCGCCATGACTCCAGCGCGCGCACCAGCCCGTCCACGTCATCAGGGTCATCCAGGAGCAGGCCGTCGAGCTCCGCCGGATAGCGCTCGGCCACGCCCGCCGAGCGGCTCACCAGCGCGGGCAGTCCCGAGCACAGCGCCTCGTGGACGCCCAGCCCGTAGGCCTCGTACCGCGTCGGGGACACCAGCAGGTCCGCCGCGGACAGCAGCGCGGGCACATCCCGTCGGAAGCCGAGGAACTCGATGCGCCGCTCCAGCCCTCGCGTGCGCGCCTCCTGCTCCCAGGCCTCGCGCTGCGCGCCCACGCCCACCACCTTCAGGTCCACGCCCCAGTCACCGTGCGCGTGCAGCCGCGCCCACGCGTGGAACAGGGAGTCGAAGCCCTTGCGACGGTCTCCCAGCGCGCCCACGAAGAGCGCCACGCGCCGCTCCTCCGGCCAGCCCAGCTCCGCGCGCGCCGCGCGTCGGGCCTCGGGCGACACCGGATGGAAGCGCTCCGAGTCGTTGCCGTAATAGACGACGTGCACCCGCGCCTCGGGAACCCCCGTGGCCGCCACCAGGTCCGCGCGTGTCCGCTTCGAGTTGGCCAGGATGACGTTCGAGCGCCACAGCGCCTTGCGCTCCTCGCTCACGAAGCGCGCGTGCCCCACCCGGCCCTTCACCTGACGCAGCACGCCGCCGACGTGCTCCGAGACATAGGCCCCATGCACGTAGTGCACCCAGTTGGCGCCAGGCACGACGCAGTTGCCGCCGTTGGCCAGCACCCGACCGCCCTCGGCGCGCGTGCGCAGCGCCCACGCCTTGCCCATCGCGGCCAGCAGCGGCTCGCCGAGCAGATAGGAGTTCGCGGGCTTGGGCACCTTCACGAAGCGCACGTTGGGGAAGCCGAGCAGCTCGTCCGCCACGCGGTGGGCCACCAGCCGCACGGGACCGCCCTGCTTCGCCAGCCAGTGCGCGAGCGCCAGGTTGGCGCGGTCCATTCCACCCGTGGCGACGAAATCACCGGCGATGAGCGTGTAGGGTCTTCGCATGCGTCCAGGCGCCGAAGAGCGCCGCGTTGAGCAACCAGAACTCCATGCCCACCTGGCTCATGAAGAACGGATAGCTGAAGGTCAGGGCCAGCGCGCCCAGGTTGTAGGCGAAGATGACGCTTCCCCACAGCCAGAACTCGTCGCCGGAGTCCTGGCGCCGCCGGGCCATCTGGAGCACCCACGCCATCGTCGCCAGGAGCGCCAGGGGGTAGAGCACCACCACCACGATGCCGCCGTCGTAGACCCACGCCGTCCACTGGATTTCGGCCCACAGGGGCGGCTGCGCCGGGTCGGAGTTGTCCCCGAAGTACGCGTTGGCCATGCCGTAGCGCCCCAGGCCCGCGCCCAGCGGATACTCCGGGAGGAAGTACTCGAAGGTGCCCTCGAGGAAGCGGCCCCGGTTGCTGTGATAGACCTCCTCCGGCTTCGCCTCGAACAGGCTGTCCCAGCGCTTCTGCACCGCGTCGCCGCCCACGGCCACGGCCCAGCCGAAGGCGAACACGCTCGCCATTCCCACCACCGCCATCAGCTTCGCCAGCCGCGCCACGCGGCCGGTGAGCACGAGCATGCCCGCCATCGCCGCCAGACAGACGCCCAGCGTCAGCGCAATCGCGCGCACCTGGCACAGGTAGAGGCAGAGCAGCCCCACCAGGATGCCCACGACGCTCAGCGCGCGCGACAGGCCCTTGCGCGAGGACAGGAGGAAGCCGCTGCCGAGCAGCACCGCGTAGAAGCCTCCCGTCGCCGCGCCGCCCGGCATGTCCGTCAGCCCCATGGGGCGGAAGACGCGCGCGCCGCTGGCGGTCTCGAACTCCAGGCTGCGCAGGTAGGAATCGCCCTGCGCCTGCACCGCGGCCGACATCGCCGGCTGGAAGCGGCCCGGGAAATAGACCTGGAGCACCCCCACCGAGGCGCTGGCCGTGTTGAAGAGGAACAACAGCGTGAGGGTGAGCCGGAAGACGCGCGAGTCGATGGACAGCCGCGTCACCCAGAACAGCGGCGCGATGATGGACAACTGGATGCCCAGTTGCACCACGCCGGCCATCGGGCTGACGGTGCCCGGGTGGAAGAAGTTGAGCGCGGTGATGGCCAGCGAGCCCACCACGAAGGGCACCGCCGGATGCCTCACTCCTCGTCCGGGGACGAGCACCAGCAGCGCCAGGCTCAACCCGAACGCCAGGATGCGCACCAGCACCCGCAGCGGCGCGATGGCCTCCACCAGCAGCGCGAGCTGACACGCGACGAGCACGCCGATGAACAGCGGCACCAGCCGGCTCGAGGACAAGAAGCCCGTGCGAGGCGCCGCGGGCGGGGCCTCCTTCGTTGGCGCCTGTGCTTGCCGTGGCGTCGCCACCTCCAGGGGCGCGCCCGGCGCGCGGCGCACGTACCTGCGCCCGAGCACACCAGGCCCCTGGAGCTGAGGCCGGGAGGACGGACGTGGCGCGCTCACGCCCCGACTCCCGACACGGCCACGCGCAGGTCCTCGTCCAGGCCGCGCAAGAAGACCTCCGGCGCACAGAGCGCCGCCGCGCGAGCGGGCCCACCCGCGCCCAGCTTGCGCCGCGCCTCCGCGTCCACCACCAGTCGCAGGAGCGCGGAGGACAGCGCGCCGGCCTCGGGCGCGACGAGCCGACCACACGTCTCGTCCACGATTTCCAGCGGCCCGCCCTGCGCCGTCGTCACCACGGGCAGCCCCGCCTGGAGCGCCTCCACGAAGGCCAGGCCGAAGGGCTCCGGCGACGTGTTGGGCTGGCAGTGCACGTCCGCCGCGCGCATCAACCGGGGCACGTCCGCACGCTGCCCCAGGAAGCGCACCCGTCCCTCCAAGCCGAGCGCTCGCGTCTGCGCGACCAATCCCTCCAGGTAGCGCGACTCCTCCTCGCGCTGAGCGCCCCCCGCCACCCACAGTCGCCAGCCCCGCGCCTCGCGCATGCGGCCCAGTGCCTCGAGCAGCAGCCGGTGTCCCTTCCACGCCTCCATCCGGCAGGCCTGGAGGATGACCACGTCATCGTCACTGGCGCCGAGTTCGGCTCGCAGCGCCGCGCGCTCCGAGGGCTCCGGAACCCGCGCTGGTGCCTGCACCAGGGGATGGCGCACCCGATGCGGAGCCCGGGGATACACGCTGCCAAGTGAACGGGCGGAGTACGCGCTGTTGGCGAGCACCAGGTCCGGCGAGGTGACACCGGCCCAGCGCTCCACCCAGTGCGCACCCGTCAAGGCATCGTGCTGGTAGAAGACCAGCGGCACACCGGCCGCGCGCGCCACGGGACCGAACACCGCCTGCGGCCACGCCGCGTGGCAGACGACCACCGCGTACCCGCCGGTCTTCAGCAACGCGCCCAGCGCCCGCCGGGCGCGCCACACCGTCCAGGGCCGCGCCACCCGCACGCTCCCCAACAGGTGGACCGCGGCGCCCGCCTCGCGCAGCTCCGTCGACAGCCGCCCCTCGAAGCACAGCGCGTACTCATGCGCCGTGCCCTCCGCGTGGCGCGAGGACGCCCGCGCCAGCGCGACGAGGAAGGACTCGATGCCTCCGTAGAGGTTGCCGCTGTAGACGTGCAGCGCGCGCATGCGGGCGTCTCAGGCCCTCCCCGTACCCGTGAGCGCGGGGACCTCGCTCGGGGCCTCCGTCATCTCCGGCACGGGACGACCGAGCGCCTCCGCGTAGAGCTTCAGGCTGCGCGTCGCCATCACGTCGTGCCGCAGCTCCGCCTCCGCGCGCTCCCTGGCCCCACGGCCCAGCCGCTCCGCCAGCCCCGGCTCCTCCACGAGCCGCCTCGCCGCACGCGCCAGCGCGTCCGCGTCCCCCACCGGCACCGTCAGGCCCGTCTCCTCGTGGCGGCTCACCCACGCGACGCCCGAGTGCGGAATCGCCGTGTTCAACACCGGCAGGCCGCTGGCCATCGCCTCCGCCTGCGACAGGCCATAGGCCTCGCTGCGCGCGTTGCTCGGGAACCAGAGCGCGGTGGCGGCGCGATAGGCCCCCATCAGCGAGGCCGGCGGCAGATAGCCCGCCCACGTCACGCGGGACTCCACGCCGAGCGCCTTCGCCCGGGCGCGGCCCTCCGCCTCCAGCGGCCCCACGCCCACCACCACCAGCCGCCCCGGCGCCTTCGCCAGGGCCTCCAGCGCGGTGAACAGTCCCTTGTAGTAGACGAGCCGCCCCACCATCAGCCACAGCGGCGTCCCCGCGAAGTCCTGACGCCAGCGCGCCTCGGCGGCGAGCACCTCCGCGGACGGCCGCAGGTACGGCTCCACGTCGATGCCGAGCGGCAACGCCCGCACCTTGCTCCGGAACAGCTTCAGCAGCGAGGAGCCCTCGATGTACGCCTCGCTGTCCGAGAAGATTCGCAGCGCGCGCGTGTAGAGCAGGAGCTCCAGCGGCCGGAACAGCGCGCCCGCGACCTTCTGCCGGATGACGTCGCTGTGGTGCGTGACGAACACGGCCGGCAGCCGGGGCATCATGTCCAGCGCCAGCAGCATCGTCGGGTTCGGCGCGTGCAGGTGCACCACATCCACGCCCTGGGCGAGCATCCGCCGCAGCGTCCCGGGCAGCTCCGGCAGCACGTCCATGCGCGCCACCGACGCGCGCCGCCCCAGCCTCACCACCCGCACCAGCCCGTCCCACTCCTCGAGCGTGGGGCTCTTCCCGTGGAACTCGTGGCTGGTGTTCCCCGAGTCGCGCGAGTGGTTGGCGCACAGCACCTCCACCCGCGCACCCTGCGCCGCCTGCGCGCGCGCCAGCGTCTGGACATGGCTCTCGATGCCGCCGGACGCCGGCGGATAGAACTTGCCCAGGTGCAACACCCGGAGGCCCGCTCCCGTCAGCGTGCCGCTCACGACTGCGCCACCCGGTCCTTGGGGTCCTCGGCGTACTGCCCGTAGCCCTGGTAGGCGATGTACGTGCCGCCATAGCCCGGGGCCTTGAGATCCACGTCGTTGAGGACGGCGCCGTACATGCGCGCCTGCACGTCCGCCAGCGAGCGCAGCGCGCGCTGCGCCGAGTCCCGGTTCGTCTTGCCCGCCTTGAGCACCAGCACCACGCCGTCACACTGCGTGGCCAGCACCGCCGCGTCCGCCACCGCGTTGAGCGGCGGGCTGTCCAACAGGACGCGGTCGAACTTCCCCGCCACCAGCTTGAGCAGGTCCGCGAACGCGCGCGTGTGCAGCAGCTCCGCCGGGTTCGGCGGCAAGGGGCCACACGGGAGCAGGAAGAGCCCGGGGACCTCGGTGCTCTTCACCGCGGCCTCCAGCGTCCCCTCGCCCACCACCAGCGAGGAGATGCCCAGGTCGTTCGGCACGCCGAAGGCCCGGTGCAGCCGGGGCCTGCGCATGTCCGTGTCCAGCAGCAGCACCCGGTTGCCGCTCTGGGCCATGGCCACGCCCAGGCTGATGGTCGTGGTGGACTTGCCCTCCTGCGGCCCGCTGGACGTGACGACCAGCGTCTTGAAGGGCGTGTCCGGCGACATGAAGAGCAGGTTGGTGCGGATGGCCCGACAGCATTCGGCCACCGACGACTTGGGCTCGCGGTGCACGAAGAGGTCGCGGTCCTTGGGCGGACGGTTGCCCTCGATGCGCGGCATCACGCCCAGGAACGCCAGCCCCAGCCGCCCCTCCACGTCCTCCTGCGAGGCCACCGTGTTCGACAGGAGGTCCAAGAGCAGCGCCACGCCCAGCCCCGTCAAGAGGCCGAGCACCACGCCCACCATCAGGTTGCGCTTCACGTGGGGCTTGACCGGCGCGAACTGCGGACGCGCCGGGTCCAGCACGCGCACGTTGCTGGTGCGAAGCAGGCCCGACAGCTCGATGTCCTTGAGCCGCTTGAGCACCAGCTCGTACAGGCGCTGGTTGTTGTCCGACTCGCGCTTGAGGCGGTCGTACTCGATGGACTTCTTGTTCACCTGGAAGGCCTCGGCCTTGGCCTCGTCGAGCAGCTTCACCAGGTTCTTGCGCTGCGCCTCCGCCTCCGACAGCTCCGTCTCCGCCAGGCGCACCACGTTGCGCAGGCTCTTGAGGAAGTCGGCTTGAATCACCGCGAGCTTGCCCTGGCACTCCAGGAGCTTGGGGTGCTCGGGCAGGTAGCGCTCGGCCAGCTCCGCGCACGCGACGCGCGCGTCGGTGTAGCTCTTGCGCAAGTCCTGGATGGGCCCGTCCTTCGCGCCCGGCAGCGCCTCCGCCCACGTCTCGTCGTCGGGGGACGCCTTGCGCAGCTTCTGGATGGCCTCCACGCGCGCCTGCAGCGCGGCGATGCGCGTGCTCACCTGGGTGAGGTTCAGGTTGTAGCTGTTGATGCGGTCGCTGACGATGCTCATCCGCGACTCGAGCGACGTGGACAGCATGTCCGCGTCCTTCTTGAAGTCGTAGACGGCCAGCTCGCTCGCCTTGGACGTGTTCTCCAGGTCCTCCAGCCGGCTCTCCAGCCAGCTGCGCGCGTCGTCCGTCATGCGCAGCTTGAGCGCCAGATTCTCCGCCATGTACGCGTTGGCGACCTCGTTGGCGAGCAGCGCCGCGCGCGCCGCGTCCAGGTCATCCACCGCGATGTTCATCACCCGCGAGTCCTTGGCGGGCAACACCCGGATGCGCGACTGGAGCAGCCCCACCGCGTCCGCGCCCTGCATCGCCTGCACGCGCGTCTTCTCATCCGAGATGTGCGCGACGCCCAGGTAGCTGGCGTCCGTGGACAGGCCCAGCTTGTCCACCACGCGGCTGGCCACCGCGCGCGAGGTGATGATCTCGCTCTGGGTGGCGTAGTACTCCTTGTTGAACCAGTAGTTGCTGCGCTCCTCGCCCATCACCTCCTTGACCTCGCCGTCGAGGAAGCGCGGCGCCGTCACGTCGATGATGAGGGAGGTGCTGGCGGAGAAGACCTTGGGCTGGCGCAGCGTGTAGACGGCCGACAGCGCCGCCACCACCACCGCCACGCCGAGCACGACCCACTTGCGCCGCCACAGCGCCCGCGCGCGGAGCATCAACCCCGCGGACGTCGGGCCACCGGTGCCACCGGCCGGGTCGAACACCGTTCCATCCACGTCTCGTCTCTCCTGGAGCCCTGGGGCGCCGCGCGGTGCGGCGGCGCCCGGCACCCGCCGGCCCCGACCTTCACCCACACCCATGGAAATCACCGTCGAGCGTGCCGTGTCCGCCCGGGGTTGTCCATCGTTCCGCCGCCGCCTGGAAGCCCCCCATCCCACCCTTCTTCGAGGCGGGGCCGCGCGCATCCGGGGCGCCTGTGCTAGTGAGCCCGACGTGAGCTTCCAGCATTCGGTCATCATCCCCTTCGACCCCTCCACCGCGGACGCCGCCGCCCACTTCGCCCGGGAGCTGTCGGGCCGTGCCGAGGTCGTCCTCGCCGGCGCCGGACGGCTCGACGTGGCGTCGAGCCCCGGCCTGCGGGTGCTGGACGTGCAGGGAGGCAAGGGCGCGGCCATCCGGGCGGCGCTCGCGCATGTGACGAGCCCCGTGACGGTGCTCCAGGACCCGGACGCCGCCTACGCCGCGGACGCCTACGAGGCCCTGATGGGGCCCCTGCGCGACGACACCGCGGACGCCGTGTTCGGCCACCGCGCCGCGACGGGGCTGTCGCCCGAGCTATGGGCCGAGCGCGCGATGGGACAGGTCACCCGCTTCGTCACCGACGTGGCGGTGACGGACCCGCTCAGCGGCGTGCGCGCGTTCCGCACGGAGGCGCTGCGCTCCGTCACGCTCACCAGCGACGACGACGCGGTGGACGCGGAGCTGGTGGTGAAGCTGGCCGCGCAGCTGTACCGGCTCACCGAGGTCTCCCTGCCTCCGCTGCAGGCGGTGCCGCGCCGTCCGCGCGCCGCGCGCCTGTCCCAGCTGCGCACCCTGATGCGCTACGCCACCGTGCGCGACGACGCGGACAACCAGCACGAGGGCTACACCACGCTGGAGCGCATGGACGGGGCCACGCACTACAACCAGTGGCTGGGCCGCCGCTTCCGTGAGCACCTGGGCCGCCGCGTGCTGGAGATCGGCGCGGGCATCGGCACGATTACCCGCGAGCTGGAGTCCGGCGCGGAACTGCTCATCGCGCTGGAGGTGGACCGCTTCTACGTGGACCGGCTCAAGAACCTCTTCCGCGGCCGTCCGCACGTGCGCCCGTATCTGTCGGACGTGGCGCTGGCGGATTGGGAGTCGCTGAAGAAGGAGCAGCTGGACACCATCGTGCTGTCCAACGTGCTCGAGCACATCCCGGATGACGGCTCGGCGGTGCGCCGCTTCCGGCAGATTCTCGCGCCCGGCGGCCGCGTGCTCATCCTGGTGCCGGCGCTGGAGCAGCTCTTCGGCAGCATCGACGAGGCGGTGGGGCACTACCGTCGCTACACGCCCGCCACGCTGCGCGCGGTGCTGGAGGAGAACGGGTTCGAGGTGGAGAAGCTGGAGTGGATGAACCTGGTGGGCATGCCCGGCTGGTTCGTCAACAGCCGCCTGTTCCGCCGCCGCTCGGTGCCCAAGCTCCAGCTCAAGCTCTACGACACGCTGGCCCCGCTGTTCGCGCGCGCCGAGGCCCACGTGAAGCTGCCGGTGGGCATGAGCCTCTTCGCCGTGGCCCGCGTCACCGGTGGCGAGGCGTGAGCGGGCCGTGCCGCCCGCGCCCGGAGGACCCGGCGCCGTGAGCCCGGCCGACCCCGGCACCGCGGGAGCGCAGCGCGACGAGACGGTCTCTGGCGCGACGGCGACGAGCCCCGGCGCCGAGGTGTCAGCGACCGCGGCGCACCCCGCCCCCATCGCGGCCTCGCGGGGTGCTCCGCGCTGGGTCTGGGCCAGCCTCGCGGCGCTGTACCTCCTGCTGTTCCCCTACCACCCGAAGCTGCGCTCGCCCAACGAGCTGTGCCGGCTGTGGCAGACCATCTCGCTGGTGGACCACGGCACGCTCGTCATCAACGAGGTGCTGCGCGAGCGCGGCTACGTGGGTGACCTGTCCGTGAAGGACGGGAAGTACTACCCCAGCAAGGCCCCGCTGCTGTCGTTCGCCGCCACGCCCCTCTACGCGGCGCTGCGCGCGGTGGCCCGCCCGGGCCCGGTGCCGGAAGTGCCACTGGTCTTCTTCTCGCGCCTGTTCCTCACGGTGCTGCCCACGCTGTGGATGCTGTGGCTGGTGCGACGGTATCTGCGCGAGCACCTGTCACCGCTCGTCTCGGATGCGCTCACGGTGACGTATGGCCTGGGCTCGCTGGCGTTCAGCTATTCGTTGCTGTTCATGAGCCACCAGACGGTGGCGGTGCTCCTCTTCGCGGGCTTCTATGCGCTGTGGCGCTGCGCTCGCGGCGACTGGCGGGAGCGGGGCTACGTGCTCGCGGGGGTGTGCGCGGGCGCCACCGTGGCGGCGGAGTACACCGGCGCGCTCGGCGTGCTGGGGCTGGTGCTGTACGGCGTGCTCACCGTCCTGCTCCAGGAGGCCCCCGCGCGCGAGCGCTGGAAGGGCCTGGGGCGCGCCGCGGGGCTCGCCACGCTGGGCGCGCTGCCCTTCGTGGTGGCGCTGATGCTGTACCACCAGGCCGCCTTCGGCCACCCGCTGACGAGCGGCTACAAGCACCTCAACGACGCGGGCTATCAGCCGTGGCACCTGGGGGGCTTTTTGGGCATCCGCACGCCGGACCCGCGCGCCTTCACCCTGTCGCTCGTCTCGCCGCTGCGGGGGTTGTTCACCCTGGCACCCTTCCTGCTCCTGGCCATCCCTGGCGTGTCGCGGCTGACGTTCCGGCGCGGCGCGAGCGCCGAGGCCCGCGCCACCGCGTGGATGACGGCGGCGCTCGTCGCCGGCTACCTCTACTTCACGTCGTCGTTCTCCTACGACTCCTGGGGATGGACGACGGGCCCTCGCCACCTGACCGGGCTGGTGCCCTTCCTGCTGCTGCCCGCGGGACTCTGGCTTGCGCGACTGCGCGCCGCGCCCCGTCCGGTGGCCCTGGGGCTCGCCGCCATGCTGTGCGGGGCGGCCATCCTCACCACGGGGCTGGCCACCTTCGTCAATTACATCCCAGACGATGTCTCCAACGTGCTCGGAGGGCTGACGCTCCCGCTGTTGTCCGACGGCTACTTCCCGCCCTCGGTGCTCTCCTTCCTGGGGCTCCCCCAGCCCGCGGCCGGCGTGGTGTTGCTCGCCGTGCTCGTCGCCGTGACGTGCTGGGTCTTCCTGTCCCTGGCCACGCCTCCAGGACGCCGCGCGCCGGGCGTGGGGGCCTGGGGCGCGGCGGTGGCCACGCTGCTCGTGCTCGCCACCCTGCACCACGCCTCCACCGAGCACGACACCGCGGACCAGAACGCCACGCGCTTCCTGGAGTCAGTGTGGCTCGCACCTCCCCAAAGTCGCGTGTCCTTCTGGCCCCTCCCGGGTCGCTGAGACTTCATACATTTTCGGATTCATCGCGAATTCGATGAATCACAAACACATTCCAAGACACGCCTGACACCTGTGACACCTCGCAAGTTTTGCGAGGCTCGCAAAAGCTTGTCAGTGTCGGACTTCACCCAGGGTGCGACCCAAGACCCTGGAAGCATTGAAGTCCGGAAGCCCGCAGCGGCGGGTCCGGGGATTGCTCATCACTCCGGCTGCTCTCGTTCCTCCGTTCATCGGCAAGGAGCCGCTGGTGTCGCGTCCCTCATGCACCCGTCGTCCGTCTGGAATCCGCCCACCTGCCCCGCGGGGCATGGCGCTGTTGATGGCCATCGGCATCATCGCGTTCATCGCCGCGGCCGTCGTCGTGTCCCTGCGCAAGGTGGCCGCGGAGAGCGCGCTGCAGGCGCAGGAGCGCAGGAAGCGCGAGGCCCACTTCGCCGCGGAGGCGGGGCTGGCGGAGGCGCGCGAGCTCACGCGGGTGCTGCGTGAGGAAGGAAACACCAACTTCAACAAGGTCATCGAGAAGTTGAGCAAGCAGTACAACGGGCAGGCTCCTGCCAATGGCTACGTCCAGGGTGAGCCAGGACTGCCCAGCGGTCCTCCCAATGGGAACGTGTTCCCCTGGTACGAGGCCATCCCCTGGACGCCCTATACCCTCGCGGCGGCGTCCTCTGGGACGGCCGTCGACTCGGACGTCACCACCGCCTTCCTGGAGATGAACGGCGCGGCCGGCCGCCGCATCCTGGACTTCCCCGCCCAGGAGCGCGTCCTCTACCGGGTCTTCCTCGTCGACGACAACGACACCGACGACCGGACCGTGGACTCCAACAACCGCGTCTGGCTCGTCTCCGTGGGTGAGGTCCGGGGCCGCGACGGCACCCAACCCCAGCGCGTCATCATCCGGGCCCTCATCACCAGCGGCGCGGTCCCTGGCGGCGCCTGCAGCACCGAAGACACCAACGGCGCCGCCAACAACGGCGAGTGCTGACCTCCTGTCTGTCCTTTCCCGCACCCCACCCCAGGACTCCCCATGCCGTACGCACGACCTCTGCTCATCGCCGCGCTGGCGCTCGTCACCGCGCTCCCGGCGCTCGCCCAACAGGACGGAGGAACCCCCTCCGTCTCCTACAACCCCTGCATCGACGAGACGGGCAAGGACAAGCAGCCGCCCTTCACCGCCGATGCCGGCTACCCCACCGCTGTCATCCTCACGCCCGACAACAAGCTGCGCCTCAACACCAACCGCAGCATCCTGGACCCCGAACGCATCATCCTGCCCTTCGACCAGGAGTTGGAGGCGCTCCTCGTCCATGACCAGGCCGGCGGCGGCGCCTCCAACACGCTGGGCTGGTTCTATTACGACGACCTCATCGCCGGCGGGTACATCGACCCGAAGGACGTGGACAACCCCAACGACGACGTCCTGCTCGACAAGAACGGCAACGGCGTGCCGGACTTCCACGAGCATCTCTACAACCTCGACCCGCAGACCTATATCGGCGACGGGCCCCGCTGCGGAAACCAAGCGAAGACCTTCCAACACAAGCGCGCCGACAACACCACGGTGACGTTGCGCGAACCGGACCTGCTCACCGGCCCCTGCAACGCCGCCAGCACCTACAGCGCCACGGCGGGACCGCGCCGCTGGCAGGACGCCTATGGCACCAAGCCCAGCGGCGGCGTGGTGGGCGCCCGGGTGATGGACCACCCCGCGGGTGTGTTGAACGGCGAAGACAACATGCAGACCAACCCCACGAACGTCGACAGCTACTTCAGCGACCGGGGGCTCTTCCCACACATCCCCAACCTGCTCGAGCCCAGGTCCCAGGAGAACGGCAACCGGGGCATCGGGCACCTCGTCTTCCTCGCCACGGACGACGATGACAACCACTGCCCCACGGGCAACATCTCCGGCGATTCACCCACCTCGGAGTGCTTCCAGCCGCGCACGGCATGGCGCGAGGTCAACGGCGTGCGCACCGCCGTGGGGCCCGTCTGGGACAGCCGCCTGGCCACGGGACAGGATGGTCTGCCCGACTACAAGGCCAGCGCCTTCGATGACCGGGGCGTGCTCATCCCCGGCAGGAATCCCCTCGATGCCCCCAACGAGGAGGACCGCCGCAAGAAGATGGGCGTCATCCAGGGACAGCGGGAGATCGTCTTCTTCCTCGTCACGTACGTGGAGCAGATCTACGACGGCACCGACACCTGCTTCATCACCAAGATGACGACCTGGCCCGCGTCCCAGGGCGGCGGCGCGCGGCTGCAGTGCGACCTGTGGGGCCACGGTGACATCAACGTCTTCTTCACCAAGACACTGCTCAACCTGGACCTGCATCAGACGAAGGACGACATCGTCACCGTGAAGGAGCTGCGCAACGGCTGGCTCGACGGCGTCGCCTATGACCGCCTGCGCTCCCCCACCTACGGCCAGGTCCGCTTCAACACGAACCAGAACCAGGAGGTCAAATCCTACTTCCGGCGGGCCGCGCACACGCTGGTGGGCGCGCCCGTGGACAACCCCCGCGTCTGGATTCTCGGGTGGGAGGACCAGAACTCCGGCGGCAACCGGACCTACGACGACACCGTCATCCTCATCAACAAGCAGAACAACGGCATCTACAAGTCGGACCTGGTGTCGAGCATCCCGCTCGATGTCGCCCAGGACTACACCATCACCTCCGTCGAGATGACCATCGACGACCAGCCCTACTACCGGTTCAACAACCAGACCAGTGACTGCCAGCCGCCAGCGCCCAACCCGATACCCGACGGCTACGTGCAGCCCAAGCCGCAAATCACCTATCAGGTGTCGCTGGACTGCAAGGTGTGCGTGGACCGGTGCAACACGACCGACCCAGACTTCCAGCTCAACCCCGCGCCCCATTGGGTGACGATGCCCTTCCCGGACGCCACGGCCAATCCGGGGACTCGGGTGAACATCACCCGGACGGTGAACGACTTCCTGGAGCAGGGCTTCACCGGCTCGCAGCTGTGCTGGCGCGCGGTCTTCGAGAGCCCCGGCGAGTCGTGCCAGCCCACCATCGCCAACGTGAACATCTCCTACAAGGCGCAGAAGGCGGGCCAGTACGGCCGCGCCGCGAGCCTGGGCGTGGCCAACACCGTCATCCTCGGGGTGTCGGAGACGCCGGGGCGGACCTGGTACACGCCCGAGCCCTGGTACGAGCAGTCCTCCGGCAACCCGCTCTATCCCTCCAAGCGCGTCTACGACCAGCGACTGGACGTGGCCGAGCGGGGCCACGTCTACCTGCGGCGACTGTACGAACCGGACCAGCCCAACCGCGCCAACACGGAGGCGGACGACTGGAACCAGTGGGACGGAGGCGAGCAGCTCAACCGCCTGATTCGCACGGCCTCGCCCAATGACCGCCAGCTCTTCACCAGCGCCCCCGCGACGACGCCCACCTCGCGCGTCACGGTGGCCTCCCAGGCCGGACAGGACGACAACAACAGCCCCCTGTTCCCCACCGTCGCCAACACCAACGACGAGGCTCGCAACTACTGCGCATCCACCCTGGGCCGCCGGTATGACCTGAACCAGGATGGCCTGTGCGACAAGCTGGACCGAAACGCCCTGCGCAACTGGCTGTACGGGTGGGAGGACAACAGCCTCGCCTCCGGCCCCGTCACTCGGCGCACCTGGCCCATGGGCGGCATCAACCTGTCCACGGCGGCCATCGTCGGCCCCGCCAGCGAGCCCACCTGGGTGAAGCGGGCGTCGCTCAGCGAGCAGGCGGCGTACCGCAGCAACAGCTTCATCGGCAACACGGTGATGAAGACCCGTGGCGCGGCGGCCTTCATCGGCAGCACCTCGGGCTTCCTGCACGCCCTGTCGCTCGGTGAGCTGCGCGCCGGAGATGACTCCTGCACGTCCTTCCGGGACTTCCGAGGGTACTTCGCCCACGACTCGGGCTGCTCCGCGGGCCGCGAGTATGGCACGGGCGGCGAACTGTACGCCTACATACCCGGCAAGCTGCTGCGTTTCTTCGCGGAGAACTACGTGCGCGGCAACGACAAGGCGAAGCGCGCCTCCGTGGACGCGTCTCCGGCCGTGACGGTGGTGGACCTGCGCTCGGGCAACGAGTACCAGCCCGACACCGGCCACAACCCCGCCACGGGCACCCAGTGGCGCTTGAGCACCCAGCCCAACGAGCGCACCGACGCGAAGACGGTGCTCGTCAGCCCCACCGGCCCCCAGCAGAGCGTCTTCTTCGCGCTGGACGTCACGCGTCCCACGGAGACCGCGGCCAACTACCCCGGCGTCCTCTGGGAGCTGGACGTTCAGAGAGATCGCTTCAACACCTCGGGAGACCCGTGCACCAGCACCAGCAGCACCTGCAAGCTCCTGGAGGAGCACTTCTCCCTGCGCCCCGACACCAGCGGCTCGCGGCACAACCCGCTCCTGGTGCGCATGGACTTCGGCACGCGCGGAGGCAAGAAGTGGGTGGCGGCGTTCGCGTCCGACTACTCACCCAGGAACGCGGGCGGCCGCGCCACGCTGTATCTCATCGACGTGAAGACGGGGCTGCCCATCCAGGTGGCCCATGCCGGGCAGACCGCGCTCAAGCGGAAGCTGGCGGGCGTCGTGGTGCTGGGTGACGAGGGCGAGGGCGTCGGTGGCGCGCCCGTGGCCATCGACGTGGACGGCGACAGCAACTACGACGTCGTCTACGTCCCCACGACGAAGGCCCGCGTGTTCCGCGTCAACCTGCGTGACGTCGACGCGACCCGCCCCATGGGTTCGGTCGTCCCATCGTGCATCATCGCCGACGCACGCAACGACCGGGACCCCGCGACCAATCAGGTGATCGACGACGCGGCGAAGCAGGGCCTCTATTCGCAGATAGCGGTGAGCCAGGAGCGCTCCGGCTCCGGCACCTCCGTGCGCATCTACATGGGCACCGGCAACAACCCGGACCTGGACAACGAGGACGTGGACCGAGACCCGCGTCCCCGCTACCACGTGATGGCCTTCGTCGACGCAAACCCGCTGGCCTCCGGGTGCTCGGGGCGGAGCGTCGCCTGGGTGCAGAAGCTCGGGCCCAGGCAGGTGGTCTGGGGCGGCGTCTCCGTGGACGAGGACGGCGTCGTCCACACGGCCACCGCCGTGGGCACCTCCGCCAACCAGTGCAGCCTCGACGCCGACGAGAGCGGCCGGGTCTACGCCTTCAACGGGAGCAACGGCGCGCCCCAGCCCTCGAGCGACGCCAGCCTGGAGGGACACAGCCTCACCCAGCCGCTCATCTTCGACAAGAAGGTCGTCATCCAGACCAACAACGGCTTCAAGCTCATGAACAACGGCTCGGATGTCTTCAACAACGAGACAGGCAACGGCCAGGGGAGCACGGCGCGCACGCTCATCTGGGACGTGAAGACCACCGGCAACATCCAGGGGGTGGTCCCATGAGGGCCCTTCGTCGCGCTCACCGGGGGGCCACGCTGCTGGAGGCCATGGCCACCATGGTGGTGGTGGTGTTCGGCATCCTCGGCATCGCGCTCGCGGTGCTCGCCGCCGCGAAGCAGAACCGCCGCAACCTCATCCAGGCCCAGGCGGGCCTCATCGCGGAGCAGGAGCTGGAGCGCATCACCGCGATGAGGTGTGTCACCCCCGCGCCCGGCCGCCCCTGCCAGAACATCGAGGCGCTGGACCGGGACCGGCATGAGGTGTGGTGGAGCGCCAACGGCACGCCGCGCTACCTGGCGCCCGCCGCGGGCGAGCCCGTGCGGATGAAGTACGACGTCGCGGTGGACGTGGACCCGCCCATGGAGGGCGAGGAGGCGGGGACGCCCGTGCTGGCCCGCGACCTCATCCCTGGCGTCAGGCTGCCCAACGTCGTCAACGTGCGTGTCACCGTGAGCTGGCAGGACCCGGACAAGGTCCTGCGCGCGGTGGCCCTGCAGACCCGGATGACGCCATGAGCCGCGCGCCCCACACTCGTGGCTTCAGCCTCATCGAGCTGATGATGGCCAGCACCATCGCGCTGGTGGTCATCGCCGGCGCGGTGTCCGCGGGCACCTATCTCCAGCGGCGCGGCTTCCTCGAGGAGCGCACCATGGAGACGCAGAACGCCGCCCGCGCGGCGCGGGACTTGTTCACCCCCTCGCTCCAGCGCGCTGGAGAGGGCTTCGGCAGCTCACCGCTCTACCTGGGCGGAGCCCCCGGGGAGCTGCGCTACGCCATCAACGTGACCAGCGCGGCGGGCGCCTCCGCCGGATACGTGCCGCCCAGTGGCGCCTACGCGACCCTCCGCTCGGATGTGCTGGAGATCTTCGAGGCGGACAGCGCGCGCTCCTTGAGGATGAGGGGCTGCGCCGGCGGCAATACGGACGCCCGCCTGACGGCCACCACGCAGGTGTGCCTGGTGGTGGCCGCGCCCCCCGGCACCGACGCGGGCATCCCCACGGGGAGCGCGCTCGTCGCGGCGGATCCGTCTGCCCGAGGCGCATGCGTGGGAGTGGCACAGGCCCAGCGCAACCTCCTCGTCCTTCCCGACACCGAGGCCAAGAACATCGCCTGGCTCCCTGGAGCCCCTGGGGCCACGGCGTTCGACGTCAACAGCTACTGCACCGCCACGGCGGGGAACAGCGCGCCGCTGTGGCTGGTCGGCAACGACGACGACGCGATGCTCATGCCGGTGACCTCGCGCATCTACCGCGTCAACTGGCGCCAGGGGCGGCCCGCCCTGGAGCTGGACCCGGACGGTTCGCTGGGCCCCGAGGAGTTCCGGGTGCTGTCGGAGGAGATTGAACAGCTCCGTGTCCGCCTGGGGGTCGCCACGCTGGAGAACCCGAGCGACCCGCTGCGCTACTTCCCGGACCCGGACACCGAGCGTCCGCCCATCGACCAGTGCACCAACACCCAGTGCTGGGGCCTCATCCCCGGCGACGCGGGCACCATGGGCGCGCTGGACCACGGACCGGGCAGCGCGCGGGACGAGCTGATGCGACGCGTGCGCGTGGTGGAGCTGCTCATCACCGCGCGCTCCGCGCGGCCGGACCGGGAGGCCGCGCGCGGGTCGCCCGACGCGGGGACGCTCCCCGACGACGACGAGGGCAACCCCGACGACGGCTACAAGCGACGCCACTTCCTCATCCGCGTGACGCCGCGCAACTTCGGCTACGCCGGGGGCTGACACCACCATGCAAGTCACACGACGACGACACGGCATGACGTTGATCGAGCTGATGGTCGCGCTCGGTATCCTCGGCTTGCTCACGGCCCTGGCCACCACGGGCTACCAGGCGCTCACGCGCAACCAACGCGCCGGCGCCGCCTCGCGCTCCATCCTCCTGGCCGCGCAGGAGGCCCGGCAGCAGGCCCGGAGCACGCGGCAGGCGGTGCGGCTCATGCGCACCACCACGGTGGAGAACGGCGTCAGCCAGCCCGCCCTGCGCTGGGAGAAGCCCGACTGCGCGCCCGGGGACACCTGGGGCTCCCAATGCCCCCGGACCGAGTGCCTCACCGCCGCGTGCGGCACGTCCGGCTGCACCTGCGCGCAGGTGGGGGACGCGTTCGCGGTGTCCCCCGAGCTGGACGTCTCCAGCCTGCACGGCCTGTGCTGGCTCGGAGAGACCGCGCGCCCTGTCGCCCCCCGGGGCTCCACCATGTGCGACCCGGAGGGGGCGGCGCCGGTGACGGGCTCGCTGCGCATCCTCCGCAAGCGCGGGCCACAGGACCCGGCCGTGCCGGACCGCGTGCTCCAGGTGGACGCACTCACCGGGAACCCGACCTTGATGGACTGCGAGCTTCAGCCCACCGCCGCCGGGTGCACTCCCTGAAGCCAGCGTTCCATGTCACAGTCAGGGCCTCCCAAGGAGGCAGTGACGATGATGAAGCGGTTCGCCCTGATGATGAGCCTGTGTCTGGCCCCCGCCGCCCACGCGGCCGACGACGTCGTCGAGGTGTGGAAGGCCAAGTGCAAGTCCTGTCACGGCGACACCGGCAAGGCGGACACGAAGATGGGCAAGAAGGAGTCCATCACCGACATGAGCCAGCCTGCCTGGCAGGCGGCCCAGTCCGACGCGGACATCCGCACGGCCATCGCCGACGGCTCGCCGCGCAACACGAAGATGAAGGCCTTCAACGACAAGCTCACCGCCGCGCAGATCGACGCGCTGGTGGGATACATCCGCACCATGAAGACCAGGTAGGGGCGGGCCTCGGGGCTGAATAACCGTTTCGGGCTCGCGTCTTGCCGAGAAGAGAAACGGAGCCCCCTCATGAAGACCCTTTCGACCCTCTTCGTTTTCTGCCTGGCCCTCGCGGGCGTCTTCACCTCCGTGCAGGCCCACGCGCTGAGCACCCCGCGCATCGAGCCGGGACTCTCCCGGCCCGAGCCTCTGTCCCTGCGCCCCGATGACGGCAAGGACAAGGGCGACGGGAAGGACAAGGACAAGGACAAGGGCGAAGAGGACGAGGAGGACTACCGCTACCGCGGCCTCCGCGGGGCGGCGGCGCTGGAGCTGGTGGACCCGGGCGCGCTCAACGACATGCTGCGCCTGCGCGCCGCGGCGCGCTACGCCCGGTACTGACCGACACCACCGCGCGTCTGGGCCTCGTCCCTCAGGCCCAGCGCGTCTGGGCCTCGTCCTGCGACTGGGCCACCCGGGGCAGCGTCACCGCGAAGCACGTGCCCGCCTCCTGCGAGGACGCGACGTCCACCCACCCACCGTGGGCGGTGACGATCTGCGACACGATGTAGAGCCCCAGCCCCAGCCCGTGGCGATGCGGCCTGGGCATGCCCGGCTCGGGCGTGCCGCGGTGGAAGGGCGCGAACAGGCGCGGGCGCAGCGACTCCGGAATCGGCGGCCCCACGTTGTGCACCTCCACCCGCTGGAAGAGTGGCTCGCTCGCCGCCAGCCGCACGCGCACGGACGTGCCCGCGGGGCTGTGCTGCAGGGCGTTGCCCACCAGGTTGGAGAGCACCTGCCCCAGCCGCTCCTCGTCCCAGACGCCGCGCGAGTCCCCCACCACCTCCAGGTCCACGCGCTGGTCCGGATGGGCCGGCTCCAGCTCGGAGATGATGCGCCGGCACACCGACTCCATGCACACCTCGCGCGGACGCAAGGGGATGCCACCCGCCATGCGCGCGCGGGTGAAGTCGAGCAGTTGTTTCACCAGCCGCGCCATGCGCTCGGCGCTCCCGTCGATGCGCGTCGCCACCCGTCGCACCTCCGGCGTCAGCGTCGGCTGGGCGAGCAGCGCCGCCGCGGACAGCCGCACCGCCGCCAGCGGGTTGCCCAGATCGTGTCCCAGCACGCCGATGAAGCGCTCCTGGAAGCGCGCCTCCTCGTCCCGCTCCAGCTCCTGGCGGCGCCGCGCGGTGACGTCCCGGCTGATGCCGAACAGGCCGTAGACGGTGCCGTCGCCCCGGCGCAGCACGCCCTTGGTCGTCTGCCAGATGCGGTCGCTGCCCGGGCCGCCCTCGGAGTCCTCGTACGTGGCGGTGACGCCCGACTCCATCACCGCGCGGTCGTGCGCCAGCGTGGGCCCGGCGATGTCCTGGCCCAGGAGCTCCAGGTCCGTGCGCCCCAGGATGTCCTGCGGCGCCCGGTTGAAGGCGCGCGCCGTGGCCGGGTTGATGAGCACGTAGCGCGCGTCCACGTCCTTCACGTAGATGGCGTCGGTGGCGCTCTCGATGACCGCGTGCAGCAGGTCATGGTCGCGTCTCAGCGTCTCCTCGGCGGCCATCCGCTCCGTCAAATCCTCCAGGAAGACGACGACGCCGTCCTCCCACGGGGACACGCGGGCGAGCAGCCACACCGGCCCCACGGAGGACTGGCGCGAGACGCGGATGATTTCGGGCTCGCGTCGCACGGCCACCCGGACACACGCGGCGAACAGGCCACATTCGCCCACCCACGCAGCCTCCTCGAGCAGGCGCTGGCGCACCAGGGAGCGCTCCTCGCGCCCCAACCAGCGCTCCGCGTGCACGTTCGCGGAGACGCATTCGAAGTCCAGGATGCCCTGCTCAGCGGAACGGACGCTGCGCAGCACCACCACGGCTTCGGAGGGGGGCGCGCCCGCCCCGCTCATCACCCTGTTCCAACGGCCGGATTGCATGGCTGGCGTGTGGCACCCCCCAGCGATGCCTTGAGGAAGAGTAGGCCCTGCCCCAGGCATGCGGCCAACCCAGCCCCGGTACGGCTGATTCGTGGCGGACACAGCACTCCGGGCCGCGTCGGCTCCGACACACGACAGGCGACGCGCTCTGTCGTTGACCTGTCAGGGGCGCGCCCCTAATTACCCCGGGGCCCTCAGGGGTCCACTCATGGACAGTCCTTACACACAGAGGTTGGATGGCGAGGCGGCGCGGGACGGTGGCGTGCCTCTCGTGGCGGCGGACACCTTCTCCCGGCTGCTCGGGGAGCTGCGCGCAGGCCAGCGCACACGCACCCAGGGCCTGAAGGGCGCGGCCCGGGGCCACGTGCTCGCCCGGCTGCATCGCGAGGCGAGGGCGCCGCTGGTGTGCGTGGCGGCGGACGAGGAGGCGGCCGACAGCCTGGCCTCCGACCTGGCCTTCTTCCTGGGCGGAACGGGCACGCTGCGAGAGCCGGGGGTGCTGCGGCTGCCCGCGGACGAGGTGCTCCCCTACGACGAGCTGTCCCCGGACGCGGCCGTCGTCACCGAGCGCATCGGCGCGCTGTACCACCTGGCGCGGGGCACGCGCTTCCCGGTGCTGGTGCTGTCCCTGCGCGCGCTGTACCGCCGCATGCTGCGCCCGGACGTCATGGCCCGGCTCACGGACCGGGTGACGGTGGGCCAGGAGTACGACCGCGACGCGCTGGCGCGGAAGCTCTCGCGCATGGGCTACCAGAACAGCCCCATGGTGGAGGACGTGGGGACGTTCTCCGTGCGCGGAGGGCTGCTCGACGTCTTCAGCCCGCTCTACGACAAGCCGGTGCGCCTGGAGTTCTTCGGTGACACCATCGACTCCATCCGCGCCTTCGACCCGGAGTCGCAGCGCACGGTGGACGCGCTGAAGGAAGTGGACCTGGTGCCCGCGCGGGAGCTCCTGCTCACCGAGGACACCCGCCCCCGCGCGGAGGCCGCCGCGCGCGCCGTCGCCGACCGCATCAACCTGCCCACCATCCAGCTGCGCGAGCGGCTGGACGCGCTGCGCGAGGGCCTGCCCGGCTTCGGGCTGGAGGGGCTGCTCCCCGGGCTGTTCGAGGGTGGGCTGGCCACGGTGTTCGACTTCCTGCGCGCGTGGAGCCCCGAGGGGCCCGTCTTCTACCTGGACGATCCGCTGGAGCTGTCGCGCGCGGCGGACGCGCTGTGGGAGGAGCTGGAGCGCACCTTCGCCCAGGCCGAGGAGCGCAAGGACCTGGTGTGCCCGCCGGCCGAGCACTTCCTGTCGCGCGACGCGGTGGAGCAGCAGCTGTCCGCCTATCGCGTCGTCGAGGGCGGTGGGCTGTCGCTGACGCAGTCGGAGAAGCCGCCGGTGTTGTTCCAGTTTGGCGGCACGCAGGACCTGCGGGAGGCCATCCTCGCGCACCATGGCGAGGAGGGCGCGCTGCAACCCCTGGTCGAGCGGCTGCAGCGCTGGCGCGACTCGCGCGTGGCGTGCGCGGTGGCGTGCGGCACCCTGAGCCAGGCGGACCGGCTCAAGCGGCTCTTGCTCGACCGCAACGTCATGGTGAAGGTGCACACCGAGCCCATGAAGGACGCGTCGGCGCTGTACGAGCCGTCCGTCTGGGCGCACCTCTTCACGGGCGAGGTGAGCCAGGGCTTCGTGGACGGCGGGGGCGGGCTGGCGCTCCTGTCGGACGAGGAGATCTTCGGCGTCCGCGCGCGTCGGCGCGTCAAGCGCGGCAAGAAGCTGGACGCGTTCGCCGCGGGCTTCAAGGACCTGAAGGAAGGCGACCTCATCGTCCACACCGACTTCGGCATCGGCCGCTACTCGGGCCTGACGAAGATGCAGGTGAACGGCGTGCCCGGGGACTTCCTCGTCCTGGAGTACGCGGGCCGGGACAAAATCTACCTGCCGGTGGGCCGCATGCGGCTCATCCAGAAGTTCACCGGCGGCAACCCGGAGACGGTCCAGCTCGACAAGCTGGGCACGACGAGCTGGGAGAAGACGAAGAAGCGCGTCAAGGAGCAGCTGCTCAAGATGGCGGCGGAGCTCCTGCAAATCGCCGCCTCGCGCCGCGCGCACCCGGGACACGCCTTCAGCGCGCCGGACCGCTACTTCGCCCAGTTCGAGGCGGACTTCGAGTTCGAGGAGACGCCGGACCAGGCCAAGGCGATTGAGGACGTGCTCTCCGACATGCAGAAGCCGGAGCCCATGGACCGGCTGGTCTGCGGCGACGTGGGCTACGGCAAGACGGAGGTCGCCATGCGCGCGGCCTTCAAGGCGACGCTGGACCGCAAGCAGGTGGCGGTGCTGGTGCCCACCACCGTGCTGGCGCAGCAGCACTTCCTCTCCTTCAAGAAGCGCTTCAAGGACTACCCCGTCACGGTGGAGGTCATCTCCGGCCTGAAGAAGCCGCCGGAGGTGCGCGAAATCCTCAAGCGCGCCAAGGAGGGCAAGGTCGACATCCTCATCGGCACGCACAAGCTGTTGGGCGGCGAGGTGGCCTTCAAGGATTTGGGGCTGATGATCGTCGACGAGGAGCAGCGCTTCGGCGTGAAGCAGAAGGAGTCGCTGAAGAAGTGGCGCTCCCAGATCGACGTGCTGACGCTGACGGCGACGCCCATCCCCCGCACGCTGCACATGAGCATGTCTGGCGTGCGCGACATGAGCATCATCGCCACGCCGCCGCAGGACCGGCGCGCCATCCGCACCTTCGTGATGAAGTACGACCCGATGGTGGTGAAGGAGGCGATTGAACGCGAGATTGCCCGCGGCGGGCAGGTGTTCTTCGTGCACAACCGCGTCGAGTCGCTGCCCTCCATGGAGCAGCAGCTGCGCGAGCTGGTGCCGCAGCTGTCCATCGGCGTGGCGCACGGACAGATGGGCGAGGGGCAGCTCGAGAAGGTCATGCTGGAGTTCACCGAGCGCAAGCACCAGGTGCTGCTGTGCACGGCCATCATCGAGAGCGGCATCGACATCTCCAGCGCCAACACGATGATTGTCAATCGGGCGGACCAGTTCGGTCTGGCGCAGCTCTACCAGCTGCGAGGTCGCGTGGGCCGCTCCAAGGAGCGCGCGTACGCGTACCTGCTGGTGCCCACGCGCCGGGCGGTGACGCGCGACGCGCAGCGCCGGCTGGAGGTGCTCCAGAACTTCACCGAGCTGGGCGCGGGCTTCTCCATCGCCAGTCACGACCTGGAGATTCGCGGCGCGGGCAACCTGCTGGGCGAGAAGCAGTCCGGCGCCATCGCCGAGATTGGCTTCGACATGTACGCGCAGCTCCTGGAGGAGGCCGTCGCGGAGCTGCAGGGCCAGCCGCCCAAGGTGCAGATTGAACCGGACGTCACGCTGCCCATGCCCGCGCTCATCCCGGACGACTACGTGGCGGACGTGCACCAGCGGCTCGTCTTCTACAAGCGCTTCAGCCAGGCCAGCCACCCGGACGAGGTCACGGACCTGCGCGCGGAGCTGGTGGACCGCTACGGCGAGGCCCCGGACGAGGTGGACCACCTGTCCGAGCTGACGCTGCTGAAGATCGACATGCGCGACCTCCGGCTGCGCGGCCTGGAGGTGGGGCCGCAGCGGCTGGTGGTGACGCTGGGCGCGGACGCGCTGCTCGACGGACCGAAGGTCGCGGGGCTGGTGCAGCGCTCGAAGGGCTACTACCGCCTCACGCCGGACATGAAGCTCATCGCCCGCGTGGCGCAGGGCACCCAGGGGCACGACCTCATCGCCGAGGCGCGCAAGGTGCTCCGAGACCTGGACCACTGCTCGCTGCCGAGGAACTGAACGCGAAGAGGCTCGGGACACGAAGTCCCGAGCCTCCTGGATTCACACGCGGAGCTGACTACGGCGTGCCGTCGCTGTTGCCGCCGCGCTTGAACAGCTTGCCCAGCGCGACGAACAGCATCACCACACCGGCGATGACGACCTTCTTGCCGGCCAGCAGCACCGCGAGCAGGCCCTTGAAGAGCCCCGCCTTGGCGGCGACCTTGCCCGCCACCAGACCCGCGACACCATACGCGGCGACGCGGCCGGTGCTGGGGTCGAAGTCCTCGTAGCGGTGGCCCTGCTGGAACTCGGTGAAGGCCAGCACCTGCTTCATGTCCTTCTCCACCTGGGGCAGCGCCACCATGCTGGAGACGGCGTTGAGGACCAGCACGCCCTCCTTGCCCAGCACGCGGACGGCGTAGTTCAGCGTGTGCTCCTTGGAGCCACCGAAGGCCAGCTCCTGCGCCCAGTACAGCTTGCGCGTGCTGGCGTCGTAGTGCGGGGTAGCGGCCCAGCCGACCAGGTCCACGGCCTCGAAGCCCGCGCGGGTGCGCTCCTTGTTCTCCTCGCGCGTGCCCTCCTGCATCTCCTCGAGCAGCTCCGCGTAGTCGATGCTGGCCGCGTCCTTGTCCTCCACGTGGCCGTCATCGTCGTACTGGATGACGACGCCCCACCCCTCCGGCGCGTCCACGCTCACGTCCGAGGGGACCAGCATGCCCAGCGTCTTCGTGCCCGGAGGATTGCCCCACACCTCCACGAGCACCTTCTCCGCGTCCTCGGGCGACAGGTAGCCGAAGTTGGCGGGGACGTTCATTTTCGCCAGGCCGTTGCCCAGCACCACCACGCCCGTGCGCAGGTGCAGCTCGGGCAATGCCGGGGCCGCCACCTCCGCCGCCTCGGCGGCCTCCTGCTGCTCGGGCGCCTGGGCCCACGCGCTCACTCCCACCAGCAACAACACCGCGAACCACCCACGTCGACACTGCATTGAGCTCCCCCTCCAGGGATTCCAGACACAATCGGCCGGAGGGACGTGAAGCGTCAGCGAGGCTGACGATGCCGCGCGCGGCTCGACGCACATGCGCGGCGGGCCCCCGGGGCCGAAAGGCGCGGCACCCTAGCGACGCGTCGGAGCACGCGTCAAATCAGCGCCGGTGCGGGGACAGACTCAGGCAGCTTCGGTTTTCGCGACAACCACGGGACGCACGAGAAAGTCGCGCGCGGTCGTGACGGCGCGTGGGTCCTGGAGCACCTGACCGGGCGTGTTGCCGTGGCCGATGAGCGCGCCGCGCCAGTGCATCTCCATGTAGTCCGCGCTGAGCTGGAGGCTCTTGAGCAGGGGCTGGGCGACGGCGTCGTCCTCCTCGGACGAGTGGGAGGTCACCAGCGAGAGCACCTTGCCGCGCATGCGCTCGCGGAAGCGCAGCTCGGTGATTCTCAGCCAGTGGGACCAGTGCTCAAGGTAGGACACAGCGTTGGCGGGCAGGCCATACCAGTAGACCGGCGCCACGAAGACGAGCTCGTCGGCGGACACCGTGCGCTGGGCGAGGTCCCACAGCTCGGGACTCAAGGGCTGCGTGTAGCCGCCGGGTGAGTGCCGCAGGTCCTTGAAGACCTCCCCTCGGTAGCGCTCCAGGTTCACCCACTCCGCCACCGTGCCCGGGGGCAAGGACTCCGCGGCCTTGCGGGCGAGCTGCTCCGCGTTGCCGTTCTCACGGGCACTGGAGAGCAGGAAGAGGAGTCGACGGGAGTGCATGACGGAGGTCCGGGAGGAGGAGCGACCGGGCCTTCATAACGAAGGCGGTCGCTCCTCGCACGGGCCCCAGGCTCACTTGCCGCAGAAGTGCGCGACGGCGCGGGCCAGCACGGCCTCGCAGCGAATCAGGTCCTCGATGGGGACATGCTCGCCCGTCTGGTGGGCCACGCGGATGTCGCCGGGGCCAAACACCACGGCCTCCGCGCCCAGCTCCGTCATCTGCGGCGCCTCCGTGCCGAAGGGCACCGTGGTGGACGCGTTGCCGCTGGCCTCGGCCAGGAAGCGCACCACCTCCGCGTCCGCGCGCGTGTTCACACCCCGGTCCGTGCGCAGCACGCGGATGCGCGCCTCGTACGCGGGCTCGTCGCGCACCAGCTCCTGGCGGATGGACTCCAGCAGCTCGGACACGCGCTCGGTGGGCTGCCCTGGAATCGGCCGCCACTCCACCGTGAAGCGGCACGAGCCCGGCAGGATGTTCTTCGCCTTGCCACCCTGGATGACACCCACGTTCACCGTGGTGAAGGGCGGCTGGAAGCCCTCGTCGAGCTCCTCGCGCAACACCGTGGTGGCCAGTTGCTCCAGTCGGTTGAGGAAGCGGCCCGCGCGGAAGATGGCCGACGCGCCCGTGTCCGGATACGCGCTGTGCCCTTCCTTGCCGAGCACCTCCACCTCCGCCAGGCAGTAGCCCTTGTTCGCGCGCACCGGCGTGAGCTTCGTGGGCTCTCCGACGATGGCGTGTCGCGCACGGCCCAGCCCCGCGGCCACCAGCTTCTTCGCGCCGATGAGGCCAATCTCCTCGTCCGCGGTGAGCACCACCATCAGCGGCGCGGAGAGCTTCTCGGCCCGCTCGGCGGCGTGCAGCGCGCACGCGATGAAGCCCTTCGTGTCACAGGCGCCGCGCGCGTAGAGCTTGCCGTCCTTCTCCGTCAGCTTCAGCGCGTCCGTCCACGCCGCGTCATACGGCACGCAGTCGGAGTGCCCCACCAGCGCGAGCGCCGCCCGGCCCGTGCCGCCCTTCACCGCGACCAGGTTCACCTTCTCCACGCCCGCGTCGTCCGTGTAGCGCTGACGCTCCGCGCTGAACCCGGCCTTCTCCAGCCGCGCCTGCGCGTAGTCGATGAGCGGGGCGTTGGGGCGCGCGGACGTGGTGTCCATCGCCACCAGCTCCGCCAGGGTGGCCCGCAGCGCGGGCAGCGTGTCGCTCATGAAGACTTCCTCCGTCGTGGCGTCATGCCATCGCCCGGCATCAGGCGCCAGCCCCCGTCAGCGATACAGCGAATGCGCGAGCGTCTGGAAGGCGCGTCCGCTCTCCTCCGCCAGCGGATGCACGCCGTCCCGGACCACCAGCCGCCCGGCCACCGCCACCTCGCGCACCGCCGCCTTCTCCGCGCCCAGGACGATGGAGACGAGCAGCGACTCCGGCCCCGCGCCCACGAGCGACGGATGCCCCAGGTCCACCGTGAAGAAGTCCGCCAGCGCACCCGGCGTCAGCGCCCCCGTGGACAGCCCCAGACAGCGCGCGCCATCCAAGGTGGCCATGTCCAGCAGCCGCGCGCCCAGGCCGGAGACCTGTCCACCTCCCGGGTCCAGGACCGAGCGCCGCAGCCGGGAGAGTCGCAGGTGCCCCTCGAGCTGACGGGCCTCGTCCAGCAGGTCCACGTGCGCCTGGCTGTCGGAGCCCAGGCTGATGTGCGCTCCCGCCTTCACCAGCGCGTCCGCGGGGACGATGCCGTCCCCCAGGTTGCGCTCCGTGGAGGGACACGCGCACACCGTCGCGCCAGCGGCGCCCAGCATGGACACCTCTTCGTCCGTCAGGTGCACGCCGTGCACGGCGGTGAAGCCCGCCCCCAACAGCCCCAGGTCCGACAGCAGCTCCACGGGCCGGCGGCCGTACTCCGCGAGGCTCGCTTCAATCTCCTTGGGCTGCTCGGCGACGTGCATGTGCACGGGGAAGCCTCGCGCCTTGGCGACGGCGGTCAGCCAGCCCTTCGGCACCGCGCGCACGCTGTGGGGCGCGAGCCCCACGCTCACCGCCGCGTCGCCCTTCACCTCGCTCGCGAGCGACTCCGCCGATGCGAGGAACGTGTCCACGTCCGGGTCGATGAAGCGCCGCTGCCGGGGATTGGGCGCCACCTGGAAGCCCGCGCGCGCATAGCCCACGCGGAGCAGACAGATGCGCAGGCCCGCGTCCCGCGCGGCGCGGATGACGGCCTTGGCCAGCACGTTCCGGTCCGCGTACGGGGTGCCGTCCTGCTGGTGGTGGATGTAGTGGAACTCGCCCACGGTGGTGATGCCGGCGAGCGCCATCTCCACGAAGACCTGTCGGGAGGCCACGTAGACGTCGTCGGGCCCCAGGGACTCGGCGGCGCGATACATGGCCTCGCGCCAGCTCCAGAAGTCATCCGCCTCGTGCCCGGCGACCACGTACTCGGTGCGCCCGCGGATGAGCCGCTGGAACGCGTGGGAGTGGCCATTGACGAGCCCCGGCAACAACGCGCGGCCTCGCAGCCGCACGACGCTCGCCCCGGCGGGCACGGCGGTCGAATCGAGGATACGGCCATCGGCGCCCACGGCCAGGGCGCCCCCTTCGATGAGCCGGCCTCCCACGTACAGGAAGTCCGGCTGGTAGACAGTGATGTCGCTCACCCCGCCGAGCGTACGTCAGCGGACCGGGCCACGCAGCAGCCGTGACGCGGTCCGCCCGCGTCGCTGTCAGCGCCCGAACTCCGCCAGCTTCCAGCCTTCGTCGGGAGCCGGATGATTCGAGTTGTCATCCGCGCCCGGACGCCCCAGCCCCCGGTGCACGGCGGGCGCGGAGGCGTTCACCGAGCCCACGTAGAACACGCCGTGGTAGCCCTCCGAGTTCACCGAGTCCCACGTATGCACGAAGTAGCGGTCACCGTTGTTCTTGCCCTTCGTCTCACGCACGCCGCAGTCCAGCCGGTCCCGCTTGCCCTGGCTGTCCACCGAGCAGATCCACGCCGTGCCGCTGTCGTACGCCATGTCCAGCGCCACCACGTCGTCCAGCTTCTCCTTCAAGAGATAGCCCATGGGCCGGTGGTCCTTGTTCCACGGCAGGCCCTTCTTCGTGCGCGAGTGGATGTTGCCCGACAGCACCACATAGAAGCGCTTCGGCGCCGACTCCACCTGGTGGATGAGAGTGGCCGCCATCGCGTCCTCGCGCTGCTGCCCGTTCGCCTTCGGGTGGTCGAACACGACGACGTCCACGTCCAGCCCCTGCGAGCGAAGCTGACGCAGTTGCTCCAGCATGTTCGCCATCGCCTCACTGCCGCGCCCGTCCGGATACGGGCTGCGCCAGAACGGCGCCTCCATCAGCTTGAGCCAGTCACCCTCCTCGCCCGGGCTGTCGAGGAACGCATCCACGCGCCCCTGGTTCTCCAGCGGCAACTCCAATCCCACCGTCACCGGCGTTCCCGCCACCGTCACCTGGCAGGACGTCTGGGCCACGAAGCGCGGCACCTCCTGCGTGCCGTGCAGCTCACCCAGCATCATCACCGTGCCGGGCCTGGCCTGCTTGCCCAGGCCGATGATGGGCAGGCCGCACTCGATGGCCACCTGCGACGGCGCTTCCTTCGCCTTGGGCGCCTTGGCCACCTGCACCGGCTTGGGCGCGTTCTCTTCCTTCGCCAGCTTCAGCGCCACCTCGCGGAACACCCGCCACTCCATCAGGAGGTCACGCTGCGCCTGCCCCGACTCGGCGAAGAAGGCGTTCTCACCACGCGGCTCCGCGATGACCTCCTCCCAGTCCTCGGTGCTGGTCAGCACCGAGCTCTCTCCGTCCGTGGCCCCCATGTCACCGTCCCCGCCCTTGAGCCCCACGCCACGCCCGACGCCCCAGTCGAGCTGCACCGCCGGGTTCTGCAGCGCCTTGTTCCGGCTCTTGGTGATGCGGAAGATTTGAAGCTTGCTCGTCGTGGGCGTCTCGCGCCGGCCGACGACCATGTAGCGGTGGAAGAAGCCCGCGACCTTCGAGCCTCCGAATTCCTGCCGCCACTCCGTCTCCAGCACCCGGCTGCCCTTGTCCTCGCGGAAGGGCAGCTCGTTGCGGGTGAAGAACTCCCGGACCTCCGGCCACATCTCGTCCAGTGGACGGTCGTAGATGGCCTCCCGGTCCGGAATCTCCAGGTCACTGCGGTGGGCCGCGCACCCCAGCCCCACCCACGTCGACAACAACAACACCGCGTAAAGAACCGAGCGCATCCACCCTCCCGACATCACGTTCCAGAGCGGGAAACGCGAGCGGGAGGGCGGACATATCGCCCGGCACTACCTCGACGACGCGACCTTCCCCGCCTCGGGCGTGAAGGGGTTCTTGCTGCCCTCCTTGCCAGGGCCGCTGTCACCCACGCGGATGGCCGGCGCGGAGGCATTCACCGCGCCCACGTAGAACACGCCGTGGTAACCCTCCGCGTTCGCCGAGTCCCACGTGTGCACGAAGTAGCGCTCGCCGTTGTTCTTGCCCTTCGCGTCGCGCACGCCGCAGTCCAGGCGGTCTCGCACGCCCTTGCTGTCCACCGAGCAGATCCACGCCGTGCCGCTGTCGTACGCCATGTCCAGCGCCACCACGTCGTCCAGCTTCTCCTTCAAGAGATAGCCCATGGGCCGGTGGTCCTTGTTCCACGGCAGGCCCTTCTTCGTGCGCGAGTGGATGTTGCCCGACAGCACCACGTGGAAGCGCTTGGGTCCCGCCTCCACCTGGAGCGCCACCGTGGCCGCCATCGCGTCCTCACGCTGCTGCCCGTTCGCCTTCGGGTGGTCGAACACGAAGACATCCACGTCCAGGCCCTGCGAGCGCAGCTGGCGCAGGTGCTCGAGCATGTTCGCCACGGCCGCGCTGCCGCGCCCATCCGGGTACGGGCTGCGCCAGAACGGCGCCTCCATCAGCTTGAGCCAGTCGTCCTCGCCGCCCGGGCTATCCAGGAACGTGTCCACGCGGCCCTGGTTCTCCAGCGGCAGCTCCAGTCCCACCGTCACCGGCAGCCCCGCGACCACCGCCTGACACGCCATCTGCGCCACGAAGCGCGGCACCTCCTGCGTGCCGTGCATCTCGCCCAGCAGCATCACCGTGCCGGGCTTCGCCTTCTTGCCCAGGCCGATGATGGGCAGGCCGCACTCCACCGCCATCTGCGACGGCGCCTCCTTCGCGTTGGGGGCCTTGGCCACCTGCACCTGCTTGGGCGCGTTCTCTTCCTTCGACAGGAGCGGCGCCACCTCGCGGAACACCCGCCACTCCATCACCATGTCGCGCTGGCCCTGCGCGGACTCGGCGAAGAAGGCGTTCTCCCCACGAGGCTCCGCCAGCCGGTCCTCGAAGTCCTCCGAGCTCAGGCCGGGCGTCTCCGAGTCGGCCCCGCCGTTCAGGTTGCGGCTGACCCCCCAGTCGATCTGCACGGCCGGGTTCTGCAGCGTCTTGTTCCGGCTCTTGGTGATGCGGAAGATTTGAAGCTTGCTCGTCGTGGGCGTCTCGCGCCGGCCCACCACCAGGTAGCGGTGGAAGAAGCCGGAGATCTTCGAGCCGCCGAACTCCTGGCGCCACTCCGTCTCCAGCACCCGGCTGCCCTTGTCCTCGCGGAAGGGCAGTTGGTTGCGGGTGAAGAAGCCCTGGACCTCCGGCCACATCTCCTCGAGCGGCCGGTCGTAGATGGCCTCCCGGTCCGGATAGTCCAAATCACTGCGATGGGCCGCGCAGCCCATGACGAACAGACCTGCCAACACCGCGACGACTGCGGAGCGCACCATGCCGCCTCCTGGGAGTCCTTGTCCGGGAGCCTAGAACGGCGGCACACGTCTGGCATATCGCCCGGGGGAAGTCCGCCCCAGGTGCGGGCCCCGGGTCAGGCCTGGACCTCGGAGCCCTCGTGCAGCGGGGCGCGCTCCTTCTCCCAGGGGCGGGTCCGGACGGCCTCGCGGATCCACAGGATGTGACGGCGCTCGTCCTCGCGGTGTCGCTCGATGAGCAGGCGCACATCGGGGCTCCAGTCGAAGCGCAGGGCCACGTCGTAGGAGCGGTTCGAGTACTCCTCGTTGCCGAGCATCGCCACCAGCGCGGCCTCGGTACCCATCAGGCTGGACATGGCCGTCAGGCCCTTCATCGCCGCGCCCTTCAAGTCGGGCCTCAGGTCCAGCGGCGCGCCCCCGAAGTGGTGGATGAAGCCGTTGAGCTCCCGGACATGGCGCACGTGGTCGGCACGGAACTCGGCGAGCCGCTCACGCACCAGCGGCTCCGGGATGCGCGCGAGCGCCGCGTCATAGGCGCCCACCGCGTCCGCGTCGAGCTGCGCAAGGCTGCGCAGGCGTGCCACCTCGGACTTCTCGGCCATGTCGACATCCTCCAAGCCTAGGGACCGCGAGCAATGTGAGAAGCCTCTTCCCACGAGCCAACCCGTCCCCCGGTGCCTCGGCCCGGCCGCTCTGACACCGGGCAGGCGGCCTGGAGGTGGGTTCAGGAGCGGGGATGCGCGGGACGCAGCGGCAGCGAGCCCTCGCCGCGGGCGCCCCGACGCTCGGCGCGGCGGTGCTTGAGCACGATGAGCTCGCCGACCAGGGCGCTCAGCAGAATCAGCGCGTTGGTCACCACGAAGACCCAGTTGCCCACCAGCACGCTGTAGGTGGTGAAGCCCACGGAGGCGGTGATCTGCCCCAGGAAGAGCCACTGCGAGACGCCCTCACTGGAGCCGGTCTTCCACTGCTTGTGGATCTGCGTCCCCAACGTCAGCAACAAGATGAAGGAACTGAACCACCCCACCGCCTCGATGCCCATGCAGCGCCTCCCGCGTACAGATGCGCATGTGCGGGCACGGCGACAGCTGCGCATTCCTCGGACGCTCACGGAGACCCCGCTGTCCAGGCGACATGGCCGGGGCTTGTCGGGTCGTCCGCTCGGACGCAGGTGACGCGGGCGCTCGACGCGGGACGGCGCGGTCGACATTGCGATGGGCTTCCTGGATGCCGACCGTTGAGTCGTGAACCGCGCACGCACACGACTCCAGACCTACCGCCGCAAGCGGGACTTCCGCCGCACCCCCGAGCCCGCTCCGGAGGCGCCGGCCTCCTCGGACGGCGCGCCTGTCTTCGTGGTGCACAAGCACGATGCCACCAGCCTCCACTACGACTTGCGCCTGCAGGTCGATGGCGCGCTGGCGAGCTGGGCCGTGCCCAAGGGGCCCAGCCATGACCCGGGTGACAAGCGGCTCGCGGTGGAGACCGAGGACCATCCCCTCGCGTACGCCGACTTCGAGGGACACATCCCCGACGATGCCTACGGCGGTGGGGACTCCCTGCTCTGGGACCGGGGCACGTTCGACACGGTCCCTCCGGGACAGGCCCACGCGCAGCGCGAGCACGGGCGGCTCCACGTCGAGCTGCGGGGCGAGAAGCTGCGGGGGCGCTGGCACCTCATCCGCACCCGGCTCCGGGGGAGCGCGAAGAAGCCGCAGTGGCTGCTCTTCAAGGCGAACGACGAGACGGCGGACCCCTCGCTCGACATCACCACGGAGCGGCCCGAGTCGGTGAAGAGCGGACAGGTCCAGACGCGGGGCCCGGTGAAGCGGGGCGCGAGGAAGCGGCCCGCGTCGCGCGCGCGGGAGGTCGCGACCACGTCCACGAAGCAGCGCAAGCCTCGTGCGCTGGCGACACCTCGCACGCCGGCGAAGCTGCTGGAGCTATTGGGCGCGCCCATGCTGGCGCGACTGTCGGTGCCGGAGGAGGTCACCGACGCGACGCACGTCTACGAGGTGAAGTACGACGGCTTCCGCGCGCTGGCGGCGCTCGTGGGCGGCAAGCTCGCGCTGCGGAGCCGGCGGGGCAATGACCTGTCGAAGCGCTTCCCCGCGCTCGCCGAGGCCCTGCGCGGGCTGCGCGTGAAGGACGTGGTGCTGGACGGCGAAATCGTCGCGCTGGATGCGAAGGGCCGCTCGCGCTTCCAACTGCTCCAGCAGGGCTTGGAGGGCGTGGAGCAGCGCTTCGTGGTGTTCGACATCCCGTGGCTCGACGGTGAGGACCTGCGCGGCCTGCCGCTGGAGGAGCGACGGGCGCGGTTGGAGCGGGTGATGAAGCACGCGCAGCTCCCGCTTCAGCTCTCGGAGCGCATCGAGCTTCCGATGAAGCGCGCGCTGGACCAGGCGCGCAGGAAGGGCTGGGAGGGGCTCATCGCGAAGCGGCGAGGCTCCACGTACGTGGACACGCGCTCGGGCGACTGGCTCAAGCTCAAGGTGGTGGCGGGACAGGAGGTGGTCATCCTCGGGTACCTGCCCATCCAGAACGAGCGCTCCAGGACGGAGCTCGGCGCGCTGCTCGTCGGGGTGCATCGCGAGGACGGCTTCCACGACGTGGGCAAGGTCGGCACGGGCTTCACGTCGAAGGACCGGCGCGAGCTGCGGCGGCTGCTCGACGAGGACGTGGTGCGCAAGCCCGCGGCCGTGGACGCGAAGCCGCGCAAGGGCGCGGTGTGGGTGAAGCCCCGGCACGTGGCGCAGGTGAACTTCAGCGAGTGGACCGAGGACGGACGGCTGCGCCAACCCGTGTACCAGGGGCTGCGCATCGACAAGGCTCCGACGGAGGTGGTCCGTGAGCGTCCCGCGCCTGCCTCGCGAGGGGCACGGAAGACCTCGGATGAGACCTCCACGGCGGCTGGCACCAGACAGCGCCGCGCCGCCGCGCCCGTGCGTGGCGCTTCGCGGCGCACGGCCTCCGCCGGCGGCTCACGACAACGTCACTCGACGGGCTCGCTCAGCGCACCGCGCGCCCAGGCCGCGCGCACCTCCCCGCCCACATCGCGCGACGGGCACGCCACGCTGACGCACGGGGACCGCGTGCTCTTCCCGGAGGCCGGCCTGACGAAGGCGGATGTCTTCGAGTACTACCGGGCGGTCGCGCCCCTGATGGTCCCCGTCCTCGAGGACCGCCCCATCTCCGTGCAGCAGTGGCCCGCGGGAATCCAGGCGCCGGGCTTCTTCCGACACGAGCTGTCAGGCATCCCCGCGTGGGTGCCCACCCAGCGCGTGCGCCACCTGGACAAGACGCTGCGCCACGTGAACGTGAACGGCGAGGAGCCCCTGCTGTGGCTCGCCAACCAATCCGCGCTCACGCTCCACATGTGGCTGAGCCGCGCGCCCAGGCTCTCGCAGCCCGACTTCCTGGCCATGGACCTGGACCCGGGCAAGGGCGGCTGGTCCGACGTGGTGACGGTGGCGCTCGCGCTGCGCGGACTGCTCGAGGAGCAGGGCCTCGACAGCTACCCCAAGACCTCCGGCAAGCGCGGCCTGCACGTCATGATTCCCCTGGCCCCCGGACACACGTACGCGAAGGTCCAGGCGCACGCGGACGCGCTGGCCCATGCACTGGAAGCGCGACTGGGTGAGCTGGCCACCACGGTGCGCGGCATCCGCGCGCGCAAGGGCCGGCTCTACCTGGACGCGGGACAGAACGCGCGCGGCAAGACGGTCGTCGCGCCCTACTCCCTCCGGGCCAAGGAGGGCGCGCCCTTCTCCGCGCCCCTGAAGTGGAGCGAGGTCACCCGGCGCCTCGACCCCGCGCGCTTCAACCTCCGCACGCTCGAGAAGCGCCTGGACCAGGTGGGAGACCTGTTCGCTCCCGCGTTGAAGCATCCGCAGCGGCTGCCGGACTGACACGCCTGGCTGCTCGCCGCTTCCCCTCGCGACACACCGTGCATGACGTCGGGGCGGGTGTTATGGGGCGACGCCACCATGGACTCCGCTGTCGCCTCCGGCCCCGTGAAGCCCGCGAGCCGTCTGAAGGTCGCCCTCGCCTACTGCACCTGCTTCCTGCTCTGGGGCTCCACCTGGTCCGTGGTGAAGGTGGGCCTGGAGGACCTGCCCCCCTTGCGCTTCCTCGGCACGCGCATGCTGGTGGCGGGGCTCGTCCTGCTGCCCTTCGCCCGCGCCGCGGGACAGGTGGACCCGCGCACCGGAGGACGCATCGCCGCGCTGGGCATGCTCCAGCTCGCGGCGCCCTTCACCCTGCTCTTCTTCGCGCAGCAGTGGATTCCGTCCAGCTGGGCCGCACTCCTGTTCTCCACCTTCCCCGTGTGGCTGCTGTTCGTCGGCCGCATCCTCCTGCCGGACCAACCCCTCACCCCCGGCAAGCTCCTGGCCGCGGGCCTGGGCGTGGCGGGCGTGGTGCTGCTCCAGTCCTCCGACATCCAGGGGATGGCGCTGTCCGGCAAGATGCTGCTGGGCGTGGGGATGACGCTCTTGTCCGTGGTCCTCATCGCCGTGGCCAACGTGCTCGTCCGTCGCCACATGGCGCACGTGCCTCCGCGCGTGCTCGTCTTCGGACAGGCGCTCAGCAGCGCCGCGCCCCTGCTCGCGCTCTCGTTCCTGCTGGAGTCGAACGCCGCCGTGACGTGGACACCGCGCGCCGTGGTTGCGGTGCTCTACCTGGCCATCTTCGGCACCGCGTTCACCTACCTGTGCCTCTACTGGCTCCTGCCGCGCATCTCCCTCACCGCGCTGGGTATCATGGCGCTGCTCGACACGCTGGTGGCGGTGGTGCTGGGCGTCGCGTTCCTCGGCGAGCCGCTCACGCTGTCGCTCGTCGTGGGCGGCTCGCTCATCCTCGGGAGCGCGGCCCTGGCCAACGCGCTGCCCCAGCAGTCCCCGCCCCGGCCCGACGAACAGGCCCGGGGCTGAGGGCACTCGCTCACCGCGACGCGTTCAGCGCACGGTGCTCCTGAATCCACGCGCGCGCCTCGTCGAGCGTGTCCACGTAGCGCACGTCCAGCGGACGCCCACCGGTGAGCATGGAGCCCACCATCAGGCTCTTGGTGGTGGCCTTCTGCTCCAGCGCCGCGCCCACGTAGACAATGCCCAGGAACCAGTCCGCCTTCGCGTGCTCCACCAGGTAGCGGCGCGACTCCGGGCTCAGCTGCGAGTCGGCGATGTCCGCCGCCAGGTAGAAGCGCCCCTCGGCGGACAGCGACTGGTACAGGCCACAGGACCAGCGCGACGTGTCCTCGGTGATGGCGCCCCGGAAGCGCGCCCACAGGATGTCCGGCGCTTCCAACCACGCACGCTGCGCGCCGTGGCTCCACTCCTGCTCCCAATCCCTTGCCATGCGACTCCCGCGAAGAGGCCGGGCCCAGGATAGGACCGACGGCCTCCGCTTCCCACTGGCCCGCCGCTAGAAGCGCAGCGGCAGCGAGAACGCCGTCCCGTTCTGCGTGCCCGTCCGGAAGCTGCGCGGCGCGCCGATGACCAGCGTGGGCGGCGTAGTCTGGTTACCCGGCGTCAGCGCGACATCCTGACCAATCTGGCTTCGCTCGGAGCCATCCCCGGCGACGAGGAGGAAGGGCGACAGCGCGCCCTGCATGCCGGGGCCGCCCGCGTAGATGAACACGGCGCCGCCGCCATCCGAGGCCTCGGAGGCGCCCGGCGCGCCCACGACGAGGTCCGGCACCTTGTCGCCCGACAGGTCCACGTTGCCCGCCAGCGACGTGCCGAAGCCCACCGCGCGCGACTTGTGCACCAGGACGATGGGGCTGAGCCCGTCACCGAAGAGGCCCACCACGCCCGAGGCCACGTGCTCGGGCTTGGCCATCTCCGCCCGGAGCGTGGCGATGTCGACGAGCAGCACCACCGGCTGGGTGGTGCCGTTGAAGGGCACGGACGTGGCGCTGATGGCCAGGAAGTCGCGCGCGTCTCCACCACCGCCCGCGTTGCCCAGGACCTTGCCCGCGCGAGCGATGGCGAGCCCCAGGCCCTGGTTGTTGAGCTGCACCTCGCTGTCCGCGGCGATGCGCCACACCGTGGCCGTGGTGCGCGAGCACTTCGCGCCGTAGCCCAGGAGGATGGCCACGCCCGAGCGGGTGCCCTCCGCGTAGCGCCACGCCAGGTCGTCACACGTGTCGCCGTCGATGTCGCCCAGCGACGTGAGCGCGCTGGTCTGCAGCGCCATGGAGGGCCAGGTGTAGACGGGGTCGCAGACCATGGTGAGCTTGCTCAGCCCGGCGTCGTCCGGCGCGCGGCCCAGGAACACCTCCATGCCGCGGTCGCGCAGCACGCCCACGTCCTGGAACCCGTCGTTGTTGAAGTCGAAGCCGCCCACCAGCCCACGCCCCAGCGCCGAGCGCTTGCACTTCGCGTCCGTCTCCGGCGTGCAGCCGGCAATCTGCAGCGGCGCCCACATGCGGTACGCGGGCTTGTAGCTGCCGTCCGCCTGCCCGAGCGACACCAGCACGCCGCCCACGGACTGGCTGCCCGTGGTGAGGCACTCGGCGCGCGTCGTGTGGTACTGCGCCGCGTGCTCCGCGCTGGTGCTCGCCGGGACGATGAGGCCCGTGGCGCCCACCACCAGGTCCGGGCGGCCATCCTTGTTGAAGTCGGTGAAGGCCACGTCCGCGCCCACCGAGCGGCCCGCCGTATGCGGGGACGGCGCGCCCTCCGCGGCCACCGTCGCATCCCCCGTACGCGCCACCGGACGCACGTACGCGCGGCCGATGGAGAGCGCGTCACCATCTCCATTGGCGCCCGCGCCGGACCACCCCGGCGCGCCCAGGAGCGCCAGCGCGCCCGAGGCGCCCGTCGTCACCGCCACCTGCTCACCCACGCGCTCCACGCTGGGCCGCGCGGGGACATAGGAATGCGTGCGCGCCCACTCCGTCAGCGACGCGCCACCCCGGCGGAACAGCTCCACGCGGCCGGTGTACGCGCCCGCCTCCGACGACGCGCGTCCTGCGAAGGCCGCCAGCGAGTCCCCCTCCGGCAACTTCCACACCGCCAGGCCCGCGCCCAGCGTGTCGGACCGGGCCGTGCCGTTGAGCGACAGCAGCGGCTTGTTGATGACCGCGCCCTTCGTCAGCGTGGCCAGCGGGTACGCCAGCACCTTGCCGCCGAAGCGCAGCGCGGTGGCGCCCGTGCCGGGCTGTGCGTAGGGGGCGCCCAGGAGCAGCTCCGGCCCCGGCACGCCGTCCACGTCGAGCACCGCGAAGCTGCGTCCCGCGACGATGCCGCCCGACTCGCCGTAGATGCGCGCGAAGGCCTCCTCGCGCTTCACCTGCGGCGGCGTGGCCGCGGGGTCTCCGGTGGGCGCGTGGGTGCTCAGGTCGAACAGCAGCGCGCCACCCGCGTCGCTGGCCGCGCGGTTGCCGCCGCTGGCGCTCAGGTCCGGCGAGTCCGCGCGGTCCGCCACCGCCATCAGCAACGGCGGGCGCGTGTCATCACCGGGGATGGCGCCCAGCCGCCACGTGCCCTCGTTCGAGTCCGCGAGGTTGGCGGGCAGCACGTACACGTCCGGGGTCGCCCGGAAGCGGATGCCCTCCGAGCGCGCGAAGAAGACGGAGATGGCCACCTGCGTGCCGGAGACCGCGCCCTCCGCGTTGTAGCGAGACACCTTGCTCAGCGCGGCGAGGTCCAGCCGCCCGTCCTTGTTGAAGTCCGCCGTCACCAGCGCGCGGCCCATGTCCGAGCCCGTGCGCGCCATGGGCGCTCCGTCCTTCGTCAGGTCCGAGCCCCCCAGGCGAATCGAGGGCAGGTCCGGCACCGGGGCGCTCGCCGAGGAGAGGTAGATGTCCACGGTGCCACGCGCGCGGATGGCGTTGGTGGGCGCCAGGTCTCCGACGGGCGAGCCCACCACCAGGTCCACCTTGCCGTCCCCATCCATGTCCGCCACGGCCATGCCCGCGCCGAAGGCCGCGTCGCGCAGCAGCCCCGCCAGTTGCAGGCGCAGCGGCGCCGGGGCTCCGCCCTTGAAGGTGTAGAGGTACACCGCGCCCGCGTTGCTCACCGCCACGTCCGCGCCCGGCGAGGACACCACCAGCTCCGCGCGCCCGTCGCCGTCCAAATCACCCGCGGCCAGCGCGTCACCAAACTGCGCCGTGTCCGTGTCGCCCGTCAGCACCCACAAGGGCTGCGGGTCCAACCCGCCGTTGCCGCCCTTGTAGATGAAGACGGCGCCGCCGGTGGGCCGGCCCAGGTCACTCTCACGCTGGCCCACGGCGAGGTCCAGCACGCCGTCGCCGTCGAAGTCCGCCGTCACCATCGTGGCCGCGTCGGTGAGCCGTCCGTGCGCCAGGCCCGGCCGCGTCAGCTCGTCCAGCACCACCACCGTGACGGACGCCTTGTCACCGGTGAACGGGTCGGAGGCCTCCAGCAGCGCCGCGCCCGTGTCGCCCGAGAGGAAGCCGATGCGCCCGGCCGCGAGCGTCCCCGGCCCGGACACCTTGCTCCACACCACCCTGTCACTGCCGCCCCGCGTGAACAGCGGCACGGACGAGCCCGAGGGCACCGCCAGGTACGCGGGCGCGCCGGCCAGCCGCGCCGTCCTGCTCACGGTGTACTGCAGCTCCACCTCGTCGCCCGTCTGCGAGTCGCGCACGGAGACCAGGTCCAGGCCCTCGTTCGCGCCCGCGGTGTAGCGGCCCTCCGGCGTCAGCGTGGCGCCAGAGCGGTTCTGCTTCAGGCTGTAGGTGGCCGTGCCCAGCAGGCCCTGCGTCGCCACCTGGAAGGACACGCCCGGGCGCACGTCCGCGCGCCCGGGCGCGATGTCGAACGCGGCGATGACGTCCACCGTGGCGCGCGCGTCACCGGGACAGCGCGCGTCCTCCACCACCAGCGTGTCGCTGCCCGGCGTGTGCCCCGCGATGAAGCGGTTGCCGCGCAGCTCACCCGACGAGCCTCCGTCCTGCAGCGTGTAGCGGTACTGGCCGCTGCCGCCGGTGGCCACCAGCGCCACGGGGGCCCCCACGCGCACCCGCGAGGGCTCGGCGCGGAGGCTCACGGGCGACAGCCCCGTGCACCGGTCCACCTCCGGAGGCGGCTCGTTCTCACGCGCGGGGTCCAGGTCGTCGGAGCAGGCCGTCACGAGGAGCGCGAGCAGCGGGGCCGCGCGAGGGAATCGAATCATGGGGGTGCCTCGGGGGGTAAGGCGGGACGACTAGGGCTTCGCGCCGGACGCGGCCCAGCGCTGGATGAGGGAGATGAGCTGCGGGTCCAGCGGCCCGTCGGCGGGCATGCGCTGGTCTCTCACCGCGGCGGTGATCAGCGCCGCGTTCTCCTTCCACAGCTCGTACGTGTTGAGCGCCCGGCCGGGGCCGGTGATGTGGCACTTCTCGCAGCGCGACACGTGGATGGGCTGGATGTCCGTCGCCCAGCTCAGCACCGCGGTGCTCACCGGCTGGTAGTCGAAGGGCACCAGCCGCTTCGCCTCGGTGCCATCCAGGAAGCGCGCCACCACGCCCAGGGCCAGACGGCCGGCGGGCAGGCCCGCGAACGAGTACGCCTTGGGCGTGCCGTCGTCCTCGGTGCCCCCCAGGCTGTACACGGGGCCCTCGCCCTGCGCGCGGAACTCCGCGCCGCCGAGCTGGAAGACGACCTCCTCCGGGTCCACGCCCGCGGGCATCACCGCGCGCACCACCAGGCCGTCCTCCACCACCTGCATGCCCTGGTGCAGCCCCGTCACGCGCGGCGCGGGGGACCTGCTCACCGCCACCGTCTCGCCGCCCAGCTGCACCCACGCGCAGCCGCTCTCGTCCGCGGACAGGAAGCGGAACTCGCGCGTGTCGATGCCCTGCGCCAGGCCCCACTCGTTCGCGTCCGCGTCGTACAGCAGCAGCGCGTCGCTCGACTTCACCCACAAGAAGCGCCCCGACGCGAGCAGCTGCGCGGGCCGCTGCGGCAGCGTCACCCGACGCCAGCCCTCCTTCGGGCGGCGCAGGAGGCCCTGGCTGGTGAGCAGCCACAGCTCACCCGCCGTGCCCAGCCCCGGCCCCAGGCCGGCGAGCGACTGCACCTCTTCACCCTCCGCCAGCGGCGCCCCCTCCTCGCGCACGTCGAAGTGCACCAGGCTGGTGGCCACGGCGACGTACAGCTTGCCGCCGCGCAGGAACCACACGCCCGCCGAGCCCTCCGCCGTCGGCGCCGCCGCCAGCGCGGTGATGCCGGTGAGCGCCTCGCCCTTCACCTTCAGGGCGGACAGCGTGCCGTCGCGCAGCTGGAACAGACCCGCCGGATGCGCCAGCCACACCGCGCCGTCGGCGGCCTGCGTCGTCGCGCTGATGCCCAGCCCCAGCGCGTCACGCCACGGCGGGGAGATGAGCCAGCCGGACTCGGCGAGGAACAGGCCGTTCTGCGCCTCGACGAGCGCGCTGTGCGGCCCCATCCGGAACACGGCGTTCACCGTGCCCGGCTGGGCGCTGTTGCCCGGGTGGGGCTCCAGCGCGCCGAGCGAGCCGTCCAGCCGCAGGCGCACCACCTTGCCGCTGGTGTTGGCGAAGATGCCGCCACCGGACTGGTCCGCGAAGCCCGGGGCGGACGCCAACGCCGTCTTCGCCCGGACCTCGGTGGGCCGGAACGAGACGGGCCGGGGCCTGTCCAGCGGGAGTGAGTCCTCGCCGCACGCGGCGACGAGGACGGCGGCGCAGAGAGGGAGGAGGCGAAGGAGGCCGGGGGCGGAGGACCGCCCCTGGGCCAGGTCCCGGGGGGCTCGGGGATGGGTGCGCATGCGGCTTTCAGGCGAGGATGGGACGGAGGGGCTCCACACGGGTGATGCTGTAGTCCAGGCCCGCCGAGGCCAGCACCGTGGCGATGACGTGCTCGGGCAGGATGTTCTCGCCGTTGGGGTTGGCGGCGCCGGTGCGCAAGTCGAACGTGCCCGGGGCCATGCCGATGTCGCCGCTCTTGCCGAAGACGTAGTTGTGCTTCACGCCGGCGCCCATGACCATGCACGAGTTCGAGATGTGGTGGTCGCGGCCGCCGGAGCTGTTGATGAGCGGCGTGCGGGAGAACTCGGAGAACACCATGATGGTGGTGTGGTCCATGAACGTCCCGCCCGAGGGGTGCTGGGACGCGCGCAGGTCATCCACCAGGCTGGCCAGCGCGTCGAAGCCGCGGCGCTGGTTGCTCGCGTGGGTGAGCTGGGTGCCGAAGTGCGTGTCCAGGCCGCCGGTGAGGTTGATGGTGACGCACTGGGCGATGCCCTTCTTGAGCGCGGTGCCCACCATGGCGGCGCGGCCCGCCTCGTTGTCGTAGCGGCCGCTCTGGTCCAGGCCGTAGCGCTGGCGCACCGCGGCCATGTCGTCGTTGTTCAGCTCGAAGCGGAACGACGACTCCAGCTGCTGCGTCATCACCTGCTGCATCTGGTCGCGGCTGTTCTGGTACGTGGTGCCCACGCCGCGCGCGCCGTAGGCGGCCTGCTCGCAGTTGATGGGCTGGCCCCGGAAGTCCACCAGCTGCTTCTCGATTTCGCTGTCCAGCAGCTGCGAGCTGGGCTTGAGCGTGAGTAGCAGGTCGTCCTTGCGGCTGACGCGCAGCGCGTTGGCGTAGCCGGGGTAGCGGTCGTTGTACGACTCCACGTTGAACGCGATGTTGGAGATGGGCACGCGGGGCTTCATCTGCCCCACGATTTCCGTCGCGGTGGAGGAGCCGCGCGCCGCGCTGCCGATGGGCATCTTCCCGGTGAGGAAGTAGCGGTAGCCCACCTCGTGGCCCAGCGTGTTCATGTTGATGCCGCGCACCACCGTCATCAAATCGTAGTGGTCCGCCAGCCGCCCCACCGCCGGCCCGAAGTCGATGTTCGAGCGGCCCTTGCCGGCGATGTCCGGCCGCAGGGGGATGGAGGAGAAGCGCGAGTCGTTGATGAGGTTGTAGCCGGGGAGGATGCGCGTCTCCGCGGCGCGGTCCGCGGTGAACTCCTCCGGGTCCTTCGGGTCGAAGGCGAGCAGCTGGTCCCAGCCGCCGTTGAAGTACACGAAGACGAAGCAGCGGTCCGCCGGGGCCAGCGCGGCGGCCTGGGCGAAGGAGCGGAAGGGCAGTCCGCCCAGCAGGGTGGAGCCCATGAAGCCGGCGGCGGCCTTGAGGAAGGTGCGGCGCTCGGGACGGTGGTTCTCGTCGAGGCGATTCTTCTTCATCGAAGTCACTCCGCGCTTCAGTAGGTGATGAACCGCGTGTCGGTCAGCATGGCGATGCACATCACCGCCAGCACGTCCGAGCGCCGCTTGGCCGTCTCCGCCCGGGCCGCGGCCTGGGTGAAGAACGTGGCCCACTTGTCCAGCTCCTCGCCCTCCAGGGGCGCGCCCCAGAAGCGCAGGGAGTTGTAGACGAGGAACTCACGCACCTGGGCGTCCGTCAGCTTGCGCAAGTCCCCCCAGACGTCGGGCAGCGTGCGCGACAGCGTGCGCTTGGAGGCGTCCGCCAGCTTCAGCTCGTCGTTCGCCTGGCCGATGCACACGAAGCGCGCGCCGTCCTCCAGGAACTTGGCGAACACCAGGTTGGGCTCGGTGTTCTCGCTGTTGACGAGCGCGTAGTCGGCGCGGCCCAGCGACGAGGCGCGCGCGTCGATGCCGTCTCCGCCGTTCACCCAGCGGCGGCCCACGGCCTCCAGGATGGCGGCGTCCAGCTGGGCGACGGTGAGCCGGCGCGGGGCGCGGCCCACGCTGCCGCCCTGGGCCTCCGGGTCCGGCAGCGGGTCGAAGTCCCCGGGCTGGTGGGGGTTGGCGATGGGCTCGAGCGTCCCGTCCTCGGTGGGACCGGACTTCTCGTCGGGGGACTTGGTGCAGCCCGCGCTCAGCGCGAGCAGCGCGGCGGTCAGGAGCCAGCGGCGCATCAGTCGATCCTCCGGTAGGCGTCGGTCGTCACCACGCGCTCGATGAGCGCCTTGAAGCGGTGGCCATTCTTCGCGAACTCGCTGGCCAGCGGCGCCAGGTACATCCGCTGCTCCTCCGCCGACATCGGCCGGCCCAGGAACTCGTTCCACACGCGCTTCACCGTGCAGCGCTCCAGCTCACCCGACTGGAACATCCGCTCCACCAGCAGGCGCGGGCCCGCCTCGATGTTCTGCTCCTCGTCCGCGGTGCGGTACAGGTACGTCTTGAGCATGCCCAGGCTGCTGGCGCCGTCGCCGTCGTAGGCCTGCATCACGTACTGCGAGCACTCGCCGCCGCAGTTGGTGTCGCCGGCGATGGCGCAGTCGCGGCACTTCGGGTCCAGCCGCGGGAACTGGTCCGGGGAGAGGAACTGCGCGGTGCGCTCGCCGTAGCGGCCCCAGTGGGCGCCGGTGGGCTCGATGGTGGCGTGGCAGTAGTTGCAGCCGCAGCGCTTGGCCAGGTTGTTCTCGCGGTTGCACGCGTCCTCGGGCGCCGGCAGGTTGCCGTCCGAGGCGGGCACGAAGGTCTTGCAGAGGAAGGCCTCGTAGAACTCCGACACGCGGGCGCGGTGCGTGGGGAAGCGGTACAGGAACGCGGGCGTCGTCAGGATGCCGGAGTGCGACTCATCGCGCGTGTAGGGCTGCCACGTGGCCGAGTCCGTGTAGGCGACGGCGGGGATGGCCTCCAGCGGCGCGGGCGCGGTGACGTTGAACACGCCCACGCCCTGGCGCTGGCGGTACAGCTCCGACATGGGGCCGTTCACGAACGAGCGGCGGGTGGTGAGGATGTTGTAGTAGGGCTCGTCGTTGCGGATGACCGAGTCGGCGATGCGCAGCGGCTCCTCGTTGAAGGCGGCCACGCGCGAGTCGTAGACGTTGCGCACGTACAGGGGGTCCGTCGTGGCGCCGATGGCCGGCACCTCGCAGCGGCGCATGCCCACGCCGCACCCGCAGCTGCGGTCATTGGCGAAGCGGGCCGCCTCGCAGGACTCGCGCGTCCAGGGGTTCTCCACGCGCTCCTGCGCCTCGATGGCGCACACCTTCACCGTCGCGGGCGCGCCCTCCGGGGCCCAGTAGCCGGCGGGCCGGTTCACGAAGCCCTCGCGCTGGATGCAGCCACGCACCGGGGCGTACGCGCCCTTGATGTTGTTGTTGAGGTTCAGGTCCAGCGTGCAGCGCTTGAGCGTCGTCAGGCTGGGCTTGGAGTCGGGGTTCGGGTGGTCGAAGGAGATGACGTAGCCGTTGGCGTCCTTCGTCTCCACCGTCAGCGCGGAGGTGGTGTTCTTGGCCGGGTCCGGCAGGCAGAGGAACGGCTTGATGCCCGTGCCGGAGCCTCGGTTGTCACAGAAGTAGCGGTACTTCGCCCAGGTGTTGCTGGAGGGCGCGGCCGTCAGCTGCGAGCAGTCCGTCACCGCGTTGGCGGTCGCCGCCGCCAGGTCCGTGCAGCGGTAGAAGTTGGTGTCGTAGTCGAAGCTGACCGGCATGGGCACGCCCATGGCGTCATTGCAGGAGGTGCGCGTCGCGGCCGTCAGCGGGGCGGCGTGCGGGTCCTGCGTCTGGGTCAGACACGCGCTCTGCTCGATGTCGGAGTTGCACGACTGCCCGTTCACACCGCGCAGCGCCGTGGACGGGTTGTTCGCGAAGCCGAAGGCGGTGGTGGTGCCGTTGCCGCCCAGGCGCGAGTTGCCGTTGTTGTTGACGCTGCCGCTGATGTTCGAGCGGATCAACGCGCGGTGGAAGTTGCGGATGCGAGTGTAGAAGCCCTCGCTGTCCATCATCTTCCGGATGTCCTCCTGCGTGACGGCGCCCTTCTCCTGCACGGCCTTGTACTCGTCCCAGGTGGGAGGCCGGCCGAGCAGGTCGAGCGTCAGTTGCCGCAGGTGTCTTTCGGGGCGGACCTTCGCGACGGGCGCGCAGACGGCGGCCTCGTCGGCGGAGGCTGGCAGGGCCAGGAACAAGGCGGCGCCGGCCAGGATGGCAAGGCAACGCTCGCGGAGCACGGGGAACCTCCGTGGAGGGGGAGTCGGGGGCGACTGTCTCCTAGTATGCAAGAATTACAGATAAGAGATCCAGTCGACCTAGCAGATTCCTTCATCCCACAAGGTGGCACAAACCTGTGACAGACGCGGGTGCCGGTTGAATCTCTCGACGGGGCGCGAGACATAGGGCGCATGTCGAACGTCAGCTCCGCTCCGCTTCCGCCCCGGGTGAGTGACCGGGCCTTCTATGTCTTCACCGGTGTCGTGTCCGTGGCGGCCCTGGCGTTCATCGGCTGGATTCTGATGGGCCGACGCGGGGCCACGGTGGAGGGCGTGGATCTGCGCTTCCTGCCAGCGGTCAACGCGAGCCTCAACGCGACGGCGGCGGCGCTGCTCATCGCCGGGTGGGTGGCCATCAAGCAGGGCGCGCGGCGGGTGCACCAGTACCTCATGGTGTCGGCCTTCGCGGCGTCCGCGCTGTTCCTGGTGTGCTACCTCGCGTACCACTACGTGCACGGCGACACGCGCTACGTGGGCGACTTCCGCGGGCTGTACCTGTGCATCCTGGCCAGCCACGTGCTCCTGTCCATGGGCGTGGTGCCGATGGCGCTCGCGGCCTTCTACTTCGTGTGGCGCAAGGACTTCACGCGGCACCGCAAGGTGACGCGGTGGCTGGCGCCCATCTGGGTGTACGTGTCGGTGACGGGCGTGGTGGTGTTCTTCATGCTGCGCGGCAGCGTGCCGTCCATGCCCTGAGGCACGGTCAGCCCAGGGCACGCCGGAGCCAGCGCTCGAAGGCGTCGAAGGTGTCCTGGGCGCCCCTCACCACGCGGTCCCCGAAGTCCAGCTCCGACGTGTTGTCGGCCGCGCGCGCGAGCACCTCCGTGAAGCCGCGCCACTTCGGGCCCACGTCGTCGCCGTAGGCTCGGAAGAAGACGAAGTCGCCCGCCTGGGTCCCCTCGAAGTGGCGGCGCAGGTGACGCAGGATGAGCTGGCCGCCGAGCGTGGCCCCCTCCAGCACGTAGCAGCCCCCGAGCGCCTCGGGCAGCGAGCGGAGCGGCGGCGGCTCGGGACAGCGGGGCAGCCGCGCGAGCGACGCCGCGTCATGGCCGAGCGCGCGCAGGTCCGCCTCCAGCCACGGCAGCTTCAGGCGCTCGCGCAGGTGCAGCGCGGGCAGCTCTTCCGCGAGCACCTCGTGAAGGCGCGCCTCCACCGGCTGGTGGAAGCCGTACAGCGCCTCCAGGTGACGGCGGTAGCCATCGAGCGTCAGCCCCGGCTCCAGGAGGCGCACCGCGGACTCGGCGCGCTCGTGATGGGGGCGGGTCTCCGTCTTCAGTCGCTGCGGCAGGGACACTGCGGGGAAGATGCCGTCACGGACGCGCCGAAGGAACGACGAAATCCACGGCGTGGGCCCGCCCGCCCGGGCAGCGGCCGGGGGCACCTGTCAGGAACACGTGGAGACGGGCGACCTGGGCGCCATGCGAATCCAGACGCTTCAGCCGACGCCGTGTCAAAGCTGGCCTTATCAATCCGCCGCGCCCCGGGGAGGCTCCGAGACGGTGTTCTTCCCGCTGCTGCGGGGCACCGTGGACGTGCTGCCCGAGGACGTCTCGGCGCTGCTCGTGCTCTCCGACCTCCAGGGCGTCGCGTCCCATGCGCTGCACGACGGCGCGGTGGCGCTGCTCGGCGAGGTGCTCGCCGACGAGCTGGCGCTCCTGGGGGAGCTGGGCGAGCTGCCGCCTCCGAGCACCATCGGCGTGGTGCTGGCCGGTGACCTCTTCTCCGAGCCGGGCGCGAACGTGCGCGGAGCCTCCGGCGACGTGCGCTCGGTGTGGCTCGCCTTCGCGTCCCACTTCCGCTGGGTGGTGGGCGTGGCCGGCAACCACGACACCTTCGGCGGCGCGCGGGAGCAGACGCGCTTCCAGCAGCGCCCCGGCGTCAGCCTGCTCGACGGGGAGGTGGTGGAGCTCGACGGGCTGAAGGTGGGCGGCGTGGGCGGCATCATCGGACACCCGGGCAAGCCGGGCCGCCGCGAGGAGTCCCAGTTCCTGGGCCATCTCGTCGACGTGCTGCGCACCGGGCCGGACGTCCTGGTGCTGCATCAGGGGCCGGACGTCGAGGGCACGCGCCTGCGCGGCAGCCCCGTCATCCGCGAGGCCGTGGAGAGGGCCCCGGGCTCGCTGGTCATCTGTGGCCACGCCCACTGGGACGAGCCGCTCGCCACGCTGCCGAGCGGCACGCAGGTCCTCAACGTGGACAGCCGCGCGGTGCTGCTGGAGCGCGCGGCGACGAAGAGCTGAGGCCCCTTCCGCCGCCGTCTCATGCCCTCAGCGGCAGAAGCCGTCGGAGCGACAGGTCGCCGGAGCCGCGCAGCTGAGCCCCGTCCCGAGGCAGCTCGGCTGACACGCGCCGATGCCGGTGCCGTCGCTGTAGCAGCGGTACTGCGAGCGGCAGTCACCCTGCCCCGTGCCAATCTCCCGAGAGCAGCTGTCCAGGCAGCTCTTCAGGCCCGTCACCGAGTTCACGACGTAGCACTTCGAGCCCGCGGGGCACGCCGTCGAGTTGCACTGGAGCGTGCAGTAGCCGCCGGGGAAGTTCGTGTTGCAGAGGCCCTCGCCGCACTCCGAGTCGAGCGAGCACGGCGCGCCCACCTGGAGCGACGGGTCATCGTCGATGGGCGCCAGCGGGAGCAGCGCGAAGTCGATGTTGCGCGTCGTCGAGCGGGCCGTCACGTCGATGGCCTCCAACGAGTCGACGTTGCGCCAGAAGCCGGTGAGCTCCCCGTCCTCGAAGAGGTTGCCGTCGTCGTCCTCGTCGATGGTCGCCAGCGTGTAGTACGTCCGAGGCACCAGCGAGATGGAGTACGCGTAGCCGCGTGCCGCGGACACGGTGATGAGCGAGTCGCGGTCCGTCTCCCACTCGCCGGTCAGGTCGTCCTGCCAGAGGAACGCGATGATGGCGTCGCGGCCCGCGGCGGCACCCACCGCGATTTTCAGCGCTACCGTGGCCGAGCCCGCTCCGCCCGAGCCCACCAGGTTCAGCGTGGCCAGGTAGTCCCCATCCGCCAGTCCCGCCGTGTTCACCGCCACGTCGAACGACGTCGAGCCGAACGCCGGCACCGTCTTCGTGGTGCCTCCGGGGAACGACACCGTCGTGCGGGCCGCGCCGTCCACGGAGGCCGTCACCACCAGCTCGCCGCCCTGACGCCCGCCGATGTTGCTCAAGGTGAGGTGCTGCGTCTCCGTCCCCTGGAAGAACAGCGTGGAGGTGGACACGCTCAGCTTCGGAGGCACGGTGCCCGGGTCCGTGTTGGCGACCTGTCGGAGCGCCGCCTGCGCGTTGACCAGGCCCGCGCCGCAACCTCCCGGACACTGCGAGCCGGCGACGGGCGTGGCGGTGCTCTTCAGGATGCTCTCCGCCTGTCCGGGCGAGAGCGTCCCGCCCGAGTGCGCGTGCATCAGCGCCACGATGCCCGCCACGTGCGGCGACGCCATGCTGGTGCCCTGCGAGAAGGAGTACGCGGGCTGACGGTTGTCATCCAGCACGGTGGAGAGCACCCCGTCCGCGTAGCCGTCGCCATTGAGGTCCTCGACCATCTCTCCGCCCGCGGCCACCACGTCCACCCCCGAGCCGTAGTTGGAGTAGCTGCTGCGACGGCCGGACAGGCCCGTGGCGCCCACGCAGATGACCTGCTGCTGGTTGCAGGGTGTGCTGTCGGCGGCGGCCATGTTCTCGTTGCCCGCGGCCACGACGATGGTGGCGCCCCGCGCGACGGCGGCGTCGATGGCGTCCTGGTAGAGCCGCTGCGGCGGCGCGGTGCCACCCAGGCTCAGGTTCACCACCTTCGCGGCCACCGCGGGCGACTGGGAGACGCCCGGCACCGAGCCGCCCGTGGCCCAGGTGATGGCCGCCGCGATGTCGAAGCTGCTGCCGCCCTGCCGGCCCAGCACGCGCACCGGGAGGATGCGCGCGTTCCAGGCCACACCCGCCACGCCGAAGCCGTTGTTCGTCATCGCGGCCACCGTGCCCGCCACATGCGAGCCGTGCCACGACGAGCCCCCGGACGGCATGTCGCCGCCCTCGTCCTGGGGGTTGGCGTCACGCCCGTTGCCATCCCCCGCGTTGGCCGGGTCCGAAATCATGTCGTAGCCGGGCACCACGTGGCCGTCGAGGTCGGGGTGCGCGACGATGCCGGTGTCGATGACCGCCACCACCACGCCCGTGGCGTCCGACTCCACGTCCCACGCCGCCGGCAGGTTGAGCGCGGCGTAGTGCCACTGGAGGCTGTAGCCCTTGTCGTTCGGCACCGCGAGCTTGTGCATCCGCAGGTTGCGGTCCGTGAAGCGCACCCCGGGCAGCGCGGCGAGCCGCGACACCAGCTCCCGCGTCTCGTCCGCCGTCACCCCGTGGCCATCCTCGGCCTCGAAGCCCACCAGGTGCAGGTGCTCGCTGGCGTGCCCCTTGTGCACGGCGCGATAGCCGGGGACCTTCGCGGCGGCGAGCACGCGCTCGGGGGAGACGGAGGACTCCTCGAAGCGCACGACGACGTCACCGGGGATGGTCGGGTCCTCGTCCGGAACGCGCGAGAGCGGCGGCGGCCCCAGCGGCGCGGGGATGATGGGCAGCTCCGGGTCCGTCTGCTCCAGCGCCGCGCGGCGCGAGGACTGGGCCCGGGCGCTCTGAATCTGCTCCGCCAGCCGGTTCGCCACCGACCTGCCGAAGGGCAGCTTCAGCTCGCGCGAGACGCCGCCCTCCGTGGACTGCTCGTTGCTGCGAAAGGGCGTCAACGTCCCCGTGACGGTGCCCTTGTTGGGGTCCGTGCCACCGTCGGCACCTCCGCCCCCCTTGCTCTCGTCACACCCACTGACGGACAGCAGCAGCCACAACCCCACGAGCCATGCACGACGCATTCAGGATGCCCCCTCACCGCGGACAGAAGGGGGCACCCTAACATCGCGCCTTCGCGCGGACGTGCATTCTCAGCTCGCCTGCGCCACCTCGTCGTCGTCCGTGTCCTCCCGAACGTTCGCATCGGCCTCATCCGCCAGGGCGTTCACATCTCCGGGGACACCGTCGATGTACGTCACGACGTTCCCCGGCAGCGCGGGCACGCGAGGCCCCGGCGTCACCACACCCGTCAGGTTCAGGGGGTCCACTCCCGAAATCTGGATTCGCACGCCGGACGGAGGCTGACGGCGCACCGCGCGCGCCGTGTCCACCGCCTCCGGCAGCGCGAACTGTTCACCGACGAAGCCCGCCACGAAGCGGCCGCCCCGCACCTCGCCCCGCGCCTCCATGCGCCGGTACACGAAGAGCAGCTCGCGCCACGTGGGCGCCAGCGCCTCGCGCATCACCAAATCCCTCCAGACGATGCCGTAGCGCTGGAGGAACAGGCGCGCCAGCGAGTCCATCACCTCGTCCGACGTCTTCGGCTCCGCGGGCGCCAGGAGGCTCCAGCGTCCCGGGCCTCCGCGCTGGAGCAGCTTCTGGCGCTTGCGGTGCGCGGGGCTCTGGAGCACGCGCAGGTTCTGCACCGCGTCCGCCGTCACCAGGCCGCGCGCCACCAGCTCCCACAGCGCGTCCTCGATTTCCGCCGGCAACCTGCGCGCGCGCGACACCAGGTCCTGGAAGAAGCACGCGCCCCGGCGCTCCAGCACCGACACCACGTCCTTCGCGGCGACGCTGAGGTCCGGCGGCGTCCACACATCCCCGTCCGCGAGCACCGCGTGGGGCCGGGCCGCGACGAGCATCCACTCCAGGTCCTCGCGCAGGGCGAAGGTGAGCGGCGCGTTGCGCGTGGGCGAGGCCCTGGAGCGCGTGGGGGCGGGCTCCGGGTCCGGCGTCACGGGCGCGCCGCGACGAGGCCCCGCCACGGGCTTGGGCTCCTTCATCGTCAGCCGGCCCCAGGCTACCTCGCCGCCGTAGCACGCGCGCTCCAGCAGGTCGGGCGTGTAGCCGCGCATGCGCGCGGGCAACAGGAAGCGCTCCCACGCGGAGGCCGGCGCCTCGTAGCCCTGGAGCAGGCGCACCGCCTTGAGCAGGCCCGTGGAGCCGCGCAGCGAGTCCACATCCTCCAGGTGGTGCCACCGGAAGAGGAAGCGCATGAAGTCGCGCGCGCTCAGCGGCTCGATTTCGCGGCGCAGCCGGCCCACCGTCATCCGGTGGATGCGCTGGAGCAGGCGCCGGTCGCACCACTCCAGCGGCGGCGCCTCGCCCGGCGCCAGCGGCTGCTCCAGCGGACGGAAGCGGCCTCGCAGCACGGTGCCCTGCATCTCCAGCTGATGCATGGCCGCGTTGACCTCGTCCTCGCTCAGCTCGCACAGGCGCGACAGCTCCGCCACCGTGACGGGGCCCACGTTCTCCATGCGCCCGCGCACCACCTGGAGCACCGCGGCCTCGCGCTCCACCGGACGGTCGTGCTCCAGCACCGGGAGCGGCGGCTGGGTCATGGCGTCCGGGAACAGCGCGCGCACCGCGCTGCCCCGCTCGGCCGCGACCAGGAAGCGCCCGCCGGGGAGCGTCAGCCACGACACGCGCCCCTGCTGGAAGAGCGGCTCGGCGAGCCCCCGGGGCACCTCCCTGTCCCGCACCAGCACCCACTGGAGGAGCAGGTCGTGCAGCTCATCCTCGTCGCGCATCGGCGGCGCGGCGTCCTCCACCACCGTGGCGATGGCGGTGGCGTCCAGCGCGCCGAAGGCGGCCGCGTCCTCGGCTGGCATGGCGCGGCGCAGGGCCACGTTGCGCACGCGGCGCTCCTCCGCCGGGGCGTCGTCCAGGAACGTGTAGGGCTGGCTGTGAATCATCGCGTGCGCGAAGACGCTCGGCTCGGGCACGTCGCGGGCCTCCAGGCGGATGCGGCCGTCGCGCATGCGCCGGAGCACCTCACGCAGCCCCTCCACGTCCATGGCCTCGTGCAGACAGTCGTCCATCGTCTGCTTCACCAGCGGGTGGTTCGGCAGCTCGACGTCCGCGCCGCCGTGGTTGTCCTGGCAGCCCACCTGCGCGGGGAACACGGCGGCGAGCAGGTCCTCGCTGCGCGCGCGCTGGAGGTTGGGCGCCACGCGCTTGCCGCCCATCATCCGGTGGAGCGCGAGCGCCCGCGTGGCCACCCAGCGGAAGCGCGTGCCGAACAGCGGCGACTGGAGCACCGCCTGCACCAGCACCTCCTCCACGTGCTCGGGGTGGAGGAAGTCGAAGATGTCCGACAGCGGGAACGAGTGCTGCTCGCCCAGCGACAGGAGGATGCCGTCCTCCGTCGCCGCCGCCTGGAGCTCGAAGTCGAACGAGCGGCAGAAGCGCTTGCGCAGCGCCAGGCCCCAGGCCCGGTTGATGCGGCTGCCGAAGGGCGCGTGGATGATGAGCTGCATGCCGCCCGCCTCGTCGAAGAAGCGCTCGGCCACGATGAGGTTGTGGCTGGGCAGCGCGTCCAGCATCTTGCGCCCCAGCCGCAGGTAGCCGAGCAGCGCGTCCACCGCGGGCGGGGACATGCGCAGCTCCTTCTCCAGGAAGGCCTGCGCGTCCTCGCGCGCGAGCAGGTCCTCGCGCAGCCGCCCCACCTGGAGCGACAGCTCGTCGGTGCGCCCCGGCGCCTCGCCGCGCCAGAAGGGCACGTTGGGCGCGGCGCCTCGCGCGTCCTCCACCATCACCGTGCTGCCCATCACGCGCTGGATGCGCCACGCGGTGCTGCCCAGCAGGAACACGTCCCCGGGCGAGGACTCCACCGCGAAGTCCTCGTCCAGCGTGCCCACCACCTTGCCCTCGGGCTGGGCGGTGACGCTGAAGGTGAAGGTGTCCGGGATGGCGCCGCCGTTGGTGAGCGCGGTGATGCGCACGCCCCGGCGCCCCTTGAGGCGCTGGTTCACCCGGTCGCGGTGCAGGTGGATGCCCGCGCGGCCACGGCGGTCGCTGATGCCCTCCGACAGCACCTCGAGCACGCCCTGATACTCCTCCCAGGTGAGGTCGCGGTACGGGTACGCGCGCTGGAAGAGGCTGAAGAGGGCGCGCTCGTCCCACTCCTCGCACGCGCACGCGGCCACCACCTGCTGGGCCAGCACGTCGAGCGGCTTCTCCGGCATGATGACCCGGTCCAGGTCGCCCTCGCGCACGGCGTTGAGCAGCGCGGCGCACTCCACCAGCTCGTCGCGCGTCATCGCGAACAGGATGCCCTTGGAGATGGCGGCCTTGTGGTGGCCCGCGCGGCCCACGCGCTGGAGCAGCACGGAGATGGCCTTCGTGGTGCCCAGTTGCACGACCAGGTCCACGTTGCCCACGTCGATACCGAGCTCCAGCGACGCGGTGGCCACCATCACCCGCAGGCGGCCGTCCTTGAGCTTCTCCTCGGCGGCCAGCCGGATTTCGCGCGACATGCTGCCGTGGTGGGCCGCGACGAGCCCTTCACCCAGCCGCTCGCCCAAATCATGCGCCACGCGCTCGGCCATCTTGCGCGTGTTGACGAAGATGAGCGTCGTGCGGTGCGAGGCCGTCAGCGCGATGAGCCGGTCATAGACCTGGCCCCACATCTCGTGGGTGGCCAGCGAGGACAGCTCGGCGTCCGGAATCTCGAGCGTCAAATCCCACGGGCGCAGGTGGCCCACCTCGACCTTGCGGCACGGGCGGTGGCTCGCGCCGGTGAGGAAGCCGGCGATGGCGTCCAGCGGCTTCTGGGTGGCGGACAGGCCGATGAGCTGCGGGCGCACCTCGGTGAGGGCCTTGAGCCGCTCCATGGACAGCGTGAAGTGGCTGCCTCGCTTGTCGCGCGCGAGCGCATGGATTTCGTCGACGATGACGGTGCGCACGCCCTTGAGCGTGGCGCGGGCGCGCTCGGCGGTGAGGTAGAGGTAGAGCGACTCCGGCGTGGTGATGAGGATGTGCGGAGGGCGGCGCACCATCTGCGCGCGCTCGGACGCGGGCGTGTCACCGCTGCGCACCTGCACGCGCAGCTCGCGCGGGGTGTAGCCCTCGCCGCGGGCGCGCGAGAGCAGCTCCTCCAGGGGTTGGAGGAGGTTCTTCTGCACGTCGTTGCCCAGGGCCTTGAGCGGCGACACGTAGAGCACCTGGGTGCGGTCCTCCAGGCCCCCCTCCAGCGCCAGCCGGAACAGCGAGTCGAGCGCGGCGAGGAACGCGGTGAGCGTCTTGCCGGAGCCGGTGGGCGCGGCGATGAGCACGTCGTGCCCGGCCTGGATGAGGGGCCAGCCCTCGATTTGAGGACGCGTGGGCTCGCCCAGTCGCTCGGCGAACCAGCGGCGCACCACGGGGTGGAAGCTCGCCAGGGCCGGATGGGCCGCGCACTCGGCGGCGAAGTCGAGGCTGATTTGCGGGGCCATGCACACCTCTCCAGGAGGCAGCCTGAACACAGGTACAGGCGGGCGTCAACGCGCGCACCGCGTGGGAGGACCCACGCCCACACCCTCCGCTCGGGTAGTCGCCAGGAGGGCGGACAGGCTGCCCGCGCCGACGTGTCAGGCCTCATGCGCGGGACGACCCGACACGTCCTGTGGTCTCCATCCAACCCAATGACTCTCATCCGGGCCGAGCCCCGAGGAAAGACAGACACTGAGGCCCTGTTCCCTCGGAGCGCTGCCTTGTCAGCGATTCCTCGCCTTCGCTAGCATTTCAGGCTCCTCGGGATGGGTTTTGAGCCGCCAGGCCGCGCGGTCGACAGAGGTTCCAGGCATGGCGTTCTCGGATTTCGTGGCGAAGGTCCTCTACACCTCGGTTTTGGCGGTGGTGTGTCTGGGCCTCGGTGCCGTTTTCTTCTCCGAGATTCAGCGCGTCTGGTTCGACAAGCGCCTGTACATCGGCCGGTTCGACTTCTTCGAGACGGGTGAGGCCAAGGCCACGGAGGCCAAGGCCTTCGCGCGGCAGATCGCCTACCACCACCGGGCGTTCAAGACCCTGCTCGACCAGGAGCGCCAGCGGCGAGAGCGCGCGAACGAATCCGAGAACCCCGCCACCTTCGGCGCCAGCACACCCCTGCCCGACTCCACGTTCGGGAATGGCAATCTCGACGCCCTGCTCTCCTCGGCCAACGACCTCACCTCCGTCGAGCTCACCGTCCAGGGCATCAACATCAAGGAACTGCTCACCTGGCTCCGCGAAAGGGTGAGCACCCCCAACGAGCTCACGGGCGTCGTGGAGAAGCACCCCACCGGAGTCCGCGCCCTGGCGAGCTGGACGCGGGGCCCGCTGCGCTCCGAGGGGCACCGGGTCGACGGACAGGTCCTGGACATCGCCGGACAGCCCGACGTGGAGCGGGCCTCGTTCCACGTCGCCTGTGGACTCATCTGGGCGCAGCTCGCCGCCGACGACGAGGTGCTGTCCAAGGTGTCTCGCGCCGAGTTCTGCGCCTGGGCCGAGGTCTGGAGCCAGTACATCGACCTGCGCGAGCGGAGCGCCACCCTGACGGGCTTGAGCCCCGACAGCCTCGAGAGCGTGAAGAAGCTGCGCGCGTTCCTCGACCGGCAGGTCGCCGGCTCGACGCAACTCGCGGAGGTCTACCTCCTGCGCGCGGACCTCCTGGACCTGCTCCCCGCGGAGCAGAAGACCCAGGAGGACCTCATCCAGGCCCAGAACGACCGCTTGCAGTACGCCATGATGGGGCGCAAGCCCACCGAGCCCGAGAAGCAAGGCGTCGCCCTCGCCGCGCGCGCCGCGCCGCCCGACAAGTACGAGGTCATGGCCCAGGTGCGGCCCGCGCTGCGCATGCAGGGTGACCGCGTCTCGGACGTGCTCCCGGAGAGCTGGCAACAGCTCTTGAAGTCAGGCCAGGACGCTGGCTTCCCCGTCAGCCGCGCGACCGGCTCGCTCTACATCACCAAGCCCGACGGGAAGACCACCTACCTGACGGCGTTCGCCGTGGCGCCACGGGTCATCATGACCGTCGGAGACCACGTCCCCCCCTTGATGCTCGACCACCCCGAGCCCCAGCCGCTCACCGGAGAGACCTGGCGGTTCACCTTCGACGACGATGGCAACAGCCCGAAGCAGACCCACCGGGTCACCCACGTCATCTTCGCCCACCACGACACGTCATCCACCGCGCCGCGCACCATCGCCCTGCTCGAACTGGCCGAGCACGACACGCAGCGCCACCCGCCCGTCACCCTCGAGTGGAACCCCGAGTCGGTGAAGTCCCACGTGGACCAGTACGTCTACGTCATCGGCTATCCCTCCGAGGGCAGCAACCTGCCCAAGAACTTCCTGCGCCCGTTGCTGGGCGACCTCTACGACATCCGCCGGTTGATGCCCGGCCGCGTGGTGTCGCTCACCCCGAGCCAGGAGCCCCGGCCCTCGGTCGTCCGCGCCCTGCGCAGCGATGTCAGCACCACCGTCGGCGTCGCCGGCGCGCCGCTCGTCGACCTGCGCGACGACAAGGTCGTCGTGGGCCTGCACTTCGCCGGTGAGTGGAAGGAGAACCAGGGCAAGTTCGCCCTCGCCCTCTCCATGGCCGACCTGCTCGCCACCCTGCCGGAGTTCGCCATCCAGCGCATCAAGCCCGGCACCATCCAGGACGCGCCCCCCATGGTGACGCCGCTCGGAGACAGCAGCCAGTCGCAGTAGTCCTCAGAACGGAGGAGGCTCGTCGCCGCGCCGCGGCCGCGTCGTGCTCGCGCCGCTCAGGAAGTCCGGCATGCAGCCCCACGACTGCAGGTCCTCCGTCACCGTGGAGCAGATCCACCGCTCCGGGCACGAATCCACCTTGTCCGGATCGCACTGCGTGTAGCACGTGCTGCCCGTGGGCCCACCCACGCCGCACACGCTCTGCCTCCCACAGCTCTCCGGCCGCCAGGACTCACAGGCCGCGGAGCAGAACCGACCCGCGCGCCCGCCACGCCCGCCCCTCACCACGCAGTTCTTCCCGCCCCCACACGGCTGCTCGTCCGAGCACTCATCCACCACCAACTCCAGACACTGGAACGAGCCCCCATTGAGCGCCGCGCACGCCCGCCCCTCCATGCACCCGGACTTGCGACAGTCCGGCAGACACGCGGCTCCCATCGAGCTCTGCTCACACGTCTCCCCTTCCGGACAGGTCCCCGGCTGCCCCGGCTCACACGGAGGTCCGCAATGGTGGTTGATGCAGAGCAGCCCCTCCACGCAGGCCTCGTCCGCGGTCGTCGGCAACCGGCTGCAGGTCTCCCCCGCCTGACGCACGCCCGCCTTCAGACACCGACGGACCACCGGCCCCGGTAACTCCCCCGCCGCCACCCGACAGACATCCCCGGGGAAGCAATGCGAGTCGTCCTCGCACTCGCTGTCGGCACACTCGAACCGACGCTTGTCATAGTTGATGACACAGCCCTGCCCCTGAGGGCAGTCCCCATCCGTCGCGCACTCGCCGCAGCGGAAGCTCCCCTTGTCGAAGGAGCAGTCGAGCTGCATCGCCGGACGCACGCGCAGCTCCTCGCGCGCCGGCTCCGGCTCATGCGGAGGGGACGGAGCCTGCGCGCGCCCCACCCGCCGGGTCTCCCGGACCGTGCCCGTCATCAGACTCAGCCCCGGACGGGCCAGCCGCTGCCCCTGGAAGACGTGCGCGAGCCCCCCCGAGCCCCCCATGCCCTCGATGCGCTCAGGCGCCACGCCCCGCGAGACCTGGAACGCCTCGGTGCTCGCCGCCAGCAGCGAGGCCTCCACCACCGGCACCTCCTCCACCACGGGCGCGACACACGCATTGGCGGAGGTCCGCGAGGTCAACACGGACGACGTGGCGAACCAGGACACCCACGCCACCGCCGCGAACACCCCCAGGACCAGGGAGCCTCGCCCCAGGCGCATCGCCATCCGCATCGCATTGGACATGTCCGGACTCACGTGGAATGCATGTCCTTAGCAGGGCGCACAGCACTTGCCGGTGCTTCCATCCGGATTGCACGAACAGGGAACACAGCAAGCGCCCTCCCGGATGATTTGCGCGTACGCCGTCCCCGCCCCCAGCGTGACCGCGGCTCCCAGAATCATCACCCACCGCCGCAGTCGAGCATTCAACTTCACCATGTGCTTCCCCCCGTGCGCGTCATCCGGCACGACCCTGTCTCACTTGACGCAAGCCGATTCAGGGCAAATCTTGTTTTGCATGATGCTACCCATCAGATAGGCATCGGCCCCGGGCGGAGGCATCACCCCCCGAGTAGCATCCAGATGGCCACGGCAGCACAAGTGCCCTGAATGACGCTGACCTATCGTTTCATCACGCATCCTGGCCCCCCACTGATGGAGCCAAGGATTGCGCGTGAACCCAGGGAAGTCACTCCCTCCCGGGTGGTAGGCGCGCGCGATTCCGGCCCGCAGAGCCAGCGCGCTCGCGGGCAGCAGAGAGGCCAGGCCATTCAAGGACACCCAGGCCCGCGACACCGTCGCCAGGATGCACGGCGTCGAGCGGGAGGCGCTTCGACTAGACGCCCGGAGCGGGAACCAGCTCGCCCACGGGCGCGGCGGCCGCGCGGCCCCAGGTGATGCGGTAGGTGGCGGCGGTGCCGTCGAAGGCGATGGGCTCCACCACGACGTTGCCCGCGCCCGCGACCCGCAGCGACTCGGCGAGGAAGCCCGCGGAGAAGTACGGGTTGTCCGCCACCACGTCCTTCATCCACAGCGTGGCCGCGCCCTCGGTGGACTCCTCGACGCGGACCTCGTTGAAGTTGTTGCCCGCCTTCACGTTGAAGGGGACGCGCTCCAGCGTGCGCATCGGCCCCAGCCGGGTGACGAGCGACAGGCTGGCGCGCCCCACCGACGTCTGGCGGAAGCCCTGCAGGTAGCGCGCGCCCAGCATCAGCCACGCCTCGTTGGGAGGCAGCATCGGGAAGACGTCCTGGACCGCCACGCGCAGGAACGCGTGCCACTGCTCCAGTGAGTAGTGCGGCCGCAGCGACTCCGACAAATCCAGGCCCACGTCCTTCAGGCGCTGGCGCCCCTGCTTCGACAGGTAGGGCCCCAGGGCCCGCACGAAGAGGGCTTCCACGGACTGCGCGAAGATGAGCTTCCCGGGCGACATGACGGAAAGGTGGCAATGGCCCCCCGCAACGGCGAGCCATTCCGCATTCCAACCGTCAACTGGTCATCATCCGCGCGGCAGCCTCACCGTGAAGGTCGTCCCGTTTCCGGAACTGGACTCCACCGTCACCTCGCCCCCGTGGGCGAGCAGGATCTGCCGGGTGATGTAGAGCCCCAGGCCCAGGCCCGACGCGGCCTTCGACTCGTGCTGCACCGCCCGGGAGCCTCGACGCCACGCGGCGAAGACATGGGGCAGCTCGTCCGGGGGGATGGGCGGCCCGCCGTTGTGCACCCGCAAGACCACGCCCTGCCCGTCCGCCTCGCCCCACATCCGCACGGGGCTGTCCCCGGGGCTGTACTTGAGCGCGTTCGCCAGCAGGTTGCTGAAGGCCTGCTCCAGCCGGTCCAGATCCCACGAGCCCCGCCCGTCCCCCACCACCTCCAGGACGAGCAGCCGGCCCGGGTGGCTGGCGCGCATCTCCTCGAGCGTGCGCCGCGCCACGTCGAACACGTCACAGTCGGACGCCACCACCGGCACCCCACCGCCCAGCCGGGAGCGCGCGAAGTCCAGCAGCTGACGAATCATCCGGTCCATGCGCTCGGCGCTGGTGAGGATGCGCTCGGTGAGGGCGGACTGGCGCTCGTCCAGGTTGCCCTTGCGCTTGAGCTGCTGCGCGGACATGGACAGCGCGTTGAGGGGGTTGCGCAAATCGTGGCCGAGCATGCCGATGAACTGCTCGCGGAACTCCTCCGCGCTGCGCTCCTCGGTGACGTCGCGCGCGGTGGCCATCACCGCCGCCACCCGGCCGTCCGCGCCCAGGGCGGGCGACAGCGTGAAGTCGTAGTGGCGGGGGCCGCGCAGCGCCGCCAGCGTCACGGAGCCCCGCTGCACCTGCCCCGTGGCGAGCGCGGTCTGCATGGTCCGGATGAAGGGCGCCAGGGAGGCGTCCCTCGCCCCGTACTCCTCCAGGGAGACGCCGGGCGACAACATGGAGGCCGTGCCCCTCACCTCGTAGGCGGCCTGGTTGGCGAAGAGCAGCCGGCCGGTGGCGTCATAGAGGGCCATCGGGTCCGCCGCGGAGGCCATGGCCATGGCGAGCAGCCTGCGCTGGTGCTCGACCTCCTCGGACAGCGCATGCACCTTGCGCTCGGCGCGGCGCAGCCGGAGCAGCGCGTGCACCTGGGCCACCAGCTCCTCCGGGTCCACGGGGGCCACCAGGTAGCCATCCGCGCCGTGCTCCAGGCCCTGCGCCCGGTCCCCGGGCCCCACGGCCTGCGCGGAGAGGTGCAGCACCAGGGCGTCGCGCGTGCGGGCAGACGACTTCAACCGGCGGCAGACCTCCAGCCCGCTGATGTCGGGCAGGCGGACGTCCAGGATGACCAGGTCGGTGCGCTCGTCCGCCAGGGTCAGGGCCTGGCTGCCCGAGCCGGCCTCCACCACCTGGTAGCCAGCGAGCCCCAGCACGCGGCTCGTCACATAGCGGCTGGCGACATCATCATTGACGTTCAGAATGACCGGAGAAGGAGGACTCATGATGTACGGAGCTGGAGTCCTTCGTAGCCGTCAGTCCGGGGGCGCGCCACATCCATCTCCGACCCCGGGTGCTTCCTTACAGGACGGGCGGACGGACGGAGGGCCTCGGAGTGCACCCGGACACGCCAGGACCCTGACGGAGCGGACAATTTCGCGATAGGGATGGCCCATGCGTCCTCCTTGTCGCCCGCTGCCCGCGGATGGCCGCTTCCTCCAGGCCATCGCTCCGACCCCCCTCGTCCCCGTCCGACTGGACGCGGAGGGACCCACCATCTGGTGCAAGCTGGAGTTCCTCAACCCCAGCGGGTCCACGAAGGACCGCATCGCGCGCTACATGCTGGAGAAGGCCTGGCGCATGGGCGAGCTGAGCCCGGGCGGCGAAGTGGTCGAGGCGTCCAGCGGCTCGACGAGCATCGCCCTGGCGCTGGCCAGCGCGCAGATGGGCGTGCGCTTCACGGCGGTGATGCCCGAGGGTGTCACCGACGAGCGCGTGCTCACCATCCGCGCCTACGGCGGTGACGTGGTGCTGGTGCCCCGCGAGAGCGGCGTGCGTGGCGCCATCCAGAAGGCGGAGGAGCTGGCCCGCGAGCGCAAGGCCTTCGCGCCGCGCCAGTTCGAGAACCCGGACAACGCGGAGGCGCACCGGGTGTGGACGGGCCAGGAGGTGCTCTCGCAGATTCCGGGCGGGCTGGTGCACGGCGTGGTGAGCGGCGTGGGCACGGGCGGCACGGTGGTCGGCCTGTATCAGGCGTTCGCGGAGGCGGGCTGTCCGGTGACGGCGTTCATCGCGAGGCCCATCGCGGGCCTGGGCTGCGACATCGAGTGTTGCAGCTTCAGCCCGCGCGTGCCCGGCGTGGTGGACGGCATGTCCAAGCTGTACCGCGACGCGGACATGCCGGGGCGGGTGGAGCTGGACGTGTCGGACGAGCAGGCCATGTGCACCGCGCGCGCGCTCATCCGCCGGGGCTTCCCGGTGGGGCCGTCGTCGGGGCTCAACTACGTGGCCGCGGTGGAGGCGGCGCGGCGGCTGGGGCCGGGCGCGCAGGTCGTCACCGTGTTCCCCGACCGCATGGAGCGCTACTTCTCCACGGAGCTGATTCAGCAGCGCCCCGTCGCCGCGCGCGGCGTGGCGTGAGCTGACGCGGCGGGTGCGCCGCTCGGAGCGAACACCCGAGCGGCGCCAGGAGCGTCGCGCGGGCGCTTCGGCGCATCCGCGATGCCTCGAGGCGCCGCGCGCGCGGCCCGCGCCGGGCTTCAACCGCGTGACGGCTCGGGCCTCCCGCGCCTCGCCTCCCGGGGCACGTCGAGCGTCCGCACGGGGACAGACGCGCCATGTCCCACCGCGTCACCCCGCCCCGCCCCCGGGCGGGCGCGCCTGCCCTTCCGACAGGTACTTCACGCGCGGGGGGCATCTGCGTGCGCGTTGTCGGGGTGCGTGCTAGAAGCCGACTTCGTGCTGCCGCGCATCTGGCTGTGCCTCAGCCTGTTGCTGTTCGCCCCGACGGAGGGAGGCCTGTGGATGGCCTTCTCCGACGCGACGGACACCGTGTGCACGCAGCGCTGCCCGGACGATGACTCCAGCGGACAGTGCGCGCCGGACTGCGCGGACTGCACCTGCTGCGGCCACGTGCGCTCGGTGAGCGCCGCGCCCGTCGCGTCGCCCGCCCTGCTGTGGATTGCACCTCGACCGCGCCCGGTGCGGGTGGACGAGGACGCCCCCGCCTCCGCCGACCTCGACGACATCCTGCACGTCCCCAGAGCCGACCTCGCCTGACGTGGTGGTGGTCCGTCTTCCGCGCGCGAACCGTGCCGAGGTGACGTGTGTCCATGGCGTGGCCGTGGCACCGTCGGCCTGACGCGCGCCTCCCTTTCGCGAGGTCTCTTCCCGTGTTCAAACCTTCCGCGCCGGCGGCCCTCGGGCTCGTCGCCGCCCTCGTCTGGCCCTTCGCCAGCGCCGCTTCACCTTCCGAGCTGTCCTTTCAAGAAGTCCTCTCCCTCGCCCGTCAGCGCGCGCCCGCGTTGCTGGACGCCGCGGGGCGCGTGGCCGAGGCCCAGGGCCCCGTCGCCGGCGCGTCGCCGTGGCTGCGTGACAACCCCACCGTCAGCTTCGAGCTGGGGCCCCGCACGCACGACGACCTCCGGGGGACGCAGCTGTCCCTCGGCATCTCCCAACCCATCGAGCTCGGCGGCAAGCAGGGCGCACGCCGGGTCGCCGCGCGCGCGGGGCTCCAGCGACAGGACGCCGAGCAGCAGGACGCCGAGCGGCGCGTGCTCGGTGAGGTGGGCGCGGCCTTCCTGAGGGCGCTGTATGCCCGGGAGCTGTCGCGGCTGATGCACCAGACGGAGGAGGCCGCGAGGAGCCTGTCCGACTCCACCGGCAAGCGCTTCGACGCGGGGGACGTGCCCGTCGTCGACGTCAACGTGGCGAAGGTGGCGCTGGCCCGCGCCCGCGCCGCGGTGGTGACGGCGCGAGGCGAAGAGCAGGCCCTGCTCGACGAGCTGCGCGCCCTGTTGGGCCTGCCGCCGCGGGAAGCGCTCGCGGTGCGCGGCGTGCTGCGGGAGCTGGCCTCGCTGCCCGTGGCGGCGGCCTCCGGGACGAAGGAGCGTCCGGACCTGGTGGCCATCGAGTCGGAGCTCGCGCAGGCGGAGGCCGACCTGAAGCTCGGCCGCGCCGAGGGCTGGCCCGATGTCAGCGTGGGCGTGCGCTATGAGAAGGAGGTCGACGAGACGGCGCTCGTCGGGACGCTCAGCGTGCCCCTTCCCGTGTTCTCCCGAGGGCAGGAGGCGAAGGTGACAGGGGATGCGCGCGTGCGCAGGCTCCGCACCGCGCTGGAGTCCGCTCGCCGCGCGCGGGACGCGCAGGTGGAGGCCGCGCGCGTGCGCGATGCCTCGCGGCAGCAGGCCCTGGCCGTGCTGGAGACCGAGGCGCTGCCGCTGCTCGATGAGAACGAGTCCCTGGCGAAGAGGTCCTACGAGGCCGGGGAGATGGACCTCGCGGGGTTGCTGCTCGTGCGCCGTGAAACGCTCGAGACGCGCGTGGCGCTGCTCGACAGCCACCTGCAGGCGGCGCTCGCCCGGGTGCAGCTCGCCGTCGAGATGGGAGTCCTGCCATGAAGCGCCTCGCGTTCATCATCGCCTCCCTGGTCCTCGCGCTCGCGGCCTGCAAGCAGTCCAAGCCCGAGCACGCGGACGAGCACGACCACGACGAGGGCACCCAGCCCTCCGGTGGCAACGACGAGGGCCATGACGAGTCCCACGTCCACATCGCCCCGGAGATGCTTCGAGACCTGCGCGTCACCACCGCCCCCGCGGCGGCGCGGCCCGGCGGCGACAGCGTCAACGCGCTGGGCGAGCTGACGTTCAGCGAGGACGCCTACGCGGAGGTGGCCTCGCCCATCTCCGCGCGCGTGGGGACGGTGTTCGTCACCACGGGCCAGCACGTGAAGGAGGGCGAGAAGCTGGCGGAGCTGCGCAGCCCCGAGCTTGGCAAGGCGCGCGCCGCGCTCCAGTCCGCGAAGGCCCGGGCCACCGCAGCCCGACAGGCCGCCGAGCGCAAGCGCGCGCTCGCCGCCGAGCGCATCGTCGCGCAGAAGGACGTGCAGGCCGCGGAGGTGGACGCGGCCGGCGCCGAGGCGGAGCTCGCCGCGGCCCGCGCGGAGCTGACGGCGTTGGGCGCCAGCGAGGACACCGCGGGCGTGGCCGGCTTCATCCTGCGCTCGCCCATCCAGGGCACCGTCATCGAGCGCGACGCGCGCATGGGCCAGATGGCGGACGCCGAGCACACGCTCTTCCGCGTCGGTGACCTGGGCTCGCTGTGGCTCATCGTCCATGCCTTCGAGCGCGACGCCGTGCGCATGCGGCCGGACACCGAGGCGCGCATCACCTTCGCCGCCTTCCCCGGCAAGGAGGTCCTGGCCCGCGTGGGCCACGTGGGCCAGCGCGTGGACGCGGCCAGCCGCACCATCCCCGTGCGGCTGGTGCTGGACAACACCGAGGGCCTCCTCAAGCCCGGCATGTCCGCCACCGCGTCGATTCCGCTGGGCGGACCCGACGGCACCATCACCACCGTGCCCGCGGCCGCGCTCCAGCGGCTGGAGAACGGCTGGGTGGTGTTCCTGCCCACCGGCGAGCGCGGCTCCTTCGAGCGGCGGCAGGTGGGCCGGGGCCGCACGCTGGGCGACCACGTGGAGGTGCTCTCCGGCCTGAAGGTCGGCGAGCAGGTGGTGGTGGACGGCGCGTTCCTGCTCAAGGCCGAGGTGGAGAAGTCGGCGGGAGGAGCGGACCACCATGGCCACTGACGCCTCATCCTGGGTGGCCCGCGTGCTGCGCGCGTCGTTCGCGCGGCCCGGGCTCACCGTGCTGCTCGCCCTGGCCCTGTCCGCGTTCGGCGCGGTGTCGCTGAACGGCCTGCGGCGCGACGTGTTCCCCGACCTGTCCGCGCCCATCTTCAACGTCATCGTCCAGAACGCCGCCATGGGCGCGGAGGAGCTGGAGACGGCGGTGGCCATCCCGATGGAGGTGGCGCTCGCGGGCCTGCCCGACGTGCGGCGCATCCGCTCCACCTCGCAGCTGGGCGTCACCCAGGTGACGGTGGAGTTCGAGCCGGACGCGGACTACTTCCGCAGCCGCCAGTACGTCGCCGAGCGCGTGGCGCAGGCCCAGGGCGAGCTGCCCGCCGGCACCGACGCGCCGCTGGTCTCCAGCCTCACGGGCCGCCTCAACGAGGTGTTCGAGTTCACGCTCGAGGCCGAGCCCGGCTCCGCGGACCTGATGGCGCTCCGGGATTTGGCCGAGTTCGAGGTGAAGAACCGGCTGCTCGCCGTGCCCGGGGTCGCCGGCGTGGAGCGGCTGGGCGGCTACCTGCGCCAGTTCCAGGTGCTGCTGGACCCGGACCAGATGGTGGCCCGAGGCGTCAGCCTGAACGAGGTGGAGCACGCGCTGGAGGGCGCCAACCTCAACGCCTCCGGAGGCTTCGTGGTGCAGGGGCCCATGGAGTGGACGGTGCGCGCGGTGGGGCGCGCCCAGACGGTGGAGGACCTGAACACCACGGTGGTGGCGCTGCGTGACGGCACGCCCGTGCTGCTCGCGGACGTGGCCGACGTGCGCGAGGGGCCCGCGGTGCGCCGCGGCATCGCCCACCGGCTCAAGGGCGAGGTGGTCAGCTGCCGCGTCATCAAGCAGTTCGGCGCGGACACGCAGGCGGTGGCCAAGGGCGTGCGCGCGGCGCTCGAGGAGCTCAAGCAGTCCATGCCTCCGGGCGTGCAGCTGCGCGTCGTCTACGACCAGTCGGAGCTGGTGGACTCGGCGCTGGGGGGGGTCAGCCGGGCCATCCTGCTGGGCGCGCTGCTGGTGGTGCTCGTCCTCTTCGTGCTGCTGGGGGACTGGCGCGCGGCCCTCATCGTCACGCTCACCCTGCCCTTGTCGCTGGCGCTCGCGGGCATCCTGTTGAAGGTCGCGGGCATCGGCATCAACACCATGACGCTGGGCGGGCTGGCCATCGCCGTGGGCCTGCTGGTGGACGCGGCCATCATCGTCACCGAGAACATCATCCACGACCTGCGCGAGGGGCAGGGCCGCAGGTCCGTGCGCGAGGAGGCGCTGTCCGCGTCGATGGAGGTGGGGCGCCCCATCGCCTTCGCCACGCTCATCGTCGTGGCCGTCTTCATCCCGCTGTTCGCGATGACGGGCATCGAGGGGCGCATGTACCAGCCGCTCGCCGCCGCCGTGGTGGCGTGCCTGGCCGCGTCGCTGGCGCTGGCGCTCACGCTGGTGCCGGTGGCCTCCTCGCTCCTGCTCAAGCGTCCGCGCGAGGGCACGCCCGAGGACGTGTGGCTCATCCGCAGAATCAAGGCGGTGTACTCGCCGCTGCTGGACGCGTGCATGCGGCGGGCGGGGCGGGTGCGGCTGGTGGCGCTGGCCATCACCGTGCCCGCGCTGGGGCTCGCGTTCGCGGTGGGCAGCGACTTCATGCCCCGCCTGGACGAGGGCGCGTTCCTGCTCCAGACGGTGCTGCCTCCGGAGGCGTCACTGGAGGAGGTGGACCGGCTCAACCACCTGGTGGAGGACGTGCTGCTCGGCTTTCCGGAGGTGGAGGACGTGGTGCGCCGCACCGGCCGCGCCGAGCGCACCGAGGACCCGATGCCGCACACGGTGTCGGACGTGCTCGTCGTGCTCAAGCCGGAGCGCGGCAGGAGCCTGGAGAAGCTGGAGGAGGACCTGCGCGTCGCCGTGGGGCGGGTGCCCGGCGTCACCACGCTGTTCACCACGCCCCTGGGCATGCGCATCGACGAGGGCCTGGGTGGCAGCCCCGCGGACCTGTCCGTGCGCGTCTTCGGGCCGGAGCTGGAGACGCTCGCGACCTTGGGGGAGCGCACGCGCGCCATCCTCGCCAAGGTGGACGGCGTGGAGGACCTGCGCGTGGAGAAGCTCAGCGGCCTGCCCCAGTTGCGCATCACCGTGAACCGCGCCGCCGTGGCGCGCGTGGGCCTGACGCCCGGAGACGTCATCCGCGCGGTGCGCGTGGGCATGGTGGGCGAGGAGGCCTCGCAGGTCTGGAAGGGCCATCGGCGGCACGAGCTGGTGCTGAGACTGGCGGACCACCGACGCGGCGACCTGCAGGCGCTGCGCAACCTCCTGGTGGACGGGCACGACGGGACGCGCATCCCCTTGAGCCAGCTGGCCACCATCGAGGAGACCTTCGGCGCGGGCAGCGTGCGCCGCGAGGCGGGCAGCCGCAGGCTCGCGGTGGAGGCGAGCGTGTCGGGGCGGGACCTGGGCAGCACCGCGGCCGAGGTGCGCGAGCGACTGGCGGCGGAGCTGAAGCTGCCGACCGGTTACTTCGTCGACGTGGGCGGCCGCGTGGAGAGCCAGCAGCGCGCCGCGCAGTCGCTGGCCATGGCCATCGCCGTGGCCATCCTCGCGGTGTTCGTGCTGCTGTACCTCGCGCTCGACTCGGTGGCGGAGGCGCTGGTCATCCTCGCCACGCTGCCCGACGCCTTCGTCGGCGGCATCCTCGCGCTGCTCATCGCGGGAGAGACGTGGAACGTCTCCAGCCTCGTGGGCCTCATCGGCCTGTTCGGCATCGCCGTGCAGAACGGCCTGGTGCTCGTCTCTCAAACCAAGGAGCTGCTCTCACGCGGCAGGTCCTTCGATGACGCGGTGCGAGAAGCGAGCCTGGGTCGCGTACGTCCCAAGTTGATGACCGCGGCCACGGCCATCCTCGGTCTGCTGCCACTGTTGGTTTTGCCTCTCCATGGAACGGAGATTGAGCGCCCCCTGGCCGTCGTCATGGTGGGCGGGCTCGTCACCTCCACGCTGTTCACCCTGTTGGTGTTGCCGACTTTTTACGTCTGGGTGCACGGCGTCAGGGAGAAGGTGCGTCGACGGGGTGTGGCCGCTCGCGGCCCCACTGTGTCCTGAAGAACACGAGAGGTGCTCCGGGTCTTGGGTCCGCAACTTTCGACCCGGAGCACCGACAATCCCGTGATTTTCACACTTCCAAACCTGGGGCCCTTCATGAGCTTGCGACTTCCCCCCTCCACGTCGACCCGCACCACCACCCGGGCGGCGGCCGCCACCAACACCGTCACGGCGCCTCCGGCGGGCCTGAGCAAGGGCGACACGGGCCCCAAGGTGAAGCAGCTTCAGGACGCGCTGGTGAAGCTCGGCTACCTGACGGCGAAGCAGGTGGCCACGGGCCCCGGCACCTTCGGCGCGCAGACCGAGACCGCGGTGAAGAAGTTCCAGGCCGACAAGAAACTTCCCACAACGGGGTACTACGGCGAGCAGACGCAGGCGGCGCTGAAGAAGGCGCTGTCGGGCACGCCGACGACGCCGACGACGCCCACCACGCCGGGCACGAAGCCCGCGGTCATCAGCGCGCCCTCGCCCAACTCCGACAGCCGCAACGGGGCGGACATCGACACCATCGTGATGCACCACACGGCGTCGAACGACGGCAAGGCCGACCTGTCGTGGATGCGCAACCCGAAGAGCGGCGTGTCCGCGCACTACATGGTGGACCGCGACGGGAAGATCTATCAGCTCGTCGGTGACGACAAGCGCGCGTGGCACGCGGGCAAGAGCGAGCTGCACGGCGTCCCCACGGACGTCAACGCGCGCTCCATCGGCATCGAAATCGTCAACGACGGCAGCGGCAAGACGCCCTTCACGGAGGCGCAGTACAAGGCGCTGACCGAGCTGACGAGCCACCTGAAGGAGAAGTACGACGTGCCGATGAAGAACATCGTCGGTCACGCGGACGTCGCAGTGCCCAAGGGCCGCAAGAACGACCCGGCGCCCAACTTCGACTGGGCGCGGCTGCGCAAGGGCATCTCCTGAGCGTCGCCGTGAAGTGAAGCAGGTGAAGCGCGGGTCGAGTGCCTGACAGGGTGCTCCCCGCGCTTCGTGTTTCGGGCATACGCGAAGTGCGCGGCTGAACAGCCGGCCTCACGGCGCTCATCACACTGTGATGACCCCGGTTACACCGGGGCCCGCGCGGCATCGCGTCCCTGCACCTCGAGAGCATCGTCCCTTCGCACGGTTGGCGCTCGCGCCGGCATGGCCTGGGGCTTGCTCAACCGCGCGGCGTCTTCGGCCCGCTTCACCGCGCGCCTCATCGAGGTCATCCATGCGTACCTTCCTCAGCGTCCTCGCGAGCCTCACCACGCTCGCCGCCTGTGCCTCCGAGCCGAGGCGGCTCGCGCCGTCCCTGGACCCATCGAACCCCGAGGCGCCCGAGTCCCCGGCCGCCCCACTCTCCAGCGCGCTCGCGGCCGCGCTTCCCGACGCGAAGCCGCCGCGCGTGCCGGAGGCCGAGAAACCGGCGCCGCCCGATGCGGGCACCCCGCTCTACACGTGCCCGATGCACCCCGAGGTCCAGTCGGACAAGCCCGGCGTGTGCCCCAAGTGCAACATGAAGCTGACGCCGGCGAAGCCCACGTCGGGCCATGAGGGACACGGAGAGCACCGGTGAGACGCGCGCTCGTCGCCGCCGCCCTGGTGTTCACGGGCGGCTGTGCCTCCATCCAGAAGGAGAAGGGCCACGCGGAGGTCGCCACGCTCGTCGAGGAGCGCATCGGCCGCAAGACGCGCTGGAATCAGGGGACGCCGGAGGACGCGGAGGTCTCGAGGCATCTGGACACGTTGCTCGCGGGAGCGCTGACCTCGGACCACGCGGTGGAGGTGGCGCTGCTCAACAACCCCGCGCTCCAGGCGACATACGAGGACCTGGGGGTGTCCCAGGCGGACATGGTGCAGGCGGGGCTGTTGAGCAACCCGACGTTCGACGGGAGCATCGGCTTTCCGCTCACGAGTGACGGCGTGAGCGAGACGGAGTTCTCGCTGGTGCAGGGCTTCGTGGAGCTGTTCACCCTGCCCTTGCGCAAGCGCGTGGCGCAGGAGCAGTTCATCGCGGACACGCTGCGCGTCGCGCACGAGGCGCTCGCCACGGCCGCGGAGGCGCGCAAGGTGTTCCGCGAGGTGCAGGCGCGGCAGCAGCTGGTGGAGCTGCGTCGGATGGTGCTCGAGGCCTCGGAGGCCGCCGCCGAGCTGGCGACGCTCCAGCACGCCGCGGGCAACCTCACGGACCTGGACCTGGCGACGGAGAAGGCCGCGGCGGAGGAGGCCCGGCTGGAGCTGGCGCGCGAGGAGCTGACGCTGGTGGAGGACCGCGAGCGGCTCAATCGCTTGTTGGGCCTGTGGGGTGGGAGGACCCAGTGGGCCATCGCGGAGAAGCTGCCCGCGCCGCCCGAGGAGGAGGCGACGCTGGAGCGGCTGGAGTCGCTCGCCATCCGGCAGCGGCTGGACATCGATGCGGCGCGCAAGCAGACGGAGCTGATGTGGAACGCGCTGGAGCTGGCGCGCAGCACGCGCTTCTTCGGCCGGGTGGACGTGGGCGTGCACACGCACCGGGACGCGAACGGTCCGCGACTGCTCGGGCCCACGCTCTCGCTGGAGCTGCCCATCTTCGACCAGCGCCAGGCGCTCATCGCGAAGCTGGAGGCGCAGCATCGACAGAGCGAACGGAGGCAGACGGAGCTGTCGGTCAACGCGCGCTCGGAGGTCCGCGCGGCGCGGGCCCGGCTGCTGACGCTCCGAGGCGTGGCCGAGCGGTATCAGCGCGTGGTGCTGCCGCTGCGCGAGCAGGTCGTCGAGCAGTCCCAGCTCCAATACAACGCGATGCAGATTGGCCTGTACGCGCTGCTCGACGCGAAGCAGTCCCAGGTCGAGGCGTACCGCGCGTACATCGAGACGGTCCGCGATTACTGGATGGCGCACGCGGAGCTGGAGCAGCTCGTCGGAGGTCGGCTCCCGGGTGGGCGCCGCGCGACGCCCGCCGCCGCGCCGGAGCATCCCCGCCCAACGCCCACTGAAACCGAAACGCCTTCCGGCCACGGCCACGCGCCCGAGCATGGCCACGGAGTCACACCATGAAGTCCCTCCTCTCCCCCTTCGCTTCGAGCACGACGGACACGGAGGACCCGACGGCGCGCAAGAGGACCTCCACGGACGAGCGGGCGCCCAGCGCCACGTCCGACGCCGCGTCGACCCACGACACGGAGGTCTCCGGCAAGCTCAGCCGACGGAGCATGCTGGCGACGGCAGGGGCCACGCTCGCGGGCGGGGCGCTGCTGCTCCAGGGCGGCGCCGCGCAGGCGCAGACGGCGGCGCCTCGCGCGAGCCCACCGGCGCGGCGCGACTGGCAGTCCCCCGGGATGCCGAACCGGGACTACCGGCCGGTCATCGTGCCCAACGGGACGAAGCTGCCGTGGAAGCTGGTCAACGGGGTGAAGGTCTTCCACATGGTGGCCGAGGAGGTGGAGCACGAGCTCGCCCCGGGCCTGAAGGTCCACTGCTGGGGCTACAACGGCCAGGTGCACGGGCCCACCATCGAGGTGGTGGAGGGGGACCGCGTCCGCTTCTACGTCACCAACCGGCTGCCCGCGCCCACGACGGTGCACTGGCACGGGCTGCTGTTGCCCAACGGCATGGACGGCGTCGGGGGGCTCAACCAGAAGTCCATCGCACCGGGAGAGACGTTCCGTTACGAGTTCACCATCCGCCAGTCGGGCACGGGCATGTACCACTCGCACCACGACGAGATGACGCAGATGGCGCTCGGCATGGTGGGGCTGTTCATCATGCACCCGCGTCGTCCGGTGGGTCCGCGCGTGGACAAGGACTTCGCGCTGATGCTGCACGAGTGGCGCGTGGACCCGGGCACGCGGCGACCGGACCCGAACGAGATGACGGACTTCAACCTGCTCACGTTCAACGCGAAGGCGTTCCCCGGGACGGAGCCGCTGGTGGTGCGCCAGGGCGAGCGCGTGCGAATCCGCCTGGGCAACCTGAGCGCGATGGACCACCACCCCATCCACCTGCACGGCTACCACTTCCGAATCACGGAGACGGACGCGGGCCGCATCCCCGAGTCCGCGCAGTGGCCGGAGACCACGGTGCTCGTGCCGGTGGGCAGCACGCGCAGCATCGAGTTCGTCGCGGACGCGCCCGGTGACTGGGCGATGCACTGCCACATGACGCACCATCTGATGAACCAGATGGGGCATGACATCCCGAACCTCATCGGCGTGAATCCGGGAGGGCTCGACGCGAAGGTGCGCAAGCTCCTGCCGGGTTACATGACGATGGGGCAGACGGGCATGGGCGACATGGTGGAGATGGGCATGCCCGTGCCGACCAACTCCATCCCCATGAGCGGAGCGCGCGGCAAGCACGACGTCATCACCATGGGCGGCATGTTCACGGTGCTCAAGGTGCGCGAGCGGCTGACGGGTAACGCGGACCCGGGCTGGTACGAGAACCCGCCCGGCACGCTGGCGATGGCGGCCAGCACGTCCGAGCTGAGCCAGGACGGCATCGACGTGGACGCGCCGCCGAAGGCGGAGCCCGCGTCTCCGGGTGGGCTGGCGCACGGCTGAGCCGGGTGCTCGCTCAGCCCACGGCCTCTTCGTCGGAGTCGTCGTATTCGTACTCGCCGACCTGTCCCCAGCTCCCGTCCTTCTTCTGGCGATAGGTGTACGAAATCGACTGGAGGCCCGTCTTGAAGCGCTGGTGCAGGAGGAAGAGCTTCTGCACGGCGACCTCGACCTCCTCGTCCGGGGTGACGCTCCCCTGTCCCTTCCCCGTGGGGGTGATCTGGATGCGGTAGCGCTCCACATCCTCCTCACCGGGGACCCGCTCGACCCGGAGGAGCGCACCCGTCCACTCATCGGGCAGGAGGGAGAGGACCGCCGCGCCCAGCTCGCGGTCGACGGGCAACTGTTCTTCTGAAAGCTCCGTGGCCATGCAGCACCCTTACCATTCAGGAAAGAGGACGACCTAGGTCTTGGGATTGGGAATGACTTGTGAGTGACCCGTGATGGGTTTACCCGAGCCATCGAGCAGCGAGTGAGCGACCTCGGTGGGCCGGCCCGATGAACCTGAGTACTTCGGCTCGCTGACGAACAGGGTGTTCGGCGTGGTCTTCGCGGTGGCGATGGATTTGTTCTCCAGCCGCTTCTTGACGCTGAGGTTCGACTTGGTGCCGTGCTCCGCGATGACGTTCTCGGGCACGTTCACCAGGTCCTGGTTCGCCACGCCGCGCTCCGGCCCCAGATGCCCCCGGTGGTCGATTCCGGATTGGTACCCATCCGGCTTGATGTGGCTGACACCCTCCTTCTTGTACTTCTTGGGTGGATCCAACGGGACCTCGCTGAGCACCGTCCGCCCCTTGCCGTCCAGGAAGTACGTCGACTTCCGGCCCTGGGGGTCGGTGTAGACAATCTTCTTCTGCGCCTGGAGCTTCTTCTTCTTGTGGATGCGGCTCTTGATGGGGAGGGTCAGCAGCGTCTCGACCCGCGTGACGCCCTTGGCGGACTTGCCCCCCTTGGCGCTGGCCTTCCCCTTCTTCGAGTGGACCAGCCCCAGGACATCGACCTGGTCGAGCGGATGGGGCGCATAGGCATACAGGTTGCTGCCGCCCCCCGTGCCCAGCGGGTCGCTCTGGAGATACCGCCCCAGGCGAGGCTCGTAGTAGCGGAAGCGGTTGTAGAAGAGCCCCGTCTCCGCGTCGTGATAGTGCCCCACCATCCGCAGCGGGCAGTCCACCGTGGACGCGGCGTCGACCTCCACGTGCCCATACGGCTCGATGCGCGTGGCGCGCCAGACCGGCTGACCTCGCGCGTCCTCGATGCGGGTCGGCGTGCCGTTGGGGCTCGTGAAGAGCGTGTAGACGCGCCCCGTCGAAGGGTGCGCCTCCGGGTGCTCGTAGTCCACGAACAGCAGCGGCACCAGGGCGTCGTGGGCCCCATACACGTGGATGCGCAGCCTGCCGTCGGAAGCGTGCTCCGCCGCCAGTCGCTCGCCATCCCAGTAGAACCAGGTCTGCCGCGCCCCGCGTCCGCACCGGATGCGCCGACCGATGGCGTCGTAGTCCGCCGTCCACGGCTCCGCGTGGCCATCCTCGACGCGGATGAGCATGTCCGCGCTGTCGTAGGTGTAGCGGACCCGGGAGCCGTCCTCGCGGTGTCGCTCCGCGATGTGATTGCGGTCGTCGTAGACGAAGCGCTCCCCGTTGGCCTCGACCAACCGGTTGCCCTCCTGGAGCACCACGCCTCGCAGCCCCGGCTTCGCCAGCAGGTTGCCCGCGGCGTCCAGGTGGTACAGGTGTCGCCCGCCGGGGCCGTCCTCCTCCACCAGCCGGTGCGCGGCATCCACCGTGTACAGCGTCTCGCCGTCCACGCTGTCGTGGACGCCGATGCAGTCGCCCTCCGGGGTGCGCTCGTAGCGGACCCCGTGGTGCTGGAGCTGCCCGTCGTCGGTCCAGCGCCACCGCAGTGTCGAAAGCGGCCAGCCCCGGTCGTCATGCTGGCGAAGCTCGCGGGTGCCCTGGGCGTGCTCCCGCAGCACCCACCCCGCCGAGTGCTTCCAGATGGCGTGCGCTCCGCCGGTCGGGTCGACCACCTGGACGAGCGACCCCTGCTCGTCCACCACGGTGGAGGTGAAGCCCAGCACCTCGGTGCGCCGCTCACGGCCCCTCACGGTGTGCACGACGCCCAGGCCATCGCGCAGGTCGCTTCGCATGCGTCCTCGCGCGTCGCGCTCGAGCGCCACCGTGTGCGCGTCCGTGGAGGCGCGGATGACCTGGTCCTCCAGGTCGAAGGCCAGCAAGTGCGTTGCCCCCGAGGCGAGGGCGCACGTCACCAGGTGCCCCTCCTGTTCGTAGTCCAGCCTCAGCAGCCACCTGCCGTGTCCGTCCCGCTTCTCCACCAGGCGGTCGCCCACGTCCCAGACGTATTCGTCCCGCGCCACCCCGTGGCGCGTCACCCGGACGAGCCGGTCCTTCTCATCCCGCGCGTACTCGCTGACGGCGCCTCCCGCGTCCTCGACACGGACCACCTCCTCCGTGGAGGAGTGGGCGACGTGCAGGGTGTGTCCGAGCGCGTCCGTCTCGGACACGACGAGGTTCCACCGGCCTATCCCCCACCGGGTGATGGAGCCGTCCGCGTCCTGGTGCCACACCCGGTTGCCGCCGGTGTCGTAGCTCCACGCCTGGACCCGGCCCGCTGCGTCCACCTCCTTGATGCAGCGGCCCAGTCGGTCGTACTCGCGAACCGGGGCGGTCGCCTCCTCCGCCGGGGGGTGGGCCCTCACCAGCGTGGCCAGGACGGTGGACAGCTCCGCGGGGACACGCTCGAGCAGCGTCGGGAGGTCCCGCGTCGCCACGGACGCAAGCTCCTCCATGCGGAGGCCCAGCAGGTGGCCCAGGGGCGTGACGGGATGACTGAAGAGGTCGGGGCCCGGAGGGTCGGCCTGCGTCTCCGCCGGAGGCAGGCGCTGCCCGAAGGGGTCCAGCAGCCCCGTGTGGGCGCCCTGTGCATCGTAGAGCCAGCGGGTGACCCGGCCCCCTGAGTCCACCTCACGCACGATGCCGCCGTCCGCATCCACCTCCCGCCGGAGCACCCCGCCGTAGGGGTCCACCCGCTCCAGCAACGTGTCGTTCGCGTCGTACTTGAAGACGGAGACTCCGCCCTGGCGCTCCGTGACGCGCGTCTCGCGACGCTCGGCGTCGTATTCGAAGCGGGCCCACCAGAGCCCGTCCTCTCCGGACGTCTCCACGCAGCGCCCCTGGTCGTCGTACTTCCACCAGAAGCGGTAGCCGCCGGGCGTGGTCATCTCCGTCCAGCGGTGCGCTTCGTCATGGACCAGCGCATGACGGCCGCCCTCCGCGTCACACGACGTCACCAGCCGTCCCCGCTTGTCGTAGCCGTACGAGGCCAGGCATTCAGGAGGACCGCCATCGCGCAGCCGCAGGAGCGACGTCATCCGGCCCCGTGCGTCGTAGGCGCAGGCGTAGCGCTGACGTCCGTGCCGCGTCCGCTCGATGAGCAGGACGAGCCGCGCGCCCCGATAGCGCAGCTCCAGCTCCGCGTCCGGGCTCCGGACGAAGCGCAGGCGCGCCAGCGGCTCCGCGCCCGCCAGCTCCAGCTCGAAGCGCGGCGCATCCGCCTCGCACACCTCGAAGCGCCGGGCGTCCAACCTCCGGAGCACCACGCCCTGCTGGAGCGTCTCCACCTCCCCGGGCCCCATCGGCGTGAAGTCGATGACGCGTCCCTGGCCGTTCTCGTAGCGCCAGGCCTGTCGCATCAAGCGCAGGGTGTGCTGGTACTCGTGTCGGAAGCCCCACCCCAGCGGGCCCTGCTCGGTCACGCGCGCCGTGGTGTAGTGCCGCCGCCAGCGAAAGAGGCCGGGCGGCGGAGACACCGCGTCCGTGAACTCGTCGAAGTTGGCCCCGGTGATGATGTCCACCGGATGTCCACCCGTGCAGTGGACCCCGTTCTGCGCCTTGCGCGTCTTGCGCAGCGCCTTCACCTTGCGCAGCAACGCCCCCAGCAGCGCGAAGCCCGCGCGCATGGCCAGGGCCATCAAGGAGACGGTCGGCGCGCCGCCCACCAGGACCGGCAGCGGGATGGACAACACCACCGTCGTGGGGAGCACCAGCGACTTCGTGGTCTTCTTCTTCTTGAGCCGGGGGATGGGCGGGATGCCGATGTCCTGACAGCTCAGGACCGGGAGGCCCAGGTAGCTGAAGGCGTCTCCATCCACGGACACCGTGCTGCTGCCCATGAAGAGCTCCGACTCGTTGGCCGGAGGCTTCACGAACACGCCGCCCAGGGGGATGTGCGGTGGCAGCGCGATGCCGGACGAGCCCGCCTGCGCGCGCGGCAGTCCGCCCACCAGCACCGTGGCCCCCAGGACGGGCACGTAGTCGACGGGGTCGAACACCAGCCCCAGGTGCGGATGAGGGATGGGGACCGGGGGGACGGGGCCCGGCGGCTGGACGAGGTGGATGTCGATGCCCAGCAGCAGGTCGAAGTGCTTCGCGGCCGGCATCATGACGACGGCCTCCGCGAGTCTGGGGGGCGCCACGCCGGGCCCAGCAGCCGCGACATCTGCTCCTCGACGACGCCTCGGTGCGCGCGGTACTTCCACGTCCGCGTCAGGCGCATCAGCCCGTCGCCCAGGTAGCCCAGCGTGGACGTGCGGCGCGTCTCCTCGTCCATCCGGTGCGCCACGGGGAAGGCGCGCACCCCGCAGGCCCAGGAGGCGTCATGGTCCCGGGCCAGCTCATAGCCGTAGGCCGCCATGCGCCAGCACTCCAGCAGCATGCGGTCGTCCTTCAGTTGCTCGGCCAGCGGCGCCGTGTCGCGATACAGGTCTCCGCTTCGCGAATAGGTGCGCGCGCAGATGAGCGCGCCCCCCAGGGCCATGCGCACCTTGAGTTGCAAGGGGAGGCCCTGCGCTTCACCTCGCTGATGCGCGGCCAGGGCCTCGGCCTCCGCGGAGCGGTAGCAGGCGACGGCCGCCGGGAAGTCCTCCTTCGTCATGTACCCCGTGGCCAGCGCCACGTGCGTCGCGACGACGAGGTGGCTCCACTCCTGGGCCTTCGCCACCGCCACCGCTTCGGTCGCCAGGCCCCGCGCCGCCTCCAGGTCCCGCGCCTCCAGGGCGCGGCCCAGCTTCACGTACAGGTGCCGGAAGTGGCCTTGCGGCGTGTCCAGGTGCCCGGCCGCCGAGGACACCTCCTCCATCGCCGCGCCCATGTCGAGTCCCGCCACGAAGGTGCGGACCCGGCGGGCCTGGGCCCGCGCCACCTCCGCCAACGTGGGCGAGGAGGGGTCATCGAAGCACACCAGCCGCACCTGGGCCGCGTGCGCCTGAAGCACCGTTCGCTCGACCCACGCCGTCCAGTCCGCGCTCGAGGAGACCGCCTCCGGGAGGAGCACGAGCACGAGGTGGCGGAACAAGGGCTGGTGGTGCTCGTGAAAGGACTCCGCCACGCGCAGGAAGACGCGCGCGTCGTCCTGGCCCGGCTCCCGACGAGGCGGCACCCAGGACGCATCCACGCCCGCCTGCTCCAGGTCATGCCGGAGCGCGTGGTACTGCGAGGCCATCGCCTCCACCAGCTCCAGGCCATGGTGGGAGGGCGTGGCGAAGGGCACCTCCAACCGCAGGAACAGGTCCGGTGACACGCCGCCGTCGTGCTCCTCGACGACGAAGAAGGTGTCCATGAGCTTCCGCTCGTTCGGCGCGAGGACCCAGCGAAGCAGGCGCGCATCGTCGTCCTCGGCGAAGGCAGCCCACTGCGCCTGGAGTCGTTCGACGCGGCGAACGATGGGCGCGCGGAGACTGTCCAGGCTCGTGTTCGGTCCCATGGCCCACCCCGCGCATGGTCCCTGGACACGCCTCAGGGAACCGGCGCGGAGAGACGTTGGCGGACCTCATCGACTCCTGACAAAGCCGGGTGGGCTCGCAGGGTCTGAAAGCCCTCACATCCGCGAGCGATTGTCAGGCGCCAGACTGCACATGCCCGGTCCACGGCGGACAGGGACAGGGAGGTTCGGAGAGACCTCGACCCCGCACGGGTGCTCGATGCGCTCCCGCACATCGATGGAGGGCGGTGGCCTGGAGTGCTTCACAGCCTCGGACGACGCCCGGGAGGCATCCGTCTTCCAGGCGCCGGTTTCCTCGGCGCTCGTTCCCGGTCCTTCGTCGCAGCGCTCTCGCGGCGGGAGGACACGGCGGCCGACAGCAGCCGGCGGAAGCGGGGACACTCCAGATGGCTCGGTGCGGGACAGCTCGCGGCGTGCCTCAAGCCGTCGCGCATGGCGCTCAATCGTCGGATGGTGCTGTCGAGCTCCTCCGCCTTCTCGACCAGCAACTTCCGATCGATGGCCAGGCGCCCATCCGGCGCGAACATCCGGGCAATCTCCTCCAGCGAGAAGCCCGCCTCCCGCCCCAGCGCGATGAGCGCGAGCCGCTCCAGCACGTCCGGACCGAACAGGCGGCGCAGGCCCCGTCTGCCCGTCGAGGAGAGCAGCCCCTTCTCCTCATAGAAGCGCAGCGTCGAGGCGGGTACGCCCGAGCGCCGCGCCACCTCGGTGATGTCCAGGTCTCTCATCCGCTTGACCTCAAGTCGACTTGAACTGGCACTCTAGCGTCCACAGCACATCTCATTCGGTAAAGGAGACACGCGATGACCGCCGGAACCCCATCCCCCCTGGAGCAGGAGGCCCTCTGGAAGGGCCCCGCGGGACACGCCTGGGTGGATACCCGGGAGGTGCTCGAGCAGCTGTTCAAGCCCTTCGAGTCCCTGTTCATCGAGGTCGTGCGGACCCTGGGCGCCCACCGGGTGCTCGACGTGGGCTGCGGAACGGGGAGCACGACGCTCGCCGTCGCCCGGCATCTCGGCTCGACGGGACAGTGTGTCGGACTCGACGTCTCCACGCCGATGCTCGCCGTGGCGCGGGAACAAGCCGAGGCACAGCACGTGGCCGCCCGCTTCATCGAAGCGAACGCGGAGACGCATGCCTTCGAGCCCGCGTCGTTCGACCTGGTGATGTCCCGCTTCGGCGTCATGTTCTTCGACGACCCGGTCCGGGCCTTCACGAACCTCCGACGCGCGGCCACCGGTGACGCCCGGCTGTGTTGCATCGCCTGGAGGAGCCCGGAGGAGAACCCGTTCATGACGACCGCGGAGAAGGCCGCGGCGCCCTACCTGACGAACATCCCTCCCCGCATCCCGGACGCGCCGGGACAGTTCGCCTTCGCGGACCCGAACCGCGTCCAGCGCATCCTGGAGCAGAGCGGCTGGACGGACATCACCCTGCGCGCCATCGACGTCCCTTGCACCATGCCTGCGCGAAGCCTGGCTCGGTACGTCACCCGGCTCGGACCCGTGGGCCGGGTGATTCAGGAGCTCGACGAACAGGCACGGGCGAAGCTCGTCGACACCCTGCTCGCCGCCTTCAGCCCCTTCGTCCACGGCGACGAGGTGCGGCTCACCGCCGCCTGCTGGCGCATCGAGGCCCGCGCTCCGACCGTCGCCACCTAGGACGGCGTCCCATTCCCTGCTGCCACCACGGTGGCAGCAGGGTGGCGGTACTCCGTGCGCCTCACCTCCACCGGGGCGCACACGATGTTCACGCTTTCAATCAACTGGCTCGCCGTTCTCCTCTCGACCGTGGCGCTGCAGGTGCTCGGCGCCGCGTGGTACATGGGGGTCATCCCGAAGCCATATGCGCTGGCGCTCGCGCGCACCGACCTGGCGGGCCGCAAGCCGGAGCCCCTCTTCATCGTGGGTCCCCTGCTCTGCGGACTCGTGGTGACGCTGACGAACGCGGTCCTGCTGCGCTCGTTCCACCTCGACACGATGCCGAACGCGCTCGCGTTCGGCGTCATCAGCGGGCTCGGCTATCTCGTCGCCACGGTGTTCAACGTGGCCATCAATCCCAACATGCCCAGGCCGCTGCTCTACGGGGTCATCAACGCGCCCTACTTCCTGGTCAGCAACCTCGTGAGCTGCGCTATCCTCACCGCCATGGCGTAGCGCGGAGGACGCATGCGACGCGCGGACCGGCTGTTCGAGATTCTTCAGGTGCTGCGGCGGGCCAAGGGTCCGATGACGGCCAGCGCCATCGCCGAGAAGCTCGAGACCAGTCAGCGCACCGTGTACCGGGACCTCGCGGCGCTGATGGCCCGCCGCGTGCCGATTCGAGGAGAAGCAGGGGTCGGCTACGTGCTGGAGCGCGGCTTCGACCTGCCGCCGTTGATGCTGACACCCAGCGAAATCGAGGCGGTGGTGCTCGGCGCGCAGTGGGTGGCGGCCAACGCGGACAAGACGTTGTCGGCGGCTGCGGAAGGCGTGTTGGCCAAGGTCGCCGCCATCGTCCCGGAGCACCTGCGCGAGCTGGTCGACGACCCGGTGGTGGGCACTCCACCGGCGAGGCACAAGCACCCCGACGGGACGGTCGACCTGGGGCGGCTGCGGGAGTGGTCACGGAAGCAACTGAAGCTCCACCTCCACTACACCGACGCGGAGGGCCTCACGAGCCAGCGCACGGTGTGGCCCATCCTCGTGGGCTACGTGACGGGCGTCCGCGTATTGATTGCATGGTGTGAGCTGAGGCGCGACTTCCGCTACTTCAGGACCGAGCGCCTGCTCAGCGTGGACTTCCTCGACACACCGTACCCCGAGCGCCGCGCGGCCTTGCGGCGACGCTGGGAGGCACACTTGAAGCTCGCGAAGTAGAACGGCCCATCCGCCCGCCACCCCGGGGGCTCGCGAGGAGCACACCGCCTTCACCCGGTGAGCGGCACCGCGCCGGGCCGCTCGCGGTGTCCACGCTTCGCGCGGGCTTTCATCTTCAGGCGCGCCTCATCCACGGCGACGTGCCGCGCTCAGGTCTTCATCTTCAGCCGCGTCTCGTGCACGGCGTCGCCCACCGCACCGGGCTTGCCCTGCTCGGCGGCGCGCAGCAAGCGGAGGATGCCGGGGCCCAGGACATCAATCTCCGTGGACGCATACGTCTCCGTGCCGAAGCGCCGGATGGTCTCCGTCTGCGTCTTCAGGATGCGCACGTCCTGGTTGAAGATGTGGAGCGCCACCGGCATGGCCACGGGCAGCACGGCGCGCAGGAGCCAGCGCGGCAGCGGCAGCCGGAACGTCACCACCGCGTACACCATCGTGTCCCACTCCGACACGGGCGTCATCGCCGAGGTCACGATGATGTGGCTCCCCTCGCCGATGCGGTACTCCACCTGCGCGATCGACGGCATCAGGAACCGGTCGAAGTGCTGCACCACGCCGCCGCCCGGCGCCAACAGCCTCCCCACGACACCACTGGGACGCGGCTCGCCGATGTACTCCGCCTCCACCCGGTCCGCGCTGCGCCGCACCACCACGTCAATCTCGTTGCGCTTCTCCTCCGTGCGGAACAAGCCCCCGTGCAGGTACGCCGTGTGCGGCACGTCGAGCGTGTTCTCCAGCGTCGCGTGCAGCGAGCCCGGCGCGCGCAGGATGCGGCGCACCGTGGTGTAGTCCCCCGCCTCCAGCAACGGGAAGCGGAACGGCTCCGTCGTGGGCACCGCGCCCGGCGTCGAGTACACCCAGATGAACCCATCCTGCTCCCGCGTCGCATACGACGTCGCGCAGCGCGAGCGGGCCTCCGGCTCGCCCATGAACCCCGGGATGGCGCGGCACTGCCCGCCCGTGTCGAACTTCCAGCCGTGGTAGCCGCACTGGAGCTGTCCGCCCTTCACGCGCCCCAGCGACAGCGGGACGTTGCGGTGCGGGCAGCGGTCCACCAGCGCGCCAGGCGTGCCGCCCTCGCCCCGGAAGAGCACCAGCGGCGTGCCCTGGAGCGTGCGCGCCAGCGGCTTGTCCTTCAGCTCACGCGAGGAACAGAGGATGAACCACGCATTCGGCAGGTTGACGACGGAGACGTGACCGGCGGGCGGGCTCATACGACGCAGTCTAATGGCCCGCACGGCCGGTGCACGTCTTCCCTCGCAGGCCCGCGCCGCCCGTCGGGGGGCGAGCAGTCACCCTCCCCCGGCGCTCCCCGGACCTACAGCTTCAGCCGCCGCAGCCTCAGCGCGTTGGCGATGACCGACACCGAGGACAGGCTCATCGCCGCGCTGGCGAAGATGGGGCTCAGGAGCAGGCCGAAGAAGGGGTACAGCACCCCCGCCGCCAGTGGGACGCCCAGGAGGTTGTAGATGAAGGCGAAGAAGAGGTTCTGCCGGATGTTGCGCAAGGCCCCCTGACTCAGCCGGCGCGCCCGGACCATACCCCTCAGGTCCCCCTTCACCAGGGTGACACCCGCGCTCTCCATCGCGATGTCCGTCCCCGTCCCCATCGCGATGCCCACATCCGCCTGCGCCAGCGCCGGCGCGTCGTTGACCCCATCTCCCGCCATCGCCACCACGCGGCCCTCTTGCTGCAGCCGCTTCACCACGTCCCCCTTCCCCTCCGGCAACACCCCCGCGATGACCTCGGAGATACCCAGCCTGCGCGCCACCGCCTCCGCCGTCGTCTGACTGTCCCCCGTCAGCATCACCACGCGCAGCCCCTCCTGGCGCAGCAGCGACAAGGCCTCCGGCGTCGACTCCTTCACCGGGTCCTCGACGCCCAGGAGCCCCGCCGCGCGGCCCGACACCGCCACCAGCACCACCGTCTGCCCCTCCTGACGCAGCGACTCGGCCCGCGCCGTCAGCGCCGTGGCCTCCACGCCGCGCGCCGACATCAGCGCCGCGTTGCCCAGCGCCACCTCCACGCCGTCCACCCGCCCCACCACGCCCTTGCCCGTCTCCGAGCGGAAGTCCTCCACCGCCGTCAGCACCGCCCCGCGCTCCTTCGCGCCGGAGACAATCGCCTCCGCCAACGGGTGCTCGCTGCCCCGCTCCAGGCTCGCGGCCAGCCGCAGCAGCGTCGCCTCGTCGATGCCCTCGGAGGCCACCACCGACACCAGCCTCGGCTTGCCCTCGGTGAGCGTGCCCGTCTTGTCCACCACCAGCGTGTCCACCGCCTCCAGCCGCTCCAGCGCCGCCGCGTCGCGGATGAGGACGCCCGCCTGCGCGCCCCGCCCCGTCCCCACCATGATGGACATGGGCGTGGCCAGGCCCAGCGCGCACGGGCACGCGATGATGAGCACCGCCACCGCGTTCACCAGCGCGTGCGCCAGCCGAGGCTCCGGCCCCCACACACCCCACACCACCGCCGTCACCACCGCCACCGCGATGACCACCGGCACGAAGACCGCCGCCACCTTGTCCGCCAGCCGCTGGATGGGCGCGCGCGTGCGCTGCGCCTCGCTCACCCGCTGGACGATGCGCGACAGCAGCGTGTCCTTGCCCACGCGCTCGGCCTTCATCACCAGCGAGCCCGTCCCATTCACCGTGCCGCCCGTCACCTTCTCCCCACGTGACTTCTCCACCGGCAAGGACTCGCCCGTCACCATCGACTCGTCCACGGCGCTGGCGCCCTCCAGCACCTCGCCGTCCACCGGCACCTTCTCACCGGGGCGCACCCGCAGGCGGTCACCGGGGTGCACGTGCGCGAGCGGCACGTCCTCCTCGTGCCCGTCCTCGCGAATCCGCCGCGCTACCGGGGGCGCCAGGCTCAACAGCGAGCGCAGCGCCCCGGACGTCGCGTGCCGCGCCCGCAGCTCCAGCACCTGCCCCAGCGCCACCAGGGTGACGATGACGGCGGCGGCCTCGAAGTACAGCGGCGCGGTGCCTCCGTGTCCGGTGCGCAGCCCGTGGGGCAGCAGGTCCGGGAAGAGCGTGGCGAAGACGCTGAAGACATACGCCGCGCCCGTGCCCAGGGCGATGAGCGTGAACATGTTGAGGTGCCGGTTCTTCACCGACGCCCAGCCGCGCTGGAAGAAGGGCCAGCCGCCCCACAGCACCACGGGCGTCGCCAGCAGCAGCTGCGCCCAGGCCAGCACCGACGCGGGCACCGCGTGCTGCACGGGCTGCCCCGGAATCATGTCCGACATCGCCAGCACCAAAAGCGGCACCGTGAGCCCCATGCCCACCAGGAAGCGCCGCCACATGGACGTCAGCTCGGGGTCCGGCCTGTCCTCGGGCAGCACCGTGCGCGGCTCCAGCGCCATGCCGCAGAGGGGGCAGCTCCCCGGCCCCTCGCGCACCACCTCCGGATGCATGGGGCACACGTACTCGACGCGCGTCTCGGGGACCGAGAGCGTCTCCGGCTCCAGCGCCATGCCGCACTTCGGGCAGGCCCCCGGATGGTCCTGACGCACCTCCGGGTCCATGGGGCACACGTACATCGTCCCCGGCGCGGCGGGAGGCGGCGGCTCGGGCGACTCCGGGGGCGGCGCGAGGTAGCGCGCCGGGTCCGCGGCGAAGCGCTCACGGCACTTCGGGTTGCAGAAGTGGAAGGTGCGCCCCTCGTGCTCCAGGCTGCCGCCCTTGGGGGCGCTCGGGTCCACCTTCATCCCGCAGACCGGGTCGATGGCGTGCGCCCCCTCGCTCGGAGGAGGGGGAGCCGAGGGGTGCGGGTGGGAGTGGGAGCCCGGGTGGGAGTGGCGATGCATGGTGCGTCTCCTTTCCCCCGGGCCAACGAAACACCCGGCGGACTCTTACAGGTCATTTCCTTGAACATCGCGGTCCAAGGAAATGACGGCGGCCGGGCGAGCAGGCGCAATGGGCGCACCTGCTCCCCGAGCCCTACCGCGCGAGGCGCGGGTTCACGGAGAGCAGTGGTTCGAGAGGCTGTAGCGCTGGGCCAGGACGGAGCGCGCGCTGCTGTTCCAGAAGTTGCGGAGCGTCTGCTCCGCGTGTGGCATCCGGTGGTCCGCCGAGCAGGGCACGGTGTGGATGTAGTTCGGCGCCAGGTCGGCGGGGCTGTCGAAGTCGTAGGAGGTCGACGTGGCCGTCATGTGGCACCCCCGGCAGTGCGGTCGGATGACGCCCTCGTAGACGATGCGGTCCTCCTTGCTCGTGTTCCACGCGGGAGGGACGAAGTCGCTCACGGAGACGGCCGTGGGGTCCGACGGGTCCTTCCCGCCATAGAGGCCCTTGATGTACCTGCTGGTCTCCGGCGACAGCGGCGTGAGCGCGACGAGCGCGTTCAGCTTGCGGAAGTTCTCCCGCTGGAGGTCGAAGTCATTCTGGCTCCGGTAGGTGAAGGAGTACGGGTCGAAGGGCAGGAACCGGGCGGCCGTGCTGACGGCGATGACCGAGGTTCCCCCCAGCCCGGCGGAGGAGTTGAGGCCGTGACAGGCCAGGCAGTTGTGGGGCACCGACTTGTGCGCCCCCGTGGAGTCGAGCGGCGCGATGTTGGAGCGTGTCCCGTCCGGGCCGTACACGACGAACTTGATGGCATTCGGCAGGAGGTTCGGCGGCGTGTACACCATCGCCACCGTGGCGAACTGACCGACTCCGCCATGGGCCAGCGAGAGGGCGCTCGAAGGCACCGCCGGGAAAGCCGCCTGTCCCACGGAGTTGCCGTAGTTGTTGACGTAGCACGCCACGCCCTTGTCCAGGAGCCCCGTGCCCAGGAGCACGTCGAAGGACTTGCAGTGCATCTCACGCCCGAAGCCGAGGTCGGCCGAGTTGTAGTAGACGGCCGTCACCTCGTTGGTCGGGAACCCATACGTCTGCTTGAAGTTGGCCAGCGTGGTCGGGAGCCCCGCGGTGGCGTAGTAGAGGGCGGTCGCGGTCTCGGTCGCGTCGCCCTTCTTCCCCAGGTAGTTGTAGACGTTGACGCCGGTGGAGGCATCGGCTGGGTTGAGCGCGGTGGAGAGGACCGAGATGGTCGGGAAGGGCGACCCACACTCCGCCATATAGGTCTGCCAGGACTTGTGGGCGTGCTGGTAATAGCAAGACAGGTAGTTGGCATCCTCGAAGTGGACCAACCGGGGCGCCGCGTCGGCCTGGAACTTCTGGACGACGCGGAGCTTCACCATCTTGCCCAGCGGCCAGCGCTGGACCTCGGCGGCCGTGGGGACGGGCGTGACGTTCCGGGAGAGCAGGTAGACCGGGTCGGGCGAGGCCGCGTTCCAGGTGCCGGGAATCGTGCTCGAGTACGCGGTCTCCAGGAGGTCCCAGTTCGAGTCGAGCGATGGGTCGAGGTCGGGCTTCCTGAGGACCTGGATCTCCACCTTGGCGTTGGGGGCGCTCATGATCATCCCGACGAGAATCTGGACGCCCACCGTGGTGCTGCCGCCACGCGTCTCACCCGACCGTGGATTCGTGACGAAACCCGGGGGTAACGCCGTGGCAGTCAATGCTGTCAGCAATGCGAGTGTGACCATGGACTCCCTCCTTGGGAGAGCTGGGAACGCTGGTTTGGAGTGAGGGGGGAATCACGGAGTGTGATTGTCCATCCGCGCGCACTCCATCCGACGCCAGGGAGGGGTCGCCCGCCTCACCCATTCCTTTCACGGGCCACGACAACGCGATGAGCAGCCTGACCCAATCGCATTCACTGACAGCCTCTTCATCCACTTGGACGGTACTCATCCACCCCGCAGGCACGCGCCGCGCCCGCACTCCCGTGCCTACTTGGGCGGCGCGTTGTAGCCCGCATCGCCATAGGGTTTGAGGCGGTCCAGCCACAGGTTCTCCAGCACGCGGAGTTCCTCATTGAGGTCCACGCCGGGCTCCTTGGGCGGCTCGAGCACGTCGAGCACCTCGAAGGTGAACTGCTCCGCGCCGTAGCGCTTCCAGTCCTCGAGCAGCGCGGGGATGCGCGGCATGTTCATGGTCAGCTCGAAGCGGATGCGGTTGAGCATGCCCGGGACGTTGAGCGCCGAGCCCACCAGCACCTTGCCGTTGGCGTGGTTGCGCACGGCGAACACGCCCATCTCGGGAGGGTTCTCCTTGTACTCGCGCTTGAGGTCCGAGCGGCGGGCCCGGCTTGCGTTGGCATCAGGGGACGACATGGGCGACTTCCTCGTGGGGTGGGTGGGGATTTCGCGGCAGCGCTGGAGCAGGCGTTGTTCGAGCCGCGCGTGGGCCTGGGCATCGCGAGGCGCGAGCCAATCCGGACCGGCCTTCGCCCAGTCCGGGTCCGCCGGGTCCAGCCCGAGCAGGCCCAAGAGCCCGGGCTCGCAGATGAAGAACTGCTCGCGGAAGGGGAAGAGGTAGCCCCCGAACTCGCGCAGCGACGCGGCGGCCTCCTCGTAGGAGGTGAACCAGCGGTTGAGGTACGTGCCGCCGGTGCGGGAGAGCAGCCGCTCGAAGTCGACCCGGGGCGCATCGCGCGCCTCCAGCGCCTGCTTCAAGTCGCTCCAGGTGGCGTGGCCCTGCTCCCTCGCGATGACGGCGAGCGCGTGCTTGCGCTGGATGGAGTCACGGCGCGCGAGCACCTCGCCCAGCGAGAGGCTGGCGAAGCCGGGCAGCACGCGCAGCCGCTCCGCCGCGCGCGAGGCCTTCGCGGAGTCGTCCGCGGCGAGCGCCTTGAGCAGGAGCGACGCGCGGACCTTGCACTCTTGGAGGGAGAGGGGCTCGGAGGTGTCTGCAACGGTTCCCATGAGAAGTCCCTGAACGGCGGCCCCACCCGTGTCATGGGCCGTGGAAGGAACTCATCGGAAACTGTCGGACCTGCCGGATGAAGCGAGGGTGACGTCGTCTTTTCGGGCAGGCGCCCCTCGGCACCCGCGAAAGAGTTAACGGCGCGCCCGGGACTTCGGCAAGCGCTTTCTCGCCGGACCCGAGCGCCCTGCCCGCCGCCTGCTCAGGAGCGCGCCTTGCACGAACAGTCCAGGCAGCCGTGGGACGCACAGGTGCCGCAGCTGCGCTCCAGCTGCTTCTTGAGGGCCTGCCGCGCGCGGTGCAGGCGCACGCCCGCGTTGTTGGGGGTGATTCCCGCCTCCCACGCCACGTCCAGCACGGAGCGCTCCTCCAGGTCCACCTCGCGGACCATCTGGGCGTACTCGGGCTTGAGGGTGGGCAGCAGCTCGCCCACGCACGCGCAGACGGCCTGCCTGAGCTCGGGGTCCTCGGAGGGCTCCTCGGCTCCGAGCGCCTCGCGCGCCAGCGCACGCCCCTCCACCTGCTGATGGCGGTAGTGGTCCACCAGCGCGTTGCGCAGCAACCGGTAGAACCACGTCACCGCGCCCTCCTCGTCGTCGAGGACACGCTGGCTCTCCAGCGACTTCACGAAGGCGGACTGGAGGATCTCCTCCGCCGTCGCGCGGTTGCCCACGCGCCGCTCCACGAAGGCGAGGAACTGGCGATGGTTCTCCACCAGCGCCCGCGTCACCGCGTCGCCCTCCTCGCGCATCGCCTCGGTGTTCTCGGACGCGCTCACTTCACCACCAACAGGCCCTTCATCATCTGCATGCCGCAGGTGAACTCGAACGTGCCGACCTTGTCCGGCACGAAGGACACCACGGTCTCCGTCAGGCCGGGCAGCGGGCGCTGGATGCCGAAGTCGGGGATGAGCAGCTCGTCGCCGCAGCCCCCCGAGTCCTTGCGCACGAAGCGCAGCCGCGCGGGCACGCCCTGCTTCAGCGTCACCTCGCTCGGCTGATAGCCGCCCTGCACTGTAATCGTCACCTCCTGCACCGCGTCGCCGCCCGTCGCCTCGGGCTTCGCGGCGGACTTCGGCGCGTCCGTGGGCGTCAGCAGGAAGCCGATGAAGTACTCCGCGTCCTCGGGCATCGGCAGGCGCACCGTCACCTCCCGCTCCACGTCCGAGGCAGGCAACGTGCCGCTCAGGTACGCGCCGCCCGCCTCGGGCACCAGCGGCGCGGAGGCGCCCGTCACCTCCACCACGCCCTTGCGTCCCGCGAGCGGCAGCGGCTGCCGGAAGGCATCCGTCACCCAGACCCGCACCTCGCCGGAGCGTAGGGACAGCACCTCCAGATGCGTGTCGCCGCTCATCGCCACGACGCCGCCGTGGAAGGGCGTGTGGTCGTGCTCCAGCGCCACCGCCTCGGCCACCACGCGCCCCTCGGCCTCCGTGCCCTTCACGTGCACGCGCTGCCCCACGCGGGTGCTCAGCAGGCCCTTCGCGTCCTGTCCTGGCGCCGCGAGCACCAGCGCGGTTGCGCCACCGTCCCGGACCAGCGAGTACACGCCGCCCTGCTTCGCGCAGTCCGCGGCGCTCAGGCCCTCGGGAGGCGTCGCGGGACAGGGCGCCACGCGCAGCGTCCCCACGAGCCCGTTGCCGTGTCCGTTCGCCTCCAGGTGCGCGGCGAAGCGAGCGACCTCCGGCTTCCCGTCCTTCACCACCGTCACCACCATGGCCAGGTGGTCATCGCCGTGCTCGGGCCCCTGTCCCGCCAGGTGGTCTCCCGCGGGTGTCAGCGTGACGTCCGGATAGCCGCCCTTGGCCACCTTCACCGAGCCCGTGGCCCCGTCCACCGGACGCGGCGCGAGCGACGCATCGAGCAGGTACACGCGATAACCGCCGGCCCGCGTCGTCACCAACTCCAGATGCCCCCGAGGCGTCGACTCCACCAGCCCACCGTGGGGCGCGGCGTGCGCATGCGGCGCTTCCTCGACGTGCGAGCGCGCGGCAGCGGCGACGGGCGCGGGCGCCGGTGACTCCTTCTTGCTGCATGCGGCCACCATCCCCGCCACCACCACCACCGCGATGAATCCGTGTCTCATCTCTCTCCTCAATCCCAATGCGGGCCCGCGAGGGCCTCAATACGAGCCCGCGAGTCGCTCTCCCTCGGGCCGGGGCCCCGGGAGCGTCAGGTCATCCTCGGTCCGCGCCGCCGCCTTGCGCGCCAGGTAGCTCTCCAGCGCGGGACGCCCGAAGCGGTGGAACACGGCCGGCGTGACGAGCAGGTCCAGCAGCGTGGAGCTGATGAGCCCGCCCAGAATCACGGTGGCCACCGGGTGCAGGATCTCCTTGCCGGGAGCACCCGAGGCGAGCGCCAGCGGCACCAGCGCCAGCCCCGCCGTGAGCGCCGTCATCAGCACGGGCACCAGTCGCTCCAGCGAGCCGCGCACCACCATCTCCTGGCCGAACACCGCGCCCTCGTGCTCCACCAGGTGGAGGTAGTGCGAGATGAGCATGATGGTGTTCCGGCTGGCGATGCCGCACAGCGTGACGAAGCCCACGAGCGTCGCCACCGACAACGGCTGCCCGGTGAGCACCACCGCCGTCACGCTGCCCACCAGCGCGAGCGGGATGTTGAGCATCACCTGCGCCACGAGGCGCGCCGAGCGGAAGTGCGCGTACAGCACCAGGAACATGCCCACGAGCGACACCAGCGACAGCAGCGCGATGAGCCGCGTCGCGGCCTCTTGGCTCTCGAACTGCCCCTCGTACGAGAGGAACGTCCCCGTCGGCAGCACCACGCTCGCGGCCACGCGCTCGCGGACCTCCTCCACCGCGCTGCCCAAATCCCTGCCCGCCACGTTGGCCATCACCACCACGCGCCGCTGGAGGTGGTCGTGGTGGATGACGTTGGGGCCGCGCGACTCCACCACCTCGGCCACCGCGGCCACGGGCACCCGCGCGCCCGACGGCGTGTCCACCAGCGCCCGACGGAAGGCCTCCGCGTCCACCCGCGCGCGCTCCTCGTAGCGCACCAGCACGTCGAAGGTCCGCTGGCCCTCCAGCACCTGCCCCACCACCACGCCGTTGAAGGCCTTCTCGAGCTGCTCCGCCATGGCGCCCGGCTGGACGCCCAGCCGCGCCGCCTCCTCGCGCTTCAGGCGCACCTGGAGCTGGGGAATCAGCGTCTGCTGCTCCACCTGGAGGTCCACCACGCCGGGCACCTGCGCCATGACGGAGCGCACCTCCTCCGCCTTGCCGCGCAGCGCCTCCAGGTCCTGCCCGAAGAGCTTCACCGCCACCTGCGCGCGGATGCCGGACAGCAGGTGGTCCAGTCGGTGCGAGATGGGCTGTCCCACGGACACGGACAGGCCGGGCAGCACGGACAGCCGCTCGCGCAGGTCCGCGAGCACCACGTCCCGAGGACGCCCGCCCTCCTTGAAGTCCACGTCCAGCTCCGAGTAGTGCACGCCCTCCGCGTGCTCGTCCTGCTCGGCGCGGCCGGTGCGGCGCCCCACGGTCTTCACCTCGGGGACGGAGGCGATGAGCCGCTCGGCCAGCAGCCCGAAGCGATTGGACTCCTCCAGCGACGTGCCCGGAGGTGCCAGCACGTTGACGGTGGCGGTGCCCTCGTTGAACGGCGGCAGGAAGGAGCGCCCGAGGAACGGCACCACCGCCACCGCGCCGAGCACCAGCACCGTCGCCCCCACCATCACCGCGCTCGAATGGGCCAGCGAGAAGTCGAGCACATGGCGCGCCCGCGCCTTCAACCACCGCACCACGGCGCCATCGCCGTGCTCCAGCAAGCGCCCCTTGGGGAGCAGGAACGCGCACAGCGCGGGCGTCACGGTGAGGGACACGAGCAGGGAGGCGAGGATGGACACCACGTAGGCCACGCCGAGCGGCGCGAACAGGCGGCCCTCGATTCCACCGAGCGCGAACAGGGGCAGGAACACCAGCACCACGATGAGCGTGGCGAAGACGATGGACCCACGCACCTCCGAGGAGGCGAGGTAGATGACGCGGAGCACGGGCTCCGGCTGCTCCTTCGCCCGATTCTCCCTCAGGCGCCGGTAGACGTTCTCCACGTCGACGATGGCGTCGTCCACCAGCTCGCCCACGGCCACCGCGAGGCCCCCGAGCGTAAGGGTGTTGATGGACAGGCCGAACGCCTTCATCACCAGCGCGGTGATGACGAAGGAGAGCGGAATCGCGGTGAGGGTGATGGCGGTGGTGCGCAGGTTGACGAGGAAGAGGAACAACACCACCACGACGAGCAGCGCGCCGTCCCGCAGCGCCTCCACCACGTTGCCGATGGCGGCCTGGATGAAGTCCGCCTGACGGAAGAGCGTCTCCACGCGCACGTCCCCGGGCAGCGTGGAGCGCAGCTCCTTGACCGCGACGTCCACCTGCTCCGTCAGCGCGAGGGTGCTCGCGCCGGGCTGCTTCTGCACCGCGAGGATGACCGCGGGGCGACCATTCATGCCGCCATCACCGCGCTTCACCGCCGGGCCCACGTCCACCTCGGCGACCTGGGAGAGGCGCACCGGGACACCGTCCCGCATCGCGACCACCGTGGCGCGAAGGTCCTCCACGGAGGCGCTGCGCGCGAGGTTGCGGACCAGGTACTCGCGCCCGCCCTTGTCCACGAAGCCGCCCGTGGTGTTGCCCTGGGACAGCCCCGCCGCGCGCTCCACGTCCTCGAAGGTGAGCCCGAAGGCCAGGAGCTTCTCGGGCGCCACGCGGACCTGGAACTGCTTCACGCCGCCGCCGAGCACCGTCACCTGGGCGATGCCGGGAATCGTGAGCAGGCGCTGGCGCAGCACCCAGTCCGCCAGCGAGCGCAGCTCCAGCGGCGACGTGCGCCCCTCCTCGCTCTGCACGCCGAGCAGGAGGATTTCGCCCATGATGGAGGACACGGGCGTCAGATGGGGCGCCACGTCGCGCGGCAGGCGCTCACGCGCCACCTGGAGCCGCTCGGAGACGAGCTGCCGGTCCAGGTAGATGTCCGTGCCCCAGTCGAACTCCACGTGGACGATGGACAGGCCCACGCCCGAGGACGAGCGCACCCGCTGCACGCCGGGCGCGCCGTTCATCGACGTCTCGATGGGCGTGGTGACGAGCGTCTCCACCTCCTCGGGGGACAGGCCGCCCGCCTCGGTCATCACCGTGACGGTGGGACGGTTGAGGTCGGGGAACACGTCCACGGGGAGCCGCGTGACGACCCAGCCGCCATAGAGCAGCACCGCCACCGCCGCGAGCACGACGAACAGGCGATGGCGCAGCGAGAAGAGGATGACGTGGTCCAGCACTACCGTCCCCCTCGCGCCAGCCGCAGCGCCGCCACGCCGGAGACCACCACCCGCTCTCCTGTCTTCAAGCCCTGGCGCACCGCCCTCCACGCGCCATCCGCGCCGCCGAGCACCACGGGGCGCAGCTCGAAGGTCTCCGGCCCGGTGTGGATGAAGACGAAGGCGCGGCCCTCGTCCTCCACGACTGCATCCGTCGGCACGGCGAGCTCGTCCTTGCGTCCACCTTCTCCGAGCGCCACGTCCACGAACATGCCGGGGCGCAGTCGGCCCTCGCGATTGTCGACCTCGAAGAGCACGCGCACGCTGCGCGTTGCCTCGTCCACCATCTGGCCCACGTGATAGGGCTTCGCGGGGAAGTGCTGGCCGGGATAGGCCGCGGTCGAGATGAGCGCGCCCGTGGTGCCCTCGGCTCGCGCGACCTCGACCTCGTAGACGTGCGCCTCCACCCAGAGGATGGAGGCGTCCAGGACGGTGAAGAGCGGACGCGAGGGGTCCACCTGCTCACCCACGGAAGCTCGGGCCTCCACGAGCACGCCGTCGATGGGCGCGACCAGGGAGACTCGCGCGGTGCCATGTCCCTGGCGCGCGCCCGCGAGGACCTCGCGCGCGGACTTCGCCCGGCTCCACTCCTGCTCGGCGGTGCTCACCGCGAGCCGTGCCTGTTGGACCTCCTTCTCCGCCACCACACCCTGGAGGGACTCGAGGCGCGTGAGGTCCCGTCGGGCCTGCTCCAGCGCGGCCTGGGCTCGGGAGACCTCGGCCTCCGCCTGGAAGTGGCTCGTCGACAGGCCGGTGGACTCGGAGGTGGAGAGGCTCTGCTGCACCAGCGCCAGCACCTCGCCGCGCTTCACGCGCTGGCCGACGAGCGGCACGGCGCCATTCGCCGCGAGCACCCGTCCCGCGACGGGCGCGGACACCTGGGCGATGCGGTCGGTGCGAGGCACCACCTTCCCGGGCGTCACCAGTCGGGACTCCACCGAGCGCACCGCCGCGCGTCGCGTGCGGACCTCCAGGAGGAACTGCGTCTCCTTCGGGACGGAGAAGGACGGGCCGGTGACGACGGGCTGGGCGGCGGCGTGGGACTCGCCCGTGTGCGCCAGGGCGACGGAGCCGCTCAGGGAGAGACAGAGGAACAGCGAGAACGTGGACCGCATCACCGACCTCATGTCCGCACCTTCTTGCGGCGGGACGTCCACCACGCCCCGACGACCGCCAGCAGCGATGCGCCGCCCACCGCGCCCCAACGCCAGCCTTCCATGGCTCCGGTGGCGCCCGACGTGTCGTGGTCGTCCTCGAGATGCACCGTGCCGAGCGCCAGCACGTCGACGTCGTTGCCGCGCGTCACCGTGACCACGGCGGCCCACTCCGTCTCGGGTTCGAGCAGGGCCTCTGTCTCGTAGGCGCCCGCCGACAGCATTCGCGCGGGCAGCTTCTGCACGGTGCTGCCCGTGAGCGTGAGCTCCACCTGCGCGCCGCTCACCGGGGCGTTCGTCTCCGTCTCGGCGACCCAGATGCGGACCTGGGTCTTCGGCGTCTCGGAGTGCTCGGGGTGCTTGAGCACGACCTCGAACACGTCCCCCGTCGCCGCGAGCACGTGCTGCGCATCACGGACCCCGGAGGACACGGCCGGTCCACCATGCGACTCGCCCTCGTGCGCCAGGGCGGGGAGCGCCAGGAGCGCGCACATCCACACCGCATGCTTCGACGACGTGCTCATTCCGGCACCTGTCCCGTCGGGAGCCGCCCCACCGAGCGCAGCAGGGCCACACGGGCCCGGACGAGCGCGGCCGCCGCGTCCACACCTTCCGCCGCCGCCGCGAACGCCCTGTCTCGCGCGAGGAACAAGGCATCGAGCCCCAGCTCTCCGGCCTCGTACGCGCGACGCACCAGCTCCAGGTTGCGGTCCACCGAGGGGCGCACCGACATCAGTGACTCATGCGCCGAGCGCGCCGCATCGAACGTCGCTCGCGCCACGGCTTGTTCCGCGGACACATCTCGCTCACTCGCCACCTGCTCCGATTCACGCACCTTGCGTCGGGCCCGCGCCTGCGCGAGCTCGGGCTGGTTCCGGTCCCACAGCGGCAGCGGCACCGAGAGCCGCGCGATGAGCAGGTGCTCGGTGTGCACATCCGAGAAGGCGCCGTGGGACTCCGGCCGTCGCTCACGCTCGTAGCCGAGGGACACCGTCGGACTGGGGATGCGCTCCCGGCGCAGCAGGTCCACCTCCGAGCCCGCCGCGGCCACCTCGGCGCGCGCCGCGACCAGGCTCGGGGGCTCACCCTCCAGCGACGAGGGCAGCGGCTGGGTCGCGGTGTCCACGAGCGAGACACGCAAGGCCGCGTCCATCGAGCGACCCAGGCGACGATTCAGCTCGGCCCGAGCCGCCACCACCTCCGCCACCGCCTGCGCCGCGCGGGCCTCCGCACGCGCGCGCTCCAAGGCAGCGGCGTTGCGGTCCAGCTCCGACACATCGCCCGCGGCGAAGCGACGCACCGTGGCCGCCTCCATCTGACGCGTCAGCTCGAGCGACTCACGCGCCAGCGTCGCGCGCGCCTCACGACGCTCCAGCTCCACGGCCGACTCCACGGCGCCCGCCGAGGCACTCAGCATCACCGCGTGACGCCGTGCACGGGCAGCGGCCAGGGCCGCGCTCGCGCGCTCCACGCGCAGCCCCGACTGCCCTGCGACCTCCAGGGACTGGCTCAACACCAACTCCGTGCGCTGCTCACCCGAGTTCCCCGTGAGCGCATCCGTGACCAGGGCCAGCTCGATGGAGGGGTTCGCGCGGGGCCAGCGTCCATCCGTCGCGCGCACGCCCTCGGCGCCCTGCTCCTCGGCTTGCGCGGCCGCGACCTCCGGACTGCGCGCCAGCGCCTCCGACACCACGCGCTCCAGCGACCACGCCTCCGAGGGCGAGGCGGCCAGCACGAGCGACAAGGCGACGGACACGAGCGACATGCTCCGCTCCATCGCAAGCCCCGTACCCACGCCGACCCACAGCGATTCCAACAGGTTGCGAGCCAGCACCAAGGCCACAGGTGTGACCGAAACCATCACACTGTGATGGGCCCGAGCGGAGCACGGCCTTGTGGCCCCCGGGCGCACATCACCGCCTGTCGGGCCCAGGGGCCGCGCCGGAAATCGCCGGGTGAGCAGCCAGCCCGCGCGCCACGGCCCGTACTGCATTCAAGGGAACGATGGCCGCATCCGGCCGACGCCCTCATCCCTCCAAGGAAACAATGTGACGCCAATCATTCGCACCATGACCCTTCTGTCCCTGATGGGCGCCACGGCGTGTGGCGGCTCCAGCGGTGAGAGCCTCGGTGGAGCCGCGGGCACTGCGGACGTGCTGGGCACGAGCGAGGCGGAGCTCACCGGCACGGAGGTGACGCTCCCCGTCTGCGACGCCGCTCAGCGCCCGTCCAACTGGCTCTGCTGGCTCGACGGGGACAAGCAGACGGCGTGTTCCTCGGGACAGACGCCGTGGAGCCACTGGCTGCATCCCTACAGTGCCGCGACGTACGTCCGTGCGGACCCGCTGCGCGGAGCACGCGAGGTCAAGGCGGCGTCGCTGTATTGGGGGACCTTCGACAACGCCCTGCACCGCGTGGAGAAGGTGAAGTGCGACCTGGCGAACTCCACGTACGAGGCGGCGAGTTGGTCCCGCTACACGGGCTCGCCTGTCCTCCAGGCGAAGCTGACTTCCTATGTCGACCACATCCGTCCCGCCGTGGTGCGTGGCACGGCGTTCGTGTCGCTCGACGAGTACTACTGCGCCGCCGCGGGCGGATGCAGCACCGCCACCACCTTGAGGCTCGTCATCAAGCAGCGGGGTGGAGCGTTCCCGGACTGGACCCAGGTCGCCTCGCGCGACCTGCCCATCGTGCAGCATGCGCCCGTCGGTGCGTTCGAGGTGGAGACGCTCGTGGAGCCCGGGATGCAGGTCGTCTTCGAGCTCTACGTCGTCAACTCGTACAACTCGATTTCGGAGCTCATCTTCCACGATCTGCGCTTGTTCACGGAGACCTGCATCCCCGACCTCAGCAACCCGGGGCAGTGCCTGCCGTGAACCTCCGCGCCCTGCATCGGCCACTCGAGGCGGGGCGCGACCACTGTCATCATCGAGGCGCGTGCGGCCCGGTCACACGCTCGAACGACACTCCAAGGTTCCCCACTCCTTCGAGCGCAGTCTTGATGTCCTCCGAAACAACGAACGCGACCTTGAACCGCTTCAGCCGGAAGACCTGGGCGCCTTCGGTCTTCGCGGGGTCGATTCGCAGGCCGTAGATCCAGCTGTACTCCCCTTCATAGCCAGGGGCAGGTGCATCCCCGTCCTCATGGTGCACCTCCCGGCATCGCGCCTCGTCGATGGCATCAACCACCTTGGTTGCATTGACGACGAAGTACCGTTCCGGCGCCCCCTCCACCGTCACCGGAAACAGCTGGACGTCATCGGGAGCCAGCTTTCGGAAGACGTTCGCGAGCGCCTCACTGACGATCGGCGTGCGCTCAACTCCTCCAAACACGAAAGCGCGCTTCGTCCCTGGGTGTGACACCTGGGACCTGATGGAGCCAGGGTCCTCAAGCACACGCCCATCCGTGAACAGCCAAGGCTCTTCGAACGCCTCGCCGGATGTCCGCGTGGGCGTCTCCACGAGCCATCGAGGCACGTCCGCCAACCCCACCCAATAAAAGTTCTGCTCCATCCGGCCTCCTATCTCACGATGAAGCTGCGCAACTCCGAGCCGGGAGTCAGCAACTCGTCCGCAATCCTCGCGAGTTCCTTCTGCAGACTGGCCCTGCAGCTCTCCGTCGTTCTACACCGCGCGACGGAGCGCTCGAGGCGGGTCAGCACTTGATTGTGATAGAGCTCAGGGTGAGGCCCTTCGTGCCCGTTGAGCCGGACCTTGTTCGCCGCATCCTCGAGCGTCATCCCGGCTCTCTTGAAGATCCTCTCGCACTCTGGCGTCCAAGGGCCGCCCGCCGCACTGGAGCTGGGGTTCTTGTTCGTGCAGATGTGGTGAACCGGCCCGGTCTCGTCTCCAGGGAACCGCCCTTCTCCATACATCACCAGGGCAGCGGCTGCTCCAGGTGCAAGCGTGACGTTCAGCACTCCAGCAGCGGGCATCGCAATGGAAGTCACGCCCCCCTGCATGGCGGACCCGAGCTGGAATCCCGACTCGGCCTGGGCCTTGAGCGCGGCCTGGGAGAAGCCCGGGAGCCTTGGCCCTTGAGCCGCCATCGCGCTCTTCCCACCCAGCGCCGCCATGACGACGAGCACCAGGACGCGCGTGCCGTTCGCCCCCAGCACGTTCCCGAACCGATGCCCGATGTCCTGTAGCTCGATGACGCTCATCGCCTTGCCCGCATCATCCCACAAGCGGACGAATCCGCGCCCGATCTCCCAGACCGGTACGACCCCGAGGTAGGCCACCATCGCCGCCGTCAATGCCACCGCGATGACCTTGGTGACAGGTTCGGGAAGCGCCACCGTGAGAAGCAGCGTCAACGCCGCTGACGTCACCATGGCCTTGAGTACGACCGGATTCAGCACCTTGCCGACCTCGGACTCGACACTCTCCCAGACGGTGTCGAGCGCGAAGGACAGTGCCATCAGCGTTCGATCCTTTCGGGAGAGCGTCAGCCCCGTTCCGCCCACCAGGGTCAAGCAATCGTCCGCATCAGGACAGATGCGCGAGTACAGCGTCTCCAGCGAACTGCCCGAGCCTGAATCGACGAGCCCATGAGAAGAGGCCAGCAGCGATTTGGACCGAGACCATCCACGCTCATCCACCTCTTCAGACTCTCGGAACGCGACGGCCATCCGCGTGTCCAGAATGAGGCGCGCGAGGGCGGAGCGGAACTCGTCGTCACTCACCTCGACCGGGTCGACCTCCACCGACTCGTGGACGATTCGCTGCCCACTCCCGATGTCGATATGGACAATACGAGTGCTCGTACATCCCATCGACAGAAGCAGTAAGGATACTACCGCAATCAATCTCATGGAACCTCCGAAGCGGCCTCCCCGGAGGAAGGAGGCAGGGCATCGTGACTCCAGGGGCTGACAATCCCACGGGGTCATGAGGGCCATGCCCGGCGGCGCCTTCCAGGAAGTCCCGCAAGTACAGCCAGCGGCGTCGCTTCCGGCTCTCACACGACCAACCATGCGGGCTTGCGAGGGATTGACAAGGCCCCGCATCCCGTTTATCTCGCATGCAGCATCAAGAGCGGTACCGCTTCGGCGGTGGCCCGACAACCTGGAGACGGACCTCCAAGGTGTCCAAACGATGCGGTCCGGAGAGCAGGTGCTCCCCGGGCAAACCAAGTGTCCGAGGCGAGGCAGTCCCTCCGCTTCGGTGAGAGAGGACCTCGTGGTTCCCACCGCTCGCATCGCCCCCCTGTACCCCGCGAAGGTCCGTCGCGCGTTCCGCTCGCCCGAGAGCGTCCGAATGCGCCACGCCCTGCCACGCACGCTCGCGCGAATGCGCGGGCCGGTGCACGCCGGCTAGGGCTTCCACCTCTCCTTCCTTTCATTTCTTCCGTCGGCGCTCCAGCGCCGCGCTCGCTCGACGTGTGCGTCGGCGTCGCGGACGTGCGCCTCCATGTCTTCAGGGCCGCAGGCCCTCGTTCGAGGTTCGCAGATGAGCAGCAATTCCTATCGGGTGATGAAGTTCGGAGGCTCCTCCGTGGGCTCCCCGCGCCGACTGCGTCAGGTCATCGAGTTGATTGGACAACACGCTCGCACGGGCCCGCTCGCCGTCGTCGTGTCCGCCATGGGCGACACCACCGACTGGCTGCTCGAGGCCGCGGACCTCGCCACCCGGGGCGAGCTGGAGGGCGCGCTCACCGTGGTGGGCCGCATCGCCCACCTCGCCAAGACGAACGCCGCCGCGCTCCACCCCGCGCAGTCCGCCACCCTCGCCGCGCGCGTCGACCAACTCCTCGCGCCCCTGCAACGGCTCCTCCATGGACTCTCGCTCACCCGCGAGTGTTCCCTCGCGTCCAAGGACAAGGTGCTCTCCTTCGGTGAGCTGGTCTCCGCCACGCTCCTCGCCGAGCTGCTCGAGGCCTCCGGCACCCAGGCCCGCTTCCGCGACGCACGTCACCTGCTCGTCACCGACGACGCCTTCGGCACCGCGCGCGTGGACGTGCCTCGCACTCGCGAGCGGCTCCAGTCGAGCAGCGCCGAGTGGGGCACCACCGTGCCCGTCATCCCCGGCTTCATCGCGTCGACGCCCGACGGCCGCACCACCACGCTCGGCCGCAACGGCTCCGACTACACCGCCGCCCTCGTCGCCCAGGGCCTGGGCGCCACAGAGGTCACCGTGTGGACCGACGTGCTCGGACTGCACACCGCGGACCCGGACCTGGTGAGCGACGCCTACCCCGTCCCGCACCTCTCCCACGGCGAGGGCCTGGAGCTGGCCGCCGTCGGCGTGCGCATGCTGCACCCGCGCACGATGATTCCGCTCATCGAGTCCGGCATCTCCCTGCGCATCCGCAACACCATGCACCCGGAGCACCCGGGCACGCTCATCGACGCCGTCGGCTCGAGCGACGTCCAGCGCCCCACCTGCATCGCCACCCGCGAGGACCTGGCCCTGCTCGGCATCGAGGTGCGCAAGCTCTCCGACCAGTTCCAGCTGGGCGAGCGCGTCCTCGCCGCACTGCGCTCGGCCCGCGTCACCGTGTGGATGACCGCCCAGTCCGCCAACGGCCAGTCCATCGCCGTGGTCATCCCCCGCCCCGACACCGAGCGCGCCAGGACCGCGCTGGAGAGGGAGCTGGCCCAGGAGCTCGCCCGCCGCGAGGTCGAGCCGCTCGGCTTCCGTCAGCCGGTGACGCTCGTCACGCTCGTCGCCGAGGCGATGGGCCACGGCGTCAACGTGGCCGGCCGCTTCTTCAGCGCGCTGGGCGCGGTGGGCGTCGGCGTGCGCGCCAGCGCCCAGGGCGCCAGCTCCCGCTCCATCTCCTGCGTGGTCGACGCGGCGGACACCGCCATCGCCGTGCGCACCACGCACGCGGCCTTCAACCTCGCCCACCAGCAGGTCAGCCTCTTCCTGCTCGGCAAGGGCACCGTGGGTGGACAGCTCCTCACCCAGCTGCGCAGCCAGGAAGCGCTGCTGCGCGAGCGACATGGAATCGCCCTGCGCGTGGTGGGCATCGCCGACAGCCGGCGCAGCCTGTTCAACCCGGCCGGCCTGCCGTTGGAGGGACTCGAGGAGCAGCTCGCGCGCGTCGTCCGCGGTGAGTCCGGCACGCGCGCCCTGCCGCCGCTGCTCGACGAGCTGCGCCGGCTGCCCGTGCCCATCCTCGTCGACTGCACCGCCAACGGTGACGTCGCCTCGCTCTACACCGAGGCGTTCCGTCGGGGCATCCACGTGGTCGCCGCGAACAAGAAGCCGCTCGCCCTGCCGTGGAACGAGCGCGAGGCGCTGCTCGCCGAGGCCCGCCGTCACCACGTGGCCTACCACTATGAGACGACGGTGGCCTCCAGCCTCCCCGTCATCGACACGCTCGCCAACCTGGTGCGCACCGGCGACACCGTGCGCCTCATCACCGCGTCCCTCTCCGGCACGCTGGGCTTCATCTGCAACGAGCTGATGGCGGGCGTGCCGCTGTCCACCGCCGTGCGCACGGCCAAGGAGCGCGGCTTCACCGAGCCCGACCCGCGCGAGGACCTCTCCGGCGCCGACGTCGCGCGCAAGGCGCTCATCCTCGCCCGCGAGCTGGGCCTGCCCCTGTCCCTCTCCGACGTCGCGCTGGAGCCCTTCGTCCCCGAGCCCGCCGACGCGGGCGACACCGCCGAGTCCTACCTGCGAAGCCTCCGCGCGCTCGACGCCGAGTACACCCGAAAGGTGGAGCACGCCCGCCAGGGCGGCACCGTGCTGCGCTACCTGGCCCGCATCGACCCGACGCGGCTGGGCACCGACACCCCCGTCATCCGCGTGGGGCTCGCGCCCGTGGAGGCGGGACAGCCCGCCGCGGACCTGCGCGGCTCCGAGTCCTTCGTGTCCTTCACCACCACACGGCACAGCGAGTTCCCGCTCACCGTGCGCGGCGCGGGCGCGGGGGGCGCCGTGACGGCCTCCGGGGTCCTGGCCGACATCCTCCGCGTCTCCCAGACGCTGCGCGGTCGATGAAGCACCCTCGGCTCCGAAAGGAATCACGACCATGAAGCTCGCCACCGCCCTCGTCCACGCCGGCACCCGCCGCGACCCGGCCACCGGCGCCATCGCCGTCCCCGTCTATCACTCCGCCACCTACCAGCACCCCGCGCTCGGCCAGTCCACCGGCTACGACTACTCGCGCACGAAGAACCCCACCCGCGCCGCGCTGGAGGACGCGCTCGCGCAGCTCGAAGGTGGCGCCCGAGGACTCGCCTTCGCGTCCGGCATGGCCGCGCTGCACGCCGCGCTCAGCCTCTTCGGCCCCGAGGACCACGTGGTCCTCACCGAGGACCTCTACGGCGGCACGTTCCGCCTCGTGGACCGGCTGCTCCACCTGCCCCACACCTTCGTGGACACGACGAAGCCAGAGGCCGTGCGCGCGGCGCTGCGCCCCAACACCCGGGCCGTGGTGGTGGAGACGCCCACCAACCCGCTGATGAAGTCCGCGGACCTGCCCGCGCTGGTGGCGCTCACGCGCGAGGCGGGCGTGCTGCTCATCGTCGACAACACCTTCCTCACCCCGTACCTCCAGCGTCCGCTGGAGCTGGGCGCGGACCTCGTCGTGCACTCGGCCACCAAGTACCTGGCGGGACACAACGACGTCGTGGCCGGAGCGCTCGTCGTCCGCGACGCGGCGCTGGGCGAGAAGCTCGCGTACCTCCAGAACGGCATCGGCGCCATCCTGGGGCCGCAGGACTCGTACCTGGTCATCCGCGGCCTCAAGACACTCGCGCTGCGCATGGAGCGCCACCAGTCCAACGCGCGCGAGGTGGCCGCGTTCCTGTCCGGCCACCCCAAGGTGGAGCGCGTCCACTACGCGGGCCAGGGCGGCATGCTGTCCTTCAGCGTGAAGGACGCGGCCCTCGTTCCCCAGGTGCTCGCCGGCGTACGCCTGTGCCTCTTCGCCGAGTCGCTCGGCGGCGTCGAGACGCTCATCACCTTCCCCGCCACGCAGACCCACGCGGACATCCCCGTCGCGCGCCGGGAACAGCTTGGCATCACTGACCGACTGCTTCGCCTCTCCGTGGGTATCGAGGACTGCCATGACATCATCTCCGACCTGGCCCAGGCGCTCGACGGGCACTCCCGCTCCGAAGACGTTCGCCACGCGCCTGCTGCACACCGGCCATGAAGTGGACCCGGTGACGGGCGCCGCGGCGGTGCCCATCTACCAGGTGTCCATGTTCGACCAGCCGGGCCTGGAGACGCCCGGCGAGTTCGACTACGCGCGCTCCGGCAACCCGACGCGCAAGGCGCTGGAGGGCGTGCTCGCCACGCTCGACGAGGGCGCGGGGGCGTTCGCCTTCGGCTCCGGCATGGCCGCGCTGTCCACCGTGCTGATGCTCTTCAGCGCGGGCGACCACCTGGTCGTCACCGATGACTGTTACGGCGGCACCTATCGGGTGCTCACCCGGGTGTTCAGTCGCTTCGGGCTGAAGGCCACGTTCGTGGACACGAGCGACCCGGAGGCCGTGCGCGCCGCGTTCCGGCCCGAGACGAAGGGCCTGCTGGTGGAGACGGTGAGCAACCCGTTCCTCAGGCGCACCGACGTCAAGGCCATGTCCGCGCTCGCGCGCACGTACGGCGCGCTGCTCATCGTGGACAACACGTTCCTGTCACCCTACCTCTCGCGGCCGCTCACCGAGGGCGCGGACATCGTCGTGCACTCGGCCACCAAGTTCCTGGGTGGGCACAGCGACGTCATCGCGGGCACGGTGGCGGTGCGCACGCCGGAGCTGGCGAAGGAGGTCTACTTCCTCCAGAACGCGGTGGGCGCGGTGCTCGGCCCCCAGGACTGCTTCCTGCTCCAGCGCGGCATCAAGACGCTCCAGGTCCGCATGGAGCGACAGGTGCGGACGGCCGCGGCGCTGGCTCGCTGGCTCGCCGGCCGTCATGAAATCGAGAAGGTCTACTACCCGGGCATCGGCGCGGTGGTGTCGTTCCGGCTGGCGAGCGACGCGATGACGTCGAGCTTCGTGGAGGCGCTCAAGCTGCCGCTGCTCGGCGTGTCTCTGGGCGCGGTGGAGAGCATCCTCACGGTGCCGGCGAGGCACTCGCATGCCTCCGTGCCCGCCGCCGAGCGCGAGCGTCGGGGAATCACCGACGCGCTCATCCGCTTCTCCGTGGGTCTGGAGGACGTGGAAGACCTCCAGGCGGACCTGGCGAACGCGCTGGGTCGAGCCTTCCGGGAGGCCGCTTGAGGAGGCGGTCGGATTGACAGTGCGGGACGGATTGATTACGTCTGGAGCTCGATGCTCGTCTTCGTCGCCACGTCCGGAACCTGTTGTCGCGGCATGTGTTGTCGCGTCACGACGGGTCCGTCCGTTCGAGCGTACTGAGCGTCCTTCGCGCACAGGCGTGTCCGGCCCGTCCCCAGCACCTGGAGACGGGCCGTTCTCTTTTTCCCCACACGCCGGGGCGCTGCATCGAGGTCCCGGCCCTTCCCACCGAGAGACCGGATGCCCCACAACATCTACCCCGACGTGACGCAGCTCATCGGCCGCACGCCCATCGTCCGCCTGTCGCGCATCGGCACGCCGGAGGAGGCCACGCTGCTGGCCAAGGTCGAGTTCTTCAACCCGGGCGGCAGCGTGAAGGACCGCATCGGCCTGGCCATGCTCGAGGACGCGGAGAACCACGGCCGGCTGCGTCCGGGCATGACGATTGTCGAGCCCACCAGCGGCAACACCGGCGTGGCGCTCGCGATGGTCGCCGCGGTGAAGGGCTACCGCATCATCCTCACCATGCCGGAGAGCATGAGCGTGGAGCGCCGGCGCATCCTGGAGGCGTATGGCGCGGAGCTGGTGCTCACCCCCGCGGCCAAGGGCATGAACGGCGCCGTCGAGGCGGCCGACGAGCTGCTCAAGCAGTTGGGCGACAAGGGCTTCATGCCGCAGCAGTTCCGCAACCCGTCCAACCCGGAGATCCACCGCCGCACCACGGCGAAGGAAATCCTGGGCGATCTGGACGTGACGAAGCTGGACGCCTTCGTGGCGGGCATCGGCACGGGCGGCACCATCACCGGCGCGGGCGGTGTGTTGAAGAAGGCCAACCCGCGGCTCCAGGTCATCGCGGTGGAGCCGCTGCGCTCGCCGCTGCTCACCGAGGGCAAGGCGGGGCCACACCGCATCCAGGGCATCGGCGCCAACTTCGTCCCGGAGGTGCTGGACCGCGCCGTGTACGACGAGGTCATCGACGTGGCGGACGTGGATGCGTACGTGGCCGCGAAGGACCTGGCGCGCAAGGAGGGACTGCTCGTCGGTATCTCCAGTGGCGCGGCGCTGCACGCGGCCCGTCAGGTGGCGCGGCGTCTGGGGCCCGGCAAGACGGTGCTCACGGTGCTGCCGGATACCGGGGAGCGTTACTGGAGCTTGTTCGCGGCCTTCGCCGAGGAGCTGGCGAAGACACCGCAGGGAGTCGCTGGATGATTGAGTTGCGCGGTATCAGCAAGGTCTACAGACAGGGCGGGCGCGAGGTGTCTGCGCTCCAGGACGTGACGCTGCGGGTGGACCCGGGCGAGGTGTTCGGCGTGCTCGGGCAGAGCGGCGCCGGCAAGTCCACGCTCATCCGCTGCGTCAACCTGCTGGAGCGCCCCACCCAGGGGCGCGTGCGGGTGAACGGGAAGGAGATGCTGTCGTTGAGTCCCGATGAGCTGCGCCAGGCGCGGCAGGGCATCGGGATGATCTTCCAGCACTTCAACCTGCTCTCCTCGCAGACGGTGGCGCAGAACGTCGCCTACCCGCTGGAGGTGGCGGGCCTGCCGCGCGAGCAGATTCGCGAGCGGGTCGCGGAGCTGCTCTCGCTGGTGGGGCTGTCGGACAAGGCGGACGTGTATCCCTCGCGGCTGTCGGGCGGACAGAAGCAGCGGGTGGGAATCGCGCGGGCGCTGGCGCCGCGTCCGCGCATCCTGCTGTCGGACGAGGCGACGTCGTCGCTGGACCCGGAGACGACGCGCTCGGTGCTGTCGCTGCTGAAGGACCTCAATCGCCAGCTGGGGCTCACCATCCTGCTCATCACGCACCAGATGGAGGTGGTGAAGGCCATCTGCGACTCGGTGGCGGTGCTGGAGCAGGGCCGGCTGGTGGAGCAGGGCAAGGTGGTGGAGCTCCTGTCGCGGCCGGGCACGCATCTGCATGAGCTGTGCTATCCGCCGTTCGCCACGGGCGAGGCCTCGGTGCTGCGAGGGGGACAGCGGGTGTCGCTGTCCTTGTCGGGTGAGCACTCGACGCGGCCCATCCTGTCCACGCTGGCGCGGCGGTTCGACGTGGACGCGCACCTGTTGGAGGGCTCGCTGGAGCGCGTGGGTGAAGCGCGCGTGGGCCGGCTGTTGTTCGAGCTCACCGGCGCGCCGGACGCGGTGAGCCAGGCGCTGGCGTTCCTGCGTGAGCAGGGCCTGACGTCCGAGGAGGCGGCCCATGCCTGGTGAGCAGCTGGCGCGGGCGCTGTGGGTGGCGACCCTCGAGACGCTCTACATGACATCGGTGGCCACCGTGCTGGTGGTGGTGCTGGGGCTGCCGCTGGGAGTGCTGTTGGTGCTCACGGACCGGGGCGGACTGTGGGAACGGCCGGCGCTGAACCGCGTGCTGGGCACGTTGGTCAACGTGGGGCGCTCGGTGCCGTTCATCATCTTGATGGTGGCCATCGTCCCGCTGACGCGGTTGCTCGTGGGGACGACCATCGGCACCACGGCGGCCATCGTCCCGCTGGTGGTCGCGGCGATTCCGTTCATGGGTCGGGTGGTGGAGCAGGGGCTGCGCGAGGTGGACGGGGGGCTGGTGGAGGCCGCCATCGCGATGGGCTCCACGCACCGGCGGGTCATCTTCCGGGTGCTGTTGCCGGAGGCCCTGCCGTCTCTCGTGCGCGGCGTCGCGCTCGTGGTTATCAGCCTGCTCGGCTACAGCGCCATGGCGGGCGCCGTGGGCGGAGGTGGGCTGGGAGACCTGGCGGTGAAGTACGGCTACATGCGCTTCCGCACCGACGTCATGTTGGGCTGCCTCGCCGTGTTGCTGGCGCTGGTGCAGCTCGTCCAGTGGCTCGGTGACGGCCTGGCGTCCCGCTTCGACCACACCACGCAGCGTCCCAGCCGCGCACACGAGTGAAATTTCCGCGCGGGTCTGCTGTTGGCCCGCGCCCCTCTCCCCTTCGGACATGCGGAACCCCCACCCCATGAAGCCACCCGCGTCATTCCTGCTCATCCCCCTGGCCTTCGCGGCCGTCTCCGCCGCGTTGCTGGTGGGGACGGGCTGCAAGAAGTCGGAAGCCCCCGCCACCGGCGAGGCCCCTGGCATTCCCACGCTGAAGGTCGGCGTCAACCCGGTGCCCCACGGGGAGATTCTCCGCGCGGCGGTGCCCGTGGCCCTGCGCGACGGCGTGCGCGTGGAGGTGGTGGAGTTCACCGACTACGTGCAGCCCAACATCGCGCTGGCGGACCAGCAGCTCGACGCGAACTACTTCCAGCACGTGCCCTACCTGGAGCGCTTCGCCGAGGACCGGAAGCTGTCCTTGCGCAGCGCGGGCTCGGTGCACCTGGAGCCGCTGGCGCTGTACTCGACGAAGTTCCGTCAGCTCGCGGAGCTGCCCGAGGGCGCGCAGGTGACGATTCCCGCCGACCCGAGCAACGCGTCCCGCGCGCTGCACCTGCTGGCGGACCAGGGACTGTTGCGGCTGCGCGAGGGCGTGGGCGCCGGCGCCACGTTGCAGGACGTGGTGGGCAATCCTCGCAAGCTGGAGTTGAGGGAGATCGACGCGGAGCAGCAGCCGCGCACGCTGCAGGACGTGGCCGCCGCCGTCATCAACGGCAACTACTTCCTGGAGGCGCAGAAGCACCTGAACCTGGACGCGAAGGTGCTGGCCCGTGAGTCCGCCACGCGCAACCCGTACGCCAACGTGCTCGTCGTGCGGAAGGGTGACGAGGGTCGCCCCGAGGTCCGCACGCTGCTCAAGGCCTTGCAGTCCCAGGAGGTGCGGCGGTTCATCGAGTCGAACTACGGCGGCGCGGTGGTGCCGGCGTTCTGATGGGACGAGCGAGCTACTCCGTGCGCTTGAAGTCGTCGGAGCGTACGCCGTAGCGCTTGAGCAACCGGTGGAGACTTTCGCGCTCCATGCCGGCGCGTTCGGCGGCGTGGGTGACGTTGCCTCCGAACTCCTGCATCAACGCGGTGAGGTACTCGCGCGACACGGTGTCGCGCGCGCCGTCCACGGCTTCGCGGTAGGGCAGCTTCGCGAGGGACTCGGTCGTGGCGCGGACACCCGGGGCGGTGCTGGCCGCGCGGGGCGTTGTCAGCACTTCCGGTGGAAGCTCCTCGGGAGTGATTCGCGTGCCCTGCGCCACGGCCACCGCGCGCGCCACGGCGTTCTCGAGCTGACGCACGTTCCCGGGCCACTCGTAGGTGGAGAGCGCGCGCAGCGCCTCGGGCGTGAAGCTGTCCACCTCGGGCCTCCCGGCGCGGGAGAGGAAGTGCATCGCGAGCAGCGGGATGTCCTCGCGTCGCTCTCGCAGCGAGGGCAGTCGCACCGTCACCACGTTGAGGCGGTAGTAGAGGTCCTCGCGGAAGCGGCCCGCGGACACCTCGGCGGACAGGTCGCGATGCGTGGCGGCGACGACGCGCACGTCCACCTTCACCGGCGTGGTGGTGCCCACGCGGCGGACCTCCCGCTCCTGGAGCGCGCGGTTGAGCTTCACCTGCACCGGCAGCGGCAGGTCTCCAATCTCGTCGAGGAAGAGCGTGCCGCCGTGGGCCTCCTCGAAGAGGCCGGGCTTGGCCACCGTGGCGCCGGTGAACGCGCCCTTGGCGTGGCCGAAGAGCTCGCTCTCCACGAGCTCCGCGGGCAACGCGCCACAGTTCACCGCGACGAAGGGCTTGGAGGCACGGGGGCTCTCGCGATGCACCGCGCGCGCGGCGAGCTCCTTGCCCGTGCCGGTCTCTCCCGTGAGGAGCACGGTGAGGTCCCTGGCGGCCACCTGGGACAAGAGGCCGTGCAGCGCGCGCATCGCGGGGCTCTCGCCGAGCATGCCGTGGAGGCCGGGGGCCACCGCGAGGCGTGCCTTCAGGGACGAGACCTCGCGGCCCTGGCGGCGCTTCTCCAGCGCGCGGGCCACGACGAGCGCGACCTCGTCCGGGTCGAAGGGCTTGGAGAGGTAGTCGTAGGCGCCCTCCTTGATGGCCTCGACGGCCTTCGGGATGCTCGCGAAGGCGGTGACGAGGAGGACCTCTGTCTCGGGGGCGCGGCGCTTCACCTCGCGCAGCACGGCGAAGCCATCCGCGCCCGGCATCTGGATGTCGGTGACCACCACGTCGAAGTCGCGCGAGGCGAGGCAGGCGAGGGCCTGCTCTCCATCCGCGGCCTCCGTCACGGCGTAGGCGTCTCCGAGCATGCGCGAGAACAGCTTGCGCATGTTCTCCTTGTCGTCGACGACGAGGACGGTGGGCTTGTTGGAGGAGCTCATGACATGGCCTCCCGCTCCGCGGACACGGGGGGCAGGCGGAGGGTGAAACGTGCGCCGCCGAGAGGGCCGGTGTCGGCCTCGATGCGGCCACCGTGGGCCTCGGCGATGGCCTGGCTCACGGCGAGGCCCAGTCCGGTGCCCGTGGACTTGGTGGTGAAGAAGGGTTCGAAGAGGCGACGTCGGTCCTCGGGCTTGACGCCCGGGCCGGAGTCGGAGACGGCCACGGTGGCGCCGCCATCCTGGGAGGGCGCGATGTGGACCTCGACGGTGCCGCCGTTTCCTGCGGCCTCGGCGGCGTTCTTCACGAGGTTGAGGAGCACCTGGCGCAGGCGCGAGGGCTGCGCCCAGACATTCGCCGCGCCATCCACGCGCACCTGGACCTGGCCGAGTCGCTCGGCCTCACGCAGCCGGGCCACCACGTCCTCGCACGTCTCCCGCAGGGGGAGCTGCTCCACGGGGCCCTGGCCCGGCCGGGACAGGTCGAGCAGTCCCTCGACAATCTGCTGACAGCGCACCGCCTCCTCCTCCACCACTTTCAGGTCCTCCGCGAGGGCGCCCTCCGCCTTGCGCTGGAGGATGCGCACATAGCCGAGGATGACGCCGAGCGGGTTGTTGATTTCGTGGGCGACGCCCGCGGCGAGTCGGCCCACGCTGGCGAGCTTCTCGTGTTGGACGAGCTGGGCCTGATGGGTGCGGAGGGCCTCGGTCATGCGGTTGAACTGCGCGGCGAGTCGGCCGAGCTCTCCGGGGTCGTCCTCGGGGATGCGGGTGTCGAGGTTGCCTTCGGCGAGCCGAGCGGCGCCCTCGGAGAGACGTGCGACGGGGCGGGCGACGGAGTTGCCGATGTAGATGCCCACGCCGACGGCGAAGAGGGTGGCGCCGCCGAGCAGGAGCAGGGCCCAGCGGAAGCTGGTGTGCTCGACGGCGGCGACGTGCTCCTCGAACGAGCCGATGGAGGTGTCGAAGCGACGGGCGAGGGCCTCGGCGCGGGCCTGGATGAGGGAGACGCGCTCGAGTGCTCGACCGTGGGCGGAGGTGACGGTGGCGTGGTCCTTGGCGAGGACGGCGGGGAGGAGGGTCTCCCGGTAGAGGCGGTCCAGCGCGTCACCGTTCTCCTGGATGTCCGCCACCCAGGCGCGCTCCTCGGCGTCCTGAGCCTGCTCGCGGAGCCGGCGGGTGAGCTCCTCGACGCGGGAGCGCGACTCCTCGTGGAAGTGAACGTGGCTGGCGTTGCCGAGGATGATGGTGTGGGCCAGGTGGGCGTACTGGTCGCGTACGGCGGTGGCGAGCTCGAGGGCTTCGCGGACACGGCCGCCGGCCTCGCGCAGCTCGTGGGAGCCATCGTGGATGTCCGCCAGCCGGGCGAGCGCGAAGCCCGAGGCCGCGGTGAACAGCGCCACCAACGCACCGAAGGCGAGCAGCAGCTTGCGAGTCGTGGAGCCGGAGGTCGGAAGCATCGGGCTCTATATAAGGGAGAGCGGGGCCGTGTGGGCGGGATGCAGGTAGAGGGGCGTCGAGCATGCGGGCGCTCTCGCGGAGAGATTCTCCCTGTCGGCGCGTGCACAGTCTGAAGCATCCCACCCTTGAGGTCAGCTCCCGGACGGACCACCTGGGATAGAATCCACGTGGTCGTTTCCTGCGCCGGGGGGCACCGCGATGACGTGGCCGACCATCCGGGTCTGTGCGCTGTCCTGCGCCCTGCTGGGCTGTCCCGAGGTGCATCGGCGTGACGGGCTCGTGGACCGGGCTGCACACAGGGACTCGCTGGAGAACATCCCCACGCGGTGCACCAGCAAGGAACGTGAGCTGTATTGCGGCGGCAAGGCACCGGACGACCCCGAGTGCATCCAGCACTGTGGTGAGCCCGAATGAACTGGCGCTCTTTCGCAGGCTTGATAGCCGCGCTGCTGCTTCCCCTGCCGCTCGTCCTTCTCTTCGCGAGCGCACTGCGCACCGAACGCACGGAATCGATTCACGGTCGTCAGGTCAGCCCAATCCTCTCCGAGGAGGTTCGCGGTCAGCTCAGGACCTACCACCGCAACTGCCGGGACAGTTCCGGCTGCGTGCCCCCCCTCGGCTGCCTCATGGATGCGCGCGCGCATGCCCAGTACTGCGCCGACAGCCAGTGCCTCGCGGATTCGCAATGTCCAGACGGACAGATCTGCCAGCTCCTCGCGACGGAGGGCGATGGGCCCTTCGTCCGGCACTGTCTCCCCATCGGCCTCCGCGGCGAAGGCGAACCCTGCGTCAAGGTCCCAGCCACGCTCGAAGAGGCCTGTGCCCGTGGCCTGACCTGCGGCGGCCGAACCGGCTTCTGCGGACGTCCCTGCGCGCCCACCTCTCCCAACGACTGCGGCTCAGGCTTCTTCTGCGCGGACACGCTCCCTGTCCCCGTCTGTCTCCCTTCATGCGAGCAGCGCACCTGCCCGGAAGGTCAACACTGCGTCAAACACGAAGAAGGCGCCTCCGCCTGCGCTCGCGTCCTGGGACCTCAGTGCCAGGCCACCCCATGCCCTCAGGGACAAAACTGTCGAGTCATCCACGCGCCACAACAGCCTGACCGCATCTGGTCCGAGTGTGAGCAGCGCTGCGGTGACCGATTCCCGCCCTGCCCCGACTCCCAGGTCTGCGACGGCTGGTCCTGCAAACAACCCTGCGACCCCAAAGGTCCCAACACCTGTGACGAGGGCTACCGCTGCTTCCAGCGTCGTCCCTCCAGCCCCTGGGTCTGTCACCCCGACTGGTGACCCGAGTCATCAGGTGATGCCCGTCGTCATCGCACCGTGAGCGCGCGTCGCCGTGCATGAGCATCCCAAACCACTGATTTCCCACGGGAGGTAACACCCCGCCCCCCGCGTCCCTCAGTGGCACAGCTCCTGCTCAATCCCCCCGCAGGTCGCGCAACACAGCGCCCGCCCCACTCCCCGAGGCTGACATGTCCATCGCCATCCAGAACCGCTCGCCCCTCCCGCGCACGTCCTGCCTCGAGCCCACCTCCTCCCTCCCCCAATCCACTCCGACACCGCGCGCCGGCAACGACCTCCAGCGCAAGCTCCAGACCGACTCCTTCGAGCAGGGCGACCTCGCGAAGCTCCAGGCCCAACTGTCCCAGCTCCTCGGCGGACTCACGCAACAGCTCCAGTCGCTCGGTGTCCAGGCCCCCGCGTCCCTCGGCGGTGAAGCACCTCCCGCACCCGCGAGCATCTCCGCCCAGAAGCCCTCCGCGCCCAGCCTCGCCGCCAAGACCGCCGAAGCCCCGCGCACCCACCCCACCAGCGACGCGGGCCCCGGTTTCGGCGCGCCCTCCGCCGGCTCCACCGTGCCCGCGCCCGTCGACCAGCCGTGGCTCGCCAAGAACAACGTCGGCTCGCCCTACAACAGCAACATCCAGCTCATCGACCCGGGCCAGAAGGACCAGTTCAAGTACACCAACACCTTCACCAACAGCACGAACCAGCCCCAGACCATCACCCTCTGGAACAAGACCGGCGAGCACGGCGGCCCCAACGACGGCCAGCACTTCGACAAGAGCACGCCCAAGACCTTCACCCTGCAGCCCGGCCATCCCAGCTCGTCGCCTTCGACACCAACACCAGCGTCGCCTGGTGCGTCTCCAAGGACGGCACCGCCAACCCCAGCGCCAACTACGGACAGACCTGGGGCGAGGCCTCCTTCGGCCACGCCGCCACCGGCTGGAGCGGCTACGACACCAGCCAAATCAGCCCCGCCGGCCACCAGGGAAAGATGTCCATCTCCAACCAGGCCACCGGCGCCAAGGTGACAGAGGCCAACGCCTGGCAGACCCCCTCCGACAGCCCCGTCGGCCGCGACGTCGGCGTCCCCGCCGGCCCCCTCCACCTGTCCACCGTCTTCAGCTGAGCCGCGCCCTCGTCACGCAGGCAGCTTCGACAGGAACGACAGCAGCGCCGCGTTCACCTCCGCGGGTCGCTCCTGCGGCGCCCAGTGCCCCGCCTCCGGGATGACCCGCACCTCCGTCAACCCCGGCACCAGCGCCTTCATCGGCTCGAGCGGCGCCAACAGGCGCCCCGGGTCCTTCTCCCCCGTGATGAACAAGGCGGGCTGCTCGATTCGCGCCGTCGCCAGCTCGGGCAGCTCCTCCCAGTCCCGGTCCATGTTCCGATAGCGATTCAAGCCGCCTCGGAAACCACTCCGCTCGAACTCCCCCGCGAAGTACGCGACGTCCTCCTCCGAGAGCCACGCCGGCAACGACGCGGGCGGCGGCGTGAGGAAGCCATCTCCAGGCTTCTTCGCACGCACCGCCCCCGCGCCCAGGTCGAAGCCCGGCTCCCCCGCCAGGATCGTGCGCATCGTCCGGGGCACGTCTGCCTCCAGCTCCGCCTCCGCGACGCCCGGCTCCTGGAAGTACAGGATGTAGAACCACTTCCCCGCGAACGCCCCCTGGAAGAGCTGCGTCGGAGGCATCGGCGTGCGCCCCAGGTGCGGCACGCTCATCCCGACCACCGCGCGGAAGCGCTCCGGATGCAGCGCCGCGCACGTCCACGCCATCGCGGAGCCCCAGTCGTTCCCCACCACCACCGCGCGCTCCTCGCCCAGCGCATCGAGCAGCCCCACCGCGTCGGCGACCAACTGCTTCATGCTGTACGCCTCGACCGCCGCGGGCTTGTCGCTGCGCCCATAGCCTCGGATGTCGGGCGCCACGGCGTGATACCCCGCCGCCGCGAGCGCGATGAGCTGGTGCCGCCACGAGTACCAGGACTCCGGCCACCCATGCAGCAGCAACACCAGCGGCCCCGTCCCCGCCTCCGCGACGTGAAGCCGGATGCCGTTCGTCTCCACCGTGCGATGCGTGATGTCGCTCATGTCGACTCCTCCTTCGGTTCGCTTCCGCCTCGGCGCCGAGGCCTTGGATGACTCGCGCGGACACGGCCGCCCTGCCCCGCCCACTCTTGCCGAGCAACACCCCCATGTCATTCCCCTTGCGCCCCCACCGGCCCGCGAGCATGAGAGCCAACAGGGGCGCCACCCGCGCCCGCTCCCGAGGAGTTCCTTCCGAATGACGACGCGCTTCAAGAACCTGGATGGCAGCGGCCCCCAGCCGTTCGGCACCGTCTTCAAGTGGGCAGTCGCCGACAAGCTCGCCGGCCGTCGCCGCAAGTCGCCCGACCATGCCCCCGTGCCTCGCGTGGAGCCGGACCTCGCCCTGCTCCACACGCCCCCGGCGCCAGGTGAAGGCGCGCGGCTGACCTGGCTGGGCCACGCCAGCTGGCTCGTCCAGCTGGACGGCCTGTCGCTCCTCATCGACCCCGTGCTGCGCGACGCCATCAACGTGGTCATCCGCCGCAACGTCCCGCCCGGCGTCCCCATCGACCAGCTGCCGCCCATCGCCACAAGCCTCGTCTCCCACAACCACTACGACCACCTGGACCTGCCCACCCTCGTCGACGTGGGCGCGCCCATCGTCACCGGCCTGGGCCATGCGCCCGTCTTCAAGGGCACGCGCCTGGGTGTCACCGAGCTGAACTGGTGGCAGTCCACGAAGGTGGGCCCCGTCACCGTGCACTTCGTCCCCTCCCAGCACTGGAGCCGCCGCGGCCTCAACGACGCCAACCAGATGCTCTGGGGCGGCTTCGTCGTGGAGGGCTCCACGGCCCGCGTCTACCACTCGGGCGACACCGCCTGGTTCGACGGCTTCGCCGACATCGGGAAGCGCTTCCCCGGGCTCGACGCCGCGCTCTTGCCCATCGGCGCGTACGACCCGGAGTGGTTCATGAGCCGCCAGCACATGAACCCCGAGGACGCGGCGCGCGCGTACGAAGCACTCGGCGCCAGGCGCTTCCTCGCGATGCACTGGGGCACCTTCAAGCTCACCGATGAGCCGCTCGACGAGCCGCCCCGCCGCCTGGACACCGAGTGGAACCGCCGGGGCTGGCCGCGCGAGGACCTGCACGTGTTGCCGGTGGGAGGAACGCTCACGGTGCGCGCCGGTTGAATCACACCGGAGCCTGTGCTGTGGAAAGCCCATGCTCCTCGCCACCGCCCTGTCCCTGGCGCTCACCCAGGCGCCGCCACCCCTCACCACCGTGTCCGAGCAGAGCGGCTGGGTCCGCACCGGCCGCTACTCCGAGGTGGAGGCGCTCTGCCGCGCCTTCCCCAAGGCCTACCCCGGCAAGGTGCGCTGCGACACCTTCGGCACCACGCCCGAGGGCAGGCCCATGCTCGCGCTCGTCGCCAGCGCCGACGGCACCCTCACCCCCGCCGCGAACAAGAAGAAGAACCGCCCCGTCGTCTTCTTCCAGGGCGGCATCCACGCGGGTGAAATCGACGGCAAGGACGCGGGCTTCGCGCTGCTGCGCGACATCCTGTCCGGCAAGACGCTGCCCGGCGTGCTCAAGGGCGTCACCGCTGTCTTCGTCCCCGTCTTCAACGTGGACGGCCACGAGCGCTTCGCCCCCAACCACCGCCCCAACCAGGTGGGCCCCGAGGAGATGGGCTGGCGCGCCACCGCGTCCAACCTCAACCTCAACCGCGACTACGTCAAGGCCGAGGCCCCGGAGATGGTGGCCCTGCTGCGCTACCTCCACACGTGGGACGCGCTCGTGTACGCGGACCTGCACGTCACCGACGGCGCCAAGTTCCAGCCCGACGTCTCCGTCGGCATCGAGCCGCAGCAGTCGGGGCCCCAGGCCCTGCGCACCCTGGGTGTGAAGCTGCGCGAGGAGCTCTTCCAGGAGCTGGAGAAGGAGGGCCACCAGCCGCTCGAGTTCTACCCGTCCTTCCTCGAGGACGACGACCCGGCCTCCGGCTTCGCCTACGGCGTCCCCACGCCGCGCTTCAGCCACGCCTACGCCGCCGCGCACCACCGCTTCGGCGTGCTGGTGGAGACCCACTCGTGGAAGCCCTACGCCGTGCGCGTGAAGGCCACGCGAGACGTCGTCGCGGGGCTGTTGCGCCTGGTCTCCCGGGACGGCGCCACGCTGCTCGCGGCCGTGAAGGCCGCCGACGCCGAGGCCCAGGCCGGCAAGGTGCGCGACGTGGTGCTCGCGTGGAAGAGCACGAAGAAGAGCCGCGTCCTCCCCTTCAAGGGCTACGCCTACGAGCGCGGGCCGTCCGAGGTCTCCGGCCAGACGTGGATTCGCTACGACGACACGAAGCCGCAGGTGTGGAACGTGCCCTACTTCGACACCGTGGAGCCCGCGCTCACCGTGAGCATGCCCGCGGGCGGGTACGTGGTGCCGCCCGCCCACGCGGCCTGGGTCGCCGAGAAGCTCACCACCCACGGCCTCACCTTCCAGCGCCTCACGCGCGCCTCACCCGCCACCGACGTGGAGGTCTTCCGCGCCACCGAGCTGAAGTGGGGCACACAGTCCAACGAGGGACGCCAGACGCTGTCGGTCAAGGGCGCGTGGGAGAAGCAGTCGCGCGAGCTCCCCGCGGGCTCGCTGTACGTGCCCAGTGCCCAGCCCGGCGTGGAGCTGGTGGCGCACCTGTTCGAGCCCTCGGGCTCCGACTCACTGCTCGCGTGGGGCTTCTTCAACCCCCACTTCGAGCAGAAGGAATACATCGAGGACTACGTGCTGGAGCCCTTCGCCCGCGAGCTGCTGGCCAGGGACGCCGCCGTGAAGGCCGAGTGGGACGCGAAGCTCAAGGACCCGGCCTTCGCCAAGGACCCGCGCGCCCGGCTGCGCTTCTTCTACGAGCGCCACCCCGCCCGCGACACGCGGCTGCGCGTCTACCCCGTGGTGCGCACCGCCGCCGCGCCAACGGCCTCGCGCTGAGACACGACGGCCCCGGAGGCAGGTGAGCCTCCGGGGCCGGGGTACTTGCTTCGACCCGCTCCCGAGTCACCCCGGGAGCGGGCCACCTCCCACGCCGGCCCCCGCCTCACGACGAGGGGCCGACGCGCGGAGGGGCTGCATCAGCCGATGACGCCCTCGCAGGCGCAGAGGCTCGGGTTGCACACCGTGTTCGACGGGCAGCCGCCGCAGTCCGGCTTGCAGGCGCACGAGCAGGACGCCGCGTCCGGCTGCGCGGTGGGGCCGCAGTTCAGCGTCGTCGTGTCACACGCGCAGGCGCACACGTTCGGGTCGAACTTGTAGCCCGCCGCGCACGTGGCCGTCTGGACGCACGAGCAGCTGCACGTCGCCGTGTTGCACGACTCGTAGGTGCCGCACGTGCCACCGCAGTCCGGCGCGCACGTGAAGGAGCACACCGCCGGGTCCGTGTTGCAGACCTGGCCCGAGGCGCCGCCACCGCCGCAGTCCGACGGGCACTCGCACTTGTCCGTGGTGCGGTTGCACGACAGCTTGCCGTCGCAGTAGTCGGCCTCGGTCGCGTCGTAGTACGGGTCATTGCGGCACGGGGGCGGCACGCCGTTGGGGTTCGTCGTGCGGTCGCTCCAGTAGCGGTAGGACACCGCGGCCTGGGTGTTGTCCGCCTGCGGGCGGCAGCCACCGAAGAACGACAGCGTGCGGTTGATGCCGTCCACGTCGAAGCCGTGGGTGCGGCTGCGCGGCAGGTCCGCCGGCGTGGGGCACGTGGTGGGGTTGGCCACCGCGCCCACGGACACCTTCACCGAGGCGCCGATGGGCGGCTGCTGCGTGCGGTGACCCACCGACGCGATGACGCTGTCCACGATGCCGTTGATGGTCGTGGTGATGGAGCCCGCGTTGCGGATGGAGCCCACCACGCCGCCCGTCGCCTGGATGATGTCCAGGTGCTTCGGGTTGCGCGGGTCCTCCTGCACGTGACACCAGGTGGCGGTGTCGCTGGTGGCCAGCTCCGGCGGGCAGATGATGCCGTGGACCTGGATGGTCTGACCCAGCGGGTTCTTCGTGGCCGGCGTGGTGCCCGTGCCCTTGAAGTACTGCTCGAACGTGGCGATGGAGTCGGTCGAGTAGTCGTGCGTGTCCGTCAGGATGACGACCACCACCTTGGCGCCCGCGCGGATGCGCGCCGGCTCGGAGCTGGTGGACGACGGCGCCATGGGCCCGTTGATGGCGGCGCGCGCCGCGTCCATCGCCTTCTCGTCACCGTTGCCGCTGGTGCGCACCCAGCAGTCCAGGTTGCTCGAGCAGGTCGTGGCCTCGGTGACGACGGTGCACGCGCCACCGGAGCACGCGCTGTTCTCCGTCAGCCACGCGCGGAACTGGTTGACGTTGGTGGTGAAGCCGCGCACCACGTTGCGGTTGGCGTGGTTGGTGTTCGTGGAGGTGTAGCTGGTGGTCACCATCGCCAGACGCCAGTCCAGCGTGGAGTTGCCCAGCTTGTTCGCCACGGCCGTGGCCGCGTTCGCCAGCGACTGCTGGCTGCTGGCCATGGAGCCGGAGTCGTCCACCACGAAGATGAAGTCCACCACCGCCGCGCGCGTGGTGAACAGCTCGCACTGCACCGCGTCCGCGTCACCGAACTGCGCCAGCGACGAGCCGCCCGCCGTGTCCGTCAGCGTGAACAGGCTGCCGGCCTCGTTGTAGCGGGACGTGGGGGTGATGGCGAGCACCACCAGCACGCTGTCGTTGGAGCGGTGGACGTACTGGCCCTGCAGGGTGAACGGACCGGTGATGCCCGCCGTGCCCGCGAGCGAGCCGGTGCTGTTGGGCACCATCGAGCGCACCAGCGTGTTGGTGAGGGCCTTCAGGTCCTGCGTGCCCGCCAGGGTGTAGCGCGCCGACAGCGCGGCGTAGCCATCCCAGGTGGTGAACGTCTGCGACACCTCGCGCGCCGCGGTGTTGAACGACGCGCCGCGGATGGCGGCCTCGTCGCCCGTGGGCGTGGTGGAGCCGCCCGCCTGGCCGCGCTTGTACGCAATCACCGTCACCTGCCGGGTGTCGTCCCAGCCGATGACGCCCACCGTGGAGCCCGCCACGGTGATGTTGGTGAGGTTGGCGTCCTTGAAGGTGGCCGGCAGCGCGAGCCGGATGTCCGCGCCGTTCTCCTCCTTGAAGGTCACCGGGCGCAGGTTCGACGCGCGGCACGCCTGGCCCGCGGGGGTGTTGGGCGCGCCGTCCGCCGGGTTGTTCGGGTCCAACTCGCCCGGGTCCACCTGGCCGTTCTGGTTCGCGTCCTCGGCGCCGTCGGCGATGCCGTCACCGTCCGAGTCGGGGTTGTTCGGGTTCGTCGTGCTGGAGGGCTGCGCGTCGCCGGAGTAGCCGCAGTCCTTGCGGGGCGCGTTGGCCGTCGTCACGCCGCGCTCCAGGCCGTCGCGCAGACCGTCGCCGTCCGTGTCCGGGTTGGTGGGGTCGGTCTCGTTGCCGTCCACCTTGCCGTTGCCGTTGGCGTCCTCGCCGAGGAAGCCGTCGCGGCCCGGGCCGTCCTGCAGACCGTCGCAGTCCGTGTCCGTCAGGCGCGGGTCGGTCTCGTTCGCGTCCACCTTGCCGTTCTTGTTCTCGTCCTCGACGCCGTCCGGCAGGCCGTCACCGTCCGTGTCCGCCTTGTTCGGGTCCGTGCCGGTGGCCGTCTCCACCGAGTCCGGGATGCCGTCGAAGTCCGCGTCGGGGATGGAGGCGGCGCAGTCGCGCACCTTCGGGTCCGTCTCACCGGGGTCCACCACGCCGTTGCGGTTGCGGTCCTCGTCGCCGTCCGCGCACGAGTCGCCGTCCGTGTCGGGCTTGAGCGGGTCGGTGCCCATCTGGATTTCCAACCCGTCCTGCAGGCCGTCGCCGTCGGTGTCGCGCTTGCGCGGGTCCGTCTCGCCGGGGCTCACCGTGCCGCTCTTGTTCGCGTCCTCCACGCCGTCGGGGATGCCGTCGCCGTCCGAGTCGATGGCGTTGGGGTCCGTCTCACCCGGGTCGCGGCGACCATTGCGGTTGGTGTCCTCCAGGCCGTCCGGGATTCCGTCGCCGTCCGTGTCCGCCTTCACGGGGGAGGTGCGCGAGTCCGGGTCCAGGTCCGCGCGGAAGGAGCAGTTGGGATCAACGCTGCTGGTGCGGCCGACCTCGACGCCGTCACGGATTCCGTCGCCGTCGGTGTCACGCAGGCCCGGGTCCGTCTTCAACCCACCGGGATAGACGTTGGCGAACTCCTCCGCGTCCGTCAGGCCGTCGCAGTCGGAGTCCTTGGTCGGGTTCTTCGTGTCGTTCACATCCGTGGGAACACGACCCGGGTCCGGGTCCGGGTCCGGCTCGACGCCCGCGTCCTCCGGCGGCGGCGGGCCCGCATCCGTGCCACTGTCCGGGTTGTTCGTCCCGCCATCGTCTGTGTTGTCGGGAGGGTTGGGGTCGGGGTCAGATCCACCGCAGCCGGCCAGCAACGAAGCTGACACGAGCACGCAGGCGATGAGCCGGGTGAGGGGCTTGCGCATCATTCGACTCCAGGGCCCTGACTCCGGGGGGGTATTGGATGAGCCAGGGGGAATCCGAAGTCTATGAAGAGTCGGGCCCCCGGGTCAGCGTCTATTCCCCTGCGTACGAGTTTACCGTCGCTCTTCGTATGCTCTCTGTTCACCGTCATGGACGGATTGCCGCGTGACTGTTTGCGAACAGTGTTCGCGCCCTGGGAGGCGTCGGTTATCGTCTCTTTCGTGCCTGTCTTCGGTCTCGCGGCGTTGTGGAATGGAAGGGCCTCGCCCGAGCTCGCGGCGGCGGTGGTGGAGGGCTTGGGCAAGCTGTTGCCTACCGCGCAATCGATGCAGCTCGTGGTGGCGATGCAGGCCGAACAGGCCGGCGTGGAGCTGAAGGTGGAGGCGCCGGGCTATCCGCGCGCGTCCGTCGAGCAGCTCGCGGATGAGGTGAAGAAGAGCGGCGGGACGTTCGTGGAGTTGTGGCGTCTGCCCAAGGCGGAGCGGGATGCGTTCCGCAACACCACCTTCGCGAAGGGTCGCACGTTCGGAGGCGACGAGCGCGCCCTGGCGGCGCGCACGCTGGCGCAGCACGTGAGCGCGCTGGCGACGCGGCCGGAGCCCGCCGCGGAGCCCGCGACGCCCCCCGCGCCCGCGCCCGTCGCGACGCCGGAGTCGGAGGAGGACCCGCGCAAGGTGCCCGCGGCGCCGCCGGGCAGCCCGCAGCGGCGGGGACGGCGCTTCGCGGTGCGGCTGGAGCTGGCGTTCCGCACGGAGCTGGACTTCGTGCGCGAGCACGCGCTGAACATCTCCAACGGCGGGCTGTTCGTGCGCACCGCGCACCGACCGCCTCCCGACAGCGTCGTCACGGTGGACGTGACGTTGCCCAACGGCGAGCACCTGCAGGGCGAGGCGGTGGTGGTGCACGTGGTGGATGACCCGTACAACGGCGGCGTGGGACTGGCGTTCCTGAGTGACGACGCCACCTTCTCGCGGACGCTCGACGGCTATCTGGCGAGCCTGGTGGGCGGAGCGGGATAGGGCATGGACGTGGGGGGAGAAGAGCACTGGCCGCGCGACTGTGGTCGCTTCGAGCTGCTGTCGCGCCTGGGGCGCGGCGGGATGGCGGAGGTGTTCCTGGCGCGGGTGAAGGAGGGTCCGCGCGTGGGGGAGCAGGTGGCCCTCAAGCGCGTGCGTCCCGAGCGCGCGCATGACGACGAGGCGCACGAGCAGCTGCTCCACGAGGCGGAGCTGGCCAGGTGCCTGCGCCATCCGCACATCGTGGGCTTCGTCGAGTACGGGGAGCTTCGCGACGGCGGCTATCTGGCGCTGGAGCTGGTGGAGGGGCCGGACCTGGGGCGGGTGCTGGCGCAGTGCCGCAAGCGGCGCATCGAGCTGCCCATCGACATCTCGGTGCTCATCGTCCGGCAGGTGTTGGAGGCGCTGGCGCATGCGCACCAGGCGACGAGCACCACGGGGCGTCCGCTGGGCGTGGTGCACTGTGACGTGTCGCCGCACAACGTGCTGCTGTCGCGGACCGGTGAGGTGAAGCTGGCGGACTTCGGCGTGGCGCGCTCGCGGGCGGGGATGACGCTGGACGCCCGGCGACTGGGCAAGCAGCACTACCGCTCGCCGGAGCTGCTCGCGGGCGAGGTGTCCGTGGCGGTGGACCTGTGGGCGACGGCGGTGTTGCTGTACGAGCTCTTGTCGTTGGAGTCGCCCTTCCCCTCCGGGCCGGGAGAGGAAGTGGAGTCCGCCATCCGGGGCGCGCGGGTGAAGCCCGTGCGGCTGCATGTGCCGGAGGTGTCGGACGCGCTCGCGTTGGTGTTGGACCGGGCGCTGGCGCCCCACCCCGCGCAGCGCTTCGGCTCCGCGGAGCAGTTCGCGCGGGCGCTGTCCTCGCTGACGGATGACCGCGTGGCCACGCCCCTGGCCGTGGCCGCCGTGGTGCGCGGCCTCATGGGCCCGGGGGCTTGAGGGCGCGCCTCACGCGAGTCGGCGCACCTCGGCGAACGGAATCCCCAGGTCGCCCTCCACCACCAGTCGGCTGCGGCCGCCGCCCTGCTTCACCACGCGCACCTGGACGCCGATGCGCTCGGCCAGCCCCGAGACGTGGGAGATGATGCCCACCTGTCGGCCCGTCGCCTGGAGCGCGTCCAACGTCGCCAGCGCCACCTCCAGCGTCTCCGGGTCCAACGTCCCGAAGCCCTCGTCGATGAAGAGCGTCTCCACCTGCGTCGTCTCCGACGACAGGGAGGCCAGCCCCAACGCGAGCGCCAGTGACACGAGGAAGCTCTCGCCTCCAGACAGGCTCGCCACGCCGCGCACCTCGTCGCCCATGTCCCCGTCCACCACCTGCAGGTCCAGGTCGTGCCCCGGTACCCGCATCAGGCGATACCGTCGCGCCAGCTCCTGAAGATGCGCGTTGGCGTGGAGCAACAACGCGTCCAGCGTCAGGCTCTGCGCGAAGACCTTGAAGCGCTTGCCGTCATGCGAGCCGATGAGGTCTCCCAACACCTTCCACACCTCACCCGCCCGCCGCAGCTCCGCCAGCGCCTGCGCCTCGCTGCCGTGACGCGCCCGCGCCGCGTCGTCCGCCTCCAGCTTCGCGCGCAACATCGCCTCCGCCCGACGACGGACCTCCACGTCGTCGCGCAGCTGCGCCCGCGCCGCGGAGGCCTCCTCCTCCGACAGGCTCGGCGGTCCACCCTGCTCGTGGGCCGTGTGACGCTCCCGCCGCTCGTCGCGCACCGCGCGGGCCTGGGCCTGCGCCTCGCGAAGCACCGACAGCGTCCGGGCCTCCGCCTCACACCAGGCCGCGTCGTGCGCGAGCAGCGCCTTCACCACGTCCAGCGAGAGGCCCTGCGCCGACAGCCTCCGCTCGAGTTCCATCCGCGCGGCCTCGCGCGCTTCCAGTGCGCTCGCGAGGCCGCGCACGGCGTCGTCCAGGCGCGCCAGGGTGACGCTCTCCGCCTGTCGTGAGGACTCGGCCGCCACCCGCGCCTGCTCGTAGGCCGCCATCGCGGTGTCCAGCTTCGCTCGCAGCTCCGCGCGGACCTCCTGCGTCGGACGGCCGCCGAGCAGCGCCGCGCGGGCCCGGGTCGCGTCCGCGCGCGCCTGTTCCTTGAGCGCCGCCTGGGCCGCGTCGTCCTCGGCGCGCCGGGTGCTCGCCTCCAACTGTCCCTGCGCGCGCGCTCGCTGCTCCTGCTCCTGCTTCTCGAGGGCCTTCGCATCCTCGACGAGCTTCTCCCGCTCCTTCCACATGGAGACGCGCTTGCCGCACTTCTGGCGGAAGTCCGCGGGCGCCGCCTCCAGCTTCGCTTCCCACCCGGTGTCCGCCGCGAAGATGGGCCCCACGTCCGCGAGCACCTGACGCACCACCACGTCGGCGGCCTCGACTCGCGCCAATCCCTCACGCAGCGCGCTCTCCGCTCGCGTGAAGGCCTCTTCCGCGCGGCGAAGCGCATCGACAGCGACCTCGCGGCGGGAGCGCTGCGTCTCGAGCGCCGCGCGGGCCTCGCGCGCCGCGCGCTCCAGGCCTTCCGCGGCCTCCTCCTCCGACTTCAATGCAGCGAGCCGCGCCTGGACTCGCGCGACCGTGGACTCCAGCCAGGTCCCGGCCTCGACCGAGGCGCCTGCCTCCGGAGGCATCGCCGCGCCGGACGGCTCGGTGGACGACGAGCCTTCAACCGGAGACCCGTCGCGCAATGGCTCAACTCGCCGCCACTGCTCACGACCGCGCCCCCAGGCCGCGCCGTGCTCCGCGCACTGGGCCTTCGCGCTGTCACGCCGCGACTCGGACTGGGACATCCGCGCTCGCGCCTCGGCCTGCTTCGCGCTCGCCGCCACCTCCGCTCGCGAGCACTCGGCCTGCTCGGCCTCCAGCGTCTCCACGCGCGCGGCTGACTGCGCCACCAACCCGTCGAGCGCCGGCAGCTCGTGCCGATACGGATGCTCCGTCGCACCACACAGCGGACACGCCTCGCCCTCGCGCAAGAGCGCCCGCTGCGCCGCATGGCCCTGCGTGGCCTGCGCCACCGACAGCGCCCGCCGCGCCTCCTTCAGCGCCGCGTCACCCTCCAGCCGACGCTCCGCCGCCCGACGCACCTCCACCGCCGCGACCTCCACCTCCCCACGCGCCGCCACCGCCTCCTGCTCCGCCCGTCGAGCCTCCGACTCCGCCGAGCACAAACCCTGTCGCGCCGACTCCAGCGCCCGCAGCGCCTCCCGCCTCGCCAGCAGCGACTCGCGCAGCACGCGCCGCTCCACCGCCGTGCCCTCTCCCAACGCGGCCTCGGCATGCGTCGCCGCCGCCTGCGCCCGCGCCTCGGCCTCCGCTGCCGCGTCCCGCTCCCGCGTCCTCAGTCGCGTGGAATCCCGCAGTCGCTCCACCTCCGCGCGCTGCGTCTCCACCTGCGTCCGCGCCGCGCTCCCCTCCCCCAGCGCCACCTCGTACCGCTCCAGCTCCCGCTGCCAGCGAGGCCACTCCTTCGCCAACGCCTCCCAGTGGGCCTTCTCCACCAACCACGCCCGCGCCGCTTCCCCCTTCGCCCGCGCCTCCTCCTCCCTCGCCGCGACCTGCTCCAACGTCCCCCGCGACTTCGCCTCCTCCTCCCGCGACGCCTTCGCCCGCACCCGCGCCTCGTCCGCGTCGCGCGCCGCCGCCTCGCACCGCGCATCCAGCGCCGCCGCCTCCTCCAGCGCCGGAGTCGCCTCCTCCTGCGCCGTCCGAGCCGCCGCCCGCGCCTCCTCCGCCCCCTTCAACACCCCCACCGCCTGGAAGGCCCGAGCCCTCGCCGCTTCCACCTCCTCCGCGCGCGTTCGCCGAGCCGCCTCCGCGTCCTCCCATCGCCGCCCCGCGACCTCCGCCGCCGTCACCACCTCCCGGAACGACTCCGCCGCGCGCACCTCCTCCAACTTCCTCGCCCGTGGCGCCGCCTCCTCCAGCGCCTGCGCCGCCCGGACCTCCTTCTCCTCCGCCTCTCGAAACGCCCGCACCAACGCCGAGCGCTCCGCATGCCACGCCGCCGCGCCTTCCGCCTGCTGGAGCCGCGTCTCCACCTCCGCCCGCGCGCGCGCCTCGTCGACGAGCCGCTCCTCCGCCGCCCCGCGCTCCTGTGCCTCCATCAGCACAATCGCCGCCAGCCCCTGCTCCCGCTTCGCCAGCGCCTCCTGCTCCGCCTTGTTCTTCTCGTGCGCGCGGATGGACAGCCGGCTGTACACCTCCGTGCCCGTCATCCGCTCCAGCAGCTCCGCGCGCTCGCTCGCGTCCGCCTTCAAGAAGGCCGCGAACTCTCCCTGCGCGAGCAACGCCGAGCGGCGGAACTGGTCGAACGACAGCCCCAGCCGCTCCTGGATGGCCACCAGCACCTCGCTTTTGGTGCGGCCGAACTGCTGCCCCGAGGCCACCTCCGTCAGGCTCATCTCCTGCGGCCGGAACCGGCCCTCCGCCCGCCCGCGCGCCCGCCACACGTTCCACCGCGCCCGGTAGCGCTTGCCGTCCTTCCCCTGGAAGTCCACCTCCGCGAAGCCCTCGGCCGCGCCCCGCCGCAACATGCCGCGCACGTCGTACGCCGACAGCCGCGCCTCCTCCTCCTCGTCCGCGCGCCCCACCGGCACGCCGCCCCGTCCCCCCAACCTCGGCGTCCGGTCGAACAACGCCAGACACAGCGCATCCAGGAGCGTGCTCTTGCCAGCCCCCGTCGCACCTGTAATCGCGAACAGCCCCAGCCGGTCGAGCGGAGGCCGGTCCAGCTCCAGCTCGAAGTTCCCCGCGAAGCTCGTCAGGTTGCTGCCCCGGATGCCGAGGACCTTCATGACGCGTCCTCCTGCACCTGCGTCAGCAGCGTGTGGAACGCCTCCAACAACCCCTCCGTGGGAGGCTCCTCGTAGTCACGCGCATACCGCGCCCGGAACACGTCCTCCGGCGTGCGCTCCCGGAGCGACAGCCCCGGCCGCGCCTCCGCCAGCGCGCCCCCTGTCCCCGTGTACGCGGGCGTCAGCTTCACCAGCCGCGCCGCGCGTCCCTCGAGCGCCTTCTCCACCTTCAGGCGCAGCGCCGGCTCGGGCCGGGGCAACGAGACGCACACCTCCAGGTAGGGACGCCGCCAGTCCGGCACGCCCTCCTCCATCGCCGGCAGCGCCTCCAGCAACCCCACCACCTCCTCGAGCGTCGCCGCGTCCCGCGCGGGCACCCGCACCATCTCCGCCCGACGCGGCACCGGCACCGACTCCACGCCCTCCAGCACCCCGTCCTTCAACTCCACCACCAACACCTGATGGCGATAGTTCGCCTCCGACAGCGACAAGGGCAACGGAGAGCCGCTGTAGCGAACGCCCTCGCGTCCCCCCACGCGCTGCGCCTTGTGCAGGTGCCCCAGCGCCGCGTACGCGACGTCCTCGGGGAACAGCTCCACGGGCAGCGCGTGCTGATTGCCGCCGAGAATCTTCCGCTCGCTGAGCTCCGACAGCTCCGAGCCCGTCATGTAGCAGTGCCCCATGGCCACCAGCGCCTGCCCCGGCCGACGCCGGAGCCGCGCCGCCTCCAGCACCTCCTCGTACACCGCCCTCACCCCCGCCACGAGCCGGTCCCCGACCTCCTCACGCACCGGCGGCAGGTCCGAGGGCCGCAGGTACGGCACCGCCGCCACCCACGCGCCCACGTGCCCCTTCGCGTCGTGCACCGGCACCAGCAGCCGCTCCAAATCCAAGACCCCACCCGCGCGCGGCAGCCCACCCACCACCTTCACGCCCAACGCCGCGAACAGCGGGTCCGGCGCATCCAGGCGCGCGGCCGAGTCGTGGTTGCCACCGATGACCACCACGTCCAGCCGGGGCAGCCGCCGGCGCGCCTTCGCGATGAACTGGTACCACGCGGCCTGGGCCTCGGCGCTGGGGTTGGCGGTGTCGAAGATGTCGCCGGCCACCAGCAGCGCGTCCACCGCCTGGGCCTCCAGCGTGTCCAGCAGCCACTCCAGGAACGCGCCGTGCTCCGCCTCGCGCGAGACGTCGTACAGCGTGTGTCCCAGATGCCAGTCCGACGTGTGCAGCAAGCGCATCCCGCGTTCACCCTCCCTCACCCCACGGCACTCGGGCTGGCCGGCAGCCTCCTTCAGGGAAGCCATCCGCTCCAAGCGCCGGGCGCCTGCTCCCTTACACGCTCCCTCTGACATGTGCCCAGGCCGCTGCAATTCCAGGGGGTTGCCGAGCCACCCGGCCCCGCGAGTCTGGAAGACACGGAAGAACCCGCTGGGGAGACTGGCCCGACAGGTCCCGGACGGAGATGCTTCGCGCCATGTCCTCCGAGCACGCCCCGTACCTCATGCTCGCGCTGATGGTGCTCATCGCCCTCGGCATCATCGTCCTGGGAGCCCGGGAGAAGCGCCAGCAGCGGCAGGCCTGGCGCATCTTCGCCACCCGTCAGGGCTGGACCTTCAGCCAGGCCAGTGACGTCCTCGAGGTGCAGGGGCTCTACCGCGAGCAGCAGCTCTCCCTGCTCACCGAGAAGCACGGCACCGGCAAGGGCGCCCGCTTCGTCACGGTGCTGCGCCTGGAGCTGACCGACGCCCTGCCCCAGGAGCTCCAGCTCGAGACGGAGACCGTCGGCGACAAGTTCCTCAAGCTCTTCGGCAAGGTGGACGAGGAGGTGGGCGACGCGGCGCTGGACGCGGCCCTGAACCTGCGCGACCTCTCCCCCAGGGCCCGGGAGCTGCTCCTGACACCGTCCCTGCGCGAGCCCCTGCTGCGCGCCCACCGGCACTACCACCGCCTCTGCATCATCGCGGGGATGCTGGAGGTGGCGAAGGAGGGCGTGCCCACCTCTCCTGAGTACCTCGAGGCCCTCGTCGCGCCCGCGCTCGCCCTGGCGGACGCCCTGCATCTGTCCACCGGGCAAGCGCTCCCACCGCACTCGCGACGACGCGCTCAGTCCTGACGACGCTTGCGGCGCATCAGCGCCAGCGCCGTCAGCGCGGCCCACGCCAGCGAGCCCACCGGCGCGCTGCCGCACGAGCAGCCACTGTCCTCATCCGAGTCCGGCGGGCTCATCCCGCCATCGGAGCCCGTGCCTCCGTCCAGCCCCGTCCCCGCATCCGGCTGTGAGCCCGCGTCGGGCTCCTGCTGCGGGACCAGCGTGCAGTCGCCCTCGCCCACGCACACCTTCACCTCGACCTGGTGCCGCTGTCCCGAGGTGTCCACCACGGCGAAGCGCACTAGGTGTCCCCCGGGCGAAAGGTCCGTCGTGTCCCAGCGGTTGTGCTCGCCGCCGAAGTGGAAGTGGTTGTCCGTGCGCTCGTCGACGTAGCGCTGCACACCGTCCACGAAGAACTCCGCGCGCGTGCAGCCCACATCATCCTGGCAGTCACCGTAGAACTCGGCGCCCGCGCCGGACACACGCTCGTCCGCGGTGGGACGCGTGAGGACGGCGACGGGCGCGTCGTCCTGCTTCACGGTGACGGTGAAGGACTGCGTCGCCTCGGGCGCCACGTTGTTGGCCACGCGCACCGTGACGGCCTCGCCCGTGGTCGACACCGCGGTGGGCGTCCAGGTGATGAGGCCGGTGGCCGCGTCGATGGACATGCCCGTCGGCGCGGTGGTGAGCGAGTACGTCGCCGCGGGCCGGGCCCTCGCCTCCACGTCATAGCGATACACATTGCCCACCACGGCCTGTGTCGGCGCGGTGGAGGTGATGATGGGGGCCAGGTCCTCGTCGTCCACCTCCGTCGCCGTCACGGTGCGCGCGTCCAACCCCGAGCCCACCACCGAGAAGAGCGCGACGCCGTCCTGGTTGTCCGCGTCGGCGGCGGCCCGCAGCGTCACCGTCTGGGGCGCGTTCCAGTTGCTCGCGTTGAAGATGAGCGAGCCCCCCGACTCCACGGTGAGGTCCGCATCGCCCGAGGCGCGGCTGACGGTGACGGTGACGGTGCGCGAGGGCTGGCGCGTCAGCGACACGTCGAACGTGGCCGTGCCGGCCTCGGGGACCGCGACGTTGCTCGAGGAGAGCACCAGCTGCGCGGAGTTGTCCTCGATGGTGGTCGCCAGCACGGACTCGGACGTCAGGCCGCTCGACGCCACGGTGAAGGTGGCGGTGTCCACCTCGTTGTCCGCGTCCTCCAGGGCGTCAATCGTCACCACGCGAGGCGTGCTCCAGTCCCGCGGCGTGAAGGTGAACGTCGCCACGCCGGACACGCGCAGGTCCGAGCTGCCACCCGGCGCGCGGAACACGTCGACCACCACGGACGTCGTGGGAGCCTCCGCCAGGCCCACCGTGAACGTCGCCTTCCCACCCTCCATCACGCGCGGGTACAGGTTCGTCACCACCAGGCGCTGACCCGTGGTGGTGGGGACGATGCGGCGCAGACGCCCACCCGAGACACCGATGGTGTACAGCGCGCCGTCCGGCCCCACCGAGGCATCCACGTACGACGTGAAGCTGGTCCCCCAGATGTCCACCGTCGCCACGGTGTTGTCCTGGGCCAGCGTGGCGCGCATGAAGGTGGATTCGTTGTAGTCGCCGAAGAAGTAGTTGCCGCGGTACTCCGGCGCAAAGAGCGTGGCGTCGTAGAACACGCCGCCGTTCATGCAGCCACCCAGCCGCTGGGTCTTCGCGGTGCCGCCGCCACTCGTGGCATCCGGCAGGCCCGGCTGCGCGACAGTCACAGTGGTCACGCTGGGGACGCTCGCGACGTAGAAGTCCCCGTTGAACGAGGCATCGCCCACCCCTTCGAGCGTGAGCTTCTCGCCCTTGCGGAAGCCGTGATTGCCCGTGGTGGTGAAGGTGGTGACGCCGCCCGCGCGCGCGGCCCCGGTGGCCGTGAGGGTGCGGGTGTCGAAGCCGTTGGTGCGGTACTTGATGACCGGGGTGATGTAGTCGTTGCCGGCCGGCTGGTTGTTCTCGTAGTCGTTGTAGCCGGCGTGCCCGCGCCGGGGCACCACGAAGGTCTGCTCGTAGCCGGTGCCCACCACGTTGACCCACAGCTGGCCGGTGCTCGGCTGGAACGTCAGCGTGAACGGATTGCGGAAGCCGCGCGCCCAGATGTACTCGTTGTTCGGACCGACGCCATCGTTGAACGGGTTGTCGTTGACCGGCGTGCCGTCACGGTTCGCCCGGCCCACCTTCGCCGCCAGCGACGTCAGGTCCGCGTCCACGCCCGTGCCGTTGCCCAGGTCACCAATCGCGAAGTACAGCTTGCCGTCCGGACCGAAGCCGATGCCGCCGCCATCGTGGTTCTCTCCACGGGTCGGCAGCCGCGAGACAAGCACCGTGCGCGCCGTGCCCACGCCGTTGACGTCCGTGTAGCGGACGATCTGCTGCTCCGTCGGGGACACGGTGACGAAGACATAGACGTAGCGGTTGGCCACGTAGTTCGGGTCGAACGCGATGCCGATGACACCGCACTCGCTGTTGGTGTGGACCGCGGGCTCCGTCGCGAACAGGCGCGTCACCAGCGTGGTGTTCCCCGGCTGCGTCTCCGGGAGGCCGTCCTTCAACGAGACGACCCGGATGGGACCGTTCTTGAGGGTGATGAACAGGCGGCCCGAGCCATCCGGCGCCCACGCCATCCCCGTCGCCTGACTCAAATCATTGGAGGTGTAGACAGTCTCGACGAAACCCGAGGGGACCGCGGCCCAGACGGGCGCCGCCAGGAGCAGGAGCAGGGGGACGAGTTGGCGCATGGCGCGGGAAGATACCGCACACGACGTGCAGACCTGCTCGGTCATCCAGACGCAGGACACCCGAGCACTCCGCCCCACCGAATCCTTTCAGCGAGGCTGTGCCATCCAACCCCGGGCGGTGCCATCCACCTACCAGTCGGTCCCGGTGACGCGATACATGACGGCCGAGCTCAACGGACAGTCGAACAGTCTCTCGAAAGCGCGGGCGCGCGAGAGCAGCAGGCGCTCGGCGGGGCTGTGCTTGCGCACACTCACCCAGCGCGGCGACAGCGCGCGCAGTCGGTCGAGATACACCCCGTCGTTCCCCTCGTGATTCACGTACTCGACGCGGTTGCGCAAATCCCACGTCCAGTACTCACCGAGGAACGACGTGGCGCTGTCGTACGCCACCACGTCACCGGGCCGCAGCTCCCGCTCACGCAGGCGCGCCGCCTCTGGCGTCCACAGCCAGCCCATGCGCATGCGCACCCGGTCCTCGTCGCGCAGGGACGGGTCCGCGCGGCGCCCCATCGTGGGCAGCACCTGATACCCCACCGAGGCCTTCGCATAGGACGCCACGCAGAGGAACGCCGCGAGCGCGGACAAGAGGACCTGGAGGTAGCGCGTCCCCACCTGACGGTGCAGCACCGCGAAGGCGACGAGCCCCGCCGCGGGCAGCCCCAGCGTGAAGCGCCCCCACCACGCCGCGGGCACCAGCACGGACAGGCCCGCGAGCAACGGCAGCGCGAGCCGCGACAGTCGCTCCCGACTGAACACCGCCGTGGCGCTCACCCACAGGAGCGCGGGCAGCAGGAGGTACGGGAAGAGCCAGCCGAAGGCGCGCTCGCGCACGTCCGGCCAGTACATGCCCTCCGGCGCGGTCCAGCTGCGCACCATGCGCTCGAAGGCGCCGGGCGCGCCGAAGAAGGCGGGAGGGCCCGCGATCTCCTCCGCGCCGATGGGCCCCTCGAGCTCATGCCCGAGCACCTTCATGCGCGCGGGCCAGAAGGGGTTGCCCGTGCGGACCGAGTTCTCCACGTACGTGGGCGCCCCCATCCACAAGAGCAGGAGCAGCGCGAGCCCCGTCTGCCCCAGCACCCGCCCTCGCGCCCCCTTCGCCGCGCGCAGCACGAGCGCGCCCCTGACGAGCAGCAGCGGCGACACGAGCGCGAGGTGGAAGAGCCCCGTCACCTTGGTGCCCGCGTACAGGCCGAGCGCCAGCAGCGTCAGCGTGCGCGCGGTGGGGCTCCAGTCGCGCTCGGTGAGGAAGTAGAAGGCCGTGATGAACAGCGCGCCCGCGACAACGTCCGCGTGCGTGGTGTGGAGCTGGAGGGCCACCGCGGGCAGGGCCAGCCACATCGCGCCCAGCGACGCGGACAGCGCGGGGCTGGCGCTCGCGCGACGACAGAACGCGGCCACGGTGAGCGCGCCCAGCAGGCCGAAGGGGAGCTGCGCCAGGTCCTCCAGCCGTGAGTGATGAGGCAGCAGCACGTGCCAGACGGAGAGCAGCTCGGTCAGCTCGGGGTAGCCGTTGACGTACCAGACCGACGTGTCCACCCAGGTGATGCGGCCCGTCTGCACCGCGTAGCTCGTCTTCGGCGTGTGGTACCAGACGACGTCCCAGGCCCAGTTGGGGAAGTGCCACGCGATGGAGCCGGAGACGATGAGCGCGCACGCCGCCGGCAACAGCGCCCACGCGGCCAGCTCCTGACGCGCGAGGATGTCACGCCACAGTCGCACCGGCGCCGTCACATCCGACACGAGCCGAGAGCGCAGCTCCGCGAGCCCCACCCTCCGCACGCTCCAGCCGAGCATCCCGCCGTGGAGCGCGAAGCCCACCAGGGCCAGCTGGAGTCGACCGAGCTGCCCCACGAGCCCCAGCGCCTGCACGCAGGTGAGGACGCTCGCCGTGCCGAAGAGGAGCGCGGCCATCCAGCGCTCCAGCGTGGAGCGCTCACGCAGGAGCGCCGCGGACAGGGCCCACGCGGCGGCCACCGCCCATGACGTCTCCAGCGCCCAGAGCACCCAGCCCATGCGCGGCTCAGCCGTTGGCGGACAGCGTGCGCTCGTACAGCCCGCGCACCCGCTCCGCCAGCTCCACCGGGTCCTGTCCCAGCGACTCGGGCGGCAGCGGCGGCAGGACGCGCACGCGCATGGAGGCGCGGGCATTCAGCCACGGGCCGTCGCCCTCGAGCAGCTCCGTGGTGCCCTCCACCACGACGGGCACCACGGGCACGTGCTCCTCCACCGCGAGCTGGAATGCGCCGCGCTTGAAGGGCAGACGCTGGCCACCCTTCGCGTACGTGCCCTCGGGGAAGATGAGCACGGGCATGCCTCGGCGCAGCCAGCGCCGGCACGGGTCCAGGAGCTGATGCATCGCCTGCGACGAGCCCCGGACGATGGGCACGTACGCGAGCAGCGTCATCATCCAGCCCACCAGCGGCAGCGAGAACAGCGACGCCTTCGCCACGAACTTGTACGGGTGGTACAGCCCCATGACCGCCAGGATGTCCATGGCGGACTGGTGATTGACCACGATGACGCAGGGCCCGGAGGGCAACAGCTCCTTGCCCTCGAAGCGCGTGCGCCAGAACGGCGACACGTGCAGCCACAGCCCATGGCACCAGTGACACACGAGCCAGTGCAGCATCCGGCGGTCCTTGTCGACCGGATAGGTGACCAGGAGCAGCAGCGCCCCCAGCGTGAAGAGGATGGGCGCGGTGGTCAGGAAGACGAGCCAGAACCAGACGGTGATGACGTACTTCATCGCGGAGGGCTCATGGGTGCGTGTTCGGGACGGGGGCGCATCGGCTCACCGACATAGCGCGACCCGGCTGGCACATACAGCAGGGACCTCCAGCGCACGAGGATGACCCTCCGACAGGCGGGCAGCCAGCCGGCGAGGGACGACGATATCCCGAGTGAGCCCCGCGCAGCACCCGGGACTCGGACAGGACTCCTCGCGGAGGACCGGGTCCGCCGTCGGCTGGAGGTGGCGTCATCCGTCCCGGGCCGCAAGCGTGCACGCGCATCACTCCGCCCAAGCCCGACAACTCCTGCCTGGGCCGAAGCACAGGCGATGGCGGCGCGAGGATAACAGGCATGGCGAGGGGACCCTCCGACTGTTAGAGCAGGCCCCCTGGGGAGCGCTTTCGAACGCTCCAGACGTCACGCGCACGTCACTGCGCGCACTCTGGCTTGCCGCGAGGCGACGAGGGGGGCGTAAGGTGGCCGCCCACGGCAGTCACATCGAGGAGGCAGCGGAATGGACGCGCAGGGCCTGCACATCGAGACGCATCCCCGAGAGGGAGACCCGCTGCTCAGGGCAACGAGACCGGACCCCTGCACGGTGGTGCTGTTCGGCGCGACAGGGGACCTGGCGCAGCGCAAGCTGTTCCCCGCCCTCTTCGAGCTGGCGCGCGCCAACCTCCTGCCAGACCACTTCTCCGTCGTCGCCTTCAGCCGCTCCACCCTGGACAACGACGCCTTCCGTCAGCACGTGAAGGAGGGCCTCCAGAAGTTCGCGCGCACCCAGCCGCTCGACGAGGCCACGTGGCAGAAGTTCGCCCCGCGCCTGGAGGGTGTCTCCGGCGCCTATGACGACCCGGCCGCCTTCGCCCGCCTGCGCGAGAAGCTGGAGCAGGTGTCCCAGCAGCAGGGCACCCAGGGCAACCAGCTCTACTACCTGGCCACGCCCGCCTCCACCTTCCCCCAGATCCTCCACGGGCTCGCCGAGGCGGGGCTGCTCAAGCGCGAGGAGCGCCCCCACCAGACGCCCTGGCACAGGCTCATCATCGAGAAGCCCTTCGGACGGGACTTGGAGACCGCTCGCGAGCTCAACCGCGAGCTGGCCGCGGTGCTCGACGAGAAGCAGATCTTCCGCATCGACCACTACCTGGGCAAGGAGACCGTCCAGAACATCCTGGTCTTCCGCTTCGCCAACGCCATCTTCGAGCCGCTGTGGAACCGCAACCACATCGACCACGTCGAAATCACGGCGGCCGAGCAGATTGGCGTGGAGGGCCGCGGCGGCTTCTACGACGAGACGGGCGTCATCCGGGACATGGTGCAGAACCACCTGCTCCAGGTGCTCGCGCTGTGCGCCATGGAGCCGCCGGTGTCCTTCGGCGCGGAGGACATCCGCGACGAGAAGAACAAGGTGTTCCGCGCGCTGCGTCCGGTGGAGGGCAAGGAGGTGTCGCGCTCCGTGGTCGCCGGTCAGTACGAGGGCTACCTGAGTGAGAAGGGCGTGAAGCCCGACTCGCGCACGCCCACGTACGTGGCCATGAAGCTGAGCGTCGACTCGTGGCGGTGGGAGGGCGTGCCCTTCTACCTGCGCGCCGGCAAGGGGCTGAAGAAGCGGCTGACAGAGGTGTCCATCCACTTCCGCTCGGTGCCCATCGGCCTGTTCTCCGGCGAGGGCGCCACCTGCCAGCGCCTGCAGCCCAACGTGCTCACGCTGCGCATCCAGCCCCAGGAGGGCATCGCCCTCTCCTTCGAATCCAAGGTGCCCGGTGAGGACGTGAACATCGCGGGCGTCACCATGGACTTCAACTACGCGGAGAGCTTCAACAAGCCGGTGCCGGAGGCGTACGAGCGGCTGCTGCTCGACTGCATGCGCGGCAACGCCACGCTCTTCGCCAGGCAGGACAGCGTCGAGCAGGCGTGGGCGTACGTGACGCCCATCCTCCAGGCGCTCGAGTCCGGCGAGGGCGGGACGCTGCACCCCTACGCGACCGGGAGCATCGGGCCGCAGGCCGCCTCCGCGCTGCTGGCCCGCGACGGCCGCCGGTGGACGCTGCTATGAGCGCGCTGCCTCCGCGCGTCGTTCCCCCGGAGTTGCTGGCCCGCGAGGCCGCGGAGTGGATGGGCCGCGCGCTGCAGACCTCGCTGGCGATGAAGCGGCGGGCGAGCCTGGCCCTGTCCGGTGGCAGCACCCCGGCGCCGGCGTACCGCGAGCTGTCGCGGCTGACGCTGCCGTGGGAGCGGGTGGACCTGTACTTCGTGGACGAGCGCTTCGTGCCGCCGGACCACCCGGACAGCAACTACCACCTGGTGGAGGAGGCGCTGGTGGGGCCGCTGCGGCTGTCGCCCTCGCAGGTGTTCCGCATGGAGGGCGAGCGCGAGGACCGCGAGGACGCGGCGAAGGACTACGAGGCGCGCCTGCCCGATGTGCTGGACGTGGTGCTGCTCGGCATGGGGGAGGACGGGCATACGGCCAGCCTCTTTCCCGGCCACCCGGCGCTGGAGGAGAAGAGCCGGCGCGTGTTGTCCGTCGTGGGCCCCAAGCCGCCGCCCTGGCGGATGACGCTCACGATGCCGACGCTGTTGGCGGCGAACGCGGTGCTGATGCTGGTGGCGGGCGCGGGGAAGAGGCAGACGGTGCAGCGGGCGCTCGGGCGGGATTCCGCGCTGCCGGCGGCCCGGGTGACGAATGCGCAGTGGATGATGGACACCGCCGCCGCGGGACGGTGAGCGGGCCTTGTCGGAGGAATCATGAGTGCGGCAGCGAGCGCCCAGACGGGCGCGCAGTTCGGCGTGGCGGGCATGGGAGTCATGGGCGCGGCCCTGGCCCTCAACATCGCGGACCATGGCTTCCGGGTGGCGGTGTGGGACCGGCATGCGGAGCGCATCGACGAGATGCACCAGCAGCACGGGCATCCGTCGCTGAAGGGCTTCGCGTCGCTGGAGGACTTCGTGAAGGGGCTGGAGCGCCCCCGGCGAATCCTGCTGATGGTGACGGCGGGCACGGCGGTGGACCAGATGATGGAGCGGCTGTTCCCGCTGCTGTCGCCCGGCGACGTCATCCTGGACGCGGGCAACTCCTGGTTCCAGGACACGCGGCGGCGCGAGGAGCTGTGCAAGTCCAAGGGCCTGCACTTCCTGGGCGTGGGCGTGTCCGGCGGCGAGGAGGGCGCGCGCCACGGCCCGTCCATCATGCCCGGCGGCCCCCCGGAGGCGTACGCGCTGGTGAAGCCGGTGCTGGAGGCCATCGCCGCGCGCACGGACGAGGGCCTGTGTGTCACGCACGTGGGGCCGGATGGCGCGGGCCACTTCGTGAAGATGGTGCACAACGGCATCGAGTACGCGGACATGCAGCTGCTCGCGGAGACGTACGACGTGCTGCGCCGGGGCCTGGGACTGTCGGCGGAGGGCGTGGCGGAGCTGTTCACGAAGTGGAACCAGGGCATCGCCGAGTCCTTCCTCCTGGAGACCAGCATCAAGGTGCTGCGCAAGAAGGACGCCGAGACGGGCAAGCCGCTGGTGGACCTGGTGCTGGACAAGGCCGGGCAGAAGGGCACGGGCAAGTGGACGGTGCAGGTGGCGCTGGACCTGGGCGTGCCGGTGCCCTCCATCGCCTCCGCGCTGGACGCGCGAAACCTGTCCTCGATGAAGGACCAGCGCGTGGCGGCGAGCCACAAGCTGCCGGGGCCTGGGGCCTCGCTGTCCGCGGAGGAGAAGGCGGACCTGGCGGCGTGGGCGCATGACGCGCTGTACGCGGCGCGGGTGGTGACGTACGCGCAGGGCCTGCGGCTCATCCAGGCCGCGTCCGACGAGTACCAGTGGAACATCTCCCTGGCGGAGATGGCGCGCATCTGGCGGGGCGGCTGCATCATCCGCGCGAAGCTGCTCACCCCGCTGCGCGAGGCCTTCACGAAGCAACCGGACCTGCCCAACCTCCTGGTGTCGGACGCGTTCGCGCCGGTGCTCGAGAAGATGGCGCCCGCGTGGCGCAAGCTGGTGGGCACGGCGACGAAGGTGGGCATCCCCGTCCCCGTGTTCAGCGCGTCGCTGGCGTACCTGGACAGCTACCGCAGCCCGGAGCTGCCGCAGAACCTCACCCAGGCCCAGCGCGACGCCTTCGGCGCGCACACGTACCAGCGCCGGGACAAGCCCGACGCCGGCTTCGTGCACAGCGACTGGAACAGCTAGGAGGGCTCGCCCGCCGGGACGTCATCGTCCAGGGACGGTGACTCCCGGGGTCCGGTGCGCACCGGCGAGGCCGTGTTGCCGATGGCGGTGCGCTCCACGCCCGAGAAGGTGGCGAAGGCCCACCACGCCAGGTTGAACCAGTCCGGCGTGGGCAGCTTCTTCGTCGCAATCACCTTGGCCGCGCCCGCCACCGCGAAGCCCAGCGACGCGAGCGAGCCCAGGTCCACCTTGCCTCCCGTGGCGCGGAGCACCTCCACGTCCAGCCCCTTCACGAAGCGGCTGGTCGCGAGCGCCACGTCGCTGCCCATCGCCAGCGCCTCCAGCAGCACCTCCTCCTCGGGCGCCTCCTCGCCCTGGCGCACGACGAGGTCCACGCCCGTGAGCCTCCGCACCATCGCGAGCACGTCCTCCAAATCAAGAGCGTCCGCGTCGTGGAGGACCAGGACGCTGCCGGTGAAGGGGCGCACCTCCACCTCGTCCACGCCGCGGATGCGCAAGAGCCCCTCGGCGAGCTCGTTGGCCACCGAGCCATGCTCGCGCAGCCACGGGAGCCTCAGCCGTACGCGGCCGGGCAGGACATGGACCACATAGATGAAGCGTGACACGGGCAGCCTCCTCAGGCCTCGGCCTGGCCCTGCGGGTGACCGTTCGCGGCCCGCCGGGCCCGGGCCTTCGCCTCGGCCAGCAGGTCCTCCAGGTCCTCCTGCCTGATGGCGGTCCTCGACATCACCATGTCGCCGAAGCGGTAGGCGGCGGTGGCCAGCTCCACCAGCAACGGGCGCAGGTGCTTGCTCAACATCACCGAGCCGGCGCCAGCGGTGTAGCCCAACAGGAACGACGGGAGATGGAACGTCATGGGGAAGCCTCCGCGAAAGCGGGGATGAGGAAGGGACGACGATGCGCCGCGCCCCGGGGGACGCGGCGGGAGAGACCGTGAAGCGCCCCGGGCAGCGCCCACCCCACCGCCACCCCACCGAGGGTGAGCCACGATGGCGTGGGCAACCCCAGCACGGCGCGCAGCGGGGGCACGGTGAGCGCCAGGGCCTGCATGGCCACCGCGCCGCCCACCCATAGCGTGAAGCGCCCGGAGTCCAGCGAGCGCCCCCGAGCCCCGGTGCGAGGCGCCCGACACACCGAGGCGTACCCCAGCTGCGCGGCGGTGAGCATCCCGAAGGCCAGCGGCGGTCCGCCCAGCACCAGGCCCGCGGCGCCCACGCCCGCCAGCAGCAGCGCGTCGCGCACCACCCGCCGCGACATGTCGCGCGTCAGCAGCGGCGCGTCGGGAGGCGCGGGCGGCCGGTCCAGGATGTCCGCGTCCCCCGGCTCCAGCGCCAGCGCGAGCCCCGGAAAGGTGTCCGTCAGCAGGTTGAGCCAGAGCAGCTGCATCGGAGCGAGAGGCTCGCGGCTGCCCACCAGCGAGGCGCCCACCACCAGCGCCATCTCCGACAGGTTGGTGGCGAAGAGGAAGCGCAGGGCGCGGCGCAGGTTGTCCTGGACGATGCGCCCCTCGCCCACCGCGTGGAGGATGCCGCGCAGGTCCTCGCCCGCCATGACGATGTCCGCCATCTGCCGGGCCATGTCGCTGGAGCGCGCGCCCACCGCCACGCCCACGTCCGCGGCCTTCAGCGCGGGCGCGTCGTTGACGCCATCGCCCGCCATGGCCACCACCTCGCCACGCGCGCGCAGGGCTCGCACCAGCGCCATCTTGTCCTCGGGCGCCACCCGCGCGAGCACCGCCACCCGGTCCAGCCAGTCCCCGCGCTCGGCCCCGGCCAGTCGCTGGGTCAGCTCCTTGCCCGTGAGCGTCTCGCCTCGCAGGCCCACCTCACGCGCGACGGCCTCGGCCGTGTGCCGCTGGTCCCCCGTGAGGAGGATGGTGCGGATGCCCGCGACGCGGGACTGACGCAGTGTCTCCTCGGCCCCCTCACGCAGCGGGTCCCTGAGGCCCATGAAGCCCACGAAGGTGTAATCGCCCTCCGGCGCTCCCACGTGCCTCGCATCCACGCGTCGCCAACCCAGCGCGAGCACCCGCAGGCCCTCCCGGGCCAGCGCGCGGTTGCGCTCGAGCAGGCGCTCGTGTCCCTTCGGGCCCAACGGGCCTTTCGAGTCACGGGAGCACAGCCGCACCACCTGCTCCGGCGCGCCCTTGATGAACGCCACGCCGCCGCCCGGCGCGTCGTGCAGGCTCACCACGTAGTGGATGCCATTCGTGCGCTCCAACAGGCGACGCCGCGGGAAGGCCTTGCGCAGCGCCGCACCGTCCAACCCCGCGGCGTGCGCGGCGGTCACCAGCGCGCGCTCGGTGGAGCTGCCCGCGATGATGACCTCGTGCCCGTTGCGGTGCACGTCCACGTCGCTGTTGAGCAGCGCCGCGGCGAGCGCCAGCGTCGGCGCATCCTCCAGCACCGCCTTCGGCTTCGCGCGCAAGGAGGCGAGGTCCACCGGGCCCGCGCCCACGTCCAGGACCTCCAGACACATGTCGTTGCGCGTGAGCGTCCCCGTCTTGTCCGTGCAAATCACCGTGACGCCGCCCAGCGCCTCGGCCGAGGACACGCGGCGCACCACCATGCCGCGCGCATGCAGGCGTTGCATCGAGCGCACCAGCGCCGCGGTGGCGACGATGGGCAGCCCCTCCGGGAGCGCCGCCACGCCCAGCGCCACCGCGCCCCGCAGCACCTGTCCCATCGGACGTCCGCGCGCGAGCCCCACCACGCCGGACATCGCCGCCGCGCCCACGGAGAACAGCGCCACGCGCTTGTCGAGCCGCTCCAGCTTGCGCGACAGCGGCGTGGGCGGCGAGGCCGTCTCCTCCACGAGCTTGCGCACCCGCGCGAGCGCCATGTTCCCGCCCGTGGCCACGACGACAGCGCGCCCATGTCCCGACGCCACCACCGTGCCCGCGTGGAGCATCGAGTGACGCTCGGCCAAGGGCGCGTCCTCGGCCACCGGCTCCGCGCCCTTGGCCTGTGGCTCGCTCTCGCCGGTGAGAGGCGCCTCGTCCACGCTGAGCCGGTGCGCCTCCAGCACGCGCGCATCCGCGGGGAGCACATCTCCCGCGCGCACGAGCAGCACGTCCCCCACCACCAGGTCCGCCGTGGGCACGGCCTGGAGGACACCGTCGCGCAGCACCTGCGCCTGCCCCGCCTCCAGCCTCTGCCAGGACGCGAGGAGCGACTCGTTGCGCCGCTCGATGCGATAGCCGATGCCCGCGTTGAGCCCCACCACCGCGAGGATGGCCGTCGACTCCAGCACGTCTCCCACGAGCGCGGACGCCGCCGCCGAGCCCATCAACAACCCCATGGGCACGGTGGCCACCTGCGCGCGCAGGAGCGACCACCGCGAGCGCGGCGGCACGCCCGCCACCAGGTTCGCCCCCTGACGTCGCAGCCGCGTCGCCGCCTCCCTTCCGGACAGGCCGTGCGCGTCCGTCCCGCTCCGATGCAGCGCCTCGTCCACGCTCAGCGCGTGCCACGCCACCTCGTCACGAGACGCGGAGACCGGCGCGGGACGCCGCTCGCGCGCGACAGCGGGCCCGGTGTCCTCGGGAGTCTCCTTCAAGCGCGTGAGCAGCGGAGCGTCGGGGCCGTAGCGCACCAGCACCCGGCCGCTGCGATGCTCCGCCTTCACCTCCTCGATGCCGGGCCAGGTGTGGAACGTGCGCTCCAATCGACGTCCCAGGTGGCGGTCACCCAACAACCCCGGCACCACCAGCCGGAGCCGGCGCGAGGCCACGGCGTGCCGAGCCACGCTCGCGGGCGCCGCCCTGCCATCGATGAGGAACACCACCATCCGCCACACCCCCGGAGGGCCCAAGGTGAGGGCCCACGCCCCGCGCGGCCATCCGACGGGGCGTGCGTATCCATGCACGGCACCGGACAGTCGCGAGGGGAGCCCCCCGGTCCGCCAACAGCCCGCAGCCCCCAGGGGCCCGCACGCGTCACATGACAGCGGGTGCGATGGTGCGTCCGGAGGCCCGCTCGCCCGCCTGGACGCACCCTCGTGTGCATCGTGTCGGACGGCCCAGGTCCGCTAGGCTTGTCCCCAGAAGCCCGTTCCGCGCGGCCGGGACGAAGGACCCACGAGGCGTGTCATGGAGCTCCAGCTCACCGAAGAGATTCGCAAGCAGGTGGATGAGGCCTTCCGCAGACGCGGGCGGGTCAACATCGTCATCGCCGGACGCAGCGGCGTGGGGAAGAGCACGCTCATCAACGCCGTCTTCCACGGGCGCATCGCGGACACCGGCCAGGGCCGCCCCGTCACGCAGGAGACGCGCGAGTACACGAAGAGCGACGTCCCCGTGAGCATCCTCGACACCCGGGGCCTGGAGCTGGGCGCCTACAAGCAGACGCTGACGCTGCTCGAGGACCTGGTGGCCACGCGGGGCCGGGACGCGGACGCGACGCGGCACCTGCACTGCGCGTGGCTCTGCATCGGAGAGGACTCGCGACGCGTGGAGGATGGAGACCTGGAGGTCGCGCGCATGCTCTCGCGGCACATGCCCGTGGTGGCGGTCGTCACCAAGGCGCGCAACGACCAGGGCTTCCGCGCCGAGGTGGAGCGGCTCCTGCCCATGGCCCGAAACGTCATGCGCGTGCGCGCGCTCCAGGAGACGGACGACGAGGGGAACACGCTCCAGGCCAAGGGGCTCGTGGAGCTGGTGGAGCTCACCATGGAGCTGGTGCCGGAGGGGCAGCGCAACGCCTTCGCCGCCGCGCAGCGGGTGAGCATCGAACAGAAGCGCAAGCGGGCCCACGGCATCGTCGCCAGCGCGGCCGCGGCCGCCGCGGCCATCGGAGCCACCCCCATCCCTTTCGCCGACGCCGCCCTGCTCGTCCCCACGCAGGTCGGAATGCTGGCGGGGATTAGCAGTGTCTTCGGCCTGCCTCTCACCGAGGCCTTCCTCTCCACGCTGGTGAGCTCCGTGGCCACGGGGCTGGGCGCCACCTTCTCCGGACAGGCCATCGTGTCCGGACTGCTCAAGGTCATCCCCGGCGCGGGCACGCTGGTCGGCGCGCTCATCGCCGCCTCCACCGCCACCGCGCTCACCACCCTGTTCGGCGAGGCCTATATCGCCGTGCTCTCCCGGCTGATGGAGCGGCGCGCCGGGGAGATTCCCCTCGTGGAGGACGTCATCAGCGCCTTCAGGGAAGAGCTGTCCCTGCGCCGCGCCTCGGCCTGAGTCACCCGGGCTTCGGCGGCGTGGCGCGCAGCTCCGCGCGGCGAATCTTGCCGCTCACCGTCTTGGGCAGCTCGAGCACGAACTCCACCTCGCGCGGATACTTGTACGGCGCGGTGGTGCGCTTGACGTGCTCCTGGAGCTCCTTCGCCAGCTCGTGCGACGCGATGAAGCCCGGCGCCAGCACCACGTACGCCTTCACCCGCTGGCCCAGCTTGTCGTCCGGCACGCCAATCACCGCGGACTCCGCCACCGCCGCGTGCTCCAGCAGCGCGGACTCCACCTCGAACGGCCCCACGCGGTAGCCGGACGTCTTGATGACGTCGTCCGCGCGGCCCACGAAATAGAAGTAGCCGTCCGCGTCCCGCACGGCCCTGTCCCCGGTGACGTACCAGTCGCCTCGACGGCAGGCCGCGTTGGCCGCCGCGTCGCCCAGGTACTCCTGGAACAGCCCCACCGGCCGCTCCGGCGCCACGCGCACCGCGATGTCCCCCTCCTGCCCGTCCGCCACCTCCTGGCCCGCGTCGTCGATGACGCCCACCGTGAAGCCCGGGGACGGCTTGCCCATGGAGCCCACGCGCGGCTCCACCGACGGGAACATGCCCACCACCACCACCGTCTCCGTCTGCCCGTAGCCCTCGCGGATGTGCAGCCCCGTGGCCGCCTTCCACGTGTCGATGACCTCCGGATTGAGCGGCTCGCCCGCGCTCACCGTGTGGCGCAGGCTCGACAGGTCGTGGGCCTTCAGGTCCTCGAGCACCATCGCCCGCCACGCCGTGGGCGGCGCGCAGAAGGTCGTCACCTGCTGGGACGCCAGCACCTTCAGGAGCCTCCGCGGCTCGAACCGCCCCCGGAAGTCGTAGACGACGTTGCACGCGCCCTGGCTCCACGGCCCGAAGAGCTTGCCCCACGCGCACTTGGCCCAGCCCGTGTCACTCAACGTCAGGTGCCGGTCCTCGGGCGTCAAATCCAACCAGTAGCGCCCAGTAATCACGTGGCCCAGCCCGTAGCTGGCGTGCGTGTGCAGCACCATCTTCGGCATGCCCGTGGTGCCGGACGTGAAGTAGATGAGCAGCGGGTCCTCCGCGCGCGTGGGCGCGAAGTCCTGTCCGTGCGCGCCCGTGCCCACGGTGCCCGACTCGTAGCGGACCCACGGCGCCGGCGCGCCCTCCCCCACCGCCACCCACGTCTCCACGCGGCCGGTGCCCGCGAGCCCCTCGAAGCGCTCCAGACAGCTTGTGTCCGCGATGACCGCGTTCGCGTCCGCCGCCACCAGCCGGTAGCGGATGTCCTTGACGGTGAGCATGGGCGTGCCCGGCATGAAGACGATGCCCGCGCGGATGCAGCCCAGCACCAGGAACCACCACTCCGGCACCCGGGGCATCATGATGAAGAGGCGGTCCCCCTTCTTCAGCCCCAATCCGGTGAGGAACTGCGCCGCGTGCAGCGAGCGCTGCTTCACGCCCTGCCAGGTGAAGCGCTGCTCGCGGCCCGTCTCGTCCGACCAGAGCAGCGCCAGCGACTCCCCCCGCTCGGCGGCGTGCCGGTCCACCACGTCCGTGGCGAAGTTGAAGTGCTCGGGCCGCTCCCACCGGAAGTCCCGGTGGGTCGCCGCGTAGTCGCGCATGTTGCGAGGGGTGGACTGGGCCATGCGGGCGAGCCTGCCACGCCCCTCCTCACGACGTCCGTCCACACGCCCCCGCTTCGCACGGTGGACAACACGCCCGCCGCGAAAAAGCAGAGGGGCCGGCCCTTCAGAGAGGACCGACCCCGGTGTGTGACGAGGAGAACCTACGGTGGACTCAGTTGAGCTCCATGCACGGGACGATGTTGCCCATCCCGTTGCACGTGAGCATCGCGTCCATCAACTGCTTCTCGGCCTGCGCGGTGCGGCCCGCGGCCAGCTCCCGGCGGATGCCCTCGCGCTCGGCCAGCAGGTGCAGCCACGGGTCCGGCGTCCCCTCGGCGAAGCCGCGCAGCGCGCTCATCGCCGTGGCGTCCGACACCGCGGAGCCCGTGTGCATCAGCGCGCCGAAGTAGATGTCCCGCTCCCCCGAGCGGCGCAGCGAGTCCAGCAGCACCGTCGCGTCCTTCTTCGTGTCGCTGTCACGCAACAGCCCCGCGTACCCCTGGGCCAAGGGCGCGCGCGCGGTGAAGTCCCGCGCGGCAATCTGCCGCACGTAGTCCTGCAGCACCGAGCCCCCACCCAGCGCGTCCAGCTCGCGGGCCAGCGGCAGCAGCGCCTCCACGCGCTCCTTCGACGTCACCGTGCGCACCGCGTCGTAGAGCGCCGCGCGGGCCACCGCGGGCCGCTGCGCGAGCTGCTTCGCGTCCCAGGGCGCCTCGCCCGTGAGCGTCGTCCACACGTCCATCACCTGACGGCGCGAGCGCACCCGCTCCTCCGCCAGCTGCGTGCGCAGCTCCGCCGCCATGCGCCGCGCCTCGCCGCTCCACCCCGCCTCGCTCAGCGACGCCACGGTGTCGAACGACGCCGCCGCGCGGTCCAGCAGGTCGCGCTCGCGCAGCACCAGCGCGCGGTTCCACAGCGCCTGGGCGTGGTTCGGATTGAGCTTCAGCGCGCTCGTGAGCAGCCCCAGCGCCTCCTCGTAGCGCTGACGGCTGAGCGCGACGACGGCCAGGTCGTTCGCCTTGTCCGCGGACTCGGGCTCCTGACCCAGGAACGCCTCGGCCTGCTGCCAGTCGCCACGCAGGGCGTACGCCGCCGCGATGCCCCGGTAGTCGTGCCGCTCCGCCAGCTCCGCCAGCGGCCTGAGCGGCAGCATCTGCGCCGAGTGGCTGGTGCCGCGCATGGGGCTGTAGGGCAGGAAGCGGTCCGCCTTCGGATGGGAGAGCCGCGCCTCGAAGGCGCGCGTGTCCGCGCCCGACAGCCACACCTCGCCCGGAATCTCCGGCTCCGCCTGGCCGCGCACCACCACCACCGCCGCCAGCCCCGCCGCGAGCGCCAGCGGCATCGCCACCCTCAGGCCCTTCTGGAGCCGCGCCTTCAGGGACACCACGTTGCCGCCCACCACCGGCTCGGCCACGTCGGCGCCCTGCGTCACCGGCGCGCTTCCCCCCAGGGCCCGGGCCGCCAGCAGCTCCAGCTGCAACAAATCCCTCAGTCCCGACTCACACTCCGCGCACCGCGTCAGGTGCTGGCGGAAGGCATCCGCCTCCGTGGCGGACAGCTCCCCGTCCACGAAGAGATGCAGTCGGTTGTTGGTGCATGGCGTCGTCATGAGCTCGTTGCCCCCTGCTCCCGGGCCACCGCTACCTGTGGCAGCAGCAAGTCCTTCAGGTCCCTGCGTGCCAGGGTGAGCCAGCTGCCCACCGTGCCCACGGGAACGTTGAAATGCTCGGCGATGGCGTTGTAGCGCTTGCCCTCCGCGTGCAGCCGGTAGGCATCACGCAGGTGCGGCTTGAGCCGCTCCACCGCCTTCTGGAACTCCTCGGTGCTCACCAGCTCCCAGTTCTCCTGGGCCTCCGCCTGCGCCACCCCCTCCTGCACCAGCGCGAGGTGGGGCATTCCCCGGGACTCCGTCCGCTGCCTGCGGCAGTAGTCCAGGAAGCGGTTGGTCATCGTCGTGCACAGCCACGCCGCCGCCGCCGCGTCCGTCCGGTCCTTCAACGACTCGAATTCCTGCATCGCGCGCTCGAAGGTCTCCTGCACCAGGTCCTCGGCCTCCAGGCTGGAGCGGGCGGACAGACGACGCGCCAGTCCCAGCAGGCTGGGCCGGTGCTGTCGGATGAACGCCTCGAAGCGCCTCCGCTCCCGGTTGAAGAGGTTGGCCATGATGTCCTACATGCCTCGCGCGGCAGGTTTCCCAGTCAAAGACGCGGTGCCGTCCGTTCCTTGAGAAAAAAGTGCAAGGGCACCAACAAGGCAATGCCCGGAAGGGATGGAATCCCAGTCCGGGCATGGATCTCCAGCGGATGTAGGTCTGGAGGGGAGACGGCGCCTAGGGCTGCTGCGGGGCAGAGGCCAGGGCGGGGCTGGACGGCATGGGCAGGGGCTTGCGGGCGCGCTGCACCCCCACCGTGGTGGCGCAGTCCACGTAGTTGTTCTTCACGTGGGCGTCCGCGGCACTCGACTCGACGGGCTTGGAACCGGACGTCATTCGCTCGCTCCTCGTGCTGGGATACAGCAGCACGGACAAGTTGCTGGTGGATGAAACTTTGAATCTGTCGCCGTCCTTACCATGCTCCGGTCCGATTCCGTGAGAGGCGGCGGGGTGGATTGCGTCTCGGATTTCGAGGTTTTCCAAATGAGCGTGGATACATCCCGGTTGGCGTTGGAGTGGCAGGTCTGGCTGGTGGAGAACCTGGCGATGGGGGTGACGCGCGAGGAGGCGTGTCTGGCGTTGGCGAGCGCGGGCGTGTCCGAGGAGGTGGCGCGAGAGGAGGTGGCGCGGGTGGAGGCGCATCCGTTCTTCCAGGCCTGCCAGCGGGTGGGACGACGCTACGGGTGGCTCGAGTCGGTGATGGACACGTACAGCACGTTGCATCGGCAATCCGGTGGACACCTGGCGCTGGAGCGACGCCACGAGCTGTCCGCGGAGGAGTTCTTCACGCGCTACTACTTCGGACACCGGCCGGTGGTGTTGACGGGGCGGATGAAGGACTGGCCGGCGCTCGGACGTTGGTCGCTTTCCTACCTGGCCGAGCGGGTGGGGGACGTGGAGGTGGAGGTGATGACGCGGCGTGAATCCAACCCTGACCACGCGCCCGAGCCGGACAAGCACCGCGAGACGATGCGCTTTCGCGACTACGTGCACCGGGTGGCGACGGGGGGCGAGACGAACGACTACTACATGGTGCCGCGCAACGAGAACTGGCAGCGCGAGGGCTTCGAGCCGCTGCGCGAGGACGTGCGCGCGCCCCAGGGCATCATCGACGACAGCCTGCGCCCGGACATGATGACGCTGCTTTTGGGCCCCGCGGGCACGGTGACGCCGCTGCACCACGACAACATGAACGTGCTGCTGGCGCAGGTGCTGGGGCGCAAGCACGTGAAGCTCATCCCCTCCTTCCAGCGGCACCTGATGTATCCCCGCTACGGGACGTTCAGCCACGTGGACGCGGAGCGCCCGGACGTGGAGCGCCACCCGCTCTACGCGGAGGCGCACGTGGTGGAGGCGGTGCTGGAGCCGGGGGAGCTGGTGTTCATCCCGGTGGGCTGGTGGCACTGGGTGCGCGCGCTCGACGTGAGCGCGTCGGTGACGTTCCACCACTTCCAGGTGCCGCAGGGGAACACGTACCTGCCCACGCCGCTGTAGGGGTATCAGTCGGACGTCTCCACCAGCAGCACGTGGTGCGTCCAGCCGTTGCGGGCGTCGCGGGCGAGCCACTTCTGGCGCTCGTCGCGCAGGGCCACCGCGGGGGCGGTGCCGCCGCGGATGCGCTGGCGCACGCCGTCGAAGAAGCGCCCGGCGGCGTCGGGGATGTCCACCGTGGAGGCGAGCACCGCGCGCGCGCCGGCCTCGATGAAGGCGGCGGGCAGGCTGAAGGGCTCGTGCGTGGTGGTGGAGGCGAGCCGCCCCGCGCTGCATGCGGCCAGGAACACCATGGGCGCGCCGGCGAGCTTCTGCTTGCGCACGATGTCCGCCGTCAGCGCGTAGCGGCCGTTGCCCTCGGGCGAGAGCACCACCAGCGAGGCGTCCGACAGCACGGGGTCGCTGATGCCGTGCGCGTGAATCTCGATTTCCGTCGCGTCCGACATGCTGGACAGCACGCGCGAGGGCGTGGCGTCCGAGCCGGACAACAGCTCCAGCGCCGTGGGCTCCGGCTCGGGCGGCGGCGTCCACGTGGGCAGCCGGGGCAGTTGCAGCAGCGCGGGCGCCTCCACGCTGGAGACGACCAGGCGCCGCGACGGCGCGGACACGCCCGGGACGATGCGGCCCATGCGGAAGCTCCACGGCTGGTCCACGGGCAACAGGTCCGTGCGGCCGAAGACGGGCGCCCACGCGAGCACCTCCACCTGGGCGCAGCCCTTGAGCGCCTGGCGCACGTGCTCGGGGACGAGCTTGACGCTGGGGCTCTCCGCGAAGGGCACCTCGCGCGTGCCCTGGTAGTCACCGACGAGCTCACCCCCGGGCCCCCGGGCGACGGCCACGGAGCGCTCGTTGTGGACGGCGGCGCCGAGCGCGCACGTCGCGGGCACCTGGGTCCCCAACTGCTCGGCGAGCAGCTCCAGGGCGCGCGCGTACTCGCCCCGGCGCCCCGCGTCGGTGACGAGCGAGGAGTAGGCCAGGGTCCACGCCTCGCGCGCCAAAGGCTCGGTGGACGGCAGCTTGCGCGCGTCCTCGAGGGTGCGCGTGAGCAGCGCCACGCCGCGCTCGTGCTCGTGGTCCAGCACGAAGCGGCCCTCCAGGTAGCGCGCGTAGATGGCGTCGCCGGGCGTGGGGTTGCTGGCGCGCGCGACGTCGAGCGCCTGGCTCAGCCGCTCGGCGTCCTTCGGGTCCGGACGGGCGCGGGCCATCTCCGCGAAGGTGGCGCCGAACATCAGGTCCAGCTTCGCGTTGGGACACGCGGCGGCGGCCTCCAGCGAGGCGCGCGCGGCCTCCGGACGCAGGGCCAGGTAGTGCGTGTGGGCCTGGTTGATGTGGGGCCAGTAGCAGGTGTCGATGACGCGGCCGCCGCGCGCGGTCCACTCCTCCACGTAGGCGAGCGCGCTGGAGAAGTCCCCGCGGTCCCGGGAGATGTGCACGAGCAGCTCCAGCGTGGTGAGCTCCAGCTCCCACTCCTGGAGCTGGCGGGCCCAGGACCAGGCGGTGCGCGCGTGCTGCTCGGCCTCTGTCAGCCGGCGCAGCTCCGCGTAGAGGATGCCCAGGCGGATCTCCAGGTCCACGCAGCGCGCGGAGAAGGCGCCCTCGCGGCAGCGCTGGAGCGCGTTGAACAGGCGCTGCTCGGCCTTCCACCACTCGCCGTCCGCCGTCTCCTTGCGGGCCTGCTCGCGCTCCAGGAACAGGCCGAGCCAGGTGTCCTTCTCTCGCTGGACGTGGGAGACCAGGTCCGGCAGGTAGCGCAGCGCGGCGGCCTTGTTGTGCAGGGCCATGCCCACGAACAGGTCCTCCTCACCCGAGGCGCGCACCGTCTCCACCAGTGACTCCGGCGCGCCCGCGCGCTTCCTGACCCACTCGGAGTACCCCTGGGCCAGGGCGCCCCGGCGCGTGAAGTCGCGGCCGGACACCCGCGTCACGTAGTCGCCGAGCGACGTGCCGCCCTGCAGCCGGTCCAGCTCCCGCGCCAGCGGCATCAGCGCCAGCACGCGCTCCTTGGAGGGCGCGGCGCGGACCACGTCGTAGAAGTGCTGCCGCACCACGCCGGGAGTCTGACGCGCCTCCTGGAGGGGCAGCGGCGCCTTGGGGTCCTCCAGCAGGGCCAGCGTGGCGTCGCGCGCGCCGTGCCACTTGCGCGAGCGCGCTTGCGTCTCCTCGCGCAGCGTCAGCGCCTGCGCCTTGGCCTCCCTGCTCCAGCCCTGCTCGCCGAGCGCGGCCACCCTCTCGAAGGTCTCCGCGGCCTTCATCGTCAGGCCCATGTCGCGCAGCGCCAGGGCGCGGTTCCACAGCGCCTGGGGATGCGCGGGGGACTTGGCCAGCACGCGGTCCAGCAGCCGCAGGGCCTGCTCGTGTGCGCCCCGGGAGAGCTGCACGGCGGCCAGGTCACTGTCGCGGTCGACGGAGGACGACATGCGCTCGAGGAAGGAGCCCGCCTGGTTCCACTCACCCTGCAGGCCGTAGGCGGCGGCGATGCCCGCCCAGTTGCCCTCCTCCTCCAGCCGGGCCAGCTCCTTGAGGGGGATGGGCTCGGCGGGGACCAGACAGCCGCCGGCCGAGACGCGCGGTCGGTAGCGGTCGGCCTCCGGATAGGTGAGGCGGGCCTCGATGCGCGCGGACGCCCGACGCTCGGCCCAGAAGCGCGCCTCCACGCCGCTTCCCCCGGACGGCGTGCGCACGAGCAGCGCGGTGACGACAAGCACGGGCGCGGCCAACGCCAGGACCAGGGCCTTGTCGGACTTCGACTTCCACATGCTGCCCCCTCGGGTGCTGTCTCCCCCAGACAGGCGCCCACCGGTCGGGTTCTACACCAACCCTCCGGCTGGCGACGACTCCAGGCCCACACCGGACCTGTCGCCTCTGTACGAACGCACATCCCACCGGGTCCTTGGGCGCCGGCATTTCTTGGGCGAATTTCCCGCGTGGGCGCAGGCACGGAAGAAGACGCCGCGTCCCCGGGCCGCACAGCGGGCGAGCGGCGCGGGAGCCCAAGGTGCCGCGCGCTCCCACTTCCGGCGCGTCGGTTCATCCTCCGGGAATCATTGCGGTGGACGGCAAGCGACGAGCGGGGCCGAGGGCGCCCCGACTCCTCGTGCCCCACCGAGCAGCGGACCGGGGGCAGGGACCCCAGGGGCTTGGCGGGCGAGCGGGAGCGGGAAGTAGCACGGCCGGCCGGATGTCCCAATGCGCCAACCCGGAATGAAAGGACCTCGTTTGACCGCATTCCTTCGACTCGCCGCCCTGGTGTTGCTGGTTCCCCCCCTCGCGTCCGCGGAGGTGGTGTGGAAGGGCGACTTCGAGACCGGAAACATTTCGCAGTGGACGCGCTCGCAGAGCGTCGCGAACAGCCGCCTGCAGGTGGTGTCGGACGTGGTCCGTGAGGGCCGCTATGCGTTGAAGGCCACGGTGCGTCAGGGCGATGACCCCATCGGCGCCAGCGGCAACCGCAACGAGCTGCTCTACATCAGCGAGGAGAAGGCGGGCTCCACGTACTTCTACAAGTGGAGCACGATGTTCCCGTCGAACTACCCCATCTCGGATGGGTGGCAGGTCTTCGCGCAGTGGCACCAGGAGGGCTGCTGTGGCTCGCCGCCGCTGGAGTTCTTCGTGAAGGGGGACCAGATGCACCTGCGCGTGGGTGGCGCGGACGGTGACATCCCCTGGAAGGGGCCCCTCAACAAGGGCCAGTGGCACGACTTCATCCTGCAGGTGAAATGGTCGTCCAACGCGAAGGTCGGCTTCGTGCAGCTGTGGCACAACGGGAAGCTGGTGCTGCCGAAGACGATGGGGGCGACGCAGTTCGGCAAGGAGATGAACTACCTGAAGCTCGGGCTGTACCGCGAGGACAGCATCCGTCCCGAGGCGAGCGTGTACCACGATGGCTTCACCATGAGCACCGCGCTGGAGGACGTCCTGCCGCCTCCGCCCGCACCGGAGCCCACCCCGGAGCCGACGCCCGAGCCCACGCCCACCCCGGAGCCGACGCCCGAGCCCACGCCGACGCCCACCACGCCGCCCATCGTCAACGTGCCCACGCTGCCGGGCACGGGCACGCCGCGCGTGGGTGTCATCGACACGGATGACGGCACGGACAATCCGCAGGCGGCGCAGGGCTGCGGTGCGACGGCGACGGGCGGGGCTCCGTTCATCGCCGCCACGGGCCTGCTCGCGTTCGCGGCGCTGCTGAGCCGTCGGCGCAAGCCGGCGACGGTGCGTGCTCGCGGCGCGCGTCGCTGAGCCACCGCGACACCGTGAAGGTCCACAGCGGGTCCGTCCTCCAGCAGGGCGGGCCCGCTTCGTCTTTTCAGGAAGGCGCCCACGAAAAAGTGGGTCCACCCCAGGAGGGAGGACCCGCTTCATCGACCCAGCCAGCGCCCAGCCCTCAGTGCGCGCCCTCGACCTTTACGTTGGGGTCGGCGCGGCGCAGCATGAACACCAGCACCAGTGAGCACGCGAAGATGGCCGTGAGCACGGTGAAGTTGGCGTTGAAGGCCCGCACCAGCGCCTGCAGGTTGATGCGCTGGCTGAACAGCCCATAGGCCGCGGCCAGCGGGTCCGTCACCCGCGAGGCCACCGTGGCCTGCATCGCGGCGAGCTGCTCCTGCGTCACTTGGCTGTACGCATCCACATGCGACGCCAGCGCCGTGTTGTTCACCTGCGTCAGCCGGTTGAGCGCGCTGCTCATCCACGCCGTGCCAATGGACCCGCCCAATTCACGCGTCAGGTTGAACAGCCCCGCCGCGTTGCCTCGCTGGTCCGGACGAAGGTTGCTCAGCGCCATCACCGACAGCGGCACGAAGATGAACCCCATCGAGCACGCCCGGATGAACACCGGCGCAATCAGCGCCGCCTCGTCCGCCGTGCTGCTCAAGTGCCCGTTCGTCCACAAGGACAGGCACATCCCGATGATGCCCACCCCCACCAGCATCCGCCCGTCCACCTTGCCACCGAACTTCCCGATGAGCGGCATCAACAACACCTGGATGAAGCTGCCCTTCAAGAACACCAGCCCGATGTCGAGCGCCGAGTAGCGCATCACCGTTCCGCAGAAGAGGCTGAACAGGAACGACCCGCCGAACAGCGCCGTGCCGATGAGGAAGTTCACCCCCGTCGCCGCCGCGTACGAGCGGTTCGCGAACACCCTCAGGTCCACCACCGGCTGCGGGGTCTCCAGTTCGTGCACGATGAACGTGATGAGCGCCACGCCCGCCACCACCGCGAGCACGGTGATCTTCATGCTGTCGAACCAGTCCTCGCGCGTGCCCTCCTCCAGCACGAACTGCAGCGCGGCCATGCCCACCGCCAACAGGCCGATGCCCCAGCGGTCCACCCGCTCGTGGGACACCTCGAAGTCCTTCTGCTCGATGTGACGCCACGCCATGTACGCGGCGAACAGGCCCACCGGCAGGTTGATGAGGAATATCCAGTGCCAGCTCGCCACCTCGATGAGCATCCCGCCCACCGTCGGGCCCAGGAGCGGCCCCGTCACCGCGCCCAGCCCGAAGAGCGCGCCGGCCATGCCGTGCTCCTTCTGCGGATAGCGCGCGAAGAGGATGGCCTGCGACGTGGGGATGATGGCGCCGCCCCCCACGCCCTGGAGGATTCGGAAGACCACGAGCGACGGCAGGTTCCACGCGAGCCCACACAACAGGCTGGCCGCCGTGAAGATGAGGATGGACGCGGTGAAGTAGCGCCGGAACCCGAACCGACGCTGCAGCCAGCCCGTCATCGGGATGACCACCACGTTCGCCATCATGTAGCCGGTGGAGACCCACGCAATCTGGTCCATCGGCGTGCCGAAGCTCGCGCGGATGTCGCTGAGCGCGACATTCACAATCGAGATGTCCAGCACGGACATCAACGCCGCCGCCATCGCGGCGATGGTGATACCGGCCTTCGAGCCGGTGATGACGTCGCCCTTCACGACTACTCGCCCCTCGTGTTCACCGTGACGACGGCGCTCATGCCCGGCTTGAGGGCCACGTCCTTCGCGTCACCGTCGAAGCGGATGAGCACGGGGATGCGCTGCACCACCTTCACGAAGTTGCCGGACGCGTTGTCCGGAGGCAGCAGCGCGAAGCGCGCCCCGCTGGCCCCCGCCAGGCTGTCAACATGGCCCTTGAAGTGATGACCGCTGAAGGCATCCACCTCCACGTCCACCGCCTGCCCCGCCTTCATCTCGCCGACCTGGTCCTCCTTGAAGTTCGCCACCACCCACACGTCATCCTGCGGCACCACCGCCATCAGCGGACGCTCCGGGCCCACCATGTGGCCCACCTCCACCGTGCGGCGGCTCACCACGCCATTCGTCGGCGCGCGGACCTTCGTGTACGACACCGCCAGCTCCGCCAGGTGCAACGCGGCCTGGGCCTGCTTGAGCTTCGCGTCCGCCAGCTTCACCGCCGCCTGCGCGGCCTGCACCTGCACCGGCCCCGTCTCCGCGGCGGCCAGCTTGCCCTGCGCCGTCTCCAGGCCACCGGAGGAGCCCTGCACGCCCGCCTCCGTGGACGTCAGCCGCGCCTTGGCCACGTCCAGCGCCGCCTTCGCCTGGTCATGCGTGGACTGCCGCGCATCCAGGTCCGCCTGCGTCACCGCGCCCTCCGCCTTCAGCGTCTTCACCCGCGTCAGGTCCGTGTCCGCCAGCTTGAAGCGCGCCTCCGCCGCCACCACGTCCGCGCGCGCCTGGTCCAGCGCCGCCTTGGACGAGCTGATGCCGCTATTCGCCTGCACCACGCCGCCGCGCGCCTGACGCAGGTTGGCCCCCGCGTTGACCTCGGTGAGCGCCAGCTGCGCCTGCGCGTTCGCCGACTGCGCCTCCGCGCTCGACACGTCCGCGCGCGCCACCTCCAGCTTCGCCTCCAGGTCCGTGGCGTCCAGCTCCACCAGCACGTCGCCGGCCTTCACCTGCTGGTTGTCCGTCACCAGCACCCGGGCCACCTGCCCCGCGATTCGCGGCGACACGTTGGCGATGCGCCCCTCCACCTGCGCGTCATCGGTGGACTCCTCGCCCCGGGTCAGCACCCAGCGCGCGGCGCCGCCCAACAGCGCAATCCCCAACAGCGCGGGCAACACCCGCTTCGCCCTGGAGCGCGGCGCCGCCGGCTCCTTCACGAGCGCGGGGCTCTTCTTCGGTACGTCGGTGTCCGGGGCATCCAGGGAGGGTGATGCAGTGCTCATGGGTATTCTCGAAGGTTCAACGGGTCGATGATAAGGGGCCTAACCATGTGGCCGTGACAAGACGTCCGTCGGGCCGCGCCCGAGGGGAATCGAGGGTTCGAGGGGAAGCTCAGGGCTCTCGGAAGGCAGGCAGTCCGGAGGAGACCTTGGTCAACAGCTCGCGCAGGGTGGCGCGCTCCGGCTCGCTCAGCGTGGACATCAGCGCGGCGACGCGGCGGAAGTGCACGGGCAGCAACTCCTCCAGGAGCGCTCTCGCCTTCGGCGTGAGGTGCACGGTGTACATGCGCCGGTCATCGGGATGGTCGGCGCGGGAGATGAGGCCGTCCTTCTCCAGCGTGTCGAGCAGCCCCGTCATCGTGGCCCGGCTCACACAGGAGCTCTCCGCCAGCTCGGCCGGGGTGAGGCCCTGGCCCTCCTCGCTCTCGCTGTAGGAGAGCAGGCGGGCCAGCACGGTGAAGCGGCCCGTGGACAGGCCGTGGCGCGCGAGGTTGGCCTCGTAGGCGCTCGACAGCTCGTTGGACATGCGCAGCAAGAGGACGCAGGTCTCGATGGCGCTCGCGTCCAGTTGAGGGAAGCGCTGCGATAGTCGCTGCAGCCGCTCGAAGCGGGTGATGGGAGGCGTGACGCTCATGGTGAGGCGCGGCGAAGACCCCGCCGCCCTTGAGTCGTAAGGCTCCTAACTACCGCGCGCAACGAAATAGTGGAGGCGCTGGGAGGAAACGGACGCGCTGTTATGACGGGGAGGTGCTGGATGTGAAAGACCCCACCGTGCAGGCGGCGCTGCGGCAGGCGAGCGACGAGGCCGGTCTGCCGGATTATCTGCGCAGCTGCGTGTACCCCCTGCTGCGCGAGCCGGAGGGCGAGTGGCCGAGCTGCTGCGGAGGCGGCTGCCAGCCCTGCTCGGCCACGCTGGTGGACGTGGCGGCGCGGACGCTGGCGCTCCTGGGAACGCCGCGCGTGGCGCCCCTGCCCTTGTGAGCGCGGGCCCTCAGCGCCGTAAGCTCGTGGGGACATGAACCCCATCGTCCATGCGGAGCTGGCGTGGCTCACGGCCCAGGGGCTGCGTGAGCGGAGGGACCGCATCCTCGTCACGTGCGCGGGGCTGGCGCCGGACCTGGATGGGCTGACGCTGCTGGGCGGCGAGGAGTGGTACGCGCGCTACCACCACGTGCTCTTCCACGGCTACGTGGGCGCGCTCGTCACCACTGCGGTGTGCGTGGCGCTGGCGAGACAGCGGGCCCGGGTGGCAGTGCTCGCGATGGTGGCGTTCCACCTGCACCTCGTCTGTGACCTGGCGGGGAGCGGGCCCGGCTGGCCCATCCACTACTACTGGCCCACGAGCATGCGGGAGTGGTTCTGGCAGGGGCAGTGGGACCTGTCGTCGTGGCAGAACTCGGTCATCGGGCTCTTCACCACGCTGGCCGTCCTCGCGTGCGCGCTGGGGCCCGGGCGTCGAACGTTCGTCGAGGTGTTCTCCGCGCGCTGGGACGCGGTCGTCACGCAGACGCTGCGCAAGCGCTTCAAGGGCGAGGAGCCCGCCGCGAAGCCCAACGGCTGAAGGCCCTCACCTGTCCCACGAGACAACCGCGCTGTAGGGGCCGTGACATATCTCGAGCACGGGGACCCGCGGGCGCGGTGCGGGGTTGTGTCCCCGGACGCGCAGCGCCTAGCTTGAAGCCCTTCCCGCGAAGGGGGCCCGATGCCCGCATACCGTGACGTGCTCGGCAGGATTCCCGAACCTGACGTCGAGGCCGGCAGGCAGTGCCAGGGCCTGTTGGACATGAAGACCAAACCCCAGGGCAGCCTCGGCCGCCTGGAGGAGCTGGCGTGTCAGTGGGCCGCGCTGCGGGGAGAGCCCGCTCCGGCGATGCCTCGCAAGGGCATGGTGGTGATGGCCGCGGACCATGGCGTGACGGAGGAGGGCGTGAGCGCCTATCCCGCCGAGGTCACCGCGCAGATGGTCGCCAACTTCTCCCGGGGCGGCGCGGCCATCAACGTGCTGTCACGGCAGCACGACGTGCGCGTGGAGGTCGTCGACATGGGCGTGCGGGTGCCCGTGGAGGGGCTCACGGGCGTGCGCCACCACCGCATGGGCCCCGGCACGGGGAACCTGGCGAAGGGGCCGGCGATGTCGCGCAAGACGGCCGAGGAGGCGCTGAGCGTGGGCGCGCTGCTGGCCATCGAGCTGGCGGAGTCGGGCGTGACGCTGCTCGGCCTGGGTGACATGGGCATCGGCAACACCACCGCGTCGTCGGCGCTGACGTGTGTGCTCGCGGGTGTGTCGCCGGACATGGCCACCGGGCGCGGCACGGGCGTGGATGACGCGGGCCTGACGCGCAAGGTGGACGTGGTGCGGCGGGCGTTGGTGGTGAACCAGCCGGACGCGGCGGACCCGCTGGACGTGCTCGCCAAGGTGGGCGGGTTCGAAATCGCGGGGCTCGCGGGCGCGGCGCTCGGCGCGGCGTCCAAGCGCGTTCCGGTGATGCTGGATGGCTTCATCTCCTCGGTCGCCGGGCTGGTGGCGGCGCGCCTGTGTCCCCGGGTGATGCCCTTCCTCATGGCCAGCCACATGTCGCGCGAGGCGGGCCACCGTCGGGTGCTGGAGGCGCTGCGGCTGCGGCCCCTGTTGGATTTGGGGCTGAGGCTGGGCGAGGGCACCGGCGCGGTGCTCGCGATGGGGCTGGTGGACAGCAGCCTGCACGTGCTGCACGAGATGGCGACCTTCGCCTCGGCCGGCGTCGCGGAGAAGACGCAGCGCTGAAGCGCGTGTCCCCGGCTGGAAACCCGGCGGGAGTCGCGCCATACCTGGGCTCCCATGAAGCGACTCTTCGCCGGCATCGCGTTCCTCAGTCGCATCCCCGTCCCCGGGGCGGCCACGTTCGACGCTGGCGACGTGGGCCGCGCCACGCTGTGCTTCCCGCTCGTCGGCGCGCTGCTCGCGGCCATCCTGGTGGGCGTGAGCCACGCGCTCTTCCCCCTGCTGCCCGCCACGGTGACGGCGTTCATCCTGCTCATCGTCTACGCGCTGCTCACCGGCGCGCTGCACCTGGACGGGCTGGCGGACATGGCGGACGGCTTCGGCGGCGGGCGCACGAAGGAGGACGTGCTGCGCATCATGCGCGACCACGTCATCGGCGCGTATGGCGGCACGGCCCTGCTGTTGAACGTGGGGCTGAAGTCGAGCGCGCTGGCGGCCCTGCTCGAGCGGGGACAGGCGGACGTGGCACTGGTGGTGGCACTGAGCCTGGGCCGGTGGGGCTCGGTGCCCCAGGGGTGGCTGTTCCCCTATGCGCGCCGCTCCGGCGGCATCGGCATGGCCATCACGGATTATGTCGGGCGCGTCGAGGTGGCGGGGGCCACGGTGCTCGGGCTCGGCATCGCCGTGGGGCTCATGGGCTGGAAGGGGGGTGTCATCATGGGGGCCGTGGCCTTGGTGTCGATGCTCCAGGCCCTGTGGTGCCGGAAGAAGATTGACGGAATCACGGGCGATACGATGGGCGCCAACACCGAGGTGTGCGAGGCGGTGGTGCTCGTGCTCGCGCTGGCGCTCGGCTGACGCGCTCTCGACGAAAGGAAACGGACGCGTGGACTGGCGACTGCCGAGCGGCGTGACGCGCATGGTTCTGGTGAGGCACGGCAAGCCCTCCGAGGAGATGAAGGGCCGCTGCTACGGGAGGCTCGACGTGGGCCTCGCGCCCGAGGGACACGTCCAGGCCGAGCGCGCGGCGCGGCTGCTCGCGCGGGTGGAGCTGCACGGCCTGTATTCGAGTCCCCGGCTCCGCGCGCTCGACACGGCGAAGCGGCTCACGGAGGGCCGGGGGCTGGAGCTTCGAGTGGAGGAGGCCTTCCGGGAGATCGACTTCGGGCTCTTCGAGGGGCTCACCTACGAGGAGGCCGAGCGCCGCTTCCCCGCGGTGTACGCGGAGTGGATGACACACCCCGCACAGGTGCGCTTCCCCGAGGGAGAGACGTTCTCCGAGATGCGCGAGCGCGTGCGCGCAGGAGGTCGGGCGCTGCGGGCACGTCATCCCGGCCAGTGCTTCGCGCTGGTGTCCCACGGCGGCGTCAATCGCACCCTGCTCTGCGAGGCGCTCGGGATGTCGGATGAGCACCTGTTCCGACTGGACCAGGTGCACGCGGCGGTGAATGTCATCGACTTCTATGGCGATGAGCCCGTGGTGAAGTTGATGAACGCGGAGCCGTGACGCACCACGCCTCGGCTTGACGGTGTTTCCGCGCGAGGCGTAGCCTTTGGTGGCTTGTCTGGGATTGAAGTTCCGTCGTGCACAAGGGGGCGTCACGCGCATGGAGACCCAACCGCCAGGCGAGGCCAGCGGACGTCCCGTCATCCGCGCCCTCGGCAAGACGCCCGACCCCTTCTCCGCGCAGGCGCTCGACAACCCCTACGCCGTCTACGCGCGGCTCCTCGAGCAGCCCGCGTGCTGGAGCGCCGAGTCCCAGCTGTGGCTGTTCTCGCGGCACGCGGACTGCCTGGAGGTGCTCGCCAATCCCCGCTTCAGTCGGAACATCGCCAGCGCGAGGAAGCGCCGTCCCCAGGACTACCCGCCTCCACCGGAGGCGCTCGCGGCGCTGTCTGCCATGCACAACCAGTGGTTCCTGCTGATGGACCCGCCGGACCACACGCGCCTGCGCGCGGTGACGAAGCGGGCCCTGGGCCCTCGCATGAAGGAGCTGGCCATCCACATCCAGGCCCTGGCGGAGTCCCTGGTCTTCCAGGCGCGTCAGCGTGGGGGAATGGATGTCATCTCCGAGTTCGCCATGCCCCTGGCCCGCAGCACGCTGCGCCAGCTGGTGGGCGCGGATGATCTGGATGAGGGGCTCTATCAGCACTGGGCGCTGTGCCTCGCCCGGTGCGCGGATGCCTCCGCTCCGCTGGGGGTTCGCGAGGCCGCGAGCGCCGCGACGCGAGAGGTGCACCAGGCGCTCCAGGCCGCCGTCACCCGGCGCCGACAGTCGCGACGCACGGATGTCCTCGGGCTGCTGGTGGCCGCGCAGGAAGACGAACAGGCCTTGAGCGAGGAGGAGCTGCTGCCCACGTGCATGCTGCTGCTCTTCGGCGGCTACGACACCTCCGTCAACCTCATCGGCAACGGGATGCTCGCGCTGATGGAGCACCGCGCGCAGTGGGAGGCCTTGTGCGCCGAGCCCTCGCGAACCAAGGGCGCGGTGGAGGAGGTGCTGCGCTTCGACACGCCCCTGCAGCTCGTCTCGCGCATGGCACAGGAGGACGTGGACGTGGGAGGGACTCACGTCCGCGCGGGTGAGTGGGCGTGGGTGCTGCTCGGCGCGGCGAATCGGGACCCCAGGCGCTTCGAGAACCCCGATGCGCTGGACATCCAGCGCACGGACCTCCAGCACCTCGCCTTCGGCCACGGCATCCACCAATGCGTCGGCGCGGCGCTCGGGCGCATCGAGGCACAGAGCGCGTTCGGGACGCTGGCGCGCGAACTACCGCAGCTTCGGCTCGTGCCCGGCGCGTGGAAGCGGCGCGACACCGCCGTGTTCCGTGGCCTCACCACCCTGCCCTGCCAGCTCTGACACCGGGTCCGGCGCGACTTGCGCGCCACCAGGGCACAAGCAGCGATGCGCCTGACGCCACCGTCACCCTGACAGCTCTGACTCCGCACTCGACGCGGCTTGCGAGCTACCAGGGACACGCGCAGCGGCGTGCCTGGCGCTGCCGTCCCCAACTTTGACTCCGCGCTCGGCGCGGCTTACGCGCCACCAGGGACATGAGCAGCGATGTGCTTGGCGCCGCCGTCACCCTGCCTTGCCAGCTCTGACTCTGGGCTCAGCGCGACTTTCGCGCCACCAGGTACACGAGCAGCGGTGTGCCCAGCGCCGCCGTCACCAGCCCCACGGGCGGCTCTCGCCCCGGCAGGATGACTCGCGAGGCGGCGTCACAGAGCGCCAGGAAGCTCGCGCCCACGATGACCGAGCACGGCAGCAGTACCCGCCGACTCACCCCCAGCACGCGCCGGACGATGTGCGGGACGATGAGCTCCACGAACGCGATGGGGCCACACCACGCGACACAGCCCGCCACGCCGAGCGCCCCCAGGCCAATCGAGGCCATGCGCACCACACGCACGTTGACGCCCTGCGACTCGGCATGCTCCTCGCCGGAGATGAACACCTCCAGCGCCCGCGTCAGCGACAACAGCCCCACCACCGACACGGCCGCGATGGGCACGAGCGCGACGATTCCCTGGTAGCCCACCTGCGGCAGGTGCCCCATCGTCCACCGCGTGGCCGCCAGCAGCTCCGCCGAGTCCGCCGAGAACTGCACGCCCGTGGAGATGGCGCCCGCCGCCATCGAGAAGGCGATGCCCGCGAGCACCAAATCGTTCATCCGCACGCCCCGCCCCGCGGCGATGGCGGCCACCAACAGGCTGACACCCAGCGCCCCGGCGAAGGCCGACGCGGTGATGAGCGGCAAGCCCCACAGCGCCGAGCGGGCCCCCAGCACGATGGCCACCAGCGCGCCCAGCGTGGCTCCAGCCGTGGTGCCCACCGTGCTCGGCGCGGCGAGCGGATTGGCGAAGAGCGACTGATACACCGCCCCCACCAGCGACAGCGTGCCGCCCACCAGCAGCGCCATCAGCGTCCGGGGGATGCGCAGCTGCCAGAGGATGAAGTCCCGCGCGTCCGGCGGCATCGGAGGCCCGATGAACGGCGCGGCGACGACCACCAGCCCGCACAACAGCAACATCACCACCAGCCGGGCCTTCATTCGCCACCCTCCAGCGGCAGGCCCACGAAGACTCTCCGGCCCTCGACCTCCACGCCACGCATCCGCACGGAGAACACCTGCCCCAGGTGCTCGCCCAGCTCCGGCGCGTCGTAGTGCGACTCGAAGGCCACCTGGCCACGCGACAACCCCAGCACCCGAATCCGTCCCTCGCCCCCGTGCCTCACCGCGTGGGCGAGCACGTTGATGTCATGCGTGATGCACAGCACCCCCAGCCCCGAGCGCCACAGCCGCCCCACGAGCGCGTACAGCTCCAACTGCTGCGCGGGGTCCAGGAAGTTCGCCGGCTCGTCCAGCATCACCAGCGGCGACTCCTGCGCCAGCAGCGCTGCCACCGCGACCCGCTGCTGCTCTCCTCCAGACAGCTCCGTGATTCGCCGCGAGGCGAGCCCCTCCGCCTGCACCCGCTCCAGCGCCGCCCGCGCCTGCTCCTCCGAGCGGCGATGCGACTCCCGGAAGCGATAGCGCGCCGCGGCCACGTGCTCCAGCGCGGTGATGGGCTCGGAGACCTGCACACGCTGGGGCAGCCACGCGACATGGGCCGCGCGCTCCCGGGGCGACAGCGCCGCCACGTCGCGCCCGTCCACCGTGACGCGCCCCGCGTCCGGACGCTCCAGCCCGAGCGCCACGCGCATCAACGTCGTCTTGCCCGCCCCATTGGGGCCCACCACCGCCACGAAGTCTCCAGCCCCGAGCCGCAGGGACACGTCCGCCAGCAGCGTCCGCTCCCCCTTGCGCACCGTCGCCCCGGAGACCTCCAGCGTGGACGTCATGGCGTCTTCGCGTCGAAGCGCAGCGCGACCTTCAGTCGCTCCACCAGGTCCAGGATGCGCGGACCGGTGGACTGCACGCCCGGCCCCGCCACCAGCTTCACGCGCCCCTCCTTCACCGCGCGCAGCACCGACAGCTGCTTCCACGCGGCCAGCTGCCGCGCCTCCTCCTCGGGCGTCGGCACGGGGCCCTCCAGCAGCACGAGGATGATGTCCGGGTCCAACGTCATCAACTGCTCGACGGAGATGTTCGGCGGCCCACCGGGGTCCTCCGCGACGGCGTTGCGCGCGCCCGCGGCCTCCAGCGCCGCGCCGTGCAGCGAGCCCTTGCGGATGTACCAGATGCTGGAGAGCCCGGCCTCCGCGTCGCCAATCACCAGCAGCACCCGGGGCGCGTCCTTCGGGGGTGCCCGCTTCAGCGTGCTCTCCACCTTCGCGGCCAGCTCATTCGCCTGCGCCTCGCGGCCCGTCTGCCGCCCCAGCTCGCGGACCCCGTTCGCCACGTCGTCCACGGTGAGCCAGGGCAGCACCTTCACCGGCGCGACGGCGGCCAGCGAGCCCGCGGGAGCCTGCTTCACCTGCTCATCCAGGATGAGCGTGGGCTTGAGTCGGGCGATGGCCTCGTAGTTGGGCGCCAGCGTGGAGCCGACCTTGGGCACGCCCTCTGCCTCGGGGGGCCAGGACGAATAGTCCGAGCGCCCCACCACCTGCGGCCCCGCCCCCAGCGCGTAGAGCGTCTCCGTGATTCCGGGGGACAGCGAGACGAGCCGCCGCGCGCCCGGCTGCTGGGCCGGGGGCGAGGAGCGCTGGCAGCCCGCGAGGAGCAGGAGCGCGAGACCGAGGAGCCTAAAGGAGCGCGAAGGGGACATGGGAGGACAATCACGCACCGAGGAGTGCGTGACGAGCGCCTTATAGTGCACCCGCCAGAGGAGGCCCGCCATGTCGAAGCACCCCCACCTCATGATTCAGGGCACGGGCTCCCACGTGGGGAAGACCACGCTGGTGGCCGGGCTGTGCCGCCTGTACGCCAACCGGGGCCTGCGCGTGGCTCCGTTCAAGTCGCAGAACATGTCCCTCAACTCCTTCGTCACCGAGGAGAACGAGGAGATTGCCCGCGCCACCGCGGTGCAGTCCTTCGCGGCGAGGCAGCGGCCCGTCGTCCACATGAACCCGCTGCTGCTCAAGCCCAAGTCGGACAGCGTCAGCCAGCTCATCATCCACGGCAGGCCCCACCGGGACGTCGACGCGCGCGAGTACTTCCTGGCCGACACGCACCGTGCGCTCAAGCTCGCCGCCATCCAGGAGTCCATCGACCACCTGAACCGCCACTACGACCTGGTCATCGCCGAGGGCGCGGGGAGCTGCGCGGAGCCCAACCTGCGCCCGTTCGACGTGGTGAACATGGAGGTGGCCCACCGCCTGGACGCCCGCGTCTTCGTGGCCGCGGACATCGACAAGGGCGGCGTGGTGGCGGAGCTGCTCGGCACGCTGCGCGTCCTGGAGCTCGTCGCCCCCGAGGACGTCGCGCGCATCTCCGGCTTCATCATCAACAAGTTCCGGGGAGACCGGCAGGTCCTCCAGCCCGCCGTGGACTTCATCGAGCAGCACGCGAAGAAGCCCGTCGTCGGGGTGCTGCCCTACCTGTCCCTCGCGCTGGAAGAAGAGGACCGCGTCCAGCCCCGCATGCACGGCACACCCGAGGTCGACATCGCCGTCCTCTACCTGCCCCACATCTCCAACAGCACCGACTTCGACTACCTCCAGGAGGAGCCCCACGTGCGCGTGCGCTTCGTGCGCTCCGTGGACCAGCTGGGTGCGCCCGACGCCATCATCCTGCCCGGCACCAAGAACACGGTGGGGGACCTGGTCCACCTGCGGCGCATCGGCTTCGAGCGCGTGCTCCAGGAGCTGAGCGCCACCACGCCCATCGTCGGCATCTGCGGCGGCTTCCAGATGCTGGGGCGCCACCTGCTCGACGAGCACCGCCGCGAGTCCGAGCACGGCAGCACCACCGGCCTGGGCCTGCTGGACATCGACGTGGAGTTCCTGCCGGGCAAGACGGTCTTCAACCGCCACTACACCCCGACGAAGGACAATCCCTTGCGGGATGCGGGCGAGGTGTCCGGGTATGAGATTCATTCCGGGCTCATCCGGTACGACAGCGCGCGGCCGATGTATGCCCACCCCGGCGGCTTCGATGGCGCGGTGCACGAGCGACTGCCCATCTTCGGCACCTTCATCCATGACCTGTTCAAGAACCCTCGTCTGAGCCGCGCCTTCGTCGACACGCTGCGCCAGCGCAAGGGATTGCCAGTCCTGACAGCGCCCCTGTGCAACCACGACACCCGTCGGGAGGACAGCTATAATCGGCTCGCTGCCGCCCTGGCCGAGCACATGACATCCATCGACTGATTCTTCATCCCGCCAAAGGGGGCGCTCGGGGATTCCCGACGACAGGCGAATGTAAGGAGGAGGCTCAACGTGAAGCTCGATGGATTCGCTCGTGTCCTTCCGCGCGTGGTGCTGCTCTTGGCCATGGCTTGCCAGCACAGCGCGCTCGCACAGGACCAGCTCGACACCACCCCGAAGACACTCACCCAGCAGGTCCTCACGCCCGTTGGCACGACGTACCCCTACACCCAGCAATTGCAGTGGTTGGACGCGGGGCGGTTCATCGTGGGACGGCTGGATGGCTCGATGACGCTCTTCCGCCCGCCTGGACCCACCGAGTGGGGTCCCATGCTCACGGACGTGCTGCGCACGCCCGCCAACCGGGGCGTGGAGATGATGGCCGTGCGGGATGAGCGGACGTTCGTGACATCCAACGACAGCACCACCATCACCTTGTGGCGCGAGCGGGACCTCTCCGTCGCGGAGGACGCCGAGCCCGCGCTGCTGGACCGGCTGCCGCGCGCGTTCCGCTACCAGAACTTCGCCTACGACACGGACGTGGGCACGGCCAACAGCGCCGTCTTCGTCACCCATGGGAACCGGGAGTACCTCGTCACCGGCCACGAGAATGGCTTCGTCCTCATCTGGAGCGTCACGCGCAACGGCCGGCAGCTGGCGGTGCTGAAGAAAATCGACGTGCGCTCGCCCGACCCCATCCCCAGCCCGTTCCAGCTGTGGAACGTGCGGGACATCGTCTCGTGGCGCGACGGCGTGGTCATCACCGGCTCCGAGGACGGAGACCTGGTGATGCTCCAGCTCCCCCAGGGCAACGTGCTGGCGCGCAAGCGCTACAACCCGGCGGCCCAGCGCGGCATCAACGGCCTCGCCATCCTGGATGACCACCTGGTGGCCGTGGCCTGCTCGGTGGGCCCGTCGGACAAGAACACGTGGCTGTTCCGCGTGCGCCCCGCGGAGCTCCAGTCGCAGGGCTCGGTGGACCTGAAGCAGAACCTGTCCCTGCCGCAGTCCTTCGCGTTCCGCGCCGCGATGGCCAGCGTGGGCGGGCAGCCCCACGTCTTCGCCACCACGCAGGAGGGCCTGCTGTGGACGGTGCTCGTCACGCCGGACGGACAGCTCCAGGTCCAGGCCGTCAGCTCGGTGGATTTCCCCATCGGTGAGGCCATCGACTACAACCCGGCCACCTCGCAGCTCGCCGCCGTGGGCGTGCTCGTCAACCTCTTCAACGTCGCGCCGCCCACGCCCGCGCAACGCCAGCAGGCGCCCAAGGCCGCGCCGCCTCAAGCGCCGTCGCTGGTCCACTGAGCACGGCGATGTCCCGGGACAGCGCTCCGTGGGTGCTGGGCATCGGCGCGTCGAATCACAACGGCGCCGCGTGCCTCCTGCGTGGTGACGAGCTGGTCGTCGCCGTGCAGGAGGAGCGACTCATCCGCCGCAAGCGGGCGTGGCTCCCTGGCGGGGCCGTGTCCTTCGCGGTGCGCTACTGCCTGGAGACGGCGGGCCTCCGCGCGGACGAGCTCAGCCTCGTCTCGTGCTGCTCGCTGATGGGGCCGCGCGGGCCGCTGTACGACGTGCGCGCCAACCCGGACCTCGCTCCGGGTGTCCCGGTGCGCTACCTCTCGCACCACCTGGGCCACGCGGCGGGCGCGTTCGCGACGTCGGGCTTCGACGAGGCGCTGGTGCTCGTCGTGGACGGGTTCGGCTCCAACGTCCAGGACCTGTCCCCCGAGGAGCTGGCGGCGGTCGTCACCGAGCGAGTCGGTGAAGAGACGCTGTCCGTCTACCACGCGTCGCGCGAGGGCTTCGTGCCGGTGGAGAAGCACCTGGGCACGTTCCTGGAGGTGACGTCCTCCGTGGACCTGGAGCGCTTCCGGGGCATGCCGCGCTTCGGCAGCCTGGGCGGGCTGTACTCGGCCATCGGGCGACAGCTCTTCTCGGATGTCCTGGAGGGGCCGGGCAAGGTCATGGGCCTGGCCCCTCACGGCGTGGCGGACACGCCTGTGTCGGACTTCTTCGACGTCGTCGACGGGCGCTTCGTGTTCCACGACACCGTGCCTCGTCGCTTCGCGCATGACGAGCGCTGGCCCGCGCGGCAGGAGGAGTATCGCAACCTCGCGGCCTCGGCGCAGGCGGCGCTGGAGGACGGGCTCTTGCGGCTGGTGCGTCGACTGCGCGCGAGCACGTCCTGCGACGCGCTCTGCTACGCCGGGGGCGTCGCGCTCAACAGCGTGGCGAACGAGCGGCTCTTCACCGAGAGCGGCTTCAAGGACCTCTACGTGATGCCCGCCGCGGAGGACAGCGGCACCGCCATCGGCGCGGCGTACCACGGGCTGTGGCAGCTCACGGGGCGGCGCTCCACGCGGCGACTGGGTCATGACAGCACGGGCAGGACGTACTCCGCCGAGGACTGCGACACCGCGCTGCGCACCGTGCCCATGGTGGTGTCGCGGAGATTGCCGCGACTCGTCCCCGAGGTGGCCGACCTGCTCGCCGAGGGGAAGATGCTCGGCTGGTTCCAGGGCGGCTCCGAGCTGGGTCCACGCTCCCTGGGCCAGCGGAGCATCCTCTGCGACCCGCGGCCTCGCGACATGAAGGACACCCTCAACGCGCGGGTGAAGTTCCGCGAGGGCTTCCGTCCCTTCGCCCCCGTCATCCTCGCGGAGAAGGTGCGCGAGTGGTTCGACGTCGACACGGCCTCCACGGACAGCCCCTTCATGCTCCGCGTGTGGCGCTTCCGTGAGGAGCAGCGCGAGCGCGTCCCCGCCGTCGCCCACGTCAACGGCACCGGCCGGGTGCAGACGGTGACGAGGGAGCACACGCCCCTGCTGCACGCGCTGCTCACCGCGTTCGATGAACGCACCGGCGTCCCCATCCTGCTCAACACCTCGTTCAACATCGCCGGGGAGCCCATCGTCGAGACGCCCGAGGACGCGCTGTGGGGCCTGCTGTCCACGGGGCTGGAGGGCTGCGTGCTGCTGGACCGCTTCGTGTCCAAGCACGAGGCGCTGCATTCACTGCTGGACCTGGAGGTGCTCGTCCTCGGAGAGCGAATCGCGCCCCTGTCCTCGGAAAGCGCGGAGGACACGCTGGACCTGCGTCCCCTCTTGAAGGAGCCGCTGGGCTTTGGCCTGGACGCCTCGGGACGCAACCTGGAGGATGCGCGCCGGATGCTGGGCAGCGGGCAACAAGGTGGCGCGTTCAAGGTGCGGACGCCGTGGGGCGCGGCCGTGCAGCTCGTGTCGAGCGAGCTGTCGAGGCTCGTGGACCAGGTGGAGCGCGGGATGACCGGCTGGAAGCTCCTGGAGCGGGTGTCTCGCGAGGACTCGAGCATTGATGAGCAGAAGCTGACGCGGATGCTCGGCACGCTGCGGCGCGCCCGCGTCCTCCAGTTCGGTCCGGGAGTGTGAGGACGACGCTCGCCAGGGGACTGCTGGGCCTGGTGCTGCTGGCGTGCGCCCCCGTGCGGGCCCAGTCCACCGAGGACGCCGGCACTCCGCCCATGTCCGAGGTCATCGACGTGGTGGGCGAGGTGCCCGACCCGGAGCCGATGGACCGCGCCGCTCGTCGCGACCCGAGCAGCGTCGTCACCGTCATCTCCGTGGAGGAGCGCGGCGGCACCGCGCGCGACACCGCGGAGGTGCTGTCCACCGCGCCCGGCGTCTCCATCCAGGACTCGGGCGGGTACGGCCAGGGCAAGAGCCTGGTGGTGCGCGGCGCCTCGTCGAACGGGACGCTGGTGCTGCTCGACGGCATCCCCCTCAACAGCGCGGGCGGGAGCATGGACCTGTCGCGCGTTCCGCTCGCGCTCGCCCGTGAGCTGGAGGTGATGCGCGGGAGCGCCGGCTCCAGCCACGGCAGCGGCGCGCTCGGCGGCGTGGTGAACATCATCACCCGCGCCCCCGGTGACACGTTGAGCCTCGCCGGCGAGCTGAGCCACGGGAGCTGGAACACCACCACCGGGTGGCTGTCGCTCACCGGGCCCGTGCTGGACAGCGAGCTGCTCCTGCTGCTCCACGGCGGCACGTCGTCCGGGCGCTTCGCCTATCCGTTCGATGCCACGCCCACGCTGCCGGGTGACGCGCCCGAGCTGCGACGTCGCGAGAACAACGACGCGCGGGGCGCCGGGGCGCTCGTGCGGCTGCGCCGCCGCCTCTCCCAGGGCGTGGTGCTGGACGCGATGGGCGAAGGGACCCTGGAAGGACGAGGGCTCGCTGGCACGGCGCAGAACCCGCTCGCGGACGCGCGTCAGTCCAACCGTCGCGGCATCCTGAGCCTGCGCGTGCTGGGCGACCTGGGCCACCACGTCCACGTGTCCGCTCGCGCGCACTATCGCCAGGAGCGGCTGGAGCTGTCGGGCGGTCCGCTGCCACAGCAGGGCGTGCAGACCCTGCGCACGGGCGGCGTGGAGGCCGAGGGCAGCCTGCCGCTGGGAAGCTGGAACGTCGCCTCCGCGCTGGCGAGCCTCGGCGGGGAAGGCGTGGCCACCGATGGCGCGCCCGTGACTTCGGACGGACGCACGTCCTGGCTGCGCGCCAGCGTCCGCGTCATGGACGACCTGGCGCTGCTCGACGGCCGGCTCCACGTGACGCCCTCGCTGCGCGTGGAGCGCGTGGGCGCGTTCACGCTGCTGTCCCCCAAGCTGGGCGCACGCGTGACGCTGCCCGCGCGCCTGGAGCTGCGCGCCAACGTGGGACAGGCGCACCGGGCCCCCTCGCTGGTGGAGCTGTACGTGCGCCAGGGCACGCTGCTGCCCAACCCGGACCTGCGCCCCGAGCGCGCCGTGTCCGCGGACGTGGCGCTGGCGCACCGCACGGAGCGCTCGCTCGTGTCGGTGGGAGGTTTCTTCGCGAGCTACGAGGACCTCATCACCTACGAGGCGTATCCGCCGTTCGCCGCGAAGCCGAGCAACTTCGCCTCCGCGCGCGTCGCCGGCCTGGAGGTGGACGCGGAGGCGCGCCCCTTCTCCTTCCTGTCCGGCTCGCTGGCGTACACGTTCCTCGTCTCCCGCAACCTCCGGGACGACCCGCGCTACTACCTGAAGGACATCCCGCTCCGGCCGCGCCACACCCTCGCCGCGCGAGTGACGGCGGGCCCATCGTGGCTCACGGGCCGCGTGGAAGTGCGCGCCCAGTCCTCACAGCTTCGCAACCGCACCGGCGAGCTGGTGCTCCCGGGCCGCACGCTCCTGCACGCGGGCCTGTCCACCACGGTGGGCCAGCGCCCCGCCTTCACCTTCTCCGTCGACCTCAAGAACGTGCTCGACGTCCACGTCGACGACTTCGACGGCTATCCCCTGCCGGGCCGCGCGGTGCTCGCCTCCGTGGCCCTGGCGCTCGACGTCCCACCCTCCCCCTCCACTGCCAAAAAGGCGGACACCCCATGAAGCCCTCGCCTCCTCCAGGACGCCACCTGGCGCTCCTCTGCTCCCTGCTCTCCTGCCTGCTGCTCACCGGCTGTCCCGACGAGGGCGTCGTCTGCAGCGAGGGCCTCTCCCGCTGCGGCGACACCTGCGCGGACCTCACCAGCGAGTCCGCGAACTGTGGCGCCTGCGGCAACGCCTGTGGCGAAGGCCAGCTGTGCGCCGAGGGCGCGTGTCGCTGTCTGACGGGGACCACGGCCTGTGACGGCGCCTGCGTCGACACCCGGTCCTCGCCCCAGCACTGCGGCGCCTGCGGCACGACGTGCGACAGCAGCGAGGTGTGCGAGCAGGGCACGTGTCAACTGAACTGCACCGCGGGCCTGCTCCGCTGCGGCAACGCGTGCGTGGACGGGGACTCGAGCAACCTGAACTGCGGCGCCTGCGGCAACGTCTGCGGCGACGCGCGGACGTGCCGGGGCGGCGTGTGCACGTACGACATCGTGGCCACGTGCTTCAACACCGGCCAGGTGGTGGGCATCCAGTCCGGCGTGGACCTCAAGGGCCCCGGCACGCTCGTGGCGTCGTCGCCGCAGAGCGCCGCGCGGATGAGCGACGTGCTGCTGGTGCTCGACTCCACGCGCAAGCTCATCCAGGCGCGGCTGGACGACTACGGCGTGCTGCCTCCGCGCCACGACACGGGCCGCGCGCCCAACCAGGTCCTCGTCGAGGGGCCGTTCATCTACATCCTCAACTCCACCGACAACACGCTCCAGGTGCTGCGGAGCACCGAGCCGCTCCCGCCCGGCAAGCGCCACCCCGAGGGCATCTCGCTCCAGAACGTGGCCAGCGTGAGCTTCGGCGCCAACACCAACCCCTTCGGCATGGCGCGCGTGGGCAACGAGCTGTGGGTCACCCTCTACGGCAACCTCGTGGGCGACCCGAGCGCCGGAGGCCGCGTGGCGCGCGTCTCGCTGGCGTCCCCGTCCGAGCCGCGCGTGACGAGCACCATCGACCTGCCCACGGGCGCCGCGCTGCGTCCCTTCCCGGACAACACCACGCTGTCGACGCCCGCGGGCATCACCGAGCACCGCGGCAAGGTGTACGTGGCCCTCAACAACCTCAACCCCGCCACCTACGCCCCCGGCGGCCCGGGCCTGCTCGCGCGCATCGAGCCGGCGACGGGCGCGGTGAGCCTCGTCGGCCTGGGCGACGACTGCCTCAACCCCAACGCGGTGGCCTCCGTGGGCGAGCACCTGGTGGTGAGCTGCGGCGGCAAGTCCACCTATGACGCCGAGTTCAAGCTGGTGTCCGTGGAGCGCACGGGCCTGGTGATGCTGGACGCGCAGGACACCGTGGTGGCCTCGGAGCCCATCGCCTGCTCGCCGGGCATCGGCTCCTGCCCCATCCCCGCCGCCGGCCGGTTCGCCGTGGTGGGCCCGCGCATCTACACCGGCGACACCAACGGCGGCCGCGTCTTCGTCCACGAAATCGTGGGCAACACCCTGGTCGAGCGTCGGGGCCTGAAGGACACCTCCGAGCCCGCCATCGCCGCCTGCCCCGCCAGCGGCTTCTCGCTGGTCAGCGACGTGGTGGCCCTGCCCTGATTCCGGGGCACCTCGGGGGCACTTCGCCCCGATGGGGCAATGTGCCCCGGCCCCGGCGGGACATTCCACCCCGTCCGGGGCCCTCCTCCGAGGGAGCCGCCCCGAGCCAGGCGCTGGCACAAAGGATGCTCTAGAGCTTCCGCGTGCCCCGGCCACATCGCGGGGCGGAAACCGGAGGAGGCGTCACGCAGCGCACGTCGGTCCTCGTGCACCCACGCCGAGCTTCGGGCGATTGCTCGCCCGCCGAGGAGCCCGACGCGACGTCCTGACGCCTTCTCACGGCAGTCGCGGTAGTTTCTGAGTACTTCCTTCCGGTCCATGCATTCTCGACCCCTCCCACGTGCATGGACCGGAATAGCCTCGACCCACCGTGAGACTCGCACGCAAGTTCACCCTCGCCCTCGTCCTGCTCGCCGTGGCCGTCATCGCCGCGCTGCAGGTCATCCAGGTCCGCCGCGAGCTGGAGCGCTCGGCGCTGGACATGCAGCATGACCATCGGCTGCTCGGCCACACGCTCGCGGGCACCATCGGCAAGGCGTGGCAGCTTGCGGGTGAGCGCGAGGCGCTCAATCTCCTCAACCAGTCCAACAACTACCAGGAGCAGGTCCACCTGCGCTGGGTCTGGCTGGATGGCGGTCCCGGGACGCCGTCCCTCGCGGGCTTCCCGCCCCGGCTGATGGCCACGCTGCGCCAGGGCAGGGACGGCTCCATGGTGGACCCGGACCCGGCGCCGGGCCTCTTGCACTCGTACACGCCGGTGAAGATTGGCCCGCGCTTCGGCGCCATCGAAATCACCGAGTCGCTGGGCGAGGAGCGCCAGCACGTCTTCGTCACGGTGGTGGGCACCATCGTCGCCACGGGCACCATCACCTTCGCGTTCCTCATCGTCGCCATGGCCATGGGCCGCAGGCTCGTCGGTGAGCCGGTGGACCAGTTGGTCCAGCTGGCGGAGCGCTTCGGCCATGGGGATTTGTCCGCGCGCGTGCGGCTGCCACCGCAGCGGCGGGGGGACGAGCTGACGACGCTGGCCAACGCGATGAACCGCATGGGCGAGCAGTTGGAGGAGACGCGCTCGCGGCTGTCCGCGGAGACGGCCGCGCGCCTGTCCGCGGTGGAGCACCTGCGGCACGCGGACCGGCTCACCACGGTGGGCAAGCTGGCGTCGGGCGTGGCGCACGAGCTGGGCACGCCGCTCAACGTGGTGATGGGCCGCGCGAAGATGATTTCGTCGGGCGAGGCGGAGGGCGAGGAGGTGGGCGAGAGCGCCCGCATCATCAGCCAGCAGGCGCAGCACATGACGCGCATCATCCGGCAACTGCTCGACTTCGCGCGGCGCCGCGCGCCCCACCGGGCCCCGGAGGACGTGCGGGAGCTCGTCTCGCGCTCGCTGTCCCTGCTCAAGCCCATGGCCGCCAAGAAGAGCATCACCCTGGTGGAGGACATCCCCCCCGGCGTCACGGTGGAGGCGGATGGAGGCCAGGTGCAGCAGGTGTTGACCAACCTGGTGATGAACGCGTTGCAGGCCATGAACCAGCCGGGGACGGTGCGCGTGCACGCGGCCCACTCCCGGACCACGCCGCCCCAGGACGTGGGCGGCCCCGAGGGGAGCTACGTGCGCGTGGACGTGGAGGACGAGGGCTCTGGGATTGCCCCGGACGTGCTGGCGCACGTGTTCGAGCCGTTCTTCACCACGAAGGATGTGGGCGAGGGCACGGGGCTGGGGCTGTCCGTGTCCTATGGTCTGGTGAGGGACCATGGCGGCTGGATTGCCGTGCGAAGCGAGCTGGGACGCGGTAGCTGCTTCTCCATCTATCTGCCGAGCGGAGGGGACACATGCCAGGCCGCGTCCTGATGGTCGAGGACGAGCGCGAGATGCGCGCCATGTTGGAGAAGGGGTTGACCCGCCGGGGCTACACGCCCGTGGCCATGGGGGCCGCCGACGAGGCGCTGGCGAAGCTCGCCGGCGAGGACTTCGACGTGGTCCTCACGGACCTGCGCATGCCGGGCATGGACGGGCTGGCCCTGTGCGAGCGAATCGTCCTCAACCGGCCGGACATCCCCGTCGTGGTGATGACGGCGTTCGGCAGCATGGAGACGGCGGTGGCCGCCATCCGCGCGGGGGCGTACGACTTCGTCACCAAGCCCATCGACATCGACGCGCTGGTGCTGGTGCTGGAGCGCGCGGTGCAGCACCGCGCCCTGCGAGACGAGGTGCGCCGGCTGCGGCAGGAGCTGGGGCGACGGCAGCAGGACAGCGGCGCGGTGGTGGGCGAGAGCCCCGCCATGCAGCAGGCCTACGCGCTCATCGACCGGGTGGCGGACCTGGACTCGACGGTGCTCATTACCGGCGAGAGCGGCACGGGCAAGGAGGTGGCCGCGCGGGCGGTGCACACCCGTGGACGCAGGGCCCAGGGGGCCTTCGTGGCCATCAACTGCGCGGCCATGCCGGAGGCGCTGCTGGAGAGCGAGCTGTTCGGCCACGCCAAGGGCGCCTTCACGGACGCGAAGGCGGCGCGCGCGGGGCTCTTCATCCAGGCGCACGGCGGCACCCTGTTCCTGGATGAGGTGGGCGAGTTGCCGCTCACGCTCCAGCCGAAGCTGCTGCGCGCGCTGCAGGAGCGGGTGGTGCGGCCGGTGGGCGGGGACACGGAGGTGCCGTTCGACGCGCGCATCGTCGCGGCGACGAACCGGGATTTGGACCTGGCGGTGGAGGAGGGCCGCTTCCGCGAGGACCTGTATTACCGGCTCAACGTCATCGGCGTGGAGCTGCCGCCCCTGCGGGCGCGGGGCAACGACGTGCTGCTGCTGTCGCAGCGGTTCATCGAGCAGTTCGCCGCGCGCAACAACAAGCGGGTGGTGGGGCTGTCACCGGCGGCGGCGCAGCGGCTGCTGGCCTATGGGTGGCCGGGCAACGTGCGCGAGCTGCAGAACAGCATGGAGCGCGCGGTGGCGCTGACGTCGTTCGAGCAGATCACCGTGGATGACCTGCCCGAGCGCATCCGGAACTACAGCCAGCCGAAGGTGGTGCCGGAGAACACGGACCCCTCGGAGCTGGTGACGCTGGAGGAGCTGGAGCGGCGCTACATCCACCGCGTGCTGGAGACGGTGGGCGGCAGCCGCACGCTGGCGGCGCGCATCCTGGGCGTGGACCGCAAGACGCTGTACCGGAAGCTGGAGCGCGACGACGAGGCGAAGAAGCCCTAGTCGAGCGTCTCCAGCTTCACCTCGAAGAGCTTGGGCCAGAGCTTGCCCGTCATGAGCATGCGGCCGGTGCCGGGCTCCACGGCGATGCCGTTGAGGACGGCGTCGGTGATGCCTCGGACCTGGGAGGCCACGGAGCGCGCGAGGGCGGAGGCGTCGATGACGGCGGTGACCCGGCCGGTGGACGGGTCGATTTCGAGCACGTCCGTGGAGTGCCAGACGTTGGCGTAGATGACGCCGTTGGCGCACTCCAGCTCGTTGAGCTGCTCCTGGGGCTGGCCCTGGAGGGTGACCTCGACGGAGTCCAGGGGCTCGAACGTCTCGGGGTCGTGGAAGGTCAGCGTGGAGCTGCCGTCGCTGCGGACCAGCCGGCCCTGCCAGTAGCACAGGCCCCAGCCGTCGCCTTCGTACGGCGTGGTGCGCTCACGGGTGGGGGGCAGGCCGCTCCAGGTGAAGAGCAGGCCCTCGGTCCAGGTGAGCTGGTAGAGGCGCTCGCCGTCGCTGGCGAGGCCCTCGGTGAAGACGTCGCCCAGGCGCTCAATCCAGAGGGGCGTGGCGGACTCGAGCGAGATTTCGCGCAGCGAGCCCTTCTGGCCGGTGCTCTCGAACAGGCGCCCCTGGTGGAAGACGAGGCCCTGGGTGAAGGCCTCGGTGGAGTGCGGATACTCCTGGACGATGCGGGCCACCTTCCGTGTGGGGCCGCCCTCCGTCGGTCGACGATGGACAGGTCCACAGCTACAGCCCACGCCCAGCCCCAGCACACAGATGGCCGACATCCACGCTCGCTGATTCAAGTGCATCGAGTCGCGCACGGAAGCAGGAAACGCGGACCGGCACAACACACTCCCGGCCCGGGAGGACCGGGACGTGTCACGGCGTGGACGACGCCTTCCGCCTCAGACGACCTTGGCGCTCTGGATGACCACGTCCTCGAGGGGCACATCGCTGTGACCGCTCTTGTTGCCGGTGCGCACCTTCTTGATCTTGTCCACGACCTCCTGCCCCTTCACCACCTTGCCGAACACGGCGTAGCCCCAGCCCTGCACCGTGGGCGCGGTGTGGTTCAGGAACGAGTTGTTGACCGTGTTGATGAAGAACTGCGCGGAGGCGGAGTGCGGATCGTTGGTGCGGGCCATCGCGACGGTGTACTGCTCGTTCTTCAGGCCGTTGTTGGCCTCGTTCTGGATCTGCGCGGTCGGGACCGGCTTCTGCCTCATTCCCGGCTCGAACCCGCCGCCCTGAATCATGAAGTTCTCGATGACACGGTGGAAGACGGTGCCGTCGTAGTGGCCCTTCCCGACGAGCTCGAGGAAGTTGCTGACGGACTTGGGCGCCTTGGCCTCGTCCAGCTCGATGGTGATGTTGCCGAAGTTCGTCGTCAGTTCGACCGTGGGCATGGAAGGTTCCCTGGAGGTAGAGGGTGGAAGGCGCACACCACTACCTCTTCGGTGCCGCTGTCCGCAATGAACACGTGAGGCGCTGCGTCCCGGGAGCCGGCGGAGGATTGCACTGGCGAACGATTCCGCCGTCCGCCGAGGGGCGACTTCCCATCAAGCGCCCGGGTTCCCCGTGACGCGCTTGAACATGACGCCCAGGTTGCCGATTCGCTCGAGCGCCTCCTTGACCTCCTCCGCGACGATGATGGGGTGCTTGAAGCGCTTCAGCATGAAGGCACGCGCACCCTCCGTCTTCTCGGGGAGGATTCGCAGACCCGAGATCCACCGGAACTCTCCCGCACGCTCGGGGAATGGGTCGTCCTCGGCGTAGTGCTGGACTCCCGTTGAACCCGCTTCGTCGATGCAGTCGACGACCCTGACCACATTCAAGATGAAGAAGCGCTCGTCCACATCCTCGACGGACACCGGGAACAGCTGCACATCGCCGGGCGCGAGGGTCTTCAAGGCCTGGCCCACCTCCTCGCTGACGACAGGAACTCGCTGCACGCCGGCGAACACGAACGCACGTGGGCTGCCCCGATGACGCACTCGCGCCAGGATGGGTCCAGGGTCGGAGAGCAGACGCCCGTCGGTGAACATCCCTGGGTCCTCGAACCTCCCCCCCGAGGCCGGCGCGGGAGTCGTGAGGTACCACTGTGGGACATCGGCGATTTCGACCCAATAGAAGTGACGGTCCACCTCAATCCCCTGCCTTCACGATGTAGCCGCGCAGCTCCGAGCCCGGCGTGAGCAACTCGTTCGCAATCCTCGCCAGCTCGTTCACCAGTCGCACGCGGCAATCCTCGGTTCCCCTACAGTCCTTGACGGCTCGCTGCAATCGGGGCACCACCTGGGAATGGTACAGCTCGGGATGTGGCCCCTCGTGCCCTTTGAGGCGCACTTTATTGGCCGCGTCCTCCAAGCTCATCCCCGCCATCTCGAACACCTCCTCGCACAGCGGCGTCCACGGCCCACCGCGCAATGTCGAGACGGTGTTCTTGTTCGCGCAGATGTGATGGACCGGGCCCTCGGCGTCCCCGGGAATGCGCCCGGTGGAGTACGACGCAATCACCGCCACGGCGCCGGGAGCCAGGGCCACGTTGAGCACTCCCGCCGCGGGCAGCGCGATGGACCCCACTCCCGCGCCGAGCGCCGCCTCGAGCTTGAACCCTCCCTCGACCTGAGCGCGCAGCGCCGCCTGGGAGAACCCTGGCAACCTCGGCCCCTGTGCCGCCATCGCGGCGCGGCCCCCGAGTGCCGACGTGAGCAGCAGCACCAACACGCGGGTCCCATTCGTCCCGAGCACCTTGCCGAAGCGATGACCGATGTCTTGCAGCTCGACGATGCTCGTCGCCCGCTCGGAGGCCTCCCACAGTCGGAGGAACCCCTGCCCATCTCCCACACCGGGACGACCCCGAGATAAGCAATGAGGGAGGCCGTCAGGGCGACCGCGATGGTCTTGGTGACGGGCTCGGGCAAGGTCATCGTCAGGAGCAACGCCAGCGCGGCCGAGCTGATCATCGCCTTGAGTACGACGGGGTTGAGCATGTGCCCCACTTCGTCCTCGACGCTCTCCCAGACCGTATCCAAGGCGAAGGACAGGGCCATCAACGTGCGGTCCTTGCGTGAGAAGGACAGGCCCGTCCCACCTATCAGCGTCAGGCAGGAATCCCGCACAGGGCAGATGCGCGAGTAGAGTGACTCGGGGGAATTCTCCACGCGGGAGTCGACAATGCCCTTCGAGGATGCAAGCAGCGCTCCTGACCGGACCCAACCATGCTGGTCCGCCGCGTCCGCCTCGCGAAAGGCGACCTCCAGCTTCAAGGTGAGGATGAGCTCGGAGAGTGCCCGCTGGAAGTCGTCCTCCTCCACTTCGACGGGCGCGACCTCCATCGGCGTGTAGGTGATTCTCTTGCCGTGCCCCGCGTCGAGGTTGACGACGCGAGGGGTGGCACAGCCCGTGAGCAGACACAGCAAGACGATTCCGGACCCGCGCAAGACATCCCCCAGGAAGGCGCCATGAAGACGCGCGCATCCTGGGTGAGGGGCTCAATCCCTCTCAACCTCACGACCTACCACCGCAGGGGTAGACCCGCGGCGAACACATGCCTTGACAAAGGCAGTCACGAGGAAGCGACACCACATCCCTAGGCCGACTGCCGCCGCCGGCCCCACCACCGGTGCTCCACCAGCTCATGCCCCAGCAGCATCAGCGCGGCCACCGCGAACGGCAGCAGGTAGTAGACGATGCGGTACACCACCAGCGTGCCAATCACGACCGACGTCGGCACCGCGGGCGTCAGCGCCGCCAGGATGACCGAGTCGAACACCCCCAACCCTCCCGGCACCTGACTGGCAATCCCCAACAGCTGCGCCACCGCGAACAACGCCACCATCGTCAGCGGCGAAATCCCCGCGCCCGACGGCAGCAACACCCACAGCACCATCGCCCCCAGCGTCCAGTCCATGCACGACACCGCGAGCTGCTCCAGCGCCTGCCGCCCCGTCGGCAGCGACACCTCCAGATGCAGCCTGGGCACCCTCAACACCCGCCGCATCCACGCGCACGCCGCGAAGTAGACGCCCAACACCCCCAACAATCCCCACCCCAGTCCCCGCGCCACCCACGGCGACAGCGACAGCGCGGACATCGCCCCCTGCCCCGCGTCCACCACCAGCGCCACGCCCGCCACCGCCAACAGCCCCACCCAGAACGTCAGCGCGTTGAACGTCCCCACCTGCGCCACGTCCAGCGCCGTCAGCCCACGCGCCGAATACAGCCGATAGCGCACGCCGCCGCCCGTGAGGAACGACATGCCGATGTTGTGGCCGAACGCGTAGCCCACGAAGGACGTGAAGCCCACCTGCCGGTAGGGCAGCCGCTTCCCCAGGTGACGCAGCGACAACACGTCATACAGCGTCAACGCCAGGTAGTTGCACGCCGCGCACACCACCGCCAACGCGATGCGCTCGCGCGGGATGGACGCGAGCCCCCGGGCCACGTCCTCGCCGTGCAGCTGGCGCAGCTCGTGACGCAGCACCACGAACGCCAACGCCAGCAGCGCCAGGGGAAGCAAGGCGAGGAGCGCCCGCTTCATCATGTCCCTCGAGAACACCCCCGCACGGTGCTCACCCGTCCGCGCCAGGGCACTCGAAGGGCACCCAGGCCCTCAACGCAACGGCGGCACGAGCGCCTCCGCGGTGGCGCACAAGTCCTCCATGGCGAAGGGCTTGTCCAACACACACGCCGCCCCCAGCTGCGCCGCGTCCCGGTGCAGCTGCGCATCTCCAAACGCGGTGATGAGGATGACCGGCGTCGTCCACCCCTCCCGCCGCAGCCGCGCCACCACCTCCAGCCCCGAGTACCCCGGCATGCGCACGTCCGTGATGATGAGGTCCGGCACCAGCGTCTGGTCCGCCAGCAACCCATCGATGATGGCCTTCACCAACCCAGGCCCGTCCGCCGCCTCCACCACCTCATAGCCCCGGCGCTTGAGCGCCCGATGCAGCAGCGCGCGCATCTCCGGTTGATCCTCCGCCACCAACACCCGAGGCGCCTGCTCGCGCCCCGTGCTCGGGAGCGGCCACGGCTGGACTCCGACTCCCTGCTCCTCGTCTGGCCCCATCAAGACGTCCTCCTCCTGGCGTGGTGGGATGCCCGCCCGCGTGCCCCCCGACGAGGGCGCCCACAGGGCGAGGCGTGCCCGGGCCAGAGCATTCGACGTGCCACGCCCTTCCCCGGGAGGGCGAGGCAAACCGCCCCGGGGAGATTTGCCCCGACCGGGGCACTTTGCCCCGCGCCCCCTGCCCCCACGCCCCCACCCTCCGAGGGAATCCCTCACACGAAGCGCTGGCCCGGCATCTGCAATGGAGCCAGACGTCGGTTCGGAAGTGGGGACTCGCGGAACGAGCCCCGAGCCAGGAAGCCGTCGGGAGTCGGGGGACGACCAGCGGCAGACCTTTCCACCTCCAGGAGGAGCTTCTCCACGGGCTCCCCATTTCCGGACCGACTCCTGACACCCCTTTCCCAGCCGGACTCACCTCCGGCCTCTTCGGAGAACGAACGATGGCCTGCTCGCTCCCCTCTCGCCGTTTCCTCGGTGCCCTGGCCCTCCTTCCCGCCGCGACGCTGGGCTTCGCGTGCGGACAGGCCCAGGCACTCGGCTCGCCCAACACCTCCAACGCGGCGTCCACCGTGCCCGCGGCCGTCGCCGCCGCCGCGACGCCCTCCGGCGCGCCCGTGCAGCCCGCGCGCTTCAACCCCGCGACGGCCGGCACCGTCACCTCGCTGGCCCCGCTCGTCGAGTCCGTGAAGGGCGCCGTCGTCTACGTCGAGGTGCAGGCCCGCCCGCGCCGCATGTCCGGCATGCAGGGCCTTCCTCCCGGCTTCGCGGAGCGCTTCGGCCTGCCGCCCGGGATGCAGGGCAACGCGCCGCCGCGGCAGGGATTGGGCTCGGGCTTCATCATCGATGCCTCCGGCACCGTGCTCACCAACAACCACGTGGTGGACGGCGCGGACCTGGTGCGCGTGAAGCTGGAGGGCGGCCGCTCGTACGAGGCGGAGGTGCTCGGGAGAGACCCGCTCACCGACGTGGCGCTGCTCAAGCTCAAGGGCGTGGCGGGCAACCTGCCGTTCGTGCCGCTGGGTGACTCGGACGCGCTGCGCGTGGGCGACCCGGTGATGGCCATCGGCAACCCGTTCGGCCTGGACTCGAGCGTCAGCGCGGGCATCCTCTCCGCCCGGGCGCGGGACATCCACTCGGGCCCCTACGACGACTTCCTCCAGACGGACGCGGCCATCAACCCCGGCAACTCCGGCGGCCCGCTGTTCAACATGCAGGGTGAAGTGGTGGGCATGAACACCGCCATCATCGGCGGCGCCAGCGGCATCGGCTTCGCGGTGCCCAGCAACCTCATCCGCGCGCTCTTGCCCCAGCTGCAGGAGACGGGCGTGGTGCGCCGCGGCTTCCTCGGCCTGTCCATCCAGGACCTCACGCCGGAGCTGGCGCGGGCCCTCAAGGTGGACGCGAACAAGGGCGCGGTGGTGGCGGGCGTCAGCCGGGGCGGCCCCGGTGACCGCGCGGGCCTCAAGGAGGAGGACATCATCACCTCCGTCGGCGGCCGCGCGGTGGACTCCGCCGGAGCCCTCACCCGCGCCGTCGCGCTGCTCAAGCCCGACAGCAGCGTGAAGGTGGACGTGGTGCGCGGCGGCAAGCCGATGACGGTGAACGTGACGCTCGGCACCCGCCCGGCCCAGCGCGGCGAGGAGGAGCTCACGCCGCGCAACAGCACCGCGCCCTCCACGCGCAAGCTGGGCATCGGCCTGCGTGACGCGCCCGACGGCGGCGCGCAAATCACCGAGGTGGAGCCCGGCGGCCCCGCCGAGCGCGCGGGCCTGCAGCCCGGGATGATCCTGGTGCAGGTCGGTGACGACAAGGTGTCCAGCGCCTCCGACGCCGTGCGCAGCCTGACGGGCGCGAAGTCCGGCGCCGCCCTGCTCCTGCGCGTGCGCGCCCCGGAGTCCGAGAACACCGTGCTGCGCGCGCTCGAAGTTCCCTGAGTCGCTCACGACGTCCGGCGGGACGTCTTCCCCTCCCACCCGCCGGACGTCGTCGAGTCCTCATCCGTGAGGGCGGCTACAGCGAGACAATCGACTTGAAGCCGCCCCAGATCATCCGCTTGCTGTCGAAGGGCACGTCCTCGGGCGAGCCCAGCCGCGGGTCGGCCATCACCTTCTTGTTGACCCGGTTCCGGTCCGCCTTCGACTTGTAGACGATGAAGGCGAACACCACGGCCTCGTCCGGCTTGAGCTTCACGCCCCGGGCGAACGAGACGCGGGTGAGGCTCTCCGGGATGTCATCCTCGATGGACTCGATGTACTGGAGCGCGCCGTGCTCGCGCCAGAGCTTGCCCGCCTTGCGCGACATCTTGCGATAGGCGGCCACGTTCTTCTTCGGCAGCGGCAGCAGGAAACCATCGACGTAGGGCATTGCCGTCCTCCCTCCACGAGAAGGGCGGCACCCTACCCCGTTTCCATGCGTCACTTCGCCGGACGGAAGCGCAGCGCGCTCCACACGTCGTCCACGGAGACCTGACGCACGCTGTCGATGCCCTCCTTCGCCAGCCGCTTCCAGAGGATGTCCCGGTTGAGGAGGGAGGGCCGGCATGACAGCACCGACGCTTGACTGGGGCAACCAACGCGCCCTTGCCGGGCAGGCGGCCCCCGGGTCCAGGTGATGCGAAAGCGACCCCAGGGGTTTCCCACGGGTGTCCTGAATCCCCAGGGCGTTTGGCGTAGAGTGTCGCCGTGCCGCGCTGCCAGACATGTGGGCGGCGCTGGGAAGGCTCCCATGCGCCGTGCCCGCCGAGTCCATCCCCAGACGGGGCGGGACGAGCGACGTCCGTGGAGTCGACGCCGCCGCGCATCCCCGGCTACCAGGTGGAGGGCGTGCTGGCGCAGGGCGGCTTCGGCGTGCTGCTCGGCGCTCGGCGGGAGACGGACCACCAGCGCGTGGCCATCAAGCTGGCCCGCACGGGCAATGCCCTGGCGCGCGCCCAGCTCATCCGCGAGTCGGAGGCGCTGCGCCAGTTGGGCCCGCCCACCGTGCCCGCGCTGTACGAGGAGGGCGTGCTCGCCGGCGGCGTGCGCTTCCTCGTCATGGAGCACGTGCCGCTGCCCACGCTGGCGGAGCGGCTGGCGCGCGCCTCCGGGCCCGTGCCCGCGCAGGAGCTGCCCCAGCTGGCGTTGTCCGTGGCGGACACGGTGGCCCGCGTGCACGCGCTCGGGCTGGCGCACTGCGACCTGAAGCCCGAGCACCTGTTCCTCAACGAGGACGGCGGCGGACAGGTGCGCGTGTTCGACTTCGGCCTGGTGCGAGGCACCACACCCCAGGAGGGCACCGCGCTGCCCGGCGAGGGCGCGACGACGAGCGACACCTCGGGCTTCGCCGGCACCGCCGAGTACATGGCCCCCGAGCAGTGCGCGGGCAACGCCAACGTGGACGCGCGCACGGACGTGTACGCGCTGGGCGTGCTGCTCTACGAGATGCTCACCGGCCGGCCGCCCTTCTTCGGCTCGACGCCCGACGTGCTCCAGGCCCACCTGGCGCTGCGGCCGCCGCCGCCGTCGGACTTCGCGCCGGTGCCGCCCGCGCTGGAGGAGGTGGTGCTGCGGTGTCTGGCCAAGGAGCGCTCGCGCCGGCCCGAGGACGCCGCCGCGCTGGCCACCGCGCTGCGCGAGGCCTTCTCGCACGCGCACCGCCCCCTCGAGCCCGTCACGCCCCGCCCCACCGCGCCCGGCGAGCCCCGGCCCGCGCAGGTGCGCCGCTCCGTCGCCGTGCTCTTCCTCACCTCGCGCTCCAACCCGGTCAGCGTGCAGAAGGGGCTGGGCTCCTACGGCGGGCACCTGGCGCATACGGACGGGCCTCGCATCGCGGCGGTGTTCGACCCGGACGTCGGAGAGAACCCCGTGCGCCGCGCCATGCGCGCCGCGGAGGGGATGGCCGAGCGGGGCCTGGCCGCGAGCGCGCTCGTGGACGTGTCCGCCGTCACCGTGCAGCGCCGTCCCACCGGAGCGCCGCGCTACCTGGGCGCCATCTTCGCCCGCGCGGACCGCTACCCCACGGGCCCGGACGCGCACGGGCTCCTGTTGTCCCCCGCCGCCGCGGAGGCCGTGCCGGAGGTGCCGTGCACGGAGGTGCCCAACCATCCGGGCCTGCTGCGTCCGGCGTCACCGGGGGCCGCGCCCCGGCCGGACATCACCGTGCTGCAATTGGGCAGCGAGGTGCTGGTGGGCCGCGACGCGGAGCTGGCCTCGCTGGTGGACAGCGCGCGCGCGGCGGTGGGTGAGGCGGCGCCCACGCTCGTCACGGTGCTGGGCGAGCGAGGGCTGGGCAAGAGCCACCTGTCCGCGGCCCTGGTGCGGGAGCTCCAGTTGCAGCTGCCGCTGGCGCGGATGTACAGCACGCGCTCGCGCGAGCCGGTGCAGGGCGACCCGGACGGTACGCTGCGCACGCTGCTGCGCTGCGCGCTCAACGCCTTCGAGAGCGACGACACGGACACCGAGGAGCAGGGCCGCGCATCCATCATGCAGCGGCTGGGGCCCACGCTGGGCTCGGAGCTGTGGCCGGGCGTGGCCGCGACGCTGGGCTGGTACGCGCCGGGCGGGCCGGAGCTGCAGAGCTGGGCGGCGGCGCCGGGCGCCCTGCGCTCCCTGGCCATGCGCGCCACCGGTGAGCTGCTCGCGTCCACCGCCCGTGAGCGGCCGCTGTGCCTCATCATCGACGACGCGCACTTCGCGGAGGAGACGGCGCTGGACGCGCTGGAGTACGCGTGCCTCGCCGAGGCGAGCGTGCCCATCTGGGTGTGCGTGCTCGCGCGGCCGGGGTTCGAGAAGAGCCGGCCGTTGTGGGGCGCTCGCGCCGCGCGGCAGGTCACCGTGTCGCTGCGGGCGCTCGCGGCGGAGCCGTCGCAGGAGCTGTGCCGCATGCTCCTCAAGCCGGTGGAGAACGTGCCCGCGCAGGCGGTGGAGCGCATCGTCGAGCGCGCCCAGCACGTGCCCTTGTACCTGGTGGAGCTGGTGCGCGGCCTCAAGCGCCAGGGGCTGGTGCGTCAGCGCGCGCCGGGTGGAAGCTGGTACCTGGTCACCGACGGCGTGGAGAAGGTCCCCGAGCTGCGGCTGGTGGAGTGGCTGGCGGACCGGGAGCTGGGCGCGCTGCCTTCGACGCTCGCCGCGCACGCGCGGCTGTGTGCCTTGTTGGGCACGGACTTCACCGCCGCGACGGCGGAGGGCGTGGTGAGGGAGCTGGAGCGGGATGGCGCGGCGGGTGGGTTCCCGTTGGATGCGGGCCACGCGACGCGGCGGCTGTTGGACTCCGGGTTGCTCGTGTCGCATCGGCAGGAGGGGTTGAGCTTCCGTAACGAGCTGCTCCGTGACGCGGTGGCCGCCACGCTGCCGGCCGCCGAGCGACAGCGCATCCACCGCGCGGCGTACCGGTATTACCTGGGGCCCGCGGGCGCCAGCGAGCGACAGCGCTTGCCTCGACTGGCCTTGCACGCGGCCGCGGCGGACCTGCGCGAGGAGGCCGCCGCGCTCTCCATCGACCTGGCGGAGTCCGCGCGGGGACGTCATGCGTTCCTCGACGCGGAGGCCATGTACACGCGCGCGCTGGAGCTGCTGGACCCGGAGGATGAGCTGCGCTGCCTCACCGCGCTGCGGGGACGGGGGCTGATGCGCATCCGCATCGGTCGGTATGACGATTCGCTGGCGGACTTCGCGGCGGCGCGGGAGCGGGCTCGCAGGCTGGGGGATGTGCGCTCCGAGGTGGAGCTGCTGCTGGACGAGGCGATGGCGCTGGACTGGGTGAACGACTACGCGGCCAGCGAGGAGCGCGCGCTGGAAGCCCAGGCGATGGCGATGCAGGTGCGGTCGGCGTACGTGCAGAGCCGGCTGCTGCTGGCCCTGGGCCGCGCGCTGTTCCGCAAGGGTGAGTGGCAGGAGGCCCGCGAGCCGTTGGAGGCCGCGGCGGTCTTCGCCAAGCGACTGGGGGACGCGGGCTACGAGACGCAGGTGGTGTCGCAGCTGCTGCTGGCCGTCATCCTCCCCAACCTGGGCGACATCGACGAGACGGACCGGGTGCTGGCGGAGGTGGTCGCCGCGTGCACGGAGCGCGGAGACCTGTTCCACCTGGGCAGCGCCATCAACAACCGCCGCAACCTGTGGGTGGCGCGCAGGGATTTGGCGAGCGCGCTGAAGGACCAGCAGCGCTTCATGCACCTGGGTCGCGAGCTGGGCATGGTGGGCTGGGAGTACTTCGCGGAGCACAACCTGGGCGAGCTGCACTACCAGGCGGGCGACGTGGACGCCGCCGCGCCGCACATCGCGCGGGCGATTGCGTTGGAGCGCCGGCACCCGGAGGTGGCGCCGCGCCCGTGGGCGCTGCTGCTCCAGGCTCGCACCATGGCGTGGACGGGGAGACAGGCGCGGGCACGAGAGCTGCTCGCGCAGGTGAAGCAGGTGCTCTCCGAGAACCGCAATGGCGTGGAGCTGAGTCCCCCCGAGGAGGTGCTGTTCTCCATGGTGGAGCTGTCCACGCGGGACGCCTCGGCGAAGGAGTGGGCGGCGCTGCGTGAGCGCTCCAGCCAGGTGTCCGTGGAGCAGGAGCCGCTGGAGGTGCTGGAGATGATGGGCCTGGCGGCGCTGCGGCGGGACGAGACGCACGAGGCGGTGCGCATCCTCACGGAGGCGCTCCAGCTCGCTTCTCGGATGCCCAACCTCATGGAGGTTCGCATCCGCCGTTCACTCGAACGCGCACGGGATGGCCAATTGCCCGTGTAGTCAGCGTCGCCCGCCGAGCACGCTCCCGAGGTTCACGCGACGAGGCGGCGAGAGTACGAGGGCACCGCGACGGTCGTCGTTTCTTCGTTGCCCCTGCGCGTCTCGCTACGCCATGAAGCCCAAGAGCTTGAGCGCGCCGAGCGCTACGCCCACGAGAGACTCCGCGGCAATCGCCCCGGCAGCCAGCGCGGGCACGTTGCGTCCCGTCGAGGCCGGCCAGCGCCAGCGCGCCACCGCCGCCAGCACGCCACCCAGGCACAGCGTCACCGCGAAGTAGGCCGGCAGGATGAAGCCGATTCCCATCGCCACCGGCGAGGGCACCCACCGCGCCGCGCGCCCTCGCGCCAGCAACGTCAGGAGCGCGCCCACGCCCGCGGCCACGCTCCCCGCGAACAGCGCGTTCGGCGGCAAGCCATCCAGCCCTCTCGACGCCAGCTCCGCCACCGCGCGGAACTGCTGCGCGAACGGCGCGGGCAGCGCCTCCGAACCCAAGCCATACGCCCGCGTCAGCAACAGGTACGCCGGCACGCTCACCAACGAACCCGCGAGCACGCCCAACAGCTGCGCCCCCAGCATCCGCCCCGGCGACGCACCCAACAGGTGCCCCGCCTTCAATGCCCACAGGCTCACGCCCGTCTGCGCCGCCGCCCCGGACACCACGCCTCCCACCGCCACGTTGGGCCCCACGCCTCCAGGCAGCAGCACGCCCGCCGCCACCTGCGACAGCTGGCCCACCTGCGACACCGGCGACACGTCGAGCTGCCCCGCCCCTCGCGCGCACACCGCGCACAGTGGCAACACCAACACCAACGCCAGCACCCCCTGCGCCGCGCTCATCCCATACACGCCCACGCCCAGGCCCAACGCCAACACACAGGCCACGCCCCCGCTCAGCCACGCCCACCGGGGCAACCCCCCGCCGCTCCGCAGCGAGCCCAGGTCCTTCGCCACCCGCCAGAAGTCCCGCGCCTGCGCCGTGAGCGACACCGCCGCCGAGCCCACCAGCAGCCCCACGCCCGGCCACGTGAGCCAGGTCTGGAGCGCATCGAAGCCCGCCTCCTTCACCGCCCCCGTCGACACCAGCCACGGCGACAGCACACCCCACCCCACGAGCGCGCCCAGCAGCATGCTCATCCCCAGGTGCAGCCCCGCCATCATCCCCACCGCCACCAGCATGGGGCTCCACGCCAACCCCCACGTCAGCGACGCGGCCGACGCGCCGCCCACCGTGCCCGGCGCCGCCACCATCCCCGGCACCTTCTGGAACGCATCCCGCAACACCGTGAAGCCCGTGGACAGCGCCGCCGCCGCCGCGAGCCACCAGCCCCGCCCCCGGTTCTCCTCGGGCGCCGACGCGTGCATCGCCGTGATGAGCTCCGCCGTGGCGATGCCCGTCGGGAACGCGAGCTTCTCCTCCTCCATCAACCGCCGCCGCAGCAGGTGCGCCGCCAGCACGCCCAACACCCCGAGCGCCACGCTCCAGGCCGCCACCGCCACGCCCGGCACCTCCAGCCCCAGCAACATCAGCGCCGGCAGCGGCCCCAACAGCCCCGCCGCCGCGGGCATCGCGCCCACCGCCACCGCCGACACCTGCGTGAGGTTGTTCTCCAGCGTCGTGTACGGAGCCCCGCGTCGGCGAGACACCGCCGAAAGCCCGCCGAACCCCAGCACCGCCGCCATCACCGAGCCGCTCTCCCACCAGCCCAGCTTCAACCCCATGGACACGTTGGTGACCGCCAACAGCGAGCCCACCAGCAACCCCATGCCCACCGCGCGCGGTGTCCACTCGCGCGCCTCGGGCGAAGGGGCCGCGGGGGCCGGGGCCACCGCGCTCAAGCGCACGTCGTCGGCGGAGTCAGGTGCGGTCGTCGAGGCAGACACAGCGCGCTCCGCCGAGCCCGTCATCGGCTCGCCTCCGCCGAGCGCCCCACCAGCTCGCGGAGCTGGGTGAGGTCCAGCGGCTTGGAAATCTTCAGGTTGGGGACCTCGCGCAGGAACGACACCGTGCGCGGCGTGAAGGCGCCACCCGTCATGAACACCATGCGGCCCGCCTGCTCCGGCGCGCTGCGGCCCAGCTCGTTGTACAGGTCCATGCCCGTCATCCCCGGCATCATCACGTCACAGAGGATGAGGTCGAAGCGGCTGCCCTCGTTGAGCAGCCGCAGCGCCGCCTGCGCGCTGTTCGCCGTCGCCACCTCGTGGTCCGCCGCCAGCGAGCGCTGCAGCGCCAGCGTCACGTTCGGCTCGTCGTCCACCACCAGGATGCGCGCCCGCGCGTTCGTCGGCACCACCGTCTGGAGCCTGGGCAACAGCTCCAGCTCCCGCGTGGCCGCGCGCAGCACGACGCGGAACGTGCTGCCCTTGCCCGGCTCGCTCTCCGCGTGGATGGAGCCGCCCATGGACTCGATGATGCCGTGGCAGATGGACAACCCCAGCCCAGTGCCCACGCCCACGGGCTTCGTGGTGAAGAACGGGTCGAAGATGCGGTCCATCACCTCCGCCGTCATCCCCATGCCCGTGTCGCGCACCTCCACCAGCACCCGGCCCCGGTCCCCGGCGCGGATGACCACCCGGATTTCGTGCTCGTGCTCGGGCGAGCGGTCCTCCGGAATCGCCTGCGCCGCGTTGAGCAGCAGGTTCAGGAACACCTGGCACAGCCGCGACTCGCTGGCCTCCACCGGCGCCACCGGCTCGAACTCCGTCACCAGCCGCGCGCGGTGACGGATGACGTTGTCCGCCATCTTGCACGCCAGCTCCACCGCGCGCCGCACGTCCACCGGCATCAGCCGCACCTCCTGCTCGCCGCGCGCGAAGACCTTCAAGTCGCGCACGATGGTGGCGATGCGCTCGGCGCCCTCCGTCGTCTCCCGCACCAGTTGCTGCAGCGAGGCGATGGCCGCCGCGGGCACCTGGCTCTCCATCCGCTCCAGGCCCTCGCGCACCAGGTGCAGGTTGACCAGCATGTACGCCAGCGGGTTGTTGATTTCGTGCGCCACGCCCGCGCCCAGCGTACCCACCGACGCCAGCCGGTCCGCCACGACGAGGTGCGCCTGGAGCTGCTTTCGCTCCGACGTGTCGCGGTGGACCATGATGTTGGCGATGGTGCGCCCCTCGCTGTCGCGCAGCGGGACGACGACGGACTCACACCAGCAGGTGGTGCCATCGCGGCGCTTGAACTCCAGCTCCCCCGACCACCGGCCCTGCTTCTCCAGCCCCGCGAGCACCATGCCCGTCATCCGGTCCGGCTCGTCCGGGTGCAGCACGCGGAAGAGCGTCTGCCCCAGCGCCTCCGTCTTGTTGCGCCCGAACATCCGCTCCGCGCTGGCGTTCCAGTCGATGATGCCGCCGCCCAAATCGGTAATCACCACGCCGTCGTAGATGCTCTCGAAGATGAGCGCCTGGCGCGCCAGCTCCTGCTCGGCCTGCTTGCGGGCGGTGATGTCCATCACCGTGCCCGTCACGCGCGCGGGCATCCCCGCCGCGTCGCACAGCACGTCGCCCTTGCACGAAATCCAGCGCCACCCGCTGCCCTGCGGCTCGATGCGGTACTCCACGTCCACCTGCGTCTTCTTCTCCAACGCGATGGACAGGGACTCCCGCACGCGCGGGAGGTCCGCGGGGTGCACCACCTCCTCGAGCTCCATGGCGCGGCCGGACAGCTTGCCCACGGGCAGCCCCAACAGCCGGTCCACCTGCTCGCTCCACGTCACCCGGCCGCTCTGCGCGTTCCAATCCCAGATGCCCACGCGCGCGGCGGACAGCGCCTGGCGCAGGGCCTCCTCGCGCTGCTCGAGCAGCTCCCGCTTGGAGAAGCGGAACACCGTGACGGTGCCAATCTGGAGCCTGTCGCCCTCCTGGAGCTCCGCCGTGGCGATGGGCGTGCCGTTGAGCAGGGTGCCGTTGGTGGACTCCAGGTCCGTGACGTGGCAGCCCCCGTCCGGCAGGCGGACGATGCGGGCATGCTTGCGCGACACGCCATGGTCGTCGATGCGCACCGTGGCCTCGGAGCCCCGGCCGATGATGTGCTCGCCGGGCTCCAGCCGGTACGCCTTGCCGATGGCCGCGGGCGTCGTGGTGCTGATGAGGATGAGGCAGGCTCCCGTCGAGGACGGCGGAGCCAGCGCCAGACCGGCGCAGGTCGTGAGGTCATCCAATGTCGTCATCAAGCAGCCCCCCGGCACCCCGCGCCGCGTCCGTCCACTCCACCTGCCCCAGCTTGCACGCGTGGTGTCACGTCCCGAGAATCCAGCAGTCCCCGGGCCCAGCGTCCAACCACCCGGGGTGATGGGGCCCTGGAGCATACGCCAGGCAACATCTGCCCCTGCCTCCGCCACCCGCTGTGATGGGTGGTGAACGCCCAGGTAGGATTGCCGCGTCGCGGCGGACGCTTCGGGCCCAGGCCATGCAGCAGGCGTCCCGGGCGCGGTGCTAGGGTACGACGCCACATGGCGGCCGACTCCGAGAGCACGTTCCGCATCCAGGCACGCGCGGATCTCCATGGCACCGAGCGGACAAGAGGCGATGCGGGCCGAGGCCCGGGAACACTTGCGGGCGAGTACGTCCTCAAGGCCCTGCTGGCCTCCGGCGGACATGGCAGCGTCTATGAAGCCGAGCACCGCATCCTGGGCCGACGGGCCGCGGTGAAGGTGCTCCACCCCCACCTGGCGGATCAGGGCGAGATGCTCAAGCGCTTCGTGCGCGAGGCCCGGGTGGTGAACCAGATACGCCACCCCAACATCGTGGACGTCTACGACTTCGGGCTGATGCCGGACGGCAGCCCCTACTACGTCATGGAGCTGCTCGCCGGGCGCACCCTGGGCCAGGTGGTGCAGGAGCGCGGGCGGCTGTCGGCGTCCCGCGCGCGCGCCTACCTGGAGCCGGTGTGCGGCGCGCTGGAGGCGGCGCACCGCGCGGGCGTCGTCCACCGCGACCTGAAGGCCAGCAACATCCTCGTCGTGGAGGAGGGCGAGAAGCCGCGGGTGAAGCTGCTCGACTTCGGCATCGCCAAGCTGTTGTCCGCCGAGGCCACCCAGGAGGGGCTCACCATCGCCGGCCAGCGGCTGGGCACCGCCCACGCCATGGCGCCCGAGCAGTTCCGCGGGGGCGCCATCGGCCCGCACACGGACATCTACGCGCTGGGCGTGCTCCTGCACCAGCTGCTCACCGGCCGCTACCCCTTCCTCTGCGAGGACCGGATGGAGCTGGAGCGGCTGCACCTGGAGGCCCCCGCGCCCAGGCCCAGCGCCATCGCCCCGGTGTCCCCGGCCGTGGACCAGGTGGTGCTGCGCTGTCTGGAGAAGGACGCCAGCCGCCGCTTCGGCAGCGTGGGCGCGTTCCTGGCCGCGCTCGCCGACGCCGCCGAGGAGCCCGTGCAGCCCACCCACCGCACCCGGCTGGCGCTCGCCGTCCACGCGGAGGTGGTGCTGTCGACGGCGGCCGCCCAGGACGACGACGCGATGTACGCGGTGCTCGCGGACGTGCTGGACGGGCTGGAGCAGGGCCTGCGCGGCGGGGGCTTCCTGCTGGCGCTGCAGTCCGGCACCACGCTGCTCGCCGTGCGCCCCCTGGAGAACGGCGCGCCCACCCCCGAGCGCACCACCTACCTGCGCGAGGCGGAGCGCTCGCTGCGCATCCTCCAGCAGGCCGCGCAGAAGCTCGCCGACCCCGTGGATGCCAAGGTCCACCTGTGCCTGCACCTGGGCCAGGCCGAGACGCGCGGGGACACCGGCGAATCCGAAATCGTCGGCGGACCCGTCACCGACGTGAGCGCCTGGAGGCTGCGCGGACCGGAAGGCTTCGCCCTGACCCCCGCTGCCGCGCTGAGCCTGGAGTTTCCAGAGCCTCTCTAGTTTTTCCTGAAATACAAACTCTCCGTTGAATCCAATCCATCCAGACATGACTGGGTCTAGGACTTTACAACCCTGCTGTTATTGATTCGACGGGAAAAGAAAATTCCTCCATAGCAGCATGCGCGCAGGGAAATCCCCTACGAATCTTGTCGAGCCCATCAGTTTTCAGCGCGATTGGGAGCGCTGAAGCGGGTGGACGACAAGGTGGTCAGCCCTCGCTGACCACCACACACGGGGGAAACGCATGCACCGCATTCCAGCTTCGCAGTCGCTTCGCCACACCCGCTCCATCCGCCGTTGGGCTCGCGGAGGCGTGGTGGGGCTCCTGGGTTGGGGACTCGGGATGGGGGCGGCGGGTTGCGGGGTGGAGTTGGAGCCGGTGGGGGAGGAGCTGGGGCAGCTGCGCGTGCATGCGCTGTCCGTCAACGGGCTCTCCACCAACGGGCTCTCCACCAACGGCCTGTCCACCAACGGGCTCTCCACCAATGGCCTGTCCACCAACGGCCTGTCGACCAATGGCTTCAAGGACTGGTTCAACCAGGACCCGAGCACGGCGGACGCGGTGATGTCCTACGTGGTGACGTGCGCGGTGGCGGCGGGGCAGACGCGCACCTTCACCAACCCGGTGACGGGGGTGCAGTACACGTGGCTGGGCTCGTTGGGGCTGGCGACGAGCTGGGCGAACGGGGCGGCGGCGACGGAGGCGGAGCAGCAGGTGGTGTCCGCGTGCCTGGCGGCGCACGCGAACAAGTACGGCCTGCACGTGCCCATCTCCGTGCTGGGCCGCGTCGCGGCGACCAGCGACTCCACGCCTCCAGCCATCCCCTACACCCAGGCGGAGCTGGACCTCTACAGCGAGAAGGAGGCCTGCTACTTCGGCAACCTCTTCGACGGCACGGGCGTGTTCGCGGCCAATGACCAGCCGTACCTCACCGCGGAGCGGAGCACGCCTCGCACGTGTGGGCTGGCCTCGGGCACCACGCAGCAGTGCCCGCCCATCACCCACCTGGGCATGTGCGCCTCGCTGTGCACGGTGGCCAGGGACGCCGGCAACAACCCCCTGCCCTACTACGCGTCGTGCACGCACAACGCGAAGACCTACCAGCCCATCACCGCGCGCATCCGCCCCGCGGAAATCTATCGGTGCGGGGATGGCGTCTGCCAGTTCACCGAGCGCTGCGGCACGGGCACCACCGCGACGAGCTGCAACGCCGACTGCGGCGCCTGCCCCTGAGGGCAGCGCGCCATCCGCTGCCGCACACTCGCGGCCGGGGCGTGTGGGCCCCTCCCCGCTGTCGGGGGGGACATCCTCGGAGGTGGTGCTAGCTTCACCCCATTCCCGAGGTCGTGTCCGACTGGGGAGGTGGCATGGACAAGCATCACGTCCTGGACGCGCCCGAGGGCGCGGACATCGCGGGCTACCGGGTGGAGGCGTTGCTGGGCGCGGGAGGGTGCGGCGTGGTGTACCGCGCCTCTCGCGACGGGGCCCCCGTGGCGCTCAAGCTGCAGTCGCTGGAGCAGTTGGGGGGCTGGGCCCTGCGCGAGGTGGCCATCCTCACGCGGCTGGCGCATCGCAACGTGGTGGGCTTCCGCGCGGGCGGGCTCTTTCCTTCCGAGTCCCCCGCGTGGCTCTACCTGGCGATGGAGTACGTGAGGGGGCGTCCGCTGGCGCAGTGGGTGGAGGAGGAGAACCCGTCCGCGAGAGGGGCCGCGACGCTGGCGCTGGGCATGGCGCGGGGGCTGGAGGCGGCGCACACGGCGGACGTGCTCCACCGCGACATCAAGGAGGACAACGTCGTCGTGCGCGAGGAGGACGGCACGCCGGTGTTGATGGACTTCGGCGTGGGGGACTACTCGGGGGCGCCCCGGCTGCCGCGCGGGGTGCTGCCGCCGGGCACGCCGCGCTACCGCAGCCCGGAGGCGCTGGCGTTCCGACGCGCGCATCCCGACGGGGTGTATCCGCCCACGTCCGCGGATGACCTGTACGCGCTGGGCGTGGTGCTCTACTGGATGCTCACCGCGCGCCATCCGTTCGTGGACGTGGAGACGCCCGAGGGCGAGCTGGCCGTCATCCACCACCCTCCGGTGTCGCCGCACGTGCTCAACCCGCGGGTGCCGTGGGCGTTGAGCGAGCTGTGCTCGCGGCTGTTGTCCAAGCAGCCCTGGCGGCGCGGCACCGCGAGCACGTGGTGCTCGGCGCTGGAGGCGGAGCTCGCGTCGGCGGACGGTGCGTGGGACGCGCCGCTGTTCCCCGATGTGGCGGACGTGCCCGCCTCCACCGAGGGGACTCGGCCACCGTCGAGAGGGCGGCGCGGCGCGGCCAGCTCGGGTGGACTGCCCGCGTACCGGCCGGCGTCCGAGCCCGAGGTGCCCCGGCTCGTGGTCCGGGCACGGCCCGCGACGGGGACGGCGCGGCTCAAGGGCGTGTCGAGCCTCCTGCTCGCGGTGGTCATGGGTGCGTGTCTGGTGGGTGGCGCGTGCTGGGCCCGGCGCGCGCAGCCCTCGGTGGCGTCGGACCGCCACGCCTCCGAGACTCCGCGCGCGCGGTGACACACCCCGCGCCCAAGCTTCCACCGCCCAACGCTGGCTCCGACAGGGGGGCGCGCCGCCGTCGACTACCCACCTGGAAGTGCTTTCGCCGCCTCGCCAGACGACATCGGCTCCTTGCCCGGGCCGTCCTGGCGGTGTTGACTGGCACTGTCCACCCGTCCCCGCGCGTTCCACGGGATGGACACCTGACGCTGGGATTGCGACGTGATGACGCTACGAGCCAGGGTGCTGTTGATGTCGGCGGTGGCGCAGCGGCGAGGCACGCTGCGACGCGCCTTCCTGGCACGTCAGGGGATACCGTCCGGCCCGGAAGCTTCCAGCACGACCAGCGCGCGCGAGGCCTCGGAGGCGCTGGAGGAGACGGTGCGCGAGCGCACCGCGGAGCTCGAGGCCGCCAACGCCAAGCTGTCGCGCAGCCTGGAGCAGCTCCACGCCACCCAGGCCCAGCTGCTCTTCGCCGACCGGCTCATCGCCCTGGGCCGCATCGCCGCGGGCGTGGGCCACGAAATCAACAACCCCCTCGCCTTCATCCTCAGCAACCTGGAGTACATCCACCAGGAGCTCCAGCAGAAGGAGCAGCTGCCCGAGCGCGAGCGCCAGGAGGTGCTGGAGGCGCTCGCCGAGACGCGCGACGGCGCCGAGCGCATCCGCCTCATCGTGCGGGACTTGCAGACACTCTCGCGCTCCGAGGACGTGGGCAGCGGCCCGTCGGACGTGGGCGCGGTGGTGCGCACCGCGGCGAAGATGGCCATGCACGAGCTGCGGCACCGCGCGCGCCTGGTGGTCGAGTGCGACGGCGTGCCCCCGGTGCAGGGCAACGGCGCCCGGCTGGGTCAGGTGTTCCTGAACCTGCTGCTCAACGCGGCGCAGGCCATCGTCCCCGGTCAGGTGGAGCTCAACGAGGTGCGCGTCGTCGCGAGCGAGGCGATGCCCGGGCGCGTCGTCGCGGTGGAGGTGCGCGACACCGGCTGCGGCATCTCCCCCGAGCACCGCGAGCGCATCTTCGACCCGTTCTTCACCACCAAGCCCCTGGGCGTGGGCACCGGCCTGGGGCTCGCCGTCTGCCACGGCATCGTCACGTCGCTGGGCGGCACCCTCACGCTGGAGAGCGCGCCCGGCCGGGGCAGCATCTTCCGCGTCACCCTGCCTGTGGCCGGCGCCTTCGCCCAGCCCCCACGGCAACTGGACGCGGCGCTCTGACCACCTGGCTGTCGTAGGGCGTCATGCCCTCCATCGGCGGCGCGTACAGGTGCAGCGACACCGCGCCCCGACGCGACGAGTTGTGCACGCGGTGGATGGTGTCCGACGCCTCGATCAACAAGTCGCCCTCCCGCGCGCGCTCGACGACGGCCGGCAGCAGCCTGTCTCCCGCCCAGTCGTAACGCGTCTCGTCCAGGCTCCCCTGCACGAGCAGCGACACGCCGGCGGAGCCGCCATGGTCATGCACGAGCGAGCCCTGCCCCGGCATCCAGCACACGAGCAGGAGCTCACACGCGTCCGTCTTCGCCAGCGTCGTGCGCACGTAGCGCGCGTCGTCGAACCGGACGAGCGAGCCCAGCAGCCCCCAGTCGGGGCGGCTGTGACGAAGCCGCTCCACCAGCCACGTCAGCGATGGGACGGCGTCCCGACCCTCTGGCAGAGACCAGCCGAGCAGGCTCTTCGTGTCCGGGACCTCACGGTCCCACTCTCCTGTGGTGGAGCGCTCTCGCATGGGTCCTCCCGGGATGTGCGTGGGAGTGTGGACACGCCCTCGGACCCTGACCAGGGGTTGCCATCCGATTGTCCACACCGCCAGCGTGGATGCCGTCACGCGCAGGCGGACATAGGATTGCGGCGTGCAAGGACACAGCAGCCCATGGGATGTGGCCATCGTCGGGGGCGGGGCCAGCGGAACATTGTTGGCCATCCACCTCCTGAAGCAGGCACGCGCGCCCCTGCGGGTGCTGCTGCTGGAGCGAGGCCGGAGCGTGGGCCAGGGGCTCGCCTACTCGACCCGCAGCCAGCGTCACCTGCTCAACGTCCCCGCCGGGCGCATGGGCGCCTTCATGGAGGACCCGGAGCACTTCCTGCGCGCCGTGCGGCGACAGGCGCCCGACACGGCGCCCGGAGACTTCGTCCCCCGGCAGCGCTATGGCCAATACCTGGCGGAGGTGCTGGAGGAGACCCGCGCGCGCGCGGCCCCGGGGGTGCGGCTGGAGACGCGGTCCGCGCAGGTGGTCTCGATGCGCGAGCACGGCGGCCTGGTGACGCTGACGACCGGGGACGGCGCGGAGCACGTCGCGCGCCGCGCGGTGCTGGCGCTGGGCAACGCGGACCCCGCGGACCTCCGGGTGGAGGACGGCGGGCTGTACGCGAGCCCCCACTACCACCGCTCGCCGTGGGTCCCTGACGCGCTCGCCGGCATCGGCGCGAAGGACGCGGTGCTGCTCATCGGCACGGGGCTCACCATGGTGGACGCCGTGCTGTCGCTGGAGGAGCAGGGCCACACGGGCCCCTTGTACGCGCTGTCGCGGCACGGGCTGCTGCCCCACCGGCACGTGCGGGCCGCCGCGGGCACGTACGACTCGCCCGGCATCCGCGACGTGCTGCGCGCGCTGCGACGCGAGGGCTTGCGGCCCCAGGACGACACCACCCTGCACCCCATCCCCGTGCGCGTGCGCGCGCTGCTCCGGGTGCTGCGGCGCGAGGTGCGCCGGGCCACGGACGCGGGGGCCAGCTGGCGCGCGGTGGTGGATGCGTTGAGGCCGGTGACGGTGCCCCTGTGGCAGCGGCTGTCGGACGTGGAGCGACGGCGCTTCCTGCGCCACCTGCGCTCCTACTGGGACGTCCACCGCCACCGGATGGCGCCCGGCGTCGCCGATGGGCTCGAGCAGCTGATGGAAACAGGACGGCTGACGGTGCGCGCGGCCCGGGTGCGCGGCTTCCGGCTGGACGACACCGGCACGGTCCACGCGCGAATCCTCCCGCGAGGCGAGGGCCGCGAGGAGCATCTCCAGGTCCGCCACGTGGTGAACTGCACCGGCCCCGAGGGCACCGTCACCCGGCACGGCCACCCGCTGCTCAAGCGCCTGGCGGACGAGGGGCGGCTGCGGCCGGACACGCTCGGCATGGGCCTGGACACCGACAGCCACGGCGCCCTGCTGGACGCGAGCGGGCGGACAGGAGGGCTCCTCTACACCCTGGGACCCCTGCGCCGGGGGGAGCTGTGGGAGACCACGGCCGTGCCGGAGATTCGCGCCCAGGCCCGCGCGCTCGCGGACCACCTGCTGGCCCGGCTGAACCATGGCCTCCTGCCTCCCCGCCGCAGTGCCGGCTGACCCTCGGGCCGGACGCTGGCCCCCGGTCCCAGACGGCGAGTGAAGTCACGGAAGGATGACGCGGCGAGTCCCCGGAGCGGGGGTTTCATGCGAGGCTCCGCCCGCCGGACTCCCCCTCATGGCCCTCCACCGTCCCCTCTACACCCTCGCTGGCGGCGCACTCGCCGTCCTCCTCGCCTGCGGGGGCGGGTGGGCGTACGTGAAGCTGCGCACGGGGCCCCTGGAGGAGCGGCTGGTGCGGGAGGTGGGGGAGCTGTCGCGCACGAGCTACGCGCGGCCCTCGCACGTGAATCCCTCGGTCCCGGGCAGCTTCGCGCGCCACCTGGAGCCGCTGCTCGAGCCCGTGCTGCAGCTGTATCAGGAGCAACAGAAGCCACAGGGGAACTCGGCGCAGGGGCAGCCCTGTCGGGACGTGGCGGACGGGAAGCTGCCCACGTCGGCGCTGACGCAGGGTTGTGAGCAGGCGCTGGAGCGGGCCCGGCCGTTGCTCGCGCGGGTGCTGCTGGCGACACACGCGGAGGTGGGGGGGCTGCCCGAGCGATTGGGGGCGCTGGCGCCCCTCACGCCCGCCCGCGCCAATGGCCGGTTCGCGCTGATGTACGTGGTGCACCTGGCGGCGTTGGAGACGCGGGTGCGGCTGTCCCACGGGCAGGCCTCGGCGGCGCTGGATGTGTGTCTGGACGCGCTGGCGCTCAGCCGGGAGCTGGAGCTGGGGGGAGGCATGGAGGGGCAGCTGCTCTCCGCCACGGGCCACGGCGTGCTCTATCACCCCTGCGCGGACGCGCTGGACGCCGCGCCGCTGGAGCGCAAGCGCCTGGCGATTTCGCAGCTGGCGCGCCTGGCGGATGGGTACGCGCCCTTCTCCGTCACGCTGCGGCAGGAGTCGGTGCTGCTGCAGCTGGTCCACTTCCGGCCGCTGCTCTCCGAAGAGACGCTGGCGCGGCTGCCGGCGGGGAGCCAGGACATCGTCCCGCCGGAGCTGCTGGGACTCGCGCCTCCGGACGACAACGCGCTGACGGCGCGGCGCGCGTGGTGGCAGCTGGTGGAGGGCTTCGACGCGCTGACGGCCGCCGCGGACCTGCCCACGGGGGCGCGCCGGCGCGCGTTCGCGCTGCTGGAGCTGGGCACGCTCAGCCTCCACGGTCCGGACGTCGTCACGTATGGCGAGTACGCGGAGCGGCTGGACTTGCGCCGGCTGCAGCACGACGCGCTCATCACGCTGGCGGAGGTGGACCTGGCGCGCGCCGAGCGGGGGCACTGGCCGGACTCGCCGCCCCGCCACAAGGACTCCTCCTTCGTGCTGGAGCCGATGGGGCCCACCGAGGCCCGGCTGCGTCCCTGCTCGCGCGCGTACGCGGCCCAGGGGCTGCGCGTGACGGCGGACCTGGCGCGACAGCCGGGGCCCTGACGCACGGCGTCCACCCGCGCCTCCCGGGACTGCAGGCGAGCAGGCCCCGGTCAGCGGCCTGCCCGGCGGGTGCGCCAGGGCTACCTTGCCTGAGGACGCCGAGCCAGAGCCCTGGAGGGGGAGATGAATCCACCACACGCACGTCGTGCGGCGTCGGACGCGCACGGGGCTCGTCGCGAGGAGTCGGCACGCGAGGCACGGTGCTCGCCCGATGCCCGTCGGCGCGTGCCGGACGCGAACGGGCCTCGGCGCGTGGACCCGGAGCAAGCGGCGCGGAGTTCGCCTGGCGCACGTCATCTCGCACCGAACCCGCCCGAGGCTCGTCGCGCGGAGCTGGCGCGATGAGGGCGGGCCGCTTCGTCGCGGACCTCGACTCTTCGGCCGCGCTGCTGCGGGCGCTCGCGGCCTTCCTGCACGGCCGGGACGCTCCAGCGCTGGGAGCCCACCGCCACACGCATCCGCTGTTCGAGGCGCTGGCGCCCGCCGTCAACCGCCTGTCGGTGCCGCTGCGCGAGGTCGCGTGGGTGCGCGGCGCGCTGGCGGAGGCGCTGACGCCGAGGGCCCTCGCGCGCTTCGACGCGGAGGCCCTCGCACGCTGGGTCGTGGGCCGCTACCCGAGGCGCCGCTACCCGGCGGCCGTGGTGGGCGCCACCAACGGCGCGCTCGTCCACCTGTGCGCCGCGCTGGGAATCCCGTGGCTGCCGCAGACGCATCTGCTGTCCGTGCGCCATGACGGCCAGGTGCCCGTGGACGAGCCGATGAAGACCCTCGGCTTCGCGCGCGAGCCCGCACGTCGTCTGTTGGAATCCCATCCGGACCTGCAGCTCCACCACACCCACGACGCCAACCACGACCGGCTCCTCCTCCAGGGGCTGACGCACTTCCGGGTGAAGCGGCGCGGACTGAGCCCCGCGTACATCCGCTTCCTGGAGGAAGCGCTGGAGCCCGGCGCCACCCTCTTCGTGTCCGAGTGCGAGCTGCGCTGGCCTACGCTCCAGCAAGGCGAGCGGCATGTCTTCCAACAAGGCTCGCTCGGCGGCGCGAGCCCGGACGAGTACTACCTGGGCGGCCCTCGCGTGGAGGCCTACCTGCGCAAGCAGGGCTCGTCCCTGACGCGCTGGCCGTCACCACCGCCGGACAGCGACAGCCCGGAGGCGGAGTGGGGCTTCGAGCCCGCCCTGCGCGAGGACCTGCTGCGGCTCGCACGCAAGCGGCGCTGGAGACTCAAGCGCATCGTCTACCCGGAGCCGGAGGCGCTCAGCCCGCTGGTGGCGGACCTGTACCGGCACTGGTACCGCGAGCGGAAGATGCCCTCCGGCAAGCTGCTGGCGGAGTGCTCCATCCTCCTGGAGCCCTGGTGGACGCTGCGCACCGGCGCGGTGCCGTTCTGGATGGTGCTCAACACGCGGGCCTCGGCGCGCGCGCTCGAGCGCTACCTGGACCGCTCCACGCCGTGGGACACGATGTACCTGACGCTCTGCTCACGCGGGGTGGAGTCCATCGGACTCGCCACGATGGAGCACTGGCGCGAGCTGCTGTCGCGAGGCCGCACCCGGGGCCAGCTGCTCGGCGTGGACGCGCGGGAGTACCCGCGCGACTTCGCGTCCTTCGTGCGCTACCACCCGGCGATGCGGCGCGCGCTGTCCGCGCATCACTCCACCCGCGAGCGATTGCGGCCGGAGCGCCTGGACGCGTTCCTGAAGCAGCACGGCGAGCGGTACGCGGTGCAATGGCTGGAGACGGACGTGCGCCCGCGCCACCAGAGCGCGGGCGTGGCCTCCTCCTGGTTCCAGTGACGACGCCTCAGGCGGCCGACACCGCCACCGAGCCGAGTCCCTCGACGACGAGCTTCACCCGGTCTCCCGGCTGGAACATGTGCGCGATGGTCGCCGCGCCCGCCAGCACGATGCTCCCCGCGGGCAGCACCTGTCCGCGCTTGGCGAGCAGCTCACACAGCTGCACCAACGACAACACGGGGTCCCCGGAGATGGCGTCCGAGCGGGCCGAGTGCGCCAGCGCGTCGTTCACGAACATCTTCATCTCCAGCCGCGTCAAATCCATGGCGCGCGGCGGGTGCTCCTGGGTCCCCAGGACGAACAGGGACGAGGACGCGTTGTCCGCCACCACGTCCGGCAGGGAGAAGTACTTGAAGTCGCGGTAGCGCGAGTCGAGGATCTCCATCGCCGCGAACACGGACTCACACGCATCCAGCGCCTCGTCGCGCGTCACGGTGCCCTTGAGCTCGCGCGCGGTGCGGAAGGCAATCTCGGGCTCGATTTTCGGGTGGATGCCCTGGGCGAGCGACACCACGCCGTCCGCCTGCACGCGCATCTTGTCCGTGAGGACGCCATACACGGGCGAGTCCAGGTTCATCTGCCGGCGCTTGGCCTCGGACGTCAGGCCCATCTTCAATCCCACCAGGCGCTCACCGGCCGCGAGCCGCAGCTTCAGCCCCTCCTCCTGGATGGCGTACGCGTCCGGCACGGACAGCGCGGGCAGCTCGTTGGTGAGGGGCGGCACCTCCCGCCGCTCCCGCCTCGCGTCGTCCAGTCGTCGGGCCAGCTCCGCGGGGTTCACAGTCCCAGTCATCGCATCCCTCTTCTGAGTCCGCGGCGCGGAAAGCCGGCGCCGGGGGGCGCGCAGCAGAGCAGCTTTCGCGGTGTCGGGCGAGGGTTGCTCGCATCGGCCGTCACCGGGGTATAAGCCCGAGGACCCGGGATTGGGGGTGTCTCCCGGGCTGGCATCGAGCGGTCGCCATGCGGCATCACCCCGACGAGACCTCCCGGCCGGGGCGGGCTCCACCGAAGCAAGGACTCGACTTCATGCGCTACTCTTGGCTCTTCGCGGCAGTGCTGCTTCCCTCCTCCATCGCGCTGGCGGATGACCGCGGCCGACACACCCACGATGGCTTCTACCTGCGCGGTCAGCTCGGCCTGGGCTACACGCACTCGGCCGCCGTGGGACAAGGCGTGGACCTGGCCCTCAAGGGCGGCGCGGGCACGCTCAACCTGGAGCTGGGCTTCGCGCCCATCAACAACTTCATCCTCTACGGAAAGCTGTTCGGCACCTCCACACCCAACCCGGACATCGAGGTGGAGGGCGTCACCATCGAGGGGGACGAGGACGACGACGTGGCCAGCAACTACGCCGCCATCGGCGTGGGCCTCGCGTACTACTTCATGCCCGTCAACTTCTACCTCTCCGGCGCGGTGGTGGCCAACCAGCTCAGCGCCTCGTACGAGGGCGAGACGGAGGCGGAGACCGACACCGGCGTGGGCCTGCACCTGGGCCTGGGCAAGGAGTGGTGGGTGAGCGACAACTGGGGCGTGGGCATCGGCGCGGAGCTGGCGCTGGGCCGCATCCGCGGCGAGGGCAACGACGACTGGAACGTCACCCACTTCTCGCTGCTGTTCACCGCGACCTTCAACTGAAGTGAGGTCGCGCGCCGGGCCGTGACGCCGCCTCGAGCCGAGGAGCTCACGGCCCGGTCCGCATCAGGCGCTCAGCCCTGCTGGTTGAGCCCGGCGACCATGGCGCGCACGGCGGCGCGCGGGCTCAGGCGCACCATGAAGGCCCCCACCGCGTTGGCCACGCCGTGGATGGCCAGCACGCGCCCACGCATCATCTTCGCGTACGCGTGCTCCACCACGTCCGGGGCCTTGGCCACGCCGGTGCGCTGGAACAGGCGGGTCTTGTCGTTGCCCGCGCGCTGGGCGAACTCGGTGTGCGTCGCGCCGGGGCAGTGGCACGTCACCGTCACGCCCGTGCCCTTCAGCTCGTAGGAGAGCGCCTCCGACAGCGACACGACGAAGGCCTTGGTCGCGTAGTACGTGGCCATGTAGGGCCCCGGCTGGAAGCCGGCGGTGGAGGCGACGTTGAGGATGCGGCCGTGGCCGCGCTCGCGCATGGGCCGGGCGAACAGGTGCGTGAGCTTCAACAGCGCGGTGCAGTTGACCTCCACCATCTCCCCCTCGCGCTTCACGTCCTGGTCCAGGAAGGGGCCCGCGGAGCCGAAGCCCGCGTTGTTGACGAGGAACTCCACCACGAGGCCGCGCTCGGCCACCTGCGCGAAGAGCTGCTCGGGCGCCTCCGGCCGCGTCAAATCCGCGGGCAGCACGTGGGCCGTCACCCCGTGCTCCTTCTGGAGCGTCGCGGCGAGCGCCTCCAGGCGCTCGGCACTGCGGGCGACGAGGATGACGTCGTGTCCGTCCCGAGCGAAGCGCCGCGCGAACTGCTCGCCCAACCCCGCCGATGCTCCGGTGATGAGGGCCACCTTGCGTGACATGTTGTTTCCTCCCGGGGCGTTTATAGCCGAGCGGGAGCGGGACGCACGTCAGGTGCTCTCGCGTCGGGGCAGGGTCACCTCGAAGTGGCTGCCCTTCTCCGGCTCGCTCGCCACCTGGATGGTGCCGCCGTGGGCCTCGACGATCTGCCGGGTGACGTAGAGCCCCAGGCCCAGGCCGCCGTAGTGCCGCTCGCTGACGGCGCGGCCGAAGCGCTCGAAGATGTGGGACTGGTACTCGCGCGCGATGCCGATGCCCGCGTCCTCCACGCGCACCACCACGTCGTCCCCCGCGTCCTCCAGCTCCAGGCGCACCGGCTGGCCCGCGCCGTACTTCAGCGCGTTGGCGAGCAGGTGCGTCAACACCTGCTCCAGCCGGCAGCGGTCCCAGTGCCCCTTCACGTCCCCGTGCGTGGTGAGCGACACCTCGCTGCCAGCCTGGCTCGCCGCGAGCGCCAGGCGCGTCTTCACCTCGCGCGCCAGCACCTCCAGGTCCACGTCCTCACGGTGCAAGGACAGCCGTCCGCTGGACATGCGCGAGACATCGAGCAGGCCGTGCACCAGCCCCGACAGCTTGTCCACCTGGCGCTGCACCACGTCCAGCTGCGAGAGCACCAGCGACGTGGGCAGGTAGGGCCTGTCCTTGGGCGTCTGCTGCCGCAGCCACTGCAGGCGCAGCTGCAACGGCGTGAGCGGCGTCTTGAGCTCGTGGCTGGCCACGGCGAGGAACTCGTCGCGCAAGAGCACCGAGCGGCGCGCCTCGCGGTAGAGCCGGGCGTTGTCCAGGAACAGCGCCGCGCGGCGGGCCAGGTCCTGCGCCGTCTCCAGGTCCGCCTGGCTGTAGTGGCGCGAGGGGCGCACCGCCAGGAACGTGAGCGCGCCCAGCGAGCGGCCCCGCGCGACGAGCGGCACGGACATGATGCCGTGGAAGCCCACCTCGCGCATCGTCTGGTAGTGCGCCTCGCTCACCGACACCCGATGCAGCCACGCGTCGTCGACGTCATCGACGAGCAGGGACTCGGCGTGGCGGGCCACGCGCGTGGTGGGGTGGATGCTGCCCTCGGGCCCGGGAGGGAACTCGCGCACGCGCAGGGCGAGCGGCGCATCGCGCGCGTCGGCGTGCGCCACGGACGTGCGCTGCACGGCGCCCCCCTCGTCGATGATGTCGACGAAGCACCAGTCCGCCATGACGGGCACGCTGAGGCGGGCCAGCGTGTCGAGCGTCACCTTGGGGTCGAGCGACGACGAGGCCAGCAGGCGGCTGGCGTCGGAGAGGAAGGCCGCGCGGTGCTCGGCGTCCTCGGCCTCCGTGCGCGCCTGTTGCTCCTCTCGCAGCAGGCGGGCGGACTCCAGCGCCAGGCCCGCGAGGCGGGCGAGCCGGGAGAGGGCCACCTCATCCTCGTGGCTGAAGTCCCCCACCTCCCGGTCGAAGAGGTAGAGCACCCCCGCGTTCGAGGGCAGCGCCACCGCCAGCCGACCCCGGGGCTCCGCGCCCCGCGTGGCGGCGCGGCGCTCCCGCCGGGCTCGACCGCCTGCCGAGGGCACGGCGTAGCCGCCCCAGACCTCGTAGGCGCGCGAGAGCGAGGTGACGCTCGCCCCCCGCGTCCTGCCGGGAGCAGGCGTCAGCACCACGGTCGCCTGGTGCGCGCGCGTCAGCCGGCGGGCGACCTCCACGAGCACCGTGAGCGCCTCCTCGACGGTGGCCGCCGAGAGGAGCTGCCGTGAATCCGCATCCGCCGCCGCGCGCGCCTCTTCCTCGGACATCGGCGCGACAGGTTCCATGGGCATGTCTGACTCCCTTTACACACAACCCGGTCCGGCCCCTCGCGCCTCCAGTGCTCTGTATTCCCCCGCCGCTCGCCCACCCTCCGGGCAGCCGGAGTCGTCACCCGTTTGACGCGAGAGGACGACGCTCCGAGGCGCGCTTTCCGTGATGCTGGTGACGGCTGGCTCGGTTGCGTACATTGCGCCCCGTTCGACCCGGGCCCCCGCGCTCCCCCTGTCTCCCGGCACCCGAGGGACCAGGCGCTCGCGAGCCATCCCGGGGACGGGCGCACGGAGGGCTCGGACATGCAGAAGGTGCTCAACTACATCGGCGGAGAGCTCATCCCCGCGCGCGGCGGCCAGTGGCTGGACAAGCCCGAGCCCGCGACGGGCAAGGGCTACGCGCAGGTGCCGGACTCGGACGCCACCGACCTCCAGCACGCGGTGGAGGCCGCCCAGCGCGCCTTCCCGGCCTGGGCCGCCACGCCCGCCGCCGAGCGCTCGCGCCTCCTGCGCAAGGTGGCGGACACGATTCGCGAGCGTCTGGACGCGTTCGCCCGCGCGGAGTCCATCGACTCCGGCAAGCCGCTGTCGGTGGCGTCCAGCGTGGACATCCCGCGCAGCATCCTCAACTTCGAGTTCTTCGCGGACGCGGTGACGCAGTTCTCCAGCGAGGCGCACGCCACGGACGGCGTCGCGCTCAACTACACGCTGCGCTCGCCGCTGGGCGTGGTGGGCTGCATCTCGCCGTGGAACCTGCCCTTGTACCTGCTGACGTGGAAGCTCGCGCCCGCGCTGGCCATCGGCAACTGCGTGGTGGCCAAGCCCTCCGAAGTCACCCCGATGACGGCGTTCCTCCTGTCGCAGGTGTGCCGCGACGTGGGCCTGCCGCCCGGCGTGCTCAACATCGTCCACGGCCTGGGCCCCAAGGTGGGCGCGGCCATGAGCGAGCACCCGGACATCCCGGCCATCTCCTTCACCGGCAGCACCCGCGTGGGCGCGGAGATTGCCCGCGTGGCCGCGCCGAGCTTCAAGAAGCTGTCGCTGGAGATGGGCGGGAAGAACCCCAACGTCATCTTCGAGGACTGCGACTTCGAGGAGGCGCTGGCGACGACGGTACGCTCGTCGTTCTCCAACCAGGGGCAGATCTGCCTCTGCGGCCCGCGCATCTTCGTGCAGCGCCCCATCTATGAGCGCTTCCGCGACGCGCTGGTGGCGCGCACGCAGGCGCTCAAGGTCGGTGACCCGCTGGAGGCCGGCACCGAGCAGGGCGCGCTGGTGTCCCAGCAGCACTTCGACAAGGTGATGGGCTACATCGACCTGGCGAAGCAGGAGGGCGGGCGCGTGCTCGCGGGTGGCAAGCGCGCGAGCCTGACGGGCCGCTGCCGCGAGGGCTGGTTCGTGGAGCCCACCCTCATCGAGGGCCTGGACGCAAGCTGCCGCACCAACCAGGAGGAGATCTTCGGCCCGGTGGCCACGCTCATCCCGTTCGACACCGAGGACGAGGTGCTCGCGTGGGCGAACTCGACGAAGTACGGCCTGGCGGCGAGCGTGTGGACGCGGGACGTGAAGCGGGCGCACCGCTTCGCCTCGCGGCTGCACAGCGGAATCGTCTGGGTGAACTGCTGGATGCTGCGTGACTTGCGCACGCCGTTCGGCGGGGTGAAGGACTCGGGGGTGGGGCGCGAGGGCGGCTGGGAGGCGCTGCGCTTCTTCACCGAGCCGAAGAACGTGTGCATCAAGCTGTGACGCGCTGGACGGAGACGCGACGTGAGCACCAGTGAGCGAGTCGATTCCCAGAAGGCCCCGGAGCCGGTGGGCCTGTATCCCCACGCACGGCGTGTGGGCAACTTGTTGTTCCTGTCGGGCGTGGGCCCGCGCGAGCGCGGGACGAAGAAGATTCCCGGCGTGGAGCTGGACGCCGAGGGCAACATCACCTCGTACGACATCGAGGCGCAGTGCCACTCGGTGTTCCGCAACGTCCGCTACATCCTGGAGGACGCGGGCTCCTCCTGGGACAAGCTGGTGGACGTCACGGTGTACCTGACGGACATGAAGAAGGACTTCCCCACGTACAACCGCCTGTGGGCGGAGTACTTCAAGGACAACCCGCCGTGCAGGACGACGCTCGAGATCAACCGGCTGCCCACGCCAATCGCCATCGAGCTCAAGTGCATCGCCACCATCGGAGATGAATGAATGGGCCGGCTGACCCCCATCAACTTCAAGAAGTGGATCGACGAGCACCGCCACCTGCTCAAGCCGCCCGTCGGCAACCAGCAGGTGTGGGCGGACCGTGAGTTCATGGTCACCGTCGTCGGCGGCCCCAACGCGCGCACGGACTTCCACATCAACGAGGGCGAGGAGTTCTTCTACCAGTTGGAGGGCACGATGAACCTGCGCGTGCTCGACGACGGCAAGCCCGTGGACATCCCCATCTCCGAGGGGGAGATCTTCCTGCTGCCGCCCAAGGTGCCGCACTCGCCCCAGCGCCCCGCGGGCACGGTGGGGCTGGTGCTGGAGCGCCGCCGCCTGCCGCATGAGCTGGACGGCTTCATGTGGATGTGCCCCTCCTGCGGCGAGAAGCTCTACGAGGAGTTCGTGCACGTCACGAACCTCGTGACGCAGCTGCCGCCCATCTTCGAGCACTTCTACGGCAACGACGCGAACTGCACCTGCAAGAAGTGCGGGACGAAGGTGACCAAGGGAGGGCCTTCGCGTTGAAGGTCGACATCCACACGCACCTGCTGCCCGAGAAGCTGCCGCGCTTCGCCGAGCGCTACGGGTACGGCGGCTTCATCACGCTGGACCACCACGCGCCGTGCCGCGCGCGGATGCTGCGCGACGACGGGAAGTTCTTCCGCGAGGTCGAGAGCAACTGCTGGGACCCGGTGAAGCGCATCGAGGAATGCGACGACGTGGGCGTCCACGTGCAGGTCATCTCGACTGTGCCGGTGATGTTCAGCTACTGGACGCAGCCGGAGCACGGGCTGGACCTGTCGCGCTTCCTGAACGACCACGTGGCCTCGGTGGTGCGCGAGCACCCCAAGCGCTTCGTGGGGCTGGGCACGGTGCCGCTGCAGTCGCCGGAGCTGGCGGTGCGGGAGCTGGAGCGGTGCGTGAAGGAGCTGGGGCTGGCGGGCGTGCAGATTGGCAGCCACGTCAACGACTGGAACCTCTCCGACGAGAAGCTCTTCCCGTTCTTCCAGGCGGCGAGCGAGCTGGGCGCGTCCATCTTCGTCCACCCGTGGGACATGATGGGCGAGGCGAAGATGCAGAAGTACTGGCTGCCGTGGCTGGTGGGCATGCCCGCGGAGATGTCGCTGGCCATGTGCTCGCTCATCTTCGGCGGCGTGCTGGAGCGGCTGCCCAGGCTGCGCTTCGCCTTCGCGCACGGCGGCGGCGCGTTCCCCGGGACGCTGGGGAGAATCGAGCACGGCTTCGAGGCGCGGCCGGACCTGGTGGCGGTGGACAACAAGGTACCGCCGCGCGAGTACCTGGGCCGCTTCTGGGTGGACTCGCTGGTGCATGACGCGGACACGCTGCGCTTCATCGTGAAGCTGTTCGGCCAGGACAAGGTGGCGCTGGGCAGTGACTATCCGTTCCCGCTGGGCGAGCTGCGCCCGGGCACCCTCATCGAATCACTGACGGAGCTTTCATCCGACGCGCGCGAGCAGCTCCTGTGGAAGAACGCCCTGGCGTGGCTGGGGCGCTCGCGCGAGGACTTCGCCCCATGACGACGTACACCTTCGAGGACTCCCAGGACTTCGCGCGCAAGGCCGACGCCGAGGATGCGCTGCGCTCCTTCCGCGAGCAGTTCCACTTCCCGCCCGGCCCGGATGGCAAGCCGGTGGTGTACCTGGCGGGCAACTCGCTGGGGCTCCAGCCGAAGAACGCCGCGCGCTACGTGCAGGAGGAGCTGGAGGACTGGGCCCGCTTCGGCGTGGAAGGGCACCACCACGGGCGCCACCCGTGGCTGCACTACCACGAGCTCGTCACGGAGCAGGCCGCGCGGCTGGTGGGCGCGAAGCCGCAGGAAGTCGTGGTGATGAACACCCTGACGGTGAACCTGCACCTGATGATGGTGTCGTTCTACCGACCCACGAAGGAGCGCTTCAAGATTCTGGTGGAGGGTGGCGCGTTCCCGTCGGACCAGTACGCGGTGGCCTCGCAGGCGCGCTTCCACGGGTTCGACCCTCGCGAGGCGGTGCTGGAGCTCAAGCCGCGCCAAGGTGAGGAGACGCTGCGCACCGAGGACATCCTGGCGACGCTGGAGCAGCACGGCCATGAGGTGGCGCTGGTGTTGCTCGGCAGCGTGAACTACCTCACGGGCCAGGCGTTCGACATTCCGGCGATTACGCGCGCGGCGCACGCGAAGGGCTGCTTCGTCGGGTTCGACCTGGCGCACGGCGCGGGCAACTTGAAGCTGTCGCTGCACGACGACGGGCCGGACTTCGCCGTGTGGTGCTCGTACAAGTACCTCAACGGCGGGCCGGGCAGCCTGGGCGGTGTGTTCGTGCACGAGCGGCACGCGCGCTCGAAGGACATCCCCCGGTTCGAGGGCTGGTGGGGGCACGACAAGGCCACGCGCTTCCAGATGGGGCCGCACTTCGACGCGCTGCCGGGCGCGGAGGGGTGGCAGCTGTCGAATCCGCCCATCCTCCAGTTGGCGGCGCTGCGCGCGTCGTTCGAGCTGTTCGACCAGGCGGGCATGGCGGCGCTGCGCGCCAAGAGCGAGCGGCTCACGGGGTATCTGGAGTTCCTGTTGGACAAGCTGCCGTCGGGCTACGTGCGCATCACCACGCCGCGCGACGTGAAGCAGCGCGGGGCGCAACTGTCCCTGCGGTTCCAGGGCGACGCGCCGAGCATGCTCAAGCGGCTGGCGGACGCGGGCATCATCTGTGACTTCCGCAAGCCGGACATCATCCGCGCGGCGCCCGCGCCGCTGTATTGCTCGTTCACGGATGTGTACCGCTTCGTGAAGACGCTGGAGGGACATGCCCGTGGGTGAGCGGAACGAGGCTGTCACGGTGGTGGGCGCGGGCCTGGTGGGCTCGCTGCTGTCCGTGTTCCTGGCGCGGCGTGGGCACACCGTGGAGGTGCTGGAGCGTCGGCCGGACATGCGGCGCGAGGTCATCGACGCGGGGCGCTCCATCAACCTGGCCATCTCCACGCGAGGGCTGTACGCGCTGAGGCAGGTGGGGCTGGAGGAGGAGGCGCTGCGCCACGCGATTCCGATGCGGGGGCGGATGATTCATCCCCCGAAGGGCGCGCTGATGTACCAGCCCTATGGGAAGGATGACTCGCAGCACATCAACTCGCTGTCGCGCGCGTGGCTGAACAAGTTCCTGATGAGCGCGGCGGAGGCCACGGGCAAGGTGCGCATCCGCTTCAGGCAGCGGGTGTCGGGCGTGGACCTGGACCAGGGCGTGCTCACGGTGGTGGACGAGGCCACGGGTGAGGAGCGCCGCGAGGAGGGCCGCGTGGTGTTCGGCACGGACGGCTCCGGCTCGGCGGTGCGGCAAGCGCTGGAGAAGGTGCCGGGGTTCGAGTCGACGTCGGAGACGCTGGGGCACGGGTACAAGGAGCTGACGATTCCTCCGGGCCCGGGCGGCGCGTTCCAGATGGAGAAGCACGCACTGCACATCTGGCCGCGCGGGACGTACATGTTGATTGCGCTGCCGAACGAGGATGGCAGCTTCACGTGCACGTTGTTCCTCCCGTGGAAGGGGCCGGTGAGCTTCGAGTCGCTGGACTCCCCTGCCCGGCTGGAGGCGTTCTTCGAGGAGCAGTTCCCGGACGCGAAGGCGCTCATCCCGGATTTGACGCAGGCGTTCTTCGCGCGGCCCACGGGCAGCATGGTGACGGTGAAGTGCGCGCCGTGGAACGTGGGGGGCAAGGCGGTGGTGATGGGGGACGCGGCGCACGCCATCGTCCCGTTCTTCGGCCAAGGGATGAACTGCGGCTTCGAGGACTGCACGGTGCTCGAGGGGCTGCTCGGCAAGGGCGGGGACTGGGAGACGCTGTTCGGGGAGCTGGCGCGGCTGCGCAAGACAAACGCGGATGCCATCGCGGACATGGCGGTGGAGAACTTCGTGGAGATGCGCGACAGCACGGGCAACCCGCGCTTCCTGTTGGAGAAGGCGGTGGAGAAGGTGTTGCTCAACACCTTCCCGGGCGAGTTCGTCAGTCGGTATTCGATGGTGAGCTTCAGCCGGGTGCCGTACCGGCTGGCGTACGAGGTGGGGGCGATTGCCGGTGGCATCGTCTCGGAGCTGTCCGAGGGGCTGACGCGCGCCGAGGACGTGGACCTGGAGCGGGCGAAGCGGCTCATCCACGAGCGGCTGGTGCCATTCATGAAGGAGCACGCGGATGGATTTCGGACTGAAGGGTAGGCGCGCGCTCGTGATGGGCGCGTCGGCGGGGCTGGGCTACGCGACGGCCGAGGCGCTGGTGAAGGAAGGCGCCACGGTGGCCATCTGCTCTCGCGGTGGGGAGAAGCTGGAGAAGGCTGCGAAGTCGCTGGGCGCGGCGCTCGCGGTGCCGGCGGATTTGAACCAGCCGGGCGCGGCGAAGCGGCTGGTGGACGAGGTGGTGGCGAAGCTGGGCGGCGTGGACGTGCTCGTGGTGAACACGGGCGGGCCTCCGGCGGGCGGCTTCGAGTCGTTGACCGCGGAGCAGTGGCAGTTGGGGTTCCAGAGCCTGTGGATGGCGGCGGTGGATGGAATCCAGGCCGCGCTGCCGGGGATGAAGGAGCGCAAGTGGGGGCGCATCGTCCTGGTGACGTCGCTGGCGGCGCGTGAGGCGATGCCGAACCTCACCATCTCCAACGGCCTGCGCGCGGGGTTGCTCGGGTTGGTGAAGACGGTGAGCAATGAGGTGGCGCAGCACGGTGTCACGCTCAACGCGGTGCTGCCGGGCTTCCACGCCACGGAGCGGATGACGCAGCTGGGCCTCACGGACGAGAAGGTGGCCCCACAGATTCCCGCACGGCGACTGGGCCGGCCGGACGAGCTGGCCTCGCTGGTAGCGTTCCTGTCCTCCGAGCAGGCCTCGTACATCACCGGCCAGTCGATCGCCGTCGACGGTGGCGCGGCGCGCGGGTTCTGACGTACCTCCGTGACGCCGAGCCCATTCGACCCGGCGCCACGGGATGCTTCCGCGACTACGGCTCGCGGGCCAGCAGCGCGTCGAGCGCGCGGTAGCTCTGGTTGAGGCCGTCCGCCATGCCGGAGGCCGCCATGCCGTCGCGCTCCTCCGTCGTGAAGAAGAACGACACCGCCACCACCTTCGTGCGCCCGTCGCCCAGGTCCTCCAGCGTCGTCGTGTTGAGGATGACGTGGCCGGGCATGCCGTCCCATTCGAAGGTCTGCACCAGCCGCTCGACGGGCGTCACCTCGCGGAAGCGCCCCTCGAAGCCGTGCTCCTGTCCATCCGCATGCTCGACGAAGCGCCAGTGGCCGCCACGCTCCACCTCCAGGCGCTCCACCACGAGCTTGTTGCCCCGCCCCCACCACTGCGCCACCTGCTTCGGGTCCGTCATCGCCTTCCAGACCCGCTCGCGCTTCGCATCGAAGATGCGCTCGACGCGAATCTCGCGGTCCGTCGGCTGCGTGACGAGTGCTTCCCTGAGTGCCGTGTTCATCCCTCTTCCCCTTTCGTTCGCGCGAGGAACTCGCCGAGCCGGTCGAGCCGCGCTTCCACCAGACGCCGATAGCCATTCATCCACGCCACCTCGTCCTCGAGGCGACATGGCCCTAGCCGGCAGGTCCTCACCCGCCCCTGCTTCTGCGTGATGACCAACCCTGCTTCCTCGAGCACGTGCACGTGCTTCTTCATGCCCGTCAGGGTCATGTCGAAGCGCTCCGCCAGCTCCGTGATGGACGCCTCGCCCTGGCCCAACCGCTCCAGGACTCCCCTGCGCGTCACATCCGCCAGTGCTCCAAACGTCGCATCGAGTCGGGCTTGATACTGAACCATATAGTTCAGCTTAGCAATGGCTCTTTCTCGCGCAAGCCCTGGGGCGCGAAATCCCACGACGGGCAGTGCGTCGGGCCGGACTCGGCCATGAGGGTGGGGCCCATGCCCCCGGGAATCACGGGCCTTGGGTCCGTTCGCGCACGTGCGAGCAGCCGACGCCCCGAATCCTTGGGCTGGAGGCGGCCGCTCACTACCGTCGCTCGGCAGACCTGATTGAGAGGCCCGTCATGGCATCACGTCGTCTGCTCATCCCCGCGGTGTCACTCGGACTGGCTGTCGCGCTCGTGGTGTTCGGCACGCTCCAGGGCCGCGCGCCCACGGACACACCGGCTCCGGGCGACGCGGGCTCGTCGACCTGCCCGCCCGGCTTCCGTCCCTTCACGCTGACGAACCAGGCGAGCCAGACGGTCTGGATTGGCCAGACCGCGGGCGCGGCGCCTCCGCCCTTCACGTGCACCACGGACAGCGACTGTGGTCCGAACCAGGCCTGTCTGAACCCCGGTTGCACCAGCAGCGCGGATTGCAACGCGGGCAATATGTGCGACACGAACACGGGACAGTGCATGGTGGCCCCGGGCACGACGTGCAACGGCGGTGCTCCCATCGTCACCGTCAATCTCCCCACCGCGCTTTGCACGGGTGCGACGCAGGTGCCCGCGTGCGCCAACTGCGGCTCCGAGGGTTGTGACTCCACCACGGGCCTGTGCAAGTGCGCCGACGGAGGGCAGGCCGCGTGCCCCGGCAGCACGACCTGCTCCACCACGGCGCAGGAGTGCAGCCTCGCCAATGGCGGGACGTGCTACTTCCAGTCCGTCGTCCCCGGTGAGAACCAGGCGTGCAGCTCCGGGAGTTCACCGTGTCCGAGCGGACAGACCTGCACGGTGGCGCTGGGGCTCTGCCAGTACCCGAGAACGGATGGCGGGGTTCCGCTCGACGCACTGAAGTTGACGTCCCAGGAGTCGACGACGCTGTGCATGCCCTCGTCGCTGCCGCCCGCGTTCGCGAACCTCCAGCCCGGGATGACGGCGTGCACGCAGAACACCCAGTGCCAGAGTGGCCGCTGCCTGCTCGCGGATGGAGTCAACCTCGCGAATCCGCCGACGCAGTGTCCGGAAGATGGCGGCGTCCCGTGCCTGTGCCGCTCTCCCATCGGCTGGAGCGGCGGTCTGTTCGGACGGCTCGGCTGTCAGTCCGACGGGACGGGCTGCCTGAGTGCGGACTGCGGCAATGCGGCCGGCATGCCCTGCCCGCTCGGCAAGGGCGGAACCAATCCCTTCACGGCCGCGGAGTTCACGCTCCAGCCGGACACGGTCGACTTCTACGACGTCACCGTCATCAACGGCGCGAACGTGAGCCTCCAGATGGGCCCCAGCGGTGACGGGGGCTTCGCGGCGGCGAACCCTCCCTCGCCGTACTCATGCGGCACGGCGGGCTCCACGAGCGCCCAGGGGAACAGCACCATGGGCATGCTGGAGGCGTGCTCTTGGAGCTTCACGCCCGACACGAGCGCGGGCCTCCCCGCCGACTACACCACCCTGCTCCGGGCCGTCGTGCTGCCCGCCTGCGGACAGGACAGCGACTGCGGCACGGGCACGACGTGCACCGGCGGCGTGTGTCAGCCGACGTGGACGAAGTGCGGCCCCACGTGTGCGAACGGCGCGGTATGCGGCAACCCCAACAACCCGGACGCGGGCTACTGCGGCACGTGCACGTCGGACAGCGACTGCGCGGGGGGCGCCGTGTGCGGAACGGCGTTCCTGCCAGGAGTCGGCGGTACGTCTCCGCTCGTCCAGACGTGTGGCCAGTCCATCGGCTGGTGGTCCTATGAAGACCTGTGCTCGGCGAGCACCAGCTTCGGCTACGGGCCCCTGGACTGCAGCCAGATGATGACCGTGCAGGTTCAGGGCGGCACCGTGCAGGACACGCTGAGCAACCTCTTCCAGTGCGCCGGCAACTTCGGTGCGTCCTGCTACAACAGCAATGGCAACACGCCGGCCTGCTGCGGCTGCGCGACGTATCCGGGCAACGACGCGGGGAGCTTCTGGCCCACGCTGCTGGAGCCCGGCAACAACCCGAGCCAGCAGGCCCAGGGGCAGTGCTACGCGAACAACCCGGCGTGGGCGCAGAGCGTCCAGCCGTGGCTCGCGTTCCTGAAGAAGGCGTGTCCCACGGCGTACACGTACGCCTACGACGACGTCACCAGCACCTTCACGTGCATGAGCGGGGGCACGGGCGGCACGAACACGGTGGGCTACGACATCGTCTTCGGTGACGTGAACTGAAGCGCTCGCGTCACAGCAGCGAGCGCACGGCGTCGACGACCTGGGCCCACTCGCGCGAGCGTGGGTCCACGACCTCGAAGTGGCCCGCGCCGGGGAGCACGACACAGCGAACCTCATCCCCGTGCGCGCGGCCCCGCGAGCAGAAGTCCGCGCTCATCGACACGGGGACGGTGTCGTCCTCGGAGCCATGCAGGAGGACCTGGGGGACGCCGAGCGGCTGGAGCGCGGCGGGAGACGCGCGCTGGTAGCGCAAGGGCACCTCCAGGGGCGAGCCCCCGAGGAACTCTCCCGCCGCGTTGTCACTGAGGCCCAGCTCATAGGCGCGCGTCACATCGGCCACGCCCGCGAGCGAGACGACGCCGACCGGACGCAGCGGCGTCTGGCTGTAGAGAGGACTGCCCGAGGGCAGCCGGGGCCGCGCGGCGAGCCACAGCGCGAGGTGACCTCCCGCCGAGTGTCCGAGGAACACGACCCGCGACAGGTCCAGGGGATGCGACTCCGCGAGGGTGCGCAGGAAATCCGCGCCAAGGGCGACGTCCTCCAGGGTGCCGGGGTAGCCGCCGCCCTCATGGCCGACACGTCGGAACTCCAGACTCCACGTGGCGAAGCCGCTCGCGGTGAGCGCCGCGCACGCGTGGCCCAGGTGGGCCAGGTCGTACTTCGCGCGCCAGAAACCGCCGTGGATGGCGACGACGACAGGATGCGGCCCCGGCCCCGAGGGAAGCCGCAGCTCTCCGAAGTGATGCGTCCCCGGTCCATAGGGGATGCGCGCATCCGGCGCCGGAGGTGCCTCGTCCAGAATCCACATCGAGCTCATCCCGCTCTCCTCCAAGGAACCAAGACCCCACCCGACAACCACTCAGAGCCGCGTCACCGCCGCGCCTACGATGCCAAAACCGGACGCATCTTCAATCCAGTGCGTCCTCGGCCCCCGGCGAAGCACGCCGCGAACCGTCACATAGCGCTGCTCCAGATGCGCGCTGGCCGCCTGCCGGTAGTCCGTGGCGCCGAGGACGACTCGCGCCCGCAGCAGCTCATCCTCGACCTGCACCTGGAGCACCACGGGCCCCTCGACAGCCCCTTGCTCTCCCGGCGCCCCCATCAACTCCGTGACGCGGCCCACGAACTGGTCGGGCTGCGTCTCGCGCATGGGGCGGAGCTGATGCGCGAGGCGCTCGAGGCGCTCATACATGTTCCGGTCCACATGGACCTCCGCGGGCACCTCCCCAACAACAGGCAGCAGCGGCGACCAGGAGCCCCGCAGTCGCAGGTCCGCGGACTCGTCCGAGGGCATCATCTCGACCAGCGCCTCACACAGGTTCGCGCTCACCCTCGGCGCATCCTCCACGGCATCGAGGACCCGCTGTGGCTCCCCCATCCGAACGGACCTCGCCAGGTGCGCCACGGACCGCAAGAGGAGCAACGCCGTCCGCCGCCCGAAGGGCTCTCCACCCTGTGTACCGAGGTCGAGCGGTGTCTCGACGGTGAGCACGAAGCTGCCCACCTCCGTCTGTCCCAGTCGACACTGGCGCACGAAGCTCTCCGCCTCCGCCAGGCCCAGGCGCGGATGAAAGGCGCGAGGTCGCTTCACGCTGCAGGCGCTCGCCAGCAACGCCTTGCGCACGCCGTTCGCCAGCCCCAGCCCGTCCGCCAGACTCACGCCCCCATCGCGAGTGACCTCGCCCTCCAACCCGAAGCGCAGCACGTCCCTCCGGGGTTGCAGCAAGTCATGCAGCACGGACTCGGCCGAGCGCCCCTCCCACTCGGAGACCCGCCGCGCGACGACCCCCATCGCCTCCGCGTAGTCCGCGAGGTCACGGTCCAACGGGACCTGCACCTCCGCCACGGGCTCGCGCGGGCTCCGATAGATGGCGGCATAGGCCCGACGAGAGGGCACCCGCGTCCATCCCCGCGCCTCCAGGTACGCCCGCACCTCCAGGTAGTCGACCCGACTGCCCAACCCATGAAGCGGCGTGCTCGTCATGACTCCAGCTCCTCCTCGCGAGCCACCTTCTCCAGCAAGCGCCGCAGCGTGTCGTGCGTGAAGCACCGCTCCCGGGAGAGCCGCACCGTCTGCCCGGTGTCATTGAGCGTGCGCGGCTGGCCCCGCAGCGACGTCCAATAAGCGCAGTGCCGCAGGACGAGCGACTCCGGCGTCTGCGTCAGCCACGACTCCTCGGCCTCCGGCATCACGAACACCACCAGGATGCGCGGCACCAACGACGGCGCCACCAGGTCGTTGTAGTTCTTGCGCGACAGGGCGAACGGGAAGCCGCCCTCCTGGCCCAGATGCGCCACCCTCGCCGTGGCCTTGAGCTGGATGCCCAGCTCCGGCGACGTCAGCGCCGCGTTCTCCGCCAGCAGCCCACGGGCACAGACCTTCAGGTCGATACTGTCCCGATCCATCCCCACTCGCTCGACCGAGCAGCCCGCCCTGGCCGCGACCGCGTGCACGTACGCGACGCTGAGCTGCTCCTTGCTGTCATTCGGTCCCAACATCCCCGCCTCCCTTCACCTACACCGTGAACGGCGGCCACTCTACTCCGCACCTCCCCCGCTCCCCGTGGACCAGGCAGGCAGGCTCCCGAGGCGCCCAAGTGTCCACCGGGCGTCATCCCAGGCCCTCCAGCCCCCCTCCAGAGTGTTGCCCACCGTGCTCTAAAGCTTTTTGGACCAATCTTTTAAGCTTCGTGGCGCGGAATTTAGGCTTGATTTCCCGTCCCCAAATGTAAATACCTGCGCCCACGGATTCGAAATCACCGCGCTGACGGTGACGACCGGCCTGGAGGCACGGCAAGCATGGACACGAAGGGGCTGCGGACGTTCCTGGAGATTCCCTACGACGAGCTGGAAGAGCGCAACCTCAAGGTGAAGGAGCAGCGCCTCCAGCACGTGTCGGCCGACAAGGTCCGCGAGGAGCGCATCAAGTACCTCACCGACGAGCGCAGCCTGAAGGCCGTCACCGTGTGCTTCACCGACCTCGAGGGTCGGCTGCACATGCTGGACTACGACAAGAAGTTCCTCCTCAAGAGCGCCGACAACCTCACCTTCGACGGCTCCTCCATCCGCGGCTTCTCCCAGCAGGCGGAGAGCGACCTGCGCCTCAACATCGACTGGGGCTCGTTCTACTGGCTGCCCTCGGACATCTTCGGGCCCGGCAAGGTGCTGGTGTTCAGCGAGGTCCTCGAGCGCGACGGCTCGCCCTACCACGCCGACATGCGCGGCCAGCTCAAGCGCGTCACCGAGGCCCTGTACCAGAAGGACGGCACCGTCTTCCACGCCGCGCCCGAGGTCGAGGGCTTCCTCTTCAAGGGCCGCGACGCCGAGCGCCACTACCACGAGACGGGCAAGTTCGACTTCATCTCCACCGGCGGCTACTACCACTCGCTGCCCGGTGACCCGCTGCGCGCCTTCATCGACAAGGCCGCCGAGGCCCAGCGCGCCATGGGCTTCCAGAACGAGAAGGACCACCCCGAGGTGGCCCCCAGCCAGTTCGAGATGAACTTCACGTACAGCGAGGCCCTCATCTCCGCGGACCAGATCCAGCTCTACAAGCTGCTGTGCCGCCAGGTCGCCGCGCAGATGGACACCACCGCCAGCTTCCTGCCGAAGCCGGTGACGGGCGTCAACGGCAACGGCATGCACATGAACATGTCGCTGTCGAAGAACAACAAGAACCTGTTCTACGACAAGGCCGGCCAGGACAACCTGAGCCAGATGGGCTGGGACTTCATCGACCGGCTGCTCACCAACGCCAACGACATCTGCCTGGTCCTCAACTCCAGCGTCAACGCGTACCGCCGCCTGGACCCGCACTTCGAGGCGCCGAACCAGATCAAGGCCAGCGCCAACAACCGCGGCGCCATGGTGCGCATCCCCTATGGCAACGAGCGCTCGGCCCGCGTCGAGTGCCGCTCGGTGGGCCCGGACGCCAACCCGTACCTGGTGCTCTACACCCTGCTGCGCACCGGCCTGGAGGGCCCGCAGCCGCAGGAGGACGCCGAGTCCAAGCGCAGCCGCACCCGCTTCCTGCCCGACAACATCTTCGACGCCATCCGCCTCTTCAAGGGCAGCTCGTTCGTCGCCAACATCCTGGGCGAGAACGTGCAGAGCAAGTTCGCGGAGCTGAAGACGGCCTCCGCCGAGCGTTGCCCCAAGCAGCTGGGCACGCGCGTGAAGACGTCCGAAATCCAGTTCCACCACGAAATCACCAACCAGTACCTCTGGAGCCAGTTCTAGGCCCTCGGCCGGGACAGGCCCCAGAGCACCAGGCCCGCCACCACCGCCACACCGGTGGTGGCGGCCTCCCGCACGCTCGCGCCGAACGCCACCAGCGTCAGGCCGAGCGCGAGCGTGGGCACCGCCAGCACCGCATGCCACGGCGTCAGCGCGCGCTCCCGCTTGAAGGAGAGCCACGCCAGCGCCGCCGCCGTGACGCCGTACTGCATCAGCACGGCGATGCTGGAGAGCGCGAAGAGCTCCGACAGGTTCCCCAGGTTCACGAACACCAGCACCACCGCCCACGTGACGCCCAGCGCCCGCACGGGCACGCCCCTGGGTGACATGCGCTCCAGCCCCAACAGCGTCCTGTCCCCCGACGCGAGCGCGGACAGGTAGCGCGGCGTCGTCACCATCATCCCCACGCAGATGCCCAGCGCGGACACGCTGGTGCCCATCGCCACCACGCGCGACAGCCCCGCTCCTCCCCACACCCCCGCCGCCGAGGCCAAAGGCGCGCGGGAGGACGCCAGCTCCGGCAGCGCCGTCACGCACGCCCAGACCAGCCCCACGTACAGCAGCACCGCGCCCAGGAGCGAGCCCACCGTGGCCCACGGCACGCTCCGCTCCGACGAGCGCACCTGCCCGGCAATCACCGGCACGATTTCGAAGCCCTGGTACGCGAACATCACCGTCAGCCCCGCGGGCAGCCACGCCCCCGCCGTCCACGCCACGGGGCTCGCCGCGACAGGCAGCGGCCCCGACAGCGCCACCGCCGCGAAGGCCACGAGCAGCGCCCCGAGCGGCAGCAGCTTGAGCACCGTGAGCGCCGTCCACGCCCTCGCCGACACGCGGATGCCCGAGGCGACAATCGCCCCCAGCACCGTCACGAGCGCCGAGGCCAGCACCCGCTGCCCCCACGCGCCCTCCAGCCCCAGCGACGGCGCCACCGCCTGCGACAGCCCCGCCACCACCGCGGACGTGCTCAGGAACGCGCTGACGTAGGCCACCCAGCCCACCAGGAAGGCCACCCGCTCGCCGAAGGCCGCGCGCGCGAAGACCACGGGCCCCCCATCCGCGTCGAAGCGCCGGCCCAGCACCGCGAACGCCAGCGCCACCGGCACCAGCGCCACGCCCGTCACCGCGAACGCGAGCACCGCGCCCAGGCCCGGCGTGCGCGCGGCCACCTCCGCGGGCGCGAAGAAGATGCCCACGCCGACGATGCCGTTGACGCCCAATGCAAGCAGCTGGAGCGGACCCACGGTCCGTTCCTGCGCCACGGAGGAGACAGCGGGAGAGGCAGGCACGGCCGAGAAGTTCACTACAGCCGGGGGCCCGACACCAACCCACCGCGTCAAAGAGGGCCCGCCGAACGCTCGCTCTGCGTGCGTGAGAGCGATGGACACCGGACGGGCGCCGGTTCGTCCCCGTCGACGGGTGCACAGGCCTGGCGCCCTCCGAGCGGCCGCGTGTCCCCCACCGCACGGCCCATCCCCACCGGCTGGGGAGGTGACGCTCCCCGCGATATACTCCCCGTGTCCCCGCCGTTCCCGCCGCGGTTCCAGCTCGAGACACCGCGGCCCGGATGCGCTGGGCTGCACGGAGGAAGTGATGCGTCGAATCGGCTTGCTGATGGGCGTCCTGGGGTGTGCGGGGTGTGCCACCCTCACCCGGGGGCTCGACACCCAGTTGAACCCCGAGACGGGGGAGTACGAGACGCCCACGCACGAGACCGTGTACCTGGCGCCCCCCGAGGACGCGATGATGATGGCGCGGCGCGTGCTCGAGGAGCAGCGCTACGACGTGATGGAGAAGGAGGGCGGCCTGGAGCTGTTCTCCTCCGCGCACGAGCCCGGCAAGAACCGCAACGGCCTGCGCAACCACGAGCGCTACTACGTGAAGGGCGAGCGGCTGGGGCCCCGCCAGACGCTCATCCGGGTGTTCCGCCTCAGCTATTCCGAGATGGAGAACCTCATCGAGGAGACGCCCAAGCAGATTGGCGACATGACGAGCCGCGACAGCCAGCTGTCGCTCGAGGAGACCGAGCACGCGTTCGACGCACGGTCCGAGGCCCACCTGAGCGCGCCCCCCGCGCGGCACAACGCCCTGCGCACCATCGCCATGCGCAACCCCTTCCCCAACGCGCCCGGCCTGGAGCGCTTCCGCTACGTGCGCGGCTACCGGGATCTGGACGTCGAGCAGACGCTGCTGGCCCGGATGGAGATGGTGCCCGCGCTGGAGCTGGTGGGTGGCAACGCGCCGGTGTCCATGCGCTCGGTGATGATGGAGGGCTGGGGCGAGGCCGGTGACGCGTCCGCCGCCACCCCCGACTGCGGCGAGCCGGTGGAGGGCGCCACGTCGCTCTTGTCGGCCGGCGGGGTGGTGCTGATGGCGGACCCGCTGGGCACGCAGGAGCTGCCCTCCGCGGCGCTGCGCATGCTGTGCGAGGCCACCGCCCAGGGGCTGCCGGTGACGCTGGCCCTGTCGGTGCCCGCCTCCGAGCAGCCGCTGCTGACGCGCTACCTCGCCAGCGCGGGCACGTCGCAGGACGCGCAGGAGCTGCTCCGGGAGAGCGCCTTCTGGCGCCGCGCGCACCAGGACGGGCGCAGCAGCCGCGCCATGCTGTGGCTCGTGGAGCAGGCCCGCCGCCTGCGCGCCTCCGGCAAGGACGTGGCGCTGGCCGCCATCGACGCGGACAAGGCGCAGGGCAACGAGCGCGAGGCGCAGCTGGCCGCCAACCTCCTCTCCTTCCAGGCCCAGCGCGCCCAGGCGTGGACGCTGGTGCTCACCGGCAGCGTGCACGCGCGCACCACCAAGGTGGACTGGGACGGCGACCTGGAGCCCATGGGCGCCCGCGTGGCGAAGGCGCTGCCCTCCGTGCGCGCGCTGGACGTGGGCTTCCAGCGCGGCACCCAGTTCGCCTGCCGCTACAGCGTCTGGGACGACGTGGAGTGCAACGTCTTCGGCATCAGCCCCACGCTCCAGGCGCGGCAGTCCTCGAAGCAGCGCCCCGGCGTGGCGCTCGCCAGCGAGGCGCGCGCGGATGGCTTCCACGGGCGGCTGTACCTGGGCACGCTGAACGCCTCGCCCCCGGCGCTCCAGTCGCAGAGCCACGTCGCGCACAGCGCGCCCGCGCGCAAGTAGTCCCCCAGCGTCGTGAGTCCCGAAGCCCCGGCGCCAGCACCTGGCCGGGGCTTCGTCGTTCCCACCGGCAAGGTTCGCCGGCCGAAGGCAAGGCTTGCCGTCCGACGCGCGCGGGAGTCCGGCAAGACTTGCCGTGCTCGCGGGCCGCTCCGGGCCAAGACTGTCTGGCACTCGCGTTGCTCTTCCTCCCGGTCAGCACGTCACCCCAGGTTGCGCATGACGCGACAGCTCGAGGGGGACGCGCTCGACGAGGAAGACCTCCATGACGAAGAACCTGTTCAAGCAGTCCGTGGCCGCGCTCGCGGTGCTCGGTGCGATGCCGACGTTCGCGGGTCCGGCGACCTACGCGGGCTCGCTGTGCACCTCCGTGTCGGGCTTCAGCGCGCCCAGCATGTTCCGCAGCGGCCGGCTCATCAACCAGACGGGCAGCGCGCTCGAGGTGGTGTGCCCGGTGCAGCGCAACGTCTCCATCCCCAGCTTCAACGAGGCGGTGTCCTTCCTCGTCACCGCCAGGGACCCCCACCTCACCGAGAACGTGTGCTGCACCGCCACGGTGACGGAGCCCGACGGCAGCGCCATCGCCTCCGACTCGGGTTGCACGTCGGGCGCCGACACCGCGAACCCGAAGACCATCAGCCTGAGCGTGCCGACGACGTTCGCGTCCTCGAACGGCTTCATCGCCCTGCGCTGTGAGCTGCCGGCGCCCTACTCCGGCTACAACTCCGCGCTCTCCAGCTTCTACATCTCGGAGTAGCCGCCATGTCCAAGGTCCGCTGGGGAGTGATGGGCTGGGCGGGAGCCGTCGTGCTCACCGCGGGAGTCTGGAGCTGGAAGGGGGAGGCGCCTGGGGGAGGCGCCGCGCCCGTGGAGGCCGCCGGGGCTTCCGCCAACACCCCAGCGGACCTGGAGCGGGAGGTGCGCGCGCTGCGCGCGGAGCTGGAGTCCTTGCGTCAACGACAGGGGCGTCTGGAGCAGCCGCCGTCCGCGGGCGCGTTGGAGCAGGGGGCTCCCCAGACGCGCGAGGACGCGCCAGCAGCGGAGGACTCCGCGCCCTCGCGGGAGGCGGCGATGGTGGTGCACGAGCAGCGGCGCCAGGAGCGGGTGCTGGAGCTGGAGGCGGAGCTGGAGGTGGCGATGAACACCGAGCCTCGGGACACGGCGTGGGCGGGGAGCACCGAGTCGCTCGTCACGGAGTCCTTCCGGGGGAAGGACTTCGCCGGCTCGCGGCTCACCCGCGTGGAGTGCCGCACCCATCTGTGCACGCTGGAGGTGGAGCACGAGGGGAACGATGCCCAGGCGGAGCTGCTCATCTCGCTCTCCCGCGTGCCGGGCCTGCGCGGACAGACGGTGGTCCGCCCGCACAACGAAGGGGGCCGCGTGACGTCGCGCGTCTACCTGTCGCGCACCGGTGAGCGCCTGCCCATGACGCTGCGCCGGTGAGCAGGCTCCGGTTGGGTTTCATGTGGCTCCAGATTTCCAGGACGCACACGAGTTGCCCGAATCGACACGGGCGTGCCAGCATGGACGCCCGCTCGATGTCGTCCGCTCCGCCTCCCAGCGCCCGAGACACCCGTCCCCTCGGCTCCGGCCTGGAGTCCGCCGAGACGAGCGCCGCGTACCTGCTGGTGCTGGAGGGCGAGTCGTCGTGGCGCTTCCCCCTGCCCGCGGAGGGCGTGGTGCTGGTGGGGCGCGACGACAAGGCGGACCTGCGGCTGAAGGACGAGAGCGTCTCGCGCCGACATGCGCGCATCCTCGTCACGGACGAGGGGCCGAGGGTGGTGGACCTGGGCAGCCAGAACGGGACGAGCCTCAACGGCCGGCCCATCGACGATGCCCGGCCGCTGTTGTCCGGGGACGTGGTCGCCTTCGGGGCGGTGGTGGCGGTGGTGCGCGCGCGGCATCGGCCCATGCCGGCGCGGCGCGCGCTGGACTCGGAGCGGTTGATGGGGCGGCTGCGCGAGGAGGTGGAGCGCGCGCTGCGGTATGGCCGGCCGCTGACGGTGCTGGCGCTCGCGCTCGGCGAGCCGGGGGGGCGCGAGCTGGTGGAGGCGGTGCTGACGTCGGAGGCGGGCCCGGCGGAGGCGGCGGGCTGGCTCGACGCGGGGCACCTGCTGTGGCTGTTGCCCGAGGTGGCCGGAGAGCCGGGTGAGGAGGGGTTGGGGGAGCGCGTGGAGGCGCTGCTGTCCGCGAGCCCTCGCGCTCGGCTGGGCGCGGCGACGTGTCCGTCGGATGGGTGTGACGCGGAGACGCTGGTGGCCGCGGCGCGCACGGCCGCGCAGACGGCGGCGCCGGGAGGCTTCGCGTCGGCGGCGGAGGGCGTCACGCGGCTGGCGCTGGCGGAGCGCGTGGTGCTGGTGGCGGACCCGGCGATGGCACAGCTGTATGCGCTGCTGCGGAGGCTGGCAGCGAGCGAGCTGCCGGTGCTCATCCGCGGTGAGACGGGCGTGGGCAAGGAGAACGCCGCGTTCGCCGTGCACCATTGGTCCCGGCGTGCGGGTGGGCCCTTCGTTCCGGTCAACTGCGCGGCGCTGCCGGAGGGGCTGGTGGAGAGCGAGCTGTTCGGCCACGAGCGCGGCGCGTTCACCGGGGCGACCCATGCGCGCGTGGGGTTGTTGGAGAGCGCGCAGGGCGGCACGGTGTTCCTGGACGAGGTGGGCGAGCTGCCCGCGTCCGCGCAGGCCAAGCTGCTGCGCGCGCTGGAGGTGCGTCGCATCACCCGCGTGGGAGAGACGCGGGAGCGGCCCATCGACATCCGCGTGGTGGCGGCGACGCATCGGGATTTGGAGGCGGAGGTGGCGCAGGGGCGTTTCCGACAGGATTTGTACTTCCGGCTGGGCGCGGCCACGGTGCTGCTGCCGTCGCTGCGGGAGCGGCCTCGCGAGGTGCCGATGCTCGCGCGGGACTTCCTGGAGCGGGCGTGCGCGGCGCTCGGGCGCCCCGGGTTGGAGCTGGCGTCGGGGACGATGCATGCGCTGTCGCGGCATGGGTGGCCGGGCAACGTGCGCGAGCTGCGCAACCTGATGGACTACGTGGCCGCGGCGGTGACGGGGAACGTCGTGGAGCCGCACCATCTTCCGGCGCGCATGCTCGGCGGCGGACGGGGGGCGCCGGTGGGTGAGCCCGTGGCTCCCGAGGCGGCGCCCGTGGAGCTGTCCCGACGCGCGCGGTTGCCGCTGGCGCAGGAGATTCGCGAGCTGGAGCGTCGGCGGATGCAGGAGGCGCTGGAGGAGGCGGAGGGTGTACAGACGCGCGCGGCGGCGCTGATTGGGATGCCCATCCGGACGTTCTCGTTCAAGTTGAAGCAGCTCGGACTCCAACCGCGGGCCCCGCGCCGGGGCCCACCGACGGGATGAGCACTCCGCCCGGGCTGCTGGAGCCGCCCCGCGAGTTCGAGGAGTACCAGGTGCTCCGGCCGCTCGGACGCGGGGCGATGGGACAGGTGTTCCTGGCGCGCGACACCCTGCTGGACCGGCTGGTGGCGGTGAAGTTCATCGCGACGCCGGCGGGGCGGTTGCCGGACGCGGGGGCCCGGGCGCGCTTCTTCCAGGAGGCCCGGGCGATTGCGCGCCTGCAGCACCCCAACGTGGTGGCCATCCACCGCGTGGGCGAGGTGCGCGGACAGCCCTATCTCGTGTCCGAGCTCATCCGGGGCGAGACGCTGGACACGCTGAGTCTGCCGGTCGAGGGGAGACGGCTGCTGGCGCTCGCCATCGGACTGGCGCGCGGGCTCGCGGCCGCGCATCGCCGAGGCGTCCTGCATCGGGACCTCAAGCCCGCCAATGCCATCCTCTCCGAGGACGGTGAGGTGAAGCTGCTCGACTTCGGGCTGGCGGAGGCGTGGTCGGGGGACAGGCGTTCGTACAGCGTGGCGCAGGAGGGGCCGCGCGCGACGCCGGATACGGACCGGGGAACAGGCTCCGAGCAGGGCACGCGCGTCGAGTCGACACGGGACGAGCGCCGTCACCTCGACTCGGACCGCGCTGTGCGCAAGCCGGAGGTGGAGACACGACCGATGGCTCCGGCGGAGCCTCACGAGGGAGTACCGGCGTCGGTGACGGAGACGCGGGCTCCGGGCCTCGACTCGCCTGGGCAGCCCGCGATGAGTCCTGGCTTCGTCGAGCCGGAGCATCCTGGGAAGACGCGGGACCTCGGCACGCCAGCACATCCGTCGATGACGGTGGGGCTCGATGCGCCGGCAGTATCTGCTCGCCCCTCGGACCGCGAGACAGCTCCGGGGCGCGGAGGGTTCGAGCATCCGCCAGCGGCGCTCGGCGTTGCGCCAGGCTTCGGCGAGCGAGTCGCTGAGTCACCGCGTCGCGTGATGAGCCCGGGCCTCGGCGCGCCAATGCAGCCCGCGAGCCCTGGCGACGACTCGGCGCCTGGAGGAGCCAGGGACGGGGTCGCTCCCGCGCATCGCGCGCCGCAGCTCACCGTGCCCGGCACGCCGCTCTATCTCGCACCCGAGCTTTGGCGCGGCGAGCCCGCCAGTCGCGCCACCGACATCTACGCGATGGGCGTCATGCTGCACGAGCTGTGTACGGGCAGCGCACCCCATCAACACGTGCCCCTCGCGGAGCTGGGTCGCGCCGTGACAGCCGATCGCCCTCCACTGCTCGAGGGACAACGGCTCGACCTGCCGGCGGGGTTTGCCTCCGTCGTGGACCGATGTCTCGCGCTGGAAGCAGACCAGCGCTTCGACTCCGGCGATGCGCTCCGGGAGGCCCTCGAAGCCCTGTCCCTTCCCGTGCAGGCGACGCCCCTGCCCTCCGGCAATCCCTATCGCGGACTGCGCGCCTTCGAGGCCGAGCACCGCGCGGTCTTCTTCGGCCGCGAAGCGGAGCTGCGTGAGGTGATGGACCGCCTGCGCGGCGAGCGCTTCGTATTGCTCGCGGGTGACTCCGGCGTCGGCAAGTCCTCACTGTGTCGCGCGGGCGTCCTCCCCGCGCTCACCGGCCCCGGGAGTGACACGTCGTGGGACATCGTCTCGTGGACACCTGGACGCCGCCCCTTGGAGTCATTGGCGGTCGCGCTCGCGCCGATACTCGATGAGAGCCCGGATGCGCTGCTGTCACAGGTGGCCGACGAGGAGCCGGGCGCCCTGGCTCGCGCGCTGCGCAGACGCCGCAGGAGCGCCCATCCGGTGCTCCTGTTCATCGACCAGCTCGAGGAGCTCGTCACCTTCTCCGAGCTGACGCAGGCCACCCGACTCGCCGAGGAGCTGGCGCTCGCGCTGCACCGGGTGCCTCGCATCCGGGTGCTGGCCACCGCGCGGAGCGACTGTCTCACCCGACTGGTGGCCCTGCCGGGACTGGGCGACGAGCTGCCTCGCGCGCTCTACCTCGTTCGCGCACTGACGGAGCGCGGACTGCGCGACGCTGTCGAAGGGCCCGCGCGTGCGCTCGGCGTGGCCTTCGAGTCCACCGAGCTGGTCGATGCGCTCGTCACCTCCGCCACGCGCGCCGAGGGTGGGCTGCCTTCATTGCAGTTCGTCCTGGAGGCCCTGTGGGAGGCACGCGACGTCTCGCGCGGCGTCATCCCGATGGCGGCGCTGACCGCGCTCGGCGGCGTGGAGGGGGCGCTGGCCCGGCACGCGGACGCGGTGGTGGACCGGCTGAGGCCCGAGCAGCGACCTCGGGCACGGGAGCTGCTCCTCGAGCTGGTCACCTCCGAGGGGACCCGGCTGCGTCGCACCCGTGACGAGCTGCTCCGCGGGCCCGACGATGACACCGGTCGCGCGGTGCTGGACGGGCTCGTGCGCGGTCGACTGCTCACGGCGAGCGAGGCGGAGAGTGGCGAGGGCGTGTACACGCTCGCGCACGAGAGCCTGCTGACCCACTGGGACACGCTGCGCGGATGGCTGGGACAGGACGAACAGCATCGCGCCGTCCGCCACCGGCTCGCGCGCGCGGCGGCGGAGTGGGAGCGACTGGGGCGTCCCTCGGAGTTGCTCTACGCGGAGCGACAGCTCTCCGAGGCCGCTGCCGCGAACATCCTTCCCGGAGCCGCCCTCCAGCAGGACTTCCTCGCGCGCTCCAGGCAGGTGGTGCGCCACCGCCGCGTCGCCCGCTGGGCGGTGGCCATCGTCGCGCCGCTCGCCCTGCTGGCGGTGGTGGCCGTCACCCGGGTCCAGTCACGCGCGCAGCTTGACGCACGCATCGCCCAACACCTGAACGAAGCACGGCGACATCACGGCGAAGCGCGCGCGAAGGATGCGCGAGCCCAGCAGATGAGACAGGACGCCTTCACCCTGTTCGACACGCCGGGCCCCCAGAATCGCGAGGCCGCCGAGGCGCTGTGGACACAGGTCCAGGAGGAAGAGCAGGCAGTGGAGACGCTCAGCCTCCGAGCGCAGGCCGCGCTCGAGACGGCGTGGGGACTGGACCCGGGAAGCACCCGGTTGAACGAGCTGCTCGCGGACCTGCTCGCGGAGCGCGTGGAGCGTGCGGACCGTCAGCGCCAGCCCGAGGTGCGTGCGCAGCTCCTCGCACGGCTCGCCGCCTATGACACCGGAGGACAGCGACAGCGGCGGCTCGACGCGCCCGCGCGAATCTCCCTCATCACGTCGCCTCCAGGCGCACGGGTGACCTTGCTGGATGCACGCGCGGGCTCCACATCGACACCGAGTGCGGAGCCCGCGAGCGATACGAACATCGCTCCGGTCGGCACGCAGCCAACGGCAGACAACGCGGACCTCGCGCCTCCTGCTTCGACGCCAGGCACGGAGAGCCAGGCGCAGGACTCCGCGAGCGAGTCGAACATCACCGCGCGGTCTGGCCCCGCGGGCGCACCGCCGAATCAGCCCGCCACCACACTCCTCGGCCAGACACCGCTGAGAGACCTCTCACTCCCCGCGGGCTCGCACCTGCTCCTCATCGAAGCGCCCGGCCGCGTCCCCGTGCGAGTCCCCGTCCTCCTGCGCCCAGGTGAATCCTTCTCCCAGGAGCTCACCCTGCCGGAGCCCCCCCAGGTCCCCGAGGGCTTCGTCTACATCCCGCCCGGCCGCTTCCTGCAAGGCGCGTCCGAGAGCGAGTACCTGCGCCGCGCCTTCTTCTTCGCCCCACCCCTCCACGAAGTCGAGACCGGCGCGTACCTCATCGCCCGTCACGAGGTGACCTTCGGCGACTACATCGCCTTCCTCGAGACCCTCTCCCCCGAGGAGCGCGCCGCGCGCATGCCGGGCTCCCGGCGCCGGCTCACCGTGGTGGACCTGGCCCGCGAACCCGATGGCCGCTGGCGCCTCAACCTGCGCCCCGCCTCCGCCAGCTACAGCGTCCTCGACGGCGAGCCCCTCCGCTATGGCAAGCGCACCCGCCGCGCCGAGCAGGACTGGCTGCGCTTCCCCGTGTCCGCCATCTCCTTCGAGGACGCCCTCGCCTACGTCGCCTGGCTGGACCACACCGGCCGCGTCCCCGGCGCCCGCGTCTGCACCGAGCACGAATGGGAGCGCGCCGCCCGAGGCGCCGACGGCCGCCGCTACCCCTCCGGCGACTGGCTCTCCCCCGACGACGCCAACCACGACGTCACCTACGGCCGCGAGCCCTGGGGCTTCGGCCCCGACGAAGTGGGGAGCCACCCCGGTTCTCGCAGTCCCTTCGGCGTGGATGACCTCGCCGGCAACGTCTGGGAATGGACCCGCTCCAGCGTGGACCCCACCAAGCCCTCCGCCCAGGGCGGCAGCTGGTACCAGAGCGACCTCACCGCCCACTCCGCCAACCGGGACCGCGTCGAGCCCACCCAACGCGAGGCCCTCACTGGCCTGCGCGTGTGCGCCACCCCTCGGCCCTGAGGCCCGGACGGCAAGCCTCGCCCGACCCCGGCAAGTCTTGCCGGCAGCCCTTGCCACCCCGACCCCGTGACGCACCGTGTGTCCCCTGCCCCGTCCATGGCATGCCGGATGCTCCACCGCGCCGCGTCTGGATGGATTGAACGAACCCGAGGTCCCTCGCATGAGCGCCGTCTCGCGATTGCTGTCATCCGCGCTGTGTCTGTGTCTGCTCGCCGCCTGCGAGCCCCTGTCCCCCCAGGAAGCCTCCCCCCAGCTCGCCGTCCAGGACTTCCGCGCCGACGGCGACGACTCCCACTCCCAGGGGACCCAGCTCCACGGCACGAGCATCGGCTCGTTCTTCTACGACCCCGCCACCGTCCTCTTCGAGAACGTCCGCCGCCCCGCGCTGCTGCGAGTCTTCCGCGGAGAGCTCGCGGCGAAGATGCCGCTCGCCGTCTCGGGCACCACCGCCAGCCTCAGCCCCTGCTTCCTGCGCGCCGAGTCGGGAGCGGCGCGCACCTGCGGCTTCACCGTGAAGGGCCAGGGCGTGTGCACTCCGGACACCGTCGTCACGCTCGACAGCGGCGAGTGCGCGGGCACCACCGGGAGCTGCACCGGTCGCCCCGTCCTGCGCGTCTGCGCGGGGGAGAAGCCCTGTGAGCACGCGCGCCAGGGCTACCTCGGCTCGTCCGAGGGCATCGTGAAGCCCGACCCCAGCTGTCCCCTCGAATGTCCCTCGGTGCGCTTCACCTGTCCCAAGAGCGGCATCTTCACCGTGCTCGCGGGGCCCTACCTCCCGGGGCAGCCCTGGAGCGCCTCGCCGAGGGCCAGCGGCGGCCGCTTCCCCGCGGAGCACAAGGAGCTGCGCGGCAAGCAGCTCATCGGCACGCAGCTGCGCAGCCTCTCGACGGCGCACTACAACTCCACGATTGAAGTCGTGGACGCCGTCAACGCCAACCAGGTCACCATCCCCGAGTCCCCCGGCATCTGGGACGCCACCGGCGCCACCTTCCTCTACCGCGTGCAGGTGACGCCCCCGTCCGGAACCACCGTCGACCTGTGCACGACGGGCGCGAATCCCGCCGTGGGCTGGGCCTGGGCCGTGCCCCTGGAGGGCTACTTCAACGCGAGCGGCGCGCGCCAGGAGACCCCCAACAGCTTCACCCTCGGCTGCGACCCGGGCGTGCTCGCAAAGTGCTACCGCTGGGGCTACAAGCCCTGGCTCGACGGCGCCTCGCCGGGCGCGGTGACGAAGGCCCACTGGGCCTGCACCCGCATGGCCCGCGCGGACTACTGCGGCAACGGCACGCCCTTCACCCAGGACGGCACCCCCATCCAGCCATGGGACGCCCTGACGCCCAACATCATCACCGCGCCAGAGGCGGGCGGCAGCTCCGACATGAGGTTCGAGGCGGGGTGGGACACGAACGGCCCCGCGTGCCTGAGCCACTGGCGCTGGAAGCACCTGCAGGCCGGGTGCGTGGAGCTGCAGCCCCCCATCGAGGACTCCGAGGGCAACGTCATCAACGACTGCCGCGACCCCAACAACGTCTCGACCGCGTCCAAGTGCTCGCCCATCTGCGACAACGCGCAGGAGGCGGCCCAGCGCTACCAGAGCGTCGTCTTCAACAACTCCCAATCCAACGAATCGCTGGCCCCGCCCCAGCCGTGAGCTAGCCTCCCGTCCTCACGAGGAGGACTTCAGGGATGATGACGGGAGCCATCTTTCTGGCCGCGATGCTGTCGGTGGGGAGCGCGGGCATGCGGTGGGAGACCCAGCCGAGCCTCACCTCCGTGAGGCTGCGCGGCGTCAGCGCCGTCGACGCCCGCGTGGCCTGGGCCAGCGGAGACCAGGGCACCTTCGTGCGCACCACGGATGGAGGCCAGACGTGGAGGCCGGGCAAGGTGCCGGGCGCGGAGGCGCTGGACTTCCGGGACGTGGACGCCTTCAGCGCCACCACCGCGTACCTGCTCTCCATCGGCGAGGGCGACAAGTCCCGCATCTACAAGACGGAGGACGGCGGCGAGACGTGGCGGCTGCAGTTCACCAACACCACGCCCGGCGCCTTCTTCGACGGCATGGCCTTCTGGGACGAGCGCCACGGCGTGGCCTTCAGCGACCCGGTGCAGGGCCGCTTCCTCGTCATCACCACCTCCGATGGCGGCGCCACCTGGACCCCCTTCCCCGCGGAGGCCCTCCCGCCCGCGCTGCCGGGCGAGGCGGGCTTCGCGGCCAGCGGCACCAGCATCACCGTGCGAGCCCCCCGGCAGGCGTGGTTCGGCCTGGGCGGCAAGGCGGCCCGCGTGGTGCGCACCGCCGACGGCGGCAAGACCTGGAGCGTGGCGACCACGCCCCTGGCCACGGGCGACGGCGGCGGCATCTTCTCGCTGCTCTTCTGGAGCGAGCACGAGGGCATCGCCGTGGGCGGCAACCACCAGCGTCCCACGGACGCCACCGGCAACCTGGCCCTCACGAAGGACGGGGGCAGGACGTGGACGGTGCCCCCGGGAACACGGCCCGCAGGCTATCGCTCGTGCGTCGCGCAGGTGCACGGCGCGCCGGGCCCCACGCTCGTCACCGTGGGCCCGTCCGGCTCGGAGCTGTCCGTGGACGGCGCGCGCACGTGGATGCCCCTGGGCTCCACCGGCTTCCACGCCGTCTCCACCTCGCGCTCGGGCAACCGCGTCTGGGCCGTGGGGGAGGCGGGCCTCATCGCCACGCTCCAACGCGCGCGGCCGTCCCGGGCTAACCCACCAGCCGCGCCCAGTCGCCCTCGGCGCTGAACAGCCGGGCGCCCAGCCGGTCCACCAGGTCCGCGTGGGCCACCGCCGCGGCGCCGCCCACCCAGACGGGGATGCCCGGGGGCAGCTCGCGCAGGACCTGGGTGAGCGTGGCCTCGAACACGGCCTCGCCGGGGTTGTTCACCGCCGACAGCCCCACCACGTCCGGACGCAGCCGCGTCACCGCGCGGCCCAGGTCCACGGCGGGCACGCGCTGGCCCAGCAGCGTCACCCGGTGGCCCGCGTGGCGCAGGCGCAGGGCCACGGCGAGCAGGCCCAGTTCGTGCTCCTCCTCCGGGAGGCACGCGAGCAGCGCGTGCTTGCGCCCCCCCTGCGGCGCCGCGTGCAGCAGGCTCACCAGCCGCGCGCGCACCACCTGCGTCACCAGGTGCTCCTGCGCCACCGTCAGCGTGCCCCGGTGCCAGCGCTCGCCCACCTCGCGCTGGAGGGGGGCCAGCACGCCCTCGAAGGCCTTGAGGGGGGGCAGCGCGGACAGCACCTCGTCCACCACCGCGGACACGCCGCCCTGGTCATACGCCTCGGCCGCCAGCAGGGCCGCGTCGCGCCAGAAGTCCAGCCCCGAGCCCGAGGTCAGCGGGTCCTCCCCGGAGGCCACGCCCGCCGCGTCCAGCTCGGCGAGCAGTTGCGGCAGCATCTTCGCCGCCTCGCTGATGGCCACGCCCTCGTCGGTGAGCTTCTTCAGGCGCTTGAGCAGCGCCACGTCCCGCTCCGTGTAGACGCGGTAGCCGGCGGGCGTGCGCAGCGGCTGGAGCACGCCGTAGCGCCGCTCCCAGGCGCGGATGAGCTCCACCCGAACCCCGGACAGCTCGGCCGCGACGTGGATTCGGTAGGTGCGCTCGGCCATGGGGGCGGACGGTTCAGGGGCGATTCTGCGCGGTCCGCACCTGGTTCCAGAGGGCTATCAACTCCTGCGACGACTCGGCGAACTGCGCCCCGAGCGTGAAGACGGTCTTCAGGTGCTCGCGCGCGCCGGGCCCTCCTACCACGACCGGCGAGAGGGCGCAGGCCTGCAGCGCCTCGGACAGCACCGTGAGGAACTCCTCCGGCGACCGCCCGTGGACGAAGGACAGCGCCACCAGGTCCGGCCGCACCTGCTCGCACGCCACGCGCAGGGCCTCGGCGGGGGTGTCCGCGCCCAGGAACGTGGTGCGCCAGCCCTTGCGCTTGAGCTGCACGGCCAGGCCCAACAGCCCCCCCTCGTGCGAGTCCCCCCGGGGACACGCCAGCAGCACCCGGGGCCCGCCGGCCGTGGTCTCCAGGCTGGAGAGCACCTGGCGCAGCCGCTGGCGGAGGTAGCCCGAGGCCAGGTGCTCGCGCGCCACGTCCACCCGCGTGGCCATCTCTCGCAACAGCGGCATGAGGAAGCCGTCGCAGTACGTGTCCACGTCCATGGAGCGCTGGGCCTCGTCCAGCACGCGCGACAGCTCGTCCTCGTCCAGCAGCATCGCGGCGCTCCAGAAGCGCTCCTGCAGCCGCTCCGCGCCGGGCATCGTCTTGAGCGGCGAGGACACCACCTGGGCGATGGCCTCGCTCACCGCCAGACCGTCCAGCTGGATGAGGCGGACGACGCGGCGGACGGCCTCCACCTCCTCGCGCGAGTACACGCGGTAGTTGTTGCCCTCGCTGCGAAGCGGCCGGGGGAAGCCGTAGCGGCGCTCCCACGCGCGCAGCGTCGCCTCGCGGACGCCCGTCAGGCGGGAGATGGTGCGGATGCGCAACATCATGCTTGGACTCCCCGGGCCGCGTCCCACCGCTCGGCCACGCCCCGCGCGCCGGACACCTTGCGCGTGAAGCCCTCCAGGCTCGTCGTCGTCATGAGCCGCTTCACCACCGTCTCCAGGCCTGTCTGGAAGACGGACAGCGGTCCGGGTGGATGCGGCGTGCCCACCTCCAACAACACGTCCGGCAGCTCGTGCTCGAAGAAGGCGTAGCGCACGCCGATGGGCACGCACTCCACCTTCGCCACCCGGGCCAGCATCTCCACGCCGCGCTCCAGCCGCAGGGGCAGCTCGCCGAAGGGACGGTGCTCGCCTTCGGGAAAGACATACAGCGCCGCGCGCGGGCGGCGCAGCAGCTCCTTGGCGTAGCGCAGCGACTCGATGGAGGACATCGCGTCCTTGCGGCGGATGCTGAAGGCGCCGATGCGCGCGAGGAAGCGGTAGCGCCGCAGGTTCTCCTCGTCCATGAGGCAGTACGCGTCCCACCCCGCCACGCGCGACAGCTGGTGCAGCATGAAGCCGTCCCACCAGTTGGTGTGGTTCAGGTACACCAGCCGCCCCGGCCCGGACGCCGGCAGCTCGCCGCGCACCCACAGCCCCCGGAACGCCGAGCGGAACTTCCACCCGATGTACCGGTCGAGCGCCCACCCGAAGGGGCCTCCCTTGGCCGCGGGAATCACGGCGAGCGCGCCTCCTTCTTCCAGACGAGCTCCGCCAGCCCCGTGAACAGGGCCAGCCCCAGCGACACCAGGACGCTGGTGATGACGAAGAAGAGCACCTCTTCCAGCGGGACGAGGCCCAGGTAGATGCCCAGGTGCTTGCCCTCGCCGAAGTTCCAGATGCCGGTGGAGATGGCCAGGTGGTCGGCCACCGCCAGGTACAGGCCCAGGATGAAGGCCGGCGGCAGCACCGCGCGCAGCACCGCGCCCGAGCGCTCCTTGTAGTGGCGCACGAGCACCACCAGCTGGAACGCGATGAGGGGCAGCGTCCACGCGAGCAGGTGGATGAGGTAGGCCCAGCGCGACTCCATCATGGCGACACCTCGCTCGGGGACAGCGCGCGCTCGGACGGCGCCGCGGCGGAGGCCTTCGTCTCGGCGGACGGAGCCTCCAGCGCGCGGGCCAGGCGGGCGCGGGCCCACAGGCCCACCAGCAGCGTCTGGAGGCCGAAGAAGAGGTACTCCTCCAGCGGCAGGTAGCCCAGCTTGATGCCCCAGATGCGCTCGGCGTCGAAGCCCCACAGGCCCCACTTCACGGCCAGGTTGTCCCACGGGGACGTGGCCGCGTAGACGACGATGAGGAGCATCCCCATGGGCGCCAGCGACCTGGCGGAGAAGGTCCGCCGGTAGCGCCAGAGTTGGATGAGGATGGGCAGTACGACGAACAGCCCGAGGAAACGTGCGTAGGTCATCCGGGTCCTCCCGTCAGCTCTGGCGACACGCGGACCATGCGGCCACCGCGCAAGAGGGTGTACGTCCGTCCGCGCCACGTCACCGTCCCCTGCCGGCCCAGTGAAACGGCGAAGGCCGCCAGGAGCAAGACTTCTCCCAGCAGCCAGTCCGTCCAGGCGCGGCCGCGTCCTGGGACGGGCCCCTGGGGCGCTCCGAGCACCCCGAGCCGGTGTGCCAGCGCCGCGCGCACGGCGACCAGCAGCGCCACGGCGGCGGACAACGCGGGCGAGCCCAGCAGCGCCGCGCACAGCACCAGCGGCACGGTGGGCGTGAAGAGCAGCGGCACGGTGGGGTACAGGCCGGGCCGGTGGCTCGCGAGCACTCGCATCCATCGCGTGAAGCGGGACAGGGGGATGTCCCACGAGCCCACCTCGCCCAGCGGCACCACGGCGGGAGCGGCGCTCAGCGCCACGTCGAGCCCGCGCGCGTGCAGGCGCTTGGACAACTCCAGGTCCTCGCCGATGTGGTCGGCCAGGGACTCGAGCGAGGCCCGGGCCTCGGCGGACAGGCCCAGGGCCTTGCCGCACACGGCCGGGGCGCCGGCGCTCATCGCGTGCAGCGCGAGGAAGCTGTGGTGCGTGTAGCGCAGCAGGCCCGCCATCGCGCGGCCCGCGCCGTCGCGCGCATCCACGGGGGTGGGCGCGGCGGTGCTCAGCGCGGCGCCGGCGAGCAGCGGAGCCACCAGCCCCTCCACCAGCGCGCCCGTCACCGCGACATCCGCGTCCACGGCGAGCACCACGCGCCCCTCGATGGGGAGGACCGAGAGCGCGTAGAGGAGGTGGCCCACCTTGCGGTTCGGGGTGAGCGGGTCGCTCGGCAACCAGCGCACGTCCGGGCCGAGGCGCGGACGGTAGGGCGAGACGACCACCTGCTCCAGCTCACCCGCGAAGTCGATGGGGAGCGCGAGATTCTCCAGCTCGCGCGGAGTCGGCGCGTCGACGGGACGAAGCAGGAGCACGCGGGCCGTCGAGGGGGCTCGCGCCGCGCGACGTGTCCGCATGCGCAGGAGCCGCACGAGCGTCACCGCGCTGAAGCCCGTGGCGAGCACCGCCCACCCCAGGACCAGGAGCACCGGCACACTCATGCCGCCCTCCCGGAGCACGCGTGGCGCGTGGGCGTCATCGCGCTGAAGGCCGAGGCGAGCCTCATCCACCCCATCGGCACACTCATGCCGCCCTCCCCAGGCGCGTGCGGAAGTGGGCCATCCACCGGATGAAGGGCGAGTGGAACCGGCGGAAGTCCGCCACCTCGCCCATGCAGTCCAGCGCGCCCTTGCGAGCCTCCAGTCGCGCATAGAAGGGCGAGGACTCCAACAGCCGCGCCTGCCCCACCACCGTGTTGCCCGACTCCAGGCGCGAGGGCACGCGAAGGCCCCAGCCGGTGATGACCGTGGGCCGGGCTTGAGGCTCCTCGCCACGCTCGCAGCGCACACCGCTGGAACAGGCCGTCATCCGCAGCGGGGCCACGCCATCCGGCAGGTGGTAGTCCACCACCGTCGTGTCTTCGCGGTGCGTGCGCGCCCAGTGCCAGCCGGCGAGCCGCGCGCCCAGCAACTCCTCACCGTGATTCGTGTCGTGGTACCCCAGCCCCTCCGCCGTCACGCCGAGCGAGGACACCTCCAGCTTCGCCTTGGCGCGCGGCGCCAGGGCCTGCCAGTAGTGCGGCAGCTCGGGCATCAACCGCACCACCTCGCCCATGGGCGTCAGCGGCTCCAACGTGAGGCGCGCGCTGACGGGCCGTCCCCACGGCGCCGTCCAGTCGTCCACCTCCATCCGCACCGCGCCGTCCTCGCCGTACGTCAGCGTCGAGCGGCCGATGCGCAGCCGCCCCGGCGACTCCATCTGCGCGTGCGGATACTCGCTGAGCACCCACAGACGACGCACGCCCTCGTGGTACAGCGCGAAGTTCACCGCGCTGTACTCCATGGGTCGTCCGCCTCGACGCGCCGCCACCGAGTACCGGGGCGAGAAGAGCGAGCCCAGCATGAAGATGCACACCGCGCTGAACGGACCCGCCGTCACGTCCGCGTAGAACCAGCGATAGGCCCCCGCCTCGCCGGGCAGCGCCGGAATGTCTCGCAAGGTGTTCATCATCCGCCCCTCCGCAGATGCGCGGAGGCCATCTCCGCGGCGAAGCGGCCGGACAGCATCACCAGGGGCACCCCACCGCCCGGGTGTGTGCCGCCGCCCGCGAAGAACAGGCCCGGCGTGTTGCCCCGGATGCGAGGACGCCGGAAGGGCCCCAGCTTGCCGTGGGGCAGGAAGCCGTAGATGGAGCCCCCTGGAGCGCCCTGCGCCGCCAGGTCCACCGGCGAGCGCTGGCCGATGACACGCACCCGCCCCCGGAGCTCCGGGTGGTGCGCGAACAGCTTCTCGAACATCTGCGCCTTCACCCGCTCGCCGTGCTGCTCCCACTCGCGCGCGCTGGTCTCCAGCGCCCCAGGGCCGCCTGACAACGGCGGCGCGTTCACCATGACGAACAGGCCCGTGCGGCCCACGGGGGCCATCGTGGGGTCCGTCGCGGACGGGTTGCAGAAGTACACCGTCGGGTCCGACGCGAGCTGCCCGCTGAACAACTCCCTGAACTCGCGCGGGTAGTCGCTGCCGAAGAGCACCGCGTGGTGCGGCAGCGGGAGTCGTCCCTCCACGTCCAGCAGCAGCACGAAGCCGGAGAGCGCCAGCGCCTCGCCCTCGCGCCGCAGCGACTCCAGCGGGTCCGCGTTCACCACCACGCCGTCGAACAGCGCGCCGTCCTCCTCCGGGCCCACGCGGTAGCCCTCGTGCGTGCGCTCGAAGCGGGCCCGCGTCCGCAGGTGCACCGTGACGCCCAGCCTGCGCACCGCGCGTCCCAGCGCGTCCACGAGCGCGCCCACGCCACCGCGCGCATGGTGGACACCGTAGGCGTGCTCGATGTGAGGAATCAGCGCGAAGGCCGCGCTCGCCTCGTACGGCGACGCGCCCGCGTAGGTGGCGAAGCGCCCCACGTACTGTTGCAGGTGCTCGGTGCGCAGGTGCTTCACCGCCAGGGCGTGCAGCGACGACAGCTGCATGCCCGCGAGCACCGCGCCGATGCCCCGCTTCGCCACGCGGCCCATGAAGCCGGCCATGCCCTCGAAGGGCGCCTCCAGGTAGGGCTCACCCGCGGCGGCCCAGATGGCGGCGGCCTCCGCGTAGAAGCCGCGGATGCCTCGACGCTCCGAGGGCTTCACGTCCCCCGCGCTGTCCGCGGTGCGCTCCACGTCCTTGTACGCGGTGAACGAGCACCCATCCGAGAAGCGATAGGAGCACTGCGGCTCCAGCTCCGTGAGCGGAGGCAGGAGGTCCATCGCGCCCAGCTGCTCGAAGGTGCCACGCACCAGGTCCGGCAGCGTCAACAGCGTGGGCCCGGTGTCCAGCGTCACGCCGTCCACGGTGACCGCCTGCGCCTTGCCGCCCAGTGACGCGCTGCCCTCGAACAGCGTCACCGCGTGGCCCTCCTTCGCCAGGAGCCCCGCGGCGGTGAGCCCGCCGATGCCTCCACCGATGACGGCGACCCGGGAGGCCCTCATGACCGCGCCTCCGGGCACTCGCGAACGCACGGGGTCTCCGCGGCGTCACCACCCTGCATCGCGCGGAGGCCATGCCCCCCTCGCCGCGGCTCCAAACGCCCGCGAGCACGTACGTCCCCCATGGCGTCATCGCCCCGCTTCGCGTGGAAGCCGGGCCCCCTCCGCCTCCGAACACACGCATCAGCCATGGTGTCGGCCCCCTGCCTCGCTCGGCAGCAACGGCACGCGCGCCTCGCCGAGGGGCGCGGGCAGCACACTCATGGGGCGCAGGAACGTCGCGGCGGCCAGTGACAGCTTGCGGCCCGTCGGCACGAAGGCGCGCGAGCTGAACACGTCGTAGTCGCGCACCTCAATCTCCCGGAGGATGTCGCCATAGATGGCGCCCATCAGCCGCACCATGCGCTGACTGCCGAACCCGGTGAGCGAGGGCACCCCCTGCGCCGCGCGCGCGTAGTACACGCGGGCCCGCGCCACCTGGAAGCGCATGAAGTCCCGCCACCGCGCGTCCACCTTCCCGCGGTGCAGGTCCTCCTCGGACAGCCCGAAGTGCGCCAACTCCCGTGCGGGCAGGTACACGCGGCCGCGCTCCAGGTCCTCGCGCACGTCGCGCAGGATGTTGGTGAGCTGCATGCCCCGGCCCAGGTCCGCCGCCGGCTGCAGCGCCGACACGTCCGAGCACCCGAGCACCGGCGTCAACATCAACCCCACCACGCCCGCCACGCGGTAGCAGTAGAGGTCCAGCTCCTCCCACGTCTCGTAGCGGTTCTTCGTCAGGTCCATCTCCATGCCGGAGATGAGGTCCTGGAACGGCTGCTCCGGAATCCGGTAGAGCCGCACCGTGTGCGCCAGCGCCGCGAACTCCCCCGCGTCCCACGGCGAGCGCGCCGCCACACCCGCCACCCGGTCATTCGGGGGCCCCAGCTCGCGCGAGGCCAGCTCCGGCATGGGCACGTACAGCTCCGCCACCATGCGTCGGGCCCGGTCCAACCGCACCGCGAGCTCCTCGCCGTCGGGCCCCGCCTCATCCACCAGGTCATCCAGCCGCCGGCAGAACGCATACAGCGCGAACGCCGCCTTCCGGCGCTGACCGAACAACAGATACGAGGCGAAGAAGAAGCTCTTGGCGTGATGCCGCGTCACCCGCCGGGCCAGCCAGTATCCCCGACGCACCAGCGCCTTCTCGTCGGTCGTGCTCATGCCGCCACCTCCGCCGCCACCGACTTCGCCGGGTCCGCGCGCGGGGACAACTTCACCCCGCGGTCACGAGCCCACGACATCAGCCGCTCGGTGACGAGCCGCGCGGAGATGAGCACCGTGGGCAGCCCCGTGCCCGGCTGCGTGGACGCACCGACGAAGAAGAGGTTCTTCACCCGCGCGTCCTGGTTGGACGGCCGGAACGGACCAATCTGCAGGAAGTTCTGCGCCAGTCCGAACGCGCTGCCCTTGGCCAGGTTGAACGTGCCCGCCCAGTCGTCGGGCGTGAAGACACGCTCCACCTCGATGTCCGACTCCAGGTCCGGATGGCCCAGCTCGGCCAGGCGCGCGAACACCTTGGCGCGCACCTTGGGGCCCTCCACCTTCCAGTCGAGCGACGGGTGCTGGTGCGGCACGGGCACCAGGACATAGAGCGAGTCCTTGCCCTCGGGCGCGAGCGACGAATCCGTGCGCGTGGGCGCGTTGACGTAGAAGCTCGGGTCGTCCGGCACGCGGAAGCGCTGGAAGATGTCGTCGAACGAGCCCTTGTAGTCGTGGCCGAAGACCACGTTGTGGTGCCCCAGCTCCGGGTACTTCCGGCGCATCCCCAGGTAGAGCATGTAGCCACTGGACGTGTAGCGCAGCGACTCGCGGCGCTTGAGCGTGGTGGCCTCCGGGTCCAGCAGCTTCTCGTACGCGTAGGGCAGGTCCGCGTTGCACAGCACCGCGTCCGCCTCCAGCACCTCGCCACCCTCCAGCCTCACGCCGGTGGTGCGGCCGCCCTCCGTGAGGATGCGCTCCACGGGGGTGCCGTAGTGGAAGCGCACGCCCTCCTCGAGCGCCAGCTTCTCCAGCGCCTGCGGAATCGCATACAGGCCCCCCTTGGGGAACCAGATGCCCACGCCCAGCTCGGTGAAGGGCAGCAGTCCATACACCGCGGGCGACTCGAAGGGAGACACGCCCAGGTACATGGTCTGGAAGGTCATCGCCGCGCGCAGCCGGTCGTCCTTGAAGTAGCGGCTGACGTCCGGGTACATGCGCCGATGCGCGCGCACCTGGAGGATGCGGGCGAGCACGCGCGGGGACAGGTAGTCGGTGATGCCCTCGTAGTTGCGGCCCACCAGGTGGTCCAGGCTCGTGCGGTACTGGACACGCCCCTGGGCGAGGAAGGCGAGGTAGCGCGCGTAGCTGCCCGGCTCCACCCGCTCCAGCTCGCGCCCCATGGCGCACAGCTCGGAGGTGAAGGTGACGTCCGAGCCGTCGCGGAAGTGCACCCGGTAGTTGGGCTCGCACTTGAGCAGCGTCAGGTAGTCCTCGATTCGGCGGCCGAGCGCGCGGAAGGTCTCCTCGAACACCTCCGGCATCAGCACGATGGTGGGACCGATGTCCCAGGTGAACCCCTCCACCCGCAGCCGGTTGCAGCGACCTCCCGGCCCCACCGTCTTCTCGACGACGCGCACGTCGAAGCCCTGGTGCGCCAGCCGCGCCGCCGCGGCCAGACCTCCGACTCCGGCGCCCACCACCACCACGCGTCTGCCCTGGATTCGCGAGCTCATGAGGTCCTCAGGCGATGCGATGGGCCAGCCGCGCGATGAGCGCGTCCAACAGGTCCCGGGCCCCGTTGGGGTTGGGCAGCGAGTGCAAGGCGCGCCGGGCCGCGTGGGAGCCGCGCGTCACCAACCGCTCGCACGCCTCACGGCCGCCGTACTCCTCCACCAGCGTCCGGGCACGCGCCAGGGCGCGCGCGTCCTTGAGCGACTCGGGCAGCGACCAGAGCAGCTCCAACTCCTCGCGGGCCCTCGGCGGGGCGCGCACGTAGGCCGCCAGCACCGGGAAGGTGCGCTTGCCCTGCATGAAGTCGCCGTCCGCCGCCTTGCCCGCGACGCTCGAGTCACCGAAGAGCCCGATGAGGTCGTCCTTCAGCTGGTAGGCCAGGCCCACCTGACGGCCCACGCGCTCGAGCCCCGCCACCAGCTCGGGGCTGGCGCCGCCCAGCATGGCGCCGCAGACGAGCGGCGCGCAGAAGCCGTAGCGCGCCGTCTTGAGGTAGGCCACGCGCAGCGTCTGGAACAGCGACACCTGCGACAGCGGCGCGCCGCCCAGCGCCAGGTCCAGGTACTGGCCCGCCGCCGTGTGACGGCACACCGACAGGTAGTAGCGCACCACCCTCGCCACGCCCGGCAGGCCCGACTCCAGCATGGCCTCCAGCGAGCGCGCGAAGAGGTGGTCGCCCACCACCACCGCCAGGTCCTCGCCGCCGCGCCCCGGCGCCAGGAGGTGGTGCAGCGCCGCGCCGCCCCGCCGCAGGTGCGCCCGGTCCGCCACGTCATCATGGATGAGCAGGAAGGTGTGCAGCAGCTCCAGCCCCGCCGCGAAGCGCCACAGCTCGCCCGGCACCACCGGCGTGCCCTTCGCCAGACAGTGCCCCGCCATCACCAGCGCCGGCCGCACCCGCTTGGCCGGCCTGAGGGCGTACGTGCGCGCCTGCGCCATGGCCCACGTCCAGCGCGCGTCCAGGCGGGCCTCGTCCGGCAGGTCGAACAGCTCGCCCAACGACGTCTCCACCTGTGCCTGCACGAGCTTCAGCCAGGCCTGCTCCAGGGGAAGCTCGCCCGACATCGGCTGTACAGCGGGACGGGGAAGGGCCATCGGTTGATCCTCCGGATTCAGGCGGCTGCTGCTGAGAGGTAACGTTTGCGTCCAGGCCTTGTCAAGGCTATGTCCATGGTTTGTATCAACCTTGTCCACCAGGGGTCACCTCATGAAGACGTGGATCACCGGCACACTGGCGGCCGCCCTGCTTTCCCAGGGAGCCCTCGCGTCCAACCTTCCGGACGGTCCGCAGGACGCGACGTTACGAACCTCGAGCGGAGAAGAGGTGCGTCTCTCTCGCTGGCGTGGAAAACCGGTAATTCTCTTCTATGAGGACAAGGACTCCACGAAGCTCAACGCCGGGCTGAAGGAGGAGCTCTTCGCGCGGGGCAAGGAGCGCAACCTGTTGGGGGCGGCCACGGTGGTGGCGGTGGCCAACCTCATGAAGTTCGACTTCTTTCCCGCTCGGCAGATTGCCCTCTCCTACGTCCGGGACGAGGAGAAGAAGGTGGGCGTGCCCATCCTGGTGGACCTGAAAGGAGCCATGGGCGAGGCGCCGTGGACGCTGCCGCTGAAGACCTCCAACGTGCTGCTGCTGGATGCACAGGGAGTGTTGGTCTACCGACACTCGGGGAAGATGAAGCCGGAGGAGCAGACGGCCTTCTTCGAGTCGCTCAGCAAGCTGGTGGGGGTGGACCTGACGACGCCGGTGGCCGCGCCGGCCGCCCCGGGAGCCACCCCATGAAGGTGGCGGTGACGGGGGCCACGGGGTTCCTGGGCCCGGGACTTGTCCAGGGTTTGTTGAGTCATGGCCATCAGGTCCAGGTGCTCACGCGGGACGTGGCCCGGGCGCTGGAGCGGCTGCCCGCGGGGGTGACGGGGGCGGTGTTCGACGGGCGGACGGCGATGGCGCCCGAGGCGCTCGCGGGCGTGGACGCGGTGGTGCACCTGGCGGGCGAGCCGGTGGCGCAGCGATGGACGAAGGACGCGAAGCAGCGCATCCACGACAGCCGGGTGCAGGGCACGCGGGTGCTGGTGGACGCGATGAAGGCCGCGGGCACGGTGAAGCGCTTCGTGTCCACGTCGGCCATCGGCTACTACGGCGGCGCTCGCGAGGCGCAGGCCCTGACGGAGGACAGCGCCCCCGGCGACGACTTCCTCGCGCGGGTGTGCGTGGCGTGGGAGGCCCAGGCGCTCCGGGCGCGCGAGGAGGCGGGGATTCCCACGGCGGTGGTGCGCATGGGCATGGTGCTGCATCCGGACGGCGGCGCGCTGCACAAGATGCTGCCGCCGTTCCGCTTGGGCGCCGGAGGGCCGGTGGGCAGCGGCAAGCAGTACGTGAGCTGGATTCACCTGGACGACGCGCGGGCGCTCCTCCAGTTCGCGCTGGCGCACCCGGAGCTGGAGGGGCCGGTGAATGCCACCGCGCCGGAGCCGGTGACGAACGCGGCCTTCGCTCACGCGCTGGGCCACGCGCTGGGGCGCCCCAGCGTGATGCATGTCCCGGCCTTCATGGTGAAGGCGGCGCTGGGGGAGATGTCCAAGGTGGTGCTCGAGGGCCAGCGGGTGTTGCCCGCGCGAGCCCGGGCGGCGGGCTTCGCGTTCGGCTTCCCGGAGCTGGAAGGCGCACTGAAGCAGCTGCTCGGCTGAGCGACGAAGCCCGGGCGCGCGCGTGGGTGACTCGGGCTAGAAACAGCGGCGGGAACTGCCCAGGAGCGACGCGGGATGGATGCCAGGGAGCTGGAAGCGCGAGCGCGAGCGGAAGGGACACCCGTCATCATCGGCGACACCGCCACCTTCGTGTGGCGCGGGCGCGGGCCCGTCTTCGTCCAGGGGGACTTCCAGGACTGGAAGGGCGAGCCGCTGCCGCTGGAGCGCGCGGGCCCTGGCCTCTGGACGCGCTCGCTGGCGCTGCCCCGGGACGCCTATGTGGAGTACGCGCTGTTCGACGCGAAGGGCCGTCGGGTGCGGGACGACTTCAACGCGCGCGTCTGTGACAACGGCTTCGGTGAGAGCAACCACGTCTTCTACATGCCCGACGGCGGGCCCGCCCTCCCCTCGCGCAGGCCCCGAGGTCTTCCCCGAGGCCGCGTCACCCGGCACCGCGTGGACATGTCCGACACGGGCCTGACGGGCCAGCGCACCGTGCACCTGTATGCCCCGCCGACGAAGGGGCCCGTGCCGCTGGTGGTGGTGCTCGACGGCGAGGAGTACCTGCGCCGCGTGCGGCTGCCGGAGCTGGTGGACACGCTCATCGCCGATGGCCGCATGAGCCCCGTCGCCCTCGCGCTCGTCTCCCATGGCGGCCCCATGCGCGACGTGGAGTACGCGTGCAGCGAGTACACGGTGGGCCTGTTGGTGTGGAAGGTGCTGCCCCTGGCCCGCGAGCACCTGTCCCTGGTGGACGAGCGCCACCACCCGGGCACCCATGGGGTGCTGGGCTCGTCCCTGGGCGGACTGATGTCGCTCTTCATCGGCCTGCGCGCGCCGGAGACCTTCGGGCGGGTGCTGTCCCAGTCGGGCGCCTTCGTGGTGGAAAACCACGAGTTCGTCGTCTTCGACCTGGCGCGGCAGGTGCCCCGCCGCCCGCTGGAGGTGTGGATGAGCTGCGGCCGGTTCGAGGGGCTGCTGGAGGGAAACCAGCGCATCGCCCCCCTGCTGAGGGCCAGCGGCCACCGGGTGGAGGACCGGGAGTACAGCGGAGGTCACAACTACACGGCCTGGCGGGATGACGTGGTGCGTGGGCTGGAGTGCCTGTTCCCTCCCACCCCCGCCGCCAAACGCCGGTAGTTGCTGAACGAATTGGATTGTCTACCGGTGGTCATTCGACTCGCGCACAGTCGACGGAGGAGCCACCTTCAGGCTGGACGCAACTGGCGCCGGGGGCGTCCGATAACTTCCTTGAGACTTCCCGGAGCCATGTCAGCACCGGCTCGCAGTCTTCCTGGAGCGCACGCATGTCGCGCATTGATGGTGGAAACCGTTCGTCGTCGCCGAAGAGCTCCGTGCCGGAGCGCTCCAGCACGGAGCGGGCGGATTCCGCCGCCAACAAGGGCGCGCAGCAGAACCCCGGAAAGAAGGACGCCCAGGCAACTCGCGCGGTGAGTCCGTTCCAGGGGCGCAGCGACTTCGAGCCGGACCGCCGTCCGACGCCTCGCGCCACGCCGGCGGTGGCGCTGGGGGGTGGCCCGCTGACGCCCGCCTCCTCCGAGGCCTCGGCCATCGCCGGTGCGGACGCGGAGCTGGAGCTGCTCTCGGAGTTCTCCGACGCGGACGCGCAGGGCGGCATGGCCTCCGCGATGCTGCACGCGCACGCGGACGAGCCCGCCTCGCAGGCCCGCATCGTCGAGCGGCTGAAGCAGGATGGCCGGCTGGAGTCGCTCTTCGGCGAGGTGTTCCGCGAGGGCAACCCGTACGTCGAGCAGCCGCACCGGGCCGCCGTCGTCCGCGCGCTCGACACCGCGATGGCGCGGGGCACGGTGACGAGCGACGACCTGCGCTCGTTCACCCGCGGCGCCTACGCGCAGGAGTGGCGGCAGATCGGCTCCGAGCTGTCCGCTCCGGACGCGAAGCCGTAGTCCCACGGGCGAGGGGCCATCGCCCCTCCGAGCCGCGACGGTGGCGATGAGCGCACGCCGAGCGGCGGGGCATGCCCGGCGGGCCTCGGCGCTCCTCGACAATCAGCGCTGGGCGCGGACGAAGCGCCCCGCCCCGACTCAGGCCCCGAGCCGTCCGACGAGCGCGCCGCGAACCGCGTTGGACACCGCGCGCGCCTGCTTCGTGAGCTCCTCGGGCAGCCAGTAATAGAGCAGCCTGCCGCCCGTCTCGACCTGGGCGCGGACGAAGCGCATGCCCTGGGCCTGCGCGTGCTCCTGGCTCGCGGGCAGGCACTGCTTGCACAGGCACGGCAGGGCCGAGCCCTCCTGGTGCGCGGTGAGATTGAGGGGGCCTGCGCCCGCGCTGGAGAGGAGCAGCTCCACGTCTCCGGCGGTGAGCGTGCGCGGCGTCTGGAGCGACATGCCCAGCGCGCCCTTCGCGGCCTGGATTCCCTTGCCGGACTCGAAGCGCAGCTTGGGGATGGCGGTGGTGACGTCGGTGATGGGCACGCGGTTCTTGCGGCCCACCCAGCCGTCGTCATCCAGGGACAGCCCTTCGAGCACGGCGACGAGCCACAGGGCCTCGTCCGGGGGACGCACGGTGACGAGGAAGAGGCGACCGCCATTCTCGAGCGGCGCCAGGTGCTTGCTCTGACTGCGATAGCGGTCCGTGGGGAGCACCTTGCCGGGAGACAGACCGACGGCCTCCTTCTCGAAAATCGCCTTGCTGATGATGGCCAGCATGTCGGGCATGTCCGCAGTGTACCAGGGCGCATAGAGTCCGCGGGCGATGCTCGACTGGGACCTGGCCACCGTGCGGTTGCTCGACGAGGACGTCACGGTGCGGCGCGAGGCGGCGGGCACCGTCGACGGCTCGCGGCTCGACGGGCGCTACGCGCTGAGGCAGGCGCTGCTCACGGACGAGGACGCGCAGGTGCGCGCCATCGCCGCGCGGCGACTGGGGGACGCGCGGGACGGACGCTTCGCGCCCGCGCTCCTGGAGTCACTCGGAGACGCCATGCCGATGGTGCGGGACAGGGCGTGGCGCGCGCTCGCGCGGCTGGGGGCGAAGGACCTGCTCGCGCCCGCGACACGGGCCGTGCGGCAGGAGCCCGTGTGGTGGGTGCGGCGGGCCGCGGTGCGCGCCTCGGCCTCCGTCGCTGGGGCGGACGCCGTGGAGGTGTTGCTGTCGGCGCTGGAGGACCCGTTCTGGCGCGTGCGCCACGCGTCGGTGCAGGCCCTGGCGTGGCTGGGCGCGGAGGACGAAGCCCTGCGGCAAGAGGTCCGGCAGGCCGCGACGAGACACACCCAAGGCCCCGTGCGCGCGGCGGTGGCGTGGCTGGAGTCCGAATGGAACACCGGTGCTCGGGACGACGTCCCGCTCCCCGCGCCGCTCGCGGCTCTCGCGGTGGCGCCCGGAGCCGAGCCTCTCTCCAGCGAGGACCCGGCGGTGACCACCGCGCGGCTGGAGGCACGCTCCGCCGAGTCCGTCTCCGCGCGTGAGCTGGTGGAGTGGCTGGGAGATCCACACGAGCCGCTGCGTGCGCTCGCGCGTCGGCGACTGCGGGAGCGCAAGGACGTCGAGGCCATCCGTCTCGCGATGCGCTGGCTGGACGAACCGCGTGTCCCGCATGCGCGCGATGAGGCGCAGGCGCTGCTCGACCGGCCACCCGTGGATGAGGTCGCGCTCGCGAAGCGGGTCCTCGAGTCCCTTCCGAAGCCCAGGCCCGGCGCGTTGGCGTGGGCCGGGCGCATCGCGGTGAAGCACGGTCTCCAGGACCCCGTGTCCCAGCTCCGTGCCTGGATGGCGCATCCGGACGCCGCGTACCGCCGCGCGGCGCTCGGTGCGCTCGTGCATGCTCCGACGCATCGTCGCGACGTGTTGAATGCACTCGGCGACGGGGACGAGACGGTGCGCGAGGAGGTCATCGCGGCGTGGGAGCAACGGCCCAAGGCCCGCGCCGCGTTCGACGACTTCGTCGAGGCGCTGATGGCCTTCGCGCCCAAGGCACGGACGGCGAGAGAGCGCAGGGCTGTCACCTCCGCCGCGGCACATCAGCAGGACGTCGACGTGCTGCGCCAGTTCGCATGGGACGAGGACCCCGCGACGAGCGCGACGGCCCTGGCCGCATTGTCCGCGCTGGGTGGACTCAGCGACGCGGAGCGACAGCAGGCCCGTGCCCACGAAGACCCGTGGCTGCGAGCCGCCGTGCTGGACGTGGACGACGCCGCACACGTCTGTCTCCACGACGCGGACGCCACGGTGCGACGCCAGGCGCTGGAGTGGGTGCTCACACACGCACGCGAGTTCGCTGACGAAGGCCCCGCAACCGAGATGCTCGCACGCGGCGACTCACCCGGCGCTGGGATGCGCACCCGCGCCACGGGCCATCCCTCGTCCGAGGACAACGACGCCCCAGCGCCCCAGTCCACCGAAGAGTTCGCACGCAACGGTTCGCGTGCGCCAGGGAAGAGAGCCCACTCCAGGGAGCCGCTCTCCACCGAGAGCGATGAGGCCCTTGCGCCAGAGGCGCTCACACGCAGCGGTCCGCCTGCTCCAGCGATGCGGACTCACCCCGCTGCGAGAAATGAGACTTCAGCGCCCGAGGCGCTCACACGCAGCGGTCCGCCTGCTCCAGCGATGCGCACTCACCCCGCTGAGAGCGATGAGACCTCAGCGCCCGAGGCGCTCACACGCAGTGGCCCGCCTGGCGCGTGGATGCAATCCCGCCACGCCGAGCGGCTCTCGCCCGAGAGCGCTGAAGCCCCCGCTCTCGATACCGTCGTGGCCCTCGCCTGCTGCGGCTCACCGGACCCGTGGATACGTGCCCGCGCCGCGGAGCACCTCTCGCCCGAGGGCGGAGACACGGAGCTGCGCGCGCTCCTGCGCCTGTCACGCGACACCGAACTCATGGTCCGCACGGCGGCGGCCTCGCCCCTGGAGTCCTGTGAGACGCTCGACGCCCGCCTCGACGCGCTCCTTCGCCAGCCCGCCACCGACGACACCGTGGACCTGCGCATCGCCGCATGGACGTGGCGTCTGCGCCGCGCGGATGACGACGCCTTCGCCCGACTCCGTGAGTCCCTCGGCGGCACCACCGAGTCTCCCCGCGTCGTCCCTCATCTGCGAGCCCTCGCGCTCACCTTCCCCGAGCCTCTCTTCGCCGACGAACCCGAGCTGGCACGTCAGCGTCCCACCACCTCCTCGCGACCCCGAGAGCGCCCCGCGCCACGCCCTTTCATCCCACGCGCCAGCGCACGTCCTCTCGGCCGCACGGGCCTGACGGTCTCTCCCCTCGTCCTCTCCGGCGCGCACCTCACCACGCGCGAGCCCTTCTTCGAGGCCCGCGACGCCGGCATCGACACGTTCTTCTGGGAGCCCCGCTACGCCGCGCTGACGCAGTTCCTCCGCGGAGGCCGGAGCACCCGCGAGCAGTCCGTCATCATCGCGGGCACCTACCACTCGGGCGCCGCCGCCATCCGTCGTGACGTGGAGTCCGCGCTGCGCCGTCTGCGCACCACCTGGCTCGATGTCTTCCTGCTCTTCTGGGTCCGCGCACCCGAGCGCCTCTCCGACGAGAACCACGCCGTGCTGGAGCAGCTCCGCGCGGAGGGCAAGCTGCGCGCCTTCGGCTTCTCCACGCACCTGAGAGACCTCGCGCGAGACGCCCTCGACCGACACGACTGGCCCGTGGTGATGACCCGCCACAGCGCCGCGCATCCGGGCGCAGAGGCCGCCTTCCTCCCCGAGGCCCGACGTCGTGGCACCGGCGTCCTCACCTTCACCACCACCTGCTACGGCCGGCTGCTCAAGCCCGTCCCCGGCGGGCCCCAGGACACGCCCCTCCCGACCGCGGTGGACTGCTACCGCTACTCCCTCTCGCAGCCAGGCGTCAGCGCGAGCCTCACCGCGCCGCGCAACCGACGCGAGCTGCTCCACAACCTCGACGTGCTGTCCCGCCCGTCCATGGAACCCGACGCGCTGGAGGCCATGCGCGCCCACGGTGAGCGCGTGCGCGCCCAGGGGCGGCTCCTCGATTCCCTGGTGCGCCGGGCTCCCGGAGGCCCGCGCGAAGCGCTGCTCGCCCTGATGGACGAAGAGGGCCCGGCCGAGCTGGACGACCTTCCTTCATCGTGAAGGATGTGGTCAGCTTCGCCCTGCTCCTGGGGTCGCGTGCAGCCAGCCTTCCGTCCGCGATGTCACGTCGCGGCTGCCCATGACACCCATTGAAGGACGACGCGGTACGAGGTCCGCCTGGCGGGCTTCCCCGACCTCGTCCGCCTCTGCCGTGCAGGTGGCGGCGTCCCCAGGAGCTCGCAGTCTCATCGGTGGTCCCGGAGCACGTGAATGGACCTGGTCTCACTCCTCCTCGAGCTCAAGCCGCTGATGGAGGACCCCGAGGCGAACTTCAGCCGCATCACCGGCCTGCTCGAGCGCCACCAGGGCCTCGCCGAGTACGAGGTCGCCCGCTTCTACGTCAGCCGCCACTGGAGCCAGGCCGTCTCCCGTCGCCTCAACAGCCAGGACCCGCGCGAGCGCCTGGAGGCCGTGCGCCTCATCCCCCTGCTCTTCCCGCGCCTCATCGCCGCCGGGCACCTGCGTCGCCGCGTGAAGGACGCAGACACCCGCGTGGGCACCGCCGCGCGCGCCGCCGTGCGCAAGCTGGGCCTCGCGGACGTGTCCCTGCCCGACACGCGCATCGCGCCGCCGCGACGTCCCCGCCCCATGGCCCTGGGCGGCTGGAATCCCTCCGGCTGGTTCTACGGCCTGTATCCCCACTCGCGCGGCAAGGTGAAGCGCAAGCCCGACCTCCCCACCCTGCCGAAGCTCGAGAGCCGACAGGACGTGGCGCGCCTCGTGGGCGTGGAGGAGTCGGAGCTGGAAGCGCTGATGCGCCCCGGCTCCGGCCCTGGCTCCGGCTACGTGGAGTTCGAGGCCCCCAAGCGCTCCGGTGGCGTGCGCCGCATCTGCGCGCCCCGCGAGAAGCTCAAGTCCGCGCAGCGTGCCCTGCTCGAGGGGCTGCTCGCGCACCTGCCCACGCATGACGCCGTGCACGGCTTCGTGCCGGGCCGCTCCACGGTGACGAACGCGAACGCCCACGTGGGCGCGAACGTGGTGGTGCGCGTGGACCTGGAGGACTTCTTCCCCACCGTGCACTACCGGCGCGTGAAGGGCCTCTTCGAGGCGTACGGTTACAACGACGAGGTGGCCTCCACGCTCGCGGGGCTCACCACCTGGCGCCCCCGGCTGTCGGACGGCACCGTGGTGTGGCCGGGCGTGCTGCCGCAGGGCGCGCCGACCTCGCCCGCCATCGCCAACCTCGTCTGTCGCCGCATGGACGCGCGCCTGCACGCGCTGGCGACGAAGGCCGGCGCCGCGTACACGCGCTACGCGGACGACCTGTCCTTCTCCTTCGCGAAGCCGCCGGAGAAGCTGGGCCGCTTCTTCTGGTGGGTGAACGCCATCCTCCAGCAGGAGGGCTTCACGGAGAACGCCCCCAAGCGCCGCGTCATGCGACAGGCGGGACGCCAGCGGGTGACGGGGCTCACCGTCAACCAGCGCGTGGCCATTCCCCGCGAGGAGCGCCGCCGCTTCAAGGCCATCCTCGCCAACTGCCGCAAGCACGGCGTGGAGTCGCAGGCGCGCGGCCGTCCGGACTTCCCGGCGTATCTGGAGGGCTATGCCGCCTACGTGCGCATGGTGCACCCGGAGCTGGGCGCATGCTGGCAGGCCGAGGTAAAGGAGCTGCTGGGGCGATGAGCGACTTCGACACGCTGCTCTCGAAGGTGGTGCGGGCGCCCGACGACGACGCGGCGAGGCTCGCCTGCGCGGACGCGCTTCAAGCGCTGGACCCCGCGCGCGCCGAGTTCATCCGCGTGCAGCTCGCGCTGCCCGGACGCATGGACCCGGCCCGACGCAGGTCGCTCCAGCTGCGTCAGCGCGCGCTGCTCGACGAGCATGGCGCGGCCTGGCTCAAGCCCCTGCGCGACGCGCGCGTGCACGAGCCCACCTACCACCGGGGATTCATCGAGGAGCTGGACCTCGCCGAGGACAAGCTGGCCCTGCACGGGCACGAGCTGTTCGCGCGGGAGCCGGTGTCGCGACTGTGCGTGGCGGTCCGGGACGGTGTGGGTCTGGGGCTCGCCGCCGAGCAGCCCTGGTTCTCCCAGGTGCGCTGGCTGCGGCTGAAGGGCTCGGGGGTCGACGCCGCGGTCCGGGCCCTGGTGTCCGCGCCTCGCACGGAGCGACTGTCGGGACTGGTGCTCGCGGGCGCCACGGACGCGTCCCTGCGCGCGCTCACGGAGAAGCCGGTGCTGCCCGCGCTGCGCTCGGTGAGCTTCTCCAGCAGCGCGCTGTCGGACGAGGGCGCGGCGGTGCTCGCGAAGGCGACCGTCCCCTGGGAAAGGCTGTACCTCTCCGGGAGCGGCCTGTCCGACGACGGCGTGGCGACGCTCGCCCGCGCCAAGGGCCTGGAGGCGCTCCAGTGGCTGGCGCTCAACCGCAATGACTTGAGCGATGAAGCGGCGGTGGCGCTCTCGAAGAGCAAGGGACTGCCCCGCCTGGAGCGACTGGAGCTGTCGCGCAACGAGGTCACCGAGGAGGGCGCGCTGGCGTTCCGCTCGCCCAAGTCCCTGCCGTCGCTGCGCCGCCTGGAGCTGCTCGACATCGGCCTGGACCCGGACGAACTGGCTCCGCTCATCAAGCGGCTGGGCCCCGGGCTGCGGTTCTGAGCTTCGGGCACGGCGCCCGGAGCGGTGGGTCCACACCCGCTCCGGACGACGAGGGCTCGACTCAGGGCAGGGACACGACGCCCGGCACGGCCCGCTGACCGGGGAGCCCCACGCCCAGCGTGCCGTGGAAGTTCGTGCCCCAGCTGCGCGCCTGTCCCTCCATGTCGAGGGCCACGGAGAACTCGCCGCCGCCCGACACCATCCTCGCGCCGGCGAGCCCCTTCACCGGCGTCGCCTCCAGCCGGTTGTCGCAGTCGTCCGTGCCCAGCTGCCCGTGCGAGTTGCGTCCCCACGTCCACACCTCGTCGCCCACGGCGAAGGAGTGGTAGGTGCCCGCGCCCAGGCGCTTCACCGCCGAGAGGCCCGGAACGGGCTCCGGGTAGATGCGCGTCGACAGGCTCCCATCGCCCAGCTGACCGTGGCTGTTGTCGCCCCAGGACCACACCGTCCCGTCGGAGCGCAGCGCCAGCGAGTGGTAGCCCCCCGCCTGCACGGCGCTCACGCCCTCCAGGTCCATCACCTTCATGGGGGTCATCCGGTTGGTGGACGTCCCCTCGCCGAGCTGCCCGTAGGCATTGTGGCCGCAGGCCCAGAGCGTCCCGTCGCCGCGCAGCACCAGCGAGTGATGGTCTCCGCCCGACACGGCCACCGCGCCGTCGATGTCCACCATGCGCGTGGGCAACGCGCGCGCCTCGGCCGTGCCGTCGCCGAGCTGTCCGAAGACGTTGTAGCCCCAGCTCCACACGGCGCCGTCCGCGTCCACCGCGAGCGAGTGGTAGCTGCCCGCGGCGATGGCCACGACATTCAGGAGGCCGAGCACCTGCACCGGCCGCGTGCGGTTCGTCGTGGTGCCGTCGCCGAGCTGTCCGAAGACGTTGTTGCCCCACGCCCACACCGTGCCGTCCTCGGCCAGCGCCAGCGTGTGCCACGCGCCCGGAGCGACGTCGCGCATCTTCGTCAGGCCCTCCACCGTCGTGGGCATGGACCGGCTCTCCGTGGTGCCATCTCCGAGCTGCCCGTGGGAGTTGATGCCCCACGTCTGCACGGAGCCGTCGGCCAGCACCGCCGCGGCATGCTGATGCCAGGCGCGCACGGCGACCACGGGCGCGAAGTCCTTCGACGTCGGCAGCTTCACATCCACGGGCATCGTCCGCGGGCCGGACTCCACGTCACCCAGCTGGCCATACTCGTGGCTGCCCCAGGAGCGCACGCCCTCGTCGCCCAGCAGCGCCAGCGTGTGCTGCTCACCGGCGACGACCTCCGCCACGTTGGACAGCTCCACCACCGGCACCGGCTTGAAGCGCAGGAAGTGCGTGCCGTCCCCCAACTGCCCGTAGCCGTTGTCGCCCCACCCCCACACCGAGCCGTCCTGGCTCAGCGCCATCACGTGATGCGCGCCCGCGGCCACCGCCTTGATGCCCGCGAGCAGCGGTACGGGCTTCGGTGTGCCGCGCGACTCGTTGGTGCCGTCGCCGAGCTGACCGCTGGTGTTCGCGCCCCACGCCCACACCGTGCCGTCACTCAGCACCGCCAGCGAGTAGGACAGCCCCGCGCTCACACCCGTCGCCGCCTCCAGGCCCTTCACCCGCATCGGCGTGGCACTGGACACCGTGCTCCCATCGCCGAGCTGCCCGCTGTCATTCGTCCCCCACGCCCACACCGCGCCGTCCGTGCCCACCGCGAGCGCATGCCCGACGCCCATCACCATCGAGGCGATGTTCGACGGACTCTTCAACGGCGCGGGTGTGGTGCGGTCCAGATGGGTGCCATCGCCCAGCTGTCCGCGCTCGTTGGCACCCCACGTCCACAGCGAGCCATCCGCGCGCAACGCCATCGACGCGTCACCGCCCGCGGCCACGGCCACCACACCCTGCAGGCCACTGACGGGGACCGGCGTGACCCGCGGCTCGAGCGAGCCATCACCGAGCTGTCCGCGCGCGTTCGCGCCCCACGCCCACACGGAGCCATCACACGCGAGCGCCAGCGAGTGCCGCGCCCCCGTCGCCACCGAGCGCGTGCACGGCAAGCCCTGCACGGCAATGGGCGCCGCGCGGTGCGTGGTGGTGCCATCACCCAGCTGTCCGGACGTGTTCTGTCCCCACGCCAGCACCCCACCATCGGAGCGCACCAGCATCGAGTGCGAGCTGCCCGCCGACAGCCGCCGTCCCTGTCCCAGCCCCAGCACCAGGACGGGCTGCGCGCTCCACCCCACCGCACCGAGACCGAGCTGGCCGAAGCGGTTGTAGCCCCACGCCAGGAGCCGCCCATCGCGGCGCACCGCGAGCACGTGCATGTAGTTGGCGCCGAGCACCTTCACCTGCGACATGCCGGGCACTCCACCGGGCACCACGCGCGACGCGATGCTTCCATCGCCGAGCTGGCCGTACGTGTTCGCGCCCCAGGAGCGAAGCGTCCCGTCCTTCATCACCGCCATCGAGTGATACTGGCCGCCGGACACCGACTCGACGCCCGTGAGCCCCGCCGTCTGCACCGGGCGGAAGCGGTCCGTCCACGAGCCGTCACCGAGCTGTCCGTCCGCGTTGTCGCCCCAGGCCCACACGGTGCCGTCGTCGCGGACCGCCAGCCCATGCGCCCCACCCGCCGCGAGCTTCACCACGCGCGTCAGCCCCACCACCTGCACCGGCGCGACGCGCTGGGCTCCGGTCCCATCCCCCAGCTGCCCCTCGAAGCCGTCGCCCCACGCCCACACGGTGCCGTCCGCGCGCAGCGCCAGCGAGAAGTACGTGCCCGCGGCCACGGCCACCATGCCGGACAGGCCGGGCACCTGTATCGGAGTGAGGCGGTCCTTCGTCGTGCCATCGCCGAGCTGCCCCACGCCGTTGTAGCCCCACGCCCAGACGGTGCCGTCCGCGCGCAGCGCCAGCACATGCCCGCCCCCCGCGGCCAGCGACGTCACCCCCTGGAGCCCCGCCACGGGCGCGGGGATGGCGCGGTCCCTCGTGGAGCCGTCGCCGAGCTGCCCGTTGGCGTTGCGCCCCCAGCTCCACACCGTGCCGTCCGAGCGCAGCGCGAGCGAGTGATGCCCGGACGCGGCGACGGAGACCATGGCGGTGAGGTTCGTCACCCGGACCGGCGCGATGCGCTCTGTGGTGGTGCCGTCGCCGAGCTGCCCGTTGGCGTTGCGGCCCCAGCTCCACACCGAGCCATCCGACAGCGTGGCCAGGGAGTGGAAGCTGCCGGACGCGGCGGCGGTGACACCGGACAGGCGCGTGACGACCTCGGGTGACAGCAGGCGCTCCGCGCCACCATGGCCGAGCTGACCGGAGGCGCCGCCGCCCCACGTCCACAGCGTGCCGTCGGCGCGCAGCACCAGCGCGTGCTGGGTTCCCGCGGACAGCTCCGTCACCGAGCCCAGCCCCTTCGTCTTCACCGGGAAGTTGCTGTCGTTCGTGGTGCCGTCGCCGAGCTGTCCCTGCGTGTTGCGGCCCCACGCGGCCACGGTGCCGTCCTGGAGCAGCACCAGCGAGCCGGCCTCCTGCGCGCTCACGGACCGGACGTGCTTCACGTCGAGCACCTGCATCGGCGTGGAGCGGTCCGCCCACGACCCGTCGCCGAGCTGCCCGGAGCCATTGCTGCCCCAGCTCCACACCGTGCCGTCCTTGCGCAGCGCGAGCGCGTGATAGAGGCCCGCGGCCACGGAGGTGACGCCGTCGAGCGAGAGCACCTGCTTGGGCAACAGGCGCTGGGTGGTGGTGCCATCGCCGAGCTGACCGGAGGCGTTCGCGCCCCACGCCCACACGGTGCCGTCCGAGCGCACGGCCAGGGAGAAGTCGAAGCCCGCCGCGAGCGCCACCACGTCCGTCAGGCCCACCACCTGCGCGGGCGAGGGGCCCTGCTGCGTGTGGCCCCGGCCGAGCTGTCCGTAGAAGTTGCTGCCCCACGCCCACACGGTGCCGTCCGAGCGCAGCGCGAGCGAGTGGAACTCGCCGGTGGCCACCGACACCACCTCGGAGAGGCCGGGCACCGGACGGGGCGTGGCGCGGTCGACGAGGGTGCCATCGCCGAGCTGCCCGGAGGTGTTGCCGCCCCAGGACCACACGGTGCGGTCCGAGCGCAGCGCGAGCGAGTGGAGGTTGCCGGCCGAGACGGCGAGGACGTCCTTCAGTCCCGGCACCTGTCGGGCGAGGACGCGCTGGAAGGACATGCTGCCGGAGCCGAGCTGTCCGGACGCGTTGCCACCCCAGGCCCACACGGTGCCGAGCGGGGTGACGTAGAGCGAGTGCTGGCCACCGGCGGCGACCCGGGACGACGCGGCCTCCAGGGAGCGGGAGGTCCGCGCTTCGGGGAGGGCCTCGGGAGAGGGTGTACCGTCACATCCCGTTGCGAGCAGCAGGCCCAGCACCAGGAACAGTGGGAGACCCGCGCCCACCCTCAGGTTGTCCATCCGCATCACTCAGCCTCCAGCGAGAAGCGGCCGTCCATACATCGTGTCCTTGGGGAATGAGAAGCACGGAGCGTGAGCTTGCTCGCCCGGGCGTGCACGTGACGTCGCGTCATCGGCCCGCGTCAGGAGGGACCCTGGTGCCTCCCGGGCGGGCAGGCGGGCCATGGGCGCACACGCGGGGTGATTCACGTTTCTTCACGGAGGAGCGCCTTGCGGCGCGTGGGGCTCGGGGGAGTATTGGGGGACATGGATTCACCGGCGCGCTTCATCGTCTTCGCGGTGCTCACGGGGCTCATCACCGTGGCCGTCCACATCTACCTGTATCGGCGCCTGTTCGCGGACACGCTGGAGGACGCGCGATGGCGGCGGGTGGGGATGGGGGTGCTGACGGCGCTGGGCACGTTGTTGGTGTTGTCCTGGTCCGTGACGCGCTTCCTGCCGATGGACGCGTTGTTCGCGGTGGCCACGGGCGTGTGGATGTGGATGGGCGCGGCGCTGTACCTGCTGCTCGCGCTGTGGGGCATCGGCGGTGCACGGGCGCTGGGTCGACGGCTGACGCGTGCGCGCGTGCCGGAGGCGGACACGGGGAGCGTGGTGGCGGGCGGGTTGATGGCCGTGGTGGAGGGCACGGGGAGCGGGCTGGAGGTGGAGGTGGCGCCCGCAGAGGTGAACGTGGAGCGGCGGCGGTTCCTGGCGCGGGCCACGGCGGGCGGGGCGTTGCTCGCGTCGGGAGGGCTGACGGGCTACGGGGCGTGGCGGGCGTTCCATCCGCCGGTGGTGAACGAGGTGGCGGTGAAGCTGCCGGGGCTGCCGAAGGCGTTGGATGGGTTCACCATCGTCCACCTGAGTGACATCCACGTGGGTCCGGTCATCCAGCGGCGGTTCATGGATGAGCTGGTGGCCCGGTGCAATGACTTGCGTCCGGACCTGGTGGCCATCACGGGTGATTTGGTGGACGGGAAGGTGGCGTCATTGGGGCCCGCGGTGGCGGCGCTGCGAGAGCTCCGGGCGGGGCACGGGACGTACTTCGTGACGGGGAACCACGAGTACTACTGGGACCAGGACGCGTGGGCGCAGGCGCTGGAGGGAATGGACATCCAGGTGCTGCGCAATCGGCATGTGAGGATTGGCGATGCGGGGGCGTCGTTCGACCTGGTGGGCGTGGATGACTGGTCCGGCGGGCATACGGGCGTGCGCGGGTATGACTTGGAGGCGGCGGTGAAGGGGCGCGAGCCGGAGCGGGCGGCGGTGTTGCTGGCGCATCAGCCCTCGAACTGGCGGGTGGCGGCGCAGGCGGGGATGGGATTGCAGTTGTCGGGGCACACGCATGGAGGACAGTTCTTCCCCTTCACGCTCGCGGTGTCGGCCATCTGGGAGCACGACGCGGGACACTTCCAGGAGGACGGCAAGCACCTGTATGTCAGCCGTGGAACGGGCTTCTGGGGGCCACCGCTGCGCGTCGGCGCGCCGCCCGAAATCGTGAAGGTGACGCTGCTGGCCTGACAAGTCATGACAGACCTGGATGCTAGGTCTGTCTGACCATGCGAACCCGACCCGCCGTCTGCCTTTGGCTGTTCGCCGTCTCCTGGCTGGGCTGCGCCAGCGTCGCGCCCTCCGTGGCGCAGCAGGCCTGGGAGGAGGCGGAGACCGAGTGCGACGCCTCGAGCGAGGACCAGTGCGTCGCCCTGCTGTGTCTGGGAGACACCTGTGGGTTCTATCCCTGCGAGAGCACGCCCGGCGCCATCGAGCTGACGCGGTTTCCTCCCTCGCGACCACCTGCCGCCGCCGCGGCTCCGGGCAGTGGACCGAGGAGGAACTGGGGAGGCGCACAGCAGCTCCCCAAGGGTTGGGTGATGACGTTCCCCAACTGGAACGGCGCTCCCTCGCAGGTCATCCCGCCGTCACATCAGCTCCCGAAGGGACGTTGGGAGAAGCACCACATCTTTCCCCAGTCATCGGACCTCGCCAGGTGGTTCGACCGACAGGGGGTGAAGATCCACGACTACACCATGCCCATTCCACTCCATGTCCATCGACGCATCCATGATGGAGGCGCACGAGGAGGGGCGTGGAATGATGCCTGGCGCGAATTCATGGCAAACAACCCAGGCGCTCCTCCAACGGAGATCTTCCGGTTCGCGGGTGAGTTGATCCACCGATTTGAGCTGGTGGGCGGGCCCATTCGACCCTACTACCAGCGTCCCGGGACATGAGAGCCTCTCACTCATGAACCGGTACTTTCGGCTGCGCGAGAACAAGGCAACCGTCACGGCGAGCTTCGACGCGAGTCACAAGTGGGGCCTTCCTGGCGTCCATTGCCCCGCTTGCAAAACCACCTGGGCTACTTCTGGGCTCCTGTACCCGGCCGTAGACCTGACCCACCTGCCGGAGCGTCGCGAGTTCGAGCGAGCCCGTCCCGAACCCTTCGCCGAATTCGCACGGCTCCGAGAGCTGGTGCGACCTCTCGCGCCACCCAACGCCCTGCTCCTTCCCGGCACACTCTTCGGCCCCCTCGTGGGCAAGGCGTCCGGAGATTTCGGCGCGTTCACATCCCTGGGCCATCTGCCTTGGGTGGTTCGCAAGGATGCCTTCGAGCGCCTCCAGGCCGAAGGAATCCGCGGCCTCCTCGGCGGCCCCACCGAGCTGCGCTTCCGCAAGAAGAACCCACCGGAGCTGCTGGAGCTCCAGCTCGAGCCTCATGGCCAGCTGCACCCGGACTGCATCCCTCCGGATGTGCCCCCTCCGTGCGAACTGTGTGGCCACCGGTACTTCCGCCTCCCGGATGAGCCCATCCTGGACGCAGCCTCACTGCCTCCGGACCTGGACCTGTTCCGCGTGGGCAACTTCGCGACCGTGAGCGTCGTCACCGAGCGCTTCATGCACGCCGTGCAGCGCCTGGAGCTGTCCGGCCTCACCTTCCGCGAGCTGCCCACCCGTTAGCGTTCCGCCCGAAATCCACACGGTGACGCTGGTGACCCGAGACCCTCGGGGTATGGTTTTCGCCGCCATGGGCAAGGAACCAGCGAAACGAGAGCTCAAGCAGGAACGCTCCGCGCGAACCCGCGTGGACATCCTCGAAGCCGCCATCACCCTGTTCGCCAAGCGTGGCTTCCTCGCCACCACCATGGCCGACCTCGCCCGCGCCATCCACATGACGCCCGGCGCCCTGTACTGGCACTTCCCCGCGAAGGAAGACCTGCTCCTCGCCGCCATCGACGAGCTCCACCAACGCTACGTCATCGCCTTCGAGCCCCTCTTCGCCCACTACCGCTCCCTCTCCGCCCGCGAGCAGCTCCTCGCCTTCACCCGCCGCACCCACGAGTTCCTCGGGGAGCATCGCGAGTGCGGCATCTTCTTCGGCATGCTCGCCGCCGAGGCCGCCGACTCCAACGAGCGCGTCGCCGAGGCCATCCGCGAGAAGCTCGGCCTGTACTCCCACATCCTCGGCGGCATCCTCCGCCACGGCCAGAAGACCGGTGAGTTCCGCCAGGACTTCGACCCCCACGTCGCCGCCCAGGGCATCTTCGGCGGCTACATGGGCGCGCTCATGTACCAGAACCTCTTCCGCGCCACCCTCGACTACGACCCGATGGCCGCCGCCCTCGACGGCCTGCTGGCCAACGGCGCCCTCGCGCGCAAGGACGGCTGACTCCAGCAACGACTCGGGCGGCCCCCGGACACCGGGAGCCGCCCGAAGCTCAACCCCGACTCATGTCAGGGCGCGACGAGCACGTTCGGCGCCCCCGGCGTCAGCTGCGTGGTGAACCGGAAGTCCTCCACGTTGTCGTCCGTGTCCGAGCCGTTCGGAATCCGCGACAGCGAGCCCTCCACCGTGTCGATGTCCACCAGACCCACGGTGCTCCGCGGCCCCTCCTGCAGGTCGAACCGCTTCTGCGAACCGCTGATGGTGGCCTGCATCACCGGGCCCTCGTACGACAGCGAGTCCACAATCGCGTCCTGGAGGCTGTCGTAGAGGGCCACCGCGTCCGCCGAGGGGCTGCTCGCCGTGCCACCATTCTGGATGGCCGTCGTCGAGAGCAGCACCTTCACGCCCGGCTGGTCACGAAGCACGCCAATCACCGCCTCCGGTCCCACGACCAGGTACTCCCCAGGCCCCAGCGTGCCCACGCTCTTCAGGTCGATCTTCGCGTAGCTCGCCGGCTGCGCCACGCCGCCGTTCACGTAGACCAGGAACAACCCATCCAGCGAGACGGCGGCCGGCGTCGGGTTGAAGAGCTCCACGAACTCCCGCGTGTCCGTGCTGCGCTGGTCGTAGTCGACCTCGTTGACCAACAGGTGATTCAGCTCGGGGCGCTCCGCCGTGGAGACCTGCGCCGTCAGCGTCACCCCCGCGTACGTCGCGCTCAAGGTCCCCGTCGCCGCCTCGGTGCCCGCGGTGAAGAGGGCCTGCGCGGTCCGCTGCCCCTCCGCCACCGTCACCGTGGCGGACTCCAGCGTCCCCAGGCCCGTCTCCGGCGTCAGCGCCACCGCGACGACGGCGCCACCCGCCTGCGCCGCGCGGTCCAACGTCACCGTGAAGCCCTGCTTCGCCCCGAAGAACACCGTCGCCGTCGAGGGCGTCAGCGAGGCGAGCTTCGCCGGAGGCGGCGTCACCGTGACGGTCGCCGCGCGGCTCACGCCGAGCAGCGACGCCGTCACCGTGCCCGTCCCCTCACCCTCCGCGTCCGCGGTGAACAGGAACGTGGCCTCCGTGCTCCCCGCCGGCACCGTCACCGTGGCGGGCACCGAGCCGTAGCGCGTCACCCCCGTCCCCGGCGCCGCCCCCAACGTCACCGCCAGGTCCTGCGCGGGCGCCGAGGACAACGTCACCCGGAACTCCTGCGTCTCGCCGTACCGCACGGACACCGGCCCCGCCGGCGACAGCGACACGAGCCTGGGCGACGACAGGTCCACCGTCACCGTGGAGCTGGCCTGGCTGGTCCCCACCACCGCCGTCACCGTGCCCGAGGGCCCCGCCGCCGCCTCGTCGAGCGTGAAGGTGAACGTGGTCTGCAGCGCGTTCTTCGCCACCGGCACGGAGACCGCCGGCGTGAAGGTGCCGAACCCCGTCTCCGGCGCCGCGAACAGCGCCACGGACGCGTTGTCCGCCGCGGGCCGGTCCAACGACACCGTGTACGTCACCGAGCCGCCCGGCACCATCGTCACCTCCGCGGGCGACAATCGCGCCACCAGCGCCTGCTCGTCCTGGCCCAGCACGCGCACCGTGGCCTGCCGCGACACCCCGCGCAGCGTGGCCGTCAGCACCACGCTCTCCGCGGGCGCCAGGGCCTCCACCTTCACCTCCACCGAGCTCTGGTTGCGCGGCACGCGCACCACGTCGTTGACCACGCGCAGCGCGGCGCTGTTGCTGGAGGTGACGGCCACGTCGATGGCCTCCGTGTACGTGCCCGACAGCGTCAGCGTGAGGACCTGCGGGAAGGTGCTCACCGCGCCCGTCCCGCCCAGGCGGACGTACGCCCCCGGCCCGAAGCTCGCCAGCGTCGGCATGGGCGGCATCAGGTCCGCCGAGCTGCGCGGCAACACCTTCGAGTCGCTGAACATGTACGTCAGCACCCCGCGCAGCGCGCCGTACTTCGTCCCCACCGCCGGGTCCCGGTAGCTGTAGGCGAAGTCATCCACCATCAACCCCGCCTGCCCCGGGTCCCCGCTCTCGTTGACGAGGAACTGCGAGAAGGAGTCGACGCCGCTGGAGACCGTCACGTCGAACACGTCCACCAGCACGCCCTCCAGCGCCTTCGCCCGAGGCCCACCGGTCCGCACGTCCGCGGTGGTGACGGCCACCGGCGTCGGCAGCGCGCTGCCCGCGCCACGCTTGCGGTACTTCACGTCCACCAGCTCCGGCAGCCCCTGGTAGATGGTCAGCGTCGCCGTGACGATGTCCAGCCGGTCCCCCACCACCAGGTCGTCCTTGGGCGCGTACACGTAGATGCCCGAGTTCTCCACGCCCAGGCCCGGCGGCAGCGGATGCACCTGGACCCAGAAGCCCATCTCCGTCAGCGCGCCGCGCACCAGCGCCGTGACGACGACGTCGTTGAACGACACCGTCTTGCCCACCCACGGATAGCGCCCATCCCCGTCCTGCGTCTTCAGCTCGTGGACCGAGGCGGCCGAGCAGCCCAGGTGGCCCGGGTTCGGGTCGGAGGCACACGCGTCGCACGCATCGCCCTTGCCGTCGCCGTCCTGGTCCGCCTGGTCCGGGTTGGCCACGTAGGGGCAGTTGTCCTGCCACGTGGGGTGACCGTCATGGTCGTCGTCGCCCGCGGTGTACGTCGTGCACGTGGTCGTGTTCGCGTTCAGCGGGCACACGTCGCACGCGTCGCCCACGCCGTCGCCGTCCGAGTCCGCCTGCTTGCCGCCGTCCATCGGACGGATGGGGTTGAAGACGAACGGGCAGTTGTCGGCGTTGCCCTTCAGGCCGTCGCCGTCCGGGTCATCCGAGCGGCTCTCGCCGGAGTACACGTTCGAGCGCTTCACCGACGCGGGGAAGCTGGGGTTGTTGGAGATGCGGCGGGGCACGCACACCGGCTCGCCCTCGGGCACGCCGCAGGCGAACAGCTTGTAGGCCTCCGGGTTCGCCGCCTCCAGCGTGGCCAGCGTCTTCTTCAGCTCCGACTGCACGCACACCGTCTTGCCGCTGCCGCACACGTCCAGCGCGTCACACGGCTCCGCGCCGGACACGAGCGCGCCCACCAGCGCCTGGTCTCCGTAGAGCGCCTTGCCGCCGCGCATCGTCAGCACCACGTCCGCGGCCTCCGCGCTGATGACCGCGCGGTGCGGAGAGGCGGCGTGCGTGCGCAGCGAGTAGATGGCCAGGTCGCCCAGCTTGCCCGGGGCGATGCGGCCCACCCCGGCCTGCATCTCCACCGCCTCCGCGGCCTGGCTGGTCACCATCCGCCACAGGTCCACGTCGCTGAAGGCCCGGTCGAACTGCACGGTGTTGAGCGTGTCCGCGCACTTCAGCTCGCGCAGCAGGTTCATGGAGCCCGACTGCACCCAGTCGGTGCCCAGCGCGATGTTCACCCCCAGCCGCTTATACGCCGTCACCATCGCCGTGTCGCCGTACAGCGCGACGTTGGAGCGCGGCGACCAGATGAGGCCCGTTCCCCGCTCCGCCATCAGCGCGATCTCCTTCGCCGTCACGCCCACCGCGCTGATGAGGGACGTGCGCGGCTGGATGACGTCGTTGATGCCCGTCGACAGGCAGCGGAACTCGTTGAGCGCCTCCTCGCCGATGCCCTCGGCCAGGTGCGGCAGGTACGTGCCGTGGTTCGGCAGGCCCGAGGTGCGCGGCATGCTGACGTAGTCACACGTGTTGGTCTTGATGTCCGTCTCGCGGCTGCCCAGCGGGAAGTCCACGGACGCGGTGCTCCACTGGTCCAGGCCCTCCAGACGGCTGATCGGCTGGTCCACGTTGCGCAAGAGGCCCGCGGCGCCGCCCAGGCCCGCGATGGACGTGGTGCCCGCCAGCAGGTGGCGCAGCTCGATGTAGCTCACCGCGTCCACCGCCGAGCGCGTGCTGTTGGCGATGCGCGTGTGGTTGCCCAGGCCGACGACCCAGTCCAGCCGGTGCTCATAGCGCTCGTCCGTCATGGCGAACGGACCGTTCTGCTTGGTGACGTGCTCGTGCGTGTTGATGAGGCCCGGGGAGATGACGCCCGTGGGGCACGCCACGTGCGTGGCCTCGGCGGCGCCCGCCTCCGCGGAGCAGTCACACGACGCGCAGGTGATGACGCCGCTGGCGTCCACCAGCACCTGGCCGCCCACCAGCGTCTCGTCGTCCTTGAGCACCAGGCCCGTGAACAGGCGCGCGCCGTTGCCGGGCTTGGAGACCTCGCACGTGGCGCCGCTCGCCAGGGGCGGAGCGTCCGCCGCCGCGCAGCGCGTGAGCGTCAGCGAGCAGTCCGCCTCACAGCCATCCTGGCCCGTCAGGTTGCCGTCGTCGCAGACCTCCGTGCCCTCCAGCCGGCCGTTGCCACAGGCCGCCTGCGGCCGGGTGGGCGTGGAGGTACAGTCCGCCTCACAGCCGTCGCCGCCCACCTTGTTGCCGTCGTCGCACGCCTCCCCCTCCTCCTGGACCCCGTTGCCACAGACAGCGGCCTGGGTGCAGCCCGTCCCCTCACAGGGCTTCGGGTCCTCCCGCGAGCACCCGACCTGGAACAGCAACACCGCGCTGAGCGCGGCCAACAACGAGCGAGGCGACATTCGCATCTCGGGGGTCTCCTGATGGCACCCGCCTGGGTGCGCGGACAACACGTACTTGAAACGCCGCGCAGAGTAGCCTGTGAAACATTTCAGCGACAGACGTCCCCGGGGCAATCCACCCTGGCGAAATGCAAGGGGCTCGGGGGCACCCCCCGCAGCCGCTTCCCACCTTTCTGTAGACTGAGAAGCCGATGACCGCCCACACCCTGACGAGCCCCGTCTCCCGCTTCCTCGACGGACACCTACGACGCGATGCGCAGGGCCGTGAGCTGTCCGTGGCGCGCTTCATGGCGGGCCTGTCGGGCGCGTCGGTGGTGGTGGCGGCGGCGCTGGGTCCCTCGCTGGGCTGGGGGCTCACGCAGGCCCTGATGGGGCTGTCGGCGGTGCTGGCGCTCTACTACACGGCGCTGTGGCGCGTGCTGCGCTCGGGCGCGTTCCATCCGGCCATCCCCTGGCTCAACGTGGCCATCGAGGTCAGCATCCCCGCGGTGGTGCTCGCGTTCGACTTGCGCTTCCAGGGGCCCATCTACGCGCTCACCGCGCCCACGCTGGTCATCTGGCCCACGCTGATTACGCTCGCGACGTTGCGCAGCAACCCCCGGCTGGCGCTGGCCGCGGGCCTGCTGGTGGCCGCCGAGTACCTGGGCATCTACTTCCTCTTCGTCCAGCCGCTGCTGCCGGAGTCGGCGCTCATCACGCTGACGCCGCGCTTCATCGCCACGCGGGCCTTCTTCTTCGTGGCCGCGGGCGTCTTCACCGCCACGCTGGCGCGGCACTTCCTTCAGCTGACGCGGGGGGCGCTGTCCGCGCTGCGCGAGCAGGAGGTCATGGGCAAGTACGTGCTGCACGAGCGCGTGGGCGCGGGCGGCATGGCGGAGGTGTACCGGGCCACGTACTGCCCGGAGGGCGGCTTCCAGAAGCAGGTGGCCCTCAAGCGCATCCTCCCCTCGTTCGCGGACGACGACGACTTCGTCGCCATGTTCCGCCGCGAAGCGGAGCTGTGCTCGTCGCTCAACCACCCCAACATCGTGCAGGTCTTCGATTTGGGGCGGCACGGGGGCACGTACTTCCTCGCCATGGAGTTCGTGGATGGGATGCCGCTGAGCACGCTGATGCGGGGGCTTGCGCGCAGGCCGCTGCCGGTGGCGGCGGTGACGTTCCTGGGGGCGGAGCTGGCGTCGGCGCTCGACTACCTGCACCGCCGCACGGGCACGGATGGACAGCCGCTGCGGCTGGTGCACCGTGACCTGAACCCGCCCAACGTGCTGGTGTCGCGCTTCGGCGACGTGAAGCTGTCGGACTTCGGCATCGCGCGGGACTCGGCGCGCTCGCAGCTCACCGCCGCGGGCAGCGTGCGCGGCAAGCTGGGCTACATGGCGCCCGAGCAGGCCGCGGGCAGGCCCTTCGATGGGCGCGCGGACCTCTTCGCGCTGGGCCTGACGCTGCACGAGGCGCTCACGGGGCGGCGCGCGCTGCAGGGCTCCACGCAGGAGGCGCTCTTGCGCGCCACGCTGGACCAGGAGGTGCTCCCGCCCTCGCGCTTCAACCCGGAGGTGCCGCCCGCGCTGGACGCGGCGGTGATGGGGCTGCTCGAGAAGCGGCCCGAGCAGCGCACGGCCAGCGGGGCCATCCTGCGGCAGCAGCTGCTCGCGCTGGAGGGAGAAGCCGCGCCGTATCCGCGGGGACAGGCGCTGCTCGCGGGCGTCCTGCGTGAGGCGTCGGAGCGGCAGCAGCAGGAGAAGGCGGCCCAGGCCTCGCCCGAGGCTCCCGCGCGTGTGCCCGTATCGGCGCGCTCGGCGTGAGGCGCTGACGACACACCGAGGGAGCACGCGCCCCAGGGCCGCGCTCCGCGCGCGCCCGCGGTGAAGCCGGAGCACACCTCCCCACGCCGCTGACCATCACAGTGCGAGCCCCCGCGAAACTCCTGCTGCCCGGACGACCTCGCGCTACGTATCGTGTCGATGCGCGCCGACCGGTCCGCCTCGACTGTCCGAGGCGTCCGTGCCCGGCCACCGCCCACACCCCTCGGCGCCCCACCTGGAGCCCTTCACCATGGATGTCGCTGTCCTCACCTATTCAGACATGCCCGAGCTCGCCGAGTTCGAGCGTCCCCTGCTCCCCGCGCTCCGCGCGCTGGGCCTGGATGCGCGGCCCGTCGTCTGGGACGACCCGACGGTGGACTTCAAGAGCGTGCGCCTCGCCGTGGTGCGCAGCACCTGGGACAGCCACCTGCGCCGCGACACCTTCGTCGCCTGGGCCCAGAAGGTCGGCCGCCTCACCAGGCTCCACAACCCCGCCGACGTGCTGCGCTGGAACACGCACAAGTTCTACCTGCGCGAGCTGGAGGAGAAGGGCATCCCCGTGACGCCCACCGCGTGGGTGGAGCGCGAGGGCACCCTGGACCTCGAAATCGTCGCCCGCGCCCGGGGCTGGGACACGCTGGTCCTCAAGCCCGCCGTGTCCGCCGGCGCCGTGGAGACGCACATCATCCCGCGCGCCGAGGCCGCGGCCGGCAACGCGCTCGTCACCCGACTCTCCGCCACCAGCGAGCTCATGGTGCAGCCCTACCTCCGGGCCTTCGAGTCGGAGGGAGAGCGCAGCTATATCTTCTTCGACGGCGCCTTCAGCCACGCGGTGCGCCGCCCGCCCACGCTGAAGTCCGCGCCGCGCGGCTTCTCGGAGCCCACCCTCTTCACGCCCGACGCCAAGGAGCTGAAGCTGTCCGAGCGCGTGCTCGAGGCCATGGGCGCCCCGCTGCTCTACGCCCGCGTGGACGTGGCCACCGACAACGAAGGCGTCACCCGGCTGCAGGAGGTGGAGGTCACCGAGCCCGCCCTCTTCCTCAACCTGGACGCCGAGGCCCCGCACCGGCTGGCGCGGGCCATCGCCGCGAAGCTGTAGCGGCGTCGCCGAGGGAGTGCGCGCCTAGAGGCCGCACTCCTTCGCGTCCGAGTTGCGGAACGCGCACAGCAGCCCCGGCTGGCGCTTCTTCCAGAAGGCCCAGTCGTGCGCGCCGCTCACCTCGTTCACGTGCACCACGCCGTAGCCCTTGTTGCGCAGCGCGGAGACGAACTGGAGGTTGGACTGACAGTCGTCCGCGCCCTGCTCGCCGTCGCGCGTGCAGCCCGCAGAGGGTGAGCCGTGGTCCACGTAGAAGCGCACCGGCACCACCGGGTCCGCGCTCGCGCGCACCACCATGGCGTTGCCGTCGTTGCGGTCCACCTCGCCGTCGTGCGGCCAGAACAGCGTGCCGGACTGCGTGCCCACGAAGCCGAACTTCTCCGGCGCGCGGAAGCCCGCGTACACGGAGATGAGCCCGCCCAGCGACGCGCCGGAGATGCCCGTCTCCTGGGGCCCCGTCTTCACGCGCAGGCCCGACTCCACGCGCGGCATCAAGTCATTGACGATGAAGGCCAGGTAGTCGTCACCCCGAGGCGTGGGCCAGCCCGGCGCGAGCGCGGGCGGGAAGGTGTACTGCCCCAGCCGCACGTCCTGGCTCGGCAGCGCGATGAACACGAGCACCGCCGAGTCCTGGGGCCGCGCCTTGTAGTGGGCGTCCGCCGCGTCCACGAAGGACTCGCGGGTGATGCTCTCGTTGCCGTCGTGCACGTACATCACCGGCAGCGACGGGCACTCCGGGCCGTCGTACGACGCGGGCGTGTAGACGAAGACATCGCGCGCGTCGTTCAGCGCCGTGGCGCGCACGTCGTACCACGCGGTGAGCCGGCCCTTCGCCGGGTCCTGCGCGTCCGGATAGACGAGCGAGTTGAACTGGCCCACGTCGTTTCGGTTGAGGCGGTCCCACACGACGTTGCGCGCGCGCGGGTCCTCGAAGAAGCTGCCGCCCTTCACCAGCTTGTACGGCTGCGGCCCCGTGCGCGGAACCTCCACCTCCGCGAGGTACAGGTCCGTGTCGCGCACCTGCCCGAGCGGCGTCGCCGTGGGCGACCACTCGTTGAACTCACCGGCCACGAAGGTGTCGCGCGCGGACTCGCCCCGGGCGAAGAAGGCCACGCGCTGGCGGCCCGCGCTCGCGTCGCTCACCAGCGGCGTGCCTCCCTGGGCCTCCACCTGCTCCACGAAGCGGTCGATGGCCTGGGTGCGCTCGTTCGACGTCGTGGCCCGCCCCATGGCGAGCTGCAGGTCCGCCAGGAGCGACATGGGCGCGCCCTTCACCACCGCCTGCCGCTGACAGGCCCACGTCGCCGGACCGCCCCCCCCGTCGGGCGTCGGCCCCGCGTCCGGATAGGACTGGGTGAAGGGCGGCGGCGGGACGACGGGCGCGCCCTCCGAATCATCACAGGCGGACGAGAGGCTCGCGCACAGCAGGACCAGGGACAGACGGCGCATCGCGACTCCAGGCGGCGACAGGCGAGAAGCAGGGACGGACTACGGCTGCGGCTTGGCGGCGGTGGCCGCGGCGGGCACGGTGAGCTCGCGCCCCCACACCCGGACCTTCGTGGCCTTCTCCGCCTCGCCATCGAAGTAGATGCTCGCCTTCACCTTCACGGAGGGCGGCACCTTGATGGAGTCGGCCGACTGTCCGGGGGAGCGGGCCTGCAGCGGCGTGGCGAAGCCGTCCTTGTCCAGCAGCTGCGCGCCGCCGCCCTCGTGCAGGCCCAAGAGGTGCAGCGGCTGGTCCGTCTTGTTCGTCACCGCGAGCACCACCTCCACGCCGCCGCCGTGGGAGGGCTTCGCCTCCAGGACGGACAGCTCGGTGTTGGCGGCCACCTCCTCGGCGGTGGACAGCGTGCGCGAGCCGTCCGCGCTGGCGGCGCCCTTGCGGCCCTCGTTGAAGCCCTCGACGACGCCGCTGCCGGCGCCCTTGGCCACCTCCACCGTCTTGCCCACCACCGTGGCAGTGACGTCCTTGGCCGTCTCACCCTTGCAGGCGGGGACGAGGAGCAGGAGCGGGGCGAGCAGGAGACGACGCATGGGACCTCCAGAAGGATGTGGGCGCGGGTGTACTACAGGGCCCACTCCGCGCGCGAGTGGGGGGCCACCCGCCGGGTTTCAGACGATTCGTGGACACCGGAATGCACCTTCTCGCGCGCTGCGGGGGCCGAAGGGGTTATGAGTCATCCATGGCTCGCGCACTGCTGCTCTCGCTGCTGGTGAGGCAGCACCTGGCACTCAAAGAGAAGTTTCGCGCCAAGTACCCGCACCCCTGGCTGGTGTGGGAGGCAGGCGCGTGGAACGTCCCGGAGACCGTGGACGGAAACGTGGGCGCCACCCGGCTGCCGCTCACGGACCTGAAGGACTGCCTGCCCGCCGGGGACGCCATGTGCTTCGAGCTGGTGGCCCTGGCCGAGCGAGGCCCCATCCGCCTGGGCCGCGCCTCGCAGAACAACGCGCTGGTGGTCAACGACGCCACGGTGTCGCGCGAGCAGCTCATCCTCACGCCCCAGTCCGAGGCCACCTGGCACGTGGCCCGCGTGGCCGACGCCAGGCCCGTGAAGCTGGACGGCCGGGAGCTGCCCGACGCGGGCGTGGTGCTGACGCCCGGCGCGAAGCTCGAGGTGGGCGACGTGCGCCTCACCTTCCACGACGCGGCGGGCTTCGACGAGCGCATCTCCCGCATCGCCGCGCAGGTGCTCGCCCAGACGGCCACCTCGCGCTGAAGGTCCAGGCCGAGACGGCGGCGAGGGCCTCCCGCCGCCACGAAGCCAGGCCTAACGCCCCGAGGACTCGGCGCTCGCCGAGCGCGCCTTGGTCTTGCGCGAGGCGGCGGCGTCCTGCGACGGCTTCTTCGCGCTCGGCTTCTTGCTCGCGTTCGCCCTCGGCGCGGTGAGCGACTTGGCCAGCGGCACCTCCAGCTCCGTGTGCGAATCCAGCCGCACCGAGCGCTCCGAGGACACGTACCCCGCCAGCTCCACGCGCAGGTGCAGCGGCACCTCGCGGCGCGGCAGCTCGCGCACCAGCGGCGTGACGCCCAGCACCTCACCGGTGTCCGAGCGCACCACCTGCGCGCCCTCCGGGAAGGAGTGCACGGTGAGCCGCACCGCGGGCACCACCACCTGCTCGGGCGCCGCCGCCAGCACCAGGGGCTCCGGCGCGCGCTCCGGGGAGACGACGGACTCCGACGCGCTCGGGACGATGACCGGCGCGCTCGATGTCCCGGTGCCGCGCCACACCAGCGCACCGGCCGCGAGCAGCGCCACGACGCCCGCCCCCGCGGCCCACAGGGCGCGGCGACGATGGGGGCCCATCACCACGGGCATCCGCCGCGTGGGCCGCTCCGACGGCTCCAGCGCCGCCACGGCCTCCGGCGACGAGGGCACCTGCACGGGCAACAGCAACAGCCCCGTCGTCACCTCCGCGAGCGTCTGCGGCCGGGCCTCCGGCTCCTTCGCCAGACACCGCATCACCAGCTCCGCGAGCTGGGACGGCAGCGGCTCCCCGGTCGCCAGCTGCGTGGGCAGCGGCGGCGGCGGCTGGGTGATGATCTGCACCACCAGCTGCCCGAAGGCCTCCGCCTGGAAGGGCGGGTGGCCGGTGAGCATCTCGTACAGGATGTTGCCCACCGCGTAGATGTCCGAGCGCGCGTCCACCGTCAGGCCCGCGGCCTGCTCCGGGGACATGTACGCCGGCGTGCCGATGATGGTCCCGTCCAGCGTGCCCGTGGGCGTCGCGCCCTCGGTGGCCAGGTGCTTGGCGACGCCGAAGTCGAGCACCTTCACGAAGTCCGGCTGTCCGGCGCGCTGGGTGAGGAAGAGGTTGTCCGGCTTGATGTCCCGGTGCACCACGCCCACCTGGTGCGCCGCGCCCAGGGCCGCGCACACCTGCACCGCGATGCGCTGGATGCGCGCGAGCGACAGGGGCTCCTGCTTCAGGAGCGCGCCCAGGCCCTGCCCGCGCAACAGCTCCATGACGCAATAGACGTGGCCGCCCTCGCCCTCGTCCACGAAGTCGAAGATCTCCACGATGTGCTCGTGGTTGATCTGATTCACCGTGCGGGCTTCCTGGAAGAAGCGCTGCACGAAGCCGCCGTCGCGCGCGTGCTCGGGCTTGAGCACCTTCAAGGCCACCTGGCGCCCCAGCCGCGCGTGACGCGCCTGGAACACCCGGCCCATGGAGCCCTCGCCCAGGAGCGCCTCCAGCTGGTAGCTGCCCAGCTGCGAGCCCTCCCGCAGCTCCACGCCGACACGTTGCTCGCCGCTCACGGGCCCTCCGCGAGAGGACAACAAGGTCTGCGCGAAGAGGTCATCGTTGCCCATGGTGTGAAGAACTCTCCATGCTCAGGCCCAACGGCAACCCACCGCGGCCCCTCTGTCTTCCACGTAACGCCCACGTCCCACGTCCCCAGCGGTGCTCGCGAGACGGAGGTCGACGAAGACCCTGTCCGAACCCCGAAGCCCTCCGCCCCGCACGGCCCCGACGACACTCCCGCCACTGTCCACTCGTGGACAGGCGCGAGGGCCGGGCATCCAGGCGGGGCGGCGTGGATCACGTGCAGACCCCCGAGCGGCAGACGCCGGCCACGCGGTTGCCATCCACCAGGCGCGAGCAGCGGGAGTTGTTCGGGCAGTCCTGGGTGTCCGCGCAGTCGGTCAGGCCATCCTTGTCGTTGTCGACGAGGTCGTTGCAGCTCACCTCGGCGCAGCGCTTCGACGTGACGCCGCACACGGCGTTCGGCTCACCGGCCACGCACAGCTGGCCGCCGCAGTCGGAGTCCTGGCAGTCGACGCTGGGAGTGTCCGTCGTGCCATCCCCGTCATTGTCGATGCCATCGGTGCAGCTCGCCTCGGCCTTGGCGCTGTTGCGGCACGCGCAGCCCACGCCGCACGACTGGCCGCTGCAGTCCGAGTCAGCGCAGTCCGTCTGGCCGTCCCCGTCGTCGTCCTCGCCGTTGTCGCAGGCGCCCTCGACACAGCTGCCAACGTTGTTACACGAAAGCCCCGGCCCGCACTCCTTGCGCTCGCAGTCGGGGTCCGCGCAGTTGAGCCGGCCGTCGCCGTCCTCGTCGCCGCTGTCCGGCGTGCACAGCGACTCCGTCTTGCGGCCGTCCGTGCACACGCAGCCGGCGCCGCAGGACTTGCCTTCGCAGTCGTCGCGGTCCGCGCAGTCGATGCTCCGGTCCTCGTCGTCGTCCTCGCCGTTGCCGCAGTCCGACTCCGTCTGCCGGCCGTTCTCGCAGAGGCAGCCCACGCCGCAGGCCTGCCCATCGCAGTCGTCGCGGTCCGCGCAGTCGGTGGCCCCGTCGCGGTTGTCGTCGATGCCGTTGCCGCAGTCGAGCTCGCCGCGCTTCTGGCAGACGCCCTCCACGCAGGTCTGCAGCGCGGTGCACACCGTGCCGCACGTGCCGCAGTTGAACGGGTCCGTGAGCCGATTGAAGTCCTCGTCCACCTCGCCGTCGCAGTCGTCATCCACGCCGTTGCAGCGCTCGACGGTGGGCAGCACGTCGCCCACGCACGCCACCGTGCCCTGACGGGTGCAGACGGACTGGCCGTCGCGGCACGCGCCCTTGCCGCGGTTGTCGTCCTTGCCCGAGAAGCACGTCGCCTCCAGCTCGTCGATGGCGCCGTCGCAGTCGTCGTCCAGGCCGTTGCAGCGCTCCGCGCCCTCCGGCCGGCAACAGTACCGGGGCCCGTCATCGGGCAGCGACGTACAGACGAAGCCCTCGCCGCCGCAGTCCCCGTCCTTCTCACAGGTGTAGGCGGCGTTGTCGGGGAACGTCACCTTGCAGCCCGCCACGCCGGAGAGCAGCAGCACCGCGGTGAGGGCTCGCAGCCAGGATTCGAAGGTCTTCATAAGGCTCAGAAGCTCCCACCGACGACGACGTGCACCGCCGTGGACGCGCCACCCGCGCTCACCGTGCCCACGGGCGCGGCCGGCTCGCTGCGCGACGGAATCACCAGGAGCCACGTCACGCTGCCGGCCGCCACGGCTCCACCGCCGATGAGCAGCCCCGCGGCCAGGTTGGCCTGTGACTTCGCGTCCAGCATCTCCTTGCGCGTCACGTCGATGATGCCGTCCCCGTTGGTGTCCGTGGCCCGCTTCTCCACGTCCTTGGCGCTCATGCTCATCACCGCGCCCGCGCCCGCCACCGCCAGCCCCACCAGCGCCGTGTAGAACGCAGGCCGCTTGTAGATGGGCGTGCTGGCGCCGCCGCGCCGCTTCGACGACACCCGCGCCACGCCGTCCTCGGGGCCCTCCGGCGCCGGGCCGGAGATCTCCATGCGGACCTGGACCTCCTCACGCGCGCCGGGCTTGAGCACCACCGCCTTCGTGAAGGACGCGTACTCGTCCGCGGACACCTCCAGCTGCACCGTGCCCGGCGCCAGCCGCGCCTCCACGCTGCCCACGCCGAGGATGCGCTCGCCCACCTTCACCACCGCCGTGGGCACGTTGACGCTCACCTTCAAGAGCGCGCGCGGACGCGCCAGCGCCATCATCCGGTTGCCCAGCTTCGTGGCCGCCTCCTTCTGGAAGGCCTCGTCCTTGGGGTTGCGCCCCGACACCACGTCCTCGTGCACCACGCCGCGGTCGCGGTCATACGTCCACGCGCGCAGCGTCCACCCCGCGTCCTCCAGCGACAGCCGCGCCGTCGTCAGCAGGTCCGCGTCCAGCTGCTCCGCCGGCTCCGTCATGCACGACGCCTGGGCGCAGCTCAGCGCCGCCTCGTAGCCCGCCTCCAGTCGCTCCCGCGCCTGCTTGGGCGTCGCGGCGAACTCCACCATGCCGGACGACATCGCGCCCTTCGCCAGCTCCCGCAGCCACGCCGACGCCTGCTGCGAGCCCGCGCGCTCCGGCGTCTCCAACCCCAACAGGATGAAGCGCGGCGTCAGCGACACGGCGCTCTCCTCGCCCTCGCGCAAGTCCAGGCCCATGCCCGGCGCCGGCTGATCCTGGGGCGCGGACTCCGACGACGACGTCTCGGAGCTGAGGTCCAACCCCAGGCCACCCTGCTCCTGGCTCCTCGCGGGCGGAGCCCAGAGCGCGAGCGCCAGCACGGCGACAGGCAACAACGCGGGAATGCGCATGCCGCCGTTCTACTCCTTTGCCATTCCCAACGGAATGATCGGTCCGGTTCCGAACACCGGAACTCCGGATGTGGGTGTCAAACCCGCGTGACACGCCCGCCTGCCCTGCGCGCGACGGGGGAGCGGCTCGGGACAGGAAGGTTGCCGGGCGCCGCGTGGGTCCTCATCTCCCACCCTAAGGAGGCGTGACACATGGCGGACGCAAAGCTCTGGATTCTCGTGGGGAACGCGAGCCGGGCCCGGCTCTTCGAGACGGACGCGAAGGGGCGCGAGGAGTGGAGTCTGGTCGAGGAGTTCTTCCACGAGGAGAGCCGCGTCAAGAGCGAGCAGCTGCGCGAGCAGCCGGACAACCCCAACGCGGGCACCCTGCACGGTCCTCCCGGGGAGAACGAGCCGCAGGGTCGTCGGGAGCTGGAGCACGACCGCTTCGCGCGCGAGCTGTCCGGCGTGCTCGACAAGGGGCATGACCGCCACGCGTTCGACAAGCTCATCATCGCGGCGCCGCCGGAGTTCCTCGGCAGGTTGCGCAAGGCGCTGAGCACGCGGGTGCGTCAGCGGGTCCTCCTGGACGTGGGCTCGGACTACTCGACGGTGCCCGCGCGGGATTTGCCTGAGCGCGTCCCGCTCCTCTAGCCTCGCCTGCCCTTCTGATGACCGGGCCGCCAGGCGACCCGGTGCGAGGAGCAGGCATGGCGGAGGTGAAGGCGGTCCTCCTGGACCTGGGCAATGTGCTCGTCTTCCACGACAACGCGTTGCTCTTCGCGCGGCTGGGCGCGTGCGCGCGGATGTCCGCCGCGGAGGTCGCCCAGCGGCTGATGGGCGCCGGGTGGACCGAGGCCAACCGGGGCACGCTGGACGCCGAGGGCATCCGCAAGAGCGTGTGCGGGGCGCTGGGCGTCGAGCTGCCCATGGCGGAGTTCGCGCCCCTGTGGAGCAGCCACTTCACCACCCACGAGGCCGTGCTGCCCCGGGTGGAGTCGCTCATCGGCCGGGTGAAGCTGGTGCTGGTGTCCAACACCAACGCGCTGCACGCGGCGTACTTGCGGCCCCGGCTGCCGCTGCTGCAGCGCTTCGACGCGCTGGTGATGAGCTGCGAGGTGGGCTTCGTGAAGCCCGAGCCGGACATCTACCGCATCGCCCTGGAGCGCGCCGGCGTCGAGCCGCGCGAGGCCGCCTTCTTCGACGACCTGCCGGAGTTCGTGGAGGCCGCCGACGCGCTGGGGCTGCGTGGGCAGCTGTTCACCACCGCCGACGCGTTCGACGCGCAGCTCGCCCGGCTGGGGCTGTGAGCCAGCGCGCTCAGTCCTCGTACTTCGCCACGGGCGGCTCGTGCAGTCCGGCCTGGGCCCACTTCTGGAAGGCGGGCTGGGACAGGAGCGTGTCGCGGTACGCGGCGCTCACCGGGTCCAGCGTCACGTCGTAGGTGACGAAGCGCGTGGCCACCGGCGTGTAGAACGCATCCGCGATGCTGAAGCGGCCGAACAGGAACGGCCCGCCCTGACCGAAGCGCGAGCGGCAGTCGTTCCACAGCGCCTGGATGCGGGCGATGTCCTCGGCGACGCCCGGCGCCCGCCCCTGTCCCGGCTTGCGCGCGCGCAGGTTCATCCCCATGTGCTCGCGCAGCCGCGAGAAGCTCGAGTGCATCTCCGCCGTCACCGAGCGCGCCACCGCGCGGGCCTCGCGCGACTCGGGCCACAGCCGGGCCTCCGGGAAGGTCTCCGCCAGGTACTCGCAGATGGCCAGCGAGTCCCAGATGACCAGGTCTCCGTGTCGGAGCGCCGGCACCCGTCCGCTGGGCGAGTGCTCGAGGATGCGGTCCTGGGTCCCTGGCGTGTCCAGGGGGATGACGACCTCCTGGAAGGGCTGCCCGGTATGGCAGAGCGCCAGGTACGGCCGAAGCGACCACGAGGAGTAATTCTTCGAGGCGACGACGAGGGTGAGCTGGGGCATGGCGCGCACCGTAGCGCCAGCGTCCGGTGAATACCCGCGCTTCAGTTCGCCGTGGGCGTGCGACTCAACAGCGAGCGCATCCGGGACAGCCACGGCCGACGGCCGCGATGCTCCCGGGGGTCGATGCGATAGACGGCCACCGGCAGGCGGATGTTCTTCATCTCGCCTCGGCCCAGGCGCACCGGCGGCGACGCCAGCCGGCCTTCCACCTGCCGGGCCACCGACTCGCTGACGTAGAGCGTGCCGGGCCTCGCGAGCGCCTCGATGCGCGCGGCCAGGTTGACGCCCTCGCCGAACACGTCGCCGTCGCGGTGCACCACCATGCCCACGTGCACACCCACGCGCAGCACCACGCGGCGCTCGGCGGCCACGGTGCCGTTGTGGGTCTCCAGCTCCCGCTGGAGCGCCAGGCCGAAGTCCACGGCGGACATCCCGCCCTCGAACTCCAACAGGAACCCATCCTCCAGACGCTTCACCTCGCGCCCTCCATGGCGCGGCAGCAGCTCTCGGACCAACGACGCGTGTTCCTCGCGCACCACCTGCTGGAGCGCTTCATCACGCCAGGACTGACGGCTCACGGCCTCGATGCCCGTGAACAGGATGGCCGACAGTTTCCCCGGCTCGGGTGCCTCCACCACCATCGCTCATCTCCCCTCCCCCCGATGCCAACTGTTCGAAAGCCTACTCCAGGACGCGGTTCCCAGTCCCCGCCGGGCCCCCCGTCACGGCGGAGACCGGACCTCGGACGGCCGCTTGCCCTGGTAGGGCGCTGCCTCGCGAAGCTGAACCATCCTATTCGACACCATCAGGAGAATTCATCTTTAACGCAGCGCAACACCCGTCCGCAGGAGGGCGTGGTGGGTCGTGTCTGGCCAACGACGTGGCGGGTCGGGCGGGGGTCTGACGGATGACAGAGGCGAGCGGGGCTCGCCGGTGCTCACAGGGTGATGCCGTGCTGCTGGCAGTACCTGCGCACCTCGGCCTGCTCGGAGGCGGGGACGCGGAGCCAGACGAAGCGCGCGCTGGAGAGGTCCTTCTGGTGGCAGTGGGCGCGCGCGAGGAGCGCGAAGGAGGCGCCGGTGGCCTGGTCGCGCTGACTGCGGCGGGCCAGCTGGATGGCTTCGCCGGGGTCACCACGGGCCAGGGCCTTCTCGGCCAGCTCCAGGTCCGTGGGCTTCGTGCCTTGGCCCTCGGGCTTCGCCTTGGCCTCGGGAGATGGAACCACGGAAGACTCCATCTGACCGATGCCCGTCGGGGGTGGCAAGGGGGCCAGCGTGTTCTTCTCCGCGGGAGGCGTGCCCTGGACGAGCCGTGTCTGTGATTCCGGCGCTGGCGCGGCGGGCGCGACCTCGGGCGGCGGCGCGTTCTGGGTGGGAGTCGTCGCCAGGGGGACGGGGGTGGTGGAGCGGTTCTTGTGCGTCGCCACGAGGCCCGCGCCCACGAGGGCGACCACGCCGGCCGCGAGCAGCCATCGCGCGTAGCGGCGACGACCCACCACCGGGACACCTCCCGAGGGCGAGCGGATCGTCACCGGCTCGGAATCCGAGTCGGGCTCCACGGCAGGCGCGTTCGCGGCGGGAGGTCTCCACACCTCCAGCGGGACGGCGGGGGTGTCCGGGACGGGAGGCCGGGGGAGTTCGGGTGGAGGGGAAGGCTCCGCGACGGGAGGGCGCGCGACGACTCCGGGCTTCGGAGGGGAGACGCGCACCGACTTGCCGACGAGCCCCGACGCGGGTGCACGCGAGGGATCGACGGAAGGGTTGTCCACGTCCTGCCCCGCGCTGCCCCGCTCGGCATCGGACGACGCCCTCGCGGCTTGCGCCGCCACGCCGCGCGCGGGACGCGTGGAGCCATCACCGCCATGCACCACGGCACCGAGTGGCGCGCGCGCCGGAGCCTCGGCTCCGTTCGCGTCTCGTCCCGTGCCATGCGCCTCGGCTCCGTTCGCGGCACGTCCCACGAGTCCCGCGCCCTGTGCCGAGCGCGCCGACGCATCCGCCCCGTTCGCGTCTCGTCCCGTGCCATGCGCCTCGGCTCCGTTCGCGGCACGTCCCACGAGTCCCGCGCCCTGTGCCGAGCGCGCCGACGCATCCGCCCCGTTCGCGTCTCGTCCCGTGCCATGCGCCGAGCGCGCCGATGCATCCGCGCCGTTCTCGTCTCGTCCCGCGCCCTGTGCCGAGCGCGCCGATGCATCCGCGCCGTTCGCCCCGCGTCCCGTTCCATGCGCGGAGGCCGCCACGCCATTCGGGGCGTGTCCGGTGCCCTCCAGCACGGCTCGAGACGAGACCTCCTCGCGAGGAGCCTCCGCCGGCTTCGCGCGCGACGCCGCGTCCGCCTGCGGCCTCGAGGCCCGCCAGGGTGAGACCACCTGCGTCGCGGGCTTCGACGGCGGCGACGCGATGGGCCGGGGCTGCACGGTCGCCGTCGGCACCTGCGCCGCGGGCCGCACCACCACGGGCGCCGGCGCATCCGGTGACGGCGTCGCCGTGCGCAAGGGCGTCCCCGTCAGCGCGGCGATGAACGCGCTCACGTCCGGGAAGCGGTCCTCCGGGCGCTTCGCCAGCGCCTGCTCGATGGCTCGCACCACGTGCACCGGCGTCTGCGGCGCCACCTCCAGCAGCGGCTCCGGTGGATCATAGACGATGCGGTAGATGAGCTCCGGCAGGATGCCCCCGTCCTTGAAGGGCAGCTTGCGCGCGAGCATCTCGTACACCATGCACCCGAACGAGAAGATGTCCGTCCTCGGGTCCACCTCCCGGTTCTTCCCGGTGGCCTGCTCGGGCGCCATGTACTGCGGCGTGCCCAGCAGGATGGCGTCCTGCGTCTGCACCGTCTTCGAGTCGATGATCTTCGAGATGCCGAAGTCGAGCAGCTTCACGTGCTCCACCGACATGCCCCCGAGCTCCGTGGGCACCAGGAACACGTTGCCGGGCTTCAAGTCCCGGTGCACCACGCCCGCCCCGTGCGCCGCCTGCAGCGCCGAGCCCATCTGCCGCGCGATGGAGAACACCTCCGGCAGCGTCAGCTGCGCGCCCTTGCGGATGCGCCGGGACAGCGGCATCCCCTTCAGGTGCTCCATCACCAAAAACGGCGAGCCGTCCGCCAGCGTGTCGAAGTCGATGACCTCCACGATGTTCGGATGCCCCAGCCGCGAGGCAATCTCCGCCTCCCGCCGGAAGCGCAGGTAGACCTCCTCCCCCAGGCTCGCGTCGTGCCGCAGCACCTTGACCGCCACGTGCCTGCCCGGCAGCCGCAGATGCCGCGCCAGGAAGACGGTCCCCATCCCTCCTCGGCCCAGCACGCCGGAGATCTCATACGTGTCCCGCAGGACCGTACCGAGCGGGATGTCATTCGTTGGCGAGGAGCCCATGGATGAAGCCGGCCTTCACACCGGAAACCTCATTCTATCCTGGAACCCCTGACATGCCTCGGCCAGTCATCAGCCATCCACGCACGTCCCCGCCGAATTTCCGCAGGCACACTGCATCCCGAGGTGCCCTCAGCGAGGACACCTCGGGGTATCGACTTCTCACAGCTTGAGGAAGCCGAGAGGAAGCGTCCTGAATCCAACCTACCTCGCGGGTGGGGCCTCGACGTCGCTGGCTGCCTTCAGCTCGCGCACCACGCGGGCCGCGCCGTAGACGTGCTCCAGCGCGGCGAGGATGCCATCCCCGTGCACCGCCACGGCGCGGTTCGTCTCCGGGACATAGGCGTAGCGCCCGCCGAGCGAGTGCAGGTTGCCGTCGAAGATGAGCCCCACCACGCGCCCGTCCCGGTCCACCACGGGCGAGCCGGAGTTGCCGCCGATGATGTCGTTGGTGGTGGCCATGTCCAGGGGCGTGGCGTCGGGCACCTTGCCCTTCGCCTTCATCCACGTGTCGGGCAGCTTGAAGGGCTCCTTGCCGGTGTGGCGCGCGTAGGCCCCGCCGAACGTCGTCAGCGACGCCACCGGACGGCCATTCTCCTCCCAGCCCTTCACCTGACCGGGGTTGAGGCGCAGCGTGAAGGTCGCGTCGGGGTAGCCCGAGGTGCCGTACACGGCGAGGTGCGCCTTGGCCAGCCGCTCGCCGTTGCGCTTGAGCACCGCCTCCACCGTGTCCTCGTAGCGCTTGCGCACCTCGCGCGCCGGGCCGTCCACCTTGCGCGCGAACAGCAGCATCGGGTCCTTGGACGCGTCCACCGCGGCCTTGCCACCCTCGAGCAGCGCCTTGCGCGTCTTCACGTCGCCCAGCTTCGTGCCGCGCACCAGCGCGCGGGCCAGCCCCTCGGGGGACTCCGTGCCGAGCACCTCGCGCACGAACGGATCATCCGCGCCCAGGGTCTCCCGCAGCCGGCCCAGGCCGAAGGCGAGCATCGACTCGTCCAGCTCCAGCGCGATGGGCGCGCTCCTGAGCAGCTGCTGACGCAGCGAGGGCAGCTGCGCGTCCGTGTACTCGCGCAGGCGCTCCGCGTTCGGCTTGCCCTGCTCCTCCGACAGACGCACCAGCTGCCGGGCGATGCCGAACAGCTCCGAGCCGTACGCGTCCCCCGCCTCCTTCATGCGGTACTCGGGCAGCATGCGGCGGTACGTGTCGAGCGCCTTCGCCGTCTCCTCCCACGCCCCCGCCGTGGCGGCCTTCACCTGGGGGTTGGCCTCCACGCGCCGGCGCAGCTCCGCCTCGTCCTCTCGCTTCTTCGCGAGCAGCGCCGGGTCCGCGAGCGCCTGGAGCCGGCCGCGCAGGGCCTTCAGCCCGTTCTCCACGCCGCGCAGCCTGGAGCGCGTGGTGCGGAAGCGCTCCGGCGACGTGCTCGCGTACTCCTTCAGCTTGCCGCGCACCTCCGCGAGCATCAGCAGCGTGTAGGGCAGGTTCACGTCGCGCTGGAACTCCAGCTCCGCGACGCTCGCCTTGCGCTCGGTGCCGCCGGGGTGGCCGGAGACGAAGACCAGGTCCCCGTCCTTCGCGCCCGTCTTCGCCCACGGCAGGTAGTCGGGGCTCTTCGCCGGCTGCTCGTCCTTCCACACGCGCAGGAAGGCCACGTCGTAGCCGAAGCGCGGGAAGTTGAAGTTGTCCGGGTCCCCGCCGAACGCCGCCATGGAGAACTCGGGCGCGAACACCAGGCGCACGTCCTGGAAGCGGCGGTACTCGTAGAGGTGATACTTGCCGCCGTTGAACAGCGTCACCACGTCACAGCGCACGTCCGTGGACGTGGCGCACGCGGACTCCACCGCGGACATCTCCTTCTTGAGCGCGGTGTTGAAGGCCGCGCCGGACAGGCCCTTGGTCGCCGTGTTCATCCGCTCGGTGACGTCCGTCATCTTCACCAGCTGGTTGGCCTCCACCTTGGGGCAGCGCCGCTCCTCGGCGGGCGTGCGGGCCTGGAAGCCCTTGGCCAGCAGGTCCTCCTTGGGCGAGGCCAAGTCCTCGATACATCCTCGGATGCAGTGGTGGTTGGTCATCACCAGCCCCTCCGGGGACACGAAGCTGGCGGAGCAGCCGCCCGCCAGACGCACCGAGCCGAGCCGGACCTTGTCCAGCCACGCCTGGGTCGGCGTGAAACCATGGGCCTTCTTCACCGCCTCCACGGGGAAGGCGTCGTAGGTCCACATGCCCTCGTCCGCCACGGCGGGCAGCGACAGGAGCAGGCCAAGTGCGAGCAGTGCACGGTCCACGGGTGTTCATCCTTCTGGAAGTCGAGAGAGAAAGGCGCCGCACAACGCCCGCTCGGCGGCAGCATTCCCGAGGGGAATCACGCGGCGCGTCAGGTATGGTGGAGGCAATGGCCGCGAAGCACCACATCTATCTCGTCCCCGGTTTCTTCGGGTTCATCAACCTGGGCGAGCTCGTCTACTTCGGACACGCGCTCGACTACTTGAAGGCGGAGCTGGCCCGGCGGGGCATGACGGACTCGGAGGTCACCATCGTCCTGTCCCATCCGACGGCGTCCATCCGCACGCGCACCGCGGACCTGCTCAAGGTGGTGCAGGAGACGGCGGGTGGGGACGACGGGCCCATCCACCTGGTGGGGCACTCGACGGGTGGGCTGGACGCGCGGCTGTTCGCGAGCCCCGGCGCGCAGCTGGCGGAGGGGTTGGAGCTGGAGCCGTTCGCACGCAGGGTGCGCTCGGTGGTGACGGTGTCCACGCCGCACGCGGGCACGCCGCTGGCGTCGTTCTTCCTGGGGCTGTTCGGTCAGCGGCTGTTGAAGTTGTTGTCGCTGTTCACGGTGTACGTGCTGCGCTTTGGCCGGCTGCCGCTGCGGGTGGTGTTCCGCTTCGGGCACCTGATGGCGCGCGCGGATGACCAGCTCGGCTGGAAGCAGACGCTGTTGGACCAGCTCTATGACCAGCTCCTGGGGGACTTCTCCTCCGAGCGGCGCGACGCGGTGTCGAAGTTCCTGAGCGACGTGGGCAACGACACGTCGCTGATTCCGCAGCTCACGCCGGAGGGCATCGACCTGTTCAACGCGAGCACCGTGGACCGGCCGGGCGTGCGCTACGGCTCGGTGGTGACGCAGGCCAGGCCGCCGTCCTTGCGCACGCGGGTGTCCGCGGGCCTGGACCCGTACGCGCAGCTCACGCACACCATCTACGCGTTCGTATATGGACAGACGCAGCGCATGCCGCTGACGGCGCTGCCGCTGCACTCGCCCGCGCAGACGGCGGCGCTGGTGCAGGCGTATGGCGCGATGCCGGGGCCCACGGCGTGTGACGGCATCGTCCCCACGCGCTCGCAGGTTTACGGACGCGTGCTCGCGGCGGTGCGCGCGGACCACCTGGATGCCATCGGCCACTTCGACCAGCCCGCGCACCAGCCGCCACACGTGGACTGGCTCATCTCCGGCTCCGGCTTCCGTCGGCCCCAGTTCGAGGCCACCTGGAAGAGCATCACCGACTTCATCTTCGAGGACGAGGCGCGCTGAGGTGAGGTGACGCCTCGCTCTCCGCGAGCAGTGGGACCAGCTCCCGGACGGCGGCGCGGAGGCCGGCGGGACTCGCCCCCGAGAACCCCAGCACCAATCCCTGCTCCCGCTTGCGTCCCAGGTAGAGCGGCGACAGCCGGCGTGCGCCCAGGCGCCTCGCATCCGTCCGCTCGACCAGCGCCAGGTCCTCACACCCGGACGCCAGGAATGCCGTGACATGCATTCCCGCCTCCGCCGCGCCGGGTCGAAGGCTGGGATTGCCTTCACGTCGCAATGCATCCAACAGCGCATCGCGTCGCTCCGAGTAGACCTGCCGCATGTGTCTCAAATGGGTGACGTAGTGGCCCGAGTCCATGAAGTCGGCCATCGCGGCCTGCGGCAGCGTGGGCGTGTGCCCCTCCGTCGAGGCGCGCGCGGCGGTGAAGGGCTCCACCAGCCCCTGGGGCACCACCAGGAAGGCCAGTCGCAGCGAGGGGAACATCACCTTGTTGAACGTCCCCGCGTAGAGCACCCGCCCCACCGCGTCCATGCCCTGCATGGCCGCCACCGGTCGCGTCGCGTAGCGGAACTCGCTGTCGTAGTCGTCCTCGAGCACCCACATCCCGGAGGCCCGCGCATGCTCCAGCAAGGCCAGTCGCCTCGGCAGGCTCATCGTCACGCCCAGCGGGTATTGGTGCGAGGGTGTGACGTACGCCAGCCGCGCCCTCGGCGCCCGCGTCCTGCCCGTGTCCACCTGGAGCCCCTGCGCGTCCACCGGCACCGGATGCAGCCGCGCGCCCGCGGACTCGAACACCACGCGCGCGCCCAGATAGCCCGGCTCCTCCAGCCACACGCCGTCGCCTTCATCCAGGAGCAGCCGCGCCGTCAAATCCAGCGCATGCTGTGTGCTGGAGAAGACCAGCACCTGACGCCAGTCACAGCGCACGCCGCGCGCGGGCCCCAGGTGCGCCGCGATGGCCTCGCGCAGGGGACGAAAGCCCTCGGGCTCACCGTGGAGCATCCGCTCCGGCCCCCACGCCCTCGCCTGCCTCGCGACGGCGCGCGCCCAGGCCTTCGCCGGAAACAGCTCCAGCGCGGGGAGGCAGGGCGTGAAGGGACGCACGTCCCGAGGCTCAGGTGGAAGCACGTCACCCGCCATCCGCCGTCCCCGACGGGAGAGCCCATCGCCCCGGGCCCGTGGCGAGCCACCTCGCACTGGGGTGCTTCGGGGCGCGCGTGAATGCTCCGGCAGCGCGACGGTGCTCCCCGAGCCCACGCGCCGCTCCAGGAAGCCCTCGGCGTCGAGCTGCGCGAAGGCCTCCTCCGCCGTGCCTCGCGAGAGCCCCAGCTCCCGGGCGAGCGTGCGCGTGGAGGGCAGCCGGCTCCGAGGTGCCAGCGTCCCCGAGAGGATGGCCTCGCGCAGCCGCTCGTAGAGCCGCCGATGCAGCGGGCCTGTCCCCCGACTCGAGTCCAGCATCAGGAAGGACAGGGGCACGCCCTGGGAGCGCTTCGGCATGGCCCCTCACGTAACCGGGCCTCGTGAAATGGTCCACCCCTGTGCACCGAAGTGGTGCTTTCCCATGGGCCACTTGGAGCGCACTGTTCCGAGCGTCACGGCCCACCCACCAGGAGCCCTCCCATGACCACGCCCTTCTCCTTCGTCCTCGAAGTCCCCGCCGCGTCACCCGAGGAGGCCCGCCGCCACTTCCTCGCGAAGCTCTCCGTGGAGACGGACGCCGCCGACGTGCACCTGGACCTGGAGCGCGGCAAGAAGGGCTTCGTCGTCGTGGACACCCGCTCGCCGGACGCCTATGCGGAGCGCCACATCCCGGGCGCGCGGAGCCTCCCCACGCGGAGCATCTCCGAGACCACCACCGCCGGCCTGAGCAAGGACGACGTCATCGTCACCTACTGCTGGGGCCCGGGCTGCAACGGCTCCACTCGCGCGGCGGCGAAGCTGGCCGCGCTCGGCTTCCGCGTGAAGGAGATGCTGGGAGGAATCGAGTACTGGGTGAAGGAGGGCTACGCCACCGAGGGCACGGCGCCCCAGGGCCAGCCCGTGTACACGGAGCGCTGAGCCGTTCTCAGTACACGCCGATGAGGATGACCTTCACGCGCGGGTTGCCCACGTACTCCTCCAGGCGCCAGCGGCTGCGCAGCCCGTCCGAGCGGAGCCCATGGCCCGACTCCGGGGGCGCGTCCGCGCTGGCCAGCGCCTCCTTCAGGTGCGCGACGGCCCACTGGTCGAACTTCGGGTCACCCGAGCCCTCCAGCACGCGCAGGTCCACCAGCTCACCTTCACGCGTCTGCCGCACCTCCACCACCGCGGCGAGCGCCAGGATGGGCTCGGTGACATCCACCATGAACATGTTCGCCGCGCGCCCCGCCTCCACGGCCGCCTGCATGCGGTTGCGCTCCTCGAGACGGCGGTCGCGCTTCGTCGCCACGTAGGGCGAGCCCGTCTCACCGAAGCGCTTCACCGCGTCCACCTGCTCGCGCTTCATCCGCGAGGCCAGCACCTTCAGGTCCGGCGACGGCGGGTTCACCAGCTTCTTGGCGAACCGGTCCTGGAGGTTCGTGAAGTAAGGATTCACCGCGCCACTCTCGGCGCGCGCCGAGGCCGCCGCGTCCGCCGCCCAGCCATCCACGCGCGCCTGGGCCTCCTCCGCCTGCTCGCGCGCAATCACGCTCGGGTCCGTCCCCGCGTCGCCGTTGTTGCGCAGCGTCCGCCCGGACTGCGACGGGCCCACCGGCATGCCGCCCACCCAGCCCTTGGGCATCAGTGAAATCGCCGGCCCGCTCGCGCGCGGAGCATCCGCGGGCAGCTCTTCGGAACCGGGCGCGTCCTCCCTCTTCCCGCCACCGGGCGCCTGCGCGACCCGCGAGGGCTCCGTCGACGGCGAGGACGGCGGCGTGGCGGGCGCTTTCGCGATGTCCGCCGGCGGACGCTCCGCCTTGCGCGGGGGCTTCGGCGGTTGCGGCGCGGAGGGGCTCGTCGCCGGAGCGGGCGTGGCCACCTGCCGCGGTGCCTTCATGGGCACGTAGACGATGTCCAGCTCCGTCACCGTCGCCGTCCGCCGCGCGGGCACGGGTCCGCTCATCCGCGACAGCGCCACGAAGAGCGCCGCGTGCAGGAGCAGCGACAGGACGACCGCGATGGACCACGAGGAGCGCCGGGACACACCTGAAGTCTGCCTCCAGTGCCTCCCGAGAAGAAGCACTTCGCCGCTCGAAATGTCCGGCCCCGAGCCCCTACCCGGTCCCTCCCACGACGAAGGGGGCCTGGAGCCGCGTCATCGCGACCCCGTGAGCAGGCCCGTCTTCCAGGGAACCCGGGCGCGCCTCGCGATGCTCACGACGGGGCTGGCCGCCACGTGTCGTCGGGGAGACCGCCCGGTCGGCCGGCCGCTCTGCGGGCGTGATGGGGCGCCATGGCGCATGTGGGAGGTCATCCCCACTCTTCGGAAAGCTTTCTGGAGGGAGCGCCAAACCATGAACTTTCCCAGCCATGTGAATGTCCCCAGTGAGAAGCGTGAGGAGATCATCGACCTGCTCAACACGCTGCTGGCCGACTCCATCGACCTGCACTGGCAGATCAAACAAGCGCACTGGAACATCCGGGGCACGCACTTCTACAGCCGCCACCTGCTGTTCGACGACCTGGCCAAGCACGCGCGCAAGCAGGCCGACGAGTTCGCCGAGCGCGCCGGCACCCTGGGCGGCTACGCCGAGGGCACCATCCGCCTGGCCGCCAAGAACAGCGAGCTGCCCGAGTACGACCTCAAGGCGGTGGAGAGCGAGGACCACCTGAAGGCCCTGGTGGACCGCTTCGCCCGCTACGCGGCCTCCATCCGCGGCGGCATCCAGCGCTGCGACGAGCTGGAGGAGCCCATCACCGTGGACCTGCTCACCCAGGTGCTCGGGGACGTGGAGCTGGACATGTGGTTCCTGGAGAGCCACCTCAACGGCGGCGCGCGCCCGGGCATGCGCCCCGGCAAGGGTGGCCGGGACGCCGGCGCCGAGCCCTCGCGCCCCACCAACGCCTGAGGCCGCGACAAGGGTCCTCCCTTCCACACGGGCCCGGCGCTTCCACGAGCGTCCGGGCCCGCGTCGGCATATAGAAGGCGTCCTCGAAATCCTGGGGACGTCATATGAGCGCCGAGACACGGATGGACGGGAAGGTGTGCCTCATCACCGGGGCCACCGGCGGTATCGGCCTGGAGACCTCGAAGGCCCTGGCCCGGTTGGGCGCCACCGTGGTGCTCGTGGGCCGTGACGCCACCCGCACCCAGGCCGCCGTGGACGCCGTCAAGGCGGAGGCGCCGGACGCCCGGGTCGACTTCATCCTCGCGGACCTGAGCTCGCTGTCCGCCGTGCGCGCGCTGGCGAAGGTGTTCCTCTCGCGCTACTCGCGGCTGGATGTGCTGGTGAACAACGCGGGGCTCATCATCGACCGGCGACAGGTGACGGTGGATGGGCTGGAGGCGACGTTCGCCACGAATCATCTGGCGCCCTTCCTGCTCACGAACCTCCTGCTGGACACGCTCAAGGCCAGCGGCGCCGCGCGGGTCATCAACCTGTCGTCGGACGTGCACTACATCGGCAAGCTGGACTTCGACGACCTGCAGAGCGAGCGCCGCTATGACGGCTTCCGCGTCTACGCCACGTCGAAGCTGGCCAACGTCCTGTTCACGCACGCCTTGGCGAAGCGGCTGGAGGGCACGGCCGTGACGACGAACGCGGTGCACCCGGGCGTGGTGCGCTCGGGCTTCGGGCACAACACGCTGGGCTTCTTCAAGTGGATCGTGAAGCTGGGCGGGCCGTTCTTCCTGTCGCCGGCCGGCGGCGCCAGGACGTCCATCTACCTGGCCACCTCGCCCGACGTGGAGAAGGTCTCCGGGAAGTACTTCGTCCGACGCAAGAAGAGGAAGCCGTCCGCGGCCGCGCGGGACGACGCCCTCGCAGAGCAACTCTGGCGCGAAAGCGCGCGGCTCACGGGAGTCAGCACACCATGATTGACCTGTACACGTTCGCCACGCCCAACGGGCGCAAGGTCTCCATCGCCCTGGAGGAGCTGGGGCTGCCCTACACCGCGAAGTCGGTGGACATCTCCAAGGGCGAGCAGTTCAAGCCCGAGTTCCTGGCCGTCAATCCCAACAACAAGATTCCGGCCATCGTCGACGCGCAAGGCCCGGGTGGACAGCCCATCACCGTGTTCGAGTCGGGCGCCATCCTGCTGTACCTGGCGGAGAAGACGGGGAAGCTGATGCCCTCGGACCTGCGCGGCAAGGCGCAGGTGACGCAGTGGCTGATGTTCCAGATGGGCGGCGTGGGCCCCATGTTCGGGCAGCTCAACCACTTCGCGCGCTTCCACTCCTCGAAGATTCCCTACGCCATCGACCGGTACACGCAGGAGTCGAAGCGACTGCTCAAGGTGCTCGACGGGCAGCTCGGCAAGGGTGACTACGTCGCGGGGGCGTACTCCATCGCGGACATCTCGCTGTACCCGTGGGTGGCGGGCATGCAGAGCTACTTCCCGGAGCTGTTCGCGGGCCTGACGCGCGTGCCGCAGTGGCTCGCGCGCGTGGGCAGCCGCCCTGCCGTGCAGCGGGGCATGAAGGTTCCCTGAGTCGTCCTCCCGGGATGCGGCCGGACGACGGCCGCGTCCCCGCTTGTTGTCCTCCGTCATGCCCACGCTCGAACAACTCGTCTTCGACAACACCTACGCCCGCCTGCCGTCTGGATTTGGAGCGAGGGTGGCGCCCCGCGCCTTCCCGAACGCCCGGCTGTTGAGCGTGAACCCCTCGGCGATGCGGCTCTTGGGGTTGGAGCCGGAGGAGGCCCGGCGGCCGGAGTTCGTCGAGGCCTTCGGCGGGGGCAGGCCGCTGCCGGGCATGGAGCCCTTCGCCATGGTGTACGCCGGGCATCAGTTCGGCGTGTATGTGCCTCGACTGGGAGACGGGCGCGCGCTGCTGCTGGGCGAGGTGCGCACGACGGACGGGGCGAAGTGGGATTTGCACCTGAAGGGAGGCGGGCCCACGCCGTTCTCGCGGGGTGGGGATGGGCGCGCGGTGCTGCGCTCGTCCATCCGTGAGTACCTGTGCGGTGAGGCGATGCACGGGCTGGGCATCCCGACCACGCGGACGTTGTGTCTGATTGGTGGGGATGAGCCGGTGTACCGCGAGGAGGTGGAGACCGGCGCGATGATTGTGCGGATGGCGCCCTCGCACGTGCGCTTCGGGACGTTCGAGTACTTCCACTACACGGAGCAGCCCGAGCAGGTGGCGCGGCTGGCGGACCACGTCATCGACGGGCACTTCCCGCACCTGTCCGGGGTGGAGGGGCGGTATGCGCGGTTCTACGCGGAGGTGGTGGAGCGCACGGCGCGGCTGGTGGCGCGATGGCAGGCGGTGGGCTTCGCGCACGGGGTGATGAACACGGACAACATGTCCATCCTGGGGCTCACGCTGGACTATGGGCCGTTTGGGTTCCTGGATGACTTCGAGCCGGGGTTCATCTGCAACCACTCGGACCACCGGGGCCGGTATGCGTTCGACCAGCAGCCGCGCATCGCGATGTGGAACCTGGCGTGTCTGGGTGAGGCGCTGCTGACGCTGATGACCGAGGACGAGGCCCGCGCGGCGCTGGCCACGTTCGAGCCGACGTTCAGCGCGCAGTTCCTGTCCTCGATGCGCGAGAAGCTGGGGCTCCAGGAGGCGCGCGAGGAGGACCGGGCGCTCGTCGGGGATTTGTTCTCGGTCATGGCCGAGGCGGCGGTGGACTACACGCGCTTCTTCCGGGCGCTCGGGCGGGTGGAGGAGGCGGGGGCGATGTTCGCGGACCGCGTGCCGTTCGACGCGTGGGCGGAGCGCTACCGGGCGCGGCTGGCGGCGGAGGGGAGCGTGGACGAGGAGCGCCGGGGGCGGATGGAGCGGGTGAATCCCAGGTATGTGCTGCGCAATTGGATGGCGCAGGCGGCCATCGAGCGGGCGCGGCAGGGGGACTATTCGGAGGTCGTGCGGTTGCTGTCCGCACTGGCGGATCCGTTCACCCAGCGCCCCGAGTACGAGGAGTACACGGTGGCGCCGCCGGCCTGGGGTCGGCACCTGGTGGTGAGCTGCAGCTCTTGAGGGGCTGGCTGGTGTTCGAGGGAAGCGGTGGATTAGAAGGACGGCCATGCGTCAGGTCGTCATTCCCAAGAACGAGCTCAGTGAGTTCGATTTGCCCCGGGTGTGCGTCATCACGGGGCAGACGGAAGGCATCACGTTCCAGCCGGTGAAGTTCTCGTGGTATCCGCGCTGGCTGCTCATCTTCGTGCCGTTCGCGGCGCTCATCGTGCTGCTGGTGGCGATGCTGCTGACGAAGCGGGCGCAGGGGACGCTGCCGTTCAGCGAGGAGGGCTGGGCGCAGTGGAAGCGCGCGAAGCTCGTCTTCGGGCTGTCGTTCCTGGGGACCATCGCCGTGTTGTGCGGCGCCATCTTCGCGTTCGCCGGGAACACGCAGACCGGGAGCTACCTGATGGTGGGGGTCCTGGTGGCGGTGCTCATCCCGGTGGTGGCGTACTCCGCGGTGGTGCAGGGGAAGGTGCCGCAGGTGGTGCGCATCGACAATCGGGAGGTCACGTTGCGGCTTCCCAGCGACGAGGCGGCGTCCGCCATCCTGAGGCATCTCCAGGCGGGACAGGCCTCGCGGGCGATGCCGGCGCGTGAGGTGCGCTCGGCATGAGCGTGGAGGCACCGCCGGAGGGAGCGAGCTGCGCGGCGCATCCGGAGTCCGCGGCGAGCTGGGTGTGTCTGCGCTGTGGCACGTTCATCTGCCCGGCGTGTGAGCGTCGGGTGCGGCCGGAGGCCCGGCCCATGTGTCCGACGTGCTGGGATTTGCGCTCGCGCGTCGTGCCGGCGGCGGAGGGCACCAGCAAGTCGACGGTCATCACGGGCTTCGTTCTGGGCGTGCTGTCACTGCTCCCCTTCTGCTTCATCCTGCAGGCGGGCGCGGTGATCATGAACCTCGTGATGATGAGCCGCGTGGAGAAGACGCCCGAGCTCGCGAGACTGCGCTGGATGCCCATCGCGGGCCTCGCCTGCTCGGGACTTGGCTTCGCCATCACGCTGCTGGTCTGGCTGCTGGGGGGCGACCTGCGGGACTGACGAGACTTCGAGGCGTTTGCTCAGACCTCGTCGAATCTGCCGCCGAAGATACCATTGGCCTCCAGCGCGTCCTTGAGGTCCTCATCGACGATGATGGGAGCGTGCCATCCCCAGGTCCGGAACACGCGAGCGTCGCCAACCTTCGCTTTGTCGATTCGCAACCTGGACACTGAACGATACTCCCCGACCCGCTCCGTGTACTCGTCCGCGGTACGAATCTGGACCGCCGCGCATGCGGCGTCATCGATGCACCGAATCTCGCGAGCCACGTTGAGCAGGAAGAAAGGCCCAGCTTCTCCCTCGACGTCCACAGGAAAGAGCTGAACATCCTCGGGAGCCATCTGGCGGAACAGGGACGCGACCCGGTCACTGACAATCGGCGCCTGCCCTGCCCCCGCGGTCGTGAAGTCCAGTGAAGCCCCCGCTTGGTAGAGCGGGATGCGCAATCGCTCGGCCAGCTCGACCGGCTTCCCCTGGATGAACTGCCAGATGTCCTCGATTTCGTCTCCGGCGGGATTCTGAGGGTCCGACAGGTACCAACGGCCGGGCACGTATACGTCGATCTTCAAATCAAAGAAGCGGCGCCCCATGTGTCATCCCTCGAAGTCCTTCAACACCAGCTTCCGAAGCCAACTGCCAGGGGTTGTCAGGTCCCGAGCAATCTTCGCCAGCTCGTCGACGAGAGCAACACGGCACTTCGCTGGACCTCGACAGCCCTGCATGGCGTCCGTGAGCCGGCGGAGCACCTCCTGGTGATACTCAGCAGGATGCGGGCCCTTGTGCCCCTGGATTCGTACGAGATTCGCGGTGTCATTCAGGCTCATGTTCGCTCGTTCGAAGAACGCCTGGAAGATCGGCGTCCAGGGGCCACCGGATACCTCGGAGATCTCGTTCTTGTCGGTGCAGATATGGTGGACGTTGCCCTCCGGGTCTCCCTGGATGACGCCCCCAGCCTGCGCGGAGGCGCCCGGCCCCATCGCCACGGCGGCGACCGCCGTCGGCGCGAGCGTCACGTTCAACACTCCGGCGGAGGCCACTGAAATCGCCTGGACCTCGCCGACCAGGGCTCCCGTGAGGAGGAACCCACCCTCCATCTGGGCCCGTGAAGCCGCGTGAGCGAAGCCCGGCAGCCTGGGCCCCTGCGCGGCCATCGCCCCCCTTCCGCCCAGCGCCGACAACGCGACCACCACCAGGACTCGCGCGCCGTTGTCTCCGAGGAGCTTGCCGAAGCGGTGCCCCGCCCGCTCCAGGTCCGCGAAGTTCGCCGCCTCCTTCGACTCGTCCATGAGCCGCAGGAACCCCTGCCCGAGATTCCACACCGGCCCGGTCCCCAGGTACGCAATCAACGACGCCGTCAGCGCCACCGCGACGAGCTTCGTGATGGGCTCCGGCGCGACCAACATCACCAGCGCCGTTCCAATCAGGGATGTCACCATCGCTCGCAAGGCAGCCGCGTTCACCACGTCATCGAGCGCCTCCTCCACTCCCTCCCAGACCGTGTCGAGCGCGAAGTAGAGCGCCATCATCCTGCGCTCCATCGGCCCCAGCACGAGCCCTCCCGCCAGCATCCCCAGGCAGTTTCCAGGGTCATCCTGCCGCTGGCAGATGCGCTCGTACTCCGGAGAGACCGCGCGCCCTCGCGCCCCGTCCACGAACCCACCCGAGGACGCGAGCAACGAGCGCCGGAGGTCTTCCTCCTCACTCTCCCTGAACGACACATCCAGCTTCATGTCGAGCACGAGCCGGGAGACCACCTCTTTGAAAGCGTCTTCTTCGATCTCGACCGGCGCTGACTCCACCGGCGTGTAGGCGATGGACGTCCCATGCCCGGTCCTCAGGTTCACGACCCGGGACGCTGAACACCCGACACCGAGCAACAGCAGTGCGATGAACCCCTGGAGCTTCATGTCTCTTCCCCCCAGCCCTGACGCCAATGCCTCGGGCGGTGCGGTGCGACATAACAGTCCAAACAGACAACCTCAAGGGTCACCAGTTCGACGAGTGACTCCATGCATCTTTCCACTTCCACTCCAGCGGCAGCGCCACCCGGCACTTGAGTTCCCGCCCCGCGCTCGCCCAGGATGTCCGCATGCGCGCCCTGCTGCTCCTCGCCGTGCTCCTGGCCTCCTTCGCCCAGGCCCAGACGGCCCGTCCCTCGTCCCTGATTCCGAACTTCGACGACGCCCGCGACAAGGCCCCCGAACGCTCGTGCGACAAGGACTGGAGCGGCCGCGTCACCTGGGGACTCTGCACCCTCTCCCGGCAACCCGACGCGCTCTGGTTCCTCGAGAAGAACGACGCCCTCATCCGCGGCAGCTCCAAGGCGTGCGGCCAGAACCAGGCCATCAAGAGCCTCACCCTGTCGAGCTGCGGCAAGCCCGACGCCACCATCGTCGACGCCACGCCCTGCGCCGCGCGGATCACCACCTGCCTGCATGAGCTCGGCACGGGCCTCATCGCCGTGGAGCACTACGACGTCGGCAACTCCACCACCTACGTGCGCGTCTACGACGTCCCCAACCGCAAGCGCCTCACCTCCGAGCAATGGACCAACGGCTGCACCTCCAGCGCCTGCTCCGTGGGCTCCCTCCAGGATGTCGATGGCGATGGCCTCCCGGAAATCGTCTTCCGCCAGTCCCGCGAACCCACCGCCCGCCCCGAGCGCATCCTCAAGTGGAGGGGCGCCTCCTTCCAGGACGTCGGCCGCTTCCTCTGGAAGGGCCAGCCCACCCAGGCCCGGTAGACTTCCCGACACTCGGAAGGTTGGCGACCCGTAACGTCGCCCACAGGGCTCTTGCCGGGCCGCACCTCCGGCATGACCTTTCACCTTCCATGACGACGGACCTCTCCCGCCTGCCCACACGCGGGCCCCAGGGCGCCTTCCACGTCGTCGTCGAGTCGCCTCGCGGCTCGACGGTGAAGCTCAAGTACGACACCGCGCTCTCGGCCTTCTCACTCTCGCGCCCCCTCACCCGGGGACTGCGCTATCCCTTCGACTGGGGCTTCATCCCCTCCACCCTCGGCCCGGACGGCGACCCGCTCGATGCCATGGTCCTGTGGGACGACTCCACCTGGCCCGGCGTCGTGCTGCCCTGCCGCGCCCTCGGCGTCCTCCAGGTCGACCAGAAGAAGAAGGACGGCCAGCCCGGTGAGCGCGAGCGCAATGACCGCATCCTCGCCATCCCCACCCAGGCGCCCCGCGCCGAACAGCTGCGCACCTACCAGGACATCTCCAATCGCGAGCGCGACGAGCTCGCGCACTTCTTCCTCACCGTCGTGCACTTCGCCGACAAGGACGCCCGCGTCCTCGGCTGGGAAGGCCCCGAGGCCGCCGAGCAGATGATTCGCACCTACGCCGCGAAGGGAGGCTGACCCCATGGCTCAACCCACGCCCATCCGAGGCCTCGGCCCCGACAGCGAGCTGGGACAGGCCGCGCGCCGCATCCTCGCCGGACGACTCGCCGATGTCCGCAAGCCGGAGTCCAAGCTCAACGGCACCATCGACGACGACGCCGTCCACGACATGCGCGTCGCCACCCGCAGGCTCCGCGCCGCCCTCCAGGTGTTCCGCCCGCTGGGTGGACTCACCAAGCTGGAGCACGAGGTGAAGCGCCTCCAGGACGCGCTGGGCGACGTGAGGGACCTGCACGTCCAGGCCTCCTGGCTGGAGGACGTCGCGAAGAAGGCGCGCCGGGAGAAGCCCGAGACGCGCAAGGGCATCGCCGCGCTGGGCAAGGCCCGGCTGTCCGGCCTGGAGTCGCGAGAGAAGCGACTGCGCTCGGAGCTCAAGCGCTGGTCGTCCCGCACCCTGCCTCGCATGCTGCGCAAGGTGGATGGGCTGGAGGATGACCACCGATTCGGCGGGCGCCGCGTGAAGGAGCCCCTGCACTGGCGCGTGCGCCGCGTGCACAAGCGGATGAAGGTCTACATGGACGCGCCCGACGCGACCTCCGCCCATGTGCTGCGCAAGGAACTGAAGAAGCTGCGCTACGAGCTCGAAATCTTCCAGCCCGCCTTCCGACGCACGCTCGGCGCGCTGACCGAGATGCTCGTCCCGCTCCAGGAAGGACTCGGCGAGCTGCACGACGCGGATGTCCGCCTGGAGGTCTTCGAGCGACTCGCCGCGGGCGGCAAGCCCCAGGAGCGCAAGGCGGCGCGCGCCCTGCTCCCCCTCATCCGCGAGGGCCGCGCCAAGCGCTCCGCCGAGATTGCTCGCGAGCTCCAGCGCTGGCACGCCGAGGACATCCCCCGGCGGCTGCTCCAGGTCCTCTCGTAACGCGGGGCGGGCTCAGGGGGCCGGGGCGTCGAAGAGGGCCTTCTGGATGGGCAGGGCCTCCTCCAGGTGTGCCTGCACCGCCTTGCGCTGCGCCGTCAGCGTCTGCCGCAGCGCCTCGTTGCCCGACTGGGACAGCAGCAGTGAGTCCAGCAGCATGGCCGTGCGCGCATGGAGCGCGAGCTGCACGTCCATCAGCGCCAGGTCGAAGCGCGTTCCCTCCAGCGAGTCCATCTCCGCCATCATGTGCTGGGCATCCGCCATCAGCATCGAGGACAGCTCACTGTCCGCGGGCCGCAGCTCCTGGTCCACGGCCAACAGGCCCAGTTCCTCGCGCGCCACGGTGTGCTCGCTGACCATCTTCACGCTGAAGTCCCGCACCGACGCGGTGCTCGCTCGCGACTGCCCGAGCGCCCCGAAGGCAATCTCGCTCTCGTTCGCGACCTGCATCACCCGGAGGATCTGCGCGTCCGTGAGTTCCACCGTCCGCGTGCTGAGCCCCGGCACCGGGCTCTGGCTCGACTCGTTCATGCAGCCCATCGCCAACACCACCACGCCCGCCAGCAGCGCGCCCATCCACCCTCTCACCCCGTGCATGTCCCCTCCCCGTCTCCCACCCAGGCTGGCGGAGGTTGGGGAGGGGCAGGTGCGAGCGGTATGGGCGCGGGAACCGTTGCCACTGTCCGGCGGACGATAGGTACCCGCGGCCCGACGCTCAGCCGTCGCAGTCCAAGGGACAGCTCTGGTGCGTCTCCGCACCGGTGCAATAGCCGTCACCGCACCCGTCAACCGGAGCGTCGCAGTCCAAAGGGCAGCTCTGGTGCGTCTCCGCACCGAGGCAGGCGCCGTCCCCGCACGTGTCCGTTGGAGGCTCGCAGTCCGCCGGACACGTCACCCAGTCCTCGCCGGAGCCGCACTCCCCATTCTCCTTGCAGAGCGCGGGCTCCTGCGGGTCGTCCCACAGGGACGCGGCCGCGCTGGCGGCCGGCTCGGGGGCTTGCTCGACGGCTCCACCACAGCCCATCACCACGCCCAACCCCAGTGCTCCCAGGATGACGACGAGACGCTGCTTCATGATGAGACCTCCTCGGATGTGAGGAGGCCTTTCGTATCACGAGGCGCTTTGCGACACCCCGTCACCGGAGCGATGGGGTTACTGCTGCGGTGTGGGTTGCGACTCCTGGAGTGGGGCGCTGGAGCCAGTGGGCCCACCTGGAGAGGTGGCCTCGATGCGCGTCGCCGTCGCCTCGCCCGTCTCATCTATGGTGTACGCGGCGCGCACCTGGGCGCCCTCCGGGACGTCCTCGGCGACCGACTGCATGCCGTTCACCATCACCAGCGTCGAGGGACTCACCGTCAAGCGGAGCTGCGGCTCGCCGTTCTCGCTGAGCAGCACCTCGGTGTCGGAGGCTCGCACCACCTCGCCGATGAACTGTTGTTCGGCGCCGAGCTGGGCCCCGGAGGAGGCCGTGCTCCCCTGCCAGGTCCCCGTGGGCGGGACGGGGAGCATGACCATGGGCTGCTGGGTGACTGCCCCGGTCTGCGTCTGGGTGCCGGTGGTTCCGGTGGAGGTTCCGGACTGCGACTGTGTCTGGAGGTCGGTGGAGGGCGCGGTGGCCATGGGCTGCTGCTGCGTATCCGCGGTGGGCTGCTGTGGCTCCGCCGTGCCGAGAATCTGCTCCTGCTGCTGCCGTGCATCGAGTTGCTCGAGGGGCGAGAGCGGCTGGGGCGGCTCCTCGACCGGCTGCGAGGTTTGCGCCGAGCTGCTCGAATCGGTCGAGGGTGACGTCTGCGATTCACCCGCCGCGGAGGAACCTCCGATTCCGGGCTCCGTGGTGGACTGGGACGAGACCGAGGGGCTCGATGATGAGGTCTCCGAGCCCGAGCCACCAACCGCCGCCGCGCTGGACTGTCGCGCCTGTTGCTCCGCGCGCAGTTCGGCCTGCCGCTCCGCCGCGCGTTCCGCCTGCCTTTCCGACTCGATGTCGCTGGCGTCGTCCGTCAGCGTCCCCGTGGCGCCCGCGCCTTGCTGAGCCTGTGCCTGCTGCTGCGCCTCACTGGCCTGCTGTGCATCCGCGCCTGGCTGTCCCGCCTGTGCTTGCTGCTGAGCGTCCGCGCCTTGCGGTGCCGTCTGTGCTGTCTGTTGCGGTGTCTGGCCCGATTGAGCCGCCTGTGCGGACTGCTGTTGCGCAACGGCGCCTTGCTGTCCCGCCTGCGCCTGTTGCCGTGTCGGGTCCACCTCACCTGCATGTGAGGCCTGCTGCTGAGTCTGTCCCGCCTGTGCCGCGTGTTGCTGAGCTGCGGTGGCCTGCTGTCCCGCCTGCGTGGCCTGCTGTTGAGCCTCGGTGGCCTGTTGAGCCGCGATGGCTTGCTGTCCCGCCTGTGTGGCCTTCCGCTGCGCCTCGGTCGCCTGCTGTCCCGCCTGCGCGGCCTGCTGCCGTGCATCCGCCCCCGCCTGAACGCCCTGCTGCGGCCCCGCCTGCCCCTGGCCCGGCTGCTGACCAGCCTCGGCCGACTCCTGCCCGGATGCACCGGCCTGCTGTGCCTCCGCCGACTCCCGGTCAGCCCGACCCTTCGCTTCGTCCAGCTCGCGCTGCTCTCGCTGGACGTCCTCGCGCGCCTGGGCGGCCTGCTGTTGCTGCTCATCCGCCTGCGACGACTTCGACCGACATCCCGTGACGAGCAACGCGGCGCCCGCGGCCACCGCCCACTTCGCGCGGAGCTTCATGAGTCCTCCTGTCGTGACTGCCCGAACAAGAAACATGGGAAGTCATCGAACTCCGCCAACCCACGCCCTCTCCGGGCGGCCGTCCACTCGGCCGTCCTGCATCGGGCAGCCCACCTCACGACGCCCTACCCTTTCCGGGACTTTGGGGATAAGGGGCGCACCCCCATGCACGCCTGCGGACTCGACTTCGGAACCAGCAACACCGCGGCGGCCCTGCCCGACGGCACGGTGCTGTCCCTGCAACCCCACACCTCGGAGCCCCGCCTCTATCGCTCGGTCATGTTCTTCCCGGACGACGAGCGCGAAATCTACACGGGCGCCGACGCCATCAACCGCTACCTCGAGGACAACACCGGACGCTTCATCCAGTCCGTGAAGTCCTTCCTCCACTCCAGCTCCTTCCGCGCCACCCAGGTCAAGGGCCGCACCTTCACCATCGAGGACCTGGTCGCCATCCTCCTGCGCCGCGTGCGCGACGCCGCCGGCGCCCACATGGGCACGCCCCCGGAGGCCGTCATCCTCGGCCGCCCCGCCGTCTTCACGCCGGACCCGGACGCGGACGCCCTCGCCCAGAAGCGCCTGCACCGCGCCGCCGAGCTCGCCGGCTTCCAGCACATCGAGTTCCTCATCGAGCCCATCGCCGCCGCGCTCGCCTACGAGGCCCAGCTCACCCGCGACGAGCTGGTCCTCGTGGCCGACTTCGGCGCCGGCACCACCGACCTCACCCTGATGCGCCTGGGCCCCTCACGCCGGGGCGCCAAGGACCGCCGCCCGGACGTCGTCGGCTCCACTGGCGTGCGCATCGGCGGAGACCGCTTCGACGCCGAAATCATGCGCCACAAGCTCTTGCCCCGCTTCGGCGCCGGCTCCACGTACCGGGTGCGCGGCCTGAGCGACAAGCGCCTGCCGATTCCACAGCACATCATGGCCAAGCTGCTGTCCTGGCACGAGATGTCCTTCATCCGTGAGAAGTCCACCCAGGAGCTGCTCAATACGATGATGGAGACCAGCGACAAGCCGGCTGAAATCGAGGCCCTCCACGACCTGGTCGTGGACAACCTGGGCTACCGCCTCTTCCGAGCCATCGAAGCCGCCAAGGTGCGCCTGTCCCGCGACGACGTCGCCACCATCGACTTCGAGGAGGCCCGCATCAACCTCCACGAGCCCATCACCCGCGCCGAGTTCGACGCCTTCAGCAAGCCGCTGCTCGACGAATTGGAGCAGTGCACCCAAGGCCTGCTCGAGCGCCACCCGGAGGCCGCGCACATCGACGCGGTGTTCCTCACCGGCGGCTCGTCGCAGATTCCCGCCGTGCGCCAGCTCTACGTGCGCCGCTTCGGCGAGGAGCGCGTGCGCACCGCGGACGCCTTCACCTCCGTCGCCGAGGGCCTCGGCCGGGCCTCCGCCACCCTGGGCTGAGCCCGCTCACTCGAGGATGAGGAGCTCCGGCCCCGACACCCGGAGCAAGACCTCTCCCGCGTGGTCGCCCTCCTTCAGGCGGCGGCCCCACCACGCGATGGCCGCGTCGACCTGTCCATACCCGTGGACGTCGACCCAGGCCGCGTAGGGCGCATGGCAGCCGGGCCGGGACACCGTGGTGAACCCACGCTCCGTCCCGGCCGCGCCAATCACCACACCGGCGTTGCCGCGCTGCTCGATGGCCTCGGGCTCGCCGTCGACCAGCGGCGCGAAGACCCGCGCCCCCTGCCCCGTGAGCACGAGGAGACGGTGGTCCGCGGACTCCTCCAGCTTGCACCACGCGACGGTGTAGCCATCCTGCGCGCCCATGCGCGTCTTCACCTGGTCGACCGTGCCCAGGTGCGCCCACACCTCGATGAGGATGGAGCCCCGGCGATGGCCCTCCGTCATCCAGTGCCCCAGATATGCGACGAGCGCATCCACCGCCTGGAAGCTGGAGGTCACCAGCGCCGTGCCGCCGAGCTCGCAGAGCGGCTGGAAGTCGGGCTGGCAGCCCTCGAACAGCCACCCCTGCTTGCGCAGGTACTCGTAGTCGAGCCCCTCGACGCGCCACCGCACGCGCTCGTCCCGCGCCGCGGAGGGCTCCTGGGGCGCCATCATCACGGGGTGCTCGATGCGCAGGCCGGGTGCGAGCCGCCGCTCCAGCGCGTCATCGCCCTGCCGCCGTAACGTCATCACCAGGGGCACATCCCCCAGGCCCGTCACCACGACCTCCCCCACGTGTCCCTGATGGCGAGCCACCTGCTTGAAGTCCACCTTCACGGAGTAGCCGTCGTACGTCCCCGGCCGCGTCCGCACGTCGGACTCGCTCCCCAGGGGAGGCACCGGACGCACCCCGCGCGGGGCACACGCGCCCAGCACGAGCCCTGCAATCACACCCACGACCAGGAGCCTGCGTTCCATGGGCTCGGAGCATTCCGCGTGGAAGGCCCCTTACGCCAATCATGGAATCGGCATGGATTTCCCGACAGCACCGCGCCGCCCGGAGACACCCGCTCCGGACGGCGCGAGGGACATCACTCCACCCAGGCGACGTGGCCCAGGCCCGCGGCGACCATGTCGCACACGTAGAAGATGTCGTCGTAGGGGTAGTCGTCGTAGACGCCGCGCGCGGGGATGCAGCGCGCCGTGTTGGGCGACGGGGCGTTCAGGGACGCGGCCAGGTCACGGCAGCTCTGGTGGTCGCCCTCGCCACACTCCTCCGTGCAGGAGCTCGCGCGAATCCAGTACGGGTTGTAGAGCGGGTAGGAGTCCGCCTCCTGCCAGCACAGGCCCGAACCACACTCGGAGTCATACTGACAGCCGCTGCCCGTGGGATAGAGGCTCTGGGTCTGCTCGGTGGTCTCCGGCGTCGGCTCGGCCGGGGTCTGCTCCGCCGGCGCGTTGCTGCAGCCGAACAGCGAGAGCGAGAGGATGGAAGCCGTCACTGCGAGGAAGTTCCGCATTCGATGCGCACCTTTCCAGGTGAGGGGGAGCGCACAAACAAGCATTCCCCGCGAAGGGAGCCAAGAGGCCTTCTCGCAAATTCTTATTTACAGTGACAAAACAAGGTTTCCGTTGACTCGGGTTACATCGGCCACCTCGGAGCCCTCCGAGGTGGCCGGAGCCCCGGGCTAGCGGGTGCGGCGGGTGGCGGTGCCCTTGAGCTCGTGGAGGGTGTCCTCCACCGCGGCGCGCAGCTCCTGGATGATGGTGTCGAGGAAGGGGCGGCCCTCCAGGTCCTCGGTAATCCAGGGGTCCATGATGACGGAGCGCAGCACGGTGATGCGCCCCTCCTCGGCATCCTCGGGCGTGGCGGTGCCGAGCAGCCGCTCCTCGTAGTCGGCGAAGAACTTCTTGCCGTAGTCCGCCTCGATGAAGTCCGTGGTGCTCACGAGCAGCCGGTAGCCGTAGATGTCGCGGCCATCCGCCTTCACGCCGAGCCTGTCATAGATGCCCCGGTTGAAGTCATTGGCCTTGGCGAGGCTGGGATTGAGCCCGTCCGCCGTCTGGAAGTTGAAGGCATACGTCAGGATGTTGAGGTCCGCGCCCATCTCGCGCAGCAGCTCCAGCTCCTCGGGCTGGGCACTGGCGAGCAGCTCCTCGTGGCGCCTGTTGGAGAGCTGGTGTCGCAGCGTCTCCAGCGCCTTCTGCGTGCCGCCGTACTTCTTGCGCAGGTTCTCCGGCAGCTCGAAGCGCGGGCCGGGCACCACCCGGTAGTCGTCCGCCACCGCGTTCATCATCAGGAGGCGCGCGTGGAACAGCTTGCAGTTGTAGAGCGCCCTGCCGAGGATCTTGCCGTAGCCACGCTGGTCCGGCGGCACGACGGCGTGGCTCAGGTACACGCCCGCCGCGGCGGCACCGGGCTTGGAGCCCTCGATGCCGTACTTGCCCACCGTGAGGTCCTCCTGGCTGCCCGCGGTGTTGATGTACGGCGCCTCGAAGGCGACGAGGCTGCGCATGGCCTGGTTGCGATAGCACAGCGCGCCGGCGGGGTACGGCAGGTAGCCCGTCTTGTGCGGGTCCACGGTGATGGTGTCCGCCTCCGGCAGCGCCTCGAACTGCTTCATCGCGTAGGTGCTCAATTGCAGCACCGGCGCCGGCGGGCCCGAGCGCGCGCCCTTGGGCCCGGGCGCCGGGCGCAAGAGCGACGCGAAGTAGCCGCCCCACGCCGCGTCCGCGTGCACGCAGAAGGACATGTCCAGCGGGTGGTACTTCTGCTTGCGCAAGGCCACCACCGACGCGAGCGGGTCCACCAGCCCCTCCTCCGTGGTGCCCATCACCGCCGTCACCGCGATGACCGGCCGCTTGTCCGCGCGGCACTGGTCCAGCCGCGACTCCAGGCTCTCCAGGTCCATGCGCCCGGCTTCATCCAGCGGGACGCTGTACATGTGGTCCGCGCCCATGCCGAGAATCGCGGCGGCCTTGGGCAGCGAGTAGTGCTTGGAGCCCGGCACCAGGAACACCGGCGCCTTCACGTCCCCCAGGTGGCGCCGGGTGAACTCCACCAGGCCCAGGTCCTGGAGCGTGTAGTCGGACAGCCGCGCCGTCAGCGTCTCCACCGGGATGCCGAACTGGTCCTGGATGCGCGTGGGCAACCCAAGCACCTCGTCCACCTCCAGGTTGAGCGCCTGCCACGGGCTCAGGTCCAACAGGCGCGCCTTCGTGTCGGACGGCAGGGTGACCTCCAGCCCCTTCGCGGCGGCGAGCGCGGGCTCCTTGCCCAGGGCCTCGCGCAGGGACAGCGGGTAGAACTTGAGGTTCCGCGCGGCCCACATCGCCTCGATGTTGGCGGTGGTGCCGCCACACGTCAGGTGGCTCCAGGGCCGCACCTGGCCCTGCTCGGCGTAGCCCACCATGCGACACAGGTCCTCGCCGACGCGGACCTCCAGCACCGTCGTCTGCGGCGAGGCCTCCAGCGCGACGTTGTTCTGGTTGTAGAGCATGGCCGCGAAGTAGCCCGCCATGCCCGGCAACGTCTGGTCCCACGTCATGTGGCCCTGGTAGCGCATGCTGAAGAACGGGGCGGACTTCTTCAGCTCGGCCAGCAGGGTGTCGAACTCCGTGTGCAGCGTGTCCAGCGCGCGCAGGTAGCCCGGGTCTCTCTTGATGCTCTGCGTGATTGCAGGCGGGTCCGTGGGGTGGAAGTTGCGGCGCCAGAAGGAGTGGTCTCGCAGGGCCTCCAACACCAGCTGCTCGAACAGCTCCGCGTTCTCCGCGCGCGGGCCCAGGAACCACGCCTCCACGTCGCGTCCGCCCGCGAGCGGCGACTCCTCCGCGCGCGCGGAGTCCCAGGGGACTTCTCGGTGCACCAGCTGATTGCGGTCCAATCGCTCGCGCAACGCCTGCTTCAAGCTGTCGAGGGCACGACCGGCGTAGTCCGGTTGGGACTTGTTAGCCATGAGGGACGCTCCTTGCCGACGGGGAAGGACCGTGGCGCGACGTGGGGGCGCGCGCTGGGGTGGCCACGGTCCGCGCCAGACATACAGGACCCGTGTCCCGCGCCCATCACGCTCGCGACGTGGCGACAATTCCAGACAGTCCCACCGCCCTCCGGGGCCGGGAGCCGTCGACCCCTCCCTCAAAGGCAGACGGCCCGCTCGAAGGCGGGCCGCTTCCCCATCGACAGGTGCTCGACTACGGGCCCGCGTCCACCTCGCGGCTGAGCCAGCCCACGCCGCCACGACCGTCGCGCGCCACCACGTACACGGTGAGGCGCTGGGGCGTCTTGGGCGTCTCGTACTTCGACGTGGGGTCGCCCGGCTTGCCGTCCACCGGCTCCAGCGAGCGGAACTCCTTCACCTCGCCGTCACCCGTGACGAACCAGCTGTAGAAGACCTGCTCCGTCTCCGCGCCTTCCTCGCCGGTGAACACCTCCAGGCTGCCCTCGGTGAGCGTGGGACGGAACACCACCTCCTGGTCCAGGGGCAGCGGCCCCACCAGCGGCGCGTCGTTCCACAGGATGTCCGCCACGCCCGGGTTGTGGTTCGGCTCGCGCGTCATGCGCACCAGCACCTGGCGCACGCCGCGCTCGGTGCCCTCGGGCGTGCCTGAGCCGTCCGTCGCCTCGTAGCCCACGAACAGGGGGATGCCCTTCTCCAGCGCCGCGCGCGTGCGCGGGTCGTCCGGGTTGGGCGTGGCGCCGCCGTTGGGGTTCGCGGCCTGGATGGCCTGCAGCAGCACCACCTGCACGTCGGGGTTCTGCAAGGACAGGGTGCCATCCGCCAGCGGCACGCCGTTCTCACCGGGGCAGCGGCCGTCGTACGGGTTGCCGTTGAGCCGGCACAGCGCGTAGGTGACGGTGACGGGCCGCGCGTCCGGCGCCACCGCCAGCGCGGTGAAGGACGTGGGCCCAGGCAAGGCGCCCGTGTCCGGGTCCAGCACCAGCTCCGGCGGCTCCGCGCGGATGCCGAGCACCCGCACCCGCCGGATTTCACTCTGCAGCTCGAAGTCGGGGCCACACGCCAGCAGCGCCGCGGCCAGGGAGAGGAAGACGCACGCGCGCATGGTCAGAAGCTCCCCTTGGCGCCGATGACGGGGAGGATGGGCAGTCCCTCGAAGTAGGCGCTCTGGGTGTAGTTGTAGTTGTAGGCGATGCCCTCCACCGCCGCGTTGTTGTAGACGTTCGTCAAGTCCAGGTAGAGGTCCAGCGTCCACTTGTCGAAGACGAAGATCTTGTCGACGCGGACATCCAACTGGTTGAAGGACGGCAGCCGCCGCGAGTTCACCGCCGCGAACAGCGGCAGGAACACGTCGGTGCCGTCGTCACGCACCGAGCCCACCACCGGCGTCGTCGGGTTGCCGGACGCGAAGCGGAACCTGGCGCCCACCTCCCAGCCCCTCGGCAGCTTGTAGGACGCAATCGCCGTCAGCACGTGCGTCTGGTCGTTGTCGAACAGGCGCCAGTTCGCCCCGGGCGCGTCCCGGCGCTCGCTCTTGCTGAGCGTGTACGCAATCCAGCCGAACAGGCGCTCGGTCAGCGCGCGGCGGACCAGCAGCTCGAACCCGTAGACCCGGCCGATGCCGCCGTTCTTCAGCCGCTCCGGCACCAGCTCCCCGTCGCGCTCCACCAGCGCGTCCGAGCGGCTGATGAGGTTGTCCAAATCGTTGTAGAAGACCTCGCCGCTGACGAACCACTCCTGCACGGGCTGCCACTCCGCGCCCACGCCGTACTGGAGCGAGCGCTTCGCGGAGAGGTCCGGGTTGCCGAACGCGAGGCTGGGCTCATCCTGCACCGGAGGCCCGTGGTACACGCCCGCGCCGCCCTTCAAGGTCAGCGTGTCCGTCAGCGCGTAGCGCACCGCCAGGCGCGGGTTCAGCGTGCGCTTGGCCTTCTTCTGGTCCGTGAAGACATACCCCTCGTACCGCACGCCCGGCACCACCAAGAGCCCCTTGAACGGACGCCAGCGCCCCTCGAGCCACAGCGAGGGGAAGTACTGGAGGAAGTCTCCATCGGTGTCGAGCAGGTCCTCGGTGACGAGCGGGCTGGGCGGCTCACCCTCACGCGGCGGGCGCTGGATGCGCGCCTTGACGTTCGCGAAGCTGCTCGTCACGTCCACGCCACCCGCCAGGGTGAACGGCTCCACCAGCGCGTACTCCGCCGTGGCGCGCAGGTTCAGGTCCGTGGAGGCGATGCGCAGGTTGCGCTCGCCAATCTCGAACTCCACCAGCGTGTTGCCCACCAGCGCGTGCGTGTCCAGCGTGAGCCGCTCCCCGCGGTACTGGTGACGCAGGCGCAGCTGGTTGAAGCCCGTCGTCACGTCCAGGTTGCCGTTGACGGACGGGTCGTCGTCCGACGGTCGGTCGAACACCAGCCCCAGCCTGTCCCGAGAGGTGATGCCCTGCAGTGTGAAGGTGTGGCGTGAAATCGGCTTCCACACCAGCTTGAGCTGCGCGTCGTAGTAGCGCGGCGCCACCTGGAGGCTCGGGCCGTCGTCGCCCTCCGGAATCACCCCCAGCACCAGGTCGATGTACGAGCGCCGGCCGCCGATGGCGAAGCCCAGCGTGTCGGTGATGGGCCCCTCGATGACCGCGTTGGACTCGATGAGGCTCACGCCCACGGTGCCGTGGATGCGGTCCATCTTCGGCTCGCGGCTGTTGACGTTGATGACGCCGCCGGTGATGTCGCCGTAGTACGAGGAGAAGTTGCCGGGCAGGTAGTCCAGCGACTCCAGGAGCTCGGAGTTGTAGACGCTCGTCAGGCCGCCGAAGTGGAACAGCAGGGGGATGCGCTGCCCGTCCAGGAAGACGCCGGACTCCTGGGGGCTGGTGCCGCGGATGACCAGGGCGCCGCCGTTGAAGGCCGGGCGCGCCACGCCGGGCAGGTTCTGCACCACCTTGAGCGTGTCGCCCTGGGTGCCGGGCACACGCTGCACCTCGGCCACCTGGAGCGTGGTGCTCGTCACCTCCTTGCGCTCACGGTCGCTGCGCACCACCGTCTCGAAGGGGCTGAAGATGCGCTTCTGCACGTAGTACGTGGCGCGCGTCTCGCGGCCCTCGGACACCGTCTCCCGCGTCTTGAAGCGGTCATAGCCGCCCTGCACCACCAGCACCTCGTGGGTGCCCAGCGGCACGCCCCGGAAGGAGAAGCGCCCCTCCGAGTCCGCCACGGTGGAGCGGTCCAGCTCCGGGAGCACCACCTCCGCGCCGTTGAGCGGCTTGCGCGTGCCGCGCTCCAGCGCCTGGCCGCTGAAGTTCACCGGGGCCTCGGGCTCCACGGTGCCACCGTCCGCGTCGGTGGGCGGGGCCACCGGCCGGAAGACGAACTGGTAGGCGTACTGGATGCGCACCGGGGAGGGGACGTTGTCGACCTCCGCCGGGGAGAACTCGAACTGCTTCACGGCCTCCACGGCGGCTTCGTCGAAGCCGTGGCCGGCGGGCTGGGTGATTTCGACATTCGTGACGGCGCCCGTCTCCGAGATGTCGATGAACATCACCACCGTGCCCTCGAGCTGCTGGGCGGCGGCTTCGGGTGGATAGGGCGCCTCGACCTGACGCAGCAGCTCGGGCGGTTTCGTCAACACGCCCGTGGGGACGCCCGCGTCGGGGTCGGCGACACCGCCGTCCGGAGCCTGTGCCCAGGCTCCGGCGGCGAGGCAGAAACACAAAACGGCCAGGAACGTTCTCATGGGGGGAAGGGCGCGAAGGCGCCCGACCTCCCTAACGCTTTCACAACTTGGGTGCGAGAACGATTTCGATACGACGATTCAGACTGCGATTCTCGGGCGAGTCATTGACCGCGATGGGCTGGTATTGCCCGTAGCCCGCCGCTGACAGCGTCGTCGGGTCCACGCCCGCGTCCTGCAGCGCCCGCACCACCGCCATGGCGCGCGCCAGGCTCAGCTCCCAGTTGGTGGGGAACTGGCCGCCGCCGGTCGGGACGTCATCCGTGTGTCCTTCGACGCGGATGATCTTCCCCTGCACGCTCTTGAGCGCGTCGGCGATCTTCTTCAGCGCCTCGCCGCCCTCCTTGCCCACGCGCGCGGAGCCGGACGCGAAGAGGATCTTGTCCTTGAGCTGCACCGTCATGCGGCCCTTCAGCTCGGACAACTCAATCTTGCCCTCGGAGATCTCCGACTTGAGGCTCTGCGCCAGGCTCTCGTACTCGGAGCTCTTCTTCTCCAGCTCCTCCTTGGCCTGGGCCAGCTTCTTGGAGTTGCGCGCCAGCTCCTCGTTGAGCGCGGCGAGCTGCGCGTTCTGGTCCTGCAACGCGCGGCGCTCGGCGGCGCCCGCCGTGAGGCGCGACTCGGAGGTGGTCAGCCGGGTCTCCAGCGCCTTCTTCTCCTCCTCCAGCGCGGCGAGCTTCTCCGTCAGCTCCTTGACCTTGGCCTCGGCGGCCTCGCGCGCGCCCTTCTCGTCGTTGAGGCCCTTGGTGAGGTTCTCCGCCTCCAGGGCCTTCGCGTCGAACTTGCCCTGCGAGACGCATCCCGTGGTGGAGAGCGCGACGAGCGCAGCCAGAATCAGCCGTGTCCGCATGTGTATGTATTCTCCTGACAGCGATGGTTGGAGCTCCAGCCTACTGCCTGGAAGTTCCAAGGTCAGGAAGAACCCACACGGGCATTTCGCCAGCCTGGACCCCCGCCAGAGGGCCCGGGTGTAAAGCTTCAACGAGGGAAGATGGGGTGCACATCCAGCCAGACGGCGAAGAGCGCGTCGGCGAACGTCTTGCCGGGGATGAACACGCCGCCGCTGGCCGCGCCGCCGACCTCCAGGCCGCCATCCGGGGTGTAGGTGATGATGAGGTCCCCGCCCTTCTCCACGTCACGCAGCGACGCGAGCATGACGCCCAGCTGCTGGGACAGAGGCCCCTCGCGCAGCTCCGGGTTGCGGTACAGGCCGTTGCGCAGGCTGTCCACCAGCTGCGAGCGGGTGATGTCTCGCAGGAAGCGGAAGTGCAGCCGCTTCACGGAGTTGGAGGCGATGGCCTCCGAGGCGCTCCTCGGCCGCGACTCCAGATAGAGACTCCACACGTACACCTTGAACAAGAAGCGCTTGTGCAGCTCCATGTGGGCCAGCTCCACCGTGCGCCCCTGGAGCTGCAGGGAGTCCGGCATGTGGACTCCACCCACCTGCTTCTGTCCCGCCTGCGCCGCGCCCGTTGCCAGCACCCACCCCAGCACGAGCCACCGCGCGCTCTTCCACGCCTGCTCTCTCATGCGTCCGACCCCCGCCCTGTCCGAGTACGGTGCCCGGATAGGTGCGCATGCCTGGACGCGACCGCCAGCAGATCGTTCCAGTTCCCTGTGGAGCAGTGGACGGAGCGGACCCGGGGTGAGGCCCCGCCCACGCCCGGCGTCGAGGCGCACGGGCCCGGGGCCGTCAGCCACGGGGAGCTCGGGAGGGGGATGTCGCGGGGTGTCGGGGCCATGACGCTCGTTGGAGAACATACCAGCGCTCTCCGACGTGCGGGGAAGGAGGCTGCATGACGGGCGCCCGGTCGGACACTTCGGACCGGGGTGCCGGGGTGCGTCAGGGGGCGGCGCGAGTGCGCTCGAGCAGGGCGCCGGCCCAGGTGAGCCCGCTGCCCACCACGCTCAGGACCAGGGCGTCGCCCAGGCCGGGGTCGTCCCAGTGCTCGCTCAGGACACCCGGGGCGCCCGCCGCGCCGGTGTTGCCCCGGACGTGGACGTTGAAGAAGTGGCGGGACTCGGGGACCTCGCAGCGGCGCTGGACGGCCTCCAGCATGCGCAGGTTGGCCTGGTGGCCGATGAAGGTGACGTCGCCGGGCCCCCGGTCCGGGTGTCGGGCCAGGTAGTCGGCGCGCAGGTCCAGGAAGGTCTCTCCCGCGCGGCGGATGGCGAACTTCTGCACCTCCGCGCCGTGCTGGGTGAAGTGGCCGATGCGCGGCACGCGCACCTTGTCCGCGCCCGAGGGGTCTCCGGCGAGGCGGGTCTCGGTGATTCGCCAGCGGCCCGGCACGCGGGGGGACAGCACCGCCGCCGAGGAGCCGTCGCCCCACAGCACCGCGCTGGAGCGGTCCGCGTAGTCCACCACGCGCGTGGAGTTGTCCATGTTCACCACGAGCACGTACTCCGGCAGCCGCTCCGGGCGCATGCCCGTCAGGAAGTGCAGCTGCGTGCAGAAGGACGAGCAGGCGCTCTGCAGGTCCACGGCCGGCGCGTCGATGCCCAGCTCCTGCGCCACGCGGTTGGACTCGGCCGGGATGCACTCGTCCGGGCTGCACCCGCCCGCGACGACGAGGCCGATGTCGGAGGGCTTCAGCCCCGCGCGCGTGAGCGCCAGGCGCGCGGCGTGGGCACCCGTCTGCGCGTTGCTGTAGAGCGCGGCCTCCTGCGCGGCCCGCACGTCCCGGTTGCGCGTCTGCCGCAGGTAGTCGAGCGGCAGCACCGTGTGGCGGGAGCGGATGCCCACCCGCTCCAATATCCACGCGTCCGAGGTCTCGAGGCCCAGCTCCTCCAGGAAGGCATTGGTGAGGAGGTTGGGCGGATGGAAGTGACCGAGCGCGTGCAGGAACATGGGAACCCTCTAACGCCCAACCCTGCCCATTCTCTGTCAGCGTGCTGTCACGCCCGCGCTGCTCCGCGGAGCAGCCGGCCATGCGGGCGTCGCGCCGGGCCATTCCAGTCCCGACGCGACGGGGACTGACGCGACGTGTCGTCAGGGCTTCTTCACGGGCTGGACGGAGAAGAAGAGGACCGAGTCGCCCTTGCCCTTCACCTGCATGCCCTTGGCCTTCATCGCGGGGATGGGGGTGTAGACGACGGGCCCCTGCAGGTTGAAGGCGGTCAGCTCGGTGCCCTCGCCCAGCACGTGCATCGTCCCCTGGTAGGCGATGGTGGTGGTCATGGGGTTCTGCTCGTCCGGGGCCAGCTCCATCGTGGTGGAGACGAGGAACAGGCCGACGAGGCCGCGCGGGTCCTCGTGGATCTCCTGGAGCTGGACGCGCGTCTTGCGGAACTTCACGCTCGCGGGGTTGCCCTTCTGCAGGAGCTTCTCGAAGGCGCGCGCCACGCCGTCCAGCTTCGCGCCCACCTTCACCGGGCCCCGGGGGAAGGCGGCGGCGAGGGGGTCCTCGGCGCCCAGCCCGTCCAGGTCCTTGCGCACCAGCTCGGCTTCCTCCGGCGGCACCGGCTGGCCGTTCGCGTCCGTCACCTCGACACGGCCCGCCCTGGCCTCACCCACGTAGGTCTTCTGGTGGACGACGGTGACCTGCCGCTTCTGCCGTCCCTGCGGGTCCTTCATCACGTCCACCACATCGCCATAGGCGAGCTTCGCCTTGGTGACGAGGGGCCCCTTCACCTCCAGCGGGGTGAAGACCTGCGCCTGGAACATCTCGGTGGAGACGTCGATGGGCTCCGGCTCCATGAAGGGCGCGGTGATGTAGAAATCCTGCTGCATCGTCATCCCCATCCGCACCTCCTCGGCCCGCCCCACCACCGCGTCCTGGCGGGTGAAGCTCAGCGCCCGGGCCTTGGACACGACGATTCGGGGCGGCTCGGTGGCCCCCACGTCCAGCGGCGACAATGCCAACAACCCCACGGCGATGACCCACGGCTCCATCCGGCGCATGTGTTCTCCTCGTGACACAATCCTTTCATGGCACCGCCATCCGCGTCAGGCATTGGCGTTGTGTAGAGTGCGCGGCATGAGCGCCAAGGCCACGTCCCGGGTCCACTTCCGTACGTGCAACCTGTGCGAGGCCATGTGCGGCCTGCGCATCGAACTGCAGGAGGAGCGAATCACCTCCATCCGGGGAGACGACGAGGACCCGTTCAGCCGGGGCCACGTGTGTCCCAAGGCGCTGGCGCTCAAGGACCTGCACGAGGACCCGGACCGGCTGCGCCACCCGATGCGGCGGACCCAGACGGGCTGGGAGCGCGTGTCGTGGGACGAGGCGCTGGACCAGGCGGCGAAGGGCCTGCACGCGGTGCAAGAGGCGCACGGGCGCGACGCGGTGGCGTCGTACCTGGGCAACCCCAACGTGCACAACCTGGGCAACATGGTGTTCGGCTCGGAGCTGGTGCGCGCGCTGCGCTCGAAGAACCGCTTCTCCGCCACGTCGGTGGACCAGCTCCCCCACCAGTTGGTGTCGTACTTCATGTTCGGCCACCAACTGCTGGTGCCCATCCCGGACCTGGACCGCACGCGCTATCTGCTGGTGATGGGGGCCAACCCGCTCGCGTCCAATGGCAGCCTGATGACGGCCCCGGACGTGCGCACCCGGCTGCGCGCCATCCAGCAGCGCGGCGGCAAGCTGGTGGTGGTGGACCCGCGCCGCACGGAGACGGCGGCCATCGCGGACACCCACGTCTTCATCCGCCCCGGCACGGACGCGCTGCTACTGCTCTCGCTGCTGCACGTCGTGTTCCACGAGCACCCGCCGAGGACGGGGCACCTGGACGCGCTCACGGACGGGCTCGACACCGTGCGAGCGCTCGCGCGCGACTTCCCGCCCGAGCGCGTGGCGCCGCACACCGGAGTCCCCGCCGAGACGGTGCGCACGCTCGCGCGCGACTTCCTCGCCGCCGACGCGGCCGTCTGCTACGGGCGCATGGGCCTGTCCACGCAGCCCTTCGGCTCGCTGTGCCAGTGGCTCATCAACGTGCTCAACGCGGTGACGGGCCAGCTGGACAAGGAGGGCGGCGCCATGTTCACCCAGCCCGCCTTCGACATCATCTGCGGCCCCAAGGCGATGGCGCTCGGCCGGGGCAGCCATGGCCGGTGGAAGAGCCGGGTGCGTGGGCTGCCGGAGACGGGCGGCGAATTGCCCTCGGCCGTGCTCGCCGAGGAGATGCTCACCCCGGGCGACGGCCGCGTGCGCGCGCTCGTCACCATGGCGGGCAACCCCGTGCTGTCCACGCCCAACGGCGCGCAGCTGGAGCGCGCGCTCCAGGGGCTGGACTTCATGGTGAGCGTGGACCCGTACCTCAACGAGACGACGCGCCACGCGCACCTCATCCTGCCGCCCGTGTCCCCGCTGGAGCGCGGCCACTACGACGTGGCCTTCCACGCGCTGGCCGTGCGCAACACCGCCAAGTACTCGCCGCCGCTGTTCGAGCCCGGGCCGGAGGGGCGTCACGACTGGCAGATCGTCCTCGCGCTGCAGCACCGCCTGGAGACCCTGCGCAAGGGCCGTCCGTCCGTGCGCCAGACGCTGCGCTACCAGACCCTCACGCGGCTGGGGCCGGAGCGGATGCTGGACATCGGTTTGCGCCTGGGCCCGCATGGCAGCCGGTTCCATCCGCTGCGCCAGGGCCTGTCGCTGTCGAAGCTGCGCGCCTCACCGCACGGCGTGGACCTGGGCCCGCTCGAGCCGTGCCTGGCCGAGCGGCTTCAGACGAAGGACAGGCGCCTGCACCTGGCCCCTCCGCTGCTCGTCGCGGACGTGCAGCGGCTCGCCCAGACGTTCCCGGAGGGCGGGGCGCCCGACGCGCGCGCGGGCGAACTGCTGCTCATCGGCCGCAGACACCTGCGCGACAACAACTCCTGGATGCACAACGTGCCGGGCCTGCTCAAGGGCAAGCCGCGCTGCACGCTGATGGTGCACCCGGAGGACGCGTCGCGGCTGGGGCTGGCGGACGGCGTGGACGCCACCGTCACCTCCCGCGTGGGCGAGGTGACGGTGCCGGTGGCGGTGACGGACGAGGTGATGCCGGGCGTGGTGAGCCTGCCGCACGGCTATGGCCATCGCCGTCAGGGCACGAAGCTGCGCGTGGCCAGCGAGCACGCGGGCATCAGCCAGAACGACCTGACGGACGACCACGCGGTGGACGCCGTCAGCGGCAACGCGGCCTTCAACGGCACGCCGGTGAGGGTGAGGCCGGCCGCGCCACCCCAGGCATCCGCCACACCAGCGGCGTGAGCGCGCCGGCGAGCACGAAGACCAGCTGCACCAGGTGGCCCAGCAGCGCCACCGACATGGCGCGCGCGGCGGTGGTGTCCAGCACGCCCGCCGCCAGCGCGAAGGCGCCGTCGCTCACGCCCACCTGGCCGGGCACCAGCGAGCCCACCGCCAGCGCGCACAGGTAGAGGCCCTGCGAGAAGAGCGCCTGCACCACCGACGTGTCGATGCCCACCGCGTGCGTCAGCACCGCGTACTGCGCCACCTGCAGCGTGCGGCTGCCCAGGAAGGCCAGCACGGGGCTCTTCGGGAGCAGCGGGCCGTGGCACGCCGTCTGGCGGAACTGCTCCGTGAGCTGCGCCCACCTGCGCGAGCGCTTCGCCAGCCACGCGCACGGTCCCTGGGCGCGCATGCACGCACGCACGCCCGTGGAGGCCAGCACCAGCACCACGCCGTGGCCGAGCATCGCCAGCGTGAAGACGGACCAGCCCGTGAGCAGGAACGAGGCCGCCGCGCAGGGAAAGGAGATGAGGCCGCCGGCCGCCAGCGAGGCCGCCTGGGACGTGGCCGCCGCGGCCGCCGCGGTGCCGCCACCCATGTGGGGTGACAGGAGCGCGGCCTTGGTGGCCTCCGCCGCCGCGCGGCCCGCGGGCGCCATGCTGGACACCGCGGTGCCGATGAGCTGCGCGCGCGCCAGCACCCTCAGGGGCACCCGCTCCGCGCTCGCGCCATAGGAGGCGCGCGTGGCGAGCGCGTCCATGCCCTGACGTCCCACCTCCAGGAGCACCACCCACGGCAGCCACGGCGCGGCGCCCAGCAGCACGCTCCCGAGCTCATGCGGGCCCACCTTGCGCACCAGCAGCGCCAGCATGCCCACCCCGGCCACCGCGAAGAGGGGCCGCAGGAGCCCCGTCACCCTTCGCCTCCAGGGAACGGCCAGCGGAGCCGCCACCGTCGCGGCCTCCATCGGTCGGCCCAGGGTCATCCCCGCGCGCACGTTGCTGCCCACTGTCGCCTCCTCGCCACCCAGCCGCCCCGAGTCACCACGCAAGGTGAGCAGCGCGACGCGGGAATGCGAGGCCCTCGTGCTCCCCTGCCCCTCCCCTCGCGTCCGCCGGTGGACACCGTGCCCGGCGCCCCCACCCTGGCGAACGGGTTGCCGCGACGACTTGGAGTGCGTGCTCGGCTCCGGGCCCGAAGGTCGCTAGGGTGCGGACCCGAATTCCCGCGCGCACTCGGAGCAACCCATGAAAGCGGTCCGATTCTCGAAGTTCGGGCACCCGTTGAAGGTGGTGGAGCTGGTGGAGGAGCCCGACGCGGCGCTCGAGTCGGGGCAGGTCCGCATCGAGGTCCTGGCCACGCCCATCAACCCGTCGGACGTGCTCACCCTGTCGGGTCAGTACGGCTCGCTGCCCAAGCTGCCGGCGGTGCCGGGCAACGAGGGCGTGGGCCGCGTGGTGGAGGTGAAGGACACCTCGGCCGTGAAGGTGGGAGACCTGGTGTTCCTGCCGCTGGGCGCGGGCACGTGGCGCACGCACCTGGTGGCGCCCGCCGAGGGGCTGGTGACGGTCCCCCCCGACACGGACCTGAAGCAGGCGTCCATGTTGTTCGTCAACCCGCCCACCGCGGACATCCTGCTGCGCGAGTTCGGCGCGCTCAAAGCCGGGGACTGGGTGCTGCAGAACGCCGCCAACTCCGCGGTGGGCCGCTACCTCATCACCCTGGCGAAGCAGGCCGGCTACAAGACGCTCAACGTGGTGCGCCGCGAGGAGCTGGCGAAGGAGCTCACCGAGCTGGGCGCGGACGTGGTGCTGACGGACACGGATGATTTGCCCGAGCGCGTGAAGGCGGCGACGGGCGGCGCCAAGGTGCGGCTGGCCATCGACGCGGTGGGCGGCGACTCCACGCGGCGGCTGGGGGATTCGCTCGCCACCGGCGGCACGGTGGTGAACTACGGCGTCATGTCCGGCAAGGGTCCCAAGCTGTCGGCCGCGGCCACCATCTTCAAGGACATCACCCTGCGCGGCTTCTGGCTGGTGCTGTGGCTCAAGCGCGCCCCGCGCGAGCAGCAGCAGGAGATGTTCGGCCGGCTGGCGAAGCTGGTGGCCGACGGCACGCTGAAGACGGCGGTGGAGGGCACCTTCACGCTGGACGCCATCCAGGAGGCGCTGGCGCGCTCGATGGAGGGTGGACGCGGCGGCAAGGTGCTGCTCACGCCCAATGGGCCTGTCTGAAGACACGCTGTTCGACGGGAGGCACGACGATGAAGCGCGTGGAAGGCAAGGTGGCACTGATTACGGGCGCGGCGGGCGGGCTGGGCAGCGCGGCGGCGCGGATGCTCGCGCGCGAGGGCGCCAGGGTGGTGGTGACGGACCGGCCCCAGCAGGAGGAGGCCGGCGTCGAGGTGGCCAGGTCCCTGGGTGAGGGCATGGGCCTGTTCGTCCCGCTGGACGTCACGCGCGAGGAGGACTGGGTGCGCGCGATGGAGGTGACGCTGGAGAAGTTCGGCCGGCTGGACGTGCTCGTCAACAACGCGGGCCTGGGCGTCCCCAAGGACGTGGAGAACATCACCCTGGCCGAGTGGCGGCTGGTGCACGCGGTCAACCTGGACGGCACGTTCCTGGGCTGCAAGCACGGCATCCAGGCCATGCGCAAGTCGGGCGCCAGGGGCTCCATCATCAACATCTCCTCCGTGGCGGGGCTCATCGGCGTGCCCACGCTGGTGGCGTACGGCAGCGCGAAGGCCGCCGTGCACATGTTCACCAAGTCGGTGGCGCTGCACTGCGCGCACCACGGCTACGGCATTCGGTGCAACTCCATCCACCCCACGTTCATCGAGACGAACATGGTGAAGGCGCTGATTGCGTCCTCGGGCTCTCCGGAGCGGGCGCGCGAGGGGCTGCGGCGCACGATTCCCCAGGGCGCGCTGGGGGAGCCGGATGACGTGGCCAACGCCGTGGTCTACCTCGCCTCGGACGAGTCGAAGCTGATGACGGGCGCGGAGATGATTCTCGACGGCGGCTCCACCGCGCAGTAGCGGTTCAGCTCCAGGGCGCGTGGAAGAGCTGGGAGAAGCGCAGGCCCAGCTCCGGACGCCGAATCATCGCCTCGCCCCAGGCGCGGCCCTCCGTGCCCCACGACGTCACGGACAGGCCATTGGCGGCGAACACTTCCAGTGCGTCGTCGCCCATGCTGAGGGCCTTGAGGATGCGCGAGTAGTCCAGCACCGAGGCCATCGTCGCGCCGGGGAAGATGACCTCCACGTCGATGGGGAGGAGCTCCACCTGGGGGCTCGCGTCGAACCGTCGCAGCTGCGCGGGACGCGGCCCCAACCGCGCCAGCGCGTCCGCCAGCCGGGCCTGGTGCGCCTCCTGCTCCGCGCGGGCCCGTGCGGCCTCGTGCGCGGCGGCTTCGACCTCGAGACGGGCGAGCTCGAGCTGACGCTCCTGGTCGCGGCGCCGCGACTCCTCCACCCGCCTGCGCAGCTCGGCCTGGCGCAGGGCCTCCGCCTCCTCGGCTCGACGCTCGAGGGCCTCGCGCATCAGCCGCACCTCGACGTGCAGGTCCTCGAGCAGGTCCCGCTGGTAGCTCGACTCGGTCTCGGGTGAGGCCGCCGAGAGCACCCGGGCCTCGAAGCCGGGGAACCACGCGAGGAAGCGCTCCGCGTCGGGGACGAGGGCGTCGTGTCCCGAGCGCAGGGCCCCGGCCAGCGGCGCCGCGGCGAGGAAGACGGCGTGTGACGTGGAGCGAGGCCACGTGTCCACGCGCGCCTCGGCCGCCGCCCAGACGAAGGGGAGCCTCGCGGGCAGCGCTTCCACGGGCGCGTTCTCCACGAGGAAGGACACCAGGTCGGGCAGCCTCTTCTGTGAGTCCACGCGCCACCAGGTCTCGAAGATGGCGATGGCGTCCGGCTGCGCCGCGCGCTGACGCTCCCAGAGTTCCTGTCGCCAGGGCTCGAACGCGGCCAGCAGCTCCGCGCGCTCGACGGGGTGACGCTGGAAGCGCAGCCACACCGCGTCGATGAGCTCCTCGCGTCCGGAGATGCCGCTCCAGGAGCGCACCGCCTTGTTCAAGGGCGCCAGGATCGTCGAGCGCGCGGGGCGCTCCCACGCGGCCATCAGCAGCCGCGCGCACCGCCCCGGAACCGGGCGCTCGCGACGCAGGCGTCCGGGCAGCGACACGAGCAACTCCAGGAGCGGCGCCGCGCACGCCGCGTCCCGCGCCCAGGTGTGCACCAGGGCCAGTTCCTCCACGTCTCCGTGGACGAGGAAGTCCACGAGTGCGCGCGAGTCGAGCAACTCCGCGCGCTCGGACGAAGACGCGCGGGACAGGGCCTGGCCCGCGGCGCGTTGGAAAGCTGTCGCGGACGCATCGTCCGGGGCCTCGTCGCCTTCGCGCACCCACTCCAGCAATCGCAGCACACGCGCCGCGGGCAACGTCCCCAGGCGGGCATCGGCCCACTGCCGCCAGCGCTCGCGCACCTCGGGCGGCAGGCTCGCGTAGGGCGTCTGGCGCGCCCACTGGGACAGCGGCTCGATGAGCCCGTCATCGAATCCAGCCGAGACTGTCAGCAGCGCGTCCACCGCTTCCCACGAGGCGGGCGCGGGCCAGCGCCGCATCACCTCGCGCGCGAGCACCGCGCTCCGCGTCTCCCGCAGGACCGTGAGTAATGCGGGAGCGCCCATCGATGCCAGCGTCCTCGCCGCCAGCGCGGCCCGGTCCTCGGCATCCGAGTCCTGCGCGGCATTGCCCTCACCGTCCGAGTTCAGCGCGCCCCTCGCCTTGTCGTCCGAGCCACGCGCGGCTCTGGCCTTTTCGTCCGCGCCCTGGACGACTCTGGCCTCATCAGCCGAGCCTTGCGCTGCGCTGGTCTCATCGTCCGCGCCCTGGACGGCTCTGGCCTCAACGGCCGAACCTTGCGCTGCGCTGGCCTTGTCGTCTGAGCCCTGCGCGGCCCTGGCCTCGGCGTCCGAGCGCAGCGCGGCGAGCAGCCCTCTCTCGTCCCCCAACACGAGCGCGCACTCGAAGGCGATGTCCTCGTCCTGGGCGCGCAGGCCCTCGCGCAACGCGAGCAGCAGGTCCACCTCCGGCGCCTTGCCGGTGGCGCGCACCCACGCCACGGCGGCGCGGGCGGCATGCTCCGGATGATTCGCGAACACGTCGCGCGCATGGCGCGCGATGAGCTCCCGCTGCGGCCGGCCCGCCGGCGCGACGAACCAGACCCGCCAGCGCGTCAACGCAAGCGCGGCCTCCAGGCGGGCGAGCCCATCCGCATACAGCGCCCCCTGCGCCGCGGAGTACAGCTCTCGCGACGGCCGCCCCCGGTTCACCGCCGCGAGCGCCGCGAGCTGTCGCACGCCCGGGTCCTCGCTCCGCTGGTAGAGCGCATCCAGCGAGTCATCCGCCTCCGCCGCCGCGTCACGAGAGACCGGCGGCTGGCTCCAAGGAACCACGTCCGCCCAGCGGTCCTCCGCCTCCTCGACGAAGCCCCCGAGCGTCAGGAAGGGCTCGCAGCGCCGCGCGTCCTCGACGATGCGCAACACCCCCGCCCACTGCCCGGAGTACTGGGCCTCCAGCTGTCGGGCCAGCCCAGGCTCCAGCGCCTCCAGTCGCCCCGTCAGCGCGAAGCGGTCCACCCCCGCGTGCAACAGCATGCGCGCCGCGCCGTAGTGCTCGGGCGCCACCGGACCACAGGCGCAGCTCGGACACCGGACACCGGGAGGATTGAAGCGGGTGCAGCCCGGACACCGCACCCGCGCGCCGCGAACGGCGCCATTGTCCCAGAAGGGAGCCATGCCCCCTGTCTACAACGTCCCGGGACCTGTTTTCCTCCAGGTGCTCACGGCCCCGGCACAAGGCACCTGCCGTCCGGCCGGAACGGCAGCGTGAAGAGCCGCCGCACCCCCGTCGCATCCTCCGCCGAGAAGAAGACGCTCCACCCCGAGCGCCGGAAGCTCCTCGGCGACGAGCCCCGAGGCCCCGGCGCCAGCTCCGTCAGCGGCACCGTGCCCACGCGAAAGCCGTTGCCCACCCACGGCTCCTGGCCCCGCCCCCGGATGTCCGCGCTGAAGAACAGGTGGTCCTCGACCACCGTCAGCGCCTGCGGAAACGAGCCGCCCGGCCCCAGCTCCAGGTCCCCGAAGATGCGCGTGCGCGCGGCCGTGCCGTCGCTGTCCCAGAGCTCCACGCCGTGGGTGCCGTCGTCCGCGGCGAAGAAGAGCGTGTCCGCGAGCACCGCGAAGTTCTGCGGATTGGAGCCGACGTTGCCCGCGCGCACGTCCTCCACCAGCACCGTGCCCGCCGCCGTGCCGTCGCTGCGCCACAACTCCAGGTTCTCGTCCTCCATGTGCGCCGCGGCGCTGAACACCAGCCGCTCCCCCACCGCCGCCAGCTCCCCCACGCGCGCGAAGGTGCCCAGCATCACCGGCGCCCTTCCCGCCTCCGACACCATCAACCCCACCGCGCCGTGGTGCTGCTGGCTCCTGACGAAGAACAGCTTGCGGCCCACGGGCACCAACGGGAACTGGAAGCCCAGGTCACTGGGCACACGCACCACCTCGGCGGCGTTCGGCCCCACCCCCAGCCGCATCAGCCGCGTGAACAACCCCCGGGACGAGATGACGAAGTACAGCGCGCCGTCCCCACCCCGGGTGAGCTGGTCCGGCGAGGAGTCCTCCACCCCCGGCTCCAGGTCCTCCACCAGCACCGTGCCCGCCGCCGTGCCGTCGCTGCGCCACAGCTCCCGCCCATGCGCCGGGTCTCCCGCCGTGAAGTACAACAGCCCCTGGTACTCGAAGAGCGCGTTCGGGAACGAGCCCACCTCGCCGGGCCAGATGTCCTTCACCCGGACGGTGCCCTCCGGCGTCCCATCCGAGACGAACAGCTCCCGCCCCGCCGCCGGGTCGTTCGCGGCGAAGAACACCTTCGCGCCCACCCGCGTGAACCAGGTCGGCTCCGAGCCGCCCACCCCCGGGAACACGTCCTTCAACAGCCGTGTCCCCGCGCCCGGCGCGCCCGAGCTCACCCAGGGCTCGCGGCCGCGCTCCGCGTCCTCCGCGCTGAACACCATGCCGCCCGTGCTCGGCGCCATCGGCGGGGTGTAGGGCCTGTCCTCCACCAGCGTGACCCCCAGCGACACCGCCGTGCGCGAGCAGTACTCCCAGGACTCCAACAAGGGCGAAGCCGCCGCCTCCACCGGCTCCGGCGATCCCGAGGCCGGGGCACACCCCACGAGCAGACCCACCCACAGCAGCCAACGGCACCTCATCGGGACATCTCCTTCGTCGACACGAATCGAGCCAGACAGAGGACCAAGCCACCTCGCGCCCTCCGCGGACAACGGTCCTCCGGTGGCACGGCTCGTCACCCAGCCGTCAGTGACTTGCGACGGGCGGACAGCTCGCGCCCGCGCGCGACGTCCCTAGGTTCTGGCCCCTCGTCCGCCCGACCCCGCCTGGAGCCCGCCAATGCGCCACCCTCCCCTGCCTCGTCGGTGCGCGGTCCTCGCCGTCCACCTGCTGGGCCTCGTGGTGCTGGGCGCCACCTCGGCCAGGGCCCAGGTGCCGTCGCTGACGGGGCGCTGGTCCAGCGTGCTGACCTGGCCCATCTCCGCCACGCACCTGTCGCTGATGCCGGACGGCAAGGTGCTCTTCTTCGGCGAGTTCGACGAGGGCGCGCTGCCACCCCGCCGCTGGGACCCGTCCACCGGGGCGCTCACCACGTATCCGTACGCGGGCTACAACATCTTCTGCAGCGGCCACAACTTCCTGTCCAACGGCAAGCTGCTGGTGACGGGTGGCCACATCGCCAGCCACGTGGGCCTGCCCGACACCAGCGCGTTCGACTTCAACACCAACACCTGGACCCGGCTGCCGGACATGAACGCCGGGCGCTGGTACCCCACCAACACCACGCTCTCCAACGGCGACGTGGTGGTCATCTCCGGAGAAATCGCCGGAGCGGGCGACATCAACGAGATTCCCCAGCGCTTCATCGCGGGCACCAACACGTGGCGCACGCTGACGGGCGCCCGGCGCAACCTGCCCTTCTATCCGAAGATGTTCCTGGCGCCCAACGGCCAGCTCTTCTACGCGGGCTCGCTGCGCGGCTCGCTCTGGCTGAACCCCAATGGCAACGGCGCCTGGACCACCGGCCCCCTGAGCAACTTCGGCGGACGCAGCTATGGGCCCGCGGTGTTCATCGACGGCAAGGTGACGCTCTTCGGCGGAGGCGAGCCGCCCACCGCCACCGTGGAGCAGATAGACCTCACCGTGGCGGCGCCGAGCTGGCGGTACGTGGCGCCCATGAGCATCCGCCGGCGCCAGCACAACGCGGTGCTGCTACCGGACGGCACCGTGCTCATCGTCGGCGGCAGCAGCGGCAGCGGCTTCGACGACGCGGCCTCGCCCGTCCGCCACGCGGAGCTCTACAACCCCGCCACCAACACCTGGACCTCGCTGGCCAGCCAGGTGCGCTACCGCGGCTATCACTCCACCGCGGCGCTCCTGCCGGACGGGCGCGTGCTGTCGGCCGGCGGCGCGAACGAGCGCACCGCGGAGGTCTTCTCCCCGCCCTACCTCTTCAAGGGCGCGCGCCCCGTCATCACCGCCGCGCCCACCACGTCCCAGCCCGGCGCCACCTTCTCGATTACGACACCCGACGCGGCCCGCATCACCCGCGTGTCGCTCATCGCGCTCAACTCCACCACGCACACCTTCGACATGAACCAGCGGCTGCTCACCCTGGCCTTCACCCGGACCTCCGGCGCCCTCACCGTCACCGCGCCCCCCAACCGCAACCTCGCGCCGCCGGGCTACTACCAGCTCTTCATCGTGAACGACGCGGGCGTGCCCTCGTACGGCCGCAGGCTGCGCATCCCGCCCCCGTGAGCCCCGCGTCGACACCCCCTGCGGGCCCCGGCGGATTCATGGAAGGATGCCCGGGTCATGGAACGCTCCTGCCCCGTCTGCCCGCCCCCCGCGCCCCCGCTGCGCGTCATCGACCTGCGCGGTGTCCCCGTGGACACCTGCGCGCGCTGCCAGGGACACTGGCTGGACGCGGGCGAGCTGGAGCGGCTGGCGCCGGGCTGGAGGACGGAGGCGCTCCAGGCCGCGCTGCCCTCCGCGACCCGGCGCTGCCGCCACGCGCGGCACCATGTTCCGGCCACGCGCGAAGAATGTGGCCTGTGTGGCTCACCCGCCGCGCGCTGTCCGTCCTGCGACGAGACGCTGTCCCAGGTGCGCACGGAGGTCTGCGCGGTGGATGTGTGCTCGCGCTGCCACGGGCTGTGGCTGGACGCGAACGAGCTGAAGCAGCTGATGGACTGGCACCGCCGCTGGAAGCGGCCGCTGGTGGTGGGGCTGACGGCGGCGGGCACCACGGCGGCCGCGGCCGTCGCGCTCTCCCAGGTGGCGGGCGACACCCCGACCCGCACCCGGGTGACGGAAGTCCTTCAGTCCACGATGGAGCAGGCGGCCGAAGCGGTGGACGTGGTGGAGCTGGCGGTGGGGGCGGTGGACCTGGCGGGCAGCGCCGCCGAGGGGGTGGGCACGGCCGTCGAAGCCGCGGTGGAGGGGGGCGAGGTCGTCTCCGCGGCCGTGGGCGGGCTGCTCGCGGTGGTGGCGGGGTTGTTCCAGTGACCCACCTGCACGGCGCGTCTGAATCCCCTATGCTCGTGACAGGCCCGTGAGACCCGCCGGATCCTGACGGGGGGAGCGCCGATGATGAACCCAGCAAGTCAGAAGAGCAGCCTGGCGGATGACCGCCGTTCGTTCCCTCGCCTCCAGGCGCCGCTCTATGCGCGCCCGGCGCGACTGAAGTTCGGGGACAAGCAGCGGGTGCTGGATGCGAGCCTCGGCGGCGTGCGCATCTACTCCGACGACGCGTACACCGAGGGCAGCAACCTGGAGGTGGACCTGTTCCTGGGAGACGGCACGACGCTGGAGTGTCGCGCGCGCGTCGCGTGGCTGCGCAAGCTGCCCAAGGACGCGGCGGCCGTCTACGAGGTGGGGCTCGCGTTCATGGACGTCCCCCCGGAGGCGCTCGAGCGCCTCAAGTCGGTGCTCGTCGCCGAGGACTGAAGGCGCGCCGTCATTCGGGCGGGGTCGTCCAGTCGGCCCAGAGGGCGCGCAGCTCCTGCTCCAGTCCCGGCACCGCCACGGAGCGCAGGCTGCCGCCGCCGCGGAAGAGGGACAGTCCCTCGAAGAAGGCCATCAACAGGGCGGCTCGCCGCTCACGGCGCGCGGGCGTGAGCCCGGGGGTCAGCGGCGTGAGCAGCTCGACGAGCCCCTCGCGATAGCCCGCGTAGAAGACCCCGAGCGCCTCGGCCACCATGGTGTCCCTCGCGGCCAGGGCCCACAGCTCGGCGAAGAGCTGGAAGTGCCGGGGGGACTCCTGGTCCTCCAGGATGGCGTCCAGCGCGTGTCGCAGCCGCTGGTCGGGGTGCGTGCCCGCGCCGTCCATGCGCTCGCGGACGTGGCGGATGGCGGCCTCCAGGTAGCGCGACAGGAGCGCGCGCACCACGTCCTGCCTGGTGGGGAAGTAGTACTGGAGGTTGCCCAGGCTCAGCCCCGCGCGCTGGGCCACGCCGCGCAGGGCGAGGCCCGCGGAGCCCTCCTCCACGAGGACGTCCATGGCCGCGTCGAGGATGCGCTCCACGCGCTCGTGGCCCTTCGCGTGGACGGCGGTGCCCGCGCGGGGCCTCGCGGAGGGGAGCGTGCCGGGCGGCTTGCTCGCGCGGCGGGGGCTCACGCGGCCACCTTCGACGGGACGGGGGCGGCGCCGACGAGCGACTCGTCGAGGCGCACCTGGACGCCGCACGCGCGCAGCGCCGCGAGGGCATGCTCGGCGCGGGGCTCGTGCTCGGGGAACCACACGCCGGGGGCGTGCGGCGGCGCGCCGTCGACGCCGAGCAGCCGCTCCACGCCGAGCAGCGCGCCCACGGCCGTCAGGTGCGCCTGGCCCTTGGGGTCGACCACCTCGACCCGGACGCGGCCGTGTTCGCCCACCACGTCCGCGACCCAGGCCGCGTCACCACCCTTGTTGCTGGTGGCGAGCAGCGCGCGGCGCAGGCGCGTCAGGCGGGGATGCTGAAGCAGCTTGAGCACGCCGAGCCGCTGGAGGACCACCAGGGCCCAGGTGGCGGAGTCCGCGTCGAAGCCCATCCGCGTCGCCACGCCGCGCGCGCCCAGCACCGCGGGCAGCGTGGCCTGCTCGGGCGTGTCCAGGCGGAACACCCGCGTGCTCTTCCCGTCGGAGAAGGTCACCTTCCGTCCATCCGTCAGCGGCAGCACGTGGCGCTCCTGGCCGTCCTCCTTCACCTCGAAGGACAGGGCCAGCCGGTCCATGTACTCGAGGGAGTCCGGTCCCGCCACGTCGGCGAGCGCGAAGCGGATGCCCACGTCCACCTGGGCCAGCGCCCCCACGCGCGCGGCGGCCACGGCGACCAGGCGAGGCACCAGCCCCGCCATCCACGAGGAGCCCAGCAGCACGGGCGCGCGAGGGGGCGTGCCCGACAGGCGCAACATCGCGGAGCGCATGCGCGAGGTCCATCGGGTGATGTCCAACAGCGGCACCCCGGCGCGCGCGGCCCAGACGAGGAGGTGGTCCTCGGGGTCGTTCACCAGGGTGACGACGGCGGCGGGCCTGCCCTTCAGCACGGCCAGCGGGTCCCTGGCGCGGATGTCCATCGCCACGCCCTGGGCCAGCCCGAGCTGGGAGGCGAGCGCGGCGGCCTGCTCCTGCCGGCGTCCGGCGATGACCAGCGGCAGCTTCGGGTGCCGCTCCCTCAAGAGCCGGGCGAGCCGGACTCCCACCACGCCATAGCCACCCACCAGGACGACGCTTCCCTCGGACTCCATGAAGACTCCCGTGCACGGACACGGACCGTCCGTGCCTCACGGGAGGACAATATAGGTCGTTCGACCTAATTTTCACGACAATCGCCCGGGAGCCGGAGGTGGACGGGGCGAAGGTGTTCCGGACAGGGGGATGGCCCATCGCCATCATCGTCTCGGAGGAGAGCAAAGCAGCCTTGGAGCGCATCGGGGCGACCGGAACGAAGGACACGACGCACCTCTCCCCCCGGCCTCGACAAGGAAGCCAGCAACCCGGTACCTGGAGATGACCGCGAGGGGGCGGCTCAGCAGACCTTCGTCACGATGCCGACGCCCACGGTGCGGCCGCCGTCGCGCACCTCGAAGCGCAGCGTCTCCTCCAGCGCGACGGGGTCGGTGAGCTCCACCAGCAGCAGGAGGCTGTCGCCCGGCTTCCCCAACCGCTCCCCCTCCAAGAGCTTCACCGCCCCCATCATGTCCGTCCCATGGAGGCAGAACCGCAGGCGGTCATCGTCGAGCAGCACGCCGTGTCGCCCCCCATCGGCCCGGGGCAGCAGGTAGACCCGCGCGATGAACCGGTGGTGCGCGCGGATGCTGCCGGGCCTGGCCAGCACCTGCCCACGCTTCAGGCTCCAGCTCTCCAGGCCGCGGACCCGCACGTCGACCTTGTCGCCCACCCGGCCTTCACGCAGTGGCTCGTGGAACCGCCCGATGCTCGTCACCACCGTCTTCAGCGTCGGCCCCAGGCCCACCACCTCCACCTCTTCGTGGAGCTGGAGCGTGCCGCGCTCCACCCGCCCTCCCACCACCGCGCCGCGACCGATGATGAAGCGCACCCCCTGCACCGGCATCAGGAACGGCTCGCGCGTCGCGCACCTGGGCGGGGTGATGGAGCGGTCTACCACCTCCAGCAGTCGCTGGATGGCCGGCTCCCCCCACGCCCCCGTGTCGCCCGCCAGCGCCCTCTGCGCCGAGCCGATGACGATGGGCGTCTCATCGCCCGGGAAGTCATACGACTTCAGCAGCGTCCGGACATCCTGCTCCACCAGCTCGCGGATCTCCGGGTCGTCCATCAGGCGCCACTTGTTCAGGAAGACCACGATGGACTTGATGCCGACCTCGCGCGCCAGGCGGATGTACTCGCGCGTCTGGGGCATGGGGCCCTCGTCCGCCGACACGACCAGGATGGCCCCATCCATCGGCGTCGCCCCCGTCAGCAGCCCCTTCACGCAGTCCACATGCGACGGAGGGTCCACGTGCGAGTAGCGCCGATTCGACGTCTGACATTCCATGTGCATCATCGAGAGGGAGATTCCCCGGGCCCGCGTCTGTCTGGCCGTGCCCCACCCCGTCGGCGACCAGACCGGGGCATCACCCGACTTCGCCAGCAGCTTCGTGATGGCCGCCGCCAGGGTCGTCTTGCCGTGGCCCTGGTGGCCCAGCACGCCGATGTTCACTCGGGGCTTGAGAGATTCGAGCTCCGCCTGCACACGCATGACATTCCTCACCGTGACCGGTCCGCCGATGCGCCGGCCCGCGATAAATCCCAGGGAAATCACTGGGAGACACAGGTTGTCTGTCAATTCAGGAGAACTGCATCAACCGGAACGAACGAGGCGTCCGCCATCCCGCAGACTGGACCGACCCTGGGCTTCCCTGCCTGCCGTTTCGCTGCAACACCAGACATCGTGTCTGGGTATCACCCGCATGAGCTCCCCGAGCCCCGGCCCCCGTGTCGCCACGGGAGCCCCGCAGAGAGGTGATGCGGCGGGGGGCTCGAGAGAATGCCTGTCCAAGGGGAGCAACGTCGCGCGACGCCCCTGGAGGTCTGACGCGAGGTGGCCCCTTTCCCTCCGGCGCCAACTGGTCCAGGCTCCAGCCACGTGAGCCAGGTCCCCTCCTCCGAGACACCCCGACGCGCGGGCTTCGCCCGGCTCGCCTTCGAGCGCGCGGGGGGGCGCACCGTGGTGAGCACCGCGCTGGCGCACAGCCCGCTGCGACTGCTCACCCCGCGCAACCACGGCCACGCCGCGTGGGCGTACACCAGCTCGTTCGGCGGCGGGCTGGTGGACGGAGACTCGCTCCGCCTCGACCTCGACGTGGCCCCCGGCGCCACCGCGTGGCTGTCCTCCCAGGGCGCCAACCGCGTCTACCGCTCCCCCTCCGGCTGCACGAGCGACGTGTCCGCCCGCGTGGGCGACGACGCCCTGCTCGCGTGGGTGCCGGACCCCACCGCGTGCTTCTCCGGCGCGCGCTACGCCCAGACACTCGCCTTCCGGCTCGCGCCCACCGCGTCGCTCGTCCTCGCCGACATCGTCACCTCCGGCCGCAGCGCCAGCGGCGAGCGCTGGGCCTTCTCCCACTACGCCTCCACCCTGCGCGTCCACGTGGGCGAGCGCGCCCTCGTCGACGAGCGCTGGCTCTTGGACCCCACCCACGGCCCCCTGCGCGAGCGGCTCGGCCGCTTCGAGGCCATGGCCTCCCTCCTCCTCGTCGGCCCCGCCCTGGCCACCGCCCGCGAGGCCCTGCTCGCCCGCGTCACCGCGCTGCCCGTCACCCCACGCGCCGACCTCGTCCCCTCCGCCAGCCCCCTGGGCCCCCACGGCCTGCTCCTGCGCGCCGCCGCCGTCTCCGTCGAGTCCCTGGTGCGCACCACCCACGACTGGCTGTCCTTCCTCCCCGCCCTCCTCGGGGACGACCCCTGGGCCCGCCGCGTGTGAGCCCCCTCCTGGCGGCGCACCCCGGCCCTGCACTAGTGTTGACGCATCAAGTCATGGCGCCGTCGAACCCCGGGAGTCGCGCGCGTGCACCTGTCCCCTCGAGACGTCGACAAGCTGTTGCTGCATCAGGCGGGCTTCCTGGCCCAGAAGCGGCTCGCCCGAGGCGTCCGGCTGAGCTACCCGGAGGCCGTCGCGCTCATCGCCACGCAGTTGCTGGAGTTCATCCGTGACGGCAGGAGCGTGGCGGAGCTGATGGACCTGGGGCGCAAGCTGCTGGGGCGCGCGCAGGTGATGCGGGGGGTGCCGGAGATGCTCGCGGAGGTGCAGGTGGAGGGCACCTTCCCGGACGGCTCCAAGCTGGTGACGGTGCACCACCCCATCGTCGCCGAGCACGGCGACCTGGAGCTCGCGCTGTACGGCAGCTTCCTGCCGGTGCCCCCACGGGAGCGCTTCACGGCCTCCACCGCGGCGGACGACGGCATCCCCGGCGAGGTGCGCGTGCTGCCCGGCGAGGTGGAGCTCAACGCGGGCCGCGACAGCGTCTTTCTCCGCGTCACGCACCGGGGAGACCGTCCCATCCAGGTGGGCAGCCACTACCCCTTCTTCGAGACGAACCGCGCGCTCGTGTTCGACCGGGAGAAGGCCTACGGCCACCGCCTGGACATCCCCGCGGGGACGGCGGTGCGGTTCGAGCCGGGGGAGACGAAGACGGTGAGCCTGGTCGCCATCGCGGGCGAGCAGGTGGTGCGGGGCGGCAACGCGCTGGGCAGCGGCAAGGTGTCCGCCGAGAACCGCGAGCGCGCGATGGCGCAGGTCCGCGAGCAGGGCTTCGGCCACGAGGAGGAGCGCGAATGAGCCGGAAGATGGACCGTCGCCACTACGCGGACATGTTCGGCCCCACCACCGGGGACAAGGTGCGGCTGGGCGACACGGGCCTGTGGGCCCAGGTGGAGCGCGACGCCACCGTCTACGGGGACGAGTGCAAGTTCGGCGGCGGCAAGGTGCTGCGCGAGGGCATGGGCCAGCGCGCGGGCGTGGGCGACGCGGACGCGCTGGACCTGGTCATCACCAACGCGCTCATCCTCGACTGGACGGGCATCTACAAGGCGGACATCGGCGTCAAGGCGGGCCGCATCGTCGGCATCGGCAAGGCGGGCAACCCGGACATCATGGCCGGCGTGACGCCCGGCATGGTGGTGGGCGTGACGACGGAGGCCCTCTCCGCGGAGGGCCACGTCGTCACCGCGGGGGGCCTGGACACGCACATCCACTTCATCTGCCCGCAGCAGGCGGACGAGGCGCTCGCCAGCGGCATCACCACCTGGGTGGGCGGCGGCACCGGCCCCGCCACCGGCACCAAGGCCACCACGTGCACGCCGGGCGCGTGGAACCTGCAGCGGATGCTCCAGGCCACCGACACGCTACCGCTCAACATCGGCCTGACCGGCAAGGGCAACACGTCCCTGCCCCACGGCCTGGTGGACCAGATTCGCGCGGGCGCCATCGGCCTGAAGCTGCACGAGGACTGGGGCACCACGCCCGCCGCCATCGACACCTGCCTCACCGTGGCCGAGGACGAGGACGTGCAGGTCACCATCCACACCGACACGCTCAACGAGTCGGGCTACGTGGATGACTCGCTCGCGGCCATCAAGGGCCGCACCATCCACACGTACCACTCGGAGGGCGCGGGCGGCGGCCACGCGCCGGACATCATCCGCGTGTGCGGCGTGGACCACGTGCTGCCCTCGTCCACCAACCCCACGCGCCCGTACACGGTGAACACGCTGGACGAGCACCTGGACATGCTCATGGTCTGCCACCACCTGGACCCGGGCATCCCCGAGGACGTCGCCTTCGCGGAGAGCCGCATCCGGGGCGAGACCATCGCCGCGGAGGACATCCTCCACGACCTGGGCGCCATCAGCATCATGTCCTCGGACAGCCAGGCCATGGGGCGGGTGGGCGAGGTCATCTGTCGCACGTGGCAGACGGCGCACAAGATGCGCGAGCAGCGCGGGCGGCTGTCCGGCGAGCAGGGTGACAACGACAACCTGCGCATCCGCCGCTACGTGGCCAAGTACACCATCAACCCGGCCATCGCCCACGGGCTGTCGCACGAGGTGGGCTCGGTGGAGGTGGGGAAGCTGGCGGACCTGGTGCTGTGGCGCCCGGCCTTCTTCGGCATCCGTCCGGAGCTGGTGCTCAAGGGCGGCTTCATCGCCTGGGGACAGATGGGGGACGCCAACGCGTCCATCCCCACGCCGCAGCCGTTCATGATGCGGCCCATGTTCGGCGCCAGGGGCCGGGCGCTCGGGGCCACCAGCCTCGTGTTCGTCTCACCGCGCGCGCTGGCCGAGGGCACCACGCGCGAGCTGGGTCTGGGCAAGCGCGCCGTCGCGGTGAAGCGGTGCCGGGGACTGGGCAAGCGCGACATGCGGCTCAACGACGCCCTGCCTGTCATCACCGTGGACCCGGAGACCTACGAGGTGCGCGCGGACGGGGAGCTGCTCCGCTGCGAGGCCGCCGTCCGACTGCCGCTGGCGCAGCGCCACTCGCTGTTCTGAAAGGACGGGGACTTCCGCGCATGGGCTCGTCCTGGAAGGTGCTCCAGCTGGCGGACTCGGGCTTTCCCACGGGGGGCTTCGCCCACTCGGGAGGGCTGGAGGCGGCGGTGCAGGCCGGCGAGGTGCGCGGCGCGCCGGAGCTTCGCCGCTTCACGCGGGAGCTGTTGTGGCAGGCGGGGCATGGCGCCCTGCCGCTGTTGAGCGCGGCGCACCGCGAGCCCTCGCGGCTGCCGGAGCTGGACGCGCGGGCGGACGCGTTCCTCACCAGCCATGTCGCGCACCGGGCCAGCCGCACGCAGGGCCGGGCCTTCCTGGACACGTGCGCGCGCATCTTCCCGGGTCCGGTGGGGCCGCTGCGCGAGTCGGCGCGGGCCGCGGGGATTGGCTTCCACCACGCGCCGGTGTTCGGGGCGGTGGTCCGCGCGCTGGAGGTGGAGCTGTCGGAGGCGCAGCGGCTGCACCTGTCGCTCACGCTGCGCGGCGCGCTGTCGGCGGCGGTGCGGCTGGGCATCGTCGGCACGCACGAGTCGCACCAGCTCCAGCACCAGGCGACGCCGCTGTTGGACGCGGTGCTGGAGCGCTGCGCGGGGCTGGGGTTGGAGGCGCTCGCGCAGCCCTCGCCATTGTTGGACTTGTTGGGTTCCACGCACGACCGCCTCTATTCGAGGCTCTTCCTGTCCTGAGGTGAAGCGCACATGCACGACGACCACAGGGGCCACGGCCACGACGATGAGCACGACCACACGCATGAGGAGTGGGAGCATCCGGGCCACTTCCACGAGCGCGAGGAGCCGAAGCGGCGTGATTACCAGGCGCGCGCCTTCACCATCGGCATCGGCGGGCCGGTGGGCAGCGGGAAGACGGCGCTGGTGCTGGCGCTGTGCCGCGCGCTGCGTGAGCGCCACCGGCTGGGCGTGGTGACCAACGACATCTTCACCCAGGAGGACGCGGAGTTCCTGGTGCGAAACCACGCGCTCTCACCCGAGCGCATCAAGGCGGTGGAGACGGGAGGCTGCCCGCACGCGGCCATCCGCGAGGACATCAGCCACAACCTGCTGGCGCTCGAGCAGCTCATGGAGGAGCTGACGCCGGAGCTGCTCATCGTGGAGAGCGGCGGCGACAACCTGGCGGCGCAGTACAGCCGGGAGCTGGCGGACTACACCGTGTACGTCATCGACGTGGCGGGCGGGGACAAGGTGCCGCGAAAGGGAGGCCCGGGCATCACCCAGTCCGACTTGCTCATCATCAACAAGACGGACCTGGCGCCCCACGTGGGCGCGGACCTGGGCGTCATGGAGCGCGACGCGAAGAAGATGCGCGGCGACGGCCCCTTCGTCTTCACCCAGGTCACCCAGGGCGTGGGCCTGGACGCCGTCGTCGAGCACCTGCTCACCGCGTGGAAGCAGCGCACCGGAGCCCGGACGGGCTGAGGCCGCGAGGTGCTACGCTCCGCTCCACATGTCCGCGATTCCCACGGGCTACTGGGGCCCGAGCACCTCGACCGTGGATTGGTGCGAGACGAACTACCAGCACTTCTTCCACATCGGCGAGCTGTTCAACTCGGCCTCCAGTCTGGTGCTGGTCCTCGTCGGCGTGCTGGGCGTCGTGCTCCACTGGCGCGTGCTGGAGCGACGGTTCCTGCTCGCCTTCGGGCTGCTCGCGCTGGTGGGCGTGGGCAGCACCGCGTTCCACACCACGCTGCGCCGCGAGCACCAGATGCTGGACGAGCTGCCCATGCTCTATCTGGCCATCGTCATCGTCTACATCCTGCTCGAGGACCGACCCCAGCGGCGCTTCGGGCGCTGGTTCCCGTGGCTGTTGTTCTGTCACGCGGTGTTGGTGACGTACCTGACGGCCTTCACGCGCGGCGCGCTCCAGTTCTTCCTCTTCCAGGTGAGCTTCGCGTCGCTGGAGTTCTTCGCGCTCGGCCGCACCTACGTCCTCCAGCGGCGCAGCCCGGATGCGAGCACGAAGCGGCTGTTCCAGCTCGGCATCGCGTCCTATGCGCTCGCCATCGTGCTGTGGGTCAGCGACATCCAGTTCTGCCCCACGCTCAACGAGACGCTCCCCGCGCACGCATCCCCAACCCCCAGTTCCATGCCTGGTGGCACGTGCTGGTGGCCTTCGGGTTCAACGCGCTCCTCCTGGTCATCGCGAAGGAGCGACTGCGGACGCTGGGGAAGGACTCACGTCTCGGCAGGCTGCTGGGCGTGGTCCCGTGCGTGAAACTGACGCCGCCCGGAACGTGAGGCGTCAGCTCAGGCCCAGCTTGCACTCGGGGAGCGCGAGCCGGAGCTGCTCGAGCTCCTGGGGCGGCAGCGTCGTCGAGTAGAGGTCCAGCGTCCTGAGCCACGGCATCCGGAAGAGGACCGGCGGCACCGTCGTCAGGGGCGTGGACTGGAGGTCGAGGAAGGTCAGGCGACGCAGCCGCTCCAGCGAGTCGGGCAAGGTCGTCACGCCGGTCTGCCGCAGGTTGAGCGACTCGAGTGACTCGAGGTTCCCCAGCTCCGGCGGCAGCTGCGCCAACGCGGGGTTGAAGGACAGGTCCAGCTTCTTGAGCTTCGTGAGTCGCCCCAGCTCCGGTGGGACCTGCTGGATGCCCGTGGTGCGCACCCAGAGGGACTCCAGCTCGGTGAACTCGCCGATGACCGGCGGCAGCTCCCCCAGCTTGCGGCCGTTGAACAGCAGCTCCTTGGAGTCGCGCGGGAACCTGTCGAACAGGACGAAGGCGCCCTTGGCCTTGGACGCGGCCGCCCTCGGGAGGGAGGCCTGCGCGAGGTCCGGCGGCTCCTGGGAGGTGGCGCCCTCCTCCGCGCCCTGGAGTGACTCGGCCATCGAGCCCAGCTCCTCCGCGAGCCAGGCGGAGAACGGCCCCAGTTCGTCCACGGGGAGGCTCTCCTCCACGCTCCACACGACCAGTCCGTCGCCCTGGGTGCCCTGGCCGAAGGCGAAGCCGTTGACGTCCTCCAGGTCGCGCGCGGCGAACATCACGAACGCGTACGTGTGCGTCCCCGCTTCGCGCTCGGCGCGGACTTCGCTCCAGTGCCGGTCGGGGACACCGGTCTGCTGGGACAGGCTCACCCGCCAGCGCGGCGGGAGGAAGCCCAGCGTGGACTCGGAGGTCGACAGCCACCGATAGCCGAGCGCCTCGATGAACTCGACGTACTCGGCGGGCAGCAGCGACGCGATGTCGGGCACGGCCGAGAACGGCACGACGCGCGGCTCCAGGTCCTCCGCGTAGCGCCCCACGGCGCCCCTCCCCAGCACCTGGGTGGCCTGCTTCTCCACCTTCTTCCACTGCGTCGTCGGCGACACGGACTTCTTCGGCATGTCCTGTTCCCTACCCGCATCCGAATCCGTGGGGGAAGCGCGAATGCATCCTGGAGCCCGGCGCGTGACGCCGGCGCGCCCGACCTCCCTGTATTCCAGGCCAGTCCACGCCTCCTCGAAAACATCTGCTCCCACTTCAATCCCACCTCGTTTGCCGCGCCAACGGCAACCATGTTAGGAATTGAGCCCATCCCCGCAATGGCATTCCAGGAGGTTCTCGTGACCCGGAACGTGAAGCGATTGCGGGCTTTCGCCCTGCCGCTGTCCCTTGCCCCGACCAGCGGCCTCGCCGAGCCATCCTGGACAGAGACCTTCGTGCTGCCTGCGCGCCCCTCGACTCCGGGTGCCATGCCCCTGCTGTGCATGGCGTGGCAGGAGTACTACGTCCTGAACCTCACCGGCGTCACGGTCTCGTCATCCGGGACCCTGACCCCTCCCTTCCCGAACTTCGTCGCCGCCGGCGGTTTCGCTTCGGCGGGAGTGTTCACCAACCTTCCGGGAACCCACCAGTACCTCTTCACGACCAACCCCTCGGATCCGTTGGGCGCCGCGAAGACGTGCATCTGGCAATTCTCTGTCACCCGCGACAGCAACGGAGTCTTTTCCGGCGTCATCAACCAGGCCTCCGCCGGCAATCAGGGGGTCCTCTGCACCATCGACCCGACGCAATCCTATTTCGACCCCTCCACCTGCCGGAGCCAGGTCGTCACCTACATCCAATGAGCTGCAACTCCTGACACACCACGCTCAAAAATTTCCTTCGAGCGCCGAGGTGGCGACCGACCCGGTCAGGGTCCGTTTGAACTGACTGGGATAAGGGTCCAGGATTCGCCGCGCCCGAGCGGAGAGCGATTCCCGCGCCGTCGGGCGCTCCCATGAAACGAATTGCGCTCCTTCCTGCCCTGCTCACGCTCATTGCCTGCGCGGCTTGTGGTCCCGCGACCGTGGAGTCACCCCCTCCCGCCACGGACTCTCAGACCGCGGCCCTCGCGACGCCACAATGGCTCCCGACCACCTCGGCGCTCTATGCGCGGGGCAACGCCACCGCCACGCGGCTGGCTACCGGGCAGGTGCTCGTCGTCGGAGGCAGCATCTCCGGCGCCGTGACGGCCACCGCGGAGCTGTACAACCCGGCCAACGCCTCGTGGACGTCCACGGGCTCGATGACGGGCGCTCGCAGCGAGCACACCGCCACCCTGCTGGACAACGGCCGCGTGCTGGTGGCGAACGGCTACGGCGGCGGGGGCGCGGGCGTCGTGCTCAACACCGCGGAGATCTACTGGCCGACGACGGGGACCTGGACCGCCGCGGCCGCTTCTCCCTCGACTCGCACGGTGGGGCAGGCCGCGAAGCTCACCACGGGCAAGGTGCTCATCACCGGCGGCTACTCGGGCGCCATCGGCATCCTCTCCAGCGCGGACCTCTATGACCCGTTCACCAACAGCTGGACGGCCACGAGCATGAACGGAGGTCGCTACCGGCACACGCTGACCGCGCTGCCCGGCGGCAAGGCGCTCGTCGCGGGTGGCAGCGGCCGGCTGAGCACGCTGAGCACCGCGGAGCTGTTCGACTCCGCGACGAACAGCTTCACCCATGCCGCCCCGATGAGCCGGGCGCGCCACAGCCACACCGCCACGATGCTGCCCTCCGGCAAGGTGCTCATCGCCGGTGGCAGCGGCACCAACACGGCGGAGCTGTACGACCCGGCCACCAACACCTGGACGCCCACCGGCTCCATGTCCCGCGCCCGCTCCAGCCACCACGCCGCGCTGCTGCCGTCCGGCAAGGTGCTCGTCTTCGACAGCAGCGGCACCAGCGAGCTGTATAACCCCGCCACGGGCACCTGGAGCATCACCGCGCCCCTGCTCTCCAGCCGCACCGGCGGCGTGTCCGCGCTGCTGCGCTCCGGGCAGGTGCTGCTCTCCAGCGGCGCCATCGGCGCCACGCCCACGGCGTCCTCGGAGCTGTATGAGCCGGGACAGCAGTCGTGGAGCGCCACCGGCTCGCTGTGGGTGGGACGCTGCCAGCACACCGCCACGGAGCTGCCCTCGGGGGCGGTGCTCGTGGCGGGCGGCTCGAGCTCCGGCACCCCGCTCGCGAGCGTGGAGTCGTATGACCCGGCCACCAGGACCTGGTCGTCGCTGGGCTCGATGACGCAGGCGCGCAGCGGACACGTGGCCGTGCGGCTGCCGTGGGGACAGGTGCTGGTCATCGGCGGCAATGCGTCCACCACGCAGACCACGACGGAGCTGTACGACCCGGACACGAATACGTGGACGGCGCGTGGCAGCCTGAACAACGCGCGCGAGGGCTTCACCGCGACGGTGCTGCCCACCGGGAAGGTGGTCGTGGCCGGTGGACGAATCAACACCATCAACTACCTGACCAGCGCGGAGGTCTACGACCCGGCCACGGGCACCTGGTCGGTCACGGGCAGCCTCAACTTCGGCCGCGCGGACCACAGCGCGGTGCTGCTCCCGGATGGCAAGGTGATGGTGGCGAGCGGAACGTACTTCACCAACTCCATGACGACGCAGACGCCGACGGTGGAGCTCTATGACCCGACCACGGGGGCGTGGACGTACACCACCAACATCGCCTGGGCGGGGAGGAGCGACTTCACGCTGGACGTGCTGGGCTCCGGGCTGGCGCTCGCCGCGGGTGGACGCACGGGCAACTCCCTCAACTTCGGCGCGCTCTCCGTGAAGGTGGCGGATGTGTACTCGCACACCACGGGCACGTGGACTCCGGTGGGGAGCCTCGCCACCACGCGCCACGAGCACTCGAGCGCCTTGCTCGCGTCGGGCGCGCTCATGGCGGCGGGAGGCCTGTCGCGCGTGGGCGGCGGTCAGCCCGTCACCACCACGCTGGCCAGCGCGGAGCTGTTCGACCCGGCGACGAACACCTGGAAGGAGACAGCGGGCATGCGCGTCGCCCGCGCGGGCTTCACGCTGACGCCGCTGTACACCCAGGAGGTGCTCGCGGTGGGCTGCGGGCCCGCCGGTGAGCCCTCGGCGGAGCTGTACACGCCGTAGCGGCGTGTCACGGGGCGACGGTGCTTCGGGCCCGTCGCCCCTCGTCATTCGAGCCTCACGTGCCGCTCGAGGTCGTTCAGATGAGGCGAGTGCTCGCCTCTCCGAATCCGTCAGGCCCGACTCAGCTCTTGTGGGCTGGTGCGGAGGCAGACGAGATGTCGGCGTTCTCGTCCTCACCGCCCGCGGCGCCGTCCGCGCCGTAGGAGAGGACGACGGGGCGGCCGCCCTCGTTGAGGTACACGTAGTCGTTCTGCCACGGGTCCTTGGGGAGCTGCTCGAGGACCCGGCTCTCCACGAGCGCGCCGAGCCCCGCGCTCGTGTCCGGGAAGTGTCCTGTCTTCGTGTAGTGGAGCTTGAGGGCGGTCTCGATGTTCTTGATGTCCAACGAGGCCCTGTCTTCCTTCGCTTCTCCCAGCATGGGCATGACGGCGACGCCGACCGCCGCGGCGATGAGCCCGAGGATGGTGATGACCACCATGATTTCGATGAGCGTCATGCCGCGACGGTGACGGCGGTGCTGCCTGGACTTGTTCCGGTTCATGACTGTTCTTCACCTCATGTGACGTTCTGGCAGGGTCGCTTTCGTCGCGTGCGTCGCCATGTCGTTGCAGCGTCTGGCTTCACACGTGGCGCTGACCCGCGGCCCTTCCTCCGACCACCGGAGAGAAGCGCCACGAGGTGGCCAGTGCAGACCTCGTGCCGGCATGAGGTTCGTCCTGTTCGGGGCCGTTGTCGGCGAGGCCCCCAGGCCGAGATTTCCCACTCAGGGGCTCTGCGACAACTCAGTTCTTCGGCGCGGGCGCCGCAGCGGGCTTCGACGCCTCCGCGATGCGCTTCACCACGTCATCGACGATGTCGTTCGGGATGGGGATGGACAGGTTGTACTGGGCGATCTTCCAGGTGGCGCCGTCCTTCACCAGTACACCGCTGCCACGGCTGGGCCCCAGGTTCGGCGTGTCGAGCACCTCGTCGAACCAGGCCACCTTGCCGTCCTTGGACACGGTGATGTGGCGCGAGGTGGCCTTGAAGGTCCACGCCTTGCCTTTCGAGAAGTAGGGCTTCGCCCACGCGCGGAACTCGTCGCGCGTCCAGCGCTCGGTGGCGTCGGTGCCCAGGTAGACGGCGTCGGGGGTGAAGTACTTGAAGTAGCGCGCCTCGTCCGCCTGGGCGGCGGCCAGGTGCCAGTCATCCAGCACCGTGGTGATGGCGGCCTTCGGGTCAGCGGCCTTGCCCGTCACGGGGGTGGCGGCGAGCACGAACAACAACAGGGAGACAGTGGACACGCGAAGCGACCTCGTCGATGAGAAGTTCGGGGTATGAAGCGGCACGGCCCACCCCCGGGTCAAGCGCACCCGGGCTGGCCAGAAAGGTGTGAGTCGCGTGGTCCTCGAGAGCTTCCAGGTCGGTGAGGGGGATGTGCCCACGGTGCTGCTGCACGGCTTCCTGGGCACGGGGCGCAACCTGCGCTCGCTGGCGACGGCGTGGAGCGCGGCGGACCCTCGGCGCCGCTTCCTCCTCCCGGACCTCACCGGCCATGGCGCCTCCCCTGTCCCGCCGCCCAGCTCGGACCTCTTCAGCGTGGCGCGCGACGTGGTGGACACCGCGCGGGCCCAGGGCTTCAGCGGCGCGCTCCACTGGGTGGGCCACTCGCTCGGAGGCCGCGTGTCGCTCGCCGCCAGCCTCCACGTCCCGGAGGCGGTCGCCCACGTCTCGCTGCTAGACATCGCGCCGGGCCCCGTGCCGTACGACCTGTCCGACAGCGGCATGGTGCTGGGCATCCTCCTCCAGGCGCCGCCGCGCGCGCCCAACCGCAAGGACATGCGCGCCGAGCTCACCTCGCGTGGACTGTCCGACCATCTGGCCGACTGGCTGGTGATGAATCTGATGCCAGAGGGGGACGGCGTGCGCTGGCGCTTCGACCGGCAGGCGCTCGCGGAGCTGCACTCGCGCGTCAACGGCACGGACCTGTGGGCCGCGGTGGAGCGTCCGGACCGTCCGCCCATGCGCGCTGTTCGAGGAGGCCGCTCGCGCTACGTCTCCGACGCCGAGGCCGCGCGCCTGGAGGCCGCTGGTTGCCCGGTGACGACGTTCCCCAACGCCGGCCACTTCGTCCACGTGGACTCGGCCAAGGAACTGCTGGAGTGGCTCCTGCGCGAGTGAGGCCCTGCTCGAAGCCAGGGCCTTGAGGAGGCGACATGTGGAGCACACACCCGGCACTCAACGATGATGCCCGCGCATTGCTGGCGACTCGCCGGGGGATTCTCCATGTGGCTCCGCAGAGCACTACCGCTGCTCGTGATGATGTGTATCCCTGGCTGTGCGACGAGCCGGGTCGTGCGGCTGGAGACGGAGCACGGCTCCGTGACGCTCACCCCGTACGAAGACGTCGGCGGTGAGGTCGAAGAAGCCAGAATCGACGACGCTGAGTTCGAGGAGTCACTGGCGGCGCTGGCCCGGGACGTTCCGCCCTTCCGCCATCCCATGAAGGAGGCACGGGAGCTCTTCGGCGTGCCCACACGCAGCGGTGTGTACCGGTACGAGCGCGGTCCATCACGGCTCATTCCCCAGTCCCAGGAGGATGGGGCGGGCCCCCACCTGCTCGAGTCCTATACGGACGACGAGCTGACGCGCGCCTATGGCCAGTGGTGCGAACGACGTGACCAGCCCGGAGACTGCTTACGTCTGCTCGATGAAGGCCCTCTATTGGCCAGCGATGGCAAGTACACGCTGGCGCTGGCCATCGCCCTCGGCTCCGTATGGGAAGCGTCGCTGGAGGCCCTCGATGACATGACGGACCCGAGCGCGGTCATGGCCACCCTCACCTCCGCGGTGACCATGTACCTGCTGCTCTGGGCGCTCCCCGAGCCCGTGTCCAAGGGCGTCGCGGCCACGTTGACGGCCCTTGCCATCGCCTACCTCGGCGTGGACACGGTGTGGAGCCTGCTGGATGGATGGCTGACGCTGGTCCGCGCGGTCGACCAGGCCAGGACCTTCGAGCAACTCCACTCGGCCGGCGAGTCCTACGGCGAAGTCCTCGGGGAGAACTCAGCACGCGTCTTCTTGATGTTGGCCACGGCCGCCATCGGCAACACGGCCGGACTCGCGGCGAAGGCCCCTCGACTCCCAGGTTCGGCGCAGGCAGCCCTCGCCGTGGAGACCCAGGCCGGCTTCCAATATGCGGCGGTGGGAAGCGTCCGGTCCATCGCGCTCACTTCGGAGGGATTCACCGTCGCACTCGCGCCGAATGCGCTGGCCATGGCGAACCAGGGCATGGGCAAGCCCCAGAAGCATCACATCGCCACGAACAAGAACGATGTCTCCACGGCGCGAGGAGGACCTTGGACACCACGATTCCGAAGACTCTTCACTCGGGCTGGAATGGAACTGAAAGATCCCGAGAACATCGTCAAGGTCGCAGGTCACAAAGGGCCGCACCCTGAGCGGTATCACGACTATGTCTTCGTGCGACTCACGGAAGCACTTGGAGACTGCAGTCAGATCACAACCTGTCGAAATCTCCTGACGAACGAACTGCGCAAACTCGCCAAGGAAGTACAGACCCCTGGAGCAAAGCTCAACCGGCTCCTCACTCAGTGAGCACCGGGTTCTTGAGGCACCTCATGCTGAAACACGTCCGATACTTCAGGCTCAAGGAAGACATGCGGAGCGGTAACTGGTCCCTGGGAGACCCTCTGGACAGCTTGGGGCACGAGCCGGAGAGCTTCCGGGAGTTCACGTCAGGCCGTCCAGCTCGGGCCCAGGGGCGACTGACGCTCCCCATCGATGAGCCCGGAAGACGACTGGAGTACTGCACGGCTGGGGCGAGCCTGACGCCCGTTGTCCACGTCCGGGTGGCCACACTCTTCGCGGAACTGGCTCCCGACGACGTGCAACTCCTCCCCGTGGACATCGAAGGGTGCCCTGACGAGTACCTCGTTCTCGTGGCCACGAAGCTCATCCGCTGCATCGACGACCAGGCTTCGGAAGAGGTCATGTACTGGAAGCCGGAAGACGACCGCCCGGACAAGCTCGGCCAGTACCGCAGCGTCTTCGGCATGAAGATCGACCCCACGAAGGTCGGCACCACCAAGGTTTTCCGGACCTGGGGATGGTCGTCCATCCTCATCGTCTCCGAGGACCTCAAGGTGGCCCTGGAGCGAGCCAAGGTCACCGGGGCCGCGTTCGAGGAGGTCTGACTCGCGTCAGATGCGCACGCCCAGGAACAGGCCGGGCCACATGCGCGTGCCGGAGGCCCCTCGGCCCGTCTGCCACTGCGGCATCCACGTCACGTCCTCGTCCGGGTCCTCTTCGGGCGGCTTGTAGGCGTTCAGCGACAACCCGCCGAACACCGCGAAGCGCCGCTTGAGCTCCCAGCCGAAGCTCGCGCGCAGCCGATACAGGTTGTTCGGCATCCCCTCCTCGAACAACTGCGGCGTCCACCCGCCCAGCGAGAGGTCCAGGTCCACGTAGTAGCGGTCCGCCGCCCCCACCGGCAGGTGCACCCCCACGCCCAACGACTTGAAGGTCCGCCACGAATCCTTCCACGGCGACACCCCCGCGCTCGCAATCACATGCACCGTGCGACTGCCGTACTTCACTCCCACCGACAACGGAGAGACCTCGTCCGCCCAGATTTCGAACGCGATGCGCCCCTTGCGCACCAGGCTCAACAAGCCGATGGGCACCGACACGTCATCCGCGATGTTGATGAGCCCCAGTTGCACCCCCTTCACGTTCCCCGCCACGTTGATGAAGCCCACCTGCGCGCCCGACACACTGCCCGCCAGGTTGAAGAGCCCCACCTGCGCTCCCGTCAGCCGCTCCACCATGTTGACGCCCACCGCGAGCTGCGAGCCCTGCATCTGCTCGTCCGCGCGGTTGCCCACCACTGAGAGCTGCAGCCCACTGAACGCCCGCTCCGAGTAGTTCACCACCGCCGCCATCTGCGCCCCCGTCGCCCCACCGAAGGCCAGGTTGCCACCCACCGCCAGCTGGAGCCCCAACACCTCGCCCCCCGTCACGTTGGCGATGCCCGCCACCTGCGCCCCCTCCATCGTCCCATCCACCCACCCCAACCCTCCCGCCACCCCCACCCCACGCAACTGGAACGAGCGCACCGCCAGCCCCCCCAACGCCAGGTGGTTGAGCCCACCCCCACCCCACAGCGACGTCGTCGACAGCGGAGGCACCAGCGACAGGTTCACCGGCACCGACGGCAAATCCTCCCGCGCACCCGAGGACTCCTGCGCGAGCGGCACATCCGTCACCACGCCCCCACGCGACACCGTGCGCGTCAGCGTCACCGGGACGAAGTCCCCCACCCGCAGCTCCGCGCCCCCCTTCACCCCCACCACCAGCTCCGCCTCGAAGCGCTGCGACGGACGCTCCAACGTGACGTGGTAGCGCCCCGGCTCCAACCCCAACGACAGCCTGCGCCCCAACGGCTTCCGCAGCTCGGCCACCAACTGGTTGCCCCAGTCGCGCACGAACAGCCGCCCGTGCACCTCCTCGGCAATCCCCAGACGCGCGCTCGAGCCGCGCAGGTCCGTCATCACCAACTCGCCACTGCCCGCCAGCTGGATGTCATAGGCGGCGTGCTGCGGCCCACCCTGCGAGCGCTCCGTGCGCGCCAGCGTCTCGTGGAACGCGAACTGATACGCCTCGTGCAACGTGACGCGCCCGTCCCCGGACGTGTCCGCCGCCCCGCGCAGCCCCGTCACCAGGAAGTGCGTGAAGAACGACGCGCCGATGGTGTCCGACTCCTGCGCCACCTCGTCCGCGGAGCTGGAGGCCAGGTACGCATGCCCCCGCACCTGCGCGGACGCGTCCGTGAGGAACGAGGGCCGCCTGAGCCCACCCTTGTAGCGCGTGAGCGCGCCCGAGCCGCACGAGTCCAGGATGGCGATGCGCACGTCCACCGGCACGCGGGACATCCGCTTGCGCAAATCGTCGTAGGAGACGCGCTCGCCGCGCGGCAACAGCCCGTCCGCGTCCGAGTGGCCCGAGTAGTACACCACCAGCTCGCGCCGGAGCCCCGGCACGGCGGCGGCCTCCACCAGCGTCACGAGCCGCTCGAGCGCGGCCAGCAACGCGCCCCGGTCCGCCTCCAGCAACAGCACCTGGTCGGCCGAGGCCACGCCGCCCAGCTCCTGCAGTACCCGCGACATCGCCAGGGCATCCGAGCCCGCGTAGCGCAAGCGCTCGCGCCCCGGGCCGCCCTCACTGGAGCCCGCGATGAGCGCGAAGCGGCGCAACGTGGCGTCGGGCGCCTCGTCACGACGGGCCGCGTGGGCCTCACGCATCCACACGCCCAGCACCCACATGGCCAACACGCAGGCCACGCGTCCCCACCGGCGCGCTGTGCTCCCACTCATCATCCGCGTCCCACTTCCGCTCCAGCTCCGGCCCGGCCTCGCGCGAGCACCGGGCATACCCCGGATGGCTGCCCCCTTGCGAGCCATCCGCTACCACGTCACGGCGTCCAGCGCGCCCGACGGACGAGCCAGGAGCTGCCTCCCCGCCCGTCTCGCACCACCGCCCAGAAGGTGACCTCCTGTGCCACCCCGTCCTTCTCCGGCGGCTCCCACTCCGTGCGGTGGCGGCCCGGCTGCCCGTTGAACTCCACGCTCTCCGTCTCCTCCACGGAGAACTTCCCCAACGTCGCGTGCCAGGTGATGGCCCAGGACTCCTTGAGCTGCACCGCCTCCTTGCGGAACCCCGGCACCACGTACGACTCCTCGAGCGCGGAGATGTCATTGGCGCGCACCACGAAAGGCCCCTGCCCCTGGAGCTCGGGCAGCGCCTCCGCGTCCCACGCCGCGTCGTCCAGCGTGAGCCCCTGCAGCCGAGGCTGCTGGTTGGGCGCCATGCCCGGCACCAGCGGACACGTGAAGACCATCAGCTTCTGCGCGTAGACGCCCTCCTCGCCCGCGGTGACGTGCAGCACCAGCGGCATGCGCAGGCCCCCGAAGCCCTGGTACGGGTCCGCCTCGCGCACCGCGTCCAGCAAGAGCGTCCCGTCCGCGAGCTGCGAGGCGCCCGGCCGGATGGGCAGCACCAGCTCGCCCGCCGTCGTGGTGCCCCGCGCCAGCTCCACGCGCTTCGAGGCGTCCTCGCAGAGCGAGTCCTCCGGGTCCGCGCAGGCCGTCAGCGTGTAGGCGATGGAGCGCCCCTGTCCCGCAGGGTCCACCAGCAGCGCCCGATAGGACACCTGCTCGGTGAGCACCTCCAGCGCCTCCGCGGTGGGCTCGCACGTCGGAGCCATCAGCTCCGGGCGCTCCACGGCGATACCCAGCACGCGCAGGTCGCGCACGTGGGATGAGTGGTCATCCGGGTCGACGCAGGCCACCGCGCCCAGCGCCATCAACAACAGTCCGCCACACTTGAACCAGGTCCCCATGGTCAGAAGCTCCCTTTCACGCCCAGCACGGGGAGGATGGGGATGCCGGGAATCTCCATCTCCTTGCGGTAGCGGTAGTCGTTGAAGACGAACTCGACGTTCTCCGCGTTGTAGAGGTTCTGGACGTCCAGGTAGAGCGCGAGCGTCCAGTTGTCGAAGCGCCAGCCCTTCTCCACGCGCACGTCGAGCTGATGGAAGCTCGAGGCCCGCCCGGAGAGATAGCGCCCGTACGACGGCGAGTAGTTGTTCGAGTCCGAGTTGTAGATGTCATGCGGATGCACCAGCGGCGTCACCGGACGGCCGGTGGTGAGGCGGAAGCGCCCGCCCAGCTCCCAGCCGTTGCCGAGCACGTAGTTGGCCACCAGCGTGAGGATGTGGGTCTGGTCCCAGGGGCTAGGGCCGTAGGTCTCCTCGCCCACGCCCGGCAGGCCGTCATCCCCGAGCGGGTTCTCGGCGCGGGGCTTGAGGCCCGCGCGGCCATCCTCGGCGTGGCTGAGGGTGTAAGACAGCCAGCCGTACCACTTGTCGGTGGCGGAGGCGCGCTCCTTCTTCACCATCAACTCCACGCCGTACGCCTTGCCGATGCCCATGTTGACGAAGCGGTCCTGGACGAAGCTGCCGTTGTCCGAGGGGCGCACGTCACCCGGAGACACCACGTTCTCGAAGCGGCGGTTGAAGAAGCCCGTGACGTCCACGTTCCACACGTCGCTGAGGCGCTGCTCCACGCCGAGGCTGGACTGGAAGGCGCGCTGGTAGCCGAGCAGCGGGTTGCCGTACGGGGCGAAGACGAACTGGAAGGTGTCCGCCGGCTGGCTGTAGAGGCCGAGCGAGCCCTTGAAGGCGGTGCGCTCGCTGAACCCGTAGCGGACCCACAGGCGCGGGTCCAACAGGAAGTTGCGCGTGCCGCCCACCTTCTGGAAGTTGCCGCGCACGCCCGGCGTGATGGTGACGGGGCCGAGCTTCAGGTCCGCCTCCGCGAAGAGCGCGCCGTCGAAGCCGTTGATGGTGCGCTTCTCGTAGATGAGCTCCGAGACGGGCTCCGAGCCCGGGAAGGGCACGTACTCGGCCCCGCCCACGGAGGGGGCCTGCACGTCGATCTTCACGTGGTCGAAGTAGACGTCCAGACCCGTGCGCACGGTGAGCAGCGAGGAGACGTCCAGGGCCATCACCTCGCGCGCGCCCAGCGAGTAGATGGTGTCGTCCTCGATGTAGTTGCCGAAGGAGATGTCGAAGTAGTCCACGCCCACGTACGGCGTGAAGACGGAGCTGAAGTTGCCCTTGCGGTACGTCCAGTCGCCCTTCACGCGGTGGAAGCGCGTGTGCGTGTTCAGCTCGATGTCCGCGGAGGACTCCTCGCCGCCGGTGACCAGGCGCAGCTTGTCGTCACTGCCGAAGGCCATGACGTAGCCGGTGCTGCGCGCCGCGCCGGGCTCCGGGGTGGAGCCGCGCGGGGCGCCGAAGTCCAGCCGGAGCTGGTAGTCCCAGTACACCGGGACGATGGAGAGCGTGGTGCCCTCGTCCTTGGGCAGCACCGCGGGGAGGATGGTGTCGATGTACGAGCGCCTGGCGGACGCCGCCACGCTGATGCCGTCGGTGATGGGCGCCTCGAGGAAGAAGCCCGCGTCGAGCAGGTCCACCTTCACCGAGCCGTGCACCGTGTCCGCCGCGCCCTTGCGCGTCGTCACGTCCACCACGCCGCCCACCGCGCGGCCGTACTGGCTGCCGTAGCCGCCCGGGAAGAAGTCGAGCGAGTCGATGAACTCGGCGTTCACCACCGACGGGCCGCCGAGCAGGTGGAAGAGGTTGGGGATGCGCACCCCGTCCATCAGCGTCGCCGTCTGGCCCGGGTTGGAGCCGCGCACCAGCAGGTCCCCCGAGATGAACGGCGCGCGCGCGACACCGGGCAGCGTCTGGAGGACGCGGATGGGGTCACCGAAGGTGCCCGGCGTCTTCTGCGCCTCCTCGCGCGTCACCGTGCGGCGGACCACCTCCTTCTTCGGGCGGTCCGAGCGCACCACCGTCTCGAAGGCGCTCCCGGCCGGGGCCAGGTAGAAGTTCACCTCCGTGGTCTCGTTCGCCTTCAGCGTCTCCTTCGTCTGGTAGAGCTGGTAGCCGGAGGCGACGACGCGCACCGCGCACTCCCCCGGGGGCACCTCGAGGGTAAAGCGGCCGTCCGCGTCCGACACGGCCTCCGCCGCGTCCGCGTCGTCGCCACAGCGCACGGTGGCGCCGGCCACGCGCGAGCGGCTGCCGCGCGAGATGAGCTGACCGGTGAGGACGGCCTTGGGCTGCTCGGGCTCCTCGGTGGCGGCGCCCTCGGCGGGGGCCTTCGGGGTGAGGGTGAAGTGGTAGACGTACTCGACCTGCACGGGCGCGGGCACGCCGTCGACCTCGGCGGGCGAGAAGCGGAACTGGCGCACGGCGGCGAGCGCGGCCTCGTCAAAGCCATGGCCCGCGGGCTCGGTGGGCTGCACGTCGGAGACGCTGCCGTCCTCGGCGATGGTGATGATGAGGCGCACCGAGGCGGTGAGGCCCTGCGCGAGCGCCTCCGGCGGATACACGGCCTCCACGGGCTGCACCAGCGCGGGCGGCCTGGTGATTTGAGGCTGGGCCGCGGCTTGCGCGCCCGGGGCCGGAGGCGTGGGCGCCTGGGCGAGCACCGGAGTCGCCACCCACAGGGAGGCGGCGGCGAGCGCGGCGCGGGCATTCACATTCGAGGACATAGGTCTTTCAGGAGCGGGGACGTGGAGACGGGGTGTGGGCTCCCGCCGGCAAAGGGACGGAGTGAGGGTGTGCTGGAGGAGTCGGCGGGCAGTTCCGGGCCGTGGATGTGGATGAGGCCCACCGATGCATCTCCTCGCTCCGGCCCTCTCCCAGCGGGAGCGGGGGTTCAGTCGAGCAGGAAGGTATAGGCGTACTTCATCTCCGTGGACACGGCCTCGCCGCCCTTGAAGGCGGGACGGAAGCGGAAGCGGAGGATGGCGTTGCGCGCGGCCTCCTCCAGTCCGTGCCCCGGCCCGTTGAGCACGCGCGCATTCACCACGCGGCCCTCCGGGTCGATGGTGATGGACAGCGTCACCGTTCCCTCGACGCCCAGCCGGCGCGCCTCCTCGGGATAGGGGACCTTCACCTCGCTGGCGAGCTGCGGCTCACGGTCCACCTGGTAGATGGGCGTGTACTTCGGCGCGCTGTAGGCCTTCACCTCTTGCGGCGCCTTGGCCTTGTCGGCGGTGCGGCCGTAGAGCGTGTTGCCCACCGGGGCCGCGAAGCCTCCGGCGCTGGTGGTGGAGGACAGGGACATGCCCACCACCAGGGGCGCGGGCTTCGCGCTCGGCGGCGGCGTCTCGTTGGGCGGCGGCGGGGCCTCCGTGGGCGGAGGCGGCAGGGGCCTGGGGGCCTGGGCCACCTTCACCGGCGGGGGCTTCACGCGCACCTTGGGCGGCGGGGGCGGCTCGGGCTTGGGCTCCTCCTTCACCTCGGGCGGCGGAGGCGGCGGCTTCGTCACCTCCACCATCACCAACTCCACGGGCCGCTGCGGCGCGGCGCGCTCGGGAGGACGGGTGTGCAGCACCACCAACCCCAACCCGTGCAGCGCGAGCGAGCCCGCGACGAACCCCACGAACAACCCGTTGCCGCCCCGGCGGGGCAACACGAACTCACTGTCGAGCGCGCTCGTACTCATGGCCTTCACGTCAGCCCCGCGGCGCGGGCGCGGCGTCCTTCTCGATGTTGAGGGCGAACTTGGCGATGCCCTGGCCCTTCACCGTGTCGATGAGGCGCATCACCTGGCCGTACGCGATGGTCTGGTCGGCGCTGATGATGGCGCGCGTGTCCTTGTCCTTGGCCACCGCCTCCGCGACCTTGGCGGACAGCTCCGGCTCGGTGACGAGCGCGCCGTCGAAGTAGAGCTTGCCCTCCTTGTCGAGCACCACGTTGACCAGGCCCTGCACCGTCTCGCCGCCGTTGGCCGCGCGGGGCAGGTCCACCTCCACCGTCTCGCGGACGATGAAGTTCGCCGTCACCATGAAGATGATGAGCAGCACCAGCACCACGTCCACCAGCGGCGTGACGTTGATGCCCGTGATTTCCTCTTCGTTCTCCTGCGCGCCTCCGGCCATGGCTAGCGGGCCTCCGCGCGCAGGCTGCCGACCAGGGCGTGGCCCAGGGCGTTGGCGCGACTGGTGAGCGTCTTGAGCTGACGGTTGAAGATGTTGAAGGCGACGACAGCGGGAATCGCGACGGCCAGGCCCACGGCCGTGGCGACGAGCGCCTCGGAGATGCCGCCCATCACCGTCTGCTGGATGGCCGCGCCCTTCACGTTGCTGGCGCCCAAGTCGTTGAACGCCTTGATGATGCCGAGCACCGTGCCGAACAGGCCGATGAACGGCGCGTTGTTGCCCAGGGTGCCCAGGAAGGAGAGGAAGCGCTCATACTGGGGACGCTCGCGGGCCATGGTGGAGGCGATGACCTGCTCCACGGTGTCGGCGCCTTGCTCGCTGGAGGCCAGGCCCTCGCGGATGATGGCCGCCTCCATGCCGCGCTTGCCCTGGATGGCCACGCGCACCGCCTCGTGCTCGCCGCGCGCCAGCCGCACCGCCAGCGCCTCCGAGTCCGCCAGCCGGTACCGGGCGAAGTACACCGCGCGCTCCAGCATGATGCCGATGGACAGCACCGACAGGCACACCAGGATCCAGAGCACCCACTCGGCGGAGGTGAGCGTGAAGCCGAGCAGCTTGCTGCTGAGCCACCCGAGGTTCTCCGCGTGAGCCTGGGCGATGACCGCGATGGACGACATGGTGTTCCTTCCCCTCGTGAAATGCGTTGGCGCGACTGGAACACCGGGGGCGCCAGGAAGTGTCACCCGGTCGATTCACGGTGGATCTGAACCCCTGTGCGTGGGTGTAGGCCCCAGGGCAGGCGCCCCTCGACGGGCCGTTCCTGCGAGGTGAGAATGCGGGCCATGCAAGGCAAGTGCGTGGTCGTGACGGGTGCCTCCATGGGCATCGGCGAGGAGCTGTCGGTGGCGCTGGCGGCGCGGGGCGCGAACCTGGTGCTGGCGGCCAGGAGCGAGGAGGCGCTCCAGCGGGTGAAGCAGCGGTGCGAGGCGGCAGGGGGCAAGGCCGTGGCGGTGGCCACGGACGTGGGGGACCCGGAGGCGTGCCGGCGGATGGTGGAGAAGGCGGTGGAGGCCTTCGGCGGCGTGGACGTGCTCGTCAACAACGCGGGCATCTCCATGGACGCGAAGTTCGAGGACGTCACGGACCTGGGCATCTTCGAGCGGCTGATGCGCATCAACTACCTGGGCGCGGTGTACTGCACGCACGCGGCGCTGCCCTATCTGAAGGCGCGGCGTGGGTTGTTGGTGGCGATTTCGTCCCTGACGGGGAAGACGGGCGTGCCCACGCGCACGGGCTACGCGGCGAGTAAGCACGCGATGCACGGGTTCTTCGACTCGCTGCGCGTGGAGCTGATGGGCACGGGGGTGGATGTCACGGTGGTGTGTCCCGGCTTCGTGTCCACCAACGTGCGCGCCAACGCGCTGGGCAAGGACGGCAAGCCGCTCCAGGTGAGCGCCCATGACGAGAGCGAGGGCAACAACATGGACGTGGCCACCTGCGTGGCCATCATCCTGCGCGCCATGGACCAGCGCGAGCGCGAGGTGGTGATGACCACCAAGGGCAAGGTGGGTCAGTACCTCAAGCTGTTCACCCCGGGCCTCTTGGACCGCATCGTGTTCAAGACCATCCAGGACCGGCGGCGGTAGGGCGCGCGGGCCCCGGTCCACCGTGACGGCGGTGGACCGGGAGGCCGTCCGTGGCTAGCAGCCGCAGATGCGCTTGCGCGTGGTGGTACAGGCGCCGTTCGCGTCACAACAGGTCGTGGTGAGGATCGCGAACCGGTCGAGCGCTCCCAGCTCGCACCGTCCCACGTTGCACGTGCCCCAGGTCTCCGTGCACGTCACCGCGGCCTGGGACACCTGGCCCTCGGAGAGGTCCTCGGGGAGCGCCTCCTCCTCCGGGACAGGGCCACCACAGCCAACGACAGACAGCGCCACCGCGCACATCAGCCATCGCAGGTTCTTCATCGTGTCTCCCGTGCCGTCCGCATCCGTGCGGACGTCAGACATTACGAACCCATACTCGGGGTATTGCAAGGCGTCCGCGGCCTGGGGCATCACAGTCCGGCTGAAGACCTCTGTCCCGTGCGAAATCGCAGGCCGGCTGACGTACTGACTTCCTCTTCAGGCCCGCGATAGAGCGTTCACGTTCACGAGATGAGGCCTGGACCATGAATGCATCACGTCGGGGCCTGTGCGCCCTGTTGCTCTGCTCCCTCGGACTGGCCTGTGGCGAGGCCAACATCATGAAGGACCCGCCCGATGTCGTGGATTCGGGCACACAGCCACCGGACGGGGGCGGGCCTGATGCCGGTCCGGGTGATGCTGGTGCTCCAGACTCGGGGACTCCGGATGCGGGGGTTCCGGACGCGGGCGGGCCCGACTCCGCGCCCATCACGAGCGCCCGGGTCTTCTTCTCCGGACACAGCCTGCTCGACAACCCCATGCCCGACCACTTCGCGGACATCGCCGCGAGCAAGGGCAAGGACTCCAAGTGGAACCAGCAGAATGTGATTGGTTCACCCATCCGGGTGCGGACCTGGGGCAACGGGGGCTGGGAGGGGTATCGCAGCGGGAAGAACCGCGAGGGCTCCGGCATGGACGTGGTGCAGGAGCTCTTGTCCCCCCGGACGCTGGGCACGGGCGAGAAGTACGACACCCTGCTCATCACCGAGCGGCACGACCTGCTGGGCACCATCGAGTGGGAGAACACCATCGGCTATCTGCGGCACTTCCATGACCGGTTGATTGCCGGCAACCCGCGGGCCGTCACGTATTTCTATCACACGTGGTTGGACATCGATAAAGCCAACCCCTCGCGGTGGATTGCCTATGAGAAGAACGCGCGGGTCGCGTGGGAGTGTGTGTCTTCGAAGGTGAACCTCACGCTGCAGGCCGAGGGGCGGGCGGACCGCGTGCGTGCGCTTCCGGGTGGCGCGGCGCTGGTGGACCTGGTGGAGCGGGTCATCGCGGGCGAGGTGCCGGGCATCACGGGGACGACGTCGCAGCGGCTCAACGTGCTCTTCAGCGACAACGTCCACCTGACGAACCTGGGCGCGTACTTCATGGCCGCGGTCCACCATGCCTCCGTGTTCCGGTCCTCGCCCGAGGGGGCCGCGGGGCCCGCGGGTGCGAACGCGGCCACGGTGCAGGCGCTCCAGCGCATCGCGTGGAACTTCGTGAGCGCGTACTACGCGCAGCCGAGCGCGGGCGAGCGGACGATGGCGGACTGCCGCACGCGCATCCCGGCGGAGGTATGTCCGGGCTTCTGGGAGTCTCGGGGGGAGCCGGGGAACACCGCGGGCTGCCAGCGGTACTTCGGCAACGCGAATCCGGGCCAGGGGGGCAATCCGTTCGTCTGGCCGGACCCGAACTGGCAGCCGCTGCCGGCGCCGTAGGCGGGGCGCGGGAGCGTCATCCCGCGAGCTCGGCGCCACGGGTGGCTTCGAGGCGCATCGCGTCCTGCGCCTCGAGCTGCTTCTTGAGCCAGGTGCTCTCCTCGAAGGACTGGCTCTGCATGGAGCGCTCGACGGCCTGCGTCTCCCGGTACTCCCGGGCCTCGGAGGTCATCGTCCACTGGGTCTGCAGGCCCATCTCGTCGACGACCTGTCGGATGTCACGGAGCGCGACCCGGAAGAACTCCTTGCGGGGATTGACCTTGTTGACCTGGGCCCGGACGAAGCGCTTGTGCAGCTCGCGCTCGAGGGAGGGGGCGTCCTCGCTGTGGATGAGGGCGTGCACGTCGAACTCGAAGGGCACGCTCGCATCCCCCAGCTCCCGGATGCGGTCCAGCGGCTCCAGCCGGCGGGTGAGCCCGACCTTGAAGACGTCCTCGCCGAAGGAGCCGATGTTGGAGATGACGTAGACATGGCCTGTCTTCGTCTGCTGGGCCATGGAGAGGGCTCGCTTGTTCTTCTCCTCCGCCTCCTGGAGCTTCAGGGCGAGCTCGGCGAGCTTCTCCTCGTATCTGGCCTTCTGCGCGTCCCCCGCCTTCTCGAACTCGCTCCGGGCCTTCTCCATCGCCTTGCGAAGGACGTCTTCTTCCTTCTCGGCCTCCCGCTGGGCGCGCTCGAATTCCCGCTGGGCCTTCTCCTCCTCGCGGATGCGCTCCTTGATGAGCCGCTGCTCCTCGCGCTCCTTCAGCTTCAGCTCGTTGACCACCACGGCCCACTTGAGCTCATCGAGGCGTACGTTCAGGTAGTCCAGCTGGATTCGTGCCTCCCGGAAGGCCTGCCCGTTGTGGTTCACGACGCTGAAGGCGTCGCGCACCTTCTGTGAGAGCGTGCCGTGGTTGTCGTGGCGGACGTCCGCGAGGATGGAGTCCACCTTGCCATTGAAGGCGTCGAGGACGAACTCGATGGCGGTGGCGCGGCGGTGGGCCTCCGCGTAGTTGCAGGTGGCCGCCTTGCCCGTGCGAATCATCGAGCGCATCTTCTCGCGGGAGGCCTTGAGCCTGGCACCGGCGTCGGTGAAGCCGAACTGCTCTGCCAGTTCGTCGAGCACGCCCTGGGTGGGTTCGAGGTAGCGGTCTCCGTATCCCTCGATGATGTTGCGCATCGCCGTGGCGGTCTGTTCCAGCTGCTTCGATTTCTGGATGGCCGTGAAGGCCTCGCCAGCGATCTCCTGTGCGCGCTTGTTCGCGGACTCGATGAGCCGGCTGGCCTCGCGGCTCGCATCCGCGAGGGAGCCTTCGGCACGCTTGCGAATCTCCGCCGCGTCCACATCGGCACGGCTTCGCAGGGAAGCGGCTTCCGTTGAAGCGCTGGCCAGGACCTCGGCGGCGCTCTTCTCGGCTTCGTCTCGCAGCGTCGCCACGTGGGCTTCCACGTCGATGATGGCCTGGTACTTCTCGAGCACGCGATTGCGCTCACGCAGGGCGGAGAGCTGCCGCTCACCCTCATCCTTCACCGAACGAAGTGTCGCCTCCGCATCCTTCTTCAGCCCGACGAGGACGGAGAGCGCGATGAACTCCGCGAACGCCACCGCCAGGAGCAGCAGACACCACCCGGTCATACAGGGGCCCCCTTCCAGCAATGAGTCACGCCAGCATCGAGCGGAGCCTCATCACCAGCCATACCACCCGAGGGGTAGAGACAGAGAGCGGGTGGCAGGTCCTTCGGGGACCTGCTGGAATGAGGACGCCAGGAAGACCTCCTCCATGCCGACTCCCCATCGATACTTCAGGCTCAACGAAGCCGTGCAGGCAGGGAACTGGTACCTGGGGACCCCGTTGGATGAGCGCGGGCACGAGTTGGAAGACCTCCGGGAGTTCACGTCGGGGCGCGCCGCCCATCCGAGGGGCCGACTGACGATTCCTGTGTTGCCCTCATTGTCTCCGAGGACATCAAAACGGCCCTGGAGCGAGCGAACGTCACGGGCGCCGAGTTCGAAGAGGTCTGACCTCGCTCCAGGACCGCCGTCGACTCACGGCCCGTCGAGCACCGCCAGCATCCGTGGCAGCACGTCGTAGAACGCGTAGTTCCAGCAACTGAAGTTGTGGCCCCCGTCACAACCGAACGGCTTCTGTCCCGGCAACGGCCGGCCATACATCTCGCAGTGATGCGGCACCCCCGCCGCGTTCAGCGCAGGGTGGAAGCGGTCCGTCGCCGCCCCCGACACGCGCCGCCGTCCCTATGGTTCACAATACCCAGTCAAATACCAAACCCTGCCCTGAACTTCGCAATCGCCTCGACAAGACTGGCGCACGGCTCCGACCGCTCCTCGGGCGCGCTCTCACTCATGAGCTCGAGAAACTGCCGCTCATGACCGTCCCCTCCTCGCATCCTGTCCGCGCTCTGCACCACGAACCCGCCACCCGGAATCAACTCCAGGCAGCGGTAGACAATCACATCCCCGTCACCCATGCGCTCATACACGTCATGACGCAGATACAGAGACGCCCGCATACTCACCATTGCAGCATCTCAGGAGTCCCCACCCGCGCTCGCGCCGCCCCGTCGGTCCACGCGGGTCAACAGGCCCGCCAGTCCCTCGAAGCTGGCGTTGCCCACCTGATGCAAGCCAAAGCCCCACAGGAACGCCGTCATCCCCGCGCCAAAGCCTCCCCACGTCGGTGAGAAGACGTTGAGCAACTGAAGCCCCAGCACCACCGCCACGCCCGTCAGCAACACCAACATCGCCAGCTCCACCAGCCACAGATGGCGCGCCGCCGGCAACGGCATTCCCTCCAGCTCCCCCAGCGCCCCACCCGCGTCCTCCGCCCCCACGGGCGCCTCCGGCAACGCGGGCAGGCTGCCTCCCGTGGGCGCGCTCGCCGAGGGCACCTCCGGCACCGACGCCGTCGAGCCCCGCTCCACGAACGACAGCGGAGTCCCCGGTCGCCCCATCCCGACCCCCTGGGAGCTCGGATACCTCTCCAACGCCAGCTGCGCCTTGTCCGCCTTGTACTCCGCGTCCTGCAACGTCTCGGGCGTCAGCGCCAGCTCCGCCTCGTTCAGCAACGCGTTGATGTGCCCCAGCTCATGCAACTGCCCCTCGCCCTCCGCCTCCCCCCGCTTGCGCGACACCTCCGCGCGCAACCCGGCAATCCGCACACGCACCTGCCCCGTCTGCGCGCGGTGGAGCGCATCCCGCGCCTCGCGATACCTCGCCGAGGCCTCGTGCGGCGACTCCGCCGCCAGCGCCAACATCGCCTCGCGCAGCTTCGCCTCCGCCGCGTCCAGGTCCGTCTTCTGCGCCTCCGTGGCCGCGCTCCGCGCCTCCTCCACCGCGCCGCGAAGCTCCAACAACAACCGCCGCACGTAGTGCGCGTACGCCCCCTGGTACAGCCGGAAGCCCTCGTCCACGTTCACGTCCGCGCGCGCTCGCGCCTGCTTCAGCCGCTCCTTCACGTCCGACGTCAGCTCCCGCCACTCCTCCAACGAGAAGCCCCGGGGATTGCGCGGCGACGCCACTGCCTGGGACAGCTCCGCGCACAGCACATCGAAGTACGAGCGACGCGCCATCTCGAACTGCTGCCGCGCCGTCGCCACGTCCCCCTGCCCCAGACGCGCCCTCACGTCCTGCAGCAACGGCAACAGCTCATACGTCAGCCGGAACCCCAGGCTGTCCTCCCCCAGCTTCTGCGCCAGCGCTCGCGCCTGCGCCTCCAACTCCTCCAGCTTCGCCTTCAGCCCCGCCCGCGCCAGCTCCTGCACGTTCTGCCCGCGCAGCACCTTGAGCTGCTCCTCCAGCCGCTCCGCCGGCACCGTGCCCAGCCGCAGCGACGTCTCCGCCTCCTCCAGCGCCGCGCTCGCCGACTCGGGGCGCATCTCCGGCGGAAGCGCCCGCAGCTCGCGCGAACAGCCGCGCCACGCCTCGTACAGCCGCAGCTCGGACTCCACTCGCGCAAGCTCCCCGTCCGCCACCCGACCACCCCTCACCGGCGAGCGGATGCGCGAGATGAGCGCGTCGATGCGCCCGCGCACCTCCAGCCCCACCTTGCGCGCGTCCTCCTCCTGGCCCTCCAACAACACACTCATCCTCCGCCGCAGCACGCGCGCCCGCTGGAGCTGCTGCGCCCTCGGCCGGATGCTCTGCGTGTACAGCCGCACGCCATACGACGACACCGCGCCCGCCGCGATGAGCAGCGCGCCCCACAGCCACGGCGTCCTCACCCACACCGTGAACGGCTGCTCCACCGCCACGCCCTGCGGCACCGCCATGCGCACCGTGCCCGTGTACTCGCCCGGCCCGTCCAGCCCCCTCAACCGCATCAGCAGCGTGCCGCTGCCATTCGCCGCCACCGTGACGCCCTCCACCGTGGCCAGGTCCAAGTCCGCCCCGTCCTTGCCTCCACCCTCCAACCAGAAGTCCGCGCCACCGAAGCGCGGCTGCACCAGCGTGGCCCCCAGGTCCGGCGCCTTGTGCGAGAGCTGGAGCAGCCTCGGCACCGACACCTTCCCCGTCACCCCCGCCGTCTCCTTGAACGGCAGGCGCACCGTCGCGTCCACCGCGCCGAAGCCCCACCCCGGCGCCGCCACCGCGGGCGACGTCGCCACGAACTGCACCGCCGGCACCGCCTGCACCCGCGTGACGATGAGCGACGTCGTCTCGCGCCCACCCTCGTGCACCAACACCACCTGCCCCGTGTAGTCCCCCGCCGCCGGCAGCTTCCCGGACACCTCCACGTGCAGCGGCGAGCGCGGGGACAACGGCGCCACGCCCGCGTCAGCCGAGGCCGGCTCGCGCACCACCGCCGTCAGCGCCACCTGCGAGCCGTCGCTCGCCTGCAGCGGGTCCACCAGCACCGTCACGCCGCCGGGCAGCCCGTCCTGCACGCCCGCGTCCGTGGAGGGCGGCGACAGCAGGTCCACGCGCAGCACCGCGCGGAAGTCCTCCGACGTCGTGCGCAGCTTCACCTCGTTGCTGGCCGTGGCGCCGGCCACGCGCAGCCGCGACTGGGCGCTCGCGCCACGCCACGGCGCGACGAGCAACACGAGCAGGGCCAGGACGCAGAAGCCCCGACCACGGAGGAAGCGGGCATCGAGGACGAACATCCACCGACGATAGCAGGCGCGCCCCCCGCCTCCAGTTCACACCCGCCCTCACGTCCAGCCGAGCAGCGCCTTCACCTCCGGCGACAGCCCGCGGCGGATGGTGTCCGTGGGGATGCCCTCGTTGTGACCAGTAGCGGACGGCATGCGCGGCCCGCCGCTGTGATGCAGCGCGACGAGCCGCAGCTCCTGCGTGAAGCAAGGCGCCCCCGAGGAGCCCGGGCTCGTGGACGTCCGATAGGACACCCGCGTGCGCGAGGCGTTGACGCCCAGGAACTCGTCCAGCGCCACGCTCATCGGCTGCCCCTCCGGGTGCTGGACGATGAGCGCCAGCTGGCCAGGGATGATGGGCGTCGGCTCCTCGGGCAACTCCAACCAGCCCCGCGGCGCGTCCTCCACCTGCTCGTCACCGGGCGAGCCCTCCACCTGGAGGAAGGCGTAGTCGAGCTCGCTCACCATCGCCTCCCTCGGGCGCGGGTGCATCAGGTCCGCGGGGCTGTACGGACTGCGCGCGATGCAGCGCTTCACCACGTACTGCCTGCCCGGCTGCAGGAGCGTCCGGTCCGGCAGCACCTTGTGGTCGAAGCGCACGCGCAAGGACTCCAACAGCCGGTTCTCGATGACATGGAAGTTGGTGAGCACCACGTCGCGCGACACCAGGAAGCCCGTGCCCAGCGAGGCCCCCACCACGGGCTCCACCCGACACACGCGCCGCTCGATGGCGGACAGGCGCTTGCGCCACCCGTCCGCGGCGCCCTGCTCCCACGTCGGGCCGACGATGCGCTCCAGGCTGCGACGCGGGACGCTGCGCTGCACCGACGCGAGGTAGCCCTGCATGAAGCGATTCAGGCGGGGATGGCGCGGCTGGGCGCCGTGCATGCCCGTCACCAGCTCGCGCGTCCACCCCTCCGACTCCGCGCGGAGGATGAGCCCCGACGCCCGCTCCCTCGGGCCTCCCCTGGGCACGAGCAACTCCAAGTCCCGGTGACAGACATTGGCCACCACCCGACGCAGCTCCTCCACCGAGGGGAAGGCCCCCAGCAGCGCCAGCAGCAACTCGTCTCTCTCCGCGCCGTCGAGCTCCATGGTGCCACCCGTGAAGAACCGCTGACGAGGCCTGCCCCGGCCCGCCGCCGCCGCCGTGACGCTTCCGTATTCTCCGCACGGCGCGACGGGATTCCCAGTGGAAGCAGCCCGCATGCCCTGACGTGCAGGGCCCCACCGGCTGGCAGGACACCCCACCCCCCAGCCCCAGCCCCTGGGGCCCGGGGCCGGGAGTCCACGCGGACACCGGTCTCAGCGCACCGCCCAGGTGGCGGGAGGTACGTAGGAGACCAGGTCCGGCCGAGCCTCCACGCGCAGCGACGACGCGCCCGTCTGGAGCGTGCCCCCCAGCGTGGGGATGACACGGAAGCGCGCCTGGAAGGGTGCCCCCGGACCGCGCGGCGGCAGCTTCAACGTCACCGCGCCGTCCTCGGACGTCCACGAGGACACGCTGCCAGAGGCCACCAGGGCATCCAGGCTCGCCGCGTCCACCTGTGCCCCCGCCGGCAGGCCGTGCCGCAGCTCCAGCGCGAGCCCCGAGGGCGTGGTCGCCTGCACCGTCACCTCCACCGGCTGGCCCACCTTCGCCTCCTGGGACGAGACCACCGCCAGCTCCAGCCCTCGCGCGTCCTCCTTCGCCCACGGCACCGCGGCGGACAGCGCCAGCGCGAAGCCCAGCCCCGGCACCGCCGGCTCCGCGCGCACCGTCCACGCGTGCGCTCCGGCCGAGCCCGTCGCCGGGGCCTCCATCACCAGCACCTCGCGCAGCGCCTTCGCGTCGTAGGTGCCCTCCGTCACCGCCTGGCCGTCGCGCTCCAGCACCACCCTCACCCGCGCGGGCAGCGGCTCCTTGAAGAGCGCCACCACGGCCCGCAGCGCCAGCCGGTTCGCGCGGCCGCTGCCCCAGCCCGTCGACGGCGCGTAGCCGGACAGCAGCGACGCGCCCAGGTCCGCCAGGGGCGCCTGGGGGTCTCCTTCCAGGCCCAGCACCGCGAGCGCCGTGGCCTCCGCCTCGGTGGGGGACTGGCCGTTGGCCGCCACCACGCCGGACTCCACCGGCAGGTACACGGCGCCGTCCTCGCGCTTCTTCAGCGCGTCGCGCACCTGCGCCCGCAGGGCCTCCCGCAGCGAGCCCTTCACGACGCCGCTCGACAGCAGCGCCGCCGCCGTGTAGCCGTCCTTCACGTGCGCCCGGTTGCGCTCCAGCGCGCCCTCCGCCAGCGCCGTGAAGCGCGAGGCGCGCCGCTGTCCCGCGGGGCTCCCCGACGCCGCCACCACCGCGCGAGCGCAGTCCGCCGTGGCCACCAGCAGCCGCTGCAGCGTCCAGCCATCACCGCCCTGGCACGTGCCGTCCGGCCGCTGCGCCTGCGCCACCCAGCCCGCGAGCCGCTCGCCCAGCCGCGCCAGCACCGGGTTGTCCGGATGCGCGAGCGCGCCCTCCACCAGCAGCGTCCCCGTCGCCACGTCCGGCGTGCGCGACATCCTGAGCGCGCGCTGCGTGGCCCGCGCCACCAGGACACGAATCGACTCCGCGTCCACCAGCCCTCCCGAGGACTCCGGAGGCATCGCCACCCGGCCCTGGCTCGGCGAGAGCGCGGAGCGCACCACCTTCGCCGCGTCGGGCTCGCCCAGCGCCGTGAGCAGCTCGGGCGCCTTGCCCGCGAGCAGCAGCGCGTGCGCCACGTCCTCCACGCTCTCGCGCGCGCCCGCCGACGACAGCTCCGAGCGCAGCACGCCGAGGCCGCCCGGGTACACCTGCAGCCGCACGCGCTCACTGCCCTCCTGCGCGTCCGAGGGGCCGGTGAGCGACAGGGTGCGCGGCGTGGCCAGCGTGCCGCTGCGCGTCTGCACCACCGGCCGCCCCGTGGGCCAGACATCCAGGGGCCGCTCGACGCTGTCCGCGTCCCCCAGCGACGCGCGCACCGCGACGGGCCCGGGGCCCGAGACGCGCACCGTCACGTACTCCACCACGCTGCCCCGGGCCGGCACGCGCACGGTGCGAAGGCCGCCCTCCACCACCGCGCCCGTCGCGGCCACCTTCAGCGGCGCCTCCACGGCGGACTCCGTGGTGTTCACCACCTGCACCGGCACCCGCGCGCTGTCCCCCGCGCGCAGGAAGGCCGGCACCACCGGGTCCACGTACGTGGGCAGCGTGCCCGCGAAGCTCGTCACCGCGCCGGCCTGCGCGCCCGAGCGAGAGTGCGCCAGCGCCAGCACCCGCCAGCGGGTGAGCCGGTCCGGCACGCGCACCGGCAGCGTCGCGGCGCCGGAGTCGTCCGTCACCACCAGCGGCTCGAAGAGGAACGTCTCGGGGAACCACGCGCGGCTCGGCGCGCCCTCGGCCTGGGGCGAGGCCTCGTCCTTCATCGGGCCCCCTCGCGAGGCGCCCTTCTTCTTCGCGCCGAAGGCATCGTCCAGGCCGCCGACGGCCACGGCGCCCGGGGCACCGCCCTCCACCTCCTCCATCACCGGCTCGGCCAACGCCTCCATGGGCGCCGGGGCGGCCTGGGCCTTCATCGGCGACTGAAGCCTCACCATCATCTCCGGCTCGGCCGAGCCGCTCAGCGCGTCCGCCGACATGCCCATCAGCGGCCGCGCGGCGAAGAGCGCCCCGAACACCGCCACCACGCCCGCGATGAAGCACACCACTCCGACGATGACCGTGCGCTTCATGGCGCCTCCCGGGCAACCCACGCGTTCCAGTTCTCCACGTCCTCCGGCAGCCGCGTCCCGCGCGACACCACCGCGCGCGGGTCCGTCAGCTCCAGCAGCGCCTGGGGCAGCCGCGACAACCGCAGCCGCTGGCCATACGCATCCGTCACCTTCTCCCCGCGCGCCTCGCACGCCGACAGCGCCTGGGCCCACAGCTTCGCCAGGCCCTCGGGCGCCAGCGTCTCGCCCTCGGGCGCCTTCTCCTCCCACTCACGCACCCGCGCGTGCAGCTCCCCGAGCACCGTGTAGAAGGGCTCGGTCAGCTCCACGTCCGGGTCGAACTCGATCACCTTGAGGCCCCGCACCCGCGACTCCGTGTCCACCAGCGTGGGCACCGAGCTGACCCGCAGCAGCGCCGCGGCGGCCGCGTTGGAGCCGCGGATGCGGCCCTGCGCCAGCGCGATACCATCCAGCACCCCGAAGGCGGGCGAGGACACCGCCGGCGCGGGACGCAGGCTCGCCAGCGCGTCGCCCCCCGGCAGCGGGACCAGCTGCCCCAGCGTCTCGTCCACGCCGACCAGGCCCACCGCCGCCGGGCCGTCCTTGCCATCCACCCGCGTGCGCACGAGCAGCCGCGCCAGGTCCCCGGGCGCGTACGCCGGCTTCTCCGGCGACACCTCCACGGACAGCCGCGCGCGCGGCGCCACGTACACCCGCGCCCGCGTCCCCGCCCACTCGGCCTCCGCCCAGCCCTCGAAGTCGTCCGGCAGCCGGAAGCGCGCCGAGGTGGCGCCCTTCTCCAGCTTCGTCACCAGCGTCTGCTTGCCGGCCTGGAGCCGCAGCTCCTCGGGCAGCTTCCCCTGGAAGGACGGACCGCGCATCAGGTCGATGCGCACCTCGTCGCCACCGCGCGCCAGCACCGGCGTCGCGCGCAGGCGGAAGGGCGGCAGGCGCGCGGGGCGCAGCAGCCACTTCGTGTCACCCACCGGCTTGCCCTCCACCGTCGCGACCACCTTCAGCTCGTAGCCCAGGAAGGTGGTGGCCTGTCCCTCGCCGTCGTCCTCCCCCTCACCTCCGGCGGGGTGGACGGTGAGCTCGGCGATGCCCATCGCCTCCAGCCCCGCGTCCTCACCGGAGCCGAAGGCGGACGCGGAGGCCTTCAGCCGCGAGAAGCGCTCCTGGATGCACGCCACCGTGGACGCCCCCAGCTCGCTCTTCACCCACGGCCGCGAGGACCAGGACGTCGTCAGCGCGCCCTTCGCGCCCAACCTCCAGGTGAGCGACATCGGGAAGGGGCTGCTCGTGGACTGCGTCGGGGACACACAGGCGCGCGCATCCCGGGCCGCCGTGCCCAGCGAGTCCATCAACGCCGTCGCGGTGCCGAAGGCCGGATGCACCGCCAGCTCCACCCACGGCAGCCCCGGGTCCTGCACCTCGAGGCTCAGGGCCAGCATCCGCTCACGCCCCGCCGGCAGCGCACGCGTGCGCACCGCCTGGGCCAGACACCGGGACAGCGCGTCGTTCGCGCCCACCACGTCCACCACCGCGCCGCCCATGCCCACGCGCACGGCCAGCGGCACCTCGCGCACCGGGTCCTCCGGCAGCACGAAGCGCGCGCACGGGAGGAGCGCGGGCAGCCAGGCCTCCACCGCGACGCGGTCCTGGAGCGACTCCTCGCCGTCCTCCTCCAGGAGGCTGCGCACCTCCGTCAGCGTCACCGACGGCGCCGGCGGCGGGCGGCGCACCGGCATCGGCGGCACCACCACGTTGACGGGCGGGCCCGGGTCCAGCTGGAACGCGGCCACGCCGTCCTCGTCCGTCACGCCCCGGACGCCCTCGTCCTGGGGGTCCCACGCGCGCGTCACCGTCAGCTCCGCGCCCGGCAGCACCCGCCCGTCCGGCGTGGTGGCGCGCAGGTACACGCGGTTGCTGAAGCCCTCCACCAGCCCGTCCTCCAGCTCCGTCACCGACGACACCGCGAGCGCGTCCTCGGACAGCAGCAACGACACGCCGCTCGCGACGCGGTCCCCCGCCGCGTCCTTGGCCACCACGCTCGCGGACAGCCGCGCCTGGCCCCGCAGGTCCTCCGGCACGCGCGGCAGCGTCACCTGGAAGCGGCCCGCCTTGTCCGTACGCGCCTGGCCTGGCAGCCCGCCCGTGCCCCACTCGGGGGGCGGCGGCCACGCGCCCGAGACGTCCCACGACAGCTCCACCTCCGCGTCCGCCACCGGCGCGCCGGACGCGTACACCACCTGTCCCTCCACCTGGGGCACGTCGCCCGCGCGCCAGTAGGGGCGGGGGCTCTGCGCCTCCACGCGGAAGCGCGGCAGGGTGAACGGCTTCACCGTGAACTGCGCGCGGGCCACCGTCTCGCCGCTCGCCCACTCCACCGTCCACGCTCCCGTGGGCGCGCCCCGGTCCAGCGGGAAGTCTCCCGCGACGACGCCCCACGGCCCCGCGGGGGCACGCTCCTCGAGCACCACCTCACCCGAGGGGTCCTTCAAGAACCACGTCCCGGGCCGCCCATCCAGCGGCGCCAGGTCCTTCGCGCGCAGCGCCACCGCGCGGAAGCGCACCTCGTTGCCGGGCTCGTACAGCGGCCGGTCCGTCAGCACGTGCGCCACCGCGGGCGCATAGAGCGGCAGCGGTATCTCCACCGTGTCCTCGCCCAATGGCGTGGAGAGCCGGGCGCTCAGCCGGTAGTCACCATCCGGCACGTCGGGCAGCTTCACCGTGGCCCGCGACACCTCGCCGCCGTCGCGCTTCCAGGGGCCGTCCTTCTCGGGCGTCAGCGGCGTCTCTTTGCCCTCGGCATCCACCAGGAACAGCGACACCGAGCCGCGCCGCACCCGCGCCGTCATCCGCTCGCCCCGCGAGTCGATGCCGTGCGCGTCCGCCCACGCGAAGACCTCGCCAGGGAGGTTCCGACCGAGTCCCTGCGCACCCAGGCTCACCGTCTGACGCAGCGTCCCCACCGGACAGCGCGCGAGCTTCACGCCTCGCAGCATCCACGTGGACACGCACACGTCCCACGCCGTGAAGGCCCACAGGCCCACCAGCAGGAACGCCACCAGGCCCCCCGTCAGCCATGGACGGCGTCGCAACCGCTCTGTCATGCATCCTCCCCGAGTCCCTACTGTACGCCGGGAAACCCCCAAACCGTTCCCAGCGTCCGTTTTCGCGTACACGGCACCCATGCGGTAGCGTCGAGCGCTCCATGCCTGTGTCGCCCCCCAAGCCCCGCGCGCCCCGTGTTCCCCAGGATGCCCTGCCCTCCCGCCTGGAGGCGCTGCTGCATTCGCTCACGGACCGACACCTGGCGGACCGGCTGGAGCGCGTGCACCGCGCGGCGGCGGTGGCCATCGACCGGCTGGGACACCTGAGCATCGCGAAGTACGAGCCCACCACGGTGGAGCCCGAGGGCGGCGCGGACCTGGCCCTGTGGGAGACGATGGCGCCCGCCATCGGCGACACGCTGGTGGGCGTCAACCAGCTCGTCACCGCCATCCACCACGAGTTCCCCCCGCCGCCCACGCGAGGCGCCTCGGACGGCGGCTGGGCACCTCCCCCGGCCAGCTCCGACGAGCGGCTGGCGCAGGAGGTGGAGACGGTGCTGCACGCCATCGCGGAGCGGCTGTCCAAGCGCGTGTCGGAGCTGGGCCAGCAGATGCGACGGCCCGAGGTGGTCAGCGACCAGTGGACGCTGATGGCGAAGCTGCAGGCCTTCCGCGCGGACTTCCGCGTGCGCATCGGCGACCTCGTCTACCTGACGGCCGCGGCCTTCGAGGACGTGCGGCGCGAGGACGTGGTGCCCGGCTACGTGCACCAGGTGGGCGCCCGCGCGGCCCTGCGCGCGGCGGCGGCGGACCTGCGCCGCTCGCTGCAGGGGAGACTGGAGCGCGCGGCCAAGGCGGAGGCGCCGTCACGGCCCACCTTGGCGAGGCAGGCGGCCGAGAGCCTGTCCGCCTTCATCACCCTGCCCGCCTCGGTGGCGCTGCGCACGCCGCAGAAGCAGCACGTGCTGACGCTGCGCGCGCGCATCCAGGAGGCCGCGGGCAGGAGCGAGCTTTCCGCGGAGGCGCTGCCGGAGCTGGTCGAACCGTTCCTCGGCTTCCTCGACGAGGCGATGGACGAGGTAACGCGCACGTGGCTCACCGTGCATGACCGCGAGCTGTGGGCGTCGTGCGGGGCGAAGCTGGAGCAGGCGGAGATGCACCTGACGCTCGGCTCGCAGGGCGCGGCGCGCGTGCTGGCGGACGCGGTGGACACGGCGGCGGCGCTCTACGGCCGCTCGACGCCCTTCGACGGCTTCCTGCGCAAGGCGCGTCAGGAGGCCGCCGAGGGGCTGGACGAGGCGGGCTCATGGGGCCTGCTCGAGCGCTTCCGCGAGCGCCTGGCGGCCCTGCCCTTCAGCTGACTACTTCGGCTGCGTGTCGGCGGGCAGCGCGGGCGCCTCGGGCTTCGGCGGCAGCACGCGCAGCTCGTTGAAGCGCTCCGCCAGCGTCTGCGGCGTCAGCTCCTCCTGCCACTGCTTGGGGCTGGTGTTCCAGCCGAAGTCCGCCGGCACCTTGCCGCCACCCTGGCTGCGGTAGCCAATCATGTCCGGAAACTGCGTGCTCCAGCGGCCCGCGGGGTCCGGCTCCTGGGTGATGTGCTCCCGGTTCGGGCGGTGGAGGAAGTTCTTGCTCGCGTCGCTCATGGCACAAGCCTCTCCGAAACCCGGCCCCAAGGGTAGTGGGAAGCCACGGTGCCCGGCTCCCCACGCCCGGGCACGAGGGTTCCTCAGGCGGCCTTCCGGGCCTTCCCCCGTCGCACGGGCGGCCACACCCGGGGGCCGAGCTCGAAGATGGCCGCGAAGTAGCGCGCCTGCGCCTCGCTCGCGTACCGGTAGCGCCTCACCTCGCCGTCCGAGGTGACGACCTCGACGCCCCACCCCTTCTTCTCCTCGCGCACATCCACACGCTCCACACCACCCATGCCCTCCCCCTCTCGTGTTCCCGGCTCGGGGCAGATCAATCCACGTGCCAGTCGCGCCACGTCGGAGCCGGGGGTTGCGATGTCGTCAGGACGTCACTCGCGTCCGAGCCCGTAAGGAATGCAGGTGCGCTCGCCTGTCCGCCTGCTCCTTGCGGGGGGAGGGCCAGGAGGATGCGGGTGGCCTGGTGCGGTCTGCTTGTGCCGCGCGATTCCTGCGTTACTTGTGGGACATGACCGAAATCGAGAGCAACCTCGGCGAGCGATTCGCCGAATTCGTCCTTCCCGACGGCTGCGTGCTCTGCGGCGGAGCGGTGAGCGTGCGCGCCACTCCCTCCGGCGCGAACAGCTACTGCGCGCACTGCCACTGGTTGTCCAAGCCGCGCATGCGCGTGAAGGACAACGGCGTGGAGCTGTCCTTCGGCGCGACCGCCACCGCCTGAAGTCTTTCTTTCGCGTCGAGCCCGAGAGCGGGCTCGACGCATCCACCTGCCGACGACTCAGGACGCGCTACACGCCCACTGGCCCGTTGGCATGCAGTAGCAGTTGCCCGCGCGGCGGTTGATGCAGCACGAGCGCGTGCCGCCCACCGGTGAGCAGGTGCGTCCCGCCAGGTACGAGCAGGCGCTGTTGGGCGACAGGCAGACGCTGGGAATCGTGGGGAGGCAGATGTTGTGCAGCCCGTCGCACTCCACGGACTCCCCCGGATAGGTGTTGCACGTCGTTCCCTCGCACGTCACCGTCGAGCCGTTCGGACACGTCGTCGAACAGACGACCGCGCTCGAAATCTGCCCCAGCGAATCCTCCTCCGGCTCCACGGCTCCGGTGCCACCGCAGGCCAAGAGGCCGGACACGACGAGGGCCGACAACACACCCAGGCACAGCTTCATGGTGGGACTCCTTCTTCCGCCAGGGATGGGCCCGCATGCCCATCCACGCGCCGACGTGCGCGAGCGGAAGTCAGGGATTGAAGCACGGGCCGCGCGGAGACTCCCGCGAGTGCCACGTGACTCACCATGACGGATGCATCTGGATTGCACGATTCCGCGCGGAGCGGCTCGACCGGCCCGCACCGGGCCCACCTCAACGCCGAGGTGTCTCGTTCAGGCCAGGCCCCTCCAGCGTGCGCCCGGTGTTCGCGGGCGCCTCGCGCGGCGGGGCGGGTGGCAGGCCCTTCGCGGAGAGCAGCAGCGACAGGAGCGCGGCCTGCTCCGCGGTGTCGAGCGCGAGCACCGTCTCCGGCAGGCTCAGCGTGACGGCGGTCGGCTCGCCCTCCAGGTCCGGCTGACAGGTGCGCCACCCGGTGTAGCGGCCCCCCGCCACCGTCAGCGAGTAGCTGCACCCGCCCACGTCCCCGGAGATGCCCACGGGCGAGAAGACCAGCGAGGTGGGCCAGTTGGACAGCTCACCGTCCACGCGCATGCCCTGCTCGGAGGAGAAGCGCGACAGCTCCAGGCGCGTGTCCTCCACGCCCACGCGCCCCACGATGGGGCCCCGTCGCCAGCCCAGCTCCACGTCGCCGCCGCGAAGCTGGCCACGGAAGGACGCACCCGTGCGGCGCAGGTCGAAGCCGCCACCGCTCAGGCGCTCCTTGCCCAGGGAGATGGCGAGGGACTGGTCGCCCACCTGCAGGCGGATGGGCCCCGAGCGCTGGGAGGTGGCGAGCTGCGCGCTCGCGGGCGCGACGACGCCGAGGGACAGCAGCACCGCGCCGAAGCGGCCGAGCGCGCGTCGGGGTCCTGACGGGGAACGGGCCACGGGACACCTGCCTTGTTCGCGAAGGGACACTGGAAGCAAGGTAGGGCCGTGAGCCCGGAAGGCACATGGGCCCACGACTCGGGGGCTCGCACGGTGGGACGTGGAGCCCCCCGAGTGAGGGCGCTCAGTGGGGCCCGTGCAGGCCCGGCGCCTCGCCGCTCGCGACGGAGTCCGCCTCGCGCTGGCGCTCCTCCCTGTCCCAGCTGTGCCCGTCCTGGAAGCCCCACTCGTCCACGTCCACCTGGTAGCTGACCTTGGACAGGATGCGCCCCCGGCAGATGCGCTCCTGCCAGTTGCCGGCGTCCACGGAGCCGTTCGCGCGCGAGAGCAGTTCGCGCATCAACCACTCCGGCACGGTGGCGCGGTCGGACGGGTAGGCGAAGCGGAAGAAGAGCAGGTGCGAGAGCAGCACTTCCCAGTACCGGTCGAAGCGGCGCAGCAGGCGCTGCCAGTCGAACGTGGGCCCCGCCTTGAGCAGCAGGTGGGTGAGCTCATGGCCGTCGAAGCGCTCGCGCTCGAGGACGAAGGCCTTGCTCCAGAAGATCTCCTCCGCGGGCGGGACACGGCACGGACAGCCCAGCACCTGGGCCGGCACCGCGTGCTCGAACCACGCATCATCCACGGCGGTGAAGCCGTTGCCGGAGCCGTAGATGAGGTCGACGAGGAAGTCCTCCCAGAAGGCCTTGTGCAGCCAGCCGTGGACCTCGCTCTCGGTGCGCCACTCGTGGCGCGCGAGCATCTCCACGGCGCGGTCCCCGTCCTTGCGATGCAGGAAGAGGTCCAGGTCCTTCGTGTCGCGGTAGAGGCCCGTGTAGTGGGCGAAGGCGTAGGCCCCACCCACGAGGAACGGAATGCCTGCGTCGGTGAGAAGTTGGATGGCGTAGGTGCGCGCGCCCAGCTCCGCCACGGAGCGCCGCACTTCCATCCGCCTCGGGTCTCCTCCGGGTGCCCCGGAAGCCTTCGGTGGTTGCTCGGCCATGACGGAAGATAGGGGAGCTGCGGCTACACGTCAGTGAGCCGTCCGCGCACCCGCCCGCAGAGCAGGCGGGCAGACCAGACGCCCGCTCACCTCCCCCCGAGGATGACTCAGCGCACCAACCACAGCATCACCGGCGCTGTGACGAAGGACAGGGGGATGCCCACGCCCACCATCAGCACCGCCAGCTCCGGGTCCAGGCGGTGCTCGGCGGCCAGAATCGCCGCGCTCACCATGGGCGCCATCGCCGCCTGGAGCACCGTGGCCTGCACCACCATGGGCGACAGGCCGGGCAGGGCCCACAGGCCCAGCATCACCCCGCCCGGCACCAGCACCAGCTTGTAGAGCAGGCCCAGGGACAGCGCCGGCAGCCGCGCCTTCACCCCGGACAGTCGAAGCTGCAGGCCCACGGAGAACAGCGCCAGCGGCGTCAGGAGCGCGCCCAGCCGCTCCAGCACGGAGTCCACCCAGACGGGGTAGCCCACGGGGCGCAGGAGCAGCGCCAGCACCAGCGCAACGAACGGCGGGAAGGTCGCCACCTTCTTCGCGAGCGCGCCCAGGGGCAGCGCCACCTCCGCGCTCGCCCTCGCCGCCGCCAGCGTCGCGAGCGTGGACAGCACCAGGAACGAGCCGAGCTGATCCACCACCACCGCCACGGCGAGCCCCTCCGCGCCCAGCAGGGCCTCCGCCATCGGCAGGCCCACGAAGGCCGTGTTGCCCAGGCCGCCCGTCAGCACCAGCGCGGCCACGGACTCCTTGGACAGCCCCAGCTTCGGCCCCAGCCACCGGAAGAACGGCCCCGCCGCGAGGTAGTACAGCCAGGGCACCACCGCGGCCACCAGCAGCGACGGCACGAACTCCAGCCGGTGCATCACGCGCAGCACCAGCGCGGGCAGCGCCACGTACAGCACGAAGGTGTTGAACGGCCCCGCGGAGCCCTCCGGGAACTTCCCGCTCCGGCGGGCCAGCACACCCAATACCAGACACGTGCCCAGCAACCCGATGACCTGACTCATGACGCCCACGCCCTCCGGCTTCGCCACCGTCCCACCCCTGCCTCGCGGGCGATGACGTCCCGCGCTGATAGCGCGCAGGGCGGGCCCACACCAGCTCCCTCGCGACCCAACGGCGCCAGCGCCCGCGTCGCGAGGCCCACGCCACCGCGCTCGCCCGGAGCTCCCGGCAAGCACTCCGCACCAGCGCCCTCGAGAGGTCCGCGCCACCGCGCTCGCCCGGAGCGCCCCGCAAGCCCACCGCGCCAGCGCCCTCGAGAGGCCCGCGCCACCGCGCTCGCCCGGAGCTCCCCGCAAGCCCGCCGCGCCAGCGCCCTCGTCGCGAGGCCCACGCCACCGCACTCGCCCGGAGCTCCCGGCAAGCACTCCGCGCCAGCGCCCTCGTCGCGAGGTCCGCGCCACCGCGCTCGTCCGGAGCTCCCGGCAAGCACTCCGCGCCAGCGCCCTCGAGAGGCCCGCGCCACCGCGCTCACTCAGCGCCCCTCGCGAGCAAACCGCGCCAGTGCCCTCACGAGGCCCGTGCCACCGAACTCACGCAGGGCCCTGCGCCGCCCGTCCTCCCTGGACGATGTCAGGCCCGGCGCGATGGCCCGTCCCGCTGCACCTGGCGCAGCGCGAAGCACGCACCCCACCGCCGTCGCTCCCATGCCCGACCTCCCCCATCCGCCCCACTTGAACTCCTCGGAGCACCAAGCAGCACCACGTTCCACGGGCTCCCGCGGCCGCTCGTGCAAGGGCGTTCGCGCTGACACATGCTGCGTGCGCACATGAGTTCGCGATGGACGACGAGCGCGCTGGGCAGGGCCGTGCATGAGATGGCCGGCGGCCTGCCGCGCACCTACTGGGTGCTGTGGGTGGGCACCCTGGTCAATCGACTGGGCAGCTTCGTGGTGCCCTTCCTCGCGCTGTACCTCACGCGCGAGCGGGGCTTCAGCGTGGAGCAGGCGGGCCTCACCGTGTCGCTCTACGGCGTGGGCGCGGTCATCGCGAGCCCCCTGGGCGGCATGCTCGCGGACCGCGTGGGCCGGCGCCTGACGCTGGCGGGCGGCCTGTGGCTCGGCTCGGTGGGCATGCTCCTGCTCGGCTTCGCGCGCGAGCCCTCCTCCATCGCGCTCGCCGCCTTCTGCCTGGGCATCCTCGGAGAGCTCTACCGTCCCGCCGTGTCCGCGGCGGTCGCGGACGTCGTCACCCCCGAGGACCGGCAGCGCGCCTTCGGTCTGCTCTACTGGGTCATCAACGTGGGCTTCGCCGTCGCGCTGCCGCTCGCGGGGCTGATGGTCCGCTTCGGCTACGTAGCGCTGTTCGTGGCCGACGCCATCACCACGTTCACCTACGGGTGCTGCATCTGGTTCCTCCTGCCGGAGACGCGCCCCGCCCGCACCGCGTCGGAGGACGCCCAGGCCCCCGGCGCCCTGCGCTCGCTGCTGACGCCCTTCCTGGACCCGAGCTTCGTCGCCTTCGCGCTGCCCATCCTCGGCGTGGCCATCATCTTCCATCAGAGCCAGGTGTCGCTCCCGCTCGACCTGAGCGCGCGCGGCCTGAGCGAGGCGCAGTTCGGCGCGGTGCTGTCCGTCAACGGCCTGCTCATCGTCGCGCTCCAGCCCTTGTCCCACCGGGCGCTCAAGCACCTGCGCCGCGCGCACTCGCTCGCGCTGGCGGCGGCCCTCACCGGCCTGGGCTTCGGCCTGCACGCGCTGACGGGCAACGTCGCGCTCGCGGCGCTCGCCGTGGCCATCTGGACGCTGGGGGAGATGGCCCAGGCCCCCGTCGCGCCCTCCGTCGTCGCGGACCTGGCGCCCACGCGGCTGCGCGGCAGCTACCAGGGCGCGTACCACATGCTCTGGGGCCTGGCCTCCAGCGCCGCGCCCGCGCTCGGAGGGCGGGTGCTGGGGCGCGCGGGCACGTCCGCGCTGTGGCTCGGGTGTCTGGTGCTGGGGCTCGTCTGCGCCGTGTGGCAGCTCGTCATCGCCCCCGCCCGCCGGCGCCGCCTGGATGCCCAGCGCGCGGTGGGCGCGCAGCTGAGCCCGCTCATCGACTGAAAAGACCACGGGCGGCCTCCCCGACTCGGGAAGACCGCCCGTGTTTCACTCCCGGGTGTCGGGAGTGTGGACTACGGCTTGGTGTAGCTGATGGCCAGGTTGTACGTGCCCGCCGTGTAGCCGCGGACCTGGACGTACGCGCTCGTCTGGCCGGCGGGCACCGTCAGCTCGCACGTCTCGGCGGCGCCCGTCTGGTACGGGCGGCAGTTGTACGCCGTGGTGGTGGGCGCGGAGCCGAAGCGGACGTAGAGGTCCGGGTCACCCGAGCCCGTCATCACGACCTTGAACGTGCTGCCAGCCACCACGCTGTACGCGGGGAAGTTGGTGACGCTGCCCGAGGCCACCGTGCCCGACTTCGTGTCCGTGGAGGGCGTGCCGCCCGCGTCCGGACGGGTGTAGTTGATGGTCAGCGTGAAGGTGGCGGCCGTGTAGCCGCGCACCATGACGTACGCCGTCGTCACGCCCGCGGGCACCGTCAGGCTGCAGGACTCGGACGGGCCGTTGAGGTACGGGCGGCAGTCGTACGTGGTCGTGGTGGGGGCCGCGCCGAAGCGCACGTACAGGTCCGGGTCACCCGTGCCCGTCATCGTCACGTTGAAGGCCGTGCCGGGGACCACGGTGATGGCCGGGAAGGCGTTGTTGGTGCTCGCCGCCACGGAGCCCGTGAGCGTCGTCGTCGTCGGGGTGCCCGTGCCAGGACCCGGCGGCTCCGGGTCCGTGCCGCCCGGCGCGCCGTAGAGCGCCACGGCGCCCTGCGCGTCCAGCGCGGTGATGACCAGGTCCCCGTTCTGGGTGCCGTTGCACTGCGGATAGTGCATGACGGACGCGGAGTCGTACGCCGTCAGCTGACGCCAGTTGTTGTCCTCGAAGCACGTGCCGGCCTGGGGACGGGTGTGCTCGTGGCGGAAGCCCAGCGTGTGGCCCAGCTCGTGGCGCAGGATGCCCTCGAGCGTCCACGGCGGGATGCTGCCGAAGGCCGACGTGTCGATGAGCACGTTGCGGTTGGCGCGCGTGTCGTTCGGGAAGAACGCGCGGGCCAGGTACTGGTTGCCCGAGTTCACGATGCGCACGTCGAAGACGACGTTGCTGTTGCTCGCGGTGCAGTTGCCGTCCTGCGCCACCACGTGCACGAAGTCCACGTTGGCCACGGCCTCCCAGGCCTCGGCCGCGCTCTTCATGGCCGCCACCGCGGTGTTGTACCGGGTGCCGAACGACGAGGAGCTCACGCAGTAGGTGATGTTCTTCTTCTGCGTCGCGTTCCAGGCCGCGTCCACGCCGCCCGCGGTGTGGACGATGAGCTGCCCGTTGCGCACGTTGTTCTCATAGAACTCGCGCAGGTGCTTCTCGCTGGCGAACGGCGTGTCACCATCCGCGATGAAGATGCCGGTGTCGGGCTCCTGGTACACGCCCGCGAGGAACTCCTCCCACGACATTCCCTGGCTGACCTCCTCGGAGGGGGGAGGGGTGGTGTTTTCGCCGCCGCAACCGGCCAGCAGCGCCAGGCCCGCGAGGGCACCGACAATCTTGGACTGGGACATGAACATCCTTCTTCGCAGAGGAATGAGGCTCCCGGACTCCCACAGCCCGGGGACCCCTGCCCTGAGCAGGTGTCATGCCATCCAGGTAACTAGCGGATTTCCCTTAGCTTCCCACTGAAACACCCGGTATCCACGGAGCGCCTGGACTCCACGCCTCGGGGACCGCGGCGTAAAGACTCATGACACTTTGAAGTCCGTGTCCTTTGATTCCAAATGGTTACAACCCCGTAACCAAAGTGTCCTGGGACAGGACACCTGAGTCGAAAGGTGTCGCGGGTCCGTACGGACTCTGGTTACAGGGGCAGCGGCGACTTACAGGCCCAGCAGCGTCTCGGGGCGGTTGAGGCCGCGCGCGCGGGCCAGGGGCTGGAGGACATCCGCGGGGGGCGCGTCCGCGGTGAGCAGCAGCGCGCGCACGGCGGTCTCCACCACGTCCTCGGCGCCCGGGCGCACCATGCCCCGGCGCGCGTCCTCCACGCGCTTGCCCCGGTACGCATCGAAGCGCTCCTTCACCCGGCGGGCCAGGTCCGACACGGCCTTGTCGCCCACCTCCACGCGCAGCTCCAGCTCGTTGCGCAGTTGCACCGGGTCCGCCAGCACGCCGTACCGGTCGTAGCCCTTGTGCGCCAGGTCCTCGTGCATCACGGAGAAGTCATCCGTGTGCGGCGCGGGCACCTGGGACTTGAGCAGGTCCCGCATCACCGCGGTGACGGAGGCCGTCACGGTGAGCCGGTGGAGCTGCACGTCGTAGACGAAGTCCGAGTACATCGGCTCCTCCACCGTGACGGGCTCGCGGAACGTGGTGTCGCGGTGGCGCTGCACCTCGATGCGCTGCGTCTCCGACTTCTCCAGCGCGGCCTCCAGGCTGGCCTCCTTGACCTTCACCGCCGCCAGCAGCAGCGCCAACGCCTGCTCCTCCTTCGCGCAGGAGCTGGAGGCGCAGCGGGCGGGGCTGCACTCCCCGGGCAGCGTGCCGGGCTTCTCCGCCTCGCGCGCGGCCTCGCCGCACTCCTTCAGCGCCTCCAGGCACTCGCGGCGCTCGCGCTCGCGGCAGCGCTCCGTCCCCGCTCGCAGCAGGTTGAGCTCCGTCTGCAGGCGCAGGTACTCGCGCAGGGCCTGGGCCTGCTTGCGGTCCACCTCCTCCTGGGTGCGCTCGGCCTGCAGCAGCTTCGTCTCGAAGCCGGCGCGGCGGGGGTTGGGCACGGACGTCTTGCCCGCGAGGTAGCGGTGCGAGCGCTGCGAGTCCTCCACCGCCTTGAGCGGCAGCACGCGCTCCAGGGACAGGTCCAGCTTCACGCCCTCGCGCCCCTCGGGGGCCTCGGTCACCACGCGCAAGGGCAGGTGCGTGGGCAGCATGGCCGCAAGCCGCCCCGCCGCCAGTCGCTGCGCTACGTCGGGCGCGCCCGCGCGGTCCTCCACCGGCGTCGCCACGACCAGGAAGGCCACCTCGTCGCGCAGCTTCTGGCGCACCGCCTCCGCCCGCTCGCGCGCCGCGGTGGCGCCCACGCGCTCCTGGTCCGCGCGCACATAGGCGACGAGCGCGTTGCCCAGCTTGCCCGCCTTCTCCAGCCCGTCCCCCGTGTTGAACCAGCGCTTGGCCCACGCCACCTGCACCGCGTCCAGGGCCTTCTTGGCGCCCGTGTGGTCCGGCGCCACCGCCAGCACCGCGTCCAGCTCCGCGCGGGCCTCCTGGAGCTTGTCCGCCTTGAGCGCGGTGAGCGCCACGGCCACCCGCTCGTCCAGCGTCACGTTGAGCAGCTCCCTGGCCGCCACGTTCTCCGCGTCCAGCTCCAGGGCGCGCACCAGCCGCTTCATGGCGCCGTCCAGGTCCCCCGCGTCATGGACGCTCCGGGCCTCCTCCAGCACCACCTGGCTCCAGGCGCGGCGCACCTCGCGCAGCTTCACCGTCACCTCGGAGGCCTCCGGGTCCGCGGCGAGCGCGCGCAGGTAGGCCGCCTCCGCCTCCGCCCACTTCTGCTGCTGGCTGGCGGTGTCGCCCTCCTTCACGGCGCGGGAGAAGGCCGAGCAGGCCGTCAGGGCCAGCAGCGCGGCCAGGGCGAAGGCGCCGAGCGCGCCGCGGGACGACGAGGGAGCCGGACGAGGGGGACGGAGGGGGGCGGACACGCCCGCATCTTCCGGGAAAGGCGCCACCGGGTGAAGTGTTCGGATGAAGCCAGCCCTCCCCGCCCGTGCCCGCCAGGCCCCTCCCACACGCCTGGCACCTCGCCCCTCGAACGGACGACCCCGCGGGTTGGCAACCCTTGCTGCTGGCCCTTATCAGGTGCACCTCGTGGTGCCCGCGCTCCGGACTCGCAGATGGGAATGACGCGTCGCACCAGCCGGTAAACGGTTCATCGCACCCACGAGGGGGGCAAGAGAGTCATCATGTCCTGTCCACAGCCACGTCCCACCGAGTTCCGCCTGCCCATGCGCGCGGAGTCCTTCTCCATCGAGGAGCACCGCAACGTGCACTGCCGCTTCTATGGCGGCTGCATCGACGTGGCGGTGCGCCAGGATTGGGACAGCTTCACCTGCTCCAGGTGCCCCCTGTTCCAGCAGGACACCGCGCCCGGCGCGGACCAGTACGCCTTCAACCAGCCCGCGGAGAACGGCAGGCCCTAGGCCGCCCGTCCGGACTCCGACGGACCGGTCCCTCCTCCAGGTGCGGGAGGAGGGCCGGGGGCCTCCGGGGTTCTTGTCCTTCGCAAGGCGGTGGGAGCGCCGGACCCACGCGCCGCTCGTTGGATGTCTCCTTCCGGCCGCTGTGAGCCCGAGCGCATGACCTACCGTCCCGTCGTCGTCCTGGCCGAGGATGATGGCCTCCTTCGAGAGGCGGTGGCCGAGGCCATGGAGCTGGAGGGCTACCGCGTCGTGCCGTGCGACAGCGGCTTCTCCGCCCTCAAGGCCTTCTTCGCCGAGCCCCGCGTGGACGTGCTGGTGCTCGACTGGCTCCTGCCCGACATCGAGGGCCGGGACCTCATCCGGCTCCTGCACGCGCAGCGTGAGCTGTCGGACCTGCCGGTGGTGCTCACCACGGGGCTGGAGCTGGAGCTGCCCAGCTTCGAGGGCGCGGTGTGCCTGTTGCGCAAGCCCTTCGATTCGACCGAGCTGTCGCGCATCCTCCACCGGCTCACCCACCCGACGCGTTCCACGACGCCGGCCCGGTCCTTCGCGCCCACCGACTCGCGCGTCGTCTGACGCGCGGCTTCCCAAGCAGCCCCTCGCGCCGCATCTTGAAGGCCGTGTGTCCCCTGTCGTGGGGACACGGGCCTTCGCATGCAAGAGCACCGGGTCAGCTCATGGCTGGAGCTCCAGGAGGCGCTGTTCGCGGACTCCTGGAACGAGGCGCTGGGCCGCCACCGCGCCAGCTACGTGTTCCGCGGCATGCCCCACGCCGAGCACGACCTGTCCACCGCGCTCAACCGCCGGGGCCTGTTCGTCCGCAAGGAGAAGGACCTGCTGCGCGCCTTCCGCAAGTACGCGCGCGGCACGCCCCGTGAGCCCCTGGACTCCGTCTGGGATTGGCTCGCCCTGGCGCAGCACCACGGCCTGCCCACGCGCATGCTGGACTGGACGTTCAGCCCCTACGTCGCGCTGCACTTCCTCACCGAGGACACGGACCTGGCGCACGAGGACGGCGTGGTGTGGTGCGTGGACTACCGGGAGACGAACCGGCTGCTGCCCCGCCCGCTCAAGACGCTGCTCAAGCGCGAGGGCGCGGACGTGTTCTCCGGGGAGATGCTGGCGGAGGTGGCGCCGTCCATCTCTGATTTGGACCGGCTGGCGCGCCACCCGTTCGTGCTCTTCTTCGAGCCGCCGTCGTTGGACGCGCGCATCGTCAACCAGTTCGCGCTCTTCTCGGTGATGAACGGGCCGGACGCGCGCCTGGACAGCTTCCTGGAGCGGCGCAAGCAGGGCGTGCGCCGGCTCATCATCCCCGCGGACCTCAAGTGGGAGGTGCGCGACAAGCTGGACCAGGCGAACCTCACCGAGCGGGTGCTCTTCCCCGGCCTGGACGGGCTGAGCCGCTGGCTGCGTCGCTACTACAGCCCGCGGCCCAGGTAGGCCGCCGCCTCAGGCGTGCGCGTGCACGTGGGGGCCGGGGTGGTGGTGCTCATCGTCCTGGTCGTTCATCGTCACGTCACCGACGATGCCGCGCGCCCGCTGGTTTTCAGTCACCTCGCGGATGTCCTTCTCCCACTTGTTGCCGGCCGCGCCGAAGAGGATGACGGCGAAGATGATGAGGCCGAAGAGGAGCGTTCCAATGAGCGCCGCGCCGAGAATGGTCATCGCTGGACCTCGAGGTTGGGGGCCGCCACCCGAAGAGCGCCGGCCAGGTTGAACGCACCCCTGAAGGGTGTGTCCTCCTTCTTCCCGCCGCGACCCGTGCCGCGCGCCCGCCCGGCCCGCCCCTCGAGTCAGCGGGCGGGCGGCCAGGGGGTTGCCGGGGTGTCCCTTCACTCCTCGGTGACGAACTGCCGCGGCAGGCTCAGCCAGAAGGCCGTCCCCTCCTGGGCGGAGGACGACACGCCCAAGAGGCCCCCGTGGGCCCGGACGATTTCGTGGGTGATGTAGAGCCCCAGGCCCAGGCCGTTGCGCTGCGCGCTGCGCTTGTCCTGCGCGCGGCCGAAGGGGTCGAAGATGGAGCCCAGGCGCTCGGCGGGGATGGGCAGGCCCCAGTTGTGGACCTCCACCCGCACGCCGCCCTCCGCGTCCGCCACCGTCACGCGCACCACGGTGTCCTCCGGGGAGTACTGCACGGCGTTGCCCACCAGGTTCGACGCCGCCTGCGCGATGCGGTCCCCGTCCCAGTCCCCCCAGCCGTTGCCCGTGAGCGACAGCTCGAACTGGCGGCGCGGGTGCGCCACCTCCAGCTCCTCCACCACCTGGCGCAGCACCTCGTGCAGGTTCATCCGCGCCCGCTCCAGCACGTACCCCGCGCCCAGCCGCGTGCGCGTGAAGTCGAGCAAGTCATTGATCATCCGCGCCATGCGGTCCGCGGAGATGGAGATGCGGTTGATGGCCTTGCGCTGCGGCTCGCTCAAGCCCCCATGACGCAGCAGCAGTGACGCGTTGCCGGCGATGGCCTGCAGGGGGTTTCGCAAGTCATGGCCGAGGATGCCCAGGAACTGCTCGCGGAACGTGGCCGTGCGCCGCGCGGCCTCCTCGCGCTTGAGCCCCTCCTCCACCCGCTTGCGCTCGATGGCGTACCTGAGCGCGCGCACCAGCAGCGGCCCCGACACCTGGCCCTTCACCAGGTAGTCCTGCGCGCCCTCGTGCACCGCGCGCACCGCCAGGCGCTCGTCGTCCGTGCCGGTGAGCACCACCAGCGGCACCGACGGCGCGGCCTGGAGCAGCGGTGGGATGTTGCCCAGCCCGTGCCCGTCCGGCAGCGACAGGTCCAGGAGCACCGCGTCCACCGGCGGCCCCTCGCTCACCACGCGCACCGCGTCCGCCAGGCGCTCGACGTGGAGCACCTCGAAGCGCGTGGCGGTGACCTCGCGCAGCTCCTCCTGGAGCAGGAGCGCGTCGCCCGGGTTGTCCTCCACCAGCAACAGCCGCAGCGGGCGCTCCTCGGTGCCGATGTCACTCATGACGACACCTCGGAAGACGCGGGCACCGACGGCGCCAGCGGCAGGGTGAACCAGAACGTGCTGCCCTCGCCCACCTTGGACTCCACGCCGATGCGACCTCCCAGACGCTCCACGATTTTCTTGCAGATGGCCAGCCCGATGCCCGTCCCGGCGAACGACTCCTTGCCGTGCAGGCGCTGGAAGATAACGAAGATGCGCTCGAAGTCCTGCGCGTCGATGCCGATGCCCCAGTCCCTCACCGTGAAGCGCGCCTCCGCGCCCTTCACCTCGGCGGCCACCTCCACCCTGGGCGGCGCGGCCCCGTGGAACTTGAGCGCGTTGCCGATGAGGTTCTGGAACAACTGCACCAGCTGCGTCTCGTCCGCGAGCACCATCGGCAGCGGGCCTGTCTCGAGCTGGGCGCCCGACTCCTGCAGCGCCACCTGGAGGTTGGCCCGCGCCCGCTCCACCGCGCGCCCCGCGTCCACCGCGCGCGGCTCGCGGCCCTGCGTGCCCACGCGCGAGTACGTCAGCAGGTCCTGGATGAGCCGCTGCATGCGCGTGACGCCGTCCACCGCGTAGTGGATGAAGGTGTCCGCCTCCGCGTCCAGCTTGCCCTGGTAGCGCCGCGCGAGCAGCTGCGTGTAGCCGGCCACCATGCGCAGCGGCTCCTGCAGGTCGTGCGAGGCCACGTAGGCGAACTGCTGGAGCTCCTCGTTGGAGCGGGCCAGCTCCTTGGCGCGCAGCCGCAGCGAGTCCTCCGCGCGCCTGCGCTCCAGCCCCTGCGCGAGCGCGTCCGCCACCGCCGCCAGCGCCGCCACCTTGTCCTCGCCCAGCACCGTCCTGCTGTAGAGCCCCATCACGCCCACCAGCTGCCCGCGCACCAGCAAGGGGATGCCCGCGAACGAGCGCAGCCCCGTCTCGCGAATCCACGTCGGGTCCAGCACCCGGGCGTCGTGCTCCATCTTGTCCACCCAGACCTGCTCGCGCGTGCGGGCCACCTCCGCCACCAGGCTGCCGCCGTGCACCGCCACGCGCGCCCACTTCTCGCGCGGCGGCGCGAACACGCCCGCGTTGCCCACCAGCTCCAACATGGCGGAGCTGCGCGAGTACAGCCACAGCCGGGCCACCTGCGCGTCCAGGTGGCGCACCAGCGCCTCCGCGCAGCCCTGGAGGATGTCGGAGACGGAGCCCTCCTTCGCCAGGGCGCCGCTCATCTCCGCGCGCAGCGCCTCCAGCCTGCGGGCCACCTGCTCGCGGTCCAACCGGCGCAGGCCCTCCTCCACGCGGCGCTGGGCCGTCATGTCCGTGTTGGTGCCAATCCACTCGCGCAGCTTGCCGTCCGAGTGCAGCACCGGCACCGCGCGCGCCAGCGTGGGCGAGTACGTCCCGTCCGGGCGGCGCAGCCGGTATTCGACCTCGTACGGCTTCACGTCCGTCACCGCCGCCGTCCAGGCGCGGCTGGCCGCCTCCCGGTCCTCGGGGTGGACGGCGTCCAGCCAGCCGGTGCCCTTCCATTCGTCGTACGACTGGCCGGTGTACTCGCGCCAGGAGGGGCTGTCCTCCTCGATGAACCCATCCGGCCGCGTCACCCACACGGCCTGCGCGGTGGCGGTGACCAGGGAGCGGAAGCGCTCCTCGGCCCGGCGCGCGTCGCGGAACAGGCGCGCGTTGTCCAGCGCCACCGCGGCCTGGGACGCCACGCCCTCCACCAGCCGCGCGTGCTCCTCGCCAAAGCGCCCCGGCTCCGCGTGCCCGAAGAACAGCCCGCCGAGAATCTCCCCGGAGCGGCTCTTCACGGACACCGCCAGGTAGCTCCTCACCGGCAGGTGCCCCTGGGGCATGCCGTGGTACGGGGCGCTCCCGCCGTAGTCGGGCTGGCGCGTCACATCGTCGTACAGCCGCGAGCCCTCGCCCCGGAAGGTGGGGCCGAAGATGGCGGTGTTGCGCGGCATGGGCAGGTGGGCGAAGGACTCCCGGGGCGCGCCCGACAGCGTGTAGAGCAGGTAGGACTCGCCGCGCTCGTCCACGCGGTTCTCGAAGAAGGCGCCGAAGCCCGCGCCGGTGAGGGCCACCGTCTCGTCGGTGATGCGCTGGACGAGCACGCCCGGGTCCAGCTCCGACGACAGCGTCTCGCCGATGCGCAGCAGCGTCTGGGCGGTGCGCCGCTCCTCCTGGCTGCGGCGCAGCGAGGCCTGGGCCTCGCGGTACAGGCGCGCGGTGTCCACCGACAGCGCGGCGCGCGAGGCGAGCTGCTCGCCCAAGGCCAGGTCCGCCCGTCCGAAGCGCCGGCTGGACTCGGCCGTCACCAGCGTGAGCGCGCCCAGGGTGCGGCCGCGCGCCTTCAGGGGGATGAGCATGGCCGAGCGCAGGCCCAGCGCCGTGAGGAAGCGCAGGTGCTCCCGGTCCCGCGCCGCCAGGGCCAGCACGTCGTCGGACACGGACTCCAGCAACACGGGCCTGCCCGTGCGGATGACGGCCAGCACGCCGTTCGGGTCGTCCTCGCGGGGCGGGTAGCGCACCCGCACCTCCTCGGCCAGCCGCACCCGGCTGGGGTCCACGTGCGCCACCGCCACCTGGCGCGTGCCGCCGTCCTCCTCCACCAGCTCCACCGCGCACCAGTCCGCCAGCTGCGGCACCGCCAGCTTCGCCAGCAGCGCCAGCGTGTCGTCCAGGTCGAGCGCGGACGAGGACAGGAGCGCCCCCGCCTCCGCCAGGAAGCGCATGGACTCCGAGGCGCGCTTGGGCTCCTCGATGTCCGTGGTGGTGCCGAACCACTGGAGGATGTCGCCCTTGGCGCCGCGCAGGGGGCTGGCGCGGCCGAGCATCCACCGCCAGGCGCCATCATGGCGCCGGCAGCGGAACTCCACCTCGTAGGGCTCCCCCGTCGCGAGCGAGTGGGCCCAGCGCCTGCCGGCCTCCTGCGCGTCCTCCGGGTGGAAGATGCGCCACCAGCCGTCGCCCAGCGCCTGCTCGGGCGTCAGGCCGGTGTACTCGTACCAGCGGCGGTTGAAGTAGACATGGTGCCCGTCGGGGCGGGTCATCCAGACGAGCTGGGGGAGGCTCTCCAGGACCTGGAGGGACAGCGCGCCCGGGGACAGGTCCACGGTGGGGACCGGCGCCTCCGGGGGGGAGTGGGGAGGGGACATGGAGCGCACGTGACCTTAACAGTCCGCACAGGGACCGCCCTTTCGGCACCCCTGGGTTTTCCACCATCCGACAATCGTCCCCAGGGACAAGGCCCCGGCGGCTCCCTCCCCGGGAGGGACGGCTGCGACCCGCTGGGAATCCCTCGCTCCATACCTGATACCAGACACGCGACCTGTCATTTCATTGCGCCCCAATGCCTGACATCTCCAGCACGGCACGCGCCTCCAGCGAGTCTGGGTTCAACCGGCCGGAGGGCCACGAACTCGAATGACAGACGCGGGATTGCCGGGAGGCAGTCCGGACAGGCCGCCGTGGAGACCGCCATCGTCGTGCCGATGAGGGTCTTCAGGGTGCTGGGCATCATCCAACTGGAGACGCTCGCCGGCAGGACACTGGAGGTGAGCGAGTACTCCTACTCCGGCGGCATCACCGCCGGGTGGTCCGCCTCCGTGCCCAGCCTCGGGCTGGTGCGGATGAGCGGAGAGAGTCCCTTCCAGCTCGTGGACTCCGGCGTGGGCGGAGACCCGTGGAAGAAGCGTGCGGCCCCCGCGCCCGCCGCCCGGAAGTGAGCGTCAGCGAGAGGACGGCCCCAGCACCAACCCCTGAACTGAAGATACGTCACCACCCGCGCGCGGGCGGACAGCAGCGTCGCGCGACCCAGAGCCCCCTCACGGTGCTCAAGGACAACAGCACCTGCGCGCCCGAGGCCACGGCCACCGCGAACCCCATCATCGCCCGACGTCCGCAGAGCAGCAGGGACTCCTGGACGAGCCACGCCGCGCAGGCCCCGAAGAACCCCAGGGCCACGACATGGAACAGGACGGTGGACACGGGCAGCGTGAAGGCTTTCATGACCAGCCCGGAGCGCATCACACCTGCCAGGCTTTGGGGAAGCCCCCCAGGCCCCTCAGCGCTTGCGCCGGGACACGGCGGTGCCAGGGACGGACTCGACGAGCTGCCGGTACTCGCGGGGACTCAGGCCCGTCACCTGCTTGAACTGGCGTGACAGGGCGCTCTGGTCGCAGAAGCCCACGGACAGCGCGATGGCGGCGATGGGCTCGCGCACGTCCTCCACCAGTCGCTCCGCCGCGGCGTCGATGCGCGTCTTCATGATGAACTGCCCCGCGGAGAGCTGGAAGATGCGCCGCATCCGCCGCTCGAACTGCGCCGCGGACATGCCCGCGCGCCGCGCCAGCGAGTCGATGCGCAGCCGCTCCCCGTAGTTCGCCTGGATGAAGTCGATGGTCGCCGCGAAGCGCTCGTCCACCAGCCCCGCGCGCCCCGGCTCGTGGATGTCCTTTGACAGACACGCCAGCCCCATCACGTCGCCCGTGGCGTCGAACAGCGGCACCTTGCTCGTCAGACACCAGCCCGGCTCGCGGTTGTTGAACAGCGTCAGGTCCAGGTTGTCCACCAGCGGGCGCCCCGTGCGGAACACCTTCTCGTCCTGCCGCACGTACCGGTCCGCCATGTGCTGGGGGAACAGCTCGTGCGCCGTGCGCCCCACCGCCGCCGCCTTGCTCTTCAGCCCGCAGCGCTCCGCGCACGCCTCGCTGATGCACACGTACCGGCCCTGGATGTCCTTCACCGAGAAGACGATGTCCGGCACCCGGTCGAACAGCGCCTCCGCGAACAGCGGGTTCGTCACCCGCCCCATGAACTCCACCCGCCAGTGCTCCAACGCCTCTCGCCCTTTGGTCGTTTCCATTCATCCCCGCGTGGGAAAGACACAAGAACAGCGCACCGGCCCAGGAATACCTTGAACACCGCGTGAAACCCACGTCGGCGTCGTCCAGTCCTGTCGACACCGTGCGGCAAAGCCCCCACCCCGAGGAGCACGAGCATGCGCAGTCCAATCACGGATTGGTGTCGCTGTCACATCGTCCTCGCCCTCTGTATCGGAGTCTTCGCCCCTGGAGCGGACGCCCGCCCCGGGGCTCCCCCGCCGACCGGGTCCGCCCAGCGCCTTCACGGGCTGGAGCATGCCCATCAGCGCATCCTGCCCGAAGAGCGCTCGCCCGACGTCGCGCCGGAGCAACTCCGTCAGGAGCTCGCCCCACCGCCTCCCGCCCGGGCGTTGCTGGCCGCCTGTGACACGGCGGCCTTCGGCTCGGCCAGCGGCGCGGCGCTCGTCACCCTGGTGAAGGGCTCCACGGAGGCGTGCGTCAACACGCTGTTCGGTGTCACCGGCACGCTGGCGCGGCAGGTGTTCATCGAGAGCAAGATGGTCACCATCGCCAACGCGCTCACCACCAGCGCACAGGGCTACGTGGGGGACAACAGCGGGCAGACGCTCCAGCTCATCCTGTTCCTCCGGGCCGGGTACTACGTGCAGTTCTACAGCCCGGACGTGGTGGGGGCGTACGGCACGGCGCTCGGCAACGCCATCCGTCCGGCGCTGGCGGCCTTCGTCGCCAACAGCCACTTCCGGGACGTCAACGACGCGCACGGCGCGGTGCTGCGGGAGTTCGTCACGCTCATCGACAGCGCGGGGGAGAGCGCGCGGCACCTGGCGACGTTCAAGGGGCTCCTGGACCGCTTCAACACCACCGCCGAGACGTTCTGGTACATGCGCGCCGCCACCAACAACGTCTTCGTCGGCCTGTTCCGGGGACACTACGACGCGGCCTTCATCGCGGCCGTGCAGCAGGACAGCGCCATCATCGACGCGCTGGAGTCCTTCGGCCTGCGCACCGAGCACCTGCTGGGCACGGACAACCAGTACCTCACGGTCAACGCCGCGCGCGAGCTGGCGCGCTTCCTCCAGTACCCGGGCGCGCTCCAGGACAAGTCGCGTCCCAAGGTGCGGGCGCTCATCGCGAACCACCAGATGACGGGGCCCACGGCGGGCGTCTGGGTGGGCGCCGCGGAGATGGCGGACTACTACGACGGCGCGAACTGCGCGTACTACGGCATCTGTGACTTCCGTCGCACGCTGGAGCAGGCGGTGTTGCGCGTGACGTACAACTGCGGCGCGACGTTGCGCATGCGCGCGCAGGACATGACTTCTTCGCAGTTCAGCCAGAGCTGCGCCAAGCTCGCCGCGCAGGAGACGTACTTCCACGACATGCTGAAGACGGGGCGCGTGCCGGTGGCCGGGGACAACAACACCGCGCTGGAGATGGTCATCTTCGACAGCAGCCTGGACTATCAGACGTACGCGGGGGCGCTGTTCGGCATCGACACGAACAACGGTGGAATGTACCTGGAGGGAGACCCTTCCGCGTCGGGCAACCAGGCGCGGTTCATCGCCTACGAGGCGGAGTGGGTGCGGCCCACGTTCCAGATATGGAACCTGGAGCACGAGTACGTGCACTACCTGGATGGCCGCTTCGACATGAAGGGCGACTTCGGCGCCAGCGTGAGCCAGCCCACCATCTGGTGGATTGAGGGCCTGGCCGAGTACATCTCGAAGAAGAGCGACAACGCGAGCGCGGTGGCGGTGGGGGCCGGCAAGGCGTTCCAGCTCAGCCAGATTCTGCGCAACGACTACAACAGCGGCACGGAGCGCGTGTACACGTGGGGCTACCTCGCGGTGCGCTTCATGTTCGAGCGGCACGCGGACCAGGTGGGCACGTTCCTGGGACAGTTCCGGGCGGGGAGCTACGCCGCGTATCGCCAGTCACTCGACGCGCTGGGCACGGCGAACGACCCGGAGTTCCACGAGTGGTTGACGTGCGTGGCCACCGCGAGCGACCCGAGCACCTGTGTGAATCCAGGTCCGGGGCCAGGGACGGGGACACCGTGCACGGGCTCCGACTCCAGGATGCTGGGCAATGGCTGCTACCGCGGGCCGCTGTCCGCGACGAGCGGGTTGCAGTACTTCTACCTGTGGGTGCCCAATGGCGCGCGCAACCTGCGCTTCCAGATGAGCGGCGGCACGGGCAACGCGGACCTGTACGTGCGCGCCTCGACGTGGCCCAGCCTCACGACATACGACCACCGGCCCTACCTGTCAGGCAATGACGAGACGGTGGACATCCCGTCACCGCCGACCGGCAGCTACATCTATCTGATGCTCAACGCCCGGACGCCCTACTCGGGCGTGAAGCTGGAGGCCCGCTTCGACACGGGGCCGTAAGACGCGGCACGACTCCCGGGTGGACGTGGCGCCACCTGGGAGTCGACTCACTCCCGCTTCAACACGCCATCCACCGTGCGCCACAGGCCGAGCGGGTTCGACTCGCGCAGTTCGGGCGGCAACAGCGCATCCGGCACGTCCTGGTAGCACACGGGCCGCACGAAGCGGCGGATGGCCCCGGTGCCCACCGCGGTGAAGCGCCCATCCGAGCTGGCCGGGAAGGGACCGCCGTGCACCATCGCCGGACAGACCTCCACGCCCGTGGGCACCCCGTTCACCAGCACGCGCCCCACGCGGTCCGTCAGCACGGGGAACAGCTCCGCCGCCACCGCCGTGTCCCCCGCGTCCATCAACACCGTCGCCGTGAGCTGTCCCTCCAGTCCGGACGCCACGCGCACCAGCTCCGCCGCGTCCTTCGCCGGCGTCAGCACCGCGCAGCTACCGAACACCTCCTCGGTCAGCGCGTGCTCCGCGAGCACCACCGTGGCCGGCGCCTCGAACAGCGCCGCGGCCCCGAGCGCCGCCCGAGACTCACCCCGCACACAGGTCCGGGTGTCCGTGCGCGCCGCGAGCCGGCCGACGCCCTCACGGAAGCGCTCGGCGATGTTCGGCGTCAGCATGGGCGCGGGCGACGCCGCACCGAGCTTCTCCGCCAGCCGCGCGCGGAAGGCCTCGTACCCCGGCCCCTCCACCGCCACGACCAGGCCGGGCGAGGTGCAGAACTGTCCCGCCCCCTGGAGAATCGACGCGGCCAGCGAGTCCGCCATCGCCTCGGGTCGCGCGGCCAGGGCCTCCGGCAACACGAAGATGGGATTGATGGAGCCCATCTCCGCGAAGACGGGAATGGGCAGGGGACGGGAGGCCGCCAGCGCCATCAACGCCTGTCCTCCCTGACGCGAGCCCGTGAAGCCCACCGAGCGGATGGCCGGGTGACGCACCAGCGCCGCGCCCACCTCCGTGCCCGCGTCGAACAGGAGCGAGAAGACGCCCTCGTGCAGACCGCACGCGACCACGGCGGCGCGGATGGCCACGGCCGCGCGCTCGGACGTCGCCGGGTGCGCAGGGTGGGCCTTGGCCACGACGGGACAGCCCGCGGCCAGCGCGGACGCGGTGTCACCTCCGGCCACGGAGAACGCGAGCGGGAAGTTGCTCGCGCCGAACACCGCCACCGGTCCCACCGGGCGCAGCATCGAGCGCAGGTCCGCGCGCGGCAGGGGCTTCCTGTCGGGCATCGCGTGGTCGATGCGCGCATCCACCCAGCTGCCCTCCTCCAACAGTCGCGCGAACTGGCGGAACTGTCCCGCCGCGCGGCCCAGCTCGCCCTGGATGCGCGCGGGAGGCAGGCCCGTCTCCTTCGGCGTCACCGCGAGGAAGTCCGCCTCCGCCGCGAGGAGCGCCTCGGCGATGTGCTCCAGGAACACCGCGCGCTGCCGCGAGGACAGGGCCGCGAGCGACGGCGCCGCCTCCGCCGCGAGCGAGCACGCCCGCTCCACCTCATGCGGCCGCGCGGCGTGGAAGCGCACCTCCAGCGCCACGCCCTCCGCCGGGTTCCATCCGGTGAACGTCGCGCCACCGGGCTCGCCGCGCCCGGCGCCAATCAACGACAATCCCATCCAGCTCATGCCACTACCTCACGTCGGGGAGGGACACGGCCGTGCCCCTCGAAGCTTCGACCTCGGCTACGTCACACCACGAATCGGCCCTACAGCGCGGGGCGGTTCGCCAACGCCTCGCGCAGCACGCGCAGGCACTCCTCACGCTCGGCGCCCACCAGCTCCATCCGGGGCCCGCGCACCCGCTCGTGGCCCCAGCCCATCTCCTGCTGCACCAGCTTGATGAGCTGGACGAACTTGGGGACGGTGTCCAGGCGCAACAGCGGCAGGAACCACCGGTACAGCGCGAACGCAGCGTCCTTCTTGCCGGCCAGGGACAGCTCGAGCAGGCGCACCGACTCGGCGGGGAAGGCATTCACCAGCCCGGCCACCCAGAAGCGCGCGCCCGCCTCCACGCCCTCGACGAGGCAGTCATCCACGCCCACGCCCAGGGTCAGCCGGTCGCCCAGCAGGGCGCGGATGCCGGTGACGCGGCGGGCATCGGTGGAGGACTCCTTCACGGCGACCGCATTGTCGTGCTCGGCGGCCAGCTCCGCCAGCTGCGCGGGCGTGAAGTCCGTCTTGTAGGCCACGGGGTTGTTGTAGAGCAGGCACGGCAGCTTCGTGGCGCGGAGGACCGTGGACATGTGCGCCTTCATCTCGCGCCAGTCGCTCGAATAGACATACGGCGGCAGCACCATGAGGCCGGCGCACCCGGCCTCCTCGGCGGCGCGGGCCAGCCGCACGGCCTCGGCGGTGGACAGCGCGGCGATGCCGGGGATGACGGGCGCCTTCACAGCGGACACGCACGTGCGCATCAGCGCGGCCTTCTCCTCGGAGGTCAGCGTCGCGCCCTCGCCCAGCGAGCCGCAGGGGATGATGCCCGTGCAGCCCTGGGAGATGAGCCACTGCACGTGCGAGCGCACCGCGCCGTGGTCGACGGACAGGTCCGCGTTGAAGGGGGTGGTGATGGCGGGGAGGACACCGGACCAGAGGCTCATGACTTGCTCGTGTGGGAAGGGGAAACGTCGGAGGGAGGAAGGCGCAGGCTGCCGATGCGCGCGGGGAGACAGGGCGGGCGCACGTCCTCGCCCGACCAACCAAAGAGCGTCTGCGCCGCGGGGCCGCAGGTGCGCCCCTGACACGCGCCCATGCCCAGCCGGGCGTACAGGCGCGCCTCGCGCAGATTCGTGCAGCCCTCCAGCGCGGACAGGGGCACGTCTTCACAGCGGCACAGCAGGGTGTCGGGCCGGGCCAGTCGGCGCAGCTCCTCGCGGGGTGCGTCGTGCCGCGCGAGGTGGACGGAGAAGTCGCGCACGCCTCGCCAGGCACGGGTGAGAGACTCGGGGACGGGACGGTCCGCGGCGACAAAGCCCGCGAGCTCGCCGGTGACGAGCGCCTGGTCCACACCGCCGATGCCGAGCAGCTCGCCCACGGCGTGCACGCGAGGGACGCGGGTCTCCAGTCGGTCGTCCACGAGGACCGCGCCGTGGGAGACCTCGCAGCCCAGCAGCCGGGGCAGCTCCAGGTTGGGCACAAGGCCATAGGACGCGCCCAGGTAGTCGCAGCGCAGGTGCTCCTCGTGGCCTCGCACGGACAGGCGCACGGACTCCAGGCGGTCCGTGCCCTCGGCGGCGAGCACCCACGCGTCCGTGGACGTGGGGACGCTGATGAGCTTCGCGGTCATCACCGCGCCCTGGAGCAGCTTCGAGGGATGGCGCCAGAGCTGGAGCGCGAAGCGCCAGTGGTCCGCGGCGGGAGCCTGCTCGGCGATGGAGAGGACCTCTCCGCCGTGGGACTGAATCGTCGCGGCGGCGGCGAGGAGCAGCGGCCCCGTGCCCGCGAGCACCACGCGCTTGCCGCGAATCGGCAGGCCGTCCTTCACGAGCACCTGGAGACCGCTGACACCGAGCACACCGGGGAGCGTCCAGCCGGGGAACGGGAGGAAGCGCTCACGTGCACCCGTGGCCAGGATGGCGCGGCCATGGTGCACGGTGAACGAGGAGGCACCCTCCTCCACCAGGAGCACACCGGGCTCGGGCGAGGCGATGACCCGCGCACCAGGACGGAAGCGGGCCCCAGAGGCGGCGAAGCGCGTGAGCCACTTGCGCGCGAGCGGGTTCTTCCCCGTCCGTGCCTCACCGCGCCAGATCTGCCCACCGGGATCGGGCTGCGCATCGAGGACCAGGACCTTCAATCCCGCCTCGGCCGCATGACAGGCGGCGGCGAGCCCACCGGGTCCCGCGCCGACGATGACGACGTCACACGTCTCACGCATCGGGGCGCTCCTGTTCGGACACACAGCGGGCCGTGACGCACAGGAGACGGCGAGCCTCGCACCCACTCGGCAACGAGGAGGAGACACGCGCAACTCCGGGCATGAATCCCTCACCCATCGGTCACCACCTCCAGGTCGTCACGACACGGCGTCAGGCACGTGAGGACCTCCGACACGCCGTCGACGGTGGCCCGACACTCGAAGCACACGCCCATGCCGCACAGCGGGCCCCTAGGACGTCCACCCAGGTCCGCGCGGCTGACGAACCGCTCCGTCATCGCGAGCGCCGCGGCCACGGAGGTGCCCGAGGGAACGGTGACGGCTTGCCCGTTGATACGCAGCGTGACGGAGGCAGGTGCCTTGCGCGACGGCTCACCCATGGGGCACCTCGCGACGACGCGGCCTCCAGGAGCCTTGCGACTCCTGCTCATGCATCAGCCCACCGGCGGCGTAGAGCGACGAAGCGCCCATCCATGGGCGGCGCACGTCCGTCGAGGCGCCCTGCGGCACCCACTCACGCATGCGCCACCTCGCGAGTCGCCCCACCCAGGAAGCGAGAGGGCGAGTACGCCGACACATCGATGGCGCTCTTACGCCCGAGCATCTGGTCCGCGACCAGCCGCGCGCTCCCCGTGGCGGTGGTGATGCCCAATCCCTCATGCCCACAAGCCAGCCACAGCCACGGCTTCTCCGGATGCGCTCCCAAGAGCGGCAGTCCATCCGGGCTCGCCGGACGCAGTCCCGTCCACACGCGCAGCGCCTGCAAGCCATCGAGTCCCGGGAGGAACATCGCCGCGCGCTTCAGCATGCGCTCCAGGATGACGGCTTCCACCTCACGGCTCGCCTCCCCGGGCTGCCGCGACGACCCGAGCAGCAACTGCCCGGTGACCCGGGGCTGCGCATTGAACGCGACCGACGCCCCATCCGTGCCATGCGCGCTCTTCAGGTACCCCAGCTCCACGAGCTGGTGATGCACCACGGGAGCACCGCGCCGCGTGATGAGCAGATGTCCCTTGCGCGGAGAGATGGGCAGCTCCGGACAGAGCGAGAGACTCGCCACGCCCGCCGCGAGCACCACCCGCCCGGCCTTCAGTACCTCCCCGTTCGTCAGGAAGACACCTTCGGGCCGCAGCTCCCGGACCTGACATCCCGTCATCACCTTCGCCCCACGCGCCTGCGCCCTCTGCGCGAAGGTCCGCGCGGCCACCGGCGGATACAGCACGGCGTCATCCGGCACCCGCAGCGCACCGACGAGCCCGGGGGCCAACGCAGGCTCCGCCTCGTACAACGCGGCCGCATCCAACACCTCGGCCCGAACACCCGCGGCGCGATAATTGGCGACCTTCGCGGAGACGGCGGCCATCTCCTCGTCATCCGCCGCCAGCCACAAGGTGCCGCACGCGTCGTACTCCACGGCGCGCGGCAGCCCCTGCGCGAGCTGCCGCCAGAGCGACACGGAGTACGCGGTCAACGCGAGCTCCGCCGCGTTGTCATCCATCGCGACCAGGTGCCCCATCCCGCACGCGGTGGTCGCGGTGCCGATGGAGCGCGCCTCGACGAGCGCCACGGACATCCCCTCGGTGGACAGCGCCTCCGCGAGCGCCGCGCCGACGATGCCACCGCCGACGATGACGCAGTCGAAGGCGCTCATCCGATGCCCCACGCGAACGGGTCCTTCGGGTCCACCAGCAGCGTGGCCTCCGCGTTGACAGAAGCCGTGCCCGTAATCGTGGGCAGGACACGCTCGCCATCACGCACGTAGCGCGCCTGGAAGCGGCTGCCGATGATGCTCTCCTGCACCCACGTGTCGCCCTCGGCGAGCGCGCCCTCCGCGGCCAGACACGCCACCTTCGCGCTCGTCCCCGTGCCACACGGAGAACGGTCATACGCGAGCCCCGGGCACAGCACGAAGTTGCGCGCATCCACGCCCGGCGTCGGCGACGGCGCATACAGCTCCACGTGGTCGATCTCCGCGCCGCCCTCCCCCGTGATGCCCTGGTCCGCGAGCGCCTGCTTGATGGCGGACGTGTACGCGAGCAGCGACGGCACCCGCGCCAGCTCCAGCGGAGGGTTCGTCGCGCGCGAGAGGAAGAACCAGTTGCCGCCCCACGCGATGTCGCCGTGCACCACGCCATGCCCGGGCACGTCCACCTTCACGTCGTGCGCCCAGCGGTAGCTGGGCACGTTGGCGATGCTGACGCTCCCGTCCGGGTGCAGGGTGGCCTTCACCACGCCCACGGGCGTCTCCAGCGCGTGCACGCCGGGGCCGATGCGGCCCAGGTGCTCCAGCGTCTTCACCACGCCGATGGTCCCATGGCCACACATGCCCAGGTAGCCCACGTTGTTGAAGAAGATGATGCCCGCGACGCTCGAGGGGCTGACGGGCGGGCACAACAGCGCGCCCACCATGACGTCCGAGCCCCGGGGCTCGCAGACGATGGCCTTGCGGAAGTCGTCGAAGCGCTCCCGGAACCGCTCGCGCAAGCTCGCCAGGTCGCCCGTGCCCAGCTCCGGGCCCCCCTCCGTCACCACCCGCGTGGGCTCTCCACCTGTATGACTGTCGATGACTCGAATGCGCCGCATGCGGACCACTCCCTCCACCCGGGCCTCCCGCATGCAACCCTAGGAGTCCTGGAGCGCGGTTTCTTGCGCGATTCGACCACACCCACGTGGCAAACACGCAAATGCGCCGGGAGCGAGCACCCCTCCATCCCCGCCCCGCGCCGCCACGGCCTCGGCACCGGGTGACGCACCCGGCCACGGCGCCCGCCTCACGGCCCTGGCCGCGTGTCAGCCCTTCGGGCGAGGCTGTGCCTCCTCACGCAAAGGGAGCACGCAATGAACCTTCGGAAGCGAAGTGGAGTTGTCGTGGTGGCCTTCTTCCTGACGGCCTGTGGTCCGGACTCCGATGCCAAGAGCCCCCAGGCCCGGGACACGTCCACGCAGCAGCGAATCTCGGACCCGTGGACGTGTGACCCCGCGGACTGGTGCCGGGTCGACTCACACACCCTCGACTGCCCTCCCGGCGCCCCCGAGACGGTCGCCTACGCCTGGCCCACCCAGGGGGGTGGATTCTGCACCCAGCGCTTCGCGTGTGGTCCCTTCCACCCGCTCTGCGCCGGCCCCATCGAGCCGTAAGCCGGATGGCATCCGTCATGGAATAGCATCTGTTCCTCACCCCTCAAGGAGCACGACATGCATCCACGCAACTTCCTGGGAGTCATGCTGACGGCCGCGGTCCTCACGGGCTGCGGAGTCGCTCACGACGGCGAGGAGCAGGTCCAGGACGGGACGTCCCGGAGCGCCAGCGACGTCTGCGACGGCACGACGGCCTGGGAGTACTACTACTACGCGGACCCCTCGATGAGCGGTGAGCCCACCGGCGTGGTCATCTGCAAGTGCCGCGGCGTCATCCAGACCTGGGGCGACACCACGCCCACGCCCTATTACTACTACTGGAGTGGCCTGTGCGGCGGCGGTGAAGCCGCCCACTGAGGCCGCTTCCTCCCTCTCGTCCACGCCGCGAGGAGCGTGGACGAGACGCACTCCCTCAGCTGCCCAGCGTGCCGGACTCGAGCGCCTTGCGCGCCGAGCCGGCCATGCTCTGCGCCAGCGTCTGCACCGAGCGCGTCACGTTGCGCGTCTCCTCGACGACCCGCAGCGTCTGCTGCATCTGCCCCGACATGTCCTGGATGGCCACGGCGATCTGCGACGTGCCCGCGTCCTGCTGTGACACGGCCGCCGAAATCTGCCGCACGCTGTTGCTCGTGTCGCCGATGATGCCCGCGAGCTTGCGCAGCTGCGTGCCGGAGACGCGCACCGCCTCCACGCTCACCCGGACGCGCTGCTCGCCCTGCTCGCTCATCTTCGCCGCCTCGCGCATGCTGCTGCTCACACCCTCCAGCACCTCGCGGATGCGCTGGGTGGCCAGGATGGACTGGTCCGCGAGGCTGCGCACCTCGCGAGACACCACGCTGAAGCCCCGGCCGTGCTCGCCGCTGCGCGCCGCCTCGATGGCCGCGTTCACCGCGAGCATGTTGGACTGGTCCGCCAGGCCCTTCACCGTGTCGACGATGCCCGCGATCTCCCGCGTCCGCTCATCGAGCGCGAGGATGCGCCGCGCCATCTCCGACACCTCCTCGCGGATGGCCTCCAGGTTCGTCAGCGTCTTGTCCAGCGCCGCGCCGCCGTCGCGCCCCGCCTCCTCCGCGGCGACGATGGACTCGGCCAGCACACGCGCCTTGTCCGCCGTCACCAGCGAGCCCTGGCGAATCTCCTGCACCGTCTGCTCCAGCTCCTTGAGCGCCGTCGCCTGACGACCGATGCCGTCCGTCTGCTCCTCGCTCGAGGTGCGCAGCTGCTGCGCCACCGTGGCCAGCTCCCCGGCGCCGGTGCCCATGCCCTCGGCCAGCTCGCGCACGTCCTTGCGCCGCGCCTCCAGCTGGCTCGCGTGCGACGACAGCGAGCGCACCACATGCGAGGAGCGCCGCGCCACGATTCCCACCAGCGACGCGGTGAAGGCGAGGAAGCCCCAGTGGATGAACATCCCCTCCATCTTCACCCAGCCCAACAGCGGCAGCATCGCCGCCACCAGGACCAGGGTGAGCACCCCCAGGCCCGCGCTGAAGATGCGCGCGTCGACGTTGCCCCGGAGCGCGGCCACCACCGCGACGATGACGTACGTCAGCAGGACCGGGATGGAGTACAGCATGAGCACCTGGAACAGCCGGCTCGCCGTCCCCAGGTCCACCATGGCCACCACGGCCTGCAGCGCGGCGAGCACCGTCACCGTCCACACCACCGCGCTGAACCAGCGCGTGCGCCCCTCCAGGATGCCCTCCTGGATGAACCAGCCCAGCCCCGGCAGCACGCAGTAGGCCGCGAGGAACGTGGCGCGCCACAGCGACAGCTCCACGCCCCACACCGCGCTCACCACCCCGCTCATGCCCACGAGCAGCACGCCCGCGCCGCCGGAGAACACGCCGAGCGCCAACAACATGCGCCGCTGCCGCCCCAGCAGCGACATGCCCAGCGCCACCTGCGCGATGACCAGCAGCAGGTTGCCGGTGACGAGACAGCCCAGCCCCGTGCGCACCACCCGCGCCAGCAGCTCGTGGCGAGGCCCCACCCGCGCGTGCTGGCTCACGCCCACGGCCGCCGTGCTGCTCTGGATGCGCAGCAGCACCCGCGAGCCCTGCGCGGAGGCGGGCAGCGGAATCAGCTGCGCCCAGATGGACTCGCGCACCTCGGTCCCCGACGGGTTCAGCTTCCCGTTCGCGTAGACACGCTGGCCGTCGACATAGACCTCGTACGCGTTGGTCACCGAGCCCAGCATCAGCGCGGGCTCACCCCATCCACCTCGAGGCACGGGGATGCTCACCCACAACATCGTGTGCGCTTCCCGACCCGGCGGGACCTTCAGCGCCTCCATCGACTTCCAGTCGACCTTGTCGGGCTCCTTCGCCCACGTGGGCACGCCGTCCGGCCCCAGCGGTGAGTCTCCCCAGTGATGGAGCCACCCGTCCTTCAACTCCATGACGCTCGCGGCGCGTGTCTGCGCCTGGGCCGCGGAGCTCCACGCCAGCACCAGCATCCAGCACAGCACCACCAGCCAACGCGTGGATTGCGACACGCGGTGACGCCCTCTGCAAACAGCAGGACCGCGACGCGAGACACGACACGACGACGACACGCGCTGCGAGACAGGAGACCAAGACATGTATGGCGATGCTCGTGTGTTCGAGACATCGCTGTAAACGGGTCCACCCCACCCCGCCCGTCTGCTCCTTCCCCGCGTGTGAGCAGGCTCGAGACGGACGTCGACACTTGGAACACTGCTCCACTGTCTTCATGGAACAAACTCGCGTCACGCGAGCCAATCACGAACAAACCGCGAGCTGTGTCATGCCTGTATCCATGTCGACACGCTGTATCGGGGCGCCGGCCCTGAAGAGGCCCTCCGCCGAGCGGGTCAACGGTCCGGGCCGCCTCCCCACCTGCCCGGGTGGGATTGTTGCCCGGTGAGGGTTACTTCCGGCCGCTCAAGGATTTCCGGCTAATCCGTCGTTAAGAAGGAGCACGGAGATGGTTCCGGGGGCGGTCCAGGTAGGACCGAGGGGGATACATGAGCACGGCGGAGCTGGCGGAGTTGCTGGAAGGGGCGCGGGAAGAGGACTCGGGCGCTCGGGATGCGCTGATGGCGGCGGCCTGTCGGGAGCTCCAGTGGAGGCTCTCGCCGGAGGTGTCCGAGCTCACGCCCCAGCACCCCGTGCGGCTGGTGGAGGAGGCCTGGGCGCGGCTGTTCGCGGCGGGCGTCCCCCTGGAGTCCCGTCCCCGCTTCCTGTGCGCCGCGTCGCGCGCCATGCGCAAGGTCCTGGTGGACCGGGCCCGGGCGCCGCTCCTCCTGCGTCGCGCGGCGAGGCGCGAGCGGGTGAGCCTGCGTCACCTGGGAGACGAAGCGCCGGCGGGCGCCGAGCTGGAGGTGCTCCAGCTGGAGGAGGCCCTGTCGGAGCTGGAGTCCTTCCAGCCCCGGCTCGCGCGGCTGGTGGAGCTGCGCTACTTCGCGGGCCTGAGCCTGCCCGACACGGCCGGGGTGCTCGAGGTGTCCCAGGCGACGGCGCGCCGGGACTGGTCCTACGTGCGCGTCTGGCTGACCGAGCGCTTGAGCCACTGAGGCTCAGCGCCGCTTCGCCGAAGGCGGCCGGGGCAGCGCCGCGTCCGCGAGGCCCGCCAGGAGCAGGATGGGCGCCAGCAGCACGGCGCCGAACCACGTGAGCGCGTACAGGAGCCCGAAGACGAGCTCGGGCGCGCCCCCCACGCGGGTGCCCGACAGCACGCCGACATACTGCCGGCCTCCCGCCAGGTGCAGCAGCAGGAAGACGGCGACCCACACCAGCGCCATGAGGACCCTGGGCGCGCGCGACATCCGGGTGAGCATCATCGGTGGGCCTCCAGCGTTCGCGGTGACAGCGCTCGCCGCCACAGCGGACCTTGCGTCAGGGAGTACAGCAACACGGCATCGGCCAGCGGATTGCCCGCCGCGAAGCGCAGGCCGCCGTCCTCCAGGATGGGGAACGCGGCGAAGCGCAGGCTGGTGGACAGCCCCATGAGCAGCGCCTCGTCGCCGAAGGCCGAGGCCGCCACCAGCGCCAATCCGCTCGAGCCCGCGTTCGCGTTCACCAGCGGAATCGTGGGACCGGAGTCGATGTCGTCCGCGCGCGCATCCGACGCGGGCCACTCCGCCGCCCAGGCGAAGCCCAGGCGCTCGCCGATGAGCAGCGCCCGGGCGCGCTCGAACTGCTCGCGCGCGAAGTCGGCATCGACCAGCTGGAGCATGTGCGCGGCGAGCCACAGCGATGAGCCCTCGGGTCCGTCCCGCGTCGCGCCCTCGTGGGTGAAGCTGGAGACGAGCAGCCCGGTGCGCGCGTCCAGCAGGTGCTCGCGCGCCGAGCGCACCCACCGCTCGCGCAGCGAGGCGTGGCTGCGGCCATCCACCGCGTCGGACAGGCGCAGCGCGGCGAGCGCCACGGTGTTGCAGAAGATCCAGCCCTCGTCGGGATAGCTCTCCGCCGAGAGCAGCGGGGCCCGCTCCAGCTGCGCGGCCATGCGGTCCACCCGCTCGCGCAGCGGCCACGCCCACGCCTCGCGCGGCTCCACCAGCTGCCGGGCCGCGAGCATCAACGCCACCTCGCCCTCGATGAAGAGGCTGCGCCCCGAGGCGTCCCGGAACGGCGCGGCGTGCACGTACGGCAGGAGGAACGTGTCCACCCCTCCCCGCTCGTCCTCCAGCGTGCGCGTGATGAGCGTGTCGACGACGGCCAGGTGCTCCGCCCTGCGCTCCGGCTCGTGGAGCGCCAGGTTCGCGAAGGCGAGCACGCAGAAGGTGCGCGCCATCAGGTCCCACTCCGGATTGGACCGACGCAGCACGTCGCGCTCGGGGCTTTCCGCCACCAGGGCCAGGGCCCGCTGCCGCGCGGCGAGCGCCGGCACCCAGTCCCGGGGATTGTCGGGACGAAACCCCAGTTGCAGGGAGGGAACCCACACCGCCATCGCCAGCAGCAGCAGGAGCATGCGTCGCATGCCCCGGGTTATCCGCCAGCGGACAGCGCCTCCGTGGATGACGCCGGTGAACGGTCAACGCGGACAGCTGAGCGGTCGTTCGAGGCCGGGGGCCGAGCGGACGGGCGCTCGGTCTCCGTGTCGGCCAGCCGGCGGCCGGCGAGGGGGCGAGCGCTCCCCACATGGCACGGACCGGAGGGCAGACCCAAGTTGAGGAGTCGTACGTGCAAGCAGCAGCGGGTGCCTCCCGGAGCAGGAGCGTGTCATGTGGAGCACAACATCTTCGAACTGGGATTCGGGCCCGGCGCGGCGACGCCTCCTGGGGCGCCTGCGTCGCCCCATGCGCCTGGAAGGCCTGGGTGAAGCGGCGATGACGTCCGGCCTGCTGGAGGTCCTGGGCGAGCGACACCAGACGCCTCGCGGTCCCGGCAAGCGGTGGCGACGTTCCGCACTGCGAACCCACGCGCCTCGCGACGACGACGAGGAGGCCGTGGACTTCGACGAGGCCATCGCCTCCTGGTAGCGCTCCTGCTAACAACGCGGGCATGAGCGCGCCCCGCCCCAATCCGCTGCTGTCGGACCGCGACGTGGACTTCCAGCTCGACGAGGTGATTCACGTCGAGCATCTCTGCACGCTTCCCGCCTTCGCCGAGCACTCGCGCGAGACCTTCGGCCTGCTGCTCGACAGCGCCCGCCGCTTCGCGCGCGAGGTGCTCTACCCCACGTACCGCACGCTGGATTTGGAGCCCCCGTCCTTCCAGGGCGGCCGCGTGAAGGTCCACCCGCTGATGCGCGAGCTGTACCCGCGGCTCGTCGAGCTGGGCATGCTCACCGCCACCCGGCCTCCGGACGTGGGCGGACAACAGCTTCCGATGACGGTGCACGCGCTGGCCAGCGCGTACCTCATGGCCGCCAACCTCAGCGCGTACGCGTACCTGGGGCTGACGCACGGCGCGGCCCACCTCTTGGAGGTCTTCGGCTCGCCGGAGGTGAAGCAGGCCTTCATGGAGCCGCTGTACCGGGGCGAGTGGACCGGCACCATGGCCCTCACCGAGCCGCAGGCGGGCAGCAGCCTCGCGGACGTGCGCACGCGCGCGACGCCCGCGGGGGACGGCACGTGGCGCATCCAGGGCTCGAAAATCTTCATCAGCGGCGGCGACCAGGACTTCACCGAGAACGTCGTGCACCTCACGCTCGCGCGCACCGAGGGCCCCGAGAGCGGCACGCGGGGCATCTCCCTGTTCGCGGTGCCGGCGCGGCGGCGCGAGGGCGACGCGCTGGTGGACAACGACGTCCGCGTGGCGGGCGTCATCCACAAGATTGGCTGGAAGGGCATCCCCAGCCTCGCGCTCAACTACGGCGAGGCGGGTGACTGTCGCGGCTGGATGGTGGGCCCGCCGGGCCGGGGGCTCGCGTGCATGTTCCAGATGATGAACGAGGCGCGCATCATGGTGGGCCTCAACGGCGTGGCCACCGCGTCGGCGGCGTACCACGAGGCGGTGGCGTACGCGCGCGAGCGGCCCCAGGGTCGGCCCGCCGGGGCGAAGGACGCCACCCGGCCGCAGTCGCCCATCATCGAGCACGCGGACGTGCGGCGCATGCTGCTGAGACAGAAGGCCATCGTGGAGGGCGGCCTGTCGCTGCTGGTGACGGCGGCGTACCAGGCGGACCTCGCGTCACACGCCGCGGACGAGGACACGCGCCGGAGCGCGGGGCTGCTGGTGGACCTGCTCACGCCGGTGGCGAAGAGCTTCCCGGCCGAGCGCGGCTTCGAGGCGAACGCGCTCGCGGTGCAGGTGCACGGCGGCTACGGCTACTCCAGCGAGTACCTGCCGGAGGCGTGGCTCCGGGACCAGAAGCTCAACAGCATCCACGAGGGCACCACGGGCATCCAGGGCCTCGACCTGCTCGGCCGCAAGGTGGTGGCGGGCGGCGGCGCGGCGCTGGCGACCTTCGCGCAGGAGGTGGGCCGCACGGTGGCGCGCGCGAAGACGGCGGGCGTGGACGCTGGGTGGGGTGACGCGCTCGAGCGGACGTGTGGCGAGGTGGCGGAGCTCGTCTCGGAGCTCGGCGCCAAGGGCATGGCGGGCGAGGTGGAGCTGATGCTGCGCCACAGCGCGGACTTCCTGGAGCTGTTCAGCATCCTCGCGGTGGCGTGGCGCTGGCTGGAGCAGGCCGCCGCGGCGAAGGAGGGCCTGGCGCGCGGCCAGGGCGACTCGGACTTCTACGAGGGGAAGCTCGCCGCCGCGCAGTACTGGTTCGCGGTGGAGCTGCCCCGCGTGCCCCTGCTCGTCGACTTGTGCCGCACCGGCGAGGACTCCTACGCCCGGATGCGCCCCGAGTGGTTTTGAACCCACCCCGCTCGGGCTTCACACTCCGACGCCCGGCCGCCTGCTCGGAGTGTGTGAAACGACTGCTCGCTCGCTACGTTTCGGCTGCATTAATCGTTGGTGCTCGTAAGATGTGAAGGGTGTCTGTCTCTTTCCACCTCTGCCAGCCCGGTGGGGGCGCCTCGTGTGGCGCCTGCTGTGGCCTCTACAACTTCAGGGACCACTCGCGCGGGGCGCTGATGGAGCAGCTCGCGATGCAGACCGAGCGGCTGCGTCGGGTGCCGTACGAGGCGTCTGCCTGGAGCGCGGCGGCGAAGGAGCTGGTGGACGCGCGCCGAGCGGCGCCGATGTTCCCGGCGGTCCGGGTATGTCCGCTGCTGGGGTTCCTGGACAAGGACCGCAAGCAGGTGGGGTGCCTGGGGCATCCGCTGACGACGGGTGGGACGGACCTGCGGGACTGCGGCGTGTATCGCGCGTCGGTGTGTGAGACGTTCACGTGTCCGTCGTTCGGGTGGCTGACGGATGGGCAGGCGCGCCTGGTCCAGGCGGCGTGCGCGGACTGGTATCTGTATGGGCTGGTCATCACGGATGTGGAGTACGTGCGTGGCTGCCTGCGGCTGTTGGAGTGGGAGCTGGGTGGACCGGCTCGGCCGGAGCAGATGGTGGAGCAGCCCGGGGTGCTCGCGGCGGTGCGGAAGTTGTTCGCGCTGAAGGAGACGGCGCCGCGCAGGGACCCGAAGGCGGGCGTCTTCGGTCGCTTCACGAAGGACACGGAGGGCGAGCCCGTGCCTCGAATGCTCGACTACATGAAGCTCGGTGTGCGCGCTTCGCCCGAGGACGACGTGGTGCTGTGTCTGGGCTACACGCCCGACAACGCCACGGACCTGATGGCGTCGCGCGAGCTGGTGCGAACCCACGTGAAGGCCGTGGCGCGCGCGATGGCGAGCCCTCGCTGAGCGACGTCGGGGCCGGACGCATCGAGGGCTGATGTGTCGCCGATTCGACGCGGGGCGCGCGCAGTGACGTCGCGTTGACGAGCCATCCCGCTCGCGCCGAGCCATGGCGTGTCGACGGGTGGGTAGGCACGCACGCCGTGATCTCGGGTTCAGCGCCGCGCTGCCGCGGGATGCCCTCTCGAGGAGCTCGGCCACGCAGCAGGCGGGCAGACGCCGTCAGGGACTGACGAGGGCACAGGCCCCCGGGCTGGTTGGCTGGAGCACGGCGTTTGCACGGACCTCCTCGCAGGTCACTCCGAATGAGAACGCGAGGTGCGCGGATGGGTAGTCGATGGGCGTGGGTGGGAATGTTGGGTCTCTGCGCGTGCGTCACGGGCTGTGCCGAGCGCCAGGGACACGAAGGTGGAAGGGCGGCTCGCGCCACGAGTGGACAGTCCGAGCAGGTCGAGTCTCCCGAGTTGGCGGGCCTCGTCGGGACTCCGACGGGTACTGAGCAGAACACCGGCACGAGCACGGTCGGCGACACGCGAGGCAACCCTGTAACGGGTACAGCCCCGGGCAACACCGCGGCGGGCTCGCGGACTCCTGGCACCGCGCAAGGCAACGCTGCCACGAGTGTGAGGAACACCGGCTCCGCGCAGGGCAACACCGCGAGCACGGGCAACGCCAGCACGGGCGCGCGGAACTCCGGCACCGCGCAGGGCAACACCGCGAGCACGGGCAACGCCAGCACGGGCGCGCGGGACACCAGCACCACGCAAGGCACGGGCGCGCAGGGCAACGCCACCGCGAGCACGGGGACCGGTGGCGCGGGTCGCATCATGATTGGCACCGAGGCGGTGCAGGCGAGCGAGGACGAGGACTGGTTCAAGGGAGCCGCGCGAGCGGCGCAGGCCGCGCTCCCCGAGGACACGTCGAACCGCTCCCTCGAGGACGTGGTCATCGCCTCCAGCGCCGTGAGCGGCCGGGTCAAGCGCGTGGGCCGCGACACCATCACCGTGCGAGACCGCGAGGGCAACGACTACGTGCTCACGCTCGACGAGCGCAGCCAGGGCATGCGCCAGGGCCGGCGCGTGTCGTTGCGCCAGCTCCAGGAGGGCACGCCGGTGCGAGCGGGTTTCGTCCTCATGGGAGGCCGCAGCGTCGCGCGCGACGTGCGCATCCGCCGCTAACAGGCAGTTGCTGACGGGAGCATACGTCCGCCTCTCGCCGAGCCGAGTCCACGACCACGCCACGAGGACACGCCCGAGCGCCATCGGGCTTCGTCTTCATGGAAGGTCGCGGTGCCCCGCGACGCACGCCTCCGCCACGGCCAAGCAGGTGCAGACAATCACGCCACGAGGACACGCCCGAGCCATCGGGCTTCGCCATCCTGGAGTCGTCACCACGTCGCACGCGAGGTGCGACCCACCCGCGCTCCCGTGCGAACACATTCCGCCTCCTCCTGAGCCAAGGTAGGATGACGCCCCGAGTCACGGACTGAATGCCTCCGCGGTCCCGCCGTCGACGAGCACGGCGGCGGGAGGAAGTCGCCGTACCGGCTGTTCCACCGTCCGACATCGGTGGAGCGGTGTGCCGCATCTCGGAGGCGCGCGGATGGATGACCCAGGCCCAGGTGGAACCGGAACGCGACGCCGCGGAGCTCAGCGCGTCGCCTGGGCCCTGCTGTGTCTCGTCACCGCCTGCGCCCCCCGAGGCGCGGGCACGCCCGAGCCCACCGTCCCGCCCCCTCCCAGGCTCTCCGTCCAGCAGGTCACCCGCCTCATCCCCACGCACGTGAAGGAGAAGGAGGGCTGGGCCCGTGACGTGCTCGCCGCGCTGGAGGCGGAGGACGTGCCGCCTTCTCCCGTCGCGGTGTGCTCCGTGCTCGCCATCATCGAGCAGGAGTCCGGCTACAAGGCGGACCCCGCCGTGCCGAACCTCTCGCGCATGGTGCGCGCGAAGCTGGAGGAGCACGCGGACACGCTGGGCCCGCTCGGTCACAAGGCCCTGGCCTCGGTGCTCTCGGGCAAGGCGCCTGGACAGAAGCGCACGTTCGACGAGCGGCTGCGCGCCGTGCAGACCGAGCGGGACCTCGACAAGCTCTTCCGCGACATGCTCGCGTTCTACGAGGCCGAGTACCCCACCACTTACGCCACGATGAACCTGGCCAGCGCCCTGTTCTCCTCGCGGCGACTGGAGGACTTGAACCCCGTCACCACCGCGGGCTCCATGCAGGTGAGCGTCCGCTACGCGGTGGAGAAGGCGGGCGAGGACGCGGACCCGGTGAAGGTGCGCGACGCGCTGTACACCCGCGCGGGCGGCGTGCGCTACGGCACCGCGAGACTGCTCGGCTTCGAGGCCGCCTACCCCCAGCCCCTCTTCCGCTTCGCGGACTACAACGCCGGGGTCTACGCCTCGCGCAACGCCGCGCTCCAGGCCCAGGTCAGCCAGCTCACCGGCGTGTCGCTGGTGCTCGACGGAGACCTCCAGCTCTACGACAAGAACGGCGAGCCCAAGAGCCAGGACAGCAAGTCGCTGACGGCGCTGCTCACCTTCCGTCGCACGCTCGCCCCGGACCTCAGCGAGCGTCAGGTCCGCCGCGACGTGAAGAAGGAGAAGGAGGAGTCCTTCGAGTCCACGGAGACCTTCCGCGCGGTGAAGCGCGTCTTCGCGAACCAGACGGGCCAGTCCCCCGTCTACGCGCAGCTGCCGCAGGTGACGCTCCAGAGCCCGAAGCTGAAGGGCGAGCGCACCACGGCCTGGTTCGCCCGCTCCGTCGACGCGCGCTTCCAGAAGTGCCAGGGCCGCTACCGCGACTCGACGAAGCCGCCACCTCGCGCCCGGGACATCCAGGGCGCGAAGTGACCCGTCCACCGGGAGCCCCATGCACGCAGGGCTCCCGGCGTGCTCACCCGCCGCGCGTCACGGCGTGGTGAAGTACGAACTCGTGGTGGCGAACGAGCGATACGGCAGTCGATCCAACGTCCGGAAGGGGTAGGTGTGGATGTTGGAGTTCGGGCTGTCGATGGCGCTCACCGTGGCGATGTAGCTGGTCGCGGGCTCCAGGGTATCCGGTGGCAGGCGCACCTGGGTGACGGAGCCGGGCATGTAGAGCACCCGCCAGGTGAACGCGAAGCCGAAGTCCGGATCGAACCGCTGGATGCTGACGCGATAGGCGCTGGGCGTGCCGACCAGCGGCGGCGTCCACGCGAGCACCGGGCTGACGGTCCCCACCCTGCGCGGAATCGTGGCGGACACACCATCGATGGTGAAGGCGAGCGGAGGCGACAGCTTGGGCACCAGGGGCCCGGCGATGAGATTGTCGACCGCGTCCCACTCCGTATAGCCCCCGGTGATGCTGCCCAGCCGGCCCGAGCCATCCGGCATGCGCTCCTGGTTGCGGAACGAATAGGACACCACGCCGATGACGCCCCAGTTCGACGGATAGGGATTGCCGAACCGCAGACGCGCCGTGAGGTCATACGCGGTGCCACGCGGCAGGCTCAGGCTGAGCAGCTCTCCGGTATAGCCAATCCACCCCTCCTGCAATCCGTGAGGACCGGGCACCAGGTCCAGCCGCGGTATCCCCGGCTGCGCATTGGGGTGGACCTGCGAGGCGAAGCGCGCGAAGTCAGGCAGCCGCCACTCGATGGGGAACTCCCGCATCCGCGCCGGCTGGAGCAGCCCGGTGACAGGCATGGGCGTGAAGCCATCCGGCAGGAAGTCGAAGGCCCCCACCTGCGCGGAGCGCTCCACGGCGGTGTAGGCCAGCGGCCGTCCATCCGGCAGGGAGCCCGCGCTGAACTCGCTGAGCTGGTTGACGTAGAGCCGGTCTCCCCTGTCCGCCTCGAAGACCGGAAGGTTGCCCAGGCCCGAGTCCATCACGGCGTTGGACGTGACGATGGACGTCGCGCCATCCGGGATGAAGTCGAAGACGCTCGCGGTGGAGTACAGGTCCACCTGCGACGAGGTGAGCTGGAGGCTGGAGCCGGGCTGCGTGCCGCTCTCCCAGTTCTGCCATGGCGCCAGGTTCAGCAGGTTGACCTGGAGCGGCGAGGACGACACGTCCACGTATTGCGCGTCGGAGCGGCCCAGGCGGTTGCGGCCGACGTCCACGTATCTCGAGTTCGTGACGAGGAAGGTGGACCCCGTGCGCACGTAGTACGGCCCCTGGCGGATGCCGGTGAACCTCCAGCCGCCCTCCGGGCCCGGCGAGCCCTGATGGAGCTCGAACGTCGAGCCGGTGGGCACGAGGATTTCGGGCGGATTGGCGGACAGGTCCTCCTGGCGCTCGGCGATGCCAACAGAGGTGTGGAAGCGGGTGGTGCTCATCACCTGGACCACGCCCCAGGGTGCGCCCGCGTCGACGGAGGGCACGCCGCCATCCGTGGGCACGCCGCCATCCGGCTCGCAGCCCTCGGCGATGGGCTCCCCCATCCACGTCCCATCCCCGGTCGAGTCCGTGTCCGTATCGACGGAAGCCAGCCCGGCGCCGAGTCCGCTCGACCCGGGCGCACCACTTCCACACCCCACCAGCCACGCGACGCACGTCGCGCCCAGCAGGAAAGACCATCGCGGCGATTTCATGAGAGCCCCCTTCGGAAGAAAGCCCCGGCACGCTAGCCGAGGCCCTCCAGCCGGCCCAGGGGGCGCTCGCGATGAATCACATCCAGCAAGCATCCGTGCGAGGTTTGCGCAATCCAGGCCCGTCAGGTGTTGCGGGCCATTTCCTCACAAGGATGTCTGTCCATGGACCGGACGCACCGCGCCCCCCGGCGCCGACGTGGTGTCGGCGGACCCGGAGGGCGCGATGGGACCACCAGGGTTTCAGCGCTTGGCGGGCGCGGCCGCCGGGGCGAAGCGCTTGTCGGAGATCTTCATCTCCGTGACGGGGCCGTACTTGCGAGCCATCTCCCGGATGGCGGAGGCCTTGCCAATGAAGACGAAGGTCAGGTTCTCCGGCGCGGGCAGCGTGCGCTGGAGGACGGCGCCCACGGACTCGCGGGTGGCGGCGGACACGGCGGTGGCGAAGCCATCCACGTCGCTCGCGTCCAGGTTGTAGAAGGCCAGCTCCGACAGCTTGTTGGCCACCTGGCCGCCCGTCTCCAGCCGGGGCGGGAACTGGCCCAGCACGTAGGACTTGGCGGACGCGAGCATGGCGTCATCCATGCCCGTCTTGCGGTAGCGGCTGTACACCTCCAGCGCCATGTCGATGGCCTTGTCCGTCTTCTCCGTCTGGGTGAAGGAGAAGATGGCGAAGGTGCCCGGGTGGGCGCTCGGAGCGAAGTAGGCGCGGGCGCCGTAGGTGAGGCCGGACTTCACGCGCAGCTCGGTGTTGAGCAGCGAGGTGAAGCGTCCGCCGAGCACCGTCTCCACCAGGTTGGCGGTGACGCGGTCCGCGTCGTTGCGCGCGATGCCCGTGTTGCCGATGGTGAAGTAGGTCTGCGTGGCGTCGGGCTTGTCGACGAGCAGGACGCGGCGGCCCTGGGAGACGGTGGTGGCGGGCACCTGGGGCGCGGGGCTCGCCGCCTTGGCCCAACCACCGAGCGCGGCCTCCAGCTTCGCCGCGAGCGCCTTGCTGTCGAAGTCACCGACGACGGAGAGGATGAGCCTGTCACCGCCGAGCTGGTTCTTGGCGTAGGCGAGCACGTCCTCGCGGCTGAGCGTGGGCAGCGAGGCCTCGGTGCCGCCCACGGGGGTGCCGTAGGGGTGGCCTGAGAACTGGTACGCCTCGAAGTAGGTGTTGATGAGGCCGCGCGGGTCACCGTCCTTGGCGGCGGTGATTTCGGAGGCCATGCGCTCGCGCGTCTTCTCCAGCTCGTCCTGGGCGAAGCGCGGGCGGGTGAGCAGGTCCGCGAGCAGCTCCACCATCAGCGCGCTGTCGCGGGACATGAACTGGCCGTTGACGACCAGGTTCTCCAGGTCGGCGCGGGTGTCGAGCATCGCGCCGACGCCGTCCACCGCCTCGGCGAACTGGCGGGCATCGCGGGCGCCGGCGCCCTTCTGGAGCAGCTCCGCGGTGAGGGCGGCCAGTCCCTCCTTGCCGGACGGGTCGGCGAGCGCGCCGCCGCGCAGCCACGCGCTGAAGGCGATGAGGGGCACCTCCTTGCGCTCGACGAGGAGCAGCTTCGCGCCGTTCTTGAGCGTGACGGTGGTGGGCTTGGGCAGCTTCACGCCCTGGGCGGCGGCGGGCGCGGCGGTCGGGGTGGGCTTGGACGGCGCGGCGCCCTGGGCGGCGGCGGTGCCCGAGGAGAGCAGGACGGCGGCGAGGACCGTCTTCCAGGTGAGGGGGGCGATCATCGCGTGGCGTCCTTGCGAGCGGCGGGGGTGGCGACTTCGGCGGCGTCAGTGGGGACGAGCCAGCCGACGGTGCGGCGCTGGGTGACGAAGATGCGGGCGGCGACCTTGCGGACGTCCTCGCGGGTGACGCGCTCGTAGCGGGTGGGGGCGTCGAAGACCTTGCGGTAGTCGCCGCGGAAGACCTCGGAGGCGCCGAGCGTGTATGCGCGGCCGCTGATGGTCTCCAGCGAGCGCCAGTGGTTGGCGAGGGTGATGTTGCGCGCCTTGCGCAGCTCGGCCTCGGTGACGCCGTCCTTGGCGACGCGGGTGACCTCCTCGGTGAGGAGGGCCTCGGCGCGGGCGAGGTCGCCGCCGGCGGGCAGGTCCGCGGTGAGCCAGACGAGGCCGGGGTCGAAGCCGGGGGAGTACATGGTGCCGGCGCGGATGGCGACGCGCTCCTCCTCCACGAGGCGGCGGTGGAGCCGGGACGAGTCACCATCTCCGAGGATGTTGAGCAGCAGGGTGAGGGCCTCGGCGTCCGCGTCGTTGCCGGCGATGCCGTGGTAGGCGAGCTGGAGCAGCGGCGACTGGGAGACCTTCTTCACGACGACGCGGCGCTCGCCTTGCTGTTCGGGCTCCTGGGTACGGACGGGCTCGGGGGCGGGCTGCGAGGGGATGGGCTCGAGGTACTTCTCGACGAGGGCGAAGATTTCGGCGGGGGTGACGGCGCCGGTGACGATGAGGGTGCCGTTGTTGGGGGCGTAGTAGGTTTTGAAGTAGCGCTGGAGGTCTTCGATGCGCCACGACTCGATGTCGGACGGCCAGCCGATGACGGGGAACTGGTAGGGGTGGGCGACGAAGGCGGTGGCCTGGACCTGTTCGGCGAGGGCGCCCATGTTGTTGTTGTCCACGCTGGAGCGGCGCTCCGAGTAGACGACGCCGCGCTCGGACTCGATGACCTTGGGGTCGAAGGACAGGTGTTGGAGCCGGTCGGCCTCGAGCTGGAAGATGATGTCGAGGGCGGAGCGGGGGAACCAGTCCTGGTAGACGGTGACGTCTTCGGAGGTGAAGGCGTTGTTGGAGCCGCCGTTGGCCTCCATGACGCGGTCGAACTCACCGGGGCCGAACTTCTTGGCGCCGTTGAACATCATGTGTTCGAAGAAGTGGGACAGGCCGGTGATGCCGGGGTACTCGTTGCGGCTGCCGACGCGGAACCAGTTGAAGAGGGCGACGTTGGGGATGTCATGGTCCGGCCAGACGATGACCTTGAGGCCGTTCTTGAAGGTGCGCGTCTCGACGTTGGCGCCGAGCTTCTGGGAGGACGCGGCGGCGGGCTTGGGGGCCTTGGCCTGTGTCTGGGCGCCGGCGACAGGAGCCGCCAGCAGCGCCAGGCACGACGTCCAGAGGAGGGACTGACGGAACATCCGTGCTCCTGAGGTGGAGGAAGACGCCCGGGAACGGGCGGCGGGGCACGATATTCCGTTTTCGGGCGGGGGGCCTACCGAGCGGGGAGGATGACGCGCTCAGGCGCCGAGCACACCGCGCAGCACGTCCTGGAAGTAGTTGATGCTTCCGACGTGCGTCTGGTGGTGCCTGGCGGACTGGTGCAGGCGGAGGACGACGGCCTCGAACTCGGCCTTGCTCACGTCGCGCAGGGACATGTAGAGGCGCGCGGCGCCCTGCAGGTACGAGAACAGGGGGTTGCGGTCCGTGCCATCCGGGCGGCGCGCGAGGTGGCGATAGAGCCGCTCGAACTCCTGGTCCGTCTCCGTGTTGCGCACGGCGCGGCAGTAGCCGGCGGCCGTGGCCTCGAGGAGCATGAAGAACGGGTGATACTCGGGAGGCGGAGTCTTGGTGAAGTCGGGGGGGACCTTGTCACCGGTCCACAGCTTGGAGATGGTCTGGAGCGTGACGTGCGCGAGCTTCTCGCCATCACGCACCAGGGCGCGGGGGCCCACGGGGACCACGTGCTTCTTGTCGGCGTCCCACTCCACGGCGACAAACAGCCGGTCCGGCGCATCCGCCTTCACGCCCGCCTTCTCCAGCTCCGCCACTGCGTTCGCGTCCATCTCGAGTCACTCCTCCGAGCCCTCTCTCTACCCTGCCCCAGGCGTCCTGTGCACCCGGCTTCGCACGAGGTCGTCTGCTCGCCGTCACCTCGCTCGACGATGGGCCCACCACGCCGCGCGGGATAGCCTGCACACATCATGACGAGCCCACGCTTCCAGGGACCCGACTGGACGGCCGCACTCCATCATCTCGAGCACGGGCCGCTGTTCGCGTTCTCCGGCTGGCCCCACCGCACCCTCCCGAGCATCGCCGCGGGCGTGTACTCCATCTGGAGAGACCAGCAGCTCGTCTACGTAGGAATGGCAGGCAGAGGTCCGCTCGTGGAAGAGCCCTCCTCCACCAAACCCAGGGGACTGGCGGACCGACTCAGGAGCCACGCCAGCGGACGGCGCAGCGGAGACAAGTTCTGTGTCTATGTTTGCGACCGGCTGGTGCTCCCCACCTTGTCACCCGAGGACATCCAGCAAGTCTCGAGCGGAGTCCTGTCACTGGATGAGCGGACCCAGGCGTTCATCCACGCGCACCTCGGCTACCGGTTCGTTCAGGTCCCGGACGGCGCCTCCGCCCTGAGCCTGGAGAACCAGGTGAAGGGTGGCGCCCTCTCCTGCGGCCCGCCCCTGCTCAATCCGCACACCCGCCGGAAAAACAAAGGGCCCTGAACCAGAGAGGTCCAGGGCCCTCAAGTCTTCAACGTGTGCCCAGGGGCGGAATCGAACCACCGACACGGGGATTTTCAGTCCCCTGCTCTACCGACTGAGCTACCTGGGCGTACGGGTCACCGCGAGAAGCCGCGCTCTCATATCGAGCCCGTCCCCAGGCCGTCAAGCACCCATTTGACGGCCCTTCACCTCCACGTCACGCCGCCCGCGGCATCGCCTCCGCGTCCCAGGTCGTCAGACTGGCCGTGAGCCTCTTCTTCAGCTTCGCCCTCAGCCCCTGCTCGATCTGCCGGATGCGCACCGCCGTCACCCCGAAGCGCTGGGCCAGGAACTCCGCGCTCACCCCCTCCTCCACCATCATCCGCTCCTCCACCAACGCCCGCTCCCGCGCGTCCAGCTCCGGCCAGGCCGCCTCCACGCTCGCCCGCAGCCTCGCCGCCCACTGCGCCCGGTCCACCGAGTCCTCCTGCGACTCGAAGTCCCCCTCCAACACCTCCAGCCGCGTCACGTCCCCGTCCTGCGTCACCGGCGCGTCCAGCGACACGTCGCGCGTCAGCGACTCCGCCGCCCGGGCCACGTCCTCCTCCTTCTTGCCCAGCGCGTCCGCCAGCCGCCGCACCACCTCCGGATGCCCCTCCCCCCACCGGGCCTCCAGCCGCGCCCGCTCCCGCCGCAGTTGGAACACCACCCAGGGCGCCCGCCCACCCGCCATGCTCCAGTTGCGCCCCACGTACGCCCGGATGCGCGCCCGGATCCACTGACTCGCGTACGCCCCGAACGGAACCCCCCGCTCCTCGAACCGCCCCGCCGCCTCCATCAACCCGACGTTGCCCTCCGCCACCAGCTCGTCCTGCGGAAGCCCCGTCCAGCGGTACTTCCATGCCAACCGCTCCACCAGATTCAGGTGCTCTCGTACCCGCGCCTCGACCACCGCGCCCGACACCTCAAGCTCAGGGGACTCGCAGAACTCGCTCACCTTGATGGCTTCCATGGACCTCCTCCGGGTCATTCGCGGCGAACCAATCGCCGCGAACGACCCAAGAGATAAGTCACCGCCATCCTTAAAAAAATTAGGTAGTTTGAACTGAATCCATAGGTTATTTCTAAGCCCATGAGCTGGCTCAACTACCACCATCTCCTGTATTTCTGGACGGTTGCGCGGGCGGGCAGCATCGCCAAGGCGGGCGAGGAATTGCACCTCGCCCAGCCGACCATCAGCAGCCAGCTCAAGCTGCTGGAGGAGTCGCTGGGCCACAAGCTCTTCGAGCGACAGGGCCGCAAGCTGGTCCTCACGGACGTGGGCCGCACCGTGATGCGGTACGCGGACGAAATCTTCCGCCTGGGCAACGAGCTGAAGAACGTGGTCGCGGGCCTCCCCCCGGGTCAGCAGCTGCGGCTCAACGTGGGCATCCTCGACGTCATCCCGAAGCTGGTGGCCGAGCAGCTCCTCAAGCCCGCGCTCGAGGCGGGACCCTCCTTGCGCATCATCTGCCGCGAGGGCCCGCTGCCCCAGCTGCTCGCCTCCCTGGCGCTGCATGAGCTGGACGTGGTGCTCGCCGATGCCCCCAGCTCCGAGCCGGTCAGCGTCCGCTCCTTCAATCACTTGCTGGGCAAGTGCGGCGTGTCCTTCTTCGCGGCCAACAACCTGCGCCACCTGAAGAAGGACTTCCCCCGCTCGCTCGACGGAGCGCCCGTGCTGCTCCCCTCGGACGAGTCCTCCGTGCGCCGCTCGCTGGACCTCTGGTTCGAGCGACAGAACCTGCGCCCGCTCATCGCCGGCGACTTCGACGACAGCGCGCTGCTCCAGGCCTTCGGGCAGAGCGGGCACGGCGTGTTCGCCATGCCCTCCGTCATCGAGTCGCAGATGGAGCGCGCCTTCAACTGCTCCGTCATCGGGCGCACCGACGAAATCGAGACCTGCTTCTACGCCATCACCGTCGAGCGACGCCTGCGCCACCCCGCCGTCGTCGCCATCGCCGAGGCGGCGCGCTCGCAGATCTTCAGCGTGTGAGCGGCGTCACGGCGACTCGCGGAACACCTCCACGCCCGCCACCACCGTCGCGAGGACTCGCGCGTCCACCAGGCCCCTCGCGGCGCCCTCCACCGGGTCCACGGACAGGGCCACGAAGTCCGCGTCCTGTCCGGGCGCCAGTCGTCCGCGCCGTGCCTCCTCGAACGACGCCCACGCGGGGCCCAGCGTGAAGCCCTCCAGGGCCTCATGTCCGGTCAGGGCTTCTTCCGACCTCCAGCCGCCCTCGGGTCTGCCCGTGGCGTCCTGCCGCGTGCGCGCCGCGTACAGGCCCGCCAGCACGTCCGGGTTCTCGATGGGGAAGTCGCTGCCCAGCGCGAGGTTCGCGCCAGCGTCCTTCAGGCTGCGCCACGCGTAGGCGCCACGCAGCCGCTCGTGGCCCAGCCGCGTCTCCGCCCAGGGCATGTCGCTGGTCGCATGCGTGGGTTGCACACTCGCCACGAGCTTCGCCGCGCCCAGGCGCGTGATGTCCTCGCGTCGGAGAATCTGCGCGTGCTCGACACGGTGTCGCAGCGCCTGCGTCCCCGTCGCCTCGGAGGCTCGCAGCAGCACGTCCACGACCAAGGTATTGGCACGGTCTCCAATGGCGTGGATGCAGACCTGGAAGCCCCTCGCCATGAACGCGCGCGTCCTCGCCTCCAGTTCCTCAGGGGACATCAACAACAGCCCGCGCTGGCCGGGCTCGTCGCTGTAGTCCTCGTGGAGCGCGGCGCCTCGGCTCCCCAACGCGCCATCCGCGAGGAACTTCACCGCGCGCATCGTCAGCATCCGCCCCTGCCAGGGACCCTGCTCCAGGTACGCGTGCCGCTCGTCGCCCTGCCCTGCCGCCATCGCGTAGACTCGCAGGGGCAGCGTGCCCTGTGCGTCCCATTGCTGGAGGACGCGGAAGGCCTCCAGGTCCATGCCCGCGTCGTGAATGCCTGTCAGGCCCACCTGGGCACAGCGCTCCAGCGCCGCGCGCAGTCGCGTCTCGAGCTGGTCCTTCGTGGGCGGAGGCATCGCCGCGGCCACCACGTCCATCGCGTTGTCCACGAGCACACCCGTGGGCTCTCCCCGCCCATCCCTCAGGATGCGGCCGCCTTCCGGGTCCTGCGTGTCTCGGGTGATGCCCGCGCGTCGGAGCGCCTCGCCGTTCACCCACGCCGCGTGGTGGTCCACTCGCGTGAGGAACACCGGCGTCGACGGGAAGCGTGCGTCGAGCGCTTCGCGCCCTGGGAAGGCTCCGCCGGGCCACTCGTTCTGGTCCCATCCACGTCCCAGCAACCAGTCCCCCTGGAAGCTGGAGGCAGGCGCCTGCGCCAGGCGACGCACCACCTCGTCCACCGAGGGCGCCTTCTCCAGGCGCACCGTGGTGAGGCTCCGGCCCAGCCCGTGGATGTGCGCGTGCGCATCCACCAGACCGGGGACCACCGTGGCGTCACCCAGGTCCACCTCTCGCGCGCCAGGAGCCGCGGCTCGCACGTCGTCCGGTGAGCCCACGGCCAGCACGCGGCCATCGCGCACGGCCAGGGCTCGGGCCCGTGGATGCTCGGCATCCAGTGTCCAGATTCGCTCCGCCAGATAGACCGTGGTCGCCACCGTGCGCCTCCGTGGGTGCTTGCCTGTGCCCGCGCACTGTGCGCGAGCCTCGGCGTGCTGTCACGGGCCGCATCCAGATGGCTCGGCACGGACGTCCCTCACGGAGGCATCCGTGCCGCTCGAATCATGATGGCTGCGTAAGACGAGGGTCGGCCATGCGCTGGTCGCTACGGCGTCTGCGTCGTGCCCGCGTCCGCCTCGGCGGGCATGGGCGTGGCGGGACCTGGCGGTTCGTTCGGCACCGTCTGCACGGGCTCTCTCACCTGATCGGGCCCCTGTATCGGCGCCTGCGTCTCAGTCCCGGGCGGCTGCGTGGTCTTACAGGCGAACGCTGCGGTGGCACCCAAGCCCAGGGCTGCGATGAGTACGACACGGCGCATGAATCCTCCTCGTCCAAGATGATGGGACTGCCTGTGGCGGCCCATGCCGCGCGAACCTCCTGAACCCAATCTGGGCATGACGCCGGGTCCCACCAGCCGTTGAGCGGCCTGGCAGGGGGGCGCCCGCTCACGATGCCGGATACCGGACATGCGGAGCGCCCTCGAGGAAGAGGCCGTCGGCCATGAGCACCGTTGTGTCGGGAGGGCCTCACCCCTGGGAGCTTCACGGCCATGCGGGATGTCGTCGATGCCGGCAAGCGAGCACCCGCCATTCATCGTGGCGTCGCGCTCGACGTGCTTCCGCGCCGCGCCGCGCTCCTGCGTGGAGGCCGCGCTGAGCCGCTGAGCGGAGTGCTTGGTGACAGCTACGTCGCGGCCATCCTGCGCGCCCTGGAGTCACGCGGCTCCGTCCATTGCCTCGAGACTGACTGGGAGGGTTTCCACGGTGATGGAGTGTCCGCTCTGCGCCTCGGCAACTTCCTCCTTCGGAGGTCGCGCGACATCGACCGGTGCGTCGAAGCCGCGTGGAGGCCGAGGTCGTGCGGCAACAGCACCGGCTCCGAGGCGGATTGGCGGCGGCGCAGCAACGTCTGTCCGCGACGGCTCGACGCCCCGCGGGGCGCCCTCCAGGGCTCGCTCCAGTTCCAGGAGGTGTGACGTGTGGCCCTCTCGTTCCATGGGAGCCTCGACACTCCAGCACACGCGGCGACTCGGAGCGATGGGGCTCCTGCTGTCACTGTCACTGGGGTTGCTCGCGGCGACACCGCCGACAGAGGTTCCTCACGACACGGTGGCTCGCTGTGAGCTGGATGGCGTGGTCGACTCCGGCTCGGGCGCATATCTGGTCGACTGCGTTCGGCGCGCGGAGCTGGGTGGGCACTCGGCGCTGCTGGTCCGATTGGATACGCCGGGTGGCTCGCTGGAGGCCACGCACGCCGTCGTGCGCGCCTTCCTGGGCTCGTCCGTGCCCGTGCTCGTCTGGGTGGGCCCTTCTGGTGCGCATGCGGGCAGCGCAGGTGTGTTCATCACCCTCGCCTCGAATGTGGCCTCCATGGCTCCGGGCACCCGAATCGGCGCCGCACATCCCGTGGTGGGACTCACCGGCGAGGACCCGGAGGCGGCGGGAGGCTCGCAGCTCGCGCGGAAGGTAGAGAACGACACCGTCGCCTTCGCGGAGAGCATCGCGAAGCAGCGCGGGCGCAATGCCTCCTGGGCCGCCTCCGCCGTGCGCGACAGCGTCGCCGTCAGCGCGGACCAGGCCCGTGAGCTGCGCGTGGTGGAGTACCTGTCCTCGAGTGAAGAGGGGTTCCTCGACCAGGTGCATGGACGCGCGGTCCAGGTGGCCAGCGGGGACACCGTGCACCTGGACACCCGCGATGCGCGGTTCGTGGAGCTGACGCCCGGTCTGTCACAGAGACTGGTCCATGCTCTCGCGCATCCCTCGCTCGTCTACCTGTTGTTCCTCATGGCCGCGCTCGGGCTCGTCGTCGAGCTGACCCATCCGGGCGGCATCGCTCCAGGGCTCCTCGGCGCGGTGGCGCTGGTGCTCGCGCTCATGGCGTCCTCCGCGCTGCCCGTTCGCACGGGGGCGCTGCTGCTGTTGCTGCTCGGCGTGGCGCTCATCGTCGCGGAGCTGTTCGTCACCAGTGGACTGCTCGGGGCCTCGGGCGTGGTGTTGTTGGGATTGGGTGGACTGTTCCTCGTGGACCGGTTCGACCCGGGCTGGTTCGTGGACCCGTCCTTCCGCGTGACGTGGGCCTGGTTGATTCCCACCACGCTGGTGCTCGCGGGGGCCACGGCCTACATCGCGTGGCGAGGCGCGCAGACGCGCAAGTTGCCGCAGCTCGGCGGTGACGCGGGGCTCGTCGGCGAGGAGGGCACCACGCTCTCGCCCACTTCGCCCGAGAACGGCGAGGTCTTCGTCCACGGTGAGCGCTGGCGCGCCACCTCTCCCAAGCCCCTCCGCCAGGGCACCCACGTGGTGGTCCGTCGTGTGGACGGGCTCACCCTCTTCGTCGACGAGGTGAAGCCATGACCGACGTATTCGGACTGCTCGGGTTCCTCATCCCCCTGGGCGCCGTCTTCCTGCTGTTCCTCTCCGGCGTGCGCATCGTCACCGAGTACCAGAACGGCGTGGTGTTCCGGCTGGGACGCTACGTGGGACTGAAGCGCGCGGGCTTCCGCTGGCTCATCCCCTTCGTGGAGCGCATGGTCATCATCGATCTGCGCACCGTGGCTCGGGACGTGCCGCCCCAGGACGTCATCACGCGGGACAACGTGAGCGTGAAGGTCAACGCCGTCGTCTACTTCCGCGTCATCCAGGCGGACAAGGCCGTGCTCCAGGTGGAGGACTATCTCTATGCCACCAGTCAGCTCGCGCAGACCACGCTGCGCGCGATCCTGGGGCAGGTGGAGCTGGACCAGTTGCTCACGGAGCGCGAGCGCATCAACCGCGAAATCCAGCAGGTGCTCGACTCGCACACGGACCCGTGGGGCATCAAGGTCTCCAACGTGGAGGTGAAGCACATCGACCTGCCGCTGGAGATGCAGCGCGCCATCGCGCGACAGGCCGAGGCGGAGCGCGAGCGCCGCGCGAAGATCATCGCCGCCGAGGGCGAGCATCAGGCCGCGGAGAAGCTCTCCATGGCGGCGGACGTGCTCAGCCGCAACCCGGCCACGCTCCAGCTTCGTTATCTCCAGACGCTGGTGGAGATCACGACGGGCGGAAACCACACCATCCTCCCCATCCCGCTCGACATCCTGCGCGCCGTCGGCGCCGCGGCGGCCCGGAGCGGCTTCGGCTCGCGTGACGACTCACGCCATGGACTCGATGACGATGAGGAGAGCCCTCCCGCGGGCGGACTCACCTAACTCGACCGCGGCCTGCGCTTGCTCCCGAAGAGCTCCTCGCGCTCCAGTTGGATGGCCAGCCGGCTCAGCCGCAGCGAGGCCAGCGCCAGCACCGCCACCGCGCCCAGGAGCAACACGCCCAACGCGAACGCCACCACCGGCAACGGCTCCGGGATGTCGAGCTGACGCTTCGTCAGATACAAGAGCGACGTCACCACGAACGACAACAGCGCCGTGTACGTGAGCGCGATGGCCCTCGCCAGGATCGCGTGCCGCCGGTCCAGGATGTCCACCTCCTGCCGCAACACCTCCCGCCGCGTGTGCCCCTCCGGCAACAGCCGCACCTCCCTCAACATCTCCCGCATCCGCGTCGTCATCCGCGCAATCTGATTGTCCAACCCCGTCGCCACGATGCCGCACGCCGACACCATCACCGCCGGCGTCACCGCCGTCCCAATCAACCGTATCGACGAGACGTCCAACCCTTCCGCACCGTTCATCCCCCCTCTGTTCCACCCCTCCCCACCCCACGCAACCCATCCGCCCATCTCGACACCAGTACTGTCCAATCCGACACCAACCCGCCCTACATCTCGACACTCCCCTCGCGACAATTCGACACTGTCGACTTGACAGTATCTATGTCGAGTCCTACTGTTCGTGTCGTGAACACGCGGAAGACACAGAGCGAGTGGAAGCTGGCGGAGCTGGCCGAGGAGGCGGGCGTCTCGCCCCGCACGGTGCGCTACTACGTCCAGCGGGGACTGCTCCCCGCGCCTCCCTTCAAGGGACCGGACACCGTGTATGGCGAGGAGCACCTCATCCGGCTCAAGGCCATCCGGGTCCTCCAGGCACGGTTCCTCCCCCTGGACGCCATCCAGGCGGAGCTGCTCCGGCTGACGCCCGACGAGCTGCGAAAGCTCGCCGAGTCGGACCCCACCCCCACGCCGCCCACGTACGGGCCGGCGACCTCGCCTGAGCCACAAAACGTGGCACCGGCGCCGCCCGTCCGGCGTCCCAACGGAGCGTCGAATTACCAGCGGTGGGAGCTGGCTCCCGGGCTGGAGCTGCACGTGTCGGATTCAGCGGAAGCCAAGACTCGCGCGCTCGCCGAGCGGGTGCGCGCCCTCATCGAAGAGTTCCAGGACAAGGAGAAGCCATGACGAAGGAGCAAGCTGGGCTGTTCACGCGCGAAGGCAAGCAGGTGCCGCTGCAGGGCGTCGAAGTCACCGGTGAGTTGCTCGGCGGTCATGCGCGCGTGCGCGTGCGCCAGCGCTACCTCAACGACGAGAAGCGCCCCGTCGAGGCCGTCTACACCTTCCCCCTTCCTTCCGATGGCACCCTGTCCGCCTTCTCCATGACGTGCGCGGGCCGCCGCATCGACGGCGTCGTCAAGGAGCGCGAGGAGGCCTTCCGCACCTACGACGACGCCGTCACCGCCGGCCACGGCGCGGCGCTGCTCGACGAGGAGCGCTCCAACGTCTTCACCGCGCAGGTGGGCAACCTGCTGCCCGGCGAGGAGACCGTCATCGAGGTGGAGTTCCTCCAGGCCGTCACCGCCGAGGAGGGCAGCGTGCGCTGGATGCTGCCCACGCTCGTCGCCCCGCGCTACATCCCCGGCGCACCCTCCGGCGACCGCACCGGCCACGGCGCCGCCGAGCCCACCGCCCGCGTCCCCGACGCGGACCGCATCAGCCCTCCCATCGGCCAGGTGAAGTACGGCCTGCGCCTGGACCTGCTCGTCGACCTGGGCCGCGAAGTGGTGGTCGAGAGCCCCTCGCACGCCATCACCTTCACCCGCGAGAGCAGCACCCGGGGCCGCGTGAGCTTCGCGCGCGGCGAGGTGGCCCTGGACCGCGACCTGGTCCTCACCCTGCGCAGCCCCGACACCAGCGCGGTCTTCGTGCCGCTCGTCACCCACCGCAAGGGTGACAACCCCGGCACCTTCGCGCTCACCGTGGTGCCCGACCTGCTCGCGATGGCGTCCACGCCGCCCAAGCAGGAGGTCATCTTCCTGGTGGACGTCTCCGGCTCCATGGACGGCGACAGCCTGCCCCAGGCCCAGGCCGCGCTCCGGCTGTGCCTGCGCCACCTGCGCGAGGGTGACCGCTTCAACGTCATCGCCTTCGAGAGCAGCTTCCGCTCCTTCCAGCCGCAGCCCGTGCCCTTCACCCAGCGCATGCTGGAGGACGCGGACCGGTGGGTTGCCGCGCTGCGCGCCGACGGTGGCACCGAGCTGCTCGGGCCCATGCAGGCCGCCGCGCGCACCGCGCCGGATGGCGTGCTCGTGCTGCTCACCGACGGCCAGGTGGGCAACGAGGACGAAATCCTCCGCGCCGTGCTCGCCGAGCGCAAGACGGCGCGCGTGTACTCGTTCGGCATCGGCACCAACGTGAGCGACGCGCTGCTGCGCGACCTGGCCCGCCAGACGGGTGGCGACGTGGAGTTCATCCACCCCGGCGAGCGCATCGACGACAAGGTCGTGGCCCAGTTCGCCCGCGCGCTCGCCCCCCGCGTCACCGAGCTGCAGGCGACGTTCGAGGGCGTGGAGGGCACGGAGCTGGCGCCCGCGGAGCTGCCGACGATGGTGGACGGCGTGCCCTGGACGCTGCTCGGCCGCTACACCACGCCGGGCTCGGGCAAGCTGACCTTGCGTGGACGCTCGGGCAAGGAGCCCTTCGCGCTCACCGTGAGCGTGAGCTTCCCCGCCGAGTCGGACCGTCCCGCGGTGGAGAAGCTGTGGGCCGCCGAGCGCATCAAGGGCTGGGAGTCCACGGGCCTCATCGGCCGGCGCGCCGAGTCGATGAAGAAGCGCATCATCGAGCTCGCCGTCGCCCATCAAATCGTCACGCGCTACACGTCCTTCGTCGTCGTCGAGGAGCGCACGGGCGACCGCCGCGCCTCGGGCCAGCCGGAGACTCGCGTCGTCCCGGTGAACGCGCCCGCGGGCTGGGCCATGTTCGGCAAGGACAAGCAGGAGGAGGACGCCGAGGGGGGTGGCAACGTCGTGCAGCGCCCCGGGGCGCGCAGCCGTGGAGGCTCGGCGCAGATTCCGCCTCCGCCCCCGCCCATGCGCATCCCCGCGCCCGCCGCCGCGGCGCCCATGGCGCCTCCGCCTGCGTCCCCCATGATGCCCAGAGGCAGCGCCGTCGGCGAGATGGCGAAGAGCGCGGGCGGACTGCTCGGCGGCATCTTCGGCGGAGGCGGGATGAAGAAGTCCCGCAAGCAGGCGAAGGAGATGGAGCGCGCGGAGATGGCGCCCATGGACTCGTACGACGACTCACTGGCGGAGGACGAGGTGATGCGCGAGTCGCGCGACCTGGCCCCCATGGCCGAGGAGCGCCAGGAGGGTGGCGTGGAGGCGCTGCTGGGCCGCCAGCTGGCCAACGGCCTCTGGGATGGCACCGGCACGGGTCCCGAGCCCGTGCGGCAGGCCCGCGGCACGGCGCTCGCCCTGCTGGAGCTCCTGCGCGAGGGCATCACCAGCGGCCACGCGCTGCACGGCGCCCAGGTGAAGAAGGCGGTGGATGCGCTGCTCAACCTCGCCAGCCAGCTCACCGGCGCGCCCGAGGTGGCCGAGCTGGCGCTGGGCGTGGCCTGGCTCGTGGCGGCGGGGCCCCGCACCCGCGGCCGCATCGAGCAGGCCGCGAAGCCCCTGTCCGGGCTCGCCGCCCGACTGGGCAATGACGTCGAGCTGCGTCAGCACGTGGACACGCTCGCCACGCGCTGACCCCGGGTCGTCTGGCTCGACGCTGCAAGTCATCGGCGACCTCGGCCCCTCCCCTCGTGGACGGGCCGGGGTCGTCGCGTAAAGTGGCGGGTGCACATGACGCTCGCCACCTTCCTGCTCGTCGCTCTCGGTGCCGCCCAGGTCTCACCCTCCCACGACGAAGCCCCTGTCCGCCCGTCGGACACGCTCACGGCGCCGCCGCTGATGGCCACGCCGGACGCGTGTCCTCCCGAGTCGGAGACGCTCTACAAGGAAGGCTTCGACGCGCTCAGCAAGGGCGACGACGAGCAGGCCGCGGAGCGCTTCCGCCAGGTCCTGGAGTTGTGTCCGCAGCACTCGCATGCGCCCGAGCTGGAGCGGCTGGCCCGCGCGCGGCTCAAGCCCGGCGCGAAGCTGGCGCAGGCCGCGGTGTTCGAGAACACGGAGCGCCCGACACGAGGCGCGGCGGCCTCGCTCACGGTGATTCAGACGATGCATGGCGCGGTCCAGGGGCTGCTGCTGTGTGCCATCGCGGAGTGCGCGGACCGGGCCTATCCGGCCTCCGCGCTGCTCGGCGCGGGCCTGGGCACGCTCAGCACGCTGCTGCTGGTCCAGGACGGAGTCACCCCGGGGCAGGCCTCGGTCATCAACTCCGGCACGATGTGGGGGCTCTATTTCGGTGTCGCCTCGCTCATCGCGCTCGACCTGGAGGAGGACGAGGCGTTCGGCTCGGTGGCGCTGGGCGGCGCGGCCTTCACCGGCATCGGCATCGTGCTCGCCACCACCCTGAAGCCCACCGCGGGGCAGGTGTCGATGGCGAACTCGGGTGGCCTGTGGGCCGGCGTGCTGACGACGCTGTTCCTGGGGACCGTCGACGGAGAGAGCACGGAGACGTTGTTCGGCGCGCAGATGGCGTCGGCGTCCGCGGGCATCATCGCCTTCTCGCTGCTGTCGCGGAACCTGCCGGTGAGCCGGGGCCGCATGCTCATCATCGACGCGGGCGGCATCATCGGCGGGTTGATGGGCGCGAGCTCCATGTTGCTGCTCACGGGCAACAACGACGAGGACCCCATCCTCATCGGCACGGGCATCGGCGTCATGGGCGGCCTGGCGCTGACGGCCTACCTGACGCGCAACTTCGATGCCCGCCGCCTGCCTCCGGTGGCGGTGACGCCCACGCTGATGGGTCGCAACGGCGCGGGCCTCGCCATGGGTGGTCAGTTCTGACGACGTCGCACCGTGCTCAGCGGCGCTTCAGGCCGAACATGGACATCAGGAGGCCCTCGAAGGTCCTCGCGGGCAGCAGCGTCTTCGCCACCACCGCGGCGCGCTGGGAGAGCTTCCCCACCGAGTACCTCACGTCGGGCTCCCTGGCCTCCATCACCTCGAGCACCTTGCGCGCCACCGCTTCCGCGGGCACGCCCTCGCGCTCCTCCTTCTGGATGATGGCCAGCACCTTCTCGAAGGGCTCGCGGTACGCGGACCCGTCACGCGAGCCCTCGGCGCGGACGCGGTTGTCCGTCAGCCGCGTGCGCACGTCACCGGGCTCCACCAGCGAGGCCTGGATGCCGAACGCCTCCACCTCCTGGCGCAGGCTCTCCGTCAGCCCCTCCAGCGCGAACTTGCTGGCGCTGTAGAGCCCCTGGAACGGCAGCCCCACCACGCCGCCCAGCGAGCCGATGTTGATGATGAGGCCCGAGCGCCGCTCACGCATGTGCGGCAGCACCGCCTTGCACACGCGCAGCACGCCCAGCACGTTGGTGTCGAGCTGGCGCCACGCCTCCTCCACGGAGGTGTCCTCCAGGGCTCCGGCCAACGCGTGGCCGGCGTTGTTCACCACCACGTCGATGCGGCCCTCGCGCTCGAGGAGCTCCGCCACCGCGCGGCGCACCGAGTCCTCCTGGGTGACGTCCAGCGCCAGCATCCGGTAGCCCACCGACTGCGTCTGCGGAGGACGACGGCTGGTGCCGTAGACGACGTGCTTGCGCACCGTCAGCAGCTCCGCGCACGCCTCGCCGATACCCGAGGAGGCTCCCGTGACGAGGACCACCTTGCTTCCCTGGGACGTGTCCATGCACACCCATGATTCCGCGTCCCTTCCGCGCGCACCACGGGAACTCGCGGACGCGCGGCGTCACATTCCTGGGACAGTGCTGGAGCCGGGGATTCCCGGCGGAACCTTCCCGCTCAGACGTGCTTGCGGACGGTGGGCGGCACGCGCTCGTGTCCCTCCTCGTCGCGAGGCACACCGTCCCAGGGCTGCTCGGGTCGGTAGCGCTGCACCTCGCGCATCATGAAGAGCGCCGCCGCGGACAGCACGCCCAGGTCGTCCATCCAGCCCAGCACGGGGATGACGTCCGGCACCGCATCCACGGGCGACACGAAGTAGACCACCGCCAGCACTCCGGCCAGCTTGCGCCAGAGCGACACGCGAGGGTCTCTCACGTACCGGAAGAAGCGGGTGCCCATGCCACGAAGACCTGCGATGTTCATACCCACCTCTACGCACGGAGAGCCCGGGTGATTGCACCCGGGGGACACCGACAGCGTATGCCGTCCGCACGCTCGGAGGACAGCCGAGCTAGTCGGGACTGTCCTCCAGCACGCCCGCTCGGCCCACCACTTCCAGGCGCGCCCGGTCACCGGCCCGCAGGGGCAGCTCCGGCGCGCCGCGCACCACCAGCTCCATGCCGCCACAGGCGATGGTGAACTCGGCGCTGGGGCCCTGGAACTCGCGCGACAACACCTCCGCGCGCAGGGCGCCTCCCACCGCCACGGTGTCCGTGTCCGGCGTAAGGCGCAGCGACTCGGGGCGCAGCGACAGGAGCACCTTGCCGCGCGCCTGCCCCACCACCGGCAGGTTGCCGAGCACCGTGCGCGCCGCGCCGCCGAAGCCCATCCCGGGCAGCAGGTTGGTGCCCCCCAGGAAGTACGCGACGAAGGCCGTGCGCGGCGTCGAGTAGACGGCCTCCGGCGTGCCCACCTGCTCCACCTGCCCCGAGCGCATGACCGCCATCCGGTCCGCGAAGGCCATGGCCTCCGCCTGGTCATGCGTGACGAGCAGCACCGTGACGCCCAGCGACTTGAGCACGCGCCGCAGCTCCACCCGCGTGGAGGCGCGCAGCGCGCTGTCCAGGCTGGAGAAGGGCTCGTCCAACAGCAGCACCCGAGGCCCCGGCGCCAAGGCCCGCGCGAGCGCCACGCGCTGCTGCTGTCCACCGGAGAGCGCGTGCGGCATCCGCGCGCCGAACTCACCCAGGCCCAGCAGCGTCAGCATCGCGCGGGCCTTCTTCTCGGCCTCCGCGCGCGGCATTCTCGACAGGCCGAACGTCACGTTCTCCAGCACGGACAGGTGCGGGAACAGGGCGTAGTCCTGGAACACCATGCCCACGCTGCGCTGCTCGGGCGCGACGAACGTCCCGGGGCCCGCGAGCACGCGGCCGTCCAGGGCGATGGTGCCCGCGCCGGGGCGCTCGAAGCCCGCCACCAGGCGCAGCGTCGTCGTCTTGCCACAGCCGGAGGGGCCCAGCAGGGCCACCACCTCACCGGGCTCCACCGACAGCGACAGGCCATCCACCGCGGCGGTGCCGCCGGTGGTGTAGCGAAGGGACAGGGCTTCGAGCGAGAGCAGGGGCATGGCGAAAGCGCCACGCACCCTACCGCGTTCCGCCGTTACTTCCAGGGCGGCCGAGCGGCCACCAGCTTCTCCCCGTCCACCTTCACCTCTCCGTCCTCGTCGAGGGAGGTGATGCCGTCCACCAGGACCTTGGGCAGCTCGGCCTTGTGGGCCCGGTCCCGGGCGTCGAAGGTGTCCGGCCCCCAGGCGCCCCCCTGGGACGGGCGCAGCTTCGCCGTCTTCGGCTTGCCGTAGATGAGGTGGTCGTCGCTCACGATGAGGCCCGCGGTGATGGGGCCGAGCACCTCCACCGAGTCATCGTTGTAGCGGCCATACAGCGCGTGCTCCACCGTCAGCCCGCCGAGGATGGTCACCCAGCCCGAGGTGTGCATCGCGCGGCAGCGGACCTGCCCCACCACCACCAGCTTCGTGTGCTCGCCATCGTGCAGCACGCCGTCCACCGTGAGGTCGCCCACGACGACGAGCGACTTCTCCAGCGTCAGGTCCCCCTGGACGTGCAAATCCCCCACATGCCCCGTGGGCTCGGTGACGATGAAGGGCCCCGCCAGCGTGGCGGCCGTGCGCGGCGCGTCCTTGTAGACGGAGGCCACGAACGCGAGCGTGGAGCTGCCCGCGGACCCCAGCGCCTTCACCGCGCCGTCGAACGTGGTGGGCTTCTTCTCCTCGAGCACGGACTGGACGTGCCGCGCGGAGTACGGCGGGCCACAGGGCAGCTCACCGAGAGCATTCTCCGTGGTGGCGAAAGCGTCGGCGGCGAGCGGAGGAAGGACGGACTCTGGCAGGGACATGAAGCCCGACGTGATACCGCCTGCGAAGGGGGAGGCCAAGCCACATGAAGCACCTCTCAGTGTCTCGGATTCCGAGGCCGTGTCTCAGCCCCGAGGTGCGTCACCCTCCTGCGCTACAAGCAACCCCACACCGAGCGCGGAGACAGCCATCAATACCAGCGCGGGCAGCGCGGCCTCGGCGAAGCGGCCCTCGGCGGTGGCGCCCCACACGCGCGTGGCCAGCGTCTCGTAGCCGATGGGCGCGAGCAGCAGCGTCGCCGGCAATTCCTTCATCGCCGTGAGGAAGACGAGCGCCGCTCCCGCCAGCAATCCCGGACGCAGCAGCGGCGCGGTGACGCGGCGGAACACCCCCGCCGGAGCCTCACCGAGGGACGCGGCGGCCTCCGCGAGGTGCGGGTTGAGCTGCAGCAGCGCCGAGCGCACCGTGCCCACCGCCTGCGGCAGGAAGCGCACCACGTACGCGAGCACCAGCATCACCAGCGTCCCGTAGAGGAACGGCAGCGCCTGCACGCCCAGGAAGACGAGCGACAACGCCAGCACGATGGGCGGCAGCGCGTAGCCCACGTAGGACACGCGCTCCATCGCCAGGGTGAGCCGGCTCGGGTAGCGCACCGCGAGGAACGCGAGCGGCAGCGCGCCCAGCACCGACGCCACCGCGCCCAGCACCGACGCGAGCAGCGAGCCCAGCGCGGGCTGCATCAGCGACGCCTCGTCCTGCGCCAGCCCTCGCGCGCCCCAGTACAGGAGCACGCCCACCGGCAGCACCACGCCCGCCAGCACCACCGCGCCACAGAACAGCAGCGCGGGCACCCGCCAGCGCCCCAGCGTCACCGGGGCCGAGGCCCGCGCGGCGCCCTTGGAGCTGCGGTGATAGCCGGCACGTCCGCGCAGCCGCACCTCCAGCACCAGCACCACCACCGTCACCGCCACCAGCGCCAGCCCGAGCAGCGCGGCGTAGGCGCGGTCATACGCGCCCTCGTACTGCACATAGATGGCGCGCGAGAAGGCGTCGTACTGGACCAGCGCCACCGCGCCGAAGTCCGACAACACATACAAGCCGACGAGCAGCGCGCCGGACACGAAGGCCGGACGCAACAGCGGCGCCGTCACCTTCCAGAAGGCCCGCGTCGGACTCATCCCCAGGCTGCGCGCGCCCTCCAGCCACGCGGGGTCCTGCGCGAGCAGTCCCGCCCGGAGCGCGAGGAAGAAGTACGGATACGTGGACACCGTCAGCGCCACGAGCGCGCCGGGAAAGCCATACACCGGCGGCACCGGCAGCCCCCAGCGCGTCAGCACCTCCTCCAGCACTCCGCCGATGCCGAAGGCGGCCAGCAGCACATAGCCGCTGACGAAGGTGGGCACCGCGAGCGGCACGCACAACAGCACCGTCCACAGGCGACGGCCCGGCAAATCACTGCGCGTGGTGAGCCACGCGAGCGGCAGGGACACCGCGGCGGCGAGCACCGTCACCGCCGCGGCGAGCCCCAAGGTCCGCCACAGCAGGCCCCACGTGCGCTCCCGGAAGAGCAGCCCCCAGGCGCTCGCGTCGGCCTCCGCCGCGCGAACCCCCAGGTACACGGCGGGCAGCACGGCGAGCGCCGCCACCAGCACGCCCGATATCAACAACCACCGCGGAGCCCGCCGTGTCACGAAGCCCGCTCCTTCTAGAGGACGCCGGTGTCCTGCAGCAGCTTCACCGTGCCGCGCAGGTCATCCAGCTTCGACAGGTCCAGGTCCGGCGAGCCGACCTTGGACAGCGCCGGCAGGTCCTGCGCCGTCTTCACGCCGGCCACCAGCGGGTACTCGTGCGTCTGCTGGGAGAAGTACGTCTGCGCGTCGTTCTCCAGGAGCCACGCGGAGAACTTGCGCGCCGCGTCCACCTTCTTCGAGCCCTTCAGGATGGCCACGCCCGCCACGTTCACCAGCGCGCCCGGGTCGCCCGGCGCGGAGAAGTCATTGGCCACCGGCAGCTGTGCGTTGTTCTTCTTCGCGGCGTACAGGTAGTAGTGGTTGACGAAGCCCGCGTCGATTTCACCGCGGCCCAGCGCCTCGATGATGGCGGCGTTGTTCTTGTAGACGCGCGCGCCGTTGGCCTGGATGCCCTGGAGCCACTGCTTCGCCGCGTCCTCGCCCTTGAGCAGCCGCAGCGCGGTGACGAAGGCCTGGAAGGACGCGTTGGTGGGCGCCCAGCCCAGCCGGCCCTTCCACTTCGCATCCGTGTAACCCAGGATGCTGTCGGGCAGGTCCGCCGCCTTCACCTTCTGGGTGTTGTACGCCACCACGCGCGCGCGGCCGCTGACGCCCACCCACTGGCCCGTCGGCGAGCGGAAGCGCGCGTCCACCTTGTCGAGCGTGGCCTTGGGCAGCGCCTGCAGGCGGCCCGCGTTGCTCAGCGCGCCGAGCGCCCCCGCGTCCTGCGCGAAGAACACGTCCGCGGGCGTCTTGTCGCCCTCCTCCAGCAGCGTGGCGGCCAGCTGCGGCGTCTCGCCGTAGCGCACCTTCACCTCGATGCCGGTCTTCTCCGTGAACTTCTTGAGGAGCGGCCCCACGAGCTTCTCGTTGCGGCCGGAGTAGACGGTGAGCGTCTCCGCCGCCATCGCGGTGGAGGACACGGACAACAACAGGGTCAGCAGGAGTCGTCGCATCATGGCGGGGCACCCTAACGGACGGGCCCTCACCGTGCCACCCGGAGCCAGGGCTTTTGCGCCGCGCGTCGAGTGTCGAAGCGCGAACACACGCGCCCGCCTCGAACCGCGTCAGACATTCCCCGGACGTCAGGGTAACGTGCCGCGCGGTGCTTCCTCGACGTCTGGAGGTCCATCCCATGCCCCGCTTCATCACCGCGGTCCCCGTCGTCGTCCTGCTGAGCTCCGCCTCCGCCCTCGCGCAGTCCGCGAAGCCGCCTCCCGTCGCGCCCAAGCCGCCCGCCGCGCCCAGCCCGATGAAGCTCGCTGCGGAGCGCACCCAGGCGGCGCTCCAGCAACATCCTCCCGGGCGTCCGGAGGACGTGAAGACGCAGGAGGCGCTGCTGGCCGCGCTCTATGACGTCATCAGCGGCCCCGCGGGCAAGGCGCGTGACTGGCAGCGCTTCCGCTCGCTGTTCTATCCGGGCGCGCAGATGGCGTCCGTCCATCGCGCGAAGCCCGGCGGGCTCCCGGGTGTGTCCCCCATCACCCCGGATGACTACGTGGCCTGGGGCGAGACGTTCTTCAAGACGCACGGCTTCTTCGAGAAGGAGACGCACCGTCAGGTGTATGGCTATGGCGACCTGGTCAACGTGCTGAGCGCGTACGAGGCCCGCGAGGCGCCGGAGGGCGCGGTGCTCACGAAGGGCGTCAACAACATCCAGCTCGTCTTCGACGGCCAGCGCTGGTGGGTGCTGCACATCTCCTGGACGGACGAGAAGGCCGCCGGCGCGCCCGTGCCCGCGACCTTCACGCGCAAGTAACCCTCCGTGTCGAGGCGCTCATCGTGCGACGTGCTGGTGGTGGGCAACTACTGCCATGACGTGCTGCCCTCGGTCGGAGGTGGGGAGGTGCACACGCTCGGCGGCTCGGCGGCGTACATCTCCTCGGTGTTTGACGCCACCGGGGTGGACCACGCGGTGGTGGCCGTGGCGGGCGAGGACTTCGCCTACGCGGACCGCGTCCGGTACCCACCGCGCATCGTCCCGGGAACTCGCACCACGCGGTTCCTCGCGGACTTCAGCCGGGAGGAGCGCGTGCTCCGTGTCGACGCGCGCTCGGCGAGCATTGCTCCCGAGGACATCCTCTTCGATGCGCGCGTGGCGCTCGCCTGCGGGGTGATGGGCGAGGTGCCGCCGGAGACGCTCGTCCGGATGTCGCAGCGGGCCCGGCATGTCCTCGCCGACGCGCAGGGCCTCTTGCGCGCGCTGGATGACGAAGGACGCGTGTGGAACCAGCGGCTGGAGGACACGCCCTACGCGGAGTTGCTGGGGCACCTGCACGTGCTCAAGGCGAGCGAGGAGGAGGCGCGCGCGATGGACCTCGACGCCGTGCGCACGAGGACGTGCGTGGTCATCACCCGGGGCAAGCGCGGGTGCACGCTGCTCACGGCGAAGGACTCGCTCGAGCTTCCTGCCAGCCCCGTCGAGGAGGTGGACCCGACGGGCGCGGGGGACTGCTTCCTGGCGGGCTTCACCCTGGGCCTGCTGCGGGGCTGGCCGATGACGAAGTGCGCGGAGCTGGCGAACTGGTTCGGCGCGCAGGCGGTGACACAGGTCGGTGTCCCGCGCGTGGAGTTCTCGAAGCTCCCGGACACCTTGCGCTGAGCCTGGACGCCTGTACTGGAGTCCAAGACGTTTGAGCCGTCTCGAACAGCGCTTCGCGCCGTGACTGGCACGCGCCAAACCGAGACAGATATAGCCAATGCCTCACATCCAGGAGGCCATCATGCGTCACCCATCATGGGGCACGGTCGTGGTGTTCATGCTGACAGGAAGTGTCCTCACCGCTTGCGGAGGGCTCGAGGAGAGTGCCGCGCCACAACCCATCGAGGAGCCCGCGACGGCGGAGCAGGGCCTGGTGACGCTCGTTTCCTGCCCCATCGGCTCGACGGTGCTCGACTACTCCCCGCCCTTGAAGAACACCTCCCAGGCAGTGACGACCACGGGCACGACGACCTACTCCAACTGCTACTCCTTGTTCGGCGGGGTGACCTCCGGCAACACCCCCCTCAACGTCTTCCGGCCCAGCTTCGCCTGCTCCGACTTGCTGGACATCGGCACGACAAACTCGGTCGTCACCTGGAACACCCTCGAGACTTCCACCCTGACCCTGACCCGGCTCGGCGCGCGGGTGGAGGGGCTCTCCGTCGTCTTCACGCATGTGGGCTCGGTGGTCTCGGGCAAGTTCGAGGGCGCCACGGCGATTCGGACCACCACCGTGCTCAACACCGACCTGGATGCCTGCTCCTCGCCAGAGGGCCTCGCCCGGCACAGCGGCACGGCGACCCTCTCGTTGCTCGGGCTGCTCTAGACACCGTGTGCGGGCGGTGATGCGGGGCGGCGTTTCCGCAGGGATGTCTCGAAGCGCTTGGACGTCCTGCCCTGGAGCTGACTGTTCCTCCTCCCGGAGTGGACGAAGGTCCAACCCCTGAGCCCACGCGCGAACGGTGCGTGTGGGTCCCACGTCGCCCACGTCGAAAGTCCTCCCTATCCCTGCGGCCTCTTTGCACTCCGTGGAGGTTCACTCATGCGTCGAGGGTCCAGGCTCGCCCTGCTGCTGTCAGGTTTGATGGGAAGCGTCTTGTCGGGCTGCGGTGGGGAGGCTCCCGCGCCCGTGCCCCCCGAGGACATCGCGCAGGGGCAGCAGTTGCCGACGGTGATGAGCTGTCCGGTGGGCTCGACGATGAATCGCTTTTCACCGCCCCTCTCGGTGGTTCCTCGAGACACGACCGTCACCGGGACGTCGACGTTCTCCAACTGCGTCTCGCTGTCCGGTGAGGTGACGTCCGGCGAGCTCTCTGTTCACGTCGAGCTGCCCGGCTTTGCCTGTCAGGACCTGCTGGAGGTGGGCTCGGCACGCGCGGACATCACCTGGAACACGGGCGAGTCCTCCACCCTGCTTCAGACGCGAGGCTCCGTCCAGGTCAGCAACGCCACCGTCGCCATCACCTACGTGGGCACGGTCGAGTCCGGGAAGTTCCAGGGAGCGACCGCCATCCGGACCCTGACGTACTTCGATGTGAACCTGTTCGACTGCTTCTCGTCTCGCGGCGTCCCGGGCATGTCCGGTGTGACGACGCTGACACTGCTGGGGCTGCCATGAGCACGCGCATGAAACACCTGCTGCGATGCATCACCGTCTCCCTGCTCGTCAGTGGAGCACTGATGTCCTGCGGATCTCCTCCCGAGCCCCGGGACAACGAAGGCACTCCAGCGGAGGCGCCCGCGCGAGCGGAGCAGGCGTTGCTGACACTCGCGAGCTGCCCGGTGGGCTCGGGAGACCTCCACTACGCACCGCCGCTTCGCAACGAGCGCCAGGACGTGGGCATCTCGGGCACGTCGGTCTTCAGCAACTGCCTGGCCCTGCTCGACCCCACCCTGACGTCCGCCACGTACACCGTGGGCAACCTGGGGGCCTCGCCCTTCTCCTGTCTCGACTTGCTGGAGGTCGGACGGGCTCGTGGGACGCTCGTCTGGAACACCGGCGAGACCTCCACGCTCGTGCAGACCCGCGTCGCCGCTCGCGTCGAGGGCCTCCTGCTCACGCTGACCCACGTCGGCTCGGTGGAGGCCGGCAAGTTCCAGGGCGCCACCGTGCTGCGCACCACCACGTTCCTCTCCACGGACCTGGACGCGTGCAGCGGCCCGGAGGGACTGCGGCGCTTGAGCGGCCCCTCCACCATCACCTTCCTCGGACTTCTCTAACCTCACGCCCACCAAGACGAAGCCCCTCTCCCCACGCACGGGGAAGAGGGGCCTCGGTGTTTCAAATCACGGTCCGACTCAGGCCTGCGGCTCCTCGGAGCCACCGCCCTCGGTCGGCGTCTCGGAGGCAGGAGCCTCCTCGGCGGCGGGAGCGGCCTCGGCCTCGGTGGCCACGGCCTCCGCGACCACACCCTCCGGAGCGCCCTCGGCGGGCGTCGCCGTCTCCGACTCCTCCTCGGACTCCTCGCCCTCGGGGAGCTTGGAGAGGGCCATCACCTTCTCCTGGTCGTTCTCCAGCGCAATCAGGCGCACGCCCTGCGTGTTGCGGCCGATGACGGAGATCTCCTTCACCTTCATGCGGATGAGCATCCCGCCGTTGGTGACGAGCATCACCTCGTCCGACTCCTTCACCTGCACCACGCTCACCACCTTGCCATTCCGCTCGGTGGTCTTGATGTCGATGATGCCCTTGCCGCCGCGGCCCTGCTGCCGGTACTCGGCCTCCTCGGTGCGCTTGCCGTAGCCGTTCTCCGTCACCGTGAGGATGGCGGACTCGTTCTCCACCACGACGGCGCCCACCACCTCGTCGCCCTCCTCCAGCGTGATTCCCTTCACGCCGAAGGCCTGACGACCCATGGAGCGGACCTCCGACTCCGGGAAGCGGATGCTCATGCCGCTGGCCGTCGACAGGAGGATGTCCTTCGAGCCGTCGGTGATCATCACCGCCACCAGCTCGTCGCCCTCGTCGATGCCCAGCGCGATGATGCCGCTGGAGCGGACGTTCTCGAACGCGCTCAGGTCGGTGCGCTTCACCACGCCCTTCTTCGTGACGAAGAAGACGTAGCGGCTCTCCGGGAAGTCCCGCGTCACCAGCACCTGGGCCAGCTTCTCGCCCTCGCCGAACTGCACCAGGTTCACCATCGCCTTGCCGCGCGACGTGCGGCTGGCGGCCGGAATCTGGTGCACCTTGAGCGAGTACAGCTTGCCCTTGGTCGTAATCGGCATCAGGTACGCGTGGGTGCTCGCCACGAAGAGCTTGCTGACGAAGTCATCTTCCTTCGTCGCCGCGCCCGTCTTGCCGCGCCCACCGCGCTTCTGCGCCCGGTACTCCGACAGCGGCGAGCGCTTGACGTAGCCGGTGTGCGACAGCGTGACCACCATCGTCTCCTCGGCGATGAGGTCCTCGCTGGTGATGTCGTCCACGGCGCCGATGATCTCGGTGCGGCGCTTGTCGCCGTAGCGCTCGCGAATCTCCATCAGCTCCGTCTTGATGACGTTGAGCAGGCTCTTCTCGTTGGCGAGGATGTCCTGCAGGCGCGCCACGTCGCGCACCAGGCCGATGAGCTCGCGGAACAGCTCCTCGCGCTGCAGGCCGGTGAGCCGCTGCAGGCGCATCTCGAGGATGTTCTGCGCCTGCTCCTGGCTGAAGCCCGCGCCCTCGTACTTGTGCGCCAGCCCCCGGTACTGCGGCTCCTCGTTGCGCGCGCGCGAGACGAGCAGCTCCATCTGCGCCTTCGCCTTGTCGTAGTCGATGCGCTGCAGGTTCGCGAAGCGCTCGTGCTCGTACAGCGTGGGCGACAGGATGTTCATCAGGCCCCAGCGCGCCTCGTCCGGGTCCCTGGACGCGCGGATGAGGCTGACCACCAGGTCGATGAGGTCCTGCGCGACGAGCAGACCTTCCACGATGTGCATGCGCGCCAGCGCCTTGCGCAGCTCGTAGCGCGTGCGGCGCGTCACCACGTCGCGGCGGTGGGCGATGAAGCGGTCCAGCAGCTCCTTGAGGTTCAGCGTGCGCGGCTGGCCACCGTCGATGGCCAGCATCACCGCGCCGAACGTCGTCTCCAGCGCCGTGGACTGGTACAGGTTGTTGAGCACCACCTGAGAAATCGCGTCGCGCTTGAGCTCGATGACGATGCGCATGCCCTGACGGTCGCTCTCGTCACGGATGTCGCTGATGCCTTCGAGCTTCTTCTCGCGCACCAGCTCGGCGATCTTCTCGATGAGCCGCGCCTTGTTCACCTGGTACGGAATCTCCGTGAAGATGATGGACTCGCGGTCCCCCTTCTTCGACGTCTCGATCTCCGACCGGGCGCGCACCGTGATTTGCCCGCGGCCCGTCTCGTAGGCGCGGTGGATGCCCTCGCGGCCGGTGATGAACGCGCCGGTGGGGAAGTCCGGGCCGGTGATGAACTCCATCAAGTCCCGCACGGTGCACGCGGGGTTCTCGATGAGGTGCAGCGTCCCGTTGATGACCTCCGTCATGTTGTGCGGCGGGATGTTGGTGGTCATGCCCACCGCGATGCCGCTGCTGCCGTTGACGAGCAGGTTGGGGAAGCGCGCCGGCAACACGAGCGGCTCCTCGAGGGAGTCGTCGTAGTTGGGGCCGAAGTCGACGGTCTCCTTGTCGATGTCCGCCAGCAGCTCCTCGGCCAGGCGGTCCATGCGCGCTTCGGTGTAGCGCATGGCGGCGGGCATATCGCCGTCCACCGAGCCGAAGTTGCCCTGACCGTCCACCAGCAGGTAGCGCAGGCTCCACGGCTGCGCGAGGCGCACCATGGCGTCGTACACGGAGGAGTCGCCGTGCGGGTGGTACTTACCGATGACGTCACCCACCACGCGCGCGCTCTTCTTGTAGGGGCGGTTGTGGTAGTTCGCCAGGTCGTTCATCGCGAACAGCACGCGGCGATGCACGGGCTTGAGGCCGTCGCGTACGTCGGGCAGCGCGCGACCGATGATGACGGACATCGAGTAGTCGAGATACGAGCGGCGCATCTCGTCTTCGATGTTCACGGGAATGAGCTCTCCAGCGCCGTCCGGAGGAGGAGGCGGGGAGGGCGGGGCCGGCTTGTCGGTGGTGTCGTCAGCCATGGGCTCTGGGAGGTTCGCGGAGGGACCCCGTGAAGGGCCGCCGTCCAGTGAGGGAGCGTTCGTAACCCCTGGATTTCCCTACGTCAACAAGGGAAACGAGGGGGTGGACACCCCACATGCGATGGGGTCCGGAATCAAGTCAACGGAGCGCTGGAAAACGCCCCCTACTGAACGCTCGAACACCCCGTTTTCAGCCCGCTTCCGACGAAGAAAAACGGGCCTCCCGAACCGCCCGGGACGGACGCTAGACGGGCGAGGGACGGAGGGGCGCGGCCAGGCGTTCGGCCTCGGTGCCAACAGGGCCCTCGGGGTCCTTCTCCTTGGCCTTCTCGAAGGCCGCGAGCGCCCCCTGCTTGTCGCCCTTGAGCTTGAGGGCCACGCCCACGTTGAGGTGTGCGGGCGCGGAGTCCCGGTCCATGGCGACAGCCTCGCGGAACAGGGCCAGGGCCTGGTCCACGTCGCCCGACAGCAGGGCCTCCTTGCCGGCCTGGACGCGCTTCTCCGCGTCGTTCACCAGCTCCACCTGGAACACGCTGCCGCCCACCACGTTGGCGATGAGCACGCGCAGGATGCCGCCCCAGTAGAACGTGAGCCCCTCCGCCGCGACGACGGCCGCGAGCGGCAGGTCCGGCAAGAGCTGCTTGCCCCGGAACTTGAAGCGCACGCGGGTGTAGCGGCCCTTGTTGGCCCAGTGCACCACCTCGCCCTGGAGCTTACGCAGGCCTTCTTCCATGCGCTTGGGGTCGATTTCGAAGGGGAGCACGCGGCCTGAGCCCTCCTCGCCCGCGGGCAGGGCCTTGGGGGTGTCCTCCAGCGTGGGCTCCTCGGGGAAGACGGGCTCGGCCTCGAGGACGATGGGCGGTGGCTCGGGGGGCCGGGCGGGCCGCTTCGCCTGGCTCTTCCGGGGAGCGGCGGCACGGGGGGCGGCGGGCTTCTTCACCTTCACCTTCGCCTTCGCGGCGGACTTGCGAGAGGAGCTCTTGGCCATGGTCATCACCTTAAACGAGCGACGGCGGTGGCGCTTGCGCTCGCGGTTTTCTCCGGTTTGCCCGGGCATTTCTTCATGACGACGCGACAGGGCTTCACACGGGGGCCGTGCCGGGAGCGGACGAGGTCGGGGATGATGGCGGCGCCTTCTCCCGAAAGGATTCCCGAAGCATGAAGCGCGTCCGGTCCGCTCTCGTCACCGCCCTGCTCCTCGCCGCCCCCCTGGCGAGCGCGGCGGGCAAGGACTCCATCGTCTCCGGCGACCCGTGGCCGCGCATCCGCAAGGAGCGCATCCAGAAGCTGCTGCCGCAGGCCATGGCGCGCGCGAACGTGGACGCCTGGGTGGTGCTCTGCCGGGAGAACGACAACGACCCGCTGGCGATCCACGTCGGCGGAGAGAACGCGGGCGGCACGGCGGCGTTCCTGTTCCTGCGACAGGGGGACACGGTGCGCTCGCTCGCGCTGTCGCCGGTGAGCGAGGCCACGGCGCTGCGCGAGGTGGCGCCGCTGGACGAGGTCATCTCGGTGGAGCGCGGGCAGGACCTCTATGCGCAGGTGGCCGCGAGGCTTGCGGCGGCGAAGCCCGCGCGCATCGCCATCAACGCGTCCACGTCCGTCACGGTGGCGGACGGGCTGTCGTCCTCGCAGCGCGCGGCGCTGGAGAAGGCGCTGTCGCCCGCGTTGCGCAAGAAGCTGGTGTCGTCCGAGGACGTCGTCTCCGAGTGGCTGTCCGTGAAGCTGCCCGAGGAGGTGGACATCCTGCGCAAGGCCGCGGCGCTCACGGCGCAGCTGCAAGTCGAGGCGTACGCCACGGTGGTGCCGGGCAAGACGCGGGACTCGGACGTGGCGAAGTTCCTCAAGAAGCGCATGGCGGAGCTGGGCGTGGGGGACGCGTGGGCGCCGGACCAGAACCCGGCGGTCAACAGCGGGCCCTTGCGTGGCCACTCGCACGCCACGGAGAAGGTGATTCAGCCCGGGGACTTCATCCAGACGGACTTCGGCATCCGCGTGGGCCACTTGTGGGTCACGGACATCCAGCGCTTCGCCTACGTGCTCGCGCCGGGGCAGAAAGAGGTGCCGAAGGACGCGCTGGAGAAGTGGGAGAAGGGCCGGCAGGGCAACCGCGTGGCGCTGGCGGCGCTCAAGCCGGGCGCCAGCGGCTGGGACGTGGACAAGGCGCAGCGCGTGTGGATGAAGGAGGCGGGCTCGGAGCCGATGAACATGTTCGGCACCGGCCACCCCGTGGGCTACTGGGCGCATGACGTGGGGCCCGCGCTCTCCGGCGGGGCGAAGGACAAGCCCAAGCAGGGCCAGTCCACGCGCATCATCCGGACGGGACAGGTGTTCGCCTTCGACGGGTTCTTCGCGTGGAAGGAGGGCCCGGACGCGATGCGGGTCCTCTCCGTGGAGGAGATGGCCGTCGTCACCGAGACGGGCGCCGAGTACCTGATTCCGCCGCAGGAGGACCTGGTGCTCATCCCGTCGCCGGGCACCCCGGGTCAGCAGAACCCCGTGGCTCCCGCACCGCGCTGACGGAATGCGTTGCTCGCCCTACTCTCCTGGCTGGCCCGGCTCGTAGGATGAGACGGGCTTGCCGGGAGAGCGCGCGATGCAGACCGTGCTGGTGATTGACGATGACCTGTTCGTGCTCTCGCTGGTGACGGACATCCTGCAGAGCGCCGGCTTCCAGGTGCGCACGGTGCAGTCACCCGAGAGCGCGTTCCAGGAGGAGTTGGGGAACATCTCCGCCATCCTGTGCGACTACAACATGCCGTCGATGAACGGCGCGGACGTGCTCATCGCCATGCGCGAGCTGAAGGAGTGCAACGCGCCCTTCATCTTCCTCACCGGCCACGAGCAGCTCGATGACCTCATCCCCGTCGCCATCCGCTACGGCGCGGAGCTGCTGCCCAAGCCCATCCACCCCGTGGAGCTGATTCGACTGCTCATGAAGCAGCTCGCCAACGTGGCGGCGTGAGACACGTGTTTCATGTCTCGGCGACGGGCGCCCGTGAGCGCCCGTCCGCCACCTCAGCTCAGGAGGCCAGGGCCTTGATGAGCCGCTCGGCCTGCTCGCGCCACTCGGGGTCCAGGCGCTCCAGCTTCAAGAGCGACTGAGCCAGCTGCGTCGCCCGCTGCTTGTCGCCCAGGCGCGCGCTCACGAGCGCCAGGTTGAGCTGCGGCTCGGGACGCTCCGGCGCACGGCGGTGCGCCTCCTCCAGCGCCTCGAGCGCCTGCTGGCCCGCGCCCGGGAGCTCATCCTCCGGGATGCGCATCAGCAGGTTGCCCAGGTTGTTGGCGGGGGCCCAGTCGTCCGGGTCCAGCTTCATGGCCTCGCGCCACGCCGTCAGCGCGGCGGGGATGTCCACCGGCTCGATGGCCTCCAGCGCCATGCCCTCGACCATGCGGCTCTGCGAGGTGGCCTGTCCGCGCGACGCCAGCTTCCTGCACAGCTCCAGCGCGTCGGTCAGCCGCCCCTGCGCCAGCCGCAGCCGCGCCAGGTTCGCCTGCGCCGCGGGAGCGTCCGGCTCCACGCGCGCCAGCGTCTCCGCCGTGGCCACCGCGCCGCTCAGGTTGCCGCGCGCCAGCTGCACGTTGCACAGCGCGTTGAGCAGGTACGGGTCGCCGTCGAGCGCCTTGATGCCCGTGGTGAGCAGCTCCTCGGCCGCGCCCAGCTCACCGCCCGCCTGGAGCGCCACCGCGAGCACCAGGTAGCTGGGCCCGTGCCTCGGGTTGAGGCGCAGCGACTCCTGGAGGTGGTGGAAGCCGTCCTTCAGGTTCTCCTGGGCGAAGAGCACACGCCCCAGGTGGAAGTGATGGATGGCCGTGCCCGGCGACAGCTTCACCGCCTGCTCGAGCGCGGTGCGGGCGCCGGCGTTGTCGCCCTGCTCCGCCAGGAGGTAGCCCTGGCCGAACCAGGCCTCGGCCTTCTGGGGGCGCGCCTTCGCCACCTTCCGGTAGAGCGCCAGGGCGCCCGCCGCGTCACCTCGCCGGGTGAGCAGGGCGGCCCGGACCAGCTGCACGTCCGGCTCCTCCGCGCTCACGCCCGCGAGCCATGACTCGGCCTGGGCCTCGTTGCCATCGAATGCCGCGAGCCGGGCGAGCGCGACCCGGGCCGCCAGGTCCGAGGCATCGCGCTTGAGCGCGGCCTCGGCCTCCCGACGTGCCTGGTCCAGCTCCCCGGCTGCGAGAAGTGCGTCGTACCTGGCGGTCTCCGCCATCAGCCAAACAGCCCCTTGAAGAAGTTCCCGACGGACTTCACCACATCCTTGACCACTTCGACCGGCTTCTCGACGACGCTCTTCACCGCGTCGGCGATCTTCCCGAAGTTGATGTCCACGTCGAAGCCGAGCTTGAAGCCCACGCCCAGGGCCGCGCCGAAGTCCACGCGGGCCTTGAAGCGGCCGTTGTCCCAGCTGGCCTCGGCACGGGCGGAGACACCCACACCGGCCCAGGCCTCCGCACGGCCCGTGACGCCGCCGTAGTCGCCCAGCTTCACCGTGCCCGTGGCACCGGCACGGGCGCCGATGAACGCGTCACCACCGACGCGGGCCGCGTACTTGCCGTTGATGGGGTCCACCGTCACTTCACCGTGGAGACCCGCCTTCGCGCCCACCCACGCCTTGCCCTGCAGCTCCGCCTGGATGGGGCCGACACCCGCGCGCAGCGTGCCCTCGGCGTCCACCAGCGTGGCCTTCGCGTCCAGGTCGCCGCGGGCGAACAGCTTGCCGCCCTCGATGCCCACCTCGCCGGAGCCCTTGAGCTCGGCCTCGAGCAGGCTCACCTTGCCGTAGCCCTGGGCCACGCTGTTGGCGTCGCCGAAGCCGCCCTCGAACTTCTTGACCGCCGCGCCCTTGGTGAACTGGCCGTCGATGCCGACCTTCGGGATGGCGCCCAGCAGGCTCGCCATGGCGCCCGTCACGCGGCCCGTGGACTCGTGCTGCGACTCGTGGCTGTAGCTGGTGTTCCAGTTCTGCGTGGTGCTCTTCTCACGCTCGAAGTGGCTCTGGAGCCGGCCGTTCTCGAAGGTGGTCTGGACACCCGTGTTGGTGTCCTTGACGACCTTGTCCGTGGTCGTGTTCTTCACCACCGCGGCGTTCTGCGGCGTCTGGGTGGTGCGAACCGGGTTCTGCTGACCGCGACGGATGGAGGAGCGATCGCTCATGGCGGACCTCGGCCGGGGACTGGCCGGGAAAGAATGTGAAGGGATTGTCGCGGGGGACGTGGATCAGTTGCGTCCAGGACGGAGATTTTCCTACAGGCGCGCCGCGAACCAGCGCGCCACGAGCGGGATGCAGGCCCCGAGCGCCACCAGCCCCAGCCCCACGCCCAGCCGCACGAAGCTGGGCGCGTGCGCGCCGGGCTCCAGCACCGCGTCGGTGGGGTCCGCCGGGTTGTAGGCGACCCGGACGGCCTGTCCCGGGGGATAGCGCCGGAGGACGGACTGGGCGTGCTCCGGGTTGGTGTACGCGGCGGGGTCCACGCGCAGGGTGGAGGTGCCGACCAGGACGCGGCCCACGGTGTACTCGTAGTGGATGACGGCTTCGTAGTGGATGCGGGGCTCGGCCGGGCCGGCGACGGGGAGGCGGCGCTCGAACTCCTCGGCGGAGCGGATGGTGCCGGGCGCGGTGGGCCAACTCAGGGTGCGCCGGGCGCGCTGGACGTCCTTGAGACCGGCGACCACGAAGAGGACACCCACCGCGGCGAGCAGCGCGGCGATGGCGGTGACGACGACCCAGAGCACTTGCACGCCGCCGACACTACCAGATGGCGGGACTTCAGCCGCCCATCACCACGAAGAGCTGGCGGCACTGGGCCAGCAGCACGCCGTCCTCGGTCCACAGCTGCTGGTAGTCGTCCGCGTAGCCCTCGCCCGCCTGACGCGAGCGCCCGGTGCGCAGGAAGTGGGCGTCCGGCTTCAGCCCGGGCATGGGCAGCGGGTGGAAGAAGTGCACGGTGAAGTCCACCGTGGCCGCCGGGCGGAAGCCCTCCACGCGGGAGAGGGCCGCCGGGGGGTAGGCGTCCATCAACCCCACCAACAGGGGCGCGTCCAGCACCGTGGGCTGACGGGGGCGGAGCCAGCCGCCCGTCTCCGCCACGTCCGCGCCCGAGTACGGCGCCGAGCCCAGGCAGAAGCGGAACTCGAAGTGGCGGCAGAAGTCCGGCATGGGCACGTCGTCGGGCGTCGCCGGCACGTCCAGCGGGGGCGGCACCTTGGGGGGCGTCAGGTCCAGGTACTCCAGGGCCCCGCCGCGCGAGGCGCCGAACGTCGCGCTGCCCACGGCCACCACGCCCGCGTCGTTCTCCACGCGCACCGTGGCGTGGGTGACGAGCTTCCCGGCGCGCTCGATGCGCGTCAGCACCCGCGCCTCGCCCTCCACCGCCGGGGAGCAGAAGTGCATGGTGAACGAGCGCACCGGCCGGGCCGCGTCCGCCAGCGTGTGCTCCAGCGCGCGCAGCGCCGTGCCCGCCACCACGCCGCCATAGGCCCCCCTCCCCTGGTACCAGTCCGCGTGGAAGCGGGTGCGGTAGACGTTGGGTTCCAGCAGCTCGGGCGTGGAGGCGGCGACGAAGGCGGCGGTCATGTCGCGACGCACCGTATCAAGCCTCGTCCCGGAGGCACGGCCTTCGTGCCCGGACGCGCGGTGCGGCCCGCCGCTTCACCGGGACAGGCGCCAGTCGACTGGGGGCCGGCCCTTGGACTCCAGGGCCTGGTTCACCTTGCTGAAGGGCTTGCTGCCGAAGAAGCCACTGCTGGCCGACAGGGGCGAGGGGTGGGTGCCCTCGATGACGACGTGGCGCTTCGCATCGATGAGCTTCTTCTTCTTCTGGGCGTACTTGCCCCAGAGGAGGAAGACGACGGCGTCCTGCTTGGCGCTCACCGCGCGGATGACGGCGTCAGTGAAGTCCTCCCAGCCGTGGCCCGCGTGGCTGTTGGGCTGGGCCTGGCGCACGGTGAGCACGGCGTTGAGCAGCAGCACGCCCTGCTCGGCCCAGGGGATGAGGGAGCCCGTCTTGGGACGCGGCTCGTTCACGTCCGCCTCCAGCTCCTTGAAGATGTTGACCAGCGAGGGCGGGGAGGGCACGCCGGGCTTCACGGAGAACGCCAGCCCGTGTGCCTGCCCGGGCCCGTGGTACGGGTCCTGGCCCAACAGCAGCACGCGCACGTCCGAGTAGGGCGTCAGCCGGAAGGCGGAGAAGAGGTCCTCCTCCGAGGGGAAGACGGTGGCCGCCTCGCGCTCCTGGGCGACGAAGCGCTCCAGTTCCTGGAACGAGGGTGAATCGAGCGCGGACTTCAGCTCCCGCTTCCAGTCCTCCGGCAACCCGTCCTTCAACATGGCGTGACTCCCCGTCCGACCTGCGAGGTCGGGCATTGAAACACCGCCCGCGCGGGGGGCCCATCGCTTTCGTCCCGGCGTCCAGGGGGTGACAGCCGCACTGGAAGCGACCGGGCGGGCGGGACGGGTTCTTGGGGGGAAGGCCCCGGGCGCGCTAGCCTGCGAGGCGCCATGACGATGTACACCGAGTCACTCCGCGCCTTCCTCAAGCCCGTCCTGCCCTATCTGGACGACGAGTCGGTGTCGGAGATCATGATCAACGGCCCCACCGACGTGTGGATCGAGAAGAAGGGCCGACTGACGAAGACGGACGCGGCCTTCACCGAGGAAGGCCTCATCGGCGCCGCGCGCAACATGGCCCAGTTCGTCGGCCGCATGCTCACCGAGGAGCGCCCGCGCCTGGACGCGCGCCTTCCGGACGGCAGCCGCATCCACGTGGTGATTCCGCCGATTGCCCGCCGCGGCACCACCATCTCCATCCGCAAGTTCTTCAAGGAGAAGCTGACCGTCCAGTCGCTCCTGAAGTTCGGCTCGCTGACGCCGCAGATGGCGCGGCTCATCGAGGCGGGCATCGCCACCAAGCTCAACATGCTGGTGGCCGGCGGCACGGGCTCCGGCAAGACGACGCTGCTCAACATCGTCTCCTCGCTCATCCCCGACGAGGAGCGCATCCTCACCATCGAGGACTCGGCCGAGCTCCAGCTCAACCAGACGCACGTGGTCGCCTTCGAGAGCCGTCCGCCCGACAAGTTCGGCAAGGGCGGCGTGGACATGGGAGACCTGCTGCACTCGGCGCTGCGTCTGCGTCCGGACCGAATCGTCGTCGGCGAGGTGCGCGGCGGCGAGGCGTTCCACCTGATGCAGGCGATGAACACGGGCCACGGCGGCTCGCTGGCCACCACGCACGCCAACACGCCCACGGACACGCTGCGCCGCATCGAGTCCCTGTGCCTCATGTCCGGCGTGGAGCTGCCCATGGTGGCCGTGCGCGCCCAGGTGGCCAGCGCCATCAACTTCGTCATCTGCTGCGAGCGTCTGCACGACGGCAGCCGCAAGACGATTGCCCTGTCGGAGGTGCTGCCGCTCAACGAGAAGGGCGACTACCGCACGCAGGACATCTTCGTCTTCACGCCGGTGGCCAAGGACGAGGACGACCACATCCTCGGCTACCACGCGCCCACGGGCATCATCCCCAACTTCGTCGCCAAGGCGAAGGCGTACGGCTTCAGCGACCTGGAGGACTCGTTCTTCGACCCGGCCACCTACGGCCTGCCGCCGCCGCCCACGTTCCACGCCGGTGAGTCGTACACCGTGCGGTGGGCGCCCTCGCTGAAGCACCGCGAGGAGGGACAGCCGGACCCCGCGCACTACAAGCAGGAGTGGTCCGCGTTCGAGGAGAAGCTCAAGCAGAGCGCGCGCGAGGCCAAGGCCGCCAAGGCTGGTGGAGCGCCCGCGCCCGCCGCCGCGCCCGTGCAGGTGCAGGTGCCCGCGAACCTGCCCACCGCGAAGCCCGCCACGCCGGCGCCGCCCAGGGTGGCCAGCGCCACGCCGCCCGCGGGACAGGCCGCCGCCCGGCCTCCCGCCGCCGCGCGCCCGCCGCCGCCTCCCGAGAGCGACGACGACAAGACGCCGCCGCCCACCCGCAGCCCCTTCGCCAGCGGCATGGACCACGCCGCCGAGGCCAAGGTGGAGGTGGACGAGGAGCTGCTCACCGACGCGGGCCGGCCTCCCCCGCCGCGTCGCCCGGGCACGCCGCCGCCCAGGCCTCCGCCTCCCGGGGCCCGCCCCGCGCTCGCCGCGCGCAGGCCCCCGCCGGCCATGCCCGCCCACGTGGACGACGAGGACGAGGACACGGGCGCGACGGCCGAGCCCCAGGGCGGCGCCGAGAAGACGCAGATCCGCCCCGCTCCGTCGGAGCGGCCTCGGCGCTGAGGCCACGGGTCACGACTCCACCGCCCTACCCGGGTGGTGGAGTCTCCCGTCACCACACGCACCGCCCGCGAGCGTGACGCCACCCGAGGTGGGTCGCCCCTGATTCCCCTTCTTGCGAGGAGGTCCTGTCGGGGGGAAAGTGCTCACGTGTTGATCTCCCTCGTCGCCGTCCTCACCGTGGTCGCCGCCCAGGCGCCCGCGCTCCCCGCCCCGCAGGGGCCCTTGAGCGTGTTGGTCGCGCCCCCGGACGCGACGGGAACTCCCTCACACGTGGTGGATTTCGCGCGCGAGCACATCACCGCGCAGCTCGAGTCGCGAGGCGTGCGCGTCATCCGGATGGACAACGTCACCCGCAGGCTGCCCGCCACGAAGCGGCGCGCGCTCCTGCGCTGCAAGCGCACCGAGGCGCCCTGCCTCCAATGGCTGGGCACCACCAGCCAGGCAGAGGTCGTGCTCGTCACGGAGCTGGTGCGAAAGCCCCAGGGCTACCGCGCGGGCATGAAGGCCCACGCGGCGAAGGACGGCGCGCTCATCGCCGAGCACTCCGTCTCCGACGTGCTCGACGACAGCCTGCTGGACGCGCTCACGCAGACGCTGGACGTGGTGCTGCCCGCGACGCTGCGCGCGCTGCGGCCTCCGCCTCCCACGCCGCGCATCGACGACGTGCCACCGCCCACGCGAGTGACCCGGCCCGGCACCTCCGACCCCGGCCCCCAGCCGACACCCGTGCCGTCGGAGCCCGCCCTCACCCAGACCTCCTCCTCCGCGCGGCGCTGGGCCTGGCTGCCCGCGGCGGGCGGCGTGGTGCTCGCGGGCGTGGGGACGGTGTTCTATCTGAAGGCCAAGGACCGCTACGACACGCTGGAGACGGGCGGCGCGGACATTCCCCTGCGTGACTCGGACGCGCTGGTGTCCCAGGGGAAGAACGCGCAGACGGTGAGCCGCGTGGCCTTCGGCCTGGGCGCCGCGGGGCTCGTCGCCGGCGCGGTGATGTTCCTGTGGCCGGAGGACGACCCTCCCGCGAAGGTCGTCCCCTCCGCCGCCGTGATGTCGGGGGGCGCCATGGTGGGCCTGTCCGGGACGTGGCCATGACCTCGAGAGAATCCATGCGGAAGACCTGGACGCTCGGCGCCCTGGGCGCGGCGCTCGGCGCGGTGCTCGCCGCCGGCGGTTGCTACGACTTCGACGCCGCGCGGAAGCGCTGCCTCGACGAAGGGCGGTGCGAGCAGGTGCCCGACGCCGGGCGCTGCATCCCCAACACCGCCATCGACGACACCCCGGACGACACCTTCGAGGACTCCGACTGCGACGGCGTGGACGGCCGCGCCAGCGAGGGCCTGTTCGTCGACCCCATGACGGGCGACGACGTCAACGGCACCGGCACGCGCGACGCGCCGCTGCGCACGCTCGGCCACGCGCTGTCGCTCGTGCGCCAGTGGGACGGCGGCGCGCCCACGCGGGTGTACCTGGCGGGCGGGGAGTACCAGGAGGGTGAGCTGACGCTGGACGTGCCCGTCTCGCTCCACGGGGGCTACGCGGGACGCGATGGCGGCTGGCGCCGCGCCGGCACCCAGGTGGCCCGGTTGGAGGCCGGCCCCACCGCGCTCACCGTGCGCGGCCTGTCGGACGCCGGCATCGTGCTGGAGTACCTGCGCGTGCGCTCCGCGGATGGACAGGCGCCGGGACAGCCCTCCATCGCCTTGCGCGTCATCGGCTCGGACGTGCGGCTGCGCCACACCGTGCTCACGGCGGGACACGGCGCCGCGGGACAGGATGGCGCGAACGGTGACGCCGGAGCACCGGGCCCCGACGGCGGCGAGGGCACCAAGACCCTCCAAGAAAGCCCGACCGTGCCGGGTGAGGGTGGCGCGGGCGGCATCAACCTGGCGTGCCCCGGCGAGGAGGGCTCGCGCTCAGGCGGAGACGGCGCCCCCGGAGTCCACAGGACCGCGGGCAACGACGGAGCCCCCGGGCAGCCCCAGGCGGGAGGTCCTCCGACGGGAGGAACGGGCGGCGCGGGTGGCGCGCTGGACACGAAGGACTGTCGGGCCTCTCCCTCCAGTTGCGGCTGTAACGCTGGCGACGGCTTCGCGGGAGACGCGGGCGTCGCGGGCATCCCCGGGGACGCGGGCGCGTTCGGCGCGGGAATGGGGACCTTGTCGGAGGTCGACGGGACGTGGACGGTGGGCGCGGGCCAGAACGGCGGCGCGGGTGAGCCGGGGACGTCCGGTACGGGTGGTGGCGGCGGCGGCAGCGGTGGCAGCTGCCTCATCCAGTCGAGCCCCCAGATCACCGAGCCCGCCAGCCCCGGAGGCAGCGGCGGCGGCGCGGGCGGCTGCGGCGGCCAGGGCGGCGCGGGTGGCGGTGGCGGCGGTGCGTCCATCGGCCTGCTGGTGTTCGACTCAAACGTGGCGTTGGAGACGGCCACGTCCATCGAGACGCTCGGCGGCGGCGCGGGTGGCCGGGGAGGCACGGGTGGACGCGGGGGGTCCGGCGGGGAGGGAGGCCTGACCGTGGGGCGCACCAACCTCGAGGACATGACCTACAAGAGTGGCGCCGGCGGCCCTGGCGGAAAGGGCGGCAACGGAGGCGCGGGCGGGCCTGGCGGCGGTGGTGGCGGCGGCCCCTCGGTGGGCATCTGGTGCACACGCTCGCAGGTGACGCAGGACGACGCGGGGACGACCATCACCCAGGGTCCGGGCGGCGATGGCGGACCGAGCGCGGGCACTGCGGGCGAACCCGGCGCGTCCGTCCAGACGATGGGCTGCCCGACCTCGCCGTAAGGGGCATCCGTCGGCTGACCGACGCTGGAGGGGCGTCGGGGACACTTGGGGTGTGCGTCGCCTGAACGCTCGCCCTGCACCCAGGTCCGAAGCCCATCGCGCCCCCCTCCCGGTCTTGCTACGCTGGCCTTTCTTCCCGAGATGGCTTCCGAGCTGAACTGCGAAACCTGTGGTCTCCCCGTCCCCGCCGACACCGGTGTGTGCCCGCGGGATGGCACCGTGGCACTCGCTGCGTTCCACGTCCCACCACCGCCGGCACCGGCATCGCCGGGGGCCGACGAGCCGAAGGTCATCGTGCAGAGCACCCTGGAGGCCTCGTTGGAGTCCCTGAGGGACCCGCTCATCGGCCTGAAGCTTGGTGAGTACGAGCTGCGCGCCCGGGTGGGCGTGGGCGGCATGGGGTTGGTGTACGAGGGCATCCAGCCGCTCATCGGCAAGCGCGTGGCGGTGAAGGTGCTGCGCCCGGAGCTGGCGCACTCCACCGAGCAGGTGGAGCGGCTGCTCGCCGAGGCGCGCGCGGTGAACGCCATCCGCCACCGCGGCATCATCGACATCTTCGGCTTCGGCCAGGTGCCCGACGGCCGGCAGTACATCGTCATGGAGTACCTGGAGGGCCAGCCGCTCGACGCGGTGCTCTCGGAGCGGACGCGGCTGCCCGTGCAGGAGGCGCTGCCCATCCTGGACGAGGTGCTGGCGGCGCTGGCCGCGGCGCACGGAGCGGGCGTGGTGCACCGCGACCTGAAGCCGAGCAACATCTTCATGGTCCACCAGCCGGACGGCTCGCGGTACGTGAAGGTGCTGGACTTCGGGCTCGCCAAGCGGGGCCAGGGCCCCACTGGCCGCACCGCGCAGACGCGCACGGACATGGTGGTGGGCACGCCGGAGTACATGGCTCCGGAGCAGGCGCGAGGCCAGGAGGTGGGTCCGATGACCGACCTCTACGCGCTGGGCGTCGTCACGTTCGAGATGGTGACGGGGCGGCTGCCCTTCATCGGCAGCTCGCCGGTGGACCTGCTGATGAAGCACGTGGAGGCGCGTCCGCCCCGGCCGTCGGAGTTCGTGCCCGACCTGCCGCCCGCGCTGGATGCGTTCATCCTGCAGATGCTGACCAAGGACCCGGAGGCGCGCCCCAACTCGGCGGACGCGCTCCGGCAGCAGCTCCACAAGCTGCGCCGCTCCCTGCGCTCCACCACGCACTCCAACGCGAACGCGCTCGCCCCGACCCAGCCGAAGCCGTCCGTCCCGGACGACGCCGCCTCGCGCAGGCCCACCGCGCCCGTGCCCGCGCCGTCGGAGCTGGGCGTGGAGCGGGGCCTGCGGCCGACGGCCGTGCTGGATGCGCCCGCGCGCAAGCACCTGCCCGTGGCCGTGGCGGTGGGGACGGCCGCGCTGCTGCTCGCCGGCGCCGCGGCGCTCATCCTGCGCGAGCCGGCCCGCGCCGTGCCGCTCACGCCGCAGCGCGAGGTGGATGCTCGCGCCGAGCGGCTCGCCGCGGAGGCGCGGGACGAAGCCGCCGCCGAGCGGCTCGCCGCGGAGGCGCGGGACGAAGCCGCCGCCGAGCGGCTCGCCGTGGCGACGGGGAACGAAGCTCCTGCCGAGCGGCTCGCAGCAGAGGCTCGGGACGAAGCCCACGCCGAGGCGGCGGGGAACGAAGCCGGGTCCGGCCAACTCGCCGGGGCGACTCGGAACGAAGCCGGCACCGCGCGGCTCGCCGCGCCTGCCCGGGATGAAACCCGCACCGGGCAGCAGGTCCCTGGGGTGGGCGGCGCCGTCGGAGCCTCGGCCGTCGGTGATGGCCAGAATCCCGCGGGCACCACCGCACAGCAGGCGCCCACCGTCGCGGGCGCGACCGGTCCGTCCGGTGCGCCGTTGGCCGCCGCGAGCGCGCCCGCCGTGGCCCCGTCCGAGTCCGAAGCGGGGTCCGTGGGCTCGACCACCGCCGCGAGGAGACCACTGGCCGCCGCGAAGGCCTCGCGAGAGACCGAGCCCGCCACCGAGACGCCGCAGACGTTGGCCCGCGCCGGACGCCCCTCGAGCACGACCAAGCCCACCACCACCCCCTTGGATCCACAGTCGCGCGCCAAGGTGCTCAAGCGCATCGCATCGCTGGAGGAAGCGCTCCCCGAGCTCGTCTCTCAGGCCCGGGTGACGAGCCCGGACGCCATGGGCAACTCGCTGGCCACACTCCGCACCGCGGCAAAGGACGCCTCTGATGCAGAGGCCCTGCGAAACGTCCAGGTGGGGCTCGACGACCTGGAGAGGGTCTTCATCAAGAAGAACTGAGGCCCGGGCGCGCCGACGCGCGCCCGAGCGTCCCGCTCACTCCATGCAGCCCAGCTTCTGGGACGTCGCGTTGCGCGCGCGGTCCTCGCTCACCAGCTTCCACCCGGCCAGGTCCCCCAGCAGCGTGTCGCGGTCCTGCCGCAGCACCGTGGGGTTCTTGCACTGGCGGATGTCCCAGTAGCGGTAGAACGGCGGCAGCGCGAGCTGGAGCTCGGCGAACTCCGCCAGCTGCAGCTCGTTGAGCTCCTTCTTGAAGAGCCGGAAGGCCGCGTCCTCCACGCCGACGATGCCTCGCTCGAAGTAGAGGATGGCCAGGTCGTACGCGATGAGCTGGTCCTTCTGCATGAAGGTGTGCAGCCGGTGCGCTGCGACCGTCAGCTCCAGCTTGCCGGAGATGCCCAGCGACTGGGCGATGCGCATGGCCAGCAGCCGCTCACAGGCGCCCTCACCCGGCGGGGACGAGCCCATCGTGGCGCCCACGAACAGGCGCCAGGCCCAGGCCGCGCCGTCCTCGCGCGGCGTCTGGAAGTAGCGCGGGCAGTCCATGTGGCGGATGTAGAGCGCCACCAGGTCCTTGGGCAGCCGGGAGAAGTCAGGCCGGTTGAAGGTGATGGGGCGCGGGTTGCGCTCGAACTGGCCCGCGCGCAGGCTCATCCGCTCGCCCTCGATGCTGTGCTTGAGCAGCTTCTCGACGTCGAACTCGCTCTCGAGCTGGGGCAGCTTGCTGGCCGTATAGAGATACGTCAGCGGAATGAGCACGCCGGCCAGGCCGAGCATGAACAGGATTATCCACAAGAGACTCTTCACCGCCCCAGGCTACCAGGGGCAGCACGCGCCCGACACACGGGTTAGAACCGCACTCACCATGCCCGACTGGCATCCGGCCACCGTCACCGCCCGCACCCCCGCAGCCGATGGGCTCACCGACCTCGTGCTCGACATCCAGGGCACACCCCTGGTGGGAACCCACGCGCACCCCGGCCAGTACGTCCGGATGTGCCTGCCCGGGCTGCAGCCGGGGATGTTCGCCATCGCCTCCCCGCCCGAGGCCCAGGGGCTTCGCTGGGAGTTCCTGCTCAAGGACGGCAGCCCGCTGCCCGACGCGCTCATCCGTCTGCCGCTCGGCGCGCCGGTGCAGGTGTCCGCGCCCGAGGGCAAGGGCTTCCCCGTGGAGCGGGCCCGCGGGCACGACGTGCTGCTGTTCGCCACCGGCTCCGGCATCTCCGCCATCCGGCCCGTCATCGCCACCGTGCGAAGGGACCGCTCGCACTTCGGCCGCGTGAAGCTCTACTTCGGCGCGCGCACGCCCGGGGCCTTCGCGTACCAGGGCGAGCTGCACACGTGGGAGGAAGGCGGCGTCCAGGTGGTGCGCACCGTCAGCCAGCCCGGCGCCAGCGGTTGGCAGGGGCTCACCGGCTACGTGCAGACGCACCTGGGCGAGGAGGCCGTCGCGGATGCCCGCGCCTTCGTCTGCGGACAGCCCGGCATGTCCCAGGGCGTCATCGAGGCACTGCGTGAGCGCGGCGTGCCCCGCGAGCACATCTTCTTCAACTATTGAGCGACGGGCGCCCCGGGAGGAACCACGGTGGCGCCGTCGACGTAGCCCACGTCGAGCAGCACCGCGGACGGGTCGCTCTCACCGGAGCTGCTGGCCACCTGCGGCGTCCACGCGGCCACGCCCACCATGCGCCCATCCGGGCTGAAGCGCACCCGGCGCACGGACCAGTCGAAGCCGTACGAGCCCCGCGCGGCCTCCTGTCCCTCGGTGAAGAGGTGCACCTGCTTGTCCCAGCCCCCGGACACGAGCGAGCGCCCATCCGGAGAAATCGCCGCCGTGGACACCACGCCCCGGTGCACCGGCCACTTGTGCAGCACCTTCCCCGTCGCCGCGTCCACCACCGCGCCCGCGTTGAAGTCGCCCCGAGGCTCCTCGACGCCCTTGCGCTCGCGCTCGTACACGGCGCGGTCCCTCTCCGGCTTCTGCTCCGACAACCCCACGCCCAGCCGGGCGCCCCGCGCGTCCACGGTGACGTCGCTGACGTACGCGGGGAACGTGAAGTCCGAGCGCCGCGCGAGCACCAGCGTGTCCACCACCGCCGCGCCCGCCTGGGCACCGCCCTTCAGCGCGAGCCGAGCCTCCAGCGTCTGCTCGTCGAAGGCCACGTCCACCTTGTCGGAGAACGGCGCGCCCAGCACGCCCTGGAAGCCCTGCGGCACGCACGCGTCGCACACCGCCACGTCCACGTCGCGCACCTCCAGCGACTTGAAGCGCAGCGACTGTCCCCGCGCCACCCGCGCCTGCGTCGTGCCCAGCGCGCCTGGCACGTCCACCGTGTCCTTCAGCTGCGACAGGTCGATGCCCGCCTGCGTCGCGGCCTCGCGGGTGATGACCACCTGGGGCACGCGCGCATCCAGCGTGAAGCCCACCGGCGTCTTGCCGTTGAGCGCGCCCACCACGATGGCCGAGCCCCCGCGCCGCTCGAAGCGCACGCGCGCCTCCCGCGGCGACAGCGACTGGACCTCGGTGGTCCACGCGCGCACGTGCTTGTCCCAGCCGCCCGAGTACAGCGTCCCATCCGGAGAGAAGGCCACGCCGCTCACCGGCCCCTCGTGCCCGCGCTCCTCGGACACATAGGCCAGGTCCGGCACCGCCAGCACCGTGAGCAGGCCCTTCACGCCGCCCGCCACCAGCCACTGGCCCTCGGGGTGGAAGGCCACGACGGACAGCGGCTCCTCAGTGGCGCGCACGCCCCTGGGCTCGCCCGTGGCCGCGTCGAACAGGCGCACCGCGCCGTCACGCCCCGCGGTGGCGACCAGGCTGCCGTCTGGCGAGAAGGCCACGCCCTCCACGTCGAACTCGTACGGGTTGATGGCCGGGTCGCCCAGCTTCCGGGGCGGCGTCTCCAGCGCCCACAGCGTCAGGAAGTAGGAGCGCGAGCCCAGCCGCGTGTACGCCACGCGCCGCTGCCGGGGCGAGAAGTCCAGGCCCCAGATGAAGTCCGTCCGGTTGAGGACCGCGCCCTTGCCCAGCCCCGCCGTCGCGCCCGTGACATAGGCGCCCGGCGTCTCGTCCAGCCGGGACACCACGTCCGGAGGCAGCGTCGCGACGCCGTGCGCGCACCCACCACCGCCCGCCGCCAGCAGCGCCGCCGCCAGCAGCCCCACCCCACCCCTCATGAACCCGAGCCTCCCGTCGCGGAGGCTGCCTTCTCGCGCTCCTTGTCCACGTTGATTTCGGTGACGCCCTTGTTGTCGATGGACAGGAGGAAGAGCTGCTTGACGGCCTCGCGCTTGTCGTTGAACGAGGTGCGGCCCGTGGCGCCGTCGAAGTCCTTCAGGTTGGCGAGCGACTCACGCATCTGCGCGCGCGTGCGCGGAGCGCCCTCCTTCTTCTCCACCAGCTGGCGGAGCATGCGGCCGGAGTCGTAGCCGATGGCCTCCAGCAGGCCCGGGTCCTTGCCCGTCTCCTGCTTGTACGACTCGCGGTACTTGCGCACGAAGTTGCGCGTGGCCGGCCGCTGCGAGTCCACGAAGAAGCCGTCCACGTACACCGAGCAGGTGACGAACTTGCCGCCGCGCTCGATGAGCTCCGGCAGGCCCGAGCGCCCCTTGGGGCTGCTCCACTGGTTGGCGCCGAAGAGCGTCACCGTCTTCAGCTCCTTCTTGCCCGTCGTCTTGCGGATGCGCTCCAGGTCGCGCGGGTCGCACGCGTTGGTGACGATGTCCTCCACCGCCAGCGCCGGGGCCACCAGGCTCACCCGCCGCCAGTCGTCCGGCATGAAGATGGCCTCGAAGTCGATGATGGGCTCGACGTTGCTCTTCACCTTCTCCAGCGCCTTGCGGCGGCGGAACGCGTCCAGGTTCTCGCCCTGCAAATCCCTCACGCCCTCCACGTAGTCGCCGCGGTCCTCCAGGTAGTAGCGGCCCACCAGCTTCTTGGCCTCCTGGGTGAACGTCGTCTGGTCGTGCGAGTAGCGCTCCGCGCCCCGCACCACGCCGCCCTGGTCCACCACCTGGTCCCAGAACTCGTTCGCCAGCTCCACGCCGTAGGGGATGTTCGGGTACAGCAGGGCGAACTTCTTGTAGCCCTTCACGTTGATGGCGTAGTCCGCGACGGCGTTGGCCTGCGCGGCGTTCGTCAGCATGTTGCGGAAGACGTACGCGCCCAGGTCCGTGACGCCATCCTGCCGCGTCATGGTCAGCAGCGGCACCTGGAGCTCCTCGGCCACCAGCGCCGCGCGCTTGGAGTCCTCCGCGAGCACCGGCCCCAAGACAGCGATGGCGCCGTCGTCGAACGCGAGCTGCTCCATCGCCTGGCCCGTCTTGTTCACGTCGCCCTGCGTGTCCTTCACCACCAGCTCGATGTCGCTGCCCTCCAGGCCCAGCTGGATGCCGCGCAGCACCGCCTCGCCGATGGGCTGGTAGCGGCCCGTCATGGGCAGCAGCACGCCCACCGTGCGGGGCTTGGCCTCCACGCGCCGCGTGGCGCGCGCGAGCAGCTCCCGGGCCTGGGGCGCGAACGGACTGCCAGGCGCCTCCGCGAGGAAGCGGTTGAGCGTCTCCTCCAGCCGGCTCCACTCGCGCAGGTGGTAGTAGACGCGCGCCAGCTTGAAGGTGAGCACGGGCCAGGCCGGGTTGGACGGCGACAGCCCGTCCGCCACGCGCGCGATGTCCACGAAGTCCGCGCGGCCCTCCACCAGCGCCTCCACCCGGGCCACCGCGGCGTCACGCTCCGCCTGCGTCTTCGCCTGCCCCGCCTCCTCCACCGCCATCGTCAGCGACTGGCCGTACAGGCCCGCGCCCTCGGCGGCGCGCGCCGCGTCACGCAGCAGCTGCTCCTTCTCGGCGCCCTCGGCGCGCTCGGCCAGGCTGGACAGCGTCTGGTACGCGTCCCGGTACGCGCCCACCTCCATGGCGGACAGCGCCAGCTTGCGCTTGGCGTCCTCGGCCTGGGTGTAGAGCGGGTTCTCGAAGAGCAGCTCGTTGAAGGACTTGCGCGCGTTGACGTAGTCCTTCGACTCGAAGAACAGGACACCCGCCTGATAGAGCGCGTCCTGGCCCGCCGTCGTCGCCGGGTACGCCTTGCGCACGGACAGGTAGGCCTCCGCGGACCGCTTCTTGTCCGGCGTGGCCTGGGCCGTCTGCCGCGCCTGGGCGAGCGCCGCGTCCGCGGACGCGTCCTTGCGCACCTCGATGGCGGGCTTCTTCGGGAACGGGTCCCCCGTGGGCACGTCCTCGCCCGTGGTGCCACCGGACGGGATGCGGGAGGAACGAGGACAGGCCGTCAGCAGCAGGGCCAGCGCGACGATGAGCGAGCGGCGCAAGGTAGGCAGGACTTCCATGGCAGTGGGGTGCATAGCAGCGGCGACGCGCCTCCGTCGACAACGGAGCGGGGAGAAGATTCCTCGCGGAACCCCTCCCCTGCTGCACCCTTCATGCCCATGCGGCCGCTTGCCCCAGGCCGCGTTGACTTCCTCACGTTGGCGCGGCACCCGGACCACGCCCGCGCGGCCCGGGGGCCACGCTCCATGGATTCCCGGGCCTCCACGTGGGGCGGCCGGCCGGACACGGCAGGTCCGGCCTCACACGCCTCAGCCGAACAGCTCCTTCACCTTGGCGAAGAAGCTCTTCGACTGGGGATGGGACTCCTCGCCCGACAGCTCCGCGAGCTTCTCGAGCAGGTCGCGCTGCTTGGAGGACAGCTCCGTGGGCGTCTCCACCACCACGCGCACGTGCTGGTCTCCGCGCTGCTGGCTGTGCAGATGGGGGATGCCCTTGCCCTTGAGCCTGAAGACTTTTCCGGACTGGGTGCCGGCGGGGATGGTCATCTTCACCTTCCCGTCGAGCGTGGGGACGTCGATCTTCGCGCCCAGCGCCGCGTGCGTGAAGGAGATGGGCACCTCGCAGAAGACCTCGTACTCCTCGCGCTGGAAGAGCGGGTGCTCCTTGACGATGACGGTGACGTAGAGGTCGCCGGCGGGGCCGCCCCGGTCGCCGGGCTCGCCCATGCCGGTCAGCCGCACGCGGGTGCCGTTGTCCACGCCCGCGGGGATGGCCACCTCGATGACCTCTTCGGACGGCGTCTTGCCCGAGCCCTTGCAGCGCGCGCACGGGTCCGGCACCACCGCGCCCGTGCCGCCGCAGTCACCGCACGGCCGCGACACCGCGAAGAAGCCCTGGGTGTAGCGCAGCTCGCCGTTGCCGCCGCAGGTGCCGCAGGGCCGCGGACCCGCGCCGCTCTTGCTGCCCGAGCCGCTGCACGTCTCGCACTTCTTCGGCCGGGGAATCGTCACCTTGGGCCTGCTGCCGAACGCGGCCTCCTCGAAGGTGATCTCCAGGTTGTAGCGCAGGTCCGCGCCACGCGAGCTGGTGCGGCGTCCGCCACCCCGGCCGCCGCCGAAGATGTCGCCGAAGATCTCGCCGAAGATGTCGTTGATGTTGACGCCCTGGAACCCGCCACCCGCGCCGCCGAAGCCCTCGAAGGGGTTGCCCGAGTGCCCGAAGCGGTCGTACTTCGCCCGCCGGTCGGGGTCGCTCAGCACCTCATAGGCTTCCGAGGCCTCCTTGAACTTCTCCTCGGCCTCGTTGTTCCCCGGGTTGCGATCCGGGTGGTACTGGAGCGCCACCTTGCGAAACGCGCTCTTGAGCTCCTGCGCGGAGACGGTCTTGGCCACACCCAAGACCTCGTAGTAGTCGCGTTTCTGTCCCGCCGCCGCTGGCATTCGCTTCAACCCCTGGAATTTGCTGGACTTTTTGACTCAGCGAAAAACTCTGAGTCACTATAACGCAGCCGAACGCGCCAGCAATCCAGGGGGCGGAAACGAGGGCCGCCCGGGGGCCGTGGGGCCCGCCGGGCGGTCGAAGAGGGCGTCGAGCCTCGGTTGGGGCGGGTGGGCCTAGACGGTCCACACGCGGTTGGCGGTCAGCTCCATGCGGGCGAGGCGACGCTTGAGCGTCGGGTCCACGGCGCCGGTGGAGGCCCACTTGGGCACCACGAAGTGCAGCTCCGCGTTGTAGAGCTTGGCGGCGCTGGCCAGGAGGCTCCAGCGGTTCTCCGCGGTCGGCTCCTCGACCATGCTCGGGGTGACGATCTCCAGGATGATGGGTGTGCGCGCCGAGTCGGACTGGCGGCAGGTGAAGTCGGGACGCGCATCCTCGATGGTGCCCGACAGGATGGGAGGCGGCATGAAGCCGGGCAGACGGGCCTTGATGTCCGTGTATCCGATGGTGCGGAAGTACTCGGCCATGAGCCACAGGAGCCGGCGGCGCTCCTCGTCTTCAACCACCGGCTCGCAGCCCGGATTGAAAAGGACCTCTTTTTCGTTATTGGTGTCCATGGCTCCCCTGAAGCTGTCCGCAGGGATGGAGGGGGGCAATGGAATGGGCCTGCCTGCCAGTGACGGTTGGTGGCAGGGCAGGCGACGGGGCACGACGCTCCGGTCGCCCCTGGACGTGGACCTGCTGACGACTCAGTGACAGAGTCCGCCGCCGAACAGTGGCTCCTCGTCCTTCCGCACACGTCTACCGCCGACTCCTCGGCTATCTGCGTCCCTACCGCCCGTTGCTCGCGGCGGGCGTGGGCGCGTCCCTGCTGGCCGCGATGGCCACGTCCGCGTACGCGTGGGTCGTCGGCCCCCTGTTGCGCGCGGTGCTGACGAGTCAGCCCGTCACGGTGGCGGGCGTGTCGCTGCCGGGTGATGCGTTGTTGCGACGGCTGCCGCTGGTGGTCATCGCGCTCGCGCTGGTGAAGGCCGCGGCCCAGTTCCTCCAGGGCGGGCTGATGCAGCGGCTGGGCCAGCGGGTGATGGCGGATTTGAGAGGCTTCCTCTACGGGCGCCTGCTCGGACAGCCGCCCGCGTTCTTCGAGCGGCGTCACTCGGGAGAGCTGCTCGCGCGCTTCACGTCGGACGTGCCGTTGGTGGAGTTCTCCATCACGCAGGCGCTGTCATCGTACGTGAAGGACGGGCTGCAGGCGTTGGCCCTGTTGACGACGTGCTTCCTCATCGACGCGAAGCTTTTCCTCTTCACGTTCATCGTGGTGCCGGTGACCGTGCTGCCCATCAATCGCTTCGCCCGCTCGCTGAAGAAGGTCGCCGCCCGCTCGCTGCAGAGCCTGGGCGTGCAGACGTCGCTGATGGCCGAGCAGCTCCAGAACCTGCCGGTGGTGCAGGCCTACGGCGGGCAGGCGCGCGCGCTCGAGGCCTTCGACGTGGAGGCGGACAAGTACCTGGGCGAGATGCGCCGCTCGCTGTTCCTGCGCGGCGCGGTGAGCCCCACGGTGGAGCTGCTGGGCATCGCGGGCGTGGCCATGGCGGTGGCGTGGGGCGCGCGCGCGGTGTCGGCGGACCCGGAGCTGGCCGGGCGGCTGCTGTCGTTCCTGGCCGCGGCGCTGCTGTTGTACCAGCCGGTGAAGTCGCTGAGCGGCACGCTGTCGCAGGTGCTCACGGGCCTGGCCGCGGCGGAGCGGCTGTTCGCCATCGCGGACGAGCCCTCGCCTCCGGACACGGGGGACGACGCCCGGCCGCTGTCGAAGGCGCTGGTGCTCAAGGACGTGAAGGCCACGTACCAGGACGGGCGCGAGGCGCTGCGCGGCGTGGACCTGGTGGTGCCCGCGGGCAAGCGCGTGGCGCTGGTGGGGCCATCGGGCGCGGGGAAGACGACGCTGTTCTCCGTGCTGCTGGGCTTCCTGCCGACGTCGGGCGGACAGGTGCTGTGGGATGACACGCCGCTGTCGTCGCTCAAGCCGTCGAGCGTGCGCGGACAGCTCGCGTGGGTGCCGCAGGAGCCGGTGCTGTTCTCGGGGACGGTGCGACACAACCTGCGGCTGGGACGGCCGGAGGCGACGGACGCGGAGCTGTGGGAGGCGCTGAAGCTGGCGCACGCGGAGGACTTCGTGCGCGCACTGCCGGGGGGACTGGACGAGTCCGTGGGCGAGCGCGGCGCGCGGCTGTCGGGTGGACAGCGGCAGCGGCTGGCGCTGGCCCGCGCGTTCCTGTGCAAGCCGTCGGTGTTGCTGCTGGACGAGCCGACGAGCGCGCTGGACGCGGCGAGCGAGGCCGCGGTGGGCGCGGGGCTGGAGACGCTGATGCGCGGGCGCACGGTGCTGGTGATTGCGCACCGGCTGTCCACCGTGCGCGACGCGGACGTCATCGCCGTGGTGGAAGAAGGCCGCATCGTCGAGGCGGGCACCCACGCGGAGCTGCTCGCGCTGCGCGGCCGGTACACGCGACTGCTGGGTGAGGGCGCGGTCGCAGCGTAAGGCCTCCTGCCCGACACCCGCGCGCGCGGTGCTTGCCTCCGGGCACCTGCTCTGCCAGCGTCCCGAGCGCGTCATGCGTCACCGGGAGCCCCTGTCCCTCAACGCGTTGCTCCTGGTGCCCTCCCTGGCACTCGCCGCCCTCGCGTGCGTGGCGGTGTCCGCGCGCCAGGGGGTGCTCGCCGCCGCCACCACCAGCACCCTCGTCCTGGTCCCCGTCGTCTTCCGATTGTGGACCCGCACCTGGTACCGCGGGCTCGTCGTGCGGGGCCTGGGCATCTTCTTCATCGGCATGCACGTGCCGCTCCTGCTCGCCGGCGCCCTCGCCTACGGCCGCATCGGCTGCGCCGAGGGCGGGTGCCCGCAGCTCTACCTGCTGGGTGTGCTCGCCTCCCCCATCGCCGGCGCGCTCTCCACCGTCGTGTACTGGCTCATCGGTCGTCCCCCAGTCTGAATTCCAAGAATTACCTGGAGAGACTAGTCTATCCGGGAATGCTTGTTACTCTGCGGCCCCGTCTCGCCCCTGCACTCTGCGTCGCCTCGGCCGTGCCGGTCACTGTCGTCGTGTGGTGCTTCACGCTCGCACCGCTGATGAACGGCCCGGAGGCGTTGGCGGAGGTGGTGGACGCAGCGGGTCCTTTCGCCGCGATGGTGGCCCTGTCGTTGCTGGTGGAGCTTCCGCTGTTGTCGCTGGCCCTGGCGAGCACGGGGCTGGGTCGTCGGGTACCGCTGGCGGTGATGCTGGGCATGGCCACGCTGCCGTGGATGGTGGGGCTGCTCGGCACCGAGGTGCTGGTGGGCCGCGCGATGTCCAGCCTGACTCGGCTGTCCACGCAGGACACCGCGCTGGATGTCGCCCTGAGCACCGGCCAGGCCATGGCCCCCCGACTGTTGGGCGCGTGGACGAGCACCGCGCTGTTGCTGGGACTCTCGCTGGGGCTGGCGCTGGCGCGCTTCGGCCCTGCGTGCGCGGACGAGGCCGGGGGCGCGCGGCGTGCCCGGGGGCTGCTGCTGGCCAGCGGGGTGACGGCGGCGCTGGCGTCCGTGGCGGCGGTGGGCGCGCTGGAGGCGCGTCACTTCCTGGAGATGCTCACCGGCCTGGGAGAGGTGCCCCATGCCGGGCGCGAGGAGTGGGTGTCCTTCGGCATGGAGTCCGCCGTGCGGCTGCGCGAGCTGCGGTGGATGTGCACGTCGGTGCTGGTCGTGCTGGGCATCATGCTGCTGGCGCGCGGCCTCAGCCGCCAGGACCCCTCCCACCGCAGGCCGCGCTGGGTCCCCAGGCTGGTGCCCGCGGCCGCCGTGACGGCGCTGCTGGTGATGGACCTGCACCCGGTGCGCTCGGTGGCGCGCACCACCCACGTCACCCTGCCCCGAGACACGGTGCCCACCACGCTGGACATGCTGCGACTGCTCGGCCTGGAAATCGCCCCCGCTCAGAGCAGCCAGATGAGCAACAGGAGGCCCACCACCACCCCCACGCCGAACACGGCGAGCATCACCATGCCCTCGGAGCCTCGCGACACCGGCGGCGCCACCTCGTGAGGATGCGGCGCGCCGAACACGTACTGGACCTGCTCCTCCTGCGACGACGGCTCGGGCGTGACGGGCGGGGACACGGGCGCGGACTCCAGTGAGGGCAACGTGGGCTCGGACGGGCGCTGGGACTCGCGGACGATGACGCCCGCGCCGGCCATCTCCAGGCCCTCGCGGGCGAGCGCCAGCACGCGCTGCATGTGGAGGATGTAGCGGTCCTGGCCGGTGTACGTGCCCATCGCCTGGGCGGCGCGCACGAGCCGGTGGGGGACCAGCTGAGGGTCCGCCTTCACCACGGGCACCGTGGGGCCGCCGTGGGCCTCCACGCGGCCGGTGCGCACGCCCTCGCCGCTGGCCCACATGTAGTGGTCCTCCAGCAGCGTCAGCTCCTGCCTGCGCACGCGCCCGTCGGAGTCCACCTGGGACATCAGCTCCGCGCCGTCGGTCCCCATGTGCCAGACGGTGCGCAGCCCGTTCTCTCCCGGCGGACCCTCCACCGCGTGGACGCGGGAGAGGGCCAGCACCGCGGTCTTCAACGTCTCCGGCGAGGACTCGGCCATTCGGGATGGGAGACTAGGTGCGCCGGCTCCGAAACGGAAGGCGGCCATGCCCCCGCCCGCCCGCCCCCAAAGGCTCCCGCGGCCGCGGCCGCCTGCCCACGTTGAAGGGGTGACGGGCGCGTGCGCCAGCCAACACCTGGCGCGCCCGACGCCTGCGCAGCGAGGTCCGCCATGCCCATCCTCATCCCCAGAGAGCCCCTGGAGACGCCCTTCACGCTGCCCGACGAGCGCGCGCCCATCACGGGGGAGCCCGACGAGCACTTCCTCACCGGACAGGTGAGCTGGGACGGCACGCGCCAGCACGGCGGCGGCCACGTCCCGGAGGACTTCGAGTGGACGTCCAACCCGAAGGAGCGCCAGGACGACCTGATGGGCGAGTGGCCCCAGGACTCCTGATGCCACGTGCGCTCGGCAGCCCGCCGGGGTAAGCGTCCCGCCGCCATGAGCCGCTCCAAGGACCGAGGCAGTGACTTCCAGCGCCAGTTCGAGGGCGCGTCGATGCTGGATGGATTGCTGGAGCTGTCCGGCAGCCCGTACGACACCGCGGAGGTGCTCGCCCGCATGCAGGCGGCGCACGCCAGGGGCCGCCCCCAGGGCGACGTCATCCCGGGGCTCTTCGAGGGCGAGCCGCGCTTCCCGTCGCCGGACATCGCGCGCAAGCTCTACCAGAACCTCTTGGGGCTCTGGGACCTGGTGGTGGAGGGGCGCGTGGTGCGCCTGGAGGACGGGGAGCGGCCGCCCCGGCCGAAGAAGAGCCGGCCCGTCCTTCCCGCGGACTTCCACCCGGGCGAGCCCTCGAGCGAATTCATCGAGACGGCCTGGCGTTATCTGGAGGATGACGAGAAGGCGCGAACGCGGCTGATGCACGCCTTCGAGAACCGACAGGATGCCCTGCTGGGCGCGCTTGACGCCGCGGGGCTCACGGACGAAGGATACGGGGTCGCCCGCCACCTGCTCTTCGAGCTGTACGCCATGCTGGAGCTGGGTTGGTCGCCGGGAGTCGCTTCGGTGCGCCCGGCGGCGCTGGTGGCGGACACGACGGCTCCACCGGTGCCCGAGTCGCTGCGGACGTACGCGGCCGAGGCGCTCTTCGAGGCGGAGCAGGACGAGGAGCAGCCCCTGACCGCACAGGAGCTGGAGGTGGTGCGCACCCTCGTCCAACGCGGACTCGCGGCGCTCTGGGGCGCACGCAAGGGGAGATGAAGGATGGCCAAGGACAACGACGACGGCGGCGGCTTCTCCGGGAAGCGCAACAAGACGTGGCGCGAAATCGACGCGGGCCGCGCCAAGGGCAGCAAGTACCACTCGCGCCAGGATGACCCCGCGCAGCAGAAGATTGAACGCAGCGCGAGCTACCAGAAGTACAAGGCCGCCGCGGACGCGCTCTTCACGGGCGGCGAGCTGCCCGAGGGACTGGCGAAGACGTTCGACCCGGAGGGCAAGCGCAAGGCCCAGAAGCAGGCCATGCAGAAGGTGACGGAGTCCGAGACGCGCGCCGACTGGGTGAAGGCGGTGGTGGACTACCTGGAGAAGTACCCGGAGCTGCCCGAGGACGCGTACTTCCTCGACAGCCTGTTGGACCACCCGCGCGAGCGCATCGTCGACAAGGCGCTGGCCCGGCTGGAGGTGCTGGTGGAGGAGGGCAAGCTGCAGAAGAAGCCGCAGAGCCTGGACCAGCGGCTGAAGTCGGTGGAGCTGACCAGCATGGACCCGGACATGCAGGGCCGCGCCAAGGCGCTGCGCGAGAAGCTGCGCGCCTGAGCCGCAAGGGTGGTGTCCGACGGGACGTGGCGCGACGACACGCGCCTCAGGGCCCGCGAAGTCGACCCCGGTGCACGAGCACCACGGAGCGCAGCCCCTTCTCGGCGGGCGCCTGGATGATGCGCAGCTCCTCACCGGGACGGGTGTAGACGGACGTCTCCCCGTCGGCAAGCCGCCAGCCGTCGCGCCCCAGCGCCTGGGCGTAGAAGGTGCGCACCTCGGCCTCGGACATGGGGACCTGGAAGGACAGCGTCCTGGAGCTCTCGTCGCTCACGCGCATCACGCCGTGCGCGCCGGGAGGGAGCGTGGCGACGTCACCGGCGATGCTCGGCTCGCGGGCCAGGGCGTGGTTGGCCTCGCCCAGGTACACGAGCGTGACGCCGCCCTCCTGAGGCTGGAGGATGACGGTGTAGGTGAGCCCCCGGTACATGTCGACGCCGGTGAGCATGGCCGCGCCGCTGGCGAGCTGGGGCTGCTCGGAGCCCGGTGGGACGTGGAGGCCGCCCGCGCGGAAGGCATCCGCGAAGCGCTGCACCAGGTCCTGCGCGGAGTCCTTCACCACCACGGCGCGGAGCACCACGGGTACGCCGTTGGCGTCGAGCACCTCGCTGGCGTCCACCTGTTCGAGCACGCGCAGCGACGGCCACGCGAAGCGTGGGCCGGTGTCCGCGGAGGGGCTCGCGCCGGACTTCGCGGCGTCGCCCGCGCTTGTGGCACGAGACGCGTTCGATGACGTGGGGCCCGACTTCGCTGCGGGCGTGCTCGCGCTGGCTGCGCGTGGTGCGATTGATGGCGCGGCACTCGACTTCTCGGTACCCGTGCCCGCGCTGGCTGCGCGTGGTGCGCTCGACGGTGCGGCACTCGACTTCTCGGCACCTGCACCCGCGCTGGCCGCACGTGGCGCGCTCGGCGGTGCGGCACTCGACTTCTCGGCACCTGCGCTCGCGCTGGCTACACGCGGCGCGCTCGATGGCGCGGCACTCGACTTCTCGGCACCTGCGCCCGCTTCGGGCATGCGTGGAGCGCTCGACGGCGCAGTGCTCGACTTCTCGGCGCCCATGCCCGCCCCGGGGACGCTCGGCTTCGCGGTGGCAGTGCTCGCGCCGACGACGCTCGGAGTGCTCGATGGCGCGGTGTTCGAACTCGCACCAGGGCGCGGCGGGTTTGAATCAGGCCGCGCCAGGTCGCTCGCCCGGGCCGCGCGCCGAGACTTCGGCTCCGAGATGCCCGTGCTCGGCGAGCCTCGCTTCACGGGCTCCTGCGCGCCCCCTGACGTGCTCGCGGCGACAGGCGCCGTGCCCAGCAGGCACAGGACGGCGAGCACGGACCTCACCGCACCCGCACTCCACCCAGCCACCGGTTCTCCCGGGGAACGTCGTACCGGCGCGCCAGGTTCGAGGCCCGGAACGGCGTCGTCTCCCAGACGGACTGGCCGCCCGCGTGCGTGGCGCCGATGTTCTCCTCGTAGCGGTCCTCCTCGCCCCGGAAGCTCATGAAGAACTGGTCCTCGTTGACCGACTCCGCGCCCACCAGGCCCGCCAGCGCCGAGCCCGCGTTCCCGCCACCACCGTTGCGCCGGTACACCCGCTCCGCCCAGAGGTAGTAGTCCGGGTTGCCACACACCCTGCCGCTGTTGATGCTCAGCGCGCAGGCCCGTCCCTCCGCCACCGTCGACAGACCCCAGTCGTCCAGGAACACCCCGAACCGCCCCCGGCACTCGCCCGCCGTCGCGCGCCCCGCCGCGCACACGCGGAACGTCGCCGCCGCCGCGCGCTGCGAGGTCTGGAAGAAGCTCGGCTCCATGAAGCGGCCGATGCGCTCGGCGCGAAGCCGCGTGGACGCCGTGCAGCGCATGCCCGGCGACGCCACCCGCATCGTCGCCAGCGGCCCTCCCGCATGCTGCGGCTCCAGCGTGGGGACTCCCGCCGGGAGCTCCGGCTCGCAGTCCACCTGGATGGGCTGCGCGCGAGCGACGGCGAGCTGCACCGGCACCCCACCCGCTCCGTCCATGCGGCTGCGCCCGTCGTAATCCACGTAGCGCCCGTTCGCCTCCGCCAGCGCGCCCGTCACCGCGGAGGGCCGCTGCCACTCCCCCGCCGCCGGGTCATGCATCACGCGCCCCGTGGCGTTCCAGAGCGCGAAGTTGGCGGCCTCCTGCACCTTCAGCGTCAGCGCACCCACCTCCGCGAAGTAGATGCCGAACAGGAGGATGGTGACGAACACCATCAACCCCAGCGCCGTCTCGATGAGCGACTGACCTCGTCGTGCCGCGCGTCGCGAGCGCATGTCAGTACCCCGCTCCCCGCCGGCTGCCGCCGCGGTAACCCGCCTCTTCCAGCTCCCGCAGCGTCCGGCCGTGCTCCGCGAACCCCGCCGTCTCCAGGCTCTGCGCCGGCCTGTCGTCCACCGCGCCCTCGGCGCTCACCAGCGTGGCGCGCCAGAAGGGGTTGAGGAAGTTGGGCGGCTCGCGCCAGCCTCCCCCCTGCGCCGCCGCGCGCGGCCGGTGGTAGTAGACGATGCCCGCCGACAGCGCGACCTGGTTGCGCTGCACGCTCTCACGCCCCGTCGGACGCGAGCGCCCCAGCGGAATCGAGAGGTCGAACTCCGTCGTGTTCTCCTCCGAGAACTTGAAGCGGAAGAACAGGTTCCACGGGTCCGGGTTCCTGCGGCGCGCGTCACTGCCGTAATCGCGATGCAGCACCGAGTACAGCTTCGGCTGCGCGTAGTGGTTGCTCGGCCCGCGCCACATCTCGTCCACGTTGTAGCTCATGGCGAACGGCCAGATGCCCGGGCACGTCACGCACGCGCCCAGCGTGTGCCGCTCGTAGAGGGGCTCCCCCGCCTCGGGCGCCTGCCCCGGCGGCAGGCGCAGGCCGTAGACGTGCTGGTCCTGCGGCGTCTGCTGCTCGTCGGACATCACCCACGCGTCCGTCACCGGCACCGGCGCGGGCGGCGCGTTGCTCGCGCACTGCGTGGGGACGATGGCCGTCCCGTGGTCATGGCCCGTGGCGTTGCGCCCCGACACCGTGTTGTAGGTCGAAGGGTCCATCTCCGCGGCGGAGCCGTAGCGACGGAAGGCCGTGGAGCGCGCCGCGCCGCCCGTGCCGAACCCCGCGCTGCCGGTGGGCCGGTTGTGCACCCACGTCCAGCCCAGGCTGCCCATGGTGGCGTTCAGGTGCGCGCGCGAGGCGCCGCCCACCGGGCACACCGCGCCGCCGCCACAGGCGCCGCCGCCTCGCCGCACGGCGTCCATCAGCGGCCCGTGGCGAGGCACGTCCTCAGAGCCGTTGAGCTCCAGGAAGCTCTTGGCCGCGCCGTCCGCCGTCGCCTCCAGCTCCGGGTTGGCGCCCCGGGCGATGCGCACCGCGAGCTTCTGTCCGGCGATGTGCTCGGTGAGCAGGTGCGCGTAGATTTCCAGCCCCGCGCGGTACAGGTTGCCCGCCTTGCCCTGGGCCAGCTTCGTCTGCGTGGCGGCGTCCTTGTCCCGCGCCTCCCACTCCGTCACGGTGTACTTGGGCGCGCAGACCATGTGGGCCGCGTACACCTGGCTGCTGCGGCTGATGAGCGCCTGGGTGCCGGCCATGGCCACCATGTGCGCCACCTGCGCGCGGTTCATCACGGAGATGGCGTTGAACGTGCGCGCCGCGGCCACCGCCTGGCTGTAGGCCGCCGCGTCCGCCGCCATCTGGATTTCGACGCGCTCCTTGGCGCGCATGCCGAAGCCCAGCGTCATCAGCACCATCAACGCGAGGAGCAGCAGCGTCAGCGCGAAGAGGACGAGCGCCTGACCGCGCGGAGCACTCAGAAGCCGGTGACGGGACATTCGGCGCCTCGCGGGAAGTTCTGGGCCATCACCGGCGTCATCATCCGCATCGCCGCGTGGACCTGGATGGGGAACACGAAGTGGCCCTGCCGGCTCCACGCCACCATGCGCTCGTCGAGCGCGCCACCGGGCCAGTCATCCGGCCCCAGGGGCGGCGCCTCGTCGTTCCACCAGTCCGACTGCTTCTGCGCCGGCATCAGCGGGTTGGTGGCGGTGTAGCGACGCAGACCGAAGTGGGCCAGGAACATCCGGCTCATCACCCAGTTCGCGAAGGGGATGCGCATGTAGTACCAGGCCACCATGCGGATCTCCAACGTGCGGTTGTCGAGCGCCGCGTCGCTGTCCGTGGACTGGTCGAACAGCAGGTCCTCGTTGAAGGCGAGCGACTGCACCCACGCGACGTCCGGCGAGTCGCGGACGATCTCCACCATGGGGCCCCGGAACAGGTTCCCGTAGGAGCTGGTCACCCGGTACTCGTTGTCCCGCCGCACCCGGAACGCGTCCGCCAGCGCGCGCGGGCTGTCCGTGCGCACCACCGACGGCAGCATCGTCACCATCGCCGCGTGCATCATCGGCAGGCAGTCCGCGTGGTTGAGGCTGCCAGCCCGCACCGCCCGGTACACCGCCACCTGCGCCAGGATTCGCGCCTGCAGCATCATGAACAGCTGCAGCGTCCCCAACACCAGGAACACCACCAGCGGGAGCGTCAGCGCCGCTTCCACCGCTGCCTGTCCGGACTGCCTGGATGTGGGTGAAATGGCGCGGGGAAGCATACACCTTCCAATTCCCTGAATCTTGTTGATTGAGGAATCGGTCAACTGGACCGTAGCCAAATTCGGTACCCAGCCCCACTGTCCACGACACAGTGGGACTGTCCGCGCGAGCCTCCGACACCTCGCGTCACGGGCGCAACACCCCGCCCTGCCCCGCACGTCTCAGCGGTTGAGAATGAAACCGCAAGCCGAGTCGAGTGTCACCTTCGCGTCACGCAGTGCGTGGAGCAGACGCTCGTAGTGCGCATGCTCGGCGCCCAGCTGGGTGGCGAGGGCGTCATCCGACAGGCCCTGGTGGTCCAGGGACAGGCGCAGGCGCTCCAGGCCGGCGTCGCGCTCGGCCTCGATGGCCTCGCGGGCGGCGGTGGTGAGCTTCTTCAGCGCGGCCTCGGCGGCCTTCTGGCCCACGGGCACCGCGGCGTCGAGGAAGGCGTCGAAGCCCGGGAAGGCGCGCGACACCTCGTCGCCCTTGAGCGTCTTGCCCTCGGCCTCCAGCGCGGGGAGCACCGCGTCGTCGGCCCTGGGGCCGGACGCGCCGCCATCCACCACGGCCACGTGGACCAGGGTGCGCTCCAGGAAGCGCGCCAGCTGACGGCTGGGCACGCGCGCGCCGGGCGAGGTGTCCTCCGGCTCCGGCAGCTGCAGGTGGTAGAGCAGCTCCACGCCGCGCGCCTTCTGGGGCCCGCGCTTCTCGATGAAGCGGAACGCGCTGCGACCATAGGGACCGTCGCGCAGGAAGCCGAACAGCGCCTCCACCAGCGGGTGGCCGGTGGCGAAGTACTCCAGCTCCTCGGCCTCCACCGCGGTGTCGCGCCAGAAGGTGCCCAGCTGCGTGCGGTCCTCCAGCACGTCCAGCCCCGGCAGGCCGTCCACCTTCAGCGCGTGGCCGAACTGGAACGCCACCTGGAAGGCCTCCACCTGCTCGTCGGTGTCCACGCCGATGCCCACCCGGCGCGCCAGCTCCGTGACGGTCTCCTCCAGCCGCTCGTCCAAATCCCGCGCGACGCCCCACAGGCCGTCCTCCAGCCCGGGCGCCTCGCCGTCGTCGCCGTCCTCGTCGGACTCGATGCCCATGCGCTCCTGGGCCTTCTTCACCAGGCGCTCCACCGCGGGGCGGTCGAAGCTGCGCACGTCCAGGAGCGGATCATACGCGCGCTTCACCTGCTCGCGCGCCGACTCCACCTTGGCCTTGAGCTCGCCCGCATAGGCCACGCGCGCCTCGCGCGGCAGCAGCGCCAGCTCCGCCAGCCGGTCCTCCACCTCCTCCAGCACCGCGTCCAGGCCGCCCACCGTCTCGCCGAACACGCCCACCGCGTCCGCCAGCAGCGTCAGCACGTCCGACGCCAGCGTGCCCGCCACGTCGAAGACGTGGATCTCCACCGGGTGCGTCTGGCCGATGCGGTCCAGCCGGCCGATGCGCTGCTCCACCGTCGCCGGGCTCCAGGGCAAATCGTAGTGCACCAGGTGGTGGGCGAACTGGAAGTTGCGGCCCTCGCCGCCCACCTCCGTGCAGAGCAGCACCTTGGGGCCCTCCGGGTCCCTGAAGCGCGCCACCTGCCTGTCCCGCTCCACCAGCGGCAAATCACCGTGGTAGCCCAGCGCCTCCACGTTCTCGCGCGACAGCTCCGACTGGAGCATCTCCAGCGTGTCGCGGCTCTCGGTGAAGACGAGCACCTTCGCGGAGGGCTCCGCCTTCCACACGCCGCGCAGCACCCCCACGAAGGCGCTGAACTTCGCGTCGCGCGACGGCAGCTTCAGCACGTCCGCCTTCGCCTTGAGCACCGGGTTGGACTTCACCGCGCCGGAGAACGCCGCGGAGCTGGACTCCAGCCGGCGCAGCACGTTGCCCAGGGGCGCGCCCCTCAGCGAGCCCTGCGCCAGCACCTCCAAGGCCGCGTCGCGGACCTTCAGCTCCTCGGCGGGCAGCGCCACCGCGTGCCGGTGCAGCCTGCGCGTGGAGAAACCACCCACCACCGCACGACGGTTACGCACCAGCGTGTCGCTGAGGCTGTACGTCTCCGCCAGGTGCTGCAGGAGCGCTTCGGGCTCCTTGAGCGTCTTGAGCCGCGCGTCCTCGGGGAAGCGCTGGGCCAGGGCCTTCACCGCCGCCGTGGCCTGGGCCTTGCCGCCCTCGCGCAGCGCGCGCACCGCGGTGGACAGCTCCTCCTGGCGCGCGAGCCGCTCCTCGAAGCCCTTCACGGACGGGGCCGTGGCCGCGTCGATGAGGGTGAGCAGCCCGTGGTACTCGGCCGGGTCCAGCTGCATGGGCGTCGCGGTGAGCAGCAAGAGGCCCCAGGAGTTCTTCGCCAGCACGGAGGCGGCCTCGAAGGCGCGCTCACCCTTCAGGTGGTGCGCCTCGTCGATGATGACCAGGTCCCAGAACGCGTCCTCGCCCGCGAGCTCCTGGCGGTGCTCCTCGCTGCGCGACAACAGCTCCAGGCTGGTCACCACCAGCGGGAAGCGCGCCCAGGGCGACACGCCCGGGGCCTCCTTGAGGGACTGCGCGTAGCGGTCCGAGTCCATCAGCGTGAAGAGCTGGTTGAACTTGTGGAACAGCTCCACCAGCCACTGCACGGTGAGGTGGCTGGGGGCCACCACCAGACAGCGCCGCACCAGGCCCGACAGCCGCAGCGCGCTGAACACCATGCCCGCTTCAATCGTCTTGCCCAGGCCCACCTCGTCGGCGAGCACGAAGCGCGGACGCCGGGCGGACAACACCCGCTGCACCACGCCCACCTGGTGGGGTTTCACCATGACGCGGCTGGCGAGCAGCGCGCCCAGCGCGTCACACCGCCGCTCGTCGTCCAGCACCAGCGCCTGCTTGCGCAGCGTGAAGGCGCGCGCGTCCCCCACCCGACCCTCGCGAAGTGTCGACAACAGGTCCGAGCGCGGCGGCAGCGCGCGCACCTCGGACTCCGGCAGCTCGTCCTCCTCGCCCGTGTCCGCGTACCTCAGCACGTAGCGCCGCAGGCCCCGCGCTCCCGGCTCCTCGGCCACCACCAGGGCCAGCCGCCCCTTGTACGTCACCACCGGCTCTCCCGGAGGCAGCGGGTAGGACACCAGGGCGCCGCCCTTGGTGGACACCAGCACCGGGGCGTCCTCCCGTGCGGGGAAGACGACGAGCGCCTTGGCTCCGTCCTCCTGGAGGGACAGCAGGTGACCCACACCCCATTCGGGCTGGGGGAGATAGCGGACCTTCAGACCTTCGACGAGAGACATAGGCGGTGTGGACAGACGCGAGACGAATGAGAGGGGGCACGCCTCATAACCCCGCGCCCTGGCGATGGCCATTCCAGATGGGGAGTCCTTCCACCCAGGGAGTGTCAGCAACCTCCCTGGGGTGACTCAGACTTTGTCCAACCGGGCAATTTTCCGCTGTCCTCGCATCGGGGATGCTGTCCATCACCTTCCTGATGCGGGCCGGTTGCGGGCTTTCGCCAGGAGCGGGGGGAGCCTCACATGATGCGACGTTGGACGTTCGCCCAGCGGGTGGGTGCGGGGGTGTCCGCCTGCATGCTCGCCGGCCTGTTGTTGTTCGCGACGCTCCTGTCCGTCGTGCACGGACTGTTCACCCATGAGGAGGTCTCGCGCCTGGCCTTGAGACAGGCACTGCTCGCGGGCTTCGTGGGGCTGGCCGGCGTGGGCGCGCTGGGGCTGGTGCTGAGCCACCTGCTGGCGCCGCTGCACGCGCGCCACGAGCACAGCGAGCAGCGCCTGGGCCTGCTCATGGAGGCGGTGACGGACTACGCCTTGTGCTTCCTGGATTCGCGCGGCCGGGTGACGGCCTGGAACGCCGGCGCGCAGCGGCTGACGGGCTGGGCCGCCGAGGACGTGGCGGGCTGTGCCTTGGAGCGGCTGCACCCCGAGGACGCCGTGGCCGCGGGCCTGCCTCGCGCCCAGCTGGAGCGCGCCCGACGCGAGGGGCGCCTGTTGTCCGAGGGCTGGCGCGTGCGGCGCGACGGCACGCGCTTCTGGGCGGAGACGCTGCTCACCGCGCTGTCGGACTCGCGCGGGCGGCTGTGCGGCTTCGCGGAGGTGACGCGCGACATCACCGAGCGGCGCCGCATGGAGCGGGCCCAGGCGCTCTTCGCCGAGGCGGGCCGCGTGCTGCAGCCCTTGTCCGGCGCGCGCGAGGTGGGCGAGGCCCTCACGCGCCTGTGCGTGCCCGAGGTCGCCGACGCGTGCATCCTCTTCCTCCCCTCCGCCGACGGCCGCGTGCGGCCCCAGGCCGTGGCGTGCGCGGACGACCAGGCCGCCAGCCGCCTGTGGGAGCCGCTCCTGCGCTGCCCCGACGCGGACGAGGTGGGCCCCCGCCACGTGGTGTGCACCGGCCGCGCGGAACTCCTCTCGGAGGTGGAAGCGGAGCACCTGCCCGTGGCGCTCGAGGGCAGCGCCCACGGCGAGCTCTTGCGCGTGCTGGGCGTCACCTCCTCGCTCACCGTGCCGCTGGCGGTGGGCTCGCGCGTGCTGGGCGCGCTGTGCCTGCTGTCCACCGGCGCGCGGCGCTACGGCGAGGTGGACCGCGCCTTCATGGAGGAGCTGGCCGCCCGGGCCGCGCTCGCGCTGGACAACGCGCGCCTGCTCACCGAGGCGCAGGGCGCGCTCGAACTCATCGGCGTGGCCGCGCATGACCTGGGCAACCCGCTGTCCTCGCTCCAGCTGCGCCTCAGGCGCCTTCGCCTGCTGGAGGTGAACGCGCACGAGCCCCGGCTGCGCGAGGGCCTGGTGGGCGTGGAGGGCGAGGCCCGGCGCATGGGCCGGCTGCTCCACAACCTGCTGGACCTGTCGAGCCTGTCCGCGGGCCCCATGACGCTGGACCGCGAGCAGATGGACCTGGCCGCGCTGACCAGGGAGGTGGCCGAGCGCCACGCGGAGCAGGCCACCGCCGCCGGCTGCGCGCTCACCGTGCGCGTGCAGGAGCAGGACACCACCGGCTCGTGGGACCGGCTGCGCCTGGACCGCGTCCTCACCAACCTGATCAACAACGCCCTCAAGTTCGGCCACGGCCACCCCGTGGAAATCAGTGTCCACGCCGACGCCTCCCACGCGCGCGTCACCGTGAAGGACGCGGGCCTGGGCATCGCCCCCGGCGACCAGCAGCGCCTGTTCCACCGCTTCGAGCGCGTCCACGGCGACGGCCGCCGCCACCCCGGCACCGGCCTGGGCCTCTACATCGTCCAACAGCTGGTCCAGGCCCACGGCGGCTCCATCCACGTCCGGAGCCGAATCGGGGAAGGCGCGGAATTCACTGTTGAACTTCCCCGTGCTCTGCAGGGCAGGGCTCACATCCCCCTGCAAGCGACCGCTTGAGTCGGTTCAGCCCGCAGCGTATTGAGGAAATCCGAACAGTTGGAGGCTTCCGGGATTTAAAGAGGGCGGATTATTTTCCCAGAAGTTGAAGGCGTCTGTTCAGTCCAGATATTCTTCGTACGGCTAAAAAGGCTCGAACCGGGGAAACCCGGAAACGGGAGAGATCCGGCCCCCCTCGCCCCATGCGGGCGAAGGGCTACAGGGTCCGCTGGCCGGGGCGCCAATGGTGGTGCCCTCAACCACATGTACGAGGAGAGTCACCCATGGGTGGACTTGGAGCACCCTGGTCCCAGCGCGAAGCGTGTACGCACCGCTCGCTCGGTTACCCCACGGCCCGCCAGACGTTGGCGTGGGCCCTGGTGACGGGGTTGCTGGTGGCCTGCGGCGGACCGGAAGACGCGTCACTGGACGAGGCGGCGCTGGCGCCGGAGGCCGGAGAGACCGCGTCGGAGTCCCAGGAGCTGTTCGGCTGGCCGTGGCCGCCTGCGCCCAAGCCGGTGGGGCTGGCGCTCGAGGTGGACAACGGCAAGGGGCAGCTCTTGCGCGTGCGCGCGGGCTCGAGCTTCTACATCAACCAGATCGACCTGCGCGCCTCGGTGCTGTCCAACCGCGACACGGGGCTCGCCGCGCTGAAGACGCAGAGCGACTTCGCGGGGCTGGGCTGGTCGGGCCTCAAGGCCGTGGACGAGGAGCCGGTGCTGCTGGGCAGCCCGGGGGCCTTCACCCGCCGGCGCTTCTACCGGGGCGCGGCGTGGATGGACGTGCCCAGCATCTTCACGGTGGAGCCCGTGGACTCGCGCGGCCGGCTCACGGGCCTGCCCGTGGTGCTCAACATCGGCTCGGAGGACTCGCGACGCGAGCGCACCGACGACTTCTTCATCCGCCGGCTGCGCGCCATCCAGTCCATCACCGACTGCCAGTCCCCCACCAACTGCACGGGCGCCCGGAAGTTCGAGGAGGAGGCGCTGGTGGAGGTGCGCAACGCGTACGAGCACGCCAAGGCGAAGGCCTTCACGCTCACCACCACCACCACCGCGCTGCGGCTGCGCTGGAGCCTGCGCCCCTTCACGCCCTACATCATCCCCGTGGAGCAGGTGCGCGACGCCGACTACGCCTATGGCTTCGGCATCGACGTGAAGGCGCTCACCCCGCCGCGCCGCGATGGCACGTATGCCCCAGGGTCCGAAATCACCTTCCAGGTCGCCCTGAAGGACGGGGCGGGCAACAGACTGCACCCCGAAGGCAGTCTGCCGTCCTACAATGAGGTCGCGCCGGACGGAAACGCGGCGGGCATCCAGTACTATCGGGCCTTCTTCGATGCGACGACGACGTACTACCGGCGCAAGCACCGGGAGCGGATGTTGATGTCCCAAATCATCGGGCCCGCGCAGAACATCCAGCCCATCCGCAGCGTCATCGCGCTGGAGGCCTTCCTGGACCCGGAGGTGGACGAGCAGGTGGTCGCCACCGAGGCGCGCGACGGCGTGTACTCGCAGTTCGCCATCCTCCCGTTCGCCAACATCGTCTTCCGCGGCGCCTTCTTCCCGGAGGAGGGCCTGTGGGACCGGCCCAACACGGACAAGTGGCAGTACAAGATTCCCGCCGACGCCACGCCCGGCACCTACCTGGTGACGGTGAAGGGCCGCCGCACGTACCTGGGCGAGGACCTGCCCGGCTCGCGGACGATTGAAATCCAGGTGGGCACCCCGCGCCGCACCGAGGCGAGGCTCACCACGGGCCCGTGCAACAGCTGCCACAGCGAGGGCGGAGAGCTGTCCCAGGTGCTCCACGGCAACGACAACCGCGCCGCGTGCTCGGGCTGCCACGCGCCCCTGGGCTTCGAGCTGGAGGGGCCCATCTTCGTGCGCACGCACTTCATCCACTCGCGCTCCAACCGCTTCGACAAGCCGCTGGAGCAGTGCTCCTCCTGCCACCTGACGAAGGAGAGCATCCAGCGCACGAGCAAGGCCGCGTGCCTGTCGTGCCACAAGAGCTACCCGAAGAGCCACGAGGCCCAGTTCGGGAAGATTGAAAGCATGTACGTCGGCGGAGGACCCGAGTCCTTCCAGCAGTGCACCGGCGCCTGTCATACCCAGCACCCGCGCAGCGGCCTGTAGCCGCCGCCAGACACCTCGGAGGTCCTCCATGGCCCAAGTGAAGATGCAGACGGCTCGAACCACGCTGACGGAGCCGGCCGCGGCCGCGGAGGACCTCTTGAGCCAGCTGGGCAACGTCAAGCCCGTGCTGGTGACGATGTTCGCCTCGCGCAACCGGGACCAGCATGCGTTGAACCGCGCGGTGCGCGAGCGGCTCCCCCCGGGCACGCGCCTCATCGGCGCGACGACGGCGGGCGAGCTGGACAACACCGGCATCCACGAGGGCAGCGTGGTGCTGTCCGCGCTCTCCGGCGACGTGGAGGTGGGCCTGGGGCTGGGCACGCAGCTGTCGGTGGACGCCATCACCGCCGGGCAGAACGCCATCAAGCGCGCGTGCGAGGATTTGGGCGTGCGCCAGCAGGACCTGGACCCCAGGCGGTACGTGGGCCTCGTCATCGACGACGGCTTTCGTTACAAGAAAGAAGAGCTGCTGCTGGGCATCCTGGAGCGCAGCCAGACGCTGGTGCTGGTGGGCGGCGGGGCCAGCGACGACAACCGCGACCCGGCCAAGCAGTCCGCGCTGGTGCACGTGGACGGCGAGGTGGCCACCGACGCGGTGCTGGTGGCGCTGTTCCGCACCAGCGCGCCCTGGGCGGCCCTGCGCTCGCACTGGTACGTGCCCACCGGGGAGAAGCTCACCATCACCAAGGTGGACGAGAGCCACACCCGCGCGCTGGAAATCGACGGGCACCCGGCCGCCCGGCGCTACGCTGAAATCCTGGGCGTCAAGGACGTGAAGGATTTGGAGTTCGGCACGCCCGAGGGCTTCGCGGTGCGCCCCACCGCGCTGCGCGTGGGCCGCGAGTACTTCATCCGCGCCGCGTGGCGGCCCCAGGAGGACGGCTCCATCCTCTTCGCCAACCTGCTGGAGGAGGGCACGGAGCTGGAGCTGATGAAGCTGGGGGACATGGCGGGCATGACGCGCGGCTTCTTCACCGACGAGATGCCCCGCCGGGTGCAGAACCCCCAGGCCGCTCTCCTGTTCCACTGCGGCGGGCGCATGTGGTACGCGCATGCGACCAACAGCGTGGCCCAGCTCGCGGAGACCCTGAAGGCCGCACCCACCGCCGCTGGGATGAACGTGCACTTCGAAATCTATTCAGGGTTCCACATCAACACCACGTTGACCGCGCTGGTGTTCGGGGCGAACTGAGTCATGGCCACCTCCCTCCCCCCTTCCGTCCCCGTGGCGGACGCCACGTCCCTGCTGCTCGTCGCCAGTGAGCGCGAGTGTCAGCGCGTGGAAGAGGCGCTCGGGCACGCGGGTGTCATCGCCCACGTCGAGCGCGCCACCAGCGCCCCCGCCCTGGAGGCCGCGCTCGCCCGCCCCTGGTCGCTCGTCGTGTGCGGCTCGGAGCTGCCCGGCCTGGGCTTCGCCGAGGCGCAAGCCCTGTGGCGCAAGCACTCGCGTGAGCTGCCGTTCGTCGTCCTGTCGCGCGAGTGGAGCGACGAGCTGTTGGAGGCGAGCACCCGCGCGGGCGCCCGCGACTACGTCAGCGAGGACCGCTTCAACCGGCTGGGGCACGTGCTGCGGCGCGAGCTGCCGCTGGCCGGTGACCGGCTGCGCCATGACGCCACCCAGGAGCAGCTGCATCACGCCAACTGGATATTGGGCAACATCATCGACGCCCTGCCCTTCGTCCTCTTCGTGAAGGACGCGGCGACGCGGCGGCTGGTGGTGGCGAACAAGACGTTCGCGGACGCGTTCGGCGTCACCAAGGAGTGGCTGCTCGGCAAGCTGGACCACGACTACTTCCCGAAGGAGCAGGCCGACTCGTTCATCGCCATCGACTCGGACATCCTCGCGTCCAAGAAGATGCGCTCGTTCGAGGAGGTGGCGCGCGCCGGCGGCGTGGACCGCATCTTCGCCACGCGCAAGCTGCCGCTGCTCGACGCCTCCGGCGAGGCCCGCTACGTGCTGGGCGTCACCGAGGACATCACCGAGCGCAAGCAGAACGAGGAGATGCTGCGCGCCTCCAAGGCGGAGCTGGAGGCGGCCAACAAGCAGCTGGCCGCGAGCCTGGAGGAGATCAAGCGCACGCGCGCGGTGTCCGCCCGCTCGCTGGCGTCCTATCAGCAGCGCGCGCTGCAGATGGAGATCATCCGCCAGCAGAACGAGGACCTGGACCGGCTGGCCCAGGAGCTGGCGGTGGCCAAGCGCAACGAGGAGGAGCGCGCCCGCGAGGCCGAGGCCGCCGCCCGCCTCAAGAGCGAGTTCCTGGCCAACTTCAGCCATGAGATCCGCACGCCGCTCAACGGCATCATCGGCTACTGCGACCTGCTCATGCGCGAGGAGGGCTCGCGGCTGACGGCCCACGGCCGGCGCGACCTCAACGTCGTCAAGACGAACGCCAAGACGCTGCTGGCGCTCATCAACGACATCCTGGACCTGTCCAAGATCGAGTCGGGCAAGGTGGACGTCGTCACCGAGCCCGTGGACGTGCGCGAGCTGGCCGAGGAGTGCATGGCCACCGTGAAGGAGTACCTCAAGGGCAAGGACGTGGCCCTCACGGTGCACGTGGACGCGGCGGTCGAGACCCTGCGCACCGACGCGCTGAAGCTGCGGCAGATCATGCTCAACCTGTTGAGCAACGCCGCCAAGTTCACCGAGACGGGCGAGGTGGCGCTGAGCCTGGTCCCCAACGGGGACGAGGTGGTGATGATTGTCGAGGACACCGGCGTGGGCATCCCCGCCGACCAGCTCCCCTTCATCTTCGAGAAGTTCCGCCAGGTGGACGGCTCCACCACGCGCAAGGTGGGCGGCACGGGCCTGGGGCTCGCCATCGTGCGCGAGCTGTCGCGCGTCTTGGGCGGCACCGTCTCCGTGACGTCCACGCTGGGCCGCGGCACCACCTTCACGGTGCGCCTGCCCAACACCCCGGACGCGGCGCCGACGGGCGCGCAGGCCTCACAGCACGCCGAGCGCGGCGTGCCCGTGGCGGAGGTGGCCAGCCACGTGGGCGCGCTCGCGCAGCCGGGCAGCACCGTGCTGGTGGTGGATGATGATCCGCTCATCCAGCAGCTGGTGACGGGCCAGCTGGAGCCCGTGGGCTTCAAGGTGGTGGTGGCCGAGGACGGCATCATCGCGCTCAAGCGGGCGCGGGAGCTCAAGCCCCAGGCCATCCTGCTGGACATCCACCTGCCCAAGCTGGACGGGTGGAGCGTGCTCAGCCAGCTCAAGAGCGAGCCGGCGCTCGCGGGCATCCCCGTCATCCTCATCTCCGTGGAGGAGCAGCGCTCGCGCGGCTTCTCGCTGGGCGCGTGCGAGTACCTGGTCAAACCCGTGGAGCCCGAGCGGCTGGTGGAGGTGGTGCAGCGCAGCCTGGCCCAGTCGCTGGGCTCGTCCGCCGGGGTGGGCGAAGTGCTGGTGGTGGACGACGACTCCGCCACGCGCGAGCTGGTCAGCCGCAACCTGCGCCGCGCGGGCTTCAGCACCGCCGAGGCCCGGAGCGGCGAGGACGCGCTGCTCAAGGCGCGCGTGTCCCCGCCGTCGCTCGTCGTGTTGGATTTGATGATGCCCAACCTGGACGGCTTCGAGGTGCTGCGGCGCCTGCGCGCCGAGAAGCTCCAGGTGCCCGTGGTGGTGCTCACCGGCAAGTCGCTCACCCACGAGGAGGAGGCGCTCTTGCGCGACGGCTTCGCCGGCTTCGTGAAGAAGGGCGGCCACGCGCTCGAGGACGTCATCGCCCAGGCCAAGGGCCTGCTGCTCTCCCAGCGCGCCGCGTCCGCGGGGCGGCTGCCGCGCATCCTGTACGTGGAGGACAGTGCCCAGAATCGGGACATCGTCCGGCGCTACCTGGGCGGACTGTTCGAAGTCATCGAAGCGGAGGACGGAGAGCACGGCCTGGAGCGCGCCACGCGCGACAATCCGGACCTCATCCTGATGGACCTGTCCCTACCGCGGTTGGATGGTTGGGAGGCAACACGTCGCTTGCGTGCGGTACCCTCCGTGGCCAACGTGCCCGTCATCGCGGTGACGGCTCACGCGGGGCGTGAATATCAGGACAAGGCGCACGCGGCCGGTTGCACCGCGTACCTCACCAAGCCCCTTGATCGTGACCAGTTGCTCGAGATGATCCGCAAGCATCTAGGGAGAAGCCATGGCTGAAGAAAAAGCACGCGTCCTGGTGGTGGACGATGACCCGGACCTGCTCGACCTCGTGCAGCGCTCGCTGAGCGCGTATGGCTTCGAGGTGCTCACGCACACCTCGGCGTTGGGTGTGTCCAACCTGGTGAGCCAGTCGGAGCCGGACTTCGTGCTCATCGACGTGAACTTCCCCGCCCTCAAGGGCGACAAGGTCGTCAACCTGGCGCGCCAGTACGCGTCCGCCAAGACGAAGTTCATCCTCTATTCGGCCTCCGACGAGTCGAAGCTGCGCTCGCTCGCGCTGGCGTCCGGCGCGGACGGCTACATCTCCAAGAGCGTCCAGGGGGAGGAGCTGGCCAACCGGCTGCGCACCTTCCGCCTCAAGCCGCGCCCGCCTTCACCCTGAAGCCCTCACCGCCGCGCCTCGTGCCCGAAAGGGCCTTGGCGCGGCTTCCACCTGCAGCAGCAGCACCGTCGTCGTCGCGAGCCTCTGGCCGTCACCGTCGGGCACGTCTGCTTCGCTCTCCGCCCCTGAATGCCCATTTCTCCCCTCCGGAGGGGTCCATGCACACGTTCAATGATTACAGTCCTGCGGAAAAGTTACGGCAAGAACTGGATGCACCGCTGTTCAACCCCCTGTTGAAGAAGTGGGTGGGGAAGGGGGAGCTGGACTACGAGGTCTATCTGAAGACGCAGCAGCTGTTGTCGCTGCAGGCGTCGGAGGAGGAGCGCGTCTCGCACGACGAGCTGATGTTCCAGGTGGTGCACCAGGCGCAGGAGCTGTGGCTGAAGCTGGGCTCGCGCGAGGCGGTGGAGGTGGTGGCGGAGCTGGACCGGGACGCCCTGTGGGCCGCGTCCGCCAGGCTGGAGCGGCTGGTGCGAATCCTCCGGAGCCTGGAGGCGGAGCTGGGGGTGATGGAGACGATGACGCCGGACACCTATCAGGTCATCCGCCGCAGCCTGGGCAACGGCAGCGGCCAGGAGTCCCCGGGCTACAACATGCTGCGCAAGGCGTCGGAGGGACTGGAGGCCGCGCTGGAGCGGCTGCTCGCGCGGCGCTCGCGCACGCTCCTGGAGGTGTACTCGGGCGGCGGGCCGGACGACTTGAAGCGGCTGTGCGAGCAGTTCGTGGACGTGGACGAGGCCTTCCAGGGCTGGCTGTACCGACACTTCCAGCTGGTGCGGCGCACCATCGGCGTGGACCGCTCGGTGAAGGCGCTGGACGGGCTGCCCACGCAGGTGCTCGCGGGGCGGATGACGCTGCCGCTGTTCCGTCAGCTCTGGGACGTGCGCGTGGAGCTGACGGCCGGCTGGCGCCGGGAGGGAGGCCATTCCCCGGGCGCGCGCCGTGACGGCTGCATGGAGGGCGCGATGAGCGCGGCGGCCTACGCGGCGCCCGCCAGGACGGGCGGCGGGTGCCCGGTGGCGCACGCGGGCTTCACGCCCACCCGGGGCGAGTCGTGACGTCGAGGGCGGGCGGAGTGGAGCGCTCGCCTCGCGCGCTGCTGCACCTGCTCTACAACGGCGCCAAGGCGGTGGACGTGCTGACGGCGTCGCTGGAGCTGGGGCTGCTCGAGTCGCTGGAGGGCCCCGAGCCCATCACCCTGGCCCAGCTGGCCGCGAGGCATGGCCTGGTGCCGGGCCGGCTCTACAAGCTGCTCGACTGTCTGGAGAGCCTGGGCCTGGTGACGCGCGAGCAGGACACGGACGCGCTCGCGTCCGCGCGCTACCACGCGGTGGAGGGCCTGCGCGACGCGGCCCTCGCGGTGCTGGGGCCCGACGGCCGGGAGACGGACCGCGAGAAGTTCGCCTGGCGCACCCTGCACGGCCGGCTGCCGGAGGTGCTGCGCGGGCACCACTCCATCGCCCCCGCGGACTTCGACTGGCCCCTGCGCACCCCCGAACAGCTGGAGGGCTTCGAGACGAGCATGGCGGCGGGGCTGCCGCCCATCCTCGAGGCGCTGCGCCTGCACGCGCCCGCGCTGTGGAGGGACGGCCAGCGCGTGCTCGACGTGGGCGGCGGCGACGGCAGCCTCGCGGCGCACCTGTCGCGAGAGCACCCGGGCTTGAAGGTGGATGTCTTCAACCTGCCGGCGACGCTCGCGCTGGTGGAGCGCACGCGCGAGCGCTTCGGCCTGTCCGCCTCGCGCCTGGGCTTCGTGGCCGGGGACTTCCTGAAGGAGCCGCTGCCCGAGGGCTACGACGTGATGAGCTTCGTGCGCGTGCTGCACGACTGGGCGCCGCAGACGGCGCAGGCGCTCTTGCAGGCGGCGTGGGCGGCGCTGCCCCCGGGCGGGCGCGTCATCATCTGCGAGGAGTTCCGCACCCCGGAGCGCCTGGCCGCGCAGTTCTTCTGGACCTACTTCCTCATCGGCGTGGACTCGTGCGTCAGCCGGCTGCGCGAGGTGGAGCTCTACGAGCGGATGCTCGCGCAGGCGGGCTTCCACCACGTGCGCGTGCTGCCCGGCGGCCCCTTCGAGTTGGTGACGGCCCAGAAGCCCTGACGCCGTGCGGCGTCGACAGTGAACGGGCCAGGGCAGCCGCTGCGTTCGGAGCTGCCCTGGCCCGCCGGGGACGGTGACGCGAAGACCCGCGCGCGGGGGTTTTCGGGAGTGGAGCGCCACGGGTCCACCCACCCTCTCATGCGCCCGCGCCCGCGCCCATTGCCTGCAAGTGCTGGCGCACCGCGGTCTCAGATGCCTGCCGGGCGCTGAACGCCCAGTTGCAGCGCGAGCACCGCCAGCTGCGTGCGGTTCTCCGAGCCAATCTTCTTGTAGATGCTGGTGATGTGCGCCTTCACCGTGCGCTCGGTGATGCTCAGGCACGCGGCAATCTTGAGGTTGTCCGCGCCCGCGGCCACGTACCCCAGCACCTCGCGCTCGCGCGGCGTGAGCAGCCCCAGCTCCGCGCCGCCCGTCGGCACCTCGTGCTGCAGCATGAAGCCCGGCAGCGACGGCACCCACGACAGCCCGGGCGGCATCAGCCGCTCCCCGCGCGCCACGCGCGTCACCGCCTCCACCACCTCCGCGCAGCCCACGTTGTGCTTCCACAGGTAGCCCGCGGCGCCCGCCTGCAGGCACTGCTCCACCACCTCCGGCTCGTGGTGGCTCGACAACACCAGCGACCTCACCGACGGATAGAAGTCATGCAGGCACTGCAGCGCCGTCATCCCCGTCGCCGTCCCATCCTGGTCCGGCGGCTCCAGCTTCAGGTCCAACACCGCCACGTGCGGCATCTGCTCACGCACCCGCGCCAGGAAGGGCGGCGTCTGGGAGCAGCGCGCCACCACGTCCATGCCCGCACTCTCGAGGACCAATACCAGACTCTCCCTGAAGACCTGCTGGTCCTCCAGGAGCGCCACCCGGATTCTCTCATTGGAAATGTCTGTCGTCATCATCACTCCAGATGCGATGAGAGCCCTCGGGATTCACTTCCGACGAGAGCCCTTCCGCGACCTTGTTCATCAGGCGATGTTCAAAAGTTGTTCAGGGACTGTTCAAGGTAAGCCATTCACTGGCGTGCGGAGCCTCCATCCAGGGATGCTGTCCATGTCGGGCACCCATCCGTATGTCAGTCTTTCGCAGTCGGCGCACGGGGGAATGGCAGTACAGTCCACATCAGACATACCCGTGCGGGCTGGGGCTCCGTGAGGGCGGGGGACCCTCCCTTGCCGCGTGCCGCGCCCTGGGTTACAGCTCAACGCATGTCACCCGCGTCGTCGACCGAGCATGAGCTGGCGGCCCTCCTCGAAAAGGTGAACAAGACACACGGGCCCGACTTCGAGGACGAGCCCCTGACGCCCTCCCGACACTCGCCGGCCCTGGAAGGCATTGCCGGCGCGGTGGCCCTGCTCCGAGGGGATGCGGCGCTGTATGTCAACCTGCGCTGGCAATCCCTCACACTGGCCCGGGGTCCGTGGCGGCGTTTGACAGAGCGCGGACAGGAGGAGGGGCCCGCCCTGCTGACGCTGCGCAGCGTCGTGGCCGCGGAGGTGCGGGCGCTGGACTCGACGCCGGAGGAGCCGGCCCGCATCTCGCGCTACACCTACGCGGGGGGGCATCAGCAATTGGAGGTGGGCGTCCGGCATGTCCGCGCGGACCTGGCGCCCAGGGTCGTCCTGGTGCTCGCCCGGGACATCACCGAGCAGGCGCGTCAGGAGGAGGCGCTGGAGAAGGAGCGCCGCGCCCTGGCGGAGCGCGAGCACCTGCGCATGCTCAGTGAGCAGGCCTCGGGAATCGCCCATGATTTGAGCAGCCTGCTGGTGGCCATGAAGCTGCGGCTGGAGCTGCTCCAGACCCGCCCTGGCAAGCAGGGTGAGCAGGAGACGCCGGCCCACGTGGACACGCTGTTGCGAATCGTGGCGGACGCGACGACGCGGCTGTCGCGGCTGCGCGACTTCGCGCGGCAGAAGCCCGAGTCTCCGGTGGAGCCGGTGCAGTTGGCCGACGTGGTGCGTGACGCGGTGGAGATCGCCCGGGGGGAGCTGGAGTCGCGGGCCGCGCGCGAGGGGCTGAGCCTGCACCTGGACGTGGACGTGCCCCGGATGCCGCTGGTGGAGAGCTCCGCGGCGGACCTGCGCTGCGTGTTCCTCAACCTGCTGCGCAACGGACGCGACGCCATGCCCCGGGGCGGCACCCTGCGCGTGCGCGGCCACCAGACCTCGGCGGGCCAGGTCGTCATCACCGTGGAGGACGAGGGCACGGGCATCCCCGAGCAGCACCTGCTCTCCATCTTCCAGCCCTTCTTCACCACGAAGGGCCAGCACGGCACGGGCCTGGGCCTCTCCATGGCGCACGAGGTGGTGGCGCGGGCACGCGGCACCCTGGTCGCGTCCAACCGCCCGGAGGGCGGCGCCGTCTTCACCCTCACCCTCCCCTCGCTCAGGCGGACGGCCACGGGCCGGGGCGGCCGGGCCTCCGAGTACCGCTCCGGCTGAGACACGGGGCCCCGGCCGGGGTGGACGGGGCGGGTGGAGGTACACCCGGTCCACCCACCACGTCCTGTCACGGCGGCGCGAAGGGCGACTTCGCGAGGGCGCAAGGGGGCGACAGGCGGCCCTCGGCTAGGTGATAATCCGTAGGCCACCCGGCCTGGTGGCGACATCCGGTGGGCGTCGGGCGCCCATGAGGGGGAGGAGTCATGTCGGAGATGAAAATCCGAGTGCTGGTGGTGGATGACGACCAGGAGCAGCTCACGCTCGCGGAGCGCTCGCTGTCGGCGTACGGGTTCGATGTGCGCACCCACCGCTCCTCGTTGGGCGTGTCCAACCTGGTGCGCACGACGATGCCGGACCTGGTGCTGCTGGACGTGAACATCCCGGCCCTCACCGGCGACAAGGTGCTGACGCTGGCGCGGGGGCAGGCCCCGGCGGGCACGCGCTTCGTGCTCTTCTCCGCGTCGGACGAGTCGCAGCTGCGCAAGCTGGCGCTGGAGTCGGGCGCGGACGGCTACATCACCAAGAGCACCCAGGGCGAGGAGCTGGCGCGGAGGCTCCACGCCATCCACGCCAAGGGCCGCGGCCAGGCGGCCTCGTCCGCGCCGTAGCACGCGCGCGGGCTCCTCTCAGCCGAGCAGCTCCGCCATCTCCAGGAAGACGCCGCGGAAGTCCCCGCGGGCGCCGATGAGCCGCAGGTTCTGCGCCAGCCCCCCCGTGGAGCGGAAGAACATCACCGCCTCCGGCGGCGGCTTGATTTTGAGGAAGCGGGCCGCGTTGCGCGTGAAGTGGTTGCGCATGTCGCGGGGGATTTCGCAGGACGTGTAGTCGTACGGGGTGGTGCGCATGGGCCTGCCGGCGATGTGCAGCACCTCGCGGATGAGGTCCGCGGCCTCGTCGCCGGGCAGCTCCACGGTGAAGCCCACCTCCAGGCTCAGCCGCAGCACGTCGAAGGGCTCCAGCTTCAGGGACTGCTGGAACATGCGCCGGTTGGCGTCCACGAAGCGCGGGCTGAAGCGCTTGATGGAGCCGAAGTCGAGCAGGCCCAGGCGCCCGTCCGGCATCACCATGAAGTTGCCCGGGTGCGGGTCCGCGTGGATTTCACCCGCGCCGAAGAAGGGCCCGTACGTGGCGCGGATGAGCTGGCGCGACACGCGGAAGCGCTCCTCGTTGGAGGACTCCTTCGTCACCCAGTCCTTGAGCGTCAGGCCCTCCAGCAGCTCCATGGTCAGCACGCGCCCGGCGCTGTGGCTGTCGACGACGCCGGGGACGTGGAGGTCCTCCAGCCGGGCCACGCTCCTGGCGAAGCCCCGGGCGAGCTCCGCCTCGCGCCGGTAGTCCAGCTCCAGCAGCAGCTCGTCGCGGAACTCCTGGAAGTACGCCGAGCCGTCCATCAGCCGCGAGGCCTTGGACATCGTCTTCACGACGAGGCCCAGGTTCTCCATGTCGTGCGTCAGCGACTCGGCGATGCCCGGGTACTGCACCTTCACCGCCACGGGGCGCCCGTCCGCGAGCACCGCGCGGTGCACCTGGCCCAGGGAGGCGGCGGCCAGGGGCTCGCGGCTGAACTCGCGGAATGCCTCCTCGGGAGGACAGCCCAGCTCCTCGCGCACCACGCGCGACACCATGTCGTAGGACATGGAAGGGGCCTGGTTCTGCAGGCGGGCGAGGACCTGGCGCACCTCGGGGGTGAGCAGGTCCGGGTCCATGGAGAGCGCCTGGCCCAGCTTCATGGCCGCGCCCTTGAGCTCCCCCAGGGTGGAGACGAGCTTCTCCGCGGCGTTCCTGCTGAGCAGTTCCGGCGTGCCGCCCGTCAGGCGCTTCGCGCTGCTCTTGAGCACGTCGGTGCCCACCTGCATGGAGAGGCCCGCCAGCTTGCGCAGCCGGGTGAAGCGCCCTTGGGGTGGAAGCGAGTCGTCGGAGTCGGAGGCCATGGGTCCAGGGTGGATTAACAAGGAGCCCACCCCGGGACGCAAGGAACGGCGGTCCACCCCTGGCGCCCGCCCGCCCGCCTACCGGGGCGTGGGCGTGTTGCGCAGCCGGGCCCGGAGCATGCGCCAGCGCTTGAGCCCTTCCAGATCCAGCGGGTCCATGCGCACCGCCTGCTCGTAGGCGGCGAGCGCCTCCTGCAGCCGGCCCACCGAGGACAGCGCGTCACCGGACAGCCGCTGCACCGCGGCGCGGCCGTCGCGGCCGGGGAACTCGGCGAGGAAGCGGCGGCGGCAGTTCTCCAGCGCCGTGGCGGTGAGGCCCGCGGCGAGGCAGCGCTCCACGCCCTCCACGTTGCCCAGGCGCGCGTCGTACTCCGCCCGGCGCTCCACGTGCCCCAGCACATGCAGCGCCGCGGCCACCCGCTCCCCCACCCGCTCGAGCTGGGCGCGCTGCCCCAGGGACAGGTTGCGCGCCTTGAGGGGCTCGAGCGCCGTGCGGGCGCGCTGGGCGCCCACGCGCAGGGTCTCCGGCGTGGCGTCCCGGGGGACCTCCAGCACGGCGTAGTGGTCCCCGGACATCCGGTTGCGGAAGCCCTGGAGCACGCGCTCCGCCTCGGCGTCCTCGCGCATGGGGGACGGCGGCGGCGTGGGCGGCTCCAGGCGCACGCCGGACTTCAGCCGGGCGAGCGCCTCCTGGAAGGCGGGGGACGTGTCGCGAAGCTGCACGCCGAAGCCCGGCGACATGCGCCAGGCCCTGGCCTGCTCCTCCGTCACGTGGCGCACCACCTGGCCGGTGCAGGCGAGTTCGCCGCCGGGCAGCCGCAGCAGGAGCCCCACGTCGGAGAGCAGCGGCGGCGGCGCGGCGGGCGTGTGCAGGAAGAGGCCGGCGCGGCCCACCCACTCGCACGACAGCTCGTGCGAGTGCGGCGCGCCCGCCATGCGCACCCGGGCGGTGAAGCCGGGCGCCGCGGGCTCCGGCTCGGGCACGAGCGCGGTGGCGAGCGCGGCGCGCAGGTCCGAGGCCTGGGCGAAGCGGTCCGCGGGGCGCTTGGCCAAGGCGCGCAGGAGCACGCGCGACAGCGTCCTGGGCACGTCCGGGCGCACCTCGTGCGGCGGCACCGGCGGCTTCTGGAGGTGGCCGATGAGCACCTCCGCCGCGGTGCGGCCCGCGAAGGGCACGCGTCCGGTGAGCAGGAAGTAGCCCAGCACGCCCACCGCGTAGAGGTCCGTGCGCGCGTCCACCACTTCGTCGCCGCACTGCTCGGGGGCCATGAACTCCGGCGTCCCCAGCAGCACGCCCACCTCCGTGGTGTGCACGCCCGCCGGGCGCGACAGCAGCTTGGCGATGCCGAAGTCCAGGAGCTTCACGCGCTGGCGGCCCTGCGGCCCCGGCACCAGGAAGACGTTGGCCGGCTTCAAGTCACGGTGGACGATGCCGTGCGCGTGCGCCGCGCCCAGCGCGTCACACACCTGGGAGAGCAGGTCCACCACCAGCGCGGGCGGCAGCGGCTCCTTGGCGAAGGCCGCCAGGCTCTGCCCCTCCAGGTACTCCATCACCAGGTAGGGACGGCCGTCGCGCGTGTCCAAGTCGTAGAGCGCGACGACGTTCTCGTGCTGCACCACCGTCAGCGTGCGCGCCTCCGACAGGAAGCGGGCCACCAGGTCCGGGTCCTGCGCCAGGTGCGAGTGCAGCACCTTGATGGCCACGCGCTTCTGGATGAGGGCGTGCTCGGCCAGCATCACCGTGCCCATGCCGCCGCGGCCCAGCTCCTTCAGCAGCTTGAAGTGCCCCAGCTGGTGCCCCACCAACGAGCCCGGCACGGGCGTGGGGACCGGCGTCAGCGTCTCCACCCGGACGGGCGGCGGCGGCGTCCCCGCGTACAACATCGTGTTCCCTTCCGCCGGCGTGTGCCGGTGAGGACGCACCCAGGTCGGACACTCACTGGGGTCGGAGTGCGGAGGCACGCAGGAGCAGATGACGTTCTGGACGAACACGGGGCGATTGGGGGACGCGGGGACAGGGTGATTCGGACGACGGGTTGCGAGTCGTGTGCCACCCTCGATTCAACCGCGCTGGCACCGGCGCTTCATGCGAATGGAGTCGTGGACTTCGGGTTCCGGACAGTGAGGAAGGAAAGCACCCCTCATTGCTGGAAGTCTCCCCTGCTCTCTCCGCAGAAACTACAGCCATTCGGTTGAAAACTTTACCGCTCGGCTCGCAATGCGCGGTTGGGTTTCTGGGATTCCTTTTCTCTCCGTCTCACTCCCATGTTTTGTGGAACACGTTTCACGGCTTCCCTGTCTCGCCGCCCCCCTGAAGGGAAGACGCAGGGGGTCGGGTTCCTTGAGTCAAAAGATGTGATGAGGATGAACCGAGGGGCGTGGCTCCCCGGAAACAGGAAGACCCCTCGGGCGGAGCCACAGGGGCGCCGCCGGAGGGGTCTGGGTGAGGCGTCGTCTTCGGGAGGGCCGGTGGGCCCTGTTCATCAGCCGATGATGGGCTCGCAGTAGCCGTCGGTCGAGCAGGCCAGGCCCGAGCAGCAGGCAGCGCCTTCGCCACAGGGCGCCTCGACGGGCTGGCAGGAGCCGGCATCGGGCTCGCCGCCGGTGCCCGCGTCGGGCTCACCGCCGGTGCCCGCGTCGGGCTCACCACCCGTGCCCGCGTCGGGCTCGCTGTCACAGGCGCCCAGCGTGTCGCCGTGCTTGACGTGGGCCTTCACGGCGGCCAGGCCCACTGTGATGGAGTGCGCGTTGTCGGGGTTGCCCGGCGGGATGTGGCAGAGGGTGACCTTGCCCGCGTTGAGCGGGTGGAACGGATCATCGGAGTCGGCTCCCGCGGCCTCGCCCTCGTCGGTGCCGGGCGCACCCTCCAGGCCGCCGGACTGGGGCGCGCCGGTGGACGGCTCCGCGTCGGGCCCGGGTGAGCCACCGCATCCGCTCGCGAGCAACGCGCACAGGGCCACCACGAGAGAGGGAGTCGCAATGAGGTTCAGACGTCGCATGAACGTTCTCCAGTTCCAGGTGTACGGGTGTCGAGCGCCGCGCGAGACCTCGGAGCCATGAGCATGGCCGGGCCACACGCCTGGAGCGAGGGAGCCAGCCCTTGTAGACGACTGCTCCCCGCGAGCACTTCCACCACGCGAAGAAGACCCGGCACCCACGCCCCCGGCCACGCGCTTCACCAGGCGTGGACGCGCTTGAACGCGGAGCCTCGATGAGGGCGCCGGCAGACGCCTCGGAGCGGTTCGCTCGGGAACTTTTCCGTGAGGGTGGTGTCGAGCGGGCGGGGCCGTCATCGGAGGTGGTTGTGGAGCACGTGAGAATCCGACGGGTGCCGAGCTGGACACTCGGTGTCGGGGTGTTGACGGTGCTGCTCGGCGCGGGGGTCGGAGCGGGCGCGGAGCCGGGTGGACCGGGTGCGAGCGTCGCGCCCGCGCTGGAGAACGCCGCGGCGCTGGGGCGCGTCTGGGGCGAGGTGAAGTACGCGCATCCGGCGCTCGCGACGGGCGCGGTCGATTGGGATGCGGCGCTCCTCGCCGCGCTGCCCGGTGCGCTCGCGGCGAGCACCCCCGAGGCGCTCGCCGCGACAGTGGGCGGCATGCTGCGCACGCTCGAGGACCCGCTCACCCGGGTCGTGCGGGATGGGCCGGTGGTGGCCACGAGCACGGCACCTGGGCCGCTGTCGCGCTGGGTGGGTGACGCGCTGGTGCTGGACCTGGACCGAACCTTCGCGAATGTCGACGCACTGTATCCCGCGATGAGCGCGCTGGAGCCGGAGCTCGCGCGAGCTCGCCGCGTGGTCATCGACCTGCGCATGAGTGGGGATGACGCGGCCGCGTGGGCGGAGATGGCGCTCGGCTTCCTGGAGCGCTCGCTGGTGGCGGAGGAGCTGACGGCGCCCGCGGAGCGCTTCCGTGTGTACTCGGGCCATCCCGTGCAGTGGGGGCCCAGCTCCGGGGGATACAGCGCGTCCGTCGAGACGCGGCTCGCGCGGAGATTCACGCCGGTGTCCGGGACGCCGAAGCGCTCGGTGGCGCTGCTCGTCAACGCGCGGACGCCGCTGACGCCGCTGGTGCTCGCGCTGATGTCCACGCCTCGCACGCGAGTCATCGCGCAGGGTGGGCTCGACGAGTCCTCCGCCGTGAGGACTCGCACGCTGCCGCTGCCCGGGGGATATCGCGCGGTGGTGCGCGCCTCGGAGCTCGTGTTCGCCTCCGGCGCCTCGGGACTGTCCGCGGACGTCACCGTGCCGGTGGAGGCGGACGAGGGTGACTCGGGGCCCGCGCTCCAGGACGCGCTCCAACGGGTGCGCTCGGGCACGTCGGGGACGCGGACTCGCGCGAGCGCAGCCCCATCGAGGTCCGCCTCCGCGCTCCCCATCATCAGCGCCGAGGCCATGTACGAGCACCCGGGGTATCCACCGGAACCGCATCGGCTGCTCGCCGTCATCCGGTTCTGGAACGTGATGCGCTTCTTTCATCCCGACCCGAAAGCCCTGCGGGACTGGGACGCCGTCCTGCCCACGTTCCTCGGTCAGGCTCGCGCGGCGGCGGACGCTCGCGCCTACACACAGGTCCTCTACACCCTGGCCGCGCGCGTCCACGACGGACACATCTTCGTCGCGGAGCAGGGCCAGCCGCTGCGCTCTCTCGCCGAGGCCACCGCGCCCGTCCTCCTGCGGCCCGTGCAGGGGCGCTTCATCGTGACGGAGCTGCCCGCGCCCGAGGTCACCCGCGCCGCCGGCATCCACGTGGGCGACGAGGTGGTCGCCGTGGACCAGGAGCCCGTCGCCCTGCACGCGCGGCGACTCACCTCCCTCCTCGGTGCCTCACACGACGCCGCGAGGGCCGAGCGCGTCGCCAGCCTGTTGCTCGCGGGCGCGGACGGCAAGCACGTCGAGGTCATGCTCCAGGGCTCCGACGGCCGCCTCAAGGAGTCACGCCTGCCGCGCTCACGCGACTTCCTCCCGTTCCTGCGTCCCCCACCCCGCGACGACGCCCCCTGGAAGATGCTGAGCGGCGGCATCGGCTACGTGGACCTGCGCAGGCTGCGCGCCGAGTCCGTGGACCCCATGCTCACCGCCATGAAGGACACGCGGGGCCTGGTGCTCGACCTGCGCGGCTATCCCCAGGGCAGCGCCTGGGCGCTCGCGCCGCGACTCAACACGCGCGGCGCCACGACGTCCGCGCTCATCTCCCGCCCCCGGCTCTCCGCCGGAGAGCGCCTGGAGGAGCGCTTCCCCACCCTGCTCCCACCCAACAACGGTCCCCTCTACCGAGGACACGTCATCCTCCTGGTCGACGCGCGGACGCTGAGCCAGGGCGAATACACCGCGATGATGCTGCGCGCCGCGTCCGGCGCACGCCTCGTGGGCAGCGCCACCGCGGGCGCCGTGGGTGACACCACCAACGTCTGCCTCCCCGGCGCTCTCTGCGTCCTCTTCACCGGTCAGCGCTTCGAGACCCCCGACGGCCAGCCGGTCCAGGGCGTGGGCCTGCGCCCCGACGTGGAGGTCCACCCCACCCTCGAGGGCCTGCGCGCCGGACGCGACGAGGTGCTCGAGCGCGCCCTCAGCCTGCTGAACGAGGCAACAGCACGGTGAAGACGGAGCCCACGCCCTCGCGGCTCTCCACCTCGATGCTCCCGCCCATGGCCTCCACGATCTGCCGGCTGATGTAGAGCCCCAGCCCCAGCCCACCGTAGTGGCGCTCCGACACCGCGCGCTCGAAGCGGCCGAACAGGCGCGGCAGGTCGGTCTCCGAGATGCCGATGCCCTCGTCGCGCACCGACAGGCGCACCCGCGCCTCGCCCTCGGCGGAGGCGGACACCTGCACCGGCCGCCCCGCGCCGTACTTCGCCGCGTTGGTGAGCAGGTTGACCAGCACCTGGTCCAACCGCAGCGCGTCCCACCGCCCCTGCAGCGGCTCTGGAATCTCCACCCGCACCGTGCACCCGGCCACCGCGAAGACCTCCTCCATCCGGTCCACCGCGTCGCGCACCGCCTGCCCCAGGTCCACCTCCGTGGGCTCCAATGCCAGCCGCCCCAGCGAGACACGGCTCACGTCCAACAGGTGGTCCACCAGCGACGCCAGCCGCTGCACCTGCCGCATCGCCGTGGACAACCTCGGCGCCACCTTCTCGCGCGAGTCCGGCCCCAGCGCCCGGTCGATGAGCCCGTGCTGGAGCTTCAGGCTCGTCAACGGCGTCTTCAGCTCGTGGCTCGCCACGGAGAGGAACTCGTCGCGCAGCCGCACCGCCGCCTGCGCGTCCCGATACAGCGACGCGTTCTCCAGCGCCACCGCCACGCGTCGCGCCAGCTCCTCCATCATCGACACGTCCGACATGGCCAGCGGACGCTGCGGCGGCGACGTCCCCAACGTGATGACGCCCAGCGTGCGTCCGCGCGTGCGCACCGGCACCACCAACAGCGACGCCGGCCTGAGCGCCTGCAACAGCGCCCGCTGCTCGGAGCTGTCCGACAATCGCTCGCACAGCGCCGCGTCCACGTCCGGCACGAAGCGCGGCTCTCCGGAATGGAAGCACTCGCGCGACAGCGACAGCGCGCCCTCTCCGCCGAGCGCCTGGAGCACCGACGCATCGCGCGAGGGCTCCTGGTGCGCGGACGCCACGCACCGCAGCGTGCCATCCGGCCCCACCAGCTCCACCAGACAGCTGGACGCCACGCTGCTGGCGGCCACGCGCGCCACGTGCTCCAGCGTCCACTCCACGTCGTCCAGGTGCTCGGCCAGCGCGCGGCTCGCCTCGAGCAGGAAGAACAGCCGCTCCTCGGCCTCCTTCCCCATCTGGAGCGCGTGGTGCAACCGCTCGCCCCGCTCGCGCAGCGTGCCGTACAGCACCGCGCGCTCCAGCGCCTGCGAGCACTGCTGGGCCAGCGCCTCCAGGAACGAGCGCTCCGACGCGGTGAAGTCGCGCTGCCCCTCCCAGGCCAGCCACACGAAGCCGCGCACGCCCCGCTCCGTGAGCAGCGGCAGCACCGCGCGCGCCCCGCCCCCCAGCACCGCCACCTCGCGCCGGACGATGCCCGTCAGGGGCAACAGGTCCTCCAGGCGCGAGAACCACTGCGCCTCCCGCCGCTCGGCCGCGCGCGCCAGCACCGGCACCACCAGCGGACGCTTCCCCTCCAGCGCGGCCCTGAACTCCCGCGAATAGCCGAACGCGCCGATGAAGTGGATGAAGCCCTCGTCCGTCAGGCTCATCACCGTGCCACGCGCCGCGCCCGAGGCCTCCAGCCCGTCATGCACCAGCACCCGGGCCACGTCCTCCGCGGTGGCCGCCCGGGACAGCGCCGCCGTCACCGTCTGCAGTCGCGCGGAGAGCGCCTGGGAGACCCGGGCCTCCTCGTACAACAGCGCGTTCTCCATGGAGAGGCTCGCGCGCCGCCCCAGCTCCCGCGCCACCTCCAGGTCCTGCTCCGTGAAGCCCGCCGCCGCGTCACCGCGCAGCAGCGACATCGCCCCCAACACCCGGCCGCGCGCCACCAGCGGCAACACCATCCCCACCCGCGCGCCCAGCGCCACCTCGCGCTCCCAGGCCCGCTCCGACACGGCCTCCATCCGCGACGCGACGCCGGTGCGCAGCGTCTGCGCGATGACGTCCGACATCGTCAGGTCCACCGGACGCAGGCGGAACAGCTCGTGCACCAGCGCCACCCGCCCCGGCTCCCGATGCGCCGCGGCCACGCGCTCCACGCGGCCGTCGTCCCCCAGCACGTCCACCGCGCACCAGTCCGCCAGCTCCGGCACCACCAGCTCCGCCAGCCGCCGCAACACCGTGCGCCACTCCAGCGAGGCCCCCAGCGCCTCACCCGCGCGATACAGGAAGGCCAGCCGCGCGGACTCGGAGGACGCGGGCTCGGCGCGAGGCCCTGTCGCCGCGGCGCCTCGCGGTGTCCCGGCGGTGTCGCCAGGAAGGTCGTCGAGTGGGTTCGGCTCGGCGGACATGAAGGCGACCCCGAGAGCGCGGTGAAGCCCGCAGCTAAGAGCGTCCCGACGCCCGCAACAATGCCGCCCACCTCCGCGGACGGGAGGACTGTCCAATCCCAGACCCGCCAGACGTTGAATGGCCACACCCCCCACGCCCGGGGTGTGTTTCAGGCGAAATGACTCGGGGTCTTCGACTCAAGCCGCGGTCGGGTTCCACCACACGGCGCCCTTGCCGTCGATGGCCCGGCGCGCGCGCACGCGCACGTCCTCCAGCGCCTCGGGCGTGAGCGGACGCCACGCGTGGGCCGCCGCGAGCGCCGCGTCCTGCTCGTTGGGGTGGCTCATCCCCATCAACATGACGTCCGGGTCCAACGTCAGCGTGTAGCGCACGCACTCCTCCACGCCCAGGTGCGGCAGCAGCGGTGCCTCCCGGTCCTCACGTCCACCCGAGCCCACCTTGCCCCGGGGCCGCGACTCCAGCGGCCGGCCATAGCCCTCCGTGTCGCCCAGGAGCTTGCCCGCGCCGAACGTCTTGAACGACACCACGCCCACGCCGCGCGAGCGCGCCAGTGGCAGCACGTCCTCCACGTAGCGCGCGTCCACGAAGGGCCCCAGGGGGAACATCACCACGTCACACAGCCCGGACAGCACCGCCCGGCGCAGCACCTCCGGATGATGGCTGGAGATGCCCCGGAAGCGCGCCTGTCCCGCGCGCACGCACTCGCCCAGCTGCGCCAGTCCCCCACCCGGCGCGGCGAGCGCCTCCCACGCGGACAGCTCCGACACGGCATGGAAGACGAACAGGTCCACGTGCGCGTGCCCCAGCCGCTTCAGGCTCGCCGCGACCTGGGGCCCCACCGGCGCGTCGAGCACGTCCACCTTGTCGATGAGGAACACGCCCTCGCGCCGGCCGCGCAGCGCCTCTCCCACCACCTCTTCGCTCAGGCCCTCCTCGTAGTTGGGCGCGGTGTCGATGACGTTCAGCCCCGCGTCCAGCGCGCGCGTGAGCGTGGCGACGAGCACCTCGCGGGGCGTCGAGCGGTCGGCGATGTCACCGATGCCCACCGCCGTGGCGACGAAGCCGGTGCGGCCCAGCGCGCGGCGGGGCGAGAAGGAAGGGAGCGTGGACATGGTCCCCGTATCTGCAAGAGCCCTCCCGCGTCGTCAAGCCGCGCGCCGGCCTCAGCGGAAGGGACCGGACACCTCGAACGTGACACCGGCGTTGATGGAGTTCGAGGTGCCGCGCTGCGAGCTGAAGTACAGCCGCCGCCCATCCGGGCTGAAGGCCGGCCCGGTGAGCTCCGAGCCCGAGTGTCCCCTCAGCCGGAGGAACGACGACACCACGCGCTGGGGTCCCGGGGTGATGAGACACAGGTCCATGGTGCCGCCGTCCTCGGCGACGAACAGGTCCCCCGAGCGCGACACCACCACGTTGTCCACGCCCGTCAGCGGCGCGAGCGGCAGGAGCGACGCCGCGTAGATGACCTCCAGCCTCCCCGTCGCCGGCGCGTGCGCCCACACGCGGTTGTCTCCCTTGGTGGTGAAGTAGACGGTGCCGCCGTCGTACCAGCAGCCCTCGCCGCCCTCGAACACCGTCGTGCGCGCCGCGACGTCCGGCTGACGCGACACGGACTTCTCCGGCGAGCACCGCACCCACGACAGCCGGGCCTCACCCGCCAGCGCGTCGCCCGACACCTTCGCGGCCTCCAGCGTGCCCTCCGACAATCGGGGCCACACGGACGGCGTGAAGCGGTACAGCCGCCCCTCGGGCTGGTCCTCCGTCAGGTACAGCCGCTGGCCCACCGGGTCCACCGCCACCGCCTCGTGCGGGAACGCGCCGAGCGCCGGCCGCTCCACGCCCTGCGACGGCCTCGCCGGGTTGCACTCCCACACCCAACCCCTCGGGTGCTCCTCGCACGACAGCCACGTGCCCCACGGCGTGGGCCCGCCCGCGCAGTTCAGCCGCGTGCCCGCGAGGATTCGATAGGCCGCCAGCACCCGGCCGCCCGCGTCGAAGCGCACCGCGCTCGCGCCGCCGGAGATGGCCTCGCTGTTGGACACATAGACGTAGCCACCCTCCGGCCGCGCGAAGCAGGCCCCCCCGTCCGGCGCCGGATGCCAGACGTAACCGGTGGGCCCCACCGGTTGTCCCGAGCGCGCCACGATGCGGGAGGTGAAGCCCGCCGGCAGCCTCAGGCCGTTGGCGTCGGGCGAGCCGGAGATGGCGCCGTAGGGACCGGGGCCCGCCTGGGCCGGGGCCGCGTAGGCGGCCTTCCAGAACCCGGGGCCGAAGGCGAGCGCGCTCCCCCCGAGCGCGGAGAGACGAAGGAAGTCGCGACGACCGAGCCGCATGCGTGGTTCTCCTGTACCGGGAAGGAGAACCACCCGCGCGCCGCCCCACCACTGAACGCGGAGGACGGGTGCGCGTCAGGACACATCAGCCGCGTCGACTCTCGCGATTCTTGTCCCAGATGGCGTAGAGGATGATGAGGAAGGCGACAAGCCGGGCCACGTAGATGTAGTAGCGCCGCTCGTCCTGCACGTCGATGAGCGCGGCCACCACCGAGTTCACCCCGAGCACCGCGAACGACAGCGCGAAGAAGGCGAACAGCCGGTCGTGCGACTGCTTCCAGAAGCGCAGGAAGAACAGCGCGCAGGCCAGCCACGCCATCGCCACCGCGCCATTGAGCATGGAGTGGAACATGGGGGGTTCCTCTCGCTACGAGCCGTCCCAGATGAGGCCGTACAGCAGGACGGAGACGCTGGCCAGGGTGGTGAGCTGGCGGGGCAGGTACAAATCAATCGTCGTCGGCAGGACCACCAGGTCCACGAACAACAGGACGTTGTTGACCGCCATGCCCACGAAGCACAGCCCGCTCCACAGCAGGAGCCGTGACTGGCTGCGCTTCCATGCGCGCAAGAGCAGCACCGCGCACGCCATGCTCGTCAAGGCACAGAGGATGTAGACCGCTTCAGCCATGGTCGCCGTCCTTGTCCTTCTTCAGCACGAAGGCCTCCGCGAAGCCCCGGACCTTGTCCAGGGGCCGGGAGAAGATGAAGGAGATGACACTCACCCGGCGCGCACCGTACACCGCCGCCAGCTCCGTGACGGCCTGCACGTCCTCCGAGCTCGCCGGACTGAAGCGATAGACGGGCACACGTCCGCCGTCGCTCACCAGCAGGCTCCTCGCGGTGAGGTCCGCCAGCCTCGCGGCGGCGGAAGGTTCTGTGATGCGCAGCTCCAGGCTCACCGATGACGCGGTCCACTCCCGCCCCGGCTGGGCTCGAAGCAGGAGGAGCACCTCCAGCTTCTCCAGGGAGTCGATGTGCGTCGTGATGAAGCGCTGGACCCGCGGCGGAAGTCCGGCGTCGCTCACAGGGCCACCATGCCCACGTTATTTTGTGCGTCAACCTTTTCTCGCAACAGGATGTTCAGGTTCCGGCGTGGACGTCTCCCTCGCCCGCTCGCCCTGCCTCACGGGAAGCGGGCCCTCCATGTCCTCCCGTCCCGGGTGGGCGGGCGCAAGCTGCCTGAGTCCTTCCACAAGCTGCACCGTGGCGCTCGGCGCCGCCACGTCCAGCAGGGCGAGCAGCACCGTCTCCGGACGGCCATGCATCCGGGGCAGCCAGGTGCTGAAGGCGCGCACCGAGCCTTGTTGGCCACCCCACTCCCAATCCACATGGAAGCCCTGGAGGGCCTCACCGCGGGCCGCGCGCATGAGGGGTTGCTCGTCGGTGGAGAGCACCTGGCCTTGCGGGCCCCGCACGACGAGGCCCTCGTGGAGGCCCTGGGCCTCGCGGTACGCGAGCCCTCCGCCAGCGAGCCCCTGGGCCGCGCGGTTGGCCAGCAGGGTGTGGCCCGTGCCGGGCTCCACCAGGGCGAGCGGCGTGGGGAGCGCCGCGAGCACGGCCTCCAGCCAGCGCTGCTGGTTGCGGTGCGTCTCCATCTCCCGGCGCAGCAGCTCCTCGCGGGCGCGGGCGCGCTCGGCGTCCACGCGGCGCTGGGCCTCGGCCAGCTCGTTCTCGTGCTCGCGCCGCTCGGTCTGCCGCAGCACCTCCGCCTGACGCTTCACCAGCTCCGTCTTGCGGTAGAGGTCCGCGAACACGCTCACCTTGGAGCGGAGGATCTCCGGCTCGTAGGGCTTGAGCAGGTAGTCCACCGCGCCCACGGCGTAGGCGCGCAGCTCCGGCAGCTGGCCGCGCGACAGGGCGGTGAGGAAGAGCAGCGGGGTGTGGCGGCTGCGCTCGCGCTCGCGGATGAGGCTCGCCGTCTCGAAGCCGTCCATGCCCGGCATCACGACGTCCAGGAGGATGGCGGCGAAGTCCTGGGAGAGCAGGTGGCGCAGCGCCTCGCGGCCGCTGCGCGCGGTGACGAGCTGGAGCCCCAGCGGCGCGAGCGTCGCCTCCAGCGCGAGCAGCCCCTCGGGCTGGTCGTCGACCAGGAGGACGGACACGGGGCTCATGGCTGCACCCTGCCGCGCGACACGTAGGCCAGTCGCGCGAGCCAACCTCCCACGTCCCCGAGTGACAAGCGCTCGACCTCCGCGTCGAACAGCTCCACGTCCTCGCCGCCCACCAGCGCCACGCGTCCGCCGCGCGCCTGGAGCAGGCCCAGCCCCGTGAGGCCGTCGTCATGGCCGCCGAAGAGCAACCCCGCCGCGGCGGCGCCGTGGCTGTCCGCCGCGGACTCGAAGAGCGCGTCGATGGCGGGACGACAGCCGTGCTCGGGAGGCTCCACCGACAGCGACACCGAGCCCCGGTCCACCAGCAGGTGGTAGCCCCACGGCGCCAGGTACACGCGGCCGGGCACCAGGTCGTCCTTGTCGTCCGGCTCCACCACCGGCAGCGCGCAGCGGCGGCCCAGGGGCTCCACCAGCCGGTCGTGCGGCCCCCGGTGCAGCGCCACGACGACGGGCGCCGGCAGGTGCGCCGGCAACACGGACAGCAGCGTCTCCAGGTCCGCCGCGGCGCCACGCGGCGCGCCCACCACCAGCAACCCCACGCTCATGACACCCTCCGGAAGATGCGGCCACTGCCCTCCAGCTCCTCGAAGGCCTGGGCGTGGGGCGTGCGCGACAGCGACTCCTTGCGCCCCAGGCACAAGAAGCCGAAGCGGGCCAGGCTCTCGTACAGCCGCGAGTGCACGCGGTTGTGCAGCGCGCGGTTGAAGGACAGCAGCGTGTCCCGGCACACGATGACATGGAACTCGTTGAACGAGCCGTCGATGGCCAGGTTGTGCTGGGTGAAGAAGATGCCGTCGCGCAGCTTCGGCTGGAGGAGCGCCCAGTTGCCGTCGCGCGTGTAGTGGTCCGACAGCGAGCCCTTGCCGCCCGACTCCGCGTGGCGGCGCGCGCAGTCCTCGGCGGGCAGGGGCACCACGCCCGTGCGCGCGTCCGCGAGCAGCCCCTCGCTCGCGTCGGACGCGTACAGCCGGCACCGCCCCCACAGCCCCTCTTCATGCAGGAGGATGGCCAGCGAGTAGGTGTCCTCGCCCGTGCCGCAGCCCGCGTGCCACACGCGCACCGACGGCCAGGTGCGCAGCACGGGGACGACGCGCGCGCGGAAGTCGCGGAAGAAGGCCGCGTCCGAGAAGAGCGTGGGCGGTGTGCACGACAGCGCGCGCAGGAGCCCCTCCAGCGCGTCGCTGTCGTGGAGCACGCGGGCCTGGAGCGCGGAGAAGGACTCCAGGCGCTCCTCGCGCAGGTGACGCCGCAGCCGCCGCAGCAACTGCGGACGCGAGTGGCTGCGCAGGTCGAAGCCCCAGTGGCGGGCCACGCCCTCCAGCAGGAGCTCCGCCTCCAGCGTCTCCAGCGCCGAGGACTGGGCCCCGGCGCTCACCCGGAGACCTCCGTGCGCGGGCCCTTGGCCTGAGCACCCCGGGGCGCGTGCAGCCACACGCGCAGGAGGCTGAGCAGCTTCTCGATGTCCACCGGCTTGGTGATGTAGTCGGACGCGCCCGCCTCCAGGCACTTCTCGCGGTCACCCTTCATCGCCTTCGCGGTGAGGGCCAGGATGGGCAGGTGCGAGACGCGCTCCATGCGGCGGATGGCGCGCATGGCCTGGTAGCCGTCCATCTCCGGCATCATCACGTCCATCAGCACCAGCTCGATGTCCTCGTCCGTCTCCAGCTGCGCCAGGCCCTCGCGCGCGCTCTCCGCGAAGGCCACCTTCATGCCGTAGCGCTCCAGCACGGTGTTGAGGGCGAAGATGTTGCGCACGTCGTCGTCCACCACCAGCACCTTGCGGTTGACGAGCAGCGGGTCCCGCTCGCGCGCCTTCTCCAGCATGCGGCGCTTGGTCTCCGACAGCGTGGCGGGTGAGCGGTGCAGGAACAGGCTCGTCTCCTCCAGCAGGCGCTCGGGGCTCTGCGCGTCCTTGACGACGATGGCCTCCGCCACCCGACGCAGCTCCGTCTCCTGCGCGCGCGACAGCTCGCGGCCGGTGTAGACGATGATGGGCGGCCCGCCGGCCCCATGCGCCTCGCGCACGCGGCGGATGAGCTCCGTGCCGGGCAGGTCCGGCAGGCCCAGGTCCAGCACCATGCAGTCGAAGCGGCGCTCCGCCAGCGCGGCCAGCGCGGCCGCCGCGGTGCCCACCGCCATCGTCTGCACGTCGTCGCTGCCCAGCAGCTCCTGGAGCGACTGGCGGTGCACGGCGTCGTCCTCGACGATGAGCAGCCCGCGGCCCTTGCGCTCCACGAAGTCGCGCAGGGAGGCCAGCGCCGCCACCGCCGCGGCCGGGTCCGCCGCCGCGCGCAGGTGGCCGATGGCGCCCAGGTTGAGCGAGCGCTCGCGGTGGTCGTCGTCCGACACGGTGTAGACCGGGAGCGCGCGCGTGCTGGCGTCGTGCTTGAGCCGGTCCAGCACCACCCAGCCCGCCATCTCCGGCAGGTCCAGGTCCACCGCCACGGCCACGGGCCGCGAGTCGCGCACCACGTCCAGCGCGCCCTCCACCTCCGTGGAGACGAGCACCTTGAAGCCCGCGCCCTGCGCCGCCGCGCGCAGCCGCGCCGCGTGGTCCGGCGCGTGCGTCACCGCCAGGAGCACCTTGTCCCCGGGCTGGATGGTGGCGCGGTCATCATCGATGGACAGCGTGACGAGCCCCGTGGGCGCCGCGGACGACTCCTCCAGGTGCAGGGGCGGCGGCAGCATGGCGACGGACTGGGCCAGCACGCTGGACACCAGGCGGTTGTCCACGCCGGGCCGCTCCGCCATGAAGTCCAGGGGCAGGTAGAGGGTGAAGATGCTGCCCTGGCCCGGCTCGCTCTCCAGCCGGATTTCGCCGCCGAGCAGGCGCGCGATTTCGCGGCTGATGGACAGGCCCAGGCCGGTGCCGCCGTACTTGCGCGCGGTGGAGCCGTCCGCCTGCTGGAAGGCCTCGAAGATGATGTGGTGCTTGTCCTTGGGGATGCCGATGCCCGTGTCGCGCACGGAGAAGGCCACCACCGAGGGCGCGCTGGAGAGCACCGGGTGGTCCGGCGTCCAGCCGTTCCTCGCCATGCCGATGCGCAGCGACACCGAGCCGGACTCGGTGAACTTGAAGGCGTTGGACAGCAGGTTCTTGAGCACCTGCTGCAGCCGCTTCGCGTCCGTCTCCACCTCGCCCGCCATGCCCGGCGACAGGTCGATGTCGAACTGGAGGCCCTTCTTGTCCGCCACCTGGCGGAAGGTGCGGTCCACGAACTCGCGCAGGTCGCTGAAGCGCAGCGGGCCCACGTCCACCGTCATGGTGCCGGACTCGATCTTGGACAGGTCGAGGATGTCGTTGATGAGCTCCAGGAGGTCCGCGCCCGAGGCGTGGATGGTCTTGGCGAACTCCACCTGACGTCCGGTGAGGTTGCCCTCCACGTTGTCGCTGAGCGTCTGGCTGAGGATGAGCAGCGAGTTGAGCGGCGTGCGCAGCTCGTGGCTCATGTTGGCGAGGAACTCGGACTTGTACTTGGAGGTGAGGCTCAGCTGCTCGGCCTTCTCCTCCAGCGCGCGCTTGGCCTGCTCGACCTCGCCGTTCTTGCGCTCGACCTCCGTCTTCTGCTCGGAGAGCAGCTTCGCCTTCTCCTGCAGCTCCTCGTTGGTGCGGCGCAGCTCCTCCTGCTGACGCTTGAGCAGCTCCTCGGACTGCTGGAGCGAGGTGGCCTGCTGCTCCAGGCGCTTGTTCGTCTCCGTCAGCTCCTCCTGCTGCTTGCGCAGCTCGTCCGTGAGCGCCTGGGACTGCTTGAGCAGCGCCTCGGTGCGCATGTTGGCGGCAATCGTGTTGAGCACGATGCCGATGGACTCGGTGAGCTGCGCGAGGAAGCCCAGGTGCACCTCGCTGAAGCGGTGGAACGAGGCCAGCTCGATGACGGCCTTGATTTCCCCCTCGAAGAGCACCGGCAGCACGACGATGTTGCGCGGCACCTCCTCACCGAGCCCGGAGGAGATGCGGATGTACGTGTCCGGCACGTCCGACAGGAGGATGGGCTCCTTCTCCAGCGCGCACTGGCCCACCAGGCCCTCGCCCAGCTTGAAGGTGTTGGAGAGGCCCTTGCGCTCCCGGTACGCGTAGGACGCGAGCAGCTTGAGGATCTGCTCCCCGGCCTCGGCGCGCTCGGAGATGTAGAAGACGCCGTGCTGCGCGTCCACCAGCGGCGCCAGCTCCGACAGGATGACCTTGGACACCGTGAGCAGGTCTCGCTGTCCCTGGAGGACGCGGGTGAACTTGGCCAGGTTGGTCTTGAGCCAGTCCTGTTCCGTGTTCTTGCGCGTGGTGTCCTTCAGGTTGCGGATCATCTCGTTGATGTTGTCCTTGAGGGCGGCCACTTCGCCCTGCGCGGACACCGTGATGAAGCGCGTGAGGTCACCCTTGGTCACCGCCGTGGCCACCTCGGCGATGGCGCGCACCTGCGTCGTCAGGTTCGCGGCGAGCTGGTTCACGTTGTCGGTGAGGTCGCGCCAGATGCCGGCCGTGCCGGGCACGCGCGCCTGTCCACCCAGCTTCCCTTCGATTCCCACCTCGCGGGCCACCGTGGTCACCTGGTCGGCGAACACCGCCAGCGTGTCGATCATCCCGTTGATGGTGTCCGCCAGCTCGGCGATTTCCCCCTTCGCGTCCACGACGAGCTTGCGCTTCAGGTCGCCGTTGGCCACCGCCGTCACCACCTTGGCGATGCCGCGCACCTGCGTCGTCAGGTTGGAGGCCATGGAGTTCACGTTGTCCGTGAGGTCCTTCCACGTGCCGGCCACCCCCTTCACCTCGGCCTGACCGCCCAGCTTTCCTTCCGTGCCGACTTCGCGGGCGACGCGCGTCACCTCGGACGCGAAGGACGACAGCTGGTCCACCATCGTGTTGATGGTGTTCTTGAGCTCCAGGATTTCGCCCTGCACGTCCACGGTGATCTTCTTCGACAAATCACCGCGCGCCACGGCCGTGGTGACTTCGGCGATGTTGCGCACCTGCGACGTCAGGTTCGACGCCATCGAGTTCACGTTGTCCGTGAGGTCCTTCCACGTGCCGGCGACGCCCTTCACCACGGCCTGTCCGCCCAGCTTTCCCTCGGTGCCGACCTCACGCGCGACGCGGGTCACCTCGGACGCGAACGAGTTGAGCTGGTCCACCATCGTGTTGATGGTGTTCTTCAGCTCCAGGATCTCGCCGCGCACGTCCACCGTGATTTTCTTGGACAGGTCACCGTTGGCGACGGCGGTCGTCACCTCGGCGATGTTGCGCACCTGCGCGGTGAGGTTGGAGGCCATGGAGTTCACGTTGTCCGTGAGGTCCTTCCACGTGCCGCCCACGCCCTTCACCACGGCCTGACCGCCGAGCTTTCCTTCCGTCCCCACTTCACGGGCGACGCGGGTCACCTCGGACGCGAACGAGTTGAGCTGGTCCACCATCGTGTTGATGGTGTTCTTGAGCTCCAGAATCTCGCCACGCACGTCCACGGTGATCTTCTTGGACAGGTCACCGCGCGCCACCGCCATCGTCACCTCGGCGATGTTTCGCACCTGGGACGTCAGGTTGGAGGCCATGGAGTTCACGTTGTCCGTGAGGTCCTTCCACGTGCCACCCACGCCGCGCACCACGGCCTGACCGCCGAGCTTTCCTTCCGTGCCGACCTCCTTCGCGACGCGCGTCACCTCGGAGGCGAAGGACGACAGCTGGTCCACCATCGTGTTGATGGTGTTCTTCAGCTCCAGCACCTCGCCGCGTGCATCGACGGTGATCTTCTTCGACAGGTCACCCTTGGCGACGGCCGTCGTCACGTCGGCGATGTTGCGCACCTGCGCGGTGAGGTTGGAGGCCATGGAGTTCACGTTGTCCGTGAGGTCCTTCCACGTGCCACCCACGCCGCGCACCACGGCCTGGCCGCCCAGCTTGCCCTCGGTGCCGACCTCGCGCGCCACGCGCGTCACCTCGGACGCGAACGAGTTGAGCTGGTCCACCATCGTGTTGATGGTGTTCTTCAGCTCCAGGATTTCGCCCTGCACGTCCACGGTGATCTTCTTCGACAGGTCTCCGTTGGCCACCGCCGTGGTCACCTCGGCGATGTTGCGCACCTGCGACGTCAGGTTCGACGCCATCGAGTTCACGTTGTCCGTGAGGTCCTTCCACGTGCCGGCGACGCCCTTCACCACGGCCTGACCGCCCAGCTTTCCCTCGGTGCCGACCTCACGCGCGACGCGGGTCACCTCGGAGGCGAACGAGTTGAGCTGGTCCACCATCGTGTTGATGGTGTTCTTCAGCTCCAGAATCTCGCCGCGCACGTCCACGGTGATCTTCTTCGACAGGTCTCCATTGGCGACGGCCGTCGTCACCTCGGCGATGTTGCGCACCTGGGACGTGAGGTTGGAGGCCATGGAGTTCACGTTGTCCGTGAGGTCCTTCCACGTGCCGCCCACGCCCTTCACGACGGCCTGACCGCCCAGCTTTCCCTCCGTACCCACCTCACGCGCCACGCGCGTCACTTCCGAGGCGAAGGACGACAGCTGGTCCACCATCGTGTTGATGGTGTTCTTCAGCTCGAGAATCTCACCGCGCACGTCCACGGTGATCTTCTTGGACAGGTCGCCCTTGGCGACGGCCGTCGTCACCTCGGCGATGTTGCGCACCTGCGACGTCAGGTTCGACGCCATCGAGTTCACGTTGTCCGTGAGGTCCTTCCACGTGCCGGCGACGCCCTTCACGCGGGCCTGGCCGCCCAGCTTTCCCTCGGTGCCCACCTCGCGCGCCACGCGCGTCACCTCGGAGGCGAAGGCGCCGAGCTGCTCCACCATGCCGTTCACCAGCCGGGCGGTGCGGAAGAACTCGCCCTTCAGCGGCCGGCCGTCCACCTCCAGCGCCACCGTCTGGGACAGGTCGCCCTTGGCCACCGCGCCGATGACGCGGCCCATCTCCGTCGTCGGCTGCGCCAGGTCCGCCACCAGTGTGTTCACCGACTCCACGCAGTCGGCCCAGGAGCCCACCGCGCTCACCACGTGCGCGCGCTGGGTGATGCGGCCCTCCTTGCCCACCACGTTGCCGATGCGCTCGAACTCGTGCGCCATGCGCTCGTTGAGCTCGATGATTTCGTTCAGCGAGTCCGCGACCTTGCCCGCGTTGCCCACCTTGTCCACGGGCATGCGCACGGAGAAGTCACCCTTGCGCACCGCCGTCAGCACGCGCAGCAGCTGCCGCGAGTCCAACGCATCCGAGTCGTCCTCCACGGAGCGCTGCGGTGGCACCACCGCACGAGCGCGACGCGAGACAACCTTCTTCACAGTCATGGAGAGCCCCTGCACGTCCCTGGGATGGGCGCGGCCTCTCCGTTGTCCCGCGACTCCCCGCCCCCGACAGCCCCCTCGGGAGGGCACAGTGCCCACCACCGGACACTCGCTCGCGACTTCGTGCGCCAGCCAACATTGACCCAGGGGAGGTCCGCCACGGCGCGTGAAGTCGGACACGCGGACCGAGCCTGCCCGCCCGCTCGGGAGGAAGGCGCGCCCGGCGGTTCCCGGACGCGCCCCGCGCCCTTCCCGGAGCGCCTGGACTCACGCCGGCACGGCCTCGGGCCCTGTCGCCCGAGGCCGCCCGAAGCGCCGGCGTGCGAGCCCCGCGTCAGAAGCAGCGCGCGCGAGCGGCGACACCGGTCTGGTTCGAGGAGCCGCTCAGGTACCAATAACCGGAGTCGTTGTAGATGCGCACGTACTCACCGCTCCCCTCGAACTTGCCGCGCACGAACGTGAGGCCGCAAGCGCGCGTCGAGGGCGTCGCCATGAGGTAGGACGCGGGCGAGCCCTGGTACCAGGCGACTTCATTCGTATACGCGGGGTCGGTGCCGGACGGCGAGACGTCGATGCACCGCGCGCGGGCGCGCACGCTGCTCTGGCTGGAGTTGCCGTTCAGGTACCAGCTCCCGCCGCTGACGTAGGCGTGCACCCACTCTCCGGTGCCGTTGAACTTGCCGGCGATGCCCACCAGGTAGCAGACGCGGTTGGTCGCGGTGCCCATGTAGACGGGGTACGCCATCGACTGCGTCCACTGGTACTCGGTGGTGTCACCCTCCGCCTCCACGCACCGGGCCGCGCCGTGGATGCCCGTCTGCTGCGAGGCGCCGCCCAGGTACCAGGAGCCGCCCGACTGGAAGATGTCCACGCGCTCGCCACCTCCCTGGAGGTCGCCGCCCACGCGCGTGAGGAAGCACGAGCGCCCGTCCGTGCCGCCCATCGGCTTGGCGAGGTTGCCCTGGGACCAGGTGAACTCGTTGCTCGCCACCAGCGCGGCGGACGTGCTGGCCAGCGACTCGGCGCCGGGCGAGGACGCGCCGTTCTGCCCAGGCGCCTCGGTCAGGTCCTCGGGGCCGCAGCCCCACAGCACGGCGGGAATCGTGAGCATGACCAGGGTATGACGCAGCTTCGACATGAGGGTGTCTTTCTCGGTGATGGGTTGGAGCGCGCGTTCGCGCCGCGGCCTGCTTGAGCAAGGCACATGCCGCCCGCGTGTCGTCGCGCGCCCCGAGCGGGCGACCGTCCTCGCCCCTCACGTGGCACCACGAATGGCACTCGGATGGCACATGCCTCCGGGTGTGCCACCTGGGTGCACGAGCGCGTGTGGTAGCGTCGGGCCATGCCGCCGCACGGCGCAGATGGACCGCCCCTGACGCCCACCCCGCCCGCGCTGGAGCACTCACCGGCGACCGCCGCCACGGCGGAGGGCTCGGTCTCCGGCGCCTCGCGCGACGAAGCCCCGCGCGCATCCGAGGCCACGTCCTGGGGACACTACGAGCTGCTCGGCCTCCTGGGCCGGGGCGGGATGGGTGAGGTCCACCGCGCGCGCGACACGCGGCTGGGGCGACAGGTGGCGCTCAAGTTCATCCGGGGCGCGGCCCCCGAGCGGGCCATGCGACTGGTGCAGGAGGCCCGCGCCCAGGCGCGCATCGACCACCCGCATGTCTGCAAGGTCTTCGAGGTCGGCGAGGTCGAGGGCCGGACGTTCATCGCCATGCAGCTCGTGGAGGGGGAGCTGCTGGAGCACGCCGCGGCGCGCATGACGCTGACGCGCAAGCTGCGCCTGATGAAGCACGTGGCCGAGGCCGTCCACGCCGCCCACGCGCTGGGCGTCATCCACCGCGACCTCAAGCCCTCCAACATCATGGTGCGCGGCGCGGACTCGGACCGCCCCACGCCCGTCATCCTGGACTTCGGCCTCGCCTACGAGCTGGCGCTGGGACACGGCCTCACCACCACGGGCGCCGTGCTCGGGACGCCCGCGTACATGGCGCCGGAGCAGGCCCGCGGCGAGGTGCGCGCCGTCGACCACCGCGCCGACATCTACGCCCTGGGCGCCACGCTGTACGAGCTGCTCACGGGGGCCCCGCCCTTCCAGGGCGCCACGCCCCTGGAGACGCTCGCGAAGGTGCTGGATGGGGAGCTCGCGCCGCCGCGCGCGCGCGTGCCCACGCTGGACGCCGCCCTGGACACGGTGTGCCTCAAGTGCCTCGCCCGGGAGCCGGACCAGCGCTACGGCTCGAGCCTCGCGCTCGCGGAGGACCTGGGGCGCATCCTCGACGGGCAGCCCATCCTCGGCCGCGGGCCCGGCCTGGTGGACCGCGTGCGGCGCCTGGCGCGAGCGCACCGCGTCGCCTTCTGGCTCTCGGCCGGCTCGCTGTCCGGCATGCTGCTGCTCGGCGCCGTGGGAGGACAGGCGTGGTTGTCCCGGAGGGAGATGGAGGCGCGCACCGCCTCGCGGGTGCTCCTGGCGGAGCAGCTGGGCCAGCAGGTGCGGGAGCTGGAGTCGTTCGTGCGCGCCTTCCAGGCCCTTCCCCTGCACGACACCCGCCCCGAGCTGCGACTGGCCCGCGAGCGGCTGGCGAAGCTGTCGGCCATGGAGCCCGGGCTCGGCCCCCAGGAGGAGGGGCTCGTGCGTCAGGCGCTCGGTCGGGGGCACCTGGCGCTGCGCGAGTTCGAGCAGGCCCACGAGGCCTTGGAGCGCGCGCACGCCCTGGGCGTGGACACGCCGGGGCTGCACTACGCGCTGGGCCGGGCGCTCGGCGAGCGCTATCGCCAGGGCCTGGAGGACGCCCGGCGCGAGGGCGGGGCGCGGTGGGTGGCCGAGCAGCGACGGCAGCTCGAGGCGCGCTTCCTCACCCCCGCCCTCGCCTCGCTGGAGCGGAGCCGGAGCCTGGAGCTGGAGTCGCCGCGCTACCTGGAGGGGCTCATCGCCCTGTACCGCGGCGAGCACGAGGCCGCCGAGCACGCCGCCCAAGAGGCCATGGCCCAGGCCTCCTGGATGCCCGAGGCCCGCGCGCTCGCGGGGGACGTGGCCCGTGCTCGCGCCATGATGTTGCTGGAGCAAGGGGATTACGTCCAGGCACGACGATGGCTGGAGGAGGCCGGCCAGCGCTACGAGAAGACGCTGGAGCTGGGCCGCAGCGACGCGTGGGGTCATGCGGCGCTCGCCGAGGTGTGGCTGCAGCGCTCCGAGCTGGACAAGCGCGAGGGGCGCTCTCGCAAGGCCGCGCTCGACGAGGCGGAGCGGGCCGTGGAGCGCTCGCTCACCGCCGACCCGGAGCGCGCGGCGGGCCACACCCAGCGGGCCCAGGTGCTGATGAATCAGTATCGCGCGGTGAACTTCCAGGGGGAGCCGGACTCGCGCGGCGCTGCGGCCCTCCTCGAGGAGTGGACGCGCGCGGCGGCGCGGGCCGTGGAGCTGGACCCGCGCGACGTGCTCGCGCTCGACTCGCTGGGCTACAGCCACTTCATGCGGGGCTTGCGTCAGGCGCGCGCGGGCGAGACACCGGAGGCCTCCTGGAGCGAGGCCTTGCGCTGGCTGTCGCGCGCGCTCGAGCTGCAGCCGCTGTATCCCTGGGCGCTCAACGACTTGGGGCTCGTGCACCGGTGGCGGGGCAACCACCTGCGGGAGCACGGTGGGGACCCGCTGCCCGCCTACGAACAGGCCGCGCGCGCCTTCCTCGACGCCACGCGCGTGGACCCGCAGTACCTGTTCGCCCACTCGAACCTGGCGGAGCTGTACGTGGCGATGGCGGGCCACCGGCTGGGGCTCGGCCAGGACCCGGAGGACGACGTCCGGCGGGCGCTGGAGGCGAGCGGGCGGGCGCGCGCCATCGACGCCCGGTTCCACTCCGCGCTCGAGCACACCGCGGCGGCGGAGCTGACGCGGGCGCGCCACCTGGAGCAGACGGAGCAGGACCCGGGTCCGGCCCTGGAGCGGGCGCTGAGCGCGGCGCTCGAGGCCCAGCGGCTCAACGCGCGCTCGGAGCGCGCCCTCCTCCACCAGGCCACGGTCCACGTGGAGCGCGCGCGGTGGATGCTGCGCGAGGGCAGTGATGCGACGGCCGCGCTACGCGACACGCGCTCGGAGCACGCCCCGCGCACACAGAAGACGCGGCGCGAGGCCGGTGACACGACGGCTGCATTGGAGACGCAGCGGCTCGACACGCGCTCGGAAAGCGCCTTCACCCTCCCGCGCACTGTCCAAGAGGAGCACGCACGGTGGACGCTGCGCGAGGGCGAAGCGACTGCCGCGCTGGAGGCAGGGCGACGCGCTCTGGAGGAAGCCTATCGGCTGAGTCCCTCCTGCGCGGACTGCCGGGTGATGGGGGCCTGGCTGGAGCTGACGGCGGCGGACCTGGAACAACTTCGAGGCGGCTCGGGCTTGCCCCGCCTGCGCCGCGCGCTCGACGAGGCGCGGCGCGCGGTGGCGCTGTACGCCTATGACGAGAGCCACCTGATGATGGCGCGCGCTTGCTGGCGATGGGCCCGCGCCGCGTCCCCTTCCGTCTCGCACGAGGTGGAGGAGGAGGGATTGTCCCACGTGGAGAAGGCGCTACGGCTGTCGCCAGGACTGGCGGAGGCCGAAGCCCTCCGGGCCGGACTGCTGTGGGCGCGGGCCCGGGGCCTGTCGGACACGGCCTCGCGCGAGGCCACCCTGGGCGAGGCTCGCACCGTGCTCGACCAGGCCCTCGAGCGCGCACCACGACTGAGCCGCGCGTACCCCCGGCTGGTCCAGGACCTCGCCGAGCCCGCTCACACCGGGGCCGCGCTCCGAGCCCGGCCCGCGGCCCCCTGAACCGCCCCTCCCCGCGCGAGTCCGACGCAACAGGGTGGCGGGAGCACCTGCGAAGTGTCTCAGCACTCCGCCGGCCTGCGCACGCTGGCTCCCCCTCGGCGCGCCTCCATGCTCCGCCACCTCGCACACGCTGGCCACCCGCGCCCCGCCCCAGCGCTCCGCCACCTCCCCCGCTGCGCGCCTCAGCGCTCCGCCGCCCTGGGCACGCCGGTCGCCAGCGGCGCGTCCGTGCGCCACTGAGGCGCAGGGCCGCACCTGGGCAGCGTCAGCCCCTTCGGCAGCGGCGGCGTCGACTGGCGACGGTTCTCCGGGTTGAGGCACACCGCCCCCCGAGGCCCCCAGAGCGCCTCCAGCGCCTCCAGGTCCTCCAGCCGCGCTCCCGAGCGCGGGTCGAACCCGTGCGCGTCACGCCGCAGGAACGGCGTGCCGCTCACCGTGAACGCGCGCAGGTCCCCCTGTCCCACGAAGTACGCGGCGCGCTTGGCCTGCAGACAGGACCGATAGACGAGCTCCCGCTCCGCGTCGTCCTGGTGCGTCTCCGGGTCCCACGGCTGATACCCCCACCTCAGGCACGCCGCGATGGCGCCCGTCTCGCAAGCCAGCGTCACCGCGCTGGCGCGCTCGCGCACCGCGGCGCTCAGGCCATCCACCTGGCGCCCCGGCAGCAAGACGGACCGCGCGTCGCCCTTCCCCCCCGTCGCCCGGCACTGGGGCTGCCAGTCCCCGGTCCCCACCACCCGGTAGCGCACCTGGAAGCGGCCCGCCTCCGGCGCGCCCAGCGACAGCTCGTGGAGCACCTGGAGGCGGTCTCCGCCCCCCACGTCCACCGGCAGGTGGAAGTAGAACGACAGCTTCGCCAGCGAGGCCCCGCGCACCTTGCGCGACTCGCCCCCTTGCGTGAGCGTCACGAAGAAGTCCGCGGGGCTGGCGTGCAGGCCCGTGAGCACCCCGATGGCCTCCGGCTCCGGCTCCGACGGACGGGTGAGCCGGACCGGCACGTCGAGCACCGTACGCCGCTCGGCCGTGGAGCGCACCCGCATCAGCACGCCCTCCGCGGTGTTCAGGAAGCCCTCCGGACACCACACGGGCCGCCCCTCGTGCTGGAAGCAGTAGTCGTCGCCCTCCGCGATGTAGATGCCCAGGCCGTTGGGGTCCGGGTCGCACTGCCCCGTGGGACAGCCCCCGCCCCCCGTCGGACCGTCGGACCGCCCCGCCTGGAGCGGCCCCGGGGGCGCCGTCAGCCGGCACCCTCCACCCACCGCCAACAACGCCAGAGTGCCCACGAGCCACGCCTGCTGAATCCTCGCCAAAGATGTCTCCTCAAAAGCCGCGCCAAGGGCGCGGGTCGTTCGCGGTGGCCACGTTAGCCAGCCCCGTGCCAACCCCCTCCCGCGCCCACGCCCGAGCGGCGCCCCCCCGCCAGCGGCGCACGTGGCACACCCAGGTGGCACAGTGCCTGGTGATACCGCCGGTTTACGTAAGATGGGCCCCATGGAACACGAGGGGTCGACCCTGGGGCAGAGCGACGCCGCCGCGCGGCGGGACTCGGACGAGCCACCCCGGCCCGGGCTGGTGCAGGTCCTCGGCGCGGGCGCTCCGGTGGCCGTGGCCGTGCCGCTCCACGGCGAGCAGGCGCTGGGGCGGGGCACGCCCGGCCTGAGCGAGCCGGCCGACCCCAGGATGTCACGCCACCACGCGCGGGTGAGCCACGACGGCCAGCGCTGCTGGGTCACCGACCTGGGCAGCCAGAACGGCACCTTCGTGGACGGAGAGCCGCTCCCCTCCGGCGAGCGGCGCCAGGTGCACCGCGTCCTGCGCCTGGGTGACTCCCTGTTCATCCCCAGCGCGGATGTGGGCCCGCTCGCGCGCCAGGGCGTCATCGACGACGGGGGCTTCGTGCGCGGGCCCGCGATGCGGCGGCTGCTGGAGCAGGTGTCACGCTCGGCCCAGCATGGCCTGACGCTGCACATCCACGGCGAGAGCGGCGCGGGCAAGGAGGGCGTGGCGCGGGCGTTCCATGAGTTGGGCCCCAGGCGCGCGGGGCCCTTCGTGGCCGTCAACTGCGCGGCCATCCCCCTGGGGCTCGCCGAGCGCCTGCTGTTCGGCGCGAAGCGGGGCGCCTACTCCGGCGCCGACGACGCGGAGGGCTACCTCCAGGCCGCGGACGGCGGGACGCTGTTCCTCGACGAGGTGACGGAGCTGGACCTCCAGGTGCAGGCCAAGCTGCTGCGGACGCTGGAGACCCACGAGGTCCTCCCCCTGGGCAGCGCGCGCGCCCGCAAGGTGGACGTGCGGGTGTGCTCGGCCAGCAACCGGGACCTGCGAGCGCAGGTGGCCACCGGACGGCTGCGCGAGGACCTGTACTTCCGGCTCGGTCGCCCGGAGGTCCGCCTGCCCGCCCTGCGACAACGCCCGGAGGAGCTCACGCTCCTGGTGGCGCGCTTCCTCCAGGAGGGCCCCGAGGGCCTCGGCGCGCACGTCTCGCTGTTCGAGGCCTGCCTGCTGCGCGCCTGGCCGGGCAACGTGCGCGAGCTGCGCGTGGAGGTGCGCGGCGCCAGCCAGGAGGCCCTCCTGCGCGGCGCCCGACGCATCGAGGCGGGGCACCTGGCACCGGGCGCGGGCCACGCGTTCAACACCGACCCACGGGAGCGGACTCCAGAAGAGGCGCCAGCGCCCAGGCCGCCCCGCCCCCGCCCGCCCCTGGAGGACTCGGAGCGCGCGCGCGTGGAGGAGGCCCTGCGCGCCCACGGAGGCAACGTGGCCGCCGCGGCCCGCGCGCTGGGGATGCACCGCACGCACCTGCGCCGCCTGCTGCAGCGCCACGGCCTGGGGGCGACCTCGCGCGAGTAGGCCGCCTCAGTGCCGCACGCGCGGCTTCGGGGCGCGCACGTGGACCTCCATGCGCGCGTCCCCCGCCACCACGCTGCTGAGCACCTCCTGCTGCTCGGGCCCCAGCCGCGCCACCGCGCGCAGCGTGGCCACCAGCAACAGCGCCTCCACCGTCGACGGCACGCCCACGCCGCCCGCGCCCGTCTTCAGCGGCATGGGCAGCCGGGGCACCCGCCCCGCCGAGGACAGCGCCTCCACCGCGTACGCCGGCGTCGTGTCCAGCGTCACCGCGATGGCCGGCAGCCCCTGCGCCGCCTCCGCCTGTCCCTGCGCCTGCATGTGCATCAGCTGTTGGAGCGCGCCCGGCTGGAAGTACAGCGCCAGCCCCGCCCGGCCATCGCCGGTGTGGAACACGCAGCCCTCGAAGGTGTGCGTCAGCGGACCGGACACCGCCACCTCGAAGGGCTGGCTGTCATCCCAATGCGTCCACGGCCGCGCCTCCCAGTACTCGGTGGCCGCCTGCACGAACAACAGCGCCTTGTCCGAGCCCAGCCCGGACAACCCCCGCTGTCCCCAGGCCAGGAACGTGGCGATGGCCGCCCGCGACGACAACGCCGCCTCCGTCGGCTCCTCCGCCCGCACGCCCAGCGCGGCGCCAGCCTGGGCCAACGCCGGCTCGCACCGCACCGACTCGCGCGCTTCCAGCCCCTCCAGGAGCACCGTCAGCCCCGCCACGTCGTCGCGCTCGAACACGGGCGCGGACGGCTCGCCCGCGTCGGTGATGCGCAGGTACACGTCCGTCGTGCCCTGGGAGAGCGGCACCGGGCCGAGCTTCAGCAGGTAGAACATGGGGGCCCTTCTAGAGCGCGCGCTTGCCGTCCAGGGCCTTGCGGACCTGCTTCATCAGCGCGGGGATGTCGAAGGGCTTCTGGAGGAAGGGGATGCCCGGGTACTCCGCGCGCAGCGCGGCCACGTCCACCGCGCTCATGCCCAAGAGCGACACGCCCTTCCACTCCGGCTCCGTGCGGATGTGCTTGATGAGCGCGGGGCCGTCCATCACCGGCATCATCCAGTCGGTGAGGACCAGGTCCGGGCGCAGCTCGCTCATGCGCGCCAGCGCCTCGCGACCATGCGAGGCCGTCAGCACCCGGTAGCCCTCCTCGCGCAAAAGGTCGCGAGGGCCTCCAGGATGCCCTGCTCGTCATCCACCACCAGGACCGTCTCCATACGGGCGGGCTGCGCTCCTCGCGAATCAGGGATGGCCACCGCTCCGGTGGCGGGCAAGCCCCGTCAACAGGGTGTCCAGGGCGACGTCGAAGGGAGGCTGAACCTCGATTCCTTGGCGGGAGATGACGAACTCCCGGATGGAGGGGTCGTAGTCGGTGTCCCGCAGCTTGAAGAGGGTCAACAGCCGGCGCAGACGCCCCTCCAGCTCCACGTGACGCAGGAAGAAGAGGTTCTCCGCCACGGCGGAGGGCCCCGGCTCCAGGGGGACGTCGAGCACCGGCCCGAACAGGCGCGGCGTCTCCAGACTGAAGATGGTGGTGGCGCAAGAGGAGCGCAGCTCCTGCGTGAGCGCCGCGAAGAACGACGGCATGCGCGCGGGGTCCGGCGCCGCCTGGCTCATGGCGGGCAGCCCGTCCACGAACACCCGCGACACGTCGTGCTTGCGCACCGCGCTCAACAGCTGGTCCGCGAGCACGTCCAGGATGCACTCGGCGGGGGGCTGCCAGAGCAGGTGCATCCGGCCCTCCTTCACCGCGCCGGACATGTCCATGCCGGCGGCCGCCACCTTGTGCAGCAGCCGCTCGGGCGACTCGTAGAAGCCCATGTACAGGCAGCTCTCGCCCTGCCTCAGTCCCTCGACGAGCAGGCTGCTGCCCATCAGCGTCTTGCCGCTGCCCGGCGGCCCCAGCAAGAGCGACGTGGAGCCCGCCGCCAGCCCGCCGGGGAAGAGGGCGTCCATGGACGGGATGCCGAAGTGGACCCGCTTCTCGCGCGGCTCGGGCGGCGGGCCGCGCCGCATCCGGGCCTCCAGCCGGGGGAAGACCTCCAGCCCCGCGTTGGAGATGCGGAAGGTGTGCACCCCCCCCATCGTCGCGCCGCCGCGGAACTTGCGGACCTGCAGCTCGCGCCAGGAGCGCACGCCCAGGGTCCGCTCGCGCAGCTCCAGGATGCCATCCACCATGGTGTACTCGGGGTGGACGGTGGGGCCGTTGGAGCTGGTGAGCATCAGCGCGGTGAAGCGGGACAGGCCCGCGGACACCTGCAGCTCGTGGATGAACTTCTTGAAGTCGCGGCTGCTGCCCGCCGCCTCCTGGGCCTGCACCAGGCCGTCCAGCACCAGGATGTTGGCGTTGTGGTTGCGCACCTCGCGGCGCAACAGCTCCAACAGCCCCGGCAGCCCCTGCTCCTCCAGCGTGCGGAAGCCGCTGACGTAGTACACGCCATCGGGCAGCAGCGCGGGGTCGAAGAAGGCCATGTCCCGCATGTTGGCGAGCATGCGCGCGTGCGACTCGGCCAGGAGCGTCACGTAGAGGCAGCGCACCCCGGCTCGGCCCTGGTGGTAGCAGAGCTGGTTGGCGAAGAGTGTCTTGCCCGCCCCGGGCTCGCCCACGACGATGTAGACACCCGAGGTGATGAGGCCACCGCCCAGCACGGCGTCCAGGCCGGGCACGCCGGTGGACACACGCGCGTCCTGCCGCGGCGCTTGCTCGGAAGGAGACATGGGAGCGCTCATACCGCAAAACGTACGTCCCGCGCGCCTGGATTGCTTACAGGGAGCACGACAAGCCCTCGGAATGCCGTAGAACGGACCTGGAACCCTCCAGGAGCCCCTGCCCCGCGTGGACACCCTCGTCCGCATCGCCGAAGCCCTTGGCCGTTTCTCCGCGCGCTTCGTGCCCAGCGCGTTCTCCATCGCCGTACTCCTGAGCCTGTTGACCATGGGCCTCGCCATGGGCTGGGTGGGCGCAAGTCCCCCCAAGGTGCTCGACGCGTGGGGCGGCGGCTTCTGGGAGCTGCTCACGTTCTCCATGCAGATGGCACTGGTGATGTTCACTGGCTACCTGCTCGCGCTCACCACGCCTGTCCGAGCGCTCCTGGAGAAGGCGTCCGGCCTGGCGCGCACGCCGCGCGGCGCGGTGGCGCTGATGGCCTTCGTGTCCATGGCGCTGGCGTACGTCAACTGGGGCCTGTCCCTGGTGGCCAGCGCCATGCTGGTGCGCTTCGTCGCGCGGCGCCGGCCGGACGTGGACTACCGGCTGCTCGTCGCGTGCGCGTACTTCGGCCTGGGCGCGACGTGGCACGCGGGCCTGTCCGCCTCCGCGCCGCTGCTGGTCGCCACGCCGGGCCACTTCCTCGAGAAGAGCATGGGCCTCATCCCCATCGACCGGACGCTCTTCTCGCCCTTCAACGTCTCGCTCACCGTGGGCGTCGTCGCCGGCCTCACGCTGCTGGCGTGGGCGCTGCATCCCAGGCCCGAGCACGTGGTGCGGGTGGACCCGGCGGTGCTGGAGAAGCTGGGGGACTTCGTTCCGCCCGAGCGCCCCGCCGACCAGAGCCTGGCCGTCTGGCTGGACCACGCGCGGCTGCTCAACGTCCTCTTCGGGGTGCTGGGGTTGCTGTGGCTGGGCCAGTACCTGTGGCTCAACGGCGGCTGGCGGGCGCTCAACCTCAATGTGGTGAACTTCACCTTCCTGGTGCTCGCGGTGCTGCTGCACGGCACGCCCGCGCGGCTCATCAAGGCGGCGGAGGAGGCCGGCACGGTGCTGCACGGCATCGTCCTGCAGTTCCCCCTGTACGCGGGCATCTACGGCATCTTCAAGGCCACGGGGCTGACGGACCGCATCGGCCAGCTCTTCGTGTCGCTGTCCACGCCGCAGACCTTCCCGGCCATCGTCTATCTCTACAGCGGCGTGGTGAACTACTTCGTCCCGTCGGGGGGTTCCAAGTGGGCCATCGAGGCGCCCTACCTGCTCGACGCGGCCAGTCGGCTGGGGGTGGCGCCGGAGAAGGTGGTGCTCGCGTACGCCTGGGGTGACATGGCCACCGACCTCATCCAGCCCTTCTGGGCGCTGCCGCTCCTGGCCGTGGCCCGCTTGGAGTTCAAGGACATCCTGGGGTTCTTGCTGGTGGCGTTCCTGGTGTACCTGCCGCTGGTGACGCTGGCGTTCTGGTGGCTCGGATGAGACGCGACGGGGTTCCGTGCTAGACCTCCGGGCAGGACCCGCCGGGGAAGGCGGGTCCCAACTCATCCAACGAGGGGACCCCGAGCATGAAGAAGCTGATGACGCGGACCATGGTGTGTGCGGTGTTGGGGATGTCGTCGCTGGCGTTGGCGCAGGACGCGACGGCGGAGGCTCCGGCCAAGGAGCCCGCGAAGGTTCCGAGCGCGGACGCGGTCCGTGACACCTGGAACTTCTTCTACAACGGCAAGGGCCAGGGACCCGTGCTGGTGGAGGCCAAGCTCTGTACGGAGGTGGCCAAGGACGGCCCCAACAAGTACGAGTGCATCGCCGAGGTCGCCGCCGAGGGCATCAAGGCGAACACCACCGTGATGCTGTGGCAGGCCTACCTGGTGCCCCAGGGCGACTCGGTCGAGGACGTCATGGTGCAGACCAAGCAGGGCAACGTGGTGCGCGAGACCAAGGACGTGAAGCTCAAGGGCGACGGCTGGCGCGCGCGGCAGTGGACGGGCGTGCGGCTCAACAAGCCGGGCAACTGGACGGTCTCCGTGATGCGCGGTGACCAGGTCCTCAAGGAGCTGCAGGTCAAGGTGAACTGAGTCACGCACCGCGCTTGAAGCACCGGACGCCCACCACGAGGCCCCTTGCGGCCTTGGGTGGGCGTCTTGGTGTTGAGTAGGGCCGCGAAAGACATGGCAGGCGACTCCTTCGTCTTGAAGCTGCCAAGGAGCTTTCCTCCCCCGAACCCCTCCGGAACCACTACACCCGATTCGGGACCTGACCCCGGCTGCTCGAGGAGCACGGCATCGAGTGCAGCATGTCGCGCAAGGGCAATTGCTGGGACAGCGCGGTAGCCGAGAGCTTTTCTCCACGCTGAAGGCGGGGATCCTTCAGGTCGGTGACGGTGGCCTACGACGTGGATGACCGGTCCGCCGCCGCGCAGCGGGCGCGTGTGTTCGCCGACGCCGCGGCGCGCGGAGACCTGATTGGGCTCTCGCACATGCCGTTTCCTGGACTGGGCCGACTGAGCGCGGAGGGGCGGAGCTACCGGTGGGTGCCCCTCAACTACAGCTCGGGCCAGCGGTGGCCGGAGGCCCGGCTCAGCGCGGAGTGAAGAAGGCACGGCCCGCCACGAGCCCCTGTTTCGAGGGCTCGGGTGGGCACGCGTGGTTCAACGAGGCTTGCGACGCTGCTCGCTCAGCCTGGCGTTGAAGTCGTGCTCGGCGGCGTCCGCGTAGGCCTTGCAGGTCAGCGCCTTGGCGCCGGCCTTGTCTCCGGCGGAGTATTCCCAGCCGCTGAAGCTCGGATGAGGTGACAGCAAGACATCACAAGGCAGCGCGCGCACGGTGGCGAGGCTGCGTCGATAGTCGTCGACGAGTCGGGGGTAGCGCGGGTTGCCCAGCAACTGATACCCGGGGGTGCTGAGACTGTCGACGTAGGCGATGCGCACGGGCTTGCCGTCTCGTGTATCCGTCCACGTCCAGGCGGTGCTGCCAGGGGTGTGCCCTGGCATGAAGTGCGCGGTGAACTCGACGCCGCCCTGCTTGACGACCTCGCCGTCCATCACCACGCGGTCCACCACGACGGGGGCGAAGACGAAGTCATCACCGAAGTGCAGATCATCGACGCCCCCGCGAGCCAGCAGGACCGCGGATTCGGCGCTGGCGACGACCCGCGCGCCGGTGCGGCGCTTCAACGCGGCGAAGGGACCGGCATGGTCGGCATGGGCGTGGCTGCTCAGCAGCAGGCGCAGGTCCTGGGGCTTGAAGCCACGACGCCGCAGGTTCTCCAGCAGATGGTCGGCCATCTGGGGCATGCCGCCGTCGAGCAGCACGACACCGTCCTGGGTCTCCACCAGCAGGGCGGTCAGCTCCTCGGTGCCAATCTGCCAGGTGTGGTCGGCGATGCGCAGCGGCAGGATGGGCTGCAACCAGGGCGCATCCACGGTGTAGGCCTGTAACTGTGGAAGCGGCGGGAGTTTCGGCTGAGCCGGCGGTGTGGCGACAGCGGTCGCGGCGCCCAGCAGGCAGGAGGAGAGAACCCAGGTGAATATCCGGAAGCGCATGGTGGGTGAAGAGGGCAGGAAGGTGCGGGGACGCTAGCACGGCACCACGCGGGGGCTTCGCGGATACGGGACCGCAAGACGTGGTGTCTCCGAGCCACGACTCACGTCATGGGTCGTCGGACATCTCGTCGAGCTGTCCTTGGGCCACTTCGCGATAGTGCGGCACCCGCTCGACGGCGAGCACGTCCCGCATCACCTGGCGAGCAGCATCGAAGTCGCCGGCTCGCTTGTGACGGCACCTCTGGTTCAGTGAAGACACCATGCGGCTGGAGCCCTCGCGAATGCGCCGCGCGCACTCTTCCAAGAGCGTCCGGGCGCCAGCGTCCGTTGCCAGCAAATCGGTGGCTTCGGAGATACCGATACCAACCTCACGGGCCGTGCGCTCGAGCAGGGTGCGGATGTCATCGGTGAGCACGAGGCCTTCACCGCCCTGCAACACACGACGGGCAAGGGTGCGGATGGGGTCCCAGTCCAGTTCATCGGACACGCACGACCTCGTCTTCGGATAGCACTTGTCGCCTGGCCATTCCTGCGGGCCCTACCACCTCTCGAGGGGTCGAGGCATGTCCTGAAAGTCCCTTCAAGGGCAATCCACGGAGGCGTCGATGTGCATGCGTAGGCCTGGGGCGTTGGAAGATTGGGGTGGACGCCCAGGAGAAGGTGGGGCGTGGCGTGCTTCCAGGTGACGGTCCGCTCCTGGCCGGTATTCCCACGTGCCGGTGCGCACGCTGTTCCTGGGAGCCATTCGGATGAAGTTGGAGATGCTGCTGGAGGAGGCACTTCGGGGGTGATGGGGCCGGACAGGTGAGGGAGGTTCGCGAACCCTGGCTTGGGTTGTGATTACTCTCGCCTGCAAAAGCGGGGATGCATGAACACCATCTGGAAGTGGTTGTGGGTGACGGCCGCATGGTTGCTCATCGGCTGCGCTACGACAGACGCTGGCGATAGGGCACGACTCGGCGACGGGGCTGGACAGTCGGCCTCGGAGTGCGCCGCGGAGTCAGAAGATGCCGGGTGCACGGTCGTCGCGTGTGAGGGCGAGACGTGTGGCCTCTACCGGTGCGAGGACGTGGCCACACCTCCGCTGGCGCTGCGTGGGAGTGCGCCCACGAGGGCCGCGCGAGCCCCACAGCGTAACTGGCTCCCCTCCATGCCCATGCCGGGCCGCGAGCCGGTCATGGTCTTCAAGTTCCACCGAGACGAGGAACTGCCCAGTCAGGCCCGCGTGCGCAAGGCTCATGCCGAATGGGCGTCCAGGCCCAAGGAGAAGCACCACATCTTCCCCAGGGCGCTGGAGGAGTACTTCACCAGGCGTGGCATCAACATCCACGAGTTCGCCCTCGCCATCGACGTGGCCCAGCACAAGCGAATCCATCGGGACGGGTACGGTGGACCGTGGAACAGCGATTGGCGAGAGTTCATCCAGCGGGTGGAGAAGGACGGGAAGCGCGCGGAGAGGTGGGAGTTGATGGAGCAGGCGGGCTACATGATTCAAAAGTACGGTCTGGTGGGCATGCCCATGTCGTACTGGCAGAAGCTCGGTGACTGGAGTCTCGCGGAAGAGGGAGGTGGGTGATGCGCTATTTTCGGCTGAAGACGTCCGCAACGGGCTCGAAGCACCGAGGCAGCTACATCGCGAAACGGCAATGGCGCCTGCCCGACTCGGTCTGCCCGACATGCGATACCGAGTACTCGGACCTCGGGTTGGAACTCCCCCCCGTGAACCTTTCGAACCACCCCGGAGAGAAGGAGTTCCGCAAGGCACGGCAGGTGCCCTGGGATGAGTACGTGCGGCTCCGTGATGGAGTGATGCCTTACCTGCCGGAGGGAGCCGTCGTTCAGCCAGGCGTGGGCCTGGGCCCTCTCGTTGGGAAGGCCAGCGGCAGTCTCCCGCCCTTCGTCCTGCAAGACCCATGGACGATGTTGGTCCACGGCGACGTGCTCGAGCAGATGACGGCGGCGGGCCTGACGGGCATCGCGCCCGTGGAGAGCCGCATCACGGGGAACAAGCGGGGGCCGCTCTACGAACTGGCCCTCACCCGACAAGGCGCGCTGGGCGCCGGGTGCCAGCGCGTGCACTACGGCGAGCCGTGTGTCACGTGTGGTCAGTCCAAGTACGCCACGTCCGACACGTGGTGGCTCGACGCGGGGAGCGTGCCGACGCTCGACGTGGTCCGGTTCGCTGCGATGCCGGTGTACATCCTCGTGAGCGAGCGCTTCGCGGAGTTCGCCGCACGTCTCGACGAGAGCGGTGTCGCCGTCGAGGATGTGATGGGCCCGCCTCCCGAGAAGAAGCTGCCGCGCAAGGGAGCGCCGCCGGAACCCGTGCTCGTGTGAGTCGGTGCAGTCCCTGCTGGACTCCTCACTCACCCAGTTCTTCCGTGCGGTGGCGCGACACCAGGCCTGAGCCGATATTTCCATCTCACGACAACCATTCCCGAGCCCAGGGAATGAGGCTGAAAAAGCAACAACTCCAGGTCGACGGTCTCCGGCTGGAAATGAGCACGGCGTCGCCCGGGTAGTCCTCCCGCGCGGAATCCTCCGCGCATGGGAGGACACATGTATCGAATCATGATGAGCACGGCGTTGATGGTGGGACTGGGCGGAGGCTTCACCCTGGGGGCCTTCCCGCTGGCGGCGGAGGCCGCGGGCCCCTCCATCCCGCCCATCTGCAGCAGGTCCCAGTGCCAATACCAGTGCAGCCTGTCGGGTGCGAATGGCGCCTGCATCAATGGGATGTGCCTCTGCTACATCGACGTCTGACACCCCGGGTCGCTGAAAACACCGCGCCCACCTCGAGCCCCTGTTGCAAGGGCCCGGGTGGGCGTCGGAACCGTCAGGCCCGACTCACGGCGCCGGCAGCGGACTGAAGCTGGCGTCGTTGGGGCCCGAGGCGCCCCAGTTGTTCTGCCGGACGTTGAGCGTCCGGTACGTGAGGGAGCCCTCCCACTCACCGATGAGGATGAGGAAGGATGGCGTGGCGAGCACCCTGCCCCGGATGAAGCGCTCCTGTGAGGACCCACCCGTCGTGCGCACGCCCAGCCACGTGTACGCCGGGGACGTGTTGGACACGGGCGGAGAGAAGACCACACCCGCCGCGGGCTCGGTGGCCGTCAGGAACGACGCCTCCGTGAGGAGCGGTGAGAAGTCCCCCCGACTGAAGCCATCCTCCAGCATCGAATAGGCCCCGAAGTCGAGCGGCGTCGGCGCGCTGGCCGAACAGTGGATGAAGCGCAGGAACGCCGACGGAGGCACCTCCGCCGCGAACCGCTCCCTCACCACGGTGAGCGTCGGCGAGGCACCCTGTCGTCCACACAGCACGCCCAGGTAGCGGCCACCGGCCTCCAGCGGCCCGCTGTTCGCGGACTCGAGCACCGCCTGCCCGGGCTGACCATTGACGGTGACGCGCACGGGAACGCCCGTCTCCGACACGGGCAGGTCCGCCACCTTCGGCGACGTGCCGTAGGTGATGCCCGTGGCGATGTTGAGCGACTGGTAGACGACCTGGAGCGAGGACGCCGTGCCCCCGGGTGTGGCGGGGAGCAGCCCGTTGAAGAAGTAGACCAGCGGCCCGCGCCGCAGCCGCACGACCTGGTCCTGCTTCGCGGTGATGATGAGCAGCGCGGAGGCCCCATCATCCGGCAGCGTGCGCCGGTCCTCACCGGTGTTGATGACATAGTACGCCCGCCCCTCCTCGAGCGTCCGCGGCGGCAGGTTGTAGTAAAGCCATCCACTCTGCGAGGGCGTGAAGGCCGGGCTCGCCCCCGTGACGCTCACCCTCACGTCCTCCCGTGGAACCAGCACCCCCTCCTCGTGCTCGTCCACCGAGTAGGCATTGACCGTGTTGCCCTCGTAGGGATTGCCCGCCTCGTCGGCCAGGCGCCGCGTCGCCGTCGCGGAGGTGACCCGGTCCGCCGACATGAAGCGCACCCGCACCAGGTCCGGCTCCGTCTCGACCCCCAACGCGTCATCCCTCAACACCACCAGCCGAGGACGGTCCGGTCGCTCCTGTCCCACCTGGAGCAACGAGCCCGCGCCCACCACCGTCACCCACTTCCCCGCCTCCAGCGTGAAGCCCACCTGCGCGAGCACCGGAGCCGACTCGCCTCCTTCCGTGTCGCGCGCCACGAACACCACCTCCTGAGTGTCGCCCGTGAGAATCACCTCCTGGAACGCGGTCACCGCCTCGCCCCCCGCCTCCACCGAGGTGAACAGCTTCGAGTCCCCCACGTGCAGGTCCACCGAGAAGGGCGCCCAGGGCTGGTCCGTCACATCCGTGGGATTGCCCTTCGAACCCAGGAAGGCATTCACGAAGCGCACCCGCGCCCGAGGCCGCGTGTCCGGCCCCGCATCCGGAATCCCCGCATCCGGAGTCCCCGCGTCCGGCACGACAGGGCCCGCATCCGGAGCCCCCGCATCCGGGACGACAGGGCCCCCATCCGGCCCACTGTCGACAGGTCCGGGGCCGGAGTCCCGTCCCGCGTCCGGCACGCCCGAGTCCGGCACGCCCGAGTCGGGCCTCGGGTCCTCGGAATCATCTCCACACCCGATGGGCCCCACCGACAACAGGCCCGCCAGCATCAACAACCACACACGCAGGAGTCTGCTCTGGGTCACGTTGTCACTCCGGAAGAAAGGACTCACACGGCCAGGGCCGCTCACGGCGTCACTCCACGCTCACACTCGGTCCGCAGGGGATGGATGGCGCTCGCGCCACGCGACAGCTCGTCACGCAGGTAGAAGTAGGCCATCACCCCCACGTTGAACTGCGCGCGCTGCAGCCACTCGGTGAGCGCGGGCTCCTGTCCGCCGCGCACCGCGTCCGTCAGCACATTGTCGAGCGTGCAGACCTCCTCCCACATGCGCACGCCGCCCACCGCGTTGCGATTGCCACTCGGAGGCTCCGCCGACGCGGTGCCGAAGTTCCCCGTGCGGATGAGGTCACACGCCCCGCGCCCCGCACCCAGCATGTTCGCGCCCCACTTGCTCCAGTCCGAGGCGCGCGGCGAGAAGTCGATGTCCACCTCGCCGTATTTGATCCACGCGCTCATGAACTCCGGCGTGAACTGCACCGTCGTCCCACCCGACGCCATGTACGCCAGGTAGCGAGCCGCCCCATGGGGGTTCAGGCTGTCGAACAACCCCAGGTTCGACACGCCATCCGTCGCGCCGAACATGCCGCTGACCAGGTTGGCCACGCGGCCGCCATTGAGCGCCACCAGCACCTTGGCCGCGCCCGTCTGTCCATCCCCCGCGCGTCCGTGACAGTTGGCGCAGATGCCCTGGTACGCCGTGGCCCCCGGCGTGGAGTAGTACAGCTCGCCCCAGGGCGCGCGAGGGTTGCCCAGCGCGTTCACCATCCACTTGTCTCGCGAGTCGTTCCACGGGTCATGCCCGTCGGGAGGACTGCTCCGCGTGGGGAACGAGCAGACGCGCTTGGGCTGCCACCAGTTGGTGGGGAAGCGCTTCTTCGCCAGCTGCTCGTGGCGCTCGGTAATCGCGTACCGCGTGAGGAACTCGAACGGCCCGTGGCCGATGGCCTGACGCCAGTCGTGTCCGCGCGGCTCGTACGGCACCTTGTCGGTGAAGTCCTCGGCAATCCAGGTGACGTCCGCCGGGTCCGAACACGAGCCCGCCACCGCGGTGTCCGCCTGCCGCAGCCGAGTCCGCACCGCCTCCAGCTTCGCCTCCGGGCTCAACGACTTCTCCGCGGGCCACTCGAGCGTCGCCAGGTAGCGCGCCACCAGGAGCGACGCGCGGCAGTCCTTGCCCGGCACGTTGGTGGGCATGTGGATGACGCGCGCGTCCGTGTCCCGCGCCACGCGCTGGTACAGCGTGCTGGACGGCGTGCGGAGGACCAGGTCCTGCTGGAAGCTGGGCACCTCGCAGTCCGCGTACACGCGCTGCCCGTTGCTCTCCTTCACGCCACACGGGTTCCAGCCGAACAGGATGCCCTCCGCCGTGAAGTCCAGCGAGGCAATCGCCGGGTTGCTCCGCACCGCGAACCCGTTGGGGCTGTGGCACTGGCCGCAGTTGCCGACGAAGTACCCCTGCAGCTCCAGCGCCGCCTTCCGGGCCTCCTCCGACCCGGGCAACGCGCGGGCCTCGGCGAAGCGCTCCAGCCGGGGCAGGTGCTCCTCCAGCGCCGCCAGCTCCCGGAAGACGGGCACGCCAGTGACGACGCCATAGCGCACCAGCCGGTCCATCTGGTTCAGCTCGTCCTCCTCCACCCGCGTCTTCGCGTCCACGCCCGCCTCGCCCGAGGCGCGGCGGTTGAGCTGGAGCGGCGTGAAGCCGAGGACGAAGTTCCGGGCCTCCGCGCCCGTGTGACACTGGACGCAGCGGTGGGCTCCGGGGACGGCGTAGTTGCGCGTGGCTCCGCCAATCTCGAACGCCTTGTAGACGAGGACCCGGTCCGAGAACGGCTCGTTGTCCCGGTAGCGCAGGTCATGCAGCTCCGCCACCGTCTCGTCCTCGTTCCAGAGGTAGGTGCCGAAGAGCGACTGATTCCACGGCTCGCGCACCACGATGAGCCGCGTCTCGATTCTGCGATAGCGCCGGTGCCCGTTGCCGTCCGACACCGCCTTGAAGAACGTCTTGTAGAAGCGCGTGTTCGGCGGGACGTGGAACCGCTTCGTCTCCGCGTCGTACCGGATGGACTGTCCCGCGGGGACATGAACCAGCCGCAGCTTCTTGGCGTTGTCGGAGAAGAGCGGGTACGTGGGCGCGAAGGCCACCGTGCCGTGCTCCACCAGCTTCGCCATGTCGAACGTCATGATGTCGGTGTCCGTCTCCGACAGCAGGCGCGGCAGCTTCGTGAGCCCCGCGAAGAAGGTGTCCTTCGGAGCATCGCTGCCCAGCGGATACTCCGGGGAGACGTAGGGCACGCAGTTGCCCAGGTCCGTCATCGCGTCGCCCACCTCGCGCGCCACCGCGACACCGCCCTCGGACGACGCCTCACATCGGACGGGGAACGCCCCCGCCGGAGCGCCCTGCGCCAGCCACGACTGGAGCGCGCAGGACACCTCCACCGCCTCCTTGAGCTGCGAGGGCGTCGCGCGCGGCGGCATCTCGCCCTGGGCCGCCTTCAAGGCCATGCGCGCGCCGTCCCGCTTCAACCCCTCCACATCGGAGGTGTACTGGAAGCCACCCTGGATGTTGGGCGCCACGTGGCAGGAGGCGCATTGCGCATCCACCCGCGTCTTCAGGTGGTCGAAGGTCTCCGTCATCGTGGGACGGGTGCCCGCCTGGCGCAGCGGAATCCGCTCCGCCGTGCGCGCGGGGAGACAGGCCCGCTCGTAGGCGGGCACCTCCACCGGCACCTCCTTCACGGGCTCCGGCTCGGACGAGCAGGCCAGCACGACCGGAACGAACGTCAGACACAACAGCAGCGCGCGGCCTGGGCCCGGCCCAATCCGTGTCATCCCCATGATGATGTCCCTCCCGCATCCTCCGGATGCACCGTGACCACCCCAGGCCTCCCCCACCGGGTCCAGCTGGATGAAGGAGACCTGCCAGGATGGGGCGCACCCTAGCCGCGCGCACCGGCAGTCAATGCCAAGTCCTTGCAACAAAACCAGACACGCCCCCGCCCGCACCCAGCCATGACACAAGACGTCTGCCTTTCGACGTCTCACGAACACGTCACGGCCGGATGTGAAGAAAGGCGCTCAGGTCCCGGCCATGTCACGGCACGGCGATGGCGCGAATCCGTCCCAGCTTGTGCGTGCCGCGCTCGGTGAACCACAGGTGCGCATCCAGGCACCAGGAGCCCGGCGGCGCGAGCACGATGCCGGAGGGCCGGCTGTTGGGTGACGCAAGGGCATACTCGGTGATGGTGCCCGCGTAGGAGATGCGGCCGATGCGGTTGCCGGCGAGCTGGGTGAACCAGAGCTGACCATCCGGCCCCAGCGCGATGGCATTGGGCTGGCTCCCCGGCGTGGGCAGGGCGAACTCCGTCACCACGCCCTCCGGCGTGATGCGGCCGATGCGGTCCCCGGCCTGCTCGGTGAACCAGACATTGCCATCCAGGCCCGCGACGATGGCGGACGGAGCGCTCCGGGCCACCGGCAGCTCGAACTCCCGGATGACGCCGTCGAAGGAGATGGAGCCAATCTTGTTGGCCGCCTGCTCCACGAACCAGAGGTTGCCGTCGAAGCCCTGGGTGATGGCGCGAGGCTGGGCGCCCGCCGTCGGCAGCGCGAACTCCGTCACCACGCCCTCGGGCGTGATTCGGCCGATGCGGTTGCCCACCACCTCGGTGAACCAGACATTGCCATCCAGGCCGGCGGCGATGCCGGCGGGGCTCGAGCCGCGGCTGGGCAGCGGGAACTCCGTCACCACCCCGTCACGGGAGATGCGTCCCACCTGGTTGGCGGCCAGCTCCGTGAACCACAGGTGCCCGTCGAAGCCCGCGGCAATCTGTTGCACGCCCGCGCCCGACGTGGGGAGCGGGAACTCGGTGAGCACCCCGCTCCGGGTGGCGCGCCCCACCTTGTTGGAGCCGGCCTGGGTGAACCAGAGCGCCAGGTCCGGGCCCACGGTGATGCTCAGGGGGCCCGAGCCCGCGGACAGGGAAATCTCCGAGACGTCCCCCACCGCGCCCCGCGAATCCCGGCAGACCCACGGCGCGGCCTGGAGGTCGGACGCCAGGGCGGGCGCGCCCACGAGCGAGGTGGAGACGAGGAGCAGCGACGAGCGAAGCACGACATGAAGGTTCGAGCGCATGGGAGCAGGACTTCGGTTGCGGGAAGACGTTGAAAGGAAAAGGGGAGCGAGGGAGCCCCCCCGCTCCCTCGCTCCAGCGGGTCAGCCGATGACTAGTTGCACAGGCCCTGGCCGCGGCCCTTGTCGCCGCCGCAGTCGAGCGCGCCCAGGTCGCTGCAGGCGATGAAGCCCTGCTCGGTCAGGATGGCCTCGAAGTCCTCGGAGTTCGTGTCGTAGATCCACTCGTGCAGCGTGGCCTCGTCGAACGAGCGGGCCGTGTTGCGGTTCTCGTTCAGGAACAGCCGGCGGGACAGCGGGTAGATGTCCGTGGCGCCCGCCTGGAGCAGCTTGCGGACGTTGGTGGCGTTGGACTCCACGTAGACGCTCGTCGTGGGCGAGATGGGCGCGACGGCCTTCAGCTTGAGCTTCGAGTTGCCCGGACGCGACGCGGAGTCACCGGCGTAGCCGATGGCGTTGGCGCCGGCCTCCGTCAGCCTGCCGATGCAGGCGGTGGCGCTGTCGGACGCGGTGCAGGGGCTGGGGTTGGCGGCGGACTCGTCCACGATGACCGTCACGCCGGGGCAGAACGCGCCGCCCTTGAGCAGCGACTTGAAGGTGTCCGTGGTGCCGGACAGGTCGTCGCGGCGGTACTTGACGATGGGCGCCGACGGCAGACCGAACGCGCTCCAGTCCGTGGGGCACGCGCCGGGGATGGCCACGTTCGCGTTGTCGGTGGCGAAGAAGATGCGGCGCAGCTCCTGCGTGGTGAGGCCGTTGCTCGCCAGCGCCGTGTACGTGCTCGTCTTCACGAACGCGTTCACCGCGTCCAGCGCGATGGTGTTGCTGCGCTCGCCGGGGCAGCAGCCCTTCGCGTCCGCGGCGGTGCCCCCCAGACAGGTGGCCCCCGACGCCGTCTTCGGCGCGGCGAAGTCACGCGACATGGGCGCCAGCGTCTGCTGGCCCGCGCCGCAGAAGCCGCTGGAGCCCACGCCGTTGCGCATGCACGCCTCGCCCACGCCAGAGCCCTTGCCCTCCACGCTCAGCCCGGAGCCCGCCTGCAGCGCCCCGGCGATGAACGTGTCCTTCAGCGTGTCGGAGCCGTAGAAGGCCTGCGCCAGCGCCTGCCCGCGGCTCGACTCCGCCTGCTGCACTCCCACCACCGACTGACCACCGCAACCGACGACCGACATCGCCACCACCGTGGCGGACATCACCCACTTCATGCTGTTCATGGACGACTCCTCAGGTATCGCGGGGGATTGACGGCAAGACGCGGCCCTCTCCCCGCGAAGACGCGGGAGCGGTGAGACCTCGTGCCTGGAGAGGACCGTCGAACCCGGAGGCCCGGGCTTCGACGAGGAGCAAGGTGCCTCAATGGCCAGACAGGCGCTGACTCAACTTGGTCAAGATTTGGCCAGCGCCGCGTCACACCCTCCGTGCGGCAGCCTTCACAGCCGCTTCGTGGCGCGTTCGTGGCGCGCGGCCGCAATGTCAGACACCTGACAGCTGCTGGCCCCACACCACGCCACCTCGCCTGCCCGTGGGTGCTACAGGCCTGTCTGCCTTCCTGCCGGCCGCGTCGTTTTTCCTCCCGCGTTGGCTGGTGGACAGGGATTTTTTCAGGAGACAGGACATCCACCCCGCCCTCCAGACCCATGTCCCCGGGCCCCTCCGAGGGAAAACCCTTGCGGGGACGCCGCTGGCAACCTGCTTGCAGAAGCATCCCCACGGTTGAAGGGCAGAGGGTCGTCGGGGGGTTGGGCGGCGGGAGAGGCTGGGGCGGGCGATGGTGGGTTGGCGGTGGTTGAGCGTGGTGTGTCTGCTGGCGCCTGCACTCGTGGCGTGCGGGGAGCAGGCGATTGCAGCACCACGTGCTCCAGGCCCGGTGGTGGTGGTGGGGACGGCTGAGCGGGGTGGCGAGGGCGAGGGGGTCATGGCGTGGTCGCGTCCGCTGGCGCACGGGGACAGCGAGGCGCCACACGCGGTGATTGCTCCCGACGGGGACGTCCTCGTCGCGGCGACATACCGGGAGCCTATGGACGTGGGGGGCGGCCCTCTGCCTTTCAACCGGAGTGCATCAAAGCCTCATCTGTTGGTGGCGCGCTTCTCCCCGGACGGGGCCCTGCGCTGGGCCCACGGGGTCGTGCCGGAGGAGGGCACCTCGCGCGTGCGCGTGGGCGGGCTCGTCATCGACACCCAGGGACGGCCGTGGCTGGGCGGCGCCATCTCCGGCGCCACGCTCTCGGGCACGCGCCTGCCGGATGGTCCCTTCATCGCGCGCCTGTCGCCCACGGGCTCCGTCGAGGCCGTGAAGGACTTCACGGGAGAGGGCGCGCTCACCATCCAGGCCGTCACCTCCGACGCGGGCGGCGTGGTGGTGGTGGGAGACTTCAGCGGCGAGCACGACTTCGGCGACGCCGTGCGCTCGCCTCCGGACGGTGAGCGCGGCGCCTTCGTCCTGCGCCTGGACGCAATGGGCCGCACGCGCTGGAGCCGCGTCTGGTCCGCGGGCGCGGAGGGCTTCGTCACCGCGCGCGCCGCGGGCGTGGATGCCTTCGGCGGCATCTACGTGGGCGGGGCCTACGCGGGCGCGGTGTGCTTCGGCGGCGGCCAGTTCCTCACGGTGCGCCAGCGCACGCCCTTCGTCCTCAAGCTGACGCCCGAGGGCGCCCACGCGTGGAGCCGCGACTTCCGAGGCTCCACCGGCGCGGTGAACGCGCTCGCCGTGGGCCCCGACCGCGTCTACGTGGCGGGCGCCTTCTCCAGCCGCTTCTACTTCCAGGGCCAGCCCCACGACGCGGGCAACCACCACGGCTTCGTCGCGGCCTTCAGCGCGGACGGCCAGGAGCGCTGGGCGCGCTCCTTCGCCGCCACCGCCACCGCGCTCGCCACGGATGACGCCGGACAGCTCACCATCTCCGGCACCCACGACGGCGCCCTGGAGCTGGCCCGCACCGCCGCGCCCGCGGGCCTCTACGTCGCCCGGCTCCAGCCCGAGAAGGGCGACGCGCTCTGGGTCCGCACGCTCGAAAGCCCCCAGCAGCCGTCAGCCCGCACCGTGGCCGTGGATGTCACAGGGCATACATTGGTGGCTGGCGCGCTGCGGCGAAAGCTTCCGCCAGGGACGCCCTATCCGCAGCCGCAGGATGGTTTTCTTTTCCGCCTGAAACCCTGACACGAAAAATGGCGGGAAATACTTAGACGCGGCATCCCAATCATTTGTCTTGCGGGCAATCGAAGCCTGTCTCGGATTCGACTTCCCACGGGCGGCCATGGTATTCGCCGTCTCGCCTTCGGACGCGTGCCGTTCGCGCGCCTTGAAGGGCGAGGCTGTGCTGAAGCGTCGGCGCGCGGCAACTTCGTTCGCAGACGGCCAACCCCTCGACACCACTCCCTGTCATCCCGGGGCGCGGCGTTGTGGGTCGCGCTTCCGGCCGAGTCTCTGTGAGGAGTTGCACCCCCATGACAAGCACCGTTTCACGCAAGGACGCTCCGTCCCGGAGCGTCACCGGCGTGGTCGCCAGGGCCCTGGGGCTCCTGTCGGTCCTCGCCGCCACGTCCGCTCACGCCAGTGAGGCGGACCTGGTCCTCCCCGACTTCGCCACCAAGACGTTCCTGGGCGGCGGACTCAATGGCCATCAACTGCTGCTGTCCGGCATCGCGGTGAGCGTGCTGGGGCTCGTCTTCGGCTTCCTCCAGTACGCCAGCCTCAAGAAGCTGCCCGTGCACCGGGCCATGCTCGAGATCTCCGAGCTCATCTACGAGACGTGCAAGACGTACCTGATGACGCAGCTGAAGTTCATCGGCGTGCTGTGGGCGCTCATCGCGGTGGTGATGGTGGGCTACTTCGGCTTCTTGCGTCACATGGACGCGGGCCGGGTGGGCATCATCCTCGTCGCGAGCCTCGTGGGCATCGCCGGCTCGTGCGGCGTCGCCTGGTTCGGCATCCGCGTCAACACGTTCGCCAACAGCCGCACCGCCTTCGCGAGCTTGCGCGGCAAGCCCTACCCCACCTACGCCATCCCCCTGCAGGCGGGCATGTCCATCGGCATGGTGCTCATCAGCACGGAGCTGTTGCTGATGCTGGCCATCCTGCTGTTCATCCCGGCGGACTTCGCGGGCCCGTGCTTCATCGGCTTCGCCATCGGCGAGTCGCTGGGCGCGTCCGCGCTGCGCATCGCGGGCGGCATCTTCACCAAGATTGCCGACATCGGCTCGGACCTGATGAAGATCGTCTTCCGCATCAAGGAGGACGACGCTCGCAACCCGGGCGTCATCGCGGACTGCACGGGTGACAACGCGGGTGACAGCGTGGGCCCGTCCGCGGACGGCTTCGAGACCTACGGCGTGACGGGCGTGGCGCTCATCACCTTCATCCTGCTGGCGGTGGGCGAGGGCTTCCGGGTGGAACTGCTCGTCTGGATCTTCATGATGCGCATCGTGATGGTGCTCGCGTCGCTGGCCGCCTACGCGCTCAACAACGTGTACCAGTCCGCCAAGTACAAGAACGCGGACCACATGAACTTCGAGCACCCGCTCACCGCGCTGGTGTGGGTGACGTCCATCATCTCCGTGGCGCTGACGTTCCTGGTCAGCTACCTGCTCATCCCCAACCTCAACGGCGACCCGTCGCTGTGGTGGAAGCTGTCCGCCATCATCACCTGCGGCACGCTGGCGGGCGCCATCATCCCGGAGGTCATCAAGGTCTTCACCTCCACGGAGAGCCGCCACGTGCGCGAGGTGGTGACGGCCAGCCGCGAGGGCGGCGCGTCGCTCAACGTCATCTCGGGCCTGGTCGCCGGCAACTTCTCCGCGTACTGGATGGGGCTCGTCATCGCCATGCTGATGGGCCTGGCGTTCTGGTTCAGCGGCTCGGGCGTCGCGGGCGAGGGCGTGGGCCAGCTCATGATTGCCGCGCCGGTGTTCGCCTTCGGCCTGGTGGCCTTCGGCTTTCTGGGCATGGGCCCGGTCACCATCGCCGTGGACTCGTACGGCCCGGTGACGGACAACGCGCAGAGCGTCTACGAGCTGTCGCTCATCGAGAACGTCCCCAACGTGAAGGACGAGGTGAAGCGCGACTTCGGCTTCACGCCCGACTTCGAGAAGGGCAAGGAGTACCTCGAGGAGAACGACGGCGCGGGCAACACCTTCAAGGCCACCGCGAAGCCGGTGCTCATCGGCACGGCCGTGGTGGGCGCCACCACGATGATCTTCTCCATCATCGTGCTGCTCGTCGGCATCAAGGACGGCGTGCTCGACCCGGCGAAGGCCCAGTACCTGTCCCTGCTGCACGCCCCGTTCCTGTTGGGCCTCATCACCGGCGGCGCCATCATCTACTGGTTCTCCGGCGCGTCCATGCAGGCGGTGTCCACGGGCGCCTACCGCGCGGTGGAGTTCATCAAGGCCAACATCAAGCTGGAGGGCGTGGAGAAGGCCAGCGTGTCGGACTCCAAGAAGGTCGTCGAAATCTGCACGCAGTACGCGCAGAAGGGGATGATCAACATCTTCCTGGCGGTCTTCTTCAGCACGCTCGCCTTCGCCTGCCTGGAGCCGTACTTCTTCGTGGGCTACCTCATCTCCATCGCCATCTTCGGCCTGTACCAGGCCGTCTTCATGGCCAACGCGGGTGGCGCCTGGGACAACGCCAAGAAGCTGGTGGAGGTGGAGCTCAAGGCCAAGGGCACGGAGCTGCACGCGGCCACCGTCGTCGGCGACACCGTGGGCGACCCGTTCAAGGACACGTCCTCCGTGGCGCTCAACCCGGTCATCAAGTTCACCACCCTCTTCGGCCTGCTCGCCGTGGAGCTGGCGGTGGAGCTGGAGGCCTCGGGCCAGGGCCAGCTCACCCGCATCCTCTCGGTGGTGTTCTTCGTGCTCTCGACGGTGTTCGTCTACCGCAGCTTCTACGGCATGCGCATCCAGAGCGTCGCCGGCGCCAGCGCGCCCGAGTCCAAGCCCCAGGCCGCGGTGAAGACGGCCTGAGCGCCGCCTCCCCTGCGTGATTCAACAGCGGCGGGGTGCCTGTCCCAGGGCCCCGCCGCTTCGCGTTCTCAGGCGCCAATGCCCTCGGGGTCCGTCAGGTGCTCGCCGCCCAGGTGCATGCCCGTCTGGCAGCGGTAGTCCGTCACCAGCGCCACCGCCAGCGACGACAGGCCCAGCAGCACGTGCGCCGCGGCGGTGAGGGGGTGCCTCTTCGCATAGCCCAGCGCGAAGGGCGCCAGCACCGCCGCCGCGCCGTGGACGTAGTCGAACAGCTCATGCACCTCGATGGGGATGAGCTTCGAGACGCTCAGCCGCGCGTCGGTGAGCAGCGTGATGCCAACGAGCGACGCGCCCAGGGCCCAGCCCGCTCGACGCGCTGTCCCATCCTCGGACAGGTGCCCCGCCACCACCGCGGCCACCCCGGCGCGGTAGTCCAGCAGCGTGTGGACCTCCGAGGGCACCCAGCGGCGCAGCGGGAAGCGCTCCAGGAGCGGCCGGGAGAGGATGCCCGCCCGGGCGCTGGTATCCACCAGGTGGCGCGCCACCCGGCGGGGGGCGCTCTCCGCCCGGGGGGCGGTGGGAGGGGGCGGCAGGACGGACAGGCTCATCACGGGGCTCCTTTCCGGGGCGGTGCCAAGGGCTCCCCCTGACGGTAGGCACGCCCGCCGCCAGCGCCCCTCCCCGCATGCCCGCGGAAGTAGGAATCCCGGCCACCACTCCTCACCCCTCCCGCACGGCAAGCGGCCGAGGGGGCTTCCACTCAACCGGCCGCCCCAGGCAGACTATGTCCGACTTACGGTCTCTACATTCTCAGAGGCCGATAACCGCGGCGCGCCGCACCACCCGAGAGAACGCGATTCATGGCAACTGGTACCGTGAAGTGGTTCAACGATGCGAAGGGCTTTGGTTTCATCGTGCAGGACGGTGGTGGTGAGGACGTGTTCGTCCACCACACGGCCATCAACATGGATGGCTTCCGGACGCTGCAGGAAGGCCAGAAGGTGGAGTTCGAGGTCGGCCGCGGCCCCAAGGGCCTCCAGGCGCAGAACGTTCGCGCGGGCTGAGCCTTCTTCCAGTCCTGGACGTGCCTGAAGCCCGTCTCCGCGTCGCGCGGGGTCGGGCTTCTTCCTTTCCGTCGGGGCGCGGGCTTTGCGAGGCTGGGCCGCCCATGCGCCTGCCCCGCTTCCCCCGAGTCATCGGCTTCGACGATGGGCCCTTCCCCCGCCGCGCGGGAGTCTCCGTGCCCCTGGCGGGCGTGGTCTGCGCGGGCACGCGCTTCGAGGGGCTCGTCTGGGGGCGCGTGCGCAGGGACGGCTGGAACGGCACGCACGAGGTGTGCCGGCTGCTGGAGGGCGGCAAGTTCCTGCCGCAGGTGCATCTGGTGTTGCTGGATGGCATCGCGTTCGGCGGCTTCAACGTGGTGGACCTGCCCGCGCTCGCGGCGCGCCTGGGCAAGCCGTGCGTGGCGGTGATGCGCAGGCCGCCGGACCTGGACGCGGTGGAGCGCGCGTTGAGGCGGCTGCCGCGCGCGGACGAGCGCTGGGCCACGCTCCGCCGTGCGGGGCCCATCCACCAGCTTGCGGGCTTCACCTTCCAGGTGCAGGGCGCCGGGCCCGACGACGTGGCGGAGGCGCTCCGGCGCGTGACGGACAGGGGCCACGTGCCGGAGGCGCTGCGGCTGGCGCACCTCATCGGCTCGGCGGTCGTCACCGGTGAGAGCAGTCAGCGCGCCTGAGTCGGATGTGACTCGACCTCACGTTGGGCGCGGAGGATTGCGCTGGCGTGAGATGGGGATGCGCGCTGGTGGCAATGTTCCATCGTCCCGGGTCTGTCGTGACACAATTCCTTTCGACTATTCCAGGGCGGACAGACTGTCCGGGGGTGGTTTCGGAGTGGCCCGGATGTTTGTTATTGTTTGTCCTCCCCAGGAGGGAGGGCTCCATGTTCGAGGTCTCCAACGATACGAACCGCCGCACCGTCACGGTGCGGTTGAAGGGCTTTGTCCGACCCAATGAGATGAAGGATTTCGCCGCGGCCTACCGGACCGCGACGGATACGTATGCGAAAGGCCGGCACCTGGTGCTGGCGGATATGCGGGGCTTGAAGGCGCTGGAGCCGGAGTCGGCGGCCATCTTCGGCGAGGTCGTCCAGTACGGACGCGAGCGGGGCTGCCTGGTGTGCGTGCATGTGTCGGACTCGGTCATCGCCCGGCTCCAGACGGCGCGCGTGGCCTCCGAGACGGTGACGGAGAACGGCGACATCACCGTGAATTGTGTGTCCATCGAGGAAGCCGACAAGCAGCTCGCCAAGGCCCGCACCCAGCACTTCCTGGTGAACGAGCCCGCGGTCGCCCACGCCCGCTGACGACAGTCTCATCTCCCCGCGCGGGCCCCCTCCCCGACGTCACTGTCGCGCCCGCACGGGATGTCTCACCCTGGCAATCACTGTCTCGAGGACGCCGGCTCACCCCGGCCTGGCGGTGCCATGTCTCGAGACACGGCCGCGGAGGTGACGCGGCGGGAGCGGGCATGGCCCCGTGGGCCCATCGTCTGCCCGCGTGGGATTGCCGGGGGTCAGCGGCGTGAGCGCGCGTGCTCCAGGTAGGCACGGACCAGGGGCGAGACGGGCAGGCGCAGGGCGGTGTCCAGGTCGATGAACGCCGCCCAGGTGACCTCGCGGTCATCGATGGTGAGCGTGGGCTCGTGGTCCACGTCGAGCTCGAGGAAGCGGACGTGGTCCTCCTTGTTCTCGGAGGTGCCCACGGTCTCGAAGACGGGGCGCAGGGAGGACACGTCCACGCGCAGGCCGACCTCCTCGTGCAGCTCGCGGGCGCCGGCCTGCTCGGGGGACTCGCCCCCGTCCATGCCCCCGCCGGGCATGCTGAGCGGGTGCTTGTAGGAGTTCTGGAGGAGCAGCACCCGGCCGGCGTGCCACACGCCGACGAAGACGCCCTGCGTCCTGGGGTGACGCACGAGCCAGTACAGCCGCGCCAGCGTGTACGCGCCCCGGTACCCCGTGCGCGCGAGCGCATCCACCCACCGCTTCACCGTGGCCTCCTTCCGGCGCAACCCGAGCCCCCGTCATAGCAGGGACGCGGCAAGGGCCCCTACCGGGCGCGGACCTCGGGCGGCACCTGCGCGAGCCAGCCCACCTCCAGCACGCCCCACAGGCCCAACAGGATGGCCTCCGCGGCGTCGTGGCGCAGCGAGGTCGGCTTCGGGGCGCCGGACCACGCGATGACCCTGCGCGCCAGTCCGTCCGCCGCGTCCTTCGCCTGTCCGCCACTGCGCTGCTCACGCGCGTACAGGAGCCGCTCGCGCCAGTCCTCGGCGGAGACGCGCAGCACGGGCAGCGCGCGCCGTGCGGACTCGCGCTCCCAGACGTCCGCCACGGGCCCGCCGCCCTCGAGGACGAGCCAGGCCAGCTCGCCCGAGCCCGCGAGGACCGAGGGCACCGCGCGCTTCAGCCGCGACTGGCTGCCGAAGTTCTGCGAGCGGTACGTCCGCAGCCGCCCATCCGGTCCGTACAGGGCGAGCCCCGAGCGCAGGCCCAGGTCCACGGCGAGCAGGCCCGGCAGGGAGGGCTCAGGAGACTCCATTGCGCCACGTGCAGCGGTAGGTGACGTCGGCGGAGGTGAAGCCCGCCACGGTGACGAGCGGCTGCACGGCGCCGGTGGCGCGCAGGCCCGCGCGCAGGGCGCCCTGGGTGAAGTAGCGGATGGGGCCGGCCTCGTTCATCCAGAGGTCCACCTCGTTGGAAGAGACATCCTCGATGCGGGCCTCGGTGTAGTTGTTGCCGGAGCGGAACATCTGCTGGGCGCGGCCCACGCCGCGTCGAGGGCCCAGAAGCTGGATGACGCTGAAGAGGGCGCGCCCCATCGCCGTCTCGCGGTAGCCATCCACCATGCGCTCACCCAGCAGGGCATAGCCCTCCTCGGGGGGCACGTCGGGGTGCAGCTCCTGGGCGGCGACGCGGACGGCGGAGCACCAGATGTCGAAGTCGTAGGCGGGCCGGAGCTTCTTCTTCAGGTCCAGGCCGACCTCGTGCAGGCGGTCTCGCAGGACGGGCGTGACGCGCCCCGCGAGTCCCCTCACGAAGAGCCCTTCGAAGGTGTGCTCGAAGACGAGCTTCTCCGGCATGTTCACCAGTGTACTCTGGACCCATCTGTCGTTGCAGCGGGGAACGAAAACACCATGGGTCTCCAACGAGAGCTGGCCGTGATGGCCATGAACGCGACGCCGCTTCCGGGCAAGACGAACTTCCTGGAGGAGCTGGGGTGGGTGACGCCGGTGCCGGCGGTCCGGGGCTCCATCGGGGCGGTGGCGCACGAGCCGTTCCTCGCGTTCGAGAACAAGCGGCTGTTCGACTTGCTGGTGGCCTTCACCATCGCGGACTTCCCGGACGACGTGGGGTGCTCGGACTACTTCAATCCGCACAGCCCCTGGTACAACGTGTTCTACGGCGCCTATGGCGTGCGCTCGTACAAGCGGGACGGCAACCCCTGGGGTTTCCGGAGCGATGGACGGGTGGACGTGGAGGAGATGCTGGAGATTCCGCGGCTGGACTACAACTTCCTGACGGCGGGGGAGCTGGGGTGCCCGGCGTCGCGGATGTGTTTCGAGCCGCTGGAGGTGACGACGGGGCGGCAGGGCGCGTGGCACAGCGCGGACGTGGCCTGTCTCATCCCCAGCGGGTTGCATCGCACCGAGGACGCGCAGGCGCCGGACCTGAGCTACTACGCGGTGTTCGGCGTGCCGGAGGAGGACTACCTCGCCGGTGGCCGGGAGAGCTACGAGCCGGTGAGGATGCGAGGGCGCATGTACTTCCGCCCCGTCGCCGAGCGCCTCACGCTGGTCTGGGGAGGACTGTGCCCGGACACGCCGGACGGCCAGGCGCTCATGCGCGCCATCCTCGACACGATGACGCCCGTGTACACGGGCGGGTAGGCCGCATATCGCCCAGGAGCCGACAGCGCGCCACCGATGCGTGGGTGCGCATCCTCGCGCGCCGGTAACCTTCACCAGATGGAACGAAGGACTGGCTCGGGAGTCGGGCGATACATCCTGGTCCTCTTCGTCTGCGGCCTTTTCGCCTGCGCCCATGTCGATGAGGGGAGTGGCGGTGGCTTCGGACGGAACAGCGCTGAAGCACGCATCACCCACCTGATTTCAGAGGGACGGTTCGCGGAAGCCGAAGCGCTGGTGTCCGAGTCAGCAGCCTCCGGACTCATCGAGTCCTCCGCCGCGACGGCCTTTCGCCGTCACATCGCGGACCTCTCGATGAAGCTCGGAGAGATTCCCGCCCGGCTCCAGCGCGTGCCGAACTTCCCCGCCAGGCTCAAGGACTTCACCCGGCACGATATCCAGAAGATGTACGACGCGGAGAACTTCACCCTCGCGACGAAGAAGGAGCTGCAGACGGCGCTCAAGCTCCTCAAAGATGTGGCGAAGGACAACTCGCGACTCCTTCAGAAGCAGTGAGCCCCATGCACCCGAGCCCGCACGACCTGCTGCGACTGCTGACCGAAGCCAAGCGCCTGGACTGGGGAAGTCCCGAGCAGCTCCGACTGCTCGAACGTCTGCGAACGAGCTGCCCTACCCACGTACCAGGGCTGCTCTTCTCCAGCCGGGCGCTCCTCTGGGGCAAGCCCGAGCCCACCGAGGACCCCGAGGCCTTCTTCGCCTCCGTCGAGCACATCCTGAACGAAGCCCTGGAGTCCTCCGACCGGAGTCCCGAGGCGCTCATCGGCATGGCCCGCTTCCAGAGCGTCGTCCGCGATTCGCCCCAGCAAGCAGAGGCCCTCTACCAGGAGGCCTCCACCAGGGCGTTGAGCACGCTCGAGGAGTCCTGGGCCGGCCTCATCGAATCCCTCGTGGAGCAGGGAAAGACCGAGGAGGCCGCGCGACTCGCCACCCGCGCGCGCGCCCTGTTCCCCGACTCCACCGCCATCGCCGAGGCCCACGGCTCCGGCGGACTCGACAAATGAACAGGGCCCGAGCCAACCGCCTCGGGCCCCGTGTTTCATGCAGACGGTGTCACGCGGCCTGACTGGGCCCGGACTCCACCGGCTTCACGGCGGGCCCGGCCGCGGGCGTCTTCTTGCGACCCCAGCGCCCCACCCGCTCCATCGCCGCGAACACCACCGGCACCACCAGCAGCGTCAGGAACGTGGATGTGATGACGCCGCCAATCACCGAGATGGCCATGGGCGCCCGGAACTCCGAGCCCGTCCCCGTGCCCACCGCCGTCGGCACCATGGCAATCGCCATCGCCGCGCTCGTCATCAGGATCGGACGCAACCGGCGAGGCCCCGCCTTCATCAGCGCCTCGTCCACCGAGTCACCCTCGCGCAGGTGCTGCAACGCTCCGTCGATGAGCAGAATCGCGTTCTTCGTCACCAATCCCATCAACAGGATGATGCCAATCATCGCGCCCATCGACAGGTGGTAGCCCGTCAGCACCAATCCCAACAACGCGCCCACCAGCGCCAGCGGCAAGGACGCCATGATGGTGAACGGGTGCTTGAAGGACTCGAACTGGCTCGCCAGCACCATGTAGATGAACACGAACGCCAGCATGAAGGCCGTGCCGAACGCCTCGTTCTGCTCATCCATGCTCTTCATCTGGCCGTCGTAGACAATCGTGTACCCCGGCGGCAGCGGCGCCAGCGCCACCTGCTCCTTCAGCTTCGCCGCGATGTTGCCCAGCGCCGCGCCCTTGCCCAGCTGTGAGAACACGGCAATCTGCCGCTCGCGGTTCTCGTGCTCGATGACGCTCGGCCCATCCCGCAGCTCCACGCTCGCCACGTCCGTCACCGGCCTCAGACCCCGGGGCGTGAACACCTCCAGCTGCCGCACCCGCTCCGGCGTGCTCCGGTCCTTCTCCGCCAGCCGCACCCGGATGTCCGTCTCCGTCGTGCCCTCGCGCAGCTTCGCCACCACGTCGCCGCCAATCGCCAGCCGCAGCTGCGTCGCCAGCCCCGCAGCGTTGATGTCCGCGTCGCTCGCCCGCGCCCGGTCGATGTGCACCTGGAGCTCCGGCTTGGGCGGATTCGCCTCCACCCGCACGTCCGCCGTCCCCTCCAGCTTGCGCAGGATGTCGGCGATTCGCTCCGCCTCCACCTGCACCCGCGCCAGGTCCGGCCCCGTCACCCGCACCATGATGGGATAGAAGTCCCCCCCCATGCCCTCGAGGATGGGCGGGTCGCTCAGGTTCACCCGCGTGGCCACCAGCCCCGTGAGCAGCTCGCGCGCCTCCTCCTTCAACTGCGGGATGCCCTTGGTGCGCTCGCCCTTGCCCACCGTCAGCACGCGCAGCCGAGCCTTGTTCACGTCGCCGTTGGTGCCCACCACCGAGTAGACCGCCGTCACCTCCGGCAGCTTGCGCAGCAACTCCTCCGCCTCCCCCGTGCGCGACTCCGTCTCCGCGATGCTCGCCGAGTCCGGCAGCTGCAAATCCACCATGAACTGCGAGCGGTCCTCCGCCGACAGGAACTCCAACCCCAGCCGGCTCGACGCGCCGAACGACACCACCAGCACCACCACGGTGATGCCCGTCGTCAGCCACTTGTGCGCGAGCACCCAGCGCAGGATGCGCTCGTACACGCGCTCCGTGCCGTCCAGGAAGGCGCGCAGCCACGCCGCCACCGCGTTGTCCTGGTGCACCTCGCCCGGCCTGCGCTGCTTGGCGAGCCGCGCCGACAGCATCGGGTCCAGCGTGAAGGAGATGAACAGCGAGATGAGCACGGCGACCGAAATCGTGATGCCGAACTGCTTGAAGAACTGACCGACGATGCCCGGCATGAACGCCACCGGCACGAACACCGCCACCAGCGACAGCGTCGTCGCCAGCACCGCGAGGCCGACGTCGCGCGTGCCGTTCGCCGCCGCGCTCATCGGGTCCTCGCCCTTCTCCAGCCGGTGGGTGATCGCCTCGCGCACCACCACCGCGTCGTCGATGAGCAGACCGATGGCCAGCGACAACCCCAGGAGCGTCATCTGGTTGAGCGTGTAGTCCAAGAGGTACATCGCGAAGAACGTCCCCAGCACCGACGTGGGCAGCGCCAGCGCGGAGATGAACGTGCCGCGACCATCCAGCAGGAACAGCAGGATGATGAGCACCGCCATCGCGCCGCCGAAGATGAGCGCCACCCACACCTCGTGCGCGTTCTCCTTGATGAGGTCCGACTGGTCGATGAGCAGCCGCGCCGTGAAGCCCTGCCCCACCTCCGGCCCCATGTCCTTGAGCACGCGCTTGACGTTGTCGCTCACCGCCATGGTGTTGGAGCCCGGCTGCTTCACCACGTCCAGGATGACGGCGTCCTGCCCGTTGAGCCGCGCCACCGTGCGCCGCTCCGCCACCCCGTCCGTCACCGTCGCAATCTCCTCCAGCCGCACCTGCGCGCCCGTGCGGCTGCGCGCCACCGGCAACCGGCGGATCTCCTCCACGTCCTTGAACTGCCCCAGCGAGCGCACCGTCAGCTCGCTCGAGCCCAGCTGCAGCCGGCCCGCCGGCAGGTCCAGGTTCTCCGCCCCCACCCGCTGCGCGATCTCCAGCGGGGACACGCCCGCCGAGCGCGCCTTGTCCAGGTCCAGGTCGATTTGAATCTCGCGCGTGTCGCCGCCCGTGATTCGCACCTCCGCCACGCCCTCCAGCTGCGCGAGCGCGGGCTTGATGCGGTCATCGATGAGCCGGCGCAAATCCTGGGAGCGCAGGTCCGCGGACACCGCGTACGTGAGGATGGGCGTGGCCGACAGGTCCACCCGGCCCACCACCGGCGCGTCCGCCGTCTGAGGCAGCTTGTTGGCGATGCCCGCCACCTTGTCGCGCACCTCCTGCACCGCGCGGTCGATGTTGGTGGACAGCTTGAACTGCACCACCACCGTGCTCAGGTTCTCGCGGCTCCAGGAGTGGATCTTGTCCACGCCGCTGATGCCCGCGACGGCATCCTCGATGGGCTTGACGACCTGGGTCTCGATTTCGCCCGGACCCGCGCCCTTGTAGACGGTGCTGACGACCACGACGGGGAAGGCCACGTCCGGATACAGGTCCGTGCCCAGCCGCCCCAGGCCCATCAGGCCGAGGACGACGAGGCACAGCGACAGCATCGTGGTGAAGACGGGCCGACGGATGGAGACGTCGCTCAGGAGCATGGCGGCGTCCCTCTACTTCACGGTGACGCGCGAGCCCTGCGACAGGCTCGGCGTGGGGTGGTCGATGACCGACTCGAACTCGGAGCGCGCCAGCACCACCACCTCGCGCTCGCGCCGCTCCAGCACCTGCACGTCCACCCGCTTCACCTCGCCGCCCGAGCCGACGATGAGCACGTGGTCCCCGTTCGCCGAGGACAGCGCCGAGCCCGGCACCACCCGCGCGTCCTGGTCATCCCCCAGTTGGAGCACCGCGCGCGCCAGCGTGTGCGCCACGAAGCGGCCGTCCGCGTTGGGCACCGCCAGCTCCACCGGCACCCGACGCGTGGCCGGGTCCGCGGAGGGCAGGATGGTGCGCACCACCGCGTCCTCGGTGAAGGCGCCGCCGGCGATGGACTCCACCCGCACCTTCTGGCCGGGCTTGAGCCGGGCGCGCAGCGACTCCGCCACCGTCGTCTTGAGCAGGAGCGTGTCCAGCCGCTCCAGGTTGAACAGCGGCGTGCCCGGCCCCACCGTGGCGCCCGTCTGCTCCGGCGCGTCGATGAGCGTCCCCTCGAAGGGCGCCTTCAAGTCGTGCCGCCGCCGGGCCGCCCGCGCCTGCGCCAGCTGCGCCTTGGCCGCGAGCAGCTGCGCCTGGGCCTGCGCCGCCTGCGCCGCGGTGGAGCGGTTCTGCAAATCACTCACCCCGCCCTCCTTCTGCAGCGTCTGGTTGCGCGCGGCCACGTCCGCGGCCATGTCCGCCCCGGCCTGCGCCGCCGCCACCGCGGCCTCCGCCTGCGCCACCTGCGCGTCGGCAATCTCCACGTCCAATTGCCCCAGCACGTCCCCCTTCTTCACCACCGTCCCCTTGCCCACCTTCACCGCGGCCAGCCGCCCGCCCACCTCGAAGCCCACCTGGAGCATCTGCGCGGGGAACAGCGTGCCCGTCACCTCCTCGCGCGGCGCGGCCTTCACCGTGCGCGCGGACACCAGCTTCACGGAGGGCGGCGCGGCCTCCGTCTTCGCTCCGGCGGCGGGCGTGGAGGACGCATCCGCGCGGGAGCAGGCGGACACGGACAGCGTCGCGGCGACGAGCCCCGCCATGGCGAGCGCCCTGGGGGCGCGGGGGTTGCTGGGGAGGTTCACGGACGTTTCCTCGGGGTGTGACGGGTCTTCGCGCGGGCGGGTGCCCGTCGCGTGGAAGTCTTGGGCCGCTGCGCGCGCGCCGGAGTCCGGGCGGGAGCGGGCGTCTCGAAGCGCGGCACCGTGCCGCCTTCACACAGGCGCTGGAGCGTGTGGGCCCAGGCCGTCAGGTCCGGCTTCTCCTGCAAGTGCACCATGCGCTGCGCGAGCAGCACGAACGCGCCGACGATGAACGAGGCGAACAGCCGCGCGTCCATCTCCTGGTCCACCGCGCCCGCCGCTTGAAGCCGCCGGAAGTCGCTCGCCACGCGCTCCACCTGCGCGTCCGTCATGCGCCACAAGAGCGACTCGAAGGGCGTGCCCTGGCTGCCGTTGACGAGCACCGCGACGATGTCCCGGTGCGCCCACATCAGCTCGAGCGACTCCAGGTCGAAGTCGATTTCGGTCTGGAAGAAGCACTGGTAGCGCTCGGTGCGCTCCAGCCTGTCCCGGGGGCCCGGCAGCCCGTGCTCGCGCAGGTGGCGCTCCATCGCCTCCATCCGCCGCGCGTTCATCGCGTTGAGCCGCGTCTCGAACGACGTCAGCACCTGGGCGAACAGCGCCTCCTTCGACTCGAAGTGCAGATAGAAGGCGCCCTTGGAGAGGCCACACGCGGCGGTGATGTCCTCGATGCGCGCCCCGCGCAGCCCCTTGCGGGCGAACTCCGCGCGGGCGGCGGTCATCAGGGCTTCCCTGGCATGGGGGTCCGCGGGTCTCGGCATGACGGACCCGTTACTAACCCGCCAGTCAGTAATGACGCAAGGTGAGTGAACGGCGGGTCAGAAACCCCACCGTCAGTCCACCTGCGAGGCCGGGCTCACGGCTGGGGAGTACCCGCTCCCACACGCGACAGGGCGGTGCACAGCGGACACGCGGCGGGGCCGTGGGGCACGTCGCGGCGGTGCAGGTCCAGCACGGCGCGGGAGATTTCCGCCAGCTCGCGGCGCACCTCGCGCCGGGCGCCCTTCACGCGGGCGATGCTCATGTCGTCGTACTGGGTCGTCTGGTGGCGCATCCAGGCGATGACGGCCGCCTCGGCGCGGCGCTCCACGGGGATGCGCTCCGTGCGGGCCACGGTGCCGCTGCCCACGGGGGTGGCGTGCGCGGAGACGAGCACGGCCAGCTTCTTGGCGTGGGCAAGCCACGCGGGGGAGAAGGCGAGGAAGCGCAGGACGCTGTTGGCGAAGTCGACCTCGTACTGCTCCTGCTCGCGGGCGCGGCGGTCGCGGCCGGCGGCCAGCTTCCTGGCGTAGGCGGGGGTGGCGCGCTCGGCGTCCAGCGCGGCCTTGGCCTGGAGGATGTGCGGCTCGGGGGCCCACACACCCCGGGAGAAGAGCTTGCGGCCCACCTTCTCCACCACCGTCCAGGTGGGGCCCGCGGCCTTCACGCGGCGGGTGAGCCCGGCGTCACCGGGAGGCAGCAGGACCCAGCCCTCCGGCACGGAGAGCACGCGGCCATCCGGGGCGCGCACGCGGCGGGGGTCCGAGGTGGGGGCGAACGTCAGGGATTCGGGCATGGCGGTGTCCGGGGGGCGGCTCACATAGCACGGGCGGGTCCAAAGCCTGCTAAATGGCGCCTCGCGCCCTGGCGGTCCGGGCGCGGGAGACACTCTTCGCGTGGGAAGTGCCGGCATGTCCCTCCTCAGGCTCACCTTCCTCGGCACCTCCGCCGCCCAGCCCACCCTGCACCGCAACCTGTCGGGCCTCGCGGTGAAGGCGGACACGGACCTGCTGCTGTTCGACTGCGGAGAGGGCAGCCAGCGGCAGATGGTGCGCTTCGGCACCGGCTTCACGGTGGACGCGGTCTTCTTCACGCACTTCCACGCCGACCACTACCTGGGAATCATCGGCTTCTTGCGCACGCTGGGGATGATGGGGCGCGAGCACGCCATCCACCTGTACGGCCCGCCACCGGCCCGGCGCCTGTTGCACCAGGCGGTGCACCTGGGCGTGGAGGCCATGTCCTTCCCCGTCGAAATCCACGAGGTGAAGGACGGCGACGTGGTGCGGCGCAACGGGTACGCGCTGCACGCCATCGGCGTGGACCACCGCATCAACGCGCTGGCGTACGCGCTGGTGGAGGACGAGCGGCCGGGGCGCTTCAACCTGGAGAAGGCGCGCGAGCTGGGCGTGCCGCCGGGGCCCAGCTTCGGCAAGCTGCAGAAGGGCGAGAGCGTCACGCTGGAGGACGGGCGCGTGGTGAAGCCCGAGGACGTGCTGGGCGCGCCTCGGCCGGGGCGCAAGCTGGTCATCTCCGGGGACACGCGGCCGTGCGCCGCGGTGGTGAAGGCGGCCCAGGACGCGGACCTGCTCATCCACGAGTCCACCTTCTCCGATGACGAGCAGGCGCGGGCGCTGGAGACGCATCACTCCACGGCGCGCGAGGCGGCGCGGGTGGCGAGGGAGGCGGGAGCGCGCCGGCTGGTGCTCACCCACCTGTCCAGCCGCCACGACACGGACCCCGCGAAGCTGCTCGCGCAGGCGCGCGAGGAGTACAAGGGGCCCTGTGAGGTGGCGTACGACGGCTTCACCCTGGAGCTGCCGCTGCGCGACTGACGCGCGGCGGCTCCTCGGGGACGCCGGGCTTCGTTACTGGATCTTCTCCGCCTCGGCGCGCAGGGCGGTGGCCGACTCGGCGTCCACCTTCTGCAGGAGCTCCCACTCCATCTCCGGGTCGCGGTTGAAGGTGGTGCCGTCCGCGCGGGGAGCCGGGTCGTTGAACTCCGACTGCTGACGGCCGCCGCTCTGGGCGCCGCGGGACTCGGTGGACAGCTGCTTGTAGTACTCGATGGCGCACTGGCCGGGGCCGCGCTCGACGGCCTTCACCAGGTAGCGCACCTGGGTGGTGCCCAGCGACGAGGGGGCGCCGTGCATGAGCCACTCGGTGGACGCCTCGAAGCCGTCCTTGCCCGCGCGCATCGAGTAGCCCTTCTCCTTGAGGAGGGCCAGCGCCTGCGGCCAGACCTCGGCGGCGGGCTTGCGGTAGACGTGGGCACGCGCCTTGTCGTTGAGGAAGGCCTCGCGGCGGCGGCCGGCGCAGCCGGTGGCGGACGTCAGACAGAGGGCGGCGACGACGAGCAACGACAACGCCCCGAGGCGGGACTGGGACGGGTTCATGCGCTTGACTCCAGGGAATGTGAGACGGCCGGAACATCCCTCACCGCTGCCCCGTCGCCAAGTCCCCGGGGGGAAGGTTGCCGGGGACAACCATCTCATCGCGGCGGTCTACGCTCGGCGTGTGGGCTGGGGCGGGTGTGTGCCCACGTGTTCGAGGATCTGCGCGGAAACCAGGGCGGGCGCCTCCAGGGGAGCGAAGTGGCCCACGCCTGGGAGGAAGCGCACCTGGGGAGGCAGCTCGAACCAGGGCTCCAGGTCGTGGGTGAGCTCGCGGCCCAGGGCGCGGTCCTCCTCGGCCCAGACCAGGCGGAAGGGGGCGCGGATGAGGGGGTAGTCCTGGAGGAGGCGGCGGGCGCCGTTGGGGGTGAGGAGGTCTCGGAAGGACTGGCGGTAGTAATCCACGGCGGCGCGGGCGGCGTCCGGGTGGGAGAGGTTCTGGGCGTAGGGGGCGAGGCGCGCGTCGCTGACCTGGGAGCTCCGGGCCATGCCCGCGCGGATGAGGCCCGGGACGCGGGCGCCGTTGTTCGCGGAGAGGGCGCGCTCGGGGAGCCAGGGGAGCTGGAAGAAGAACATGTACCAGGAGCGGCGCAGCTGGGCGGGGCGCCAGATGCGGCGCAGCAGGACGGAGGGGTGGGGGCAGTTGACGACGGTGAGGGTGGCGACGATGTCCGGTCGGGTGGCGGCCAGGTGGTAGGCGATGCCGCCGCCCCAGTCGTGGCCCACGAGGTGGATGGGGCGGTCGGGCTGGAGGTGGCGGGCGAGCTGGTAGATGTCCTCGGCGAGCGTGTCGAGGTCGTAGCCCTGTCGGGGACGGTCCGTGCCGCCATAGCCGCGCAGGTCCGGGGCCACGGCGTGATAGCCCGCCGCGCCGAGCACGGGCAGCACGTCACGCCAGCTCTCCGACAGCTCGGGGAAGCCGTGCAGCAGGAGGATGAGCGGACCGTCCGCGGGCCCTGCCTCCAAGGCCTGCATGCGCAGCGACGCCAGGGGAATGGACAACGAGGCGAGCGCGGGGGTGTCGGTGTCCATGAGGACGCAAGCTAGCAGTCCGAGAGATGGGGCGGACTCATGCGGAAGGCCTTGCGTCCATGACTCATCAACGGGCGAAGAGTCCTGGACTCACTCATCCTGAGTGCAAGAACAACCGGCTCGGCAAGAGCCCGTATAGCATCCGTTGCATGACCATCCGGCCGCTCCTGTTGGCCTTGGGTGTATGCCTGACGTCCGCGTGCGGCTCCGCGACAGTAGGAGCTGTCGGCCCTCCCGCGTCCGCAAAATGGGAGGGGCCTCCGGTGACGACTCCGGATGGCGGCACCGTGCGCTACGCCATCTATTACGGCCCCTGGCTGTGCAATGCGCGCTGGATGGCCCAGTGCGAGCGCCGATGCGCAGCCGAAGGTCGCATGCTCCTTGGCTGCATCTGGCTCGCGGACCTCAAGGGCGACTGGTCCGGCCGGTGGGCGTATCTCCCCGCTGAGGCTGGCAGTCGCTACGCGCTGACGCATTGCTGCTGCGATTACACGACCGTCAACCCGGAGAGCAGCCGCCAGCTCTGGGCCGCAGCGCGCGATGCGTATCGTGCCGCATGGGCCACTGAGTTCGGTGAGTGGCCCGTCACTTCATCCGGTCACAACTGGCCAGGGCATCACATCCGTGACCTGGCCCACGGAGGCCATCCCACAGACCCTCGCAACGTCATGCCCGTGCCGGACAACGTCCACAAGACCATCACCAGCGCCTATCCTCAGTGCTACTCCCGCGGCGGTCGATGGTCCGCCATCGGGCCCGACCTTCCCTACAGCGACTGAGCCATGCCCCCGAAGCTCGACCAACTCATCGACACCGTGGTGCGTGAGCACTACCCGCACCCGCCGGCCACGGAGCGCGACATCGCCGAGTTCGAGGCACGCGCCGGTTGGCGACTCGGCCCCGAGCTGCGTGCCTTCTATCTGCGCTGCAATGGCGCGGAGCTGTTCCGACCGCTCCCCAATGCCAACTACTCCATCCAGTCCCTCGCGGAGATTGCGCGCGCACGCGTGAGGATGCGCGACGTCGACGACGACAGCATGGGCCCCGCCAGTTGGTGGACGCTCGTGGACTGCCAGGACAGTGACTTCATCCTCGTGGATGTGTCCCAGTCCGCGCCGTACCCAATGCTCGACGCGTACCACGAGACCTATCCGCAGGTCCGACAGGTGGCCGCGTCGCTCCAGGAGTTCCTCTCCAGGGCGCTGGCCAGCGGCGACAAGCTCTACTGGCTCCAGAACAACTAGCGCCCATGCCGAACGCTCGGTCTTCGTGAGCAGACTGGCCCCCGACCACCGGGTGCGCCAGAGTGTCGCGCGCCCGCCCCAGGCTCGGGGCGGCCCTCCATCCAGACAGGTGCGCGAAACGATGCTGCGACGAATCGGCGGGCTCCTCGGTGCCGTACTGTTCCTCTCCCTCCTCGGCGGCTGCACGCGGAACACTCCGCGCCCGGACCCCGCGGGCACCTCCGTCTACGTAGCCGCGCGCGTGCGCACCCTCGACCCGGGCCGCCCCATCGTCGAGGCCCTCGCCGTCCGCGACGGCAAGGTGCTCGCCACCGGCACCCGTGACGAGGTCCTCGCCGCCGCCGGTCCCGGCGCCCGCGTCGTCGACCTGGGCTCCGCCACCATCGTCCCCGGCCTCACCGACTCGCACGGACACCTGTCCTCGCTCGGTCAATGGGAGGCCACCGTCACCCTGCTCGGCGCCACCACCAAGCAGGAGGCCCTCGCCCGCGTCGCCAACGCGCCAAGCACCTCCTACCAGGGCGAGTGGCTCGTCGGACAAGGCTGGGACCAGAACGACTGGCCCGAGAAGACCTTCCCCACCCGCCAGGACCTCGACGCCAAACACCCGCGCACGCCCGTGTACCTCACGCGCATCGACGGCCACGCCGCCTGGGTCAACAGCGAGGCGCTGCGCCGCGCGAACATCACCCGCGCCACCCAGGACCCCAACGGCGGCCGCATCCTCCGCGACGCCAACGGCGAGCCCACCGGCATCCTCGTCGACAACGCCATCGGCCTGATTCACGCCGTCCTGCCGCCCCTCACCGAGGCCGAGCGCACCGCGCAGCTCACCGCCGCCCTCAACCGCGCCGCCCGCGTGGGCCTCACCGGCGTGCACGACGCCGGCATGGACCTGGCCACCTTCCAGCTGCTCCAGCGCCTGGACAAGGAAGGCAAGCTGCCCCTGCGCGTCTACGCCATGGCCGACGGCCAGGCCCCCGAGCGCGCCGAGTTCCTGCGCATGGGCCCCTACCAGGGCGAGCGCCTCACCCTGCGCGCGGTGAAGCTCGTGCTGGACGGAGCGCTCGGCAGCCGTGGCGCCGCCCTGCACCAGGACTACAGCGACGAGCCCGGCCACCGCGGCCTCTTGCTCCTCACCCCCGAGGAGTACGAGAAGCGCGTCACCGACTTCATGCGCGCCGGCTTCCAGGTCTGCACCCACGCCATCGGCGACCGCGCCAACACCCTGGTCCTCGACACCCTCGCGCGCGCGATGCAGGCCACGTCCACCCAAGCGGGCCGCCACCGCGTGGAGCACGCGCAAATCATGGGCCTGGATGACATCACCCGCCTGGGCCGCATCGGCCTCATCGCCAGCGTGCAGCCCACGCACGCCACCAGCGACATGCCCTGGGCCGAGGCGCGAGTGGGCCCCGAGCGCATCCGCGGCGCCTACGCATGGCAGCGCCTGAAGTCCTCCGGCGCCGTGCTCGCCCTGGGCAGCGACTTCCCCGTGGAGCGCCCCGACGTGCTCGCCGGCCTGTACGCCGCGCGCACCCGTCAGGACGCGCGCGGCACGCCCGAGGGCGGCTGGTACGCCGACCAGCGTCTCAGCGGACAGGAGGCCCTGGAGGGCTTCACCGTGGGCGCCGCCTACGCCTCCTTCGCCGAGGCGCGCCGTGGCCGCCTGCAGCCCGGCATGGACGCGGACTTCGTCGCCCTGTCCGTGGACCCCGTGGACGCGCCCGTCTCCGAGCTGCCCGGCGCCCAGGTCCACCTCACCGTGGTGGGCGGTGATGAAGTCCACCGCTCCACCCCGTGAGCCGTGATTAGAGGTTCGACACCAGGCTGAGCGACTGGACGCGGCGGTGCAGCTCCTCCTGCGCCGCCTGTCGCTCCTTCACCAGCCGCTCCAGCTCGCGGGCGATGGCCTCCAGCCGGTCCTCCTGCTCGTTGAGCTTGGCCACGAAGCGCTCGGCCAGCTCCCGCTGCGACACGCCGCTCTTGAGCGACTCGATGTTGGAGCGGATGCGCTCCTGGTCCTTGAAGAGCTGCGCGCGCTCCTGGGTGAGCTGCTGCTCGTCGCGCGTGAGCGTGGCCACGCGCTCGCGGATGGCAATCACCTCCCGCAGCGCGTCCGACATCGCCTTGTCCACGTAGCGCTGCGACAGGAAGAAGGCCACGTCGTCCGGGCCCACCGAGGACAGCGCGTAGTGCCGATGGCCCGTGGTGCGCTCGGACACCACGAACGTCTCCTGCGCGCCCGCGGCCAGCGTCCGCTTGAAGCGCCAGAAGCCGTCCGTCGTCTCCTCGGGCGCGGGCATGTCCTTGGCCAGCTCCCAGCCGATGCGCGGGTGCTCGATGAACAGCACCTGCGGCCGGGGCGCCTTGTTGCGCACCACGTACGTCGTGCGCCGCACGTTGTGGTACTCCGCCATCAGGCTGCCGTGGCTCACCACCACGCGGAAGACGGGCCCGTCCTCGGCGCCCTCCTCCACCGTGACGACGCAGCCCAGCTCCACCGCGTACGGCACGAAGCGCGTGTCCTGCGGCTTCATCGTGTCGAGCATCGCCTCGCCCACGTAGCGCTCGTCCTCCGTCACCGTCACCGGGCCGCCCTCCAGCGTCAGGCCCGTGGTGTTCTTCAGCTCGATGCACGCCATCGGGTTCTTCTCGCGCGTGGCCCGGTTGTAGAGCAGCACCCGACGCCCCTCGAACGGCTTGTGCAGGATGGGCACCAGTGCGCTCTGGTTGCGGTGCACCGTCACCGGCCGGTCCACGCCGTACTCGAACAAGTCCCCCACGTCCTTCGTCAGCGTCGTCACCTTCGAGCCCTGCTGCTCGAGCACATCGCGCAGCCGAGGCCCACCAGGACCACCGGAGGTCGCTCCGCCCTTGCTTCGCATCAGCGAGCGGGAGCGGCCCGGCGCCATCGCCGGCGCGGGCGCCAGCTCGGCCATCATCGGCATGGCATCACTCTCTTCATCCATCACGGCCGGGGCGCTCGCGTAGCTCTCCTCCGGAATCACCGGCGCGGCGGCGGCCTCCGTCCTCACCTCCACCACGGGGCGCTTCATGTAGCGGGGGTTGTAGAGGTCGTGCACGAACGACACCGGCAGGCCCGCGACGAGCGCCAGCTCCACGTCCACCCAGTCCTCGTCCCCCGTGTTGTCCACCAGCGCCCAGCCCTGGAGCAGCGGCGACTCGCCCTCGTCCAGGAGGATGCGGTAGCTCGTCTTCCACACCGGCGCTTCCACCACGTAGCTGACGAACACCTCGCGCTCACCCTCGCCCGCGGTGAGGATGCTCATGCGCTTGCTGTCCTTCTTGTACGAGGACAGCACCGTGGACAGATAGAACTCCAAATCCTTGCGCACCGCCTCGTCGAGGAACTCCAGCTCGGTGATGTCGAGCACGTCGAACGTGCGCAGCGACGCACCCACCAGCAGCGACAGGAAGGGGCGCACCACGCTCGTCTCACCGGCGGCCACCGCGAGCGACTCCAGGCCGATGATGGCGCCCTCCACCTGACCGCCGCCCACGCGCGCCCGCACGCGCGCGCCCTTGATCTGCCCGAGCAGCGCCGTGAGGCTGCCGTCCTCCGGGATGCGGATGGTGGCCTCCGCGAGCAGCTGCTCCAGCGGCTTCGTCGAGTCGTAGCTCACCGCCGACACCGAGCCGCCCGACAGGTCCAACACCGTCAGCGACTTGAGCACGTCGTTCATGTCCCGCGCCTTGAAGTCCAGGTGCAGGGTGTCGCTGCCCGTCACGCTCCCCCGGCGCTCGAAGTACCCGACGCCATGCTTGTAGAGGACGACCCGGCGGATGGAGAGAGGTGTGGGCATGAGCGAGGAAACTCCAGGAAGTTGGGGATGACCTGTCCCCCGGTGTATCAAGCCCCGCCTGGGGTCGCGCAATGCCGCGCGAGGCCCTTCTCGTGAGGTGACGCCCGAATGCGAAAGCCCTCCGCTTCCTTCCTGTCCCGCTCCGCGCTCCTGTGCGCGACGCTGACGCTCGGCTCCGGCTGTGAGAGCACGAAGCCCCGCGCCGCGGGCCCCACTGATGGTGTGCCGGTGACGCAAGGCGGCACGTCCGGGAGCGCCACGGACACGCCCACGGGCACCGCCGCGCCCGAGGCTCCTGCCTCGACGAAGGGGACCTCTGCCTGGCACCGCGCCCGGGTGGGCGACCAGGTCGTCTATTCGTTCTCCGCGATTCGCACGCCGCCGCGCGACGCGCAGGGTGGCTCGGCCGCGGCGGGCCAGTTGACGCTGGAGGTCGCGGCGGTGGAGAGCTCGCGCGTGTGGCTGACGTTGACGCTCCAGAGCGACAAGGGCGGTGAGCTGACGCAGCCCCGGCTGTCGCGGCGGCTGGCGATTCCCATGCGCGTGGAGGCCTCCCGGCCGCTGGAGGTGGCGCGCGAGGGCACCGCGACGTCCGAGCAGCCCACGGCCGCGGGCCGCACCTGGGAGGCCAAGCGTTATCTTCGCGACAATCGTCCGGTGGATGGTCCACTGGAGAACCGGCTGTACGCGGTGGACGCGGGGCCGCTGTATCTGACGAACGGGCTGCTCGACGCGAGCACCACGCTGTCGGGCTTCGGCGGCGCGGGCAGCCATCAGCTCACGCTGGTGTCGATGCGCCAGGGCCAGGAGGGCGCGGGCATGGCGCCGGACCTGGAGTGGCCGCTGGGCCCTGGCACGTGGTTCGACCGGGAGATGGAGTCGGAGGGCACGAAGACGGTGCTGCGCACGTGCCAGTCGGCGGAGGCCGGTTACGTGCTGCGCACGGAGGCGCCGGTGAACCCCGCGACGGACGAGGCGCCGTGCCAGGACTTCTCGCAGGCGAGCGTGATGCCGCTGGAGGAGGTGCTGCTGTCGTTCATCTCGCTGGGGCTGGAGCCCAAGCAGTGGCCGCCCGCGGTCCCCAACTCTGCGCCGGCCGTGCGCGAGACGCTGGCGGTGGGCACCAAGCGGGTGCCGGTGCTCCAGGTGGACGCGAACGAGGGGCCGACGAACGCGAAGCAGGTGCGCACGCTGCTGTTCGCCGCGGACCCGTGGGAGAAGACGCTCGGCGGGCTGGCGCACGAGGCGCGGTTCGAGCCGCTGTCGGACTTCACCTATCGCGTCTCGTCCAAGGGCAAGCGTGAGTCCCAGGGTGGCGCGAAGCTGACGGGCTTCGGTGCGTGGCAGCCGTGACGGCGCTGTACACGGTGGTCATCGAGGTGGAGCCCGGCGCGGAGGCTGCGTGGAACCAGTGGCACGAGGGGACGCACGTCCCCGAGGTGCTGCGCGAGCCGGGGTTCCTGGGGTGCCGCAAGTGGAAGGACACGGAGCGGGCCCCGGATGGCTGGGCCCGGTACGTGTGTCACTTCGAGCTGGCCAGTGAGGCGGACTTCCAGCGCTACACCACGAGCGACGCGGCGAAGCACCTGCGCGCGGAGTCGCTCGCGCGCTTCGGGACGGTGACGCGGCACTCGCGGCAGGTGTTGACCGAGGTGAAGCGGTTCTGACGGTGCACGAGGGCTCCCTGCGTCGCGAGACACGGGAGCCCTCGCGGACTCAGTACAGGTTCTTCTTGTAGTCCTGCTCCAGCGCCCAGCTGAGCATCCTCCTGGACACGAGGGCGCGCACCGTCGCGGCGGCGGCGCCCTTCTGGGGGCTGCGCCGGACATGGTCGACGAACACATCCGCCATCTTGGGGAGCTGGCTCGCGGGCACGTGACGCGCGGTGTCCCACAGCCCCGCGTCGACGATGGCCTGACTGGCGTGGAGACGCGCCGCGTGGGACTCCAGCAGCAGCGCCATCTTCGGCACCTTGCCCTCGACGGTCATCGAGGCCAGCAGCGAGGGCTCGGTGGAGAGCGAGGCGACGCCGGAGACCTCCAGGAAGCGCGTCTCGCCAGGGATGAGCGCGAGCAGCGCCACGCGGGATTGTTCGAGGACGTTGTGGAACGTGTCCGTGCGACGGTTGCCGGGACGGTCGGGCACGGCGACGCGCGTGCCGTCGAGTCGGAGGAAGCCCGTGGGGTCGCCCTTGGGGCTCACGTCCGCGAAGCCCTGCGCGTCCCACGAAGCCAGCGCGACGAAGGGCGTGCGTGACAGCCAGTCGTGCACCTCGGGGTCACCACTCCAGGTGCCCGCGGCGCGAGTGTCCGAGGTCGCGGGCTTCGGTGACTTCCAAAGTCCCGAGCGGATGATGGCCTTCGCGCAGTGCACGAAGGCTTCTTCCACGGTGACGTGCAGGGTGTGTCCTTCGAGCGTCGCGTGCCCGTTCACCCGCAGCGTCTCGCCCAGGCCCGGGATGAAGAACAGCAGGCCACAGCCCACGGTGGGGTTGAGCGGGATGGGCGCGTCCAGCCGCAGCTCCAGGTGCGTCGCGTCCACGACGCGAGCGAACCCCAAGGGCCCACCCGCCGCCGTCGCGCGCCCCTGCCCGTCCACGTCGACATAGCCGAGCACCACGAACGATGAACACGCCAGCAGTTTGACGCAGTGGTCGTCCAGCGAGTCCAACGACTTGAGCATCACGCCCAACGGGCGGGAGCCCACCACCCCTTCGAGCGCCTCGACTGTCTGGACCCGTGCCATGGACCCAAGCATACAAATTTGAGATTGACTTGCAAAGTCACAAACTTCAACCAGGTCGCTTGGAGGTGGCCCCGCCGGCCCGGCAAGCCCGCCAGGGCGCTGCGCCGGCTCACGCGCCGCCACCCGCGACAGGAATGCGCGGGGCGGGAGTCCGTCTCCCGCCAGCGGCCGCGTCACGCGCAGAGATTGCGCGCGATGACACGTGGGAAGTACCCCACCGACCCGGAGGGCAAATCCAACCGGAGATAGACATACCCGCTCGGAGACACGTCGCCGGACAGCTGGCCTGAAACGTCCAGGCGCCGGAAGCCGAGCGACTCCAGGGTCGAAAGCGACGTCGAATGCCCCGCGCGGACGGAGGTCTCCAGGTGCCGCAGTCCATCCAGCCTGACGCCCTGGCGGATGAGCTCCGACAGGGTCCAGTGCTCCGCGCCATTCTGGCGATGCTGCGCCACGATGGAGCAGCACACGCGGGCGTAGTGCTCCTCCCGGCGGATGTGGGTCAGCGCCGCGAGGCCGATGACGCCGTTGCCCCGCTCGGCCACGGCATACAACCGGGTCCCCTCCGCCGCGCTCCACCGCCCTGGCGGACGTCCTCCCGCCTCGGGCCGCCACCACCCGAAGAACTCCTCGACGTCCGGCTCCTCCAACAACATCCGAGCCGCCACCAGGACCGCGGTCCCCGCCACATCCATCGGAATGAGCTGACGCTCATGCATACAGGCTTCCCCCCTTCACCCCTGGGAGACTTCAAGGGACATGCCAGGAGGCCCCCCAAGGCGCGTCCCGCGAGTCCTCCGAGGGAGGGCGTCGAGGAGTGACGCACCCGCGTGCCTCTCGCACGCACATGACACCGCGTCCTTAAGGGAAAACCCGTGCGTCCTTCATGGCACAGCGTGTCCCCCGCGACACGGAGCGTGCCGGGCTCTACCCCCCCGCGCGTGCTCGCTCGTCGAACAGTCCACGCAGCCCATCCACGAGCACGTTCGCCCCCGTGGTCTTGCCCACCGTGTCGAGGGAATCCCGGAGCGCGCCGAACAGCGCGCGCGAGTGCTCCGGGTTCCGCTCGGCCCGGTCGATGACGTGGCCCACACGTCCAACCTGGTCCTTCCACGTCGCCAGCACCCCCTCGTACGCCGCGGTGACAGGCAGGGCGCTGTCGACCAGCATGTGGACCAGCGCGATGACGTCCGCGAAGTCATACGTCCGCGTCTTCGCGTCATAGAAGTCCTCCAGGTGCACGGAGTCGTGCGCGAACCAGAAGCGCACGAAGTCCGCCGCCGTCTTCTTCGCGGCCTCCAGGTCGACCTCGACCAACGGATGCAACGCCTTGTCCACCTCCGTGATGAGCGAGTCCTTGATGCTCACCCGCTGCAAGCCCCGACTGTCGAAGGCCCGCGTCGGCAACGCGCGCAGGAAGGTCCCGTTGAACTCCACCACCTCCAGCTTCGGCAACCGCGTGAGCACCTCGGGGAAGTCCCGCAGCACCTTCACCTGCCGCCAGCTCCCGAACGAGGCGCGCACGTACGAATAGGGATTGTTGACGAGGTTGATGCTCCGCAGCTCCGTGCAGCGCGCCAGGGACTCCGGCAGCCGCCAGAGGCAGTTCGCCTCCAGGTCCAGGTGGACGAGCTTCCCCAACTCCCCCACCGACTCCGGCAGTTCCTGCAGCCCGTTGCCTCCCAGCCGGAGCTCTCGCAGCTCCGTCAGCAACCCCAGCTCCTCGGGCAGCCTGCGCAGCTTGTTCCCCGACAGGTCCAGCGTTTCCAACCGACGGAACTGGAACAGCTCCGCCGGCAGGGCGCGGAGGTTCTTGCGGCTCAGCACCAGGCTCTTGAGCTTCTCCGGCGCCTCCAGCTTCTTCGCCATCTGCTTGCGGAACTCGGCGCGGACACTCACCGGCGCCTCGAGCAGGTTCGGCTTCCCCTCCGCCAGCCGCTTGCGCGCGAGCGACAGGTCCACCTGCCCCTCCGGCTTCTTGAGCACCCCCGTCACGAAGACACCCGAGGCCTCATGCGGGTCACTCACCTCCTCCACACCGTCCACCACTCGGAACACACTCGCGCCCCACCCCAGGAAGCGCATCGCGTTCAGCGTCCCCGCCACGCTCACCGTGTGCTCGGTCGCCACGATGCGCGCGTCCAGGTCGCCGCCCACATCGACGAGCCCGTGGTTGTAGACGCCGATGAGCTCGCCCGTACGGACGCTCCCATCGACCCGGACCTGGGAGCCACCCACGCCGATACCCCGGGCGACCAGCGCGCCTCCCACCTGCAGGAAGGGCCCCGTGTCGTCCTCGAAGTTGAGCAGGCAGCCCTCGACGGTGAGCGCGCCGCGCACCCACAGCCCCACCAACGGGGCCTGCGCGTCCTGCTCCGGCGCCAGCAACCCGAACCCGTCGTCCAGGATGAGGTCGTGCGGAATGACGAGGTCACCGTCATGCACCAGCACCCGGCCCTCGGCGTCGCCCGCGACCTTCAGCTCGGCGCGCACCTGCTCGACAGGCACGGCGCGAAAGCCCAGCTCCGAGGCGAAGTACCCCTTCTCCACCTTCGCGCGCAGGCTCTTCTCGCAGAAGGCCATCGCCTCGGCCTCGGTCTCGAACGTCTTCTCGGCCTGCTTCGACTTCCCACCCAGCGGGCCCTCGCGGAACGTCACCGCCGCGCCAGCCCGCTCGAAGGACCAGGCGCGTACCGCCCCCTTCTCACGGGCGACGAGGGACAGGGATGCGCGAGGAGAGGGAGCGGACAGGGAGGAGTTCGACATTCCTCCCTATACCAACTCCCTCGCAGGCCTGAACGGCTGTTCGCTCACTGCTCCGCGACGGAGAGCTTCACGTCGATGTTGCCGCGCGTGGCGCGCGAGTACGGGCACACCTCGTGCGCCGCGTGCATCAGCTTCTCCGCCTCGTCACGGGGGATGCCCGGCAGGATGCCCTTCAGCTCCACCGCCAGCCCGAAGCCCCCGTCCGGCGTCTTCCCAATCGTCACCGACGCGGTGATGCCCACCTCGGGCCCCAGCTTCCTGCCCGCCTTGCCCGCCACCAGCCGCAGCGCGCTCTCGAAGCACGAGGAATACCCCGCCGCGAACAGCTGCTCCGGGTTCGTCGCCGCCCCACCCGCGCCGCCCAGCTCCTTCGGCATCGCCAGCGGCAAATCGATGACCTGGTCCGAGGACTGGACCTTGCCCGACCGGCCTCCGTGGGCGGTGGCGTGGGCGGTGTACAGCGGCGAAATCGTGACGGGAGCCATGGCTTGTTCTCCTGGAAGTTCGGGGTCGCTTCTTTCCGGCCCCATTTATCTAGGGCACAATTCAATCGCGCGCAATCAATTCGGACCGGAAAAAGGCCCCTGCCACCGCGAAACCCGCGGAAGACAGGGGCCGGATATCCACCACCCGACCGTTCAGGACCCGGAGGACGTCCGGGCCCCGGGGCGCTTCAGCGGCCCGCGACGGTGGCGGGGGGCGTGGTGACGAACTCCTCGGCGGCCTTCACGGCGGCGGCGATGTCCAGCTTGCCGCCCGTGCTGACCTTGCCCTTGAGGTCCGGGTCGAGCTCCACCGTCTGCACCAGCAGGTCGCGCACCTGGGCGGCCGTCAGGTCCGGGTTCGCGGCGAACATCAGGGCCGCGGCGCCCGCCACCGTGGGGGTGGCCATGGACGTGCCGCTCATCTTCTCCCAGTCGCCGCCGGGCACGGTGCTCAGGACGTTCTCGCCCACCGCGGCCAGCTCCACCACCTTGTCGCCGTGCGAGGAGAAGCGCGCCAGCTTGTCGTTGCGCTGGTCCATGGCCGCCACGGTGATGACGTTGGGCAGGTCGATGTTGGCCGGGAAGTCCTGCACGTTGTTCATGTTGCTGCCGTTGCCGTTGGCCGTGGCCGCGACCAGCAGGATGTCCGCGTCCGCCAGCTTCTGCACGGCGGCCTTCCAGCGCGCCTGCGAGGCCGCGTCGCGGTACTCGTCACCGAAGCTCGCGTTGAGCGCGCGCACGTTGACGCCGTGGTTCTCCTTCATGTTGACGATGTAGTCCACGCCGCGCTCGAAGTTGGTGAGCAGGTCCGCGCCGTCGTACAGGCCGCCGATGCTCATCACCTTCGCCTTGCCGGCGGCGATGCCCGTGTTGCCCTCGCCGTTGTCCTCGGCCGCGATGATGCCCGCCACGTGCGTGCCGTGGTCCGTGCCCTGGCCCTTCATCACGTCGCCGCTGTTGAAGCCGACGTTGTAGCCGTGGATGTCGTCCTTCACGCCGTTGCCGTCGTTGTCGATTCCGTCGCCGGCAATCTCGTTCGGGTTGGTCCACATCGCGCTGTCGAGGTCGCTGTGCTTGAAGTCCACGCCGCCGTCGAACACCGCGATGACCGGGTCACCCGTGGGGCGCGGGGGCTTGGGGTCCACCGGGTCCGTGCCCGGCGCCTTGCCCGTGGCCTCCAGGCCCCAGCTCTTCAGCGTGCCGGTGTCCGCGCGCGCCTTGTCCTCGACGGACAGCGTCCAGGTGCCCTTGGCCGACTCGCCCTTGAACGTGGTGCTCAGGTCGAACGAGCCCTTCACGTCGTCCGCGCTGCCACCCTGGCGGTTGGACACCGTCGCCGTCTTGCCGGACGGGCTGGTCACCTTCACCACCAGGTCGCCCCGGTACGAGTGCGCCAGGTCCAGGTTCAGCTTCAGCGAGTCGAGCGAGACGTCCTTGTCGAAGCTCACCGTGGACGTCACCGTCGCCAGGTCCTTCACCGCCGCGTTGGGCGTGGCGGACGCCGTCAGCGTCACCGGCGTGGAGGTGTCACGGCCGGCCAGCGTGGCCTTGCTCGGGCCGAAGGCGAACGCCGTGGCCGGCAGCACCGGGGCGTTCGGGTCCGGGCGGTGACCGGTGGGACGGTCCACGAAGTTCGAGGGCCGCGCCGACTTGGCCGACTCGAAGCCGTCCGTGCCGTTCTTGCCGGGCCGGGCCACCACGCGCTCCGCGGCGGGCGTCGCGGGCGCCTCCGGACGAGCAGCCTCCCCGGTACGGGTGGTGGGCGACGGCAGCGACAGGGGCTTGCGGGTGACGGTCATGTTGGCGGCTCCGGGGGGAAGCGGAATCAACGACTGTCCCTGATTGTCGCAGCTCGTCAGGATCAGTTTCCTGGAGGGCTGCTTTTTCCACCTGAAGTGAACCCCCTTGGCGGGTGGGCAGGCGCGTCAGGCGTGGTAGAGCGCGGCCGGGCCCCTCCTTCCGGGGGTTTGGCCCCAGGCCCTGGCCCGGACGCGGCGTGGGGCGAGGACGGGAAGGATGCCGAGGACCATCGTCGCCACGCGCTACGTGACGCCCCTGCGAGAGGGGGGCTCGCTGCCCGCCATCGTCGAGGCGGACGACGCGGGGCTGTATGTCGTGAAGTTCCGGGGGGCGGGCCAGGGGGCCAAGGCGCTCATCGCGGAGTACATCGCCGCGGAGCTGGCCCGGGCCGCGGGGCTGCGCGTGCCGGAGCTGGTGCTGGTGGAGCTGGACCCGGCGCTGGGCCGCAACGAGCCGGACAGCGAGATTCGCGAGCTGCTCAAGGCGAGCGCGGGGCTGAACCTGGCGCTGGACTACCTGCCCGGCTCGGTGACGTTCGACCCGGTGGCGGGGCCGGCGCCGAAGGTGGACGTGGCGTCGTCGCTGGTGGCGTTCGACGCGTTCATCACCAACGTGGACCGCACGCCGAAGAACCCCAACCTCCTGTGCTGGCACCGGGAGCTGTGGCTCATCGACCATGGCGCGTCGCTCTACTTCCACCACGCGTGGGAGGACTGGGAGGAGCGCAGCCAGAGCCGCTTCGCGCCCATCAAGGACCACGTGCTGCTGCCGTGGGCCAGCCAGCTCCCCCAGGCCCAGGCGCTGCTGTCCACGCACTTCACGCGGGAGCTGATGGAGACCACCGTGGCGGGGATTCCGGAGGGCTGGCTGAAGGCGGCCGAGTCCCCCTTCCCCACCGTGGAGGCGCACCGCGCCGCCTACGTGAGCTGGCTGTGCAAGCGCGTCCAGGCCCTGCCGGCCTTCATCGAGGAGGCGGCCCGTGCCCGCGCACAGCTCGTTTGACTACGCCATCATCCGCGTCGTCCCGCGCGTGGAGCGCGAGGAGTTCATCAACGTGGGCGTCGTCCTCTTCTGCACCACGCAGCGCTTCCTGGGCGCGCGCGTGGAGGTGGACGAGGCGCGCTTGAAGGCGCTCGCGCCCGACATCGACCTGGAGACGGTGCGCTGCCACCTGGACAGCTTCCAGCGCGTCTGCGTGGGCGGCAAGGGCGCGGGCCCCATCGGCCAGCTGCCGCAGAAGGAGCGCTGGCACTGGCTCGTGGCCCCGCGCAGCACCATGCTCCAGACGGGGCCGGTGCACTCGGGGCTGAGCCTGGAGCCCCAGGCCGCGCTGGAGCACCTGCTCGACACCGTGGTGCGCCTCAAGCGCGCGCCGTGAGGCCGGGCCCGGGGCCCTCGCGCCCCGGGCTCACTTCACCCGGCGGCCGGTGAGGCGGACCTTGTACGTGCACTCCTCGAGCTCCCTCGCGTCGATGCCCAGGCCCTCGAACGAGGTGCGTCGCACGTCGATGAAGCCCTCGATGTCGTCGTCCTCCAGCGAGTCGTTGGCGATGTAGAAGCGCAGCACGTAGACGATGTTCGACTCGCCGGCCACTGTCGAAGGGATGGAGCGGATGTCCACGTATTGGAACGGCCCCTCATCGGAGCGCGTGCCCTGGAGGATGTCCGGGGCGTCGTCCTCGTCGAGCGTCGCCACGTCGCCCCAGTGCAGCGTGAAGGAGACGTCGGGCACCTCGATGCTCGTGGCGCCGTACTCCTCGGCGCGCACCGTCCAGCGCTGCTGGAGCGCCAGGCCGGAGACGCCGCCGATGCCCGGCACCGCCACCGGCTCCTTCGCCGTCTTGTCGGTGCACGAGTAGGGCACGGCCGCCGCCTGGGCCGCGTCCAGCTCCACGTCATACGTCTCCTGCTCGAAGCCGCCACAGCCCGCCACCAGCAGCACCAGCGGCGCCGCCCATCCCATCGCGTTCATCGACCCTCCAGTTCCACGGGAGACCACCCTCGCCGGCCCTGGGCGTCCGCCGCCCCACCGGGCAGGCGGGCGCCTTCCTCCCGACCAGGAAAGCATGGCCCCCAGGGCGAGGGAACCCACGGGCTGGCGCGGGCTTCCCGACCGGGGACGACCGTCTGTCAACTGTCCGGCAGGTGAGGAATCGGGGGCGCGCGGGCGGGCGGATGAGTAGCTTTGCGGCGTGCCCGGGACGGGCACGGACCTCGTATGCCCGACTCTTCGCTTCGAATCGTCACGTACAACGTCCGCTACTTCGGCCACATGCTCCGGGGCCTGGCGAGCACCGTGGGCCCCAAGCGCCGGGTGGCCTTCGCGCTGGCCGGGCTGGACCCGCTGCCGGACGTGGTGTGCCTGCAGGAGGTGGAGACCACCTCGCTGCGCAGCACCATCGCCCACCGCCCCAAGCTGCCCGGCGAGACGCAGCTGATGGCCTTCATGGGGCGCATGGAGGAGACGTTCGCCGCGCAGGGGCGCGACATGCCCTACGAGGCGTTCTACTTCCGCGCGCACCACTACAAGCTGGGCGAGGTGTCGCTCTACACCACGGGGCTGGCGGTGCTCGTCAACAAGCGCACCCTCCAGGTGGACAAGCACAACGTGGACGCGCCCATGTCCATCACCCACCACCACGTGCAGCGGCTCAAGGACCGCAAGCAGAGCCGCATCTGCGCGCACATGCGCCTGCTGCGCCGCGAGGATGGGCGCCCCTTCCACGTCTTCAACACCCACCTGAGCCTGCCCACGCCCTTCGCCCGCGAGTTCTGGTCCACCAAGGACAAGATGGGCTGCGGCGTGAACCAGCTCCACGAGGCGCGCAAGCTGGCGGAGTTCGTGGGCAGCCTCCGCGCCGACGAGCCGTTCATCGTCTGCGGGGACTTCAACTCGCCGCCGTCGTCCCCGGTGTTCCGCTACCTCACCGGGGATGTCTCCTTCACGTGCGCCCAGGCCGCCGTGGGACAGATTGACCCGAGCGTGTCGCGGGGCTTCCCCACCGCGGGCTTCATGCACATGCGCATGCACCTGGACCACATGTTCTCCGGCGGGGGCGTGCGCTGGCTCGACACCGAGGAGACCCACCCGTTCGGGGACTTGAAGAGCCGCTTCCACGGGCTGTCGGACCACATGCCCATCGTCGCGCGCTTCGCGCTGGAGGCGCTCCCCGTCACGCTGCCCGTGCCCGGGGTGCCGAGCGTGGGCTGACCGTGCGGCCCGTGCCCGGGTGACGGGGTGGCCGCGGCGCGCCGCTACGACCCGAGCTCCTGCTCCACGGTCTCCCACGCCTCCAGGAGTTCGCGCGTGCGGCGCTCGGCCAGCTCGCGGAACTCCGGCGCCAGGTGCGCCACCTTGTCCGGGTGGTAGCCGGCGATGAGCGCGCGGAACGCCTTGCGCGCCTCGTCCCGCGACACGCCCCGCTCGAGCCCCAGCACCTCCCACGCGTCCTTGCGCGCGGGGGCCTCGCTGCGTACCCGGGTGCCCCGGGGCGGCGTGGCCTCCGGGTCGCGAGGACTCCGGGCCCCGCGTGCGCGATGCTCGCCTCCGACCTGCTCGTCGTCACCGCCCCAGGCGCCTCGCGAGCGACGACCCGGATGCTCGCCTCCGACCTGCTCGTCGTCACCGCTCCAGGCGCCTCGGGAGCGACGCCCCGGACTCTCGCCGCCCTCCCGCTCCTCGTCCCGCGCACGGCGCCCCCCCGCCTCCTCGGGCTCCCGGGCCGCGCCGGTGCTGGCGGGACGACGCGGTGCGCGAGGCGCGGGCTCCGGGCGCTTCTTCCCCGGTCGGCGCGCGGGGTCCGGCGCGGGGATGCGCGGCTCCAGCCGGCTCAGCGCGTCCTCCAGGAACCACAGGTCCTCGGCGGGCAGGCCGTGCTTGCGCACCACCTGGCGCGGCTGGCCATCCACCAGCAGCAGGTAGCCCGTGGTGACGGCGTACGCGTCATCCTTGCTGTCGGGGTGCAGCCTGTCGCCCAGGTCTCCCAGCGGGTCCCTCCACATGCCGTCCGGGGTGCCCTCGTCCGCCACCAGCACCTGCGTCAACACGCGGCCGTGGAGGAACTCCAGCGTGGCGAAGGGCTCGCGCAGCTCGGGCGAGCGCATGGCCGCCCCATGACGCACGCCCGTCACCAGCAACACCCCTCGCGTCCCGTCCACATGGGCGAAGAGCTGCTCGCGCACCCGCTTGTCCGAATAGAAGAGGACGAACTGCACGGTGGACAACGTAGTCCGTCCCGCGCCATCCAGACAGGCGTTATGTCCTGGCGCGGCAAGAGGGTGCAGGGCGGAACAGTGCGACGAAACACCGGCTCGACGGTTTCGCGCGCTTGCGGAAGAGTCATCCCCGCTTATGCGCTGCTGCCACCGTCACTCCTCCGAGCCCGCCCTCCCCCAGTCCCGCGCCTTCAGCCTCCCCGGCGCCACCGAGCACTACGCCGCGGAGCGCCCCCTGCGCGCCGAGCACGTGCGCATCCAACTGGAGCTCGACTTCGAGCAAGGCCGCGTCACCGGCGTCTGCACCACCCGCGTGTCCGCCGTGCGGCTGTCGTCCACCCTCACCTTCGACGCGGTGGACCTGGACGTCTCGCGCGTCCTCGTCGACGAGCGCCCCGTGCGCTTCACCAACTCCGGCTCGCACGTGCGCGTGGAGCTGCCCGCGCCGCTGCCGCCCGGCCAGGCCGCCCAGGTGGCCATCCACTACACCGCCCGCCCACGCCGGGGCCTCTACTTCTGGGGCCCGGAGGCCGCCTACCCGGACCGGCCCCGTCAGGCCTGGACCCAGAACCAGGACACCGACGCACGGCACTGGTTCCCCTGCCTGGACACGCCCGCGCAGAAGGCCACCTCGGAGCTCATCGCCACCTTCCCCGACGGCCTCACCGCGCTCTCCAACGGCGTGCTCGTCTCCGACACCGTGCAGGACCAGCGGCGCACCCAGCACTACCGCATGGAGCAGCCGCACGCGCCCTACCTCGTCACGCTCGCGGTGGGCGACTTCGAGGAGCTCACCGACACCGCGGGCACCGTCCCGCTGCGCTACCTCTTCCCGCGCGGGCGCCGCGAGGACGCGCTGCGGTGCGTGCGCCGCACCCCGGAGATGGTGCGCGTGTTCCAGGAGGCCACCGGCGAGCCCTACCCGTGGAGCGGCTACGCGCAGGTGTTCCTCACCGAGTTCATCTTCGGCGGCATGGAGAACACCACCGCCACCAGCCTCACCGACTCCGTCCTCCACGACGCGCGCGCGCACGCGGACTACAACGCGGAGCCGCTCATCTCCCACGAGCTGGCGCACCAGTGGTTCGGGGACCTGCTCACCTGCCGCGACTGGCCCCACGGCTGGCTCAACGAGGGCTTCGCCACCTGGTTCGAGGTGCTGTGGAAGGAGCGCGCGGACGGCCAGGACGAGGCCGACCACCACCGGCAGGCGGACCTGGAGGCCTACCTGGGCGAGGTGAAGGAGCGCTACGCGCGGCCCATCGTCTCGCGCCGCTTCCACGCTCCGCTGGATGTCTTCGACCGGCACCTTTATGAGAAGGGCGGCCTGGTCCTCCACGAGCTGCGCCGCCGCCTGGGCGACGAGCTGTTCTTCCGCGGCCTGCGCCACTACGTCTCGCGCCACCGGCACGGCTCGGTGGAGACGGTGGACCTGTCGCGCGCCTTCGAGCAGGCCACCGGCCACAACCTGGACGCCTTCTTCGACCAGTACGTCTTCGCCCCCGGCCACCCGGAGCTCAAGGTGGAGGTGCGCCACGAGGCCGAGGAGGGCCGGCTGCGCCTCAAGGTGCGCCAGACGCAGCGCACCGACGCGGGCACGCCCCTGTTCCGCCTGCCGCTGGACGTCGTCGTCACCGTCGAGGGCCGGGACACCCGCCACCGGCTGGACGTGACGGACGCGGAGCACTTCTTCCACCTGCCCTGCCCCACCGCGCCCTCGCAGGTGCGCGTGGACCCGCGCCGCGACGTGCTGGGCACGCTGGAGGTGGACAAGGCCGTGGGCCTCTGGCTGGAGGAGCTTCGCGCCGCGCCCGAGTCCCGCGCCCGCACCGAGGCCGCCCACGCGCTGGGGCGCGACGGAGGCCACCGCGCCGTGGAGACGCTGGGCACCGCGCTCGCGGACGCGCGCCTGTTCTGGGGCACCCGCGCCGCGTGCGCCAAGGCCCTGGGCCGCATCCGCACGCCGGAGGCCCGCGCCCGGCTGCTCGCGAGCCTGCGCGCCGAGCACCCACGCGTGCGCCGCGCCGTCGTCGCCGCGCTGGGCGAGTTCCGCCGCGACGCGGAGGTCATCGCGCTCTTGCGCTCGCTCCTGCAATCCGGAGACACCAGCTACTTCGTGGAGGCGGAGGCCGCGCGCAGCTACGGCAAGCTGCGCGCCGCCGACGCGCTGACGGTGCTGGAGACCACCTCCACGCGCCCGTCCTTCCAGGACGCCATCGCCGTGGGCGCCATGGACGGGCTCGCCGAGTCACAGGACCCCGCCGCCTTCCCGCTGGTGGAGGCGCGCACCGCATATGGCCAGCCCGCCTTCCTGCGCCGCGCGGCCACGCAGGCCGTGGCCCGGCTGGCGGAGGTGGCCGGCCGTCAGCGCGAGGCGGTAGATTTACTGACGGAGCTGCTGCGGGACCCGATGTTCCGCGTGCAGATGGGCGTCTTCGAGGCCGCGAGGACGCTGGGAGACCGGCGCATCATCCCCGCGCTGGAGGGCACCCCGCTCAGCGACGCCCGCGCCCGCCGCGCCGCGCGCGAGACGGTGCGAGCGCTGCGCGAGGGCGAGCCCCAGGCGCGTGAGCTGGCGTCGCTGCGCGAGGAGGTGGACGCGCTGAAGGAGGCCACGCGCGCGATGCGCGAGAAGCTGGAGGGGCTCTCCCTGACGAAGCCTCCTCCAACGCCCGCGCCGAAGCCCACGCGAGGCAAGCAGGCCGCCGCGCGCAAGAAGGCGGGCAAGCCTCCCGCGAGCAAGCGTCGGCGCTGAGCGTCCAGGCGCGCCGGCCCCCCCGCACCGGCGCGTCCAAGGTCCGTCGTGGCTACCTGTAAGACACCACGGGACGAGCCCCTTCGCGGGGCCACGCCCATGGCGCGCGTGGGCGGCTCGCGTCTTTCCGTCCGACGACGGGCGCAGGGGACGACATGGCCGCAGCCAACGAGGAGCTCAGTGCCTGGCTGGACGCCGCGGTCGACCCGTGGATCGCCTGCGACTCCCATGAGCACGTGTACCTCATCAATCGCGCCGCGGAGCGCCTGCTCGGCTGGACGCGCGAGCAGCTCCAGGGCCACCCGGTGGCCGAGCTCTTCCCCCAGCAATTCCATCACCAAGGCGACCAGAGCCTGGTGCGCTACCTGCTCTCACGCAGGCAGGCGCTGGGCGGGCGACCCACGAAGGTGCTCGCGCGACGACGGGACGGCGTGGAGGTGCTCGTGGAGCTCACGGTGGGCACCTCCGGCGAAGGGGAGGACGAGCGCATCGTCCTCAGCCTCCGGCGCCTGCACGAGGTCATCGACACCATCCGCGAGCCCATGGAGCCGCCTCGCGATGGTGGTGAGGCCAGGCGGACCAGCGGCGACGACCTCTATCGCCTCGTCGTGGAGAACGCCCCCCTGGGCATCTTCCACTACGACACCACGCCCATCATCACCGCCTGCAACGAGCGGCTGGCCACCATCGTCGGTACCCCCAAGCGCGTGGTGGTGGGGCTCAACCTCATGTCGCTGCGCGACGAGCAGCTCATGGCGTGCGTGCGCGAGACGCTCTCCGGCCACAGCGCGGACTACGTGGGGGACTATGCCGCGGTGACCAGCCACAAGGTGACGCCCGTCCATATCCGCTTCGCGCCCTGCTACAACGACGCGGGACAGGTGGAGGGCGGCGTGGGCCTGGTCGAGGACGTCTCCGAGCGCCGCCGCGCAGAGCGCCAGCGCGACGAGAACCTGGCCCTGCTCATCACCCTGTTCGAGACCGCGCCCGTGGCGCTGGGCTTCCTCGACACGAACCTGCGCTACGTGCGCGTCAACGGGCGGCTGGCGCGCATCAACGGCCTGCCCCCCGAGGCCCACCTGGGGCGCACGCCCTACGAGGTGCTGGGTGAGGGCGGCAGCGCCGCGGCGGCCATGCTGAAACAGGTATTGGACACCGGCGAGCCCGTGGTGGGCCAGGAGGTGGACACCCAGGCCGTGGGCCATCCCGGCCCCCGGCGGCTGCTCACGGGGAGCTGCTACCCGGTGCGCGCGCCGGACGGACACCTGTTGGGCGTGGGCGTGCTGGTGGAGGACATCACCCAGCGCAGGCTCGCCGAGGAGGAGCGCGAGCGGCTCTACCGCGAGGCGCGTGAGGCCATCCGCGTGCGCGACGACTTCCTGTCCATCGCCTCGCACGAGCTGAAGACGCCGCTGACGCCGCTGAGCCTCCGGCTGGCCACGCTGGAGCGCAGGCTCGAGCGCGGCGAGAGCGTGGACCCCACCACCCTGCGCCACGCGCGCCAGCACATCTTGCGCATGACCGGGCTCATCAACGACCTGCTGGACGCGTCCCGCATCGAGGCGGGCCGGCTGGCGCTGCATCCGCAGGCCACGCGCCTGGACAGCCTGGTGGAGCACGTGCTGCAGGCGATGGAGGCACAGCGCGGCGGACACGAGCTGCGCTACGAGCGGCCCGAGCACGACGTGCAGGTGTTCGCGGACCCATACCGGCTGGAGCAGGTGGTCACCAACCTGGTGGAGAACGCCCTCAAGTACAGCCCCGATGGCGGCGTCATCCACGTCAAGCTGGAGACGCGCGGAGAGCTGGCGCTCTTGTCGGTGAAGGACCCGGGCATCGGCATCCCCGAGGACCAGCAGAAGCTGCTCTTCGAGCGCTACTTCCGCGCGCGCAACGTGTCCACGCGCTCGTACGGCGGACTGGGCCTGGGCCTGTACATCAGCCGCGACATCGTCGAGCGCCACGGCGGCCGCATCTGGGTGGAGAGCCGGGTGGGAGAAGGCTCCACCTTCCATGTCGCCCTGCCCCTGCTGACGGGAGCCCCCTCTCACCCGCCCGCTTCCCAGCCGGAGCGCCACGTCCACTGAAGCTTTCGCCACCCCCGCTCCCGAAAGAACTACAGCCCCCCGTGTCCACCACCGTGCATCCGCTGCGCGCCAGCACCTGGATTCAGGTGTTTCAGACGCTGGCACGAGGGCTGCTTTTCATCCCGTCAGAGAAGTCGAACCCGAGAGGAGCAGGGACATGACGACGGAAACTCCGGCTTGGACTCGCGACAATGACGGTTGGCTGGTTCGGGTGAAGGTGGCGGGGCGCATCCAGGAGGTCCGCTGCACCACGGAAGGCCAGGCGCGCTACATGGCGGGTGTGCTGGCCCTCAATCCGCCTCCCCCCTCGAAGCTGCGTCACTGAACGGGGGCGGTGCCGGGCGCGGGCGGGCTGATGAGGTAGTTGTCGAGCTGCGCCCAGTTGTTGAACGCGACCTTCCACGCGCCCTCGGCCACACCCGGCCGGGGGATGAGCGGGCCGCCGACCTGGCCGCTGGAGCCCCAGGAGAAGCCCAGGTCGATGCCGCTGGACGTCTCCAGCACGGTGATGTCGGTGGCGAGCTGGCTGTTGAGGCGGCGCAGCTCCGTCTTCGCGCCGGACACCCAGAAGATGAGCCGCTGGGCGCGCACGTCGAAGCCGAAGGCGTAGAAGGCGTTGGCGTCGTTCGGGTCCGTGACGATGACGGTGTACGCGCTGAGCAGCGAGGCGCTGTTGGGATACATCGGCGTGCCGTTGGGGATGCTGGACAGCGCCGTGGGCGCGGTGGGGATGACCCACGGCGTGCCGGGGATGGTGGTGCCCGGGCAGTAGTTGGGAATCGGCGGAGGCAGCAGCACGGCCTGCTGCGACACGGAGCCCTGCGACTCCAGCGTCTCGGGCGAGGCCTGGTCGATGGAGTCGACGCCGCACGCGGCGAAGGTGGACAGCGTGACGAGGCACAGCAGCGCGGAGCGAAGCGTCTTCATGGGCGGGGTTTCCTTGGTGTGAAGAGACACGTGGAGCGTGCTCGGCTCGTGCGAGCCGAGGTGAGGGACTGACGGCGGTGACGGGGCTACTCGAAGACGACGACCGTCTTCACCCAGCTGTCGGGCTGCGTGGACAACACGCGCAGCCTTTCGTCTCGGAGCGCGAGGCTGGCGGAGGAACCGGCGCGGATGCGCTCCATGACCCGCGCGAAGAAGGGCCCGGCCTCGGCGTCCGGGATGTCGATGGGTGAGGCGATGACGGCGCGCGCGCCCGCCTCGGCGAAGGCCACGGGGAGGCTCCACGGCGCGTGGAGGTAGGGCGCAGTCCGGGCCGCCTGACACGCGCCGAGCAGCACCACCGGCGCGCCCTGCAGCTTCTGCTGTCGCACCTGGCCCGCGGTGAGCGCGTAGCGGCCGCCCGCCTCCGGCGCCATCACCAGCAGCGACGCGTCCGACACGCCCAGGTTCACCAGGCCGTGCGCGTGGATCTCCACCTCGGTGGCCTGCGCCAGCTCCGCCAGCAGGCGCGACGGCGTGGCGGCCGCGCCCGTCAGCTCCACGCGGCGCGGAGACGGCCCGCCGGACAGCTCCCAGCTGCGCAGCCGGGGCAGGTTCAGCGACGCGGGCGCGTCCACGTCGTAGACCACCAGCGGGCGCGGCGCGGAGACCTTCGGCGCCTGGGCCTTCGTGCCCGTGTGGTAGCTCCACGCGATGTCCGGCGGCAGCAGGCCCGCCTGTCCGTGCACGGGGTAGCGCGCGAACACGCTCACGTGCTCGCAGGGCTTGAGCGCGGCGATGACGGAGGCGGGCACCAGCGAGGCCACGTCGAAGTCGGGCGAGCGGCGGCTCGCGTCCTGGTGGCCCAGCAGCTCACCCGTGGGTCCGCGCGCGGCGGTCAGCGTGCGCTCGTCGTGCACCTCCACGCCCAGGGCGCAGCGCTCGGGGGCCGGCACGCGGGCCTCCTGCGCGAAGAGGGACAGCGCCCGCGCCCAGTCCCCGGTGGAGCCCGCGTCCAGGATGAGCGACGAGTAGCTGTACGCGCGCGCCTTGGCGGCGACGGGGTCCGCCGCGCCCAGCAGCTCACCGGCGACGATGGCCTGCCCCAGCAGCCGCTGGCCCTCCGCGCGGTCCGAGCCGATGACGGCGCGGCCCTGGATGTGCGTGGCCATGACCTTCTCACCGGGGCGCAGCCAGCCCGCGGCGTCCAGCTTCGCCAGGCCCTCGCGCACCTTCTCCACGTCGCCCGGCTTCGGGTCCAGCCGCGCCAGGTCCGCCAGCACGAACGCGCCGTTGAGGAAGAAGGGCACGTCGCACACCGGGGCCTTCTCCAGCTCCTCGCGCGCGGCCTGCGGGCGCAGCGCGAAGACGTGCAGCGACGCCAGGCTCTCGTGCACGTGCCGGTCGGCCGCGCAGCCCCGGTCTCGCAGGGCCTGCTCGCCCAGGTACGCGCGCGTCAGGGCGAAGGCGTTGCGGAAGCGCGCCATGTCGCCCAGCACCAGCAGCAGGTCCGCCTGCAGCGTCCACTCCTGCGTCTGCCGCGCCCAGCCCAGGCCCGCCAGCGCGTGCTCGCGCGCCTCCACCAGCCGGTGCTCGTCCTTGTAGATGTGCGCCAGCAGGTGCTCCAGTTGGCCGCAGCGGTAGTCCGCCTTCGCGACCTCGCACGCCGCCACCGCGCGCAACAGCCGCGCCTCCGCGCCGGCCAGGTCTCCCTTGCCGTACTCGGCCAGCGCGCGCTCGCGCTCCGCGTTGAGCGTCAGCCACGAGTCACCGAGCGCGCGCGCCACCTTCTCGTACACGTCGATGTGCGCCGGCAGCCCGCCCGCCAGCGGCAGCACACCCAGCAGGATGTCCTGGTGCTGCGAGCCGGACAGCTCCTTCACCAGCGGCTCGAGCGAGGCGGCATCGAAGGTGCCTTCCAGCACCTGGCGGAAGCGGGCCGCGAACGGCGCGCGGCGCGCGAAGTCCAGCCCCGCCACGCGCTCCACGGAGGCCACCACCGTGTCGCCGCCGTAGCGCGCGTCCAGCACCCGCGCCAGCGGCAGGAGCTCGCGCACCCGCTCGGCGGAGGGCGCGGTCCACAGCGCGATGTTGAGCCAGTTGCGCGCCGTGCCCGGCACCGCCCGCGCCACGTCCTCCGGGAACGCGGTGCCCTGCAGCGCGAGCGCACGGCCGGCCTGCTGCGCGGAGTCCCACGCCCCACGACGTCCCTCCAGCTGACGGCGCAGCACCGCGGCGCGCTCCCGCGCCTCCTCGGCCCAGCCGGGCTCGCCCAGCGAGGCGACGGTGTCGAACGCCTCGGCCGCGAGCGCGTCCAGGCCCAGCTCGCGCAGCACGAGCGCGCGGTTCCACAGGGCCTGCGGGTGACGCGGGTGCTTCTCCAGCACACCGTCCAGCAGGACGAGCGCGGACTCGAGCTCGCCCTTCGTCAGCGCCACCACCGCCTTGTCGCTGTCCACGTCCGGCGACGCGGGCGCGCGCTGGAGGTAGTCGGCCGCCTGCTCGCGCTCACCGCGCAAGAGGTGCCCCACCGCGAGGCCCTGCAAATCTCCCTGCTCCTCCAGCTTCGCCAGCGCCTGCAGCGGCACCAGCTCGCGCGGGCGCTCGTCGCCGGAGCGCAGCACGCCGTAGGGACGGTGCGCGCTGGCGCCGGACCAGCTCAGGCGCGCCTCCATGGAGCGCGTGGGCGCCAGGGCCAAGAGCTGCGAATCGTCACGCACGCTCGACGGCCCCGAGCGCACCGCCACCAGCACCAGGAGGGCGGCCAGCGAGCCGGACAGCGCGGCGGCGGCCACCCACTTGCGGCGGCTCCACGCGGGACGAAACGCGCGCGGGGGCGCGGACGCCACGGGCTGCTGCGGCACGGGGGTGGTGACGTCGCGCGGGGCCTCGCGAGCCTCCTCGGCCCCCAGCCGGGTGCCCAGCGCCTGGAGCTGGAGGATGTCGTCGAGCTCCTCCTGGCACGCCTCGCACGTGGCCAGGTGCTCGCGGAACTGCTCCGCCTCCTCCTGGGACAGCTCGCCATCCGCGAAGGCGTGCACCAGGTCGTGCGGGTCCATGGGCTCCGGGGCGCTCATGACGCCTCCGCCTTGCCGGTGGCGCCGGGCATCAACAGCTCCTTCAGCTTGCGGCGCGCGCGGATGAGGCGCGTGCCCACCGTCGCCTTGGGAATCCCCAGACGCTCGGCGATGTCCTGATAGGGCATCCCCTCCAGGGCGTGGAGCCGGTACACCGTCGCGAACTCCTCGGGAATCCGCGTCAGGGCCTCGCGCAGCTGCTCCGTGCTGATGGAAGCCCACGCGGGGGCGGCCTCCGGCTCCGGCGCGGCGATGCGCTCCTCCAGCTCCTCCGCCGACACGTCCGAGCGACGCTCGCGCGTCTTCGAGCGGCACTTGTCGATGAAGATGTGGTGGAGGATGGTGAGCAGCCACGCGCGTCCGTCGGTGCCGGGGCGGTAGCGGGACAGGTTGCGAAACCCGCGCTCGTAGGTGTCCTGCAGGAGGTCGTTGGCCTCCGCCGCGTTTCCGCACAGCCGGAGCGCCGTGGCGCGCAACGCCGCCTCGTGCGTCCGGACGAAGGCGGAGAACCAGCGATTGTCCAGGGTCGGCGTTGAGGGAGGCCCGCTATCCACGCGGGGTGCAGGCTGGACCGGCGCGTCATGGGCCGTCAAGCCCCGGGACCGGGGGCGACGGGCGCGTGCGGCAGGTGGTTGCAGGGCGAAAGCATCCATGGCGGGTCGCCCCTCTCAACGACGCCCCGCCGCCATCTTCCCGGCCGGATTTCCCGGCGAATTTTCCGCCGGGGCCATCGCCGCCGGGGCTCAGTGTCCGGAAGAGGGATTGCGCCGGACGATTTCGCCATTGAGGACGTTGGCGAAGCCCACCCAGGCCAGGTAGGGCGCGACCAGCCACGCGGCGGGCCGGTCCACCTCGCGCGTCGCGGCGATGTAGGCCCCGATGCTGCCCAGGAGCGCCAGGTTGTCGGCCAGGGCCTTCCTGGGCTGGTGCCTGCCGAAGAAGAGCCAGGACCAGGCGGCGTTGAGGCCCAGCTGCACGCCCCACCAGCCGAGCGCCCGGGAGCGAGAGGGCCCCGCCGGCGCCGTCCACACGCGCCACCCGGAGACGGCGATGAGCGCATAGAGCGCGGTCCACACCGGCCCGAAGGCGGCGGGCGGCGGCTGGAAGGGCGGCTTGCGCAGGTGGCGGTACCAGCGCGTGTCGGCGGTGCTGTGGCGGGCCCCCAGCGCGGCGGCGCCCAGCGTGAGCGCGCTGAACGCGCCCAGCGCGATGACGGACTCGGTGCGCAGCGTGGGGTTGAGGGCGGTGCGCTTGACCGGCCCCGGCACGGTGCGCGTCGAGGTCTCCCACGAGGTGTGCATGGTCTGTCTCCTTGCGCGCGGTGTGCGGGCGCAGTGTTCGCTGCAAGGTGGTAACGACCTGCCCCCGGGTCCACCCCCGTTGACTGTTGACGGGTGGGCGCTCTATCGAGCCTTTGGGGAGGAACGACATGGTGAGTGCGGAGGAAGTCCTCGACTTCTGGTTCGGTCAGCCGGCGGACCCGGTTCGCAATCCAGCGTGCATCCGACCTCGGGCCGTCTGGTTCCAGCGCGACGCGGCCTTCGACGCGGAGTGCAGGGAGCGCTTCCTGCGAGCCCACGAGCGCGCGGCCGCGGGCGAGCTGGACTCCTGGCGCAACGAAGCCCGCACGTGCCTGGCGCTGCTCCTGCTGCTCGACCAGGTGCCCCGCAACCTCTTCCGGGGCACGCCGCGCGCGTTCGCCACGGATGCGAAGGCCCGCTCGGTGGCCCGCCACGCGCTGGCCCGGGGCCTGGACGTGACGCTGCCCTCGGTGTGGCGCTGGTTCATGTACCTGCCGTTCGAGCACAGCGAGGAGCTGTACGACCAGCGGCTGTCGGTGGACCTCTTCGAGCTCTTGACGATGCACCACTCCGGCAGCCTGGAGACGCTCGACTACGCGCGCCGGCACCGGGACGTCATCGAGCGCTTCGGTCGCTTCCCGCACCGCAACGACGCGCTGGGACGGGCCTCGACTCCCGAGGAAGCGCGCTTCCTCCAGGAGCCGGGCTCGTCCTTCTGAGTCGACGTCAGGCCGGAGCGCCAGCCGGCTCGGCTTGCGAGGCGCGGGCCTCCAGGGTGATGCCCGAGGCGAGCCAGCCGCGCACCAGCGTCAGGTGCTCGGCCTCCGCGTCCAGCGCGAGCTGGAAGCGGTCCGCCAGCGTGTCATGGCCCAGGCCGCGCGCCAGCTCGATGAGCAGCTCCCAGCTCGCGTTGTCCGTCAGCTCCGCCACCAGCAGCGCCTCCAGGGACTGGCGCAGGTTGGTGCGCGGGTCGGACAGCACCGCGGGAAGCCCCATGGACGTGACGGCCACCAGGTCCGCGCACGGCGTCATCGCGGTGGGGTCCGCGCCCAGCTTCGTCAGCGTCTCGGAGACGAGGCCGAAGTGGGCCAGCTCGTCGTCGAGGATGCGCTCCAGGCCCTCGCGGGTGGGGCCGCCCTCCCACGTGCCGTACACGTCGAGCTTGGCGAGCGCGCCCTCGTAGAGCCGCGAGCCCGAGCGCTCGAAGGCGAGCCGCTCCCCCAGCTTGTCGAGGAACACGGTGGGCCTGGCGCCCTTGAGCAGCTCCACCGCCGTCTTGGCCACGCCCTTGAGGTTGGCCGGCGGCGGCACGCTGCCCAGGCCATCGGATTCGCGCGCGTACTGCTGGCGGACCTCCAGGATGAGCGAGCCATCCCCCGCGGAGCTGGGCAGCCGCTCCTGCGCCTGCTGGAAGATGTCCGCGCTGTCGATGGGGGACGTGGCGATGCCCGTGCGGTTGAGTCCCATGTCACTGGTCGTCTTCTTCATGTCAGTGAACCTTCCTTCCCTCGACCACCGAGCCCATGCGCTGTGCCCGCGCGGCGAGCTCCGTGCCAGGAGTCCATTGGTAGCCGGCCGCGGCGATCTCCGACGGCGAGCCTTCCGAGTTGAGCTGGTCGCGGTACACGCGCGAGCGGTGGTCCGCCGGCAGCTCCGCCATGCGCACGTAGTCCGGTCCGTTGGTGGCCAGGTCCTCTTCCTGGCTGAGCGTCTTGCGGACGAACTCGCGGTGCTGCTTGTACTCGATGGGCTCGGGCAAGGTCTTCGGTAGCACCTCGGCCGCGTCCCGGCGCTCGACGTTCTCGAACAGGTCCTTGACGAAGTGCAGCTGCCCCAGCTCGTAGTCCAGGAAGCGCTGCCACACCTCCTTCACGCGCGGGTTCGTCTCGTACTCGAGGCAGGAGTAGAAGTTGTAGACCTCCGCGGCCTCGTGCATCAGCCACTTCTCCAGCAGCGTCTCGCCCGGGTCGAGCAGTGACTCGTACTGGGTGACGTGCTGCTCCTCGATGGCGGCGATTTCGGCGTAGAGCTGACGCGCGACCGGGTCCGCGAAGAACGGGCCCACCGTCATGTAGTAGTCGTGCGTCTGGTTCTCCGCCGCGGTGATGCTGATGGCGTGAATCTTCGTCAGCGGGTGCGCGCGCGTCTTGTCGTACGGGCGGCGCAGGTCATCCACGGGGTGGCGGTGCTCCACCACGGTGGGGCGGCCGGGGATGATGTCCGTATAGGACTGGGTGATGTTGTTGGGGTCCTTGCCCTCGAGCCGGTCGTAGAGCGCCGAGTAGCGGTACAGGTGGTCGAAGTCCTCCAGGAGCCCGAAGCGGTAGGTCTGCGCCAGGTAGGGGTCGGGCTCGCGCAGGGCCACGCTGGCGGTCACCTCGATGGCCACCTGCTCGAAGCCGAGCGTCGTCTCCAGCGGGTTCTGGTCCGCGGGGTTGAGCCAGTTGATGAGCGTCTGCTCGAAGTGCTCCACGCGGCGGATGCGGGCGAGCGGCTCGCGCAAGGACGCGTTGATGCGCGCCATCATGTGCTTGGTGCGCAGGGCATCCGCCATGATGCCGTTCATGTAGATGACGCGCACCCGGGTGAAGGCGTCGTCGTCCAGCTTGCTGTAGGGCCTGCGCACCAGGTCCTTCCAGGTGAAGACCTGCTTGTCGAGGGGGACGCCCTTCTGTTGGAAGATGTCCAGGGCCACGTCGGACTCCTTTTGCGCGTGCGGAGAAGAGGAGGACGGAAGGCGTCGCGCCCGCCGTGTTGGGAGGTAAGGTCCGGTCGCACCGGGACTCCGGCAAACCCCGCCAGCAAGTCACCCCGCCACCGCATGGGACTGACGGAGGCTCGGCAGCCCTGTCGCTGCCCACACCGCCGCCCGCGGGGAGCGGGACACGCCGGGTGTGCGATTCGCGGCCCCTGCGTGGGCGGGCCCGTGAGACGCCCGAGAATAGGACGGGATGTCCTCCGTCTGGAGGGCGGACGGAGGAGCACGCTCGAGCCGGGTATCGAGGCTCACCTGGGATTTTTTGTTTTCACGCTCGTCTGCCGTGAGGACGCGAAGGCTTGGGCTAGTGTGACGCGCGATACACCCCACACATGGCAAGAGGGGGCCGTGGCAGGCGAGACCGGGAGAATCATCCGTCAGCGTTGGCGTGACCACTGGCGGTTGATGCTGGGCATCGCGGCGCTGTCCACGGTGCTGTCCGCCCTGGCGTGGTGGGGCGGCTGGCTGGACGACCTGGAGCGCGGCGCGTACGACCAGGCGCTGACGGCCTTCACGGATGGACGAGGCCTGTCACCCACCGTGTCGGTGGTGGTCATCGACCAGGGCACGCTGGACGGCATCCGCGCCAACGAGCGCTACACGCTCAACTTCGGCACGTGGCCCTACAGCCGCAACCTCTGGGCCCGCGTGGTGGAACAGCTGGAGGCGGAGGGCGCGCGCGCCATCGTCTTCGACGCGGTGATGGACGAGCGCTCCTCGGACGCGTCCACGGACCTGGCCTTCGCCCAGGTGCTGCGCGACACGCGCATCCCGTTCTTCCTCGGCGTCTCCACCAACGTCAACGCGCAGCCCTTGCCCCGCGCGGACTTCGACGCGGCGCCGCCGTCCCCGCTCGCCCCGCCTCCCGTCCCCGTGGCGACTCCGGAGGCCGCGCCCCCGGTGGGCGAGGAGACCTTCCCGGAGGAAGACGGCGAGGCCTTCACCGACACGCCGGATGACAGCGTGCTGCCCGCCGTCACGCCCGAGGAGATGGCACGGGCGCTCGCCTTCCCCGTGAAGGTCCAGGGCCACGCGCCGCCGCTGCTGGAGGGACGCGAGGCGGCGGGTGAGCACCACGTCCCTGGAGACACGGACGGGACGCGCGCCGTGCGCCATCCGGTGCCGCCGATTCCGGTGCTGGTGGGCGCGGTGGATGGCTTCGGACTGGTGGACACGGAGACGGACCCGGATGGGTTCATGCGCCGCACGCGCTTCGCGTACTCGGACGGCGTCAACACGTACCCGACGCTGCCGGTGCGCGTGGCCGCGGGACTCTTCAGCGCGGAGAAGGTGGAGCTCTCCGACGGGCTGCTGAGGGTGGGGGGACGCCAGTACCGCGTGGACGCGGATGGCGGCGCGGCGATGGATTACGGCGGGGGCCCGCTGCACGAGCGCTTCCGCACGGTGCCGCTGCTGGACGTGCTGGACGGCTGGGTGCGACGGGAGAACGGACAGCCCTCGGGGCTGCCGCGGGAGGTGTTCCGCGGCAAGGTGGTGGTCATCGGCGGCACGGCGCTGGGGCTGGGCGACATCAAGGCCACCTCGTTCCTCGCGGAGGTGCCCGGCGTGATGAAGCAGGCGTCGGTGCTGGACACGCTCCTGGGGGATGGCCGCTTCATCACGCGCACGCCGCTCGCGGTGGACCTGGGGCTCACGCTGGTGGTGGCGCTGGTGTCGGTGGTGCTGCTGATGACGACGCGCTGGACGCCGCTGGAGATTGCGTGGCCGGTGGTGCTGCCGGTGGGCATGTACCTGGTCGCGGGGCTGGTGTTGTCGAAGGGCTGGCATCTCTTGACGGCGCTGCCCTCGATGGCGGGGCTGCTCGCGGGCGTCGCGGCGGTGGCCTTCAACCACCTGGTGGCCAACCGCGAGACGGAGTTCGTGCGCGCGGCGTTCAGTCGCTTCATGGAGCCCAAGCTCGTGGAGCAGATGATTGCCGAGCGCAAGCTGCCGAAGCTCGACGGGGAGAACGTCGAAATCAGCGCGTTCTTCAGCGACATCCGCGGCTTCTCCACCTTCAGCGAGCGCTTCAAGGAGGACCCTCGCAGCCTGGTGCGCATCCTCAACACGTACCTGACGCGGGTGAGCGGCGTGCTGCTCAAGGAGGGCGCGTGCCTGGACAAGTACATCGGTGACGCGGTGGTGTGCCTGTTCGGCGCGCCCATGCGCCAGGACGACCACGCGGTGCGCGCGTGCCGGGGGGCGCTTGCGGCCAAGGCGGAGGTGGACGCGATGCGCGAGGAGTTCCGCGCCAAGGGGCTGCCGGACGTCTACACGCGCATCGGGGTGAACTCCGCGGTGAACTTCGTGGGCAACTTCGGCAGCGAGCAGCTCTTCAGCTACACGGCCATCGGCGACGGGATGAACCTGGCGGCGCGGCTGGAGGGCGCGAACAAGGCGTACGGCTCGGTCATCATGATTGGCCCGCGCACGTACGAGCTGGCGCGCGAGCACATCGAGGTGCGCGAGCTGGACCGGGTGCGGGTGGCGGGCAAGACGGAGGCCGTCACGGTGTACGAGCTGCTCGCGCTCAAGGGTGGGCTGGACGCGCGCAAGCGGGCGACGGTGGAGCGCTACCACGCGGCGCTGGCGCTCTACCGGGAGGGGCGCTTCGAGGAGGCCGCGTCGGCGCTGGAGCGGCTCGCGGCCGAGGACGTGGACGACGGGCCGACGAAAGCGCTGCTGGAGCGTTGTCGGAAGTATGCCGAGTCGCCGCCGCCGGGCTTCGATGGCGTGGCGAGCCTGGACAAGTGAAAGGAGTCTGAAGTCATGGGGATGAGAACGAGAGCGGCGTGGGTGGCCGCGTTGCTGATGATGGGGCTGCCGGGCCTGTCCTCGGCGGTGGCGGTGGGGGGCTCGCTGTACGTGAAGGCGAAGAACACGCGGGTGATGGAGAGCCCCTCGCCCACGGCGAACGCGGTGGTCATCCTCCAGCCGGGTGAGCAGGTGAAGTGGGAGGGCGCGGACGCGAAGAACAAGCAGTGGCACAAGGTGAAGACGTCCACGGGCAAGCGCGGCTTCGTGTTCCAGTCCAACCTGTCCACCACCGCGCCCAACCTGGAGCTGGTCGTCGGGGACCAGGGCAAGCGCAAGGTGAACCCGGAGGGCTTCGTGTCCAGCGGCGCGGCGGTGAAGGCGCTCAGCCCCGGCGCCGTCGCGTATGGCAACAAGAAGGGCGGCGGGCACAAGCAGGCGGTGGCGCAGCTGCAGAGCCTGGAGAAGGCGGCCAAGGACGTGTCCACCCAGGACATCGCCAAGCACGCCGCGGCGGCGGGGCTGCACCCGGTGGTGGGCGCGGAGACGACGGCCCGCTCGGGCGGGGCGAAGAGCAAGCCGAAGGGAGGCTCGTGATGAAGGCGCTCGGGAGGACGGCGGCGCTGCTGGGCCTGGGGCTGCTGACGGTGTCGTGCAAGGGCGTCACGCTCGCGCAGGTGGCGGACGTGGCCGGCAAGACGGTCAACAACTCGGTGGCCTCGCAGAAGCAGCGCGACGAGTGCGCGAAGCTGGATGTGGAGCCCACGGTGAAGGAGGAGTACGCCATCGGCAGCGCCATGGCGGTCCACTGGGTGGAGGGTGGCGGCGGGCTGATGGGCACCACCGGCGGCGCGAAGGACACCAGCGTCCACGCGGTGCACGAGTACCTCAACACGGTGGGCAAGAACCTGGGCGCGCAGTCGCCGAGGCCCACGCTGGACTGGACGTTCGGCGTGCTCAACGACGACCAGAACTTCAACGCGGTGTCCACGCCGGGGGCCTACGTCTTCGTCACCCGGAAGCTGTTGTCGGAGCTGGACAACGAGAGCCAGCTGGCGGGCGTGCTCGCGCATGAAATCGCGCACGTGGTGCTCAAGCACTCCATCCAGCAGTACAACGCCGCGAAGGTGAGCCTGTGCAAGGTGGCGGTGACGATGGAGGCCAACGTGCCGGGCTCCGGTCAGCTCATCGCCGCGGGGGGCAGCGGCGGCAACCTGGACCTGGACAGCGACACGGCGCTGCTCGGTGACCTGACGGAGAAGGTCATCGGCCTGGCGGAGAGCGGCAACGACAAGGAGCAGGAGTACGCGGCGGACCAGCTCGCCGCGCGGCTGATGATTTCGGCCGGCTACGACCCGAAGGAGTACATCGCGGTCCTCGGCAAGACGAAGGACGGCTCCCGCCTGGGCTCGCGGCACCCGAAGAAGGCGGACCGCGAGGAGCGGCTGAAGACCTTCCTCGCGAGCCTGAGGCCGCGCGAGGGTGAGTTCGCGGAGCTGTCGCTGGAGGGGTTGCGCAGCCCGCCGCTCCAGCCGGAGCTCGTCGCCGCGGTGAAGAAGGGCGCGGGGCGGAGCAACGTGGCGAAGGACGGGAAGTAGGCGCGGGCTCGGGCGCCCCCCGTTCGGGGCGCCCATGGCCACGACGCGTTCAGCGCGACGCGGCCTGGCTCAGCGCGCGGTGCACGGCCTCGAGCGCCTTGCGCGCCTCGAGCAGCTCGGCGCGCTCGGCGGTGAGCGAGGCCACCTGCTGGGCGAGCACGTCCCGCTCTCCCTGCAGCGCCTCCACCGCGCGGCGCAGCGACATCGACTCGTCCTTCGCGGACTCGAGCTCGGTGGCGAGCCGCTCCTCCTCGGCGAGGCTGTCCACCAGGGCCTGCTTGCCCCGGGAGACCTCCTCCTCGAGCTTCTCGTGCTCCTTCGCGGAGGCCTGGAGCGCCTGACGGTTCTCCTGGAGGGACAGCAGCGCCTCGTCGCGCTCACCCTCCAGCGCCGCGAGCTCCCGCTCCAGGTCCGCGAGCAGCTTCACGCGGCCCTCCATCTCCGCCGACAGCCGGCGCGCCTCGTCCATGCGCAGCCGAGCCTCCTCGGTGGCCTTCTCCGCCTGACGGCGCGCGACCTCCAGCTCCTGCGTGAGGGACAGGTTCGCCGCCTTCACCTTCACCAGCTCCGCCTGCAGGTGGGTGATGCGCTCGACCGCGCGCTGACCCGCCTCCGCGACGGTGGCCGGCAGGGGCTCCGGACGCGGATTCTCCCGCACCGCCTTGAGCCGGGCCTTGAGCCGCTCGCGGCGCGCGTCCGAGTCCATCGCCTCCTCGCGCGGCGGCGCGGGCGTCTGTACCTCCACCTCCTGCGGCGGCGCCTCGACGCGGGCCACGGGCTCCGCGACGGTGGCGGTGACGTGGGGGAGCGAAGCGTGGGGAGAGCCCTGCGTCATGGGGTGCGCCTCCGACGACGGCTCGGCCTCGAGGCCGTCCAGGTGGAACGCCATGGTGGGCGGAGCAGCGAAGGTGACGGGCGCCTCACCCACCCCGTCGTCGTAGACGGCGGCCTCCGGCTCCGGCGACGCATACGTCACCGGCTCGGCGACCTGCTGGGTGAACACCGGCTCCCGCGCGCGCGGCCCCTCGGGCTGCGACAGCGCCACCTCCATCGCCTCGGCGGCGGTGGGGCGAGGAGCGCGGGCGCGCTCGATGCGGGCGCGGACCTCCGCGGACAGGTCGGCGCTCGTCGGCTCGGGGGGAGCGACGTCGGCGGCCTGCTCGGGAGGCTCGGTGGGCTCGGTCTGCTCGACGGCGCCGGTGAACGCCCCCAGGCGGAGGCGCGGCTTGGCGCGAGACACGTTCTGTTCGAAGGCTTTCTTCATGGCGAATCTCAGCCAGCCTGCTGGGTGCCCTTCTTCGGGGCGGCGGCGGCCGCGGCGACGAGGCGCGGCAGGACGTTGTCAATCATGGCCTGGATGTCGTTGGCCCCCTTCGACGTGGGGTCCGCGACGAAGACGGGGCGCCCCTCGCTCGAGGCCTGGGCGAACTTGGTGCACTGCCGGATGATGGTCGGCAGCAGGAACTCCGGGTAGTGCGTCTGGAGCGCCTCCAGCGCCTCCTTCGCCAGCTTGAAGGTGGCGTTGAAGGAGTTCACCACGATGAACACGTGGTCCAGCACGTGGTTGAGGTCCTCCTCCAGGCTCTGCACGGTCTCGAACAGCAGCTTCAGGCCGTGGAACGACAGGAAGTCCGCCAGCACGGGGACGAACAGGTCGTTGGCGGCCATCAGCGCGTTGAGGTTGAGCAGGCCGAAGGACGGCGGCGCGTCGAAGACGATGACGTCGTACTGGGCCTCCACGTCCTTGAGGGCGTTGCGCAGCTTGAACTCGCGGCCGGCCATGGGCATCAGCGAGAGGTCCATGGTGGACATGCTGAGGTTGGACGGGACGAAGTCCAGGTTGGGCAGCGGGGACTTCTGGATGACCTTGGCCAGGGGCGTCTTGCGCACCAGCACGTCGAGCAGCGTCTTCTCGAACTCCTCGCCCTCGTAGCCCAGGCACTTGGTGGCGTGGCCCTGGCTGTCCAGGTCGATGAGGAGCACCGAGTAGCCCAGCTCCGCCACGCGCCACGCGTAGGACGTGGACAGGGACGTCTTGCCGGTGCCGCCCTTGAAGTTCAGGAAGAGCTGGCGGCGGTGGCCCACCTTGGCCGGGAAGCGGTCGAGCGTCGTGCGCAGGTCCCAGACGTCGTCCGGGGTGTACACGTCCTTCCTCGCGTCCTCCGGAATCGCTTTCGGAGACACGCCGAGCATCTCGGCCACCTGCTTCGAGCTGTATGTCGGCGCTTCCATGAACGACCCTTCGAAAGACGTACGGGGCGGCTACCTTGCCTCAAGCGGCGAAGTATTTGTGTCCCCTTCGGACCAGGGCCCCCCGGGCTGAGAGCAGGGTGATTGCTTCCTGAGCGAGCTCGACGGGCACCCCCAGGGCGGCCGTCAGCTCGGCGAGCGAGCGACCACGGACCGCCACGCGGACCTCGTGGAGCATGGGGGCACAGAGCGTCTCCACGGGCGAGGCGCTCGGGCGCGCGGCGACGGGCCGGGGCTCCTCGGAGCGCGTCGCGGGCTGCGGCGCCGGGGCGCCCATGGCCACGAGGGCCGCCTGGACGGGCGAGAGCCGGGGCGCCGGGGCGGCGGGACGGGAAGGCGGAGGCGCGGCGCGCGGCGGGGCCACCGCGGTCGGCGGGGCGGCCACGGGCTGCGCGGGCTGGGACGGAACCGGGGCGCGGGCCTGGGGCGCCTGAACTCCCTGCGTCGACGAAGGCACCGAGGCACGAGCCTGCGGGGCCTGCGCCACGTGCGTGGGCGGCGCGACGGGACGAGCCCCCATCGAGGGGGGCGCCATCGCACCCTGACGGGCTTGCGCCGAGGCCAGCGCGACAGGAACTCCACCCTGGACCGAACCCGCCACCTGCGCCGCGCCGGCGCCCTGCGCGGCGACCACGAACTGCATCCCCTGAGCGGCGCCAACCACGGCGCCCGCGCTACGATGAGCGCCCTGGGTCGCGACCGCGAACTGCGCTCCCTGCGGAGCGCCGACAGAGGCTGCCTGGGTCGCGACCGCGAACTGCGCTCCCTGCGGAGCACCAACAGGGGCGCGCTGAATCGCCAACTGCGCTCCCTGCGGAATACCGACGGAGGCGCTCTGAGTCGAGAACTGCGCTCCCACGGGGGCGCCCTGCGAAGCGACGGGGGTCGCCGCGACCGCCACCGCGGGCACCACTCGCGCCGGCTCCTCGAGCCGCGCGCGCACGGGCTTGACCGGCAACGTCGCCAGTCGACGAATCTCACGGCGCCGGTGCGTATCGTCCAGCGCGACGACGCCGGACACGTCCTGCCCCAGGATGCGCGACAGGCTCTGCGCCGCCGCCTTGCGCACGCGAGGCTCGCGGTCCCCGAGCGCCTCCAGCAACAAAGCCCGCGCGTTCTCGCCACTCCCCGCGCCCAGCGCCAGCGCCGCCAGCGAGCGGACCTCCGCGTCCGCGTCGTGGATGGCCTCTTCACCGAGCCGGCGCGCCGTCTCACCCTCCAGCCCCAGTGCCAGCAGCGACGCGCGCCGACGCACCGAGCGGTCCGGGTCCTTCATCGCCTGCGCCAGGTGCGGCGCCGCGTCCCGGGGCGCCAGCGTCAACAGCGCCTTGAGCGCCGCGATGCGCACCTCCGGCACCGGCGAGGACAACAGCGGCGACACCACCTGCGCGCCCTCCTCCCGGCACAGCGCCGCGAACGCCTGGAGCAGCGCCACCTGCGCCGCCGCGTCCGTCTCCGCGTGCAGCGCGCTCGCCAGCGCCGGAGCCGCCGCGGGCTGCGACAGCGCCTTGAGCCGCTCCGCCGCGCGGATGCGCGCCGCGGGGTCCTGCGCCGAGAGCTCCCGCACCGAGAACCCGAACAGCGTCTCGTCCGTCGGAGCCCCCAGCCCCCCCTGCCCGGACAGCTCCGCCAGCTGCGCCGCGCTCACGCCCAGCCGCCCCGCCTGCAGGAAGCGCTGCGCCTCGCGCGCCACCGGCGACAGTCCCTCCAGCAGCGGCTCCAGCAACGCGGGCGGCGCGCTCGAGGCCGCCGAGGGAGGCGGAGCCTTCGCCACCGGCTCGGCCAGCGGCACCGCGGGCGCTCGCACGGGCACCTTCATCGACATCACCGTCGCCGCCGCGCCCTTGCCCGTCTCATTCTTCAGCAGCGCCTCGCTGCGAAGCTGCGAGATGAACGACGCCAGGTCGAACCCCAGGTCATCGTCCTCGTCGTCGCGCTCCTGCGTGGAGGCGCGCAGCCGGCTCGCCGTCAGCAGCCGGTCCATCAGCTGGTCGCGCTCGCCGCGCAGCGCCTGCGTCAGCCGCACTGACTCCTCGCGCTCGGCCTGGGCGCGCCCGACGCGCACCTCCAGCTCCGCCACCTCGCGCCGCAGCTTCAGCTCCCGCTGATGCGTCTCCGCGAGCTCGCGCTTGAGGTGCTCCATCTCCTCACGCGTCGAGCCCAGCTCGCTGAGCAACTGCTCCGCACGGGCCTCGAAGTAGACAATTTTCTCGAGTGCGCTCTTGAGCAGCGCGTCCGGACGCTCGTCGCTCACGACCTCAACGGCCCTCCCCGCGAGGCACGCGGTGCACCCCCGACCCACCGGGGGGGCCCACCCTACGTCAGACGTCCCGCCTTCGTAAACCACGGAAACACCAGGGCTTTTCCGTGAAGTCCCCACCCGTCCATTGACAACGCCGCGCGGGCCGAATTTTCGGCCTCGGACGTGAGCCCCGGCTTTCCGCCGCACGCCGACGGCCCGGACGCCATCCCCGCGCCCCAGCACCGCGAGTGCGGCCGTCCGGCCGGTGACGTCCAGCACCGGACGAACGCGAAGCAAGACGCCCGCGGTGAGCTTCACCCACGCTCACGGCGACGTGCGCGAGGACGGTCCGCGTCCGCGCGACGCGAACGCCCCACGCGCCGCGTGCGAATCGCCCCCGCGCCGAGTTTTCGGGCCCCAGCGGTGTCGACCGCGCGACACCACCCACCTTCGCGAGGCACGCCCGGAGCGCGCCGGAAACCACGTCCGGAGCCTCGCCGGAGGGGCCTTCCGAGGGCCTCCCGCGGGGCGTGCCGGCGGCGCTTTTTTCAAGCGCTTTCGCACGCCATTCCGGAAGCACCTGAATGTCAGACCCCACCCGTAGTCTGTGTTCCACGAGGCACCGAACCCGCAGTCACTTCTCCCCGGAACCTCTCCGCCCGAGCGCGGGGGGCGAAGCCCTCTTTTCGACAGGTTTCCGCACGCCATGGAACAACGATTGGCCACCATCATTGGAAATGCAGTTCGCGCGGCGCGGCAGCGGCTGGAGCTCACCCAGGCCGATGTGGCCGAGCGCGTGGGCATCGCCACCGAGGTGTACGGGCGGCTGGAGCGCGGTCACATGCTCCCCAGCGTCCGCACGCTGAGGAAGCTGTGTCTGGTCCTCAACTGCTCCTCGGATGTGCTGCTGGGCATGACGGCCGGCGTCGAAGGCGCGCCCACGCTCGCCGAGGACCCGCCGGAGTACCGCGAGCGTCCCGAGGTCCGCCGGCTCTTGCGCACGGTGCGCAAGCTGGACGCGCCCCGGCTGCGCTTGCTGGGACAGGTCGCCAACGCGCTGGAGTCGTGAGCGCGGCGGCGCCGCTCGCGCTCGCCCATTCCCGTCACGTGGAAGACGGCGAGCGCGGGCGGAATCAGCACCGGGGCGGGGTGGACCCGGGTTGAAAGCGATGCCAGCGAAGGACGCTCGAGGTTGCGCGTTTTCGCAATCGCTTGGCGCATGGAATGAAGCGGCGAGACAGGGGCGGGCCTAGCTTCGTGCCCCATGACTCGCCCCCTCCCCGCCCCCGCTCTCGACCTGCCGCAGCTCGCGGTACACGCGCTGTGGTGGGCGTGGTTGCCTTCCTTCCTCTGGAGCTGGGACCACCTGGGCGCCTGGGGCCGCGTGGGCATGTGCGCCGTGGGCTGGGCGGTGATGTTCTGGAACTACGCCGTCCTGCACAACCACATGCACGTGAGCATCGCGAAGCCGCGCGTGCTGCACTGGCTGGTGTCCCGGACGCTGGGCATGGCGTGTGGGTTTCCCTATCGCGGCTACTACATCCACCACTTCAACCATCACCGGTACAACGACGGCCCGGGTGACTGGGGCCAGCGCAAGCCCGGCGAAGGCGTGGTGCGTTATTGCCTGCGCTCGGCGCTGACGCCCTGGTTCTGGCCCTTCGAGGCCGTGGCCAACGTCTGGCGCTGGGCCAGGAAGCGCAACCAGCGCCTGGAGCTGGCGCTGGACTTCCTCATCGTGGACGGGGCCCTGCTGGCGGTCATCCTCTGGCGGCCCGCCCTGGGCCTGGCGTGGTTCGGCGTGCTGCTGGTGGGCCAGTTCTGCATCCACTGGCTCAACCTGGCCGCCCACTTCGAGACGGACTCCACGCAGCGCGGTGCGTTGGGCACCACGTCCACGTCCCGTCTGTACAACCTGTTCTTTTTCAATGCGGGTTATCACCAGGCCCACCACGTGAAGCCCCAGGTGCCCTGGCGGGACCTGCCGGCCACCACCCGGGAGCTGGAGGGCGTGGCCCTGGTGAGGCCGGAGCTGGTGACGGGACTGTCGCCCATCAATCCCCGCTGGGTGCTCCAGGTGGCGAAGCGCTATTCTGCCGAGCCGTGCGATCGGCAGACGGCGTCGACGATTACTTCCGGGACCCCCACGGCCGTTACCTAGTCGGGGAAGGGTTCCTGCACTGGTACGCCTCGGCGGACCTGTGCGGCTTCATCCTGTGGGGACGCCCCGCGGAGGCGCACGTGCGCAGGCTGGTGCACGTGCTCGACGTGGAGCTGGCCCCCGCGGCGCCCCATGCCTCGCTGGTGGACGCGCGCCGGCTGGAGGCGGCGGACCCCGCGGCCTTCGCGGTGCTCGTGAAGTACATGCAGGCGCGCGAGAAGTCCTTCGGCACGTCGGTGCAGCGCCAGGCGCTGGTGCGTCCGGAGGGCGTGGCGGGCGCGGTGGTGGGCGGCTTCTACACGCTGTTGACGGGCGCGTACCCCAGCAAGGTCTTCACCGAGCCGGCCGCCGCGCTGGCGTGGCTGGGACAGCCCGAGGCGCGCGCCGCGCCGCTGCTCTCCAAGCTGAATGACCTGGTGGCCGAGGCCACCGGCCAGTCGCCGCTGCTACGCGAGCTGCACCAGGCGATGAAGGGCAAGCTGCCGGACATCAACCTGTCGGACGTCGCCCGGGAGATGGGCATGTCCGAGCGCACGCTGCAGCGCCGCCTCAAGGAGGCCGGCACGTCCTTCCAGGCGGAGCTCAACGCCGTGCAGGTGCGCATGGCCCAGGGGCTCCTCTTGGAAACGGACATGAAGCTCACCGCCGTCGCGGTGGAGGTGGGCTGCGCGTCGCTGCAGCACTTCAGCAGCCTGTTCCGCAAGCTCGTGGGTGAGTCCCCCAGCGCGTGGCGCGAGCGGCAGCTGGGCAAGTCCTCGTCGGAGTCTGAGCCGGACAAGGCCGCCGAGGAGCCCATCGCGCCCACCGGCACCGAGCCCGCGAAGTCGTAGCCGCCCGCGTCCTCAGGCCGGGGGCTCCTTCTCGGGGACGGCGGGCAGGTGCAGCGTGAAGCACGCGCCGCCATCGGGGCAGTTGGCCACGGTCAGCGTGCCGCCGACGCGGGCCAGGTACTCGCGACACAGCGCCAGGCCCAGGCCGGTGCCCTTGCCCGGGGCCTTGGTGGTGAAGAACGGCTCGAACAGGTGCGGAAGAACAGCCTCCGGAATGCCCGGCCCGTTGTCCTCCACCTCCAGACGCACGCCCCCCTCCACCCGCGAGGCCCTGAGCACGATGCGCGCGGCGCGCGAGGGCCGCACCCCGTCCAGCGCGTCCGCCGCGTTGAGCAGCAGGTTCAGCACCACCTGCACCAGCTGACGCTGGCCCAGCCGCACGCGCACCAGGTGCGGCTCCACCTCGCGCACCACCTGCCCCAGGCTGCGCAGCCGCACCGACGCGAGCCGCTCCGCCTCGTCGAGCGCCTCCGCCACGCTGCCCGCCTCCTCCGCGTCCGACGCGTCGCGCGAGAAGCGGCGCAGGTCCGTGACGATCTGCTCGATGCGCAGCACGCCCTGCCGCGTCTCCCACAGCACCCGGCGCAGGTCCTCCAGGTCCTGCACGCCCTCGCCCGACACCTCCTCCAGGTAGCCCAGGTTGGACTTCACGTACGCCAGCGGGTTGTTCACCTCGTGCGCCACGCCCGCGGCCAGGCGCCCCACCAGGGCCAGCCGCTCCATCTCCGCCTGGCTGCGCACCGCCTCTGCGCGCAGGTGCTCGCTGCGCGCCAGCTGCTCCAGCGCCGCCAGCCGCGCGTTCACGGCGTCGCGCTCGGTGTCGCGCATCCGGCGGAACTGCTTGCAGCTGAAGACGGCCACCCAGGCCAGGAAGAAGAAGAGCGTCACCTGCCCGACGAGCCGCTGCTCGGAGACGTCCGAGTGCCACGACGCCACCAGCATGCCCACCAGCGTCAGCACGACGGAGGCCCACACCGTCACCACGTCCCCCGGCGCGAAGACGGCGATGATGAGCGGCATCGCGAAGAGCAGCGGGTACAGCGTGCTCGACAGCCCTCCGGTGAAGTGGATGTCCAGCACCAGCGCCACCATGCTGGCCACGCCCGTGACGACGCTGGCGCGATGCACCGTCACCCACCGCGAGCCCATGGCCGCGGCCGTGCCCACGAGCACCGCCGCCCACGCGATGTGGACCACGATGACCGCCGGGATGAAGCCGCCGAAGAGCAGCGGGTGCGTGCCGAGCGACAGCAGCAGCACGCACGCCGAGACGATGAAGCCCCGGCGCTTCAACCCGACGTGGGCCGCGAGCTCCGAGGGCGAGGGACTGGGTACGACGGGTTGATGCACGGGGCCGCCTACTCCAGGGCTCGCCGCGCCGCGGGACGCGCCAGGTGCCGCTCCACATAGGCGCGCAAGCCGGGGAAGTCCTCCAGCAGCCCCATGCTCCCGCCCCACTCCAGGATGGACGTCATCACCACGTCCGCCGCGGTGAAGCGCTCGCCCACCAGGAACGTGCGCCCCTGCAGCCGCGACTCCAGCATGCGCGCGATGTCCGTGAAGCGACGACGCCCGCGCTCCGCCTCGCCCACCACCTGCTGCTCCTCCGGCAGGAAGCGGCTGTGCGCGGAGTACGCGGACAAGGGCGGCTCCATGGTGGACATGCAGAAGAACATCCACTGGTAGTACTCGGCGCGCTCGGGCGAGCCGAGCGGCGGGGCGAAGCCCTGCTCCAGGTACTTGTCCGCGACGTGCAGCAGGATGGCCGCCGACTCGAAGATGGGCTGCCCGTCATCCTCCAGCGCGGGCATGGAGCCCATGGGGTGGATGCGCAGGTACTCGGGGCTCTTGTGCTCGCGCTGGAGCACGTCCACCGGCACCAGCTCGTAGGGAACGCCCAGCTCCTCCAGCAACCACCGGGGTCGGGTGGCCCGGGTGTTCCGCGCGAAGTAGAGCTTCATCATCGTCGTGACGACTCCGAGGTGGCGCGCCTCAACCGACGGGACTTGCCGAGCCGAGGAGCGCCGCGGGAGCTTCTCATCTCCTCCCGCCCCCCGGGTGCGGGGATTATCGGGTCCGGGCACACGTGCCGCAGCTTGCATCCCCTGCACTCGGCCCCGCTCCACACCGCCTCGTAGAGCGCCGTCACCCGGTCGATGACGTCGAAGTCCTCCGTGACGAAGCCCAGCTCGAAGTTACGCACCGCGTCGCCCTTGGCCCCCAGGCCCGCCCCCGTCAGATTCGCGCTACCCAGATAGGTCCACGCCCCATCCACCACCACTGCCTTGAAGTGCACGCGGGGGCAGACCTTCAGATTCAAGCCACCCTTCACCAGCCGCGCCCGGGCATCGAACGCCGCGCGGAACGGGCGGCTCGGCAGCTCCGCGTGCAGCAGCCGCAGGGACACGCCCCGGGCCGCCAGCCCGTCCAGCACGTCCACCAGCGGCACGAACTTCCCCTTCGACTCCACGTACATCGCCTTCACGTTCGCCGTGGCCAGCCACACCGACTCGCGGGCGTGGAGCAGCTTCTCCAGCACCACCTCCCGGTACAGCTCGCTTCCGGACAGCAGCTCCGTCTGGATGGGACGCATGGCGGACATCATCTCACACCCACCCACCACACTCCAGGTGCCGGCCAGCGGAAATGACCTTTGGTCACTTGACGGATGACCTGAGGTCACCTACCACTGAGGGCATGGTCAGCGATTCCGGGGAGCAGGTGGGGCGGGTGGCACCCAAGCGCGCGCGCAAGGACGAGGACAAGGAGGCGCGCAGGCGGGTGCTGCTGGACGAGGCGCTCGCACTCTATCAGGCGACCTCGTACTCCGAGGTGAAGATGGCGGACGTGGCCGAGCGGGCCCATCTGGCCAAGGGGACGGTGTTCCTCTACTTCCCGACCAAGGAGGCGCTGTTCCTCGCGCTCCTGGAGGACCTGCTCTTCGCCTGGTTCGCCCGGCTGGAGGCGAGGCTGGGCACGGTGGAGGGGGCGTGGACGGGGCCGTGGCTGGCGCGCGCGGTGGCCGAGTCGCTGGAGCCGGAGCTGTCGCTGACGCGGCTGCTCGCGATGCTGCAGACGGTGCTGGAGCAGAACGTCTCCGTGGAGCAGGCGCGCCGGTTCAAGGAGCGGCTGTTGGAGGCGATGGCGCGCACGGGCGCGCTCCTCGAGTCGCGGCTGTCCTTCCTGCAGCCGGGTGAGGGCGCCCGCGTGCTCGTGCACCTGCACGCGCTGGTGACGGGCCTGCGGCAGATGGCGGACGTGGCGCCCGTGGCGCGCGAGGTGCTCGCCCTGCCGCACATGGCCCCCCTGCGCATCGACTTCACCGCCGAGCTGACGACGGCGCTCACCACCCTCTTGCGCGGGCTCGAGGCCCGCTGAAGCACCCACCGGATTTCATCGAGGAGCCAACCATGCTGGAGCTCGTCCCCGTTTCCACCGAGTCCAAACCCCAGGCCGACGTCGCGCGCCTGCAGGCCGCGTTCGACGCGCTGCGCGCCAACCGCTGGGCCCTGTCGCGCACCACCGCGGCCGAGCGCGTCGCGAAGCTCAAGCGGCTGCGCGAGGCCATCATCGCCCGCCGCGACGAGCTGGCCGAGGCCATCCACCAGGACTTCCGCAAGCCCGCGCTGGAGGTGGAGCTGACGGAGATCCACCCCACGCTGGAGGAGCTGAACCACACGGTGAAGCACCTGTCGTCGTGGATGAAGCCCACGCGCGTGGGCACGCCCATGCTGCTCGCGGGCTCGTCGGCGCACGTGCGCTACGAGGCGCGCGGCGTGGTGCTGGTGCTCTCGCCCTGGAACTATCCCTTCCAGCTCTTGATGGCGCCGCTCATCGCCGCCATCGCCGCGGGCAACGCCGTGCTGTGCAAGCCCAGCGAGAAGACGCCGCACACCGCGCGGTTCCTGGCGCGGCTGGTGCGCGACGTGTTCCCGGAGAACGAGGTGGCGCTGTTTGAGGGCGGCGCGGAGACGGCGGAGGCGCTCTTGCGGCTGCCGTTCGACCACTTCTTCTTCACGGGCAACCCGCGCATCGGCCGCAAGGTGATGGAGGCCGCGGCGCAGCACCTGGCCAGCGTGACGCTGGAGCTGGGCGGCAAGTCGCCCGCCATCATCGACGAGTCCGCGGACGTGCAGGCCGCGGCGGAGCGGCTGACGTGGGGCAAGTTCCTCAACAGCGGCCAGACGTGCGTGGCCCCCGACTACATCTTCGTGCACGAGTCGAAGCAGCAGCAGTTCGTGGACGCGGTGAAGGCGGTCATCACGCGCTTCTACGGTGAGACGGAGGAGGCCCGGCAGGCGAGCCCCGACTTCGCCCGGCTGGTGGAGCCGGCGGCGTGGCGGCGGGTGAAGGACCTGGTGGACCGCACCGTGGCGGCGGGCGCGAAGGTGGAGATGGGCGGGGTGGCGGACGGGCCCTCGCGCTACATCTCGCCCACCGTGCTGACGGGCGTGACGCCGGCATGCCCATCATGGAGGGCGAAATCTTCGGGCCGGTGATGCCGGTGATGACGTTCCGCTCGCGGGACGAGGTGTACGCGCACATCCAGCGGGGGGAGAAGCCGCTGGCGCTCTACGTCTTCAGCCAGGACAAGCGGGCCATCGAGGACGTGTTCCGCAACACGACGTCCGGCGGCGCGGTGGTGAACAACGTCCTCATCCACGTGGCGAACCCGAACCTGCCCTTCGGCGGGGTGGGCATGAGTGGCCTGGGGCACTACCACGGCGTCTACGGCTTCCGGACCTTCAGCCATGAGCGGGCCGTGTCGGTTCAATGGATGAAGTCGCTCGCGTCGGTGTTCTTCCCGCCGTACCGCGGAAAGGCCCAGGACTGGGCCTCCCGCGCGACGCGGTTGTTGGAATAGGGCAGCCAGCCTCGAGGAGCCGGGATGCGCGTGGTGAAACAGGAGGAGGAGCTGGTGCCCCAGGGCCTGCGGGAGGCGTTCGAGCGCCTGCGGGCCCGCCGCTGGGAGGTGGGCAGGCGCGGCCCCGGTGAGCGGCTCGCCCGCCTGGAGAAGCTCAAGGCCCTCATCCTGGAGCGGCGCGAGGCGCTGGCCCAGGCGCTCCACGCGGACTTCCGCAAGCCGGCCGCGGAGGTGGAGTCGACGGAGGTGCTGCCCGTGCTCATGGAATTGGAGCACGTACGTAAGCACCTCAAGGGGTGGATGAAGCCGCGCAAGGTGACGACGCCGCTGGTGCTCACCGGCACCTCCAGCCACGTGCGCTACGAGCCGCGCGGCGTGGTGCTGGTGATGGCGCCGTGGAACTACCCGTTCAACCTGCTGGTGGCGCCGCTGGTGGACGCGGTGGCGGCGGGCAACACCGTGCTCTGCAAGCCCAGCGAGAAGACTCCGAACACCTCGCGCTTCCTGGCGCAGCTCGTGCGCGACACGTTCCCCGAGGACGAGGTCCACGTGGTGGAGGGCGGCACGGAGGTGGGCGAGGCGCTCTTGCGGCTGCCGTTCGACCACTTCTTCTTCACCGGAGGGCCCCGGGTGGGGCGGCGGGTGATGGAGGCGGCGGCGCGGCACCTGGCGGGCGTGACGTTGGAGCTGGGCGGCAAGTCACCGGCCATCCTCGACACGTCCGCGGACCTGGAGGCGGCTGCGGAGCGGGTGGCGTGGGGCAAGTTCCTCAACGGCGGCCAGACGTGCATCGCGCCGGACCATGTCTGGGTGCATGCGTCCCAGGAGGAGGCGTTCCTGGCCGCGCTGAAGGCGGCGGTGGAGCGCTTCTACGGGCGCACCGAGGAGGCGCGCCGGGCGAGCGCGGACTTCTGCCGGATGGTGGATGACGGCGCCTTCGCGCGGGTGCGCGGGCTGCTGGACCGCACGGTGGCGCAGGGCGCGCGGGTGGTGGTGGGCGGGAGCGTGGACGCGCAGACGCGCTTCATCGCGCCGACGGTGGTGGCGGACGTGACGCCGGACGCGCCGCTGATGGAGGAGGAGATCTTCGGGCCGGTGTTGCCGGTGCTCCGGTACGAGTCGCTCGACGAGGTGGTGGCGCACGTGCGCGCGGGCGGCAAGCCGCTGGCGCTCTACGTGTTCAGCCAGGACGACGCGGCGGTGGAGCGGCTCATCCAGGAGACGAGCGCGGGCGGCACGTGCGTCAACACGGTGGTGTTGCACAACGTGAACCCGCACCTGCCCTTCGGGGGCGTGGGCCACAGCGGGCTGGGCGCGTACCACGGCGAGGCGGGCTTCAAGGCCTTCAGCCACGAGCGCGCGGTGCTGCGGCAGGGGCGCACGTCGCTGGCGCACCTGTTCTTCCCGCCGTACACGGGCAAGGCGCGCAAGCTGGCGCGACTGGCGAGCCGGCTGTTCGAGTAGCCGGCCCGCCGTCTCACGGGTGCCTCAGGTGCGCAGGCCGGGGGCCTCGTGGCCGGTGCGCGCGACGTACTCGGTGTAGCCGCCGCCGTACTGGTGGATGCCCTCGGGCGTCAGCTCCAGCACGCGGTTGGACAGCGCGCCGAGGAAGTGCCGGTCGTGCGAGACGAAGAGCATGGTGCCCTCGTAGCGGGAGAGCGCCGTGATCAGCATCTCCTTCGTCGCCATGTCCAGGTGGTTGGTGGGCTCGTCGAGCACCAGGAAGTTGGGCGGGTCGAAGAGCATCTTCGCCATGACCAGACGCGCCTTCTCGCCACCGGAGAGCACGCGGCACTTCTTCTCCACCTCGTCGCCGGAGAAGCCGAAGCAGCCGGCCAGCGCGCGCAGCGAGCCCTGACCGGCGCGGGGGAACGCGTCCTCCAGCGACTGGAACACGGTGCGCTCGCCGTCGAGCAGGTCCATGGCGTGCTGGGCGAAGTAGCCGAGCTTCACGCTGCCGCCCATGGCCACGGTGCCCTGGTCCGGCGTGGTGGAGCCGACCACGAGCTTGAGCAGCGTGGACTTGCCCGCGCCGTTGATGCCCATGACGCACCAGCGCTCGCCGCGGCGCACGAGGAAGTCCATGCCGTCGTAGATGCGCTTCTTGCCGTAGGCCTTGTGCACGGCCTTGAGGCTCACCACGTCGTCACCGGAGCGAGGGGCGGGCTGGAACTCGAAGAGCACCGTCTGGCGGCGCTTGGGGGGCTCCACCTTCTCAATCTTCTCCAGCTTCTTCACGCGGCTCTGCACCTGGGCGGCGTGGGAGGCGCGGGCCTTGAAGCGCTCGATGAACTTCAGCTCCTTGGCGAGCATGGCCTGCTGGCGCTCGTACTGGGCCTGCTGCTGCTTCTCGTTCTGGGCGCGCTGCTGCTCGTAGAAGTCGTAGTTGCCCGAGTAGGTGGTCAGCGTGCCGCCGTCGATCTCCACCATCTTGGTAACGATGCGGTTCATGAACTCGCGGTCGTGCGAGGTCATCAGGAGGCCGCCCTCGTAGCCCTTGAGGAAGCCCTCGAGCCAGATGAGGCTCTCCAGGTCCAGGTGGTTGCTCGGCTCGTCGAGGAGCATCGCGTCCGGGCGCATGAGGAGGATGCGGGCGAGCGCCACGCGCATCTTCCAACCGCCGGACAGGGCGCCGACGTCGCCGTCCATCATCTCCTCGCTGAAGCCCAGGCCCGCGAGAATCTCGCGCGCGCGGCCCTCGAGGGCGTAGCCGCCCAGTTCCTCGAAGCGTCCCTGGACCAGGCCGTAGCGCTCGACGAGCTTCTCCATCTCGTCGGCCTTGTCGGGGTCGGCGAGGTCGGCCTCGAGCTGCTTGAGCTCGGCAGACACGGTGCTCACGGGGCCGGCGCCATCCATGACCTCGGAGACGGCGCTGCGGCCCGACATCTCACCGACGTCCTGGCTGAAGTAGCCGATGGTGACGCCGCGGTCGACGGCCACCTGGCCCTCGTCGGGGTGCTCCTGGTCCGTAATCATCCGGAACAGCGTGGACTTGCCAGCGCCGTTGGGGCCGACGAGGCCGACCTTCTCCCCCTTGTGGAGAGCGGCCGAGGCCTCGATGAAGAGAATCTGCTGGCCGTGCTGCTTGCTGATGTTGTCGAGACGAATCATGTGCGTAGGGGGTGCCCGGAGAAAGCGGGCGCGGCGCCCTTATGCCATGGGGGACGCCAGAGGAGGACTGTTCCGAACCTCCGGCAATCGCTTCCCATGCCCGAGGGCGGCCAGCCAGGGTGGCGCACGCCCCCGGGCCGGGAGGGAGACCTACATGGGGCGGGGGGCCGCGTTCCGCCGTGAGCGGATTCGCAGGCTCGCATCCTGGGTTCGCGGCGGAGGGCCGGGTCCACTAACCTCGGGCCTGATTGGGAGGGAGTCGATGCGCGACACGCGACGTTGGCGGACACGCTCCGCGACCCCGGAGGATGTACTGGCGTTGCTGCGCGCGAAGCTCGCGCACGACGCCGCGCTGGATGCGAGCGTGGAGGAGGACCCGCCCCTCGACTTCGAGACGCCACTGTCCCATTGGGAAGCAGCCCTGGATGCTGGGTTCCGGGACTTCTGGCTCGGATGGAAGCCGCTCGCGGCCTGGCTCCAGTCGTGGCTGTACGTCGAGGTTCCACCGCATGCGCTCGACGCCGCCCTGCGCGCGCATCGCGCGCCGACGATGGGACATCTGTGTGAGTTCCTCGCGCCGCGGCTGCGGCTGCCCGTCCTCGAGCCCCTGCGCGTGGCGGGGACGTCCTGCCTGACGGCGGGTGCCTTCATCACCTTGCGGACCGCGCTGCTGGGCGCGGGGCTCCCCGTCGCAAGAGCGCGCCCGTCCACACCCCTGTCCTTCCAGAGCTGGCAACAGCTGGCGACGTTCCAGGACGTCGTGGGGCTGCTTTCACCCCGGGCGCTCCCTCGCGTCGAAATCCCGTCCACGCCCTTTCGCAGGGCGAGCCTCGGGCTCTTCGTCCTGGCGCTCGTGAGCACCGCCGCGGGCTACCGCCTGGGCTCCATGCCCCTGTTCGTCGGTGGGATGTCGGCGCTGTTGGGGGTCATCATCGCGGCGTGGCTGAGGCCGGGCCCCGCGCCCGGCACGGCGCGCTTCCCCGGAGTCACGACGCTCGGAGACGTGGCCCGCCTCCTCGCCGCGTCCGCCAGCACGCGGTGAGCACCGCGTGACACGCGATGGGACCCGAGCACTCGCGTGCCCGGTCCTCACATGACCTCACGGCGTGATGACGAGCCGGATGGGGTTGCCCTCCTTGCTCACCAGCCGCTCCACGCCCTTGGCCACGTCCTCGAGCGGCAGCGTCGCCGTCACCGAGCGCGACACGTCCAGGCGCTTGCCGCCCACCAGCGCCACCAGCTGGTCCAGGTGCTTCTTCTCGTAGCCCAGGTGGCCGAGCAGCGCCTGCGAGCGCACGCCGAAGTTCACCCCCGCGCCCAGCTGGATGGGCTCCGGCGACAGGCCCACCATCACCGCGCGCCCGTTCCGCCCGAGGCTCATCGACGCCTGCGCGAGCACCACGTTCGCGCCCACCAGGTCCACCGCCACATCCAGCCCCATGCCGTTCGTGTGCTGGAGAACCTGTTTGCGCACGTCCGGCGCGCGCGGGTCCAACGCCACGTCCGCGCCGAACTCCAGCGCCCGCTTCCGCGCCGCCTCGTTCGTGTCGAACGCGAGAATCGGCGTCGCCCCCATCATCCGCGCAATCTGCACCGCGTGGACTCCCAGCCCACCGATGCCCCACAGGCCCACCGACTGCGCGGGCCGCAGCTGCGCGGTCTCCACCAGCCCCGCGTACGGCGTCGCCACCGCGTCCGCGAGAATCGCCGCCTGCTCGAACGGCAGATGGTCCGGAATCGCAGACAGCACGAAGTAAGGCACCACCACGTACTCCGCCCACGCACCGTCGTAGTGGAAGCCCATGATGTGGAAGTCCAGGCACTCCGCCGGTTGCCCGTTGGAGCACCTCGCGCAACGTCCACACGGCTTGCCGCCCGCCATGGCCACGCGCTGCCCCGCCGTCCAGCGCGGCACCCCCACCCCCACCGCGTCGATGACTCCCGAGGACTCGTGCCCCGGCGTCACCACCGGCAGCGGCGACTGCAACGAGCCATCCAGCAGATGCGCGTCCGACAGACAGATGCCGCACGCCTTCACCTGGACCCGCACCTCGCCGGGCCCCGGCTGGGGAACGGGGACGTTCGTCACCGTCAGCGTCTTCGTCGCCGTATCGAAGCGCGCCGCCCGCATCGTCCGCTGGTTCGCGTCTGCCATCGATTGACTCCTCTGCGCCACGCCTCGGCCACACACACGCGCGCGCTCAAGCTCGGAAGGCGCCGAACCTAGCACGCGAGATTCATCCGCTTCGCCCTGTGCGGGCCAATGGAGTGTGAGCACACAATTCCACGCTCACGCCGCGCGAGGAGCAACTCACGCGAGACCCTCTCCCCTCGTCGTGCGTTCCGAAGTAGAGCGAGGCCGACATGAACCTGAGCGCGACGAAGCAGGTCATCGAACACCTGGTGCAACACGGCGGACGCGGCAAGGGCTGGTTCCACCAGCACCAGGACCCGCGTCCCCTCGATGCTCAGTCCATCAACGCGCTCACCCTCCCGGACGCGCGTCCACTCCCACCCAGCCTCCGCGAGTGGCTCGCCTTCGATGCGAGCTGGTTTCGCCTGGCGAAAGGCACCCCACCCGAGCTGGAGGTCCGACCGCTGCGGGACATCCTCACCGGTTGGTCCCGGGCCATGACCAAGAACGCACCGGCGGCGGAGTCCTTCACGGAGGAGCAGCTGGTCCAGGCCTGGGTGGACCTGCTGCCCGACCCCACCATGGCGAACGCGCTCGCCCTGGAGCTCTTGCCCTCGGGGAGCCAGGAGCACCTGCTGCTCTTCCACAAAGCGAACCGTCGCGGCGAGTACCCCGTCCTCGGCTGCCACAACCGCTTCGAGTTCTGGCTCAAGTACAAGAGCTTCGGCGACTACCTGTCCCACTACTTCGGACTGTCCGAACCCGACTGAGCGGCCCGACAGCCGCGCCCCTCCGGCACAGGACGGGCGCGGCTCGGGACGATGGGTCAGAAGCAGTCGTTGCCCGGATACGGCGGGCCGAAGCCGTCGATCACGCTCTCGACGATGTAGTAGCTCACCGGGCCGTAATAGCTCGCGTCGCCGTAGCAGGTCTTGATGTCCACGCGAGAGAAGGGACTGCCCGAGCGATACAGCACGCCGTCGAGGTAGACGGCGAGCCCGGGGCTGTACGTCCCGTACGTGCCCTCCACGGTCAAGTAGCCGTCGAAGATGTTGTTGCAGAAGGACTTGATGCCGGAGCCGTCGTGGCAATCGAAGTACTCCTTGACGAAGGCCGGCCCGAAGCCGGAGCGCTGGTACACGCGCTTGCCATTGACGTAGATCTGCGTCAGCGAGCTCTGGGTGTCCTGCGCCGACCAATAGCTCACCAGCGCGTCCGTGTCGGCGAACGGCCCATCATGCTGCGCCATGGCGGGGGTCGCGACGGCCAACGAAAGCACAAACGCTGCGAGGAACTGCTTCATGAAGACTCTCCTTGAGAGGAACCGAGCATCGGTGTCGGTCGGAGGCAGGTATAGGGAATGGGCGGCAGGGGGGCTCGGCCGAGGGTGCACGGGGATTCGGCCGTGGGCGCTGGGAGTGTCGGAGGTGGGTGGGAGGATGCGTGCCACGACATCTGGGGGCGGCACTTGCGCACAGTCTTCTCGACGGACGGGGTCTCCGAGCAGCAGCGGCATGAGTACTGGCAGGAATTGGCGAGCAAGGTGCTCCTGGGACTGAGGACGGAGCACAAGTCCTCCTCCAGTCCCTTCTTCGGGCGGCTCGACCATCACGACGCAGGACCGCTGGGCGTGACGTACCTGCACTCCTCGGCCCAGAGCGTCTATCGGGGGGAGCCGGAGATCGCCCGTGCCCCACGCGAGTGCTACTACCTCTGCATGCAGGTGGAGGGCGTCTGCCGACTGCGCCAGGGACGCGAGGAGCGGTACTCCCACCCCGGTGACGTGGAGCTCTTCGATGGGACCCGACCGGGAGAGCTCTCGTTCGACGCGGACTACCGCCGCATCGTCATCGTGGCGCCCTACTCCACGCTGCGGCCTCGGCTCTCACGTCCGGATGACCTGGTGGGCAGCGTGCTCCATACCCAAGAGGGCGTCGGGGCCCTGGTCTCCGCCTACCTGCGCGCCTTCGCGGTGAACCAGCTCGCCGAGCCCGTCGCGGGCTCCGTCTCGGACAACCTGCTCGAGCTGCTCGCCCTGGCCTTCAACACCCAGGGCCGGACCCTCCAGACCGACGCCGCGAGCGTGCGAGAGGCCCGGCGACATGCCCTCCGCCTCTATGTCGAGCGTCACCTCGCGGAGCCCTCGCTGAGCCCGGCGACGGCCGCCGCCCACTTCCGCATGTCCACGCGCTACCTGCATGGACTGTTCGCGGAAGGCGGCGAGAGCTTCATGCGCCAGGTCCTCTCGCGCCGCCTGGAGCGCTGCCGCCAGGCGCTCGAGGACCCCGACATGGACGCGCGCGGCATCGCGGACATCGCCTTCAGCTGGGGCTTCGTGGACCTGACGCACTTCGGCCGCGCGTTCAAGAAGGCCTACGGCATGACGCCCCGGGACTGGCGTCACGAACACGCCCGACCGCGGGCATGACGCTCGCCGAGGTCCTTGCCAACAAGCCCTGGCGCGCTCCCAGCCCAGCACGGGCGCGCCGGGTGGCGTAGAGTGGCCCGCCGTGCTGACCGTCGACCCGCATCCGTCCCTGGACACGCTGAGCTTCACCACCACCTTCCCCGCGTCGCTGGGCGCGTCGCCCTCGCCGCAGTGGCTGGTGGCGCTGCTGAGGTCGGACGCGGCCGCGCCGCTCTCCAGCGACGACACCGTGCGCGGCGCCGTGCGCGACATGCTCCGCCACGGCGGCTACAAGCCCACGGGCCGGGGCAAGCCCGCCTCCGAGTACCTGGTGCGCGCCGCGGGGGAGGGCTCGCTCGGCAGCATCAACACGGCGGTGGATGCGTGCAACGCGGTGTCGCTGCACAGCGGGCTGCCCATCAGCGTCGTGGACCTGGACCGCGCCACCCAGCCGTTCCGCGTCGGCATCGCGCCCGAGGGCGCGCAGTACGTCTTCAATGCCTCCGGCCAGAGCATCGACCTCGGGGGCCTCTTGTGCCTCTTCGACGCCGAGGGCCCGTGCGCCAACGCCGTGAAGGACGCGCAGCGCACCAAGACGAACGCGGACACCCGCCGCACGCTCACCGTGCTCTGGGGCGCCAAGGCCCTGGGAGACCGCACCGCGCGCGCCTTCGCGTGGTACCGCGAGCTGCTGGAGAGAGCCGGCGCCACCGTGGAGCGACTCCCCTGAGCGCCCTGGACCTGGCGCGGCTGCTCGCCGATGGCGCGCGCTCGCTCTCCGCGGCCTGGGGACGCCCCGTGCTGCTGACCGAGCCCCAGGTCCTGCGGACCCAGTCGCGCTGCCACGTCGTGCGCGCCCGCGTGCGCGGCGGAGACGTCACCAGCGTCGTGCTCAAGCACTTCCATCAGGACCTGGTGCTCGGGCTGGATGAGTGGGCGGGGCTGGAGCTGCTCGGCCGGCACAACCTCACCATCGCCCCGGGCCTCATCGCGGGCAGCGTCGACTCGCGGCTGCTCGTGCTCCAGGACCTGGGCCTCGGCCCCACGCTGGAGGACCTGCTCCAGGGGGACGACCCGGAGGCGGCCATCGGCGGGCTGCTCGCCGTGGCCCGCCTCACCGGGCAGCTCCACGCGCGGACCTGGGGCCTGCATGGGGACTTCGACATGCTCCGCCATGCGCTGAGCCCTCGCCCCGGGCGCGTGCGCATCGAGAACGCGCGCTATCTGCTGGAGCACGTGGACCGGCTGCGACGGTGGACGGACGCGGTCGACGCGGAGCTGGAGCCGGGGACGCAGGAGGACCTGGAGCACGTGGCGCGCGAGCTGGCCGAGCCCGGTCCGTTCCTCGCGCTCACGCATGGGGACATGGCCCCGGGCAACACGTTGTTCACCGCCAGCGGCCCGCGGCTGCTCGACTTCGAGTACTGCGGCATGCGCCACGCGCTGTACGACGCGCTGATGTGGCTGCTGGTGGTGCCGCTGCCCGATGAGCTCATCACGCGCGCGGACGTCACGTACCGCATCACCCTGGCGCCCTCGTGCGAGGCGGCGCGCATCGACGCGACGTGGCTGCGCGCCCGCGCGCTGCTCGCCACCGCGCGCACGGTGAACATGTTCCAGTGGATGTCGCCTCGCGCGCTGGAGCGGGACAGGGAGTGGGCGCCCGGGTTCTCCGAGCGCGCCGCCCTCTTGCGTCACCTCGCTCGCGCCCGGGCGCTGCGGGAGGACGTGGACCCGATTCCCGCCCTGTCACGCACCCTGGATGCGCTCGAGGAGCGCCTGCTGGAGCGCTGGGCCGGGACCGGCTCGTTCACCTGGCCCGCGTTCCGGTAGGCGCGCGCCACCTCGGGTGTCATGGGGCCAGCCGCAGGGCGTGCACCCGCTGGAACAGCTCGCCGAAGCGTCGCTCCTTGAAGGCCTGGACCAGCTCGGGATGGCGGCCCTGCTTCAGCTCGCACAGGTAGCGGTACTTCGCCACGTGGTATCCGGCCACCACCCAGGCGAGCTTCAGCGCCCTCCATCCGCCGCGCCACAGCGCTCCATGCAGCAGGCCATCTCGCAGGAGGTGCGCGGGGCGCTGGAGCGACGCGGGCTTGGACGTGCGCCCTTCCACGAACGCCATCACCGCCCAGAGCAGCGCGTAGCGGTGCTCCTTGGCGGAGCGCAGGGAGACGGACGTGGCGAACCGGTGCTCGATGAACGCCTGGAGCCGCTGTGCACGTCGGCGAGGCAGCGCTTCATGGACAATCATCTCCGGACGCCAGGCGGCCACCTCCCTGCGCAGGAGGCGCGAGCGCCAGTGCGTGCGGTACAGGAAGCGCTGACCGTCGACCTCGGCCCAGTCGCGCAAGGGCAGACGGTAGACGGCCTCGCGCGGGTGGCTCTCCCTCCAGCCGACGATGGCTCGCACGGCGTCGGCGTCCAGGTGCTCGTCCGAGTCCAGGAAGAAGACGTAATCGGAGGGCCTCAGCGAGGCGACGGCCGCGGCCCGGGCGGCGCCATATCCCTCCCAGGCCATCGACACGGACCTCACCCCCATGCGCCGGGAGATGTCCGAGGAACCGTCCGTGGACATGGAGTCCACGGCCACGACGTCGTCACAGACAGCCAGCAGGCTCTCCAGGCACCGGGGCAGCGTGTCCTGGTTGTTTCCATGAATGACGAATCCGGCGAGTCTCACGAACCCACCACCTCTCATGCGGCCAACCTCTCGCCCCCGGCCGGCAGAGTCCCCGAACCCTACCTGCGTCCAGCGCGTGAAGGGAAAGGGGTGAGGCCGACGAACTGCATCGTGAGCAACGATTCATCGGCATGAGGCCCTCCCGGGCCCTGGCCTCCGGCTCACTCGCGGACGCGGATGACCAGCTTGCCGAACGGCCCCCGGTCCAGGTGCGCCAGGGCCTGGGGGAAGTCGCGCAGCGGGTACGTCGCGTCGATGACGGGCGCCACGCGCAGCGTGTCCACCGCGCGGACCAGGTCCTCGAGTCCCCGGCGGTGTCCCACGAGCACGCCCTGGATGATGCCGTGGCTCCGGAGCAGCGGGAGCGCGGGGAAGCGCATGTCGAAGCCCTCCAGCACGCCGATGAGCGAGATGCGTCCGCCTGACGCGAGGGCGCTGGCGGAACGCCCCAGGTTGTCGCCGCCCACCAGCTCCAGCACCTGGTCCGCGCCACGTCCGCTCGTCAGCTCCAGCACCTCCTTCTCCCAGTCGGGGGTGCGGCGACGATGGATGCCATGGGCCGCGCCCAGCGTCTTCGCGCGAGCCAGCTTCTCGTCGTCTCCCGAGGTGACGATGACGCGCGCGCCGAGCGCGGAGGCGAGCTGCACGGCGAACAGCGACACGCCCCCGGTGCCTTGCGTCACCACCGTCTGTCCGGGCCTGAGCGCACCTTGCTCCACCAGGGCCGTCCACGCGGTGAGCCCCGCGCAGGGCAGCGTGCTGGCCTGGGCATCATCGAGCGTCCTGGGCGCGGCGACGAGCCAGCCCTCGGGCATCACGACGTACTCGGACAACACGCCGGGGACGCTCCCTCCCAGGGCTCGCGGTGCGCGAGGAGGTGGGCCGTCCACCCAGTCCGTGTTGAAGGCCGCGAGCACGCGCTCGCCCACCCGGACCCGCGAGACACCCGCGCCGGTGGCCACCACCTCCCCCGCCATGTCGGAGGTGGGCACGAAGGGCCACGGCACGTCGGAGTATCCGCCTGCGTCCAGGAAGAGCTTCTCGCGGTAGTTGAGGGACACCGCGGACACGCGCACCAGGGCCTCGCCCGCGCCGGGCTGGGGAATGGGCACGCTCGCCAGTTGCAGGTTCACGCGGCCCGGCTTGCGCAGCTCCCACCGCTTCATCACGCCATCCATCGTTGCTGTCTCCAGGGTCATGCCATTCGAGGGCCTGGGGGATATATGGGGGAGGGCAGGTCCCCAGTGGAGAGCTTTGGAGGCTTCACTGGAGACAGGAATTCGCCAATGGGAGGCGTGTCGTGACGGACCGGCTGAGTGGAGTGCTGACCTTCGTGCAGGCCGCGGAAGCGGGGAGCTTCGCGCTCGCGGCGAAGCGACTGGGGTTGTCGCGGTCGGCGGTGGGCAAGAGCATCGCGCGGCTGGAGGAGCGGTTGGGGGCGCGGCTGTTCCTGCGCACCACGCGCAAGCAGGGGCTCACCGAGGACGGACAGGTCTTCTACGAGCGGTGCGTGCGGGCGCTGGCGGAGCTGGAGGCGGCGGAGGCGGAGCTGGACTCGGGGCATCGCGCGCCCACGGGGCGGCTGCGGGTGACGGCCTCGGTGCTGTTCGGTCGTCACTGCGTGGCGCCGCTGCTGGGGGAGCTGGCGCGACAGCATCCGGGGCTCGAGGTGGAGCTGTCCGTGAGCGACCGGGTGGTGGACCTCATCGAGGAGGGGTTCGACCTGGCGATTCGAGTCGCGCCCTTGTCGGACCATGCGGGACTGACGGCGCGGCGACTGGGCGTGCAGAACATGGTGGTCTGCGCGTCACCCGCGTATCTGGCGCGACGTGGTCGACCCAAGTCCCTCGATGATTTGGGGAAGCATGAGGCCGTGCTCTACGGACGGCAGGGGACAACCAAGCCCTGGCGGTTCCCGGACCCACGGGGAGGTGAGCGGCTGGTGTCGATGCGAGGGCGACTGCGCTTCGATGACCTGGAAGCCATCGCCGACGAGGCGGTGAGGGGCGCGGGCCTCGCGTGGCTGCCCTGCTGGCTGGTCGCGCCGCGATTGAGCAAGGGAGAGCTGACGCTGTTGCTTCAGGAAGAGGGGCGACACGGGAATGAAGTCTTCGCCGTGTGGCCGCAGAACAAGCACCTGCCCTCGAAGGTCCGCGCGGCCATCGACCTGCTCGCCGCGCGCATCCCCGAGATTCTGTCCGCCGGAGAGGCCCGTGGGAAACTGCGCTCGCGCTCTCCGCGGGCGGCGCCCCCGTCACGAGATGGCAATCGTGGGAGATAGGTCGTCCGCCTGAAGGGACGCGACAAAGGCACCGAAGTCTTCGGCGATGAAGAAGAGCTGCTTCCCATCGGCCTGCGCGGAAGCATCCCAGAAGAAGACGCCGCCCGGAGCATCGCCTCCGGCGGCTAGACAGATCTTGTCGGCACCCTCTGTCGTCCCGATGGGAAGGAGCTTCGTCGGAATGCGCTCCTCGAACACGCGAAGGTTCCAGTCCAGATTGCACGACTCGATGGAGTCGTTGAGACCGAAGAACAGGTGGACACGAACCAACGCCCCCCAGGAAGACCTTCGACACTGAAGAGGTCCCGCACTGGGCGCCCCCATTCGTGGCGAGCAGGAAGTCTCGGTACTCGCCTGGGAGTTGGAAGCCGTGCGACGCCTCGAAGGCGCGGACCGTGTCCTCATCCAATGGGGGCCCTCTTTCGAGCGTCTGTACGAACTGCGACATGGCTGCGCACGGTAGTCCCAGTCCCACGCTGTTCGACTACTTCAATCCGACTCCAGTCTTCGTCGATTCACTCCACTCAGGGAATGCCTTGTCCCGGAGCTGAGGCTCAGGAGTGTCTTTGTACCGCTCGAAGACCTGCGCGGATTGTCGCGCGATATTCCCCAGACGACCTGCGCCCGCGTACGCCTTGAAGTTGCTGATCCGCATCTTCATGCTTCCCAGCTTGATTCCTCGTTGCTCCGCGATGGCAGCCATGTCACACGGAAGCAGGGCTGTACCGAATCGATAGAGATAGAAGGCGACGATATCGTCAGCCTCGCTCCACTCATGATTGCTCATTCCAGTGCTCCAGTGGGTGGACGACAACGAAGGGTGAACTGGCAGGCTCCAGCAAAGAAACCGACTGCTTCTCGGTCAGAAGTCCGCTGCCCTGCGGGCCTGCTCCACCCGCCTCTGTGCCGCCGCTTCCTTCCAGAGAATGGAACTGCGGTACCTCACGAGCACATCAGCCCCTACGCCGCGCTCTTGCGTCAATGCGAGCGTCACCACCGTTTCGCCAGTAGCCCACGCAGCCCTGGCTTCGAACGGCGACTTCAGCAGTCGGTCCCTCTCCATCGCGACACGCATGGATGTCCCTTCACTGTGGATGGCAGCAGCAGTGCTGTCCTGAGCGGAGCGGACTCCCGAAGCCAGTCGTGCGGACTGATTGAGCGAGTCGCCGATTTGCCGCAGGACATGAAGGGTCTCAAGGTCATCGATGACGGTATCCGTCGTCCTCTCCCGAGCTGGCCTTCCATACTTGCTCGAGAGGAGCCCCTTGATGTCGGCATACGAGCTTCGTGCCGAAGCGAGTGATGGGAGCCACAAAGAGACATCTGAGAGGCGTCCGCCCGCGAACGAGCAGTACACCTTGGCCTCATAACCAGCCACCACGATATCGGCGACCACCTTGCCGTCTTCGACAGCTGCTCTCGGCCCCAGCACAGCGACAACCTCTGAGCGCGTCATCCCCCATCTTGTCGCCTGGAACCCTTCAGCACTCCGCCATGCGGCACCCTGAGTATTCAGGGCGCGAATCGCCGCAAGTCGCTGCGCCCGTCTTTCCCTCTCAGGAGATGCACACCCCATAGCGAGTGGAAGGCAGATGCAGACGGCGATTGCTAGGCGCATGGCTCGATTTCATGTGCCCTCGCGAACTCGGTCAAGCGCCCCCCTGCACCAAGCCAGCCGCGTGCGCTGAAGACGAGGTTCAATGACGAGCCGGGTCGCACCAGACCACCATTGGCCACCGCCAGACTGACGTGGCCTTGCATCAGTGTTGGGAGCCCGCATCTCGGGCCGGACCTGGACAGCCCCGACCAGATGGGGTCTACCTTACCCCAGACGCGGCTCACCGCAGCGCGAACCGTCTTCTGTACGCATCCGGGGTCAGCCCCGTGCGCGCCTTGAACCGTCGCCGGAACGACGTGGTGTCCGCGTAGCCCACGGCCTGCGAGATGTCCTCCACGGTGCGCGGACTGGTCTCCAGCATCCGCCGGGCCGCTTCGACGCGCAGGCGTTGGACGTAGTCCAGCGGCGTGTCCCCCGTCGCCTTCTGGAAGCGCCTCAGCAGCGTCCTCGCGCCCAGGCTCGCGGCCTCCGCCGCCTCCGCCAGCGTCACCGGGCCCTGGTAGTGCGCCTCCAGCCACTCCTGCGCGCGCAGCACCGCCGCGTCCCCGTGGTCCCTCGGCGCCGAGTGCACCGCGTACGGCCCCTGCAACCTGCGCCCCGGCTCCACCAACAACATCTTCGCGCACAACGCCGCCAGCTCCGGTGACGCCTGCTTCGCCACCAGATGCAGACACAGGTCCAGATACGCGGTGATTCCTCCCGCCGTCAGCACGTCGTCCTGGTCCACCAACAACAGCTCCGGCTTGAGCCTCACCCCCGGATAGCTCGCCGCGAAGCGCTGCGCCAACCCCCAGTGCGTCGTCGCCTCGCGCCCCTCCAACAACCCCGTCTCCGCCAACACGAACGCCCCCGCGCACACCGCCGCCAGCTTCGCCCCTCTCGCATGCTGCGCCTTCAACCACCGCGTCAGCACCCGCTCCCCCAACACCTCCTCCAGTCCACCCACCATCGCCGGAACCAACACCACGTCGAAGCGCTCCGCCGGCTCCGGCACCCGCGCCGCCATCAACTCCAGCCCGTGGAAGCTCCTCGCCGGCCGCCCACCCGGCGACACCAGCTCCGCCACGAACGGCTCGGACAGCCCCACGTCCCGGCTCAACAGGTTCGCCATCGCGAACACGTCCAGCGGCCCCATCACGCTGGAGGCCACACACCCCTCCAGCGACAACACCGCGATTCGAGTGGGAGACGACGCCATGGCCGCTTGTCGTTTTCCGCCCGGATTTTGTCAATCCAGGCACTCGTCGCGTGCATCCCGTCTGGTTATTGCCTCCCATGAAGCCCCACCCCATGGAGGCCCCCTTGGACCCCACCACCGCCCTGCTGCTCATCGACATCCAGAACGACTACTTCCCCGGCGGCCGCGCCGAGCTGGACCACGCCGACGCCGCCGCCGCCCAGGCCCGCGCGGCCCTCGACCACTTCCGCCAGCACCGCCTGCCCGTCATCCACGTCCGCCACATCTCCGTGCAGCCCGGCGCCACCTTCTTCCTCCCCAACACCCCAGGCTCGGAGACCCACCCCCTCATCGCGCCCCGCCCCGACGAGCGCGTCATCCTCAAGCACTACCCCAACAGCTTCCGCGAGACGGACCTCCAGAAGCAGCTGGGCGCGCTCGGCATCAAGCACCTCGTCGTGACGGGCATGATGACCCTCATGTGCGTGGACGCCACCGTGCGCGCCGCCGCGGACCTCGGCTACTCCGTCACCGTGCTCCACGACGCCTGCGCCGCCCGCGCCCTCGAGCTCAACGGCGTGAGCGTTCCCGCGCCCCAGGTCCACGCCGCGTTCCTCGCCGCGCTCGGCATGGCCTACGCGAAGCTGGAGGGCACGTCCGACTTCCTCGCCCGCGCGGGGCGCTGACGTCAGAGCTTCAGGCCCTCACGGATGCGCGCGACGACTTCCTCCGGCGGCACCGAGACGTCCACTGGCAGCGCCTGCTCGGGCACCTCCAGCGTCGCCAGCTGGCTGGCCAACAGCTCCGGCGGCATGAAGTGCCCGTGCCGCTGCGCGAGCCTGTGCGCCAGCACCTCGCGCGGCGCGTGCAGGAACACCCACCGCGTCCGCGCCGGGTCCACCTCCAGCCGCTCGCGGTAGGAGCGCTTGAGCGCGGACGAGGCCAGCACCACGTCCTCACCGCGCGCCAGCGAGCGCTCCAGCTCACCACGCACGTCCGCCAACCAGGGCCAGCGGTCCTCGTCCGTCAGCGGGATGCCCGCCGCCATCTTCGCCACGTTGGCGGCCGAGTGCAGGTCGTCCGTGTCGAGGAAGCGCCAGCCCAGGCTCCGCGCCAACGCGCGCCCCACCGTCGACTTGCCGGCGCCCGAGACGCCCATGACGATGACCACCATCCCGTGACGCCTCCTCGATGAAACGTGGACCTCCGGACATGGTGCGACGCCCGCCGCCCGTCCGCCACTGCCTCGCGCGTCGAATGCCCGCTGCTCCACGTCCTCTCTCCCCGGGACTCCGAGCGTCGCACGCCGTGCCCCCCACCTTCCCGAGCAGCCGAGCGCCGGACACACGCACGCGCCGCTGACAAGAGCGCGCACGCCCGCACCCGTTCCGCCAGGTCACTCGCATTGTACCGATGTCACATGGCCATCACCGACGCACAGCCCAAGGATTCCCCGCGACGTCGACCACCCCGGTCGACCCGGCGGGTCCACCCCACGGACGACCCGCCATTCCCCCGCGGAGCACCCTCATGTCGCGCTCGAACACTCCACTGGCCCTCTCACTCCTGCTCACCCTGGCCCTCCTGTCCCCGGGCGCGGCGAAGGCGCAGGAGGTCGAGGCCGGCCACTGCGTCCTCACGCTCGGTCGCATCGACTACAACCCCGCACTCACCTTGCTGCCCAAGAACACCACCATGACCGTGCGCGGCGTGGGCACCGGCTGCGTGGGCGTCAACGTCGCCAGCGGCGAAGAAGTCCTCGAGACCTCGTGGGTCGAGATCGTCGGCTCCCTCACCGGCAACGCCGGGACCCTGCTGTCCAGCTACTACGGAACCATCACCACCACGTACCACTTCGCGGATGGCACCTCCCAGAGCAGCGTCATCGAGGGCTCCTGCGTGCTCGGCGTCTCCGGCATCTGTCCCATCCTCGGGGTCGTCACCAGCGGCGTCGACCAGGGGACGCTCGCCGAGTTCACCTTCATCGCGCCCAGCATCGACATCCTCGGCCCCATCCACACCCTCAAATTCCTCGATGTGGCCACCACCCGGGCCCAGCTCTCCCGGATTCGCTGAAGCCCCCGGCGTCACCCAGACCCCTTCCAAATCCATCCAAGGCCTGGAATCCCGTCCAACGTCGGAGGTCCAGCGCGGGGCCGTCCTCGTACGGCTCCGCGCCTCCTCCGTGCTTGGGAAACGTCAGACCCCAGGGGTACGATTCTCCTCACGGTCGCCGCGATGACACGCGGCACGGAGGGGATATCAGTGGCGGACCTCGCGGACGGTGAGCAGGCGGAGATGAAGGGCTCGGGCGCCAAGCCCTACATCCTCAAGAACACCGGAGGCGTCTACTCGTGTTCCTGTCCCGCGTGGCGCAACCAGTCCATCGGCATCGAGCGGCGCACCTGCAAGCACCTGCGCAAGCTGCGCGGTGAGGACGCCGAAGCCGCCCGCGTCGGCGGCGCCGAGGCCCTCCCCAAGGCCACCCGCGTCAAGACGGCGAAGGAGTCCGAGTCCGGCGAGGACGCCACCGAGAAGGCCCCGCCGCTGCTGCTCGCCCATCCGTGGGAGAACGACGTGGACCTCACGGACTGGTGGATGAGCGAGAAGCTCGACGGCGTGCGCGCGTACTGGGACGGCAAGCGCTTCTGGTCGCGCCTGGGCAACGAGTTCTTCGCGCCGGACTGGTTCACCGCGGGCCTGCCGGACTTCCCGCTGGACGGAGAGCTGTTCGGTGGCCGCAAGCGCTTCCAGCGCACGGTGAGCGTGGTGCGCCGGCAGGACAAGAGCCAGGACTGGAAGGAATTGCTCTTCGTGGTGTTCGACGCCCCGAGCGTGGACGCGGCCTTCGAGCAGCGGCTGGAGCACTGTCGCAAGTGGGTGGATGACACGAAGCCCGGGTACGCGCGGTGGCATCCGCACGAGCGCTGCCAGGGCACGGCGCACCTGCGCGCGGAGCTGGAGCGCGTGGAGGGTCTGGGCGGCGAGGGACTGATGCTGCGTCAGCCGGGCTCGCGCTACGAGGTGGGCCGCTCGCACACGCTGTTGAAGGTGAAGAGCTTCAAGGATGACGAGGCCGTGGTGATTGGCCATGTCGCGGGCGCGGGCCGGCACAAGGGGCGGCTGGGCGCGCTCGAGGTGGAGCTGCGCAACGGCAAGCGCTTCAGCGTGGGCACGGGCTTCTCCGACGCGGAGCGCGCCTCGCCGCCGGCCCTCGGCACGCTCATCACGTTCCGCTACCAGGAGCTGTCCAACGACGGCGTGCCGCGCTTCCCCTCGTACATCGGCGTGCGCATCGACGCGGCGCCCTTCAAGGCGAAGGGCTGAGCCCCGCCCGCACCGACGGGAGGCTTTCCACACGAATCCTCGTGCCCTTCTCGGAGCCCATCGGGCCCGAGTCGCTCGCCTCCATCGAAGGTGAGCGACTCGCATCCCACTCCCGGCGACTACTTCGTGGTGTATCCGCCGTTGACGAGAATCGTCTGGCCCGTCATCCACCAGCCCTCGGTGACGAGGAACCGGATGAACGGAACGATGTCCTCGATGTCGGTGAGGCCCGTCTTGGAGAACCTCGACAGCGCCGCCGCCGTCTTGTGGTAGGTGACCGCGTCCTCTCCCTCCGCCGGGTAGAAGAAGGGCGTGTCCATGGGGCCCGGGCCGACCGCCGTCACGGAGATGCCCCGCTCGCCGAACTCCTTCGAGGCCGCCCGGGTGAAGTGCTCGACGGGGGCCTTCATGCCCGCATAGGTCGCGTAGAAGGGCGTGTATGCCCCCAACAGGGACGTGACGAGCGTGCAGACCTTGCCGTTGTCGTTCAGGTGCCGCCCCGCCTCCTTGAGGAAGAAGAAGGCCGTCTTGGCATTCACCGCGCTCATCTCGTCGAACTCCGCCTCCGTGGTCTCGACGATGGGCTTCTTGAGCACCTTTCCCACGGTATTGATGGCGATGTCCGGCCTGCCCACCGCGGCCCTCGCCTCCGCGAAGAGCTGCTCCATCCCCCGGGCGCTCGTCAGCTCTCCCTGGAGAGCCACCCCCTTGGCCCCCGCGGCCTCGATGGCACGCAGCGTCTGCTCGGCGGCGCTCCTCGCGCTCGCGTCGTGGTAGTGAATCACCACCGCCTTGGCCCCATGTCGCGCCAGGTCGCGAGCCATCAACCCGCCCAGGTTCTTGGCGCCCCCCGCGATGAGGACATTCTTCCCTTCGAGACCATGGATGCTCATGGATGGGCCTTTCTCCAACAAGCGCACTGCCCGTCGGGTGGCAGTGGATGACGGGGCACGTCCCATCACCGCCGCGAGCCTCCGCGCTTCACCCCGCTGCCTCAATGCGCTGGGCGAGCGAGACAGACGTCCCGCAACCGACACGCCCCCGCCCATGCGGGCCAGGCCCCGAGAGCCCCTCTGTGCGCTAGCCGTCATCCCACTCGTGCTGCCCCGGGAGCCACGTCACACCGGCTCCCGCACCCGGTATACAGACAGCTGTCGCCCCTCCCGCCCCCGCGGGAGCCCTCCGAGCGAGGTGACCATGCACTGCGAGCGCTGCCTGTCGGAACACTCCGATGCACTGCCGTGCCCACCCGCCGCGCGTCGTCACGCCACCTCGCGCACAAGCCCCCATCGCCCCATCACGCGGACTCCCGCCCCCTGTGACGTGCGCATCCAGCATCCCCAGGGCCTCGAGGCCCACCGCGTCGAGGTCTGCAAGGGCGGCCTGTTCCTCGGCTGCGAGGAGCCCTTCCCTCCCCTCTTCACGCGGCTGTCATTGACGCTGCGCCTGGACGGCGAGGACTTCACCTGCGAGGGCGAGGTGGTGCGTCACGTCGACACCGCGCACGCCCGCACCTGGGGCTCCACGGCGGGCATCGGCGTGCAGCTCCAACCCACGCCTCCCCGGCTGCGCGAGCTGCTCTCCCGGCCCCACGCCCCAGAGGACGCCGTCACTTCACCGTGAACACCCGCGAGGCGCCGTAGTACGGGCGCACGCGCGCATCCCAGCCGGACTTCCACTCGCCCTCGTGGAGGATGCGGTACGTGCCCGGCGCGGCGTCGCGCGGGATGTGCCACTCCACCGTGACGTGCGAGCACCCCAGCGTGGGCACACAGCTCTCGCGCTCCCAGCGGTAGCGCGTCTCCCAGTCACCATCATCCGCCACGTCCACCCACGCGCCGATGGAGCCCTTGCGCTGCACGCGCAGATACGTCCCCTCCAGGCGCAAGTCGTTCTTCGGATGCGCGCCCCAGAACGTGACCTTCACCGAGTCCCCGCGCGCGTACGACGCCTTCGCGTCCGTGATGACGTCGCCGAACGACACCCAGAGCAGCTTGTCGTCGTACACCACGCCGGGCTGGAGGCTCGCCTGGATGAAGCGCAGGTCCGTGGGCAGGGGCCCCGGAGGAACCGGATGCCCCTCACGCATCCCCACCGCGAGCGAATCGAACCCCTGCTGCAGCGCCGCGAGCGTCCACGGCCCGAAGTGCGTCGACGCCCCCTCGTAGGACTGGCGCGCGTACTCCTCGCGCGTGGCGACATAGCCCGCGTAGTCGTTGGCCAGCCCCACGATGACCACCTCCGTGATGCCCCGGGGCGAGAGCCGCTCCAGCACCGTCCGACGCAGCCGCCGCCCCGCCATCGTCGTCACCTCGAACGGCACCGCCACCAGCGCGAGCGGCCCCACCGTCACCAGCTGCAGCGGCAACACGTCCGGGCTCCACGGGTGCGGCAGCATGGCGCCCATCTCCAGCACGATGGGCTTCTCGCCCTGACACGGCGTGGTGGTGAGCGCGCAGGTGAACTGGCTCCACAGGTCATGGATGACGGCGCACGACGCGCCCTCCACGCCATAGCCGGGCCCGTCCTCCGCGCCCGCCAGCATCGACAGCCCAATCGCCGCGGGACACGTGCGGCGCGGCCTCCCATCCGCGTACTCGGGCGCCACGTCCACCGCGTCCATCTTCACGAAGGTGTGCCGGAAGTCCACGCCCCCCACGAGCGGCGTCGTGGCCCGGGCCCACAGCCGCGCGGCGAAGTCGTGCTGCTTGCGCGCGGACAGCTCCGTGTCCTCGAAGTCGTCGGCCCCACCGCCATTCGTGCCGCCCAGGATGTTGGGCGTGACGTCCCCCGCGTTCGCCTGCGCGAAGGCCGCGACGAACGTGTCCCCCTTGTCATGCGCCTTCTCGAACCAGTACGAGGCCAGTCCCTTGTTGTCCCCGCTGATGAGGTGGTTGTCGTTGCCCATGGACGTCGCGTGCACGGCGAACCAGTTGATGAGCCCCACGTCGCCGCCTTGCGCGCGCGTCAGCCGCAGCAGCGTCATCCGCGTGTCCACGTCGTGGGCGTACCGGGCGCGCTCGGCGGGCGGGTTGAGCCGGTAGGCTTCCGGTGAGCGGTTGCGGCTGGCTCCCACGAGCTCCCCCGCTTCCAGCCGCAGCGTCCCCTCGCCCAGCCGCGAGTGGGCCCGGGCAATCGACGTGACGATGCCGGAGACGATGGCCTCGAAGTTCTGCGGCACGAAGCCGAACGTCGTCAGGTTGTACAAGGTGTGGTGCGAGAAGCCGCCCGGCCCCGAGTGCGTGTGCGTGGCGCCGAGCAGCACGTTGTCATTCGAATACACGGCGCCGAAGCGGGCGCGCAGCCGCTCCACCACCTGCGTCTTCACCGCCTGGAACATCATCCCCAGGTCCGCGCTGACGATGGCCACCCGGCGCCCGTTGCACGGCGAGACGATGACGAAGGCCCGCGAGCGCAGCCGCTGGTGCAGCCCCGCGGTCTGCTGCGAGAGCTGCCCGTAGCCCATCATCCCCACCTCCGCGGCGGGGCCGGTGATGTCCCCCAGGCCCGCGCCCACCAGGAAGCGCGTGTTGCCCTCGCAGTCCCCGGGCCCCGTGCCCGGAGCGGCGCCCCAGGCCACCGTCCCCCAGACCAGGACCCATGCCAGCACCAGCCGGACCGGGTGTACGCGCATGCCTTCCTCCAAGGCGCCCGAGGTCGCCTTCGCCAGGGTGGAGTTTCGTCATAAGGACTCGCGCGTCCGTCCGCCCCCGTCCAGCCACTTCGCGTCGGGGGACGACACTCCGCCCCACCGCCACACGCAATCCGTACTGCCAGTGCAACCCAATGACAGTCACGGAGCCCCCCCCCCGGGCCCCAAGCCGCACCTGACCCGCGCAAGGCATACCTGCGGCAATCCCTGAGACGCCCGCACGTCCGCAGGCCCCGCCCTTATCCGACCAGGAGTCCACACAAGCCCCCGTGGATTCAGGGCTTTCAGCCGCGAACACTCCACCCCGCACTGCGGCGCGCGGATGGAATTATCAGCAGACACTGCAAATCAATAACAGCCAACATTCGTCGCCGGGAATCCCATATTCGGCGGGAATCCACTTTACTGCGAGTGAACCCTCGATATATCCCGGGGCAGCGAAACCCAGCAGCCCCAGCCTCCAGGAGCGAGCCATGAAGCGACTGTCGTATCTGGTTGTCCTCGCGTGCGCGGTGCTTTCCACGACGGCGTCGGCGCAGCTGTCCACGCGCTGCTTCACCGACGACCAGCTCACCACGTACACGCTGTCGCAGGGTCGCAACAACTGGTCCTTCCGGTGCGGCTACATCACCCAGGCCAAGCGGGACTTCCTGAACGCGGAGGGCGAGTACCAGGTGTACGCGAGCGGCTGTTACTCCTTCGCCGCCACGGGCCCGACGGCCACGTGCTCCTTCTTCATCCCCGCGGACGAGAACGCGCCGTGCATCGCCGGGCTGGTGAAGCTGGGCACGTGCGTGACGGGCTGCTACACGGCCAGGGAGAAGGTGTCCTTCGGTGGTGAGTACTGGCCCATCGCGGATGCGTATGCGTCCGGCGTGCGCACGGTGACGGCGCTCACGAAGGACGCTTCGCTGGTGGCGCCCACCACGGGCGAGCAGGCCATCCGCGCCTTCGTCGCCGGCGAGACGGTGGAGGACGTGTTCGCGCTGCAGACGGTGGACGGCCGCCGCGTCGAGGTGACGTCCGAGCACCCCATGGTGCTCGCCACCGGTGAGATGGTGAAGGCCAAGACGCTCCAGGCGGGCGACGTGCTGCTCGGCGTGCGCGGCGAGAAGGTGGAGCTCCAGGACGTCTCCGTCTTCCGCTACGAGGGGACCACCTGGAACGTGCAGCCGCTCAGCAAGGAGAAGATCGAGAACGTGCTGGACGTGGAGGGCCTGCTGACGGGCTCGGTGCGCTTCCAGAACGAGTGGGCGGACGACCACTACCGGCTGTCGGTGCGTGACGAGGCCAGCGTCGACGGCCTGTAGTCCCGCGCACACCCTGTCTGGACCTGCGCGAGGGCCCCCCAGGGGGGCTCGGGTCGGGGCTCTCGCGCTTCATCGTGCTCGTCACCTCACGACAAGGACGCCATGCGAAGCATCCCAGGATGGTCCGCGCAGCCGCTGGCAGGTGTTCTCACACGGGTGGTCTGGGGGCTGTGGGCGCTCGGAGCGCTCGGCTGTGGCCCCACGGTGGAGCCGGAGGGCGCCCTCGACGCGCTCGACGCGCAGTCACACCCGTTCGTGCCCCTGTGGCCCGAGGGTGACTTCTCCGCGCGGGTGACCCGCTACGAGTACGACTTCGCCACGCAGACGGGCGAGGCGAAGTCCACACTGTACCTGGACGTCGCGCCGCCAGGCGGTGACTGCTTCGTGGTGAACGCGCCCCAGGGGCTCACGGGACTGCGCTGGAACGACGCCGAGCCGACCCGCTCGGAGTCCACCGAGCAGGGCATCCGCGTCTGCGGCCGCGGCCAGTTCGCGGGCCAGGTGAAGCTGGAGGCGCGCTACACGGTGCCCCTGGAGACGTACGACTTCACCCAGGTGGGCTTCTCGCGCCGCACGGACAGGGCCGGCAACACCTTCTCGTATCTCTTGAGCTGGGTGGAGTCGTGCGACCGCTTCGGCCCATGCGACGACCGCACGGACCAGCTCACGCAGTACGTCTTCACCGTGAAGCACGCGACGGGCGAGCGGGTGCTGTGCCCGGGACAGCTGACGCGCCCCGACAGCACCACCACGAAGTGCACGCTGACCGGGCTCACCCAGGCTCCCACGTACTCGTCCTTCGCGGTGGCCTCCAATCCCGCGTGGCGCTCGAGCACGTTCACCGAGCAGTCCAGCAAGTTCAAGGTCGTCTTCCACGAGGTGGCCGGCGGCAAGCTCGCCTCGTCGCTGGTGGCCGCGGACGTCAAGGCGTACCTCAACTGGGTCATCGGCGAGCTGGGCCCGCTGCCGTACGGCACCGAGCTGCGCGTGGCGGGCGCGCCCACCGAGTGGCTGGGCGTGGAGCACCCCGCCAACCTCATCCTGCGCGAGGACCTGCCGGACCTCCGGCGCGACTACGCGGACATGACGATGCACACGCTGATGCACGAGGTGGTGCACCAGTGGGCGGGCAACCGCACCACGCTGTCGAGCCCGTTCGACTTCGTGTGGAAGGAGGCCATCGCCGAGTACCTCACGTACCGCTACGAGCGCCTGGGCCGCCCCGCGGGCGAGGCCGAGCAGACGCGCGCGTACTGGGACCGGCTGGCGCGCACCGCCGCGTACTACCCGCAGCCCGAGGACGACCCGGCCCCCGTCTTCCTCTCCTTCGCGTCGGACGTCTACGGCACCGGGCCCATGCTCCTGTTCCTCCAGCTGGAGCCGCTGCTGGGCGAGAACATCGTCCTGCAGGCCATCAAGAACTTCCTGTCCGTCCCCGGGGACCGGAGCGTCGCGGACCTGCGCGTCGCGCTGGAGCAGGCGTCCGGCGAGGACCTGGGGCCGTACTTCGACGCGTGGGTGTACGGCGGCGGAGACCCGGACTGGCCCTTCTTCGAGGTGAGCCATGCGCTGGAGGACGGCGAGCTGACCCTCACCGCCGTCCAGCGCTCCGTGTCCGGCACGCGCTACCCCGTCTCCGTGGACGTCCTCGTCGAGGGCGCCACCGAGCGCAGGCGGGTGACGCTGAACTACGGGCTGTCGCCGCAGTCGGACACGCTGAGCGTGACGGTGCCCTTCCCGGAGCCGGTGGTGCAGGTGACGGTGGACCCCGAGAACCGCGTGGTGAACCGCCGCTTCCTCGGACTCGACGCCGAGCCGGCCCCCCCGCGCTGGCTGTTCTGATTCCTTCAAGGAGTGGAGCCATGAACGGACTTCCCGCCGACAATCCCCGGCCCCCAGCTCCCCGACGCTGGCGATGGATGGGACCGGGCCTCGCGCTCGTCGTGCTCGGGGGCACGGGCCTGTATGCGCTCGTCCATCCGCGCTCGCCCTCCGCGCACGAGCCCGCGCCGACCGAGCCCCGCGCTCCCGCGTCGCATACCGCGCCCCAGGCCACGCGCACGCTGTCGCCGCGCCCCACCGCGCCCACGGCCCGGGCCACGAGCCCGGAGGCGGCTGCGCCCACGGACGACGCTGAGCAGAAGACACGGCGCGAGGCCGCGCGCCAGTCCGCGCGTCAGTACCGGGCCGGGCGCTTCAACGCGTTCTTCCGCAAGGAGGTCTTCGTGGAGGAGCTCGCGCGCGACGGGGCCTCCCGCATCGACGGCCTGCGCAGCGAGCTGGCGGACCCCACCGCCCTGCAGCAGCTCCCCGCCGACGCGCGGTTCATGGAGGACAAGCCGGAGCCCGTGCTCGAGCGCATGGCGATGATCGACCTGCTCTTCGAGCTGGCGCCGGACGAGCCCGCCGCCCGCGACGCGATGACGTCGCTGGCGCTGTCGCCCATCGACAGCGGCCTGTCAGATTCGGTGAAGAAGGGGCTGGTGGGTGAGAAGTACGATTTGCTCTTCCGCCTGGCGCAGGTGGACCGGCAGCTCGCCGTGGACACGTACACACGGCTCGACAATCCCCGGCTCAAGAGCCTCCTGAGGGAGGCGCTCATGGCCGGGCTCGCGGAGTCGGGGGCCAGCCCCGCCGAGGTCCAGCGGATGACCGCGCACCTCTAGTCCGCCATCGGACTGGACCCATCCCCATGGGTCCCGCAGTGCCAGCGCCGTCGGCCTCCGACGACGACACGACACGTCCGTCCCTTTCCGCCCCTGCCGCGCGAGCGCAGGCGTGGGAGGCCCGCACGCGCTGGAGCCATGCAGAGCAGCACCTACCCGCAAGACAAGGAGCGCGTCGTGACTCGGACTTGGAAACTGGGATTGATTGGGGCGTGCTGTGCCATGTGGGGCGCCGCTTGCGGCGAGGCCCCCGTGGACCCGACCCGGGACAACACCCCGGAGACTCGACAGGCCGCGCTGGCGGCGCTGGGCCGCGTGGAGGTCGTCGACGCGGGCCGGGACGGCACCCCGAGCTTCATCCGCGGCACGCTCGGCACCGTGGACCGCTCGCTCGTCTCGCTGAAGGCGGCGGACGCGCTCGCGCCCGTGCTGCGCACCCTGGCCCCGGTGTTCGGCCTGCGCGCCGAGGAGCTCACGGTGCGCAACAGCCGCACGGACGAGCTGGGCTACACCCACGTGCGCTACGACCAGATCCGCCACGGCGTCCCCGTGAAGGGCGGCGAGCTGGTGGTGCACGTGGACGACAAGGGCGTCGTGTACGCGGCCAACGGCTCGGCGCGGGGCGCGGGGGAGCCGTCGACGCTCGCGCGGCTGCCGCTGCACGCCGTCACCGACGCGGCGCTGGAGGGCCTGGACACGCTGAAGGTCGAGGGCGAGCCGCGCTTCGTCTACTTCCTGGGCGCCGAGGGTCCGCTGTCGGCCGCCTATGAAGTGCTGCGCGTGGGCACCCGCGAGGACGCGCCCGCGAAGGACCGCGTCTACGTGGACGCGTCGTCGGGCCGGGTGCTGGACGTGCACCCGCTCATCCACGGGGGACTCAACCGGCGCGTGCACTCGGCCAACAACCAGTGGACCACGCCCGGCACCCTGCGGCGCCAGGAGGGTGGCGGGGCCACGGGCGACGCCCACATCGACCGGAACTACGACCACATCGGCACCACGTACGCCTGCTACGAGACCATCTTCGGTCGCGACTCGTTCGACGACCGGGGCGCCACCATCACCAGCACCGTCCACTACGGCTCCGCGTACGTGAACGCGTACTGGGACGGCATCCAGATTGTGTTCGGGGATGGCGACAACGTGAACTCGGGCCAGCTCGGGTTGGACCTGGACGTGGTGTCGCACGAAATCACCCACGCGGTGACGCAGTACGAGTCGGGGCTCGTGTACCGCAACGAGTCCGGCGCGCTGAACGAGAGCCTGTCGGACATCGCGGCGGCCATCTGCGAGAGCTGGGCGCGCGGCGGGGCGCTGGACGCGGACGTCTGGAAGATTGGCGAGGACATCTGGACGCCGAACATCTCCGGGGACGCGCTGCGCTACATGGACAACCCCACGCGCGACAACTCGTCGCGTGACTTCTACCCCGAGCGCTACACGGGCACCGCCGACAACGGTGGCGTGCACTGGAACTCGGGCATCCCCAACCTGGTCTTCAAGCTGCTCGTCACGGGCGGCACGCACCCGCGCGGCAAGTCGCCCATCAACGTGGGTGGCATCGGCATGAACCGCGCGGCGCAGACCTTCTACTTCGCCGCGACGACCTACTTCACGTCGACGACGACCATGTCCCAGGCCAAAGCCTACACCGTGCAGGCCGCGACGGACCGGTACGACGCCTCGGTCGTGAACTCGGTGCGCGACGCCTGGAGCGCCGCGGGCGTTCCCTGACACGCGGCGCCGAGCGGAAGTCCCACCCCACCACCTCAAGGAGAACCCATGAAGAACGTCTTCATCGCAGCCGCAGTCTTCTCAATCTGTCTGTCGAGCACCGCCCTGGCGCAGCTGTCCACGCGCTGCTTCCAGGACGACCAGCTCGTCACCATCGACCTCGCCCGGGGCCGCAACGCCTGGGCGCGCAAGTGTGGCCTCATCACCGCCTCGCGCGAGGCGTACCTGAACACGGAGAACGAGTACCAGGTCTTCACCAACGGCTGCTTCGCGTACCCGGCGGTGCCCGCGGGCTCCACGTGCACCTTCCACGTGCCCGCGGACGAAGCCTCCGCGTGCATCACCGGCCTGAACAAGCTGGGCACCTGCGTGGCGGGCTGCACCACGCCCACGCAGAAGGTGGCCTTCGACGGCCGCATGCTGCCGATTCCGGAGGCGTACGCGTCCGGCGTCACCACCGTCACGGCGCTGAGCCCCACCTCCGAGCCGGGGCTCCTGCGCTACGGCGAGCAGACCATCCGCAGCTACGTGGCGGGTGACACGCAGGAGGACATCTTCGCCCTGGAGACCCAGGAAGGCCGCCGGCTGGAGGTCACCGCGGAGCACCCGATGGTGCTCGGCGACGGGACGATGGTGAAGGCGCGCACGCTTCAGGCCGGCGACACGCTGATGGGCGCCGACGGCAAGCCGCTGCACCTGACGCGCGTCACCGTCTTCAGCTTCAAGGGCCAGGTGTGGAACGTCCGGCCGGAGAGCCAGGTGAAGCTGGAGAACGTGATGAACGCGGAGGGCTTCCTCACCGGCTCCGTGCGCTTCCAGAACGAGTGGGCGCAGGATGACTACCGGCTGTCCTTGAGGGACGAGGTCGACGTCGGCGGGCTGTAGTCCCCACACCGTCCGTCGTCACGGGGCTCCGGTCAGCACGGCCGGAGCCCCGCCTCCCTGACACGTCAGGGGATGTTGCAGGGGTACTCGGGCAGCAGGCAGGAGCCGGCGAAGCCACAGTCCTGGCTGCACGTGTAGGGCGACTCCCTGGAAGAGCAGAGTCCGTCGCCGCAGAAGCCGCAGTCATCCAGGCACGAGCCCCAGCTCTCCGTGCTGGCGCAGTAGCTGTCGCCGCAGTAGCCGCAGTCGTCCAGGCAGGTGTACACGCTCTCCGTGCCGTTGCACGTGCCGTCACCACACGCCGTGCCGCAGTCCGCGGGACACGTGGCGGTGGACTCTCCCGCGCCGCAGACACCGTCACCGCAGGGGTTGGGACAGCCGCAGTCGACGGGACAGGTGTACACCGTCTCGCCCTTGCACTGGCCGTCGCCGCAGTAGCAGTCCGACGGGCAGTTGCCCTCGGACTCACCGCCGTTGCAGGCGCCGTCTCCGCACACGCTCGCGGGGCCGCAGTCGTAGGGGCAGCTCCACGGGCTCTCGGAGGCCGCGCAGTAGCCGTCCCCGCAGACCTCGCAATAGAGCAGGTTGCACTGGGGCAACATCGGGTCGACGTCCGAGGTCACCTGGAGCGGCACCATCGGACAGGGGCAGTAGGGCAGCGCCTGGGACGCCTCGCCCAGCTCCGACTCCACCGGCGCGACGGGGCCACAGGCCGCGAGCCACAGCGCCACCACCGCGAACCTCGCCGCGCTCATGTCGGGCCCGCCGCGTCCCGCGAGGCGTCGCGAGCGGCGGCGAACCGGAGCCACGCGGGCGGCCATGGCGCCTCGAGCGTCTCCAGATAGGCGAGCAGCCCCTCGCGCGGAGCCTGAGGCTCACGGTGGGCCACGCACGAGCCGAGGTTGATGAGCCCGGACACGCACGGCGCGCTCGCCGACACGGGCACGAAGTACTGACAGTTGTTCGTGGAGCAGGGGTACTGGAAACAGCCGTTGGCGAAGACCTGATACTCGTTGTCCGCGTTGAGAATCGCCTCCTTCGCCGCGGAGATGTAGTTGCACTTGCGCGCCCAGGCGTTGCGTCCGGCGACCTGCTGCGGCGTGAGGTTGTCGTCCCCGCCGCATCGGCCGCTGAGCTGCGCCCAGGCGGGGCTGGCGAAGCCCGCGGTGACGAGACAGATGACGACCCAGAGCTGCTTCATGCCAACCTCCTCGAGGGATTCACTGCGCGAGCCTCAACGGCGCGGGACACGGACGGTGGAGCCCAGGAGCACCTCCACCGAGTCGCGCGTCGTCCAGGCCAGGTCCGGGAAGCCGTCCTGGTCCAGGTCCTCCGCCACCAGGGAGGAAGGCGTCGTGCCCGCGGCCACGCGCGTGGGCGCCCCCAGCCCCCCGGCCTCCTCGCCGAGCAGCAGGTAGACGCCCCCCTCCAATCCCGCGAAGGCGACGTCCTCCCGGCCGTCCTGGTTGAAGTCCGCGACCACCAGCTCGCCCGGTGCGTCGGCGGGGAGGGAGGACACCTCGGTGAAGCCGCCCCTTCCGTCCCCCAGGTGCACGGAGAGGTAGCCGGAGTCCGAGACGCTGTGCGAGATGACCAGGTCCAGCAGGCCGTCCCCGTTCACGTCCAGGGACACGAGGCGGAAGGGCTCATCGTCCGCGGAGCCGGCGAAGCGCACGGGCGCCGCCGCGGACAGCTCGCCGCGCTCCGTCGCGAGCAGCACGTCCACCGTGAAGCTGTTGGTGTTGAGCACCAGCACGTCGGGCCGACCATCCGCGTTCACGTCCGCGAGCACCAGGTCTCTCGGCAGCCCCGTGACGGAGTGGGGCACCGCCGCGCCGAACGTGCCGTCTCCCTTCCCCTTCAGGAAGGTGATGTTGAAGTACCCCCCCGAGCCCGCGTTCTTCGTCATCGCGTCCACCAGCCCGTCACCGTCCAGGTCCGCCACGCGCACCTGCTGCGAGTGATTGCCCAGCGAGTGGGGCACGCCCTCGCGGAAGGTGCCGTCCGACGCGCCCAGCCGCACCGTCAACGCATTGGCGAAGTGGCCGACGATGAGCAGGTCCGGGCGACGGTCCGCGTTCACGTCGCTGACCGCCACGTCCATGGGCGTGGTGCCCGCCGACAGACAGCGGGGCGCGGCGAAGGCGCCCTTCCCCGCTCCGTCGAGGATGCAGACCTGCTCGGTCTGCGAGGCGACCAGGACCAGGTCCTTCACGCCGTCCCCGTCGACGTCGGCGGTGTGCAGCCCCCGCGCCTGGGTACCTCCCGCGGCGTGGGTCACCCGCGCCTCGGTGAAGCCCAGCCACTGGACGTCCGGGAAGCCCCGGGGCGAGATGGTCGAGGACGAGCACGCCAGCAGCGCGCAGCAGGCCCATCCGAGAGAGAAGTACCGGAACATGTCGGCTCCTAGGGCCGGAGGTCGGGAATCGCGAACGGGTCACCCGGCAGCAGACGTCCGGGGACCGCTTCACGCGGGCAGGCGTGCCGGGCCGAGACGAGCGTCGCCGTATGACATGCCCCCGCGCAGGAGCCGGGGCAGCCACAGTCCACGGGGCAGCTGTTCACATCCTCCGCGGTACAGACACCGTCTCCGCAGAAACAGTCGACGGGACAGGTGGCCTCGGTCTCGTCCTGGCAGACCCCGTCACCGCAGCCCAGGTGACAGCCCGCCATGCAGGAGTCCTGGACCGACGCCGAGCGGGCCGCGGGACAGCCCCGCATCGCCTGGACGCTCGCGCCCAGCACCAGGGGCGGCGGCGCCTGCTCCCGGGAACCACAGGCCATCAATCCCAACACGGCGACGACTCCCCACCACCCGCTCCACCTCGACCTCGAGGGCGCTTCAAGCTCGCACACGGGGAGTGCGAGCTGACGATAGCGATGTGGCTTCATCGGGTCAGCCCCCCACCGACGGGTTTCGCTATATCCTCGGGACCTGGCCGTTCCCGACCCAGCAATCACAAGCGTGGTTTGGGTGCCGTACCCAAGTCAAGGAATCGTCCCGGGGGACTCATGCGCCGCAAGCGGCTGAACGTCGTCGCGTTGGCAGCCGTCCTGCTCCTGGCGGGACTGGGTGGCGTGTGGTGGAAGAATGCCACCGACACGACGTCTTCCGACCCCACCGTCGCCCACGTCCGCGCGAAGACGCACACCCTCCCGAGCCCCGGCGCGGCGCCCTCCGAGCCGCTCGCGCCACGAGGCTCCCGGGCCTGGGTGCCGGGCACGCTGCACCGTCACGCGCTGACGCTGGGGCTGACGATGTCCTTCACCGGACAGCCCGCGTCCCAGGGCGGCGCGCCGCCCGGCATGCGCATCACCCTGAAGGGCGAGTGGGACGAGGGCCTGGTCTCGGCGGAGGGCGCGGAGGTCATCGTGCGCTTCCAGCTGCGGCCCACCGCCTTCACGCTCGACGTGGAGGGACAGGGGGCGCTGTCGCCCGAGACGCGGCAGGCGATGGAGGCGGCGCTGTCGCAGCCCTTCTTCGTGACGCGGGACGCGCGCGGCGCGGTGACGCTCACCCACTTCGAGCAGGGCGTGGACGAGCTGGCGATGGGGCTGCTCCGCTCGGTGGTGGCCACGTCCCAGTTCGTGCGGGAGGGCGCGCCCACGCCGACGTGGCGGACCGAGGAGCAGGACACCTCCGGCCAGTACTCGGCGGAGTACCAGCGCCAGGGTGAGCGCCGCTTCGACAAGCGCAAGCGCGAGTACACCGCCGTGGCCACGCCCCAGGGGCTGCAGCCGCTCGGGACGTCGCCGCGCATGAGCGTCAGCGGGGGGGCCACCTTCGAGCTGGGCGAGGACGGGGGGCTCCAGTCGCTCCAGTCGCGCGAGCAGCTCACGGTGGAGTCCGGCCAGGGGATGCCCACGGTGACGAACGCGATGGAGCTGACGCTGCGGCTGCTGGAGCGCCGCGAGGAGCCGACGCTCGTGGGCGCCTTCGCCGCGCGCTCCGGACGCCTGCGCGCCGCCGCGCTGGCGAGCTTCCAGGGCCAGGCGGCGGACCCGCTCGCGCACCACCGGCAGGTGCTGGGCAAGCGCCGCCTGGAGGACATCCTCGCGGACCTGCTCTCGCTGCCGTCCGACGAGAAGGCCCGCGACGACGCGCGCACGCGCGCCCTGGAGCAGCTGCGCGCGCTCCTGCTGCTGCGCCCCGAGGAGGCCGCGCGAATCCCCGCGCTGCTGCGCACCCAGGGCCTGTCGCCGCTGGCCGCCAGCTCCATGCTGGGCGCGCTCTCCGCGGCGAGCACGCCGGAGTCCTTGCGCGCGCTCGTCCAGGCCACGGGGGACACCGCGCTCACGTCGGACGTGCGCATGGATGCGGTCTCCGCGCTGGGCATGGCGGACAACCCCATCCGCGAGGGCGTGGACACGCTGCGGCAGCTGTCGCGCACCGATGACCCCAAGCTGCGCGGCACCGCCACGCTGGCCCTGGGCAACGCGGCGCTCCAGATGAGCGACACCGCGGGCCGCGACGCGGAGGCGCTCGTGCAGGAGCTGAAGAACGACTACCGCGCCGCGCGCGACGCCGAGCAGCGCGCCCTGCTCCTGCGCTCGCTGGGGAACACCCGCTCGCCGGGCGCGCTCGACACGCTCACCGAGGCCCTGCGCTCCGACGCCTCCCGGGTGCGCGAGGCCGCGCTCGTCGCGCTGCGCAACATCCCTGGCCCGGAGGCGGACCGGCTGCTCGTGGAGCGGCTGGTGAACGACACCGCCTCCGAGGTGCGCCGCGCCGCCGTCTTCGCCTGCGGCTTCCGCCCGCTCGAGCCGCTGCTGCTCCCCGTGCTGGGGCAGGCCCTGCGCGAGGACCCCTCCGATGGCGTGCGCTCCGACATCCTCCAGCTGCTCGGCCAGCACCGCCACGCCACCCCGGGCGCCCTGGCCCTGCTGCGCTGGGCGAGCCAGCACGAGAAGAACCCTGATTTGCGACGCATGGCCAACACCTACGTGGAAACCCCGACGACGCCCCAGCCCTGACACCTTGGGGTGAGCGTTCACCCGCTCGGTGGAGGCAGCGAACACATCTGCCGAGAAGACGACGCTGCCCCCGAGGGCAAGAGGACACCCTGCCTCGCCGCGGTATCCAGACCCGGCAACGGCGCGAGGAGCTCGGGGCATGCGAATCACGGCTGGAGCTGTCGCGGCCATGGCGGCATTCGGACTGGCGAGCTGTCAGGACGGCGCCGAGCGGAGCCGACCCGAGGCACGGCCGGACGGAGGCACACCGTCTCGTGGACACCACGTCGTCGTGGTGGACGAGTCACCCGCGGCGAAGGAGCTTCAAGCCATCAGCGAAGTGGAGCGACTCGGAGGCAGCATCACCATTCCCAATCGCGACGGGACGACGAATCGCATCGTCTCCCGGGTGGAGGATGGGGGTGCGCGATTCGTCGAATACTACAACGGTGAAAGCACCCGTCCGGTACTCACCATACGACGCGAGGGAGACCTCACCACTCACTGGGGCGACTACGACGAGGACTCTCGAACCGACTCCTTGTATGACCTCTCGTTCGACGGCGGCGTGATGGTGCAACTGTGGCTCGAGGACACGAATGGAGACGGAGAGTTCGACCAGCGCCGGACCCAGCTAGGCTCCCGTCAAGACATCAGAATCATCCGAGAACGACTGGTGTCGCTGGATGGAGGCGGGCGCGGCTGGCGGGTGGAGTCCGACAGAGAGGCTCCAGCCATTCAGCCGCACCCCGAAGAGGAGCGGGAAACCCACTGGAGCGCTGGCACGCGTTGCGACAGCATGGCCGGTTTCCCGGCGGACATGACGTCGACGACGTCGGTGGCCTCGATGCCCGCCGTCAACATCGTCACCGGGACTTCGCCCGGGGCCTGCACCAGCGAGCAGACGGCGAAGCTCATCGAGGCACTCAAGCAGATACCGGATTCAACCAAATGCCTGGGGGCGACCAACAGCACTCTCGGGACAATGATGCAGTCCGCACTGGCCTCCGACATCAAGACTTTCATCGGGTGTGGAGGACAGTGCCCTGGCATTCGCGCCGCAACCGGCCCTGGACCGCCCTCGAGACTGGATGAGCTGCGCTCTGGCCCCTATCGGATGAACCTCGCGCCCTACGTCGTCGCCGGACAGGGGCTCGAACGGACGCTCATCCATGAGTTGCTGCACTGGAGCACGGGCCTGCACCACGAAGAAGGAGACAACGGGACGGACCAGGTGTGGTCGTGCGCCCGTTTCTGCAGCCGGTGCACCACCGCTGGGTTTGGGGGAGGAGACCCGGCTGCTGACTGCGCCCGATGCGCGGCACGAGACCAGAAGCTGTCGTGCGGATGGAAGATGGTTGAGGCGAGCATGGGAGGGTGCGAGGACTTTCTTGCGTGGATCGGCCGAGGCGTGATTGACCCAGTCTTGACCCAATGCCGCCTGACAGACACCGTCTACGCGCGCTGCAACACATGCAACGTCGCGCACTGGTCCTACTGCGACGGGACACAGATTCCGGTGCCTGCGGGATACAACGGGTACAGCACCGCCTACAGGTGCTGCACGGGATGCTACGTCGGCACGCCGGTGCGGGACTGCGCCAACGTCCCGTCGTTGCCCATCGACACTACGACGTGCCAACTCCCCATGGCATGCGCTACGCCGTAGCCGAGCAGCCCCGTCCGTGCATCGCCCGCCCACCGAGGGCGAGCGAGTCCGAACGTTCCACGGTGAATGGGTACCCCCTCATCACACCTCAACCCTGACGAGCGTGAGAAGGCAGACACAACGCCTCACTCCGGGGTGAGACCGCCGCTTTCAATCACATCCCCGACTTCACCCGGAGTAAACAGACCTCCCCATCCACCCCTCGGGAGGTCCCATGAACAAGGCGGTATCGCGCGCGCTCGCGCTGATGCTGGTCGTCGTTCCAGGGCTCGTCGCGGCGCAGAGCTACGTCGACTCCACGCCGTACGTCGTCCAGCCCTCGAAGTACCCCTTCGTCACGTATGCGCCGGGCTACACGTTGAATGACAAGGTGCCCTGGGAGTCGCAGGTGGCGCCCTTCTCGCCGGCCGCGAGCTACAGCGTCACGCAGGAGTACGCCATCCTCCAGGACGAGGCGAACCGCACGGGAGGCCAGCTCCAGTACGACGCCACGGACTTCACGCACAACATCGACATCCAGCAGGCCACGATTCCGGAGGCCTTCACGCCGATGGTGCCACCGCCCACGGAGATCATGCCGTGGACCAATCCGTCTCAGACGTTCAACAAGTCCTACGTGCGCACGGAGCGCTTCGGCAACAGCCTGTTCGGCGCGGGCTATCACCTCAACGCCGTGCTGACGGCGGAGACGGCGACGGTCAACGCGGACAAGAAGGTCGTGGCCGTGGCCGAGGGCAAGCTGTTCGCCCAGGTGTTCTCCTCGGAGCACGACCTGGTGCGCGGCCGCGCGCAGGTGGTGGGGCAGAACGGGGGCGACAACAGCGGCACCGCCGCGCTGTACGTGGTGGGTCAGGAGGTCTGGTCCACGCCGCTGTACGCCACGTACGCGCCGCCGCCCATCAACTGGAGCCGCACGTTCTTCTCCGCGTCGAAGACGTTCATGATTGGGCCGGTGCCCGTCACGGTGAAGGGCTCGCTGTCCGGCGGCGTGAAGCTGACGGTGCACGGGCTGGTGGGCCCCACGGTGGCCAGGCTGTCGGCGACGCCGGGGGGCTGGTCCAACGTCACCGCGTCCGCGTCGGTGGACGTCATCGTCGTGGCCATCGGCGTGGAGGGGAGCCTGGCGCTCATCAACGCCACGCTCCCCGCCTCCGGCGAGGTGTTCTGGCCCGTGTGCTCGCTCGACTGGAAGCTGCGCACGGACCTGGACCTCAACGCGCTGTCCGGCACCCTCAAGGCCTACGCGAAGGTGCGCGTGCTCTTCTTCAAGAAGACCTGGTGGATCACCATCGCGCAGTGGGCGGGCATCACCCACAAGATACCGCTGCTCGGCGTGGAGGGCTCACAACCCCTGGGCGTCTGTAGTTAGGGGCCCGCCAGCTCGTTCATGATGAGCAGGCCGCGTGACGTGTCCACGACGTACACGTAGCCGTCCCCCGGAATGCGGATGCCGATGGCGCCCTCGAAGACGTCATCGGTCCGCTCCGGGTCCGTCTCGCGGTGCGTGTTGTAGTAGGCGATCTGCCGGGGCTTGGTGGGGTTGGACACGTCCAGCACCCGCACGCCCTCCTGGTACCACGCGACGTACAGGCGAGAGCCCACCAGGAGCATGTTGTGGATGGACGTGGTGGGGCGCAGCCGGAACTCGCCAATCTTCACGATGTTCGCCGGGTCGGTCGCGTCCAGCACGCGCAGGTGCGCGCCGTGGTTCTCTCCGCCCTCGAAGACGAGGGTGCGGCCGGCGAAGGTGCCCACCGCGTTGTGGTGCGCGGTGGTGTTCGGGTACGTGTACGTCCCGAGCAGCGGCATGGCGTCCGGGTTCGCGACGTCGACCACCTTGAGGCCGCCCTCGAAGTGGCTGATGTAGAGCCGGCCCTGATAGGCGAAGGCGTCATGGGCGCCGTCGTAGGCCCCGGCCAGGGGGAACGCGAGCCGCTGGAGCAGCACGGGCTCGAGTGGCGACGACACGTCGAACACCAGCGTGTTGCTGGAGGGCCACAGGCCCATGCCGTAGAGGCGGTCTCCGTCCACCAGCACGGTGTGCACGGCGTAGGGCGCGCTGGAGGGCACGCGGCGCACGAGCTTCGGGTCCGCGGGGTCGGAGATGTCGAAGACCACGATGCCGGTGTCCTGGCTCGCGACGTACAGCGCGTCCCCCTTCACCCACACGCTGTTCCAGAGCTGGTCGTCCGGCAGGCTGATGACCTTCTTCAGGACCGGGTGGCTCCGGTCCGTCACGTCGAAGACGGTGATGCCGCCGGGCTTGCCGGGGCGCAGATACGCGTTGGCGGAGACGACATAGGCGTGGTTCTTCGCGACGTAGATGTCCAGCGGGGTGCCCTGCGCGACGTACGTCTCCGACACGAGCGAGAGGCCACCGGAGGACTCCTCCTCGCCCTCACGCCACAGCATGCGGTCGGCGTGCGCGGTGGCCCGCTGGGTCACCCGGCCGTTGGTGCACCGGGCGAAGCAGCCCGTGAAGGAGCGGTGGTCCGGCGCCTCGCAGCCGGCCAGCACGGTGGTGGTGCTGCCTCCGTCGCGGCCCACGGTGTGGATGCCGAGGAGCAGACGGTTCGCCTCGCGCACTTCATGGGTGACGGGCGCGTAGTAGAACTTGCTGGGGCCGCCGTCGCCGACCAGGTCCATCGTCACGGTGTAGTACGAGCCCACCAGGCCGCCGTCCGGCTGCGCGGTCTCCCGTCGCAGTCGCGTGTGGAAGATGCCGTCCGCCGGGACATTCGCGAGCGTCGAGGTGTCGCAGGCGGACAGGTCGAAGACGGACGGGTCCAGGCATCCCCCCGCGGGACTCTCACCCACCTGGGGGACGACGTCGCAGGGCGCGAGCGCCCCCGGGTCTCCCGTGCCGTCGCCGAGCTCCTCGAGCACGGTGTACGTGCCATCCCAGGGTGGCGACCCGGCGTCGGGGGTGCCCGAATCCACGGGCGAGCCGGCATCGGGTGGGGGGTCTGACTTGTCGCGGCAGCCTGGGGATGCGCAGAGAAGCAGACCCCATGTGACGGAGAGCACCCAGGACGAGCGGAGGAACAAAGGCATCGGGAGACCTCGAGGGGATACGCCACGCAAGAGTGCGGGCAACGAATCAAAGGGGCGGACCCGTCGGATTCGCGTCGCGCGCGGAAACAGTTGCGCCGTGGAGGGGAACCGCATGCGCGTGCCGAAAACGAGCACGTCGACAGCCCTGGTGGTGTCACGGTTGCATGTCGAGCCACCCGCGACCGCGAGTCATGACGCGAGCGCGCCCGTGTCATGGAGCGCGCTGTCCCACCGAACATCGGGTGAGGCGACGCCCCCCCCCAGAAGGATGACTCGACTCCTGCGCCACGCGAGCTGTGTCTCACCGCGCAGGATTGCGCAGGCTCCGTCCAACGACAGCGCGCGAGGTGACGAATCACCGGGCAGGCTTGCACAGGTCTCGACGACTCGCCGCGCGAGGTGGCGTGTCACCGGACGGGCTTGCTCAAGCCATGTCGGCACGCCGCGCGAGGTGACGAATCACCGGGCAGGCTTGCTCAGGTCTCGACGACTCGCCGCGCGAGGTGGCGTGTCACCGGACGGGCTTGCTCAAGCCGTGTCGGCACGCCGCGCGAGGTGAAGAATCACCGGACAGGCTTGCTCAGGTCTCGACGACTCGCCGCGCGAGGTGACGACTCACCGGACAGGCTTGCTCAGGTCTCGACGACACGCCACACCCGGTGGCGTGTCACCGGACAGCGCGTCACAGCCCCCGGTGGGCGTCGGAGATGCCCGGGGGCGCGGCGTGCAGGGCCACGCGGAAGGTGGTGCCCACGCCCACGGACGACTCGACGGAGATGTGGCCGCCGAGCGCGGTGACGATGGTGTCGCAGATGGACAGGCCCAGGCCGGTGCCGATGCCCGCGGACTTCGTCGTGAAGAACGGGTCGAAGATGCGGCGCAGGTGCTCCGGGGGGATGCCGCCGCCGGTGTCCCTCACCTCCACCAGCACGCGCGCGCCGTCGTCCGGCCGCGTGGTGATGCGAATCTCGTTCGTCTCCGACTGGCCCTCTTCAATCGCGTGCGCGGCGTTGATGACCAGGTTGAGGAACACCTGGAACAGCTTGCCCTCGTTGCCGCGCACCGGCGGCACCTCGCCGTAGCTCTTCACCAGTCGAGCGCGGGGCCGCACCTCGCTGGCCGCCATCTGCGCCACCGAGTCGAGCACCCGGTGCACGTCCACCGGCTCCTCGCGCGTGTCGTCCACCCGCGAGAACACCCGCAGCTGGCGGACAATCTGCCGCATCCGCTCGGCGCCCTCGCGCGCGTCGTCCAGCACCTGGCGACACTCCACCAGGTCGTCCGGCGTCAGCGGCCGCGCGCGCGGGCCCACCGTGGCGTGCAGGAAGTCCAGGTTGGACAACACATACGCGAGCGGATTGTTCAGCTCGTGCGCGATGCCCGCCGCGAGCAACCCCATGGACGCCATGCGGTCGGCGAGCATGAGCTGCGCCTGCGAGCGCTTCCGCTCGGTGAAGTCCCGCGCGATGGTCACCCACGCGGGCGTCCCGTCGAACACCACGGCCAGCGTCACCAGGTCCGCCACCACCGTCTCGCCGTCGCGGCGCACCAGCGGCACCTCCACCGCGCGCGCCGCGCCCTTCCCCTCCAGCGCCTGCCCCAGGTAGAGCTGCGCCGCGCTCCGGTCCTCCTCGCGCACCAGCTCCAGCACGTGCCGCCCGAGCAGCTCCGACGCGTCCCGATAGCCCAGGTACTGCACCAGCGCGGGGTTGACGGACAGCAACACCCCGTCCCCCACGTGCACCATCACCGGGTCCGGGAAGGACTCGAGCAGCAGGTGCACGCCCGCCTCGGTGCGCCGCAGCGTCGTCTCCGTGCGCACGCGCAGGGCCTTGTCGTTGCGCTGCTCCAGCGCGAGCGACAGCGTGCCCGCCGCGCCCGACAGGAGATTGACCTCGATGGGCCCCCAGGGCCGCGCCTCCCGGCAGTTGTCGAAGCCGATGACGCCGAAGAGCTGTCCGTGCACGTGCAGCGGCAACAGCAGCACCGAGCGCACGCCCTGCGCCTCCAGCATGGGCGTGAGCACCTCGGTGAAGTCCTGGGGCAAGCCCTGCACCGGCTCGCCGCGCATCAGGTCCGCGGCCTGCTCGGGCCACAGCGCCTCCAGGAGCGGCAGCCCGTGCATGTTCGGGTCCTCCAGGTTGGGAGGAATGCCCGGCTCGCACCACTCGGCGCGCTGCGAGGCGAGCAGCGCCCCGTTCTGCGCGCGGTGCATCTCGAAGACGTAGACGCGGGAGGCGGCGGACACGCGCCCCAGGGGCTCGACGACGGACGTGTACAAGTCCCGAGGGTCCTGGTGCGGCATCATCCGCCGCTGCACCTCCACCATCGTCTCCAGGTAGCGCTCGCGCGTGGCGACGGCCTCCTCGGCGCGCCGACGCGAGTCGATGTCCAGCAGCGTGCCCACCACCTCACCGGGCTGCCCCGGCACGCCGCGCGCCGTGAGGACCACCCAGCGCGACTCGCCGCCGACGAACAGGCGCAGCTCCTGCCGGGCGTCCGACACCTGCTGCGTGGCCACCGACTCCAGCAGGTGACGCGCGCTCTCGCGGTCCAGCCCATGCACCACGTCCGTCAGCGGATGTCCCTGCGACACCACGCCCAGCGTCCCGGTGAGCTTCTCCCACCCGGGCCCCAGCCACGTGACACGCCCCTGGGCGTCGAGCTGGAAGACCACCTCGCTGAGCAGCCCATCCAGGGACTGGAGCCGCCGCGCCACCGCGGCCCCTCCATCCGTGGACGCGGGCCGCGCGGTCAGGCCGCTCGTGCTCGCCTCGGGAACCTGTGCCAGGGCCTCGACGCGCCCCACGTCCCGCCGCTCGTCTGCCACTTCGGCCTCCTGCGCCCGCGTCGGGGGGTCGGGTGAAAACCGCTCCAGACCCTGTGCCCCTCCCGGTGGCGACCTCCCCTCCAGCATAGGGGCGGCGAATGTCGGGAAGTCAATGAAGGCGGAGAAGGTTCACCCCTGGTCGCCTGGCTCCCACCCGCCCGGCATCCCCGAGCGGGGGCGCTCGCGGCGGTCGCCGAGCACACGGGCGGGCACCCCTCCGACGATGGCCCAGGGCGGCACGTCGCGAGTGACGACGGCCCCCATGCCCACCACCGCGTGGTCGCCAATCGTGACGCCATCCGTCACGCCCGCGTTGGCACCTATCCATACATCCGCGCCCACGTTGATACCCCGGGACGTGACGGGCTGGTCACGCACGGGACGGTCCGGGGCGAGGCCGTGGTCGAAGGCGTAGAGGGTGGCGCCGCTGGCGATGCGGGTGCCCTCGCCCACGCGGATGCCGGCCGCGCCACCATCCAGGCTCACGCGGGCGTTGAGGCTCACGCGCGGACCGAGGGTGACGGGCCCGTGGACGAAGGCCTCCGCGGCGATGCTGCAGCCGGGGCCCAGGGCGACGGTGCGACCGGGCTCGGCGAAGATGCGGGCCTCGGGGGCGACGAAGCAGCCCTCCGCGATGGTGACCGTCTCCAGCTCCATCAGGAGCGCCTGGACCTCCTGCTGCCAGGCCTCCGCCCAGCCCCGGTGGCGGGGCTTGAGGACGAAGTAGAGCCACGGCATCCAGGAGAGGCGGCGTTTGTGCTGCTCACGGCGGAGCGCGTCCAGGTCCACGCCCACTGCCTACCATGTCCGCGCGGGGGCGCGGGGGCTCAGCCGGACCGGGGCGCCACGGTGAAGTGGTGGCGCTCGCGCTCGGCGGTGATGGCGTCGGTGTCGACGGGGATGGGCTCGAGCGGCAGCACCATGTCGTCGGCCTCCCAGCGGTAGGGCTCGCCGTCGAGCATCACGCGGCCCTCGGCCATCGCGCGCGTGGCCTCCAGGAGCGGCATGGACGCGAGGTCGCGCATCATCGCCTCGAAGCGCCCCTGGCGCGCGGGGTCGGCGAAGCGGAAGCGCGCGCGGGCCACGACGGCCAGGTGGTACCACATGGGGCGGAAGGCCACGCCCGCGAGCCCCAGGCGCCTGGCCATGAGCACGAACATCTCCGTGGCCTCGCGCGCGAGCCCCAGGCCGGGCACGTCCTGGCCGGGGAGCTGGGGGCGCCGCTCGCTGAAGCGCGCGCGGGGGTGGCGCAGGCTGAGCCAGTTGACGAAGAAGTACGGCGCGCCGGTGATGGAGCGCTTCTCCACGACGACGTCCACCAGCAGGTGCTCCTCGCCGCCCGCGCGGCCCAGGACCTTGATGCGGTCTCCGGCGCCGGTGGAGCTGACCTCCACGCGGGGGCGGCTGTAGCCCAGGCGCTCCACCTGCCACAGCAGGCCGTAGCGGAACAGCGCGTACTCGAGCGACTGCGCCGTGTAGAAGCCGAGCACGCGCGGCTGCACGGCGCCGCCCAGGCCCAGCGAGCCCTCCAGGTCCTCGAGCGTCAGCGGCTCATCGAGCGGCGCGCCTTCCTGGGACAGCATCCGCGAGATGCGCCGGTAGCGGGCGCTCATCGGGTCATAGCGCGCCTTGATGCGACGGCCCGCCATGCCGGACAGCACGAGCACCGTGCCGGCGAAGACCTTCCACGACTCGGCGTGGTAGCCGCCGCCGGGGAGCCACACGCTGGGCACGCCGCGCAGCGCCCGGGCGAGCAGTTCGTCCCTGCGCCGCGCGCCCTTCACGGTGAGGCCCACGCGGCCGAAGCGGTCTCCGGCGAGCACGTCGCAGCCCGCGATGACGAAGGCGAGGCGAGGCCTGGGCATGCGCTCGAGCATCGCCTCCAGGAGGGCGAGGTACTGCTCGTCGGTGACGCCCTCGGGCACGCGCGTCTCGTCGACGCCTTCGGGCAGCGCACCCCAGTCGCTGCCGGACAGGGAGCCGATCCACACCTTGGGGTGACCGGCCAGACACTCGGCGGTGCCGTCGGGTGGGTGGGCGTCCAGGTCGAGGACGACCGTCTGTCCTTCGTAGCCATCGGCCTGGAGGGCGGCGAGCGCCACGGCGATGTCGTTGACGGCGCAGAAGCCGCCACCGCGTCCCGGGGCGGCGTGGTGGAAGCCGCCGGCCATGTTGACCACGGGGCCTCTGCGGCCGAACGCGAGCCGGGCGGCGCCCAGGGTCCCGCCGCAGACGAGGCGCACGTTGGAGAGGAGCGTGTCGACGGGGACCTCGGACGGGTCCACCGCGTAGATGCGAGCGAGTGTCTCCGGCTGGCCGAGGGACTCCAGGTAGGCGGCGTCGTGGACGCGGGACAGCTCCGCGTAGCTGACCTGCCTGGGGTGGTAGACGTCCTCGGGGCGGACGACGTGCTTCTCGAGGAGATACCACGTGGTGAAGTCCACGCCGCGAGGCTCGACGCCGACGGTGGTCTCGATGCCGGTGAGCGGGAGGCGGTAGTCCTCGTCGTAGAAGATGGGGACGTGCTCGCCGCGAGCGAAGGGAAGCCACCGGCCCAGCCAGCGCCACACGCTCATGCCGCGCACCTCGCGCGAGGTGGGAGCGGACGACTCGGAGGGCAGCGGGAGGGACGGCGCACGGGAGCGCGACTTTCGCCCAGCGGGCGGCCGGTGGGGGCTTTTTCGTGGGCGCGCAGACGGGGGTCGTTTGCTCTCAGCCGCTGAGAGGGTCCGGAAGTCGGCGACCGGGCGACCAAGCGGCCCTGGTGGACGAGGGCGGCGTTCACTCCACCTGACGCCGGGCCTCTTCACGCAGGGCCGGGCTGCGACGGCGCAGGCCCCGCGCGGAGAGCGCGGTGAGCAGCGCCCACGCGAGCCCCGCCACCCAGCCGCCCAACACGTCCGTGGGGTAGTGCACGCCCAGGTACACGCGCGTCAGGCCCACGAGCACCGGGAGCAGGAGCGACACGGTGAGGATGTACGCCTTGAGGCGTCGGCGCTCGGTGAGCTGCGCCAGGAGCGCGCCGAGGGTGAGGTAGACGATGGCGGACAGCATCGCGTGGCCGCTCGGGAAGCTGGTCGTCATCACCTCCTTGAGGTGCGGGACCACGGAGGGACGGGGGCGAGAGAAGAACTGCTTGAGCAGGCCGTTGAGCAGCGTGCCGCCCACGGTGGCCACGAGCACCAGCAGCAACGTCCGGTAGCGACGCACCAGGAGCAGGAAGCCGCACACCGCGAGCGTCACCAGGAAGAGCACCGGCGCGCCGCCGAGCGACGTCACGTCCTCCGCGGTGAGCCGCAGCCACCAGGGGCCTCGGGGAAGGGACGGGTCCTGGGGGCTGCGCAGCAGGCGCAGCACGCGCTCGTCGAAGTCCTGCGTCTCGCCCTCCGTCACCTCGTCCGAGAGCGCGATGAAGCCCAGGCAGCACACCGCCAGGAGCAGCAGCATCCCGAAGAGCCGCGTCACCGCCACGTTCCGGTCCGACATCCGCGCCCACTGAGCCCACAAGCCACGCCACATGTTCGTGACACTATGCATGGATGTGCGCCCCGAGACTCCTGGGAAGCGCTGAGTGTCCGCTGTCCTCCACGCCTTCGACGCGCCTGCCCTCGGGACTCCTCATGGCCACCCAGTATCCGCACCTCGAGCCCCTCCACCGCGACTTCATCCTGCGCCAGCGGATGTTCTTCACGGCCTCCGCCGCCAGCACGGGACGGGTGAACCTGTCCCCCAAGGGGCTCGACTCGCTGCGCGTGCTCGGGCCCAACGAGGTCGTCTACCTGGACCTCACCGGCAGCGGGAACGAGACGGCCGCGCACCTGCGCGCCGACGGGCGACTCACGCTCATGTTCTGCGCCTTCGAGGGGCCGCCGATGATTCTGCGCCTCTATGGGCGGGGACAGGTGCTGCGTCGGGGCAGCGCCGAGTACACGCGGCTCTTGGCCCACGAGTTCGGCGGCGTGGAGCCGCTGGGGGCGCGGCAGATGGTGAAGCTCGACATCGACCTCGTGCAGAAGTCCTGTGGCTACAGCGTGCCCCTGTACGAGTTCACCGCGGACAGGCCCACGCTCACGCGCTGGGCGGAGAGCAAGGGAGAGGAAGGGCTGACGGAGTACCGGCGCAAGAAGAACGCACACAGCATCGACGGCCTGCCGACCGGCCTGTTCGACGAGGAGGAGTCCGACTGACGGAGGGATGCCTGGGGGCCTTCAGACCTCTTCGAACTTCCCACCAAAGATGCCGTTCGCTTCCAGGGCCTCCTTGACCTCTTCGTCGACGATGAGCGGCAAGGGCCAGCCCCACAGCCGGAACACCCGCGCGCCGCCGACCTTCGACTTGTCGATGCGCAAGCCGCCCACATAGCGATACTGACCTGCCCGCTCCGCGAACATCTCTTCGTCCGCGGTGAAGTGCTGCACTTCACGACAGGCAGCCTCGTCAATGCAGCGGAGCGTCCGAACAGCATTGAGGATGAAGTAGGGCTCCGCTCTTCCATCGACGCGTACAGGGAAGAACTGCACGTCGTCGGAGGCCTGCTCACGGAAGACGGCGGCCACCCGCTCACTGACAACCGGCGCCTTGCCAGCACCCGCGAACTCGATATCGAGCGGCTCTCCGGGGCGCTGAATCGGTATTCGCAATGGCTCTTGAGTTTCCAAGGGGCGTCCTTCGGTGAACTGCCAGATGTCGTCGATCTCCGCTCCCTCTGAATCGACGGGGTCCGACAGGTACCAACGACCCTTCACGTACATGTCTGCACTCAGTGCAAAGAAGCGTCGTTCCACGACCTACTCCTCGAGCCCCTTCGTGATGAATCTCCGCAAATCCGTCCCCTCCCTTACGAGGTCCCGCGCAATCTTGGCAAGCTCAGCAGTGAGTGCGCCCCTGCACTAAGCGATACCTCTGCACTTCCGCATCGCGGTGTTGAGACGAATCGAGACAGCCTCATGGTACTCGCGAGGGTGAGGCCCTTGATGGCCCCTGATGCGCACGAGGTTCTCCGGGTCACTCAGCTTCATTCCGGCCCTGTTGAAGATTCGCTCGAACTCCGGTGTCCAGGGGCCTCCGTTCGCATCGGAGACGTAGTTCTTGTCCGTGCAGATGTGATGAACATTGCCCTCGGGGTCTCCCTGAATGCCCGCGCCAACGCCTGTAGCCGCCCCAGGAGCCTCCCCTGCCCCCATCGCGGTCGCGGCAACCGCCGTTGGCGCGAGCGGCACATTCAGCACCCCAGCTGACACGATGGAGATCGCCTGGACCTCGCCAGCCATGGCACTCGCGAGTTGAAAGCCTCCCTCCAACTGCGCTCGGCTCGCGGCCTGGGCAAAGCCCGGCAGCTTCGGCCCCTGGGCGGCCAGCGCACTCTTCCCACCGAGGGCAGCCAGCGCCACGACCACCAGGACACGTGCGCCGTTATCCCCCAGCACCTTTCCAAAGCGATGCCCCGCGCGCTCCAGTTCGTCGAAGCGTACTGCGTCGCGGGACTCGTCCATGAGCCGCAAGAATCCCTGCCCGAGATTCCAGACAGGCCCTGTCCCGAGATAGGCAATCAGGGATGCTGTGAGTGCGACCGCCAGCAACTTCGTGACGGGTTCGGGGGCTACCAGCATCACGAGCGCCGTCCCAATCATCGTCGTCACCATCGCGCGCAACGCCGCGGCATTCACCATGCCGCGAATCGCTTCCTCGACGCCTTCCCACACCGTGTCGAGGGCGAAGTAGAGCGCCATCATCCGCCGCTCCATGGGTCCGAGCGTCAGGCCGCCGGCTATCATGCTCAGGCAGGCCAGGGGCTCCTCCTGCCGCTGACAGATTCGCTCATATGCCGAGGGACCAGGGCGAGCCTGGACACCCTCAACGAGCCCTCCCGAGAAAGCAAGCAATGAGCGTCGGTCGTCCTGCTCGACTTCGCGGAAGGCCACGTCCAGCTGCATGCCGAGCACGAGCTGCGTGACCGCGCGCTTGAACGAGTCTTCATTCACCTCGACCGGGCCAGACTCAACGGGCGTATACGCGATGGATTCGCCCTGCCCCATGTCGAGATGGACGACGCGGGTCGATGCACATCCGCCCGCCAACAGAAACAGCACGGCAATGCATGCAGGCCTCATGTCACCCTACTTTCGGCTGCCAGAGCATCGGTGAGCGCAGAGGCCATAGCAGACCGCTCTGACAACCAGGCGCCGTGGACCCGGAGGACGAATCTGACTGACAGCGGGATGTCCTCCATTTTCGTCCCGGCCCTCGGCCCCTTAGAGGGGAGCGAAGTGCCGCCAGTCCTGGCGGAGGGGGAGGACTTGGAATGACAGTGATTCGCGGTGTCGGCGCCATCTCGCTCGGCAAGTGTCTGGGTGCTTTCTATGCGTTGATTGGCGTCACCGTGGGAACACTGACGAGCATGGCGGTGCTGCTGCTCGGCTCACCCCGCACCTACGCCATCCTCGGCAAGGGCTTGCACCTGGGCGAGCTGGGACTGGGCGGCGGGCTCCTCCTGATGGTGGGAGCCGTCATCCTCTACGGCCTCGCGGGCTTCGTTCTCGGCCTCATCACCGGCGCCCTGGTCAACCTCGCGCTGCGCCTCGGAGGCGGTGTCGAGCTGGAGCTGGAGTAGCCGCTCGACACACGGGCCTACGGTGAAGCGCCCTCTCCGTGCTTCACCACCGCGAGCGCCACCTGCTTCGCCCCGGCGCCCTGGGCCAGTCGCATCACCTTCAGCACATCACCGTGGGTGAGCGACTGGTCCGCCTTGAGCAACAGCCCCCGGCCTGGCTCCGCTCGAATCGCGGCCTGGAGCCTCGCCTGGAAGGCCTTCTCGTCCGCGTACGACTCCGCCTCCACGAACAGACGGCGGTCCGACGTCATCGAGAGGATGAGCGGATCCCTCGGTGTCGCCTTCTCTTCGTCCGGCTGTCGCGACGGAGGAAGGGCCACCTGCTGGCCCCGCTGCATCATCGGCGTCACCACCATGAAGATGATGAGGAGGACCAGCACCACGTCGACCAGGGGCGTGACGTTGATCTCACTCTTCACGCCACCCCGGCCACCACCGACGGACATACCCATGCGGCTGCTCCTTGCTGGAAGGGACAGTCACCTGGGTACACGGACGCGAGACGCGGCTGGCGGGCGGACGTCCCGCGAGCGGTCATCGTTCCGTCACGGCGCGCCGCTACCGCGACAGCCGGAACCGGTCCTGCCCCGCACTGCCGAACGCGGCGCCCAGCACGCAGAAGAAGTGCAGCACGATGCCCGGGAACACGAAGAACCAGTACCCCGCGCCCACGAAGCAGAACCACAGGATGGCCCGGAAGAGCTGCCCCTTGTAGAGCTGCCCCAACCCCGGGAAGAAGAACGACAACACACCAGCGATGATGGGGTTGAAGCGGCGCTCGCGGATGATGTCGGTCGTCATGGCGGTCTCCAGTCCTCCTGCCTTCCCTAAAAGGGCGCGGCGCGGCACGAAAATCCCGCCCGTCCCTCAGGGCACCGGGCGAGCGGGCGGCTCGGGCGTCAGCACCAGCCCGTCGAACACACCATACGCATACGCCGCCGCGAAGGCATAGGCGCCCACCAGGTACGTCACGTTCAGCGTGCGCGCCGTCCCCTCGTCCTTCGCGCTGTAGCGCCCATCCGGGCCCCGCAGCGACAGCGACGTCCCCAGCGACACACCCGCCATCGCGAGCCCCAGGCCCTGGCTCACCGCCAGCGCCGTGCCCATCCCCGAGCGTCCCTGCTTGAAGTGCCCCACGCCCATCGGCGCCAGGTACCAGGCCCGGGACATCGTCGGATGCGCCTCTCGTGTCGCGACCTCGCGCACCGGCGTGGCGATGGGCGTCGGCGGAGGCATCAGGCGCGGACGTCGCTCGGCCCGCAGCTCCGCGATGCGCGAGGCATGCTGGGTCCTCGCGCGCTCCACGAAGGCGAGGAAGTCCGGCGGATACAACAGCGGGTCCAACGCCGCGCCCTCGTGGGCGGCCAGCCCGCGCACGACCTCGTCCTCGGCGCGCGCCAGCTCCTCCTGCGCATGCCACGTCGCCCCGAGCAGCAGGTGCGCATGCGCCTCCAGCTCGTCGCCATCGAGCCGCAATGGATAGAGCAATGACTCCAGCTCCGCGCGCGCCCGGGACAGCTCACCGGACTGATAGGCCTCCCGCGCGCCATCCAACGGCGACGCGGCGAGCACCCCGAGCACCAGGGCCAACCCCATCATCACGGCGGCCCCTCCATCGAGACCTCGAGCTGCCGTCCCGCCACCGCGTCCACCTCACGCTGCAACACGGGCGCACCCGCGCGCCGCGCCGTCACGGTGTGGCGGCCATGCTCCACCTTCACCGCGCTCGCCAGCGGCGCCACGCCCACCTCCCGGCCGTCCACGAAGAGCCGCGAGCCCACGGGCGCGAGGATGAGCACCTCCGCCTTGCGCAACGGCAACACCACGTCCCGCGTCACCGTCTCCCCAGGCGCGAGCGACACCTGCATCTCCACCTCGTCGCACAACGAGTTGGCGAAGCGCAGATGGTGCGTCCCCGCGGGCAACGAGACCTCGCGCACCCGAGGCGTGTACCCCCGGCTCTCTCCGTTCACGAAGACCTCCGCCCACGGGCGCGCCGTCAGCTTCAGCACCCCGGGGCTCGCGGGCGCGGCGGCACTCGCGTCCGAACTCGCCGTCGGCGCGGGGTCACCCGTCACGGGAACGCCAGGGGAGCCCTCCATCGACTCCGGCTTCACTGAATCTCCCACGGGGGCATGCGCTACCGACGTCACGTCTCCCCGTGTATTCGATTCGCCAGCGTCCGCGACGTCCGTGTCCGGGGTCGGCTCCGGCTGCGTCGAAGCCCCCACGGTCGTCTCGCCCACGGTGCTCGGACGCGGAGCCGTAGGCACGGAGGCGCTCCCAGCGCGCCCCGAAGGGCCTCCGGTGGACCGAGCACCCATCGACTTCTTCGCCTGCGTCCGCGACAGCTCGGCGAGAGCCTCGCGCGCCGCGCTGACACTCTCGCCGCCCAGCCCATCATCCAGGAGGGGCTCGGCTCCGCGCCCCGCGTCCTCGCTCCCTCGCGCGAGCGCCTTCAGACATTCCGAAGAGGAGCCTCCCTCCGCGCACGACGCCTTCCCCGCGCCTGCCTCTCCAACGTCCGAGGCTCGTGCGCCCGCCCTTTCCCCTCGGGACGGCGTCGAGCCCTCGCCCTCTGCGCCTGCCTGTCCATCCCGGGACGAGGTCGCGTCCTCGGCCCGCGCACCCGAAAGACCTTCACGGAGCGACGTCGCGTCGTCGGCGCGTGCACCCGACGGACCTTCACGGAGCTGTGTCGCGTCATCCGGGGACAGCGTCGAGTCCCCGGCCCCTGGCACCAAAAGCACATCCTCGGCTCGCGACGCCTCGCGATGGCGAGACAACGTCCATCCACCCAACCCCGTCGCCGCGCAGAGCACGAACCCCGCGGCCCACCACGCCCGCGAGTTCCTGGGCCGCTGCCGCTCCCGCAGCAAGGCCACCACCTCGGACGACGTAGGCTCCAACGCCAACGCGGCGTTGAGCACCTTCGCGGCGCGAGCACCCTCGCCCTTCGCCAGCAGCGTACGCCCCTCCGCGAGCAATCGCTGGAAGCGAGACTTCCGCCACTGGATGGCACCCGCCATGGGGTTGCTCAAGAACTCGCGAGCCACCTCGGCGGGCGGCCCCACCTCCTGCCGCAGCAGCGCCTCCAGCTCCGCCGCCAGCACGCCGCCGTCCGTCGGCCTGTTCCGGGCATCCCTCGCCAGACACCTCGACACCAGGGCCGACAGGGACTCGGGCGTCCCCGGCACCACCTCCGTCAACGACGGCGCATCCCGCGTCATCACCGAGGCCGCCAGGTGCGCGGCGCCCTTGCCCGCGTGCGGCGTCCCGCCCGAGACCAGCTCGAACAGGATGACCCCCACGGCATACACATCCGAGGCCGGGGTGAACGCGCCCGTGTCGATGCGCTCGGGCGCCATGTACGCCAGCGAGCCCGTCACGGCGCCCGTGCTCGTCAGCCGCTCCTGGTCCTCCAGCGCGGCCAGCCCGAAGTCCGCCAGCTTCAGCGGCCCGCCCTCCGCCACCAACACGTTGTCCGGCTTCACGTCGCGGTGCACGACGCCGCTCGCGTGCGCCGCGGACAGGGCCCGCGCCAGCTCCCAGCCCAGCACCAGCGCCGCCTCGGGCGGCACCGGCCCGAGCCTCGCCGCGAGGCTGCGCAGGTCCTCGCCCCGCACCCACTCACAGACGAGGAACGGCCCTTCCGCGTCCTCACCAAAGTCGTGCACCTCCAGGATGTTGGGGTGGTGCAGGGAGGCCGCCAGCTCGGCCTCGCGTCGGAAGCGCTCCACGCGCCCGGGGTCCTTGCCAGGGTGCATCCGCTTCAACGCCACGGGCCGGGACAGGCGCAGGTCCACGGCCAGGAAGACCGTGGCCATCCCCCCACGCCCCAGCTCCCGCTCGAGTCGGTAGCGGCCCGAAACCACCTCACCCTTCATCACGGGCGCATTCTCGGGGAGCCGCCTCCCGCGAGCAACCCAAGTGCTACAGCCGGCAGGCCTTCGTCTCGCCCACCTGCTCGCACGCTCCCACGGCCCCCCCGGGGCAGTCCCTGTCCAGCCGACAGGTGCGCCGACACCGCGACTCCGCCCCCGAGCTCAGGCACACCGCGCACGTCGCGCAGTCCCACGAGTTCTCACAGACTTCCCCCGTCGATTCAGGGATTCCCGTGCACTCCCGCACACACAGCCCATCCAACGCGCACTGGTAGCCCGCGGGACAGATGCCGCCTCCCGCGTTCGGGTTGCAGGACTCCTCGCACCGGGGCCGCTCCGGACGGCACCTCGCGGTGTCCGCGCAGTCGAACGGGTCCTTGCAGGCCTCACCCAACCGGGGCCCCACCTCGCATTCGTCGTTGTTGCAACGTCGCCCATCCCGGCACGTGAAGTCGGACGTGCACGTCTCCGCGCACCGCCCTTCCACGCAGGCCGCGGCTGCCTCCAGGCACTCACAGGCGCGAGTACACGCGCCCCCCATCCCCACCGTGGCCGCGCAGCCCCCATCCGACGAACCACACGTCGGACCCGAGCAGCCCGCGTCCGGCGCCTCGCAAACCGCGGTCGTGCACCCGGCATCCAGGCCGCCACCCCCATCCGCGCCACCGCCGCCGTCCGAGCCACCCCCATCCGCCTGCGTCGCGACGGGCACGCAGGCGTTCAGCAGTCCCGAGGAGTCGGGCACCGGGCCACAGCCGTAGCCCGGGCGGTAGCAGTCCTCGCCGCACCCGAGCAGGCAGACCCCCAGGTCCTTCGCGCACACGGTGCCCGAGGGACATGGCGCGTCGGCGGAGCACTCGAGCAGGCAGTACCCCCCCGGAAAGCCCAGGCCGCAGGTGAGCCCGGGGCCGCATTCCGAGTCCCCGTCACAGTCCTCCCCCACCCGCTCCACGGCCCGAGGCTCACAGCCTCCCCGCACGCAGACCTCGTTCGAGGCGCAGGCGTGTGACTCGTCACAGCGGACACGGATGTCGAGAGGACAGCCCGGCGCGAACAGCAGCACGAGCACGACCAGCCCACAGCAGGAAAGGAAGCGACGCATCAACAAGGCCTCGCCACTCTACGCGCAAATCCCCGCGGGAGCGCGAGCCCCCGCGAGGCACGGCCCTCGTGCTCCCTGGAAGCACGAGGACCGACTTCAGCGCCCTGCTACATGCAGGTGCCCATGAAGCCCGGCGCGCCGAAGCACTGGCCGCTCTTGCACTGCGAGTTCTCCTGGCACGGGAAGCCGAAGGCGCCCGGGCTGCAGAAGCCGATGACCGAGCCCGTGAAGGGCTTCACGCAGTTCCACTCCGAGGGGCAGTTGGAGTTGTCGCGGCAGAGGCCCTGCATGCAGAAGCGGCCCTTGTTCGACAGGTAGCCGTCGTTGCACACCGCGCCGCCCAGGCCCACCGGGCAGGCCCCGTCCTCGGCGCACGGCGCGAAGCTGGCGCAGTACGGCTGGCGCGCCCCGTCGTCATCCGGGTCCATGCACACCGAGTAGGTGTCGCAGCCATCCTTGAAGTCGGACGTGTTCGGGTCGCACGTGGGCGGGTTCGCGGGCGGACGCAGGCTGCACAGGCCCTCGATGCAGGTCTGGTTGCTCAGGCACTGGGTGTCGGAGGTGCACGTCGGCACCTTCTTGTTCTTGCAGTACGAGGCCAGCGCGCCCGTGTCCTCGGTGTCGCAGTACTGGTCCGCCGCGCAGTTCGCGTTCGACTGGCAGCCCAGCGCACACAAGCCGTTGAAGCAGAACTGCCCGGAGGGACAGGCCTTGCTCGCGCTGCAGAGCATCTTCTCCTGGTCGTTCGGGTCGGGGTTGTTCGGGTTCTTGTCGTCGTCCTCGCTCGTGCTGCCACAGCCCGTCACCACCACCGCCAGGAACAGCGCCATCAGCCATCGCTTCATGTTCGTCTCCGTGAAGGTCGTTCTCGCCGCGCGCCGGCCCTTTCCGTCAGCGGCGTATGGTCAGGCCCCATCGCAACCGCCGTGCCGCGGGCTCATGCGAGTGCGAAGCCCCGCGATTCCGAGGGGTTGCGCGAAGAACGGCGCTCACAGCCGCGCAGCGACGGGGGAAACGTGCCAGGACTGGCACGCGGACAGGGCCTCCCGAGGAGGCGGCGTGTCAGTCCCCCTCGCCCAGGTAGCGGAACAGTGAGCGCAGGCCGATGCCCAGCGCCGCCGCCGCGTCCTTCTTGCTGCCGCCACAGCGGGCAATCGCCTCACGCACGTAGCGCTGGACGAAGGCCTCGCGCGCCTCCTCCAGCGGAACCATGGGCCCGTCCTCCGCGCCCAGCTCCAGGTCCTCGGGGCGCAGCAGCTCGTCCGTGGCCAGCACCGCCGCGCGCCGCACGCGCGACACCAGCTCGCGCACGTTGCCGGGGAACGGATGGCCTCGCAGCGCCTCCATGGCCTTCTGGGTGAGGCCCCGCGCCTTGCGCGACTCCTGCGTCAGCACGTGGTGCGTGAGCAGGAGCACGTCGTCACCGCGCTCGCGCAGGGGCGGCACGTCCACGCGCACCTCCTCCAGCCGGTAGCGCAGGTCCGCGCGGAAGGTGCCCTTGCGCACCGCCTCCTCCAGCGGCACGTGCGTCGCGGAGACGACCCGCACGTCCACCTTGCGCGGCGTGTGCTCCCCCAGCCGCGTCACCTCGCGCTCCTGCACCACGCGCAACAGGCGCGTCTGGAGCGACAGCGGCATGTCGCCAATCTCATCCAGGAACAGCGTGCCTCCGTCGGCCGCCTCCACCAGCCCCGCCCGCTCCGCGCCCGCGCCGGTGAAGGCGCCGCGCGCGTGGCCGAACAGCTCGCGCTCGATGAGGCTCTCCGGCAGCGCCGCGCAGTTGATGGCCACCAGCCGCCCCGGACGTCCACCGCGGCGATGGAGCGCGCGGGCCACCAGCTCCTTGCCCGTGCCCGTCTCTCCCTGGATGAGCACGTTGAGCGGCGTGGGCCCCAGCCGCTCCACCTGGCGATACAGCGCGCGCATCGCCGGGGACTCGCCGATGAGCCCCTCGAACGTCGCCGCCTCGATGCGCCGCGTGAGCCCCTCCACGCGCGAGCGCAGCTCCGTCAGCTCGCGCCGCGTCGACAGCAGCAGCGCCGTCATCGCGCAGAGCGCCAGCGCCTCCTCCAGGTCCGCCGAGGTGAAAGCGGGCGCGCCGAGCTTGCGCCCCAGGTACACCACCGACAACGGCACCACCTCCACGCGCAGCGGCACCACCAGCGCGGAGCCCAAGCGCAGCGCCTCCAGGCTCGGAGCCCTCGCCAAGGCCGCGTCCGCCGCCACGTCCGCCACGAGCACGGGCGCGCCCGACGTCAGCACCCGGTCCACCAGGCTGTCCACCACCCCAGCGTCGGCCTTCGCGCCGGTGGCGAACAACACGCGCCGGGGCCCCTGGCTCGAGTCCGCCGCGACGAGGAAGCCCACGTCCGCGCCCACCACGTCGGCGAGGCCCCGCATCGCCACGTCGAGCAACTCCAACGGTGGCCGCTGCGCGAGCAGCCGCGAGGACAGCTCCGCCATCACCGCCACCAGGCGCCGGGGCTCGGGCGTCCGCGAGCCCTCCGCGCGCCCCTCCCCCATCTCGACCAGCTCCACCTCCACCGTGCCCAGGCGGATGCGGTCACCGGGCTCCAGCGGCGCCAGGTCCACGCGCCGGCCCTTCACGCGCACGTCACAGCCGCGCCCCGCCGGGGACACGCTCCAGCCGCGCGCGTCGCGAAACAGCAGCGCGTGGCTCGGCTTCACGCCCGTGCCCGTGAGCACCACGTCGCACGTGGCGTCGGAGCCCAGGGAGAGGACGGGCTTGTCCAGGGGGAGGCGGTGGCCGTCGGGCAGGACGAGGAATTGGGGCATGGCGGACGCGGGCGACATGTGTCGCATATCAGGAACACGGGGGCCCCGGCGCGTGCGGGCCCTGACGCTGGCCTTCACCGGGCATTGTGCGCGCGCGCCCGGCTGCTATCACCGCGCTCCCGCAAGGAGCCTCCCATGGCCATCGCCACCATCGACCCGACGTCCGGCAAGACGCTGCGCACGTTCGACGCCCTCACTCCGGAGCAGCTGGAGTCGAGGCTCCAGCTCGCCTCGGACACGTTCCGCGCGTACCGCCAGACGCCCTTCGCCGAGCGCGCCCGCTGGATGCGCCGCGCCGCGGAGCTGCTGGAAGCGGGGGCGGACCACTACGGCCGCATCATGACCGAGGAGATGGGCAAGCCGCTGGAGGCCGCCAAGGCCGAGGCGAGGAAGTGCGCGACGGCGTGCCGCTACTACGTGGCCAAGGCGGAGGGGCTGCTCAAGGACCGGCCCATCGACGTGGGCGGAGACACCGCCTTCGTGCGCTACCAACCCTTGGGGCCCGTGCTGGCCATCATGCCGTGGAACTTCCCCTTCTGGCAGGTGGTGCGCTTCGCCGCGCCCGCGCTGATGGCGGGCAACGTGGGCCTGCTCAAGCACGCGCACAACGTGCCCCAGTGCGCGCTCGCGCTGGAGACGCTGTTCCTGGACGCGGGCTTCCCGAAGGGCGCGTTCCAGACGCTCCTCATCGAGACCGCCGACGTCAACCGCGTCATCGAGGACGCCCGCGTGCGCGCGGTGACGCTCACCGGCAGCGAGGGCGCGGGCCGCGCGGTGGGCCAGTCCGCGGGCAAGTCGCTCAAGAAGGTGGTGCTGGAGCTGGGCGGGAGCGACCCGTTCATCGTCATGCCCAGCGCGGACCTGGACAAGGCGGTGGAGACGGCCGCGTCCGCGCGCCTCATCAACAACGGCCAGTCCTGCATCGCCGCCAAGCGCTTCATCGTCGCCGAGCCCATCGCCGCCGAGTTCGAGCGCCGCTTCGTCGAGCGTTTGAAGAAGGTCACCGTGGGCGACCCCATGGACCCGAAGACGGACCTGGGCCCGCTGGCCACGCAGGGCATCCTCCAGGGCCTGCACGCGCAGGTGGAGGCGAGCGTGAAGGCCGGCGCGAGGCTGCTCCTCGGCGGCAAGCCGCTGGAGCGGCCCGGCAACTTCTATCCGCCCACCGTGCTCGCGGACCCGCCGCCCTCCGCGCCCGCGTTCCATGACGAGCTGTTCGGCCCGGTGGCCACGCTCTTGCGTGCGCGCGACGTGGAGCACGCGGTGGAGCTGGCCAACGCCACGCCCTTCGGCCTGGGCGCCAGCGTGTGGACGCGCGATGCGGGCGAGGAGCGCCGCTTCATCGACGGCATCGAGTCCGGCATGGTGTTCGTCAACCAGATGGTGGTGTCCGACGCGCGGCTGCCCTTCGGCGGGGTGAAGAACTCCGGCCACGGGCGCGAGCTCGCGGACCTGGGCATCCACGAGTTCCTCAACGCGAAGACGGTGCGCGTCGCGACCGGTGGGGACGCGCCTGCGGCTCGCGGCGGCGCGCTCAGCGAGTAGCGCTTCAGCGCGTGCGCACGCGGCCGTCGGGTGGGCGGTGGACCTCCTCCAGCGCCTCCGTCACGGCCTCCACCTCGGCGCCGAGCTGCTCCACGCTCTGGCGCAGTCCCAGTCCGGCGACGTCCTCGCCGGACGCGTCCGCCGTGCGCACCCGCAGCACCTGCGCGTAGAGGCCCTCCAGCGTGTAGAACAGCCGCGTGTACTCGGCCTCCAGCCGGTCCGCCGCCGTGGACAGCTCCGCGCGCTGCTGACGCTGCGACTCGAGCGCGGACAGCGCGCCCTGGAGCCGCTCACGCACCACCGCGTCCTGCTCCGTCGCCACCCTCGCGGACAGCGCGCGGTGCTCCTCCTCCAGCCGGCTCGCCTCCTCGGGTGTGGCCAGCGCGCGCAGCGTCCGCTCCCGGCTCGCCAGCGCGTGACAGCCCTGGCGCAGCGCCTCCACCGTGCGCTCGGGGGCGTGCACCACCTCGCGCAGCACCGCGGGCCCCTGGGCCAGCTCCGCCAGCAGCTTCGCGCACACCGCGTCCACGCGCGCCACCTTGGGGTCCACGGGCTCGGCGGACGTGGCGGGCTTCACCCCGAGCCCTGTGGCCTGCGCCTCCTCTTCTTCCGTGGGGCGCCTCAGGTACTTCGCCGACGCCAGGAAGAGTCCCAGCGCCACGAAGACGAGCCACCACAGCCGACGGGGCTGTCCCATGGCGATGAGCAGGCACACGATCGCCGGCGCGATGAAGGCCGCCGCCTTGACCGGGTCCCTGGAGGCGTTCGAGGAGCGCCGCCGTGAGCGGGGCCGCGTCGCCTTGCGCGCGTCCCGCCGGGCCTCCTTGCGCCACTGCTTCTCCCACTGCCGGCGGACCTTCCGGGGAGGCAGGCGCCCCGTCTTGCGCACCCACGCCTCCACCGCCGCGTCCTCGCGGGCCTGGCCCTCCGACAAGGCGTCCTCCAGACGGCGCAGGCGCTCGTCCTGCTGGCGGGGAGGCTCGCTCGGAGGGGGTGGCTCGGAGGCTCGGGGCACGCGATACGATAACGACCTCCCCCGCCATCGGGGAGGTGAATCCCACATCATGTTGGGCGCTTCCTCGTACCCCGCACCGAGTCGAGACGGGTGATACTCGTGGGTAATCCGGGGAAATGCTCAATCGTTTGCATTCCCCCTGGAAAAGGCCCATGAGATTGTGTTCGCGGGGGGCACAAGGGGTTCGGTGTCGTGGAGAGCATCGAGGAAAAGGGGGAAGGCGGGGAGCTGAGCCCCGAGGCCATCCGCGCGCTGCGTGGGGGCCAGAGTCGTGCTGCCTTCGCTCGGATGCTGGGAGTCACCCCCCTGACGGTGTATCGCTGGGAGCTGCCGGAAGACGCGCCCCAGGCGCGGCGTCCCCGAGGTCGGGTGGCGCAGGCGCTCAAGCAGCTGCAGGGCGGCGGGCTCACGGGCGCTCAGCTGCCCTCCCTGTCCCGCCAGGAGCTGCGCCCCGAGGAGAGCCAGCGGCTGCAGCCTGCCCTGGACCGACTGAAGCGGGCCGAGTGGCGCGCGGCGGAGGAGGAGCTGCTCACGCTGCTGGCCTCGGGCGTGCTGCGGACCCCGGGCGCGAGGGCGCTCGCCGCGGTGGGGCTGTCCCACCTGCAGCGCTGGGGACGCGAGGACAGCCGGGGCGCGCTCGCCACGCTGCTGCCGCACCTGGGCGAGGCGGAGATGGGCCTGTTGCCGCGGGGCGTGGAGCTGCAGGTGCACGCGCTCGCGGCGAACCTCTACGCGTCGCCGGATGGGAAGCTGTTCGACGCCGTGAAGAGTGACGCGCACGTGGCCCGCGCGGAGGCGCTGCTGGTCGAGGAACCGGACTCGGACGCGCGCTGCCTCTTGCGCATGGCGCAGACGGCGGGCGCCTTCTACCTGGGCGAGACGGAGCGGGTGGCGCGCTACTCGGGGCGCGTGGCGGAGGCGCTCGCCCACGTGACGGACCCGGCGCTGCGGCTGCTCGCCGAGGACGTGTGCGCGCACGAGGAGGCCATCCGCGGAGAGACGACGCAGGCCACGCGCCGCTTCCGTGAAGTGGCCCAGGGCGCGGCGCGGCTGGGATACGCGTTCCTGGAGGCGCGCAACCTCGCCTTCCTCGCGCAGCGTCGGCTGGACGAGGCGTGCGAGCCGGAGGAGGCGCTGCTGCTGGTGCGCCGCGCGCGCGAGGCCGCGTACGGCGGACGCATGGCGCGCGGCTTCTCGTTCATCTTCGCGGCGCGCGCGGAGGCGGAGGCGCTGATTCGCCTGGCGCGCTTCGCCGAGGCGGAGGCCGCGCTGGACGAGGCCGACGCGGTGGTGGAGGAGCTGAGCTGGACGCCGCTGCAGCTCGCGGTGACGCGCGCGAAGCTGTGGCTGACGGTGAACCGGCCCGCGGAGCTGCGCAAGCTGGCCTCCCGCCTGTCCTCGTACGACGGCAACATCCAGCGCTCGCTCACCGGCGCGTACGCCCTCTTCGTGGAGGCCATGGCGGACCTGAGCGAGGGCACCGCCCAGCGCGCCGCCGCGGGCTTCGCGGCCGCCGGAGCGCGCGGCATGGAGCTGGGCGGCTGGCCCTACCTGCGCCGTGAGTGCCTGCTGTACGAGACGGCCGCGCGCGCCTACGCCGGGCAGCGGGAGGAAGGCCGGGTGGTGCTGCGCCGCACGCGCGCCTTCCTGGAGCGGATGCCGTCGGCGTGGCACTCCGCGCTGCTCCACCGCTTCGAGGGCATGCTCCTGGTCGTCGAGGGCCGCACGCGCGAGGCGAGGGATTTGCTCGAGGCCTCGCTGGGCACCTTCCGCCTCTCCGGCGACGTGTGCATGGCGGCCTTCACGCGCAGCCTGCTGGCGTGGCTGGCCAAGCACGAGGGAGACCCGGCCGCCGACGAGCTGCTGGCCGCCAGCGACGCGGAGCTGCGCCGCATCGGCATGGCGCCGCAGCCCAACTTCATCCCCGCCACGGCGCGCCCGGCCGGCTCGGGCAGCCCCCCATCCGAGCCCGGGGCCACGACGCGCCTGGGCTCCGAGGCGCTGGTGGTGCCCTTCGAGCGGCTGTCCGTGCGCGGCATGGGCGCGCCGCTCATCCAGCGCGAGCTGCTCGGCGTGCTGGAGGGCCTGTTCCCCGGCTGCGCGCCCCGGCTGGAAGAGGTGGACTCGCAGGGCCGCGTCACGGTGCTCGCGGGCCTGGACGCGCGGCCGGCCACGGACGAGGTGGAGTTCGGCGACGGGTGTGGACGCAGGCTGCGGCTGGGCGTCGTGGGGCCGCTGCCGGTGGATGGCCGCGCGCTGCTCACGCTCCTGTCCCGGCTGGGAGGCTTCGCGCTGGAGGTGGCGACGCTGCGCGGCTTCACGGCGGTGGAAGCGGGCGTGTCGGGCACGAGCGAGCCCGCGTCCGAGGAGCCCGGGCGAGAGACGGAGCTGCCGGGCTTCATCGCCGCCTCACCCTCGATGAAGCGGCTGCGCGCGGAGCTCTCGCGCCTGTCCGCCAGCCGCTCCACCGTCATCGTCACGGGCGAGTCCGGCGCGGGCAAGGAGGTCGTCGCGCGGGCGCTGCACCTGCTCTCCACGCGCTCGCAGCGGCCCTACGTGGCGTTCAACTGCGCGGCCGTCCCCAAGGAGCTCTTCGAGGGACAGCTCTTCGGCTACCGCAGGGGCGCCTTCACCGGCGCGGCCACGGACCACCCCGGCGTGCTGCGCGCGGCCCACGGCGGCACCCTGTTCCTGGATGAGATTGGCGAGCTGCCGCTGGACGTGCAGCCCAAGCTCCTGCGCGTGCTGGAGAACGGCGAGGTCTTCCCCCTGGGCGAGACACGCCCGGTGGAGGTCGACGTGCGCGTGGTGGCCGCCACGCACCGGGACTTGGGCCAGCTGGTGCGCGAGGGCCGCTTCCGCGAGGACCTCTACTACCGCCTCCAGGTGGTGCCGGTGCGCGTGCCGCCCCTGCGCGAGCGGCGCGAGGACGTGGTGGCCCTGGCACGTCACTTCGTGCGGCAGCTCACGCCCGAGGGACAGCCGCCACCGCAGCTGGGTTCAGACGCGCTGGAGGCGCTGATGGCCCACCCGTGGCCCGGCAACGTGCGCGAGCTGCGCAACGTCATCGAGCGCTCCATGGCGTACGGGCCCTTGCCGGCGGTGCTGGGGGCAAAGCAGATGCGCATCGCGGGCTGAAGTCGAGGAACCACCCCAACCCGCGATGCGCCCCGCCCTGTTTCCCCACACCCCTGTGGGAACCTCATGAGGCGCGCGTCGGAAGAGGTCCGCTCCGGGCCGGGGAGGGGGGGAACCCCGGCCCGAAGCGCGGTACTGCTTCCGACTGTTGCCTCTCAAAGAACACACCCATGGGCCCAAGAGGGGGGAAGCTTCGACCCTGGGTGCCGGGACCGCCCGAGGGCGGTCACCTGTTCAAACCGTGTGTCGCCAGCCTCCGGAGAGGTCCGTCGCGCACTGAGCGATCGCTAAGCACTCTACGTGCCAGCCCTTAGGGGCATGGAAGTGTCCAATGGACATCATCCAATGAGGTAGTCAAAGGGAGCAGGCATATCCAATGGGCCGGGTGGGACATCCGGAGGGCCCTATCCGGATATGCCCCGGCGCCGAGCGAGGGAGGAGCCGAGCAGGCGGGCTGATGGGCGGGGTGACGCTGGATGGGGTGCGTGGGCGGCGGGTGGAGCCCGGTTGCGATAAGGGGGACGCGATGACTCATCCCGCCTCGACCCGCTCGTTCCAGCGCTTCAGCCTCGGCGTGCTCGTCTTCACGTTGGGGGTGATTCTGTGGGGGGCCTTCGTGCGCGCCACGGGCTCCGGGGCGGGCTGTGGTGACCACTGGCCGGTGTGCAACGGGCAGGTGGTGCCCCGCGAGCCGACGGTCCAGACGCTCATCGAGTACACCCACCGGCTGACCAGCGGCGTGGTGATGCTGCTCGCGGTGGCCCTGAGCGTGTGGGCCATGCGGGCGCACGCCAAGGGCCACCCGGTGCGCAAGGCGGCGAACTGGGCGCTGTTCTTCATGATGACGGAGGCGCTGGTGGGCGCCGGCATCGTGCTGCTCCAGTACGTGGCGGACAACGCGTCCGTCGGCCGCGCGGTGTGGATGGGCGTGCACCTGGTGAACACGTTCCTGTTGGTGGGCGCGCAGACGCTGGTGGTGTGGTTCTCGAAGGGCCGGGCGAGCCTGTCCTTCCGGGGCCAGGGCTGGGTGGGCGTGCTGGTGGGCGTGTGCGTGGCCGGGATGATGCTGCTGGGCGTGAGCGGCGCGGTGGCGGCGCTGGGGGACACGCTGTTCCCCTCGGAGACGCTGGCGGAGGGGCTGGCGCAGCACGCGAACGACCAGGCCCACCTCTTCGTGCGCCGGCGCATCTATCACCCCATCATCGCGGTGCTGATGGGCGCGGCGCTGGTGTACGTGGGGCGGTGGATGTCGCGGCTGCGGCCGTCGCCGGAGGTGAAGCAGTCCGCGATGCTGCTCACCGGCCTCTACGTCCTGCAGTTGGGGGCGGGGCTCGTCAACGTGGTGCTGCTCGCGCCGGTGTGGCTGCAGTTGGTGCATCTGCTGCTGGCGGACTTCGTGTGGATGACGGTGGTGCGGCTGTGCGCGGCGGGCCTGTCGAAGGACGCGCCCCGCGCGGAGCGGGTGTCGGAGCCGGTGCCGACGCACGCCTCGGCCGCCTGAGGCGTCAGCGTGACTCCGACTCGGCGCGCAGGCGCAGCCCCTTGGGGATGAGCGCGCGGCCCAGGGCCTCGAACAGGCCGCTGACGAGCAGGGCCAGCACGGCGGCGGGGACGGCGCCCTCCAGGATGAGGCGGGTGTCGTCCAAGCGGATGCCGGTGAGGATGGGCTGGCCGTAGCCTCCCGCGCCGACGAGCGCGCCCAGCGTGGCGGTGCCCACGTTGATGACGGCGGCCGTCTGGATGCCCGCGAGGATGGAGGGCGAGGCCATGGGCAGGTCGATGCGCCAGAGCCTGGCGCGCGGAGGCAGGCCGAGCGCGTCCGCGGACTCGCGAACCTCCAGCGGGATTCCCGTGAGGCCCGCGGTGGTGTTCCGGACGATGGGCAGCAGGCTGTAGAGGAACAGCGCGGCGATGGCCGGTCGCGAGCCGATGCCCAGCAGCGGAATCATCACCACCAGCAGCGCCAGCGAGGGAATCGTCTGGATGATGCCGGCGAGCCCCAGCACGCCCTGCCCCAGCCGAGGGCTGCGCGCGGCGAGCACACCCAGCGGGATGGCGAGCGCGAGCGCGGCCAGGAGCGACACGCCGACGAGGAACAGGTGCTCGCGGGTGCGGCGCAGCACGCGCGACACGAGCCCCTCGCCGTGGACCTCGGTGGAGACGCCCAGCTTCGCGGCGAGGAAGTCGGAGGCCACCCGCGGCTCGGGCACGCGCTCCAGTCGGGCGCGGGCGTTGAGCTTCACCATCGCGTCTTCCGAGAGGCTGCCCTGCAGGCGCAGCACGGCCGCGAGGGCGTCGGGGGCGCGCGACTCCAGGTCCTCGCGATAGAGCAGCACGGCGTCGTAGGCGGGGAAGTGGCGCGCGTCGTCCTCGAGGACCCGCAGGCCGTAGGCCGCGATTTCGGCGTCCGTGGAGTACAGGTCCGTCACCTGCACGGAGCTGGCCTCCAGCCCCCGGTACGCGAGGTCGTGGTCCAGGCCGCGCACGTCGCGCTGCGGGAGCTTGTACGTGTCTCTCAGCGCGGGCCAGCCATCGGCGCGCTCCATGAACTCGTTGCTGAAGCCGAAGCGCAGCTCCGGGTGCTCGCGCAAATCCGAGACGCGGCGGATGCCCAGCCGCTCGGCCTCCGCCTCCTTCATGCCCAGGGCATAGGTGTTGTTGAAGCCCAGGGGCTTGCTCATGCGCAGGCCCACCTCGGCGAGCGCGGCGCGCAGGGCCGCGTCATCGGGCAGCGCGCGGCCGGAGAGCAGCTCCTGGCGCAGCGTGCCGGTGTACTCGGGATACACATCCAGCTCGCCCCGCTTGAGCGCCTCCCAGAGCACCGCGGTGCCGCCGAGCTCGCGTCGATGTCTCACGCTCGCGCCCGTGCTCCGCGCGAGCTGCGTCACCAGCTCCCCGAGGATGACGGACTCGGTGAACTTCTTGGAGCCCACGCGCACGGACGCCGTGCCCTCCGGCGTGCTCGACGCGCGGGAGCAGGCCCCCATCGACAGCACGAGCACCAGCAAGGTCCACCTCGCGCGAGCGCTCATCCGGTGACGCCTCCCCCGGGAGGCAGCCGCTGGGCCTGGATGAAGCGCGTGACGAACGTGTCCTGGGGCTGGGTCTCCAGCTGCGTCAGCGAGCCCTGTTGCACCACGCGCCCGTCCCGCATCAGCACGATGTCATCTCCGAGGAACCCCGCCTCCGCCAGGTCATGCGTCACCAGCACCACCGTCTTGCCGAGCCGCGCGAAGATGGCGCGCAGGTCCGCCTGGAGCTCATGCCGCACCAGCGGGTCCAACGCGCCCAGTGGCTCGTCCAGCAGCAGCACCTCCGGGTCCAGCATCAACGCGCGCATCAACGCCACGCGCTGCCGCTGTCCTCCCGACAGCTGCGCCGGGTAGCGCGCGAGCGCCTCGGGTGGGAACCGCGTCAGCTCCACCAGCACCTCCTGGCGCTCCCGGATGCGCGCCTCCGGCCAGCGCAGGTGCCGGGCCATCAGCACGACGTTCTCCTCACCCGTGAGATGAGGAAAGAGTCCCCCGCCCTGGAGCGCGTAGCCCACGCGGTGGCGCAGCGCGAGCAAGGCCTTCTCGTCCGTGGGCAGCGGCTGTCCCGCGTACAGCACCTGCCCCGTGTCCGGACGCAGCAGACCGTTGAGCAGGCGCACCAGCGTGGACTTCCCGCAGCCGCTCGGCCCGAGCAGCGCCGTGGTCCGCCCGGGCTGAAGCGTGAGCGTCACCGCGTCCAGCGCGAGGGTGTCACCGAAGCGCTTGGAGACCTGCTGCAACGCGTACACGGGCGGGCTCCTTCCTCGCTGCGTTCAGGGGACGGAGAAGGCGCCATTGCAGACGGCGGGGAACGCGGGCTCCTCGGACTCGAGGAAGCTGCACGCCGCGAACACCGCGCGGTCATCCCAATGTGTCGCCCCCGCCCAGACGACCAGGGGCCCGCGTGACGTGGGCGCGGTGAAGCGCAGACAGCGCGCGGGCTGCTGCTCCAGCAGGCAGGCCACCTCCTTCACGGGCCCGGCGCCGGGCAGGGCGGCGCGCAGCTCCGACACGCTCTGGTCCCTCCAGCGGACCGTGACCTCGGTGCGCGCGGGCCGATACACGCTCCACACGAAGGACGCGTCGTCGCAGCGGATGCGTCCCGCGCGGCTGGTGGACTCGGAGGGCTGACACTTCTCGGGCACCGCCAGCGAGCGCCAGGGCAGGCGCGGCGGCAGCAACATCGCCTGCTCGTCGAGCAGCTCCCCCTCGGGATTGCCCTTCGCCGCGAGGTACTCGAACAGCTCCAGGCAGCGCGCCACCGCGGGCTGGGCGTTGTTCTTCGCCACGCAGCCCAGCTCCCGCTGCCGGCCGAGCGGCCCCGCCACGGACACCAGGTAGCCGCCCGCGCGGCAGGGCGTCGAGGCCTCCTTGCCTCCCCCTTCCGCGTCACACACCGCGAAGCGGGCCGCGGGCCACGAGCGGTCCGCCAACGGCAGCGCGCCCTCCGCCACCACCACGCGCTCGCCCAGCCGCTCCACCAGCCGGGCCCGGGCCAGCGCCAGCACACGCTCGGACGTCACGGCCTTGCGCTCGACGAGCCACACCGTGGAGTCGCCACACTGATAGACACGCGACGTGGGGCCGTCGGGCACCGGCGTGCACCCCGCGAAGAGCGCGCGCGCCGCCGGCAGGAACGGCCCCACGGGCGTGGCGCCCTCCGGCGGGACAGGCGGGACCTGGGGCGCGGACGTCGCGCACGAGCACAGGACGACACACCACCAGGCAGCTACCCACTTCCAGGCATTCGCCATGCGTCGGGATAAACACCCGCCGCCCACCGCGTCAACCCGGGAGCGCGAAAGGCGCCCAGCGGCGCACACAGCGCCTCCCCGAGACGACACCGCGCGGTGACGCCGGAAGCACCGGGTCACCGCGCGGGTGCTGTCATGCGTCGAGCGCGCGAGTCCTAGCGGCGGAGGGCCTTCTCCATCTCCTTGGCCTGCCGCTCGTTGCTCGCGATGCCCTGGCGCGTGCGGCGCAAGAGCTCGCTGAAGGCGGCGTCGGTCTCGTACTTCTTCATGCCATCGGCCACCATGTCCTGGCCCTTCTTGCCGTCATCGGCGACGCGCGACAGGAAGTCCTTGTCGAAGTCCTTCCCGCTCTTCTCGCGCAGCTTGTCCAGGTCCTTCTCGGCCTCGGTGATGGCCTTGTTCAGGCGCTCGTCGACGCCTTCCATCTTCTTGTCGTAGCCCTCCTGCATCGCGCCGGAGCCGCCCGTGCCGGACGCGGGCTGGTTCAGGTCGATGGTGGCCACCTCGATCTGCTTGCTGTCCGCCCACGCCTTCAGGCCCGACAGGTGCTGCTTGTGGTCATCCACCAGCTTCTGGGCGAACGTGCGCACCTGCTCGTCCTGGGTCTTCTCCAACGCCAGATTGCCCAGGGCAATCTGCTTGGCATCGAAGAGCGCCAGCTTGCCGACATACAGCTCCTTCTCGGCCACGGCCTCACCGATGCGCTTCTGCTCCTTGCGGTCCTTCTTCGCGTCGTCCGCGAGCGCGGAGCCCGTCATCGAGCCGAACACCAGGGCCGCCGCCAGGGCCGCCACCCCACCACCACGAATCCTTCGAGCCATGCCGTCCTCCTGGACAGGGATTGCCGCAAAGTGGTCCGGCCCCCGCGCCCCGGCAAACGTCGCCCGCCCGTCAGCCCCTCCCCCGGGCCCCGCGCCCGCGTGCGCCGCCCGACGCTCCCGCTCCGGGCGCCGTCGATTTCCCGTGGCCGCTCTCCGGGTATTTTCGCGTCAATTAAAGACATTTTACATACAGATTTTCCATTGGTGCATCCATGTCTCACATACCGGCCCGAATGAGCTTCCGTCTGGGCAGGGATTGACTCTGGTTGAATCATTCGAGTATCCAATGAATCACCAACTTCCCTGGAGTTGACAATGATTGGCAGCGTCGCGAAGAGGAATGGTCGTCTGGCCGTGGTCGCGGGTGCACTGTTGAGCCTGGCCGCGTGTCGCGGAGACGAGGCTCCGGAGGCGGAGGCCCCGGCGGACACCACGGAGCAGGTCGCGGCGCACCGCGGCTGCGCGGCGGAGGAGCCGTCGACGGAGGAGCGCCAGGCCATCGACGCGTTCCTGGCCTCGCGCAAGAGCCAGCTGCGCGCGGTGGGCTCGGTGACGGTGCCGACGTACTTCCACGTCGTCAACAAGGGCACGGGCATCGCGAACGGTGACATCCCCGAGTCGCAGATCAACGCGCAGATGGCGGTGCTGAACGCGGCCTACCAGAACACGCCGTTCCGCTTCGTGCTGCAGGGCATCACCCGCACCACGAACTCCAAGTGGTACGCGCTCAAGAGCGGCAGCGCCAACGAGCGCGCCATGAAGAAGGCCCTGCGCCAGGGTGGCAAGGAGAGCCTCAACATCTACTCGGCGAACCTGAGCGGCGGGCTGCTCGGCTGGGCGACGTTCCCCTCCAGCTACGCGTCCAACCCGCAGCAGGACGGCGTGGTCATCCTCTACAGCAGCGTCCCCGGCGGCACGGCGGCGCCCTACAACGAGGGTGACACGGGCACGCACGAGGTCGGCCACTGGCTGGGCCTGTACCACACGTTCCAGGGCGGCTGCACCGCCACGGGCGACAGCGTGAGCGACACCCCGGCCGAGGCCTCGCCGGCGTACGGCTGCCCCACCGGCCGCGACACCTGCTCGGGTGGCGGTCTGGACCCCATCACCAACTTCATGGACTACACCGACGACAGCTGCATGAACACCTTCAGCGCCGGTCAGGTCACGCGCGCCGACGACCTGGCGGCGGCCTACCGCTAGTCGCGACGACGTTCGACGGACAGCCTGTCGGACCCGACGCCGGGGTCTCCCATGGGGAGGCTCCGGCGTCGTCGTGTCGGGTTGCGTGCGATTCCTCCGGGTCGCATGTAACCAATCGGGTGCACGCGGGTTGATGGGGACATCCGGAGCCTCGACATGTCCCGCCTTCGCCTGCTTGCCCTCCTCGGTGTGTCCCTCGTCTCGGCGTGTTCCTCGTCAGCGGATGGCTCGGAGGGCCCTCCTTCCGACGAGGTCGTCCTCACGGGCCCGGATGCCGGCCTCCCGGAGGATGGAGGCCTCCCCGCGGACGGCGGCACGTCCGTGGGCCCCACCGCTGACGCCGGAACGGAGGGCGAGGACATCACCGCGGGCGTCTGCTCCACCCTTCCCTTCCCCACGCCCTGTGTCGAGCCGCAGCCCGGGACACTCGTCACCGCGGTGAGCGACTGGGGCGTCCCTGGCCCCCACGCCGTCACCGTGGAGCGCGTGGCCAATCCGCACCCGGTGGCACGCGGACAGGTCATCACCTATCGCCCGACGGGGCTCACCACCGTTCCCGTGCTCTTCTTCTCGCACGCGTTCGGCGCCACGGACGCGGACCTGTACGCCGAGCTGTTCCAGATGCTCGCGAGCCAGGGCTACGCCGTGGTCTTCGTCCCCTACCCGCTCACCCCGGACGTCGAGCGTCCGAACGAAGCCCGCTACGACTGTCTGTGGCAGGGCTTCCTCGCCGCCGTCGCCCAGCAGCAGGGCCGCTTCGACCTGACGCGCGTGGGGTTCTTCGGTCACAGCTACGGCGGCGCCGCGACACCGGACATGGCGCGCCGGGGCTTCGTCGACCGTGGCTGGGGAAGCAACGGGCGGTTCCTCTTCTCGATGGCCCCCTGGTACTCGTGGGGCCGCGACTACGCGACGCTGCCGCCCGACGTGCGCGCCGTCATCCAGGTGTACGCGGACGACGAGGTCAACGACCACGCGACGGCCGTCCAGGACCTCTGGAACAAGTTGCCCACGGGGCTGGAGCGCGCGTGGCACACGGTGGTGAGCGACGCGTGTGGCTGCGGGCTCAACGCCACGCACACCGTGCCGATGTCCCGCGCGAGCCTCACCCAGAACCCGGAGAACGTCCTCAACAGCCAGGACCGCCAGGCCGTCTGGCGACCCCTGCATGCGCTCGCCGTCTACGCCTTCACCGGTGACACCGCCGCCCGGGACGTGGCCTTCGGGACGGACCGGAGCCAGGGCTCCTGGCTCGCGTGTCGGGGCCGGCAGGTGCGCCCGCTCCTCGCGAGCCGCGCCGTGCCGCTGCCCACCGCCTGCCACGCCTACACGTACCCGTACGCGGACCGCTGCCAGTACGCGGACCCCGGCACGCCCTGCCCCTGAGCCCGGCCCTCCGTCACGGACTGCGCGGGCAGGCGGGCGGCTCCGAGGGGCAGCGGCCGCCCGCGTCCTTCGGCGCCGTCTGCGTGCACTCCGCGATGCGCGCGAACGTGGTGCTCGCCGCGAGGTCGACGTCCGCGCCATCCCACCCGCGCAGGATGCCATGCCCCGCGCTGTCCTCGATGCGCGCGTTCGCGAGGAACGGCGCCACGGACTCCTTGAACACCAGGAGGGCCGAGCTGACGTCGAACGAGTCCGGCAGGTCGTTGCACCCGAACCCCGAGCACTGACACGGCCCGCCCGCGTACCGCACCACCACGGACTCCAGCCGGTCCTCCGGGTTCAGCTCGTCAAAGGCGATGCCCGCCCAGGCACCCGCGGTCGGGTGCTCCCTCGCCGACGTGAAGACGATGGGCTTCACCGCCGTGCCCGCCGCGACGAGCGTGCTGCTCGCGTCGACCACGCGCAGCAGCGTCTCCGGCTCGAAGCGCAGCTCCACGCCCGCCTCGATGGTGAGCTTCGCGGGCGCATCCGGCCCACCCACCTGGAGCCCCTCCAGCCGATACGGCACCCGCAAATCCCTCAACGTCGCGTCCGCCCCCAGGTAGTACACCGACGACGACGCGATGGACGGCCCCACGTAGACGGTGTCCTCCACGTTGCCCGTATAAGTCCCCGCGGGCAGCGTCCCCAGGGCGTTGGGGTTGACCATCATCGGATGGGGCCGCGCCTCGTTCCCCGCGCCCCAGATGCTCAGGTCCGAGGAGCCCTCCGCGAACCCCGCCGTGCCGTTGAGCACGATGCCGGGTCCCTGCGAACTCTCGATGGTGACGTGCTGGACGAACAGCGGCGGGGACCGGGCAGCTCCGCGCCCGCGTTCACCCGCACCGTGGCCTGCGCCGCCTCGGGTGCCCCTCCCCCCGAGAACACCCCCCATGCCAGCCGCGCCGAACCTCCCGCGCCGAGGAGCAACCCGCCCCACGGCCTGCCCGACTCGCGAGACTCGAAGCGGATGGGCTGGCATGTCGCCTTCCCCAAGACGGATGGACTGCCCCTCTGCGCGCGACCAGGGCCCATCCGCTCCGACGCGCCAATCCCCATCCGGAGACAGGGTGTGCCCGTCCCGTCGTTACAATCGTTTACATTCGCCACATACCCACGCGACATCGGGCGGCTTGAGTCCGCACCATCCCGAGCGGTCCGAAGTGTCCTGGGGGTGGTCGATGTCCCTGTGTCAGACCTGCCGTACCGATGTGTCCCGCGCCGTGTTCCTGGCCCTCGCCGGCTGCCTGCTGGTGGCGGCGTCGACGTATGCCGCCCTGCGGGAGCGTCCCCGCGCCGAGGCCTGGGCCGAAGCGGTGGCCCGCGCCCCGCTGACGGACCTGTCCGTGCATCACCACGCCCTGGTCGACCTGTGGCGCCGCCCCTCGAGCCCGGCGCAGTGGGGGCAGTGGCTGGTGGACGGGAGCGTGTGGCAGCTGCGCAGGCTGCATCCCCGGGCGTGGGTGGAGCAGCTGCTGACCTCGGGCGCTCGCGCCGAGCGGAACTAGACTGGACCCATGGCCTCGTCACCCGCCTCCGCCATCGAAGTGCTCCTCATCGAGGACGACGCGCACCTGGCGCGGCTCACCGCCGAGTACCTGGAGCGCCAGGGCGTGAAGACCTGCCTCGCGCGGGACGGGGAGCAGGGGCTGGTGGAGGCCTCGCGCCGCGCGTTCGACGCCATCCTCATCGACATCATGCTGCCCCGGAAGGACGGGCTCACCGTGTGCCGGGAGCTGCGGGAGCGCTCGGCGGTCCCCATCCTCATGCTCACCGCGCGCGGCGAGGAGGCGGACCGGGTGATGGGGCTGGAGCTGGGCGCGGATGACTATCTGCCCAAGCCCTTCTCCTCGCGGGAGCTGCTCGCGCGCATCCAGGCCCTGGTGCGCCGCAGCCGGGGGCACCTGGGCCCCACGCGCGACGTGGTCCGCGTGGGTGGCCTCTCGCTGAGCCGGAGCGCCATGCGGGCCTCGCTGCACGGACAGCCGCTGGCGCTCACGCGGCACGAGTTCACGCTGCTCCTGGGGCTCGCCGAGCGGGCGGGCCGGGTGCTGTCCCGGGAGCAGCTGCTGGAGCTGGCGAAGGGCGGCGACCCGGACGGCCCCGTGGACCGGGCCATCGACGTGCATGTGTCCCGGCTGCGCCAGAAGCTAGGGGACGACGCACGCAACCCGCGCATGCTCAAGACGGTGCGCGGCGTGGGGTACGTGCTGGAGCAGGGTGAGGAGTCATGAAGCTCTCCGAGCAGCTGCGCCCGCGCCGGATGTTCTGGCGCATCTACCTGTATGGCCTGCTGATGCTGGGGGGCTCCGTCATCGCCCTGGGCATCGTCGCCGAGGCCATCGAGGCCCAGGGCGGAGGACGCATCAAGGAGCTGGACCACAAGCTGGAGCAGGTGGTGAAGCTCGCGCCGACGGATGCTCCCGAGCTCCAGCCGCTGATGCAGTCCATCGTCGCGGAGCATGGGCACCACATCACCCTGTTCGACGTCCAGGGGCGGTTGCGGCGGAGCACGGCGAATCCTCCCCCGCGCATGCTCGATGAAACCGAGTGGCAGACCATCCGGCTGGGCTACAGCTGGATTACACGCGAGGGGACCCTGTTCTGGGTGACGCTCACGTGGCGAGGCTCCACGTTGGATGGCTACATGCTCCGCGAGGCCTCCGCGACCCGGCGCAGCTACATGTTCCTCGGGCTCGTGGTGACCGTCGTCCTGCTGGTGCTCGCGCTGCTGTCGATTCCGCTCGCGCGCGCCATCGCGTCTCCGCTGGAGCGGCTGACGAAGGTGGTGGGCGAGTTCGGCCAGGGTCGACTGTCCGCGCGCGCGAACCTGAAGGGACGCAACGAGGTGGCGATGCTGGGCCACGCCTTCGATGAGATGGCGGCGCGCAAGGAGGCCCTCATCCGGGGACAGAAGGAGCTGATGGCCAACGTCTCCCACGAGCTGCGCACGCCCCTGGCGCGCCTGGGCGTGACGCTGGACCTGGTCGAGGACGGTCAGCCCGAGGAGCTGGCGACCCGACTCCCGGAGCTGCGTCGGGACATCGGCGAGCTCCAGCAGCTGGTCGACGGGGTGATGCAGATGGCGCGGCTGGACCTGGAGACGAACCAGGCGGGACAGCCAGGGCCGCGCGTACAGCGGGTGAGCGTGTCCCTGCCGGACTTCCTGCGGGACACCGCCGAGCGCTTCCAGCGCACCGCGCCCGAGTGCCCGCTCGCGCTGGAGCTGCCCGAAGCGTTGCCCACGCTGGAGGTGGACCCGGTGCTGGTGCGCCGCGCGCTCCACAACCTGCTCGACAACGCGCGCAAGTACTCGGAGCCGGGGAGCGCCGTGACGCTGCGGGCCGCCGAGGACGGGGACACGGTGCGGCTGGAGGTCGAGGACCGGGGCATCGGCGTGAGCGCCACGGACCTGCCTCAGCTCACCACGCCCTTCTTCCGCACGGACCGCAGCCGCGCGCGGGAGACAGGCGGCGTCGGGCTGGGGCTCACGCTGGTGCGCCGCATCGTCGAGGCGCACGGCGGCACGCTGTCGTTTCAGCACGCCGCCGAGAAGGGAACCCGCGCGACGCTCGTGTTCCCCAAGTCGCCGGGCCTCCAGTCCGCGGCCTGAGGTCAGAGCCCCTTCTTCTGCCTCAGCGCCTGTTCGACCTCGGGAAGGAACGGGCCGCCGCCCGTCCGCACATGAGACCAGGTCTTGTACGCATCCAGGACCCCGCCCCGGATGACCTCAGGGACGAAGGTCTGCTTGTGATGTTCCGGGTCGCCGACGTCGACGTCCGGAGTGAAGGACTGCCAGCCCTTGCCGCCCACGATGAGCGTGCGGTAGGCCTCGGGCACCGAGCGAGGCTTGCCGGCCTTGGCCCAGATGGCCGTGTTCGAGTCGAGCACCACGGCCCTCGCGGTGAGCGTGCTGCTCGTGCCCAGGCTCGCTTCGGAATCGCCACCCGTGCCGACGATGACTCCGGACGCCACGACGTCGCCGTCCACCGACACGCGCGCGCTGCTCTCGAAGCGGATGTTGCGGGCCTGGAGCTGGCCCGTGATGAACAACGTGCTGACCGCGTAGTCGTCCGTCGTGCAGACGAGGTCACCGGTCGTCACCAGGTCGCCGTCGATGACCAGCACCCAGGGCCCATCCCCCGTCGTCAGGTCGTGGTCCGCGTGGAGGCCGCCCTCGAGGAGCCGAGGCCTGGGCTCCTCGCTCACCAGCGTGCGGTTCTCCAGCAGCCAGTCCCGCATGTCGTGGCCCTTGAAGCGCTCCGCGAGCTCCTCGAAGGACACTTCCCGACCCATCCCGTCCAACGTCTTCGCATCCATTCCTACTCCCCATCCACGTCGCGAGGCGCCGGGCGCTTCTTCCCATAGGCCGCCTCGAGAATCGCATCGCTGCGCAGGCCGCTCGCCTTCGCCGCCTCCACGTCCAGCCCCTCGCCATGTCCCCGTCCGCGTCCCTCGAACACCAGCACGCTCCCGTTGAACGAGGCCGTGCGTGGACATGACGGCAGCTTCAACCCCGAGCGCAACAGCTCACACGGCAGCGAGCGCCCCTCCTCGTACGTCGCCGTCCCATCGCGCTCGGTGAGCAGGTAGTTCACCCGACCCGCCTCGAAGCGCAGCGACACCAGCCCGCGCCCGAGCAGCCGCTCCACCTCGCCACGCGGACGCTCCTGCTTCCACGGCTCCTCGCCGCCCTGCGAGAAGAGCAGCCACTCCTTCCACTTCAGCGCGGGCATCCCCAGCGCCTTTGCGTCATCGCGCTGCACGCGCACCGTGCCCCGGAAGGCCTGACAGTGCGTCGTGTCGCAGACGGCGCGGCCCGGGTGTCGACTGTGCCGCTCGTTGTGCGCCACCACCCGCGCCAGCGCCACGCGCGGCTCGCCCTTCAGCGTCACGTCCTCCGCCGCCACCACGCCCGCCGTGTACTGCAGCCGCGTGGTGCGGAACACGAAGTCCGAGCCCCGCCGCGCCTTCATCGCGCTCGGTGACGTGGGCACCCCCTCGGGCGGCCGGTACGCCGGCGGTGGGGACCAGGAGAACACGCCCGCATAGTCGCGCCCCTCCTCCGGCCCCTTCGGGAAGCGCACGCGCCACGGCGCGCCCAGGCACACCGCCGCGCCCTTCGTCGTCAACGCCTCCAGCCGCGCCCACTCCCCCGGCGAGGGCCTGGGCACGCCACCGTCCACCGAGAACGCCACGCCCGGACACCGCGCCTCCACCTCCCGCGAGGGCACCAACCCCAGCACCTGCACCCGCGCCGCCTCCACTCCCGCCTGCTTGCGCGCGCGCGCCAGCGCCGCCGGAATCTCCTCCGCGAAATGCCGAGGCATCTTCCCCGGCCGCACCGCCACCACCACCAGGTCCTCGTCCACCGCCGCAATCCAGCCGTACTGCGGACGGCTCGCCGCGTCCCGCACCGTCCCCGTCTTCGTCGCCACGCCCGACAGCGCCTTCGACGCGGGCAGCTCCGCCAGCGTCCCCCGGTCCGCGTTGTCCGCGAGCAACGCCAGCACGTCCGGCCGCGCCTCCGCCAGCAGCCGATACGCCTGTGCCAGGCCCCACGGCGACAGCGACAGCGTCGAGCGCAGCCCCACCATGTCCGCCATGTCCGCGGGCGTCCCCGTCAGCCCCAGCGCGGACAGCACCGGGCCCCAGGCACCAAAGGCCCTGGGCGCCGAGCCCGCCGCCTCCCAGTCCAGGAAGTACCCGTTGCACGAGCGCAGGAGCGCCGTGCGCGCGTCCACCTTCGCCGGCAGACCGGGCCCGCAGCTCCACTCCTGCACGTCCACGCGCGGCGCCAGCACCGGGTGCCCCACGCCCGCCGCGTACACGAAGGGCTTGAGCACCGAGCCATACGGCAGCGCGCGCCGCGCCTCGCCCTCCGACAACAGCACCTCACCCGAGTGCCGGCTCACCACCACCGTGGCCGGCCCCGCGGCGCGCACCTCCACCTCCGCCAGCTCGTCGATGGACAGCGGCACCACCCACCGCGCGCCGTCGTGACACTGACGCAGCCGGCGCGACAGCGCCTTGGGGAACCCCACCGACTCACTGAGCAGCCGCGCCAGCGCCCGCCGTGCCCGCGTCGAGTCCACCGCCGGCGACGACGCCAGCTCCGACGCCGCGCGGGACAGGGACTGATAGCCGCCCTCGCGCCACGCCGGCAGCTCACCGCTCACGGCCACCGCGAAGGCCTCGTGGAACAGCCGGTCCTCGCTCGACTGCGGACACGCCCACCACAGCAGCTGGTGCGCCAGCTCGTGCCGCAGCGCCACGCGCAGCCGCTCATCCAACACGCCGGGCGTGTTCTGCCGCAGCTCGACGAGCCCCGGCCGACCCTGCGCGTTGCGCTCGGGGGACAGGGCCGCGCCTCGCTGGAGGAGGATGGAGACCGGGGCCTTCGTCGGCGCCCCACCCGCCTCCGCGGAATACACCGCCTCCAGCGACGCCCAGCCGGCCTCCGCCTCGCGGCGAAGCTCCGACTCGGGCGTCACGTCACCTCGCGTGACGAAGGTGGGGGTGGCCGCCAGCAACACGGCCACCATGGAAGCCCACCCCATCGACTACAGGTCTCCCGTGCCCTTCTTCGACGGGACCACCTTGAGCGAGTCCGCGGCCGTGCGGCCCCGGATGCTCGCGGCGTACATGTCCTCGATGCGCGCGGGCGGCGCCGAGAACGTGCCGGGGAACTGCGCGCGCAGCACGTAGCCCACCGTGCGCGGGCTGTCGCTCCACCACGCCGGCTCCTCGAAGAAGAACGTCGCGCGCTCCGGGCTCAGCACCCGGCGCTTGAGCGCCTCCGGCACCAGGGGCAGCGAGTGAGGAGGACCGCGGAACGCCTTGTCCTCCTGCAGCGCCACGAAGCCCGCGGGCACCGCGTCCTCCACCACGTAGTACGCCGAGCGCACCTTGTTGCCGCCGCGAGCGTCCATCGTCAGCTCCACGTAGACCTCCTCGCCCTGCGCCACCGTGTCGCCCGCGCCCAGCTTCACCTTCCCTCCCTCGCGCAGCGCGTAGTAGGCGCGCTGCAGCGACATGCCCTCGGACTGCTCGCGCACCGCGGAGAGCGGCGTGAGCGTCGTGGCCTGCAGCGTCGCCACGCCGTCGAAGCCGCCCACGTCCACCGTCCGCGTCCCCGCGGGCAGCGTCGCGACCAGGCCCATGCCGCGCGGCGAGAACTTCACCGCGCCCTTCAGGCCCTTCACCTCCGGCGGCGTCATGCCCTTGAACGCCTTCGCGTCACGCTCCAACAGCCACAGCGAGTGCAACAGCGCCGTGCTCCGGTCGAACGTGGACAGGTCCGGCTCCGACAGCATCTCCAGGATGCGACGGCGCGCGCGGGTGATGTCCAGCGTGCCGAACGACGCCGCATGCGCGGCGATGGCCGTCAGGCCCACCCGGCGCAACGGGAAGCGGAAGAACGCCTCCGACTGCTCCAGCTGCTGGCCCGGCTTGTACGCGGCCAGCGTGGTGAAGCCCTCGGAGCTGCGCTTCACCAGCGCGTTGATGCGCGCCTGCAGCGCCGGTTCCTTGATGACGCCCGCCTTCTCCGCCGCGAGCACCGCCAGCGCCAGCGGGTAGAGCTCCCCAGACTCGGAGGACTCCACCAGCGCGCGCACCCGCGCCGCCTGCTTCGGACCGTCCAGCCGCGCCAGCACGTACGCGCGCGTCGCGTCGTACTCGGGCGACAGGTCCTGCTGCGCCTCCAGCCAGCGCGCGCTCTCCACCAGCCGCGGGTCCGTGCGCTCCACCAGCCCCGCCTCCGCCGCGTACGCCAGGCCGTCCAGCGCGATGAGCGTGAGCGGCAGGCTCGGCGTCTCGTAGCCGCCGAACCACGTGAAGCCGCCGCCCTTCACGGACAGGTTGAGGATGCGCGCGGTGCCCTGCACCGAGCGGCTGCGCGCCTCCGCCAAGAGCGCCTGCGTGTCGGTGTCCAGCTTCGCCACCGCGCCCGCCTGCTGCAGCACCTGGTACACCGCCACGTTCGGCACCGTCGTGGACACCAGCTGCTCCAGGCACCCGTACGGGTACGTGAGCAGCTCACGCACGTTGGACAGCGCCGCGTCGACGATGGACGGCTGGAGCACCAGCTCCACGCTCGCGAGCGTCGCCTCCTTCGCCGCCGGCACCTCCAGCGCGCCGCCACCCCAGGCGCTCACCTTCGCCACGTCCTGAACCGCCGCCGGCTCCACCTGGAACAGCTTGCGGTCCTTGAGCGGGTCCTTCGCGCCCGCCACGTCCACCAGCAGCTGCGCGTCGCCCGTCGCCGAGGCGCGCAGCGTCAGCGGCAGCACCTTCTCACCGCCCTTGGCCAGCTCCACCTTGTGCTGGGACTGGTCCGCCTTCAGCGCGCCCGCCGACGCGAGCTTCACGTCGAGCAGCTGGCTGGCCGGCGACTTCTCCCCCGCGGACAGGCGGATGGAGGCGAGCGCCTCGTCCCCCTCGCGCAGGAACTGCGGCAGCGCCGCGTACAGGTTCAGCCCGCCGCGCGTGGCGAACTCGGAGGTGCTCTCACCGAAGCGACCGGACGTGTCCGCCGCCACCGCCGTCACCACCCACAGCGTCTGGTTGGACGGCAGCGTGAAGCGCACCGTGGCGCGGCCATCGCGGTCCGTCACCACCGACGGGTCCCAGTGCGCCGTGTCCTTCTCCAGGTCCTTCGCCTGACGGTTCGGAGGCTTGATGGACGCGAAGGCATGGTCGGGCAGGCCCGCCATCTTGCGCGCCAGCGCCTCGCCGTAGCCGTAGCCCTGGAACTCCGCCGAGTAGAAGTTGGACACGTTGTTGCGCGCCGGCGGGTAGAAGAAGTCCAGCACGCGCGGACGGAACTCGGACTGGATGGCGTAGACGGCCTTGTCCACCACGCCCACGGAGAGCTGGGCCACCACGCCCTTGCCCTCGTAATCCGTGACGCGCAGGTCGATGGTCTGCTCCGTCAGCGGCGTGGCCTCGGCCCGGCGCGGCTGCAGCTCCACGGTGAGCGTGCGCTCGCGCGGAATCACCCGGAACGCCACCGTGCGCTCCTCCCAGCGGCCCGTCGACGTGGGGTACGCCACGGACGCGTACACCGCGCCGCCGAAGCGCTTCTCCACGTTGAAGCTGTGCACCAACGTGCGGCCCTTGAGCGCCACCACCTGCGTGTCGAAGAGCGTGGCCCCCGCGAGCGTCACCCACACCGGGCCCTCGTCGCGCCCACCCGCGCCCCAGCCATCCGGCATCAGCGCCACCAGCCGCGCCGTGTCGCCCGGCTCCAGCGTGCCCGACAGCGAGGCCAGCGTGAGGTTGGGCACCTGCGCCACCGCCTCGTCCGCCGAGCCGATGACCAAGAGCGACTCCTCGCCCTGCCACACCTCGCCGCGCTTGTCCTTCACCGTCACGCGAGAGAGCACCGCGCCGACGTCGGAGGTCGGCACCTTCTCGCGGTGCGTGCCGTCCGCCGCCGTGGTGAACGAGCGCTTGCCCAGGCTCTTCTCCGAGCCGTCGGCGCGGCGCAGCACGAACTCCACCTCGCCCTGGGTGACGCCGTACGCCTTGCCCGACAGCGTGGTGGCGCGCACCGCCAGCGTCGCCTCGCCGCCCTTGGACACCACCGCGTCCGAGTAGCGCGCGGTGCCCAGCACCTCCACCTTCGACAGGAAGAACGACGTCGTCGAGTTGGCGAACGTCTCCTGGTCATCCCGCGCGCGCACCGTCAGCGAGTACCGGTACGGCAGCCGCTCCTCACCGGGCTTGAGCTCCGGGACCGCCACTTCAATCTGCGCCTCGCCCTCCGCGCTGAACGCGGTGGCGCTCGCCCACGGGTCCTCGCTCGCGCCGCGCTCCGCCACGGAGGAGTACAGCCGCTCGGGCACGCTCAGCTTGCCCTCGGTGCTGGACGCCGAGCCGTACGTCACGTCGCTGCCCTGCCCGCCCTTGCCGGCGTCATCCACCCACGCGGGCGCGTCCAGCAGGCTGCGGTAGAGGAACACCTCGTACTTCGCGCCATCGGGCACGCCGCCCGCGTACCGACGCGCGCGCACCTTCACGCGCAGCGCCTGGCCGGGCACCACCGTCTCCGACTCCGGCTCCGCCTCCAGGTAGAACGTCGGCTTCACGTAGTCCTGCACGCGCGCCTCGCCCTGGTGCGGCTGCCCGTCCAGCTCCGCCGACACGCGCAGCACGCCCGTGCCCAGGTCGTCCGGAACCTTGAGCGTGCCGTTGAACGCGCCGAACTCGTCCACCGACGCGCGCGTGGTGAGGGCCCGGCCCTCCTGCGAGATGAGCTTCACCGTCACCTCGCGCTTCTTCGGCGTGAACAGCCGCGCCAGGAACGTGTCCGGCTGGCGCACCACGCCGCGGAACTTCACCTCGTGGCCCGGCTTGTAGATGGGACGGTCGCTGTAGATGAACACGTCCGGCGTCACCGCCAGCGTCGAGTAGAAGTCCGTGTCGACAATCGCCGTGTCCCCGCCCGCCGACGCCGTGGCGATGATGCGCGGCTCGGTCACCTCCAGCCGCACCTCGCCCTTCGCGTCCGTCTTGCCCGTGGGGCCCTTGCCCTTGGACAGGAACACCTGCACCTGCGCGCCCACCGCGGGCTTCTGGTCCTTGCCCGCCACGCGCACCAGCACCTCGTTGTCCGTCTGCTTCAGCTGCACCGTCAGGTCCGTGACGACCAGCACCACCTGGCCCTCGATGAGGCCCTGCACCAGCTGGAGCACGTAGGTGCCCGCGGGCAGCGGCGCCAGCAACACGCGGCGCTCCTGGAAGCCGTAGCCCCCGCCCGAGCTGAAGCCCGGCACGTTGAAGTCGCGCTCGGCGCCGCCCAGGTCCAGGTTGAGCCACTGGCTGCGCGTCACGGTGAAGCCCGGCGGCACACCCACCAGCTTCTTGGGACCCTCGGACACCTTGGCCAGCGGCTCGCTGGAGCCCGGCACGTCCGCGGCCTCGGGCAGCGCGTCGTTCACCGTGTCGCGGAAGCCCACGTTGAGCGAGTTGAGCAGCCAGTGCCCCGGCAGCGTCACCGCGTTGACGCCGCGGCTGAGCGCGCGGCCCGGGTTGTTCATCGTCGGCGGCGTCTGGTACGCGCGCCGCAAATCCCCCTGGGCGCGGATGAACGCGTCCAGGTTGTCCGGCTTGAGCACACGCAGCTCCACGGGCCCCTTGTCCTCGAAGGCCACGTCCACCGCCACCGGCTCTCCGCTGCCATAGGCGCGCGGCACGGTGATGTAGAGCGGCTTGGCCATCGCCACGCCGGACAGCGCCACCGCCGCCAGTACCGCGAGTCGAGCTACCATCCTCATGACCCGAAACCTCCAGGAACCAACGAATCGCCGCGCACGGTGCCGCGCAGGCCCAGGTACGGCAGCGACTCCAGGTCGCGCCGCGCCGCTTCGATTTCAGGGGGCGTCGCCTTCTGCATCGGCGCGCCACGCCCCACGCGGGACTCGGACAGGTACCCGTCCATGGTGAGCCCGCCGAACAGCCGTCCCAGGTTCACCCCGAAGGACAGCGAGGTGGGCTCACGCAGCCCCGCAACCACCGGCCCCGCCGCCGCGAGCATGCTGGGCTTGTTGCCCGAGCACGACATGCGCAGCGTGTTCATCTCCGACTCGCTCGACGCGAGCACCACGTGATTGCACAGGGTGGCCCGCTGCACGGTGTGGCTGCCGCCGGTGAAGATGGCCTCCAGCGCCGGCGCGTCCTCCGCGCGGCCCCACAGCACCGCCACCTCCTGCGGCAGCGACGCGTCGCCCCGCGGCGTCCACGTCACCGCCACCTGGCGCGTGCGCGTGGGCCCCTCGCCTCCGGACGCCCAGAACGCCTTGAGCGACTCGGCCGTCAGCGTCTCGGGCAGCTTCAGCTGCATGGCCAGCAGCACCGGCGTCTCCTCGGGCACCAGCTTCAGCAGCTCGTCGGACAGGGGCGCCGTGTCCAGGCGCGCGGTGCCCTCCATCAGCGCTCCCGCGATGCCACGGCCCACCAGCCGGTCGCCCTCCACGCCGAACTGCAGGCGCGTGTCCTCGGACAGCCCCAGCACGTGGGTGAAGAGGTGCGCGTCACGGCCGAAGGTCTGCGGCTGGAAGCCCAGCTCCACGTCCACGCCGTCGCTGGCCTCGAGCTTCGGAAGGTCCGCGCACAGGCCCTGGAGCACCGCCACCGGGTGGCGCGCGAAGACGACCCGGTCGGCGACCTTGGCCGCCCACAGCGTCTGCTCCGCCACCAGCCAGCGCTTGAGCTCCACGCCGTCCGCCTTCGGCGCGGGCGTGCCGCCCGGGCACGTCTTCGCCGTCAGCGTGCCGCGGCTCGCCACCGAGTCCAGCACGTCGTAGGCGGAGACCATGGAGGTCCGCGAGCCGGGGACGATGAAGGCGGGCGTGCTCGCGCGCGCGTCACCGGCGAACCACGTCACGCGGAAGGGCGTGTCGCCGAGCTTGCCGAGCATCAGGTCCAGCACCGCGCCCTTGAAGTCGGCCTTGAGGTCCTCGCCGGTGGAGCCGAAGAACGCGGCCCAGCCTCCGACGAAGCCCTGGCCCAGGGGCTGGGAGAGCTGCGAGCGCAGCCACGCGTTGCGCGCCAGCGCGTCACGCACCTTGGCCGGGTGGTGCACGTCCAGCCACACGGCCGGGGGCGCGCCCGAGCCAGGCACCTCCATGTCCGCCGTGGTGGGCTCCGGCAGGCCGTCCACCTCGGGAGGCGGCACGGAGCCGTTGGCGCTCGCGCCGGTGATGAGGGGCGTGTGGGGCGTGCCGTCGCCGCCGGTGGAACCGGTGCGACGGCCCATCAGGAACGCGCCGGCGACCAGCGCGCCGACGACGACCACACCCGCGCCGATGAGCACTCCCTTGGGAGGGCCCGAGCGGGGCGGAGGGCTCGCCGGGGGCGGCGGCGTGCCCGGAGGCGGGCTCGACACAGACGTCATGGCATCCACTCCTTGAGACGGAAATAGCCGACGAAGGCGTTGTTGGAGGGCACGGGGCGCCACTCGCGCGGCGCCTCGTCGGCGAGATTGTGGAGGAGCCCGGTGCGCACCTGGGCGCCCTTCTCCCCCGGGTGGTAGACGACACGCGCTGGCGCGTGGGCCCGGTCCTCGGGGCGCACCACCAGCATGAGATGGAAGACGGGGCCTGAGTCATGCTCGTGGAGGAACGCGAGCACGTCGCCGGTGCGCAGCGACTCGCGCGTGGCGTCGTCGCGGCCCAGCAGCACCAGGTTGCGGCGCACCAGCGTCTCCGCGTCCGCGAAGTCGGTGGGCGCGCCGCGCGCGTCGGTCCACAGCGGCGTCTCCAGCCGCGCGGGGGCGATGCGCTTGTACGCGGTGCGCACGGCGAAGCGGATGAGGCCCGCGCAGTCACGCTGGTCCGGATGCCACGCGGGGTCCTGCTTGCGCACCTGCGCGAGCGCCACCTGCGCCACCTGCCGGCGCAGGAGCACGTCGCGCGACTCGGGCGCTGGGACCAGCACGGCCTGCGTCCCCGAGGTGGCCGCGGGCGTGGAGCCCGCCTGCGGCGCGGCATACGCCACGAGCGGCGCAGAGGCATCCCTCAACGTCGCATGCGACGCAAAGCCCTCTCGCGGTGCCGCGTGCGCCACGAGCGCGGCCGCTTCCCACGGTGCCGCGTGCGACGCGGAGCCCGCCTGCGGCGCGAGCGCGGACACATCCCTCGGCGCCCCGAGGGACACGGGCGCGGAGGAACTCACGAGCAGGATGAGAGGCAGGGCGAGCATGACGGAGGACCGGAGCGCGTCACACGGACGCGTCAGTAGTCGCCCTCGCCGCCGCCGCTGTCGCCGTTCGACTGGAGCTCCTTGAGCGCCTCGGCCAGGTTCTTCGGCCAGCCGGCGCGCGTGGGCTTGGGGTCCGACGACGGCACGTAGACCTCCGCCTGTCCGTCCCCGAGCACGTTCACCCACGCGAGCACGCGCGTGGTGCCCGGCGTCGCCAGCGGGATTCGCACCATGCGGCGAACCTCCTGCGGCGTGCCCTCGAACAGCGACAGGTTCAGCGTGGCCACGGTGTGCGCCTTGTCGCCGCTGGGCCAGTAGTTCGTCGCCACCAGGTACACGCCCTTGGGCGGCGCGCGGTGGATGTAGAGGTACGGGCCGTACGCGGGCTGGTCGAAGTCACCGCCCTGCGAGTTCAGGTAGAACGTCCCTCCCGACGGGCTCGCCGTGTCCGCCCAGTACACGTGCGCCATGGACGAGATGGTGAGCGAGCCATCCTTCACGCTCGAGTCCGTGGGCTCGTAGACGTGCAGGTCCGTGTACACGCCATCCGTGTCACTGGTCAGGATGACCTTGAAGGGCACGGGCGGGACCTGCGCGTAGCTGGTCGCCTGCGCGCGCGCGGTGCCCGCCTGGTTCGTGGCCATCACCGTGACGACGTTCTTCCCGCTCGCCGCGGGGAAGCTGCGGCTGAAGCGCCCGTTGAACGTGCGCATCAGGTAGCGGTCGCCGTTGATGGACACGACGACGGGGTCGATGGTGGCGTCGCTCACCGTGCCCTCGATGAGCATCATGCGGTCCACCGTCCAGCCGCCGGAGGGCGCGCTCAGGCGCACCGTCGGCAGCGTCTTGCCCTTGCCGATGGGCACACCTTGCTGGCGCGGGTTGGCGGCGGGCGGCGTCTGCGACAAGAGCAGGGCGAGGATGACGGGAAGCATCACGCGTCCTTGATAGGAAATGGGCCCGACAGAGGTGTCGGTGACGGGCAGACTGCGCCCCCTCCACCTTCCATTTCAAGTCGCCTGCCAATCGTCAATAGGGGCGGAACCTCGCGGATTTCCGTCGATGCGCGTCATGGGCGCGGGCAGGCAACCACGCGCGCCAGCGCCGACGAGGGCCTTCTGCCGCACCCGGAGTCCAGGCAGACTCATGCCCCTCGACAGGGGGAGCGACGCGATGATTCGAGGGCTTGATCACATCCAGCTCGCCATGCCCCCGGGCGGTGAGCCCCGCGCCCGCGCCTTCTACGGCGAGCTGTTGGGACTGAGAGAGATTCCCAAACCGCCAGAACTCGCGAAACGCGGCGGCCTCTGGTTCGAGCTCCCGGACGGGCGCGGGTTGCACCTGGGCGTGGAGGAGCCCTTCGTCCCCGCGAAGAAGGCGCACCCGGCCTTCCGCGTGCTCACCCTGGACCTGCTGGCCGAGCGCCTGTCCCAGGCGAAGGCGCCGGTGAAGTGGAGCCACGAGGTGCCCGACGTGCGGCGCTTCCACGGCGAGGACCCGTTCGGCAACCGGCTGGAGTTCCAGGAGCACCCGAGCGAGCACAAGCTCACCGAGGACGAGGTGCTCGCCGTGCTGTACGCGCTGGAGAAGGAGGAGGTCACCATCCCGACCGCGCAGCGCCTGCGCGCGGAGGAGGCGCCCAGCGGGGGCGTGCCCTTCGTGTGCTCGAACGGATGGTGCTTCGTCATCTTCAGCGACGCCTTCGAATGGGACTACATCCTGCGCGTCACCGCGCCGGACGGGCGCTGGCTGGAGTTCGCGGACATGATGGGCGAGCCCGGACAGCCCAGTCCCATGCCCCGGCTCGCGGACTACCGGCCGCCGGCCCAGATTGGACTCGACGTGTGGGGGCTGTTGGGCGAGAGCGAAGAGGTGGGTGAGGCGCGCCGCGTGCGGTAGTGTGCGGCCTTCGCCGAGAACCCCGACCCGGAGCGCTCGATGCCAACCCTGATTCCCGCCCCGTTGCGCGTGACAGCCGTGGGCAACAAGCCGAAGCTCATCCACGAGTTCGTGGGCAAGGCCACCACGCGCACGGGTGACGTCAGCGTGGCTCACATGAACAGCCCCGGTGGGTGGGAGGAGCCGGGGCAGCGGCCCGAGTTCAAGGAAATCACCCTGGTGCTCGCGGGCGTGCTGCGCGTGGAGCACAAGGGCGGCGTGCTCGACGTGCGCGGCGGACAGGCCGTCATCTGCGAGCCCGGCGAGTGGGTGCGCTACAGCACCCCGGAGGCCGAGGGCGCCGAGTACGTCGCCATCTGCCTGCCCGCCTTCTCCCCCAAGACGGTCCACCGCGACGACTGAGCGCTTCAGCGCGCGTTCACCATCGTCACGAAGAACTCGCGCAGCGCGCGGAACAGCCGCTGCGTGACGCGCTCGTACCAGGCCTGGTCCTCGTCGGACTCGAAGAACTCGTCGTTCCACGAGCCCATGCCGCCGAACACGTCCGCCAGCGAGCACGCGAAGAGTCCCCGCAGGCGCTCCTCCGACGAGGGGAACACCTGGAACAGCGTCACCAGGGAGAAGCGGCGCTCGAACACGTCCCACGCGCGCTCGCCCAGGCCCTCGGCCCGGAGCGCCTCGCGCACGGCGGCCAGCCGCTCGGGCGTGGCGTCGCGCAGTTGGAAGCCGGTGTTCTCCAGGACGAAGCGCGCCAGCCGGAACGCCTCCGCGAAGGGGGAGCCCTTGCGCGCGGCGAACTCCTCGGTGTCCCTCAGGCTCGACAGCAGCTCCGCGCGGGTGTCCGTCGTCGCGCGCGGCGACAGCAGCGGCGAGCGCGCCACCTTCAGCGCGTTGAAGAGATACATCTGGTAGCGGGCGTCATTGGGTGCCAGCCGCAGCCGCTCGCGCTCCGGAATCATCCCCGGGTCCCGGGCGCGCTCCTCCTTCGTGGGGCCCATGGACTTGACGCGCTCGCGCAAGCCGTCCGGGATGAGGAGCTCCGCGCCGCGCGCCTTGCACGTCATCTGGAGCTCCTCCATGAGGTTGCCCATGGGGATGCCCTGCGTCTTCTCCTCGGGGCCCTCGCGCAGGAGCACGCGCAGGGTCTCGCCGGTGTGAGGGGACTCGCCCTCCGGCAGGAAGCGGTTGAGGTTCTCCGCCGCGCGCGCCCAGACCTGCTCCGCGAAGGGCTGCGCGTCCGTCAGCGTGGCGAAGTCCTTCGCGGCGTCGGGGCTGGTCAGGTACAGGCGCTCGTCGGAGGGCACGAACTCCGACAGGCGCTCCGGGGGCAGCAGGCTCCGCTCGAAGTCGTCCGGGTCCAGCGTGCGGAAGAACGGCTGGAACGCCTCGGTGAGCGCCACTTGCGCGCCGCCGCGGAGCACGGCGGACTGCAGCTCCTTGAGCAGGTCTCCGCCGAGCAGGTCGAACAGCGCGGAGCCCTCGCGCGAGGCCAGGTAGTCGGCCACCTGGGACGGAGCGACGGCGGGGCGCTGGTTCAATAGATTGGAGTCCGTGATGACGCGTGAGAGCGCCTCCAGGACCTTCTCGGGGTGGGGCTGGGCGCGCGCGAAGTCCACGAACTGGCGCGGGGTGATGAGCGACGCGCTGCTGAAGACCACCTCCAGCTGGTACAGGTTGTTGCCGCGCTGGGTGCGCACGTCGAGCACCAGCGCCTCCGAGTTGACGAAGGCCGCGGCCACGTGGTCCGGCATCTCGCCGGGGCCCATGCCGCCCAGGTCCATGGCGCGCACGCTCACCAGCTCCTCGCCGTCGAGCACCTCGCGCCACGCCTCCAGCGGCAGCTCGCGTCCCTCCCTGGTGCGGGCGCCCACCGAGTACGTGCCTGGGACCTCCAACAGCCGCAGCGTCCACCCCGAGCCCAGCTCCGTCTCCAGGCGGGTCAGGACGTCCAGCCACCGCTCCTTCTCCACGCGGAGCAGCGACACGGTCAACGCCAGCACCAGGTCATCCAGCTTCATGCACGTCCTCTCCCGGAACCCGCGGGCCTTCCGGCCCACGCGCCCCTCCCATCACGGGCACCCGTCCCCCTTCGTTATCCCATGCCCTCGCGCCCGCGTGGGCACGTCTGTTCCCCCGAGTGTCGGGCGTCGACGCTCCCGGGGCTGGGGGCGCTAGGCTTGACGGCGGCGCGTCAGGCGGGTCTCCACCGCGCGGTCCTCGCGGCCCTCGGGCCAGATGTTGAAGGACTGGAGGACGAGGGTGTCCGCGTCGGGCTGGTGAATCACGGTGCGCCAGCCCCACTGCTGCTTCTGGGTGACGCCCTGCTCGTCGCACATGCTCGCGGTGTAGCCGCCGAGCACGGACACGTGGCCGTCCTCCCGGGGCGCGCCGGTGGAGAGCATCATGTTCGCGCTCATGTGGAAGCTGTCCACCCAGGCCGCGGTGAAGTGCTCCTCGGTCTTGTCGAAGCCGAGGATGAGCTGGCCCGCGTGCGGCTTGCCCATGGCGGTGGAGTGGTAGTCGACGCGGACGAAGCGGCCGCCGAGCAGCGGTTCGATGCGCGCGTGCGTGCGGGACTCCTCGGGCGTGGCGGTGGGGTCGAACCAGGTACGCGTGGGGCCTTCCCAGTCGCCCGTCATCCGGTGCAGCAGTTGGTGCTGCGGCCCTGCGTCGAACTGCGTCGTGGGGGCGTTGGTGGCGTTCCAGTCCTGGCTCATGTCCCTTCGTAACCCGGGGCCGTCCCCTCGTCACCCTCGCCCGTGTCATCATCGCTGCCCACCCAGGAGCGTCCTTGAGCAACCCCGCCACCTCCTTCGTCGAGCTGCTCTCCGGTCTGCACGCGGGCTTCACCGCCGAGGGCCTCGCCGTCCCCGAGCCCGCGGCCTGGCCCGAGTCCCCCGCCGAGGCCGCGTCGGCGCTGTTCTCCCTGGCTGCGCGCACGGGGACGTTGGTGTTCTCGGTGTGGGCGGACGCGGAGACGGATGAGGCCGGCGCGTCGTTCTTCCTCCCGGTCGCGGACGCGCCTGGGCATGAGGGGTTGCTCGGGCAGCAGCGCAAGCCCGTGCGTCAGCCGTTCGCGCGGCAGCTGCATGCGCCGCTGGCGCGGGCCATCGCGGAGCTGTCGAAGCGGGGGCGGGACACGGCGCGTCCCGGGCGCGGCACGGTGACATCTCCGTTCGACGTGGAGACGGACCCGGAGGTCCTGTTCTGGGTGACGTTCGCGGACAGCGAGGTGGCGCCGAGCATCGTCGCCCATGCGCGAAGCCGGCAGCTGCGCGCGGACCAGCCGGCGTTCTCCACGCTGAGCATGGGACGCGAGGAGGCGGTGTATCTCTCGGAGCGGTTCCTGCGGCTGGACTCGCTGTTCCAGGGGACGCCCGTGGTGTTCTCGGGAGAGAAGGGCACGGGGCGCAGCACGTCACTGCACGCGGTGATGGAGGTGCTGCCGGACTTCACGAATGTGCTCGCCGCGCTGGAGCAGCCGAGGTCGGCGGATGCGCGGCTGGGGACGGCGCGCGTGGGGGAGTCGATGCCGCTCGCGCAGGTGCTGCGCGCGTTCCTGCGGCAGGACCCGGATGTGGTGCTGGCGGACGAGGCGCGGACGGTGAAGGACCTGGAGCTGCTGCTCAACTGCGCGCTCACCGGACACGCCACCGCGTTCGTGCTCGAGGCGGCGAGCCCGGAGGGGGTGCTCGAGAAGCTGCGCGAGGCGATTCCAGGGCTCCCCGTGGCGCCGCTCATCGTCCACCACTCGCGCGAGGCGTCGGGCGCGCTCCGGCGTGAGGTCTACACCGTGCGATACGGCGACGATGGGAAGGGGCTCGTCGAAGCGTGGCGCGCGTCCGCTGGAAGCTGAGGCAACGCGAGCTCCGCGCTCGCCCGCAGCGACTCGTCGGGCACAGGCCCCGGGGGCCGCCAGCGCGTGCGGAGGATATCGTCCCCTCGCCTCGGAGGGCAGCTTCCCTTCACGAACGAGGGGCCCGCCACTAACACGTGTCGGATGGATGGGGCCCTTCGCTAGACTCCGGTCTACCGCGTGAGGGAAGGGGGAATGGTCATGCCGGACGCAAGTCCGAAGGACGGCGCCGCCGACACGAGGCTCTTCGCCTCCGTCGTCGACGCTCGCTCGCGAAGCACCGCCGACACCACACGCACCTTCTGGGTGGCCCCTCTCGTGGTGGCCCTCCACGCCCTCCTCCTCGTCGGCCTCGACAGCATCTGGCACGGCGCCACCCGCGCCTCCACGCTCACGACGAAGGACGAGGACACCCTCGTCCTGCGCCTCCTCGCCGCGCCACCTCCGCCCCCGCCGGCCCCCGCCACCCCCTCCGCTCCGCGCCTCGCCAGCGCCCGGCGCGCCCGCCCCTTCCCCAAGCCCACCCTCTCTCGACCCCAGCACTCACGGCCCGAGACACCGCCCGTCATCGACCCGGCCGTGGCCCAATCCCAGGTCGCCGCGCCCGACACCGTCGCCACCGCCACGCCGGGCGGCGTCTCCGGTGGCGTCGCCGGAGGCATCATCGGCGGCATGGTGAACAGCGTGCTCGTCGCGAGCAGCGCGGGCCTGCTGCCCGTCACCCCTCCCCCGCCCACCGCCGAGCAGCGCGCCGCCTGGGAGGAGGACTACTTCGAGGTGATGTTCCGCGACCGCTTCGAGAACGTGCGCTACCCGCACCAGGCCGCCATGGCCGGCATCGAGGGCCGCTTCGCGCTGCGCATCACCGTCGGCGCCCGAGGCCAGCTCCTCGCCCTCTCCATCGTCGGCCGCTGCCCCCACTACGTCCTCTGCGACGCCGCGATGGCCGCCGTGCGCGAGGCGGCCCCCTTCCCGCCTCCTCCGTCCGCGCTCGGCCCCCGCGTCACCGTGGAGCTGCCCTTCAACTACCACCTGCGCTGACCGGCGCCGGCGCCCACACGCGCAGCGCCCGACACGCACGCCACCGCGCCAGGCTCCACTCCGGCCAGGACACGTCCTCGCACGCCCGGGCCCGGAACTCGTCGCTCAGCAGCCTCGTCGACGACAGCCCCCGCACCAGCTCCGGAACCGCGTCCAGCGAGAGCTCGTGCAGATACCCCACGTCCACGCTCGCCTCGCCCGCCCCTTGCGCCAGCTCCCGCGCCAGGTTGTGCCGGACGATGAGCGCGTCCGGGTTGATGACATTCACCGTCACCACCGCCCCCAGCGCCGCGGCGAAGGCCCCCACCGCGAAGCGCTCCGGCCGCCACCACAGCGTCACGCCGCGCCACGCGAGCACCCCGCCCAGGAACACCATGAACACGTGCGTGAACACCCGCAGCCGCGTGTACCCGAAGGCATCCTCGTACATCCCCAGCCGCTTCATCGCCGAGGCGAGGATGGCCACCGTCAGCACCGTCATCACGCTCGCCGCCACCTGGAAGGCCACCTTCGCCTTCGCCGTCCCGCGCACCGTCCACCGCGCCAGCCCCATGATGAGGCACAAGGTCAGCATCGACACGAGCAGCAGCTCGAAGAAGCCCCGGCGCGCGTACTCCGCATACGAGTACCCCGGCGCCGGCGCCACCGCGTCCCCCACGAAGAGGTACGCCACCTGGAAGCGCACGAACACCAGGAACAACACATCCACCGCGATGAGCAGCGTCAGTGCCTCGGTGAGCCCCAGCCACGCCCGCCCCTCGCCCACCTCCTCCTCGCCTGGCTCCCTCCTCGTCCGGCGCCGCAGCGCGTGCCCCACCAGCGCCGCCGTGACGCTCGCCGAGAACAGCACGCCCGACACCCGCCCCACCCCCTCCTCCAGCACTGTCCCCACCTCCAGCGCCATCACCCGCTCCAGCGCGGAGGCGAACGCCGCGTCCGCCGACCCGAGCAGCAGCAGGAACACCCCCACCACCGGCAGCGTCAGCACCAACCCGCGCAGCAGCGGGAAGACCCCGGGCGCCCTCGCCATCGCTCCGCGCAGGTCCACCGCCTCGCGCACCATCGCGGGCGGCTGCACCAGGCTGCGGAACACCGTGGACACCACCACGCCGGGGTAGTCCCCCAACGCCAGCCGCTCCACGCGGCCTGCGGCCCAGAAGTGCGCCACCAGCGCCAACAGCGCCCCCACCGTCAGCAGGTTCAACAGCTGGAGCCACGGACTGTCGCGCACCGCCATGAAGCCCGCGACCACCAGCAGCGGCGTCAGGAGCCACGTGTTCGGCGCGGCGCGCTGCCAGCCCTCGCGGCCCCCCACCCCGAGCAGCGCGCCCACCAGCGCCAGCACCACCAACGGGAACGACACACCCCAGTGCTCCCGCCCCAGGAGCACCTCCGCGAGCACGCCCACTGCCAGGGCCACGCCGAGCGTGCGCCGGGGCGCGAAGGGCTTCACCCGGGGCCGGACGACGGGCTCCACGGGAGCGGCGCTCCTGGCGGTCGTGGGAACAGCAGGCAAGGACGATGACATGACGGCGCACCCCGGACGGACGTCGGCTGAAGACGTCCGCAGGATGCGTCCTGCCCGTGCACGCCGGGCTTCGGAGCGGGCGAGCGGTCGCCCGCGCCACCTGGCCGGCCTACGTCCCCGGCTGACCGGCCTTCAGCCACCCCTCGCGCTCCAGCAGCCCCACCACGCGGGCGGCCACCTCGTCGCGGATGCGGTGCACCAGCACCTCCGACTTGCCCTGGGGGTCATCCAGCGGCCAGTCCTCGCGCTTGAGCCCCGGCACGCTCGGGCAGGCCTCGCCACAGCCCAGCGTGATGAGCCAATGCGCGTCCTTCGCCAGCTCGTCCGTGAGCCGCTGGGGTCGGGCGCCCGTCAGGTCCAGGCCCGCGTCGCGCATGGCCTCGAGCACCTCCGGGTGCACCTGCTCGCCAGGCTGCGTCCCCGCGGAGATGGCCCGCGCCTTGTCCGGGTCCGCCAGCACGTTGAAGAACGCCGCCGCCATCTGCGAGCGACCCGCGTTCCGCACACAGGCGAAGATGACCTTGTTCATCGCTACGACTCCTCCTGGTCCCTGGCCGCGCCGCGCCCCTCCCCCGCGCGACGCTCGTCATGAGGGCATCCCCTCATGGGCTGCCCCGCGCGGAAACTGACACATCCCGTGAAGGGATGCTCGCAAAGAGAGCGGAAAGGCCCTTGTCTGTCTGTATGGGTTGGTAAGGCCACAGCGGACAGCCCGGGGGTGTCTGCCCTGCCCCATTGGTCAACGCTCGTCTGCGGGACACCGGGCCCCCCGCAGGAGAGGATGCATAGGTTCAGGCGACGACCATGCACCCGATTCCCACATGGCTCTGGGGCGTCTTCTGGGCTGCGGTGTTGACGCTGCTCGTGGTGGACCTGCTCGGACACCGGGGCCACCACGGCGAGTCCCGCCGGGCGGCCTGGATGTGGACGGGCGTGTGGGTGACCGCGGGCCTGGCTTTCGGCGGGCTGGTGTGGGCGGTGCTCGGCCCTCACGCGGGCCAGGAGTACCTGGCGGCGTGGCTCATCGAGAAGAGCCTCAGCCTGGACAATGCCTTCGTCTTCCTCGTCATCTTCCAGAGCCTGTCGGTCCCCGTGCGCGCGCAGCACCAGGTGCTGTTCCTGGGCATCTTCGGCGCGCTCATCTTCCGCGCGCTCTTCATCTTCGTGGGGGCGGCCGCGCTGGAGCGCTGGTCCTGGGTGTCCTACGTCTTCGGCGCCATCCTGCTGGTCACCGCCTGGCGCGTGCTGCGCGAGGACCCGGCGAAGCAGCGGGACAACCGGGCCGTGAGCTGGCTGTCGCGTCACCTGCCGGTGACGCAGCACCTGCATGACAAGAAGTTCATCGTCCGTCGCGAGGACGGCCGCCGCGTGGCCACGCCGCTCCTGTTGGCGCTCTTGGGCCTGGAGCTGACGGACATCCTCTTCGCGGTGGACTCGGTGCCGGCGGCCTTCTCCGTGACGAAGGACACCTTCATCCTCTACAGCTCCAACGCCTTCGCGATTCTGGGCTTGAGGGCGCTGTACCTGGTGCTGGCGGGCACGCTGGGCAAGCTGCGCTACCTGCACTACGGGCTTGCGGGCGTGCTTGCGTTCGCGGGGCTGAAGATGGTGGTGACGCCCTGGTTCCACGTGCCGCCGCTGCCGTCGGTGCTCGTCATCGTCGCGCTGGTGGGCACCGCCGTCGTGGCCAGCGTCATCGCCCGCCGCCGGGAGGCCCCGGCCACCCCCCAATAAGGAGGGGCCGGAGCCGGACGCGACAGCGCGGCGTCAGTCCTCGACGCCCGCGCCCGCGCCGGACAGGTCGTCCGTGGCGTCGCCGAGCACGAAGCCGTCGAAGGCCGCGTTGGCCATGACCTTCACGCGCTCCTCGTGCTTCTTGATGAGCGCCATGTTCGCCGCGGCGGCCTTCTTGGACGCCTCCGAGAGCGTCTCGCCGGTGCCGTTGGCGGTGTCCGACAGCGCCTCGATCTGCTCCTCCAGGCCCGTGCGCGCCTCCTCGAGCTGCGCGCGCGCATCGGCGGACAGCGAGCCGTCCTCGAGCTTCTTGTCCAGCTCCGCGACCTGCTTCTCCATGGCCTCCACGGCCTTGGCGCTCATCTGCTGCACCGCCGCCGAGCTCTCCGCCACCATGGACGCGTAGACGGTGGAGGTGATGGTCTGGAACTCGTTGGGCGACATGCCGTGCTTCTTCAGGCTCTCGATGTACGCGGCGCGCACGTCCGCCATCATGCTGCCCAGCAGGTTCATCGCCTCCATCGCGGAGTCGAAGGAGGGCTTCGCGTCCGCCCCCGAGCCGTGCTTGTCCCCGAAGGCCTTGGACTTCTCCTCGTAGGTCTTGAAGACGGGCAGCGACGACTCGCGCACCGAGAGGTACGTCGTCAGCCGGTCCTCCTTCAGCGCCAGCACCTCACCGTCGGCGGGCACCGTGAAGGGGTGGGCCTTGTTCAGCTCCACCAGCTCCTTCTGCTGCGTCTCGATCTTCTTGACGGCCGCCAGGCCGTCGCTCGCCTTGTTCGCGACCCACAGCCCGCCCACCACCATGAACCCGACGATGCCGAGAATGATGACGCCACAGCCGATTCCCACCCCGATGAGGACCTTCTTCATTCACCCCTCCGAGAAAAACGAGTCATGCCCCCCGTGCTATCCGGGTGCGTCCCCAGGAGCAAGTGCGCCATGCCTGCTCGGCAGGTCCGGAATACCCCGTGGAGTCGTCCAGGGCAGGCGAGGCGTCAGGGCCAGGCGGCCACATGCGCCGGGGCGGAGAGCACACGCGGCAGGCGGACCATGAAGAGGGTGCCGTCGCGCGCGTTGGAGCGCACGCGCAGCCGGCCGCCGTGGGCATCGACGATGTGCTTCACGATGAAGAGGCCCAGTCCCAGGCCGCCGCGGCCGTCCCGTGACTCGGGGCGCTCGGCGCGCTTCATGGGCTCGAACAGGCGCGACAGCAGCTCGGTGGGGATGGGGTCGCCCATGTTGTGCACGCAGAGCACCACGGAGTCGCGCGTGCCATGGGTGCGCACCAGCACCGGGCAGTGGCTGGGGCTGTAGCTGATGGCGTTGTTCACCAGGTTGGTGATGACCTGGGCCAGCCGGTCCGCGTCCCACAGGCCCGCGCCGCTGCCGCCGTACTCGAGCTCCAGCGTGCGCTCGGGGTGCGCGAGCCGCACCTCGTCCAGCACCTGCCGCGTCAGCTCGTGCAGGTCCAGGGGACGGGGCTGCATGGGGATGCCCCCGCCCAGCCGGGCCTGGGTGAAGTCCAGCACGTCGCGCAGCATGCGCGTGGCGCGATTGGCGCTGGAGAGGATGCGGTCGATGACCTTGCGCTGGCGCTCGTCCAGGTTCTCGCGCCGCAGGAGCGTGGTGGACGCCATGGTGATGGCGGACAGGGGGTTGCGCAAATCGTGGCCGACGATGCCGATGAGCAGCTGCTCGAACTCGGCGCGGCGCCGGGCCTCCTCCTCCGTGGCGCGCCGCTCGGTGACGTCCTGCATGGCGCCCACCATGCGCAGGGGCCGGCCGGCCGCGTCGCGCACCACCTGCCCCCGGTCCTCGACGACGGCCCAGGTGCCGTCACCCCGGCGGAAGCGGTACTCGTCGCGCCAGTGCTCCTGGCCCTGGTCCATGACGGCCTGCATGTCCCGGGCGACGCGCTCGCGGTCATCGGGGTGGATGCTGAGGGTCCACCAGTCGATGTCCATCGGCGCGTCGTGGGACGCCACGCGGAACTGGTGCAGGGCCAGCTCGCTCCACTCGATGCGCCCGGTGGCCAGGTCCCAGTCGTAGATGACGTCGCTGGTGGCGCGCGTGGCCAGCCGGTAGCGCATCTCCGACTGCCGCAGGACCTCCTCGGCGCGGCGGCGCTCGGTGATGTCCAGGGACACGCCCGACACGCCGCGCACCCGCCCGTCCGGGCCCAGGTCCGGGGAGACGTAGGCCATGAACCACCCGCCGCCGACCTCCATCTCCAGCGAGAACGTCTCGCCCGCCTGCGCGCGGCGCGCGGCGTCGAGCAGCTCCGGCCGGCCCGCGTACACCTCCGCGGTGTTGCGGCCCACCATGGTGCCGGGCTCCACGCCCATGGCCTTCAGGCCCTGTCCCTCGAAGAGGGTGATGTTGCCCACGGCGTCGGTGGCCCACAGCACGACGGGCAGCTCGGTGATGACCCGGCGCAGCCGCTCCCGGGCCTCGTCGCGCTCCTTCTGCGCCAGGCGCGCCTCGGTGACGTCCGTGGAGATGCCGCACACCGCATGCGCCTGTCCGCCCACGCCGGGCAGGGCGAACTTGAGCGAGTGATAGGTGTGCCAGCCGTCCGGGCGCCGCACGTGCTCGTCCGACTCCAGGGGCTGGCCGGTCGAGAGGACGCGGCGGTCATTGGCGGTGAACACGTCCGCCACCTCGCGGGAGAACAGCTCGTAATCGGAGTGCCCCACCGCTTCTTCCCTGCGCACGCTGCCGTGGACCTCGAAGGCCCGGTTGACGAAGAGGTAACGCCCCGAGGCGTCCTTCGCGTAGATGGCGGCGGGCGCGTGCTCCAGGATGTCGTGCAGCTTCGTCTCCGTCTCGCGCAGCGTCCGCTCCCGTTGGTGGGAGTGGCGCTGGACCGCGTCCGCGATGCACACGTCGATGACGCGGTTGAGCGCGCGCATGCCCTCGAAGTCCGGGGCCCACCCCGCGTCCTCCAGCACCTCCACGAGCACCTCCCGCAGCAGGCCGTACTCGCGCACCACCGCGGCGATGTCCGAGCCTTCCCGGGCATGCTCCGCGCCGCGCCCGCCCAGGGCCAGCGGACCGCTCCAATCAGGCGAGACGCTGAGCACGCGCAGCAGCTCCACCACCGAGTCCACCCAGGCCTGGGAGCCCGTCAGCTGCTCGAGGCGTCGGCGCGGGGCCTCGTCTGCCGCCGCGCCCGCGCGGGCCACCCAGCGCCGGGCGATGTCCTCCCGTCGCGAGGACAGGAGGTCCAGCAGGAGGCTGGTGGGCATGGGGCAGGGGTTCATGGGCACGCCCTCCTCCCCCGTCTCGAGCGAGGCCAGGACCGACACGTCCCAGCCACGCAGCGCGCGTCCTCCCGGGGGCGCGCTCGTGCTGGCCCGCCCTTGGCCGGTCGCTCGTGGGAGCGGACCGTGCTGGATGATTCGCGCGGAGGCATGGCCGTCAGCAATGGGATATTGCGCCCGAGGCTTGCGGGCTCCTCGCCCTCTCGTGCCGACTGGACGCAGCCCCGCTCGGGAGGCGGGCATCAGGGCGCTGCGTGTGCTCTGCGTGATTCATGCGCAGGGCACCGGCGAGCAGGCGCCCCACAAGCCACGTCGGGCACGCCGGGCCTGGGCCTCCAGGGCTTCGAGTTCCCGACGGCGTGAGTCACCCGCGGGCGGGACATGGAGCACGCAGGCGAGGCCCCGCTCCACGAGCAGCGCGCTCACGTCGCGGCCATCGACGAAGACGTAGGCGAGCCGGCGACCGAAGCGGTCCTCACACGCCTCCGCGTCGACGAGCGTCACCTGGCGGCCCTCGACAAGGCTCCGGTTGAACGCGTGCGCCTCGCGGCCGAAGCACTCGTGTCTGCCCGCCGTGAGCTCCGGGGTGTCCGCGAGCAGATAGCGGACACGCACGCCGCCCTCCAGGACGAGGGTGTCACCGTCGAGGACCTCCGTCACCAGCCCCGTCGAGGGACCACACCTGCCACCCGGGTCCGCACCGCACCCGAGGGCGCTCGTGACGAGCCATGCCGTCAGGAGGACGAGCCACCGGGTCGCGGGGATGGGGCTCAGCGCGGGCATGCGCGGTTCTCCAGTCCTGGCGTGCCCCGGTCTCCCAGGCCATAGCGCGCGCTCGAAGGCGCGGCGCAGAAGCTGCCTGGCAGGTCATTGCGCTGGGCATCACTGCTCGCGGGGTCCACCTGCCAGGACACGCCCGGCGTCGCGGCGTTCGACCACCTGATGGCGTCCAGCACCCTGCCGTCCCTCATCAACCGGAGCGAGCGGGCTCCCGCGGTGTTGGCGAGGTTGAAGGAGAAGGTGGCCAGCACCGCCGGCAGGCCCCCGTTGAGCGCCGGGTCCAGGCTGCGCGCGAGCACCGCGCGGGTGCCAGTCCTCAGCGACAAACAGAGCGCGGCGTCGAGCGGCGTGCTCGCTCCGCTCTCGTTCATCAACGTGACGCCGTTGAGGTCCACCTCGCGTGTCGCGAGGATTTCGACCCACTCGCCCACGCCGTCGGCGACCACGGTCGGGTCCGCCATGAGCTCCGTGAGGACGAGAGAGCCGACCTCCGGTACGCGGACCGCGCGAGCGCGTCCCGTGACCCGGTCGATGCAGGTGGAGCCTGGGGGACCGGCATCTGGCGGTCCAGCATCCGGCGGACCGGCGTCGCGAGGCCCCGCGTCCGAGGTCGAACCTGCATCGCGCCCGCCATCCGTGGAGCCTCCACCTGAAGAGCCCGCGTCGCGCCCTGCATCCGATGCACCGGCGTCCCCTCCGCCGCCATCCGCGGTCCCGGCGTCTGTGTCCCCTTCGGTGCATCGGGTGTTCCCGCGTCCCGGAGTCCCCAGGTTGCCACGCTCGCCATAGCGCTCCCGTGCGGGACACCATGACGACAGTGAATCGTTGTCGGACGCATTCGCTCGCTCCACCGACACCTGGGTCGCCACGCCCTCGCGTGCGGGGCCGTACTCGACCGCGTCCACGACCACGTCCCCTGCTCGTACGAGCACGACGCCGCCCGCGTTGCGGAGGTCCACACCGAACGTGGCCAGCGGCGTGGGCAGCCCTCCGTTCAGGACCGCATCCGCGCGACGGGCGAGCAGCGCGTACCCTCCCGCGGGGAGCGACAGACATTGCGTCCCCTGCAGCCGTGTCCCCGAGGTGTCCGAGCCCACCGTCAATCCATTCAGGTCCACCGGAGCCAGGGCCAGGACCTCCACCCACTCGGCCGAGGTGTCATCGCCGATGGGGTTCACCATCAGCTCGGTGATGACCAGCTCACCCACGCGGGGCCACCGCACCGGACGCGCTGCCAGGCCCTCCAGCGGGGAACAGCGCTCCACGCCCGCCTCGCCTCCGGAGGCTCCTTCCGTCGGAGCACAGGGCGCGTTCGCCGAGCCCGGACTCCCCTGGAACCCACCACCCACGGTGGAGCCCTCGGAGTCGCACCAGCGCGTCGGGTCGTCATTGCTGGCGGAGTCCGGCACCAGTCGCCCGTCATACACACGCGCGACACCACTCTTCGCGGGCGCCGTGAGCGGGACTTCATCCACCACCCGGGAACCACACCGCAGCCCCAGTCGTCCCGACGCATTCCCCAGCGCGCCCAGCGAATCGCCGTAGGACAGGTCCACGTGCGCGGGCACGGCGCCCTCGCGAACGTCGCCCAGCACCAGGTAGTCACCGGGTGCCAACGACAGCGGCGCGTCGAACAGGAAGGTCTTCTCCTGCGAGCCATCCGAGCGCGAGGCATGGAGCGTCAGTCCCTCCAGGCTCACCGGCGCCGAGAGCGGATTGTGCAGCTCCACGTACTCGCGCCCCGTGTCCGTTCCGTCGGGGTCGTTCAAGTACTCGGTGATGACGACATCCCCCGGCAACAGGTCCGCGCAGACGTCCTCCGCCCACTCCTCCGCCGGCGCCCCACAGCCGCTCAACCCCACCACGCACAACCACCATCCCCAGCGCCTCACGTCACCCCTCCTCATCACCGACTCCCCTCCCCACCACTCCACGCTTCAGAAACCGCGTCTCCACCACCAGCCCCTCCTCGTCCTCCCGCGAAGGTGCTCAGCGCATGCCACGTCAGAACCGCGTCTCCACATCCAGTTGGAACAGGTGGCGCGGTTCATCCGGCGGCGTGCGCGCGGTCCGCGCGTCCTTCAGGTCCACGACCCACGCGTAGCGCCCTCGCATCGTCGTCCTCTCCAGGACGCTCCAGCGCAGGTCCACCGTCGTGCGCACCTCCTGTCGGAGCCGCGTCCTCTCAGACAGGTCCTCGTCCTTCCACTGGACCCGACCTCCCACTCGCCAGGACTCCGCCGGCCGAAGCTTCAGCTCGACGAGCGCCCGCCCATCCCATCGCGCCGTCGTCGCCCCCGTCTCCACCACGCGCGCATGGCCGTACTCCCAGGCCACCTCGACCTGCTCCGACAACACCGAGCGCACCCGCGCCGTGGCGCCCTGCCGCCCTCCGTTCGAGCACGCCGCCATCTCCTCCGGCTCCGCGTCCCCGTCCCGCTCCACCTCCGCGCACAGCGTGGACAACCCCGCGCCGGACAAGCGCGCATCGAGCCGGAGCGACGGCTGCAACCACGTCCAGGCCAGCACATCCACCCGGGCCGAGGCCCTCAGACGCGTCAGCCCCGCGGTCCCCTCCACCACGCCATCCGAGGGCAGCGTCCAGCCATCCACCTGTCCGCGAAGCCGCCACGCGCCCTCGTCGCGGTGCAGGTAGCGCAGCCGCACGCCCAGCTCGTTGCGAACCCGCTGCCCCTCCAACACGTCCGCCCCCGAGGTCGCGCCACTGTAGGGATTCACGAAGCCCCGTCCGTAGTAGCGCAGCGACACCTCCAGCTCTCGCCCCACTCCCGAGACCACCGTGCGCTGAAGCGCCGCCCAACCCCCACCCGCCCCCGGCACGGAGTCGAAGCTGCGCGAGAGCTCCAGGAAGACATCCACCGGCCCCGCCCCCCACGCCGCATCCACGCCCACCGCGCCGAAGCCCCCGCCCGACGGGTAGCGAGCGCCCGGCTGGAAGTCGAGCACCGCGCCCTCCACCGCGAACCCAGGCCGCGCCCCCCACCCCGTCACCCCGAGCCGCGCTCGCGGCGAGACCGCCAGCGTCGCGTTGCCCCCTCCCGCCCACTCACGAAACACCCCTGGCAACGAACCAGCCCGGAGCTTCTCCCTGCGCGCCCCCGCCACCAGCACCTCCGGCGCCGCGCACGCCCCCGAGGAACACCCGCCCCTGTCCAACACCTCCGAGCGCCGCACCGAGCGCCCCTGATACGAACCGAAGCCCGTGAGCGTCAGCTCCACTCCGCTCACCAGCGCCCCACGCACGCTCGCAGCGACCCCGCGAAAGGCCTCGTCCCAACGGAAGTCCGGGGTGATGTCCGCGTCGCGCGCGTCCTCGTCACACGCCGAGGACGTCAGCAGGCACTCCCGCTCGAGCGCGCCTGGAGGACGCACGCCATCATCCGGAAGGACACCCTCCGGCGAGGGCAGCGCCGTGGTGTCCAGCGTGAGCCGCTGACCGAACCCCAGCCGATACGTCCCCACCAGCACCGAGGCCCGCGTCCCCGTCCACCGCGCATGGAACTTGGGCAGCAACACCGCCGAGCCCGGCGCCTCCACCACGAGCGCCCGACTCCGCGCATCCCGCCGAGGCATCCCCACCTTGCGACGCGCCCACACCGCGAGCACTCCGACGCGCAGCCCCCGAAGTCCTCCGGCCCGCATCTGCAGCGCCACAGGAGGCCCTCGCGAGTCCGACAGCGCGAACGCCGTCAGCAACCTCGCGTCCCCCGTCACGCGCCCCGACTCCTCCCCCACCAGGAACGGCGCGAGCCGCCGCGCCTCCGCCTCCGGCAGGAGCGCTGACGCGTCACCGGCGTCACGCGCACGCAACCACGCATCCACCTGCGCGTATGTGAGGCCCGGAAGCGAATGGAGCATGTCCCGGGTCGCCCGCTCCGGCTCGACCCCCGCCCGGCGCAACGCCACCAGCGCCGCCCAGCTCTCGGCGGAGAGCGTCCCCTCTTCCAACAGCCCGAACAGCTCCAGCTCACCGTCGACGTCGGGCTCCACCTCGTACGGGGCCGCCCAGGCCGACGACATCCCCCACAGCCACAACCACCCCCACCACCCCAGGAACCGATGCACGCGGCGCCGGCACTGCACGCCACAGACCACGCTTCCCTACAGTGGCGCCCCACGCTTCCCGCATCCGGACCTGGGATTGAGCGTCCAGCCTCCGGACACCCCGCGAGGCCTCAGGCGAGGACCTGATGCCGCGAGTCCACCAGCAGCAGCTCCTCCATGACGGACCGGGCCGCCACCGCCCGGGCCAGCGCCGCCGCATAGCGCAGCCGCGCCTCGTCACTGCCATCCAGCGCCGACCGCGCCTGCTCCAGGTCGGCCTCGGTCAACATCAACAACGCGGACAGGTGCAGTCGGTTCAGTTCCAACAAGGGAGACTCCGGAGGGGGGCGGCCGCTGCCTTCCCAGTATGACAGGAAGCACCGACGACCCCAGGTCCCCGTGGCGGGCTGCACTCCCGAGGCCAGCCGTCCTGTCAGGCGGATGACCCCTCGGGTGTGCGCCCCAGAACCCCTGGCCGCGCCGGAGCGGGCGCCGGGGGCCCATCCATGTATGCTGTCGGCCGCATCCACATGGGCCACGTCCACATCGTCCGAGACCTTCCCTCCCCCCAGGAGGGCTTCTCCCGCACCGTGCGCATCTACACGCCGGACGCGTACGACTCGATGCCCTGGCATCGCTTCCCCGTGCTGTACATGCACGACGGGCAGAACGTCTTCGCCCATCCGGAGTCCGCGCTCTTCGACACCTGGTGCGCCAACCTCGCGCTCGAACAGGCGGTGGACTCGGGCCACCTGGAGCCGTGGATCATCGTCGCGGTGGACTCGGGCCAGGGGCGGCTCCAGGAGTACTCCCCCTGGGACGACACCACGGGCCGGGTGAAGGCGCGCGGCGAGTCCTACGCGCGCTTCCTCGTCGAACACTTGAAGCCCCTGGTCGACCAGCACTACCGCACCCGCGAGGGCGCCGAGTGGACGGGCGCCATGGGCTCGTCGCTCGGCGGGCTGATATCGCTGTACCTGGGCTCGCGCTACCCGAACATCTTCGGCCGCATCGGCGCGCTGTCGCCCACCGTCATGTGGAGCAACAGCCGGCTGTTCTCCGAGTGGGGCACCCACCCGCGCCGCTGGACGCGCATCTACCTGGACGCGGGCGAGCAGGAGTTCATCCACGCCGACGGCGTCCCGCTCGACTACGGGCGCGGCACGCGCGCGTTCTACGAGCACCTCAAGACGCTGGGCTACGCGGACCACGAGGTGTCGCTGGTGCTGGAGCCGGGCGGTGAACACCACGAGCGGGACTGGCAGCGTCGGCTGCCCCTGGCGATGCGCTGGCTGCTGGCGTGAAGTCCGGCACCTCCGTCCCCCTCGAGCAGCGCATCGTCTACTCCCAGGTCGTGGAGGGCCTGTTGCAGCACGGGCTCTCCGGCCGCATCTCCCCCCGGCTCCAGAAGCGGCTCGAGCAGGCCGGCATCAACGTGAAGGGGCCGCTGAACCCCACCTATCCGGTGGTGATGTGGAGCCGCTGCCTGCGCGTCATCGTGGAGGAGACCTGGCCCGGTCTCACGCTGGAGGAGGGCTTCCGCCAGCTCGCCGCCGCGCACGTGGAGGGCTACGGACGCACGTTCATCGGCCGCGCGGTGTTCGGCGTCATGAGGCTGCTCGGTCCCCGGCGGCTGGTGCTGCGGCTGCCCCAGACGCTGCGCGCCACGGACAACTACACCGAGGTGCAGCTGGTGGAGAAAAGCCCCACCGAGTTCGAGATGCGGATGAACTCCGTGCTCGACACCCCGGGCTACGCGGAGTCCCTCTTCGAGAACATGCTGCGCGTGGGCGGCGCGGAGTCCCCCAAGGTGACGACGCTGTCCGTGGAGGAGGGCCACACCACGTACCTGCTCACGTGGAAGGAGCGCTGAGGCCTGGTCACTTCTTCGTGGCCTGGATGAAGCGCACCGCCTCCCGCATCGCGTCCAGGTCGGTGTGCCGGGACAGGTACATCTCCTCGCCCAGGAGGCTGTGGTAGATGGGCGGCAGCTCGCGGTGCAGCAGGAACGCGGGCCCCAGCTTCTTCACCACCTCGTCGTGCGAGTGCAGGTAGCGCCGGCCGTGGCGCCTGGCGCTGTGACACACGTGGTAGCGCGGCGTGTAGCGGAAGTCCGCCACCGGGTCCCCCGTCATCACCCGCGCCCAGAGCCGGTACACGTCGATGTCGCACGTGTAGTTCATCATGTCCGGGATGAAGCCGCCGGGCGGCCGCAGGTTGGCCTCCAGCACCACGAAGCGGCCGTCGGGCAGCCGGAAGAACTCCAGGTGGAACCAGCGCTCGCGCAGGCCGAAGGCCTCCACCACCTGACGGCCGAGCACGTCCAGCGCGGGGGGAATCTCCAGGTGGCTCCAGAAGGAGATGTCGCGCCGCTCGACCACCGTCTCCATGCCGCCGTCGCTGTACTCGTGGCTGAGCGTGAAGACGATGACGCCGTGGCGGTCCACGATGCCGTCGTAGGTGACGATGGTGCCGCGCACGAAGGGCTGCGCGACGTAGGTCGTGGGCAGCGGGTGGGCCAGGGCCGTGTCCACGTCCGCGTCGCTCGCGACCTTGAAGGTGTTGGCGGCGCCCACGCCCACGTCGGGCTTGAGCACCAGCGGGTAGCCCACGCGCGCGGCGAACTGCTTCACCTGCGCCGCGTCGCGCACGCGGATGAGGTCCGGATGGGGCACGCCCGCCTGCTGGAACACCTGCGCCATGCCCGACTTGGAGCGCATGCGGTGGATGTCCGCGGGGTGGAGGCCGGGGACGTGGAAGTCCTCGCGAAGGCGCGCCTCGACTTCCAGCCAGGATTCGTTGAGCGAGTCGATGCGCTCCAGCCGCCCGTGCCGCCAGGTGAGGTATCCCGCCGCCCGGGTGAGCGCGTCCTCGTCGTGCAGGCTGGGGACGAAGTAGTACTCGCGCAGCGAGTCGCGCAGCTCCTGGCGCAGGGACTCGTAGGGCGCGTCACCGATGCCCAGCACCGTCACGCCCCGCTCGCGCAGCGCGGTGACGAAGTGGAAGAAGTGGGACGGGAAGTGCGGAGAAATGAAGACGAAGTTCATGGCTCCTCGGGGCGACAGTCCCGGCTCTGCCTGAACCATAGCGCGCCGGGCGCCTTCTCCCAGTTCCTTGTCGAGCCCCCGAGACCCCCGGCGACGGTAGATTCTACCGTCGTCGAGCGGGCCACCCGCGCGAGGGGACGCACCCGCGGGGAATGTCAGCGCAGATGCGTGAAGACGCGGGGCGAGGCGGGCCAGAGGACGTCCGGAGAGGCCAGCGTGCAGACGATGCGCATGCCTCCTGGCCATGGGACCCACCCGGACGCGAGCATCAGCCGGGTGGAGACACAGGGGCCGCGGAGCATCGCGGCGCACTGGGCGCCTTGCGACACCATGTCCCGCATGGCCACGCGCAACAGCCGCTTGCGCTCGGGGCGCGGCACCGACGCGTGGAACGCCACCAGGTCCACCATGGCGATGGTCAGCGGCCCCCGGGCATTCATGGGGAGCGTGAAGTAGTTGACGAGGCCTCGCACCATGCCGTGCCGCTCCAGCACCAGGGTGCGCGGCACATCGCGGTACTGGAGCTGGTGCGCCAACCGGTCCGGCGTATAGGCGTACCCCAGGCTCACCGGCTCCATCGACCGGTCCACCAGCGCCATGCACGCAGGCAGGTCCGTCGGGCGATAGGGGCGGACGTCATGGGCGTCCACGTCCACGGGACGTGCGCGGGGCCAGCGGCTCGCCAGGGTGAAGAGGGCCCGCTCGGGGCCCGAGGACGCCCAGCGGGCCACGGCCGCCAGGTCGAAGACGTGCAGCCACAACCCCAGGGAGCTGAAGGTCCGGGTGCCCTCCATCTTCTTCCAGAAGCGCTCCCCGGCCGAGCCATCCGCCAGACACCCCAGCAGGAGCGCCGCGCCCCGTTCGCGCAGCCGCTCGGTCATGGCGACCGCCAGCTGCTGGCCCACGCGCTCACCCCGGAAGGAAGGGTCCGCGCTGAACCAGCTCCCGTACGCCCCCTCTACATCCCGCTCCCCGAGCCGCAGTCGGATGGGCTCCGCGAAGAAGACCCCGGCCAGCTTCCCGCGCACGTATGCGCCCAGCCGGTACTCGGGCGTGGCGAGCGGGTTGCCGAAGAGCACCCAGTCGAGCAGGCGCGGCTGGAAGTCCGTCAGCGGCCCCTGGGCCGCGTAGTACTGGCCCCAGACGCGGTTGACGAAGACGGACGCATCCTGGGCGTTGCCCTCGAACCTCCGCACCTCAACCATGGCGCTGCTCCCGGACCTCGGGAGCGACAGCGGTCTGCGCGGGGTGGGGGCCGAACAGGTGCGTGAAGAGCGCCCGCGTCGGGGGCGTGAGCATCTCCCACGCGGGCACGTGGACGCGCTCCTGCGCCACGAGCACCTTCGCGTAGAGCGCCTCGTAGACGCGCTTCACCGTGCCCGGGGCGATGGCGTCCACGTCGAAGGCGGGCACCAGCCCCACCAGCGTGTAGCCGCGGTCCTCGGCGTTGCGCTGCCCCAGCGGCGTCTTCAGCGTGGAGTAGTACAGCACCACCTCCGCGCCGATGTTGCGCCCCACCACCTCCAGCGCCGAGGTGCCCAGCGAGCCGATGCCCACCCCCCGGCGCGACGGCTCCACGACGCCCAGCGCCGCGGAGAGCTGGAGCCCTCGCACGTTCCGCTCCAGCGTCAGCAGGCCGATGATGTCCCCGCTGCGCTGCTCGCGACACACGATGGCGTACAGCGGCCGCTCGGGTGACTCGCCGCGCAGGTAGACCTCACGCTCGTAGAAGGAGGGGTCCAGGTGACGGCTCTCCGTGCCCACGCGGATGTCCGGGTACCAGGTGGACAGCAGCGTGGTGAGCCGGGGGATGTCGTCTCGAGAGAGCTGCTCGGCCGTGCAACCCACCGGCGTATCCAGACCCGACAACATCTCCTCGAGACCCAACCAGCGCATCACGTTCATGCGGCGCCACGGTAGGGTCGCGCGGCGCTGAACCAAGCGCCCGATACGTGGAAAGCCGCGGGGTTGTCTCTGAGACGTCAGCACGCTCCAGCAAGCGTGACGTGCTCCACAGCCCGCGCGTCACCGAGTGGTCAGCCTCCCCCTCCCCGCGGAAGCACCCGCGGCGCGGTGTCGATGGCGCGACGCGCGGCTGCCTTCCGGGGCGTTCGCACGGCGGTCCCGACCTCTGGCGGAAAGGAGCATTTCCCCTGTCTTCCCGGGCATCCATCTGCCCGCGCGTGCGCGGGGGCGGGGGCATGACGACGGGGGGGGTGGACCGGTGTATGAAATGGGTGTCGGGTTCCCGCGTTGGGAACAGACAGTGACCGTCCGAGACACCCTGGTGAGCCATCCATGATTCCTGGCGGACCCGCCACCTCCTCGCGCCCGCCCCAGCACGCGATGACGCCCGCGAAAGCGGCCTCACCGTGGAAGCTGCCGGTGGTGCTCCAGCCCCACCAGAACCTCCTGGCCAACTACCTGCTGGGCTCGCTGCTGGCGGGGCCGGGCTTCCCCATCCTCGCGCTCATCCGGTACTTCAAGTACCGCACGCTGCGCTACGAACTGGACGAGGAGGGCATCACCATGCGGTGGGGCATCCTCTTCCGCCGCGAGGTGTCGCTCACGTACGCGCGCATCCAGGACATCCACCTGTCCAGCCACGTGGTGGAGCGATGGCTGGGGCTCGCGCGCATCCTCATCCAGACGGCCAGCGGCAGCGCCCAGGCGGAGATCACCATCGAGGGCGTGCAGGACTTCGAGGCGATGAGAGACCTGCTCTACTCGAAGATGCGCGGGGCCCGGGACACGAAGGCGGACGCGCAGGTGAAGCCCGCAGCGCTGGTGTCCGGTGAGTCGGAGGCGCTGGCCGCCGCGCTGCGCGAGGTCGCCGCCGAGGTGCGCGCGCTGAGACAGGAGCTGGGCACGCCCGCCGTCACCCCGGAGAAGACGAATGGCTGACGTGCCCCATGCATGGCTGCTGCGCTGGTTGAAGGTGCCCTCCGAGCGCCAGCTCCCCGAGGGCACGGTGCGGGTGTTCAACGCGGCGCCCGCGTACCTGAACTACCGGCGGGTGCTGCTCGCGCTCAAGCAGGTGGGCGTGCTCGCGGGCACGGTGGTGGGCTGGTTGTTCATCAGCCGCTGGGTGCCGATGATCCTCGACTTCCCGTACACCCGGCCGGTCATGTACGCGCTCGAGGCGTTCGTGTGGGTGGGCTACCTGGTGATGTTCCCGGTGAGCTTCTTCGTCATCCGGCTGGACTACGAGCTGCGCTGGTACGCGCTCACGGACCGCAGCCTGCGCGTGCACGAGGGCGTCATGTCGCTGCGCGAGAAGACGATGACGTTCGCCAACATCCAGCAGATCTCCATCCAGCAGAACCCGCTCCAGCGGCTGCTGGGCATCGCGGACGTGAAGGTGGAGACGGCGGGTGGCGGCAGCGGCGCGCGCGGCAACGATGCGGACCTGGACCCGGCCGAGCACCTGCACGAGGCGCGATTTCGAGGCGTGAGCGACCCCGAGGCGATTCGGGACGCCATCCTGGAGCGCGTGCGGATGCACCGCGACACGGGCCTGGGCGAGTCCTCGGAGCTCATCACGCGGCCCGAGGAGCCCGTCGCCACGACGTCCCCCGTGGCGGCCGCGAAGGAGCTGCTCGCGGAGGTGCGGGAGCTGAGGGGCGCGCTCGCCTCGCGCCGCTCGCCGTGAGCGTGGAGTCCGGGGAGCAGGTCGCGCCCTCTCCGGAACGGCGACCCTCCCCGAGGTGACGGAGGCGCGCCGCACGGCGCGCGCGTCGGGCCCCGACGTTCGGCCTCCTCGCGGCGAGGTGCTCGCCCTGAGCAGGGTCAAGCTTCTCGCGGCGAGGTGCTCCCGCGGAGCCGGGCCGAGCTCGTGCCGCGCCGCTTGCCCCCACACCGGGCGCGAGGCGGGGGCCAGACCTCGTCACGGCGAGGCTCGTCCCTCGGCCCTGGACATGGAACAGCCCGGTCGACCCACCAGGGGCCGCCGGGCTGTCTTCGTCCATGCGATGCGGGTGATTACGCGTTCGGGCGGACCATCGTCACGTCGAACTGGCGGCCGACCACGTAGCCGTCGCGAGGACCGGGGCGGGTGAGGTTGCCCGTGTTGGGGTCCACGTAGAAGCGGTTGTTCGCGTTGGTGTCCGCGCCGCGGCTCTGGTTGCGGGTCGCCGGGTCGTTGAACGTGTAGTAGGTGCGGCCCTGCGCGTCCGTGCCGCGGCCGGTGATGACCACGAAGTGGTCCGTGATGCCGTCCGCGTTGCCGACGTTGCGGCCCGTCTTGTGGTTGACGCCCACGACCACCGGCTTGCCCGCGGCCAGCTGCTGGTCGATGTAGTTGCGCCCGCGCTCCGCCGCCGCGCGGTCCACCGTGATTCCGTTGGGGCCCTCGCTGGTGGCGACCTGGATGCGCTGGTCGACGCTCGTCACGTTGGCGCCGGCCTGGCGGGCCATCGCGGTGGCGGCGCGGAAGCACGCCTTGTCACCCGCGCGCTCCACCTGCGAGGCGTCGTACTGGCTGATCCACGGGGTGCGCGTCTGCACCGCGGCCCGGTCCGTGGCCGCCGCGACCTGCGCGGTGTCGCTCATGTCCGTGGGCGTCGCGCCCCCGGTCGTGGTGACGGGGCGCTCCGAGGACGGGCGCGGGCGGGGAATCGGCACGTTGTCCGGCAGCACCGTGTCCGACGTGGGGCGCTCGGAGACCGGGCGCGGCTGGGGAATGGGGACGTTGCTCGGCTGGGCCTGGTCGGTGTTGCCGGTGCGGTAGCCGCGCGCGTCGAGCGCCGACACGAGCGCCGTCTCGCGGCGCGTCTGGTCCGCGCGCAGGCGGCTCTCGCTGTGGTCGAAGCCCGCGGCGCGCAGGACACCCTGGTCGTTGCGGTACGCGTTCACGCGCGCGTCGATGAGCGAGTCGCGGGTGACGCCGCGCGGGTCCTGGGCCAGCCTGGGCATCTCGCGGTTGATGAAGTTCTGCGCGGCGCGAGGCGACTGGGTGTGCAGGTCGAAGAACGTGGACGCGAGCAGCGCGTTGTTCGGGTCCAGGCCCGCGGCGCGAGCGGCGCGCTCGTAGGCGGGGGTGGCGTTGGTCAGCTCGCGGTTCCAGATCTGGTCCGCGTGCTCGGGCGAGCGCGCACCGCCGCCCTGGTAGGAGAACGAGCCGCGGTTGTGCTTCGCGTTGCCCGGGTCCGTGTGACCACCGTAGCTGGAGGTGGTGGAGCCGTCGGGGCGGCGGTTGCCCTCGGAGGTGCCGACGATGATGGCCGCCTCGGAGTTGGAGCCGCCGCGCGTGAAGGCGCCCAGGTCCTGGATGTTGCGGTAGCCGTTCTGCGTGCCGGACACGTTGTTGGACGTGATGCCCGCCGCCGCCGTGGTGCCCGCGTCGAAGGTGTCGCCCGGGGTCTGTGTCTGCTGGCGGCGCAGGCCCTGGTTGTTCTGCGTGGACGCCGCCGCCTCGAAGCCGTCCTGCTGGCCGGGCAGCCGCAGGGTGGCCCCCGCGCGAATCTTGTTCGGGTCCGCCAGGTTGTTGAGACGGGCCAACTCGTCGACCGTGGTGCCCTCGCGCTTGGCGATCTTCGTGAGCGTGTCCCGCTCCTGGATCTTGTAGCTGCGGGTGTCGCGCTCGCGGTTGCTGACGTTCCTGACAGACATGTGGATGGCTCCCTATGAGGTCCGACGCGCCCCTCCCCAATGGCTGTCAGCCGGGAAAGCGCATCAACAGACGCCAAACGGATTTTCCAGATCACCCACCCAAAGTTGCGAACCCACCCAAATTCACCTTCCCCTACAGAGGGAAACCACGCGCTCCCGCACCCCCTGTCCGCCTGTTAATGCGGTGCATTATCTGGGGAATTCCGGACAGCCCGTGACCTGATTGCCACACTCAATTTTCAGCCTCACGACTATTTTTTGACCCAATCACCTGCAATCACTTGCGGGTCGGGTGTCTGCTCTGGCCGACAGTGAGTCTGTCTGGACGCCGACACTTCCCGGGCGGACGAGGCACGTGACGCAGTAGCAGCCGAAAGGTTCTGTCTGACTGAAATCAGCGTCGAGCACTCACGGGCGCTTCAAGACGCCACAGCCAGCGACAGGTCCCGGCGACTCAATCCCACGACATTCAAAGTTTCCGACCTCAATGAATGTCACGAATGAGTCAAACCGGGACCGTCGCGGTGCCACGGGGGTTACTGGCAGTTCGCCGGCTCCTTGCACGAGTAGGTCCGGGTCACGCTGGCGCGGAAGCCATCCGTCCGGTTGGGGCCCAGCGGGATGCACTGGCCCAGGGTGTCGGAGATGTTGCAGCCGCCCGCCGGGCAGTTCGCCGCCACCGTGGAGGTCAGCAGCGTGCGCGCCTGGCTCATCGCCGCGCCGCAGGTGGCGCCCTCACCCGAGCGCGTCGCCGTGTAGCGCGTGCTCCCGCACGTACACGCGGGCGGGCAATAGGTGCGAATGCCATCACACTCCACCCAGCCGCCGTTGTCCGGGCTGGAGGTGCACGTGCTGCCCGCCGACGAGCACGTCACCGGAATCCCGCTCGGACAGGACTGCTCCACGCTGCACAGCGCCGCCTCGGAGGACTCGAGCGCGCCCTGCTCCTCGCTCACGTCCCCGGCGTTGCACGCCGTCAGTCCAAACATCACGACAGCCACCACACTCAACAGCCCACGGGGTCGAAGGTTCATGCGCCGGGACGCTAGAACCCCCCGTGAAGCCACATCAAGAACGGAAAGGTCTCCACACCCTCTCTACCAGGAGAGAGTGGGAGACCTTCCCACGCGCGGCCCGGCGCTCAGGACTTGGAGACGGGGCGGTAGCGGATGCGGTGCGGATTGAGGGCGTCGGGGCCCAGGCGCTTCTTCTTGTCCGCCTCGTAGTCCTCGAAGTTGCCCTCGAAGAAGAAGGCCTTGCTGTCCCCCTCGAACGCGAGGATGTGCGTGGCGATGCGGTCCAGGAACCAGCGGTCGTGGCTGATGACCACCGCGCAGCCCGCGAAGCTCAAGAGCGCGTCCTCCAGGCTGCGCAGCGTCTCCACGTCCAGGTCGTTCGTGGGCTCGTCGAGCAGCAACAGGTTGCCGCCGCTCTTGAGCATCTTCGCCAGGTGCACGCGGTTGCGCTCGCCGCCGGACAGGTCCTTCACGCGCTTCTGCTGGTCCTGGCCCTTGAAGGCGAAGCCCGCCAGGTACGCGCGGCTGGGCACCTGGCCCGCGCGGCCCAGGTCCAGGTGGTCCAGCCCGCCGCTGACCTCGTCGAACACGCTGTTGTCGCCGTTGAGCGCGTCGCGGCTCTGGTCCACGTAGGCCATCACCACCGTCTCGCCAATCTTCAGCTCGCCCGCGTCGGGCTTCTCCGTGCCCGTCATCATCCGGAACAACGTCGTCTTGCCCGCGCCGTTGGGGCCGATGACGCCCACGATGCCGCCCGGCGGCAGCTTGAAGCTCAGGTCGTCGATGAGCAGCCGGTCGCCGTACGCCTTGCGCAGGCCCTTGGCCTCCACCACCAGCCCGCCCAGGCGGGGCGCGGGCGGGATGATGACCTCGCCCGTGGCGTCGCGCTTCTCCTGGCCCTGGTTGAGCAGCTCCTCGTACGCCGCGATGCGCGCCTTGCTCTTGGCCTGGCGGGCCTTGGGCGACTGGCGCACCCACTCCAGCTCGCGCTTGAGCGTCTTCTGGCGGTGGCTCTCCGACTTCTCCTCCAGCTCCAGCCGCTTCTGCTTCTGGTCCAGCCAGCTGGAGTAGTTGCCCTTCCAGGGCACCCCCTCGCCGCGGTCCAGCTCCAGGATCCACTCGGCCGCGTTGTCCAGGAAGTACCGGTCGTGGGTGATGCAGACGATGGTGCCCTTGTACTCCTTGAGCGCCTGCTCCAGCCACGCGACGCTCTCCGCGTCCAGGTGGTTGGTGGGCTCGTCGAGCAGGAGCAGGTCCGGCTTCTCCAGCAGGATGCGGCACAGCGCCACGCGGCGCTTCTCACCGCCGGACAGCTTCGTCACGTCCGCGTCGCCCGGCGGCAGCCGCAGCGCGTCCATGGCCATCTCGATGGTGCGGTCCAGCTCCCAGCCGTTCACCGCGTCGATGGCGTCCTGCAGCCGGCCCTGCTCGGCCAGGAGCTTCTCCATCTCCGCGTCGCTCATGGGCTCGGCGAACTTCGCGCTGACCTCGTTGAAGCGGTCCAGCGAGGCGCGAATCTCCCTCAGGCCCAGCTCCACGTTGCCCTTCACGTCCAGCGACGGGTCCAGCTGCGGCTCCTGTGCCAGGTAGCCGACCTTCGCGCCCGGGTCCGGCTTGGCCACGCCGAAGAACTCCGTGTCCACGCCCGCCATGATGCGCAGGAGCGTCGACTTGCCGGAGCCGTTCGGACCGATGACGCCAATCTTCGCGCCGGGGAAGAACGACAGGTAGATGCCCTTGAGGATCTCCTTGCCGTTCTTGACCTTGCGCAGGTCCTGCATCGTGAAGATGAAATTCTGGGCCATCTGGGGCTTCCTGCTCTGAGCGGGTGGGGGCTCGCGGATACCAGGGTGGAACAACGCACTCAAGGCGAGAGCGTCCCGCCCCTCGGCGGAAGTCCACTGCCCGCCTCACCTTCCCCTCTCCACCCCGCCGTGCTTGGCTCCCAGGCTCATCGCGTCCGGCACCACGACCCACTTCGCACCCCCGAGGTCGCCATGCGCCGCCTTCCCCTGTTCGCCGTCCCCCTGCTCCTGTGTGCCTGCCAAGGCCCCGAGGTCGCCCAGGACACGCCCGCCCCCACCCAGGGCGAGCAGCCTTTGACGACGCTCACCGGCACCATCCATTCCTGCAACATGCAGGGCTTCGGACGCCCCACCTTCACGTGCGAGGGCATCATCAGCGGCGGCACCCCGCCCTACGGCTTCAACTGGGTCGGCGTCAGCAACGCCACCATCCTCACCATGCTGCCCATGGGCGACGTGCTGTCGCGCGCCAACGGCCGCTGCACCGCCGGCCTCCAGGCCCACGTCCAGTACATCGTCTGGGACTCCGCGGGCGCCTCCGTCACCACGGACGTCTTCTTCCCCTGCACGGTGTGACAGGGCGCCCGGACGCGCCGTCCCTCTCCCGAGGGCGCAAGGCACGCCGCCTCCTCGCGGGGTGAGGGTCGACACGACACACCTCGTCATCCCCGGGCGCATGCGGGCTCTCACAAGCCAAGCGCCCCGCCATCGAAGGTGTTACACGAGGCGGCGCCATGTCGACCCCCACCCCCGCCCTGGAGCTCCAGGGACTCACCAAGCGCTACGGCGACTTCACCGCCTTGCAGCAGATGGACCTCACCATCCGGGCAGGGGAGATCTTCGCGCTGCTCGGCCCCAACGGCGCCGGCAAGACGACGATGATCGGCAGCGTGTGCGGCCTGGTCCGCAAGACGGCCGGCACCATCCGCGTCTTCGGCCAGGACCTGGACCAGGACAGCGTGGGCCCGCGCTACCAGGTGGGCCTGGTGCCGCAGGAGATCAACTTCGACCCGTTCTTCACCGTGGCGGAGTCCCTGCGCATCCAGCAGGGCTTCTACGGCCAGAAGCAGGACGAGGCCCGCGTGGACGAGGTGCTCACCGCGCTCAACCTCCAAGGCAAGAAGGACTCGCTCACGCGCGCCTTGTCCGGCGGCATGAAGCGCCGCCTGCTCATCGCCAAGGCCCTGGTGCACAAGCCCAGGCTGGTGTTCCTCGACGAGCCCACCGCGGGCGTGGACGTGGAGCTGCGCCGCGACCTCTGGACGTACGTGCGCAAGCTGGCCTCCGAGGGCACCACCATCGTCCTCACCACCCACTACCTGGAGGAGGCGGAGGAGCTGGCCGACCGCGTGGGCATCATCAACGAGGGCCGCCTGCTCATGGTGGAGGACAAGGCCACGCTCTTGCGCCGCTTCGGCGAGAAGCGCGTCGTCGTCAGCTTCACCGAGCCGCAGTCCAGCCTGTCGGAGGCCGCGCGCCGCTTCACCTCGCGCCTGTCCGAGGACGGCCGTTCGCTCACCTACGTCGAGCGCGAGGGCGTGGCCCCCGCGGGGGACTTGCTGCGCGTGCTGTACGCGGAGGGGCTCCCCATCGCCGACGTGGAGACGCGCCGCTCGCGCCTCGAGGATGTCCTCCTGGAAGTCCTCCGCGGTCGTCCCTCGCCCCAGGCCGCCTGACCCCACCCCTTTCTCGCGCCCGCCCACGAGGACGCGCCTTCCCAAGGCGACGCCTCGGGGCCGCGCCGCCATGACACCACCATGAACGTCCTCGGGATGCAGACGCTGTTCGTGAAGGAGGTCCGGCGCTTCATGCGCGTGCCGGGGCAGACGGTCCTCTCTCCGCTCATCAGCACCACGCTGTATTTCATCGTCTTCGGCTACTCCATCTCCGGCCGCGTCGCCGAGGTGGAGGGCTCGCCGTACCTGCACTTCATCGTGCCGGGCCTGGTCTTCCTCGGCATCGCCAACAACGCCTTCCTCAACAGCTCCTCGTCGCTGTTCATCACGAAGATCCAGGGCACCGTGGTGGACCTGCTCGTGGCCCCGCTGGGCCCCGGCGAGCTGATGGCGGGCTTCATCGGCGGCGCCATGGTGCGCGGCCTCGTCGTCGGTGGCCTCACCTGGGCCGTGGCCGGCCTGTTCACCGGCTTCAGCCTGGAGCACGCGTGGGTGGCCGCCTACTTCCTGCTCATCGCCTCCTACGTCTTCAGCGTGCTGGGCCTGCTCGCTGCCGTGTGGGCGGAGAAGTTCGAGCAGATCAACTTCTTCCCCACCTTCGTGATGTTGCCCCTCACGTTCCTGGGCGGCGTCTTCTATTCGGTGCGCGAATTGCCCGCGCCCTGGAGCACCATCAGCCTCTTCAACCCCATGGTCTACATGGTGGAGGGGCTGCGCTACGGCATGCTCGGCAAGAGCATGTTCTCCCCCGCGCTGGGCGCCGGAATCCTCGCGGGCGTCGCGCTGGTGGCCACCGCCGCCGTTTACTTCGTGCTCCGTTCGGGCTACCGGATGAAGGCATGAGACCCACCCGGACCTTCACCCCATTCCGTCAATGTGGGGTGACAGACGACTGGCCATTTCCCGCACGGTGAGAAAGGGAGATATCCTCCCGGACACATCATGGCGGTGCCATTCGGTAAGTACGAGTTGCTGCGGAAGATTGCGTCGGGCGGAATGGGCCAGGTGTTCCTGGCCCGTGAGCACGGCACGGGATTCGAGCGGCTGGTGGTCCTCAAGCTCATCCTCCCGCACCTGGCGGAGGACGATGAGTTCTTGTCCATGTTCCTGGACGAGGCCGGGCTGGTGGCCCGTCTCACCCACCCCAACCTCATCACCATCCTCGACCTGACGCAGATTGAAGGGCGTCACTGTCTCGCCATGGAGTACGTCCAGGGCGACGACGTGCGGCGGCTGGAGAAGTTCTCCCGGACCCAGGGCAAGCCCCTGTCGGTGGGCCTCATCCTGCGCATCATCGCGGACGCGGCCGCGGGGCTGCACTACGCGCACCAGGCAAGAGACCCACAAGGCCGGCCCATGCGGCTGGTGCACCGCGACGTGTCCCCGCAGAACATCCTGGTCGGCTTCGACGGCGGGGTGAAGGTCATCGACTTCGGTGTGGCCAAGGCGGCCACCAGCAGCGCCAACACCGCCACGGGTGTGCTGAAGGGGAAGTACCCCTACATGTCCCCGGAGCAGGCGAGCGGCCTGGCCATCGACGCGCGCAGCGACTTGTTCGCCCTGGGCGTGGTGATGTGGGAGCTGCTCACCGGCAAGCGGCTGTTCAAGGGCGACTCCGACCTGATGACGCTGCGGCTGGTGAAGGACTGCCAGGTGCCCAGGCCCTCGCAGCTGAACCCCAAGCTGCCACCGGGGCTGGATGAGGTGGTGCTCAAGGCCCTGGCGCCCACGCCCGAGGAGCGCTACCCGGACTGCGGCGCGTTCCGGCTGGCGCTGGAGGACTACGCGCTCAACCTGCGGCTGCCCACGAGCAGCGCGCACCTGTCCGCGTACCTGCGCGAGCTCTACAACGAGCGCATCTCCACGGAGACGGACCCGGCGAAGCTGGACCAGCTGGCCGAGGACGCGGACCTGGACTCGCGCTCCAACTCGTCGTTGAGCGGCGTGGGCCCCTCCGCGCAGGGCGCGCGCACGTCGGCCTCGCGCCAGCAGCGCAACGTCACGCCGGGCACGCGCTCGCGTCAGGCCGTGGCCGCCGCGGTGGGCGGGCCCGTGGTGCAGGACCGCACGCGGGGCACCTCGCCCATGGAGCGCGTGGTGGAGCCCAGGCGCTTGCCGTGGGTGCCCGTCATCGTCGTGAGCGCGGCCCTGCTGGTGGCCGGCGCCGCCATCGTCTTCCTGCGCGGCCCCGCGAGCGTCACCCCGCCGGCGGAGAAGCCGCCCGTGCAGGCCGTGGTGGTGGAGCCGGAGAAGCCGCCCGCGCAGCCCACGAAGCCGCCGCCCGTGGAGCCGGTGAAGACGGTGGAGCTGCCCGTCATCACCGAGCCGCCCGGCGCCACGGTGAGCATCGCCGGCGAGGAGCGCGGCGTGACGCCCATGAAGCTGGCGCTGGAGAAGGGCGCGCCCATCGTGTCGGTGACGCTCGCGCTCGCGGGCTACGAGCCGGTGACGCGCGAGGTCTCCGCCGCGGACGACGAGCTGCGCCTGGAGCTGCGGCGCCAGGGCGGCAAGTCCCCTGGCACCACGAAGCGGCCGCCCGGGGGCACCCCGAGCGGCAACCTGGGCATCAAGACGGGCCGCTGACGGCCCGCCTCATCCCCGCGTGAAACTCAAGGGGTGGCCTGGGGCCGCCCCTTGCTCTTCGCGGCGGTGGAGGTGGCGCCCTTCGAGCCGCCCGCGGCCCCCCGAGGCATCGCCGGGGGCTTGGGCTTGGCGAAGGCATCGATGAGGGGGATGCACAGCGTGGCCACGTCGAGGATGGCCTTGTCGAAGTCCGTCTCCACCGTCACCGTGGGCGCGAGCCGCAGCAGCCGGTCCGCCTCCTGGGTGTGCTCGTGCCAGTCGACGCCGCCCACGCTCCCCGGCTTCTCGTCGCGCGCGAAGCGGACGATGGCGTCGAGCATGTGGCCGGCCCAGGCCCTGTCCTTGTCATTCATGAACCCCTGGTTCGGCGGGCCCAGCTCCGTCGTCCCGAGGAAGAACGGAATCTCCTGGCCGTGGGGCACACCGTTCGGGCTGCGGGGGCGCAGCATCTCCGCGGTGTAGTCGAAGGCGTAGCGCCACACCGGGTTGCCGCGGGACGCGTGGAGCGTGGCCAGGTAGCGCGGCAGCACGGCGAACACGAAGTCGCGACACATCCTCCGGCCAATCTCCCGGTCCCCCAGCTGCTTTCCGTACAGCGCGCGAACCGTGTCCGCGAGCCCGCCGAGCTTCTCCAGGATGGTGCCCGGGTCGATGCCGAAGGAGGCCACCACGCTGGAATCATCGCTGGTGTTGCCGATGACGAGCGGCAGGTCCAACTGCTCCCCGGCCAGGAAGGTCTCCCGGATGCCCAGGGGCAGCACGGAGTCCCCCGCGATGGGGCAGGGGGCGTTGTTCACGTCCGACGGCAGCGGCCAGAAGCGCTCCGCGGGGAGGGCCCGCAGCTTCTCCATGGAGACCTCGTGCCAGTCCAGGCCCAGCCGCTGGGCGGTGGCCTCGCCGCAGTATCTCGCGTCCGCCAGGGGCTTCTCCGCGAGCACATACGAGCTCATGGCCACGCCCCGGTGGAACAGGTCCCGGCCGCGCATGAGCGGTGAGCAGTAGAGGGCCAGCACGCTCTTGGCGCCCGCGGACTCGCCCATGAGGGTGACATTGCCGGCGTCCCCGCCGAACAAGGCGATGTTGTCCTTCACCCACTCCAGCGCGAGCATCTGGTCCAGGAGCCCGAAGTTGGCGGGGCCGTTCGGCTGCTCTTCCTGCAGCTTCGGGTGCGCGAAGAAGCCCAGGTGGCCCAGGCGGTAGTTGAGGGTGACGACCACCACGTTCTTCATCGCCAGCGGCGAGCCGTCGTAGGCCTCGAAGCGCGAGGCGCCGAGCACGAAGGCGCCGCCGTGGAGCCACACCACCACGGGCAGCTTCGCGTCCGCGTCCAGCTTCGGCGTCCAGACGTTGAGGTGCAGGCAGTTCTCGTCCGGCTCCCCGGGGTCCCCGCCGCCGGACTCGATGCAAGCCTGCCTCGACTGCATGGAGGCCGGGCCGTACTCGGATGCATCCAGGATGTGACGCCACGGCTGGGCCCGCTGCGGCGCCCTCCAGCGCAGGTTGCCCACCGGCGGCTGCGCGTAGGGAATCCCCTTGAAGACGAAGACCGGGCCCTCCACCAGACCCTGCACCTGCCCTTCCTTCGTGCTGACCACGGGCGACCTGCTGGCGTTCATTCGCTTGGCTCCGTTGCTTGGATGACTGTCCATTCGGGTGAAAAGACACACGCCACCAGACTCCGACGAGACCGCTGCTCGTCGGGAAGCACGGACCCGAACGCCGTGAATCCATCTGGATGCGCGGGCCGGGTGATAGGACTTCGGGACAATCCCTCGCAACCACGCATCCACGCGTGTCTCGTGGAACGGGCGCTGGAAGACAGACACACCTCGACGCCCCTCCCCCGGGTCGGAGGCGGATGTCTCGGTGGATGTATCGATGCGCCCTGGAGTCGGCGTGGGACGGGGCTTCGAAAGGCGGGCCCCGCACCGCCGCTCCCAGGTGCGGGGAGCGGCGGGGGCCACGCGCCGGCGGAGGCGGGGCCTAGCGCTGGAAGTGGTCCGCGATGACGCTGGCCACGCAGCAGGTGAGCTTCTTGCCGGTGGGGATGTGCAGGAACTCGTTGGGGCCGTGCGCGTTGCTGCCCGGGCCCAGCAGGCCGGTGATGAGGAACTGCGCCTCCGGGAAGCGCTCGCCCAGCATGCCCATGAAGGGGATGGTGCCGCCCTCGCCCATGGCCATGGCGGGCCGGCCGAAGTACGTGCCGGACGCGGACTCCACCGCGCGCGACAGCCAGCTGGCCAGCGGCGGCGCGTCCCAGCCGATGCTGGCCTTGTCACCCTCGAAGGACACCTTGGCCTGGTACGGCGGGTCCTGCTCCAGCGCGTCCTTGAGCGCCTTCTGCGCCGCCTTCGGCTCCAGGCGCGGGGGGATGCGCATGGACAGCTTCACCGTGGTGAAGGGCCGCAGCACATTGCCCGCGCTCTGCAGGGGCGGCAGGCCGTCCACGCCCGTCACCGACAGCGCCGGACGCCAGGTGCGGTTGAGCACCAGCTCCGCGCCGTCCTCGGACATGGGCTTCATGCCGGACACCCAGGGGAACTTGCCGAAGACCTCCTCGCCCAGCACCTTCGCCGCGGCGCTCGCCTGCTCGCGGCGCTCCTTCGGAATCTCCACGTGCAGGCCGTCCACCTTCACGCGGCCCGTGGACTCGTCCTCCACGCGCGAGAGCACCTGGCGCAGCACGCGGAAGCTCGACGCCACGATTCCGCTGGCGTCACCGGAGTGCACGCCTTCCGTGAGCACGTCCACGCGCAGGTTGCCGGCCACCATGCCGCGCAGCGACGTGGTCATCCAGAGCTGGTCGTAGTTGGCGCAGCCCGAGTCCAGGCACACCACCAGCGACGGCTTGCCGATGCGCGGCGCCAGCGCCTCGATGTACGCCGGCAAGTCGTAGCTGCCGCTCTCCTCGCACGCCTCGATGAGGATGACCGTGCGCGCGTGGCCCACGCCCTGCTCGCGCAACAGGCGCAGCGCCGCCAGGGACGCGAACGCCGAGTAGCCGTCATCCGCGCCGCCTCGGCCGTAGAGCTTGTCGCCCTCGCGCACGGGGGTCCACGGCGTCAGGCCCTCGCGCCAGCCCGTCATCTCCGGCTGCTTGTCCAGGTGGCCGTACATGAGGACGGTGTCGTCCCCCTTGGTGCCCGGCACCTCCATGTAGATGACCGGCGTGCGCTCCGCGCCCTGCTCGTTCTTGAGGCGGATGACCTCCAGCGTGAGGCCGGGCAGGTGCGGGGCCTGCGCGCGGCACCACTCCACGATGAGCTGCACCGCGGCTTCCATGTGTCCGGCCTTCACCCAGTCCGGGTCGAAGGCGGGCGACTTGTTCGGGATGCGGATGTAGCGCTCGAGCGCCGGGAGGATCTCCTTCTCCCAGATGCGGTCGGAGGACTCGGTGGCGGTCTGGACGTTCAGGACGTTCATGGCCGCGATGCTGAGCACGGGAGGGCCCCCCTGTCGACACCGGCAAGGCCCCTCGTAAGGCCATGACGCGCCGCCCTGATGGGGCCCATCGGCGCGCCTGTCACCTGCTTCCCTGGCGCCCACACGAGGAAGCACCGCGTCAGCGCGCGGTGCCCCCGTGGGACTTCACGGGCGGTCAGCCCCGCTTCGCATCCGCGTATCGCACGACGACGGCGCCGGGGCCGCGCAGCCGGAGCGTGCCGCCGGTGAGCGGCGAGGCCGACACGTCCCCGCCGAAGCGCGGCGCGTCGCTCCACAGCACCACCTGGGCGTCGGCGGGCACCGCGTGCTCCACCTCGCCGCGCAGGGCCACCAGCACCTGGAGCACCTGGCCTCCGCCGCGCCGCTCCAGCACCAGCGCGTCCGGGCCCACCGCGCGAGCGTCATAGGTGCCCCGGCGCGCGTCCGTGAGCGTGGGGTCCGAGGCACGCAGCGCGAGCAGCTCGCGGTACAGGGCCAGCACGCCCGCGTGCTCGGGCCGCTGGGCCTCGCTCCAGTCGAGCCGGGAGCGCGTGAAGGTGTCCTGGGCCTGCGGGTCGGGGACCTCCTCGCCCGCGAAGCGCGAGAAGCCGGCGAACTCGCGACGGCGTCCCTCCGTGACGAGCCGCCCCAGCTCCGCGTGGTGGTCCGTGAAGTAGAGGAACGGCGTGCTCGCGTTCCACTCCTGGCCCATGAACAGCAGCGGCGTGTACGGCGACGCGAGCAGCAGCGTGCTCATGGCGCGGAAGGCCGCCGGGGACACGTCGTGGCCCAGCCGCTCGCCCAGGGGGCGGTTGCCCACCTGGTCATGGTTCTGGATGCAGTACACGAAGCGCCACGGCTCCAGGCCCTCCGCCTTCGTGCCGCGCGCGTGGCCCAGGTTCTTCGACGGCTGGCCCTCGTAGAACCAGCCCCGCACCAGCGTGCGCGCCAGGTCCTCCGCGCTGCCCGTGTAGTCCTGGTAGTAGCTCTCCGAGTCCCCCGCGAAGGCGCGGCGCATCTGGTGATGGAAGTCATCCGCCCAGACGCCGTCCAGGCCGTGGCCGCCCTCGGATGCGGGCAGCATCAGCTTGCGCTCGTTGCGCTCGTCCTCGGCGATGAGCACCACGCGGCGGCCCGGAGCGCTGGCGCGGGCGCGCTCGGAGATTTCGGTGAGCAGGTGGGGCGTGCCGTCGTCGACGATGGCGTGCGCCGCGTCCAGCCGCAGGCCGTCCAGGTGGTAGTCGCGAATCCACATCTCCACGTTGGCGAGCACCATCTCCCGCACCAAACGGCTGTGCTCGCCGTCGTAGTTCACCGCGTCGCCCCACGGCGTGTGGTGGCGGCCGGTGAAGTAGTGCGGCGAGAAGGCCCGCAGGTAGTTCCCGTCCGGGCCGAAGTGGTTGTAGACGGCGTCCAGCATCACCGCGAGCCCCGCTGCGTGCGCGGCGTCCACCAGGCGGCGCAGCCCCTGGGGTCCCCCGTACACCTGGGCCGGCGCGAAGAGGTCCACGCCGTCGTAGCCCCAGTTGTGACGGCCGGGGAAGCTCGCCACCGGCATCAGCTCCAGCGCGGTGATGCCCAGCTGCTTGAGTTCGGGCAGCCGGGGGATGAGCGCCTCGAAGGTGCCCTCGGGCGTGGCGGTGCCCACGTGCACCTCGTACAGGACGAGCGAGCGGGGCTCCACGCCCTCCCAGCCCGCGTCCGTCCACGCGAAGTCCGCCGTCACCACCTCGGACGGGCCATGCACGCCCTCCGGCTGCGAGCGCGACCACGGGTCCGGGAAGGGGCCCTCCCCGTCCACGCGCAGCTTGTAGCGCACGCCCGCGCCCTGCCCCTCCAGCACCGCGCCGAAGCAGCCATCCGCCTCCGGCGTCATGGGCAGCGCGCGACCCGGCGCGCCCTTCGCGTCGAACAGGACCACCTCGACCCGCGAGTGACTGGGAGCCCAGACCCGCCAGCGCACCCGGGGGCCCGCCTCCACCCATGCACCCAACGAAGAGGTTTGAGACGGCTTCACGTTCCGCTTCTCCGACAGAGCACCCATGAGGGGCATCCCTGTAATGCGCTCGGGCCTGCCTGGGGAGCACTTGCGCGCGAGGAGGTCCGAGCCGTCCCCCGCGGATGTTCACGGGTGGGCGTTCCCGCCCGACACGGGGCCACCGCTCGTCCGCCTCAGTGCAGCGTGGGCTCGCGGTGCAGGAGGAAGGGGATGATGACGTGGCGGAGCAGCGGCAGCTCCAGGTGCGTCATCGCCAGCAGCGTGTGCCCCTCCAGCCAGCGCACCTCGTCCACGAAGGGACGCCACTGCCAGCCGGCCCCACGCGGGTACTCCACCTGGAGCGAGGCGCGTCCGTCCACGCGAGAGACGCCGTCGCGCAGCACCAGCGGCACCGAGCGCGAAAGCCCCCCCTCGCGCCGCACCAGGTTCACCCCGTCGCGCCCTCCCGCCGCGAAGTCCTTGCCCCACCAGCCGCGCAAGCCCAGCAGCCCCAGCCCCTGTCGCACCAGGCCCTGGAACCAGGCGGGCCCCAGCAGCTCTCCCCGGTAGCGCCCCGGCAGCGTGTCGCGCGCGGGGGTGGGGAGGGTGCGGAACAGCGCTCGCCACTCCCCGTACCGGCGCGGCTGGGTCACGGGCACGAGCGAGGGCAGGGACAGGGATGGGAGGCTCATTCCCCCACGCTATGCAGCCGGACGCCCCGCGCCCGCGCGCACCTGCCCGTCCGCCCTCCCGGGGGCTGGGCGCCGGGCCCTGCCGCTCGGGAGGGGGCTCGAGCTCGCCGGGCTGCTTGTGGACACCCCGGAGCGCCGGGATGATGCGGCCTCTCGGGTCCGGGGTCCTCCGGCCCGACGCCCCCGGAGCCATCCTCGATGACTGTCGTCCGCCATGGCCTGGAGCCCCGGCCCTCTCCCCGCGGCGAGGATGTCGTCGAGCGGGTCGCCGCCATCGAGGTCCTGTCCCCGCGCGAAATCGACGCGCGCCTCACGGACCTGGGCTACCGCGGCCAGCCCGAGGCGCGCCGCGCCGCGTCCGTGCTCGCCTACCGCCACCTGCGCCGCATCCGCCGCCTCCACCTGGAGGGGCTCGCCCCCGAGCCGGGCCTGCGGGAGAACTGCCTGTTCCTGGGGCCCACCGGCTCCGGCAAGACGTTCCTCGTGGAGCTGCTCTTCCGCGAAATCCTCGCGGTGCCCACGGTGCTCGCGGACGCCACCCAGTTCTCCGAGACGGGCTACGTGGGTGACGACGTCAACACCCTGCTGTCGCGCCTGTACGAGGCCGCCGACCGCGACACCGAGTGGGCCGCGTGCGGCGTCATCTGCATGGACGAGTTCGACAAGCTCGCCACCAGCCGCTCCGACAGCCGCTTCGCCGGACAACAGACGACGAAGGACGTCAGCGGCTTCGGCGTGCAGCGCAGCCTCTTGCATCTGTTGTCCGCGGCGCACGCGGACTTCCCGCCGGACTTCGGCTTCACCAGCCGGATGCCGCCGGACTCCATGGAGATGGCGTGTGTCACCTTCATCGCCTGCGGCGCGTTCAGCGGCCTGCGCGCGACGGCGGAGGGCATGGCGCGCACCGAGCGGCTCGGCTTCGGCCGCGAGCCCCGCCGCGAGCCCGAGGAGTCCATCGCCACCGCCGTCACCCAGGAGCAGCTGGAGCAGACCACCGCCTTCGCCCGCTACGGCTTCATCCCGGAGCTCATCGGCCGCTTCAACCGCCTGGTCTCCTTCACCCCGCTGGACGCGGCCACGCTGGGCGACATCCTCCAGCAGAACGTGCTGCGCGCGTACGAGCGCGAGTTCGAGCAGGAGGGCCTGCGCCTGCACGTGGAGCCGGCCGTGCGCGAGCACGTGGTGGCTGGCGCCCTCAAGCGCGAGACGGGCGCGCGCGGCCTGCGCACCACGCTGGCGCCGCTCTTGGAGCAGGCGGCCTACGAGCACTTCGGCCGCCCGGACGCGGCCTCCACCGTGCGGCTGGTGCTGGAGGGTGACCGGGTGCGCTCCTGCACGGAATAGCGCCCGACGCTCCCTCCCCCACCGAGCGGGGAACCGGGTCCGGCCTCCATCCCGCCCGCACGCACCTTACGGTTTGAGCGGGAACACGAACACCGGAGGGTCGCACACATGGCGCACACGGACCACACGCGAGAGATTCCCCGGGAGGGCTGGGCGGACTATCTGGCCCTGCTCAGCAACATGGAGAAGGAGCAGCCCGTCCGCATCGAGGTGGAGGGGATGGAGCTGGGAGACCAGCCGCTCGCCTCGGGGCTGCCGTTGGTGGAGATCAGCCTGGAGGAGAAGGGCAGCGACCGGGGCGTGGTGGAAATCATCGTCGGCGGCCCCGGCGGCGAAATCACCCACCGCATCCAGAAGCCGGACCACATCTACGCGGACGAGAGCGAGAGCGGCGAGCTGGAGTGCCTCGACATCGAGAGCAGCGAGGACAACACCAAGACGCTCATCTACTTCGGCCAGGCCACCACGGCCGGCGCGCGCAAGATGGACTGAGCCTGGGAGGGCGCCCCCCCGCGCCCATATCAGAAAGGCCGGAAGGCACCCCCCTCCGCGGGAGAAGGAACCTTCCGGCCTGTGGCCTTCACCCGTCCCCGCCGTCGCGACGGGGATGGGGGTCGGCCGGTGCTTCAAGCGCGAATCACGGGTACAGCGCGCGGGCGCCCTGCTTGTCCAGGGTGGTGAGGATGAGGTCGCCCGTCTGGGTGCCGTTGCACTGCGGGTAGTGCATGACCGAGGAGCGGTCGTAGGACGTCAGCGCGCGCCAGTTCGCGTCCTCGTAGCAGGAGCCGTTGACGCGCGTGTGCTCGTGGCGGAAGCCCAGCACGTGGCCCAGCTCGTGGCGCAGGATGCCCGCCAGCGTCCAGGGCGCGATGCTGCCGAAGGCCGTGTTGTCCACGAGCACGTTGCGGCCCGAGCGGCCCGAGTTCGGGAAGAACGCGCGCGCCAGGTACTGGCCACCGGAGTTCACCGGGCGCACGTCGAAGAGCACGCCCGTCTGGGACGCGGTGCAGCTGGCGTCGTAGCTGGTGCTGTGCGTGAAGTTCACGCTGGCGGTGGCCTCCCAGGCCGCCGTCGCGCTGTTCATCGCCGTCACCATCTTCGCCTTGTTGGTGGTGCCGAAGGTGTTGCTGATGCAGTACGTCAGGTTGCCCTTCTGCGCGGAGCTCCACTTGATGTCGCCCGCCGCGGTGCCGCCGCTGTTGTACACGGCCAGCCCGTTCTGGGTCTTGCCATGGTCCGCGACCACGTTGTTGTCGTAGTAGGCGCGCAGCTCCTCCTCGCTGTCCACGGCCTGGTCCATGTCGAAGATCCACTTGCCTTCCGGATCCTGCACGGCGCCCGCCTTGAACTCCTCCCACGTCATCTTCGGCGCCAGCGTCTCGGCGCTCTCGGGACCACACGCGGAACCCAGGAGCGTCACACCAGCCAGCAGCGCCATGGAGCGGAACTTGAGCATCGGTCTTTCCTCGGAAACACACGACTGCGGGGGATGCGCCGCCCCACCTGGTCCCTCCACCAGCCGCGGCAACGGCGCGCCCCGGCCTTGAGCAACTGTCGGGCCAACGACGCCCACATAGCTGGATAGACTGTTTTTCGAGCACAAACTGGATAGCCAGCACTCCAGGTCAAAACAGACCGACTGTAAATGGGCCTGACAAAGTCCGGTGGAAGTCGGCGTGGCGGTGAGGGTTTTCGTTTCGCGCCGGGACTGTTCGGGAATCAGACGGTTCTGTCTGCGAATCAGTCAGTCGCCCAGGGGCTGTCGGAAACCGGGTCAGGGTTTCCCCGCACACGCTTGGGGGCGCAATCAGCCACGCACCATGCAATCACCGTCGGAGCGCGTCAAGCAGCTGCGGCGCGGCGGACAGCTCGCGGCGCGCCGCGCCGTGGCGTCGTGTATAGCCGAAGGCGTCGTGGGCCCTCTTCCGTTCGACATGGCGTGGTGGCTGTCCTGGCTGGAGGCGGTGTGGCCGCACCTGGCGGCGGGGCTGACGGTGCTGGTGAGCGTGCTGGCCAGCGCGCACGTGGTGCTGCACAAGCGGGACGTCCGCGCGGCGGTGGGCTGGGTGGGGCTGGTGTGGCTGGTGCCGGTGCTGGGCGCGGCGCTGTACCTGGTGCTGGGCATCAACCGGATTCGACGGCGCGCGCGCTCGCTGACGCCCCGGCGCGGGCACGGGATGTTCCCGCCCATCCGCGGCGTGGAGGCGGTGGTGGCCGAGGGCGTGTCCCGGGTGAAGCCGGAGGCCGCGCACCTGGCGCCCCTGGCGCGGCTGGGGGACGCGGTGCTGCACCGGCCGCTGTTGCCGGGCAACCAGGTGACGGTGCTGGAGTCCCGCACGGACGCGTACCCCGCCATGCTGGAGGCGATTGCCCGGGCGAGGACCTCCATCTCGCTGTGCAGCTACATCTTCGACAACGACGTGGCGGGCCGGCACTTCGCGGGGGCGCTGGGTGAGGCGGTGCGGCGTGGGGTGCAGGTGCGGGTGCTGGTGGACGCGGTGGGCGCGCGCTACACGTGGCCGACGATTCTCGGGCGGCTGTCGCGTGAGGGTGTGACGGCCGCGCGCTTCCTGCCCTCGCTGATGCCGTACCGGCTGCCGTTCATGAACCTGCGCAACCACCGCAAGATATTGGTGGTGGACGGACAGGTGGGCTTCACCGGGGGCATGAACATCCGCGAGCACTTCTGGCCGGGGGAGCAGGCCGCGAGGGACTTGCACTTCAAGCTGGAGGGCCCGGTGGTGGCGCAGCTGCAGGAGACCTTCGCCGAGGACTGGGTGTTCACCACGCGCGAGCGGCTGAGCGGGGACGCGTGGTTCCCGGAGCAGCAGTCGGCGGGGGCGGTGCTCGCGCGGGTGGTGCCGGACGGGCCGGACGAGAACTTCGAGACGCTGCGCACGGTGCTGCTCGGGGCGCTGTCCACCGCGCGGGCGTCGGTGCGAATCGTCACACCGTACTTCCTGCCGGACGCGTCGCTCATCACCGCGCTCAACGTGGCGGCGCTGCGCGGGGTGAGGGTGGACGTGGTGCTGCCCAGGAAGGGCAACCTGCCGGTGGTGCAGTGGGCGAGCACCGCGCAGCTCTGGCAGGTGCTGGCGGACGGGTGCCGGGTGTTCCTCACCGAGCCCCCCTTCGACCACACCAAGCTGATGGTGGTGGATGGCGAGTGGGGCCTCATCGGCTCGGCGAACTGGGACCCGCGCTCCTTGCGGCTCAACTTCGAGCTGAACGTGGAGTGCTACGACGCCGGGCTGGCCCGGCGCCTGGATGCGGTGGTGGACGAGCGGCTGTCGCGCGCGCGTCCCCTCACCCGGGAGCAGGTGGACGCGCGGCCCCTGCCCATCCGGTTGAGGGATGGGCTGGCGCGGCTGTTGTCCCCGTACCTCTGAAGCGACGCGCGCCGCGCTACAGCAGCACGCGGCGCACCTTCCAGAAGGCCTCCTTGGCGGTGCGGAAGGCCTGCGAGTCCGGCGGCAGGAACGAGCGCAACAGCTCCGCCGACTGCGTCTGGAGCGGCCGCACGCAGTGCGCCTCCACCTGGCCGCGCAGGAAGCCCACCGGGTCCCTGCGGCGGTACTCGGAGAAGTACGTGCGCAGCTCGTTGCGCGTGCGCGCCTTGCCGTTGTCCGCGTACTTGGCCACGTAGGGGCTGAAGTCGGGGTAGAGCCGGCCCTCGCCGAAGTCGCCGTGCAGCGTCGTCTTCATGAAGTTGCCGATGAGCAGGTCATCGAAGACGCGGTAGCGCACCGCGGTCATCAGCGAGTGGCGCGGGGCCTCGAAGGTGATGCCCCGGCGGAAGCGGCGGCGGTGGAACTCGATGACGTGGTCCTGGCCGCCCACGCGGAAGCGCAGGAAGTCCAGCACCGAGCCCAGGTGCTCGATGGCGCCGAAGTACTCGCGCAGCATGCGGGACTCGTCGGCCTCGAGCATCTCGCCCCAGTCGTCCCCGAACTCCGTCGGGTCCACGGGCGTCAGCGCGCGCTCGGTGGGGCGGATGAGCCGCACGTCGTCCTGGGCGAAGTCCACCTGGACGAAGGCGGGCAGGAGCGAGCACGTCGGGGACTCGAAGCCGCGCGAGTAGTCCTCCAGCGTGGTGGTGTACTCGGAGGCCCAGATGCTGTCGGCGCGCTGGTACTTGTGCATGGAGCTGAAGGGCACGAAGTAGCGCGCGCCGTAGAACTCCGCCTGCCGGGCGATGTGCGCCCCACGGGCGTCTTCGCCGCGGCGTAGGGCGCGATTCGCTGCCCGTCCTCGGTGAAGTAGTTGATCATGTCCGCGTCGCCGTAACCGGACAGGGCCAGGAGGTAGGACTGGTCATACCGGCGCACCAGGCCGCGCACGAAGCGGCCCCAGCCCCGGTCTCCCGCGTCGTTGAGGTTGACGAGCAGCCGTCCGCCCACGTCGACGAGCAGCACCGCGTCCTGGTTCATGTCGGGGATGCACATGACGCGGATGCGCGGCGACAGTTGGGTCCACACGCGGTCCACCAGCACGTGCACGTTGAAGCCCTGCTCGCGCAGGTCATCGCGGATGCGGCCGCCGAAGTGGTTGGGGACCAGGATGGTCAATTCGCGCAGCTTCTCCAGGGACTCGGGGCTCAGGTGGTCCGGGTGTCCGTGGGACAGCCACGCGTACTGGCAGCGCTGGATGGTGTCGCGCTGCTCTTCGGGAATGTCGTGGGACAGGGTCCAGCTGCCGAAGTACGCGGCACCGTGAGTCCACGGGTCGGTCACCAGCACCGGTCCGTTGTCGTGGCAGATGAGTGTGGCGTTTCCGATTGTCTCGAATCCGAGTTCCATCTTCCGCTCCCCCCTCAGGCCCGCGCGGTTGCTCGCCATCGCGGTCACAGGCCGGAAGGTGACGCGCAACGGGGGAGAGACCCACTGCCCCCGCGTGCAGCGAAAAGGACTGCACGCCCGGCAGGCTGCCCGAGGCCCGGTGGAAGGGAAGATGTTTTCCCCGGGCACGGCGTCGGGCACGCCCTCCCGCGGAGCCGGAACGGCACGGACACGGCGCGATGGAGCCTCGCGAGGGGTCGCCGCGCGCGAGGGACACACCGTCACGGGTGACAAGTGCACGGCGCGGGCGGACGGGTCGACCGCCCTCGCGTGAGAGGAGGCAGCCACCCGCGTCCACGTCGACGATGTTCGCGAGTGGAGACACCAGGGCCTCCCGGTTCGAGACATGGCTCGGGAGGGGCGCGGCGCTTGGAGCAGGCACCCAGGCGCGAGCCCCGCTCCGAGCGTGGGCGTCCCTCAGCGCTTGCGAGCCACGAGCGAGAGAATCTGGGAGCCGTAGCGCTCGGTGAGCGCGGGCCCCACGCCGTGGACGGCCATCAGCGCGGCGCCGTTCTCCGGCCGCGCGGCGGCGATGGCGCCCAGCACCCGGTCCGTGAGGATGCGGAACGCGGGCACCTTGCGCTTGCGCGCCTCGGCGAGCCGCCACGCCTTCAGCGCATCCACGAGCCCCGCGGGGGCCTCCTCCTGCGTCACCCCACGGCTCCGCGAGGAGCGAGCCCCCCGCGACACGGGCTCCTCGGGGGTGCCTCGCCCCACGGGGATGCGAGACTCGGGAGACAGCGCGGTCCTGGACGCATTCCATGAGGAGCGCTGCTCGAAGTCGTCCGAGGGAGAGGAGGCCCGCCACTGTCGGCCGCCGGCCTCGCTCCGACTGGAGCCCGCGCGTTTCTTCGTCGCGCGTCTGGTCGTCTTCCCGCGCTTCTTCTTGGACGCCTTCTCCAGCGCCAGCGGCAGGAAGACCTGCTGCGGGTCCACCACGCGCGTGCGGCGGCCCTCGTCCGTCAGCGACAGGCGCTGGAAGGAGATGACCTGGCCGTCCTTGTCGAACGAGTCGACCTCCAGCCGCGTCAGCCCCGCACGCACCAGCCCTCCCACCAGTCGCTCGAAGTCACGCCGGGGCAGCGCATCCCCGAACAGCTCGCGGTGGAGTCGCCCGGTGGCCTGTCCATCCCGCTCCTGGAGGGACTCCAGGATGCGCTCGAGCCAGTGGCGCTCGGACGCCGACGGCTCGGCGAAGCGCAGCGTGGCGCACGACTCGGGCGAGCACACGTCACACAGGCCGCACGCCTCACCGGAGTCCTGGGTGTCACCGAAGTGAGAGACCAGCTGCTTCATCCGGCAGCCATGGGCCTCCGCGTAGCGCCCCATCTGCTCCAGGTGCAGGAGCTTGCGCTCACGCTGGGCGTTGTACGCCGCGGACCAGTTGGGACGTCCGCGCCGCACCGTCTCGTCGGGTGTCATCACCACGCCGCCGTGAATCCAGAGCTGTTCGAGCGCCTTGTCGAACACCTCCGGGTCCGTGCGCACGCGGCCCTGGAGCGACGGCTTCGGCTCGGGCTCCAGCGCCGTGGACTGGAACAGGCGCTCCAGGACGTACGCCTCGGGGTAGTCGCGCTTGTGGAAGAACTCGTGCGTGCGCCGGTCGATGTACGAGTGCAGCAGCACGGCGCGAGACGGCTTCCCGTCACGGCCCGCGCGCCCCAGCTCCTGGTAGTACCCCTCCAGGCTGGCCGGCAGCGCGGCGTGGATGACGGTGCGGACATCCGGCTTGTCGATGCCCATGCCGAAGGCCGTGGTGGCGACGATGACCTCCAGCGAGCCCCCGAGGAACTCCGCCTGGACCTTGTCGCGGTCTCCCGGCGGCAGGCCCGCGTGGTACGCGGCCGAAGGGAAGTCGCCCGCGAGCAACTCCGCGAGCTGCTCGGCGTGCTTGCGCGTGGCCGCGTAGACGATGGCGGGCCGGTTCTCCTCGTCCTGGAGCAGCCCGTGGATGGCGTCTCCGCGAGCGCCGGGGTTCAGCTCGCGCACCTCGATGGCGATGTTGGTGCGGCGGAAGCCGTGGATGAAGGTGCGCGCCTTGCCTCCCGCGCCCAGCAGGCCGAGCTGCTGCACGATGTCCCGCTGCACGTCCGGCGTGGCGGTGGCGGTCAGGGCCACCACGGGCGCGGGACGCAGCAGGGGCAGCCGCGCGCCGAGCAGGCGGTAGTCGGGACGGAAGTCGTGGCCCCACTGCGAGATGCAGTGCGCCTCGTCGATGGCGATGAGCGTGGGAGGGCGCCGCGCGAGGAACTCCACGAAGCCCGGCACGCCGAGTCGCTCCGGCGCGATGAACAGGAAGTCGAGCTTCCCCTCCAGGTAGTCGAAGCACACCTGTCGCGAGGTGGCGCGGTCCCGGCCGGAGTGGATGCGGTCCGCCGCGAAGCCGAGCGACTGGAGCCGCAGCACCTGGTCCTCCATCAACGCGATGAGCGGACTGACGACGATGGTCGTCCCCGCCCGCGCCAGACCCGGGAGCTGATAGCAGAGCGACTTGCCCGCGCCCGTGGGCATGACGAGCAGCAGGTCCTCGCCCGCCGTGGCCGCGCGGCACACGGCCTCCTGGTACGGACGGAAGTCGGAGAAGCCGAAGGCCTCCTTCAGGAGCGGTCGGAGCCGGTCCGGAGGCGTGGGAGCGCGAGGGACACGCTCCGGGCGCCCCCCCGTCGACACGGAGACACCGCCCCGTGAGGAGCCCGGCCCACGAGACACGCCCGTGTTGAACGCGCCCTGAGCGCTCGTCCGACGAGGCGCCGACACCACGGCTGCTTCCGAGAACCCTGCACTTTGTGAGGAGCGCGAGCCGGCTGAGGCCTCCGCGCGCCAGGCCCCTCCACCGTCGGCGGCACCACCGGGCGAAGTGCCTCGCGCCGTGCGAGGAGCAGGCTCCAGCTCCGAGGAGCCACCGCCGAACGAGGCGGGAGTTCCAAGCGAAGCGTTGCGCGGAGAGCCACGGCCTGCCGTCGCGAAGTCGCCTCCACGTGAGGCCTCATCCCTCGATGCGCCAGTGAACGAGTCCGTCGAGGTACGTCGTGCGCCACCGGGCGCGTCCGAGGTGCCCTGTGAGAACGAGGTCTCCGCACGATGCTCCGTCCCCATCGCGCCGCCCCACCCTCCAACCCCACCCTCGTGAGCCACCGGCCCACCGCGCCCACCCGGGACACCGGCGCGCACCGGCCCCGAGGGCCCCTGCCCCACCACCTCGATGACGTACTTCTCGATGCCCCGGATGAACTCGTCGAGCTGCCCTTCGCCCCGCTCGATGCGCTGGAGCCACGCTTCCCACTGGCCCGTCATCGCCGGCGTCTTCACGTCCGGGTGCACCACGTGGATGAGGTTCAGCCCCTTCTCCGTCGCCTCCAGCACCTTGCCCTTGCGGACCAGGTACTCGCGGTCCAGCAGCACCTCGATGATGGCCGCGCGCGTGGCGGGCGTCCCCAGCCCCGTCTCGCGCATCGCCTCCGCCAGCTCCTTCTCGTCCAGCAGCCGACCCGCCGTCTCCATCGCCGTCAGCAACGTCGCGTCCGTGAAGCGCGGCGGCGGACGCGTGCGCTTCTTCACCGCCTCCACGTCCTCCACCGTCTGCGGCTGCCCCCGCGCCAGCCCCGAGGGCAACGACTGCGAGTCATCCTCCGGCTCCGCCTCCTCGTCCCCCTTGCGCGCGTCCGACTTCGGCTTCGGCGCCTTCTTGCCCCCGCCGATGTCCAGCACCTTCCAGCCGATGCGCTCCACCTGCGTGCCCGTGCTCTGGAAGCGGTCCACCACCGGCACCGCGCTCTTCGGCCCGGGCGACGTCACCGCCGTCACCACCGTGGTGACGCGCCACACATGGTCCTCGTGCCACGCCTGCAACAGGCGCCGGCACACCAGGTCGTAGATGCGCTGCTCGTCCGAGGACAGGCGCAGCCCGTGCGGCGACGTGGGCGTGGGGATGATGGCGTGGTGGTCCGTCACCTTCCCATCATCCACGTAGCGCCGACCCAGCGGACGCACGCCCGTGCCCGGCGCCAGGTCCTCCTCGTAGGGCCCGCGCACCGTGCCCACCACCTCCGGCAGCGTGTCCGCCACCGTCTGCGACAGGTGCCGGCTCGACGTGCGCGGATAGCTCAAGAGCTTGTGCTTCTCGTAGAGCGCCTGCGCCACCTCCAACGTGCGCTGCGCGCTGAAGCCATACAGCCGGTTCGCGTGGCGCTGCAGCTCCGTCAAGTCGTAGAGCAGCGGAGGCGCCATCTTCTTCTCCTCCGCCTCCAGCGATTCGATGGTCGCCTGCCCCCGCTTCACGCGGTCGATGATGGCCTGGGCCTCCACCCCGTCCGCGTCCAGCCGGCGCGCCTCGCGCACGCCCTCCATCCCCGGAGGAATCACCGGCTTGCCATCCGGCCCCGAGCGGAACCACGTCCCGTCGTACCGCGCGCCCGGCGCCACGTCCTTGCTCCGGGGCGCGAAGGTGGCCACCACCTCCAGGTAGTCGCGGGGCACGAAGTTGCGGATGGCCCACTCCCGCTCCACCACCATGGCCAGCGTGGGCGTCTGCACCCGCCCCACGCTCAACATCTCCCCCTGCCCGCCATGCGCCAGCGTGTACAGGCGCGACAGGTTCATCCCCACCAACCAGTCCGCCCGGCTGCGCCCCATCGCCGCCGCCGCGAGCGGCTCGTACTCCCGCCCGTCCTTCAGCTTCTGGAAGCCGTCCCGGATGGCCCGCTCCGTGAGCGACGACACCCACAGCCGCCGCACCGGCTTGCGACACCCCGCCGCCTCGTAGATGTAGCGGAAGATGAGCTCGCCCTCGCGGCCCGCGTCCGTGGCGCACACCACCGCGCCCACCTCCGGCGAGGTCAGCACCCGGCGCACCACGTCGAACTGCGAGCGCGTCTGCTCGGAGACCACCAGGGGCCAGCCCTCCGGCAGCATCGGCAGGAGCGCGCGGCTCCACTTCTTCCAGTCCGGCCTTATCTCGTGCGGCTGCGCCAGGCCCACCAGGTGGCCGATGGCCCACGTCACCACGTAGCCGTTGCCACGCAGGAAGCCGTCACCCCGCTCCTGCGCGCCCAACACCCGCGCGATGTCCCGCGCCACGGCTGGCTTCTCCGCCAACACCGCCAGCAACGACGAGCGCCCCGCGCCCCGCGCCGCCGCGCCCTCCCCACCTCGCCTGTCCTCGCCGGGCACCTGGCCCATCGCTTCCCACCTCATGAAACCTGTCCCCTCCCGCCGCCCAATACCCGGGACATCCGCCCCAGGCACACGTCGCAACCGTCTTCCCTACCGCGTCAGGCTGACATGGCCAGCCCCTCACTGTCCCTACCCACGACGCCCGCTCGCCCCTCCGCCAGTCGAGGCGGACCCTCTCACTCCACCACCCACCTCCCAGGTCTCCCTCCACTCCGGGTGGAACCCGCCACGTTCGTCCCGCCGCCAGCCCTGCCGACAAGCTGGCGCGTTCGCGCAAGCATTTGGCGCTAGCGCGGAAAACTCGTTCCACGGACTGAGCCAGTATGCCCTGGTCGACACACGCCACGGCGCGTGTGGCCGGGGGGACGGCGGTCATCAGTGGGTGCGAAGGGAGAGGCGAATGTCGCACGTCGCGCATGAGTCGGGCCAGCGGGTTCCGGGGGGAAACAGCGGGCCAGGCGGTGTGAAGCGTACGGACAGGGGACGGGGGGCCGCGGCACACAGGGCCCGGGGTCGCATCCAGGGGGGACACCCCAGCGCTCTCGAAGCACGAGAGGGGGACATCGCGGTGCCGGAGCTGGCTGTCTTCGCGGGGGCGAAGCGCAGGGAGCTCGTGGCGCTGACGAAGTCGAAGGCGCTGGGGGTGTTGAGGCAGGAGATGGAGCACGTGACGCGGGTGGCTTCCATGCGCCCGCAGACGTCCGGTTGGGCCCAGACGCTGGCGCGGATGCGAGCCATCTCGCAGCCGGCGCGGTCCTGGCCCTGAAGCCGGTAGCTGAGACACCGGGTGCTTGGGGCACCCGAGGGTCCGGCCGTCGGCGAGCGCACCGGGGGGAGCGCTCGAGTCGCAGTCGAGGTCTTCGCTGGAGGGGTCCAAGGCCCTCCGGACACTCAGGGCGGGTAGGAGGGTGGCGTCGCGGGGGCGGCGTCATCCGTGGCAGGGGACCCGGAGGAGTGACGCTCGCCAGAGGGGGAGAGCGGACTCCGAGTCAGGGTCATTCATCCGGGGGGTGCTCCGCGTACACCGGAGCATCCCCCGTTGCTTTTCCAGGGTACGTCACTCCAGGCGCAGCGTCGCGGTGCCGGTGAGGGTGCGGTGGAGGGTGAGCCACAGCGCGTCGCCCGCGTCGTCGACGGAGGCGAAGTAGTCCGCGTCCGCGGTGAGCACCCGCTCGTCCAGGAGCACGCGCGAAGGGGGCGTCGTAGCGGTGTAGCCGCGCAGCACCAGCACGGGGTGCTCGAGCGGTTGGGTGCCGGTGTCGAAGCGCAGCTCGGCGCGGTTGTCCGCGGCGCGGGCCTCCCACGTCGCGTAGACGGGGTTGTAGCCGGGCACGTCGAAGGGCACGGAGTCGGTGCGGCCCACGCCGCCGGGCCCTTGCGTCACCACGGTGCCCCGGGTGGCGGTGAGGCGCACGCGCTGCCAGGACTCGACCTCCGAGACGCGGCGGAGCACGGAGTCTTCCGTGTGCGTGCCCAGCACCATGAAGACCGAGTAGCTCTGGTAGGGGTGGCCGGAGAGCATGCCGTCGTCGCCGTAGCGCGCGTACTGGCGCCGGCCGAGCGCGCCGTAGTTGCTGCCCCATGCCATGCGGTGGGAGCGCGTGGTGGAGGGGAGCTGGTACTGGTTGAGCTGGAAGGTCCAGTTCCAGTCGTCCGGCAGCGGGCCGCGCTCGTTGCGCTGGCCCCAGCTCGAGTAGAGCCAGTAGCCGCCCGCGGGCTTCTGCTGCCAGGTCTGCGTCTGCACCACGCCCATCTCCGCGTCCGGGGTGGTGGTCCACATGCGGGTGAAGGGGACGACGTTGGGCTCGCGGTAGTCCCAGCCGCTGGCCATCGTCACCGGCGAGGCGAGCGTGCGGAAGCGGTAGCGGTCTCCCCAGCCCAGCCCGGCGATTTCGGCGTTCGCGTTGCCGTCGAAGAGCAGGTCGCCATAGGGCGAGCGCACGTCCGCCTCCAGCGCGTCGGGCGCGACGCGCGAGACATCGTGGGTGATGGCGTAGAGCGGGTGGTCGCGTCCGGTGGCGAAGAGGTAGTGGACGGTGACGTCGACGATGTGGCCATCGAGCGGCAGTGGCCAGCGGAACTCGTGCAGTGCGTGGTGGCGTCCCTCGAAGAGGGTGCGGCCCGTGCCCGTCACCTTCTCGGTCCAGTTGCCCCAGTCGGCGCCGGCGCGCACGTGGCAGGTCACCATGCCCCAGCCGGGGACCTCGTTGGTGGCGCCGTCGCAGGTACGCGCGGCGCCGTGGGCCTCGTAGACGTAGCGGCGGAGGTAGCCGCCGTGCCAGCCCGCGGGGTCCTGGGCGTCGTTGCGCACGAGGAAGGCCGAGCGGGGCGCGCAGTCGCCGTCGCGCCACGTGTAGCGGTCCGTGTGGAAGCCCTCCAGGTCCACGTCGCGCTCCAGGCTCACCGGGACGCAGGGATGTGCCTGACCGGGGCCCGCGTCCGGAGTCCCCGCGTTGCCCTCCGGACGGACCTCCTTGCCACCACAGGCCACGAGCGACAGGGCGAGCAGCGCGACGGCACCCTGCCGCCGGGGCGAGCACCAGGACAGGCGAGACATCATCGTGAGTCCTCTTCGGTTGTCGGAGCCGCTGCGTCCGGGAATCGGCCCCGCATTCCGCGACATCATGTCATGTCGTGCGGACATGACGGGTTTCGAGCCGGAGGCCGTGCGTCTAGAGTCGCTGGACGCGGCCGCGGTCGGGGCCGTGCCGTCACCGTCGAGAGAGCAAGATGAACGCCGAAACGCCCTTGTCCGCAGCCCGGTTCCTGGTTCCCCTGCTCATCCTGATAGGCACCGGCGTCGGCGTTTGGCTCACCGTCCGCATCCTCGGGACGTGGCTCAAGCACCGGAAGGTGCGTGAGCAGGGGCTGCCGGCCCGGGCCATCCTGCTGCGCAGCGAGCGCACGGCGATGAGCAACCAGAAGCGCGCCCGCTACAACCATCTGCTCGAAGTCACCTTGCCGGACCGCCCGAGCTACGAGGTCTGGGTGCTGGACCGCTACCACGACTGGAACGTGCGAGTGTTCACGCCGGGCCTGGAGCTCAACGTCAAGGTCGACCCCGATGACCCCCAGCGGGTCGCCGTCGTCGGGCCCGTCGTCGAGCAGGACCTGAGCCAGCTCGCCGCGCTCCTGGCGGGCAAACCTGTCAGCGCTCCGAAGGACCCGGTGAAGTCCCTCGCGGACCTGCAGCGGATGCTGGGCGAGGGGCTCATCACGATGGACGACTTCGAGCGCAAGAAGGCGGAGATCCTCGGGCGACTCTGAGCATCCGGGCCGAACAGGTCCGGACACCCTCGGGTCCATGGGCCTTTGCCCAGGAAGGAGACGCAAGTACCTTCCAGGCATGCCCCGTTGGTTCAACACCGCCGGTCCGTGCAATCCGGACCACCACTACATGCTGCCGGCCATGCGCCGGCTGCCCGAGGTCCGGCGGCTCGTCGAGCAGCAGGGCTACTTCGTCGTCCACGCACCTCGGCAGGTGGGCAAGACGACGGCACTGCTGTCCTTCGCTCGCGAGCTCTCGCAGGAGGGACGCTACGTGGCGGCCCTCGTCAGCATGGAGGTGGGCGCGGGGTTTCCCGACGACACCGGCGCCGCCGCGGATGCCATCCTCTCGAGCTGGCGGTCCGCAGCGCGAGCACAACTGCCCGCCACGCATCAGCCCCCGGAGTTCCCGGACGCGCCTCCTGGATACCGCATCGCCTCCGCGCTCTCGGCCTGGTCCGAGGCCACGGGCAAGCCGCTCGTCGTCTTCCTGGACGAGGTCGATGCACTGAAGAACGAAGTCCTCGTCTCCGTGCTGCGCCAGCTCCGGGACGGCTATCGCAACCGCCCCCTGCACTTCCCCTCGTCGATGGCGCTCATCGGCTTGAGGGACGTCCGCGACTACAACGTGGCCTCGGGGGACTCGAGCCGGTTGGGAACCTCCAGCCCCTTCAACATCAAGGTGCGCTCGCTGACGGTGCGCGACTTCACGGAGGAGGAGGTCGCAGAGCTCTACGCCCAGCACACCGCCGACACGGGACAAGGCTTCGAGTCCGAGGCCATCTCACTCGCCTTCGAACTCACCCAGGGACAGCCCTGGCTCGTCAACGCGCTGGCCAAGGTGGCCGTGGAGGAGCTGGTCACTGACGTGAGCCAGCCCGTGCGCCGTCAGGACATCGAGCGCGCCAAGGCGACTCTCATCTATCGCCAGGAGACCCACCTGGACAGCCTCGCGGCCCGTCTTCGCGAGCCTCGCATCCAAGCCATCCTCGAGCCGATGCTCTCCGGCGACATTCCGCCTCCGTTGCCTCCGGATGACGTTCGCTTCGCGGTCGACCTGGGCCTCGTCCGGTTCAAACCAGAAGGAGGCCTGGAGGTCGTCAACCCCATCTATCGGGAGATCATCGTCCGGGAGCTGGCCTTCCCGTCACGAGCGGCGCTTCCCTCCATCCACCCATCGTGGCTGCGTGCCGACGGGCGAATGGACCTCGAACAGTTGCGAGAGGCGTTCCTCTCCTTCTGGCGTCAGCACGGCGAGCCGCTGCTCGCCACGGCGCCGTACCACGAGGTGGCGCCGCATCTGGTGCTCATGGCCTTCCTCCACCGCGTGGTCAACGGAGGCGGCACCATCGAGCGCGAGTACGCCGTCGGCCGGGGCCGCATGGACCTGTGCGTGCGCCATGGACCGGACACGCTCGCCATCGAAATCAAGGTCTGGCGCGACAGGGAGTCGGACCCGCTGAACGACGGCCTGGAGCAGCTCGACGGCTATCTCCAGGGCCTGGGTCTGGACAGCGGCTGGCTGATGCTCTTCGACCGTCGCTCGAACCAGCCGCCCATCGCCGAGCGCACCCGGGCCGAACAGGCCTGGACGCCCTCGGGACGTCAGGTCACCGTCATCCGCGCCTAGCGCGTGGGAGTCGCGGTGCCCTGGTCGTGCTCCTGGTGCCACGCCGCGAGCACCTCCTTCTCGCGCGCCGGAGCGATGCCCGCCTTCAGCTTCGCCTGACGCTCGGGCGGCTCCGACTTGAACCACGCCACCGTGTCGCGCACCGTCTCCTCCAGCGGCCGGAACGTGAGCCCCGCCGCCAGCGCCTTGTCGATGTTCACCCGGAGCAGGCCCGCCTCCTCGCCCGTCGGCGTCACCCACACCGGCATGTCCCCGAAGGCCTCCACCTTGTGCTTCGCCAGGAAGGACGGATGCGCCCAGATGAACGTCGCGTCACTGCGCAGCGCCTTCTTGCTGCGCTCCAGGAAGTCCCGCATCAACAGCGGCTTCTCCGGCCCCGTCGCCGTGTAGGGCCCCGCCAGGTTCTTCTCCACGCCCAGGATGATGAACGCGGCCAAATCCCTCACGTCGATGAACTGCGTGGGGTCATGCCCCGTGCCCGGCGCGAGCACCTCGCCGCCCTGGGCCACGCGCACCGGCCAGTACGTGAAGCGGTCCGTCGGGTCGTCCGGCCCCACGATGAGCCCCGGGCGCACGTTGAACACGCGGCCCGGCATCGCCGTCTCCGCCGCCTTCTCGCACAGCGCCTTCAGGCCGCCGTAGTACTTGTTCACGTCCTCCGAGTTCGGCTCGTCCACCGTGGCCACCGCCGCCGTCTCCGTGAGGCCCGGCTTCGACGCGTCCTTGTAGACGGAGATGCTGGACACGAAGGTGTAGTGCCCCACGTTGGGCGCGAGCAGCTCCGCGGACGCCTTCACGATGCGCGGCACATAGCCCGACGTGTCCACCACCGCGTCCCACTTGCGGCCCTGGAGCGCCTTGAGCCCCTCGCCCTTGTTCGGGTCGCGGTCTCCCTGCAGCTTCTCCACGTTGGGGAAGAGGCCCGGGTTCGTCTTGCCGCGGTTGAACAGCGTGACGGTGTGCCCCCGGGCCTGCGCGGACTCCACCAGCGCCGGGCCCAGGAACTTCGTGCCGCCCAGGATGAGGATGCTCAGGGACCTGCCCGCCTTCGTCCCTTCACTCCCCTGACCCTGCGTCCCAGGCTCCGCCGTGCCACCACCCGACGCGCCCTTCGAGGACGCACAGCCCATGGCGAACAACGAGCCCGCGACCACGGCACCCTGAATCACATCCCTGCGAGACAGCTTCATAGCGTGTCGTCTCCTGCCACGAGGAAGCACTGCGAGGAAGATTGCTCAACGGGCGGCGGCATTGTCCGGCGCCGCGGGCGCCAGCTCATCCCCACCCTCGCGAGACAGCCGCCGCTGCTCCCGCGACAGGTACAACGACACCCCCCACCACAGCCCCGCCAACGGCACCGCCGCCAACGACAGCCCCGTCATCCCCAACCCCAGCGCGGTGAGCCCACCCTGCAACCACGCGCTCACCGTGTCGCTGCCCCGGTACACCACCGTGTCGATGAAGCTCTTGGACTTGTAGCGCGCTTCGCGGTCCACCGTGGTGAAGAGGATTTCGCGCGACGGCCGCTCCAGCGCGTAGTGGCTCGCCCCGCGCAGCGCCTTGAACGCCACCAGCACCCCCAGCACCGGCACCGCCGCCAGCCCCAGGAAGCCCAGCCCCGTCACCACCGGCGCCACCGCCAGCGCCGCCCCCAACCCCAGGCGCGAGATGATGCGCCCGGTGACGAGCGTCTGCAGCGCCAACGTCAACAACTGCACATAGAAGTCGATGTCCCCGAAGAGGGCCGTCCGCGACGCCGCGTCCTTGCCCACCTGCGCCACCAGCTGCACCTCCTGGAAGTACAGGAACGTGGACGTGGCCGCGTACAGCAGCACCTGGAGCCCCAGCGCCAACAACATCGGCGACGCCACCAGCAGATTCAGCCCCGCGAGCACCCCGCCTCCCACGGGCCCCTCGGCCGAGGGCGGCTGATGCTGCACGTCACGCGCCCAGCGACTCAGCCACCGCACGCACTGCGCGCTCACCTCCAGCAGCACCGCGGAGATGAGGATGAGGTTCACCGGCCCCACCGGCTCCGCCAGCCGCCCCACCAGGAAGGGCCCCACCAGCATGCCCGTGGTGCCACCCGCGGCGATGAAGCCGAACAGCCGCTTGCCCTGCTCGCTGGCGAAGACGTCCGCCATGAAGCTCCAGAAGATGGAGACCACGAACAGGTTGTAGACGCTCAGCCAGATGTAGAAGACGCGCGCCACCGGCTCCTTCGCCACCTCCAGCTTCAGGAGCGCGAAGAAGACCAGCAGCGACACCAGGAAGAAGCGGTAGATGCGCGGCAGCACCACGCGCCGGGGCCAGCGCGCCACCAGCGCGGAGAACGCGGGCACCGCCAGCAGCATCACCAGGAACGTCGCCGTGAACAGCCACGGCAACCCCTTCACGCTGCCCGCCGTCCCCATCTCGTTGCGGATGGGGCGCAGGATGGCGTAGCCGCACATCAGCGTGAAGAAATAGACGAAGGACCCGAGGACGGCGCCGACCTCCTCGTCACGGACATCCACGAATCGCTTGAGCATGGGCACGAAGGCGCGCGCGTCTCGGGTGGGGACCGGCGACAACGGATGCGTCAGCCGGGCGCGTCCCTGGCTGAACTCCGGTCCTTTCCGTGTATTCCCGGGCCCACATCCGCGTCCAGGGGGACGTGGGCCCGGGCTTCGAGCCGGCTCGACTACTTCGCGCCGAGCGCCTCGCGCAGGGTGGCCTCCACGCGGGGCAGCACGTCCTCGATTTCCGCCACGGACGTGGCGCCCACGGACAGGCGGAACCAGCCGGTGTCCTCCTTCAGGCCGAACGCCTGGAAGGGCACCACCGCGAGGCCCGCCTTCTCCAGGAGGAGCTTGCGGATGTCGTCATTCGTCTTCAGGCCGCTCTTGCCCACCAGGTCGAACTGGACGGACAGGTAGATGGCGCCCTGGGGCGCGATGTGGCGCACCGGCAGCCCCGCCTCGCGCATGCGCGACAGGCCCTTGTGCAGCGCCTCCAGGCGCGCGTCCACGCGCTGGTGCATCTCCTTCAGGAAGGACTCGGTGGCGGGCACGTCGTCCAGGTAGCGCGCCACGGCGACCTGCTCGGCCTTGGGCGCCCACGCACCCACGTGGCCCAGCACGTCGCGCATGCGCGCGATGATGCTCGGCGGGCCCACGCCCCAGCCCACGCGCACGCCCGTGGCGGCGAACGCCTTGGAGATGCCGTCCACGAACACGGTGTAGGGCGCCACCTCCGGCACCAGCTCCACCGGCGTCACGTGCTTCTCCGAGCCGAAGCTCAGCACCCAGTAGATCTGGTCGTACATCAGGATGAGGGGCTTCTTGCCCGTCTTCTCGCGCTCGCGATTCTCCGCGACCACGCGCTCGCAGATGGCGCCGAGCACGTCCTTCGAAATCATGGTGCCCGTGGGGTTGAGCGGGCTGCACAGGCACAACAGGCGCGCGGTGCCCAGGTGCGGCGTGAGCTGCTCCAGCGTGGGCATGAAGCCATGCGAGGGGTCCGTCGTCACCACGACGCCCTTCGCGTTCATCATGTGGATGTAGTGGTTGTTGTTCCACGACGGCACCGGGTAGACGACCGTCTCCCCGTCATCGAGCACGCTGCGGAAGGTGCCGTAGATGATGGGCCGGGCGCCGCCCGCGATGACGATGCCCTCCAGCGGGTACTTCAGGCCCAGGGCACGCTCGTAGAAGCGCTGCACCGCCTGGCGTAGGTCCAGCACGCCGTCCGAGGGCGGATAGTTCGTCTCGCCCGCCTGGAGCGCGGTGGTGATGTGCGTGCGCAGGCCCTCGGGGATGGGGAACTCGCGCGGGCTGAAGTCGCCCACGGTGAGGTTGCACACCTTGCGACCTTTGGCGACGAGCTCCCGGACCTCCGCGGCGATGCGGAGGATTTCGCTGCCGACGAGGCCCCGCGCCATGGTGCCGACGGTGGCGTCGTCCCTCGAGGGACGGGGGAGGGAGGTGAGGTCGAGAGCCATGGGGGATGTGTCTCCGGTTCGTGCGCGTAAGGGGGACGCGGGCTGCGGCCGGGCGCGCACCATACCCGCCACCCGGCAACTTGTGGGGTGCGTCCTGCAATCCCGGGGTGGGAGTGCCACGGCTTCACGCGTACCGGAAGCGGAACACGCGGGGCACCCGGCCCGGCGGGCCCTCCCCGGCCCGGCCCACGGGTGTTTGCCGGGCGCAAGGGTTGGCGAGCCTTCCCGATATGTCCCGGAAGGGCCTTCCGTTCAGGGCTCCAGCAGTTTCGGGGCGTGGGCGGGTTCCGCGCACCGACATCAATCCCTGACAGGAAGGGCTCCTCCACGCGGGACGTCGCGGTCCGCCACGGGAGCGCCTTGCCCAGAGGTGTCCGTATGAAGTTGTTCGAGCGGGGCTCGTGGCTCATGGCGTTCCTGTTGCTCGCTTCCACCCAGGCGTCGGCGGAAGGCAGCCGGCCCCTCAACCGGAGCCTGTTCGGCACGCGCGCCATCGTCGCGTGTGACGCGGCGGAGCAGTCGTGCGGGATGGCCGTCATCTCCTTCCCGAGCGGGGTCAGCGGGCTGGTGCCGTATGGGCGCTCGGACATCGCGGTAGCCACCATGGCGCTGCCCTCGGTGGATGATGCCCAGGGTGTCATCGCGCGCATCGACGCGGGCGAGGCGCCCCAGGCCGCCATCGACGCGGTGCTGGCGCTGGACCCGTACGCGCCCATCCGTCAGCTCGCCGCGGTGAAGCTGCACCCGGATGGGAGCGTGACGACGGGGCAGCGCTCGGGCGCGCAGACGAGCGCGCACACCTGTGCCATCCAGGGCGCGACGTTCGTGGTGCAGGCGAACAACATGTCCACGCCGGACATGTGCACGGCCATGGCCGCGGGATTCCAGCGCGCGAAGGGCAGCCTGCCGCAGCGGCTGTATGCGTCGCTCGTGCACGGCGCGCGCGTGGGCGGGGACAAGAACGGCGAGCGCTCGGGTGTCATCCGCGTCTGGAACACCACGAGCGAGACGGCGTTCTACACGCACGTGCTCGCGGAGTCGGTGGTGCACGGCAGCACGAAGGCGCTCCAGGAGCTGGGCGTGCAGCTCAACCGCTACCAGGGCACGCTCGCGGACGTGTACGCCCAGGACCGCGTGACGCTGACGGCGGACATCGCGCGGGACGTGAAGCAGGTGCTGCGCAAGCTCGGGTACTACCGCGGGCCCATGGATGGGAGCTGGTCCGACGCGGCGGAGCAGGCGCTGTACGACTTCAACTGGAACAATCTTTTCTTCCTGAAGCCGACGGTGGTGGAGAACGGCACGCGGAAGATGGACGGGGTGCTGGTGAAGTTCCTGCGGGACGCGGACCTGGGGGCGCTGACGCGGGCGACGGCCTCGGCAGAGTGACACTGTCGGCTTCTCGTCACGGGCCGGTGGTGCTGGCACGTGGCCCCCCTGTCGTGAGAGAGGGTGTCCTCCGTGGCCCCTCTTTCGCGGGCCCCCTGGGGAGGAACGATGAAGCGTGCGGGACGCTGGCTGTCATCGCTGTGGCTGGCCGGATGCCTCGTGGGCACCGGGTGCTCGAAGAAGGAAGAGGCCCCGCCGCATCCGGCGGCCGAGCTGCCAGCGCCCGATGACACTCCCGCGCGGCCCTCGGGTGCGCCCGAGGGCGCCGTGGCGCGGGGAGGTGAAGCCGCCGCGAAGCCTCCCGTGGCCGTGGGAGAGCTGCCTCCCGAGGAGCCTGGTGCGGAGCCAGAGACGCCTTCGGGAGCGGGCTCGCCGTCGGCGGGCGCGGGCGCTCCGTCAGGCACGGGCGGCACGGCACCGGGTGGCGCGGGGACACCGTCGGGTGGTGGGTCGGGAGGAGTCACTCCCGAGAACCCGAAGAACCGCGAGTGGACCACGGATGCGGTGAGTCTGGACCGCAGGGACGTGCCGCAGGCCACGCTGCGCTCGGTGCGCGCGGGAGCGCATCCGGATTACGACCGCGTGGTGTTCGAGTTCGAGGGGACGCAGCTGCCGGGCTATCGCGTGGAGTACGCGAAGGAGCCCGTGGTGCAGTGTGGCTCGGGCAACCCCGTGACGCTGGCGGGCAAGGGCCAGCTCCAGGTGAGCTTCACGCCGGCGAAGGCGCATACGGATGCAGGTGAGCCCACGGTGGCCACGCGCGAGCTGAAGCCCACGTTGCCGGTGTTGCTCGAGCTGGAGCGCACGTGTGACTTCGAGGGCGAGGTGACATGGGTGCTGGGCAACAAGAGCCACGCGCCGTTCCGCATCCTGGAGCTGCGCGAGCCGACGCGACTCGTGGTGGACGTGAAGCACTGAGGTGCTCGTTCTGGGGCGAGCGCTTGCACTGCGCTCCCTCGGTCATGCGCGGGAACGAGTCTGATGCGGTAGCACCTCACCGCATCTCTCGCCCACCCTGAGTCCTGCTCGCCTCGATGCGTTCGCGGGTCGGCCCCATTGTCATCGAGCAACGGGCAGGGGCCCCTCACGTCCCGCCACGCAGCTCCGCCGCCAATCGGTCCAGTCCCGCGAGCAGCTCGCGGTGTTTCTGTCTCGCGGGAGCGCCCCCCGCGCGCAGGGCCATCGCGAGCACGCCAGGAAGGTTCATGGCCGCATCACCGCGAAGCCGCTCGCGATACTCACGCATCCAGTCCGCGGGCACTCGGAGCGACCAGTTTCGCTCGTCGATGGTGCCCGGCTCGTTGTACGTCTCCGGCATCCCGAGCAGGTCCGTGAAGAACACCATGACATTGCGCGCGCGGCTGGCGAACAGGTCCGCCAGCTTCGCCTGCGCGAGTCGCCCCGGGTCCGTCGCCAGCTCACGCGCGAAGGCCTCACGGTGCTCGACCTCCGGGCACAGCCGCGTCGCCAGATAGTCCGCCTGCGCCCGCAGCGTCCCACGCCACTGCCAGTCGCCGACGAGGCGCCATAGCGACTTCGTGTCGTGGTTGCCGACCATCATCCAGTCCTCGGCCGCCGCGTTCTCGCTGCGATACACATCCGCCGGGTTGCGCAGGTCCGCCTTCTGCGTGACGCGGAAGCGGCCCATCCCGTACCGCGCGAGCACGCGTCCCAGCGGATACGGCATCGTGCTCAGCACCTCGCCCAGCAAGTCCCCCAGCTCGCGACCATTGCGCCGGGCCGCGGCGACCACCGTGTCGAAGAGGACGCTGAAGCGCTCCACCTGCTCGGGCGTCAGCGACTTCACCTCTCCGTCCACATAGCGAGGCACCGAGCGGTCCACCTGCTCCGGTGACACGAGCGCATAGCGCGCCAGCTCGGGGTGCTCGGGCAGGTCGGGTGACGAGAACAACCGCGCGCCCTGTTGAACGGCGGCCACGGGGTCCCACTGGTTCGACCGATACACCCAGGGGCACACGAGCCCATGCGGATGGTCCAGCCGCAGCCCGTCGTACTCGGCGAGCATCTTGTCCATCCGAGCATCCATGAAGCGCAGCACCGCGCCCGGGCGGAAGCCCTGGGACGGGCCCTCTCCGCCCTCCATGAAGAACTGCTCCGGGTCCAGCACCGGGTAGTTCCACGGCTGGCCGTCGGGGTTCGTGCGACTGGGCGGCGCGCCCATCAGGTACGTGCGCAGGAACAGTCCCTGCCACGCCCACGCGTCGCGCGGCGAGAAGCCGATCTGCAGGTCGCCATAGAGCTTCAGGCGCCACGTGGCCGTCCGCTCCCGGAGCACTTCGTGTTGCGTGTGCACAAGGAACTGGAGGAACGCATAGCGCTCCAACGTGTCGCCATATCGCGACTTTAGCGCGAGCACCCGGGCCGCCGCGGCGGACTCTTCACCCGGTGCCGGATTCCACAGGCGTCCATCCAGCGAGTCCGCCCAGGGCCGCCAGTCCGGAACGCCCTTCTCCTCGCACAGCACGTCGAACAGCGCGTCGCGCACGAGCCACGCGCGGTGACGCTGCCGGAAGGAGGTGAAGCGCCGGGACAAGTCCTGGATGGCGACGGAAGGATTCGGCTCCGCTCGCTGGCGACGGAAGGACGCCCACGCCTCATCGAGCACCGCGAGCTGCGCGCGGAACGCCCAGCGATAGCGCTCGCCCGGATGGGCCTCACGAGGCCGAGACTGTGAGAGCGCCGCCACGCGGCCAGGAGGAAGCAGCGCCCCCCAAGGCTCATGCTCCAAAGGCGCGAGCGCGACGTTCAGGACATTGCGCGAGAACAGGGTGCCGTCATACGGCGACGCGTTCGCCTCCGAGGTCTGTCCCTGTGGCCCCAGTTGGATGCCGGTGAAGCCCAGGGCGCGCGCGGACTCCAGGAAGAGGGCGGCGCCCTCGGAGTAGGGCGAGCCCCGTCCCGAGTCCTCGGATGGCAGACTGGGGAAGCTGGGGTCGTGGATGCTCAGCACCAGGTTGCGGACATCGAGCGCGGCCAGGGCTTGGGTGACGAGTCGATGGTGGTCTTCAGGCAGCGAGGCTCGGGACATGGCGGATGACGACCGACCCTAGGTGCCCGAGCCGGACACGCCAACCCTTCATCTGAGCCCACGTTCAACATCCGTCCGAGGACGACACTCCGAGCGGCCTCGCGAACACCCGGAGCGGACCCAACTGTCACTCCCGCGGCGACCTGGACACGAGGCGCGGCTCACCACACGGATGGAATACCGCCGCCGTCACGCTACTCCGTGGCCGTGGTCGACCACCTCTCTGGATACACCTCGACGGGCCCCAACTCGCCGGTCTTGCTGTTCGCCGTCACCCGGGTCAGGACCAGCGCATCCTCTGGACGTTCTCCCGCGACGTACAGCTCGAACACCCGAGCTTCGTCCTCGAACCGAATCCCGAGCGTCAGGTTCTCACGAAGAGGCTCTGGAATCGCGGGGCACTGTCTCAGCGCCTCTCGCGTGGCGACGCGAGCCTTCTCCCTGAGCACTTCGAGCTTGATCGCCATGGCCATGACACCCGGGAGGCAGTTGTGAAGGCCCTACTCCACCTCGACCCCTCGGTCCACCGCCCCTCCGCGGTGTCACTTCTGCGGCGACTGGGGCACGGGACGCGGCTCCCCACCGCCACTCTGCGGCGGGCCCTGATGTCCCGGGCCCTGGGGCGCGCGGAAGTGGAATACCTTGCGCAGCTTGCGCCCCATCCACGTCCGGCCATCCACCAGGATTTCGTACACCGTCGGAATCACCAGCAGCGTCAGCAGCGTGGACGTAATCGTGCCGCCAATCACCGCGCGGCCCAGCGGCGCCCGGAAGTCACCGCCCTCGCCCGCGCCAATCGCCACCGGAATCATGCCCGCCACCAGGGCGAAGGTCGTCATGATGATGGGTCGCAGACGGATGCGCCCCGCCTCGATGAGCGCCTCGCGCAACGGCATGCCCTTCTCGTGGGACCACTTCGCGAAGTCGATGAGGAGGATGGCGTTCTTCGCCACGATGCCCATCAGCAGGATGACGCCGATGAGACTCATGATGTTCAGCGTGTCCCCGGTAATCAGCAGCGCGCCCACCACGCCAATCAACGACAGCGGCAGCGAGATGAGGATGGCCAGCGGGTCCAGGAACGAGCCGAACTGGATGACGAGGATGAGGTACATCAGCATCACCGCCACACCCAGCGCGATGAACACCCGCGAGAACACCTCCTCCTGGTCCGCGGACTCACCGCCCGTGGTCAGCTCGTAGCCCGCGGGCATCTGCACCTTGTCCACCCGCGCCTGGATGTCCCGCATCACCTCCGTCAACGAGCGTCCCTGCACGTTCGCCTGGACGTTGATGACCCGCTCGCGGTTGAGGTGCGTGATTTGCGCGGGGCCGAGCGCCTGCTGGATGTCCGCCACCTGTCCCAATGGGACGAACTGCGGCGTCCCTCCCGGCACCGCGCCCACGAGGATGGGCAGCCGAGCCAGGTCATCCGGATTGTCCCGCGCCTCGGGCGCGAGGCGCACCATCACATCCCGAGTCTCACCAATCGGGTCCACCCAGTCGCCCACATCCAGCCCCGCGAAGGCCGGCCGCAGCACCTGCGCCACCTGCCCCACCGTCACCCCGAGCTGACCCGCGAGCCCTCGATTCAGGTCGACCACCAGCTCCGGCTTCTGCCCTCGCGTGGACAGGCCCACGTCCACCGCGCCGGGCACCTGCTCCACCTCACGCTGCACCTGCTGCGCGAGCTGCGTGAGCGTCTTCTGGTCCGGCCCGCGCAGCTCCAGCTGGATCTGCTTCATCGCCCCGCCGAAGCCCGAGGTGAAGACAGACACCTTCGCGCCCCCCACCGCCGCGAGTTCCTGACGCAGCTTGCTGCCGAGCGCGTCCTGGCTCAAATCACGGTCCGCCTTGGGCGTGAGCCTCACGTACACCAACGCCTGGTCCACGCCCGGAGCGCTCAGCGGCAGCGGCACGCCGATGGTGCTGTACGTATAGGCGACCTCGGGGTGCGCGCGGACGATGCGCGTCACCTCCTCCACCTTGCGCCGCGTGTACTCGAGGCTGGAGCTGGACGGCGTCTCCACCAGCAGCTCCACCTCCGAGCGGTCACTCACCGGCACGAAGCCCGCGCCACCCACGGTGCCCTGGAGCACCAGCGCGCCCACGAGCGAGCCCACCGCGACCAGCACCATGATGAGCCGGTGGTCCAGCGCCCAGGCGATGACGCGCTTGTAGCGGTCCGCCTGCCGGTCGAACCAGTCGTTGAAGCGCGTGAGGATGCGCGAGATGAAGCCCTTGCGAGCCCCCTTCTCCACCTGCGGGTCCGCCCAGTACGCGCTGAGCATCGGGTCCAGCGAGAAGGAGACGAACAGCGACACCAGCACCGCGCAGGCGATGGTGAGCGCGAACGGCTTGAACCACTGGCCGGCCACGCCGTACATGAAGGCCACCGGCACGAAGACGGCGACGATGGAGAACGTGGTCGCCGACACCGCGAGGCCAATCTCCGATGTGCCCTCGCGTGACGCCGTGTAGTGGTCCTTCCCCATCTCGATGTGGCGGACGATGTTCTCGCGCACCACGATGGCGTCATCGATGAGGATGCCGATGGCCAGCGTCAGGCCGAGCAGCGACATCGTGTTGAGCGTGAAGCCGAAGGCCCACACGCTGATGAACGCCGCCAGCACGCTCACCGGCAGCGCCAGCCCCGTGATGACGGTGGAGCGCCACGAGTTGAGGAAGATGAACACCACCAACACCGTGAGCAGCGCGCCCTCCACCAGCGCGGACTGCACGTTCTCCACCGCGCTCTCCACACGCACGCCCGCGTCGCGCACGATGGCCAGCTTCACGTCCGGAGGCAGCTTCTTCTGGAGCGCCTCCACGCGCGCTCGCACCGCGTCCGCGACCTCCGTGGTGCTGTAGCCCTTCGACTTCAGCACGTCGATGCCCACCGCCTGCGCGCCGTCGTAGAGCGCCAGCGTGCGGGGCTCCTCGGAGCCCACGAAGACATCCGCCAGCTGCCTCAGCCGGATGACCTGCCCGTCGCGCGTGGCCACGACCATGTCGCGGAACTCGTCCACGTTCTCCAGGCGCCCCTTGAGGCGGATGGACTCCTCCCCGAGCGGCGAGTTGATGCGGCCGACGGGCGCGGCCAGGTTCTGCGATTGCAGCGCCTGCACCACCTCCGCCAGCGAGACGCGCGCGGCCTGGAGCGCCTCGGGCCTGAGCTGCACCGTCATCTCCCGCTCGACGTCGCCGACGACGTCCGCCTGCGCCACGCCCGGCACCGAGCGCAGCTCACCCACCACCAGCGGGTCCGCCACGCGCGACAGCGCCGCGACATCGAGCCGCTCCGAGGTGAGCGTCAGCGAGACGATGGGTGCATCCGCGGGGTCGAAGCGCGTGAGGACCGGCTCCTCCATCTCGCGAGGCAGGTCCGCGCGCTTGCTGGAGATGGCGTCGCGGATGTCCTGCGAGGCCTCCTGGATGTCCTTCTCGAACTCGAAGAACACGGTGAAGGTGGCCAGGCCGTCGGTGGCGGTGGCGGTCGTCTCCTTCGGGTCGACGCCGCTGATGGCGAAGATGGCGTCCTCGATGGGCTCGACGATTTCGCGCTCCACCGTGTCGGGCGAGGCGCCCGGGTAGACGATGGTGACGGCGATGACGGGCGCCTGCACGTCGGGGAACTCGTCCGTCTCGAGCTGCCACAAGGCGACGAGGCCGAAGACGACCAGCGTCACCATGGCGGTGATGGTGACGATGGGCCGCTTGATGGCGAAATCGGAGATGAACACGGGGTGACTCCCGACAGGAGGCGAAGGAACGACGTGGGCTCAGGGCGTGGGCTGCGTCGCGCCCTCGGTGGAGCCTCGCGGTGACTGCGTGGGACCTGCACCGTCGTCGCGCCCGGCCGGTGGTGACCTGGGCGCGGCGCCTTCGCCCTGCTGCGCGCCACCACCGCCGACGCCCGGGCCCTCGTCCCCGCGCGGCGAGTCCCCCTCACGCGGCGGCGCGACCTTCACCTGCATGCCCTCGCTCACCTCATCGCGCGCCGAGCCGAGCAACACCACGTCTCCTTGCTGGAGTCCCTGGCGCACCTCCACCCGCTTCTCGACGTCGTCGCGCAGTCCCAGCGTGACGCTCACGCGCTCCACCTTCTCGTCGCGCACGCGCAGCACGGAGGGCTTGCCCTCCGCGTCGTCGATGGCGTCCAGCGGCACCGCCAGCGCTCGCACCGACTCCGAGGCCACGCGTCCCTCCGCGAACAGACCCGCGAGCAATTGCAGGTTCGTGTTCGGAATCGCGACGTAGATGCGCACCTGCCCCGTGTTCGGGTCCACCACCGGGTTGATGCGCTCCACCTGCCCGGTGAACGCGCGGTTCCCATAGCCGGTGACCCGGAACTCCACGGGCGTCCGGGCCTTCACCTGGTCCAGGTTCGCCGCCGGCACGGAGGCCTCCAGGCGCAACGTGCGCGGGTCCACCACCGTGAACAACGGCGCACCGGGTTGCACCACGTCACCGGCGCTCGCCTGCCGCTCACTGACGACCCCCGCGAAGGGCGCGACGACGCGCGTGCGTCCCAACTGCTCCTGCGCCAACGCGTAGCGCGAGCGCGCCTCCGCGAGCTGCCCCCTCGCCTGCGCCACGGAGAGCTGGGCCCGCTCGAAGTCCCGCTGGGTGATGACCCCCGCCTGGGCCAGCTTCGCGCTGCGCTCCTGCTCGGCCTCGGCCACCTGCAAGGCATTGCGCGCCGTCGCCACCGCGGTGCGCGCGGCGATGACCTGGTCCCTCAGCGTCGCGTCGTCGATGCGCGCCAGCTCCTGGCCCTGCTTCACCACCTGGCCTTGCTGCGCCTTGAGGTCGAGGATGGTGCCGCCCACCTGCGCGCGGACCGCCGCCGCGGTGCGGGCTTGGAGCGTGCCGGAGATGCCGGGGCCGGAGCGCAGCTCGCTCGCCTGGACGCGCGCCACGTTCTCCTGTCCCAAGGTCAGCACGGGCGGGGCCGGAGGGGCCGCCTCCTCCGAGCCCTTCTTGCATCCGGCCACCGCGCAGGCCGCCGCCAGCAGCACCCCCTTGATTCCGCCAGCGACCGTCCCTCTCATCCGTCGGGCTCGTCTCACCGCGCGTCTCCGTCCTCCGCCAGTCCCTCCCCTGCCCCTGGCGGGCCGGCTAAACGTGGTGTCGGCCCCTCGCCTCCGGAAGTCGGCCTCTCGTGTCGCCCACCCCAGGAGACAAAGGCAGGCCGCCTGCTCCCGGGCACAGCGGGCAGCCAGCCTCACCGAGCGGATGCCGCGCCCTTCGTGTCCGTGGTTACGGCGCCACCGGGACTTCACTCATCAGCAGCGTGCCGCCCGTCTCGAAGCTGGAGGACGGGCCACAGGTGGGGACCACCGTGCCCGACGCGCACGCCACCGCCTGCGTCCCCGCGCGCGTCGTCTGCGAGCGGCAGCGCGCTCCCGCCGCGTCCCACTCCGCCTCCAGGCTCCAGCTCTCGGTGTCCTGCTGCACGCCCGCGGCGTCGTACAGGTTCACCCAGTTCCCATCCGTCGTATACGACGTGCCGTCGCCACAGAAGTCCGCGCGCACCATGCGCGTGCAGGCCTGGTGCAGCTCGCCCAGGCTCTGACCATTCACGCTGCCCGCCCACGGGCGGTAGCCGAAGCGCACGCACTTGGCCAGGGCCGCGCCCTCGCACGCGAAGGTGAAGGCCTGCGCGTCCTCGATCTTCGCGCCGCCGCCCGCCACGCCCTGCCGGTAGTCCCAGCGCCCCGTCAGCGCAATCGCCCCGAGCGCCGAGCCATCCGCCGCCTGGCACGCGGGCTTCCACGCCCCTTCGTCGGCCGCGTAGTAGGAGACGCGATACACCCAGACATCCGCGCTCGCGCCCGTGGCCGGCTGGATGTCATCGATGCGCAGGGGAACCGTGTCCCCGCTCCCGAGCTCCCCCACGAAGCGCGCCCCGAGGAAGTCCATCCCGGACACCACGCCCTGCGACGTCGCGCCGTGGAGGACGCTGCCGTCCAGCCACGTGTCCGACAGCGCGGGAGCGCCCGCGTCCGCGCGCTCGGCGCCCGCGAAGCGCACCGACACCAGCATCTGCCCCAGCTCCGTGCTGTTGAGATTGCGCCCGTTGAGGTTGCGGCCATTCAGGTTGCGCCCGTTGGGCGACGACAACCCGGCCACCTGGGTCCCCAGCGTCCGGGACTCCTCGACCTCCACCGCGCTTCCACAACCCCAAAGCCCGCAGGCGATGACCATCGCCCCCACCATCCGCCTCGCCACCATGCCCCGACCCTCCCCGGCCCTGCGCTACTGGACACAAGGTTCGCAGGAGCCTGCCCGCTCGCAAGGAGGAGTGATGACCCCACGACAATCGTCCCACCCTCGAGGGGGTGGCGAGCAGGCACGACAGGGTGAACGGGCGCTTCCAACGTCCTGTGCCGGGCCACTCCCCGGCCCCACATCCGGGCAGGCTCACGGCCTGGGTGCGGACAGGTCCGCGCACACGCGCAGGCCCATCGTCACGTCGCGCAACGACGGCTCGGGCAATTCGCGGTTCGTCGAGCGCGCGGAGGTGGCCGCGAACGCGAAGCTCCCACCTCGCGCCACCGCGCGCCCCGGCTCCAGCCACGAGCGGGTCCACTCCCAGACATTGCCCGCCATGTCATCCACGCCGAACGGACTGCGGGACGCGGGGTGGCTGCCCACCTCGTCCGGGCCGAAGCCTCCGGGCTGCTTGCCGTACGTGGTGTCGATGTTCGCGTCGTCCGGGCCCAGCCTGTCGCCGTGCGGGAACTCGCGTCCGTCCACGCCGCGCGCCGCGCGCTCCCACTCGAGCTCCGAGCACAGCCGCGCCCCCGGCACCCTTCCGCTGAAGGACAGCCAGGACACGTACGTCTCCGCGTCGGAGAAGGAGATGCCGCTCACCGGGAAGCGCAGCCAGTCCTGCGTCCCGCGGCGGGTGCGGTTCGCGTAGCGGATGGGCTCGTCCGCGCGGGCCTCGTAGGGCACGTTGCCGGGCTGGAAGCGCAGCCGCCAGACACCGTCCACCTGGTCCAGCGCGAGGTGCCCCGCATAGCCCCCCGTGCCCACGCGGGGGCTGTGCGCGGCGCGTGACTCGGGGGACAGGGTCTCCAGGAAGACGAGCCAGTCCGCGTACGTCACCTCGTGCCGCGCGATGAGGAAGCCCGGCACCTGCACCGCGTGCTGCGGCACCGCGTTGAAGAACTCGCGCACGCTGGCGTCCGCGGCGCTGCCGAAGCGGACCTCGCCCGGGGGAACGAAGACGAAGCCCGAGGGAATCGAGCCCTCGCGCGGCAGGCGCAACTCCAGTCGCCGTGCCTCTCCGCGACGCAGGAGCAGCGGCTGCGTCACGGCCTCGTGGTGCGGCGCGCGCAACGTGAGCCGATAGGCGCCCGGTGGCACGGAGACGTCCATCCAGGGCTCGGACTCCAGCGGCAGCGGCTCACCGGGCTGCTCGTTGCCGAGCGTGTCGCGCGTCAGCGGACGCAGCTCCACCTGCACGTCGTGCGCGGCGACGCCCAGGGTGAGTCGGGCGGGCGCGGTCCATCGCCGCCAGCGCTCACCGTGCGCGTCGTAGAGGCGCAGGCGCTGGAGCAGCGTGGGCACCATGGCCACTTCTCCGTCCTGCTCGGCCCACAGGGCGCGCTCGAAGAGGAAGTCGGCGAGCGCGTCGCGGACCTCGGGCCGCTCGGGCGCGAGCGCGAGGGCCCGCTCGAGTCGTCCTGCGACTCCATCGAAGCGATGGCGCACCTGCGCGGCGCGCGCGACGCTCTTGCCCCACAGCCGCTCCGCCTCGGGCTTCTGGCCGCTGCCGTAGAGACGGAAGGCCTCCGAGCGCTCGGAGTGGAGCAGGTCCTTGGTCTCCAGCGCGGACTCGAGCGACTTGCGCGCCTCTTCGAGCTCCGCGCGCACCTGACGCTCCAGGCTCCAGCGCTCGCGCAGCTTGAGGCCCCCGTAGACGAGGCCGAGCGAGAGGACGAAGCCCACCACGAGCGCGTGGCGCAGACCGCGACTGCGGATGAGCGTGCGGCGGGAGGCGCGCAGGAAGTCGCGCTCGCGGCGGTTGAGCTCGGCCACGTCCAGCACCGCCGCCTCGGAGAGCTGACGTGAGCCCCAGAGCAGCTCGCGCGAGTGGTGGTGCTTCTCCCAGTGGGCCGCGGCCGTCTCCAGCAGCGCCTGGACCTCGCGCCGCTCGGCGGCCTCGGTCAGCCAGTGCGCGAGCGAGTCCCAGCCCGACAGGAGCGCCTCGTGGGCCAGCTCGTAGGACGTGCCCTCCGGGGCCTCGCGCGCCACGAGCAGGCGCGCGCGGACCAGGGCCTCGAGCGCGGCCTGGTAGCGCGGGTCGTCTCCGGCGAGCTCGCGGTCCGTCTTGCGCGCGCGGGTCCTGTCGGCGGTGACGAGTCGGAGCAGGACGCCTCGCGCCGCGACGCGCTGGTCTGGCAAGAGGCGCTCCACCGCCGCGTCCGCGTGTCGGGCCAGGGCTCCGGCCACGCCACCCATCGAATCGAGCGCGGCCTGGGTGATCATCTGCGTCTTCGTGTCGCGGGCCTCCCAGAGCTCGGCGAGCGCGAACTGGAGCAGCGGCAGGCCCCCCTCGGCCGCGGCGGTGACGAGCGCGTCGACGAGGGACTCCGACTCGAAGCGGACGCCCTTGACGCGTGAGGGGCCGGTGACGGCCTCGCGGGTCTCCTCGGCGGTGAGGGCGCGCAGGAGGTACAGCGCGCGGGGGACCTCGGCGCCCAGGCCGGGCACGGCGGTGAGCCGGGTGAGGAAGTCGCTGCGGCTGGAGGCGAGCAGCCGCACCCCGCTGGCCCCCTCCGCGAGGCTGCCGAGGGCCTGTCCCGCGAGCGCCGCCTCGTTGGGCTCGGCGAGCGTCGCCAGCTCCTCGAGCTGATCCACGTAGACGAGCAGGCCCTCACGGGCGCCCAGACGGGCGCGCAGGCGACGGGCGAGGCACGCGGGCTCGGCGCGCAGCGCCTCGGCGAGGAGCTCCTCCTCGGTGGCGAGGAGCGCGGCGAGCGCGGCGGAGAGCGCGACCAGGGGCTTGCGTCCCGGGACCAGGCGGACGGTGTGCCAGCGACGGCCGTCCTCGAGCCCGCCATCGACGACGGCGGGGAGGATGCCGGCGAGGCACAGGGAGGACTTGCCGACGCCGGAGTCGCCGGTGATGAGCAGGAAGGACTCGCCGCGCAGGCGCTCCAGCACGGCGCGGCACTCGCGGCGGCGGCCGAAGAAGAGGGCGCGGTGCTCGGCCTCGAAGGCGCGCAGGCCGCGATAGGGATTGCCCTCGGGGACGTGGGTGGGCGTGTCCTCGCGGCACAGGGCCTCCAGGGCCTCGAGGAGCTGGGCGGCGGAGGCGAAGCGCTCGGAGGGCTCGCGGCGCAGGCAGCGGTCGATGATGGCGGCGAAGGTCGGGTCCACCTGCGGAGAGACTTCGCCCAGGGGCAGGGCGTCCTGGGTGCGCACGACGTGAGGCAGCTCGCGCCAGACGACGTCGCGGTAGGGGCCCCGGCCCACGCAGAGTTCGTAGAGGACGATGCCCAGCGAGTACACGTCGCTGCGGGCCGACAGGTCCTCGCCGGCCCAGGCCTCGGGGGACATGTAGTACGGCGTGCCGACGAGGGCGCCCTGGGGCAGCGAGGGCAGGAAGACGCCGTCGAGCGAGCGGGCGGAGAAGTGCGGGTTGAGCTCCGGGTCCAGGTCCATGGGGAGCTCGGGTGGGGTGGTGGTGCGAGGAGAGGGCACCTCGTCGCCCACCGCGCCGTCGAGCAGCTTGGCGAGGCCGAAGTCGAGCAGCTTCACGGCGCCGCTCTCGGTGAGCACGGCGTTGCCGGGCTTGATGTCGCGGTGGAGGACACCCCGGCGGTGGGCGGCGCTGAGGCCCCGGGCGAGGTCCCGACCGATGGCGAGCACGCGCTCCCAGCGCAGGGGTTTGACGAGCCGGTCCAGGCTGACGCCGCGGATGAACTCGGAGATGAGGTAGGGCTGTTCGTCGAGTTGTCCCACCCGGTAGAGGGTGACGACGTTGGGGTGCTGGATACGGGCGGCGGCGCGGGCCTCGACGAGGAAGCGCGCCAGGGCATTGGGGCCGAGGGCGGGGATGAACTTCACCGCCACGGGGCGTTCGAGCAGGGTGTCCTGGGCCAGGTACACCCGCCCCGTGCGTCCCCGGCCGATGGGCCGAACGATTCGGTACTCGTCGAACTCCTCCGGAGGAGTCCACGAGTCTGGCGGCCGGAAGGTGGCGGGGGTGCCCACTCCCACGGGCTAGGCATCCGGACGTCCAGCGGCAACCCCTTCCCCCGTCCGAAAGGACGGGACAACGCGCGAAGGGGCGGGACAGTGTCGGGTGGTTGGCAGTGAGCGCAGGCCAGCTGGGGGCGCCCGTTCCTGGATGGTGGATCTCACGGGCCAGACCGGGTGTTCGAGGAACCCCTCAAGCCCGTGGACACAGGTCTGAGCCAACGCTCCAGACATGCATCACAGCACGGCGGGAATACCGACATGTTCGTGCGAGGATGGAACACGTTCTGCAACTCAAGGCACCATGAGACTCTCTCTCACCCTCGCCCTGTTTCTTGCCCTCGCGTCAGCCTGCATCTCCATCCCGGACATCGAGCTCGTCGAGCCAGACCCAGCGTCTCCTGACTCGGGTACGCCGGACTCAGGGCAGACTCAGGGGGCCGACGCAGGCACGGATGGGGGCGCACCGACGTCGTTGGGTGTACGTGTCCTCTCGCCCGAGCGGCTCTCGTACACGCGTGGAGTGGTCCAGGTCGCTCTTGAAGTTCAGGGAGAGCCGAACAGCGTCGAGTTGCTGGTAGATCAGGCGACCTACGCAACCCTGCAGGCTCCCTACCTGCTGGACTGGGACACGACTCTGAGTCCCGAAGGGCCTCATACACTCCAGGTTCGCGTGACTCGTGGCACGGAGGTCATGGAGTCGGAGGTTCATACTGTCGTCGTCGACAGGACCCCACCCACCGTCGTCGCACGCACGCCATCGCCGGGAGCCGAAAACGTCGCGGTCGCTCAAGCCATCTCCGTCACATTCTCTGAGCCCATCCTGGAAGCGACACTCCTGGCGGAGCACGTGCGATTCCTCGTGAACGAGCAGCCACACGAAGCGTCCAGGCAGCTCTCCGTCGATGGTTTGACGCTGACTCTCACTCCGGTTGAACGCGTACCGGTGCCCAGTACGGTGACCACGGAACTGACAGAAGGCATCACGGATTACGCGGGGAACGCTCTCGTCGTTCCTTCCGAGGCGTGGTCCTGGACCGCACCGGCGCTGCTGCTGGAATCCACCTTCACCTTGTCGACAGGCAACCCCACGCCCCTCGTCAACATGACTCTGGACGCATCAGGGCACCCTATCCTCAGTCATACAAGCAATTTCCAGCTGTTTGTACACCAGTGGACCGGGGCGGATTGGGTTCCTCTCTCAAAGGCCCCCGTCATCACGGGTAATTTCGGTTTCGGCCATCCGCTGATTCAGCACCGCGATGGAACTACTTTCATGGGAGTCAGCACCCCCAACAACCAACGGTTCGACATTTATCGCAAAGTCGAAGATCAGTGGGTGGGACTCGGAGCCCCTCTCTCCGTCAATCAATCACCCGCACCGGCCTCACTTCATCTCGGCCCGGCCATGCAACTCGGAGTTGCCGTCTCCACGTTCGATCCCACCCGCCTTGAGGTTCATCTCCAGAACAACACCGAATGGGAGCTTGTCGGCGCCCCGATCCAGCCAAGTAGTGGGTCGTTCACTCCAGTAGGGCCATCCCTTCAACTGGAAATCAATGGACGGCATGTTGTCGCATGGGTCGAAGCAGGGAACGGGGACTTTGGCGACGTCTATGTCAATCGTTGGAATGGCACTACCTGGGCTGTGCTGGGAGGAAAACTTAATGTCCTCTCCCACCCCACCAACCAAGGAAGGAATCCTTCCCTCCAGCTTGGAGCGGAAGGGCTGCCCTGGGTGGCTTGGTCTGGAGCGGGACCTCAGAATACGCAGCACATCTACGTTCATCGATGGAACGGATTTACGTGGACCCAACTGGGAATCCCCTTCCGGTTCAAGATCCCAACGAACTCCGCCGGTGACACCCTGAGGCCCATTCTTCGTCTCGACCCAAGCGGGAACGCCTTCATTGCATGGGCTGAGGAGCACAACGGTAGAACATCGGTCCATCTAACCCGCTGGAACGGGCAGAGTTGGGAGCTCATCGGGAGCCGCATGGAGGCCTCTCAAGCCCGATGGACAAACTCCAGCATGGAGCTAGACCCGGCCGGAAGACCGGTCATCACGAGCTTCAGCGTGGATGTTGCAAGTCAGGCAAACCGAATCTCGCTGCTGCGCTTCAACCAATAGTCATCGAGAGCCAACCAGGAATCGTCCACAGCATCCTCGTTACTTCTTGAGCGGATTCTTGCTCGGCTTGAGCATGTTGCGGATCTTGTTCTCGAGGTCTTGGGGAAGACACGGCTTCGCGACGAACTCGTCAGCACCCGCGTCTCGCGCGTTCTCCGCATTGCCTGCCAGGACATGGCCCGTCAGTGCCATGACTGGAATATCGCGCGTTCGAGAATCCTGCTTGATACGACGCGTCGCCTCCCAGCCATCCATCACTGGAAGTGACAGGTCCATCAGGATGATGTCGGGCTCGCTCTCCTGAGCCTTGGCGACGGCTTCGAGACCATCCCGGGCGGTCTCCACCTCGAACCCCACGTACTCCAGATACTCCGCGTACATCTCCCGGGCGTCGTCGAAATCATCCACGACCAGGACCCGCTTCCGCTCCCCATGGGACCTGGCACCCGGGGAGCCCTCTTCCACTGGGTGACCCTCCAGACCTGGGATGGATGCTGGCTTCATGGACTGGACGCCTCACGTGTAGGGAAACGAAGGCGCCCAATCTATGCACGCCCTGTCGGTCACGACCACCCGGGCCGCCCCACGTCCAGATGTGTGCTCAACGTCCTTCGTCGGCTAGCGAACGGTCACCTATCAACAACAATGCCCCCGCCCAGACTCGGACGGAGGCATTGTTCGATACATCACGATGCGTGCGCTGGGTGCGACATCACGGAGGAGGAGGAACCGGGGCGGACTGGATCGCGATCCCGTTGACCGTAAGGTCGTTCACCACCGGCTGCCCCCAGATGCTCTGGTAGCTGTCAACGCTCGCGTTGCGCGAAAGCTGCGAGAACTCGACCACCATCGTTACCGCACTGGGCGACAACCCATCCACGATGCTCGTTGAGAAGACGAACGAGTAACGCGTGCTGTATCCCGAGTAGATGGTGGGGAAGACAGGCACAGGAGGCTTGTTCGTCTGCGTTTGATACGGAGCGAACGGCTCGGCACGCTGCAGCAGGAAGCCCTGGGCGTTGCCCTTCTCGCCCACGGAGTTGCCTTGAATGGTGTCACCATCGAGGCTGTTCTCGAAGAACACCTCAACAACACCATCGTCCGAGGGGTAAACAGGCGAGCTAAAGTTGATGTACACCGTCTCGCCGCTGTTCAGGCGCTGGGCCGAAGTGGGCTGGAGGGTCTCCTGATAGCGCGCCTCGGCGATGGTTACAGCCGCCGGAGAACCCGGCTCGCCGCCAAAGAAAGAGGCCTGATTCTGATAGACCTCGCCCGTCTCGACGGAAGCGGCGCGCACGTCGATATTGTACTCCTTGCCCGCCTGAATCGCGTTGCCAGCCGGAGTGATGGTCGCGCTGTAACCACCGTTGCCCACGGCCACCGTGACGGGCAGCGACTCCTTGAAGTACTCGTCCGTCAGGCGCGCCAGCACCGAGCCCTGCTGCACGGGCTGGTTGAAGTACAGGTAGATGGGCTCGCCCGGGCGCACCATGTTGTTCAGCGGGTGAATCGTCGCGGCAGCGCGCAGGGCCGCCACGTTGCTGCCCTCGACGGACAGCGGATTCCCTGTGGGACGCGACGCCGGCAGGTTCAGGATGCGCGTGGTGCCGACCTGCACCACGGACGCGGCCGTGTACGTCTCCACGTAGCCGTTGATCTCCGGGACGCCATCGCCATTCGAGTCCGTCGGCGCCACCCACAGACGGTACTGCCCCGTCTGGTTCGTGAAGCGCGCCAGCTCCTGCGCGGTCGGGATGTTCTGGAACAGCAGCACGCCCTGCTCGTCGGACGTCGCCTCCACCACCACCGTGCTCAGCACGCCCGTCGTGTTGTCACCGTTCGACAGGACCACCGTGCCCGCGGGAGACGCCTCGAGCGTCGCGCGCACGTTCGCCGCGGGGCGCCCCTGCGGGGTCACCAGCAGGAAGCGAAGCGAGCCATCCAGCCGCGTCAGCGTCACCGGACCGAAGCTCACGTTCGCGTTGTTGAGGGGCACGTTGCCCGCGGACGACGGAATCTCAGAGGTGGCGCGCAGCGTCGCGTAGCCCGTCTTCGTGAACGTCAGCAGCACGTGCGAGCCCGCCGGGACACCCTTGAACTCGAAGTTGCCCTTCGCGTCCGTCGTCCCCGCCAGCGGCTCATCCGAGCTGCCAATCGTGATCTCCACCGACGCATCCGCCAGCGGCTTGAGGTCCGTCCCCAACACCTGGCCCGACACCGTCCCCTTCGGCGTCGCCGGCGTCACCACCGTGACGTTGTCCGGCTCACGCACGCCGTCCGCGATTCCGTCCCCGTTCTCGTCCTTGAAATCGTCTCCACACCCGAGCGCCAGGAACGGCACCACGGCCATGACCAGATGCTTCTTCATCTTCCCCACCTTGTATTGGATTGGCTCTGACGCCCCAAAACCCCGAAAGAGCGCGCATCGGACACTCTCCGACCCGGGCCCTCCCCGTCAAGAAGGCGACAGTCGCGGGTGCATCACCACTCGGCGGCATGCCCCGGCGATCACATACCTCCTGGGTCCGACACCGGGGTCCATCCAGACCCTGATGGGTTGAATCTCATCCATTGAGACGCGTTACCTGAGCGGATGACTGATACCTTGCCCGCATGGTGGATGTGAATGAACCGTGTCTCGGCTGCGCCATCACTCGCGGTGAGCACCGCCCCGTCGGAGGCATCCTGGCTCGCGCTCCCGGGCTCGTGCTGCATGGCGTCGCCGGTCCCAGCCCCGTGCCGGGATGGGTGGTCATCTCCAGCGAGCAGCACGCCCGCGCCTGGTACGAGCTGGATGATGCGACCTCCCGAGAACTGGGTGCCTTCGCCGCCCGCGTCATGAGGGCCCAACGGGAGGTCCTCGGCGCCGAGCACGCCTACGCCTTCGCCATCGGCGATGTGCTCCGGCACTGCCACCTCCACCTGGTGCCGCGCTTCGCCGGCACACCCCAGCGCCTGTGGGGCCGCGCCGTGTTCGACGCTCCTGCCGCCGACCACCTGCCCGCCGAGGCGCTGGAGGCCGCCGCTCGCACCCTGGCCGCCGCACTGTCCGGCTGAGGTCCCCACTCGGGGGGACGTGGTAGACCCACCCTCTCCCTCCTCCCGAGAGGTACCGCCCGTGTCGTCCGAGCCCCGCAACCGCGTCCTCGAGAAGATGCTCGAGCGCCTCTACGCCGCGCTCGCCTCCGGCCCCAGCCTCAACTGCCGCCCCCACCACAGCCGCCAGCGCCTGGACCTGGCCACGCTGACCCGACTCGACGGCACCTCACCTCACGCCGTGCTGGCCGCGCTCCTCGGCGACAAGGCCACCGTCCGGCTCGCCGTGAAGCCTCCCCTGGCCAAGGGGCGTCTGACCGCACCCGGCGGCGCCAGAACCAGCTCCGCTCGCCTGGCCGCCGACGCCCGCGACGAGAACTCCGCCCCGCCTCGTGCGGCGAGCATCTCGACACGCCACGAGGACAAGACCCGCGACGAGAACTCCGCCCCGCCTCGTGCGGCGAGCATCTCGACGCGCCACGAGGACAACACCCGCGACGAGAACCCCGCCGCTCCTCGTGCGGCGAGCACCTCGACGCGCCACGAGGACAACACCCGCGACGAGCCCACCACCCCCGTGGCGGATGATGCGATTGCGCTCGCCGCATCCTCCCGGCCCGAAGGCGAGGTGAGCATCGAGCGCGACGCCCCAGCGCTCATCCGCGACGAGCGTGCCTTCGAGGACGAAGCCAGCGACGACCGCCCGTCCCCCACCCGCGCCGAGGAGGAGCAACAGGCCCTCCTTCGCAAGCTCGCCGCCATCGTCGAGGACGCGCGCATCTTCGAGCAGGACACCGGCGCGCACGTCCTCCACGTCGGCTTCCCGCTGCTGCAGCTCCCCCCGGGTCCCAAGGACAAGCGCGGCTTCGGCACCCGGCGCATCCTCGCCCCCATCGCCTTCGTCCCCGTGCGCATCACCCTCAAGAAGGGGCGCACCCCGTCCGTGGAGCTCGAGGGCGCCGAGGAAGGGGTCGACCGCGTCGCCCCCAACACCGCCCTGCTCGCCTGGCTGGAACAGCAGACCGGCCAGCGCTTCGGCGAGCTCTTCGCCGACGAGACCGGCGAGGACCCGTGGCGCGAGGTCAACGAGCTGGTCGCCCTCGTCTCCAAGTCGCTGGAGCTGCCCGCCCCCGAGCCCTTCACGGCCCAGACGGCCCTGTCCGCCGTGCCCCGTCCGGACGAGGACGCCGCCACGCAGGCCGCCATCCTCCCCAGCGCCGTGCTCGGCCTGTACCCGCTGTCCAACCAGAGCCTCGTGGACGACATGCGCGCCCTCGTGGACGGCGAGCCCTTCTCCGGCCCCATCGAGAGCTTCCTGCGCGTGGACGTGTCACTCGACCAGCCCGCCCACCCAGGCGGCGGAGAGCGCAACCTGGAGGGACTCAAGCGCGCCGAGGACGAGCGGCTCGTCACCATCGCGGACCCCTGCCAGGCCCGCGCCGTGCGCCTGGCGCGCAGTCGCCGAGGGCTCGTCATCCACGGCCCTCCGGGCACCGGAAAATCCCAGACCATCGCCAACGCCATCGGAGACCATCTCGCCCGGGGTGAGCGGGTGCTGTTCGTCTGCGACAAGCGCACCGCGCTCGACGTGGTGAAGCACCGCCTGGACCACCTGGGCCTCGGCAGCCTGTGCGCCGTCGTGCACGACGCCCAGCGAGACCAGCGCGACCTCTACATGGGCATCCGCGAGCAGCTCGACACGCTGGCGGAGACCCGCACCGACGCCGCTGTTCCTCGCGAGCTGTCCCGCGTGGACACGGAACTCCAGACGCTCCACGACGAGCTCACCACCGCCGAGCACGCCCTCTCAGCGCGCCCCGAAGATGGCTCCGCCCCGTCCTTCCACGAGCTGGTGGGCCAGTGGCTCGCCCTCGAGTCCCCCGAGGCGCTCACGCCCGCCACCGCGTCACTCACCTCCGCGCGCCTCGCCGACGTCACCGCTCGCGAGCGCGAGGCACGCGAGGTGTTCGAGCGCGCCCTCAAGGAGGGCTACCCGGACAACCCCTGGCGCGAAGCCCTGGGCGTCGACCTGGCCACCTACCTCGCCACGACCCTCACCACCTGGCGCGAGCGACTCGGCGCCACCGTCGAGGCGGCCCGTGACGCGGACGCGCTCACCTCGCCGGACATCCCAGCCTTCGGCGCGGAGCCGGAAGCCGAGGGGCTCGCGCGCGCCCACTTCGCCGAACAGCTCGCCCTCGTGTTGGAGACCACGAACCCGGAGTCCCTCGCCCGCTGGGCCGCGGCCTCACCGGACACGGTGCGGACCGCGAAGGCCCAGCTCGAAAGCCTCTCCCCTCAAGTCCAGGTGCTCTCCGAGGGCCCGCTCGACACCGAGCTCGCGCTGATTCACCGCGAGCAGCCCCAGGCCCTGGGGGCGCTGTCCACCGCGCTCGCCACGCTGGGCGCGTACCTGGGCATCGCCCGCAAGTGGTACGCGTTCTTCTGCTTCGCCCGGAAGGCCGGCGCGCGAAAGGTGCTCCAGCAGTTCGGCCTCACCCTGGGCGCGACCACCGCCGAGCGCGTCCGTCACTTCCTCACTGGCGCCCGCGCTCGCGCGCTCCTGGGCGAGTTCCACCGCGCCACCCTCGTCCCCACCTCCGCGAGCCTGCCCGATGAGACGCTCGCCCGGGACTTGCGCGCCCACGCCGCACTCTTCGAGGTCCTCGGTGCGCTGGACTCGACGCCACGACTCGCCTCGTGCCGCGACGCCGTGCGACGGGCCCTGACGACGGACGCCGCGACACGCGCCGCGCTGCTGACGGGACTGCGACGCTCCGCCGCCCGGGGCGCGGCCGTGTCGAAGCTGGAGAAGCGGCTCGCCGAGACAGGGCTGTGCTCCTCCGAGTGGCTCACCCTCCGCGTGCACGAACTGCGCGCCGGCGCCCTGCTCACTCCCGTCGCCACCGCGCTCCAGTCACGTCTGTCCACGGTGGAGGGGATGCTGCGCCTGCGCTCGCTCCTGTCGGGCATGCCCCCGGCGTTGGCGGCCTCGGTCGAGTCGCTCGCCCGCCTGGGCACGGACGCGCGGACGGGCTGGACGGCCGTGCTCAAGGCCACGCTCGCCGCCGAGGCGACCTCGCGCCTTCGCGAGGACTCCACCCTCCAGCACGTCGACGCCGAGCGCACCCATGCCACCCAGGCGCGCTACCGCGTGCTCGAGGAGAAGAAGCGCGGCCTCGTGCGCGACGCCATCCTCCACCGGTGGACGCAGCGCCAGCGTGAGCGGCTGCTCGCGGCCAACGGCGGTCGACTCAACAGCCAGGGCGCGGAGCTGCGCCGACGCCTCATGTTGCGCGGAGAGCGCGCCATGCGCGTGCGACAGGTCATCGCCACCGGCCTGGACATCGACGGCGGAGACCCGCTCTTCGACGCCCGACCCGTGTGGATGGCCAGTCCCCAGACGGTGGCGCAAATCTTCCCGCGCCGCCCCATCTTCGACGTCGTCATCTTCGACGAGTCCTCGCAGTGCCGACTGGAGGAGGCCCTGCCCGTGCTCACGCGCGCCAGGCGCGTCGTCATCGCCGGAGACCCGAAGCAGCTCCCTCCCACGCGCTTCTTCGAGTCCGCCGTGGTCCAGAGCCAGCAGGACGCCGAGGCCGAGACCGAACAGGGCCTCTTCGAGGAGCAGCAGTCCGAGGTGGAGGACCTGCTCTCCGCCGCCCTCAACCTGGACATCGACCAGTGCTACCTCGACGTGCACTACCGCTCGCGCGACGCGGACCTCATCGCCTTCAGCAACGAGCACTTCTACGACAAGCGCCTCCAGGCCATCCCCGCCCACCCCTCGCACCGCGCGCCGCACGCGGCCCTGCGCCTGCTCCCCGTGGGCGGCACCTATGAGAAGCGCGTCAACCAGGTCGAGGCCCGTGCCGTGGGCCAGCTCGTGAAGGAGCTGCTCGCCCGGCCCGAGCCCCCATCCATCGGCATCGCCTGCTTCAACCTCTCCCAGCGCGACGCCATCACCGATGTGCTCGACGAACTCGCCGCGGAGGACGCCACCTTCTCCGCACGACTCGCCACCGCGCGCACCCGCCGGGGTGCCGGCTCCTTCGAGGGCCTCTTCGTGAAGAACCTGGAGAACGTCCAGGGCGACGAGCGCGACCACCTCATCATCAGCACCACCTACGGCCCGGACCGACAGGGCCGCTTCTACCGCCGCTTCGGACCGCTCGGCAGCGCGGGCGGTGGCCGGCGCCTCAACGTGCTCGTCACCCGCGCACGCCAGCAGGTGCACCTGGTCACCTCCATCCCTCGCGACGCGTACACCGCCCTGCCCCCCGTGGAGCCCGGCCGGCAGCCCAACGGCGGCTGGCTGCTCTTCGCCTACCTCCAGTTCGCCGAGTCCCTCTCCCAGCCACAGCGTCCCACCACGCCCGAGGCCGCCCCCCGGGAGCTCGTCGTCCACGAGCGCGAGACCGACGCGGGCTCCACCTTCGCCCGCGCGCTGGCCCACCACCTGGCCCGCCGCCACCAGGTCTCCTCCGACGTGCACTGGGGCAACGACGGCTTCTGTGTGGACGTGGCCCTGCACCACCCCACCTCGCCCGGCGACGTCACCGTGGGCCTCTTGTGCGACGGCACCCGCTACCCCAAGGCCGCGGACCGCGTAGAGTGGGACCTGTTCCGCACCGGCGTGCTCGAGGGCCAGGGCTGGAAGCTCGTGCGGCTCTGGACGCCCCACTTCTTCCGTGACCCGGAGGGCGCCACCACCCAGGTGCTCCAGCGCGTGGGCGAGGTGCTCATGCGCCAGCCCGCCCCGCTCACCGTGGACACACCCGACAAGCGCGCCCTGCACTGAGCACCCGGCTCAGGGCGACCCGGGCTTCACCTCCGCAGTCAGCCACAGGTCGCCCAGCGCCAGCTCCAGCGCCTCGAAGGGCTCGGCCCGCACCCGCTCGTCTCCCGAGTAGGTGCCGAGCTCGACCCACCGCGCCCCGTCCCGTCGGAACACCTCCAGCGTGCGTGCCTTCGGGTCCACCAGCCACACGTGGCCCACACCCTCGCGCGCGTAGATGCGCTTCTTCTTCACCCGGTCCAACGGCGCCGTGGAGGGAGAGAGCACCTCACAGACCCAGTCCGGCGCGAGCGTGAAATACGGCACGTCCGGGATTTCCGGCATCCGCTCCCTTCGCCAGGCCGCCAGGTCGGGCACCAGCACGTCCTTGCGGAAGTGCAGCTCCGGCTCCACGAGGAACCACCACCCACCGGGCCCGCCTCGTCCCCGCTCGAAGGGACCATAGAGCTCGCCATACAAACCCGAGTTGGCCTTCGCATGCGGACTCGCCGGCCGGGGCATCACGATGAGCTCCCCGTCGACTATCTGCCCGACCACATGCTCCGGCAGTGCGAGCAGGTCCTCGTACGTCGCCGGTCGCTTCGGTCCTTCTCCCATCGCCTTGCTCCTCTCACCGCCCGCACCCCACCCCTCCAACATCCGCGCCGCCTCCCCGAAGTGGAACCCCACCCCATACCGCGTGTCCACTCATTCCTACTTCATGGGTCTGACATCTGAACCCCCACCCAAAAGCCCCCATGGACCTCCCATTCCATAGAGGGAAGAATGTCGCCGCCCCATGGTTCCCTCACGCTCTGGCCTGCTCGTCCTGTCGCTCCTGCTCCTGTCCTCCCCTTCGTGGGCGGACAACAACGCCGACGAGGCGGATATCGCCTTCGAGCTGGGCAATGACGCCTACGCCAAGGGGCAGTACACCGAGGCGCTGCGCTCGTACTTCACCAGCTACCGGCTGGTGCCCAACCGCAACGTGCTCTTCAACATCGCCCGCTGCTTCGAGGCGCTGGGCAAGTTCAACGAGGCGTACCGCTACTACAACGACCTGCTCACCGAGGACCTGCCCACCGAGGACGCCTCGGAGGTCTCCCGCTCGCTGGACCGGCTGCGCCCCAAGGTCGCGCTGGTGAAGGTCACCACCGTGCCCAAGGGCGCGGACGTCTACGTGGACCGCATGGACCTGGGCAGCCGGGGCCGCTCGCCGCAGACGCTCGCGCTGTCGCCGGGCCGGCACAAAATCATGGTGAAGAAGGACGGCTACCGTCCCACCGAGGCCACCGTCACCGTGGCGCGCGGCAAGGAGACGGAGCAGACCTTCGACCTGTTCCTCATCACCGGCGGCGTGGAGCTGACCGGCACCCCCGAGGGCGCCGAGGTGCGTGACGCCCCCAACGGCCCCGTCATCACCAAGCTGCCCGGCCGCGCCCGCCTGCCGCCCGGCCAGCGCATCCTCTACGTGCGCGCGCCCGGCTACGCCCCCGGCCAGTACGTGGTGGACGTGCCCGCCGACGGCAGCGTGCCGCTCTCCGTGTCGCTGCGCGTGCAGGACCGCCCCTCGGGCCGGCTCGTCGTCACCGCCAACCGCGACGGCGCCACCGTGCGCGTGGACGGCCAGCCCGCGGGCTTCACGCCCACCGTCGTCACCCTCCCCGAGGGCGAGCACCAGCTGGAGGTCGAGAGCCGCGAGGTGCGCCCCCTGCGCCAGAAGGTGACGGTCATCGCCGACCAGGAGGTGAAGGTCCACGCGGAGCTCAGGTACGCGCCCCCGCCCGTGCGCGCCGCGTCCAAGAGCCTGGTCGCCGTCGACGACGCGCCCGCCTCCACCACGGTGCTCACCCAGGAGGAGCTGCGCGCGTTCGGCTGGCGCACGCTCGCCGAGGCGCTGTCGGGCGTGCGCGGCTTCTTCCTCACCGACGACCGCACGTACACCTACCTGGGCGTGCGCGGCTTCTCGCCCCCGGGCGACCTCAACACGCGCATCAGCATCCTCTGGGACGGCCACCCCATGAACGACGTGTGGGCCGGCCAGGGCTTCGCCGCGCACGACTTCAACGTGGACCTGCTCGAAATCGAGCGCATCGAGGTGGTGCGCGGCCCGGGCAGCTCGCTCTACGGCACCGGCGCCTTCTTCGGCGTCATCAACGTGGTGCCCCGCGAGTCGCTCGGCCAGGACAAGCACCTGGAGGTGACGGGCGCCGTGGGCGCGCTGGGCACGACGCGTGGACACGCCACCGCGGCGTGGGCGAGCGGCAACCGCTCCATCCTGGTGAGCGCCGCGGCCCTGACGGCCTCGGGCGCGGACACCACGCGGCTGCTCGCCGACCGGGAGTACCTGGTCACCGGCCTCGACGCGGAGCGCGCCGCCACCGGCTCCATGCGCGCGCGCGTGGGCGACTTCGCCTTCCAGGCCATGCTCAACGTGCGCTCCAAGGAGCTGCCCACCGCGCCCTACGGCACCGTCCCCGGTACGGAGGGCAACCGCGTGAAGGACCTGCGCTTCTTCGCGGAGGGCCGCTACGAGCACGAGTTCTCCGAGAACTTCAGCCTGTCCGCGCGCGGCTCGTTCGACCTGAGCCGCTACGACGGCATCTACGTGTACCAGGAGTCGGCCGGCGGCCCGCGCGAGGAGACCGGCGACGCGGACTGGGTCAACGCGGAGCTGCGCGCGCAGGTGGGGCTGTTCGAGGGCAACCGGCTCACCCTCGGCGTGGAGGCCCAGGGCCAATTGGGCGTGCGGCAGTCGACGAACCCCGGCCCCATCCTCGAGACCAAGACGCGCACCATCCTGTCCGCGTACCTGCTCGACGAGTGGAAGCTGCACCCCCGGCTGAGCCTGTCGGCGGGCCTGCGCCTGGACAAGTACACGGACGTGGACGAGACCCCCATCACGCCGCGCGTGGCGCTCATCGCCCGCCCCTACGACGCGGGCCTCACCAAGCTGGTGGCCGGTAACGCCTTCCGCGCGCCCACCATCTACGAGCTGCACTACGCGGACGGCATCACCCAGGCCGCGCCGGAAGCGCTGGACCCGGAGACCATCACCACCTTCGAGCTGGAGCACGGCCACGACTTGACGGACGAGCTGCGGCTCACCGTGGCCGGCTACCACAACCGCATCTCCAACCTGGTCCGGCTGCAGGAGGAGGCCAACCCCTCCGGCCAGTGCGGCACCTCCACCGAGTGCCTCGTGTTCGGCAACGACAGCGGCACCACGCTGGCGTGGGGCGCGGAGGCAGGCGTGCACTGGCAGCCGGGTCGCTACCTGCTGGTGGACATGAGCTACTCGTACGTGCGGCTGCGCAACGCCTCGGACGAGGTGGCCGCCGCGGCCCCCGCGCACCTGGTCTCCGGTCGCCTGCTGATGCCCATCGGCGGCGGCGACATGCGGCTGGCCACCCAGGCCACCTACCAGAGCGCGCGCCCCACCGGAGAGGGCGGCGCCGACAGCGGCGAGGCGCTGCTCATCAGCTTCGGCCTCTCCGGTGACTACGGCCCGCTGCGCTACTTCGCCGGCGTCCACAACCTGCTCGACACCAGCTATCGGATTCCGGTGTCGGACGAGAATTCCATCGCGCCGGTGCCCCAGTACGGTCGCACCTTCACCCTGCAGCTGACCGGGACGTTCTGATGAGCGCGTCCGGCGCCGCGCCGTCCGGGCTCGCGCTCGACTTCATCCAACCCGGCCACGCGCTGTATGCCGGGGAGCTGGAGCTGCGCTTCCGGGTGCTGCGCGAGCCGCTCGGCTACACGCGCGAGCAGGTGACGTTCCCCTTCGAGGACACAAGCCTCCATCTGGTGGCGCACGTGGGCGGACAGGTGCTCGGCTGTGTCCTCTTCCATCCCGAGGACCCGCGGGGTGGCCGGCTGTTCCAGATGGCCGTGACGCCAGAACTCCAGGGCCGCCAACTGGGCGCCCGACTGGTCCGGACGTTGGAGGCGGAGCTCGTGCGGCGAGGCCTCACCCAGGTCCACCTGCATGCCCGACAGGCGGTCGTCCCCTTCTACGAACGGCTGGGTTATTCCACGTACGCGGAAGCGTTCCTGGAAGTCGGCATTCCACATCGGCACATGCGGAAGTCACTCGGGACGTAGGCGCGTGAGCGGTGCTCACCAGCGGACACCGGCGCATGTCGTCGAGCATCCGGGCGGACCATCGCCGTGTCGCCCCCTGACCTCAACAACCGGGGGATGCTGGTAACCTTTCCAGCGCGGTCAGCGAGCCAGCGACATCGAGGAGAGACGATGAACGGAACGAACGACGGACGCGGCGCGCCCCCTTCCCATCGGGCCGGCCCCTCGGGAGCTCCCAGAGACAGCGAGCTGGAGGACGAGGGCCTCGCCTCCGACGCGGAGGCCGAGCGCGCGCCTCGCCGCCCCATCCAGGTGATGGAGGACAACACGCTGCACACGCGGCTGACGAAGGACCTGGGGGTGCACTACCCCTTCGTCAGCGCGGGCATGGCCTTCGTGGCGCTGCCGCCGCTGGTCATCGCGGTGTCGGAAGCAGGTGGCATCGGCATGCTGGGCTCTGCGCCCGAGCCCGCGCCGTTCCTGCGCGCTCGCATCCAGGCCATCCGCGCCGGCACGCAGCGGCCCTTCGGCGTGGACTTCATCCTGGACCATGCGCGGGCCGGGGACCTCACCACGCGCGAGCACATCGACACGTGCATCAGCGAGCGTGTCCCCGTGGTCGCGTTCCACTGGGCCCTGCCTCCGGCCGCGTGGGTGAAGGACTTGAGGGCCGCGGGCATCCGCGTCTGGGTGCAGGCGGGCTCGGTGGAGTTCGCGAAGGACGCGCTGGCGCTCGGCGTGGACGGGCTCATCGCGCAGGGGCGACAGGCGGCGGGCTACAACCGGGGGACCACGCCCACGTTGAAGCTGGTGCGGGAGCTGCGCGCGTTGACGAGCGAGCTGCCCCTGTTGGCCGCGGGAGGCATCGCGGACGCGCTGAGCGCGGCGCGCGCGATGTATCACGGCGCGGACGGCGTCTGGGTAGGCACGCGCATGGTGGCCTCCGTGGAGGCGTACGCGCACCCGGGCTACAAGCAGCGCCTGGTCGACGGGGACGCGCGCGACTCGGACTTCACCACGCTCTTCGGTCCGGAGTGGAGCGGCCCGAGGCAGCGGGTGCTGCGCAACCGCGTGGTGCGCGAGTGGGCGGGCCGGGAGGCGAAGGCGCCGACGCAGACGCAGGACACCATCGGCACGACGCGGCTGTTCCCGGGGCTCGCGGGTGGTGACGCGCTGTACACGATGCCGCGCTTCAGCGCCTTCGTGCCCACGCCCGACACGCAGGGGGATTTGGAGGAGATGGTGCTGCCCGCCAGCGGCTCCAGCATGGCGCGCATCGAGAGCGTGCAGCCCGCCGGGCAGATCGTGGTGGAGATGATGGAGGGGGCGCACCGGCTGCTCGCGAACCCGTACGAGCTGGAGGCGGACACCGACGAGAACGACCGCTCCTGAGGCCGGACGGACGGCGCTCCGCCCGCCTGGTCTCGGGCGGAGGATTCGGGTGATGCGGCCGTGGGAGTTGGAGTAGGAACCCATCGACGACGGGTGGGCTCCATGACGATGACGAAGACGCAGGCGCACTGGCGACGCGTGGCACTCTCGGGATGGCTCGGGCTCGCGCTGTGCGGCGGCGTGGTGGTGGCGCGGGCGGTGACTTCGGAGGTGAGGGCCCCCTCGCGGCGCCTGTCCCCGGAGGAGCGCGAGCTGCTGGGCAGGATGGCCGCGGAGGCCGAGCCCCACTGGCGGCGGCGCTCGATGCACTCGTTCCCCGGCGACCACTGGTCCCAGGATGACGACTTCGGCGCCTCCGAGCGCGGCTGGGTGATGAGCGAGGCGCGACGGCGCGATGTGCCCGTCACGGACGTGTTCGACGCCATCGACACGGAGCTGCGCGCCTCGTCGCCCGTGACGGCGCCTCGCAAGGCCACCGCGAGCCCGTGCAAGCCACGGCCGTTCTACGACTGATGCGCGGCGAGACCTCTCACCTCGCGTGGTCCGCGCGTGCCTCGCGCGACGGCGGCGCTCGCGAGCGGGCGGATGAGGAGTGCGCTCCGACGCAAGGGGGCTTCCGGCGCGTGACGTCGCCCGGGGCAACCGGAGCGCTTGGCCTCGCCGGTTGCTCACTGCAACCACGGTGGGAAGCGACAGTCGCTGACCTCCCGATGCCACGGGCGAGCCTCCCACACGAGGCGTCGCCCGGGACGGACGGAGCGCATCGCCCCGCCGATTCCTCATTGGCTCCTCGGTGGGAGCCGCTGGCCGATGCGCTCTCGCCGATGCGCGGGAGCACCTCACACGTGACGTCGTACGGAGCCGATGAAGCGCTCTGCCCCACCGCTTCCTCACTGCATTCTGGATGGGCGGCGACAGCCGATGTTCACTCGCCGATGCGCGGAAGTACCTCGCGCGTGACGCCGCCCGGAGCCGATGAAGCGCTCCGCCCCACCGCTTCCTCACTCCATCCTCGACGGATGCGAGCCACCTCTCCCGCTCTCGCGCTCCACGGCGCGCCCCTTCGCGCATGACGACCTCGTCCCACGGATTGCTCCGCGCCGTGCACCGCGCCGCCTCGCTCACCAGCGTGCGCCTGGCCCTCTTCGGCGTCATCGCGCTCATCGCGTGCTGGCGGCCCCTGTCCGTCGCCGGCGGGCTGAACGACTTCCGCGACTCGCACCTGCTCGACTCGTACGAGGACGCGGGCACCCGCAGCGTGACTCACTACGGACAGCTCCCGCTGTGGAACCCCTGGTCCTGCGGTGGCCAGTACGCGCTCGGCAGTCCGCAGACGCGCGTCTTCGCGCCCACCGTTCTGGTGTCCTCGCTCATCGGTCCGCGCCGCGCGGAGCCCGTGCTGCTGTGGATGTTCCTCGTGCTCGGCATGGAGGGCTTCTTCCGCTACGCCCGACGACGCGTGGGCTCCGCGGCAGGCGCGCTCGGCGCCGCGCCCCTCTTCGGGTTGATGGGCTTCACCGCGCTGTCCTGGTCCATCGGCTGGCTCAACTTCGCGGGCTTCCTCCTGCTGCCGTGGCTGCTCGTCGGCACCCGCCGCGCCGTCGAGGGCAGACTGTCCGGCGCCGCGCTCGTGGCCGCCGTCTTCTCCCTGCTGCTCGCCTTCGGCGGCACCTACCCCGTGCCCATGGGCGCCCTCTTCGTCGTCCTCGAGACGGGCCGCTCGCTCTACACCCTTCGCGGCACGCCCCGCCGCCTCCAGGCCCTGTGGTCCCTGGGCGCCACCGCGTGCTTCACGCTGGCCGCCTGTGCCTTCCGCCTGTGGCCCATCCTCGAGACGATGCGCTCCTCGCCGCGCGTCATGGCCGGCACGCCGGGCAACGACCTCACGCCCCTCGTGAAGATGCTGCTCGAGCTGCCGGCACGCTCCGGCTACAGCGATACCGGCAACTTCTACTTCGCCCCCGCCGCGCTCGCGCTCGCGCTGCCGGCCCTCGCCTTCGCGTGGCGGCGCGCGCTGTACCCCGCCATCGTCGCCGGCCTCTGCGCGTGGATGGCCGCGGGCTACGCGGCGTCACCGTCCCTGTTCGCGGGCCTGCGCACGCTGCCCATCTTCGAGACGTTCCGCTACCCCGAGCGCTTCCTCGTCCCCACCTGCTTCTTCCTCGCCGAGTTGGCCGCGCTGGGCCTCGCCGTCCTGCTGGCGCGCACGTGGCGCTCGCCCGCGCGGTGGACCTGGGCCGCGGCGGCCGCGTGCGCGGTGGCCCTGGCGAGCTGGGGGCTCCAGCTTCGCGCCTTCGACAACCTCTCTCACTGGGCGCAGATGATTCCGCAGCCCGTCGAGAAGGAGCAGCCCTTCGCGCAGGCGCGCGGCAACCGCTGGTCCCAAGGCCACCTGCTCGCGCTCAACCGAGGCTCCATCGCCTGCGGTGAAGCGTGGCCCGTGCCCATGTCCTCCAAGCTGCGCGGCGACCTGAACCAGGAGGAGTACCTGGAGGAGCCCGGCTCCGGCACCGCGCGCCGCGTGGAGTGGACGCCCAACCGCGTCACCGTGGACGTGGAGGCCACGCGGCCCACCGTGCTGCTGGTCAACCAGAACTGGCACCCCGGCTGGAAGTCCTCACAGGGCGAGGTCGTCTCGCGCGACGGGCTGCTCGGCGTGCGCGTGCCCGAGGGTCGCCATCAGGTGGTGCTGAGCTTCCTGCCCCGCTCGGGGCTCGGCGGCACCCTGGTGTCCGTGCTCGCGTGGGTGGGGCTCGGCTTCCTGTTGTGGCGCGAGCGTCGGGGACAGCGGCTGTCCTGGCCCGCGACGGTGGGCGTGGCCCTGGTGCCCCTCGTCGCGTGGGGCGCCGTGGCCACCGCCTGGAGCGAGCCCGTGGCGAAGCCGGACCCGCGCAACCAGGATGGCTCTCCGCTGACGGTGGCGCAGCTGCCCGCGAAGGCCACGCCCATCAACGCACGCTTCGGTGTGCCCGTGGAGCTGGTGGCCGCGGAGATTCCCGAGGAGCCCGACGCGGAGGGCATCGCGTCCATGGTGCTGAACTGGCGCGTGACGGGGCCGGTGCCGCGCTCGGTGGGCATCTTCGTGCACATCGTCGCGGCGGACGGTCGTCGGCTCGGCGCGGACCACGACGTGGTGGGCGGCACCTGGTTCTTCACCGACGCACCCAGGGACACGCTGCTGCGCGACGCGTTCTCCGTGTCCACGCGCGGCTGGCCCCAGGGCGAGTGGACGGTCATGGTGGGGCTGTGGCACGCGGGCGGCGACCAGTCGCGCGTGCCCCTGCTCGAGGCGCCGGGACGGCCGATGTCCGATGGCCGGGTGGCCGTGGGGACGTTCACCGTTCCACGGAAGGTCCGGGCGAACGAGTCCTCCGTGAACCCATAGTCCGAGTGCCGACAGCCCGCGCGAGACGCGCGGCGCCCGGGGCGTTATGAAGCGCGGCATGCGAATCCTGCACACCATGTTGCGCGTGGGGAATCTGGAGAAGTCGCTCGACTTCTACACCCGGATCATCGGCATGACGCTCTTGCGCCGCCGCGACTACCCCGATGGGAAGTTCACCCTGGCCTTCGTCGGCTTCGGCCCCGAGGACACGCATCCCGCGCTGGAGCTCACCCACAACTGGGGCGTGGAGAAGTACGAGCTGGGCACGGCCTACGGCCACGTGGCCCTGGGCGTGAAGGACATCCGCAAGACGTGCGACGCCATCCGCGAGGCCGGCGGCAAGGTCGTCCGCGAGCCGGGGCCGATGAAGCACGGCACCACCGTCATCGCCTTCGTCGAGGACCCGGACGGCTACCGCGTCGAGCTCATCGAGCAGGGCACCTGAAAGCCCCCGTCCCCACGCGAGGGAGGGCTGACGTGACGTCCCAGCCCCCCGCGCCACGCCCCCGTGAAGCCACCCGGGGCCCCCGGAACGAGTCCTGCGTGCGTGGGCCCGGCCCATTAAGCTGCCCCCCGTGAGCCCCACCCCCATCTTCCTCCCCAGCCACGAGCCGCCCGCGCGTCCTCGCGACAACGCGCTGCTCTTCCTCGCGCGCGGCATGGAGCTGCTCATCTCCGAGCGCGATGGCGCCATCGTCCTGCCCACCGGCGCGGCGTTCCCCGACGTCGTCCCGGCGGCGCACTACCTGGGCACGCTGGACGGCGTGGACTGCTACACCGCGCCGCTTCCCCGGGACTTCACGCCGCCCGAGGGCACCACGCTGGTGCCCGCCCGCGCGCTCTACAAGCGGCTGGACGAGGTGCGCTTCGCCATCGCGGGGCGCGCGCTCGCCATCTCCGAGTGGGACGTGCAGCACCGCTTCTGCGGACGCTGCGGCCAGCCCACGCAGCTCGTCTCCGGAGAGCGCGCCCGCAGGTGCCCGGTGGACAACACTCCGTTCTATCCGCGCATCTCCCCCGCGATGATTGTCCTCGTCACCCGGGGCGACACGATGCTGCTCGCGCGCAACTCCACCCTGCCGGAGCCCATGTTCAGCACGCTCGCGGGCTTCGTGGACGCCGGTGAGTCGCTGGAGGAGTGCGTCGCGCGCGAGGTGAAGGAGGAGGTCGGCATCGAGGTGAAGAACATCCGCTACTTCGGCTCGCAGCCCTGGCCCTTCGGGCGCTCGCTGATGGTGGGCTTCACCGCCGAGTACGCGGGCGGCGACATCCAGGTCGACGGCAAGGAGATCGCCGAGGCCCACTGGTTCCACCCGGACAACCTGCCCCGCGTCCCGCCGCGCCTGAGCATCGCCCGACACCTCATCGACGCCTTCGTCGAGCGCGTGAAGGCCCGCCCTCCCACCGGGCGGTGAGCCCGCGAGTGCCAACAAGCGGGCGCCACGGGCATTCGGTACAGTGCCCGCCAGCTCTCGCAGGAGGGACCCGGATGAAGCGCTTCGCGCTGCGCGACCGAACCGACCGCCTGGACGCGGTGACGCAGTACGAGGACATCGTCCGCATCCTCGCCACCCAGGAGTTCCCCTGGGACATCACCCAGGCGCTCAGCTTCGCCCTGTTCCGCACCTACGCGGTGCCGAGCATCGGCGTGCTGCTGCACGACACCGGCGAGTTCACCGCGCGCCCCCAGAAGCGCTACGACGACACCGTGCTCATCCTCGACGCCATCCTCGAGCACGGCATGGCCAGCACCGCGGGGCGCGCGGCCCTGCGCCGGATGAACCAGATGCACGGCGCCTATGACATCTCCAACGACGACATGCGCTACGTGCTGTCCACCTTCGTCGTCACGCCCGTGCGCTGGCTCGCGGAGTTCGGCTGGAGGGCGCTGACGCCCCACGAGGTGACGGCGTGGACGCACTACTACCGCGCCATGGGTCGCCACATGGGCATCCAGGACATCCCCGGGACGTACGAGGACTTCGTCAGCTTCATGGACGGCTACGAGGCGAAGCACTTCGCCTTCGACACGCGCAGCCGCGCCGTCGCCGACGCCACGCTGGAGCTGCTCACCACCTTCCCTCCGTCGAACCTCGCGCCCAAGCCGCTCGTCACGCTGTTCGCGCGCACGCTCATGGAGGATGCGCTGCTGGACGCCTTCCACTACCCGCGCCCGTCCTCGCTCAGCCGGAAGGTGTTCCGCTCCGCGCTGTGGCTGCGCGGCCGGTTCGTGCGCTACGCGCTGTCGCCTCGCGAGACGCCGCTGTTCGGGCGCGAGGGCTCCAACCTGCGCACCTACCCCCAGGGCTTCGACGTCGAGAAGCTGGGCACCTTCCCCAAGGGCTGCCCCGTGCATCACCACCGCACGGCCGCCGCCCCCACCGCGGAGCCCGAGGCCGCTCCGCCCCGTCAGGGCACCGCCGGCACCTGAAGGCCTGGGCGCACCCGGGCGTCCGGACAGCCGCAAGTCCTCCAGATTGCTCGGGGTTCCCGCCCCCTGGCGCCCTGGGGCCGGGCGGGGAATCCGGTGGCGCGGCCGGGGCGTTGGCTCGGGATTGGGGGAGCGGCTTGACCTCGTGGGCTGACTGGGGTTGAAGCGCCGCTCCCTCCCGTCTCACGAAGAAGCCATGCCCGCCGCGCGTCCGCACATCGAGCCCCGTCTGGTCCCCACCGCCGACTCCGTGGTGGTGAAGGAGATCTACCTCTCCCTCCAGGGCGAGTCCTCGCACGCGGGCCTGCTGTGCGCCTTCGTCCGCCTCACCGGCTGCCACCTGCGCTGCACGTACTGCGACAGCGAGTTCGCCTTCCACGGCGGCACGCGCATGAAGAACGCGGACGTGGTGGAGCAGGTGAAGGCCCTGCGCACGCCGCGCGTGGAGGTGACGGGCGGCGAGCCGCTCTTGCAGCCCGGCGTGTATCCGCTGATGCAGTCGATGCTCGACGCGGGGCTCATCGTGCTGCTGGAGACCAGCGGCGCCATCGACGTGCGCCTGGTCCCTCCGGCGGTGCACAAGATCGTCGACATGAAGACGCCGTCCTCGGGCGAGTGCGCGCGCAACGACTTGCGCAACTTCTCGTCGATGAACGCCAACGACGAGGTGAAGTTCGTCATCGGCTCGCGCGAGGACTACGAGTGGTCCAAGGCGCTCATCGCCGAGCACCGCCTCACCGAGAAGCCCTTCTCGCTGCTGTTCTCCACCGTGTTCGGCAAGCTGCACCCGCGCGAGCTGGCGGAGTGGACCATCGAGGACCGGCTCTCCGTCCGCTTCCAGCTCCAGATGCACAAGTACATGTGGGACCCGAACGAGCGCGGCGTCTGACGACGGGCCTCACCTGTCGATGGCGAGGAACAGGAACATCGCCACCCAGACGAGCACCAGCAGGAGCGTCAGCCCTCCCAGCACCCAGCCGACGCGCGCGGGCCACTTCCCCCGGACGGGGCTTTCGGCCCTGCGGATGCGCCCGGTCTCACGCAGCCCCAGCACCAGGGCGCCCGCGCCCGCCACCAGCGGCGGCAGGGGAATCCCCAGCGAGCACGGCAGGAGCACAAGCCCCGCCACGCCCAACCCCAGCGCACCCCAGGCCACGCGCGAAGCGGGCCCGTCCATGCGCAGCCGCGCCCGGCACGGCTCGCACACGGAGCCCTCCGGGACCAGCTCCACGCACTCGGCACACAGGAAGGTGCCGCAGCGCGCGCAGGTGGCGACCGCGGGCTCTTCCGGATGAAGGCCGCAGCGCGCCACGGCGGAGCGTCAGAAGCCCGGCGGCGGGAAGCGGATGGGCGGCGGCGCGAGCGCATGCGCGCCCAGCCCCAGGAACACCGCCGCCAGCGCCGCACACGACACGAAACCGGCGACGATGAAGCCCTTGTGGCGGTGCTCGAACTGGCTGAACGCGTAGAAGAACACGTAGCAGGGGATGAGCAGCACCATCACCCCCGTGCCCACGCTGCGACGGAAGGCGTGGACGAGGAGGAAGGCGGCGCACACCAGCGCGACGAGACTGAACAGGAGGGCGAGCGGGAGCAGCGGCACGCCCCTCCCTTAACACGTTCCCCCCTGGCCCGCGCGCCGTGCACATACTAAGCACGGCCCGCCGTCCTCCTTCCGAGGTGCTTGCCCATGAACGCCGCCAAGACGCTGCTCAACTTCGTCCTGCTGGGAACGCTGCTGGGCGTCCTCGTGGCGTCCTGGGTGGGCCCCAACTACCTGGGCTGGTACAACGAGACGCCGCTGGCCAGCCAGACGATGTGCAACCTGCCCGAGGTGATTCGCAACGTCACCACGGACCTCATCCACTACCAGACCATCGGCGCCGGCGTGGGCGCCTTCATCTTCCTGGTGCTGGGCGTGCTCTTCGTCATGCGCGCCAACCGCAAGGCCCGGGACACGGGCGCTCCGCCCCCGGCCGCCCCCCAGACGGCCCCCTGAAGCACTACGGCACCCGCACCAGCACCGACGGCGCCGTGCCGAGCAAGCCGCCGCCCTCGTTGTCCACCACGTTGACCTGCAGCAGGAAGTGCTTGGGCCCATCCACGTCCGGCGCCGTCCACGTGGGGGCGCGCGCGTGAGGGTCACTGAACCGGCCCGCGGGCTCCGCGGGCGACTGCGTCCAGTAGTACTCCATGCCGTCCCCGTCCGGGTCCTTCACCTCGAACAGCATCTGCACCACCTCGCCCGGCGCCACCGTCTTCGGGCTGGGGATGGGCCCGGCGGTGACCTCGGGGGAGTGGTTCACCACCATCCCGCAACCGGTACCCAGGGCGGAGATGACCAACGCGAGGAAGACTCCCGAACGAGACCGAAGCATGACCGACCCCTGCTGTGAGGAATGACTGCACGGTAACGCGTGGGCCGGGTTTCGTGTATCGGCATCCGGAACGGAAAAGACCCGGATTCCGGGATGAAAACACATGCGCGGAGAAAGGCTCACCGAGCAACAGACATCCCCGCTCCGAGGTATGACGTCGAGCCGCCGCCTTCAGCGCGGGCGACGCCTGGCGGGTGGACGGGCCGCCTCCACCATCAGCAGCTTGTCGCCCCGGGACAGGCGCTTGATGGCGGCCTCCCGCCGCAGGGCCGCGCTCCGGTCCTCGGCCGCCTCGCTCCAGACGAGCGTCACCGGCAGCCGCGCCCGCGTGTAGGCCGCGCCCCGCCCCCGACCATGGGTGGCCACCCGGCGCTCCAGGTTGTTGGTGGCGCCGGTGTAGAGCGAGCCATCACGGCAGCGCAGCATGTAGACAGTCCAGCGGGGGGCGTCGTCCGGCACGGGGGGCGCCACTGTAGCGCCACGCCGCGCCCGGCGCGCCCCCGGACGTCAGGTGGGCAGGCGCCCCTTGCCCCCACGCCGCAGGGTCAGCTTCGGCAACCTCAGCCGGAAGCGCTGCCGCTCCGGAGGAGGCTCGCCCACCCTCGCCATGACCGCCGACACCGGGGCCAGCGGATCTCCCCGCCACGCCGCCAGGATGTGCTGCTCGCTCACCAACCCCATCAGCCCGCCCCCCTCCCCCACCACGCCCAACAGCTGTACCTGGTGCCGCTCCATCACCCTCAGGGCACGCAGGAGGGTGTCTGTGGGAAAAACGGTGGCGATGAAGGATGACAATGCTTCCTTGATTGCCCGGTTTTGCCGCATCCAGTTTCCTCCGAACGGATATGCCTACATCTCCTTGCAACCCCCCTGCCGACAGGGGTGACTGCCCAGGATTGGACACGGCAACGAGCCCTGGACCGGCGTAGAGTAGGGGTGTGACACGTAGACAGGCGGCGCGGCTGGGGCGGATGGCGGACCTCTTCTCGCGGACGATGACGCGCGGAAAAGAGGGGCTGCTGACGCTGACGTTCCGCCCGGACGAGCTTTATCGGGTGCCCACGGACGACGGCGCGGCCATCTCGTTGGGGCGCTACCACGCCCGAGGGGAGCGCCGGCACGCCGAGCCCGTCATCCTCTGCCATGGGCTGGGCGCCAACCGCTTCCACCTGGACTTCGACGAGCAGTACAGCCTGGCCCGCTACCTGGCCCGCTCGGGCTTCGAGACGTGGGTGATGGAGCTGCGCGGCCGGGGGCTGGCGGGCGACTGCTCGGACTTCACGTTCGATGATCAGGCCGAGCACGACGTGCGCACCGCGCTGCGCACCGTGGTCTCCACCGGTTCCAAGGAAGTACTCTGGGTGGGGCATTCCAAGGGCGGGCTGATGCTCTACGCCCACCTGGCGCGAAATCCGCAAGCGCCGGTGCGCGCGGCGGCCATCCTGGGCAGCCCCTTCACCTTCGCGGTGCAGCCGGGGCTGCGCACCTTCATCCAGAAGGTGGAGCCGCTCCTGCGGCTGAAGGTCATCCCCACCGGCCGCGTCACCAGCATCGCGCTGCTCGGCGCGCCGCCGGGCCCGCTGAGCCGGTACATGATGCTGGCGGAGAACATGGAGCCGGACGTGGTGCGGCGCGCGCTGGCCAACGTGCCCGCCAACATCGCCGGCGGCGTGGGGCGCCAGTTCGCCCGGTGGATTTCGACCAACCGCTTCACCACCTACGACGGCGGCTTCGACTACCGCGAGGCTTTGTCGAACGTTCGCATCCCCTTCCTGCTGCTTGCGGGGAGCAAGGACCTGCTCGCCCCGCCCATGTCGGTGGCGCGGGCGAAGGAGGCCCTGGGCGGCCCGGTGAAGTTCCTCGTCGCCGGGCGGGGGCACGGCTTCGGCGCGGACTACGGGCATGCGGACCTGGTGCTGGGCCGGCGCGCCCCGGATGAAATCTTCCCCCTGGTGGAGGCGTTCCTCTCCGCGCACGCCACCCGGCCGTGAGCCGGCCGACGTGAGGGGCCTGGGCCCGGGTTGTCCCCTCCTCGGCCGCGTGCTACCCCGCTGAGCCTCTCCCCCATGAGTCTGTCCCCCCGCCTCCCACGCCCCGCCCCGCTGGCCGCCGCCCCTGGTGGACACGTGCCGGCCGAGCGCGCCCGGGACGGCGGGCGGCGCGACGACGGGGCGTCCGACAGGGCGCACAGCCCATGAGGGCTCGCTTGCCAGCTCGGGGGGCCATCCCCACCTTTGGGAGTCGCCCCCACCCTTCCCCCAGGACCTCGCGCATGCGCTTTTCTCCCACCCGCGCCCCCCTTCTGTCCCTGGTGCTCGCCCTGGCGCTGGGCCCGGCCTGCAACACCCCGGTCAAGTCCGCGCCGGAAGACACGGTGGTCGCCACCGTGAATGGCGAGGTGCTGTCGCGCACGGACTTCGAGCAGGAGCTGGCCCGGGAGCTGGCGTCCACGGACGTGTCCCAGCGCACGCCGGAGGAGATCGAGCCCTTCAAGCGCACGCTGCTGGACACGTACATCCACCGGATGCTGCTCTTGCAGGCGGCCCGGAAGAACAACCTCACCGTCACGCCCGAAGAGGTGGACCGGGGCGTGCTGCGGCTGTCGGGCGACTACCCGGCCGGCAACTTCAACGAGGTGCTGGCCCAGGGCCAGCTGTCCATGGCGGAGCTGCGCGCCCGCGAGGCGAGCCGGCTCACGATTGAGAAGCTCTTCGCCAGCCACGTGTACTCGCGCGTCGCGGTGACGGAGGAGGAGCTGCGCGCCTACTACTCCGCGCACGAGGCGGAGCTGAACGAGAGCGAGCAGGTGCACGCGGCGCAAATCGTGGTGAAGGGCCTGGACGAGGCCCGCCGGGTGCAGGCGCAGCTGAAGTCGGGCAAGAAGTTCGCGGACCTGGCGCGCAGGTACTCGCTGAGCGCGGACGCCAAGGTGGGAGGCGACCTGGGCTTCTTCCCCCGAGGACAGATGCCGCCGGCCTTCGACGAGGTGGTATTCAAGCTGGGAGTCGGTCAGGTTTCGGACGTGGTGTCCACCGAGTACGGCTACCACCTGTTCAAGGTGCTGGAGCGAAAGCCCGCCCGCAAGCGGGACTTCGCCGAGGCCCGGCAGTGGGTGGAGGCCAAGCTGCTGGAGCACAAGCGCACCGAGGCCCAGGAAGCCTTCGAGAAGGACCTGCGGGACAAGGCGCAGGTCCAGGTGAACGAGGCCACGCTGCAGGCCATCCGCGGAGTGCCCGCGGTGGTCCCGCAGGCGGCGAAGTGACGGGAAATGCAGGGGGTCGTCGGAAGGTTGGACGGCGCCTGGGTGGTGCGGAAGGATGCACGGAATGAAGAAGCTGGTGGCATTCGTCGCTGCGGCGGCGCTCCTGGGGGGCGCCACGTCGGCGCGCGCGGAGCTGGTGGACAAGGTGGCCGCGGTGGTGAACCGCGACGTCATCGCGCTGTCGGAAGTGCAGCAGCGCGCGGCGCCGGAGGTGTCGCGCCTGAACGACCCGGATCCACGCAAGCGCGCGGAGATGCGCGCGCAGCTGATGAAGACGGCGCTCGACACGCTCATCGGCGAGAAGCTGATGGAGTCCGAAATCACGGAGATGGGCATCTCCGCGACCGAGGGCGAGGTGGACGAGCTGGTCAACGACGTGCGCCGGCAGAACAACATCACGGACCCCGCGCAGTTCGAGCAGGTGCTCGCCGCCGAGGGGCTGACGATGAAGGCCTACCGGGAGATGCTGCGCAAGCGCATCCTGCGGGACAGGCTCCTGCGCATGAAGGTGGGCCCCAAGGTGAAGGTCACCGAGGAGGACCTGAAGGCGGCCTACAACCAGTACGCCCGCGTGGAGAGCGAGGACTCGGAGGTCCACGCGCGCCACATCCTGGTGCAGGTGGACCCGAAGGCCACCGAGGAGCAGGTGGCCGCCGCGCGCAAGAAGGCCGAGGGCATCGCCCAGGAGGCCCGCCGCGAGGGCATGGACTTCGCCTCCCTGGCGCGCGCGCGCAGCGAGGGCCCCAGCGCGCAGGACGGCGGAGACTTGGGCTGGTTCAAGCGCGGCGTGATGGTGGCCGCGTTCGAGAAGGTCGCCTTCAACCTGAAGGAGGGCGAGGTCAGCGAGCCGGTGCGCACCAACTTCGGCTGGCACATCCTGAAGGTGGAGGAGCGCCGCTCGGTGGCCGCCACCTCGTACGACGAGATGCGTCCGAAGCTGGAGAACAAGCTGCTCCAGGAGAAGACGGACAAGTTCCTCGACCAGTACGTGCAGGAGCTGCGGCAGAAGGCGAACGTCGAAGTGAAGATGTAGCCGGACGGAGGTCCGGCGGGGGATGCTCGGGTGCGTGAGCCTCCCCCTCGTCGGAATCTCCCTGGGTGATGTGTCGGGCATCGGGCCGGAGGTGACGGCTGGTGCCCTGGCCCGCCCCGCCGTGCGTCGCGCGCTCATCCCCGTCGTCTTCGGGGACGGGCCCACGCTGGAGCGCTTCCCCCTCTTCCGCCGCTATGCCCGCGTGGAGCTCGCCGCGCTGGGCCGCGTCGAGTCCCCCACCGTGGTGGAGGTGACGCGGCTGAACGAGCCGGAGCGCGTGCCGGGCAAGCCCTCGCGCGTCGGCGGCCGCGCGCAGTTCGCGTTCATCACCCGCGCCATCGAGGCGATGCGCGAGGGACACGTGGACGCGCTGTGCACCGCGCCGGTGTCCAAGGAGCAGATTTCGCGCGCGGGCATTCCCTTCATGGGCCACACGGAGGTGCTCGCGGAGGCGTTCGGCGCGGACGTGCTCATGATGATGGACGGGCCGCGCGTGCGCATCGCGCTGGCCACCAACCACGTGCCGCTGTCCTCGCTGTCCTCGCTGCTCACGGTGGAGAAGCTCGTCGCGCAGCTCAAGCTCCTGTCACGCAGCCTGGAGCCGGTGGTGGGCCGCAAGCCTCGCATCGCCGTGCTGGGGCTCAATCCACACGCGGGCGAGGGTGGCCTGCTGGGACGCGAGGAGGTGGAGGTCATCGGCCCCGCCATCCGCAGGGCGCGCGCGGCGAAGGTGGACGCGCACGGGCCCCTCCCCGCCGACGGCCTGTTCGCCAGGCCGGATGACATCGCCGGCAGGTACGACGCGGTGCTGGCCATGTACCACGACCAGGGTCTCATCCCGGCCAAGGCGCTGGACTTCGAGCGCACCGTCAACGTGACGCTGGGGCTGCCGGTGCCGCGCACGTCGCCGGACCACGGCACCGCCTACGCGATTGCGGGCAAGGGCGAGGCGAGCTGCGTGCCCATGGTGGAGGCGCTGCTCAAGGCCGCCCAGCTGGCGGCGGTGGGTTCGCGAGGCGCTCGGCCAGGTCCTCGCCGTCCTTCGCCGCGTCGATGAGCTGGAGGCTCGAGCCCGTGCCGTTGGGAGGCAGCACCAGCACGGTGACGAGGCCGAGCGGGCACTCGCCCAGACATCCCGAGGAGAACACGCGCGTCGTCGGTCCCAGGCCTCGCGCGGCCACGGCCTCGCGGATGCGGCGCGGCAGATCCACGCCGCCCAGGCTCGAGTCCAGGCGCACCATGCAGTTGTGACAGACGTGCAGCTCCGTCGCGGGAGCGCCAGGCGGGGCCTCGGGTGGGGGTGGCTTGCGCGACATTTCGAAACATTAAGGCCAACACGCGCCGCGCGCCGCACACATGCTCGCCTGACAGGCTCCCTGGCGCGCCCACGAAAGACCTTGCGACGACAGGGGGGCTCCGTAAGCTGCCTCATGGGTGTCGAGGGACGCCCGGACCCGGAAAGACGACGTCACCCTCCGCTGGAATCGCGTGGCCCGCTCAGGCTCCTGGCGAGTTCCTTTCATGGCCCATGCTCGGGTGAGGGCCGCTCCTGAGGGACTTTCGATGGACCCCCTGAACGAGAGCTTCGGCTCATGAAACCGTCATTCGGTCGCGACCTGACCACCGGCAGCATCCCCCGTCACATCGTCGCCTTCTCCATCCCCATGCTGGTGGGGAGCTTCCTGCAGACGGCCTACAGCTTCGTCAACGCCATCTGGGTGGGACGTTTCCTGGGCACCGAGGCGCTGGCGGCGGTGACGGTGAGCTTCCCCGTCGTCTTCGTCCTGTTCTCCATCGGCATGGGCCTCACCATGGCGACGAGCATCCTGGTGTCGCAGAGCTACGGCGCCAAGAGGATGGACGAGCTGCGCCGCGTGGTGGACAGCTCCACGCTGCTCATCTATGCGCTGGGCCTGGTGCTCACGCTGCTGGGCGAGTGGCTGGCGCCGACCATCCTCACGTTGATGGCCACGCCGCCGGAGATCCACGCGGAGTCGGTCAGCTACCTGCGCATCTTCCTGCTCTCCATGCCGCTGGGCTTCGGCCTGTTCCTGACGCGCAGCCTGCTGCAGGGCGTGGGGGACTCGAAGACGCCGCTGTACTTCCAGGCGGCCTCGCTGCTGCTGACCACGGTGCTGGACCCCATTCTGATTTTCGGTTGGATGGGATTGCCCAAGCTGGGGCTGAACGGCACGGCGTGGGCCACGGTCGTCTCGCAGCTGCTCGCGCTCACCGCGCTCATCATCTACCTGCGCAAGAAGGACGTGCCCGTCGCGCCGCGCATGCCCCGGCTGGGCCACCTGGGCCCCACCACGTTGAAGACGCTGCGCATCGGCGTGCCGGCGGCGGTGCAGCAGTCGCTGGTCTCCATCGGCATGGTGTTCGTGACGGGCATCGTCAACAGCTTCGGCGAGGTGGCCACGGCGGCCTTCGGCGCGGCGTCGCGCATCGACCAGATTGCGTTCATGCCGGCGATGACGTTCGGCATGGCCGTGTCCACGCTGGCGGGACAGAACCTGGGCGCGGGGCGGTATGACCGCGTGCAGGAGATCTTCAAGTGGGGCTGCCTGTTCAGCGGCGGCATCACCCTGCTCATCTCGCTGGTGGCGGTGTCGTTCCCGGAAGCGCTCTTGCGCATCTTCATCTCGGACCCGGCGGTCATCGCGCCGGGCGTCTCCTACCTGCACATCGTCGGGACGACCTACGTGCTGTTCGCGCTCATCTTCGTGAGCAACGGCATCATCAACGGCGCGGGGCGCACGTTCGTGACGACGGTGTTCTCGCTGGTGAGCCTCTGGGTGGTGCGCGTGCCGGTGGCGTACTGGCTGTCGCACCGGATGAACAGCGTGACGGGCGTGTGGCTGGCGATGGCGCTGAGCTTCGCGGTGTCGCTGGCCGTGAGCATGGCCTACTACTTCTCCGGCCGGTGGCGCACGCCGCTGGTCAAGAAGGCGCCGGAGGGCCCCACCGCGCCGAACCCCGGCGAGGTCTTCGGACACGAGACGGGCGAGGCCTGAAGCACGGCCCCGCCCCTCGTCGACGCGGACTAGAAGACGAACGGGAAGCGGATGGGCTCCTGCATGCGCACCGCGTGCACGGGGAACTTCCAGGTGCGCACCACGCCCTCGATGCAGCCGGCGAGCGGCGTGGCGCGCAGGGCCTGCGTGTCCATGGCGACGTTCGTCGTCTCGCCGCCGGGCTGCACGGACCAGCGCATCACGAAGCGGCCGCTCTTCTCGGCCGAGGTGTCCGCCGCGTGCTGGCGCAGACACGCGGTGATGGCGGGCTGATTCGCCAGCACCACCTGCTTCACGTCCTCCGGCGTCAGGTGCTGCTTCGCCTCGAGCGCCGGAGGCACGTACACCGTGCGGGTCGGCGCGGTGGCCTCCTCGGCCTGGGCGTCGGCCTCCTCCGTGAAGCCCAGCTCGCGCGCGAACTCCTCGTCCAGCTCGGACTCCGGCTCGTTGGCGGCGTCCGAGTCGTCCCCGGTGTCGGCGGGCGCGCTAGCGGCGTCGTTGCCGGTGTCGGGCTCGTCGAAGGTCATCTCCTGCACGGCGGCGGTCGCCACGGCGGCGACCGCAGGGGCCGCGGGCTTCGCGGTGGGCACGGGCGCGGGGGGCTCCACGCGGGAGCGACGCTCGCCGTTCTTCACCGCCTGCGTGTCACGGTGGGCCATGAGGTCCGCGTTGCTGGGGCCCGTGCTCGACGTGGGACGTGCGTTCGTGCCCACGCTCGCGCCCGGCGTGCCGACGCTCGCGAGACCCGGCAGGGCAGCACCGGCGGAGACGCCCGGGACACCGCCGAGGGACCACGCCTCCGAGGGCACGGGACGCAGGACACCGATGGGGCCCGTCGAGCCGATGCCCGTCCAGGTGGACACACCGGGGATCACCTCCCCCACCTGCGAACCCGCCGCGTTCGGTGACACACCCGCAGCGCTCCCGACATACGAACCCGAAGCGAGCATCGATGCGCCCGCGAGGACTCCCACCTGCGCACCCGCCACGCTCGGTGACGTACCCGCAGGGCCTCCGACGTACGAGCCCGAGGCCTGCGTCGAGACACTTGGGAGGCTCCCCACCTGCGAACCCGCCGCGTTCGGTGACACACCCGCAGCGCCGCCGACGTACGAGCCCGAGGCCTGCGTCGAGACACCCGTGAGGCTCCCCACCTGCGAGCCCTCCACGTTCACGGACGTACCCGAGGCGCCCCCGGCGTATGCACCCGACGCGTGCATCGGTGAACCCGCCGTGTTCACGGACGCGCCAGCGACGCTCCCCATCGCGCCCGCGCGCTCGTACGGAACCGACGCGCTCGAGCCCTGCTCCCAGATGCGAACGCTCGCGACCACGAGCATCCCCGCCGCGACGACGCCCACGCCCGCGACACCGAGCAGGACGCCCGAGACCACATCACGGCTCCGACGCGACGCCTGCGCGCCACGCCCGTGCGCCACGGCACCACTCGTCGCGCTCCACGGGTTCGACATCCCCGGCGCGATGGCGCCATCCCAGTCAGTGCGCGCGCCCTCGGCGCCACTCCCCTCCAGCGCGGAGGGCGGCACCAGGGGAATCCCCCATGGTCGCTCCTGCAGATTGAGCGGAGCCTCCGAAGTCCCCGTCGCGCGCACGGCTCGCGGCGCCTCCTTCGAGTACGACCACGCCATCCGCACCGGGTCCGCGACGGGCACCTGGGGGTTCGCGCGCATCCACTCGGGGAGCACCACGGGCACCGACTCCGGCGTGGCCACCCCGTCCGACGCCTCATCGGCGCACGAGGGCGCGGGCAGGCCCGCCAGCCACCGCGTCTCCTCCTCGGCCAGCTCCAGCAGCGCGCGCATGCCCTCCGTCACCTCGCGCGACGACGGCGCATCCGCCAGCTCACCCACCGTGAGCTCACGGTCCAGGTACGCGTCGAGGTCTCCCTCCAGCGCCTCCATCACGTTCAGCGCGTCGTTCGCATCCCCGGGCCCCAGGCCCTCCGTCTCCGGAGCACCCAGGTCCCGCGCGCGGAACCGTTCCTCGCTTCCAGTCAGAAGCTCGCCCACACACCCCTCCCCTCGACCGCGCGACCCGTCTCGCGCCAGGGCTCGCAACGTAGGGATGGGTCCGGCGCACGCCAGCGCGTCTGTCCGACGCATGACGCTTCACCGCCCGGGCACGCGCTCGCTGTCCGCTGTATCACCGCTCGCGCACGAACACGGCGACGTGCCACGCCTGCACACCGACATCACACCCCAGCGGGGCGCTCACACCCTGTCACACGGCGGAGCACCCTGACGCCGAGGCAGCCCGCCCGGAGGCCGGCGACTCCCGCGTCACGGACGACGCGGGCCCGAGGACGACGACATCCCCAGCGGCCGCTGCGGCAACAGCTTGAAGAGGAAGGCCAGCAGGTTGTCGAAGTGGTCGCCCTTGCGGAACACCGCGTCCACCGGCATGTCGATGGGACTGTCCGCTCCGGTGACGAACACCACCTTCGCGCCCGGCATGTGGTGACGCACCAGCGGAATCAGCCCCGTCCCGAAGCCGTCCCCCAGGCTCTGGTCCAGCAGCACCGCGTCGATGGGCCGCGGCTGGTTGAGCCACCGCTCCGCTTCCGAATAGGAGCCCGCCGTGACGACCGCGAACCCCGCCTCCTCCAGCAGCGCCGCGAGCGTCATCCGGTTGGACGGGTCATCTTCCACCAGCAGCAGGCATCGCCCGAAGGTCCAACTCGTCTCCATCACTTGCTCCCCCGTATCTCTTCCTGCCCCAGCCGCGTCCGGCCGCGCGCCTCCGGGCGATGGGGAAAGATGACCTCGACGTGGGTCCCCCCGGAGGGCCCCCCATCCAGCGTCACCTTCCCACCCTGGCGCAGCACCAACCGCTGCACGATGTTCAACCCCAGCCCCGCGTGTCCCGGGCGCGTGGAATAGAAAGGTTCGAAGGCACGCGAATACGCCTCCGCCGTCAGCCCCTCTCCCGAGTCCTCCACGCGAATCCCCACGCCGCCCTCACCCTCCTCAACGTCCCAGGTCCGCAGCGTGAGCATTCCGCCGCGCGGCATCGCCTCCACGGCGTTGTCCACCAGACAGCGCACCAGCAGCGCCAGGTCCTCCACGTCCAGCGGCACCGTGTCGCGCGCCTTGAGCTCGCGCACCACCCGCACGTGCTCGGGCACCCGCGCCTCCGCGAGCCCGCGCTCGGCGGCCTCGCTGGCGTGACACAGCGGCCGGTCACTGCTCGACACCGGCGCGCGGCGCGTGAGCACCTCCTCCGCGGCCGCCAGCTCCTTGTCGATGAGCTGGAAGAAGGCCTCCACCCGGGCATCCGCGCCCCAGGCGTCCGTCTTCTGCATCTTCCGCATCAGGTAGAACGAGGCATTGCGGACGCTGGCCAGCTTGTTGCGCAGGTCATGCCGCAACGTGGAGGCCACGACGTCCGCCACCGCGGCCCGCTCCCGAGCCTGGAGGTCTGCGCGCGCGCCCATCCGTCAATTCCTCGCGCCCTGGGTCCCCGCGGGCCCCTGCGCCCTCGGCTGACCCCTCACCCGGGCAATCGCTTGCACCAGCTCCCGCAGCGGCACGGGCTTGGTCATGCACACCACCGCCCCCTGTGCCGCCACCTTCCGGAGCAGCTCCGGCACCACGTGGCCCGACATGGCGATGACCGCCACCGACAGGTCCGCCGCCTTCACCTTGGCCACCAGCTCCGGCCCGCTCATCTCCGGCATCACCAGATCCAGCACGCACACGTCGAAGTCGCCCGAGCGCAGCCACGTCAGCGCTTCCTCGCCGCTGTACACGGCCCGCGCGCGCAGCCCCACGGTGCTCAGCGCACGCACCATGGCGCGCGCCACCGGCTCCGTGTCGTCCACCACCAACACCTGCGGCGCCCGCGCCGCACGCAGGATGGTGTCCAGCGCGTGCGCCACGTCGAAGGGCTTGGGCAACACGGTGAACGCGCCCTCCGCGAGCGCGTCCTCCACCAGCTCCTCCGCCGTGAAGGCCGTCATCAACACCACGGGCATGTCCGGTCGCGCCTGTTTGATGCGGCGGAGCAGGTCCACCCCGTGCAAGCCCGGCATGCGCATGTCGCTGAGCACCACGTCCACCGGGTGTTCACCCAGCAGGCGCAGCGCTTCCTCGCCGTTGGAGGCCTCCAGAACGGTGTGGCCCTCCAACTCCAGGTTCGCCGCGAGCGTGATGCGCAGCCCCTCCTCGTCGTCGACCAAAAGGATGCGAGCGGGGCCCAAAGCCACGTCCTCCATCATGCGGCCTGCGCCGCCGCGGTTGCCGGGAGATGAATATGGAATTCACTACCCCGGCCGGCTTCGCTTCGCACAGAGATTGTGCCTCCGTGACGTTGCACCATGTTGGCCACAATGGCCAGCCCCAAGCCGGTGCCGCGCGTCTTGGTTGTGAACAGCGGTTCGAAAATCTTGGGCAGCACATCCGGTGGGATGCCCGTCCCGTCATCTACCACGCGAATGGCCCAGGGCCCCGCGTCTCCACCTTCCGCCAGCACTGAAACCTGTCCCGTCCTTCCCTGAGGCATGGCCTCCACCGCGTTCTGCACCAGATTCACCAGCACCTGACGGAATTGTTCCTTGTCCAGGCTGGGCACGGGCAATGACTCCGGGACATCGTTCACGATGCGAACACCCTCCCGGGAGGGAACCACGCCGATGGCCTCGTCCACCAGAGGTCGTAAAGGACACGGCTGCAGCGCGGGGGGACGCTCGCGCGCGAAGTCGAGCAGGTCGGAGATGATCTTCGCGCACGCCCCCAGCTCGCGCTCCATGACGCCCAGGAACTGGGGCACGCGTGGGTCATCCGCGGCCCCAATCGCATCCCGGCTCAACCGTCGGGAGAGGTAGGCGTGCGCGTTGCGCACGGCGGCCAGGGGATTGCGGAGCTCGTGACCCACGCTGGCGGCGAGTTGACCCACGGCGGCCAGCTTCTCCACGCGGATGAGGTGCTCCTGGAAGCCGCTGAGCTCGCGCAGCGCGCGGTCCAGCTCGGCGGACTTCTCCTCCTCGCGCTCGCGCGCCAGCTCCAGCTCCGCGCGCCGCACCGCCACCTCGCGCATCTCCCGCCGCATCACCCTCCCCGCGTGCAGCAGCACCAGGTCCAGGCAGCCCACCCACAGCGCGTGCTCCAGGAAGCGCCACCACTCCGGATTCGGCAGGCCGTACACCGACTCCGGCCAGAGCAGGCCCCGGATGACGTGGTCCGCCACGGTGGCGCACGTCGCCGTGAGCAGCACCCACGGGTCGCGGTACAGCGAGAGGAAGGCGAGCGAGACGAAGATGTGGAAGTGTGTCTCGATGCGCCCCCCCGTCAGGTGGATGAGCAGCGAGGACCACAGCACCTGCGCCAGCGCCACGCCGTGCCGGGTGGAGGTGGCCCCGGGCCGCCAGTGCGCCAGCGCGATGGGGAACACGGTGAGCGCCGCGCCCAGGAAGAGCACCGCGTACACGTGCGCATGCAGCGCGCGGTCCTCGCCGGACCAGCCATAGGGCGACACGAAGAGGGCCACCAGGACCCCCACGGCCCACTGCGCGAGCATCAACCCCGCGAACAGCCGGTCCGTGCGACGGCGCACGGCACCCAGGTGCTCGTGGAACAGCAGGACGGCGCGTTCCTTCAGAGCCACCGTGGGGCCGCTGACATCCTCCGTGGGCTTCATGGGGTGTTCGTGGCCCGGGCCGCGGGCGGTTCCTCCGGTACGGGGCCGTAGACCGTTCGCATCATAGGCCAAGGAATGTCCGGAAGTGATGACTGCAAACCCGCGTGCCTGCTCGCTCCCCTGGAAGCAGCGGCCCTGGGAACACACGGCGCCGTGCGTCGTGCGCCAGGGTGGTGGCGGACTCGTGGGGAACGGCCCGGGGTGAGGGGATGTCGGCACGAGGGCGCGAGGTCCGGCTGCGAGCGCCGTGTGTCGAGGGGGCCTCGTCGTGAGCTTCCCCCGGCGGACCGGAGGGAGGGCTCATCGAGGCCCCCACTTGTGTTCGGCCAGGCCGAGCGAGAGCTGGCTCATCTCCCGCTTGAGGCGAGCGGACTCGGCGGCGCGGCGGATCATCCCGATGAGGTCCGAGGGCTGATAGGGCTTGAGCACCAGATAGAAGAGGCCCTGCGTGTCCAGCCTGTCTCGCCAGTCGAGGTACTCGCGCGAGCCCGTCACGAGCACCCCGGCGAGGAAGGGGTCCCGGATGACCGACTGGCGCAACAACTGGATGCCGCTGGGCCCGGGCATGTGGAGGTCCGTGCAGAGGACGTCGAACGGATGACGCGCGAGCAGCCGGCGCGCGGCGAACGCGTCGCGCGCGGTCTGGACGTCGAAGTCCTCGGAGAGCACGGCGGCGGTGGTGGCGAGGACGGGCGCCTCGTCATCCACCACCAGGACCTGGAGCCGCGGAGCATTCATGGCGGGCAGACGCCGAGGATAACGAGCGGTCCACGCGCGCGTCCGCGGATGCGCAGGACTGTTCGCCACCCACTGGCCCCCTGCACACGAGCGCTAGATGGCGAGCACCCACACCCGCGCGGGGGAGGCGACAGGCGTCATCCGGCGGACGTCCCGCACACGGCGGCAAGCGCCTCGGCGCTCCGCGGGAACGCACCCTGCGGGCCAGCGCCGCGGCGTCGAACGCGCGTCGGGCAGGCGACCTCGCGCGCTCCGTCCCAAGCGATGGAAGGGTCGAGCTCGCGCTGCCCGCGCCACATCGTCGAACGCGCGCGTCGGGCAGGCGACCTCGCGCGCTCCATCCCAAGCGATGGAGGAGGCGATCTCGCGTTGCCAGCCATCTCCCTGGCGACTCGCGGGCGAGGCGTCGCGCCGTCTCGCCCCGGAGGCGCCCGCTCCTCAACGCCCCGGGGACTTCGCGCGCGGAGCACTTCGCGCGGCCTTCGCCTTCGCGGGCTTGCCGTCCACCCCCTCCTCGCGCGCGGGCAGCGACGGGGCCTTGGGCAGGTGCCGCAGCCCCATCCAGCCGAGCGCCGCCACGTGACGGGCCACGCTCTCGGTGGAGAACGACTTCCCCTCGGCGGCCCACCAGTGCCCCACCTGCGTCACCATCCCGACGAGCGCGTTGGCGTAGATGGGCGCGACCTTCGATGGATACCCGGCGCGCTCGAACTCGCTGCGGAACACATCCCCCACGCGGTGGGCCAGGTCGTCGATGACGCGCGTCAGGCCGCGCCGCGCCGTCGCCAGGGGGGAATCCCGCGTCAACACCGCGAAGCCCGCGGGCTCGTCCTTCACGTAGGCCATGAACGCGAGCACCGCGCCCTCGAAGCGCCGGCGCGGCGAGCCGTCCGTGATGCTCGACGACACGCGCGCCACCAGGTCGTCCATCTCCCGCTCCATGATGGCCGCGTAGAGCCCCTCCTTCGCGCCGAAGTGCTCGTAGACGATGGGCTTGGACACGCCCGCCCGCTGCGCGACCTCCTCGATGGAGGTGGGCTCATAGCCCTTCGCCGCGAAGACCTCCCGGCCAATCTCCATCAGCTGGACCCGGCGCTCGGCGCCCGTGAGCCGCTGCTTCTTCTTCACGTTGACCTCGAACCTACTCACCAGTAACTTACCCGACCGGAACCTACCCGACGGTAGGGACGCACCAAGAGGATCGCCATCATGAATGCTTCCGTCTGGATGGGTAGCGCTTCCGGCGGGGTGGCGCCATGACCGCGGCGGTGCTCGCCGGGGAGAAGCCGAAGCTGCGCGGCGTGCTGCACCAGTGGGCGGCGGCGTTCGCGGTGGGCGCGGGAATCGTCCTGGTGGCCATGGCGCCCACGTGGCGCACGGCCGTGGCCTCCGGCGCGTACGCGGTGAGCCTGGTCTCCCTGTTCACCATCAGCGCGACGTACCACCGGGTGAACTGGTCGCCGCGCGGGCGCACCTGGATGCGCCGGGCGGACCACGCCGCCATCTTCCTGCTCATCGCGGGCACGTACACGCCGGTGATGCTGCTGGGCCTGCCGCCCGAGGTGGGCAACCGCCTGATGCCGTGGCTCTACACGGGCGCGTTCCTGGGCATCCTCCAGTCGATGTTCTGGGTGAACGCGCCCAAGTGGGTGACGGCGGCGCTGGCCGTCGGCGTCGGGTGGACGATGATGCCGTACTTCGGCGACGTCTTCCGCGCGGTGGGGCTCGGCGCCACGCTGCTCATCCTCGCCGGCGGCCTAGCGTACACGCTGGGCGCGCTCGCGTATGCCCTCAAGCGCCCCAACCCCCTGCCTGGCGTCTTCGGCTACCACGAGGTGTTCCACGCGCTGACGCTCGTCGCCGCGGCCCTGCACTTCGTGGTGGTGCTGGGCATGGTGCGCGCGGCGGCATGAGCCCCCGGAGAGGGCCCCTCACGCGGACCCTCTCCGACCCACACCGCGCTCAACCGTGGCGGTGATGCGCGTGCAGCGCTCCGGTGTAGTGCTGGAGCTGTCGGCGCACGGCCTCGAACGCGTCCGTCACGGCCTGGTACGGGTCCTCGTGCGCGGCATGCTCGTCGGGGTCCCTGGCGGCGACCAGGTCCTTGCCGGGCACATGCAGGTCCACACGCACCCGGAAGTGGTTTCCCTGGTGCTTGTGTCGATGCGGCTCATCCACCACCACATGGCATCCGACGATGCCGTCGAAGAACTGCTCCAGCTTCTCCGCGTGGTCGCGGATGTGCTCGTTCAGTGCCTCGCTCGTCGCCATGCCCCGGTAGGTGATCTGCAACGCTCGCTTCATCGTCGACCTCGGGTGCTGTCCCCGCTCGTGCGGGGCTCGGGTTGCACCCCTTCTCATTGCATCCCCCCTGCCAGCACCAACCCCGCGGAATGTCAGGGGTTCGCGCGGCACGGGCCGCAGGCTTTGCGGAGGAATGGGACAGCGCGCAGAGCCTGCGGGGCGGATGGCCCCACCTACCCGCGAACCTCCAGCACGGCCGCGCCGTGGACCCGTCCCTCGCGCAGCGCGAGGAGCGCCTCGTTCGCCGCCGCCAGGGGGAACACCTGCACCCGCGTGTGCACCGGCACGCGGGGGGCCAGCGACAGGAACTCCACCGCGTCCGCCCGCGTCAGGTTGGCCACCGAGCGCACCACGCGCTCCTCCCAGAGCCACGCATAGGGGAACGTGGGGATGTCGCTCATGTGGATGCCGCCGCACACCACCACGCCGCCCTTGTCCACGGCGCGCAGCGCGGCCGGCACCAGGCTCCCCGAGGGCGCGAAGAGGATGGCCGCGTCCAGCGGCTCGGGGGGAATGACCTCCGAGCCTCCCGCCCACTCGGCCCCCAGCTCCCGGGCGAAGGCCTGCCCCGCCTCGTCACCCGGACGCGTGAAGGCGAACACCCGCCGCCCCTGGTGACGCGCCACCTGGATGAGCAGGTGCGCCGCGGCGCCAAAGCCATACATCCCCAGCCGCGCGCCCGCGCCCGCCATCCGCAGGCTCCGATAGCCGATGAGCCCCGCGCACATCAGCGGCGCCGCGTGCACGTCATCGAGCCCTGGCGGCAGCGGGAAGCAGAACGCGTGATGCGCCAGCGTGTACTCCGCGTAGCCGCCATCCATCTGGTAGCCGGTGAAGCGGGCGAAGTCGCAGAGGTTCTCGCGCCCGGAGACGCAGAAGCGGCACTGGCCACACGTCCAGCCGAGCCAGGGGACCCCCACGCGCGTGCCCGGCTCCAGCCCCAGCACCTCGGAGCCCACCTCCACCACGCTCGCCACGATTTCGTGGCCGGGAACCACCGGCAGCTTGGGGCGGGGCAGCTCACCGTCCACCAGGTGCAGGTCCGTGCGACACACCGCGCAGGCCCTCACGCGCAACAGCACCTCCTGCGGCCCCGGCTGGGGGATGGGCCAGCGCTCCTCGCGCAGCGGCTGTCCCGGCGCGTGCAGCGCCATCACGCGCATGGTGCCTTCCATGGGCCCGCCCCCCGGACTGCCCACCCCAGGTGAGCGCGTCCGAGGGGAACATGGGGCGGGCCCTCCACGTCGGGAAGCACCCGCCCCTCCCGCTCAAATCTGCACGCCCGCGAGGATGCCCGGCCAGGTGCGCACGATGGTGCGCCCGCTGTCGGAGACCTCCCGCCACTCCGGACCGATGCCCAGGTCCTTCCACGGGTCGCTCCCGTTCCAGGTGACGAGCGTGTTGGCGCTGACGCCGCCGAACACCGCGAAGCGCTTGGACAGCTGCCAGCCCGCCATCACCCGCAGCTGCCCGAGCACGTGGTTCGTGTCGTCGTCGAAGTCGAACAGCCGGTTCGCGTGCACGCTGGAGCCGAGCAGGTCCACGTCGAAGAAGAACCGCCCCGCGGGGATGTGCCCGCCCACGCCCGCGCCCAGCGTGTAGCGCCGCCGCTCTCCGCCCATCGGCGGGTTCAGGCCCACGGTGAACAGCGTGTACAGGTGACGTCCGCCCAGCTTCACGCCCACGTTGGTCAGCGCCACGTCGCTGGCCCACACCTGCACGTGCGCCTGGCCGTTGCCGACGAAGCTCAACAGGCCCACCGACTCGCCCTCCGTCTCACCCGCGAAGTTGAGCAGCCCCACCTGCGCGCCGTCCATGTGGCGCGCCACGTTCACCAGGCCCACCTGCGCGCCGTCCACGTCGCCGCCCACGTTGATGATGGACACCTGCGCGCCGGCCAGCCTGCTCGCGTAGCTGACGCCCGACGACATCTGCAGGCCCGTCAGCTCCGAGGCCACGTTGACGCCCGCCGCCATCTGCACGCCGCGAGACACGCCGCGCGCCACGTTCGCGCCCACCGCCATCTGCAAGCCATTGAGCGTGCCCCCCGCCAGGTTGCCGCCCACCGAGAGCTGCGCGCCCACCACGTTGGCGCCCGCCACGTTGGCGCCCACGCCCAGCTGCGCGCCGTCCAGCGCCTGCGTCGCCACGTTGGCGCCCACCGTGAGCTGCGTGCCCTTCATCGTGCCGCGCACGATGTTCGCGCCCACGCCGGCGAGCAGCCCCTCCGTGTCCGCCCCCACCACGTTGCCCCCCACCGTCAGCAGCGTGCCGCTGACCGGTCCGCCCGACACGTTGACGCCCACCGAGGCGAGCACGCCGCTCGCGCCATGCGTCACCCAGTTGCCGCCCAAGGCCAGCCCCATCACCCGCACCCGCTTGGCGTGCGTGGCGAGCAGGCCGATGGACACGTCGTGCACCTGGTTCTTCTGGCTGAAGCCCGACGTGCTCAGCCCCGGGACGACGGTGAAGCTGAAGGGCACGTGGACCTCCGCCTCCTGCGAAGCCTCCGAGGCGGCCTTGGCCTCCACCTCCGTGGGCGCGTCAGCAACCGGCGCCGAGCTCCCCGCCACCGTCGTCGCCTCCACCAGCGGAGGCGGGGCCATCACCCGCTCCGCGCCAGGCCCCTCCACCAACCCCTCCCCTCCCGCCGAGGCCACGGGCGCCTGGTCGCCCGCCTTCGCCTCCTCGGCCCCCGCGGCCATCGCCACCATTGCCGCCATGACGCCCGCACACACCGAGACCTTGCGCTTCATCGCTGGACCTTCCTGAGTTGTTTCCCAGAGGGGCTCGGCCCACCTTCACGCGGGCACACGAGCCACGGTTGCTTCGCGGGAGGCTGTGACGCCCCCCTCGCGCAACGGAACACCGGTCCCACGAAATACTGTCACCCGTTAGAGTCCCGCCATGTCCCAGCCCCCCTCCCCACCCTCGCGTCGGGACGTGCTCGTCGCGGGACTCAGCGCCGCGCTGCTGTCCCCGCTCACCCACGCCGCCCAGCCTGTCCCCAAGCCCACCATGCTCACCCGCCCCATCCCCAAGTCCGGCGAGGCGCTGCCCGTCATCGGCCTCGGCACCTGGCAGACCTTCGACGTGGGCGCCTCCCCCGCCGAGCGCGCCCCCTTGAAGGACGTGCTGCAACGCTTCCTCGACTCGGGCGCGCGCCTCATCGACTCGTCCCCCATGTACGGCCGCGCCGAGCGCGTGGTGGGCGACGTGCTCGCCCAGCTGCCGGACGCACCCAAGCCCTTCCTCGCGACCAAGGTGTGGACCACCGGCAAGGAGGCGGGGCTCGAGCAGCTGGAGACGTCCGTGCGCGACATGGGGCGCGGACGCATGGACCTGCTCCAGGTCCACAACCTCGTCGACTGGCGCACCCACCTGCCCGTGCTGCGCGAGTGGAAGGCGAAGGGGCGCGTGCGCTACGTGGGCATCACCCACTACCAGAAGAGCGCCTTCCCGGAGCTGGAGCGCCTGTTGAAGGAGGAGACGCTGGACTTCATCCAGCTGCCCTACTCGCTCACGGACCGCGAGGCGGAGAAGCGGCTCTTGCCCGCCGCCGCCGCGAATGGCGTGGCGGTGCTCGTCATGCAGCCCTTCGCCACCGGCGACCTGTTCAGCCGCGTGAAGGGCCGCGCGCTGCCGGAGTGGGCCCAGGAGTTCGACTGCGACAGCTGGGCGCAGTTCTTCCTGAAGTTCATCCTCGGCCACCCCGCGGTGAACTGCCCGCTGCCCGCCACGAGCAATCCCAGACACGTGGCCGACAACGTGCGCGCGGGCTTCGGACGCATGCCCGACGCGAAGACACGCGAGCGCATGACCCGCGTGCTGGACACTTGAGCTACAGCTCCGGGTCCGGCGTGTACTGCACCTCACCGGTGGCGGCGAGCACCACGCCGGTGCCCGGCTCGCCCGCGTCGTCATCGCGGCCGACCTCCAGCACCTCGTCCTTCGAGTCCCACTGCCCCAGGTAGTACGAGCCGCCGGCCACCATGCACGCGCGGCCGTCCGACACCACCGTCTCCACCACCTCCTGCTTGTCGCTGGTCGCGCGCAGGAGCGTCCACGGCTTGCCGTCCTCGCGGAACTCGCGGACCATCTCCTCCAGCTCCGCGTCGCTCGGCGTGCCCTTGTCCAGGGTCTGCTTCTCCCACCGACGCCCGTCCTTCGCCGGCTGCCGCTCCTTCCACGCCCGCCCCAGCTCCAGGAGCTTCTCCTCCGCCGCGTCCTGCAGCCCGTGCATCTCCTCGGGCAGCTCGATCTCCTCCAGCGCCAGCAGCGCCGTCTCAATCTGCAGCGCCTTGAGGCACCACTCGTTCCACGCGGTCTTCAGCATCGTCGCACTCGCTTTCCATCCCCGGACACGGCAACCACCCCGCCACCGTGAGGGCTCTCCACGCCCACTACCACACCGCCCGCCTGCCCTGGCGCCATCCAGCCGGCCCCACCCGCCCCGGCCTCCGGACACTGCCTAGTTTTCAAGGTCAGGAGGCAGCCATGAGCAAGAAGCAGGAGCAGGGCACGCGAGGCGCCGTCGAACACCTGGGGCAGCTCATCCACGGCATCAAGGTCGCCATGATGACCACGGTGGATGCCGACGGGAGCCTGCACAGCCGTCCCATGTGGACCCAGGACCATGACTTCGACGGAGAGCTCTGGTTCTTCACCCGCGAGCACTCGCACAAGGTGGACGAGGTGGAGCAGGACCACCACGTCAACGTCTCCTTCTCCGACCCCGCGCGCGAGCGCTACGTCTCCGTCAGCGGCCGCTGCCGGCTGGTGAAGGACCCACGCAAAGTTCGCGAGCTGTGGAGCCCCGCGCTCAAGGCCTGGTTCCCCGACGGCATGGATGATCCCGAGCTCGCGCTCCTGTGCGTGCGCGTCGAGCGCGCCGAGTACTGGGACACCCCCTCCAGCCGCATGGTGCAGCTGGTCGGCATGGTGAAGGCCGCGCTCACGGGCAAGAGCTACGCCCCGGGCGACCACCAGTCCCTGGTGCTGGGCGACCCGCGCTCCCATTGACACTTGGGGTTGCGCCACGGCGACATGGGCGCCATGACAGGCCCGCAGCCGACTGTTGGCTCGCGGGCCGTCCCACACCCCTCGAAGGCTTCCCCCACCCCTCGACACTCACCCTGTCAGTTCACCCCGGGTCCTAGCGACCCCGGACCTACCCTCCACGCCCATGGAAGGTCAGGTAGGTGTCATTTTTCTCACGACGTGGTGTTTCTCTGACAGGCGCGTTCGCGGCGGCTTGTACCTGGGCCTGCGCTGATCCATCAGTCCGCGCCACACCGTGGTAACCAGCCTGCCCCACATCACGTTGAAGTCACGAACGCTTTAGCGTATCAACCATCCGCATCCGAGATTTTCCGCAAACCCCACGGCATCCAGTCGGTGCGCAGCGGCAAGTCCGAGAAGACTCACCACAGGGCGGCCCCCCGCCCCCCTTAAGGAACCCCACGATGGAGAACAAGAAGTCGGTCACGAAGCCCGAGGGCAGGCTGGCGGTGCTGGTGCCCGGGCTGGGCGCGGTGTCCACGACGCTGATGGCGGGCGTGGAGCTGGCGCGGCAGGGCAAGGGCGCGCCCATCGGCTCGTTGACGCAGATGGGCACGGCGCGACTGGGCAAGCGCACGGACGGACGGACCGTGAAGCTGGGCGAGCTGGTGCCGCTGGCGGGCCTGGGTGACGTGGTCTTCGGCGCGTGGGACATCATCAGCGAGGACGCGTACCAGGTGGCGGTGCGCTCCGGCGTGCTGCACGACAAGCACCTGGAGCAGGTCAAGCCGTTCCTGCAGGGCATCAAGCCGAAGAAGGGCGTGCACGACCCCGAGTTCGTCCGCCGCATCGAGGCCAACCACACCAAGTCCACCAAGACGCATCGCGAGAGCGTCGAGGCGCTGCGCCAGGACATCCGGGACTTCATCAAGGAGCTCGGCGCCACCCGCGCGGTGATGGTGGTGTGCAGCAGCGTGGAGACCTTCCGTCCGCTGCCCGAGGCGTTCAAGACGCTGGCCGCCTTCGAGAAGGCGCTCGACGAGAACAGCCCGGACATCAACCCCACCGCGCTCTACACCTACGCGGCCATCAAGGAGGGCGTGCCCTTCGCCAACGCCACGCCCAACGCCAGCGTGGACACGCCGGCGCTGCAGGAGCTGGCGAAGCAGGCGGGCGTCCCCATCGCGGGCCGCGACCTCAAGAGCGGCCAGACGATGATGAAGACGGTCATCGCCCCCGCGCTCAAGGCCCGCATGCTCGGCCTCGAGGGCTGGTTCTCCACCAACATCCTCGGCAACCGCGACGGCGAGGTGCTCGACGACCCCGCGGCCTTCAAGGCCAAGGAAGTGACGAAGTCGAGCGTGCTGGACACCATCCTGCAGCCGGAGCTCTACCCCGAGCTGTACAGCAAGTACTCGCACAAGGTGTCCATCCACTACTACCCGCCCCGCGGCGACGCGAAGGAGGGTTGGGACAACATCGACATCATCGGGTGGCTCGGCTATCCGATGCAGATCAAGGTCAACTTCCTCTGCCGCGACTCCATCCTGGCGGCGCCGCTCGTGCTGGACATCGCGCTGTTCCTGGACCTGGCCAAGCGGCTGGAGTGGCGGGGCATCCAGGAGTGGATGTCCTTCTACTTCAAGAGCCCCATGGCGCAGCCGGGCCTGCCCGTCGAGCACGACCTGTTCATCCAGCTCACCAAGCTGAAGAACACGCTGCGCGTCGTGGCCGGTGAGGAGCCCATCACCCACCTCGGACTCGACTACTACGGGGATGACCTCCCGCTCGCTCGCTAAGACTCCGGCGTTCATCTGGCTCGTCACCCTGTTGGCGATGGGCCATTTGATGCTGGTGACGGCCACCGGTCGGCTCCGGTGGGACCACGTCGCGGCGGACGCGGCGCTGTTGGGGGTGGCCTGGGCGGGCCCCCGCACGCGCCGCTTCCTCTTCGGTGGGTTCCCGCTGTGGCTGACCGGCATGCTGCTGGACAGCCAGGGGCTCTGGCTGTTCCTGCGCGGCCCCATCCATACAGGTGACTTGTGGGTGTGGGAGACGCAGTGGTTCCCCGCCCCCGGCGGTGTCAACTGGCCCCAGTGGTGGAGCACGCGCTCGAACGTCGTGCTGGACCTGCTGTGCGGCTTCGCCTACGCGGCCTACCTTTACGAAGTCTTCCTGATGGCCATCTTCTTCTTCGTGAAGAAGGACGCGCGCTTCGAGAAGCTGTGCTGGGCCTTCCTGGTGGTGAACGCCCTGGGCGTGGTCACCTACCTGCTCTATCCGGCCGCGCCGCCCTGGTACATCCTGGATTACGGCCCGGGTCCCGCCAACCTGGCCGCCCTGCCCAGCCCCGCGGGCACGGCGCGCTTCGATGCCCTGTTGGGCATCAACTACTTCGCCGGCTTCTACGCGCGCAATCCCAACGTGTTCGGAGCCATGCCCTCGCTGCACGCAGCCTACCCCTTCATGGTGATGCTGTTCGTGTGGAGGGATGGGTGGAAGTGGCGGGTGGGCACCGGGGCGTTCGCCCTGCTCGTCGCATTCTCCGCCATCTATCTGACGCACCACTATGTCCTGGACGTGCTCGCGGGCCTCGCCTTCGCGCTCGCGGCCTTCCTGGCGGTGGAGCTCGCGTTCTCTCGCAAGAGCGCGCCCATGACTGTTTCGATGCCGCTGACACCTGGAGGGGACACCCGTGCTTGAGAACCTGGTTGCCTGGTTGACCGGAAACCTGTCTCCGTCGGCCCGCATCTGGACCGCGCTGGGCCCCGCCATCCTCGCCTGTGTGTACTTCCTGGGCGGCCTGCTCATCTTCTGCATCCGCGTCGCCTTCAAGGGCGTGCCGCGCGACGAGGAGACGCTCAAGCGGGGCAATGCGGGCTTCGTGGGCTATTTCCTGCGCCACTACTTCTTCTGGGTCATCCAGCCGCTGTGGGCCGTCATCCTGCGCTCGGGGCTGCCGGCCAACGCGCTGTCGATGCTGTCGGGCCTGCTGGGCATCTCCTCGGGCGTGGCGGTGGCGGCGGGGCGCTTCGCGCTCGGTGGCTGGCTGTTCCTGGCGGCGGGCATCCTGGACGTGATGGACGGGAGAATCGCCCGCACGCGCAAGGAGGCCAACCCCGCGGGCGCGGCGCTGGACTCGGTGCTGGACCGGTACGTGGACTCGGCGATGTTGATGGGCCTGGCCTGGTACTACCGGGACACGTGGGTGCTCCTGCCCGCGCTGGGCGCGCTGCTCGGCTCGTCGCTGGTGCCGTACGTGCGCGCCAAGGGCGAGGGCCTGGGCGTCAACGTGCGCGACGGCGCGATGCAGCGGCTGGAGCGCGTGCTGTTCCTGGGCGCGGGCACGGCGCTGTCGCCCATCCTTGAGGCGGTGTTCTGGCCCGAGGAGAAGCACCCCATGCACTGGATGGCGGTGGTGGGCCTGGTCTTCGTCGCCATCATGAGCAACCTGACGGCCATCTCCCGGTTCAGGAACCTCGTGAAGGCGCTGGCGCCGAAGCGCCAGGAGGCGCGCTCGGAGAAGGCGATTGTGAGCCTGAACGCGGCGGCGGGCGCCATCGCGACGGTGGCGGACTTCGCGGTGGTGCTGGCGCTGGTGGAGTGGATGGGCCTGCTGCCCGCGTGGGCGACGGTGCTGGGCGCGCTGCTGGGCGCGGTGGTGAACTACTCCATCAACCGGGTGCTCACCTTCCGCAGCACGGCCGCGGTGGGCCGGCAGATGATGCGCTACGCGGTGGTGAGCGGGACGAGCGCGCTGCTCAACGCGGGCGGCGTGGCGCTGCTCACGTTGCATCCGCAGCTGGCGTACACGCTGGGCTGGTGGCTGGTGCGCGGCGTGGTGTACTTCGCGTGGAACCTGCCGCTGCAGCGCGACTACGTCTTCAACGACACGAACTCGTCGGACGCGCTCATGGAGCAGCGCCCCCATGCGGCGTGAGGGACGGTCCCAGGTCCTGGGACTCCTGCTGACGCTGCTGCTGCCCACCGTGGCGGCGGCGGGCGCGGCGCTGGAGCCCACGCTCTCCCCGAGCGACAACTACGGGGAGAGCTTCACCTTCATCGGGGACCTGGAGGACGGCACCTTCGTGCTGGTGCAGTTGCAGGTGACGAACATCGGCCCGGGCTCGCGCACGGGCATCTGCCGGGCGACGGTGCTCAAGCCGGGGCAGCGCGCGTGGACGCCGCAGAAGAAGGTGGGCGCGAAGGAGTGGAGCTATGACGCGGCCACCAGCACCTTTCGCGTGGGAGCGTGCTCGGCGCGCTCCGCGGACGGGGTGACGAAGGTGGAGGCGGGGCTGGAGGGCGGGCGGGTGGTGCTGGAGTACGCGGCGCAGGTGGAGCCGCGCTCGCCGGAGGGCTCCGAGGTGGAGGTGGGCAGCGCGCGCTACCGTCACGAGGTGACGCTGGCGTTCAGCCCGCTGAAGGCGACGGTGCAGCAGCCCAAGGGCGCGGCGGTGACGCTGTCGGGTGGCGGGTACGCGGACCACACGCGCTCGACGATTCCCCCGGGGAAGCTGGCGCGGCGGTGGGTGCGCTTCCGGGCGCTGCGCGACGGTGGCGAGCGGATGGTGCTGCTGGCGCGCGAGGGACAGGACGGTGAGTTCGGTCCGGTGTACTCGTGGACGGAGGGTGGCGCGCCGAACGCGATGGAGTCGTTCACGCTCAGCCGCGAGGGCGCGAAGGAGCGCAGCGTTTGGACGGTGGACGTGTTCGGCGGCGATGGCGCGAAGGCCATGGTGCTGAAGTCCACGTCGCTCCTGCAGCGCAGCGCGCCCGTGGAGGAGCTGGGCATGCTGGGTGGGCTCATCAAGCCGGTGGTGGGCTCGCCGGTGACGTACCTGCACCGGGCGGTGCTGGAGCGCTCGGGGAAGACGCCGGTGGCGGGGCTGATGGAAGTGACGCTCGAGGGTGATTTGTGAGCGTGTCGTTGTTGCGGGACGTGCATCACGTGCCGGGGGTTCGAGGCTGGGTGCGCAAGCAGGTGCTGCGCTCGGTGGCGCGCTGCGTGGAGTGGACCACGAAGCTGCCGGGCCAGGGCCTCAACGTGTCGCAGGTGAACGAGTGGCTGCACGTGGGCGGCTCGGTGTCGCCGTCTCGGTACGCGGAGCTCAAGGCGCGCGGAATCACGGCGGTGATTGATTTGCGCGCGGAGCGGGTGGACGACGCGAAGGCGCTGGCGGCGCTGGGCATCGAGCTGCTCAACCTGCCGGTGACGGACCGGTATCCGCCGACGGTGGAGCAGTTGGTGCAGGGCGTGGAGTGGGCGCTGCCCCGGCTGGAGAAGGGCGGGCACCTGTATGCGCACTGCGAGCACGGTGTCGGGCGTGGGCCGCTGATGGGATTGGCGGTGATGGTGGCGAAGGGCTGGGAGGCGCCGGATGCGTACCGCGCGCTGAGGAAGGCCCGGTGGCAGTGCACGTTGAATGACCGGCAGCTCGGCGGCCTCGCGGACTTCGTCACCGCGTGGGTGGCCCGTCGGTCCGGGCGCGCGGCGTAGCGGCGGCTCGTTGTCTGACGGATGGCGTGGGGTGTCTCGGACACTCGATGCCTGACGACGGTCGTGCCTTCCACGAGAGGACACTCGAGGGCGAGGGGTCTGCGCTTCGCGGAGGGGGGATTCCTACGCTGGAGGCATGGCGCGGCGGGGCGCTCGACGTGTCCCTCCGATGGGAGACCGCTCGACATGTTGGACCTGTTCACCGATGACACGCGTCGGAGTCCCTTCGCGCTGTACGCACGGTTGCGTGAGCGCTCGCCGCTGTTGCATGAGCCGCGAGCGGACCTGTGGTTCCTGTTCGACTACGACAGCGTGAAGCGGGCGCTGCAGGACCATGCGGTGTTCAGCTCCGTCGTCACCAGGCCGGGAGGGAGGACGCCGGACTGGCTGTTGTTCAAGGACCCGCCCCAGCACACAAAGCTGCGCGGCATCATCATGCAGGCCTTCACGCCGCGCTCCATCGCGAACCTGGAGCCGCATGTGCGGGAGCTGTCGCGTGGGTTGCTGGCGCCGCTGGTGGGGCGGGGGGAGATGGACGTGGTGGCGGAGTATTCGAGTCAGCTGCCGACGATGGTCATCGCGGAGATGATTGGGATTCCCGTGGAGGGCCGGGCCCGGCTCCTCGGGTGGCGGGACATCATGCTGAACCTCAGCCACACCATCTCCGAGGGAGAGGAGGCGGAGCGGGCGCGAGCGCGGTACGTGGCGATGCGCGACGAGATGCGGGCGTATCTCCCGGTCATCCTGGAGGAGCGGCGGAGGGCGCCGAAGGATGACCTGCTGACGCGGCTGGTGGAGGCGGAGGTGGATGGAGAGCGGCTGGACGAGCGGGAGTTCATCGCCTTCTTCGAGCTCTTGCTGGTGGCGGGGACGGAGTCGACGATGGACCTCATCGACAACGCGCTCCTGTGCTTGCTGGAGCATCCGGACCAGTTGGCGCGGCTGCGGGAGCGGCCGGAGCTGTTGGGCTCGGCCATCGAGGAGGTGCTGCGATTCCGTTCGCCGGTGCAGTCGATGTATCGGTCGACGAAGCGGGCGGTGGAGTTGAACGGACGGGTGATTCCGGCGGGGAAGTTCGTGTTGCCGATGATTGGCTCGGCGAACCGGGACCCGGGCCACTTCGAGGAGCCGGAGCGGTTCGACATCGGGAGGGAGCCGAATGCGCACCTTGCCTTCGGGCACGGCATCCACTTCTGCCTGGGCGCGGCGCTCTCGCGGATGGAGGCGAGGGTGGCGCTCACGGACCTGCTGGAGATGCTGGGCGACTTCAGGCTCGCGAGCGACGCGCCGTGGGAGCCCCGCGAGGCGTTCCACGTCCACGGCCCCAAGCGCCTGCCACTGCGCTTCGAGCCGGGTGCGCGGCGCTGAACAGGGCAGCCCGAGACGATCCGGAAGCGCTATGAAGGGCGAATGAGTGCTCGACCTGCCTGGCACCTGAGCCTGTGGTGTTACGTCCTGGTCTTGCTTCAGGCGGGCTGCGGAGCCACCACCGTCAATCTTCGTGACTGGGGGAGCATCCACGTCACGACGGACGAAGACACTGCGGGGGCATTCCTGCCCGACGAAGCAGCCGATGGCACAGGCCGGGCCGAATTCGAGCAGCCGGAAGCGTACTGCGCCTCACGAACCGATACTGCGTGCGAGAGCGCGGGTATGAGACCGCCGCTTCGGCGAGGGCCCGGAGCACGCCCGTGGCGACGCCCTCCTCTGCTCACCCCGACGCTGACACCGCAACAGAGTCAGCTCCAGGCGCATCGGCTGGCGAACCTTCAAGTCGTCCAGCAGGCACGACAGCTCTATGCCCAGCGGCTCAAGGAAGCCCAGGCCCGCTATCCGAATAGCGCCGGATTCCAGGAGCACCATCTGGTCCCGCTGTATCTGGGCGGCGCCAAATCAGGTGCGACCTACCGACTGCCGACCGCGTACCACAAAGCCATCACCCAGGCCTTTCGCGAGCGCTGGGCCTATGGTCAGGAGCGACCTGCTCCGGACAAGCTCCAGCTCCTCCTGGTCCAGGTCTACTCCCAGCATCCCATTCCCCAGCTCATCGGACTGCAGCCCTAGCTCATGCGCGAAACCATCGAGCTCCGTGTCGAGGAAGCCGAAGCATCGCGACTCTTCCGCGGTGATGAGGGTGTCGTGCTGCCGAGTGGCACGGTGCGCAAGCTGACACTCCCCACGGATGATGAGCGCATTCCACGCATCCGTGAACTCGACCGCGCCCTGCGACAGCAGGGCAAGTTGTTCTTCTCGGGCTGGCGCCTCCTGCGCCACTACACGCCCAAGGAGCTGAAGTCCGCCGAGTTGCTCGAGCTGCGCCTGGATGCGGTCTTCGAGCCCTCCGGTGAGGAGTGCGGCACTCACTACGACGAGTCCACCGCCTGCGCGCTCTGCGGAGCAGGCGCCAGACAGGTCACGGACCTGCACCTCGACCCGCGCCGGATTCCCCAGCGCGCGGACCTCGCGCGAACCCTCGCCCACGAGTGGGTCATCTCCGCTCGGCTCGCGGACCTCTGGCGAGCGCATGGAATCACAGGCGCGGACTTCCGCCCCATCCGGCGCGCAGGCCCGAAAGCCGAACCCGTGAAGGAGTGGCACCAGCTCGTCGTGACAGCCCATCCCCTGGACCTCCTGCCTGCGACTCGCACGGGCAATGACCCATTCGACCTCGACGAGGACAACGCGCAACGTTGCCCCAGGGGACACATCGTCGGCCTGAACATCCTCTCCGAGCTGTCCCTCCGACGCGGAGACCACGACGGCAGCGACCTGACCTGCACCCGTCAGCACGTGGGCATGCGTAGCGGAGTCCTGCGTCCTCACCCGCTCCTGCTCATGTCCCCGAAGCTGCACGCGCTCCTGGAGGAGCAGAAGGTGAAGCGCCTGGACATCCAGGTCGCCCACCTCGCGTAGCCACTACCAGCGCCGCTCCGGCTCCATCGCCGTGGGCCTGCGCTTGTCCGTGGGCGTCAGCGCATCCGCGGGCGAGCAGCGGCACACCTCACAGCCCCGGTCGCGGTCCATGGAACACTCCGTGCCCGTGATGCACGAGAGATTCCGCGACTCCTCACAGCGCGTGTCGCCCTTCTTCTCCTCACGCTGGCCCCCGTGGGAACACCCCACCAGGGCCACCGCCATCGACACCGCCGCGAACCACCCGAGCGCCTCGCCTCGCATCATCACGCTGCCCTCCTGAGCTACGCCCCCGGCGCCGGCTCCTCCGCCGTCGCGCCGTGCTTGCGCCGCCAGCGCTCCACCAGCAGCAACAGCGACGGGAACCCCAACAGCACAATCACCAGGTTCAACCCGAACCCCAGATTCGCCAGGTCACCAATCGAGTTCAACCCCGGGTGCTTCGCCAACACCAGCGCCACGAAGCCAATCGCGCTCGTCAGCAGGCCGCCGGTAATCGCCCGCCCCGTCTCCGCGTACACGGAGATGAAGTCCGCCCCCGGCTCACCCAACCGCTGCACCAGGTGCACGCCCGCGTCCACCGTGGTCCCCACCAGCACCGGCAGCACCATGATGTTCAGGTAGTTGAACTGCAAATCCAAGAGCGCCATCAGCCCCACCAGCCCCGCCACCGACAAGAGCGTGGGCACCATGCAGATGAGCGCCGTGCGCAGCTTCCCCAGCGTCAGCCACATCGCCGCCAGCACGCTCAACACCGCCGCCGCCAGGATGCGCGGCCCCTCGCGCGACACCATGTCCAGGATGTCCGCCAGGATGAGCGCCTCACCCGCCGCCGACACCTGACTGCCGTCCGGCATCTGCAGCCCGCGCACCTCCTTGGAGAAGCGCCGCGTCCCCTCACCGTCCGACAGGCTCACCCCGCCGCCCGCGTACACCAGCACCACGCCGCCCGTGCTCCCATCCAGGCTCTCGAACTGGTGACGCACGCTCGCCGGCAGCTCCGCCTGCGTGAAGGGCTTCGCCTTCGACATGTTCAACGCCCGCGCCAGCGCCACCCGCGTGTCCTCCGGCAGCCGCTCCGGGTCCAGCTTCTCCAGCCGCGTCCGGATGGCCTCCAGCACCGCCTGCTTCTCCGGCTGCTGCCGGGGCACCAGGTCCTCCAGCGCCCCCACGAAGTCGATGGTGGACTCCTTGCCCCGGGCCGCCTTGCGCGCCTCGAGCTGCCGCACCACCTCGCGCTCCATGTCCTGCGAGTCCGTCAGCACCACCACCGGCGTCTGCGAGTAGCCCAGGATGTTGTTCACCTTCTGGTCCAGCACCGCCGACGCCTGCTTGTAGTCCTCCAACGTGCGCGAGTCGTAGTTGAACGAGATGCGGTACGCCTGCGAGATGAGCACCACCACGCCCACCCCAATCACCACCGCCACCCCACGGTAGGAGCGCGGCAGCCAGCGCCCCAGGAGCGCCATGGGCCCCGCCCCCTCCTCCTGCGTGCGCGGCGCCCACCCGAAGCGCGACGCCATCCCCAGCAGCGCCGGCAGGATGAGCACGTACGCGAAGATGCTCACCAGCATGCCCACCGCCGCGATGATGCCGAACTCGCGAAACGCCCTGAACTCCGACATCGCCAGGCTCAGGAACGTCAGCGCCGCCACCAGCGCCGCGATGAGCGCGGAGAAGCCTGTGTGCCGGAAGGACTCCTGCACCGCCGCCTCGGAGGTCATCCCCTCCGAGCGCAACGTCCCGTATCTCCCCAGCAGATGGATGCCGTGCTCCACGCCCAGGCCGCCGAGCACCGCCGCCAGAAAGCCCGTCAGCAGATTCACCTGCCCGTACGCCAGGCCCACGAAGCCGTACGTCCACCCCAGGCCCGCCATCACCGGCACCATGGTGAGCACCACCGACAGCGCGCTGCGGAAGTGGAACACCAGGTAGACCACCAGCAACACCATGGCCAGCGTGGACGCCCGGGCCAGGTCGCTCACGATGACGCGCTGCTGGTCGATCTTCTTCTTGAAGGTCCCCGTCACCGCCGTCTTGAAGCCCGGCCCGTACTTCGACAGGTCCTGCGTCGCCAGGAACTCCTCCACCTGCGTGACGACCTTCTTCGAGTAGTTCAGGTCCGCGGCGCTGCCCTTGGGCTTCGCCATCAGCACCACCATCCGCTCCGTCGTGTCCAGGTAGTACAGGTCCCCCTGGCCCGACAGGCGCTGGTTGGCGCGGCCCGTGTACTTCTGCTCGATGTCGGAGAAGTCCACCGACGGCGCGGGCTCCTCGTCCAGCCGGACGAAGAGCGGGTTGGCCTGCTCCTTCTCCCACGCGATGCGCGCGTCGATGCGGCCCTGAATCGTCTTCAGGTCCTCCAGGTCGACGTAATACAGCGCGTGCTCGTTGAAGAACTCGCTGGGCCGCTGCGAGTTGACGTAGCGGATCTCCGACAGCTGCGCGAGCTTCGGCGACAGGTCATCCACGAAGCGCTTGAGCGCCTCGGGCTCCGCCCCCATCCCCACCACCACCACGTTGCCCTGGCCACCGAAGCGCTTGCGCATCTTCTCGATGTCCTGGACGCTCGGGAACGACTTGGGCAGCAGGCCCACGAAGTCCGCGCTGAGGGTCAGGTTCCTGGCGAAGTACGCGCCCAGGAGCGTCAGCACCACCGCCACCACCACCGCATGCATCGGACGCCGATGGCTTCGCGCGGCGAGTTGGCCCATCGCCCCCTCGAACCGCTCCGACCAACGCTTCTCACCCATGTTGCGACACCTGCTGTGTTGTTTTCGGGCCGACCCGCGGCCCACCTTGGGCATGCGCCAACCGGGGAGTCAACGCGTTTATGCCGTAAGCCGGAATGTAAGGCCCCGAATGACTTTCCCTCTGTAACAGGCCCCCACGTCCCCCGCTCGACTGTCCGCACGGCCGCCTGCGGGCTCGTGACGCCCACGGCCCTGCGTCGCGCATCTGGACCGCGCGCACCGGGCCCGAAGGCCTCCTGGAGGGCAGACGGCCGAGCGGCGCGGACTGCACACCCCGCGCCGCGTCCCCAGGTTCCCGCCCACATGGGGCCGCTCTCGCGGACACCCGAGGGAGGGGAAGCCGTGCCACCTTCCACGCCGTCGGACTTCTCCGGGGGTGGGAGGCTGGGACGCCCGCGCGACGGATGGACTCGGAGCCGACCACATCGACGCAGGGAGAGCGCCGTTGGATGCAGCGCGTGGAGCGGGGGCTCGGCGCCCTGGCCGCGCGCAGCCACCGGCGGCCGGTGCTCGCGCTGGGCCTGGCGGTGCTGCTCGCGGCGGTGGGAGGAGTGCTGTCGCTCAAGCTCCGCCTCAACGCCAACCTGGTGGACCTGCTTCCCCGCTCCTTCGAGAGCGTCCAAGATTTGGGGGAGCTGGAGTCGCGCTTCGGCGCGCTCGGCTGGGTGGCGGTGGTGGGCGAGGGAGGCGACGCCGAGTCGCTGCGCCGCTTCGCCGATGACCTGGCGCCCCAGTTGGAGAAGCTGCCGGGCATCCGCTTCGTGGAGAAGGAGCGCACGGGGGCCTTCTTCCGCGACAGGGCGCTCTACTTCCTGTCGGAGGAGGACCTGAAGGAGGTCCACCGTCGGCTCGAGGCGCGGCTGGCGTGGGAGCGGCAGCGGGCCAATCCGCTCTACGTGCCGCTGGTGGACGAGCCGGAGCCGTCGCTCGACTTCTCCGACCTGGAGGCGAAGTACGGCGGCGCGGCCGGACAGAAGCTGTCGGGCGCCAAGGACGACTACTACCTGGACGCCAAGGCCGGGCGCGTCGTCGTGCTGGCCAAGCCGGAGACCACGTCCGCGGACCTGGCCTACTCGCGGCGAATCGTCGACGAGGTGCGCGGGCTCATCGACGCGCAGGACCTGTCGAAGTACGGCCCCGGCTTCCGGGTGGACATCACCGGCACCTTCCAGAAGAAGCTGGACCAGCAGCAGCAGATTGTCCGCGACATCGCCGTGTCGTCCGCCGTGGCCACGGCGCTGATGCTGCTCTACCTGCTCTTCCACTTCCGGAGCCCCGTGGCGGTGGGGCTGGTGCTGACGCCGGTGGGCGCGGGGCTCGCGTGGACGTACGGGCTGGTCGCGCTCCTGTACGGCCAGGTGAATCTGTTGACGGGCTTCCTCGGCGCCATCCTCGGGGGCCTGGGCGTCGAGCACGGCATCCACCTGCTGGGCCGCTATCTCCAGCTGCGCACGCAGGGAGAGGACTCCGAGCGGGCCACGCGCGAGTCCTTCACGCACACGGGCGGCGCGGCGCTGGTGTCCGCGCTGGTGGCGGCGCTCACCTTCTTCGTGCTGGGCACGTCCCGCTTCCGGGCGTTCCGCGAGTTCGGCGTCATCGCCGGCATCGGCATGCTGGTGCTCGTCGCGGCGTACGTGCTGGTGCTGCCGGCGCTGCTGGGGCTGACGGCGCGCCTGGGCTGGCGGCCGCGACACGCGCGCGTCGCGCCGCGCGAGTCCTCGATGGGCCGGGTGCTGGTGCGCCACCGCGGGGCCATCACCGCCATCTCCGCGGTGGTGCTGGTGGGGCTCTTCTCCCAGGTGCCTCGGGTGCGCTTCGACTACGACTTCGGGACGCTCGAGGACCAGGACCTGCCGTCGTTCGTCCTGGACCGACAGGTCAACGACATCATCGGCTACTCACAGACGCCCGTGGTGGTGCTCACGCGGGACGAGCAGGAGGAGCACGCGATGGCGTCCGCGCTCGCCCGGCGTCAGCGGGAGCGGGGCAAGGACTCCACCATCGACTTCGTCGCCTCGCTGTCCTCGCTGGTGCCCCGGGACCAGCCGAGAAAGCAGGTGGTGCTGCGCGACATCCACGCGCTGCTCGAGAACGTCCCGGAGGAGCGGCTGTCCGCGGAGCAGCGCGTGCAGGTGGCGCAGCTGCGTCGGCAGACCCAGGCGCCGCCCTTCACGCTCGCGGACCTGCCGGCGAGCGTGCGGCAGCAGTTCACCGGACGCGAGGGGACGACGGGCGGCTTCGTGCTGGTGTACCCGGCGGTGAACCAGTCGGACGGCCAGGCCGTGCGAGCGCTGGCGCGCGAGGTTCGCGGCGTCACGCCCCCGGGAGGCGGACGCGTGGCCGCGGCGGGCGAGTCCATGGTGATGGCGGACATCCTGGACATGGTGACGCACGAGGCGCCGCTCATCCTCGGGGGCGCGACGCTGGCGGTGCTGCTCGCCATGTGGATGACCCTGGGAGGGCTGCGCATGGCGGTGCTGTGCCTGCTGCCCACGGTGGTCTCCTTGCTGGCCTTGATTGGCCTGATGCCGGTGGTGGGGTTGGAGTTCAACTATCTGAACATCCTCATCATCCCCGTGCTCATCGGGACCACGGTGGACGCGGGCGTGCATCTGCTGACACGGCTGGCGTCGCCGGGCAGCGACTTCGTGGCGGTGTACTCGGAGACGGGGCGTGCCATCGCGGGCGGCCTGCTGACGAGCGCCATGGGGTTCGGCGCGCTCTTCCTGGCCAGGCATCCAGGCCTGAACTCGGTGGGGGCACTGGCCAGTCTGGGATTCGCCACCAATCTACTGGTCATGCTGGTGGCGTTCCCCGCGCTGCTGTTGGTCCTGACGGCGCGGGGGCACCGCAAGCGGCGAGCGCGGTTGGACTCGGAGGTGAAGGAGAGGGCGGCGGCGGGGGGCACGGGGCCCGAGCACGCGACGCCTTGAGCTGAAGCAACACATACCCACGAACGGAGGCGGCAATGGTGAAGCACATGAGGCGGTGGATGTGGGCGGGTGCCATGGCGGGGACCCTGGCGCTGGGCACGGCTTGCAGCGCGACGGAAGCGCCGGTGATGGTGGCCCAGGCGGACCCCAGCACCACGACGAGTGAGCCCGCGACGGGCGGCTCGGGCACGACGACGACGACGCCCAGCCCCACCACGACGGACCCGATGACGCAGGACCCGACGCAGTCGACGCCGGGCACGGTGCCGAGCACGCCGGACACGAACCCGGGCAGCACCACGACGATGCCGGGTGACACCACGACGGCTCCGGGCAGCACGACCACGGCGCCCGGCAGCCTGCCCACGTTCGACGGCGACGCGGGCATGGGCGGCTCGGGCCCCACCACGGTGCCGGGCCCCGCGGACGACAACGCCTCCGGCACCTTCACGCCGCCCGCGGGTGGCTCGGTGCTGGACGGCGGCACGTACTGACGTCCGCTCGCGCCTGAGCGCGACCTGAGGGAGCGGAGGGCGACTCGCTGGAGACGTCCTCCGCTCCCGTCGCGTGGCCGAGGCACAGGCTCGACGCTGGACAGCCCCCCGCGCGCCTGCTTTGTCGCGAAGCCGATGCAGACCCAGACGCCCCGCATCCTCTCGCTCCACATCGGCATGCCCCGCGAGCTCGGCACGCCCGGCGCCGCCGACCCGATGGAGCGGCCGTGGACCAGCGGCATCCACAAGCAGCCCGTGACGGGGCCCGTGTGGCTCACCCGCACGGGGCTCACCGGTGACGGCCAGGCGGACCTGCGCGTGCACGGAGGCCCCGAGAAGGCCGTGCTCGCCTACGCCGCGTCACACCATGCCTTCTGGCGCGAGCAGCTCGGCCGCGAGGACCTGGGCCCGGGCGCCTTCGGCGAGAACTGGGTCGTCTCCGGCGGCGCGGAGGAGAGCGTCTGCATCGGCGACGTGCTGAAGGTCGGCACCGCCGTGGTGCAGGTGTCCCAGCCAAGACAGCCCTGCTGGAAGCCCGCGCGGCGCTGGCGCCACAAGGAGCTGGCGCTGCTGATCCAACGCACCGGCCGCACCGGCTGGTACTTCCGCGTCCTCCAGGAGGGCGAGGTCCGCGCGGGAGACGTGTTGGAGCTCGTGGAGCGTCCCCACCCCCGCTTCACCGTCACCTTCGCCAACCAGGCCATGCACGAGCAGCGGCCCGAGGACGCCGCGGCCCTGGCCGACTGTCTCCTGCTCACCCCCAGGTGGCGCGAGTCCCTGCACCGCCGCGCCCAGGGGAATCGGGGAGACGACGCCCCCCGGCTCACCGGCCCCAACAGCGACGGCTGAGCCGCGCGAAGCGGCGCTCGAAGGACCTCCGGAAACGCCCTGTCTCGACACCACCACGAGACGCGCGACGCCTGGGACAGGCGTCAATCACAAACACTCCACCCCGCACCTCGGGACGGTATCGAGACGGCGGCCGCCTCCCCGTGCGGGTGACAAATGACAGTCCCGCCCCGACAAGTCGTCCCCACGTCGGGCCCCCGCCGTCGTCAGGAGAGCAGGCAGCCGGAGGAGCGTTCCCTGCACACCGCGTTCCGGCTGCTCACGTTCCCGGCCAGCAGCAGCCAGCCACAACCACCGCAGCACTCCAGAACTTTCCAATGAGGGGAACCACCATGAAGAAGTTCATGAAGACGAAGGTCGTGTTGGGTTCGCTCGCCGCCGGCGCGCTCATGTTCAGCACCGCGTGCAAGTCCGACTCGAGCGCCAAGCGCGACGACACCACGGCGCCCACGACGACGGACACGGGCACCACGACGGGCACGGACACGACGACGACGCCTCCGACCGGCACCACCCAGGACCCGGGCACGGGCGGCACGGGCATGGATGACCCGACGATGAGCCCGCCGCCCGCCACGGACCCCACGTTGGACCCGGGCACCGGTGGCACCGGCGTGGACGACCCGTCCATGAGCCCGCCGCCCTCCACCGGTGACACGCCGGTGAGCCCGCCCACGGGCATGGACCCGTCGACGGACCCGGGCACCGGCGGCTCCGGCACGCTGGACCCCGCCGATGACACCGCCGTGGACCCCGGCACCACGGGCGACGGCGACCTGACGGCGCCCGACTCCAGCAACCGCGAGGACCCGTACGCTCCGGACGCCCTGCCCCGTGAGCCCGAGTCCGGCCGCTAGGCAAAGCCCCCTGCCCAGGCGCTGACCGTGGCGCCAAGGCGAGTGGAGCTCCGGAGGCCCGCGCCCCGACCGGCGCGGGCCTCTGTGTTTCCGGCCGACCCGGGGACGCGCCCACCCCGTCACGACCGCGCAACGACAGCAGGCCCACGCCCCGCCTCGGGCATGGGCCTGCTCGCCGCGCGTCACGCTGTCGACGCTCAGCTCACGCTGACGCCGGGATAGCGCCCGGGCGTCGTCTGCGGCTCGATGATGCGCGGGGTGTCATCCACGCCCGGCGTCCCACCCGGCCCCGTGTTCGGGTCCAGCGTCTTGGGGGCACGACGCCTGGGCTCGTCCTCGGCGCCAGCGTCATGCTTGGGGATGGTGGGGAGGTTCTCGGTCGGAATCTTCAACACGTCCTTCTTGCTCATGACGGCCTCCTTTCCCGCAAGGTGATGTCCCCAGTGCCTGCGGGCAGCATGCGCCTGCTTGAATGGTGGCCCCGGCCTTGGCAGCGTCCTCTCCGGATAACCTCGCAACCCGGAGTATTCACGCCATGCGCCGTCTCCTCGCGGTCCTCGCCCTCCTCCAGCTCACCGCCTGCGCCACCACGCACACCAACGACCCGCAGAACCCGACGCCGCCGGTGCCGCGTCCCGTCCCGCCCGACGCCAGCGAGGCGCGCCGCCTGGGCACCGAGGCCGACAAGCTGCTCGAGGACGGCCGCTACGAGGACGCGCTCTTCCTCTACCGCCGCGCGTGGAACGACGGCTTCCGCCACCCCGACGGGCTCTATTACGCGGGCGTCATCGCCGCGCGCGCCGGCAGCCTCGACGAGTGCATCGTCTGGCTGGAGCGCGCCGCCGACGAGGGCTTCTCCGCCACCCAGTCCCTCACCACCGAGCCCTCGCTCGAGGCCGTGCGCACCCACGCCGCCTGGAGCCGCATCGCCGAGAAGGTCGCCGCCAACGCCCGCAAGGACGCCCCGGCCGCCACCAGCCAGAACTGACGCTTCACCCTTCTTGAAAAACTGAATCACCATTCACCTTCCGCGCCCGCACTCACCGGGGCGCGGAAGACCCGGCACCTCGCCTTGGCCCGTCCACACGGCAGCCGAGCGAGCCAGCGCTCCGTCGCGCACTCGGGCCTTCGCGCGACGTGGAGCACGGGCCGGCCGGCACACCGGGTCGGTGGCACGTTCAGCGTGAAACGCGCTTTCCTGACAAGGCGCGGAGACATGCCCGGTCCCCGATGCGCGGGGGGCCCCAAACCCAAGAGAGGCGTGATGAGTTTGAAGTTGCTGCTGGCCGGCTGGCGTGGGGGGGACGCACCGCACTCGCCGACATCCGAGAACGCGCGCACGTGGCTGGGTCAGGTCGAGCGTTGGTTCCAGATGAATGTGTCGGAGTGGCTGGAGAGCAGTCGCTTCGGCACCGGTCCCCGAGGCGCGCCGCAGCTGCGGCTGCGGCTGCATCCGGCCGCGGGCGAGGTCTCGTTCCTCGCGGCCAGCGGCTCGCGCGTGGTCATCTCCGCGGAGACCTCCGCGGTGGGCCCCGGCTACCACGTGTTCCTGTGCGACACGCTCAAGGCCCTGGGCCAGGCGCTCGACATCCAGTGGGTGCAGGCCGACGACACGTTGGACGTCGGAGACCCCACGGGCTACTTCCACACGGGCGACGCGGGGCCGGTGGAGGTCTACATGCTGGCGTGGCTGCAGGAGACGGTGGCCCAGGTGCTGCGCATGCGCAGCCTGGGTGAGTCCGGCTTCTCCATGTCCCTGCGCTTCGGCCACATGTTCGAGCACCCCGGCGCGCTGCTCACGCCGCTGGGGCCTCGCGACGAGCGCTGGATGCGGCGTGTGTACGAGGACCCGCGCGTGGGCATGGACGTGTTCCCCTGGTGGCGACAGGGCGTCGGCGCGCACGCGCGGCTGGGGCGCGCCTTGTGTCGGCTGTGGACGGAGGTGGTGTGGCGCCCGCCGCTGCTCGAGGAGGAGCGGCGGCTGTTGCGCGACGTGGCCCGCTCGCTGGAGCTGGCGTGGCGCGAGGACCCGGAGCTGGCCTACCCCTGGCGCGAGTGGCGCGAGGTGCTCGGCTACCTGGGCGTGGGCGGCACGCTGGCGGAGACGGTCCATCACCACGCGGACCACCACGGGGCGCGCGGCCCGTCCATCGGCTACCGGCGCGGGGCGGTGCAGGTGGCGCTGCCGGCGGGCTGGGAGATCCGCATCCCCGGCTCGCTGGCGGAGGCGCACCTGGAGGACGGGACGTGGGTGGCCCGGGACCATCGGCGAAGTGTCCGATTCGTGCCACTCGAGGACGACGCGGAGGAGCACTTCGCCACCACCACGGCCGAGCGCCGCGCGCTGGAGCTGGAGTACCAGGGCGAGCGGGTGAGCGGCCGCGCGTCGCTGCACATGGAGCCGGGCGAGTGCCGGCTGACGGCCCTGTGCAGCTCCGGGCGCCACCGGGCGCTGTGCGTGGTGAGCTTCGCGGACCCGGAGGAGGAGGACTGGGCCCTGGGGACATGGCGCTCGCTGGACCACGCCGCCGCGGCCTGACGCTTGCCGGTCCGCCAGGGCCATCCCACATTCAGCGGGCATTTTCCTTGAGAGGAATCGAGAGCCTGTATGAGCAGGGAGGTCTGGCCGGGCAAGCCCTGGCCGCGCGGCGCCACGTTCGATGGCACCGGAGTCAACTTCGCCGTCTTCTCCCAGGCGGCGACCCGCATCGAGGTCTGCCTCTACGATTCGGCGAACCCGACGCGCGAAATCGAACGTTTCACGCTGCCGGAGGCGACGGACTTCGTCCACCACGGCTACGTCCCCGGCCTGGAGCCCGGGACGCTCTACGGCCTGCGGGTGCACGGCCCCTACGAGCCCACCAAGGGCCACCGCTGCAATCCGCACAAGCTGCTGGTGGACCCGTACGCCAAGGCCCTGTACGGCGAGGTGGACTGGAAGCAGCCGGTCTTCGGCTATCCGCTGGGCCACGCGCAGCAGGACCTGGCGCGCGACGAGCGCGACAGCGCGGCGGGCGTGCCCAAGAGCGTGGTGGTGAGCGACTCCTTCGACTGGGGCGATGACCGCCGGCCGGAGATTCCCTGGCGCAAGACGGTCATCTACGAGGCCCACGTGCGCGGCCTCACCATGCGCCACCCGGAGGTGCCCGAGCACCTGCGCGGCACGTACGCGGGCCTGGCCTCACCGCCCATCATCGAGCATTTGAAGAAGCTGGGCGTCACGTCGGTGGAGCTGCTCCCCATCCACGCCTTCGCGGACGACTCGTTCCTGGACGACAAGAAGCTGTCCAACTTCTGGGGCTACAACACGCTCGGCTTCTTCGCGCCGGAGCAGTACTACGCGAGCCGCAAGACGCCGGGCAGCGCGGTGGCCGAGTTCAAGGCCATGGTGCGCGCGCTGCACGCCGCGGGGCTCGAGGTCATCCTCGACGTGGTCTACAACCACACGTGCGAGGGCAACCACCTGGGGCCCACGCTGTCGCTCAAGGGCATCGACAACGCCAGCTACTACTGGCTGATGCCGGACGCGCGCTACTACCTGGACTTCACCGGGTGCGGCAACAGCGTCAACGCGTCCAACCCGAACGGCGCCCGGCTCATCGTCGACAGCCTGCGCTACTGGGTGGACGAGATGCACGTGGACGGCTTCCGCTTCGACCTGGCCACGGTGCTGGGACGCACGGGCGAGGGCGGCTTCGACCCGAGGGCGGCGCTGTTCCAGATTCTCCAGCAGGACCCGGTGCTCAGCCGGGTGAAGCTCATCGCGGAGCCGTGGGACGTGGGGCTCGGCGGCTACCAGGTGGGCGGCTTCCCCGCGCCGTGGCGCGAGTGGAACGGCAAGTACCGCGACGCGCTGAGGCGCTACTGGAAGGGCGACGAGAACCTCGCCGGCGAGGTGGGCTACCGGCTCACGGGCAACTCGGACCTGTACGCGGAGGCGCGGCGCAAGCCGCAGGCGAGCATCAACTTCGTCACCGCGCACGACGGCTTCACGCTGCACGACCTGGTGACGTACAGCCACAAGCACAACGAGGCCAACGGCGAGCACAACCGCGACGGCGCGGACGACAACCAGTCCTGGAACTGCGGCGTGGAGGGTGAGACGGACGACCCGGGCGTCGTCTCGCTGCGCGAGCGCCAGAAGCGAAACCTCCTGGCCTCGCTGTTCATGTCCACCGGCGTGCCGATGATTGTCGCGGGCGACGAGATGGGGCGCACGCAGCAGGGCAACAACAACGCCTACTGCCAGGACAACGAGCTGTCGTGGGTGGACTGGTCGCTGGACGAGCGGCGCAAGAAGCTGCTCGCCTTCACGCAGAAGCTCATCCACTTCCGTCACCGGCAGCCGGTGTTGCAGCGCCGCCGCTACTTCAAGGGCGCGCACCTGTGGGACTCCGAGCACAAGGACCTGGCGTGGTTCCGTCCGGACGGCTCGGAGATGAGCGAGGAGGACTGGCAGAAGCCCTTCGTGCGCTCGCTGGCGTTCCTGCTCGGCGGCGACGCCATCCCCACGCCCGACGAGCGCGGCCAGCGCATCATCGGCGACGCGCTGCTGGTGCTGCTCAACGCCCACCACGAGCCGGTGGCCTACACGCTGCCCGCCCTCACGGACGGACAGAAGTGGGAGCTGGAGCTGTACACGGCGGACGATGCGCGGGGCGCGGAGAAGGTGCCCTCCCAAGGCAGGTTCCAGCTGGAGGGGCGCTCGATGGCGGTGTTCCGGCAGGTGGAGCGCTGAAGGAGCGCGGCACCCCGGGCGATGCGTGGCTCGGGGTGCTCGCTTGTCGGCGGACGCGTGCGCGCACGCCTGGAGCGCGATGCGTGCGCGAGTGAAGACACTTTGCGTCCGAGTGGTCCTTCGACAGTGGACACACGTGAAGGTTCAGCGCGCCCTGGGACTCGGGGCACGGTAGAACGGCCGTCCCCATGCGAGCGAAGCGCCATGTCCCGCGGTAGTCCCCAGGAAGAGGCCGTCCGGGCCATCTACGGGGAGATTGCGTCCGCCTACGAGGCCCTCTTCCCCGTGCTGGGCCGGTACGAGGACCGCGTCGAGCGGTTCCTCACGGACGCGGTGTCCCCGGGCTGCAGGGTGCTCGACGTGGGCTGTGGGCCGGGGCTGCACACCAAGGGCCTGGAGCCCTCCGTGCACGTGGTGGGCACGGACCTGTCGCCGCAGATGCTGGAGCTGGCCCGACAGGCCCGTCCCTCCGGCGAGTGGTACGCGCATGATTACTACCAGCCGTTCCCCGCGGAGTGGGGGCGCTTCCAGGTGGCGCTGGCGTTGGGCTGTCTGGACTTCTGCGACGACCTGCGGCGCGTGCTGCGGCACATCGCGGACATGCTGGCGCCGGGCGGGCGGTTGTTGTTCACCGCGCTGGAGCGCAGGCCCGGCCACGAGGGACACGAGGCCCCCACGCGCGAGGTGCGGACCGCGGGGCCCGCCGTGACGCTGCACTTGTATTCCTTCGAGGAGGCCTCGCGCGCCGTCACGGACGCGGGGCTGGAGCCGCGTGCCTATGTGCATGCCCCCGGGTGGGTACAGCTCGCCGAGGAGCGGACTTTGTGGTTCGGTTGGTGGGAGGTCGAGCGTCGGTAGTCCCGCGACGTGTCGGGCGACACTGCCCGGTCGGTCAGCCAGGAGCGCACTGCGGATGATGACGGAAGAAGACATCCTGGCGGCGGAGGAGACGCTGCGCCAGGCCATGCTCGCCAGCGACGTGGACATGCTCGACCAGCTCCTCTCCGAGGACCTCGTCTTCGTCAACCACCTGGGACAGGTCTTCAACAAGGATGCGGACCTGGAGGGCCATGGCTCGGGCGCGCTGCGACTCACCCGGCTGGAGCTGGGTCCCCCCGTCATCCGGTTCCTCTCCGCGGGCGCGGTGGTCGTCGTGCAGGCCTCCGTCGCGGGCCAGTCCGCGGGCACCGGGTTCGCCGCGCAGCTGCGCTACACGCGCGTCTGGCAGTGGGTGGACGAGCGCCCCCAGGTGGTCGCGGGCCAGTGCACCGTCATCGTCGACGCGTCGAACTGACGTCCCCGGGCGCGAGCGCGGTCCCGTGGACACGCCGCCGTGGCTGCTCGGACGCAGCCGTGGTTCTCGAGCGCGCGCGGCCTCGGGCGACGGGCTGGCCCGAAGGTTGCCAAGGCGTGCACCGCTCCTCTCTCTCGCGAGACTGAACCCATGACCTCACGCCCGCTTCGCGTCCTCGTTCCCCTTCTCGTGCTGACGCAGTCCTGCACCTCGGCGCCCGTGCGTCCGAACGCCACGGAGGCGGCGCGGGCGACAGGGGCAGGTGAGTACACGCTCGCGAAGGACATCACGGTGCGGCGCATCGCTCCGGGGGTCTGGATGCACACGACGCTCTCGGACGAGGACTTCGGCTTCGTTCCCGCCAACGGGCTCATCGTCGAGGACGGGGACGGCTCGCTGCTCGTGGACACGGGCTGGAACCAGCAGCAGGCCGAGCAGCTCGTCGACTGGGCCGCGAGCTCGCTGGGCAAGCCCGTCCGCGCGGCCGTGGCGACGCACTTCCACGACGACCGGACCGCGGGCATCCCCGTGCTCGTTGCCAGGGGCATCCCGGTGCACGGCCTGGAGGACACCGTGAGAATCGCGAAGGAGCGCGGCAAGCCGGTGCCCTCGCGCGCCTTCACGGAGGTCGCGACGCTCGGTCCGCTGGAGTTGTTCTTCCCTGGTGCGGGCCACGCGCCCGACAACATCGTGGTGGTGCACCGCGACAGCCAGGTGTTGTTCGGTGGGTGCTTCGTGAAGGACGCGGCGGCGAAGGACCTGGGCAACCTGGGGGACGCGGTGGTCTCCGAGTGGCCCGCGAGCCTCGAGCGTGTGCAGGCGCGCTATCCCGACACGCGCATCATCGTCCCGGGCCATGGCGCTCCGGGTGGCCCTGAGCTGCTGAACCACACCCGCGCCCTGCTCCGCTGAGCCTCCGCATCTCGCGCGCACGAGCAAGGCGCAGGGCTCTCGTCCGGCTGCTCACCCTCGGATTCAGGTGAGAGCGTTGGGCAGCACACGGGGATGGGTCATCGCGAGCTCGGCTGTCTGCCGTCAGGCGTCCGATGCACGACATGCGTCTGGTGCGCGAAGGCTGCGCCGCATGGGCAGGTGTTGGTGACGTTCCTACCGTGCATCCGGGGCGAATCGCGGAGCCTGGGCCGGCGAGTGGGACGGAGGAGGGGCGTCATGAGGCGAGTGGCGACGTGGGTGCTCGTGCTGGCGGCGAGCGGGTGCGCATCGGTGAAGGTGGAGCAGCGCGACGGTTGCTGGGTGAAGCAGACCCGCACGTTCCCCTCCACGTTCAGGGAGGAGGTGGGCCCATGCTCGCGGCCGAAGCCCGAGTGGTCCGCGGATCGGCTCACGCGGCTGGTGCAGGAGTGCGTGATGCACGCGGACTACCGCTGGCAGAGCAGCGCCATGGTGGCGTGGAACCGGGGTGAGCCCCTGCCCGTGCGCGAGCCGGACGAGAAGGTGCTTGAGGCGTGCATGGTGACCACGGAGCGGATGCTCTCCGCGGAGAAGGGCGCGCTGGAGGCGCAGCTCAGCGACGTCTCCAAGGAGCGCGACAGCCTGCGCGCCCACCAGGAGCAGGAGCGGGAGCAGTACCGCGCGAAGCTGGATGCCCAGCGCGAGGCCGCCCAGGCGGAGCTGCTGAAGGAGCGCGAGCGGCTCCAGGACAGCATGGACCAGCAGCGCGCGCACTCGCAGGCGAGCCTGGACCGCGCGCGAGACCAGATGCACGAGAGCAATGGGCGCCTGGCGACGGCGCTCGGCGAGGCGGCGAAGCGCCCGACCCCGTCCGCGGTGGCGACCGCCACCTCCTCGTCGACGAGTGAAGGCCGGGCGGACACGCGCAGCGACTCGCAGTCACGAGGCGACTCGCGCTCGCGCGGTGACGCGACGCCGCCTCGCGTGGCACGGCCCACGGTGGCGACGCCCGCGTCCATGTGCTCGCTGCCCGCGAAGCGCGGCGCCCCGAGGGCCACGACGTCGAGCGAGGCGGAGGCGTCCCCCCAGCCGGCGAGCTGTCAGCCGATGACGCCCGCCGAGCCGCCCGAGGCCGAGCCCACGCTCGTGCCTCCGGCGCAATCCCAGACGACGGCCTCGGTGCCCCTGCCGCTGTTGCCCAGGCTCCAGCCTCAGTAGGGCTTCTCGCCCTTCACCACGCCGAACGGGGACGGCTCCATGAAGACGCCGTTCACCGTCGTGCCGCCGTTGTGGATGGCGGGGAAGATGGGCTGCATGCTCTGGGGGAAGCCGAAGGTCGGCTTGCTGAGCGCGTCGAGCCGGCCGAGCTGCTCGGCGCTCAGCTTCACCTCGAGGGCGCCCACGTTGTCCTCGAGCTGGGACAGGCGCCGGGCGCCGATGATGGTCGAGCTCACGCCCGGCTGTGCCTGCACCCAGGCCAGCGCCACGCGCGCGATGCTGGTCCCCTGCTCCTTGGCGATGACGCCGAGCGCGTCGACGAGCGCGTAGGTCTTCTCGTTCAGGTACGACTCCACGAAGGCGCCGCGGTCACCCTTCTGCTGGCCGGCGTTCGCGCGGGTGTACTTGCCGCTGAGCGCGCCGCTCTTGAGCGGCGACCAGGGGGTGATGCCCAGGCCGAGCTCCAGCGCCATGGGCACCAGCTCCTGCTCCACGCTGCGCTCGAGCAGGGAGTATTCGATTTGCAGCCCGATGAACGAGGACCAGCCGCGGAAGTGGGCCATCACGTTGGCCTGGGCAATCTTCCACGCGGGCGTGTCGGAGACGCCGAGGTAGCGGACCTTGCCGGCGCGCACCAGGTCCTCGAGCGCGGCCATCGTCTCTTCAATCGGCGTGTGGATGTCCCAGTTGTGCAGCCAGTAGAGGTCGATGTAGTCGGTCTGCAGGCGGCGCAGCGAGTTCTCGGCGGCCGCGATGATGGACTTGCGGCCCGAGCCCCCGCCGTTCGGGTCCCCGGGGTACAGATTCCCGCTGAACTTCGTCGCGAGGACCAGCCTGTCCCGCCGGGCCGGGTGGCGACCGACGTGGTCGCCGAGAATCTTCTCGGAGTGGCTCTTCGTGTAGAAGTTCGCCGTGTCGATGAAGTTGCCGCCGAGCTCGATGTAGCGGTCGATGATTTGCTGGGACTCCTCCACGCTGGACCCCCAGCCGAGGTCTTCACCGAACGTCATGGCACCAAGGCACAGCGGGCTCACGCGCAGGCCCGAGCGGCCCAGCGTCACGTAGTGGTTGAGAGGCATGTGGGCTCCAGGGGAGTGCTACATTGTGAGGACGACGATTTAGTTCAATCCGGAACTGGATTAATTTTGAACCAATTTCCGCGCAAGGGCCCATGTCGAAAATCGACCCGGCGAGAATCTGGTCGTTGAACCACCGGCTGTTGATGTCGGTGATAGCCAGTGTCGCCTCGGACATCGCGGCGTTGGGCGTGGAGACGAAGGAGCTGTTCGTGCTGGCGGAGGTGGACGACCACCCCTACCCGGCCGAGCTGGCGGCGTCCCTGTGCATCCCCAAGCCCTCGGTGACGCTCTATGTGAAGCGGCTCGAGGCCGCTGGGTTCCTGCGCCGTGAAATTGATACCGCGGACCTGCGGCGTCACCGGCTGCAGCTCACCTCGGCCGGCCGCAAGGTCATGCAGCAGGGGACGACGCTGCTCTCGGAGGCGTTCGGCACGAAGCTCGGCCGGCTGACCGCCGCCCAGCAGGCGGAGCTGCGGGCCCTGCTGGAGAAGATGAGCTGAAGCAAGCGTGCCGCGACCTCAGGCCAGGTGAGCGACCTCCAGCACGTGCCCCTTCGCCTTCAGGGTGGTCATCAGGTCCCGGAGCCGAGCAGAGATGAGCCAGCGAGGCTCTGGGCGAAGCTCGCCGCGCCTGTCGCCCCAGCGTGTGTCCGTGATGAACAGGTCCGAGCCATCGAGCGAGGCCCGGTCGACATGGAGCGCTGAGAGCAGGTTGAGGCCCGCGACATGCCCCTTCGGGCACCGGTGGTCACCACGCTCGTCGAGGTCGAAGGGGTTGTTGCCCGAGACCGTCTTCGCATCCAGCTTCAGCGGCTTCGAGGTCGTGACGGGCTGATACCACTCCGGCTGGCGCGAAGGCTTGCCGCCCAGGTGCAGCACGGGGCGGAACTCCGCGCCTCGCAGTCCAGCCTCCTGGAAGGCGTCGACGAACCTGGAAGAGACCACGACCTCTCCCGCGAGCGTCTTCGCGAAGTCACGGCCTTTGGCAATCCGGCGCGTGTCGAGGATGAGGTCCGTCGTCTGCCGTGCTCCAACGCCACAATGCGGGCAGGCCTCCGACGCATCATAGCCCGTGCCGCACATGGCTCCGGTGGGCGCGACGGCCCCTCGGATGACGAGGTTCAACAACTCCGCCGACTCGAGTTCCCGAGCCGAGTAGCGGCGCTCGACGTTCCAGTAGGTGAAGAAGAGGTCACCCTCGGCGCGGAGCTTGCGCTCGATGGCGCCAATCTCCCGCACGCGGGGATCATCCCCGGGCAACACCACCTTGCGCAGCCCCTCGTTCACGCGCATGCCGAGCCCAGGCGCCAGGAACTTCCGGGCCCGCTCCTCCGCAATCCTGAACTCGAACGTCTCGCGCATCGTCAGGGAGGGATTCCGATGAGTTGAGGGATGGGGTACCGGGAATAGACCCGCACCAGGATGTCCGTCAGTGCTCGTGCATCCGGTCGCTGTCCCTGACCATAACGCCACTCCTCACGGAAAGCCCGGGTGATGGCCTTGTGATACGCCGTGGGCAAACGGTACGTCTGCCCATCCTTCGCCCCTCCCAGGTACAACGGAACGAGGTGATGGTTCTCGTATCCCGCGCTGTTCGGGTACGTGGTCTGAGCCTCCTGAAGGCGTTGCTGGTAGAGCTTCCTTGCTTGGAGCACCACAGCAGCATCCACTGTGCGTCGCGCCTGGACTTGAGCCTGGAGTGGCGCGGGTCGTGGAGTCAGGAGAGGAGGTCTGCGCAGCGGACCTGCTCCTGGCGTGCGTCGCACGGGGCGGGTGGCGATGGCGCCCTTGAGTGGATCCACATCATCGCCGAGCGCCTGTCGCGCCCACCCCATGGGGAGGAATGAGCCTGCACGAGTCTCCAGGTCCGCGTCGGACGTGAGCTCGACATAGGTGTACTCCTCGGCCAACCCATCACGGGTGCTCCATGCCGAGGAGCCTCGCGGCTCTACCTCCGGGCTCCCCGCACACCCCAGGCACACCACCCACAGGCTCCAGAACACGAAGGGCTTCGTCATGAACATTGGCTCCAGGCATCCCCTGGCCCTGCTCGCCCCCCGATTGACCCTCCCATCCGGCGGGTTCAGGATGCACAGCGAATTTACTCGTTTTACAGGAGATGCGGCTATGCGCTCGAAGCTCGTCCTCACCACCGTGGCGCTCATGGGAGCCGCCCTCACCACGGGCGTGGCGCAGGCCTCGTCCGATGAGGGGCAGACCGGGCTCACGTTCTACGCCAGGACTTTCACCCAGCCGGTCCTGAACGTGGCGCAGCCAGACGGCACGTGCACGGCTTTCCCCGCCGATGCGGACTCGCTCGTGGGCTGGAGCAACGTCCAGCAAGTCCTCGCATACCGCACCGCGGACTGCACCGGCCAGGCCGTGGGCCTGGGCACCCTGCGCACCTTCGCCGCAGGCGAGTTCGCTAGTTTCGTCGCCTACTGAGTCGAACTCCTCGCATCTCCCGCTGTCAGCCCCGGCGCGGCACCCGCGTCCCTCGCCCCCGACGCATTCCAGAGGTGTCACGGGGCTGTCCCCGGGCTCCCGAATCCAGACATGGGTGCTCTGCGCTCGTGTCCCGGACAGGGTGTCCCCCGGGTCCATCGTCCGCGGTGACTCCCTCACATCGGGGCGTCCGGCCGGCCGCCGCGAAAGCCAAAGCGAGCAACCCCTTCCAGGGACTGCTCAGAACTAGCTCACCCGGTAGAGCACAAGATATTGGATCTTGAGGAGAAGGTTCGAATCCTTCGTTCTGACCCGATCTGAAAAATCGGTTCCGCCAGAAGGCTCCATCCCGAGCCGGTAGAAGCGCTGGCCCACTCCACCCAACCTTCCCCCACCGCGAAGCCATGCCGTCCGCCAGGACGACAGTCCCCTTCCGCGCCGTCAGCGGAATGTCTGTCGTCGTCCGCGCCCGGTCCGGCCCGCGAGCGCGGGATGCGTCGATGGACCCCGGGCACGCAGTCGGCGCTCTCCACCCGCGAAGGCTGGGGCCTTCACTTTTCTCGCAGTCCCCGGGACGCGCGCCTCTCGCGCCACCTCGCGCCCCGGTCTCAACACTCCCCCCTGGGGGAAAGGAGGTGCGCGATGAGCTTCTTCATGCGTGTGGATGTCGTGCAGCACGAGCGGGCGTTCGTCCTCGTCGACGAGGTGCCGACGCGCTACCTCGTGCCGGGCCGCTACCGGCTCACCTACCCCTTCCGCAACGTGCGCATCGTCCGCGTCGCCACGGGCCTGCCCCTGGCCAACCTGGACGCGGAGCTGCTCGCGCTCGTGCCGCCCTCGGACCTGCAGGTCGTCGACCTGGGCGCCGACGAGCGCGCCATCCTCTACCACCGGGGCCGCCCCCTGAAGTGGCTCGGCCGCGGCCAGCACCAGGTGTGGACCGTGGAGCACGTCCCCGCGCGCGCCCTGACGCCGCCCACGCCCGCCGTGCGCGTGGAGCGCGTGGACACCACCGGCGTCTCCACCCCGCCCCTGCGCGACGACGTGCGCGCCATCGTCCCCGCGAGCGACTACACGGAGGCCACGGCCACGGAGGGCTCGGTGACGCTGCGCTACGTGGACGGCACGCTCGACGCCGTGCTGCCCGCGGGCCGCCACGCCGCGTGGACCGTCGCCCACAAGGTGCAGCTGGCCGTCATCGACCTGCGCGAGCGGCTGCTCCACGTCACCGGCCAGGAGGTCATGACGCAGGACCGCGTCACGCTGCGCCTCAACCTGTCCACCGCCTTCCGCGTCGCGGACGCGCGCCGGCTCGCCGTCGTCGCCCGCGCGCCGGATGACATCCTCTACCTCGCCATGCAGCTGGCCGCCCGCGAGGCCGTCGCCACCCGCACGCTCGACGAGCTGCTCGCCTCCCGCGAGGCCCTGGCCGACGGCCTCTTCGCCCAGGTGAAGGAGCGCGCCGAGTCGGTGGGCCTGGAGCTGTTGCGCTTCGGCATCAAGGACGTCGTGCTGCCCGGTGAGATGAAGGAGCTGCTCAACCGCGTCATCCAGGCCCAGAAGGAGGCCGAGGCCAACGTCATCACCCGCCGCGAGGAGACCGCCGCCACGCGCTCGCTCGCCCAGACGGCCAAGGTGCTCGCCGAGAACCCGCTGCTCGTGCGCCTCAAGGAGCTCGAGGCCTACAAGGACCTCGCCGCCAAGGTGGGCCAGGTCCACCTGGTCCTCGGCGAGGGCGCCGTGCCGTCGCTCCAGCTCAAGGGCTGAGCACACACGCACGTGGAATTGTCGTGACGAAGGGCCTCTGGGGCCGGTTCCCCGGGGGCCCTTCGTGCATCACGGCTCCATGCGTCATGCACCATGGGTGCGGTGCGGGCGCCTTCGGCTGACTCGAAAATCAATCTCGGCTACCCTCGTGGGCCTTTCGTCCTCGTGAGGAGCTTGAGATGTCGTCGTCCGCCAACCACTACGTCCCCAACCTGCGCGATATCGAGTTCAACCTCTTCGAGTTCCTCGACATCGGCCGAACGTCGCTGGGGCGCGCGCCCTTCGGCGACCTGGACGAGACGTCCGCCCGGCAGATGCTCCAGACGTTCTCCGTGCTGTGCGCGAACGAGCTGGCGCCGTCGTTCGACGAGGCGGAGCACAATCCGCCCAAGCTGGAGAACGGCGTGGTGACGCTGCCCCCCGGGCTGAAGAAGTCCATGGCGGCGTTCTTCGACGCGGGCATGCACCTCTTGGAGCAGCCGCCGCACCTGGGCGGCCTGGGTGCGCCGCCGTCCTTGGGCTGGGCCGCGTTCGAGCTGATGGTGGGCGCCAACGCCTCGCTCGCCTTCTACACGCTGGGCAACCTGCTCGCGCGAATCATCGACCGGCTGGGCACGGACGCGCAGAAGCAGCGCTTCCTGCCGCACATGCTGGACAAGCGCTGGAGCGGCACCATGGTGCTCACCGAGCCCGACGCCGGCAGCGACGTGGGCGCCGCGCGCACCAAGGCGCGCCCGGTGGGCGGCGACGTCTGGGAGATTGAAGGCGTCAAGCGCTTCATCACCAACGGCGACTCGGACATGTCCGAGAACGTCATCCACATGGTGCTGGCGCGTCCGGAAGGCGGTCCCCCGGGCACCAAGGGCCTGTCGCTGTTCGTCGTCCCCAAGTACTGGGTGAACGAGGACGGCAGCCTGGGTGAGCACAACGGTGTCGTGTGCACCAAGCTCGAGAAGAAGATGGGCCTGAAGGGCTCCGTCACGTGCGAGCTGACGTTCGGCGACGGCAAGCCCTCGCGCGGCCTGCTGCTGGGCGAGGTCCACGACGGCATGCGCCAGATGTTCTACATCATCGAGCAGGCGCGCATGGCGGTGGGTGTGAAGTCCATGGCCACGCTGTCGGCGGGCTACCAGCGCGCGCTGGCGTTCTCCAAGGACCGGCTCCAGGGCGCGGACCTCTTGCAGGCGCGCGACAAGACGGCGCCGCGCGTGCCCATCTTCCGCCACCCGGACGTGCGGCGCATGCTGATGACCCAGAAGGCGTTCGCGGAAGGCATGCGCGCTTTGTGCCTCTACACCGCCTCCGTGCAGGACGGCGTGGAGCTCAAGGGCGGCCACCGCGCCACCGAGGCCGGGGAGATGGACGCGCTCAACGACATGCTGCTGCCGCTGGTGAAGGGCTACTGCTCGGAGAAGGCGTACGAGCTGCTCGCGCTGAGCCTCCAGGTGCACGGCGGCTCCGGCTACCTGACGGACTACCCGGTGGAGCAGTACATCCGGGACCAGAAGATCGACACGCTCTACGAGGGCACCACGCACATCCAGGCGCTGGACCTGCTCATGCGCAAGGTGGCGCGTGACGGCGGCGCGACGCTGCAGGCGCTGCTCGGCCAGGTGCGCGAGACGGCCGAGGGTGAGCTGGGCGGCAAGGAGCTCCAGGCGGAGCGCGCCGCGCTGGGCAAGGCGCTGGGCGACTTGGAGCTGATGCTCGGCACGCTGATGGGCAAGCTGGGCGAGTCCGTCTACCACGTGGGCCTGCAGGGCAACCGCGTGCTGGCGGGCGTGGCGGAGGTGGTCATCGGCTGGCTGCTGGTGCGCCACGCGGGCGTCGCGCTGGAGCGGATGAAGGCCAACCCCGGCGACCGCGCCTTCTACGTGGGCAAGCTCGCCAGCGCGCGCTGGTACTGCGCGGAGGTGCTCCCGGGCCTCGCCCACGCCGCGCGCATGGTGGAGTCCGGCACGCTGGACCTCATGGAGGTCCCCGAGGAGTCGTACTGAGTCGCGAGCCGTCGCCCACCCGCACCTCGTCGAGGGGTGCGGCGCCGGCCTGGCCTGAAGTATGGATTCGGTCCGTATGTCGTAGGCGGGGCCTGCTGGGCCGGGCCCCATCACGGATGGGCAGGCGAGCGATGCGCGACTGGCGAGCGGTACTCGGGGTGATGCTGCTGGGGCTGTGGGCATGTGGCGGCGACGAGGACGTGTCGATGGAGGACTTCGGCACCCAGGTCGTCCAGGCGCTCTGCGCGCGGGCCCAGCGGTGCGGCGAATACGTCCGGGCGAGCGCGTGCGAGGACGACATGCGCCAGTGGAACCGGCCCCAGTCCCTGGGGCTGGGGACGCGGTACGAGGACTCGCTGGAGTCCGGTCGGCTGCGCTTCGATGGGGCCGCGGCCCAGCGCTGTCTGGACGCGCTCCGAGGCAGGAGCTGTTCCGAGCCCGCCCTGTCCGACGCCGCGTGGCAGTACGGCATCGAGTACGAGCCGGCCTGTCAGCTGTTCGTCCAGCAGGGCCCCGCGAGCGGGTGCGGGATGAACCTGGACTGCGGCGCGGAGGCCTACTGCGGCCACACCTCCCAGAACGCCTGTGAGGGCACGTGCACGCCGCGAGGAGCGGAGGGACAGGCCGTCACCCATCCCTGGAAGTGCGCGCCCGGGCTCGTGTTCGAGGGCTCGACCCGGACCTGCATGAAGCCCGTGGAGGAGAACGTCTCGTGCGTGCGCCAGCACCCCAACGGCACGAGCTTCTCGCTGCCCTGCGCGCAGGGGCTCTGGTGCGACTGGAATGGCTACCGGACCTGTCGGCCCGTGGGCGCGGAGGGGGACGTCTGCGAGGACGTGGGCTACTACCCCTGTGGACCTTCGCTGGTGTGCAATGGCAACCGCTGCGCGCCGCACGTGAAGGAGGGCCACCTGTGCAACGCGCCCCCCCATGACGTGAGCCTCGGGTTCCTGGTGAGCGTGTGCCAGCGCGAGCTCTTCTGCGACGCGGACCCGTCCAACCCCGGGCTGTGCCGTCCCCGCCGCGCCGAGCGGCAGGAGTGCCGTCTGGACACCGAGTGCCAGGAGGGGCTGTGGTGCAAGGACGCCCGTCCCGAGGCGGGGGTCTGGGGCGTCTGCGCGAAGGCCACGGGTCCCGACGACGCGTGCGACAACGTGAGCCGCTTCTGCCCCAGGGGCTACGCCTGCCTCGAAGGCAGCACGTCGCGCTGCCTGCCCATCGTCCACCAGGGAGAGCGTTGCGGCCCCACGCTGGGCCTGTGCGACATCGACAACAGCTGCGTGAGCGGCCGCTGCGTCGGCGCCGAGGCCTCGTCCTGTCAGTGAGGCACCGGCGCGGGGGACCCGGCGCTCGGGCCCGGGTCCCCGTGCGACTCAGGCTTTCCGGGCGGACAGCTCGCGCTCCACATACAGCCGCAGGATGTGCATGAAGTCCTGGGCGTTGGTCACCACGCCGAAAGCCTGGTGCGTGCCCCGATCCTTCAGCTTGCTGACGACGAACTCGGACGAGTCCACGCAGATGGTGGCCAGCTCGCGCAGCGAGCCGTCCTTCTCCGTGACGAACGCGGGCAGCATGTTGCCGGTGGCGATGGCGTGCAGCGCGGTGGCCACCAGCACCGCCATGGTGGCCTTCTTCGCGTGCTGGCGCATGGCGTCCTGACCGCCCACGTTGTCCGTCACCACGTCCGGCAGCGGGCCGTCATCGCGGATGGAGCCGGTGAGGACGAAGGGCACCTTGTGCACCACGCACGCGTGCATGATGCCGTTGGTGATGACGCCCGCCTCCACCGCCTTGGCGATGGAGCCCGCCGCGCGCACCTTGTTGATGGCGCGCATGTGCAGGCCGTGGCCTCCGCTGGTGGCCTCGCCCGTGCCGCTCATGCCCAGCGTGGTGCCGAAGATGGACGCCTCGATGTCGTGCACCGCCACCGCGTTGCCCGCGAGCAGCGCGCCCACGAAGCCGTTGGCGATGAACCACGTCATGTCCGCCCGCGCCCGCGAGTGCACCAGCGCCGGTCCCGTCACCCAGATGGGGTATCCGCCGCGCTCGCGCTCCTCCACCAGCACTCGCGCCATCTGCGCGTAGTCGATGGGCTTCTCGCGAGACACCTCGCTCGTCATGAACTTGAACTCGCCCTCCCCGCCTCCGCCGAGGTAGGCCATGTTCACGTACACGCCCTCGGAGCCGTCCTCCGCGTGTCCCACCACCACGCGCTCGCCCGCCTTCACGCGGCGCCCCTCGCGAATCCACAACTCGCCCTGTGCATCCAGCACGAGCGCGCCGTCCATGCGCGGCTCGCGCGGCATGCGCCACGCGCCGTCGACCCGCACGTAGGTGGGCAGGTTGGTGGTGGTGAAGAAACCCTCCGGCAGCACGCCGTCCGCGGGCGCGGGTTCGAAGCGGGCGTCCGGGCAGCGGGTGAACCGCTCGGCCGCGAAATCGGGATGGGGGATGGGGGTGCTCACGCCAGCCACCATGCGCGGACCGCCCCACCTGTTCAAGGACCTTTGGTGGATGACACAGGGGGCCGAGGTCACACCCTCCGTGAGCCGCGCTCATGCAAGTGCGCGACATGTGTCGGGGTGATCGACAGATCAGCGGAATTGGGCCCGCACCCACGCAACTCGGGCTCTTGGCTTCCGAGAATAGGGGCAAGTCGTACGCGAACTCCCTCGCGCGTCACCGCCCCCCTTCGGAGCCCTTGCACATGAGCTACCGCGTCCAGTCCGGCGACAACCTGTCCACGCTCGCCCTTCGCTACGGCACCACCGTGGACGCCCTGCAGAAGGCGAATCCCCAAATCAAGGACGTGGACCTCATCTACACGGGGGACACGCTCAACATCCCCGGCGCCAAGGACGGCTTCGACTCGGCGCCGTCGCGCTCGGGCCCGAACCTCACGGGCGGCACGACGAACTACCCGGCCAACATGACGACGGGCGAGGGCACCAAGGGCCCCGGTGGCAGCCCGTTCGACATCGCGCGCTCGCACCTGAACAAGAACGCGGGCTCGCTGAAGCTCGAGGGCAGCGGAGTTGGCGCGGACATGGAGGACTGGGTCCCCAACAACGTCAACTGCGCCAACTTCGTCTCCGCGTGTCTGGAGCAGGCGGGGCAGATCTCCGACGCGCAGCACGACAACAGCGTGATGGGCCTTCAGGCCAAGCTGGACCGGGACCCGGACTTCAAGCGCGTGTCGCTCCAGGACGCCAAGCCCGGCGACGTGGTCTCCATGAAGGTGGGCAGCGGCCAGCACGTGGTGATGTTCGCCGGCTGGGAGAACGGCAAGCCGATGTTCATCGGCTCCAACAACGTCAACCCCGACGGCTCGCAGCGCATCACCATCAGCAGCATGAACTACCCCATCATGTCGGTGCACCAGTACCAGGGCTGAGCCCACACCGAGCCTTCGCAGTGCCCACGGGGCTTCGCCTCCGCCACGCGCGGACGCGAGGCCCCGTCGTACGTCAGGGGCGTCTCAAGGCTTCGGCGCGAGCGTGAGCGCGGCCTGGATGAGCGGGCTGCGCGCGGAGGACCGCCGCCACGCGGCCTGAATCGCGCCCGATGGTGCGCCCGGCAGCGGCCTCGCCACCACGCCCGCTTCGCGAGGACCTCCCGGCAGCAGCGAGGCGAGCAGCGAATAGCCCAGCCCCGCTGAGACGAAGCCGAGGATGGTCTCTGACGAGTCCGCCGCGTGCAACCGCCGGGGCCGCACTCCCGCGCGCGCCAGTTCCGCCAGTTGGAGTTCACGCAGGTACTTGTCCGTGCTGTAAGCGATGAAGGCGTCGTCCCGGAGCAGGTCCAGCCGCACGCGTCGGCTCTTCGCCTGGGGATGATTCGAGGGCAGCACCAGGAAGGGCGCGGTGTGACCCACGACGCGGGCCTCCACGTCCTCGGGTACCTCCGGGAGGTGGTCCACCACCAGGTCCGTGTCACCCGCGGAGAGGATGTCCACGGCGGGAACCTTGGACTCGTGCAGGACGACCTCGATGTCCGGGCGGCGGGCCTGCAGTCGCCGCAGCCACGCGGGCAGCAGGTGGCGCAGGACGTGGCCGGAGGCGTGGATGCGCAATGTGCCGCCCACCTCGCCCTTGCGCAGCGACTGCACCACGGCGTCGAGCCCCTCCAGGAACGGCGCGACGTGTGAGTACAGCGCGCGGCCCTCGGGGGTGAGCACCACGCGGTCCTTGCCCACGCGCTCGAAGAGCGCCACGCCCACCTCGGACTCCAGTCGCTTGACCTGCTGGTGGATGCCGGGCTGGGTGATGGGGTACGGGAATGAGCGGACGGCTCGCGCGTAGCCTTCGGCGCGGGCCACGCGGTAGAAGCCCTCGAGGCGCTGGAGCTGAATCATACACTCCAGGTTATCAATCACGCATCGATTAGTTCCATGCGCTTTGCGATGGGACGCGGCATGTTTTCCCCATCAGCGAGCCAAGGCTCGCTCCCGAGGAGAAACCATGTCCCGTTCCACGCCCAAGGTCGTCGTCGCGCACAGCTCCGCCTGGGTCATCCAGACCTGGCTTTCCTTCGCCCTCTCCGTGGGAGTCACCGCCATCGGCATCTGGCACCTGCCGGTGGACACGTGGGTGAAGTCCTTCATGGCCATGGGGCTGCTGTTCAGCGTGGGCTCCGCGTTCAGCTTGTCGAAGACGGTGCGCGACCAGCACGAGATGGAGCAGCTCGGCGCCCGTCTGGACGAGGCGCGCGTGGCGAAGATGCTCTCCGAGCACGACCCCATCGCGCCTCCGAAGCTGTAGCCTGAGCGACCTACGGCGCGCCACGCCCTGCGCGCAGGCTCGCGAGGGCCTCATCGAGCACCGGCAGCGCGGCCTCGGTCCATCCCTTCAATCGAACCCGCTGGGACAGCGCCGCCTGGCCCGGGTGGACCAGGCCCCACACGGTGGCATCCTCGATGAGCTGCGCCTGCTGCTCGGGATTGAGCTCCTCCCAGCGCAGTCCCGCTTGCACGCCCTTGCGCCAGTCGTACCCGTCTCCCCAGAACTGCGCGGCGAGCGCGGCGCTCAAGTACGCCGTGCCACCGTGCTGGTGTTGCCACACATGCGTCAGCTCGTGCGCCAGCAACGCCGCGTCCGTGGGCCCGCTCCTGGGCGGGATGAACACGGTGTCCCCATGCACGAAGGCGCGCCCGGGAATGCCCAGCACGCCCACCGGTCCCTCCTTCACCCGCACCGCCGCGTAGTCCAGGCTCGTGCCGAACACGGGCCGCAGCAGCGCCACCTCGAAGCCCGTGAGCCGACGCCCCACCGGCTCCAGGCCCAGCAGCACCTGCACCGCGCTGACCAGCCGCCCGGCCAGCATCAGCACCGCGTCCACCGGCAGCTGCGCCACGCGCACCAGTCCCCGCCGCAGCTGGAACCACCCCTCGCGGCGACGCCCCAGGACGAGCGCGACGAGCCCTCGCGCCACACCCGAGAGCACCACCACCAGCCCCAGCACCAGGCCGCGCACGGCGCTCAACGCACCGGTGAGCAGACCCCACCCCGCGTCCGCCAGACGGGCGGGAACCCCAGACACCCGACTCACGACGAAACCCTCAGCGCCCCGCGGCGGCGCGAAGCGGTGCGCGCTGTCCCAGCACCGACTCCACCAGCGAGCGCAGCATCCCCGGACGCCACGGCCGCGCGAGCGCGAAGTGCGTCAGGCACGAGCCGCTGAACGCCTCCGCCAGCTCCGGACAGAAGCGCGACGACACCAGCACCCGCGGCCCCTGGAAGTCCTTCTCCACCAGCCGCGCCAGGAACGCGTGCGACACGGCGCGAGGCTCCGAGTCCAGGTCCACCACCACCGCCGCCGGCACCGTCCCCATCTCCAACCTGCGCCCCGCCGACGCCACGCCCTGCGCGTGGATCAACCCGAAGGACGGCGCCAGCTCCCGCCCCATCAGCAGCCGCGAGAACGGCGACTCGGAGACCACCATCACCGTCGGCCCACCCGAGCCCTTCAGGGAACGTCGCGCCCCGGACACGCCCAGGACGCCCACCTCCCTCAAGCGAGGCACGGAAACGGACTCGAGCAGCCGGGGCTGGGCAATCGTGGAGGGGGGCACGCATCGGACTGTAGCCAGCAATAGCGGAAATATCAAATTTCACTTCAATTATCCGACTAGTCCGCTCTTGCTCCAGGCAGCCATGCCACATCCCACGAGCCCCGTCACAGGCCCGTGGGATATGCCATCCGTTCAGTGGGTCTCTTTCAACCCAACCCCTCGCAACACAGTGTCAGGGAGACGACGGTCGCCGTCGGGCCCCGGGGTTCTCCCAGGCCTCCAGCTGATCAGCGAGCGAGCCCGAGGCGGGCAGCTCGGTGGCGCCGCCCTGGTCCAGCGCCTGGAGGAGCAGCGCTGTCAGCGAGGTCCCCACGACGGGGATGTCGGTGGCCCGCTGGCGGGAGCGCAGGGGGGTGCGCAGCGTCTCGCAGTCCAACATCACCGTCTCCGCGGCCGTCACGCCGGGTGCCAGCACCATCGGCTCGAGCGCATCCGCGCGCAGCCGGACGAAGCAGGAGGGGCGCCGGCCACTGCAGGAGCGCAGCGCGAGCACCGTCCCGTCCGGCAGGTCCACCACGCAGCGCACCGGCGTGAAGTCGTCGCCGTCGAGAGGGATGTGGACCTCGACGTGCTCGGAGGTGGGCCGTACGCGCCAGGGCCGTGTCCCCGGGAAGAGCGTGGCGCTGGCCAGGTGGTCATAGAACGCGTTGAGCTCCGCGAGGCCCCAGTACGTGCTCGGCTGGGTGGAACGGACGACGGAGTGCTCCGCGACGAGCCGCTCGATGAGCTCGTCCACCGAGGCGCCCCCCGCGCGGACCATGACGCCCGCGCGCGGCACGAGGGCCCCATCGGCCTCCACCGTCACCGCGAGCACGCCCGCCTCCAGGGACCACGTCTCCCGCCAGGTCATCGGCTCGTCCTGGACACGCAATGGCACACACGACAATGCCGCGGGGACCCAGTGCAGCGCGACGCCCGGAACATCGAAGTCGTCCAGGGCCGCGTCCCGCGACTTCAAGAACTCCGCGTGGGACTGCGCGAGCAGGGGGTTTCGCTGGTCGAAGCGTCCGGACTGGCCGATGTAGGGGAACAGCCGCATCACCCAGCCCGCCATGCGGTCCCAGCCATACGCGGCCGCGGGCTTGTAGAGCTCCGTCCAGAGCTGACGGTCCGGCTGTCCCTCCGAGGCGCGCACCAGCTCGTCCGCGATGGGGATGAGCGAGGACGTCCACCAGGACAGGTCCAGCTCGGCGATGACGTCGATGCGGCGACGGATGGCCCGCCAGTCCTCGGGCGTGCCCAGCAGGGTGACCCGGGGGATGCCGCACCGGATGCCCAACTCGAAGTCGAAGTACGGCGACATCGCGTCCATCAGGACCACGTCGCCGGCCATGCGCTCGATGTCGGTGCTGGTGGAGAAGTCACACGACATCAGGCGGGGGATGCCCGGTCCCAGCGCCTCGCGGAGCACCCCTCGGAAGGCCTCGAGGATGACGCGGAAGTCGTTGTCCGTGTGAGGCACCGCGTCCACCACGACCTTGAGGGTCCGGCGCCCCTCGTGACGGACGAAGCGCTCCCGGAGCCGCTCGGCGTTCAGCCGGATGTGCTGGGCCACGCCCTGCGCCAGCGTGAGCCACACCACGTCCGGAGAGAGCACCAGGGGCCGGTGCTCGGCGAAGGCCTGATGCACCGCGGCGAGCAGCGGGTGGATGCCCTGGGGGTCCATCACCGGGGTGTCCGCACCCGGCGCCATCCAGTGCGTCTTCCCCACCAGCGTCCCGAGCGGGACGGTGTCCACCGGAGTCCTTGCTTCCTCGACAGCGTCCACTGCGAAGGTCGTCACGGTTACGCTCCCTCGTCATGTCGTGTGAACTCAAGCCGCCCGACGGCGGACGCCACCCGACGAGGGGTTTCTCAGCGACCTGACAGGTGCGGCGGCGTGCCTCGGTTCGACCTACAGCAGCACCTCCGAGCAGCAAGGGTGCCCGGAGGTGCTGGGAGGACTCAGGACTGGAGCGCGCGAACCAGCTCGGGCAGGGCCTCCTCCGCGCGGGCTGTCACCGGCTCGATGCCCCGGTCCAGCGACACGTTCGAGGGGTCGATGCTGAACATCCGCGCGTCCAGCTTCCGGCCCCGCCGATAGACAAGCTCCGTCACTCCCACGGAGAAGGACGTCCCGACGAAGACAATCACGCGGCTCTGTCGCGCCAGGATGAGCGTCCGCTCGATTTCGTAGGTGTCGTGCTCCGTGTAGTTCTCATCGAACCAGAGCACGTGGGGCCGCAGGCGGCTGTCGCAGCGAGGGCAGCGAGGCACCGTCTCCGGGCTCGGGCTCGCCTGGAACGCCGAGAAGTCCACCGACGCCATCGGCACCGTGCCGCGAGGCGCGCCCAGCTCACAGCCCTGCGCGGAGCAGCGCGCCAATCGCAGGCTCCCGTGCACCTTCACGAGCTGCCGGCTCCCGGCGTCCTCGTGCAGCGAGTCCACGTTCTGGGTGACGACGGCGAAGCCGCGCCCCTGCGCCTCCTGCCACGCCTCCCACGCCACGAGCGCCCGGTGCGCCGCGTTCGGCTTCGCGGCCCGCGCCAGCTCGAAGCGCTGGAGGTACATCTTCCAGGACTCGTGCGGCGCGCGCTGGAAGAACGCGTGCGTCCCCTTCTCCATCACCTCGTTGGACCAGACCGCGCCCGGGTCCGTGCCCCGGAACGTCGGAATGCCACTGGCCAGGCTGATGCCCGCGCCGGTGAGGACCAGGACATTCACCGAGGCCGGTCCGCGCACGGCCTCGAGGAGCGCCTCGAATCCCGAAGACGTCATGTGAACACCTCCCCACGGCTCGACGATGGCACGTCGCCGAGCATGACACGCCCGGCCCCGTTCACGCCGTGGCCGGCACCAGCGTCAGCTCGGCGATTTCGGGCGACGGCCCCAAGCGCAAGGGCGGGCCCCAGTACCCCGTGCCCCGATGCGTGTACACGCGCACGCCGGCGATGGTCGCGAGCCCCCGCACCACGGGCTGCTGCAGCTTGATGAAGAACATGAACGGGAACACCTGCCCGCCATGCGTGTGTCCGGACAGCTGCAGGTCCACGCGCACGCCGTCGCGCGCCACGTGCAGCGCCGAGCGGGGCTGATGCGCCAGCAGCACCACCGGCACGCCCTCGGGAGCATTCGCGAGCGCCGCGGAGGGACGGCTCGCATGAGCCGGGATGATGTGTCCCGCGTCGTGGTCCGTCACGCCCGCGACGACCAGCCGAGCGCCGTCGCGATCCACCACGCGGTGCGAGTTGCGAAGCACGGTGAGCCCCAGCCGCGCCACCTCCGCCTCCCAGGCGGGACCTCCGTGGTAGTACTCGTGATTGCCCGTCACGTAGAACACGCCGAGCGACGCGCGCAGCTCCGCCAGGGGGCTCACCTCCTCGCGCAGCGCCTCCACGTGTCCATCGACCAGGTCCCCCGTCACCGCGATGATGTCCGGCTTCAGCGCGTTCACCTGCTCCACCACGCGCCGCAGCCATTTGCCATCCAGCGTGGGCCCCACGTGGACATCTGAAATCTGAACCACCCGCAGGCCATCGAGCCCCGGCCCGAGCCCCGTCATCGGCACCGTCACCCGCTCCACCGTCGCGCGCCCCCGCGCCGTCACGAACGCGTAGAGCACCGCGGGCACCGTCACCGCGCCCACCACCAGCGCCTTGCCTCGCGCGAGCACCAGCGCGTCCGGCACCACGCCCGTCCACCCCAGCACCGCGCCCACGAGGTCCGCCACCACCACGGCGCTGAGCAGGATGCCGAAGCTCCCCAGCCACAGGAACGACGTCCACTGCAACACGCGCTGGGCCGCAGAGGGCTCACCCCGCCCCGCGAACAGGCCGGCCGGAATCGACACGAAGAGCAGCACCATCAGCACCACGCCCAGCACACCCCAGGGCGGGGGCCACGCAGGGCTCACGAACAGGCGCACCGCCAGGTACGCGTGCAGCCCGCCCATCAGCGCGAGGATGCCGCCCAGGGACATCAGCCAGCGCAGCACCCGCCCAGGGCCCGCGCGGCGCTGTCGTGACTCCTGCTCCACCGCTCGAGACTGCTCCGCCACGTCCAGCACCTCCGCTGCGAAGGCGGAGCATAATGGCCGCCCGTGTCGCCTGCCCGGCAACCCGCGCGCCCGCCCGTTAGTGTGGGGCTCCCGGAGACCCGAATGCCTTCGCGCCGCGTAGACAGCCCCTGGCAGAGCTGGATGGTGGCGGCCGCGCTCGTCCTCGGGGGGCTCGGCTGCTTCGCCGCGGGGGTGGCCTGGGTGTCGCGCTCGCTCTTCCAGGACATCGAACAGGCGCTGCGCCGGGACGACGTGCACCGGCTCGCGCTGCGCACCGCGGAGGCCAGCCCGCTCGCCACCGAGCGGCTGGGCGCGCCCCTGACGAGCAGCTTCATCACGCTGCGCTCCCATGACGCCACCGACCGCCGGGGAGGACAGGTGGACTTCGACCTCACCGTGCAGGGCCCCAAGGGGCGCGGCGTGCTGGAGGCCCAGGTGGTCTACACCTCGGAGACATGGACGCTGCGCAGGCTGGTGCTGCGTCCGGAGGGAGAAGATTCCGTGGAGCTTCCCGCCGGAGGCAGCACGCCCGCCCTGCCAGCGGACTGAGCACACCCACGCCACGGGCTGCGTAGGTTCAAGGACATGAAACCCTCGCGCTTCCTCGCCCTCGGCCTGCTCGCCAGCGCTCCCGTGCTGGCGGCGAACTCCCCGGACCAGTACCTCGACCTGCGGACGCGGGAGCGCGCCGTGAGCCTCCGCGTCACGGAGGACAACCTCTCGGGGCCTCAGCTCCAGCTCTACTTCGGCGATGACGTCGTGCGCGGCCGGGCCTTCGGCCGACCGGTGAACCTCCAGGTGGAGGGCGACACCGTGAAGGGCATCTATGGCCAGGGGCCGGTGGACCTGAAGGTGACGGAGGACGGGGACATGCTCGAGGCCGTGGGGACGTTCGGCGGCCAGCTCTCCAACTTCCGGGTGAGCCCCGACCAGATCGCCGGGAACGTCGGCCGATGCAGCTATGAGCTCGTCACCAAGAGCAAGAGCAAGGACCTCTACACCGGCTGGCGCACCTGCGGCGGCAGGTTGGACAACGCCGTGACGCTGTCCATTCCTCCCGCGCTGGCCGAGGACGACGCCGGGCTGGTCACCGCGCTCTCCATCGTGCTCGCGCAGTAGACATCGGTTGAGCCTCGCGAGGGGGCGGCTATGGTGCGCCGACCCTTTTCGGCGGAGCAATCCCATGGCGCAGATGCACGAGGTCGACTTCCACATCTACGGCGATGACCTGCAGTTCGTCGAGGTGGAGCTGGACCCGCAGGAAGCGGCGGTGGCCGAGGCCGGCACCCTCATGTACATGGAGGACGGCATCGAGATGGAGACCATCTTCGGTGACGGCTCGGAGAAGAAGAGCGGCTTTCTGGGCTCGCTGCTCGGCGCGGGCAAGCGGCTGCTGACGGGCGAGTCGCTCTTCACCACCGTCTTCCTCAACCGGGGCGGCGGCAAGCGCAAGGTGGCCTTCGCGGCGCCCTACCCCGGGAAGATCATCCCGGTGAACTTGGGTGAACTCGGCGGCGAGCTGATTGCGCAGAAGGACAGCTTCCTCGCGGCGGCGAAGGGCGTGTCGCTGGGCATCGCGTTCCAGAAGAAGCTGGGCACGGGCCTGTTCGGCGGCGAGGGCTTCATCATGCAGCGGCTGCAGGGTGACGGGCTCGCGTTCATCCACGCGGGTGGCACGCTGCGCGAGCGCACGCTGGGCCCGGGCGAGGTGCTGCGCGTGGACACCGGCTGTATCGTCGCGTTCCAGCCGACGGTGGACTACGACATCCAGATGGTGAGCGGCATCAAGACGGCCTTCTTCGGCGGCGAGGGCCTGTTCTTCGCCACGCTGCGGGGCCCGGGCAAGGTGTGGCTCCAGTCGCTGCCCTTCAGCCGGCTCGCGGGCCGCATCCTCTCCGCCGCGCGCCCGGGTGGCGCGCGGGACGAGGGCAGCGTGCTCGGCAACGTCGGCCTGGGCTCGCTGCTCGGCGACGACTGAGGGACGGAAGTCTCCAGCGGCGGCGGAGGTTCGTGAGGCCTCCGCCCTACGCCCCCCTTCGAGTGCTAGCTGCGCCGACGACGCAGGAGCGCCAACCCGCCCACGAGCAGCACCCACGCCCCCGCTCCCACGGGGGATGCGCCGCAACCGCCGCAGCCCACGTCCAGTGCGATGGGCCCACGCACCTGGAACCCCGTGTCCGCGGACCGGGGGCCCGGCGTCCCGGACTCGCCATTGAGCATGTACGCAGACACGGCATGCTCCCCCGAAGCCAACGCGCTGTCGGTGGGCACCGAGTGCCGGAACGCGCCCGTCGAGTCAGCGGTGACGGTGGCCACGCGAGTCCCGTCCACCTCGAGCGACACGGAGATACCGGGCCGAGCCACTCCCGCGAACAAGGGCGTCGGGTCGACGACCTCGCCTTCCGCGGGCACCACGAGCACGGGCGTGTCACCCGAGAACACGGAGCCTCCGTCCCCTGTACCCGGCGTACCAGCGTCCGGAGAACCCGCGTCCGGCGTTCCCGAATCAGGCGGCGTCGTCCCGCCGTCGACATCCTCCACCACCTCGAAGACGGTGTTGGGCGAGTCCGGTCCATAGTCCTGGTTGTTCGCGGCATGCCCATGCGCGTTGACACGGTGGGGGCCGGGCCCGAGCGGCGCGTCGTCGGGGATCTGGTAGCGGAAGCGACCGAACGCGTCCGCGGAGACGATGACCTCCTCGCGGTCATCCACGTACAGGCCCACCGTGCTCGCGTTGGGCGCCACGCCCGCGATGTAAGGGGTGGGCCCCACCACTTCGCCCTCCTCGGGCACGACGATGATGGGCTGGGGAATGGCGCCCGCATCCGGCCCCGAGACATTGAAGGCCACCAGGTCCGCGGGCTTGCTGTACGCGCCCAGCGAGTCGGCGATGGCCGTGACGGAGTGGCCTCCCGAGGACAGGGGCGGATGCCCATCGCCCACCGCGGCGGAGAAGTCACCACTGGCGCCCGAGGTCACCTGGGCCACCTCCACGCCATCCACGTAGATGACGATGCGCATGCCCGGGTCCGCGAGGCCCGTGATGCGGGGACGCTCGGAGACGTTGGTCTGATTCTGGGTGGGCGCGGTGATGACCGGCCTGGTCGGCGTGGCGTACGCATACGAGTACAGCTTCGCGTCACCTCCGCCACCGACGCCCGCCCCGTGCGTGGGGCCATGCGCCCCCACCGTGGACGTCACCCCCGCGGCGCCTCCCGAGCTCCCCATGTCACACGAGACCGACGAGCCATGGAGCAGCAAGGAGCCGCCCGCGCCGCCACCGCCCGGTCCGAACTGGGAGGTCGTGCCGCGCACATCGCCCCCGCGCCCGCCGAGCACCGCGACCTTGCACGCCAGCGTGCCCGAGGTCCTCACGATGACCGAGCCACCCGCACCGCCGCCACCCGCACCGTCCTCCCCCGTCACCGAGAGCGCGGCCTGACCGTTGGCGGTGATGCTCCCGCTTCCAGAGAGGGAGGCGCTCCGGAAGAACACCGCGCCGCCGCCCGCGCCACCTCCGGTCGCCACGGTGTTGTCACCCTCGCCCGCGCCGCCACCGCCGCCGAAGAGGAAGGCGTCGACGATGGAGTACTCCATCAACGTGCCGCCCAGGCCACCCACGTCACGCGAGTTGTCGAGCGTGGAGGAGGAGCGTCCGCCCGTTCCACCGAAGCCCCGGTGTCCGCCACCGCCGCCACCGGAGTTGTGGCAGATACCGCCGCCGCCAGCGTTCACCAGGTTGCCGCGTCCGGAGGCCGTGCCGTAGCGCTGCACCACCACGCCCTCGCCCTTGAAGGTGCCGCCCTGGGACGGAGCGAGGTCGTTTCCCGCGCAGCCGGACCTCGAGATGTTGTTGATGGCGGCGCCTCCACGGAAGCCCGCGCCGTCGGCGGAGATGTTGCCCTCGAGGCTCACCGCGCCCGTGGAGAGGAAGGCCACGATGCCCCCGGAGCTCCCATCCCAGGGCCGCGCGACGAGCGAGCCCGAGGAGGACACGGTGACGCGGGAGTACTCGGGCACCGTGACGACCTGCGCGCCGGGCGCGGTGTAGGGATTCACGAGCGGCGCGGAGAGTTCGAGCACGGTAGGACTGCCAATCGTCACCCGGGACACGCGCGCGAACTCCCAGCGACCCACGCCACCGGGACTCGTCTGGCCGGTGCCGCCCGAGGGGGTGCTCGCCGGGAAGCCCATCGTCTGGTGCACCATCACCAGGCCGCCCACGGGAGGCGCCGCGGAGGACGTCACCGCGAGCGATCTGTCCCCGCGCGCCGAGCCGAGCGCCAGGGGCATCGCGGTGTTGATGACGGTGTTGGCGGTGGTGACGCTGAGCGCGCCGTTGAGCGCGTCGCCCAGACCGAACGAGTCAGGCTCGGCCAGGGCGGCCGAGGACCACAGCAACAGCAGCGGGAGGCAGGACACGAGACGCATGTCCCCCCATGCTGCCTCAGAACCCGGGATTATCGCGAGAGCGTGACAGGTCCTCCCGCACCTCACTCCCCCGTGCGGGAGCGCAAGTCTCGGGCGTTCCGAGGGGCGAAGAAGGGCTGCCGCGCGAAGCGTTGCAGGGTGCGCTTGTCGACACACCAGAGCTGGAGCGCGTCCTCCCACTCGCCCAGCTCGGCGATGGCGCGGGCGTCGGGGGCGTCCCGGTAGAGGTCGTTGAGGTTGTGGACGAGGACGGAGAGGTCCTCGACCTCCCACTTCTCGGTGACGTCGCCGACCTGGACGTGCAGCTCGAGGACGGGGCGCTCGCGGACGTCGACGACCTTGAGGTTTCGAGCGGGGCCACCCATGGCGGTGGTGAGGGGGCCCATGAGCTCATCGGGGCGGACGCCGTAGGCGACGGAGAGGCCACCCTGGAGGAGGCCCGCGTCGCACAGGCGCAGCAGGGAGACGTGGGGCGGCTCGCCGTGGCGCACGAGCTCGGCGGCGGCGGCGCGGTCCTTGAGGAGGCGCTCCTTGGCGAGGGTGTCGAGCAGGGAGGACATGGGGGCGCGGAGCCTATCGCTCCTCGCCGCTCCAGTAGTCCACTTCGGCGGAGAGGGACAGGACGGTGAACAGCGTTCGAGAGGCCTTGTCGCCTCCGGGGGCGGAGCCCGCGGTGACGCAGAGCTTCTTCGAGTCCGGGTACACCATGACGTCCGGCTCCACCATGGTGGAGAACGCGAGGTAGCGGAGCGTCTCGGTGCCGTCGTTGAGGAGCTGGTGCGCGGACTGTGCGCCTGGGGGCAGGGCCACGTAGTCACCGGCCTTCACGGGGAGCGTCGAGTCACCGAGGCGAAGCAGGCCGGTGCCGGAGAGGAGGAGGTAGGCCTCCTCGTTGGCCAGGTGGAAGTGGAGTGGGAACGCGTGCTTGCCCGGAGCGAGCTCCATGAGGCTGCAGCCGAGCTTCTGTCCCTTCGCGGCGGCACCGAGTTGCTTGCGACGATAGGCCACACGAGGGCCTTGAGTGACTTCGGTCCACGGGAGGTCCGGCTCGTGGATGACGTGGGGATGTGAGGACATGGGGTGTGCTCCGTGGGTTCGGGAGGGTGCGGCGCCCGAGGCGCAAGGCAACGTGGGGATGAGACAGGGACGCACGGCGAGGAAGACGGAGGGATTGTGACGGGCCCTCTCTCAAGGACGCGTGGCGAGGAGCGCGAAGACGCGGTGAGGGATATCGAGCGTGTCCTGCGGGAAGCGCTCGGTGAGGAGACGAGCGTGGGCGGCGTCGAAGCGCTCCACGTCGTCGGGGGGCAGGGTCGCGGCGACCAGGGCGCTGGCGCGGCAGCGACCACGCCAGGACTCGTGGGTGTAGGGCAAGAGCACATCGAAGGAGAAGGTCTCCAGGGGCATGAAGCCGGCGTCGGTGACGTCGCGGAGCCACTGGGGATAGAGCCCCACGCCACAGCCGAAGCGTGCGTGGTCGGGAGGGTCGGGATTGAAGGCGCTCATGAGCGCCTCGGTGGCCTCGACGACATTGCCAGGCAGTGGCAGCCAGTCGAGGTGGGCGATGATGAGCCGACCACCCGGGACGAGCAGGCGCAGTGCCTCGCGAGCCGCGGCGGGGCGGTCGAACCAGTGCCAGCACTGTCCAGCGGTCACGAGGTCGAAGGCACTGGTGGGGAGCCCCGTGGATTCGGCGGAGGCCTCACGGAAGTCCATCGAGAGCGCCGCGTCCGAGGCGAGCTGACGGGCCGCCGCGAGCATGTTCGCCGAGATATCGGTCGCGGTGACAGCGCAGCCATGGCGGGCGAGTCCCCGGGCAACTGTGCCGGTTCCCGAGCCGACGTCGACGGCGCGCAAGCCAGGGCGCAGCACGCCTTCCCGAGCGAGCCGGGTGAAGAAGGCGTCCGGGAAGCCCTGGCGGTGTTTCGAGTAGTCGGAGGACGTGCGTCCGAAGTCGACGACAGAAGGCATGACGGTGCTCCTCTCGGCGCAATCACGAGTGGGACGCGAGCGGAAAGGCTCACATCGACAAGTGAATCGAGTCGAGTCGAGAATGGAGAGACGGGGAGGTTGCGAGAGAATGAGTAGACGCAAGGGTGGACGCTCTCAATCTCGATTCGTCCATCGACCTGAGGACGAACTGGTGACGGCGGTGGAGGCCGCGGCGCTCCTGGGAGTGAAGCGGGCGACGCTCTACACCTACGTGAGCCGGGGGCTCGTGCGCTGCGTGCCGGAGCCGGGCTCGAAGGAGAACCGCTATGTGCGCTCGGACCTGGAGCGGCTGAAGGTCAGACACGACGCGCGGGCGGGGCACGCGGCGGTGGCCTCGGGTGCACTGAGGTGGGGAGAGCCGGTCATCGACTCCTCCGTGTCCCAGGTGGGAGCGGAGGGACTCGCGTACCGGGGGCACTCCGCGGTGGAGCTGGCGACGAGTGGGAGGAGCCTCGAGTCCGTGGCGGAGCTGCTGTGGTCGGGGACCCTGCCCAAGGAAGACCCACGCTGGGCGAGCGAGGAGCCCGCGCTGCCGCCCTCCGAGCTGGCGAGACTGTTGCCGCGAGGAACGACGCCGGTGGCGGCGTTGTCGGCGCTGGTGCCGTTGCTGGCGGCAAGGGACGCGGGGCGTTTCGCGGCGCCGCCAGAGCAGGAGAAGACACGGGCGAGGCGGCTGTTGAGACAGCTGGCGGGCTGGGTAAGCGTGGCGCAAGCACCCGGGCGAGTCGTCCGAGCCTTGCGAGCGCCGACCGTGGCCGAGTCGCTCGCCATCGCGTGGGACACCCAGGTGAAGCGAGCGCCGGAGTTGCTCAATCGAGCCCTGGTGTTGTGCGCGGACCACGAGCTGAACGTGTCGACCTTTACGGCCCGAGTGACGGCGTCCTCGGGAGCGGACCTGTACGCATGCGTGAGCGCGGCACTGGCGGCGTTGTCAGGGCCGAGGCACGGCGGGGCCTGCGACAGGGTGGAGGCGCTGTTGTCGGAAGTGGGGAAGCCGGAGCGAGCGACGGCGGTGGTACACGAGCGCCTGCGTCGAGGTGACGCGGTGCCAGGTTTCGGGCACCAGCTGTATCCCGACGGCGACCCGAGGTCTCCGCCCATCATGGACGCGGCGCGAGAGGTGAAGCCCGAAGCGCAAAGTGTGCGCGTGGCGAGGGCGGTCCTCGATGCGATGCGCAAGGCCGGGCATCCGGAGCCGACGATAGACCTGGGGTTGGTCATGCTCGCGGAAGCACTGGGCCTCCCGCCCGGCGCCGCAGCCACCTTGTTCGCCGTGGGGCGCATGACAGGATGGGTCGCGCACATCCTGGAGCAACGTGAGCAGGGGCACCTGCTGCGTCCCAGGGCGCGCTACGTGGCATCGACGGAGTCGTCGCGAAAGTAGGGATGGCATATGAAATCCTCCGCCCTCATCTCATTCCTGGTTTCTGGAGCGCTGACGATAGCGGCCTGCTCCAAACAAGAGCCGATTCCCACCCAACATGGAGCCGGATGCATGGTCTCCGTCGGAGACAAGCTCGAGCATGTCATCACCCGGTGCGGGAAGCCCTGTGCCTCGGGCGGAATCCCCAAGGGTCCCTGCCGCCTCGATCCACCACTCTTCAAGGTGGAACTTTGCTCAAACGAATGCGTCATCTACCAAGATGTCGCGCTCTGCCTGGTTGGGGATCAGGTGGCCTCGATCTTCCAGATGACGGATGGCAGCTATTGGACGCTCCAGTCATGTGAATGGCCGAACTACTCGAGCCCCACACAGACACGCTGACAGCCCAGGTTGACTGACCTTGGCATCTCCATGCGGAGCGGGAGGAAGGCAGCGTCCTGCCCCATCTTGGATGTCCATCGCCAAGAAGCTCCTGTGGTATCCTCTCTCCGCCCGAGCGCCCGCCGCGGTACGCAAAAGGACTGGGCAAGGAGGAGGTCGTTGAACAGACTCGAAGACGGGCTTCACCCCATGGAGTTCCGTGAATGGGCTGAGTCTTCTCTGGTCATGGTCGTGCTCATCATCGGGCAAGCCGTCGTGGCCGGCGGCTCCAACTACCGACACATCGGTGCATTCTGGTTCCCATGGGCAGCCTCCGTCATGGCAACCGTCATGCTCATTGGTAGGGGAGCATGCCTTCTTCGAGTCAGGCGAGCATCGACCCACTCTCGGGTCGACACGGGCCTTCTCGCGCTCCAGCGTGTCCTGTGGGTGGCTGCATTCCTGTGTTTATACTTCCAGCCCTGATCCAAACCTTGGCCACCATCGGCAACATGAACTCGCGGGGGATGTAACAATGACCAAGGCTTCATTCGCAGCCGTTAGCGAATGGTTCAAGTCCACGTTCACGATGATGGGGATTGTCATCGTTTCTGCGCTTGTGGCTCGCGGCCCGACGTTTCGCCATGCCACGGAGTTCTGGATTCCCTGGACGGTGTTCGCGGCAGCGACACTCGCATACGTACTCAGGAGAGCGTATCTCCTCCGCACCGAGCACCCTGCGGTGCACACACGCGTCGACACGGTCCTCATGTCCCTCTACGGACTGTTCGGCGTCGCATCGTTTCTGGTCCTGTATGCCCAAGGATTCAGGGGTCACTGAGCAATCGGGCCCGTGCAGACCAGGGAATAAAGTAGAGGGAGTGGACCGCGATGGACAAGAACCTGGATGAGGGTCCCGCAGACCCGATGCTTCATGACGAAAACTGGCGAGCCTTCAGGGTCGCCATGGAAGAGAACGGCGCGCTCGCGAAGCTGCATTGGAGTCACTACCGTCAGGGACTTCGTCGCATGGAAAGACGTCATTGGGGACTTGTGCCAGAGGTACCGCTGCGACGGGCACTGGCTGAGGAGGCCTTCTTCTGCGCGACCCACTGGAAGAAGAACCGCCGCATCGTCCGCGAGACTCTCCGCGCCTTCCTGGAGCATCCCTTGGGAGTGAGCCGCTTCACGTTCGCGGCAGCGGAATACTGGAAGTGGGCATCCTCATGCTCGCCCATGGATGTCTCCGAGGCAGAGCACATGCTCGTTCGAGCGCGAAGCGCACTAGAGACAGCTAACGCCCTCACCCGCCAAAACCTGAAGGCAATGCTCACCGTCGAGGTAGACCGCCGACGGGAAGCCCGACCATCACCCATCTCCCGTATGGACAACTCATCCATGCCACCCCAGAAGAAGGTTTCCACTGCACGCACTCGAAGCGCCAAGCGCGCTCCCAGTCGAACATCCAGGGTCGTGGTTGGCAGTGAAGTGGTTCGTACCCTCGATCTGGAACCCATGGTGGTCGGAGGAAAGGAACTCAGGCTCAGGATTGAAATCTGTCGAGCGCTGCCGAGCGCACGCAAATACTTCAGCCGCCTTTGGCGAATCGAGCACTATCGAATCCAGTCAACCTTCCCGCAGCAAGAGGGGAGACCCGCACACGACCCCTCTGACCAAGAAATCCTGATGCTCGAGAGGGATTTGCCGTTGGGCACGTTCACAGGAAGGACGGCGAATACAGTCCTCCAGCGCCTTCTTGCGGAACTGCGGCTGCTTCTTGACCATTGACCTGCGCCGTCCGGAAGCGCTTCCTTGGTGGCATCTGCCATATGGGCTGGCGAAGCCCATTCCCCTGTAGTGATTGATTGGAGCAACAGTCATGGCATCGATTTGTGCCGGACTCGCAATCCTGGGTCTTTGTCTGCCAATACCAGGGCACTCCGTCGAAAGTGTGGAAGCCGTAGGCTGGCTGCACTACTCCCATTCCGAGGAGGAGAGTACGTGGTCGTCTGCACGCATATTCACATCAAATTCGTATCGACTCGGAGCCATCGTCGAAGGCGACATGAAGCGCATCACGAGTGTGTGGCTACGGGAGATGGACTCATCATCCCTCCAATCGTCTGACTCTCACCTGCGTCGCGCCATCGGGAAGGCTTGCGGTGGCGCCAAGGAAGGGAAGCCGTGTCACTTCCAAGGGCACTCATTCATGCGTCTGGATTGCGCTGGAGGGTTCCTTCTGTATTCGGCGGACTTGAAACCCGATAGAAAGCAACTTCAGGAGGGCTGCGACCGGTTCAGCCACCTCTACGAATAAGGGCTGTCACCTTCCGACCACCCCACACACTCCCGGGTTGGCCGGAAGGCCTCCACGGTAGACACTGTCCCCGTGGACCCTCGACGCACCTACCCGCGCTTCGCCGTCGCCGCCCTCTTGGGCAACATCGCCTTCCTCGCCTCCTGGGGCGTGCTCCTGTCCCGCCCCTCGGGCTGGCCCGTGGTCGGCGGCATCCTCATCACCCTCTTCTTCGTCCTCCGCGTGGGCGGCATGTGGCTCTACGCCTCCCGCCAGACGGACACCGCCCCACAGGCCCGGCGCGCCGCCATCTTCACCACCCTCATCGCCCTCGTCGGCCTGGGCCTCTGGGTCTTCACCGCCGTGCGCGGCCCCCGCATCACCCTCTGACCCCACAAACGCCTCGCGGGCGCTCCCAGACGGCCCCAAGGCCCTCCAGAACGCGCCCGCGCGGTACTCCAAGGCTCGCGGCCCCCAAGGGCCGCCACCGTCACACGTTGAAGCGGAAGTGCATGCAGTCGCCGTCCTGCACCAGGTACTCCTTGCCTTCCATCCGCAAGAGCCCCTTCTCCTTCACCGCGGACTCACTGCCCAGCTTCACCAGGTCCTCCCAGCGCATCACCTCGGCCTTGATGAAGCCGCGCTCGAAGTCCGAGTGGATGACGCCCGCCGCCTGCGGCGCCTTGAAGCCCTGGTGGATGGTCCACGCGCGGCACTCCTGCTCGCCCACCGTGAAGTACGTCCACAGGCCGAGCAGCTTGTAGCCCGCCCGCACCACCTTGTGCAGACCCGGCTCCTTCAGCCCCGCGCTCTCCAGGAAGCCCGGACGCTCGGCCTCGGGCAGCTGCTGAATCTCCGACTCCAGCGCCGCCGCCAACACCACCACCTCGAAGCCCTCCTTCGCGGCCATCTCCTTCACCGCCGCGACGTGCTTGTTGGCGTCCTCCTTCCCAATCTCCCCTTCCCCGATGTTCGCCACGTACAGCACCGGCTTGTCCGTCAGGAGGAACAGGTCGTGGATGACCGCCTTCTCCTCCTCCGTCAGCTTCTGCGCGCGAACCGTGACGCCGTTGTCCAGGCCCGCCTTCACGCGGTCCAGGAGCGCCATCTCTGCCTTGGCCTCCTCGCCCGCCTTGCCACCCATCTTCGTGTTCTTCTGGGTGCGCTCGCGGCGCTTGTCCACCGTCTCCAGGTCCTTCAGGCACAGCTCCGTGTCGACCACGTCCCGGTCCCTCACCGGATTCACCCCGCCCTCGACGTGGGTGACGTTGTCGTCCTCGAAGCAGCGCAGCACGTGCAGCACCGCGTCCACCTGCCGGATATTGCCCAGGAACTGGTTGCCCAGGCCCTCGCCCTTGGAGGCGCCGCGCACCAGGCCCGCGATGTCCACGAACTCCAGCGACGTGGGGATCTTCTTCAGCGGCTTGATGAGTTCGGAAAGCTTGTCCAGGCGCTCATCCGGCACCGGCACCACGCCCACGTTGGGCTCGATGGTGCAGAACGGGTAGTTGGCCGCCTGCGCGCCCGCGGCCGACAACGCGTTGAACAGGGTGGACTTGCCCACGTTGGGCAGCCCGACGATGCCGATGGATAGCGCCATGGTGTTTCCCTGGAACAAGCGCGCCTGTGGGCGCGCTTCCCCGAACTAGGCCGACCGGCGAACGCCGGCGTTGCCGGTGCCGCTCAGGGGGAGGCCCTGCACGAACTGCTCGGCCAGCGCGCGGTGCTTGCTGTCGTCCATGCGCTCGTTGATGAGCTTGCCGGCCACTTCCATCGCCAGGTCCACGGCCATGGAGCGCACCTCGGCGATGGCCTTGGTCTTCTGCTCGTCGATCTCCCGACGCGCGGACAGCTTCAGCTCCTCCGCCTCCTTGCGGCTCTTGGCCATCAGCTCCTCGCGGAACTTCTCCATCTCCTGCTGGTTGCGGCGCGTCTCCTCGGCGGCCTGACGGCGAGCCTCGGCGATGGCCGTCTTCTGGTCGGCCAAGAGCTTCTCCGCCTCGGCGCGCTCACGCTTGGCGCTCTCCACGGCGGCGGAGATCTGCTTCTCACGCTCCTCGACCAGCTGGAGGATGGGGCCCCACGCCTTCGACTTCAGGACGAAGAAGACGATGACGAAGGTGACGAGGGTCCAGAAGATGAGGCCCGGCTGGACGCTCACGAGGTTGCTGGCGGCGAGGACGGAGGGCAGGAACATGGCGGCGTGTCCGGCGTGAGGGAGTCAGTCAGACGGCGAAAGTCTCGAGGGTTCTACCACCGGGAAGCACCGGCCCCCGCGAAGTCGCGAGCGCCGGCGCGTTCCAGGCTTGCTGCGAAGCGGCCTTAAGCCTTGGTGGCCAGAAGCACGCAAACGACCAGCGCGAACAGCGTGGCGCCTTCGATGAGGGCCGCGGCGATGATCATCGTGGTGCGGATGTCGCCACCGGCGGCGGGCTGACGGCCCGTCGCGTCCATGGCGGCGGCGGCGAGCTTACCGATGCCGAGGGCGGCGCCGATGATGGAGAGACCGGCACCGAGGCCGGCGGCGAGGAAGGCAAGAGCGAGGTTGGTCATGGCGGTGCTTCTCTTTTCGTAGCGAAGGACCCGCTTGTGGGGGGGTCGTGATGCCCTTCAGGACTACCTCTGGCGACCTTTCGAATCGCCAGGTCTCCGACCGGAGCGCCCGACTGCCGGCGCCCCGCTAACGTGTCTCAGGCGTGCGCCTTGCCGTGGTCGTGGCTGGGGCCCAGCTCCGAGTGCCCGTGGCCGTGGTCGTCCGCGTGGCCGTGCTCGTCGTGGTGGTGGCCCGTCGCCACCGCCATGCCGATGAACAGCGCCGACAGCAGCGTGAACACGTAGGCCTGCACGAAGGCCACGAACAGCTCCAGCAGGTAGATGGCGAAGGCGAACGGCACGCTCACCACCGCGACCGCGGGGTGGCCCAGGATGAAGATGAGGCCGATGAGGAAGAAGAGGACGATGTGGCCCGCCAGCATGTTGGCGAACAGACGCATCGTGAGGGCGAAGGGCTTGGTGAACAGGCCCAGGATTTCCACCGGAATCATGATGGGCCAGAGCAGCCAGTGCACGCCGCCCGTCAGGTGCTTCAGGTAGCCGCCCAGGCCCGCCGCGCGGATGCCCGCCGCCTGCGTCACCAGGAACGTGCAGATGGCCAGGCCCGCCGTGACGGCCAGGTTGCCCGTCGCCGTCGCCATCCAGGGCACCAGGCCCAGCAGGTTCATGAAGAGGATGAAGAAGAACGCGGTCAGGAGATACGGCACGTAGCGCGGGCCGTCCTCCTTGCCGATGTTCTTGATGGCCATCTCGTCCCGGACGAAGAGGACCAGCATCTCGATGAGGTTGGCGCCCGCGCCGCGCGGCACCAGCTTGGTCTTGTCGCGGTTGCTCCACACCAGCATGGAGCCCAGCAGCAGCAGCGCCGCCAGCCACATCATCACCGTGTGCTTGGTGATGGACAGGTCCAGGCAGCCCTTGAAGAGCCCGTCCCAACCGGAGGGGGCCACCAGCCCGTGGTCCGTCATCACCGGCTCGCAGCTGCCGATGCGGATGGGCGGAATCGCGCCCAGGTGGATGGGCTTGCTGAGCGGGACCTCGAGCTCGAAGTCGTTCGTGTCCGAGACGTGGTGGAGGATGTACTCCGGCACACTCGGCTCGTGCCCCTCGCCGTGGCCTTCCGACCCGGCGGCCCACGCGGTGGCCACGAACAGACTGGCGAACAGCACCATTGCCTTGCGCATCACTCGTCTCCGCCCGCCGCGCTTTTCGACGCGGCCATCACGTAGCTGACTTCAATCCATTGCAGCGCGAAGTAGACCCCGAAGAAGCCGGCGATGAACGGCACCGGCTGCATTCCTCGCGACACCATCCCCAGGAGCCCCGCCACCACCGCCACCATCCTCAGGCCGAACACCACCCCGACCACCTTCAACGCCGCCTTGAGGTCCTGCTTCATCGCCCGCCGCTTGAGCAGCAGCGCCACCACGCCCGTCACCGACGCCAGCCCCACGCCCCACAACGCCGACACCCGGTCCTCCACCACCGTCGGAAGCAGCCCACCCACCGCCACGCCCACCACCATCACCCCGGCCGCCAGCCCCGCGTGGGACTTGAACGGGTCCTTCTCCTCGCCGTCCTGCCCCGTCACTTGCGCTTCCCCAGTCGGGCCATCTCCCGGAGGAATCCGTAGAAGCCCACGCAGATACCCAGGAAGCTCAACCCCACCAGCAACCACGGCCCCGACCCCAGCTTCCGGTCCAGCCAGTAGCCTCCCAGCACCCCCACCACCGCCCCGCCCACCAGCTTCCACACCGCGTTGATGTAGGGCTGCGCCGCCCTCATCTGGCGAGCCGTGGTCCCCAGCTCGCTCCCATCCGACTGCTCCCGGGGTTCCTTCGCCGCCATTCGGACGCCTCCCCAAACCCTGGGAAACCCTCGGATTTCCATGCCACCCGATCCAACCCCTTCACACGCGGGCGCCGCTTAACACCGAATGCGCGACAGGTGCAACCGGTACAAGCTCACTGGAGGGGCCACCCCCAGCGGGGGTTGAGGGAGCCGCAAGCGCAGCTATCACCTCCAGCGCGGGCAGGCAGGACTCCCCGGGGTACACCGAGGGCCCGGCCGCTTCGTCCCCCTGGTGCCCGGCGCTCCAGCGGCTGGGGTGTCGCCCCTCCGCGCCGGGGTGGGCGCATCGCCAGCTTGCTCCTGGCCCACTTCAGGAGGACTCCATGCCCAAGCCCCTCGTGCTGTCGTCCCCCCGCTTCAACGACGGGGACCTCATCCCCATCGCCTTCACCGGCGAGGGAGAGGACATCGCCCCACCCCTGCGCTGGGAGAACCCGCCCGCGGGGACCAAGAGCCTGGCGCTCATCGTCGAGGACCCGGACGCGCCGGACCCCCAACGGCCCCAGCGCGTCTTCTGCCACCAGGTGCTCTACAACATCCCCCCTGGCGCCCGGGAGCTGCCCGAGGGCGCCCAGTTGGACACGATGCCGCCGGGGATTCGCGTGGGCCTGAACGACTTCGGCCACCAGGCCTACGGCGGTCCCATGCCGCCCGTGGGCCGGCACCGCTACTACTTCAAGCTGTACGCGCTGGACCTGGTGCTGCCGAACCTGGGGCGGCCCACCCGCCGGGACCTGCTCAAGGCCATGGAGGGGCACATCCTGGGGCAGGCGGAGCTCATCGGCCTGTACGAGAAGGTCCACCACCGCGCCGCCGAGGCGGTGCCGGGGGCGTCGGCCTGAGCCCCTGACGCCGCGAGCGCCTGCCCGCTGGGAATACGGGCGGGTCTCGCGTCAATGACTTGCGGGCGTGGCTGCGGGAGGACGGCCCGCCCGCATTCCCTTGCATCCATCCAAGGACGGTCCAGGCGGCTGGATATGTCCTGACAGACGTTGGATGTAAGGGGAAACCGCGAGTCGTTGGCCGCGTCTGTGGTCTGGTCATCGAAGCGCGGGCGGGTGCACTTCTCGACGCTTGCACGCGGTGGAAGAGTCGTGGGTGCCGTGAATCCATCCCTCCGGGGCGGGGCCCCCTATGGCTCCTTCGACGAGATGTCCGTGGGCGTTTGCGTCATCCGCGAGCGCTGCTTCGTGTATGTGAATGACGCGCTGGGCATGTTGGTGGGGCACCCGCGCGAGACGCTGGTGGGCCGCCCGGCGACGCTCCTCCTGACGGAGTCGAGCGTGATGGAGGTCACCGAGCGCCAGTCCCGCAGGCTCCGCGGCGAATCGGTCCCCAGCACCTATGAGGCCGCGCTGCGCACGGCCACCGGAGAACGACAGGTGGAGATGACCCTCATCCCGAGCGGCCCGGACTGGGTGGCGCTGGTCCGCGACGTCACGTCCCGCAGTCAGCGCAGGGGCGTGCTGCAACGACTGGCGGAGCTGGGCGCGGGGCTCCCCTCGCTGCGCACCGAGGGCGAGGTGCTGCGGCGGATGTTCTCCGGGCTGGAGGAGCTGGGGTTCGCCTTCGCGTGGCTGTCTCCCGAGGGCGAGGGCGTCCGGCTGGGACAGACCTATGTCCCCATCCCGTTGGTTCCGCCGGACGCGCGGCAGCTGAGCGGCAGGTGGGTGCGGGACGTGGTGGGGCGCTGGCCGACGATGCTGGCCCGGGCATGGAAGGAGGGCTCGGCGTACTCCGAGGACTTGTCGGTGGAGGTCGGCCACTTCCTGGAGGGCGCGCTGGCGGAGGAGGCTCGCGGCGTCCTGTCGCGGGCGAGCACGTCCCACACCGTCGCGGTGCGCATCGACGTGGAGGGACGTCCCCGGGCGATGCTGGCCCTGGCGGGGGACTGGCTGCGCGAGGAGGAGCTCGCGCCGGTGCGGCTGTTCGGCGCGCAGGTGTCCGCGGCGCTCGACGCGGCGCTCACCATCTCCCGACTGTCCGCGCAGAACAACGCGCTGGCGGCGCTCAACCGACTGGCGTCGGAGGCGGCGTCGGCGCCCCACCCTCGCGCGTTCTTCGGCCCGGGCACGGAGGAGATTGTCGGGCTGGTCGCCTGTGACGCGGTGACCATCCTGCTGCCGCAGGACCACGGGATGGAGGTGACGTACGCGCGCGGGATGGACCTGGAGGAGGCGGACACGGAGCGCTTCGCGCGGCTGTGGCTCGCGGGCGGGCTGTGCACGCAGGCGCAGCAGGAGGGCGCGCCCCGGGTGCTGGAGACACGCGAGTGCCCGGACGGGCTGCGTGAGGATTTGCAGCAGCGCGGCTTCCACACCGTGGTCATCATCGCGCTGCGCGTGCGCTCGCGCGGCGTGGGCACGCTGAGCGTCCTGTTCCGGGAGCCGAGGACGCTCACGCCGCTGGAGCTGGAGACGCTCCAGGCCATGGGCACGCACTTCGCCGCGGCCATCGAGACGCATCGCCTGTTGCAGGAGCTGCGCGGGCGCGCGGAGGACATGGCGCTGCTGCACGAGGTGGCGCGCGCGCTGGCCACCACGCTGGAGCTCGACAAGCTGCTCGCCACGGGCGTCACCAGCCTGGCGCGCATCATCGACACACCGGATGCATACGTGCTGATGCCGGACCCCTCGGGTGAGTGGCTGGAGGTACGCGCGGTGAGCGGCAGCCACCCGGAGCTGCTCGGGCGGTGTCTGCCCGCGCGCGCGCCGGACAGCTCCGCGACGGGGCTGGCCTATCTGACGCGCGAGCTGCTCATGGTGGAGGAGGCCATCACCGACGTCCGGGTGGACCAGGACTTGCGCGAGAGCGCCTCCGCGCAATCCTTCCTGATACTGCCGCTGGTGGTGCGCGAGCGGCCCGTGGGGGTGATGGTCGCGTCGGAGACCCGGCGCACCCGGCGCTTCACGCCCGCGGAGGTGGAGCGCGCGAGCGCCATCGCCAACCAGCTCGCGCTGGCGCTCGAGGGCGCCCGGCTGGTGGAGGACCTGAAGGACAGCTACGTGGAGCTGGCCCGGACGCAGGAGCAGCTCGTGCGCCGTGAGCGATTGGCAGCCCTGGGCGAGCTGTCCGCGGTGGTGGCCCACGAGGTGCGCAACCCGCTGGGCGCCATCTTCAACTCGGTGGCCTCCATCCGGCGCATCCTCGGGCCGGACAGCCCCGCCGAGCCGCTGGTGGACATCGTCGCGGAGGAGGCCGACCGGCTCAACCGCATCGTCGCGGACCTGCTCACCTTCGCGCGGCCGCCCGCGCCCCATCCACATCCGGTGCCCCTGGCGCCGCTGGTGGAGGACGCGGTGCGCGGGGCGCTCGCGGAGTCTCCTGGCGCCGTGCGGGTGGAGCTGGATTTGGAGGAGGACGTGCCGCCGGTGACGGTGGACGAGCGGATGATGCGACAGGCCTTCCTCAACCTGGCCATCAACGCCATGCAGGCCATGCCCCAGGGTGGACGCCTGCGAGCAGCGGTGCGCAGGGCGGCCGGCTCGCCCGAGGTGATGGTGGAGTTCAGCGACACCGGCCCGGGAATCACCGCCGAGGTGCGCGCGCGCATCTTCGAGCCCTTCTTCACCACCAAGGCCAAGGGCACGGGGCTGGGGCTCGCCGTGGTGAAGCGCATCATCGAGTCGCACCAGGGTCACCTCACCCTGGACTCGCAGCCGGGAACCGGCACGTGCTTCCGGCTCTACCTGCCGCTGGAGGCACCCGCGTCCTCGCGTCCACTGCTCGCCGTCCCGTGATTCCTCGAGAAGGAAGGTCCATGCTCCGTCCTGTCGGCGTCCTGGTCGTGTTGCTGTGTCTCGGGAGCATCCCCGCGCGTGCGGAGCCGCGCACGTCCTTGCGGTTCGTGGGAGAGCTGGGCTTCCTCGACGTGCTCTCGCACAGCCTGCGCCAGGGGCGGGATGGGACGCTGTTCCGCTACACGGAGGATGGCGGACAGGACAACCTCTACACCTTCGTGCGCCTGTCGGCGGAGCTGACGCTCGGCAAACGACACACGGTGGGGTTCCTGGTGCAGCCGCTGTTGTTCGACACGGACGTGGTGCTGCGCCGCGACGTGCGCATCGACGCGCTCACCTTCCCCGAGGGGACTCCGCTGAACGTGCGCTACAGCTTCCCCTTCTATCGGGCCAGCTACCTGTTCGACCTGCTCGGGGTCTCCGAGGACGAGCTGGCCGTGGGTGTCTCATTGCAGCTGCGCAACGCGAACTTCGTCTTCACGTCGGCGGATGGGACGCTGCGGCGGGCGACTCGCGACGTGGGGCCGGTGCCGCTGCTCAAGGTGCGCGGGAAGTGGGCGCTGAGCGAGCGGTGGTGGCTGGGATTGGAGGCGGATGGGAGCTATGCGCCCACGGCCCTCATCAACGGGGATGACAACTCCGACACCACGGGCGCGCTGCTGGATGCGTCGGTGCGCGGTGGGATTCGGGTGACGCCGCAGCTGGAGGCCTTCCTCAACCTGCGCTACCTGGGCGGCGGCGCGCGCGGCGTGTCCGATGACAATGACGACGAGTTCGGAGACGGGTTCACCAGCAATTGGATCTCCACGGCCACGGTGAGCCTGGGCTTCAGCTACCGGATGGCGGTGACGGACTGAGACGGGCCTACCGCCACACCGTCAGCCAGACCACGAACAGGCCCACCAGGGCCGCGCCCACGAACAGCGCCAGGGCGAGCCCGAGTCGAGGCGCCTGGAGCCAGCGTCCGGATGGGCGCTCGGGTTCGACGACGGGCGCCTCGTCCTCCCCGGTGATGGCGCGGACCAGCTCCAGCCGACGGGCCTCGATGGCCTGGGTGGCCACCGTCTGGGAGATGTCGATGCCGAAGCCCACCTGTGTCTCCCGGGGCGCACGCCTGGGGTGGGGGCTCGGCATGGCGGGAGTCACGGTGTCCTCGGACCTGGGGGCGCTGGCCCGCGCGGCGTGGGCCTGCTTCTCGATGGCCACCAGGACCTTCGCGGCCTCGAGCGCCTCGGTGGCTTCGATGTTGGGTTGAGGCGCGGCTCGCGGCGTTCCGGTGTCGACGCCGTATTGCGCGGTCCGCGACTCGATGGCCTCGATATCGAGCGGGAGCGTGATGGAGGGGTCGGCCGCCACCACACGCGGAGGCACGGCGACAGCGGTGGGCTCGTCCTCGTCGGCGAGTCGCCAGCCCTCTTCGTGCGCCAACTCCGGACGGCTCGACGTGGGGATGACCGGGCCTCGCATCGCGCCCTGCGGCCCCATACCGCGAGCGGCCTCGGTGTCCAGCCCCGGGTGACCCAAGCGGCGTCCGTCGACCTCCGTGCGCGTCGGCTCATCGTCGCCAGGACCTCGAGCACCCTGCGTGGGAGTCGGCTCGTCGACTCCTCGACCGGGTCTGCCGACCGCATGCGTCGGCTCATCATCGCCCGGCCCCGCGCTCCCTCCACGAAGCGTCGGGACTTCGTCTCCGAGCCGTGGGCTCCCGCGCGCATGCATCAGCTCCGCATCACTTGGGGTCGCGCTCCCACCACGAAGCGTGGGGAGGTCATCTCCGAGCCCGGGCTTTCTCGCCGCGTGCGTCGGCTCATCGTCAGTCGAGGCAGCGCCCCCACCACGAAGCGTGGAGACGTCATCTCCGAGCCCGGGCTTTCTCGCCGCGTGCGTCGGCGCATCTCTCTCTGAGCCAGCGCTCCCACCGCGAAGCGTGGGGACTTCATGGCCGAGCCCCGGCCTGCCGCTCGCGCGTGTCGGCTCATCATCACCAGGCGCCGCAGCGCCTCCACGTAGCGTGGGGACTTCATCTCCGCGTCCCGGCCTGCCGCTCGCGCGCGTCGGCTCATCATCGCCAGACGCCGCACTGCCACCACGAGGCAGACGGACGTCATCTTGGAGCCCAGGCCGACCACTCGCGTGCGTCGCCTCATCATCGCCGAGGCCCACGGCTGAACCGCCGACACGCGACGGCCCGATATCACCCGCGCCCGTTCGTCCGCCCCGAAGCGTGGGCAGCTCATCCGCGCGCCCGGGCCTGCCCATCGCATGCGTCGGCTCGTCATCGCCGGGGCCCGCGGCTGAACCGCTGACCTGCCCCGTGCGCCCGCTCCGAAGCGTCGGGGCTTCGTCTCCGCGCCCGGGCCTGCCCATCGCGTGCGTCGGCTCGTCCTCGCCGAGACCCGTGCGCTCACCCCGCTCACGAATCGTCTCGTCGCCGCCGGGCCTCGCGCCCCCACCCCGCTCACGAATCGTCTCGTCCTCGGCCGTCGGCGCGGGGCCCACCTGGACGCGCTCGGACGGGACGAAGTCATCCGGCGTGTAGATGGCGTTGTGCTCGAACGCGAGCGCCGTCGGCGGCGCCAGCGTGGCCACGAGCTGCGGCTCGGTGTTCGTGCGCTTCGCCTCCTCGCGCAGCAGCTCCTCGAGCAGCGTCTCCTCCGCCTTCTTCTCCCGCGGGAAGACCAGCGCCAACAACTTCCCCAGCTCCGCGTCCCCCACCCCGGGCGCAAGCTTCGCCTTCAAGCGCGCCAGCTCCGCGCCCATCGCCGCCGCGTCCGGGAAGCGCTGCGCCGGCTCCGACGTCAGCGCCTTCGCCAGGAACGCCTCGATGCTCGACGGCAGCCCCTCCCGATGCTTCCCCGCCGGCTCCCACTGCGGATACGCCGCGCGCCGCCACCGCTCCACCGGGTCTCCCCGCTGCGACAGCGGCTTCCACGCGAACAGCTCCCACAGCAACACGCCCACCGCGTACACGTCCGCGCGCCGGTCCACGAAGCGCTTGCGCGCCTGCTCCGGCGACATGTACGTCAGGTTCCCAATCACCACCCGGGGCGCCGTCTGCTGCTCCTTCAGCGTGGACTGCGCCGCGCCGAAGTCGATGATCTTCACCTCGCCCGCGTAGCTGATGCACACGTTCGCCGGAGACAAGTCCCGGTGCACCAGGTGCAACGGATGCCCTTCCTCGTCCGTCGCGTCGTGCGCGTACGCCAATCCCTCACACAGCCGCTCGCCCAGGTGCAGCACGATGCCCAAGGGCATCATCCGCGCGAGCTGCCGCAGCCGATACGACAGGCGGCTGAGCGTCTTGCCGCGCACGTACTCCATCGACAGGTAGAGCTGCCCCTCCACCTCGCCCATCGCGTACACCCGGGCGATGTTCGGGTGCGTCAGCCGCACCACCACCCGGGCCTCGTCGCGGAAGCGCCCCACGAACTGGGGGCTCTCCATCAACTGCGGCAGGACCTTCTTCACCACACAGGCGCGCCGAGGGCCCTCCTCGCGCGCGAGGAAGACCTCCCCCATCCCCCCGGCGCCGATGCGGCGCACCAGGGTGTAGGGACCGAAACGAACAGGCCCCTCCAGGGGCGGAGGCTCAACCGGTCTGGCCAAGCGCGCGGAAGGCCTTTCTCGCCGCTCCCAGCACGTGCGCCACCTCCGCCTCGCCCATCGCCAGCGAGACGAAGGCCGCTTCGAACTGGCTCGGCGGCAGGTACACGCCCGCATCCAACATGGCGTGGAAGAAGCGACCGAAGCGCCCCGTGTCGGACGTCTTCGCGCTCGTGTAGTCGAACACCGGCTGCTCGGTGAAGAACACCGTCAGCATGCTGCCCACGCGGTTGACGGTGACGGGCACCCCCGCCTCCTTCGCCTCCGCGATGAAGCCCTCCTCCAACATCCGGCTCACCTGCTCCAGCCGCGCGTACGTCCCCGGCGCCGCCAGCGCCTTGAGGCACGCGAGCCCCGCCGCCACCGCCACCGGGTTCCCCGACAACGTGCCGGACTGGTACACCGGCCCGGCCGGCGCCACCTTGCGCATGACGTCCGCGCGGCCACCATAGGCGCCCAGCGGCATTCCGCCGCCAATCACCTTCGCCATCGTCGTCAGGTCCGGCATCAGCCCGTACAGCTCCTGCGCCCCACCGCGCGCCAGCCGGAAGCCCGTCATCACCTCGTCGAGCACCAGCAGCACGCCGTGCTTCTGACACAGCGCCTGCAGGCCCTGCAGATAGCCCTGCTTGGGCACCAGCACGCCCATGTTGCCCACCACCGGCTCGATGATGGCGCAGGCGATGTCCTGGCCCTTCTCCTCGAAGATGCGCTCCACCGCGGCCAGGTCGTTGAAGGGCGCGGTGAGCGTGAGCTTCGCCAGCGCCGACGGCACGCCCGGCGAGTCCGGCAGGCCCAGCGTCTCCACGCCGCTGCCCGCCTTCACCAGGAACGGGTCTCCGGCGCCGTGGAAGCAGCCCTCGAACTTGAGGATGTGCTCGCGGCCGGTGAAGCCGCGCGCCACGCGGATGGCGGCCACGGTGGCCTCGGTGCCGCTGGACACCAGCCGCACCATCTCCACCGCCGGCATCGTCGCGCAGATGAGCTCCGCGAACTCCACCTCGCCCGCGTGCGGCGCGCCGAACGACGAGCCGCGACGGGCCGACTCGATGATGGCCTCGACGATGGGCGGGTAGGCGTGGCCGAGGATGAGCGGCCCCCAGCTCCCCACCAGGTCGACGTAGCGGTTGCCGTCCACGTCGGTGAGCCAAGCGCCCGAGCCCTCGCGGAAGAAGACGGGGTCTCCTCCGACGCCACGGAAGGCGCGCACCGGGGAGTTCACTCCGCCCGGGATGCGCGCCTGCGCGCGGGCGAACAAGGACTGGCTGTGAGCGTGATTCATGTGGGTTCCATAGCACGCGCCGCGAGGCGAGCCTCCCTCCGAGTAGCCTGCCCCCATGCCCGCCCCTTCTGCGGCCCATCGACCGCCGCCCGCGTTGACCCTTCGTCAACGTATCCCCGGGGAATCACACCAGAACGCACATCGGCGTGATGCCGATGTCCCGGGGGCTGGACACGGGGGTGATACAGCGCTGTGACGACGACGGCCCCGAGGCCACCCTTCCCAGGAGAGCAGCCCCATGGACTTCAAGACGGCGGACCTGTGTGACACGCACGCGGGCACGGCCCACTTCCAGGTCGCCGAGCCCGGCTTCATCGACTTCGGCGGACGCACCACGTTCACCGGCCCCATCAGCACCGTGCGCGCCCCCGAGGACAACTCGCTCGTGCGCAAGGCCCTGGAGGAGAAGGGCAACGGCCGGGTGCTCGTGGTGGATGGCGGTGGCAGCCGCCGCTGCGCGCTGGTGGGGGACCAGTTGGCGCTGCTCGCGCAGCAGAACGGCTGGGCGGGCGTGGTGGTGAACGGCTGCATCCGTGACTCGGAAGAGGTGGGCCGCATGGCGCTCGGCGTGAAGGCGCTGGGCACGCACCCGCTCAAGAGCTTCAAGCGCAACGAGGGCCAGCGCGACGTGGAGGTGCGCTTCGCGGGCGTCACCTTCCGCCCCGGACACCACCTCTACGCGGACGCGGATGGCATCGTCACGTCGGAGACCGCGCTGCCGGAGTCGTCGCTGGACTGAAGCGCCCCGCGCGCGGGACACGTGGCTTTCCACCAGGTGGGAAACCACACGCCCGGGTGGGCCACGTGTTCGCGGGACTGGGAGGACCGCCGCCACCGGCGTGTCCCCGTCCGCTCCTCCTGACAAAGCACATCCAGGCTGCGCGCCGCGCGCCTTGCGCGATGCATCATCCGCGCGAGACATTTCGCCGTGCGAAACACAGTCAAAACACGCCGCCGAGAAGTTCCGCCCTGCGAAATACAGCCATCGAATTACCGGTGACTGTCTTTTCTCTTCCGAGCGAGTGTGGTTACTGTGCCGCCACGAATCTGACGGGGAGGTTGCGATGCAACGGCTCGTGGTCGGACTCCTGGCGACAGCTCTCTGCTTGATGGCTTGCAAGAAGGAAGAAGCTCCGGCTCCGGAGGGCACGCAGACGCGTCCCGCCGCCCTGTCGGACATCAAGACAGACAAGGGTGTCGACCTGGAGAAGAAGGTCGTCTACATCGGCGCGCTCAACGACGAGAGCGGCCCTGGCGCCGCCATCGGCAAGCCCTTCGCCGCGGGCAAGCGGCTGCTCGCGAGGCAGGTGAACGCGGGGGACTCGGGGCTGTTGCCTCCGGGCTGGCGCGTGGAGCTGGTGGAGCGCGACCACGCCTACAACCCGCAGAACGCGGTGCAGGCGTACAGCGACCTCCATGAGCAGGTGCTGTTCCTGGGCACCAGCTTCGGCACGCCCAACACCCTGCCCCTGCGCGACAAGCTCACGGCGGACAACGTGGTCGCCTTCCCCGCGTCACAGTCGTCGGAGATGGCGCGGCACCAGTACACACCGCCCATCGGCGCGTCCTACAAGCTGGAGGCGATGCGCGCCCTCGACTGGGCGGTGGAGCACGCGGGCGGCGCGGACAAGGTGAAGGCCGCCATCGTCGCGCAGGGCGACGACTACGGGAAGGACGGGCTGGAGGGCTGGACGGAGGCAGCGAAGCACCACGGCGTCACCGTCGTCTCGCAGCAGAGCGTGGCGCCAGGGCAGAAGGACTTCGCCGCCGTCGTCACCGCGCTCCAGCAGTCCGGCGCCAACTACGTGCTGCTCACGGTGCTGCCCGGGGCCTCGGGGCCCATCCTCGGCACGGCCGCGCAGCTCAAGTATCAGCCGACCTGGATTGGACAGACGCCCGCGTGGGTGGACCGGTTCTTCGACCCGAAGGTCATCCCCGCGCCCGTCTTCGCCAACTTCTACTGGGCCACCGGGCTCACCTTCTGGGGCGACGACGTGCCGGGCATGAAGGACTTCATCGCGCTGCACGCGAAGTACCCCGACACGCCGAAGGACTTCTACACGCTGGCGTCCTACGTCCAGGGCCGCGTGCAGTTGGAGGCGCTGAAGGCCGCCATCGAGGCCAAGGACGTCACGCGCGCGGGCTTCCTCAAGGCGCTCAAGAACATCCAGCGCACCACCGCGGGCGGCCTGACGGCGGAGCCGGTGGACCTGTCCCGCTTCCCCTACGCGACGGCCCTGGAGGTGCGGGTGCTCAAGCCCGTGCTGGACCAGGGGAGCTGGAGTGTCGTCGCGGGCTACGCGCCGCCCAAGGCGCTGGGCACGCCCGCCGCGAAGGCCGCCGATGACAGCAAGTAGTCCTCCGCTGCTGCGCGTGCAGAACCTCCAGGTCGTCTACCACTCGGCGGTGCGTGCCTTGCGAGGCATCACCCTGGAGGTCCCCCACCAGGGCGTGGTGGCCCTCCTCGGACCCAACGGCGCGGGCAAGTCCACCGCGCTGCGCGCCATCAGCGGCCTGCTCGACCTGCACGACGGCGCCATCACCCAGGGCCGTGTCGAATTGTCCGGGCGGGATTTGCTGGCCCTGTCCACCGACGGCCGCGTGCACGCGGGCGTGGTGCAGGTGCTGGAGGGTCGGCGAATCCTGGGCGAGCTGTCCGTGGAGGAGAACCTGCTCGCGGGCGGCTTCGGCATGGGCGCGCAGGCGCGCAAGGAGCTGGTCGAGTCGGCGTACTCGCGCTTCCCCGTGCTGCGCGAGCGGCGCAGGCAGAAGGCGGGCTACCTCTCCGGCGGTGAGCAGCAGCTGCTCGCCATCTGTCGGGGGCTGATGCGCAGGCCCCAGGTGCTGTTGTTGGACGAGCCGTTCCTGGGCCTGTCGCCGAAGGCGGTGGGCGAGGTGTCGGAGCTGATTCAGCGCATCGCCGCCGAGGGCGTGTCGGTGCTGCTCGTCGAGCAGAACGCGCGCGTGGCGCTGGGCATGGCCAGCCACGGGTACGTGCTGGAGACGGGCAAGGTGGTGCTGGACGGGCCGGCGGAGAAGCTGCGCGAGGACCCGGACGTGCAGGAGTTCTACCTGGGCTTCGGCCGCGAGGGGCAGCGCGGCTACCACGAGCTGAAGCGCTACCGCCGCAAGCGTCGCTGGTTGTCCTGAAACGTGAAGGGTGAAGCATGGCCTTGCTGGAGCTCGACAACGTGGGCCTGTCCTTCTCCGGGGTGCGAGCCCTGGATGGAGTCTCGTTCTCCATCGAGGCCGGCGCGCTGCATGCCGTGATTGGTCCCAACGGCGCGGGCAAGAGCAGCCTCTTCAACTGCGTCAGCGGCATCCACCGGCACATGGAGGGACGCGTGCGATTGGAAGGACAGGCGCTCACGGGCCTGGAGCCGCCGGAGATTGCCCGGCGCGGTGTGTCGCGGATGTTCCAGAACCTGGCGCTCTTCGAGCACCTCACGGTGCTGGAGAACCTGCTGCTCGGCCGTCACCCGAAGTACCGCACGGGGCTCTTGCGTCACCTCTTCTGGACGCGTGGCGCGAGGCAGGAGGAGGTTCGTCACCGCGAGAAGGCCGAGGAGGTCATCGACTTCCTCTCCCTGGAGCACTACCGGTGGATGCCCGTGTCGGTGCTGCCCTACGGCATCCGCAAGCGCGTGGAGCTGGGCCGCGCACTGTGCATGGAGCCGAAGCTGCTGCTCCTGGACGAGCCCACCGCCGGGCTCAACCAGGAGGAGACCGAGGACATGGCCAACCACCTGCTCGACATCCGCCACGAGCTGGGGGTGACGCAGGTGCTCATCGGTCACGAGCTGCGCTTCGTGATGGACCTGGCCACGCAGGTGACGGTGCTGGACCGGGGGCGTGTCATCGCGAACGGGCCGCCCTCGGCGCTGCGTGAGGACTCGCGCGTGCTCAGCGCGTACGTCGGCGGGGCGGTGGCGGCATGAGTACGGCACTACCGCTGAGCCTGCCGGGCCAGCTCTACCTGCGCGCGGAGCGACATCCGCATGCGGTGGCCATTCGCGAGAAGCGCCTGGGCATCTGGCGGGAGCTGTCCTTCCAGGGCTACCTGGAGCGCGTCGGGTGGACGGCGAGGATGTTGTGGGAGCTGGGCGTGCGCGCCGGTGACTCGGTGGCCATCCTCAGCGACAACCGGCCCGAGTGGCTGTTCACGGACCTGGGCGCGCAGGTGCTCGGCGCGCGCGGCGTGGGCATCTACCAGACGAACCCCGCTGCGGACGTGGCGTACATCCTCAACGACGCGCGCTGTCGCGTCGTGCTCTGCGAGGACCAGGAGCAGTACGACAAGGTGGCCGCCGTCGCCGACGAGACGCCCTCCGTCGAGCACGTGCTCGTCGTCGAGCCGAGGGGCCTGCGCGGCGTGGAGGATTCACGCCTGCGTCTCTGGGAGCGCTTCCTGGAGGAAGGCCGCGCGCTGCTGGAGCGGGAGCCCGGGTGGCTGAAGGCGCAGCTCGCGGCGCGCAGTCCGGATGAGCCGGCGATGGTCATCTACACCTCGGGCACCACGGGTTCGCCGAAGGGCGCGCTGGTGTCGAGCCGCAACATGCTGGAGGGCTCGGCGACGTTCACCTCGCAGCTCGGGCTGGGGCAGCAGGACAGCGTCGTCTCGTACCTGCCGCTGTGTCACGTCGCGGAGAAGCTGTTCAGCCTGCTGTTGCCCCTGGTCGTCGGCGGCCAGGTCCACTTCGGCGAGGCGCTGGAGACGGTGCAGCAGGACGTGGCCGAGGTGTCCCCCACGGTGTTCCTGGGCGTGCCGCGCATCTGGGAGAAGATGCACGCGGTGGTGATGGTGAAGATGCGCGACGCCTCGTGGCTCAAGCGCACCTTGTTCGAGACCTTCACCCGCCTGGGCGCCGGGATTCGCGAGCGCGAGCGGACAGGACAGCGTCGCTGGTGGGACGCGCTCTTGTGGCGCGTGGGCGACCTGCTCGTCTACCGCCCGCTCCAGGAGCGACTGGGGTTGAGGCGCTGCCGCTTCCCCATCTCCGGCGCGGCGCCCATCTCTCCGGAGCTGCTCGCCTGGTACGACAGCGTGGGCGTTCGCATCTACGAGGGCTACGGGCAGACGGAGAGCGCGGGCACCAGCCACCTCAACATCCCTGGCGCGACGCGCCTGGGCACCGTGGGACGCCCGGTGCCCGGCGTGGAGTGCCGGCTGGACGAGGACGGCGAGGTGCTGGTGCGCGGCAGCAACGTGTTCCTCGGCTACCTCAACAAGCCGGAGGCCACCGCCGAGGTGCGTGACGCGCAGGGCTGGCTGCGCACGGGGGACCTGGGCGAAATCGACGCGGACGGGTATCTGCGCATCACCGGCCGCAAGCGCGAAATCCTCATCACGTCGGGTGGGAAGAACCTGTCGCCCGAGCGCATCCAGAACGCGCTGAAGAACAGTCCGTACATCAAGGAGGCAGTGGCCATCGGCGACCGGCGGCCCTTCGTCACCGCGCTGGTGCAGGTGGACCCGGAGACGGTGGCGGACTGGGCGCTGCGCCGCAAGCTGGCCTTCACCTCGTACACGGACCTCACGCAGCGGCCCGAGGTGCGCAAGCTCATCGAGGAGGAAGTCACCCGCGCGAACGAGACGCTGGCGCGCGTGGAGCAGGTGCGGGCGTTCCGACTGCTCGAGCGCGAGATGACGCAGGACGCGGGCGAGGTGACGGCGTCCCTCAAGGTGCGCCGCAAGGCGGTGCTCGAGCTGCACTCCCAGCTGGTGGAAGAGATGTACGCGAGGACACGCGAATGACGCAGCTTCTCCAGCTCGGCATCTCCGGCCTGGCGCTCGGGGCGAGCTACGCGCTCATCGCCCTGGGCTTCTCCGTGGTGTATCGGGCCTCCCGGCTCTTCAACTTCGCGCACGGCGAGCTGCTCGCGCTGGGCGCGTTCCTGATGACGGCGCTGGTGGAGGTGCTGCCCTGGTGGCTGGCGCTCGCCGCGTCCGCGTGTCTCACCGGCGGCCTGGCCGCGCTCCTGGAGCGCACGGTGCTGCGCCGCATGGTGGGGCGCCCTGTCTTCACCACCATCATCCTGACGCTGTTCCTGGGGCTGCTGCTGCGCGCGGGCATCGTCATTGCATTCGGCACGGACACGCGTGGAATGCCCACGCCGTGGGATGCGATGGCGGAGGTGCAGGTGGGCAACGCCACCGTGCTGCTGTCCTCGCTGGTGTCGCTGGGCGCGACGACGGTGGTGCTGGTGGGGATGCACGCGCTGGTGCAGCGCACGCCGCTGGGCGTGGCGATGCGCGCGGCAAGCGAGAACCAGGAGGTGGCGCTGGTGCTGGGGATTCCGGTGGGCCGGGTGCTCGGCTTCACATGGTTCCTGGCGGGAGCGACGGCGGCGGTGGCGGGCGTGTTCCTGGGGATGTTCCCGCGCTCGGTGGATTCGAACCTGGGCTACGTGGCGTTGAGGGCATTCCCCGCCATCATCGTCGGAGGACTGGAGTCGGTGGTGGGCGCGGTGGTGGCCGCGTTCGTGCTGGGGCTCTTGGAGGTGCTGTCCCAGGCGTATGTGAATCCACACCTGGGCGCCTTCGGGCACAACTTCCACGCCGTCTTCCCCTACGCCGCGATGATTCTGTTCCTGGTCCTGCGCCCGCGCGGACTGTGGGGCGAGCACGAGGTGCGCCGCGTCTGACGACGCGCGCGAGACGACATCATGCCAACGCGCCCCCTGGTGATTCGGTACGAGGACGACCTGAAGCTCTTTCCCGGCCTGTGGCAGCGGGTGGGGCTGCTGCTGACGCTGGCCGTGGGGTTGAGCTACCCGTGGCTGGTGAGCACGCGGTGGCTCACCGTGGGCAACCTGGGGCTGGTGGCCATCGTGGGCGCCGCGTCGCTGATGGTGCTCACGGGCTTCGCGGGACAGGTGAGCCTGGGGCACGCGGCGTTCCTGGCGCTGGGCGCGTACACGGCGGCGGTGCTCGGCACGAAGCTGGGCTGGCCGTTCTGGTTGGCGTTGCCACTGGCGGGCGGTGTGTCCGCGCTGGTGGGCGTGGTGATTGGCGCGTTCGCGCTGCGGCTCAAGGGGCTGTACCTGGCCATCGTCACGTTGGGATTGGTGTTCCTGACGCAGCACGTGTTGCTCGCGTATCCGGAGGTGACGAGCGGGCTGAGCGGCACGGCGGTGCCGATGTACTGGTGGTTCCGCGACGAGACGGGCGCGGCGGCGTCAATGAGCACCGCGTGGAGCGTGGGCGGCGTGCGCTTCGGCTTCGAGCGGAAGCTGTACTTCCTCTTCGCGGGGCTCGCCGCGTTCACGGTGTGGCTGACGAAGAACCTCCAGCGCTCGGACAGTGGCAGGGCGATGATGGCGGTGAGGGACCAGGACCTGGCGGCGGAGGTGCTGGGGGTGGGGACGACGCAGGCGAAGCTGCAGGCGTTCGGCGTGTCGTCGTTCCTGGCGGGCATCGCGGGGGCGATGTTCGCGTTCCAGCAGCAATACATCACGGTGGAGCCGCCGTTCGATTTGAACCTCTCCATCCAGTACATCGCGATGATTGTGCTGGGAGGGGTGGGCACGGTGTTCGGCGCCGTCAGCGGCGCGCTCGCGTTCACGTTCCTGAGCCCGTTGGCGGAGACGGTGGGCGGCGCGATTCCCTTCGTGAATCAGCTCACGTCCGCGCAGCAGTCGACGGTGCTGCTGTCGCTGGTGGTGGTGCTGGTGCTGGTGCTCGAGCCCCTGGGGCTCTTCGGCGTGTGGCTGCGGGTCCGCCGGTACTTCCAGGCGTGGCCGTTCCGTTACTGACGCAAACCGTATCGACGACGTTCCTCGAGGGAGGGAATCACCATGAAGCGCATGCTGCTCAGTGTCCTGTTCGCAGTGCTGTTCTCGGCCACCGGGGTCCAGGCCCAGCAGGCGGACCTGCGAGACTACGAGGCGGGATTTTTCGTCCCGCACCGGGGCATCATCACCAACATGTATCTGCGTCACGTCTCCGCGTCCGGTGAGCGTGACTTCTCACAACTCCAAGCGGCCTTCCGCGCCACGTACGTGCTGAAGTTCGGCGACCTGGTGGTGGTGCCGCTGGACTTGAGCCTGCCGGTGGTGGACGTGACGGTATTCCAGGCGAACCCGGCGTCGCCCTCGGGCCCGAAGACGGCGCTGCGCGCCTCGGGCGTGGGCGATGTGACGTACATCCCGACGATTGGATATGGGTTGGTGCAGAACGCCGAGGACAACACGCACACGTGGTTCGCGCTCACGCCGTACGTCACGGTGCCGGTGGGCAGCTATGACAGCAACCGGCTGGTGAACATCGGGGCGAACCGGTGGGTGGTGCGTCCGCAGCTGGTCGCGGGTCAGCGCTTCAAGAAGATCTTCACGGCGGAGCTGATGGGCAGCGTGGCGTTCCAGGGGGACAACGACGAGTTCCTGATTCCGAGCGCGGAGGGTGGCTCGAAGGTGGTGATGAGCCAGGCGCCGTCGTTCGGCGGCATCTTCCATCTGGGCATGGACCTGTCGTCCACGTTCTTCACGGGCGCGGGCTACATCGTCGAGGCGTCGGGCAAGCGCACCATCGACACGCCGGCGGGTGAGCTGGAGATCGCCAAGAGCACCACGGTGCAGTCGCTGCGGCTGACGATGGGCATCCGGCTGGAGAAGGCCTCCACGCTGATGCTCCAGTTCCAGCCGGACGTCGCCGCATCCGAGGGCGTGACGAAGAGCCAGTTCATCGGCGCTCGGTTCACGCACGTGTTCTTCTAGAGCTGGCATGAGTCAGTGCGGCACCAGTGGGCTCGATGCCTTGCCCCTGGTGCCCATGCCGTCGGACGTCATAGCGTCGGTCGTGGGACCCCATGACGACCCAGTACCAGGAACTCCTCGATGAGCTCGGGCGACGTCTCGAAGCCAGGGGCTTCCGCATTCTGAGACGAACCTATTTCGTTCCCTCAGGCATTCTCGTCACCACGCAGCCCAAACGTGCGGCATTCGAGACGGCATCGAGTGATAGCGAGTCCAATCCAGCCGACTTCTGGTACTTCGACAGGGCAGTCTACCTGCACCACCACAAAGGCCAGTGGGAGGCGCGGGCTGGAAAACATGGTGGTCCCGATTGGGTGCGTCGCACGGAAATCCTTGAGGCATTGGAATCATTCGCGCTCGAGGCCCTGGGGACCGCCAAAGTCCCCCCAGGGCCAGAATGGCACGTAGCCGACTGAGCGCCCCGTCAGAACAAGACCACTCCCCGGGCATTCACTCCGTTCTTCATGTCCGTGAAGGCCTGGTCGAGCTGGTCCAGTTTGTAGGTCGTCGTCACCAACTCATCCAGCTTGAGCTTCTTCTGTTTGTAGAGGTCCAAGAGCCGGGGCATGTCGCGGTGCACATCCGCCGTGCCGAACCAGGAGCCGAGCAGCCGCTTCTCGAACAACGGCAGCACGAAGACGTTGAGGGAGATCTGCTCCTTCACGCTCCCCACGCCGACGACGACGCACGTGCCCGCCTTGCGCGTGCACTGGTAGGCCTGCTCGATGGTCTCCTTGCGGCCCACCGCTTCGTACGCATAGTCCGCGCCCCGCCCTCGCGTCAGCTCGCGGATGCCCACCACCGGGTCCACGCTCGTCGCGTCGATGACGTCCGTCGCGCCGAACACCTTCGCGAACTCCAGCTTCTTCGGGTGCACGTCCACCGCGATGATTCGCTCGGCGCCGGCAATCACCGCGCCCTGGATGATGTTCAATCCCACGCCGCCCGTGCCGAACACCGCCACCGTCGCCCCTGGCGGCATCTGCGCCGTGTTGAACACCGCCCCCACGCCCGTCGTCACCGCGCAGCCCACCAGCGCCGCCTTGTCGAGCGGCGCGTCCTCGGGGAGCTTCACCGCCGCCCGCGCCGGCACCACCGCGTACTCCGACAGCGCCCCCAGCGCGGAGAACACGTTCAGCTCGCGCGAGTCCTTGCGCAGTCGCGTGCTCCCGTCCGGCATCCGGTTGCCCGCGTTGATGCGCTCGCCGAGCTCGCACAGGTTCGGCCGTTGGATGCGACAGAAGTAGCACTCGCCACACTGCGCCACCCACGAGAGGACGACCTTGTCCCCCTTCCGCAGATGGGAGACCTCCTCCCCGACTTCCTCGACGATGCCCGCGCCCTCGTGCCCCAGCACACAGGGCAGCTTCATCTTCACCGTGCCGTTCACCACCGACAGGTCCGTGTGACAGACACCACAGGCCACCATGCGAACGAGCACCTCGCGCGCCTTCGGCGGCTCGAAGCTCACGTCGGTGACGGTCAGCACGTCCTTCTCGAAACACACCGCGGCCTTCATGGGGACTCCTGACTCGGATGAGGGGGACTGCGTCAGAGCTGCATCGCCTTGAGTTCCTGGAACTCCTCCAGCCCGTAGCGGCCGAGCTCTCGACCGTTGCCGGACTGTCGATACCCACCGAACGGAGCCAGCGGGTTGAAGCGTCCGCCGTTGATGTCCACCTGTCCGGTGCGCATCCGGCGCGCGACTCGCTTCGCGTGCTCCACGTCCTCCGACCAGACACCGCCGGCCAGGCCGTAGATGGTGCTGTTCGCGATGCGGACCGCGTCGTCCTCATCGTCGTACGGCAGGATGGCGAGCACGGGACCGAAGATCTCCTCCCTCGCGATGGTCATCTCCGGCGTCACGCCCGCGAAGACCGTGGGCTTCACGTAGTAGCCCTTCGGCAGGCCCTCGGGCTGCTCGGGCCCACCGGCGACGAGCTTCGCGCCCTCGCGAATGCCTTGCTGGATGTACTCACGAACGCGCGCACGCTGCGCCTCGGAGATGACGGGACCGAGCTTCGCCTCTCCCTGGAACGGGTCGCCCACGGTGAAGCTCGTGGCCACCTCCACGGCGAGGCGCGCCGCCTCATCGTGCAAGGCCCGCGGCACCAGCATGCGCGTGTGCGCCGTGCACGTCTGACCCGAGTTGAGGAAGCAGTTGCCCACCGTCCGCTTCACCGCGTTCTTGAGGTTCGCGTCCGCGAGGACGATGGACGCGGACTTGCCACCCAGCTCCAGCGACACGCGCTTCACCGTCGCCGCCGCCAGCTCCGACACCCGGCGTCCCGCTCGCGTCGAGCCCGTGAAGGACACCATGTCCACCTCGGGATGACGCACGAGCGCCTCGCCCACCACCGCTCCCGTTCCGGACACGAGGTTGAAGACCCCAGGTGGCAGCCCCGCCTCGTGGAGGATCTCCGCGAGCATGAACGCGTTGAGCGGAGCGACCTCGCTGGGCTTGAGGACCACGGTGCAGCCCGCCGCCAGTGCCGGCGCCACCTTCGCGACAATCTGATGCAGCGGATAGTTCCACGGTGTGATGCAGGCGACGACGCCCACCGGCTCGCGCACCACCAGCGAGTTGCCCACCTGCTCCTCGAAGGCGTGCTCCTGGAGGAGCTGCACGTAGGTCCCCGTCACGGTGATGGGCGTGCCCACCTGGATGGCCTTCGACAGCGCCAGGGGCATGCCCACCTCGCCCGTCATCGTCCTCGCGAGCGCATCCTGTCGCTCCGTCAGCCCCGCCTGGAGCCTCCGCAAGAACGCCGCCCGCTCCGGGACGGTCAAAGAGGCCCAGGTCTCGAAGGCACCACGCGCCGCGCGCACCGCGCGGTCCACGTCCTCCGCCGTGCCCTCGGGAACGCGTCCCATCACCTCTTCTGTGGATGCGCTGAGCACGTCGATGTGCCCACCGCCTCGCGACGCCACCCACTCACCCTGGATGTAGAGCTTGTCGTAGACCTGCATTCGGTTCTCCCAACGTCAGAAGAGGAAGCCACTCACACGCGCTCGAGGACGGCGGCGATGCCCTGCCCCACCCCGATGCACATGCTGACGAGCGCGTAGTGCCCACCGGAGACCTGGAGCTGTCGCGCCGCTGTCAGGGCCAGTCGCGCACCCGAGGCTCCCAGTGGATGTCCCACGGCGATGGCTCCACCGTTCGGGTTCACCCGGCTGTCGTCCTCGCCCAGCTCCAGCAGCTTGAGGCAGCCGAGCACCTGCACAGCGAAGGCCTCGTTGATTTCGATGATGTCCATGTCCGACAGCGCCAACTGCGCCCGCTCCAGCGCCTTGCGCGCGGCCGGCACGGGCCCCAGTCCCATGGTGCGTGGCGGGACTCCCGCGATGGCGGCCGAGACGATGCGTGCCAGCGGCTTGCATCCCACGGACTCGCCGACACAAATCGAGCCGACGAGCAGCGCCGCCGCGCCGTCATTGATGCCCGAGGCGTTGCCCGCCGTGACGACCCCCTCCGCGGCCAGCGGCTTGAGTGTGGATAACTTGTCGAGCGTCGTGTCCGGGCGGGGATGCTCGTCGACCGTCACCGTGGTGACCGCCCCCTTGCGTCCCGGCAGCTCCACGGGGACCAGCTCTCCCGCGAAGAACCCCCGGGCCTGCGCCGTCGCGAACTTCTGCTGCGAAGCCAGCGCGAACCGGTCCGAGGCCGCGCGGCCGATGCCCAGGTCGCGCGCGATGTTGTCCGCCGTCTCCGGCATCGTGTCACCACCGAAGCGAGCCACCACGCGGGGGTTCGGGAACCTGGCACCCATCGTCGTGTCGAACACCTGGGTGTCGCGACTGAACGCCGACTCGGCCTTGGGCAGCACGAAGGGCGCACGGCTCATGCTCTCCACGCCCCCGGCGACGAAGAGCTCCCCCTGCCCCGTCATGACCGCGCGCGCCGCGTCCAGCACCGCCGCGAGACCGCTGCCGCACAGCCGGTTCACCGTCACACCCCCCACCTCGATGGGCAGCCCCGCGAGCAGCGCGGCGTGCCGTGCCACGTTGCGGCTGTCCTCCCCCGCCTGGTTGGTGCACCCGATGACGACATCCTCGATGTCCCCCAGCTCGAACGGGCCGCGCGTGAGCAGCGCGCGGATGACTCCGGAGAGCAGGTCATCGGGGCGAACAGGCGCCAGCGCTCCCGCGTGACGACCGAACGGCGTGCGCAACCCATCGTAGATATAGGCGCTCATGCGAATCACCTCTCCGGCGTGAGGAGGGAGACACCGAGCCGGGCTCGGCGGGACAACCATGGGCTCGCGCGATAGCGCGGGTCTCCGGAGGCGGCGTGGATGGCGTCCAGCACCTTCAACACGCGTCGCGGACCGAGCGCGTCACCCCAGGCCAGCGGTCCGAGCGGATACCCCAGCCCGAGCGTCACCGCGGCATCGATGTCCTCCGGGCTCGCGATGCGCTGCTGCGCGATGTCGCACGCGATGTTCACCACGGTGGCGAGCACCCGCTGCGCGACGAAGCCCGTGCTGTCGTGGATGCGCGCCACCGGCGTTCCATCCGCCCCGAGCAGCGCGAGCGCCGAGTCCAGGAACGCGGGCCGCGTCACCGGCGTCGTCATCACCGTGCGCCGACGCTCCGGACCGAACAACAGGTCCACCGCCACCGTGCGCTCGGGGTCCAGCTCCAGCGCCAGTGCCGTGGTCGTGGCGTCCCGACCCAACGGCGCGAGCAGGCACAGCGACTCCGGTGCGGGATGCTCTCCGTCGTCCGGGAACCAACCCGCCGCGCGAACCAGGGACAGCAGTGCCTCCCTCCAGCCGGGCTCATCGGCGGCCACCCACACCGGCCGCTGCTCTCCCTTCGGAAGCACGGGCTCCGGCACGGCGTGAGGCCGTCCCCCTTCGTGGGAGTAGAAGCCCTGCCCGCTCTTGCGCCCGAGCAGTCCCGCCGTGAGCCGCTGACGCAGCACGTACGACGGACGGAAGCGCGGCTCCTGGTAGAACTGCTCGTACACGGACTCCATCACCGGGTGCGAGACATCCAGCCCCGTGAGGTCCAGCAGCTCGAACGGCCCCATCCGGAAGCCCGCCGCGTCCCGCAGCACGCGGTCAATCACCTCGAAGGAGGCCACGCCCTCCTGGAGGATGCGCAGCGCCTCCGTGCCGAAGCCGCGCCCCGCGTGGTTCACGATGAAGCCCGGGGTGTCCGCCGCGCGCACCGGCCGGTGGCCCAGCCGCCTCGCGAGCAGCACGAGCGTTTCCCCCACCCGGGGCTCCGTGCGCGCCCCCTCGATGACCTCCACCACCTTCATCAACGGCACCGGGTTGAAGAAGTGGAAGCCACCGACGCGGCCCGGGCGCTCGCACGCCGAGGCGATGGCCGTCACCGAGAGCGACGAGGTGTTCGTGGCCAGCAGGCACTCCGGCCCGACGATGCCCTCCAGGCGGGTGAACAGCGCCTGCTTCACACCGAGGTCCTCGACGATGGCCTCCACCACCACGTCACAGCCCGCGAGCGACGCTTCGTAGGGAACAGGCTCGAGCCGAGCCGTCGCCGCGCGCGCCTCCTCGGGCGACAGGCGACCCTTCGTCACCAGCATCTCGAGCGTCGACGCGACAGACGCGCGGGCCTCCTCCGCGGCCTGGGGACGCGCATCGAACAAGCGGACGGTGATTCCCGCCTGCGCGGCGAGCTGGGCGATGCCTCGACCCATCATGCCCGTTCCGACCAGTCCCAACGTGAGCGAGGGTGCTTGGACGTCGACCATGTCAGCGTCCCTCGAAGGCGGGCTTGCGCTTGTCCAGGAAGGCCCGCATGCCCTCCTTCTGGTCGCGCGTGGCGAAGAGGAGCTGGAAGGCCTTGCGCTCCAGGAGCAGCGCCTCCGCGAGGGACACGTCCTGTCCCGCGAGGACCACCTCCTTGATTTGTCGCACGGCCAGGGGCGGCATGTTCGCCACCTTCCGCGCGAGCGTGAGCGCCCGCTCCAACACCTCCGCGTCGGGGACCACCTCGGTGACCAGGCCCATGGCCTCCGCCTCCCGCGCCGTCATCGGCTCGCCGGTGAGCAGCAGCTTCATCGCCTTGAACTTCCCCACCGCGCGCGTCAGCCGTTGCGTGCCTCCCGCCCCCGGCATGATGCCCACCCGAATCTCCGGCTGACCGAAGCTGGCGCTCTCTCCCGCGACAATCATGTCCGCGTGCATCGCCAGCTCGCAGCCACCTCCGAGCGCGAAGCCATTCACCGCGGCGATGACCGGCGCGGGGCACTCCGCCAGGGACTGCCAGAGCCACTGGGTGTCCCGCAGCAGCAGGTCCACCGGCGTCGCGTCCACCAGGGCCCGCAGGTCCGCACCCGCCGCGAAGAACTCCGGTCCGCCCGTCAGCACGATGCAACGCACCGCCGCGTCCGCGCCCAGCTCCCGGAAGGCCACGGACAATTCCTGGCGCAGCTCCAATCCCAATGCATTGCGGACCTCGGGACGATGCAGTCGCACCAAGGCGATGCCTTCCTCGGGCCTCTCGACGAGCACGTGGGACATGGTTGGATATTCCTTGTTTCGCTATGCGAAACTGAATTTCGCAGACCTTGACCCATTTGTACTGTCTGTTTATCGTGATGGCAATCCCGCTCTTGTCAGGACTGTCATGAGACGCTTCGCAGCCCCCTCATCTCCGCCCAGCGACGCCGGTGCCCCCTTCGTGGAGTCGCTGGAGCAGGTGAGCGAAGAGGAAGTGAAGGACCGTCAATTCGTGACGGCGCTCGCGCGTGGGTTGGAGATTCTGAGGGCCTTCACCCCGCAGCGCCCCATGCTCGGCAACCAGGAACTCGCGGCGAGCACGGGGCTGCCCAAGCCCACCATCTCGCGGCTGACGCATACGCTGACGCGGCTGGGCTACCTCACGTACTCGGAGCGGCTGGGCAAGTATCAGCTCGGCACGCGGGTGCTCGCGCTCGGCTTCGCGGCGCTCTCCAACATGGGCGTGCGCGACGTGGCCCGACCGCTGATGCAGGACCTGGCGGACTACGCGAACGTCCCGGTGTCGCTGGGCAGTCGGGACCGGCTCAACGTGGTGTACGTGGAGCACTGTCGCTCCACCGCGGCGGTGACGCTGCGGCTGGACATCGGCTCCAGGCTGCCGCTCGCCACCACGGCGATGGGACGGGCGCTGCTCGCCGCGCTCCCCGAGGGCGAGCGTCGCTACCTGATGGGACACATGGCCAAGCGCGAGCCGGAGAAGTGGCCGCGCCTCCAGGCGAGCATCGAGCAGGCGCTGGAGGAGTACCGCACGCACGGCTTCACGCTCTCCGTCGGAGACTGGGACCGGGACGTCAACGCGGTGGGCGTGCCGTTCATCGCGCCGGATGGCAGCGGGCTGTTGGCCTTCAACTGTGGCGGGCCGTCGTTCCTGTTGCCGCGTCAGCGACTGCTGTTGGACATCGGTCCCCGGCTGGTGAACCTGGTGCGCAACGTCGAGGCGGCACTGCAGCACCGCTGACAAGGACCACCATGCTCACCGCCCGCGAGGACGAGACCCTGGAGCAGCTGCTCTCCATGCTGGAGCGCTTCGTGAAGGAGCGCCTGATTCCCAACGAGCACCGCGTGGCGGACGAGGACGCCATCCCCCGGGACATCATCGAGGAGATGCGCGGCCTCGGACTGTTCGGCCTGTCCACGCCGGTGGAGTTCGGCGGCGTCGGGCTGAACATGAGCCAGGAGGTGCAGGTGGCCTTCGTGCTCGGACAGACGTCGCCCGCCTTCCGCTCGCTCATCGGCACCAACAACGGCATCGGCTCGCAGGGAATCATCCTGGATGGCACGGAGGAACAGCGGCGCAAGTACCTTCCTCGACTGGCCTCGGGAGAGATTGTCGGTGCGTTCGCGCTGACGGAGCCCAACGCGGGTTCGGATGCTTCCTCGTTGAGGACCACGGCCCGGCGCGAGGGCGACGTGTACGTGCTCAACGGCACCAAGCGCTTCATCACCAATGCGCCCGAGGCGGGTCTGTTCACGGTGATGGCGCGCACCAACCCGGACGAGAAGGGGGCCGCGGGCATCTCCGCGTTCCTCGTCGAGGCGGGCACCCCGGGGCTCATCATCGGTCCGTCGGACCGGAAGATGGGACAGAAGGGGACGCACACCGCGGACGTGCTCTTCGAGGACTGTCGTGTCCCCGCGACGCAGCTGTTGGGCGGCGTGGAGGGACAGGGCTTCAAGACGGCGATGAAGGTGCTGGACCGGGGCCGGCTCCACATCGCGGCGGTGTGCGTGGGTGTGGCCGAGCGGCTCATCCGGGAGAGCCTGCGCTACGCCATGGAGCGCGAGCAGTTCGGCAAGCCCATCGCGGAGTTCCAGCTCATCCAGGCCATGCTGGCGGACAGCCGCATGGAGGCCTACGCGGCGCGCTGCATGGTGCTGGACGCGGCCCGGCGCAGGGACGCGGGCCAGAACATCAGCACCGAGGCGTCCTGCTGCAAGCTGTTCGCGAGCGAGATGGTGGGGCGCGTCGCGGACCGCGCGGTGCAGATTTTCGGAGGGGCGGGGTACATCGCGGACTACGGCATCGAGCGCTTCTACCGCGACGTGCGCCTTTTCCGCCTGTATGAGGGCACCAGCCAGATTCAGCAGCTGGTCATCGCGCGAAATATGATGCGCGAGGCGACCTGAGCCGTCCGTTCGAGGCCTGGCCCCCTGGGAGTCTGCATGTCCGTGGCCATCGCAGTCCTCGTCGGCATCGTCGTTCTCGTGCTCGCCCTGCGGCAGTGGCTGCTCGTCCGCGAGTGCACGCCCTGTCCGAGCGAGGCCTTCGACGGGCACATCCACCGGGTGGGCAAGGCGGTCATCGCGGAGCGGCGCTGTGAGAACCCGCGTGCCACGGTGCTGTGCATGCACGGCTTCGTGGCGGACATGCGCTACTTCACGCGCCACTACGAGGACCCGGGGCTCCAGCTCATCCTGGTGACGAGCTGCGACTACCACCTGCCGATTACAGGTCCTCGCGAGGTGCCAGCGCCCTGGGCGAAGGTGCCGAGCGCTCCGGAGGGCACGATTGCCCACGACGCCGCCGTGCTGGTGCAGGCGCTGGAGCATCTGCCGAGGACGGACCAGGTGCGCGTCCATGGGCATTCGCGCGGAGGCGCGGTGGTGCTGGAGGCGGCGAAGCTGCGGCCGGACCTGTTCGAGAAGGTGGAGGTGGTGCTGGAGGCGCCCGTGCTCCCGCGCGCTCGTGCGTACACGCGCCTGACGCGGGCGCAGCTGTGGCTGCTGCCGTTCTTCATTCCGCTGTGGCGCCTGGCGCCCATCTCCCGGCACAACCGGGGGGCGTGGGGGCCGCTGGAGGATGCGCGCAAGCGCGAGCTCATCATGGCGTTCCCGTTCAATCCGAAGCGGGTGTCGACCATGCTGACCAACCTGGTGGACCTGGCTCGCTGGTTCGAGGAGCGCGACGAGTCGCTGTTCCGCAACGTGCGGCGCGGCACCGTGCTCGTCCCGGGGAAGGACCGGGTGCTGGAGTCCAGGTCGATGCTGGAGAGCGCGCAGAAGGGCCGTCCGGAGCTCGAGGTGGTGACGCTCGACGGGTGCAGCCACTTCGTGTTGTGGGACCGGCCCGATGCGCTGCCCGCGCTGGAGCGGCTGCCGGAGCGACCGTCCGCGACCGCGTGAGGTTTCGGGAGTGCACGCCCCGGGAGTCGAACCCGGCCAAGTCGGTATGTCGAACCGATGCCGTCGCCCGCTGGCTCGGCGTGCATGAAACAGATGAAACAGTGGTCCTGGCAGGAATCGAACCTGCGGCCTCTCGGTTCGCACCCGAGCGCTCTGAATCCGCTGAGCTACAGGACCTGAAGATGTCGCGAAGAGTGCCCCGTACGGGAGTCGAACCCGTCTTCCCGCATCGAGAGTGCGGTGTCCTGCGCCGATAGACGAACGGGGCGGCAGGTACTGCGAGAGAGGGAACCCGGAAACGAGAAGAGGCCGGGTCCCCTCTGGGAGCCCGGCCTCTGAAACCGCCCGGCCACGTCATCGAGACGTGGCCAGGAAGCTCAACGGCCGGGTGGAGCGCTACGGAAGGAAGCGATTCCCTCCCACAGCTCGTCCTCGGAGACGGTGTCCTGCTCGGTGTTCGCGAACAGCACGGCGATGCCGCGGACAGTGTCGTTCTTGCGCTTGAGATTCATCGGGCTCATCGGATTCACCATCGGCAGATTCACCGCTCCTTTCGCCAACGACAGACGCGCTCGACTTCTCGCCCTGACAAAGACATGTGTCTTCAATGCGAGCACACCGTGCACAGCGGCCCGCGAGCCCTCTGGCGCCATCCCCCTCGCCCGGCTCGAGGCCCGCGCGGAATGAGCCGCCCGGTACTATCCTCTCCCCAGGAGGAGACCGAGGGATGCTCGAGGGTGGATACACGGAGCTGGCGCCGCCGGCCTTCATGGCCGACCGGGTGGACGCGCTCTGGCGCTACGTCACGCCCTCCACCGCCACGCCAGGCCTCCACCGCATCCTCCCCGACGGCTGCACGGACCTCATCGTGCGCTTCTCGGACATGCGCTCCCTGGGACGTGGCGACGAACCCCGCGTGACGGTGGTCGGCCCCATGGAGTCCTTCGCGCTCGTGAAGGAGGCCCCCGGCTCGGTGAGCCTCGGAATCCGGCTCAAGCCCGGCTGGGCGCTCGCGCTGCTCGGCGTGAGCCCTCGCGAGCTGTGCAACCTCAACGTCCCCGTGAAGGACTGCGCGCCAGCCCTCGTTGCCCTCCAGCAACGCCTGTCCGCCTGCCGCTCCCTCGAGCACGCCCAGGCCCTGCTCCAACAAGAGTTCCTGCGCCGCAATGCCTCGCCGCGACACCTGCCGAAGGCCCGGACCGCCCACGCGCTCCAGTGTCTCCAGTCCTCCTCGGGACAGGTGCGCATGTCCGCGCTGGCGCGCGAGCTGGGCATCAGCGAGCGGACCCTGCACCGCGACATCCTCGAGGAAGCAGGCACCGCGCCCAAGCTGCTCGCCCGGGTGCTGCGCTTCCAGCGAGCACTGGGGCAGCTTCGCGGGGGGAACTCCGCGCTGAGCACCGTGGCGCTCGACTGCGGCTACTCGGACCAGGCCCACTTCACCCGGGAGGTCCGAGAGCTGGCGGGAGTGTCTCCCACCGGCCTGCTGGAATGAGCCGCGTCCGATTTCTTCAAGACACCCCAGCGGGCCCATGAGAGACCGCCTCCATCGGCGTCCTCACTCCCACCTCGGAGCCCTCTCATGAAGCTCGGCTATGTCATCCTCTACGTCCCGGACGTCCCCGCCACCCTCGCGTTCTACGAGAAGGCCTTCGGCCTGAAGCGGCGCTTCCTCCACGAGAGCAACACGTACGGAGAGCTGGACACGGGCACCACCGCCCTGGCCTTCGCATCGGAGGACATGGCCGGACACAACGGGCTCACCGTGCGCTTCCACCGGCCGAAGGAGACTCCCGCCGCGGTGGAGGTGGCGCTCGTCACGCCCGATGTCGCGGGCGCCTACGAGCACTCGGTGAAGGCAGGCGCAAGCCCCGTCCAACCACCCAAGCAGAAGCCCTGGGGACAGTCGGTGGCCTACGTGCAGGACCTCAACGGCGTGCTGGTGGAGATCTGCTCCCCCATCTCCGCCTGAGGTGAATGGAACCGCCGGGAATCGAACCCGGACCGCTCGGATGCCGTCCGAGCATTCTCCCGTTGAACCACGGTCCCTGAAGGGGTGCTTCCAGCGCTCCGACAGGGAATCGAACCCTGTTCACACGGTAGACGGCCGTGCTGCGATCCAATCGCATCCCGGAGCATGAAACACTTCACATCTGGATGACAGGATTTGAACCTGCGACCTCACGGATCCGAACCGTGCGCTCTGGCCAGACTGAGCTACATCCAGGAAACCACCACTGCCTGCAACGAGTCGGGACGACTGGATTCGAACCAGCGACCTCGCGCACCCCAAGCGCGCGCTCTTGTCCAAGCTGAGCTACGTCCCGTGAAGCACCATGCCGCGGGCGGGAGTCGAACCCGCAACCTCTGCGTTCTGAGCGCAGCACCTCTACCAATTGGGCTACCGCGGCGTTTGAAACAGACGACAACGACTGTGATTGAATGGAGCCGCCGGGGATTGAACCCGGGACCTCTCGGATGCGAACCGAGCGCTCTCCCGCTGAGCTACGACCCCAATGTGTTTCGTGAAGCAGCCTGCGGGAGTCGAACCCGCGCGGTCCTGAGTGGCTCTCAGGTGCCTTTCCCCTCGGCCAAGGCTGCGATGCGTCCCTGCGGTGTGCTCGTGAAGCAGCCTGCGGGAGTCGAACCCGCGTGGTCCTGAGTGGCGCTCAGGTGCCTCGCCTCTCGGCCAAGGCTGCGTGTGCTGGGGGGCGGGAGGCCCGGAACATGAGAAGGGCCGGGTTCCCTCGAGGGGAGCCCGGCCCTGGTACCTTCGGCCGCGTCCTCGAGGGGACGGGCCTGGGGTCTCAGGTTCCGGGCGGTCGACCGCCGGCGGCATCGCCCAGCAGGGCGGGAAGAGGAGCGGGACGTAGCGCGGCGGGCGCGAGCGCATCAATGCCGCTGACAGTGTCGTTCAGGATCTCGGGGTTCATCGGGCTCGTCAGGTTCGCCGTCGTCATGGTCACCGCTCCTTTCAGCGAAAAGAGACGCGCGGATATTTCATCCCTGACATGCGAGTGATTCCCATCCCGTCACGCGCCAGAGCCCCGGGCATCCACGAGGTGACACCCACCCCGGAAGCAGGGCTGACCGCGTCCCCCGTTCGCGCTATGAGGTTCGTGGAAGCCCGCGTCGCAGCGCTCCCTGGCCGGGGGAGGCTCGGACGTCGGGTGAGATGGCCGCTGGATGAAGACCTCCCTCCCCCTCACCCTGGCCGCGGTGCTCGCCAGCGTCGGTTGCTCGGCGGACGACCAGGCGCCCCTGTGCACCGTGAGCCCCGCGACGGGGCTGTTCACCCGCGACCCGGTGGTGGTCCCCCTGGGCACCGCCGCCTCGCTGCGGATGGACGTCGCCACCCTGATGCTGGCCTGCGACAACGGCAGTCCCGCCCAGGCCCCCGACACCGCCACCGCCGAGGTGCTGGACCCGGAGAACCACCGGGTCCCCGCGGAGGTCTCCCTGGGCGACATGGGCGGCGAGGCCACGGTGAGCTTCACTCCCACCTCCGTGGGACGACACCACGTCCTGCTCTCCTTCGCGCCCGTGGGCGGCGTGCGCCAGCTCGGCGTCCATGTGGCCGGCGCGTGGCGTGGAAGCCCCACGCCCGTCACCCTGCCGCTGCCCAGGTGCGGTCAGCTGGACCGCACCGCGCGAGGCCTGTGGCTGTGTGATGGCGTGGCCGTGCGCGGCGCAGAGGACCGCCCGCTGCGCCTGGGCACCGCCACCACCCCCGCCGACGTCTCCGTCTCCGGCAACGTCGTCTGGGTGGTGGGAGACGGGCGCGTGCGCCGCTACGTGGACACCGGCACCGAGCTGGAGCTCACCGACTCGCTGCTCACGGACGCGCTGGGCACCCGGCCCCTCCAGGCACGACTGGCTTCGGAGAACGAGCTGGTGGTGCTCGACAGCGAACGGCTCCACCGCTTCGTGCTCACCGACGCCGGGGTGCTCACCGCGCCACCGTCCACGCCCTGGTGGGGGACGGCGACTCCGGGGCGCTTCGGGAGGGACCAGTCGACGGGGCTGCTCGTGCGCGCGTCGGCGCGGCGCGTCCTCGTCCTGTCGATGCTCCGTGGCGCACAGGACAGCCAGGCCTGCCCCTTCGAGCCCTCCGTCGAGGGCAGCCTCCTGCCGGTGACGGACGAGCCCTGCGCGCCGCTGCGAGGCCGCCCCGTGGGCCTGGAGGACGGCGCCCTGTGGACCCTGCTCGGCTCCGCCCAGCCCCTGTTCCCCGAGCGGACGCTCTACCGATGGACACTCGAGGGAGGCCGACTGGAGCAGGACGGCGCGCTCGGCCTGGAGCTGTCGCTGGGGGTCACCGAGGCGTTCCTCCACCTGGGCCCCACCGTGCCCACCCTCTACTCCACCACCGGTGAAGCCCGGCTGTCCCAACCCCGGCGCCTGAGCGGACGACCCGTGCTCGGACTGGAGCTGTTGCCCACCCACTTCCCCCTCTCCGAGGGCTCGCGCGACACCTCCCCTCGCTTCCACTGGAGTGGCGATTCGCGTCCCCTCGGAGGCTTCACCACCGTCTACGAGCAGGCCCGGCCCTGAGAGGCCTCGCCCGAGGCCCTCCCTTGGAGCCCACACGGGCGAGCTTTCCGCTCGGGGCCGGTGACGTCCGTGGAAAAAGCGCGCGGGGATGGTTGCCTGCCTCTCGCCGCGCTCGCCGTGCGGGTGTAGAGAGGCCGGCGCGTCGCGACTGGCCGCGCGCGTACACCAGCCGAGGCGAGCCCCATGATGGACAGCCCTCAGAGCGCTTCCCTCTCCGTGGAGGAGCTCCATGAGGTGTGGCCGGTGCTCTCCATCGACGAGCGCCTGGAGGGCTTCCGGCTCCTGCCGACGTCGGTGGCGGACGACTTCTTCCTCGACCTGTCCGCGCGCGAACAGGCGGAGCTCATCACCCACCTGCCCGCCAGCGAGCGGCGCACCTGGGTGCGTCTGTTGCCGCCGGACGACCTGGCGGACCTGGTGCAGGCGGTGGCGGTGGAGCCGGGGCAGGCGGACGCCATCCTCGCGCAGCTGGACGACGCCAGCCGTCGGGAGGTCAACGTCCTGCTCGCCTACGCGGAGGACGACGCCGGTGGTCTGATGAACCCGCGCTTCGCGCGCGTGCGGCCGGAGATGACCATCGACGAGGCCATCGGCTACCTGCGCAAGCAGGCGCGCGAGAAGGTGGAGACCGTCTACTACGCGTACGCGCTGGACGCCGAGCAGCGCCTGCAGGGCGTGCTGTCGCTGCGCCAGCTCTTCCAGGCCGCCAGCGACAAGAAGGTCGCGGACGTCATGCAGCACGACGTCGTCACGGTGTCGGAGAACACGGACCAGGAAGTGGTGAGCCAGCTGTTCACCGAGCACGGCTTCATGGCGCTGCCCGTGCTCGACGAGCAGAACCGGATGAAGGGCATCGTCACGGTGGACGACATCGTCGACGTCGTCCAGGAAGAGGCCACCGAGGACATCCAGAAGGTCGGCGGCATGGAGGCCCTCGAGGCCCCCTACTTCGAGGTCGGCTTCTTCGGGATGCTCAAGAAGCGCATCGGCTGGCTGCTGGTGCTCTTCCTCGGGCAGATGCTCACCGCCACCGCCATGAGCAGCTTCGAGGGTGCGATTGAGCGCGCGGTGGTGCTCAGCCTCTTCGTGCCGCTCATCATCTCCTCCGGCGGCAACTCCGGCAGCCAGGCCTCCACGCTCATCATCCGCGCGCTCGCCCTGGGCGAGATGCGGCTGAAGGACTGGTGGCGCGTGGCGCGGCGCGAGGTGCTGTCCGGCCTGGTGCTGGGCTTCGTGCTGGGCGCGGTGGGCCTGGCGCGCATCGTCGTGTGGCAGGAGGTGTCCGGCGCGTATGGCGAGCACGCGTTCCTGCTGGGCTGCGCGGTGGCGCTGTCCGTGCTGGGCGTGGTGACGTTCGGAACGCTCGCGGGCTCCATGCTGCCCCTGGTGCTGCGCCGCTTCGGCTTCGACCCCGCGAGCGCCTCGGCGCCCTTCGTCGCCACGCTGGTGGACGTCAGCGGCGTCGTCATCTACTTCACCGTCGCCAGCCTCCTGCTGCGCGGTACGCTGCTCTGAACGCGCCTGCCGCGACGGGAGCCCGGCCATGATTCGCACCACCCCACGGCGCACCCTCACCCTGGAGGCCCCCGAGTCCCCGGGCCTCCCCGCGCATGTCAGCGCCGCCAGCGGCCTGGTGCGCGTCGGAGACTGGCTGCACGTCGTCGCGGATGACTCGCTGCACCTGGCGACGTTCCCCGCGCGCGGGGATGCACCGGGGCGGCTGTCGCGACTGTTCGAAGGTGAGCTGCCCGAGGAGCCCGCCGCGCGCAAGGCGGCCAAGCCGGACCTGGAGGCGCTCTGTCTGCTGGGTCCCCTGGCGGGTGCGCCTCATGGGGCCCTGCTGGCGCTGCCCTCGGGCTCCACCTTGGCGCGCATGCGCGGGGCGCTGGTGACGCTGGGCGCGGATGGCTCGCTCACGGGCGAGGTCCGGACGGTGGACTGCGCGACGATGTACCAGCAGCTCTCGCGTGAGCTGGGCTCGCTCAACATCGAGGGCGCGGCGGTGGTGGGTGGACGGCTGCGGCTGCTCCAGCGGGGCAACGGCGACGCGGGCGTGGATGCGCTGGTGGACCTGGACCGGGAGCGCGCGATGCGCGCCATCGAGGTGGGCGCGCTGGGGCCGGAGGTGGTGCGCACCACGCTGCGCTGGGAGCTGGGCCGCACGGGCGGCGTGCGGCTGTCCTTCACGGACGCCTCGCCCCTGCCCGATGGACGGATGATCTTCACCGCGACGGCGGAGGCCTCGCCGGATACCTATTCGGACGGCGCGGTGGCGGGCTCCGCGGTGGGCCTGCTGGCGCCGGATGGGACGCCGCTGTTCCTGGACGTCGTCGACGCGAAGGTGAAGCTGGAGGGCGTGGACGCGCGCGTGGAGGGTGGACGCGTGCACCTGCTGCTGGTGGCGGACGCGGATGACCCGTCCGTGGCGGCGCCCCTCTTGGAAGCGGTGCTGGACGTCCCGGCGTAGCGGCGCCGGTCAGTCGTGCTCGTGCGCGGCTTCTTCGGGCCTGCCGCCCACGGCCTCGAGCGAGGAACGCGCGGGACGGGCGCGGTCGAACGCCACCTCGCGCTGGCCCACACCCTCGGCGGTGGTGTTGGCGATGCGCTTGCGGGCGCGGGCGATGTAGTCCTGCACCAGCGTGGGGTCGGGATGCGTCTTCAGCGTCTCCACCCACGTCTCGATGGCCTTCTCGTGCTCGCCGGCGTCCGAGCGCAGCTTGCCCATCTCGAAGAGCGCGTGCGGGGACAGCTCCGAGTCCGGGAAGCGCGTGCGCAGGTCCGCGAAGGCGCGCGAGGCCTCCTGCCGACGGCCCTCCATCATCGCGATGGCCTGGGCCTGGAGGAACAGCGTGTCGTCCACGAAGACGCTGGTGGCGAAGCGCTCGACGAGGCGGCGCGTCTCCAGCTCGCACTGCTGATAGTCACCCAGCTCGAAGTAGAGCTTGGCCACCTGGTAGTGCAGCTCCGCGCCCTGCGGCGGGTTGCGCTGCAGCGCCGCGGTGAGCTGGTCGATGGCGCCGCGCAGGTCGCGGTAGTGCACGCGCAACAGCTCCGCCAGGATGATGCGGGCCTCGAGCGCCTCGGGGGACTCGGGGCACTGCTGGATGAGCTCGCGGTAGACGCCCACGGCCTCCTTCACCTTGCGCTGCTCCAGCCAGTAGACGTCCGCGGCGCCCTTGAGCGAGCGGGCGCGCAGCACGAGCGCCTCCGGCGTGCTGTCGTGGCGCAACATGTCGAAGGCCTTGCGGTACTCGACGAGCGCCTCGTCCGGTCGCTTCTCGAAGGTGGCGTCGCGAGCGCGCTGCAGGTGGTCCACCGGCTTGTCGCGACACCCGGCACCCGCCAGGGCCAGCACCACGAGCGACAGTCGCAGCGTCCGCACTAGCACTTCTCCGGGATGATGGTGACGCAGCGCGACTCCACGCAGCTCACGCACTCGGCGATGGGCGAGACGTCGGTGACGCACACATCGACACGGGAGGTCCGCGGACAGTCCTCGGAGGTGACACACCGATAGACGCTCCCGTCATCACGGGTGACGTCCTGGGACGTCGAGCCACAGACCTCCAGGTCGTTGCATCCCAACAACCCCGCTCCAAGGGTGGCGAGGACCGTGTGCGCGGTGCGTGTCACGGCGGCGGTTCTACCTGGATTCGACCACGTCGTCACGGACCGGTGTGCCCGCTCGCCTGCCCAGCGGAATCCCTTGCGACCCGGCTCCACAGGGGGTGAAGTCTGGAAAGCGAGCGTGTCATGAAGTACCCGCCATGACGCGGGGCATGACGCCTGTTGGCACTCCCGAAAGCGCGACACATGGGCGGATTCGAGACGGCCTTGCATGTGGAACCGGCGAGCAAAGGCAAACCGGGTGCGGACCGAGTGATGGCGCTGACGCACGGTGACGCGACGGTGCTGGTGGTGGCGGATGGCGCGGGGAATTCGCGTCGCGGCGCGGAGGCCGCGGAAGTGGTGCTGCGTGGCGTCCGGGATGCCGTGGCGTCCGGGGCCGGACTGGACCACGCGGAGACCTGGCGCGCCGTGCTGGAGCGGTGCGACGCGGAGCTGGTGTCCTCGGGACAGGGAGGTGAGACCACCGCCGTGGTCGCCTGTGTCACCTCTCGATGCGTGGTGGGCGCCAGCGTGGGGACTCGGAGCTGTGGTTGTTCCAGGGCGAGGAGGCGCACGCGCTCACGGAGCCCCAACACCGTAAGCCCCTGCTCGGCAGCGGCGGCGCCCGACCCGTGACCTTCGAGCACGCGTGGCGAGGCGGCGCGCTCCTCGGCGCGTCAGATGGGTTGTTCAAGTACGTCGACCTGCGTCGCATCCAGGAGCAGGTGGGGCTCGCCGACGTGCAGGCCGCGGCGCTCGCGCTGGCCACGCTGCCTCGACTCGCGAGCGGCGCGCTCCCGGATGACGTGGGCCTCGTCCTGTGCCGTCCGAGTGTCTCGCGGTCCTGAAGTCCTGGCACTGGTGGGACACCCATGAGCGAGGTCATCCGTTTCTACAGCGTCACCGACGCACATGGCTGGTGCTCGAACTTCGCGCCCTACCCCATCAAGCTCGGCGGCAGGACGTGGCCCACCAGCGAGCACTACTTCCAGGCTCGCAAGTTCGAGGCTCCCGAGGACCAGGAGGCCATCCGACAGGCTCGCACGCCCATGCTCGCCGCGCGAATGGGCCGAGACCGCAAGCGCAAGCTCCGTCGGGACTGGGAGTCCATCAAGGTCTCCGTCATGCGCGAGGCCGTGCGCGCCAAGTTCACCCAGCACGAGGACCTGGCCCGGTTGCTCCTGGACACGGGTGACGCACGGCTCGTCGAGCACACGGACCAGGATGACTACTGGGGCGACGGCGGAAACGGCAGCGGGAGGAACATGCTCGGCCGCATCCTCATGGAGATTCGCGAGGAGCTCCGCGCGCGGTAGCACGTCCCCGCTGCCCACCGCTCATCCCCGGGACGGACCGCTCATGGAGTATCCGGAGCGAGCACGATTCCGGGGCGTACCTTTCTCCTCGTCCGACACCGCGCCTCCCGCGGCGTCCGTCACCCGAGGAAGGTCCATGCGTCCCACGCCACTTTTGACCGCGCTCTGCACCCTCTGTCTGCTCGTCGGCTGCGCCACCACCTCCAGCCCCTCCACCACCGCCGCGGCCATCAGCGCCCCCGCCGCCCCGGCCGCCTTCCACGTGAAGCGCTCCGGCAAGGGACGCCCCGTCCTGTTCATCCCCGGCCTCGCCTCGTCCGGCGCGGTGTGGGACGAGACGGTGGCCCACCTGAAGGGCGGCTACGACAGCCACGTCTTCACGCTCGCCGGCTTCGCGGGTCAGCCCGCCATCCCCGCGCCCTTCTTCGCCACCATGCGCACGGCGCTCATCGCGTACATCCGTGAGCACAAGCTCGACAAGCCCATCATCGTCGGACACAGCCTGGGCGGCGTGCTGGCACTCTCGCTGGCCGCCGAGGCGCCCGACCTGGTGGGCGGCCTCTTCATCGTGGACAGCGTGCCCTTCCTGCCCGCCCTGATGTACCCGGGCGCCACCGTCGAGACCGCTCGACCGTTCGCCGAGCAGGGCCTCGCCCTCATGCGCCAGCAGACGCTGGAGCAGCGCACCCAGGCCTCACGACAGGCGATGCGCATCTACGCCACCGATGAGGCCCGGCAAGAGGTCGGCGTCCGCTGGGGCGTCGACTCCGACGTGGAGACCGTCGCGCAGGCCGTGTACGAGATGTCCACCACCGACCTGCGCCCGGAGCTGCCTCGCATCACCGCGCCCACCTTCGTGTTCGGCACCTGGGCCGCGCTCAAGGACCGCGTCCCTCGCGAGAACATCGAGGCGCTCTATCGCGGCCAGTACCAGGGCCTGTCCACCGCGCGTCTCGTCATGCACGACACCGCTCGGCACTTCATCATGTGGGATGACCCCGAGGGCTTCTTCACCACGCTCGACGGCTTCCTGAACGAGCACGCCCGCTGACGTGCGTGGAGTCCCACCGCTGAAGCGTGATGGACTCGAGGTCCTCATGACGGCAGGAGCACGCATGTCATCCCGACGCGCCCGGGTCTACGCCGCCTGCCAGGCGGGCGGCTGGGGACTGTACGCCCTCATCAATGGCCTGCTGTCCGTGCTGTCCATCGTGATGATGCAGCGGCCCGACGAGCAGTTCGCGCGCAGGATGCTCTGGCTCGTCGCGATGAGCCTCTCGGGCGTGCTCATCACCCACGTCGCCCGGGTCCGGCTCGGCTTCCGGGAGTGGGCCCGGCTGTCCCTGTCCCGCCTCGCGCCGCGCGTGCTGCTCGTCTGTCTGGCGATGGGGGCCACCCAGTCCGTGGTGGCCCACGTCCTGTCCCGCTTCGTGTTCCGCATCCAGGGGTTCGAGGACTTCTCGCTCACCAACATCATCTTCGGCGGCGCCTTCTGGTCCGTGGTCATGATGATGTGGCTCCTGACGTACTTCGCGGTCCACTTCATCGAGCGCGCGCGTACCGCCGAGCACGAGCGCCTGCAGCAACAAATCGCCTCGCAGACCTCGGAGCTGCGCTTCCTCAAGGCCCAGCTCCAGCCGCACTTCCTCTTCAACTGTCTCAACAGCGTCCGGGCCCTCATCGTCGAGGACCCCGCCCGCGCCCAGCAGGCGGTGACCCACCTGTCCTCGCTGCTGCGCTACGCGCTCGCCTCGAAGGACGCGGAGACGGTGCCGCTCGGGCGGGAGCTCCAGGTGGTGCGTGACTACCTGAGCCTGGAGGCCATCCGCCTGGAGGAGCGGCTCCACGTGCGCGAGGACGTGTCACCCGAGGCGCTCGCCGTACCCGTGCCCGCGATGCTGGTGCAGACGCTGGTGGAGAACGCCATCAAGCACGGCATCGCCCCTTCGCCCGAGGGCGGCGCGGTGACGGTGCAGGCCCACGTGCGCGAGGGCTCACTCATCCTCGAGGTCGCCAACACCCCCGCGCCCGTCGGCACACCTCCCGCGCCCCACTCCGGCGGCGTGGGACTCCACAACGCGAGCGAGCGGCTGCGGCTGCTGTGCGGCACCACCGCGTCACTCCAGCTCGACCATAGCGGGGCCGCCCTCACCACCGCGCGTGTCCGCATCCCCCTGCCCTCATGAGAGTCCTCATCGTCGACGATGAACGCCTGGCCCGCGCGGAGCTGCGCCGACTGCTCGCCGCATTCCCCGACGTCGAAGTCGTGGGCGAGGCCACCCACGTGGACGACGCCTGTCGTCAGGTGGAGTCGCTGGAGCCAGACCTGCTCCTGCTCGACATCCAGATGCCGGGAGGTAGCGGCTTCGACGTACTCGCCCGGCTCGACGAACCTCCCGACGTCATCTTCACCACCGCGTTCGATGCGCACGCCGTGCGCGCCTTCTCCGTCAACGCGCTCGACTACCTGCTCAAGCCCATCGAAGCGGAGCGACTCACCGAGGCGCTGGAGCGGGTCCGGCAGCGCAGCCGACAGACGGAGCGCGCGTCCGAGCCGACGCGGGCCCCGGGAGCGCCGCTGGAGCGAGTGTTCGTGAAGGAGGGCGAGCGCTGCTGGCTCGTGCAGCTCTCGCAGGTCCCGCTCATCACGTCCGAGGGCAACTACTCACGGCTGCACCTGGCGGGACATCAGCCACTGCTCCTGCGCTCGTTGAGCTACCTGGAGGAGAAGCTGGACCCCGCGCGCTTCTTCCGCGCGAGTCGACAGCACCTCATCAACCTGGACTTCGTCGACACCCTGGAGCCGGGCCCCGGCGGCACGCTGGTGGCGCGCCTTCGCGGAGGCCCGGAGATAGAGATGTCACGCCGTCAGTCCCAACGCTTCCGCGAGCGCATGAGCCTGTGAGCGCGCGTCAGTTGGCGCCGTGCTGCGACTTGGACGACTTGCCGGAGGTGAGCACCGGGTCCACCGCCGCCACGCTGTTGCGGCGGCGCGTCTGGCGTCCGCGCTCCTCCATCTTCTCGTAGTGCTTCATGCGCGCCAGGATGTGCGGCTCCGACGTCTGGCAGTGCAGCTGCGTCACCTCCTGGTGACGACGCCCCAGCTCCTGCCACGTCTGGAGCATGGCCTGGTTGCCGAGCAGTCGCTCCTCGACATTGTCCAGCACCGCGTCCAGCTCCTCGGCCTCCGCCTCCAGCACCGCGAGCCGCTCCCGAGATTCTTCAGACGGCGTCGAGCACCCCGTCGTCATCACGAGGCCCACCACCACCGACAGCCCGAGCCACCTCTGCATCCCCACATCGCCTCCCACGTGTCTCGCGCCGGCCAGCGGCCTCATGTGCGAAGCCCAAGGTAGGGAGGGCCCCATGACGCGACAACCCGTGCGGGCAAGCGACCCCGTCGACTTTTCAGGAGCCGACGATTCGCCGCACCCAGGCGTGGATTGGAGGAATTCGAGGGACGGACAGGTGCTACGAGCGGTGCCGCAGGATGAACTCGCACACCTCGCGCGCGGCGCCGAAGCCCGCGGGCTTCTGTGCGACGTAGTGCACCTGGGCGCGGACCTCGTCAGGGGCCTCGGGCGGCGCGGAGGAGAAGCCCACCGCCTTGAGCAGCGGCAGGTCCACCACCTCGTCCCCCATGTAGCCACACCGGTCCGCGGAGACGTTCAGCAGCGCGAGCAGCTTCTCGAAGTGCGCGACCTTGTCCTGGCTGCCGAAGTGCACGTGCTTGAGGCCCAGCGACTGCATCCGCATCTGCGCGGACAGGCTGTCGCCCCCGGAGATGGCGGCCACCTCGATGCCCACCTCCTGCAGGCGCTTGATGCCCATGCCGTCGCGCACGCTGTACATCTGCGTCCAGCCGGAGTTGGGCACCCAGAAGATGCGTCCGTCCGTGAGCGTCCCGTCGATGTCGAAAATCATCACCGACAGACGCGACACGCGCGCCTTGAGCGATTCCAGGTCCTGGTTCATCGGAAGGCGCCCTACTTCGGCACGGCCTTGAGCGAGGCCTTGCCGTCCTTGATGACGACCTTGAACTCCACCGCCTTGGCGTTGTGCTGCTTGAGCAGCTCCGGCACCTGCTTGCGCAGCGTGGCGGCCACCGACTCGTAGGACATCTTCGAGGTGTCCTCCTGGCAGCGCCGCTTCGCGGTGACGTACGCGTCGTACACGGCGCGCAGCTTGTCGTCCGACATGCCGCCGCCCCCCGCCGACGGAGGCTTGGGCGCCGCCGAGGCCACGGGCGCCGCGGGCCTGGGCGCCGCGACCGGCGCCGCCGTGGGACGCGCCACGGGCGCGGGGGTCCCCGCGGGCCTGGCGGCCATGCCCGGAGGAACCGCGGCCGAGCCTCGCGCCGGCGTGCCTCCGAGCGGCGACGTCACCGTGGGCAGTCCGCGCGCGGGCGTCCCCGTCACCGGCGCCACGGCGGGCGTCAGCGGGGCGATTCCCGGGATGCCTCCGCGCGACCCGGCGGGGGCGGCCACCGGCGCCACGCTCGGCGCCGCCGAGGCGCTGGCCACCGCGGGCGTGCCACGGAAGGGCGTGCCCCCGGCGGAAGGCGTGGAGGCGGCGGCCGCCGCGGCGGCGATGGCCGCGGCCAGGGGTGGCTCGTTGACGGGGCGGGGGCGGAGCACCTCCTCCACCTCCTCGAAGTCCATGTCGGAGATGTCCTCCGGCAGCTCGACGACGCCCTTCTTCGCGTCCTTGTTCGCCGAGCCTCCGCGCACCTCCGCGCGACGCCGGGCCTTGAACAGGTCGCGCTTGTACGTGCCCGCTTCGATTTCCTGCAGCGTGCGCACCCACAGCCGCTCGTACGTGAGGAACTTGCTGTGGATGCTGCCCACGCGGAACTTGGCCGCGGTGCTGCGGATGAACGACGTCTTCAGCTTGTTCACCCGCTTCTTGAAGTCCTCGTGGGCGCGCGTGGGCGGGTTGCGCTCGTTGCCCAGGAAGTACTGCTCGAAGAGGTTGCGCAGCGCGGCCAGCTCCGCCTCCAGCGCCTCGCACTCATGAAGGACGGCCTCGCTGGAGCTGGTGTCCGCCGGGGCCTTCGTGGCGGGGGACTTCGCGGCGGACTGTCGGGCGTCGGGGGGCGGCATGACGTCTCAGAGTGTCCCCAACCGGCGTCCGGGGATCAACCTCACGCCGCCGACGGTGTCGGTCCGGCCTCGCCCGCCGCCTCGCCCGCCCCTCGTCGCCCCTTCTGGTAGAGCAGCGTCGCCCCGAGGGCGAACATGCACAGGGAGATGGACTGGCTGGTGGAAATGTTGAACCAGGCCTCCAACGGCACCGCGTCCGCCAGCCCCTGGGCCCCCAGGGACTCGAGCAGGCCGTGCAGCGTCCCGCGCTCCACGTCTCCGCGGAACAGCTCCACGGTGGTGCGCAGCACCGCGTAGGCCATCAGCCACAGCGCGAAGATGTGCCCGTGGAAGCGGCGCAAGCGCCGGGCGTACAGCAGCGCCACGAAGAGGACGAGCTGCCCCAGGGACTCGAAGAGCTGGGTGGGGTAGACGCCCAGGGTGTGTCCGTGCTGGGCCACCCAGTCGGAGATGCGCACCGCGTCCGGCGCGGCCTGGTGCAGAATCTGGCCTGTCGCCTCCACGACGAAGCGCGTGTCGTCGAGCTGGGAGGTGTACGCGAGGCTGGAGGCATTGCCCACCTGGCCGAACAGGTCCTGCGCCAGCCCCGAGCCCGGGAAGTGCACCGCCGTCGCGGAGTGGGCCGGCGCCACGTCGCCCCAGCAGCAGCCCGCGCTGAAGCAGCCCAGCCGCCCCAGGCACTGTCCCAGCGACACGGTGGGGATGCACACGTCCGCCAGCCGTAGGAAGTCCATGCCGTGGGCGCGCGCGAAGAACCACGCCGCCACCGCCGCGCCGATGAGCCCCCCGTAGAAGACGAGCCCGCCGCCCAGCGACAGCGCCTGCGTCCAGTCGCGTGAGTAGTCCTTCCAGTTGACCAGCACGAAGAGCAGCCGGCTGCCACCAATGCCGCCGATGAGCACCCAGAAGGCCAGGTCCATCACCTGCTCGCGCTTTTTGGGCCCCTCCACGTCCACCCACTGGCCATCAACGAGCTCGACCCTGCGCCACTCGTCCCGCGCCAGCCGCCCGGCCACCGTCACCGCCGTCATGAAGCCCGTGGCGAGCAGCACGCCGTAGGTGTGCAGGGGGATGCCCTCGCCCTTTCCACCGGGGAAGGCGCTCTCGGGCAGCGCGTACTTGAGGCCGAACCACGCCAGCCCCGCACCCGCGAGCCCGAAGCCCGCCGCGCGCAGGAGCCGGTCCGCGAGCACCACCGCCTTGCGCGTGCCCGTCTTCGGGTCCACCTCCCCCACCGCGCCGCGCCACCCGTTGAAGGCGATGTAGCCCACCGTGCCCACGGCGAGGGCGTACACGAGCAGCTGCGCCCACAGGCTGGTGAAGGTGAGGCGGAAGAGGACGGGGAGCATGGAGACCTGCCGGCGGACGAGAGGGGCGGCGTGAGCGCTCGGGAGGCTACCCGCGCCACGCGTCGGAGCAAGGCGGGGAGCACGCCGGTCCGCTCGGGCGGCCCTCCGGCGAGGTGACGCTCAGGCGGCCTTGGTGGGCGCCGGCGCGGGCTTCTCCTTGCGCACGAACGCGTCCACCAGCAGCAGGCCCACGCCCACGCAGATGGCCGCGTCCGCGACGTTGAAGGACGGCCACGCCGCCTTGTCGAACCAGTGGGCCTCCAGGAAGTCGATGACGAAGCCCCGGGCCAGCCGGTCGATGTAGTTGCCCAGCGCGCCCCCCAACACGAGCGGCAGGCCCCACAGCGCCCACTTCTCCTCCGGGTCCGAGCCGGACAGCTTGCGGAAGTAGAAGACGATGAGGACCACCGCGCCCAGGCTCACCACGTGGAAGAGCGGGCCGCGCTGCTCGGGCGGGAGGTTCCTGAACAGACCCCACGCCGCGCCCGGGTTCTCCGCGTAGCGCAGGCGGAAGAAGGACTCCGACACCTCGATGCTGCGGCGGGAGCGGTAGTGCAGCCCGTCGAAGCCGCGCTCGGGCGGCGCGCTGAACATGGCGCCCAGCCGGCCGCCCAGCGTCTCCTGCCCCTGCATCTGGGAGGTCAGCTCACGGACGACGAGATACTTCGTCCACTGGTCCAGGGCGATGACGCCCAGGGTGACGGCGAGGAGGATGACGTATTTGCGAGGCACGGGCCTGGGCTTACACCACCCGGCCCCCACCCGTCACGGATTGGGGCTCTGGGTGAGCGGCGCCGGAACGGCCTCCGGGCGGCGCACCTTCAGCGAGTCCAGCAGCATGAAGGCCACGCCCACGCAGATGGCCGCGTCCGCGACGTTGAAGGTGGGCCAGCGCATGCCCGGCTGGTTGCGCCAATGCCAGTCGACGAAGTCGATGACGTAGCCGCGAATCAGCCGGTCCAGGAAGTTGCCCAGCGCGCCGCCGGTGATGAGCGCCAGCGCCAGGCGCGCCAGCTGCTGGTCCAGCGGGGTGCGGCGGTACATCAGGAAGATGAAGGCCAGCGCCGCCACGCTCACCACGTGGAAGAACGTGCGCCGCACGCTGTCGGGCAGGTCGGCGAACATGCCCCACGCCGCGCCCGGGTTCTCCACGTAGCGGAAGTGCCAGTAGTCCTCCACGAAGCGGTGGGGCCGCAGCACGTTGCGCTCGCCGTCCTCGCGAGGCGGGTCGTTGTCGAGGTTGTGGAGGGTGAAGTAGCCCGTCACCCGGGCCATCCCTTCACGCCCGTCCAGGGCATCCGTCAACCGGGACACAGCCAGATACTTGGTCACCTGGTCCGCGACGAGGACCGTGGTGGCCACGAGAATGAGGAGGCGGAGGGAGGCTTTCATGACGCGTCCCAATCCCTTAACCCGCCCCCCAAGCCCTGACAACCCGGAGGGCCGACCGGCCCCCGGCGGGCAGCATGCTCTGTTTCCCGGACATCGCTCGTTTGGGGCATGGTGTGGACATGCCGCCTGTTGAGCCCGACGTGAATCCTTCAGTCTCCGACACGCCCCCACCCACGACGACTCCCGAGGCGAAGGCCGGGAAGCCGTCGTTGATGGCCCGCTTCAAGACGCTGATGCTGGAGTACGGCCCGCTGGCGTTGGTGACGAACTACGTCATCTTCGGCCTGGTGCTGGTGGGCTTCTACGCGGCCATCCGGCTGGGCTTCCAGCCGTCCGGTGCGGGCGAGCAGGCGGGCACGTGGGCGGCGGCCTACGCGGCGTCGCAGGTGGTGAAGCCCCTGCGGCTGGCGGCGGTGTTCGTGCTCACGCCGCTCATCGCGCGAATCCCGCCGGTGGCGCGCTTCATCGAGCGCAACAAGCACAAGTGGAACTTCTGAGCGGAGCACGCGGCGGCCTGTCTCGGAGCCGCCGCGCGCCCACCGCGTCCGGCTAGAAGGCGGGGACGCGGAAGTCCTTGATGACGCCCATGTGCTGCATGCTGGGAGCGCCGCTGTCGTTGGACTGCACCGGGGCAATCTCCGACAGCGGGGTGTAGACGCGGCTGTCGAGCACGAGGCCGTTGGGGAACGAGTTGGAGCCGATGACCGTGGGCGTGCGGTACTGGTTCAGGTCCGCGTCAACCAGGACGTGGTCATAGGGCTTCTCGCGGCTGGCGTTGGTGCCCGTCTTGCCGTTCTTGTCCGCGGGGTACGGGGCGCTGGTGACGACCACGTTCTTGAAGGTGGTGAAGCAGCTCTCGTTGAAGCTGTCCGTGTTGAGGTCACCCCCGATGACCAGGTAGTCGCTCTCCGGGACCTTCCCCCTGACCTTGCTGACGATTTCGGTGGCCTCGGCGTTGCGTGCCCCCGAACTGCGGGTCAGAAGGTGCACGCTGACGACCCACAAGTCCTTGGGCCCGGGGATGTCGATGCGAGCCCAGGCGAAGTCGCGGTTGTCGACCTCGGGGTCCTTCCACTCGCCGGACTCGATGATGGGCCAGCGACTGATGACCCCGTTGGGGATCTGCGCGCCGCCCTCGCGGTAGTAGTAGAAGCCCGGGCCCACCTGGTTCACCAGCGAGGTGATATCCGCCACGGAGTCACTCTTGTAGTTGAACTCCTGGATGAGCACGACGTCGGGGTCCACGCCCTGCATCAGGCGGATGCCGTGGCCCGGGTCGTAGTCCTGGCCGTTCCCGCTCGACAGGTTCGACGCCATGATGCGGATGTTCGTGTAGCTGCCCGGCCCGGGCCCACCGTCCGTCGGCGTCCCGGCGTCCGTCGACGAGCCCGCGTCCGGCGTGCCCGCGTCCACGGGGGAGCCCGCGTCCGTGCCCGCATCGATGGGCGTGCCGGCGTCCGTGCCCGCGTCGGCGGGGGAACCCGCGTCAATCGTCGTCCCCGCGTCGTCCGGCGTGCCGGGACCCGCGTCGACCGGAGAGCCCGCGTCGTCCGTCGTGCCGGGACCCGCGTCAATCGTCGTCCCCGCGTCGTCCACGATGACGGGGCCACCGGCGTCCGTCGGCGTGCCCGCATCGGTCGTCGTGCCCGCGTCGTCCACGATGACCGGCCCACCCGCGTCCGTCGTCGTGCCCGCGTCGTCCACGATGACGGGGCCGCCCGCGTCCGTCGTGCCCGCGTCGGTCTCGGTGCCCGGTCCCGCGTCCTCGAGCGTCCCGCCGTCGTCCGTCAGCGAGCCGCCATCCGCGTCCGCGCCCGCATCGCCCGCACCCGCGTCCGGAGTGGCCTCGCACACCTCGGTCGGCAGACAGAAGGTGGCGTCGCCTCCGTCACGCGCCTCGCCGGTGGGACAGCACGCCGCCTCGGCCTGACCACAGGCACCCTGCTCATCACACGGCCGGACACAGATGGACCGGTCGTAGAACGGGACGAAGCGGCACTCCTCACCCGCACCACAGCCGCCGCCATCCTGCTGGGGATTGCACTCGGCCCACATCACGCCGCCATCCGGCAACGGAAGCGGTGTCTTCGGATCCGAAGAATCCCCACACGCCAGAGCGAAAACCGTGAGCGAGACCACCGCGCACGCCAGATAGGAAAGGGTCTTCTTCATTCGCTCTGCCTGCTTCCGTGGAGACGATTCGAGAGATGGTCCGGGCCGACGACGACGGCCCGACGGGGCGCGGAGTATAGAAGTGCGCCAAGCCCGCAGTCCCGCTACGTACCGCCAAATCGTACATTTACAGCGGTGAAAATCGCGAGCGGGGGCGTCCCACGGGCCAGGGTCCGAGTCCTCCTCGTCACGCAACCGGGAGCAACCCACCGTGGTGACCGTCCGACTTCATGGAAGGCTGAACGACTTCGTCGCGCCGGAGAAGCGGGGCACGCAGCTGCAGGTGGCGCCCCAGGGCTCGCCGTCGCTCAAAGACCTCATCGAGTCACTCGGCCCGCCGCATCCCGAGCTGGACAAGGTGCTCGTCGACGGCGCCCCGGTGGCGCTCGCGCATCGGGTGACGCCCGGAGCCCACATCGAGGCCTTCCCGGCGCTCGGGCACGTCGAGGGCATGCCGCGCTTCGTGCTCGACGTGGGACTGGGGCGGCTGTCGGGTTTCCTGCGGATGCTCGGCTTCGACACCCTGTGGCGCAACGACTTCGACGACCCCGAGCTGGCCCGAATCTCGAGCACCGAAGAGCGCGTCCTGCTGACCCGGGACCTCGGCGTGCTCAAGCGGGGCGAGGTCGTCCTCGGCTACTTCCCTCGCGCCACGGACCCCGCCGAGCAGCTGGTCGAGGTGGTGCGGCGCTATGGGCTCAGCTCCCGGATGAAGCCGTTTTCCCGGTGCATCGCCTGCAACGCGCTCCTGAGTCCCGCCCAACCCCACGAGGTGACCCATCGCGTCCCCCCGGACGTGGCGCGCAGGTACACCCACTTCCAGCAGTGCAACGACTGTCGCCGCGTGTTCTGGCCCGGCACACACCAGGAGCGCATGCAGGCGTTGATCGACCGGCTGCGCGCTCTGGAGCTCGAGAGCTGAAGCCCGCACCTCGCAAAGAGTCGCACCTCGCACTTTTTGCGAGGTCACCAATGACCCGCGACGCCAGGGTGAAAGCCCGCACCGAAACGATTTCAGTGGGTTGCGGGTATGCCCTTGCGGGCACGTGAGTTGCTGAGTTCGCGACACTTCCAGCCTTCCCGCACGGGGGGAGCGCAGAGGAGCCGCGACGATGACGCACCGAGACCTGGCCCGAACCCGAGCGAATGGAGGCTTCACGCTGCTCGTCGCGCTGGGCGTCGTGCTCGTGGTGACGATGGCGGTGATGCTGAGCTACCGGGTGGTGGGCCGCGAGGCGGACACCCAGGCGGACGCGCGCCGGCAGAAGGAGGCGTTCTTCGCCGCGGAGGCGGGGCTGGCCGAGGGTCGCGAGGCCATCCGGCTGCGCACGGCGCTCGACGCCACCACCTACGAGAACACGCTGACGACGATCATCAACTCGGGCGCCGAGGTGACGGAGCTGGGGCTCGCGGGCGCCAATCCCCCCTGGTACGAGCTGCTGCCCGCCAGCCCCGGCGACCCGTGGAACTACCTGCGGCTGACGCCGAACGACATGCCCGCCCATGAGAAGCAGGGGGCGGACAACGTCGCCTACGCGGACTACCCGGAGCAGAACAACGTGCGCTACCGCGTGTTCGTTCGCGACGACATCGACTCGAACCCCACGTCCGACGGCAACGGCCTCATCTGGGTGGCCGCGGTGGGCGAGGTGCTGAGCCGCGACGGCCGCCCCACGCGCTCCGTCGTCCAGGCCCTCATCGCCAACCAGAGCGGCGCGGTGGCCTACGGCCCCGGCTGCAACATGGCCGGCTGCGGCTCTGACAACAACTACAACAATTCGCGGGAGCAGAACGCGCCCGACACCACGCAGATCGAAACGCTCCCCAACAACACGCCTCCCTGACGAACTCCTCGCCGTCCCGCGAGTCATCCATGAAACGCCCTTTGCTTCTCGCGTTGTTGCTCCTGCCAGGATTCGCCACGGCGACTCCTGAAGGAGAGCGCATCTTCCAGAAGGCCTGTGTCGGCTGCCACACCCTCACGCCACAGCCCTCGGCCGCGACCCTCAAGAAGTCGGGGGGCGCGCACCTGAAGCAGCAGCAACGTCCCGCGGGTGAGAAGCGGGTGGAGCTCACCAGCAAGGTGCGCCAGACGCCCAGCGCGGAGCTGCGCACCTGGATTGCCAACCCCCATCGCGTCAAGGACGACACCCGCTGCGACACGCGGGGGATGTCCCCGACGGAGATGGACGCGCTGCTGGCCTACCTCAAGACCAGCTCCCGCCCGCCGTCGCCGCCTCAGGACGTACGGCTGCGTGAGCAGCTCCAGAAAGACCTCGAGACCCGCCGCGCGCAGCAGCGGACCGACGGCATCCAGACCTACAAGCCGGCCCAGGGGAAGTCCCGATGAAAGCCCTCCACCGAGCACTCTCGACGCTCCTCCTGCTGGCCACGCCCGCCGCGCTCGCCGATGACGGTCTGGCCCAGCTCTGCAAGGACAACCTGGCGCAGGACAAGCAGCCCGGCTTCGGCAACGCCGAGAACGACCTGGGCCAGATGACCTTCCCCAAGGAGCTGAAGCTCGTCCCCACCGGACGCAGCGGCGACGCCGACATCCAGTTGCTGCCGCCCGAGAAGCTCAACCCCGAGAAGATCGTCTTCCCGTACGACCAGCGCGTCACCATCAGCTACGTGTTCGAGTCCGCAGGCGCCTCGCACGCGCTGGGCTACATGTACCTGGACCAGGCCGCGAAGTACCTGAACGCGGACGGAGACCTGATCGACTCGAACGGCAACGGAGTCCTCGACCTGCACGAGGACCTCTTCAACATCGCGCCCCAGTCGGGCCCCAAGAAGCGGGACTTCATCGGAGACCCGGCCGACCGCCGCTGCGCGAGCTCTGTCTTCACCTCCGACGGGGAGTCGTACTCTCAGCCTGCCATCGCGATGAAGGCGAGCTGCGCGAACACCTGGCGCCGCGTCACCGGCGGCGCTGGCCTCGCGGATGCCCGCCCAGGCGGCGGCTCCACGCACATCGACACGGACATCGTCGGCACGTCCCAGAGCAGTGGCACGGCCGCCACCGATGACTATTCCGACAAGGGTCTTTTCCCGCGCATCCCCAACCTGCTCGAGCCCGCGGACGACAAGAACGGCGGCAAGGGCATCGGGCAGATGGTGTTCCTGCTCGCGGACGACGACAGCGACAAGACGACCTTCCTCAGCATGACCCCCGTCAAGGACATGTCGGACGACTACGACGCGGTCCCCGACTACAACGTCAGCACGTATGACAACCGGGGCGTTCCGCTGCCCGCGCCGGACCCCGCGGACAAGATCGACCTCGGCGACCGCACGGTGGACCTGGGCACCATCCAGGGCAACCGGGAGATCGTGTTCTTCCTCATCGTCTACTACAGCTCCAACCACGGCCCGAACGAGGGCACCGTCTATCCGTGCTTGAAGCAGGACAGCGCGGGCAAGTGCCTGCTGCACCTGCAGACCCCCATCAACGTGTTCTTCTCCAAGTCCGCCTGGAACCTGGACCAGAACTCGAGCTCCGCCGCGCTCGTGGCTGAGCGCAACATCGGCTGCCCGTACCAGGACAACTGCAGCGCCGACAATCCCCAGGGGACGGCCTCCAACCAGTGCGTGGTGGCCGGCACCAGCAACACGAAGCTGTGCGGCTGGCTCGACGACGACACGCTCTTCCGGCTGAAGAACGAGGCGACGTACGGCAACCTGGTCATGCCCAAGGAGGCCGCGACGATCAACCGGCCCGGCGGCGTGCGCAATGCCATGCCCCACGTCATCGTGGGCGCGCCGTCCACGGACCCCTTCCGCTGGATTCTCGGCTTCGAGGACCTCCCGGGTGGCGGTGACCGCGACTTCAACGACGTGGTGTTCGTCATCAACAAGGTGAACGGCGGCACCTTCCGCTCCGCCAGCCTGTCCAACGACATCGACCTGAGCGACGCGGAGGACTTCGTCATCACCAAGGTGCGCTTCACACGCTACGACGACGTCGCGCCCGCCGCCGCCCACATGTGCTCGTCCCCGCCCTGCTGGACCGAGGAGACGCCGGGGGCCTGCTCGGTTCCGGGTCGCGCGCCGCCGACCATCACCTACTCGGTGGCGGTGGACTGCCACACCTTCGAGTTCCAGGGTGGCGTTTACGTGAAGAAGCCCAACCCCAACCGCACCTGGATTCCGGTGCAGTTCGACACGGGCAACCCGAACGTGAAGGAGCTGGACCTGCTGGAGATGGGCTTCACCGGCTCGCAGCTGTGCTGGAAGGTGGACATCACCAGCCCGGACGACCGCTGCGTCCCCGTGGTCGACAACGTCAACGTGGGCTACCAGGCCGTGCGCTCGGGCAGCTACTCCCGCTCGTCGCCCTCCACGGTGGGCAACGCCATCCTCTGGGGTGTGAACGAGACGCCCGGCAGCGCCTGGGGCAAGAACTGGCCCGGCGTGGGCATGCCCGAGGCCTCCACCCGGCTGTACGACGGGCGCAAGGACTACTCGCTGCGAGGCCGGCTGTACTTCCGCTCGCTCTATGACCCCGAGAACACGAACCTGACCAATGTCGTCGAGCGCTGGGACGGTGGCCGGGTGATGGCCATGACCCTGCGCAACGAGGATCCGCTCAACCGCACCATCTACACGATGAAGCCGGACCAGAGCCGCATCACGCTCAAAGATGACATGGACAACGCGAACAGCGTCGCGTTCCCCGACTCGCTGTGCAACCAGCTCGATGCCGGCAAGAAGATCTTCGACATGAACAGCGACGGCAAGTGCGGCACGCCCACCATGGCCCCCGCCGCGCGAATCACCGAGGGCTTCAACGACCGGAACGTCTTCCGCGAGTGGCTCTACGGCTGGGAGGACCATCAGCTGCCCGGGGCGACGAACGTGAAGCGCCCGTGGGCCATGGGCGGCATCAACCTGTCCACCGTGGCCGTGGCCGTGCCTCCCTACCTCGACAACTGGGCGATGAACGCCCTGCCGGCCGAGCGCGACGTCTACCGCCGCAACTTCATGTCCAAGCTCTCCGAGCGTCCGACGGTGGCCTACGTGGGCACGATGACGGGCGTGCTGCACGCCTTCGACTCGGGCGCCTTCCGGCTCAACGGGAAGGACGAGTGCTCCGACGACATCATGCTGCGCGGCTACTTCCTGCACTCGGGCTCCACCTGCGCCAAGCCCATCGCGCCGCGGCAGTACGGCACGGGCAAGGAGCTGTTCGCGTACATGCCCGGCGGGCTGCTGAAGGACTACGTCTACCACTACGTGAAGTACGCGGGCTCGGGGACCAAGCCCAAGCCGACGATGGATGCCTCGCCCACGCTGGCCAATGTGGACTTCGGCGGGCTCGGCGAGGCGTGGACGCCCGCCACGGCCACCACCGCCCTGCAGCGGCCGCTGAAGGGCGCCCGCACGACGCTCGTGTCGGCCACGGGCAAGGGCAGCCCCATCATCTTCGCGCTCGACGTCACCCACCCCAGCACGGACCCGGCCGCGACGCGCGCCGACTACCCGATGCCGCTGTGGGAGTACAACCTGAAGAACGACGCCCTGCTGGACGCGTTCACGGACGAGGCCGACGACGACGATGACGTGCTGCTGCCGGACCAGACCGGCTCACGTCACCCGGCGTCCGTCACGCGCATCCAGTGGGGCTCCGGCGACACGACCGGCACCTGGGCGGCCATCATCGGCACGGACTTCAAGCCCACGGCCGGGCGCGCCGGCACGCTCTACCTGCTGGACATGAAGACGGGCAAGCCGCTGCAGCGGGGCACCGGCAAGGGCGCCCACGCGGGCGTCATCACGCTCGACGAGGGCTCCGGCATCGCGGGTGCGACCGCCATGCTGGACCTCAACCGCGATGGTCACTACGACGTCATGTACGTGCCCACCACGGCCGGCAGCGTCTACCGCATCAACCTGGACTCGGTGGACTCCACCCGGACGTATGGCCGGCAGGTGCGGACCTGCCGCGTGGCGAGCGCGCCGGTCGCGGCCTCGACCCACACGGACGCGGCCTCGAACCCGGCGGGGACGGCCCACTTCCAGCAGATCCACTCCAACCTCGCGGTGAAGGTGCTGCGCGACACGGCCAAGCCCGTGGTGCGCATCTATTTCGGCACGGGTGACAACCCGGACGAGATTGGCGATGGCCCCCCGAACAAGGAGGACTACCGCTACCACCTGATGGCCTTCGAGGACCCGAACCCGGACGGCTCCAAGCCCTGCGCGCTGCTCGACCCCTTGTGGGTGCAGCCGCTCGACCCGGGCCAGGCGGTGTGGGGCGGCGTGTCGCTCAGCGGGGACAAGGTGTTCACCACCACCGCGGTGGGCGCGGCCGCGGACGTCTGCAACCTGAGCGAGACCACGAGCGGCCGGTTCTACACGGCGAACCAGGCGCCGGATGGGGCGGGCAAGACGACGATGACGAGCTCCATCCTGGTGGGCCACGGCACCAGCGCGCCGGTGGTGCACGACGAGCACGTCTTCATCCTGCCCGCCACGGGACAGCCCCTGCTGGTGGGTGAGAAGAACAAGTGGAACAATGGGGCGGCGAACTCGGGAGAGACCCGCTCGCGAGTGCTCATCTACGACCCGATTCCGGACGGGAGACTGCCTCGATGAAGTCGTCGCGGTTGCAGGCCTCCAGGGGCGTCACGCTCCTGGAGGTGTTGGCCACCATGGCCGTGATGCTCGTGGGCATCGCGGCGGTGATGATGCTGGTGACGCAGATCAGCGCGTCCAACCGGCGCACCCTCACCGCCACGCAGGCCCAGCTCATCGCCGAGCGCACGCTCGAGACCATCATGTCCGAGGGCTGCGCGGCCACCCCGCCCTGCGCCAACCTGGCACCGTGGGACAATCGGCGCACCACGGTGTGGCAGACGGCGGCAGGAGAGCTGCGGACCGTCGCGCCCGCCGCGGGCGTGGTCGCGCGTGAGTACGAGGTGGCGGTGGACATCGACAGTCCCAGTGTGGGCCTTCCGGGCTCCATCGAGAACGGCGCGGCGGGGCTGCCGGCCGTCACCCGGCAGTTGGGCGGGGGACTTGCCGGGAACGTGGCCAACGTCCGCGTCTCGGTGAGCTGGTTGGAGCGGGGCCGGCAGGGCCGCCAGGTGGTGGTGATGCAGACCCGGATGGCGCCATGAGGAAGACCCTTCGTCGCGTGGGCGGCTTCACGCTGCTGGAGGTGATGATCGCCAGCGCGCTGGGCGTCATCGTGCTCGGCATCGGGTTGGTCGCGGGCATGCAGGTGCAGCGGCGTGCCCTCACCGAGGAACAGACGATGGTGGCGCAGGTGACGGGGCGGGCGGTGAAGGACCTGCTCACCCTGGACGTGCAGCGCGCGGGAATCGGCATGGGCAACTCCCCCATCCAGTTCTCGGAAGGCGACCAGCGCTATGCCATCCAGAGCTGGACCGCACTGGACATGGCGACGGCCACCCCGCCGTTCGCCGCGGACGCGACCTTCGCGCTGCCTCCCGCGGGCACGCCCTACGCCGACATGACGTCCGATGTGTTGCAGCTCTACTGGGGTGACCCGCGGACGATGGTGACGATGGAGCGATGTGACGCATTCGCGGCCCCCGGCAGACCCAACATTACATCCGTCAAGTCGGGGAACATCCTGTGCACCGCCCCGGCCCCCCACACGCGCCTGCAGCCCACCTCGGGCCAGCCGACCCCCGCGCTCGTCGCGAACCCGACGGCTGGTGCGCTCGCATGCCACTTCCGGGTGACCAACGTCCGCACCGGTGACTCCGTCATCGAGGCCTCTCCAGGCCATGGCGCCGCCGCGACCACCAGTGGGCCCTGCACGAGTGATGTGGGCATGTTCACCGATTCCGGGTGGAACGTCATGCGCACCGTCAGCGCGGCGTATCGCGTGAACTGGAGGGGCGGCCACCCGGCGCTGGAGTACCTGGCTCCGGGCGCGGCCAACTGGGCCGTGGTGAGCCGGGACGTGGAGCGGATGCAGGTTCGATTCGCGGTCATCGACCTGACCCAGCCGGCCCTCGCCTACCGGTGGTACCCCGAGGAAGGGGTTCGCCCGCCCATCGACCAGTGCACGACTGGCAATGCGGAATGCGCGGTGAACGTGGTGGCGCCCATCGAGGCTGCGCCCACCAACGAAGCCGACCTTCGCAACCTGCTTCGCCGACGGATTCGCGAGGTGGAGATCGACCTGGTCATCCGGACGCCGCGCTCGGACCGCACGGTGGTGGACCCGGCGAAGATCAACATCCCGGATGAGGACGGCTTCCCCCAGGACGGCTTCAGGCGCCGGACCTATACCCTCCGGGTGTCTCCCCGGAACTTCGTGTCGGCGGGCCTGCAGCCCGCTCCGGGGCCTTGAGGATGATGCGCACGCGAGGAATGACGCTGTTGGAGTTGATGATCGCCATCGCCGTCGTCGGGATGATGGTGACCCTGGCGGTGGTGGGCATCAGCAAGCCGCTGGATGGCCAGCGAGAGGCGACGGCGACCCGCGAGCTGTGGTCGTCGGCGCTGCGCGCGCGTCAGCGGGCCATCGCCACCAACCAGCCGGTCCGCATCGTGGTGGAGAACAACGTGCTGCTGCCCGATGGAACCCGCAAGCGGGTGGCCCGTTGGGAGCGGCTGACGTGTGACAACGACTTCGACAACAACACCTGCCCCAAGGATGCCTGCACCGGCACCACGTGCCGCGCCAGCCCGGAGTGCTGTTCCGAGACGGGCCCGGACGTCGTCATCCCGGACTCCATGAACGCCACGCCAGTCCATGGGCTCTGCTACCTGCCGGGCTCGGGCCGGGCCGTCAGCAACCTGACCTGTATGCGCGGTCAGCTCGACAACACCGCGGCGCTCACCGCGGCGGCGCCGGGCAACCTCCAGCTCAACTTCTCGGCGAAGTCGGGCCGCCCGCGCAGCCTGCTGATGGTGGAGCCGCTCACGGGCCTCGCCTCCCTGCTGGACTGTGACTCGGTCCGGGCGACCCAGGCCCCTGTCGCCGAGTGCACGACCACGCCTCCGCCTCCGTAGGCGTTCGACACACCACCTGAAACATCCGGGCCCGCGTCTCCTCACGGAAGCGCGGGCCCGTTTCATCTCAGCGCGCCCCAGAGCCCGCGCCGTCCGCTTGGGACTGGCGCGAGCCCACCGGGCATCCGGCGCTCACGCCGCCAGCGCCTCGCGGCACTTGAGGCACACGTCGCCGCCCTGCCCCACCGCCTCCGAGTACGTCCAGCAGCGCGGGCACTTGTGGCCCGCGGCGGGCTTCACCTCGGCCAGGAGCTTCGCGCCGTCGCCGAACACCCGCGTCACGTCCAGCACCGCCGCATCGATGCCCTCCGCGTCCACCACCTCCACCTGGCTGGTGATGAAGAGCCCGGGCAGCTCGTCCAGGTGCTGCATCAGGAAGTCACGCACGGACGCGGACGCCATCAGCAACACGCGCGCCTCCAGCGACGCGCCGATGCGCTTCTCGCGCCGTGCCGCCTCCAGCACGCCCTGCACCGCCTCGCGCACCGCGAACAGCTTCGCGTAGCGCTCCGCCAGCTCCGGCGACAGCTTCGTCCCCGGCTCCGGGAAGCCCGCCAGGAACACGCTCTCCGTCGACTTGCCCGGCAGGAAACCCCAGGCCTCCTCGGCCGTGAAGCTCATCACCGGCGCGAGCAGCCGCAGCAGCACGGACGCCACCTCATGCAACACCGTCTGCGCGCCCCGCCGGGGCGTCCCGTCCTTGCGCCACGTGTAGAGCCGGTCCTTCAGGATGTCGAAGTACACCGCCGACAAGTCACCGGCGCAGAAGTCCACCACCGTCGCGTAGACGAGGTGGAACTCGTAGTCCTCGTACGCCTGCTTCACCCGGGCCACGACCTCGGCCAGCCGCCCCAGTGCCCACTGGTCCAGGGGCGACAGCTGCGCGTACGGCACCGCGTCCTTCGCCGGGTCGAAGTCGTACAGGTTGCTCAGCGCGTAGCGGACCGTGTTGCGAATCTTCCGGTAGCCCTCCGACAGGCCCTTGAGAATCTGGTCCGACAGGCGCACGTCGTTGCGGTAGTCGCTCGCCGCCACCCACAGGCGCAGCACCTCCGCGCCGTACTGGTTGATGATCTTCTCCGGGGCCACCACGTTGCCCAGGCTCTTCGACATCTTCTCGCCCTTGCCGTCCACCACGAAGCCGTGCGTGAGGCAGGCCTTGTAGGGCGAGCGGTCTCTCGTCCCCACCGACACCAGCATGGACGAGTGGAACCAGCCACGGTGCTGGTCACTCCCCTCGAGGAACAGGTCCGCGGGCAGCCGTTGCCTGCGCTCCAGCACCGCGGAGAACATGCACGCCGAGTCGAACCACACGTCGAGGATGTCCGTCTCGCGACGGAACTCACCCTTGCCGCAGCGCGGACACGCGAAGCCCTCCGGCAGGAAGTCCTTCACCGGCGTGCGGTACCACACGCCCGCGCCCTCCTTCTCCACCGCCTGGGCCACCTTCTCCATCAGCTCCGGCGACACGAGCGCCTCGTCACAGCCCTCGCAGTACGCGATGCAGATGGGCACGCCCCACGTGCGCTGACGGCTGATGGTCCAGTCCGGCCGCGTCTCCAGCATGCCCCGGATGCGGCTGTGCCCCCACGAGGGCACCCACCTCACCTTGTCCACCTCCGCCAGCACCTCCTGGCGGAACGTCTTCTCCCCGTGGAAGGGCGCGTCCATCGGGATGAACCACTGATACGTGGCGCTCAGGATGATGGGGTTGTGGCAGCGCCAGCAGTGCGGATAGCTGTGCGCCACCGTGTCCTTCGCGTCGTTGAGCAGCGCGCCCTTCTCCACCAGCACCGCGATGACCAGCGGGTTCGCCTCGAACACGCGCTTGCCCGCGAGCGCCGGGCCCACCGTGTCGTCGTAGCGGCCGTCCGGACGCACCGGGTTGTAGATGTCCAGGCCGTAGCGCAGGCCGACCTCGTAGTCCTCCTGGCCGTGCCCCGGCGCCGTGTGCACCAGGCCCGTACCCGCGTCCAACGTGACGTGCTCACCCAGCAGGATGCGCCCGCGCCGCTCGTAGAACGGGTGCTGGTACGTCAGGTGCTCCAGCTCCTCGCCGCGCGCGTACGCGAGGATGCGCGCGGGGTCCACCAGCGCCGCCGCGGAGACCTCACCGCCCGGCAGCTCCACGTGCTTCACCGCCAGCTCGTCCGACTTCACCTCCGCCAGCACCTTGGGCAGCAGGTCCTTGGCCACGCAGATGACGCGCGCGCCCAGCTGGTAGAACACGTACTCCAGCTCCGGGTTGACGGCGATGGCCAGGTTGGCCGGCAGCGTCCACGGCGTCGTCGTCCAGATGGCGAAGTCGACCGCCTTGCCCTTCAGCGAGGGCACCCGCTCCGCCAGCTCGGGGCCGGCGGGGAAGGCCACGTAGACGGACGGGGACTCGTGCTCCTCGTACTCCACCTCCGCCTCGGCCAGCGCCGTCTGGTCCTGGAGGCACCAGTACACCGGCTTCTTGCGGCGGTAGAGCATGCCCCGGCGCGCGAAGCCGGCCAGCTCCCTGATTTCCTGCGCCTCGTAGGAGAAGTCGAGCGTCTTGTACGGCGCCTCCCACGAGCCGAACACCCCCAGCCGCTGGAACTCCGTCTTCTGGATGTCGATGAACTCCAGTGCGTACGCGCGGCACAGCTCCAGGAAGGCGTCGCGCGACAGGGTGCGCTTGTCCACCTTCTTGTCCTTCAGCCGCTTCTCCACCGCCTGCTCAATCGGCAGACCGTGCGTGTCCCAACCCGGGATGAAGTCGCAGTGGCGACCCACCAGGTTGCGGTACTTCACGACAATGTCCTTGAGGACCTTGTTGAGCGCGTGGCCCGCGTGCAGGTGGCCGTTGGCGTACGGCGGACCGTCAGGAAGCACGAAGGGCTCACCGGCCGCGTTCTTCTCCAGGAGCTTCCCCCAGATGCCCCGCTCCGCCCACCAGCCGAGCATCCTCGGCTCGAGCTGCGCCAGGTTCCCCTTCATCGGGAAGTCCGTGCGCGGCAGGTTGACGGTGTCCTTGAAGTCCTTGTCCTGGGAGGGCGCGTCGCTCATGTCGACAGCGCCCGTAACACGCTCGGTGCGGCGCTTTCAATCACCGGCCGGCTTCGGCGCCTCCTCGGGCGCGACGCCCCGTCGCACGACGACGACGGACACCTTGCCCTCCTTGGCCGGCGTCACCCGGACATGAAGCTCGTCCTGCGAGGAGCGGAAGAGCATCGGCTCCACCTCCTCGAAGCCCGCCTGCGAAAGCTCGTTGCGGTAGTAGACCTCCACGTCCAACGCCCTGGCGCTCGCCGAGTACACGAGCGTGCGCGCTCCCTCCATCTCCGACTGCAACAGCCCCGAGCCGCCCGGGTACACCGGGGCCACGCTGGACTGGACGCGCGGCGCCTTGGACAGGTCCGCCTGTCCCAGGAACACCGTCGTCGTGCCGTCCGGGTTGGGCTGGACGATGGCCGTGTACGAGATGAACTCGCGCGTATCGAGCGCGGTGATCATCGGCTCACGCAGCAGTTGCGGCTGGCGCGAGGCCGCGGGCACGTGCAGCCCCCAGACGAGGAAGCGGTCCACGAGCGAGCGCAGGATGACCTCCGGCCGCTCCTTGCTGCGCACCGCCGTCATCTTCACCGGGATGCCGCTGGCGATGACCGGCGCGGAGACGTCCACCACGCCCACCACGCCGGGCACCTCCCACTTGAACGGCGTGCGCTGCGCGGCCGCGACACCGGACGCAAGCATCACTCCCATCACCGCGCATCGCAGCCAGCTCTTCGCGTGGGTCATCACTCGCTCCGATTAGCGCACGCGCCCGCTCTTGCCCTTGCGCGGTGTCTCGATTCCCTCCGGGTCCACGCAGCGCTCCGAGCACTCCGCGAACTTCTTCTCCTGCTTTTCCTGGCAGCGCGACATGCAGGACTGGAAGGGCCCGGGCCGGGTCGGGTCGTCCGGGGGCGGGGGACACTTGTCGATGCACGAGCGCATCATCGCGTCCGACTTGGTGACGCAATCGGCGCTGCACTGACTGCCATCCGCCCGCGCCAGGCCGGCCGTCAGCACGGCGACGAGGAGGAAGGTACCCCGGGTCCAGGAGAGGAGTCCTCGCGTCATCTCAATCACAATCCCTTCCGAGGAAGCAGGCGCCGTTGCCGAAGCGCTGCGCGTGCGCCAGGCTGTACGGGAACGTGGTGAGCCCGATGTAGGAGCCGGGCGTGGTGGGCCAGAAGCGGGAGATGGGGTCCATGGGCGGGGGCGTCTGGACGAAGTTGACGACGTCCTCACCCGCGGCGCTCATCCAGAAGGTGTGCTCCTTCATGCCCAGGCCCACCATGGCGAGCGCCGTCGGCGGCAGCGGGTTCCAGAACAGCGTGGCCTCCGCCAGGTTGCTCGCGGACGCCTGGATGGGCAGCGTCGTGGGCGCGTACGTGGACCACGCCGCCGCGTGGAAGGGCACGTTGGTGCAGGGGATGAGCTGGTCCTGCATGAGGATGTTGCACGTGGCGGACTCCAGCGCGCCCGCGAGCCCCCAGTCGTCCACGAGCATGGAGAAGCGGCCCTGGCACGCACCGCCCACCGCGCGCCCCACCGCGCAGACCTGCAGGTTGGCGAGCGAGTCGTCCAGGTTCTGCTTCTGGTACAGCGCGCCGTCATCGGGCCCGTCCAGGAACGAGCGGGGGAAGCGCCACGCGCTCAACGTGGCCGAGGCACCACACGCGGTGCCGCCGTTGTCCCGGTAGACCAGACGCGTGGCGATGGCGCCCGCCCAGCCCACGCCCGCGTCCATGCCGCAGCTCACCTGCATGCCGGTGCCGCGGGTGAAGGCCATGGTGACGCGGCCCCCGCCAGGCGTGGAGGACAGGCCCTTGAAGTCCGCGTAGCGCTCCTGCGCGCTCGCGGCCGCGTCCCGCATGGAGCTGCCCGCCTGCGTGTACGTGACGGGGATGTGGTGCATCTGCCCGTGCGTGCCGTCCCACAGCGCGGAGACCGCGGCCTCCTGCACCTTCAGCGACAGGAAGCCCACCTCCGCGAAGTGGATGCCGAAGGCGACGATGGTGACGAAGAGCGTGACGCCGATGGCGGCCTCCAGCAGGGCCTGCCCCCGGGCCGCGCGGGACTTCGAGCGACGTGCGTGACGAGCGTTCATCTCTGGAGCCCCTTGAAGCCCGCGTTGCGCAGCTCGCGGAAGGTCTGTGCCGCGACGGGCGCGCTCAGCCCCAGCGTGTCGATGGCGTCCCCCACCCCGTCCTCATCCACGTCCGCGCCCACGAGCGTGGCGCGCCAGTAGGGGTTGAGCAGGTTGGGCGGCTCGCTCCAGTGGTGGAAGCCCAGGCTCTGCCCGCGGTGGTAGTAGGCGATGCCCGTGGACAGCGCCGTCTGCGTGTTGTTGGGCGTGCCGTCCGCCAGGTTGAAGCTGCGGGCGTCATACACGTTGCCCCCACCGCCCGACTCGAAGCGGTAGCGGAAGGACAGGTCCCACGGGTCCAGCCTGCGTGCCATCAGGTCGCGCTGCACGACGGCGAAGTTCTTCGGCTGCCCGTAGTTGTTGTCGTCGTTGTTGACGCGCACGACGTTGTAGTCGAGGAACGGCGGCCAGATGCCGGGGCACGACGAGGGCCCGCCCAGACACGGCACCAGCATGTGGTTGAACGGGCCGCCCGGGTCCCTGCCTCCCGTCCAGGTGTGCTCGGGGCGCGGCATGATGCCGCCGGACGTCACCAGCGAGGCCTTGGTGGACTGCACCCCCGCGACGCTCGCGGGACAGGCCACCGGGTTGCCGCCGTGCAGCAGGTGGTCGTACATCCAGCCGATGCGGCCCGTGTCGTCGCCCGTGAGCGCCGGCGCGTACGGAGGGAGCAGCGGCATCTTCCGGCCCGGCTTGCCGAAGTAGGTGGTGCCGTTGGTGTCCGGCAGCACCACCACCTCGTCGGGGAACCAGATGACGAAGTCCAGGTTGGCCTGGTGCGCGGTGTAGTCGCCCAGCCGCCACTGCCGGTGGGTGACGAAGTGGAAGCCGCGGCTGCCCATGGCCGCGTTGACGGCGTGCGCGACGGTGAGCGGCAAATCACAGACGGCGCCATCGCCCGTGCAGGCGACGCCGCCGGAGAGCTCGTTCTCGTTGACGTTGCCCACGTCCGGCACGCGCCAGGCGGCGTCCTGGGGGTTGCGCCCACGGCCCACCACGTTGCCGAGGATGCGGTTGGCGAAGGCCTGGTCGTCCACCGCGTCGCGCAGCTCCTGGTAGTTCTGCTGCTGGGCCGCGTAGAAGACGCCCTGGGCAATCTGGTGCGACAGCATCTGCAGGTTGACCATGGGCTCCATGGACTGGAACACGGCCTCCACGCGGGCCTGCTCGATGCGCAGCTGCATCTGGAGCATGCTCAGGTCCGACACGCCCTTCCTGCCGCAGCGGCACTTCTGCCGGCACCAGGAGCTCTTGGGCGCGCAGGGACAGCCGGTGGCCTGGGCCAGCTGGTAGGGCTTCTTGCCGATGCCGAAGCCCGTGTTCGCGGCGTTGAGCTGCGCGCGGTAGAGGCTGGCCCAGCTCACCAGGCTGGTGGCGCCCGCCTGCGCCACCGCGTGGCCAATCTGCGCGCGGTTGATGACCGCGATGTTGTTGAAGGTGCGCGCGGTGGCCACGGCGTTGGAGTACGCGGCCGCGTCCGTCACCGTCTGCAATTCGATGCGCTCGCGCACCTTCATGGAGAAGGAGAGCGTCAGGCTCACCATCAGCACCATGAGCAGCGTGCCCAGCACGAACAGCACCATCGTCTGACCACGGGAATGGGCGCGTGTCATCGGGGGCAATCCATGGTGGCGAAGTGGCGCCGCTTGGCGGGCGTCAGCATCCGCATGGTGAAGCTGGTCTCGATGGGGAACACGTACTGCTGGCGGGCCACGCGCGCGGCGAGCTCCGAGCGGACGTCCGAGGCCAGCTGGATGGGCGAGGTGAACTCCCCCTGGTTCCAGTTCGCGTTCGCCTCCGCGGGCATCAGCGGGTTGGCCGCCGTGTAGTCCTCGATGCCCGCCTGCGCCATGAACATGCGCGACATCACCCAGTTCGCGAACGGGATGCGCATCGGGTACCAGTAGACCAGCTGGACCTCCAGGCGCCTCAAGTGGCCTGGATCATCGAACGCGCGGTCCTGCGGCCCGTCGATGCCGCCGCCCACCAGCGCGCGGTTGATCCACACGATGCTGCCCGTGTGCACGCCGTCCAGGCCGCCGCGGTAGCGGTTGTCCCGCCGCGCCGCGAACGCCGCCGCGAGCTTCGCCGGCGCGCCGCCTCCTCCGCCATGCCGCACCTCGTCCGTCGCGCTCGACAGACCCAGGAACGAATGGAACGAAGGTATCAACGCGAGGATGGCCGCATGCGTCATCCGCTCGCATTCGCCATGCGCGATGCTGCCCGCACGGGTGGCCTGGAACGCCGCGTAATGCGCCAACACGCGCGCCTGCAGCATCAGGAACAACTGCAGCGTGCCCAGCAACAAGAACACGACCAATGGAAGCGTGAGGGCCGCCTCCACCATCGCCTGTCCTGACTGGCCACCATTCCCTCGGGGGTAGGAATTCATGGCAGCACGCAGTTTCCCGGGAGTTCTCCCCGGGAGGACATACGTCAACTTGCCCGTGGGGGCGGGATGTCTGTCAGTGGGCGCTACAGACCGAGCGCGTCATGTCTCATGTCTGTCACATGCGCCGGGGGCGGGGTGGAAACACCCCCAGGGTCAGCGCGGCTTCATGCCCTTGGTGTCGAGCTGATACTTCTTCACCAGCCGCTCGATGGACTTCCGGTGCAGGCCGCTCTCGCGCGCGGCCCGGGAGAGGTTCCCCTCGCAGCGGGTGAGCACGCTGGTGACGTACTCGCGCTCGAAGTTCTCCAGCAGCTGCTCCTTGGCGTCCTTGAAGGAGAGGTGCTCGTTGAACGGCAGCGGGCCCTCCCGCGCCTGACCCCGCACGCGCGGAGGAAGGCTCGAGGGCTGTATTTCTTCACCCTCGCTGAACGTCAAGACATGCGACAGGACGTTCATGAGCTCGCGGACGTTGCCGGGCCAGGGGTAGGCCATGAGCAGGCCCATGGCCTCGGCGGAGAAGCGCTTCTTGCCGTGCTTCTGGACGACGTCGGGGGCGGCGAGGGCCCCCTTGAGGATGAGGGGGATGTCGTCGCGGCGCTGGCGCAGCGGGGGCAGCTGGATGGTGATGACGGAGAGGCGGAAGTACAGGTCCTCGCGGAAGTTGCCGGCCTGTATCTCCTTCATGAGGTCGCGGTTGGTGGCGGCGATGACGCGGCAGCTGACCTCGATGACGTCGTTGCCGCCCACGCGGCGCACCTCGTGGTTCTCCAGCACGCGCAACAGCTTGGGCTGAAGGTCCAGGCGCAATTCGCCCAGCTCGTCCAGGAAGATGGTGCCGCCGTGCGCACGCTCGAAGGCGCCGGGCCGTCCGCTCACCGCGCCGGTGAAGGCGCCCTTCTCGTGACCGAACAGCTCGCTCTCGATGAGGTTGGGCGGAATGGCGCCGCAGTCGAGCACCTCCATGGGGGACTTGTTGCGGCCCGACAGCTCGTGGATGGCGCGGGCGACGAGCTCCTTGCCGGTGCCCGTCTCGCCCTGGATGATGACGGACACGTCGAGCGGGGCGATCTTCTTGATGAGCCCGAATATCTGGCGCATCTTCATGCTCTGGCCGACCATGCCGCACAGCTCGCCGTCGCGGTCCGGCTCGACGGTGACCTCCTCGTCGAGCGGCGCGAAGGTGAGCACCGACGAGCCCGCGCGAATCTGCGAGCCCGGTGACAGGTAGGCGCGCTCAATCCTGCGCCCGTCCAGGAACGTGCCGTTGGTGGAGCCCAGGTCCACGAGCAGGTAGCCGCGCTCGGTGAACTGGATTTCGAAGTGGTGACGGCTGGCGGTGCGGTCCTCCACCAGAATCAGGTCGTTGCCCGGGTGCGCGCCGCAGCGCAGGCGCTCCTTGTCGCTCACCACGGAGCGGCCCGTGTCCGGCCCGGACGTCACGGCCAGCCGGCACTTGTGGAGCTTCACCGTGGTGCGCGGGTCCACCACGAGCGTCTCTCCCAACAACGGGGAGTGGGCGAGGTCTAACCCGGCGGCATCTCCGGGGCTGGTGTGGATGTCGTCGGGATGCGGATCTGTCGCGCTCATCTGTCACGGGAGGATAGCAAACGCGCCCCCCGCAGCCGCCTGTGTCCGCGGGTACGTGCTACGCTCGATTGCTCCGCCCATGTCTCCCCGAAAAATCCAGCAGAAGAAGGCCCCGGCCATGCCTGGGTCCAAGGCACCCGAGCATCCCGCGCCGCGTCGTGGCCGCGTGAAGAAGACGGTGGCCATCCTGTCCCGGAAGCGCTCGCTGTACTCCACCCGACGCCTGGTGGCGGCCATCCGGGAGCGGGGACACCGCCCGCTGGTGCTGGACACGCTGCGTTGCTGCCTGCTGCTCGCGCAGGGCACGCCGCGCATGACTTACCGCGGTGTGGAGATGCGCGGCGTGGACGTGGTGGTGCCGCGCATCGGCGCGTCCATCACCGCGTACGGGCTGGCGGTGGTGAACCACTTCGAGATGATGGGGGTGCCGGTGCTCAACCCGCAGACCTCCATCGCGCGCAGCCGGGACAAGCTGCGCGCGCTGCAGTTCCTGTCGCGTTCCGGACTGGACATCCCGCGCACGGTGATGGCGCACGACCGCAGCAACGTGAAGAAGCTGGTGGAGGAGGTGGGCGGGCTGCCCGTCATCATCAAGCTCATCAAGGGCACCCAGGGCGTGGGCGTGATGATTGCGCACACGCTGCCGGAGGTGCAGACCATCCTGGATACGTTCTGGGACCTGGGTCAGGAAATCGTGCTCCAGGAGTTCGTCGCGGAGAGCGAGGGCCGGGACGTGCGGGCGCTGGTGGTGGGCCAGCGCGTGGTGGGGGCGATGCGGCGGCGCGCGAAGAAGGGCGAGTTCCGCTCCAACATCCACCGCGGCGGAGAGGGGCAGGCAATCGAGCTTCCGGCGGCATACACGGAGGCGGCGGTGCGGGCCGCGGGCATCATCGGCCTGGAGGTGGCGGGCGTGGACATGCTGGAGGGCCACGCGGGTCCCCGGCTGATGGAGATCAACTCCAGCCCCGGTTTCGAGGGGTTGGAGAGGGCGACGGGGCGCGACATCGCGGGAGAAATCGTCGAGCACGCGCTGGCTTACGCGGCGGCGAAGGCCAGCGCTCCGCGGATGACCGGCGAGTAGTGGACGACGTGTTCGAGACTGCTCGCATGCCCTGAAGCAGGCGAGCAGCCGGGGCCGCAGGCACCTTGCATGCTCCACAGGAACACAGGAATGCCTTCAGGGGCCGGTTGTCATGGGGAGTTGGCAGCGGCGCGGCGTGGCCTCTAATCTGGCGGCCCCCCATGAAAACGCTGCACAAGCCGCTGCAGGTTACCGTCTACCAGGACGTGCTCTGTGCCTGGTGCTATCTCGCCGACCTGCGCCTGGACGTACTGCGCCAGGAGTTCGGCGACGCCGTCCGCTGGAGCGTGAGGCCCTACCCTCTGCGCGTTCACGACGTGCTTCCCACGGAGCGCGAGAAGCGCGGGCTCGTGGAAGAAGTGCAGCGTGCGCAGCGCGAGTCGGACCTCACCGCGCCACTGCTCTCCACGGACCTGTGGCTGGGCGGAGATCCGCCGCGCAGCAGCGTGCCGGCGCTGGCGGCGCTGGAGGCCGCGCGGCTGCAGGGTCCGAATGCGCGGATGTTCCTCGCGCGGGCGATGCAGCGCGCGGCGCTGGAGCAGGGCGTCAACGTGTCGCGGCCGGACGTGGTGTTCGAGCTGGCGTCGCGCGTGGGCCTGGCGATGAACGAGTTCTCCGCCGCCTTCCGCTCCGAGGAGACGCGCCGGCTCATCCTGGATGAGCACCGCGACGCGGCCGGGCGCGGCGTGCGCGGCGTGCCCACGCTGGTCATCGGTGGGCGCTGGATGTTGTGCGGCCTGCGCGAGCTGTCCGAGTACCGCGAGCACATCCTGGCCTGCATGGGCCGGGTGGCCGTGCCGCGCTCGGGTTCTTCAGAGCGGCTGGTGCACTGAAGCACCGAAGCCGTCACCGGGGCCCGCCCTGCCGCGCGGGCCCCGTGGGCTGCAGGTCCTCCGGCTTCAGCCGAAGCGCTCCTGGCGTCCGCCGCGGCTGATGGCCAGGTAGAGGCCCGCGAGCAGCAGCTGGAAGAGGCCCATGGCGGGCAGCGCGGGCAGGCAGCACAGGATGAAGCCCAACGCCACGATGAAGCCGCCCAGCGCCAGGACGCCGAGGATGGAGAGCCGGAAGCCCTTGGCGTGGGTGTAGGCCAGGCGCAGGGTCTCCAGCGCGGTGGGGTTCTCCTGGTCCGCCAGCGCGGGCTGCACGAGGACCAGCGGGAGCATCAGCCACATGCCCGGGCCCAGGTAGAGCACCGCGGACACGAGCACCATCAAGCCGATGAGACCGGGCGACACGCCCCGCATCGCGCCGTCGAACTCGGAGAGGGAGTTCAGCTCGGCCAGGGAGATTCCCGCGCCGGCGACGAAGATGGCCACCAGGATGCCCAGGCCGACGAACACGAGCGGCAGCACCAGCGCGAACGTCAGCAGCATCGTGAGCAGGTAGGTGCCCAGCTTGGAGAACTGGGAGAACACGCGCGCCAGGTCCGCGCGCTGGCCCTGGAGCACGTCCATGGCCATGCGCAGGAAGCCCAGCGTCACCGCGCCCTGAATCACCCACGTGAGCGCGATGCCCACCAGCGTCGTCATCACCATGGCGACCACGCTGTCGGTGGCGGCGCCGATGAACGAGAACATCTGGGACAGGAGGTTTCCGCCGATGGACGCGGCGAAGACGAGCAGCGCGCCGACGCTGAGCATCACCCACTCGCGCTTGAACGCGTCCAGGCACACGTCGAACAGGCGGCTGAAGGACCAGTTGTCCCGGTCCAACGGGAAGTCCCGGCCCAGGCCCTCGCGGGCGCGACAGGGGGGACAGTGCGACTGCGTGCCGCGCTCGCTGCACGTGTCACACATGAAGTTGCCGCAGCGCGTACAGGTCCGCTGCGCGAGGTCATCCGGGTGCAGCGGGCACGTCGCGCCCCTCGCCCTTCCGTCATCCGAATACGACATGATTGCCCTGCTCCTCGCGCGACGGGTCCGGAACACCCCGGCTGCCTCGACTCGCGCCGTCCTTGCGTGAAGGACCTACACCAGCCAGCCCTGTGTTCACCAGGGCACAGGGGCGCTTAAGCAGGTGGCGGGCGGGCGGGAAGCGTGGGGGCGTGAATTTTCTCGGGGCCTGCGCGTCTGGAATTCCGTGGTCGCGAAGGGGGACTGGCTGCAGAGGCCCTTCGCGCGGGAGACTCGTCACATGCGCCGATTGCTCGCACTCGCCATCCCCCTGGCCCTGATGATGGGAACGGGTTGCTACGCCCACTATCACGGCCCCGCCGCTCGCCGCGCCGTGGTGGTCGAGTACAGCTACTCGGGCTACCACCCCATTCCGGATGACGACGGCGGTGGCTGGTGCCCGTATGACCACGTGCACTCGCACGGCTACCAGCCGTCGACGACGTATTACACGTACACCGACGACGTGTACTACTACCGGGGTCCGGCGGTGGTCTGGTACTGGGACTTCCACCTGGATCCGCTGGGCGTCGCGTGCCACCACCACGGGCGGCACTCGCACGACTACTACCCCTCCTCGGGTCGGGCGTACCGCTGGGAGCGCAACCGCGGCTACGTGTACGACCGGACCCACGCGGCCTCCGCGGTCTACAGCTACACGCGGCCCGGCTCGCGGCCGACGACGACGCGCAACTACACGCCTCGCGACAATGACCGTCCGCCTCCGGGTGGCACGGGCTGGGGCACGCAGCCTCCTCGCGGCGGCTCGCGCTACAACGACAACGGTGGTGGCTGGGGCAGCAGCGGGGGCAACAACAACGGCGGTGGCTACGGGCGGGACAACAACGGTGGCTCGCGTCCGGGACGCGGCCACGGTCGGGACCGCGACGATGACGACCGCGGCAACAACGGCGGCGGCTGGGGCAACAGCGGCGGCGGCTACGGCAACAACGGCGGCGGCACGCCTCCGAGCGGTGGTGGCAACTCCGGCGGTGGTTATGGGAACAACGGTGGCGGCACGCCTCCGAGCGGCGGTGGTAGCTCCGGCGGTGGGTACGGGAACAGCGGTGGCGGCACGCCTCCGAGCGGCGGCGGCAACTCCGGCGGTGGTTACGGCCGCGGAAACCGCGACAACGACCGGGACGATGACCGCGATAACGACCGTGGCAATGACCGCGGGAACAGCGGCGGACGTGGGAGCAGCGGCGGCGGCTGGAACACTGGTGGCGGACGCGGCAGCAGCGGCTCGAGCAGCGGCAGCAGCGGCTCGAGCAGCGGCAGCAGCGGTGGTGGCTGGAGCAACGGTGGCGGGCGCGGCAGCAGCGGCAGCAGCAGCGGCGGGAGCAGTGGCGGCGGCTGGAGCAACGGTGGCGGGCGTGGCAGCAGCGGCTCGAGCAGCGGTGGCGGTCGGAGCTCTGGCGGTGGTTCCTCGGCGCCGAGTGGCCGCTCCGGTTCCTCCGGCTCCAAGAGCAGCGGCGGCGGCTGGCGCTGATTCATCGGGCACAAGCACCTCGGAGTCGATGGACCTGGCGGCGGGTGTTGACTCACCAGCCGCGAGCACCTCGGAGTCGATGGACCTGGCGGCGGGTGTTGACTCACCAGCCGCGAGCACCTCGGAGTCGATGGGCCTGGCGGCGGGTGCTGACTCACCGGCCGCGAGCACCTCGGAGTCGAGGGACCTGGCGGCGGGTGCTGACTCACCAGCCGCGAGCGTCTCGGAGTCGATGGGCCTGGCGGCGGGTGCTGACTCACCGGCCGCGAGCACCTCGGAGTCGAGGGACCTGGCGACGGGACACACCGGCCGCGAGCGTCTCGGAGTCGAGGGACCTGGCGGCGGGTGCTGACTCACCAGGCGCACCTCGGAGGTTGTTGGATTCGCTTCCGAGGCGGGGCTGGCCCTGAAACACATGGCGCGAGCGCGCCTCGGAGTTGATGGATTCAAGACACCGGGTCACGTCCCACGTCCCTCTCGGACGGGTGGGCGGCCCGGTGTCTGCTTTCCAGGGTGGGGGCGAGTCGTCGAACAGGGGACGGAGAGCCCGGCGGTGGATTGCCGTGCGAAGAGGGCATGGAAATGTTGGCGAGCGATGAAGCGCCCTTTTCTTCTGACTTCTTGTGTACTGCTCGGGCTCGCGTCGTCCGCTTGTGGCTCCGGGGGCCCTGCCCCCGACCCTGGCTTCCAGACCGAGGATGCCGAGTCGGTGGACCTGGACAACCTCCGCATCCGCGTCAGCGGACGCGCGCGCGTGCTCCCCGAGGCCGAGCGATGGCTCGCCGCCCAGGGACAACCCACGCCCACGTTGGACGGAGTCCCCATCGCCATCCAGGAGCCGCTCCGGGTGGCGGTGAATGACGACAACCCCACGTTCGGCACCGGCACCGTGGAAGCCGATGGCGCCTTCGCCGTGGAGGACGTCCCCGTCCGCGAGGTCCACCAGGGGCTGGCGACGAGCCTGGAAGGCGCGGGCCTGGTGCGCACGCTCACGCCCGTCTACGACAGCGTCTTCACCGGAGCACGCCCCCGCACGGACGTCATCGAGGCGAGCGTGTGGGCCCTGCCCGAACAGTTCCATGACGCGCTGAGCACGACCTTCGGTGAGCCCCTCCTTCGCGGGCTGACGAGTGACCGCGCCCGCACGTTGCGCGACGCGGGCTTCGTGCTGGGACGCGTCGTCGATGCGAGCGGACAGCCTCGCGCGGGCGTGCGCGTGGTGCCGGACCGGAGCGAGCTGGCCGAGCGCATCTTCTACCCGTCCGCGGACTTCAACGGCGTCGACCAGGTCGGCACGTCCTCGGATGGATTGTTCATCTACGTCCACACCGGCCTGGACGCGGAGACGTTCCGACTCGGCGTCGAGGGTGACGACACGTACGTGGCTCGCAACGCCTCCGTCGCGCCCGGGTGGGGCTTCGTGCTCACCGTCTACCCCGGCATCTACGCGCCCGCCGCGCCCTGACTGGGCGCACGAGCCCCGCGCGCGGCGGCCTGGGCAGCCGAGCGTCCACCCTGCCCCGCCGTGCGACGCGGGGCTCGGACGCGATGTGCATCCATCTCCCGGACAGGTGCGTGAGGAGCGAGTCGGAGGACCGACGCGGGTGACGACATCGTCCGCGCGCGACCGCCACCTCCGCGCGGCCCAGGGGGGCGCCGATGCAGCCGAATGGCGGGGGCCAGACCCGCAACCAGAGCGTGGCCCGCGCACTCGCCTGGGTCGCGGCGCTGGTCGTCCTCCTGCTGGGACTGGCCACCCTCACCGGCTGGCTGCTCTCGGCGCGCCCCCTCTTTCCCGAGGGCGATAGCAGACCCGTCACCGCGCCTCGCACCAGCCTGGCCCTCGTGCTCGGCGGCCTGGCCCTGGCCCTGAGGTCGACTCCCCGCCCCTCCCTCGCGCGCCGGAGACTGTCCGCCCTCTGCGCCGCCGGCATGTGGCTCATCGGCTGCGTCAGCGCCGCGCAGGACGTCATGCCTCCCATGGGCCCCCTGGACGTGCTCTTCACCCAGGCGTCCGGCGTGCTCGACCTGCGCATCCGCCCCTCGCCGCTCACCGCCCTGTGCCTGCTCCTGCTCGGCACCGCGATGCTCCTCCCCGAGCGCAAGGGGCCTCGACTGTCGTGGAACGACGCGCTCGTGATGGCGGCCGTGCTGGTGGCGCTCCTGGGCTTCAATGGCCTGCTGCTCGGCCCGCTCGTCGGCGCGGCGGGAGAGACCTTCCCGGCCCAGCGCAGCATGGGCCTCTACACCGCCATCGCCGTGCTGCTGCTGGGCGTGGGCGTGCCCTGCTCGCGGCCCGAGCGAGGGCTGGCGGAGCGCCTCACCCGGGACTCGCTGGGCGGCTTCCTCGCGCGGCGGATGGTGCCCCTCGCCCTGCTGGGCCCCACCGTGCTGGGCGCGAGCCTGGCCCTGCTCCATCTGGCGGGACTGCTCGGACGCGAGGCGAAGCTGCCTCTCTTCGCCACGCTCCTCAGCGCGGGCGGCGCGGTGCTCGTGCTGCTGGTGGCGCGCGCGCTGGAGCTGCTCGAAGCAGGACAACGCCGCGCCACCGCCGCGCTCGCCGCCTCCGAGGCCCGCTACCGCGGCCTGCTGGAGACCACCCCCGAGCCCCTGCTCATGGTCGACGCGAGCGGACGGATGCGCTTCGTCAACGCGGAGGCGGAGCGCGTGTTCGGCCACCCCCGAGAAGCCCTGCTCGGACACGGAGTCGAGGTGCTCGTCCCCGAGGGACTCTTCGGCGGCCAGCGTCTGGACGGAGACTCCACCGCGCGCGCCCTGCGCGGACGACGCGCGGACGGCACCCCGGTTGCGCTGGAAGCCCGGTTGCGGAACGTCCATGGCCCCGAGGGCCCCAGCCTGCTCGTCGTCCTGCGCGACGTCACCGAGCGCGAGCAGGCCACCGCCCGGCTCCAGGCGGCGCACGAAGAGGCCGAGGTGCAACGCGGGCTCGTGCAGGCCGTGATCAACCACGCCCCCGTGGGCGTGCTCTTCACGGACCCGAGGCGGGACTCGCTGCTGCTGGCCAATCCCTTCGCGCAGGCGATGCTCGGCCCGATGCCGGAGCACCCCAGGCGTGGCGCCTATCTGGACCGGCTGAGACATCTCGACGGACGTCCGTTGACGATGGCGGACCTGCCTTCCACCCGAGCGGTGCGGACCGGCGAGGTCGTGGGCCCCGAGGAGCTGCTCATCACGCGGCCCGATGGCGGGACGACGCCCGTGCTCATCACCGCCGCGCCGGTGTTCGGCCCCCAGGGAGAGCCGCGCGGCGTGGTCGTCACCGGCCAGGACCTGACGACCCGCCACGAATTGGAGCGCCTGCGCGAGGAGTACGTGAGCCTCATCTCGCATGACCTGCGCAATCCCCTGCAGGGCATCACCCTGCGCGCCAGCCTGCTCACCCACGCGCTGAAGGAGCGCGGCATGGCGCGCGAGGAGGCCCTCACCGAGGCCATCCTCCGCAACGTCGAGTGGATGAAGTCCATGATTGAAGAGCTGCTCGAGGGCTCGCGCCTGGAGTCCCGCCGCGTGGAGCTGCGCCGCGAGCCGACGGACGTGGTGCGCTTCCTGGAAGGCGTGCTCGAACGCGACGTCCCGCCGGACCTGCGCGAGCGCTTCCTGCTGGAGGTCGCCCCACCCGTGCCCCTCGCGTGGGTGGACACCGCGCGACTGGAGCGGGTGCTCACCAACCTGCTGGGCAACGCGGCCAAGTACAGCCCCGCCGGGCGCCCCATCCACGTGCGCGTGTCCGCCTCGACGGAGGACCACGTCGTGGTGGCGGTGCGCGACGAGGGCCCGGGCCTGGCGCGCGAGGACGCGGAGCACGTCTTCGACAAGTACTTCCGCACCCGTCAGGGCAGCGCGTCCGACACGCAGGGCCTGGGGCTGGGCCTCTACATCAGCCGGCTCATCATCGAGGCCCACGGCGGACGCATCTGGGTGGAGAGCGAGCCGGGTCAGGGCTCCACCTTCTGTTTCAGCCTGCCCGCCACGCCCCAGGGCCCCGAGCCCCACCCTCCCGAGGAAGAGATGGGACCCAAGGGCCTGGAGGAGTGAGCCCTACCGTCGCGCCACCCAGCGCGGCAGCCAGTCCGGCGCCTGGGCGGTGGTGAGGCGCGTCTGGCCGCTGCCATCAGCGCGCATCAGGTACACGTCCGTGTTCCCCTCGCGCTCCGACACGAAGGCCAGGTACTTCCCATCCGGGCTCCACGCCGGCATGTCGTCGCGCCGCTGGCCGTCCGTCAGCGCCACCGGCACGCCGCCCGCCACGGGCACGCGCCACATGCGGCTTCTGCCATCCGACGCCCGGCTCACGTACACCAGCGTCTGGCCGTCCGGGCTGAACGCCGGCTCGCGCTCGTCACCGGAGAAGTGCTCGCCCGACACCGCGCGCAGCTCCGAGCCATCCGGCCGCACCAGGTACAGCCGCTCCCGGTTCTCCCGGTCGCTGATGAAGACGAGCCACTTCCCGTCCGGACTCCAACCCGGGGAGCGGTCCTCGCGATGGAACGCGGTGAGGCGCCGCTCGGCCGTCCCGTCCGCCTTCGTCACGTAGATTTCCGGGTCGCCCTCGCGGCTGCACACGAAGGCCACCTCCTGACCGTCCGGGGAGATGGCGGGCTCGAAGCAGCCTTCCTTCACCTGCGTCAGCCGCACCTCTTGCACACCCTCGCGCGGCTCCAGTCGCACCAGGTCGCTGAAGCCCTGCGCGTCCGACTCGGCCACCAGCCACGTGCCGTCCGGCGCCCAGCTCGCGTTGCGCGAGCGCGCCCGGGGCGCATGCAGCGGCAGCGCGTCTCCACCGGCGAGCGGCTGGACGCGCAGCTGCTGGAACTGCATCCCGCCCTGCTCCCGCACCGCCACCACGAGCAGGGACTTCCCATCCGGCGCCACGGGACCTGGGTACTCGTCCTCGGGGCCCTTGGTGATTTGCGTCTCCGTCCCGTCAGGGCTCACCTGCCACACGTCCTTCTGACCCGCCCGCTCCGACAGGAAGACCACCGCGCCGGGGATGGCGCGCGCCTCCTCCTTCGACAGCGGCCCGGCGCCCGACGTCCCGCCACACCGGCCGGAACATCCGACGCCGAGCACGGCGAGCGCGGTGAGACTCCACCGCGCCCACCACGGCCAGGAACGCGGCATCCGTTCGAGGCCTCGCACCCTCACGTCACCGCACCCGGATGGCGTCCGCCATGACGACGTAGCCCTCGGTGGCCCAGCGGCTCAGCTGCACCGTGTTCCAGCCCGCGTTGAACGAGTACGTGCCCAGCGTGTTCCACGCGCTGCCGCCGGTCTGCTGGTTCTTCGTCACCGTCGCATTGCCGCCCGCGTGGTTGATGATGAAGGGCGCCGCGGGGGAGCGGTTGGTGCCCGCCACCCACCACGCGTCGATGGTCTTCGTGCCGGCCGAGGCCAGGTAGAAGTTGAACACCACCGGCTCCGAGATGGGCTGCGTGGAGGCGTAGTAGTAGCCGCTGCCGTAGTAGCCCGCGCTGGTGCCGGCCGCCCACGAGGCAGGCACGTCCGCGCGCGCCTTGCTCGTGTCGTTGTTGGCGTTGTGGCTGTCCACGACGATGGTGCCCGTGGGCGTGCCGCCGTCACCGCAGTAGCTCTTGATCTTGCTGATGTAGCTGCTCCACGGCCAGTTCGGACCCGGGTCCGTGCGGGACGCGGGCTGGAGCCGGCCGTGCGCGACGATGTGGTAGCTGTCGCGGACGATGCCCTGCCCCTTGGTGATGTCGCAGGACAGCTTCGCGGACGCGTCGATCTGCCCGGCCGGGAAGGACGACTGGCTGGCGAAGCCGCCGTGCTCGATGCCCACCGAGAAGTGGTTCACCGACGTGCCCTGGAGGCCGCAGTCCACCTTGCCGTTGAGGTTGCAGTCGTAGGACGCGCCCACGTGCCACGCGCGGTTGGACTCACGCACCAGCTGCGAAATCTCGCTGCCGCTCTCGTTGACCACGTAGTGCGCGGACACGCCCGCCGCGGAGTTCGTCAGCCAGCCCCAGCACCCGGAGTAGCCGCCCTCACAGGTGTGGATGATGATCATCGACACGTTGGTGCCGGACGGACGCGCGTTGTAGTTGGGCGACGCGCGCCAGATGGAGGCCGCGTAGTCCGGGCCCGCCGCCAGCGCCTGCATCCTCGGCAGCGCGAACTTCGCCTCCACCGCCGCGCCCTCGAGCGACACGGCCACCTTGCCCTCGGGCGTGAAGGCGCCCGCGCCGTCGCGCAGCGTGGCGTAGACCTCGTTGTGGACGTAGTACGCCTGCACGTCCGGGTCGGAGATGTCCGTCAGCGCCACCGCCACCGGAGCCCACGCGCCCAAATCCTTCCGGTCGATGCCGGCCTCGGCCGCGTGCCTGGACAACAGCGCCGCGCCCGCGCGCAGGTTGGCCAGCGGCTCACCGCGCACCTGGTCCTCCGTCACACCGGCCAGCGCCGCGCCCTGGGTGATCTTCTCACCGCGCAGGGCCAACAGACCGAACGCCGCGGGACGGCCCTCGAACTCCTCCTCGCCCTTCACGTGCTCCCAGCGCGTCTCCGTGTAGGAGATGGCCTTGAGCAGGCTCACCGGGACGTCGAACTCCTTCGCCGCCTGGGCGAACAGCGCGTCCAGCTCGCTGGGGGTGCGGCGCGCCTGGTCCGCGATGGCGCGGGCCGCGTCGTCCGCCGCGCCCGAGGGCACCTCCGTGGAAGGCGGGGCCTCCGGCGGCGGCGCCTCCTGCTGCGGACCACACGCAGACAGGGCCAGGGCCGCGGCGGTGGCCGCGAACGTCTTACTCAACACGTGCATGGGAGCTCCTTGAGAGGGGATCAGCAGCTCTGCGCTCCGCACCCGTCCTCGGGAGCGGCGGTGCGGCGTGCCCTGAGCACCATGCGTGCCAACCCCGACTTCCCCGCTTTTAGCCTCCCAACCCTCGAGAACTGGAGCGTCGATGCTCCAGCCCCTACCTCCTCCCACTCGGGCACCGGAGCCCAAGTCAACATTTCAAGCCCATGAATTCACGAGGTCGCCCACAGAGGGCTACCCACCCGGCGCGTCCGGAATGGCCGCCGGTGTCGCAGTGGCGTGTTTCGGGACAGGGGTCATGTAAACACGTTTTACTCATTTTCTGATGTCCCTCGTCTTTTCCCACGGGGCCGGATGGGGCCTCGTCCGGCCAGGTGGGAGGCGGCCTCGGTGGCGGGCCGGGTTCCAGGCGCGGGAGGTCGAATCATCCGCTATGAGGGGGCCATGCGGCTTTTCGGTATCGGCGACACGCACCTGCCCTCCACGCGGAACAAGGACATGGAGCGCTTCGGGTGGATGGAGCACCCGCGGCCCCTGCAGCGCGCGTGGGACGAGAAGGTGCGGCCGGAGGACATCGTCATCGTCGCGGGGGACATCTCCTGGGCGACGCGGCCTCACGAGGTGATGGACGACCTGAAGTGGCTGGACGAGCGGCCGGGGCGCAAGCTCCTGGTGCGCGGCAACCACGACTACTGGTGGGGCGACTCGGCGTCGAAGCTGCGCAAGCTGCTCGAGCCGTTCAAGACGCTGGAGGCGTTCCTCCACAACAGCGCGGCGGTGATGGGGCCGTGGGTGATTGCCGGCACGCGGCTGTGGACGGCGCCCGAGGCCCCGCCGATGCCGGGCGGAGAGATGGGCGACGAGCCCATCGACCAGGGCTACGTGGAGCGCGAGACGCGCAGGCTCGCGACGTCCATCGAGGACGCGAAGAAGAAGGAGGCGGCCAGTCCCACGCCGCTGGTGCGCGTGGCCGCCGTGCACTTCCCGCCGCTGTACGCCAACGAGAAGGCCACCGCGTTCAGCGACCCCATCGAGGCGTTCAAGCCGAAGGTGTGCGTGTACGGCCACCTGCACTCGACGGGCATCCCCGCGGGCTTCACCGGCGAGCGGGCCGGCGTGCGCTACGTGCTGGCGTCATGTGATGCGGCGGGCTTCTCGCCCGTGCTGCTCGACGAGGCGTGAGGATAAGCTCCACCGCTCATCGTCCATACACCCAGGGCCGGTCACCGAGGCAGGAGTGGAGAGATGCCGTCCAACAAGTCGGAGCTCGCCGCGCGACTGGCGGCCACGCAGCCCGGCGACGCGGTGCGAGGGCTGTTCTTCAAGGCGGTGTTCAGCCTGGTCCAACAGCGTGCCGGACTGGCCGCGATGGAGCAGGTGCGCGTGGGGGCGCTGGCCAAGGACTACTCGGACCTGCGCACCTACCCCGTGCAGGAGTTCCTGAACCTGCTGTACCTGGCGGCGGACGCGCTCGAGGAGCCGCTGGGCTCCGAGGAGGCCGTGTACCACGCGTGTGGTGAGTCCAACGTCACGCGCTACTCCACGGGGCCGGGGATGCTCATCTTCGGCATCATCTCCCGAGGAGACCCGCAGAAGCTCTTCTCCGGGGCGCAGATGGGCTACAGCGCGGCCGTCACGTACGGCACCCGCGAGTACGTCACCACGGGGCCCAAGTCCGGCACCCTGCGCGTGCGTCGGGACATGCTGCCCCCCGCGTACCACGAGGGCATCCTCACCGGCGCATTGAAGGTGTTGGGATTGAAGGGCACGGCGAAGGCCCATCCGCAGGGCATCGACCGCGTCGACTACGACATCACCTGGGAGTGACTACTCCACGCGCTCGTAGGTGACGTCCAGCTCCGCCACCACGCGCTCACCCACCGAGGCCTGGCAGGAGAAGACGTGGTTGGCGCCATCGCGCGAGCGGCGGTGCGCACCGAACACCACCGTCTGGCCCGCGTACGCCAGGCTGTCCGCCTTCAGGCGCACGTCCTTGGCCAGCACCCGCGCCCACGGCGCGCCCTCGAGCTTGCGCAGGAGCGTCGTCGCCACGCGGGTCATGCCGCTCGCCACAATCGCCACGGGCATCACCGGGTGCAGGGCGAAGTGGCCCTTGCACATCTCCGGGGTGACGGGGCCCAGGGACGCGGTGAGGCTCTCATCGTCCGGGCGCCAGTCGCGCAGGGCCAGCGCCTTGCCGTACGGGTTGGAGCGCAGGCGGGCCCACTCCTCGGGGGTGCGCTGGATGCCGTCGTCGCGGCGCGGCTCGCGGCGCATGTCCTGGCGCGCCTCGCCGAACAGGCGGGTGAAGGCGGCGGCGGACAGCACGTTGTAGTCCACCTCCAGGCGGAACACCGGGGTGCCGTCCGGCGCGGACAGCAGCGTGCGCGCGGTGGCGGTGCGCTTGCCAGTGAGGCTGGCCTGCGCCAGGCCCCAGAGCAGGTCCGTGGAGCGCGCCATCGGCTCGCGGCGCAGCCACTCGCCGCGCGCGCCGCACGCCAGGTAGAAGTGCTGCCCGTCCTTGGGCGCCACCAGCGCGGACGCGCACGAGCCCAGGATGGCCAGGTGACGGCCCGCCTCCGCGATGCCGATGAGCCCCGCCTCCGCGTCCGGGTCCTGCTGCACCGGGATGCGCGCCACCACCTCGCCCTTGCCCATCACCGTCACGTCCTTCAGCGCGAAGTACGGATCACGCACGCAGATGCGCGGGTACAGCTCCTGCGCGCTCAGCACCGTGTGCGGGGCCAGGTTCGACCAGTCGCGCTGCGGGACGTCGTTCCACGGCGTCGCGGAGGGGGCGCCGGAGGAGAGAGCGGAGGAGAGGAGCGAGGCGGGGGCGACGTCGAGCATGGGGGATGACCTCAGTTCGGACACGGGGTTCTGCGCGACACCTGAAAGCACTGTAAACGAGCTGCCTTCCGTCAGTACAGGATTATTTCTGCCTGATGAAAATATTCTCGCCACAGCGTGCCGAATGTTGCTGGTGAGCGGTAATTTTCTACCGTGGAAGGAAGAAATCACCGTTTCACTGCACCAGGAGTGCGCCGAAGAGCCCCCCACACCCACACCCAACGCGTAGCGTCAACGCGCTGACTGGGGTGAGCAGCACCCCATTATCGGAGCGAGCCGGCCCGTGTTTCCGGAGAGTTACACCGTCACTGGGTGCCCAGACGCAGCGCGTCTTTTCTGACCCCCAAGCGGAAGTGATGCCAACGGCGGAGGATTACAGCCCTGGCGGTGATTCCGGGAACGTAAACGCGGATTCCAGGGACGCCGCCACGCGGGTTTCACGTGGCCGGACGCAACCGGACAGGAGACTCCCGCATCGGGGCGGAATTTCGGGGGGATTTCATCGGGGGTTTTCCACCGGGCGGGAGGGACCACACCGGGGCGCGCGGGTGGAGGGCGCGCCCCGGGGCCAGCCTCGGGCCGGGGTTACCGCATGACGGCTACAGCTCGACCTGGCTTCCCAGCTCCACCACGCGGTTGGGCGGAATCCGGAAGTAGGCGGTGGCGCTGCGGGCGTTGCGGCTCATCCAGGAGAAGAGCGCCTCGCGCCACATGGCCATGCCGGGCTTCTTGGAGGGAATCAGCGTCTCGCGGCCCAGGAAGAAGCTGGTGCCCATGAGCTGGAACTGGAGCCCCTTCTCCCGGCAGCGCTTGAGCACGTCGGGGATGCTGGGGTTCTCGGTGAAGCCGTAGGTGGCCACCACGCGGACGAAGCCCTGCTCCAGGGGCTCCACCTCCACGCGCTCCTCGGCGGGGACGTGGGGCACGTCCTGGGTCTGCATCGTCAGGAGCACCACCTGCTCGTGCAGCACCTTGTTGTGCTTGAGGTTGTGCAGCAGCGCGGGGGGCGTGCCCTCGGCGTTGCCCGTCATGAAGATGGCGGTGCCCGGCACGCGCACGGGCGGGTGGTCGCCGAAGCTGCCGAGCAGCTCCTTCAGGGGGATGCTCGCGGCGCGCAGCTTGGCGGCGAGGATGTCGCGGCCGCGCTTCCACGTGGTCATCAGGGTGAAGATGACGACGGCCAGCAGCAGCGGGAACCAGCCGCCGTCCGCCACCTTCATCGCGTTGGCGCTGAAGAAGGCCAGCTCCACCGTGAGGAACACGCCCGCCACGGGCAGGGCCAGCGCGCGGCTGACGCCCCAGCGCTCGCGGGCGACGACGTAGGCCATGACGGAGGTGATGAGCATCGTCGTGGACACGGCGATGCCGTACGCGGACGCCAGCGCGCTCGAGGAGCGGAACGTCAGCACCAGCGTGAAGACGCCCACCATCAGCGCCCAGTTGATGCCCGGCAGATAAATCTGGCCCATCTCCTCGGCGGAGGTGTGCACCACCTCCATGCGCGGGCTGTAGCCCAGTTGCATCGCCTGGCGCGTCAGCGAGAAGGCGCCGGAGATGAGCGCCTGGGAGGCGATGACACCCGCCACCGCCGACAGGAGCACCAGCGGATAGAGCATCCACGAGGGGGCCAGCAGGTAGAACGGATTGCGCGCCGCGCTCGCGTCGCGCAAGAGCAGCGCGCCCTGGCCCAGGTAGTTGAGCATCAGGGCCGGCAGCACCGCGCCGAACCACGCCCAGCGGATGGGCTTCCAGCCGAAGTGGCCCATGTCCGCGTAGAGCGCCTCGCAGCCCGTCACGACGAGGAACACGCCGCCCATGACCAGGAAGCCGTGCCAGCCGTTGTGGACTAAGAGCATCACCCCGTGCACGGGGGACAGCGCGCCCAGCACCGCGGGGTTGTGCACCAGCTCCTTCACGCCCAGCGCCGCGAGCGTGAAGAACCACACGCACATCACCGGGCCGAACACCGCGCCGATGCCCGCCGTGCCGTGGCGCTGGACCATGAAGACGACGAAGAGGATGGCCAGGGTGATGGGCACGACGAAGGGCTCGAACACGGGGGTGGCCACGCTCAGGCCCTCCACCGCGCTGAGCACCGTGATGGCCGGGGTGATGAGGCCGTCGCCGTAGAGGAGCGCCGCGCCGAAGATGCCCAGGGTGATGAGCACCGGGCGGTTCAGGTGGGTCTGTCCCTTCTGCCGCTGCATCACCAGCGCCATCAGCGCCAGGATGCCGCCCTCGCCCCGGTTGTCCGCCCGCATCACGAAGATGAGGTACTTCACCGAGACGATGATGAGCAGGGACCAGAAGATGAGCGACAGCACCCCGAGGACGTTCTCCGGCGTGGGGTGGATGCCGTGCGGGCCGGTGAAGCACTCGCGCAGCGCGTAGAGCGGGCTCGTCCCGATGTCGCCATAGACGATGCCCAGGGCCCCGAGGGCCAGGAGCGCCGTGCGCTTGAAGGTATCGGGGCCTTCCCGAATCTCCTCGCCGCCCGGTACTCCGGTGGTGGTGGCTTTCACGCGCCCCCCTTTAGCCGAACCCACATGAGTAGCAACCCACCCGGAGACGGGCCCCGTGGATTCCAACGTCCAGGTGCGCCCATGTGCGAGCAGGTAGCCCCAGGCCGGCTCCTTCCGTCGGTTCGCGACGGAGCAGGCGTCCGGAACGAACAGTCAGAGGGGGGCGTATGTTGATTGGCCATGAAGGAAGGCCGGGGGGCCACGGGGGACATGCCCCTGCCTGCTTTCACGTGCTCCCATGCCACCTCGCGGGGGCGCGATGACGATGGCGGTATCCCGGTACGCGGACGCACGACAGTTCGGGGCGCATGCCCCGGAGGTGGAGGAGCGCCTGGCGCTGCTGGCGGAGGCGTCGCGGGTGCTGGCCGACGCCAGCCTGGAGCCGCCCGCCGTGATGGAGCGGCTGTGCGCCCTGGTGGTGCCCTTCCTGGGCGCCGCGTGCACGCTGCGCCTGCTGTCCGAGGATGGCCTGTGGCTGCGCACCATGGCCTCGGCCGCCGCCTCGCCCGAGGCCCGGCTCCTGTTCCAGACGCTCAGCCCTCCGGCGCTGCGCGCGGACGAGGGCCCCTCGCGCGAGGTGCTGCGCACGGGCGAGGCGCAGTGGGCGCCGGACGCGAGCCCGGAGGAGCTGCGTCAGCTGGTGCCGCCGCAGCAGCACGGGCTGCTGGAGGACTTCCCCTTCACGCGGTGGATGGTGCTGCCGCTGCGCGCCCGGGGGAAGGCGCTGGGCACGCTCACCGTGTGGAAGGCCCCCACGCCCGAGCGCACCGTCGAGGCCGCGGAGCAACTGCTCTTGCAGGAGCTGGCGGACCGGGCCGCGATGGCGCTGGACGTGGCGCGCGCGTACGCGGCGGAGAAGCAGGCGCGGCAGGCGGCGGAGGTGGCGGCGGGGCGGCTTGCGCGGCTGCAGCGGGTGACGGCGGAGCTGTCCCAGGTGCTGTCGGCGTCGCGCGTGGCGGAGGTCATCGTCGAGCAGGGCGTGGAGGCGGTGGGCGCGACGCGCGGCGGGCTGTGGGTGGAGGAGGACGGGCACGCCAGGCTCTTGAGGTGCTCGGGCTATGACGACGCCGACTCGGTGCAGGAGGCGTTCGGCCTGCTCCCGCTGGAGAGCCGGGGGCCGGTGACGGAGGCGCTGCGCGAGGGGCGGCCCGTGTGGCTGGAGTCCCCCGAGGCGCTGACGGCGCGCTACCCGGAGGTGGACCAGAAGCGCCACCACGCCATCCGCGCGCCCTCCCCCGCGTCGGCGTGTCTGCCATTGACGGTGGAGGGTCGGGCGCTGGGCACGCTCCTGTTCGCCTTCTCCGCGCCGCGCGTGTTCGACGCGGACGAGCGCGCGTTCCTGGAGCTGCTCGCCCACCACGCGGGACAGGCGCTGGCGCGGGCGCGGCTCTTGGAGCAGGAGGAGCGGGCGCGCGCGCAGCTGGCCGAGGTCAACGAGCGGCTGGCGGCCATCATCCAGGCCTCGCCGGCCTCCATCATCCTGGTGGACGCGGACGGCACGGTGCGGATGTGGAACCCGGCCGCGGAGCGCATCTTCGGGTGGACGGCCCAGGAGGCGATGGGGCAGGTGCTGCCGGTGGTGCCGCCCGGCAAGCAGGAGGAGTTCCGCCGCAACCTGGCCCGCGCGGGCCGGGGTGAGTCGCTGGGCGGCGCGGTGATGCAGCGCATGCGCAAGGACGGCACGCCCCTGCAGGTGGCGCTGTGGACGGCGGTGGTGCAGCCGGCGAGCGGCGGCTCCGAGCAGGTGCTGAGCATGGCGGTGGACGTCACCGAGCGGCAGCGCAGCGAGAGCGCGCAGCGCTTCCTGGCGGAGGCGGGCGGCGTGCTGGCCACCAGCCTGGAGCAGGAGGAGACGCTGGAGCGCGTGGCGCACCTGGCGGTGCCGTCGTACGCGGACTGCTGCGGCGTCTTCCTGGCGGACGAGGACGGGCAGGTGCGGTGCGTGGCCTCGGCGCACGCGGACGCGGGCTTCCGCGCGTCGGACGGGCAGCCCTCGCCGGGGCTCGCCGTCGTCGCGCGGGTGGTGGCCTCCGGTGAGGCGGAGCTGCGCACCGGGCTGAGCGCGGACGCTCCCGAGTGCGTGCGCCCGCCCGGTGGGGAGGGCTGCTGGGCGTGGCTGTGCGTGCCGCTCCAGGTGCGCGGGCAGACGCTGGGGGCGCTGTCCTTCGTCACCTCGCGGCGCGACTACGACGCGCAGGACCTGGCGCTGGCGCAGGAGCTGGCGCGGCGCTCGGCGTTGGCCATCGACAACGCGCGGCTGTACCGCGAGGCCCGGCACGCCATCCGCCTGCGCGAGGAGTTCCTCTCCATCGCCAGCCACGAGCTGAAGACGCCCATCAGCGCGCTGCAGCTCCAGGTGCAGAGCCTGCTGGCGGGGCTCAAGCGCGGGCCGTCAGCCCTCACACCGGAGCGGCTGGGGCGGGCGCTGGAGGTGGTGGACCGGCAGGTGAAGCGCCAGACGCAGCTCATCCACGACCTGCTGGACGTGTCGCGCATCAGCGCGGGGCGGCTGGAGCTCAGCCCGGAGCCGTTGGATTTGTCGGCGCTGGTGCGCGAGGTGGTGGAGCGCTTCGAGCCGGAGCTGGAGCGCACGGGCACGCGGCTGGAGCTGACGCTCGCGCCAGAGTCGTTCGGGCTCTGGGACAAGCTGAGAATCGACCAGGTGCTGACGAACCTGGTGAGCAACGCGGTGAAGTACGGGCGCGGCAACCCGGTGCACGTGGTGATGACGGTGGGCCCGGCGTCGGTGCGCGTGGAGGTGCAGGACGGCGGCATCGGCATCAGCGAGGAGAACCTGGCGCGGCTGTTCCACCGCTTCCAGCGCGCCGTGTCCGAGCGGAACTACGGCGGCTTCGGCCTGGGGCTGTGGATTTCGCGCCAGATTGTGGAGGCCATGGGGGGCCTCATCACCGTGAAGAGCGAGCTGGGCGTGGGCTCCACCTTCAGCGTGGAGCTGCCACGCACCCGCCCCTGAGCCAGCGGCTCACAGCGCCAGCAGCAGCAGGGCGGCCTTCTCCTCGGGGCTGGCGGCGAGGAACTCATCCGGCAGCCAGACCTCCGACTCCGGCACCGTGACGGAGTCGCAGCTGCGGCGGCCCGCGTAGGAGCGCCCCGGCTCGCGCGCCTTCAGCCGGTACGTGCAGTCCCGGATGTAGATCTTCAGCTCGTCCTTGGTGAACTTCACGGTGGCGGGCCGGCCGCCGAAGCCGCCCTCGGCCTCCACCGTGTCGCCGTCGCGCTTCACCTTCAGGTTCACCGCGGCGGGGCCCAGCGAGCCCTTCACCTCGCCGTCCTTGAACTTCACGTCCACCACGCCCAGGTACGTCCGGCCCCGGAGCCCATCCTTGGTGCGGGTCACCTGGAAGTCCTGGCCGGTGACTTCATCGGACGTCATCACCAGGTTGTACTGCTGCCGGGCGATTCGCAGGTTGATGGCGTCCTGCTTCGGCGCGGATACCGCCACCCCCGCCCCCAGGACCACCGCCAGAGCCAATACCCCCCGCCGCAGCGGGCTCAGAAAGCGCTTCATCGGAATGCTCCTCGTCGTGGAATACCTTCCTTGAAACGTCCTTCTTCCCATCGCATACCGCGACAGCCCCACTCCCCCGGATTTGCATCCGGGGCCTGACACTCTCCGGGGGCGGCCGCCCGCTCGCCCCACCCCTGGGGCGGTCCGTGATGCCCGGGGGCGGACACCGTCAAACCGCCAGCAGCAGCAGCGTCACCTGCTCCTCGGGGCTGGCCTCGAGGAACGCGTCCGGCAGCCAGAGCCTCGCCTCCCCTCCGGAGTCGCCCACGCTGCAGTTGCTCTGACCCGAGTAGGAGCGCCCCGCCTCGCGCGCGCTCAGCCGGTGCGTGCAGTCCCGGATGTAGATTTCCAACGAGTCCTTGGTGAACTTCACGGTGGCGGGCCGGCCGCCGAAGCCGCCCTCGGCCTCCACCGTGTCGCCGTCGCGCTTCACCTTCAGGTTCACCAGCGCGGGGCCCAGTGAGCCCTTCACCGCGCCGTCCTCGAACTTCACGTCCACCAGCCCCACGGCGGTCCTCCCCCGCAGGCCCTTGTCCTTCCGGCTCATCTGGAAGTGCTGACCCGTCACGTCCTCGGCCCGCATGGTGAGGTTGACCTGCCGCAGACCGAACCGGAGGTTGATGGCGTCCTGCTTGGGCGCGGACACCGCCACCCCCGCGCCCAGGACCACCGCCAGCGCCAGAACACCCCGCCGGAGCGGGCTCGGAGAACGCATCATCGGGAAGCTCCTCGTCAGGAAACGCCGTGGAACAACCTTCAGGGAACGCGCGGCCGCCCGGGACATACCGGGATGTCCCGGGGGCGCACGCTGTGTCCGGGGCGCCTACTTCTGCGCGGGCACCTGGGGCGCGCCCAGGTGCTTCTCGAAGAACATCATCGTCGTCATCTGCGCGTAGTCGCGGGTGGGCTTCTTCTGGAAGCCGTGGCCCTCGTCGGTGGCCAGCATGTACCAGACGTCCGGCGCGCGCTGACGCACGGCCTGGACGATCTGCTCCGCCTCCGACTGCGGCACGCGCGGGTCATTGGCCCCCTGCTGCACGAAGAGCGCCGCGCGAATCTTGTCCACCGAGCCCAGCGGGGAGATGCGCTCCTGCACGCGGCGCACCTCGGGGATGCGCTCGTCGCCGTACTCCGCGCGCCGCAGGTCCCTGCGGTACGCCTGCGTGTTCTCCAGGAAGCTGGGCAGCGAGGAGATGCCCACCACGTCCACCGCGGCCTTGAAGCGGTCGGGATAGAAGGCCACCGACGCCAGCGTCATGTAGCCGCCGTACGAACCGCCCGAGACACCCACGCGCGTGGCGTCCAGCTCCGGCCGAGAGGCGATGAAGTCCAGCGTCGCGCCGATGTCCTTCAGGCTCTGCTCGCGCTTCACGCCGTCATCCATCGCGCGGTACGCCTTGCCGTACCCGTCCGAGCCGCGCACGTTGGGCACCAGCACCGCCATGCCCAGCTCGCTGGCGATGAACTGGGTGAAGTTGCTGAACATCGGCCGGCTCTGTCCCTCCGGTCCGCCGTGGAAGCTGACGACGACGGGCACCTTCTTGCCGCCCGTGTTCCTGGGCACGTAGAGGAGCGCGGGCACCTGCACGCCGTCGGTGGACGGGTAGCGCACGAGCGTGGGCTCCACGAACGCTTCCGTGTCCAGACCGCCCACCTCCGAGCGCGTCCAGCGCGTCGGCTTGCGCGACTTCAAGTCCACCGTCCACACGTCCATGGGGCTGCGCGCGCTGCCCAGCGAGAGCGCCAGCACGTCCGAGCGCTTGCGCGGGAACTTCAGCCCGCCGCCCACGCCCTTGGGCAGGACCGTCAGCGCGGACAGGGCGCGCGTGCGCGTGTCGAGCAGCGACACCGTGGTGTAGCCGTCCTCGTTGAAGGCCACCGCCAGCTTGCGCCCGTCCGGGGACAGCGCCAGGTCCGTCACGCTCCACTTCACCGACTTCGTCAGCGAGGGCGGCGGCGCGGCCGTGGGCGCGGTGCGCGTGTCGAGCAGGTACAGCTCGGAGAAGTCGCTGTAGCGGTCCGTCACCAGATACACACCCTGGCCGTCCTTGGTGAAGGTGGCGCCGTCGACGCTGCCCTTGCCCTCGGAGGGCGTGAGCTGACGGCGCTCCCCGGACGCCACGTCCACCAGGAACAGGTCCGAGTCATCCGCGGCCCGGAAGCGCTGCACCAGCAGCTTCGAGCCATCCGCCGAGAACTCCTGCGGGGAGTACGTGCCCTCCAGCTCCGTGAGACGGCGCGCCTTCGTGGGCTCCGACGTGGGGGCCACGTACACGTCCGTGTCCTTGCCGTTGCGGCCCGTGCCCGCGTACGCCAGCCAGCGGCCATCCGAGGAGACGCGCAGCGCCTCGTGGCGGCTCTTGCCATCCGTCAGGAGCTCCGAGCGGCCCGTGCGCCGGTCCAGCTTGAACACCTGGAAGAACTCACCGCCGCCCTTGTCCTGCAGGTAGTAGACGACGTTCGCGTCACCCGGCTGGAAGACGGCCCGGTTGATGGGCTCCTTCGCGAAGGTGATTTGCGTGCGCGCGCCCATGGGCATCTCCACCACGTGGAGCTGGTTGGTGTCCGCGAAGCGCGTGGTGATGAGCAGCTGCTTGCCGTCATCACTGGCGTCCGAGAGCGCCGCGGTGCGGGACTCCAGGTACTGCTCCATCCGGCGACGCAGCGCGTCCGGCACCGGGGGCACGTTGCTCACCCACACGTTCGGCTGACCGGGCAGCGGCGCGATTCCAGGCACCTGCGACGGTTTCGCGGCGGCGCCCTGGGCGGCGGCGGGGGGCGCGGCGGGCGCGGGCGCCTGGGTCCAGAGCAAGGACACGACGAGGGGAATCAGGCCTGGGTTCATGGGGCGGGCACGGTAGCAGCGCTCGCGCGGACACGTCCCATCAACCAGGTCCACCGCCTCATTTCGTAAGGGCCCTCCAACAACGAACAGGCCCTGGCTCCCCCGAGCCCGAAGGCCGCTTCAATGGAGGCGCACATGAAGAGGAACGCCTGGAATCGCCGTGGCATCACCCTGGCGCTGGCCGCCACGCTGTCCGCGCTCGTCGGCTGCGGAGACGACGACGAGACGCCGCCCGACCCGACGCCGTCCACCCAGGCGAAGCTGCGCGTCGTGCACGCGTCGCCGGACGCGCCCGCCGTGGATATCTACGCGGAGGGCAACTCCACGCCACTGTTCACCAACGTGCGTTACGGCGACACCACGTCCTACGCCACGGTGCCGACGGGGACGTACAACGTGCAAGTGCGCGCGGCGGGCTCGGCGGCCACGTCCGCGCCCGTCTATTCCACCGGTCCCCTGACGCTGACGAAGGACCAGAGCGTGAGCGCGGTGGCTGCGGGCCTGCTCACCGCCACCGACAGCGCGAGCGGCTTCCGCGTGCTGCCCCTCACCGAGGGCTTCGGCGCGCCCGCGGAGGGCCGTGCGCGCGTGCGAATCGTCCACGCGGGCGCGGACGCGCCCACCGTCGCGCTGGACGTGGGCGACGACGGCAGCTCTGAAATCACCAGCCTGGCGCGCTTCCAGGACACGGGGGCCGCGGGCGTGGAGCTGCCCTCCGGACAGTCGCTCCAGGTGGGCGTGCGCACGACCGACAACCAGAAGGTGACGTCCTTCACCGTGCCCGCCCTGCCCTCGCGCGGCGAGGTGTTCGTCATCGCCACGGGCAGGCTGTCCGAGAAGGCGCACGCGCCCGCGGGCTTCGGGCTGCTCGCCGCGGGCGTCGGGCTGGTCCGCCAGAACCCCGTCGTCTACGCGCTGCACGCCTCGCCGGACGCGCCCTCCGTGGACGTCTTCGTCGGCAACGCGGAGCTGGTGGATGACCTGAACTTCGGCGAGCTGTCCGCGCCCATCCAGGTGCCGCCGGGCAGCTACACCCTGGACTTCTTCGCCAGCGCCTCCGGGAGCACGCGCCCCTCGGGCGCCCCCGCCGCCAGCCGGCCCACGCCCGCGCTGGTCGCCGGTGAGCGCTACCTGGTCCTCGCCTCCGGCTTCCTGAGCCCCGCGGCGGACGACCCGGCGGACTCCACCTTCGAGCTGCTCGCCTTCACGGAGGGCTTCACGCCCGACACCGACAGCCTGCGGCTGCGCGTGGTGCACGCCTCGCCGGACGCGCCCGTGGTGGACGTGTCACCGGTGGAGAACGGCGTCGTCCCGGCCAGCGCCGCCTTCGATGACCTCCCCTACCGGCTGGCCACCTCGGTGGAGGGCCGGGAGCTGCCCGGCGCCCAGCTGCTGGTGGGCGTGGCGGCGGCCAACTCCGCCGACCGCTCGCCGGTGGCGCGGTTCCAGTTGGACACCAGCGCGTTCCTGGGCCGGGGCGTCTTCGCGGTGGCCGCGGGCGCGCTGTCGCCCTCGACGGGGAGCGAGGCGGCCTTCCGGTTGGTGCTGGTGGACACGAGCACCACGCCCTGGAGCGCGCTCAACGTGCATCCGCAGCCGTAACGCATTTTCCCGCCGTCCGTCTGCGAGGACATCCAGGCCAGCAAGCTGGCGCCGCGCAAGCCTCGTGCCCGCGGCGCCAGTCGTTCGTTCTGCCGTCGGGAGGGAGGCTCCATGAAGCGCCGCGTCGCGCCCATCCTGCTGCTCCTCACCGCGCTGACGGGCGCGTGCCTGGACCCCATCCGGAGCGCTCCGACGGATGCGTGCGAGGAGGACACCGAGGAGTGTCCGGAACCGGACTCCGAGCCGAGGGGCGTGGCGGAAAAAGTCACGGTGGGACGGCAGCACGCGTGCGCGCTGTTGGAGAGCGGCGGCGTGCGGTGCTGGGGCGGCACGGGACTGGTGGGCGACGGCACACGCGCGCTGCGGGCCTCCGCCGTGGCGGTGAAGGGCCTGTCCACCGGCGTGCTCGGTATCTCCGCGGGCGCGGACCACACCTGCGCGGTGCTGGAGGGCGGCACCGTGCGCTGCTGGGGAGACAACACGTCGGGGCAGCTGGGTCAGGCCTCGCTGTCGTCGTCGCTGGAGCCCCTGGATGTCGGCGGCGTGGGCTCCAACGTGCTGACGGTCGCCTCGGGTGAAGCGCACACCTGCGCGCTGCACGCGGGGGGACAGGTGACGTGCTGGGGCGACAACTCACGACTCCAATTGGGCGCGTCGGAGGTGAGCGAGCGGAGCTACACGCCCGTCGAGGTGCGGGGCCTGCCCGCGAACCTCACGGTGCTCGCGGCGGGCGCGTACCACACCTGCGCGGCCACCACGGCGGGCGAGGCGTGGTGCTGGGGCGACAACGCCTACGGCGAGCTGGGAGATGGGCTCGCGGGCGTGGGACTGAAGTCGCCGCCCGTCCGGGCGCGGAGCCTGGCCCTGCCCGTGAGGGCGCTGACGGCGGGCAAGGGACACACCTGCGCGCGCGTGGGCGACGGGGCAGTGGAGTGCTGGGGCTTCAATGCCTCGGGAGCGCTGGGGGATGACACCGCGCTCGACAGCACGGTGCCGGTGCGCCCGGTGGGGCTGACGGCGGACATGCGCCAGGTGCGCGCGGGCACGGGCTTCACCTGCGCGCTGAGCGCCGAGGGACGGGTGCGCTGCTGGGGCCTGAACGAGGCCGGGCAGCTCGGCGACGGGACGCGGGTGCATCGCGCGGCGCCGGTGGACGTGTCGGGCCTGGCGAACGAGGTGGTGGACCTGGGCACGGGTGTGACGAGCACGTGCACGGTGCTGAGGGATGGGCGCGTGCAGTGCTGGGGCGCCAACGCCGCCGGGCAGCTGGGTGACGGGACACAGACGGAGCGCGCCGGGCCCGTCGAGGTCCAGGGGCTCGAGGCCCCTTGAGGGGAGGACGGCATGTCACTGTTGAGGGACGACCCGCGGTTGCTGCAGGCCTTCCGCCGAGGAGAACCGGAGGCGCTCGCGCGTGTCTATCGGGCCTACTCCGCGCACGTGGCGCGGTTCCTGTCGCGCACGTACATGTCTCATGGGCCCGGGGGCCTGGGACGCGTGGGTCCGTTGGACCTGGAGGCCGCGCACCAGGAGACCTTCGTGCGCGCCTTCCGTGAGCAGGCGCGGCTGGCGTACGACGGCGTGCGTCCGTATTCGACGTGGCTCAACGCGGTGGCGAAGCAGGCGGCGGTGGACGTGCTGCGCTCGGCGGGTCGCATCGCGCGCGAGGCGGTGGCGCTGGATGACACGCCGATGGCGGAGCGGCTGGCGAGCACGTCGCCTTCTCCCGAGGACCGGGCGCTCGAGGGGGAGCTGCGGGAGCTGGTGAGGCGCTTCCTCGCGGGGCTCGACGAGGGGACGCGGAGGTTGGCGGACCTGCGCTTCGTGCAGGGGTTGTCCCAGGAGCGCGCGGGGCTGCTGTTGGGGTGGTCCCGACAGGAGCTGAGGACGCGCGAGATGAAGCTGCGGCGCGCGATGACGGCGTTCCTCGTGGAGGAGGGCTGGCTGATGGCGGAGTCGCCCGATGGGCTGCCTTCCGCCGCGGCCACGGCCGCGATGGTGGCCCTGCTCTTCCCCCTCTTCGTGCCCTGACGAGAGTGAGTTGCCCATGGCCTTGTTCACTCCCCACGTGGACCGACAGCTCGTCCACCTCGCCAACGACGGCACCCTGCCTCCGCGACAGTGGAGCCGGGTGCTGAGCCATGCGCGAGGCTGCGAGCGCTGTGGCGCCCGCTATGCGCAGGTGATGAACCTGCGCCGCGTGTTCTCGCGGGACACCGTCACCGAGCCGACCCCGGGCGAGCTGGAGCGGCTGTCCACCCACGGCCTGCAGGCGGTGCTGGGGGCGCTGGAGCGGCGTGAGGTCTCGGCGTCCGTGGACGTGACGAAGGGCCCGTGGGCGCGCGTGCTCGAGTGGGTGCGCGGGGCGTGGGACATGCCGACGCTCGGGCACGTGGGCACGGCGTGGGTGCTGGCGCTGATGGTGTCCGCCGGGGTGCTGTGGACGGGCGTGCCTGAAGACACGGGAGAGTGGGCGGCGCGCGGCGAGGGCCCCGGCACCGCGGTGCTGCGGCTGTTCTGCGTGCCGTCGGACGCGGAGCTGCGTGAAGTGCGCGGACAGGGCACGTGTCCTTCGGGAGCATCCCTCGCGTTCGCGGCGGGCGTGCGGGCGCCGTACACGCATGTCGCGGTGGTGGTGCGCACGGAGCAGGGCTCGCGCGTGGAGGGGCCGTTCGAGGTGAAGGCGGCTCCGGGCGCGGAGACCGCGCTGGACATCACGCCACGGCTGCCCGCGTCGGGCGAGGTGGAGCTCACCGCGGTCTTCGCGTCGAGCGCGAGCGTCGCGCTCTCGGCCGCGCGCGGAGAGACGGTGCAAGGCGAAGTGGTCCAGGTGCGGCACAGGGTTCGAGTGGGGGGCGGCAAGCCATGACGCACTGGATGGAAGGGGAGCGTGGAGGCGCGCACGAAGGGCCCGGGAGGGAGTCGCCGGGCACGAGGCGGCTCGGGGCATCGCGGCGCATGCGGGAGTCTCGGCGCGGGAGATGGCGCGAAGCATCGCGCCCCCTCCATGAGTGCACCGTCACATCGCAGCGCGTGACGCGCACCTCAGGCCGCATCGAGGTGTGGCAACTCGAAGCCTCATCCATCCAAGAGCGCATCGACACGGAACGAATCGGCACGTCGAGCTGCGTGACGCGCACTCCATGCAGCATGGTGATTCGCTCCCTCTCCAGGTCCCGGGGGCTGCGATGAGTCGAGAGCGCTACGCACTCCTCGGGCGGTCATGGGCGCTGCTGCTCCTGTGCACGGCGACGATGAGCGCCGCGCAGGCCGAGAATCCGGCCTCGCCGGAGCCGTCTCCCGTGCGACGCGCCTTGGTGGTCGCATACAACGGCAGCGACACCCCGGGCATGCCGCCGCTGCGCTACGCGGATGACGACGGCGTGCGCTGGGCCGAGACGCTGCGCCGGCTCGGCGTGGACGTGGTCCTGCTCACCGTCCCCGACGCCGAGACCGCCCAGGCCGAGCGCGAGCGGCTGACCGACGCCCGCCTCCCCACGCTCACGGTGCTCGATGAGACCGTGGACCAGCTCGCGCGTCGCAACGCCGAGGACCGCGCCGCCGGGCGCGCCGTGGACTTCCTCTTCATCTACGTGGGCCATGGCCGCACCGGCGAGTCGGGCCGCGCCTACCTCACGCTCGCCGACGGACAGCTGGACCAGGAGGGCCTCTACTCGCGCGTGGTGGAGAAGCTCGACGCGGACTACGTGCACCTGCTCGTCGACGCGTGCCACGCGGCGGGTGTCGTCGGCAGTCGCGGCGGAGACCCGCTCGTGCTGCGCAGGCTGCGACGCGCGCTGGAACAGGAGCAGCTCGCCGGCCACCCCCGCGTGGGCGCCATCTTCGCGGAGAGCACCGAGGGCGAGACGCACGAATGGTCCCGCATCCGCGCGGGCGTCTTCAGTCACGCGGCGCGCTCGGCGCTGCTCGGCGGCGCGGACGTCAACGGCGATGGTCGCGTCGAGTACAGCGAACTGGACGCCTTCGTCGCCGCCGCCATCCGCGGCGTGAAGTCCCCCCAGGCCCGGCTCGCGGTGCGCACCTTCCCTCCCGCCCTCAGCCCCTCGCGCGCGCTCGTCGGCCCCGCCCCGGAAGGCGCTCGCCTCGACCTCCCCCCAGCCCCCCGAGGCGCACGCATCTCCGTGGAGGACACCTCCGGCGTGCGACTCGTGGACGCGCACCAGGCGGCGGGAGAACCCCTGACGCTCGCGTTGCCGGAGCGCTCGGCGTACTGGCTGCGAACGCCCGGCGGCGAGGCACGCGTGCGTCGCTCGGACCTCAGGTCCGGAGAGCTCCCGCCCTCCTCGCCACCCGAGGTCGCCTCTCGCGGCGCCGCCGAGGAGAGCCTCCTCCAGGGTCTCTTCGCCCTGCCCTTCGGCCGCGACTTCTACGAGGGCTATGTCGCCTCCACCGGCGTGCCCGCCGTCGACTTCTCCACCGCCCTCTCTCCCGGCGAACCCTCCGGCGTCCCGCGCTCACTGGGCCTCGAGGTCGGACTCACGCTGGGCGCGCCACCCCTGGGAGGACGCGGCGTCGCGCGCGGCCTCGCCCTGTCCTGGCGCGCCCCCGGCCCGGGCCTCACCCGATTCGGCGCGCGCGCCACCTACGCGCTGGCCCCCGACGCCTGGGCGGACGACGCCACGCTCCAGCGCATGTCCGTGCTCGCGATGGCGGGCCTGGGAGGACGCGGCACCCTGGCCCCCTTCGCCGAGGTGGGCGCTGGCTGGCTGATGACCGTGGTGGACCGACCGGGCCGCCGCGAAGGTGACGCTCTGGGCCTCTCCGCGCGCGCCGCCGCGGGCCTGCGCTGGAAGACGGGTGACTTCGCGCTGAGGGGCACCCTCGGGCTGGACTGGGACTCGGTCCGCGTGGACGGACACCGGCGGGGACGGTGGATGCCCGGCGTCGAGCTGGGCCTGGAGCGCTGAGCCACCGCCGTCCACCCGGTGCACGGCCGCTGTGAACGGCGTTGACAGTCCTGCCCGCTCGCCCGCCCAAGCTCCTGGAATCAGGCCCGCCCCGCGCTGGCAGGGCGCTTGCGATGGCCCCCTCCCGAAAGGGACGGGCCATGGACACGAGCGACACACGGTGGGGCGAGGCGCGGTGGGACACGGGGAAGCTCGTCCGGTGGAGCGTCCTCCACGTGGCGGCCCTGCTCGGCGGCGCGCGGTACCTCGAGTGGAGCGCCGTGGCGGTGTGGGCCGCACTCACGGGCCTGACGATGTGCCTGGGCGTCTCGGTGGGCATCCACCGCGGCCTCATCCACCGGGCCTTCCGCGCGCCGCTCGCGGTGGAGCGCGCGCTCGGACTGCTGGGCACCCTGGCGGGCCTGGGCGGCGTCCTCGCGATGAGCCGCATGCACCACCTGCGCGACTTCCACCAGAACCAGCCGGAGGCGGACTGCCCCGAGTACTTCGGCTACCGCGACGGCTTCCTGAGCGCGATGAGCCACGCCCTCTTCCGCACGTGGCACCCGAAGAGGCCCACCGCCGCGGCCCCGGTGGAGCCCGCGGTGGCGGACGACGCCTTCTTCCTCGCGCTGGAGCGCTGGGGCCTGTGGCTCCAGGTGCCGCTGGCGCTCGGGCTGTACGCGCTCGGCGGCCCCGCGTGGGTGGCGTGGGGCGTGTTCGTGCGACTGGCGCTCACGCAGGACGGCTTCTGGTTCGTCCACTACGTGAGCCACGTCGAGGGCGAGCAACCCTACGAGCTGCCCGGCTGCGCGGAGCAGGGCCGCAACGCGGGCTGGCTCGCCTTCGTCAGCATGGGGGAGTCGTGGCACAACAACCACCACGCGTGGCCACGCTCGGCGCGGATGGGCCTCGGCTGGCGCCAGCCGGACCCGGGATGGTGGATGGTGCGAGGGCTCGCCGCGCTGGGACTGGTGCACGACGTCAAGACGCCCGCGAACCTCCCGCCGCGCCCCGGCGTGAAGGAGCACCCCGCGCCCCCACGCGGACAGGGCCCCTGCCCCCGAGGCGCGCACGGCGTCGCGCTGTAGCGCCACCGTGTCAGAAGGCCCAGCCCAGGGACACTTGCAGTCGCTCATCGAAGGTCCAGCTCCGCCCCTTCGTGGTGCTGCTCACCTCGCCGCTTGGCAGCACCGGCTGGCGGCTCTCATACCGGTCCGAGGAATGACGTGCACCCACGCCGACCCCCGCCTGCACCGCGAGCCCCTGTCCCAGGATGGCGGTGTAGCCCACCAGGGCCGCGCCCCCGAGCTGCAGGGAGCGGATGCTGCTCTCATTGCCCTCGTCCTCGACGACGAACTGCTCGTACTCGCGCCACTGGTGGATGACCTCCAGCTGCGGTGACACCCAGAGCCCCTCGGGCGCCGTCCCGGACAGGAAGAACCGGGCGCGCGGTACGACGCCCAGTTGGAAGAGGGAGTCCCTCGTCTCCAGTCGCTGCTCCGTCCGCTCCAGGTCCCTGCTGCCATTCGAGACATGGAATCCGACGAGCAGCCCCAACCCCACGCTGACGCGCGGGGCCACCACCCGCTCCCCCTCCAACACCAGCTGTCCCCAGTCCGTGGGATTGACGGCGAGCCCCAGCACCGTCTTGCGAGGCACGGCCTCGGTCGACCCGGTGCTCGACGAATCGGCATGGGCGACGGCGGACGACAGCAACACCAGACACAGCGACGACATGACGCTCATGTGCGGAACTCCCCCTGTGCATGCAACACCCCGGGAGGGTCCTCCCTGGGCATCACGCGCCCACTGCAACGCGCGTGCACAACCCATTTCGAGAGGGAGCCGCGCTCGACGAGGACCGACGCCGAGGACAACCTGTCAGCACTCCGCGTTCCAGGGCCGGACATGCTGACAGCGATTCCGGGATTCGACGCAAGGCATTGCGCAGGAAACCCGCGGCCAGGGTTCTTCCCCGCGTTGACTCTCTCGTATGGGAATGGAGCCCTTCGATGTCGCGTTCGCGTGTGCTGTGGGTGGTGGGGTTGTTGGCGCTTGGCGCGTGTGGGGGTGAGGACCGCGAGCCCCAGGAGGAGCCGGGGAACAGGCCGCCGCCGGGCGGGTCCAATCCTCCCGTCACATATCAGCGCTCCAACGTGACGGGCACCTACGCCGTCACGGGCACGCTGCAGAGCAACGCTCCGGACGGGAGCGGGCACAACATCGCCAACCTCCGGGACTCCATCACCGTCTCGGAGAACACGAGTGGTCTCAACCTGCTGAGCATCAACATCGCCAGCATGAGCTGCGGCGGCGGCATCCGCGCGGCGATGAACGGGGAGCGCACGTTCGACGTCAGCGGAGGCACGTGCCCGGTGGACGTGGAGTCGGGCTGCACCGCGAGCATGAAGGTCAACGACGGGAGCGGCAGCCGTGACGCGGGCGGCGCCTTCCAGCTCGAGCTGCGCGGCGAAGTCTCGATGACGTGCGGGCCGGTCTCCAGCCGCCGGATGTTCGTCATGAGACTGGCGGGCACGTCCTCCGGGCTGTCCGCCCCGGACACGACGTTCGAGAAGCTGTCGCTCGGGACGAGCATCTCCGACACGTTGGAGCTGCTGTCGACGGAAACCGGACACACGCCGTGACACGGACGGACGACGCGCCGTCGCCGTGAATTGCGTGACCGAGACGTCGTAAGAATACTCCGGCCCCAGGATTCCAGTCGGGAGCGGAGGATGTCGATGATGCGGATGCGCGTGGTGACGGCGGCGCTGTTGCTGGGGCTCGGAGCGTGTGGCGGAGGTGACGACGGCGGCGACGACGGCGGGACGGTGGACCATCGCCCCAACGTGACGGGCGCCTACGCCAGCACGGGGACGATGACCCTGGTCATCTTCGGCCAGTCGCAGACCAATGACTTCTCGGACACGATTCGCATCGCCGCGAGCGCGGGCTCCAACAAGTCGGCCCTGAACCTGCGCTCGGATGCCTTCGAGTGCGGAGACGGCTTCCCGGGCACCATGACCGGGGAGCGCGCGTTCTCCGTCCAGCAGACCGAGTGCCAGGTCCACCTGGACGAGCAGAACTGCGACGGGACGTTGACGGTGCGCTCGGGCACCGGCAACCGGGACGAGGCGGGCACGCTCCACCTCTCCATGAAGGGCGACTTCTCCTCGCGCAACTGCGCCCCCATCCCCGTCACCGGCCAGTTCACCATGGAGCTGACCGGCAACCGCACCGGCGAGTAGCCCTTGTGCCACCGCGCGCCCCGACGAGCTTCCGGGGCGCGCGTGGAGCCACGTGGCCAGGTTGCGCTGCCAGGAGTCCTTGGCGCGCTCCTCCGCCGCGTCCCCTGTCAGCCCTCGCCCACCCGCACCGCCGCCGCCACCACGGGCACCAACGCCCACGGCGCCAGCCGCCACGCCTCGCGCGCGAGCCCCCTGGGGCGCAGCTTCTCCAGCAGGCTCACCGAGTCCGCCGCGCTTCGTCCGCTCAGCCGCACCACGAGCGCCTGGGCGATGCCCAGCCGCTGCCGCATGCCTCCTGAACACTCCTTCACCTCGCGCTTCGCCGCGAACGCGAGGTCCAACCGCTCGAGCAGCTCCGCGCACACCTTGGCGGACGATGTCCACGCCCTCCAGCGTCACCTCACCCGACGTGGGCTCCAGCAGGCCGAACATCCCGAGCGGAATCTCCAGGTCCACGCCACGCAGCGCGGACACCGGCCCCGGATACACCTTCACCCGCATGCGAGGGAGAGCATCGCTCCCTCCACGCAGACGACCTCCCGCCATTTCCCCGCCCTGAGGCGAACCGCGACGACGAAGGTCTTCATCTGAAAGGCAATCGGCTGGCGTTGAATCCCCGCTCGGCCCGAAAGCCAGACATCACCTCACGGCGCCGAGCGCACCAGCCGCAATGGCACGCGCGCCCCCGAGGCCGCCGCGGCCGAGGCCGCCAGCAGGGGCACCTCCGGCGACAGCGTCTCCGGCTTGCCGTGCGTGAGGAACTCCACCGCCGGCGCCACCACCTCCGGCGCATACAGGATGCGGTGGTGCCCCAGTCCCTGCGTGCGCGTCAGCCTCGCGCCCGGCCACGCCCTCGCCACCGCCTCCCCCGCGACGAGCGGCACCTCCCGGTCCCCCACGTCGTGGAACACGTGCAGCGGCACCTGCCCCAGCAGCGGCACGAAGTTCGGCAGCGCCAGGTCCTTGAGCCGCACGTGGAAGCGCCGCTCGATGCGCTCCTCCATCCGCATCCACACCCCGTCCGTCAGCCCGAAGGCGCGCGCGAAGGCCTGGATGCCCCCACGCGGGTCCGCTGGCGGCGACACGAACACCGCGCGCCCCACCTTCAGCCCATCCCGCATCGCCACCGCCGTGGCCGCCGCCCCCAGCGAGTGCGCCACCACCGCGTACGGCCCCCCCGTCGCCCTCGCCACGTCCGCCACCACCTCCGCCATCTCCGGCAGCGAGCTGGTCCGCCCCGACGAGCGCCCATGCCCCGGCGCGTCGTACGTCACCACCGAGAACCCCGCCGCCACCAACGGGTCCACGAACGCCGTGAGCTGCCCGCCGTACCCGCTCCACCCATGCACCAGCAGCACCCGCGGCCCCTCGCCCCAGCTCCACACCGCCACCTCCTCGCCACCGAGCGTCAGCATCCTCGGCTGCCCCCGCGCCAGCACCGCCTCCGCCGTCCGGGAGCGGTGCGGCCGCCACGGCGTGCGGAACCGCTCGTCCGCCCACGCCGCCGTCAAGCCGGGCGCCACCGTCCCCGCCCCCAACGCCGCCGCACGCATTCCCCACTTCGCCAGTTTAACGCGAACGTTCGTGCTATTTTCCGCCATGACGAGGTCCTCCTCGGAGGGACACAGAGCCTTTGAAGAAGTCAGGAGCCCGCGGGACGGGCGGCGCGCAGCAGGGCCTCGAAGCCGCGGCGGGCCCAGGTCTCCGCGCGGGGCTCCTTCAGGAGCCGGGCGGCGTGGTGGAAGCCCAACAGCAGGGCGTTCTCGTCGTGGGCGAACTGCTCCACGTCCACGTCCTTGTGGAAGTGCCCCTCGGCCACGGCGATGCGCGCGGCCTGGGCCAGGCAGTCCATCCAGTCGCGCTGCGTCTGCACCAGCCTGTCGCGCGCGGGGCCCGGGGCGTCATCCAGCTCCGTCGCCGCCGCCACGAAGATGCACCCGCCCTCCGGCACCAGCTCCCGCTCCCACGTCAGCCAGTTCTCGAAGAGCGCCCGCACCCGGGGCTCGCCGCGCGGCTGCATCAGCGCCGGACGGATGACCCGCTCGGTGAACAGCGCCGTGGCCGCCTCGAGGATCTCCACCTGGAGCGACGTCTTGGAACGGAAGTGCGCGAACAGGCCGCTCTTGGAGAGCTGCAGCTCCTCCGCCAGCCCGCCGATGCTCAGCCCCTGCAGGCCCACCCGGCTGGCGAGCTGGATGGCCCGCTCGAGAATCGCCTGATGGGTGAGCTCGCCCTTGCGCATGGCGCCTTTCTAAACGCCCGTGCTTTTTTCCGCAAGTCGACGGCGATGCGGAGGCTCAGCCCTCGGTGTTGCGCAGGAAGTCGGCCACCTGGGCGAAGCGCTCGTCCAGGAAGCGGCGCAGGCCGCCCGTCACGCCCCGGGCATCCATGGCGCGCTGCATGGCCCGAAGCCAGGCATCCCGCATGGACAAATCCACCGGCACATGGCCATGGCGCATGCGCAGCCGCGGATGCCCATGGCGCTCCGCGTAATGCTGAGGCCCTCCCAGCCAACCCATGAGGAACAGGCCGAAGCGCTCACGCGTGCCAGGGTTCACCCGGCCGTCCGCATCCAACTCATGCAGCTTCGCCAGGGCGGGCTCGTGGGCATCCATCGCGTCATAGAACGCGCCCGCCAGCGCCATCGCCGCCTCCGCGCCGCCCAGGCGCTGGTACGGCGTGTCCTCCAGCGAGGGAACCCAGTCATCCGAGGCAGGAGCGTTGAGCTCCAAGGGCTTCAAATCAACAGACATGACTTCCTTCAACGGCACGCGGGGCCCGGCGGCTTCCCTCTCGTACTGCTCGTCACGAGCGCTCGCACCGCCGCCATCAGAGGTGTCGAGCGGGCGACAGGTTGGCAGTCCCGCCGTGCGTTGCCCATCGAAGAATTGACCGAGGCGAGAATCGATTGCTAGAGCCTCGCTCCACCCGTGCCCCCCACCGACCCCCGCCTGCCGGACCCGATGCAGGCCGCGCCCCTGGTGTGGGTGCTCGACGACAGCGCCGGAGAGACGGAGGCCATCCTCCGCGCGCTCACGCCCATCTGCCAGGTGGTGACCTTCACGGATGGCGCCGCGCTGCTGGAGGCGCTGGGTCAGGGCCGCACGCCGGACGTGCTCGTGCTGGACTGGTACCTGCCAGGGATGACGGGCCTGGAGGTGTGCCGCTTCGTGCGCCAGGGCTCCACCACCGCGCTGCTGCCGGTGTTGCTGCTCACCGTCAACACCCGCGCGGCCGACGTGGTGGAGGCGATGGCCGCGGGCGCCAATGACTATGTCTTCAAGCCCTTCCGCCCGCTGGAGCTCCAGGCGCGCGTCACGGCCCTGGCCAGCCACGAGCGCAAGCGGCGTCAGCAATTGGAGGACGAGCGCGCGCGGCGGCTGCTCGCGGAGGGCACGCTGACGGAGATGCAGGCGGCCGAGGAGCGCGCGTGGCGCAGCGAGCTGCGCTTCCGGCTGGCCGCCCGGGCCACGCGGGACGCCGTCTGGGAATGGGACCCGCGCACGGGCGCGGTGGATTGGACGAGCGGCCTGCACGAGCAGTTCGGCTACGCCTCCTCCCTCATCCGGGACACGCGTGCCTGGTGGGAGGAGCGGCTGCACCCCGAGGACCGCGAGCGCGTGGTGCGAGGCCTGCGCCTGGCGGTGTCCAGCCAGAGCCACGAGTGGCAGGAGAACTACCGCTTCCAGCGCGGCGACGGCACCTGGGCGCACGTGGTGGACCGCTGCCACATCGTCCGCGACACCGAGGGCATCGCGGTGCAGGTCGTCGGCGCCATGCAGGACGTCACCGAGATGCAGCAGACGGAGTCGGAGCGCCTGCGCCTGCTCGCGGAGGTGCACGCCCAGGCGGACTTCGAGCGGCAGCTCATCGGCATCGTCAGCCACGACTTGCGCAACCCCCTGGGGGCCATCACGCTGGCGGCGTCGCTGCTGGCGCAGACGCCGGACGCGGACGAGCGGCAGCAGCGCAACGTGCAGCGCATCCAGCGCGCGGCGGACCGGGCCACGCGGATGATTCGCGACCTGCTCGACTTCACGCGCGCGCGCCAGGGCCGGGGCCTGCCGGTGTACCCGCGGCTGATGGACCTGCACGAGGTGGTGCACGCGGCGCTGGACGAGTTGCAGGTGGCGTGGCCGGACCGGCGCATCCTCTCCGAGTACACGGGCAACGGCGTGGGCCAGTGGGACCCGGACCGCGTGGCGCAGGTGCTCGGCAACCTGGTGGGCAACGCCATGCAGTACAGCGCGCCGGACACGGTGGTGCGCGTCGTCGCACGGGGCGAGGACTCGGGCGGCGTGGTGCTGGAGGTCCACAACCAGGGCCTGCCCATCCCCCTGGAGCTCAAGTCGCGCATCTTCGAGCCGCTCGAGCGCGGCCTGGAGCGGCCCGAGGACCGGGGCATGCGCAGCATCGGCCTGGGGCTCTACATCGTGCGCAGCATCGTCGTGGCGCACGGCGGGACGGTGGACGTGCGCTCCACGCAGGACGACGGCACCACCTTCACCGTGCGCCTGCCGCGACAGGCGCCCGTCGCCCTCGTGCCCCAGGACGACCGGGGCGACAAGGCCGCGGGCTAGTCCACCCAGCGCTTCGGTCGGCGCTTGAGCGTGGTGACGCCCAGCCTGTCGCAGAGCGCCTCGAACCGCTGGCGAGGCACGCCCGCCCAGGCCACGTCCGCGAGCGTCTTCGTCCCGGGCAGCGGCGCGTCCTCCACCAGCGTGGCGAGCTTGCGGTACAACAGCGCGTCCTCACGGTGGGCGCGCAGCGTGGCGGCCAGCTTGTCCGCGCCGCGCGGCCGCACGGACCAGGTGGAGGCGTCGTCCGGAATCGCCTCCAGCCGGCCATACGCGGACACGAGCGCGGACGCGCCCTTCTCCCCGAAGCCGTCCAGCCCGGGGATTCCGTCGGCGACATCGCCCATCAGCGCCAGGAGGTCCGGCACGCTCGCGGGCGGCACGCCCAGCTTCGCGCGCACCGCGTCCTCGTCCAGCACCTTCTCCTGTCGCCGGTCCACCTGCACCACGCGCTGGCCGCGCACGCACTGGCCCAGGTCCTTGTCCGGCGTGCAGATGCGCACCTGCTCCACCTCGCCGCCAAAGCGCGCCGCCGCCGTGGCCAGCGCGTCGTCCGCCTCGTGCTCCTTCATGGACCACACGCGCACGCCCAGCGACGCCACCGCCTCCTCGGCCAGGTCGAACTGCGCGCGCAACTCCGGCGGCACGCCCTCGTCCCCCTTGTAGTCGGCGAACAGCCTGTTGCGGAACGAGCGGATGGGGTTGTCGAACGCCACCGCCACGTGCGTCACCGCCTCGTCCGCGTCGTGCAGCAGCATGAGCAGCGACGACATCAACCCCACCGTCGCCTTCACGTCCTGGCCATCCGGCGCGGCGTGGCCCGGCCGGGGCGAGAAGTGGGCGCGGTACAGCTCATACGTGCCATCCACCAGGTGCAGACGCATAGGCCCCACGTCCTATCGCTTGCGACGACGGGCGGCCAGCGCGCGCTGCGGCACCGTCACGCGGCTTGGCGAGCGCAACCCCTGCCCGCCCCACCCCGGGGATGCCCGGTCCCTCCCCATGCGGCCTGTGCCCTCGTGGATTGCCGCGCTGTCGGCCCGAGCACACTTCTGGACCTGGGGCGCGACACCCGCGCTCCGTGGACCGACGGCTGGAGGTAGACCGTGCGCCCGAAGCTGCTTGCCGCGATGCTGTGCGCCACCCTGTTGGGGTGCGCCAGTCAGAGCGTGAAACCCACCTCGAACACCCGACGGACGGAGGCGGTGGCCTCCATGCGCGCCGCGGAAGGAGCCGGCGCAGCGCGCATCCCGGAAGCCGCGCGCCATCTGGAGTTCGCCCGCCAGCAAGTCAACCATGGCGAGCAGCTGCTGTTGGACGATGACGCGGAAGGCGCGGAGCTGAGCTTCATGCAGGCGGACGCGGACGCGGACCTCGCGCTGGCGCTCGCACGCGCGCTGCCCATGGAGCAGCAGGCGAAGAGAACCACCCAGCAGGCCGAAGCGCTGCGGCGCGGCCTGCAGTGAGCCCCAGTCCGGGAGGAGACCGTCATGGCAGGCAGCAAACATGGTTGGAAGGCCCTCGTCGGAGCCTCGGCGCTCCTCGTGGCGGGGAGCGCGAGCGCGGCCGCGCCGAAGGAGCTGGTGGAGGCCCGCGCCGCCTATCAACAGCTCGCGGCGAGTCCGCAGGGACGTGAGCGTCCCCGCGACGTGGCCGAGGCCCGCGACGCCCTGCGCGCCGCCGAGCGCGAGTACCAGCGCGACGAGAAGTCCCAGCGCACGCGGGTGCTCTCCTACGTGGCCCTGCGCAAGGCGGAGACGGCGGGCGCCTGGGGCATGGCGGACATCGCCGCGCGCCAGCAGGCCCAGGCGGAGGTCGCGCTGAACCAGGCCCAGGCGCTCCAGGAGCAGCAGCGCCTGGCGCAGGCCCGTCAGCAGGAGGGCGAGCTGCGGCTGTCCGAGGAGGCCGCGCGGCGTCAGCAGGTGGAGCAGGAGGCGCAGCAGCTGCGCGCCCAGAACGAGGAGCTGCAGCGACAGGCGCAGCTGCTCCAGGGCCAGCAGCAGACGCAGAGCCAGGCGGACCAGCAGGCCGCGCAGCAATTGGAGGCCGAGCGTCAGGCGCGCGTGGAGGCCGAGCGACAGGCGGCCGAGGCCATCTCCAAGCTGGACCGGGCCAACAAGGACCTGAAGGTCCGCGAGGAGGCGCGAGGCACGGTGCTGACGTTGTCGGGCAGCGTGCTCTTCGCGTCCGGTGCCTCGGACCTGCTGCCGGTGGCGCGTGACAGGCTGGCGGACGTGGCCCAGGTGCTGAAGGAAGGGGACCGGCCGCTGCTCATCGAGGGACACACGGACTCGCAGGGCTCCGACGCCCTCAACGAGCGGCTGTCCTATCAGCGCGCCGAGCGGGTGAAGGAGTTCCTCATCAACCAGGGCGTGCCCGCCAACCGCATCGAGGCGCGCGGCATGGGTGAGTACCGGCCGGTGGCGTCCAACTCCACCGCGGAGGGCCGCGCGAACAACCGCCGCGTGGAGATCATCCTCGAGCGCGGAGGCTCGCGCGCCGTCGGCGGCAGCGGCCAGGAGCAGCCCGGCACGGGCGGCGGCTCCTCGAGCGGCAATGAGCAGCAGCAGGCGCCGGAGTCGGGCGCGGTGCATGACGAGGACTTGGGGGACGGCCAGCAGCCTGGCACGGGCGGCTCGGGCGACACCTCGGAGAGTGGCGGCCAGCAGGACACGTCCGACGACCACCACCAGTTCCATGGCTCGGGCGACGGTGCGAGTCAGGACGTGCGGCAGTAACGCCTCACCGCTCCCGCTCGGAGAAGACGCTCCGGGCGGGAGCTTTCTTTTCCGGGGGCGTGCGGGACAGCGCGTGGCGCGTTAGCTTCCGCGGCCGCCGACACGCCATGGACTCCGACAAGCCCATCGTCCTGCTCACCACCGAGCGCCTGCGCATCACCCAGCTCCCTCCGGACGGGGCCGCGCGCGTCGTCGCCTACCACGAGGCCAACCGCGAACACCTGGGCCTGGTGTCCCCCTCGCGGCCCGGCAACTTCTACACGCTGACGTACTGGCGCACGCGGCTGGCGCAGGACCTGGAGGACGCGCGCTTCGACCGCTCCCTGCGCCTCGTCGTGCTGCCTCGCGACGCGCCGCCCTCCTCCGCGCCCGTCATCGGCAACATCTCGCTCGCGCACATCCGCCGAGGGCCCTTGCAGGCCACGGACCTGGGCTACGGGCTGGACCATCGCCACGAGGGCAAGGGCTTGATGACGGAGGCCCTGCGCGCCGTCTGCGCCCACGCGTTCCACGGCATGGGCCTGCACCGCATCCAGGCCAACCACCTGCCGGAGAACCTGCGCAGCGCGGCGGTGCTGCGCCGGCTGGGCTTCGTGGTGGAGGGCTACGCCCGCGACTTCCTGGAGATCAACGGCCGCTGGAGGGACCACGTGCTCACCTCCCTCGTCGCCCCCGAGGACAGGCCCGCCGCCCGCTAGCCCCCCCCTCGCGAGACATTCGTCCGCGTCCACCGACCCACGGTCCCAGCCGGAGCGAGGACCCGCTGGCGACGTGGCCCCGGAGCGGCTACGGACAGCAGGGATTGGAGGTCGGCACATGGCGTATCTCTTCCTGCTCGGGGCCATCGCCTTCGAGGTGGCCGCGACGAGCCTGATGAAGTCCACCGAGGGCTTCACCCGGCCGTGGCCCACCGTGGCGTGCCTCACCGGCTACGGCGTGGCCTTCGCGCTGCTCTCGCAGGCGGTGAAGCAGGTGCCCATCGGCGTCGCGTACGCGATGTGGTCCGGGCTGGGTACCGCGGCCATCGTCGTCATCGGCGTCACCTTCCTCGGCGAGGCCATCAACGTCACCAAGGTGGCCGGCATCCTGCTCATCATCGGCGGCGTCGTGCTGCTCAACCTGCGCGGCGCCCACTGAGGCCACGGGCACCGTCTCAGCGGGGCAGGAGCGACGTCCTGGCCGCGCCGCCGGCCGAGCCGGAGGGCAGGTGCGCGTCCATCCACTCCACCGTGCGCCGCATCCGGTCCACCACGTGCTCGGGCTTGCGCAGGGTGTGGCCCTCGTCCGCGTAGACCACGAGCTGCGTCTTCACGCCCAGCTCCTTCAGCGCGCGGTGGAACTCGTGCCCTTGCGTCACGGGCACCTCCAGGTCCCGCTCGCCGTGCAGCACCAGCGTGGGCGTGCGCACGAGCTTCATGGAGTTGATGGGGGAGCTGCGCGTGTAGATTTCCGGCTCGTCGTACAGGGACGCGCCGAAGTACGGCTTCATCCACGCGTCGATGCGGTTGGTGCCGTAGTAGCTCTGCCAGTTGGAGATGCCCGCGCCCGCCACCGCCGCGCGGAAGCGCTGCGTCTGCGTCACCGCCCACATCGCCATGAAGCCGCCGTAGCTCCACCCCGTCACGCCCAGCCGTGCGGGGTCCACCGGCGCGCGCGCCAGCACCGCGTCCACGCCGGACAGGATGTCGCGCAAGTCTCCAAAGCCGAAGTCGCGCCGGTTGGCCTGCGCGAACTGCGCCCCCTGGCCGAAGCTGCCCCGGTAGTTGGGCAGGAACACGTAGTAGCCGCGCGCGGTGAACATCAGCACGTCCGGACGGAAGCCCGGCACGACGCCCGCCGCGGGCCCGCCGTGCACCATCGTCACCATGGGCGCCCGCACACCGGGGGGCGGCATCATCGACGGAGGCGGCGCCACCAGCCAGCCCTGCACCTCCACCCCGTCGCTCTTCCACGTCAAATCCCTCGCCTCGCCCACCAGCGCGCGCAGGTCCTCCTCGCGCCGCGTGACGCGCTCCCACTCCCCCACCGGCCCCACCCAGAGGTTCTGCGCCCTGGAGAACGACTCGCGCACCACCGCGCTCACCTTGCCGTCGCGCGACAGCGACAGCCCCACCTGACCGCGCGCGCTGATGCGCTCGGCCCCCTTCCACAGCACGCGCGGCTCACCCTGCTGCGTCGGGTCCACCGTGGCCACCGCCGACTCGCCCCGCACCTGCGCGCCGAACACCAGCGAGCGCGACGACACCCACTCGAGCGACATCGCCGTCGCCTTCATCCCCGCCGTGAGGTTGCGCGCCTTGCCGCCGTCCAGCGGCACCAGCATCACGTCCCCGCCGTTGGAGCCGTGGTCGCTCATCAGCCCCTCGATGACGGCCACCTGCTTGCCGTCGGGGCTCCAGGTCGGCTCGGTGAGCTGCCACTTCGGCGCGTACAGCACGCGCGAGCGCGCGCTCGCCGTCTCCACCACGTGCAGCTTCGCCAGCCACCAGCTCGCGTCCCCCGGCGGCGGCGCGCCGGTGTACGCCAGCCGCGCCGCGTCCGGGCTCCACGCGAACTCGTAGACGAAGGTCTGCTCCGGCGTGACGAAGCGGTGCGAGCCCTCCGCCACCGACACCACCGCCACCCGCTGCACCGGATGCGACTCGCGCACCACGCCCGTCTCTCGCGCGCCGGGACCGCGGGGCCCCAGGGCCTGCGCCGCGCCCTCGCCCTGCATCACCAGCACCCCCACCGACGCGCCGTCCGGCGACCACCGGGGCGAGGCGATGGGGCTCTCGAAGGACGTCAGCTTCGTCGCGACGCCCTCCTTCAAATCCGCCACGTACACCTGCGTCCTGCCGCGCTGGTGCCCGTCCGACAGGAACAGCAGCCGCCGCCCCTCCGGGCTCCACTGGATGGAGGACTCGTCGCACGTCTTGCCCTCGGGACAGGCGCTCACCAGCAGCGCCTTCGGCTCGCGCGCGCCCAGCTCCATCGCCTGGATGAGCGTGCCGCCCGTCGCCGCCACCTCCACCCACGCCAGCCACTCGCCGTCCGGAGACACCGCCACCTGCTTGAAGCGCGTGGTGCGTCCCATCACACCCAGCAGGCTCTCCACCGACGGCTTGCTCGACTTCGCCGCGCCCCCTCGCGGGACGCTCACCGCCAGGTCGAACGCGGACGGCGCGGGCGCCGACTCCTGCGCGACGACGGGCGCCGCGAATCCCAGCACGGCGACCAGGGCCAGCATTCTCGCCACCATCCGAATCAACACGTCCCCCCACGGGTCAGGAAGAGGGCACCAGACTACATGAGTGGGACGGCGCTTCGCGCCCATTCCCAGCCCCGCCGCATTCGTTGGACCTCGGAAATTTGGGCGTGCGAGCACAATCCCTCACGTCCATCCGCCAACGAAGCACCGGACATCTTCCGCGTCGCGCCCGCGCGGGCGTGGACACTGCCGGCCATGGCACGGACCGAGATGGAGAAGATGCTGGCCGGCGAGCTGTACAACGGCTGGGACGCGCAGCTCACGGCGGCGCGCTCCCGGGCGCGGCGGCTCTTGCGCGCCTACAACGACACGCTCATGGAGGACGAGGACCTGCGCAAGCAGCTGCTCGGACAGCTGCTGGGACAGGTGGGCGAGGGCGTCTACCTGGAGCCGCCGTTCCACTGCGACTACGGCACCTTCATCCAGCTGGGCAAGCGCGTGTACATGAACTTCCAGTGCGTCATCCTGGATTGCAACCGGGTGACGATTGGAGACGACGTGTCCTTCGGCCCCAACGTGCACATCTACGCGGCCACGCACCCGCTCGACGCGGACGAGCGCATCAAGGGCCCGGAGCTGTCCAAGCCCGTCACCATCGGCGCGAAGACGTGGGTGGGCGGCGGCACCCTCATCCTCCCCGGCGTCACCGTCGGGGAGGGCGTCACGCTGGGCGCCGGCAGCGTGGTGACGAAGGACGTGCCGCCCCATGTCCTCGCCGCGGGCAACCCCGCCCGCGTCATCCGCGCGCTGCGCTGACGGACTTCAGCGCTTCGTCATGTCGAACAGCGCGCGCGCCTGCGGCCCCAGGAAGCCGTCGAAGTCCGGCGCGCGCTGCGCAATCTCGAAGTACGCGTAGGGCCAGGGACGACGGCCTCCCTCGCGCAGGGCCACCGACAGCGGGGCCGCCTGGGTGGCCGTCTGCCTTAGCGACGTGCCCGGCGCGCCCTCGATGTCCGCCTTCATGGGCACGCCCGCCTCCCGCATGCGGTGCTGCCACGCCTCCACGTCATCCACGGAGCCGGTGAAGTGGTTCACCTTGCGGCCGAAGGCGAGCAGCCAGGCGCCGTACTGCGACTCCTTCTCCAGCTCCAGCAGCGCGGCCTCCGACGGCGGCGGCGGCGAGCAGAACCACGACGCCAGCGCGTCCACGTCCTCGGGCGGGGGCGGGTCGTCCGGCAGCGTGGCGAGCAGCTCCCGGGCGCGCGGCGACAGCTCCTCCGACTTCAGCTCGGAGATGAAGACGCGCGGCAGCCCCTCCGGGTGCGACAGGTAGATGGCGGACAGGTGCGCGTCGGGGAACGTGTACGCCCCCGCCGGCTTCCAGCCCAGCCGCTCGAAGGGCCGCGAGAACAGCGCGATGCCTCCGCCGGGCCGGGCCAGCGAGCGCAGCGCGACGTGGTCATTGCGGAAGCTGCCCCCGGAGAGCTGCACGAAGGTGCGCGCGTACGGCACCTCCGAGGCATAACGCTCCCAGAGGAGGTCCAACAGTCGGGTGGCCTGTGAGGTCGACATGGCGGAGCAGTCTAATCCGCCAGGAAAAGTGCGGCGGCGCGCGGCCCCGAGCCCTTGGAGGGGATTTCGTTCGGAGACGCGCGCCGCGCGCTAGAGACTCGCCTTGGAGTTTCGAGTCTCTGTGTCCTTGTCCTTGGTATGCATTGACTTCCGTACCGGCCCGCTCCGCACCACTTGAAGTCGTGCGGCCAAATAGGGTGTGACGTTGGAAAACGCCAGCGCGACGCAAGAGTGAGCATCAAAGTCCCATTGCGCCAGCCTGTAGCCCCACTAATTGACACAATTGTGAACGTAAAGTTTCGTCCCCGCTGTGCCCGCACCGCCGGATTGAAACGAAAACCCCCGAGCGAGCCCGCGTGCGCACCACCTTCCGAGAAGGAGAGCGGCGCGGATGACCTCGTCCCCTCTCGATTTCTCGCCGCTCGGAAGGCACATGGCGGCCTGCCCTCGGGGTTGACGCGCCGCTCCATGCGGCGTGGAGCAGGTCAGTGGAGGTGCTCGGGGTACATGGGCAGGCCGTGGAAGAAGCGGCGGCCGGACTCGAAGCGGCGGTGGAAAGAGACGCGGTCCTCCACGTAGAGGCGGGCCATGTCCTCCTCGCCGTAGGCGCGGAAGAAGGCGGCGCGAGCCTCGTCGCAGGCGCCCTCGTACTCGGCGAGCAGGGCCTCCCAGTCCTCGGGGGGCGGCTCGTCGGCGTCGTGCCACACGCCGTCCTCCATGCCGTACTCGCGCTCCATCAGGTCCAGCTCCAGCGCGAGCCGCTGGACGCGCGGCACCTCCGTCAGCGCCTCGTCCGCCATGGCGGTGAGGATGTGGGCCACCAGGAAGAAGCCGGCGTCCGGCGGTACGACGCCCTCCTCGCGCGCGGCGCGAAAGGCCACCAGCAGCTGCGCGTCCATCGCGTCGTCCCCGAGCTCCAGGAGCCGGGCGGCGAGTCCACGCCACTTCTCCTCTGTCTCGCGGGCCTCCTGGAGGGCCCGGCTCAGCTCGGGGTCTCGGGTCTTCTTCATCGCGTACTCCTATCGGGAATGCACCGAAGCTCTCATCCAGGTCTGACGTCCGGCCCCTCGCCTCGCGGACGTGGGGAGCCGGGGGTTGCTTCAATCCGCGTCGTCGGTTGGACGCGGGCGCCTGGCGGCGTGTCGGGTGGTGGACGCCCGGGTGTCCGCGCGTCCATGCTGCCTGGCACCGTGCCGCTCACCTCGCGTCCCCGCGCTCCCTCCGACGACGGCTTCCTCTTCGACCTGTACGCCAGCACGCGTGCGGGCGAGCTGGCGACGTGGGGTTGGACACCCGCGCAGCGCGAGGCGTTCCTGCGCATGCAGTGGTTGGCGCGCGGGCGCGACTGGGCCGTGCGCTATCCGACGGCCGAGGACCGGGTGGTGTTGGTAGCGGGTCAGCCCGCCGGCAGGCTGCTGGTGGACCGAGGTGCGCGGGAGTGGCGATTGGTGGAGATCGCCCTGCTTCCCTCCCACCAGGGCGGTGGACTGGGGACACGGCTCTTGCGTGAGCTGTTGGACGCGGCCACCGAGGCCCGGGTGCCCGTGCGGCTGCACGTGCTGCACGACAGTCCCGCGCGCGAGCTGTACGCCCGGCTGGGCTTCCAGGAGGAGCCTTCCTCACAGCCCCCGGACGCGGGGCCGCCGTATGTCGCCATGCAGTGGAGTCCCGCGCCGCGCGCGGGGTGAGGGCCAGGAGGGCCGTCTCGGGGGAAACGCGCCATGCCTCGAAGGACGAACGGGCCTCGCGCCGATTGCGCGCGAGGCAGCCCGTGCCCTGGAGGCAACGGACCGCCTCGCCTTCGTGGCCCGCGTGATTACCGCGGCCCCCCTCCGACACGAAGGCGAGTCGTTCCGCCCGGCTTCAGACCGCATCCACCGCGACGCCGCGTCATGGGCTCCGTGAGGAGCCGCGCGGCGCGCGCCGGGATGCACCGCCGCCCGGAGGTGGGCCGACCTTCCGGGGTGCAACCTCCGCGGGCGACACGAGGCACCCGCACACGAGGGCCGGGCGTCCTGTCGCTTCCGCGAAGTCCTGCCGAGGCGAAGCCCGCTCGGGCCGCCTCACCGTCAGCATGAACCGCGTGGCTCCGCGCGCCGCCGCGAGGTCCTCACGCCCCCCGAGGAGACCTCGGAGGATGCCGTGCTCCACCGCCGGTCCGGAGGGACCGACGATGGCCGCGACCCACGACCCTCGATGAGACCTCGCGGGAGGAGGCCGCGCACCACCGCCGGTCCGGAGGGACCGACGATGGCCGCAATCGACTCCCTCGAATCAGAGGAAGAGGTTCTCCGGGGTCGGCACCACCGTCTGGATGACGTAGCCATCCGCGCCCGCGCCGGGCTGGGTGGGGGCCGTGATGTTTCCGACACCACCCGAGCCGCCCGCGCCGCCCATGGCGCCACCACCACCGCCCGCCTGGATGACCTGGCTGGTGCCAGTGGGAAGCGCCGTCGTCCCAGCCGCGCCGCCGGTGACGACGAGGCCGCCGGTGATGGTGGGCGCAACGGAGGAGACGACCTGGATGATGCCGCCGCCACCACCGCCGCCGCCGCCCTTGCCCGCGCCGCCCAGGTTGTTGCCGTTCACGCCGGGGCCGCCCTGCGCGCGGACGAAGCCCTGCACGACCACGCCGGCCTTGCCGAGGATGACCACCACGCCACCCGCGCCGCCACCGGCGCCGGGGGTGTTGTCGAGCACATTGCCACCCGACGCGCCCGAGGCATTGATGACGCCCGAGCCCTGGATGCGCACGGTGCCCTGGGACAGGATGACCAGCGAGCCACCGCCGCCGCCGAACGGACCCGCCACGGTGCGCGCGCCCGAGCCGCCGCCCTTGTTGCCGGGCCGCAACAGCTGCGCCGCGTGGACGGGCGACACGCCGAGCCCACCCGAGGGCTCACCCGCCGGAGCGCGGGACAGGCCCGAATCCGCCCCGCCCGGGCCCGTGTCCAACGAGCCTGGGTCGACGATGATGGTGCCGCTGATGGTGACGTCGCCCGTGGCCCGGATGACGGTGCCGCTCGGGACGATGAGCGTGCCGGAGACGTTCACGGTGGTGAACTGCATGTGGTGCCGGCCCGCGAGGGTGGAGAACCCGCTCACCGTGGTCAGGTCGACCGTGTTCGAGACGGTGTACGCACCGGCCGAGCCATCACCGAACACCCCCGTCGAGCCCGCCGGCCCCTGAGGACCCGTGGCGCCCGTGGCACCCGTCGCGCCCGTGGCTCCCACAGGGCCCTGCGCGCCCGTGGCGCCGGTGGCACCCGTCGCGCCCGTCGCGCCAGGCACCCCCTGCGGCCCCTGGGCTCCGTTGCACACGTAGCGCGTCAGCGCCGCGTTGACCTCGCCCGCGTCAAGCACGCCGTTGCCGTTGGCGTCCTGGCCGAACTGCAGCCGCACGCCGCCCGTCGCGCAGTTGGCTCCAGCAGCCTCCGCGGCCGTGGCCGCGACCGAGTGGATGCCCGCGGCGCCCTGCGGCCCCGTCTCGCCGCGCAGGCCCTGAGGCCCCTGGGGACCCTGCGCCCCCGTCTCGCCGCGCGGGCCCTGCTCGCCCTGGGGACCCGTCTCACCTCGCGGGCCCACCGGGCCCACCGCGCCGGTGTCACCGCGAGGCCCCTGCTCACCCCGGGGACCCACCTCGCCTTGAGGACCCACGGGGCCCTGCGCGCCCGTCTCACCCCGCGCGCCCTGCGGACCCTGGGGGCCGTTGCACACGTAGCTGGTGGCATCCACCTCGGCTTCGTCCAGCGTCCCATCGCTGTCGTCGTCGACGCCGGTGTCGATTCTCACGCCGCCCGTCGCGCAGTTGGCGCCAGCGTCCTCCACGGACGTGCGGGCCAGGGATCGCTTGCCCTCGGGCCCTTGAGGACCGGCGGGACCACCCGCGGGGCCCTCTGGCCCCTGCGGCCCCTGCGGCCCCACCGGGCCGACAGCGCCCGTGTCACCCTTCGGTCCAACGTCCCCCTGCGCGCCCGCGGGACCCTGTGCCCCCGCGGGTCCCTGCTCACCGGCAGGCCCCGCGGGTCCTTGCGGTCCCTGCGGCCCCTGGGGCCCCTGCTGACCTTCGTCACAGCCGGTCAGCGACAGCAGCGCCACCACGGGTAGAGCCGTCAGCCACCGCGACCAGGTCGCGGCGCCTTGCCATTTCATCTGAGCCATTGATGCGTCTCCCCTCTTGTCGAACCTCGGCGCGCGAGCCAGAGCAAGTCACGAGCCAGGATGGATTATCGAGCCGTTCGCCACCGACCCACCAGGGCAGGCGTGCTTGTGATTCGAATCCCGTCCGTCAAAGAACGACCGTTCGCGTTCCCTCGGGACGCGGCGCCGTCACACCGGAACGCATGACGCACGCGGACGGGAAATCCCTTCGTGGGCGCCCCTCCTCGTGAAGCAGGGACCGACACACGGCCCTGATTCGTTCCCGACCCAGGAGGAAGGGCTGGCCGATGCTTTGCTCTGGTGTGTGTGACGCGTACTCATTGGCGCGTGAAACACACACACGAAAGGTGTACCCATGTCCGAGCCATACATTGGTGAAATCCGCATGTTCGCGGGCAACTTCGCGCCGCGCGGTTGGGCCTTCTGCCAGGGGCAGATCCTCGCCATCGCGCAGAACACCGCGCTGTTCTCGATTCTGGGCACGACGTATGGCGGCAACGGGCAGACGACGTTCGCGCTGCCGGACCTGCGCGGTCGCTATCCGATGCAGCCGGGCCAGGGGCCGGGGCTGTCGCCGCGGACGCTCGGCGAGCAGGGCGGCAGCGAGACGGTGACGCTGATTTCGAACCAGATGCCGCAGCACACCCACAGCCTCAACGTCAGCTCGCAGCAGGGTGACACGGAGACGCCGGTGGGCACGGTGCTCGCGGCGGACAACAACGGCACCATCTTCAACTACCGCGCGGCGCCCATCGACGGGACCATGAACCCGGCGGCCATCGGCATCGCGGGCGGCAGCCAGCCCCACAACAACATGTCGCCGTTCCTCTGCCTCAACTTCATCATCGCGCTGGAAGGCATCTTCCCCTCGCGCAACTGACGCCTCCCGCGTCACGGCCAGGCGCGTTCCCCTCACGCGCCAGCTGTCGACCCGTGGACAGGCCTCGTGATGGCCGGGCGTCGGGCTGGAGCCCACTCCACAGCCGGGCCGCTCCGGGCATGCGGGCACTGGCGCTCCTGCCCCATCGTGCTTACCGCGACACGGTGAACGGTGAGCCGGGGCCCGGGGGTACGGTGGCGGAGCAGGATGGAGCCAGACAGCGCTCTCAGGTGACACCGAAGACGGTGTTCACCGTGTGTTTCGCGGTGCTGGCGGTGGTGGCGCTCGTGGTGCTCGTGGTGCGCACGCGCGTGGCGCTCACGTTGACGGGCATCGCGGCGCTGATAGCGCTCGCGCTGGAGCACGGCGTGTCGCGGCTGGAGCGCTGGCGGGTGCCGCGCGCGCTGGCCATCGCGTTGATGCTGGCCGGCGCCCTGACGGTGCTGGCGACGCTGGCGCTGCTGGTGATTCCGGCGACGGCGGCGCAGGTGGACGCGCTCGTGGTGCAGTGGCCGCAGCTCTGGCAGGAGGTGCGCGACTCGCGCCCGTTCCGAGGGCTGAACCAGCGGCTCCACAACCTGGGCTGGATTCGCCCGCTCGAGGACGCGACGCCGGAGCTGGCGACGGGGACCTTGCCCTCGCTGCTCATGTACGCGCTGGGCAGCATGGTGGGGCTCGTCGGCGGCGCGCTGAGCGTCTTCTTCCTGGTCGTGTTCATGCTCGTCTTCGGCGGCGGCCTGCTCAAGCGGCTGCTCGACCTGCCCAAGCCCGAGCACCGGCTCCGCTACGTGCGCGTGATGCGCAACGTGTATCGGGCCACGGGCGGCTACCTGACGGGGCTCACGCTCATCTGCACGTTCAACGCGCTGCTCACCTCCGCGGTGCTCGCGGCCATGGGCGTGCCGTACTTCCTGCCGCTGGGCATCATGAGCGGCTTCTCCAGCATGGTGCCCTACGCGGGCCCCGTGGTGGCCGGCGGCTTCATCACCCTGCTGACGTGGGCCACGGGCGGCATGTGGATGGCGCTGGGCGTGCTCGCGTACTTCGTGCTGTACGGACAGCTGGAGGGCAACGTGCTGGCGCCGCTCGTCTTCCGCCGCACGGTGCACGTCAACCCGCTGCTCATCCTGCTCGCGGTGCTCTTCTGCGCGGAGCTGGGCGGCATCGTCGGCGCGGTGGTGGCGGTGCCCGTCGCGGCCACGGTGCAGATCATCTTCCGGGAAATCCTCCTCTTCCGGCAGGAGCGCCGCATCGCCAGGCCCGAGTCTCCACCACCGCCCTCCGTGCTGACCTGAGTCACCCAGGCTGACGCGAGACGGTGGCCGCTCCACGCGGCGGACCTCCGCAGGCACGGCCGCGAGCGACACGCGTCCCGGTGAGACCCGAAGCGGCGAGCGCCTCAGCCGCCCGCCACCTCGCGCAGCGACTCCTCCATGCCGCCCAGCAGTTCATCGAGCGCTGTGTCCGGGATGTTCAGCGCGGGGGCGATGTACACGGTGTCGCCGAGCGGGCGCAGGTACAGCCCCCGCTTGCGCGCGGCCTCGTACACACGCCATCCACCGCTGGCGAGATAACCACCGCCGCCCAGGTCCACCGCGCCCACCATGCCCACGGCGCGCGGGCGCACCAGGCCCGGAATCGTCGCGGCCATCCGCTCGAACGCGGCCTTCACCTTCGGCGCCTTGCGCGCCACCTGCCCCAGCACGTCCTCGTCCCGGTACACCGCGAGCACCTCGCGCGCGATGGCCGCGCCCAGCGGGTTGCCGCAGTACGAGTGCCCGTAATACAGCGCCCGCGACGACGCGCCGAGGAAGCCCGAGAAGATGCGCTCCGACGCGAGCGTCACCGCGAAGGGCATCAGCCCGCCCGACAGCGCCTTCGCGAGGCAGAGCAGGTCCGGCACCACGCCCGCCAGGTCCACCGCGAAGCGCGCGCCCGTGCGCCCCAGGCCGGTGAAGACCTCGTCCGCGATGAGGAACGTGTCCACCCGGCGGGTGGCCTCGCGCACCGCGCGCAGGAAGTCCGGCGAGTACATCTGCATGCCGGAGGCGCCCTGGATGACGGGCTCCACGATGACACCCGCGATGTCCTCCGGGTGCTCGCGCAGCGCGGCCTGCACCTGGGCGAAGGCGCGCTCCCAGCCGCCCTCCTCCGCCGGCGACGGCACGTGCACCACGTCGAACAGCAGCGGGCCGAAGATGTCGCGGAACTCGCGCACGCCGCCCACACTGGTGGAGCCCAGCGTCTCGCCGTGGAACGCGCCCGTCAGCGTGATGAAGCGCGTGCGCTTGGGCTGCCCGTTCTGCGCCCAGTACTGCGCGGCCATCTTGATGGCCACCTCCACCGCGGTGCTCCCGTTGTCCGAGTAGAAGACGCGCGACAGGCGCTCCCCCGAGGGGAGGTCCGCGCGCTGTGCGCCCGGGGCGATGGCGACCAGCTCGGCGGCGAGCGCGGCGGCGGGCTCGTGCGTGATTCCGGCGAGCGAGACATGGGGCAGCCGGCCCGCCTGCTCGACGAGGGTGCGCACCAGCCGAGGGTGACGGTGGCCCAGGGTGGACACCCACCAGGAGCCGTTGGCGTCCAGGTAGCGCCGCCCGTCGACGTCGAAGAGGTAGGCCCCCTCCGAGCGCGCGATGACCAGCGGGTTCGTCCCCGCGATGTACGCCTCCATGGCGGTGTACGGGTGCCAGACGTGCTGCTTGTCCAGCTTGACGATGTCGGCCCGCTCCATGGGTGTTCCCCTTCCCTGCGTGTGACGTGTAGGCGGAGCGCTCCGTACCGGAAACCGGGCCCCTTGCGCCGCGCGTCAACGCGGCGGGCCACACGTTGGACTGATGGGGGCCTGAAGCCGGGGGCCATCCGAGGGTCCACGGGAGGCATCTTCCGGCCCGGGATGACGTGGCCATGACATGGGCGGTGTTGGCTCTCCTGGACACCGAACCGGGAAAAGCGCCATGGCCGTCCTCATCTTCTTCGTCTCGCACTGGCTGCTCTGCGTGTTCTTCCAGAGCTTCTTCCAGCACCGGTACGCCGCGCACCGCATGTACACCATGGGTCCGCGCACGGAGCGGGTGATGCACCTGCTCACCTACCTGGTGCAGGGCTCGTCGTACCTGTCGCCCAAGGCCTACGCGATTCTTCACCGCGAGCACCACGCCTTCTCGGACACGGAGAAGGACCCGCACTCGCCGCACTTCTTCACGGACGTGTTCCGGATGATGCTGCACACGAAGACGCGCTACGACGACTTCGCGTCGGGCAAGGGTGAGACGGAGAAGCGCTTCCTCGGGGGCTATCCCGAGTGGCCGCTGGTGGACGACACGCTGCGCACCTCGTGGGTGGCGACGCTGGGCTGGGTGGCGTTCTATTCCTCGTTCTACGTGCTGTTCGCCACCTCGCCCTGGCAGTTCCTGCTGTTGCCGGTGCACTTCCTGATGGGGCCGGTGCACGGGGCCATCGTGAACTGGTGCGGCCACAAGTACGGCTACCGGAACTTCGACAGCAGCGACAAGTCGCGCAACACGCTGCCGGTGGAGGTGCTGTGCATGGGTGAGCTGTTCCAGAACAACCACCACAAGTACGGCAGCAGCCCGAACTTCGCGGCGCGCAGGTTCGAGGTGGACCCCACGTGGCAGGTGATGCGCGTGCTGGCGAAGCTGGGCGTCATCCGCATTGCCACGCCCCAGCGCGCGGTGTGGCCGGAGCCCCGCGAGGCGGCGCGTGAGGCAGGCGCCGCCCGGGCGGCCTGAGGCCTCTTCCAGATTTCGAAGGACACGTCGCGCCGAGGGGATGACCGTCCCCCCGGCGCGAGTCGTTTCCGGCCGTTACCTCCACCGGAGGCCGGGCGAGCGGGCGGGTGGGCGGCGCGGACGCGGGGCACGCGTTAGAACTGCTCCCCGTGCCTACAGAGACCCCGCTCCGCCTCCGTATCCTCGACGCAGTGACAGACGTCCCGGCCGCTGACTGGGACGCGCTGACCGGCCTGGACGCACCGCCCTTCATCAAGCACGCGTGGCTGGCGGCGATGGAGGAGAGCGGCAGCGCCACCGAGGAGACCGGGTGGGCGCCGCATCACCTGACGCTGTGGCGGGGCGAGAAGCTGGTGGCCGCGGCGCCCGCGTATCGCAAGTTCCACAGCATGGGCGAGTACATCTACGACTTCGGGTGGGCGGACGCGGCGGCCCGGCTCGGCGTGGAGTACTACCCGAAGCTCGTCGTCGGCGGGCCGCTGTCCCCGGCCACGGTGCCGCGCCTGCTGGTGGCCCAGGGCGAGGATGTGCCCGCGCTGCGCAAGGCGCTGCTCGCCGCGGCGGTGGAGAGCGCCGAGGAGGCGGGGTGCTCGTCGGTGCACTTCCTCTACCCGACGGACGACGAGGCGGACTTCCTGGAGGAGCAGGGGCTGGCGCGCCGGGTGACGCTCCAGTTCCATTGGAAGAACCCGGGGTACGGCGGGTACGACGACTATCTCTCGCGGTTCGACTCCAAGCGGCGGAACCAGCTCAAGCGCGAGCGGGCGGCGGCGGCCACGCAGGGAATCCTGCTGCGCACGGTGCGGACCACGGAGCTGACCCCGGCGCACGCGAAGCGCGCGTATGAGTTCTACACGGCCACGTGCGAGCGGCACGCGTGGGGGCAGATACAGCTCACGCCGGGGTTCTTCTCGCGGGTGTTCAAGGCGATGCCGGACCAGGTGGAGATGGTGGAGGCGGTGCGCGAGGGCCGGGTCATCGCGGGGGCCTTCAACCTGGCGACGAAGGAGCGGCTCTATGGCCGCTATTGGGGCAGCACGGAGGAGCACCCGTTCCTGCACTTCCACGTGTGCCTGTACCACTCGGTGGACGACTGCATCCGCGCGGGGCGCAAGGTGTTCGAGCCGGGCGCGGGCGGTGAGCACAAGGTGTCACGAGGCTTCGAGCCCACGGCGGTGCACAGCGCGCACGTCATCTTCGACCGCAGGCTGGACGGCGCGGTGCGCGACTACGTGCGGCGCGAGCGGGCGCGGCTGAACATGGCGGTGGAGGAGGCCGAGCAGATCTGCGGCCTCAAGCCCTGGCCCCTGAAGCCGGCCAGCGGCACCTGACCCAGGCTCGAGTCAGGCCTCAGCCTCCTGCCGCAAGTACGACTCGAGGTCGGGCCACTCCACCCATTCCTGGCTCTCGGCCCGCCGATTTACGACCTTGAAGCCCCGAGGGGTCATCCGGCCATGCCCGATGAGCACCAAGTCCTCGACACCCGGGGGATATCTCCAGTTCCCCTCGCTGGCGGACTTGCGAATCGCAGTGACGTATTCGGCGGTCCGCTCCAGGTTCTGGCAGTAGCCAATCATTACACGCAAGGGCGCATAGCCGACCATGAGCTTCCAGAAGTCCTCCATGAAGGCATCGACGCTCCAGGCATTCTCATGCTCGAGAATCACCTCGGGCTGCGTGTACGAGTCCCAGTCTCGAAACATCGTGTAGTCAAAAAGGAACTCGCGAGCATAGCCCGAATGCAGTGTGGTCTTGCTCCACTCACTGGGCGCCCCACTGCCCGTCGCGCAGACGCCCAGTTTCAGCTCACGCGCCGCCTCGACCAATCTGGCCGCCATGAACTGAGACCAGTTCTTCGTTCCCTCTTCAGGAACACCTCCATCCCAGTCCTTCGGAAGCGCATTGACGAGGGACTGGGCAAACCCCAAGGCATTCACGGCGTCAGGCATGTTCCCCCCACGAGCAGACTCTTCATCCGCGAAACGTGCGCAGGCCAATCGCGCACCCGTTCCGCGCTCAATACCAGAAGCACGCCCAGCCCATCACTCGGCACAGTCGGGTCTGAACAGCACCTGACATCCAGGCCGGTAGAGCCCCGGTTCACCGCACCGGATGCGTCGTCCAGCGCGTCCCATCCACGCTCGATGCGAGCACGTGGCTCCCGGCCAACCACAGCCGGTCCGCGCCGGCGATCAACCGCCCCACCTCCGGCACGTTCCTCGCCACGGACGACTCCGAGGGAACCGCGCGCCGCTCGAACCCCGAGGCCTCCACGCGGTACACCCCCTCCGCGTCCGCGACGTAGAACTCGCCGCCCCACCGCTCCGCCGAGTGGATGAGGCCGACCCGCGCGACCACGCGGCACCCCTCCGCCGTGCCCAGGATGACATCCCCCCGCGTCGTCCCCGCGACCACCTCCCCCGAGGGGAAACACCGCACGAACGACACCTCGCCACTCACGAAGGCGTGGACCTCGCGCCACCCGCCCTCCCCGTGCATCCAGAGGCCCTGGCCCCCCGCGTAGAGCACCCGCCGCCCATCCGCCCCCAGGCAGCTGTCCAGCGCGAGCACCCGCCCCGGCAGCGCCCCCAGGGACCGCGCCCAGCGCATCACTTCGCCCTCGCGAACGAGCAGCCCCACCTCCGCTGGCGAGTCGAGCCCGAACCCCCGGCTCCCCGCCAACACGACCTCTTCCCCACTGAAGCACGCCTGCGTCCCCACGAGCCCCGCGGGCACCCCCGCGTAATGCAGCGCCTCCCACACCCCACCCTCGCGCGCCCGCACGGCCAGGAACCAGGCCGAGCCCCCGTACGAGACCAGCGCACCATGGCGCCCCGCCCCCAACAGGCCCAGCGCCTCGACGGTCCCCGTTTGCGTCACCCGCTCCAGCGTCCACCCACCCGCCGTGCGCACCGCCACCGACTGGTACGAGTCCACCTCGAACGTGGCCTCCTCCCCGCCGTCCCCGTCCTCGTCGTCATCCGAGCCGGAGTCGACCAGGGCCGAGTACGCCTCCGAATCGACGGGCAGGTTCCAGTCCTCGACCGGCCCCGGCCCACCCCCGTGGTCACTGTCCGGATGGGGATGGCTGACCAGCAGCATCAGCTCCTGCTCATCCCGGATGCAGCCTGTCGACACGACGCCTCGAAACGCGTGCTCCACGAACCCCTCCCAGGACGAGGCCCGCTGCCTACACCACGGGAGGCAAGCCGGGCCAGCACCCCCTCCCCAGGCCCCTTTAGGAGGCCGCCCGCTGTCTCCCACCAGCCAGGCGCGCGCCCGGCCCCTCACGGGGAAGTTGAGAAACCGGGGTGACCCTCTAGAGTAGACGCGTCATGAAAGCCCCGGAGAAGGACGAAGACTTCATCCAGTGGTACGAGGACTGCTGGGCGGACCGCGATGAAGTCGAGTACCCCAAGCTGTTCGGCGCCATCGACGAAGGCGTCTTCACGCTCGACCAGACGGACGCCATCCAGGCCTGGATGGAGAGCGAAATCGCGCAGGTAGAAGGTGAACCGGACCCCAACTGGGGCCCCATGGGCGTGCGGGTGGCCAAGCCCAGCCCCGACTACCCCTACTGGACCTACGTCACCAGTGGCCTGTCCAACCCTTTCACCATCGCCCCCGGTGAGGAGATCGCCCCCGACGCCGCCAGCGGCATCGGCTACGAGATGGTCATCCACACGCCGGAGGAGGCCAAGTGGCCCGTGTTCCGGCTGCTGGACATGATGGCCTACAACCTCGTGTGCATGCGCGCGTTCGCGCTCAACCACCGCTACCCCGTCGAGGGCACGCTGGACGGCGGAGACTCCAAGCTCAGCGGCTTCGTCTTCGTCCGGGACCCGTCGCGCCCCGACCACTTCGCCCTGGAGAGCGGCAAGGTGCAGCTGCTCACGCTCGTCGGCGTCACCAAGAACGAGATGGCCTTCGCGCGCTCCAACGGCATGGACAAGCTGATGGAGAAGCTGGTCGCCGCGGGCTCGGGCTACATCACCCGGCCCGAGCGCGACGAAGTGAAGCTGTAGTCACCCTCTTCGCGCCACGCGCGGCAGCGGCTCCAGGGCCCTGTCGCGCGGGGGCGCGCCCTCCACCAGCGCCCTGAGCGTCCCCGGGTCGAACGGCTTCTCGATTCGCGGCAGCGGCACCGACTGGAGGAACGCCCGCGCCCGCTCCGTGAAGGCGCCGCCCGTCATGAAGACGAAGCGCGACAGCAGCTCCGGCCCGCGCGCCGTCAGCTCCGCGTGCAGGTCCATCCCCGTCAGGTCCGCCATCATCAAGTCACAGAAGACGCGGTCGAAGTCCGCGTCGCGCTCGAGCAGCGCCAGCGCCTCGCGGCCGCTGTGCGTCACCACCACCTCGTGGTGTCGTCCCAACAGCCGCCGCAGGAGCGACGCGAGCTGAGGCTCGTCGTCCACCACCAGCACCCGCTTGCGCTCCGGCACGTCCCTGGGCGCGCCCTGGGCCACCGCGTCCGCCACCACCGCCGTCACCGGCAGGCGCACGCGGAACATGCTCCCCGCGCCGGGCGTGGTGTCCACGCTCAGCTCGCCGCGCATGCTGCGCACCATGCCCAGGCTGGTGGACAAGCCCAGTCCGCTGCCCTCGCCCACCGCGCGCGTGGTGAAGAACGGCTCGAAGACGCGCTCGGCGACCTCGGGCGTCATGCCGTGGCCCGTGTCCGCCACCTCCACCACCACCCACGGGCCCTCCAGCCACGTGGACAGCGTGACGCGGTGCCGGGTGAAGTCGCCCTCGGGAATCGCGTGCGCGGCGTTGACGAGCAGGTGCAGGAACACCTGCCCCAGCCGCGCCTCGTGCGCCATCACCGTGGGCACCTGCGAGTATCTCCGCACCACCTCCGCCCGGTAGCGCAGGTGCGGCATCGCCATGGCCAGCCCGAACTCCAGCGCCGCGTGCACGTCCACCGGGGACAGGTGCGGCTCGTCCGCGCGGGCGAACGTCTGCAAATCACGCACGATGACGCGGATGCGCTCGGCGCCCTCGCGGGCCTCGCGCAGCGCATCCAGCGCCTCGGCCAGCGGACCGCCCTGCACCTGGCCCTGCAGCACCGTCTCCATCTGCTCCAGCGCGAACTGGAGGTTGCCGCTGACGTAGGAGAGCGGGTTGTTAATTTCGTGCCCCACGCCCTCGGCGAGCTGGCCCGCCATGGCCAGCTTCTCCGACTGCACCAGTCGCTCGCGCGCGGCCACCAGCTCCTGCGTGCGCTCGCGCACCAGGGCCTCGGCCTCCAGGCGCCCCGAGTGCTCACGCGTCAGGAGCGCGTCCCGCTCCGCCTCCGCGCGCTTCTTGCCGGTGATGTCGCGCGAGAAGACGGAGACGTTCTGCCCCGAGCACCACGCGTGCACCTCGTGCCAGCGCTCCGGCGAGGTGCGCACCTCGAAGATGGTGGACGAGCCCTCGGCCGCCACTCGCCGCAGCTCACGCTCGAACAGCGTGCCCACCAGCTCCGGGCACGCCTGCCACAGAATCTTGCGGAAGACCTGCTCCTGCGTGCGCCCGGTGATTTCAGCGGCCTGGCGGTTCACGTAGGTGATGCGCCACTCGGCGTCCACGGTGAAGAACGCCTCGGGGGTGCTCTCCAGCACGTCGCGCACCCAGTCCAGCGTGTCGCGAAGGCCCTCCTCCATCCGCAGCGCGCTGGTGACGTCGCGCAGGCGCAACAGCACACCGTCGCGCAGCGGCACCGCGGTGCCGAGCAGCCACGCATCACCTTCCGGGAAGCTGTCCGCGGCGGGGCGCCCTGACTCCACCACCTGCTTGAGGATGGCGAGCCGACCGCCGAGGCCCGCCACCGGCGAGATGTCGCCCAATCGCTTGCCGCGCAGCGAATCGGTGCCGTGCCCGAGCGCGCGTGAGGCGGCGGGGTTGGCCCACAGCCACTCGAAGTCGACGATGGCGCCGGACGCGTCGCGCACGGCGCTCAGCACCATGCACCCTTCCGAGTCATGGCGCTCCGCCTCTTCCAGCGCCTCCAAGAGCGTGTCCGCGCCCAGGGCCGGGACTGTCTGTCTCGTGTCCTTCGCCGACATGCCCCGCTCACTCCGGGCATCCGCGCCACCCGGAGGCCAAATCTCCGGAACCCTTCAGCAGGGCCGCAATTCCTGGAAACGTCCGGAGTCCCCGCATGTCGCCATGAAAGGCTCGCAGGCACAAGCCGAGGATGTGAGACCCACATCCGCCTCCCTGACACCTCGGAGCACCGGGTTGAATACGATGAGCCGACCTCTCGCGTGTCCCCTTCTATCCAGGGAGCGGACCAGGATGCCTTCCCGGACATGACGCCCACCCTCATCACCGCCGTCCACTTCGAGCCGTTGGACCTGCCGCTGACGGAGCCGTTCGGCATCGCCACGGGAGCGCAGCACGCGGCCGAGAACGTGTTGGTGAAGCTGACGCTCGCGGACGGCACGGTGGGGTTGGGCGAGGCGGCGCCGTTCCCCGCGGTGAGCGGGGAGACGCAGGCGAGCACGCTCGCGGCGCTGGAGGGGGTGCGTGCGGGACTCATGGGTCGGGACGTGCGCGCGTGGCGACCGTTGTCCGAGTGGCTCGGGGACACACTGGCGTTGGCGCCGGCGGGGCGGGCGGGCGTGGAGATGGCGGTGCTGGACGCGTTGGCGCGGCATCACCGCGTGCCGCTGTACGTGATGCTGGGTGGGGCGGGCACGGTGCTGGACATCGACATGACGGTGACGGTGGGGGACGTCACGCACGCGGCCGAGTCGGCGCGGTCCATCCTGAAGCGCGGCATCACCACGTTGAAGGTGAAGGTCGGCGCGCTCTCTCCGGACCAGGACGCGGCGCGGATGGTGGCCATCCACGAGGTGGCGCCGCGGGCGCGGCTGTTCGCGGATGCGAACGGGGGTTACGACGTGGCGGAGGCGCTCGCGTTCGTGAAGGAGCTGGAGCGGGCGGGGGTGCCGCTGGCGTTGCTGGAGCAGCCGGTGCCGGCGTCCGACGTGGCGGGGATGGCGGAGGTGGCGAGGCGCTCGAAGGTGCGGGTGTGCGCGGACGAGTCGGCGCGCTCGGCGAAGGACGTGCTGCGGCTCATCCGCGAGGGGGCGGCGCACGGCATCAACATCAAGACGATGAAGTGCGGGGTGGTGGAGGCGCTGACGATGTGGAGCCTGGCGCGGGCGGCGGGGTTGGAGTTGATGGTGGGAGGGATGGTGGAGAGCGTGCTGGCGATGAGCGCGTCGGCGCACCTGGCGGCGGGGCTGGGGGGCTTCACGTACGCGGATCTGGACACGCCGTTGTTCATCGCGCGGCATCCGTTCCGAAGCGGGATTCGGTACGAGGGCTCGCGGTTGCACCTGGATGAAGGGGCGATGGGGCACGGTGTCACATTGAGCTGACCCAAGAGGTGGCGCGCGCGCGTTAGGATGGGCGCATGGGTCTGGCCGTCTGTGTGGGTTGCGGCGAAACGAAGGAGGGCGCGTTCGACGTCTGCGACGGGTGCGGTCTGGACCCGGCGCGCGGCGGCACGGACCGGATGCTCCAGGCGCGCAGCCTGTGGTTGTCGGAGCGGTTCTTCTCGGAGCGGGAGCTGGTGGAGCTCGGGCGCAAGCTGAGCACGGGCGAGCCGGTGGCCTATGACACGGGGCAGCTGTCGCAGCTGGTGGACGAGCTGAAGACGCAGAAGCTGCCGGTCATCTCCCAGGCGTCACCGGGGTGCTCCATCGTGACGTGGAGCCTGTTGGGCATGTTGCTGGCATTGGCCGCGGGGCTCGCGTACCTGTATGGCACGTGGAGACACTGAGACTGTTGCATCAGGGTGACGGCGCTGCCGTGGCGGCGACGTCGAGGGCCTTGTCGAGCTGCGGGTCCTTGCCGGAGGCGTAGGGCAGAGTGTCGGGGACCTCGACGTCCACGGGGACGCCGACGCCCTCGAGCAGGACGCCCTCGACTTCGACGGCCTCGACAGCGAGGTAGAGCAGGTCACCGGTGGACAGGCGCAGTGGGGTGCCGGCGAGCACGGCGCCCGCGGTGTGCCCGCCCACGAGGGTGGCGAGCCCGAGTCGCTTCATGGTGAAGGCGACGACTTCCTTCCCGCTGCGGGAGTTGCCGTTGACGAGGAGGACGACGGGCTTTCGCCAGGTGGCGGACCACGGGTTGCGGCGGCCGTCTCGGCCGATGCCGACGAAGCGAGGGACGGCGCGGTTGAAGAGGTTGAGGAAGGTGGGATTGCAGCCGCCCCAGCCGTCGCGGAAGTCGATGACGACGGCGTCCGCCTGGGCGAAGTCGTCGGAGAGGGCGTCCTGGAGCTTCTGTTGATGCTCGGGGCCGGCGCACGAGTAGAGCTGCTGGTAGGCGACGCGGCGGCCCTGGTGGTCGATGACGCGGGTGCTGGCGTGCTGGGCGTCGAGCCACTCGGCCTTGGGGTTCACGAGGCGCGGGGTGATGGTGAGGACGGTGGGCTCGGCGCCAAGGGTGCGCTCGATGGTGAAGCGCGTGGGCTTGTTGACGCGTTGGGTGAGTGAGGCGACGGAGGTGAAGGATTTGCCTTCGACGGAGAGGAGGCGGTCTCCGCGCAGCAGGCCGGCCTTGGCGGCGGGGCCGTGGGCGAAGACGTGGCGGGCGAAGAAGCCTTGTGGGGTCTCCTGGATGTCGGCGCCGATGCTGGGGACCTCGACCTTGGGGAGCTTGAGGTGGCGCTGGAAGATGGCGGAGAGGTCGGCGTGACCGGTGGTACCTCGCGGGTAGAAGGCGGTGTGCGAGGCGTTGAGTTCGGAGAGTGCGGCCTGGGTGCGCCGGGCGAAGTCGTCCGCGCTCGTGGCCGCGGCGCCGTAGCCCTGATGCTTCGTGGCCCAGGCCTCGCCGCGCTTCGCGTCGTAGAAGCGCGTACGGACGTGGTCGACGACTTCGTCACCGGGCTTGAGGAACGGGCTGGCGGCGTGGGCGCTCGTGGCAAGCAGGGCGGCGGCCAGCAGGATGCGGGGATAGAGACGCTTCGACATGGCCGCGGGCTCCTCCTGGTGGACAGTATCAGGCGCGTCATTCCTGGGACGCCCCTGGGTCGTCTGTCAGCGTCGTCTGGTACTGCCTGGGTGTGCCCGCCTCACCGCGGGCCTCTTGCTGGGGACTACCATGACGCTTCGTTGGGTGGTGTTGCTGCTCCTGTCGATGGCCGTTACGGGGTGCGCGACGGGTCGCGTCGTGCGGCTGGAGACCGGGGAGGACACCTTCCTCGTCACCCCTCACGAGGAGCCTGATGCGGAAGTGAGTGCGGCTGAACTCGGAGACGACGAATTCGAGGAGGCCCTCACGGAGCTGGCGCGAGATGTTCCTCTCTCTCGCAACCCCATGCAGGCCGCGCGGGAGCGCTTCGGCGTTCCGTCCCGGAGCGGAGTGTATGGGTATGAGCGTGGTTCAGCGCGACTCATCCCTCAAAGTCGAGGGGATGCGGAGGGTCCCCGGCTGCTGGAGGACTACGCGGACGAGGCACTGACGCGCGCCTACGGCCAGTGGTGTGAACGGAAGGACCGACCTGGGGACTGCTTGCGGCTGCTGGACGAGGGCCCGCTGCTGGCCAGCGACGGCAAGTACACCTGGGCCCTGGCCATCGCCATGGACTCGGTGTTGGAGGAGACGGCCGAAGCCCTGGAGGACATGACGGACCCCCAGGCCGTCGTCGCTGGCATCACCGCCTCCGCGACGATGTACCTGCTCTTGTGGTCGCTGCCCGAACCGGTGAGCAAAGGCGTGGCGGCGACCCTGACAGCATGTCTCATCGCCTACCTGGGCGTGGACACGGTGTGGAGCATGCTGGACGGGTGGTTGACCCTGATGCGCCAGGTGGACCGGGCAACGAGCGTCGAGCAACTCCACGCGGCGGGCGAGGCGTACGGAGAGGTGCTCGGGGAGAACGCGGCGCGCGTCTTCGTGATGCTGGCCACGGTGGCCATCGGGAACACGGCGGGGCTCGCGGCGAAGTCAGTGGGGTTGCCGGGTTCCGCCCAGGCGGCCCTGGCCGTTGAGTCCCAAGTGGGCTTCCAGTACACGGCCGTGGGCAGCGTGAGCGCGGTCTCCTTGACGGCGGAGGGGTTCACCATCGCGCTCGCGCCGAACGCCGTGGCCATGGCGAGCCGGAGAGGGCGCAGCGAGCGTCATCACATCGCCACGAACAAGAACGACGTCTCCACCGCGCGCGGCGGGCCCTGGACGCCAAGGTTCAGGAAGCTATTCGCAGGAGCCGGGATGAAGCTGAAGGACCCCGAGAACGTTGTCGAGGTCGTAGGCCACAAGGGGCCACATCCGCGGAAGTATCACGAGTACGTCCATGATCGACTGGAGCAAGCCTTGGGGGAGTGCCGCAAGGTAGAAGACTGCCGGAAGGCTCTGACGGATACGCTCCGTATTCTCGCTAGAGAAGCGCAGACCCCAGGAACCAGAATCCACAGGCTTTTGACTCGCACCCAGTGAGGACTCTAGGAAGTCCACCATGCCGAATCCGTCCCGATACTTCAGGCTCAGAGAAGACGTTCAGGGTGGGAACTGGTTCCTTGGAGACCCGCTGGATGAGACAGGCAGCGAGGTCGAAGCCATCTGGCAGTTCACCCGCGGGCGGTCCATCCAGCTTGCAGGCCGACTGAAGTTTCCTATCGAGGAGCCCGGAAGGTGGTTGGACTACTGTACGGCCGGCGCCGGTGGCGCTCCTGTTGTCCACGTCCGGGTGGCCAACATCTTCGCCGAACTGGCGCCCGATGATGTGCAGTTGATACCCGTCGATGTCGAAGGTCGCCCGGAACAGCATGTCCTGCTCGTCGCCACGAAGCTGATCCGCTGCATCGATGACGAGGCCTCGGAAGAGGCGACGTACTACCAGCCCGAGGATGATGTGCCGGAGAAGCTCGGCCAGTACAAAGGCATCTACGGGATGCGAATCGACCGCACGAAGGTGGGCAACGCGAAGGTCTTTCGCACCTGGGGATGGGAGATCGCCCTCGTCATCTCCGAGGACATCAAGGTTGCCCTGGAGCGCGCGAAAATCACGGGGGCGAAGTTCGAGGAAGTCTGAGCCGACACACAAACTCCAGGCGTCCCCAGGTGAGACTGCCCCGGCTCCGTGAATCCCCCTGTTCGTGCCCTCTTCCGGCTCGGTGAATCCACCGCCTTCGCGTTCAGCCGTGAGCACTCACGGCGCCAACGCGGGCGGCGCGTGGAGCACCCCGTTATGGAAGAGGTTCCGTGCTGGATGCATCCCTCTCACCCTTGCGTCTCGCGTTGGTCGCGGAGGACCCGCTCGCTCGAGGTGCGCTCTCACGAGTGCTCGGGGACCAGGGGAGCGAGCTGCAACTGTTGGCCTCGGGCACGCAGGTGGAGTTGGAGACCACGCGGGGCGAAGCGCCTGACGTGGTCCTCTGGGACACCGGTCTGCGCCTCGCCGATACAGAGGCGAGAGTGGACGCGCCAGACCTGGGCGCACCGGTGCTCGCGCTGGTCGCGGACGACGCAGCGGGCGAGCTGGCACTCGGCGCGGGAGCCAAGGGACTGTTGTTCCGCGACGTAAGCCCAGGCCCACTCACAGCGGCGCTGTACGCAGTGGCGCGAGGGCTCGCGGTGTTCGACCCGGGGCTCTCCGAGCTGCGGGCCAGCGCGAAGACCACGGCCTCCGTGAGCACGAGCGCTCAAGGACCGGATGCCCTCACGCCAAGAGAGCGCGAGGTGCTCGCGTTGCTGGCGGAGGGCCTGTCGAACAAGGCCATCGCGGACCGACTCGGCATCAGCGAGCACACAGCCAAGTTCCACGTGAACGCGGTGCTCGCCAAGCTGGGTGTCCAGCGACGCACCGAGGCCGTCGTCCGCGCCGCGCGCATGGGCCTCGTCACGCTGTGAGCCAATCGCCTCGTCGATGCTAGGCTCCCCGCCGCATGGCGAACCAGGATTGGGTGTCGCGCCTGCTCTCCGGGCGCGCGTCGGTGGACAAGGGGCTCAACGTCCACCTCTCCGAGCGTGACGGCGGCAGCCTCCACGACAAGATGCGGCAGGCGTACTGGTGGATCACCAACAACGCCGTCATCTGCCCCTACTACGACATCGAGTTCGGCGGCTCCGCCTCTCTCAAGAGCAGCGCCGGGGACGAGCTCCACCTCCCCGAGGACATGAGCTACAGCTCCTTCGTCCTCATCCCCCTGCTCACCCTCTTCACCTGCCGCCGAGCCCTCCTCATCGGCGGACCCGGCCGCGGCAAGACCACCTCCGCCGTCCTCATGGCCCTGCTCTCCGGCATGTCCCGCGAGGACATCCACCGCTCCATCCAACGCGGCCACCCCCAGCTCTCCATCGCCGACCTGCTCGGCGCCCCCCTCCCCTCCGACATGCTCAAGGCGGAGGACCTCTCCGCCGTCAAGGTGAGCTGGCGCAAGTGGATCACCCAACGCGTCAAGATCATCGACGAGTACAACCGCATCCCCACCAAGACCCAGTCCGCCCTGCTCTCCCTCATGGCCGAGGGCTACGCGGAGATGATGGACCAGTACGTCTACGCGGGCCGCTCGTCCTGGTTCCTCACCGCCAATGACGACCAGGGCGGCGGCACCTTCCAGGTCATCGAGGCCCTCAAGGACCGCCTCGACGTCGTCGTGCGCGCCGTCCCCTTCAACTCGAACTTCATCGACACCCTCCTCCAGCGCATCGAAGCCGACAAGTCCCCCGAGGAGCTGCTCCCCAAGGACATCGTCTTCACCCCCGGCGAGCTGGAGCGCGCCTACACCTCCATCCTCGAGGTCGAGGTCCCCCGCGACGTCCTCGAGCGCGTGGCCTTCTTCCTCGGCCAGCTCGACTTCTGCCGCATGGCGTCCCCCCGCTTCGAGTTCAAGCACAAGGACACCCTCAAGCTCGCCGGGCAGACCGTGTCCGCCGTGTGCAACGAGCAGTGCCCGCTCGACAAGAAGGTGCACCTCTGCACGCAGACCGAGAACGGCGTCAGCGTGCGCGCCTACCAGACCATCCTCCACTACGCGAAGGCGCTCGCCTTCTTCCGCGGCCACTCCGTCGTGGAGCTGGAGGACTTCCGTCAAATCGCCCCGTGGGTGCTGCACGAGAAGCTGGTCCCCAACACCCGCAGCGCCTTCTTCGAGGCGAAGGGCCACAAGCTCCTCCTCCAGGACCGCGTCGCGTGGATTCGCCACATGTTCGACATGGCCATGGGGCACCACGAGAAACACGAGCCCATCCGCCGCAAGGTGGGCGTGCTGCGCGAGGAGCTGGACAAGGGCCTGTCCGGCATCGACCTGCGCACCACCGAGAAGCGCCTCACCGCCGTCACCGCGCTGATGAACGAGCTGCTCACCAAGCAGGAGCTCTCCGGCCCCATCTACGAGGACCTCATCCACCTGAAGTCCATGTACAGCCGCTACCGGAACTACGCGACGTGGCTCAAGGAGAACCCGGGCGGCGGAGGTCGACCGTGAGCAGCTACACCGACGAGCTCGAGTCCAGCGCCCGCGCCCGCTACGTCCGCTGGGACGCGGACCTGTGGCGCGAGCTGGTTCAAGGCCCCGCCAGAAAGCTCGGTGACGCCCTCACCCAGTCCGGCACCGCGCCGGAAGAAGCAGAGGAGCTGCTGCGCGCCTACCTGCGCCTGGGCGCCGAAGCCATCGGCCTGGGCTACCTCTACCCCGCCACCGCGGGACGCCAGAACTTCTTCACTCTCGCGTGGTCCGACCTGGTGCCCCGCCTGCTCACCGGCGTCCCCGCCCCCGAGCGCGCCGGGGTGCTCGCGCAGCTCTGGAACGTGGGCGAGAACCTGGAGTCCACGCCTCCGTGGGTGCAGCGCATCTTCTACCGCGTGAGCCAGCGGCTCGGCTCGCTCGCGGGCATCGAGGAGCGCCTGCGCGAGACGGCCGCGCTCGCGATGGAGCCTCCCGCCTCGAAGCTGGGCGACAAGGCCCAGCCCTTCCTCGTCGACCTGTCCCGCGAGGACAGCCGCTTCCTCCCCGGCGCGATGCACTTCCTCGCGCCCACCGTGCTGTGCGTGCACGACCGGCACCGTCACGCGGTGGCCGGACGCGAGGCCGCGACGCAGGGCCTGCTGCTCGCGGACACGCCGATTCCGCTCGGCGCCATGGGCTGCCGCGAGACGCCCGAGGTGACGCACCAGCACACGCCCCACCTGGGCGCCGTGTCGTGGAACGACCCGCGCGTGGACGCGTGGTACGCCACCCTCACCAACGACTGGCGCGCCGCCGGCACGCTGGACACGTCGCAGCACGTGCTGGTGCTCGTGCCCGCATGAGCCCGTCGCGCTTCACGCCCGAGCACATCGAGCAGTGCTGGCATCAAGCGCTGGCGCTGTGGGACGTGCAGGTGCGGCTGAGCCCGCCGGAGCCCCACGTCCCCTTCCAGCCGGACGCGGACCATGCGAACGAGCCGCTCGCGTACATCGACCTCGCCAGGCGACAGGTCTTCGTGCACTTCCAGCTGCTCCAATCCATGGGCGCGGCGGACAGTCTGTTGGCGGTGCTCGCGCATGAAATCGGCCACCACGCGAGGTTCCCCCACACGCTCGGCTGGGACGCGGAGCTGCGCGTCGTGGAGCAGCGGCTGGTCCCCGGACTGAAGCAGTCGCTCACCAACCTCTTCTACGATTTGCAGGTGAACGAGGTGGTGGGCCGCACCCACGCGGAGGACCTGTGCCGCGTGTACCGGGGCTTCCAGCGCACGCGCGGCGACACGCCGACGTCTCCGCTGTTCTTCTTCTACCTCGCCATCTACGAGGAGCTGTGGGGCCGCGCGCCCGGGGACCTGGTGCCCCCCGCGGCGATGGCGCCGATGGAGGCGCAGTTCCCCGGCCTGCGCGCGGAGGCGCGGATGTTCGCGCAGACGTTCTACGCGCTGCCGAACCCACGGCTGCAGTTCCTGTACTTCTGCGCCGCCTTCATCCGCTACCTCGGCAAGCCCGACGAGCTGTCCTACGTCCTGCCGCTCGGCGATGACGTGTCACAGCCGGACGTGGACGACTGGGACGCCGCGCTCCAGAGCGGAGGCCGCTGGGAGGACGTGCTCGACGAGGCGCGGGAGCGCGGGTGGCTCGACGCGGTGCCCGACACGACGGAGCCGGACCTGCTGGACCAGATTCGCCGCATCACCCACCACCTGCCGGGCGTGGGGGATGGGAAGCTGCGCCAGGCGCTCGTCGCGCGGCACTACCGGCGGCTCGTCGACCAGCACCTGGTGAAGCTGCCGTCCGCGCCGTCCCGCCCGGAGCCGTACCTGCGCACCACGCCCCAGGCCTGGGAGCATGGCGACGACCCGTCCGCCATCGACTGGACGTTGACGGTCCTCACGCAGGGACACCTGGCCGCGGTGTCGCCGCTGCGCCGCGAGCTGGAGGCCGACGTGCCGCCTCCGTCCGAGCTCGGCGTGCCCTCGGTGGAGCTCTACCTGGACACCAGCGGCTCCATGCCCGACCCCGCGCAGCAGCTCAACTCGATGACGCTGGCCGCGCAGGTGCTGTCCGCCTCCGCGCTGCGCAAGAAGGCGAAGGTGCGCGGCATCATCTACTCGCATCACGCGCCCGTGGTCTCGCCGTGGATGTACGACGAGGAGCGGGCGCGTGACTTCCTCCTGGGCTACATCGGCGGGGGGACGCAGTACCCCTTCGACATCCTGGATGCGCTGTCCGAGGAGGACCCGGACGCGCTGCGGGTCATCATCTCCGACAGCGACTTCCTGGCGAACGTGACGGAGAAGGGAGCGATGGAGGCGCTGGTGCGCGCGACGAGGCGCTCGCGGCTGCTCGTGGCGTTCCTCGCGTTGGGGGAGGACCTGCGCGCGCGGCAGGTGCTCGGGCCGGTGTTGAAGGAGCGCAACTTCCGCCTGGTGGTGGTGAAATGGCTGTCGGACTTCGGCCAGGCCGCCGCGGCCCTGTCCCAGGCCCTGCTGGAGAAGTGATGGTCTTCGACGTCAAGGACATCCAGAAGCAGCTCACCGCGGCGCCCATCGTGTCGCCGTATCCGCACGACCTGGCGATGGCCATCGTCTGCGACACGTTCCGGCTCGCGGGCCTGAGGCCGCCGTCGCGTGCGGACTGGGAGGACCTGGAGCGGCGCTCGAAGCAGGGGGCGCTCTTCCGGGAGCAGGTGGTGATGCTCGCGTACGCGCTGACGTCGTCCTCGCTGCGGGCGGACACGGTGGCGTCGCTGCGCAAGAACGTCGACACGCCGAGGCTCCTGCGCGGGTTCTTCCTGGAGGTGGAGCCGCTGACGGCGGAGATGATTCGCTCGAACGCGTTCCGCCAGGAGGAGTTCCTGCGCAAGTGGGTGCACGCGGTGGACGGGCAGGTGAAGGACGAGTCGCCGAAGGAGTCCGCCGCGCGGCGCAACCAGCTCGACTACCGCACCGCGCTCCGGGAGATGGAGCGGGCGGAGCAGGCGAGGAAGAAGGAAGCGGACCGGCGCGCGAAGGAACTCCAGGAGGCGGCCCAGCGGGCGACGGACGCGCGAGGGTGGCGCGAGTGACGTTGGGTCTCCCGTCGGACGCGCGCGTGGCGCCTCGCGCGAACATCCGTCGGGACACCGCCTCTCAGCGGCCCCATGTGCCCTGGGCGAAGGCAATCGCCCGCGAGCTGTCGCACTTCGCGTCGCTCGAGGATGAAGCCGAGGCGCGCGCGGCATTGGAGTCGCGCCTGGGTGCGCTGCGGGACACGCTGCTCGCCTCGCCGTACTACACGCGGCGACTGCGGGAGGCCGGGTTGCATCCGGGGGATTTGCAGACGCTCGCGGACCTGGAGCACTTCCCCCTGCTGGAGCGCGAGGTGCTCGCCAGGCACTGGGACGAGGTGCCGCGACCGCTGGAGCCAGCGGACGAGGGCGTGGTGGTGCGCAGCTCCGGCTCCACGGGCGAGCCCGTGAAGGTAGTGCGGGACAGGCGGGACTGCCTGCACATGTGGGCGGTGCTGCGCTTCTGGCTGGAGCGAGCGGGCGCGGTGTTGCCGCCGCGTCCGCGCGTGGTGTTGCTCGACGCGCTGCCTGGAGGGCTGGAGTACTCGGTGCGGCTGCGCCTCCTCGAGGAGGGGGCGCTGCATCGAATCTCGGTGCTGCGGGAGGATGCGAGAGCGCGGCTGTGTCGGGTGCGGCCGACGGTCCTCTTCTCGGACCCGGAGGGATTGCGTTGGTTGGCGGAGCAGCGCGAGGTGCCCACGCCCGCGCTGGTGCTCACATCGGCGCAGCACCTGCCCGAGGACACGCGCGAGGCGCTGGCGCGCGGGGTGCCGGCACCGGTGCTCAACTACTACGCCTCCACGGAGACAGGTCCGCTGGCGTGGGAGTGCCTGCGGGGCGTGGGGCGCTTCCACGTCCTCGCGCCGGATGTGTGGCTGGAGCCGGGGAAGGACGAGGTCGTGGTGACGCGGCTGCGGCCCAGCGTGTTGCCGCTGCTGCGCTATCGCCCCGGGGATTCGGGCTTCGTGCAACGGGATGCGTGTGCCTGCGGCTTCCACGGCTGGACGCTGGAGGGCTTCGGAGGACGAGGTGCCTGTCACTTCACGACACCCACGGGTCGGCGGGTGGACGCGTGGGCGCTGGCGTGGGTGTTCAAGCACCACGCGCTGCGCGCCTTCCGACTGACGCAGGTGGAGGGCACGCGCTTCGAGCTGGAGCTGGCCGACGCGCGAGCGCAGGACGTGCCCGCGCTGTGCGAGCGCCTCTCCGCCGCCCTGCGCAACCTCGGCTGGCGCGAGGCCCCGCGGATTGAAGTGCGTGCAGTGAGCGCCGAGTCCCTGGCCACCGGCACCAAGCCCCTGCCCTTCCGCGTCTTGTGAGCAGCCTCCGAAGCGCTGTCCGAGCGCCTCGGCATGACAGGCCGGGTCGTCAGGAATTGCGCCCCGTGTCAGGGCCTCATCCTCCGCGAGCTGCCAACGCTCCAAGCGAAGTAACCGTGTGCGCAGGTCCGCCGTAATGAGGACACACCGCCCACTTGGAGGTACACGCCATGCTCCAGAAGCTCTCGTCGGCCCTTGCGTCGACGTCCTCGCGCGCCCTCGCGCCGTCCGGTCCGGAGAAGAGCGGCGACTGCTGCCCCTCGAAGAAGGACTTGAAGGAGCGCCAACAGGGCGCCGCCCTGCCCCAGGACTCCTTCCAGCGCATGGACAGGACAGACGACCTGGACCTTCGTCGGATGCGCGCCATGCTGGATGCCCCCATGAATCCTCTCTGACTCATGCGCCGCCGCGCCATACACAAACAACACACCTGAAAGTCTTCATCGCCAGCGTCAGACAACTCCGGGTCAACGGCGCCCCGTCCGACTGGAATGCCGCCGTCCATTGAACACGTTCGTACGGGAGGCACCTCGGCGGAGCACCGAGCGTGTTCATTCAATCACTTGCATCATCTAGGGGAGCGGACACCCCGCCAGTCGTACCATCATGCGAGCCCTGCCTCTCACCGCGAGCGCTTCCCCATCGAGCGCCCACGGTGTCACCCCGTCGTGAGGAGGCCTCTCGCCTTGCCCACGCCCGTCTCGCATCTGGAACCCACGCGTCCGTCCGGCGCCATGCGCGCCCTGGCCCCGCTGTCTCCCGACCCCAGGAAGGCCTGGAGCTGGTTGCAGCGCTCCTGGCTCGGCCGCTACGGCGTCGCGCTGCTCTTCTTCTGCTTCGCGCTGCTGCTCCAACGGGAGCTGTGGCCGCTGATGTCCAACAGCCCCTTCCTCTTCTTCTACGGCGCCGTCATGGTCGCCGGCTGGTGGGGCGGCTGGGGCCCCTCCCTCCTGGTGACGACGCTGTCGCTCATCGCCGTGGACCACTTCTTCCTGCCGCCACGGCTCACCCTCCAGATGCGCTCCGCGGACGTGCTCGCCCTGGGCATCTTCGCCCTGCTCGCCATCTTCATCACCAAGCTCAACGTGTCGCTCAGCCGCGCGCTGGAGGAGCGCGCCAGCCTGCTCGAGCGCGAGCACCAGGCCCGCGCCGCGTCCGAGGCCGCCAGGACACGCCTGCACACCATCTTCATGCAGGCCCCCGCGCAGATCTTCTTCCTGCGCGGCGCCTCGCACGACTTCGACTTCTCCAACGCCCGCAACAGCTCGATGCTCAAGAACCGCGACACCCTGGGCAAGCCCTTCCAGGAGGGCGTGGTGAAGGTGGGCGAGGAGGACGCGCGCGACGTGCTGGACCGCGTCTACGCCACGGGCGAGCCCTTCGTGAGCGGCGCCGTCCCGCTGCGCTTCCTCCAGGCCGACGGCATGGAGAAGGAGACCTTCCACAACCTCGTCTACCAGCCCACGCGCGATGCCCAGGGCCAGGTGGACGGCATCGCCGGCTTCGGCTTCGACGTCACCGACCTGGTGCACGCCCGCCAGCGCGCCGAGGCCCTGGCCACCGAGCTGCGCCAGGCCGAGTTCCGCACCCGCGTGCTCGCCGAGGTCAGCACCGTGCTCGCCTCGTCGCTCGACTACGAGGGCACCATGCGCAACCTGGCGCGGCTGGTGGTGCCCGCGCTCGCGGACTGGTGCTTCGTGGACCTGGCCCAGCCCGACGGCACCTTCCGCCGCCTGGAGGTCGCCCACGCCCGGCCCGAGGACGCCCCCGTCGCCGCGGAGGTCCTCCACTTCAACCTCATGCCCGAGGGCAACCCGCGCCACCCCCCCCACCGCCGCGCTGCTGCGAGGCGAGGCCATCCTCCTGGAGGAGATGACGCCCGCGCACATCAAGCGCAGCGCGCACAACGAGAACCACGCCCGGGTGATGCTGGCCACGGGGCTGCGCTCGTTCATCGCCGTGCCGCTGGTGGTGCGCGGCCACACCATGGGCGTGTTCAGCTTCTTCACCTCGTTCTCCAACCGCCGCTACACGCAGGCGGACCTCGCCTTCGGGCTGGAGCTGGCCTACCGCGCCGCGCTCTCCATGGAGAACGCGCGGCTGTACCGCGAGGCCCAGGAGGCCATCCGCCTGCGCGACGAGTTCCTCTCCATCGCGAGCCACGAGCTGAAGACGCCGCTGACGCCGCTGAGCCTCAAGCTCCAGGCGCTCTCGCGCGAGCTGGAGCGGCACCCGGACAACATCCCCTACGCCGTGGTGAAGGGCTACGTGGACACCGGGGCCCGGCAGGTGAAGAAGCTGGCGGAGCTGGTGGGCGACTTGCTCGACGTGTCGCGCATCGCCGCGGGCAGGCTGGCGCTGGAGCTGGAGGACGTGGACCTGGGCGCGCTCATCCACGAGGTGGCGTCACGGTACGAGGCCCACGCGGCCAGGTCCGGCTCCTCGCTCCAGGTGGAGGGCGGCGAGGCGGGGCTCGTGGGCCGCTGGGACCGGCTGCGGCTGGAGCAGGTGGTCACCAACCTCATCGACAACGCGGTGAAGTACGGCGCGGGCAAGCCCATCGTGTTGAGTCTGGAACAGGGCCCCAGCCGCGCGCGCCTCAAGGTGCGCGACCAGGGCATCGGCATCGCGCCCGAGCACCTGCCCCGGCTGTTCGGCCGCTTCGAGCGCGCCGTGTCGGAGCGGCACTACGGAGGCCTGGGGCTGGGGCTCTACATCACGCGGACGCTGGTGGAGGCCATGGGGGGACGGGTGCGCGTGGAGAGCGAGCAGGGCCGAGGCTCCATCTTCACCGTGGACCTGCCGCGGGAGCGTGTCGTTCCTGTTGACGTGTCGGCGTCCCAGCCGCAGTAAAGGCCCCCTTGGACTCACGGGACGCCGCGCTGGCGGGAGGGATGTCGACATGGAGACACGGACACTCGGCAAGCAGGGCCTGAAGGTGTCGGCCCTGGGCCTGGGCTGCATGGGGATGTCGGACTTCTACGCGGGCCGGGACGACGCGGAGTCGGAGGCCACGCTGCTGCACGCGCTGGACAGGGGCGTCACCTTCTTCGACACCGCGGACATGTACGGCTCCGGCAGCAACGAGGAGCTGGTGGGCCGGGTGCTCAAGCCCCACCGCGCGAAGGTGGTGCTGGCCACCAAGTTCGGCATCGTCCGCGACCCGAACAATCCGCAGGCCCGCGGCATCAACGGCAAGCCCGAGTACGTGAAGCAGGCGTGCGAGGCCAGCCTGCGCCGGCTGGGCGTGGAGGTCATCGACCTGTACTACCTGCACCGCCTGGACGCGACGACGCCCATCGAGGACACGGTGGGCGCGATGGCGCAGTTGGTGCGCGAGGGCAAGGTGCGGCACCTGGGCCTGTCGGAGGTGGACGCGGACACGCTGCGGCGCGCGTCGAAGGTGCACCCCATCACCGCGCTGCAGAGCGAGTACTCGCTGTGGAGCCGCGAGCCGGAGGACGGCGTGCTGCGGGCGTGCCGCGAGCTGGGCATCGGCTTCGTGCCGTACAGCCCGCTGGGGCGCGGCTTCCTCACGGGGCAGCTCAAGCGCTTCGAGGACCTGGCCGCGGATGACTACCGCCGCAACTCGCCGCGCTTCCAGGGGGAGAACTTCACGCGCAACCTGGAGCTGGTGACGAAGGTGGAGGCGCTGGCGAAGCAGAAGGGGTGCTCACCGGCGCAGCTCGCGCTCGCGTGGGTGCTGGCCCAGGGGCAGGACCTGGTCCCCATCCCAGGCACCAAGCGCCGCAAGTACCTGGACGAGAACCTGGGGGCGCTCGCGGTGAAGCTCTCGGAGAAGGACTTGAAGGACATCGACGCCGTCGCGCCTCCGGGTGTCGCCGTGGGCGCGCGCTACCCGACGACGATGCAGAGCACGCTGCCGAAGTCCGGCAAGTAGCCTCAGGCCGGGGCGCCCGTGGGCCTCGCGCGAGGAAGCTGCGCGTGGGGCATCCACGGGCCGCTGGCGCCCAGGCAGTAGCGACAGGTGGCCAGGGGCGTGTCCCGCTCCAGCAGGCCGAGCATGCGCTCCAGCAGGTCCGGGGAGTCCAGGCGCACGCCGTCCACCTCGCCGAGCGCGGGCATCTGCGGATACGCGGGGCCGAGCACGGTGGCCACGTGGGGCGGACGGGTGCACGAGTAGAAGCGGCCCTGCTGGACCAGGTGGCAGCGGACCTTGAGCCAGCAGCGCGCGTGGACCTCGCGGACCTCGGCGTCGGTCGCGAGGGGCGCGTCCGGGGTGATTTGCTGGAAGGCGTCGATGCGCTTCACGGTGAGGTGGACGCGGTGACGCTCGCAGCGCTCGGTGATGCGGGCCAGGGACGCGTCCGTGAGCGGGGCCGAGGAGTAGACGGACAGGGTCATCCGGTCCAGTCGCTCGTAGACGGCGTCCGGGGCGCTCTGGGCGAGCAAGCCGTTGGTGGTGACGGAGAGCTGCTCGGAGATGCCGGAGGCGCGCGCGGCGTCGAGGACGCCTGCGAGGTCGGGGTGGAGGAAGGGCTCGCCGCCGGTGAGCTTGAAGACGTTGGGCTTGAGCACTCGCGCGAGGCGGGTGAGGTCGGCGCCGAGGGTGGCCGGGTCCACCGCCCACGCGGGCAGGTGCGGAGACATGGGGCAGCACTGCACGCAGCGCAGGTTGCAGTGGGTGACGACGTGCGTCTCCAGGGACCAGGTGAGGATTCGACCGTCGTGCAGCTCGTAACGCACGGAGGGGACTATAGCGGGGTTGCCGGCCAGCCCCGCGGCTTGCGACAGTCCCAGCGTGTCCGCGTCCCCCGGCGACCCGAGCGGCCCGCTCGCCATCCTGCCCTCCTACCAGGCCACGTCCGAGAGCACGGAGGACTCCGTGTGGAGGTTGCTCGCACGGCAGCGTGCGGACGCCACGGGTCAGCCTCGTGACGAGCTCGGAGGGCAGGAATCCGAGGTGGGCACCCCAAATGCGCCTCGGCGCGATGAAGGAGGGCTGGAGCCCGCCGCCGTCGCTGCGTTCCTGAACCACGCGCTCATGCCGCACCAGAGCCTGTTCAAGGGAGTCGGACGCGTGGCTCCGCCGCTGCCACGCGTTCATCGGGTTCATCTCCGACAAGAGGACGAGGAGCTCGCGGCAAGCGAGGGACAGGCCCGCGTCACCACGCATCGCGAGGCCCACCCTGAGGACGGACAGGCTCGCGTCGCCACGCATCATGAGGCCCACCAGCCTGAGGAAGGGCTCGCGAGCATCGCCACGCATCGCGAGGCCCAGCGACAGAATGACGGACAGGCCCGCATCGCCACGCATCACGCGGCCCACCGACCTGAGGAGGGACACGCGCGCATCGCCACGCATCACGCGGCCCACCGACCTGAGGAGGGACACGCGCGCATCGCCACGCATCGCGAGGCCCACCGACCTGAGGAGGGACACGCGCGCATCGCCACGCATCGCGAGGCCCACCGGCAGGATGACGGACAGGCCCGCATCGCCACGCATCACGCGGCCCACCGACCTGAGGAGGGACACGCGCGCATCGCCACGCATCGCGAGGCCCACCGGCAGGATGACGGACAGGCCCGCGCGCATCGCACGGCCCACCAACAAGAGGACGGACCGGCCCCTCCCGTTGCTCACGGTGACGACGAGCTCGCCGGGACGCTCCTTTCGGCATGCTCCGATGCCGTCTCCGCGAGGCTGGATGAAGGGGCACGGGACGTCAGCCTGAGCGGCGGCGTGGACAGCGCGGTGCTGTGCATGCTCGCGGCACGCCTCGCGCCGGGCCAGGTTCGCGCCTGGAGCATGGACGTCCACTTCGCCGATGAGACGGAGCGCCGCAACGCGCGCACGGTGGCTCGGCTCGCGGGCGTGGAGCATGTGGACGTGCCCATCCCGGACGCTGTGCTGCCCGAGTTGTTCGAGCAAGCCGTCCTCGCCACTGAGAGCCCCCTCCTCAACGCCCGAGCCATCGCGAGCTTCGCGTTCTACGCGGAGGCGCGACGACACGGCGCCTCGGTGATGCTGAGCGGCGCCGGCGCGGACGAGGTGCTGATGGGCAACCCCGGCGCGCTCGCGGCGGCCATGGCGCGCATCGAGGAGGACCGACGACTCGTTCAAACGGTGCTTCGCGCCTCTGTGGACAACTTGCGGATGGGCAACCCGCGCGCGTCCGCGCCCGGTGCGGCCAGCGTAGCGGAGGACCGACGGCTCGTTCGCACCTCTGTGGATAAGTCACAGATGAGCAGCCTTCGCGCGGCCCCGCCTGGCGGAGTGGAGGAACATCGCCGCCCCCGAACCGACGACGAATCACAGAAGGACAGTCCCCGCGTGTTCTCCCCGCCTCCGGCTCGTGCCGAGGAAGACGGTCGACACACGGGAACGAGGCATCGCGGCGCTGTGGACAACTTGGGGACGGCACCCTGGTCCGTCACGGAAACCTCCGCCTCCGAAGAGGTCCGTTACGCGGCCTGGGTCCTCCGTGAGCTGGTGTTGCCCCCCGAGCTGCGCGGTGCCCGGGCCCACGGCATCACCGTGCACACGCCCTATCTCGACACACGCTGCGCGGACGTGGCGCTCGCGCTCCCCGAGTCCTCACTCCGGCGAGAGGGTGTGGGCAAGTGGCTCTTCCGTCACGCGGTCCGTGGGCTCGTCCCCGATGAAGTCCGCCTCGCTCGCAAGACGCCCCGCTACGGACACACCGCGCTCTCCAGCCCCGTGCGAGCGCGCTGGCTCGAGCTCTATCGTGAGTGGCTGTCCCCCGCGCACATGGAGCCCCTCGGAGTCATCCTCCCGGGGGCTCCGCTCTCGCTCCTGGAGCGCTACATCCGCCTGGAACCCGAGGCGCCGGAGGCGAGCGTCGTGGACCGCCTGTTGATGCGCCTGTGCTCCCTCGCCATGCTCCACGCGCACGCCGTGCGACTCCGCCCATGTCCCGAATCCTGATCGCCACCTCCCCCGAGAAGGGCCACATCAACCCGATGATGGGCGTCGCGCAGTGGCTGCGCCGCCTGGGACACACCGTGGGATGGCTCTGCATCCCCGAGCCGTCGCCCCAGCTCTCCACGCTCGGCGTGGAGGTGCTCCACCTTCCCGCCGCCGCGCACGAAGCCCCCGGCATCGAGACCGGAGGCGAGGCCCTGGCGCGACTGGTGCGCGACGAAGCCACGCTCGGGAGGTGGATTCGCGGACTGCTGCTGGACGCGGTGCCCACGCTGCTCGAGCCCGTGAGCGCCGTCGTCCGGGCCTTCCGTCCGGACGTCATGGCCCTCGATGGAATGCAGTACGCGGCGGTGCTCGCCGCGCATCGCGAAGGCATTCCCTGGGCCGGAGTCTCCTCCGCGCTCTCCCTGCTCGAACCCATGGAGGACTACGGGCTGCGCCGCAACGTGCGAGCCCTCGCGTCCGAGCGCGCCGCGCTCTTCGCCCAGCACGGCTTCGACGCGCGCTTCCGCAACTGCGAGTGCCTCTCGCCGCGCCTCAACATCATCTTCGCCACCGAGGACTTCCTGGGACCCGACGCGGGCCTGCCCCCAGCCACACAGCTGGTCGGTCCGTCGACTCCACCCGAGCCCCGAGGCGACGAGGTGGACTTCCCCTGGGAGCGATTGGGCACGAGGCCCGTGGTGTACGTGTCCTTCGGTAGCCAGATTTCGTGGCAGCCCACGTTGTTCCGCACCATCGCCGAGGCCGCCGCGCCCCTCGGCGTCACCCTGGTCCTCAGCGCCGGAGAGCTGGCCGACACGGACTTCGCACGCTCGCTGCCCGGTGACGTGGTGGCGGTGCCCTACACGCCTCAACGTCAGCTCCTCCCACGCGCCTCCGCCTTCGTCTCGCACGGCGGCGCGAACTCCGTGATGGAAGCGCTCACCGCGGGCGTGCCCCTGTTGCTGCTGCCTGTCTGCAATGACCAGCCCATCCAGGCCCACTTCCTCCAGAAGTCTGGCGCGGGCCTCGCGCTGTCGCCCGACACCTTGAGCGTGGAGGAGTGCCGCGCCGCGCTCCGTCAGCTCCTCGATGCGGGGACGCCCCTGCGCGCGCAGGTGTCCGCCATCTCCAAGGCCTACCAGGCGCGCGACGGCGCGAAGGAAGCCGCCGAGCGCATCGCCGCCCTCGTCGCATGAGCGCACCGAAGCAAGGCTGGCGCCCACGCCGATATCACGCCCCCGGAGTGACTCCGCTGGAGGTGTGGAACCTCCCGGTGCTCGGCCACGAACTGTGGGAACTGCTCAGCACCCCGCGGGTCGAGGCGGACCGGAGCGCCAAAGTCCCCGAGCACGCGCTGGCGACACGCCTGATGCCCGCGCTCGCGAGCGCTCTCGAATCCCTGGTCCATCGGCACAAGGTGGACGCGGTGTGGCTCAGTGGCGGACTCGCGTGCCTCCAGGGTTTCGAGCAGGCCCTCACGACCGCGACGACGAAGCTCGGCCGTCCCGTGGTCCTCGCCGCGTCCCCGCGCTTCGCACCCGTGCATGCGGGCCTCCGGTTGCTGACGTCCTCAGGCTCCGCACACGAAGCGCTGTGCCTCGACGTGGGCCAGACGAGCCTCAAGTGCGCGAGCCCCGAGACCCTCCAGGTCTTCGAGCGGGACACCACGATGCTGCCTCGGCTCTTCATCGGCATGCCTCGCCCCGAGGACGGGCACCACATCATCGCGGCGGTGCGCTTCCTCGCGGGAGCGCTGCGCGCCCTGGCCCCAGACGCCTCGCTGGACGCACTGTGCCTCGCGCTCCCGTGTCCTCTCGATGAGGGACTCGTTCCGGGCGGCTGCACCTACGGCTGGGAGGGACACGCGACGCTCGTGGCCGACATCCTGGCGGAGGCGCGACTGACAGGAAGCGGAGAGGTGCTCGTGCTCAACGACGCGGAGCTCGCGGCGGAGGCCGCGCGCGGCGACGCCCGTCTCGCGAGTCATCGTCGCATCCTGTGCCTCACCCTCGGCTTCGGTCCGGGAGGCGCGCTGCTCCTGCGCGACTGACACATCACCCGGCTCCACGGTCCCTGGGACGACCAGCCCCTCGCGACCGGTCCGTAGCCCTCATCATGATACCGTCCCCCACGCCGCGCGCTCCGAGCACGGCACATGAGTCCCCGAGCAAGCGTCGGCGCTGCCCTTCCCCGGTCCTCGCCATCCAACCCGCCGCCTGCGCTCCGACATGAACCTCCCCTCCCCGCTCCGAGTCCTCACGCTGGCGGTCCTCGTCACCGCCTGCGCCACGTCGCCCAAGCCCCTCCCCGCGTCCAAGCCGGGCGAGCCTCGCTACGTCGTCGGCTTCCTCTCCCTGCGCCCCACCACCCCCGAGGCGGCCGAGGAGGCCCGCGCCCAGGAAGCACGACTCCTCACCGCGCTGACCGAGCTGAGCCGGAACACGCCCATCGACGTGGTGCGCCCCACCGTGGCGGTGCCGGCCTCGCTCGAACAGGCGCCCGGGCTCGCCCGCGAGGCGAAGGTGGACCTGCTGCTCTGGGGTGACGCCACGGTGGACGCGGGCAAGCTCACGGTGAAGCTGAGCGCCTTCGAGACACTGCTGTCCCTGCCCTCGTCGTTCTGGCCCATGGAGTACGCCGCCGGCGACGCGAAGCGACCCGAGGCCCTGTCACTGGACGCCCTGCGCCTCTCGCAGGCGGTGCTCCAGGAGACCCTGCTGCCGATGATGATGCTCGACCAGCCGGCGAACACGCGCGCCGTGCTGGACGCGCTCGTCGTGAATCAGACCAAGGACTGGGTCGACTGGAACATGGACATCATCCAGCGGCGCTGGGGCATGCTGGGTCGGCTCCTGCGTGACGGCGCGCTGACGGAGAAGGGCTACCGGGCCGCGCTCGACAGCGTCCTCGCCTGGCGCAAGGACCACGCGGCCACGCCGAGCTCCGACATCAAGGAAGCCTTCTACAGCGTCGGGCTCGCCCGGGGACTGCTGCTGCAAGGCAAGCCCCAGGCGGTGGTGGACCTGCTCGCGCCCATCGTCGAGCGCATGCCGAGAGACCTCGAGTCCCGCCTGCTGCTCGGCCGCGCCCTGCTCGCCCTGGGCCGCGCGAAGGACGCGGCGGACACCCTGGAGCCGCTCGCCCGCGAGGGCACGTCCATCGGCGCCACCCGCATCTACGTCGCGGCAGTCACTGAGTTGCCCGATGGCCCATCACGCGCGACCACGGCGCTCGACACGTTGGTGGAGAAGAACCCGGAGGACGCCATGGCCCATCTGCTCCGCCACCTCACGGCGCCGGGCACCCGGGACGCCTCCGCGCTGAAGGCCTTCACCGCCACGCATCCCGGCGAGGACTGGCCGCTCCCCCTGGCGCGCCACCTCACGGGCGAGGCCCCGACCTTCGGCGCCAACCCGGACGAGGAGGAGGCGACAGACCACGGCGTACGCCTGCGTCGCATCCAGCTCCACTACTACCTGGGCGAGGCCGCGCTCGCGGGTCGACTCCCAGGCAAGGCAGGCGTCGTCGACCCCACGCTGGCACGACAGCACTTCGAGGCCGCCCTGGCCACGCACGCCTTCCACCATCCCACGTACGACGTGGCGGACTTCCAGCTCGAGCAGCTCGCCCGGGCACCGTCGGCCGAGACGCCCTGAGCGCCGTTGCGCAAGAAGCACGGCTCCGGGGTGATTGCCGTGACGCGGGCTGCGAAGGGAGCACGGATGCGGCTGGGAACGATGGCGACACTCACCGGGCTGCTCTGTGCTTGCGGCACGGGCCTCCAGAGCGCTCCCCCGGACGCGGGGGCGGCTCCGAAGGAGGAGACCCTCCCGCCCATCACGCTGGAAGAAATCGCGGTGACGGACCATGAGGACGGCACCCTCACCGTTCGCGTGCGTGGCGAGGACTTCAGCACGGGCAGCCTCCTGGTGATGACGCGTCGGACACTCGCCACCCAGGTGACGAGCAGCACCGAGCTGCGGGCGACCCTCCCTCCCTCCTTCCTCGAGGAGCGCGAGGGCCTCTATCTCGAAGCGCTGACCGCCTCGCCCCAGTACCCGCATGGCGCCAGGTCCCCGCGGCTCGGGTTCAACCTCCCCGCCCCCGAGCTGACCACCGTGGAGCCCCCAAGCGTCCCCGCGGGCTCGTCCGAGCCCACCACCGTCCTCCTCTACGGAAAGAACTTCGTGAGGAACAGCGTGGTCACCTTTCGTGGGTTGACGTACCCGCTCCACGTGGTCAGCCCCACCAGCGGCGTGGTGAACCTGCCCCCCATGCTCCCCCCCGGCGAAGAGGAGTTCGAGCCCATCCACATCGGCGTCCCCGCGCCGATCTCCGCGGAGACGAACTCCGGATGGCTGACGGTGTCGGCGCCCTCTCCCTGAGGTGAGGGCGCCGGGTCTCACTCCTCCGAAAGGAGGGGTGACCTCCCCGAACAGGCAGGTCCCCTCCCTGCCCGGTCCGCCGATGTGGCGCGCCTTCGAGGCTTTTACCTTCCGCCTCGAAAGGAACACGCCATGTCCACCGACCTCTCCTCCCTCTCCCAATCCCTCGCCTCCGTGGTGGAGCGCACCGCGCGGAGCGTCGTCCGCGTGGACGCCCGCCGTCGTCGCTGCGCCACCGGCATCGTCTGGAGCGCCGACGGGCTCATCCTCACCACCAGCCAGGTCGCCGAGCACGGCAGCCACCTCCAGGTCGGCCTGGGCGACGGGCGCACCCTCCCCGCCGAGCTCATCGGCCGGGACGCCAGCACCGACGTCGCGCTGCTGAAGGTCGACGCCACCGGACTCAATCCGCTCACCCCCACGCCGCTGGACGGCGTGAAGGTGGGGCACCTCGTCGTCACCGTGGCGCGGCCGGGGCGCACGGCGAGGGCCACGCTCGGCATGGTGAGCGCGCACGGCGAGGGCTGGCGCACGCACGCGGGCGGACGCGTGGACCGCTACCTCGAGACGGACGCGGACCTGCCTCCCGGCTTCTCCGGGGGCGCGCTGGTGGATGCGACGGGACAGTTCATCGGAGTGCTCTCCGCGGCCTTCTCTCGCACGTCCGCGGTGGTCATCCCGCACGAGACACTGACGCGGGTGACGTCGTCGCTGCGAGAGCACGGCGGCATCCGCCGGAGCTACCTGGGCGTGGGCGCGTATCCCGTGAAGCTGCCGCAGCACCAGTGGGCGGCGGCCGGAACGGAGGCAGGGCTCATCTTCCTCTCCGTGGACCCTGAGGGCCCCGCGCAGAAGGCCGGGCTGCTGATTGGCGACGTGCTGGTGAGCCTGGATGGACAGTCACTGCACCGCGTGGAGGACCTGCTCGGCTATCTGGGCGACGCGAAGACGGACACCACCATCCAGGCGCGCGTGCTGCGAGCCGGCGAGGTGAAGGAAGTGCCCATCACCCTGGGCCGGCGCTCGTGAGGACGAGGAGCACACGATGAAACTCCTGCAACAGTTCTCGGACGACCTGGAGACGCTCGTCGCGCGCGCCTCGCCCGCGGTGGTGGGCGTGGAGCACGCGCGGGGCCATGGCACGGGGCTCTTCCTCACGCCGGATGGCTACGTGCTCACCAACCGCCACGTCGTCATGCGCGGCTCGCGGAAGCTGACGGTGCAGTTGTCGAACGGAGAGGAGCTGCGCGGCTCGCTGGTGGGAGGCGACGCGCCCACGGACCTGGCAGTGGTGCGAGCGGAGGGGACGGACTTCCCGACACTGCCGCTCGCCGCGCCGGAGACGGTGCGCGTGGGCCAGCTGGTGATGGCCATCGGAAATCCGTTCCGGTTGGAGCAGTCGGTGGCGCTCGGCGTGGTGAGCGCGGTGAACCGGAGCGTCACCCTGCCGGACGGCGTCATCCTGGAGGGCATGCTCCAGACGGACGCGGCCATCAACCCGGGCAACTCCGGCGGGCCGCTCATCAACACGCGGGGCGAGGTGGTCGGGCTCAACACGCTGGTGCTGCCGTACGCACAGGGCATCGGCTTCGCGGTGAGCGCCACCACGGCGGCGTGGGTGGCCAGTCTGCTCATCCAGCGTGGCAAGGTGGAGCGGCGCTTCCTGGGCATCGCGGCGGCGGCGGTGAACCTGGGCGCGGAGCACGTGAGAGACCTGGGGCAGCCCCGGGCCGTGCGGGTCATCAAGGTGCAGGGTGGAACACCGGCGGATGACGCGGGGCTCCAGCCGGAGGACCTGCTGCTCGCCATCAACCGACGGCCGGTGAGCAGCGTGGACGACCTCCAGCGACTGATGGCCCTGGCGACGGATGACGAGGTCTCGCTGGACGTGCTGCGCAAGGGACGGCGAAGGACGGTCGCGGCGCGCACGCGTCCACGCATCGAGCCGGTGGCCGCGTGAGCACAGTGTGGCTCCGGGGCCCTGTGCGCCTCGGAGCCACGGCTGTCATTCCGGCCGGTGCGGACCCGTGGCCTTGACGGGATGACAGACACCGAAGGACGCGAGTCGGTCGGAGCGAGGGGAGGGCCACCTCGGCACGTGGCTTGAAACGCGGGCGGCGATGACCGAATCCATCCCTCGTCGCCCGTTGTCACGAGCACTCCGCCAGGCGGGCCTCGCGCTGCTATGGGTCGCGGGGCTCGGCGTGCTGGTGTTGTTCGCGATGCTCGTGGTCGCATCGGAGGTCTGCGCCGAGGCCTCACGGCGCGACCGTGCGGCCATCGACCTGAGCGCCATCCAGGGGGCACTCCTCATCCACCAGGAGCAGCACCGTCGACTGCCCACGGAGACCGAAGGGCTCAGGCTGCTCGTCGAGCACCAGTCGCTCCAGGCCCTGCCGATGGACCCGTGGCACAACGCCTACGAGTACACGGTGCGCGACGGACAGGTGCGGCTGCGCAGCCTCGGCGCCGATGGAGACCTCGGCGGCGACGGCAGCGACGCGGACATCGAGCTGACCTTCCCCGTGGCGACAGCCCCCGAAGGCGGTCCGACACCATGAGCCCCTCTCCGCATCAGCTCATCACCGGCCTCTGGCTCCACCTCTCGGGCGTCCTGGCGGCGCTGCTGCTGGCGATGCTGCTGGTGGGCTGCTTCGCCAGCCTCTTCCGCGAGGACCGCGACACGCCCTAGACGCGAGAGCCCTCTTCCTGCTCGGGCCTGTCGTCCAGGAAGAGCCGGTCCTCGAAGCACCACACCCACGTCTCACCCGGCTCGAACGACTGCACCACCGGGTGCTTCGTCTGATGGAAGTGCTTCGTCGCGTGCTTGTTCGGCGACGAGTCGCAGCACCCCACGTGCCCGCACTCCAGGCAGCGGCGGAGGTGGACCCACTGGGCATTCATCTTCAGGCACTCCTCGCAGCCGTTGGTCCGCGGCTCGGGGTTGCCCGCCTGCTCGATGTGCTTGCACTCGGTCGCCATCGCTCGTCTCCATTCGAAACACGTTGTCCGCGGACAGGGTGTGCACGGGGCCTTCGCTCCACCATGTGCTGGGCATCCGGGCAGCCAGGCTCACGGCTCCTCGAAGCCCGCCGTGGCACGATGACGATGCACGTCCCACGCTGAAGCGTATGCCTTCCGACACCACGTCCGTGGCCTACGCCAGTCCGCGCGGGCGCGGGGTGCTGCTGGCCAGCGTGCTCGGCAGTGGCATGGCCTTCCTCGACTCCACGGCGGTCAATGTCGCGCTGCCCGCGCTCGGACGCGAGCTGAACACGGGCCTCGCGGGCCTCCAGTGGGCCGTGGATGCCTACCTGCTCACGCTCGGCTCGCTCGTGCTCACGGGCGGCGCGCTCGGTGACGCGTGGGGACAGCGGCGCGTCTTCGTGCTCGGCCTCGTGGCCTTCACGCTCATGTCCGTTCTCTGTGGACTCGCCCCCAACGCCTGGACGCTCGCTCTCTTCCGCGCGGCGCAAGGCATGGGCGCGGCGCTGCTGGTGCCCGCGAGCCTCGCGCTCCTGCGCACCTCCTTCCCCGAGGCGGACCGACAGCGCGCGGTGGCCGCGTGGGCGGGACTCTCGGGTGTCACCACGGCCCTGGGCCCGTTGCTCGGAGGCTGGCTGGTCGACGCCGCGTCCTGGCGCTGGGTGTTCTTCCTCAACATCCCCATCGCCGTGCTCGCCGTCTGGGCGGCCCTCCGCTACGTGCCGGATGACCGGCCCACACGAGACACACGAAGGCTGGACCTCGCCGGCTCCATCACCGCGGCGCTCGGCTTGGGCGGCGTCATCTACGCGCTCATCGAAGGTCCCTCGCGAGGCTGGTCCCTCGCGCCCGTGCTCGCCGCCGTGGGAGGCGTGGCACTCCTGGCCGCGTTCCTCGCCATCGAGGCCCGTGCGAAACATCCGATGCTCCCGCTCGGACTGTTCCGCTCGCGGACGTTCTCCGGCGCCAACCTCACCACGCTCGCGGTGTACTTCGCGCTGGGCGGCGTGAGCTTCCTGCTCATCCTCGCGCTGCAGCAACAGCTCGGCTACTCGGCGCTCGCCGCGGGTGCGTCCCTGCTGCCCATCACCGTGCTGTTGCTCACGCTGTCTCCGCTGGTGGGAAGGCTCGCGGGACGCATCGGCGCGCGTCCGTTGATGACGGCGGGGCCGCTGCTCGCGGGCCTCGGCATGGCGCTGCTCACGCGGCTGCACCGTGGCGGTGGCTACGTGGATACGGTGCTGCCAGGGGTCCTCGTGCTGGGCCTGGGATTGAGCCTCACCGTGGGGCCCCTGACGGCGGTGGTGCTCGGCGCGGTGGAGGACCGACACGCGGGCATCGCCTCGGGCGTGAACAACGCGGTGGCGCGCATCGCGGGCCTGCTCGCGGTGGCGCTGTTGCCGTTGCTCGGTGGGCTCGCGAGCAAGACAGGAGACGCGTTCCTCCAGGGGACACGCGAGGCCCTCTGGGTCTCCGCGGGCCTGTGTGGAGCGGGAGCGCTGTGCTCCCTGCTCCTGCTGCCTCGTGACGTGGGCCAGGTGGAGCCGCCTCAGCGGAAGTAAGGCGAGTTCGCCGCCTCGATGCGCCCCAACAGCTCCAGCGTCCCCCATCGCGCCTCACCGCTGAGCGTCGGCAGCCGCGCGGTCAGCTCGGCGTGCAGCTCCAGCAGCAACCCATAGGCCGCGAGCGTCTGGTGCGCCTTGAGCACCGCCACCATCTCCCGGCGCAGCGAGAAGGGCCTGTGCCCATCGACGTCGAGGAGGATGCCACGCACATCCGAGAACAGGGCCTCGGTATAGGCGGGCGTGCTGGGCGGCGGGTTCGGGAACGCCCAGTAGTAGGGGTCCAGCTCCAGGAAGTAGAAGTCCCCCAGGATGCGCAGGGCCATCGCGTTGGCTCGCGCCACATACGCAGCCCCCTGCCCCGGGGGCACCTGGAGCGGAGGCCGGACCTGCTCCATGAGGAGGTCATAGCCCCGGACCTGCTCCTGCGCCGTGCCTCCCCGCACGTAGTCCTCGACCGTCTGGCGGGAGACGATGAACGGGAACGATTGAGGCGCGCCCGCGAGCACGTCCGCCATCAGCTCGCGTATCACCGGCGTGTGGTAGCGCGTCAGCGGGTCGTCGAAGCGGTCCAGGCTCGCGCACGCTGGCTCCGCGAGGGCGCGTCCCCTCAGCCCCGACGTGCAGAACAGGTCCGTGGGCAGCGCCGAGGACAACCCATACAGATGACGCACGGCCGCCACGTCGAACGAGCCGGGCTTCACCATGTGAATGGTGTCGAGCTCGTGCAGGTGGTCCATGACCGAGCTCGAGCGAGGCGTGGCCGGCGTCCCGTCGTACGTCCGCGAGCCGTTGAGGTTGTGCCTCAGCCCCAGCGTGTGCCCCACCTCATGCACCACGATGTGCGTGAAGTGGCGCTCCATCTTCTCCTTCTTCGTCATCGAGGCCAGCGCGGCACGGTCCGGGTCCGTCAGCGCGGCGAGCGAGCCGTGCGCTCCCATCCGGGACGTATCGAGCTCACAGAGGCGCTCCTGCGCCTCCCCTCCCCAGGACAGCCTGGGACGAGGCGGACGCTCCACGGGCGTGGTGGAGGAGAGCAGCGCCGGGTCATCCGAGAAGAAGAGGTCGGCGTCACGGAACAGGCCCGCGTTGAACACGAAGTGCGCCCGGCGAAGCTCGCCCGTGTTCGGATTGGGCGCGACGTCGGCCCAGGCCCCGGGTGGCTCGAGGACGGGGTGGAAGATGGCGAAGTTCTTGTCGTCCTCGCCGAAGTCCACGGACGCGTCCGCCAGGACCGCCTCGAAGACGGGGAAGCCGAACACCTCGTTCCACGCCTCGATGCCCCGCTTCAGCGCGCCCACCAGGTCCAGGTCGCGGTAGCGTGGGTCCTTCTTCAGCTCCAGCAGGTTGGGCGTCATGTACCAGCGGATGGGCTTCATCCCGGGGTGGATGTTCCACTTGAGGGCCTCCTGCTCCACCTCGCCCGAGGCGGGCAGCAGTCGCCCCGAGTTGAGGAAGTAGTACGGGAGCTCCGGCGGAGGCGTCCGCGTGTAGCCGGGCCCCTCACGGTACTTGCGCAGCGCGAGCGACAGCGTCCCCACCCAACGCGTGTCGTTGTACTCGAGGTACGCGGTCCGGTCCTCGGGGATGGACAGGTGCCCGAGGAAGACCTGCTCGAACATCGCGCCGCCGTCCGAGGCCCGTCGGAAGCGCTGGGCGAAGCTCATCTCCATCCGGAACGTCGCGCCCCCGAACCACCGGTCTCCGACGATGCCGATGCTGTCGCCTCCCGCCGCCGGGTCGATGAGCACGTACTGCTCCGAGCCCGGCAGCCGGTTGAACGGCGCATGGTCCGTGACGATGGGATACGACTCCAACGGGAAGTCGAGCTTCTCGTTGCCCCCGAACAGCAGGCCGTCCTTGGCATTCATGAAGAACAGCCGCCCGTTCTTCTCCCGCATCGTCACCACGTACGTCCGCAGGTTGTGGGGAACGCCCCAGTAGGCGCCGTCCGGGAAGAAGTGTCTCAGCATCCCCGACCAGAACCAGCGCTGGGACAGCTCGCTGCGGCGGATGGCCAGGTAGAACGTCCGCTCGCCATTCCCCACCACGCCATCGACCTCGCCGCGCAGCTTCGACTGCGCCTCGGACAGCGCGCCTCGGGGCACCTCCACCACGTCGCCCTCCAGCACCACGTCCAACTCCAGAGGCTCCGCCACCCGCACGGTCTCCGGGGGCTCTGAACATCCCGAGCCTGGCACCCCGCACAGGATGAACATCACCGCCACGAGGCATCGCTTCGGCAGGCGTCCGCGTCTCACCATGGGTTCGCTCCCTCCGGACGGAAGAGACGCGCGAGTCCGCTTGCAGGGGACATCGACGGCATGGCCCAGAAAAAACGAAGGTCCTCCTCCCGCGAAGGGAAGAGGACCCTGGGGACCACAGGTGGCCAGCGTCTTCAGCTCTTGTACTTCACCGAGCAGCCGTAGGGCGTGGTGGTGGCCGCGGGCACGGGCTTGCCATTGAGCACCGCGTCCACGGCGGTCTGCACGTGGTTGACCTTCTTGTCGTTCTTGCCGCGCGGGTCATCATCGATGGCGCCCGCGTAGCGGACCACGCCCTCGGTGTCGATGATGTACATGTGCGGCGTTGTCTTGGCGCCGTACGCCTTGCCCGTGGCGCCGCTCGCGTCCTGGAGCACCGGGTAGGCGAAGCCCTCCGTCTTCTTCCAGGCCGCGGACTTCTCCGGCGTGTTGTGCGCCGTGGAGTCCACCGCCAGCCACACGACCTTCTGGGCGTCGAAGCCCTTGAGCGTCTTGGTCATCGTGTCCGCCTCGTAGTGGCGCTTCACGAAGGGGCACTCGGGGTTGGTCCACTCCAGCACCACCACCTTGCCCTTGTACTTCGACAGCGAGTGCTCCTTGCCGGCCTCGTCCTTCAGCGTGAAGGCCGGAGCGGGCTTGCCGACCTCGGCATCCGCGAGGGCGGGCATGCCCACGAACAGCGAGCCGAGCGCGAGCGCGGTGAAGACCTGCTTCATGGCGTTCCTCCAGGTTGGGGACTGCATCACATGACTGCGGATGACTTCAGCTGTCTCAAGGCCGCGGGAGCTGCGCGGCGCACAACACCTTCGAGCCGTCCGGACGCGGCGAGCACGCCGACGCGCGCTTCACCGAGTCCACCACCGAATCCACCGTGAGCAGCTCCGGCAGCACCTCCGGCTTGTCCGGCGCGCTCGGGCTCAGCACCAGGTACATGGGGACACCGGCGCGCCCATGGTCCGCCAGCCGCGCGGTGATGCGCGCGTCGCGGCGCGTCCAGTCCGCCACGAAGAAGGCCACCTGGTGCTCGGTGAACGCGGCGCGGACCTCCTCGCGCGACAGCACCGTGCGCTCGTTGAACTTGCAGGTGAGGCACCAGTCCGCGGTGAAGTCGATGAACACCGGCTGCCCCGCCGCCAGCGCGGAGGCCACCGCCTCATCGCTCCACGGCTGCGCCATCGCCACCGTGGAGGACGCCTTCGCCGCCGGCGCCGCCGCCTCGTCGAAGCGCAGCGCCGCGACGCCCGAGCCCACCAGCACCACCGCCGCGATGCCCAGCGACGCCCAGCGCTTGCCGCCCTCCTGCTGCTGCGACTGGCCATACACCCACGTGCCCAGGCCCACCGCCACGAGGAACGCGAGCAGCCGCGCCATGCCGTCCACACCGGCCAGCCCGCCCATCACCCACACCAGCCACACCGTGGTGCCCAGGAGCGCGAAGCCCAGCACCTGCTTGAAGCGCTCCATCCACGCGCCCGGCTTCGGCAGCTTCTGCGCGAGCCCCGGCACCAGCACCAGCAGGCAGAACGGCAGCGCGAGCCCCAGGCCCAGCGCGGTGAACACCGCGAGCACCGTCAGCGGCCCCGCCGCGAAGGCGAAGCCCACCGCCGTGCCCAGCAGCGGCGCCGAGCAGGGCGTGGCCAGCACCACCGCGAGCACACCCTCGCCCGCGCTGTGCATCAGCCCGTGGCTCCGGTCCACCTTGCCCGCGAGCGCCGTGCCATCCAGCCCCACGTTGAAGACCCCGAAGAGGTTGAGCGCGAACGCCACCAGCACCGCGCTCACCGCCGCGACGAAGAGCGGCTCCTGGAACTGGAAGCCCCAGCCCACGCCCGCGCCGCCCGCGCGCACCGCCAGCACCGCGCCCGCGAGCGCCAGCATGCTGGCGATGATTCCGCCCGCGTACGCCGCCGCGTGCGCGCCCACCCGCCCCTGCTCCTGGCGCACCATGCGCGTGAAGCCGTAGGCCTTGAGCGCCAGCACCGGGAACACACACGGCATCAGGTTGAGCAGCGCGCCGCCGAGGAACGCGAACAACAGCGCCATGCCCAGCCCCATGGACGCCTCCTGGGGCGCGGCCGGCGCGGCGCTCGTCACCGGCTTCACCGCCGCGAGCGAGTCCTTGATGGAGGGCGCCTTCGCCACCGCCGTCGGCGCCAGGCCCGGCGCCGCCGCCACGAAGGGCGCCAGGGCCAGGTCCACCTCGAGCGCCTGATAGCCCGTGGCCTTCGTGCCCAGCCGCAGCACGCCCTTGAGGCGCGGCTCGACCTCGGGCGCGTCCGGCTCCGCCTTGCCCTTCAACGCATAGCGGCCCGGGGCCGTCTGCGTGAGCGTCACCTTGTCCACGCCGGGGTTGCGCTCGGGGACGAAGAAGTCCTTCTCCGTCGCGGCTACGCCAGCGCCGCCCGTCAGCGTGACGGTGCCGGTGAACTCCTTGCCCGCGGTGAGCTCCTTCGTGTCCAGCGCGAGCACCGCGCTGTGCCCCGTGTCCTTCGTCGGGCGGGGGACCTGCGCCTTCGCCGCGTCGAATGTGGGCGCGGCCTCGGTGTCCGCCACCGTCGCGGGCCCCACCGGGATGGAGCGCGTGAGCATCAGGTCCGCGGGGATGCAGTGCACCTCGCACACCAGCGCGTTCACCGCGGCCGACAGGTTGAGAGAGCCCGAGGCCTGCTCGGAGGCGCGCGCCTGCGCGAACAGGAGCACCTCACCCTCGTAGCCGTGCGTGGTGATGAAGCCGTCCGGGGTGCGGAAGGTGCTCGGGAACGGCCACTGGAGCGCGCCCACGGTGGAGCCGGGCGTGTCCCACGCGATGTCCGTCTCCAGACCGGAGTCGCCCGGGTTCTTCCAGTAGACATGCCAGCCCGGGTCCAGCCGGAAGCGCACGCCCACGCGGAAGGTGTCGCCCGGCTTCACCTGGGTGGAGTCCACCAGCAGCGCCGCCTCGATGCGCGGGTCGCCCTCGTCGGGCGCGCCCGTGGCCACCGCGGACGGAGGCAGCGCCGCGTGCGCCACCGCCGCCGTCAGCCACAGACCGATACCGCCCACCAGGGCGAACCTCTTGGACACCGAGTGCTTCATGCGCCTCCCGTTAACCCAGCCGAGACGGGCCCGCCAGCATCGGCGCGGGGACCACGTCCGTGCCAGAACCTCCCAGGCGGGCGGACATTCCCCGCGCCCGGCTGTGGTCCAGGGAGGTAACGAGGCACACATTCCAGCGCCAACACGGGGGCGGCCCACCCGGGAGGGGCAGGCGGCCGAGCCTCAATCCTCCGACTTCCAGGGCGCCAGGGCGGGCAGGGGCAGCGCCGGACCGATGCGGCTCAGGGTGATGCGGGACGCCTCCGAGTGCGCGCGGCGCATCACCAGCGCCTGGGGCTGGGCCGCGCGACGCTCGACGATGCGGCGCAGGTCCGCCAGCCGCTCCAGGTGGCGCTGCGGGGGCACCTCGGGCGCGCCCAGCCGCGCGAGCTTGTAGAGGGCCAGGTCCGCGGACTCCAGCGCCTGCTCCGCGGCGGACTGCTGCTTGCGTCCCAGCGACTTCCAGGCGGCGGCCTCGGCGGCCACCAGCTCCAGCTCCGCGGACACCGCGCGCACGAAGCGGCCCGGGTCGCTGTCGGTGTCCACGCGCGTGACGGACACGGGCCCCCGGCGCGTGTCGCTGCCCTCCACGAAGGACGTCGTCACACCCAGGCTCCACTCGGTGGACACCGGACGTCCCGCGAAGAGCACGCGGCGCGGGAAGGACTGGGACACCGAGCCCAAGGACGCGCTCATCGCGTCCCCCTCCACCCGCGCGGGATAGCGGTGCCGGCAGCGCAGCTCCAGGAAGCCCGAGGGCAGCACGTACACGCGCGCGTCCGAGCCCACCTCGCCGAACAGCTCCGCGGACAGCGAGCCCACCGCGTCGGGCAGGCCCTCCGGGTCGTCCACGTGCACGAAGCCCGTGCCGGACGGACTGGTGAGCGCCTCCAGGATGTCGGGCAGGTAGTGGCGCCCCAGCCCCAGCGCGTGGAGGACGACGCCGGACTCGACGACGCGGGCGCCCAGCGTCTTGAACTCGGCGAGGTTCGACACGCCGACGGACGGCTCACCGTCGGTGAGCAGCAGCACCTGGGGCCGCGCGCCGGGGACGAGCACGCGGCGCACGGCGTCCGCGCCCCGCTCCACGGCCTCGTGCAGCGCGGTGCCCTCGCCGGACTCCAGGCGGGAGAGCGCCTTGAGCAGCGCCGCCTTCGCGGGCGCGTCCATCGCGCGCACGGGCAGCACCTGCTCCGGCTCCGCGTCGAAGGTGAGCAGGCCCAGGTAGTCACGGGGGCTGGCGCGCTCCACCAGCGCCTGCGCCGCCTGCACCGCCGCGAGCAGGGGGATGCCGCGCATGGAGGCGCTACGATCCAACACCAGGTTCACCGCCACGGGGGCGCGAGGCGCGTCGACGTCCGCCTCCAGCGTGACGAGCAGCAGCACTTCCCGGCCGTGCTCCGCGTCCCGCTCCACTGCCAAGGCCGTCTGCTTCATCCGCGCTCCCGTGCGAGCCCACGACCCGTCCCGCCCGCGAACCGTCCCAGGCAGACGGCGCCCGCCAAGGCCGGAAGTCTCATGGACCTTCAGGGGGCGCCTCGCGGGGGTGAGGCCAGCCCGTCGAGGATGTCGGCAGTCACACCCCGGACGCAAGAGGGGCCGTCCGCACCCCACGCGGAGCACGACACACGCCGTCGCGATTCGAGTCTTGTCCGGGAAATCCCACCGGCCCGGGAGCCACCAGCAAGGGGCCACCGCGCGAGCCGACCGACGTCTCAGCAATGCCCCCGCGCGTCCACGAGCCGCGGGGGCCGCGTGTCACTCCGCCGCGTTCCAGCCACCCCACGACTCCTCGGCGTAGCCCCACCTGCGGCCACCTGCGGAGCCATCCACGGGCGTCACGCTCTCGCACTCGCCATCTTCCGCGAGGTCCACATACGGCAGCCCCTCATCGTCCATGTACGTGGTGTCATCGTGAACCATGTCCGGCTCCTCCACGGGCGCTCCGCTCGACGAGGTGAACGGCCTTCCGGCTCGCCTCCTCGCAGACGCCCCTTTTTCGGTCCTCGTGGGCCCGCCCCATGCGGTACCCGGCTACGACTCGTTGACCGATTTACTAGCCATGGTGACCATGTCGCTTCGCGTTGTAAAGCCCTTGGGACGTCAAAGTTTCGGGCCCTGCCTCGCTCCGCTGCTCCCCTGCCTGCCCTACAGCCTCGGACTCAACAAATACAGCCAGTTGGAGCAGAATCCGGTGGCGGACAGTCTAGGGAGCCATCGTACAAGGTAGGGCCGACCCTGGCCGGATGGAAGCACACACCTGTCAACACTCGGCCGTTTTCAAGCGGGTGAGCGCTGAGTGCGGGTGTTGGTAAATCGGTGTAGCAAGCCAGCTTGCTCGCCCAGGGCACCGCGCCGTGCTTCAGTCCCGGACACGGCGCCCGCTCGATGCTTGATTCGAGAATCACCCCTGTTAGGGTTGACGGGCACTCAAGTTTTGCCGCATCGCGGCAACGGGCCTACCGCAACATCCCCTGAGAGGTCCCCCGAGTCCCAATGAGCCCCATCATCACCGGCCTTTTGCTCGCCATTGCCATCCCCATCTTCGTGATGACCATGTCCGGTCGCGTGGGCGTGCTGCTCGCGATGAAGAAGGAGGGGCGGCTCGACAACATCCCGTTGCGCATCAAGCGGCTCGTGTTCTTCGGACTCGGGCAGCGGCGCATGGTGGACCCGGAGGAGTTCACGCCCGGGTTGATGCACGTGCTCATCTTCGCGGCGTTCCTGGTGCTGCAGGTGCGCACCCTGATGATGTTCGCGATGGGCTTCTCCACGGGCGCGCTGGAGCTGTTCACCGACTTGAGCCACCCGTTCTGGCTGGAGAACGCCGGGCTGGGGATGCTCTACCGCGTCTACCTGCTGGTGAAGGACGTGGTGGCGGCGCTCGCGCTGGTGGGCTGCGGCTACTACGTGTGGACGCGCTGGAAGGTGAAGCCGGACCGCATGTCCCAGTCCTGGGAGGCGTACCTCATCCTGGGCTTCATCTCCGGGCTGATGGTGTCTGAGTTCCTGTTCGGCGGCAGCCACATGGTGGCCGCGAACGCCGCGGCGCAGGTGCCGGTGGGCGCCACCCAGGTGCCCGCGTCTCCGTCCGCGCTGGTGTGGTGGGAGCCGTTCACCAGCCTGACGGGCCTCTTGATGATGCCGCTGGGCGCCACCGCGGCGCACGTGCTGGGCGTGGCGGGGTTCTGGATCCACCTGGTCATCGTCCTGGCGTTCCTGAACTTCCTGCCCATCGGCAAGCACTTCCACATCATCACCGGCCTGCCCAACGTCTTCTTCCAGCGCACGCACTCCACCGGGAAGCTGTCCACGCCCAACCTCGAGAAGGAGGAGTTCGGCGCGGCGACGGTGACGGACCTGACGTGGAAGCAGGGCCTGGACCTGTACTCCTGCACCGAGTGCGGCCGCTGCCAGACGCACTGCCCCACGTACATCACGGGCAAGCCGCTCACTCACAAGGCCGTCAACCAGGACCTGAAGCACTGGCTCTGGGACCACGAGCAGTGGGTGGAGGAGGGCTACGGCCCCAACCACGTGAAGGAGGCCCTGCCGGAGATCGTCGGCAGCGCGCTCAAGTCGGAGACGGTGTGGGCCTGTACCAGCTGCGGCTGGTGCGAGCAGGCGTGTCCGGTCTTCATCGAGAACGTGCCGCGCCTCATCGACATGCGCCGCTACCAGGTGCAGGTGAAGGCGGACTTCCCGCCCGAAATCCAGCGCGTGTTCGAGGGCATCGAGCGCCAGGGCAACCCCTGGGGTCTGGGCCAGGACCGGCGCGACGAGTGGGCCGAGGACCTGGCGCTGCCCACGTGGGGTGACGACGGCGGCCCGTACGAGTACCTGTTCTTCGTGGGCTGCGCGGGCAGCTACGATGACAAGCAGAAGAAGGTCAGCCGCTCGCTGGTCAAAATCATGCGGGAGGCGGGCGTGAGCTTCGCCACGCTGTCCAAGCAGGAGATGTGCAACGGCGACTCCGCGCGCCGCATGGGCAACGAGTACCTGTACCAGACGATGGCGAAGACGAACGTCGAGTCGTGGAACTCGATGGGCGTCAAGGCGGTCATCACCCAGTGCCCGCACTGCTTCAACACCATCAAGAACGAGTACCCGGAGTTCGGCGGCGAGTACCGCGTCATCAACCACACGGAGCTCATCAACGAGCTGTTGCGTGAGAAGCGCATCAAGCTCTCCGCGGTGATGAACACGAAGCTCACCTACCACGACCCCTGCTACCTGGGCCGGCACAACGGCGTGTACGACGCGCCCCGCGAAGTGCTCAAGGCCATCCCCGGCCTGGAAGTGGTGGAGATGCAGCGCAGCAAGCGCGAGGGCTTCTGCTGCGGCGCCGGTGGCGGCCGCATGTGGATGGAGGAGCACATCGGCACGCGCATCAACCACAACCGGTTGAACGAGGCGGCGCTGACGCTCAAGCACGCGGAGGACCCCACGACGCCGTTCCCGGACGCCGCGGACAAGAAGAAGCCCGGCCAGGTGGGTGACTACAAGGAGAAGGGCGGCACGGGCATCGTCGCCGTCGCGTGTCCCTTCTGCTCCACCATGCTCGGCGACGCGGTCAACGACACCGGCCGCGAGGAGAACATCAAGGTCAAGGACATCACCGAGCTGGTCGCCGACGCGATGGAGACGCGCGGTGGCCCGGCCGGCGGTGTCACCCCTGGCGCCACGCTGAGCGCCAAGCCGGAGTAGCGCCGCAACCGCTTCGAGCGAGGGCCCGGAGGCTTCCTTCAAGGAGCCCCGGGCCTTCGTCGTTTCAAGCGCCCCACGGACGGCTCAGGGCTCCCACTCCAGGAGGTACGTGCAGGAGGGGCCCTCGCGGTGGAGGATGGCGACGCGGGGACCTCGCGCGCCGGAGAGCGTGAGCACCGACTCCAGCACCCCCGCGTAGTAGGTGGGCCGCTCGTTGATGTCGCTGAGCCACAGCTCCACGCGGCCCGGCGCGCTCGCCTTCACCTGGGACGTCACGTAGTTGTCCGCGCCGCGAAAGCCTCGGTTGAGCTGGAACAGCACGAACTGGGGACCCAGCGCGCGCACCCCCACGCCGAGCATCCGTCCCAACACCGTGCCCAACAGCCCCTGCATCACGGTGTGGCCCAGCTGGCGCCACGCCTCGTCCTCCGGGAGGTCCGGCCACACATCCGCGAGCACGATGCGCTGCCAGCACAGCCACTGCGACAGCGGATAGGTGGGCAGCAGGGGCTTGGACAGGTCCAGGCCCGCCTCGCGCAGCGCCTCCCAGCCGTCGGCGGAGAGGCGGTCCTTCAGCGCAATCTGGAACAGTCCGTGGACCGTCCCGCCCTGGACGAGCTTCGGTTCAGGGGTCTCCATGTGGCCGCTCCATAGAGGACCCGACGCGCGGGGTCTCGCTTCACACTTCCAGACCACCGTATGTCCCGCGGGCGGGGTCGGTGACAGCGTCCGGGCGCGCGTGGCCTCTGGTGAACGGCGCGACTGTCGCCGCGCCGACGCGCGCTCAGGGCTTGCGTTGCTTTTGCGAACGCAGCGCCCGCTCCAGCCGCGCGGTGGGGCCGTCATCGCCCAGCTTGCCGGCCACGTACGCGCTGGCCGACGCGAGCTTGTGACGAAACCCCTCGGGTTGGGTGGGCGCCATGGTGCCCGTCCGTCCGGTGGCCAGGTGCGCGCGGGCCATGTCCTGGTCGGCCTGGGAGCCGGAGTCCCACAGCAGGCGGACGCTGTCCGTGTTGCCGTAGGTGGCGGCCAGCACGAGGGCCGTCTCGCCCAGGGCGTTGGTGAGGATGGGGTCCCCGCCCGCCTCCAGCAGCAGCGCCACCAGCTCCGAGTGGCCCTCGCGCGCCGCGACCATCAGCGGCGTGAGCCCCTCGTCATCGAAGGGGTTGGGGTCGGCGCCCGCGGCGAGCTGGGCGCTCAGGGACCTGCTGTCGTTGGCGAGCACGGCGTCGAAGAGGGACATCTGGAAGCCTCCGTGCTCACGAGCATCGCGCCTTTGGGGGCGCGGATGCCACCCGCCCTGGGGACTACAGGGGGCCGTACGAGGGCTCGGCGGCGCTGGGCACCGCGAGCGTGACGGAGTTGGACGGCGCCGCGGCCACCGTGGCGCGGTAGATGCCCGGGTCGCTGCCCGCCGAGTCGGCGAAGAGGAAGCCCACCTGGCTTACGCCCGTCCACATGGGCCACGTCTCCTGGGCGCTCGCGCCGCCGTAGCTCGTCACGCGCCGCAGCGCGCCCAGCCGCCCGTTCGACAGCGACGTCACGTAGGTGCGCACGCTGCCCGAGCCCCCGCGTCCATCCAGCGCCACCTGCGTGCCGTCCGGCGACACCACGACGCGGTTGGCCACCGCGACGACGTCCCCCAGGGACGAGGTGTAGATGATGGAGCCGCCCGTCAACGGCACGTACGCCACCTGGTTGAGCTGCTGCAGGCCGCTGCCCGCGGGCGCCACCAGCGCGCTGCCGTTGGGCACGAACGACGGCGCCCCGTAGGCGATGGTGGTGTTGGGGGTGAGCTCCTGGAAGCCGCTGCCGTCGGTGTTCACCCGGCCCAGCGACGTCAGCGAGCTGTTGCCCGGGGAGAAGACGAAGACGACGCTGCGGCCGTCCGGGCTGAAGGTGGGCGTGCGGAAGTTGGAGCAGCCGCGCGCGCACGCCGGGTCGTTGGCGCCGAACAGCGTGGCCACCGTGCCGCCCGTGGTGGGCACCGTCTGCAGGGCGGTGGCACCGTTGGTGGCGCGCGTCACGAAGACGACGCTGCGGCCATCCCGCGACACGGAGGGCCAGTACGCCCCGCCCGCGCTCGTCAGCCGCTGCGGACTGTTGGGGTCCCCCGCGTCATCCACCACGTAGACGTTGCGGTCGTCCTCCCGCACGAAGGCGAAGCCCCGGCGGAAGTCGACGTCGCCGATGCCACCACCGCCACCCGCGTCGTCGAGCGCCTCGCACCCGCCCAACAACCCCACCGCCAACACGCCCCCGACGAAAACCCGCATGCCCGTCATCACAGTCGTTGCTCCACGTCAGCCGGCCCGGTCCAGAGCCCCGCACTACAGGGCGCACGGGGTCGGACGTCAACGCATCCGACGGCATTCACGGGCAGGCGGGCACGGGGGCCGCGGCCTCAGCGGTTGAGCTTGTTGAGCTCGTTGCGGCACTGGTTGCAGAGCGAGAGCTGCTTGCGGTCGCAGTCCTGCGGCGTCTGCGCGAAGAACATCACGCACCGGGGGTCCTCACAGTAGGACAGCCCGAGCAGGTGACCGGCCTGGTGGATGGCCTCCACCTGGATGCGCCGTCGCAGGTGCTCCCCGTCCGCGCCCTGGCGCAGCCGGAACACGCTCACCACCGCCGTGCGCGACTCCCGGTCCGCCTCTCCGAAGACGAACGGCGAGTCCGGCACGAACAGGTCCACGTCCGTCACCCCCAGCACCAGTTGCTGCCCCGGCTCCATCATCGGCGTGAGCCGCTTCATGATGGCGTTGCAGTGGTACTGCGACCGGTCCTTGTTGAAGGCGTAGGCGGGCGTGGTCAGGACGACCTTCGACACCACCGAGGCGGTCCCCATCTGGGTCGCCAACGGGTCCTGGAGGTCTTTCAACAGGGAAGCGGTCTGGCTTCCCACGGAGACCAGCAGGAGTGTCTTCTGCGGCATCGGGCCACCGTCCTTCATGCACGCGGACGGACGCGCTGGCTACCGCGTCCCCCCGGAGCGGATTGACTGGGGCGCAAGGATTCGAACCTTGATACTCAGAGTCAAAGTCTGATGTCCTGCCATTAGACGACGCCCCAGCAGGTTCGCACGTGTACTTCTGGCGGCCGATTCTACGGCATCTGGACGGCCTCGGGAACCCACTCTGACGTCAGGTTCGACGCGGAGGTGGATCAACCCCGGAAAGAGCCGTCCTCGGGCGCTGAATTCCACCTGGAGTGAATACATCGCTCCGGGTGTATCGGCGGAGCCCGGCGCTGGCCTGCCACCGGGCCCCGTTCCGGGGTGTTTCAGCCCTTGAGGACGGCGATGGGCGTCAGCCGGCGCACCGGGGTGACGAGGTCGGCCTCGTCCTGGAGCACCTCGGCGATGTCCCGGTAGGCGGCGGGGGCTTCCTCCACCAGGGAGTCGGCCTTCCCGGCGTCATGCACCACGCGGCGCAGGGCGTGCTCCAGGGCGGCGGGACGGATGCGGGCCCGCGCCTCCGTCCGGGAGAGGACACGTCCGGCGCCGTGGGAGCAGGAGCGGAACGAGCGGGGCTCGCCCAGGCCCTCCACCACATAGGAGGCGGTGCCCATGGAGCCGGGGATGAGGCCTCGCTGTCTGGCCTCCAGGCCCACCGCGCCCTTGCGGTGGACCCAGAGCGTGCGGCCGAAGTGCTCCTCCGGCGCCACGTGGTTGTGGTGGACGTCCACGGTGGCGTCGGCGTCGGGGGTGATGCCGAGCACGTCGGACAGCACCTCCAGCGCGCGGGCGGCGAGCACGTCGCGGTTGGCACGGGCGAAGCGGCACGCCAGCTGGGTGTCCGCGAGGCACGCGGCGCCCTCGGGGGTGTGCAGGCTCAAGCCCGGCAGCGTGCCCTCCCCGAGCGCCGTGGCGACGCGGAGGTGGTGGTCGGCGATGGTGGCGCCCACGCCCCGCGAGCCGGAGTGCAGGAGCAACCACAGGTCGCCGCCCGCGTCCCGGTCCAGCTCGACGAAGTGGTTGCCTCCGCCGAGCGTGCCCAGGTGCCGGGGCGCCAGTCGCGCCCACTCGCGGCCCAGTCGCTGGGTGGAGAGCGGGGGTGACTCCAGCTCGACGGGCAGCGCGAGCCCCCTGCCCCGGTGCGTGGCGTCTCCCACCGGGATGACCCGGGACAGACGCGTGAGCAGCGACTCCAGCAGGTCTCGACCGAGCAGCGCGGCGGGATACGCGAAGCGGTACGCGCGCACGCCGCAGCCCAGGTCTCCTCCGAGCGCGCCGGGCACGATGTGATGCCCGGTGGCGAACACGGAGCCCACCGCGATGCGCCGCGCGACGTGGAGGTCCGGCATCGCGGCCACGTGCTCGACGACATAGGGCTGGGAGGCGATGAGGCGCAGCTGCTCCTCCGCGCCCGGTGGCAGACGGCGCGTCCACGCGAGGATGGGCACGCCCCCGGGCTCCGCGGGGAGGACGCGCGGGCTCATCGCGCACCTCCCGGCTCCGTGACTCCGATGAACGTGAAGCGCAGCCGTGGGATGCGCTTGAGATTCAGGTGCTCGGCGAGCAGCGAGCGCAGATAGCCGTGGGTCCTGGCCAGCGCGTCCTGCACTTCACGGGGACTGGCCTCGGATTCGGGCGTGAGGGTGTAGCCGATGTGGATGAGGCGACCGTCCGGTGTCAGCTCGAACGACGCGAGCTGGAGTCCCTCGAAACAAGGGTCCGACAGCTCCGAGCGGAAGAGGTGCGCCACCTCATGAGACAGCGAGGACTGCACGCGCAGGTGATGCGCGGAGGGGTTTTCAGAGGACGACGATGAAGCACCCTCACGCCGACGCGGCGCGCGGGAACGACGGTTCCTGGAAGAAGACATGAGTGGACGAAAGGATTCCCAGCCGGGCCACGCGCGACGGGGTGTCGGGGCTCACGCTCCCGAGCACACCCGTGTCACGTCGCCGGATTGCACGGTGACAATGGCTGCGCGCCCTGCCGTCCCGTCCGGGAACCGGCCCGCTTCGTCCCACCTGGCCGCGAGGGCCAACGAGGAAGCGGGGCTCAGTCTCCGAGGGAGGCGCACGACGCGAAGCGACCCGAGACACCGTTGAGCGCAGTCCCCATGGCACACCTCCCGCCGCGCACGGACGCATCCGCCACGGACCTGACTGGGTTCACGTCTCACGCGAGGAGGCGCTCATCGCCTGCCCGCGTTCCACGGCGGACGCGGACGAGGACGTGGCCGCCGTCCTGACAGCGGTGCTCGACATCCTCGCGGGGCGGGGCCGTCGTCTCCTGGCGGACAGCGCACGGCGCGGGACTCCCAAGGGCGCCGCGCGGATGTCCGGTGGTGGCCATCGCTTCTTTCCACCATCCGACGAGGAGCCCCCGGTGGGATTGGCCCACCCGCACCTTGCTGCCTACGCAGCAGGAGCGCGAGGGCGAACACATGGCGGAAGTCTTCGATGTGGTGGTGATTGGTGGTGGGCCCACGGGCGAGAACGCGGGAGCGCGAGCCGCCGCGGCCGGGTTGTCGGTGGCCCTGGTGGAGCACGAGCTGCTCGGCGGTGAGTGCTCGTACTGGGCCTGCATCCCAAGCAAGGCGCTGCTGCGTCCGGCAGACGCGCTGTGGCTGGCGAAGCAGGTGCCCGGCGTGCGGGAGACCCTCAAGGGTCCGCTGGTGGCCAGCGCGGTGCTCGAGCACCGCGACGCGATGGTCGGCTACTACAAGGACGACTCGCAGGTGAAGTGGGCGGAGGGCGCGAAGCTGAAGGTGGTGCGTGGCCACGGCAAGCTCGCGGGCCCGCGCAAGGTGCGCGTGGAGGCGAAGGACGGCGGCGTGCGCGAGCTGGAGGCGAAGCGCGCGGTGGTGCTGGCCACCGGCAGCCGGCCTCGCATCCCGGACATCCCGGGGCTGAAGGAGGCGCGGCCCTGGGACAACCGCGAGGGCACGGCGGCGAAGCAGGTGCCCCAGCGACTGTTGGTGTTGGGCGGCGGCGTGGTCGCGGCGGAGCTGGCGCAGGCATGGCGCTCGCTCGGCGCGGAGGTGACGCTGGTGGAGCGTGGCAAGGCGCTCCTGTCCCGCTTCGAGCCCTTCGTGGGCGAGCAGGTAGAGCATGCGCTGCGCGAGGACGGCGTGAAGGTGGTGAAGGGGGCCACCGTCACGAACGTGAGCCGGCCTGGGGGACAGGGCGAGGTGACGGTGAAGCTGTCGACGGGCGAGGAGCTCCGCGCGGACGCGCTCCTGGTGGGCATGGGCCGCGTGCCCCGCACGGACGAGCTGGGGCTGGAGACGGTGGGGCTGAAGCCCGGCGAGACGGTGCAGGTGGACGACCAGCTTCGCGCGAAGGGCGTGGAGGGAGGGTGGCTCTATGCCTGCGGAGACGTGAACGGGCGAAATCTGCTGACACACATGGGCAAGTACCAGGCGCGCCTGGTGGGCGACGTCATCGCGGGGAAGAAGGCGAGCGCGTGGGCCGACACGAAGGCCACGCCGCAGGTCATCTTCACGCACCCGCAGGTGGCCAGCGTGGGGCTCACCGAGGTGAAGGCCCGCGAGAAGGGGCTGCCCGTGCGCACGGTGCAGTACGATTTGGGCAAGGTGTCGGGCACGTCGCTGCTCGGCGAGAAGCTGGGCGGCACCGCGAAGCTGGTGGTGGACGAGAAGCGGCGCGTCGTCCTGGGCGCGACCTTCACCGGCCCGGAGGTGGGCGAGATGCTGCACGCGGCCACCATCGCCGTCGCGGGTGAGGTGTCGCTCGACACGCTCTGGCACGCGGTGCCGTCGTTCCCCACCATGAGCGAGGTGTGGCTGCGGCTGCTCGAGGAGTACGGGCTGTAGCGTGTCGACGGCGGTCGTCGCCCGCACGCATGTCTGACTTTGCGTCCGGGCGACCCATCCCAGACAACACCCCCGCGCGCCCTCCGCGCGGGCGGGCCGTCATCGCCCGTGAGACATGACGTCGAGCGCCCGCACGCTCCCTGGCCAGGCTCATGTGCCGCCAGGTCAGTGAAACACCTCCCTCCACGCCAGGCCCACACCGCCGGACACCGCGTTCCGGAGATGGCCCCCTGCCCGTGGAGCCCGCCCCCTCCTCCACGCACAGGCCGTTGCCGGGCAGGGCCCCGGCGTGAAATGGTGAACACCTCCCCCGCCCTTCATTCCCGCGATGAACGTCGATGTCCTGGGGCCGTGCCGACACCACGGCCTTCCCCGCCCATGGCCCTCACCTCGCGTGAATGGGCCCGTCCACCCGACCCGGAGCCTGGCCCCGTGACGACCTCGTCCCAGTCCGCGAGTGCGCTCAGCGAGCCCTCCAGCCAGACGACCTACACCACCACCCGGTGGGCCCGCTGGCTGTGGTGGCTGGTGCTCGCCGTGCTCCTCGTCGCCGCCGTCGCCGTGGGCCAGCACCCCCGCCGGGGCGTGGACTTCCGCGTCTACCTCACCGCGGCCGAGCGCTTCATCGAGGGCACCGACCTCTACCGCGTCTCCGACGGCACCATGCCGTTCAAGTACGCGCCCATCACCGCGCCCCTCTTCATCCCCTTCTCCCTGCTGCCCTCGCGCATGGCCGTGGCGCTGTGGAACGTGGGCTCCATCCTCGCGCTCATCGCCGTGGCCCGGCTCACCCGCCGCGCCCCCCACGGCGCAGGCGAAGCGCCCCCCTGGTCCTGGGGGCCCCCGCTCGCCACCATCGCCCTGCTCCCCGCCTTCACCTTCGAGCTGTTCTACGGCCAGGTCGACGTCGTCATGCTCCTGCTCGTCGTCGTCTCGGCCCTGGGCGCCGAGCGCGGACAGGTGTGGCGCCCCGGCGCGGCCTTCGCCGTGGCCTTCCTGCTCAAGCCCCCCGCGGCCCTCATCGGCCTGTTCTTCCTGTGGCGCCGGCACTGGAAGGTCATCGGCGCCACCGCCGTGTTCGGCGCGCTCCTCTGCCTGCCCACCCTGGCGCGCTATGGCTGGGACGGCACGCTCGCCCAGTTCCAGCTGTGGAGCGAGACGCTCGCGCGCACCACGCCGCCCTGGGTGCTCAGCACCAACGCGCAGGGCCTGCCCACGCTGTTCATCTCCCTGTTCTACCCGGGCTCGCTCGAGACGCCCCCCGGCGCCACCATCACCCTGGCGCAGCTGGTCGCCCTCACCGTGTTCCTGGTGGGCGTGGCGTGGGCCCGGCCCGGTCCCGCGGACCTGTTGGCCCTGTGCTGCCTGGGCGTGACGCTCCTGTCACCGTTGGCGTGGCGGGCCAACTACGTGCTCGCGTGGCCCCTGGTGCGCGCGGCCACCGAGGGGCGCGCGCGCGGCAACCTCACCCTGGTCGCGGTGATCGCCTTCATCGGCACCGTGTTCTCCGACAAGGGCCTGGGGTTCGACTGGTCGCATCATGTGATGCTGATGCGCCCCTTCGCCCTCATCTACACCGCGTTGCTGATCGCCACGCTGTGGCAGGTGCGCAAGCAGGGCTCGCTGTCGGCCATGACGCCCGGTGACACTCTCGCCCGTCTGCCGCGCACCCTGCGTGGCATGCGGGCGTCGTGACGCTTCCGTCATCTTCCTGGCCTGAAAGTGTCACGGGGTCCGGACACCCCTGAAACATGGCGTCGCTATATGCGCGTCAGCCATGTTCGAAACGTTCGACAGCGCCTCCGATGTCGCCTCGGCGCGAAGGTTCGCGCTCTCCACTTCGGCGTCCGTCGCCGTCTTCGTGCTCATCGGCGTCGTGGTGGTCTCCGCCGCCGACAAGGTCCGTGAGGTCATCCAGGAGAAGAAGGGCACGGACGTCGTCTTCCGTCCGCCCCCGCCTCCCGTCGTCGAGGTGAAGCCGCCTCCGCCCCCGCCTCCCGCGCCGCCGCCCAAGGCCAAGCTGCCGCCCAAGGCCGCGCCGCCCGCCGTGGCCAAGGCGCCCCCTCCCGCCGCTCCGCTCGTCGCGCCCGCCGCCATCGTCGCGCCGCAGGCGGTGCCGCTCGAGAAGCCGCCCGAGGCCGCCACGGAGACCGTGGCCGCCGCGCCCATCGCCGTCGGAGGCACGGGCGCGCTGGTGCCCGGCGGCGTGGTGGGTGGCACGGGCGCGGGCACGGGACTCGCGGGAGGTGGCGGCCGCGCGGCCCCCATCAACCTGCCCGAGTCGGCCACGCCGCCCGAGCCGCTCGAGTCCAACCTCATCCCCGAATACCCCTCCGACGCGCGCTCACGCGGTCAGGAGGGCATGGTCATCCTCAAGGGCGTCGTCGAGGTGGATGGCCGCGTCACCCAGCTCAAGGTCATGCGCGGTGACGAGCCGTTCGCCAGCGCGGCGATGTCCGCGGTGCGCACGTGGCGCTTCAAGCCCGCCGTCGTCGAGGGCCGCCCCACGGCGGTCTTCCGCATCTTCAAGGTTCCTTTCCGTCTCAAGTCGTAGGTCGTCTGTCTCACCCCGCACCTGCCCCCCAGGAGCACCTCGTCATGAACTTCAATCTTCGGGACATCTACAACCACATGGGCGTGTTCGCCCTGGGCATCGCCTGGACGCTGATGCTCTTCGCCGTCGCGTCCCTGGCGGTGTTCTTCGAGCGTCTGTTCGTCTTCTTCCGCTCACGCGCCAGGTCCCGCGTCTTCGCCGCCCGCGCCGGCCAGCTCCTCCTGCAGCAGCAGCACGAGGCGCTGGTGAAGGAGGCGGAGGGCACGAAGGGCAGCCACCTGGCGATGCTGCTCGGCGGTGGCATGAAGACCTTCCTCGCCAAGTCCAAGCTGCCCGCGGGCAAGCTGGGCCCGGTGGAGCTCACCCGCCGCGAGCTGGTGCGCATCAACGAGCGCGTCAGCGCGGACGTGCGGCGCGGGATGTCCGTGCTCGCCACGGTGGGCTCGGTGGCGCCGTTCGTCGGGCTGCTCGGCACGGTGGTCGGCATCATCGAGGCCTTCTCCGGCATCGCCAAGGAGGGCTCCGGCGGCCTGGGCGCGGTGTCCGCGGGTATCGCCGAGGCGCTCGTCGTCACGGCGCTGGGCCTGCTCGTCGCCATCCCCGCGGTGCTGATGTTCAACTTCCTGTCGACGCGCGCGGACTCGCTCCAGCTGTCGCTGGATGCGGCGCGCAGCGAGCTGATGGACCACCTGGAGGACATGTCCACGGACAAGCGCCCGGGCGCCAACAACGGCGCCGTGGCCACGGGCCCGGAGACGGTGGCGCGCCGGGAGGGGCTCGATGTCCGCCCGGCGTAGCAGCCTCACCCCGGAGATGAACGTCACGCCGCTGGTCGACGTGGTGCTCGTCCTCCTCATCATCTTCATGGTGGTGACGCCGCAGATCGAGTCGGGCGCGTCCGTGGAGCTGCCCGCCGCGACGAACCCGGACAAGGAGAACAAGGAGCTGGAGCCCACCACGGTGAGCCTGGCCACCAACGGGTTCTTCTACCTGGACCGCAAGGAGCTCAAGAAGGACGCGCTCATGGTGGAGCTCAAGGCGCTGCGCGAGAAGAAGCCGGACTCGCCCGTGGTGCTCAAGGCGGACCGCGGCGTGCGCTACTCCGAGGTGCGCGGGCTCTTCAAGAGCATGCAGGAGATGGGCTTTCCGGGCATCAACCTCCAGGTCGTCGAGAAGAAGGGCCCGTAGGAGCACGCCATGGCATTCGACCTCGGTGGAGCCAAGGGCGGCCTTCGCCCCTCGATGAACGTGACGCCGCTGGTGGACGTGGTGCTCGTCCTCCTCATCATCTTCATGGTCGTCACGCCGCTGATGACCAAGCAGATGTGGATGACGGTGCCGGCCAAGCCGGACAAGGAGGACACCACGCCTCCGCCTCCGGACGCGCTGCCGCCGGTGGTGCTCACGGTGGACCGCGCGGGCGTGTTGCGCATCAACCGGGAAGAGGTGCCGAGGGACCAGGTGGTCACCCGGCTCCAGCGCATGCTCAACGCGCGCCCGGACAAAATCGTGTTCTTCGACGCGGGCGACGACGTGCCCTACGGCGCCGCCATGGAAGTGCTGGACCTCGCCCGGGGAGGCAATCTCACCGTGGGCGTGCTGCCTGACAAGCTCGCGGACTGAGTCTTCCGCGCGGCGGCGGGTCGTGACCTCGAGTTTGCGATCCGCCGCCTGAATCGTCACAAGCCATCCATTCCAATGCCATCCGTATCGCGTTGTTTACGGCGCGACCGTTGGCAAGGAGAGTCGTGTTGTCTCCCGCAAGCTTTTCGCGCGCCCTCGTGGCCGCGCTCACCCTCATCACCAGCCCCGCGTTCTCGCGGATGAACGGCCAGGAGCCCGTCGCTCCCGCCGTGGCGGCCCTCGGTCAAACCCCTTCCAGCCCCGGCGGGGAGAGCACGCCGTCCGGGACGGAGACGCAGGTCGTCCCGCCCGTGACGGACCCCAACGCGCCCCCGTCGGAGGAGCTGCGCCCCTCGGCGCCCGGCATGGCGCCCGCGCCCGACGGGACGAAGCAATCACAGACACCTCCGCACTCACCCGCGCCGAACACGCCGCGGTCTGGTGCCACGCAGGCTCCCGCTGCCGCGCAGCCGGGCGCCACGCAGGCCCCCGCCGCCGTGCAGCCCGATGTCTCGCAGCAGGGCTCCACCGCACAGCCGGACGGCTCGCAGCCGGGCGCCACGCAGGCTCCCGGTACGGTGAAGCCGAATGGCTCGCAGCCGGGCGCCATGCAGGCTCCCGGCACGGTGCAGCCGAATGGCTCGCAGCCGGGCGCCACGCAGGCTCCCGCCACCGTGCAGCCTGATGGCTCGCAGGCTCCCGCCACCGTGGCCACGCAGCCCGATGGCGCGCAGCCCCCGGGCGCCGTGCAGCCGGATGGCTCGCAGGCTCCCGCCACCGTGCAGACGCCGGGCGCCGAGGAAGTCCCGACCGAGGGCATCGCGACCGACGAAGCCGTGACGGCCGAGGACGAGGAGATGATGGCCGAGGCCTCCGAGCCCCCCGCGGGCTTCACGGGCGTCTACGGCAAGGTCGTCGACGAGACGAACCAGGAGGGCCTCATCGAGGCCACCGTGAAGGTCGTCACGGGCGCGCAGAAGCAGGCGCTCACGGACCTGGACGGCAACTACCGGCTCGCGCTCCCCCCCGGCAAGTACGACCTGCGCGTCTTCTACGACGTGTACCAGGGCCGCCGAATCACGGGCGTCATCGTCACCCAGGGCAAGGCCACCAAGCTCGACGTCGCGCTCAGCGCCGACGTGGGCGCCGTGCAGGAGGTCGTCGTCGAGGCCCGCGCGGACCGCCGCGCCGAGGGCGCCCTGCTCCAGGAGCGCAAGAAGGCCGCCGCCGTCTCCGACGCCATCAGCGCCCAGGAGATCTCCCGCACCCCCGACTCCAGCGCCTCCGACGCCGTCAAGCGCGTGGTCAGCGCCACCGTCGTCGATGGCCGCTACGTCCTCCTGCGCGGCCTGGGCGGCCGCTACACCACCACCCTGCTCAACGGCGCGCTCCTGCCCAGCCCCGAGCCCGACGAGCCCAGCGTCCCGCTGGACCTCTTCCCCACGTCCCTGCTCGCCAACCTCAACGTGGTCAAGAGCTACACCGCCGACCTGCCCGGCTCCTTCGGCGGCGGCACGCTGCTCATCGAGACCAACACCTACCCCAGCCAGTTCGAGTTCAAGCCGCGCATCACCTTCGGCGGCGACACCGAGTCCACCTTCCAGGGTCGCAACGCCCAGCGCGGCGGCGGCGCCATGGAGTTCCTCGGCTTCCCCGGCGACACCCGCCGCCTGCCCGCAGCCATCCCCACCGACCACGCCCTGGGCAACGGCGGCGAGTCGCGCGAGGAGCTGACCCGCCAGTGGAACAGCTTCAACAACGTGTGGAACGCGCGCCGCACCACCGCGCTGCCGAACATGGGCCTGAGCGCGTCGCTCGGCGACACGCTGCGCTTCGAGAACAAGCGCCTGGGCTACCTGGCCACCGTCAACTACGGGCACCGCGAGAACACCCAGCGCACCCAGTACACCAAGGCCGCGTATGACCTGCGCGGCGACTTCGTCAGCTACGACGACGCCCAGACGCAGCTGGGCACCGAGGTCGCCAACCTGAGCGGCCTGGCCAGCGTGGGCTACCAGTTGGACCGCGACAACGAGCTGACCCTCTTCAGCCTCTACACCCGCGGCACCGAGACGCGCACCACCACCAGCGACGGCGTGGATTCGCTCAAGGGCGACCTCTACCAGGGCAGCCGCCTGCAGTTCATCGTCCGGCAGCTGTCCTTCAACCAGCTGCGCGGCTTCCACCGCATCGGCCTGTTCGGCGACTCGGAGGTGGACTGGCAGGCCAACTTCTCCCGCGTGGACCGCGACGAGCCGGACACCCGCGACTCGCTCTACAGCGACAACCTGGGCAACCCCTCCGGCGGCATGTCCTTCCCCAACCAGGCCAACAGCGGCGAGCGCTTCTTCGCCGACCTGGGCGAGACGTCCTTCGGCGGCAGCCTCAACGTCACCGTGCCCTTCAGCGACGTGCGCGTGAAGGTGGGCGGCCTCACCCAGCTGTCCTTCCGCGACTTCCGCGCCCGCCGCTTCCGCTACAGCCTCAGCCCCAACTCGGACGTGGACCGCTTCCTGCCGCCCGAGGTGCTCTTCAGCAGCGACTACCTGGGCAACGGCATGCGCATCCAGGAGAGCACCCGTCCGGACTCGGACGCGTATGACGCGTCGCTGGGCATCTTCGCCGGCTACGTCACCGCGGACGTCACCCCCACCGAGTCCCTGCGCCTGGTGGGCGGCGTGCGCCTGGAGAGCTCGCGCCAGGAGCTGGTCGCGCTCAACCAGTTCACCGACGTGGAGGCGTCTCGCAACGACGTCAACTACCTGGACTGGCTGCCGTCGCTCAACGCCATCTACGCGCTCACCCCCACGGTGAACCTGCGCGCCGGCTACAGCTACACGCTGGCGCGGCCGTCCTTCCGGGAGCTGGCGCCCTTCTCGTTCTACGACTTCGTGCGCCGCCGCAACATCTCCGGCAACCCGGACCTGGTGCAGACGCGCATCCACAACGTGGACGCCCGCGTCGAGTGGTTCGCCGGGGAGAACGAGGTCCTCGCCGCCAGCGCCTTCTACAAGCGCTTCCAGAACCCCATCGAGCGCGTCATCAACTCCGTGGGCTCCGGCGACATGAACTTCGAGAACACGCCGGCCGCCAACACCTACGGCCTGGAGCTGGAGGCGCGCGCGTCGCTGGGGCGCCTCACCCCCACGCTGCAGCCGGTGAAGGTGGGCGCCAACCTCACGCTCATCCAGTCCGAAATCGATCTGGGCAACGTGCAGGGCCTGCAGACGAACTCCAAGCGCCCGCTGCAGGGCCAGTCGCCCTACGTCATCAACGTCAACCTCGGGTACGAGCGGCAGCAGAGCGGCACGGAAGTGGCGCTGCTCTACAACGTGTACGGCCGCCGCATCGCCGAGGTGGGCACGGACAACCTGCCGGACGTCTACGAGCAGCCCTTCCACCGCGTGGACCTGGCCGTCACGCAGAAGCTCACCGAGTCGACGCAGCTGAAGCTGACCGCGTCCAACCTCCTCAACTCCCGCATCAAGTTGCAGCAGGGCGACATCGCCCTCGTCGAGTTCCGCCCGGGCCTCGCGTTCTCCGCGTCGCTGGGCCTCTCCCTGTAGTTCCCCTCCCGAAAGGAAGTCTCGTCATGAAGCGCTTGTTCGCCTCCCTCTTCATCATGTCCAGCCTGGTGGTTGGTGCCGCCGGCTGCGGCGACGACGACAAGAAGGACCCGCCTCCCACCAACCCGGAGCCCACCAACCCGGAGACGGTGGAGGTCTCCCAGGACATCACCGCGGACACGACCTGGAAGGCGGGCAACACCTACGTGCTGAAGAAGTACGTCTTCGTCAACAGCGGCACGCTCACCATCGAGGCGGGCGCCACGGTGAAGGGTGAGACGGGCAGCGCGCTCATCATCACCCGCAACGCGCGCATCAACGCGGTGGGCACGGCGGACAAGCCCATCGTCTTCACGTCCTCCAAGGCGGAAGGACAGCGCGAGGCGGGCGACTGGGGCGGCGTGGTGCTGCTGGGCAAGGCGCGGCTGAACGTCTCCGGCGGTGAGACCACCGTCGAGGGCTTCTTCGCCACCAGCGGCAACGAGCAGACGAAGTACGGCGGCCAGGACGACGCGCACAGCTGCGGCACGCTGAAGTACGCGCGCATCGAGTTCGCCGGCTTCGAGCTGGCGCCGAACAACGAGCTCAACGGCCTCACCGTGGGCGGCTGCGGCTCCGCGACGGACATCGACTACGTGCAGGTCCACCTGGGCCTGGACGACGGCATCGAGATGTTCGGTGGCACCGCGCCCCTCAAGCACATCGTCATCACGCAGGCGGACGACGACGCGCTGGACTACGACCTGGGCTACACGGGCAAGGTGCAGTTCCTGGTGGTGCAGCAGAGCCCGCGCGTGGGCGACCGCGGCATCGAGGCGTCCAGCCACAAGACGACGCCGACGCAGGAGCCCATCAGCGCGCCGGAGATCTGGAACGCGACGTTCATCGGCTCCAACGCGGACCCGGGTGGCAACCCCTCGCAGGAGGGCCTGGTGTTCAACACCGGCGCCGGCATCCGCCTGCGCAACGCGGTGGTCGCGTACTTCAAGGACCAGGCGGTGGACGTGGACGGCGAGGCCTCCGCGGCGCTGTTCAACGAGGCCGGTGACTCGCGGCTGTCCATCCGCAACACCTTCTTCTGGGACAACGCGAACCTGACGGACACCATCCCGTTCGCGCCGAATCCGAAGGTGGAGGGCGGCGTGACGGTGGACCCGGACGTGAGCCGCTTCAACGAGGCGGAGAAGATCCTGGTCTCCGCCAACGGCGTGAAGGTGCAGGACCCGCAGCTGACGGACGCGACGAACCTGACGGCGCCGAACTTCCTGCCGAAGGCGGGCTCGCCGCTGCTCAACCCGGACAACGCGGCCACGCCGGGCGCGGGCTTCGACACCAGCGCTCGCTTCGTGGGCGCGTTCGGTACGACCAACTGGATGGCTGGCTGGACGGCGTTCCCGCAGAACTGAGTCGTCTCGGGTGTACCCGCCCGGCGTCCGTGCGTTGAGCGCGGAGGTCGGGCGGTCTCGTGGCCCGGCGCGGGTCTCTTCCGGAGGGGGGCTCCGGGAAGGCCTCGCGTCCGGGCCGCGGTTTTTCAAGGCAGTGGGTGCTGCCCTCCTCCGTGTGACGCGACTTCCCTCGCGCTACGCGGAGGGCAGCACGCCGTTGCCCTCGTGGGCGATGGCCAGGGACTCGGCGGTGGCGCCCTCGGAGAAGAGGGACGCGCCCTGCGCGGGACGCGCCTTGGGGGGGCGGCCCCGGCGCTTCGGCGCGTTCTCCTCGTTGCCGTTCGCCGCGGCCACCGGCTCCGAGGTGGCGCCCTCCGACTTCGGCCCCTTGCGCACCGGACGCGGCAGGTGGATGGCGTCCAGCTTCGTGGCCAGCTCCGGGTTCTCCTCGGAGAACACCCGCGCGTAGGCCAGCGCGCGCTGGCCCTTCTGCAGCAGCGCGTCCTGGCTCTCCTGCAGCCCCTGGCGCGCCGCCTCCAGCGCCGCCTGCGCCTGGGCCACCGCCTCCGCCTTCGCTCGCACCTGCGCCGCGGCGTCGTCCAGCACGTCCCCGCTCATGTCCGGGAAGCGCACCTCCGCCAGCTCCGTGGTGAACAGCTCGAGCAGCGCACGCAGCGCCGGGGAAATGGGGTCGTTCTCGTTCGAATCGAACATGGCGGGCCTCCTGGCTCCTCGCGGTAGGGCCGCCATCTGCTCACGTGTTCAGTGTCAGATCAAGAGGGTACGCTGCGAGGCCGGATTGTCGGCCCCGCGCGCGTTTCCTCCCACACACCGCCGGCTGACGCTTCGTTCAGTGCCGACGTTCCGGCGTCAGTCCACGCGCACCAGGGCCGCCTCGCGCAGCCCCTCGTTCGCGCCGACGTCCACCGCGAGGTAGTGACGGCCCACCCCATCGAAGGTCTCCGGAATCGCGCCGCCGCCTCCGGAGATGAAGGCCGGGATGCCCGCGTTGGTGAACGAGTAGTACGAGTGGATGTGGCCATAGAGCGTCAGGTCCACGCCCTCGCGCGCGAGCTTGCCGACCAGGCTCGCGGACTCGCCGCGGTTCGCGAAGCCGCCGCCGCGCAGGCCCACCGGGTCCTGGGGCGGCACGTGCATCGACACCACGTGCGTGCCGTGTCGCGACGACGCGAGCCACCCGTCGAGCTGCTCCTCCACGATGGGGTCCAGCGTGCCATTGCTCGAGTCCACCACGGTGAAGCGCACACCCTGGAAGATGAAGCTCTGGTTGCCCCGGCCCACGAGCGCCGTGTACTCCTCCGCGTCCTTCGAGAAGGTCTCGTGGTTGCCGAGCGTCGCGTACAGCGGGATGGGCGAGCCCGCCTCCAGGCGCTCCTGGAACTCCAGCAGCTGCTCGCGCGTGCCGTTCTCGGTCAGGTCTCCGGAGAAGAGGATGAAGCGCAGCGTGGGGTCCTTCGACAGGCGCGCGTAGATGTCTCCCACCCGAGGCAGCGCCTCCTGTACGTCCGCCAGCGCCGCGAAGCGGAACGGCTCCGCGGAGTCCCAGCCCGGCGGCGCGACGTGCAGCTTCGCCACCGCGCCCGCGCGCAGTTGCACGCGCCAGGTCTTCACCGTGCGAATCGAATGGGGCACGGGCTCCACCGCGAGCAGTTCGCCGTCCTCCAGCTCCGCGACGAGCTGTGCGTCCGGCATCGCGTTGCGGACCGTGATGAGCCAGTTCGTCGTCGCGCTCGCGTCCAGCGTGGCGCGCGCGGTGAAGACCGGGGCGTTGCCCCACAACGTCACGCCTCCGGACTCCACGCCGCGCACCGCCGCGAGCCCGTCCTCCACCACGAGCGAGAGTCCACCGCCCTCCGCCTGCCCGACCTTCAGGTCGCGCATCGCGCGGTTCTCCGCAGGACGCAGACACCCCGCCAGCAACAGCGCCGACACCACGCCCACGCTTCCGAGCCGCATCACAGCGCTCCTCCCTGACCCGACACGCCGACACCACGCGTCCTCGCGCCCTGCTTCGCGGCGCGACTCCCATGCAACGTCAGCGCGGACCTGAGAGACCGACGCCTCGCCACTTCGGTCCTCTCCCGCGTCCGCTCACGACGTCCCGACGCGGAGTCGGTACACATGCGCTCGTGCATCACAGGTCACCTCCGAACGCGTAGATGAGCGACAGGCGTCCGACGAGCGCTCCACCCGCCTGCGCCTCCGCGGCCACGCCCCACGCGTCCGTCAGCAGCACGCGCCCGCGCAGACCGAAGTTGCCCACCACGCCGCCGCCCAACGAGCGCACCCCGCCCGCGAAGTCATCCTTGCGATGGTCGTAGTACAGCATCGCCTCGCCCCTGAACGGCCCGCCTCCGCGCCCCAGCCACACGCCGTAGCCGAACGTGAACAGCAGCTGGGTGTGCAGGTTCCCGTCGTCCACCGGGCCGAAGTACGTGTAGCCCTGCATCGACATGCCCAGGCTCACCTCGGCGAACGAGCCCGCCAGGGACGGGCTCACCCGCGCCATCGCGTAGCGGCCTCGCAGCCCCACGTCTCCGCCGATGACGGCGAAGCCCTCCGTGGGGAAGCGGTGGAACAACCCGACCAGCTCCGCGTCCAGCGAGGACCCGTCCGAGCCTTCGAGCCTGCGCTCCGACACCCCGAGCAACCGATACGCCCCGCCCACCCGCACCTGCGTGTTGCCCTCGTCCGGCGCCAGCCTCGCGGTGGCCCGGAGCTGCACCTCGTCGAAGCGCGCCACCGCGCCCAACGACACGAAGTGGTCGTAGTCGAACGACGTGTCGCTCACGTACTGGTAGCCCATCTCCAGCTCCAGCGGCGGCAACGACGGCGGAGGCACCCCCGGGTCGAACGCCGGCGACGCCACCGAGTACAGGTTCGCGAGCGCCGAGATGCCGAACACGCTGAAGCCCGCCAGCGTCACCGCGTACAGCGGCGCGATGGTCTTCCGCGACGCACCCGTGAGCGCGATGGGCACGCCGCCCAACGCGATGAGCCCCAGCCCCGTGCCCTCCAACGCGAACAGCCGCTTCGCCGTGTGCCCATCCCCCGCCACCGCCGGCGCCAACCCGTGGAACAAGAGCCCCGGCACCACCGACACCACCGCGGGCAGCACCTTGAACTCGCGCGGCCCGGCCGTCGACGACGCGGGCATCAACGTCAACGCGCCCTCGCTCGGCGCCACCGTGGCTCTGCTCGCCAGGTCCCTGTCGGTCAGGACCCTGAGCGGGAAGTCCGACTCGCCTTCGAGGTGCTCGTCCGGGGAGGACGTCTGCGCCTCGGGAGGCTCCACCCCCGGCCGCATCGCGGGCCCCACCGTGACGCGACCTGGCAGGTCCCTCGGGATGTCCGACCCGCCCAGCTCCGGACTCCGGGCGAGCAGATCGAACGCGGAGGGTCTCACCGCCTCCAGCTCCTGCGCCCGCCCACGCATCGGCAACGCGAGCAATGCGCCCATCACCACCAGGGCAAGGGGCCTCGAGCGGGAGGACAGCTCGGACAACATCGGCGTCGCCTCGTTTCTCCGGAAGAAGGCCGACCGCCCTCCACCACCGGCCCGCGCGGCCGTGCCGGCCTACATAACCGCCCTTCCCCCGCGCGCGCCGGACACGTCCGTGAAGAAATGTGAAGCGACCCGACAGTCTCGGGCGCGGCTCCCACAACCCTCCGGAATCACGGCGACTCTTCGCCACAATCCCCCGGACCCCGGATTATCCCCCGACCGCGACGAATCATTCTGAGACCCCCAGCCCCCTCAGTCCGAGAGCTGTCACACCCCCGCGACAGGCCACCCGGGCGAGGTGAGGGATGACTCAGGTCTCGGTTTTCCACCAGGCCCCGAGGCACGGAACACCCTGGTGACGCGTTCGCATGCGACTGGAGCCCGTTCCGGGACTTTCAATGGAACAAGAGTATGCTTGGTGTTTCACGACGACCTGACCTGGCCTTGTAAACGTGGCGGAATCCCCCCCTCAGCAGTTCGGCAAGTACGTCCTTCTTTCGAAGATTGCCGCGGGCGGCATGGCCGTCACCTACCGCGCCCGGATGACGGGGGCCGCGGGCGTCACGAAGCCTTGCGTCATCAAGCAGATCCTCCCCCACTTCGTGGACGAGGCGGACTTCGTCGAGATGTTCATCGGCGAGGCGCGGCTGGTGGCCAGCATGAGCCACAGCAACATCGCGCAGGTCTTCGACTTCGGCGAGGTGGGCGGCCAGTACTTCATCGCCATGGAGCTGGTGCAGGGCCAGCCCTTGTCCAAGGTGCTGCGCCGCGCGCAGCGCGCGGGCATGGGGTTCTTCCCGGAGCCGCTCGCGCTGCATGTGGCCAGCAAGCTGTGTGACGGCCTGGACTACGCGCACCGCCACGTGGGCGAGGACGGCGTGGAGATGGGCCTGGTGCACCGGGACGTCTCGCCCGACAACGTCCTCATCTCCTACGAGGGCGAGGTCAAGGTCATCGACTTCGGCATCGCCAAGGCCACCAGCGCCGTGGAGGCGAAGACGTCTCCGGGCACGCTCAAGGGCAAGTACCCGTACTTCTCCCCGGAGCAGGCGCAGGGCCGGCAGGACCTGGACGCCCGCACGGACGTGTACGCGGCGGGCGTGGTGCTCTACGAGATGGTGTGCGGCAAGCGCCCCTACGAGGGCGAGTTCGTCACCGTCCTGCCGCGCATCCTCACGGGGGACTGTCTGCCGCCGTCGGCGAACAACCCGACGGTGAGCCCGGACTTGGAGACGGTCATCGGCAACGCGATGGCCATCGACCGGGAGGCGCGCTACCAGACGGCGAAGGAGCTGAGCGAGTCGCTGGTGGAGCTGCTCTACCGCGACAACCCGCGCTTCACGCCGACGATGCTGTCGCAGCTCATGGCGTACCTCTTCGCCGAGGAGCTGATGGCGGAGGGGCGCAAGGCGGAGGTGACGCCCGCCTTCAAGGAGCAGGTCGCGCTGTGGCAGGCGGGCATCGTGGAGCCGTCGCAGGGCCGGGCCCGGCCCCTGTCGTCGGGGAGCGTGTCGCGGCCCTCGAGCCCCGGCATGCGCTCCAGGCCCGGCAGCGAGGGAGGCGCGCGGCCCCCGAGTGACGGCGCGCGACGCTCCGCGCCGGGCAGCAACCCCGACATGCGCAAGGTGTCGAGCGCGGGTGGACGCCGTGCGACGAACACCGGCATCCCGCGCGCGGAGACCACCGGCGCGGGCCGCAAGTCCGGCTCCTACGAGCGCCCCGGTCCGCCCGTCCCGGAGCTTCCGGACGAGCCCGCCACGGACGCGGGCATCGACATCCTCAAGACGTACGTGCCCACGGTGGTCCCCGCCGCCGTGGCCGCGATGGGCGACGACCCCCGGGACACGCCGGTGGAAATTCCCGTCGTCACCGCGCAGGCGGTGGCGCCGCAGCCCTCGGGTTCGGCGCGCACGTATACGGGGACGGGGTTCCGCACCGCGGCGGACGAGGCTCGCGAGAAGCTGGCCCGCGAGGAGGCCGAGCGCGGGGCGAAGCGGCAGAAGGACATGCGGACGATGACCCTCTACATGTTCGGGTCCGCCATCGTCCTGCTGTTCGTCGCGCTCTTCTACCACTTCGTCATCAAGTCCGACCCGCCCCCGGAGGCGGTGGCGGTCCACACCACCACGCTGCGAATCACGTCCACGCCCGCGGGCGCCAGCGTGAACCTCAACGGCAAGGACGTGCCGGGCAAGACGCCCGTGACGCTGGACGGCGTGCGCGTGGGCGAGGCCAACACCCTGGCGCTCACGATGCCCGGGTATTCGACGTGGATCCGCCGCTTCACCCCGGCGTCGGTGTTGCTGGAGCCGATGAACGCGGAGCTGGAGGCGCTCAAGCCTCCGGAGCCCGCGCCCGTCGCGGTGGCGCCCGTGGACGACAAGGCGGATGACGACGTCGTGTCCCTCGTCGGGGCCGAGCAGGATGGCGGCGGCGCGGCGACGGACGACGCGGGCACGGTGGCCGTGGCGGCGGAGGGCAAGCCCGCCGAGCAGCCGCAGGCCGCGGTCGAGAAGATGACCGCGTCGCAGCGGGCACTTCATGAGGTGGACTACCCCACGCGGCTGTTGGTGCTGCGGCCCCAGTACAACGCGGCGCCCATCCCCGAGTACTCGACGGCCTCCATCGACCTGAACCCCTCGCTGTCCTACTCGGTGTGGACGCAGGGCAGCGCGTCGCTGGCCGAGGGTCGGGGGACCGCGTCGGGGACGCTGGTGTACTTCATCGAGGGCGAGGGCCCGGCGGACTCGAGCTTCGGGTTGTTGAGCGCGTCCACGCGGACCATCAAGAACGCTCGCAGGCTGCATGTGTTCGCGGTGGATGACAATGGGCCGGAGGACAACAGCGGCACGGTGCGCGTGAACCTCCGGCAGTCCGCGTATGTGCCTCCGCGCTCGCTCACGTTCGACGCGAAGGAGCACGCCCTGCAGCTCAAGCCCGAGCACCAGGTGGTGCTGCGCGGCCTGAATCCGCGCGCGACGTACCTGTTCACGGTGCGCGACGACTTCGCGGAGGTGCGCCCCGGGGCGAATGGGCGCATCCAGCAGATGCTGTGCGTCGAGCGGGGCACGGAGCCGGCCTCGGTGCGCGCCACCCATCGCATCCTCGAGACGGGCAAGCGCTACCAGATCACCGACACCGAGGATCTGCGCTGCTTCTTCCCGGACGTGAAGCGCGAGGACAACCAGGGCGCGCTCGAGGTGGACATCGTCGATGCCACGGCGATGACGCGCAAGGAGCGCGCCGCCGCGCTCAAGGGCTCGCGCCGCTCGGAGCGGTAGTCAGGCCCAGTCGGAACGGACGCTTCTCGCGAGCGGCGTCCTCCTCGTGGCGCCGCCATCCAGGGAGGTCGGCCGCGCGGAGAGGCGGTGGACGCGGACGACAGACACGCGGGCCCCGGCTTCGCTCGCTCACGTGCCCAGGTGCTGGGTCGACCTGCCCCCTCCGCTCTGGGGTAGCAGGCGACGGGGCGAGCCCTCCATGCGCCTCCCGGTCGGCGAGCATGAGCCGGAGCCGTTCATCGGGGGCTCGGCGACATGCGTTCCCGGACCTGGGCGGGGTGCCTAACCTGTCCCTGTCGCACCCCGCATTCAGACGGGGCGCGAGGCGAGATGACAGCTTCCCGCCGTAAGGGCTATCGGGGCCCGTGTCGCACTCGTGGCCCGGCTCGACAAGACGGGAAAGGCACGTGGGCGCGGAGCCGAGGAGGGCACCGGGCCCACGAGTCTATCCAGGCTCCTCGCGTGAGCGCATCAGCGCCGCCAGCTCGCCGTCCCCCGGGAACGGGCTGTGCTCCAGCGCCGAGATGACGGCCTTGCGGTCCGCCTCGCCCTTGTTCTGGCTGAGCTTGAACTTGCCCTCCAGCCGCGTCACCCGGAGCTCGAACGCGACGATGCCGCCGAGCAGCCGGTTCACGTACTCCTGGGATTGCTCCATCGTCCACGGTGGAGCGTTGCCGGCCTCGTAGCGCGCCGCCGTGTCTCGCAGGATGCGCAGCACCTCGTCGCGAGACTCGATGACGCTGGGCCTGCCGTACGCGTGCACCGTGGCGTAGTTCCACGTGGGCACCTGGGAGCCCGTCGTGTACCAGGTGGGTGACACGTAGGCGTGGGGCCCCTGGAAGATGACCAGCGCGTCGCGCTCGGCGGGGAACGCGCGCCACTGCGGGTTCGGCAACGCCATGTGCGCGAGCAGTCGCAGCGCGCCCGCCGCGTCCCGCTCGACGAGGAACGGCAGGTGCGTGGCGAAGGGCGCGCCGTCCTGGTCCATCGTCACCAGCACGGCGAAGGCGTGCCGCGTCATCAGCGACAGGAGACGCTCCGCGTCCCGTTCCTCGAAGTGGCGGGGGATGTACATGCCCCCTTGCGTCCCCCGGGTGGGGCCACCGCGTCAACCGGGGCTTAAGAACTGCGCAAGGTTTGTCCCCTACCTTGGTTCTCGTGCGCGGGGCCGGCGCGCGCTTCGACGTGTGTTGCGGGGAGACACCATGAAGCTCAAGGCAGGCATGTTGGCGGCCGCGCTGGTTGGCGCGGGCTGTGGCGCCCAGAAGACGCAGGACACCACCGAGCAGCAAGCCGTGGTCGCCGTCGCGGGAGCCATCAACGAGGCGCAGTCCGCGGACGTGCCTCTCGGCTCCCGGTTCCTGGAGGGGTTGCCGCTCGAGGTGCGTCGCTGGGAGCACGAGGGCTTCCAGTGCGACGCCGAGCCGGAGACCGCCGAGGTGGAGGTCTGCGGACAGGGCTTCCCCTCCGAGCTCCACCTGTCCTGGACCGACTGCGAGGCGCGCGCACGTGGGCCCCGTGGCGGAGGTTGTGGATGGGAGCGGCCGCCCGCGCCCGGTGGCGACCCCCGGCCCGAGGACTCCGAGCGCGGTGAGGCCACGGGTGTGGTCTCCTCGGGCACGGTGGAGGTGGTGACGGCCATCGCTCCGGTCGAGGCGTGCGGTGAGGACGCGCCGCTGCGCTTCGAGCAGCAGTCCACGCACGACATCACCCACACCCTGGAGGATGGCCGGAGCGCGAAGATGGCGGGCAGCATCGCCTCCACTTCGGTGCGAGTGCCCGGCGCTCGCCAGACGCTGAGCCGCGCTGTCACCGTCGACACGACGCGCACGCACCTCGACGCGGAAGGCGTGGTGCTCGACAGCCTGCACCTCACGGGCTCGCTGGAGGAAAGCTTCGACGCGGAGGCGGACACGCCCACGCGCACCAGCAACGGCACGCTCACCGCCACGCTCGCGGATGGCAGCGCGTCCTCGGTGACGCTCACCGGCATCATCCGGGTGCCACCGTCCGTCTGCGCGTGGCCGCTCGCCGGCACGCAGGTGCGGACGAACGCGGAGGGCTCCACGAACACGCTGGTGTTCGGACCCGAGTGTGGACAGGCCACGCTCGATGGCGAGGCCATCACCCTGCCCGCGCGTCCGCTCGGGCCCCGTGACGGAGGGTTCGGTGGCAAGCCCCCTCGGGGCGGTGGCCCCCGCGGTGGCGGGCGCTGAAGCCTCGGCGTACTCCACCCCAGGCCCCTGAAACGACACGGGGCGCGGCGCCTGCTTCCGGCACCGCGCCCCATGAGTCCGCGCATCCCCGGCCTCAGGCCGGGAGACGCCGCCTCAGATGTCGAGGTTCTGCACGTCCAGCGCGTTGCGCTCGATGAACTCGCGCCGCGGCTCCACCGCCTCGCCCATCAGCAGCGAGAAGATTTCGTCGCTCTCCACCGCGTCCTCCACCCGCACCTGCAGCAGCGTGCGCGTGAGCGGATTCATCGTCGTGTCCCAGAGCTGCTCCGGGTTCATCTCGCCCAGACCCTTGTAGCGCTGCAGGCCCAGGCCCTTCTGCGCGTCCTTGCGCAGCGCCGCGTGGACCTCCTGCACCGAGTACGCCGTCACCGTCCCGGCATCCACCTTCACCTTGTACGGCGCGTCCCCCAGGGACTTGAACGCATCCCGCAGGGCCACCAGCTCCACGTACTCCGGCGACGACAGGAACGCGTGGTCGAACACCGTCGGCCGCATCGCGCCGTTCACGTCCGTGCGGAACACCAGCTTCTTCGTCCCGTTCTCCGTGTCCGTCTCCACCTCGTGCGACACCCGGCCCAGCACGTCCGGCATGCGCCGCTCGAACTCCGCGTACGCGCCCTTCACCGCCGCCGCCAGCGCCGCCTCGTCGCCCAGCACCTCCGACGTCAGCCGCGCGCCCTGCACCACCGCGTCCACCACCCGCGCGTCGCGCCGCTTCGCCTGCTTCTCCAGCCGCTCCTCGTACGTAATCACCTTCTCGAGCAGCGCCTTCAGGTCCGCCCCACCCACCTCCCCCGAGGGCGTCAGCACCCGCCCGTGCTCCGTGGCGATGCCCAGCAGGTACTCGTCCAGCGCGCGCTGGTCCTTGACGTACTTGTCCTTCTTGTTGCGCGTGACTTTGTAGAGCGGCGGCTGCGCGATGTAGAGGTAGCCCTTCTGCAGGAGCTCCGGCATCTGCCGGAAGAAGAACGTCAGCAGCAGCGTGCGGATGTGGCTGCCGTCCACGTCGGCGTCCGTCATCAGGATGATGCGGTGGTAGCGCGACTTCTCCGGGTTGTAGTCCTCCGGCCCGATGCCCGTGCCCAGCGCCGTGATGAGCGTGACGATTTCGGCGCTCGTCAGCATCTTCTCGAAGCGCGCCTTCTCCACGTTCAGAATCTTGCCGCGCAACGGGAGGATGGCCTGGTTGCGCCTGTCCCGCCCCTGCTTCGCGGAGCCACCTGCGGAGTCACCCTCGACGATGTACAGCTCGCTCTCGTGCGGGTCGCGGCTCTGGCAGTCCGCCAGCTTCCCGGGGAGGCCGCCGCCGTCCAGCACGCCCTTGCGGCGCACCGTCTCACGCGCCTTGCGCGCCGCGATGCGCGCCCGGCACGCATCGCCAATCTTGGCGACGATCTTCTTGCCCACCATGGGCGTCTCTTCCAGGAAGGTGGCGAGCTGGTCGTTGACCATCTGCTCGACCAGGCCCTTCACCTCGCTGTTGCCCAGCTTCGTCTTCGTCTGCCCCTCGAACTGGGGGTTGGGCAGCTTCACGGAGATGACCGCGGACAGGCCCTCGCGCGCGTCCTCGCCCGCGGGCGCCTCCTTCAGGTCCTTCCAGAGGCCACCCTTCTCCGCGTAGCTGTTGAGCGTGCGCGTCAGCGCGGCCTTGAAGCCGGACAGGTGGCTGCCACCCTCGTGGGTGTTGATGTTGTTGGCGAAGGTGTAGATGCGCTCGTCGTAGCCGTCGTTCCACTGCATGGCCAGCTCGAGCGACACGCCGTCCTTCTCCACCTGGAAGGCGATGGGCTTGTCGTGCAGCACCTGCTTCGACTTGTTGAGGAACTCCACGAACGAGGAGATGCCTCCGTCGAACTTGAAGTCGTGCTCCTTGTTCGTGCGCTCGTCGCGGATGCTGATGTGCAGCCCCGCGTTGAGGAACGCCAGCTCACGCAGCCGCTGGCTGAGCGTCTCGAAGTTGAAGTCCACCGTCTCCATCACGGTGCTGTCCGGCTTGAACGCGATGAGCGTGCCGCGCTTGTCGGTGGTGCCCACCTCCTGCGGCGCCCCCTGCGAGACGCCTCGGGAGTAGGCCTGCTCGAACACCTTGCCGGCGCGCTGGACGCGGACCTTGAACCACTCCGAGAGGAAGTTCACGCACGTGACGCCCACGCCGTGCAGTCCGCCGGAGACCTTGTAGGCCCCGTTGCCGAACTTGCTGCCGGCGTGCAGCTCCGTGAGGACGACCTCCAGCGTGTCCTTGCCCTTGAACTTGGGGTCGGGGTGAGGACCCACGGGGATGCCGCGCCCGTTGTCCTGGACGCTCAGCGAGCCGTCCACGTGGATGACGACCTCGATGTCCGTGCAGTGGCCCGCGAGCGCCTCGTCCACGGCGTTGTCGACGACCTCGTACACGAGCTTGTGGAGCCCGTAGGTCATCGTGTCGCCGATGTACATGCCAGGGCGCTTGCGAACGGCCTCCAGGCCCTCGAGCTTGGTGATGCTATCGGTCCCATACTCCACGGGCGGCAAAGCGACCTCGGCGCCAGTAGCGGGGGTCTTTTCCATGTGATGCTGTCCTTGGGAAAAGGAGCCTTGCAGAAGGCCTGTGCCTACCATTTAGAGGCACACTGAACAAGAGTAACGAGCCCGCGCAAAGCTGCGTAAATATTCGTGAAAATCGCTTGGCCGCCCCCTCGGGCGGCGGCGCCCCGGGAGCGGGGGTTCAGGCGTCGAACCGCGGCGGCGGCAGGCGCTCCTCCAGCGCGGAGATCAACTCCTCGAAAACAGCTTTGCGGGCGAAGAGATGCCGGGTGACGAGCACCCGTCCCTCTTCCTTGAGGAACAGACCGAGCACGTTCCCCCGCCGACCGAGCCGGCGCACCGAATCAATCTGGCCCCAGTGCAAATCCAGCTCGCTGGCGCTGAAGGGGCGGGCCACGCGCACGCCGCGCGCGTCCAGGGTGACGCCCCAGCCGGTGCGCGGGCGCAGCCGGTGGAGGGCCACGAGGAAGGCGAGCATCAGCCCCGCGCTCACCCCGGCGCGGGCCAGCTCCTGCACGCCGCCGCCGTCCTGGGCGTTGGCCAGGGCCCAGGCCGTCAATACCGCCAGCACGCAGGCGCCCAGGAAGAGCGCGATACGGGGGACGCGAGGGTCGAAGGCGTAGAAGCGCTGGCTCGTCATGAGTGCGGGCGCACCCTACCCGTCCTGGAGGACGGGTGCGCGCTTTTGCGCGGTGCGATGTTCGCCGCCCGGCGCGGGCACCCTAGGCTGGGGGCGTCCCATGACCGATGCCGAACTGAACGACCGCCTCCTCACCAACGTCATCGCCTTCAAGCACCTGCAACGGGAGCGGGGCATGCTGCGCCACTTCGGCGCCCCGGGCCTGGATGCCTTCAGCCTGCCGACCCATCCCGCCGAGTCCCACTTCCAGCAGGCCTGCTTCCGGACGACCCAGGCGCTCGCCGAGGGACTGCCCGCGCTGGAGGACTTCTACCGGCGCCAGGGCATCCCCGCCTGGCGCGTGGCGGTGCTGCCCGGCCAGGACGAAGGGGCCAGGCTGCTGGGCGCGCACGGCTATCGCCCCGACAACCGGCTGCCCGCCATGGGGCTGGCGCTGGCGGACATCCCGGACGAGCGCCCCACCTTCCCCCTCGTGGAGACCGAATCCCAGGAGGAGATGGTGGCGCTCAACATCCGCGTCTGGGGCAAGTGGGACGACCTCCTCTGCGTGTGGAACCAGCCGCCCCGGCTGCCCGTGCACACGCTGGTCGCGCGCGAGCAGGGCCGCGCGCTGGCGTGCGGCTTCAGCCTGGACGTGGACGACACCGCGGGCGTGTACATGGTCGTCACGCTGCCGGAGGCGCGGGGCCGGGGGCTGGCCGCGGAGGTGATGAAGGGCCTGCTCTCCGGGGCCCGCGCCCGGGGCCTCGCCGCCTCCGTGCTCCAGGCCACCGAGCAGGGCCGGAGCGTGTACCGCAAGCTCGGCTACCGCGAGCTGGGGGACTGGGTGAACTGGGCGCGCGTCGCTTGAGGAGAAAGCCTCAGCGCAGCGCCTCCAGCTCCTCCAGGATGGCGAACACCTGCGAGGGCTGGCGCGCCTCGCCGAGCCGCGCGGACAGCCCTCGCGCGGCGAGCCGGGCCACGTGCGCCATGCGCACCAGCCGCACGCGCCCCAGCTCCCCGTCCACCGCCGCCACCACCAGCCGCAGCGGACGGCCGTCGGGCGTGTCCACCGCCAGCCCCTTGGCCAGCGTCACCAGGGCCGCCACGGGGGCTGCGCCCGGCACGAAGACGTGGGGCACGGCCACCTCGCCGCCCACCGCGCACGAGGACGTCATGTCGCGCCGGCGCAGGCTCTCCGCCAGGCGCGGCGCGTCCACGCCGGGCAGCTCCACCGCCAGCCGCCCCGCCACCACGTCCAGCACGTCCTCCCAGCCCTCGCAGGACAGCTGGAGCACCATCCGCTCGGGCGCCAGGAGCGGCGCCAGCGCCGGCACCGGCGCGTCCGCGGCCCCCCGGCGCACCGGGAACTCCGCGTCCAGGAAGTCGCGCACCCGGGCCAGCTGCGTCCCCGACAGCCGGCGCCGCGCCAGCTCCAGGAAGAGCGTCCCGGAGCCCGGCACGTCCTCCAGGTACTCGGACACGTAGGGGCTGACCCGGTTGGCCACGTCCATCAACAGCGCCGGGGGCACATCCAGCTCCCGGGCAATCGCCGTGAGCCGCTCCACCGTGGGCGGCGCGTCCACGCCGTTCTCCACCCGGCTGAGGTACGCGCTCGACACACCGATGCGCCGGGCCAGGTCCCTCAGGGACAGGCCCGCGTCCACCCGCAACAGCCGCAGCGTCGCACCCAGGTGCATGGCGGTGTGCTCAGCTCCTCGAGGCCGCTGTCCGCGGAGAGACCGGCTCCGCGGCGTCGACGGCCTGGGTCACCGGCTCCGAGTCGTGCACCACGAGCAGCGAGCCCGGCGCGTCCCGGATGATGCGCTCGCGGTGCAGCCCGAAGACGCGGTCCTCCAGGCCCCACTGCGCGCCCATGCCCACCACCAGCAGGTCGTAGCCTCCCTGGCGGATCTCCTCGAGCACCGCGTCCTCCGGGGACTCGTGCCGCACCACCTTCAGCCGCACGGCCGAGCCCTCCGCCGCGGGGAACAGCTCCTCCACCTGCGCGCGCGCGTGGGTGTTCTCGTGGGACGTCACGTGCAGCACGGTGACGTCCGCGCCCGCCTGCTTCATCAGCCGCCGCGCCAGCTTCAGCGCCGCGCGGTCATGCCGGCTGCCGATGAAGGGCACCAGCACCCGCTTCACGTCGGACAGGCCCCGGTCCACCAGCACCGCCACCGTGCCGCCGGCCGCGTCCTTCATCACCTCGTGCACCGTGCCGCCCAGCACCGTCTGGCTGAACAGCGGCTTGTGCCAGCCCAGCAGCACCAGGTCCGCGCGCCGGGCCTCGGCCGTGCGGCGGATGTCCTGCGCGGGCTCCGTGGACACGAACGACAGCGGCCGCACCGACAGCCCCAGGCTCCGCGCCCGGCCGAGCAGCGGCGCCAGCGCGCCCTCGCCCTCGGCGGACTCCTCGGACACACCTGCGCGCGGCTCGGCCTCGCGCAGGGACACGCGCTCCGGGTGCACCAGGTGCAGGGCGTGCAGTTGCGTGGCCTCCGTGCCGGAGAGCGCCTTGGCCAGCGTGGCCATGCCCGGCCCGGCCTGCTGATGGGAGACGCACATCAGCATCGTGTAGGGCGTCAGGCCCGGGGCCGTGGCCGGCGCCAGCTCCAGCTTGTCGCGCGCCATCTCCTCCAGCGGGTAGATGAGGCGCAGCAGCGGCGTGGTCATGAACGTGGTCACCAGCGCCATGATGACCATCATGGTGAAGAGCGTGGGCGAGATGACGCCCAGGTCCAGGCCCAGGTTGAGGACGATGAGCTCCATCAACCCGCGCGTGTTCATCAGGATGCCGACGGCGCCCGCCTCGCGCCAGCGCATGCCCGTCAGCCGCGCCGCCACCGCGCTGCCGCCGAACTTGCCCAGGCAGGCCAGCAGGATGATGACCCCGCAGGTCATCCAGGCCTCCGGCGTGTTGAGCAGGCCAATCTGCGTGCGCAGGCCGCTGAAGGCGAAGAACAGGGGCAGGAGCAGCACCACCGCCGTGTCCTCCAGCTTCTCCACCAGCGCCTCGGCCAGCCCCCCTTCCTTGGGGATGACGGCGCCGAAGAGGAACGCGCCGAAGAGCGCGTGGATGCCGATGAGCTCCGTGGCGAGCGCGCTCGCGAGCAGCAACAGCAGCGTGCCCGCCACCACGTTCTGCGTCAGGCCCTCGCGGCTGGCCACGCGCGCGCCCAGCCGGGCGAGGAACGGCCGCACCGCCAGCAGCATGAACGCGATGTAGCCCACCGCGAACGCCGTGGTGAGCGCCGCCTCCGCCAGGCTCGCCGCGCGGACGATGGACACCACGAAGGCCAGCAGGCACCACGCCGTGACGTCATCCACCGCGGCGCACGTAATCGCGATGGCGCCGATGCGCGACTGCAGCAGCCCGCGCTCGGCGAGGATGCGCGCGAGCACCGGGAAGGCCGTGATGCTCATCGCCACGCCCATGAAGAGCACGAACGAGGAGAACGGCACGCTCGGGTCCGACAGCGACTTGTAGAGCCACAGCGCGCCCGCCACCGCGCCCAGGATGAAGGGCACGACGATGCTCGTGTGGCTGATGGCCACCGACGCATGGCCCCGGCCCTTGAGCATCTTCGGGTCCAGCTCCAGGCCGATGAGGAACATGAACAGCACCAGGCCCACCTGGCTCAACATCTTGAGCACGGGCATGGAGCTGGCCGGGAACAGCGCGTCCATCAGGTCCGGCGCCAGCCACCCCAACAGCGACGGCCCCAGCACGATGCCCGCCACCACCTCCGCGATGACCAGCGGTTGGCCCAACCAGCGCGCGCCCCGGCCAATCAACCTCGACACGCCGATGATGACGATGAGCTGCGTGATGAGCAGGGTGAGCGGGTTGAAATGCATCCGGCCTCCTTCGGCAACGCGCCTGTTAAGTGAGCACTTACCAGCCCACCTCGCGAAGCGTCAAACGCACATTGCGCGCGGGGAGGCGACGGACGTCAGGCCGCCTGGTGCCTGCGCACGGCGTCCAGCAGCGTGTCCACGTCCACGGGCTTGCGCAGGTGTCCACACGCGCCAATCTCCTCGGCCACCTGACGGGCGTTGGCGGACGCGGAGAAGACGAGCACGGGGATGTCACGCCACGCGGGCACCTGGCGCATGGCCCGCGCGAAGCCGGCGCCATCCAGCACGGGCATCATCATGTCGAGCAGCACGAGCACGGGCAGCGACGACATGTCCCCGAGGACGTCGAGCGCGTGCTTGCCATTGATGGCCCCCGTCACCGAATAGCCCGCGTCGCGCAGCACCTCCTCCAGTGCCTCGCGCAGGTCCGCGTCGTCGTCCACCACCAGCAACGGCCCAGTCACGCACTCGCCTCCTTCTCTCGACCCCACCACCCGACGGCCTCGAGACTATCTCGCGCCACCCACGCATACGTCACATGTCTCGACGGGAGGCGGGCGCCCCGCCCCAGGCTCGTGTCGTGTTGTCGGCGCGGTGTTGAGCATTGGCCAATACGAGGCAACGGCAGCGTGTGCATCTGGGGATTCCTCGTGAAGCAGTGAAGCGCGCTGGGTGACGAGCGACCGCGCGGACTCTCGGGTGCTGGGAGTCGATACGCGTTCGGGGGCGAACGGGGCCTCACCCCCGAGACCTAAGGGTGCGACATCCTCTGTCTCGGAGACACCGTCCCCGTGTTTCACGACGTGCGCGCGAGAGGGCCCGCCCCCATCTCCTTGCCTCGCCCGCGCGAGGACCGAAGGGGGCCATGGAGGCCCGCCAGCGCGCGCGGACGGAAGCCGGGGGGCACCATGACCGAAGCACTCTCTCGCCGTGCCGCGCTGGGGCACGCCGCCGCCGTCGCGGGGCTGGGCCTGCTCACGGCCACCTCGCGCGCCCACGCCCAGCGAAGCATCAAGGAGGACCTGCCGGTGGTGCGCGCGCTGCTCGCCGCCGAGCGTGACGCCGTCGCGACGCATGACGCCCTGGCCGGCGTGCTCGCGGCCGCGCCCGCCACCGACGCGCTGTTCGCCTTCCGGGGGCTGCTCGAGGCGCTCCTCTCGCGCTTCCGCCAGCAGCACGCGGAGCACGCCGAACGGCTGGTGGACGCGCTCGTCCAGCAGCGAGGCACCGACGACGTGGGCGCGGGCACGGCGAGGCTCCCCGAGGACTTCGCGCCCTGCCTCCAGAACGCGCTCGACCTGCTGACCAACCTGGAGAAGGCGTGCGCGCTCACCTGCACCCAGGCGCAGACCGCCCTGAGGCTCGACGCCAACGGAGGGCTCGCCGCGAGCCTCGGCGCGGTCGCCTCCCAGCGCTTCGTCGTGCTGAACCTGCTCGCGCGCGGCCTCGCCACCCCGCCCGCGGCCACCGAGAACCAGCCCGCGGACGCGCTCGCGAGCCTCGTCGCCGCGTGGGTTCCGCGCACGCTGGCCATCAGCCTGGACGACGGCGCGGGCCTCGACGACGAGACCGGGCTGCCTTTCTACGACGTGACCCGCTGAAGGAGCCCCCCATGATTGCGAACCCGCGCCTCGCCCGCCGCCGCGTCCTCCAATGCCTGGGCCTCGCCACGGGCGCCCACGCGCTCGGGGCCTGTGATGCCCCCATGGAGTACCGGCCGAACCAGGAGGTGAACCCCATCGAGCGCGCCCGGGAGGTGGGCGCCCTCAACACGCTGCTCGCCGCCGAGTACTCGCTCGTCGCGGCCTACGCCCAGGCCACCTCGCGCCTCGTGGCCGCGCGCGATGACCCGGCGCGCCCCCAGGCGGAGCGGGAGCTGGCCGTGCTCGCGCTCGGGCTGGCGCAGGCCTTCCAGCAGCATCACGCCGCGCACGCGGCGCTGCTCGCCCGGACGATGACGGACCTGGGCGCCATCCCCGTGCGCGAGGACACGGTCTCCTACGCGCCGCCCGCGGGCTTCAAGCCCTCCGTCGGCAACGTCCTGAAGCTGTCGGCCAACGAGGAGCGCCGCTCCATCATCGCCTTCACCCGCGTGCTCGCCTCCATCCAGACGCCGAACACGCGCTTCGTGCTCGCCTCCATCCAGGGCATCCACGCGCAGCACTTCGCGGTGCTCACAGCCCTCGTCGAATCGCGCCTGGAGATGGCGCCCGCGCTCGACGCCTCGCGCGTGGTGCCCCGCCCCTTCGTCGCCTCCACCGAGGAGCTGGGCGGCGGCGAGGGGCTGGGCGCGGAGCCCGACCTCGCCGTCGGAGACGCGGGCTGACGAAGAAGCCCTACCGCCAGGACAGCTCGAACTCGCTGTCCAGCAGCGCCACCTGCCGCCCGCTCACGCGCACGTCGCGGGCGCCCACCGCCTCCAGCGCGCCGCGCAGCACGCCCTCGTGGTACGCGGCGGGCATGAAGTCGCGGCGCATGATGAAGCGCGCGCTGCGCTCGCCCGTCCACACCGGGTAGCGCTCCCCGTAGCTCACCGCCATGCGGTACGCGTCACCCAGGGACTCGAGCAGCAGCCGGGGACTGCCCGCCGACTCCGCCAGGAGCTCCCGACCGAACAGCGACGCCAGGAAGTCCACCGTGGCCTGCGCGCCCATGCGCTCGAGCACCTCGTCGAAGCCGCCCTGCCGGGGCGCCAGCAGCCGCGCCGCCGTGGACACCATGCGCAGGTAGCGCGACACCGAGTAGAGCTGGAACGGGTTGATCTCCCACACGCCCGCCACGCCCTTGCACCGCGCGACGGAGCCCTCTCCGCCCAGGAACGCGATGACGTGCAGCGCGCCGCGGAAGAACATCCCGCGCGCCTGGTCGTCCTCGGTCGCGGCCAGCCGACGCTGCTCCAGCTCCCACGCCGCGCCACCACCGCTCACATCCATGCTCACGTACATGGTCGTCTCCCCCGAGGGGCTCGCACTGCCTCGGCTCAGGGGACACGTCCGGCGCTGCTCAGGTCTTTCTGTGTTCGCCGGATTCCCCCCACTTCCTAGGTGCCAACCCTCCCATATTTTTCTACCCCTGTCGAATGGTTCGAGATGGCCCCAGGGTCCGGGCCAGGTTCCGCCAGCGTACGAAACGCCCGGATTCCAGGCACATGGACGTCTCGGAGGCCACGAGCCTGGAGGTCCCCCGGGGTGCGGGGGACCTGGGAGGTGCGGGGAAGGGCCCTTCCCGGGCGGCGCCCGGGTCAGCGGGCGGCGAGCACGGACTCGGCGGCGCGCAGGCCCGCGCCGGCCTCCGCCCGGTGACCGGCGGCGAGCAGGGCGCGCTCCACGGCGCCCACGGTGACGAGCACGTCGCCGGGGCCCACGCGGTTCATGTGGCCCACGCGGAAGTAGCGCGTCTTGAGGTCCGGGTGGAGCCCGCCGGCAATCACCACGCCCTCGGCCTTCACGCGCCCGACGAGCGAGGCGTCCACGCCCTCGGGGTAGTAGACGGCGCTGAGCGTGTTCGCCGTCACCGCCTCCGACACGGGCAAGAGGCGCAGGCCCAGCGCGCTCCACGCGGCGCGGAAGGCGCGGGCCAGGCGCTGGTGACGGGCGAAGCGCGCCTCCATGCCCTCGGCCAGAATCTGCCCCAGGCTCACGTCCAGCGCGCTGACGAGGTTGACGGGCGGCGTGGCGAAGTACGAGGGCTTGCCGCCCGCGTACGCCTCCATGATGGGCAGCCACTCCGCCCAGTCCGAGTACACGCTGGCCACCGGCGCCTTGCGGCCCTTCCACGCCGCCATCGCCTGGGGGCTCGCGGTGACGAGCGCGAGGCCGGGCGGCACGCCCACCGCCTTCTGGCTCGCCGTCAGGTACACGTCCGCGCCCCACGCGTCCTGGTGGAACACCTCGCCCGCGGTGGCGCAGACGCCGTCCACCACCGACAGCACGCCGAGCGCGCGCGCGGCCTTCACCAGCCCCTCCACCGGCGCGAGCACGCCCGTGGACGTATCCACGTGCGTGACGGTCATCACCTTGAAGCCGCCGCGCTCCAGTTGGGACTTCACCTCCGCCACCGAGGGCGCGTCGCCCGGGGAGGCGCGCACGTGCGTCACCTTCGCGCCGTGCCGCTCGAGAATCTTCGCCATCCGGTCACTGAAGTAACCGGTGTTCACCACAAGGGCCGCGTCGCCGGGCTCCACCAGGTTGGCCACGGCCATCTCCATGGCCAGGGTGCCGGAGCCGGAGACGACGAAGGGCTGCGCGGAAGGGGCGAGGCACACCTCGCGCAGCCGCTGCAGCGCCCGGCCGAAGGTGACGATGAAGGCCGGGTCCGTGTGGCTGAGCGAGGGGGCGCCCAGCGCGCGCAGCACCTCTTCCTCGAACTCCACGGGCCCCGGAATCATCAGCAGTTCTCTCATGGCGTCACCACTCCTCAGGGGGCTCGGGGGCTCCGAGCGGTTGGGCGTCACGGTACAGGCACGGGGGACGACGGGCGGGAGCGTGGGCCCCGCCAGCGCACACTCACAGTCTTTCGAGCAGCTCCCACAGGATGGAGAACCCCTGCCGGAAGTCCTGCAGGTGCGCCTGCTCGTTCGGCGCGTGGTAGTACTTCATGTCCCCGAAGCCTGTTATCTGCACGTCGCAGCCCTGGCGCTGCAGGTCCCTCACCAGGGGCAGCGAGCCGGTGAGCGAGAAGGGCTGCGCGTCCACGCCGCGCACGGCCTTCATCGCGTCCTTCAGCGCCTGGAGACCGGGCGAGTCCAGCCGGCACGCGATGCCCTCGGTGCCGCCGCCCTGGAAGCGCAGGGCCAGCCGGCCGCGCCGCCCGTCCTCGGTGCGCGTGCGAGGCCAGCCGGCGGGGACCTCACCGCGCTCCAGCCGCGCGTCCAGCTCCCGCACGAAGTCCTCGGTGGCGCGCCGCACCTCGGCCATGTCGTGGAAGGGCGTCAGGCGGACGTCACCCTTCACCACCACGTCGCCGGGAATCTTGTTCTCCTTGGTGTTGGCCGCCTCCATCACGGTGGCCTTGAGGCTGGAGGTCGCGAGGAAGCCCCAGCGCTTCTCGTCCTCGTTGGGCGGGTAGCGCGCGTGGAACCAGCGGCCCAGCTCCAGCGACGCGGCCATCGCCAGCTCCATCGCGTTCACGCAGTTCTGCGGCATGCCCGAGTGGCCGCCCACGCCCGTCACCTTCAGCTCCCACACGCTGTTGCCCGCGGTGCCCACGGTGGGGCCGAAGTTGGCGCTGTCCAGCCAGTACACCGGCTGGCCCACCAGGTCCTTGAGCCGGCCCTGCTCGGCCACGTAGCTCAGGCCCAGGCCGGGCAAATCCCCCGCCTCCTCGTTGGCGATGAGCACGACCTTGAGCGTGCGGCGCGGGCGCACGTTGGCCTCCGCCAGTTGCGCGAGCAGGTCCGTGGCCACCGCGACGTGGCCCAGGCAGTCGGTGACGCCGCGCCCGTAGAGCACGCCGTCCGGGCCCTCCCACAGCTCGAAGGGGCTGCGCTCCCAGCCCTCGGCGACCTGGTCCGCGGGGACCACGTCGAAGTGCGCGCCCACGAAGCCCACCGCGCCCTCGCCCGTGCCCTTCACGGTGAGCACCAGGCTGACGCGCGACTCGTTGCCCTGGGACGCGAGGGCCTCCGCGTGGATGAAGCCGCTGGCGATGTGCGGGGCCAGCGTGTCCAGCACCACCTGCGCGGCCAGCCGCTCCTGGGGCACCAGCCCCGCCTCCAGGTTGTTCTGCAACCGGGGCGTCAGGGCGATGAGACGGCGGAGCACATCCAGGAAGCGGTCTTCCTTCAACATGAGCGCGGACATGGGCGCGGATTGGAGCCCAGGTGCCGACAGGATGTCACTGAAAACGACGACGCCGGAGCCCCATGCAGAGCCCCGGCGTCGAGACTTCAGCAGGCCGCGCTCAGCGGTAGGTCAGCGCCTGCGAGTCCATGCGGGCCGCCTGGCCCGTGGTGAACGTGTTCATGCAGGAGTCGTCCGTGTAGTCCATGAAGTTGGTGATGGGGTCGTTGCCCGCGGCGGAGCAGGTGTTGCGACCCGTGGGGCAGCCGTACGCGGGCGAGGCCTCCGCTGGCGTGTCGCTGACGGAGTCGTTCGTGGTGGAGCAGCCGCCCTGGAACGTGTGGTACAGGCCCAGCCAGTGGCCGACCTCGTGCGTGCCCGTGTCACCCAGGTTGTACGGCGACGCGCTGCCGCCCGGCACGCTGGAGTACAGAATCACCACGCCGTCCATCGTCGGGTTGCTGGCGTAGCTGGAGGGGAACGTCGCCCAGCCGAGCAGGCCGCCGCTCAGGTTCGCCGAGTAGATGTTGAGCGCGTTCTTGCCGCCCTTGCGCAGCGCCGTCTTCATCGCGCGCTCCGCGGACGAACCCGAGCCCAGGTTGTACCAGGTGCTGTTCGTCGTGCGGTCCGTCGCCGTCAGCGTGAACTTGAACGGCGTGTTCGCGTACGCGGCGTTCAGCACCGCAATCTGGTTGGTAATCATGGCCGTGGTGATGTCGCCGTTCGCCACGCCCGTGCCCTTGTTGATGACGTGGAAGTAGACGGGGATGTTCACCGAGCCGTTCGGACGCGCGAAGGCAGACACCGCGCGCTCCGACTGGAAGCGGCGCTCCATGTCCGCCATCTCCTCGTGCGTCGGGTTCACGCCGCAGCCGCGACCCTCGATGGCCTGCTGACCGGGCTGCTCCTCGGCCGCCGGAGGCGTGGGCTCCGGCTGCTGGGACTCCGGAGCGCTCGAACAGCCGGACAGCAACGTCAGGACACCGATGACCACGGAGAAACGGCCACTGCGACGCGAAACGAAGCTGGACATTCCCGACTCCTCGGAAAATGCGTGGAATACGTACTTTCCACGAAAAGCTGTCTCATAGTCAAACCGTCCCCTGGTGCGACGGCGGGGGGTGGGATTGGAATGTCCGTGGAGGACACACCATGACGCGCAAATCCATTCATCGTCAGCGGGAGCTGTTCATCACGGAGCTGGGGGAGAGGCCGAAGCCGCCCGGGACGGGGAAGCCCGGCGGCCCCAAGCCGATGACGACGATGGCGGTGGGCGAGGAGTCGAAGCCGCCGGACAGCGGCCCGCGCGATTGACGCGGTGCGCGTCCCTGGAGCTCCCACCGAGCATCTGCTTCGCTTCGCGTCCATGACGACTGGCGTGGTGGCACTGGTGGGCTCCCGGGAGGACATCCACATCCAGGAGGTGGGCCGGAGGCTGGAGGCCCTGGGTGTGGCGAGCGTCGTGGTGGACACGCTGACGTTCCCCGACGAGACGCGGATGTCGCTGACCGAGGACCTGGCTGGCATCCGCGTGGACGGGCGCGAGCTGGGGCGCCCCGCCGCGGCGTACCTGCGCGGGCTGCACACGCATCCGTTGGCGCACGGGGTCGACGCCTCGGAGGCGATGGCGGAGGACTGGCGCACCACGCTCACCGTGTTCCGCGAGAAGGCCACGTTCCTGTTGGGGGTGCTGGGCCGGTGGGAGCGGTTGGGGGTGCCGCTGTACAACCCGCCCTCGGCGGACTGGGTGCTCCACAAGCCCGTGCAGCTGGGCGCGCTCGGGGCCGCGGGGCTGCCGGTGCCTCGCACGCTGTGGACGAACGAGCCGGAGGCGGTGCGCCGCTTCGCCTCGGGCGGACGCGTGGCCTACAAGCCCGTCATGGGCGGGGCCGCGACGCAGGAGCTCCTGCCGGAGGACCTCACGGACGCGCGGCTCGCGGCGCTGGCCGCGTCTCCCGTCACCTTCCAGGAGCTGCTGCCCGGCGAGGACATCCGCGTCTTCGTGCTGGATGGCGAGGTCATCGCGAGCCTGCACATCGTCACCTCCGCGCTGGACTTCCGGCAGAACGAGGAGCGCATCGAGCAGGTGGTGCTCCCGGACGCGGTGGCGCGGCAGTGCGTGAGGGCGTGCGAGGTGCTCGGCCTGCGCTGGACGGGGCTGGACCTCAAGCGGGGCGTGGACGGTGAGCTGAAGTTCCTGGAGCTCAACGGCTCGCCCATGTTCCTCGGCTTCGACGCGGGCGGAGGCACGGACGTGGCCGGGCACTTCACGCGGGCGCTGGCGAAGCACGCGCGGGGCGGCTGAGGCGCGCTATCGCCACAGCGCGGCGAGCACGGTGCGCGAGGCCCCCCACGCCAGCGCGCCGAGGACGAGCACCAGCGCGGCGGTGAACAGCAGCGGGCGATGGGGACGCGGGTGCATCACCGCGCGCAGCTCCTCCGTCATCGCCGGGTCCGCGTCCAGGTCCTCGTCGTCACGGGGGGACGTCATCGCTGCTCCATCTGGTTCTCGACGAGCGCGCGGTAGCGGCCGCCGGGGATGAGCACCAGCTCGTCGTGGGTGCCTTCCTCGACGACGCGCCCCTGGTCGAGCACGACAATCTTGTCCGCGCGGCGCACGGTGGACAGGCGGTGGGCCACGACGACGAGCGTGCGTCCGGCGGCCTCACGCTGGAGGGCCTCGGTGATCGCCCGCTCCAGGGATGCGTCCAGGTGGCTGGTGGCCTCGTCGAGGAAGAGCACGCGCGGATTGCGATAGATGGCGCGCGCGAGCTGGAGCCGCTGCTCCTCGCCACCGGACAGCCGCACGCCCGCTTCGCCGATGCGCGTCTTGAGGCCGTTGGGCAGCGCGAGCAGCTCATCCAGGCACGCGGTGCGCGCGGCGTGTAGCAGTCGCTCCGCGTCCGGCGTGTCATCGCCCAGGGCGATGTTCTCCGCGAGGGTGCCGTCGAAGATGTCGGTCTTCTGGAAGACGAAGGCCACCGAGCGGCGCAGCGCCACCGGGTCGAAGGTCTCCAGCGGCTGGCCGTCGTAGCGCACCTGCCCCTGCTCGGGGCGATACAGGCCGTAGAGCACCTGGGTGAGCGTCGTCTTGCCCGCGCCGGAGCGGCCGACGATGGCGGTCATCTTCCCCGCGGGCAGCGTGAAGCTCACGTCGTCCAGCACGGGCGGCTCGTTGGGAGAGCCGTAGCGGAAGGTGACGTGGTCCAGGCGCAGCTCGGGGGCGCGGGTGAGGGCGCCGGTGCCTTGCGCGGTGTCGTCGCGCAGCTCGGGCGTGGACTCGTAGACGATGTCCACGCGGCGCAGGGAGATGACCACGTCCTGGAGCTGGTGGATGAACATCACCAGGTTCTGCATGGGCGCGAGCGCGAGGCCGAGAATCGCGAGCGTCGCCACCATCTGCCCCAGCGTGAGCCGGCCCTCGAGGACCAGGTGCGCCTCGTAGACGAGGATGCCCATGGACACGGCCTGATTGACCAGCTGCGCGCCGGAGGTGTGCACGGTGTCGTGCAGCCAGATGCGGCGCGCGGCCTCGGCCTCGCGGGCCTGGAGCTTCTCCCAGCGCGTGCGGGCCTGTCGCTCGGCGCCGCAGGCCTTGAGCGTCTGGATGCCGCCGAGCATCTGCAGCTCCAGCCGGCTGGCCTCGGCCGCGACGCGGAAGCGCTGGTGGTCCAGCACCGTGCGACGCGGCATCAGCAAGAGCGTCCACACCGCGTACACCGCGGCCCCGCCCGCGAAGAGGCCGAAGACGGCGCGGTCGTAGAGGAAGAGCACGGCGCCGTAGCCCACGAGCATCACCAGGTCCAACAGCACGGACACGGACGCGCCCTGGAGGATGCGGCGGATGCGCTGGTGGTCCTCGATGCGTTTGAGCAGGTCTCCCCGGTGACGCCGCGCGAAGAACGTCACCGGCAGGGACAACAGGCGCCGCCAGAACTGCGCGAGCAGCAGCGCGGAGAAGCCTCGCGACAACAGGAAGAGGCCCGCGCCGCGCGCAATCGACACGGCGACCTGCGCGACGAGCAGCACCGCCAGCCCCACGCCCACGGCGGTGAGCAGGGAGATGTCCCGGCCGCCCACGGCCTTGTCCACGAGCCCCTGGATGAGCAGCGGCTGGGCGAGCGCGAGCGCCTGGAGCAGCAGCGTGGTGACGAACACCTGGAACAGCAGCAGGCGGTAGCGCAAGAGGCCCCGTCCGAAGCGTCGCAGCGCGCCGAAGCGGCGGGACGTGACGGGCGCGGTGGGGAGGGGACGGAAGAGGGCCTCGGTGGCCTCCAGCGAGAGGAGGATTCCATCCCAGTGCTCGCCGAGCTTCGCGCGCGGGATGCGCCGCAGGCCCTGCTCCGGGTCCCCGACGACGGCCTCCTTCGGGGTGACGGCGTAGAGGACGACGAAGTGGTGGTCGTCCCAGTGCGCGATGCCGGGGAGGAGCGCCTGGCCCTCCTCGTCCTCGAGGTCCGTGGGGTCGTCGACGTGGAAGGCGCGGACCTTGAAGCCGACCTTCTCCGCGGCGCTGGCGAGGTCCGGCAGCGAGGTGCCGACTGACTGGACGTGGGAGAGGTCCTTGAGCGCGGCGAGCGAGTGCGTGGCGCCGTGATACGCCGCAATCATCTCCAGACACGCGGGCCCGCAGTCCGCCTCCTCGAGCTGGTGGCGCAGTGGATACGGTTCCAGGGCGACGGCGAGCCGGGAGCGGGACACGCCGCAATCGCTATCACGGAGCGCCGGAGGCAACCAGCCACGGGCCGACACGACGCACGGCGGCTCGAGCCCGGAGCCGCGAGCGTCAGCGAGAGACCCGGGCCACGGGGCGCATCAGGTCGCTGGCGTACGCGGCCTCGCCCCTGGGAATCACTCCCTCGTAGCGCCGGGTGGTCCGATACCAGTCCGGGTGGCCTCCGATGTTCTCCTCGAGGCCCTGGACGAGACGAAGCAGGTTGTCCGTCTCCACGCGGGACAGCTGCTGCCGGGCGCAGGCCTCCGGGAGGCCGGCGGCAAGCTGGATGAACTCCTGGCACCAGCGCCGCATGGTGTCGTGGGTCTCCGCCAGGGCCTTCTCACAGGGCCCACCCCGCTCGGATTGCAGGACCAGGACCAGGTTGTGCACGTCACCGCGTGCGCGCTCCTTCTCGAAGGAGCAGACGTCGTTCATGGTGTCGATGAGGTCCGCGGTCAGGTCGAGCAGCGGTTGCACCCCAGGGACCTGTCGGGCCCGCTCGGTGGTCTCGAAGCCGTTCGCCTTCTCCGTCAGGTCCATCATCATGTAGACGAGACCGGACTTGCGGCGCAGCGCGAGAAAGCGGTCACGGGTCAGGCGCACGGAGCCCTGCCGCCACCGGGCCTCTTCGGGGAACGCCTCGAGGAACCATCGCCAATGACGTGCCGCGCGTCGCCGCCACTCGAGCGAGGCGCCACGACAGGTGCGCGCCCACACGTCGGCCAGCGCGGTGGCGAGGACCCCGACGGGAGACGAGGGCGGCCCTTCCACCTGGAGGACCGCGAGCAGCGTCTCGCAGTCCGCGCGGACCTGCTCGGGGGGAATGTCCCGGGCGCCGTCGAACTGCTCGTCGATGAGGGTTCCGACGACGATGGCGTCGACCGCCAGGTCGAGCCTGGCGCCTGAAGCCCGGGGGAGCCAACGGGCGGCGAGGTCGGCGATGTCCCAGGAGCCATAGCGACGCTCGTCGATTTCATTGGTCACCAGGCCGGACGCGCGGGCCCAGTCGAGGTTGCGCCGTCGAGCAGCGTCCCGGTCCGGACTGCAGCGGGACGGGAAGGGCATGGGGAAGTTCACGGCGACATTCATCACGTCCTCCGGACGTCAGGTGTCCTCGTTGTGCGGCGACACGAACGGCAGCACGCCCCCCTTCAGCTCCCCGAGCACGCGCCGGGCCTGGTCCACCTTCACCTCGCCCTGCTGGACGAGCAGCGCGGCGACGGTCTCCACCCACTCGGGCGGCGTGCCCGCGCTCACCGCCACCGAGCGCGCGTGCAACGCCATGTGGCCCTTCTGGATGCCCACCGAGCCCAGGGCGCGCACCGCCGCCAGGTTCTGCGCCAGCCCCACCGAGGCGAACAGGCACGCCAGCTCCCGGACTCCGGGATGCCCCAGCACCTTGAACGCGGCCTTCACCCCGGGGTGCACCAGCAGCGGCCCGCCCACCGTGCCCAGCGCGAGCGGCAGCTCGATTTCGCCCACCAGGTTCCCGTCCTCCCGCCTCCACGTGGACAGCGGCAGGTACCGGCCCGTGCGAGCCGCGTACGCATGCGCCCCCGCCTCGATGGCGCGCCAGTCCTGGCCCGTGGCGAGCGCGATGGCGTCGATGCCGTTCATGATGCCCTTGTTGTGCGTCGCCGCGCGGTAGGGGTCCGCCTGGGCGAAGCGGCTCGCCTGGACGATGCCCTCCGCGATGTCCGCTCCCGGCAGGCCGTAGTCGGCGAGCAGCTCCTCGGGGATGACACACCGCGAGCGCGCCAGCCGCCGGTCCGCGAGGTTGGAGAGGATGCGCAGGAAGACGCGGCCTCCGGTGAGCGCCTCGATGCGCGGCGCCACGCCCTCCATCATGGTGTTGATGAGGTTGGCGCCCATGGCCTCCTGGGTGTCGATGTGGAAGTGCACCACCAGGAGCGGCTCGCCCAGGGGGCCCTCGGGCGCGTCGATGAGACGGACCTCCAGGTCCTTCGCGCCGCCGCCGCGTCTCACCAACTGGGGTTGCAGCGCGTTGGCCAGCTCCAGCAGCTCCGAGCGCGCGGCGAGGATGCGCGCCCGCGCGGACTCCGGGTCGCCGTAACGGGTGAGCTGTACCTGTCCCACCATCAGCGACGGCTCGGCCCCCGCGACGAAGCCTCCCGCCGAGCCGACGAGCTTCGCGGCGAACGAGACGGCCGCGATGACGGACGCCTCCTCGATGACCATCGGCGCCACGTACGCGCGCCCGTTCACCTGCAGGTTGAGGCCCAACCCGAGCGGCAGGCTGAAGTAGCCCAGCGCGTTCTCCACCATCGAGTACGCCTTCTGCGCGCCCAGGCCCTCTTCCCCGGTGAGCGCGGCCAGGTCCGCCGCACTCAGGCCCAGCTCGGACGCGACCCGCGCGCAGCGCTCCTCCAAGGAGAGCCGGTGGAAACCTGAAAAGGGATTACGGCTGATATCGATGCCCATGGGGTTTCATCCTTGATGTATTTCTTTACCCGGGACTCACTCGCAAGCCGCCACGACATGGTTTCAAAACCATAATCAGTCTGACAACGTCTCGCAGTGGATTCCTTGAACATCTCTTCGTCACGAGAAGTCGACGTCTGATATCTCAAGACCCGCACCCAAACCCAGACAGCCCCGCACGCGGGACAGCAGGTTCCCCGCACCGTACACGGCGGAGGGATGTTGGGGCAGGGCCCGCTCCACCGTGAACACAGTCACGAGCCCCAGCCAAAGACATCAAGCCCCCAGACAGCCGCGACCGCGGCACAGCGCCCGTCCGTCCGTCGCTGGCCGCGGGGCCCGCCGTGAAGACGTGCCCCTCCCGAAGGTCGAGCCAGACACTGCCCGCAGGAACCGTGAGGACACCCGGCTCGCATGGCATCGTTTGACAGCTCCGCCCCACTTGACCACGCTCCACGAAAACCCTGGAACAGAGGGCTTCAAGAGAGCGCCATGCACAGGAGCTTGCGATACGTCGGGGGGCTCCTCGGAGTCCTGTTGATGGCGTGTGCGTCCTCTCCCGAGTCATCCTCCGGGAGCCAGCGGCACCTGGCCCACTTCGAGGGCGAGGATTGTGGAGAGACAGACCGGTGCGTCACGCTGGTCTGCGACGCGGACGCTCGCTGTGGGCTCTACTCATGTGAGGACGCGGGGCGCCTGCTGGCGCGAGGCGGGGGCCCCATCGCTCCACCCTCGGCCCCCGGGTCCGGGCCTCGCCGCCATTGGGGCAACGTCCAGAAGCTCCCCGGTGGGAATGGCCCCATCTTCGTCTTCGACTGGTACAACACGCCTCAGCCCCAGCATCGCTCGCCCGAGCTCCCCTCGGGCCCCGGATGGGTGCGGCAGCATCTGTTCCCTCAGGCAGAGTCCCTCGCACGGTGGTTCACCCGAGCGCCACGAGGGCTGAACGTGCATGACTTCACGATGGTGGTTCCCACGAGCATCCATCAGCGCATCCACAGCGGGCCTCGCGGCGGAGACTGGAACCGGGAGTGGTCGGACTTCGCGAGGCAGTACCCTGGAGCCAGTCAGGCCCAGGTCTGGGAGCATCTCGGAAAGCTCATCCAGAAGTACGACCTCGTGGGCCCCATCGTGCCGTACTACTACCTTCGCTGATGGCCGAGCCGCGCATGACCTTCTTCGAAGTGCTGCCCTCCGACGCACCGACCTTCAACGCCACCCTCGACGGCGTCAGCCGATGGACCCTCCCCAGCATCGACTGCTCGGTGTGCGGAGGCCATGGCGGAATGGGCGAGCACTACCCCACGGTCGCTCTCTCGGACTGGTCCGAGCGGGAGCACCTGGAGGAGCCACGAAGTCTCCAGGCTGTCTCCCTGGAAGAGTATCAGCGCCTGCATGCGCTGCTGCGTCCACGCGTCCCAGCAGGTGCGCCCCTGGAGCCGGGCACCCAGCTGGGGCCCGTCGACGCCCGCTCATCAGGGCGCTTCGGCGACATCTTCTTCCAGGAGCCGTGGCAGCCCTGGATGACACGCTCGGCACTGGAGCGACTCCAGTCCCGGAAGCTCCTGGGCCTCCGGGGGGCCCCCGGAAACCTGCGTCACCGCGGTGCCTCCGCGCCGCCCGAGCTGCTCACGTTGGAGATTCTGGTGCGAGGCGAGCTCCATCCCAGCTGTCGCCCTCCGGACTGGCAGCCCCCATGTCCTCGCTGCGGGAGCCATCGCAACGGATACCCCATGGAGGCCTCCGTCCTCGACGCGAACACGCTGCCCAAGGACGTGGACCTCTTCCGACTGCGGGAGTTCAAGACCGTCATCGTCGCGAGCGCGCGGTTCGTCGAGGCCGTGAACGACCTCGCACTCCGAGACATCCAGTTCCGCGAACTCCCCTCTCGCTGAGGGGCGCAGCACGCTCACTCCACGGCGGTCGCCGGCTCAGGCGGCTGCGTCGCCCCAGACGCGGGCGGCGTCACCGACTCCCCCACCGTCACGGAGGCAGCAGGCCGTGTCTCTCCCGCGGGCGAGGCGGGCGCCTCGGCCTTGGGCTCCACGCGCTTCACCTTGCCCATCTGCTCCAGGTCCTCGCGGTTGTTCAGCGAGAAGCGCACCAGCGCGCGCAAGATGCGGTTGCGCTTCACGTTGCCCAGCACCTCGCGCAGGTCCTCGTACACCGTGGGGTCGCTGATGAGCCCGCCCACCGTGCCCTCGCCCTTCGCCACCGTCGCGGTGATCTGCTTCAGGTCCGCCGCCGCGCTGCCCAGGTCCGCGAACATCCCGCTCGCATCCCCGTACACCAGCTGGTGCACCGCCCCGTTCGGGCTCTTCTTCGCGTCTTCAATCAGCCCCGCCAGCTGCCCCGCCGCCTCGCCCAGCTCGCGCAGCGCCGTGGCGCCCTCGTTGCCGTAGATGAGCGCGTGCGCCGTGCCGTCACCCGTGCGCACCTCGCGCAAGAGCGCCTCCACGTGCCCCACCGCGCCATCCACCCGCCTCGCCGCGCTCGACGCGTTCGCCATGAGCGCGCGCACCTCGCGCCCCGCCTCCTTGTCGTAGAGGAGCGCGTGCAACACCCCGTCCCCGTTCTGCACCTGCTCCAGGATCGCCCGGAGCGACGCCATGCCCCGCTGCACGTCACCCGCGAGCTTCGGGTCCCCGTACGCCTCCACCGTCTTCAGGAGCGACTTGCTGATGGCCACCGAGTTGTCCATCACCTCGCTCGCGCTGCTCAAGAGCTTGGACAAGTCCCCGCTCGTCGACGACGTCAGCACCCCGCCCGGCTCAATCGGCGGCGCCGTGGGCGTGCCCAGCGAGATGTCCACCGCCTTGTCCCCGAGCACCCCCATGCTGCTCAGCTGCGCCAGCGAGTCCGTCTTCACGCGGTCCGCATACCGGGCGGAGACTTGAAGCTGCACCTCCAGCTTCGGGTCGTTGGGGTCCTGGGAGAAGAAGATGCCCGTCACCTTCCCCACCTCCAGGCCCCCCAGCCACACCGGGGACTGGTCGCTCAGGCCCTGCACGTTGGTGAAGTACGCGCGGTACATCACCTGCCGCTGGAACAGCCGCGACTCCTGGCCGATGAAGAACACCACCACGCCCGCCACCGCCAGGCCGATGGCCACGAACAGCCCCGCCCTCAGCGCCAGCCGCTTCTCGCCCGACGTCGAAGTGAAGAGGCTCATGACGCCGCCTCCGGCTCCAGCTCCACCCGCCGCGCGTCCAGGAACGCCCGCACCTCCGGCACCGTCGAGCGCCGGAACTCGCCCGGCGTCCCCACCTGGACGATGCGCCTGTTGGCCAGCATCGCCATCCGGTCCCCCACCGCGAACGCGCTCACCAGGTCGTGCGTCACGACGATGGAGGTGCTGCCGAGCTTGGTCTTCATCGAGTTGATCATCGCGTTGATGGACTGCGTGGTCACCGGGTCCAACCCCGTGGTGGGCTCGTCCCAGAGGATGACTTCCGGATTGGTGGCGATGGCCCGCGCCAACCCCACCCGCTTCTTCATGCCGCCCGACAGGTCCGCCGGCATCAGCCGCTCCGTGCCCGGCAGGTTCACCAGCTCCAGCTTCTCCGCCACCCGGTCGCGCACCTCGGACAACGGCATGTCCGGGTAGTGCTCCCGCAGGGGATACGCCACGTTCTCCCCCACGCTCAGCGAGTCGAACAGCGCCGCGCCCTGGAACACCATCGCCACGTGCCGCCGCACCGGGATGAACTGCCCTTCCGAGAACCCCGTCACGTCCCGGCCCTGGAAGAGGATGCGGCCCGCGTCCGGCCGCTGCAGCCCGATGAGGCACTTGAGCAGCACGCTCTTGCCCGTGCCCGAGCCCCCCAGCACCACCAGCGTCTCCCCTGCCCGCACGTCCAGCTCCAGGTCGTCATAGACGCGCTTGGCGCCGAAGGACTTCTGGAGGTGCTGGAAGTGGATGAGCTGCTCGCCCGGCGTGGGCTGCTGGAACTCGAACGTGGGCGCTTCCTGGTGGCGAGAGGCGAAGGGCATGGCACGTCACAGGTACAGCGTCACCTTGGTGATGAAGAAGTCGGCCAGACACACCGCCACGGAAGTAATCGCCACCGTCTGCGTGGTGGCGCGGCCCACGCCCTCCGTGCCGCCCTCCACCGTCAGCCCCTTGAAGCACCCCACCAGGCCGATGATGAAGCCGAACACCGCGCCCTTGAACACGCCGGACACGAAGTCCTGCATGAACACGGCGTCCAGCGCGCCCTGGAAGAACAGGTCGAAGGAGATGGCGTACTGCGTGTTCACCACCACCGCGCCCGCCACCAGCCCCACCACGTCCGCGAACACCGTGAGCACCGGCATCACCAGCAGGCACGCCAGCACGCGCGGCACCACCAGCTTGCGCAGCGGGTCCGCCCCCAGCGCGCGGATGGCGTCCACCTGCTCCGTCACCGTCATGGCGCCCAGCTCCGCCGCCATGCCGCTGCCCAGCCTGGCGCCCACCGTCAGCGCCGTCAGCACCGGGGCCAGCTCGCGGAACAGCGTGAGGATGACCACGCGCCCCACCGTGTACTGCACCCCGAAGCGCGCCAGGAAGTAGCCGAACTGCAGTGAGATGACGAGCCCGGCGAACATCGCCGTCAGCAGCGCGATGGGCAGCGAGCGCACGCCCAAGGACTCGATGTGGAAGATGAGCGTCTTGCCGTCGAACGGCGGCCGCACCACGCGCTGGAGCACCTGCCCCGTCATCACCGTCATCGCGCCCAGCGACTCCAGCCGCTCCTTCGCCTTGTCCCAGAGCCCGGGGCGCGGGGCCGACACCTGCTCGCCCGCGTCCGCTTCCGTCGAGGCGTTCATCCGACGTGCTCCGACTCGAAGCCCGCCAGCAGCGCGTCGAAGTCCGCCATGCGCTCCATCGCCAGCCCCGGCGGCGCCACGTAGGAGAAGTCGAACACGCAGTTGTCCTTCTTGAGCACCACCAGCTCCAGCTCCACCGGCACGCCGTCCATCTTCGCCAGGTAGCGGCTGCGCAAGGCCTCGCGCCCGTCCATGGCGACCACGCTCTGGGCCACCTCCTGGCGCTCGGTGAAGCCCATCAGCAGGTGCCGGGTGAGCACCGGGAGCGGCGGGTCGTCGTGCCCCTCGCACGTGGCGTTGATGGAGAGCGCGCGGCCGGTGCCCTCCTCGGCGAAGGCCAGGTCGTTGCCGTCCAGCCACACGCGGCGCCAGTGCTTGGGCAGCTCGCCCACGCGGTAGCGCACGTCGGGCTTGGACAACACGGAGTCCTCGAAGCTCACGCGGCGGCAGCCCACGCAGGAGGCAAGAAGCAACACGAGCAGCAGCGTCATCCTCGGCATGGCACCGTTCTTCGCGGCATCTACGTCCGGCCCTTGCGGGCAAGTCATGCGACAGCCCAGCCGCCGCCGCAAGAAATTCCGTGTACTGGAACGTCCACTACCGCGCCCTTCCTCCCACCCCTGGATGGTGGGTACCGGACACTGAACCTCGCGGGTTGCACGCCCAAGGTGCGTGATACCGGAACACTGCCGTGGCATTCCCTCTGGGAGAAGGGGTGGCCCGTCCGCCCCGTCCCCGGTCGGATTCAGCCCGCCCGGGCCCCGGGGAGTGACGACCTGGCGCGAGCGTTCGCAGGTTCTCCTCATCACCCCTCGACAGGAGGCTCCATGGACGGCGGACTCGCGATATTCGGCTTCGGCCTCTTCCTGCTGTCCATCGCCGGCCTGTACGCCCGCACGGCGTACGGCCTGGTGGTCGCCCTGCTGGTGCTCGCGGTCGCCTCCATGGGGATGGCCTTCAGCGAGTCGAAGAAGCTGCGCGAGCTGTCGCTGGGGGTGAGCATCGCGCTGCTGCTGCTCGCCACGGTGTCACTCGCCACGGGCACGGTGTGGTGGCTCACCCTGGGGACGTTCCTGTTCGCCGTGGCCTTCGGCGTGCTGTGGGCGGAGTTCCGCTTCAGCGCCTTCGGCAACGTGCGGCGGGAGGACCTGCCGGTGCACCAGCACCACCCCGCGCGGCGGATGAACGTGCACTGGCCCTGGCACCGGCGTCGCTCGGTGCACTGAAGCGCCGTCAGCCGACCGGGGGCGCGTCCTCTTCGCGGAGCGTGACCTGCCCTGAGTGCACGGAGAGCCACAGCGTGTCCTCGGCCGCGGCGCCCCTCACCAGCGAGCCATCCGTGGTGGACAGGAAGACCTGCGCGCCGCTCCTCGCCAGGTAGTCCATCAGGTAGGCGTTGCGCTCCGGGTCCAGCTCGCTCGACACGTCGTCCAGCATCAACAGCGGCAGGAAGCCCGTGCAGGACTCCAGGTTCTCGATTTCGGCGATCTTCCAGCCGAGCACCAGCGCGCGCTGCTGCCCCTGGCTCGCGTAGGCCCGGGCGCTGCGGCCACCCAGCGTCACCGACACATCATCCGAGTGCGGCCCCACCGAGGTGAAGCCCCGGTCCAGGTCCCGCCGCATCCGGGCCGTCAATGACTCGCGCAGGGAGGAGGCCAGGACCGCCTCGTCCGCCGCGGCGAAGTCACAGGCCAGGTGCGCCGGGTGATAGCCATACACGGCCGGGTCCACCGTGCGGCCAATCGAGGCGAAGGTCGCCTGCGCGCGTGGCGCCAGCTCCGCCATCAGCGCGCGACGTCGCGAGTAGATGCGCGCGCCGGCCTTGGCCAGGGTCTCGTCGTAGGCGTCCAGGTAGGCGGGGTCCACCGCGCCGCCCTCGCGCAAGAGGCGGTTGCGGTTCTTCAGCGCGCGCGCGTACTCGCGGCTCTCGCGCAGGTACGCGGGGAAGCGGTTGAACACGGCGCGGTCCAGGAAGGCGCGCCGTGAATCCGGCCCGCCCTTGACCACCTCCAGGTCGTCCGGGGTGAAGGCCACCACGGAGACGCCGCCGAAGTACTCCTCCAGGCTCGCGGCCTTCTTGCCGTCCACGAAGGCCTGCCGGGTGCCGCCGCCCACCTCCACCGCGATTTCACGCTCGGCCCCCTTGAGCAGGAAGCGGCCGGACACGCGGGCCGTCTGGGTGCCCCAGCGCACCAGCTCCGACAGGCGCCCGGCGCGCAGCGGCTTGAGCGTGGCGAGGAAGTACAGCGCCTCCAGCAGGTTCGTCTTGCCCTGCCCGTTCTGCCCCACCGCGATGGTGGCGTGGGCACTCGGGGTGAGCGACACCTGGGCGAGATTGCGGAAGTCCTGGACGTGGAGTGCGAGGAGGCGCACGGCGCCCCCCGTATACCCGCCTTGGGGCCGACAGGGGAGGTTATCTCGCGGTCCCGAGGCAGGGCCGCGCGGCCTCCCCGCTCCCGCCCCCGCAAAGGCCCTCCACACCAGCGGGCCAGCCCGTGCCCCGCCGGGTCCTCCCGCTCATCCCACAACCAAAGACAAACATTCTACCGGGACATGGAACCAAAGGACACCTTGAAGACATACCCAAATCATAGCAATTCAATCTCCACATCCGTGCAGGGCCACCGGGAACCCAACCCCAAACAAGACAGCGCTGACGGCCGGGAGGAACGCTCCCGACCGCCGCGCCTCCTCGCGCGCCCCCGCGCCCGAAGGGAACGACACACATGGTGAAGAACAAGCGAGTCGTCATCACTGGCGGAGGCCGGGGTCTGGGCCTCGCCTTCGCCCGGAGCTTCCTCGAGCAGGGCGCGAAGGTCACCATCACCGGCCGCGACGCCGCGACGCTGGCCAAGGCCGCCCAGACGCTGGGAGGCCAGGTGCAGACCCAGGCCTTCGACATCTCCAACGCGATGGCCACCAAGGCCGCGTTCGACGACATCCACCAGCGGCAGGGTGCCATCGACGTGCTGGTGAACAACGCGGGCAGCTGGGGCCCCGTCGACTACTTCTGGAACACGTCGCTCGAGGAGTGGCAGGAGGCCATGGACATCAACGTGAAGGGGCCCGTCTACTGCACCCACGCCGTGCTCAGGCACCGCGTCGACCACCAGGTCGACTCCACGACCACCATCATCAACATCACCAGCCACGCGGGGGCCTACCGCTGGCCCACCGCGTCCTCCTACTCCATCAGCCGGGCCGCCATCATCAAGCTGACGGAGAACCTGGCGTTCGAGACGCGCCACAAGGGCGTCGCCCTCTTCGCCTACCATCCGGGCCTGGTGGTCGGCACGGGGCTCGTCGCCGATGGCCTCGCCATCTCCGAGGAGGAGGGGACACCCAGGCGCGCCATCCAGCAGTGGGTGCTGGCGGAGCAGGAGGCCGGCAGGACGGTGTCGGCCGAGCAGGGCGCGAAGAACCTGCTCCGGCTCGCCAGCGGGGGATACTCCGCCCTGAGCGGCTGCTACCTCACCGTCCAGGATGATTTGGACGCGCTGCTCGCCGACCAGCAGGCCATCCGCGCCGACGGCCTGCTCACGCTCCGGGTCAAGTCGCGCTCCGCCTGACTCAGGACGCCAGGTCCGTGGCGGCCGCTTCGGGGGGCGCCTCGGAGACGAGCGGGAGCTCCACGGTGAAGGTGGAGCCCTCGCCCGGGTGGCTGTCCACGCGGATGACGCCCCGCATGGCCTCCACCAGCGTGCGCGCGACGTACAGCCCCAGGCCCAGGCCGCCGTAGTTGCGCTCGGACACCGCGCGCTCGAACTTGTGGAAGATGCGCGCCTGGGCATCCCGGCTGATGCCGATGCCCTCGTCGCGCACGCTCAGGCGCGCCAGCCCCGCGTCCGCCTCCACGCGCAGCCGCACGGGCCGCCCCGCGCCGTACTTCAGCGCGTTGGACACCAGGTTGGTGACCACCTGCTCCAGCCGCATCCGGTCCCACGTCCCCACCGCGGGCGGCCCGCCCTCCAGCTCCACCTGACACTCCGCGCGCTCGGCCTCCGGCTGGAAGCGCGCCACCACCTCCTGCACCAGCGCGCGCAGGTCCACCTGCTCCAGCTCCAATCGCAGCCGCCCCGTGCCGATGCGCGACACGTCCAGGAGGCCATTGACCAGGTCCGCCAGCCGCATCACCTGCCGAAGCATCCCCTGCACCTCGCGGCCGTGGCGCAGCGCCCAGGGGGACTCCGGGTCCGACAGCGTCGCGCGCGCGAAGGCCTGCAGCCGGAGGCTCAGCACCGTCAGCGGCGTCTTCAGCTCGTGGCTCGCCACGGAGAGGAACTCGTCGCGCGCGCGGATGGCCTCCTGCAGCCGCTGCTCCACCGTCTTCAGCCGGGTGATGTCCAGGAAGGGCAGGAGCGTCACCGCGGGGTGGCCATGCATCGCGGGCAGCATCTCCGAGGAGATGCTCAACACCACCTCCCCCGCGCTCGTGTGCCACACCGCCTCCATGCCCTCCAGCTTCTCCCCCCGGGCCGCGCGCGAGGATGGCAGCTCGTCGGCCGTGAGCCTGCGCCCCTGCAGGTCCGTGACGTGGAACAGCGCGCCGTACTCCGACGCGGGCACGCGCGTGGGGATGTGCTGGCCATGCAGCCGGTCCGCCGCCGCGTTGGAGAAGACGAGGTTGCCCGTGCCCGGCTCCGCCATCACCACCGGCAGGGGCATGGAGTCCAGCACCGCCTCCAACCAGCGCTGCTGGTTCTCCACCGCGTGCCGGGCGAGCACCTGCTCGGTCACCTCGAAGGCGAACGTCACCAGCCCGTCCACCCGCCCCCGCTCGTCGCGCAAGGGCTCGTAGAGCATGTTCCAGTAGCGCGTCTCCACCTGGCCCTGGCCGGCGTAGTCGATGGCCAGCGGGTACTCGTGCGCCGCCACCGGCTCGCCCGTCTCCAGCACGCCCAGGTACAGGCTCACCAGCTCCGGGGAGATGTCTGGAATCGCCTCCAGGAGCGCGCGGCCCACCAGCGCGCGGCCGCCCATCAGCTTCTGCAGCAGCGGGTTGGCGAACTCGAACCGCAGCTCCGGGCCGCGCAGGAGGTTGATGGCCACGGGCGACTGCGTGAGCAGCTGGTAGAGTCGGCTCCTCTCCAGCTGCTCCGCCTCGCGCGCGGCCAGCTCCGCCGTCACGTCCTTGTAGGCCAGGGCGATGTGGCGCACCTCGCCTCCGGACGCGGACAGCGGGAAGCACGTACACGCGATGGCGATGCGGTGCGCGTCCTTCACGTCGATGTGCCGCAGCTCCTTCACGTCGTACCAGATGACCGGCGTCTGCACCGTCTCGCCCGCGAAGGCCCGGCGCAGGAGGACATCCAGCCCCAGCTTCGCCACCAGCTCGTCGCGAAAGAGGCTGTACTCGGGCGGCGGCACCGAGCCGAACATCGCCCGGTACGCCGGGTTGCTCAGCCGGCAGTGCCCCTCCACGTCGAAGATGGCGTAGGGCACGGGCGAGTGGAGGAACAAGCCCTCCAGGAGCGCCAGCGGGTCCGTCACGAAGGAGAGCTGTTCGCGAAGCGCGGGCTGGGGCGGGCGCACGACGTCGTCCACACCGGCCATGCGGCCCGTCTGCTTGCGCTGCTTCCCACCCCGAGAGCCGCGGCCTTTGCGTGTCGGCACGGAGCGTACGACTAGCAGAAGACTGTCATTCCTGGCAGCGCCGAAAGGTAGGACACGTCTTGTGGACCACGTCCTGACAGGGTTTGGTGGACCCATCATGGCGGAGCCTCTCAAGACCTTCTTCGACGCGCGGCTGGTGGAGCGGCTGGGCACCTCGCTGCACCGCGCGCACCCCGCGTTCCCAATCGACACGTTCCTGCGCGAGGCCCGAGAGGGCCTGGAGGCGCACGAGCTGGTGGGCCGGGCCCGGCACCTGTGTCTGGCCATGCGGCGCTCGCTGCCGGACGACTATCCCCAGGCGGTGCAGGTGCTGCTGCGCTCCCTGGGGCCGGTGCGGGAGGTGGACCGGGTGGGCGGCATGGAGGTCTTCTTCTACCTGCCCCACACCACCTTCGTGGCGGAGTACGGGTTGGGGCACTTCGAGGAGTCCATGCGGGCGCAGCACGCGCTCACCCAGCGCTTCACCGCGGAGTTCTCCATCCGGCCGTTCCTGGAGAAGCACCTGGAGAAGACGCTGGCGCGGCTCTCCGAGTGGGCCACGGACGAGAACGTGCATGTGCGGCGGCTCGTCTCCGAGGGCACGCGGCCGAGGCTGCCGTGGGGCTCCCGGCTGCGCGCCTTCCAGGAGGACCCGACGCCGGTGCTGGGGTTGTTGGAGCTGCTCAAGGACGACCCGGAGCTGTACGTGCGCCGCTCGGTGGCCAACAACCTCAACGACATCGGCAAGGACCACCCGGACGTGCTGGTGAAGGTGGCGAAGCGGTGGATGAAGGACGCCACGCCGGAGCGCGAGTGGCTGGTGCGCCACGCGCTGCGCTTCGCCATCAAGCGCGGCGAGCCCTCCGCGCTGGAGGTGGTGGGCGCGGGCAAGCCCTCGGGCATCGAGGTGCGGCCCACGCAGCTGCCCCGGCGCGCGAAGCTGGGCGGCGCCATGGACGTGCGCTTCGTGGTGGCCAACCGCTCCCGGAAGGAACAGTCGCTGGTGGTGGACCTGGCGGTGCACTTCTTCAAGTCGCGGGGCGAGGCGCCGCAGCCCAAGGTCTTCAAGGTGCGCGAGCTGGTGCTCGGCGCGGGCCAGGAGGAGGAGGTGGGCAAGCGCGTGTCGCTGGCGCAGCTGTCCACGCGCCGCCACTACGCGGGCCCGCATCGGCTGGAGGTGCGCGTCAACGGCGTGGACCTGCCGCTGGGCACGGTGGACGTGGTGGAGTGACCTGGCCGGGCCGTCAGCGCGAGCCGAGCAGCTTCACCAGCTTGTTGTAGACGCCCATCACCAGGAGGGGGGACACCCAGGAGCCGACGAAGCGCGCGGGCTGGGTGCGCCCCGTCAGCTCGAAGCCCAGGGACACGCCCATCGAGCAGAGGCTGGCGAACAGGAAGACGTGGGAGGGTATCTTGGCCGTCTGCTGCTCGAGCAGGCGGGTGAACGAGCTGTCGGCGTGCTCGGCGCGAACGACGGGCGGTGCCTCGTAGTCGTGCTTCGAGGCCTCGCTCGCGGGGTTGACGTCCAGGCTCATGCTCCCTCCCCTGGCGGCCGGTCAGGCCCGCCCATGCCCCGCACGGGCGGGCAGGCCCCATGCCTCCCGTCGTGGCGGTCCCCATCATGGTGGGACCGGACCAGGCAAAGGGCGAGAGGGTGCACCACACACCACACACGACAGAGGGCGAGGCGGGCGACCTGCAGCTGCCGAAGGCGGGCGCGGGGCCGCTGTTGCAGCGCGACTACTGGGCCGTCATCCGCCAATGCCATCACCGGCCGTCGGACCTGGTGGACTGGGTGGCCCGGCGCTTCCCGGAGCTGGCGCCGGACGAGCTGTGTGTCTTCGAGCGGGAGGACCGCTCGCGCGAGGGGCAGCCGCTGGAGCCAGGTGAGGGGCTCACGGTGCACATCCAGGGCGCGGGGACGTTCGGCGTGCGCGTCATCCACAAGGACCGGCAGAGCCTGACGCTCGCCACGCTGCCGGGGCACCCGGAGGCCGGGCGCATCACCTTCGGCGCGTACCGCAACGAGTACGGGGACGTGCTCTTCCACATCCGCAGCCGCGCGCGCTCGGGCTCGCCCGTCCACTACTGGGGGTTCGTGGCGGGGGGTGAGGCGATGCAGACGAACACCTGGACGGAGTTCGTGCTGCGCGTGGCGGTGTCCACGGGTGAGGGCGTGGTGGGGGCCATCCACGCGGAGACGGTGGAGCTGGAGGATGAGCCCGAGGGGGGCGACGTGACGGCGGGTCCCACGTTCCTCGCGCGAGGAGACGAAGCGGATGATTGAGTGGCGATGGCTCTCCGGGTGGACGGACGAGGAGCTGGCTCCGCGGCTGGCGGCGGCGCGGGCGCTGTCTCGCAACTTCGAGGCCGCGTCGGGGGAGATGACGCTGGAGGGGGGATGGAACCAGGTGCACTCGGTGGCCTCGCTGGGCCATGAGGCGCCGGGGCCTCCGGTGGCGGATGGACTCTTCGCGCGCGCGAAGGGGGTGCTGGAGACGTTCGACTTCTCGGACCCGCGCATCGTGCGGTGGCACTTCAACGCGGACTCGCCGCTGCATGGGCGCACGGTGGTGTTGGAGCTGAAGTCGCTGGCGCAGCGGCTGCGCTTTTTGTGCGCCGTGCGGGTGGGGGACACGCGCGAGGAGCATGGCGGGACGTGCAGCGTGTTCGGCTTCAGCTTCGAGACGCTGGAGGGGCACATCGAGGAGGGGCGCGAGTGGTTCCTGCTGCGCAAGAGCCACGAGACGGGCGAGGTGCGCTTCCACATCGAGGCGGCGTGGCGGCCCGGGAGGTTCCCCAACTGGTGGAGCCGGGTGGGCTTCACGGTGGTGGGGCGGCGTTATCAGCGCGCGTGGCATCGGCTCACGCATGCGCGCCTGCGCGCCTTGACGCTGCATCACCCGGAGCTGGCGGGGCGGCCCGCGGAGCACGGCAAGGTGGACCACTCCGGCCATGAGCTGGAGGAGCTGGGGCCGGTGCGCTTCTTCGCGCAGCGGGCGCCTGGGCGACTGAAGTCACAACTCGAGGAGGAGGTGGAAGCCGTGCAACGAGGACACTGGTTGACGCCCGTCGGGCTGGGAGTGATGGCGGGGATGCGGAGCATGAGCGCGCCGGCGCTGGTGAGCCACCGGCTGGCGGAGTCTCCGGAGCCGAGGACGGACCCGCTGTCGGTCGCGCTGTCGAAGCCCTGGGTGCCTCGGGTGCTGGAGGTGCTGACGCTGGGTGAGCTGGTGGGGGACAAGCTGCCGACGACGCCCGCGCGCGTGAAGCTGGTGCCGATGACGGGGCGCATCTTCATGGGGGCGGTGGCGGCGGCGACGTCGGTGTCAGGGCAGGCGCGAAGGCGCGTGGTGCTCGCGGCGGCGCTGGGTGGGCTCGCGGCGGCGGCGTCGACGTGGACGTTCTATTCGCTGCGCAAGCTGGCCACGACCCGGTTCCGGGTGCCGAGCATGGCGGCGGCGTTCGCGGAGGATGCGCTGGTGGCGGCGCTCGCCTCGCGGCTGATGCCGCTGGTCTCGAATCGCCCCGCGGAGGCGTGAGGGTCCGGGCCTCTCGCGCTCGCCGCGCGGGAGGCCCATGCGCAGGTGGAATCGCGCAACGACACGCGCATCGCGGCGTGGCGCGCACACCGACAAGCACATCGCGGCGGCGTGCGCGCATCGTGGCACGGCGCGCGCATCGACGAGCACATCGCGGCGTGGCGCGCGCATCAACGAGCACATCGCGGCGTGGCGCGCGCATCGACGAGCACATCGCGGCGTGGCGCGCGCATCGACGAGCACATCGCGGCGGGGCACGCGCACCGACGAGCACATCTTGGCGTAGCGAGCACATCGCGACGTGGCGCGCGCATCGACGAGCACCACGGCGCACGCTCGTCCTCATCCAGGCTCGACACTCAGCCGCGCCGAGTGGCTGCGTGCCTCGCGGCCTGGACGAGCGCGGGCAGGTCCTTCATGTCCCGCACATCGCGCCCCGGCTCCTCCGAGGCACGCGGCGACGCGCGGGACGGAGAGAACAGTCGGGCCGGTGTCTGCTCCGTGCCGCGCAGGATGACGAACAGGCGCAGGGCATCGCGCAGTCGCTCCACGTCCGCGCCGCCCTCGTCACGTGCTCGCTGCGCCGCGCTCCACAGCCGCGTCCACGCGGCCTCCTCGTTCCACGCGCCCGTGGGGCGCTCGTGCGACAGCGACGCCAGCTCCGCGGCCAGCTCGAACAGGCCCGCGCGTCCCTCGTCGAAGGATTCACCGGCGCTGAGCTTCGCCTCGCCGCCCGACGCGGCCTCGCGCGCTGCAATCCACGGCAGCAGCGCGGGCACCTCCGTCTCCAGCGGGGACACCGGCGCCAGTCGCTCCTCCAGCAACGCGCGCAACCTCGCTCGCGCTACGCCGTGCCAGAACGCCGCATGCAGCACCAGCTCCGGCCCGCTCCGAGGCGCATGCAGCGGCGTGCGCGAGGCCCGGCGCGACAGGAACTCCTTCACCCGCCCGCTCGTGTCGAAGTGCTCCAGCCGCGCCCACAGCGCCCCCAGCGCGGACTCCGCGAGCGGCAGGGCACGGCGCAGCTCATCCGCCTCCGCCTCACTGAACGGCAGGGCCCCCGGCCGCGTGGGCCGCTTGAACACACGCTCGAACACCTCGGCCGCGGCGCAAGCGGCGCGCAGCTCCGGGAGGTTCCGGGGCAACAGCTCGATGGCCCGCGCCCACGTGCGTCGGCCCAGCAGCGGCCCCGCCTCCAGCACCACCTCCTCGAGCCGCAGCAACATCTCGCCCAGCGACGTTGAGCGCTCCTCCTCCGGTAGCCGCTTCCGGGCCACCTGCTGTACGGCGTCCCGCAGCCGTGTCACCTCCGCCATCAACTTCATGGGCGCGGCGTCGCGCGGCCAGCTCTCGGCGGCGGCGCGACGCTGGAGCGCGGCGAGCGTGGCGTCCACCTCGGGCTGCACCTGCGCCACCTCGCGCAGCAGCTCGAAGTGCGCGCGCACCCGGTCCTTCCAGAAGAAGGCATCCAACATGCCGCGCAGGGCGACGTAGCGCAGGCGCGTGGCCTCCAGGAGGTCCGCGCGGTCCTCCAGTCGTGCGCGCAGGTCGTCCGGGTGCGTGGCCACGGCCTCACTATAAAAGCGCGGCCCTCATCTCGCAGGCCCCCCGGCCCCTCTCTCCTCGGAAGAGCGTGCACGATGTGTCACCCGGGACCGCGCCCCGCCCTCCCGAGTGCGAGCCCCGCGCGTTCCCCGTCCAGAATGAGGCATCCGGCGCGCCGCGCTCGGGCGAGGCCTCCCGCCCAAGTGCGCGTGTGGAGCACGTCCTCTCGTCGCGCACCACGCCGGACGAGCCGCTCTCGATCTCGGACTCCTCGCCCAAGCAAGCGCGGAGCAGTCCGCGTCCTCTCACGCCGGACGAGCGCGGCTCGAACCCGCACGCACCTCCGCGCGAGCACCCCGCCCCCGCGCCCACGAAAAAGCCCATGCGACCCCACCCCGAAGGCGGAGCACGCATGGGCTCGCACGGCGAGACGCCGGCCGTGGCCGACTCAGACGCGCATCGGCATGACCACCGCGGTGAACGTGCGGTCCCCCGGCGCGTGCAGCACGCCCGGGCTGTGCTCGTCACCCAGCTCGAAGCTCACCTCGTCCGTGTCCGTCACCGCGAGCACGTCCATCAGGTAGCGCGCGTTGAAGCCCACCGTGATGTCCTTGCCCTGGTACGCCAGCTCCACCTCGTCGCGCGCCTCGCCCAGGTCCGGGTTGCTCGCGGTGATGATGAGCTTGTTCTCCGCCAGCCCGATTCGCACCGCGTTGCTCTTGTCCGCGGACAACAGCGCGATGCGCTTGAGCCCCTCCAGGAGCCGCACCTTGGGAACGAGGACGACCTTCTCCCCCTCCTTCGGAATCACCCGCTGGTACTCCGGGAACTGCCCGTCGATGAGCCGCATCACCATCGTCAGGCCCGGCTTCTTGAAGAGCGCCGAGTTCTCCGCGAACCCCAGGTGGCACTCCGCGTCCGGCGCCTCGTCCAACAGGCGCTTCAACTCCATCAACCCCTTGCGCGGGATGATGACGCCGCTCTTGAGCTTGAAGTCCCCCGTCAGCTCCCGCTCGATGAGCGACAGCCGGTGACCGTCCGTGGCCACCATGCGGACCTTGCCGCTGGCCTGCGGCTCGAAGAAGACGCCGTTGAGGATGTAGCGCGTCTCGTCGCTGGAGATGGCGAACTGGGTCTTCTTGATCATCTCCAGGAGGGTGTTGCCGCCCACCTGCACCAGCGGGGCGTTCTCCTCCTTGGGCAGCTTCGGGTACTCCTCCGCCGCCATGCCGACAATCTTGAAGTGGGCGGAGCCGCTGGCGATGTCCACGTAGTTGTTCGCCAGCTTCTTGAGCGTCACCTGCGCGTCCGGCAGGTTCTGCACGATGTCGAAGACGTACTTGGCGCTCAGCGTGACGGCGCCCGTCTTGATGACCTCGGCGGGGTGCTCGGACACGATGCCGATGTCCAGGTCGAACGCGGTGACGGTGATGCCGCCCTTCGTCGCGTTGACGAGCACGTTGGCCAGGATGGGCATCGTCGTCTTGCGCTCCACGATGCCCTGGGCGCGGTAGAGGGCCTTCTTCAGCTCGTCGGCGGCGATGCGGAATTCCATCGGAGGTCGTCCTTGAATCCCGGCCCCCCAGAGGGAGCCGATCAGGCGGTCGATGTAGCCCGTGAGTCCAGGCGGGTCAACGCGCCAGAAGCACTCTGGACACGAGCGCCAGGACGTCAACTGAAGCACATCAGCCACCCTACCCGCCCTGTACGGGCATTCAGCCACGGGCAGTCCAATTGACCGCCAGTCAGCCGGGTGAACGGGAGACTGGCCCAATCGCCGGGGGCGATGGACACTGGGTGCCTTCCCGCCTTCCGGAGCCTTCCCATGAACGTCCGCCCGCTGTTGCTCGCCGCCCTCGCGCTGGGCTTCGCCGCCGGCTGCAGCAAGCCGTCCGCCTCCTCGTCGTCGGCCGCGGGCGAGCCCGGTACGCCCGCCCCGGGCGCCCCCCGCCCGGCCGCGGAGAACGCCGCCCCCGACAATGACCGCAGCGGCACCCCTGTCGCCCCGCCCCCCTCCAACGCCAACGGCGGCGAGGCCAAGCCGGGTGAGAGCGCCGTCTACATCGTCACGGACAGCGGCATCCGGTGCATCGCACCGCCGTGCCCCTCGTACAACGCGGTGCTGGCGGACAAGCCGGGCATGGACGCGATTCCCGTCCACGAGCTGGACCTGACGGCGGTGACGGGCGGCAACGAGCAGCAGATGGAGTCGCTCATGCAGCAGACCACCAGCGGAGGGCTGCGCATCCGCGCCACGCTGGAGACGCGCGCCAAGGCGGGCCCCGCGGGCGACGCCACGGTGCTGCGCGCCAGCAAGGTGGAGTAGCCCGACTAGAAGTGCAGTCCCAGCTGGAGGCCGGGCCAGTGCTGCAAGCGCTTGTCGGCCTTCGGGTGGCTCTCACGCACGGACATGCGCGTCACCGACGCGAAGTCCGGCTGTCCCCACACGAGCCACGCGTTGTACGTGGGGCCGACGAACACCGCGAAGCGCGGCATCACCTGGACGCCCAGCATCAAGCGCAGCTGGCCCAGCACGTTGCCGCCGTCGCCCTCGAGCGGCTTCTGCACCGGCTGCACCGCGCCGCCCGTCACGTCCAGGTCCAGCCAGAAGCGGTGCGACAGCACGATGTGCCCGCCCACGCCCAGGCCGAAGTTGAAGCGGGCCTCGTCGCGGCTGCCCGGCTCGATGCCCGCCAGCAGCGTCAGGTAGAAGGGGCCACCGCCCAGCTTCACCGCGAGGTTGGCGAGCTGGATGTCGCTCGACCACAGCTCCATGTGGACGTTGCCCTTGCGCAGCCCGCGACGCTCGGGCTCGGGGCCCGGGTCCGCCGACTGCGCGAACGCACCTTCACCCTCCTCCATCGCGAGGGGGCGCGCCGCCCTGACATCGGCGACCGCCGCCCCCGCCCACAGCCACAGTGCGAGAAGGGCTCGGGGTTTCATCACTCCTTCTTTTGAAGGGTGAAGGACACCTGCGTCAAGCCCTCGGGCAACATGAGCGACGCGGTGTCGGCCCCGGCCGACGCCGCCAGTCGCCGGGCCGCCTCCACCACGGGTTCCACCTCGAAGGGCGCGTCGGACGTCACCAGGAAGAAGCGCTCGAAGCCTGGCGCGTCATCCAGCTCGTAGGCCCCCGGCAGCCGCTGTGTGCCGGAGGGGGACAACGCCGCGGCCCGGGCCCCGTGCTCCGGCGCGTGCAGCGTGACGGCGCCCCGCCCGTCCACGGAGAGGATGACGCCGTGCGCCCGACCCGCCGCCACGTACGCCAGCTGCACCACGTCTCCCGGCGCCGCGCGCGCGCCGTCCTGGAGCGCCTCGTCCGCCTGCCCCCGCTGGCGGTGCACCTCCAGCTTCGGCTTCAGGCCCTTGGAGCGCGTGGTCTCCGTGTCCCACCCCGCCACCGGCGCCTCCACGCCGTCCGAGGGCCGGGACGCGGGCTTCACCACCATGAACAGCGCGAGCGCCGCCAGCACCGGCACCAGCCCCATCGCGGGCGTCAGCCACGCGGGACGAGTCGCACGACGCTCGGCGCCCCGGCGAAATCGCGCATCCACCTCGCGGGTCACGCGCTCGGCGGGCAGCCGCTCCAAAGTGGCGCGCGTGTCGGCCTCCAGCGCGGCCAGGCGCGCCAGGCCCTCCGGCTCCGACTCCAGCCGCGCGCGCGCGGCGGCCAGCTCCTCCGGGGGGAGCTCGCCCAGCAGGATTCGCTCCAGCAGCCAGTCCGGGGTGCGTTGGGGGGAAGTCATGCGGCCTCCAGCTCGAGCTCCTGCAACACGGACGTCAGCGCGCGCAGGCGCTTGCGCACACCGGACACGGACAGGCCCACCTCGCGCGCCGTCTCCTCCAGCGTCATCCCATCCACCAGGTGCAGCACCGCGATGTCGCGGCTGGACGCGGGCACCCGTCCGAACAGCCGGTCCAGCATGCCCCGCGCGCTCGCGCGCGACTCGGTGTCGTCCGCGGAGGCGATCTGCAGCACCAGCTCGTCCTCGCGGTCCTCCGGGCGGCGCCGGGCGCCGCGCAGGCGGTTGAGGCACACGGTGGTGGAGATGCGGTGAAGCAGGCTGGAGGGAGCGGCGTCCTTCAGCGCCCCCTGGTAGCGCAAGAGCTGCACGAACACGTCGTGCATGGCGTCCACGGCCTTCTCCTCGTCACGCAGGAGGAAGCGGCAGCGCCGGAGCACCTGGGGGCCGTAGCGGCGGTAGTAGGCCTCCACATCGATAGACACCGGCGTCGCGCCTCCCTCGTTCCGCGAAAGGGAACACCAGTGCCTTGCGAAAGTGTCACCGGCCTCTTCGCGCTCCGGTTTCCCTATCCCGATTCCCCCCGCCGGCGAAGCCCGATGGGCCCGCGCCACCTGCAAAATCTACAGGGCGGGCGGCTTCACGAGCGCTCGTCTTCCCGAGCGTTCAGTGTCAGGTTGTCGATGAAAACACCCCCGCCCGCGTGTACTCGACTGTATCGAGGCAGGTTCCCGTCACTACTTTCCGAAACTCGACGCCCCCGGCAGCTCGCGCCCCCTGTGACCGAAGACGCCCTCACCCAGCTCAGGACGCGCTACCTGGCGGCGCAGCTCGCGGGCAACCGACAGGAAGCCCTGCGCCTGCTGGTGGATGACGGTCTGCTGCGGGGCATCCCCCTGCAGCTCATCCACCTGGAGGTCATCCAGCAGGCCCAGTACGAGATTGGCCGGATGTGGCAGGAGAACGTCATCTCCGTGGCCCAGGAGCACCTGGCCACCGCCGTCTCCCAGCTCGCCCTGGCCCACCTCTACCGCCACCTGCCCCGCGACCCGCCCAACGGCAAGGTCGTCATGGTGTCGTGCGTGGAGGGGGAGCTGCACGAAGTCGGCGCGCGCATGGCCAGTGACTTCCTGGAGATGGCGGGCTTCGACGTGCGCTTCCTGGGCGCCAACGTCCCCCCCGAGCACCTGGCGCGCATGCTGCGCGAGCAGACGCCGCACCTGCTCGCCTTGTCCGTCACGATGTCGTACCACCTGCCCGCGCTGCGCCGCGCGGTGGAAGCCGCCAGAGAAGTCGCCCCCCACCTTCCCATCGCCGTCGGCGGACACGCCTTCCGATGGGCCCCCGGCCTGGAGAAGGAGCTCGACGTGACCTTCCACGGCAAGGACGCGCGCGAGCTCGTCTCGGCCGCGTGCCGCACGCTGGGAGTTTGAGGAAAACGCATGGAGAAACCCAGTCGCCAGTTGGCTGCGCGCGCTGACGCCATCGCCCAGGCCTCCGTCGAACCGATGTATCAAGACCCCTTCTGGGAAGCGCGCTACGGCCCCGAGCGCGCGCGCCGCTTCGGCGACGAGGATGCGCGCTTCCATGTGCGCTACCTTGTGCAATCCCTCGACGAGCAGCGCCCCTCGGTGATGGAGGGCTATGCGCGCTGGCTGCGCACCTTGCTGGTGTCGCGGGGAATGTCCACCTTCCATCTCGACGCGAACTTCGCCGGGCTGGCCTCCGCGCTGGAGGCCGAGGGGTGGGGCCCCGGCACCGAGCCGTACGAGCATGTGCGCGCCGCCCGGGAAGCCTTGCGCTACCCGGAAGGTCCCTCACGCACCCTGCAAGACGACGCGGCGGAGCTGTCCCGTGCCGCCACTGCCCGGCTGGCCCTCTACCTCACCCAGGAGGACCGCCCCCGATTGGAGGAAGAGCTGAGACTCCAGCTTTCATATCTGGCGGACGCGCTGGACGCGGACAAGCCCGAGCTGATGGCGGACCACGTGCGCTGGTACGTGGGCTTCTGGCCCCGGCGGGGCTTCGGCCTGCTCGCCTTCCCCACCGTGCTGGGGATGTTGAAGGCGGTGCTGGGAGGCCGGCATCCGCAGGCGCGCGCGCTGCTCGCCACCGCGGGTGTTTCGTGGGAGGAGACCCGCTCATGAGACTCTCCGCTCCCGACAAGAGCCCCCCCGTGGACGAGCTGAGCCGCGAGGTCGCGATGATGTGCGACGCGGAGGGCGTGCTCACCTGGGTGGACGCGCGCGCCCAGGGCGTGCTGGAGGCCGTCCCGGGCAAGACGCTGCGGGCCCTGGCGGCCCAGGGCACCGAGGACAAGGTGGACCGGCTGTTGATCCAAGCGCGCGACGAGCGCGTGGACGGCTGGGAGCTCATCCTGTGCCGCGGCCAGACGCCCACCACGTTCGCCTTCCGCGCGCGCCCGCACGAGGGCGGCGTGCTGCTGGTGGGCAGCCTGGTGCCGGAGGACTACGGCAACGCGCTGGAGCAGGTGAGCACGACGATGAGCGAGCTGTCCGCGCTGCATCGCGAGGCGGAGACCCAGCGCCGCGAGCTCAAGCGCCGCGCGGACGAACTGATGCGGCTCAACCGCGAGCTGGAGGAGTCCAACCGCGGCGTGAGGAGCCTGCACGCGGCCCTGGACGAGAAGGCGGAGGGGCTGCACCGCGCCGCCGAAATCAAGAGCCGCGTCGTCGCCAACGTCAGCCACGAGTTCCGCACGCCGCTGCACTCCATCCTCGGCCTGTCCAAGGTGCTGCTCAACCCCATCAACGGGCCGCTGTCCTCCGAGCAGGAGAAGCAGGTCCAGTTCATCCGCAACTCCGCCGAGTCGCTCTTCGAGCTGGTCAACGACCTGCTCGATTTGTCCAAGGTGGAGGCGGGCAAGACGACGCTGCGCCACAGCCGCTTCGTGGTGCACGACCTGCTCAGCGCGCTGCGCGGCATGATGAAGCCCATGCTGCCGCCGGGCTCGCCGGTGGACCTGCGCCTGGTGGAGCCGGAGGCGCCGCTGGAGCTGGAGACGGACGAGACGCGGCTGAGCCAGGTCCTGCGCAACCTGGTGTCCAACGCGCTGAAGTTCACCGAGGCCGGCCACGTCACGGTGAGCGCGGCGCCGGGCCCGCGCGACACGGTGGTCTTCACCGTGAAGGACACGGGCATCGGCATCGCGCCGGAGGACCACGAGCGCATCTTCGAGGAGTTCACCCAGCTCGACAGCCACCTGCAGCGCAAGGTGAAGGGCACGGGCCTGGGCCTGCCGCTGGCGCGCCGGCTGGTGGAGCTCTTGGGCGGCACGCTCACGCTGCAGAGCGCGCCCGGCGAGGGCTCCACCTTCACCATCACCCTGCCGCGCGTGCACATGGAAGTGTCGGAGATGGCGGGGCTGTCCGAGCGCAGCCAGCACCTGGACACCAGCCGCGCGCCGGTGCTGGTGCTGGAGGACGACCGGCAGACCCTGTTCCTCTACGAGAAGTACCTGGCCCGCTCGGGCTTCCAGGTGCTGCCGGTGCGCAGCACGGACGACGCGCGCCGGGTGCTCCAGCGCGTGCGGCCCGCCGCCATGGTGCTGGACGTGATGCTGGAGGGCGAGACGAGCTGGAACTTCCTGGCGGAGATGAAGAACGGCGACACCACGCGCGACATCCCCATCCTCGTGGTGACGGTGACGGACCGCGAGCAGAAGGCGCGCGCCCTGGGCGCGGACGAGTTCTGGCTCAAGCCGGTGGACGAGGTCCGCCTGCAGAAGAAGCTCCAGGAGCTGGCGCGCAACGGCCCCGTGGAGCGGCTGCTCATCATCGACGACGACGACGTGCACCGCTACCTGCTCAAGCAGCTGCTCAAGGACATGCCCTACGTGCTGCTGGAGGCCGCCGGTGGCAAGGACGGCGTGCGGCTGGCGCGCGAGCAGGTGCCACAGCTCATCTTCCTGGACTTCGTGCTGCCGGACATCACCGCCTTCGACGTGCTGGACGAGCTGAAGGCGGACCCGCGCACGCGGGAGATTCCCGTCATCCTCCACACCTCGCACGAGCTGCGCGAGGACGAGCGGGCACGACTGGCGAACGAGACGGCGGCCATCCTCGCCAAGCACACCCTGAGCCGCGAGGTGGCCATCAGTCGCATCCGCGACGCGCTGGCCAAGGCGGGCCTGGGCTCGCACACCCCACAGGAGGGGCGCCGTGGTTGAACCTCGACTGGCCACCGTCCTCAACGTCAACGACGACGACGCCAACCGATACCTGGTCAACCGCATCCTCGAGATGGCGGGCTACCACGTCATCGAGGCGGCCACCGGCATGTCCGCGCTGCTCATGGCCGAGCAGCACCGCCCGGACGTCGTCGTCCTCGACGTGAAGCTGCCGGACATCAGCGGCTACGAGGTCTGCGCGCGGCTGCGCGCCAACCCGGACACCGCCGCCATCGCGGTGATGCACACGTCCGCCACCTTCGTCACGTCCGACAAGAAGGCCCGCGGCCTGGACGGCGGCGCGGACGCGTACCTCACCCAGCCCTTTGAGTCCTCGGAGCTCATCGCCACGGTGCGCTCGCTCTTGCGGCTGCGGCACGCGGAGCAGGCGGCGCGCCGGCGCGCCGACGAGCTGGCGGAGATGGACCGGCGCAAGGACGAGTTCCTGGCCATGCTCGCGCACGAGCTGAGAAACCCGCTCGCCGCCATCATGACGGCCATCGGCATCCTGGAGCGCAAGCCCACGGATGACACGAAGGAAGCGCGGATGCGCGGCATCATCCACCGCCAGACGAACCACCTGGCGCGGCTGGTGGATGACCTCCTGGACGTGAGCCGGATCACCCGCGGCAAGGTGGAGCTGCGCTCGGGCCGGCTGGACCTGCGCGCGGTGCTCTTGCAGGTGGTGCAGGTCATCCGCCCCATCACCGAGGCGCGCGGGCTGGGGCTGGAGGTGTCGCTGCCCGAGGGGCCGCTGCTCATCAGCGGCGACGCCACGCGGCTGGAGCAGGTCTTCACCAACCTGCTCGACAACGCGGCCAAGTACACCGACAGCGGGCACATCTCGCTGCGCGTGGAGAAGGAGGGCGTGGACGGCACGGCGCAGGCGGTGGTGCGCGTGCGCGACACGGGCATCGGCATCCCTCCGGACGTGCTGCCGCGCATCTTCGATTTGTTCGCGCAGGCGGACACCTCGCTGGAGCGCACGCGCGGGGGCCTGGGCATCGGCCTCACGCTGGTGCGGCAGCTGGTGCACCTGCACGGGGGCCAGGTGCAGGCGGTGAGCCCCGGGCCCGGCATGGGCGCCGAGTTCGTGGTGCGGCTGCCGCTCCTGCACGTGCACGAGGTGTCGCTGGCGCCGCCCGTCAACACCGTGTCGCGCGGGGGCCGGCGCATCCTGCTGGTGGAGGACAACCCGGACGCGCGTCAGGCCATGCGCGAGCTGTTGGAGCTGTGGGGCCACGACGTCGAGGTGGCGCCGGACGGCCTGCAGGGCGTGGAGCTGGCGGTGAGGAAGCCACCGGAGCTGGCGCTGGTGGACATCGGCCTGCCGGGGCTGGATGGCTACCGGGTGGCGCGGGAGCTGCGCATGCGCATCGGCCGCGACATCCGCCTGGTGGCGATCACCGGCTACGGCGGGCCGGAGGGACATGACCGCGCGCTCGAGGCGGGGTTCGACCTGCACATCGTCAAGCCGGTGAAGCCCGACGAGCTGGATCGCCTGCTGTCCAATCTGTGAGGGATGCGGGGGTGGGCGCGGGCCGGCGCCCTTCACTGCTTCGGGCGGGGCGCTTCAGCGCCGGCCCAGGGCGTTGGCCACCAGCCCCAGGAGCTTCACGTGGGGGGCCTCGAGCTGACGCACGGTGCGAAGCAGGCGGCGCACCTCGGGCCGCTCGGGTGGGGACGACGACGACTCGCTGACGCGCGAGGGCTGCACGCCCTGCGAGGCGAGCCCCAACAGCTCGTCCGCGGAGACATGCAGCTCGTGACACAGCTTCAGCAGCGTCTGCACGCTGGGAAGCATGCCGCCGCGCTCCAGTCGCCCATACACCTCCGTGGCCACGTCGATGCGCTCGGCCACGTCAGCCTGGGTGAGCTCCAGCCGGGACCGCGCGGCTCTTGCTCCCGCTCCGATGGTGGTTGCCAGTTTCTTGTCCATGCCTTACCGACCCGAAACGTTTGGCCGCTGGCATAGGACGTATAGAGGCAGACAGACAGAACTTGTCGGGTCAGCCTCAGGTTGTTCACCCAGCGGGTCACCGCTGTAGAGGGAGACTTTCGGGGTTCCGAGGACCTCGATACCCGCCCCTTTCTCTCGACGGAAGAGCTGTCTTCCACGCTCAACCCGGCACCCCGAAGTCGGGGGGAGAGGCCCTGGGAGGGGACGACCTGAGACGTCGGGCGTCGATTTTCCTACGGTGCCTGGGAGTCCTGCCGCCAGGGCCACCCCGCAAGGTTGTATCCCCTGTCGGACGCGTCGCCCCGTCATCGCCCGCGTGTGGCGGCGGACCGGGGCAGGCAGGCGGGCCGCGACGCTCGCCCTGCCACACACGGCGTGCGCCGGGGATGATGAGACCTGGGACCACCGGTGGCAATCGACGGGGGGACGACCTTGGGAGTCGCGCGCGCCCAGGGCGGGAGGACTAGTCTTGCGCGCCGATGGCGCTCGGACAGCGCAACCTGCTGGTGAAGCTCTGTGTGGCGATGGGCGTGGTCGCCCTGCCGCTGCTCGTCGCCATCCTGGGCTACGTGTTGCCCCAGCTGCGCGCGCAGCTGCACGCGGACCGGGTGCGCGGCCTGCGGCAGGCGGTGGAGACGGCGTACGGAATCCTCCGGGTGTACGAGGCGCGCGAGCGCGAGGGCACGCTGACGCGCGACGAGGCCCAGCGGCAGGCGTCCGTGCTGCTGTCGACGCTGCGCTACTCGCAGGTGGAGTACTTCTGGGTCAACGATTTGGACACGCGGCTGGTCATGCACCCGCACCTGCCGAAGATGGTGGGGCAGGACATGAAGGGCTACCGCGACGTGCGCGGGCGGGCGGTGTTCTCGGACATCGTCGCGCTGGTGCGCGCGCGGGGCGAGGGCGCGCTGGGCTACGAGGCGACGCGGCCGGGCTCGCCGGACCCCATCCCGAAGGAGAGCTACGTGAAGCTCTTCGAGCCGTGGGGCTGGGTGCTGGGCACGGGCGTGTACGTGGAGGACATCGACCGGGAGGTGGCGGCGGTGCGCCAGCGCATCCTCATCGCCGTGGGCGGGGCGCTGGTGCTGGCGGCGCTGGCGGGGGTGTACGTCTCGCGGCGCGTGGTGAGGCCCGTGCGCGCGCTCGCGCTGGCGGCGCACCAGGTGGCGCGCGGAGACCTGTCCGTGCGCGTGGAGGCGCGGACCGAGGACGAGGTGGGCCAGCTCACCGGCGCGTTCAACACCATGGTGGCGGGGCTGGGCGAGGTGGTGGGCGCGCTGACGCGGGCGGCGGGTGACACGGCGGCGGACGCCGAGCGCATCCGTGTCTCGGCGGACGGCCTGTCGCGCACGACGCGCGAGCAGGCGGAATCCCTGGAGCGCGCGGCCAGCGCCGTCCAGGAGATGAGCCGTCATGTCTCGCTGGGCGCGGCGGACGCGCGGGTGGCGGCCCGCTCGGCGTCGAGCCACGGGCAGGTGGCGCGCGAGGGCGGCGCCGCGGTGGACCAGGCGTCGCGGAAGATGGTGGAGATTGTCGACGTGGTGGAGCGCTCGGCGCGCACGGTGGAGGAGCTGCAGGCCTCCGGCCGCGCGACGTCGCGGATGCTCCAGCTCATCCAGGCGGTGGCGGACGAGACGCGCATGCTCGCGGTGAACACCGCCATCGAGGCGGTGCGCGCGGGCCAGCACGGCAAGGGCTTCTCGGTGGTCGCCGGCGAGGTGCGCAAGCTGGCGGAGCGCACGCACGAGGCGGCGGACCAGGTGCAGGTGCTCCTGACGAAGCACGAGGCGGACACCACCGCGGCGGTGGAGCTGATGCGCCGGGGCACGTCGAAGGTGGACGAGGGCATGGGCCTGTCGTCCGCCGCGGCGCAGGCGCTGGCGCGGCTGTTGTCCGGCGTGAAGGAGCTGGGCGAGCGCGTGGAGGCGCTGGCGGAGCAGAACGCGCGTCAGTCCTCCTCGGGTGAGGCCATCGCCGAGCGCATCCAGGCGCTGTCGGAGCGCTCGGCCGAGTCCGTGTCGGGGGTGGAGCGCATCGCCCGCTCGGTGGAGGACCTGCGGGCCCGGGCGGGACGGCTCCAGGAGCTGGCCTCCCGCTTCACCCTGGGCGGGCCCCCAGGCTCCGGGCGTTAACCTTTCTTCACACCCGCGCAACGCCCGGGACAGCCGCGCCGGGCAGTCTGCTGCTCCAACCTGGATGGACGTCTTTCATCCCCACATGGAGGTAGCAGACATGGCGCTGGCATTGACGCGGGCCCCCGGGCGCGAGCCCGTGGTGTTCGGATACGCGCTGGAGACGCTGCTGTCGGCGGCGGCCCCCTTGACGGAGCTCACCCAGAAGGCGCTGGAGCGGCAGGGCATCTTCGCGCTGCGGCCCCTGCACACGGCCTACCCCTGCGCGGTGTGGCCGCAGAGCATCCAGTTGCTGGCCGCCACCACCCTGCCCCAACTGTCGCGCGAGGAGGCCGAGTACGAGCTGGGCCTGCGCTTCGGGCAGGCGTTCATCCAGGCGCGGCTGGGCACGGCGCTCCAGGACTTCGCCCAGGTGGTGGGCCCGGAGAAGATGTTGCTGCGGCTCGCGCGCTCGCTGCGCTCCATCAACAACTTCCTCGACGCCTCGGTGACGCCGACGGGCGACGACGGGGGCTGGGAGCTGAGCCTGTACCCGGTGCGGGAGTTCCTCGACCACCCCCGCCGCCGGGCGGATCCGCCGCACTTCATGCGGGGCCTGCTCACGTTCGCCTTCCAGCACAGCGGCGCGCCCACGGCCCGGGTGACGCTCACGCGCCACGACGATGCCCGGGCGGTGACGACGTTTCACGTCGGCCTGTAGTCAGCTCCGACGGAGGCAGGGGCAACAGGATGCGCGCCGTGGTGCCCACGCCCGGCTGGCTCTCCAGCGTCAGCGTGCCGCCGTGTGCATCGACGATGCGTCGGGCCAGCGCCAGGCCCATGCCGATGCCTCCGGTGCGCCGGGCGCGGCTGCGGTCCGTGCGGAAGAAGGGGGTGCCCACGCGCAGCAGGTCCTCCGACTCGATGCCGATGCCCTCGTCCGCCACCTCCAGCGAGAGCGTGTCCGGCGTCCCGGCGGCCTGGGCTCGCAGCCGCACCGGGCTCTTCGGCTCCGAGTACTTGCCCGCGTTGTCGAGCAGGTTGTCCAGCGCGCGGCGCAGCAGCACCGGGTCCACCTCCACGGGCGGCAGCGAGCCCTCCACGCTCACCTCCAGCACCCGGCCCGGCCGCGCGGTGCGGAAGCGCGAGGCGGCCTTGTCCACCAGGCTCTGGACCTCCACCTGCTCCTGGCGCAGCGGCGGCGCGCCCACGCCCGCGTTCCCCGTGGCCAGGTCCAGCCGCGCCGCGGTGAGCACGTCATCCACCAGCTGCTCCAGCTCGGCCAGGTCACTGGTGATGTCGGAGAGCATCTCGCGCGCGGTCTCCGCGTTGCCCTCCTCCGCCAGGTCCAGGGCCACGCGGATGCGCGCCAGCGGCGTGCGCAGCTCGTGCGACACGTTGGCCAGCAGCTCCTTCTGCGAGCGCAAGAGGTGGGTGAGCCGACAGGCCATCTCGTCGAAGGCCTCCGCCACCTGCCCCAGCTCATCGCGACGCCGGATGCCGGTGCGCGTGTCCAGCTTCCCCTCGCCCAGCGCGCGCGCCACCTCGGCGAGCCGCTGGAGCGGACGGGCCAGCGTGCGCGCGAAGGCCAGCGAGGTGATGGCCGTGGACAGCAGCACCGCGCACACCACCAGCGCGGTGTTCCCGGGCGGCGGCTCGGGGGGCCGGGTGATGATGGTGGCGTATGCCTCCAGCGGCCCCTCCTCCGGAATCGGCAGCGTGAGCGAGTGAGGCGGACGGCCGCGCGACAGCCGCTCGCCGTGCAGGGTCAGCTCGTCCAGCTCCACGGGGGTGAGCTCGGGCGAGGGCGCGGAGGTGTTGGTGGCGATGAGCCGACCGGACGCGTCTCGCAGCGTCACCTTCGCCTCGAGCAGCCGCGCGGCGCGGTCCAGCGAGGCCTGGAGCGCCACCGGGTCTTCGAGCAGCTCCTCCCACTCGCGGATGTTGTACGCGGCGTGACGGATGAAGCCGTGCCGCAGCGGCTTGTCGACAATGAACGAGCGCGCCGCGAACAGCGTGGCGACGACGAGCACGAGCTGGGCGATTCCCACCAGGTAGATGCGGAACAGCAGGCGGCCGGGAGTGCGCGGACGACGACTCACGACTCCTCTCCGGTCGCGAGCATGTAGCCGGCGCCGCGCACCGTCTTCAGCAACAGGGGGTTGCGAGGGTCCACCTCCAGCTTCTGGCGCAGGCGGAAGATGTGCACGTCCACCGAGCGGTCGAACACCTCGTCCGCGCTGCCCTTCACCAGATCCAGCAGCTGCTCGCGGCTGAGCACGCGACCGGCGCGCTCGGCCAGCACGCGCAGCAGGCTGAACTCGTAGGTGGTGAGGTGCAGCGCGCGGCCGTCGAGCGTGGCGCGCAGGCTGCGCGGGTCCATCATCAACCGTCCGGCCTGCACGGGCTGGGAGGAAGGCCCCGCCTTGCCCCGGGCGCGGCGCACCTGGGCGCGGATGCGGGCGAGCAGCTCCCGCGAGGAGTAGGGCTTGGCCAGGTAGTCGTCCGCGCCCGTCTCCAGGCCGAGCACGCGGTCGGCCTCCTCGCCGCGCGCGGTGACCATGATGATGGGGACGTCGGTGCGGCCTCGCAAATCCCGGCACACCTCCAGGCCATCGCGGCCGGGGAGCATCAGGTCCAGGAGGATGACGTCGAACACGTGGCGGTTGGACTCGACGAGCGCGTCGGAGCCGCTGTGCGCCAGCGTCACCACGAGGCCGTGCTCCTGCAGGTAGCGGGCGGTGAGCCGCGCCAGCCGCTCGTCATCCTCGACGAGCAGGACCTGGATGGTGCCCTCCTCCAGCGTGGGACGGCTGAGCTGTTCCATGGGTTCCAAGCCTCCTGCCTTTCCGCGGACCTTCCCACCGGGAGGGTAACAGCGGAGCGGTGGCCCGGGAGCAGGCGGGAGGAGTCTGTCGCCGCTCGCCGGGCCCCGGCCGGGTCCAGCGAGGGCAGTCGAGCTCCCGGGCCACGCTTCGAACGGTGGCACCGGGATGTGTCCGGGGTGCGTCCCCCGGATGACGATTTGTTACAAGACGACTCCGCCCGCCCAGGAGCCGGACGGGCATCCGCCGCCCCGTCCAGCCCGGCGCACAGGTCAGCGCAGGTACCACTTCTGGTTCGCGGTGCCGGCGCACTCCCAGATTTGCAGCCGCGTGCCGTTGTTGGTGTTCCACTCCGACACGTCCACGCACTTGTTGGCCTGCGGGTTGACCAGGTCCCCGGCGCCGCTCAAGACGAACTGCTGCGCGGGGTTGCCCGTGCAGTCGTGGAGCTGGATGAGCGCGCCGTTGGCCGTGGAGCCCCACGTCACGTCCATGCACTTGCCGAAGGCGCGCAGCGTCCCGTCGCCGTGGAAGGTCCACTTCTGCGCGTTGGAGCCGTTGCAGTCCCACAGCTGGATGGCCGTGCCGTTGGCCGTGTTGGAGTGGTCCACGTCGATGCACTTGCCCGCGAGCCCGACGATTTCACGGCCCCCGCCGCCGTTGGTGGTGAGCGACAGGCCGTAGACGGAGAGGATCTCGTTCACCGGCTGGAAGTACGTGGTGCCGCCGGTGGAGCAGTCGCCCGAGCCGCCCGACGTCACGCCCTGCGCCTGGTTGCCGGAGATGAACGAGCCGCCCGAGTCGCCGCCCGCCGCGCACGCGTTGCTGCGCGTGAGCCCGTACACGGGGCCGACGTCGTAGTTGACGGTGACGTTCTTCGCCTGGATGACGCCGCAGCGCCAGCCGGTGGTGGAGCCGGAGCGACACACGGACGCGTTGATGCCCGCCTCCGCGGAGCCCGCGACGATGACGTTGCCGCCCGCGTAGTTGTAGACCCACGGCTGCGAGGCCCAGTTGCCGTTGACCTGCACCCAGGCGTAGTCGTTGTTCGGGAAGGAGGAGCCGCGCACCGTGCCCTGGCCCGCGCCGTTGTGGCCCTGGGTGGAGGAGTTCACCCCGCCGCAGTGGCCCGCGGTGACGAAGCCTCCGGCCACGGGGAAGCCGATGGAGCAGCGCGTGTTGCCGTTGATGTAATACGCGTCACCGCCGCGCAGGTCGTAGAAGGGGCGGGGCTTCTCCTGGGAGATGACCACACGCACGGCGCTGTCGGCCGCGCCGCTCTCCGCGACGAAGCGCTCCGCGTTCACCACCGCCGCGTCCCGGGCGAGCACCACCACGCTGTTGGTGGGCAGGTCCACGTACCAGCCATGGATGTCCTTGCTGGCCACGTCGGCGCCCCGGTCCAGCGCCTCCTTGAGCGCGTCCAGCTCCCTCTCCGTGCGCGTCACCCAGCGAGGCTCCGCGCCCGCGCGCCGCGCCGCCTGCTCTCCCGCGGCGGTGGTGACGCCGACGACGAGCCGGTCTCCCGCCTCGTTCAGCCACGCGCCGCCGAAGGACGCACCCAGCTCGCTCCTCAGCGTCTGCTCCGCGCGCGCCGTGAGCGCCTCCGTCTCCAGTCGTTGACGTGCCTGCTCGGCGGTGAGCCCCAGGTCCCGCTGCATCGCGGTGAGCACCTCGGGAGAGACGTCCTCGCTCGCGGCGAGCGCGGCGCCAGGGAGGGTCAGGGTGGTGAACAACGCCGTCGCGGTCCGGAGCGCATGCAGTCTTCGGTTCATCGGGGGCTTCCTTTCTGAACGGGGGACCGGCGCACGCGGACACCTGCGTCCACGACGCCTCGCGGACCATCGGAAGCGGGATTTGTGACCCGAGTCAATCAATTCAAGTACTCACAGAAAATCACTACACTTTTGACGGACGGAGAATAAAGTCCCGGACACCACGCAGGTTGGACGGAACTGCCGAGCGGCCATGTTTCTCCACTCAGTGGAATAATTCAGAGGGTCGGCGCCCCGTTGAGACGTCTGCCCACACATCCAGCGCGCGACTCGGGAGCAGGCCCGCGGTCCGGATGCATCGGGCAAAACGCGTCATGGAGTGGGCGCCCGCACGAAGCGGGCGCAGGACGCGTCAGACGAAGGGCGCTCACACAAGGCGGACGCAAGACGCGTCAGAGGTCGGGCGCCTGCACGAGGCGGAGGCAAGACGCGTCAGACGATGGGTGCTCGCCCGAGACGGAGGCAAGACGCGTCAGGCGATGGGCGCTCGCTCAGGGCTGACCATGCGAGGCGGACAGCGCGCGACGGTCCACCTTGCCAGCGGAGGTGCGCGGCAGCGCATCGACGAAGCGCACGGAGCGCGGTGTCTTGTAGCGCGCCAGTCGTCCCTCGCAGAACGACAGCAGGGACTCGGCGGTGGGCGTCGTCCCGGCGCGAGGCACGACGAGCGCGCGCGGTGTCTCGCCCCACTTCGCGTCAGGCACGCCAATGACGGCGACCTCGGCGACGTCGGGGTGTCCGGCGAGCACGCTCTCCACCTCGGCGGGGTAGATGTTCTCGCCGCCGGAGATGATGAGGTCCTTGTGGCGGCCGACGATTCTGAAGCAGCCCTCCGCGTCGCGCAGGGCCAGGTCGCCGGTGTGCAGCCAGCCATCGACGATGGTGCGCGCGGTCTCCTCGGGACGCCGCCAGTAACCGGCGCACACGTGAGGCCCGCGCAGCAGCAACTCTCCCACGTCCCCGGGCTGACGCTCGCCGTCGATGCGGGCCTCCACCTGGAACAGCGGCACGCCGACGAAGCCCGGCTTGCGGCGCACGTCCGCGGGCGGGAGCCAGAAGTTGTTGGGCCCCGCCTCCGTGAGGCCGTAGCCCGTCTTGAAGGCCACGCCCTTGGCGAAGAAGCGCTCGAACACGGGCGGCGGACACGGCGCGCCGCCGCTGACGACGAGCTTGAGGCGGGAGAAGTCCATCGCCTCGAAGCGCGCGTGACGCTGCAGCTCGATGAACATGGTGGGCACGCCGAAGAAGAGGCTCACCTCGCGGCGCTCGATGAGGTCGAACACCTGCTCCACCTCGAAGCCCTTGCACACCACGGACGCGCCGCCCACGTACACCAGGGGCAGCGTGAAGACATTGAGTCCTCCCGTGTGGAACAGCGGCGCGTTGAGCACGGCCACGTCGTCGGACGTGAGCCCCCAGCTCACCACCGTGTTGACGGCGTTCGCGGCGATGGAGCCATGGGTGAGCACCGCGGCCTTGGGCACGCCGGTGCTGCCGCCCGTGTAGCAGAGCACCCACGGCGCCTCGGCCTCAAACTCCAGCGAGGGCAGCGGAGACTCGGGGGCCGCGTCCCGCTCGGAAACGAAGTGCCGCTCGTCCGCGCCCGGCGCGTCGAAGGTGAGCCAGTGGCGCACGAAGGGCGCATCCTCGCGCACGGCGAGGGCCTGGGCCCGCAGCTCCGAGCCATACACGAGCACGGCCGGCTCCCCGTCGATGAGGATGCCGGAGAGCTCCGGCGCGCTGAGGCGCCAGTTGAGCGGCTGGAGGATGGCGCCCAGCTTCGCGCAGGCGAAGAGCAGGTCCAGCGTCTCGACGCGGTTGTGGGCGAGCACCGCGACGCGCTCGCCTCTCCGGACACCGAGCACGTGGTGCAGGTACGCGGCGGTGCGCGAGGCACGGGCGTCCCACTCACGATACGAGGTGCGACGTCCGCCCTGGGTGGCGTCGACGAGGGCGAGGTGGTCGGGGTCCAGGGCCGCGCGTCGGGCCAGCCAGTCGTGGACGATGGGCATGGCCCGCACGGTAGCCGAGCACCCCTCCCGCTCAAATCTCCGGGAAGATGAGCAGCCCGCGCGTCGTGTCGACGACGTAGACGTAGCCATCACCCGGGAGCCGGATGCCGATGGCGCCGTCCCAGAAGTTCAGCCCCCGGTTCGGGTCCGACTCCCGCATCGTGTGGAAGTGGCCCAACTGCCGGAGCGCCCGAGGCTTGGAGACATCCAGCACGCGCACGCCGTGCTGATAGTGGGCGAGGTAGAGCCGTGAGCCCTTGAGTTCCATGTTGTGGATGGAGGCCCAACCGGGGAGCTGGTACTCGCCGATGAGCGTGGGGTTCGCCGGGTCATTGAGGTTGAGCACACGCAGGTGGCCACCCCAGTCTTCTCCCCCCTCGAAGGCGATGAGGTTGTTGTTGAAGTACGCCACGCGCGAGGCATGGCTCGTGGCGCGTGGGTACGTGTACGCGCCCAGCCGCTTCACGTTCGCCGGGTCCGCGGCGTCGAGGATGATCAACCCTCCGCGCATGTGACTGACGAAGAGGCGATGGTTCAGGGACGTGGCGTCATGCGGATAGGAGCCAGGGACCACCCTCACGGTCGAGTCGCGGTAGCGGCCGAGCAGCACCGGCTCGCGCGGATTCTTCACGTCGTGGATGTGCACCTCCCCACCGGGACTGAGCACCACGGAGTAGAGCCGGTCGCCGTCCACGAAGAGGGTGTGCACGTCGGCGCGCGCCCCTCCGGACAGGTCGCGCAGGAACCGTGGGTTCGCTGGGTCGGTGATGTCGAACACCAGCACGCCCCGGTCTCCGCTGGCGACGTAGAGCGCATCCCCTTTCGCCCACACACCGTTCCAGTAGGAGTCCTCGGGGAACTGGATGAACTTCACCAGGCGAGGCGCCTTGCGGTCCTTCACGTCGTAGACCTGGAGCGCGCCGGCCCCGAGGAAGTAGTCGTCGATGGAGACGACATAGGCGTGCTCCTTCGTGACATAGACATCCACGGCCCGCCCGCTGTGCCCGCCCGCCTCGCCGACGAGCTCCAGCCCTCCGGAGGACTCCGCCTCTCCAGGGAGCCACTGAATCCGTCGGGCCTCCCAGGTGTAGAGCTGCGGCGCGTCGCTCTCGGTGCAGGTCGCCATGCAGCCGGTCACGTGGTCCCCCGTCGGCGCCGTGCAGCCCACCATGGCGAAGTGGTAGGGCGTCCCGTCTGGAAAGGTATCCGGGTCGACGTTGTACAGCGGATGGTCGTTCCCTGGGCTCGGCGCCCAGCGTGAGAAGTCGTCGACCCCGATGAACTGCCACGAGTCATCCGTCGCGATGTCCACGCCATGGAAGCGCATGTTGTAGTTGCCCGTGCGCTTCAGCCCCTTGAGGCTCTGGAGGTCGCAGCCCGACAGGTCGAAGGACTCCACGGTTCCACAGGCCGGGAGCCGCTCCATTCCAGGCTTCAGCTTGCACGCGGCCAGCGGCACCGGCTCCCAGTCCGCCCGGTCCTGGATGGCGGGCCCGGGTGACAGGTCCACGGGAATCTCAACGACCTCGTGGTCCCGACTCTGGCACGACGTCGACGCGCCCGCGCACCACAGCGTGACAACAGCACTCACGATACGCTTCACCATGTCAGCCCCCGGGGTTGGGGCCGGCGACACAGGAGGCTCGAGCGAAGAGGGACTGCCGGCCTGCTTCCGACATCCTACGAGCGACGCGAGCCGCCCCCTCCGGATGCCCCTCATTCCAGAAGCGTCATCCCGGTCCTCACACCTCCGTCCGATTCCAGACCCTTGGCCTCACAACGCCAGACGCCCGGCGCAATGCCTCCCCGGGGCAGGGGGACAGCGACGTCACCCGCCTGTCCGCGAAGCTGCTTCCCCTGGGGCCCTTCCCTCCCAAGCGCGGGAGCCAGGGCACCGGCGACTGAAGCCCGCCGCTCACGGCACCAGCACCAGCTTGCCCACCGTCGTGCCGGACTCCAGCGCCTGGTGCGCCTGGGCCACGTCATCCAGCTTGAAGGTCGTCACCTTCGGCGACACCACCTTCCCCTCCTCCACCCACGCGAGCAGCCGCGCCATGCTCTCCTCCAGCACGAAGCGCTGCTCGAACAGGTACGACAGGTTGAACGCGAGCACGCTCGTGTTGTCGTTCGTCAGCGTCAGCGGGTCGAAGCGCGGCGTGCGCAGCCAATCCCACGCGAGCTTCGCGTAGTTCGGCTTGCCGCCCGTGCGCGGCAGCATCGAGTGGAACCCGTAGATGACCAGCTTCCCCGGCGACGCCAGGTGCCGGTAGCTGTCCTTCAGCGTCGACGGCCCGTTCGCGTCCAGCACCACCTCGTAGCCCTTGGGTGACGCCGCCTCCGCGGCCTTCCACAAATCCTCACGGCTCTTGTCGATGACCACGTCCGCGCCCAGCGCCCGCGCCGCCTCCACCTTGTGCGTGCCGCCCACCACGCCCACCATCCGGCACCCGGCGATGCGCCCCAGCTGCAACAACGCGCTGCCCACCCCGCCCGCCGCCGAGTGCACCAGCACATTCATTCCCGGCCTCGGGTGCGCCAGCTCGAACAGCGCGTAGTACGCCGTCAGGAACACCGCGGGAAACCCCGCCGCCTGCTCCATCGTCAGCTTCGACGGCAGCGAGAACACCTGGTGCCGGGGCACCACCACGTGCGTGGCGTACCCGCCGAACCGCGTCACGCCGAAGACGCGGTCGCCGGGTGCCAGGTCCGTCACGCCCTCGCCCACCGCGTCCACCGTGCCGGCGAACTCGAAGCCGGGGGTAATCGGCCACCCCACATACTCCTTCGCGGAGGCGTACAGGCCCATGCGGATGACGCAGTCCGCATAGTTCACCCCGATGGCCTGGGTGGCCACCCTCACCTCCCCGCTCCCAGGTGAAACCTGATTCAGGTTTTCGACGCGGAGCTGCTCGTAACCACCGGCCTTCGGGATGACCACCTTGCGTGCGCGCATGTCCCGATGACTATCACGCGACGCAGCGCGACAACGTGCGCGCGCGTCCACTCGGATGACGACGCTCGCGTGAGATGTCTCTACACTGCGTCTCGCGCTCGAAGACATGTCTCGGTCCGAGCGCGTTTGCATCCCCCACAACCGAAGGAGTCCACCATGCGATTGCGGCATTCGCTGTTCCTCATGGCCCCCCTCTTCGTCGGAGCCCTCACCGGCTGCGGCGAGGGGCTCGAGGAGCCCGTCACGCCCGAAGCGCCCATCACCGAGCAGCTCGGCGCCACCGAGTCCGCGGCATCCACCGCGGGCATCACGCCGCACTTCCAGCAGTGGCTCCTGGCCAACGGCTACAAGGACGACAACTTCGCGCGGTACGAGCTGGCCGGCGGCAGCTACGGCGGCAGGGCCAGCAGCACCGACACCGTGGTGAACACGCCGGTCATCTTCATCCACGGCAACTCCGACAAGGCGGTGGGCACCGGCACCGCGGGCCAGTCGGGGTGGAGCGCGTCGCTCGATTACTTCCTGGCCAATGGCTACAAGACGAGCGAGCTGTACGCGCTGACGTGGGGCCCGGCGGACATCATGCAGACCGCCGTGCAGTACCACTCGAAGCCGAACATCATGCGGGTGCGCCGCTTCATCGAGGCGGTGAAGGCGTACACCGGCGCGTCGAAGGTGGACATCATCTCCCACTCGATGGGCGTGACGCTCGCACGCAAGGCCATCCTCGGCGGCACCGCGAACGACTCCGCCAACGGGGGCGCGTACAACGTCGGCGCGCCGCTGACGAACTCCGTCGACACGTTCGTCGGCATCGCCGGCGCGAACCTGGGCCTGACGTCCTGCTACCAGACGGGCCCCACCACGCCGACGTGCGGCTCCACCAACGGCCTGTACCCGGGCTACCTGTACTTCGGCGTGGTGTACGGGCGCTCCACGTTCCTGGACAACCTGCGCGCCACGAGCGGCTACGAGGGCGCGTACCGCTACAGCATCTACTCCACGGCCGACGAAATCATCGGCTACGGCGGCATCGTGTACGGCGACTACACCTCGCGCATCCCCGGGCAGCAGGGTGAGAAGGTGTACTCGGCCTATCCCTACGGGCACTACAACTCGAAGGACCTGACCGGCGCGGTGCAGTACAGCATGGTGCGCAACCACGTCGTCCCGTAGCCACACCCCGCTCTCGTCTCCCGGCGCGTCGTCACCTGAGACGTCGCCGGGAGCACGGGCCCGACCCCTCGGGCCCACCTCGTGGGAGTCCCTTGATGTGAGAACCTTGGCGCGCCCGCCGTCGGGAGCGTGAGCCAGCATCCATCCACGCCGTGGGGGAGTGGACGTGAGCTGGCATCCGCCTCGCGAAGGCGCGCGAAGTCCCGGGCGGCCTCATCCAGGTTTCAGGATGAGGCCGCCCCACCCGCTTCCAGCGCGAACGCGGCATCTCGTCGCGGGGGACCTCTTCCCAGTCGGAGGTCACCTCCCCGCTTCGAGCCTTGCCGCGCGCTCACGACCCGGGTCCCCTATGTCCACACCCGGTAGCGCGCCGCTCGTCTTCACCACCTCCGACCTTCCGGCGCTGGCGGCCCTCCCGCCGCGCGTCTCCACGGAGGGCGTCGTCGCATCCTCCGGAGGGCGCCGTGCGCACCCTCGCGCCGAGGCCGGTCAACCTCTCGGCGCGAGGCCGTGCCTCACCTTACGGCCGCAGCCCGTCCGACGGCGCGGGCGCATCGTTCTGCGCGGGCGTCGGCGAAGGCTGCGTCTCCGGCGCGCCGGGCACGGGCGCGGGCTCGCTCGGCTTGGGCGCCTTGTCCTCGGGCTTCGTCCTCTCCACGAACGGCTTCGCCGCCGCGGGGTCCGCCAGGAACGCGAGCAACACCTCGTTGACGGGCTCCGGGCAGTCCAGCTGCACCGTGTGCCCGCAGCCCTTCATCGGCGCCAGCGCCGCGCCGGGGATGCGGGACGCGCCGTACTCCATGATTTCGCGCGCCTCGCCGCCGTGCAGGAACGGGTTGGGAATCAGCCGGTCATCCGTGCCGTAGACGATGAGCGTGGGCACCGAGACGCGGTGCAGGTTGTCGCGCACGAAGTCGTTGTTCGCCAGGCCCCGCACCGTGCGGACGTTGGCGTACGCGTACGCGTCGAACTCCGGCGACTTCGCCAGCCGCACGCGGTCCTGGATGAGCCATTCCAGCTCCGGCCGCCAGTGCATGAAGTTGCCCTGACGCACGCTGCCCCAGATGCCCGCCTCCGGCGCCGCCTTGATGAAGTCCGAGCTCATCACCCGGCGGAACCACTGCTTCTCCTTCCAGGAGAACTTCTCGAACCCGGCCGGAGACACCAGCACCAGCGCCTCCAGCGCGTCCGGGTAGCGCAGCGCGTACGACAGCGACGTCTGCCCGCCCATCGAGTGTCCCGCGAGGATGGGCTTCTCCACGCCCAGCACCCGCGCCAGCTCCGCCACCGCGTCCGCCATGGCTTCGGTGGTGTACGGGAACGTGGCCGGCTTGTCGGACTTGCCGTACCCCGGCAGGTCCACCGCGACGACGCGGTAGCCCTTCGCGTGGAACACGTCCAGCTGCGCCTGCCAGAACTTCAGATACGAGCCCAGGCCGTGCACGAAGATGACCGTCTTCGCCTCGGGCGAGGGCGCGGGCAGGTCCACGTACGAGACATGGAGCGGGCTGGCCAGGCCATACCGGGCGGTGACGTCCGGCAGGGCGACGCGGTGCACGGGCCAGGCCTGCTGGGTGCCGGCCGTGGAGTAGTCGAGGTCCTGGAAGGACAGCGCGGACTCGCCAGCATACGAGCGCACGCAACCGGCGGAGGACAGCCCCGCCGCGAGGAGCAACGCGGTGAAAGCGCGGGAGGAGCTCATGGTCAGAACGCGTACCAGGTGAAGGTGGTGAAGGCCGCCCACGGGTCGCTGCGCACGGTGGCCGCGCCGTCGTAGAAGCTGCCGCGGAAGAGGTAGCCGCCGTGGAGGCCCACGGTCATCAGGTAGCGGATGTGGTAGCGCAGCTCCGCGTTGACCTCCGCGCCGATGAACCGGCCGCGCCGCACCTCCGCCACCCAGGGCGTCGGGTCCGCGCCCGAGTTGGCCAGGCCCGTGGCCACCTTGAGGTTGAGCTTGTTGGGCACGATGTCCCACGACGCCGAGGCGATGCCCGCGCGCAGGCCGTAGCCCTGGTTGGAGATGTCCGTCACCGCGCCCGTGTAGTTGTTCACCGTGCTGGTGAACGGGAACAGGATGAGCATCTTGTGGTTGAACCACACCGCGCCCGGCAGGCCGTACTGGTTCAGCGTGAAGGCGCCCGTGTACTTGTCGTCCTCCAGGTTGGAGTCACCGGTGGAGAACATGCCCTCCAGCGTGACGACGTCGCCGGGGCCGCGGCCCCACTGGTACATGACCTCCAGGTTGGCGGACACGCCGGAGATGCTCAGCTCGTCGATGGGCGAGTTCTCCGGGTCGTCGCTCTTGTACTTGCCGCCGTTGTACATCACGAAGCCGGAGGCCCCGAGCCGGCCGTTGCGGAAGTCGATGTTGTGGTTGAAGTGCGCGCCCGCCCAGAAGACGGTGCCGGTGGGACGGTTGATGTTGAAGCGCGCCGTGCCGGTGAAGCCCGGCAGGCCCGTGGACGACGGGCCGCTCTTCACCAGGCCCTCGAAGGCGTACGCGTCACCCTTGGTGTCGTCGTTCAGCGCCCACGCGGACACGCCCACGTTGGTGTTGGGGCGCACCGGGTAGACGTAGTCCGCCATCGCCAGCCAGATGTACTTCAGGCGCGGGTCGTTGCGAGTGGCGCGGTCCGCCTGCGCGCTGCCCAGCGGGAACAGGCTCAGGCGCGCGTTGCCCTTCAGGCCGCTGAAGATGGACAGGCCCGTCGCGTCGCTGCCCAGGAAGGCCAGCTTGTAGCCGGTGCGCGTGAGGTCCGACAGCGGCGTGCGCGTCGGGTCATAGGCGCTGTCGTAGACGGGCTGGGTGCCCACCAGCAGCGTGAGCTGGTTGGGGTTGCGCGTCGGGTAGATGGCGACGTTGACGTTCTTGGTCTGGATGTTCACCTGGTCGGCGTTGAAGCCGCCGCCCTCGTTCTGGCCAATGGTGTTGGCCGAGCGCCCCCAGAGGAAGTCCACCTCGAACTGCGCGCGGAACGACGCCAGCCCGTCGACGAAGAACGGGCTGTACTCGATGACCGGAATCCAGCGCTGCTCGATGAAGTACGCCGAGCGGCCGGACTGCGTGCTCACCGCGCTGCCCACGGGCGAGCCGATGGGACCCAGCGCCACGCCACGCAGGCCGGCCGGGTCACCAATCTGGTTCGTCATCGAGACGCGGGTGAAGAAGTAGTTGATGAGGTTGAACTCACGAGGCTCGGCGTCCTCCTCGCGGCTCTTCTCCTCCTGCCATTCGGCGTACAGCCCCGGCACCGGGGTGCTCTGCGCGGCGGCCGGCGTCGCCAGTCCCACGAGGCCCAGCGCCGCGAGCATCCTCGCGTTGCGCCGCAGCGTCTCGCGTGCCTCGAACCCACTTCCCGTCATATCCACCTCGGCCCCGCACGGCGGGGCGCTCCCGGTACACCGGGCTCGGATGTCACCACTGTCGATGGCTCAGGTACGGCCAGGCTCCCCGAGGACGCGGGCGACGAGCACCCGCGTCCGGACCTCCGTCCGGAAGGGAGGGCGGGAGCGCACCCTCCCTCCGGCACGAGGTGAGGCGGGCTAGCGGATGGAGTACGTCTGCACGGCGTTGCCCGTGAAGGGCTGGCCGTTGAGCGTCACGGAGCTGGACGTGCCCACCGCGCCGTTGGCGCAGCGGCTGCCCGTCGCCTGGTTCTTGAAGTACAGCTCCAGCTTGAGCGTCTTCTGGTCCGCGGTGAAGCCGCCGCGGCCCTCCTGCACCAGGCCGCCCGGGAAGGAGAACGTCACGTCGAAGCAGCTCCCGTCGGCCGCCACGTTCTCGATGAGGACGGTGTTGGACGTGAAGGAGAGCGGGTTCTTCGGCGCGTTGTGGTCACAGACGTTGTTGGCGATGGTGCCCGGATGCTGTCGACCTTGAAGTTGCCACCGGCCACCGACATGGTGACGCTCTGGTAGCACTGGGACGCCGCGCCGTAGTCGACATCTTCGCTGAAGCCGTTGGGGTGGCTGGGGATGTTGGCCCCCTCCATGATCATCGACTTGCCCTCGAGGAACGCGAGGATGTTGGCGGAGCTGTCGAGCTTGGGGGCCTGGGGAGTCGGGGTGGGGTCGCCGTCGTCATCTCCGCAGCCGACGAAGCCCAGCGCGCAAACCATGACCGCGGACAGCAGCTTCTTCTTCATGTGGTGCTCCCTTCGTTCCGGCGTCACCGCCGGGGTGTCACGACAGACGACAGGCATGCAGGGCCAACCCCAGACATGCCCGCCCAGACAGTGTTTCAGCGCGGTGCGTCGGAGCCGGTGGGCGTCATCGCCCCTCGGCGTCGGCGGCGATGGCCGCCTCGCGAAGCTCGCGCTTGAGAATCTTCCCCGCCGCGGACACCGGCAGGCGCTCCACCAGCACCACCCGCTTGGGCACCTTGAAGCGCGCCACCTTGCCGCGCAGGTGCTCGAGCAGCGCATCACCCGTGCAGTCCACGCCGGGCTTGAGCACCACGAAGGCGCGCCCCACCTCGCCCCACTTCGCGTCCGGCACGCCGATGACCGAGCACTGCTGCACGGCCGCGTGCTCGTACAGCACGGACTCCAGCTCCAGCGGGTACACGTTCTCCCCGCCGGAGATGAACATGTCCTTCTTGCGGCCGGCGATGGTGAAGAAGCCGTCCGCGTCCTGGCGCGCGAGGTCGCCGGTGTGGAACCAGCCATCGGCGTCGATGGCCTCGCGCGTGGCGGCCTCGTCCTCGAAGTAGCCCGAGCACATGGAGGGGCCCTTCAGGACCAGCTCGCCCACGTCGCCCGTCGGCACCTCGCGGCCGTCGTCGTCCACCAGCTTCGCGGCGATGAAGTAGTTGGGGCGGCCGATGGAGCCCGCCTTGGACACCGCGAACTCGGGCCCCATGCTGAAGATTCCCGGGCCGAACTCGGTCATCCCGAAGCCCTGCTTGAAGGGCACCGCGTGCACCGCCTGCCACGCCTGGATGAGCGGCACCGGCAGCGCCGCCCCGCCGCTGGTCATGAAGCGCACCGACGAGAAGTCCGTCGACTGGAAGCGCGGCGAGTCGAGGAGCTGCTGGTACTGCGTGGGCACCGCGAAGAACAGCGACACCTTCTCGCGGGGAATCAGCGCGAGCAGCTCCTCCGGCTCCCAGCGGCGCATGATGACCACGGTGCCGCCCGCGGTGAGCAAAGGCAGCGTGTACACGAGCAGCCCGCCCGTGTGGAACATGGGCGTGTGCGTCACCGTGACGTCGCCGGGGCGCACCTCGTGCACCAGCGTGTTGAGCGTGTTCCACGCCACCATGCGGTAGCTGACGCACGCGCCCTTGGAGCGCCCCGTCGTCCCGCCGGTGAACAGCAGGCACAGCGTGTCCTCCTCGGACACGGCGTCGTTGCGCACGGGCGCGGTGGGGCGGTGCGCGAGCACCTGCGCATACGGGGCGGCGCCGGGCAGGCCCTGGGCCTCCAGCGCCACGAGGCAGAGCGAGTCCCCCACGCTCTCGCGCACCTGGGCCACGGCGTCGCGGAAGTCGTCGCCGAAGAGCAGCACGCGCGGGCGGATGGAGCGGACCAGGTCGGTCAGCTCGGCGGCGTGCAGACGCCAGTTGTAGGGGACGAAGATGGCGCCCAGCTTGCCGCAGGCGAAGAGGGCATCCAGGTACTCGACGCCGTTGTGGGCGACCAGGCCCACGCGGTCCCCGGGCTTCACCCCGGCGACGTCGCGCAGCCAGCCGCCGAGCGCCTCGGCGCGCGCGTTCAGGGTGCGGTAGGTGAAGCGGCCGGCGTCGCCCTTGGCCGTGTCCACCACCGCGACGTGCTCGGGCCAGTACAGGGCGCCCCGCCCCATCCAGTCTCCGATGAACATGCGCGCCTCCAAGGTTCAGGCCGTCCAGCGGTAGAGGGCGGAGGCCATGGCGAGCCCACCGCCGCTGGCACAGAAGGCCACCAGGTCCCCCGTCTTCACCTTCCCCTGCACCACCGCGTCATCCAGCGTCATGGGGATGCAGGCCGAGCCCGTGTAGCCCCACTTGTCCATCGTGTAGTGCGCCTTGGCCATGGGCTGGTTGAGCACCTTCATGGTGGCTTCGATGGTGCGCAGGTTGAGCTGGGTGAAGACGAAGAGCTTCACGTCGTCCAGCGTCTGGTCCTGCCGCTTGAGCAGCTGGTCCAGCAGCATGGGCCAGCGCTCGGTGTTGAAGGTGGAGGGGAACTTGCGCACGAACTGCACGGCGGGCTTGCCGCCGGTGAGGGGCAGGGTCTCCGCGGTGGCGGGGCGGTTCGTGCCGCCGGTGTAGATGCCGAGCGCGTCGTGGTACTCGCCGTTGGCGAGCAGCTTCGCGCCCATGAAGCCGGGCTTGTCGCCCGCGCCCAGCACCACCGCGCCCGCGCCGTCCGCGAACAGGGTGCAGGTCTTCTTGTCCTTCCAGTTCACGTAGCGCGTCATGCCGTACGCGCCGACGACGAGGATGCGCCGGTAGCTGTCATCCGCCGCAATCGTCTTCGAGCCCACGTCCAGCGCCGTCACCCAGCCCGCGCACGCGCAGTTGAGGTCGTAGGTGCCGGCGTTGGGGGCGCCCAGCTTGGCCTGCACCACGGAGGACGTGGCGGGGCTCAGGTAGTCGGGCGTGTCGGTGGCGACGATGATGAGGTCCAGCTCCTCGGGCTTCGTCCCGGAGCGCTCCAGGGCCTGCCGGGCGGCGGCGACGCACAAATCACTGGTGGCCTGGGAGTCCGCCATGACGTGGCGCTGCTTGATGCCCACGTTCTGCTGGAGCCACTCGTCCACGGGCTCGCCGAGAATCTTCTCGACGTCCGCGTTGGTGAGGACCTTCTCGGGGACGTAACGGCCGGTGGAGAGGATCTGCGCGTATCGCATGTGCTTTCGTCAGCTCCGGGCGCTCCGCGCCGGACGGCGCGCGGGACGCAGGGTGTTCTTCTTCGCGGTCTTGGTGGGGGCGGCGCGGGAGGGCGCGGCCTTGGCGGCGGGCTTGGAGGGCTTGAGCGTGTTGCGGCCCGGGGGCGGCGCGGGGCGGGAGTCCAGGCCGTGGCGGATGAGGCCCATGGCGGTGTCGAGCACGCGCTCCAGGCCCGGGTCCTCCTCCCACAGCACCCAGCGCATGCCCAGGAAGTCACCGATGCCCATCAGGCAGTAGGCGAGCGCCTCCGGGTCCATGCGGCGCACCTCGCCCTCCTCCATGGCGCGCGACAGCCCGGTGACGTAGCCCTTGGCGAAGCGGTCGTAGTAGCGGCGGTAGCAGTCGGCGTCGACGAACTCGGCCTGGCGCACCACGCGGTAGAGGTTGGGGTGCTGGCGCACGAACTGGAAGAAGGTGCGCAGGCCCTCGCGCTCCACGTCGATGCGGTTGTCGCACTTGGAGGTGGAGTCCGCGATGAGCCGGCGCAGGCGCGTGCCCAGGTCGTCCACCACCTCGACGAAGATGGACTGCTTGTCCGGGAAGTAGACGTAGAACGTGCCGAGCGCCACGCCGCCCTTGCGCGTGATGTCCGCGATGGAGGCGCGCTCGTAGCCCTTCTCCCCGAAGACCGACTCGGCGGCCTTCAGCAGCTTCGCACGCGTCCGCTGACCTCGCGGTGTCACGGGTCCGGAGCGGTCTGGAGAAGTTGAAGGCCGATTCATGTTTCACCTAGCGGTAGCACCCGCTCAATGGGGTTGTCAAAGCGCGGAGAATGGCTCCGCGCGTCATGGACTGTGGGCGACGCAGGGCGTCACCGGAAGACCTCGTGTCTTCTGTGAGGAAGCGTACTCCGGAAGCCGTTCGAGGCAGCGCGGGCGTCCCCAGGCCCCGGGGACGTTGTTCCTCGACGCAGTGCGTGCCCGGGTGGTTCGATGGGTGGACCATCTGGGGGAAGCCCACACCATGAAGCGCGCGTCGTCCCTGCCGTGGTCCTTGCTGTTGGTCGTGCTGCTCGGCGCGGGCTGCGCGTCGACTCCCGCCGCGCGGAAGTACACCCCGGTGGACACGGGGAAGGCGTTCCTCTGGGAGGTGAAGGGGACAGGGGGAGGCACCGCGTACCTGGTGGGGTCCATCCACATGGGGAAGCCGGGGGCGCTCGCGTTGCCTGCGTCGATGGACGCGGCGTTCGGCAAGGCGGAGGTGCTCGCGGTGGAGGTGGACACGACGAGGACGGACGCGGCCGCGATGGGGAAGCTGGTGCGTGAGCTGGGGATGTTGCCGGAGGGGCAGCGCCTGACGCAGCGGCTGGACCCGGCGACGCGGGAGCTGTTGGGGAGAGCGGCGACGCGGCTGGGGGTGGAAGTGAAGGGGTTGGAGCGGCTGCGGCCGTGGCTTGCGGGGCTGGTGCTCAACAACCTGGAGTTCGAGGCGGCGGGCTACAAGCAGGGGCACGGCGTGGACCGGGCGTTCCTGGACAAGGCGCACGGGGTGAAGAAGCAGGTGGTGGAGCTGGAGACGGCGGACGGGCAGCTGCGGATGCTCGCGGGCACGCCGGAGTCGTTGCAGGACTTGATGTTGAGGGACCAGCTGCGGCGGGAGCAGGGGCCGGGGGAGATTGTCGAGGCGCTCACGTCGGCGTGGCAGGCGGGTGACGCGGAGGGGATGGCGGGGCTGCTGCTGGAGGGGGCGAAGGATGAGACCTACCGGCCGGTGTACGAGCGCGTGTTCTTCGAGCGCAACGTCCAGATGGCGGACCGGCTGGAGGGGCTCCTGGGTGAGCCGCGCGTGCACCTGGTGGTGGTGGGCGCGGGGCACGTGGTGGGCGCGGAGGGCATCGTGGCGCTCTTGCAGAAGAAGGGGCACACGGTGCGGCAGCTGCCTCGGGATGCCGTGGTGGAGTGAGGGGCGGGGTTACACGGGGGTGAACTTCGCGCCATTGGGCTTCAGGCGCTCCAGGGCCTGCTTGAGGTCCTGGGAGACGATGAGGGCGGTGCGCCAACCCTTGGTGCGGAAGACCTTGGCGTCGCCCACCTTCGATGTGTCGATGCGCATGTCGTCCACCGCGAAGTACTTCCCTTCCTTCCCGGGCGGCGCGTGCTTGGGGTCCCAGAACTGCACCTTGGACGCCTGCTCGTCGATGCAGTGGATGACCTTCGTGGCCACCAGGATGACGTACTGGTCCGGCTGGCCCTTGATGCTCACGGGGAAGGTCTGCACGTCGTCGGGAGCCATCTCCATGAAGAGGGTCGCCAGCCTCACGTGGAGGATGGGGACAACCCCCACGCCCGCGAGGCAGAAGTCCAGCGGCTTTCCTGGCGCATCGATGGACACCCAGAGAGGCCCCTGGACCTGGATGGGTTGCCCCGCCATGAACATCCAGGGGTCGTCCACCTCCTGGCCCGGGGCGCTTTCGATGTCGCCCAGGTACCAGTATCCAGCTCGGACGTCCTCATCCAGCCTGAAATAGCGACTTGGCATGACGTCGTTTCTAGCGGCTATCCGCCCCGAGTGACGAGGATGTTGAGCTCCGTCCCCTTCGTCGCCACTTCGTCGCCCAGTTGCTTGAGCGAGCGCGTCAGCACTGCGCGACACTCATCCACCCGGCGGCAGTCACCGAGCGCCTCGCGCAAACGATCCAGGATGCGTTGGTGGTATGCCTCTGGATGAGGCCCCTTGTGCCCATCGACGCGCACGATGTTCTCGGGGTCCTTCAGCTTCATCCCAGCCCGCTTGAAGAGTCTCTCGAACCTCGGGGTCCAAGGCCCTCCGCGCGCGGCGGACTTGCTGTTCTTGTTCGTCGCGAGGTGGTGCTTCTCGGTGCGCCCGCTCGCCATGGCGACCGCATGAGGCGCCAGCGCCACCGTGAAGCCCTCGGCCGACATCGCCACCGAGCGCACGCTTCCCACCGCCATGTACCGATAGCCCGCCTGCGACTCCACCGCGACCGCCGCCTGCGCCGAGCCCGGCAGCCCTGACGCCTTCGCCGCCAACCCCGCCGTGCTTCCAATCGCCGCCGTCGCCAGCATCACGAAGACCCGCGCCGCGTTCTCCCCGAGCACCTCGCCGTACGCCTCTCCCGCCGCGCTGAGCTCCTCGAAGCTCCGAGCCCGGTCCGCCTCGCGAACCAACACCACCCACCCATCCAGCACCCGCCACACCGTGTCCACGCCCAGGTACGCAATCGCTGTCGCCGTCAGCAGCGCCGCCAGCCCCTTGGACACGGGCTCGGGCAGCGCCCACAAGAGCAAGTACATGCTCACCGACGCCGTCACTGTCGCCAGCAACGCCTGGGGGTCCGTCGCATCCTCCAGCGCCTCCGCCGTCTCCCCCCACACCGCGTCCATCGCGATGGCCAGCGCCAACGAATACCGGCCGTCACTCCCCAGCAACGGTCCCTCTTCCAGCAGGCGCAGACAGTCTCCAGGCTGCGACTTGCGCTCGCACCAGCGCCCGTAGTCCCGTGTCAGCGCGTCATCGGCGTACGTCTCCAGCAACCGGAGTCCTCCGACCTCCGCGTCCCCGCGCGGGACGAGCCTGGGGCCCTGAGGCTGGTACTCGTACACACCACTTCGCTCCGGCACACCGAAGCGCTCGCGGGCCTCTCTCAACGGGTGCTCGAAGGGCTTCACGTCCCGGGCGAGCACCACCAGGGCCTCTTCGAACTCATCGTCGTCCAACTCCACCGGCCCCGCGTCCTCTTCCTCGAAGGGCACATGGACCTCTGGCACGCCCTGGCCTGAGTCCAGTCGGACGACCCGCGTGCTCGAACAGCCCATCAAGGTCAGCGCCAACACCCACACGATGAAGCGATGCGCGCTCATCCAGCCCCCGTGCACATGACTTCGCGAGATTCGGGACGCAATAGCAAAGCAGTCCGACGTTCCACGGCGGTGTCCATCCAAAAGCCGAGGCGATGCGAGCGGCGCTCGTGGAGCAGACGCCGACACGGCCCGAAGTCCGGCCAAGACACCTCCGACAGAGACCTCCGCGCAGGCGCTCGCCTCCCTCCAGGAGGGTCACAAGGTCATCGACAACGCCATCGCCTCCCGACGCTGGACAGACGAGGACGCCAGCGCCCTGCGCCGCACGCTGAACCGCCTGACCGCATCACAGCAAGACGAGGTCGTCCGCAGACTCGTCACCACCCTCAACTCCAACACCCTCGAGCTGCGCACCCATGGCGCTCCGTCCTGAGCCTCGCGCGCCTCATCTTCTCGAAACGGAAGAGCCGTGAGTCCTCGGCGATACACCCGACACGGCTTCGCTCTCAATCCCTGGCAATCCCGCGGTGAGCCGCGGGCGACGCAATCCAGACCCGGGGTGTCTCACGAACCCCGCGTCTCGCGATGTTTGCCTTCACGGACCGTGAACGCCATCCTGCCGCCCGGAGAGACATCCCGTTTCCTCCAGGAGAGACATCCATGACGAAGTACACCGCGAAGCTCGTGGGAATCGGCATCACGGCCCTCATCGGGACGGCGGCCTGGGCAGGCGCCAAGAGCACCAACACCGTCCTCGTCAACCTGTCCGCGATGAACGCCTCGGGCTCGATGGGCGACGCGCGAAACAGCGCGGACACCCGGCAGTTCATCGGCTGCTCCATCACCACGTACGTGGGGAGCGCGCCCACCCTCGGCTGCTTCGCGATGGATTCGGCCGGCAACTACGGCGGCTGTTCGTCGACCAACGCGGACCTGGTGGCGACCGCGCGCTCCATCACGACCGACTCCTACCTCGTCTTCAACTGGGACGCGTGGACCTCCTGTACGTCCCTCCACGTGACGAACGCGTCGCATGGCGCGCCCAAGCAGCCGTAAGCCCGAAGGCCCGTGGGGATGCGCGCCCCCTTCGCGTGCATCCTCATGGGCCGCCCTCCGCGATGACACCTCTGTCGAAGCCCCTCCTCCTGCTGGGCGCTTGCGCCACCGCGTTCCTCGCCGGACGCCAGACCGCCCCGGATACGAACGAGCAGGTCCTCCACGAGCTCGCGAACCAACGCGCGGTGCTCGACACGCTCCTGGCGCGCGCATCCTCACCCTCTCCGGACGTGAATGAGCGGGTCCTCCGTGAACTCGCGAGCCAGCGCGCGGTGCTCGACACGCTGCTGGCTCGGACCGCCCCTTCACCCGACTCGCGCCAGGCCCTCACCCCCGAGGCCAGCGTCCCGGCCTCCGCCGAGAACCTCGCTGCCGCGCAGGAAGGCGAACGGCTCGTCGACGCCGCGCTCCGCGTCCGGCGCTGGACGAGCGACGATGCCCAGGCCTTCCGCGCCGCGCTCGCCGACATGACGCCGGACCAGCGCACCGAGGCCCTGCGTCGGCTCCTCACCGCCATCAACAGCCAGGCACTGCAGGTGCAGACCGGCGGCGCACCATTCTGAGACGGCGCAGGCCCTCCGCTTCGCCCGCGCGGGTCACGCCCGCGCCCACCGTGGCGACCGCGCTTCCCTTTCCCCCGCGCCGCACACCTGTCCGCTCCCCGGCACCACGCGTGCAATCGAGCCCGTGGGGCCCCGACTGCCCGTGAGCGAACGGACAGCCGGACGACCTCCCACGTCGTTCACCCTTGCACTTCCACACCACTTGCTTATTTTGCACGCCAAATTTAATTTAGCTGTCGAAACCTCGAAGCACTTATAAAAATAAGGTCAGACCCGCCAATGCCCATGGATGAGCTCGACTTCCGCCTGGTGGACCTGCTGCAGCGCGATGGCCGCGCGACGCAGCTGGAGCTGTCGCGCGCGGTGGGGCTGTCGCAGCCCGCGGTGGCCGAGCGCATCCGCAAGCTGGAGGAGCGGGGCGTCATCACCGGCTACGCGGCGCGCGTGGACGCGACGAAGCTGGGCAAGGACATCACCGCCTTCATCGGTGTGAGCATCGAACATCCGAAGTACTTCGAGGGCTTCGCCAAGAAGGTCCTCGCGCTGCCCGACGTGCTGGAGTGCCACCGCGTCGCCGGGCAGGACTCGTATCTGTTGAAGGTCAAGTCGGCCAACACGCGGACGCTCGATTCGCTCCTCGTGGAGACGCTGCGCACCATCGCCGGCGTCACCCGCACGCAGACCGTCATCGTCCTGTCGTCCATCAAGGAGGACACGCACGTCCGCGTGCCTCCCGAGCTCGCCAAAGGAGAGTGAAAGATGAGCGCCGATGCCATGAGCGCACCCCTTCCCCCGCCGCCGGTCTGGCGACTCGCCCAACGCATGTCGCGCATCAAGACGTCCGCGGTGCGCGAAATCCTCAAGGTGGCCGAGCGGCCGGACATCCTGTCCTTCGCCGGCGGCCTGCCCGCCCCGGAGCTGTTCCCCGTCCAGGCCATCGCCCAGGCGCACGCCCAGGTCATGGCCGACGAGGGCCCCGCCGCCCTCCAGTACAGCACCACCGAGGGCTTCGGCCCCCTGCGTGAGTGGATTGCCGGCCACCTGGGCAGGAAGGGCCGCGTCTGCGAGGCCAACCAGGTCCTCATCACCAACGGCTCGCAGCAGGGCATCGACCTGGTCGCCAAGGTGCTGCTGGACCCGGGCGATTTGGTCATCGTGGAGAACCCCAGCTACCTGGCCGCGCTGCAGACCTTCGGCGGCTACGAGGCGAAGTTCGCCACCGTGGAGAGCGACGACCAGGGCATGCGCATGGATGACCTGGAGCGGGTGCTGGCCACGTGCAAGCCCAAGCTGCTCTACATCGTCGCCAACTTCCAGAACCCCAAGGGCACCACCCTGGCGCTGGAGCGCCGCAAGAAGCTGGTGGAGTTGGCCCAGCAGCACCGCTTCCTCATCCTCGAGGACGACCCGTACGGCGAGCTGCGCTTCCGCGGCGAGCACCTGCCGTCCCTGGCCGCGTTCGATGACCAGGGCGTCGTCGTCTCGCTGGGCACGTTCTCCAAGACGCTGGCCCCCGGCCTGCGCATCGGCTGGGTGGCGGGCCCGCGCGACTTCGTGCGCAGCCTCACCATCGCCAAGCAGTCCACGGACCTGCACACCGCCACCCTCGCCCAGCGCGCGGTGTCCCGGCTGCTCAAGGACTTCGACTACTACGCGCACCTGGACGCGCTCACGCCCGTGTACGGCCAGCGCGCCAACGCCATGCTGGACGCGCTCAAGGCCTACATGCCCCAGGGCACCAGCTGGACGCACCCGGAGGGCGGCATGTTCCTGTGGGCCCGGCTGCCGCCCGGCCTGAGCGGGGACACGCTCCTGCCGCGCGCCATCGACCAGAAGGTGGCCTTCGTGCCGGGCAGCCCGTTCTTCGCCAGCGACCCGCGCTCGGAGTTCATCCGCCTCAACTACTCCAACCGCCCGCCCGAGCTCATCACCGAGGGCATGAAGCGGCTGGGTGGCGTCATCTCCGGCGCGCTCTAAGCCGCGCCCCTGACACCTCGAGGTCGTGCCGCGCCGCGTCGGACACCCGACGTGGCGCTTTCGTTTCCGCCCAAGTTGAATGTCGATTCAGGTTTCAACTCCATCGGTGCTGGCCAGGGCGGGCCGGGTTGCGTAGCCTTGGCGGCGGGTTTCCCGGCGGCACGGGCCCACAGGTGGGTTTCGACAGGCCGCCCCAACACACCGGAGAGAGACAGACATGCAGCTCAAGGACCTGAAGGTGATTGTGACGGGCGGCGCCCAGGGCATGGGCGCGCACTTCGCGCAGCGGCTGCTGGAGGCGGGCGCGCAGGTGGCGGTGGGCGACGTGGCCGAGGACAAGCTGGCGGCGCTGCCCGCGGGCATCCACCGGCGCAAGCTGGATGTGTCGTCGGAGGCGGACATCACGTCGTTCGTGGCCTGGGCGCACGGGGCGATGGGCGGGCTCAACGGCCTCATCAACAACGCGGGCATCCTCCGCGACGCCCTGCTGGTGAAGAAGGACCGGACGACGGGCGAGGTGAAGAAGCTGTCCACCGCGGACTGGAACGCCGTCGTCGGCGTCAACCTCACGGGCGCCACGCTGATGGTGCGCGAGGTGGTGGCGAAGATGGTGGAGACGGACCAGAAGCCCGGCGTCGTGGTGAACATGTCGTCCATCGCCCGGCACGGCAACCGCGGTCAGTCCAACTATGTGTCCGCGAAGGCGGCGCTGGCGGCGAACACGGTGACGTGGTCGCGCGAGTTCGGCCCGTTCGGCGTGCGCGTGGGCGCGGTGGCGCCGGGCATGATTGAAACGCCGATGACGCAGGGCATGAACCAGAAGGCCCGCGACGCGCTGGTCTCCGCCATCCCCGTGGGCCGCATCGGCCTGCCCGAGGACATCTGGCTGGCCGTGAAGTTCATCCTCGAGTGTGACTACTTCAACGGCCGCACCATCGACGTCGACGGCGGCCTGAGCTTCTAGGGCCCTCGCGGCGCCGGCGCGTCTCCGTCATCCCGCGGAGACGCGTCGCACGCGCCGCTATCGCCGGCTGGCGGCCTCGACCTTCGTCGGGTGCAACATCACCGGCTGCCCCGTGTAGAGCAGCTTGTAGGCGCCGTAGCTGCCGAGCACGTGCTTCACGTACTCGCGTGTCTCGTCGAACGCGATGTGCTCCACCCACTCGTCGAGCTCCGCCTGCGGCAGCGCCTGACGCCAGCGGTCCACCGCGTGCGGCCCCGCGTTGTACGCCGCCACCGCGTACGCGACGTTGCCACCGAAGCGGTGCAACAGCTGCCCCAGGTACGCCGAGCCCAGTCGCACGTTCTGCGCCGGCTGCAGCAGGTTCGACTCACCCACGTCCCCCAGCTTCAGCGCCTGCGCCACCTGCTTCGCCGTCGCCGGCATCAGCTGCGCCAGCCCCAGCGCCCCCGTGGACGAGCGCGCCGTGGGACGGAAGCGGCTCTCCTCGCGGATGAGCCCCTGCATCAAATCCGGGTCCACCTTGGACGCCTTCGAGTACCGCTGGATGACGTTGCGGAACGCCAACGGCCACGTCGCCTCCCACACCGGACGTGACTCGGGGCTGAGCGGGCCCTGCACCTCGCGCCGCAGCGACTCGCGCGCCACCTGCCGCGCGGCCCGCTTGCGCCCCGTGCGCACCATCGTCTGGTAGAGCAGCCGCGCCGGCGCCTCCGACAGCCCTCGCGAGTTCACCGCGAGCAGCTCGTCCGCCGCGCCCGGATGCCCCAGCCGCAACAGCTCCACGCCCGCCGCGAAGCGCACGTCGTGACGCAGCGGCCCCGGCGGCAGCGGCCACACCTCGTCCGCGGGCTCCTCCGCGGCCCCGCTCGCCCCAGGCACCGGCGACAGCCGCCCCAGCCGCTCCGGCGCCAGCATCGCCAGTCGCGAGCGCGCCAGCATCCCGTACCAGGTCGCGGGCCGCTCGGTGGCCAGCTGCTCGTAGTCATCGAGCGCGGTCGCGCTCGTCAGGGGCACGGGCTCGCGCACCCGCGCGCGCCAGTACCGCGCCCGCCACAGCGCCTCGTCCGTGCGCGACGCCGCGGGCAGCCGCTCCACCGCCTCGAGCGCCGACAGCGCCTCCGCCTTCGCCTCGCGCCGCGTGTGCAGCCAGAAGGCCCGGAAGAGCGCCTCCGACGCGAAGTTGCCCGCCGGGTAGCGCTCCGCCGTCTCCTGGTAGCGCGCGAGCGCCTCATCCAGCTGCCCCGTGCGCTGCAGCAGCCACGCCTCGAAGAAGAGCGCGTCATCCGCGTACCCATGCTCGGGATAGTCGCGCGCGAGCGTGGCGTACGTGGTGATGGCCGACCTCGGGTCCACCACCGACTGCGAATAGCCCAGCACGTAGAGCGCCTGCGGCCGGTACTCCGCCGACGTGCACTTCTCCACCACCGGCGTCAGCATCTGGATGGCGCGGCGGTGCTGGCGCTCCTTGCGCAGCGCGCGCCCGAAGGCCAGGTGCGCCCGACACGACAGCTCATCCGGCGGGTCCACCTGGGACATCACCCCCGCGAGCAGCTCCGTCGCGGGCCCGTGCCGGTGCAGCTCCACCAGCGCCTCCCCGCGGCGCACCTTCCACTTGAGCGGCAAGGGCAGCCCCTTGAGCCGCTCCTTCGCGCGCTGCGCCTCGCGAGACAGGGGGCTCGTGGCCCACACCTCCAGCAGCGCGCGGTGCTCGACGTTGTACAGCCCCTGCGCCCGCGCCAGGTCACAGATGGCCAGCAGCGCCTTCATCCGCAGCGCATCCGGCCCCCGCGCCTGCCGGCTGTCGATGAGCTCCTGCAGCGCCTGCAGCGCCCCCGGGATGTCCCGCTGCCGCTGCAGCACGCGCGACAGGCTGAAGCGCGCCTCCGCGTACAGCGGCGAGCCCGCGCTCACCTCGCGGTACTGCGAGGCGGCCAGCTCCAACCTGCGCAGCTTCTCGTTCGCCTGCGCCGCCCACAGCAGGCAGTGGTCCTTCAACGGCACATAGTCCACCGCCAGCGCCGACAGCTCTTCCGCGGCAGTTGAGTAGTCGCGGCCGAGCAGCGCGCTCTGCGCCCGCAGGAAGCGCACCGGCAACGTGGGCTCCTGGTCCGCGAGCAGCGCGCGCGCCTTCGCGAAGCGTCCCCTCCGCACCTCCGAATGCGCCCGCGCGAGAACCCCTTCCGCGAAGTAGGGCGCGAGCTGCTCCGGGCCGAACGACGCCACGGACAGCTCCGCGCCAGAGGGCTGCTCCGTGGGAGTGTCGAGGAGTTGCTCGAGCTGCTCCTCCGACAACACCTCACCCGGCTCTCCCTCCTCGGGAGCCTGCGCCCACGCGGAGCCCGCGCCGCCCACCAGGCCCGCGCACGCCACGCACACCGCCATGGCACTCGCGCGCAGCCGACGTCGTCCATCCATGCATGCCCTCGTCGCGTTTCGGGCCGCTGAGGATTTGCACGCCGGGCGGAGTTGGGACCGGGCCTCGCGCACGCCGCACGCGCACGCGTCGTCCAGGCGATATACGCGCGCGACGTGTCCGCGCGTCACTGCCCGAAAGACAACGGAAGCCCGCGCGCGCACGTGGGTGCGCCTGCGTCGGGGTGCCTCCGGAGACGACGTCACGCGGGGGTGGAGAGTGCCCTCACCCGCTCCGCCAGCGCGCGGTTCATCCCCTCATAGGCGGCCCGGAACGCGTCCCGCCGGGGCTTGCCCATGAACCACGTCACCACGCCGCTGAAGTCCTCGCCGTGCACCAGCCGCGTCCCGGAGCCCTCGGGGAGAAGCTCGAACCCGTGCCGGCCGAACATCAGCCCCGGCACGCCGCCCGTCCACTCCAACCTCATGGGTGGCTCCACCCGCGTCAGCGTGGCGCGAAAGCCGAACACCCGCCCCGAGCCATCCGGCGAGCGCGCCTTCATCGCCACCCGCGCGCCCACCTCCACCCTCCCGTGCGCCTCCAACATCAACGGGTTCCACAGGGGATAGGCCTTGAAGTCACACAACACCGCCCACACGGCGTCAGGCGACGCGTCGATGAAGGCCTCGGTCCTCAACTGGAACATCCACCGCCCTCGCGCCCTTCGCTTCTGGCCACTGCAAAGTCACACCCACGCCGTCACCGGTGTGAAACCAACGCTCACATGCCTCCCGGGACGATTGCGGGATGACAGGCGAATCGCGAGTTTCTAAGTTAATCAGGAACAAGCGGAGATACCGTGAGTTCCCCGGATTGGAAGCCGGGACTCGCTCTCCGCGCCGCCAGGTGGAACGAGCCACCACGGGCCGCCCTCCGGGACATCGGATGGGGAGCCCAGACCAGGGGTGCACGGCGAGGGGCACCCACCGCTAGTAGAGGTCGACGGGCATCATCGCGCCCGCCTCGAACTCCGGAGCGCGCCGCAGCTGGTCCAGCACGCGAGGCGCGCAGCGCAGGTGGAGCATGGGCATGGAGCCCGGCTCGCTCACCGAACGCACGGAGCCCAGGAGGTGGTGCGCCTCGAGCCAGCGCATGAAGCTCTCGTGGAAGCGAGCGCTCTCCGCCAGCCCGGCCCGTTGGACCTCCGCCCGTGACAGGGGCGGGGGACGTGCGGGCGCGCGCGCGCGGGGAGGCGCGGGCGTCTCCCGGGGCATCACGGTGATGTCGATCCACTCGGGCTGCGTGCGCGCGCTGGCCATGCCTGGCAAGGCTCGCACACCCGAGGAGACGCGGGGAACCCCCGCCGCGAAGCCGTCTCCGGGTTCGCCATTCTTTCTGCTCATGGCCTCATCCTCCCCCGGGCCCGGCGCTCGACTGGCGCCGACCCCGGTTTCGACCCACCACCGTCACCTGAAGACAGCCAGGCCCTTGCCCGTTCGGTGACCACCAGAGCGAGGAAGCTTGACCGCATTGGCCAAAATCAAATCCCGCACCTCGAGCGCCGTCAAGTCAGGGGCGCGGCACCGATAGAGCGCCGCGATACCGGCTACATAAGGCGCCGCCATGCTGGTGCCACTCATTCGTTCGTAGAACGCCTGGTTGTTACAACGCCGCTCGGTGCTCGAGTACACATTGACTCCGTAACCCATGACGTCGGGTACGACGCGGCGCTCCACGACACCGCTGGCGGAGAAATGAGCCACGTTGCGCTCGAAGTCGACTGCACCGACGGCCAGGGACTCGTCAAAGGCGGCTGGATAACCAACCGTGTCGGGTCCACTGTTACCTGCCGCGACAACAGGCAGCACGTTGCTGTCGAGCAGCCGACGGATCATGGTCTGCAGCGCGCGCTGGTTGAGGCGGTAGTCGGCCTCCGAGATGCCCGGCGGCGGCTTGAGCGGGAAGCCCAGCGACAGGTTCACCACCGCGGGGCGGGTGACGTTCTGCGGGCTGCTGAACTGGTGCAGCAGCCACTCCATGCCGGCGGCCACGCGGCCCAGGCTGGTGCGGATGGTCTCCGATTCGATGACGGACGCGACGTAGAGGTCCACCTCCGGGGCGACGCCGTGGTGCGTGCCCGCGGCGATGCCGCACACGTGGGTGCCGTGGCCGTCCGGGTCGAAGCCGCGGATGTCCCGCGCCGGATTGTGCGGCGAGTTGGGGAACAGCGACACGTAGCGGAACTGGATGACCCTGGCGGCGTGCTCGGGGTGGTCGGCGTCCACGCCGGTGTCGAGCACGCCGAGCAGCACGCCCGCGCCGCGGATGCCCTGGGCGTGGGCCAGGGGGACGCCGCTCTCCTCGGGCCACTCGCGCTCGGCCAGGGAGCTCATGCCCCGGTTGCGCGGGCCGGACTGTCCGGCGGACACCGGTCCGGGGAACGACAGGGGCACCACGTCGGGGATGAACTCGAAGTCGGCGGCGAGCTCGCCGCGCGCCTCGGCCTCCGTGGCGTCCGAGTAGAAGTGGGCCATGGTGGCGCCGATGAGCGGCATGAAGCGGAAGCTGCCCGCCTCACTCCCCGTCTGCTCCGAGACAGGAGCGCCGGGCAAGGGCGGGGTGGTCGCGTCCGCGCCACGGGTGGTGGGGCGCTTCACCTTCGAGCCCTTCGCGACGCGCTTGCGCGCCTCCTGCCCGCTGACGGGAGGACGGGGACCGGGCAGCGTCGCCGAGCGCAGGCCCAGAAGCGACAGCGTGTCCGGCGCGCGGTTGGCGACGGTGAAGCGAAGCGCCGTGGTGCGCGGCAACACGCGCTCACCCTGCTGCGTGCCGCGAGGCCCGACGCGGGCCTGTGTTTCGATGGACTCCTTGGGGACCAACAGGTAGGACTTCATGGGTTGTCGACTCCTTGAACCACCGTGCAACGCGGAGGGCGACGGACAAGGGCCACCCGCATCCAGACCGCGTCCGCCATGCCCGGAGCCTCGCGAGCCCGGCGGATGTGAAGGCGCGCTTGCTGGGCGCGCGTCTGCCGGGACCTCCCGCCCGGCGTGATGAGACCTCCCGGAATCCCTGAAGCCATTGTGAGATTGGACAGGACTGGCCTGACAATTAAAGCAGGGTTTCCAAGCTGTAGACGCCTGAGCCCCCCTGTTTCGGTCCTGGCGGGACTTTCCGGAGCGTCGGGAAGTATGAAGGAGGCCCTCTGACTGCTCGGAGCGGCACAGGAGGGGTGTCCGCCAGCCGACCCGGGCCGTCCGGGCGACAGGGCGGAGCGGGGGGGGAAGTTCGGGTCCCCACAATTGTTCGCCTACGTCGCCCCCGACGGATTAAGTGGGGCGGACGGTCCGTCCTCTGGAGCCATCGACGTGATTCCCTACTGGCATGCCCCCTCGCTGAAGCTGGGGCCCCTCACCATCGAGCCCTTCGGCATCTTCGTGGCCGCGGGCATCCTCCTGGCCGCCAACCTGCTTGGCCGCCAGGCGAAGCGGCAGGGGTTGGACCCCACGCCGCTCGCCGACTACGCCCCCTGGGGCGTGGGCGTGGGCGTGCTGGTGGGACACTGGGTGCACCTGTTCTTCTACCACCCGGAGGAGCTGTCCAAGAGCCCGTTCCAGATTCTGAAGGTCTGGGATGGGCTGTCGTCCTTCGGAGGCCTCGTCGGCGGCATCATCGCGGCCATCTTCTTCTTCCGGCACCGCAAGCTGCGCTTCAACGACTACGCGGATGCGTTCGCGCTGGGCGTGGCGCCGGGCTGGGCGGTGGCGCGGCTGGGGTGCTTCGCGGTGCATGACCACCCGGGCGTGCGCACCGACTTCTTCCTGGCGGTGGCGTTCCCCAACGGGCCCCGTCACGACCTGGGCATGTACGACGCCATCGCGCTCTTCGCCATCTCCGGCCTGCTGTACGCGCTGCGCGACGTGGAGAAGATGAAGGGGCGGCTGTTGCCGCTGCTGGCGATTCTGTACGCGGCGTGCCGCTTCGGCTTCGACTTCCTGCGCGCCACGGACATGAGCTACGTGGACGCGCGCTACTTCGGGATGACGCCGGCGCAGTACGGCTGCTTCGCGCTGGTGGCCTACGGCCTGTGGGGCCTCTTGCGTCGCCGCGAGCCGAGCGCCCAGGCCGCCGCGCCGGGCGAGGGCTCGCACACGAGCCACCCCACGCACCGACGCGCGGGCTGAGCCACCCCACGCCCGGGCCCCTTCACGCGGGCTCGGGCATCCGGACGTTCGCGAGCTTGCGCTCGGCGAGCACCGAGTGGATGTGGGCGATGCGGCCATCCGCGCCCAGGTCCACGCGCACCACCGCCCGCGTCGCGAGCATCGGGTCCTTCGCGGGCGCGAGAATCATCACCAGCGCGGGCAGGCCGTTGAGCCACTGCAGCTCCACCGCTCGCGGCGAGCCGCGCAGCTCCATCAGCTTCGTCAGGAACGTCAGCACGCGGCGCGCGCCCACCACGGGCACCAGCGCGGCGCGCACCTCGCCCCGGCCGTCCGAGAGCGCCTTCACGTCGACGGACAGGAGCGCCTCGGCCGCGGCCACGTCCCGCTCGAGCAGCGCCGCCATGAAGCCCTCCAGCGCCGCGAGCGTGCGCTGCTGGAGGTCCCTGGTCGGCACGCAGCGCTCGCCCTCGTACGCGGCCATGGCCGCCCGGGCGCGGTGGTGCACCACCTTCACGTGCGCCTCGCTCATGCCCAGCGCCTGGGCCACCTCGCGCACGGAGGAGTCGAACACGTCGCGCAGCAGCAGCACCGCGCGCTGCTTGGGCGTCAGCGCCTCCAGCGCCAGCAGGAAGGCGAAGGAGACGCTCTCCAGCAGCTCGTAGCGCCCCTCGGTGGAGCCGCCTCCGGGCAGCCTCGCCTCCACCGCGGGCGGCACCTCCTCGTCCCCCGTCTCCAGGGGTGAGGGCAGCCACGTGCCGACGTAGCCCTCGCGGCGGCGACGGCGCAGCGAGTCCCGGGCCAGGTTCACCGCCACCCGCGTCAGCCAGGGGCGCAGCTCCTCGTGCCGCGCGGGCGGTGAGGCGAGGGCGCGGGCGAAGGTCTCCTGCACCAGCTCGTCCGCGTCCGCCGCCACGCCCGTCATCCGGTAGCACAGGCCCCAGAGGTAGCGCTCATGCTCGCGCGCCGCCTCCTCCAACACCCCTCGCGACAGGTCCGACATGGCCTCAGGCTCCCACCGCCAGGCGACGCGGCGCCACCTCCGCGTGATGGAGCAGCGCGCGCTCCACGGACTCCGCGCTGGCGAAGGACGCGTCCGAGAGCATCCCCTCCCCGCCGACCCAGTCTCCCACGCGGAACAGGCCCGCGACGTGCGGCACCGCGGGCGCGGGCCTCCCCGACAGGCCGCCCGTGCTCGCCGTCGGGAGCCAGTGGCTCACCACCAGCGCGGGCCGGAAGCGGCGGGCGACGAGCACCTCGCGCCAGCCCGGCTGCAGCGCGTCCATCACCGCCTCCAGCTCCGCCTCGGTCGCCTCGGGGGCGGACGGCGACAGGTACTTCATCACGTGCACCATGGCGCCGCCCTCCGGCCCCAGCCGGGCATAGGCCGAGTGCACCGAGGCGTACCATGGGCCATCGACGCCGAGCGCGAAGAGGGACTCGCTCCTGGGCAGCCGCGACAGGCCCAGCTCCAGCGTGGCGGCCCGGATGGGCGTGGCGCCTTCCGCCTCCTTCGCGAGCACCGCGTCCTCGGGCAGCAGCGACGCCACGTCCCTGGGGCTCCCCGCGAGCACCACCGCGTCCGCCGCGCACACCGAGCCATCCGACAGCCGGAGGCCGCGCACCTGGCCCTGCTCGACGACCACGCCCTCGACGCGCGCGGACAGCTCCAGCGTCGCGCCGGACGCCTTCGCCACGGCGGCCACCGCGTCCACCAGCGCGGCCCAGCCGTCATCGAGGTAGAGCACGCCGGCCTCGATGGCGAGCTGCACCTGCGTCACCGCGGCCTCCGCGCTCAGCGCGTCCAGGTCCGAGGCATAGGTGGCCACGCGCACGAGCGCGGCGACGAGGGCGCGCCCGTCCTCCCGGGACATGCGCGTGTCGAGCCACTGGCGCATCGGCACGTGCGTCAGCGGCTCCGTGTCCACGCGGCGCAGGCTCGCGAGCAGCCGCGCCATCTCCAGCTTGCTGCTCAACTGCAACACATCCGTCGTCAAGAGTGACACGGGCCCGCGCGGCAGCGTGTGCAGTCTGCCGGCGCGCAGCGCGTAGGAGCCGCCCGACTCTCCGGCGACGCGGCCTCGCGGCTTCACGCCCAGGCGTCCGAGCACCCGCATGCCGGCCCCCGCCCGGTACAGCGCATGCGGCCCCAGGTTGAAGCGGAAGCCCTCCACGTCCGTCGTCTGCGCGCGACCGCCCAGGTGCTTGGAGCGCTCGTACAGCGTCACCGCGCAGCCGCCGCGCGCCAGCAGCGCCGCCGTCGCCAGGCCGCCCAGCCCTCCTCCCACCACCGCCACCTTCTTCGCCTCCATGTCCGTCCTCCGTCGCACCGCCGGGGGAAATCCCGGCGTTCGACGACTCCACGAAAATGGGCGGCGAAAGGTTACAGCGGGCCGCGCCGCCCCTCGACGAACAGCCCGCACGCGGCCCTTGTTGGGGCCAGGCGCGAAACGCCGCGGCCCACGCACACGCGCCCACGAAACGCCCGAGGTCGATGACCGCCGCCCCCGCCGCGCCCTGGACTGTCGCGCGCACCGGTCGGTGATAGGGTGGCTCCCGCTTCGCGAAGGGGGACGACATGCGCCACACCATCTCGTACATCGCCATCGTCACCGGGCTGCTGCTCGCCGGCTGCGACCACGTGAACGGCATCCAGGTCAACGGCGGCCATCGCACCGCCGCGAAGCGCGCGCAGCCGTTCAAGCTGCCGGACCCCAACCCGAGCGATGAGCCCGTCTACGGCCCCGCTCCTTCGTCGTCGGGCGCCGACGCGAAGACAGACGCCCAGTCCTCCTGAGCGTCCGGCCGTTCACCTCGACGAAGCACCCGAGCCCGGGGACATGGCGCGTCGCAGCCCGATGACACGCGTGGGTTGCGCAGCTTTCCCCGCTCGGGTGTCAGGCCCTCGTGAGCCCTTCCCACCGGCGATTCCATCCCGCGCCGGTCATGTGGAGAACTCGACTACGGTGCGGGATTCAGAGCCGTCGGAGAATGCCATGCGCAACGTCGCCGTCGCCGTCATCGCCAGTCTCTTCTTCACGGGTTGCAGCAACTACTGGTGGCTCGCCCGCGCGCTCTTCCCCGGCCACGAGGTCGGTCACCCGAACGACCGCGGCGGTAGCCGGAACTTCCAGGAGCCCCCTCCGAATCCCTCCAGCGAGCCCGTGTACGGACCGGACCGCTCCTCGGATGCTCCGGACGCCAGGCAGGAAGAGTCGAAGACCGCCAGCGACAAGCCCTGAAGCGTTTCGCGCCAGCGCGGCCCCTCATCGAAAGCAGTGTCCCCGCCACAACACGTCGCGGCACGTCATGGCCGCGCGGACCCAGGCCCTTCGAGACGTCGTCTTCGCGCATCGTCAAGCCAGGTTCGCGACACGGACTTGATACAGATTTCGCCGCGACAAGAACCTTCCGCTCCGAGTGGCGTGAGACATCTCGACCGGGTCTGTTTCACCTCGGACCTGGAGCGAAGACGACCCCACACGTCGCGGCAACCGAGGCAATGTCAGAGGTAGTCGTAGGATGATGCGTGCACGGCGGATTCCCCGCCGGGACTGGACAAGGCACGCATCCATGAAGACGCTCCTCGCCGCCCTGCTCACGCTTCCCCTGCTCGCCTGCGGCCCCGCGCCCGAGGCGGAGCCCACCGCGGCTCCCGCGGACACCGAGAGCCTGACGCAGTCGAGCGAGCTGTCCTCCGCGCCCCGCGAGCGCTCCATCCGCCTGCGCACCGGCGTGACGCTCCGCTATGTGGAGCAGGGCTCGCGGCGTGGCCCCGCCGTCGTCTTCCTGCACGGCTACACGGACTCGCACCACACCTGGGACCTGAACCTGTCGCGCTTCTCACGCGACCTGCACATCTACGCACTGGACCAGCGCGGCCACGGCGACTCGTCCCGCCCCGCGTGCTGCTACACGCAGCAGCACTTCGCGGCGGATGTGGCGGCCTTCCTCGACGCCGTGGGTGAGCCTCGCGCCATCCTCGTCGGCCACTCGATGGGCAGCTTCATCGCGCAGCAGGTGGCGCTGGACCACCCGCGCCGCGTGGAGGCGCTGGTGCTGGTGGGCTCGGCCCCCACCGTCGCGGGCAACGAGGTGGCCCTGGGCCTGAAGTCCGTCGTCGACGAGCAGGTGGGCACCGTCGACCCCGACTTCGTGCGCGAGTTCCAATCGAGCACCTTCGTGCGCCCCGTGCCCGCCTCCTACCTGGACACGCTCGTGTCGGAGAGCCTGAAGGTCCCCGCGCGCGTGTGGCAGGACTCGCTCGACGGGCTCATCGCGGAGGACCACTCCCAGCGCCTTGGCTCCATCCGCGTGCCCGTGCTCGTGGTGGGCGGAGACCAGGACGGCTTCTTCCCCGTCGCGCAGCAGCAGGCGCTCGTCAATGCGCTGCCCGACGCGCGCTTCATCCTCTACCCCGACACCGGCCACGCGCCCCACGCGGAGCTGCCGCGGACCTTCGTGCGCGACGTGAGTCAGTTCATCAAGCGCGTGACGCGGTAGTCCCTCGACGGCCCGCGTGAGGCACTCCCGGGCGGGTGTGCCTCACGCGGTGGTATCCGCGCCCTCGGGCTTCAGGCTCTGCCCCGGGACATCCGAGCGCGCGAGCAGCACGGCGGCCGTGAGGATGAGCACCCCGCCCAGGCCCTGGCGCAGGCTGAGCCGCTCGTTCAGGAAGAGCGCGCTCAGCACCACCGCCGTCAGCGGCTCCATGTTGGACACCAGCGACGTGTTCACCGGGCCGATGCGCGCCATGCCCAGGAAGAAGAGGAACACGGCGGCCACGGTGGAGATGAGCGACAGGCCTACCACCGCGGCCCAGCCCAGCGTCGTCGTGGGGAAGGACGGCCCCTTCACCAGCGTCGCCAGTCCGAAGGTGAGCCCCGCGGACATCAGGATGACGGTGCTGGAGACCAGCGGCCCCGCGCGGCCCGCCACGCGCGCGCTGGTGACGACGTACACGGCATACAGCAGCGCGGACAACAGCCCCAGCGTCACCCCCAGCGGCGTCACCCCACCCTGGCTCAGGTCCGCCGTGAGCCCCGTGCCGCACAGGGCCAGCACCACCGCCACCCACTTGATGCGCCCCAGCTTCTCGCGGAAGACGAACACCTGGAGCAGGGCCACCAGCGCCGGGAACGAGTACAAGAGCAGCGCCACCAGCCCCGCGGGCGCGTGCTGGAGCGCGGCGAAGTACACGCCCGCCTCGCTCACGTAGCCCACCGCGCCCAGCAGGATGAGCGACACCAGCAGGCGCCCCTTGGGCAGCGGTTGGCGCATCGCCACCATCACCGCGCCGAGCACCGAGCCCGCCAGCGTGAAGCGCAGGAACAGCAGCGTGGAGACGTCCGCGCCGGCCGCGTAGGCCAGGCGCCCGAAGAGCCCGAGCGCGCCGAAGCACGCACCGGACAGGGCCACGATGAGGAAACCAGCGGTGCGGTTCATGACGGGAGCGACGGCACGCTGCTCCATGCCGCCCGCCTTGTCACGCGTCGCGCGGGGCCCAGGCCTCGCACGGCCCCGCGGTCACCAGTTGTTCACCGAGCGCAGGTCGAAGACGTCCGGGAAACCATTGGCGCGCAAAATTTGTGTGGCCACCGCGCTGCGGCCTCCGGCGGCGCAGTACACCACCACGGGGGTGCCGGGCGGGCCGACCTCCTTGACGCGCTGGGGCAGCTCCTGCACGGGGATGTTGCGAGCGGCCTCGGGGTGTCCCTGCTGGAACTCCTGAGGGGTGCGCACGTCCAGCAGCACCGCGCCATCGGCGACGAGCTGCCGGGCCTTCTGTGACAGTTCCTGGGGCGTCATGGGCGACAGCATGCCCTACTTGCCCGGGGCAGGGCTCGCTCGTCGCGCGGGTCCTGTTCCCTTCAAGGCACATCCCCCGGCTCAGAGCTCCACCGTCTCCTCGAAGCCGCCCGCCCTCACCGTGAGCGACTGGAGCGCGGGGAAGCGCTCGCGCGCCTGGGCCACCACCGTGGCGAGCGCGTCCTTCGCGGCCTCCTCCCGGTCGTAGCAAAGGGTGAGCTCGCGCAGGCTGTCCGAGCGCAGCTCGTGCACCTCCACGCCGTCCCCGGGGAAGAACTCGAACGCGCGCAGCCTGGGCAGGAACTCCACCAGCAGCGCCAGGATGCGGTTGCCTTCACCCAAGGACCACGTCTCGGTGGTGTCCACCCGCGCGCGCCGACGCCGCCAGACGAAGGCCGGCTTCAGGGTGATTCGGCTGCTGGCGTCGCCGCTCCACTCCGGCGTGAAGCCGTGCTCGCGCAGGACCTCGACGATGGTGCGCCCCACCGCCGCCGCGTCCTCGCTCACCTTCGCGTCCTCCGCCTCGGTGCGCTCGTCCTCGCGCGCGTCGTCCTCCGCGTCGTTGACGAGCCCATAGGCCAGGTGCAGCGGGTGGCCCTCCATCGCGGAGGCCGCGTCCTGCTGGTCGAAGAACACCGTGCCGACAATCGTCTCGCCCTGCTCCCGGCGCAGGTCCGCCAGCTCGCGTGACACCTCCCACCCGCCGCTCATCGTGGTGGACGCGGACATCTCCGCCACGAAGCCCCGCGCGCGCAGCACGTCGAACGCCGCCTCCAGCCGGTCCGCGGGGATGACGTCCGGCCAGGTCTTCTCCTCCTCCTCGGCGCGCGCCCGCACGTGCGCGCAGACCTGCTCCAACACCCGACGCCGCAGCCGGTCGTCGTCAATTTCATCCCAGTCCGGCATGCCCAGGTAGTCGAAGAGGCTGTTCAACGGGTGGTGGCCGTACTCGAACTGCTCGAGCACCGCCTCCACCACGCCCGGCACCCGCGCGGCCTCGTCCTCGGGCTCCGGGTCCCTCATCGCCTGGAATCCCAGCGCCCCCAGCTTCGCCGCCAGCGCCAGGGCCTGGGCCTCCAGCCCCAATCGCCGCGCGCATCCCGGCTCCGGGACATCCCCGCGCGTGGTCGCCAGCGTCTCGAGCTGGAAGCGCCACTCGCGCCTGTCGAAGGTGTGCACGCCCACCTCCAGATGGCCGTCCCCCCGCCACTCGACCACGGCGTCGTGCCCCGCGGGCTCCAGGACCTCCTGCGCCAGCGCGAGCACCCGCAGCTCCCACTGCTCCTGGTCCGACGGAGGACGCGGGGCGAGCGCCCTGAGCCGCTTCGCCAGCGCCTCGACCTCCTCGAGCAGGCCTTGCTGCTTCGCCCACAGCCGCAGGTGCACCTCGCCCAGCGTCGACGTCAGGGTGCGGAAGGCGACCTGTCCCGTGTCCGGGTCGACTTCGTCGACGTTGACGTAGCCCCGAGGCGGCGCGTGCCAGGTGGTGACGCCCAGCGAGAGCGCCTCGCCCAGCACCTCCCGGGCGACTTCGCGGATGTGCCCCCGCAGCTCCTCGTTCTCCATCTGTCGCGTCCTTCCCGGTGGGTGGGGGGCCGGCGCCGTGTACGGGCTTGCCACGAGGAAGAACGCCCAGGTGCACGGGATGTCGCATCGGCCCACACGGCGCGAGCCCGCGAGGGGGTGCCCGGTGGCGACGGAAAACTGGAGCCGGCGCCCAGGCGCGCTACAGTTCTGTGCCATCATGTCACTCGACAAGCAGGCACTGCTCCTCCAGCTCGCCGAGCGCCTCCAGCAGAGCGACCGGCTGGCCCACAGGGCCGAGGCCGAGGCTCGCGAGGCGGCCCGCAGCCTGGCCACCGAGTCGGAGAAGAAGGAGGACGGCCGCGCGGCGTTGGAGTTCGGCAGCCTGGCCACGGGGCAGGCCAACCGCGCCCGCCGGGTGCAGGAGGAGCTCCAGGCGCTGACGCACTTCGGCCAGGCCCCCATGCCGCGCTTCTCGCGCCAGGGCCCGGTGGGACTGGGCGCGCTGGTGGACGTCAGCACCGAGGACGAGGAGGGCTTCGCCGAGCGGACCTTCTTCGTGCTGCCCGTGGGCGCGGGCACGGAGCTGACGGGCCCCGGCGGCGACGGCTTCCTGTCCGTCATCACCCCCGCATCCCCGGTGGGCCGCGCGCTCATGGGCCGCAAGGCGGGAGACACCATCGAAGTGACGCTGGCGGGCGAGGTGCGCGAGTGGACGGTGCTCGAGGTCGCCTGACGCCGGGTGTCCCGCCCTGGTCGTCCGGGGTGTCAGGCCCCCGACGCTCGGCGAGGGAGCACTAGAACCATGGGCCCGGCCACGCCTGAATCCGGGAAGATGTCCCCACTCCCCACAGCGCTCACGCCCCAGGCGCCCGCCTCCGCCACCCTGCTGCCGCTGACCTGGCCCGCGGCGCTCATCGGCCTGCTGTTCGGCGTGCTGATGACGTACGTGCCCTACGAGTTCCGGGTGGCCGCGTTCCGGCCCCTGTACCCGTACGTGCGGCTGCTGGGCGTCGTGTACCTCACCGGCAGCATCGCCCTGATGGGCGCCCTGCTGTATCCGCGCGCGCCGCGCTGGCTGGACGTGGGCGGACGCCTGCTCCTGGGCGTGGCCATCGCGCTGTACTGGTGGGTGCTCAACGTGCTGCCCGGCAGCCTCACGGGCATCGTGCTGTACCCGCTGCTGTTCGTCGGGCTGCTCCTGGAGGGGATTCCCGCCCTGCGCCAGCGCGCCATGCTGCGGGGGCTCGCCGCCCTCACCGGCACCGCGTTCGGCGTGGCGCTGCTGTCCGTGCCGGAGCGCTTCCCGCTGTCCGTCTACGCGCACCTGGCCCCGCTGCGGCCGCTGGTGGGCCTGCTCTTCGCGGCGGGCGGCGTGGGGCTGCTCCTGCCCGCGCGCTGGCTGCACCCGCGCGTGCCCGCGCTGCTGATGGGCGTGCTCGCGGTGCCCTTCTCGCTGCTGGCGTACGCGCTGGCGCGGGGCGCGTCGTGGCTGGGCGCCAGCGTCTACACCGTGCTGGCGCTCGCGTGTGTCGCGCAGGCGGTGAACTGGCGGCCGCGCGCGCCGCGCACGGTGGGCTGGAAGCTCTTGCGCGGGCTGGCCTTCGCGGGCCTGGTGCCGCTGCTCGCGCTGGGGGGCCTGGCCGCGTACCTGGCGCAGAAGGCCATCGAGAAGCAGGTGCGCGACGACACGCGCTACGCGGCGGCGGGCGAGGCGGACTTCACCCGGCGCTACCTGGATGACTCGCGCGAATCGCTGTACCTGTTGCTGGAGTCACCGGGTTTCCGCGCCGCGCTCATGAGCGGGGAGCGCGAGTCCCTGCGGCCGTACCTCTCCAACCTCGCCGCGCGCGAGCGCACCTTCCACGCCGCGCTGGTGCTCGACGAGCGCGCGACGGTGCTGGCCACCTCCGAGGGCCTGGAGGGCTGGGGCTTCCAGATGCGGGAGCTGTTCCCCGAGGCGCCCGCGCCCGGGGAGCTGCCGCTGTCGCTGCCCTTCACCCGCCCGCCCGACAAGCCGCTCGTGGCCGTGGCCCTGCCCTTCCAGCTCGACCTCCACGGCGCGCGCCGGGGCCTGCTCGTGGGGCTGCTCTCGCTGGAGCGGCTGAGCGAGGCCGCCACGCCCGCGTCGCGCCGCTTCCGCGTGCAGGTGCTGGACCGGCGCGGACAGAAGATCCTCCGGGACACCGCGCCGGGCGCCCAGCTCTTGGGCTCCGCGCACCTGCCGGAGGCGCTGCAGGAGGAGCTGGCGCGGCCCGGTGGCGGCGTGCTGGAGGCGTTCGACGCGGCGGACCGGCGCGTGCTCGCGGCCGAGGCGCCCGTGGAGGGCTCGCCCTGGAGCGTCGTGGTGACGCAGGAGCTGGGCGTGGCGTACGCGGCGATTACGCGCATGAGCGCGGCCGTGGTGGGGCTGGTGCTGATGGGCGTGTTGCTGGCCCTGGCGCTCTCGCAGCTCGTCGCGCGCGACGTCATCCGCCGGCTGGGCACGCTGCGCGAGGCCACCGCCGCCCTGGCCGCCGGCGACCTCACCCGCCGCGTGGAGGTGGAGGAGGACGACGAGCTGGGAGAGCTGGCGCGCGGCTTCAACGAGATGGCGGACCGCACCGGCGCCACGCAGGAGGAGCTGAAGGAAGCGGTGCGCGCGCGCGAGGAGTTCCTCAGCGTGGCGAGCCACGAGCTGCGCACGCCCCTCACGCCGCTCAAGGGCTTCGCGGCCCTGACGCTCCAGCGGCTGGAGAAGAGCGGCGACTTCCCGGAGCGCGAGCGGCTGCTCAAGGCGCTGCGCTCCATGGCGCGGCAGACGGAGCGGCTGGCCCGGCTGGTGGATGACCTGCTCGACACCGCGCGCATCCAGGGCGGACGCTTCGAGCTGGAGCGCCAGCGCGTGGACCTGCTGCCCGTGCTGCGCGAGGTGATGGAGCGCTTCGAGCTGCGCGGCGAGGGCGGCGTCACCTTCGAGCTGCGCGTGCCCGAGCACCCCGTGGAGGGCGACTGGGACGCGCCCCGGCTGGACCAGGTGCTCACCAATCTGGTGAGCAACGCCGTGCGCTACTCGCCCCAGGGGGGCCTGGTCCGCGTGACGCTGGAGGAGGCGCCCGACAGCATCCACGTGCACGTGAAGGACGAGGGCATCGGCATCCCCCCGGAGAGCCTGGCGGGGCTGTTCCGTCCCTTCGCGCGCGCTTCCAACGCCACCGCGCGCCACTACGGCGGCCTGGGCCTGGGCCTGTTCATCTGCCGCGAAATCGTGGAGCGCCACGGCGGCACCATCTGGGCGGAGAGCCCGGGGCCACAGCAGGGCAGCGCGTTCCACGTCCGGCTGCCGCGCAACGTCGCGCCGCCCGCCGTGTCCGACGCGGCCGCGTGACTCAGGGCCCAGGCTCGGGCGCGCCCGGCACGGACAGCCACTCGTCCGGGATGTCGCCCCGGGGCAGCTCCAGCACGAAGGTGGAGCCCTGCCCCAGCGCGCTCGTGGCCCTCACCGTGCCGCCGAACGCCTCCACAATCTGCCGGGTGATGTAGAGGCCCAGCCCCAGGCCGCCGTAGTGCCGGTCACTCACCGCGCGCTCGAAGCGCTCGAAGATGCGCGGCAGGTCCTGCGCGGAGATGCCGATGCCGCCGTCCTCCACGGTGAGGCGCGCGGTGCGCCCGTCCGCCTCCACCGTGAGGCGCACGGGCTGGCCCGCGCCGTACTTCAGCGCGTTGGACAGCAGGTTCGTGACGACCTGCTCCAGCCGCAGCCGGTCCCACCGCCCCAGCACCGGCACCGGCGCGTGCATCTCCAGCGAGCAGTGGAGCTGGGCCGCGGACGGCGCGAAGCGGTAGAGGATTTCCGCCGCCACGCTCGCCAGGTCCATCTCCTCCAGCTCCAGCTTCAGCCGGCCGGCGGTGATGCGCGACACGTCCAACAAGTTGTCGACCAGGCTGGTCAGCTTGCGCACCTGGCGCTGCACCACGTCCAGCGTCTCGGAGACGCGCTCGGCGGACACGGGCTTGCCGTGGGCGGCCAGCACGTCCACCTGCTTCTGGAGCAGCTGAACCTTGAGGTGCAGCGGCGTCAGCGGCGTCTTCAGCTCGTGGCTGGCGATGCCCAGGAACTCGTCGCGAAGCCGCACCGCCTCGCGCGCCTCGCGCAACAGCCGCGCGTTGTCCAGGGACAGCGCCGCCCGGCGCGCCAGCTCCTCCGCCACCCGCTCCTCCTCGTCACCGAAGGCGGGCGCGCCCTCCGAGCGGAACAGCGCCAGGGCGCCGATGACGCGTCCGCGCGCCACCAACGGCACGCCCAGGTAGCGCGTCACCCCGAGGAGCGCGAACAGCCGCGCGTGCTCGGAGTCCCGGGTGAGGGCCTCCACGTGCGCGTCCGACAGCTCGGCCACCCGCTCGGTGCGCCCGGTGAGGAACAGGGCCGGCAGCCCGCGCGGGTCCAGCGGGTCCGGCGGGTAGCGCCGCAGCATGTCCACCAGCAGGACGTGGCGCTCCGGCTCCGCGTGCACCGCCGCCGCCGCGCGCACCGCCTCGCCGCCGGCCCCCAGGAAGAACACACCCGCGTCCGCCAACGTGGGCACGAGCAGCCGCAAGAGCGGCTCCACCCGCTCCTCGTTCTCCAGCTCCGCGGCCAGGAGCGCGCCCGCCTCCGCGAGCAGCCGCGCCGCGCGCATCGCGTCCAACCGCGGCTCCTCCATCACCTCCCGCGCGCGCAGCAGCACGCCGGCCGGCTTCGCGCCGGGCTCCTGCCCCACCGGGAACACGCTCCCCTCGAGCACCACCCGCGTGCCGTCCGGACGGCGCAGGCCCCAGCGCTCGTCGCGCACCCCCTCGCCCGCGAGCGCCCGGGACAGCGGTGACACCGCGGGCACCCCACCACCCTGGTCCAGCCGAACCCAGACGCAGCCTGGAAGATTGCCGTGAGGCTCGATTCTCTCGGGCGGGGGAATCCGAAAGCGCGACCCGGCTTCGGAGTTGAAGGCGAGCACGCGGCCCGTCGCATCCATCAGCAGCATGGCCTCGCCCGCCTGCTCCACGAGCAGGCGCAGCGCCGCATCGCTCAACCGGGCTTCTGCCCGTTCCGCGAGCGCCTGATGAATCAAAGAAAGCTGGGCGCGGCCAGAGGACATGAGTTCAGGGACTTTCCGCTCGTGGCATGGTGGCATCCCCACCCGCCTGAAGGAAGACAACTCCCCGCCCTCGCACAACATCCAACGGCACGCGGTCCGAATCCCTGCCCCGGGGTCAGGCCAGCCCCCTTGCTTGGACTGCAGGAAATCCTGAATCGTTGGATAGTTGCACATCGTCCGGACTCCTCGTCCGGATGAGCGCCGTCCACTTCTCGAGCCTCAACATGCAGACGCCGCCCCCCAGGCCAGACTGGACTCCACACGAGCGACGCTACCGGCTCGTCATCGACAGCCTGAAGGAGGTGGTGTTCCAGACGGACGTGCAGGGCCGGTGGACGTTCCTCAACCGCGCGTGGACGGAAATCACCGGCCACGCGGTGGACGTGTCGCTGGGCAAGTCGTTCCTCGACTTCGTGGACCCGGAGGACCACGCGCCCTGTCGGGAGAACCTGCGCCGGCTGATGACGCGCGAGGTGGAGCACGTGCGCATCGAGGTGCGCTACCTGACGCGCGATGGAGGCTTCCGCTGGGTGGAGGTCTTCGGCCGGGTGATGGTGGGCGAGGACGGCGAGCTGGTGGGCACGTCCGGCACGCTCAACGACATCACCGAGCGCAAGGCGTCGGACGGGGCGCTGGCGCGGCGTGAGCGCTACCTCACGGCGCTGGTGGAGATGCAGCAGCGGCTGCTCGCGGTGCGCGATGGCGGAGACCTGTACGGCTCCGTGCTGTCGTCGCTGGGGCTCGCCGCGGGGGCCAGCCGCGTCTACGTCTTCGACCTGCACCCGGGCCCATCCGGTGAGCGGATGTGCAGCCAGCGCGCGGAGTGGTGCGCGCCGGGCGTGCACGCGGAAATCGACAACCCGGACCTGCAGAACGTGCCCATGGTGCCCGTGCTGGAGCGCTGGGAGACGACGCTGTCGCGGGGCGATGTCATCGAGGGCCTGGTGGCGAGCTTCCCCGAGGTGGAGCGGGCGCTGCTGGACCCGCAGGGCATCCTCTCCATCCTGGTGCTGCCCCTGCGCGTGCAGGGGGCGCTGACGGGCTTCGTGGGCTTCGACAACTGCTCGGAGGCGCGGCGGTGGGACCGGCTGGAGGTGGACCTGCTGTCCGCCGCGGCGGGCGCCATCTCCGTCGCGCTGGAGCGGCGCGAGTCGGAGCGCGCGCTGCGTGAGCGTGAGCGACGCTTCCGTCAGCTCGCGGAGAACGCGTCGGACGTGCTGTACCTGTACCGGCGCGAGGCGCCCCGGGGCTTCGTCTACGTCAGCCGGGTGGCGCACGCGAAGCTGGGCTACGGGCCGGTGGCGCACTACGGCGACGCGGACCTGTGGTACCGGCGCGTGCACCCGGAGGACCGCGCCGCGCTGGAGCAGCTGCTCGAGGCGCCGCGCGCGTCGGCGGGGGCGCCGGTGACGGTGCGCTACCTGCACCCGGACGGCCGCATGCTGTGGCTGGAGCACGTGGTGGTGCCGGTGACGGACGCCATGGGCCGCATGGTGGCGGTGGAGGGCCTGGCGCGCGACATCACCGAGCGCCGGCAGGCGGAGGAGGCGCTGCGGCTGTCCGAGGCGAGCTTCCGCGCGCTGTTGGAGGGCGTGCCGGACGCGGCGGCCATCGAGCGGGACGGGCACATCGTCTACGCGAACGCGGCGCTGGTGGGCACGCTGGGCTTCGAGCGGGCCGAGCAGCTCGTGGGCCGTCAGCTCTCCGAGTTCGTCAAGGACATGCGCGGCGTGGAGGCGGTGCGCGCGGGCGCGCTCACGGGCGAGCGGCGGCTGGTGCGGCGCGACGGGCGCACGCGCGTGGCGGAGGTCGTCTCGCTGCCCCTGCGCTTCGACGGACAGCCCGCGGTGGTGTCCATCGCGCGCGACGTGACGGAGCAGCGGCAGTTGCAGGCGCGGCTGACGCTCGCGGACCGGCTGGCGTCGGTGGGCACGCTGGCGGCGGGCATCGCGCACGAAATCAACAACCCGCTGGCCTTCGTGCTGTCCAACCTGAGCTTCCTGTCGGACGAGTTCCGCCGCAACCTGCCCCCGGGTGACGGCGCCGCGGCGCTGCAGGCCCGGCTGCGCGGCGAGCCGGACCTGGCCGAGTGGGGCGAGGTGCTGCACGAGGCCTGCGAGGGCGCGGAGCGGGTGCGGCAGATTGTGCGCCAGCTGAAGACGTTCTCCCGTCCGGACGAGGAGCGCGTGTCGCCGCTGGACGTGCACACGGTGCTGGAGTCGGTGGCGATGATGGCGGCGAATGAAATCCGCCACCGCGCGCAGCTGAAGCGGGAGTACGGCGACATCCCCTCGGTGATGGCGAACGAGGGCAAGCTGAGCCAGGTGTTCCTCAACCTGGTGGTGAACGCCGCGCAGGCCATCCCCGAGGGCTCCGCGCACCGGCACGAAATCCGGCTGGCGACGCGGCGGGACGGGCTGTCGCGCGTGGTGGTGGAGGTGCAGGACACGGGTGTGGGAATCGCCCGCGAGGTCATCGACCGCATCTTCGACCCGTTCTTCACCACCAAGCCCGTGGGCGTGGGCACGGGGCTGGGCCTGTCCATCTGTCACAGCATCGTCCACGGGCTGGGCGGTGAAATCACCGTGGAGAGCGAGCCGGGCCGGGGCACCACCTTCCGCGTCGTGCTGCCCACCACGGAGCCGGAGGCGCGCGCGGTGGCCACGTCGCCGGAGCCCTCGGGCGCGCCGGTGGGTCCGCCGAGGGGACGCGTGCTGGTGGTGGACGACGAGCCCGCCGTGGGCCGCGTGCTTCAGCGCATCCTGCGCGGCCACGAGGTGGAGGTGGCGTGCAGCGGGCGACAGGCGCTGGAGCTGCTCGAGCAGGGGCTGAAGCCGGACGCGGTGCTGTGCGACGTGATGATGCCGGACCTGACGGGGCGCGACGTGTACGAGCTGGTGCGGCGCGCGCACGCGGGCCTGGAGGGGCGCTTCGTCTTCGTGTCCGGCGGCGCCTTCACCACGGGTGCCCGCGAGTTCCTGGCGAGCATCCCCAATCTCCTCCTGGAGAAGCCCTTCGACGAGGGGCGCGTGCGGCGCGTGGTGGATGACCTGGTCCGCCTGCGACCTCCGGAGGCCTGACGCCGCGTGTGGACCGATGAGGAGCTGCGAGAGCTGGAGACATGCGCCGCGCGGCTGCTCGCACAGGTGCGCGAGTCGGACGGGTTCGAGCAGGTGAGCGCGCAGGTGGCCGAGGCCCAGGCCGTGGACGCGGGGCTCGTCGCGGTGATGACGGCGGGGCTGGTGAAGAGCTTCGGGATGTACCGCGAGCCTCGCTACCTGCGGCAGGAGGCGTACGTCTGGGAGGCGCTGGACGGCGTGCGCCGCGCCCGCGTCCGGCCGCTGTCGGGCCTGTTGCTTTACTGGGCGGGCGGCGACGTGAGCCCCTACGTGCCCCAGGAGGTGTGGGGCCAGGGGCTCGTCGAGCACCACTACGAAGAGACCGCGACGGAGAACGCGCTGGACTCCAGCGCGACCAACTTCGACACCTGCGGCGGCTTCGGGCTGGGCTCGGTGGGCGATGCGCTGCTGGAGCTGGCCGAGGACCGCGGGCTTCGCGCGCTGGAGGTGTTCGCTCCGCTCGAGAAGCTGCTGGTGGTGCGCTCACTCCAGTGCGCGCGTGAGGCGGTGCGGAAGGCCGTGGAGTCGGAGGCCTTCCGCGCGCTGCCTCGTGAGGCGTCGTTCCAGGTGCTGGCCATGCCGGGACACGACGCGCCGGCGTGCCTGCTATGGCGCACGCCCTGACGGACTACTTCACGCCGTCGAGCGACAGCGGCCCGCTGTCCAGCAGGCGCTGACGCGTCACCACCTGGCCATACTCGGCGGTGCGGAAGGTGCGCCCGCCCGCTTCCGTCGTGCCGTGCAGCCGCACCTCGGAGGCGTCCGGCAGGTAGCCCACGCGCAGGCGCAGCTCGCGCACGGCGGACAGCTCCAGCGTGGTCTCCGTGCCCTGGGGATAGGGCAGCGACGTGCGCAGCGGCAGGGGCACCACCAGACGCGAGGACACGGTGGCGCCGGGCGCCAGGGCGCTGACGGTGGGGACCTCGGGCGCCTCCACGTCGAGGTTCTCCGGCACGGGCACCAGCGCGCGCAGCAGCACGGCGCCGTCACCGGAGAGCTCCACGTACGCGCGCTCGGGGGCGAGGCCGACGTAGCCCGTGGGCCCCCACTCCGGCAGGCCGTCCACGAGCAGCACCTCGCGCGGCGAGCCGTTGTGCACCGCGTACGAGACGGCGAGCCCCTCGGGCCCGCTCGACACCGACTCCACCTTCAGCTCCACCACGTCCGCCTGGGCCACGCTTCCTCCCGCATTCACCGGGCGCTCCGCCCGCGTGCAGCCGACGATTATGGCCAGCGCCATGCCGAGGGCGCCAGCCTGGAGCAGGGTCCGCATGGACTAGTAGCGCGGGCGGGTGGGCAGGTTCAGCTCGTCGCGCAGGACGTTCTCACCCGGGCGGCCCGGCTGCACCACGTCCGGTGTGGCCGGGTTCTGGTCCAGGTCGATGGGCAGGCCCACCGCGGACGTCTCGCGGTTGTTGACGCCGTTCTTCTCGCCGCGCGCCAGCGTGCCATTGGCGTAGTCGGACGCGTGCACCAGCTCGTGGAACAGGGCCACGATGGGAGGACGGGTCATCCACTCCTCGCCGCCGAGCGAGGTGCGCGTGGTGTTGTAGTTCACCGTGCCGTCGGTGCCCTTGCCCGGCGTGCCGTCCGTGTTGAACCAGGCATCATCGCGGTTGGCGGGAGACGCGGAGTTGCCGCTGGTGGTCTCCTTGATGGTCGTCGAGTGGCCGCTGTCGTCCAGCGTGCGCAGCAGGTCCTGGCCCGAGGGCAGCGAGCGCATCGCGTCCAGGTCCGACTGCGTGCGCGCCTGGAAGTCCGCGCTGCCCTCCACCGTCACGGAGCGGCCGCGCTGGCTCGCGTCCGTCATGTCGACGATGGTCCGCTCGCTCGCGGCGCCGTCGGTGGTCTCGCTCTCCTCGACGTAGAGCTTGTCGTCGCCGGCATCGCCGCTGACGGTGTCCGCGCCCTCGCCGCCGGCCACCGCGTCGTTGCCTTCACCGCCGCTCAGCCGGTCATTGCCACGGCCGCCGATGACCTGGTCATCGCCCGCGCCGCCCGTGGCCGTGTCGTCACCCGCGCCACCGTCGATGTAGTCGCGGCCCTCGCCGCCGTTGAGCAAGTCGTTGCCGTCCAGGCCGTAGAGCACATCGCGGCCCGCACCGCCCTGCACCAGGTCGTCGCCCGCGCCACCCTCCACGTAGTCGTCGCCGTCGTCACCCGACACCGAGTCGTTGCCCGTGCCGCCGATGATGGTGTCGTTGCCAGCGCCGCCGCGGATGGTGTCGTGACCCGCGCCGCCCTTCAGCGTGTCGTTGCCGTCGCCGCCGTCCAGGGTGACGTCGACGGTGACGTTCGGGTCCACCGTGATGGTGTCATTGCCGGCGCCGCCGTTGATGATGGCGTTCTTCGACTGCTCCGGCGACAGCGTCACCGTGTCCGAGCCGGACTTGATGACCAGCCCGCCGCTCTTGTTCATCGTCACCGTCGCGGTGTTGTTCCCCGCGCCCAGGTCCACCACCGTCTGGCCGTTCGCGTTCGTGCTCACCTGCGGCGCCGTGGCCGAACCCGCGGCCTGCTTCACCTTCTCCGCGATCTTCGCGATGGCCTTGCCCAGTCCACCACCAGGGCCAGGAGGGGGCGCGCCCTCGAAGTCGCTGCCACCGGTGCGGGACGGGGTGCTCGCGCGCGTCGGGGCCGCGTCGAAGCCGTCACGCATCCGCTGGTCCACCGCCGTCTTCACCACGTTGGGGCGCTGGGCCGGCTGCTTCGCCGTCTCCTGCTTCGGCTCGGGCTTCACGTACGAGGTGCTGCGCGAACCGGTCTTCCCAATCGTGGACATGCGGCTTCTCCCTGAGGCGGCCCGTGCCTGTGAGGCGGACCAACGCCGAACTCCTTGATTATCGGGACCTCAGGACGCCGGTTGCTTCGAGGCTCGGGACAGGGAGCGGATCACTCGTTCCATGGGGGGCGCGGGACCGAGTCGCTGGCGCGCGACGCGTCCGCGTCGCACAAAGAGCCTGTTGTTCCAGGGGGTTGGCGGAGGGGAGTGCGAATCAACCCAGCACACGCCCCCCTGCCTCACGTCGACGCGGCGCCAGAGAGGCGAGTGCTCGAGCAGAGCCCCCTCGTGGAGCAGGCGCATCCCTGCGCGCAGCCCTGAATCGGCGTCGACACGGCCCCTGAGGCGAGTGCGCGAGCGGAGCGCGCCCTCAACCAGGAGCAGGCAAGTCCCTGCGCGCAGCCCTGAATCCATGTCGATGCGGCGCTGGAAGCGCGTGCCCAAGCAGAGCCCTAACGTGGAGCCGGCGCATCCTGCGCGCGGCCCGGAATCCACGTCGACACCACGCTGGAGGCGCGCCCAAGCAGAGCCCTAACGTGGAGCTGGCGCATCCTGCGCGCGGCCCTGAATCCACGTCGGCACCACGCCGAAGGCGGGGCGCCCTCGGAGGCCCCCGCCATCATCGGCGGCTCACATCGAAACGCGGCTTAGTAGTGCGGACGGGTGGGCAGGTTCAGCTCGTCGCGCAGGACGTTCTCACCCGGGCGGCCCGGCTGCACCACGTCCGGCGTGGCCGGGTTCTGGTCCAGGTCGATGGGCAGCCCCACCGCCGAGGTCTCCAGGTTGCGCACGCCGTCCTTCGAGCCGTTCGCCAGCGTGCCGTTCGCGATGTCGGACGCGTGCACCAGCTCGTGGAACAGACCGACGATCGGGGGACGGTTCATCCACTCGTCGCCACCGAGCGAGATGCGCGTGGTGTTGTAGTTCACCGACGCATCCGAGCCCTTGCCCGGCGTGCCGTCCGCGTTGAAGAAGCCATCGTTGAAGTTGGTACCCGACGCCGTGTTGCCACCGGACGTCTCGCGAATCGTCGTCGAGCGGCCGCTCTTGTCCAGCGTGCCCAGCAGCTCCTGACCCGACGGCAGCGAGCGCATCGCGTCCAGGTCCGACTGCACGCGCGCCTGGAACTCCGGCGAGCCCTCCACCTTCACCGAGCTGCCGCGCTGGTCCGCGTCCGTCATGTCGACGATGGTCCGCTCGCCCTCGGCCGCGTCCGCCGTCTCCTCGCCCTCCTCGACGTAGAGCTTGTCGTCGCCGGCGTTGCCACTGACGGTGTCCTTGCCCGCGCCGCCCGCCACCGCGTCGTTGCCCTCGCCACCCGACAGGGTGTCGTCGCCGCGGCCGCCGATGACCTGGTCATCGCCCGCGCCGCCCGTGGCCGTGTCATCGCCCGCGCCCGCGTCGATGTAGTCGCGGCCCTCGCCGCCGTTGAGCAAGTCGTTGCCGTCCAGGCCGTAGAGCACATCGCGGCCCGCGCCACCCTGCACCAGGTCGTCGCCCGCGCCACCCTCCACGTAGTCGTCGCCGTCGTCACCGGACACCGAGTCGTTGCCCGTGCCGCCGATGATGGTGTCGTTGCCAGCGCCACCGCGGATGGTGTCGTGACCCGCGCCACCCGTCAGCTTGTCGTTGCCCTCGCCACCGTCCAGCGTCACGTCCACCGTGACGTTCTTGTCCACGGTGATGGAGTCATTGCCCGCGCCGCCGTTGATGATGGCGTTCCGCGACTGCTCCGGCGACAGCGTCACCGTGTCCGAGCCGGACTTGATGACCAGCCCGCCGCTCTTGTTCATCGTCACCGTCGCGGTGTTGTTCCCCGCGCCCAGGTCCACCACCGTCTGACCGTTCGCGTTCGTGCTCACCTGCGGCGCCGTGGCCGAACCCGCGGCCTGCTTCACCTTCTCCGCGATCTTCGCGATGGCCTTGCCCAGCCCACCACCAGGGCTCGGCGGAGCGTTCTCCGTGGTGCGCGTCTCGGTGAGCACCTGCGGCCGGGACGCCGAGCCCGCGCGAGCCGGGGCCGCGTCGAAGCCGTCCTTCATCCGCTGGTCCACCGCCGTCTTCACCGCGTTGCGCTGCGCCTGGGCCGGCTGCTTCGCCGTCTCCGCCTTCGGCTCGGGCTTCACATAGGTGGGGGTGCGCGAACCCGTCTTGCCAATCGTGGACATGTCTTCCTCTCCTGGCGGGCGCGCTCCCAGTGCGGTCCCGACCCTCTGAAGTCGCGGTCGGAGAAGCTCCGACCTTCCCGATTATCGGAATCCCCGGAGAGCAGTTGCTTCGATTCTTGGTTCTCGGGAAGAAATGATGATCCGCCCCATCCTCCCCGAGCGACACCTCGGGGTCCGGATCCGCCGACTCCGGGAACCCAGCGGGGCGGTGAGGTGTCCAGCGACCCGGAATGCCTCGCGCCGCAATGTCTGACGTCTGGGTTATCGGTCATCGGGGGGACCCTCCTCCCGGTGACCGATGCGGTCCGGGGGGCGGACGGGCGAGTGTCCCTCCCGCCAAAGCCACACACCCCGAGGAACCGCATGAACCGCACCCTGCTGCTGCTGTCCGCCGCCGGATTGCTCGCCCTGGGCGCGCTCTCGCTGGGCAAGCCTCCGCCGCCGCCCGCGCCTCCTGCCCCGCCCGTCACCGACACCAGCCACACCGTGGCCCAGCCCGACGAGCCCCCCGCCACCACCCTGCTGCCGCACGTCATGTCCCTGCCGGATGACGGCGCCCTCGTCCTCTCCGGCAAGCTGTCCGGCAGCTACATCCAGACGGGCCCCAGCGAGGCCTTCGCGTGGCTGGAGGTCAAGGCCCGCCCCAACCCCACCGCCGCCCGCCGCGTCCCCGTCAACCTGGCCCTCGTCGTGGACCGCTCCGGCTCCATGAGCGGCCAGAAGCTCGCCGACGCCAGGAGCGCCGCCGTGGAGCTGGTGCGCCGCCTCACCGCCGAGGACCGGCTGGCCCTCATCCACTACGGCACCGACGTGAAGGTCCTCCCCAGCCGCCCCGTCACCGAGGCCGTCCGCCAGGAGCTGCTCTCCGCCATCGCCAACATCCGCGATGACGGCTCCACCAACATCAGCGGCGGTCTGACCGAGGCCGCCGTCGCCCTGCGCCCCCACCTGCGCGAGTACCGCGTCAGCCGCGCCATCCTCCTGAGCGACGGCCAGCCCACCACCGGCATCGTCACCGAGCCGGAGCTGTTCCACCTGACGCGCCAGCTGCGCGATGAGGGCATCACCGTCAGCGCGCTCGGCGTGGGCGAGGACTACCAGGCCTCCCTCATGCGCGGCATGGCCGAGCAGGGCGGCGGCTTCTCCGGCTTCATCGAGGACTCGGCCCGGCTGGCGGAGGTCTTCTCCCGCGAGCTGGACCAGGCCACCAGCACCGTCGCCCGTCAGGTGGAGCTGCGCCTGGAGCTGCCCCCCGTCGCCCGCGACGCGCAGGTGCTCGGCCTGCCCTCCACCCGCGAGGGCACCACCCTCAAGGTGCCGCTGTACGACCTGGCTGGCGAGCAGTCCATCCGCGTCGTCGTGAAGCTGACGCTCAACACCCAGGCCACGTCCGACGCGCTCCCGCTGCTCCAGGCCAGCGTGCGCTACATGGACGTCTCCCGCGACATGCGCGCCGAGACGAAGCTGGCCCTGTCCGCCGTCGTCACCCAGGACGCCTCGCTGGTGCGCGCCAACCTGGACCGGGAGGTGCGCGTGCACGCCGTGCGAGCGTTGGGAACCCAGCAGATGCGCGCCGCCGCGGAGGAGATGAAGCGCGGCAACCGCGGCGCCGCCATGGGTCTGTTGGGCAACGCCCGGAAGCTTTTCGGCTCGTCCGCGGACGCGCTCTCGGGGGAGCTTGCGGAGCTGGACCAGACCCAGGCAGCCTATGAGGGGGCATCGAGTGACGACGAGGTCCGCCGCGAGTCGCTGAAGCTCTACAAGAAGACCATGAAGAACTTCGGCGAGAACAACGCCTACTAGTCAGGACGGTGCAGCCCCATGGCCCTCTCCCTGCAGATCCTCCACCGCGAGGAGTTCGAGTCCCGCACCCTGCGCGCGCTGGGGGGTGGAGCGTGCATGGGCATCTTCGCCGCGCTCGCGCTGCGCCTGTGGGCCCCCTTCGAGCCCGTCGTCCGGCTCACCCTGGAGCCGGGCTACTTCGCGGTGCTCGGCGCGGCGCTCGCCGCCGCCCGGACGGCCAAGGGTGGCGGCTGGGGGCTGCGCGCGGCCCTCACCGTGCTCCCCGTCTTCCCCTTCCTCTTCTCCGCTCCGTGGCCCCTGGCCCAGAGCGTGGCGGGCTGCATCGCCGCCGCGCTGGTGACGTGGCTGGGCCATGGCCGCGAACAGCCCGGCGCCCCCGTCCCCGTCGCCCTGAGCGCCGCCGCCGCGGGTGTGCTCACCCCGGTGGGCCTGTACGTGCAGCAGGTGCTGGATGCCCACTTCCTCGGGAACACCGCGCTCGTCTCGCTGGTGGTGGGCTACGCCTGCGTGGCGCTCTTCTGGAGCACCGGCACGCTGATGTCGCACCTGGTGCTGCACACCGACGCCGTCGAGGCGCGGGGCAAGACGCTGCAGGGCACGCTCTCGGGTGAAGCCCAGGAGCTGACCACGCGCGCGCTCGGGCTGTATCAGCAGTGCAAGAGCTCCGCGCTGCGCCTGCCCGCGAGCCCCGGCCGCCAGGAGCTGCTCGGCGTGGTGGAGAAGATGGCCGCGGAGAGCTTCTCGCTCGCGGAGGCCCACGCGGGCCTCACCGCGCAGCTCGACTCCGTGGTGGCCCATGACGTGGACGCGCAGGTGAAGGAGCTTCGCGCCCGCGCCGCCGCCACCCAGGACACCGTGGCGCGACGCCAGCTGGAGCTCGCCGCGTCCTCGCTGGGCGAGGAGCTCAACCACCTGGATGCCCTGGGTCGCAAGCAGGAGCGGCTGCTCGCCCAGCTCCACGCCCAGGTGGCGCTGCTGGAGCGCGCCCGCGTGTCCTTCGTCGGCGCGCAGGGCCACGAGCTGGGCACCAAGGGGGAGCAGGCCGCGCAGCTGGCGCGCAGGCTCAAGGGCCTGGGCGAGGAGTCCGCCACGCCGCCCGCCCCCGTGGACGACGCCGCGCGCCCCGCCACCAGCGCGGCCACGCGGCTCAACAGCTAGGCGCCGCCTTCAGGAAGCCTGGCTCTTCTTCTTGCGCGCCGCCGTCCGGCGCTGCTTGGGCTTCTGCTGCTGCGCCCGCGCCCGGAAGCTGCCGGGCGGCGCGTGCAGTTCGTCCGCGATGCGACGTTCGATGGCCTCGCGAGTGTCGCGTGCCACCAGGAGCGCCGCCTCGATTTCCTCGCGCACCCGCGCCGCCTGCTCCTCGGCCGCCGCGCGGTACTCCGAGGTGGGCCGACGTAGGGCGAGCGAGCCCCGGTCCTCCCCTTCCATCGGCTGGGTGCGCCGCGTCGTCACCGCGGCCTGTCCCCGAGCCCTGCTCCCTCGCGCCTTGTCTTCCCCAGCCTTTTCCGCCATGAGGGCCTCCCCGCGCTGATCCCTTGCGTCGAACATGGGCTGCGCGCTTCCCGCCGGGAAGTCCACCGGCCGACTCGGCCCCCACCCGGGCGGGAGGGCAGGCGTCCCACCGGGGGGACGCACAGCAGCGGTGCTTCTCTTGGGCCGCAGAAAAACGTAAAAGCCGGCCGGATGATTGTGGCGCGAGCGCGCCCGGGCCCTGCTACTCACAGCGGCGCCGCATGCCCCAGGCCGGCGGGCATGGCGCGGCCCACCTGCTCCACTGCCCCCAAGGGCAGCGTCCACCTGCGAGGCATACCGTGGCGGTCAGCGCACCCTTTTCGTTCTTGAAGAACCGGAAGCACAACCTCGACCGGATGACGCTGGGCGACCTGGTCTATTCGTTCTTCACCTACTACGCCGTGCTGGCCTACATCACCGTGGGCATCGTCAGCCTGGTGTACGCGGTGAAGTGGTTCGAGAGCCCCGTGCGCACGCTGCTCTCCATGGCGGCCGCGAGCGTGGTGTTCCCGCTCGGCTGGTTCCTGGTGCACAAGCACATCCTGCACAGCCGCTTCCTCTACAAGTCGCCCCTCACCGCGGCCACGTGGAAGCGCATCCACTTCGACCACCACCAGGACCCCAATGACTTGCGCGTGCTGTTCGGCGCGCTGGCCAACGTGCTGCCCACGGTGGGCGGGGTGATGGCGCCCTTGGGCTACCTCATCGGCGGCAAGGCGGGCGCGGCGGCGGCGCTGGGCTGGGGCATGGTGATTACGTGCTTCTATGAGTTCTGCCACTGCATCCAGCACCTGAACTACACGCCGAAGCTGGGCTTCCTGAAGGACATCAAGCGCCTGCACCTGTCGCATCACTTCCACAACGAGCAGGGCAACTACGGCATCACCAACTACTTCTGGGACCGGCTCTTCGGCACCTACTACGCCAAGGCGGGGGATTTGCCCAAGAGCCCCACCGTCTTCAACCTGGGCTACACCGCCGAGGAGGCCCAGCGCTATCCGTGGGTGGACCGGCTGTCCAACGGCACGCGCGGGGACGGACACCCCAAGCGCTTCTGGCAGGGCAAGGACGGCCAGGGCACCCAGCCCGAGTAGTCCCCGAGCACGGCGACGGGCGGGACCCCACGAGGAGGACCCGCCCGTGGTCAGGGCTCACCGAAGGGCGCCGCGCCGCCGCCCTCCGGGAGCCTCGCCCCTACCGTGTCGGCTAGAACTTCACCGCGCCGGAGGGCAGCAGCAGCGTGCTGGTCTCCACCAGGCCGTTGGAGCCCGACACGGAGGTGTCCACGATGGAGCGCGACACATCCAGGTGGAGCACCGCGCGGCCACGCGTCCTCAGGTCGGACACCTTCGCCTCGAAGGTGATGGGCGCCACGCGGGCGTCGAGCTGCGAGGCCTGCGCGGAGTGACGGGCGAAGTCACCCATGGCGTTGAAGAACACGGTGACCTGCACCTTGTCGACGCCGGGAGGCACCGTGAAGCGCGCGGCCAGCGGCGCGTGGATGGGGTCGGCGATCTCCAGCAGGTTCGACACCACCTGCACGTTCACCGGCTTGCCCTCGGCGGTGATGGTGACGTCGGAGATGGGCACCTTCAGCGAGGTGAAGTCCATCAGGCTCTCGCCCTTCAGGCGCAGCTCGAAGCTCTGCGTGGAGGGCGTGCCGGGGTCCTCGCCACCGGGCGTGGGGCCCGGGTCCTCACCGCCGGGCGTGGGGCCCGGGTCCTCGCCACCGGGCGTGGGGCCGGGGTCCTCGCCGCCGGGGACGGGCGTCTCCACGCCGGGGTCTTCATTGCCAGGAACCTGGCGGGAATCATCCCCGCCGCAGGCGGAGAACAGCAGGGCCGAGGCCCACAGGGTCGACATCAGGAACTTCTTCATGACTTGATACCTCAAAGACTTTCAGTGATTCGGATGTGTCTGGAATGGATTGGGACGCCGACGCTCACGGCAGGGGCGGGATGCAGAACAGCCCCGTGGGAATGGTCGGGTCGATGCCCAGCGCCTCCGCGGCCTCCGGCGTCGAGGGACCGGGGTCGAACCCGCCCGGGAACGGCGCCGTGGTGCAGGAGTTGTTGTAGGTGCTCAGCTGCGTGGTGAGGCTGGTCAGGTCCGCGCAGTTGACCGTACCCAGCGCGGTGAGGATGAGCTCGAGCAGGTTGGCTGGGACGGTGACGCCACCGAACACACGCTGGTTGCACGTGGCGACGAACAGCTCACGCCCGGCCAGGAAGCGGATGCGGTCCAGCTGGCTGCGCGGCAGGTTGGTGATGGGGTAGCGGTCCGGGTTGCCCCAGAGGATGCCCTCGGCGCCCGCCAGGCCGATGACGATGCCGATGCTGCCCAGCGGAATGGGCCCGCCAGCGAGGCACTGCTGCACCGCGGGGATGTGGTTGCGCCAGAAGTCCAGCCCACGCGTCGCGTTCTCGCACACCTCGCCCGAAGGGTCTCCGCAGGTGACGCGCGCGGTGCACAGCGAGCTGCCCAGGTCGAAGCCCGCGGTGAACGTGTTGTCGATGTTGTTGTCCGGCAGGCCGTCCAGCAGCGCCAGCGCCCGGCACTCCTCGACAGTGTCCAGGGTGACGCTGAAGTTCGACGTCACCGACGCGCCCACCGGAATCACCACCGGCGGCGGCGGATTGAAGACGAACCCCTCACCCGCCAGCAACGGGTCCGTGGCCGTCAACAGGATGGACGGCAACGTCGGATGCACGTTGTTGACCTGGAAGCTGAAGTTCGCGGTGAACGGATACGTCGTCGCCTGCACCGACGCCTGACCGTTCACCAGCTTGGTGCACGTCAAATCGTGCGCCTGGGCCACTCCAGAGAACCCCACCACCGCGGCACAAGCCGCCCCCATCCAACTGCTCAACGCCTTCATGTGTCTGCCTCGTCTTTGCTTCGCGGCTCGAGCCCCGATGACCCGCGCCGGGCAGACCCTTTTTCACCGGATGTGCCACGCGCCCGACCTGTCAGGTCGCATCCACGGCAACGCACCCACCTCCCCCCAGTCCGACCTGCCTGGACCCGGGGGAAGCTTGCGTGGCCCTCGCGCTTCCCTCCGTGGGCAGAAATCTTCCCACTCGGAAAAACGGATTCTTCTCCTCGTGGGTAAAACCTGGGAGCAGGCAGGCGTCCCGCTGGGGAAGCTACGGCCCTTGCGCTGATGTCACCCACACCTCGGGAGTGAATCCCACCCCACGGGCGGCATCTACGAAGACCTTCGTTGACATCTACGAATCCGTTCGTATGATGGCCTCGTGGATGTTCGAAGCGAGGGAGTCATGAGCGAGGCGGTGCTGCCGCGCCCCACGGATGGCGAGCTGGCCATCCTGCGGGTGCTGTGGGAGCGAGGAGACAGCACGGTGCGGGAGGTCCATGAGGTCCTCTCGCGGCGCGAGCCAGGGGACGCGGGCCCGGGCTACACGACGGTGCTGAAGCTGATGCAGATCATGACGGACAAGGGCCTGGTGGAGCGCGACGAGACGCAGCGCGCGCACGTCTACCGGGCGAAGGCGACCGAGCAGCGCACGCAGCGGCAGCTGGTGACGGACCTGGTGGAGCGCGCCTTCGGTGGCTCTCCGGCGCGGCTGGCCATGCAGGCGTTGTCCTCGCGCAAGACGAGCCCCCAGGAGCTGGCGCAGCTGCGTCAGTTGCTCGATTCCCTGGAAGGAGCGGACGAATGAGCAGCCTGGTGATGGAGTCGCTGGGGTGGGCGCTGGTGCACTCGCTCTGGCAGGGCGCGCTGGTGGCGGTGGGGCTGGCGGCGGCGCTGTTGACGGTGGGCCGTCACGCGGCGAACGCGCGTTATGCCCTGGCGTGCGGCGCGCTGGTGCTGGCCGTGGCGCTGCCGGTGGCCACGGGCGTGCGGCACGCCACGCGGGCCCGGGCCGAGCAGTCCGCGACCTGGCGAGGCGAGGCGGCCCCGGCGTTCCAGGCGGCGCGGGCGCAGGTGATGGAGCGCGTGTCGCGGGCGCTCCGGGCCGACAGCCGGCCCGCGCTCGAGGCCGCGCGCGACCGGGGCTTCGACTGGCGTGAGGCGACGCCGGCCACGGCGCTGGCGTGGCTCTGGGAGCGCGCGAGCAAGGCCGCCCCCACGCTCTTGCGCTGGCTGGTGTTCGCGTGGGTGGCGGGCGTGGGGCTCAGCTCCGGACGGCTGACGGCGGAGTGGGTGCGGCTGCACCAGCTGGCGCGCCGCGCGCTGCCCGCGCCCCGGGAGTGGCAGGAGCGGCTGGACGCGCTGTCGGGCCGGCTGGGCCTGAAGCGCGCGGTGCGGCTGCTCCAGTCGGTGGAGGTGGACGTGCCCTCCACGGTGGGCTGGCTGTCGCCGGTGGTGCTGCTGCCCGTGTCCACGCTGTCCGGACTGCCCGCGCGGCAGCTGGAGATGGTGCTGGCGCATGAGCTGGCCCACATCCGCCGGCATGACTTCGCGGTGAACCTGGCGCAGGTGGTGGTGGAGACGCTGTTCTTCTACCACCCGGCCGTGCGGTGGATGTCCAACGTCATCCGCGTGGAGCGCGAGCACTGCTGCGACGACGTGGCCGTGGGCGCGAGCCCCAACCCGGTCTCCTACGCCCGCGCCCTCACCGCGCTGGAGACGCTGCGCGTGATGCCCGCCGTCGAAAGCCACGCCATGTCCGCCCTGGGCGGCTCGCTGCCCGAGCGCGTTCGCCGCCTCGTGTCCCCGCCCGCGTCGCGCTGCTCCTCTCGCTGGGTGGCGGGGGCCTCCGTGCTCACGCTCGTCAGCGGCCTCGCCGTCGCCGCGCCGCTGGCCTCGCTGGTGATGGCCCAGACGCCTCCGCGCACCCTCGCCATGCTCCCCGCGCCTCCCGCGCCTCCCGCTCCCGCCGCGCCTCTCGCGCCCCCCTTCCCCGCGATGGACGTGAAGGTGGACTTCGCGCCGAAGGTGAAGCTCGCGGCCGCGCCGCAGGTGAAGGTGGACTTCGAGCGAGAGGACGACGTCGACGGGAGCACCCGGGTGGGCGCGGGGCAGCCGCTCTCCGTGGACCAGCTGGTGGCGCTGAAGGTCGCCGGCGTCACGCCGGAGCGGGTGAAGGAGCTGCGCGGGATGGGCCTCGAGCCCACCGTGTCCAACCTGGTGGGCATGGGCCACGCGGGCGTCACCCCCGAGTTCGTGAAGCGGATGAACGAGGTCTTCGGCCGCAAGCTGGAGGCGGGCATGTTGGTGGAGCTGCGCCACCTGGGCGTCACGCCGGAGTACGTCGCGGCGCTCTCGGGCGCGGGCTTCGAGACGAAGAACCCGCGCGACGTGATGGACGCGCGCGCCGTGGGCGTGAGTGAGCAGTACGTCCAGGGCTTGAAGGAGGCGGGCTACTCGGGCCTGCCGCTCCAGCAGGTCATCGAGCTGCGCGCGGTGGGCGTGGACCCGGGCTTCATCAGCGCGCTGGGCAAGTCGGGGCTGACGAAGCTGACGGCGGACCAGCTCCAGGAGCTGCGCGCGGTGGGCGTCAACCCGGCGTGGCTGGAGCAGATGCGCTCGGCGGGCGTGGACACGAAGGACCCGCGGGTCCTCACCGAGCTGCGCGCGGTGGGCGTCAACCCGGACTTCCTGCGCGAGCTGAACGCCGCGGGACTGAAGAACCTCACGCCCGAGGAGCTGGTGCGCCTGCGCACCGGCGGCGTGGACGCCGAGTTCATCCGGCGCATGCGCGACACGAAGTAACACCTGTCACACCGTCACGCCGAGGTCGGAGGGCTTTCTCCCTCCGGCCTCCGGACACCCCACCGCTCATCACCGCCTTCCCACGGCGGCGTGCCCCACCCGAGGGGCGCGCGCCGGACGGGAGGGCTCCATCCTCGAATCGAAGGAGCCTCACCATGCGCCGAGCGTCGTCCTCGTGGTTGTTGTGTGTCCTCATGCTGGTGGCCAGCGCCGCGTCCGCCGCGAGCGAACTGCGCGGGACGTGGAGCGCGTCCACGCACGAGAAGTCCCCCGACAAGCTCCACCTCAACCTGAGCCACCCCGAGGACGAGCGGAAGGGACGGGGGCGGCTGGGCTTCACCGAGTCCCGCGCCTCCTTCCAGGGCCTGTCCACCGGTGACGGCCCGGCCACCTTCACCCTGCCGCGCGAGGCGGGCACGTTCGCCTTCACCGGGAGCTTCCAGGACGGCGAGGGCGCGGGCCACTACCGCTTCACCTCCAGCGATTCCTATCTCAAGGCCATGGCCTCGCTCGGTTACGCCTCGCTGACGCCGAACCAGCAGTTCCAGCTCGCCGCCACGGGCGTCACCACCCAGCGCATCAAGGACCTGGGGGCCGCGGGCTACAAGGACATCCCCGTCGAGAAGCTGCTGATGGTGGGCATCTTCGACATCACGCCCGAGTACGTGAAGGAGCTGTCGAGGCTGGGCTACGACAAGCTGGACCTGGATGAGCTGGTGCAGGGCCGCATCCACGGCGTCACGCCGCAGCGGGTGAAGGAGCTGGCGGACGCGGGCTACGCGAAGCTTTCGTGGGACGACCTCATCGCCATGAACATCCACGGCGTCACGCCCGCCTTCGTGAAGGAGATGAAGGAGCTGGGCTTCAAGGACGTGGGTCCCGAGAACATCGTCTCGCTGCGCATCCACGGCGTCAGCGCGGACTTCGCCCGGCAGATGCGCGAGCTGGGCTTCCAGGACCTCGCGGCCGACACGCTGGTCAACTTCCGCATCCACGGCGTCACGCCGGACTTCGTGAAGGAGATGCGCGGGATGGGCTTCCAGGATTTGGGCCCGGACGAGCTGGTCAACTTCCGCGTCCACGGCGTGAAGCCCGCCTTCGTGAAGGAGATGCGCGAACTGGGCTTCGCGAAGCTCACGTCGGACGAGCTGGTCAACTTCCGCATCCACGGCGTCACGGCGGACTTCGTGAAGAAGCTGCGCGACGCGGGCTACACGAACATCACGCCGGAGGAGCTGGTGCGCCTGCGCATCCACGGTATCGACGAGACGTTCATGCGCGCCATGTCCAAGGGCGACAAGGCGAAGGGCGGGAAGTAGACGGCGCCCGGTTCTGGAAGGACCAGGGGGCGCCGGGGCCGGGGCGCTCGGGCGGGCGGGGGCCCGCCGCCAGGGCGTGGGAGCGTCGACTGGACGACGGAACGCGGGGGGAAGGCCGTGCACGCGCCGGACACCGGCCACACCTTCGCCGCGGGTGGCGTGGAGGAGGTGGGTGCAATGGTGTCACTGCGAATCGCGTGTGTCGGGTTGCTGGCGCTTTCGGCGTGTTCCTCGTCGAGGCCCTCGGTGGTGAGGGCCCCCCGGCAGGAGGCCGCGCCCGTCGCGACCTTCCCGGACGAGGGAGGCACCTACGGCTACCGCGCGGAGGACCCGGTGCGGGTGGGCTGGGGCAACCCGGGCATCCTGGCCTTCTTCGAGCTGCTGCGCGGCCCCCAGGGACAGCGCGTGGCCTGGAAGCGGCTGGGGCCGTGTGACGAGGGCCCCTCGCGGGAGTACGCGGACCTGGTGATGTTCGAGGTGAGCTACGACGGGCTGGGGCTCCCGGTGCGCATGTACCTGGACCCCAACCACGGGGCGTCCATCCGCGCGCCCCGGGGCTTCACCATCGAGGGCCTGTCCTCGCGCGACACGCCCCAGACGCCCGAGGACGTCATCGAGCTGTAGTCGCGCGAGGCGTCGGGCGCGGGTGCTCGGCTACTCCAGCGACGGCGCCTCGTCGCCGGGGATGAGCACCTTGCGCGCGAGCGACACGGGCAGGCCCAGCTGCAGGAAGCGGTCGTGGAAGTCCTTCAGCACGAACTTCTTGCCGCTCGCCTCCAGGTGCTTCTTGTAGTCCTCGCGCAGCTTCAGAATCTGCATGCGGCCCAGCGCGTAGTACAGGTACGTGGGGTTGGAGGTGCCGCGCTCCACCTCGCGCAGCGCGGGGAAGGGCTCGAAGTAGGCAATCTCCGCGTAGCGCTTCGCCACGGCCTCCACCGGCTCGTTGTACACGTGCAGCGCGAGCGCCGCGTACCAGCGCGCGTGACGCTGGAGCGCGCGGCGCAGCTGGCCCAGGCGCACCGCCGGGTCACCCTGCCCCAGGCCCTCGTCCACCATCATCTGCTCGGCGTAGTGGGCCCAGCCCTCCACCACGGAGGCGGGGGTGAAGACCTTGCGCACGTCGGTGGGAATCTTCGCCCCGTAGAGCAGCTGCACGAAGTGGCCGGGCATGGCCTCGTGCACGGTGATGCCCAGCAGGCCCGCGCGGTTGAAGTACGTCAGGTGCTGCGCCTTCTCCTCGGTGGACCACTCCGCCTCCACGTTGGTGATGTTGTAGTAGGCCTCCTGGGCCTTGCTCTCGAAGGGGCCCGGCGTGTCCATGGACGCGAAGCCCAGCCGTTCGTACGGGGGCGTCTCGCGCACGGACGGCAGCGAGTCCGAGGGCAGCGTGAGGATGTCCTTCTCCCGCACGAAGCGCTGCAGCTCCACCAGCTGCTGGCGCGCCAGGGGGATGAGCTCCTCGGCCTGCGGGTGGTCCTTCACCAGCGCGGCCATCACCTCGGCGGGGGACTTCGTCGGGTCCACCTTGGCCGTCTCGCGCGCCACCCAGGCCTGGTACTCGCGGATGGCCCGCTCGTTGATGTCGCGCAGCTGGTCCGCGTTCAGCGTGATGTGCTCCTCCAGGGCCAGCTTCTTCTCGAACCGCTCGCGGCCCAGGCGGAAGTCACCGGTGGCGCGGGGGAGCAAATCCCGCTCCAGCCACGCGGTGAAGGCCTCCATCTGCTCGAGCGCCTTGGCGCGCGCGGCGTCGAACTCCTGGCGCTCGGCGGGGGGCAGCTTGTCGGCGCCCTGGGCCTCGAGCGCGCGAGGCAGGTCCACGCGCAGGTACACCTGGGTGCCGCGCGCGTCGCGGATGGCCTGCTCGGCCCACAGGCGGGGCACGTCCTGGAGGTTCGCCTTGGCGGCCTCGAGCACGCGGGGGATGTCGTTCATGCGCGAGCGCATGTCCATCATCCGCTCGGACAGGGGCGCGAAGTCGCGCGAGGACAGGCTGGACAGTCCACCGGAGACGAGCCCCACGTAGGCGCCCGGGTTGCGGCGCCAGACGCGCTCCTCCTCCAGCTCCAGCAGCTCCGCGCGGATGGCGTTCTCCAGCACCACGCCGTCGACGGCGTCGTCACCGGTGAGGGCCGAGCAGTTCACCTGCTCCAGCCGGGTGAGCCAGCCGCGCAGCGCCTCCGCCTTCCGGTCGAGCGCGACCTGCGAGACGTCCTGCAGGTGGGCGTCGTGCTTGTGGAAGCCCAGGCGCGTGGCGCGCACGGGGTTGGCGGCGGAGAACCAGTCGAGGTACTCGCGGATGAAGTGGGAGTAGGCGGTGGTGGCCGCGTGCGAGGGCGTGGGGAGGGAGGACGCATCCCTTCCTTCCTTCGGGCGCGAGGCACACGCGCAGACACTGGCCAGCAGGACGACGGCGACACGGATACGCATGAGGGCTCTCATCGAGATTGACGGGCCCCAGTGTCCGCACTGTGCGCCGGAAGGGGTAGGCGGAAACAAGGGCAGACGTCGGAGGCCGTCCTGCGCTCAACCCGCCACGTCGCCCCCGAGGTCACGGTTGACCGTGTGGTGAATCACCCTTGCGTGTCCGCGCCCGTGGGTCCGTCGTGCGGCGGACGCTCGCGTGTCAGGATGCGTTCTCGTCGTGACGACGAAGTGAGCCCCTCACGAGGCGCGAGCCTCCTGGCCCCTCGCGGTCCGCGCGAGCGCGAGCACGTCCTCCACCTCCCAGTGGTCATCCGCGTGGCGTCCCCGATGGAGGGCGAGCACCCGCCCCGTGGCATCCAGGAGGAAGTCCGCGGGCAGCCCCTGGGCCCCGCCTTCCCCCGCGAAGGGATTCGAGGGGACGGAGGCCAGCCCCTTCACGGCCGCCAGCATGGCCCGCGGATGGAGCGCTGAGACCCGGGACTGCTCCACCCCGAAGTGTCGGTACCAACGACGCTCCGGGTCCGGCACCACGGGGAAGGGCAGGTCCCCCTGATAGGGGCGCATGGACGCCTCGGTGGAGTGGAAGAACGCCACCGGGTGGACCCCCTCCGCCTCCAGCCGCTCCCGGGCGGCGGCGAACCTGCGCACGTGCAGGTTGCAGATGGGGCAGCCCGCGAACCGCCGGAACTGCAGGTGCGTGAGCGCGCCGGCGCTCCGCAGCGGGAGCTCCAGCGAGCCCTGGGTGAGCGTGGTGACGAGGAAGGGGGCGATGACCTCGCCGACCTGGAGACGGGAGCGCTTGTTGGAGTCCATTCGCGCAACCTAGCGACGCGGGGCTCCATCGCGCTGCTTCATCTCCGACATGAGCATCATGGCATCATTCGATGATGCGCTTCGACCGCCTCGACCCCTCGCACCTCCACGCGCTGCAGGTCCTGCTGGAGGAGCGGCACGTCACGCGCGCCGCCCGGCGCCTCGGCATCAGCCAGTCCTCCCTGAGCCATCGGCTGCGGCGCCTGCGCGAGTCGCTGGGTGACCCCTTGCTGGTGCGCTCGGGCCCGGGGCTCGTGCCCACGCCGCGCGCGGAGGCCATCGCCCCCCGGCTCACCGAGGCCCTCCGGGCACTCGAGGCCGCCGTGAGCCTCCCGGCGGAGTTCGACCCGGCGAAGTACACCGGGGCGCTGACGCTGGTGATGCCGGACCTGTTCGTCCCCGTGCTCTCGAACCTCCTCGCCGCCCTCCAGCGGACGGCCCCGGGGCTGAGCCTGCGCGCGCGGCCCCTGTCTCCGGAGCTGCCGCGACTGCTCGCCGAGGGCCCGCTGTGCCTCGCGCTCGCGCCCTCGCACTTCGCGGACGCCACCACCCACGCGCGACTGCTGGCCGAGCCGCGGTTCGCCGTCGTCGGACGCCGAGGCCACCCGGCGCTGCGCCAGCGCCTGACGCTCTCGCGCTGGCTGGCCCATGGGCACGTCGTCGTCCATGTCGGCGGCGAGCGGGTCAACCCCCTGGCGGAGCTGCTCGCGCGCCAGGGGCTGCGGCGGCACGTCGCCCTGGAGGCGCCGTCGTTCCTCTCCGGACTCCAGGCGCTGGCCCACTCGGACCTGCTGATGAACGTCCCCATGCCGCTCTTCGCTGACGCCATCCGCGCGCTGGACCTGGAGACCTGCCCACCTCCCATCGCCCTGCCGCGCGTCCGCTTCGCCATGCAGTGGCACGAGCGCTTCCAGCACGACGCCGCGCACCGGTGGGTGCGGGACCAGGTCTTCTCGGCGGTCCGCCCGCTGCTCCACAAGCCCGGCGCATCCCCGGGCGCGCGCGCCACCTGAGCGCTCGCGCCCACCCGGCTCCCTGGCCGCCCCGTCCCATCGGGCGATGCCCGCGAGGGGTGCGCTCTCCAATGTGCGGGGACCCGATGGGCCGGAGGGCCGCCGCATGTCCACGCATCCTCAGCGACACACCTCCCACGCGCGCCCTCTCGCCCGCCACCTGCCCTTCCTCGCCTGGCTCCCCGCGTGGCGCCCCAGCTCGCTCAAGCGCGACCTGGTGGCGGCGCTCACCATCACCGCGCTGCAGATACCGGAGGCCATGGCCTACGCGGAGCTGGCGGGCGTCCCGCCGCAAGCCGCCTTCTACGCCGGCCCGGTGGCGCTGGTGCTCTACGCCCTGCTGGGCACGTCGCGCCAGCTCGTCGTCGCCATCTCCGCCACGGTGGCCGTGCTCTCCGCGTCCACGGTGGCGAGCCTCGCCGAGAGCGGCACCCCGCGCTTCATCGCGCTGACGGCCGCGCTCGCGATGCTCGCCGGGGTCATCTCCATCCTGGCCGGCGTGCTCAAGCTGGGCCGCATCGCCCAGTTCTTCTCCGACTCACTCCTCACGGGCTTCGTCTTCGGGCTCGCGCTCGTCATCGCCATCAAGCAGGTGCCCAAGCTGCTCGGCATCCAGGCCGGGAGCGGCAACTTCTTCGAGCGGCTCTGGGACCTCGTCACCCACCTGCCGCAGACACACCCGCTCACGCTCGTCGTCGGCGCGGTGAGCCTGGGGCTGTTGCTCGTGCTGGGCCGCTGGGTGCCCAGGCTGCCCGCGTCCCTCGTGGTGCTCGTGCTGGGCACCGCGTGCATCGGCATGCTGGGACTCCAGGGCCACGGCGTGAAGGTGGTGGGCGACATCCCCTCGGGCCTCTCCGGTCCCGCGATTCCCGACGTCGGCTTGAAGGACCTGCTGGGCCTGCTGCCGGGGGCGTGCGGCATCGCGCTGGTCACCTTCGCGGAGGCCATCGGCCCCGCGCGTGTGCTCGCATCGAAGCACCGCTACGAGGTGGACGCGAACCAGGAGCTCATCGGCCTGGGCGCGGCCAACCTGGGCGCCGGGCTCTTCCGCGGGCTCTCCGTGGGCTGCAGCCTGTCGAAGTCCGCGGCCAACGACGCGGCCGGCGCGCGCACGCAGATGCCCAGCCTGCTCGCCGCGGCCCTGCTCGCGCTGGTGGCGCTCTTCTTCACGCCCCTGTTCCGCACGCTGCCGGAGGCCACCCTGGCCGCCATCGTGGTCCTGGCCACCGCGGGGATGATGGACGTGAAGCAGATGCGCCGCCTCTTCGCGCTGCGCCGCACCGACTTCCTGCTGGCCATGGGCGCGCTGCTGAGCGTCCTCGTGCTCGACGTGCTCCCCGGGTTGATGGTGTCGGTGGGGCTCTCGGTGGCCTTCCTCGTGTGGCGGGCGAGCCAGCCCCGGCTGAGCGAGCTGGGCCGCGTCCCGGGCACCCTGGACTTCGCCGACATCCACCGCCGCCCGGCGCCCTTGCGCGTCCCGGGCCTGCTGATACTCCGGCCGAACGAGGGCATCTTCTTCGCCAACGCCACCGCGCTGCGCGACGCCGTCATCGCGCACGTGAACCAGTCGAGCGCGCCCGTGCACACGGTGCTGCTGGACCTGGAGGTGACGGCGGACCTGGACGTGCCCGGCGCGGACATGCTCGGTGAGCTGAAGGAGTCGCTCGACCAGCGCGACATCACGCTGATGTTGTCCCGCGTGCTCGCGCCCACCCAGGCCCTGCTGGACAGGACCGGGGTGACGGACCGCCTGGGCGACGGGGACCTCCAGCCGCAGACGCTCAACGGCGTCATCGAGTACCTCACCCGCAGGGCCCACCACTCGGAGGAGGAGTGGGCCCTCATCCGGGATGGGCTCCACCGCCTGGGCGAGCTCGTCGACGAGGCACACGACTCCTCGGAGGATGAGGCGGAGCGCCGACGGCTGGAGCAGCTGCGTCGCACCCTCGCGCGGCTCGACACGTCCCACGGCCCTCCGAAGTGACGGCGGCTCAGCGCGGCGGGTCCTCCTTCTGCTCCCCACGCAGCTCGCGCATGATTCTGCGGCGGTGGAAGACGCGAATCTCCAGCAGCCCCACCAGCCAGCTCGTCACGGAGATGCCGGGCGCCACGCAAGCGGCGAGCAACGGGTTGCCCAGCGCGGCCTCACAGCCCACCGCCGCGGCAATCCAGATGGAGGCGGCCGTCGTGATGCCGAAGATGGCGCTCCCCCGCTTGAGCACGCTCGCCGCGCCCACGAACCCGATGCCGGAGGCCACGCCCTGGATGATGCGCAGCGCCTCCCCGGGGGTCGCCATCAGGTTCGCCCCGGAGGTGCAGAAGAGGGCGGCGCCCAACGTCACCAGGTAGTGCGTCCGGACCCCGCCCGGCCGCTTGCGGTACGGCAGCCCCAGGACGATGCCGGCCCCCCCGGCCACGAGCAGCCGGACCAGAATCTCTCCACTCCCGAACTCGGCCGCCATCCCTGACTCCTCGCGCGCCCGCTCAGAAACCGATGGCTGGAAGCGGTGGCATGGGCCCTCCGTCGAGCGCCCGCTCCAGCGCCTCGGCGTGCCGCTGAAGCAGCGGGCCCACCCCGACGCCCTGTCCCGCCGCCCGCTCCGCGACGGTCGGGATGGAGCGCAGCAGCTCGCGCGCCGCGGACCGGTCCTCCGCGTCCCGCGCGCGCTGCCCCACGGCCGCGGCCAGGCGCATGAGCCGCAGCGCCACGGTGGGCTCCGAGGCGCCATAGCGCAGGAGCGGCTCCGCGACCGACGCCAGGTAGTCCCGCAGCGTGGGGCCGTGCAGGAACACGCGCGGCGTCCCGGCGTCGTCCGCCAGCACCCGGGGCCCCAGGCGCATCGGGCTCAGCTCGCACAGGAGGAACGTGAGCTGGTCCAGCGCCTCGACGGCGGTGTACGGGTCATTGACGCCAGGGGACAAGGCCTTGAGGGCCACGTCCACCAGCTGCCGCACGCCCAGGGCGATGTCCCGGTCCTCGTCCCGCCAGTGGTCCAGGCGGATGGCGCGGCCCATCGCCTCCACCAGCTCCCGCCGCGAGGGGGGCCCTCGGGAAGGCTCCACCTCGACCTGGCCGACCTGCTCACCCCGAATCACCGGCTCGCCGATGGCGCGCTCCAGATGGATGACCCAGCGCTTCGTCGTCGCCACCTCCAGCAGGGCCTTCGCATCGACGGCGGCGATGAAGCCGTCACCAGGGCTTCGCAGCGGCATCGCCACCGCCGCGCGAACACGCGCGGGAGGTGGCGCCTCCAGGTCCCCCTCGCGGAACCGCTCGAGCTCGCGCGCGACCGTCAGCGTCTCCTGACGCACCCGCCGGACCAGGTTCTCCACGCGCATGAGCTGGAAGGTCTGGAGCACCTGGAAGACGAGCGCCCCCTCGCAGGCGATGAGCAGCAGCATGGCCAGGGCGAGCGCCGGTCGCGGCATGCGCTCCAGCCCCGAGACGAACCCGAACTCATGCGCCGCCACGAGGCAGAAGACGCTCGTGGCCACGAACACCGGGATGACCACGCGGATGCCAGTGCCATGCAGATACAGACGCAATAGACGTGGCGAATACTGCCCCGCGGCGTTCTGCACCACGAGCATGGACAAGGACAGCACGATGCTCAGCGAGGTCAGCGCGATGCCCAGCACCGCGGAGAGCATGCCGCGCGCCTCGGCGGCCGTGGCCCGCCAGGCCGCGCCACTCAGCAGGCGGGGCAGGAGGGTCGGGGAGGGCTCCACCAGGAGCACGGCCAGACAGGCGCCGAGAGCGGCTCCCACGACGGGCGGAATCCAGGACTGGTGACGCACCCGTCCGCGCAGGGGCAAGGCCTCTCGCGGCCGGGCCCGCATCCCTTGCCCCGGCCGTGCCTCCGCCCGCGCAAACGCCTGTGCGCCCGCCATGTGCGTCACCTCCGTGCCATGCGCCCCGCCCCTGCCCGACCCCAGCCCCTCTTCGTCGAAGCTGGGCCCCCACGGAGGCGGGCACAACGCGGGCCCGGCCCGCGAGACGAGCGTCCGCACCGCCCGTGAGCGCCCCATACCTGCCTCGACGAGCCCCACCACCTGGGAGGCGGCCTCGCGGTAACACCTCTGCCCACCTCGAAAGCGGGAGCACACCCCTTCCCTCGCGGCGCGCCCGTGGATACCTGGAGCGTGTTGGGTGGCAAGGAGGCGCCAGAGGGCCGGCTGGCGCCTCCGCTCTCGCCCCCGGGACGACCGGACGGGCCCCGCGCCCTGGCGGCGTGCATTTCCAGCCCCCTCCACCGTCCCGGGATGAGATGAGGCCCCCGCCGAGCCACCCCGATACGTGGCCGCGCCAGACGCGTGCGGCACGCCCCGGGCTGGGCTAAGCGTCCCGACGTGAGCCCAGGCTCCGCGCCGGGCCGAGACCCGGGGCCGCTCACCTGAGGAGGAACCAAGCGATGTCCGACGTCGTGAAGAAGAAGCGCCGCTGGCCGTACGTGCTCGGGGGAGTCTTCGCGCTCCTCGTCGTCGCCGTGCTCGTGGTGCTCTGGCGGCTCGACGCCATCCTGCTGAAGACGGCCAGGGAGCAGGCCGCCACGTATTCGCAGAAGCTGGGCCGCCCGATTGAAATCGGCGACATCTCCACCCAGCTCTTCCCCAGCGTGGGCGCGGTGGTGGAGGACGTCTCCATCGGCGCCGCGGAGGGCGAGGACCTGCCGCTCGCGACGCTCGCCAAGGTGGACGTCAGCGTGGCCGTGGGCCCGCTGCTCTCCTCGAGCGGCAAGGACATCCAGGTGAAGAACGCCGAGGTGTCCGGCCTCACCGTCAACGTGGTGCGCCTGGCCGACGGCACCACCAACGTGCAGCGCCTGCTCCAGCGCCTGGAGGAGCAGTCCCCTCCCGAGGAGCCGAAGCCCGAGGAGGAGTCGAAGCCCACGGACCTGTCCGGCGTGCACGTGGAGCGCGCGGCGCTCACCGACGGCACCATCCGCTTCGTCGACCGCGCCGGGGGACAGGGCGCGCGCGAGCTGGCGGTGAAGGACCTGGACATCGAGGTGAAGGACCTGCGCGCCGGCAAGCCGCTGGTGGTGGACCTGGCCGCGGCGGTGCTCGCGGAGAAGCAGAACCTGAAGCTCTCGCTGCACGCGGCCCCGCTGCCGCCCACGCTGATTCCCACGCCGGAGCGCGTGACGCTCAAGGCGGAGAAGATTGACCTGTCCCCGCTGGGTCCCTTCCTGCCGCCCGACGTGGGCCTGCAGGCGGGCACGCTGGACGCGGACTGGAAGGCGGAGCTCGGCGGCGCGGTGCCCGGTGGCAAGGGCCCCACGCGGCTGGTCGGCGCCATCTCCGCGCTGGGCCTGCGCTTCGCGGGCGCCGAGGGTGGCAAGGCGCTGGACGTGGTGCTCGACACGGACGTCGCCGGAGACCTGGCCACGGGGGACTTGTCGCTCGACAAGCTGAAGCTGGACCTGGGCCCGGCGAACATCACCGGCAAGGGCCGCGTGAAGGGCATGCTGTCGGACACGCCGTCGGTGGAGGGCTTCGAGCTGGTGGGGCGCGACCTGGACCCGGCCGTGCTCGCCGAGTACTACCCGCCGCTGAAGAAGCAGCTCCAGGGGATGATTGCCGGTCCCATCGGACTGGACGTGCGCGCCAGCGGGACACAGGCCGCGCAGGCCATCAACGTGTCGGTGGACCTGACGCCGGTGCGCCTGCGGGTGCCCGCGCAGCTCACCAAGGACGCGGGCGGCGCCATGAAGCTCACCGCCAGCCTCACGGGCGCGGCGGCGAGCGGCGGCGCGCTGAAGTTCGACGCGAAGGCGGACCTGTCCGGCGTGGACCTGCGCCCGGGCCTGCTGGTGGACAAGGCCCCGGGCCAGCGGATGGAGCTGGCCGCGGCGGGCACGTACGCGCCCGGCAAGGGCGGCGTGGGCATGAAGGTGGACGTGCCGAAGATGACGGCGAACCTCCTCCAGGACACGGTGACGGGCAGCGCGTCGTTCGCGACGGCGGGCACGGGCAAGAAGCAGACGACGACGTTCTCCGCGGACGTGAAGGCGAACAAGCTGGACGCGGACGCGCTGCTGTTCGACGAGCAGGAGCTGGCGGCGCGCAACGGCGGCACGGTGCCCGCGCCCGAGTCCGCGGAGCTGCCTCCCGAGGACCCCGCGCGCTTCAACGGCTACCGGGGCGACCTCCGCTTCGCGGTGGGCACGCTGCGCTACACGCAGATGGACCTCACCAACGTCACCGGCGTGGTGAAGATGACGGACGACCTCATCACCGTGGAGAAGTTCTCCTCGGGGGTGTTCGGCGGGAAGGTGGTCGCTGACGGGACGAGCATCCGCCTGGGCCCCGCGGCGCCGCAGCGCCCGTTCGAGGCGAAGGTGAAGGTGGAGGGCGTGCAGGTGGCGGACGCCATCGCGCAGGCCACGCCGCACAAGGTGATGACGGGCACGTTCAACGGAAACGTGGACGTGAAGGGCATCGGCTACACGCCGGAGAAGCTCAAGGAGACGCTGCTGGGCGGCATCAGCGGCAACATCCTGGGCGGCACGCTCCTGGGCAAGGACCTGGTGTCGTCCGTCTCCGAGCCGCTCGCCAAGGCGCTCCCCTTCGCCTCCAAGGCGCTCAAGAGCAACGAGGTGACGTCGCTCAGCGAGAACCTGCCCTTCGGCGTGCAGATCAAGAACGGCGTCGCGCAGCTGTCCAAGCCCATCACGTGGACGCGGCCGGAGGCGGCGATGAGCTTCGACGGTGGCATCAAGCTGGACGGCACGCTGGACCTCACGGGCGCGGTGGCGCTGACGCCGTCGACGGTGAAGACGCTGACCTTGGGCAAGGTGACGCCGCCGTCGGACATCCCGGTGGGCCTGAAGTTGACGGGTCCGGCGTGGAAGCCCGAGGTGACGGGCGTGGACGTGAAGCCGGCGGTGACGACGTTGGCGAAGCTGGCAGCGTCCTCGCTCGCGGGCAACCTCATCGGCGGTGAGCGCGGCAAGCAGGTGCAGCAGGCCATCGAGGGCGGCGAGGAGAAGCTGCGCGCCGACGCCGAGGCGAAGCGCAAGGAGATGGAGGCCAAGGCCGAGGAGGAGAAGAAGCGCCTGGAGGCCGAGGCGAAGAAGCGCGCGGAAGAGGAAGCCAAGAAGCGCCTGCGCGGCATCTTCGGGAAGTAGCGCTCCGAGCGCACGCAACGACGGGAGCCCCCACGACCCGGTCGAGCGGACGTCCTCTCCAGGGCGCTCGCTCCTCCGGGCCGTGTTGCATGAAACACCCTGAAACGGTGTGAAACAGCGCCGCGCGCCAGCGCACACACGGGCCGCACTCGGGGACGATGGTGGCATGCGCCCTGCTAAGGCCCCCTGCCGACTTCACCCAGGCAGGGAGCGAGCACGATGGACGCGAGCGAGGACTGCGGCTGCACCGACCCGGCGACGACGCCCATGCCTTACGTGGCACCCGTGAGCGAGCGTCACCGGGTGCTCATCATCGGCGGAGGCACGGCGGGCATCTGCGTGGCGGCGCGGCTCACGAGGCTGGGGCAGAAGGGCGTGGCCATCCTGGAGCCCTCCGAGCGTCACTACTACCAGCCGCTCTGGACGTTGGTGGGCGCGGGCGAGGCGCGCGTCGAGGACACCGTGCGCGACGAGGCCGACCTCATCCCCCGGGGCGTGAAGTGGCTGAAGGACGCCGCGGAGGAGGTGGACCCCGTCCGGCAGGAGGTGCGTACGCGCGGCGGCCTGCGCGTGGGCTACGACTTCCTGGTGGTGGCGCCGGGCATCCAGCTGGACTGGGACAAGGTGCGGGGTCTGCGCGACGCGCTGGAGACCGAGCACGTCAGCAGCAACTACGACGTGAGGCTCGCGCCCAAGACGTGGCGGATGCTCCAGGCGTTCAAGGGCGGCACGGCGCTCTTCACGCATCCGGCCACGCCGGTGAAGTGCGCGGGGGCGCCGCAGAAGATCATGTACCTGGCCGCCGACCACTTCCGACGCACGGGCATCCTGGAGCGCTCGCGGGTGGTGTTCGGCTCGGGGGCGAAGGCCATCTTCGGGGTGCAGCCCTTCGCGCGGGTGCTGGAGGACGTGGTGAAGCGCTACGGCATCCAGACGCACTTCGGACATGACCTGGTCGCGGTGGATGGAGCGCGGCGAGAGGCGACGTTCGAGACGATGCGGGACGGGCAGAAGACACGCGTCACGCTGGGCTACGACCTGCTCCACGTCACGCCGCCGCAGAGCGCGCCGGACTTCATCCGGAACAGTCCGCTCACCTCGCGCGAGGGGGCGTGCAGTGGCTGGGTGCGCGCGGACAAGCACACGCTCCAGCACCCGGTGTTCCCGAACGTCTTCGCGCTCGGGGATGCGTCGGACCTGCCCACGAGTCGCACGGGGGCCGCCATCCGCAAGCAGGCGCCGGTGCTCGTGCGCAACCTGCGCGACGTCATGGCGGGCCGTGCGCCCACCGCGAGGTACGATGGGTATGCCTCGTGTCCGCTGACCACGGGCTACGGGAAGCTGCTGCTCGCGGAGTTCGACTACGACGGCAAGCCCACGCCCAGCTTCCCGCTCATCGACACGATGCAGGAGCGACGGGACATGTGGCTGATGAAGAAGTACGGCCTGCCGCAGCTCTACTGGAAGGGCATGCTGCGCGGGCGGGCGTGAGACACCACGGGCGTGCCCGCGAACCCGCTCCGCGCTATGCACCCGGAGCATGCCCACGTCCCGCCCTCCGCAGCGTCCGCCTCGGCTCGCCCTGTCCGCGCTCGACGCGCTCGCGGGCGCCGTGCTCCTCGTGGACGCGGAGCGCCGCATCGTGGGAGCCACCTCCGCGCTGGAGTCCCAGCTCGGCGCCCCCGTGCGCGAGGGCACACCCCTCACGGAGCTGCTCTCCCTCCAGGGTGACGCCGAGCGCCTGGACGCACTCCTCACCACGGGACGCGAGACGACCACGAAGCTCCGCGCCGGAGGCACCATCCGGGTCCGCGCGACAGCGCTCGGCAAGGACGGCTGGGCGCTCACCGTCCGCCAGGACACCTCCCCTCCCGCCCTGGAGGGCGCCGAGGTGTTCCACGGCCTGTGGACCCAGGATGCGGAGCTGCGCCGCGTCTTCCGCATCGTCGAGAAGGTCGCGCGCACCGAATCGAGCGTGCTCGTGCGAGGCGAGTCCGGCACGGGCAAGGAGCACATCGCGCACGCGCTGCACGAACTGTCCCCTCGCGGCAAGGGCCCCTTCCGAGCCATCAACTGCGCGGCCCTCCCCCCCAACCTCCTGGAGAGCGAACTCTTCGGCCACGTGCGCGGCGCCTTCACCGGCGCGGTGCGAGACAGCCCGGGGCACTTCCGGCTCGCGCACGGCGGCTCGCTCTTCCTCGATGAAGTCGCGGAGCTCCCCCTCGACCTCCAGGCGAAGATGCTGCGAGTCCTCGAGACGCGCACCGTCATCCCCGTGGGTGGCCGCGCCCCCGTCCCCGTGGACGTGCGCATCATCGCCGCCACCCACCGCGCGCTGCGTCGCGAGGTCGAGGCCGGCCGCTTCCGCGCGGACCTCATGTACCGCCTGCGCGTCGTCCCCATCTTCCTCCCCAACTTGAGAGAACGTCGGGGCGACATTCTTCCGCTCGCACTGCGCTTCCTCGACGAGCTGCACCAGCGGGGGACGCGGCGTGTGGAGCGAATCGCGCCTGGCGCGCGCAAGCTGCTCGAGTCCCACGGGTGGCCCGGCAACGTGCGCGAGCTGCGCAACGTCATGGAGTACGCCTACGTCATCGGCGAGGGCCCGGTGCTGCGCGAGGTGGACCTGCCCCCCGAGTTCTCCGAGGCGAAGGCGCTCACCCACCTCCCCGTGGCGACGACCGGCGCCACGCTCGACGAGGAGCAGGTACGCGCGGCCCTCACCCGGGCGGGCGGCAATCGCTCCGAGGCCGCGCGCCTGCTCGGCGTCAGTCGCGTGACACTCTGGCGCCGCCTGCGGACCTTGGGCGAAGCTGCGCGCTGAGCGAGCAACCGTCCTCGAATCCAGGGCGGCCGTTTCACCCAGGTGTTTCACCTGTTTCCCCGAAGTGGGTGCAACGACCGGCGCGCTCGGGCCGTCACTCGGAGCCGCAACGCTGGCATGCGGCTCGCAGTACCGCTGGACATGCGCTGCGACCAACCCAGGAGGGAAGTGGACATGCTCTTCCGGCAGCTCTTCGACTCGGAGTCCTCGACCTATACCTACCTGTTGGCGGACCCGGCGACGCGGGAGGCGGTGCTCATCGACCCCGTGTTGGAGCAGGTGGAGCGGGACACCCGGCTGATGGAGGAGCTGGGGTTGAAGCTGGTGGTGGTGTTGGAGACGCACGTGCACGCGGACCACGTCACCGGCGCCGGGCAGTTGCGCGAGCGCCTGGGCGCCCGGGTGATGGCGTCGGCGAAGGGCGCGCCCTGTGTCGACCGGCAGCTCAAGCACGGCGACGTGGTGCGGGTGGGCCAGCTGGAGCTGCGCGTCCTGGAGACGCCGGGACACACCGACGACAGCCTGAGCTTCCTGTGCGACGGCCGACTGTTCACGGGGGACGCGCTGCTGGTGCGCGGCACGGGCCGCACGGACTTCCAGAATGGAGACCCGGGGCAGCTCTACGACTCCATCACCCGCGAGCTGTTCGTCCTGCCGGACGCGACGGAGGTGTTCCCCGCCCATGACTACGCGGGCTTCACGTCGTCCTCGGTGGGCGAGGAGAAGCGACACAACCCACGCCTCGCGGGCAGGACGCGGGACGACTTCGTGCACTTCATGAAGTCGCGACAGATTCCGCCGCCGCGCAAGCTGGACGTGGCCGTGCCGGCCAATCGCGCCTGCGGTCTCACCGCCCCGGCGGAATCCCAGTCACCGTCCGCGTGATGTGACCCGTGCCCGCTGGGGCACGTCGCCAGTCCCGCACCTCCAGAGCCCCAGCCGCCTCCCCCGAGGGACGCGGAGCGGGGACCCTTTTGCTCGAATCGAAGGAGCCGCAGCTTGAGTCACCTCTACGACAACGCCCCTCCCCGGCCGGAGGGCTATCGCGACGTGGACGTCCAGCAGCTCGCGACCGGGCGGTCCCCGGGGCTGCACCTGGTGGACGTGCGCGAGCCCGTCGAGCTGGATGGGATTCTGGGTCACCTCGAGGGCGTGCATCCGGCGCCGCTCGCCACCCTGCGCGAGGCGGCGACGTTGTGGCCGAGGGACACGGAGGTGCTGCTCATCTGTCGCTCGGGTGCGAGGTCCGCGAAGGCGGCCACGCAGTTGGTGGGGATGGGCTTCACGCGGGTGATGAACCTGGCGGGCGGGATGCTCGCGTGGAACGCGCATGCGCTGCCGGTGGTGCGACTGACGACGGAGCCGCTCCCGAACCTCGGGCAGGTGGGAGACACCCTGCGCGCGAGGCTCACGGGGATGCGCGTGCCCGCGGTGGAGTCGCTGCCACCGGAGCCCTCTCGCGAGGAACTGGGTGCGGTGCTGGATGCGCTCCAGGCAGAGCCGCCGAAGGAGCGAGGAGACGCGGCGGCGTTCGAGAAGACGCTGCGAGAGGTCCGGGACCTGCTCGCGGTCGCGAAGCCTGGAGGAGGCAGTCGTCCATGATGTGGGCCGTGGGGATGGCGGGCGCGTTGCTCGTGGGAGTGTTGCTGGGGTTGCTGGGAGGCGGGGGCTCCATCCTCACGGTGCCGCTCCTGGTGTACGTGCTGGGAGTGGAGCCGCGCACGGCCATCGCCATGTCCCTGGTGGTGGTGGGCGTCACGAGCGCGAGCGGCGCGCTGCTGCATGCGCGAGCGGGCCGGGTGCGGTGGCGCACGGCGCTCCTGTTCGGAGCGGGAGGGATGGCGGGGGCGTTCCTGGGAGGAAAGCTCAACCCGCTCCTGTCGCCCACGATGTTGCTGCTGTGCTTCGCGGGGGTGATGGTCGCGGCCTCGGTCGCCATGCTGCTGCGCTCGGATGCACCTACGCCGGTGACGAGCGGCCACGTCACGGCCGACCTCTCGGAAGCACGAGCGACCTCCGGACAAGTCGAGCCGAGCACCTCGTTCGCTGCCGACCAGCACGAGCAGCCCACCGAGAAACGTCGTCCCACGAGTGTCGAGAGCGAATCCTCCGTCTCCATGGGGCACACCAAGAAGCCCCGTCCCGCGAGCATCGAGAGCGCTCCCTCCGTGTCCATGGAGCACGCCGAGAAGCCACGTCCCGCGAGCATCGCGAACGGGTTCCCCGCCTCCGTGGGGCGCACCGAGAAGCCACATCCCGCGAGCATCGCGAGCGGCGCATCCGTCTCCGTGATGCGAGTGGTGGCGCAGGGAGTGGGCGTGGGAATCCTTTCAGGGCTCGTGGGCGCGGGAGGCGGCTTCCTCATCGTCCCCGCGCTCACGTTGGTCGGCCTGTCCACGCCGATGGCCACCGCCACCTCGCTGGTGGTCATCGCGCTCCAGTGCGCCGCGGGTCTCATCGGCCATCTGGGCCATGCGGAGCTCCCCTGGCGCCTCACGGGCGAGGTCCTCGCCATCGCCCTCGTGGGGAGCATGCTCGGTGGAAGATTCGCCGGACGCGTGGCCCCTGGAGTCCTGCGCCGAGGCTTCGCCCTCTTCGTTCTCGCCACCGCGACGTTCCTGCTCCTGGCCCAACTCCCGCGCACCGTGCTCGGCGACCTGACACAACGACTGGCCAGCGCGGGAGCCTGGCCCTGGCTCGTCCTGGCGACCGGCGTGGGGCTCTCCATCCTCATGGTGCGAAAGCACCTGCGCACGGCCCGCCAGCGAACCACTGCGCGAGGGCTCTGACACCCAGACACCTCCGCGCGGACACCCTGGCGTCGCGGTGCTCGCCCACCAGCGCCAGGCGCCTCACGAGCAAGTGCCACGGCGCGCATCCCAACGCGCCCCCACACGGCCACGTCATCGCGCCATCCCATCCGTCCCACCGCGCACGGCACCCCGCGCCCACATCCGTCCCGCCCCGGACGGGCCCACACCACATCGGTTGACCCGTGCCCCGCGCGCGTCGAGAGTCCCCTGCATGAAGCTGAGACCCATCGCAGAAGTGGGCGCCGAACTGGGCCTGTCCCCCGACGACGTGCACCCGTGGGGCACGAACCGCGCCAAGGTTTCCCTCGGTGCACTCGGCAAGCAGGGCGGAAGACAAGGCCGCCTCGTGCTCGTCTCCGCCATCAACCCCACGCCTCCGGGCGAGGGCAAGACGACCATGTCCGTGGCGCTGGCCATGGGCCTGCGTCGCCGAGGACGCCGCGCCGTGGCCGCGCTGCGCGAGCCGTCCCTCGGCCCCGTCTTCGGCGTGAAGGGCGGAGGCACCGGCGGCGGGCAGGCCAGCCTGGAGCCCGCGGCGGACATCAACCTGCACTTCACGGGTGATTTGCACGCCATCACCAGCGCCAACAACCTGCTCGCCGCGCTGGTGGACAACGCCGTGTACTACGGCCAGCCGGCGGCCATCGACTCGACGCGGGTGCGCTGGCGGCGCGCGCTGGACATGAACGACCGCTTCCTGCGCAACGTCATCGTGGGCCTGGGCGGCAAGGCGCACGGCGTGCCGCGCGAGGGCGCGTTCGACATCACCGCCGCCAGCGAGGTCATGGCCATCCTCGCCCTGGCCGAGAACCTCAAGGACCTGGAGGAGCGCCTGGGCCGCGTCGTCGTGGGCCACGCACCGGACGGCAAGCCCGTGCGCGCCAGGGACGTGGACGCGGCGGCGGCCATGGTCGCCCTGCTCAAGGACGCGCTGATGCCCAACCTCGTCCAGACGCGCGAGGGCGGCCCCGCGCTCGTGCACGCGGGCCCGTTCGGCAACATCGCCCACGGGTGCAGCTCCGTGGTGGGCACGCGCATGGGCCTCGCGTACGCGGACGAAGTCGTCACGGAGGCGGGCTTCGGCTTCGACCTGGGCGCCGAGAAGTTCCTCGACATCAAGTGCCGGAGCACGGGCCTGTGGCCGCGCGGCGTCGTCCTCGTCGCCACGCTGCGCGCGCTCAAGTACCACGGCGGCACCCCGCTCGCCCGCGTCGCGGAGCCGGACGGCGCGGCGCTCGCGCGAGGCTTCGACCACCTGGACAAGCACCTCGAATCGGTGCGCGCCTTCGGCCTGCCCGCGGTCATCTGCGTCAACCGCTTCCCCCAGGACACGCAGGAGGAGCTGGATGCTCTGCGCGCCTTCGGCCGGGAGCGCGGCGTGGAGATGGCAGTGTGTGACGGCTTCACGCGCGGCGGCGAGGGCTCGCTGGAGCTGGCGGACCGGGTGCTCGCGATGCTCGACGGCACGGACGCGTCTCCACCCACCCCGCGCTTCCTCTACGACGTGAAGCAGTCCCCCGAGGAGAAGGTCCGCGCGATTGCCCGCACCGTGTACGGCGCGGACGACGTGGCCTTCACCGCCTCCGCGCGCAAGGACCTGGAGACCGTGCGCGAGCTGGGCGGCGCGGAGCTGCCGGTGTGCATGGCCAAGACGCACCTGTCACTCTCCGACGACGCGACGAAGCAGGGCCGGCCGCGCGGCTTCACGCTCACCGTGCGCGAGGTGCGCCTGTCCGCGGGCGCGGGCTTCATGGTCGCGCTCACCGGCGACATCCTCACCATGCCGGGGCTGCCTCGCGAGCCCGCCGCCCGCCGCATCACCGTCCACGAGGACGGGCGCATCACCGGGCTCATGCAGGGCGAGTGACGCGGCTTCGACGGGCGGCCCTCACCTCGCTCTCGTCGAGGGGGCCGCCCGGAGCGCCAGGCGCTACGCGCGGAACGACGTGGACAGCGACTCGAGCCGCCCCAGGGTGGCGTTGATTTGGGTCACGGCCTCCTCGGCCGTCATGGTGGAGGTCACCACGTCCGCCATCATCGAGGACAGCTGCGTCATCACCTCGGTCATCTGCGCGATGCCCGCGTTCTGCTGGGTGACGGAGGCGACAATCTGGCGCGCGGCCTGACTGCTCTCCTGCACCACGGTGGTGATCTCCTTCAGCGAGTTCGCCGAGGCCAGCACCTGCTCGATGTTCTGCTCCATCTTCTCGCTGTCGCCCTCCGCGATGGAGGTCGTCTGGCGGATGGCCTGGTTGATCTCGAGCAGGATCTTCCCGATGCGCTGGGTGCTCTGGAGCGACTGCCCGCTGAGCGCGCGCATCTCCCGCGCCACCACCGCGAAGCCCCGGCCCTCCTCGCCCGCGCGCGCGGCCTCGATGGCGGCGTTGAGCGCGAGCACGTTGGACTGGTCCGCCAAATCTTTCACGCTGCTGATGATTTCACCGGCGTGCACGGCCTGGTCGCTCAGGTGCGCGATGCTGCCCACCAGCGCGCCCACGCGCTCGCGAATCTGCTGCATGCCCTGGGCGCTCTGCTCGATGGAGTGCTGGCCGGAGGAGCTGAACTGGTCCGCCTGCGCGGCCACCTTGAGCACCATCTCCGCGCGGCTCGCGGCCATGCTGGAGGTCTGCGCGATTTCGGCGATGGTGGTGCTCGCCTCGGTGAGGCTGCGCGACTGGTTCGTCAGGAAGTTCACCTGGTCCTGGCTCGCCTGCGTCAGCCGCGTGGCCGCCGAGGACAGCTCCTCCACCACGGACTTCAGCGTCGCCGGCACGTCGCGCAGCCGGTCCGCCATCACCTGCAGGCTCCGGCTCAGCTCGCCCACCTCGTCCTGCCGCCCCAGCTCCAGCGGCTGCGACAAATCACCGTCATGCGCGATGCGCCGCGCCACCTCGGACAATCGCGTCAGCGGCTCGGCCAGGTCACGGTGCAGCCACCACGCGTGCCCCGCCGTCGTCCCCATCGCCAGGAGCGCCAGCACGACCACCAGCCACGTCGGACCGCCCGCCAGCGCCACCACGACGAGGACCACGAGGAGCACCGCCGCGGCCACCGGGGACAGCATCACCTTCTGCTTCAGCTTCAAGCGCACCGAACGGCCTCCGTCCCACCCGAGTCTCCACGCACCCCGTCCGCCCCGGCCAGGTTCCGGCAGTTGAAGCGCGACTCCCCGAGGAGCCTGCAGCGCCCGTCCATGTCGCCATCCTTCCGAGGAGCCCCGTGGACTCCCTGAAGCTCGGACGGACCGGTGATCCGCCGAAGTGCAGGATAGCCAACTGAGACCCGGCTGCTAAGGGACCCCCGCTCATTGACACACACCGGCCCCGCGCGGTTTTCCACCAGTCTGGGGTCAAACGGACCCGGGACTTGGGTGGATCATCACAGGGCGTCGAAGCGGCGGGAGCCCTCGACGCGGAGGACGAAGTCGGCGCCGAAGGCACCCGCGGGGGTGAGGGCGCCGGGGGTGGGCTGGGCGAGCAGCTCCTCCACGGCGAGGACGGAGGAACGGGCGGTGAAGAGGTAGCCCTCGGCGACCTCCAACCAGGCCTGGGCGGAGCGGCCATCCGGGGCGCGGGCCTGGGCCCAGACGTACGAGCGGCTGGACGTGCGCAGGTCCGCCCCGGGGCCCTTCACGCGGGCGTCGACGAGCTTCATCAGGCCATCGCGGACGGGGGCGAGCTTCAGGGCGCGGCGGAGGATGGGGTGGGTCCACCGCAGGACGCGGGCGCTGTTGGCGGGGAAGGCCATGTACGTCGTGATGTTGGGGATGCCGGTGGTGTGGAACGCGGTGGAGAGGTCACCCCAGGGGATGGGCATGACGGAGCGCTCGCGGTCGCTGAAGCGCACGCGGCGGGTGCCGTGGCCCATGGGGTAGGGCTCGAGCCGGCCGTTGCGGCGGACCTTGCCGCCCTCGGGGATTTGGATGAGGGCGGACTTGGTGGTGCCGGCGCTGGCCTGGGAGACGGCGGCGATGGCGATGTCGAGCTCGGTGGCGCCGGGGACCTGCTCGCCGACGTAGCGGGCCAGACAGTCGGTGGGGACGACGTCGAAGCCGACGCCGGACATGAACGAGACGCCCCGGGCCTTGGCGTCGGCGTCGTGGCGGAAGGAGTCCTCGAAGACGGGAATCTCGCCGGTGATGTCCAGGTAGTGGGTGCCGGCGGCGAGACACGCCAGGCGCATGGGCTCGCTGGTGTGGACGAAGGGACCGGCGGCGTGGAGCACGAGCGGCAGGCCGTCCATGGCGGCGGCCAGTTGGCGTGGGTCGTCGAGCGACGCGGGGCGGACCTCCAGGCCGAGCAACTCCGCCAGGGGCGCGAGCTTCTCGCGGGAGCGGCCGGACAGCACGGGGCGGTGGCCGCGGCGCACGGCCTCCTCCGCGATGAGGCGGCCGGTGTAGCCGGAGGCGCCATACAACAGCCAGCGAGGCGAGGTGGTCGAGGTCGTCGTCACGGCTGGCGACGCTACCAGGACGCGCCGCGTCGGGAGGCCCGGCGTATCGGCCGGCCCGTCACCATCTGTTCGCTATCTCGACAAGTCCGCGCGAGGACTGAGCGCCTCACCACCGCGCCACGGCGGCCTCGGAGCGCTGGCTCACGTGCGCGTCCTCCACGCAGACCAGCAGCGCGCGCAAGGCCGCCGGAGACGGCGCGGTGAGCAGCGCCTCACGCAGCCTCGCGTTGCGCAAGAGCGCGCCGATGCGCGCGAGCACGTTGAGGTGCAGGCCCGCGGGGTCCGGCGGAGACACCATCCCCACGAAGACGCGCACGCGCCCGCCGTTGGCCTCGCCGAAGTCCAGGCCCTCCGGATGAATCCCCACGCACGTGACGATGCGCGGCACGCCGCCGAGCCGGCAGTGCGGCACCGCCACGCCCCCCGCCATCGCCGTCGAGCCGAGTCGCTCGCGCGCCAGCAGGTGCTCCGCCAGCTCCTTCGCGGGCACCCGAGCGCGGGCCGCCATCAGCCCCGCCAGCTCGTGCACCACGCCCACCCGCTCTCGCGCCTCCAACGACAGGCGGACAGCGTCGACCTCCAGGAAATCCGTCCACCGCAACATGCCGCACCTCCTCGGGCAAGCCGCCACCGCCCGAGTCGGCGCAGAGATGCATCCGCGCTCGCGAATCCGCATCCCTCCCCGCGAATTCTTCGAGCCCACTACACACTTCTCTCGCGTTTTTCCGGACCAGGTCCGAGCCACCCCGCTCCTCTCAGGTTCTCAGGGCGCGCCCGAACCAGGACCCGCGACGCCCGAACCCGCGCCGCGCTGCCACGCGAGCAACAACAGCCGCGCCTCCGAGGGCACGACTCAGCGCGCCACGGCCACTTCACCGCGAAGTGGGAGCACCTCCTCCTCCGCGCGAACCAGCAGCGCGCGAACCGCCGCCGGAGAGGCCGCCGCCATCAGCGCGTCACGAACGCGCACGTCATGCAACAACGTGGCGATGCGGGAGAGCACGTTGAGGTGCAGCCCGCCGGTATCCGGCGGCGACACCAGGCCCACGTAGATGCGCACCAGTCCATCCTCGGGCTCACCGAAGGCCAGCCCGCCCCGATGGATGCCCAGACACGTCACGATGCGTCCAGCGCGAGCATGTCGACAGTGCGGCACCGCCACGCCGCCCTCCATCGCCGTCGAGCCGAGCTGCTCGCGCGCCAGCAGGTGCACGGCGAGCTCGCGAGCGGGCACTCCCGCCTCATCCGCCATCATCCCCGCCAGCTCGTGCAGCACGCCCACCCGCTCCCGCGCCCGCAGCGACGGACGGATGGCCTCGACCTCCAGGAACTCGGTCCACCTCAACATGACGACCTCCCACGGCCCGAGCAGTCCCGGGCCCACCACCGTGAACCTCAGAGCGCCGGAGCCGCCACCCGCTCGCGACCCGACAGGACGATGCACGCCGCCAGCACGCGAGCCGTGAACCCATCGCGCTCCTCCGCGTCGAACGCCCGCGCGAGCTGCTCCGGGTCATCATCCAGGAACAACGTGGAGCCGAGCCGGTCATGCAGATGCTCCAGCAACCCTCGGCAGCACGAGCACCGCCGAGCCCCCTTCAAGGCATGCTCCGCACGCCCACGCGCCTCGGCCAGCCGCTCCGCGCCCAGCAGACGCACCGCCTTGAGCGGCGCCTCCCCGAGCAACAGGCCAGGCTCACGCCGAGCCTCCCGACGAACCATCGACCTCACGAATCGACGCAGCACCATGAAGTCCTCCCAAGGACCGGGCCGCACATCGCCCGGCACGAGGCACCTCCATCGCATCCACCGTGCCGACCACCCCCACCACCAGACGCCCGGAATCCGGCCACTTTTCCCCGAGCGAGCCCGGCCCCACCGTGCAGACCACAACCTCGAGGGCCACCGAGCCTCGCGACACGCGAGGTCTCCCTCCGAGCGCCGTGTCATTCCGCTCCGACCGCGATGACTGCAAACCGCGCCCGGCGCCCACGAGGGACGTGACACTCCAGGGCGCTCGCGACGTCGGGGACGCATGCCAGCCCCGGCACGAGGGCGGAATTCTGTGGGAGGAGCTCACCGGAGCGTCGAGCCACCGCAGCGCGGACGCGGCGCTCCGGAGTCGGGGGCTGGAAGCGTGTTCGAGCCGCGCTGGCGGACCGCGGTCAGCGAAGGGCCCGACCGTGCAGCCGGGCCTGCTCCTGACAGGTCCCCTGGCACTCGGGGAACAGCAGGAGGAAGCGGGCCTGCTCCCGGCAGCGAGGAATCAGGCCGGGCGGAGACGGCGCCGAGCACAGCTGCTGGAAGCCGTCCCACGACTCCTGGAACACGAGGGCACGCTCATCGGGCTCCAGGGACAGCACGGCGCGGCGCTCCGAGCCCAACCAGCCCACGACGAGCGCCAGGGAGGCCCCCAGCGCGAGGATGCAGAGCAGGTCCCTCCACCAGGGGCTCGCCAGGGAGGGCGGCGCCGAGGGGGCCTGGGGAGTGGAGTCAGGGACCAGACGGAGCTCGGGACGCATGGGCTCCCCAGGGGCAAACCCCGTGCCGCCAGGGCACGAGGCCACCTCCGAGCAGGGCTCCCATCTCCGAGGTCCAGGACCCTTGCATTCGGCAAGCAGGCGCGCGCGAAGCCATGCATCGCGCAAGGGCCCACCCGCTCGACGTCAGCGCACGGCCTTTCGCAGCATGGGCGCGAGCTCCTGGTGGCACGCCTCGTCGCACTCGGAGAAGCGCGTGAGGAACTCCGCCTGCTTCTGACAGCGATTGAGCAGCTTGGGCCCGGCGTCGCCCATGCACAGGAGGCGGAAGTCGTCGCGAGTCTCCTGGAAGAGCGCCTCGCGCTGAGCGGGAGCCAAGGCGTTCAGCGCCCGATTCTCTCCGCCCTGGAGATAGGCCCACACCCCGGCGAGCACCAGCACGATGATGCCCAGCGTCACCAGCTGGCGGACGCGCTTCTGGCTGCGGGTGGGCGCCCTGTCCCGGGTGAAGATGTTCTCCTCTTCCCCCTCGTTCCCGTTCGGACCCATGGCCCCATGTTCCACCGGAATGAGGGGGGACGCGCCAGGATTCGTTGTCGCGGATGTGAAGAAGTGGCGGCCCGGGTTGCAGCCTGCACGACGGGAGCGGCCCCGGGGTTGCGCATCGCACGGTGCGGTGCGCGGAAGTCCCCGACACGACTCACGAGCCCCAACGAGACACGGCCGGGCGCGGCCGATGCACTTAGAATCAACGCATGGATGCACGGATGGAGCCGACCCCGGTTTCCGGCGAGCGGCCGATGCGGGTGTTGGTGGTGGACGACGAGCGCAACATCCGCCACACGCTGCGGGTCTGCCTGGAGGGCTTCGACTGCGAGGTGCGAGAGGCGGCCACGCCGGAGGCGGCGCTGGCGGCGCTCGCCCAGGGGCCCGCGGACCTGGCGTTCGTCGACCTGAAGCTGGGGACCGCGAGTGGCCTGGACCTGCTGCCCCGCCTGCTCGCGGAGTCACCGAACCTGGACGTGGTGCTCATCACCGCGTACGCGACGTTCGACACGGCGGTGGAGGCGGTGCGCCGGGGCGCGCGCGACTATCTGCCCAAGCCCTTCACGCCCGCGCAGATAAGACACGTGCTGGACCGCTCACGGGAGCACCGGGCGCTGTCCTCGCAGCTGGAGAGCCTCGAGGGACAGCTCGCGCAGGCGGTGCCGGAGGCCACGCTGGACACCTCCTCTCCCGTGATGCACGCGGCGATAGGGCTGGTATCGCGAGCGGCGACCTCCGACGCGGCGGTGCTGCTGCGAGGAGAGAGCGGCACGGGCAAGGGCGTGCTCGCGCGAGCCCTGCACTCGATGAGCGTGCGCAGGCGCAGGCCCTTCGTCACGGTGAACTGTCCGACGTTGTCGGAGCAGCTCCTGGCGAGCGAGCTGTTCGGCCACGTGCGAGGCGCGTTCACGGGAGCGGTGAAGGACCAGCCCGGCCGCGTGGAGCAGGCGGAGGGCGGCACGCTGTTCCTGGATGAAATCGCGGAGATGAGCCCGTCGCTCCAGGCGCAGCTCTTGCGCTTCCTCCAGGAGAAGCAGTTCGAGCGGCTGGGAGAAGGCCGCACGCGCAAGGCGGACGTGCGGGTGGTGGCGGCGACGAACCGGGACCTGGAGAAGGACGTGGCGGAGGGACGGTTCCGCGAGGACCTGTTCTACCGGCTCAACGTCATCGAGGTGAAGCTGCCCTCGCTGCGTGAGCGGCCCGAGGACCTGCTCGCGTTGGCGAGGCGCTTCGTGGCGTTCTTCGCGAAGACGGGGCAGCGGCCGGTGACGCCGGAGCTGTCGCCCGCGACGGAGCAGATGCTGCTCGCGTACCCGTGGCCGGGCAACGTGCGTGAGCTGAGAAACGCCATCGAGCGGGCGCTCATCGTGTGGCCCGCGGGAGTCCTGGAGCCGCAGGCGTTCCCGGACCGCATCGCGGCGGCGGCGGGCACGGTGGTGGCGCTGGGCGGGCCGCACACGCTGGAGGAGGTGGAGCGCGAGCACACGCTGCGGGTCATGGCCTCCGCGCCCACGCTGGACGAGGCCGCGAAGGTGCTCGGCATCGACGCGTCCACGCTGTGGCGCAAGCGCAAGAAGTACGAATCCGGAGGCAAGGCAGACAGCTGAGCCCACGGGCAGCCCGTGTCTTGCGGAAGATGGACAGGTCTCGCACGGGGCGGTGACCAGGGGCACGAGTCCCCGTCATATGAGGCGATATGAGGCGCCCGAGCACGAGCCGACGCCAGGTCGAGCATCCCGCCAGACGGAACACCGGACGCGCAAACCACGCCCGGCTTCGCTCCTCCCATGGCGACGCTCGAGCATGAGCCAACGCCACACCGGGCGCGACCGTGCGCCTCCAGCCTTCCGTGAGACGGGACACCGGGCGCGCGCACCCCTCGCGCCCGGCGTTGCGCGTCAGCCCGGGATGCCCGCGGACCAGCGCTGCGTGAGGTACAGCTCCGCGAGCTGCGCGGCGTTGAGCTCGCGCTCCTCGCCCACGTGGGTGCGCTCGGTGGTGAGCCCCACCTCGCCACCGCCCACGCCCGCGTGCACGCCGACGCCGATGTCACCGTTCACCGTGGTCTTGTCCTGCACGGTGGCCTTGATGTCGACCTTGTCGCGGAGCTGCGTCACCGCCTGGCCCACGTCGCCGTTCGCGATGCTGCTGAACGCACCGCTGCGCGCGATGTCCTGGAGGTTGCCGCTGATCTCCGCCTTCACCTCGCGACCCGCGCTCCCGCCCAGACCGAGCGCCTGCGCGGAACCCTGGCGCGAGTCGGTGAGCGTCAGCTTCGCCTCGTGCGTCTGGAGGGCCGTCTGGCCCACCTCGCGCGCGGTGCCCTTCGGGTCCTTGAGGAAGTCGGCCGGGTTGAAGTTCTCGGGCAGGTCGATGCTCTGCTCCAGCTCCACCTTCAGCGAGCCCTGGACTCCTGCGGAGGCATTCGTCGGCAGTGACGCGCTGGTGCCACCCTCGCCCTGGCTCGGAATCCCCAGGCCCGCGCTCGCGCCCGCGTTGCCCGAAATCTCCAGCGACTGCGTGAGCTTCAGCGACTTCGGCTGGCCGTTCTCCATCTCGATGCGCGCCGTGGTGCCCTGATTGGCGCTCACGCCCGCGCTCGCGCCCGCGCTGAGCACCTCCGGCAGGCCCTTCATGCCCAGCTCACCCGAGACGCTCGCCTCCGCGCCCAGCTGGAGCTCCACCGCGCTCACCTTGTCGCCCAGGCCCGCGAGGTCCGACAGCGGATCTCCCAGCACCTGGTTCACCCCCTGGCCGAGCAGCGGGTTGCTCGCCGAGGCCCCCGCCGTGGCGGCCGAGGCCGCGATGATCTTCGTGGCGCGCTTGGCCTCCTCCGCGGTGTCGAACTGGAACTCCACCTTGGCGCCGGCCGTGGCGAAGGCACTGGCGCTCGCGTCCGCCGCGCCCTTCGCGCCCAGCTTCGCGATGACGCCCGCGCCCACCTCTCCGCTCACGGAGACGGTGTAGCCACCGCCCTCCTCGGCGCTGCGGCTGACGGCCAGGTCGCCCTTGGCGGTGACGCCGACACCGGAGACATCCGCCTCACCGTTGAGCCCCACGGAGACGCTCTCGCCCGGCTTGAGCTGGTCGACCTGGTGGTTGAGGCTGAGCGCCTGCTTGATTTCGCCCGCGGTCTCCACCGGGTCCCGGACCACGTCCGCAGCGCCCTGGAGGACGCCACCGGCGATGTCCTGGGTGATGCCCTGCAGCGGGTTGGGCGCTGGCGCGTCCTGGATGGCCTGCCCCAGCTTGTCGAGCCCGCCCGCCGCGATGTCCGTCGCCGTGTCGAGCACGGGGCCCGCCTTCTGCACGGTGTCACGCAGGGCGCTGCCCGCCGTGGACTTCACGCCCTCGAAGACATCGCCCGTGGTCTCGCGCACCTGCTGCTTCAGGTCGCGAGCGCCCTCGACCAGCCCCTCGCCCCGCTCGAAGACGTCCTGCGTGCGGTTCTTGGCGACCGATTCGATCTGCTCCTTCGCCTGCTTCGCCTTCGCCGCCGCCTCCGCGGCCTTCTTCGCCGCCGCCTCCGCGGCCTTCTTCGCCGCCGCCTCCGCCGCGCGCTTCGCCGCTTCCGCTGCTCGCCGGGCGGCCTCCGCCGCGCCACCGATGATGCTGCCGATTCCCATGGGGGGGTCCTGGTTGGGGTCCGGCGTCCGCACACGCCTCACGGAGCGGCACGGACCCTGCCGGGTTCACTGGGTTGGGGTGGGGGAAATGCGTCCTGCTCCCCCATTCTCCCGGGTGGGCAGCGGAAGTTTCGTCAGTTTTCAAGAATTCGGGCATCCCTCGTGATTTCCAGTCCGGCCCCGACTCGGAGTGCGGCCGCCAGGCCCTCTGCTCCGAGTGGAGCGCTCCCCTGCCCTCCTCCGCGCGAAGGCTGGGACGAGGGAGCGTGCACGGCGTGGCGAGTGATTGCCGGGGTCCGGAGCGGTGCGGACCGTTGAGGAGCGACCCCACTGAAAGGACGGCACCCGTGGACGTCATCGACCTGTTGATTCAGCAGCACCGCGAAGTCGACGCGCTGTTCCTCGCGTTCCGCAACGCCTCGGACGACACGAGCCGCAAGGAGCTCTGCATCCAGCTCGCGGAGGCGCTGATGCTGCACAGCACCATCGAGGAGCGCTGGGGCTATCCGAAGGCCACGCGCGTGGTGGGCGACGAGAAGATTCAGCACGCGGAGGAGGAGCACCAGGAGATGACGAAGCTCCTGGGCGACATCGTGCGGATGCGCGACGACATGAACGCGGTGAAGCTGAAGGTGGACGCGCTGGAGAAGGTCGTCAAACGGCACGTCGCGGACGAGGAGAAGAACATCCTTCCGCAGGTGGCGAAGAACGTCACCGAGAAGGAGCTCGGCATGTCGTGCAAGGACCTGGTCCGAGAGGCCTCGAGGATTCGTCGCGAGGAGATGAAGGACTGGGGCGGCGCCACGGTGTAGCGGCGGACGCGCGCTCCCTACGGGGCCGTCGAGGCCCCCTCTCCGCTCTCGAGGCAGGCCAGACACACCCGCGTCGTTCCCTCCTGCCTCGGGAGCTGGACCAGGCAAGACCGCGCGTCACCTCACGAGGCCTGCCCCGGCAGGGTGAACCAGAACGTACTTCCCCGCCCTGGCGCGCTGATGACGCCCACCTCTCCGCCATGGGCCTGGACGATCTCCTTCACGATGGACAGCCCGAGCCCCGCGCCGCCCGCGGGAGCCCCAGGCGCGCGATAGAACTTCTCGAAGATGCGCGCCTGTTGCTCCAGGACGATGCCCTCCCCGGTGTCGCGCACCTCGAAGCGGACGCGCGCGCCATCGCGAGCCACCCGCACCTCCACCTCGCCCCCCGCGGGAGTGTGCTTCACGCCATTGCCCACCAGGTTGCCGAGCACGAGCACCATCCGCTCCGGGTCCACGTCCACGGTCTCCACCTCCAGCCCCACGAGCCGGGACAGCCGCACCCCACGCTCCTCCGCCGCCGAGCGCTGCGAGTCGAGCGCCGCCTGCACCAACTCCTCGGCGGACACGCGGCGGACTTCGAGCCGGAGCTGTCCCGCCTGGATGCGAGACAAATCGAGCAGGTCATCGACGATGCCCTGCAACCGCTCACAATCCTCGCGCGCCGCGAAGAGCAGGTCCGCCTGTTTCTCCGTCACGGGCCCCACCATGCCCTCGGCCACCAGGTGCACGGCCATGCGCAGGGATGTGAGGGGCGTGCGGAACTCATGGGCCACGGTGGCCACCAGGTCGTTCTTCAATTCATCGAACCGGCGCAGCCGCGTCACGTCCTGGAGAATCACCGTGGCGCCCACCACCTCGCCCGTCTCACCGTACACGGGGCTGGCGCGAGGCAGGAGCCACCGGTCGCCCTCGGTGAGCGGCACACGCACCGCCTCTTCGTAGCCCCGAGGCTGATAGGCGCCCTTGCCTCCGAGCACGTGTCCCCGCACGCGCTCCAGCACGTCGCGCGCCTCCGGCACCACGCGCCCGAGCACATCCCCGCCGCCTTCGAGCCCCAGCTTGAGCACGTCCTCGGCCGAGCGGTTGACGTTGAGCAGCCCGCCATCCGCGCCGAACACCACCACCGGGTCGGGGAGGCTATCGATGGCGGCCTGGGACGCGGCCTGGGCCTGGAGCAACTCCCCCAGGCTGCTCTGTCGGTACTGCTGGAGCGCCTCGGCCATGGAGTTGAAGTCCTCGCCCAGCCGCGCGATTTCATCCGAGCCCTCCACCGTGGCGCGCACGGCGTAATCCCCGCGCCCCAGCCGCTGCACGGCCTGGGACAGCACGGACACGGGCCGCAGCGCGCGATGTGTGAGGGACGTGGAGGCGAACAATCCGACTGCGAACGCGACCAGCACCGCGAGCACCATCAGCGTGTTCACCCGGTCACTCTGTCGACGCAGCGCCTCGCTCTTGTGCACCATCGCGTCCTGATTGAGCGCCAGGACGGAGGAGGCCGCGTCCCTCACCTCGCGGAACGCGGGCTCGATGCTCCGGAAGTAAGCCGCCTTCTGCGCCTCGGGAGACGACAGCGAGAGGAACGCGTCATAAGCTGCCACATAGCGCTCCCAGCCCGCGCGCAGCCGGCGGGTGGACTCGGCTTCACCGGGCTCGGTGATGTTGCCCTCCTGCAGCCGCAGCTCGGCCTCCAGGACCTGACGCTGCGAAGCCTGCTGGGACTGCCCCCGTTCGCGTTCACCGGCGACGATGAAGAGCGCGGCGCTGTCCATGCGCTCCAGCTGCTCGGTCATCCGCTGGGCGGCCAGGACGCTGCGGTAGTTGTCCTGGAGGATGCGCTGACCGGAGCGCCCCAAGCGGGCCAGGGTGATGACGGCGACCAGGCCCACCAGCGCGAGCGCGAGCGCGAGGGGCGCCTGCGCCAGCAGCAATCGCATCCGCAGGGTCATGGACGTTTCTCCTCGGAGGAGGGCTCGAAGGCGACGACATGGATGTCGAAGCCCTCGCCTTCACGGAGCAGCCGCACATCCGCGGCGCGGCCCAGCGCGCGCTTCCACCAGGGCTGGTGCGAGCGGCCCACCATGATGTGGCCGACGCCATGGGAGCGGGCGAAGTCGAGGATGGCCTCGACGGGGTCCTTCGAGCGAAGACGAACCACCTCGGCGCCCAGCTCGCGAGCCTTCTCGATGTTGGCCAGCAGGTGGCGTTGCGCCTCGGCGTCGATGAGGTGGGGCGCCTCGCGAGGCGTCTCGACATAGACGACGAACCAGTCCGTGTTCAGCCGACCGGCCATGCGCGAGCCCCGGCGCAGGAGGGTGGCCGCGCGAGGAGGATGGCTGGACATGGCGACCAGCACCCGGCCCCAGGACGCGCCCTTGCGAGGTTCGTCTTCGCCGGAGCGGGAGGACAGTCCGGAGGTGGCGCGGTCCAGGCTCTCGGCGACCTCGCGGAGGGCGAGCTCGCGAAGGGTGGACAGGTTCTCGCCGGTGAAGAAGCGCTCCAGGGCATGGGGCACCTTGTCCTCGGCGTAGATCTTCCCGGCCTTGAGTCGTTCGTGGAGGTCTTCCACGGCGAGGTCCAGGTTCACGACCTGGTCAGCGCCCTTGAGGAAGCTGTCGGGCAGCGTCTCCCGGACGACGACGCCGGTGGTGCGTTCCACCAGGTCATTGAGGCTCTCGAGGTGTTGCACGTTGAAGGCGCCGATGACGTTGATGCCCGCGTCGAGGAGCGCCTGGACATCCTGGTAGCGTTTGCGATGTCGGCACAGGGGGAGGTTGGTGTGAGCCAGCTCGTCGACGACAGCGACCTGGGGCTTGCGAGCGAGGACCGCCTCCAGGTCCATCTCCTCGACGAGGACGTCGCGATAGGAGTACGTCTTGCGAGGCACGGCCTCGAGTCCAGCGACCAGGGCCTCGGTCTCCTTGCGTCCGTGGGTCTCCACGAAGCCGAGCACCACGTCCACGCCGCGCCGCTTCAGCGCATGGGCCTCTTCGAGCATTCGGTACGTCTTGCCGACGCCGGCCGCGAAGCCGATGTAGAGCTTGAGCCGACCGCGCCGGCCGCGCTCGACCAGCTCCAGGAAGTCCTCCGCACGCGAGCGACGGGTGGTCATCCGAGAACCTCGGAGCGCGACAAACGAATCACATGCCGAGTCAGCTCAGCGCTCATCGACCCGGCCCATGATGAAGGTCGAAGGACCTCGATTCGACAAGGAGACACGACGCCCTTCGAATGCCATGACGGCGAACGTCCTCGACTCTCGACGACGAAGCAACTCCCGTCGACGGCTCCAGCGCCATGATGTCGACCGTCCTCGACGCTGCGGACGACAACCCAGCCCTCACGGGCTGCCCGAGCCCCGGGTGGGCGTGGCGGATGGAGCCACCGCGCCACCCATCGGGACCCCGGGCTCGACGGCCGGACGACCGAACTGTCGGTCCAGCGCGAGGTTCAGCAACAGCACATTCACCCGAGGCTCGCCGAGCACGCCGAAAGTGCGCCCCTCCACATGCGAGCCCACCACGGCCAGCACGCGCTCCGGAGCCACGCCGCGAGCCTTCGCGACACGAGGCACCTGCCACCGCACCGCCTCCGGCGACAGGTGCGGGTCCAGCCCGGACGCGGACGTGGTGACCAACTCCGCGGGAACAGCGCCCTGCGCATCCGGATTCTCACGACGCAGCCGCGAGGCCTCGGCCAAGACACGGTCCCGGAGCTTCTGCGAAGTGGGCCCCAGGTTGCTCCCCGAGGACGCGGCCGCGTCGTAGCCACTCCCGGCGGCCGAGGGGCGCGGCTGGAAGTAGTCCGCGCGAGTGAACCCCTGACCGATGAGGGCGCTCCCCACGACACGGCCCTGCTCGTCCTTCACGAGGGAGCCACGGGCCTCGGCGGGGAAGAGCAGCGAGGCCACGCCGGTGACAGCGAGGGGATACAGCAAGCCCGTGAGGACCAGGGTGACGACACCAACACGAAGCGCGGTTACGAGAGTGGAGACCATGATGACACCAGTCCTCAAGCGAGACCGACGGCCGTGAGCAGCACGTCGAGGGCCTTGATACCGACGAAGGGAACGATGACGCCGCCAAGCCCGTAGATGAGCAGGCTGCGCCGCAGGAGCGCCGCCGCGCCGAGCGGCCGGTAGCGCACACCGCGCAGCGCCAGGGGGATGAGCGCGATGATGATGAGCGCGTTGAAGATGACGGCGGCGAGGATGGCGCTGAAGGGCGACGTCAGCCCCATGACGTTGAGCGGAGCAATCTGGGGGAACACACCCATGAACAGCGCCGGCAGGATGGCGAAGTACTTCGCCACGTCATTGGCGATGGAGAACGTGGTCAACGTGCCCCGAGTCATCAGGAGCTGCTTGCCCACCTCCACGACCTCCAGCAGCTTGGTCGGATTGGAGTCGAGGTCGACCATGTTCCCCGCCTCCTTCGCCGCCTGGGTGCCGGTGTTCATCGCCACGCCGACATCGGCCTGAGCGAGCGCGGGAGCGTCGTTGGTGCCATCGCCCGTCATCGCCACCAGCTTGCCCTTGGCCTGCTCGGTACGGATGAGCGCGAGCTTGGCCTCGGGAGTCGCCTCCGCGAGGAAGTCATCCACGCCGGCCTCACGGGCAATCGCCGCGGCGGTGCGAGGGTTGTCGCCCGTAATCATCACCGTGCGGATGCCCATGGCGCGGAAGCGGTCGAAGCGCTCGCGGATGCCGCCCTTCACCACGTCCTTCAAGTGGATGATGCCGAGCAGTCGCGAGCCCTCCGCGACAGCAAGCGGCGTCCCGCCCGCGTCTCCGATACGTCCCGCGGCCAGCGCCAGCTCGGAAGGCACCGGGCCGCCCTGCCCCTGCACATGCTTGACGATGGCATCCACCGCGCCCTTGCGGATGCTGCGCGCGTGAGGCTCCACCAGGTCACACCCGCTCATCCGCGTCTGCGCGGTGAAGGGAACGAACGTCGCCTGGTGCGCCAGGAGCTCGCGAGGACGCAGCTTGTAGGTGTCCTTGACCAGCGTGACGATGGAGCGTCCCTCGGGGGTCTCATCGGCCAGGCTCGCGAGCTGAGCGGCCTCGGCCAGCTCCTCCAGGCGCACGCCGGGCATGGGCAGCAGCTCCGTGGCCATGCGATTGCCGAGTGTAATCGTGCCCGTCTTGTCGAGCAGCAGCGTGTCCACGTCACCCGCCGCCTCGACGGCTCGGCCGCTCATGGCGAGGACGTTCTTGCGCAACAGCCGGTCCATCCCGGCGATGCCGATGGCGCTCAGGAGTCCGCCAATCGTGGTGGGGATGAGGCACACGAGGAGCGCCACCACGGCGGTGCCCGACAGCGGCACACCCGAGTAGAGCGCGAGCGGCACCAGCGACACGCACGCCAGCAGGAACACCACCGTGAGCCCGACGAGGAGGATGTGCAGCGCGACTTCATTGGGCGTCTTCTGCCGGGCCGCGCCCTCCACCAGACCAATCATGCGGTCGAGGAAGGACTCGCCTGGGTTGACGGCGATGCGCACGACGATGCGGTCCGACAGCACCTTGGTGCCGCCGGTCACCGCGGAGCGGTCACCGCCGGACTCACGGATGACGGGCGCGGACTCGCCGGTGATGGCGGACTCATCCACGCTGGCGATGCCCTCCACCACCTCGCCGTCGCCCGGGATGAGGTCTCCAGCCTCGCAGACGACCAGGTCGCCCTTGCGCAAGTCAGGCGCGGGCACCCGCTCCTCGCGCCCCTCGGAAAGACGGCGCGCGGTGGTGTCCTTGCGCATCTTGCGCAGGGCCCCAGCCTGAGCCTTGCCGCGCCCCTCGGCGACCGCTTCGGCGAAGTTGGCGAAGAGGACGGTGAACCACAGCCACAGGGCCACGGACACGGTGAACCAGAGGGGCGCGCCGTCGGTGCGCGGCGACACGAGGTCCTTCACCACCAGCACGGTGGTGAGCAGGCTGCCGGCCCACACCACGAACATGACGGGGTTTCGGGCCACATCCCGGGGGTGGAGCTTCTTGAGGCTGTCGAGCAGCGCGGGCTTGAGCAGTGACGCGTCGAAGAGTGACGCGGGCTTCGAGGACGAGGAGCTCATGGCTCAGTAGACCTTTCCGGCCCCGGCGAGGAAGTGCTCGACGATGGGGCCCAGGGAGAGGGCGGGGAAGAAGGTGAGCGCGCCGACGATGACGACGATGCTCACCAGGAGGCCGGTGAAGAGGACGCCGTTCGTCGGGAAGGTGCCGGGCCCCGCGGGCACCACCTTCTTGCCCACCATGGAGCCGGCGATGGCGAGCGCGGGGACAATCATCAGGAAGCGCCCGCCGAGCATGGCCAGCCCCAGTGAGATGTTCCAGAACGGGGTGTTCGCGTTGAGGCCCGCGAACGCGCTGCCGTTGTTGGCCGTGCCACTGGTGAACGCGTAGAGGATTTCAGACAGGCCATGCGGTCCCGCGTTGTTGAGCGAGGACACGCCCTGGGGGAGCACGGCCGCGACGGCGGACAGCCCGAGGATGAACAGCGGGAAGATGAGCACGTAGAGCATCGCGAGCTTCATCTCCCGGGCCTCGATTTTCTTGCCCAGGTACTCGGGGGTGCGGCCCACCATCAGTCCGGCGATGAAGACAGAGAGCACGACCATGATGAGGATGCCGTAGAGGCCCGCGCCCACGCCGCCGAAGATGACCTCGCCCAGCTGCATGTTGACGAGCGGCACGAGCCCGCCCAGTGGATTGAAGCTGTCATGCATGGCATTGACGGCGCCGCACGATGCATCGGTGGTGACGACGGCGAAGAGCGTGGACGCGGCGGTGCCGAAGCGCGCCTCCTTGCCCTCCATGTTGCCGACGTGGGCCACCTGCGCGGCGGACACGGCGGCGTTGGGCTGGACCTCGGCGGAGTAGGCGGCGAGCACTCCCACGAAGAACAGGAACGACATGGCGGCGAAGAGGGCCCAGCCCTGCTTCGTGTCACCGGTCATCTTCCCGTAGGTGTAGGTGAGCGCCGAGGGGATGGCGAAGATAAGCAGCATCTGCACCAGGTTGGTGAGCGGCGTCGGGTTCTCGAACGGGTGGGCGCTGTTGGCGTTGAAGAAGCCACCGCCGTTGGTGCCGAGCATCTTGATGGCCTCCTGCGAGGCCACCGGTCCCATCGCGAGCGTCTGCGTCCCGCCCTCGAGCGTCGTCAGCGAGTGATAGGGAGCGAGGTTCTGCAGCATCCCCTGCGAGACGAAGAACAGGGCGACGACGAAGCACAGAGGCAGCAGCACGTAGAGCGTGCCGCGCACCAGGTCGACCCAGAAGTTGCCGAGCGTCTTCGAGCCCTCGGGCCCCGGTCGTCGGGTGAAGCCGCGAGCGAGCGCCAGCGCCACTCCGAGCCCCGCGGCGGCGGAGACGAAGTTCTGCCACGCCAGGCCCGCCATCTGCGTGAGGTAGCTCAGGGTGGACTCACCGGCATACGACTGCCAGTTGGTATTGGTGACGAAGCTGGCGGCGGTGTTGAAGGCGAGCTCGGGCCCCACGGCGCCGAGCTTCTGGGGATTGAAGGGCAGCAGGTGTTGCGCCCGCTGGAGGGTGTAGAGGATGAGCAGGCTCACCAGGCTGAAGGCCAGCAGGGCCCCGCAGTACTCCACCCAGGTCTGCTCACGCCGCTCGCTCGCGCCACTCAGGCGCAACAACCCCCGCTCCAAGGGGCCGAGCACGCGAGGAAGGGGCCGCGCCTCGGACTCGAAGACACGGAAGAGATAGACACCCAGCGGCTTCGTCAGCGCGAGCAGGAGGGCGAAGAACAACAGGACTTGCAGCCAGCCGATGAGAGTCATTGGAGAGGGCCCTCAGAAGCGCTCGGGACGGAGCAGGGCATAGACGAGGTAGACGGTGAGCAGGACGGCGAGCACGGCGCCGGCGGCGTATTCGAAGGTCATGAGTGGGGACTCCGGGTGAGGCTTGGAGTGGAGCTGCGCATGAGCGAAGTGCACGGCGCGAGGGAGCATCCGGCGGGGTGCACGAAAGCGGGCAGGGTGCGCTCAGAGCCGTTCACAGCCATGGGTGTAGCCAAGCGCGAGGGTGAAGAATCCGACGGTGACGAGGACGAGGACGAAATCCATGGAAGGTCTCCGGGGGCACATCAGAAGAAGGCGGTGGCGCCGAGCACGACGAGCGTCTCGGTGTCCTTCGGCACGGGCGAGCCGTCATCGGCCGTGGCGCGGCCCGCGAACACCGCCTCCGTCGAGCGGTCATGCCGTGCCTCCAGCTTGAGGGTGAGCTGCTCCGCGGGCTTCACCTCGAGCGTGACGGTCCCGCTCGACAAGGTCTGCGCGACGCCGGTCATCAAGCCATCGGCATCCCGGTAGGCCTCGACACGCGCGGCGAGCGCCACGGGCTCCGCGAGCAGCACCCGGGCATTGAGCCCCGCCGCGTACCAGTTCGCGCGAGTTCCCGAGGGAAGACGCTGTGTCCCCACATCCGCGGTCGCGGCGAGCCACAGCGAGGGCAGGACACGAAACGTCGCCACCGCGTCCGCGAAGAGGCGCAGCCCCTCGTCGCCCGTGGCGCCCTCCTCGCCGATGAAGGTGTTGAGGGCCGCGGAGAGGCGCTCGCCCGCGTAGGCCACTTGAGTGCCCACGGCGAGCCCGCGGTTGTTGTCACCCACGGTCTGCCAGCCATTGAGGACTTGAAGCTGCGCGCTCCACGCCGGGTCGAAGGCCCAGGTCCCCTTGATGCCCGTCTGGTAATAGGGCGAGTACTCGCCCATCCACGAGCGGGTGTACGTCCAGTTGAGCTGGGATTGGAACGACTCGAGCCCGATGTGGCTGGGATACAGCCCCGCCTCCAGGGTCAGCGGCCCCGTGGCGAAGGACACGGACGCCTGTTGGACGTAGCGCCACGCAGCAGGTCCAGAGGCGACACCCTCGGGCTCCGCCGAGTGCACCACCTCCGCCCCCGTTCCGAAGCCCAGGAGCACCCTGAAGCCCACGGGAGCGGGCTCGGCGCTCAGCCCCAGCGAGGCCAGGTTGATGGACACTTCGCCATCGCGCTTGGCGGACGTGCCGGTGCCGGGGAGGAAGCTGGCCTTGTTCGCGGGGCGGTTGAAGTTGTGGGCGAAGTACACATCGACGCCGCCCTCGGGCTGGACCCGGGAGAGGAAGCGGGTCGCCGCCGAGTCGTTGGCCGTGGCGTCGGCAGCAGGCAGGGATGCATCGGCCTGCCGGAGGAGCAGGGAGAGAAGCAGCTGAGTGGAGTCGATGGACAACATGGGTGCCCATCCAATGAGCACCGCGCGTACCACCCAGCCTCTGACAAATCCGTAGGACTATCGCGGGGTTGGGCAACGCTGGCCGCCGCGCGCATTGCAGCCTGCACGATGACTCCGCAGTCGCCGTGCAGCTTGAAGCCCGCACCGAACACTTAAGCCGCAGCTTGACAGTCAGGGCGCACAGCGCATACTTAAGCCCATGCTAAACCATGGCGCCGTAGACCGGGTGTTCCAGGCGCTGGGTGACTCCACGCGGAGAGCCATTGTCGAGCGCCTGAGTCAGGGCTCGTTGTCGGTCAGCGACCTGGCGAAGCCGCTCGACATCACCCTCGCGGCGGTCGTTCAGCACCTCCAGGTGCTCGAGGAGAGCGGCCTGGTGCGCACGGAGAAGGTCGGGCGTGTGCGCTCCTGTCACATCCAGCCAGAGGGGCTGCGCGTGGCCGAGGACTGGATTTCCGCGCGGCGCGGCCTGTGGGAGCGCCGCTTCGACCGCTTGGGCGAGTTGCTGGATGGCCCCGAGTCCCCCACGCCTTCCCCCCGAAAGAAGGGCAGCTCATGAAGGCACGTCCCGCCGTTCACGGCACATTCAGCATCGAGCGCACGTACAAAGTCTCTCCTGCCCGGGTCTTCGCGGCCTGGGCCGACGTGGAGATGAAGGCCCAGTGGTTCATCGGTCCGCCTGAGCGGTGGCGCCTCGTGAAGCGTGAGCTCGACTTCCGCGTGGGCGGAACGGAGCTGCTCCACGGACAGTTCGAGGGGCGCCACGCGAGTGTCTTCACCGCGCGCTACCACTCCATCATCCCCGACGAGCGACTGGTCTACGTCTACGACATGCACGTGGGCGACAAGCACCTGTCCGTGTCACTGGCCACGGTGGAGTTGCACGCGACGAAGACAGGCGGGACGAGGATGGTGTTCACCGAGCAAGCCACCTTCCTCGACGGTGAGGATGGGATGCGCTCACGTGAGGGAGGCACGGCGGAACACTTCGACAGGCTGGGGCGGGTTCTCGAGGAGTCCCGAGACATCGTCTCCTCTCGGCGCTTCGACACCTCCCGGGACCGGCTGTACCAGGCATTCAGCGACCCGGAGCAGCTGTCGCGGTGGTGGGGACCAAAGGGCTCGACGAACACCTTCGAGGTGTTTGAGCTCCGCCCAGGAGGTCAGTGGCGCTTCGTGATGCAGGGCCCGGATGGAGCCCGATACACCATGCACAAGGAGTTCACGCAGGTGGTCCCCATGGAGCGGGTCGTCTTCCGACACCTCCAGGAGTCACATCACTTCGAGATGCGTCTCGATTTCGCGGACGAGGGCCCCAAGACGCGCCTCACCTGGCGAATGCGCTTCGAGTCGAAGGAGGAGGTCGAGAAGGTCCGCGGCTTCGTCGAGGAAGCCAATGAGCAGAACTTCGATCGACTCGCCGAGCTCCTCGCCACGCGGTAAAGCGCGTCGAGGGCCGTGAGGAAAAAAGAAAAGCCCCCGTCGCACGAGGCGACGAGGGCTTCTCAAAAAGAATCCGGCAGCGACCTACTCTCCCACGCGGTTTCCCGCGGAGTACCATCGGCTCTGGAGGGCTTAACTTCCGTGTTCGGGATGGGAACGGGTGTGACCCCTCCGACATTGCCACCGGAAAACATAGAGACAGTGCATACGAAGGGTAAGTTGCAGCATTCTGCGAGTATCAAGCCTCGCTGTGCTTTAAAGAAGTTTCTTCCGGGTGAATGCGCATGCATTCAAGCCTCGGCCTTGGCCCCGAGTCCCTTACTCCCCTCGAGGGGGCGCGCAAGAGATAGGGGGAAGTAAGCCGCTCGACCAATTAGTACTGGTTAGCTCAACGCGTTACCGCGCTTACACACCCAGCCTATCAACGTCGTAGTCTTCGACGGGTCTTCAGGGGCTTGCGCCCGGGATACCTGGTCTTGAGGTCGGTTTCCCGCTTAGATGCTTTCAGCGGTTATCCAATCGGCACATGGCTACCCAGCGATGCCTCTGGCGAGACAACTGGTACACCAGCGGTGCCTCCAACCCGGTCCTCTCGTACTAAGGTCAGAGCCTCTCAAGTATCCTACGCCCACAGCAGATAGGGACCAAACTGTCTCACGACGTTTTGAACCCAGCTCGCGTACCGCTTTAATTGGCGAACAGCCAAACCCTTGGGACCTGCTCCAGCCCCAGGATGCGATGAGCCGACATCGAGGTGCCAAACCTCCCCGTCGATGTGAACTCTTGGGGGAGATAAGCCTGTTATCCCCGGAGTACCTTTTATCCGTTGAGCGATGGCCCTTCCATTCAGGACCACCGGATCACTATGACCTGCTTTCGCACCTGCTCGACGTGTCCGTCTCGCAGTCAAGCTCCCTTATGCCATTGCACTCGCCGCCCGGTTTCCAATCGGGCTGAGGGAACCATCGCGCGCCTCCGTTACTCTTTGGGAGGCGACCGCCCCAGTCAAACTACCCACCAGACAGTGTCCCAATCCCGGCTAACGGGACATGGTTAGACACCAGAAATCAACAGGGTGGTATTTCACCGTTGCCTCCACCGAACCTAGCGGCCCGGCTTCAAAGGCTCCCACCTATCCTACACAGTCAATCCCTAGTGTCACTGTCAAGTTATAGTAAAGGTTCACGGGGTCTTTCCGTCTTGCTGCGGGTAAACTGCATCGGCACAGCTATTTCAATTTCGCTGAGTCCCTCTCCGAGACAGCGCGGAAGTCGTTACTCCATTCGTGCAGGTCGGAACTTACCCGACAAGGAATTTCGCTACCTTAGGACCGTTATAGTTACGGCCGCCGTTTACTGGGGCTTCGGATCATCGCTTCGCCTTGCGGCTGACGAATCCCCTTAACCTTC